>NZ_CP150178.1:0-4800000 GCF_037965315.1 Paenibacillus sp. FSL R10-2796 | reverse complement strand
AGAATTGGCTGAAATGAGCCACGTGGGCCGAATGAACGGTATAAATCCCGCAGAATTGGCTGAAACGAGCTACGTGAGGCGAAAGAACGGTATAAATCCCGCACAATTAGCTGTAACAAGCTACGTGGGCCGAATGAACGGTATAAATCCCGTAGAATTGGCTGTAACAAGCTACGTGGGGCGAAAGAACGGTATAAATCCCGCACAATTAGCTAAAACGAGCTAACGTGAAAGAAAGAGAGTCATTAATGCCCTAGAAAATGCCAAAACGAGCTACAGTGGAGGAAAGAGAGTCATTAATGCCCTAGAATACGCCGAAACGAGCAACGGAAGTGGAAAGAAAGGCATTAATGCCCTAGAATACGCCGAAACGAGCGACGGAGGAGGAAAGAGAGGCAAAAATGCCCTAGAATACACCAAAACGAGCGACGGAGGAGGAAAGAGAGTCATTAATGCCCTAGAATACGCCAAATCGTGCAACGGAAGTGGAAAGAGAGGCAAAAGTATCCTGGAATACGCCTCCCCCTAACCCCAAAGATCAAAAAGCACATAAACCAACGTTCTCCCATATTCTATAGGCAAATGCCTTTGTTAAAGGGGAGCGACTGGATGTTAAGGATTAGGTTGAATGAGCTGGGGAAAGGGAATGACAATGGTCTGATACAGGCGGATGTATGGAAATGGGATGGCATTGGCTGGAACGAATATATTACTCAGCAGGATGAGGATTTCATACGCACGGAAGAGGAGTTATTCGTCACGATTCCGGCAGAAGCGGGATTATATCGTGTAGATTACTCTAATAAGCCTTTTGAGGTGCCATACTTATTGCCGGAGTGGGTGGGGGACGATCTGCGGACCACGGGTCTGCATCCGGCGCCGTTTAATCTCAAAGAGGGCACACTTTGGGGATATATTAATGACGAGGGCCGTGTTCAGATTGAACCCCGGTACGAATATGCTGAGGATTTTCAGAAGAACGGTCTTGCCGTAGTTCAGCGAAAAAATAGCAGCGGGCTCATTGACAGCACTGGAAGAGAACGAGTGAAGCCGATCTATTCTTTTATTGCGCCTTTTTCGGAAGAGCGCGCGGTCGTGTCGGATGCCAAGGGCTACACTTTTATTGATGAAAAAGGCAAAGAAGTGACGTCCGCCCGGTATGATTATTTGAACTCATTACATGAGGGGCGTGCACTATTTTCAAAACAAAATACGACCGGCGGCCAATCGCTATATGGATATGTGGACGCGCAAGGCAAAGAGGTGCTGCCCGCGATTTATGTAGATGCCAATGATTTTATGAACGGCATGGCTTTGGTTAAAATCAAAGAAGGAGAGTATGCGCTCATCGATCCGGATGGGAACATTCTGCATACGTATAACCATCCTTTCGTTGGAAGTCCGGGAGAAGGTTTGCTAGCCTATCAAGCGACTGAAAACGGTAAATATGGCTATTTAAATACGGATGGTTCTGTAGCTATTCAGCCGCAATTCACCTCTGCTTTACCTTTTTCAGAGGGACGTGCGGTGGTGAATACCGCTGAAAATTATGGCAACGCCTACGGGCTGATTGATAAACAAGGAAAAATGATCATCCCGGCAAAATATTATGAAGTATTGCAGCTAGGTGAAGGCAGAGTAGCCATAGGAACGCCTGTATTCCCCAGCCAGCCTTATCGCGGATCACGTTACGTAATTGCAGATGCGGAAACGGGAGCGGTCCTGAGCAATCACACCCTGCTTGGCGTGAACAATTACCAGGAGGGATTGGCGTCTGTATTTGATGCTAAAGATACTTATTTTATCGATAGAAGTGGAAAAAAGGCAGCCCAGCCCCCAGTTATTCCAGGGGCAGGAACACTCACCCTTAGCGGACGTTTGATAAGAGCAGATGTAGATCAACGCACATCTTATTATGATCGGCAGGGAAAGCAGGTTTGGCGCCAAAATGGAGTCATTCCGCTGAGACCTCCCTATTCCGTAGTGGAGAAGAAATACAAACCGAACAGGGATTATCTGGTGTATTATCCGGTCGTTGAGGGGATTGCAAGTGCGGAAGTTTCGCGAGAGGTTAACGATAAGCTGCGCAAGCTATCCCTTGCTGAAGACGTTGGGAGTGGAGGGGTTTCCCAGGACTTTAGTTATAATGGTGATTTTTCAGTCTCTTTCTTCCGTAAAAACCTGCTGGTGCTGGAGCTGACCGGGTATCGTTTTCCTTTTGGAGCAGCACATGGAATGCCTACCAAAATCTATCCGCATATTAATTTGCGCAGCGGCAGGTTCTATAAGCTGGGGGACTTGTTCAAGCCGGGCAGCAGATATGTGGAGAAGCTCAGTAAAATTGTGGGCAAACAGATCGAGAACGATCCACAATATTCATATGTTTTTCCGGATACGTATAAAGGAATTACCTCGGATCAGCCCTTCTTTGTAGATAATGAAGCGTTGTATCTATATTTCGCACCTTATGAGATCGCTCCGTATTCTGCAGGTTTTCCAACCTTCCGGATTCCTTATGCGGAAATCATGGGATTGATCTCTACGGAGGGCGAGTTCTGGCAATCGTTTCATTAATCGTCAGGTATCCATAGGTTTGCTGAAGTTGCCGTCCTTTCGGGGAGGGCGACTTTTTTCGCTTTTTTTCGCTTTTTTTTCGCGCATAACAGGTAAAATGGTATTTTTAGGCAGGAAAACAGCGAAAGAAAGCGAATGTATCTAGGAATCGGAAATCTTACAGTCAAGACTATTATATGTAAAAAATTAGAAGCGCACATTTGAGAGATTTATGCTACAATGACTGAGGAACAAATTACAACTTTGTAACATTTGTAGATGGTCACTCTAGGCAGAAGCATATATTACACGCAAGAAAAAAGGAGATGGCAGATTGAAGAACAAGACATTAAAAGCAATCATCGGTGGTAGCGTGGCAGCTGTTATGGCACTTAGTATTTCTCTTCCATTGGAAGCAAATGCGGCATCGAATGAATCGACAGTAACAATAAAAGGCACAAGTTATGAGCAAATATTACAATATTTTAAACAAGCTAATCTTGAGGGATTCCCTTTTTCGAATAGCACAATCGTGGTAACTAAGCCGCAAACTGGAACAGTACCAAACAAAGACAACACGACCACAACTACAACTACAAAACCGGTTACAAAGCCAGCAGACACAACTACTGTAACTAAGCCAACTGATAATACAACTACAACAGGTGCTGTGAGCAATAAAGGAACCTATGTTCAGCAAATCGTAACGCTGGTAAACAAAGAACGTGCAGCAGCTGGTTTGTCACCTGTAGCTGGATTGGACAGCCTGCACAAAGTTGCCGCTACAAAAGCTACAGATATGCGTTCGAATAACTATTTCTCACATACTTCACCTACGTATGGTTCACCTTTTGATATGATGAAATCCTTTGGCATCACTTATAAAGCCGCAGGTGAGAACATCGCAATGGGACAAAAAACACCAGAAGAAGTAATGAAGGCATGGATGAATAGTCCAGGTCACCGCGCTAATATTTTGAATGCTAACTTCAATTATATCGGTGTCGGTTATGATAATAATTACTGGGTTCAAGAGTTTATTGGTAAATAATACGAGTAGATGCTTCAGGAAGAAATCGTTCTCCGATGTAAGTCGGGGAGCGGTTTTTTTTGTGTGGTGAAGAATAAAAATGCAACAAAAAAAGAAGTAAGGAACTTGTCCTTACTTCTTCTGTCTAGCTCTATGGGTTATGCAGGGGTCGAACCTGCGACCTGCCGATTAAGAGTCGGCTGCTCTACCAGCTAAGCTAATAACCCGTAATGTCTAAAGAGTCAACGGTGAATATTATATAATGGCATTAATTAAAAAGCCAGTATTTTTTTATTTTCAAAAAAGTCCACACTCGTTCCTCGGCAAAAACACTGTAGCAGCGGGATTTTTTTCTTTGCTAGACATTTGCAAAACTTGTATGGAAGAATTATGTTTATGTAACATAGTTAAGATCTTTGTAAATTGTGGAACAATACATAATAGAACGGCATACGGAGGGATAGCTTTGAAGGATTCGAAATGGACATGGCGCAGCGTCAGCTTGATTTCCATAGTAACAACTATAGTTTTGATGGTTGGTTTAGTTTATGCGGTTAAAGATATTATCTATCCGGTCGGAGAGGTTACCGAGAGCAGCTTGCCTCAGCAAACAGCCGCACCGGTGACGGAGACTGTCAAGCTCCTCAAAATTGTTGCGCTCGGGGATTCGCTTACCAAGGGGACCGGTGATAACACCGGAGAAGGGTTTGTTAAGCGTACGGTTACTGGTTTATCTGCAAAAGGTGTCACAGTAGACTTTTTAGGCAATATGGGGATTAACGGGTTGACTACTGCGGGGCTGTTAAGCAAACTGAACGAAGATGGTGTGGAGTATGCCTTGCGCATGTCGAATGTTGTTTTGCTATCCGTCGGAGGAAATGATCTGTTTAAGGATTCGGATATTCTTGAGAATAATGGGGCGCAACAGGGCAACACAACTTCATCAACCTCGGGGCAGGAGCTGACTCCAGAGTCTTTATTAGCCGCTCTGCCAGAAGCAGCAGCTAGACTGGAGAAGATTCTCGATAAAATCTCACAGATCAATCCGAATGCGCAAGTTTACTATATGGGGCTGTATAATCCCTTTGGCGATATTCCAGAATTACTGGCACCAGGCAATCAAGCGGTAACGAAGTGGAATAATACGGCAATGGATATTATTAATGAGCATAGCAACATGACCTTGGTTCCTACGTTTGACTTGTTTAACAGACATTTGGACAAGTATCTATCCACCGATCATTTTCATCCTAATGGTGATGGCTATCAGCGAATCGGAGAACGGTTCATACAGGCTGTGCAGTAGTATATAGGTGAGTGTTAAATTTTGCAGTAAGATCATGTAGGTAAATGCCCTTTGAGCAAGTACAAACCGAGAAAATGACAGTCACAAGGAGCTAAATTAAATATGACAAAAGCGAATAGTGAAGACTCCGGCACAGTCGTCTTGTCTGTGGACGGGGTACGTAAAAAAATAGGACGAAAATGGATTATAGATGATGTCACTTTCGATGTGAGAGAAGGGGAAATCTTCGGCTTTCTCGGGCCTAATGGCGCTGGGAAGACGACCACGATCCGCATGCTTGTGGATTTGATTCGACCTACTGAGGGCAAGATTACAGTATGTGGGTACAATGTGAACCGAAATCCGGAAAAAGCATTGCAATATGTAGGCTCTATCGTTGAGAATCCTGAGGTATATACCTATTTGACCGGGTGGGAGAATTTGCAGCATTTTGCCCGGATGCAGCCTGGCGTAGACAATGAACGTATTAGCGAAGTGGTAGATATTGTTCGATTAGATCAGCGGATACATGATAAGGTAAGTACATACTCGCTTGGGATGAGACAACGATTAGGCATTGCGCAGGCGCTGTTGGGACGTCCACGGCTGCTTATTTTGGACGAGCCGACGAATGGACTTGACCCTAAAGGCATTAAAGAGCTGCGAGAATTCATTCGCAAGCTGGCGGATGAAGGGCTGGCGGTGTTCGTATCGAGCCATCTGCTTAGTGAAATTCAGCTTCTTTGCGACCGTGTAGCGATTATTAGTAAAGGGCGTGTATTGGCAGTAGGTGCGGTAGATGAGCTGATCGCTCGTAATTCGCCGTATGTACTTTGGGAGCTGGAGCCTTTTGCTGAGGCCCGGGAAATGCTGGCTGATCGTTCAGATATTCAAATTCAAAAACTGGAAGACGTCACATTGGATGACTCAATTATTGCCGGGATGGGCCCCAATTCTTTAATAACGATCATGGATCAGGATCTGATCCCCGAGATTGTGGCCGTAATGGTTACTGCTGAAATCGAGGTGAGGGCTGTGCATAAAATTAATCCGACACTGGAACAGCTATTCTTGAAACTAACGGAGGGTGAGAATGTTGAGTAACTTGCTTCCGCTAATCCGTAATGAGTGCTTGAAGATTATAAAAAAGAAACGGTTTTATGTTATACTGCTGATTCTGATTGTACTGGTGCCTATGTTCACCTATGCACAGATGCGTTCAGCCGAACGGAGTCGGGAGAAATTTAATTCCGATTGGCGGCTTGAGATCCAGCAGCAGATTATCGATAATCAAAATTCACTGGGCAGTGACCGGATTCCAGAGGAATGGAAGACTTATCGGCGAATATTTGTACAACAGCTTCAGTATTATCTTCACCATGACGTTAATCCGAATGAACCTAGCGGGGTTACCTTTACCCGTGAATTTATGGATAATTCGGTTACATTATTTATTCCGTTGCTCATTATGGCGGTGGCCTCAGATTTGGTCTCGGCCGAAAGGACAACTGGAACTATCAAAATGCTGTTGACTAGGCCGGTCAAGCGTTGGAAGGTGCTTTTTAGCAAAATGACAGCACTGCTAATGTTTGTTTCGCTTATTGTACTTTCCACATTTGCAATCAGTTACTTTATCTCTGGTCTCGCCTTTGGTTTTAAGGGTTTTAACATTCCTGTTTTTACAGGCTTTAAAATCAGTGGTGATTCGCTAGATATGTCTACTGTACATGCAGTACCCCAGTGGAAATATATGCTTATGCAAGGTGGTTTGATTTGGTTCGTCAGCGTAGTGGTTGCACTGCTCGCGTTCATGATCTCGGTGCTTGTTCGCAGTACTGCGGCGAGTATAGTAGTTATGATGGCAGCGCTGATTGCAGGTAGTATACTGACCAATATGGCCTCTGCCTGGACAACAGCGAAATATTTATTTATGGTAAATCTTGGACTGACCAGCTATTTGTCTGGTACTCCCGCCCCCATTGAAGGGATGTCCTTGTCATTTTCCATGGCTGTGCTGGCTGTATGGGGGGCCGCTTCGGTGATCATTTCATTCGCCGTCTTTACGAAAAGGGATATTTTGAATTAGAATGAACAAAGTGACCAAAACGTTTGTTTGCATTTCCTAGAAATATAGGAGAGTATAATTTCACGTTATATTCTATCCTTAGGTTTTTGGCAGTAACGGATACCGTTCTTAACAAAAAGGACGGCCAAGCCGTTTCTTCTTAGTATAGAGAAAAGAAGGAGGAGCATGAATGCTCGAACAGATCGATATGTTTGCTGAAGTTTCTAATAACGGCGAGAATGGCCGTACTGGATACGATGCTGACGACATTCAAGTGCTCGAAGGTCTGGTTGCAGTACGCAAACGACCTGGCATGTATATCGGCAGTACGAGTTCTTCAGGACTACATCATTTAGTATGGGAAATCGTAGATAATGCCGTAGATGAGCATTTAGCCAAGTATTGTACAAAGATTGACATACTGCTTCGCAAGGATGGCTCGGTAACCGTTAGCGATAATGGACGGGGGATCCCAACTGGAATGCATAAGACAGGGGTACCTACCCCGCAAGTTGTATTTACAATTTTGCATGCGGGCGGTAAGTTCGGTGGATCGGGTTATAAAAAATCAGGCGGTTTGCATGGCGTAGGGGCTTCTGTCACAAACGCTTTGTCTGAATGGCTCGAAGTAGAGATTTATCGTGAGGGCAAAATCCATCGGCAGCGGTTTGAGTACTGGGTGGACAAGAAGGGCAAGGAGCATGTTGGCGAACCTGTAACTGGTCTTGAAGTTCTGGGTAACACCAATAAAACGGGTTCGAAAATTACTTTCAAGCCAGATATTCGTGTCTTCCCAAATGGAATTGCTCTGAATTATGACACGCTGGCAGAGCGGGTTCAGGAGATTGCTTTTCTGAATTCCGGTCTGCGTATTACACTGCAAGATGAGCGGAGCAACCGTCAGGATGAGTTCTTTTATGAAGGTGGAGCCAGTCAATTTGTGCAGTTCCTCAACGAAGGTAAGGATGTTCTCCATGATGTTATTCATTTCAGTGCAGAAAAGGATGATATCGAGGTAGAAGTAGCTCTGCAATACAACGGAGGCTACACAGAAACCTTGGCTTCCTTCGTAAACTCCATTCCAACTCGCAGCGGAGGCACACATGAGACCGGCTTTAAAACTGCGTACACTCGTGTATTAAATGAATATGCCCGCCGCACGCAATTGCTTAAAGAAAAAGATAAAAACCTGGAAGGTAATGATCTGCGGGAAGGCATGATGGCTGTTATCAGTGTAAAAATGTCCGAGGTTGAATTTGTTGGACAGACGAAGGATCAGCTTGGCAGTGCTTCCGCCCGTAGTGCAGTAGATTATATCGTTTCTGAAAATATGGCGCGTTTCTTGGAAGAAAATCCACAAGTTGCGCAGAGCCTGCTGAAGAAATCGATTCAAGCGTCGAAAGCGCGGGAAGCGGCACGTAAAGCCCGCGATGAGATCCGCACAGGCAAGAAACGCAGCGAAAGCTCGAATCTTGGCGGTAAGCTGTCTCCTGCACAATCAAAGGACGTTACACGTACGGAGCTGTTTATCGTGGAAGGTGATTCCGCCGGTGGTTCAGCTAAGCAAGGCCGTGACTCTAAGATTCAAGCGATATTGCCGCTAAAAGGTAAACCGATGAATCCGGAGAAAGCTAAGCTGCTGGACATCCTGAAGAACGACGAGTATAAAGCAATTATTTCTACAATAGGTGCTGGAATTGGTCCGGATTTCACCGTCGAAGACAGCAATTATTCTAAAATTATCATTATGACCGATGCCGATACCGATGGAGCGCATATTCAGGTGCTGCTGCTGACATTTTTCTATCGTTATATGAAGCCTTTATTAGATGCAGGCAAGGTCTTTATCGCTCAGCCTCCACTTTATAAGTTGACCCGCAAAACGGGTAAGCTGGAGACCGTAAGGTATGCATGGAGTGATGAAGAGCTGCAAAATTACTTAAAGGAATTCGGCAAAAACTTCGAGCTTCAGCGTTATAAAGGATTGGGCGAGATGAACCCCGATCAGCTGTGGGAGACCACGATGAATCCAGAGTCGCGTACGCTGCTTCAGGTACAGATTGAGGATGCTGCTAAGGCGGAGCGCCGTGTTTCAACACTTATGGGTGACAAAGTCGATCCACGTAAACGCTGGATTGTTGAAAATGTCGATTTCACCGAAATTGTAGAGTAATGTCAGTGCTGCAAGTGACGATAATCCCGATTTTCTAAGAGCTTGGTGATTTATGGGACCTAGGGGGATTTTGGAACTGTAGGAGCGATAATGCCCGGAATTCCAAAAAGCTCTGAAGTACCTGAGAATCACCACACTATTTTAAAACGGGCAGTTTGAGGAACAGAAGGTGAGCAAAGTGAGTAGTTTATCAGAACAATTTTTGCCGGCATTTCTGGAAGAGGTCGTCGGTGACCGCTTTGGTCGGTATTCCAAATATATTATTCAGGACCGGGCAATCCCCGATGTCCGTGATGGACTTAAACCCGTGCAGCGCCGGATTCTTTATGCGATGTACGACTCCGGCAACACCCCTGACAAGCCATACCGCAAGTCAGCCAAAACTGTCGGAGATGTAATGGGTAATTACCATCCACATGGTGACTCCTCTATTTACGATGGTATGGTACGTATGGCACAGCCTTGGAAGATGGGGCATGTGCTAGTTGACGGTCACGGCAACTGGGGCTCTATGGACGATGACCCAGCAGCGGCAATGCGTTATACAGAGGCACGGCTGTCTCCCATTGCAATGGAGATGATGCGTGATATCGAGAAGCGGACGGTCTTGTTTAAAGATAACTTTGACAATACCGCCAAAGAGCCTGTTGTGGTTCCCTCCCGGTATCCGAATCTGCTCGTAAATGGCACGAGTGGGATTTCTGCTGGTTTTGCCACTGAAATTCCGCCACATAATCTGCGTGAAGTAATTGACGCTTGTATCGCAGTGATGCAGAAACCAAATATTGAGCTGGAAGAAATTATGACCTTCATGAAAGGTCCGGATTTCCCTACAGGCGGCACAATCATGGGCGGAGACGGCATCATGGATGCTTACCGCACAGGTAAAGGCCGTATTTACCTGCGCTCCAAAACAGAGATTGAGAATATGCGGGGCGGCAAGCAGCAAATCGTGATCACGGAAGTTCCATTCCAGATTGTAAAATCACGGTTGGTTACTTCCATGGAGAATATTCGGCTGGAGAAAAAGATCGATGGCATTGCCGAGGTTCGTGATGAGAGCGGCCGTGAGGGACTGCGGATTGTAGTCGAACTCAAAAAAGAGGCTGATGCTCAAGGCGTGTTGGCGTATCTGCTCAAAAAAACCGATCTTCAAATCACCTATAACTTCAATATGGTTGCTATTGTTAACAAAGCACCTCAGCAGCTTGGTCTAAAAGCCATCCTGGAAGCTTATATCGCGCATCAGCGTGAAGTTGTGACTCATCGCACCCAGTTCGATCTGGAACGCGCTGAAGACCGTGCTCATGTCTTAGAGGGCTTAGTTAAAGCACTAAACATTCTGGATGAGGTTATCGCTGCGATCAAAGCGTCGAAAAATCGTCAGGATGCTCAGAACAATCTCGTATGGATGTTCGGCTTCAGTGAACGCCAAGCCGATTCGATTCTTACTTTGCAATTGTATCGTCTGACCAATCTGGAGATCACTTCACTCCAGAAAGAGTTAGATGAAATGATGGCAAAGATTACACATCTGCGCGGCATTTTGGAAAGCGACAAAAAGCTAGTTGCTGTAATTCGTAAGGAACTGCTGGAGATTCGCGACAAATACGGCATTGATCGCCGTTCTCTGATCCAAGGCGAAGTCGAGGAGCTCAAGGTTAGCCTTGAAGCGCTGGTCAATGCGGAGGATGTGCTCGTTGCTCTTTCAGCAGATGGTTATATTAAGCGGACTAGTATGCTTTCCTTCACCCGTTCTGGTGGGGAGCGTCATACCTCAGGCGTCAAAGAAGGCGATCATATCGTCAGTCTGCTGGATGTAAATACCCGTGACAGTCTGCTGGTATTTACCCGCAAGGGGCAATACTTCTTGCTTCCTGTGCACCAGATTCCGGAGTTTAAATGGAAAGAGCCTGGTACAGCGATTGTGAATGTTATTGGATTGTCTAAAGGAGATGGAATCGTTAGTGTGATTCCGGTTAATAATCTAGATGATCCGCAGCAGAGCCTTGTGTTTGTCACCCGCCGGGGTCAGGTGAAGCGTACAGAGCTCAAGGAATACTCTACAAGCCGTTCTGGAGCTGTAGCGGCCTGTAAGGTAGCCGAGGGTGATGAGATCATTACAGTGGCTTCTAGTACGAATGACAAGGACATTGTGCTGGTCACCCGTGAGGGAATGAGTATCCGATTCCATGAGAATGAGGTTAACCCTATGGGTCGCGTTGCATCCGGTGTAAGAGGAATTCAGCTGCGGGAGGGCGACGAGGTGATTTCCTGCTTCTGGGTCAGCGAAGATGAAGGCGAAATCCTTGCTATTTCTGATATTGGTTATGCGAAACGTTCATTACTTGTGGATTATCCATCACAAAGCCGTGGTGGCAAAGGAATGCCAACCTTCGAATTCAAGGAAGGCAAACGAATACGTCCAAATGGCAGCAGGTTAGCAGGGGCTTTCTATTGCAAGGAGCCGTTGGAACTGAACGCTGTTACCCGTGAGAATGCCCACCATACGTTCTCCTCTGAATCAGCGCCGCTGGGCGAGCGTCGTTCTACAGGCAAACAGATTGTAGCTGTGGAGAAAAAGGATGAGATCATAAATCTTTTCCCATCAGTTCATTAAAACTAGCGATTAACAAGTGATTTTATAACGGCGTTTAGTCCGCTCTTTTGGAGGGTTGACTAAGCGTCGTTTTTTATTTTTTTATACTGAAGGTCCGGCAGATTTATTTTTTCTTCGTTTGCAGGAAATGGAAGTTGTTTCGCGAAAATGTAGATATACCGGATAGAACCGCGAGGAAAGGAAGGAATAAGTGTGCATGCTTCTGAATTCAGTAAAATTTGGCATAAGATTTTAAAAGATTATAAATTACATATGGACAGTAATCTTGCTCCAACGCTGACGGATGCCCAACTTACTGTACTTGAACTGCTTCAGGAACGCGACGCCATGAAGCCTTCTGATCTGGCTCCACATTTGGCGACCAGTCCTGCAGCGGTTACGATGTTACTTGATCGGATGGAGAAGCATGAGCTTATTGTGCGGGAAAGAGATGCTTCGGACCGGCGGATTGTATGGGTGAGTATAACGGAGACTGGAATGGAAGAAACTGCACGGGGTCTAAAGATCCGCAGTGATTTTTTTGCGGAAGCGCTTGATCCGATCTCCTCTCATAACCAACAGTTACTGCTCTACTTAATGGGCAAAATGGTTGTTACAACTACACCGGAGGGTTCTACACCTTGAAGCAAATAGCTTGGCTGTATCACTAGTGCATTTAGAGTATGTAGAAGCTTTTAGAGTGTTTTAGAGCAATTAGAGGCATCTAGATGTATTTAGTTGTATTTTGTACAGCTATTGTTTGCTATTTACTCGATTGATGTAATATAACTGTATTTTATACAACTATTTTTTTGATTTACTTCTCTTTTTACAGTTTCCCTGATTTTTAGTTGTAAAGAGTACACTTAAAATCCGACCTACTGTTTTTTTATTCGGAATAAGTGTATAGAGTGCAGTTATCTTACTTTCATTTCAGATTCCAACTAGGATCCACTACTGTACCACTACTGTACCACTACTGTACCACTACTGTACCACTACTGTACCACTGCTGATCCATCGCTAAACAGAGCGGTGGACCGTTAGCTAAGTTCAGGCTGGAAGGTGGAAAGGATGTTTAATCTCTCAAAATGATGTTTAATCTCGAAGGGATATTCCATGCCCGGCTGGAATAATCGGACTAAGCATTCGTGCGGAGCTAGGAAGAACACTCCAGCGTGGACCCTCTTCCCATAGTCTCTGATCAAGTAGCAGACGCAGAACCAAAAACAAGGCAGTGATTCTCCACTAACCGGAGAATCACTGCCTTGTTTTAAATAACAGGGTTTGTTTCATTGCCTAAAAAGGGCTGCTTCAGGACAGCCCTTCTTGTAGTGTTTCACGCGGCCACAGATCCCAAGGATGGGTTTGTGGGGGCAGAGAGATGAGTTCCACTTCTTCTTTAGTAACAGGATGAGGGAATCCTACAAGTGCTGACCATAACGCAATTTGTTGCCCCGGTCTGTTCACTGAAGCGCCGTACTTCTGATCACCGTATAATGGACAGCCGATCGAACTCAGCTGCACCCGAATTTGGTGGGAACGCCCTGTAAGTAAATCAATCTTAAGCAGGCTGTATCCTTCTGCACTGTCAAGCACTGTGTAATCCAGAATTGCTTCCTTGCCGCCGGGAGTTCCTTTTCGAACCACGGTGACGGTGTTACTCTTTGCGTCTTTAAGCAGCGTATCTGTAAGACGGCCACGAGTGGCTGGCGGTTTACCATGCACGACTGTTAAATACACCTTATGAAAGCCGTGAGTACGGACACTCTCGGATAGTCTTGAAGCCGCTTTGGAAGTCTTGGCAAAAATCATTGCTCCCCCAACCGGTCGATCCAAACGGTGGACCAGACCGATATAGACGTTGCCGGGTTTGTTGAAACGTTCCTTCACATCTTCTTTCAGCAGGTTCAGCAGGTCAGGATCTCCTGTTGCATCCTCCTGAACAGGAATATTCACGGGTTTTACAATCCCCAGAAGATGGTTGTCTTCGTACAACACTTCAAAGCGTTGCGATCCGCCGCTTACAGCCTCATTGTTGCCGGAACTATGGTGTGTCATGGCTTACGCCTCCCAGCGACCCAGGATACCACATGGCAGGTTCATGCCGGAGGAGGTGATCGGAAGACCAATTTCGCCGGAGGTAAGTTTTCCGCCATAACGTTTGCCCATGGTCATGGACAACATGTTGCGCAGTACAGTTGGAGAAATTCCAGTGGTGTAGGAATTAATGAGCATGAACAATGGGTTGTCGCTCATAATCTCCATACAGCTCTCAAGGAAAGGGTACAAGCTTGATTCAAGCTTCCACATTTCTCCACCAGGTCCTCTTCCGTAAGAAGGAGGGTCCATAATAATCGCGTCATATTTACTGCCGCGGCGTTGTTCACGTTGTACGAACTTGAATACATCATCCGTGATAAAGCGGACTGGACGTTCTCCAAGACCAGACAGCTGAACGTTTTCTTTCGCCCACTGCACCATACCTTTGGCTGCATCCACGTGAACGACAGACGCACCGGCACTCGCCGCTGCCACAGTAGCTCCACCTGTGTAAGCAAAAAGATTCAGCACTGAGATTGGACGGTTAGCCGCTGCAATCTTGTCCATCATCCAGCTCCAGTTGGCTGCTTGTTCCGGGAATAGTCCTGTATGCTTGAAGTTTGTAGGACGTAAGTGGAATTTTAATTTACCATAGCTAATCTTCCAATCGTCCGGAATGGTTTTTTTCATTTCCCATTGTCCGCCACCAGCGGAGGAACGGTGATAATGTCCGTGCACATCACGCCATTTAGCGGTCTCATTATTTAGAGGCCAAATAATCTGTGGATCAGGACGACGCAAGATAATATCGCCCCAGCGTTCGAGCTTCTCTCCACCGCCTGTATCAATTACTTCATAGTCTTTCCAATCGCTCGCTATATACATGATTTAATCCATCCTTCAAAAAAATTCATTTAGCCTTTATTGTACAACATTTCACCTGATTGCTACAAACAAATTACGCCTCAGCCAGCTTCACCAATTATTTTGTCCAATGCTAATGAGGTGTATAATATTCCCATACTTATGCGGCTTTTCAACTGGTGCTTCATGACTTGATTGTGTATGATCAGATAGTAGAGTTCTTACCCTATTTACGATCGGAGAACTAAAGCTATGTTTAATCTCTCACCGCTGTATTTCCCTATAACTGCAAAACCCAACCACACTAGTGAGTTTCTGCCCAGCCATGCCTTGCAGCCGTTTATTCGCTGTTTTTGGGGTTCTGTAGATGTGGAGTCTATACAACAACCTGAGACGGAGACAATAATTCCGGACACCTGTATGGATATTATTTGGGATTTGGATAGAGAATCAGGCAATACAAACACTTTTTTCTCCGGCATTAATGACACTCCATTTGAAGTCTCTTCAGACAGAAAGCCAGGGGGGAGTTCAACCTTTGGTATCCGGTTTCATTTCTGGGCGGTTCATTTTTTTGCAGATGATCATCTGCGGAATGTCTTGAACGTACATGTCGATGTAGAACAATATTTTGGCACTTTTAAAAAAGAGCTTGGTCATCTATTGGAGAAAGTAAACTCGATGGACGAAAGGATTGCAGCCGCTGAAGCCTATCTGCTTCGTCGTCTTGAGCGTAGAGGGCGGACTAACGATCGGATGATGAACGCAGTCTATACTATGGTTAAACAAAAAGGGATTGTGACCGCAGAGGATTTGGAGACCAGTTCTAATTTAAGCAGACGACAACTTGAACGGCTTTTTCAAGAATATATAGGTGTATCGCCCAAAAAAACAGCAGATCTCGTGCGGTTTCAGAATGTATGGCGGGAGATGTGTCATTTACCTGGGCAGACGAAGAATATGCAGGATCTTATTTTCGCGTATGGTTACAGTCACCAGTCCCATTTTATCAATAATTTCAAAAAATATGCAGGAAGAACCCCACTTGAAGCCTTGGTCTATGCAGACCGAAGAATGTCGTAATTTTGCAATACAAAGCGTGTCAACCTTGTTAGACTAAACCCAAGTAAGAAATGAGACATATTATGAGAATGAGAGGGGACAAGTTATGATTTCGTCTTTTGAAGGGACTAACATTTACACTAAAGATACTGCGGTGTCAGCTAAATTTTATACGGAGGTACTAGGAATTCCTATGCCTTTCGAAGGTTACGGTAATTTCGACGGGGCAAAGCTTGGTTTTGACAAGAAACAGCCGGGAATTATTATTTGGGATGCTGCAAAGTGGGAAAATCTTACGACAGGTTTTGTTAATTTAGTATTCGGCTGTGATAATCTGGATGAGACATACGAGCAGTTGAAAGCTAAGGGACTGGATTGTCAGCCACCTGTTACGATGGAATATGGCGGTAAAGAAATGAATTTTCGTGATCCTGATGGGAATCACATAACCTTGCTGGAAGGTGCTTATTAAGCTTCTTTTTAAGAAAAATGAGACGGAGCGCAAACCTCAACCGTGTGTAATAACGGGGAGTTTGCGTTTTTTTAACTTTATTTATTGACAATGATAATCATTATCAAATAGAATGAGGTGAAGCGTATATGATTTAAATTTAAGGTGTTAGTAGGGGAGGAACAGGAGTTTATGGCTAAAGTGCTTGTGGCATATGCTAGTTTAACTGGCAACACTGAGGAAATGGCTGAATTGATTGTAGAAGGAATACGCCAAGCAGGCGGTGAGGCTGTTTTGAAGTCGGTCACTGAATGTAATGCGATTGAGATAAAATCATATGAAGGCGTTCTGCTAGGGGCATACACTTGGGGAGACGGAGAGTTGCCGGATGAATCTCTTGATTTCTATGAGGAGATGGATGAACTTGATTTGACTGCTATGAAGTCAGCAGTTTTTGGTAGTGGAGATACAGGCTACGCCATTTATTGTGGGGCAGTGGATGTTATCGAGGAGAAGCTAAAGGAGCGTGGAGCAGTCATTTTGCAAGATAGCCTAAAGATTGAGTATGGCCCTAATGCTGCCGAAAAAGAAGCCTGCCGTCAATTCGGACGTCAATTCATCGAAGCCTGTATGGCGGTAACCTAAGATGGGTGGGCCAGTGGGAAGTTGGTTTAACAAACCAAGGGATGTACATAGCCCTCCGTATAAACGGCTGCACGATTATCGCATGGAGCATATTATGCTGGGCGGGACTGAGAATTTAGCTAGCGGAGCTCCAGCGACGGGGCTCCCACGCTGGCGTCAGCAGGTTCAATATGCTGTGGGGCATACACTTAATGACTTCTATAGTCTGTTGCCGGAAGTGCGAAGAGAGACACCTATACAATTTCTGTTAGAACGCCGATGGCCTCCTAGGGGAGATGCTTTTCCCTCCCTTTTGCAATATTGGGATATCAAAACGAGTGTAGCTGATGAGCTTATGCGTATCGTTTCAAGCAATCATCTACAGGAGATTCCAGTGATGTTATATGAACAGTGGCATGTCCCAGTTCCAGCGCTGAAATTGGAGTTATCGATGATTACGCAGCTGGCTTGGAACTCTTCAAAAAGTGGCCGAAGCGTGAACATTCAGAAATTTATGGTTAATGGCAATGAGGATATCATCACTGGATTTATGCATATGGCCAATGTTTTTTGCCATCATGCTTATGGTGAGCCAGCGGAGACCGTGGAAGTTTTCTCGCTGCTGGATGGACGTAAATACTGCTTTGATGGAGAGGCAATCTCGATTATGGAGTCACTGGATTATGTGCGTCTGTTATCCGTATTTCTTGAGCGGGAAGTGTTAGCTGACGGTTCCTTAAGCTGCAGCGATCGTAGAAATGAGAGAGGCGAAGCGAATTATTTACTATAATAAATAGACCTCCTTATCTGCAGGTTAGAACACCAGCAAGTAAGGAGGTCTTATTGTGACTGCTTTATTAAAATCTCAAGAGTAGGTCTGGGGATTAGTCGATATATCGGTAATAATCCTGTTTATTCTGAATGACAAAGCCGCAGCTCTCATACAGCTTAAGTGCATTGGGATTATCCAGTGCGACCTCCAGATTTACACCATTATAATTTTTGCGCTCTCGTTCGATGGTCTGAAGAAGGGCGCTGCGGCCAATGCCAAGCCCACGTAGCTTTTTGTCGACTGTAAATCCATAGATCCAGGATTCATTATCTTCAGTCCACACTCGCATTTTCCCAACAGGCCTGCCGTCCATCTCGATCATAATATTCTCTTGCATACCTTCCTGTTTGTGCAACTCATACTGCTCTGCAGCATCTTCTGTCTTCATATCAAAACCTCCACAATCCAGTTCGACCAGAATGTGTGCCTCTTCTTCACGAGCTGGCCGTAAGACGACAGTCCCTGTTGCTGAGCTGACATCAGATGACACCATGGAATTGCCATCCCATTTCATTTGATATTCAGCGTGATTGAACTGCAGAGGCAAGGTTTGCAGGAAAGCAGTTCCAGATGAAGAAGCGGCGGGTGCATTTAGAAGAAGAGTAGAGACTTTATTGCGCTTGATTATGGTTTGTGCTCGGTTCCACAGAGAGGTGAAGATTCCGCGTCGACGGTAGCCTGGCCGAACCATGCCACAGACCTCCATATCGCTTCCAAAACCATAGAGTCCCAAGAAACCGACCAGTAATTCGTCCTCATAAGTCACGAGCCATTCCGTATCACCTGCGCTTGATGGCTGGCGGAGCATATCCCAATTCAGTTTTAATGAGATTCCTTCATATTGCTCACAGCGTTGTTGTAATTCCTCAATATTCTTAAAAGTGTCGACAGTCGTCAAACCCGTTTCCCCCTAAAGTGTATTTGAACTATTATAAGTTCGCATAGTTACTAAAAAAGCTTCGCGGAAACGGGAGCAGGTTTAAGCTCTCCCGCCAGTATTCCCGCTCAGCACGTCTTTGTACTCCGGGTGCTTCTCGAATTGATGCGCAGCATAGGAGCATACGGGTACAATTTTTAAATTCTCATTCCGAGCCTTGTCCACAACAGCACGTACAAGCTCTTGTCCAGTACCTTGACCGCGCAGTTCTTCGGAGACACGAGTGTGGTCAATGACCAATTCCCCGGCTTCTTTATCTAAACTGTATGTGATTTCGGCAAGGTCCTTACCGTCATTAGCAACAAAAAAACGTCCGTTTTCATTTTGAATTTGCATCTTATGGCTTCACTCCTAATTAGTTATTGCCTATATTTTACTACCATGAATTGCAAAAAGCGAGGAGCGAACCAGATTGATTGTTCTTCGGGCTGATTGTTGTTTTCCTTGTTACCCGAGGATCGCTGCACTGCATTTTTGTTCATGTGGGCAACATGGCTATAGCAGAATATGAGCAAGTGAGAGTTAACTAACCTCGAGTATTTGTTTTGGTAAGCTGGGAACGCTGGAAGTCTGGAAGTCTGGAATGATGGGAACGCTGGGAACGCTGGAACCCCCGGTACCCCAGGAACCCCGGAACCATGGAACCCCGGAACCCCGGAACCCCGGAACCCCGGAACCCCGGAACCCCGGAACCCCGGAACCCCGGAACCCCGGAACCCCGGAACCCCGGAACCCCGGAACCCCGGAACCCCGGAACCCCGGAACCCCGGAACCCCGGAACCCCGGAACCCCGGAACCCCGGAACCCCGGAACCCCGGAACCCCGGAACCCCGGAACCCCGGAACCCCGGAACCCCGGAACCCCGGAACCCCGGAACCCCGGAACCCCGGAACCCCGGAACCCCGGAACCCCGGAACCCCGGAACCCCGGAACCCCGGAACCCCGGAACCCCGGAACCCCGGAACCCCGGAACCCCGGAACCCCGGAACCCCGGAACCCCGGAACCCCGGAACCCCGGAACCCTTGGAACTCGGAACCTCAGAACGCTGGATCCATGGAACCCCGAACCCCTAACTCTCGCTTGTCCTAATCTCTGCGGAATCTAACGGACCCAATTGACGCTATTTGCACATTTTTAGTCATTTGAGCAAAGTTTCGGACCCCAGTGCAGCTATTCCTTTGGAATAGGCGCGAAATAGGCATTTTTAATGCCCATAGCGCCTATGGAGTCCGATAACATGCTGAAAATGGGATAATACTGCGAATAAGGTCAACTGTGTCCGATAGGTGTCCAATATCGTAGGATCCCAATCGGTCGCAGAAGCTTACGGTCCAGAGTCTTAATTCCCCACTGATGCTTAGGGACCCAGCAGACGCTATTCGCACATATTTAGCCTTTTGAGCAAAGTTTCGGACCCCAGTGCAGCTATTCCTTTGGAATAGGCACGAAATAGGCATTTATAGTGTCAATAGCGCCCATGGAGTCCGATCGCACGTAAAAAAGAGGATAATACTGCGAATAAGGTCAACTGTGTCCGATAGGTGTCCAATATCGTAGGATCCCAATCGGTCGCAGAAGCTTACGGTCCCAATAGACGTTATTTGCACAAGGTCAACTGACCGATGGAACAACATCCTAAACCTTCGTAGAACCTCTCGGACCCAGCAGACGCTATTTGCACATATTTAGCCTTTTGAGTAAAGTTTCGGATCCCAGTGCAGCTATTCCTTTGGAATAGGCGCGAAATAGGCATTTTTAATGCCCATAGCGCCTATGGAGTCCGATCGCACGCAAAAAACAGGATAATACTGCGAATAAGGTCAACTGAGTCCGATAGCGTAGGATCCGCAGCAGAAGCTTACGGACCAGAATCCTAATTCCTCACTGATGCTTATGGACCAGATTCCTGATTTCCCCACTGATGTTTACGGACCCAGCAGACGCTATTCGCACATATTTAGCCTTTTGAGTAAAGTTTCGGACCCCAGTGCAGCTATTCCTTTGGAATAGGCACGAAATAGGCATTTATAGTGTCAATAGCGCCTATGGAGTCCGATAGCATGCTGAAAATGGGATAATACTGCGAATAAGGTCAACTGTGTCCGATAGCGTAGGATCCTAATCCCCCGCTGATGCTTATGGACCAGAGTCCTAATTTCCCACTGATGTTTACGGACCCAGCAGACGCTATTAGCACAAGGTCAACTGAGTCCGATAGTGCAGAGTCTTGATCTCGCGCTGGAGCTTAAGGATCGAGCAGACGCTATTAGCACAAGGTCAACTGTGTCCGATAGCGCAGAGTCTTGATCTCGCGCTGAAGCCTACGGCAGACGCTATTCGCACAAGCTCTACAGAGTCCGATAGCGTCCACGCTCGCGGAAATGACAGCTAAACCAGCGTGCAATGCAGAGAATTCGGTGCTGAAATAGCAGCTAATGAATTTTTATGCACTCCCGTTTATAGAGTAGCTTGCGTATTCTCAGGATAATACAATAAGATTAAGAGAATATCTCACTACTGAAAAGAACCGCTAGCAGGAGGAATCATTGTGGAATACAAGGTTGAGGTTGAATTTGGATCGATTTATGAATTGTTGAACAGCTTACATACTTATCTCTGCAAAAAATCCTATAAGAAGATTGATTTAGGGGTAGCGTGGGCTAATGAAATTGAAAGCACGCTCAGTGAAGAGCTGTTATCCCGTTTGAAAGAAACCGAACTAAACAATGAGTGGAAAATGTTGAATCTGCTCATTTACTGTTGTCCATTTAAAGATGATGTAGACAGTGTGTTGAACTGGATTGAAGGGTTATCGGTTGGCGAGTTATATGAGACCTTATCAAAATATGTAAAGGTATTTCCAAGCCATATGGAGGATTACCGTAACCGCGTAGTATTTTTACTCTCCGAGTGGAACCGCCAGTACTTTAGCCAATGCAATCCTGCGATTTTGAGCAAACTACAGCAGCATGCGGATTCCAAGAACATGGAGCTTAATGGACTGGACACTGCGGATTTCGTGAACAAGACGACCAACGGATTTTACTTCATGCCTACGGATGGGCTTAAGAAGCTCGTACTGATTCCACAGTATCATTTTCAGCCTGCTAATATTATCTATTGCTACGGTGAATTAACGATCTGCCATTATGCGGCGTGGATATCGATGGAGAATGAGGAAATCTCCCCTTTTATGTACAGAGCGATCCGTAGTCTGAGTGAAAAAAGCCGGCTAAAAATCCTCCAAGCCCTTAGTGGTGGCCGTAAGACGTTTACCGAAATTGTTAAGCATGCGGGGATCTCGAAGGGGATTGTGCATGATCATATTTTTAATCTTCGTTGTGCAGGTTTACTTCATGCCTATATTGAAGGGGAGAATGTCACCGGATACAGTCTGCGTCTTGAAGGCATTCATCGGATGAATGAGCAGCTATTCGAGTATTTGAAATAATGATTTTTAAAAAATATAACCGCCTGAAAGCCAGGACTTCTCTTATGCAGAGAGAGTTTTGGCTTTTTTTATTTATTTTAATTATCGCCTAATTCTGTTTATGGAGAATTTTTTTGAAGTTCTCTCTTTACAGAACTAGAAAACCTTTCTATAATGAACATCAGATGTTATTCATACTTAACGGGTAGGAATTATAGTTATTATTCTATTCAGAGAGAAAAGGGAGATAGGTACATGAGAAAAAATGCGATTGTAATCACTTCATTACTGCTTACGGGGTCACTGTTACTTTCTGCTTGCGCTAACAACAGTAATAACGAATCCTCATCCGCAAACAATGCGGCTGCAGGCTCCAATTCAACCAATGTGGAAGCAACCACTGCACCAGAGATTGTTCCTGCGGGTGCTCTAAGCGAACCTTTTACTGCCACGGATTTATCCAAACTTCCAGCGGTGGCCCAAAAACGTACAGATACCATTATCGTCGGACTTACGGACCCAAGCGGAGCGTTCACTCCTTATTTTCAACAAAGTGGTTATGATGGCAATGTCTCTTCACTGCTATACGCATCTCTCGTAACTGTTGATGACAAAGGCGTTCCAACGCCGGAACTTGCGGAGAGCTGGGATGTTTCGGATGATCAGCTTACATACACGTTCCACTTGAGAAAAGATTTGAAATTCAGCGACGGTTCACCGTTAACAGCGGATGATGTGGCATTTACATGGACGATCCAATACGACAAATCGTATGATGGTAGCTCCCAGCTTCCATCGCTAAATGTTAAAGGCGGCAAAGCCTATAAGGAAGGTACATCCCCTACAGTTGAGGGCATTAAAGTAATTGATCCACAGACGATCTCAGCAACCCTTGAGCAACCAAACGCAACGGCGCTGGTACAGCTCGGCTCGAATGTACTGTCGAAAGCTTACTATGGCAAGGACTATAAAATTGGAAATCTTGAATACATTAAAAAGCTGCATGAGAAGCCACTTGGCGATGGACCTTACAAGCTGGAAAAATTTATTCCAGGTCAAGAAGTGCGTTTTGTAGCGAATGAGAATTATTTCAAAGGTAAACCAAAGACGGAGCATTTCATCTACAAAACTACGGAAGGCGACGTATGGCAGTTCGTAGAAACTGGTGAAGTGGACTACGCTTCCTTTAGTGCGACAGACGAGAATATCGAGAAGCTGAAAGCACTCGGTTTTGTGAATATTATTCCTTACACTCCAAGTACCTATGGTTACTTGCAAGTTAACCTGAAGCATGAGCAGCTCAAGGATAAGCTTGTACGTCAAGCTATTGTGTACGGTTTGGATCGTCAGAGTATTTATGTGGATGCAGCACAAGGTGCAGGTTCTATTGCCAACATCCCGGCATCCCCTATCTCTTGGTCTTACACGGAGGAAGGTATTAATCCTTACAAATATGATCCGGAAAAAGCAAAACAATTACTCGATGAAGCTGGCTGGACGGTAGGCGCGGGGGGTATCCGTGAAAAAGATGGCAAACCGCTGTCCATCCATTACCTCGGTTCGAAGAGTAAAAACACAGATATTTTCATCGCTGTAGCTAAAGAGAATTTTGAAGCGCTGGGTATCGAATTCCAGCCTGAGGTTTTCGCAGACTTTAACTCACTGGTATCGAAAGTAGAAGGTGGGGACTACGATCTCGTATCCTTCTCCACAAGCATGTTGACTGATCCGTCTGACGGGTTCATGCAATTCTTCGATGGAGAAATCACGGATTATGACAATCCGAAATTCCTGGAGCTGTACAACAAAGCCTTGGCCACTACTGATATTGAGGCGCGCAAAGTGGTATATAAAGAGCTGTATCAGCTTTTCAATGATGAACTGCCTATTATTTTTACAAGTTATAAAAAGACAGTATACGCCTATAACGGACGTATTGAGAATCTCTCGGTCAGCCCGTTCATCGGTCTTGCTGGCAGTCTGCCAACTTGGAGCCTGAAATAAATAAACCAGTGTCCCCTGCCCTGACTGGATTCAAGGGCAGGGGACGAATCATAAGGAGTCTGTCATGAGCGCTTATTTATCGAAAAGACTGTTGTACATGGTCATCATCTTATTTGCGGCATCATTATTGATCTTCTGTCTGTATGCTTCAACTCCCGGTGACTTCATAACCGGAAATATTAAATTGACCGCTGAACGCAAAGCTGAGCTGCGTGAAATCTACGGCTTAAACAAGCCTGTGCTTGAACGGTATGGGATCTGGATGAAGAATGCGCTGCATGGTGATTTCGGGTATTCCTTAGCCCAACAAAAGCCTGTGCTGCAGCTTTTTAATGATTATATTTGGAATTCCTTTCTGCTGGCTGCCGTATCTACGTTTCTGACGTGGGTGATTGCGGTCATTATTGGCGTCATCTCTGCCTATAAGCAGTATTCATGGTTCGATACACTCGTGATGATCGCTATATTCGCAGCCATGTCGCTGCCGTCATTTTTTATAGGCTTATTCCTGATCAAAATCCTGGCCGTCGATCTCAAGTGGCTGCCTCCAGGTGGAATAATCACCACGGGTAGTAATGCTACGGGTTTGGCTTACTTTAAGGAGATAGTAACGCACATGACCCTTCCGGTTGTGGTTATGACCCTTCTGGGATTAGGTTCGCTCACCCGTTATTTTCGCAGCAATATGATCGATGTCTTAAAACAGGATTATATCCGTACGGCACGCGCCAAAGGCCTGAAAGAACGCAAGGTGCTCTTTACACACGCCTTACGTAATGCCTTGCTGCCCGCAATTACACTGGTTGGTTTTGAGCTTCCGGCACTATTTGGCGGATCACTTATTATTGAGAAAATATTCAATTGGCCTGGGATTGGCCAACTGTATATGCAGTCCTTCGGACTAAGGGATTATCCTTTACTGATGGGCTTTACGATGTTTATTGCCATACTTACCGTCATAGGAACGTTGCTTTCGGATGTTTTGTACCGGATTGCCGATCCTAGAGTTCGGCTATAGAGAGGAGGAAGCTGACGTGGCAGTTCAAAGTAATGTAGCTGGGATTGCGAAGCCGCAGACCACCAAAGGAAAATCCTCTTTATTCCGGCAATCCATGCGGAGGTTGCTGAAGAACAAGCTGGCGGTATCCGGATTTGTGGTGGTGATCTTTATGTTTGCGCTTTGTTTTATTGGTCCGCTGTTCTCACCCTATACGGATAACAAAATTAATATGGTTATGATGAACAAGGCACCCAATATGAAGCATTGGCTGGGCACTGATGCATTGGGCAGAGATATTCTGACCCGGGTAATGCAGGCGGGGCGCATTTCACTGACCGTGGGACTAGCGTCAATGGTTCTTTCGGTGTTTATCGGTGCTCTTTTGGGGGCTATTGCTGGGTATTACCGCGGTATTGCCGATCAAATCATTATGCGGATTGCGGATCTTTTATTGACGGTCCCGAGTCTGCCACTGCTCTTTATTTTTGGTGCGTTATTATCGGAGTGGAAGATTCCAACGGATTATCGGATGTATATCGTTATGCTGATGCTTAGTATTGTTAGCTGGCCGGGTATGGCACGTATGGTACGGGGGCAAATGCTTAGTCTGCGTGAACGTGAGTTTATGCAGGCGGCGGTAGTATTAGGCCTCCGTGACCGGCGTAAATTGTTTAATCATTTGCTGCCGAATATCGTTCCGTTGCTGATCGTTATGGCTACCCTTAACATCGGTGGCGCTATATTGAGTGAATCGGTTCTCAGCTTTTTTGGGCTAGGTGTTATGCCGCCAACTCCAACCTGGGGCAATATGATTGATGCTGCGAATAATATGATCGACTTTCAGGATCGGCCGTGGCTGTGGATTCCACCAGGGTTATCGATTTTTGCGACAGTGATCGCGATCAATATCTTTGGAGACGGACTCCGGGACGTGCTTGATCCTAAACAGAAGAGGTAGGTGACCCTCAGATGAGTGATTTAATGAATATAGACGGTCTAAGTACATACTTCTTCACGGAAGAAGGAAAAGTGAAAGCCGTTGATGATGTAAGCTTCCGTGTTCGCGAGGGAGAGACGGTATGTATCGTTGGAGAATCAGGCTGCGGCAAAAGCGTGACCGCGATGTCCATCATGGGGCTTGTTGAGGAACCCGGGGGCAAGGTAGCCCAAGGGAAAATTGATTTTCAGGGTGAAGATTTGTTGAAAATGGACAAAAACACACTGCGGACCATCCGCGGGAATGAGATCGCGATGATCTTTCAGGAGCCCATGTCCTCCCTTAATCCTGTAATCAAGATCGGTGAGCAAATCATGGAGCCGCTGATTGTACATTTGAAGATGAACAAGAAACAGGCGCGCATCCGGGCGATTGAACTGATTAAGCAGGTAGGCATATCACGACCAGAGCAAATTGCTGATAGTTACCCGCATGAATTAAGTGGAGGTATGCTGCAGCGGATTATGATTGCTATTGCCATTGCCTGCAGTCCAAAGCTATTGATTGCTGATGAACCGACTACGGCGCTGGATGTAACGATTCAAGCGCAAATTCTGGATATGCTGCGTGAAATTAAAGATAGCTCGGGCATGTCCATTCTACTAATCACCCATGATCTTGGCGTAGTGGCAGAGATGGCCGATTATGTGATTGTTATGTATTCCGGAAAGATTGTGGAGGAGGGTGAAGTTGTTGAATTGTTCAACAACCCCAAACATCCCTATACAAAAGGGCTGCTCAAATCGAAGCCGGTAATCAATCAGCGACAGGATGAGCTGTATTCCATACCAGGTCAAGTGCCAAATCCGCTTGAGCTGGTGCCCTCTTGTTATTTTCATGACCGCTGTGAGCATTGCATGCCTGTATGTGTCAGCCAGCAGCCCCAGCTTAAAGAGGTGGCCAGCAGACAAAAGGTAGCTTGCTGGTTGTATGAGGAGGCGGTTGTTCATGCCTGAAGCACTGCTTGAGGTCAATCATTTAAAGAAATATTTTCCTGTTACTAAGGGGCTGCTTAACCGAACCGTTGGGCATGTAAAGGCTGTTGACGATATTAGCATCACACTTCAACCTGGGGAAACGTTTGGGCTTGTAGGGGAATCTGGGAGCGGCAAAAGTACAGTCGGACGGACGATTTTACGGCTAACGGATAAAACGGCAGGTGAGATCAAGTTCAAAGGGATAGACATTCACTCCCTGTCGCCCGCTGAATTACGCAATATTAGACCCCAAATGCAGTTGATCTTTCAAGATCCTTATAGCTCACTTAACCCACGGGTTCGTATAGGTGATGCCATTGGTGAAGCTTTACTGGATCATGGTTTATGCTCAAGGTCCGAGGTGCGAGATCTGGTGCTTGAAGCGCTAGCGGCTTGCGGGTTATCTTCTTATCATATTGATCGCTTTCCGCATGAATTCTCCGGGGGGCAGCGGCAGCGGATTGGGATCGCCCGTGCGCTTGTTTTGAATCCTGAGCTGATCATTGCAGACGAACCAGTTTCAGCACTGGATGTTTCCATCCAAGCACAGATTATTAATTTATTCAGTAAGCTCCAGCAGAGTCGAGGGTTAACGTATTTGTTTATCTCCCATGACTTGAGTGTTGTGGAGCATTTGTGTTCAAGAATCGGTGTCATGTACCTGGGCTCTATGATGGAGACGGCTTCAAGAGATGAACTGTTTAAGAATCCGCTCCACCCGTATACCAAAGCGCTGCTGTCGGCTGTTCCGATTCCTATTCCAAAGCTGAAAAGGGAAAGAATTGTACTTAAGGGAGATATTCCTAGTCCGGTAAACCCGCCTTCTGGTTGTAAATTCCATACCCGTTGTCCCTTTGCGCAAGAGGTTTGCAGATCTGAAATCCCGGTATTTCGTGATGTTGGCAGTAACCATTTTGTAGCTTGTCATTTAGTTTAATAGTTGTCACAAATATAGCAATGATTTACTCCTAAGACATGAATAATTAATGTTGAATTGTATAATAATACAATTTGACCTTATTTTTGCCTGGGCTCAAAAGTCGTGAGAGGTTTCAAAGCCAGGTCAATGGGGTAATTAGAGAGTGGTTAGGTTGGCGTACATATCTAATCGGTCTAGTATAAAATCCCTACTTAGGAGGAATCATCGTGAATACAACAGTACGTTTGACAGAAAGATCCGGCTCGACTTCTTCACAGCGCAGAAAAGGCTTTGTACCGGTAGTCGTGTACGGTGCAGGTTCAGATAGCCAGTCCTTTACAGCGGATGCTAAGACAATTTCAGGTATTTTAGCCAGCAACCCACGGGCTGTTCTTACTTTGGAATTGCCAGACTCGGGCAAAAAGAACGTGGTTATTCAAGAAATCCAACGTCAGCCAATTTCCAAACAACTGCTGCACATTGATTTTCAGCAGATTGATATGAAGGCCAAATTGGATACAAAAGTAGCGTTCCACTTTACAGGTGAACCAGTAGGTGTGAAGAGCGGCGGCGTGCAACAAATTGAATTGCATGAGCTGGATATTCGCACACTTCCAGATAAAATAGCTGCATCCTTTGAAGTGGATATCAGTGGACTAGATATTGGTGATCAATTGCTGGTATCTGATTTGCCGAAGCATGAAGGCTGGGAAGTATTGACGCCTGAGGACACATTGATTGTCCGTATTTCACCTCCAGCAGCGCAAGAGCCAACAGAAGAAGATACTGCTGAACCCGCTGTAGCTGAAACTGCTGGCGAAGATAAAGCAGAATAGTATAGAGATAAATAGTAAAGAGCAGATAGAATCCTTATAAAGGAGCTGTCTGCTCTTTTTATTTTGTCTTCATAAATATGAATTCATAAAAATGATGCTGGTCTTTCGTATGATTTCTCAAATGGCAATTTTGGTTGTTTCGCCTCATTTAGTTAAAAATTTACATAAAATCGTTGACGAACGGTTTTCTAAGCCTGAAAATGAGGACAATTACCATGGTAAAATATTCAAAAGTCCCTGTTGTTGCTGTTTGAAAACGCTTTAGTTTTTATGCTTCAAAGAACTCTTATTGCCTAGTTCATCATGATTAAGAGGAGGAAAGTTATGAAGATGAGGAAGCTGTTTTCGATCTTAATGACAAGTTTGCTGGTGCTTGGGGTAGCTCTACCCTTTGGTGGAAAAGCGAATGCAGATGGTGCAAGTGACGCTTCAAATCGTGCTTTAATCTGGCTGAAGGCCCAGCAGGATGCAACAGCGGGGTATGCTTTTGAGGGACTGGTAGATAGCTTTGAAGATTTCTGGGGACCAAACAACCCCAAACAGATTGTATACACATATGATCAAGCGGTTGCAGCTATCGCCTTTATTGTAAAGGGTGAACGGACGCGGGCAGAGCAGGTTTTGAACAAAATGCGGGACATTCAAGATCCATCAGGCTTCTGGCTGAATTCTTATTGGTATAACAACGGCTTCGGAGAAGAAATCCGTAAACATGTGGGACCCGTTGTATGGATGGCAATGGCTGCTATGGCTTATGAGAAGCAATATAATGATTCACGGTATCGTCCGATGGCACTCAAAGCATTAGATTGGAGTTTACAGTATAAAAAGGCTAATGGCAGTATTGCAGGGGGATGGAGTGGTTGGAGTAATTCCGATGAGCCTTGGAGCTCAACCGAGCACAATATCGATATTTACCGGGTATTGCAGTATTATGCTTCGGTGGATTCCTCAAAGGCAGCCACTTATAACAGTGCGGCTTCTGGAGTCAAAACCTTCCTGGATAATTATGTGTGGGATGACACAGTCAAACGTTTCAAGGGGGGCTGGAAAAACGATACAAATCTGATCGACCCCAAAATACCTTTAGACGTGAATCCTTGGGGAGTATTAGCTTTAGGCGTATCCGGAACACATAACTACGGCGCAAGCTTAACCTATGTGGAAAATGCCTCCGGCACCCCGGGAACACTTGCGAATCCGCGTTACAAGCAGACGCTTACTTACAATGATGCTGGGAATACGCTCACCGGATATGATTTTGACTGGACAGATGAAGTATTGCCAGCGTATGACGATAACGGAAATCAAATTGGCAATACGGGTGCTGACGTATGGTTTGAAGGAAGCGCATTCATGTCGCTCGCTTATTATCTGCAAGGCAATGCCTCAAAGGCAGACGCTATTAATACAGAGATTATTAAAAAACAAGGCACAAGCGGTGCTTCGCTTGGGGGTATTCCCTACTCGCTGAAAGGGTCCAGCAACAGTTATTGGGTGATGGCGCAGCAAAACTGTGTTTCCAGCACAGGTTGGTTAATAATGTCCCTGCACCGGTTTAATCCATTCACAGGTCAATATTTGACGGGTGGTGGTAATACTGGGGATACAACCGCGCCAACCGCTCCCGCTAATCTAACGGTAACCAGTAAGACGGATACAGGAGTTAGCTTAAGCTGGTCCGCTTCTACCGATAATGTTGGCGTTACAGGTTATATTGTTTATCGCGGAACACAGCAGGTGTCCACTGTGGGGGGAACTACAGCTACTGTTAGTGGACTTACTCCAAGCACAGCCTATACGTTTACAGTAAAAGCTACAGATGCAGCAGGTAATTTATCCTCCGCTAGTAATACCGCAACAGTTACTACTAATCCCACTGGAGGCAGCGGAGGCGGTGATCATGTGACGGCTGACTTTACAGCAGGGGTAACGAGACTTTCTGCTACAGAGGCGAGTATCTATATTACACCTGTAACCAGTGCCCTTTATGTAGATGTGCATTACAAGATTAACGGGGGTTCCCAGCTTAATTACAGGATGACTAATAACTCAGGAACATGGAAGCAGACGGTGAGTGGATTAAGCGCTGGCAGCAGTATTGAGTACTGGTTCACTTACGAAAAATCCGGCCCGCAATATGATTCAGCACATTATACTTTTGTTCAGTAAGATTAGCAGATCGTAAAAATCATTCTAAGAGAAGGCTGTTCCATGCTGCTATTTATAGCGGCGGGGGCAGTCTTTTTTTGTGGAAAAAATAGTGAATGACCGTTAAATCCTTCTCAAGACGGAGGTCTGCTCTTAAGGTATGCTTTAAAATCTTTGGGGGAGACGTTAGGACACGATGGTTACTAGCGTAGATAGGTATGAGGGGAGTTTAATTTATTGGTTTTACAACGTAACAGTGTTATGTTACGATGGCTTCAAGGAGTGATAAGCATGGAAGAGGATTTGATCTCAAAGAAGCAGCTATTGGATTTAACCGGTATATCTTATGGGCAATTGTACCGCTGGAAGCGGAAGCAGTTGATTCCAGAGGAATGGTTTATCCGTAAATCTACGTTTACTGGACAGGAGACTTTTTTTCCAAAAGACATGATTTTGTCCCGTATCGATAATATTGTGAATATGAAAGATGGACTTTCTTTGGATGAAATGGCTGATAAGCTATCAGATAAGGCTTCTTTTGACAGAGTAAGTATATCTGCTGCGGAAATTATAGAACGTAACATTGTTTCGTCGATGACGCTGGGGAAATTTGGAGAGAGGCTCGGTGTCAAGAATGGATATAGCTTCGATCAACTCACTTATTTATTGGCTGTAGATCGCCTGCTTAGTGCAGGGGAGATGAGTATGGAGGAAGCAGAGCTGCTGTTTCGAACCTTAATGGATAAAGCCTCCAATCTTGAGAGTGGCAGCTGGGAGTTATTTTTTATCCGCAAAATGGGGGTGTCATCCTTTATTCTGGCTCAGGCACCAGCGGAGTTATGGTTCGATGAAGGGGTAAAGCTGGTCAGTAAAATACTAAGTGCAGATGTAATAGAACAATTGAAAGGTAAGCTTGCTTTTAAGCTTGTTGAATAGGGGGTTAGTGTAATGGACAAACGAGAGCTGCCGGATCTGATTATAAACGGAGTCAGCGGGGGGGCAGGAGGTACTTATAACAGCGTGCGAATCGATGGTGTAGGCAAAGTAACGGGACCTATCGTGACGCGAATTTTTAAAGGAAACGGGCATATGAATTTGAAGAATGATCTCTCGGCGGAAGAAGCGGAATGCAATGGAACGATGAAAGTGCTGGGCCATTTGCGTTTTAACTCCCTAAAAGTGGACGGAATGATTACTGTCGGGGAGAGCATTCGGGGAGAAAGCTGCACACTTCATGGAATGCTGAATATCAAGGGTGATTGTGAGCTTGAGGATTTTGCGGGGGAAGGAAGCTTTAGTGTCGGAGGTTTACTTAGTGCAGGACATGTAGACTTCAAACTGCAAGGGCAGGGAAAGGCGCATGAAATTGGTGTGGAGAGTCTAGTAATCCGGCAAACGAATAGTGGAGTCTGGAGCAAAATGTTAAGTGGAATCATCCCTAAATTAAGATCGGAGCTGCGGGCTCGGACTATTGAAGGAGATTTTATTGATTTGGAATATACAACGGCTGATGTTATCAGGGGCAATATTGTGATTGTAGGTCCAGGCTGTACTGTTGAGCGGATAGAGTATCGTGATCAGATCACAGTACATCCTGAAGCAAAGGTTGGAAAGGTGGAGAAGATCGGTGACTGAAGAAACAATTCGGAGTAATTTGAAAATAATGGGCACAACGACCTCAGCGGGAGGCTTTTTTCGGGATATTAAGGTTACTGGGGAAGGTCATTTTGCAGGGGATGTAGATTGTGAGAAGCTGAGCCTGACTGGAAATGCCAGGGTAGATGGAAACCTGCTAATGACCAAAATGAAAATAACCGGTGAGATGACACTTATGGGTAATCTTGAAGGCGATGCCTTGCGGGGTCAGGGGGAAATTAAAGCAGCCTCCGTAAAAATCGACGATATTCATCTTAACGGTAATTTGGAGGTTAATGGTGATTGTGAAGGTGAACATCTGCGTATTTCGGGCGCTCTCAATGTGGCAGGACTGCTAAGTGCGGAGCAACTGGAGATCAATTTATATGGTCTAAGTAGAGCGAAAGAGGTTGGAGGCAGTGCTTTAACGATCAAAAAAAGCAAGACCGGAAAATTCCTGCATTTGATGAAGCAGAATCCTAAAGTGCTTTTTGAGGCTGGGCTCATTGAAGGCGATACGATAGAGCTGAATAATACAAAAGCAAATATTGTCAGAGGAGATCGGGTAATCATCGGTGTGGACTGTGAGATTGATACTGTGGAATACCGTAGTGCTTTGGAGATTCACAAGAATGCAATAGTGAGGCATCAAGTAAAGCTGTAACACATAGTTATAGATCTTTTGACAATGGGGAGTGGAATAAATGAGTGCTGCCAAAGCGCCCAATCTGGGCATTGTAATCGCAGGTCTGCTGTTGGGAATACTGATGGCCTCCATGGACAGCACCATCGTTGCTACAGCAATGGGCAATATTGTTGGGGAACTAGGCGGTATGGACAAATTTGTCTGGGTAACATCAGCTTATCTCGTAGCTGAGATGGCGGGGATGCCTATCTTTGGCAAGCTGTCTGATATGTATGGGCGTAAAAAGTTTTTTGTTTTTGGGATTATTGTATTTATGGCGGGTTCAGCGCTTTGCGGGACGGCAGATACGATTACTCAGCTGGCTGCTTATCGGGCGATTCAGGGAATTGGAGGCGGCGCGCTAGTGCCGATTGCTTTTGCCATAATGTTCGACGCCGTACCGCTGGAGACACGGGGCAAGCTGGGCGGTGCATTTGGTGCGGTATTTGGATTATCGAGTATTTTTGGTCCATTGCTAGGCGCGTATATCACCGATCATATTGCTTGGCAGTGGATATTTTATATTAACTTACCACTTGGACTGTTGGCTTTTGTGATGGTCGTATTCTTTTATAAAGAATCACATGAGCATTCCAAACAACCTATTGATTGGCTGGGTGCGGGCACACTGCTGGGCTCTGTCATCTGCTTAATGTTTGCGTTGGAGCTGGGTGGAAAAGAGTACGCTTGGGGCTCCTCGATGATCCTCGGCTTATTTGCAGCTTTTGCTATATTGGCGGCAGTGTTCCTTTTTGTAGAGACGAGAGCGAAAGAGCCGATCATTTCCTTTGCGTTATTCAAAAAAAGACTGTACGCCGTCAGCATTCTGTGCGCGCTATTTAGTGGTGCTGCATTTATCGTGGCTTCCGTATATATCCCGATCTTTATCCAAGGTGTATTAGGGGGTTCGGCTACCAATTCAGGACTTGTCCTGCTGCCGATGATGGTCGGCTCAGTAATTACCGCCACAACGGGAGGATTCCTGATGGCAAAAACCAGTTACCGCAATCTGCTGATTCCTACGTTTGTACTTTTGGTGATCGGCACAGGACTGGTAGCAACGCTTACTCCGGAAGCTTCACGTCTCTTGGTTACCTTGTACATGATTTTAATCGGATTGGGCATCGGCGCTTCCTTCTCTGTGTTAAGCACAGCAGCTATTCATGGTCTGACTGCGCAGCAACGCGGCTCGGCCAGCGCAACACTGAATTTCATTCGTTCGCTTGGCATGACCATCGGAATAACCACATTTGGCATTATTCAAAGCCATTATTTCTCGGGCAGTCTAACTAAGTTGCTCACAGCAAATGGAGGAGGAGCTGCTTCTGCGGGGACTGCTGGGGTTATGGATTTTAAAGATCCGCATTCCCTGCTGTCGCCTGAGACTAGAGCACTCATTCCACCGGAAATTTTGAGCAAAAGTACAGAGGGACTTTCCTCTTCCATTGCGAACACCTTCGCTTGGGCGGTTATTCCTGCTGCGTTAGCTTTGCTCGCCTCCTTTTTTATGGGGCGCCAGAAAATGGATGCCTCCGCGGAGGGGAAAGATCAGACGCCCGGGCATTAGGCTGTGGCGAAAGGCGCGGGCATTCGAATGACGAGCGGAATGTAGTGCTTATTATGCGGAATGCAGTGAATTAGGTGTAAACAAACTAGGGTTGTAAAGTGATGGAGCAGCTTCTCATTTGAGAGGCTGCTTTTTTATGTGTGGTTGGGAGTACAAATGAGCATGAACCCTCGAAGTAAGGGAGCTGAGTTCGAAGGTTGAGTAAATGCGATGAATTCTGGAAATAAGAGCATCTGAGTCCTATAGCATGAGGGAATGCGATGAATTCAAGAATGAGTCAGATAGCAGGTGGGAATGCGATGAATTCAAGAATGAGTCAGACTGCATGAGGGAGTGCGCTGAATTCCGGAAATAAGTGCAACTGAGTCCTCTAGCATGAGCAAATGCGATGAACCCAAGAATGAGTCCGATAACATGAGCAAATGTGATGGATTCTAGATAGAAGTGCGCCTAAGAATGATGCATGGAGTGTTGCGGACTGTATAGTCGCTATTGCTGATTTTTGAGCTACTTTGCCGTAGTTTCGGACTGTATAGCTCTTATCGGCATGAATTTGCTCATATTTGGACTATATTTGTGTGGATAGCTGCACCTGAGTCCGATAGCACGAGAAAATGTGTTGAAACCCGGAAATAAGCGCACCTGGGTCCGACAGTATGAGGAAATGCGATGTATTCTCGATAGAAGTGTGCCTAAGAATGATGGGTGGAGTGTTGCGGACCGTATAGTCGCTATTGCTGATTTTTGAGCTACTTTGCCGTAGTTTCGGACTGTATAGCTCTTATTGGCATTCATATGCTCGTATTTGGGCTATATTTGTGTGAATAGCTGCGCCTGAGTCCGATAGCACGAGGAAAAGCGCTGAATTCCGGAAATAAGTGCATCTGGGTCCGATAGCATGAGCAAATGCGATGAATCGAAGAATGAGTCAGACAGTATTAGCAAATGCGATGAATTCTCGAGAGAAGAGTGCCTGATTTTGCTGCATGAAGTGTGTTGCGGACCGTATAGTCGCTATTGCTGATTTCTGAGCTACTTTGCCGTAGTTTCGGACTGTATAGCTCTTATTGCCACGGATTTGCTCGCAGTTGGACTATATTTGTGTGAATAGCTGCACCTGAGTCCGACAGCACGAGAAAAAGTGTTGAATTCCGGAAATAAGTGCACCTGAGTCCGATAGCGTGAGCAAATGTGATGGATCCAAGAATGGGTCCGACAGCATGAGCAAATGCGATGAATCCAAGAATGAGTCAGACAGTATGAGGGAATGCGATGAATTCTCGAGAGAAGAGTGCCTGATTTCGCTGCATGAAGTGTGTTGCGGACCGTAGAGTCGCTATTGGTGATTTTTGAGTTACTTTGCCGTAGTTTCGGACTGTATAGCTCTTATCGGCATGCATATGCTCGTATTTGGGCTATATTTGTGTGGATAGCTGCACCTGAGTCCGATAGCATGAGGGAATGTGTTGAAACCCGGAAATAAGTGCACCTGGGTCCTATGCCAAAACTATGAAGTGTGAAAAACCATAACGGACGAAGAGGACATAGTGCACCATAGTTGATGTAACGGACGAAGAGGACATAGCGCACCATAGTTGATGTAACGGACGAAGAGGACATAGCGCACCATAGTTGATGTAGCGGACGAAGAGGACAAAGCGCACCATAGTTGATGTAGTGAACGAGGAGAGTCTAGTTGCCCATAGCTCCCAAGCGCTCCTTAGGAAACCATCTCTTTCAGCGGTAGGATGACGGAAATTTCCGTCATCCTGCCGCTTTTTATAAGCCCAAAGGCATGTAGGCTCTCCATCACTAGACCCATAGCGATTAGGTAGAAAATGGTCGAAATAGATGCGAATTTGGTTCACAAGCATCAGACGGTTCTCCAGTGAGGCCGTTCTGTGATCTATCTCGTCATACGTAAAGGTTCTGATACTATGAAAACGTAATCAAAATCTGGGTATAGGAGATTCCGACATGGGGGTACCTTCTGGTGAATTACTTCCCAGCGTCGATCCGGTTCATCGATCCCGCTGGAAGATGAAGAACAAACATAAGTTGTTCTTCATGGCTTTTCCGTTTCTTGTTGTCACCTTTATTTTCTATTATCTGCCGATCAGCGGATGGATTTATGCATTTTATGATTTCATTCCCGGAATACCGTTGTCTGACACGCCATATGTCGGGTTGAAATGGTTCAAGACGATTGTATCCAATCCAACACAGACCGCAGAGGTTGTGCGCGTGCTGAAGAACACACTTGCCATGAGCTCACTTGGACTAATTACCTCGATATTTCCAGTGATCTTTGCGATTTTTCTGACCGAGATTAAGTCAGGCTGGTATCGCAAGATGGTGCAGACGCTAACCACGATTCCGAACTTTATCAGCTGGATTCTGGTATATGCATTGGCCTTCTCGTTGTTTTCCGTTGATAACGGGGTCATCACACACATTTTAGTGCAGCTTGGAATCGTTGATGAGGGTTATAACTTTTTAGCCTCCAGCTCAAATATTTGGGTCACGATGATCATTTGGTATTGGTGGAAATCGTTAGGCTGGGGTGCCATTCTCTATCTTGCTGCAATCGCAGGCATTGATCAGGAGTTGTATGAAGCCGTAGAGGTGGATGGTGCAAGCCGGTTCCGTAAAATCTGGCATATTACCATTCCGGGTCTTATCCCAACCTTCTTTGTCCTACTGCTGCTCTCCATAGGTAACCTGGTCAATAACGGGATGGAGCAGTACTTTGCCTTTCAAAATGCGATGAATAAAGATTCCATAGAAGTGCTGGATCTTTATGTATACAATATTGCGTTCGCTAACAACTTTCCGTTTGCCACAGCTGTCAGTATGCTGAAGTCGGTCGTTAGTGTAATTCTACTGTTCGCGGCAAACACATTATCCAAGATGGTGCGTGACGAATCTATTATTTAAGGCAGGGGTGATCCCATTTGAGAAAGAAAAAACTAACTTCTGGAGAATTAATCTTTCAAATTATTATCTACACACTCTTTGGATTGTTCACCCTGTCATGCATTTATCCATTCTACTATTTGTTCATTAATACGATCAGTTCGAATGATCTTAGCGCAGCAGGGTATATCAAATTTTATCCAAGGCAGATCCATTTTGATAACTATAGTAAGGTTCTAAGAATCAGTGGTTTAGGTCATGCGGCTACAGTCTCTATTTATAGAACAGTTGTTGGTACTTTGCTCACCGTTGGATCTTCGGCATTTCTTGGGTACTTGTTCACCAAAAAGGAAATGTGGGGCCGGAGTATTTGGTACCGCAGTGTTGTAGTTACGATGTATTTCAGCGCAGGGCTGATCCCATGGTATATCACCATGCATAACTTGCATCTGACTAATAATTACCTGGCTTATATTTTGCCAACCATTATTACTCCTTTTAATATCATTTTGGTCAAAACCTTCGTCGAGGCAATTCCGCCCTCACTTGAGGAGTCGGCGTCAATGGATGGAGCAGGTTACTTCCGGGTGTTCTGGAGTATCATTGTTCCTCTTACAACACCTATCTTGGCTACGATTACGATTTTCTCAGCGGTGAATCAGTGGAATGCCTTTATTGATACGGCGTTTCTGATGACAGATACGAAATACTTTACGCTCCAGTTCTTATTATGGCGTTATTTGAACGAATCCAGTTCGCTCGCAGCCTTAATTCGTAATTCGCCAGATATGGCCGCTAGTGCAGCGAATATGCAGACTCCAACCTCTGTGCGGATGACTGTAACGATGATCGTTGTATTGCCGATTTTGATCGTGTATCCGTTCTTCCAACGCTTTTTCGTCAAAGGAATTATGATCGGTGCGGTTAAAGGCTGATGGGTGGCCGCTCTGGACTAGAACTGGGTTTTCCTCTGTTATAAGCAGAGTTGAACTATAAGTGAAGAGATGAAAGGGAGGGTATAAAGCAATGAGATTAAGAAGAGCATCGCTTGTCATGCTATCCGTAATTCTGGTCTTCGTTCTTGCAGCATGTGGCGGGGGGAATAATGCGGCTAACTCGGGCAAAAACACGAGCACAGAGAAACCTACGTCGGCTGCCACGAATGCCCCGGCGGAAGAGACAGCAGCACCGGATGACGGAGCGCTTGATCATTCCAAGCCGCTGAAGCTGACTGTATTCTCAACAACCGCTAACTATGCCGGTCCACAGACCGGATGGTTTGCAAAAATCATCAAGGATAAGTTCAACATCGAAATGGACATTGTAGCTTCAAACCTGACTGGTGGAGATACCAAAATCTCTGCAATGATGGCTTCCGGAGATCTTGGAGATATCATCATTTTCGGTGACGACAAGAACCACTATCCAAACGCCATCAAAGGAAAGCTGCTCTTGGACTGGACACAGGACGGTCTTTTGGACAAATACGGAAAAGACATTTCCAGCACTTTTCCAAAAGCTATTGAGAAAGCAAAGGTAGCTTTTGGCGGTGGATCATCAGTCTTTGGTATGGGGAACAGCGTAGCTTCTAACCCTTCCGGACCCTCCGAAGGAAAAGATATGACTTGGGGTCCAGACCTGCGCTTTGATCTTTACCAACAAATTGGAGCGCCAGAAATTACAAAGATTGAAGATTATCTGCCTGTGCTGAAAAAAATGCAAGAGCTCGAGCCTAAGAATGAACAAGGCAAAAAAACCTATGCTTTCTCGATGTGGTCTGATTGGGATGGCAACTATAAAATGACATTGGCTAAACAGTTCGCTAACATGATGGGCTATGACGAAATTCCTGATACTGCTGTGTATGTTAAGGCAGATGAAGAAAAGTATTATGACTTCTTATCCGAAGATAGCTGGTACATGAAATCACTCAAACTGTATTTTGAAGCTAACCAAATGGGTCTGGTTGATCCGGACTCTATGACGCAAAAATTTGACGATGTTGTAGCGAAATACAAAGATGGTCGTCTATTGTTCTCTTGGTTCCCATGGCTTGGAGCTGCTAACTACAATACACCAGAAAGAACAGCCGAAGGTAAAGGTTTTGCGCTGGTTCCGTTCAAAGATGAATTGATGTATTCCACAGGCTTCAATGTTTACGGTGGTAACGGTATTATTGCAATCGGCGCAAAAGCTAAGGAACCTGCTAGAATTATGGAATTCATTAACTGGATGTACACACCGGAAGGTGCAATGATTTCTGCAGGAAGTGGTACAGCAGTACCTAACGGACCTCAAGGTCTGACTTGGGATATTGATGCAAACGGCAAACCTGCAGTGACTGATTTTGGTTGGAAAGCTTATACTGATCAACAGAATACTCAAGTTCCTGCTGAATACGGCGGGGGTGACTACTACTATGGCTCCAATCAAATGAACTTCTCGTTTGTGGTTCCGGCGATGGTGAATCCAGAGAATAGTGAGCCATTCGATCATAATTTGTGGACAACAACCCTAGAACGTAACCCTTCCAAGCTTGATAGTGACTGGAGAGCGAAAATGGGCGTTCTGACTCCTAAGGAGTATTTTGAGAAAAACAATCTATTGGCTGTAGCACCACAAGGCTTCACTGGCAAAGAACCATTAACCATGGATAAAACAGTGGAACAAAAGAATAAACAAATCGGCACGGTTATTCAACAGATTTCCTGGAAAATGGTCTTTGCTAAAGATCAAGCGGAATACGACAAGTTGAATAAAGAAATGCATGATAAGGTAAATGGTCTTGGGTATTCCGAAGTTATGGATTTCTCGATTAAAAAGGCTGAGGAATTGTTCGAGGCCCGTAAAAGCGTTAAATAAACACGGCTAGTAACTATAAAATAAGGCGGGGCGGCGTGGAGGCTGTTCTGCCTTATTCTATTCAATTAAGGATAAATGTGGTATTCTCACATTAATATAAAACGCTTTCAAATAGAAAGAAGAGGATAATCCAGATGGTAAGAGTACCCCTGCGGAGTCATACTCCAGCTGTCAAATCCTTACGCAATACCTTATTTATCTATCTAGTAATCGGAACATTACTTCCGCTTCTCTTAGTAGGATTCGTAACCTACACCTCTATTTACTCCATCCTTTCAGGTAAAATTGGCAACGGGATCAGCGCTAGTCTGAGACAGGAAGCCTCAAGCCTGGAGAATGCCATCGACAATATGGATTTTGCCTCCAAACAGTTTGCTCTGGACGGTCAGATTGTGCAGGAGATGTCCTCATTTATTCAGGAAAAACAAATTTTTCGCAAATCGCAAATGATGAATTCCATCAACCAGAAGATCAATCTAGTCAATTTTACGAACCCTTATATTGGACTTACAGCCTACATTATGCCGGACAGCGATGATCCCGTTCTGTTCACCAACATGAGCGCACGCAGAAATTTTGATATCAGTACATTGCCGTCTTTTATGCGATATAACGGGGCTGACTATTATGGACCACATCCCACTATGTACGCTGTTGGTGATAATCTCGTATTCTCGGAGCAGCGGATTGTCCGTGTGCCGGGCCAGCATAAGCTTTATATTTATTTGGAGACGAATTATAGTTTGTTTCGCAAAATCTTCAATCAGGAGTCCTACGGGATGAAAGTAAATCATCTGCTGGTCAATCAGCAAGGTAATAGTACAAAAGTGATCGATGGCAAACTTCCGCTAAGTATTATTAAAGCTGCGGGAAGCAACTCCAATCTCACCCATGAAACGCTAAGTGGATATCATCTGTTTCGTTACGCGAGTCCTCAGGGCTGGAAGCTTATTGCCGTTGTGAAAAAATCAGAATTCAACAGTGAAATTTATTCTTGGTTTTATAAAATGATCTTACTTGCCTTCTCCACCCTTCTTTTTGCCGGATTTCTGGCTTGGATCATCTGGAGGAAAATTTATGGTCCGTTGCGTAAGGTCAACCTTGAAATCAACCGAATGGCGGAAAATGTTACCGCTCCGGTAGCCTATACGAATGTGGAAGAATTTGATTTCGTGCTTACCAACTTTCAGCAGATGAAAAAACAGGTGAATGAGCTGATTGTTGCGGTTGCCCATAATGAGAAACAGAAAAGCCAATTTGAGATTGAGAAGTTGCTCAGCCAGATCAATCCTCATTTTTTGCATAATACCTTAAATACGGTACAGTGGATGGCCCGGTTAAACGGCCAGAAGGAGATCGACAAGCTGGTCACTCTTCTTGTAAAGGTGCTGCATTATAATCTGGGCAAGCAAAGCATCATTGTTACCATTGGCGAGGAAATTGAAGCGATTCGAAATTATATGGAGCTGCAGCGTATTCGTTATGATTATGAATTTGAATTTAACGTTGAAGCTGATGAGGATGTATTGTCTGTGGCTGTCCCGAGATTTTTGCTTCAGCCTCTGGTGGAGAACTCGATTTATCATGGATTAAGCGATAATGGCAAGGTAGATGTTGAGATAACGAAACATGGTGAAGGAGAGGTTCAGCTATGTGTGAGAGACAATGGCGCTGGGATGGATGCAGATACATTAGATCAGCTGTTGTCTGATGATGGAGCGAAAAAAAGGGGACTTGGAATTGGTTTTTCATATGTAAACCGGATGCTTAGAACCTATTATGGAGAACAAATGAAGCTAGAGATGTTCAGTAATCCAGGAGAAGGTACGGTTGTATCCATTGTGATTCCGAGGAAAGGTAAGGAGGACTTCGATGATTAAGGCTGTAGTTGTCGATGACGAGAGACTCGTGCGAAAAGGCTTCATTTCCCTGATCGACTGGTCATCCTTAGGGATTGTTATAGTTGGGGAGGCAGGTGATGGTAAATCTGCTTTGGAGCTGCTTCAACAGCAGGAAGTAGATTTATTATTTGTGGATTTGACCATGCCAGGCATTTCAGGCTTCGAGCTCATTAAAATGGTTAGACAACGGTTCGCAGGCATTCGCTGTGTTGTCCTTACTTGTCATCATGAATTTGACTATGTTCAGGAGGCTATGCGTTTAGGAGCCGTTGACTATATTGTAAAAACACTGCTTGAGATGGAAAATGCGGATGAAACCATCAGACGTCTTGTCGATCGTATTAAATGGGAGGACAATACACGGGATGCGCTGGTTCGTGGGGAAAGTAAACGTATGGCTGCTGATAAGGCTCTGCTGTATTTGCCCCTATATCATCAGTGCAATGAAGAAGAATTATTTCAGCTGTCCAGCGTGAAAAATAATCCGCTCATTACTTTTCATGAGATGTGGATGTCGCCCTTATTACATCGTTTCTCAATAGATGAGAGCAAACGTGAGCTTAAGATCCAGCTATCCGGACGATGGCAGACCGCGCTGATCAGTGGATTGAGAGATCAACCCTTGCAGGAACTGGAGGAACAGCTCACTGCGAAATTACACCGTATTCTATTTTATCATCCTGAACCTGAGGATTTGACCTCATTGAAATATGAAGACATAAAGAAGGAACCAGCGGCTCCCTACTCAAAACAAGAGTCGGATAATCTGCTGGAGCAAGCACAGAATTTGAAGTGGACAATTGATGGAAATGAGTGGGAGAAATTTGTAGCAAACATACTTCAGCAGAAACCCCGTTCTGATCAGTTTCTGGCGTTTGCACACTCTCTAATACAAAGCTGGAGTTCTTTACTTTTAAAGCCTGAAGATGCTGCTCAACTGGAAAGGGACATCTCCCATAATCTGAACTGGTGCCATTGGAAGAACTGGCTGCGGCGATTTTCTGATCATGTGGGACGAAGAATGCTGGAACTTGGATTAACTAAAGAGGTTATGTCCTGTCTTATTCGTGCAGTTCGTTATATGCAGAGCCATGCAGGTGACAAAATCAATCAGAGCGACGTAGCAGCCGTCATTAATATGAGCCGTGGTTATTTCAGCCAATGTTTCGCTCGTTTTGCCGGAGAGACATTTGGTGAATGTTTACGGGGAATGCGGCTGGAGCTTGCCAAATCACTGCTGCTGGAGACTACACTTCCCGTCTGTGAGATTGCTTCGCGGTCCGGTTTTGAGGATGATCGTTATTTTAGCAGATTGTTCAGAGAACGTATTGGTAAATTACCAAGTGAATTCCGTGCGGAGGGGAAAAACCAAATATGAAATTTTGGAAATCTATCCTCCTAGTGTGTCTGGTCATTGGAATGACATCATGTCGTGACAATATCGGTACTGTAGATTCGGTTGCAAGCCCTCAGGCAGGGGATGAAGCTACTTCTATCGCTTATAGCAAATATGAGGATCCGATTGTGATCCGAGTAGGGTTTAAGGTTCCCGACTCGCGGCTTAATACAGGTGACAGCAACGATAACAATCCAATCACCCGTTATTTAGAGAGCATTACGAATATCAAAGTGGTTCACTCCTGGGAAGCGAAGGGTGAGGATGCTTTTACGCAAAAGGTACAGCTTGCCATTGATAGCAACGATTTGCCTGATGCCATGGTTGTGGATCGTGATCAACTGAAGAAATTAATTGATAATGATATGATTGAAGATTTGACAGAGACTTATAAAATATATGGATCTGAACTTATCAAGGATATGTACAATTCTACAAAGGGTGAGGCATTAGAGGACGCTTCCCGCGATGGTAAACTATATGGATTACCGAATGTAGCTATTGATGCTGACTCTCCCGTGCTGCTCTGGGTACGTCAGGATTGGCTGGAGAAGCTGGAGCTGCGGCCTCCTCAAACTTTTGAAGACATCGAGAAAATTGCCAAAGCTTTTATTGAAAAAGACCCTGATGGAAATGGAAAAAGAGATACCGTCGGTCTAAGCGGCTACAAAAATATCGTATATGGAACTAAACCATTAGTTAATGGTCTGGATGCTGTGTTTAGTGCATTTCACGCTTTCCCCACGAATTGGATTAAGGATAACAACGGCAATATCGTGTATGGCTCTATTACACCAGAGACCAAACAAGCGCTTGCTAAACTTGCTGATTGGTATAAACGCGGGTTGCTGGATCCGGACTTTGCACTATATAAGGAAACTCAGGAGCCTATTATTACAGGTAAATCCGGGATGTTTTTTGGTCCTTGGTGGATGCCTTATTATCCTTTATCAGAGGCAGTGGCTTTGGATACGAAGGCAGAATGGAGAGCATATGCAGCTCCAGTTGACGATTCCGGTAAGTTTGTCGCTCATTTAGCGCCGGTAACAGATCGATATCTTGTTGTGCGTAAAGGGTTTGAACATCCTGAGGCTGTAATCAAGCAATTAAACGTGTTTACAAGACTCGAAAGAAGACAGGATCCTAATCAAGAGGAGGTAAAAAAGCTGGGTGATTTCTCTGCGCAGACAGGCATTCAGCTGCGTGCTTATTATCCGTTCGATCTTCTGATAGATTATAGGGATGCGATTGAGAAACATTATGCTGATATCCAGCAGGCTTTGCACGGAAAGATAGACCCGGATACATTAAATTCTGATACCCGGCTCATTTATGATCAATGGGTAGCGGAAACAGAGCAGCCCAAAAAAGATCTTGAAGGCTGGAAAGCAGCGAATGCGTATAAATATGGAGTAGCTGTGTTAACCTCAACTGCTATAGAGGGAGTGCGTGGGGTCTTTTATGGGAACACCCGGCTTATGAAGACTAAATGGCCGGAACTGCAGAATCTGGAGAATGAGACGTTCTTAAATATCATTGTGGGTGATTCACCGCTTAGTGATTTTGATGCGTTTGTAGCTAAATGGAAGAGTATGGGCGGAGAAGAGATTACGGAAGAAGTTACTGAGCTCGTAAAGCAAAAGTAAACGTGGGATGTCTCAACAGCCTAATGGCTGTGGGACATCCTTTTTCTTATGTTCTATTCTTCGTTTTTGCTGATTTTTTGCAGCAGGAAATGTAGTTGCTCTACTTCTTCATCGGTTAAATGGCCAACAAGGCTTTTATTAAATTCATCTAAGATGGACTGTAAAACTGGGAAGAAATCAATGGCTTTTGGGGTAGGATATAGAAGGTGAGAGCGTCGATCATTAGGATCGTCTTTGCGCTCGATATATCCCGAATTCTCTAATTGCTTCACAGAACGTGCTGTAGTTGCTTTATCGAACTTCAATTCGGCAGTTAACTGATCCTGAGTAATGCCTGGCCGAGAAAGAATCAATTTAAGAAAGCTATGCTGTCCACCACTACCGATTCCATAGGGGACAAATTGCTTAACCAGTTTCTTTTGATTTTGACGGTGAAGATGGGAAATTAGCTTCCCGATAGGCTCTCTTGCCAATATAGACACCTCTTTGGGTTATATGTTCGCTCATTTGTTGCCTTGAAATAAAGTGTACAATAAAGTCGTTGCGCACGCAACTAAATTGTTGTACACTGGGTATGGTGAGTTTGGTTGCGTGCGCAACTAAACAGTGATTATTAATATTTAATGAGGTGTTAGTTATGAGTTCTGTAAGTGCAACCTATCAGGAGGATAAAGAAATTCAGAAGAAACGCTGGATGATCTTAATTGTTCTGAATATTTTTACGTTCATGTCCACCCTTGATGGTAGTATTGTCAATATTGCTCTGCCTGAGCTATCCAAACAACTGAAGCTGCCCATGGCGCAAATCGAATGGGTAACAACAGGATATTTAATGGCGATCTGTGCGGCGATCCTTTTCTTCGGCAAGCTTGGAGATATCGTAGGAAAGATTCGAATTTTTAAGATTGGCACGATTGTATTTGTTATTGGATCTATGCTGTGTGGGCTTAGTGTAAGCTTACCAGCCTTAATTGCTTCACGCGTTGTTCAAGCCTTAGGTGCTTCGATGACCATGGCGAACAGTCAGGGAATTGTTACGGATATCTTTCCTGCCACGGAGCGTGGCAAAGCCCTTGGTTTCATTGGTACATTCGTGTCTCTGGGAAGTATAGCTGGCCCAAGTTTAGGCGGGATTATGGTTTCCACCTTAGGCTGGGAGTATATCTTTTGGGTAAACGTCCCTATTGGCCTGATCGCTATATTTTTTGGCTGGAAGGTATTGCCTAAGGATTTAACGAGAGTGAAATCTTCGATTGATGTGCCGGGCAGTTTACTGTTCGCTGTCTTTATTATTACTTTGTTCGCAGGATTATTACTAGGTCAACAGCTTGGATATGGTAACAGCTTAATTGTTACATCAATAATTGTTGCTGTAGTCAGCTTCGTTGCTTTCATATGGATGGAGCTTCGCAGAAAAGAACCGCTGTTGCAGCTGTCATTATTTAAGAATCCGTTGTTTTCTTTAAGTATCTTATGTGGTTTTCTCGTATTTACAGCGAATTTCTGCTTCAATATTATCGCGCCGTTTTATGCACAGAACATGCTTAATTTATCGCCATTCTATGCAGGCTTTTTGTTAATGCTGCTGCCGATATGTATGGTAGTCGTGGCTCCAATGAGTGGAGCGCTATCGGATAAAATAGGCTCGGAATTTTTGACTTTTGCAGGGCTGGTGGTCATGGTTATTGCGCAGTTCGGATTAGCACAGCTTCATGTAGGAAGCTCTGTTGTGCTGGTAGGTGTGTGGATCGCTATGCTGGGGATAGGAAGTGGTCTATTTCAATCGCCGAACAATTCGCTTGTCATGTCTAAGGTACCAAGAACACAGCTTGGTTCTGCGGGTAGTGTCAATTCGTTAGTTCGTAATGTTGGTATGGTTGTCGGCATAACAATTGCTACTACAATACTTTTTCAAGTGATGAGCAGTAAAGCCGGCTATAGGGTGACAGGGCTAGTTCCTGGTCGGCCAGAGTTATTTATCGAGGGCATGCATGTAGTGTTTGTAACCTCGGCATCGATATGTCTAGTGGCTGCTTTATTAACTGGCTGGAGATTGGTGAGTGCAAGAAGTGCCAAAGTGCAGTCATCTGAAAGATAACATAAAATGAAAAAGATCCTTCTGGCGCTACGGCTAAGAAGGATCTTCTTTGTGATGAAACTGTAAGGCTTCCTTAACGGCTTGCAAGTATTGATATTGATAACGTACATCCGGTTCTAGGTAGGCCCCTTCAGCCCATTCATTCCAGGCGTTGATAAAAATATATTCACTTTTGAACATTTTTTTGGCGCGCTCAATTTGTCGTGAAAGGTATTGGCCGAATTTTTGAGGATTAGCGCCTAAGGTGCTTTGTCCGGCAGGGCCTTTACGTGGTGTGTTATCCCAGTTGACAAAGGCTCCCGGATATATGATTTCTCCGTCTCTATGGGGTGTCCGCTCCAACATGGATTCCCATAACTCATCATAATCAATTACGATATGCCTCTGATCCTCCACCTGCTTTGAGCTCCATAAATGCTTAACCCCGCCATGTGCGAATGTGTAATGCGGCTCAAATTCCAGACTGGCATCGAATCCTTGCTCTTTCTTTAGGGGGAAACCGCCCAGTGTCCGGACCAGATGAAGTCCTTTAAGTCCGTTCTGCAGAGCCAATTCGCGCCAATATTGAAGCATTTCTTCACAGTGCGGGATACTAGCAGATCGATAAATGATAAAGACAGGCTTATCCTCCACCCGGATATAACGATCATCTTTGAAGGCTTCCAGCAAAGCAAAAAAGTGCATTCGCCAATCCCGTTCTTCTCCGTATTCCTGTGGCATCAGGACATCCTCTTCGGTACCATCCCAGCTACGTGTCCAGGGTTCGTTAGCCCAAGAAAGGCAAAAGGGGAAGTCAGGCTCTTTGCTCGCAAGAATCTGCTGAACCGGTTGTTCCAGTAGCCGCCTGCCATTAAACCAATAGTGATAATAACAAAAACCGTAAATGCCATGAGCCCTTGCCGTCTCTGCCTGCCATTGTTTCACTTTAGGATCCGTTAAATCATAGTAGTTATTATTTAATGGCTTCTTGGGCTGATCATGTTCAGGATAAAGGGCTGCAGCCTTCCTGACATTTGTCCATTCTGTAAAACCCTCACCCCACCAGGAATCGTTCTCTGAGATCTGATGAAACTGAGGCAATACAAAAGCAATGCATTTCAAGTCAGGTCACCCCCTATGGTTCCTTGAATATTTTTCTCAGCAGTAACTTTCCTTGCTGGATATAAGAATGGTTATATTTAAGTTCCTTTAGGGCACGAGAGGCAGAAATTCTTCTTTCTTCACTATGTGAAAAATAGTGCTTAAAGCTATCGGAGAGCTCTTTGAAGTTCTGGAAACGAACGAGATCTTCTTCTGCAATTCGGTAATTATGAAGATGGGGATGATCCTCCACTAACTGAAATACACCGCAAGCGGTGACCTCCATAATCTGCTGCACAGAACCAGTGCAATTGATGACGATTTTTGCTCCATTATAATAGCTGGACATATCTTCACTATGGGTGATATCAATGAAATTTCTGGGGGGTTCCCAACCACGCCCGGCGATCATTACCTTAAGGCCTTGAAGTAGGTCTGAATACGCCAATGTGTAAAGCACACTATCGATTTGAAAATCGCCAAGAATGAGTACATCACTCTGATAACAGTCCTCCACACGTCTTGGATAATAGAGATCCGTATCCGCAGCATATGGGAGATAGCTGGAGTGTTTGCCCCATAAACCCTGGTAATAGATCAGATTAGCTATGTTCTGTGTGAAAATATAATCGAATAACAATGCCAGATTACGTTCTGTTGGAGTAAGACAAGCGGCATCTGCCATCCATACCGCTTTGGGAACGTTGGAAGCTTTCAGAGCAGGGAGGTTCTCCTCCGGAAATAGGGTCTCCGATCCTAGAGCTAATATTAGATCAGGTTGAAAATGGGCTAAATATTCCTCCAGATTATGCTGGAATTTAATAGCAAGTACTTCTTTGACCAGATGCCTTAGTTGATCTTTAAAAAGTCGTACATTAGGCATTTTACCGCTTGCCTCTGTAGGAACTAGCAGCAATATTCTTAATTGTTTGAGTTCCCGTTGCAGAGGTTCCGCTCTATAAGAGTTCATCTCTAGGATGAGGTTATGGTGTTGCGATGGATTAACTTGGCTGATGGTGACTTCGTGACTTGAAGGCCTTTCAGGAGTGAGCCTATTAGCTGTCTTCTTCATAATTCCTCCTGTATTCTGTGGAGCCAGTCGTCCGCTCTAGCACCGAGTCTTGCTAATCATTATATGTGTAGGGGGTTATTTTGACTTTAGGTATAAGACCATTAATCAGAGTCTCGAAGATAAAAAGCGGATTTAGTGAAAGCTGTATATCTATCTATGACAGGGCTGGCTTGTTTAACATAAGATATACTATAAAACCTGAAAGGGATGATCGCCTTGCCAACCTTCGATAGCGTTCTAGTTACAGGAAGTCAGACCATTCAAAATGATCTGCACGTTAATGGAAATGAGACTATCGATTCGAATCTGCATTTGAATGGTAGTCAGACTATAATGGGAAGCCTAAATGTGAACGGCAGTGAATCCATACTCGGTCATCTGGGGGTAACCGGTGAAATTAGCGGGGCAGGCACCATCAGAGCTGCAACCCGGTTGATCGCTACGAACCAAGCAACATTGCCACCAGGCGCTCCTACCAGCCTGCAACAGGTTCGATACTTTTCTGTAGGTGCTGTAGGTCAGACTGGTCTCGTTCTGAAGGGCACAGATGGAAATGATTATGTATTATTTATCGATTTGACTGGCGGAACGCCTAATATCGGCATTCAACGGGCTTAATCAAGATAAACTAATATTCTCAGCTTTAGAATATAAAAAAACAGCAAGTCTCCTATGTACAAATAGGGACTTGCTGTTTGAGGTTTCTGTTAATTCTTAAAGCTATGAATTGGAGCAGGGATTCGTCCGCCACGATTAACGAAGTTCGCGCAGTTGAAGCCATTCACTGCCATAACTGGTGCATATCCGAGCAGGCCGCCAAATTCGACCATTTCACCAACGTCCTTGCCGATTACTGGAATCACGCGAACCGCAGTGGTTTTGTTATTCACCATGCCGATTGCAGCTTCATCCGCGATGATGCCGGAAATGGTCTCCTTGGTAGTGCTTCCTGGGATAGCGATCATATCCAGTCCTACGGAACACACACAGGTCATAGCTTCCAGCTTCTCTAGTGTAAGGGCACCCCGCTGAACCGCTTGAATCATGCCATGATCTTCACTGACCGGAATAAAGGCTCCACTAAGTCCACCTACATAGGAGGAGGCCATTACGCCACCTTTTTTAACATTGTCATTTAGGATCGCCAGAGCAGCGGTTGTTCCCGGAGCGCCAGCTTCCTCCAGACCCATGACTTGAAAGATTTCGGCAATGGAATCTCCGATTTCTGGAGTAGGAGCTAAGGATAGATCGATAATCCCAAAAGGAACATTCATCCGTTTGGAAGCCTCTTGAGCAACTAGCTGACCGACACGTGTGACTTTGAAGGCTGTCCGTTTAATGGTTTCACATAAGGTTTCAAAATCCTGCCCTCTAACCTCTTCAAGCGCACGTTTGATTACACCAGGACCGCTGACGCCAACGTTGATGACACATTCCCGTTCACCAACCCCGTGAAATGCTCCGGCCATAAAAGGGTTGTCCTCAACTGCATTACAGAAAACTACCAGCTTGGCGCAGCCGATGGAATCCCGATCCTTGGTGCGTTCCGCAGTTTGGATAATGATGTCGCCCATTAATTTCACAGCATCCATGTTGATTCCACTTCTGGAGGAACCGACATTGACCGAGGAGCAGACTCTTTCAGTGACTGCCAATGCTTCAGGAATACTGTCGATCAGAATACGATCGCCTTTGGTGCAGCCTTTTTGTACAAGTGCAGAGAAGCCGCCGATAAAGTTAACGCCTACCTCTTTTGCAGCCTTGTCCAGGATTTCAGCAACAGGTACATAGGTATCTGTCTTCACCGCACCAGCGGCAATAGCGATGGGTGTGACAGAGATCCGTTTGTTAACGATAGGAACCCCAAATTGTCTTTCCAGATCTTCACCCGTCTTTACGAGCTTTTCAGCGGATCTGGTGATTTTGTCATATACATTTTGATTAAAGGTGCGCATATCCGTGTGGGCACAATCCATGAGGCTGATCCCCATCGTTATGGTACGCACATCCAGATTCATTTCACGAATCATCTTATTCGTTTCTTGTACTTCCACTAGTGATATCATGGTCAGCCATCCTCCTAGATTCGGTGCATAATATTAAAAATATCCTCATGCTGAAGCTTGATTTCCACGCCAATCGATTCGCCAAGCAAATGTAATTCCTCTACAATATTCTCAAAAGCTTTAGTTGAGCTAGAAATGTCTACAATCATCATCATGTTAAAATAATCTTGAACAATCGTCTGCGAAATATCCAGAATGTTCAAATTGTGTTCGGCTAGATATGTACATACTTTAGCGATAATCCCTACTTTATCTTTTCCTAATACAGTAATAATCCCCTTCATGAATACAGCCTCCCTTTGTATTTGTTGATTTCACCGTGTATACGGAATGAACCATTCCAACTATTATTGCAAATGATGAAACAAGCTTCAACCAAAGGTTTTTTGTCAGTTTGATTAAATATTTATTTTGGCAGCTGAAATTATAGAAAATTCATTTGACAGCCTATAAAAAATGTGATGAACTGAGAGTTTGATATGATAGTCTGAAGGAGTAAATATGACTACACAAAAATATAAAGACATGGTTGAGCAAAGAACGAAGATGACCCTCCAGGAATGGACGGAACAGGCGGAAGTGAAGGAAAAGGACATTTATCGTTTTTTGCATAATTTAAAAGGCACTGCTGGAACTGTCGGATTACCAGATGTCGAACAATTTGCCGAGGATACGCTGCCCTATTTCATGGAAAGCAGTCTTAAGAGTTGGTCAGTCGAGGAATGGGGGGATTATTTATATCCACTGATTCCATTGTTTAATGTCCATTCATTGGCAGCTTCAAGCTCTGTTAAAGCATTGGATAAAAAGGGACCTGCTGAGACGCTCACGCAGAATGATATTCTTCTTATCGACGATGATGTAGAGTTAGTTGCTTATCTGAAAGAGTCGTTGGAGAGGCAGAATTACTATGTAAGCATTGCCTTATCTGCTGAACGGGGACTCAAAATCTTTTATGAAACGAAACCAGATCTCATTCTGCTGGATATTCTTTTACCGGATAAAAGCGGGATTGAGGTGTTGAACCAAATTATCGGCAAGGCTAAAAAAGAACGAATTCCCATTATCATTATAAGTGGGGAGTACTCCAAAGCGACGCAAATGCAGGCGTATTCGCTGGGGGTGATGGATTTTTTACCGAAGCCTGTAGATATTGATTTATTTCTGGTATTGATCAAAAATCGCTTTCAGCTCAAAAGAGAATGGCAGGAGTCCATCATCGTGGATGATTTGACCGGCGCATTCAATCGCAAACACTTCAATCAAGTCATGAAGCAGCTGATTGGTGATTTTAAGCGGACCAACCGCGTATTTTCGTTAGCGCTGATTGATTTGGATTATTTTAAAAACGTTAATGATACATATGGTCACCTAATCGGAGACGAAGTGCTGCAGGGCTTTTCCGAGCTTGTGAAGAATTCCATCCGTCTGGAGGATACCTTTTGCCGTTATGGGGGAGAAGAGTTTGCAGTATTTTTACCTCACACGGATGCGGAATCTGCAATGTTGGTTATACAACGTATTCAAGAGCGGTTTGCGGCGACTGACTTTTTTGCGAAAAATGAAATCTTTCATGTGACTATCTCTAGCGGGATTTCTGAGGTAACAGATGCCGAGAATATAGCCGATAAATTGATTGAGGAAGCAGATCAGGCTCTTTATGCCAGTAAGCATGCTGGAAGGAATCAGACAACGCTTTATTCGGACCATTTATCCACTACTAAAAAGCATTCGGTTCTGAATGTGATTGTTGTGGATGACGATACGCTAATTCGGAGAATTGTGACCAGTCAGTTCGCCATTTGGGAGCCGGAGAATATTGCTGAGGTGAAGGTTAGCAGCTATGCGAATGGGCTTGATTTCCTGCAATCGGATTGGTATGCCGTGGATGAGAAGTATATTATTTTGCTGGATGGTGTGATGCCTGATCTGGATGGAGTAGAAGTTCTGGAAAGAATCCGCAAAACGTATCCGGAAGTAAATATATTAGTGATCATGTTGACGGGAAGGAATAATCAGGCGGATATTGTACATGCCCTGCAGATGGGTGCCGATGATTATGTAGTCAAACCGGTCCATATGCCTGAGTTATTGTCGAGGATAGAGCGGTTGGCTCATAGATTTTTGTTCTAATTGGGTTCTGAATATGTTGTGAGCACCAGGAGAGATCTAAAGCGGAGGGAACTAGGCAGCTATGCAAAAGGTAATGGTAGTGGATGATGAAGAAGTATTACGAATGTTAATCGTAGACACCTTAGAAGATTTGGAAGACGTGGAGATCCACACTGCCGAGAACGGATTAGAGGCGCTTTCAAAATTGTCACAGGATCATTATGATTTGGTGATATTGGATTATATGATGCCTGAAATGACAGGGATTGAAGTCCTAGGTCAACTGGATGATGAGAAAAAGAAGGCTACAGCTATTTTAATGTTAACAGCCAAAGCCCAAGATGTAGATCGTCTTCGAGCGGTAGATGCAGGCGCACGTTATTTTATGCCAAAACCTTTTAGTCCGATGGAACTCTTGCAGATTGTGGAGGGGATCCTAAGTGACAAAGGGTAGCAGCTCTAATCACAGTATTAAAAATAGATATTTTCGTATCATTGCCTTGGTTTTTTCGTTAATCATTCTTATGGGATCTGTATTTTTGTTTTTCATAAACAATGAGCAGAACAAATTAAGTAGAGACCGTGAAGTTCTGCAAAATAAGGCGGACACGATTAACGAATTGGCGACTGCGTTAAATGAGGTTTTTTTCCGAGCGAGGGGATTCAGCGCACTTAAGAGTAACAATGAATTAGAGCTCTTAAACTTAGGACTTGTTAACTTTGATAAGATTCTGGATACCTATTCTAATCTCAGTTTATCTCCGGAAGAAGCTTTGTTTAGAGATGGTTTGAAGGCCTTTTATGTTCAGTACAAAACTAAAGTTTTGCCGGAAGCGATTCGGTTTGTCGAGGCAGACGATTATGTGTCTTTGAGAGCTCTATCCGCAGATGGCAACACGAAATCAGTAAATGATTTTTTAATGTATACAAAAGAGTACAAGCAACGATCCGATGCCGCATTAAATACTATGGCTATGGATTACATCAAACGTGCCAATGAGTTTACCTTTATCGCATTCTTTTTCAGCACGATTATTCTGCTAATCTTCACCTTTATGATCTGGCGGATTCTGAAGAACCTAATAGATCCTATTCTGAAGCTGGAAGGGGCAACCCATTCCCTGGCTGCAGGAGAAGAAATTCTTCTGGGCAAGCTTAAGAATCAAGATGAAATTGGCCGACTTTATGATGCTTTTCTAAATATGGCTAGAAGTATTCAAGATAAAGAAGAAGAATTGATGATGCAGAATGAAGAGCTGCATGCGCAGCAGGATGAACTTCAGGATCAGCAATATAGGCTGCAGCGCTCGCTTAGTGAAATTGAGAGTATGATGAAAGCCTTGGATCAATCGTCTGCGGTGGGGATCCTTACTGCTAAAGGTGTCTTTACCTACGCGAATGATAATTTAAGTGGATATACCCGCTATAAAAAGTCTGAGATTATCGGTTACACCTATAAGTTATTTGAACTTTATAATCTCTCTGATGAGGGTTATCAGAAAATCTTTAACAAATTAAATACAGGCGGAGTGTGGAACAATGAGCTGCAGATTCTAGCCAAAGACGGATTGCCCATCTGGCTGCATCTGACGATTGTGCCTTACCTGAATGAAGAGGGTGTGATTTATCAATACATCCTTATTGCGAACGATATCACCTCAATGAAAAGCGTGCAGCAGGAGCTAGCCGAAACGTTAAAAAACACAGAACAGACCAAGATGATGCTAGAGCTAAATAATCAGCTGAATCATGATATTACTTATACTTTGGATAAACATGAATTTGCCGATAAGTTTATTGAGTTTATGCATCGCCTGTATGCCTTTGATTCGAGTTTCTTCCTGCTTGTGAAAGATAATATCGCGGCTGTGAAAGGCATTCCACAGGAGAATGTGGAGCGTTATCTTGATCATGAGAATAATGAGATGTTATATCGCTTGCAAGCGGAAAAAACGTACCTAATCAAGCGCCTGGCCACACAATCAGAGCAAGGGATTTCTGCGAGTGAGGTCTATGTTTACGACTTCTACACTACTGTTGTGAACGCAGAGGATGAGATTCTTGCAGTGTTCTGTGGCAGCCGGATTGGTCATTCCTTCAGCAAAGAAGAGATTAATGAGGTTCAAGGGATGATGAACCGCGTAGCGCTGGCGATTGAACGTTTATTCATGTATGAAGAGATTGAACATGGACGAAAGCTGAATCGGGACATCGTAAATAATGTGAACGAGGGCATACAATTTGTGAATACAGAAGGTATGCTCCTGCAGATGAATAAAGCGTTGAGCAACATTTTTAATTATGAGTGGACAGAAGGAGCTTTGATTCCCCGTCAGAAATGGATGGATTATTTCATTGAGCACTCGAATGAGAATCATGAACTTCGGATGTTTTTTGAAAAAGCGATTGCTGAGGATGCTCTGGAATCGAGCAGCATGCAATACTCCATTGGAACTGAATCGATGAAGCATATTGATGTGTATGCGATCCCTGTATTCCGTCGCGAACTGCGTATTGGTACATTGTTTGTCTACAGAGATATCACTAGAGAATATGAGCTGGACCTTATGAAATCTGATCTTGTCAGTACGGTAAGTCATGAGCTAAGAACACCGCTATCGAGTGTACTTGGTTTCACAGAACTGTTATTATCTAAGACCATGAAGCCTGAGAAGCAGCTTAAATATCTGGAGACGATTCATAAAGAAGCTAAACGACTGACGGAGCTCATTAATGATTTTCTTGATTTGCAGAGAATGGAGTCAGGTAAGCAGCAATATATCACGGAGCATTTGAATCTCAGTGAAATTGTATTAGGCGTAATTGATCAATATAAACTGAGCAGTACCCATCATGTACTCCTAGTGGATGAGGCTTTGAATGCGGATGTTGACGTGGACAAGGATAAGATTGTCCAAGTTCTGACGAATCTGTTAAGTAATGCGATTAAATTCTCGCCTGATAACAATGAAGTTAAAGTACTGCTGCATAACGAGTCGGATAGAATTATTGTACGTATCCAGGATAATGGTCTTGGCATTCCTAAGGATCAAATAGGACAGCTATTCCAAAAATTCAGAAGAGTGGATAATAGCGCCTCTAAAAGAATTGGAGGAACAGGACTCGGGCTTGCCATCTGTAAGGAGATTATTGAGAAGCAAAAGGGAAATATCGGTATAGATTCCGTTGAAGGAGAGGGCACTACCGTCTGGTTTAGCCTCCCTATCCTCCATGCGGAAGCGAGCCGGCAACAGGATGAGCTTAATAAATGGAGCACCGATAAAGAGCTCAAGCCTAATGTGATGATCGTTGAAGATGATTACAGTCTATCGTTGCTTTTATCAGAAGAGCTTAAAGGGAAGGGCTTCCGTGTTACCCATCATTACCATCCACAGCAAGCTTTTGATCAGGCCTTGAAAACACCATTTGTGGCGATTGTGGTAGATTTGATGTTGGGTGAAGAGCTGGATGGCTGGGATTTGATCCGAATGCTTAAAGAAGATCCAAGAACTGAAAATATACCTATCGTTATTTCTTCTGCTCTGGATCAATCGGATAAGAATCAATTAAACGATGTAATTCAAAAATATTTAACTAAACCTTATCCACCCGGCGAGCTGTCGAATACGCTTGAGGAGATAGTGAAGATTAAGACGGGGAGCGGCGAGGTGTTATTTCCCGAAAGTAAGCAAAAATTATAGCTTTTATTTATCACAATATTTTATAAATAGTATCACTTTTTATAATGAAACCGATCAAAACAGGTTAAATCATACTGTTTTGATCGGTTTTTAAGTACTTTATAGATTATTTTTCAATAAAATACAATTATTAGGGTAAATCGACATCATTGATCGTTTACAATTATTGTGATAGCCTGATTTCATGAGGTACGGATCATCAGAAGATTTCATGTTTAGGAGAGGTGGATATTGTTGCAACTACAGGTAACGAACAGTCCTTTTAACGAGAGCCAAGTCGAGCTACTCAATCGTCTTCTACCATCCTTAACGGAGACACAGCAAATATGGCTTAGCGGTTATTTGTCAGCCATGGGCTTTACTACTGCACCATCGGCAGGTGCCGGGGTTCAAGCAGTACAATCAAATACGATAGGAAATGTGGAAGGTAGTGCCGTTAGTCAACCTGCAGCTTCACGTGAAGTGACCGTGTTGTTTGGGTCCCAGACAGGGAACTGCCAACGGCTGGCTGGGAGCTTGTCCCGCAAGCTGGAGGAGCAAGGATTTCAGGTCACACTCACTGCGATGAACAGCTTTAAGCCCAATGCGCTTAAGAAGGTTGAGAACCTCCTATTGCTGGTCAGTACACATGGTGAAGGCGAGCCGCCAGATAATGCACGGATGTTCCATGAATTTCTCTATAGCAAAAGAGCTCCTCAATTAGAGAATCTGAAGTTCTCAGTGCTGGCACTGGGGGATACCTCCTATGAATTCTTTTGTCAGACCGGCAAGGACTTCGATCAGCGGCTTGAGGAACTTGGCGGCAAGCGGTTAAGTCCACGTGTGGATTGTGATCTTGATTATGATGATTCGGTTACCGAGTGGTTTGAAGGCGTCATTAGTGCGTTAAATGCACATTTAAATGCTCCGGCCATTGCGGCAAAAGCGGTTCAAGCTGCGGAAGACGCAAATTCTCAGGAGCCTTTGTATACCCGTAACAATCCTTTTAAAGCGGAAGTATTAGAGAACCTTAATCTGAACGGACGTGGTTCTGACCGGGAGACCCGCCATTTGGAACTATCCCTAGAAGGCTCGAACATACAATTTGAACCAGGGGATGCGCTGGGTGTCTATCCGGAGAATCATCCTGAATTGGTAGACGCTATTATTCATACTATGGGCTGGAATTCTAATGATATTGTTCCATTTAATAAAAAAGGGGAAGACGGCACCTTACGTGAGGCCCTTCTTCACCACTATGAAATCACTGTATTGACCAAACCGTTACTTGAACAAGCGGCGAAGTTATCTTCTTCTAACCAACTAAGTGATCTATTGTCGCCAGAACGTGCGCAACAGCTTAAGGAATATATTCAAGGCCGCGATCTGCTCGATTTAGTTCAGGACTTCTCTCCATGGGAGGGTTCGGCCAGTAGCTTTGTGACTATTTTGCGCAAGCTTCCGGCACGACTCTATTCAATTGCCAGCAGCTATAAAGCTAATCCAGATGAGGTTCATTTAACGGTTAGAGCTGTACGTTATGAGGCACATGGCCGTGAGCGTTATGGGGTCTGCTCGGTACATTGTGCTGAAAGAGTCCAGCCGGGAGATACGTTGCCCATCTACATTCAACATAATCCGAACTTTAAGCTTCCGACGAATCCTGATGCACCGATCATTATGATTGGACCGGGCACAGGTGTTGCACCCTTCCGCTCTTTCCTGGAGGAACGTGGCGAGCTTGGGGCGGAAGGTAAATCATGGCTGTTCTACGGAGATCGGCATTTTGTGACGGACTTCCTCTATCAGACGGACTGGCAGAGAATGCTTAAAGACGGCTTGTTAACTAAGCTGGATGTTGCTTTCTCCCGTGATACCGAAGAGAAAGTATATGTTCAGCATCGCATTCTGGAAAAGAGCCGCGAGGTCTACGAATGGCTGCAAGCGGGAGCTCATATTTACATTTGCGGAGACGAGAAGCATATGGCACATGATGTTCATTCTGCTCTGATTACTGTCATCCAGCATGAGGGTGGTTTGAGTCCTGAAGAAGCGGCAGCTTATTTGGATAATATGCAGCAGGCGCAGCGCTACCAACGTGATGTTTACTAATGGATAGAGGAAAGTTATCGAATGACTTCGGGGGGAGATAACAACAATGGCAAACAATGAAAAGGTTAAGCCGATCGGCGGGCCTCCAAGCGATGTTGAGCACATTAAGCAAGAGAGTAACTATCTGCGGGGCGCGCTTGTTGAGACATTAAGCAATCCGATTACCGGAGGCTTGCCGGAAGATGATAATCGGCTGCTGAAATTTCACGGAAGCTATATGCAGGACGATCGGGATTTACGCAACGAGCGTGAACGGCAAAAGCTGGAGCCTGCATTCCAGTTCATGCTTCGTGTAGTTGCCCCAGGCGGGGTAGCGACACCAGAGCAGTGGCTAGTGATGGATGATCTGGCACAAAAATACGGCAATGGAACCTTACGTCTGACTACCAGACAGGCGTTTCAAATGCATGGGGTACTCAAATGGAATCTTAAGAAAACCATCCGCAGCATTAATGATACGCTGATGACGACGCTGGCAGCTTGCGGCGATGTTAACCGTAACGTAATGAGTAATCCGAATCCTTACCAGTCAGAGGTGCATGCAGAGGTCTACGAATGGGCGCGCAAAGTAAGTGATCACTTATCACCACGTACGCCTGCTTACCATGAAATCTGGTTGGACGGTGAGAAGGTAGTAGATAGCTTAGGCGAACGTGCGGAAGTAGAACCGATCTATGGACCGGTATATTTACCGCGTAAATTCAAGATTGGTCTAGCGGTGCCTCCTTCTAATGATGTGGATGTATTCTCGCAAGATCTGGGTTTTATCGCTATTCTGGAAAATGAGAAACTAGTCGGCTTCAACGTTTCTGTAGGCGGCGGTATGGGGATGACTCATGGCGATACCAGTACTTATCCTCAGTTGGGACGTATAATTGGTTTTTGCCGTCCGGAACAGTTGATTGATGTGGCAGAAAAGACCGTAACGATCCAGCGGGATTATGGTAATCGTTCTGTCCGCAAAAATGCACGGTTCAAATATACAATTGACCGCCATGGTCTGGATTGGTTCGTAGACGAACTGCATGAAAGACTCGGATGGCAGCTTGAAGCAGCACGTGATTATCATTTTGATCACAACGGAGACCGTTACGGCTGGGTGAAGGGGACCAACGGAAAATGGAATCTGACACTTTATATCCAAAGCGGACGGATTCATGACCAAGAAGGATACACCTTGATGAGTGGCTTGCGGGAGATTGCTAAGATTCATACTGGAGATTTCCGGCTAACGCCGAATCAGAATCTAACGATTGCCAACGTCACTACTGCCAAAAAACGCAAAGTAGCTGAGCTGGCTAAACAGCATGGACTAACAGATGGAGCACATCTTTCTGCATTGCGACGCAGCTCCATGTCCTGTGTAGCACTGCCAACCTGCGGACTTGCGATGGCTGAAGCGGAACGCTATCTGCCTTCGTTGATAGATAAGCTGGAGCTTGTTATAGATAAGGCTGGTTTGCGTGACGAGGAAATTGTGATCCGAATGACCGGCTGCCCTAATGGCTGTGCTAGACCGGCGCTGGGTGAAATCTCGTTTATCGGCAAGGCTCCTGGCAGATACAATATGTATTTAGGAGCAGGCTTTACGGGTGATCGCCTCAATAAAATGTATAAAGAAAACATAGATGAGAAGGAGATCCTAGAGACGCTTGAACCTATTCTTCACCGATATGCCAAAGAACGTCAACAAGGCGAGCATTTTGGAGATTTCGTGATCCGTGCAGATTATGTTAAAGCCGTTACCTCTGGACTTAATTTCCATGACTAAATGAAAGTAGATTTAAAAATGTCCCGGGGCCAGTTGATGGCTGCCGGGATTTTTGTGGTTTGGTCGTAGTTAGATGCGCGGGGTGTCGTGTCGTACACATAATGCTCCAGAGGTAAAGAACGGTAGACAAGAGTAAAAGAGCAGCAGATAAGCAGTAGATAAGCAGCAGATGAGCGCAGACGAGTAGCAGATGAGTATTAGATGAGTAGAGCAGTAGATGAGCAGTAGATGAGCAGTAGATGAGCGCAACGAGCGGCAGTAGACTAACAAGGTGACGGACTCAGGAGCCCTTATTTCCTGAAATCTTACCAATTTGCCGAGTATTCGGACACCAGCGCCGTTATGGGGATGAAAAGAGGCCGAAATAGGCCTTTTTCAGAGGAATAGCGGCTCTCCAGTCCGAAAGTTGCTCAGAACGGCTTAAATCGCAAAAATAGCGTCATCTGAGTCCGAAAATCACAACAAAGCGCTCCAAAGGTAAAGAACGGCAGATGAGCAGCAGATGAGTGCAGAAGAGAAGTAGAAGAGTAGTAGAAGAGTAGTTGATGAGCGATAGTAGAGCAGTTTATGAGCATAGACGAGCGGCAGTAGATTAACAAGGTGACGGACTCAGGAGCCCTTATTTCCTGAAATCTTGCCAATTTGCCGAGTATTCGGACACCAGCGCCGTTATGGGGATGAAAAGAGGCCGAAATAGGCCTTTTTCAGAGGAATAGCGGCTCTCCAGTCCGAAAGTTGCTCAGAACGGCTTAAATCGCAAAAATAGCGTCATCTGAGTCCGAAAATCACAACAAAGCGCTCAAAAGGTAAAGAACGGCAGATGAGCGCAGACGAGCGGTAGTAGACTAACATTAGAGTAGTGAAAGGGTCATATTAGATAGTGGGACAGAGTGAAATTAGCTCAGTAGGAGCAATTGTAGAGTAATACGCAGAACAGCAGGAGCAATAGTGAAGTAAAGCAGAACAGCCAAATAAAAGAGAAGCAACCGACTATCGGAACAATAGACGAGCGACAGTAGACTAACATCAGAGTGGTGAAAGGGTCGAATTACATCGATAGTAAAATAACATTAGATGGTGAAAGAGTAAAATTAGATTAGATCAGTAGGAGCAATAGTGGAGTAGTACGCAGAACAGCCAAATAAAAGAGAAGCAACCGACTAGCGGAACAATAGACGAGCGGCAGTAGACTAACATCAAAGTAGTAACAGTCCAGCGGTAGACTAACATCAGAGTAGTAACATTCCGGGAGCAGGCTAACAGCAGTAGATCACCGTTGACTGACAAATCTAGCAACAGCCTTCATTTGATCTACAATAATCTAGTAAGATCCCAACATCTGCGCTACAACAGATTCAATTTAAAAACCAGCAAGTCTCCAATTCCGGGAGGCTCGCTGGTTTATGTGTTTAAGGAGCGATACCGGAGATCAGTACATCGTTTTGATACAGGGTTACTTTGTTCCAAGTGCTGAAGGAAACTTTGGTTGGATCGAACGAATAGTCATTTGCTTCATTGAAGTTAGACCAGTCGCTTTTGTGCACGCGTAATTGGATTTCTCCTGACTGCCCACCGGCAGGTATGGAGCCCGCGCTAGCATTGAAAGTAAGCTCAACGTAAGAGTCGGCGTTCGTCCCACTTGTGGACCCGAGGGCAACCGATATATTAGAAGCACCGACCTGCGCCCAATCGATTACTCCATTGAGAGAGGCGCTTCCATCTTTAGTAAAGTAATAACGAATTTTCAGTCCATTTAAATTGACTGCCGTTGTTCCGTTGTTATAGATGTTGAAGTAGGGCTTGATTGAGTTATCAGTAGCATTGGTATCTGCTGCACGGTAGTAAAGTGCCAGATTACTGGATGGCGAGCCGGTAGGAGTGGCTGTAGGTGTTACTGTAGCTGTTGGCGTAGGTGTAGGTGTAGGTGTAGGTGTAGGTGTAGGCGTAGGCGTAGGTGTTGGTGTAGGTGTTGGTGTTGGTGTAGTGCCACCATCCGGTACAGGTTGGTAACCAGGTGTTGTGTAAATTTTATTAAGCACGGAGGTTGCTAAGGTTCCGTTTGCTCCATTAACGACTGTATTTCCCCAGTTGCTGAGTGTTCCTGCTGGACCGCTGGCTAGATCCAGATATTCAACGCCTCCGCCATTACCATACCAGGACCAGGCGAGCCAGCCCACCTTTTTTTCCTTCGTGTAGCTCATAATGGTGGCTTCATCGACATCTCCACCCGTGTGCTTGTCACCGAATTCGCCGATAATCACAGGGGCTCCAATAGCCAAGGCACTATCGATATTACTCTTGACTGTAGCAGCATTACCTCCAGCATATTCGTACATATGAATTGAGAAAATAGTGTTTTTTAAGGTATCTGAATTAAATACAGCCTGACCACTAGTGAAAATAGATTGTGGGTATTGACCCCATCCCGCTGCATCTACAACTAAAGTGTTCTTAATGCCCGCATTTCTTAACGCAGGAATTGCCGCTTGGTATCCACTGGCCCATGTTGCAGTGTTCCAAGAACCGTACCATTCATTAGCAATATTCACAATGACACGATCTTCTTTACCGATCAAAGCATCCTTGATGCTGATCCAATAGTTTACTGCAGCGTTAAGGTCAGAGGTGTTGTCTGAGCCCGTAGCATCATGCACTTCCAGCATGGCAATCATTTTATACTGATCACAAAGCTTTAGAATATTTTGGACATCAGCTAAAGTATCGAGAGACCACTTGCTGCCATTAGAAAGTACAATTCTGACGGTATTGGAGCCAGTCGCTGCGATGGCCGGTATTGCAGTAGCCAGATCGTTTTTGTACCAAGTGTGTGCATGATTAACCCCGCGCATTACAAAAGGACTGCCGGTGGCATCGTATAAAGTGGCACCGCTTACATAAAAACCTTTAACAGAAGTGTTTGCTGCCGCTGCCTGCTGTTGAGGTAAAGAAATAGAAAGAGTAAGGATACTAATTAATACTAACAAACTGATTTTCCGGAACGAAAAATGCTTTCTGAATTTCATCAACATTTCCTCCTTAATCAAATAGGGTTGCTTCTTTGATTATGCGTATCCTCCAGGTGGTTGCAGTAAATGCACTCAATTACAGGCATGTATCACCTCCTCAGTTATTTTGAATATAACATATAAAGGAATTTTTAGGAATAATAAATAATTTAACGATAACAATAACTTTATGTTTTATTAGAAAGATAAGAGAAAGCTGATAAGGCACTCGTCTTTCATCTAACATTCTCATAAGAAATGATGTTATTTTTAGATTCAGGAAGGAAAATATAATTTTTTTTGCCTAATGATTTGGATTTCTCGCGATTTTCTTTCATAATATAAAGGGTAAACTAAATACAAAAGAAGAACCGTTGCCCGAGAGCGATGTGTTCTGTACAGAAGAGGCGATATTATGATTATCATGAAAACGATGGAAGAGATCGAAAAAATGCGTGCGGCGGGAAAAATTCTCGCTGAATGTCATCGTCAAATTGCGCAAATTTTGCAGCCTGGTATTACGACCTGGGAAATTGATGAATTTGCAGAAAAATTTATATTGTCTCAAGGAGCTACTCCTGAGCAAAAAGGATATAATGGGTACCCGTACGCAACCTGTGCATCTGTAAATGATGTAATATGCCACGGATTCCCGAAAAAAGAGCCGCTAAAAGACGGGGATATCGTAACCATTGACATGGTTGTTAACTTAAACGGCTGGTTGGCAGATTCGGCCTGGTCTTACGGGATTGGCAATATTAGTGAACAGGCGACCAAACTTCTAGACACTACTAAGGAATCTTTATTCCGTGGAATCGAGCAGGCGGTTGCAGGCAACCGTATTGGCGATGTTGCGCATGCCATCCAAGTTTATGCAGAGTCTAACGGGTTTTCTGTAGTGCGTGATTTTATTGGCCACGGGATCGGTTCAGAAATGCATGAAGCTCCGGAAGTACCTCACTATGGTCCAGCAGGGAGAGGGCCTCGTCTTAAAGAGGGGATGGTATTTACCATTGAGCCCATGCTGAACACAGGCAGTTACAGAACAAAAATTGATGCGGATGGTTGGACTGCGCGTACCATTGACGGCGGATTGTCAGCACAATATGAGCATACTTTAGCGATTACCCCACAAGGAACGATTATCCTGACTGAACTGTAATTTTGATGAAAAATAAAATGACCAGTCTCCGTAATGGAGATTGGTCATTTTTTATTAATCTGTAATGTTGCGAGTGTAATATTCAATGATATCTTTTCTCCTAATAATTCCAACAAATACACCCTCATTATCAATCACAGGAACGAAATTCTGATCCGCAGCAAGCGTCAGCATATCCTCCATTTCTGCATTAATGAGAACACTTTCGTTATGAACATGCTTTTGGATGTCGCTTACTGGAATTTCCCCTATATTGTCAAAGGTTAAATCTGCTGTGTTTTTCAGCTTCCACAATAGATCACCCTCCGAAAGTGTTCCTACATATTTTCCTTCATTATCAATAATAGGGATAGCCGTGTAATGGTGCTGTTCTAATTGTTCTAAGGCTTCCAGCATGGATAGTGAGTTAGTGATATAGGCGACTTGATCTTTTGGCAACAAAAAAGAGGATATTTCCATCGGCATGAACTCCTTTGTATTATGTTATTTTTTGATTAGGCTACTTTTATTTAAACATACTTTTGGAATGGATAGAATTTTAAATTTTCATCCCTTGAATTATAGGTAATAAGTCCTATTGAATAGAGGTCGTATTTTGTCGATTAAAGATATATTATCCTAGAGTGGAGTTGTTCAGATGGCATTGTATCGAAGGCTTTCATTAACGTTTAAATTTGTTATGGTGGTAAGTTTAGTAATTATTGTGATCTTTTTCTTTAGTTTAGTCGCAAACCTGGCTAATCTGCGTAGTGTGAGCATATCCAACGGTGAACTTCAGGCAGAGGTCGCAGGAAAAAGTTATGCGGAGACCATTCAGAATAGAATGATAGACATTCAGTCGACGGGTGAAGCGCTCGCTGAAGTACTCCTTGAATCAAGAGAACGTCAAACCTTGGACCGTGAAGATGTTGTTTCTACAATGAAAACTATGCTTGAGCACAGACCAGAAATTTTTGGGATGAGCATATTATGGGAACCCAATGCTTTTGATCAGAACGATCAGGCTAATATAAATAAGATGCCATATGATGATGGTACGGGGCGTTTTATTCCTTATGTCTTTAGAAATCAAGGTGCAATAAAGGTTGAACCCTTAAAGAATTATGATGTAGAAGGTGCGGGTGATTATTACCTTTTACCAAAAAAAGAGAAAAAACCGGTATATATTGAACCCTACTCCTATGAGACGACTGGTGGAGCTATAGAGATGATTTCGGTCATGCTGCCAATTTTGGATAAAACGGGTGCATTTCTGGGGACTGTAGGGTTCGATGTTTCGTTAACCCAATTGCAGGAAGAAGCCGTTAACTATAAACCTCTGGGAGGTTATGTTTCTTTAATCACTGGTAATGGCAAATATGCAGCCAACCCAAATGATCCTCAAAGTGTACTCAAAGAATTCGGTGATACAGAAGATAAAACAGTACTGTGGAAGCGTGTGAAGAATGGGGAGGCCAAACTGGGATACACGATAAATTCCAAGGGAGAAGACGTGCTGCGGACTTTTGTTCCGATACCAATGCCTGGAAGTGACCAGGTCTGGTACACACAGACAGCGATCTCTAAGGATGTTATCATGGCTGATTATGAACAAGCTAAAACAGAATTTTTTATCATTATGATTATTGGGATTTTGATTTTAGCTGTTATTGTTGGTCTTCAACTATGGTTGATGGTAGTTAAACCGCTTCGTTTGTTATCTGAGAAATTGCAGCTGATGTCTCTGGGGGATTTGACTCAAACCCTGCAGGTTCGAAATGATGATGAATTCGGCAAAATGGCTACACATTTTAATCATATGACCCATAAGCTTCGAGAAATGTTTGGACTTGTCGCTGATCTATCAATGTCCGTCGGAGCTACCTCTGAAGAGCTGACAGCTAACGCTGAGCAGACTGGAAAAGCTGCTGAACAAATTGCTGTGGCAATTGGACGAGTAGCCGAAGGAGCGCAGCTGCAGAATGATTATGCGGGTGATTCTTCAATGGCGATGAGCGAGCTGAATGTTGGAGTGCAACGGATCGCTGACTCTTCGTCATCGGTGTCTGCGTCTGCAGATGAAGTTACCGATCAGACGAAAAAGGGCAGTGCCCAGCTGCAAATGGCAGTGAATCAAATGTCGGAGTTAAAGCTGTCTGTAGATGAGACAAGTCTGGCGATTGAACGTTTAGGCGAACGATCTGCTCAGATCAGCGGGATTATCGGCTTGATTTCGAACATAAGTAAACAGACCAATCTGTTGGCACTAAATGCGGCTATTGAGGCGTCCAGAGTGGGTGAACATGGCCGAGGTTTTGCGGTGGTGGCCTCAGAAATTCGCATGCTGGCAGATCAGACTAAAAAAGCTGCCGAACAAGTTACTGCTTTGGTTGAAGATGTGGTGCAAGATACTAATCAAGCTTCACAAGCGATGGCTGTCGGCAATGAAAAAGTAATTCTTGGTGTGCAGAGTGTATCTGATAGTGATCTTTTATTTACGTCGATTCTGACAGAGATGACACAGGTAACCGATCAGATCCAAGAGGTCTCAGCAGCTGCACAGCAGATGACCGCGGGAACGGAGCAAATTTCAGTTACCGTTAAACAATTAGCCGATCTTGCTTCGGAAGCTTCCTCGGACTCCCAAAGTGTGGCAGCAGCCTCTGAGGAGCAGCTTGCTTCTATGGAAGAGATCTCAGCCTCGTCGGAGTCACTCAGCTCAATGGTGCAAGACCTGTTGGATAAATTATCTTACTTTAAAATTTAGATTGCCTTTTCAAATATAGAGAAGGGCTGGCACCTAAAACTATGAAATGACTGCTGTGTCGAAAGCACATGCTTAGTCACTGGAAAATACGCTTAGTAACCTGCTAACGGACACAGTGGTCCTTAAACGTACGATTATCCGATATTTGGAATGTTATCGGACTCCAGTGCAGCTATTGGCCTAAAAAATGCTTATTATGAGCCTCTTTCCAAGGAATAGCGTCACTGGAGTCCGAAATCTAGCGGTAAAGAATTAAAACATGTAAATAACGTCTACCGAGTCCGAAAGCCCCGTAGGATAATGAATGTGTAGTCGTAGCAGGCCGCGAATGACCAAAAAACGCCGAACAGCGATTCTTCGATAACAGAAGAATCGCTGTTTTGTTGATTTTAGGATTTTGAAAGTGAGGAGGTCAGTCACCGCTCGTAGAATCAATTATGGCACAGCTCCTTCTTACCTCCCATTTTCTTCATAATGCAGAAGAGTATCTATTTGGTGTTAGCTGTGTTATAATCAATCTATCGAAAGTATTTACCTGGCGAATTCACATAGCGTAGAGGGTTATTCTTTAGACGTTAATAACCTTGTACCATATGTGAATTTTTATTTTTTTAGAGATTTTGCAAGAGATTTTTTGAGGATAAGAATAACATGTAAATAAAAATAAGGTGGTAATTATATTATGCAAACAGGAACAGTGAAATGGTTTAACGCAGACAAAGGTTTTGGTTTTATCGAGGTTGAAGGTGGAGAAGATGTATTCGTACATTTCAGCGCAATTACTGGTGACGGATTCAAGTCCCTGGATGAAGGACAACGTGTAGAATTTAACGTAGTTCAAGGTAATCGTGGTCAACAAGCTGAGAATGTTGTAAAACTGTAAGTAGTAAAATGAATCCCCAAACGTATCGTTTGGGGATTTTTTTATAGAAAGGTGGCGGATGTAAATGCAGGTGTTTGAAGACTGGAATTTAAAAGTTAAGAAAACCTTTAACGCTACAAGTAACAAAGAAGTATTGACGGTGTCTGAAGCGGGAAGCTTGCTCGGGCTGTCTAAAGACCAAATGAAAAGTTATGTAGATCAGCATAAGTTGACTAAAGTTCCGATCATGAGAAGTGTCGTCAGATATCTTTTACTCAAGAGTGAGATCGATATGATTGTGAAAAAAACCTAAGATCATCATTAATAAATAGGGTAGACCAATCCTTGATAGGATATGGTCTTTTTTTGTCTCACAAATTTCTTATAAATAGAAACTTATCGACCCTAAGATCGTCTATAATAATGGGATATTTTAGGTAACAGTGTCATCCGGCAAAAAAATATCCTCACATACTGGTGGTTATCTATCAAAACATTACGTGATATCTAAGGAGAAAATTATGAAACGACTAGAGAGTAACGATTATTACAAAGCTATTGAGCCTTTAGGAAAAGTGAAAATAAATACGATGTTTGCTGAGTCAGTGGTTAAACAAGTCATACCTGGCAGCGTATATGTTGACGATATCGTTAACCCGCGTGCTTTTTACATTGCACACCCTTGTGGAATGTCTTTATTAATTGGAGAGTCGGATAATGAAGAGTTTAAGCGCGATCTTTTTGATTACATAACCAATAAAAATATGATTCGGCATCATCAAGAGTTGCTGCAGGCTGATCCAGCGGGAGGCTGGCCGGAAGTTATCGCTCATTGGAGTGAACAGGAAATGCTCCATAGAAATACAAGGGTCAACTTCAGCTTTAACCGCGAGAAATATCTGAAACAGAAAGCTTCTTATCTTAACCAAGACCTTGAAGTGGTGCGAATGAACAAAGAACGGTTTTTGGCGGCAACAGGAGGTGTCAATCCTAAGGCGTTTTGGAGGAATGAAGAGCAATTTCTTGCTGAGGGGCTGGGCTTCAATATTCTTGACGCTGGGGAAATTGCCTCTACGGCATTTTCGGGTTTTGTTAATGAGCATCAACTGGAAATAGGCATAGAAACTTCAGAAGCACATCGGGGGAAGGGCTATGCCTACGCGGTCTGTTCAGCCTTAATAGAATACTGTCTAGAACATCAGCTTGAGCCGGTGTGGGCGTGTCGTCTGGATAACGAGGGTTCTTTCAACTTAGCGCATAGATTAGGCTTTGAGACAACCTACATGATTCCCTATTATCGGCTGGTAGAATCCGTCATCAGGAAGGGTTAAGGATCCGAATGAAAAATAAACAGACTACCCATTCAGCTTCTTCATTTTCTTTAAGTAGAATTGAGAAAAAAAAGGTGAAGAAGAAAACTAAGACCAGCAAGAAAAAAAAGATCTGGTTATTTACGCTTGCTATCGTACTTATTGCTGGGCTAGGATCTTATGTTTTTCGTAAAGAACTGCTGATTTTCGGATTTAATAATGTTGTGGCTCCGACTATTGAACACACGCTTGATGGATCATACGTTCCTTTGGAGAATAATGAAAACGCTGAAGCTCCCGGATTACAGCCAACGGCGGATAACAAGGATCGTCCATTTTCTATCCTCCTATTGGGTACTGATCAGCGGGGAAAAGAGAACGGGCTTTCTGATTCGATTATATATACTGTGATCCGGCCAGTTGATCATAAAGTATTGTTCGTGTCGATCCCTCGTGATTCCTATGCAGAAATTATCGGAGCGGAAAAGGTTAAAGGAGCTAGGAAAGAAACCAAGATTAATGCAGCTCATTCCTATGGCGGTCCTCAGATGAGCGTAGACACCGTTAAAAATTTATTAAACGCGCCTATCGAATATTACGCTACTATTAATTTTAACGGTCTTGTGGGCGTTACAGATGCTCTAGGGGGTGTTGAACTTCCGATTACCAAGGTGATTGAGAACAAGAGCCCGGATCATGAGAAATTAAGAATTGAACCGAACAAACCGATTTATTCTGGCGCTGAAGCATTAATGTATGTAAGATACCGCGAGGATTCTGATTTTAAACGAACGGAGCGGCAGCGGATCTTTTTGAAATCTGCGCTTGAACGGATGAAGAGAGTAGATAATATCCTTAATATACAGAAAATCATCGAAATAGCAGGCAGTAATTTCCAAACCAATATGAAGTCAGACTTTATTCTTGATTTGGCGAAAAGAGTAATTCTTGAAGGGGGTACTCCTGAGATCACAAGCCATATGTTGCAGGGTGAGGGCAGACGGAAGGATCAATGGTATTACATGCTTGACGAAAATGATGTGAAGCGTACCCATGAGTTGATTGAGATTTGGCTGAATCCTGACTCTACCGATACGGATCTGGCCGCAGCTTCTGCGGATGACGCAGCATAGATGTTGTGACTGAATTATTTTATTTTTCATGTGGAGGTTGATCTCTCTGGCTGCAAAAACAAATGAGCAAATGTTACTCGAATTTAAGTCCCTCATCCCGTTCGTTGAATCTTTAGGTGAAGTATCAGACAAACATTGGAATCAGCCTATTGCAGCTGGTAAATGGACTTTAAAGGATATCATCTGTCATCTCATGTTATGGGATAAATATTTTTATGAAGGTGCGATTAAGAAAATAATTCTCCGGGAACCGATCACAACCAAGCAGTTGGATTTTAACGAGTTTAATGCTAACGCTGTAGAATATGCTAAATTATTATCTGAACAAACATTAATTGAACAATTTGTACGTTATAGAACTAAAATCATAGATGTAGCTGCAGGGTTAACGGAAGAGGAATTCAATCAGGAATATAAGGATGGAGATCGCAAAAAATTCAGCGTTCGCAAGTACTTGAGAAGTTTTATCCCACATGATAAGCATCATAAAAAACAGATTGAGCAGTTCTTAAAACCTTAAAACTTGGCGCGATTTTGAACTAACTTCATGGATTGGCGTATGAGGATAGGACCAAACATGCTTCCGGCAGAGGCGGCAATTAAGGAATGGAAGGGGAATTTTATAGCAAAATAAAAGACCCATCCAGCAACAATATCAATAAGGATGAACTTCTTGATCTCGGATAATGGTATGGTCACGAAGACAATGGATTGTTTGTTTCTCACAGCAATGACCTCCTAATTTTAAGAAAACATCTTATAAATCCACTGTTCATTCTATTTTGGAACTAAGATGTCCCATTCCGTCTAAATCTACAATCGAATCGTAAAAAAAGGAAGTATGCCTTGCGTATCTTTTTCGCAAAGTGTACTTCCTTTTTTGTATGTGAGGATATTATCTGACTAATATTTGGCAGGGTATGGAAAGTCACAGAAGATATATTCAATCACTAGTACAATGTAAGCGTTGTCTTTCGTGAAAATATATCCTAAAGGAGCTAAGCTATGAGAGTGAAGAGACTATCTTTTAACCAGCTTGTGTTTATCTGTTTAGGTTTTCAATACTTGTTAATGCGTTTGTTCTCTGCCGGCGAGGCGATCGTTATCACATCGATAGAGCTAGTAATATATATTGTTTATACTGTCGCCACCCTTGCCGGATTGTTTCTCCGGAGCAGACGAATTGATAGTGAAGCTGTATCCGGGTTGTCGTCGTTATTTTTCAGCGTGTTATGGACGGTGTCTTTATTCTCACAATTTCGGAAAGAAAGTTATCCAAATGCTTTAACAATCATTAATTCGCTGGGGGTGTCTTCAGCGGTAATCGTGATGCTCACGCAATTTATAATTTTGGCCAAGGCTTAGGCCTTAGCTGAAAAAAGGCGGGTGCCAGTAGCTATTTTATGGCTATTGCGGCACTCGTTTGTTTTTTTTATCCCCAGAAATGAAAGCTCACCCTGTTCATTCCGTTTAAATTCAAATTCACTGTCATGCTTGGTATGATGGAATCTTGTTTCTGAGATAGGATAGAACGGTGTAACCTCTTCATCATTCCAGACAAAATAATAGTCCTGGCCCCTACGCTCCACGCTCGCTTTGCAGCCAAATCCCTCATAGGTCCCCATATATTCAGCATACATGCTATCATCAAGTGGAAAGGCTCGCGGGAATATCGGCATTTCAGCAGGCTCACCGAATACTAATCCAGATAGAGATTCCGTTAACTTGGTAATGGGGACACAATCATAATTGGTCAACATGATGACGGTTGTCTGCTCTTCTGGATATCTGTGCATTTCACTTCGGAAGCCGCGATAAGCACCACCATGATACATTCTTTTGCGATCATAACGTTCGTCCAAAAACCAACCAAATCGATATTTAAGATTACTTGAATGAAAAGCCATCTCCAGAGTATCGTGAGACACTAATTGATCGGAGTATAACGCTTGATCCCACAGGAAAAGATCAGCAGCCGTCGAATACATGGCACCCGCTGACAGGATAGAGCTCATATGTATGTATTCACCCTGAGTATACTCTCCCCATGAGGAATGATAAGGTGAGGCTAATTTTGAAATGATTTGCTGATTGTTATAAACTCCTGTATTTACCATGCCAAGAGGCTGTAATATAAAAGTAGTGATATAATCTTCAAATGTCATGCCAGTAATCTTTTCAATGATCATTCCTAATAAATAATAACCCGAATTATTATAGGAAAACGATGTGCCGGGCATAAATGCAGGCGGTTGACTCACAAATAGCTGTAACATCTCCAAGGGAGTCAGCTTCAGTTTATTTAATTTTTGATTATATTCGGGTAGAGAAGTGTAGTTGGCTATACCCGAGGTATGTCCCAGCAGATGAAGGATGGTCATCCCCTCGAATGCATGCTGTTCAGGAAGATATTTTAAGATCGGATCTTCCAGTCGCAGACGTTTTTGTTCTTTTAGCATCAGAATCGCCATGCCAGTGAATGACTTGGTTAGCGACCAGATCCGGAATTTGGTATCTATAGCGTTCGGGACCTGATGTTCTAGATTCGCATACCCATATGCTTTTTGTAGCTTGATTTCTCCATGCTGAGCTATCAAGACTGTGCCGCTCAATGGCCAGCTTTGTTCGTATTTATCTAAAAATTGCTCCAGACGCTGGGATTGTTTATCCACAGGTAACCCCTCCTTAAAGGCATATTCTAACATAATACTAAATTCTGTTGAAGCGGAGAGAAATCCATGAGATATGATTGTTTAATTATTGATGATGAAACTGAACTTGCGGAGACCACCTGCGAATATTTTAATTTGTTCGATGTTCAAACCGCGTTTGTTACAAGCGCTGATGCCTGTCGAAGCTTTTTACGTGAGCATCAGGTCTCAATGTTACTGCTAGATATTAATTTAGGCGGTGAATCCGGCTTCCAGTTATGCAAAGAGCTGCGTCAGACGATGGGGATTCCCATCTTGTTTATTAGTGCCCGCTCCAGTGAAGATGATGTATTGATTGCTCTTGATATCGGAGGAGATGACTATATTCATAAGCCGTATACCCTGCGAGTGCTGCTCGCAAAGGTGAAGGCGGTGCTTAAACGCCACAATAACGAAGTTATAGCTGAGGCAGCTATCCTCCAAGCCGGCCCTATCCAGATAGACCCCGAACTTAGGAGGGCAAGCCTTAATGGCGTAGCTCTCAAGCTGAAAACGATGGAATATAAATTGCTCAGCTATTTGATTCAGCAGAAAAATAGGGTAATCCCCAAAGAGGAGTTATTTACTGAGGTATGGGGAGATGTTTTTGCGGGGGATGGCACCTTAAATGTACATATCCGTCATCTACGTGAGAAGATTGAGCAGAATCCTAATGATCCTCAGTACATCCGTACAGTATGGGGCATCGGTTATGCTTTTGAGGACAAATAGTTATGACAAAAAAACTGCTGTTGGCCCTTCTGCTTACTATATTTGCCGCAAGTTTAGCGCTCACCTTCCTAATTCTTAATTTGCAGGTGGAGACAGGAACAGATAGAGTGGCGATCAATACCATTGTGAAGCTCACGGAACAGAACTGGGACAAGCTTGATCCGAAGCTGTACAAGGAAAGTCCTTATGAATTTGCCATTATAGATACCACGGGAGTACTTAAATATCAGACGGGAAATGCGATTTCCGTTACTGTTAACGAAGCCATCAATAATCGGGATACTCTAGTGGACGTTTTTGTTCAGGATAAGATGGTGGGGAAGGTGATTATTAATAATGATTACCGTGCGATCTTTATACATATGAAAAAACAATTTATACAAGTTTCTATTGTGATGCTGCTTCTGCTTACGGTTCTAGGCGTTCTCTATATTTGGTTCCTGAATCGATCGGTTCTCCGTCCGTTCCGCAAAATGCAGCAATTCGCGAAGCATATCGCGAGAGGTGATCTGGAAGTGCCGCTGGAGATGGATCGTAATCATCTGTTTGGTGCTTTTACCGAAAGCTTTGATATGATGCGGGAAGAGCTTGCAGCGGCTAGACACAGCGAATATTTGGCGAATAAAAGTAAAAAGGAACTGGTTGCTAGTCTCAGTCATGACATTAAAACACCCGTTGCTTCGTTAAAGGCGATCACGGAACTGATGTTATTAAGCGCAAGGGATGAGAAGACCGGCAGACAGCTTAACACTTTGTACTCCAAAGCAGATCAGATTGATCGTCTGGTGACTGATATGTTCCATTCGACCTTGGAGGAACTAAATGAACTTAAAGTCAGCTTAACGGAAGAGCAAAGCCACCTGCTGATCCAAATTATAAATAATGTAAATTTCTATGAACGGATTTCAGCAGCATCTGTGCCTGACTGTCTCATTACGGTGGACCCCTTGCGGTTGCAGCAGGTGATCGATAATGTTGTGAATAATTCCTACAAATATGCCTACACAGACACACCCATAGATATTAAGTTCGAGATCACGGATCATTATCTGGAGGTAGATATTCTGGACTATGGTCCCGGGGTTCCTGAAGAGGAGCTGCCTTTAGTATTCAATAAATTTTTTCGGGGCAGTCTGGCCGTGAGCCAGAATGGTGCAGGTCTAGGCCTGTACATTTCCCGTTATATGATGCAAAAAATGCAAGGCGATATTCTGTGCTCCAATCGGGAGGACGGATTTACAGTCAAACTGCTAATTCCTTTAGCAGGACAGAATTAAGAATTAGCTAAGGATTGCACAAAGACATGTTAAGAACATTTAACGTACGATAAGGTTGCAATTACGAATGAGCTTGTGATTGCAGCCATTATATTTCGCGTAGAGCTATGATTTTTTTTAGCGCAATTAATGAGCATGAATGTAAATGGAGTGTTCAACATGAGCGAAGTGAATAATAAAGTGCTGATGCAGACTAATAAGCTTGGAAAAACCTTCTCCCATGGAGGAACTCAGCAGCATGTTTTGAAAAATCTGGATCTGACCTTATATCATGGTGATTTTACGATTATCATGGGCAGCTCTGGTTCTGGTAAATCAACACTGCTGTATGCCATTTCGGGTATGGATAAGCCAACACTTGGAGAGGTTCTATTTGAAGGTCAGGATATTACAGCCATGAGTAATGATCAGCTTGCGATATTCCGGCGGAAGAATTGTGGGTTCGTGTTTCAGCAGATTCATCTGCTGGATACGATGAGTGTCCTCGACAATGTATTATCAAGTGCTTTTCTTGTACAAAAGGATAGAGCAGGCGCTGTAAAAAAAGCCAAAAAGCTACTCTCTGATGTAGGTCTGGATGACTCTGTCTGGGGCAAGTTTCCGGCGCAAATCTCAGGTGGCGAAGCTCAGCGGGCGGGGATTATCCGGGCATTGATTAACAGTCCAAAAGCGGTTTTCGCCGATGAGCCGACGGGTGCGTTAAATAGTTCAGCAGGAATAGGTGTACTGCGCGTCCTTACTGAGGTGAATAGACAAGGGCAAAGTATAATTATGGTTACTCATGATCTTAAAACCGCGTTGCGTGGAAATCGGATATTGTATTTGCGGGATGGAGTCATCGTGGGAGATTTGCGTCTTACCCTTTATAGCGAAGATAACGGACCTGAACGGCAGCAGCAATTACAGTCCTTTCTAACCGAATTGGGGTGGTAGGGATGAGCAGCCTAATAGGAAAATTAGCTTGGTCCAATATTCGTAAAAGAAAAAGTGCTACGGTTACGCTCTTCATTCTTATCATGATAGCTGTGCTGCTGCTGAACATTGGTCTTACGGTCATTTTGAAGCTCAATTCCTTCCAGCAAGAAAAAATGACTGAATTAAGGACTCCAGAAATAAGTGCATATTTTCCAAAAGATGATTATCTAGAAGAGTATGAGGAGCTTGTGGATAGTTATTCATATACAGAATCCTGGGAGAATGAAGCAGCAATTCTGTTAGCAGATGCTAAAATGAAGTACGGACAAACGGACACTACGGTAGCTTTTATAATTCTTAACATGGATACACCGCGGACCAAGGGACTGTTCAAGACAACGACTCCGCCAGGATCTAAGGATGCAAATATGATCTATTTGCCTTATTTGTTCCATGTTGGATCGGGGTATAACCTTGGGGATACCTTTACTTTTGTATACGATAATAACTCATTTTCTTATACCATAGGTGGCTTTATTGAGGAGCCGTTGCTAGGGACGTTAACTAATGGAGCTTTAAAAGTTTTTTTGACTGATGAAGGTTATAAACAGTTGGGGGAACGTCTTGGAACTGAAGCTCAGTACAGCTTTCTATCAGCAGATTTAACCGATCCTTCAAAGGATGTAAAGCTGGAGCAAATGCTTAGTGAGCGGATTTTTGCCTCAGGAAGTACGGATCAATTTCAAGTCATGCGGGCAGAGGTTGGGCTCCAAGGGAACCGTGTTTTTGTTAATCTTTTAGCAGCCATTTTAATCGTGTTTGCACTGATTATGGTTCTAATCTCGCTTATTGTCATCAGGTTTCAAATATTGGGGCATATTGAAGACAATTTAACGAACATCGGTATTTTAAAAGCTAACGGTTATACTTCATGGCAGATTAAAAATGCGCTTCTGCTACAGTTCACCTCAGTTTCCATCATTGCAGCTATACCGGGAGGCGGGTTATCTGGGCTGGTTATGCCGTTGGTAGGGAATATGATTTCGTCTTCAATCGGACTTTTGTGGCCAATATCCTTTGAAGGGGTCAGTGCAGTGCTTAGTTTGGTTATTGTCTCTGGACTAGTGCTACTTGTTACCTATCTGTCGAGCCGGCGAATTCGGAACATTACTCCGATTACAGCTCTGCAGAGCGGAATCCTCACTCACAATTTCAAGCGGAACCCAATTCCACTCGAAACATCCCGGATGAATCTGCAATTCAGCTTAAGCCTTAAAGCTTTAGTAAGGCAGGCAAAACAGAATATGATGATCGTATTGATCGTTGCCGGATTAACCTTTTCTAGTATTTTTTGCTCTATATTGAATTTCAACTTTAAGGGAGACACCTCAGCAGTTATAGAACTGGTAGGTATAGAACGCAGCGACTTTTTGTTATTGCCGAAAAACGGTGACCTACAGCAGGGGAAGTTTACAGAATTAGAAGCCATGCCAGGGGTTGAAAAGTTGACTGTATTGGATAGCATGGTCGCTTCGATTAAGAACACCAGCTTTATGCTCCGGGTATCTGACGATTATAGCAAGCTGGAGACACAAACCATATACAAAGGGCGAGAGCCAATTTATGATAATGAAATTGTGATTTCCGGTGTTATTGCAAAGTTGGAAAATTCAGAAATAGGGGACGAGGTCCCGATCACTTTTAATGGTGTGACGGAGAATTATTTGGTTACTGGCTTAAGCCAGCAGATTAGCCAACTTGGAATGGTGGCGAGTATGACCGGTGATGGAATGAGAAGACTTCAACCGGAGTACACCCCTCTGTCCATCAATGTGTATCTGAAAGAGGGGGGAGATGCGCAAGCTTTTGTGAAGGATCTGGAAGCACGCTTCCCTAAGCAATGGAACATTACTAACATTCGAGAAACGGTTGATAGTACGCTCAGTACATTCACTGCCGCAGTATCTTCTATGACAGCAGTCATCACTGTGGTGACGATTATAGTAGTCAGTCTGATTTTGTATTTAGTGATTAAGACTTTGATTCTGAAGCGGAAACGTGAGTTCGGCATTCTTAAAGGAATGGGTTATACCACTTTTAATCTGATGACGCAGATTACCTTTAGTCTGTTTCCGGTGATTGTGGTGGGAGTAGCTTTGGGGAGCATAGGGGGGTATTTTTTCTCAGACTCAGCGTTTGTACTATTGCTCTCGAGTTTAGGGATTTATAATGTCCAACTGGCGGTTAGTTTGCCTCAAGTAATGCTATTGTGTGCAGCCATTCTAGTAGTAGCTTATGCGGTGTCTATGCTTGTTGCCCGGCGAATTCGGAAGGTTAGTGTGTACGATTTGATTATGGACTAATTTAAGCGAAAAACAAAAAAACAACGAGCAGGAGGTTAGTTACTCCATGCCCGTTGTTTTTTTATTACATATTTATTCGTCCGTCATCATAATTGAATTGCCAGTCGATGCCGAATTTATCTTTTAGACTACCATAACAAGAGCTCCAGAAGGTTTCTTGCAGTTCCATAACTACTTTACCGCCCTCTTGAAGCTTATCGAAATATTTCTTTATGTTATCTAAATCCTTACTAACTACGGAAAGACTAATATTGTTTCCTTCGATAAAAGGCATACCTGGAAAAACATCAGAAAACATTACATTACTGCCTTCGATATTCAAGCGGGTGTGCATAACCAAATCTTTAGCTTCCTCAGGAAGAGTGAAATTGGGATCGGGTGGTGTTTCACCAAAGGTCATGATTTGTGGTCGTTCAGTGCCAAACACCTCTGCGTAAAACTCTGCTGCGTCACGACAATTCCCATTGAAATTAAGATAAACATCGATAGACATTTTTTCCACTCCTTAAAGGTTTGTTAGCGTTACTTCGAAAATACTTAAAATTCAAAATACCTTGTCACTTCCACATTGTATCATTTACCAGTTTATAAACAAATATTCTTATAGTCTCATTATTAAACTTTTATTTCATCTACTATCTTCTAATTAAAAATAGGATATGGTAGTATTCAAGAAAAGGGATAATTTTCTATAAATTAAATAAAATTATATTTATGTTAAATAGTTAGGGGATTTAGGCTCTTGTTAGATCTTTAAAACGGAGGGGAGGTGATGATGAGTGCGGGTAAGGCATAGAGGAGGTGACCATTCTTTAAAGGAGTGAATACTGCAATTGTAGCATCGCGTGGCTATTAATAAATTATTTACGAATTTATTTAATTGTCGAAAGGAGAATAATAAATGACAAAAGCACTAAGGAAGCAAATGTTGTTATTGCTTACGATCATGGCTTTAGTTATCACCGGATATGCTCCTTCTACCACGTATGCCAGTGAGGCGCATGTTGACAATCCGTTTGTAGGAGCTACAGCATATGTTAATCCTGATTATGCCGCACTGATTGATACCTCTATTGCTCAGGTTACCGATAGTACTTTAGTTTCCAAGATGGAGACCATTAAAAAATATCCGACAGCCGTATGGCTGGATCGAATTGCTGCAATTTATGGCGGGACAGAAAACGGAGGCAGAAAAAGTCTTGAGGAAACATTAGATTCCGTACTCGCGCAAAAGCAACCAAACACGCCGATTACAGCCACATTCGTAATTTATGATATGCCTGGGCGGGATTGCCACGCTTTGGCCTCCAATGGCGAGCTGCCACTGACAGCAGCGGGTTTGACAACCTACAAATCAGATTATGTTGACGTAATCGCCAGTATTTTTGCAAAGCCCAAATATAGTGACATTCGGATAGTGACTATCGTAGAGCCGGATTCGCTTCCGAATCTTGTTACCAATCTCAGCACACCACAGTGTGCTCAAGCTAACTCCACGAATATTTACCGTGATGCTACACGTTACACTTTAAATGCTCTCCATGCCATTCCAAATGTGTATACTTACATGGATATTGGTCACTCCGGCTGGCTCGGATGGGATACTAACCGTGGCCCCGCTATCGACCTCTTTACTTCGGTTGTGTCAGGCACTACAGCTGGACTTGCTAGTGTCGATGGATTCATTACGAATACAGCCAATACCACTCCACTAGTAGAACCTAATCTTCCAGATCCGAATCTTACGATAGGCAGCCAGCAGCTTCGTTCTGCAAGTTATTATGAATGGAATCCGTATTTTGATGAAGCTGATTTCACAGCAGCTTTGTATTCAGGTTTTGTAGCAAAAGGTTGGCCTTCCACGATCGGCTTCCTTATTGATACTTCCCGTAACGGGTGGGGAGGACCTAATCGTCCGACTAGTGCAAGCGGAACAACCGTTAACGCTTATGCGGATTCCGGTCGGATTGATAAACGTCTCCATCGGGGCAATTGGTGTAATGCCAGCGGTGCCGGAATTGGAGAAGTTCCACAAGCAGCACCCGCAGGTTATGCAGCCTCACATTTGGATGCATTCGTCTGGGTGAAACCTCCGGGAGAATCTGACGGCTCCAGCAGTGCCATTCCAAATAATGAGGGCAAGGGCTTTGACAGAATGTGTGATCCGACTTATACCAGCTCAAGCGGCACACTGACCGGTGCATTACCTAATGCGCCTGTATCAGGCCACTGGTTCCATGATCAATTTGTTCAGCTGGTACAGAATGCTTACCCTGTAATTCCTCTGAGTAACGGAGGGGGCACTGTAGTTCCAGCGGCACCCACTAACTTGGTAGCGACAGCGGGAGATGCAAAAGTAAGCCTGAGCTGGACGGCATCCAGCAGTGCGACTAGTTACACCGTAAAACGAGCGACCACAAGCGGAGGGCCGTACACCACTGTAGCAACCGGGCTAACGTCAACGAGCTACACCAACACCGCCCTAACGAACGGAACAACCTATCACTATGTTGTAAGCGCAACCAATAGTGTGGGAGAGAGTGTGAATTCGGGACAAGCGAGTGCGACCCCAGCAGCAGTGGCGACTGTTCCGACGGCACCCACTAACTTGGTAGCGACAGCGGGAGATGCAAAAGTAAGCCTGAGCTGGAGCGCATCCAATGGTGCGACTAGCTACACTGTGAAAAGTGCAACCACAAGCGGAGGCCCGTACACTACTGTAGCAGCAGGGCTAACGACCACGAGCTACACTAACACCGCCCTAACGAACGGAACAACTTATTACTATGTTGTAAGCGCAACCAATAGTGTGGGAGAGAGTGCGGATTCTACACAAGCGAGTGCGGCTCCAGCAGCAGTTGCGACTGTTCCCGCGGCGCCAACCAATTTGGTAGCGACAGCAGGAGATGCAAAAGTAAACCTGAGCTGGAGTGCATCCAGTGGTGCGACTAGTTACACTGTGAAAAGTGCAACCACAAGCGGAGGGCCGTATACCACTGTAGCAACAGGGCTAACGGCAACGAGCTACATTAACACGGGTTTAACGAACGGAACAACCTATTACTATGTTGTAAGCGCAACCAATAGTACAGGAGAGAGTGTGAATTCGGCACAAGCGAGTGCTGTTCCACAAGTTCCGGCAGCAACTAGTCTGACGTTGCAGTATCGGGCGGGAGATACTAATGCGACAGACAATCAGATCAAACCTTATTTTAATATTAAAAATAACGGCACAACCGCAGTGAACTTAAGCGATCTTAAAATCCGTTATTATTTCACTAAAGATAGTAATCAGACGTTAAATGGCACAATTGATTGGGCACAGATCGGCAATAATAATGTTCAAGTCGCCTTTGCAGACAACACAGGCACGAATGCAGACACTTACGTTGAACTTTCGTTTACTTCTTCGGCTGGTTCCATTCCAGCTGGAGGCCAGTCCGGAGATATTCAACTCAGAATATATAAATCAGATTGGACTAATTTTAACGAAGCCAATGACTACTCCTTTGATGCTACTAAAACTGCTTATACTAACTGGGATAAAGTGACGCTTTATCAAAGTGATGCTCTCGTATGGGGGATTGCTCCGTAACGGAAAGCAGGGGATAATTAAAAGAGCCGCTGGAGTGATCCAGGCGGCTCTTTCTGTATTATTTAATTCGTTTACCGAGTAGCACAAGCAGCCAGATGATTCCAGCCCCAACAATGGCGTGACCAAGCCCCGCAATATGGGGCAGGAAGCTAATATCACTGCCGTTAATTTGCAGCATTCCACGTGTAGCCATTGCACCAATCGTGATTAGAAGACCAATGTTATAGACAATGTACCATGCACCAAAAGATTTAGCCTCATGGATATTAAATAACTTGTCTAAGATCATAGCAATAATAAAGAAAAAGAATCCTAAGACTAGAATGTGAGTGTGAAGCGCAACTAATATAGTATCTCCTGTGAAATCATTCATTTTAGTAATTTCGCGATAGGCCACTCCGGCTATCAAACCAAGAATTGCATAGAAAAAAGACGTGTAATACAATTTTTTCATAAGAATATCTCCTTTGTAGTTATCGTTATGATTGAAGTGTATCAAGCAATTAAGAACGCAATATGAACAAATGATTACAAGGTGAAAAAAATCACTAGTTTATAAAATACATTATATCCTAAAGGAAGTTTCACTTTCCACGACGAACTGTACTACTAGAGAAATGAGAGGAGACTTAAGGAAAATATGATCGATAACGTTGAAGGATTTCCTGTGCTCGAAACAGACCGCTTTATTTTGAGAAGAATTACACTGGATGATGCTAAAGAAATATATAATTATTTTTCAAAAGATGAAGTGACCCAGTATTATGATCTGGATAGCTTTACCGATATACAGCAAGCGATCAACCTTATCGAAAGATGGGATGAACGTTTCAAAGGCAAACAAAGTATTCGCTGGGGAATAGCCAGGCGTGAGGATAATATAATGATGGGTTCATGCGGATATCATAACTGGGCGCACAGAAATTTCAAAGCAGAGATTGGGTATGAATTATCTCCACTTTATTGGCGGCAGGGTGTGATGACGGAAGTCCTGACAGCTATTATTGCGTATGGCTTTGAGCATATGAAGCTCCATCGAATTGAGGCGTTTTATGATCCGGCTAATATTGCCTCCAAGAAGTCTCTTTTGAAAGCGGGCTTTAAGTATGAGGGATTGTTGCGCAAATCTTTTTTTGAAAAAGGTAGATTTGTAGATGCGGAGATTTGCTCTTTGTTAGCTTCCGATACGAACTAAGAAGTATAAAATTAAAAAAATGCGAGTTAACCATAATGCGAGAGGACGTATTATGGTTTTTTGTTTGTGATACAATAAATAGATTATCGAATTTATCCTACGTGGTACTAATCCAACATACATATCATGATGAAAGAAGGTGAAGGTATGGAGTTTGAGTATTTGCTTCGTGTAATTGGCGCGGGAATTTGTGGCGTATTAGTTGGATATGAACGCAAAAGCCGGATGAAAGAAGCTGGAGTTAGAACACATTTTGTTGTGGCCTTAGGTGCTGCACTCATGATGGTCATCTCCAAATATGGGTTTCAGGATCAAGCGGATTGGCCTAATCTTTCTCTTGATCCCGCTCGGATAGCTGCTCAGGTAGTAAGCGGAGTAGGTTTTTTGGGCGCAGGAATGATTTTTATGCAAAGACACACAGTCAAAGGGCTCACTACTGCTGCAGGGATTTGGGCAACAGCCGGAGTGGGCATGGCTATAGGGTCTGGTCTTTATATTCTTGGCGTAGGAGCAACGATAATCATTTTACTTGGGCAAAAGATCTTACACAGTCGTAACAGCTGGCTGGCCGCACCAAAAACCCAACAGCTCGTTATAAGTCTAGCTAACACAGAAGGCGCTATGGGCCGAATTCAAGAGTTGCTTAAAGAACACAAAATCGCTGTTCTAAGTTTTCATGCTGAAAATAACAGTGTAGAATCCGAATTAAACGTAGAAATCGTTGTAAGATTGCCTGAATCATTTAATCCAGTACAATTGTTATCGATGATCCAAGAGGACGCAGCGGTTAAGACCGTTGAGTTTCAATGATTTTTTAGCACCTTCGATGTAACTAACTCACTTCGCATCAAAAGCTACCTCCTTTTTGAGAGTTTCCTTTTGATGCGAGTGTTACCTTCAATTTACCATCGATTCACACACCCTCACATTAATCCAAGCAAAATACCACTTTCAGTCTTTCTATTCCAATTATTAGGTTCAAGATTCAAATTAAATGCTAATTCATGGGCTTATATGTTATGTCTGTGTTATATATTGAGTGGTTTTTGTGTTGGTTATCTTTCGTTAACCGCTTACATTTATTTTTAAATAAAAAATATGTCATTTATATTGACACATAAACCATGACCCTTTATTATTAATCCCATCACTGGAGAAACTAAATTAAAATTTAAATCAAAGAATACATTATCAGCGCTTTATTTGCAAATAATTTCTTGTTTTTGTGGTTTATTAATCCAATTAATGCACTGGAGAAAATAATTAGGAGAATGCCCGTGAAAAAGCACGATCAGGATTTTATGAAGCGACAAAATCGTTTAACGGTTTTCGAAATTATAAAAAATCAACAACCGATTTCTCGCGCTTCTATTGCTAAACAGACTGGTATGAGTCCTACGACTGTAAGTCGAATTGTCGGAGAGTTGACGGAGGAAGGATATTTACTCGATTCAGAGCAGGTATCATCAGGATTAGGTCGGAAATCAACGTTAATAGGTATGATGGACGCTTCTGTATTATCGGTTGGCGTTGAACTGGATCGCAGTCTTATGTCTATTGGAATTGTGGACTTACAAGGACAGCTTATCTGCAGTAGTCAATTTCCCCGTACACCAGACGAAAGCCCGGATCGAACGCTGGAACGGATTCATGAAGCCATTGAGCAATTGTTCCAGCAGCATGTGATTGACAGAACACGTATCGTGGGTATTGGCGTTGGACTTCCCGGCATTGTGAATAACGAAGAAGGAATTGTTGTCTTCTCTGTTCAGCTAGGATGGAAAAATGTGCCGTTAGCCAAACGCTTGAAAGAGCTGACAGGTTTTGAAATCGCTGTGGACAATGAGCTGAAAGTAAGGGCTCTTGCTGAACATCTTAAAGGAGCTGCAGTCGGCTCCAGCCGTACGGCATTATTGGGTTTCGGTCAAGGCGTGGGCTCTGCGATGATTCTCGAGGGAGAGATCTATCGAGGGGTGATGAACAGTGCGGGTGAAATTGGGCATACGACAGTGGATCCTAACGGAATGATGTGTGAGTGCGGCAAAGCGGGCTGTTTACAGACCTATATAAATATCAGTTCTTTATTATCTGAAGCTAATCGGATTCGCCCGATCCGTACGATTGAGGAGTTATTCGCAGCAAAACATGCAGGAGAACAATGGGCGATTCACTTGATCGACCGTGCACTCATGTATATGGCCATCACCATTAATAATGTCGTATGCATGTATAACCCCGACAGCGTGATTTTAAGTGGAGAACTCGTGGACAAATTCCCGGATATATACGAAGAAGTTGAGCAGCTGTACCTCTCGCGCTTTACCTGGGAGCCGCTTCGTGGTTCCTTTACGATTCATCGCTCGTTGCTGAATGAGAAGGGTGTAATTATAGGATCGGGACTTTTATCGCAGAATCGATTTTTTGCCTTAGATTAAATTAACTACTGCTGGGGAGGTTGTACAGATGGGATTTACAACATTGGTAGAAGAATATCGTGGTGGCCTGCTGGAGAATGTGCATTATGGTGCAGTTAGTGTAGTTGATGAGAAGGGCAACATTTTGTACAAAGCAGGCGATCCGGAGCATATGACTTATCTTCGCTCTGCTGCTAAGCCATTCCAAGCTTTGCCGGTAATGAAACGCCGGATCGATGAAGTATATGGTTTGACAAGTAAAGAAGCTTCGCTGTTTACCGCTTCACACCGGGGAGAAGCCTTCCATATTGAAGCGCTTGAAGCTCTTTTTCAGAAAATGGGATTAAAAGAAGAGTCACTTCATTGCTGCTCTACATACCCGCTGAATGAAGAAGCCAAAGCAGAACGTCACCGGGCAAATGAGCCCACTCGTAAAATCTTTCATAACTGCTCAGGCAAACATGCAGGCTTAATGGGCCTTAGCAAATATATGGGTTGGGATATAAACACTTATTACGATCCTAACCATCCTGTACAACAGGAGATTCTTGAGATGATGGCTTATATCGCTGAAGTTCCCAAAGCGTCCATCCCGCAAGGTATTGATGGCTGTGGACTTCCTATCTTCGCACTTCCGCTTCATAAAATCGCTTATTCCTATCTAAAGCTAGCGTGTCCCGATTTAATTGAGGATACGGATATACGTAACGCAGCCGCTGTCATTGCAAAACTTATGAACGATAACCCGGTTATGATTGCTGACACGAAATTTGTATGCTCAGAGCTCCTGAAGGATGACAATCTGACGGCTAAAGGTGGAGCAAAAGGGGTATACGGTATCGGACTCCGTAAGGAACGAATGGGTATATCACTGAAAGTATCCGACGGATCAGAACAAGTCTGGCCATGTATTATCGCATCGATTCTAGAACGTATTGGTTACAGCAATCAAGACACAATTGATCGCCTATATGCACTCGTGCCTAACACGATTGTTAATGATGGCGGTACTGTAGTCGGCGAACGCCGTGCTGTATTTCAATGGGAGATCTAGAGCATAAGGTCAAGAATAATCTTCAAGTTTGGTGATTAATCGGACTAGAAGCTTTTCTAATACATCGTTTGAATAGGGGAGTGTAAAAAATGAAAGCAAAAGGAAAAGTATGGTCAATGTTCATGCTGCTGCTTATTACAGTAGTAGTGACTGCAGGGTGCGGCAACAAAGCGAGCAACGAGGGACAAAAAGGCAATACTGCTGGTGGAACTGAAACTAGCACCCCAACTACAAAGAATGATAAAGACATTGTAATTGCCATCAATTCTAACTTTATTACGCTGGACCCTCATAACGCAAGCGATACGCATTCAATCAGCGCTGCCAGAACGATGTACGAAGGTCTGATGGGTTTTGACGAGAATATGAACGTGGTTCCTGTTCTTGCCGCAAGCCATTCCATAAGTGAAGACGGGTTGGTCTACACGTTTACGCTGCAAGAGAATGTTAAATTCCAAGACGGTACTGACTTTAATGCTGAAGCGGTTAAAGTAAACATCGCCCGTATTCAAGATGAGAAGAACAATCTGAGACTGCGCAAAAGCTTCGCAAAGGTAGCGAAAGTGGAGACTCCTGATGCTAAAACCGTGGTTATTACACTCAGCGAGCCGTACAACGCATTTTTAAATAAAGTAGCTATGGCACCAATTATTAGTCCGAAAGCTTTAGAAGAAAATGGCACCGATATTTCAAAAAATCCTGTAGGGACGGGTCCATTTAAGTTCAAAGAATGGGTGCAAGGCGACCGCTTGGTTGTCGTTAAGAACCCTGATTACTGGCAAGCGGGGTTGCCAAAAGTGGATAGTGTGACCTTTAGACCTGTACCAGAGAATGGATCACGGATAGCCATGCTAAAAACCGGCGAGGCGGATTTCATTTATCCAATGCCAACGGAGCAAGTATCTGAGGTTGAAGGTCTTGAAGGAATTACTGTAGATACCATCGATTCGACAATTGTCCGTTATGTAACGTTAAATACGATGAAAAAACCTTTTGATGATGTGAAGGTACGTCAAGCCATTAACTATGCTATCAATAAAGAAGCTTATATCAAAGTTGTGAAATCGGGTCTTGGTGCTAAGCTTGATTCCACGATGTCTTCCAAAACACAATACTATTCCCCGCAAACAGGTTATGACTATGACATTGAAAAAGCTAAACAATTGCTTGCTGAAGCAGGTTATCCTGATGGATTCGAAACCGAAATTTGGGGTGAAAATGAATCCGAAACTATGAAGGGTATGCAATTTATTCAGCAACAGCTAGCACTTGTAGGGATTAAGGTAGACGTGAAATCCATGGAAGGCGGCACGTTGTCCGACCAAATTAACTCTGCTAAGACACCAGAAGAAGCGAAAATTCAAATGTGGTATGTCAGCTGGTCTCCGTCTTCTGGTGATGCAGATGGTGCAACCAGAGGGTTGTTCAGTAGTGAAATGTTCCCGCCTGCTGGCTCAAATACAGCCTATTACAAAAATGAAAATGTAGACAAATGGATCGCTGAGGCGAATAAATCTGTTGATCCAGAAGCGGCTAAATCCATCTATGGCAATATTCAAAAAACAATTTGGGAAGATGCTCCATGGGCATTCATGGGCGTCGACCAAATCATCTCAGGCAAAAGATCGTATCTGGAAGGAGTTAAGGTCTTCCCGGATGGTTCCATTAATGTCCTGAATGCAGAAGTGAAATAATGCTAAACAAACGTTAGGTTTAATATCCCAAGAAATGAACGAGGCCGCTTCTGTAGTATGGTGGGAAGCGGCCTCACTAAATCATTTGTCGATACTGAAGGGGGCTTATGAGTTGGGTAGATATGCTTTACAAAGACTCCTCGGGGTTATTCCGCTGTTGTTCATTGTATCGGTGCTTGTCTTTTTGTTTATTCACTTAATCCCAGGCGATCCAGCCCGACTTATTGCCGGTAAAGATGCCACGCTTGAAGAGATTCGTGGAATTCAGGAGCAGCTGGGTCTCAATCTGCCTTTGTGGAAGCAATACATAAACTACATGGGTGATCTGCTAAGTGGGAATCTGGGCAATTCGATCCGTTCAGGGATCCCGGTTACTGACATGCTGGAAAGCAGAGTAATGCCTACGTTGTGGCTGACTTTTCTTAGTATGGCCTGGGCTCTAATTATTGGTCTTCTAATTGGCGTGGTTTCAGCCGTTTATCGCAATCGGTGGCCGGATCATTTAGGGACGTTGACAGCCATTTCAGGGATGTCTATTCCTGGATTTTGGTTAGGCTTGGTACTCATTCAAATTTTCTCGGTAGAGCTTGGTTGGTCTCCAACGGGTGGTGTTGATTCCTGGAAGTCCTATATTCTTCCTTCCATTACACTCGGGATGGGGATTATGTCTATGTTGGCCCGTTATTCTAGGTCATCTATGCTGGAGACTCTTCGGGAGGATTATATCCGTACAGGACGTGCAAAAGGCTTACGCGAGTATGTTGTTATCGGCAGGCATGCGCTGCGCAACTCTTTGATTCAGGTGGTTACCGTAGCTGGACTTCAGTTTGGGTTCCTGCTCGGCGGCTCTGTAATGGTTGAGACGGTATTCAGTATTCCGGGTCTTGGCAGGCTGCTAGTAGACTCCATTTTGTTCCGGGATTATACAGTCATTCAAGCCTTACTGCTTCTGTTTGCTACACAATTTATTCTTATCAATCTATTAGTAGATTTATTGTATGGCGTACTTAATCCGAAAATAAGGTTTTCTCAGTAGCTAATGCGACTAAGAAGCAGAATTTCAATAGATTTATAGGGTGAATTTAGGATCAGGAGGGATATCATGAGTGACAATTCGGCGGTGATGGGAGCAAAATCTCCATTACCCGGAGAGGTACTGGCCCCGGAGAAAACAAAAGGCCGTATGGGTGTTTTTTTACGTAAGTTCAGTAAACAAAAGATGCCCCTTGTGGCCGCATTTTTTATTATATTGCTATTCCTAATTGCAATTTTCGGGCCATTTCTGACCCCGTATAATCCTGATGAACCAAACTACGATGCTCTTATGGCAGGTCCTTCTGCTGCACATTGGGCCGGGACAGACGAATATGGCCGTGATATTCTAAGCCGTCTGATTGATGGTACTCGCTTAACCTTAGCGGTCAGTCTCAGTTCCGTCTTAATCGCAGGTGTACTTGGAACTATCCTAGGTCTGTTAAGCGGATATTATGGCGGTTGGCTAGATCGGATAATTATGCGTGGCAGTGATGTACTATTTTCTTTTCCTGACTTGCTGCTTGCCATTGGGATCGTCGCCATTCTCGGTCCGGGTCTATCCAACGTTGTTATCGCAGTTGCAGTTTTTGGTACTCCATCGTTCGCCCGAATTATTCGGAGCGTAACGCTGTCTGCGAAAGAAACATTGTTTGTGGAAGCGGCTCGTTCCATGGGAGCGAAGCATCGCCGGATTATTTGGCGTCATATTTTTCCTGAGACCGTGCCCAGCATTATCGTTAATCTATCCATGAAGATTGGCGGAGCGATCTTGGCCGCTGCTTCATTGAGCTTTCTCGGAATGGGTGCAAAAACAACAGAGCCCGATTGGGGCGCAATGTTAAGTATGGGACGTGATTATTTAAGTATTGCTCCACATATCGTTTATTTTCCGGGGATAGCCATCTTTTTAACAGTACTTGCATTTAACCTGGTCGGGGACGGACTGCGTGATGCTCTTGATCCCAAAATGAAAAACTAAGGAGGGACAAGACATGACTCAACATTTGTTGGATGTACAAGGGCTGAAAACGGAGTTCAAACGCGGCGGTGGAAGTATAACTGCGGTTGCGGGGGTAGACTTTGCTATTAAAAAAGGCGAAGTGTTAGGCCTGGTTGGTGAATCTGGTTGTGGCAAAAGTGTAACCTCATTATCGATCATGCGGTTGCTTAAAGATACGCCGGGCAGAATTTCTGAAGGTTCTGTGCGTTTTGAAGGAAAGGATTTGACGAAGATTTCTGAGAAGGAGATGCGCCAAATCCGGGGAAATGATCTGGCAATGATTTTTCAGGAGCCGATGACCTCTCTTAATCCAGTGCTGCGGATTGGGCTGCAATTAACAGAGCCGATTAGACTGCATTTGGGTTATGGACGCAAGAAGGCTCGTGAGCATGCGATTCATATGTTGCGGCTTGTAGGTATCCCTCGCGCAGAGGAATTAATCGATGAATATCCGCATCAACTATCCGGCGGGATGAGACAGCGGGTTATGATTGCAATGGCCATGTCTTGTCATCCAAAGCTGTTGATTGCCGATGAACCCACGACCGCACTCGATGTAACGATTCAAGCGCAAATTCTTGATCTGATGAAGCAGTTGAAAGATGAACAGGATATGGGAATGCTGCTCATTACCCATGATCTTGGAGTAGTTGCCGAATTATGTGACCGGGTAGTTGTTATGTATGCAGGTCGTGTGGTGGAAGAAGCCTCTGTTCAGGAGCTGTTCGCCAGACCGCAACATCCGTATACCAGGGGATTGATTCAATCGGTACCTAAGCTGCGCCAGAATGTACATCGCTTGGAGTCTATAAAAGGGAATGTGCCAGACCTTTCACAAATGCCTGCCGGCTGTAAGTTTGCGCCACGCTGCGAATTTGCCATGGAGCGTTGTCTGTCGCAAGAACCTGAGCTACTTCCGATTGAGGGGCTAGAGCGCAAAAGCCGTTGTTGGCTTACACAGCAGGAGGACACGGAAGGAGCGGGATGTTTATGAAAGAGACTCCATTAATTGAGGTTAAGGGTTTGAAGAAGTTGTTTTCTGTGAAGAAGGGCTTCTTCGGAACGACTAAATATTTACACGCCGTTGATGGGATTTCATTCGCCATTCGTAAGGGAGAAACGTTCAGCCTTGTAGGTGAAAGTGGCTGTGGGAAATCGACTACGGGCAGACTGGTGACCCGCTTACTGGAACCCAATCATGGAGAAGTATGGTTTAAGGGACAAAATATTAGCCATATCACAGACAACCAGATGCGGCCTCTGCGCAAAGATATGCAGATGGTGTTTCAAGACCCTTATGCTTCACTTAATCCCCGCATGAAGGTGAAGGATCTTGTCGCCGAACCCCTGCTTATTCATACAAAGCTGTCCTCTAAAGAACGGGATAAACTAGCTTGCGAACTGCTAGAGACCGTTGGATTGAACAGTTTCCACGCCGAGCGATTCGCGTTTGAGTTCAGCGGTGGACAGCGGCAACGGATTGGGATTGCCCGGGCTCTGTCCGTTCGCCCAAGTCTAATTGTGGCGGATGAACCCGTGTCAGCGCTGGATGTATCGATTCAGTCCCAAGTGTTGAATCTGTTACAGGACTTGCAGGAGGAATATGGCCTGACGTATTTATTCATCTCTCATGATCTCAGTGTGGTCGAGCATATTAGTGATCGAATTGGGGTTATGTATCTGGGTTCTCTTGTGGAGACGGCTGATAAGGATACATTGTATGACCGTCCCTTGCATCCTTACACCCAAGCGCTGCTATCTTCAGTTCCCGTGCCCGATCCAAGCTTGAAGAAGGAACGCATTATTCTAAAAGGGGATCTTCCAAGTCCCGTTGATCCGCCGACGGGCTGTCGTTTTCATACAAGATGCCCTTCCTGTATGGAAATCTGTAAGCAACATGTGCCTGTATTCCGGGAAGTTGAACCAGGTCATGAGCTCGCTTGTCATCTGTTTGATGAAGAAATGTTGAAACTAGAACGATAATTTAAAATGTGAGTACACTTTACGGAAAAGAAGGGACAGCTATGAATATCTTGTTCGATTCCGCTAATGGGGCGGATACGCTTATCTACTTAGCCTATGAAGAGGAGGCTTTTCCTCTTCGGCTGGGAGAAGCTCACAAACAGAGTGGCAGTGTGACATGGTTATATGCTCGCTCTGAGGAAGAGTCCGATGTGATAGCTATTGGAATGGGAAAACGCCGGGCTCTTACGCTTGAGAAAGTTCGCCGAGCAGCGGGATCTGCCGCCCGTACAGCCCTAAGAGAAGGAAGAAATTCAGCTTCATTTGTTCGTAGGACAGCAGAAAGTAATATTTCCGCTGCGGATGAGCTTCAAGCATGGATTGAAGGCTGGCTTCTCGGATTATATCGTTTTCAAACCTATCGTGGTGTTACTAAAATAGACATTTCAGTTGATTTGCTGCTCCAGACAGCTGATTGGCCTGAACTGACTAAGCTTGAACTGGAAGTTGTACTAAGTACTGGCCGCATGCGCGCTGAAGGAGCAGTGGTTGCTCGCGATCTGGTGAATGAGGTGCCCGGGACTCTAAATCCGGATCGGTTCGCAGAATGGATGGTCGAATATTTCGAGCGTGATAACGCAGCAGTGAAAGTTCATGTCTACCGGGGGCAGGAGCTGGTTGACCTACAGATGAATGGGTTGCTGGCGGTTGGAGCAGGCAGTAAACACTCCCCAGCCCTCGTTGAAATTCGCTATGAGAGTAACCCTGAATTGCCAATGCTGGCATTGGTGGGTAAAGGTGTTACCTTCGATTTGGGTGGGATGAATGTTAAGACCGCAAGTGATATTAGCGATGCACGTATGGATATGGGTGGGGCAGCAGCTGTTATTGGGGCGCTGGATATTTTAGTAAGGAATCAAGCTCATGTAAATGTGACCGCGTTGATCCCAGTTGTTGATAACGTACCAGATGCTGAAGCAATGCTGCCATCGTCTGTTATACGCTATCCTAATGGGCTGACGGTTCAGGTTGCAAATACGGATGGCGAGGGGCGGCTTATTATCGCGGATGCTCTTATTCATGCAGCAAATATCGGGGCAACTAAGGTCATTGATATTGCAACGCTTACTGGAAATGTTGGCGCAGCGTTAGGATTAGGTATCGCCGGCATATGGGGTGATGGAGAGATGACGCATAGCCTCGTCGAAATCGGTGAGCGCAATGGAGAACGACTGTGGCCCATGCCGCTTATGGATGAATACGAAGTCGATCTTCGAAGCAATTACGCTGATCTACGCAACGTTAGTACTTCACCTTTTGCAGGTGCGATTACAGCAGCGCTTTTTATACGGCGTTTTGTAGCGGAATCGCTGAGCTGGGTTCATATTGATATGGCTGGGACGGTTCAGTACAAACAGGATGTGGGGTATTCAGAAGCTGGAGCAACGGGCTATGGTGCTCGACTGCTCGCTGATTATGTCATGAAACAGGCACAACAATAACAACCGGAAGAGTGGAGGAAAGTTATGAGATTGGAAGTCATCGCTACCTGTATGGACGATGCCCTTACAGCAGAAGCGAACGGGGCTGACCGCCTGGAGCTCATTACTGCGATTACGGAAGGCGGATTAACACCAGGGATAGGATTGGTGCAACAAGTTGCTAAATCGGTTAACATTCCTGCGTTTGTTATGGTTCGCCCGCACAGCCGTTCTTTTTGCTATTCAAAGTATGACATTTTGACCATGGCAGCAGAGATAAAGCAAATTGCAGCCAGCGGTGCGGCGGGGATTGTGCTTGGTGCGTTAACTCCAGAAGGGACTATCGACGAGCGAGCGCTTGAAACATTATTGCCGTTGACCGAGGGATTGCAAGTAACCTTCCACCGTGCTTTTGATGAGTTGAAGGATCAAATAGAAGGTTATCGAACGCTTTGTAAGTATCCGCAAATTACGCGTGTGCTCACTTCTGCCGGGCCAGGTCCGGCACCTGAAGCTATTCCTGCTATGCGGAAGCTAGTCGAGGAATCAAGGGGTAAATCGGTAAGTATACTGGCTGGAAGCGGTCTGAAGCCGGAAGGTATTACTTCATTTATACATCAGACTGGAGTAACAGAAGTACATTTTGGGTCGGCTGTACGTTATGACAAAGACGCTTTGTCGCCAATCGATCCAGCAGCCTTACGGGCGTTAGCGGAGAGTATTCATTCTAACGGCTAATAATAGATAGTGAAAAGGTGAATGGGTTATGCAGAAGGTTGAGAGCTACGTAGTTGGAATCGATTTAGGAGGCACAAAAATTGCCGCAGCATTGTTTGATTCAAAGGGGACCGTATTGAAACGGGAATTGATGGAAACGGCTGGGGCACGTACCGCTAAAGAAGTGGTGCAGCGAATGATCGATATGATCCGCTCCGTATCCGAAGGGCGACCACTCACAGGAGTGGGTCTGGCTTCTCCCGGAGCTGTAAATAGCCAGGACGGGATCGTTATTCACGGCACCAATCTTCCGGAGTGGGACAATGTTCCACTGAAGCACTGGATGGAGTTGGAGCTAGGCGTTGAAGTAAAGGTAGTGAATGATGCGAACGCTGCGGCTTGGGGCGAGTATGTCCGAGGTGCTGGCAAAGGTGCGGACAACATGGTTTATGTTACCTTTAGCACTGGAATTGGAGCAGGTATCGTCATTGACGGCAAGCTGCTTCTTGGCAAAAATTCATTTGCTGGTGAACTAGGTCATAATATTATTGACCCGAACGGAACGGAATGTAGCTGTGGAAGATTCGGCTGCTGGGAAGTTTTCGCTTCGGGCACAGCGATTCGGGATATGGCGCTGCGAAGTATGGAGAGCAGACCGTCGATGATTACGGAACTGGCTAATATAAATGGAGAAAAAATTACTTCGCGGCACGTATTTGAAGCCATGGCACTTAACGATCCCGTGGCCGTTGAGGTTATTGACCGGAGTATTCATTATATGGCACTAGGTCTAGCCAATGCAGTACATACGTTCAATCCTGATCGGATCGTGATCGGTGGAGGCGTGAGTAAGGCTGGAGATTTGTTATTCCCTGCACTGGTGGAGAAGACGGATCTATTTGTCATGGATCCTTATAAGGGTACTTTTACAATTGAACCTGCCGCTCTCAAAGATGATGTAGGCCTAATTGGAGCAGCAGCATTATTCCATACCGCTTAGGTGGAGTGAAAGATTGATTCACAGCTTTCATTAACGGAGGAGTTGGAGAGATGGGTACAAGAGAAGAAAGAACGAAATGGTTCTTACAGGATAGGTTCGGGATGTTTATCCATTGGGGTTTATATTCAATTCCTGCTAGAGGGGAATGGATACGCGGCAACGAGCGGATGAGTAGAGAGCATTACATGACGTATTTCGATGAATTTGACGCCTCACGATATGATCCGAAGAAATGGGCAAGTGCAGCCAAAGCTGCGGGTCAGAAATACGCTGTGCTTACGACCAAACATCATGACGGGTTCTGTCTGTTCGATAGTAAGCTGACTGATTTCAAAGCGACTAATACGCCCGCTGGGCGTGATCTAGTGCGGGAATATGTAGACGCTTTCCGTGCTGAAGGTATTGCAGTTGGTCTATATTACTCTATCATAGACTGGCACCATGAGGATTATCCCGGTTATGGAGATAAGGCACATCCTGATCGGGATAACGAAGCGGTCAAAGATAAGCCGATTGATTTCGATAGATACTTGGAGTATATGCATGGGCAAGTAAAGGAACTGCTCACCAATTACGGTAAAATCGACATTATGTGGTTTGACTTCTCCTACGATAATATGACAGGGGAGAAGTGGAAGGCGACGGAGCTTATCCGGATGATTCGTTCCATACAACCTGATATTATTATCGACAATCGATTAGGTGGCAATATTCGTGCGGCAGAACCTGAGGAGTATGCTGGAGATTTCTTCTCCCCCGAGCAGATCATTCCGCCTGGCGGCATTGTTGACGTAAACGGCCAATCCATCCCTTGGGAAGCCTGCATTACCCTGAATGACAACTGGGGTTATCATTCCGAGGATAAGAATTATAAATCGACCAAGCAAGTCATTCGTACGATGGTCGAATGTATCAGTAAGAATGGTAACCTGCTCCTCAATGTTGGACCAGATGCTAAAGGTGAAATGACGCGGGAATCACTGGTTATCCTTGACGAAGTTGGGGATTGGATGCGCCTTAATGGAGATAGTATTTATGGATGCGGGAAGTCTTTGCTACCTAAGCCAGAGTGGGGACGTTATACGCAAAAGGGCAATAAATTGTATGCGCATGTCTACGACCGTGGAATTGGCCCGATCTATTTCCAAGGTCTGAAAGGGAAGATTAAAAAGGCAAGATTACTACGTGATGGTACCGAGCTAAAGGTGGAGGTGCCGTGGATGGCTGAGGAATATTCGGATGTTGACGGTGGAGCTTTTATTACATTAAAAGGCGCGATGTTACCTGATGAGATGGATACGGTTATCGAGCTTGAACTATTTAATTAAATCAGAAGGAGTTGTCCCATATGCCCTGAATGGCTGCTGAGACAACTCCTTTTTTTTACATATACCTTGCTAACATTTGCACATACGAAACACCTATCGGACACAGATGACTCTAAACCCAGAAATATCGCACTTTTGGGATGCCAACGGACTGCATAGCCGCTATTGCCTTGAAACACCCCCGATATGGAGCTGATTCTAGGGAATAGCGTCATTGGAGTCCGAAGCCCTGTTCCAAAGGCAGAAAATGTGCAAATAACGTCATCTGGGTCCGCAACTCTCAGAGGGGGGTGACAATGTTGAAGTTGTTGAAGCATTTGAAGCAGGCATTCAACGAATCAGAATACAAAGCGGCGATTCTCCAAATAACAGGAGAATCGCCGTTCTGTGAATACTAAAGGCGAGCCTTGCGGAAGCCCTCATATATATTGAGGACCGCGACTAAAATCAAGATTGCTATTCCTCCACCTACTAGTCCCGTTTCAAATTGGTTAGCTGTAGTGTTTAATAAATTAGACATGTAATTAATAAATTCTTGGTTGAATACATTCGGATTTATAAGGATAACAGCGAATACAATAAGCACAATGAGCTCAAGGGCCGTATTACATAATGCTAATTTTCTAGTCCATTGTCTCTTGATTAATTTATATATAGTTAACGCGACTTCTAATCCGATCACAATAAGAATAATAGGCCAATAATCAAGTAATACATGCTGATTAAAAGCTGGGGCCACGAAGTTAAGTGCGCCTTCACCGCCTCTATAGACTCTGATCAGGTGTTCAGCATTAAAATAAACAGTAGCCCAAATGGCAGTCCACAGTAAACTTCCGAACACTTCGAAGCTTGTAATTGCTTTTTTCTTATGGACAAGCGCGATATCCTTCAAATCATCAGGAGTCCATTTCCTTAATTTTGTAGTAAGAGGATGACCTTCCTTTCCTTTATCCGCCCGTTCGATAATAGCGAACACAACAGTTATCCAGAAAAAGACTTGGATGCCTACTTCAAGAAAGGTTCCAATTCCTGTACTTATAACTGCAGTAACAATATCCGCAACTGTTTTATCGCCGCTGTAGCCAATCAAGTAATCAGCAACCAGAGCGATTAAAGAAACAACTACAGCGATGGGTATAATCATTTTTAATAACGTAACATATAAATCGAAATAGCGTGGGCCGATGAGATACATGGGCTGATCGCGGTACTCACTAGCTAAAATAGCTGGATTGCCCAATTTTGCAAGGACGGCTTTTACCTCTTTTTCGTCATAATCATCCGGTAACATATCCTCGATGGTTGATCGTAATTCTAATGCGATGTCTTCCCGATTTTGTTCTGGTAACCTCCGAGTAACTTCATGAATGTAAATCTCAATCAGCTTCATGGTCATCCTCCCCTTGTAATAGGCCGTAGAGTTCTTTCGAATTCTTAAGCCATTCTTCCTTTAGCTGTAAAAAAATCTCTACACCATAGTCACTTAGAACATAATACTTACGGGGTCTGCTCTCGGATGTGTCCCAGCTGCTCGTCACTAATTCCTGTTTCTCTAATCGGCGAAGTAATGGATATAGGGTGCTTTGATCGATGATGATGCTGGATTCCTCCAACAATTGAACGAGCGAATATCCATACTGGGGCGTTCGTAATTGACTTAAAACGGCTAGCGTTAACGTACCTCTTCTAAGCTCTGTGATTAAAGAATTTAATAAAGTACTCATTCACCCACCTCATTATTTAAAATATAAGGATTTATAATCTCTTATAAATTGTTCTTATATTTTTGGTTTAAAAGCTTGCTGTCCTTAAGAGGACGTCGAAGTCGTTTATACTTACTATGTGTCATACAGTATTCGATCTATACTATGCATCATACACTATTGTTGTTCCAACATCAATTGAATAAAATAATCTTCTGAGAAATAAATAAGAAAATTTATCTATTTTGTGAAGCGGTTTGATTAAAAGGAGGTCGTGAAATGATTCCATTTTTTAGTGACATCCCGAATGCTTCTACATGGGAGGTAGTTGAACCGGTTCATAAGGGCTGGTCAAAGGATAGATTTGATTATGGTGATCCATGGGTATTTTAATCATGATGTTCCAGTTGTATTCTTTAGGCTTTATATACCGAAGTGGTATTGGCAAGTTATACTGAGTGAAAAGACTCAGCTATTTGAGAATAGTTAGGGGAATTAAGCGATGAATATACTGATTGCTGAAGATGAAACTGATATAAGAAAACTAGTGAAAATTCATTTAGAAGATCGATCCTATCGAGTATTCGAAGCCAAGGATGGCATTGAGGCTTTAGAGGTTGTTAATCAACATGAAATAAATCTTGCCATTCTGGATATTGTAATGCCCAGGCTTGATGGGCTTAATCTGCTGCGACGGATAAGAGAGAAAAGCCATATTCCGGTTATCTTGTTAACTGCCCGCGGTGAAGAAATTGATAAGATAGTGGGCTTAGGCCTTGGAGCAGACGATTATATGGTGAAGCCATTTAGTGCTTCAGAGCTTGTGGCTAGGGTTGAGGCGCAGCTGAGACGAAGAAATGTATACGATCTTAGCCAATCGATAACTGAAGAAACAATCCAACATAGAGAATTGAAGCTGAATTTAAAGGAATGTATGTTGTACATAAATGAAAGTCCAGTTCTTCTAAATGCCAAGGAATATAAGGTGTTACAATGTCTGATGCAGAGTCCTAATCAAATTTTTACGCCCAAAAAGTTATATGTAGCGGCGTGGGAAGAAGATTTCTATAGTGATAATAATACGATTATGGTTACCATCAGCCGTCTAAGGAATAAGATCGAACGGGACCCGCACCATCCCGAATATATCGTTACAGTGCGTGGACTAGGTTACAAATTCTACAACCCAGGTAAATAAGATGAGAAAACAAAATATATCCTATCAATTGTTAAAAAACTATATCGCGATCTTTCTTATAACAACGGTTATAACGATATTGGTGATTGTTGCTTTGTTTTGCATGAACAGGCTGGGATCTAAGGACATTATTTATAATCAGTTAACGGCTGCTAAGCTTATGCAAAATGACTATCAAAGAATTGACACTAGTGTTGTTAATGATGTCGGGGGCAGTTTACAGGTTGTGAATTCCAATTACGAAGTCATACACTCCATTGGCAACAATCCATTTACGTCCAAGCAGATTAGTGTCAAAGAATTTACGGATTTTCTAATGAATACTGGCGCTAACAAAGATATGATCACTGTTGAATATAATGAGCAGGAACAATTTTGGCTGATCGTCTCTTTACCTATACAACTGAAAATGACAGGCAGTTTCCATTGGAATTCAGATTCACCTATGCAGGATCATACCCTTCAAATGCTTGGGTTTATTGGGTTAGGTTATTTGTTGATTCTGATTCTAAGCACGATGATTTATGCGAGAATTACGGCGGTTAGTTTCATTAAACCCTTAGACCAGTTGTCCGCTGCTGTTAAAAAGGTTAAGAATGGGGATTATTCAGCAAGAGTGCAGGTAGGCGGGAATAGGGAGTTTAGTCAACTGGAGCAGGCTTTTAATCATATGGCAGAAGTGATTCAGATCCAGACCTCGTTAAAAGAACAGAGTGAAAACAATCGAAAAAATCTAATATTGGATATATCCCATGATTTAAAAAATCCATTAACAAGTATTATGGGTTACGCAGAGCTTGAACTAAAAGAACAGGGGAGCGGTCGGATAGAACATTTGGAATTTGCCAAAATAATATACGAAAATAGTATCCGTGCCAATGTATTGATTCAGGATTTGTTTGAATTATCGAGAATGGAAAGTCCCGAATTCCGCTTGGATGTTACAACAGATGATTTCTCAGAATATTTGAGAGAAGAAATGATACATATGTTGCCCGAGCTTGAGGCTGCGGGTCTGATCCCTGATTTTGTAATCGAGCCAGAAGAAATAATTCTACAGTTTGATAAAAAAAGAATGAATCGAGTATTCTCAAACCTGCTTTATAATGCCATCGCTTATCAGGAGCAAGGTTCTACGTTTCAAGTTGTGCTGGAAAAGGTGAATGATGGAGCCAAGCTTACTTTTATTAATTACGGCCAACCATCAGCCTTGAACCCGGCAGGTTCTGGATTAGGGCTACTCATTGTTCAAAAAATAATAGCTGCTCATGGAGGGACTGTTCAGCTGAATACGCAAGATAACCAGTTTGAAATTATAATTGAGCTGAACCGGCAAATTTAAGGTCTATGTAAGATTACATTAAGTCGTATGAAATTTCCCAATGCTAAAATGGTTGATATTCAGTCTATTAACAATTTTACTTGGGGGAATAGATTATAATGATTGATGAAAAATCAAGTAAAAGGCAATTGATCTTGGGCATTATATTAGCAGTAATGTACTTTTTAGGATTGTTCTCCAATCTCTTGATCAGGCCGGTTATGGGGATTCTTAACCATGTTTTTATTTGGCAGCCAGAACAACAAAATCGAATGGCCTTACTGTTGAATAGTCTGATCTACATAGGAGTGATTATAGGTTTTAGGGGATTCTATAAACAAGCTATTCATGATTTCAGACAATACTGGGTCCGTAATATGTTATGGATGGTTTGGGGACTTTGTTTGATTATTATCATCGGAAGTATGTTGATTCCCACACTAATTTCCATTTTTCATCCTATTACAAAGTCTGTTAATGAGGTGGATTTACGGGCAATGTTGTCCTCGTATCCATTTATTTTTACAGTGAACGTGGTATGGATTGGCCCCGTGATTGAAGAATTAGTATATCGGGTTACCATTTTTAGAACGATCCGCAGGAAGAGTCGTCTTCTGGCTTATCTGATATCCTCCTTTTTATTTGGCTTCCAGCATGTCTATAGAGCCGTGGTGTTCCAGAGCAACTATAATGAAATGTGGAATATCTTCTCCTATATGGCTGCTGGATTAATCTTTGCCTACCTATATGAGAAGAGAAAAAATATATTAGTGCCTATAGGCGCGCACATGTTTAGTAATGGTTTATCTGTGCTTCTCTATTTCTTAAGTTAATACGAAATTTGACTTCACATCAGATTACTAGTAAACTGATAATCAAATAGATCCAATTCCAAAGCAATGGATGTGGTATAATGCGAGACAATGGATTCACTGAAGACAACAAACTAAGCTTATTGATCTGGCTGCGGCTGGTAAGAGTTTATGACAATAGTAACGATCTTTCCAATGAGTTCTTGAAGCAGTTTGATTTAACGGTTAGCCAGTTTGATGCGTTAGTACAAATACTATTACATCAGCCTGTGACACAGATGGAAATGGCCGAGCATTTAACCATTACTAAAGGTGGAGTATCACATATGCTTGGCAGATTAGAAAAAGAAGGATGGATTGAACGCAAGCAGGATTGGAAGGTGAAGTATATTTCTTTAACTGAAAAGGGCCAGGCGCTTATCGAGAAGGTGCTTCCTTTGCAATCGGATTTCCAAGCTTCGTTATTCGATCCACTGACGGACGACGAGAAGAAAGTATTTTACAGCATGCTTAAGAAGATTCACCGCCATAGCCTGAATGAGAATCGAATTCCACGAGGAGTTCAGTAGTATTGTAAAAGCTTTATTCTGAATAAAGCTTCCTTTTTTCAGCATCAGTTTACTAGTAAACCATAATTATATTAGGAGGAAATTAAAATGAGCCAACCACAAATAACCGGACAACATCATGTATCAATGATTACTAAAGACGCTAAACAAAACCTATGGTTTTATACAGAAGTACTGGGACTAAGACTTGTCAAAAAAACCGTAAATCAGGACGATCCAACCATGTACCATTTATTCTATGGCAACTCTAATGGCGCTCCAGGCACCGAGGTATCCTTTTTTGAAATGCCAAATGCAGGCCAGACCCGGAAAGGAACGAACAGTATTTCTGCAATCTCTCTTCTCGTTCCTAGCGATGAGGCTTTAGTATATTGGGCTAGCAGATTAGATACATTTGAAGTCGCTCATGAAGCTATCGTAAGTATAGAGGAGCGCAATTCGCTTACTTTTCAGGATAGTGATGAATTAACGGTTCATCTGGTGTCCGCAGAAAAAGATAATGTGACTCAGCTGGTAGAACCTTGGATTACTGATGATATTCCACCACAATATGCCATTGTTGGATTGGGTCCCGTTGAATTGACTGTTCGTGAGGCTAGCCGTACAAAGGCTGTTTTGGAGGATATTTTAGGCTATACACAAGTTCGTAGAGTGCCATCCATGGGTGACCCGAAGGTAATGGTGGATATTTATGAAACAGCTAAAGGCGGCTTGTACACTGAACTTCAGCTCAAAGAAGTTAATGATCAAGACCGGGAAAGACCGGGAAGAGGGAGTATCCATCATGTGGCTATAAGAGTGAAGGATCTGGAAGAATTAACCGCATGGGCTGCTAAAATCACAGCTGCAGGGTTCAAGAACACAGGGGTCATTGATCGTTATTACTTCCATTCCTTGTATTTCCGTGATCCGAACCATATTCTTTTCGAGCTTGCTACAGATGGTCCAGGGTTTGAGATTGATGAATCTTTTGACACATTGGGCGAGAATTTGACCTTGCCTTCTTTTCTGGAAGAACGCCGGGAAGAGATTGCATCAAAGCTTCATCCTATCCAATAATACAGCGAAGAAAGTAGGACATCATCATGATGGAACAATATAGAATCGACGAGAATAAGGGTTTAGAAATAGGTTTATACACTTTAGGTGATCATGTTGCAGATGCCTTAACAGGTAAACCAATCAGTGAACGACAACGGATTCAAGAGATCATTGCTGCCGCCAAATTAGCAGAGGATGCTGGATTAGATGTATTTGGAGTGGGGGAGAGTCATCAGCCGAAATTTATTACTTCAGCAGCATCGGTCGTACTTGGAGCTATAGCAAACGCAACGGAACGAATCAAACTTATCAGTTCAGCGACTGTATTGAGCACAGCGGATCCTGTACGTGTACATGAAGAATTTTCGACATTGGATTTGTTATCCGGAGGCAGAGCAGAGATTGTTGCTGGACGTGGATCACGATTAGGAGCTTATGAACTGTTCGGATATGACGTGAGGGATTATGAAGAATTGTTCGAAGAGAAGATTGAATTGCTTATGAAAATAAATAACGAAAAAAGAATTACCTGGGAAGGGCAATTCCGTCCTGCTCTGAATGATATGGAGATTTTTCCGAAGCCTCTGAATGGTAAACTGCCTATCTGGCGAGCGGTTGGTGGACCTCCGGCAAGTGCAGTTAAGGCAGGAAGAATGGGCATCCCGATGATGCTGGCTGTTCTAGGTGGACCTGCTTCAGCGTTCAAGACCTCTGTGAATATGTATCGTCAAGTTGCCGCACAATCAGGTTTTAATCCGGCTGAGCTGCCGGTGGGTACAACCACCCTTTTATATATCGATAAAGATTCACAGCAAGCGTTCCGTAACTATTACCCATATTTAAATCACATGATGAAAGAGCTTCGTGGATCAGCGTACCCTAAAGACCAATTTGCTGAAGCCATGAGTGTGAGAAATGCGCTGCTCGTAGGCAGCCCACAACAGGTTATTGAAAAAATCCTTTATCAACATGAGCTGTACGGACACAATCGTTTTCTGGCTCAGATTGATATTGGTGGTTTACCTTATGCTCAGGTTGAGCAAATCATTGATTTGTTGGGATCGGTAGTCGCACCAGCCGTAAGACGGGCCACAGCTAAGAAATAAGAAAAACTATGAGATTGGAAAAAATTATATTAAAATTATTCCAATAAGGTTAGACGATGGTTTGAGAAGGATCACTTAAGGAGGCGAAGTGTGACGAATAAAATGATAGCTGCGCAACGTCTATATAACCAGAAGATCGTTGATTACAAGCTAATCAAGCCTGAACAGGTCGTTAAAGAATTAGGGGCAGTACAGGCGCAGGATTACATGCAGGCGATGTGGGCGATCGGGTTACGTACTCCATCTTCGAATTTAGCTGATATAGAGCGTGCTATCGCTGATCGTAAGATGATTCTGAATTGGACGCTGCGAGGTACGCTTCATTTTGTCCCACCGGAAGATGTAAAGTGGATGCATCAGCTATCTGTGCCGCGTTTAGCGGGACAAACAAAGCGGCGGAATGCAGAGCTTGGGCTAGATGATCAGACACTAGAACGTTGTAGACATATTATAGTTAATGCTTTACAAGGTGGAAAGCAGCTAGATCGTGCACTTCTACTTCAGCTTATAGAAGAAGAAGGTATTCACACAGGGAACCAGCGTGGTTATCATATGTTGTGGAATGTTGCGTACCAAGGGTTGATTTGTTTCGGACCGATGAATGGTAAGCAGCAAACGATTGTTTTGTTAGAGGAATGGGTGCCACAGTTTCGAGAACTTTCTTACGATGAGTCATTGTATGAACTCGCTCGGAGATATTTCACTGGACATGGTTTAGCAACTGTTCAAGATTTTGCTTGGTGGGCAGGCATAACCCTTACCGATGCTAGAAGAGGTCTGGAAGCGGCCAAAAGTCAACTGCAATCAGAGGTTATTGATGGCAGTGAGTATTGGATGTCTGCTCATCGGCTAGAGCCAACTGCTGAGGACTCGGGCGTTCATCTGCTTCCGGGTTTTGATGAGTACATTCTGGGTTATAAAGACCGAAGTGCCGTTCTAGAGCCCGACGTTGCTCCTTTAATAGTTCCGGGGAATAATGGTGTTTTTCTTCCGATGATTGTTGTGGAGGGTCAGGTTGTGGGTACATGGAAAAGAACCCTAAAGACCAAGGGGATTGAGATTATGATCCATCCTTTTGCCGATCTGGGCGATACGGAAAAGTTGGTACTTAAAGAAGCTGAGCGATATGCCGCATTTATTGGGCTGCCGATACTCAAAATGAATGTGAGTGGTTCATTGAGATGAGTATTTCACTATTCTCACCAATCTCATCATTCTCGACATTCTCACCATTTTCATCTTTCTTACCATACTTTTGTGCGCATCTCTCTCGCTAACGGACACCGTTGCACTTATTAGCACCTAAATCCTGATTTGCTGAGCTTTTCGGACTCCACTGCAGTTATTCCCGTCGCAGCACCTCTTTTGACCCCTATTTTTGCGGAATAGCGGCATCTGGGTCCGATAGATTCGTAAAAAGGCTATTTTTAGCTCAATAGCGTCTCCTGAGTCCGAACGGCATAATGGGTGAAGGGTGAAGGGTGAAGGGTGAAGGGTGAAGGGTGAAGGGTGAAGGGTGAAGGGTTAAATGGATACCGATTACCGAATAGCCGCTCACGAATGCACTCTGAGTAAAAAATAACCCGGCAGGGCGGATCTGCCGGGTTATTTTCATGAAGCATATAGTTAGCTTAATTAGATTCGTCTAGCTAATTCAGCGCCTTCCCAAATCGCATTCAGCGCTCTACGCGCTTGCACCGCATCGCCAATTACATGATAAGGGATGGAGCTTTCCTCCAAGAAATCCTGAAGGATTTGTTTGTTGAGGGCGCGTGAACCTACAGCAATTACTACATAATCAGCAGGTAGGCTGTGACGTTCGCCGTCTTTTTCAACAATTACGCTATCCCCTTGAATCGCCATACATTTGCTGTTGGTCATTAATTCAACGCCATGTCCATATAGACTTTCCATGACACAGATTTTACGCAGAAGCCCTAGATCATTAGCAACATCAGCTTGCATTTCAACTACAGTGATTTGATGTCCTCGCTCTACAAGCAGTTCTGCGACCTCAAGCCCCACTAAACCACCGCCGATAATAACGACTCTTCCTTCTGGATGAACCGTTCCCCATAACACATCATGTGAATTGACCACATGTGAACTGTCGATGCCTTCCACAGGCGGAATAACAGGAGAAGATCCGATTGCAAGAATGACCTCATCTGGAGCAATTTCCTGGATTAATTCAGGTGTAACCTCTGTATTCATTCGAATGTCTACACCTTCTCGTTTAGCGGTTTCTCCCATATTCAGAGCGGCTGCAGCCATTTCCTCTTTACGTGGTGCGGCACCGGCAATATAAAGCTGTCCGCCCAGAATGTCATTTTTTTCGCATAATATTGGATGATGCCCACGTCGTTTCAGGGTGACAGCTGCTTCTAATCCGCCAGGGCCACCACCAGCAATAAGTACTTTTTTTGGGATACCCGTTTGCTGCAATTCATATTCACTTTCACGGCCGGTTGCAGGATTAAACACACAGCTGATAAATGGAACATTAGGATTCACGAATCCATCGAAGCAGCCTTGGTCGCAACCCACACATTTAACGATCGTGTCTGCACGTCCGGCTAAAGCTTTATTGCAGAATTCCGGATCTGCCAGCTGCGCACGCCCAATGGCTACAAAATCAGCCAAACCCTCCGCAATAATCCGGTCTGCAATTGCTGGATCATTAATACGGCCTACGGCAATAACAGGGATGTTAACCACAGATTTAATTTGTGCTGCGTTATCTACATTGAAGCCTACAGGTAAATCGATCGGCGGAACTTCATATTTAATCGCAGCGCCAGCAGGGACCCCACGAGATACATTAACAGCATCAATTCCAGCTTCTTCAGCGAGCTTTGAGAAGAGCTTCATATCTTCCAGCGTAAGTCCGCCCGGTAGATCCTCAATCGCAGAGATTCTCATCAAGATAGGGAACCCAGGTCCAACCACTTTCCGGATAGCCCGGATACAAGACAGTGGGAAGCGGCAGCGATTCTCCCAAGAACCGCCGTACTCATCCTGACGAAAATTCATTGCAGGACTTAGAAATTGTTGGGGCAAATAACCATGGCCCGCATGGAATTCCACACTGTCAAATCCGGCTTTCTTCGCACGTAATGCTGTATCTGCGTAAGCTTGAACCATCTCACCGACTTCATGATGCGCTAGTTCACGTGGTATATGAGTCACGCCTTCAAACGGAACAGGTGAAGAGGAGACCTGAATTAGGTTGGGAGTTACTTTACCTCCATGCCATAACTGCAGACAGCTTTTGCCTCCTGCCTCTCGAATAGCTAATGCTAATTGAGCCATACCTGGAATGAATTTATCATCATAAAGGGCAGGAGCATCATCGGAGGCCGCCGTTGGGTGAATAGTTGTTACTTCTACAGTATTTAAGCCGTTGCCGCCTTTAGCTCGTGCTACATGGTAATCAATCAGACGATCACTGACGTATCCACCCGGCGCGTTCATTTTCGTGCCCATCGCTGGTAAAATGACCCGGTTCCTAAGCTCCATATTTCCGATTGCGCCCTTGCTAAATAGATGTGTGAATTCCATACGATAACTTCCTCTCTACATATAGGTTAAAAATAAATAGGTTATTTTAACCTATATTAGCGAAAGGGTAGGGTGAAAGTATGTGCAAAAAATCACGAGTGATTTGGCAGGAATGTAGTAATTGAGGTAATATAAGAAAATGATGAACCGGATACGTATTCCGGAAGCCCGGAGGATGATTATGGATATTGAAGTTTTGATTCTGGCCCAATTAATGAAAGGGGCCAAACATGGTTATGAAATTAAAAAAAACATTATTTTTGTAATGGGCAATGATAAAATCGTAAACAATAACTCGCTTTATCCAAAGCTGAAATTATTTGAAAAGCGAAAATGGGTAATCAAAAAAACGGAAATTCAGGAACGCCGGCCTAAACGTTATGTATATTCTATAACTACTGAGGGTGAGGAGCGGTTTAACACCTGCTTAACAGAATTTACGCTGGAGACTATTCGAATTGATAATGAATGGTCTATTCGTCTTGCTTATTATGAGCTATTGGATCAGGAGACACGTAGAAGATTGCTTGATTACAGAGAGACTTATATGAACGAAAAGCTGGACCATTTACAGCAGTTATCCAAAGTAGTTGGCAATAGTGAGGATATGGATTACTCTGAGGAGCTCTATTTTTACACCCGAAGTATGGTTTTACGAGAGATCGAGTTAATTAAGGAGCTGTCACGTAAATTAGAAGCATAAGGAAACCGTTGGATTAGCTATAAAAATAGAATTTTATAAACACACCTCGCTGTAATCGTTAATTAACGGTATATTTGTAAAATCGATTCATAGTTTAGCTTTAGGTTTTCCGCTTGTGATTGGTATCATCATCTTTATTTTGGGTTTGATCATATTGGGAATCGAATATTTCACATCAGATTAGTTGAACCCCTCTCCAGAGAGGTGGGCATAGAACTGGATGATGAGAGTGCGCTTTTTCAAGCACTAATGAAGGATTCTGCGGCTTCTATTCCTTATGTAAAGCTTGGTGAAACCATCCACTAATTCGCAGATCGAAAAGCAACGTTTAAACTTGAGTCAATCTGGCAGCCTTTTTGAGTTCAAATAGTAAAGATTATGAGCCTGGAGCAACGATCAGAGGATTTCATCTGACAGGTAAATGGGCGGATCAGACTAAGGATATCCTTTTTGTTGTGCGAACAGATGCTAAGTAAATACTGTATTTTAAAATAAAAAAGACTACCCAGAAAAAAATCTGGCTAGTCTTTTATTATTTGCTTTTATTTTTTGGCTTTAAAACCTGATGCTTGCATAAGCTTGGTGAATACTTCGGTGTTTTCGTAGATTCCAGTAAATAATTGTGCATTTTTGCCCATAGCTGTGATTGGAATATCAACCGCAGTATGACCTGAGGTCGTCCAGTCCACTACAAAATTGTGTTTGGAATTGGCGATGGCGAATGGACCGTCTTCTTTGGATATGCCGTCACCGGACTCATCATCTGCGTCAACTGCTTCAATAGAAAATCCGCCGGTCTCATGGTCGGCAAGCACTAGAACCAGTGTATCTGGATTCTTTTTGGCGAAGTCTTTGGCTACTTGCACGGATTTGTCCAGTTCTTGACCTGATTTAATCGTCATTTTAGCGTTGTTTTGATGTGCAAATTCGTCAGTGCCTTCTTCTTCCACCATAAGGAAAAATCCTTTTTTATTTGTTGCTAGCGTATCTATAGCTTTCTTAGTCATCTCGGGCAGCGATACCACCGGATTATAAATATCTCCTTCACCCTCAGGCTTTTGCTGGAACATTTCCTCGTTTGCGAATATTCCCAGCAGCTTGCCGTCTTTTGCTTTTTGCATATCCGCTTTGTTCGTTACATAGGTGTAGCCCAATTGTTTAGCTTTATCCACAAGGTTACCTTGCGTTCCTTTGCTTTTTTCTGAAGGATCTTCAGCGGGTTCATCTGGGAATTTGCCGGGATTGCCTGCCGGGTACCAGAAATCCTCACCCCCACCGAGCAGAACATCAACCTTGCTCTTTGTCAGAAGCTGAAGAGCGATATCACTTTGCTTTGAGCGGTCTTCAACGTGAGCACCAAATGCGGCGCCAGTCGCGTCTGTAATCTGACTAGTGGTAACGACACCAGTTGATTTCCCGGCATCTTTAGCATATTCCATAATGGTCTTAACACTTTTTTTATCGGCATCCATTCCGATAGCACCATTATAAGTCTTCACACCGCTGGCATAAGCAGAAGCAGAAGCAGCCGAATCTGTAACAGGGACAGTGGAGCTTGTATGAATTAATCCAACGTATGGCATGGAATCCATTGCTAGATTTCCTTTTTCACCTACGGTGGCAAGCCGGATGGCATCACGCTGAGCAGCACCCATTCCGTCTCCAATAAACAGAATTACATTTCTTGTGTTCGAAGATGCTGCGTCTGCTTGATTAGGTGCATTTGTAGTGACTATGCTGGATACAAAAAGAGCAGTTGCCGCTGTCGCTACAATTGCTGTTCTGACGCCATACTTTTTCGGTGATTTCATAATTTCCCTCCTAATGTATGTTTACAGTCTCATATTATAGTAGTTACATTAAGAGAATGTTTTCTGGACTTGTAAAAAATGTAAAATGATATAGTGAGTATAAATTATCGGAGCTTGATAAAAGATTTAAAATAAAAAATATCTGGGTGTATTATTGGCATATTGGATATATTCATCTCCGAATACGGACATTAAATGTTGCTCTTCTTGAAGAATTAGTAAATGAATCGCGGCAATGTTAAGAATGAATATTAGGAGTGTTAATAGATTGGGGTACATCAGATACAATCCCAAAAACATGAGATCAAACCCGACAAATGCAGCGTTTCTACTATATTTATAAATACCGTGTGTGATGAGTTTGGTTACAGTAGTCTTATCAATCCCAACTCTCCATGAAGTGCGCATAGCAATCATAGCTTGAATGAAAATGGAACACCCGAGGGCAGCTACACCCACACCGCTAAAGTGAATTACAGGAATATCAAACGTTTTGTTTACAAGTGTAACCATAAAGGACTCTGCTACGGAAAAAACAAACCATGCTGCGCCCCATAAAAAAGTAGAGGTTTTTACCAATAGCTCGGTATAATGGATCTTAGATAGTTTAGCGCCTTTAGCCAGAACGTTTCCTTTAATGTGGTTTTTCTTGTAAAGTATAAGGAGCTTTAATAGATAAGAAATTAGGAAGATGCAGAAAAGAAGTAGAGATAGGATATTTTTAAGATCGCTCATTTTAATTTCCTCCTCACTAATACATATGAATGATTGCTCATATGTTTGTTTATATCTTATTTCCTAATATTGTACATGTCAACTAATTATTGATTTAGGGGGATATCGTGAAAATAAGAGTATACAAAAAACGGTGGCTATGGGTGTTGGTTATCGCGGTTATTGTACTTGCAGGTACTGTAATCGGTATGCTGGTTACGCAAACTGGGCTTGCAACCTTTACTTCCAATGCTTATGGAGTCTCTTTGAAGTATCCAACGGAATGGGTCGTAGATTCAGCAGATGATAAGAAGGGTCAGGGGGAGGATGGTTTTTTTCAATTATCCGCTATGTCTGGAGAGGGACAATCAATAGATGAAGTTGCTGAAATCGTTGCCTCCCATCAGCTGAAGCCTTATGGCTCCAATCCGCAAATTACTGAACTGACATTAGAGAGGTTGAAAGAGGAAGAGAAGGCAAAGTTGATTATGCCTTCTGCTGACCAAGGGGAGGAATGGAATCATCAAGCGGCGCTTATAATTAAATATCCCGAAGCGGTGAAAATAGGAGATGATGTATACTATTATTTTATTTTGCAGGGCGATAAGGAACATGTGGAGGAGATAGGTCAGACCGTAAGATTTACGGGTAAACCGTAAAGTGCTTGCGCACGAAGGTAGTCTACGGGTTTATTTGCAGGGATATCCAAGAAATATTCCGACTGCCATGTTTGCGTTTTTTGAGCTTGGCGACTCGTGGGAATGTCCCAAGGCGGGTAGACTCGAAAAGCTCTTTTTCCACCTTCACCTTTATCAGATAGAATATCTTGTTCTCTTAGGACAGCTTTTGGAAAAATAAATTGGCCAAAGTGATTCCCATTTCGTGTACTTATAACGAAGAGATCAGCAGGATCTGAGATGTCATAGGGTTGGATGGGATGATCTCCAATTCGCTCCCATAGTGTCACAAATTGCCCGACTTTAGTGGGTGTGATTTTAGCCACCCGGAATCTAATGGCCAGCACATTTAAGGTAAAGATATATGCTCCGTATTCCGCATTTTGCGGTTCAAGAATTGGTTCGGAGCAATCAAACCTGCAAGGATTATATACTTCTTCCATGGTAGCAAGTAAGTCACTATGTAGGGTATCTAAAAAGCTCAGCTTCTTATCATTCATCTGTTATTCTCCCATTTGAGTTCGTAATGTTCACTATCTTAATGCAAGTGAACCGAGTTCACAAGTGTAGGAATAATAGAGAAATTGAAGTTGGATTTATTTTATTGATATGGTTTTCCAAAGAAAAATAGTTTGTGATTTTTGGGGGAGTAGAAATTTTGGATATGATGAACATACTGGTTGAAGAACGCCATTGTCCTTTATGTAAAGAATTGAATCGTTGTGGCGCTGAAAGCGGTGACTGTTGGTGTTTCCATACAGAAATTCCACTCGAATTGCAAGAACAGATCCCGGAAGAACTGAGAGGGAAAGCTTGTATCTGCCAAAAATGCGTAGAAGCATTTAATAAACATTAACCGGGATTTTAATTAACTCTCGACGAAAACCGTAATTTCATTGTATATAATTAAAGTGTAATCTAAAAAAATAATGGAGGCGCAGATGAGGAAGCCAATAATTGCAGTAGATATGGATGATACAATTTGCCATCTAGTGAAGCGAGCCATATACCATAATAATAATGATTTTCCCACGCATCTGCTGCGGTATGAGGAAATGCTTGATTGGAATACGGATCATTTACGTCATCCGGATTGTACACAAGAGATTTTCTATGGGCGGCCCGGTCTGTATGAAGAGCTTGAACTGTTTGACGAACATGTCGTAGGAGAAATGGAGAAACTGCATAACGCTTATGATGTAATTATTGTTACGGCAGCCCAACCCCAGTCGGTGGTGGAAAAATGGAACTGGCTGCAGAAGCATATGCCGTTTATTCCGATTGAAAATTTCTTTACCTGTAAGCGAAAAAATCTTATTAACTACGATCTATTGATCGATGACGGGGTGCATAACCTGGTTCCGGCATTGCAGGAGGGAAGAAAAGTGCTTTGTATTCCGCATCCATGGAATTTGCGGGCCCGTGAACAATATGCTTTTCCATTATTGACCTCATGGGAAGGTGCAAAAGAGAAGATAGATCAGATGTTAGGACGTCCAGAGAACGAATGAGACTGTTTTTTTATAGATGATGTACAGAAAAATATTTTCCGCCAAAAAATGAAGGTATTCCATCAGCCATTGTGGCTTTTGAGATACCTTTTTTATGTCTATTGCAGAAGTGCAATTTCATTATTATGCTCTGGATGTAAATATGTTGAATTAGTGACATTTCGATTCTTGGACTCTTTTCTTTGTATATTATTGTATATAAAAGGAGTGGAGATAGTAGTGAGAACAATCGGAATTGATTTAGGAACGACCTATAGTCTTGCTGCTTATTGGGACGGCAGTCAGGCTGTAATTATTCCCAATGTACTCGGGGAGCATGTAACACCCTCGATTGTTAGTGTAGATGCAGGGGGAGAAGTATTGGTTGGAAGAATCGCACAGGAACGACTGATTACACATCCACAGCTAACCGCCTCGACTTTTAAGCGCTTTATGGGATCAGCAAAGAAATACACGCTAGGTACGATGACTTTTACTCCTGAAGAGTTATCTTCTTTTGTTCTGCGGTCACTGAAAGAGGATGCGGAAAATCATCTAGGTGAGTCCGTAACGAAAGCTATAATCAGTGTTCCGGCTTATTTCAATGATGTTCAGCGGAAAGCAACTAAGAAAGCAGCTGAGCTGGCTGGTTTACAAGTAGAGCGGCTTATTAGTGAACCTACGGCGGCAGCACTCGCTTATGGCCTGCATCAGAATCAGGAGACTTCATTTCTTGTTTTTGATTTGGGTGGAGGAACCTTTGATGTGTCAATTCTGGAGCTTTTCGAAGGGGTAATGGATGTTAAGTCGATTGCCGGAGATAACTATCTTGGCGGGGAAGATTTCACAGAGATACTAGTGGCCTATTTTATCCAAAAGAATAAGCTGGACGCTGAATCGTTAACACCAATAACGAGGTCGATGTTGTATAAGCAGGCTGAGCAGAGTAAACGAATTCTTGGTACAGAGTCTGCTGCGACTATGCGGATAGTTATTAAGAAGGAAGAATACATGCTGACTATAGAACGCTCAGAGCTTGAGCAATTGGTACAACCGTTACTAATACGTCTAAGACAGCCGATAGAAAGAGCATTGCGGGATGCTTCTCTGCAGCCTTCCGATCTGGATGGGATTGTGATGATTGGGGGTGCGACTAAAATGCCTCTGATTAAGCAAATTATCAGCCGTATGTTCGGGAAAATGCCTTATGCGAATATCAGCCCAGATGAGACCGTCGCACTGGGAGCTGCGGTTCAGGTGGCGCTGAAGCAGCGTGATCAAGCGCTGGATGAAATGATTTTGACGGACGTTTGCCCCTATACATTAGGAACCAGTGTTCTGCGAAGAGGTTCAAGCGGACAAACGTCATCTGGACATTACTTTCCGATCATTGAACGTAACACTCCGATTCCTGTTAGCCGGGTAGAACGTCTATATACAGCCGCAGATAATCAAAAGATCATAAGTGTGGATGTGTATCAGGGGGAGAGTCCTCGCGTTGAAAATAATCTTTTCCTGGGAGAAATGGAGTTTCAGATTCCGCAAGCACCTCGGGGAGAAGAAAGTATAGATGTGAGATATACATATGATGTGAATGGGATTCTTGAGGTGGAGGTTACAACCGTTTCAACAGGTCAGAAGCATCAGATGATCATTGAGCAAAATGCTGGTGGAATGACGAAAAAGCAAATTGAAGCTCGTTTACTGGAACTGCGGAGTATCAAAATTCATCCGCGTGAGCGTACCGAGAACAGGCTTCTGCTTGCTAGAGGTGAGCGTTTATATGAAGAGGTGCTTGGGGACCAACGGAAATTTATCGCACAGTGTCTGAAAGTATTCGAAGATGCTTTATATACTCAGAACGAGAAAGTGATTGAAAAAGCGGCACAAGCTTTCAATGAGCAATTGGCGGAAATTGAAGGGTGGTCATACTTCACATGACAATCTGGAGTATGTTGGAGATTGAACCCACAGATGAACTAGCTATCATCAAAAAGGCCTATGCCAAAAAACTGAAATCGCATCACCCCGAAGATGACCCTGAAGGATACCAGCAGCTTAGAGAAGCTTATGATACAGCTGTGAAATGGGCCCGCTCCGGGCAGCGTATAGCAAGCACTGTCCCTTCATTGGTAGGTGAGGATAAGAAAGAAATAGCAGAAGCAATATCAAAAGAAATAGAAAAAATGGTGATACAAGCAGAAAAAGTAATACGAGTAGATGAAGTTGAGGAGGAAGAAAGCGAGGAGGAAGAACAAGAAGTTGCGGAGGAAGACACCGAGGAGGAAGTAGAAGGGGCTACTACTATACCGCATGAAAACGAGTGGGCGCTGTTTCGCCCACTTCCCATTCAACTTGATGCTGATCTTCAAGAACAGCCAGCAGATATTTTTGACAGACAAATTAGGGAACTGTATGCGGATTTCTCGCGGCGGATTAAACAAGCTTCGTGGCATTCACTTTTGAATGAAGATTTCATGTGGAGTATAGAGCATCGTGATCGGCTAAGGGATAAGCTTATGTTGTTCCTTGATCAGTATCGAAATTTGCCTCATGCCGTATGGGAGGCTTTGGATTCATTTTTTCATTTTCGTGAGGACAAGGAAATATTTCTTCAACGTTATGATAATAAGTTAGTTGAGTACATACTAGGGCAGGTCGACGGAAGCATGGAAATGCGTTATGAGTGTTTCCTTTTGCAGGAGTCTCTTGAGTTTGACATAGAACACTATCTAAATCTGAGGCGATCCGCTCAATTCATGCTGATGGAGGATAAACATACTGAAGCGGGTCAACTGCTCGACGAAGCAAATAAGCTGTTTCAGAATGATCCGGATCTGCAATTATTGCGAGCTAAGAATTGTCTGGATACTGCTGATTATATGGAAGCGCTGGTGTGCTTGGACCGAGTAACCACTATGTGGCCTAACGAAAGAGACGGTTACTTATTAAGAGGGCGGCTTCTCTACTATTTGCAGCGTTATGAGGAAGCGATGAAGGATTGTGAATATTTGCTGCAAGAGGATGCTGGAAATAGAGATGTGCAATGTTTAATTCTGGAATGTAAGATTGCATGTTCTCAAATTGAGGAAGCTCTTACACAAACGGAGACTAATGAGCCTAAAAAGGACGAGTTCATTCATTTTCGTTACCTTGCGAATAAGTTCATGTTGAAGAACAAAAAACTGTATCCACAACGTCTTCGTATCTCTTCGCTCGTAAGCATTGGAAAGAGCATTATAGGGTCTATATTATTCTATCTATTGGTTTTCCTGAAATTAAGCTGGTTCTATATTTTGGTATATACCATATATTATTTTTCAGTATCTGAGCTTCCCCCGCTTGTCAATGCGGTGTTCATTCTTATTTTTCTATGGAAAATCAGGAAGATTTGCAAAACAGCATACCTATTCTCGAACTAATATCAGGAGGCTCTATATGCTGAAGGAATACAATGTTAAGCAAAGAAAACGATTGGAAATGTATTTCCGCTGTCTTTCCTCTACCTGCATACGTGGTCTCTTAGGGAGATACTATGTGGTTTATGAGTTTGATTTCAGTAATGTCTTCTTCAAAAGAGGTTTAATCAAAAATGCTTGTGAAAGATGGAATATCGAGGATGCTAACTCCTTTCATCGCCAGCTTCGCTGGCTTCTAGAAGATGGCAACCGTGCAGAATATAGATCTTTACATGCTCGTTTAGCCACACTTTCCGAAACCTCACGCAGTAAATATCTTGAGGCACATAAGGATCATGAGGATTTTGTTAATCTGAAGGTTGTTGCACAAGGTATACATCAGTTGCCTTCTGGTGACATTTCTGGTTTTGGATTAGCTTGGGTAATTTATCTGAGCCGGATTGGTTATGTTGAAGATTATTTGAAGAAGGAAGAAGCCTGGGAATACAAAATAGAAGCCGCAAGGCAGCTACAAGAACGTTATAGCAGTTGGGCGGATTATTATATAGCCTATTCCTTGGGCAGCAAATTTTCATTAGTACAATCCGGCGGATTAGATAATCTATTTGAGACGGGATTGCAGAAGCTCATGCGAAATAGCAGCATTCTATACAGGGAAGCCGTTTGGGGGCAAAATCTGCAGCCGGAAGCCACTTAGTCCGAACTTAGGTAATTAATACCTATTGAATACCTATTGATTACCTATTGAATCCCTATCCCGTGTTGCTTAAGGACCCAGAGGACGCTATTTGCAAATTTATAGCCCTTTGAGCCGATTTTCGGACTCCAGTGCAGCTATTCCTTGAGGAAGCGGTCTTTTGTGGTGTTTTTGATGCCAATAGGTGCTATGCGGTCCGTTAGGAATCCAAATGGGGGATAATGCAGCGTATAAGGTCAGCTGTGTCCGATAAGCTGCGTCGTAAGTGCAAATGTGATCCAAGCAAACGAAGTTTAGTAGTTTAGTGTTACAACGCGAGCAAAGGTATCTCCATGGATCAGATCAAAGAGCAAGCTAAAAATAAGATGCAGCAGTAACACCAAACAGTAAAACCAAACAGTAAAACCAAACAGTAAAACCCAACAGTAAAACCAAAAGTAAAACCCAACAGTAAAGAATAAGACTAAACAGTAAATAGTAAGACTAAAACTCAACAGCAAGACCAAACAGTAAAACCAAACAGTAAAACTCAACAGTATATCCCAAAACGAGGGAGTTCCAGCTGCTATAACGTAGCTTTTGGAATTCTCTCTTTTTTGTGATGCCGGATTAATCTTGACAGGATCTAATATTTGTATATAATTGGAATAGACCGACGGTCGGTCAATAGAATGGAGGACGTTTCAGATGAGAATTTCCAAAGAAGCGGAAGAACGTAGAAATGAAATATTGGATACAGCAGAAATGCTGTTTTTTACGAAAGGGTATACCAAAACGACAGTGAATGATGTCTTGCAGGCTATAGGTATTGCGAAGGGAACCTTTTACTATTATTTTAAATCGAAGGAAGAGGTCATGGATGCTGTTGTGCTGCGATTTATTGATGCTGGTGTAGCAGCTGCTAAGCAAATTGCTGCAGATCCTAAGCTGACCGTTCATGAAAAGCTGCTGCAAATCATTATGGCGCAAAAGCCGGATACGGACAGAAAAAGCCAAATGATTGAGCAGTTCCATCAGGCTGATAATGCACAGCTGCACCAGAAAAGCTTGGTGGAAACCATTTTGCGGCTAACTCCTGTATTGACGGAGGTCATTGAGCAGGGCATAGAGGAGGGACTGTTTCGTAATCCGTATCCCCGGGAGACGATGGAATTTCTATTGATCACCTCTCAATTTCTTTTTGATGAAGGGATATTCAAGTGGCAGCCTGAGGAAATCATCCAGAAGATAAGAGCTTTTATCTATACGATGGAAATTACGCTAGGGGCGGAGAAAGGTAGCTTCGACTATGTGTTTCAAATGTTTGAGTAGGGGAGAGGGAATATTCTGAACAACAAATCCTTCGGAAATTTTATGATCATTTGGATGGGGGAGTGGATATCCAGTGTTGGCAGCGGGTTGACAGCTTTCACCTTAGGGGTTTATGTGTTCCAGATGACACAGACTGCCTCTAGCGTGGCACTTTTAACCTTATGTGCTTTTCTCCCTTCCATTGTGCTCAGTCCTTTTGGCGGCGTGTTAGCGGATCGGTTTGATCGGCGATTGATGATGATAGCAGGGGATTTGTTGTCTGCTTTTGGACTTGTATATGTTCTCATCATCATGCTGCTGGGTGAACCTCATTTATGGCAGATTTGTCTGGGCGTGACGTTTAGTTCGATTTTTGTATCCTTGCTTGAACCTGCCTACAAGGCTACCATTACAGATTTATTAACAGAGGAGCAATTTGCCAAGGCTAGTGGTTTAGTTCAGCTTGCTGCGTCCTCAAAATATCTTCTTTCCCCTATCCTTGCCGGGATTTTGCTTAGCTTTATGGATATAAAAACTATCCTGCTTATAGATATCTCAACCTTTCTAGTTACAGTTCTTGCAGTGATGGCTGTTCGCAGGAATCTACAGACTGAACACAGAGTTCCAACGAATCAGTCGTTTGTAAAAGATTTGAAGGAGGGCTGGGATGCTCTTATTTACACGAAAGGTGTACTGCAGCTTACGATCATTTTGTCTGTCGTTACTTTTTATGTGGGTTTTCTCCAAACCTTATATACGCCTATGCTTTTACCCTTTACGGATACGAAAACTCTAGGCACGGTATTATCTGTAAGTGCTATAGGGATGTTGCTCGGCAGTCTGATTATTGGAGTTTTTAGCATCGATCGTAAATATATCAAAGTATTAGCGCTCGGCCTAGGATTCGCCGGACTGTTTTTTTCTTTGGTGGGTCTGACCACGAATGTTGCTTTTATTACAGCTGCTGGCTTTTTATTTTTTGCAACGTTGCCTTTTGTTAATACCAGTGCTGACGTTATGATTCGCAACCATATCCCAAATGACACACAGGGGCGGGCATGGGGGATCATTGGCATTTTATCACAACTTGGTTATGTGGCTGCGTATGCTTTTGCTGGCATATTGGCTGATCAAGTGTTTAATCCTCTTTTACGAGAGGGAGGTCTGCTTGCTTCATCAGTAGGTAAGGTGATAGGCACAGGGGAAGGACGGGGAATCGGCTTATTATTTATCATCTCTGGTTTGCTCATCATTATTATGGCATTTGTGATCCCCCGAATGAAATCAATTCGCTGCCTTGAACGTGAATAATTGAATTCCGTATTAGAGAGGAGAAGGCCCGTCAATGCTGCTACGAATTGTAAAAAGAGACCTTCAACGCAATAAAATCATTACCTTCGGATTATTTGTGTTTATCATGTTATCGGCTTTGCTTGTTGCTTCAGCGTCGCAAGTGATTATAGAATTGTCGGGGTCCTTGAATCAGCTATTGATTAAATCTAAAGCCCCTCATTTCGTGCAGATGCACGCAGGACAAATCGACAGCTCAGCAATCGAGAGCTTTACAGCCGCTAATCCACTGGTGAAAGATCAACAAACCGTAGAGATGCTTAACTTGGATGGATCTAACGTTTATCTAGGCAGTAACCAAGGCTCGGAAGCGAACAGCGTGATGGATATCGGCTTTGTAGAGCAGAACCCTTCGTTTGATTTGCTGCTGAATTTAGAGAACAAGGTGATTGAGGTATCGGCAGGAGAAATCGCTGTCCCCATTTATTATATGAAGCAAAAGAATCTGAAAATCGGCGACATAGTTAGCGTTCTAGGTGAACAGTTCGATAAAAAGTTTGTGATTACTGATTTTGTAAGGGATGTCCAAATGAATCCAGCCATGGTCAGCTCCAAACGTTTTGTCGTAAATGCTGCTGACTTTACAGCGCTTAAACAACAGCTCGGCGAACCTGAATACCTGATTGAATTTCAGCTTACAGATCTATCTAAGCTCAATGATTTCCGCAATGAGTATCAATCCTCAAATCTGCCCAATAAAGGCCCCTCCATTGACTATCCTTTATTTAAAACGCTGAATGCACTGACGGACGGGATTATCGCAGTTGTTATTATTTTGGTAAGTGTTCTGCTGATGCTGATTGCTATTTTATGTCTCAGATTTACGATGATCGCTACCTTGGAAGAGGATTACAGAGAGATAGGTGTCATGAAAGCGATTGGGATCACGCAGCAAGATATTCGCAGCATTTATTTAGCAAAATATATCGTGATGGCAGCCGTCGCCTCTGTATGTGGATATTTACTGTCTTTAGGTGTGGTGCGTTTGTTTACAGCCAATATTACTTTGTATTTGGGCGTTGCTCCTGCCAGTATCCTTCAATATTTTGTTCCTGTCCTGGCGGTAGGTTTGATCTTTGGAGTTGTTGTATTCTTTTGCCGGATGATTCTTAGACGCTTTAATCGCATCACGGTTGTAGAAGCTTTACGGTCAGGTACGAGGGGTGAAGCAAGGATGAACACAAGCAGATTTTCACTTAGCAAGCGTAAATTTGTTAACGTGAATGCTTTTCTCGGGGTAAAAGATGTTTACGGGCGCTTCACCATGTACGGATTATTGTTCTTCGTATTTGTGATCAGTTTGTTTATCGTTCTAGTGCCAGTGAATATATTGAATACCCTTCAGTCTCCCCGGTTTGTTTCTTATATGGGCGTCGGTCAGAGCGATATTCGCATTGATTTGCAGCAATCGAACCAAATAGAGAAGCGTTTTAATGAGATGATAACCAAGCTTGAAAATGACCCGGACATCTCTAAATTTTCTCCACTGATTACTTCTAGATTTAAGGTATTAGGTAGTGGGGAATCGCTAAATGTTGAAACCGGTGACTTTACTATTTTTCCGCTCTCGTATGTTCATGGAGGAACTCCTAGAAGTGCAAATGAGATCGCTCTTTCTGACCTGAACGCCAAGGAACTGAATAAAAAGGTGGGGGATATCGTTCATTTAGAGGTTGCTGGGGTGGCAAGAAAATTGACCGTTAGCGGGATCTATCAGGATATAACTAATGGTGGCCGAACCGCAAAAGCGCAATTGCCATATGATTCGAAGACGGTTCTCTGGTATGTAGTAGCTTTGGATGTGAATCCGGGAATTTCCGTCCAGGCAAAAATGGATCAGTACACCAAATTATTTTATCCAGCAAAAATCACTCATCTGCAAAGCTATTTAGCTCAGACATTAGGAAATACAATTCGCCAATTGAAGCTGGTTACAGGCTTATCCATCGTTATCGCATTTTCGATTTCGATATTGATTACCTCTTTATTTCTGAAAATGCTGCTTGCCAAGGATTCTTCGCAAACCGCTATTTTGAGAAGTGTTGGCTTTACGTTAGGAGATATTCGTAGGCAGTATCTGGTAAGGATGCTGATAATATCAGGGCTGGGCGTCATTCTTGGTACTTTTGCGGCTAACACTCTCGGGCAAAAAATTGCTCAAATGCTAGGCTCTTTCATGGGGGCTTCTAAGATACAGTTTGTAGTCAATCCGGCGGTAGCCTATCTTATTCTTCCTCTACTTTTCATGCTGATTGTAGCGCTCACCACCGTAACAAGCACGATCTCAATCAGAAAATCCAGTATAGCCAAACTAATTGCCGAATGATAGGAGGTGGCAGAATGTTCATATTAGAGACGAAAGGGTTAAAAAAAAGTTATTCAACAGGGCAAGGAACTCCGCAGTCGATATTAAAGGATGTTCAGCTTCAGGTGTCTCAGGGGGAATTCATAGCTGTCATGGGACCTTCTGGTTCAGGAAAATCAACATTGCTGTATACGATCAGCGGGATGGATAAGTTGACAGAGGGAAGTGTTATTTTTAAAGGGCAGGAGATCAGCGGAGTTTCAGAGAACGAATTAGCCGGTCTGCGCTTAAAGCATATGGGCTTTATTTTTCAGCAAATGCATCTGTTAAAAAACTTGAATATCCGCGACAATATCATCCTGTCTGCTTATCGGGCGAGAACCAGCAGCCGTAGAACTATCAATAAAAGAGCAGCTGAGTTAATGAACAAAACAGGAATATCTGCGCTGGCTGAACGTGATATTACACAGGTGTCAGGAGGACAATTACAAAGAGCAGCAATCTGCAGAGCACTCATTAATCAGCCAGATATATTATTTGGCGATGAGCCAACCGGGGCGCTTAACTCAAAAGCAGCTAGTGAAATCATGGACATATTAGCAGATATTAATCAATCAGGAACAACGCTTATAATCGCCACACATGATGCTAAAGTCGCTGCTCAAGCTGAGCGTGTCTTGTATATGCTAGATGGCAGCATTGCAGCTGAGCAACGGCTTGGAAAATATAATCGCGTAGATGGTGAATTGAAAAGGCGGGAGGAGAAGCTTGCGGCCTGGCTATTAAAGCTGGGATTCTGATTGGGGATCTAGCGCTGTACGAATGTCAAACAACGTTTTGCAGTTTAATATCTGCCCAGCACTAAAACCTATCCTATATGCAATAATAACCACTCAATGCGAAGGCATTAAACAATTAAAAAAACTATTAACGCACCTCGATCATTGCTGATGCTGGTATAAACCGAACAAAAAAGCAGTTGCCCCGGCACATCCGGATAACAGCAATTGCTTTTTTGTTCACTTACTGATTCTTTAGAAAGCTTACGGCACTACGTAGATATTGGGTTTAGACACAGTGGCCATACCGTTGCCTAGGAAAAATCCTGTGTGCGGAGGTTGATTGTAAGCTGTATTCTGCCAGGCAATGCTTAACCGATATACTGGATCATGCATTAAGGTATATATTTTATTAGTGGTGATGTTCGTAGTTGTATAGATTCGTAGAGCCGAGTTATCGGACTTTCTCCAGATAGCCTCTTCGCGCCAGTCTCCAAGCAGGTCGGCCTGTAGGCTTGGCGTTGCTTTGGTACTATTGTTGGATGCTACGCTCGCTCCGGTTAATAAATTGGTAACGGAGTTGCTTGCAGGGTTCCATTTATCGATCTTGACACCATCCAGCAGTTCGCGGGACAAGTCGCCATCCCACCAGATCCCAAAATTCACAGAAGGCATTGAGCTGCTTATTTTGGTGCCTGTAATGGAGTATAGGCCAACGCCGTGAGCCCATACCTCTTCCCCGGGATAATTGGGATCAATATCGGCAGCCATCCCCCGGCCGGTATCTTTTCCCGTGTATACACCCCATAAGACCGTCCCGTTTGCGGCATCCCATACCGCAGCGCCATAGGGAGAACTAGTGTTTTCCATGACTTTAAAAACTTCGAGACCGGGGCGGTTCGGATTTAAATCGCCTACATGCAGCGCGTCTCCATGACCCAGCCCTGTATTGTATAAGGTCGCACCGTTATTATCAATGGTTAAGGCACCATAAATGATCTCATCCTTACCATCGTTATCCACATCGGCTACACTTAAGCTATGATTACCTTGACCGGCGGTTCCAGCATTGGTGGAGCTATTGCTATCAAAGGTCCATTTACGGGTCAAAGCACTGCCATTCCAGTCAAAAGCTACAACGACTGTGCGCGTATAATAACCACGTGCCATAATGATGCTTGGATGTACTCCATCCAGATAGGCTACTCCTGCTAAAAAGCGGTCTACTCGATTGCCGTAATTGTCACCCCAACTGGATACCGTTCCTCTGGCAGGAACATAATCAATCGTGGTTAAGGCTTTGCCCGTTTGTCCGGAAAATACACTCAGATATTCAGGTCCGGTCAGGATATATCCACTGGAATTGCGATAATCTGCACTTGCGTTTCCAAGGGTTACGCCAACTCCGTCAACCGTACCGTCTGCTGTTTTGCAGACTACTTCGGCTTTACCATCACCATTGAAATCATAGACTAGAAATTGAGTATAATGTGCGCCAGCCCGAATATTTTTACCCAGATCAATTCGCCATAGCCGAGTTCCATTCAGCTTATAGGCATCCAGATAGACGTTGCCTGTATAGCCACTTTGCGAGTTGTCTTTGGAATTGGAAGGATCCCACTTCAACACGATTTCATATTCCCCGTCACCGTCTAAGTCGCCCACGCTGGCATCATTGGCACTATAGGCATAACTTACGCCATCTGGCGTAGTGCCGCCAGCCGGAATTTGAATTGGAACGTCCAAATAATTGTTGGCCCATACATTTGCTGCTGGGGAATCAGATTGCTCAATACCGCCAACGATTGCTCGAACTGTATAGCTAGACGAAGTTGTGCCGGCGTTATCCTGATAATTCGTGCTGTCCGTGATTGGGGTAACGTTTACTTTTGTGCCATTGCGGTATAAATTAAAAGAAACCGACAGTTCTTCTGTTCCGAGTAGCCGCCAGCTCACAAATACACCGCTGGATACCTTCACTGCTACTAGTCCCCGATTTAGCTTTTCCGCTTGCCGGGCAGATGCTGCCGACACAGAGGAAAGTGAGCCAAAAGCTGCCGTCCCTAAGGTAAAGACTAAAAACCAAATGATTACAAGATACCCTGATTGATGTAACCGCTTACTCATTAACGAAGCCTCCTTTTCATTTTTGGTTCACGAGGGTTACACAGGATGTCATAGTGAACAGTACATAATATTTCATAAAGATAAAAATATGTTTTAAATTTACTTGAACCATTTTAAATGAGTACGACTTTACTCACACGGAAAGGAATACATAACATGGAAAATATAAGCTATAATTTAAAATTCGCTACACTTTGCGCCAAATATAATCTGGGTCTGTTGATGAATGAACCTGAACCGATAACAGGTGGACTTTTGCACAGAATGTATCGCCTGCAAACGGATAAAGCGCAATACGCAGTAAAGGCCTTAAATCCTCAAATTATGCAACGAGATACAGCAATGTCCAATTATATTTTTTCTGAAATGGTTGCGAATCTGGCTTATCAAAAGGGAATCCATGCTGTTCCGGCAATCGTATCTAATGGCAGTAGTATGCATGAGGTTGAAGGGCAATTTTATTTATTGTTTCCATGGGTTCAGGGGAAGGCATTACCTTTAGATGAAATAGATTTAGATTGTTGTAAAAAGATTGGGGCAATTCTTGCGCAGCTCCACATCATCGATTTCTCACAGGGAACGGATGATCATCACTTTGAAACGCTTAAAGCGTCTAATGCTGCAGTTGAAAATTGGAAGGAGCTTGCTCTCAAAGGAGAGCAGCAGGGTGCAGAATGGTCAAGCTTGCTAGCAGATCACCTGCATAAGATAGAGAATTGGGAGTCATTGATTCATTCTTCAGCGAGTCTATTGACGAATCATTATGTTATCAGCCATCGGGATTTAGACCCCAAAAATGTCTTGTGGGATGAGCAGAAAGTTCCAATAATAATCGATTGGGAAGCAGCAGGACCTATTCATCCTACGTTAGAGCTGATAGATGTAGCTTTATATTGGTCAGGTTCTGAATCGGGAGATTTAAGCAAAAAGGCATTCTCAAATTTGATTAACAGCTATCTGGAGCATGGCGGAGAGATTTATGCGGATTGGCAGGTTGTGCTCAACTATGGCTTTTTGGGAAAATTAGAATGGTTAGCTTACAATATCAGACGTTCGCTAGGACTGGAGAGCTCAGATGATGCAGAACGGGAGCTGGGTACTCGTGAGGTAATCCGTACGATTAATGCATTACACGACTACGCTGATTTTATTCCACAATGTTTATTATGGTTGGGAGATTTAGAGGAAGGTAGTGCCTAATCTATTAAAGGAGAACTTATTTATGAATGTTATTAACGCTACGATGGAAGATATAAATGGATGAGTGTGTTCCGATGGACCGGAAGGGGGTTCACGCCAAAAGTTTAAACTGACTGTACGTTAAAAAGGAGGACTTATGAAGAAGTTTATAGTTATATCTGGCGTCTCGCTATTTTTGCTGGCGATTTCTTTTAACCCATTGTTCAACTATATACGTGAGTACATAATCTCTGATCAAATTAATCAGCGTTATGAGATAAAGCATGCTGAAAAAGAATATAACCCAATAAACGTACAAGAGATAACGGTTGATGATAAGAATATTAAAATCAGGGAAGAAAAAACAGGCAGGAAAGCAGATTTGACCCCATGGGATGAAGAGGAGAAGGTCCCGCCTGGTGATATTGTCAAAGTTCAGTTCTTATTAAATGATCAAAAAATCTCCACCCCTGATGAAATATGGCTATCCAATCGGGACAGAGGCAGCCGGTATTTTTCGTGGATAGATATTCTCACAGTAAAGGACCGAAAGACTGGTGAGAAACAAATAAGTATAGTCCAAAGACTGACCGATGATAGTCAACCCATGGAAACAAGAAAATGGAAAATCATTACGATTGCCCAAGACGGAGAAGTAGACGAAGAGGTTCTCAGCTATGCGCAAAGAAGCAACAATCATTTAGGCGTCAGGCTAATCGAGTTCTCCGGTACCTCCCTTATGGGTATGGGCTATTATTCAGATGTTACTAAGGCCTACCCTAGTATTTTCTTCCCACTCCTATTTCCGTTTCTAACTGGTATAGCGGGTCTCCTGTTATTGATTTTTCTGATTGTTCTTTTACTGTTTGAGCTTCATTTTAGAAGTGTTATTAGAAAAAGAGGGCGATAAAGAACACAGGATACGTTCTGAAATTACTTGTAGTTTCGAATTACCTTTAATTTAGTGATAGTTGATAAGGCAAACAGCAGCAGTAAGACTCCGATTGAACCCATGACAGGACCAGGGCTGAAGAGATCAGACAAGAACGAGACAGCAGTAAGACCAATGGTTGGGGCTACACTCATGATAGAACCTAATACACCAAACACCCTACCCTGGATGTCTTCTGAAACTTCCAGCCTAAGGATTGTATTAATCAGCAACGTGGAGAATGAGAACATGAAGCCAATCACAAGAATGATAGGAATGGCAATCGCAGCGGAAGTGACGAATGATAACAGGAGGTACAGGGGACCGAGACATAGCAGTCCAGTCATAATAAGGAAACCTCTGTTTTTCAATTTGGAGCCGAGCAGCAAGATCAGACCGGATCCGATCATATAACCAAGTGGAATACAGGCTTCAATAAGTCCAAACTGAAAGGGAGTGGAATCCCACACGTTGACAGCCATAACCTGGGTCAACATCAGGGAGGGGACAAAAAATAAGGTTAAGGTAGGAAGCATAATCATAACGGCGCGTGCAAAAGGGTACCTCCAAATATAGTGAATTCCATCGATCAAATCCTGTGTGAATTTCCGTTCTTTCTTGGGCACGTTATTTAATTGAGTTGGCAAAGGAAGGGAACGGACCGCTAACACGAGCAGAAAGGAGAGGAAGAATGTAGCTCCATCAAATAAAATAGCGTCGGCTGCTCCAAAACTCGCTACGAAAATCCCACCGGCGGAATAACCAATAGTCCGGCAGATGTTTTCAGACAAGTTCAACAGTCCTACCGCTTTTTGTAGATGTTCTTTACCAACAACAGTAGTGATAGAAGCTTGGTATGCCGGGGACTGGAATAAAGCTGAAATGGTCGTAAGACCCGTCAGTATGGCGACGATAATGAACGAAGTAGAGGGCAGGGAAATGGCTAAAGCTAGCGTCACTACGAGTCCGCAACTTATCAGATCTGTGATCAGCATGAGGGTTCGACGATTGACCCTATCCGCAAAAGTTCCCCCTATCGATCCGAGCAAAGAACTAAGCAATAAATTGATTATCGTGATGATGGCAATCATTTTGGCGCTGCCGGTCGTTTGCAGTACCCATAAACTTAAAGCAATACTATGAAAAGTGTTACCGAACAAGGAAATGGAGTACGAACTGAGGAGCAGCAGGAATCTCCGATTTCCCCAAAGAGAGGGATGAGCTTGAACAGCAGAGGGAACTTGTTTCACTAATACAGGACCAGGCATAAGTTATGCTCCTTTCAACTTAAACGATTAAGTGAATAGCCAAAAAAATTATTCTACAAAATAACAATTATTTTCTTGTGCGGAGTAGTCAGAATGATGCAATAATTTGTCCATGAGTTCAAATGCAGTAGCCGCTTTATCCCCTGTGAAAATGAATTTATGAACGTCATCTCCTAATATTTCCGGACAATTGCAGGTGCAAAGAACAGAGAGTTGTTCGAACCTCCCGTTTTTTTCAACGTAACTTCCAATAAACTCATTAATGACAATGGCCTCTTTATAGCCCCCCTCCTGTAAGAATGTATTTAATTCCTCCAAATTGACAACGGTGAATATCGCTTCTTGAGGTAATGGAAGACTGTCCTGAATAAAGCGGGTGAGGAAAGAGTTATTGAAGCTCTCCATAATTAAACATACCTGTGAAAGGTCCTGTGGTTTTACCTTTTGCAGAGCTGCTCGATAGTTGAAAAGGACCTGCTTAAAGAGTTTATCTTCAATCATGCTGTCGATCAGAATCAAAGGAATTCCTTCTACAAAATGCTTGGAGATCGAATAAAAGGCTTCCTCGCGCACATCGATCAGAAATACAGCCTCCAGCTTTCTTTCTACGATAATATCCAAAGAAGGCTGGTCAACATCAAGTGAATATAGCAGCGTATGGTAACCAGCATTTGTTAACCGTTGTTCCAAGGCATGTATAAATGAGAACTGGGCATGGAGCTTCCAGTGTGGGGTATGGGCTGCTGTGTTAACAAGCACACCGACCAATCTTGTTTTCTGATTCGCAAGTGAACGTGCTGCCAGATTCGGTATGTAATGCAGTTCCTCGGCAAGCTGAAGAATCTGCTGGCGCGTTTTCTCAGGAATGGTTTGGTTGCCGACACGATTCAGAACATAGCTCACTGTTGCGACGGAGACATTGGCACGAAGTGCGATGTCCTTCATGGTTGTCTTTTTCACCAGTAAATAGCTCCCTTATCCTTGTGATATTTTCTAAAGATTAACATTCTGATTCTAAAGCGTCAATGGGGGGGAGTGAGCAGTCAGATGACCCTGTTAAGTTGCTAGAAATGGAAGATTGTAGCCCTTGAGATTCAACTCTGGGAAGATCTGCTTGATAATCGTCTTAAGCTAAATTATACGAAACAAGCTTTATGCAAAAGCTGAAAAAATGCTTATTAACCCAATGGTCATCCTTCCGCTGTATTATTTTTATGCTGGAGTTTTGCATAAACCTAACATTAAAAAAGTAAGTGTAGAGTATGATGGTTCCATATCTTTTTCAAGAGAATATCTAATCTAAAGATTTATAGTAATAAAGATTATGAGGATACTTCCGCAGTTATTGGGAGTGTCCTTTTTGTATGGAATTAAGCACCTTTGTGACCTTTCTTAAAATTTGGGTAAATAAGTATTAAGATCCATGAACCTAAAACGGGCAGCGAGATGAGGTGTTACTTATGGATACGATTCCGGATGGAGAGGAGTGATCTTTGTGAAACCGCTTCAGATAACGACACAATATTGTGAAAATTTTCACCTGTTTATTAAAATTTTTAATATATAATTAATTTATAATCAAAAACAAGGGGGATTTCAAATGAAGTTATTTAAAATGATGTTAGTAGCAGGCGTCTCGGTTGCAGTCTTGTCTGGTTGTGGTGCGAATAATAATAATGCGACTAATTCGGCGGCTACTACGGCTCCAACTACAGAGCAAACGGATGCAGTTACTACAGCTTCAATCGTAAATCAAGCAGATGCGTTTACCAAGGCTGTAAGTAAAGATGGAAATTGGATTATTGCCATTCTAAATGATGTGACGATTGCCCAAGATGTTGTTGTTGAAGGCGAATTCCATGATAAAGGGGCCGCAGACGGCGACATCTACCGTAAGATTGCTCTTTATGCCCAAGACGCTGATCACAAAGTTACTGCCAATTACACACTCACTGTACCTAAGTTAACTGTACAAAGTGAAAATTTACGAGTTCAAGGCGGAACCATTAAAGGTGATGTTTATGTAGAAGCGAACGGATTTAATCTGCATGAAACCTCGACTATTGATGGAAATCTTTACTTCGCAAACGAAGATGTGAAAGCAACTGCAGGGATTGAAGGTAAAGTGACTGGGGCAACTGAAGTTAAATAAGTTAGTGATGTTTTCGATTAGTTAGATGTAGAAGTTGAAGGACTAAATAGATAGAATTATTCGGATAGGTTCAGGAAAAAGGAATCAGTATGAATGGGCAAACTCATAATGGACTACACCCCATCTAGTTACCATATGAGAGCCGACGGAAGCTTTGAAGTAACAAGTAATGGAGTATTGAAGTGTACAGTAGATGGTTTTAACTGTATTTTGTACAACTAAAATGCTCAAAATGCTCGGCCAATAAAAATAGCTGTATTTAGTACATCAATTTTTCTTGATTTAATACTCTACAGGCTACTTCTCTAGTTTTTAATTGTATAGAATACACTTAAAGTTAGAATTAGCCCTTGTGGATATGGAATAAGTGTATAGAATGCAGTTATCTTACAAATTTCACCAAGATAGTGCGTTACAACGGAGTGGGTATCCGAAAGCTACAAATGATTAAGCTTAGCTCGTAACCTACTCAAGCAAACCACCGCAGACCCAAAACACCAGGCAGTGAACCTCCAACGGAGAATCGCTGCCTGGTTGTTTTTTGTGGATGAATATATGAACTATTGTTGATTTTCTTCATATTGACTTATAATATTACTACCACTACTAGGAGGAACACATATGTCTAAGGAGTATTCGCGCACATATATTGAGAGCGTAAAGCTTGAAATGTTAAATAGGTTGGGATTAAAGCAGGTGTTCTTCAAGGAGCAAATAGGGGATAGCCTAATTTTTGAAGCTGTGGGCTTTGATAAAGGGGCAAAACATCGCTTTTGCGTTAGACCAAAGACGAAAACGATTGATGAATTCATTTCAGGCAAATGGATGAAGGTCCGCAGTTTTATAATCAAAAGTGTGGATATTTAATGTTGAACCCTATAAAGGTAGCCCCGTTAATCGGAGTTACCTTTTTATTTTTTGACCCATAGTCATTGATAATGTGAAGTATCTCCATACAGATCAATGGTTGTATTGTTATCAGTTAGGGTTACTTTACATAATGCTGTAGAGAGAATATCCGGTAACTCCCCAATTTCCTGCAATGATTTATTGAGAAAATAAGCCATAATGACTTTTAAAGTCATCCGATGCGTGACGATGAGCACTTCTAGCCCTACGTTATCGTTTATGATGCGCTCCATTGTCGGCACTACTCTTTGTTCAAGCTGCTTGTAAGTTTCACCTGAGGTTAGAGGAATATATAGATCGGGTCTAGTGAAAAAATGGGAATATTGTAAAGGGGATTCTAGTTGTATCTGATCCGTATTCATTCCTTCCCAGCTCCCCATGTTAATTTCCATTAAAGAAACTTGCTGATGAATAGGTAAACTCCGCTTTCCCCGTAAAATCTGCGCAGTATGCAATGCTCTTGGACTAGTACTAGAATAAATTGCGCCTAAGTTTTCTACTTCCAAACGATCTCTTAACCATTCCGCCTGCTGTTCACCCAAGGCTGTAAGCGCAGAATTTTGATGCCCTTGCATTCGTTTTTGTAAATTCCATTCTGTTTGCCCGTGGCGGGTTAAGTATAATACTGTCTTTGTCATTAACGTGACCTCCCTTATGAATAGTTGTAAGTATAAGATAAATAAATATAAATAAACAATATATAATAGTTAACATCCATAATGTATAGTTATAGTAAAATGGCTGAGGATAAGCGGCGAATACTGATATTATTTTATGAAGTGAGGAAGAGATCACGATGAACTATCATGTATTAAAATTGTTTTATTACGTTGCGATCACAGGTAGTGTGACCAAAGCCTCTGAACGTTTGCATATCAGTCAACCCGCTATATCAGCGCAAATCCGTAAGTTTGAACGGGAGAATCATATTTTATTATTTGAAATTAAAGGAAAGAGGATGGTGCTCACCCCTTTAGGAAAAAGGTTAATCGAACCTCTTGAGAAGTTTTTTGCCATGGGTGATCAAGTCCAGCAAATCATTGAAGACTATCACAAATTTCCTGAGGGGAATCTGCGGATTGCAGGTAATTATTTGGCGACAAGCATCCTCATTCCCCGGTGGGCGTCATTATTCAAACAATCTTTTCCGGAAGTTAACATTCAGATCACTACTACTAATTCTCATGGTGTCATGGGAAAATTAAATAATTTTGAAGCAGACGTGGCGATTTACAGTGATATGGAGTTTCCTTCGCATAATACAGGAGTGTTCGAACATCGGGAGTTATATAGGGACGAGTATATATTCGTGGTTTCTTCCCATCACCCTATTGCCAATCAGCAGGTTAGTTTTGAAGAAGTGATGTCTGAAGCATTTATTATGAGGGAAGAGGGCAGTGCAGCCAGAGAGCGGCTTGTCCGGTTGTGTGAAGAAAGAAGTGTACAGCAGCCAACGATTGGGCTTCAATTTAATGGAGTGAATGAAGTTATTCAAGCTGTCATTGCCGGTTATGGAATTAGTTATGTATCCGCTTTGTTGGCGAAACCTTATCTTGATCAGGGAACATTAGCTAAAATAGCAGTAGAAAATGTAGTCTCCAAGCATTCGATATGGATGGGCTACAGAAAGAAGGAACTTCAAGAAAGTTATATGCAGTCGTTTATTACGCTCGTTATGAAACAATTAAGTATAAAATAATTTTAGGAAATTAAAGATAATCTCATGGTAAACTATGGATAAAAATATTAGGAGGGGTCATAATGGATCAAATTGTATTCAAACAAATTAAGTTTGTGCGAAGTGTTACTGTGCGTGCTGTCGAGGGACTATCTGAGGGAACTTTGAATAGCATTCCAGAAGGGTTTAATAACAATATCCGATGGAATTTGGGACATATTTATTTGGTGCAAGAGAAGTTTGCCTTTCATTCTGCTCGGGAGCTTATGCAATTGCCGGCAAGCTTTGAACGCTTATTTGCGAAAGGGACTAAACCAGCCGAGTGGAATGAGGAACCGCCAACGCTTGAAGTTTTACTTGAGATGCTTACGGAGCAACCCAAACGGATCCAGGAAGCTTTTCACAATCGCTTAAGTGAGCAAGTAACCCCTCTTACAACAGGAAGTGGATTAACCTTAAATTCAATCGGTGAATTCATAAATTTCACACTTTACCATGAAGGTATGCATTTCAATACAATAAAATTATTAAATCGCTTTGCAGATAAATAAATTCAAATAACAAAAGATATCGATATATAGTTGGTATCTTTTGTTAGCTTTATGATCGAAAAAAAGATTTGTAAATGAAAAGGTTATGTGATAATCTAATTTATGTAATACATGTAACCGGTTACACATTGGGGGATGAATGAAAGAATGATGACGATCAAAGATGTCGCAAAAATAGCTGGAGTTTCGGTAGCAACAGTCTCACGGGTTATAAATGAATCTGGATATGTGAATATCGATACTCGCAAAAAGGTTGAGGCAGCGATCAAAGAAATGAATTATACCCCTAATGAGGTTGCAAGATCATTATACAAGCGGAAATCTAAATTAATCGGGCTGCTCTTGCCTGATATTACTAACCCGTTCTTCCCGCAGTTAGCGCGGGGGATAGAGGATCGGATGCAGGAGCAAGGTTATCGGATCATCTTTGGCAATAGTGATGAGAACGAGGACAAAGAGATGGATTATATTCAAACCTTTATCCAAAACAATGTCATTGGCATGATATCGTCAACCAATTTCCCTGAGAGTGACGTTTATTCTAACTTGAAGATTCCGGTTGTATTTCTGGACCGTACTTCTAATGATAGCCCTTCCGTATACGCAGATGGCAAAAAGGGCGGACGTCTTGCAGCACAGGAGATTATCGCACGGGGAAGCAAAAAAATTACAGTGATACAAGGACCGGCGCATATCAAACCTGCACAAGATCGATTTCTTGGGGCGATTGAAGTCCTTAATGAAATGGGAATCAGCTATAATGTGATCGAAACTTCATCCTTCTCCCATACAGTAGCAGAACAATGGGCTGTGGAGTTATTTGATAAATATATAGATACGGATGGCGTAATTGCCAGTAATGATATTGTGGCGACGGCAGTCATTCATGAAGCACATCGTTTAGGTAAAAGAGTGCCGCAGGATCTGCAAATCATCGGATTTGATGATATCCCGCTCAGCAGCTTGTTGTCACCTGCTTTATCCACCATTCGCCAGCCGGCACATGATATGGGTAGAGAAGCAGCGGGTTTACTTATTAAGCTAATTGAGCAAGATAAGGTGGAAGAGAAGATTATTCAACTACCCGTTAGCTTTGTGGAGCGGGAAACTACAAGAAGTAAAGAATAGATGACAACATGAGAAAGGTTGATGAATATGGCTAAGATATGTGTAATTGGCAGCTGTTCAATGGATTTAGTAGTGACTTCGAATAAGCGGCCTCACGCGGGTGAGACTGTGCTTGGAGAACAATTCTCCACCGTTCCGGGCGGTAAGGGTGCGAACCAAGCCGTCGCTGCTGCCCGTCTAGGAGCAGAAGTTACGATGGTTGGTTGTGTAGGTGATGATTTCTATGGTACCGCTATCATGGATAATCTGAAAAAGAATCGCGTTTTTACCGCCAATGTGGAACCGGTTACACATGTCGAAAGTGGAACAGCTCACATCATTTTAGCGGAAGGCGATAACAGCATTATCGTTGTAAAAGGAGCCAATGATTTAGTTACTCCTGCATTGGTTGAACGGGCACTTGATAATATTAAAGGCTCTGACATGGTATTAATCCAACAAGAAATTCCGGAAGAGACGGTGTCTTATGTAAGTGAGATTTGCTATAAATTCAATGTGCCTATGTTGCTTAACCCAGCACCTGCTCGGCCTATCAGTGAAACGATTATAAACAATGCCACCTATTTAACTCCCAATGAACATGAATGTGCAATATTATTTCCTGAGATGAGTACTGCTGAAGCTTTACGCAAATACCCCAATAAGTTATTTATAACCGAGGGCAGCAATGGTGTGCGTTATTACGATGGTAAACAGGAAGTTTTAGTTCCCACCTATAAAGTGAATGCTATAGATACCACTGGAGCAGGAGATACTTTTAATGCGGCATTTGCTGTTGCTCTAGCCGAAGGCAAGTCTATTCGAACAAGTGTAAAGTTTGCCAATCGCGCCGCTTCTTTATCCGTCACAAAATTTGGTGCCCAAGGTGGCATGCCAACAAGAGTAGAGGTGGAGGTGAGTCTTTAATTATGAAAAAACAAGGAATCTTAAACAGTCATATTTCCAAAGTGCTTGCTGATTTAGGCCACATCGATACGATTGTCATTGCTGATATTGGATTACCCGTTCCATCTGGTGTTCCAAAGATTGATTTAGCGCTTAAATTGGGAGTTCCCAGCTTTCAAGAGATTGTCGAAATCATATCAGAGGATATGGTCATAGAGAAAGTTATCGTGGCAGAGGAATTAGCAGCAAAAAATAAAGGCACTTCTGAATACTTGAATGACAAATTTAAGGAAATACCTATAGAGGCGATTTCACATGAACAATTTAAATTGTTAACCCGGCATGCGAAGGTCATCATTCGTACGGGGGAAGCTAAGCCGTATGCAAATTGTATTTTACAAGCCGGGGTCTATTTTTGATAAAAAGGGGGTTCAAAGCATATGCACATTACGATGAAAGATATTTATAAATCTTTTGGGGCTAACCGTGTGTTGACGGGTGTGGATTTTGAGCTGAAGGATGGTGAAGTTCATGCCCTAATGGGAGAGAATGGTGCAGGAAAGTCTACTCTGATGAACATTTTGATTGGACTGCATCAGCGTGATCAAGGAACCATTAGTATAGATGGTCAGGAAACATACTTTAACAATCCCAAAGAGGCTGAACGTTATGGGATCGCTTTTATCCATCAGGAGTTGAATGTGTGGCCGGATATGACAGTTCTAGATAATCTGTTTATTGGTAAGGAACGAACCTCCAAACTAGGGATCTTAAATATGAAAGAAATGAAAGCGTTAGCAAATGAACAGTTTCGTAAGCTCTCCGTAACGATTCCCTTAAATCAAGAGGCGGGGGAATGTTCGGTAGGGGAGAAACAGATGATTGAGATTGCAAAAGCGCTTATGACTCATGCAAAAGTTATCGTCATGGACGAACCGACAGCGGCATTAACCGAACGGGAAATCCAGAAATTGTTCGAAGTCATAACTTCCCTTAAAAAGGAAGGCGTCTCCATCGTGTATATTTCGCACCGGATGGAAGAGATTTTTACGATATGTGACCGAATAACGGTCATGCGAGATGGGAAAACAGTAGACACGAAGCCCATTCCAGAGACTAACTTCGATGATGTAGTTCGGAAGATGGTAGGGCGTGAATTAACCGACCGGTTTCCTGAGCGTACCTCCAAACCCGGAGAGGTTGTTCTTGAAGTTAAAAATGCCACGAAAAAAGGGCAATTTAAAGATGTCAATTTCTCCGTTCGTTCGGGTGAGATCTTAGGTTTCTCGGGATTAATGGGATCTGGACGAACAGAAATGATGAGAACCTTATTCGGTTTGGAATCGTTAGACCGTGGAGAAATTATGGTGCGGGGAGAAAAGGTCACGATTCGAAATCCCAATGATGCGATGAAGGCGGGGATAGGATTCGTTACGGAGGACCGTAAAGATGAAGGGTTAGTGCTTGATTTCTCTATTCGAGACAATATGGTGCTTACAAATTTATATAGCTTCGCTCCTAAGGGTGTAATCATTGATAAAAAAGAACAAGAATTTGTAGACATACTTATCAAACGGCTACACATCAAGACACAGTCTTCCTCCACTTTAGTCCGGAATTTATCCGGGGGGAATCAACAAAAGGTGGTCATCGCCAAATGGATTGGGATCGGCTTAAGTGTGCTTATCCTCGATGAACCTACCCGTGGAGTGGACGTAGGAGCTAAACGGGAGATCTATCAGCTCATGAACGAATTAACGGAACGTGGAGTCGCCATAATCATGGTATCGTCAGAGCTTCCTGAAGTCTTAGGAATGAGCGACCGGATCGTAGTGGTTCATGAAGGGGAAATTAGTGGAGAGCTATCACAACAAGAAGCTACGCAAGAAAAAATCATGACGTTAGCTACAGGGGGGCAATAGTAATGACAACTATCAAAGGTGAGAGAGAAAGTAAAGGTTTTCAAATCGGGCAAATTACACAGAAGCTAGGTCCATTACTAGGGCTGATTATTCTAATTGTTATCGTTACGGTGTTGAACCCAAGCTTTATGGAGCCCCTTAATATCCTGAACTTGCTTAGACAAGTTGCCATAAATGCGCTTATCGCTTTTGGGATGACCTTTGTTATTCTAACGGGTGGTATCGATTTATCGGTGGGTTCTATTCTAGCCCTATCCAGTGCCTTCACAGCTAACCTGATGTTGTCTGGTTGGGATCCTGTCTTAGCCATTATTGTAGGTTGTTTAGCGGGTGGCGTGATGGGGATGGTCAACGGACTGATGATTACAAAAGGTAAAATGGCGCCATTTATCGCTACGTTGGCGACCATGACGATTTTCCGGGGATTAACACTTGTATACACAGACGGTAATCCGATCACAGGTCTCGGAGACAGCATGACCTTCCAATTGTTTGGCCGTGGATATTTACTGGGAATACCTGTACCTGCTATAACAATGATCATCGTCTTCGCAGTCTTATGGGTTGTATTGCACAAAACTCCATTTGGTCGTAAAACCTATGCCATTGGTGGTAATGAAAAAGCATCTATTATTTCAGGGATTAAAGTCGACCGCATTAAAATAATGATCTATTCATTGACGGGTATGTTGTCCGCATTGGCAGGAGCGATCTTGACTTCCAGATTGAACTCAGCGCAACCCACAGCAGGCACATCTTATGAGTTGGATGCTATCGCAGCTGTAGTATTAGGCGGTACGAGCTTAACTGGTGGTCGTGGACGTATCGTGGGCACATTGATTGGTGCACTGATTATCGGGATTTTGAACAATGGATTGAACTTGCTCGGCGTATCTTCTTTTTACCAAATGGTGGTCAAAGGGATCGTTATTGCCATTGCCGTACTCATAGACCGTAAGAAAGCCGTATAAGGGGGATTCCAACATGAAAAAGTTAACTTTGATTCTTACTTCCTTACTATTAATTCTCATGACAGGTTGTTCCTTGGAGCCTCCAGAGTGGGCTAAGCCTAGCAGTGGTGGAAGCCTGGAGAATATGAAGATTGGATTATCCATATCTACATTGAATAACCCCTTCTTTGTATCCGTTAAAGATGGTGTTTTGGCCGAGGCTAAGAAGCAAGGCTTGGAAGTCCTTGTCATTGATGCCCAAAATGATTCTGCTAAACAAAGTAATGACGTCGAAGATTTGATGCAAAAAGGTGTGAATGCGTTATTGATCAATCCAGTGGATTCATCAGCGATCTCGACAGTAGTGCAAACAGCTAACAGTTTAAATATTCCCGTCGTTACGTTGGACCGTTCCGCAGATCAAGGGGATATCAAAGCTCTTGTTGCCTCTGATAATGTAAAGGGTGGCTCTATGGCGGCACAATATATTGTAGAGCAGCTTGGGAAAGGTGCAAAGGTCATCGAGCTAGAAGGATCCCCAGGAGCTTCAGCGACTCGGGAACGCGGTAAGGGATTCCATGAGATTGCGGACAGCCAGCTAGAGGTCATTGCTAAGCAAACAGCTGATTTCGACCGCACGAAAGGCCTGACCGTTATGGAGAACCTTCTACAAGGAAATCCTGGCGTACAAGCAGTTTTCGCTCATAATGATGAAATGGCGCTAGGTGCTATTGAAGCCATTCAAAGTTCAGGCAAGAATATCCCTGTGATTGGTTTTGATGGAAATGAAGATGCACTTAAATCCATCGAAGCTGGTAAATTAACAGGAACCGTTGCGCAGCAGCCTGAATTAATTGGCCAACTAGCCATTCAAGCCGCTAAGGATGTATTAGAAGGCAAAACCGTAGAGAAGCTGATTGCGGCACCGCTTAAACTAGTTGTTAAAGAGTCAAAATAATAACCATTATAGAAAAAGACTGCGCTCACCGATTTGGTGTGCACAGTCTTTTTTGCTATACATTGCAGCTTATTCTTCAATAACTCTATCCGTTAGCTGTGTTACATAGCTGTCTGACAAATGGAGCAGCTGTAAGGCACGCTCGAATTCGTCTTCTGTGGATTGCAGAGGTTGGTTGCCGTTACCAGATAAAGTATAATGCTGGCCATCCTCGAAGCCACTGCCGGATAAGAAGAGCTCTTCGTTATTTACGAAAGATCCTGTAGGCAAGTAATACCGTTGTGGTAGTAAGTTATAAGTTGATTGATTCAAGAGATCTTGTCCGAAATGAATATGATCTGCAAGAGAGACACCCAATAAATTAGATACGGTAGGTAAAATATCTACTTGCCCGCCTAGCTGTTCTTTTACACTAGGAGTTGTAATCCCTGTTGCTGACATGATCAACGGAATATTAATCAATTCACGTTCCGAATATTCATGGCCGAGAATCTCTTCCAGTAGGAGATGATCATCCTCTTTTAAAGAGAAGATAGGCAGTCCACGATGATCCCCGTACAATACGATCAAGCTGTTATCCCACACACCGTTTTGTTTGAGCTCATCGATAAAAAGTCCCAGCGCATAATCAGCATAATTCTGAGCCCGAATATAATCGCCAACAAGCGTTCCTTCGAATCGCTCTGGAAGTGTCATTTTGTATTTATCCTCTGGGATGGAGAACGGATTATGAGATGACATCGAAATTACATGGGAGTAGAAAGGTTGCTCATTCTGATCCATTCTTGCCAGCTCTGCAGCTGTTTTTTCATACAAAACTTCATCAGAAGCGCCATAGAATACAGTGTCTTCTTCCCCGAAGTAAGTTTTATCATAATAACGATTGAATCCCAAAGCACTATAAAGCTCACCACGGTTCCAAAAGTCGACTTCGTTCGTATGGAATGTTGCCGTATCGTAACCTTGTGCTTGCAACAGCTTGGGTAAGCTTGGTAGCTCTTTAGGAGCGTACATTTGGGTAGCTGGACCATCAGGGGGTACATAAAAAGAAGTGTTCACAATAAACTCTGCATCTGAAGTGTTGCCTTGTCCAACCTGCTGGTAGAAACGCGGGAAGTAGAAGCTGCTGGCGGCAAGCTTGTTCATATTTGGTGTGATTTCTTGTCCATCAATCTTTAGATTGATTAAGAAGTTCTGGAAAGACTCCATTTGCAGAATGATTAGATTTTTTCCTTTGGCGGCTCCAAATAAAACCGGATTAGAGCTAGCTTGAATTCCTTTAGTTTTATCAATAGTGGATTGCGTAATCTCAGAAACGTCAATTTGTTCTTCCTCTTGATCAGCTAGCAGAGAGTAGGCTTCATAATTAAGAATGCCCATTTGTTCCGCTTTAATCGTTTCGTTCATACTGGCACGGTTTGGAAAAATATTCATTGCACAAATGATGATGGAAATACAGAACAGGACTGCCACCGCTTTACGGTTACTTTTGCGCGACATGGCTTTTTTCCAATCCAGCGCTTTCTGTTTTCTAAACATCACCAAGCTGATGACAATGATATCCACAAAGATAAGCATATATTGAGGACGAAGGACCGAAAATATACTTTTCTTTACGGCTCCCACTTGTTTGACCTGATCTAATACTTGCGAAGTAGCAATGATGCCAAAATGATTATGATATACAATTAATGAGAAAAATAGAGTAGTAATCAATACATTGACAAGCATGTAAATTGCAATTTTTCGTTTCGTAGCGAACCATTCAATCAAGCAAAAGACTAGAAGTACAAAAGGGATTTCTTTAAGCCAAGTGGTCCAAGTAGGGCCATCTTCAAATAGAAAGTACCAGGCAAAATAGCTTTTTACAAGCATAATGAGAGAGAAGAATAGCAGAGATCTTTTACTAAGTGTACGAGGTTCTTTAAACGGCATTGCTTATGCCCATCCTTTTCTTTTTAGATTAGTTCATTCTATTACATTGAAGCGTTTAAAATCAACTAGATTTGGGTATGTCTGAGTGAAAATTTCCTGAATATTACAGTTTAGGTGGATTGAATAGTTCACGATATATAAAAATTTTTTATGAAGATGAACTTTTTACAGTGCTCCTGACTCATATAGGGGAGAGAGGTGAAGGCATGGATGTTGTTCGATTGGTGAAAAAAGCTAAAAAGGGAAATAAAGAAGTTTTGCTGCAATTAATCATGTATGAAAAGGATGTTTTTTATAGGCTTGCGTACAGCTATATGGGAAATGCGCATGATGCTATGGATGCCATGGAGGAAATGATAGTTACGTTATACGAGAAGATTGACCAACTTAAGAAAGAGGAGTCTTTTTACAGCTGGAGTAAGACGATTTTGGTAAACGGCTGTAAAAGGCAACTTCATAAGCGAAGCAAGCTGGTGTTATTAGAGGACTGGAGCATCACTGACGAGAAGGAAAAAGCCGATGTTACATCAGGCGATCCTTATCATAAAAGTGAACAGCAAATGGATATGCAGGCGTTATTGTTACATGTGAACGAGCAGCAAAGAGAAGCAATTCAATTGAAATATTTTCATGATCTCGATTATCAAACGATAGCTGAGATCACACAGGTCTCGATCGGAACTGTTAAATCAAGGATCTACAATGGATTACAAACGCTGAAAAATCATTACAGAGGTGATGTTGATGAACAATAACGTCGAACAACGATTAGTGGATGAGAAGAGGAACTTAGAGTCCATAACTGCACCTGAGGGTTTAGAAATGATATTAAGAAATGCTTTAGACTCGGCACCTCCAAAAAGAATAAAAAGAAAAAGCTCGCCCCTCTGGAAGATTGCAGCCGTCATTATATTAGTGATAGTAGTTTCTGGAAACAGCTATAATGCCTTCGCTTATTATGGAAAAAAGTTATTTGGTTTTGATGAGGTGTTAGAGGGAACTTTACAACAACTCAATGAACAAGGAATGGGACAAAGCATAGACAAAAAGACGACGTTAGCAGATGGAACAGAACTTACGATTAACGGAATTATGGCAGATGCCAATCAATTTATTGTGTATTACACGTTAAACAATCCTAAGGGACTAGAGGAGACGGGAGATCATTTTAGTCCTTCAAAAATAGAAGGGTTTCTCACGAATTCCAACATAAGAAGCGGCGTATCTTTAATCAACGACGAACATACAGAAATAAAAGGCACGATGACATTTGATAGCGTAAGCCCATTCTCGAAAAAACTAACACTTCATTACTGGGGACCTCCACAGAAAGGGCAGATGAGTGAAGGGAGCATAACGTTTTCTTATAATCCAAATCAAGCGATGGTGACTCAGATCAAACAGTCGATTAATAAAAAGGTCAAAGCCGACAAAGGATCAATTACCTTCAAGTCGATCACGGCCACACCCACCATGACTGTGATTAAAGGGAGTATGAATGTCGAGAATTTCGATCGAATAAGATTAGGGTTAGAAGGCATTCAATTAATTGCCAATGGAAAGCCTGTAGAAATATTAGGTAGTAGCAATAAAACCTCGTTGGGTGGGAGATCATTTGATATTCGTTATGACACCTTGCCAAAAGAATTACATTCATTGCAGCTGGTTGTTAAAGAGTTTGTTGGATATCAGAAGCTGGAAGAGAAGTATCCTCTAAATGCTGATAGTAATGAGCCGATTCTACTAGGGGATAAAGAATTATGGATTAAAGATGTGACCAAGACCGCTCAAGGGATTGAAATAACTATTGCTACAGATGAGGATGTAATGCTGGATGGTGTGTCTATAGAAAATGCTAACGAAAACACGGCTTTAAAAACAACAATTAATCAAAAAGAGTCAGAACAAACGAACGGTAAACTCATGAAGGAACGCACCTTATTATTTGATACACAAACGAAACCTGAAAGTATTCTGATAGAAGGAATACATTATATGAAGGAATATAACAAGGTGATTGAGATTCCTGTGGATTAAAAAGAAGTGCCATATCCATAATTTATGAAATATAGTAAGTTATAATAGTCTGAGAAAGTGAGGGGTTTATGGAAAATATAGGTGCTTATAAGGTGAGTCGTCCGTCGTTAATGTCGCTTCTGTTTTCTATGATTTTTTCAAGTGGCATACTATTGTTAAATACCAGAAATAATATGGAGTATAAAGTATTACTTTATTTTGGTTATATATGGTCGGCTTTCTGTCTGATTGTTGTAATCATATTGCTCTATAGGATCATTACGATTAGAAAGTTCATTGAGGTTCGGATTCATCCGGACGCTATAATAGTAGAAAACAAAGAAATTCAAGCGAATCAAATTGATAATATTTATGTAAAGGGCTATTTCATACCCGTAATAGGCATTAAACCTGTAGATCACAAATTTCCTCCCTATAAATTATGTTTTAGTTTTCTTGACGACGAATACAAAGGAATGAAAGAACTAACCGCATGGGCCGAAAGTAATCAGATTAAACTATCTAAAAAAAGATTTATGAGATGGCTTTAACCGGGCTCTGACCAGTCCACCATACCGCGCTATATGCGCACAGCGGAAAGGATGGGTGTCCTAAAAGCCGAAAATGGCTGCTGGGGCACCTCATTTTTTTGCTCCATCATCGTCCCCCAAACGTCGCTCGTTTTCTCCATCCGCGAATCCTGAAACTTCGTTTGCTTCCTCCATCATCAAGAACCCTCTACTTTTGTCACCTCCGCTATCCCCCAAAAAAAACTACACTTTCTTCGATCACATTTGCACACCCGGAAGCATCTATCGGACTCAGATGACCCTTAGACGCGTCATATCCCACTTTTGGAACCCTAACGGACCGCATAGTCGTTATTGGTCTAAAAAACACCCCGAAAGCAGCCTTTTCAGGGGAATAACTGCACTGGAGTCCGAAACCTTGCTCCAAAGCCGAAATCTTCGCAAATAACGTCATCTGGGTCCGAAAGTAACCGTCATCCATCATCAAACTCCCAAGCCACACTTTCTTCGATCACGTTTGCGCGCCCGGAAGCATCTATCGGACTCAGATGACCCTTAGACGCGTCATATCCCACTTTTGGAATTCTAACGGACCGCATAGTCGCTATTGGCCTGAAAAACACCCTAAAAGCAGCCTTTTCGAGGGAATAGCTGCACTGGGGTCCGAAACCTTGCTCCAAAGCCGAAATCTTCGCAAATAACGTCATCTGGGTCCGAAAGTAACCGTCATCCATCATCAAACTCCCAAGCCACACTTTCTTCGATCACGTTTGCGCGCCCGGAAGCATCTAACGGACTCAGATGACCCTTAGACGCGCCATATCCCACTTTTGGAACCCTAACGGACCGCATAGCCGTTATTGGCCTGAAAAACACCCCAAAAGAAGCCTTTTCGAGGGAATAACTGCACTGGGGTCCGAAACCTTGCTCCAAAGCCGAAATCTTCGCAAATAACGTCATCTGGGTCCGAAAAGTAACCGTCATCCATCATCAAACTCCCAAGCCACACTTTCTTCGACCACGTTTGCGCGCCCGGTAGCATCTAACGGACTCAGATGACCCTTAGACGCGTCATATCTCACTTTTGGAATCCTAACGGACCGCATAGCCGTTATTGGCCTGAAAAACACCTCAAAAGCAGCCTTTTTGAGGGAATAACTGCACTGGAGTCCGAAACCTTGCTCAAAAGCCGAAATGTTCGCAAATAACGTCATCTGGGTCCGAAAGTAACCGCCATCCATCATCAAACTCCCAAGTCACACTTTCTTCGATCACATTTGCACACCCGTAAGCATCTATCGGACTCAGATGACCCTTAGACGCGTCATATCCCACTTTTGGAATTCTAACGGACCGCATAGTCGCTATTGGCCTGAAAAACACCCCGAAAGCAGCCTTTTCAGGGGAATAACTGCACTGAAGTCCGAAACCTTGCTCCAAAGCCGAAATATTCGCAAATAACGTCATCTGGGTCCGAAAGTAGCCATCTTCCATCATCGAATTCCCAAGCCACACTTTCTTCGATCACGTTTGCGCGCCCGGAAGCATCTAACGGACTCAGATGACCCTTAGACGCGCCATATCTCACTTTTGGAATCCTAACGGACCGTATAGCCGTTATTAGCCTGAAAAACACCCCGAAAGCAGCCTTTTCGGGGGAATAACTGCACTGTGGTCCGAAACCTTGCTCCAAAGCCGAAAAATTCGCAAATAACGTCATCTGGGTCCGAAAATAACCATCTTCCATCATCGAATCCCCAAACCTCGCTCGCTTCCTTTTGGAGTTCTGACTGCCGTAGAGAGACTGATTACCCCAATACGCTAATAGGTAGAATGAATGGTAAATCCTTAGTTTTTTTTGTTGTAAATACAACAATTATGTTATACTATTTTCCTGTCACATCTGCATAACACCATATAATTAGAGCTCAAAATAAGAGTTTATTTGTAAATTGATATTTTAAAAGGAGAAAACAATATGGCTATCAATATAAAAAAGTGCACGGTCGAAGATCTAGGTTCACTTCAAGGAATTAGTGTTGAAACATTTAATGAGACATTTAGTAATCAAAATTCACCTGAAAATATGAAGGCCTACCTGGATAGAGCATTTAACTTAAAACAATTAGAAAAAGAATTGTCGGATAGCTCATCAGAATTCTATTTTATTTATTTTAATGAAGAAATCGCTGGGTATTTAAAGGTAAACACCGAGGATGCTCAATCTGAAGTAATGGGTAATGATTCACTTGAAGTCGAGAGGATCTATATTAGAAAAAAATTTCATAAACAGGGGCTTGGGAAATATCTAATAAATAAAGCTATAGAAATAGCGGTACAATGTAATAAAGAGAAGATTTGGTTAGGGGTTTGGGAAAAGAATAAGAACGCTATTAGCTTTTATGAAAAAATGAAGTTTGTTCATACAGGAACTCATTCTTTTTATATGGGTGAAGAAGAACAAATAGATTTTATTATGACAAAACAACTATAACATTTGTCTAAAATGATGTTAACTAAGAGGATCGATAGGAGGCTTAGAATGAAGCAACTTTATATAAAACAAAAGGTATTCAGTCTAAGTGGTAAATTCACGGTAAAGAATCAGCAGGAGCAAGATGTCTATTACGTAGAGGGCAGTTTTATGCAAATTCCCAAGACATTCTCCATCATGAATACAACAAGAGATGAAGTCGCACTTATTACGAAAAAAGTGTTCAGTTTTTTACCAAAGTTTTTTGTAGAAGTAGATGGTCGAGAGGTATTGACGATTAAGAAGGAGTTTTCTTTCTTTAAAGCACGTTATACGATTGATGCGGCTGACATTGAGGTACATGGTAACTGGTGGGACATGGATTTTCAGGTTTTACAGCGTGGTGTAGTCATCGGTAAAGTGAACAAAGAGTGGTTCACTTGGGGTGATAGCTATAAGGTTCAAATATTGAATGATGAGATGGAAACGCTCATGATTGCGTTCGTTGTCGCTATTGATTGTGTGAAGGCTGACCAGGCATCTACATCACATCAGTGAAGATTCAATATTAAAGTTAATAACTTAGCAAGGTGATGTGGACGGAATAAATTCAGCAGGTAAAGCTGAGTGTAATTGGTCAGTTTATCTATGATGCGCTGAACGTACCATAAGTAGGCAAGTTAGGTTTCTGATAGTGCCTATGTTAGATCTTATTGTTGATTTTCATTTTTTGAAAAAACGCCTATTGCGCCCAAACGCTCTCTTCGCGAATGCATATGATGATTATGCCTACTCATTGAAAGGAGCGATCACATATGGGATTTTTTCCAACACCGGGAGCCGGCGGGGGATTTCCAGGATTCCCAGGCGGACCTGGCGTGCCGGGAGGACCAGGAGGACCAGGAGGACCTGGAGGACCAGGGGGACCAGGGTTTCCGGGTGGAACCCCCGGACAATTTCCGGGGGGTGCACCGGGAGGCGTTCAAGCGCCGACGGCTCCTCCACCGCAATTCGTGCCACAAATGTCGTCTACCACATTTGCCATTGATCCCGGCGGGATCAGACGCTGCCTGTTCCGCAACACATACATTTGGCTGAACAACGGCGAGCAATTCTGGTTCTTTCCGGTATTCGTCGGACGTAATTCTATTGCAGGGTTCAGATGGAATGGTTTTTTCTGGTCGTACTTCGGCATTGATTTGAATCGGATTAGCTCGTTCACGTGCTTCTAAGGTAGACAGCGATAGAGAACAGCCAGCAGGCTGTTCTCTATGTTGTGCAAATTATCGTGTCCCCGGAGTTGTGAATTACGCAAAAGATACATAGTGAAGAATCGTTTCCCCTGACGCTAACGTTAATGCTGGAAAAAAAAGGACTACTCTGCGAAGGATAGCCTTAAAGCTTGCCGTTACAGACAGCGCGTTGAGCCATCTCATAAATCACGGTAATGCGGAGGGATGGGCACGTTGGTGATCCATTGTGTTATGAATTCAATTAGTTTTTTTGCCGCTGGAGAGGCATTTTTAATGGAGGCGGCTGCAATACCAATAGAACGATAATACTCGCCTTCCAATGGGCGATAACATACATTGTCGGGGAGATGTGACAAAATCATTTCTGGGAGAATACTTAACCCTAAACCATTTTGTACCATGGCTATTATGGCATGATCATCTTCTAATTCATATTTGATCGTGGGTGTGAGTTTATTTTGCGAGAAAATTCGCTTTACATCGGTGTCACAACCCGCAATGGGCATGATAAAAGGTTCATCAATCAATTGCTCAAGGCGGATGGTTGATTGGCGCTCGAGAGGATGATTCTGCCACATAATGCAGACCATCCTATCTTTTTGAAGAGGGACCACATGAAAAGCATCTCGAGTAGGCAGATTAACAAATCCCAAGTCAGCGGTTCCATCGGCAATCCATTCTTCTATTTCAGAGTAGTTACCATCAAGTAGTTTTATTTCAATATGTGGAAACTGATTTTGAAATTGTTTAATGATTTGGGGCATCCATTGGATCGATACACTAGAGAAAGCACCTATTTTCACAGTGCCGATTTCGACACCCTTTAATGCAGCTACTTCTTGATTGAGTTTTTCATTAAGTTGGAGGATTTCTCTGATATGTGGGATTAAACGTTCGCCATCGTTGGTTAACCGGATACCCGATCTGTTTCTTATGAGAAGACACAGTCCGAATTCAGCTTCTAAGCTAGAAAGCGCATGACTGATGGCTGATTGTGTTAAATTTAATATCTCTCCTGTTTTGGTAATGCTGCCGATCTCAACTACCTTACTGAAAATTTGATATTTTAAAAGATTCATAATGATTTCTCTCCTCAATAATGTATGAAAAAAATTCATTAAACTAACAATTAATATTCATTATTTTTATCTTAATTATAATAGTATAATCTGTTTTATATAAAAACATCTACGATTAAAGGGGAGTTTGAGCGGAATGGTTCATGAATCAAACGGATCTTATTATGCAGTCATATTTTCAAGTCAACGTACGGAGGGGGATAACGGGTATAACCTTATGGCTGAAAAAATGGAGCAGCTTGCGTCCGGGCAACCTGGGTTTTTAGGAGTGGAAAGTGTCAGGGATTCTTCAGGAGCAGGTATTACGATTTCTTATTGGGAGAGCTTGGACGCGATTAGGAACTGGAAACAGCATCAATCTCACAAAGTTGCTCAGGAGAAAGGTAAGAAAGAATGGTACCAAAATTACAAAGTAAAAATTTGTAAAGTTGAAAGAGAGTATTCTTGAGTGGTAACATATTACTGCAAAGTCATTGGGAATCAATCCATTGAAGCGTACAACAACAATCATTTTATTTCTCAAAAGGATGCAAAGAAACTTATTCGAGAAAATAGAAGAGTCCGTTACTAATTAGATAAAATATAGATATGGGATGATTTTTAGATGAACTATCAAATTAAAAGGGCGACCCTTGAAGAAAAAGAAATCCTCAACAACCTAATGCAATTTTATATGTATGATTTCTCCGAGTATATGGATTTGCACCTTGAAGAAAACGGAAAATTTAATGATTATCCTCTCAACGATTACTGGACAGAAGAATCGAATTTCCCATATCTGTTAACTCTGAATGGGAAAAATGCTGGATTCGTTTTAGTCAAAATAAAAAATAGAGATGATGATTTATACTTTTCCATTGCAGAGTTTTTTATTATAAAAAAGTATCGGAGAGTAGGATTAGGTAGACTAGTTGCAAAAGATATTTTTAATATACATAAGGGGCAATGGGAAGTTTACCAAATAGATAATAACGAGCCCGCACAACGCTTTTGGAAAAAGGTGATAGAGGAATACACTGGCGGAAAATTCACTGAACGAATTGAAGCAGGGAGAAAGACACAGGTGTTTGTTAATCGAGTTGAATCTTAAGCTAGGGTACAATAGATCAATAAAAAGCGGCAGTCGTGGACTTTATTTTCTAGTCCAGGGTTGCCGTTGTTTTTTTAGGATCTCCAGAAGTGATGTTATAGGCCAGTTGTCCGGGTATTTTTGAGTAGTACAAAATCACTTCTGATGTTAAAATTACCCAAAAAGTATTTTAGGAGGCTAAGACGGGAATTATGCTAAATATACAGCAGATTGTAGAACTTATTCCTCATCGGTATCCGTTTATTTTAGTGGACAGAATTATAGAGCTGGAGGAGAACAAAAGAGCAGTAGGTATTAAAAATGTATCCATTAATGAACCGTTTTTTAGCGGCCATTTTCCTGAGCATCCTGTTATGCCGGGTGTTTTAATTGTGGAGGCATTAGCCCAGGTAGGCGGAATCACAATGTGCAAAAACGAGAAGCTGATGGGCAAGATAGGGTTATTAGTTGGCATTGATAATGCCCGTTTTAAGCGCCAAGTAACGCCTGGGGATCAGCTTCTTCTCGAATTCGAAGTCAATCGGATGAAAGGTGAAATTGTAAAAGGCAAAGGCACCGCAACAGTAAATAGTGAGCTTGTATGTGAAGCTGAGATTTCTTTTGCATTTGTGCAAAAAGGAGGTTCAAAATGAAAAGGATGCCGTTTGTACGACCAACCGAACATTACGATCTGCAAATTAAGGATATTGACGAGCAAATATGTGCATTGATTAAGCAACGAAAGGAAATCTCGAATAATAATCCAGGATTCCCACCGTTTGAATCTATCTCTAAATGGGCAGAAAATTATGAGCTCTATGAGGATTTTTTGAAAGCGGTATTTGGGACGTTGCTAAGTGAAGATCATTTTAAACCGATGGTTGAGCCAATTGATTTTAGAAAACATATTGCAGTTCTTAAATCAATTGAGAAAGATGGATTTTTTTATACACTGACCTCTATACGCCAATATAGTAATGCTAGTGTGGTCACCCTTAATATAGATTGGGACATGACAACTGAGCTTCCAACAAATTCTCATAACCATAGCTTTTTCGAGCTGTTTATAGGAGAAGAATATGATAGTCGAATGATGAATGGCGGAAGTTCAACCGGACAAGCTTCTTATAATTACGTAATTTCTCCACCGCTTTCTGACGATCCTTCAGGTGTTATATTAGAGTTCAGGGAACATGGTAAACCCTTCAAGAACAATGAGACAGGAAATCAAATTGTTTTTAGGCTGTAGTACTTATTTCTTCTCCTCCGGAAAATATTGCTTATAGCTGTCTCCATTGCTATTATCAAAAGTGGAGATCCGAGCGAAGTTAAATTAGGCGCCGCTCCATATCACAGTTAACGGATTTTTAGTGAAATAAAAACCGGCCATCCTGAGGGGATGGCTGTTTTCTGTGTAAGACAACTTAATGATTCATTTCCGAATGCGTTCCTTCCTCAGGAGATTTGCCTTCTGGTGGGATCCAAACGATTTGATGAATATTATTGTCTGCTACTAAATAGGTATAAGCCCAGCCCGCTTCATTTTTAAATCTAACCGTTAAATGATAAGGATTATATTGTCTACCTTCTGGCCGGCTAATCTCCCACTCTTGATAAGGGTATTTTTTCTCCAGATATTGATTAAGTTGTTCTGTTTTTTTAGAAACTTGAAACTCAATCCAAACGGGACGAATCGCAAAGGATAAAAGCAAAAGTAATGTTAATATAGAGGCTACGATTAAACCGAGTTTTCTAATCCTCGTAGGTGAAACTAATACTATAACAAAAATGACAAGGACAAACCCAACCGACGTTACAATTTCGATTACGGTTATGGGATGCAATGAAATCCTCTCCTTCTCTCAGATACAGAAAGGTGGCAGCTCTAGATTTATGAGCCCTTAAAAACTACGAAGGTACAGTTTACAATTTAGATATTCAGGAATACGAAAATTGATGACCCCACACAGACTTCACATGTCTGTATTTTTTTGCTAATTGTGGTTCTATAGTATGATTTTTTGGGATTATTTGAAAAATGGTTGAGAAATACATAGTGTATAGTCAATACTGTGACTTATAATGTTAGCTTAGGTAATGATCTAAAACTCTTAATATAACCTTGAATATATTCATTTACGCAGTAAAAGGCTGAAAGGAAGTCATCTCTTGTTTGAAACCCTACTTTTAAATTTTTTGTTTTTGCTTTTTCCAGTATTAACATTTCTAATATTCTTTGAGAATCGGGCCTATTCCTACAATAGATTGATTCTCGTTTTTATGTCTGCAGTGACCATGAGTCTCTGTATTGCAAAACCTATCAGACTTGAAATTGGCTATATTTTTGATTTGAGGTACATTCCGTTTATTATTGTGGCACTGTTTGGAGGATATAGGAACGTTCTTCCTCTATATATTATTTTGAATGCTTACAGATTCTATGTGGGTGGAGGTGGAGTATTTTATTCGTTTCTATTTGCGACAGCGATTCTGATTTTGGTGCCGTTATATAAAAATAGATTTTTAAAATTACCATCGAAGGGCCGTGTGATTGCGGCAAGTCTGATTGCTTTGCTAATTATGGGGGTTTATCTGTTAATTTTAGGTTTTGTTCAGGATTCTTTAGACAGGCAATTTTGGATTCTTTCATTAAATGCGTTGACAACTCATGTTGGGGTGATGAGTGTCATTATGATTTTGATTGAGAAAATTATCTCCAATATTAAAAATCGGGAACGGATTGTCCAATCGGAAAGATTAAATGTCGTCAGCGAGCTAGCGGCAAGTGTATCCCATGAAATCAGAAATCCACTTACAGTGACTAGTGGTTTTTTGCAGCTATTAAATAAATCTAAAACGATGACGCCAGAGGAAAAGGGCTTTGTAGAGTTATCTCTACAAGAGCTACAGCGAGCAGAAAAAATTGTAAGTGATTATCTCTCCTTTGCCAAGCCACAATCTGAAAACATGGTTTACTCCAATATGAAGGCAGAATCAGAATATACTAAAAATATCATAATGCCTTATGCCACTATGCACAAAGTAGATGTCCAATTTAGTTTTAATAATTCGTTAAATAAAAACTATGACCGAAACCAGATTCAGCAGTGTCTAATTAATTTATATAAAAACGGTATAGAAGCGATGAAGGAAACCGATGGCGGTACGCTATTTATCGATATATTTGAAAAAAAACAAAATATTATGATCAGTATCAAAGATAACGGAGTCGGCATGACTAAAGATGAAATATCGCGACTCGGTAAGCCGTATTATTCCACTAAAGCAGAAGGAACGGGGCTGGGTATGCTTATGGTCTACAGTACCGTCGATAAAGTGAAAGGAACTATTGAAGTCGATAGTGAAAAAGGCAAAGGGACAACGTTCCTTATAAATATCCCAACATAGGCAAGTTGCAGAGAGTATCCTTTGCTGTTTATACCCCACTAGGAGTGTGTAATACCTCTCATGAATGGATTTCGTGTAAAAAGGGTAACGAGCCTGTGCGAGTCCCATCTGGAGGTGCAGCAATGGAGATATTTGTATCTATAGGCGTCAAATTGGTCATCAGCTTTTTTGGTTTGTGGATCATTACCTTTATTACCGGCCGCAAGACGCTTAGTCAATTGACACCACTCGATTTTCTGTCTTCATTGATTTTAAGTGAAATTGTCGGCAATACGATATATGATGATGAGGTGAAGATCTGGCATCTGCTGTTTGCTCTTTTTATTTGGACCGCATTATCTTATCTGTTCGAAAAGGTGACCACCTATTTTGTGAAATTCGGGAACATGGCGGAAGGCCGGACAGTGCTGCTAATTGACGATGGCAAAGTGAATCAGGATTTGTTGGAGAAATACGATATTGAGTATACCCAACTGCTGTTCATGCTGAGGCAACAAAATATCTTTTCCCTAAGTGAAGTACGGTATGCTCTGCTTGAAACGAACGGCTCTCTATCGGTTATGCGCAAGTCTGAAGCTGAGCAGTCTTCTGCTTTTTCCATAACAGTTATTGATAAAGGCAGGGTACTGGAAGAGTCCATGCGGGGCAGATCGATGAACAAGGAGCAGATTCAGGAACGCGTCAGAGAGCAGGGTTATAATTGCATTGAGGATATTGCCTATGCTGAATATAAAGAAGACGGAACGCTCTATATCCTTCCCAAAAACAAACCATAAATCAACATGATGAGACGCTGGAGCCGGGAGGCTCAAGTGTCTTTATTTGAAATCAGGAGTGCCTAGTGAATAATAAATTTTAATGGAGGTAAGGATGATTAGTTTAGGATTATGGATCTTAACCGCTCTAATTGTGCTAGTTGTTGTAATGTTTCACGCAGGAGCATTATTAGATTTTATCCGGCCTAGTGTGCTACAAACTCAAATTTTTGGTCTTCACATTACATTGTTTGGAGTAGTTGTGATATTGGCCTATGAGGTCGTCGCGGGATAGGCGTTTTTATTGGATTAATTGGACTGTTTACGGGGATCTTGGGCTCTTTTAGAGATTTCTCTAAACCGGAGGATAAAAAGAATATCTGACAGCTTATATATTTACTAACTTTCGGAGGGGTATAACTTTATGGAGATTTCTTTATGTAAAGCAGACGCGAGCGACGCAGAGTTTATTCATGAAATGCAAGTAAAAGCCTTTATGCCATTGCTGGAGAAATATAAAGATTATGAAACCAGCCCAGCCAATGAATCTGTGGAACAAATCAGGGATCGAATTAATCAGTCTTTTGCAGATTATTATATGATTAAGTATTTTGATATTGCTGTGGGCGGTGTCCGTATCGTTAAAAAGGATAATAAAGCTTATCGGGTCAGCATCATCTTTATATTGCCAGAACATCATGGGAAGGGGATTGCCCAGCAGGTTTTTGCAATGATTGAACAGAGATATAAAGATGCAAAGAAATGGGAGCTGGATAGTATTATACAGGAGCAAAGGAATTGCTATTTATATGAAAAGTTAGGGTATAGAAGCACGGGGGAAACCAAAAAAATAAATGACAACTTAACATTAGTTTTTTATGAAAAACATATGAGTTAAAGCCTTAGGGTTATACTTAAAAAAAAGACAGCGGGCAGTTCATGTCCACTGTCTTTTTCACATACAAATCAATACACTCGAATACGCTTCACAAATAACGATATAATCAATCCAATACCTGCAATTGCTGCGATAAATAAGTAAGCATGTGTAATTCCAGCGGTTAATATTTCAGGCTGTGCAGCGGTTGGATGTGTGTTTGCGAATCGTGTTTGTCCGCTAGACATTAGCGTAACAGCGAACGTTGTACCAAGAGCACCTGCAATTTGCTGAAGTGTACTCATAACAGCAGCCCCATCCGGATAGTATTTCACGGGTAATTGATTTAACCCATTGGTTTGAGCGGGCATAATGACCATAGCTAATCCGATAAACATTGCGCAGTGTATTAAAATAAAGGTTAGGCTACTGGTTTCAGTAGAGTTTCTTGTAAATAGAAAACCAGCAATGGTTGCGATAAAAAATCCAAGCGGCAGCAATAATTTCGGACCGTATTTATCGAATACTCTACCCGTAACTGGAGCCATAGCCCCGTTAATAACACTGCCTGGAAGAAGTAGAGTACCAGCCATTGTGGCCGATAACAATAAACCTCCTTTTAAATATAAAGGTAATAAAATTGCAGAAGATAAAATGATCATCATTCCTAAAAAGAGCATTATAAGACCTATCGTAAACATGGGATATTTAAATACCCGTAAATTCAGCATTGGGGTTTCCAATTTAAATTGCCGTAATACAAACAAGATTAAGCTGATGAAACCAACAATAAGAGGCAGCAAAACAATGATTTCACTCAAAGAATGATCAGCAAAGTTACTAAAACCAAAGACGATTCCACCAAATCCAAAAGTAGAAAGCAAGATGGATAAAATATCTATTTTAGGTTTTGTGATGTTGGCTACATTTTTAATGAATGTTAATCCGAAACCTGATGTAAATAACAATAAAGGTAAGCTTATCCAAAAGATATACTCCCACCCAAAATGATCTACAATTAAACCAGATAGAGTAGGCCCAAGTGCCGGTGCACACATAATAACGAGCCCCATCATTCCCATGACAGTTCCGCGTTTATGTGCAGGAAAAATAATAAGAATAATATTGGTCATTAATGGAAGCAATAAGCCTGTCCCTAAGGCTTGCACTAATCGTGCAATTAATAATGAGGTGAAATTAGGCGAGAGGGCAGCAATTAATGTACCGACGATAGATAATAGCAAGGAAGCTGTGAATAATTGTCTAGTGGTAAACCATTGCATTAATAGGGCGGATATTGGAACGAGGATACCTAATACAAGTAAATATCCTGTGGTTAGCCACTGAACCGTTGAGGCGTTGATTGAAAATTCATCCATTAAATTTGTAAAAGCCATGTTTAAGGCGGTTTCACTAAATAGCCCGACGAATGCACCTAACATAAGCGAGAAGGCCATGAGGGCTGGACGTTTAACTTGAACAGTTGATGATGATTCCATAATAATGATGAACCTCTTTTCAGAATTTTGATTCGTATTATTTTTGCATGATAGATGATATATCAACTATATGGGGGAGAGAAATGCTTTAAGCACTTCTTACATTATTCAGCACATGTGTTAGCAAAGTCTTTAACGTTGAGTAATCTGAAGCAGATAATCCTGACTCGATAATTTCGTTTAAATTGACCGTCACCTCATTTATAGTATTCTCTAATTTCCGTCCTTCTTCTGTTACATATACATTTACCGCTCGGCGATCTTGCGCACTTGTTACTTTGTGTATGTAACCTTTGCTCTCTAAGCTGGCGATCATTCGGGCAACACTGGCTTTGTCCTTACCAAGATTAGCAGCAATCTCGTTCTGAGATAGACCTTCTTTCTCAAGCATCAGAGCCATAAGTAGATGCTGTTCAGGTGCAAGTCGAAAAGGAGCAAGTAACTTTGTTAAATAATTTGCTATTTCTAAATGCAAATCTCGAATGACCAAACCTAAAGGTTCTCTTGAATCCATATGATCTCTCCTAATTGAAGAATAGATGATATATCAACGTTATTGATTTGTCTATATTAGCATAAAGTTATGTATGCTTGTCAAGTTAAAGAAAATGAATTGAATCATAGACTTAGATACAAGCGGCAAAGTTGTTTAATGCCCAATCACTTGATGATACATAGTCATATGCTGTTGTGAAATTTGAAAAAATTAATTAGGGAGGGATTTAAATGGGGTATAACTGTGTTGGGGGCGTTCAAGAACAAAAAAAGGCTCCAGTTTGTATTAATCCTTGGACATCAACGGGTACGATTCTTGTGCTTTACATTCTTCTCGTCATTATCCTTAAAACTTGTTGGATCTAGAATTCATGTAAATTGATGCCCCAAAGTTTTTTTCTTCGGGGCGTTTCTTTGTTTTCTTTAGTTAGATAATAGACACGTTAAGGATTCAGGATAGACTTAACGGGAATAATCGGGTTGTGTCATAGAAATAGGCTGAGGATTGGCAAGTACCCATTGCACCGCCAGCTCGCATAATCTGGCTGGTTGCTCATTGCCAGCGATGTTGCGGAACCGTTTGGCGAGTGATGTTGCCTCTTGAAGAAGGACGGGCTCTAAAGGCGTTCCCGTGCTAAAATGCCGTATCAGTGCATCCAGCATTTTACGGTAATCGGCATCCCAGTTTCCTCCGCCATTATTAAGGATTTCATGAGACACCCGCCCTGTGATGCGGATAACCTCACCCTGCACCGTTGTCGCGTGTCCTGAAGCAGGGACGAGAAAATCCCACAGCTCTTGGTGCTGTGCGGGCCATGCGGTTGCCGTTACCTCGATAGGAGAGATTCCATCATGTCTCTGCAGTTTCGCTATAGGCTCGACATCAAATTGCCGGTACAGCTCCAGGAGAGCATTTGCAGTTTCATCCAGTCGATCTTTATTGTAATTTGTTCTGACGAATTCAAAATCCTTGCCGATACGCCGCACGGATTCCTTCATCTCCGGCGTGATTACTGCTCCTGCATCCAGCATAATTCGCGAGATTTCTGCCATGTGAACTATATCGATATTCCGGCATTGTAATAATCCTTTGGCGAGAGGTGTGTTTTTCCGGTTATTTTCTGCATGGACATTTGCGCCGCGTACCACCAGATCCCGCACTACTTTTGTTTTGTAAGAAGCAGCTGCTGAGTGCAGCGGTGTCTCATTCTGGTAATCCAGAGCTTCCATATCTGCACCTAGTTCAAGGAGTAAGGGGACATTTCCGGACCAGGTTGCAGCCTGAGCATGAAGAGGGGTACGCTTATAGTTGTCGGCAGCGTTGATGTCAGCACCCTGCTCCACAAGCCAGGAAACCATCTCATCCGGTATTTGCCGGAAGCTGAGGGCGGTACCTTTGCTGTAACCCCCACGGGCATCCCATTCGCATAGCTCAAATACCTCTTTTAAGGCAGATATATCATTCGTTTTAACCAGCTCGGCAAAATTGGCGGGTAATGTTTTTTTCTTTTTGCCCATCTCATTTTTCCGCTCCTTTATTAATAGATAAATAGCAGATAACTTCTTGCAAGTTTATCATATAGTAGAATTGAACACTAATTCATGCAGGACGAAAAGGTTGAAGATATAAACGTAACTTTATTGGAAAAGAGTGGGATATCGTTTATATGGCGTTCCCGAAATCATAGACTATTAGAAAATGAAAACATTAAGCTTGTGTCTTGGAAATATATTCGAGATTTACGAAGGGCATCGAAATTACGCTAACACAAGGCAGTCAGACAAAGCGATCGACTCTGCTTTTGTTGTTTTTTAAGTTCGTTCATTTCTAATTTTTCTGAACTCCTTAGGAGTTATGTTTAAGTGTTTTTTAAAAGACTGGATAAAGTGATTTGCGTTATTGAAACCAACTCGCTGTGCGATTTCAGTTATCGTGTAGTCAGTTGCTATTAACAAATCACAGCTTTTATTAATGCGATATTTAATTAAGTAGAAATACGGAGTCATATGGATACTTTTCTTAAAACCTCGAGTGCACTCCGATACACTTAGATGTGCTGTATCTGCTATTTCCTTCAATGTCAAATTATTAGAATAGTTTTTGTGAATAAAACTAAGCATTAATTGTAGTCTCTCTTGCTGGAGTCTGTTATATTTAGACGATTCCTCAGAGGATAGAGAAAAATTTGATATAAGGATTAACCATAACTGGACTGTTTTGATAGAAACTTCGTACTCCCATCCCCATTTTTTTTTCGATTCAAATTCTTTTTTCATAGCCCAAAGAATTTGTAGGATTTGATTATGCCAGTCCTTATCTCCTTTGATTTCTAAACTTAACAAGAATGAATTGGTATACGGAAGTACATACTTTTTTTCCATTGCACTATCAGAATAAAAAGCAAGTAACTTCTCTGGGAAGTTAAAACTAACATATTCACCCTCTTGGTTAAGGTATGTAACAATATGAAGTACGCTCTTATTAATAAAGATGGCCTGACCTGCTTCTAAATCATAATTGATTCCGTTGACTTGTATGGTTAGTTTCCCTTTGGTCACTAAAGTAATTTGTAGTTCTTGGTGCCAATGTAGATCGTTAACCCCTCTGCCATTAGGAATAGATTCATAATTGGTATGAGTGTACATGATGTATGGAAATGCATCATTAGGAAATTGAATGGCTTCGTGTAATTGCTTTTTCAAAGTGCTTATTCTCCTTATTTGACGATATTTCAATATAAATTAAAGATATAGTTGCACAATATTGATCTTGGCGGTGATATTATTATATCCAGCCTAGACTTATCATACAATTCTGTGCACAGGGATTGTCACACATTTTGGAGGAACTATGGCTAGTTCAAATAAACCGCCTATACTATTGCATCCGTTTATTCTGTTATTTATCAGTATTTTGTCCGTTTCTATCTCTTCAATCATGATTAAACTTTCAGATACACCTACTTCAGTGGCCGGGATGTATAGATTGTTTATTTCTGTAATCATCATGCTCTGTTTTACATCTGGGAAAATGGCTCGTTCTACTGAGATGAATAAAAAAGATTGGGTCATCGTTATTTTATCCGGCCTATTTCTAGGGTTACACTTTTTATTCTGGATGGAATCATTGGTCTATACTTCAGTTGCAAGCTCCATGGTGATCTTATCGTTACAGCCGCTATTTGTTATGATGGGGTCTTACTTTTTATTCAAAGAACATGTTAACCTGCTAAGCGTTTTTTGCCTGATTGTTGCTCTTTTAGGTTCGATTGTTATTGCATGGGGAGACATATGGGTTTCGAAAGATGCATTAATTGGCGATGGTTTATCGTTAATTGGCACATTCTTTGCTTCAGTCTATCTGTTGGCCGGGCAAAAAGTAAGCGGCAAAATCAATGCAAGTATATACAGCATTTTCGTTTTTTTTATTGGTGGTACTGTTATGCTCGTGTACAATTTGATAAATAATGTCTCATTAATTAATTATGCTTCATCAGATTGGATTTATTTTTTGCTTCTTGCAATAATTCCAACTATTTTTGGTCAATACATCTTTAACCTTTTGTTAAAGTCGATTGGAGCAACTACTGTCTCGGTTGGGATTATTGGTGAGCCTGTTCTTGCTATAGTCCTTGCATATCTATTATTAGGGGAAACTATATCATTATTCCAGTTTTTAGGTGGCATAATAACCTTACTCGGTATGGGAATGTATTTTTGGTCGAAATCTTTAAAGTACAACATTCAAAATAAGTGAATGAGTAGTTGGAAAATGTTTTAGCTAAATAGGGGGATGGCAAATGGTAACTATTGATGATTTTTTAAAACTTGATGTTCGTGTTGGAACAATTATTAAAGCGGAGTTTTTTGCAAAAGCAAAAATACCTGCGATTAAACTCCAAATTGATTTTGGACCAGATATCGGAAGCAAAACATCAAGTGCACAGATTACTAAACGATATAAGGCCGAAGAGATTGTAGGGCAACAAATCATTGGGGTAGTTAACTTTCCTGCTCGAAATATTGCGGGTTTCCAATCAGAAGTATTAGTTCTTGGAGGAATACCGGATAAAGGGGATGTGGTTCTCTTGAAGCCAGATATTAAATTACCTAATGGGACACCTATTGGGTAATATAGGGTAATTGTAGTATACAAAAATTGATAGTAATCGGAGAGAAGACAATGGAAGAATTAACAAGCTTAGCATCTGAAAGTATTGAGGCAAGTAAAACGGCGCTAGTCGTGATCGACTTGCAGCAGGGAATTGTCCACAGTCCAAAGCAGGGGCCGCATACAAGTGCTCAGGTGGTTGAGAATGCCAGCAAATTAGCCCAATCCTTTACGGAGAAAGGAGGATTTGTTGTTCTGGTGAGGGTGTCATGGCTAGATGGGCAAGATATGCTTAAACCTAAAACTGATTTGAAAATGAATTCCGTGACCTATCCAGAAGGTTGGGACGACATCGTACCAGAATTAGCGAATATCAAAAATGCACATCTGATTACCAAACGGCAGTGGGGGGCATTTTTCGGTACAGATCTTGATTTGCAGTTACGACGCCGCGGAATAGACACGATCGTATTATGTGGTATTTCTACCTCGATTGGTGTGGATACTACTGCTAGAGAAGCTTATCAGCTTGGTTATCATCAAGTTTTTGTAGAAGATGCTATGACCGCGATGGCTAAAGAAGAGCATGATTATGTATGCAAAACTATCTTCCCTCGCATAGGTAAGATCCGGTCGAGCGATGAAGTAATATCCATGTTGAAATAATATAAAAAAACCTCATGCTCTCTCTGTGATCTCAGAGATTGTCATGAGGTTTTTTAATTGAAGTTATGTCTTACATAAAGATGAGGAGAAGTATCCCAGCTAAGAAGCAGTAATAAGAGAAATACTTCAAATTACCTTTAGCCATAATCCCCATAAACCAACGCATGGAGAAATAAGTGACGATAAGTGTAGTAATAAATGCAATCAAGTATGGAATGGCTAGCTGCGAGCGGTTAGGATCGTGGGCAATATCAGATGCGCCCATAACAAGTCCGCCCAAACTGACAGGAATATAAAGCATAAAAGAAAAGCGTAAGGCAGTTTCTTGCTTCATTCCCACAGCGATGGAAGAGATGACAGTTGCACCAGAGCGGCTTATCCCAGGAATAAGGGCGACTGCTTGGGCAAGTCCGACTATAACTGCATCCTTCGCTTTTAAGTCACCATCTTGTTTACGTCCGCGAAGGTTACGGATCAACCATAAAGCTACCCCTGTAACCAGCAAGGCGATGGATACGGTATGAACCGACGAGAAGATATCCTCAATCTGATCCTTGAAGAGTAAGGCAACAATTACCGCAGGCAAGGTACCGATGATGATGTACAAAGAGAAGAGGAAATCCGACTTATATTCCTCTTTGCGGGTCAGAATAAATTGAACGAATCCAGTGATCAATCTTCCGATATCTTTGCGGAAAATAAAACAAATCGCAATTAGTGAAGCCGTATTTGTTAAGATTTCAAATGATAGCCCATTTTGTTTTAAGCCTAGCAATTTCTGTGCGATGATCAAATGGCCGCTCGAAGAGACGGGGATTGGCTCAGTTGCCCCTTGAACAAACCCTAGAAACAAGTATTTAAGCCACAGTATAATATCTTCCATTTTACCTCCCAGTATTTTTGTAATCTTTTCAATCATATCGTATTCAATAAAGAAATGACAATAGAACCATCGTGCCATATTCAATTGAACGAGTTATACTAATTCGTAAGACTATTAAATGAGGTGGAACTATTTGTAGTACAGTACTAAAAATTCAGCAGCATGATATTCCAAGAGCAGCCAGTGTTCTGGCCGAAGCATTTGCCAAAAATGATCCGTTATATCAGCATATCTTGCCTGATGAATCAACCCGATTACGCGTGTTGAATATTTTTTTTCATCGTTACATTGAGATGTTGTATCCATATTCGGATTTACTAACGACTTCTACTAACTTTGAAGCAGTGGCTTTAGTGTTCCATTCGGAGCGTCAGACAGGGACAGTGATTTCGAACGTCAGGTATATGAAACAGATTGTCTTTGCGATAATTAAGTCATTACCGATTTGCCGAATCATTGGGGTGCGAGGATTTATACGTGGTTTATCTATTTTGCGTAGTATGAGTTCCTTGTGGTTATCAATGTTTGGGGATCAGAAGTATAAACATTTGGATATGCTTGCAGTGCAGGATCAATATCGAGGTCAAGGATATGTATCAAAAATCATGACACCGCTACTCGCGGAATGTCGTATGAGCAATACGTTATGTACGTTAGAGACACAGACACCGAGCAATTTGCCCATTTATGAGCATTATCAGTTCCGTACGGTTAAGGTCATTCCTCTACCTAATAGCACACTTGAGCAGTATTGTATGGCGTTTACGCCAGGAGTTGCCGAGTAGTTAATAAAAAAGGGCGGTCCCATTCAGCCATTTCATGGTTTTTGGGGCAGTCTTTTTTTTGCGGAGTCTATAAGGGTTAATGAAGTTTCAACAGAAAAATCAGGGAATTTCTCCCTGTAATTCTGCGATCTTTTGTCATCCGGCTAGAATCAATTATTTTGTTTAACAAAAATAGCATAACCTTTGTAGGATTGTTATAATAGAAACATATATTCCCGTGCTTCAGAACCCTATACAGGATGTATAGGGGTTTTATTTCTTTTAGTGAGGGTGATCGAGAACAAGTATGGGGTTGTCCGTACAGGGAAAAGAGGATCGGAGAGTTCCGCAGGAAATTTTAAATTATGAAGTGATGGCGAGGTTAGCAGAAAGATGAATTGGTCGGATTTTGGCGAACGAAACAAACGATTGAATCCCCTGTGGAATTTGGGGGCTGGCATGAACCTTGGCGAAATCCAACCTTACAAAGAAATGGTATCTTTAAGCGTTCTGCTGCAAGTCTATTATCTGGAGCTAGAATCGAATGAGAGAAGATCCAAAGAGGATATTATTGAGCTTACTTGGACTGCGCTGGAACGTTTTAATATCGCCAATCTTGGGACTACCGAATCCGTAGAGCGTCTCGTGGACGGTTTATTGTGGAGCGGGAATGGTGGGGATTTCGAATCCTTTTTCTATGATGATGTGACCCGGCAAATGTCCGTGCAGAAATATAAGTATTTCACAGTGGACGAGGATGCGACTCGCAGCAGTTGGGAAGAGAACGGCAGAACCATCTATCGACTCTCTGAATATGCAATGGAGCTCATTTTTATGAGCCATGAGATTATTGATGAATTTCAGATCAGCATCAAACTGCTCGAGATTCAAATGCATATAAAGCATGGGCGCGTAACTCGGGCTCTTCAGGATGTTAATGAACTGATCTCCCGTGTCCGCAAGATGACCCAGCAACAGCAAGAATACCGCAATGCGTTACGCCGCAATCCGAAGCATATTTTTAGTGAATTCGGAGTAGCTCGGCATCAGCGACTCGAAGAGATTCATCATCAGTTCGAGGAGGAACGCAAACATTTTGACAGTATTCACCGTTCTCTGGCCCGGCTGGCCAATGATGAGAAAGACGTGATCGACTTCAATGAGATCCGTATTCTCTCTGAACGAGTCGAGCTTTCTAGGCGTGTACACGATGAGCTGGCTGAGGTAGTGTTGAATATTTTTGAGATGGAGACCAATTTAAGGTTGAACTTCCCTGAATTATTCTGGGGAGCAGCCGGGTTTAACTTCCGTACACATGTATGGGAGGAATGGGTGAAAGAGGAGGGTCTGCCAAGCGGTGACAGTCTTGAACTGCTGCTCAGCGGATTATTCGCTCCGAATCAGGACTTCGTTTATCCGCTTCCTTGGGCTTGGGAGGAACAAGAGGTAGGGTTTATCCCCGACTTAATGATGGATGATTTCGAAGATGAGGTGGACACTGAGCCTGTTCAATATATTCCTAAAGGTATTCCATGGAGAAAAGTAGTGGAGCTGTGGATGCCGGTTTTTGCTGCCTTGGCTGAGCAGGGAAGCTTTACCTTTACTGCAGACGCTTTTTCCGCCGAAGAACTAACAGGGTGGGCTAACACACCGGATGCTGTTGATCTGTGGGTGCAGTTTTTTCATACAGATATTTTAGTGCAGGAACAGGCACCAGAAGGTGGTAGCGGCGTTTCTGATGAATGCCAACAGCTAATCCAATATGTGCTTGCGGAAGATCTTCTGTTGGAGAGTTTACGCGGCAAAACGCTGCGGACGAGCATTGCTCCAGAACCAGCCTCAAGGGTACGGTGTCCTGGTCTGGATATGAGTCCATATATGATTACGATCGTGGAGAGGTGAGAAGTTACTAACATGAGTTATACATTAGAACAGGTACAGCAAGCTTCGCGGCTATTTTTTGAATTGCTCCGTAAAAAAGTAATTCCTCTCGATGACCCTGCAGCGGCAGAATGCCTTCAGGATGCAGGAACTTATGATGCACTTCAGTACGTTGCTAAAGAAGGGGGCTGTCGGGTGATGAATTCCGGGCACCGTCTCCATCTGCTAGTTAATCCGCTGGGATCAGTGTTTGCAACCAACTTCACCCAGTTGAAGAACAAATATTCACGTGTTGAGCGTAAAACTCACTTACATATTATCAATATTATTATCCTGGTTTTTCTAGCCGAAATGGATCAGGATGAGACTCATTTTAAGTCGGGGCAGGACAGTATGTCCTATATTCAAATTGCTGATCAGGTGTCCTCTCTCTTTCAGACGTGGATTCAGGTGGATGAGGAAGGACGATTCAGCCAGCAGTGGCAGCTTGATATCCAAGCGATGTTTAAGGTATGGACCAGTCTTTACATGCAGACTAAGAGTCAGGAAGAGAGTGATCTTCTGACCAGAGGCGCAGGCTCACGAATTGGGCTGATTCATGAAGGCATGAAACTTCTGGAAGAGGAGAAACTCGTATTCATCTCTGAAACAGAGAAGCGTATCTTTCCTCGGGAAGAGCTTTATGAGAGAATGCGTTATTTATATCATGATGTCGATCGATACCAGGAATTAAAGAGCCTCATTGGAAGAACTTTAGCTGAGAAAGACGGTGCTACCTATGCCGCGGATTGAACGCATACGAATTACAGGACTTAAATACGAGAAGATGCTCAAGAAATACGACGACATGATTCTGGACCTCTGCAACGAAGAGGGACCCGCTAATACGCTTATTACGCTCATGAATGGCGGTGGAAAGGGCGTACTGCTGCAATCTATTTTCCAGCTATTGATGCCCAAAACACCATGGGGCAAAGACAGTGAGAACCAGGTTGAGGCATTCTTTCATAATCATAAAAAACAACTTAAACCGTACACTTTTCACGTAGCTATCGAATGGCATCTCGACAACAATGAGCGCAATGAGTATATGACCACGGGAATCGCTATGACGGCACATAATTCGCTTGATCAGCAGGATATCAAAGTGGATTACTTGCTGTACGCACTTACAGATTACGGTGAAGCGGCTGAACTTACGCTATCAACGTTGCCGTTATTTGACGAGGTGACTGCTGAACCTACGAGTTTTGAAACGATCCAGCAATTTGTGCGCGATCGGCGGGGAGAGATTGTACCTTTTGGCAGCCATAGCTCGGATTTGAAAAGATATTATGACTTCCTGGCTACCCGGGATATCCATATCGCCGAGTGGCGTAATATGCGGCGAATCAATGGTGAAGAGGGTGGTATCAAAGGTTATTTTAAAAAAAATGATGCCTTCACCAATCATAACTTGTTCGAAAAGCTGATTATTCCTGAAATCGGATCTAGTCTGAATGAAGGATTAAAGGAAGACGACAATACGCTGCAGCGGATGTTTATCGATACAGCAACAGTGGCTCAGCGCTTGCCGATGCTTGAACAGCGGGAGCAGGTCTATACAGAGTTTCTTAGTATGGCTGCACCACTTTATGAGCTGGTAAAACTAGGCGTGGAAGCAGAAAACGTAGTTCAAGAAACTGAATTACGTGGACGCCAAATCTATACGGTTATCTATGAAGAGCAGAGAAATGCAGAAGCTGAGCGAAGTAAGATTGCTGATGAACTGGCTGGACGTTATCAGGATGCGAAGCAATTGCGCTTTGAGACAGACAATCTTAAATACTTACGCAGTAAGGAAGAAACGGAACTGAAGCAAGAAGAGTTTAAGAAGCTCAGTGATGATCAGAGCCGTGCGCGTGGTCGGCTGGAGGATTCCAAAGCGCAAGAGAAGAAGCTTGAAGTAGCTTATTTTCTGGCTAAACGGTTGCTCCATACCCGGCAAATTGAGCAGTGGCAAAAAGAAATTCAAGCTATCGAAGGTTCTCTGGAGATGAAAGAACGGCAGGAGGTCATTCAGGCAGCCAAGGAACAGCTGCGGAAACAGTGGGATGTGGTGTTTAATCTCTGGCAGCAAACGATCAGAGAGTTTGGGACAGCACAGCAAGACCTAACGGCGGAAGAGAGAAGATTGCGCAAGGAAAGGGAAAGTTTCTTGGTAGAGCTGGCCGGGCTGGATAATCAGATCAATGATTTGACCTTATCTATTCGGCAATACACGGAAGAACTCGGAGCATTCGCAGCCCAATATGGGCAGGATGCCGCCCATTCTCCGGCAGCTGCCCTGCAGCGTACGATCTCAGCGGCCAAAACGATTCTTCAAGACATTGGAGACTTGGAAGAACAGCACAAGCAGGAAGAGATTCGGAAGCTGGCACTGCATAAGAGTCATGCTGAGCTGAGTGAGAAACGGCGTTCTTATGAGCGTGAAGCGGACGAGCTTGGGGTTCTGCTTGAGTCACAGACTCAGAAAGAATCCCAATTATGGTCACAGCTCGTTGTACTGCTGGAAATGTATGAAGAGCATAATCGTTTAGGAGTTACTGGCCTTTTTGAAGAACAAGATGTTATCCCGGCACGTTTTATCCGAAAAATAGATGAAGTAGAGCAACAGACTAAACGTTCCAGAAGGGATTACTATAATCAGCTCATGGATGTGGAACTTCAGAACCAATCCTACTGGCTACCCAATTCAGATATTCTGACGGTCAAAGATACACTCGATTCGTTAAAGATTCAATCAACACTAGGTAGTTCCTACTTAAATGACCGTCCGTATCTTGAACGTGAGGAAGAACTGGAGCAATATCCGTTACTTCCATATAGTTTGATTATGACCCGGCGCGAAGCTGATAAAATTCAGCCGGAACTGATGAAGGACATCTTGCTTAAATCAGCGGTGCCGATCTTTATCCGTGAAGAGATGGCAGCTCCGCATCAAGCATCCTTCATGCTTTTTGCGAATCAAGGGCCGCAAATGGTCTTGCAGCCGGATCGTTTCCAGGATTGGAAGAGCAGTATTCAGGGGAAACTCAAAGAACAGGAGCAGATCCTTCAGGACTCTGAAGCTTATTTATCTAAGTTAAAATCGGTGCGTCAAGAATATGAACGTTTATTCCAAACTGAGAATACCATGACGCTTACAGCCAAGCATGATGCCCTTATTAAACTGCAGGCTGAACTTCAGCAGAGCATTATCAATCTGAGCCATGAGATGGATGAGAACGAAGGGACGCTTACCCGGATCGGACGGGAGCTCGCTGAGAACAAAGTTCTAAGTGTGGAGCATGAGCAGAGAGCGGGGGTTCTGCAAGCTTGGATTGAACGGACGAAGAAACAGGAACAAGATTATAAGGAAAAACAAAAAATAATCGAACGAAAGAATCTGGTGAGCAAAGAGTTAGCAGGTAAAGATCAGCAGCTTGAACACCTAAAGGTGCAAATGGAAAGCTTGAGTGGACAACGCAATAAATGGACGAGAGAAACCGAATATGCGATGTTCCCTAGACTGCAACGATGGTTTCCTGAGATTGTTTTCCCAACAGATCACCAGCTTTCTGATGAAGGAGAAGTCATACCTATAGATCCTGTAGAGCAGAATCTTCTCTTGCAGCAGCTCAGTACCGTGGAAAGCCTACAGCAATCATTAACTGAAAATGAACTGGAAGTTCGGACAAGAGCTGCACAGATTAAAGCAGCAAGCGAGAATCTGGCTGAGCTTGAATCCAGCCTGAATCAAGTGGATGTGAATTGGCGGAAGGCGACTGAACCTACGGAAACGTCTGAGACCATTATGGCTGCAAGAAATCGCCAAAAGACGGATACTACTTCGTTGGAGGAAGACTATCAGATTGTTCACGACGGTTACATCCGCTGCCAGACTGAATTGGAGAACTTGCAGAAAGAGTTGCGCAAAGTAGAGAAGGTGATCAAAGAGAAACATGAACGTGCCGTGGAGCTTTGGAATGAGGCGCTAGGGGATAAGGAGACAGAAATTCAGGAGCGCTGCCAAGCGAATGAGCTTATGCTTAATCAGTGTAAAAGATCCTTGGACCGAATCGATGTCCTCCTTCAGACTTTATCCAATCAAATCAAAATAATGAACGCGCATATTGAGGATCGCGTCAACCTACGGAGTGTGCCAGAAGAAATAACGCTGAGGGTTAGAGAAAGCTGCGAGCCTCTAGTAGCCGACTGGCTTCTCCGCATTAAGGATAGCCGGATTAGACAGGATGAGATCTCCAAAAAGGTGAAGGAAGAGAAAAATTCCTTAACCGAAAAACTTGCGAAAAATGAACGGAATTCCGAACTGGAGACCAAGATTCTAGATCGATTGAATACGGTCCATTGGGATAATTTCGCCATTGCACTGCAAGTCCTAGATTCCATGCTACGCAGTTCGCGCGATCAGATCGAGAGCATTCAAAGCGATAAGGAAGGCATGGATCTCTCCCGCAAGATGTGGGTTGGCCGGGCATCTCTACGAGTGGTTCAAATCATTGATATTATGAAGCGAATGGAACGCCGGATGATTATTCATAACGAGAATAATTATGCTTTCCCGCTGGTACGTCTGAACTACAAGAATATCAATGTGCCAAGAACAAGCGATGAGGTAGAGCCGATGGTGAGTGACTACTTCAATCAATGCATCAATGAATTGCTCAAAAAGTATCCCAAGATAGAACAAGTGCCGGCGCTGGTAATCAAAGAGGTTATTAATGACGGACGAATTGTCTATGCGGCGCTGCAGAACCGCTTTCCGATACTTCAAGTGTATAAACCGGTAACGGAGAATTATTTCCTCTACGCCGCACCGGAAGATTATCATTATTCGGACTGGGAGATTATTAATCGCGGCGCACTGGATGAAGCAGTCGGCAGTGGTGGGCAACGTCAATCTGTACAGCTGCTGGTCGCAATGATGATCATGACGCATAAACGGGTGAATCGTGAGAATAAAGGCTGGACGGTCTTTTTATATGACAATCCTTTCGGAGAAATGGTCTCCAATAACGTGCTTGACCCCGTCTTCGAAATTTCCAAGGCGCTCAAATTCCAATGGCTGATTGTTACGCCGCCGGAGCTGGTGAAGAATGATGTCAGCGTGCGTTTTGGCGTGTATTGGCAGCTTTATTTTGGAGGCGTCAAAGGGGACATGCTGGAATCGACCCTGATCAAGGGCGGAAGAAAGCTTATTCCTGTCTCGTTGTTCTGAGTATGGAATGAAACTTAAAGAAGCTCCAGTATGCATCACGCTGCTGGGGCTTCTTTTTATTAAATGTTAAAGATGGTGTGGTTATTTAGGTTTGCGTTCGGAAATATATGAACCGGTGAGCGTTAAAAAAGTTCCCGTCAGGATTGCCCAGGTGATCTTTTCATTCAGAACAAGGGCGGAAGCTGCCACTGTAATTACAGGCACAATATAGATGTATACACTTGTTTTTACAGCCCCTAGAATCCCTACAGCTTTATTCCAAGTCAAAAAACACAGTGCCGAGGCACCCAGACCTAAGAAAAGCAGGTGAGCTACATTTGAAATCTCTTTGAATCTACTCAGACCCAGCTGGAAATCAAACAGAAACAGAGGAGGCAGCATAAACAGCAGACCATAGAAAAATACTCTGCGGGTAGCCCCTATAGTATGAACCTTTAGTAGGCTTATTTTTCGCATCAACACTGAATATATTGCCCAAACCACAGGTGCCAGCAATGCCAGCAAGTCGCCGATGGGGTTCAGTTGGAGAAGAAAACTCCCGTTCAGCCCAATTAATATAATTCCTGCCAAGGCTATCAAAAATCCTATAAAAAACTGCCTGTGAAATTTCTCTTCTTCTAAAAAGAAGTGAGCGATAACCGCCGTGAAAAATGGAGCGATGGAGACAATCACGCCTACATTGGATGCAAGGGTATAGACTAGGGCAATATTTTCTATAAGAAAATATAACGTGACTCCACAAAGACCTGCTGAGATAAAGAGTAATTCCTCTTTAAAGGATGTAGTTCGGATTGGACGTGAATAGATCAGTAACAGTACAAAGTACCCAATAAGAAAACGGAAGAACAGAATTTCCACAGGCGTAAAGTCTTTTAACAGTATTTTTGTGGAGATAAAGGTGGTTCCCCAGATTAAAATCGTAAGTAATGCCAGCAGATGTCCTGTGTTAATCTTGCGTTGATCTATCATTTCGTAAGTTCCATTGATGACTTTACTCCCGTTTGCTGAACAAATATACGCATATATTGCTTAGGGGTTAAGCCTATGAGTCTTTTGAAAAAATTTGTGAAATGGCTCTGATCACTGAATCCGGTTAGAGAGGCCACTTCTATTGGCAATATTCCTTGTTCTAAAAGCCTTTTGGCGTGGTTGATGCGAATAGTTTCCAAGTAACGGTAAGGTGATATTCCTTTCTGTCTGGTAAATAAACGCAGCAAGTGATATTTACTTAAGCCGCTCAATTCACTTAGCTGGTTCAGCGTAATGTTCTGCGCATAATGTAACTCTATGTATTCGCAAATGATTTTAATTTCAGAAGTAGGCTCTTGAGCGGGACAGAGGGTTTCTGTCTCCGTGTATTCTCTCAGAAGCTGCTCCAAGAGAAATAGAAACAATTCTTCTTTTTGAAAATCGGATTGATCCTCTAATATCATTTGGTGCAGATCGTGTAAAGGGCTCGACAGTTCACTTTGGTAGAGGACATTGTGTGTGAACCGCGGTAAGTAGTCTATGCCGGTAATTTCTAGCACATACTCACGCATGACTTCCGGCTGAATATTGATGCAGCGATAGTCAAGCGTCCTCCCGTCTATCTGTTCACAGGCATGGGGATCCGCCGGATTAAAGATGACCACATCTCCGCTGTTAAGAATATGCTCTTCTTGGTTACATAGCAGATGTCTCTTTCCTTGTTCAATAAAACCTATGACATAATAGTCATGAAAATGGTTGGGAAACTTCTGCATAATACCTTCGAATCGATAGGTCTCAAATTTTAAGTCACGATCGAAAACTACTGTTCGAACTTCACGAGTCATTGCTGCACCTTCTTTTCCAATTATGTATAACCATTATAATGTGAAAATTAGGGGCATTCTTGCATGATGTTGCGATACCTCATCTACTACATGATAGGTTCCTCAGGTGTAATGATCGTTGGAATACTCACAGTAAAAGTTGTTCCTTGCTCCAGAATACTTTCTACAGAGATCGCTCCGCCATGATTATGTATAATATTTTGTGTGATCATATAACCTAAGCCTGTTCCTGTTTCTTTGGTCGTATAAAATGGTTTGCCGAGGGCATTGATCTGTTCCTCTGTCATCCCACAGCCTTCATCCTGCACACTGATTCGGGCTTCTCTGTCATAGGTTTGCACATGAATATAGATGTTTCCCCCATGATTCATTGCTTCCATCGCATTTTTAAGTAAGTTAATAAATACCTGCTTAAGCTGATAAGCCTCACCATTGATCCAAATGGAATGATCAGTACAGACAGGGAGGATCTTGAGATTTTTTAGGGCAGCTTGTCCATTCATTAGTGTGGTGACTTGTTCCAGCAAAGACAATAAATCCACTGGTTTACTAATATGAGTGGTTTGGGGTTTAGATAAGACAAGCAGTTCGTTGACGATGAACTCGATGCGTTTCAATTCTGACTCAATAATGGAAATATATTTATCATTCATCCGCTCGGAAGAGCGCAGTAGCTTCATAAAACCATTAATGGCTGTAAGAGGATTCCGTATTTCATGAGCGATTCCAGCTGCTAACTGTCCTGCTGTGGATAATTTCTCGGACTGAATCAGTCGTTCATCTTCCAATACTTGCTCGGATATATCTTTAAATATGCCAATGTACGCTTCGTTTCCCTCAAAGATAATCGGCAATGTAATTCCATCCACATATTTCTGCTGGTTATTTAAACAATTAATCAAGTAGCAGACAGAACCTGTTGTTCTATCAGTGTTGAATTTCTTTCTTCGTTCTGAGAGAATTTCATAATTAGAGTAGTCGACAATATCCATAGTCGATAGACCAAGCACTTGATCTAGGCTTTCTGCATGGATTAATTGTAAACCTGCCGAATTTGCATACAGAACGATCCCTTCCCTAGTGATAAGCACGGGCTGAGGAAGTTCCTCCAGCAGCTGTAGAAAAGAGCTCTCTTTTTCAAGTAGATGGGTCTTCACAACCTGAAGCTGAGTCTCCATTTCCCTGATCAGGGTCTTATTCTCGAATTGAGTAAAATAAAATATGGGTTTACCAATGTCATCCGAAAGGATAGATATGGAGACTTTTAAAGATAACCGGTATCCGGTGGGATGGAAATAATCTACTTCGAGTCTCTGCGGATCAGTACTCGTAGATGGAAGAGAGCTTCCTAGTGAAATGAATTTATGAATCTGATCTAGAAGGGTACGGACGGTTGGAGAGGGTGTAGTTAATTCGGTTTCATCATACCCCAAGAGGTCGCATAATGCTGAATTCAGTTTTAGGAACGTTCCATCAAGCGAAATAAGGGCCATACCCATCACGGCTTGAGTAAAAACAAAGTCAAAACCTTGAAAATCATTTGTCCGCACAGCAGGTTACCTCTCTTCTTTATGGGGGAGTGAGTGTTATTTCAAAATGCAATATGTCTAACAGTCATAGTATAAAACATATAACTCAATAAAACATATAAAATTTCTGGGTTATTAGATATTCATACAACAGTTAAATAAAATCAGGTAGAATAGGAAGATACGTTGCATTTTAAGACAAGTGGAGGCGTTGTATTATGTTATCAGTTGTTGGTGAAATTCAAGGAATTAATCGTTACCCGGTCAAGTCATTTGCGGGTGAAAAATTAGAAAGCTGTATGATTGAACCCTATGGAATGCTTGGTGACCGTTTTTGCTCCTTTTACGATGAGTCAAAAGAGGGCTGGCGAAGATATATCACCGCTAGAAATATACCGAATATGCTTACCTATCAAGCGCAATTTATAGATGGACAAATCCATGTAACGGCATCAGACGGGCGAACCTTTGGATGGGATGATAATCTATTGGAAGAAATCCAAAGCCAAACCAAAACTCCAATCACTATGTCTGGTCTAAAAGCTGCACATCCACAGCCAGAACATCCGCAGCTCCTATCCGTGGATGGCGCTAGTATTCTACTCATTACGGATGCCAGCTTAAAAAAACTGGAGGCAACCTGGGGGCATTCCTTGGATCAACGTCGTTTTCGCGGGAATTTTGTTATCGCGCTGAATGATGATTCTCTTTTTGAAGGAGATTGGATTGGACGCCGGCTCAACATTGGGGATGTACAGCTACAGGTAGATAGTTTTTGTGAGAGATGTGTTGTGATTACGATGGACCCGGATAGTCTCCAGAAGGACCCAGTGCTTTTGAAAAAATTACATAAAGAGTTTGATTTGCATTTCGGAGTCTATGCCTCTGTAATCAAAACAGGGGAAATTCGAATCGGAGATAAAGTAGAAATAGTAGATTAGATATATAATCCCAATAGTATAAACTTCCTTTACATTACTCCATGGATAAATTATCCTTTAAAGGATGACGATTTCATATCGGGAGGTTATGTATGAAGAAAAATTTGGCATCCTTATTAGTTGCATTGCTTCTATTGGTGTATGTCCCTACTAGTGTTTTAGCAGCGGATAGCAGCAAAGGGCAAACGTATGTGAACACTCAGAAGGTGGCAGCAGAGAAGGCGGCGTTCTTAACGGAGAAGCTGGGGACGACTAGTCTCCAATATGCTCTTATTGATGGCGATAATATCGTTGTGAGCGGTCAATCTGGATTTAGCCATGTGGAGAGTAAGACAGCACCAAGCGTCACAACGATGTATGGTATTGGCTCGACGAGTAAAATGTATACAACAGCTTCTATTATGAAGCTTGTTGAGCAAGGAAAAGTAGATTTGGACGGTTCAGTCGTATCTTATTTGAATAATTTTACGATGGAAGATTCTCGTTATAAGCAAATCACTGTACGGATGCTGTTGAATCATTCATCAGGTCTTGCTGGCTCGAACTTATCCAATTCTTTCTTATTTAATGATTCCGATCCTATTGCAAAAGATAGTTTGCTAGAGACTTTGTCAACACAACGTCTGAAGGCCGATCCAGGCGCCTACTCAGTATATTGTAATGATGGATTTACGTTGGCTGAGTTGATTGTTGAAAAGGTCAGTGGCACGGACTTTACCACATTCATTCATCAAAATTTCACAGAACCTCTAGGGCTTGAACATACGAAAACGCCTGTAGATTCTGTAGCTTCTTCTCAGCTGGCTAGTGTCTATAATGCTACCTACTCAGCAGCTTTACCCAAAGAAACCATTAACGTGATTGGAACAGGTGGTATCTATTCCACTGCTGAGGATTTGGTGCGTTTTGCAACTATTTTTACAGGCCAATCGACTGGCATTTTGTCAGAAAAGTCTGTAAAAGCGATGGAACAAGAGGAATATAAGCGTGGAATATGGCCTAAAGGAGCCGATAATTCGTTAGCTTATGGATTAGGCTGGGACAGTGTGAACTTATATCCATTTAACCAGTACGAAATCAAGGCTTTGACAAAGGGTGGAGATACAGGTCTGTATCATACCTCATTAGTTGTATTGCCCGAGCAGCAGATGGCAGCAGCAGTAATATCTTCTGGCGGATCAAGTACAACGGACCAGATGCTTGCCAACGAAATTTTACTCAGCGCTTTACAGGAAAAGGGAGTTATTAAGGAACTGAAAGCTACACCTACATTTAAAACTTCGAACAAAGAGGATATGCCGCAAGAATTGCTAAACTATGCGGGTGTCTATGGTGATTCTACGCAACTGATGAAGATAGAGGTTAGTAAAACTGGGGAATTGAGTATATCTTCAATTATAGCTCCTACAATGCCGGTGCAGAAATTTTCCTATAATTCGAACGGAGAATTCTTAGATGCAGAGGGTACAAGTAAAGTTAGCTTTGTGAAGGAGAGCAATGGCCGTATCTATCTTTGGAGTCAAGGGTATGGGGTGATTCCAGGACTTGGTGAAACTGCCGTTACCCAATATGCAGCTGAGAAGCTTGAACCTAATGCCCTATCTCAAGAGGTCACTACTGCATGGCAGCAGCGCCAAGGGAAATTGTATTTTGATGTCAGCGAGAAGTACAGCTCCCAATATTACATGAGTATGCCGGTAGCTGGAATCGCTATGTTCCCTGACGCACCTGGTTATATGGGCTCGAATAAAATAACTGGGCCTAATAAAGCAGAAATGACCGTGCAAATCCCAACCATCGCTGGGCGCGATCTTGCGGATCTTATTTTTGAAGAGAAAAATGGTGTGGAGTATTTAAAGATTGGCAATCAATTGTTTATACATCAAGATGCGGTTAAACCTATTTATGCAGGCCCGCAATCTATGGTAACTATCCAATCAGATGGATATGCTAGATGGTATGGAGTTCCTGAAACGGCAACAGGTAAGATAATGACAGTAGAGCTGCCAACCAAAAGTTCCTTTGCCGTCTATGATGAGAATGGTGTATGTGTGAATTACTTCACCATAAGCGGTCTTAAACAAGTCAAACTTCCTAGCAACGGCAAAATTGTATTTGTAGGTGATGTCGGTGCGAAGTTTGAAGTGACCCTCAAGGCGCAATAAACGTATATAAAAAAAGAATCCTGTTATCAAGATTTTCGTCTTGGTAACAGGATTTTTTATTTGAAATTTTGTGAGAATTCTCTTATTTTATCTACCAAAATCCCTTTTAGCTGATCAGTACCTTCCTTTGGAGCCTTATAGGCCTTATAACCTCCAAAAGATTCAATACAAATCGCAGCTTCTTTCAGATCATCAGGGAAATTTTTCTCTATTAATTCTTCGGTTTTCTTAGGTTTCTCGTTGCAAATGTAGTAGCCCATCTTCTTAGTCAGTAACTCATCTTTATTTTTTTTGATAAAGTCACGAATGGCTTTATATATTTTTTCATCTCTTACTCCTGCTCCTAAAATAATGCTATCAAATGCCTCGATATTCGGCTTCTCTAATTCTATATTGCAAATTTTGCTCTGAGGTAGCTCTTCTGATAATACTTTTGCACATTGTTCTGTTGCTCCAGATTTTGTAGCGTATAGAATAAGTACTGCCATTGTGTTCCCTCTTTTCAGTTAAGATTAATCGTGTTCCCGCATTGAAAAAACTCTCGCATACCAATTATCTTGATTATCAAGATATAGTATATTTTATCGAATATACTGATCATTTGTCAAGCCAACGGCAAGCTCCTGAGTGTTAATTAGATATCCTTATTATACTATCATGGGAATAATATTAATCTAATGCTAACTATATCTTTAATGAAATATACAAAAATAAGAGGAGTGAACGTAAATTGGGGATCATCGTAATGCTAATCATCTATTTGTTGCTTGGAATATTCGTGATTAAAGTAGGCATCGATAACTCTAGAAGTACGCAACTATCAAAAGAAATATTAAATGAGTTAAAAGAAATCAAAGAACTAATGATCAGAAATAAATACGAATGAATTCTATATAAGAGTGGAGGTGAACGAAAGTGAAAATTGGACTTATACTTATAATCCTTGCTTTTTCTAACCTATTTCTAAGGATATGGATTGTTGGCCCGGATAAAGAAAAACTTCCTGAAGACGGTTATGAGCTTAATATAAAAGGGAAGCTTATACTTGCACTTGTGGGATTAATTACGGGGATTGTGATAATAATTGCCGATGGCCCAGAGGGTACGGTTATAAAATGGTTTTGGATTGTAGTTATAGTAGTAGCAATAGGGTTTCAGTCGTTCATCGACTGGAAATTTCTAAAACATACGAAACAGCACATAGTTTCACTTATTCTGTTAGTCCTGGGTGTGGTATTAGTTTATTTTATATTCTGATCTAGTTTCATTCGTACCGGTTTCGGACCCAGATGATGTTAATTGCTAAATAATCGCCTTTTGGGCAGCGTTTCGGACTCCAGTGCAGCTATTCGTTAGAAAGTGACTTATATTACGGGTTTTTTATGCCAATAGTGTCCATGGGGTCCGATGGAATTCTTAAAGTGGAAATATACTGCTGTTAGTGTCAATGGAGTCCGTTAGTGACTTTGTAACTGCTGATGGCATCGAATCATACGAAGAAAAGAGGTGTTCCGGCAGCCAGCATATGGCTTGTTGGGCACCTCCTTTTTGTGTTCACATTATACTTCTGCTTTCGTAGCCACGAGTGGACAGAATCCAGGGTTCGTTATACATAATTCTTGAGCGAATTCCGGTTGGAGCTTGGAGAGCTCGGCGAAATAGCTGCTGATTACGTGATTACCACTTGTAGATCCATTCTGGAAAGACAGTGAGTTAAAAGTATGGACATGATTGTAATAATACTTTTTTTCCCGTTTGGGGAGCTTATAGACATGTGGAGGTGCGTAGGTTACAACATCAAAAAGATTGGCATACCGGTAACTCTTCCGCACATATTGTTTGAAAATATTAACGAAGTCCGGATCACCTACCCGTGGGGAACCATAAGTATATAGGTTAGGTGAGGTGTAAGAGGTATTTGCCGCAATATCTAAGGTACATAAGGTGGCGAGCGCTCCACCGAGGCTGTGGCCCGTAATGTATAGGGTCTTGTCAGGAGATAGCTTGGAGAGCGCAGAGAAGATGCCGTCCCGAGCTGAAGAATAAATGTTGGTGAAGCCACGATGGGTGAGAGAGTCTTCTTTAAGATATTTGAACCGTTCCTGTGAAGCGAGGACGTTGGATATCCAATTGGTCGTCGTACTGGTTCCCCGAAAGGCGATAATAATCTCTTGTGGAGACTCCAAAATAAAGCCGAAACGTTCCCATACATTATTGAAGGATTGTGCTTCAATGGGATGACATAGCTGATAATCTAATGGAATGACGAAAACTCCATCTATATTTGAAAATTGTGTATAGGTTTGCCCGCAGACTGCAGCTAGAAAGATCGCCCTTTGCTCTTGCTCATCCCGCTTACTCACGTACATCCCGCCTTTCTTTCCTACACTATATTAGGGGGATGAAGGAGTGATTCCTAAGAAAAAGGATTCCCTGAAACTTCTCTCTGAGTTACTATATATAAATAAGTCCAACAGCGAGAGAAAAGGGGGAAATGCATACATGAGCAACTTATTGGAAATTTTACACAAGGAAGTCGTGCCGGCAGAAGGCTGTACGGAGCCGATTGCAGTTGCGTATGCCGTCTCCTTGGCGGCAGAGCTTCTCGAGGAAGAAATTACGGGGATTCAGCTGCATCTCAGCGGTAATATTATTAAAAATGCAATGGGAGTGGGCATTCCCGGGACAGGCCAGACAGGCCTGCCCATCGCAGCAGCCCTTGGAGCGGTGGTCGGCCGTTCTCACAAGGAGCTGGAAATTCTGTCAGGTCTGACGCAGGCTGAGTTGAAGATGGCAAATGACCTGCTGGATAGAAAGCTGCTAAAAGTGGAGATAAAGGACACTCCTGAGAAATTATATATTGAAGCCCAGTTGTTTACGCAGAACCATACGGCGACTGCCATTATTGCCAGAGAGCACACCCATATAGAATATTTGGCTCTGGACGGGGAGAAAATAACACCCCGGAATTCAAAAGCCGACTGTGGCAAGCCTGGTCTTTCCGACACGGAAGAGTATGCGGGCTCAGTTGACCAGATATTCGAGTTTATCTGTACCGCTCCTTTTTCAGACCTAAGCTTTCTCTTGGAAGGGGCGCGGATGAACAAAGCGATCTCTGATGAGGGATTGCGAGGCGATTATGGCTTGCAAGTAGGTAAGAAAATGAATCAGCAATCAGCGGTGAATCTGTTCGGCAATGATGTAGCGAACAGAATTATCGCGGCTACCGCAGCGGCTTCAGATGCTCGAATGGATGGCAGTGCAATGCCTGTGATGACAACTGCGGGCAGTGGCAATCAAGGCATCGCCTGTACGCTTCCCGTTATAGCTCTGGCGGAATTGCTGGACAAGGATGAAGAAATGCTAGCTCGGGCGCTTGCACTGAGCAATCTGGTCACTGTGCACATCAAACATTATATCGGGCGTTTGTCCCCATTATGTGGTTCAGGGATTGCAGGGGGAGTAGGAGCAAATAGCGGGATCATTTATCTCATGGGCGGCAGTCTTGAGCAGATCAAGCATGGGATACAGAATACGATAGCTTCTTTGTCAGGCATGATCTGTGACGGTGCGAATTCTACCTGTGCGCTGAAGATTTCCACCTCCACCAATACGGCGATCCAGGCAGCCACACTGGCTATGAACAACATTGCTCCTACAACCAAGGATGGTGTAATTTTCGAAGAGGTGGAAGATACCATCCGCAACATGGAGCGTTTGGTTCAGGAAGGGCTGGCGGATACTGACAAGACCATTCTCAATATTATGCTCTCCAAAGGCGGAGCGAATTAGCTTCCAAATAAGTTGAAAACAAGATAGAACATCATAATTAAGACCGCCCGGTTCCCTGCATAAAATGGCAGGAAGCCGGGCGGTCTTTGTAACACTTCGGCAAAAACATAGGTCTGCGAGAAGATTTGCATTAAATTTTAACATAACTTATTCTGAGTTAATAAAGGCATAGAGACTGAGGGTATAAAAAGGAGATAATATGACAGAGAAAATAGATATAGGCTGGAATTTTGCGAACAGTTATACTCATCTGCCGGAATCAATGTTTACAAGGATTAAGCCAACGCCTGTGCGTAAACCGGAACTGATTATTTTTAATGAACCATTGGCTGCTACTCTTGGGCTGAATAGCACAGCACTACAGAGTAAGGAGGGTCTTGGGATTCTTGCCGGCAACGAAGTTCCTGAAGGTACCCTGTCGCTTGCGCAAGCTTATGCTGGACATCAATTCGGACATTTTACCATGTTGGGAGACGGTCGAGCAGTGCTGCTGGGCGAACAGATCACACCTCAAGGTGATCGTGTAGATATTCAATTGAAGGGTGCGGGAAGAACCCCATACTCTCGTGGTGGCGATGGCCGGGCAGCGCTTGGACCGATGTTACGCGAATATATCATCAGTGAAGCTATGCATGGACTTGGGATTCCTACGACTCGCAGCTTGGCGGTGGTAGCTACAGGGGAGCCGCTAATTCGGGAAACGGAACAGCCGGGGGCGGTTCTGACCCGGATTGCTGCCAGTCATTTGCGTGTTGGAACCTTCCAATATGTTGCTGCATGGGGGACTGTGGAGGATCTGCGTATTCTGGCTGATTACACGTTGCAAAGACATTATCCAGAAGCTCCTGTGGAAGATAATCCATATCTTGTTCTGCTTCGGGAAGTAATGGAACGTCAAGCAGCGCTAATTGCTAAATGGCAGCTTGTAGGTTTTATTCACGGAGTGATGAATACTGATAATATGGCCCTTAGCGGAGAAACGATTGATTATGGTCCATGTGCCTTCATGGATGTGTATAATCCTGAGACAGTATTTAGTTCCATAGACCAGCAGGGTCGTTATGCTTACCACAATCAGCCCGGGATTGGCGCATGGAATCTCGCCAGATTTGCCGAGACTCTCTTGCCATTGCTGGCTGACGATCAGGCACAGGCGATTAAGCTGGCTGAGGAGGCAATTTCAGATTTTTCGGAGCGGTCCTATCAATATTGGCTAACGGGAATGAGAGCGAAGCTGGGAATCTTTAACGAAGAGTTAGAGGATGTTGCTCTGATTGATACCCTCCTTGAACTGATGCAAAAATATCGGGCTGACTACACTAATACATTTCGGTCCTTAACTCTAGGCGTAATGGAAGATGCTGCTCTGTTTGGCACCCCTGAATTTAAGGAATGGAATGAGCTGTGGCAGGCGCGACTTAGCAGGCAGCAGGAATCACAATCCTCTTCGCTGAAGCTGATGCACAGCAGCAATCCTGCGATTATTCCACGGAACCATCGTGTAGAAGAAGCGCTTGAGGCTGCGGTAGAGCGGGAAGATTACGATGTGATGGAGAGGTTACTTCAAGCTTTGACTAACCCATACGCCTACTCCTCTGAACAAGAGGAATACTCGGCACTTCCTGAGGAATCCGCATGTCCATATCGTACATTCTGCGGTACTTGATTTGCATATAATTTATCTGGAAAATGGGGGAAGGAAGAATGTTTCATGCTTATGATGTTCTAGCCAATCAGTTGCTGGCCAATGCGAATGATCCGAGTTGGTATGTGCCCCTTGAAGTGGCGGTTAAAGACTTAAGTGAAGAAGAAGCTTTTTGGAAGGTAACGGAAGAAAGCAATAGTATTGCTGAGATTGTGCAGCATCTGCTTTACTGGAATGAAACTTGGCAAACAAGGTATAAAGAAGCCAGTGTTCAGGCGGTTCCTCCAGTGGATAGTAATAATAATACCTTTGTCGTTGCAGAAGGGAAAACGTTCGAAGCGCTGCAAAAACAACTTTTAGAGGTTCTTTTAAACTGGCAGGAATTGATTAAGAAAGAACAATTGGAAGCTGATGTTCAAGGATTTCCAGACAGTAAATGGTGGGAAGTCCTCGGAAATGTAACAACCCATAATGCTTATCATGTGGGCCAAATTGTTTATATTCGAAAGATACAGAAGAGCTGGAACCGCGATGTGAAGTGACATTGTGAAGTGAATCCTAAAGAATAGACATTTTAAAGGCGTTAGCGGATGCACATTCATCTGGCTTTCGTCTTTTTTTCGCATTAATACTTATATATACTTAATTATTAACTTATAAATGCTTGTAAATACTTATAAAATGACTTATGATGACTTTAGGAGGTGAATTTCATTATGTATCAAGAGGAACGATTATTAAAAATACTCGAATATTTGAAACAACACCAATCGATGAGTGTTCAAGATATCTGTACGCAATTTGAAGTCTCAAGAGATACTGCCCGACGGGATATTGTTAGGTTAGTACAAGAGGGCGTCGTTGTTCGGACGCATGGCGGTCTAGCGTTACCTGAATTGCAAAAAGAATTATTATCTTACCAGGATCGTTTGATCGATGAATCCGAGAGTAAGCAGAGAATAGGGAAGATCGCGGCCGGGCTTATCCAAGATCGTGAGACTGTGATTTTAGACGTATCGACCACTGTACAGTTTGTTGCAGAACAAATTAGTGCGCAGGATATTACGGTTGTCACGCACTCGATAGATAATGTAGGGATTTTATCCCATCGCGAGGATCTGCAAATTTATGTACTTGGTGGTTACTTGAATGTGAAAAACCGCTTGTTATATGGTTCTTCCATTATCGATAAACTTAGTGAAATTCGTGCGGATAAAGCCTTTATTGGAGCATCGGCGATCTGTGCTGATGGACTCTATTATCCTTATGAAGAAGATGCGCGGGTAAAAAGAGAAATGGCTCGAAGATCTGATCAAGTGATTTTAGTAGCGGATCACACCAAATTTAATGCTAAATCCTTTTATCGGCTAGACTTTGATTTCGTTGATATTTTAGTTACAAATCGAGAGCTTCCAATCGAGATCAGAGAAGTTCTAGATCAGAAGAACATCACAGTTATTGAGTGTCTAGATGAAGCTGAAGAGGTTCGAAATCAAGAGTGATAACGAATGGAGGAGAATGTTTATGACTTATATTTTGCAAAATGTACAAGTAGTGCTTCAGAATAGTATAGTTTCAGCGGCCAATGTATGGATTTCTGAAGGAAAAGTGATGAGGATAGACTCAGGAGATATTTCTATCCCAGAGGGTGAGTATGAACGGATTGATGGCGGAGGGCATTTGTTAGTGCCCGGAATGATAGATGTGCATATTCATGGCGCTAACGGGTTTGATATGATGGACGGTACTGAAGAGAGTATTCAAGAAGTATCGAAGGCTTGTGCAGCTTCTGGTTGCACCTCATTTCTGGCTACCTCTGTGAGTTCTACGATGGAGGATCTTTTAGAGATGATTCGTAGTGTCAAACGTGTAATTGGGCATGAAGTGGGAGCAAAGATCGCAGGCATTCACTTAGAGGGACCTTATCTAAACCCCAAGAGAAAAGGAATGCAAAATGAAAAGTATCTGCGGCATCCTAACTTAGAGGAAATGAAGCTCATTTTCCAAGAAGCTGGATCACTCATAAAAATGGTTACGATTGCTCCTGAGCTGCCGGGAGGCATGGAGCTTCTTTCCTTTTTGAAAGAACGGGGAGTGGTGATAGCGATTGCTCATTCGGATGCCACATATGAGGAAGCCAAACAAGCTTTTGCCGCTGGGGCAAGTCATGTTACGCATTGTTTTAATGGCATGCGGCCGATCCATCATCGAGATCCGGGGATTGTGGTTGCCGCTTTCGAAGAGAGGCATGTGAGCCTGCAAGCTATTGTTGATAATGTCCATCTGCATCCTGCAATTATCCGCTTGATGCATACCATGAAAGGACCGGAAGGAATGGTCTTGATCACAGATGCCTTACAGGCAATGGGGTTAGGGGATGGAAATTATATATTTGGAGGACATCAGGTTACGGTATCTGGTGGCATAGCGCGATTGGAAGATGGCACGCTGGCCTCCAGTACAGTTACCATGAATGAAGCCTTACGTTATACTGTCGAAACTGGAATTTCGCTCACAGATGCCGTGCAAATGGCTTCAACTACACCGGCCAATATTCTTGAACTTCAACAAAAGGGGACGATCACCTCTGGCTTGGATGCTGACCTGGTTCTCTTGGATGATGAATTCAAAGTGCTCTGGACAATGGTAGGAGGGCAGATCTTACAGCTGTGACCGGTATTCATGTGCGGTTATTCCGAACACGCTTTTAAAATGCCTGTTCAGATGAGTTAGATCCACAAATCCGCAATCTACAACAGCTGCATAGATATCCTTGGTTCTCTCTATGGACTGCTTGGCACGCTCTACCTTGCAATTTAAGAAAAATTGATAGGGTGATATTCCTGTATGTGTCTTAAACTCGCGAATAAATTGATATTTGGATAGACCAAACTCTGTGCAGAGATCGTCCAGCTTCAGCACATGGTCTAAACTGCAGTACATCATTTCCTTTGCTTTTTTGAGAAATTTATTATTCGTTCTACGATCGGTAACTATTTCAGTATTAGAGACTAAATGAACCAGAGTGAATAACAGTTCACTGCACAAAGACTCCTCTTTGCCATTCTGGATGGCATGGTTTAGGGCTAATATGCACTGCGCCAATTTGTCATCGTATAAGATAGGAGTGGCGAAGCGGAGTTCTTTTTTTCTTAATATCTCTAACATTAGGGTTGGCTTAATATAAAGCATGACATAATCAATGCCACCTTTATCATACGCATTGCCATCATGCGTTTGTTCCGGATTAAACAACATTACGCCATTTTTATGAGAGGACTGCAAACTACCGTCAAGATTATATTGCTGAATGCCACGAAGGGTCACACCGAGTGCATATTCCTCATGGCAATGTTTTTTATAGGTGAAATCAGTAAGGCTGGCGGATAAGGACAGGATCTCTGCTGACTTTTTATAGTTAAATCTCTCCACGTTCTTAACCTCCGCGACTTTATAGGATTCCCGATATCATAATGGCTGAGTATACTAAAAACAGTGCCATCACGGTATTTAGAACTTTTTGATGATTTTTCATAAATGTTCTGAAGATTGTCCCAAATACAACCCATGTCGTAAATGCAAAAAATCCGATCACAGTTATAATTATAACAAATATAAACAAGGCAAGCGAAGAGGTATAGAATGGCATTACGTAGTTGGGAATGACCGTTAGTGTAAATACTAGCACTTTAGGATTCACAAGCTGCATAAGCACGCCTGAGCGGAAATTGGCATTAGGGTCAGGCTGGTCTTCCATTGAACCCATTTTAAAGATTTTATAAGCAAGGTAGAGCATATATAAACTCCCAATGATTTGCATAATGATCAGGATATTTGGGATGATTTCTACTAGAACACGGTTCAGCAGAGTAGAAAGGATGAGTAATAAGCCAAAAGCCAGCGTAGATCCGTATACATACCCCATTGATTTTTTAGCCCCGGAATGTTGCACGGAAGAAAGAATAACAATATTGGTAGGACCGGGTGTAAATGTAGCGACAACGCAATAGATCAGAAAGGACAATATATTCATGATGACCTCCAGTAAAGTAGTTCTATGAATATAAACCTTTCAGTCTGAATGCTGATAGTATATTATTGCAGGATTTTTAAGAATTCCGGCCGGGAATAGAAGAGGTGTCCGAATCAATGAATAAGAGTAATCCAATGACCATAAGCACGCTTTCTCCAGCTGATTTTGAATCCACATGCTCTGTTTTTGAAACTTCAATCCAAGATGCCTTTGAAAAAGAAGGGCTTGATCATTTACAAGACGATATCCAAAGTGAAATAGATCATAAAAAGCAAATGGTGATGACTTCACTGGATACTACGACTGGGGAGCCTTACTTCCTTCTTGCAAAAATAGAAGAGCAGGTTGTCGGTACGATTTCCTTTGGACCTTGTGGCGAAGATATTCAAACCTGCACGGATCATCAGTTAGATGAAATAGGGGAATTGGGCAGTCTATACATTATGCCAAGTTATCAGGGCCAAGGTGTGGGTTCAGCCTTAATTAAGGAAATGATGATATTTCTAAAAAAGCAAGGGGTAGAGCAGTTTTGTCTGGACAGCGGTTATAAACATGCACAGGTCAGGTGGCAACGTAAATTTGGGCAGCCTTATAAAGTAGTAGAAGACTATTGGGGACCTGATTCTGTCCATATGGTTTGGTTTTGTAATGTGAATGATCATTTAAGCTAGAGATATATAGTACATGAAAATAACAGTCCCTTTGCTACGCGCAGAGGGATTTTTTGTTTTGTTGGATAAAACGGGTGTAATGTCGTTTGACAGATGATCTTTTGCCGGGTAATATGAATCTTATATTTAGTAAATTAGTAATTTAGTAAATGAGTAAATTAGTAAATCATAAAATGGAGAGTGACTAACATGAAAATTCCAACAACTCTAAAACATAAACCTGTAGTCGTGTCAGAAAATTACGAGCAGGTTGATGGCCGGTACGCCGGGGACACAGATGCAAAAGGTCTGTCCCTAGGATTAGCACAATGGAACGATAGAGGAAAGGTCGACATCTCAGCAAAGGTATGGAGACATACAGGGGACAAATGGTCGAGACAGTCCGAAGAGCTGCCAATGCACAGAGTGCTTGACCTGGCAATTTTGATTTGCAGAAGTAGTTTGTATTTTCAAGAGGCCTATCGTTTTCCAAAAATGTATGATCCCGAGAGCCCTATGATTGATCGTATTGGACTGCAGGGAGATGCAATGAGTGTATCTGTATGTGCAGATAATCCCATGATTGATAATGATATTAAGCTGTTCGCTCAGGCGCTTAGTGATGATGGTGAAATGATCGGAGAACGACTTTCGGTATTGTCCCGTTTATTGAAAGAAATGGGGTACTGAAATTTAGCAGAATGGCCTGTGAAAGGAGAATCATAAATTATAATGGACAAAAGTAAACGTAAAGAACTTCAGGAGCAATATAAGCAGCTCAAGACGTACATGGGTGCTATTCAAATTACAAACAAAAGAAGCGGGAAAATATTCGTTGACAGCTATCCCAACCTGAAGAATAAATGGATGACTATACAGATGCAATTAGATATGGGCAGATTTGCGAATGCAGAGCTGCAAAAGGACTGGAAGGAACTTAAAGCAGAAGCCTTCAGCTATGAGGTGTTAGAGCAGAAGGAGTCAGAAGACGTAACCGACGTGCGCTGGGAGCTTAAACTATTGAAAAAGAAGTGGTTCGAGAAATTGCAGCCCTTTGATGACAAAGGATATAATAAGCCACTAACCCATTAAGCCAAGTATAAAGAAACCTTTAGCTTTTATAGCAAGGGTTTCTTTTTTTAGGGATCGTATTTCACTCCGGATTTTATGTGTCGTAATATTATATATGTTTTGTCGCATTTTCCTACTAAAAAAGCTGTTTATTATGTGTTATTTTTATAGCAGATGTCAGAATAACATATATACGGGAGGCACAAGTAAATGACCATTAGAATTGGTAAGCTCAGCTATTGGCATGTGCATGCATGGGATTATACCAAGCAAGCTCAGGAGCATGAAGATACCGTATTAGCTGCAGTTTGGGACGAAAACGTAGAGCGTGGGAACAAAGCTGCGGAAAGCTTGAATATTCCTTTTTTTGAATCACTGGATGATCTGCTTGCGCAAGAGGATATAGATGCCGTTATCGTGGATGCACCAACGAATATGCATAGAGACGTAATCGTGGCTGCGGCCAAGGCGGGCAAACATATTTTCACAGAAAAAGTTATTGCCCCAACGTTAAAAGAAGTTAACGCAATTATCGCAGAAGTTAACGAGAACAAAGTGAAGCTAACGGTCTCCTTGCCTCGTTTAAATGACGGCTATACATTAACTATTCAAGAGATTCTAAGTCAGGAGCTGCTCGGCAAGATTACTTACGTTAGAGTTCGCTTATCCCATAACGGAGCAACGGAAAGCTGGCTTCCTAATCATTTCTTTAGCTTGGAGCAATGTGGAGGCGGAGCTTTGATTGATCTTGGCTGTCATCCCATGTATTTGGCGAAGCTTTTCTTAGATCAAGATGTGACTGGGGTTAGTGCTAATTTTGGGTATGTAACCGGTAAAGAAGTGGAAGATAATGCTGTAGTGACATTATTTACGGATTCAGGAGCAATTGGTGTGGTGGAGGCTGGTTTCGTGAATAGTCATTCGCCGTTTACTATCGAGGTGCATGGAACTGAAGGAACGCTGCTTTACGGAACACCAGAGAATAAGCTTCTTCTTAGAACGAACAAATCCACGGATAAAGAAGAAGGCTGGAAAGAAGTAGCCCTGCAAAGCAATCGTGAAAGCGCCTTCCATCAATGGGTTGATCATATTCAAAATAATACACTCGCCACTCAAAATGTTGAAATGGCAGTTGAGCTTACCAGATTAATGGAGGCGGCGAACCGCTCGGCTAAAGAAGGCTGTGTAATTCCGATTGGGAGGACTTAACGTTGAGCAGCTTTCCCTATGAGATGATGTTTGAGAAGCAGGACATGCTTGAAAGATTGGATATCACGATTCTATGGGGACATTACGAGATTACAGTGTTTAGATTTCATTTGACATCTTTTCCACCGGGCAGAGTAGTCGAGTTCCATAATCATTCTGAATTTGAGTTTCATTTCATTCCGCGCGGGAAGGGAGAAGTCATTCTTGGGGATCAAAAGTATCCTCTGTCAGAGGGAATGTTCTATCTAACCGGACCAGGTGTCATGCATCGTCAAGAGGCAGCCGCAGATGAATCCATGGAAGAGCTATGCCTGCATGTTGACATCAAGAAGAGGATCCGGGATGATGCTGATCTTTGGGAGGTTGCGGAAGCTGAGACCTGTGTGGAGAAGCTGAAGTGTTTACCCTTGGTCCCAGCACAAGATTATCACGGGGCTATGAAGTGTTTTCGAGAAGCGTACGAAGCATGCGATGGGAAGTTGACCGGATATTATACTTCAATTAAGCATCTCGTGATTAGTATTTTATTAAAGGCCGTTAGAGCGTATGATTCAGGCGGGATCCGCACGGAGGCGCCGGTTAGAGATATGCTGACTTACCGGTATCAATACGCAATGCAATATATGGAAGCGAATTATTCAGGAACGGTTACCTTAGAAAATGTTGCGGAAAAGCTGAATATTAGTTCAAGGCAGCTGCAGCGGGTGTTTAAGCAAGTAAATGCAGAACAATCATTCAGTAGGGCGCTTGAGGACATCCGATTGCAAGCGGTCTGCCGCAAGCTTGAAGAAAGCAATTATCCGATAGAACAAATCGCACAGTCGGAAGGGTTTACCAATGCTACCTATTTGCATATTGTCTTCCGCAAGCGGTTAGGCATGACACCGGCAACTTATCGAAACAGCAAACAAATCCATTAGAGGTGAGGGTGAAGGATATGAGTAAGGTTTTTCGTGTAGGGATTATTGGATGTGGTGGTATTGCGAATGGCAAACATCTTCCAAGCTTGAGCAGACAAAGTAAGGTTGAGATCGTGGCTTTTTGTGACATTATTAAAGAACGTGCTGAAGAAGCAGCGGAGAAATACGGAAATAATAAAGCTACTGTCTATACGGATTACACTGAACTATTAAAAGATCAATCCATTGATATTATTCATGTGCTTACGCCTAATGATGTCCATGCGGAAATATCAATCGCTGCACTAGAAGCCGGAAAACATGTGATGTGCGAAAAACCAATGGCTAAGACAGCGGCAGATGCCAAACGAATGGTTGAAGCAGCGAAACGTACAGGCAAGAAGCTGACCATTGGATATGACAACCGATATAGAGAAGACAGCTTATATTTGAAAAAAGCCTGTGAGTCCGGAGAGCTTGGTCATATCTATTTTGCAAAAGCACATGCCATCAGACGGAGAGCCGTACCGACCTGGGGAGTATTTCTTGATGAAGAGAAACAAGGCGGCGGTCCGCTTATCGATATCGGAACTCATGCGCTGGACCTAACCCTTTGGATGATGGATAACTATAAACCTAAAGTCGTGCTTGGCACTAAATATCATGAACTTTCACAAAAAGAAGAAGCCGCCAACGCATGGGGACCGTGGGACCCTAAAAAGTTCACCGTGGAGGACTCAGCCTTTGGAATGGTCGTAATGGAGAATGGCGCAACAATCATGCTGGAAGCGAGCTGGGCTCTGAATTCACTAGACGTACATGAAGCGAAATGCAGCTTAAGTGGGACGGAAGCAGGCGCAGATATGAAGGACGGACTTAGAATTAACGGAGAGAAATTCAGCAAGCTGTACACTAATAAAATTGAGCTTGGGGCAGGCGGCGTTGCCTATTATGAAGGAAAAGCTGAAAGTGCTCCGGATATAGAATTAAGAAAGTGGATTGAAGCGATTGAACAGGATAAGGACCCGGTTGTAACTCCTGAACAGGCTTTTGTTGTTTCGCAAATATTGGAAGCTATTTATGAATCGGCGCAGACCGGCAAGGCTGTGTATCTGGATTAGATTTTGACAACTATAGCGATTTAGAGTAATATCCACTTGTGATTTAATTATAGGGATCTGAGACAAGACTCTCTCTTTACCGGGAGAGTTTTTTTGTTTTTTTACTTGTTTAGACTCTGGGTAATAGGGGTGGAAATCGTGGATACTATTGATCGTAATCATGTGCTTATTGTGGAAGATGACGATAATATTAGACGTTTTATATCTATAAATTTAACGAATAACGGGTTTGTGGTTAGTGAAGCTGCTTGTGGAGAAGAAGCCTTGCAGAGCTTTGAGGTGAGCCGTCCAGATGTTTTGGTTCTGGATATCATGTTGCCTGATTCTAATGGGTTCGAAATATGCCGAAAGCTAAGAGAGAAAGACGCTGGGGTCATCATCATTTTCTTAACCGCACGTGGACAGGATTTGGACAAAATCAATGGCCTTGAAATGGGTGCTGACGATTATATTGTTAAACCTTTTAATCCATTAGAATTGGTAGCACGTATTAAAGCTATTTTGCGCCGTACAGAATCAGCTCTAAAGCCGCAAAAAACGATACTTCAAGCTGGACCGATTCGGCTGGATCTGAATGCAAACAAGATGTTTAAGCAGGATGACAGCATTGAATTAACTCCGAAGGAATTTCAGATGATGAAGACCTTTCTGGAGCATCCGGATACAGCACTCTCTAGGAATGAATTAATGAATCTTGTCTGGGGAGAGGATTATATTGGAGATCCTAAGACGGTAGATGTTCATGTGCGTAAGTTAAGAGAGAAAATTGAGGTTGATCCTTCTAATCCGCTTTGGATTGAGACGGTATGGGGGCTCGGATACCGCTTTAGAAAGGATGGTTGAAGAATGGGGATTCAGAAAAGATTAGTAGGAAGCTATTTTGTAGTCATCTGTCTTACTGTGCTCATTCTTGAAATCATTCTTAATGTATCTGTGCGATATTATTATTTTCATAACATAGAGGAAACCCTGATGAATCAAGCAGAGCTATCGGCTTCTTTTTTTCAGCAATACTTTGGGGACCAGGATCTGGAGGAACAATCGGATAGGTTACTGAAGGGTTTTGCGAGTCATTCCGATGCACAGGTACAGATTATTAATGTTGAAGGCCGGCTGTTGCAGGATTCAAATGGACTTCAAGGCGATCTGACTATGACTGAGTACATAGATGTGCAAGCAGCAATAAAAGGGCAGCCCGGCAGTTGGAAAGGTGCGGACCCTAACACAGAGGAAGCGATTTACGCGGTATCCTATCCTTTACAAGCGAATGGAAACATCATGGGGGGAGTCAGATTTATTACGTCCTTAACGGAAACTATACATACAGTTAAACAGATTACGGTTTTACTGATCGGGGTGGGGATCATCGTCATTGGCATTGTCACCTTACTTGGATTATTACTGTCTTGGACCATAACCAGATCCATTAAAGATTTGAAGCAGGCAGCAGACCAGATGACCGAAGGTGATTTCAGCATCAGAGTGCATAAGCGCTATCAAGATGAGCTTGGTTCATTGGCGGATACGTTAAATATGATGGCAAGCCGAATCTCCAAGAGTGAACAGCTTAAGAATGATTTTATCGCTTCCGTATCCCATGAACTGCGAACACCCTTGACCTCGATCAAAGGTTGGGCAATTACCTTAAAGGCGAGTGAGGTGAGTAATCAACCTCTGTTTTATGATGGGCTTGATATTATTGAATCCGAAAGTGACAGGTTAACTCATATGGTGGATGAATTGTTGGATTTCTCCAAGTTGGATAACGGAAGAATCGCCGTTCACTTCACATCTGTGGATCTAACAGAACTGCTGCAGCATATCGGCAGACAACTTACCCCTAGAGCGACCCGACAAGGCATCTCACTAGATGTGAAAATAGAAGAACATCTGCCAGTGATTCAAGCTGACGAGAATCGTGTGAAGCAAGTCATGATTAATCTCATTGATAATTCACTCAAATTTACTGGTTCATCAGGTCGAATCTTTATCACCGCTCATACGGTTCCAGGGAAAGTCGTAATTTCTGTAGAGGATACAGGCTCAGGCATCGCAGAGACGGATTTAGAGAATGTGCGGCAAAAATTCTACAAAGGGGATCAACAGGCTTCGGGCAGTGGCTTGGGATTGTCCATCTCGGAACAGATCATTAAATTGCATCATGGAGAGCTGCGAATAAGTAGCACTTTAGGCAAAGGAACGATTGTCCAATTTGACTTACCGATAGAATAAGAATTCAAATTTAACTATTTCATAACCACTTTCATCTCTTTCACAGATAAAATACTATATATGCGGACAAGCGAGGAGTCGATGATCCAAATGCCGAGCAAATTCATAAAAATTGGTACCCTGTTGACAACTTTATTTTTGCTCGGAGGATGCGGAGTCCCGGCGACACCCGGAGAGCTGATTAAACCTCCATCATCAGAAGCAAATCTGCAGCGAGACAAAACGAGCCAGGAATTTATTAAGTGCCTTCCAGACAAAGCTCAATTGATAACTCCGATGAAGGGACAAGAAGATAATGCCATCTCCTTTGGCGATATGGATGGAGACGGAATCGACGAAGCTGTAGTTGTGTATGAGTACAGTAAAAACAAAGGATACACTATAAAAGCAATGTTGTTGAGGCAGGAAAATGAAGCTTGGCAGAAGATTTCCGAGGTTGAGGGGTTTGGGTATGGTCTAGATTATGCCGGATTCTTTGATGTTGATGAAGATGGCCATAACGAGCTTGCACTGGGCTGGTCATTGGGTGAGGCAGGTAATGGTATGGATATTTATACGCTAAGTGAAGATAAACTTAAGCTGTTATCGAAGAAGGCGTATCAGGGCAAATATGATCTGAGGTAATCATTTAACCTAATCATCCGCAGCGCTTCATTGAGAAAAAAGAAGTAAAAGTGCTCAGCGGATTATTTATAATGCCCATTTTCATGTATATATCCCCTACACAACAAGAAAACTACAGAAATTAAATAGAGGTTGTAAATGCTTATCTCTACCAAAATTGCAAAGCTGGACAGATCCGTACTTTTTCTCACCACCTGCTTAGTTGGCATGGGTACTGTTGCTATTTATGAAGCGACTACGGATACGCGGTTAGACGGTCTTTACATAAGTTATTTGTATTTATTTGCTTTATTTTGCCTACCCATGTTATTCATTGCTTTGGTAGATTATAAGATTCTATTAGGCAGGTTAGCCTATCTCTTTTATGGCGTGGGGCTAGGTTTACTAGTACTAGTCAAGCTGGTTGGAGAAAACCTCAATGGTGCTGTGCGTTGGTTAAGTATTGGGAGCTTTCAGCTTCAGCCCTCCGAGCTGGCTAAAATATGTACGGTGCTGCTCATTGCTCATCTATTAGGTACACGAGAGGGCCAGCGGCTGCGATTTTTTCAAGATTTAGTGCCGGTCTGTTTCGTTTTTTTAATTCCTTTCATTTTAATAATGGATCAGCCCGATTTGGGTACAGCACTCGTATTTGCTGGCATATTACTTAGTATGCTGTGGATTGGTAACATCCGTGCTCTATATATGATTCTGATCCTTGGTGTTGTGATTATTTCGATCGGCACGATACTATGGCTGTATTATGCTAACTTCGACCTGTTATCCAAGATTGTCGAGCCCCATCAACTGTCACGAATCCAAGCTTTTTTGGACCCGCAGAGCGATCCAGATAAGTCTTGGCATGTGAAAAACGCAATGTTAGCCATTGGCTCCGGGGGATTATCGGGCAGTGAAGGTATTTTTTTGCGAAAAGGATATATTCCATATGCGTATTCCGATTCGATCTACGTAGTCATCGGGGGAAAATACGGTTTTATAGGTTCATCCGTGCTGCTGATGCTTTATTTGCTGCTCGTGTACCGAATGATCTTTATTGCGCTGGATAGTAGGGACCGTGCGGGTACCTATATTGTCACCGGGTTTATCGCTATGTTCATCTTTCAAGTTTCCGTTAATCTTGGGATGCATATTGGGTTACTGCCCCTAACGGGGATTTCATTACCTTTTATTAGTTATGGAGGCAGCTCGTTGCTAACTAATATGATAGCGATTGGCATAGTGCTAAGTGTTAAAGTTCATAAGGATGAAAGCGCTGATTGAATAAGCTATTGGAACTGAGTGGAGGAAATTATGTCTAACAAACGCAAGTGGACAACAACCCGTAAAATTCTGACGAGCATTGGTCTTGTCTTAGGCGCAACTATTATAGGGATTGGAGTATATGCAGGGTATTTATACAAAAAGACGGATGATGCGATACAGCGTATGGCAGCTCCAGTCACCGTACAACCCACTGCTGCTCCAGAGGAAAAAAAGGAGACGGTATCGGTTGAACCTATGATTTTTCTGCTTGCCGGGGTAGATAGCCGGGACGGTGGCGGTGGGGTAATGAATACCGATGTTCTGATGCTTGTCAGCTTCAATCCGGACACGAAATCGACGAGTTTCTTATCTTTACCCAGGGATTTGTTGCTAAAACCTAAATCGTTACCTTCCCGTAAAGCCAATTATTATTATGCTTATCATTACATAAAAGACAAAACAGAGGCTATTCCGAATACAAAAGAGTTTTTCAGCAATTTGCTCGGTCTGCCGATTGATCACATGGTTGTGGTGAATTTTGATGTGTTGCAGGAGACCGTGGATTTGCTTGGCGGACTGACTATAGATGTCGATATGGATATGAAATATACCGATACGGCAGATGGTACACACATCGATTTAAAGAAAGGCTTGCAGAAACTGGATGGCCAACAAGTTCTTGATTTTGTGCGGTACCGTAAATCGAATCAAGGAACGGCTGAATCCTCCGATTTCCAGCGTAATGATCGGCAGCAGCAAGTAATCAAGCAGATTCTGGATAAGCTAGGAAACTTCCAAGGTGTGTCCCAATGGGGAAATGTATTGGATATCATTGGTGAAAATGTGAAGACGGATATTCCTCAAGCAGATCTGCAGCAGTGGTTATTCAACTTCCCTAAACTTAAACCAGAGCATATTAATTCCTTACATGTAGAATCTCTTTGGAAGAGCCCGTATGTCTATGTGAATAAAGAGGATCTAAAACAAGCACTTACTACTCTGAGTACGGAAGCAGGCGTCAGCTCCGAAAGCTCATTACACTTGGAGAATGTTGGAACGGTGGATTAACATCTCTAACCCTGCTCTTAAGAGCAGGTTTTTTTGTTTGTTCTACTATAAATCCCGCTAACCAGTAAAGTAATCCGCCAAGAGGTAGAGGCCTGACTTCCATGCATAGTACCATAAACACAGCGATTATAACGAATCGTATATTGTTTCTGGTTTACTTGAGAGGAGAAGGGAATTTTATGAAATACAGACGGGGTATTATGTTTCTAATCGTACTTACAGGAATGATCTCAATAGCTGCTTTTAATCCGATTATTGGTCCGCTTGCGCGAAATTTGGGGCTGAGTGATATTCAATCAGGATGTTTAGTATCGGTGGCGGGGTTATGTTGGCTACTCGGAGGATATTTCTGGGAAAAACAAACGTTTATGAGCCGAAAGTGGCTGCTTGCTTCGATTATGTTCGTCTATATGGCGACACTCATCATTTTTGCACTATTGGCTGATTATGCAGTAAATGCACAGAGTAAAGAGAGTCTGTTTTGGAGTTTCTTTTTACTTCGCGCAATCGCTGGCTTTTTCTTTGGAGGAATTCCGGCATTAGCACAAGCTTATGTTATGGGCTGGAGTACAAAAGAAACCCGTACACAAGGAATGGCATTATTCGGAGCGGCCAACGGTCTTGGTTTCGTAGTAGGACCCGCAATGAGTGGAGGAATGGCTTCACTGGGCCTGACCTCACCAATGTACGCGGCAGCTATTTTATTGTTCACCTTGGCTATATTGTTTCTGGTGTTTATTCCTAAAGAAAAGAATATTGAGATTGAGCGGCAGGCGATTTCACTTTCCCCCAATGATCGACGTATACGCCTCTATTTGTGGATTGGACTTTTGCTTTCGTTTGCTCTGAATATCGTGCAGGTTACTATCGGATTTTTTGTGCAGGATAGCTTGGGTTACAGTACTCAGCAAGCCACTCAGTTAATTGGAATGGGGCTGGCGATCTCGGGAATAATGGTAGTGCTCTCGCAAATTGTAATCAGTAAGTATCTCAAATGGCATCCTAAAAAAGTGCTGCTCGTAGGACTCTTATTTGTTGCCTTAGGCTTGCTGGGATTGTTATTGTTCATCAGATTTGCGTATGTAGACTTTACATTCTTGGGTATTGGCATCGGCTTTACACTGCTCGGCTACAGTGCGGGTGCTTCAATGGCGGTTCAAGACCATGAGCAAAGAAGCGTTGCTTCCTTTATTGCGGCCCTGCAAGGTGGCGGGTCATTCATAGGGCCAGTTATAGGTACGGCCTTATACACCGTTAATATGGCGCTTCCTTATTCTATCTGCGTACTGTTGATATGTATTGTAGGTCTCGCTAATATGAAGAAAAGAGCGGCGGATCGTGTGGAGAGTTGTTAAAGAAGAAAGGCTGCTCCTAATAGCAGCTTCAGGCTGTCGAGGGTGACTCGACAGCTTTTTTTGTAGCTTTCTGCTGGCAGTGAGTTTATGTAGAAAATAAGGAGAAAGAGTTTTTTACCTCGTATTGAGCTTCCAGTTAATAGTATAATAAGAACTCGTAGGAGTTATTTCAATATGTTGTAGAGAGGTTATCCACAATAACTTTATACGAATACATACTCATATTTTTTTGAGGAATAAGGAGATGAAAGCATGACTGTAAATACTACAGCGGAACAAATCCGCATTATCGAATACGATTCTTCTTATGCTGGGGCAGTCGCAGAAATGTGGAACCGCAGCAACGAAAGCTGGGGCGGAGGCACCAATCAAAGAACTGAGGACAGTGTGCGCCGTGAGATGGAGATCTCGTCCAATCTTAATGCCTTTCTTGCCGTTGATGGCAAAGAGGTAGTCGGCTTCTGCAGCTTCGCCCACTACCGTCAAGATGAAGGGGCTTTGTATGTCCCGCTATTGAATGTACGCCCCGATTATCACGGATACAAGGTTGGCCGCAATCTGATTCTGAACGCTGTTCGCCAAACAATAGAAGCGGGCTGGCCACGTCTTGATCTGTTCACCTGGGCAGGTAATACGAAAGCCGTACCGATGTATAAGAAATGCGGATTTTTTTGGGAGAAAAATGAAGATTACGTCCATCTGATGAATTTCATTCCAACAGTACTGCAAACGGAAGCACTTGCTCCTTATTTTGAAGAACTGGATTGGTATGCAGACAGTACCCGTGAACTTCCCATCCAGCCAGATGGCCGCCAGGAGCGTGGCTTTGACTTCTTTGATTACACTTGGCAAAAGGGAAAACTCTCCTTGCGGGCGGAATTCGAGAAGACTGGCCGCGGTCTGACCGCTCTTGATACACCAGACTATGAAATCTCTACGGAAATTGATGATCATGATCTTGTGTTTGGTTCGACCTACAAGATTCGCTATCGCATCAAGAATCGTTCGACGTCTGAGCTGGCCATTGAGATCGAAGGCCAGAACGATAAAAATATCCGGTTTGCTCTATCTGCTGCGCGAACATTAGCACCAGGTGAAACGGTTATCGTGGAAGGTGATTTTGAGCTTGATTCGGTTCGGGAAGAGCAAAATGATAAGAAGACACACCCTGTTGTTTTTAGCAAGTGGATCATCGGTGGCAAGCGTGCTGAATTCCGCATTGGCGTTGCTCCTAAATTCCCACTCAAAATGAAGATAGCGCTGCCACACCGGGAATTGTATCTTGGTCTTCCTTCGGAACTGTACCTTAATGTGGAGAATAATTTTGCTGCAGAAGCAGAATTTTCTTTTGATTTGCCCGAAGACGAATTCCTGATGTGGGCGGATCGTACAGTAAGCTTTACTGTTCCAGCTAAGAGTAAGGCTTCTATTCAAGTACCCTTTACCCTAAATTCATACGGTCTTTATTCACAGGCTATTGAGGTAACAGCCGTTCCGGTTGGAGAGAAGGCAGTCACCTTTATCAGCAAGCTATCCGTTCTAATGAAGGGAACGCATGGCCGCTTTGGTGGGGAAAACGGGGATCAGTGGGTGGCGGTGAATGGCGCCTACTCTATTCATCTTAATAATACCGACAATGGAATGTGGATTGAATATCCCGGCTCGAGCCATAATTTCTGGTTGACCCATCCGAAGTTAGGCAAGCCATTCGCAGAAGAATTCTCTAAGAAACAGGCCAAAGAAGTAAAGATCTATTCTGAAGGGGAGAGTCAGGTTCTCGAAGCTCTTTACGAGTCGGAAGAATTTCCGGGTCTTGAGATAAAAAGAGTGGCTAAGCTATTTGCCAACGGAATCGCTGAGTTTTATAGCGAGGTCTGCAATACCAATAGTGATATCCTGGAAGAAGACATGTATCTGTTGACGAATTTCGGCTTTTTCGGTAAACAGCTCATCTTACCATATCAGGGCCAATACGTGGACATGGGCGACGCTTACTCAGGCGATCCAAGTCTTTGGGACAGTGCACAAATTACGGAGAACTGGTTGTTCTGCAAGGAAGAGAACGTCACATGCGGAATCTGCTGGGATCCTTCGCTAAAATTGCTTCGCCCGGAATACCCGCTTGGGCTGGAGCATAATCTTGGCCGAATCTCCGCTGGAGATGTCGTACGGACAAAAACTATGGTGTTTGCTCTTAACACCTTCCTTAAGTGGTCGGAATTCCGCGCCTTTGCCCTAAAACAGCAGAATTCGGTCATACCGGTGTTGGATGACCATCTTGAGCTAACGCTCGGCGGTGGAAATCCTTTTGCGGCAGGGGCACTTCATGCCGAGCTAATCGAACGAAAGATGACACCGCTTGATGGAAGCCTTGAATTGTATGTACAGGCTGATGGAGAAGAGGAGCGAAGTGTCGCTGAGATGGAGTTGCAAAGAGGACAAAATTTGCACTCCGCTGGTTTTGAACTCTCTACTGAGGATACAGAATCACCAGAACACAACGAATCTGGCCGTAAGGTCCGGGTCGTCTATCGTGGTGAGGATCGCATTCAAGAGCGAACAGGCCTCTGGTTTCCACAAACGGAAACAAGCGTTGTTTGTGGGATAGAAGAAGGACCTGCGGGTCCCATTTACACAGTGAGCAACGGAGTTCTATCTATTGCAGCTGCTCCTGATTTCGGCAGCGTTGTGCATTCCTTGAAGCACCAAGGAGAAGAGTGGCTGGACAGCACCTTTCCCAAAGCTGAACCACGTTCCTGGTGGAATCCTTGGCATGGTGGACTCGGTGTGGGGATTTCTGGCATAGGCGGATTTAGCCGGTTGCAGGAGCCAAGAAGCGCAGCTTGGACGGAGCAGATGGATGATCACGGCAACGTCTGGAAGGGATTGAGACTGACCACTTCGATGGAGAAGCAGGAAGCAAACCGGGGGATCACGATCAATCAGCATTACCTTATGCTGCCCGGAGTCCCTGTGCTCTGTGTGTTGATTTCAGTAACCAATGAAAGTGGAATGACGCTACCGCATTATTCGCTATCCGAGGATAGTTACTTTAAGCCTTCACCAATCTATTCGGAAGGCTGGATGGAGCTCCCAGAGGAAGGCAACTTCCCTATCGGGAAGGTCGAAGCCCATCTGGAATCCAAGGGGCTTATCCGAATCGGTGCAAGTTCACGTAAAGACATGCTGCATGTGGTGCATAGTTATCCTAATCAGAGAGCTATGTCTTACGTGAACAATAAGGTATTCACATATGGTGTGAATCACCATCTACTACTTCTGAACGGAGAAACCGCTTGGACACAGCCGACCTTCATGATCATGGGAGAGCTCGCTCTGGATCCAGAGACAGTTCGTAATCTTATGAAGGTGACCTTTGCTAGTGCTTCTGACAAAAAGGAGACTATAAATGCCAATCATTGATATTCACATTCATCTGTCGGACATCGATAGCTTTCATCAGACAGCACTGGACCTCTCCAAAGTTGATTACACAGCTGCTGGGCTCAAAGCGGAGTTTGACAAGAACGACGTTGTTCTCGGCATTGGTATGGGGGTCACGGAGCAGACGAAGGGAGCCTTCCCTGACTCTGCCTCTCCCAATCCGATGGGACTCGACTTGGAAGCCAGTGTGCCGCCATTCTTAATGGAATGCGTGGGCATTAATCCGAATATGCTCGGAGGAAAGGATGCTTTGGATGAGCTGGACCGAATTGAGGCACGGCTGCAAGCTCCTGAGGTAGCTGGTATTAAGCTCTATGCCGGGTACTATCATCATTACGTTTATGACAAAATCTACTCGCCGATCTATGAGCTGGCCGCCAAGTACGGCACACCTGTGGTTATTCATACCGGTGATACGTATTCGATGAATGGATTGCTTAAGTATGCGCATCCGCTTACCGTGGACGAACTGGCGTTCCAACGGCGCGACGTGAACTTTATGATCTGCCATCTAGGCGATCCATGGGTGATGGATGCTGCCGAAGTGGTCGCCAAGAATCCGAACGTCTATGCCGATTTGTCCGGTCTCGTTGTTGGTGACCGGCCTCATTTTGAGCGGTTCATGAATGAAACCCTGTTTATGGATCATTTTCGCCGGGCGTTGGTGTACTCTGATCACTATGAAAAAATGTTGTTCGGTACCGATTGGCCACTCGCGCCTATTGACCTGTATGCGGAGTTCGTCCGCCGGCTTGTGCCTGAGCAGCACCACGAGAAAGTATTTTATGAGAATGCCTTTGCATTATTCCCACGCATCCAGCAGAGAATTGCAGCGCTCTGAGCGGAGCGGGACAGTATATCTGAAGCGCAGGAAAATAATATAATTACGAACAAGCCATCCTTAGTTAGTACTAAAGGATGGCTTGTTTTTACATTTGTATGATAACCATGCCTATTTTTAGATTGAGTTTCCAAATTTTAATCTTCCTTTTTTTTACTTAACAGATCAGCTAGCTCAACCGAATTCTTATTTCTTAAATCCAGCATCTTTTCGCTATTGCTAGCTTTAATCAGGAAACCATCTTTCGTTTTAAAATCCATATAAAGGCTGAATCCGACCACCTTTGAATTAGCGTAGGTAACGGTCATTCGATAAGTCGGTTCACCCACATCAACAGACCCGCGTACTTTTTTTACAGTTCTTATAGCATCTTCGAAGATTTGAAGGCTTTCACGGTCAGTATAAGTAATTTCTGTTGTTTCGGATGCAAGATTGACACTTACGATCTTTTGCGTGGGTCTGACTAATACAAATAATAAAATTAGTAAAATTATCAGTGAAAATGATAGAATACTAAATTTTTTCATAACCTGCCTCCTTACTTAAGAATAATGCAGACCAATCACTTAGTTTCCAAAATAGTTATAAATTTCAGCTGAGTGTGCGTTGGTTATCATTGTTGGAATCTTATAAAAATTCCTAGGGTTCTATTTATTATTTGCTACTGGACTTGTGAAACCTTTATTAAAATAATAAACGTCTAAGAATGTATACATATTTTAGAAATAATGTGCTTGCTTTTTAATTACACGTTTGTATAATGAATGTATTACACAAATGTATAACAAGGAGAAATATGGATGAATAACAAAATCAAACGCTTGCCAGATGCTGAACTGGAAATTATGCTGGTGATTTGGCGAGCCGAGAGTTGGGTTAGCTCCTCTTATATTTTGAATCAACTGGGGGATAAACGTAAGTGGGCGCTTGCAACTTTGATGACAGTGCTGTCACGGCTGGTTGAAAAGGGCTTTCTATCTTGCGAAAAAGAAGGGCGGAGCAACCGTTATCTCGCTGCAATTTCTGAGACAGATTATAAAGAGAGCGAAGGGAAGTCTACCCTTGAAAAGCTTTTTGGCAACTCTGTGCAGGATATGGTGATGTCCTTATACAACGGGAAGGCGATTGATAAAAGCGATCTTGCTGAGTTGCGGGAAATGCTCGATAGAGTAGATAAGGAGGAATCCTGATGATAACAGGTCTTTTTACAGATTTTCTGGTTATTTCTGTGACCCTTAGTTTAGTTATTATCGGCTTAATCACATTAACTCCCTTGTTAAGAAAACATTATTCGGCTAAGTTGAGCTATTGGATATGGTTGATCCTAACCCTGCGGTTATTGTTGCCATTCAACTTTTCGTTTACCAATCCTCCTGTGGCGATTCACCTACCCGAAGGTCAGGCCATAGCAACTGTCTTTCAAAGCTCAGTGTCCCAGAATTTGCAGGCGGATACGCCAGTAATCTCTCAGCCGGTCCAGACAGGGGATGTAAGCCATATCCCTTCTATAATTAATATTTTTGCTTACATCTGGGTTACTGGAGCTGTGCTTTTTTTAGGGTATCATTTGCTGAGTTATTTCTTTTTCAGAAAACAGGTATTACGTTGGAGCAGCCCTCTTCAGAGAGAGGATATGTTCGCCAAGCTCAAACAAGTCGCTAAAGAAATGCATGTAACACCCGCGATTCCGGTTCTGATAAGCAGTAAAGTTCCGAATCCGATGCTAATGGGTTTTTACAAGCCAACACTATTCTTGCCGCATGATCAATATAGTGACGAAGAGCTGGAGTTTATCTTAAAACATGAGCTGGTCCATTACAAAAGGCATGACATCATATATAAGCTACTGCTACTGATTGTGCAGGCACTGCATTGGTTTAATCCATTGGTCTGGTTCATGGCACGCGAAGCTGTCCGCGAAATTGAAATTTATTGTGATGACACCGTTGTACGTAAGCAAAATGCGGCATATCGAAAGAAATACTGCGAAGCCATTTTATCGGTTATGCAAAGTAATGCTACACGGCATGTAGCTTTATCAACGAATTTTGCAGGAGGAAAACACTCGATGAAGCAGCGATTTGGCAGTATTTTAAATATGAAAGAAAAACGAAATGGAGTAGGCGCATTTCTTGCGGTCTTAATGGTGGTTAGTGTAACAGCAGTGCTAGCAGCCTGTACCAACCTAACCGGCCAATCTACAGATACCGCGCTCAAACCAGGTACTATCTATTCCTACAGCTCTAGTGGCGAACAAGTGGTTGTGCATGACGCTGGGAATGCGTATTCCATGGACGAGGATGGTAATGTCTCTGTCTCCTATCGGAAAGGGGAGATCCAAGCGCAAACGCCTTTAAAACTTGATACGACTGGAACAGAAATGGGGATGGGGAGAGCGGATACCGGATTTTATATCTCCGAGGACAAAACTGCAATTGTATATGGATTTGCGGATGGTAAAGAATCCCCTCTACATGTATTAATCAGTGATGACATGGGGAAATCGTGGAATAACTACAACATTGCAGGTGCAAAGGGTTATGACGCCAAATTCATCGGGTTTACTGACAAACAAAATGGATGGATCGTCTCCGGAGGTTCTGCAGGCGTGGGACGCTCATTAAATTATGTATACCAGACCTCTGACGGCGGGAAGACATGGACGGAGCTTGGAAATCCTAACGATTTATACGCGGAAAGTTTAGCCGGGGCAGGGTTTTCTAACAAGGATATCGGATTCTTAGGGTTCAGATATTATGAAGATAATGGGCCTGTTATTTATTGGACCAAAGATAAGGGACAGTCATGGGAAAAACTCGTGGTATCCCTTCCGGAATCCTTTAATGAATATCAAAAAACGCCGCTTTCACCTATTTTTAATGGAAAAGAAGGATTGTATCCTATTCTGCTCAGCAAAGAGGGCAACACTGTAGGTACCATCTATCTGTCGAGTAAGGACAACGGCCTGAAGTGGACGTATGATCCAGCATATGATCAAATAGGCGATTCTAAATAGGAGCAAGTGGAGCAGGGGGTGATCTACAAAGATCTCGCCCCTTTTTTATATGGAGAGCGGACGAATTTAATATGTAGCGGCTTTTAATTGTATTTTGTACAGCTATTTTCGCTCGAAAAACTCGCTCATGAAGATAGTTGTATTTTGTACAGCTATTTTTTAGTTTTTTGCCGCTAAAGCTGATAACTGTGATTTTTAATTGTATAGAATACAGTTAAAGTGAGAAGTTAGCCTTTTACAGACGAAATAAGTGTATAAAGTGCAGTTATCTCATAGGTTGCATAAAGTTACAGCGATAAAATATACGGGGAGAGGATAGCGGAAGCAAGCTGCTGTCAGTGAAGAAAGCAAGCTGCTATCAGTGAGGAAAGCGAGTTGCTGTCAGTGTGGAATGGATGCTCGATCGTAATTCGGCTGGACATTGGAAAATTCTATGGATTTTTCTCCGAGGGTTGCCCAAAGAAGACATTAAAGTCGGATAGCTACGATTTATGAATATCTGCTTAAACAAACCGCTACAAACCAAAAACACCAGGCAGAGCTTCTCCATTAATCGGATAATCCATGCCTGGTTGTCTTTTTACTATTTTTATAATAACGAGACTTTATTTGAATCTATCATAATCTGCTTTCGTACGACGCCTCGTCACCGATAAAAGTGGAATAAATTACTTTTTCCAGCCTCCACCGCTATGTGAGGAGGACTCTACATAGTCTACGTTGATTTTGCCAGTGCTTGTTCCTACCTCAGTGTTGAAATTATATTGTCGCAGGTTCCAATCCTCGAAGGTTCCCTGCCAGTCATTATCTACGATGAAGGTGTAACGTGTTGTGGCGGAATTAGTGCCTCGAATATGAGAGCAGACTGCTCGTGATCCGTAGATACCCATTTTATAGCCTTTGGAATTTTTAGTACTGCTGTCTAGCACTGATTTTATGCCTTGAAAATAAGGTACTATATTGTTTGTGATTTCGGTAGAGGTCATATCGCGGTCTATCGCAAAATAAATCGGAGTGCTGCTGGTTTGTCCCAAATCACTTGCTAATCCTACAGCCGTTTCAGCATCTTTAATCCCATTGGCTTTCGTAAAATGATCGAGCGATTTGCTGATTTGATAAAGGGATATGATATATAATCCCCCATCTGAAATCCGTGTAATCTCAGCTGAGGTGAGACCATCTTGGTATCCTTCCACGCGATTTAAATATCGGCAAACGAATGTGAATTTATTATTTTTAAGTGTAGTTAATCTTGCTGCTGTTACATTTGTAGCTGTATCACAACCTAAAGCCATTGTAATTGCCTTCTTTCAATTTTTTTTGTTTAAGGTTTGGCGCCAACCTCCCTATCAATATATGAGAAAATTTTCACAGATTCTTGGGGGAACAACGAAATGGGAGAAAAAGAGGCAGATGAGAGGATGAATAGAAGGAGAGACTTTGATCTTATAATTTACTATTATTGTTAACTTCTAGGAACCTTTGGAATTAAACTGCGTCTATACCCTATGAAGAATTTATGATTTTCTAACATGGAGGTTGATCAAGATATGGATAAAAGATGGTTGCTAGCTCCAATACTTGTTGCATCATTGCTTGCTGCTCCAGTTGCGAATGCGGCATTGCCCGCTTACTTCACTTTCATTATGGATGGAGGCGGGAAAGGTACGAGCGCTGCACTAGTAAAGGATGGGATTACTTATGTTTCAGCCAGTCACTGGGAAGCGGCAGGACTTAAGGTTGTATGGGATAAATCGCATCAAAGAGCGGAGTTTACTGGATGGGGAAAAAAGATAGCCGTTCGTATTGGAAGTAAACAGGGGGTCCTTGATGGTAAATTGGTAAGTGTAGAAGGTGTTCCTTTTGAAATTAATGGTCAACTCTATGTACCTGCCCGTTTTCTTGTAAATTCATTAGGAGGAACAACGGTCAGCTGGGATGCGACGAAGAGGATATATACAGCAACTGGGCTATTGAACTATGCTAGTGCCAGCGCACAATTTGCTGGATCTACTTATACAGTGGATAAAAAAACAGGGGGTTTATATCTAACAGATTCCGCAGGACAAACTCGCTTGCTAACGAACCTTGGTTCGCAGTTATTCGATGCTGTTCAATTCGATTTTCAGAAGACGCCGAAAGGTCTAATCTATCTAACCGTAACAGATGTTTACGGAGAACCACATATCAATAATAAATGGTATACGATGATTATTAAGGATGGAATGGTCATTCGCCACGCAAGTGTAGGATATCATCTTCGTTATGGTGACAATGTGAAAATAGCTGGCGATCAGCTCCTGCTTACCGATGGGAAAATATTACGATTAATTGAAGATGGAACAGGGAACGTAACGGAGACGATTAATCTGAACACCCTAGGTGGTAATTCGGATAATTATTTAGTGGAGGGAATGGACGAGGATTTTCTGCTGATTCGGTCCAATCAGCAAGGTTTCCTCATGATGATAGATCGTAAAACAGGTGCCAAAACATTGTTGTACAAGGCACTTCTTGACGTAGAGCAGCAAAAATATGCCGAAACAAACGACCTTCCTTTTTTTGGAGACAATCTGAAATTCCTGAAAAGAGAAGGGGATGCCCTGCTTTTTAATAATGAATATGCAAAAGACGGTAAGGTTTATAAGTTAATGCTGGACGGTTCATAATGGGGAGGCTGAGCGTTATCTCCGCAGGTTATCATAGTAAGATTTGATCCCAAGGTTTAAGAACCTTGGTTTTTTTGCTAACTAGAATAATATAAGATCATGCTTAAACGGGTCAATGATTGTCCTGGATTATAATATACATGGGGTTTGTCTGCGTTAAACGTGATAGAATCACCAGATTTTAATAGATATTCATTATCATTGACACGCAAAGACAATTCACCATCAAATACAGTGATTAATTCTTCAGTTCCTTCCATATGTGGATTGGCATCAAGGTATCCACCTTTGTCTATCTCAACTGTATAACCCTCAAATCGTTTGCTTTCATCAAATGGGAAAGATGGGTACACCCGATATTTTCCGTTGTCTTCAAGCAGTGGTTGAATTTCATTTCTTAATACGACTCTTGTGTCAGGCTTTGGGTAATCTATCAGCGCAGAAAATGAAGTTTTTAATCCATTGGCGATCTTCCAAATGGTTGTAATGGTAGGTGCCGATTCGCCTCTTTCGATTTGACCAATCATTGTTTTGCTTACTCCTGTTAATTCTGCCACCTTTTCCAGGCTTAAATCTTTACTTCTTCTAATCTTTTTTATATTCTCCGCAATGATTTGATTTATCTCTTCCACGGTAATTCTCCTATTCCTATTTACTTTATAACGACCAGGATATACAATAAAACGCACATAAGGACGTTATAGCGTCTGATGAATACATTATAACATACAACGAGGTGTAATTCAGTGATTGTTTCTTTGTTTTTATATGCATTTGTTGCTAGCTTTACTCCGGGACCTAATAACATTATGGCAATGACTTTTGCAAACCAGTTTGGTTTACGAAAAACAATGAGATTTTGTTTAGGAGTGGGCACAGGTTTTTTCGTGATCATATTGTTATGTTGCTATTTTAATATACTTCTGATTAATTATATCCCTAAGATTGAATCTATTATGGCTGTGATAGGCGGAGTCTACATGTTTTATTTAGCATTTAAAATTATTACAAGTAAACATCAAGAAAGTGATGGAAGTGGCGATAAACACAACAGTTTTATTGCGGGTATGCTTTTACAATTTATTAATCCTAAAGGGATATTATATGGAATCACAGTTACATCTACATTTATTCTTACCTCTCATTCTTCCTATTTTAACTTATTGAGTTACTCTATAGTCTTAGCTTTCATCGGTTTTATGGGCACTTTTAGTTGGTGTTTATGTGGTTCTCTTTTCAAAAAAATGATATCTAAATATAGAAGTCAATTTAATATACTGATGGGATTGTTGTTAGTGTATTGTGGAGTTTCGATAGTGATAGGATGAATGAATGGAGCCCCATGTCAATAACGCCATAACATTGAACCGGCTTGATAACCTGACCCCAATGTCCAAAATAATAAGTTGTCGCCACGTTTGATCAAACCATGTTCAATAGCACAATATAAGGCCAGAAAGGGACTGCTTGTGCCTGTATAGCCATATTCGTCGGCTACATAAATAATTTTATGTTGATCCAGGTTCAGCTTAGCTTGAAGTAATTTAATATTAGCCAATGTAAATTGTGAAAAACAAAAAACTTGTATATCCTCGAATGTTAGGTGATGTTTGTTCAATAATTCAACAATAGATGCTTCCGCAAATCGTACACTGTCTATTCCGCTGAATCTCCCCCAGTGTAAGTAGCGGTGTTCAGCCCCATCACGCAAAGACTTAGCCAATCCTTGAGCGGGGTACACAATTTCTTCTGTAAAACGGCTGTCCGAAAGATACCTTACGTCAATTAATCCACTCTCTGAATGATCTTTTTCTAAAATGAGGGCTACGGCGGCATCGCCAAAAATTGAATATGTTATTGGATGTGAAGGATCAGCCCATAAATTTAAAAAATCCGAACCGATAACCAACGCTCTATCTCTATCAGGATCATCGTATAAAGTACGAGCAGCCTGTTCAACCGCAATAAACATTCCTATACAATTACCATTCAAGTCATAGCAAAGCGTATCATCTTTACCTTTGATAGCTTTGTGAATAAGCAATGAATTCGTAGGTGATAAATATTCCGGAGTTGAGCTAGAAAAAAGAATCAGGTCTATATCTGCAGATTTCAATGATGCAGCATCAATTGCCTGTTGAGCGGCATTAATCGCCATCGTCAACGAGTTCTCCTTCGTTCCTTCAATAACATGGCGGTTTTTTCTGCCTGTCTTTTTAAGAATCCGCTTAATATCTATACCTTGCTTTTGAAAATGGTCAATAAAATATTGGTTGTTAATCACTCTTTCAGGACAATAAATGGAGACTTGTTTTATCGAGATACCTTCTAACATAGCATGATCACTCCTTGTAATAATTTTGCAATCACATTACATTAAGTAATCTAAAAGTATCTATTTACCTAACAACGCCTGCTTATTTCTATAAGCTTGTTTGTCCAAATCTTATTTGATGTTATACTTTATGATCTTAACAAAGCATAACATTAATTAGTAAAAAATTCTATAAATTACTATAAATGTAACTATATCGACGCATCTAAAATATCCACTAAGATTAAGTCCACAGCAACCATGTTGCGAGTGGACTTTTTTGCTTTTTATATTTTTGAATTAGGGATGAATAAATCAGGGGTACTTTACAAAAACTTTATTCGATTAAGTCACTACTTTGCCAAATCAGGAGGGGTTCTTATTAAACCATTTATCGTAATAGTAGCGCTATTACTCGTTACTGCTTGTTCGGGTAATAACTCGGCCAACAACCAAATGACAACTCAACAAACGAAGGTTGACAATCATGCTCGTAAAACTGCCTCAAGTTCAACTTTAACGCAAGCATCTTCCATTTCCACGGAGAATGCAGGGAATTCAACAATTAAGACTAAACAAGTTCCTGGCGATGTAACGAAATGGCTGGATGGGTTCATCCGTACCAATCCACCTACAGGAAGCACAACAGATCAAACAACGTATCCGCAGCAATCGGCCAAACCACAATATTCTGCAAATCCGCAACATTCTGCTGTCCCACAGAAGTCTGCAAATCCACAACCATCCACCAATACATCCCAATCGGTACAGCAAGTATTGGATCTGGTGAATAAAGAAAGAACGAATGCAGGCTTGAAGCCTCTTAGCTTAAATAGCGAACTTTCGAAAATGGCTTTGGCTAAAGCGCAGGATATGTATGACAATAACTATTTTGACCATCAGTCTCCTACGTATGGATCTCCGTTTGATATGATGAAAGCATTCGGGATCTCATACAATTCAGCAGGGGAAAATATCGCCAAAGGTCAGTCGAGCGCAGAAGAAGTAATGAACCAATGGATGAACAGTCCTGGTCATCGTGCCAACATCCTGAATAGCAGCTTCACAGAAATTGGAATAGGTTACTATAACAGCGAGTGGGTTCAAGAATTTATTGGTTAGAGCGAGTAACGTAATAAACTTAACAGGGGTGTCCTAATAAGCTAAAGGTGGCTGTTGGGCATCCCTACTTTGCTTCGTTTGATCCAATAACACTTGCACATACCAAGCCCATCGGACACAGCTGACCTTAAACGCGTCATTGGTCCATATTTTGCATCCTAGCGGACTGTATAGCAGCTATTCCCACAAAAAACACTCAATATGAGTCTTTTTATATGAGATAGCGTCAGTGGAGTCCGAAACTCTGCTCCAAAGGCCAAAAAATTGGGAATAACGTCCTCTGGGTCCGGAAATCTCAGAATCTTCAATCGCGATGGCAAGCAATTATGTAGAGCAATACTTTTGCTGGCGGGCTGGATTCAAGAAAAGAAGAAGCTGAAGTCTGCGAAATGAGATAGGGGATATTGAATCCGTTTAGAACGGGTTATTTTTTGTGTTGATTTATATGATAACGAATAAAAGTGACCAATAGAATCAGAAGAAACGGCAGGATGTAAGCTAGGTTAGTGAGCAAGGGCCATGTAGTATTCACGATTTTCTCAAGCTCAGACTCCTGTGTGTAAGTCGTTACAGATAACAGCAGGCAGACAAAAGCAAGTGGGAAAACAATTAAACGTTCATCATTCAATCTCAGAAGCTCCTTTAGTACTTTAATAAGAATAAGCAGCAGGATAGAAGCCTTGAAATAGAAGCCGATAATGAGTGAAAAACCAATCACGGATTCGATTCTTTCAATGGTTTCCTGAAAATAAATGAGTCTCGCCAACTGATATAATGAATATTTCAAGCTGCCGGACAGTGGTCCCAATACCATAATACTGCTAATGACAGAAGCAATTAACGTCAGGGCATTGATGATGAGTGCAAGATACATCTGTTTTCCCAGTTTAGAATTGTCTTCTTTACGCACGAACGGTAAAATCATCGAAAAAACGATAAGCTCGGAATAGGGAAAGCCATAGACTACATATGCAGCACTTAGGATAGGCCTAAATCCATCAGGCATGATGGGCAGTAGGTACTCGGGATGATACAACCCTGCTACGAGTATCCAGACTAAGATGATAAATCCGAACATTAGTGACATTAGGACGGCTGCCATGCGGGCAATCACTTCAATTCCAGCTAGAGCTGTCATCGCAATCGTAATAAAAAACATGGTATTTACTGCGTAAGTGGGCGTTTCTTTTAACATCGTACTTTTGAAAAAGGTTCCGATCTCAATTACAATTCCTGCGACATTCCAAAACAGTACACAAGTGAAAGGAATCAGGAGGACGAGGGTCAGTCCGTTTCCAAGTACGGAGCGGCTTTGTTCCACAAGCGAAAGATCTGGCGCTCGTCGGTTCAAATATAGAATACCGGAAAGCAGAGCCATTCCTATGGCAGAGGCGATTAAGAGGGATATCCAGGCTCCGTTGCCGGCAAAGTTAGTTAGTGACGCAGGGACGATAACGATTGAGGAACCGGTCATAAAGAAGAGAAACAGCATGGACATTTGGATCGAACTAACACGTTCTTGCTTATTCATACGTTCCTCCTCATTCTTTAAGCTTATGAAATGGCAGGGTTGATCCAATGGACGATGTGCTCAGCTGGAGCCGTGAATAAATTGAAGATGGAATCTAAATTGGGCCATGGCTTAGCTGCAATAAAGATAAATCCGAGATAAAGTACGGGTAGTAATAATACTCCATAAACTACTCGATCGCGGATGGAGGCTTGCTTAAACCTTGGGATGTCATGGGCTAGCATAGCGGAAGCTAATAAGAGGACGCAGATTATTTTCCCCACCATAGCTACTTCTCCTTTGTTCCAAATATTGTGCCTGAGTTCATTCCAGTGCTTAACACTTTGACATCAACGTTGATATCGAACTGAGTCTGGGCGAATGTATCCTTCCATTGAGGCTCTAGTTGTTTCCACAGCTGCGGATTTTTCCGGTAAATCTGATTGCCAATTCCGAGTGCGTCGATCTTTTTTGTTTTCAAAAACTTGGTTGCGTGCTCAACCTGTTGTTCAACCTGAGTTATGATACGCTGCTCAAAAAGCTTCATGTCCTTATTGTTTTTTAAATGTGAGCAACGTAATTCTCCGATCATCCCTTCAATAGCAATGCTTACACCGACGGACACAGAACCGTTTTTTACGATTGGAGTAAGCGTACTGTTGAAGGTAAGCACTTCAAGCGTTTCTTTTTTTCGCAGCGGTACTTCGGTCTCATCCGGGCAAGGAAATTCTAGTACTCCATAGATATATCTATCCGTCAGCATCATGAATGCTTCTGTATCCTTCTCCTTTAGAATGTCAATCATTTTACCGTCATGAATTACAGCCAGCCCAGATATCAAGGGTTTATGATCCAAACTGGTCTTATGCAGGTAAGGGATGATGGAAGTATTGGAGGGGCTACACATTTGTATAGCCAGCTCATAGAGAGGAATCTTGGAAGTTTTTGCGGCATATAGAGCACCGCTCGTCTCCATTCTCTTATACTGTTGACCAATGGTCTGCTCGATAAACGGGTTGATATCTAAAAATGGTGCCGCAGATTGCTCAGCGATGAGAGGAAGAACGGTACCACGCGGTTCTTGATCCCTGGAGAAGAAATCAAGTACCTCCCGGATGTTCGAGGTTCTGGCTAGTTGCTCCCCGATTAATATGACACGCATATGATCCCACTTGGCTTTTCGACCAAATTTTGCCGGGATCTCCCTTATTGCTTCAAAAAAGGTTTCTCCACTCGTAACAATATTAATTCCCTTGGACGCTGGATCCCCTGCTTGTCCCATTTCTATTTTGGTGGAAGGATTATAGAAATGTGTCGTGATCACAATCCGATTGTCTTCGCTTTGGTCAATGGCGACCGCCTGCACATACCCATACTCGTCCAATTCTTTATTATCCCAGCATCCGCTAGTTAGAGTGAGTACAAGAAGGGAAATTAGTATGGTAGTAAGCCGCTTCACTATATCTACTTCCTTCCTGAAGTCTTTTTATATAGGTGGCGATTCCGTGGTGAATGAAGCAGCAGTCTTCTCGGAAGTAGAAAAATAGAATCACGTACTCTTTTAAGATCTAGCGGAGCTAACGAGTCTAAATACGGTTCTCCTAAAGAGCGCAAGGTAGCCAGATGGAGATAAATTAGAATAAAACCGACCATGATGCCAAGTCCTCCGAATGTTGCCGCGAGAATCATTAAGGGAAACCGTAAAATCCGCAGCGCAATTGCCATATTGTATTGAGGTAGCGCAAATGAGGCAATGCCCGTCAAAGCGACGACAATGACCATGACCGGAGAGGCAATCTGCGATTGAATAGCAGCTTGTCCAATGACCAAAGCCCCAACGATACTGACGGCCGATCCAATCGGTCTGGGTAAGCGTATGCCCGCCTCTCTCAATAGCTCAAAGAAAAACTCCATGATCAAAGCTTCAACCATAGCCGGAAAGGGGATTCCTTCGCGTGTGTTTAGAATGGCAAGCAGCAGAACTGTGGGAATTAGTTCGGAATGGAAGTTGGATAAGGCAATATAGGTACTGGGTAACAGCAGGGCGATGATGAAGGCAGCGACCCTAATCATTCTTATCAATGATGAAAAAATGGTCCGGTAGTAATAATCTTCGCTATTCGTAAAAAACTCCATGAAATTCCCGGGACAGATCAGAATGGAAGGACTTCCGTTAACCATAGCAATAATCTTTCCGTCTAGCAGAGCTGTTATAGCTGTATCCGGTCGTTCTGTATAGCGGACTTGTGGAAATGGTGAGTAGAGCGAATCACCGATCCACTCTTCGAGATAGGAAACGTCAAGAATTTCTTCCTGATCAATACTTGCTATCCGTTGTTTGAATTGATTTAATGTTTCTGGTTTGACTACTCCATCCAGATAACCATAGGACAACGTTCTTTGAACCTGCTTACCAGAGGTAAAGAACTCGAACTTAAGATTAGTAGATTTCAGCATACTACGAATAACACCTACATTACGCTCCAAGCTTTCTATAAAGCTGACGTGGGGACCTTGAACAGTAGGCTCTGAAATGGGCTCAGAGGTTTGGCGCTGTTCTACATCGAAGGCATAATAGGCAACGGCTTTTTGCCAACCTGTAAAGAAAAGGACAACTTTCCCATCAAGAATCCCCTTAATGGCTTGACCGATATTGTCCATTAATTCAAGCAGCGGTGATGAAACACCATTTTTTTCAAAATAGGAGATGACATCTTCAACGGTTACGTCCAAGGTGGGACCCAGCTCATGCGGAACTAAATTCTGCAAGACATCTTTAAAATAATTTGTAGGGTCAGACTTAGTAAGTGTATTGAAATAGACGGATGAGGCTTCATACTTAAGATCCGGGCCATAATGCCATGGAATAACCTTTAAGTCCGAACAATTGGCAAAACATTTATTAATAATCTGTAAGTTGTCTTCGAGAGACGCAGAGATAGCATGGGAAAAAAGATCCTTCATTGAAAGCTCATTTTCGGCTTCCAATTGAGGGTGCACCTTAGGATTAGACGGAGGTGTCTTGGCGTTAAAAAATTTCCGCATGCAATTCTCCTTAAATAAATGAGATGTTAAGTGATTTTTATCTTCTCCCTTATTTAGGAATTTATTCGGAAGATAGAGATAGATCAAATTTTTCGTAAAAAGAACAATTGGAACTGGCTCAGGGAAGAGATGCGATGTTATAATGAACATAATTTTTTCCAGGAGGTGCTCCTTGTGACCCATTCCATTCGTTTATGGTAATCAGTGGTGCAAGACAAGTGGACTCATTCATTTTTTTGAGATATGGAAATGAGTTTATTTGTGATGTGCCTGTTTCAGTGTGCCTATGCTCATGGAATGAGTTTATTTAAGTTTTTAACCAAAGGAGATGACCTTATGCAAATACAATGGAAAAAAGCCTTCGCCCTTATTTTTAGCGGACAGATTTTCTCGATTCTCACGAGTTCGATGGTTCAATTCGCGGTGATCTGGCACTTGACGGAATCGACAGGGTCAGCGGCAGTTTTGATGATTGCTGGGTTGGCAGCGTTTTTGCCGCAAGCGGTCTTGGGTCCTTTTGTAGGGGTCTGGCTGGACCGTTGGAATCGTAAAATAACGATGATTATTGCTGATAGCGCAATTGCGCTCTTCAGTCTGATATTAGGTATTTATTTCATGTGGGGGGAACCGGGACTTGGCTTTGTGTATGTCATTCTGAGCTTGCGTTCGGCGGCATCAGCCTTTCATGCTCCGGCTTTTCAGGCGGCTGTACCATTGATTGCACCTGAAGAAGAATTGACAAGAGTCGCGGGCTGGCAGCAGATGGTGTTCTCTTTCTCGAATGTAATTGGTCCTGCACTTGGGATAGCGGTTTACTCGGCAACTTCGCTCGGGGCAGTATTACTACTCGATGTGGCCGGGGCTTTGATTGCGAATCTGATGCTGTTCATGGTGAAGATCCATCAGCCTAAAGTGCAGTCTTCAGCTGCGCCGTCTTTCGTTCAAGAATTCCGTTTGGGTTGGAACGCACTCATTCAAGCGAAACCCATTGTGTTGATTACGGGGGCTACTGCGGTGTTTAGTATCGCATTTATGCCGTTAGCGACACTGTTTCCTTATATGACATTGTCTCATTTTGGCCGTGGAGGATACAGTGCCAGCCTGGTGGAAGCGGTGTTCAGCATCGGGATGATTTTAGGTGGTCTGCTATTGTCGATGTTCTCATCTAAATGGAGCGACATTAGCTATATGAGCGTAGGTCTGCTAGTCATCGGTCTTACCTGTGTGATCAGTGGTTTGATTGGTCCGAATGCATTTGTGATCTTTGCCATTCTCTCGTTCTTGATGGGCAGTGCGGCACCCTTCTTCAACGGTCCCTTCATGGCGATGATCCAACGTTCTTTTGAACCCGAGATGCTTGGGCGTGTCATTTCACTCGTGACCAGCATTATGATGTTGTCTTCGCCAATTGGGCTGCTGTTGGCAGGACCTGTGGTGGATCGATACGGTGTGCAGCTATGGTTCCTCGGTTCAGGAATTGTGGTGATGCTGACCGCTCTGTTTATTTTCATCCAGTTTCGGCGGCTGGCGTCCGCTCTTCCGATGAATTGACTAGGGTAGAAACTTCCCTGTAAAAAAGAGTTTATAGGCCGGTCCGAGAGGATCGGCTTTTTGGCGGTTCTTCATATTTTTTCAAATTATAATATGATAGAATTACGTTCACTTGGAGGGATACATAATATGAATCTTCACATTGCAATCTGTGACGATCAGAGGCAAGATGCCTCGCGGTTGGAAGAATTACTCATGAAGCAGATAACTAGCCTGCAAGGGATGACTGCCTCTATTGAGATTTTTGAATCAGGCCAAACCCTGCTTCAGGCAATGACGACTACCGCATACGATATAGTTTATCTGGATATGGAGATGCCCGAGTATAACGGTATAGAAGTCGCAGAGAAGATACGGCTCAAAGATGCCAGGGTATTAATTATCTATGTCACCAGCCATACAAGTTATATGAGAAGAAGCTTTGCGGTTCATCCCTTTCGCTATTTACTGAAACCCATTGATGAACATGAACTGCAGACCGCCACAGTCAAAGCCATTCAGCAATGCATGCAAAGAAACAACGTGCTGTCATTCTCAATCCATCATATGAGCTATAATTTAAGGGTAGATGATATTATGTATATCACGGTAGAACGAGGCAAAAAATTGGTCCTTTGTACTGAACAAGGGACTTACTCGTATTATGGCAAACTGAGAGAGTTGGAAGGACAGCTGGGATCACATGATTTTTGTCGCGTACATACGGGATTCCTAGTAAATTGGCTGTATGTTCGTTCTTTAAGCAAAGAACTTATTCAGCTGAAGAACGGGGTGGAGCTTCCCGTCAGCCGCAGTAGAAGCTCTGATTCTTTACGGTCCTACCATGCCTTTATAGAAAAGAGGCTCTTAAGATAAATGTCTTTCATCCGGGAGATTAGTCCTTATTTTTTTGGTGTATTTATGCTCGTCCTTATATATGTCCCGCAAGGGGTCACATTTTATATTTTTCTCAAGAAATTCCTGATCCTGAGCAGGAGCAAACAGTCATTTATAGGTTGTCTTATTATCTTTTATATAATTAAATCGCTTACCGCTGCTAGCTTACCTCTAGTTGATTCGGTCATCCTTCACCTGCTTGTGTATAGTCTGATTACCATTATTTATTTCCGCGGCAGTGTGCTACAAAAGCTGTTCTTTAGCAGTTTCTATACAGTGTTTACGGTGGTTATTGAGATGCTGGTATGGTATGGGATTCAGCATATCCCACTCAATGCCGAGGGAATAGATACAGTTAATTTCTGGTGGTTATCTTTTGCTTTCCTATTTGTTGTTTTGCTAAGCATCATGTTATGTCTGCTATTGCTGCGGTTGTTCAAAGTGGACACCTCTATGTTACTGTCGAATCAGGATTGGGCTGTGCTGAATCTTGTTTCGGCGGGTTCTTTGCTTATTATTATTGTGAATCTGAGACATTCCAGTGATAAACCTTTTAATATTCCGTTTGATTTTGTATTCATCCTGCTTGGGATTCTTGTAGTTAATGTGGCTGTAATGTTTATATATCAAAAGTTAATGAAACGGATGCAAATAGAATTGCATAATCATGTGCTTCAGCAGCAAGTGAAGGATTACACGAGTAAACTGAAAGATAATCAGGAAGCACAGCGTTTGCGGCATGATCTGAACCATGTGTTGATCCTTATTCATTCTCTGCTGGATGAAGGAGCTGTACAAGAAGCCAAGCGATATATTGCGGAGCTTGCTTCGACACAGGAGGCAGGAGAAAAGTATATTTCTTCTGGAAATATAGCTATTGATGCCATCTATAATGAGAAGTTCGCCAAAGCCGAGCTACATCAAGTTACAATGCAATCTCATTTTCGCATCCCGCAGGACCTGTCACTTGCAGGCAAAGAGGTTGAAATTGCAATTATTTTAGGCAATGCATTAGATAATGCAATCGAAGGGGTTCAGAGATTACCAGAGTCAGAGCAGAATGTTATTGAGCTGGAAGTGATTTATAGCGACGGGTTATTGGTGATTTCTTTAAAGAATCAAGCATCTCTGCTTACAGAGGACGGGCAGGGCTCTTTTTTGTCCAGCAAGCGGAACTTTGGGCGTAGAGGGTTCGGAATCGAAAGCATTGAGTATGCGGTTCAACAGCTTCAAGGAAGCGTCAGTTTCAGATATGAGAATGGGCAGTTCATGATGTTGGCGGTATTACCACTGCCTGAGTAGCAATCCGCAACCAACTACTCCACCTAACCTGCAAGTTACGGTCTCTTTCCGCTGGTAAGCAGCGGTCCATGATATATTGAGGCTGTTCTTATTAAAGGGAGGGTATTCCGTTGACATTGTCATTGCTCATCAGTGCAGTCCTTCAGCTCATCTTATTCAGCATCATTCCTTATACATACTGGTTTTTTACAAGCAGAACAACTTCATCCTTTGCCATGTGGATTGGCTGGAAGAAACCCCAATTGCTTTCTAGGAAGCAGTTCATACTATGGTTTATACTTACCATGACTATATTCACCAGCCTGGGAATGCTTACAGCAATCTATATGCTGGATAAGAATACTTTGGCCAGCTCACAGTTTTATGGTACAGGTCTTAAAGGTTTGATTCCGGCATTGATTTATTCTTGGTTGCAGACTAGCTTGTCCGAAGAGATTCTGTTCCGCGGTTTCATTGGTAAACGGTTAAGTTCGAAATTCGGATTCGGAATTGGAAACTGTGCTCAAGCTTTATTATTTGGTGTCGTACATGCTGTGCTGTTATACAGCAGTTCCGGATTATTGAATTCTGCTGTTGTAATGATTCTTACAGGTTTTGTGGGTTGGAGCATCGGAATGTTGGATGAGAAATTATCCGGCGGTTCGATCATTCCAGGTTGGGTTCTGCACGGGCTGACTAATCTGATTTCCACCATTTTTATGATGTATCAATGGATGTAGCAATCAAAGTTTTTAGAGAGTACATTTTAAAAATATGGTAAACTAAAAAAGTCTTAAATTATAAGATTAAAGTTTATATACCATTTTTATTGGGAGGTAGATATTATGAAAAACAATGTCAGCTTGCAAAATGATATGGGGATAACGTTTAACTGATCAAGCGTGTTGACGTTTCCCCACCATTCGAAAGGGGAAAATCATTTGAATCAGGTATTATTAATCATCGATGCACAACAAGAATTAATGGATGGAAACGAAAAGGAAAGTGCAGTATTCAATAAAGAGCAGCTTATCCGGAATATTAATAAAGTGATTGAACAAGCAAAAGAAGCCGATGTCGAAGTTGTGTTCGTTAGGGATCTAGATGTCGCTGAAGGAACAGGTACAGGCTTTCAAGTTCACAATGAAATCAACAGGTCTGCAAATGCCAAAATCTTTGATAAGCTGGCAACGAATTCTTTTCACGGAACTGAGCTGCTACAATATCTGAAAGATCAGCAGATTGAGCATGTGGTGATTATGGGATGTAAAACTCAACACTGCATCGATACTGCGGTTCGGACGGCTACGGTTAGCGGCATGGATGTTACATTGGTCGGAGATGGTCATTCTACAACGGACAATGATGTTTTAAGTGCAGAACAAATCATCAAGCATCACAATAAAACATTACATGGGCACTACAATGTCGAACATTTTTCTATGGTCAGAAGTTCCGAAGAAGATTTGTTTCGCCCAACGCATGACTCTTATAGATAATAATTCAGTGGCGGCACTTAAATGTGCCGCTTTTTGCTGTTTTGCATTATCTCTGATTTTCGTCACCTATACTGATAGACATATTCGCCTAAACCATTCCCATCCCATCTTTATGGGATTGTTCTTGCAAGGGATCTACTTATAATTGTTAGTAATTCTTAAACAATATGAGTAGGGACGGGATCAACATGATGGCAGCAAAAGATATAGAGTTTAAAAGCACACACGGGCAGCGGCTGGGAATGATGGCGGCTATTTGTATGGGGGCGTTTATTTCCCATTTTACAGCTGGAATTGTGAATGTGTCGCTTCCTTTTATTGTGAATTATTTTCAGACAGAGCTTGGGAAGGGATTATGGATCACAACAGGTTATCTGCTAGTGATTACGGCTCTTCTTCCTATTATGGGGAAACTGGGAGACCGTTATGGTTTTCGCCGGATTCACAATCTTGGATTTGTGATTTTTACTGTGGGTTCTATCCTGGTCGCTTTTTCACCTAATCTGCCAATATTGCTAACGCTCAGAGTTGTACAGGGAGTAGGAGCTGCGATGTTCCAAGCAACTAATATTGCACTCATCACCATTCATATGCCGAAAGAGCAAAGAGGTCGTGCACTCGGAATTTTAAGTACAGCTGTCGCGCTGGGCGGGATGACGGGACCTATAGCGGGAGGTTTGATTGCAGAGTGGCTGAGCTGGAAATGGTTATTTTTAATCCATGTTCCTGTGGCGATTGTGGCTACAATTATGGCATATCGGTACATCCCGAACCGTGTGCAAGAGCGCAAGCCGGGTGCTATCAGCTTCGTGGGGGCCAGCTTGTTTATGGCATTCATCACCTTGGTCCTTCTCGTAATAACAAATGGGAGCAAATGGGGCTGGGTGTCCGTGTGGACAATGACAAGTTTGGTGGGGGTTTCCTTGTTGTTGATTACTTTTCTATTCTGGGAGCGGAAGCAAAAGACTCCTTTTCTACCCTTACAAGCATTGAAAATTCCAACTGTAGCGGGAGGCTTGATCGTTAGCTGTGCCTCTTTTATTTTATCTAATACATTGCTTGTCCTCATTCCATTTTATTTGATGGGGGTGTCGGCTCCGTTCTCGTCATCTACGACAGGATATATTATGGCGGCTTATCCCATTGCCTTGGCGTTTGCAGGCCCTCTCGCAGGCTACTGCTCCGACCGTTATGGCTCTCATCGTCTGATGCTTATGGGACTGAGCTGTATGGGAAGCGGGTTTATCTTGTTACTGGTGTATTTAGATCATATACCGATTTATGGAATCGCGGCGATTCTATCTCTTATTGGCCTTGGTATGGGGCTCATTGCCTCTCCTAATAATAGCTTCATTATGCAGCAGACACCTCGGGAACACGTGGGTTCGATTGGCGGATTAATTGCTTTAACAAGAAATGCGGGTATGGTCTTTGGCTCAGCACTTGGACTTGGTGTGATGAGTGGAGAGACAGGACAAGGGAGTCAGTTGCAGGCGTTCAAATTGGTTTTTGAGATTAATATTTTCATTTGTTTAAGCGTTATTGTATTAATGGTTGTTATAAATAGAAGGACATTTAAATCTGCTTGATCTAAAAAAATGTGTGTGTAATCACAACTCAAGCTTTGGTGTTCTGTTACGTTGGAAGTAACGAATGATTATCTAGATATGGAGGATAACGATATGTTTTGTTACCAATGTGAACAGACACCGAATGGCGGATGCACCGTTGTAGGGGTATGTGGCAAAAATGAAACCATTGCGAGTTTGCAGGATACGATGATTTTTGCATTAAAAGGAATTGCAGCGTATGCGACACATGCCCGGCAGCTAGGATATAGCGATCCCGAGGTGGATCGTATCACCCACGAAGCTTTGTATATGACGTTGACCAATTCCAACTTTAATACACAGGAACATTTGGAGATGGCTATGAAGGTCGGGGAAGCGGCGGTTCGCATCATGGATGTACTGGATCGTGCGCATACGGACCGCTTTGGCATTCCGCAACCGATCACAGTCAGTCAGAACAAAATTGAAGGTCAATGTATTGTTGTAACAGGACATAATTTATATGCGCTGGAGGAATTACTGCGGCAGACAGAGGGGAAAGGCATCAACATTTATACCCACTCAGAAATGCTGCCTGCGCATGGATATCCTGCACTCAAAAAGTATAAGCATCTGAAAGGCAACATCGGCAAAGCATGGTATGATCAGCGTAGATTGTTCGAGCAGTTTCCCGGTGCAATTCTTGCTACCACAAACTGTGTAATGCCGATTAAAGGCACGTATGCAGACCGCTTTTTCTCATATGAAGTAGCGGGGCTGGAAGGTGTAGAGAAAATAACGGGCGACGATTTCTCCCCATTAATTAATCGTGCGTTGTCCCTACCTGCGGCTGATGTAGAGTCAGATCTGGTACTTACGACCGGATATCATCATGAAACTGTAATCGGGTTAGCACCAGAGATCATTCAAGCTGTCAAAGACGGGCATATCCGCCGGTTTTTCGTCATTGCTGGCTGTGATGCGCCAGGTACTGGCGGGAATTACTACCGTGAGTTGGCGACTTCCTTACCGAACGATACTGTCATTTTAACGACTTCTTGCGGAAAGTTCCGCTTTAATGACGTAGATTATGGCACCGTTGGAGACACCGGTATTCCGCGTTACATTGACCTTGGGCAATGTAATAATTCCGGTTCTACAGTGAAGATTGCCATGGCTCTGGCTGAGGCATTTGAGTGTACGGTGAACGAGCTGCCTGTCAGCATCGTGTTGTCTTGGTTTGAGCAAAAAGCAGTAGCCATTCTGCTAGGCTTGTTCAGTCTCGGCATTCAGGACATTCGCATCGGACCCAAGCCACCCGAGTTCATTTCACCAGGTGTACTGGATGTTCTGGTAGAGCTTTTTGGATTGAAGCTAATTACTACTGCTGAGGAAGATATGAACGCGATGTTGGCATTGTCGTAGAGTGAAAATCAAAGGTTGCCGCCCGGAAGGGATTGGCAGCCTTTTTTTGATAGGGGATTTAGTTGATACATCATTGTCAAAGCATAGCGATCCGTAATGGATGGTAATGCTTCTTAACTTGCCATTACAAGATGAGCTTATCGCGTGCTCGCCACATAATTATAGAGGGTATCTCTCAACTCGAACTCGTACGTCAAACCATTAACAATCCCCACAACATGATCGTTATCATACAGGTCAAGCATGAATCCAGCCATTTCCTTCGCGGTATGATATTTCGGCACAGTCCCATGATATTCGAATTCGGGGATATCGAAAGAAAGCTTCGCGAATTCTGTTTCTGTTGCGGCAGGTGCTAGCACTTTAGCCTGCATAAGTGCACCTTGACTCTTCAACTCATGAGAGAGTCCTTCAGTAAAGGCACTCACATAGAACTTAGTCGCACAGTACGTAATGGCATTTCCCACAATCGTATAGCCGCCACCGGATGAAACGTTGATTAGTTGTGTTCCTTCAACATTGGAATAATCACGAACGAATAGAGAGGAAAGGATCGTCAACGATTCAATGTTCAGATGCAGCATTGCAGAAATTTTATCTAAATCTTGCTTGGCCACTGAAGCGAAATTTCCAAACCCCGCATTGTTGATCCAAGTTTCGATTTCGAACCCTTGTAGATCCTCATAAAGCTTATAAGCATTACTAGAAACGGATAAGTCAGTTACTCGAATAACGACATCTATATCGGGGGAGTTATGATTGATTTCAGATTTTAGCTCCTCCAGTTGCTCCCTTCTGCGGGCTGTAACAATTAAGTTTTTACCGCGAGCCGCAAAGGCTAGAGCGGTTTCAAAACCTATACCTGAACTGGCGCCTGTAATTACAGTATATTTCATGTGAATTCCTCCGTTTTTACAAGAATATTTAGTGTTTCAACAACGATGTAATCATAAAGCTTAGAGTTTACTCTAAGTCAAATATTTTTTATAATTATGGGGACTCTTAAAATCAACATAGATTCGGGGGCTTATATGTATACGATCAGCGATGTAGCCAAATTACTAGGGATTACCGCATATACACTGAGATATTATGAAAAGGAAAAGATTATTGCTCCGATGCGGAATGCGAATGGAGAAAGAATATATGATGACTCCAATCTTGCTTGGCTGCGATTTGTGATGAGGTTGAAACAAACCCAAATGCCGATCTCACAAATTAGAGAATATGCGCAGTTATATTTAGAAGGAGAGCATACGGCCCAAGCCCGCTTGAACCTTCTTGAGAATCATAGTAACTCTATACAGAGCCAAATCAGAAACTTAACAGCCACAGAGAAGATGTTGAAAGACAAAATTGCAGCCTACAAAAATTCCCTTGCGAAAGAGACAGGCATTTACTAAGCAGGCGACATAAAAGTATGCCAATGATTAAGATAATTGTGAGATCAAAAAAAGGGCCCTCACGATTCATTGATAGACGCTAGTTCCGCACGTATGTTTGCGGATCAGCGTCTTTTGCTTTTGGGCTAGGCTCCGGCAAAATAGCCGTATGCCTCGCTATTCGCATCCTCGTCTCATTCGGCAACACCTTATTGACAGCGCTAGACGTATTCGTTATTGTGTTTAGAAACATGATTCAATTGAGAATGATTATCTCTTGAGAATTTAAAGGGAGTTTGCGAATCAGTTATGGATGTTCTGAAACTTATACAAATATGGAACCAGGTGATTATGAGTGTACTGGACGTACGGCTAAAGCAGGCCGGAATCGACAACGATTTGAATCAATACCGTTTGCCGGCAAGCGCATTTTTATTCGCTTTTCAAGGACAAGGCGAGTTGTGGGTTGACGATGAGGTATGGCTGTGCGATCGTTTCCATGTACTACACGCCGGCAAAGGCTCTCTGGTGACGGTTCGGAGCCGAGAAGCGCTGAATGTATATATCGTACTCTACAAAGCGTTTCTCCCCGCTTCGGCCTCGTGCGAATTTCATATGATGATGGAGGAATCCGACCCGTTTCTGGAAAGCTGGGGGTTCCCGCCTGGCGAACCGCTGGCCATGCTTGAGCTGCTTCAAACGATACGCGACGGTTGGCTTAAATCTGACGACGGATTGACCCGGCTGTCGGCCAAGGGAGACTTTATCCGCTTCGTTCACGCTGTCCTGAGGGAGCGTCTGTTCGGAGCCGGCGAGCCATCTTTATCGGAGCAAGTTATTCGACATTTGTCCAGGAATTATCGCCAGCCGATCTCGTTTGAGGAGCTTGCTCGGCAATTGAATTACAGCCAACAATATATATCGCGAAAATTTAAAGAACAGACAGGGCTCAGTCCGCTGGACTACGTCATTCGTTTCCGAATGGAAGATGCGAAGGCTCTGCTGGCCGGCACGATAGCAACACAACAGGAAATAGCATCACATGTCGGTTATCCGGACCTCATTTATTTCAGCCGCATGTTCAAAAAGCATGCCGGCATGACGCCAGGTCAATATCGTAAACGATACGGCCAGTTCGTTTCAGATTATGCAAGGAATAGGTCACAATCGTCCGTTGTTCTAAGCCGGTCATTAAGCTATCCTTTTTATGTGAGTGATATTGATTATCAATTTCAACAGGATGGGGCGAATAAAATGACTAGAGCAACCCGAAGTTTTTATGCAGTGATGCTGTTATGTTTGACCGTGATGTTAACAGCTTGTGGTGGGTCGGTGAACAACGGAGGTGCAACGAACAGCCAGGTTGCCGTCAGCGCTTCTCCAACCATGATTACTCAAGAGTCAGAGGTTTTGGCATCTTCTGAGATCAAGGTAGTCAAGACCGCTTTCGGCGATGTCGAAGTTCCTGCACACCCTCAGCGCGTAGCGGCAATTTCTTATCTCGGCACCGTACTTGCTCTGGAAGTCCAGCCGATCGCAGCCGAATCGTTCTTGATGTCGAGTCCTTATCTCGAGGGAATGCTGGACGTCGTGACGGATGTAGGCGACTCGTTAGAGAAGCTGCTGGAACTCAATCCGGATTTAATCATAACGCATAATCCACAGCCTGAGGTAGTCGAGAAATATCAGATGATCGCACCTACGGTATCGGTTCCTTACAATCAGTTTGTATCCATTCAGGAAGAAATGCTGTATTTTGGCGAGTTGCTGGATAGACGTGAGGAAGCGGAGAAATGGAACGAACAATTCGAGAAGGAAATTGCAGACATTCGGGAGAAAGTCCAACAAGCCGTTCCCGAAGGAGAGACGCTTTCGATTATGCAAGAGTACGATGGAAACGTGAGCCTTTTTGGTCCGAAATCGGGACGAGGCGGCCGGCTGATGTATGAAATAATGGGGCTGAAGCCGCCGACGACGGTTCCAGAATTTATGCTGAAGGAATCCTACTATGAATTTTCGCTGGAGAAACTTTCGGAGTACATGGGTGATTATTTGATTCTGACGACGGAAGCCAGCTTGGAATCGCTGCAGGCTGATCCAATCTGGGGGTCGCTAGAGCCGATTCGCAACAATCGGGTATTTTTATGGACGGAGAACCAATCCTGGTACCGCGACCCAATCGCCGTGAAAAGACAAATCAACGATTTGACCGACTGGATCATCGAGGCAGCGAGTCGGTAACTGCCTAGAGTAAGGATTGATCGAACGGTAATATAAAATCAGAACTTGCCGTTACAGCCAGCGCGCTGAACCTTACGTAAAGTGACGACGAAAAAATTTTGTTTTGGAAAGATGAAGAGTGTTGTGGGGGTGCGGAATAGCTCGACAGAGGGTGTCCTAAACGTCATAAAATGGCAGAGGGATACCCTCCTTTTTTTAAGAGCGGAGTGGGGAAGGGACTAGAGATTGTGCTGAACGGTCAAGTTTATAACTCTTTTTGTGCAAAGGTTATTTCTAAAATCCAGGTGAAAAGTAGGTAGACTCAGGACAAGCGATCACTATAATGGAAATATGAGACATTCATAGAACCGATCAATAGGATATAAATAAGAATCCGGCTGATTAAAAAAGCGATTAGAGGAGGCCATTTCGTGGGAAGATCATTCGCAAATTTGCATATCAAGTCGAATAACCTTGAGAAGACTGTCGAAGCATTAAGAGAGCTAAGCGAAGGGCATGCCAAAGTATTAGGCAAGAAAAATCATGAAGCTCCAGAGAGCAAGGTTGTCATGTATGTAAGCAAAAGCAACGAAAACTGGATCAGCGTGCTCCACGATTATTTTGTATGGGGTACGGTGAAGAAGGCCGGTAAAACGTTGTCCCAGCTTACCGGGGAGCCAGTGATGACCGCCGGATATATGAATGAGGAGATATTCGAGTTGTCGTTGTTCGAGAATGGAGACATTCAAGCCGAAAAGATCTTTTGTGAGCAGTGGACGAGGGATGAATATGAACAACTCCGGGAAGAGCGTCTCAATGATGATTACTTGCGAAAAGCGTTGGATATCCGTAATGAGGATTTTGACGGCTTCATTGGCATTACGAGTCCGGGACAAGCCGTAGATAAGCTGTCAGAAATCGTAAGCATGTCTTTATGGAGTGACTGGGAGTGGATCCCGTACGAAGAAGCTCTCAAAAATCGATTTGTGAAATATGAATTTTGAAAATACACGAGTAAATGGCTAAGGACCTCTGAGATGACATTTTAATACATGGCGGTGAGCGAAAAGAAATGGATAAATTAAAGAACAGCGGATTTTATAAACTTAGATTCTTCATCAGGCCGGAAGAGTTTGAAGGCGTTTTGAAGCGTTTTGAACATAAGCAAGCGCAATTTCATCTAATCAATTATGCCCAGACAGAGCATGATCTGAAACAGGTGTATGAAGCATATCAGACCTTTTATCATTATTTTACGGCAGAGAAAAAAAGGAATGAGGGTCCCCCTTTCTTTGTTTATTCCATTTCTGTTACGTCTGATAATGAAAGCTCCGGATTTTTCGCGAGAAATGAGAGTGTCTATTTTCCATATTACGGACAATGGGCAGAGGATGAACTGCCGTGTATCTTGCTATCATTTCCTAAAGGCTTTCAAATAGATTTGGAAGATGAAAAAGGGAAGTATTATATCTATGAGGATATTCGGGATCATAAGCCGTTAACATATACGTTTTTCGATGAAATAACGGGTGCTATTAAAAAAATGACAAAGCCGCTTCGCTTCTCGGCGCATGATGCAGATGCTATGAAGGAGCAAAAGCCTTCTGTGCGTATAAGCCATGGTGCGATTCAAGATTTGAGCAAATCGTGGATTTTCAATAAATATGGGCTTGTGACGGGTGGCAAATAGTTCAGGGCAAATTACACCGAGGCATTGGCCAAGCTGGAGAATTCAAAAATTGGGGATTGATATGTTGCACTCTCTAAAATTTCAGTATTATCTTGGATAAAAAAGCTGCTCAACCTGCAATATTTTATAGAATTCTCTTATCTGGAAGAGTTGCATGTTGGGGCAGCAGGAGGAGTATTTATGTACATCGTATCTCGGCCAAAACCGCTGTCTGATGGTCAAAACCAAGCACTTGCAAAGGAAGACGCCACTGTTTATCCACCGGGCTACCTCCGGTTTTTGCGGCGATTCGGCGAAGGGACTTACAGAGGGTGGCTGAATGTTCAGTTTCCGGATGCGGAGGTGCTCAAACCTTTTGCAGAATACGGATTATGGGAGCATGACGAGTATAGCCCCATTACTGAACAACAGATCGGTGAGTGTATCGTTATAGGTACAACGGTGGACGGAGATTTTCTGGCAATACATCCCCAGACAGCTGGGCTGCTTTGGCTACCTCGGCATGCGGAGCACGTAAAGGCGATTTCCCTGCAGGCAGGGGAGCAGGAAGACGAAGGGTTGTACGCCTTGGTGCTGGACGAAATTTATCGTCAGATGTATGGAATCAGTCAAGGGGAGAGCGTCTATTATGAACCGTGGACGGGCACTCGCAGCCATCGCTTTTTGCGTTTGCCACAAGGGCAGGACCAGCTTACGCTACCCGAACTGGCTGGATTGTGCCAACATGAATTCCCACCGGATTTGTTTATTGAGAATGCCTATGTTTGTTTCCTGTTCTACCGGCAGCTGGGAGGATATGTACGGTTGAATTATGCCTACCAGCAAGAGGTGGCCATCTTCTATGAACAGGATATGGGGCAGGCGTTTGCCGTAATGGAGCAGTGGCTCTTGTCGAAAGGCTGCGAAGCGATTTCAGAAAATAACAGCTAATCTGGGTGCTCCGTAAGTCTGGGAGAGGGAGGTAGGCATGAAACTAGTTTTTACTTTGGATACACATGGAACGTGTGTGGGTCAATTGAGAGATGAACTGCTGCCCTTAGAGGAATTAGCAAATACATGGGAGTTTCCCTATGATATCTTTTTTGTGTTGCGTGTTTTACCTGAAGGTTATGGTAGAAAAACATCCAGACGGTTTGATAGCAGGGATCATACCCTCGAATTAGATATCAGCATAAGTTATGAGCAGTACCAACGGATGTCCAAGCATGAGCAACGTGAGGGATTAGGTATTCACCTTTTTAACTATTTGTCAGAGTCAGTTGCTAAATATAATAAGCATGCAGTTAAGGAAAACCAAAATCAACTACTGGACCTAGTGAAAAAATGGATGCTCGAAAACAATTGGCTAAATGGAAAGTTAAATCAAGCACAGGACCTACTTTCGCAAGACATGGATCTTTATGAAGTCAGCCAGAAATTGCAGATGCCATTAGAAGAGATTGAGTATATCCTTCTCCGTATGAATGACTATGAGCCAACTGATGTTCATCCTGATAACCTTGTAGTAGAAAAAGCACCGCCATATCATTTCTAGAAGGCTGGAGCAAATAGAAGACATCCTGCCTGAACGGATCCACTAACGGAAAGGAGGAAGCAGATGCAAGAAATAGAGAGGCTGGCGATAGAGATCGCCGATGCTGCTAGAACGTCTTTTCGCGCTCTTTTTGAAAATGGCGAACGTTACTATTACTGTACCCTTTACACTACTGGCGAGGGACATGCGCCAAGTATCTCCGCCTGGTCGTGGGAAGCTTTGGAGGTAGAAGCAGCCAGGCAAGGCGTCGAAAGTGACACACCGGCATCGACGATTGCGGAACTTATCAAATGGTCTTATGCGGATTCGCCCTATTGTTGTTTCGGCGATGAGAACTTTGATAATGTTAAACAACGATTTACCGATCGTTCTTTCATTGCGGTTCTTGAGGATGACGAAGGGAATCGCGAGTTTGATTTGAGGCTGAAAGCCATGGAACTGGCGATGAAAATACTCGATGATGAAGGTGTGTTTGCCTTGAATCAACTGCGAGAGTCAGTATGCGTCCTTGTCGAAGTCATGCCTCCGGATGAGATCAATACTGAAATCGCCCTCCGTTTGAATCGGGCAGAATCTCCAGCTATGCAAGTATGGTTGGCGGAAGCGGCGGAGTAGAAGCCTCCGCTTTCGGAAATCGTCTACTATATTCGGATTTAAAATGAGAGGAAAATAATTTATGAGCAATCTTTTCAGATTCATTCCTATTAGCCAACTAGCAGATAAATTTCCCGAAGGATCTTGGTGGGCGAAGTTTTACCAAGATTTTAGTGACGAGCAACTTGCCGCTTACTATGAAGGGGATTTGACGCTGCCTTCTCTTAATCTAGATTGGGAGCAACCTTTCCCGCAACAAAAAGAGGTAATCATCATTTTTATAGAAGGAAATTTTACTGTAGACAATCTTTATAATAAAGAAACGGATGGTGCCATAGGGCTTTTGGTGACCGGTATTATGAGTGCGAAAAATATAGCTGTAGGCGGTCAGGAAATTTATGTTTCGGGCAACCTGATGATTGAGGAAATATTATGTGGCTCCTACAATCATGGGGAAACGATTGTTAAAGGTGATCTCAGCGCTGCGGTTTTGGTTCAGGATGACGAGTACAGTTTCAAAGTGGACGGACATAAATCGATCGCATGCTTAGTAAATGTGTGGGAGGGGGACGGCGTATTTCAGGAGCTTCCGGTAGACATTCATGAAGTGTTGATTGATGAAGTTTTTTTGGATATGGAAGAGGATGAGGAGGACTTTTCCTTTGGCACACTGGTGAACGTAATTAAAGAAGGCCGTTCTGCTCTAAAAAAAATAAAGGAATCCCCCGCTAGCAAGAAAGCTGTTCATTTATATTTCACCCATAACACAATCAATGAAGAAAATATATTGAAGTTGACGCAGTGTATTTTAATGCCAAGTGACAAGCCTTCTTTTAATTTTCGGGAGCAAGACGTTTTTTTCAAAGTTCAACTGGAGCATATTGATGCTGACGGGGATGAGCGGGATCTTAGCGTTTATATGAATGATAACCGGCATCACTATTATATTTGGCTTGAGCAAGATCATTCTGTCGGTTTGTTGAAGAGAACCATAGAAGAAGGGTCTGAGTGGGAGGACATTACAGAAGAGTCTCAGGAACAACTAGCAGAGATTAGCGATTGCTGGACGATGTTGCTGACCTGCGTTAATATGGCTGAGCTTTATCTACGAAACATTGAGGTACAGTATGTGCAAGACATTTTGCAACACACTGTAATTCGGGAATTATATTCGGAAGTGGAGGATAATGGCGGGTTCTGGGACGGCTCTAAATGTTACAGCTTCCGTCAAACGCATACGGACGAGGACGGAGACCTTCTACATGGTCGGATTGAAATCAGGACTCCAGATGAAGCGTATTATTTTTATACAGTGGACAATGGAACTTATGTTTCCCGGCATTATCAGCCGCCCGATCAATATGGCAAGCAGGACATGTCCTATTTGGATCTTAGGCGCTGGGAAGCATCAGAGCGGTATTTTACAAGATTCAAACAATTTATTACAGAGAAGATAGAGTCAGGTGTGAATAGTTAGATCTTGATATGCATTAGAGGAAAGGATGATAGAAATGCCAAATGATAGCCAAGCTGGTCCTTCAGCTGGTTCTGTTAGAGAAGTTGGTAGTTATCCTATCAACCTGACAGGTCCACGTAGTCATACTCTTGTCCTTAAGTCCGGTGTGGGCAGTCTATCCATGGGTCCGTCGCAATTGGGGAAAAAGGTTGACCTTCATGTCGCGTCTGATGCGCCTATCGATTGGACCGTATTCGATGTCTTTGCCACACCGGCTGGCTCTCCCTGGCCGCGATTTCTGCATTATACAGGCAGTGATTCAGGCTTTTTTGACTGGGCACAGAAACGTCCCATTGAAGAGATGACATGGACTCCGATCCTGTCTGCAGACACGGTGGCGGACGCCAGTCAGTCCAATTTGCATGGCTTACATGTCGAGTTGGAACCATCCGGGAGGTCCCTTAGCCTAATACTTCCGAAGCAGCCTTTCCGCCTGAGTGTGTCCGGCGATCTATCACGCTTCTCGGCCACAGGCGAAATGCCATCTTCTCTTACACTAGCACCGCGCACCGGCCGACGTAAGAATGATCCCCCTTTTTTGCTGCCCGATATGGGGGAGCTGCACCAGGTAACGAGTTTGACGCTACATAACGCACCGCTGGGACAGCCCATCTCGCTAGAGTGTCTAAACCGGTACCCAAACCTTAAATCACTGAGTTTGTGGGGAAACTTCTGCGACCTGAATTTATTAGCTCATCATACCCAGTTAACGAATCTGGAGCTGCGCTTCATGCCTGATCTGGGGGACTTGCCGACCTTGAACGCGTGGCCGTTGCTTGACAGATTCATCGCCTACAATGTCGAAGAAAGCGCTGGCAAGCGTATAAAAAAGCAAATGAAAACTCGCGCTGAAACCCGTCCTTGGACCGACCATGCTTCAGTGAGCCAATTACGAAAGCCAGAGTGGTGGACGACCGAGTTTGGCCGCCCATTCTCCTCCTGGGCTAAACGTCTAGCCAAGCTGGCTAATGAAGCTTACAACGTTGCACAGGTAACCTTGTCCGAAGCCCGTAGCTTTGCTGAAGCCGAGGCCGCCATTACCGCTTTCACCGTGCGCTTCAACAATCTTAAGGGCATCGAAACCACCGAACGAGAAGACCTTGGTGAAGCGGTATGGCAACTTAGCCAGTCTGACCACCTGATTGGCCAGCCTATCACAGAGGAGATGGCTCAACGCTGGTTCGATGCAGCGCGCGATTACTAAATGAATTGAAAGTCACACCCCTAGAATAGAAATCGGAATGACCCAGAGGTTTGTCCAATGTCTATTCTAAGGGGTGCACTTCACTATACTGACGGGGTTTTGTTATACGATCATCCCCATTTCTCGGAGTCTATCTTTAATTTTCTTTAAACGAGCTTCTTTTTCGGTGTCTTCAGTTAATACCTCTACAGATGTTTCGTTATACTTCTTAATGATCCTCTTTAATGTTAATTCTTTCATTTCCTTTTTACTGTGGATGGTAACATGAGGGACAGCTGTATAGTTTTCTATGGTCTTGGGATCTGCAGAAATTCGTTCTAGTAAACTAAGTAGAAGCACCAGTCTTTGCTGGCCCAACCTCGGAACTTGGTATAGTTTTTTCCATGTGGAATTTAATAGATGTTCAAGATCTGTATATCCCTTCGAGTATAGAGCATTTATGAGGCCTGTTAAATTTGGACCCCGTTCTTCTGCATGCGCCACAGCAACAATACAAGCAATATTCTTAGAATAAAGATGCGCCGGAAGTGGAAAAAAATGTATTAATGCCGCATTTCCGTCGATGATGTCAATCATGATGATATACCTCCATTAAAATATGTGTTCACTATACACGTTTAGTATTCTGGCAAGGTCTGAGTCAGCAGGGTGAATTTTCCTGACTTGTCCAATCGATTGATACACTCTGCATTATTAAACCCCAAGCTACTGATCATTTTCTGAACACCAGCAAAACCCGTTACATAAGATCGTAGAATATGTAGGAGATATGATTCGCTGCGCTTCATAATCATTGCTAAGTAATGATATGATATAGGTATCAATTTTGTGGGGTGCACTGATATGGATTTCCGAATCAAAGAACTAGTTAATGCTACACAGCAAACCTATGGACTGGACAACTACTATTTACATACAAATGAAATTTATCGTGAAGTTACGATGCTGGGAGAAACCGACTATTTGCTTAGTATGGAATGGTTTCCTTCTCACATTAAGGAATGGAAGGAAGATTATAATCCGGAAGGAACTGCAGTCATTACGCTTGACTTGCTATCCAATAACTATAAAAGTGTTATTTTTGTTGGAGGGAAATCTTATGCAAATCGAACACCGTTCCAAAACATTGAATTAAACGGCGTTATTCAGTGGATGGAAGCTGAAGTAGGGCTTGAATATGGTAAACAATTCTACTTAGTGAAGGAAGAAAGAGGAGAATATCATTTTGCTGAATGTATAGACGGTATACCCATCTCTCCCGGCGGGCGAATGGAGTTACGCTTCGATGCGGAAGGTAGAATTATTTTTTATAGTGTCTATGGCCAGTTTCCTTCCAGCTCCCTTGTGCAAAAAGAGGATTATTCTCTCACGCTTCAAGCGGTAGAGCCACTGGCTAAAAACCAACTACAGCTTATAGAATATCCAGTGTACGAGATGAAGCATCTCCTGCCGATCTATGGGATAGAAGAAATCTACATTACAAATGATGGAACAACCACAATTCTATTTGAGATGATATCAGGAACGAGAGCACGACTGAATATTGATCAAGTAATGCAGTGGGAGCAAGCGGACACGAGACAGTTCGCAAGGACGGAGATCCGTCTGCAAGAAGTGGTTACAATCGAACAGGCAATAGCACGTGAGCCGCATCCAGATTCATTTTCAATCACAGACATAGAACAAGCCCAATGTATAACCGCAGTCGAAATTGGTTTAAGCCAGCTCTATCCGGAAGAATCCGGACAATGGATATTGAAGACTTTACATCGGGAAAGAGGACATATTCAAGCGACATTGAGGAAGAATGTATCAAGTAATCGTATTTTTCAGCGTAAGCTCCTTCTGTTCATCGATACGAACAATTATAAGGTTATAAATTATATGGATAACAAGCTAATGCTCGATACGTTTGATGAATTCAAGAGTGAAGGGAAAATTGCTGTGAGCCATGACGAAGCTTATGACAAGCTCAAGGGATGGTTCGAATTTACACCCGTATATGTGTATGATCCTGGGCAGAAGAGGTATGTGCTGTGCGGAAAGCTGGATTGTGATTATGCCGTGAAGGCCACCAGCGGAGATGTGGTAGAGTGGGGTAGTTTGGAATGATAGTGAAACCAGATTGATTTAGTCAAAAAGATAACATCCGAAACTCATGTCCAAGAGACATGGGTTTTTCTTTATGTAGTTGGATTTTCTTGCAGAAGTTGTCTAATTTAAGACTTACTAAATTTTGTCCTTTTTTTAGGTCAGAAAGTTTTTTTAACTAGATGCCACAAATTTAGATCTTAATGAAAATAATTGTATAAAAAATCTGATTTACACGCAGAGAAATTCCGGTGAATAGCGTCAAATAGAAGTAGACGTTAGGAAAAAAGAAAGTTTCGTTAGGTACAATGGATGAAATAAGAGACAATAACCGTTTTAAGGATGGTGAAAAAGTTGGGTTTCAAAATACGTAAAAACACGGTGCAGTCCGTCTGGATGATGTGGGAAAAAACTTTTGCGTTGCTTTCACATTTTCGCGGATCACATAAGTCACGCTTTGGTATATGTACCGTGATGCTAAAAAAGCACCGGGGACAGCCTATTGTATGCCAAGACGCCACGGTCATCAATCAGGGAGAGTGGGTGGGAGAACTCCACCTCGACAATGAAAGAATCCTGAAGTTGATCCGGTCCGAAGGATCGGATCGTGCCGCACTGCAAACGGCTCGCATGCTGCGCAAATCAATGCAGCAAATCAATGAAGCGTTCGAATCGCAGTCGGAGTTCAGGCAGGTCAAGGCTTTATTGGGGATTACACTGCTCCATCGGGGATTAACGCACGGTCTTGGTTTTGAACAACAAAATATAAAGTCCGGCGTTTTCGAACGCATCACCACCATCTATCTTCGATTGCTGCTGTCTGCCATGCATCCTGAAGGGAGACAAAGAATCAATCGGCGAACAGAGCAACTGGTCCCGATGTTACTGATCCATTCACGCGCCTCACTGAAAAATCGATTTTCACCCGGACAGAACTACTCTGGATAGGTCTTAAGCTTGTTATAAGGAGGTGTAATCATACTTACATATCTGATAGGAGGAATACTATGTGCCGCTACTCTTTACATGTTTATTCCAAGTTTGATTACACGAGTGAGCGGCTTTGGTGTCTTTCGCAAAGGAACGGTAGAAAAACAGGTGGCATTCACTTTTGATGATGGGCCACATCCGAAATATACGCCGGAGTTGCTGGATTTATTGAAGTTACATCAAGTGAAGGCTACTTTTTTCGTGCTTGGAGCGCGAGCGGAGCAGTATCCAGATCTGATCAGAAGAATGGATCGGGAAGGCCATCAGATTGGCATCCATAATTACTGCCATACCTCTAATTGGCTGATGCTGCCCAGTACGATTAGGCGAGAACATCTGGAACGCTCCGCTGATATTATAGAGTCTATTGTCGGAATCAGACCCAATCATTACCGTCCACCCTGGGGATTAATCAATCTATTTGATTTCTTTCGGCACAAGCAGTATCGAATTGATCTATGGTCGCTGAAGGCGAGTGACTGGAACATCCGGGCCTGTCAAACCCGGATGCAGGCCATTTTATTAGGTGGAATCACCGATGGCTCCGTTGTTTTACTTCACGACAGCGGAGAGACTGCGGGCGCGGACCGGCATGCTCCTTATTTTATGCTGCAAGCTTTAGAAGAAGTGCTAAACCAACTACAGGCAAGAAACTTGCAATTTGTTAGGCTTGATGAAATGTCTTGATGTATTCCAGTGATTTGTTATTAAGACTTAAATTGTTTGCGGAAGCAGAGCGGCGAGATGCCCATTATTAATTTGAAGGTTCGTCCAAAGTGGGAGGTGTTATCGAACCCAACCATTCCCGCAATTTCAGTAACATTAAAAGAAGAGCCAACCAGCAAATCACGCGCTTTTTTAATGCGGATGTTATTGATATATTCAATGAAGCTGAACCCGGTGGATTCTTTAAAAGTGCGGCAAAGGTAGGAAGAGCTTATGTCGAATTGCCGTGAAATCTCACAGAGCTTGAGCGGTTCCATATAATGTTGATTTACATAATTAACGATGTCCAGGACTTTCTTATGTGTACGATTGGATTCTACAAATGAAGCTACGCGGCTGTCAAATAGTTTACGATTAAGATAGAGGAGCAGCTCCACCAATAATATTTGTTGGTACTGTTCATATCCGCGGGCTTGCTTCTTCCCCTCCTGGATCATTTTCTGAAAAAGCTGTTCGATGAAATATTGATCCATCCCGGTCATCTTCAAAGCACGGTAATCACTTTTGAACAATTCGAGCAGTTCCTCACATTGACTGCCGGTGCAGAAATGCTGCAGGAATTCTTTTTTAAACAGGAGTGTAACCCGTTCATACATATTGCAGCCGGAATTGACCAGTTTGTGCATTTCGTGAATATCCATAAATAGTAGTGTTCCGCCCGCAACCTGGTAAGTTCTGTCCCCTATAAAATAATAAAAATCCCCGGATATTAAATACAGAATCTCATATGCATCATGATAGTGTCTTGAAGGCATGCTGGTGTATACCTGTTTCTTGCGGCTGATGTCAAAAAGAGTAGACTCATAAAATACCGGTTTCATTCAGCACCTCCTAAGAGGATTGTAGACTTAATCTATGGTTTGTAGCAACATATGTATAAAAATTAATATTTACAAGAAAATACGTGCTGTTTGGACAAAGTTTTTGAGATAAGCTTAAATTGAATTACCAAGTGTTGGAAAAAGGAGGGCTGTCATGCTCAGATAGGTTAGGGATAAGGTTCACTGCCACTAAAAGTTAAAGCGCTTAAACTATTCAATTAAAGGAGAGATTGCGGTGCTAAATTCAACGAAGAGTAAGGTTTCCAAGAAGATGAAATTTTCATTGATGATTCTGCTCAGTTTTTCAATGATTTTTTCTTATGGCTGTCTGTCCAAAACATCTCAACAGAAAAGTTATGCGGCAGGGAACCCTGATTCTAATTTCTCACCGGCAACACTTCAATTCTTGCGTGACAACACAGGTCTGGATGGTGAGCAGTGGAACAATATTATGATGCTTGTCAACAAACCGGAGCAGGACGATCTGAACTGGATCAATTTTTACGGATATTGTGAAGATATTGATGATGACCGCGGGTATACGATTGGAATATTCGGTGCGACTACAGGCGGCTCAAATGATACCGGTCCCGACGGTCCGGATCTGTTCAAGGCATATGACGCTGCCAAAGGCGCGAGTAATCCTTCGGTTAAAGGCGCATTGGCCCGGATCGGTGTTAAGGGTTCGATGAAAGGGAAGATCCTCGAGATCAATGAAAGCGAAGAGAGCTTCTGCAGAAAAATCGGCAATTTGCAAAATGATCCCGAGTGGAGAGAGGCTATGTGGAAAACGTTCTACAATATCTATATTAAATACAGTGTGGAGCAGGCCCGCAAACGCGGCTTTAACTCGGCATTAACTATTGGTTCCTTCGTGGATGCAGCGCTGAACCATGGAGCTACCGGCGGCTCCGAGACCCTTCAAGGGCTTTTGGGTAAATCCGGAAGCAGCACGGATGAGAAGACTTTTATGACCAAATTTTATAAAGAACGGACCAAGATTGTGGATACTAATGAGTACAACTCTCCGCCTAACGGCAAGAACCGTGTGAAGCAGTGGAGCAATTTGCTGAACATGGGAGAGACAGACCTGAAGGGTGCAGATTCGGCAATCCTTCAAGTCACCGACTGGGAACTCCAATAACCGGAAGGTAAGGGCAGAACCGCCGTTCTTCTCGGAGACGGCGGTTCGATGATAAGTGAGATTAAGGAAGAGGGAGATGGGCTGAATGGATAACAACCAATCTTATCTCAAAAATAGATTTTACAAGGTAATCAGTCTAATGGTTATAGGTTTGCTGCTTGCCATGGAGTTGACCGGTTTTGTCTCAGCAGGAAGGGAAGAAATTGAGGAAGACCTTGTAAATGAAGCAACTGCAGTTCAGGAAACGATTGCCCAGTGGATTTTTAAAGACAAAGGCGAAAACGGTGTATTTCCGGCTACAGGCGGGGTATATCAGACGTCTTCATCCATTCGTGATGTAGGAACTAATACGGATGCGTACACCTATGAGTCAAGTGAGAACAGCGTACGCAACCAGGGCTGGCATGAAGGAACGGGCCTAAAATACTGGCTTGCCACGCTTTCTACCCAAGGCTTCGAAGGGATCTTCCTCTCTTCACAGCAAACCTCTTCAAGTACAGGACCCAGGGATTTTAAGGTGCAATACAGTATAGATCAACAGGAATGGATAGATGTTACGGGCGGCAACCTTGTTCTAGCCCAGAACAATTTTAATTGTTCCAATAATTCCTGCAAATTAACTAACCTCGCTTTGCCTGCCGGAACAAACAATCAAGATGTACTCTATATCCGCTGGGTGGTAAACTCTGCGAAAAGCGTAAGCGGGGGAACGGTGTCCAGCTCAGGCTCAAGCAGAATCAAAGATGTGATAATTAAAGGAACACGCAGCAGCGGCGAACCTGGGAACACTCCCACACTTGAGGTAAGCAAAACTCCCGCTTCAGGGGCTGCAGATGTTCCCCTTAACGCAGAGATCACCGTGAAGTTTAACAAAGCCATCAGCCTCGACAATAGTTATCAAGTTGTAATCACAGAAAACAATCTTCCTCTTACCAACATTTCTGCTTCACTCCTCGGTCAAGACACAGTCAAAGTCAGCCACCCTAATTTCACTGCCGGCAAAACTTACAACGTGACCGTCCCTAAAGAGCTTGTTAAGGGGACTACGGATGGCCGTACACCTGAGAACGATATTACATGGAGTTTTAAGACGAAGTCTCCGGATACCGGCATCAAAACTCCAACGCTGCTGAACATGACTTTTAATGGAGACCCAAAGACAAGTATTGCCTTTGACTGGTATACAGCCGAAACCGTCAGAGGTACAGTAGTGCAAGTAGTGGAGGCCACCAATGCGGGAGGAAGCGAGTTCCCGGAACAACTGGCAGCTTCTTATGAGGGCAGCGCAACAGTTATTGAAACCTTAATGACATCAGGAGACAGAAGCTCCAAAAAGTATAAAAAGTTCGCCAGCCACAAGGTTATTGCAAGCGGTCTTAAGCCTGGAACCAAGTATATCTACCGGGCCGGTAACGGTGATGCGGACGGCTGGAGCGAGGCGGGTTCTTTTACCACGGACAAGGCGGATAATCAGGATTTCCATTTCCTCTATGTAACCGACACCCAAGGCTCAAGTAAATCGAATTTCGATCTGTGGCAGGATACTTTTAAGAGAGCTATTGAGAAAACGGTAGATCCCAAGTTTGTTCTTCTTACAGGGGATCTAACGGATGACGGTGATCTGGAGCAGTTGTGGCAGTGGTTCTTAGGTGTGCCGAAAAAAGAATTTGCCAATGTGCCATTTGCACCGATTATCGGCAACCATGAGATAGAGGATTATCCGAATAACAACTTCTATAACCATTTTAATCTTCCAAAAGATGTCGGGACGGGCGCTCATGACGGGTCGGTATATGCTTTCGAATACGGCGATGCCCTGTTTATGCAGATCAATTCCCAGTACGAAGGGGAGGTTAAGCCGTATAAAGCGGATATTCAGTTCACGAAGCAATTGGAATGGATGCGGAATCAAGTGGCAAAGACCGACAAGAAGTGGAAATTCGTCTCGATGCATAAGGGAGCGTATTCTTCAGGGGATAATGCTTCGGCAGAAAGCGACCGGGTAGAATTTTACCGGAAATATCTAATTCCTGTATTTGATGAGCTGGGTGTGGATATGGTGTTTGAGGGACATGACCATATGTATATGAGGTCTTTTCAAATGCTGAACAACGTTCCGATTAAGAATGTTATTACCGATGAGCAAGGAAATGTGCTGAATCCCAAAGGGACCGTGTATCTGATGGGCAACTCGGCCGCTTCGAAATTTTATGCCATTAATCCAGATGCAGACACTTTTTTTGCAGCAAAAAACGACCAGCCCAATAAGAAAATGTTCGTGGATGTTTCCATTACAAGCGACGTGCTGAAATTCACATCCTACACAGCTGTTAAAGATAAACCTCTTGCCGTCTATGATGCTTACAGTATTAAACGGACTGACGTCAAACCCGGCATTGTAGAAAATCCAAGTGCAGTAAGACAGTCAGGGAACCGTGCAGTTCTTTCGTGGAAAGCGCCAGCAAATAGCTCTGAGCCTGTGCGAGGTTACCGGATTTACGAGAAAAATGATAAAGTCAGCACAAATTGGAGCGTGTATGTGCCGACGGTAAGCGGTCAGACGAGTTACAGTTATACATTAAACGGCATAGATTCTGCTAAAGCCTACAATTTCGTGATTAAAGCAGTGGGGACAAGAAATAATTCGCTTCCAGCAGAGGCAGGAATGCAATGAATGGATAGAGGAGGCGTTGACGGGGCTTAGGCATCCGTTAACGCCTTTTTTTCATAGTTGTTGAAGCTGTCCATTCCTCCTAGGTAACTCCTCCAAAAGATAGCTTCACTTTTTACCAGATCATGATTCATTGCGCATTGGCGTGACTTGAGTTCCTTTTAACGGCATAACCTCTGCATTTGTCCCTTGAAAGTATAATTAAAAAGATATTTAATATTAGGCCTACGAAACCTAGAATTGGGATGATAAATTTAAGTGCCATCCATATATAGACCCCAGGTAAGCCGTGAATCAAAAATACGCAGATCCATGACAGTAAAGCTGCAGCCAACATTGTACTACCTAAATACCCGAATGTTTGAGTTATTTTTTTCATATTCGCTCCTAACGTATAAGAAAGTGTCTAATAGTTAGATGAATATAACTGGAAAATCACTTCGGCTGCTAACATATCCGAGGCTCGACTCGGTGATTTGGATAATACCACCGTAGGGAAATCTGAAAAACAATCATTTGTGCAACTGTATTTGTCTTGTACCGTTCTTTGAAGTTAGTAATAGACTATATCAATCTCAGAGAAGGAGTTGATTTAGTTGGCTAACAGTGATATACGTCTTACTCTTTGGTCGGGTACTAATTTTACCAATCGCCGGATTCGATTCAGACGTGGGGGAGTTGCGGTTCGTGATCTTGGAGCGTTTCGGTTTAACAACGTTCTCTCGAGTTTCCGTCTCAGAAATGTTGTGCAGAGCTCTCAAGTAACGCTTGTACTATTTTCGCGAATTAACTTTCAGGGATCGTTCCGTGTATTCCGTGGCAGCCAAAACGTAGCGAACTTGAATAATTTTAACTTTAACAATGTCACATCTTCGTTGATATTGGTAGGCCGTATCCTTACAAGCTCCGAAATTTCCCAAATTCAAAGCACGGGTAGAGCGCCTCGAGATGTCCTCGTAATAAGACAATAATAATGCAAAGGGTGCCCCTAGGGCGCCCCTTTTTTACAAATATCAGTAGCACAGGTCAAGACAAAATATGCATAGAATTTAATATAAAATAAGAGAATAGGTGCTGCTCCCGCAAACAATCCTCCTTTAAACTAGTAACGTACTTAACAAAATCTGCTAGAGGAGGATTCAAATGCGCAAAAAGGTTATCGGGAGAATTTGCAGTACAGTTATGGTTTGCAGTCTGCTTGCAGCAGGCAACGGAACATCCTACGCCGATGGCGCCAATAACTCTGATGCTCCTACCAACAAATCTGTCAAAAACGTAATCCTGTTTATTACGGATGGGATGAGCTTATCCGATGTGAACTTGGCCAGATGGTATCAGGGAGGTCAGGCGCTTGCGATGGATAAGTATTTCAGCGGGCTGGTGAGAACCTATTCTACGGATTCACTGACCACAGATTCCGCTGCGGGAGCTACGGCTTATGCCACAGGCCATAAGGTTAAGAGTGAGACGGTATCCATACTTCCAGACCGAATAACGATGCCTTTCGTAAGCGCAGTTAAACCAGAGGACATGAACAAACCTCTGCCTACCCTTATGGATGCAGCGAGAATGGCAGGGAAAAGTACAGGAACGGTATTCACTTGTGAATTAACGGATGCGACACCGGCTACATTTTTAAGTCATGCATACACGCGTGACAATGCGCAGTCTATTGCAGAACAGATGGTCTATAGTGGTGTAGATGTACTACTTGGGGGCGGTTCCGGGTATTTGGTACCCGGCAAAGAAGACATTAACCGCAAGGACGGAGAAGATTTAACCAAAATCCTGAAATCAAATGGGTATGAATACGTAACGGATAAAGCAGGTTTAATGAATTCTAAAACGAATAAAATCTGGGGACTATTCAACCCCGAAGCACTAGATGCTGATTTTGACCTGAACCCGCAAAAGCAACCGAGCCTTGCCGAAATGACCAATGTAGCGATAGAGAAGTTGTCACAGAACGAGAATGGTTTTATTCTGATGGTCGAAGCAAGCCAGATTGACTGGTATGGTCATGATAACGATCCAGTGGGGATTATGAGTGAGACCTTAGCGTTTGATAAAGCCTTCAAAGCCGCTGTTGATTTTGCAGAAAAAGACGGGAATACAGCAGTCTTATCGGTTTCGGATCATGCTACCGGCGGGCTCAATATGACGAACTATGATTCTACCAAAGACCTAATCTCCGTGCTGAAGAAAGCGAAGCACACCAGTTATTACATTGAAGGCAGTATTAATGAGAGCAATTTCAAAAAGGTCCTTGCGGATAATTATGGACTTATTGATCTAACCAAAGAAGAAGCGGATCAAGTCAGATTGGGAATGCAGGACAACCTTTCGCCAGTCATCGGTAAAATTTTGGGGGATAAAATAGGAGTAACCTTCTCTACGGATGATCACACATCGGAAGAAGTTGGATTGTTCGCCTACCATCCGGCTAATTTTAAACCGACCGATTTCATGAACAGCGGTGTAATCCAGAATACGGATGTGAATAAGTATATTCAAGAAGTAACCGGACTCAATCTGGCGCAGCTTCAGGATACACTGTACGTATCCAGTGATAAATTCAAGGCCAAAGGAGCTACGATTACCCTAGATAAGACCGATAAGACTAATCCGGTGGTTGTAGTGAAAAAAGCAGGCCAAGTTCTCAAGCTGCCTATAGATAAAAATATCGCCATTCAGGATGGCAAAACAACGAAACTAAATGTGCTGACAGTAATGATTAAAGATAAAGTGTGGATTTCGCAGGATGCTTTGGACTTAATTCTCTAATTCATAAAGTTCATGTTGTGATCTGTCGCCTAAAAGTTAAAGCGCTTAAACCCAAAAACCCCTTTTTAAAAGGGGTTTTTGGGTTTAGATAAGAAATTCCGACTTGAATTGAGGCGAGGAAAGCGAAGCTTTTATCGTTTGATTGCAGGCTTTGTTCCATAGGTCATCAAGCGCCAAACCTTTTCTAAAGGGCCCATGGAAAAAAACTTGAACCAAATGGTGCTAAAAATGATTTGAATCATATAAATCAGAACTGCGATGTAGAGAATATCTTTTGGTGAAACGACTTCGAGACCTATCATTGAAATGATTGCCGTCCCTATAATGCTTTGTGCTACATAATTTGTAAACGCCATTTGACCCACCCGTGATATAGGTTTCAGGAATTTCACCATTTGTTTATTTTCTAATAGTAGAAATAATGTTGTTAAGTAGAACAAAGTGGTTGGGAGAGATCCTAAGCCCGTAACTGAATCTACATTGCTGTTCCCATTTTGGGAAGCGTTCCAAATCCATAGTGAAAAACCAATGAACAACAGAAATGATACCATTTGAATCCATCTAATGGGTCTTGTTAATTCTTGTATGTGTGTCAGCCAACCTGACTTTGCGGTTAAAAAACCAGCTAAAAACATAATAAAGATTTGTATAGCGTCATTAGAAAAAATATCAAGAATAGATGAGATTGCCCCTTGAGAAGGTAGGAATATTTTTACCACTAAGGAAATGATGTAAATGGATGTCATACCCATAAGCCACTTTTTAAGTGTAGAAACCGTTGTGTGATAAAAAGGGATCAGAAACAATCCGATAATGGCATATGCGGGCAGAATGGTTCCCCAAAAGATAAATACATGAATGATTCCCAGCAGCAAAAGGATTAGTAAACGTCTAGCCATACGCCATCTGGGTTTATCTCCCCGGCTTTCGGCTCTTGAGGCGAAAATGTATAGACCTACACCAAATAGGAATGAAAAAATAGAAAAGAACTTTTTTTGTACGAAGATGATTATCAAGCTATGGATGATTCCATTAATGCCACTATAGTCTGGTAAGGGATCTCCTTCCATAATAACTTTAAAGGCTCCAACATTTATAAGCAGAATGCCAAAAAGAGCAAGTCCGCGAATGATGTCGAGTGAAATGATTCTTTCTTTTTGCGAAATGGAGGGATTCATTAATAGTGCTCCTTTGAAAATATTTTTATTTGCCTAGGAGTCAGTATAAGTTGCGAACCTTACATTAAATTGATGCCAACATTACAGGATCCTTAAATTTGATAAAATGTTCCAACTCCAGTTGAATTAGAATCAGTTTTATGGTTAATATGAATACTAAATCATTTTGGGGTGTGAACTAGAAATGTCAGCATATACTCAACCGATCTTTGTGGCAGCGATCTTTTTTGTGGTTTTAGCATTTGCCTTTTTTATCCCATGGCTCATTTATACCTATAGAAAATATAATTACCTTCCCTTTTCTACCACGTTAATTTCGTTTTCATTTATCTTTTACTTTCTAGCAGCGTTATTTTTAGTATTGTTGCCGTTGCCGGAAATACGTAACACTTGTTCGCTACAAAAACCGGACACACAACATTATTCACTTATGCCATTTCAATTTATAGTGGGCACCTTTGGGAATAGTGGCATCGTGTTATCACAGCCTGCAACTTATAGGCTATTATTTAGCCAACCCTCATTCTATCAAGCGTTTTTTAATTTCTTGCTATTATTACCTTTTGGTGTTTATCTGCGATACTTTTTTCAAGATAAGAAATATTGGAAGAAAGCTCTAGGCTTCACGTTCTTATTAACTTTATTTTATGAGATAACACAGGTAACCGGCATTTACGGGATTTATAATTGCCCTTATCGTATTTTTGATGTGGATGATTTATTGTTAAATACTACTGGCGGTGTACTGGGGTTCTTTATTGCTCCAGCTGTGTTGGCGTTATTCCCGTCAAAAAAGAAAATTAAGGAGAAAGCGGAAAGATTATTAGCGCTTGATGAAGTAAGAGGGATGTCTGTGTTACTGGCTGTTATTATTGATCTATTTATCAGCAACCTAGTAGTTAAAGTTGTGTTGAGTATGACCAACGTTAATATGGTTAGTGAATTTATTGCGAGCACCATTACACTTTCTGTAACCTTTTTTATTATTCCGATGATTTGGAATGGATCGACAATCGGTACGAAAATAATGCGTTATCGCTATGACAGTAAAATAAGTCGAGTGGAAACTAACAAACGATTATTTAAACGCTTTGGTGCCATTTACGCGATGTACTTCATAACAGTCATTGCGAAAACGTTGAATAATGTGGAAATATCAATGGATTCTCCATTTTATAAGGCATCTATATTCTTAACGCTAGGTGCTGGATTGACCTCTCTCATTTTAACGATCGTATTGTTCGTTCATGTTATATTAGTCGTGTTTGGCAAACAAAAACGCCGCTTTTACTTTGATGAAGCTTCTGATTTATATACAACCAGAAAAAAATGAATGCTATTCAATAGCAAAGGGATACTCCGTAGTCTTAAATGGCTACAGGGTATCTTTTTTTTGTAGATTTAAGCTTGTTGTAAGGTTGGCATGAATTTGCTGTAAGGTTCGGTGCCTATAGTATAAGTATCAGCAAATTATGAGGTGAAATGAATGGAACCATTATTAAAAGTAGAAAACGTAAAAAAAGTGTACGGGAAGTTAAGTGCTGCTTACACAGCGTTGGAAAACGTGTCTTTTGACATTCATGAAGGTGAGTTTGTAGGGATTATGGGACCTTCCGGAGCGGGAAAATCAACCTTGCTAAATTTGTTAGCAACCATAGATTCTCCAACAGAAGGAAAGATATATATGAAGAACAAGAGTATTCATGATCTGAAGGAAGCAGCTTTGTCAGACTTCCGGCGTGAACATCTCGGGTTCATCTTTCAAGATTACAATTTACTCGATTCCTTGACGGTAAAGGAGAACATATTGCTTCCCCTGGCGATTGCTAAAATTCCAGCGAAGAAAATTAATCACCTTGTGACTCAGATCTCTAAAGTATTTGGGATTGAAGATTTACTGGGGAAATATCCTTACCAAATCTCTGGGGGTCAAAAGCAAAGAACCGCTGCGGCTAGAGCGCTCGTGACAGAGCCAGCACTGATTTTGGCTGATGAACCAACAGGTGCACTTGACTCTAAATCAGCAACAGATTTATTGGAAAGCTTAAGTACTTTAAATGAAAATAACAATTCGACCATTATGATGGTGACCCATGATGCCTTTGCCGCAAGCTTCTGCCGCCGGATCATTTTCATCAAGGATGGTTCATTTTCAACAGAAATCTATCGTCGTGATCAGACACGCAAAGCCTTCTTCCAAGAGATCTTAGATGTTCATGCGGCCATTGGGGGTGAGGTAGATGACGTTATTTAGTCTAGCAAGAAAAAATATAGCCAGAAACTTCTCGCAATATTTTTTATACATCGCATCGATGGTGTTTAGTATCATCATTTACTTTACATTTGTGACCTTAAAATATAGTGATACGATAGCAGAACAGACGGCTTCATCCCAAAAACTGGGTTCCCTAATGAGTGGAGCGGCAGTCATTCTTATCTTTTTCGTGTTCATATTTATAGCTTATTCCAATTCATTTTTTATGAAAAAACGTAAAAAAGAAGTCGCACTGTATGCGTTGCTGGGGGTACGTAATCGTCAAATCGGTTTTATGCTCTTTTTTGAAAATTTATTATTAGGATTATTCTCTTTAATAGTAGGGATTGTATTTGGCTTCCTTTGTTCAAAAGGATTTATGACGATTTTGATTCATTTAATGGGTTATGACGTTGTAGCACCCTTTACTTTTTCAATGGCGGCAGCGATGAACACGGCTATCGTATTTCTTGTTATTTTCTTAGTGACATCGTTTCAAGGCTACCGTTTGATCTATCAATTTAAGCTGATTGATTTATTTCATGCTTCCAAAAAGGGAGAAGTGGCGCCTAAACCATCTATGATAGTAGCTGTTCTTGGAGTGTTACTTATTGTCTTGGGCTATTGGCTTGCAATGCAGGACCTTTTCACTTCTAAGGTATGGGCAAAAATCGGATTTCTCATGACCGTATTAATTATTTTAACAACGGTAATTGTGGGTACATTTTTATTGTTCCACAGTGTGACTGGCTTTCTGTTAGCAATGATTAAGAAAAATGAAAAGTGGCTGTGGAAGGGCCTTCATGTAATAACCATTTCGCAGCTGCTCTATCGTATCCGTGGGAATGCACGTACATTAACTGTGATTGCTGTGTTGAGTGCTACAACAGTAACTGCCGGTGGAGCGGTCTATAGCCTGTATTACAATACGAATGACTCGGCAAAAACGATTAATCCGAATACCTTTATGTATCAATTAACAGATGCAGAAATGGATAAACAAGTAAGTGCTGTACTGCCAGCTACAAAATACGATGAAAATATCGAAGCGCTATCCATTACGTTTCATACGAAAGAATTAAACTCGCCATCCTCGTTCGATAGCTCTGATAAAAGAGGGTATACAGTTATCGATAAAAAAACATACAACAATTTAGCAAATGTACAGCATAAAGAAAAATTAAATGTAAAGGATGGCTACGCGGTTATTTTAGATATCGGATATAACAAAAGGCTCTCACCTATGTATACAGGAAAAACTATAACAACAGGCAACGGCCATCCACTCACATTCCAAAGCTTTAAAACACAAACCGTATTAAATGCAGGTACAGCAGGTATAACAGTTGTAGTCTCGGATGAACAGTATAAAGTATTACGGAATGATGGAGAAGTGCTACGCTATCGTGTTCTTGGGGTAGAGGATGCCTCTGTGGATTTATCTGCAAAAATTGCAAACCAATTACCTGAAGAAGCGCTATTTTCAAGCAGGCCTCAAGATTACCAAACAAGCTTGGAAAGTGTGGGTTCTCTACTTTTTATAGGAAGTTTCCTTGGACTCGTATTTCTGGCTGCAACAGGCAGTATCATTTACTTTAAAGTTTTAACTGAGGCAGAAGAAGATAAAGCACAGTACAATATGCTGCATAAAATGGGTGTCAGTGCAAAAGAAATGCGGAAATCCATTGCGTCACAGGTATTCGTTATCTTTGTTGTACCGCTTATAGTAGGGTTATTGCATAGTGTAGTGGCTTTAAAAGCATTCTCTAGTCTACTGATGATAGATTTAGCAAAGCCAGTGTTGCTCTGGATGATTGCTTATACCATAATTTATGGGTTGTATTATTTCTTAACCGTAGCTTCATACAATCGTATTATCACACTAAATAATAGAACAGAAGGATGATTGAGATGAAAAAATTTCTAATTACTATGGGTATTTTGTTTGTTATTGGGGTTGTAGGTGTCTTTGCTCTAGCAAAGATTGATTTCAATCGCATGAATGCCCAAAATTACTATTTACAAATTACAGAGGATGGGAAACCCCATGAATATAAACTGAGTGATGGTACAGTGATGACTTCCTATTCCTATACACTAGAAGCTACAAATGCCAAAGGTAATACGATTCCACTGGAATTTAATGCACAAAAAAATCTTCGTAAAGGCGCCTACTTAAAAATGTATGTAAAAAAAGGTGATCAAGTCTCCTCATATGATGAAGTGAAGGTAGAGGATATTCCGCTAAAAGCAATAAAAAACTAAAAAATTGAAGAAGGGCTGTCTCCAATAAAGGTAATGGAGCACAGCCCTTTTCTCTGCCTAATGAGTAAGTAAGGCATTTGTATTATAAAAGTATAGTAATGGTGGTTCCGGTATTCTCAATGCTCGTCATATCGAGTTTCCCCTCATGAGCCCAAATAATGTCTCTTGCGATGGCCATTCCTAAACCAGTACCATGCTTGCTGGCTGTATTTGTACCCCGATAGTAGCGTTCGAAAATCTGTTCCAGATCTTTAGCCGAAATACCCTGGCCATTATCAGAAATCGAAATTCGGGTATGAGATTCTGAACCTGTATCCACTCGAATCTTCACCACGACATTTTCATCGTTATGCACCAGCGCGTTGTAGATCAAGTTAAGGATCGCTCGTTTTAGTAACTTCTTATCTACTTTATGCATTGCTTTAGCCATATTCGCCTCAAACTCTATCTGCCGTTCTCCAAAGGTCGGGTCATTTAAAAGTTCAATCGTCATTTCTCGTAGAAACTGAACGAGATTCACCTCTTCAAATTGCAGGGATAGCTGGTGATTACGTAAACGTGTCGTTAAATTGAGGTCATCTAACAGATCTTTCATATACATCGATTTACTCTTGATAATTGACGTGTATTCCTGTAATTCTTGGGCTGTTAAATCTGTGGCACTGTCGTTAATAAATTCTGCATAACCTTGAATAGAAGCAAGTGGTGTCTTCATGTCATGTGAAACATTGCTAATCCATTCCTCACGCATTTGATCGAGACGTTTACGTTCCTCTTCATGTCGATCGAGCTTTTCAGATAGTTCATTCATATTACGAAAAACATCTTCATAAACACCTTTGGGAGTAGGCATTTTCTTAAAACGTCGTTCCCTGAGCTGTTGAATACCCTCTATTAATGTATGAAGGGGTGCAGTTAACTTTTTCCCAAATAGAAATCCAATGAGGATTACAATAAGCACATCAACGATTAAAAAAATGAAAAGAAAAACATTAACATCTTTGAAAATTTTAGCGTAGTCATAGGTCATTACGTAGCGGCCTATTTTAGGATTATTAATCCCTAAAAAGTAACTGAAATGTTGGGCTTCGCTGACAAAAACCGTCGTGCGTGCATCTAATTCTTTATATTTATACATTTGTACAATTTCAATAGGAGAATACTCTGTTTTCAATTCTTCAGGGGTATAAAATGCTGCTGCTTGCTCCCCTTGGTCATTCAAGAATTGTACCCAGGCGCTCATTTCTTGTAGTTTTTTGAGACCTTCTTCATTCACAATAGGTTTGCCAGCCTGTAATTCTACGTATTGTGAAAAGGTTCGGCTAAAGGTTTCTGCAGATGCTTCTTCAGTGCCAAAGTTATTATTATTTACCTTTATAACGAATAAGGAAAGGAACAAAATCGCGTTTACAATACCAACGATCACAACAATAGTCATAACCGATCTTAAAAAGCGGAGTGTCAATTTCCATTTCAACTAGTCTCACTCCTTGGTATTTAATTTATAACCTAACCCTTTAACCGTCAAAATAAAGGAAGGATTTGAAGGGTCTGCCTCAATTTTTTCGCGTAAGCGCCGAATATGTACCATCACTGTATTATCGGAGCCAAAAAAGTCCTCACCCCACGCCTGTCCAAACAAGGTTTCTTTGCTTAGAATCTGATTGGGATGATGCATAAAACAGCTCATTAAACCGACTTCTTTGGCGGTTAGCACGAGGACCTCGCCATTCTTTTTTAATTCTGTCTCATTGGCACTAAGCTCAAAGGGGCCAGCTTGTAAGCTTTTCGGAGCTTTTTTTTCTTCTGTAAAGCCAGCTCTTCTCAGTTGTGCCTTTACCCGATAAGCGACTTCTTTCGGACTGAATGGTTTAGTAATATAATCATCGCCACCTATCGCCAGTCCTAACAGCTTATTAATTTCCTCGTCTTTTGCAGACATAAATAAGATGGGTGCATTTGATGTTTCCCGAATTTTTCTGCATAAGTCATATCCTTCTCCATCTGGGAGCATAATATCTAGCAATATAAGCTCAGGATTATACTCCTGGAACTTGTCCCAACCCTCTGCAACGGTCCCGGCAGTTACAACGTCTGGAACACCTTCTTTATGTAAAACAGCCTTCATCAGACGCGCTAAATCATCTTCATCGTCTATGATTAATACCCATTTACGACTTGCCATTTATTTCCCTCCAAATCCGTCTTTATGTACATTATTACATTATAAAGAACTCTTTATTTCTTGCGCAAAAAAATCGCAAAAGAAAGGCTTGCATGAAGATGGATATTACTTAGACGAACATAGCAAAGCAATATTCGGTCATTTATTAAAATTCATTCTAGATATAGTCAAATCCGGTAAGGAGGAGAAATTGTTACGCCCCCTGCCTTCCATGGCATTGATCTGCACTGTATATGGCCCTTTGAAGATGTTCGCTAAAATGATGGAAGAAGGTGAGTTACTGTATTCGCTTGAGCTCGAAGAAGAACTTGCAGACAGCTTTTGGAATGCCATTAGATGGCTTGATTGCAGCCCTGGGCGTTGATTACTTCCTGATGATGCGGTATAACGAGCTTGAAGGGGATGTTGGATCACCTGCGCCGCGTTGATTCCTTCGGGCGTAACGACACTTATACAGGTAGCATTCGTATTAATCATTGCACTATTATTACTAAGTGTAGCGGCCATGCCGGTGTTCTTGACTACATTAAAGCAGCTTGCTAGCAAATTAAATGGTTCAAGTACGGTGCTACATCAAAGAATGTCGTTGACAAATCGAGTCATATTTAGACGGCAGTAAAATTTAAAAATACATGCGTATTACGTATGCTGAGAACAATAGAAAGAATCTTCGGGGACCTTTGTGGTCCCTTGTTTCACCATATCAGAAAGTATATAATTATCGACTATACCTTACAACTTTATTACGCTATAATCAACGTAAAGTCACCAGATGACCTAAGAGTAGGATGATTTTAATAGATTAATTAATATTAGCTTTGATATGCCGAAACGTATTTTGTTATTGAAATAGGTTGTTTATATTGTTTATGATATTAATAAAGGTGTTAATTAAATCTAGAGTAGGTAGATTATGAGTCTAAATGACAACGTATTAATTAAAATTCGTGATATGCGAGAGAGTTTTACACCAGTTGAACGATTGGTCGGAGATTACATTTTAGAAAATACGGAAGAGATCCCTCATTTGTCGATTAAGGAATTGGCTCAATCGAGTAAGACAAGCGATGCATCTGTCCTTCGTTTCTGTAAGACGATGGGTTACAGCGGATACCGCAATTTTATTGTGAGTATATCGGCATCTTTGGGTTCTCGTGATGAGGATTCAAAGGCTCAATATACAGATATTCAGCCAGGTGATGATCTCTCGACAATTATATCAAATATTTCATTGAATAATTGCAAGTCCATTGAGGATACGCTTAGTGTTATTGATCGAAAAGAAATTACAAGAGCTGTAGAATTACTATGTCATAGTAAGCGAATTGTTTTCTTTGGAATAGGTGCTTCGGGACTCGTTTGTATGGACGGGGAACAGAAGTTCTCGCGAATTAATAAGATGTGTCATGCCTATACAGATGGTCATAGTCAGCTCACGGCAGCAACTTTACTTGAGAAAGATGATGTTGCCATTTTCATTTCTAACTCTGGAGCAACTAGTGATATTATTGATGCACTGGAAATTGCCCAAAAGAATAGAGCGAAATGTATTGCGATTACGAAGTACAATAAAAGTGAGCTTGCGGAGCGGGCGGATATTGTACTGAGCATATCCACACCTGAAATAACAATCCGCAGTGGGGCTATGGGCTCGCGTATTGCGATGCTTACGATCATCGACATATTATTTGCTGGTGTCGCAAGTGCAGAATATGAAGAAGTAAAAACCTACTTAACAAAAACGCATAATATATTAAAGAAAAAACTTAGAAATTAGGTTCTGATAGAATGAATGTGAAGGAAAGCATTGATCATGGATCAATGCTTTCCTTTTTTTGTATTCCATTCGCTTATTCGTGTACTAAAATGTACTACATATCAATCCATGTTAGATTATCTACATGATGAATACGTCGATCTAATGAATATAATAAGTAGTTTAATTCAATAATTAATAGCTTGGCACACAATAATGAGGAAGAAAATGAATGGAATCGAAGACGAAACATCATCCGGTTGAACGCGGATGATGTAACTTTATGTTTCGTTTGGAGCGGTAATCAGCAAATAATACATTTTTTTAAATCGCTTTAACCTTAGAGCCATAGCGATCAAAGCAATTGGTAAAAATTTAAATTGTATCTTGTAAGCGCTTTATAAATGTGGTATAACATAGTATGTAAGAAATGAAATAAAACATCAGAATTTAATTTCTTTATGAAATTATATTTCAAAATCTATTGACGAAGCGATGGTGTTGTATTAGTATAAGAGCATAATAATTGTAAGTTAATATAACACGTTTTGTTAACTAGGTGACAGATTGAGACTGGGAAGAAGGAGGATGGCTATGAATGACTACCTTGCGGGATTGACAACAGAGGCTGTGAATCCAGACACATTAATGATTGATGAATGTACTACGGAAGAAATGATCCAGTTAATGAATCAACAAGATGCACTGGTCCCCAGAGCTATAACTGAGGAGATTCCGCAGATTGCAAAGGCGGTAGATATTCTACATCATAGGTTGTCTAATGGTGGAAGAATGTTTTACATAGGAGCTGGCTCATCAGGAAGATTAGGTGTTCTGGATGCTTCCGAATGTCCTCCTACCTTTGGTACAGATCCTTCCTTGGTGCAGGGCTATATCGCTGGTGGTGATATTGCTTTGCGTACTGCGGTTGAAGGCTGTGAAGACGATATGGATGAAGGGATCGCATTAATCGAAAGCATTGGTGTAACAAACAAAGATGTACTAATTGGGATTTCGGCAAGCGGTAGTGCAAACTACGTTATTGCAGCTTTAGCGAAAGCAAAGGAACTTGGAGCAGCCACTATCGGTGTTTGTAACAACAGAGGCTCAAAGTTCGAACCCATTGTAGATGTTTGTATAACACCTGTTGTAGGACCTGAGGTCATTAGCGGTTCGACTCGATTAAAGGCAGGAACTGCTCAGAAGTTGGTGCTTAATATGCTGACAACATGCACAATGGTCAAGTTAGGAAAAACGTACAACAACTTGATGGTTGATCTGAAGGCTAGTAATTTTAAGCTCGTAGATCGCTCGATTCGTATCATCATGAACACGACTGGTGTAGATACATCAACCGCCGCAGAAACACTTGAAAAAGCATCTATGAACTGTAAGTTGGCAATTATGATGATTAAATCGGGGTTAGATGCAAAAGAAGCAGAACAAGTACTTAACGCAAACGGAGGACGCTTGAAACAGGCAATCGCATCAATGGTTTAGGTGTGAAAAGTGGAATAACAGGATGGATGCTATTAATAATTGAGGAGGCTGTTTTCGATGAAAAAAAGATCACGTGGATTAACTCTGTTTTTGTCAGGAATCATGATGGTATCACTATTATCGGCTTGCGGAGGAAACGGAAATAACGCTACAACTTCTACAGATTCCGGTAATACAGGAACTAGTAACGGTGGTTCTGAGCCTAAAAAGGATACGATTACAGCACTTTTACCTCCGATATCAGCGAACTATCAAACACGTTTTGCTGATATGGAAAAAGAATTTAATACACTACATCCTAACTTGACTTTGAAAATCGAACCAGCGAGCTGGGAAGATATGACGCAAAAACTTGATACTCAAGTAAATGCAGGTTCTCCTCCAGATATTGCTTTTATCGGTGCTTCAGGAATTTCGAAATATGCAGCACTTAATGTACTAATCGACCTTAACGGTGCCCTTTCTGATGAAGCCAAGGCCGATTATGACGAAGTTCCATTGAAATATTTCCAACTAGGTGACGCTCAATACGGCCTACCAGCATATATGGAAATCCACACTATCGGTGGTAACAAACAATTCCTTGAAGAAGCCGGAATTGATTGGAAAAGCATTCAACAAAACGGTTGGACTTATGAAGAGTTCCGTAATGCAATTTCTAAAGGCGTAGTGAAAAATGATAAAGGTGAAACTACTCGTTATGGTTTCGTGTTCGCAACATCTGGTGTAGCATCTAAAGACTATCTAGCTATTCTTGCTAAAACTGCAGGTTTACCAGATTACTTCGATAAAGATCTTAAATATACGTATACAAGCAAAAACTTCTTGGGGCTACTTACATCTATTCGCGAAATGATCAACGATGGTTCTATGCCTAAAGAGCTAAGCTCTATCGATGCTGGCAAACGGTGGAACATGTTCCTAACGGGCCAAACGATGATCACAGGTAAAGGTTTATCTGCATTTGAAAACTCTGCTCGTCTAAACAATGAGAAGATTAAAGCGAACGATGGTTCAGCTGTTGCAGATTCTATTGAAGTTGATTATATTTCACTTCCAGTCCCAACATTCAACGGTGCCGATTATGTCCCTACTTCAATCGTTGATGGTTATATCGCACTTCGTGGTAAAAAAGCTCCATCTGAAGAGCACATCAAAAATATTGCCCTAGCAACGAATTTCTTGTCTTCTGGTTCAATTGCTGCTAACTACAGTAATGAACTGTTCTTATCACCAATTACTGAATCTGCACGTAATGCAGAAGTACTTGAAAAATTCCCTCGTAACGAAGATAACGTTGCTGCAGGTAAAGCTATGATGGCAAAAGCGCTTCCGGCTCGTACAGATATTCCTACTGATCTGGCTGCTGAAGCATTAAAAATTGAAACAGAAGTTATTATTCCTAAACTACAAGCCTTACTTGCAAATGAGATTGCTCCACAAGAAATGTATGATGCAGTTAAAGCAGCTGCAATTAAATCTTTCGGTAAAGATGGTATTGTAGTTGACTAGTCTGTCGTAGGCTGACATGTGAAAGCTGTGCGTAGCTAGAACGTACAGCTTTCCTTCTAAATTAGCTAGAGCTTGTACTGTTTTTAGAAGAGAGGTGCGACCCAATGAATCAAACGTTGACTAAAAGAAAAAAATTGAAGCTCGAAAGTGACTCAGGTTGGGGATACGCGTTTATCGCAGTAGCACTTATTGCGTTTTCTTTATTTACCGCATATCCAGTCATCAATGCTTTTATTATCAGCTTACAAAAATATGGTCCATTAGGATCCACTTTTGTCGGCATGGATAACTTCGTTAACTCGTTTTCAGATGAACTTTTCTGGAAAGCGCTGAAAAACACGTTAGTATATACGTTATTAACTGTTCCGTTTAATATTCTTCTGTCATTTTTAATTTCAATTTTGATTATTCCTTTCAAGAAAAAAACACAAACGATCTTTAAAGCACTATATTACTTGCCAGCCGTAGCATCTGGTGTAGCGCTTTCTGTTGTGTGGCTGTGGATCTTCGATCCTTTAAAATCAGGTATTGCCAATAAGCTCGTGAGTTTTTTAGGTATTGAAAATCAAAACTGGCTTGGTTCCAGTGCAACTGCAATGTTCTCACTTGTGTTAATGTCATGGTTATCAAGTCATGGTACAGCAATTATTATTTATATAGCCGCATTACTCGCTATTGATAACAGCTATTATGAAGCAGCTGAAATTGATGGCGCGTCTTTCCTGCAAAAGCTTTGGTTTATCGTTGTCCCTTTCCTTAAGCCAACAACGCTATTCCTACTTGTTACGGGTGTTATCGGTTCCTTCCAAGTATTCCAAAACGCTTATCTTATGACAGGCGGTGGACCAGACCATGCAACAACAATGGTAGGTTTGTTAATCTTTAACAATGCGTTCACATATTTTGAGTTTGGTGAGGCAGCGGCACAATCATTAGTTCTAGCAGCGATTATCGGATTTATCTCATTCCTTCAATTCAAGTTTATAGGTAAAGATGTAGAATACTAGGAAAAGGAGCAGAATACTATGGGTTTGTACAACAATAGCTTAAGAAGCAAAGGGTATCTGTTTATACGTAATGGTGCAAACATTACGTTCCTTATCCTATTCGCCGCAGCTACCATATTCCCGATATACTTTATGGTCATTTCCTCGTTCGGTGATCCGGTAGAAGCTGGTGCAATGAGCTATTCTATCCTACCAAAGAAGATTTCATTTGAATCTTATAAATTCTTTTTTAACTTTAGCCCACATACATGGGACTGGTTATTGAACTCTTTTATAGTGGCAGCGTGTATCACGGTATCTAACGTATTTTTTGCTACTCTTGCTGGATATGCTTTTGCAAAAATGAAATTTAAAGGGAAAAACATTTTGTTCGCTATTTTGCTGGGATCTATGATGATTCCTGTTCAAGTTACTCAGGTTCCACTATATATTTTGATCGTAAATATTTTTGAATTACAAAATACGTACACTGCGTTGATTATGCCGAGCATAGTAACGGTATACAATATCTTCTTGGTTAAGCAGTTCATGTCCTCCATTCCAGGTGAAATTATTGAATCTGCTAAAATCGAAGGTTGTTCCCAGCCTAAAATCTTCTGGTATATCATTATGCCTCTATCTAAAACAATTATGGCAGTACTAGCAATCCTAACGTTCATGGCGGCATGGAATGACTTTTTCTGGCCGTTCCTAGTAACGAATACGATGGATATGCAAACCATTCAGGTCGGCTTGAAAAACTTTCGCTTTGCGAATACAACTTACTTTGCACCGATGATGGCGGGGGCAACCATTTCAGCAGTTCCAATGTTTATTTTGTTCTTCAGTTTACAAAAATACTTCCTTGAAGGGGTAACAGTTGGAGCGGTGAAAGGTTAATGGACAAACAATCAAAAGTGGATGCAACATACTTTGTTGGCTTGATGTCAGGTACATCAGTAGATGGTATTGATGCAGCAGTAGTTAAGCTTTTCACATCAGCCGAAAAAGAGCATGGAGTAGAGATTGAATTACTGGCTTTTGAAAACACTCCTTTTGAGGTGCAAGTTAGAAACTCCATATTTGAGCTTTTTGATCCCGCTAGCGCTACGATTGATAAGGTTGGCGCAATGAATATGTGGCTTGGCGAATTATACGCCCAAGCCACATTATCCGTTATAGGGAAATGCGGCCTTTCGCCTTCGCAAATATTCGCAGTAGGATCGCATGGTCAAACAATCTATCATGCTCCGGAAGAGAATGTTATGGGCGGCTATAATCTGCATTGTACCGTTCAGATTGGGGATGGTGCAGTTATCGCCAATCGCACAGGGATTCCTTGCGTATCAGACTTTCGAGTTGCTGACATGGCAATGGGTGGACAAGGAGCTCCGTTAGTACCATTTACCGAATACTTATTGTTTAACAATCCAAAGAAAACACTTCTGATGCAAAATATTGGCGGAATAGGCAATGTGACTGTTTTGCCTGTAAATGCCTCACCGGATGAGGTATTTGCTTTTGATACGGGTCCTGGAAATATGATTATCGATGGCCTTGTATCGCAATTATTTATACCAATGACAATGGATGTTAATGGCGAAATTGGTGCGGGCGGTCAAGTGATTGATGAGCTATTGAAATGGATGCAGCAGGATAAATATTATACGATGCCGTTACCAAAATCGACAGGCAGAGAACGGTTTGGTCAACAATACGTGGCACAAATTATTGAAATGATGAAGGTTAATCACTGGAAAGCAGAAGATGTTGTTGCAACAGCTACGTACTTAACTGCCTGGAGCATCGTCGATAGCTATGAACGGTATATTGCACCGCAGCACCAGGCTGAGCAATTGTTAATTGGCGGCGGTGGAAGCTATAACAAGACGCTTTTGCGTGATTTGCAGCACTTATTTGCACCGCATAACGTGCAGGTGCTGACGCAGGAGGATATCGGTGGTAATAGTGATGCTAAGGAAGCAATTGCTTTTGCTCTGCTAGCGTATTACACGATGGAGCGCTTACCAAACAATATCCCGCTAGTAACTGGAGCTTCACAGCCAGTAGTAATGGGCAAAATTTCCTGGCCCTATATTGGACGTTCACAGGAGGCTTAAATGATGCAAATCAGATCCTTTTCAATTGAAGATCACTCTGCAGTTGTAGAGCTTTGGAATCGTGAGGCTACAAAATATGATTATAAGCCATTTACAGAGCGAGAGTTTCAAGATACATTCATCGACCATCCTTATTTTGACGCTGACTGTATATGGGTAGGCTGTGACGAAAAAGGGATTGTTGGTTTTGCAGCTGGCTGCTGCGGTGACGATCTCCCTCTTGGAGATGTGGCCGGTTATATTACGAGTGTTATTATAGATACCCATGTGGCTTCTCTGGAGCTTTACGATGCTTTTCTATTGCGTTTAGAAAAAAGATTCCAAGAACTTGGGAAAAGACAAGCGGATGTATTGTTTTTCAACCCTGTTAAGCTGAAGTGGAGTATACCAAGTGCACCTCAGCATGAGCATAATAATGCCCCGGGCATCAGTAAGGACCAGCCATTATATGAAGCTTTAATGGCTAGAGGCTACGAAGATCGAGCGACGCAATGCGGCATGTATTTAAAACTCGGAAGCTTTATAGTTCCCGAAGATATTTTAGATAAGGAAACCAATGCAAAAAGCAAGGACTATTACATTACGTCCTATGTCCCTGATTTACATACAGGGCTTGAAGCAACGCTTGCTGCCCTGCAAAATCCGCAGTGGAAGAAGGATATTGTTACTTATGTGAAGGTTGGCGCACCACTTGTAGTAGCTGTGTACGGCAACGAGGTTGTGGGCTTTGCAGGTCCAATTATTTCGCAGCCTGATGGAAGAGCATTTTTTTGCGGTATCGGAGTGCACCCAGAGCATGAGGGTCATGGTCTTGGCAGTGTATTATTTTTCCGAATGGTTGAAGCTTTTCAAAATGTGGGCTGTCAATATATCTCTCTATTCACTGGAAATAATAATCCGGCTCTTCGAATCTATCAAAAAGCGGGCTTTACTATTGAAAAACAATTTTCTATATTGCGGAGGGAACTTTAAAGATGAGCGAAAAATTCACAGTATTAGCAATTGGAGCGCATGTTGGTGATGTGGAGCTAGCTTCTGGTGGTGTACTCGCTAGTCATAGTTTAAAGGGAGATCGCATTGTGACATTAGCGTTAACTGCGGGTGAACGAGGGGTCCCGGCAGGACAGGATATGAAGGAATATCGTCAGCAAAAAGTGAAAGAGGCACAGGTTTTTGCGGATATGCTAGGTGGTGAAGCCATTGTATTCGATGATTATTGTGACGGAGAGTTGCCTGACAATCAAGAAATTCGTATGGAGGTTTGTGATGTAATTCGTCGCGTGAAGCCTAACATTATTATTACACACTGGAAAAACAGTATGCATAAGGACCATGCGCTAACGCATCATATCGTAAATGATGCCCGTTTCTTCGCAAGTCTATCATCCTTTGAACGAGCGCTCCCCGCGCACTTTGCAGCAAGATTATATTACTCCGAAAACTGGGAGGATGCGGTTGATTATGTCCCTTACGTATATGTGGATTTCGATCAAGCGGCATTTGATCTATGGATAGATGCTTTAAGCAAGCATTGGTTTGTGACGAATAGCAAATCTTTCAAATACATGGATTACTATAAAGCACTAGCAGTTGTTCGCGGCTGTGAAGCAAGAAAGACATATGCAGAAGCATTTATGGTGCCTGCTGAAACGGTGAAGGTTAGGCAGTCTAGTCTTTGGTAACTATTCAACTAGCTAAGAGGGAGTGTTTCTATGTATAGCAGGAAACATTCCCTTGTTCTATTCATTTATGCGAAAAAGCAGCTAGGAGGCAGCTTCATATGGTGTTAAATGGGATTGATTCTATAACGAATTATCGTTATTTGTTCGAAGGTAAGCGCGTAGGATTGATTACAGCGCCGACAGGTCTTACGAAGGATTTTGCATCAACGATTACTATATTACATGAAAATTTTAATCTTGCTGCGATGTTTTCACCTGAGCATGGCGTTCGCGGAGATTTGGATGCAGGGGCAGTAGTAGACACTTACATGGATCCTTTTACGAATGTTCCAGTCTATAGCTTGTACCGTAAAGACTCCAAGCGTTTAACAAAAGAAATGCTGAATGAAGTAGACATCATTGTATACGATATTCAAGATGTTGGTGTACGCTATTACACATTTATTTATACGATGCTGTATGCACTTGAAGATTGTGCAAATGCAGGTGTAGAATTTGTTGTTCTTGATCGTGTTAATCCGCTTAACGGGGTAACGGTAGAAGGGAATGTCTTGAAGCCCGACTTCAAATCATTTGTTGGAAATTACGATCTAGCCGTACGATACGGCTTAACAGCAGGTGAGGTAGCAACGATGGCAAATGATCAAATGAATTGGAATGCATCGCTGCATGTCGTTCGTTTGGAAGGCTGGGAACGGAGCATGTCCTTCCCGGATACAGGATTAACTTGGGTTCATCCTTCACTTGGAATACCACGATATGAAACGGCGTTATTATATACAGGAACATGTTTATTTGAAGGCACAAACTGCTCCGAAGGACGTGGAACAACGTTCCCTTTTGAAATGATTGGTGCTCCGTTCATTCAAGCGCAGCAATTGGCAGATGAGATGAATGCAAAAGGTATCCCAGGTGTGTTTTTTCGTCCAGTTCATTTCAAGCCAACGTCATCTAAACATTGTGGCGAGCTATGCGGCGGGGTACAAATTCACATTACAGATCTCCAAGTGCTGAGGCCTTTAGAAGTTGGGGTAACCTTATTATTTGCGATAAGAGATTTGTACGAGCAATTTTCATTCCTGCCTCCTGTGAAGGAGGGCTCTCGTCCATTTATCGATTTGCTGGGGGGAGACAACATGTATCGTACGGACAATATGCAAGCCAAGCAGCTGCTTGAACAGTTTGCAGCGGAAAGCAAGCAATTTGCAGAAATAACACAGCAGTATCATTTATATCGCTAGAGGAAGGTGAATAATTGATGAGAACAATAGAACATATGAGCTTGCGCGAAAAGATTGGACAAATGTTCGTAACAGGCTTCCCTTCAACCGAGATCACTCCTGAGCTGAAGGAAGTTATTGAGCATTATAAAGTCGGCAATATTATTTTATTCTCACATAATATCGACAATAAATATCAATTAGGCGAGCTTGTTACTGAGCTGCAGCAATGGTACACGACACATACTGGTATCCCGGGTTTTATTACGATCGACCAAGAAGGCGGTCGAGTCACTCGTATGCCTAAAGACGCGACCAATGTTGCTGGAGCCATGGCAATTGCTTCTTCAGGACGACCTGAAAATGCGTATGCAGCAGGCAGAATGACTGCCAGAGAATTGAAAGCATTAGGTATTAATTTTAATCTAGCTCCAGTTATGGACGTTAACAATAATACATTGAATCCAGTCATAAATGTTCGTTCCTATGGTGATACTGTTGCAACAGTATCCCAGTATGGAATTCAAATGATGAAGGGATTGCTCGATGGAGGCGTCATGTCCTCACTTAAGCATTTTCCAGGGCATGGTGATACAAATGTCGATTCACATATTGGCTTGCCTACCATTGAAAAAACACTTGAGGAATTAGAGCAGCTTGAGCTGCTGCCGTTTAAGGCCGCAATTGAGCAAGGCGCTCAAGCGATTATGAGTGCACATATTTTATTTCCGAAAATTGAAAAATCTGGTGTGCCCGGAACTATGTCTCATACCATTATTACAGAGATATTAAAAGGAAAATTAGGATATAAAGGGTTAGTTGTATCGGATTGTTTAGAAATGGACGCGATCAAACGATACTATGGTACGGCAAAAGGAGCGTTAGGAGCTGTTAAAGCAGGTATTGATTTGGTATTCATTAGTCATACTCCTGAGACAGTGAAGGAAGCGATTCATTTGATCGAAGAAGCTGTAGCCACCGGTGATTTGGATGAAGCGCTAATTGATGCAGCTGTTACAAAAATTTTAGCTTATAAAGCACAATATGCGACGATTGAGGAGCTGGATTATGAACTAGTTGGCTGCGATGTACATCGCCGAGCAAATGAGCTAATGCGTACGGAAACGATCTGCCTCATTAAAGGTGAGCTCCAGCCCATTCATACCGGTGACGAGCAAGTGTTATTTATGGGTTCCTATTCATACCGCACCGATCTTGCGTCCAGCAGCTTGAATCAAGCTCTTAGCTTTCCGCAATATATGGGGGAGCATTTCAATACAGCTTATGAGATTATCGACATTAACCCGAGCGAGGAGCAAATCAACGCTGCGCTGCCAAAGGTTCAAGGCTACAAGCATATTGTTATCGGCTTGTTCAATGCGCGTGAAAACAAAGGTCAGCTTGCGCTTGTTCAGAAGCTGCTGGCAGCAGGCTGCAAAGTAACGGCCATTACATTAGGTCGCCCGTATGACTTACCGTTAATCGAAGGCGAGTTCTGCGGAATTGCGGCATTTGAGTATACACTTGATGCATTCAAATCACTCCTTCCAATCCTAAATGGTGAGGTTGTACCCACCGCCAAGATTACGATACAGATGTAGATAAGCATAAACGCCTTCGGCGTCCTTTCAAGGACGGCAAGCGTTTCTGCGAGAAATATAAGGATAATATATCGCGTGAAACATATAAATTCTTATCTTTGAAAAAAGTACAACAAGGGGACATAGGTATGGCATTTATCGTTGGAATTGATGGGGGTGGCACGAAAACAGCTGTCACCATTACGCATGACCAGGAAGACTCTTTATTCACCTTTACTGTAGGGCCTATTAATTATAACGGTGGTGATGCTGATGCTATTGCCGCCTCCTTTGAGGAAATTTTTAGTCAAACGAAGCTCTACTGCGGTAATTTACAAGAAGTTGCTCATATATGTATAGGTGCGGCAGGAATAAGTAATCCGCTGGTCATCAATTTTTTGGAGCAGCATGTGAGAAATAACGGTTATATCGGGCCATTAACGATTACAGGCGATCAAGAAACCGCATTATACGGGGCACAAAATGCGATGCAAGGCATCATTCTCATTGCCGGTACAGGATCGATTTGCTTCGGGGTGAATGAAAAAGGAGAGCAGCATCGCACAGGAGGCTTTGGTCATTTGATTGATGACGAGGGAAGCGGTTATAGCATTGGGCGCGATCTATTATCCGCATTAGTTCAAGTGGAGGACGGAAGAATAACCGATACGGTCATCCCAGCGATGGTATATGAGCAGCTTGGCTTAAGCACTGTGAAAGAGATTATTGGCTTTGTTTATGATAAAAATACGACGAAAAAAGATATTGCGCAGCTCGCACCGATTATGACGACCGCATGCGAGAAGGGCGATGCACATGCAATAGCGTTAGCGGAGAAATGTGCAGCCAATCTATATGAACTTGTTGTGCCTGTTATTGAACGGCTTAAGCTATATGAAAGTCCGATTGCGATTGCAGGAAGTGTGCTGCAAAAGTCTCGCTTTGTGAAAGAAGCCTTGGAGCGAAAGCTCGCACAGAGCTACCCGCAAACAAAGCTGATTTTGCCGATTAAGGATGCAGCCTACGGTGCTGTCCTGTTAGGAAGATCAAAAATGAACAACGACTAGTTTTTATCGCTATGGAAAAATAAGGGTGTGTCATAAGTCCGAGCAGTTGGACTTGCGACACACCCTTATTTTAAAATGGTAGGAATCAAAAATGGCTTAAAATTTATCGGTCAAATAAAACACGGCTTGTTGTTTCGGAAATAGAGCTTGAAGGATGTTAGCGTCCTCCGTACTGTCCTTTGCTGCGCCTGCTTCATTATAGCCGAACATGATATAAGTCATTAGCTCGCGTTCATCTACTTCTATTGAAGTATAGGGATTGGTATGATTACTAGCATCGGAAACAGAAAGCTGCTTTTGCTTATAATCCAAGTAGATACAGTCCTCATTGCTGCGAAGTGCAATATGCAGCTCCTGGCCTGCAATTAGGTTGCTACGGTTTAGGCGATCTTCTAATTCAGGCTGAAGCTTATGGAAAGTTGAACTGAGATTGATCATTTTCCACATCGCCATATTGATTTGAATTGAATTTGCTTGATGCTGTTGGTAATAGGAATATAGCTTATGGTCCTCTGGGAGCATCGCTAATATTTGCTTTGCATTTTGGCGCAGCTGACATAAGGCATGAAACAAAGCTTCAACACCGTTTTCGGCTTCGTTCAAATACAATAATTCATTAATAAATACTTGTTCAGTATCTTTCTTTTCAATGATGCCATAAGCGACGATTTTTCCATTTCTGCGAAGGAGCAAGCAGTCAACTTTCTTCCATTCCGGCCAGGTCAATAAATCATTCCAATACGTTTTACTTCGGATCACGGTGTAGGTACGATTCTTATTAAATTGTTCATAGATGAAACGGATATCATCGAGATAACAGGCTTCAAAAGGAATGATTTCATCACTGCTTTGCTGCTGCTCCAAACTTGCTGGTTTTTCAATTGCGAAAGCAGTCTCGGGAATAAGTCTCCAGCCAGCTTTTTCATAAAACGCATGCTTACTAGCCAAAAGCAAGCTTATATCATAATCGGTTTCTTTCATATAGTTGGTCTGCGCATGAAGAATTTTGTGTGCAAGCCCCAGCCCGCGGTAATTTAGATCTGTACCGACACTCCCCATTGCACCCGTTTTCAAGATCGCTTGACCGACTCTAATATGAAACGGAAAAATTTGTACATTAGATGCAATCTTATCGTCAACCATCGCAAACCATGTTGTATCTGGATCATATGTGGTGTCTAGGTCTAATCTTTCTTGGAAATAAGCTCGGCCTACGGAAAAGCATTCATCTAAAATATCGTAAATATTTTCAAGCTGCTCTCTAGTTGGATGGTTCATTACGATGATGTTTGGTGTCGTCGTCATCTTCATTTCCTCCTGCGCCGTAATGTTGGGATAAATTTAATAAATGAAAAAAACGATTTTTTGGAATTTAATTTCTTATTTATAGTTTAATATTGAAAGAAAAATTCGTCAATAAAAGGAACGTGTGGAATCATAGAAGTGATACAAAATTTAGATTGCTCAATATAGTCTAAATGAGGATTAGGAAAATAGCGACTTCGGCTGAGCAATTACAAGCACAAAGCGCACAAATGAAGGCGCAGCTTAAAAAGAAGAATGATAAACCGTTCAAGAACTTTTTGCGAAAAATCGTAAATATTTTCATACCAATGATTCCTGCATTTGTTGGAGCGGGTTTAATTGCGGGGAAGTATGATTTCGCAAATTGAGCTAGACTTAAATGAATTGCCAGAATCAGAGAAAAAAGTAGCGGAGTACATTCTTGTAAATGCTAAAGAAGTGCTGCATATGACCATACATGAGTTAGCGACAAAAGCGGAGGCAAGCAGTGCGGCGGTTGTTCGTTTTTGTCGGTCGCTTGGAATAGAGGGCTTTCCAGCGCTGAAAATCCGTTTATCCGCGGAGGTAGAGAACACGCCGCATGTTAGATACTTTGATGTTGAATCGAATGAAACGTTGATTCCATCATTGATAAATTGCTGTCGAACACCATACTGACCTTTCAGAATACGGCCAGTTAACTCGACGCGCAGTCTATTGAGCAGGCAGAGGTTATTTATGTTTATGGGGTAAGGCAAAAATGTATATGCGATTTCAGATCGTCATTTATTGGCGGGAGCCGTGGCTATGAAATCAGAAAATGCCGTCTTCTGGGGGATTTCGTATAGCGGTGAAACGAGAGAGGTTATTCAATTATTAAAACGAGCTAAGGAACAGGGGATAAAAACAATCAGCCTCACTCGTCCTGGTAATAACAAGCTCTCTCAGCTTGCCGATGTTTCTTTATTTACATCACGTGCGCCGGAAGCGCAGCTTCGTAGTGCGGCAACAAGCTCAAGATTTGCGCAATTATTTGTGCTCGATATTGTCTTTAGCGCATATGCATCTGCTCAGCATGATTTTACTGTGGATCAGCTAGCGAAGACAAGAAAAATGATTGGAATTTTGAATGATTAAATTGCGATAAGAAGCTTCTACCAGAGTATGGTGGAAGCTTTTTTATTGTAAAGTGCTTTAAGCAGATCGAACTATTCTACCACTTAATAGTATAATCAAATAGTATTCCTTATTTTGAATGGAGGAGATTTTCTGGAAGCTAAAGTAGTAACATTATCCCCTTTTCATGTTGTAGGTTACAAAATTGAAGCGGATATTAATGAGTTTGAGTCTGGTCTTGGTAAGAACATTTATGATTCGCTATTTGAAAGAAAAGACGAAATTCAAGACAAGAAAAATGAGAATGTAATCTTAATACAGATTTATCCTATGGAGCCCGATTTTAATCCTCAGGTCGACAGGTTTACACATATTCTTTGTTATGAAGTAAGTAAACAAGGTGATGTTCCGTTAGATATGATAAGTCATGCTGTCGCTGAGAGTAAGTATGTTACTTACACACATCAGGGACTTGAATAGGAACTTAGTCGTTCATATGACTATGTATATGGACAATGGATTAGAGAAACTGGAAATGAACCAAAGGATTATGATTTTGAAATTTGGGATGAAAGATATAAACCAGAAAGTCTAGAGAATGAGATTGATTTGTTTGTTGCATTGAAGTAATTATTTATGCTTTAGCCTAGACGTGAACAAGCTCTTGTGAATATCACAGAAGCTTGTTTGTGTTGCGGATTATTATTTTTTGCTGGGATTGCGCTTAGGGTTATCTGTCTGACCTAAAATATAGTCGATGCTTACTTTATGGAAATTAGCTAGCGTAATTAAAACGGCGCTCGGAACATCCAAATTTCCATTCTCGTAGCGGGAGTAGGTGGCTTGTGTAATATGTAAAAGTTCAGCCATTTGTTGCTGTGTCAGATCTTTATCTTCGCGTAAGTCGCGGATTCTTGTGTACAATGCTCATCACCCAAGCCAAGTTTACTTTATGCGAAAATTGCATATTGTTATTTATGCGATTTTCGCATAAAATTTATATGTATTAGGAGTATTAGTTGCAAAAGGAGGCATGAGGGTGATCATTTTGGAGGATTTTTATTATGGAAGATTGAGTCCGAATGAGGTAATTAAGCCAAGTGATCCGGAATTGCAGAAGATTAATCAGAAAATCATTAATTTTTTGGAGATGCTCAAAGAGAGGTTATCCGAAGAAGATTTTGATCAAGTCGAAAAGCTATTAGATTTACAGAGTGACTCAAGCTCTTTGCATTCAGCATTATCTTTTATCCAAGGTTATAAAATAAGAGCATTAATGATGATTGATGTATTTAGTGGTGATAAAGATTCTATTTATGATGGCATATAATAAGTCAGTAAAGGAACCGGGGCGAAGTAAATATGCGTCGGTTCTTTTATTTCATGGCAAATAAGAATAGGATTTCAAGCAGAAATATCCGTGGAAGCAATCAGGTTAGACTGGAAGGTGAACAAACGATCCCAGAATAGCTTTAAAGTGAAAATGAGCAGTCAAGCATTGAGCATCAGGTAGAAGAAATTCAAATTCATGAAGAGATAGGGCAAGAACAAACTCAACAAGATGAGCGAGTCTCAATTAAGAAAGAATCAACTTCAACTGAAATAGTCAACGAGAATTCAGAGGAAAACCATTTATTAAGGATAAATTTGAAGATGTTCTCTCGAAGCATAATGATACCCTTCTTGCCTTGGTCGAGAATCGAAATTGGACCTATAGGTTATATGAAAAAGTGGCCTCTAGGGAAAGAGAGAATCCCGGAAAGAAATGCAGAAGTTACTTCGGCATGTTGAAGACCAGCTCTATGATGGAGTAGTGGTTATGGTTATTGATCGTTTGGGTCGGGGAGAAAACAAGGATTGGGCACTGATTAAAGATACATTCTTAAACTCAGAAACAGTCATTATCACACCAAACAAAATATACGATCTGAAAATAGAAAATGACGATGTATCATTTGACTTCATGTCCATTTTTGCCAGAATAGAATACAAAACGATTAAGCGAAGAATGAAGCAGGGCAAAGAGGCTGGAGCGAAGAAAGGCATGTGGACAAATGGAAAGCCACCGTTTCCATATTATTATGATAAACACACAAGGTTGGTACTGGTGGATGAAACGAAGAATCCGATTTATCGAGCTATTGTTGAAAAGTATTTGAATGGAACAAAACTTGGCCATATCGTAATTTGATTGACGGATAATAAGATACCCATGCCATACAACATTAAGCCGGATGGAAAGAACAAGGGCTGGTCAAATATTAAAGTTCAACGGTTGCTGGCAAGCGAAATCCATTTGGGTTACATTTCTTATGGAAAAACCCGCTCCAAGCGTGGTCAGGTGGAGCTAGTACCCGAAGAAGAGCGGATTAAAGTCATGGGAACACATGAAAAGCTGAAAACCCCGGAAGAACATGAAGCGATTATGGAACGGCTGCTTAACAAGAGAATGCTGAATCCGAATTGGAGGAAGAGCATTTTTCCGTTGTCCGGCTTGTTGTATTGTGAAAAGTGCGGTTCACGGATGAGATTCCGAGTAGGAGAGAATAAGAAGCAGGGGCAGCATTGGAGCGCATTGTGCTATCACCAATACAAAGACGGCAGCAAATGTGAGCAGCGCGGCAAAGTAATGGATGCTGATTTTTTCAATGTTCTGTATGATCGGATTATCCATGTTGATCCAAACATTTTGCGGGAGATTGAAATGCATGGCAGTCGGTATAATGATACGTAGGTGATCATCGAGGTTAAAGCGCAGGAATTGAAGAAGCAGAAGCGAGCGTTGGACAAGCTGCATGAATCTTATGAAGAGGACATGATAACGAAGCAAGTGTTTTTAGAGCGAAAGGCTGTTCGTTCAAGGCACATACAGAAGCTGGAGGAAGAGTTGAAGGATTTGCGGAAGGTTGTAGTAGATGAGGGAAATTATCCGACTGTGGAGCAGATATATGAACGGGTAGGGCAGTTTAGGGAGCTATGGAGTGAAGCGGTGACAAGTGAGGAGAAGAATCGGGCATTGAAGAAGCTGGTGGAGCGGATTGTGTATGATCGGGAAGGGAATCGGGTGGAGTTGACGGTTTGTTATAAATAAGAGTGAGAACCATTGGTGGTTATTTCAACTGTCTCACACATGTGGAGTGCTGTGTGTCGCTGGTTAGGAAATAACAATTAAGAGTCGCATTTACCTACTTAAAAGCCCAAACGTTGCATGCGTTCAGGCGTTTATATTTTGATAAGCAAGTTGAGCAAGCTAGACGCGAGGTTGAAGCCAAACGGATTGAGTGGAAGGAACTAGAGACATTGCAGCAGCACATCTCTAACTGGCGCAAGGTGTTTTATCAGGCTACAGTCCAGCAAAAGAAAATGATGCTCCGTACGTTCATTGATGGTATTGAGTTCCGCAGAGATGGAATAAAGATTCACTTCAAGTTACGAATCAGTCAGTTCACTGGTACGATGGGTGTCGAGGTGGACGGTCTAGTGGATTCAGATAAAGTGCTTGAGTAAGGTATATAGAACTAGATTAAAATGAGGCTCCTGCCGCTTGCGGGAGTCTTTTGTTCTGTAAAATTTGGGTATATTTTGTGGATTTTTGATTGAAGAACGGATATGATTAATACTGTGGTAGAAGGATGTTCTTTGGTTCGCATTTATATATCCTAAATTAGAACGTGTAACAAAAATCGGAGGAGATATTATGGGGAAAGCTATCGAATTAGCTGTTTTAGGAAGATCAAATGCGGGTAAATCAACGTTCATATCAGTTCTATTAGCTGATAGAGACTTAGGGAATAGCTTACATCAAAATAATGATAAAGGAAAAACTAAATTAAACGCTAAATATTGTTTATATAAAGAGTGTATTAATACCTCGTTTGAAATTAAAAAAAACGAAAAATTGCTAGATTATTATTTAAAATCTGAATCGAATATTGATGAACATGAAGTACAAAAAATGGGAGCAGCTTTAAAAAGAATTGAAAAAAATCTTGCTGATATAATACCAGAAGTGAAAAGCTTGCATGAAAGTAGTCTAACTGATTTACCAAATAAATTTAATGAAATTGTAAAAAAATATATAGATGAACTGAGTCAACTAAAACTAGTAGAGGTTTTAGCCTTATCTGAACAATCTCCTCATTTGCGAGACTTAATAGAACTAATTATTGTGCATACACAAGCATCCGATATTGCAAAGCGAATTATTGATGAAAATAAGCTGGACTATATTTCTATTATTGATACTAAAGGGTTTGGTGATGCAACTTCGTTAATTGACTATGAACTCCCGAAAGCAGATGCGATTATATTTATGATATCAGACAAGTACATTGATTCTGATTATAAAGATATGGAATCTGCAATTACTGATCAAGTAAAGAAAATACCAACTATATTATGTGCAAGGGGACAAAAATTAAGAATAAATGAAATAAATGAAATAAATGAAAGTGACAACATTGTTAGTTTCTTTAATGAAAATTATGCTGATGCTTTTTCAGAGGAAACGACTCCAGCGGCAAATCTCAAAAAGTATTTAAATGAAACAGGAATTATTCAAACTAAAACTAATTCAGATAAATCTATGATGGAACTATACCTCTTAGATGAAGACGTTTTCAGGACATTGCCTCATATTTTAAGAGAGAATGAAAAATCAGGGAAAGATATTGTTACAGAACGTATGTGTAATAATTCCAAAGATATTTATTGCAAAATTGTTGAAGATATAATACAACGAGCTGTTTATGCAAAAATTAAAGAGGATGAGTCCGTTCAAGGCTTAATCGAAAAAATGACTAATGAAAAGACAAATATGGAAATTATAAATTATATATTGTCAAAATGTAATAAATATGTTATGCAAGCAAGTGTTTCACCAGTAGTTAATGATAAAAACTTGCAAAGAGTATATTTCGACAAGACAGTTCAAAGTGTTTCAAAGTTCATTGATACTGTTCATCGATATATACATGGTCCACAAGGTGGTACAACGGGGTACTATGCATACAACTATGATAGATTAGCAATTTCCAGCTATGTTTGTCTCGAAAAATGTTTTGAAGACCTTCAGCGTGATGGAATTCCCAATTTGGATTTCGCTCAAATCGAGCTTATTATAAGGAAAGTTCGTAGAGATATTTGTAGGTATGGTAAATTAGCAGGATATCAAGAAGGTTATACAGCGTATATTGATTATGATAAACTGTGTTTAGCATATGATGAAGAATCAGATAAAGCTGGTCCTTGGAATGGTAATTTTTATAAATGGGAGTATGCTTATCAAAATGTTAGAAATGAAATAAACAATAACACTATTTTTAGTATAGATTTAAATAAGGCTCAACACGCTGCATCTATATATTACGGTGTCATAAATAGAACAGTATCAAATGCAGTTAATGGCTTGCTTAGTACTATGCCTCAAGAGATTAATGAATTTATAATTAATTGACACAATCGTATATTAAATCGCTTTCCCCGGAGCTTGCTACGGGAGACTTCGACAAGGTTTCCATGCTGTTATTCAACCGACTATGACGGATTCAGTTGAAAATCTGTTTATGGGTGTGTAAATGACTATCCGTGGGAGCACACCATGTAGCATTAACACACCTAGCAAAATGAAGCATTAAATATGTGGGGAATTAGCTCAGCAAGGAGAGCGCTTGCATGGCAAGCAAGCGGTCAGCGGTTTGTTAGTCCCCACCATACTTAAACCATCAGAACGGTAGAGATGCCGTTTTTTGTTTTGATAATCTTTTACGTAGCCTATACATGTTGAATGTGAAGTGTTGCTTATCAGGAAATAACTTTTTGAAGCCACATTTACCTATGATACAAAGCTCAGGCGCTGTTGGCGCCTGAGCTTTAATTTTTGGACCCCACAGTGATTACTGGGACGAATTGTGCAGAATGAGGCTATGAAGCTCTTTTTTTAGTTCCATATTCCTATCTCTTAAGGAGGATTTTGGGATTTCTTGGCGAACTATAGACATACAAAGGCGAAGAGGTGGAACTAACTATGCGGTTGCACAAATTGGAGATTGAGGGGTTCAGGAGACATACAGATTCAAATGTACTATTCTCAGACGCAACTTTTCTCATTGGAGAAAATAACGTAGGCAAAAGCTCAGTACTTGCAGCGCTTAACATACTTTTGAATGATGTGAAAAGAATTTCTGATGATGAGTTTTTCTCTTATATGGATGGAGAATTGACTAGACGTGGATCAGACAAGATAGTATTAACTGCTGAGTTTAGGGACGTGCCGGAAGAGGTCAAGCAATGGATCGGTTTTAAAGGAAGAGTATTACAGTATAATAAAGACGATGGAGAGATCGGACTAAGAGTGATTTATAGGAAGACGTTTACTCCCGGTAGAGATTGTGCTGTCGAATTGCGTCAGCAGGTGAAAAAAGTAAAAACACAGTTTGAAAATTGCAGCACAGTTGGCCAGTACATAGATGCGGGGCTTGATTTAACTCCTATAGAAACAAAAATCTCTGAAGTAGATCGTGACAAGAAATTGACTGCAAAAGTTAAAACTATTATTGAAGAAGTTGAAGAGTTGTATGAGTATGACGAAGAGGTTGAAGAGTGGTTTAAAAATCCAGGAGGCATTCCTGCAAACGTGTTGATTAAGCTTCCAAAGTTCTTATTGATTCCTGCTCAGGATAAGGCAGAAGAACTTTCAGGTAATTCAGGCGCGTTAGTTTCCACTCTAGTTGAACTATTTAATGATGTAAGAGACTCATCGAATAATTATAAACAAGCCCAGTTATTTTTGAATCAGCTTGCGGAGGAGCTTGATCCCACTAATGCCCAGAGTGAGTTTGGGCAAATGATGACGGAATTAAATGGTGTTATGAAAGAAGTTTTCCCTAATACTGGGTTAAAAGCGCTTACTAATCTTGCAGATGCGGATAAGGTAATAAAACCACAGTTTACTATTTCCATGTTCAGTAACATCAATACACCTGTAAATTTACAAGGCACAGGAATGATTCGATCCGCTGTTTTTGCCCTACTAAGGTATCGGAATATGCGGAATAATAGAAAAACCGCTGGACAAGAGCATAGACCTTTAATCATAGGTTTCGAAGAACCTGAAATATATTTGCATCCCAATGCCGCGAAGCAGATGAGGGATACAATATACGAGTTGGCAGGAACTCATAACAATCAAATTGTTTGCACAACTCATTCTCCTTATATGATCGATTTGAGTAAAAAACCTTTGCAGATTTTAAATTCTCTATCTAGAGAAAATGACGAGTACACAAGCGATAATCGTCAGATTAAAATAGAGAGATTAAGATGTAATGCGTTTAACGCCAGTGAGGAGTTCCTGAGGCTTCAAAAAGACGATAAAACATACGTTAAAATGCTGTTGAAGTTAGATGATCATATATCGAGAGTATTTTTTTCTAAGCATGTGTTGGTGGTTGAGGGAGATACCGAGGATATCGTGCTTAGGGAAACTCTAAGTCGAATGCCTGAGGTAGTAAGGAAGGATATAGAGTGTAATTGGCAAATTGTTAAGGCAAGGGGAAAAGCGACGATAATAGCTCTTGTAAAGTACTTAAGGGCTATGGGGATCAATCCAATCGTTATTCATGATAAAGATGAAGGAAAGGAACGGGCGGAAGTATTTAACGATCCGATTCTTGAAGTCGTGGGTGATGAAAATAGGAGAATAATGCTTTCGAATTGTATAGAGGATGTACTTGGCTACACTCCTCCATCTAGTGAAAAGCCTTATAAAGCATTTGCTCACATTAGCACAAATTGGACTAATGAGTGGGACTCAGTAGCTCCTATGTGGAGATTAATAGTAACTGATGTTTTTAGAGAGTCATTTAATTTGTTACCAAAAAAACATGAGACTGTAGATGCTAAGGTAGCAGCTGCGGAGGCTGAATAAGTGATGTATGTTATCGTTTAATGATTGGAGTTAAAATATATGTATTATACAGATAATTACAATACATTCGATGAATGGTTAGATCTAGTTCTTTGTGGCAAGGAGCAAGTATATCCTTCTTTAAGAATTCCTTATAATGAATGGGTTGAGGAACTTATTGAGGGAATTGAAAATAAGTCGACTGACTATGTTAAGGATTTATTAAGGTGTTTGCTATGCCCTATTACTCGAGGAAGTGACGTATCAGATTACAAAACTTTTTTGCTTTTGAAGGATTCAGACAATGAAGCTCACAGGGACTTTGCGAAAGATATGTTCCATAGTGAGAGATATAAAAGACTTGAAAATGGACAGTATGTCTGGGAAGGTTTGACGTGGATTTTAGAATTATTGCCACATAGTCCTTACAAAGCAATTAGGGCACTTGAAAGCTATATCTATTCACAGCCGAACCTGCTAGATGACAGAATTTATGGGGTTGACCAGAGTATTCAAATAATAGTGGCTAAGTTTATTCATTTTGAAAATTCGTTAGAGCATTTGACTAAATTGAAGTCTGTAGAGTTTGAATGGTTAATTGAGAATTTATATGAGAGTATGGGCTATGAAACGGTATGGACAACCGCAACTCGTGATGGAGGCAAGGATGTCATTGCAAAAATTGAAAGGACAGATGGCGAAGAACAAGTATATGTTGAATGCAAGCTGTATAAAACTACCAAGCTGGATTTAACGACCGTTAGAGCATTTCGAGATGTTATCCTCGAAAATAAAGTAAACAGGGGAGTGATATTCTGTACAGGTTATGTAAATGATAACATCAGAAATTTCGACAAGAGAATTCAAATATGGACGTTTGAAGATATTAGTGTTCTCTTTAATGCTCATTTAGGCAGTGACTGGGTATATAGATTGGATATTCTTATCGCAAATAAGAGAAAGAAGTATGGAAAGCAACAGCAATCCATTAGTAAACACTCAACACATGAGAAGTAATATTACTTATTGCTATGAGAGTTTTTGCAGCTAGAATAAAAAGTGGACAGTAGTTAACAGACTGGCGATAATGAGTCCACGGAGGTGTATTCACATGGGAGAACATCGACAACGGTATAACGAAGAGTTTAAAAAACAGACAGTGCAGTTCATTCAAGAGTAAACAAAGACAGTGGGCGACTTGGCGGAAGAGCTCAACATCCCAAAAAGTACCCTGCATCAATGGATGAGCCAGTATCGAGAACTAAAGAATGAACCGGCAGCTAGCGTGGATCGAGTACGGGAACTCTAGGCACAGTTGAAAGAAATGAGCCGTCAACTTCAAGAAAAAGATAACAAGATTGCCGATGTGGAAGAGGAATTAGCGATCGTAAAAAAAGCAGTGCGCATCTTCAGCAAACCAAGGAACTGAGATTCCAGTTTATTGAAAAACATCGCTCCGAGTTTCTCTTGGAGAAGATGTGCATGACCCTACATGTGTCACGGAGCGGGTACTACAAGTGGCGGACAGAAAAAACCAGTATGCATATGCTTCGTAAGGCTGCGATAATGAAGCGATTCAGTATCATTTTGCAGACCATCAAAAGCGGTATGGGAGTCCGAAGATCACCCGCCTGTTACATCAGAAGGTTATACCGTTACCGAACGCACGGTGAGTGTGTACATGCGACATATGAAGCTTCGCTCCATTGTCTCCAAAACGTATCGCGTACAGACCACCGACTCCAATCATGACCATCCGATTGCCCCGAATACGCTGAACCAGCAATTTAAAATACTCAAACCCAATTCAGTATGGGTTACCGACATTACATACATTCCTTGCCGGGGAGGGCGCTTGTACCTGGCTAGTGTGATGGACCTTTGCACGCGCGAAATCGTGGGGTGGCGCTTGGAGAACCATATGGAAACTAGCTTGATTTCGGGTGCCTTACAAGATGCTTACGAAGCTAAACAACCTGAAAAGGGTCTATTACATCACTCCGATAGAGGTTCTCAATATACTTCTCATGAATACACGAAGTAGTTGAAAGCGTATGTATGGCATGGAGTCCAGCATGAGCCGCAGAGGTAACTGTTATGATAACGCCTGCATCGAGTCGTGGCACAGCATTTTGAAAAAGGAGCTCATTTATTGTAATCCGCGATTCAAAACTAAGGAGCAAGCCTACCAGACACTTTTTCAATATATTGAGTTTTACTATAACCGCAAGCGAATGCATGGCGCGCTGGGTTATCTTTCTCCAGTTCGTTTTGCTGAGCAATTGACTAGAATGTCTGTTGCGTGACTGTCCACTTTCTTGACAGAGGTCCATTTAATGGGATTTTGCCGATGTTAACAGCAAAAGTATCGTTTTACTAGAGAATTTATACTTTAATTTAGATATACCTATTGAGACTTTCTTGATATCTATGAACGTGATTTCACTTGGTAGTGTTGTAGGAATGAATAATAGAAAGATAGCAGTTTGAAAAAGGAAGTGAAAACATCATGAGGGTTTTTGTGTGTGAAGAACTGATTAATGATCTTAGAGTCAACTTTGAGAAAATTAAAGATATGTTCGGGCAAATGAATAAACAAAACTATGAGGCTTTTTTTGTTTACTCATTTGCCCTATTTGAAAGCAGTATCTGTGAGGTTTTGAGGCGAATACTCGCTGCCTTCCCAGAGAAGTTATCAGATGAAAAGCAACCAAAGCTCAAATATTCAGATATACTGAATAATATCTATTCATCAAATTACATTCTTTATAGTATCATCGATGCTGAAATAAAATCTATTTCAAAAGGAGATGCAGTCGCGCTATTACAAAAAATGCAAAAACTTATATCGATTGAACTGTCATTTAATAAAAATGTTATAGATGAGGTATCTAAATATAGGAACAAACTTGCACATGATAATACAGTTTCAAAAAGGGAATATATTTTAGGTTCGGGAAGTCGAAATAACGATAGTTTTTCGCTTGAGAAAGCGAAGACTCTTATAGACGTCCTAATGAATGTGTTATCTGATTTGGAACTGTCTTTAAAAATTAAGTACCAAAAATATACAAAGTACAAACTTATAAAAGATTTGTGGGAAGAGATATTTGAGACTCCATTATTAAAATTTGAAGACTGTATAGAAATAAGAAAAAGTACAATGGATAGAAAAATGGATGTTGTTGGTTTGAATTTTGAGCATCTTAAAAGAGCGACACAATCTATATCTTCAGGTGAAAAGTTTTTTTTAGCGTTCTTGCTACATCAGTACTCTAGTAGTATAAATGATCAATTCTTTAAGTTTAGAGATATACCAGGTTTAGTTTCAGTAACTTCAAAAAAAAATATAAACAAAATTTTGCACGTTTTTGATATTTACCCAAACCTATTTAATGGAGTGCACATAGATGGTGCTACTTGAAGACAAAATTGACAGATGGCACATGTGGAGATTTGTGAGTTGTTGGTTAGGAAGCAGTGCTTAATGAACGCATTTACTTGCCTGAACAGCAAAACTTCCCGAAGCTTCTAAAGTTTGGGCTATATTTGTTAGTATAATCCTAAAGTAATTAAATGAGCGTAAGATTCAGTCCAGCAAAAGAAAATGATACTGCTCACGATTCTTGGCGGTATCGAGATTCAAAGAGATGGAGTTAAGGTACATTTCAAACTGCGGATTAGTCAGTTCATCGGCACGATGGGGGTAGAAGTTGGCGGTTTGGTAGGTTCGAATAAGGTTCTTGAGGGAGGTGTACAGAACTAGATTGAGATGAGGCTCCTGCCTGAAGGTGGGGGTCTTTCTTTTGTCGAAACTGGGGATAATTTCTGGATTTCCCAAAAGGAATAGGATATTATGACTATATAGCTTTTAAAGGAATATACAGAGTGTGGTGCTTCTATAAATATGAATTTTCTATTCTTTTCTTTAAGAAATCCCCCTAACATAGCACGAAATTGTGACAAGTATTCCTCGGGATTCTGTGAATAATTATCAGCTACATAAAGCGGACTTTTCATATTCCACATTTCATCAAAGCGAATATATATTTGTGGTAAGATTCTTACAATCCCCGAAAATAAAAAACCTAATCGAAATGGTACGAGTATTGTATCTAATTCTTTTTCGGGAACCACCGCGCCAAAGATCTGAATAACTGGGTTACGAACATTTTGTACATTCAAATAACATCTTCGTCCTGGACCATTGTTATTACGATTAATTGATAAAAACGAATTTCTAAATGCTCGCAATTCATACGGTGAAAAAACTCATTTGCTTTATTAGAGACATATCCATGAGGCAGTTTCGTAATGCTGCCCAATCCTGCGAGAATAAAGTGCTCTTGTGTTGAATGTTTCAAATCTTTTGCACTATTAGTGAAATAAATATATCTGTTCATAGTTACTCCATTTTATTTTGGAAATAACACTTTCTGATTACTTTTATCTAAAATTTTCCAGAATACAATATTCTCTCTAAGATATCCGATGATAATTTATCACGCTCATTTGTCTCAAACTATTATTTAACTAACATTTAGGAATAACGTTGGTTATATTCTTCAATTTTCTAATATGATAAGATTAAAGTCTCACTGCTAGACTTTCAGTCCCTGTTTGTTCGTTTATTTAATTGTATTCTGTAAATTTACGAAGTTTATGAATATTACATTATCGGAAATTAGAAAGGAGCATATTTATGAAATGGTATGCGCGTTTAGCTTTTTTCTTAGGTGAATATTCTGTCTTGGAAAAACAAACAGAGAAAGAGCTTTTTAGAAATGGAGAGGCAAGTTGTAAGGTGAAAGTTCAACATACTAAAAGAATTGGTTCAGAAAATAGTACGGAACAAAATCAAGACATTGATGTAGATGTGATGGTGATTTTTAGTTATGGTCCTTTTGTTACCGAAAGAATTGCGGTGGAAGAAGGCAAAAAGCTACTTTTTTCTGTTAGAAAATCATTTGTTAAAAATTGGATCCCTATAAGTATCTTCAACGAATTTGGAGTTCTTGATAGTGAGCATGACTATTTTGATAATGGTGGTCTGACAACTGAGGGAAAAGAAAATTCAGCGCTTATCCACCCCGAATTAGAGGGTTATGTGATAGAAAATGGAGTCCTAGGGCTTAAAATTTATCAGTTAGAAGAGGATATTTCTAAAGTGAAATTCTTTCATCAGTCTGCTGAAGTATGGTGTAAAACAGAATTCCCAAAAATTGAATTAAGTGATGTCGAGATTAATAGCAAGTTAAAAATAGCGTACTCTTTATTAAATTCTAGCCTGGCTATTAATGATTTAAGAACAAGTTTTATATTAAAAGTAAGCGCTGTTGAAGCGTTAGTTTCAGATCCTTCCTATCAAGAAAAGATTTATTGCGATGCTATTGATCAAATTATGAAGTTGATTAAAATTGAAAACATCCCTCTAAACGAATTGAATTCAAGCAATAAAGATGAAAATGAAAAAATTATACATCGATTAAAAAGTTCTATTGGAAGTTTGAAGAAAAAAACAATTGCAGAGAAATGTAATGATTTGATTGAAAAATGTGATTTGGTTAAAAATTACTACTCAAAAGACGCTACAATCTTCTTTAAAGATTGTTATCAAATAAGAAGCAATTTCGTCCACACAGGAAAAATAAATAAAACAGATGAAATAGAAGAGGCAATTAACATTTTGAAAAAGAAAACTGGTGTACTACATGAATTAGTAATTGATATATTAGAGAACTTTGAACAAATGGAAAAGAAAACAAACATCAGATAAACATAATATTCAGCTGCGCTCTTTACGCAGCTCTGGTCTGATGATGGATTTCAAAGAAGGATTTCAGCAGACATAACCAACTACGTCGGTCGTCATGAACACAGAAACGTTATAAGAAATCAATGTGAAATACATTTAGAAAGGATCTTTAATAATGAGTAACATTATTAGTTCTGAGGATGAATTTACAAGTGAAATGATTGATATTACTGATAAATATGAAATCCAATATGAAAAGTTTATTAGTGAAACAAGTGCTGAAAATTATTTTCAAATAATTTTACGCGCTCATTTATACATAGAACATGAACTACAGTCTATGGTTAATGGCAACATAAAATATCCAGAGTTACTGGGAAATAGATTAACATTTTCAGATAAAATGAGATTAGTATTTGCAATAGGTTTGTGGCCGATTGAGGATATGGACTTAATAAGTAAGATAAATAAATTAAGAAATAAGTTTGCCCACAATCGTGAATTTCAATTAAGTGTAGATGACGTGAATTCTCTTATAAGTTCATTAAGTACTCGTCAGCTAAGACAATATAAAATTTTAAATAAGGACAATGAAGATTTATCAACAACATTAAGGAATATATTATTTACAGTGTGGTCAGACTTGATCTCATACAATATTATTCCTAAACATATTAAGGATTATGTAGGTATAAAAGATTTTGAGTAATTTCTTCGAAGACATCGACTTCGGATAACAAGGTATTCATGCTATGGGACTCTTGGCCCGAAACGGGCTTGAGAAGGTAGGGAAGTAGAATTAGCGGACAACCCAGTAAGCGTAAGTTTGAGGACTCGTTCCCTGCCGAAGACAAATAAAACGGAGAGCCCTGCCTTAGGACTCTCCGTTTTATCGTTTGAAGTATAAGGAACATATCAGTGATATCCTTCCAATTAATAGTATAATAAGACAATAATTCATTGTGACGTTCAATCTAATAATATTTGTTTATTGTGATACTCTTGGTTGGGTATGAAACTGGATAATATACAGTGATTAATTATTAGAACGTTAATGTGGAATTTCTAAGAATATTTTTTTAAAAAAGTAAAATCGATTATAAGCGAAAGGAGTAAAGTTTTGAATAACACAATAGAAGCTCTTACAACTCCTTCAATTGCTCTTTCTGGGGTTATTGGAACAATTATCGTTGGCGTTGTTTCAGCACAGGCTAAAATAAAGAAGAATCCTTTACGATTTTTTATTCCTTCTGAAGAAAAAGAGTTTATGAGTAGTCCAATGAAATTGTTTAGGTTTACGTATATTTCATTTTTAATTTTTGTGTTTTCTACTGCTTACTCATTATTAATAACTTCTGTACCATTTGATTTGAATGAATTTTCCCTTAAAAAAACATTGAATTTTTTATTTTTTAATATTTATTCAATAATTATAGCAATTGTATTTTTAGCTTCTATGCAAATTTTATCTATGAAAAGTACTCAAAGAAAAATTACTGCCTTTGTTTACGCAAAAAATAGAAAAAGTAAAAGAAGACGTGATTTTATTCTTCTTTCAATGATCTTTTCGTTCGTATACATACTCTTCTTTTCATTGATATACGGTTGGATATGTAATCAACTATTAATTGAACAAGCAAAAATATTAAAGATATCGTACGGGAATTCCTTGGAGATACTATTATCTTTTAATTTTTTAGATAATACTATCTTAGGATTTCTATTATTTTTTACGATATTATATTGGATAATTATGTATCGTGCGAAAAACTTATTTACTTATTTAGGACACTCTAAAATTACAACCAATATATTCCTAAAAAATGGATTAACACTTGAAAATAAAAAAATACTTCATATTGATATCGAGAATAGTTACTTGATTTCAGATTCTGAAAATGATTATGAACCTAATAAATATTTAATTCCTAAAGCAAGCATTGATTATATACGTTTCACAAATATTTATTGTAGCTTGGGAAAAGACATACTTATAAATAATCCTACTATCGTTACTACAAAAGATTTCAATCATGAAGAATTATCTTTATTAAAATCAATAAATAGAAAGAATGAAGCAAATAAATTAGATGTGTAGGTTTTCTTTTCAGTGAAGGTATTGCTAATTTACTCTCTTCATGCGCCATCTCCCCCACCATTTTGGGTAAACTAACCTTAGGAAATACTTTACCTAAATCCAACACGAAACGAGATGATGCCCATGACAACTCAAAAGATACCCAATAGATTAGCCAAGGAAAAGTCACCATATCTGCTGCAACACGCACACAACCCGGTGAACTGGTTTCCTGGGTGGAAGCTTTTGAAATCTTCAAACGCGACAACAAGCGCATCTTCCTATCTATTTAATACAGTGTTAGTTATTGACCTACACGTACATGTCATTGATGAGAGGTTCGCGTGAATCAATTTTTAGAAGCTTTCGCCATTGGAATTGGCGGAGGCTTTTTGTTTAGAAGTAAATACCATTCGTCATATTTTTCCATTTCATTGTATAATAAAAGCATATTCTATGGGTACAATTTGAGTCTCGGTTGTCGTTTATTTAATTGGTTATATAGATTGACGAACTTCGTGAATATAACGTTAACTGAAATTCCCGCAAGGATTAATAATAAACAATTTTAGGAGGACATTAACCGTGTCAATTAATGAAGATATTGTTGCTGAGGTATTAGTTAAAGCTGCCAGACATTGTTGTGTTTGTAGGCAGTTTCTACCTCTAAGTATTCAAGTTCATCATATTATTGAGAGAAGTGATGGTGGAACTGATGAAATTGATAATTTAATTCCAGTATGTATTCAATGTCACGGTCACATTCATACCATTCCTCATATGACAAGGAAATTTACAACAAAAGAACTTAGAAAGTGTAGGGATACTGTATATGAGATGGTTTCAGTTGGAAAACTCCCTGCAACTAAAGCTATGACAAGTAATGAATTAGAAGTGGTTTCTGCTCTTTTGGCTGAAACCTTGAGGAACTCGAATAAAGACGAAGTATTAAGCGATGAAGCGATTAAGCTTTTATCCGCTACTCTTTGTGAAGAATCCAATATTAAGATAAACAAGATTTCAGAGACATCCTCTATGATTATTATTGGAAATCAGCATTTTATTCCGAATGAAAAGTACGTTGGACAATATCCAAAACCAATCATTGAACTATTAACCCATGGATTAATTAAATCCATGGGAGACACGCTGGAAATTACAGCTAAAGGATCGAGATTAGTAAGTGAACTAGTTCAAACAACCTCCACATACACTCAGAAGAAAGTTAAATGCTTAAATTGTAGTTTGCATTTTATTATTTGTACTTGGGATAAAGATAAACATGACAGTGATTCGTTATGTTGTCCTGAATGTGGGCAAAGCCATGGGTTATTTGTCATCTGGACTCAACAGAAATTTGGATTTATTTTTCAAGATGTTCCTGGAAATGCCATGTTATATGATTCTCCAAGATTGAAATCTAGGTGATAATAATTAGTCTGGAATAGCTTCGAAGAAGGGAGCCTCAGTTAACACCATATCCACGCATTCGGCATGCGTCCTCGATCAACTGGAAATGTCTTTGGCAGTGAAGCCTATTCAAGTGACAACCCTGCGAAGCTAAATCCGTCGGACCCGGCACAATGCTCCTTAAGCCTTTCGGATTCGTGAACACAATTTCACTTAGAAAGAGATGAGACTAATTCAAATAACAAATGAAATAACAAATGAGCAAATTTCATTACTTACAAAAGAAGGATACATTGCTTCTACTACCATTGGTTATGGATTAAATGCTTTGAGTAGAGCAGGAATTTATGCTCAAGGAGAATATTATCAAGCTTTTTTTCAGTTATCTATAGGATTAGAAAGATTAATGAAGCTTATTATCATCCAAAATTATAGAGGGATAAATAATTCATTTCCCAGCAATGGTATTTTAAAAAACTTTGGACATGATTTAGTAGAACTTTATGAGACTATCAACAACCTTGAGTCAAATGATGGAACAATAGTAGATGATGAATTATCCAAATGGATTTTAAGATTCCTATCAGAATTTGCTAAAACAACTCGATATTATAATCTAGATACTTTAACAGGAAGGACGCAGAGAAGAAACCCTCTTGAAGAATGGAACGATATCCAAGAAGAAATTTCAAAAAGACACTCCAAAAAAAATAAAATACAGACAGAGATGGATGATCGTCTAGCATTAGTCTTAGATGAAATTGGAATAGCAATGGTTTTTAATGAAAAAAATGAAGTAATCCGAAGTCCAGGAGACTTATTAAAAAAAGCAGCATTACACAAACACGTTCAAGGTTATGCTGTTTATTACACTTACCTAATAGTACATAAGCTTGTAAAGATATTAGATAATACGGAATCTTTGTACGGGTTATTTCCTTACCTATGGGAATTTTTCACATACTTTTTGGGTGGATTATCGAAGATGGAAGTACGAAAAAAGAAAAATTGGATAAGAACTTAAGATGAAACTGCGCATAACACAAATTCACGCTGTGGGGCTCGCGCCCCTTGATTCGAACCTGGCTTGAGAAGGCAGGGACGTAGAATTAGCCGGACAACCCTGTAAGCATAAGTTTGAAGACTCGTTCCCTGCTGACTACTATTACTGACAAACAAAACGGAGAGTCCTATTCTAGGACTCTCCGCTTTGTTTATTTAATTGGTCCTCAACCAATCCTACTAACTCAGCAGCTTTCATATCCAGCGCCGCTGCAATAGCAAGTAATGAATTTAAAGTGGGTTGATGAATTCCTCGTTCTAGCATGGATATGTATGTTCGATCAAGATTACTACGGAATGCCAATTCTTCTTGGCTCACCTTCTGCTTCTTGCGAATACTTTTTAATATCTGTCCAAAAATAGCTTCTGAGTTCAAAGGGATACCTCTTTTTGAACTCATTATCCTTGTGTTTGCAACTATATTTCCACGGAGTATACTCTACAAAATGATGTAAATATCTATTTTTTTGTGATATGATCTGACTGGAAGTAGTAACATATACCAATCGAAGAGGAGCATGAATGAAATGAAAAATTGTCCTAATTGTGGAGATCAAAAGCAACATCTGGATTCTTTGTACAAATGTACGAATTGTTTCAAGGTATATTGTTCTCGTTGTGGCAACAATAGCTGCCCACAATGTGGTAGCGGTGGAGTTACCTTAGAAATTGTTACAGACTAATTCAAATAGAGTGGAGAAGAACTGATATGGAACAGACAAAGAAGAAAATGCGAGGTAAATGGTTCATAATGTCATTGGTTGGCCTTATCTTGCTTGCTGGTGTCGTAGGTTATTTTTTTAATGACAAATACAATTGGATAAGTAGTGCTTCTACAACACCTAATTATGACTACACACCAGATCAATTTACAGCAATGGACTTATCTATCTTTGATACTAAAAAGAAAAAGCAAATCGGCTATGGAATGGAAAAGCCCGAGGTAGAGAGAATTATTGGAAAACCTATAGACAAAGGTATGGAATTTCCAGCATCGCATCCGCTCGAATCACTGATATATCCAGATGGATTACAGATCGTCTACAGGCTTGACCGAGTCGTGGAAATAATCGTGTCTGCTGATGGATTGAATAGATATGTAACTATGAGGAACATTGGACTCAGCAATGGCCCCAATGATCATCTGGTGGTATATGGACTTAAACCGACTGTATCAAGTGAAGATTGGGATACATACATGATTGAAAAAATAAATAACAGCTTCAATAAATTAAATGAAAATGCATATGCAGAAAATCAGGATTTAACGGTTTATCAAATTTCATTTCAAAGGGAAAATGGAAAACTTGTATCTATATCGATTTCAGATATGCTATTTGCAGTGAAACACTATTAAATAAGTTCCTACGATGTGATGTTTAAATGAAGGAGACAACAAAAAATGTGGAAAAGAATAAATAAAATGATAATGCTAGTATTGGTCCTAATATTAGCGGTAACTGCTATACCTCTAGGAGCATTTGCAACTAGCAATGACATCAAAGTTACAATCAACGGCAAACAGCTGTATTTCGATGTGAATCCGCAATCTATTGATAGTAGGATATTCGTTCCTATGAGAGGAATCTTTGAAGCTCTTGGCGCAGACATTAAATGGGATGGGAAGACACAGACTGTTACAGGCTCGAAAGGGGAAACGACGGTTAAGTTAACGATAAATCAAAAGCAAGCATACATAAACGGCAAAACGGTTAATTTGGATGCTCCGGCTACAATCGTCAAAGGTAGTACTTTGGTTCCAGTACGTTTTATTGCAGAAAGTCTTGGAGCTGATGTGAAATGGGATGCTTCGACTAGCACGGTGATTATTTTGCAAGGGGAAGTTACGGCAAGTGATTACTATTACTTCCTATATAATAGTAAAAGTGTTTCTGCTGCTGACTTGACGGAGATTAAAAGCTACATTGGAAAGTTTCGCAGCACAAACAACATATTGCTGGATGTGACAGAGGCAAAGGATGTAGTTGAAATCTACAAGAGGCTACAATCTGATTCTACTAAGCAATCAGGTAACCTACTGGGTATTCAAATCTTTGGAGCTTCTGAAGATGTTCCGGCATTCAATTATTTGAGTAAAACAGCCACCATTTTTCCAGATCGGAGTATGAGCAGATTTGATTTAGTTTTAAATGGAGAGCCGTTCCTTACAGATTATTTCTATTCAAATTTCAATAATGATTCTGCTCAGCTAAAAAAAGAAATAAGCCCTTATGCGGTATTCGATGAGAAAACAGTTAAAATTGACTTTGATCCTCAATGGAAAGTAGTTAGACTTCCTCTTTCTAAGGGTGAAATTGAAGGTTACTTCAAACGATTTGATGAATACACCACAAAACGTAACGCTCAAAAATCTGTTTCAGTTGTAAACTTCTCAAGTCCAACTTATGGAAATATCCCTGGAACGCCTGAGGATGGAGAAGATTTCCGAGATCTAAACGATGAACGTAGACTTCTTTATCAAAAAGATGATTATAGCTATGTACTTCAACGTCTGGATAAAGAATTTAACATCTTGAAGAATTATCGTTTGTATGGCAACCAACAAGGCGACATCAAAGTCAAAACAAATGTATCTGGAGACTACACCAAGGATAATGTTGCTAAAGAAAATGGAACTGGAATTGTTGACTTTTTCTTTAACGGAGCAGGTAATTTCACTAAGACAAAATTCAAGGTAGTTGAAAGAGGGGACGAAGCGCCTTCTATTGGCTCAGATTCATCTGAAAAGATTATGACACCTGATACTGTAAACAAAGTGCTATCAAAGAACTATTACACCATGATTATGATGCAAGCAGAAGACGCTAAAAATCTCAGCAACAAGAGTTTGGTCCATGAAATGATGGCAAATGGTAAAGCTATTAGCGTATTTGCAGGAAGCAATAAGGTTTTACCAGGTGGATTAAATAATATTGCTTCCTTGGAAGATATGAAACCAACTTTGTATTACTTCACATACAATTTCTACAAGAACCAAAGTGAAGGTTTAAATAGAACAGATAGTTATTTCAACGCTTCAAAAGTATTTGTAACTGAACTATTGAATCATCAAGAGTTGAAGTGGGACCCCAATTTTGAGTTTGGGATTACAAATATTGCTTCACTTCATAATCTTGGGGTTATCGAATACAACTAAAGGTAGCAACTATTCAAGCCGGCTCCCGTTGAGGGAGTCGGTTTTTTAATAAATGAAGACCAAGTAATAGTAAATGTGTCTAAATAGTGAACGTAAATAGATTTAAAATATAAATGTAAGCGGTTTAAAATATGAGTACTCATTTTCTGCAAAAATGTTAGCGTAGCGCCTAATCCTCTTCTCATGCATAATACATTTATAAGTTAATGACATGGAGTTGATATTATGAATTGAAGAAGATAAAAATGAAATTAATGAATCGATAAATTATCTGATCTTTGACAACAGAATAGTATGAATCGTTATGACCGCACAATACTACCTTTGGCTTGCGGTTATTTGGCATGTTTGTTTTAGGCAAACGAGGCAAGTACCAGTTATATAGCACCAAATGCCGATCAAATACACACTAAGGAGATGCGAAAAATATGAATATTGATAATGTGAAAAATCTTGATTGGAGTAATGACTTTACTTACGGAGCTGAGTTTGAATTTAAGAAAAATGAAATGTATGAAACATCAGAAGGTGAGTATGAACGTGATGAGGAAAAATACGTGCATGAAGAAGATTATGGATTTAATGATGAGGGAGCGGCAATGTCTATGTCGATGAAGCAGAATAATGATCTTAATTTGTATAACAGGGATCAATGCCGAATTAATGCACTATTGTATTACGCTGCTATCCATGGATTAGGAATTAGATTACATGAATCGGGAGCGGAGCAAGATATGTTTGAGTGCACTATTCACCTGACCTCCCAATGTGTTGAAGCAGAACTATCTGTGACATTCTTATGTGAGGAATTCTGTGAAGCGATATTTGAATTCGGCACAGGCAGGGTTGAAGTATTTACAGAGATTGCAGGGACGATGGAATGTGAATATTATAGCTTTTCAGATGCCTTCCAACTGATTATGGACTTCATTGAATTTGCAGCTACTGACAAAAAGGGTGAAATTATCTAGATAAATTGATGTAATTATAATTCTTGAAAAAAGCAGTTTAACAAAAATCGAAGAAATGAGGAATTAAGTATGGATTGGGTTGAAGGGACATTAAAAGTTCGTGGGGACAAAAGCGATATTAAGAAATTTTTGATTGGAGCAATTGAGTCTGTTGATGAGAAAGAATGTTTAATAACGGAGGACGAAAACGAGATCGTAGTAAGGCTCCCAGATAAAAGTGAACGATTTTATGTGAAGAATTCATACAGAAACTTTATTTATGGTTCGAAAATTGTTTGGGATAAAGTGTGTGAAGTGCTTCTCATTCCAGGTTATCACGGTCCCGCAAGCATTGATACTAAACATTTAGCAGCATTGTCTGCGGAATATAATGTGGATTTGAAAATATTAGCATATTTGCAAGGAATAGAATACAGCATTGATTTTGAAGTGCATAAGGGAAAAATCATTAAAGAAGAAGAAGCCACTGATGAGGATTATATATGGGAGTGTCCACACTATTATGATTGTTGACCAGGTTCCGCAATAGAAAATACAAGAGCTTAAAACATGATGAAACCTTGGTCTAGAAGTTCTCAGGCACCTCCCAGATGATTTAAAAGTCTAGAGGTAATAGATATCCATATTAAGTTAAATGCTCTTCTGGCGAGCTTTTGTCGCCAGAAGAGCTAAAAATGAAAATGAAAAACTGGAAAATGGTCTGGACGCTGGAAGGTTGTCTCTCACATCGCGGGCAATTTTCAAAAGTTTTTTCCAGAAATGACAAACAAGATGAAAGAGGTCGAAGAATGAAAATACAGCATGTGCGAGTTCCCTATTCATTAATTGAATTAGATATTTCAAATCAAAGTAAATATGTGTATATAGCGATCATGCGCGCACGTTCGGGACATAGCAAGAGAATTAAAATTTCGATGAATAAAATAGTAGAGAACGCAGGTCTTAATGAAAGAATGGTGCGTCAACATATATCAAAATTGTGTCGGTATAATATGTTGTCTCGTAAGCAAATAAATTATGGGGTCGGATTATATGGGTGTAACACCTATACGATTGAATGCGATGAACGTAAATTTGCGGAGATTCCTCTATGCATAGCCTATGAGAAACAACTAAAGGCTTCTTCTCTAATTGCATATTGCATAATGAAAAAATACACGGATATAAGGGAAAAGAACTACACCTGCTATTTATCTCAAGAAGAACTAGCAAAATATTTAAAATGCTCTTTGAACCATGTGAACAAGATAAAACGGGACTTGAAGAATACAGGATTGATAACCTATGAATATAATAGTAAAAAAATTGTATTAACCTATGAACAACAAATGAATAGCAACATTGAAAATCTTTAAATAGGGAGTATTCATTAGAGTCCATATTAATTAATTTTGCATGACAAAAAACGAAAAGAGAGAAGCTCGCAATATGCAGCGAAGTCATTTCGCTGCACTATTTCGAGCGCTGCGAGAAATAGTACTATCTAGAAAGAATATATAGATAAAGATATATAGAATAGTAGGCAATTTGGGATTATGCAGAGTGCAATTAAGGATTAAGTAAAGTGCAGTTTGGGATTAAAACTAATGGTTAAGTAAGTTAACTCAGAATGAAATTCCAGAAAGTTAAAGTAACTGCTTAATCATGAATGTAACACAACTAAATAGTGTTACATAGGCCAAATGACCACGAGGGTAGGCGGGGTAAGACATCCGGGTTCTTTTCGGCGCCATGCAGCTTTGCCGTTTACGTCGAAAGTAACACAATATATAATTATTATATAGTTAGTTACATATAGTTAGAGAGGTGTTTGGTATGGAATATGTAGAACCTATCCGTAGTAAGAAACAGATTGATGCTTTGAAGAAGTATCTGCGAGGGCAGAATATCCGAGATTATCTATTGTTTGTGCTTGGCATCAATTCAGGGTTGCGGATATCTGATTTGCTCAAGCTTCAGGTGGAAGAGGTGTACAATCAAGATCGAATCAGCCTTCGAGAGCAGAAGACAGGTAAGAGAAAAGATTTCCCCTTGTCGGATACCTGTAAAAAGGCCATCCAGGAATACGTAAAAGCAACAGGTCATAAGTCAGGAGCGCTGTTTGCCAGCCGCAAAGGTGGGAATCCAATTAGCCGAGTACATGCTTACCGGATACTGAGTGAAGGGGCAAGCCGTGTTGGCATTAAAGAAGCCGTTGGAACGCATACCTTGAGAAAGTCGTTTGCCTTTCATGCTTACCAAAGTGGTGTAGATATTACCCGTATTCAAAAGCTGCTCAACCATTCAGCACCGAGTGTCACTCTGGCGTACATAGGAATCACTCGACAAGAGCTGGATAATGTTTATTTCAATCTTAACCTATGAAGACGTTAACGGATGTAATACATCTGGTTAACGTCTTTTTCATTTTCAGTAGCACATGAGGGAGGCGCACTACTAATGAAGGAAATCATCAATGCCAAAGGAACGAACATTTATCCGGGACAAGTAAAGCTTATGTGGGTTGCAACTTGCTCTTGTGGGAATAAGCTTGTACGAGCAATGAAAGAATCTGGTTTAAACATGTATGTTGGTAAAGAACGTTTTTCCTGCAAACAATGTGGAGAACGCTTACAGAAGAAAGGACAACATTATTTTAAAGGAGATCAGATGATTAGTCGGGAGCAGGTATGGGCGGCAACTGATTTTGATGAATAGCTTTTTTCTAAGAATAGCCTTGAAGTGGTTAAAGTGTTAATTCTTTGTTCGATGAATCTTTACACTTTCATGTGAGGCTATTCCATCAGGTTATGTTCTGCTCAACAAGATATATGCTTAAACTGAGCCGCAGAAGTGGAAAAAACGTGTTCAGGAAGTGTCAATTATGGATAAACAAATGCTGCTGATGTTTGCAGATGCCATTAAGCGAAAAAGGTTACTACGAGTTACGTTTACAACCAGAAGTGGAGAGGAACGGAATAGACGATGTGCGCCGCTGGATTTGGCACCTAGTGAACGAGCAAAGAACAAATTTTACAAATATCATATGTGGGACTTGGATAGCGAGCCAAAACCGCATTTACTGAGTTTAAGTCCAGATCAAGTTATCCAACTGGAGATAACCACAGAGCCATTTATACCGGAGCAGATTGTAACCTGGACAAGGAAGAACCCTTGGACAATCATTAGGGATTGGGGAAGCTTGTCGTAAAGCGTGCAGGCTAAATTCATTTAAATCAAGCTTTATGAGCCTGTAGTGTAGAAATTCACTATGGGCTTTGTTTTGTCTTTTAAATGAAGATACATAGCAAAATAGTTACTATATTAAGCTGAAGAAACGGTGTACGTGGGTCAAGCATGTTGATAAGATCGACTCAAGAAAAATACCAATTTATAGGAGTTAAAGCGATGGCAAATAAGAATAGGGTTTCAGGCAGAAACAGCCGTGGAAGTAATCAGGTTAAACAGGAAGGTGAACAAACGATGTCAGAACAGCTTCAAAGTGAAAATGATCAGACAAGTATAGAGGCAGAAGAAATTCAAGTTCATGAAGAGACAGGGCAAGAGCAAGTCCAACAAGAAGAGCAAGTCCAACAAGAAGAGCCAGTCTTAGCCCAGGAAGAATCAACTCCACCTGAGGTAGCTGCTAATGAGAATATAAATGAAAATCCGATTATTCAAGAAGAACAGGCTATCGTCTCTGAACAAGGGGATGGTGAACAGCAGCATGAAGATTCATCACAGCAGGAAGTAATATTAAATGAAGCAAATATACAAGAGTTACAGAAAGAACTAAACGATGGCAAAGAAGAGCCGCCACTTGCCATTGAAGATATTGTAAAGCCAGGAAAATTTGGAGTAACGAACAGCCAAATGATCCCGGCCATTAAGCAAGTGATTGAGGATGGCTCAGTGGAAAAGCTAAGGATGCTTCGTTCCATGTATCTGTATTCCTTCGAGAATTCACTAAGGTATCTAAAGAAGTCGGAACGGGAATTCATTCAAAATAACTTGAAATAGAACGAGCCGGAGCATGCATTGGTCATGTGCTCCGGCTTGTTTTTATTTTGTTAATTTTTCTGACTGTCTTGCGTAGAATGATGCACTTTGGGGAGAGGTATGTCTATCTCGGCCTCGGCTTGGACAGTTTGGCTCAATATCTCGACCACATGCTCATGAAATTGCCGCAACGCTTTGCCGGATGGCTGATTAACTTCTTTGATTACATATTCACATTTCTTCATGAATCGTTCCTCCAAGATTTTACAGTTGTCATATTCGATGATGTGTCATCAAAAATGCTCAACATTCTACTTGGATGGCGACAAAAATTTAACAAGTTTGGAGTAGAAGCTATGATGGAAAGCAAAACAATTAAACACGTAGCCGTTTATTTAAGAAAATCACGAGATGATGGTGAGTTTGAAGACATTCTCTCGAAGCATAGGGATACCCTTCTGACCTTGGTCGAGAATCGCAATTGGACCTATAGGCTATATGAAGAAGTGGCCTCGGGTGAAAAGATCGAGTCCCGTAAGGAAATGCAGAAGTTACTTCGGCATGTTGAAGACCAGCTCTATGATGGAGTAGTGGTCATGGATATTGACCGTTTAGGGCGTGGAGAAAACAAGGATTGGGCACTCATTAAAGATACATTCTTAAACTCAGAAACAGTCATTATCACACCAAACAAGATATACGATCTGGAAATAGACAATGACGATGTATCCTTTGATTTCATGTCTATTTTTGCCCGAATAGAGTACAAAACGATTAAACGAAGAATGAAGCAAGGCAAAGAGGCCGGGGCGAAGAAAGGCATGTGGACAAATGGAAAGCCACCGTTTCCATACTATTATGATAAGAACACAAGGTCGGTACTGGTGGATGAGACGAAGCGTCCGATTTACCGAGCGATTGTAGAGAAATATCTTAATGGAACAAACCTTGGTCATATTGCCATTTGGTTGACGGATAACAAGATACCCACGCCATACAACATTAAGCCCGATGGAAAGAACAAGGGCTGGTCAAATATTACGGTTCAACGGTTGCTGGCAAGCGAAATCCATTTGGGTTACATCACTTATGGCAAAACCCGTTCCAAGCGTGGTCAGGTGGAATTGGTTCCCGAAGAAGAACAGATCAAAGTCATGGGCACACATGAAAAGCTGAAAGCACCGGAAGAACATGAAGCAATTATGGAGCGGCTGCTTAAGAATCGCATGTTGAATCCCAATTCAAGACGTAACATTTTTCCTTTGTCAGGCTTACTTTATTGTGAGAAATGCGGTTCGCGGATGAGGTTCCGGGTGGGAGAGAACAAGAAGCAGGGGCAGCACTGGAGTGCATTGTGCTATCACCAGTACAAAGATGGAAGCAAATGTGAACAGCGTGGCAAGATAATGGATACTGATTTTTTCAATGCTCTGTATGATCGGATTATCCATGTTGATCCAAACATTTTGCGGGAGATTGAAATGCATGGCAGTCGGTATAATGATACTCAAGTGATCATCGAGGTCAAAGTGCAGGAATTGAAGAAGCAGAAACGAGCGTTGGACAAGCTGCATGAATCTTATGAAGAGGACATGATAACGAAGCAGGTATTTTTGGAGCGTAAAGCTATCCGGTCAAGGCAGATACAGAAGCTGGAGGAAGAGTTGAAGGATTTGCGGAAGGTTGTAGTAGATGAAGGCAATTATCCGACTGTGGAGCAGATATATGAGCGGATAGGGGAGTTTAGGGAGTTATGGGGCGCTGCGGTGACAAGTGAAGAGAAGAATCGGGCGTTGAAGAAGTTAGTGGAGCGGATTGTGTATGATAGGGAAGGGAATCGGGTGGAGCTGACGGTTTGTTATAAATGAAGATTGATATATTCGTTCTTATTGCTTTCTCCTCACATGTTGAGTGCTGTGTGTTGTTGGTTAGGGAGTAGTGAGTTGGAGCCACATTCACCTGTTTAAATAGCTACTTTGCCCGAAGCTTCTAGAGTTCGGGCTATTTGTTATAACCAAAGTAATTAATTCAGCGTAAGACATTTGATGAAGATACCGTTTGTTGGATAGAGAATAGTATATATAGGACTACTTAAAAATGATGCTCCTGTCACTTGAGGAGGTCTTTTTTTGTTGCAAATGGGAAAAATTTCTGGAATTTAAAACCTAAATGGTCTATGCTTATTGTAGTTTTAGTATGTGTATAAATGATAGATTGTCAAGTTTTATTGATAGAAACCATCCAGAAGATTTTCCGGAATGAAATAAATAGGACATATAAAAATCTTCCTGCAAAGTAGGAGGATGTGAGTTTGGATAGATCAATGGAAGCTTTGTCCCATTTGTCTCGACGAATATCGAGAGGCTATTTTATTACAAGGGAGTAGATAGTTTATGACGTTTCGTGAGAAAATCCAACAATTGCGTAAAGGTGCAAGCGAGGCTCAATCTGCAACAAAAATTATCGATAAGCTCAAGGCCCTTAAAGACAGCAATGGTCCAGATACATCGTATAGATGGATATGGGAGTTGATTCAAAACGCTAAGGATGTCGTGAATGCAAGTGGATTCGTTGATATCGAGATTAAATTTAGCGAAGTTAATAAAACTATTGAATTTAACCATAATGGTCGATTGTTTACGACTGAAAACATAGTTTTTTTGATTGAGCAGGTTTCAACAAAAGAACGCTCATTGACCGCTGAGAACAAAAAGAAATCTACTGGTAAATTTGGAACGGGTTTCTTGACGACTCATTTGCTTTCTGAGAAAGTTCAGGTGCATGGATTTCTACAAGATGATAATGAAAGCCCTCGTTCCTTCAAGACGTTATTAGACAGGACTGGACAAGATAAAACATCAATTATGAATGCCATAAGTGACAGTTGTGATATGCTGGACAACGGAACAGAATGTGCTGTTGATGAGAGTCAAATGAATACAAAGTTTGTTTACGAATTGGATAGAGTAGGGATAGAAACAGCAAAGTCAGGCCTAAAAAATCTTCTAATTTCTATTCCATATGTATTTGCATTTGTGCCAGAGTTAAGTTCAATAACCGTTAGCATGGATAATTATGAAAGAGTGATTCGAAGAGGGGGGAAATTATCTGTAGAACTTCAATCTGCTAATGTTACCGAGGTACAAATCTCAACATCAAAAGGCGAAAACACTACTTTCGACAATAGGTATGTCTTTGTGCAAGCGAATAATGAGGTATCGATTGCTGTAGAAATTAAAAAAAACAGCACAAATGAAAAACATTTAATTGGGCTGCATAAGGAATTGCCACGGATTTTTTGCGATTTCCCCTTATTAGGCACTCATGACTTTGCATTTCCGGTAGTTGTCAATAGTCCATTGTTTAATCCCACAGAGCCCCGTGACGGCATCCCCTTGATTCATTCCGAGCGTTCAGGTGGTGACTCAGATGAGAACAGAAAAAGAATTATAGAAGCAATAAACCTATATAACGATATGCTTGACTATTTTTCAACGAAAGGTTACAAAGACCTCTATAATATTGTTAAGATTTCTGAACAATCCGAAAAAAATTGGCTCGATTCAGATTGGGTTGAGGAAATTCTTATTCATCCAATCAAAGAGCATATAAAAACAACTACTTTCATTCATAATAGTTTGGATGAAATTTGTTCTCTTTATGATGTTTGGGGTACCTCAAGCATTTTGATTATGAAAGATGAAACTCCTGAATATAGAAGTAAAGTTTGGGAGTTGTCAAATATATTGATGCCTGCGAAGATGACCCGAAAAGATGAAATCGAAAACTGGTACAACTCATTGTGGGTGGAGTGCCGCAATTTTGGCATTGTTGATCTAATTAAAGAGGTTGAGGACTGCGGTAATTTGGTGACCCTGAGTACTCGTTTGGGCTGTGATTCGATAAAATGGCTTAACGATTTAATTATTCTTCTATATCATAATTCAAGTAAGTTCATTGCTGAATTAGGGCGTAATCCATCCATTCTTCCTAACCAATGTGGCGATTTCTTACCTTTGGACAGAATATATGCTGAAAACAATATCGGCGAAATGTACAAGGATATAGCCTTAATTGCAGGTATTAATTTCAGAGAAAGATTGCTTGATAACAGGGTTTCAAAAGATTACCTGCAAGGGTTACAAGAATTTAACTTAAAGAATGTATTTAGTGAGCTTATTCAAACCCAAATTAATCAAGAAACAAAACCTGAATTTTATAAAGCTATCATCAATCTTCGTGCAGGAAAAAATGAAAAGCAAAATGAGTTTGTTGATATTGCTAAATGCCTATATCCAAATTGCTTTGATCATTACAGCAGAGTAAATTATCTTAATGATAAACTGCTCTCCGACGCATTGAAGTTTTGGAGGGAGAAGATTTGTATAGATTTAAGTGACTGTGCTTCTATTAGTAGTGTCCTTGTTCATTATGACTTTCAAAATGACAGAGAAGTAGCTGAATGGGTTTCAAAATTGGCAAACCATTTCAGAATATGTGAGGATGAAAACTTACTTGATAGATACGCTGTTTTACCAAATCAAATTGGGGAATTTATGTGTAAGAGTGAAATCTTTTTTGACGACGGAAGTCTTAATGAAATTCTAAAAGACGCGGCTACGTATTCAGGCAATGACGTAAGGGAAAAAATGTTGTTTGAAGGCATTGCAATTGAGTTACCCTTAAACCGAACTATATCGCTTGAAACTATAGCTCCAACAATCACTGACTATGTTAGAAATAACAATAAATCAATAAGACTAAACGATTTCGAGCTTAGAGAAACATTTAGAAACACTTGCGCATGGATTAGGGATAACCGCAAAGATAGTAGAGTTAGTAAGTGTTTTAAAGAACTTATAGAAAATCTTCATTGGTTCTATGACGATGAAGAAATTGCTGAAAGTATGGCAAAGTCAGAACAGTATGATGAAGTTTTAAAAAGATATAATGTAGCTGATATAAATGAATTGGCGAATATACTTGCAACTCAATCATCTGCGGTGAGCGAAGCTATTAGCATTTCAAAAGAACTTCTTGCTCAGTGGGGTATATCATCAGAAGAAGAACTTCGTAAGGCTCTGTCAAAGAACGTCTTTGGCTCTGCCCAGATTCATCAATCTACAAATAGTGCTGAGCTCTTTAGTTACGTTAAAAATATTCTAAATCGCTCAAGAACGAATATTGTAAACTTCTTATATGAACATGATGATTACGAGTTTGACAAAGACAATCTTCAGCTTATAGAAAATACAGCAAATACGATTTTTAGAGTTCGTAAATTAGGGCGAGAAATTTATATTATTGCTAGACCTTCGGATTTTGAACAAATAATTTTGTACTACGATACTGAAATAGATCTGCTGGATTTCGATAAAGATTGTGAACTATGGGTGGAGAATGAAGTTGATCCAATCCCCAAAAAAATTACTCTTGGCAGAATACTGAAATTGACGGGGGTAAACAAAATTCCATTGAGGAGTTTAAAGAATAATGATTGATAGACATACAATCAGTACGTTGTTAGGTTCAACATCTTTTAAGAACCTAGTCGGTGTAGGGATGGAATTAAAGCCGTATGAATTGGCTTTGCTTATGTTGCGTGCATTAGACAACTCCGAAGAATATGGGTATATCGTGATGGGTGTATCTAAGCTTATCAACAATTACGCGGTTGTTGGGTTAAGCCTCACGGTTAAAGACAGTGCTAAAGAACCTATCTCTACTGCATTGAGCCTTATATCCGTTGAACTTGAGGTTGAGTACGATAACATAGATGTTAATGGGAGAAATGTATTTGTAATAAAGTTGAAGAATAGCCCCAAAGCTCTTTCTATGAATTTTACAAGAGATCTCGATTCGCAAGAAGGTTTTATCAAAAATTTAATTGTAGCTTGTTTAACTTTACAAGCAAGAAATTATTATTCTAATGCAAGTGAAGACGAGCGTAATGATTATATTGGTGACATGCTTGCAGCCATCGGTTATAACATAAAAGACCAAACTAGACGAGGAAGTTCTTCGTCAGGCAAAGGTTCTGGTGAACTTGATATATTCGTGTCAAAAGACAGATTACCGTTTACTGTTATTGAAGCAATGAATCTTAGTTCTTTAAGTACAAACTACATTAACGAGCATTTGGATAAGATTTTTTCATACGATACTTCAGGTAATAAATTCAATGTATGCCTATCTTACGTCAAAATCGCAGACTTCAATTCGTTTTGGGAAAGATATTCTGCGCATGTGACGAATCACAGCTATCCTGCACCTTTGCTCTCATCAGATACAAGTATCGATGATGAATATGGGTATTCAGAATTAAGAATAATGAAGACCAATCATAATCGTTCGAGTAGAACGGTTATCTTGTATCATATTTGTGTCAAAATTCATTGATTTATATTAGATAATATGAAGGGTTGGAGTGAAGCTTGCTCTATGATATTTGGAACAATACATGATATGGCATCCTACTATAATAAAAGTTTTATAAATCAAAGAACCCCAGAAAACAGACAAGCATGCCTGGAAATGGCGATTACAAGGTATTTTTCTGATTTGGAAAGTGTTCGAATACTGACAAAAGAAACTTTTTAAAGATTGTAGTTACTTATGGGTATATTAAATGGTGGTGTTAATGACTATCATGAGCAAATACTTCAATTGTTTTCACTGCGCCTTCCCCCACCTTTTTGGGTAAACTACCCCTAAGCAATACTTTACCCAAATTCAACACGAAACGAGGTGATGCCCCATGACAACTCAGAAAGTACCCTATAGATTAGCCAAGGAAAAGTCGCTGTAATTGCTGAAACAGGCACACAATCCAGTTGACTGGTTTCCTTGGTCGGAAGAAGCTTTTGACAAAGTCAAGATAGCTTTAGTGCGCAAAAATTCTAGATAATAAAAAAATTCACCAATAAAACGTAACCACTTATTTTTCAATAGGTGGTTAGTTTTTAGTTTATAATAAAGTTACATAATGTAGAGCGACCTTCTACTAATTCTATATCTATTTTAGAAGAAATCAGAATCAGCCGCAAATAAAATTCGCTTGCAGGAAACAAAAATATTTCTAATGAAATGGGGGCTTTATGAATGGAGGTTAATCCTAAAGATCCTATTGTTCGTTATGCAATTTTGGAAGCACATGGTTTTCAATGCTATTATACTGAAAAATCATTGAATATGTTTAATGCAACAATAGATCATATAGTTCCGCAATCTTATGAAGGTAAATTAGACGAACTAAATGAATATAAGAGAGTACTTGGTCATGATGTAGACATAAATCATTTGTATAATTTGGTTCCTGCAACCTGGAAGATAAATTTATTAAAAAGCAACAAATTATACGAAGTACCACACGCAATTTTTTTAATAAATCGGGCAAAAGAAAAAGCCTCGGAAATAATAAAAAGAATCCAAGAGTTGAGGAATTTTAAAGATTTCGAAAGATATCTTGCGGCAATAAGCGCTTACATTAGTAGTTCAAATAACCCAAGGATAGAGTTTTCAAAAATAGTAGAATTATTACCTGAACAATTTGGTCCTTTTGAGAATAAAAGAGAAGTTACATCTGAGCATTTTTCAAGAAGTCTGCCTTCGGTAAGTCTTATGGCATTTTTACCTAGGATTTATGAGCAGTGTGGTAGTTGTTGTTTTGAATTCAGAAGTGTCTTTGTTAGTGATTGTATGATCACACTTTCACATAAGCAAATTACCCAACAACTGTTTTTAGGTTTGAATACTGATTACAAATTAGAGAAAAGAGGTTTTATAGTAGGTAAGCATTTTAATCTTCCAAATCTGTATTATATACAACTTGGTAATAATCGTTTTACATTAAAGGAAGAAGAAGTTGAAGATCTATGTAAAATAATTGATGACTTTGGAGGAGTTTTTGTTAAACGATTTCAATCAATTGAAAACAAATGGGGAGTATCAAATTTTTGTGAGTTTGATCCATATGAATGTTCAGTAAAACTTATTGAAATTAAAAGAAGTTTATGGAGGAAGATGATTGAGTTTTCGTGGGAATTTGATTATGCAAATGGAAATTCAGAATGGCATATATTTAATCGTACAAATGGCACTATAATGCTTTATCCAAATCGTATAATCTTGACAAGACTAGAACCTGAGAACATAGAATCTTATCATTATGAATCTTATATGAATCCCGATGAAACTTTATGGATTAAATGGAAGAGGTATGATAATCGATTAATAAAGGACGAAGAACCTTGGACGGCGGAACAGACATTTCATTGGTTGACAGAAAAGTTTATTCCTTATGTTGTCTATTACTATGAACTAGTCAATATAAAGAAACGCTGGTTTGAAAAAAGTATGGCTTTTCTTGAATTCAGTAACGATTTTAAAATTGACAACTACATAATAAATTCTAGTTTTCAGATAAAAAGAGACTTTAAACTTATTGACAGTGCTGATGATTTGTTATCTGAGATGTGTTCATTACAAATGTTTTTTAGTACTAACCCAAGTATTTCTTTATCTCTAGAAGAGATCAAGTCTATTTTTTTAGGAATAAAGTATATTCTGATGAATATAGAGTTACCAAACTACTCTTACTATTACATAAAAAAGAAAATTAATTATTCAATGCTTGAAAAAAATAATCATATGGATGCAATAGCTTTAATTAATCATAAATTAGAGACTATTGTTGAAGAAAATATAACTTTGGGGCAAATTGGTGAGTTATTTAAGTGCTATATTGAAGCACTTAAATGCAAGAATGCAATAAATAATCTTAATAAAATAGTCATTAAGGAAGTTATTAAACTACTCGAACCAATTTGGGAAAGATATTATTTTATTGAATACATAAAGCGAATTGGTAAAGATAACAATTAGAATTATTGTGTAGAGCAAGTTATTGACCCACACGTACCTGTCATTGATGGGATGTTCGCGTGAATCAATTTATAAAACACCTGCTAATAAATATTGGTGGGATTTTTTTGTTTTAAAGTATAGTTAGCAATCTTAATAATCTTCCATTTGATGATACAATATAAACATGATTTAAAAGGACTATTTCAAATACGATGTGTTCGTTTAATTTATTATTTTTCTTATACTTAAAAACTTCGTTATTACGATATGTGAAACATGTGGACTGGTTAAAAAAGAGAAGAAAGTAACCATGCAAGTATATGCATATGTGCAACAGTACTAGACGATATATCATTAAACAGAGGATCAAAAGTGTGAATGATACTAATTAGTATCTACTCCGCTTCATGAGTTGCATCAGTAGGAGATCCAACTATGAACTACATCATTGAAGAAGTAAAAAGAAATAAGCATATTACCCACACAAGTCATCCAAATTGCAGAATATTTAATTCAATATTGATATTGGTTAAGAGTTGCCGGAACGATACCTTGCGCATCACAGACTTCCATAGCACATGGACACAGGAACATGTGGAGTTGGATGAAAGTGTGGACAGCATGTACTATATTAAGCATGGACGGACTTATTTATACTCTGACGCAGTAATCCGCACCATTGCAGATAAGAGGCGAGTCCTTTACCAACACAGAATTTCAAACAGATGTAATTGCCATAATTGAGTTGTCAGATGAGTAGCTTTGCGCAGCAAAAAAACTGGATAAATTGTTAATTTCACCCCTATAGTCACTAAAATCGATTATAATAAAATTTATGTTCAAGTCGATCACCTATCCTAAGTTAATAGGATCATCATACGCAAAAAGGCATAGTGCTCAATTGCCTATGCTATAAGGGTTATAGAGTTTTCAAATACACACTTATGTATAAGAGGAGGCGAATGATATGACGATAATGCCTGTTATAGTAATGATCTTTGTATTTGTACCTGCCATTGTACTCATGGTATGCATGCCTTATTTAACAAAAGAGACGATTAGTTTTGGGGTCACCGTCAGCCCTGTACAATTCCATAGTGAGCCTCTGCGCCAGATGCGGAAGTCATATGCTAGGATTAGTGCTACCGTGCATACCATCCTATTCATGGTTTGTATCCTCTGTCTAATATACGGTGATGAACATTCCAAGCAACAAAGTTGGATCATTGTCACTTATTCACTCGCCATGGTCGGAATCTCCCTAGTCATAAACATTAGCTATCATTTCAAAATGAAAAGTTTACTACCTATGCTGCCTATTGCTCTGGAACCATCGATCATGGCAGTGGACACTGGATTTCGGAAAAGAAACATTGGCTTGTCTAATAATTGGTTCCTCATTCATGTTTTAATTACTGTTGTTAGTATTGTAACTGTGCTGCGCAACTACGATCTGATTCCTGATCAGATTCCGATCCATTACAACAGCAGTTGGAACGTAGACCGCTATGCAGCTAAATCTTTTAGTTCTGTGTTTATGCCTACGATCATGCAAGTGTTCATAACACTTTTGTTCATATTTGAGAATTGGAGTATTCGCAGAGTAAAGCAGCAGGTTCAACCCAATGATCCTAACCGTTCGATCAGACAAGACGCAGCTTACCGCCGTACTTGGTCATATTTTATGCTTACAGCAAGCTTCTTAATAGTTATCCTGTTTTCCGTCGTGCAACTAAACATGATATCTCTGCTTAACATGAGTTTCGCTATCCCTATTATCCTAATCATAATAGCCCTTGTCATCCTATACGCCTTGGCCTTAACGTTCTGGGCTGGTCAGGGCGAAAGCCGCTTGGAGCGATCTGCCGATAGCTCCAATGTCAGACCTGTCCATGACGATGATAAATGGCGATTAGGTATGATTTATTTCAATCGCAAAGATCCAAACCTAATCGTCAAGAAAAGGCTCGGAGTCGGCTGGGGATTAAATTTCGGTCACCCAGTAAGCTGGCTGTTTTGGCTCGGAATTATTGTACTGTTAGTTGTGGTGCGGTAACAAGGCTTGGAGGTTAATACTCACCGGAGTATAGGCGAAGTTAGAGTTTCGAAACAGAATATGTACCGAAAAAAACGCCTAAAGGGCGTTTTTTATTATCTTTAAGGATCTCAGTAATATCTTTTTTGAATTAAATCGCATCTTAAAGAGTATTTCTCGTATTAATATCTCTTTGTTACAATCAGATTGTTATCTAAAGGAGGGTATAAAATGAACTATCGTAAATTAGGAACGAGTGGCTTACATCTAAGTGAGATTGCTTATGGTAATTGGATTACACATGGTGCTCAAGTGGACAATGATACTGCCCATGCTTGTGTTCGCGCTGCATTGGATGTAGGGATCACAACATTTGATACTGCAGATGTATATTCCGATACGAAAGCTGAGATGGTGCTGGGCCAAGCATTAAAAGGAGTGCACAGAGCTGATATCGAATTGTGTACCAAGGTGTGCCATCCCACAGGGACGGGACGTAACGCAAGAGGTCTGTCTCGCAAGCATATTATGGAGGCGTGCCATGCTTCACTGAACAGATTACAGACCGATTATATTGATATCTATTATGCGCATCGCTTTGACGCATCAGTATCCCTTGAAGAGACCTTTTTGGCTTTTTCGGATCTGGTGCGTCAAGGTAAGGTTCTCTATGTCGGGATAAGTGAGTGGACGGCGGATCAGATAGCAGAAGGTGCTGCTTTGGCGAGAGAATTAAAGGTGCCATTAGTGGCTAGTCAACCTCAATATTCGATGTTATGGCGCGTGATGGAGACGGAGGTAGTTCAAGCTTGTGAGCGGGAAGGGATTGGACAGGTGGTCTGGTCACCGCTTGCTCAAGGGATTCTTTCAGGCAAATATATGCCAGGTCAACCATTGCCAGAGGGTTCTCGTGCTTCAACAGCTGCGGGCTCACCATTTATGAATAAATTGGCGGGGCAGTGGCTTCGGACTGAGGTGCTTGAGGCGGTCTCGAATCTCTCTTCCATCGCCAGTGAAGTTGGGTTGACGCTTCCGCAGTTGGCTATAGCATGGGTGTTGCAAAATCCACAAGTCTCATCTGCAATTATTGGGGCATCCAAACCTGAGCAGGTTATAGAAAATGCCAAAGCTGCGGGAGTTCGTCTGGATAGGGAAGTGATGTTGGAAATCGATAGGGTGCTAGAAGGACTCGTTGAACGTGATCCTAGAAAAACGGGCTGAATATTATATCATTCACCATTAATAACTTCTGAACTCATTTGTCCTATGATCTCTAGTAACGCGGATAAGGAGGCACGATCGCAATCGGTTCTCCAAGCGGCATAAAGGGGAATCGATGGTGTGCTTTCTTCAAAGGGACGAAATGCGACACCTTCACGCTGAAAAATAGCAACTGATGAGGGCACAATGGAAACTCCAAGATTAGCAGCTACCAAGTTTACAATGGTGTACATCTGAATGGCTTCCTGTACAACATTCGGATACATGTCGTGTTGGGCGCAGAAGCTCATAATGAGGTCATGAAAAGGAGCTCCTAAATGACGTGGGAACGATATAAATGGCTCTAAAGCTAAAGAGCGAATGGATAACACCGGTAAATGAGCTAGGTGATGCTGCTCTGGCAAAACGGCAATAAGCGATTCATTGACTAAGGGACGATGCTCGATATGTTTGCCCGACTCTGTATAACGTACAAATCCAATGTGAATCGTTCCTTCATGTAAAGCCTGCCACTGCTGAGCAGACGTCATCTCATGTAATGTGAGTTGTACTTGTGGATAACGTTCCCGAAACATTTTTAACATATCAACCAATACTCCACCAGCTGCAGAATCTATAAATCCAATGTTCAAATGTCCGATAATTCCTTGATCGACTAATTGTGTTGTTTTAATTGAGCGTTCCAGTTGAGATAAAATGGATTTAGCCTCTTCTAGAAATACCGCCCCCGCTGACGTGAGACGAACTTGTCTTTTATTCCGTTCTAATAGTTTCACACCAATCTCATTCTCCAGAGCTTGAATTTGCTGGCTTAAGGGAGGCTGCGTCATATTTAGCTTCTCAGCTGCACGGTTAAAATGCAGTTCCTCTGCTACTGCGATAAAGTATTGTAATTTTTTTATGTCCATATTTTTCATTCTCCCTTGAAATGCTTCTCCAAGCAAGTATAAGGATCTTTGAACGAAAATGAAAGGAATGACATGTCGTCTCCTCACTTAAACTCTACCTCCCATCTTACTTTTAGACAAAAAAACATTTTTGCAGTCAAAGACATGATGTCTAAAAACGCATACATTTAAATAGAAAGTTTGAGGATCATGGGAGGTAATGAGGATGAAAAATAGAAAGATAATGTTTATGAGCCCACACCATGTGGAAACGGTTGAAGAGGAGCTTGTACTTAAGGCTTTAGGTGACCATGAGGTACTCGTAAAATTGATTTATTCGCTGATTAGTCCGGGAACGGAGATGGCAATGTTATCTGGCAAAGAGGATTGGGCAAAACTCCCGCTGTGTCCAGGTTATGCAAGCGTCAGTCGTATCGTAGAATGTGGTAAAGGTGTTCAGGAATTTCAAGCGGGCGATGTGGTTTTTCATTACGGAACTCATTGCGAATATCAAGTGGTTGAAGCTAGGGATGTTTTCATTCGAGTGCCGGATGCGCTAGACTTGAAATGGGTACCGTTTACCCGGATGGCTACGGTAGCTTTTACATCGATACGTGTGTCGGATATCGAACTTGGAGACAAAGTGAGTGTGACAGGTCTTGGATTGGTAGGCAATCTTGCAGCTCAATTGGCGCGTTTGCAGGGGGCTACGGTAATTGGTATGGATTTGTCCAAAGAACGGCTGCGGACCGCGCGTCAATGCGGTGTGGATTACACACTGGACAGTGGCGAAGGATTGGTAAAAGAGCAGATTATGACGTTAACTAAGGGCAAGGGTGTTTCCAGTCATATTGAGGCAACCGGTGTTTCCAAAGTTGGGGTTGATAGTCTTCAATACATCGGCTCACAGGGAGAAATCATCTTTTTGGGTAGCCCGCGTGGAGAATACAATACAGATATTACGGATGTGCTTAATTACTGTCATCTGTATAACCGGGGATGCATTACATTTAAAGGTGCTCACGAATGGCGTTATCCAACAGAGCCTAATTCGTTTGTGAAACATTCCTTGGTGCGTAATTCTGGCATTGTCTTCGAGCTTATGCAACAACAGAAGCTGCACATCGAACCTTTGATTAGCCATGTCATCAAGCCGGAGCAAGCTAGCGAAGCCTATGAGGGATTAAGAACCAACAAAGATCAGTATAATGGCGTACTGTTTGATTGGTCATAAAGGGGGAGAACGACGATGATAAGAGGATTAACAACAGCGGGTTTGGGAGAAATTGCTTCTAATGAAGAATATATCAGACTTGCGAGCCAATTCGGGTTTCAGGCCATAGACGTCAATCCATTAGAGTTGGTACAGCAGTATGGCAAGGATGGGGCCATCCAATTACTGGAAAGTCATGGCATCATGCTAGGATCATTTGGTTTAGAGGTAGATTGGCGCACGACAGAGGAAAGCTTTAGGGAAAGTCTGAAATCGCTTACGCTGATGGCTGAGGCCGCTGCTGCATTAAATTGCACCACATGCTGTACCTATATTTTGCCTTCGACAGATCTTCCGGTCGCATCGTTCATGATTGCAGCCACTAGACGTTTAAGACTATGTGCAGAAATATTAGGCGCCTATGGTATTTCGTTAGCCTTAGAGTTCGTTGGTCCTCATCACTTACGTACACAATGGGCAAATCCGCTAATCTGGACGATGCAAGATACGTTGGACTGGATGGATACAATTCAAGTGAGAAATATCGGTTTATTACTGGATTCCTATCATTGGCATACGAATGGATTAACGAGTGAGGACCTGCTGAAATTACAACCGCATCAAATTGCGTATGTCCATATTAATGATGCTAAACCTCTGCCGATAGAGGAATTGCTAGATTCCGATCGATTGTATCCAGGGGAAGGATCCATTGATCTTACCGGATTCTTGGGAAGCTTGAAAAAGATCGGATACAAGGGCGTTATCGCTCAAGAAGTGCTAGCGCCAGCTTCATCACAAAGTTCATCTGAACTATTTTCTCGTTCCAAAACAGGCTTCGATAAAGTATTCTCATCACTGGAAATCTAACCCCATCGAATCCAACATTGGAAGGAGCGTTAAGGATGAGTCTGTTCAAGGGTAGAATCGCTGCACACACCATCACTTGGGGGCAAGCGCATTTCAAAGCGTTGGAGGAAGTCTCCAGACTGGGTTTCACGGGGATTGAGCCGTGGGCGTCTTTTGCACTTCAATATGAAGAAAGTCCAGAACAATTACAAGAGCTCATGGCTGGGTACGGGCTGGAGATGACTGCGTTGTATGGAGGTACGGCTGGGGGACAGCAGCAAAAATTCGGCAATGCCGCGAACACTTCGAGTATCATTGACTACAATGTGCGACTTGCTAAAATCATAGCGAAGTGTGGAGCAGACATCCTTGTCCTAGGGCCAGGTGGCACTCGGGATCAACCCTCATCGCTGGAAGAATTGAAGGTTGCCGCAGCCACGATGAATGAAGTGGCGAAAAGAACCTATGCCTTAGGGGTAAAGACATGTGTTCATCCGCATTTGTGGACGGAATTGCAAGACGAGAAAGAAATTGAGATTGTGATGAGCCTGACAGATCCGCGGGTGGTATATCTTGCCCCGGATTCAGCACATCTGCTCGGAGCGGGGATGGACCCGGCATCTATCATCCGAACGTATCAGGACAGGGTAGCTTATGTTCATTTGAAGGACCTGACAGACAGGTCTGCCGCTACACTTGATACACAGCTTCCTCATTTTTGTGAGTTAGGCAAAGGATCTGTTGATCTACACGCAACTATTGAAGCGCTGAATGAAATTGATTATTCCGGTTGGATGACACTCGAAGTGGACGAATCGCTAAATAGCCCGTACAATACCATGGAAATCTGCCGAGATTATGTAGAAGATCACTTAAAGATTCCGGTTAGGATATAAAATAAGATCAATAAAATGTCAGAAGAAGGAGAAGATTCGAGGTGAATGAGTCGTGGATGAACAGCATTTCCCCTTATGTTCGAGTAGCCAAAGTCATGGAATCCTCCTTACTAGCAGGTGAATGGTTGGATCAAGATCACGTGTATACCTATATAGATCAGGGAGAGGCGGAGTTTTTCTTGAATGGGGTGAAGTTCCTGGTTCGAGAAGGGGATGTGCTGCTCATGCATCCATGCTTGCCCCATATAATTAGGTCCACCTCGGCTTTACCCTTAGTGCAGTATATCTTTCATTTTGATTTGTACGATAACGAGGATAAAAGCTCATCGGATCAAGCGGATGGACTTAGGCCCGGGATCCAGGATATCATGCCAAGTGAAATGCAGCTTGCTGATATTTATCCGCTATCTCATCTGCAGCTCCCAGATCGAATCGAATTGAAGAGAAGATTCATGCAACTGCAAAAAGAGCTGCTAGATCCAACGTACGGCGGGGTATTAATCAACAAGTCTATCTGTTTGGAATTGTTGTTTCTGTTCTTTAGAAATCAGAACCTGTCCAAAGGAACGGAAGGGAAGAGAACCAAAGGATGGCCTTTAATTGAAGGCGCCATTCATCACATGCACCAGTGTTATCAAGATCCGCAGTTAAGTAATGAATCTATCAGTAGGCATGTTGGGGTGACTGCCAATCATTTGTCGTATGTGTTCAAGACTCAGCTTGGGGTGACCATTCATAATTATTTGAAGCATGTTCGTATCGAGCAGGCTAAATTGAGAATCATTCAGGGAAAGCAAAATCTAACGGAGATTGCCGAAGATGTGGGGTTTTCTAGTATTCATCTGTTCAGTCGGACGTTCAAAACAAATGTGGGAGTAATGCCTAGTAAGTTCGCGGCGATGCGATCTGCTTTAATCAATAAATCACAATAAAGGAATCGACCATCTGCTCTTTGGGATGGTTGGTTTTTTTCCTCTGAACATAGGATTACATACGTCTATAGGCCTCTTAATATAGTATAATCATACTGTATTGCTCAAAGTTGGAGATAGGGATATAGCACTATTAAATACTATTGACGAATGAGGAGTCTATGAGAACTTCGGAGAATAAAATTAAGTTAAGTCATATGTTGTACATAGTAGTATTCATCTGCCTGCTGATTGCAATACGCTGGAGCTGGTACAATCATTTTACTCTGTCCAATCCTCCTGTAGTGGAGCAAGGTGTGCTCGATTTGCGGGGAGTAGACCTTGAATCACTAAGCTCCTTTCCATTGGATGGAGAATGGGAGTTTTATCCTGAACAATGGGTGAATGCCGCCAATGTGGATGGTGTTTTAAAAGGCCAGATGCTTCAGGTGCCGGGTAACTGGAATTCTGTATTCAATTCTGCTGAGCAAAAGAAGGCGTATGGATACGGAACTTATCATTTGCGGATTCTGCTAGATCGTCCCTTGTCTGAGCCACTTAGCTTTTGGTTCCAATCCATCTATACTTCTTCTGAAGTGGAGATTAATGGAACAATTCTCTCACGGTTTGGAGTGTTATCTGACGAGAAGGAAGAGCATGTTTATGTGACGAAAGCATTCTTAATCAGTTATACACCTACAGATCAGAAGCATCTGGATCTGTTTGTTCGGACGTCAAACTATGAGTCTCCACTAAAAGGGGGCATAATTCGGTCCGTGGAGTTTGGCATTCAACATGGGGTAGACACTATATACTGGAATTCCATTGGCTTGCAGCTAGTCGTAGGGGTCATGCTTCTTCTACATGGGTTGTATTTATTGATTATCTATCTGATGGATGTACGAAAAACAGAGCTGATTATTTTTTTCCTAATGATGGTCGCTGCGGCTGTATCCATTGGGGTTGAACATAATGGACTGTTGTTCAGGTTTCTTCATGTTGATTTTGCCTGGATGCTGAGGTTAAAGGTTCTTTCGTATATAGGGTTTTGTTTATTCCTTTTATTGATGGGAAGAGAACTATTGGGGAATCGACGGAAAGGCAAGGCGTTTTATAGTTACATCCTGTCAGTTCTCATTTTTACTTTATTTATTATTGTAGGTCCTGAAGAGGCAGTGTTATATATCATCGGAAAAGGGTATTACATGATCCTGTATTACGTTCCAGTGTGTTGGACGGTATATTATTTTTGGAAGATGGTAGCCTTACGAGCTGAAGGTGCTCTATTTTTATTGTTTTCAGTGTTAGCAGTACTGAATAATATGTTGTGGGGGGCTGTCTACTATGCCGGTAGCTCACAATTTATGTTTTATCCCGTAGATTTAATTGCTGCCCTTGCCGCATTTTCCGCCTATTGGTTTAGGAGATATTTTCATCAATCCCATCAAAATGTGTTACTGAACGCTCAATTGGCGGAATCCAATAAATTAAAGGACCGTTTTCTAGCCAATACGTCACATGAGCTGCGCACTCCACTGCATGGGATTATGAATATTGCCCAAAGTGTGTTAACAAGAAAAAAACATGTGCTGGATGAAGAGAGCCAGCGTGACATGGAATTGCTAATTATGGTCAGTCGCCGGATGTCGCTTATGCTGAATGACTTGCTTGATGTTGTGCGATTGCAGGATAAGCGGATTGTGATGAATATAAAGGCGCTGCAAGTGAGGTCATTGGCTGAAGGTGTACTGGATATGTTGCGTTTCTTAACCGGTGGGACGAAGGTGGAGCTTCGAATGTCTATAGATGAGAATCTGCCGCGTGTTTATGCTGATGAGGAGCGATTGGTGCAGATTCTGATTAATTTGGTTCATAACGCACTAAAGTACACCGAACAGGGAAGTGTTGAACTGGCCGCAGAACAAGTGGGTGGGGATGTATGGATACATGTTACGGATACAGGAGTAGGTATGGATGAAGCTTTGAAAAAGCGTGTTTTTATGCGCTATGAACAAGGGGCTTACGGTCAAGGCGGCATTGGGTTGGGGCTTAGTATCTGTAAGGAGCTGGTCGAACTGCATGGCAGTGAATTATTGCTGCAATCGCAGCCGGGTCAGGGAAGTAAGTTCAGCTTCAAATTACCTGTAGCTAAAGGGAGCCTGAAGTCATCTATTCCAGATGTTCATACAGAAAAAGATTCGGATCCATTGTCACCATTCAGTACGTGGATAACTGCGGAGAAATCAGCTATGGTGGCTGCCACCTATAACACAAAGGAAGTAGAGGCACTCTCGAAGCTCGATACAGACGCTGACATCATACATGTGCTGGCGGTTGATGATGATTCGGTCAATTTAAAAGTTCTGCAAAATATTTTATCAGATGGAGCCTATCGGATTGATACAACGACTTCAGCCCGTGAGGCGCTGGATATGTTGCATCATGAGCAGTTCGATTTGGTTATCGCTGATGTGATGATGCCGGGCATGTCTGGATATGAATTGACAAGATTGATACGCGAGCGGTTCACGATGTATGAACTTCCTATTATTCTATTGACCGCTCGCAGTGAGCAGGAGGATGTCTATTGCAGGTTTCTTGGCTGGCGCTAATGACTATGTAACCAAGCCAGTAGATGCCATGGAATTGAAGTATCGTGCTTCGTCGCTCACTTCTATGAAGCAAGCAGTCAATGATCGTTTGAGAATGGAGGCTGCTTATTTACAAGCGCAGATCCATCCACATTTTCTCTTTAATACATTAAATTCGATTATGTCCTTGAGTGATTTTGACACTGTCAAAATGAAAGATCTTTCAGATGCATTCACTACTTATCTGCGGATCAGCTTTGACTTCTTAAATGCAGGCAAACTTGTTTCACTGTCGCAAGAGCTGGAGCTGGTCGAGAATTATGTATATATCCAGCAGCAGCGTTTTGAGGAGAGGCTGCAGGTTGAATGGGAGGTAGACGCGAATCTACAGCTTCTAATTCCTCCGCTGACCATTCAGCCACTGGTCGAGAACGCCGTCCGGCATGGGATCTTAAGTCGGGCAAAAGGTGGAACCTTGCGTATTCACATCGAGACACATGCGGAGGCTGTTCATTTTATCATTGCTGATACGGGGATTGGAATGGATGAAGCTCAAGTCAGTAAGTTATTGCAACCAAAAAGTCTTAAGGATCAAGGAATTGGGCTCCTTAATACAGATCGGAGATTAACACAATTATATGGACAAGGCTTGAAGATTCAAAGTATTCCTGGGGTGGGAACTACGGTGTCTTTCATAATTCCTGATTAGGAGGGTTGTAAAACCATCCTTTTCTGTCCAGCTGTAATTGAGTGGATGTGATTTGAATCATCAATTCTTCCACGGCGGATAAGGTTGCAACTATACAGACAATGGTTGTCCAAATGGTGGGGTTACTATGGGAAAGCCATATAGGAGTTACAAATAAGAGAAGCCCGGTGAGTTTATTGCCGTAGGTATGGATACTTGCGTAAGTTTTGAATCTGCGGAGGGCAATCCCTGTCGATGTTATGCGGATGGCCGCGATCAAGAAGATCCATAGGATGAATTCGAGGGTAAGACCCAGATACGGATACAAAGTAAATAAGCAGATCCCGATTAGTATCGTGTCGGCAGCGGAATCCAGCTTTGCTCCGAGATGACTTGTTGTGCCTGATTTTCGGGCAATTGGACCATCTATCAGATCGGTGACTCCGCAAAGGATATAAATTGCAAGAAAGGCCGAACTTAGCGGCTCGAAGAATAACAGCATTATTGCCAAAATAATTCTGCCAAGTGTAATACAGTTAGGTATAACTTTCAACTTCAATCCCACCTTTGTTCATGACCTCATTTAATTCTATTGTACCAGAGGAAGAGTATATGCTATTTGGAAAAGGATTATAAGATAGTATTGAAGAAGTAGTGAAGTAGAAGTATAGATTAGGATTCTAGCGGTAAATTAGGAGGGATTTTATGAAGCAGAATACAAACTTAAAGGTACATACATTAGCTGATATCGAACATCTGAAAATTCATGGCAGAACAACAGGGTCACTTTCTCCACTAACGTTATTTTGGACAGGCAGTGCGGTCGAATTAAATGTTAAAAGTTCTGAGCTATGGCTTGAAGTAGAAGCAGATTATGATGTTTATGAACCCTGGATTAGCATCCTGATCAATTCCGTTCCTGTTAGCAGACAAATGTTAGTAGCAGGCAGGTATTGGATTTGTGTATTTAGAGGCATGAATGATCGTGTTGTCAACAATATTCGTATTGTAAAAGATGTGCAGGCAATGAGTGGAGACCCTGGCTGCTCTTTGCAGATACATGCGGTGAAGATGGATGGAAAATTCCTGCCGGTTGCGGACAAACCCCACAAGATAGAGTTCATAGGTGACAGCATCACATCCGGAGAAGGAAGTATAGGTGCCAAGGCTGAAGAAGATTGGATTCCAATGTGGTTTAGCGCCATCAACAACTATACCAGAATGACAGCAGATGCTTTAAATGCAGAATATAGAGTTATTTCTCAAAGTGGCTGGGGCGTCCTTACTAGCTGGGATAATAATCCGCACGGTAATATCCCTGATTGTTATGAGCAGGTTTGTGGTCTTCTAACTGGAGCAAAAAACGAAGCTTTAGGAGCTTTTCAAGAACATTCTTTTGAAACCTGGCAGCCAGATGTTGTGGTAGTTAATCTAGGAACAAATGATGGGGGCGCTTTTCAATCGCCAGAATGGAAAGATGAGGTAACAGGGGAGAGCCATAAACAACGTTTAAATGAAGACGGGACCTATAATGAGGATGATATACAAGCTTTTGTCGATGCCGCCGAGAAATTTCTGCTGAAGCTTAGAAAAAATAATCAACATGCACATCTCGTATGGGCATATGGGATGCTTGGTATCCCGATGATGCCAGCGATCTACCGGGCGGTCGATGTTTATAGCAAGAAAACAGGGGACAAGCAGGTTTCTGTATTGCAGCTTCCAAATATGACGGATGAGACCATAGGGGCAAGAAGTCATCCGGGAGCATTAGCTCATGAACAAGCGGCAAAAGAGTTGACGGGGTATTTGAAAGGGATTCTAGCGAGCGAAAATTAATGAGGAATTCATAAAAAAACAAGCCGGAGCGAAAGGATCACGCTCTGACTTGTTTTTATTTACTTTAGTCTATTTGGTGGATACAGACTTGAACCATTCGTTAACTTCTTTGGTGATTTGATCACCACCATTTGCTTTCCAGTTGGAAACAAAGGAGTCAAAGGCATCTACAGGAAGCTTACCGTAAATGATTTTGTTGAAGGTTTCCATTTCGGATTGACGAAGCAGATTCCATTTGGATACCATCGTTGGTGTCGCAGCGCCAGTGAAATAGTTCTGTCTACGAATGTCTATTTGTGACATAACAACTTTTGCAGCGGCCCAGTTTTCCGGTTTACGGAACTCAGCCATTTGTTTTTCATAAGGAGTTACAGGGGTTTCACCATCAGCAAGTTTAACCAATGTCTTCATGAACAGATCAGGAATACGAGCCGGTCCAGTTAAGAAAGGAAACTCATTGGAGAAGTCTTTAATCTTCTCTTTATCACTAGTAGGCTTTCCATCAATCATGTCCCAATCGTAGCCTTTAGCAAAGCCGTATTCAAATTCACTACCAGCTGCTGGATTAGCTAGGTTATCAAGCAAGTAGTTGTAGTATAAGAAAATTGCTTCAGGGTGCTTAGCATCTTTGTTAATCATGATACTAGCGTTTACCCCAGAGTTCTGCCATTTGGTACCGATGAGTCCGTCTGGACCTGCTGGAACCGGATAAGCTTTGATCTTCGCTCCAGGTACATTTTTCATAAGATCGGGAGCCGGCCAGTCTGGAACCCAGTTTGCCCCTGGTAGAATACCTGCGGCGCCTTTTGTCCAGCTTTCAGCAGATTTACCTTCATCCCAAAGCGCAGAGTCTGTGTGAATATAACCTTTGTCCATCCACTCACTAAGCTTAGCAAGGGCTTGTTTAGCACCAGGGTTAATGGAACCGTATTCCAGATTGCCGTCGGCATCTTTATTCCATTGTTCCTCAATCGTACCGTAAGCACCGAATAACCAGTCGAGTTGGCCCATCCAGGTGTTTGTATTATTTTTCAAAGAAATCGCAAGTGGGAAAACATCTTTAGGTGCTAGACCATCAGGGTTTTCGTTCTTAAATTTGTCCATGATATTCTCAAGATCGGCGATTGTTTTTGGAGCCTGAAGGTTCAGCTTTTCCATCCAATCTTCACGTAACCAGAGAAGAGTATCGTCATTATCAGTATATTCAAGGATCGGCATATTGTATTTCTTACCGTCTTTTGTGAATGGATACCAAAGTTCTGGGTGTGCTGCAGCATGATCTTTTAGAATTTTATTAGCATATTTGTCGAACAACTCATCGATAGCAATGAACTGACCGGAATCAATCAATTGATTGGTCAATACTGCATTGGTTGGTACAGAAACGAAGTCAGGCAGCTTTTCGCCAGAAGCAATGGCAAGCTGAAGCTTTTGTCTGTATTGATCGTCATTGGCAGGATACCAAGTATCTTTATGCTTCATGCCCAGTGTTTCCAGCATCCAGCGATCGTGAACATTGTTTTCTTTGGTATCACCTTGAACATATTTCTTCGGCATCAATACCGAACTGAACTCGATGGGTGGATCGTATTTACCTTTTTCAAAAGCAGCATCTGCTTCAGATAAACTAGTCTCAGACGATGTGGTATTGTTTTGTTTGGCGTTTTCATTATTTCCGCCGCCACTGCCACAGGCTGTGAGTGTGATAAGTGCTGTGACCGTTAACAACGACCACATTTTTTTGAACTTGATCATTCTTTAATTCCCCCTACTGTGTATGATCTTTACAAGTGTAACTTTAACAACTAGTCGGGGATGGCATCTATATGAGATTTTTAGTTTCGATAGGACTCTATCATGCTATTTATTATTGTCTCGATATTCCTGCGGCGTTACTCCGAACTGTCGTTTGAACACTTTTATAAAATAAGCAGGGTCCATATAGCCAATCTCCATGCTGATTTCATAGACTTTTTTAGAGGTAGTCTTCAGCTTATGGCAGGCGCGATCCATGCGCAGGCGCGAGATATAATCGCTTATTCCTTCACCCGTTTCAATCTTATAAATTTTTGATAAATGAGTCGGATGGAGGTTTACATGGTCAGCCAGAACCCGTAATGAAACATCTAAATGCAGGTTTTTGTCTGTGAAATCTTGAATCTTTTTCACATATTCAGACCTGATGTCTTTAATTTCGTTAGACGTTCCTTCTTTCAATTTGCTCAGAATGCTGAGGGACCATTTTCTAAGTTTACCGATGGTCGAGAACGCTTCACCGCTTTGCAACCAACCGAGATCGTCTCCCGCTAAGTTAGCTAGAGTATGCCCATTTCGGTGTGCGAGATTCGTGAAGGATGCAGTGATTAAAAAACCGGCCTCCATGCAATGCTCCCACGATTCAGACCATTTCTCATCCAGCTCCGCGCAGACAGCGAGTAGTTTCTCTTCCGCAGCATCCCAATGCCCACTTTCAAGCAGGTGAATTAGTGTCGGCGGGGTGTAAAGGGCATCCAAAGGTCCTTGGGTAGTGGAAGGTTCAAATTCGCTGACCCGCATTACGAATTCGCGCTCGTCTCCCACGATCTGCCGGAAATAAGCTGTGGCCTGACGGAAACGGCTCGACACCTTCTCGGGAAACTGGAACCACTCGGTGATTACTATGGACAGGGAACCTTTCAGAAATTGCTTAACCTTATACTGAAGCTGTAAAGAAAGCTTTTCTAGGATGGTTTCTTTGCCGATGTCGGATCCTTTCTCTTTAAGCTGAAGCAGAAACACAAGATATCCATGTTCCTCTTTAACGCCCCAGACCTGCATAAACTCACCCATAATCTCTTCAGCCATATTGATGATGGCATATTCAATTAAGGTTTGATCATTATTGTTATAATGGCTAAATTCTTCTTCCATGCGTACAAGCATCAAAGCGCAATCGCCAGAATGGAAGGGCAAATCATAAGTTACGAGCTTCCGTTCCCATTCGCCAGCTTGAAATTGATGACCTTGCAAGGCATCAAGCAGCAGTTGACCACGTAAAAGCGGCAGATTCTCACGAAGGGTAAACTGGGTTCGTTTAAGCGAACTGATAAGTTCCCATTCTGTGTTCAATTGCTCGATGGCAGTTTTGACTGCACCGATAATTTCATCATCGGTAGGTGGCTTAAGCAAGTAATCGACGGCATTATGCTGAAGTGCTTTTTTGGCGAAATCGAACTCCGAATGGCCTGATAAAATAATACATTTGATCTTTTTATCACGTTTTCTTATCCGCTCTATTAATTCAATTCCCGTCATTTCGGGCATTTGGATATCCGAGATCACAATATCAATAGGGTTTGTATCGATAATTTGTAGCGCTTCACGTGCTGAATACGCTTTATGCACCTGTTCAATGCCTAGCGTATGCCAGGGTTTAGTCATGGCAAGATTATCTACCCAGTGTGCTTCATCGTCTACTATAATCATTTGCATGTTGTTATTCTCCTTGATGATTCTTAAATTTAGAATATTCATCCTCCGTAGGGATTTCCCAGATAATCTCTGTTCGGAAACCTCCAAGAGGGGATGGTTTAAAGGTTAGGCAGGATTGATTACCGAACAGGTGCATGATCCGCTGATTCGTATTCCAGAGCCCGCAGCCCATTTCTTCCTGCAATGGCTCCTGCATTTTACGATTCAAAGCTTCCAGCTGCTCCGGATTCAAGCCAGGTCCGTCGTCATCAATGTAGATCTTGCAGAAGCCGTTCGAAATCTCACCACTAATGCTGATCTCACCCGAAGAATACGATTTTGCCACTCCGTGAATGACTGAATTTTCCACAATAGGTTGTAGCATTAGACGTGGCACAGACTGGCTTAACATGTTCTCAGGGATTTCGATATGATAATCAATTCTGGCATTGCGCAGCTTTTGAATATCCAAATAGTTGACGAGCAGCTTGATTTCATCATCCAGTGACGCAGTTTCCCGTTCCATTCGGGTAGTATAACGGTAGTAAGCACTTAAATTATAAGCCATGGAGACGACAGCGTCCTCATCCTTCATTTGGGCCATATTGATAATATAACCAAGGCAGTTATAGAGAAAATGCGGATTGATTTGCGCCTGCAGTTGCTTAAGTGTAGCTTCGCGGGCACGGATTTTCTCATTGAACACATTCTCTATCAGGTCTTGAATTTGATGTGACATATCATTAAAGCGATGGAATAGAAACGAAAACTCGTTCCGGCCTTCATTATGAAGACGTACAGAATAATCTCCACGCTGCACGCGCCGTAAGCCTTTAATTAGCTTTTTGATAGGATATTGAACATTTCTATATAGTAATATGGAAGCGGAAATTCCCATAACAAACAGCAAAATCATCGAGATATAGAACAAATCCTGACTGAGCGAAATGGGTTTTAGGATTTGATATAGAGGGACAACATCTATTAAATTCCAATCCAAATAGGAGGACTTCACAGAGCTGACCAGGTAGTTCTTGCCATTGAGTTTGACTACATCCTGGGTAGTATTCTCAGGTGAGTGTTTATCCAGGTAACGAATGAGTTCTTCAGATAGCTGCTTGTCCGCACTGCGATTCAGAATTGGCGAGTTCCCTTTATGATAGAGAAAAGGATCACCTTGTCCACCTTCCTTGTACGTATCCAGCATGTTCTGAATATTCTCATAACTGAAGCTGGCCTCAATCACCAAGTTGCTTCCCGTCAACATCCCCGGCTGAGCTAAGGAATCTGTATAGAACCAGTAGAAGGATTTTAACTCGTCTTTAGATTCCAAGCTGTGATCGCCATACGTCCATTTTCCACTCATATTTCTTTTTAAGTAATCCTCATCATACCCAAATGCTCGATTGTAGTTGGAGATGACATCTTTATTTTGCTGTGAATGTACGGCATATCTGGCAGGCCAAATATCTGCAACCCCAGATTGAAGCACCATCTTTTCCTGAATGACATACCGGGTCTGCATCTGATCATATCGATCAGCCCAAATGTTTAATCCGTTGAAGGCTCTGACATTGGGATCTCTAGAAAGGATAAGGGTGAAGTCCATCATCTGATTAATACGCGAATCAATTTGACTGGACAGAAAAGTGAGCTGCTTCGTATTGGACACCTGCAGCTCTTTGCTTACAACATCGTATGTGACGTTATTTGAAAAGGTATACATGATAATGATGGGGATGAACAAGAGTATGATCAGGCAGTTTATTTTGGCAAACAAACTAAACCGGGATTGTGTTAATTCTCTCAGGGATGTAAAGCGCTTCCAAATATTCATAAATGTACCCTCCAGATGATGTCCTAATAAAACCATATCAAGCCTAACAATGTTATATAGTCAAACCTGAGAAACGCCTGATACTATTTATAGCAGAGATCCCCATCACACACAAAATATTTTTTTTGGGAACAGGAGAGAGCTATGGAGGCTAATTCAATACAGCAGGTAGGCCTGGAAAATAAACCAAGTATAAAAAGAAAAAGAAAAAAAGGCTATAAACAACCATGGGTGCTCCACTTCATGGTATTACCGGCGGCAATTATGGTTTTTATTTTTTCTTATATCCCCATGTCAGGAATACTCATGGCATTTCAGGATTATAAGCCTGCATTAGGATTTTTTGATTCCGAATGGGTCGGACTTAAGCATTTTAGGTACATGTGGGAGAACGATTATTTCCTGCAAATTACCTGGAACACACTGTTTTTTGCTTGCTCCAAAATTGTTTTGAACCTGATTATTCCTTTTATATTCGCCTTGTTGCTTAATGAGGTAAGGAATATGGGCCTTAAAAGATCGATTCAAACACTCGTCTATCTACCGCATTTCTTGTCATGGGTTACCCTTTCAGGAATTCTGATCGATATCCTAGCTCAAACAGGGATTGTGAATCAGTTTATTTCGTCCGTTTTCGGCATAAAACCGATCTTTTTTCTAGGGGACGGCAACTGGTTCCGATTTACCATCATAGCCAGTGATGTTTGGAAAGAATTTGGTTTCAACACGATCATTTTCCTAGCTGCGCTATCCGGCATTAATCCATCACTTTATGAAGCTGCTGAAGTGGATGGGGCAGGTCGCTGGAAGCAAACGATGTATATTACCATACCAGCACTTATTCCAATTGCTATTGTAATTGCGACCTTGGCACTGGGCAATGTATTGAACGCCAACTTTGACCAGGTATTTAACCTATATAGTCCTTTGATCTATCAACAAGGGGATATCATTGATACCTTTGTGTATAGAGAAGGTCTTCTCAGCGGACAATTCAGCTTTGCGACCGCAGTTAATCTTTTTAAATCAGCAATTAGTTTAATTCTAATCGTTATTTCATACCGACTTGCCTATAGATTTGCAGGGTACAGAATTTTCTAGAAAGGATGACAACAAATGTACCATAAAACCCTTCCATATCGAATATTTAGCATATTCAATAATGTGCTCCTAACTATCCTTTCGGTGCTCTGCTTGCTGCCATTGTATCACTTACTCATGGTATCTCTTAGTGCGTCCGCCCCAGCCAATGCTGGGTTGGTCACCTTTTGGCCAATTGGCTTCACTTTGGAGGCCTATGCAAAAACTTTTAACAACACTAATTTTCTTACATCCCTGTGGGTGTCGGTAGAGCGGACAATACTAGGAACAGCACTTGCACTGGTAGTAAATACGGTTGCAGCCTATGCTCTTTCTAAGGAAACTAGAGTTTTCCGGGCGCGTAATATCTATCTTTGGTATTTTGTCGTAACCATGCTGTTCAGTGGGGGTCTGATTCCGGGATATATCCTGATTCTAAAGCTCGGGCTGATGAATTCTTTGATGGCACTTATCCTACCTGGATTGGTAGCCGTATTTAACATCATTTTGCTGCTGAACTTCTTCCGTGGTGTACCTAAGGACCTTGAGGAAGCAGCCTTTATTGATGGAGCAGGACATTTTAAGACCTTTTTGAAAATATATTTACCAGTCTCCTTACCAGTCATTGCAACGGTTTCCCTATTCATGATGGTGGGTCATTGGAACTCTTACTTTGACGGTATAATCTATATCAGAGATTCGGATAAGCTGCCGCTGGCGACGTTTATGCAGACCATTATCGTTCAGGCAGATATGTCCAAGCTTGATCCGTCAGCCGTAGCTAACTTGTCTCAACGAACCATACGGGCTTCACAGATTTTCATAAGTGCGCTACCGATACTATTAGTTTATCCATTCCTGCAACGTTATTTTGTGACAGGGATCGTAGTCGGCGCTGTAAAAGAATAGTCAAAAAAGAGGGAGTTACTGGACTAGTCCATGTAGCTCCCTTTTTTTGTAGGTATGGCATGCAAATAAGCATTCCCAGATGAATTGCGCCTTCTAAAATACGGTGCTATACTTTTGGCATGAAATATGCTCGGAGGTGGTACAGTGCTAATGTTGAAATGCCCATTAGCTAGAAGTTCCTCACGCAAAGCCTAATATAGGGCGATACTTTGCGTGAGGTGCGATGGATGGATATATCGCCCAACTTAATTTTATCGTTTCTATAAATGGGCTTTGCACCTTATGAACTTTTAATATAAATAAGGGGCTGAAAAGCGATGTGTACACCATTTATTAGAAACCATCAATATAACTTAATTAAGAAACAAACGAAATTTGTTCTGCATACCCTGCGAACCGTTGCGGATCGTAGAGTCTTGGAGACTGTAAGATATAGTGCTGCTACGAACATTATTGAGGCATTTCCTTCTCTTACGGAGAATCACAAGCAGATGCTGCAACAAATATCGACCTTCGAAACTGCAGAAGATTTCCAGAGATATCTTAGTGAATTAGAACCATACCTAGAGTCATATCCGACGATTACGCTGAAGCAGATTCAGAAGCTATTCCCTAAGAATAAGAAACTGAAAGTACCTGATCTACAACTCATCGACTATCGCAACATAACGTATTTGAGTTGGATAGATATTGCCAGTAATAAATTATTCATTATCTATCCGTACGAAGGACAGTTCATTGGTATTGAGGGTAGAATCACACCAACGCACAAAAAAGGGTACTGCATGTTCTGCAATCGGCATCAAGAGCTTGCATTCTTTTATGTTAAGACCAAGAATGTGAACGTTTCGCCGGATAATATTTCTGCTGTGGGTCAATACGTATGTCTGGATAATCTGGAATGTAATCGGAGCATAACCGATACAGCTAAGCTTGAGAGGTTCATTCTCTCTGTCCGCAAATAATGTTTAGAAAGGGCTCCCTTAGTGGGAGCCTTTTTCGTTAAAAATATTGTCAGGATATAGACAATTCGTTTCATTGAAGCAATGGGGCACGACATTAGTGGATATAATGAGATTCAAGGGCCGAATGAATAATATAAGCGTTTACAAACAGAGAATTCGAGTGGTTATAAAAATAGTCAGAAAATTTCCATATGACGTGCTTTGTTACTTAAGCTATAATGAGGTCTAAAAAAGAAAACGGGGCGTTATAATGAATCAAATGAAGGGTAACAAAAATCTTCTCTCGGAGAAGGAGGAACGCTTCTCTTCCGCGGGCTTTATTTTTGCCGCCATCGGCAGCTCGGTTGGGCTAGGGAATATGTGGAAGTTTCCTTATATTACAGGAGAAAATGGGGGGGCAGCTTTTTTCCTGCTTTTCATCGTCTGTTTAGTGCTGATAGGGTTACCGGTGCTGTTGGCAGAACTGGCTATCGGACGCAGCGGGCGTGGTAGCGCGGCGACCTCTTTTATGCGGGCTGGAGGCGGGAAGAGTTGGTTTGCAGCTGGAATGTTGCAGGTACTTGCGCCGTTTCTAATTCTCTCCTTTTATATTATTGTTGCTGGCTGGACGCTGAACTATTCGATGATTGCTTTTAATGGACAACTATTCAGCACTACTGATTATGCAGGCGAATTCAATTCGTTTGTCTCTGGATATATGCCAATCGTTTGGCAGGGGATAGCCATTCTGATTACGGCGGGTGTAGTCATCCTTGGCGTATCAGGCGGGATTGAGAAATTTAACAAAGTATTAATTCCTGGTATGGTCGTACTCCTTGTAGTGCTAATGATTCGCGCGGTAACCTTACCGGGTGCATCCGCAGGGGTATCTTTTTTCCTAAAACCGGACTTTTCAGTGTTGACAGCGGAATCTGCGCTAGTTGCATTGGGACATGCCTTCTTTTCATTATCGCTCGGGATGGGGATTCTCCTGACTTACGGATCTTATGTTGATAAAAAACAATCGCTGGGTACCGCTGCAATCGCAATCGGTGCAGGAGATTTGTTATACGCGTTTATCGCAGGCTTGATTATTTTTCCGACGACCTTCTCATTTGGTATTGCTCCTGATCAGGGGCCTTCGCTGATTTTTATCGCTTTGCCAGCCGCTTTCTCGGCTATGCCTTTTGGTGCGCTCTTCGGCGGTTTGTTCTTTATCTTGCTGGCGATTGCTGCTCTAACTTCAGCTGTATCGCTGCTTGAAGTGCCTGTATCCTTCACAATGGAGCGCTGGAATTGGAGCCGGAAACGTTCGGTTTGGATTTTGACGCTGATCTGTTTCCTTCTTAGTATTCCTTTAGCGATGTCACTAGGGATGTTCCCGGAGCTAACGATTGGTGGCAAATCTCTATTTGATGGGCTGGATTTTATCACCTCTAACATTATGCTGCCGCTTGGAGGTCTGCTGATTACCATCTTCGCCGGTTATTTCTGGAAAGGTGCAGCGGAAGCCGCTGGACTACAGGCGCGCTGGTTCCGTGTTTGGCTGTTTATGCTCCGTTATGTGGCGCCGATCCTAGTGTTCCTAGTGTTACTCCATACCTCGGGGATTATTTCCTTCTAATTCTGAAATTTATTTATCCAAAAAAAACTCTACAACCCCTGAGGGTTGTAGAGTTTTTTTGTGTTGAAAAGAGGGGATTAAATTGATTTTTAATTCCTACTTGACTAGGTGGAATAATTGGAATATAGTATAAAAAAGCTTGAACGGTATGGAAGGGAATGTAACTAACCAATCCATTCTTAACTAATAATTGTATACAATTATACAAATATATTATTGGGATTCGGACCCCACAGATTATCGATGAGGAGCAGTATAGAAATGGCGATACGATCACGAAGGTTATCAAAGGATAATACCTACTATGAATTAAAACAAAAAATTATTGATAGCGAGTTTGAACCGAATCAACCTGTAAATGAAGAAAATTTGGCGGCCTTGCTCGGGGTCAGCCGCACACCTCTAAGAGAGGCGATACAGAGACTGGAGAACGAGGATTTTCTGGTTCGACAGCCAAATGGAAGACTGCGGGTAGCTTCAGTAACCCTTAAAGAGGTTGAAGAAATATTTCTTATTCGCAGCATGCTTGAAGGCTATATTGCAAGAAGTGCAGCTAAGCATGCCACAGAGAAAGATATTGTGAATTTAACGACGATGATTACAAAAATGAAACACTCGTTCCAGCTTGGTGATAATCAGAATTTTGTTACATATGGATTTGAGTTCCATGATTATTTGTCAGAAATCAGCGAACTAAAAACCTTCGAGAAGGTTCTGAATCAATTAAGAGATCATTCGCTTCGTTATTGTCGATTCGTCTCTATGCATGGGGATTGGAACACACAAGCGGATGAAGAACATGATCTTATTTTACAAATGATCGCTGCTAAAAATGAAGATGGTGCTGAAAAAGCCATGCAAGATCATATTTTAAGCAGTCTATCGACTGCGCTTGATCGCATCAAAGGGATTGAAGAAAAGCTGGAAGCATAACGAAAGGGGAGACATCACCTATGAAACCACTAAATGAGGTTGAGCAAGCTTTAGCTAATCAATTAATAGAGGTTCGCAGAAACCTGCATCGTGAGCCTGAATTAGCGTATGAAGAGTTTAAAACCACAACAAAATTACGGGAATGGCTGACCCAAGCCAATATTCACATCCTTGACTTACCTTTACAAACCGGACTCATCGCAGAGATCGGGCAGGGTCACGGACCCATAGTGGCCATTCGTTGTGATATTGATGCACTTCCCATAGAGGAACAAACTGAATTGTCCTTTGCCTCAGAGATCCCAGGAAAGATGCATGCCTGTGGTCACGATTTTCACACGGCTACTATTTTAGGTGCTGCATTATTATTAAAGGCTCGTGAAAATGAACTACCTGGAAAGGTTAGAGTATTGTTTCAACCCGCGGAAGAAACAGGGCATGGGGCGGAAAGTGTCTTAGCCTCGGGAGGACTCCAGGATGTGGCGGCTATATTTGGTCTCCATAATTCACCTGACTTGCCAACGGGAGCTTTTGGAACAAGAACAGGAGCTTTAACAGCCGGTGTTGACCGGTTTGAAATTACAATAAAAGGTGTCGGCGCTCATGCTGCTTATCCTGAAAAAGGTGTGGATACGATTGTAACTGCGGCTCAGATCATTACCGCACTACAAACCATCGTAAGTCGCCAAAACAGCACCACGGAACCAGTAGTGTTAAGTGTTACCCGAATTAATGGAGGCTTCACATGGAATGTATTGCCGGAAAAAGTCGAATTAGAAGGTACAGTAAGAACTTACAATGAAGAGATTCGCCGCAATATTCCAATACAAATGACTCGTCTTATCGAAGGGATTGCTGCGGGAGCTGGGGCAGAGGCCCAGTTACACTGGTATCCAGGTCCACCCGCAACGATAAATCATGGGGAATGGGCGGACTTTACCAAAGAGATCGCCTCAGATTTTGGCTATGAAGTACATGATATTCCTCCACAGATGGGTGGAGAAGATTTCTCTTTTTATTTACAACAGATACCGGGTGCTTTTGTGAATATAGGATCGGGTCCAGCCTATCCCTTACATCACCCTCGTTTCGATGTTGATGAAGCTGCGATATTGCCAGCTGCTAAGTACTTCGCTTTATTGGCAGAACAAGCGCTGGTGAAGCTGCAAGAGGAAGCTTAATCCTAAAGATGATTGAGGGGAATGGAAATGATTGAATTAAAGAATGTTTACAAATCGTTCACTCGGAAAGGGACCACTATTGATGCTCTTAAGGGGATCGATTTAAAGGTCGAAAAAGGCGATATATTTGGGGTTATCGGCTATAGCGGTGCTGGGAAAAGCACATTAATTCGTTTAGTCAATTATTTGGAAAGACCCACCAAAGGACAAGTTATGGTCGCTGGACGTGATTTGGGAACATACAACGATAAAGAGTTGCGTACCGCTAAGAAAAATATCGGAATGATTTTTCAACATTTTAATCTACTAGAATCTAAAAAAGTATTTGATAATGTGGCGATCCCTCTAGTTCTCCTAAAAAAGAATAAAAATGAAATCCGCCAGCGGGTAATGGAGCTGCTAGAGTTTGTTGGATTAAGTGACAAAGCGGGGAGTTACCCGAGTGAGCTATCAGGTGGTCAGAAGCAACGTGTCGGGATTGCCAGAGCGCTTGCCTCGAATCCGTCTATCCTTTTATGTGACGAAGCGACCTCTGCCTTAGATCCACAGACCACACATTCTATCTTACAGCTATTAAAAAAAATCAATGCTGAATACAACATTACCGTGATGATCATTACACATGAAATGTCCGTGATTCAAGAGATTTGTAACAAGGTAGCGGTCATGGAAGAAGGCCGGATTATTGAGCAAGGAAGTGTTCTGGATGTATTCGGAAGTCCAAAACATCTGACCACGCAAAATTTCGTGAAGACGGTTATTCAAAATAGCATGACCTCTAGCGTGCGGAAATCTATCAAAACAGAACCCGGAAGTCAGCTGTACAAGCTTAATTTTGTGGGAGCAAGTGCCTCTGAGCCTATCCTGTTTGAAATGATTCGCTCCTGCGATATAAAGGTCAATATTTTATTTGCGAATACGACGGAGATTCAAGAAACAACACTGGGAACAGTGATCATTCAATTCGATGGTGAGGCAGCAGAGATTAACAATGCATTATCTTTCTTAACAAGAAATGGAGTCGCTGTAGAGGAGGTAGAATCTAATGTTTTCGACCACAGTAACAGGTGATCAATTTCTGCAGGCGATTATAGAAACAATTCAAATGGTAGGGTTCTCCTTGTTTGTTGGTTCCCTGATTGGGATCCCATTTGGGATATTGCTTGTCATCACTCGTCCGGGTGGGGTTTTGGAGAACAAAGCGCTTTACGCCGTACTAAATCCAATTATCAACATCATTCGCTCATTGCCTTTTATTATTTTACTGGTTGCGATTGTGCCTTTCACACGATTGATTGTTCATACTTCAATTGGGACAAGCGCAGCGATCGTACCCTTGATTATCTATATCGCACCTTATATAGGACGGTTGGTAGAGAACTCACTGCTTGAAGTGAATCCGGGAATCCTTGAAGCCGCTGAGGCGATGGGAGCCACTCCTTTTCAAGTCATTTGGTACTTTTTATTGCCAGAGGCGGTTGGATCCTTAATCCTGTCTCTTACTACAGCGACGATTGGTTTGATAGGTGCAACTGCAATGGCTGGAACGGTAGGGGGAGGCGGCGTGGGAGACTTGGCGATTGTATATGGATACCAACGCTTTGACACTGTTGTCGTAGTAGCCACCGTGATTATCCTCATTATTTTAGTGCAAGGTATTCAGTCTTTAGGCAACACGCTAGCAAGAAAAATTCGTCGTTACTAGTTACTACATATTCTGGGAGGGACTCGACAGATGAGTGAATGGAGTAAGCAAGATCGTTTTAACGCATTATTATCTGGAGAACGGGCAGATCGTCCAATCGGAAGTGGTTGGCGCCATTTTATCGACAAAGAACAAACTGCAGATGATTTAGCAGAAACTACGATTTCTTTTACGAAAAAATATGATTGGGATTGGGTCAAGATTAATCCAAGAGCGACTTATCTGGCGGAAGCTTGGGGGAATCAATACGATTTTACGGATTATCAGACCGTATTTCCGAGACAGCAAACGACGGCTATTCCAACAGCGGCTAGTCTGTGGGATATCGACGTCAAAAAGGCAGTCCAGTCAGCCCCTTTGGCAGAGCATTTAGATGCGGTTAGAAAAATTCGTCAAGGGTTACCAGACACCCCGCTAATCCAAACTGTATTTTCACCATTAACAGTATTGCTATTTATTGTAGGGCGTTCTGCTTACGTTACTAAAACGGTGTTTGGTATTGAGCACCCGGTAACTTTGGAATCCTTGTTTAAAGAACATCGAGCGGCAGCACATCATGCGCTACATGCGATTTCCTTAACCTTAGCCGATTATGTACAAGAGTTACAGCAAGCGGGTTCTGACGGTTTGTTCTACGCAGTGACGGGCACAGCTCACCCAGGATTATTTGATGAAGCTATGTTTGACGAACTGTCCAGACCTTATGATTCTATTGTTTTAGAAGCAGCGAGCTATGGAAAAAACATTCTTCATACTTGTGGAGCCTACGCCCAGCCTGAGAAGTTTAACGATTATCGGATTGACGGGATCAGTTGGGATACGATAGCCGAGGGGAATCCAGGGTTAGAGGCAAATCTCAAGGCTACTAAAGTGGGTGGAGTCGATCATGGGTTGTTTGCGGTAAACGATATTGCCCAAATCAAGCAGCAGGCTGAAGATGCATTAAAGTTAATGAAAGACCAGCCGTTTATTCTATCTCCAAATTGCGCAATCCCACTCAATGTGACGGATGAGGCGTTGGCACAATTTAAAAAATCTATATTGGAATAGGGGAAATAAGTATGAAAAAGTTAATGTTAGTGATGATGATAGGTGTTCTTGCAGTGTTGACGGCTTGTGGCAATAAAGAGGCGGGGGATTCTGGAGATAAGAAAAAGCTTACCGTTGGATTTGGTGTCGGAACCTATGAGGAACAATTCCGCCAATCGATTCTACCGATTCTAGAGAAACAAGGGTATTCCGTTGACATTAAAACCTTCTCGCAAAACATGCAGGTCAATCCAGCAATGAAGGAAGGCTCCATTGACGCAAGCATATTCCAAAGTACAGCTTATATGGAGGCCATTAACGAAGAAATCAATGCAGATATGGTCGGAATTGCTTATGTTCCAGGTGCTCCACAAGGTCTTTATTCTGTAAATCATACCACGCTAGACGATGTTAAAGACGGTACAACCGTAGCTGTTCCGAACGATCCGGTAAACCAAGAGCGTGCACTGCGTATTCTGGAAGAATTGGGTTGGGTCAAAATTAAAGAAGGGGCAGGCGTAGCGGATTTTAATATTAATAGTATGGAACCGGATAAATATAATATTGATATTAAAATATTGGACCCCGCTCAAATCCTTGTCTCCCTTCAAGATGTTGATTATGGCGTTGTAAATGGTAATTATATTGCTAATTCGGACAGAAAGATTACGGATGCTTTGAAAATAGAAAACACACCTATGGAACACAGAATTATCGTATCGGTTAATAAAAAGGATGAAAATTCTCAGTGGGCTAAAGATTTGAAAGCTGCTTATGAATCCAAAGAGTTTGAAGAATATATTCTTGGATTAGAAAAATATGATGGTTTCATTCTACCTGAAGCTTGGGACAACAATTAATTAAGGAAGTGAACGAAGTGACCAAAGAAAAGATTCATTTTATTGGTGGCGGACAGATGGCGGAAGCGATCATCCGCGCATGTATAGCGAATAACACCTTGTCTGTAAATCAAATTAGTGTATCGGATATTAATGAAGCGCGTCTGCAGTTTTTAAATACCAAATACGGTGTAGATACGAAGAGTTCGCAAGAGCATAACCTGTCTACAGCAGATGTGATTGTAGTGGCAGTTCGCCCACAGGATGATTTAACTACCCTTGGTCAAAATGTACAACAATTCGCTACAGCTTCTGCCGCAATCGTATCGATTGTGGCGGGTGTGACGAATGATCAGTTAGCTGGTTATTTTGGAGCTGAACGGCCCATTATCCGGGTTATCCCCAATACTTTAACCGATACAGGATATGGCTATAGTGGTGTAGCGTTAAATGTTTATGCTACTCGTGATCAAGTGGAGCATTTCCTACTCGGCTTTGGAAAAGTACAATATCTGGATGAGGCGTTAATGGATGTTTTCACTGGATTTGGTGTGGCGGGTCCTAACTATATCTATTATTTCATTGAATCTCTCGTAGATGCAGGTGTACTTGCCGGACTGCCGCGTGACCAAGCCTGGAAGGTTGCACTGGAGAATATGATGGGCTCGGTAGCAATGCTGCAACAGACAGGGCTGCATCCACGACAGCTGCTGGATATTAATAATTCACCTGGCGGTGTCGGCATGCATGGCTTATACGAATTAAACAACAGTGATTTCGCAGCGGGTCTGCAAAGAAGTGTTCTGGCAGCCGTAAAACGTACTACTGAGCTGGGAGTGAAGTAATCATGGCAACGATGAAATGGGATCATTTAGTTCACTATGTCAATGATTTGGCCAAACCGGTTGAGATCTTTGGAGCTCATGGATTGGTTGCTTTTAAGGGAGGCTCTCATAAAGATTGGGGAACCTATAATGCCTTAAGTTACTTTGGGCTAACCTATCTCGAGTTTCTGGGCATTGAGAATCTTGAGCTGGCAAAGGCAACTGAACATAATTTAGTGGTGAAAGATGCAGTAAAACTTCTACCAGAACATGAAGTTCTAAGTAGAGTAGTCATCCGGACGGATGATATTGAAGAAGTAGCGGCTTCCCTGAAAGCAGCAGGCTTATCATTATCTCCAATTATCGATGGTAAGCGTCTAGATAACGAGGGAAGATTAATAGAGTGGCGGATGATGACCATTGCTGGTGACTTTGGGGGACTGGTCTATCCGTTCATCATTCAATGGAGCGGAACGGATACAGAGCGAGTGGAAAGATTAACATCATCTGGAGTCATTAAGCCTCATCCTGCGGGAGAAGTCGAAATCGTGCGTGCTGTATTCCATGTCTCCGATCCTGAAGCTGCAGCCAACCATTGGGGAACCATATTCGGACTGCCTGTTACGAAGTCAGAGGATGATACCTTCAGCCTTAAGATTGGCGATAGATCATTTGCTTTCGTGCAAGGAGACGAGAACCAATTCAAGCAGGTGGTTTTTGAAACGGATTCGTTAGAGCTGAAAGGGAAGACGATTTCGATTGGTGATGGGGAGTATGTTTTCGTTTAAGGGACTAGTATCTTTATAACTTTAGAAATAAAGACTTACTTGAAGGGATCGATACCTCGAGTAAGTCTTTTTGCTATTCACCGAAGGTACTAATGATGCTGGCATTTTTTTGTTTTAATCAATTTGTAAGATTTATTCAATTCCATTATATGGTACGATGTCCATGATATAAAAGGAGGTGAAGATAATCGGTGCAGAACAAAAATACGTGGCCCATTTCCTCGCCGGATAAGCTTAATGTGGATCTAGCGCAGATAAAAAACTTTGATTATGCCTCTAAATTTATATTACTATAGATATTTTTTCTCGCTCGGCACTATGGATTTTGATAAACATAATGGATAAATATAAATATTACATATGGAGGTAATTACGGATGAAAACTCACTATTACTTAGATTGGTTTTATGATAAGGGTTTTTCTGAGAAGCTAGTAAATGTGTTGCATGAGGATATAACAGACAGAAAATCGCTGGTTATGATTAGCGCTGAATCGTCTGATTTTAGTGATGAACAAGTTAATATTGATAGTGTTTTTGAAAGGACATGGTTTAATCAGGCTAACATTTATTTTGATGAATATCATTTCATTGATGACCGCACGCAGAAGGAAGATGCCCAGCGATTAATTCAAAACGCCTCTGTCGTTTTTTTATGTGGTGGAACCGCTCGGGACCAAAAGCACCTTTTGACGGAATATGAATTATCGGATTTGATTAAAAAAAGCAATGCTGTTGTAATGGGAACAAGTGCTGGTGGGATGAACATGTCTGATGAATATATGGATGAATGCACTGTTTGTGAAGGTATGGCTCTTAATCACTTTTCTTTTGAAGCTCATTTTGATCATGATAACACCGCGATGATTGAGGAGCGTTTCCCTTTATCGAATAAAATGGATATTTATGTGGCGGCAGACAAAGATGGTGCTGTACGTGTGAAGGGCAGCAAAATCGACATTATAGGCAATGTATATTTAATTTCCCACTCAAAGATTCAGAAATTGGCTGAGACGCTCTAATTATGGTTGAGTGGTTGTGACACTGACGGTTAACTGAATGGTATTTGTTTTGAGTCCCTATTTGACAGCACCTTACGAGCAAATCGAGTTGATTAATCCTGCCAAAAAGGAAGATTTCCCATAACGCGCATACGATGTTGAAGTCATCAGCATTCGATCTTGAATTTATATCATTCGAGATCCATGTAAAGTTATCGGAATCTGCGATGGTAAGGATATGAAGTTTTAAGTGAAGAAGCGTTTGATACAGTGAGAGGAGAAATCAAGTCTCTTTTCTTATGTACTGGGTCTAGAAAGGAGTGAATAAGCAATGGAGTGGAAAGGCGATGCAAATGCCAATAAACAAAGAGAGTCTCAGTTCACTGAGGAACTATCGGAGTCACAATTATCGGCTTTAGAATATGTTACGAATTACGCGCGAACTCGAAAAAGTGAAGCAGTTCAGACCATCCATGAAATTCTTCAAATGTCTAATGTGGATCGGGAAGAGTTTGAAGATGCTGTGGTCAAAATAAAGTCACATGCGAAGATTGCTCTACATTTCCATCCAGATCGACTAGATCCGGTAAAGAAAAGTGTTGCAGAGGCGCTATTGGAGCAAGGCGTGTACAAGAGCCAATTTGAGACCTTGTTATCCAGTGGTAGTGTATCAGCCTATTCTGGCGGTCCACGTGATTTGTGGGAGGAAAGACTATTTGGAGGGGCATACCAACAAGAGGGTGCTTCGAATAGCGAACGCCCTAAATATGGCGCTCTTGATTTGATGCGTCATTCGGATGGGCCAGCTCCGCGCTTTGGCTCCTGCTATTTCCTCCTATCCCCTGAGGTTTCTTATCGCAGTACATACACCTATATGGATTCGCATCAAAACCCTGTACAGAAAGGGACATATGCAGAATTTGATGATATGATGGCGGCATTACTAGAGGAGATTTTCTTAAGAGATTCCGCTCTAGGGGAAAAAGATCTTCAATCACAAAAATTAGTCGACCATCTTCGGGTCAACCTCACAATGCCGTTTACAGATCCTTCAAAGGGTGAAGCTAAACGTAATCTTAACCACTATATTGAAGCGCAAGTTCATGGAAACATCCGTCTAAAGGAAGATGTGGAAATCTTAGTAGCCGATCCTTCATTCAAGGGCACTCCAACAGGGCAAGACCTGGAGCAAATATGTTTACAGAATGCCATCCAACTCTATTGGCACATGGGATTCGCGATGTGGGTAGACGAAGTGCCTTCAGATTTTAGAGGGCCTACGATGCCTTCCTTGGCTAAGCGTATTGCTCATCACGGTTATATTGATGCGAGCATGATTGGATCTGCTGCTATGCACTTAAAGCATGATCCTGCAGCTTGGCGGGAGCGAGGAACCGAAAAAGAAGTACTTCAAGAATTAAAACTCTTATGGCATGTTTTGGTGCGGTACGGAAAGCCGCTCCGAAACTTTAAGTTGTAAGAAGCCAATGTTATTTAACTCCTCCTAATAAATATTGGTGGGAGTTTTTTTGCCTGTGGAAATTTTCTCGATTTGATAGATTTACAAAATATGGAATATATGCTATCTTATCTATGAAAGCGAATCCAAGAGATGGTATATTGAACTTTTATTTACCATATTTAACATAGGGAGGAAAGGTGGAAATGAAAAATTTGCTCAAGAAGGCAATCACAATGATGCTGGCATTTACTCTGCTACTTGGATTGATGACAGCGCCGCCCGTTCATGCAGACAACGCACTTTTCACAATTGAAAGCGAAAATGCTCAGCTCACCTCCGATCTTCAAGTGACAACCCAAATTTACGGACAGCCCAAACCCGGATACTCCGGAAGCGGATTTGTCTGGATGCAGAATTCCGGTACAATTACCTTCACAGTGACAGTTCCGGAAACCGGCATGTATACGATCTCCACACGTTATATGCAGGAGCTCAGTGCTGACGGCAGGCTTCAATCTTTGGCCGTTAACGGCGTTACGAAGGGGTCGTATATGCTGCCCTATACGACCACGTGGTCGAATTTCGATTTTGGCTATCACAAGCTGAATCAAGGCAGCAACACTATTCAACTGAAGGCTGGCTGGGGTTTCGCTTATTTTGATACCTTCACGGTGGATTATGCCGATCTTGATCCCCTGGATGTGCAACCTGTCCTCAGCGATACTCAAGCCACTCCGGAAACTCAGCTTCTGATGAATTATTTAACGGAGGTTTACGGCAATCATATGATCTCTGGTCAGCAGGAGATTTACGGAAGCGGAAATGACGGCAATTCCGAGCTGGAGTTTGATTGGATTCACAATTTAACGGGAAAGTATCCGGCGATCCGCGGATTTGATCTGATGAACTACAATCCGCTTTACGGCTGGGAGGATGGTACGACCGCCCGGATGATCGATTGGGTGAATAACCGGGGCGGGATCGCGACAAACAGCTGGCATATCACTGTACCCCGAGATTTCACCGCCTATCAGCTCGGGGAATTTGTAGATTGGAAGAAAGCCACCTACAAGCCGACAGAAACCAATTTTAATACAGCCAATGCGGTAGTTCCAGGTACGAAAGAATACCAATATGTACAACTGGCCATTGGGGATTTGGCGGAGCAACTGCAGATTCTGCAAAATAACAATGTGCCGGTTATCTTCAGACCCTTCCATGAGGCGGAGGGCAACGGTGGATTGAATGGAGAAGTTGCATGGTTCTGGTGGGCTTCGGCAGGCTCGGAGGTGTACAAGCAGTTGTGGGACCTGCTCTATACTGAACTTACAGAAACGTACGGTCTGCACAATTTGATCTGGACCTACAACAGCTATGTGTACAGCACTTCTCCCGCATGGTATCCCGGCGATGATCAGGTGGATATTGTAGGCTATGATAAATACAACACGATCTATAACCGCTATGACGGTTTGTCTGGTGTCCCCAATGAGGACGCGATTACCTCGATTTTCTATCAGCTTGTTGATTTAACCGGCGGTACGAAAATGGTAGCCATGACGGAGAACGACACCGTTCCAAGCGTTCAGAATCTGACAGAGGAAAAATCGGGCTGGCTCTATTTCTTACCGTGGTATGGTGAGCATCTCATGAGTTCCGCCTTTAATTATCCGGCTACCTTAACAACGCTGTACCAAAGCAATTATGTAATCACGCTCGATGAGCTGCCTGATTTGAAGGTTAACAATCCAATTCCAAGTGCGTCTATCACACCTGCAAACGTCGAATTTGATAAAAATGCCTCCAATCAGAATGACAAAGCCATCACCGTGAATTCAAACGGCAATACGTTAACCGCTCTCCGGACAGGCGCCAATGCATTGACAGCGACTCAGGATTATACCTTGAGTGGAAATACGCTGCTGCTCAAAAAAGCATTTCTGGCGACACTGCCGGTTGGCGAGCATTCGATCATCTTTGATTTTAATAAAGGACAAGATCCCGTATTAAAAGTGAAAATTGTCGATTCCACGCCAAGCGCATCCATTGCGCCCGTGAGCGCGGCATTTGATAAAGCGGCGAATCTAGCCCAGGATATTTCCGTAGCCCTTACCTTAAATGGACACCAGCTTGCAAGTATCACAAATGGAAATTCCACACTTTTAGCGAGTCAGGATTATACGGCATCAAGCGCTGCTGTTGTTCTGAAAAAATCCTATCTTTCCACGCTGCCGCTGGGACAGAATACCCTAACCTTTCATTTTAATGGAGGAAATAATGCTGTTCTTACAGTGAACGTAGCGGATAGTAGTGTTCCAGTACCCACTGGAGATTTGACGGTCCAAGCTTTTAATGGCAACACAAGTGCCTCCACCAACGGGATTTCACCCAAAATCAAAGTAGTCAATACCGGTGATTCAGCGATTCAACTAAGTGATGTGAAGGTCCGGTATTACTATACGATTGATGGCGAGAAAGATCAGAGTTTCTGGATCGACTGGGCCAGCATCGGAATTGAGAATGTAACCGGCAATTTCGTTAAGCTGGCGACTCCTGTTGCCAGTGCAGATTATGTTTTGGAAATTGGTTTCACGAGTTCGGCTGGAACACTTAATCCAGGTCAGAGCGCAGAAATTCAAACCCGTTTCTCCAAAACCGACTGGTCCAATTACAACCAGGCTAATGATTATTCGTTCAAGGCATCCAGCAGTCAGTTCATCAACAATGAACAGGTCACCGGGTATATGAATGGTCAGCTTGTGTGGGGGATTGAGCCGTAAGCTTTTAATGAAAAAAGGTATCTTTGTGTAATACAAAGATACCTTTTTTCATTTTGGGAAGAAGCAGGGAGTGCAATGGAAGAACCATTTCTGAAGTAGCCAGATTGCTCGATGATCAGTTTCTGGAGAAGGAAAAGCTTGAATTGAGCGAGATTACCATCGACTGTGTTGGCTATTTTCAGAACAGGAGCAAAGAAATTTTTGTTAAAATTAGGGATTTAGGTGCTTCTGTGGAATTTTTGTAGTCAGTCGCGATTCTCCTGAGTCGTTCCTATGGTGTGCAATGTCGCATTAATCCGGCTGCAATGTCGCAAAAGTACATGGAAATAGAGTATGAAGATAGATTATACTCGCTTTATTGATCTGATAATGAAAATCATTATCATACATAAGGGGGAGTCAGCATGAAAACAACAAAGAAGAGGCAAGCAACCGTTAGAAAGGTAGAAGCTGCCCAAAAAGCAGGACTATTAATGATATGGATGATGGCGCTGGTACTTGTGCTAACGGCTTGCGGTACTGGAGGAGGCGCAAATACGGGCACTGCCGCACTGCCATCTGCTTCAGCCGAGCCGTCACCTACATCTGAGACACAGGCTCAGACTACAGCCTTCCCGGTTACCATCTCGCATATGAAGGGTGAATATACGCTGACTGAGAAGCCGAAGGTCATCGCCGCGCTTGATGTGAAATTCGTCGATCAATTGTTAGCGATAGGCGAGCATCCGGCAGGCAGCGTTGTGGCTGGAGCGAAAGATGCAAAGTTTCCAGAATATTTAAGTGAACAATTGGGTGATGTGAAGGTCCTGGGCACACGCGATGAGCCCAATCTTGAAGCTATTGTAGCGATGAATCCGGATCTTATATTGATGACCGACTTTCAGGAGCAGGTGTATGACAGCGTCAGTAAAATAGCGCCCACAATAGTACTCGACTTCTATGAAGATTGGCGGGATACATCGGCTACCATCGGTATGATAACGGGCAAGCAGGCGGAGGCGAAGGTAGTGCGTCAAGCCTACGAGGACAAAATCGTCGGACTGCGGGAGCAGCTGTCGGCGAAGCTGGGCGACGAAACGGTAGCTCTGATTCGCCCAAGACCGGAAGGTATTCGCGTACACGGTCCCGAACATCGGACCGGAAGCATTCTTTATGAGGATTTGGGATTGAATATCCCTGCATTCGTTCAGGAGATCAAAGATGATACCTCCGTTGAAATTTCGATGGAGACCATCGCTGATATCGGAGCAGATCACTATTTCCTGTTATCGGATGAATTGTTTGCCAAAGAGGCAGAGGCAATGGCGAACAGTCCGGTCTGGAAATCTCATGATGCCGTTAAAAATAACCGTGTATACAATGTGAATTCAACGTTATGGATCGCTTATTATGGGCCAATTGCCCTCAACATTATTGTAGATCAAACCGCGGAAGCGCTGTTGGGATCGCATTAAAATGGACAACTATCTGTCGTCTGCCACCTGGAAGCAAATGGCGGAGGAATACCGTCTGTGGGTAGGTGAACCGCCTGAAGGCAACGTTCGGACAATTGCCCTTAGCCAGTTGCACGAAGAAGCTGCATGCCGCGAGTATGTAAGCTGGCTTAAGGGTTATATCGGTGCGCCTGATATGCAGGTTGCCGCTTCCATGCTGGCCAAGCGGATCGGTTATCTGTGGATCGCGCCGATGCTGACCGCTATGACCCTTCATAACCGGGAAGTCTCCATCCCGCTGGAGAACTGCTTCCTCTATCATCCGGCTTCCCCAGCTTTTAAAGGAGATACGCGTTTTCCTTTCCTTGCGCTGAACGGGCTTCGAGCGACGGCGGCACCGGAAGACAGGGAAGCGTGGCGAGAAGAGATCGTAGAGGAAATTTTCGCGGTACGTCTTGCGCCGCTGCTGCATACGCTTGCTGCAATTGGTCCCGTCTCCATGGCAGTACTTTGGGAGAATATTATGGTACGTATTGCTCCGCTGTATTCTCCTGGAACAGGTGAATTAGGGCAAGAAAGGCAACAAATACAAGCAGATTTTGCCTTCCTGACCCGGATAGCTCCCGGACAATTGTTCGGCGCAAGACGCAATCCATTTACCCGGTTCACAGAGAACAATGACCTAGCTCCGGTTGCAAAAAAGAAACGTATCACCTGCTGTTTTTATTACAGGATGTCGGCGGAATATTGCGGGAAATGTCCGAAAATTGACAATGAGAATGAATCTCAATTAAAATGACAACAGCAACGCACTCACTTATGTTGCGGACGCGCTTTCACTAAAGTATGTAATCCTATTCGAGTGCGCCCGTTTAACAGAGGATGCTATTGTCAGGAGATGAGAGAAATGCCGCTGAAAGAACAGGCAAGTTTATGGAGTGATACAACGATCAAGATGCTTGATGTGCGCAGCGGTACTTTGCCACCCGGCGGCGTTATGAGCGAAACCGGATTAACAGCCAATGTGTTGCTGCTGGCAGGCGGCGGGGAAGGTAGGCTTGTGATGAATGGCGAAATTTGCCATATCCAGGCCTATTTCGTTTGTCACGCAGTCAAGGGATCAGCATTTACTTTGACTGCTGGATCAGAAACCATTCATTATACCGTTATTATGTACAAGGCTTTTCCAATGTTGGGGGCTGCCCATGTTCTGTTTCCGCAGCGCAATCACCCATTACGCAGTTCATTTGTTCACCGTCCTGTGCTCCTGGCTGAACTGCATCAGACTGCGGAACAAATCGAAGCCAAATGGAGCCGGGGCGAAGGGCTGGAGCGTTTCCATGCGAATGCGCTACTGCAAGGAATGCTTTACGAGCTTATTATGGAGTATGAATGTGGTCAGAAAGGCACAGAGGCGGATATGGTGGATGTTGTCGCTGCCTATATAGCGGGGCATTATCGTCAGGAGCTGGAGCTTAAGGAGTTGGCAGCGCTTGCCGGATGCAGTACAAGACAGTTACAGCGGCGATTCAAACAGGAGAAGTTACTAGGACCGATGGAATATGTAATCCAGCTGCGGATGGAGAGTGCCGAGCGGATGTTGCGTCATACGGATGCTCCCATCGGCGAAATCGCAGAAAAAACGGGCTATCGCGACATGTATTACTTTAGCAGGGCATTTAAGAAATATCACGGAGTTCCCCCGCAGATCTACAGGCGCACTGCTGCTTCAGGGATCGGTGCTCTCTCAGCATATTCTGGGCTGCCGGATCGCCTGGCTTCATCGTACCAGTCGCTGCAAGGCCCGGTAATTTGTCATATGCGAGGCGAATATTGCGTCACCGCTTCTCCGAGGCGTATCGCCGTACTCGACGTTCAATATGCAGACCATTTGCTTGCGCTTGGGATATCTCCGGCAGGGAGTGTAGGAACGGGTAGTGCAGCGTTAAAATTCCCCCAATATATCAGGGAAAGGCTTAAGACAACGGAAATGCTCGGAACTTATGAGTACCCGGACCTGCAAGCTGTTGAACGGCTGCGGCCGGATTTGATTGTCTGTACTGAGGTGCATGCTCAGCATTATGAACGGTTAAGCCGGATTGCGCCAACCCTAATGTTTCAACGGAATGAGAGCTGGCAGACGATTCTGGGCCTGTTCGGTGAATTGACGGACAAGCGGACAGAGGTGGAGCGTATTATTGCGGATTACCTGCGCCGAACAGCATTGCTGTCTGAGCAGCTTGCAACGGCGCTGGCGGGTCAGAGCGTGGCCTTGATCCGTCCGCGTGAGTCGCTGGTACGGGTGCATACTGCCTCCCATCGCACAGGTGCCGTGCTGTACCGGGATCTTGGTCTGCCAGCTCCTCTATTTGTCGCAGACACTTCCGACACGGCTTATCATATTACAGTTGATAAACTGCCGGCTGTGCATGCCAGCCATTATTTTTTACTTAGTAACGAGATGATGCAGGAGGGGGTATCTGCGACAGAGCAAAGCGTCCGAGGGATGTTGGATTCCGATGAGCGGCCGTATATATACCCGGTAGATGCCGCTACATGGATCGGCTGCTACGGACCGACAGGTATCAATTACATTGTGGATCAGGTAGCCCGTACCTTGCTGGCCTGAGCGTATCTAAGAGCATCCCCTAATTTCAGGCTATTTTTAGCCTAAACGTGAACAGCTCCTGTGATTATCACAGGAGCTTGTTTGTGCTTCGGATTATTTTTTGTTGGGATAGCATTTAGAATTATCTGTCTGACCTAAAATATAGTCGATGCTTACTTTATAGAAATTAGCTAGCGTAATTAAAACGGCGCTCGGAACATCCAAATTTCCATTTTCATAGCGGGAGTAGGTGGCTTGTGTAATATGTAAAAGCTCCTCTATTTGTTGCTGTGTCAGATCTTTGTCTTCGCGTAAATCACGGATTCCTGTGTACAATGCTCATCAGCATAAGAATGAAATCCTTTGAAAACTGCGATATCTACTCATTCTTTAAATTTAACTTTTAGAGTAAGGAGTTTTTTGGTTCGTTCTGTTTAGTAAATAGTCAGTACTCGTCTTATGATAATCTGCTAGCTTAATCAGAATGGCCGTGGGAATATCAACATCACCGCGTTCATAATTACTATAAATCCTCTGGCTGCATTGCAAATACTCTGCCATTTGGGTTTGAGTTAAATCTTTATCTTCACGCAAATCTCGGATACGTTGATACATACTAAACACCTCCAAGGCAAGCATATCTTAGCGAATTATTCGCTATTGATTTTAGCGATAAATTCGCTAAGATGATTGAAGAGATGATTTGGGAGGGATGACTGGTGAGTCTTTTGGAGGATTTATATTACGGGAAAATCTGTCCAAGTGAACTTTTGTGTTTACGCGATCCCGAGTATATACAGAACTCCAAGCTAATCTCAGAGTTTATGGACATCCTAAAAGCAAAGTTATCTATAGAAGACTTTACTATGATTGAACAAGCCTTGGATCTGAGTGGCATGCAGAACTCTATCTCATCCGCTTCCGCCTATACTCTCGGATTCAGAACGGGGGCTGCTATGATAATAGAAGTATTAGAACATAAGGATGAACTTATACACTCTAAGGGAGAAGCTATGTCTTGAAAAAATAAAGATAGAGCTATTAGAGGGTAGAAATCGAGAAGAGGAGAACAAAAATTGAACAATATTCCAAACCGCATATGTTGATAGACGAACTTCTTCAGGCAGAAAGTTGGGGCATTATTCAAGCGAAGTTGGTTCCTGCTATTAAGGAAGCTATCGCTATGGGAGAGGTTGAAAAACTCTCTAAACTTAGGACTAAGATTCCATATTCTTTCGAAAATTCATTAAAGCATTTGAAAAAAGCGGAGCGGGAATTCATTCGAAACGGATGACGGAAGTGGGGGAACCTCTTAACATGCGCTGGTTATATGAAAAAGATAATTTGACGATCAGTTTTACCGTAGTGAGAAACTAAGCCAGTCGGAGGCGTAGTTGATATACCGATTAACTCTCTTTCTTCGCTTAGGACGGATAAAAATATCGGTATCAGAAGCAGTGAAAAGGATATCATTGCAGCTATCCCTGAGGTATCCCGCAGCTATCCCTGAGGTATCCCGCAGCGAAAAGAAAGTAGATGGTGTTGTTAACTATTGGGTGAACGTTATCAAGCTTGACGAAGGATTCTATCATCCTTCCCTTGTCTTTGTCGTCAAAGAAGACAAGGTTGAAAATCTAGAGTTAACCAAATTACTTATTGATCTGAGTAAATAAAGAAGGCAGGCTCACATGGCCAGCCTTCTTTATTTAGCTTTACAAGGCGACTTCTTTTTTGTGACCAGCCGGATGCTCCAATTGCTTCATTGGCTGCATAAATTCCCGTTAGAACTGATCCTCCTGTTTCTAAGATACCCTGGTTGATTACCGGAAGCAGCTTATAGCCTAGGGTCTTTTTTTTGGTGCCTGTAAAATCGGGGCTTGACCATTAAGGGCAGGGCCTTCTTTACGTTATTCCAGATCATTGACAATTATTGTAAAGATGGTGTATTGTAAGTGATAAGTAGTAAGTAGTAAGTAGTAAGTAGTAAGTTAATCAAACGCTCACCATACGGAATAAATATCATCCTGTAAATACGAATTAATGGATAGGGGTGGATGGTTATGATGGATCTTAAATTAGCACCAAGTTTTTCATTGATCGCGCTTAATGCACAGAGAAGTCTTCAGATGACTACTGTTAAGAAAGTGTCTTTGCGCTGCATGGCAGCAGCGGTTATATTGGAGCTTTACTTAGAGGGATGTTTTACACAATCTGAGAACAAGTTAACTTTGCACAAGGAAGCACTTGATCAATCTCATTCAACACTCTATAGAGAAACTGTTCTACAACCCTTACTTCATAATAGTGCAGAGGTAACGGGTGACCTAAATTGGTGGTTAAAGAAGGCTTCGAGGAAGTCTAACCATCAATTAAAAAAGTTCGAAACCGCGATTTCAGATTATCTTCAAGCAATGAATTTGCTTGAAGATATACCAAGCCTGATAGGAAGCGATATGTATTTTGATTCTGCTGAAGTTGAAATTAGAGCCTATCGCAGTAATATGGAGGCGTACACAAGCATTACAGAGAATATGCGGGCAGAGATTTTGGAAGAGGGCCCAGTAACAGATGAGGTCATTTGTATGCTATGGCTACTTCGTGAATGTGGATGTATGCATGATTTCTTCTCGCTGAACGAATTAGAAGAGGTGAATATCAAATTACATGATCTATACCAAAGTAACTTATGGGCAAAGGCGCTGTTTCCTATACAAATTCGCCAGGGAGTTGAGTTAGGTATCAAACGTTTTTTAGCATTGAAGACAAAGTTTGCGAAGACCTTTATCGGCAGTAGTCTCAATCTTATCTTCCCTGCCCTAGAGCGATCACGAGCTGTCTTTATAGAAACAGAGTCCTGGTTTGATAATTCTAATCAAAGGTTAGACGCAGTTATTACAAGATTAATGTCCTATGGACATGAAGTTAAGGTGCTGGAGAGAGGATCGATTGCGACTCTTAAAATTGATAATTTGCTCTACGATGCGATCCCACATTTTGTAATGATGAAAGTGCCAATTCAAGGTGTGCGTCTTATTCCGAAGCGCCCGCTGTAAAGGAGTTGGTTATCAATGTCTAGACAACGATCCATGGAGAATATTATGGCGTCAGAATATGTATCGATAGGGGAATTAGTAAGAATCACAAATACTCGTTATAGTACACTCAAACATTATACAGAAGAAGGCATGCTGCCCTTTGAACAGGCAGAGGAGAATTTAACACGCAGATATAAAAGAGAAGAAACCGTCGCGCGCATTCTTTGGATCAAAGAAATGAAAGCAAACGGTTTATCTATCCCACAAATTAAAGAAGCTTTAGGAATGAATTAAATTCCCCTTATCCTTGCAGTCAAATCTAAACCTAACTCCGTGGGAGCTTCCCCCCATACTGCGCGCGCAATTGCTGCAATTTATCCAGCTTGCTTAGACTACTGTCCCTGTTCGCTAATCCCACTCCAAGGATCAGATTCTCAATAATATAGGTGGGGCCAACCATGGAATGGAACTCCCAAACCTCACCTCTCCCCGCATAAAGCACGATATCTGCATCTTGGGATCGCGGGTAGACAAGTCTATCTGTGATCAGGATGACCTGGTAATTTGCTTCACGTGCATGGTTCAGTATGACTTCAATCTCAGGCAGTATTTGCACAAATCCAAAGACAAGCAAGACATCTTGTTTGTCAGCATGCATTAAGGTCTCTAGCAGCTCATGGCCGCTGGGGGCCATTTTTTTCATTTGAAGACCAAAACGCGCCATTCGATAGATCATTAGCTCTGCTAATCCGGCGCAAGGTCCAGGGCTGTATACATAAATAATCCGAGCTGTAGATATCGCATCTACTGCACGCTTTAGTACATCGTCGCTTAAATAGCGGCGTGTTTCTTGCAAATGATGTGAACAATTGTCCAGCAGCAGTTGAGGGAGTGAGGTATCGTCTGATCGCTGCATGGCATCACGCATTTTTACAGAAGGTGTGGATTCAAAGCGGAAACGGAGCCGGTTTTTAAAATCTTTGGCATGTTTGTATCCCGCAGCTTTCCAGAACCGTGAAACGGAGGCGATGCTCAAATGCAGCTCGTCTGCCATTTCTTGTTCGGTCATGTAGACCACACGTTGCTCATTTTTTTGAATAAAGTCGGCAATTATCCGTTGATTAGGCGAAAAAGCGCGGTGGTTCCAATCTTTATACAATCTCTCAATCCTCCTATGATGATGCGATAGATAGAATATAACGTGTGAATATGTTGTAAATATTTTTACAACGTTAAAAATATTGAAAAAAATATTACTCTCATTTAACAAATGAAAAAAGCTGTGATGACATGGCCTTCTTATAATGAAGATAAATTCTTATTGGGAGGCCAAATATTTCATGAGCACGATAAAAACGCGTTACACACTGACTCAGTCACAAAAAATGATGATTTTTGTACTGTCGATGTCGCTTTACGGGTTGTCCAATATGTTTACCGAGCTAGTGCCTGGGATCAAACTGGGCCCGATTGAATTATCCATTGAATATTTCGCCTTCATTCCTTTGACATTATGTATGTTGTTTCACCCCTTATATGCGGCGGTCGGAGCAGCTGTTGGTGAGGTAATCTTCGGGGAATTGATGTTAGGCCAATTTGGAGGTTTAGGGGAGCTAGAGAAATTCATTACCTTCTCACTGGCGATGTATACCGCAGGCCGCATGGTGTCTGATCCGAAAAATCGAAGACAAGTTGGAGTGGCTGCGATTACCGGCGTGGCGATTCACCAGTTTTTTAGCTCCGTTATAGATATTGTGAAGGTATGGGTAGGGGTAGAAGAGCTAGAGGCTGTTAAAGGGCTGGCAGAAAGTATCGTTGTAATTGAGGGAGTAGGGTTCCTGAATGATGTCCTTTTCTCCGGCATTTTGTTCGCGCTGATTCCTACCATGTATCTGGTTCCGCGTTTATATGGAAAAATTGAACCTTTGCTCGGCATGAAGCCACGTGAGCGGAATATGAAATATGCAACAGGAGCGTGGCTATCTCCTAAGCTGGTCATTGCCGGAACCTTTCTAGTGATGGTAGCAGTGGGTTCGGAATTGTTATCGGAATCGGGCTGGAACTTCGGTGATTTTGAGCTTGCAGGGGCGGAATCGAATGAAAAGACCTTGATTTGGCTCAGTATGTTGGTGGCGGCTGTAGTAGCGGCAACGGCGATTATTGCACTGCTTCGGCGTTCGGCACGAAAAAGACAGGAAGCGGGTCAAGCAGATGCGTAATACAATTCTTGAATTGAACAAAATTAACTTTACGTATCCGGGAGCTGAACAACCAGTACTGCAAGACGTAGACTTACGACTGGGAGAAGGAGATTTTATTGCGATCATCGGCAGTAATGGCTCCGGGAAATCTACTCTCTGCAAATGCTTTAACGGCTTAATTCCTCATTATTACACTGGTGATTTCAGTGGAGAGGTGACAGTTTGCGGCCAATCTGCGGATGGAAAAAGTGTAGCAGAGCTGTCCAAACGTATCGGTTATGTTTATCAGGATTTCGAGAATCAATTGGTACGACCGACTGTGCTTGATGATGTGTCTTTTACACCTCTAAATTATGGGTTTACGGATTACAAGGAACGGGGAGAGCGTGCGCTGGCGTTAACCGGACTTAGTGACTTGAGGCATGAATTTATTTGGCAGTTAAGTGGTGGGCAAAAACATCTGCTCGCTCTGGCTGGAGCCCTAGCTATGGATCCGGAAATTCTGGTGATCGACGAACCCGTAGCCCAGCTGGATCCGCAGCATGCCCGTCATATCTATGATATTTTGCAGCGTTTGAATGAGGAGCATGGAAAGACCATTGTAGTGATTGAGCATCATGCGGAATTTATTGCGGATTATTGCAAAAATGTTGTCCTGATGGATCAGGGGGAAATGCGCTGGCAGAAGCCTGTGCGTGAAGCTTTGTCATCTGTACAAGAATTGCTAGAGCTGGGCATATACCCACCGGATGTGACCCGGGCGGCTTGGCTGCTACAGCCTGATGATCAGAAGTCAAAGCTGCTTCCCTTAAATGCTGAGGAAGGCAGTACCCGCATGACGCTTCGTCAGGATGCCAAGGAGACACTTCCAATCGGACGTATGCAAGAGCAGCTCCCCATAGCTGCAAAAGAAGAAAATTCTATCGTTCAGCTGGAGAATGTTCACCTCTCTTACCGTACGATTCATAAGGTGCTGCATCCTGTACTGAATGGAATTCAGCTAGAACTGGGGCAGGGAGAGTCCATTGCTCTTATTGGCAACAACGGAGCAGGTAAATCTTCATTAATGAAGCTGATTGCTGGTATTGTCAGACCTACAGCTGGAACCGTAAAGGTTAAAGATATGACGGTGAACGGGCTGCCGCCTGAACGTCTCTCCGGTACGGTAGCTTACGTATTCCAGAATCCGGAGGAAATGTTTATCGAGGATTCTGTGCGTAAGGAAATTGCTTATTATCTGAAGGCGCGGAAACTACCAGATACGGATGGAAGAGTGGATGAGATGCTAAAGGCATTTCGCTTAAGCGAGCTGGCTGAACGGGATGCCCGACTGCTAAGTGGAGGGCAGCAGCGCCGGGTATCCTTGGCGATTGGTGCCGCGGTTAGGCCTGCTATCATGTTGCTTGATGAACCGACAGCTAATCTGGACATTTCGACCAAACAAGAAATGGTACATGTGCTGGAGACGCTTCGTAATCATGTGAAGACGGTCGTCATCGCAACTCATGATATGCAGCTTGTCTCTGAATGGGCCAGCAGAATAATTGTAATGCATCAAGGGCGGATAATTGCGGATGGGACGAAGGATGAAATTTTCGCTGACGGCCTTCTTTTACGGCGTGCGGGTCTGGCCCAGACTCAATTGATGGAGCTAAGTCGTATGCTCGGTCTCCCAAGAATTTGCAGTAGCTTAGAAGAGTTTGTGAGTTTAGTGGAAAAGAAGGAGGTAGCTGCAATCCATGGAAGCCGTTAAACGGGCACTTGACCGTATATCTGTAGAACAAATCAAATTGGAGTTACTCGGGACCGCATATAACAGCAGCAGCACTTTTCTGGGCAGGCTGGACCCGCGAACCCTGCTGCTCTGGTATCTCTTTTTTGCCATCGTGCCTTGGTTTGTACATAACCGGACAATCCTGTTAGGGATGTTCGTGCTTATGGTTTTAACAACCGTCCTCTCCCGGGTCAGCCCCTATATTATTTTTATATTATGTCTCGGCTTAATCAGCCAGATTGGCTGGATGTTTATATTGTCGCTCTTTTTCGGCGGGGGGATTGAATCCTTGCTGCCTATGCTGACACTGACGCTTAAGCTTTCGGTGATTTCGCTGGCGAGTATTACGGTTTTCTCTAGTCTTGATCCGGAACGACTTAGTGACGGCTTACTGTCTTTAGGAATCCCTGATACCTTTGCATTCAGCTTATCTTATGGCTATCGTATTTTGCCTACTTTACTAGAGGAATTCCATCAGATCCTACTTTCCTTTAGATTGAGAGGGCAACGACCGCTTCAACATGGAATTTTCTATTGGCGAACAATAACGTATTATTTGCGAATCGTCATTCTGGCATTTTACCCGCTCATGTTGAACACAGCTAAACGTTCTCGAACTACGATTGAAGCACTTGAGACTCGGGGATTTAGCTACGGGCTTAATAATAAGAAAGTGAAGAAGATCAAGTTATCTTATTTGAAAATGAAGCGGTCCGACTGGTACTTTTTATCCGGATCCACTGCTTATGTCATCTTGATATTCTGTATTGGTTATCTCTACCCTGAACTGGTTTATTAACATAACTTACAAGCTCAAAGGAGACGAATTAGACATGATGAATATTGATCTGCATACCCATGGTAAATTATCTAAAAAATCTACGTTTTCCCCCGAATATTTTGCGGAGATGATGTTCGAAGCCAAGGCAAATGGATTACAGGCTGTAGCATTGACCGAGCATTTTAATACTTCTAATTTCTTTGCGATGTATGATGCGCTGGATCAGACTTATCCCTATAACGGGCATTATTACGATGTGAACGGACTTAAACTGTTTCCAGGCATGGAAGTGGATATCGCGGAGACAGGTCATATCCTGTTGATCGGACTGAAGGAGAATGTTCTAGCTGTCCGCGCTTTACTAGATGAGCATACGCAGGAGGGGAATTTCATACCGTTTAAGCAGTTGCTTGATATGGCCGATGAACATAATCTTTGGAAAATCGGAGCCCACCCCTTCCGAACTTCTACGCCTTTACATCAACTGGATCCGGCATTGCTTCAGCGATTAGATGCTTTTGATTTCAACGCTAAGGATATTTACATGCAGGGGGTGGAGACTTATAAGAACCTGATCACGCCCTTTGCTGAGAAGCTGGGTGTGCCTGTGATTGCTGGCAGTGACAGTCATCAGTGTTTGCAGTATGGCAGTGTTGTGAATCGTCTGCAAGACTCCTGCTCAACTGTGGAAGAATTGAAGGAAGCTATCAAACAAGGGAACTATGAAATAGAGGTTTCTCCGTGTCTTCATACCAAAGTAAAGGCTTCGGTAATGATGAAAAAACTATTGAAGCAGTTAATTGGCGAAGCCCCCTCCAGAGATGAAGCGGAGTTAGGATATATGGCGTAGAAAATAGAAGAGGGTTGTTCCATAATGATATGCTCCCCATATAGTAGACAGGTGAAATAATAAAAACCTGTCGCTGTATGGGGAGCATTTTTATGGAACAAAAGAAGTTTACAGCACTGGAAAAGTTAACGATTCTCCAAGAAATTGAACGGGGCGACATTGGTTTGAAAACTGCGGCCCGGAAGTATGGAATATCCAAAAACTCATTAGTGAAGTGGCGGCAACGTTATCAATTGTATGGATACGAAGGGCTGGAAGTCCGAAGCTACAATCGTACATATTCTGCAGAACTTAAACTCCATGCCGTTAAGGACTATCTCGAGGGAGGATTGTCGCAAAACCAAATCATCTGCAAGTATAAGATTGCAAGTTCAACCCAACTTGCCAACTGGATTAGGAAGTATAATGGTCATAGCAACAGCTTAACAGCTCATTCAGGAGGAACTAAAGCTATGACCAAAGGACGCGTAACCACTTGGCAGGAACGGATAAATATCGTGCTGTACTGCCTTTCGAACAGAGAAGACTATGCGAAGACGGCAAGCCATTTTCACGTGTCTTACCAACAAGTATATAGCTGGGTAAAGAAGTACGAAGCTGGTGGTGAAGAGGCGTTACGAGACGGTAGAGGACGCACTAAAGCGCCTGAAGAACTTACGGAAGCAGATCGCCACAAACTCGCGATGCAAAAACTGGAATACGAGAATGCACGCCTGCGTGCGGAGAATGCTTTTCTAAAAAAGTTAGAGGAGCTCGAAAGGAGGAGACGTTAAGGACCATTCGCCAGGTGAACATTTACCTGGCCATTCAGGCCGTTCAGCAGGAACAATCTTGCTCCATTCGGCTTTTGTGTGACATCGCAGGGATTTCACGGTCAAGTTATTACAAATGGTTGAATCGCAAACCCAGTTCTCGAGAGGCTGACAACGAGAAACTGACAGAGGCTATGCTCCTCTTGTATGAGAAGGTGGAGCGAACCTTTGGGTATCGCCAATTGACCCTGCATTTGCGCAGACAAATGGATAAATCTATTAACGCAAAGCGAGTGTACCGGCTGATGAAATGCCAAGGCATCCAGTCAGTCATCCGCAGAAAGAGAAAGAAGTATGTAGGCTCCACGCCTCAGCAGGTTGCAGAGAATGTGCTGAACCGTAATTTTGAGGCTGAAGCTCCAAACCAAAAATGGGTAACGGATGTAACGGAATTCAAATACGGAAACGGCAAGAAGGCGTATTTAAGTGCAATAAAAGATCTGTATGACAAGTCGATTGTTGCTTACGTTCTGGGTCATTCCAATAATAATTCGCTAGTTTTTAACACACTGGAATTAGCTTTGAAGGCAGCACCGGAGAGCCGAACCTTACTCCATAGCGACCGTGGTTTTCAGTATACCTCTCTGCATTTTAAAAAGATGCTGGACGATGCAGAACTGAAGCAAAGCATGTCCCGAGTAGGCTGCTGCATTGACAATTCGCCGATGGAATCCTTCTGGGGAACATTGAAATGTGAGAAGTACTACTTACATTCCTACCAGACCTTTGAAGAACTCCAAACAGATATTGATACCTACATTCATTTTTACAATAACGAACGGTTACAGGCAAAACTAAACGGCCTCAGTCCCATTGAATTTAGGACTAAGGCCGCTTAAACTACTTTTATTTTTTTTGCTGTCTACTTGACGGGGTGCAGTTCATAAGCCATGAAATGATGAAATGGCTACTGGGACAACCCTTTTTGTTGTTCGCTGGATTTCATTACTTTTGCATGTACAAAGATAACTATCGGACACAGATGACCTTAAACGCAGTTTTATTCCGCATTTGGGATGCTAACGGACCGTATAGCCACTAATGGCACTAAAAACACCATATATGAACCTCATTCTACGGAATAACGGCTCTGGAGTCCGAAACTCTGCTCAAAAGGCTGGAAATTTGCCAATAACGTCATCTGGGTCCTCAAATCTTAGAATGTATGAATTATCGTTTGTCTTTCGAATCTTTATTGATGACTCGGGTGGGTCTGGTCACCCAATTCGTGCGATTCATCGGTTTTACGGTATCAATTCTTGAATTGGAAGGTTCATTCGAAGGTTCTGTAGATTCAGTTTCAGTAGAATCTGCACCCTCTTGATCTACAGTTTTTTTCCTCGATAGTCCTGTACCATCATGTTTGCCTCTGTTCCATACTCTACCCTTACTCATACATACACTCCATTTCTATACGCTTATTCATAAACCATATCATATAAGGACAAGTTAAGGAAGAAAGACATAGCACAGATCGAAGAATTTTTCAAGTTATAAAGGTTACTGGAGATTTCATTTTATGGTGGCTATAATAGTACTGATATTGAAAGGAGAGTACTTATATTATGGCAATCAAGATCATAACAGACAGCGGTTCAGACCTACCCCTTGACTACATGGAGAAGTATAATGTTTCCGTGATCCACCTACCGGTTCATTTTGGGCATGAGTTAATGCCGGCAGATACGGACACGAAAAGCTTTTATGCTCAAATGCGCGAATCCAAGGAGCTGCCTACCACAGCTAGTCCAAGTCCCAACGAATTCCTTGAGAAGTTCAAGCAAGTGGAGGAGGGAACTGACATTATGGTCATTTGTATGTCCTCTAATATTAGTAGCACTTATCAGACGGCTATGATTGCTATGGAAATGTATAAGGATGAAGGACATACCAATGCAATAGAGGTTATAGATTCCAAAAACTTCTCAGGCGGGCTGTCATTGATTGTAGGACTGGCGGCGCAGTGGTCTTTAACTTGTTCAAGCTTGCAAGAGCTCAAGGAAAAGGTACTTCAGCAGATAGAGGAAGTTAACGCTTATTTTACGCTGGACACTCTGGAGAATGTAATGAAAGGCGGACGTCTAAGTCGGCTCTCGGGAGCCGTAGCGTCTGTACTCAATATAAAGTTGCTGCTCAAAATCAGCGAAGAAGGCACTGTCGAAGTAGTGGAGAAGACCCGGGGTCTTCCAAAAGCACTGAATCGTCTGCTAGCGCATTTGGATGAGAAGCAGCATGATTACGAGAAAGCGGTTATCGCTATTGTACACAGTAATTGTGAGAAGCTGGCACTCGAGATTAAAGAACGCATTTTACTAAAGCATCCCTTCAAAGAAGTCTTACTCTCAAGCATGGGGCCGGTGATGGGAACCTATGCTGGGGAAGGCGGAATTGGCGTAGCTTTTTAAAGTAGTGATCCTCACAATCCAGACAAATTACGATCGTACATGGGACGGTTTCCCGTGTGCGATTTTTATTTTATTACTATGTGATAATTTAGCTATTCTTTAGATTGTGTTTAGGCTCTGTTAATAATCACAGAATATAGTTAGATGGGGGGATTATCATGTATACAATATTGATCGCTGATGATGAAGCAGAAATTGTGGAATTGCTAAGATTATATTTAGAGAAAGAGTACAACATTTTGGAAGCGAACAGTGGTACTGAAGCCTTAACGCAGGTACAGAACCATAAAGTTGATTTGGCAATTCTGGATATTATGATGCCGGGTCTGGATGGATTGCAATTATTGAAAAAGATCCGCGAGGTTCATCATTTTCCAGTGTTATTTTTATCCGCCAAAAGCGAACATCATGACAAGATTCTGGGTCTTGAACTAGGAGCCGACGATTATATTTCCAAACCGTTTAATCCATTAGAGATAGTAGCCCGTGTTGGAGCACTGCTGCGGCGTGTACATCATTTCGATGCGCAAGTTGTTGAGGAAAAAGAAGCTGAACAGATTGTATTAGGTGAATTAATGCTGGATCAAAGCCAGTGTCTGCTCTATCGTTCAGGTGAACCTGTGGTGCTTACTTCTACCGAGTACAAAATTTTGGAACTAATGATGAAGCAGCCTGGACGAGTCTTTACACGCAAAAAAATATATGAGGCCGTGTGGGAAGATTTCTATGTGTACGAAGATAATAGTATCATGGTACATATCAGCAATATCCGGGAAAAAATTGAGGAAGATTCCAAAAAGCCAGTATATTTAAAGACTATTAGAGGGCTGGGATACAAAATTGAAGCGCCTATGGAGCAATAGAGATCAACGACCTTTACAATCATCGCTGACGCTGGATTTTTTGTTGTTTATCTGTATTTTGTTTTTTCTCGTGATTGTATATTATTTGTTTATTAATCTTGATGTGACCCATATTTTTGAAAAAAATAAAATCGCTGATCCTGATTTGAAGGTGGAGGCTAGTGCTTATCGAGATAATCTGGAGCATGGGATAGAAACCAAACGTCTTCTGCGGAGCGGGGGATGGATCGAGGTCTTGGATCAAGACATGAAGGTCACCAAGGTTATTGGAGAAAAAAAAGACGGTGTAACCCAATATACCAGTAACCAGCTTTTAAAAAGTTTGGAAAATGGAGAAGATCAAGCTTACTTTTACTCGTTGACCACGCTAAATGCTCAGAGCGAATCGGAGTGGCTGCTCTTGAAGCTGCCGCGGGAAGCTATCACCATCACCATTAATAGTGATTCCTTCGTGGCCTACTTTAATCATTCGCTTTCATACTACGTCTTTTTGGGTGTGGGAATGATTCTTTTGCTAATTATCGTGTACAGCTATTGGGTAGCGCGGCGAATCAGGAAACCACTGCGTATCATCACGCTTGGATTGAAGCAGATGATTCAGGGGAATTATGATACTCGAATCGCTTTATATGCAGAGAAGGAATTTTCGCAAATTGGAGAGACTTTTAATTATATGGCAGACGTAATTGAAAAGACGACCAAAGAAAAACGCCAGGCAGAGGAAAGTAAGAAACGGATGATGGTTGATCTATCTCATGATCTGAAGACGCCGATAACGAGTATACAGGGCTTTGCCCAGGCGCTTGTAGAGGGTAGAGGCGAGGATGAAGAACGCCAAAAAAGATATTTAAGCTATATTTATAATAAATCCTCACAGGTTACTAAGCTGATTCAGAACATGCTGGAGCTGTTAAAAATAGATTCACCGGATTTCTTGCTACGAATGGAACATCAAGAACTGGGCGAATTTATTCGTGAAATCATTGCAGATACCTACGGAGAGATTGAACAAAAGAACTTTGTTTTGCATCTAAATGTTCCCGAAGAGGATGTGTTCTTGAACTTTGATGCGGAGCTGCTCTCGAGTGTGGTTCATAATTTGATCTCCAATGCACTGATCTATAATCCTCCAGGTACACATTTGCGTGTGGAGGTGATTCCTTTGGAGAAAGAAGTCACGATTGAAATCGCTGATACTGGAGTGGGTATTCCAGAAGAGCTGTGGTCCACAATGTTTGATCCGTTTGTTCGGGGAGATAAAGCGCGGACAGCTTCGGGAGGGACAGGGCTAGGTCTCTCGATAGCTATGAAAAATACAGAGAAAATGGGGGGTACGCTTCATCTCAGTCGCCGAAAGAAGGAACCTACGGTATTCACCATCCGGATTCCGAAATAACGAGCTGGAAGACATCCAAATCAGAAGACGGGAGAGAAAGTATGGCTAAACTGAACAATTTCATCAAAGTTTGTCTAGCGATTCTTTTAGTGTTAGGCATTGTATTTTTAGGCTCACGCGTAGATTTTTTATTCACACCGATCCTGTCTTTGTTCAGTGTCATTATAGTGCCTTTAATGCTGGCGGGTTTCTTTTATTACTTGCTGCGGCCACTGATCGATACCTTGGAGAAATATAAGCTGAATCGTTCTTTGGCGATTATCATCGTATATGTAGTTATTTTAGTGCTTCTGTTTGCTTTTATTATCGGCGTTTGGCCTTCACTTCGCACACAATTAGTTAATTTCGTCGATAATATGCCGAATCTCATTGCCTCCTTGAATCAACAGCTATTGAAACTAGAAGATAATGAATTTCTGTCTGCGTTGATCCCTGCTGATGCGAATCCAGCCTCCACATTGACGGATTATTTGAATAAAGGGTTTACGCTGTTAACGAATTACGTATCAGGATTGTTCTCTTTTGTTTCGAATTTCGCGATCATTTTATTCACCTTTCCGATTATGTTATTCTACATGCTTAAGGAAGGTGGGAAATTCGGACGTAAGATTGTAAGTTTCTTTCCAAAGAAGTATCGTGAAGAAGGAACTACAATGATGACTGAAATCGACAGTGCGCTTAGTGGCTTTATCGTGGGCCGGGTGCTTGTTAATTTAGCCTTAGGCGTTCTGATGTATATTGGTTTCCTTATTATCGGCCTGCAATATGCATTGCTGTTGACTGTAATCGCAGTTGTGATGAACTTCGTGCCTTTTATTGGTGCGATACTGTCTAGTATCCCTATTTTCATCATCGGATTCATTCAATCGCCGTCTATCGCCGTCTGGTCCATCATCATTGTTCTGGTAGCGCAGCAGATACAGGATAATTTAATCGCTCCCTACATCTTTGGGAAAAAGCTCGATATTCATCCACTGACAACGATTATCCTGGTATTAGTTGGCGGTGATTTAGGCGGGATCATTGCGATATTGCTGATTATTCCGCTGTATATGATTGTTAAAATCGTCTTGACCAAGGCCTATTATTTGTTTGTCAAGCAACGCCGGGTAGAGATAGAGGTAGAGGAGAGTCCTGATATCTCTTAAGTTAATAAAACATTATGGAGGGATTTCTATGAATGAAGGAACGGAGCAAGGACTAATTCATATTTCAGATGATGTGGTGACTTCGATCGTCGGGCAAGTGGTTCTGGACACACCGGGTATTGCCGGCATGTCAGGAAGCAGTATCTCGGACAACTGGGCTAAACGTCTAAGCGGTAAAAATGTAAAAAAAGGAATGTCCGTTGAAGTAAAAGAAGTGGATGTTGCCATCGATCTTCAGGTCATAGTTAATTACGGATGTGTGATTCAAGAGGTCTGCTATATACTGCAGCAAAATGTAAGAAATGCTGTTGAAAATATGATGGGACTGTCTCTAGTTTCTGTAAATGTTAAGGTTGAGAAGGTCGCTCTGCCATTCTAAGAATAGCCCATTTAATAGGCACCGTAATCTAGGCTTCTGCATAGAATGGAGCAAATCCATTTACGGAGGTCAGAACATCCATGTCGACATTTAACACTGGGCAGCAACAGAATGTGATTTATCAGGCTGATCCTGCTGTGATCCGGCACCTGCACGGTGTCCGCGATTCCCTACATCAATCTTGCAAGCCATACCTTAACCATAAGGTGAACGTACAGACAATAGATGGCTTTGTACATGAAGGCGTTATAGCCGGAGTAGATAATAAACACTTGTATCTGAACGTTGCAGCTAATGGGCAAATGCCCCGAGGGTTTTACAACCCTCATCAGCCTTATCATCCTCATCCGGGCCCGGGACCTGGCCCATATCCAGGACCTTATCCAGGTCCCCCATACAATAATAATGTGATTTTACCGCTTGTGTTGTTTGAACTGCTTGCTATCTCTTTAATCTAGTGTTTGGGTTTAATTGAAGAAGGACATGTGCAGGATTTGCGGTCATACGTTGACGCATCCCGCCAGGTCCTTTTTTTGTAGGCGTAAAGTATGTGTTAGAAGAAGGTGTTCTCATTATCACTTTAGGGATATAATGGGTACAAACTCTGGGAGGTGGCATATGATTAGATACCCTTTTTTGAAAAAGAATGCGACGATAGGCGTTACAGCACCTTCATCTGGAGTAGGCATTCAAAATGCAGAACTACTAACACTGGCCTCCAGCCGGTTGAAGTCGCAAGGATTTAATGTCATTATCGGCGAAACGGCATGGAAGCAAGATAAGGCTAAATCTGCACCAGCCAATGTTCGTGGTCATGAGTTTAATGAGATGATCAAAGATGATGGAATCGATGTCCTTATTCCGCCTTGGGGCGGGGAATTGTTAATTGAAGCTCTGGAATTTATTGATTTTGATGCTTTGCAGGACAAATGGATCGTGGGATATTCAGATATAAGCGTCTTGCTGCTTGCGGTCACGCTGACAACCGGGTTGGCTACTGCCCACGGAGCGAATCTCATTGATTTACGGGGAGAGTATTCGGATGATACTACAACCCTCTGGCAGGCGGTTCTAGAGACACCAGTGGGTGGGTCCATTGTGCAGCATTCATCTCTTAAATATCAGCGGGAATGGCAACATGATGTGCCCTCGCCATGCGTTTTTCATTTGACAGAGGAGACTTATTGGAAGTCTCTAACTACAGATGCTGTAACGATGAAAGGACGTCTGTTGGGTGGTTGTATAGATGTAATTAGGCATTTGATCGGCACACCTTATGGAAAGCTCCAGCATTTTCAGCAAGAAATGATTCATGACGAACCTATAGTTTGGTATTTGGAAAATTGTGAATTGAACACAGCGGATTTACGCAGATCTTTAGTGCAGATGAAGCTGGCAGGGTGGTTTGAGAATTGTTCGGGGATTATGTTTGGCAGAAGTCCAGCTAATCGGCCTGTGGATAACTATACTGTCGAGGATATCTATGCTGAACTATTTGAAGAGCTTAAGGTACCGATCGTTTATGATATCGATTGTGGTCATGTCCCGCCGCAGGTTACTTTTATTAATGGAGCTTATGTAGAAATTGAAGTGGCAGACGGAGTAGGGACGGTAAAGCAATATTTCTATGAATAGCGTTATATCAAAAAAGGACAACCCCTCGGGTTGTCCCTTTTACTATCATTAGTTCCCTGTATTTACAATCGCTGTGATTTCCTCATCCAGGTCCAGTCTTACATCTTCACGATAGGCGCGAACACCATATTCGCTGAGCATGTAACGCAAGATCGCTTCAATCATATTGGACTCCACTAGAAATTGACTGCGGCCCTGTACCCAAACCTCTGCAGAGTAACCGGTATCTTCTTCCCAGCTCAGTTCTACCTGAACATCCTCTGGGCGAACAGCCTTTCGTTCCGCCATGTGCAGACAGAGGGCATTGATGATCTCATCCATGCTTAGAACAATTGTAGACATTAGTAACGACCATCCTGTTCTTCTAAGCGGCGACGTTCTTTTCTACGACGGAAGAAGGACATCACGAGCATAACCAATACATAGATAGCTAGCATATTAACGGCAAAGCCTAGGAAGTCACCAAAAGCTCCCATTCCACCAAACATTCCACCGAATAATAATCCAGCCAAACCACCGATCATCATGCCTTTCATTAAGCTGCCGCCGCTGAAGAAGCCACGTTTTGTATTTGCAGCAGATCCTGCTGTGGAACTTTTAGTGCTGTCACTTTTTTTGATGTTATTTGTTGTTGTTGATTTTTTTGGAGTTGTTGAATAGCTGCGAGTGCCGGATTTGAATCCGCCGCCACCTCGACGTGCATCGGCAAAGTCTGGAGCAACCACTGCAAAAAACAGAGTGAAGGCCATTAGAATCATCATTACGCGTTTCATTGGTTTCATTTAGTACGAAAACCCTCCTGTGAGCATGAATTTTTGTGTATGGTCGGTAATACGCAGACATGCCCCACAAGGTTTCAATTTTATTTATCATAATTTATACTTTTATACACAAAAAAAGCGTGGATCCAGGATCCACGCAAACAGCAGTTAGAGAGTCGTCATTCGTTACTTATACCCATCAGCGACAAGCTCAAGCGCTCCGGTTGCCGGATCGATGATCATGCCATGGATAGGTACATTAGGGGGAAGCAGTGGATGACGTTTAATCAGGTCCACAGTCTGAATTACCCCTTCTTCGACATTGTCAAACCCACGCAGCCATTTTGTAAGTTTGATTCCGGAATTCTCCAGTGTAGACAGCACTTCTTCAGATACTCCACGTTCTTTAATGGAATTGATCATATGGTCCGCATTGAGGGAGGCCATACCGCATTCATAGTGTCCAACCACGATTACTTCTTCAGCATCTAGTTCATATAGAGCTACCATTACACTACGCATAACACTACCAAAAGGTTGAGAAATAACCGCACCAGCATTTTTGATGATTTTGACATCACCATTTTTGAAATTCATGGCTTTCGGCAATAATTCAACGAGTCTAGTGTCCATACAGGTGATGATCAGCATTTTTTTGTCAGGATAACGACTGGTTAAATAAGCTTCATAGTCCTTATTCTCTACAAAACTTTTATTAAAGTTAATAATTTCTGATACGTGGCTCATATTAGCTTCCTCCCTTAAATTCCTTGAATTGTACTTACGTTGCGCATATCTCTTACCATGATATTGTTACCATAAATCTGAGAATCACTGACCAGCTTATAGGAAGAGAAACGTTCCTCTGCATCGAGTCGCATCTTGTCTTCATAAAAGATTTCCTGTTGCCGGCTTACGATAAAGGGAAGAGAATTCGTCTCTATCCTAGAATCGCCTTGCTCCACTTCTGAAACAATCAGTAACACATTAATTCCGTCACACCCGCAGCCTACCGTATCATAAAAGAGCTTGAAAAATCCTGGCTGATCTCCAAGCCTTTCCTTCAACTTCCTTTCTGCGAGAGGTGTAACTTGAATCATCATAGCCCTGTTCACGCTCCTTGATTTTTGTTCGAAGCATGCTCTGCTTCTTATGTAACTCATTAAATATTTAAAATTAGAGATGTAATCTCTGAAGTTGATTATACTCATTCAAAAAAGTATCATCAAGAGGAGTCTGTAAAACAGAGAAAGCAGGTGGAGTAGAATGGAACAACAAGTAAAGGAACGATGGGAACAATTCAGCGAGTTATTAGCAAAAATTAGTGGATATTCAGAGGCCATAGAATTAATGCACTGGGATTTGCGCACAGGTGCACCACGTAAGGGAGTAGAAGTTCGTTCCGGTACGATTGGGATGCTGAGTGGAGAATTGTTCAGACTTGAGATTTCACAGGAGATGGGTGACTTCACAGCATTTTTCAGCCGTCCAGAAGTGTTGAGCCAGCTTACAGCTAATCAACAAAAGATCGTCAACGATTGCCGCAAAGAGTATGAGCGCAGTAAGAGTATTCCTTCCAAAAGATTTGAAGAGTACGCTGTCCTGTCTGCTCATTCCCAAACAATCTGGGAAGAAGCTAAGGAGAACAATGACTTTGCTACATTTGAACCTTATTTAAGTAAAATCGTAGCTCTGAAACAAGAGTTCATCGATTATTGGGGTGTAAATGGCACACGTTACGATACGCTACTAGATATGTATGAGCCTGATCTCACGGTAGAAAAGGTGGATGAAGTGTTCAGTCGCCTCCGCAGCCGCTTGGTTCCGTTAGTGGAAGCTATCGCTGCTTCACCTAATAAACCTGATACCAGCTTCTTGCAGCAGATTTTCCCTAAAGAGCAGCAACAAAAGTTTGGTAACTTTATTCTGAAGCAAATGGGCTATGACTTCGACGCAGGCCGCTTGGATGAGAGTGTGCATCCTTTTGCTACAGGGCTGAATCCAGGTGACGTTCGTATTACGACCGCTTATTTACTTGATAACGTGACTAGCGCCGTCTTCAGTTCACTGCATGAAGGTGGACATGCGCTTTACGAACAAAATATCAGCCAAGATTTAGTGGGAACACCGCTGGCTCAAGGCGCTTCGATGGGGATTCATGAATCTCAGTCGAGACTATGGGAGAATATGATCGGCCGCAGCCGTGCGTTCTGGCAACGTTATTACGGTGATCTGCAGCAGCATTTCCCAGAGCAGCTTGCTAATGTAGATGTAGAGGATTTCTACCGGGCTATTAACAGTGTGGAAAATTCATTCATCCGAATTGAAGCAGATGAGCTTACATACAATCTGCACATTATTGTGCGTTACGAGATCGAAAAGCTTATTTTTAATGAAGGTCTATCTGTCAAAGATCTGCCTCAGGTATGGAATGCTAAATATCAAGAATATTTAGGTATTACACCGCCTAATGATGCGCTTGGTGTATTGCAGGACGTGCACTGGTCCGGTGGAGACTTCGGATATTTTGCATCCTACTCTTTGGGAAATATGTATGCTGCTCAAATCTTGAATACACTCCGCAAGGAGCTGCCGAACTACGATGAATGGATTGCTGCGGGAAATCTTTTGCCGATTAAAGAATGGTTAACAGAAAAAATCTACCGTTTCGGAAAAAGCCTGACCCCTTCGCAAATTATCGAACAAGTAACAGGTGAGCCGCTCAGTCCAGATTATCTGGCTGATTATTTGGAGGAGAAATACACGGAGATTTACAAACTGTAATCCAGTGAGGTCCGCGTGGTATAATAGAAAGAAAGCTTAGACGGAAGGATATGGATATGGCAAATACTCACACCTACACCCGGAGAGAAGAAGTCGCGAATGCGATTACGCACGGGATCGGAGCTGTATTAAGCGTCGCTGCACTTGTCCTGCTTGTTGTTTTTGCAAGTCTGAAAGGAACGGCATGGCATGTAGTCAGCTTCTCCATTTATGGAACGACAATGCTGCTTCTGTATCTCAATTCAACACTTGTGCATAGTCTCAAAGAGGGCAAGGCGAAGGATTTGTTCGAATTTTTCGATCACTCCTCTATTTATCTGTTTATCGCAGGCACGTATACACCCTTTTTGCTAGTAGCTATTCGGGGAACACTTGGCTGGAGTTTATTTGGTGTTATATGGGGAATCGCAGTATTTGGCGTTTTCTTCAAAGCGTTTTTTGTTAAAAAGTTCTTGTTCATGTCTACGGTATTCTACATTGCTATGGGTTGGCTGATTGTTATCGCCTGGAATCCTCTTTCGGCAGTGGTAGCGGACGGTGGTATGATTCTGCTGATGGCTGGCGGAGTGCTTTATACTCTAGGTACAGTTTTTTATGTATGGAGAGGGTTTCCGTTCCATCACGCGATCTGGCATGTTTTTGTTCTTGCGGGCAGTGTCACACATTTCTTCGCCATATTGATTTATGTACTGCCAATCCAATAATTTCAAGCGGATTTATCGCGGAAAATATGGATTTTTAATAAAGAAAGAGATGACAAGCAAAAGTGCTTGACATCTCTCTTTCTTTTAGGTATCATAAGGGACGTTGTGAAGGTGTAAAGTGTTTTTCCTTGACGAAGGGGTTGTCCTTAATGAGTCAGGAGAATAGGCTCGAGAAAACGAATCGTATCAATTTGCTTTTTGCCTTCTATGAACGACTGCTTACAGATAAGCAGCAAACGTTTCTTAAATATTATTTTCACGATGATTTTTCCTTGGGAGAAATCGCCGCTGAATTTGAAATCAGCCGCCAAGCTGTTTATGAGCATATTAAGCGGGCTGAGCAAGTCCTTGAGAATTATGAAGAAAAACTTGGACTATTAGTGAAACATGAGAGTCGTACTAAATATTTAGAAGAGCTGCGCAGACTGCCGGAGAATGGGATGCTGCCTGAGCAATATAAACTTCGGTTCGCGGAGATCGTGGATCGCTTGCAGAGGTTAGAGTAGCATGAAGGGAGAAATCTGCATATGGCGTTTGAAGGTTTAACCGGAAGATTGCAGAATGTGTTCAGCAAGCTACGCGGTAAAGGTAAAGTATCCGAAGAAGACGTAAACGAAGCTATGCGTGAAGTGCGGTTAGCCCTTCTGGAAGCCGATGTTAACTTCAAGGTAGTTAAAGAATTCGTGGCTAAGGTGAAAGAAAAGTCCATCGGCAAGGAAGTCATGGACAGCTTTACGCCTGGCATGGTAATTATCGACATCGTCAACAAGGAACTAACCGAGCTGATGGGCGGAAGCCAAGCGAAGCTGGCCAAGTCGAACAAGCCGCCGACCGTCATTATGATGGCGGGTCTACAAGGGGCTGGTAAGACAACCACTTCGGGTAAGCTAGCTAAGCTGTTACAGAAGGGCAATCATCGTCCGCTCCTGGTTGCGGGAGATATTTACCGGCCTGCTGCTATCAAGCAGCTGCAAGTGCTGGGAGAACAGATTAAGGTTCCTGTATTCTCACTTGGTGATCAGACTAGTCCGGTAGAAATTGCCAGACAAGCTGTACAACATGCGAAGGATAACGGACTTGATTATGTTATTATCGATACTGCAGGCCGCCTGCATATTGATGAAGAACTAATGGAAGAACTCAAGCAGATTCACAATGTTGTAAATCCTGATGAAGTACTTCTTGTAGTAGATGCTATGACGGGTCAAGACGCCGTGAATGTAGCCGAGAGCTTTAATAAGCAGCTTGAGCTTACAGGGGTCGTATTGACGAAACTCGACGGCGATAGCCGTGGTGGTGCTGCACTGTCAGTAAAAGCTGTTACCGGTTGCCCGATTAAATTCGCCGCTTTAGGGGAGAAGATCGACGCGCTGGAGCCGTTCCATCCGGAACGTATGGCTTCGCGGATTCTGGGTATGGGCGACATGCTGTCGCTGATTGAGAAAGCCCAGGCGAACATTGATACTGACAAGGCTAAAGAAATGGAACGTAAGATGCGTAATGCAGAGTTTACGTTCGACGATTTCCTAGAGCAAATGGATCAGGTGAAGAAGCTAGGCCCTATCGATCAAATTCTTGATATGCTTCCGGGTATGAACAAAGCCAAGGGCATTAAAGATTTAAAGGTCGACGATAAGCAAATGGGACGCGTTGAAGCCATAGTTCATTCTATGACTAAGGCGGAGAAGCAACAGCCTGAGATCATTAACCATAACCGCCGCAAGCGTATTGCAACCGGCAGCGGAACCTCAGTCGCTGAGGTCAACCGCCTCATCAAACAATTTGATGAGATGCGTAAGATGATGAAGCAATTCTCCGGCATGATGGGCGGAGGCGGTAAAGCCTCCAAGAAAAATGCCATGAAGCAGCTTAAAGGTCTTGGTGGTGGAAAAGGGCTGAAATTCCCTTTTAAATGATCTTGAATGTCTGACCACCTAATGTTGGAAACTATTATAAGGAGGTGATTTTTCGTGGCAGTACGTATTCGTCTAAAAAGAATGGGAGCGCATAAAGCGCCTTTCTATCGTGTAGTGGTTTCCGATTCCCGGTCCCCTCGTGACGGTCGTTTTATCGAGGAAATCGGTTATTATAATCCGATTGAACAACCGGCAGTAGTTAAGATCGATGAGGAAAAAGCTCTTAAATGGCTTCAAACAGGTGCGCAAGCATCTGATACCGTCCGCAACTTGCTTTCCAAAGCAGGCGTGATGAAGAAGTTTCATGAGCTTAAGCAACAGAAATAATGACTGATTGCGAGGGTCCTCTATGGAAGAATTAGTTGGAGTAATTGCTAAGGCTTTAGTGGATCATCCAGAAGATGTGACGGTACGGGCTGTGGAGAAAGAGCATTTGATTGTCTATGAGCTGTCCGTACATCCAGATGATGTAGGAAAGGTCATCGGCAAGCAAGGCAGGATCGCCAAGGCGCTCCGTACAGTAGTCACATCTGCAGCAGTCAAGAGCGATAAACGCGTAACTGTAGATATTTTATCTTAAATAATGCGTACAATGAGGGGCTAGGGATAGTATATCCCGGCTCCTTTTTGTTCAAATATATAGATGAAGCTTGTAGAGGAGAGGGTTATATGACGGAAGAATTAACCGTAGGCCGGCTTGTGAATACACATGGAATTCGCGGGGAGATTAAAGTATTATCCCATACCGATTTTCCTGAGGTTCGTTTCGCTAAAGACAAGAAGCTGTTCGTCATTCCTGCGGATGGCAGTGCAAAATTCGAAGTGACTGTAGAATCCGCTCGAGAGCATAAGGGTATGTTTATCGTTAAGCTTAAGGGATATACCAATATTAACGAAGTGGAAAAGTATAAGGGAAGTTTGCTTAAGGTGCCAAGTAATGATCTGGTTGATCTGCCAGAGAACGAATATTACTTCCACCAAATCGTTGGCTGTGAAGTTTATACGGATGATGCTGGAAGTGAACCGCTTGGCACAATTACGGAAATTTTACAGCCAGGTGCAAATGACGTGTGGGTTGTTAAGCCTGCTAAAGGTCAAGACATCCTTATCCCTGTAATTAACGATGTAGTGCTGAACGTGGACATTGAGGCCAAACGAATTACGGTTCACTTAATGGAAGGACTATTGCCATGATCAGAATTGATGTGCTAACGCTCTTTCCGGAGATGTGCGAAGGCGTATTTAGCACAAGTATTCTTGGTAAGGCACGCGAAAAAGGGATTGTATCTTTGAATGCTGTGAACTTTCGTGATTTCTCAGGAAATAAGCACAACAGTGTGGATGATACACCGTATGGCGGGGGCGGGGGTATGGTACTAAAGCCTGACCCGATCTTTGCAGCGGTAGAACATGTATTGGGGATCGAGGCTAGTCCTTTGGAGAATGGTTCTGAATCTGCAGTCCCGTCGCCTTCCTCTGTGAAGCCGCGCATCATTCTTATGTGCCCACAAGGAAAGACCTATAATCAGAAGATTGCTGAGGAACTGGCACAAGAGCAGCATCTAATCTTTATATGTGGTCATTATGAGGGCTACGATGAGCGGATACGGGAGCATCTGGTTACAGATGAACTGTCGATTGGCGATTACGTGTTAACGGGTGGAGAACTACCAGCACTGACGGTTATTGATTCAGTAGTTCGGCTACAGCCAGGGGCGCTTGGAAATGAAACCTCTGCGATCACGGATTCGTTCAGTACAGGGCTGTTGGAATATCCTCACTACACTCGACCCGCTGAATTTCGCGGCTGGAAGGTACCAGATATGTTGCTGAGTGGCCATCACGCCAACATCGAAGTATGGCGGAGAGAGCAAGCGTTACAGCGTACACTTGAACGTAGACCTGATTTGCTCGAAAGTGCAGAACTAACATTGAAAGACAAGAAAACACTGGAACGTCTGAAAAATGAAAATCAAGCCGGAGTAAAATTTTAATAAAACAGGCATATTTTACGTCTTTTTAACGTATCTTACGTTAAGGAGGCGTTTTTGTTATGTTTACTTAAGTATAAGAAGGGCTATAATCTCGTATTTTTTTGCGCAATTTCCAAAACAAATGAGCATAGGTGCGTTGAACTCTTCTATTTGGGGTAATAGATAGAGGTGGCGTAATACTATATGCAGCTTACGATGCAGCAAGCTTAACTATTGAAAGGAATGAACTGAAGTGACTACGAAGACGCGTGAAGAATTCAAGCCTAGCGTGGACACGATCCACAAAGATGCGGAGCCGCTCCGCACCGTGAATGATATTATCGATTATTATACAAATCGCAAATCGTAATTCCCATTCGCCCTTTAAAGCTTGAACATATAAGATTAATAATTAAGTATGAATAAGCAAGTCCAATAAAACCATTAGAGTATAGCGAACGAAAGTTACTACATCTAATGGTTTTATTGTGCTCTACTAAGAGGTCAAACCCTGTGATTCTGATCAGAATGTAAACGCCCCCTCTTCAAGGAGAATTAAAAACTCTTTGGAAAGGGGGCGTTTGGTTAACTATAAAAATTCGTGGAGGCGCATTCTACTCTTTGCGAAAGAGGCGATATACTCCTGTAAGTAGAGCGTAAAGCGCAAAACATACGAGAACAGTAACTGCCCATGCATAGTTGCGAACGGTATAGGTAAGCGATGATAAAATAATAAAGATGGTAATACGCAGTACGCCTTCCTTAATAAACTGTTTACGTGCTACATTCATTCGATTGGCCTCCTTGAATGGATAGGATGGTACGGATAACAAGCCGAGAATATGTCTTTCCTTATATATAACCTTTGGGAATACAAAAAATGCAGAGAACGGAAAGTAAATATCGATCCAAACAAATGACCTATGTAACTTAGCCGTTACCGACCTGTACTCCTCACCATAGAGTATATCATTACGAATGAGGAGGAGTACACTAGTGGAGGCTTATTATAATTGCTTACGTTGTAAGAATAGAAGGGTACGTATCCTGACTACTGATGGCAGACAGCATGAAGGTGTGATTACAGATGTGGACAGATATAATGTTTACTTAAGAACAGGATCCAATGGACCTGTGCAGACTTCTGCATTTTTTGGTTACCCTTATGCTGCTGACAATATTTTAACTCTCAGCTTGTTCACACTGTTGGCTATTGCATTAATCTGATATGATGATGCAAAAACAGACCGTCCGCTAATCCGGACGGTCTGTTTTTAGTGGTTGGTTACTCTACTGTAATTGCACCTATATCAGAGCTTAAGGACAACAAAGGACCTCCTCCGTTAACATCACGTTTGCCACCCTCAACCCCGGTGATCTGGCCTAGATCACTTTTAGCCACCAAGCTACATTTCACGCCATCGGCTAGAACAGCATTGAGGCTACCTACATTTGTTGTCGCTTTAAGACGGCTATCACTCTTCATTCCGGCTATATCCATACGTATGCTTCCTGTATTAGACTCTAGAGTGGACTTACCGGTGATGTTAGCTCCTTCGATATCAATAGCTCCAACGTTGCTGACGATGCGGTAATTTCCGTCCAGATTGAGGAGACGAATTTGCCCGACATTATTGGTGATTTGATATTCATCCATACGGGTGGGGATCTCAATGGTATAGTTAATGCTAAAATCTGAATAACCGTATTTGTCTTGAGCCCAAGTCCATAAATCCTTCTTCGGATTTGATTTGGAATTTGTAGATACCTTCAGAGTATCGCCACTAACGTCTATTGAAATCTCAGCGTCATCCAAAATTTTCTGGCGGTCAGCTTTATGAGCGGAGCCGTTATGGGCTAAGATTGTCGCACTCACATTAATTTGATCACCCGTAGTTGATGTAACCTCTATTTCTCCCACTGCATTGTTCATGCTAAGCACTGAAGCAGAGCCGATCTCTTTAGATAAGGATAGTTCTTTGCTAATGCTGTTTGCTTTAACTTCGTCGACCACCTTGGTAGCTGTATCCTGAACGGCCTGCTCCACGCTTGCAGCGGCTTTACCCAGCTCTTGCTTCACAGCCTCACCAATATTTTGCTGCACATCTTCAGTAATATTCTTTCCTAATTCATTATTAGCGGATTGCCTACCCGGTAATTCTGTGCATCCTGCCAGAAGTACGATGGACAAGACGGCTACAGCTGCCATTACGCTAGTTGTATTACTCTTTTTCATTGAATAAAATCCTCCTTATTTTTGGGTATATGTGTTCTTCCCTAAGCGCTACGTTATGTACGTACTTCTGTAAGTATAGCCTATGGGGATTTATTGTAAAAACGGCTGTAGGCGGGTTAATATACTGGACCAAAGACTAGGTATTTAAAAAGTGTTCACTACACTTCAAATTTCAATTGTGCTAAAATGAAATATAGATCTTACGCTCACATTAAAATGGGTAAGGGTACATATAAAAAGAGCGAAGATGCTCTCATATATAATCTTCAGCAGCTACTGAAAAGCGCTTTTATAGTGAGATGTGCTAAGGCTAGTTTGCGAATACGATATAGACCGTTGCCTTACTTGCATCACAGGGCGGTCTTTTTATTTTCTTACCTCAAGTAAATCATGAAGAGCGGAGGGAGCCAGATGAAATATGTAGTTATTTTGCTTGTCTTGCTAGCGCTGGGTGTTGGGTATTATATCGTTCAGAAAAAGAAAACAAGCAGCTCAAGCGATCCTTTGCGCACGACTAGCAGTAATGTGATCTCAATGGATAGTCATCGCAAAGCCAAACAGAGTCCAGGGGAGCAACCTTGCTCTTCTTGCAAGAAGAAGAATGGGAAGTTGATCTTCTACGCTCAAGACAATGGAACCGTGGTCGGCTTGTGTAAAGACTGCCAGTCTAAGGCAAAAAAAAGAGATATGTTACCGTTATAAAATAGAAAAATAAGTTGTATTAGCCCGTCCTTTATGATAATATTAACTCTGTTGTGTGGAATACGGTGGTCCGCTGCGGATAATGAGGGAGAGCTCAGATCTCTCCGGAAGAGGCAAGAACACCTGTACGGAAGGAGGAAGTCCTTAATGAATATCCTACAAGCTATTACGCAAGAGCAACTTCGTAAAGATATCCCTAGTTTTCGTCCGGGTGACACTTTGAAGGTGCATGTAAAAGTTATCGAGGGAACTCGTGAGCGTATCCAGTTGTTCGAAGGCGTTGTAATCAAACGTCGTGGCGGTGGAATCAGTGAGACTTTTACGGTTCGTAAAATTTCTTACGGTGTTGGTGTGGAAAGAACATTCCCAATCAACTCGCCTAAACTCGAAAAAATCGAAGTGGCTCGTCGTGGTAAAGTGCGTCGTGCTAAACTTTATTACCTTCGTGAACTACGTGGTAAAGCAGCGAGAATTAAAGAAATTCGTCGCTAGAATAGTGACAGAGGAGAGGGGCTTGAGTTCAAGCCCCTTTCGCTTTATTTTTTTTTGGAAATATAAGAAAAGCATAAGTTTTACGTTATACATTATTCTTATATTTCTCGCATAAACGCATACCGTCCTTAAAAGGACGCTGAGGGCGTTTTAGCTTGGTATACAATGCGTGTGACATATACGCTTGGGGATAAGCTTCTCCGAAAAGGCCTCCTGAAGGAGTATCTGTGGAGGGGTTTTTGGCAGGAGTTTTTTTGTGTTGTATAGTAAGAGTAGTATTAAGAGAGGACGGTGAACTATGCAGCAGGAACAAAGCGAAACTTTGGAATCAAGCGAGCAGAACCCACGTAAACAGAAAAATGAAGTGCTGGAATGGGTCAAGGCCATTGCGATTGCTTTAGTTCTGGTTATACTGATTCGCTGGCTTTTATTCAAGCCTTTTATTGTAGATGGACCTTCCATGCAGCCTAATTTCCATACGGGAGAACGTGTTATCGTTAATGAAATTTTATACGATATAAGATCTCCGCAGCGGGGTGAGGTTATTGTATTCCACGTGCCATCTGAAGGCAGAGATTTTATTAAACGTGTAATTGGTTTGGCTGGAGATACTGTGAAAGTAGAAGGAGATGTAGTTACAGTTAACGGTGAGGTTGTTAACGAGACTTACATCCAAGGCGCTATTGATGCTGCGCATAGTAACAACGCTCTGTATAATAATAAAGATTTCCCAAATGAAAAATTCACGGATGGTACTGTACCAGAAGGACATATTTTCGTTATGGGGGATAATCGCTCGGATAGTACAGACAGCCGGATGATTGGCTATGTGCCGCTGGGTGATATTGTGGGTCGTGCAGATTTAATCTTCTGGCCGATAAAAGATATTACACTGATTAACCATTAAGTTGACAGAAGTCAAAGGAGGTGACGGCAATGGCCATTCATTGGTTTCCTGGTCATATGACGAAGGCTAGGCGGCAAATCGAGGATAAGCTGAAGCTGATTGATGTTGTTATAGAGTTGCTCGATTCCCGTCTGCCGCTTTCCAGCCGCAATCCGATGATTGACGATATTTTGCGGGACAAGCCGAGATTAATTATTTTGAACAAAGCGGATCTGGCGGATCCGGAAATTACTCGGAAGTGGCTGGCGTACTTTAAGGAACAAGGGCATGTTGCCCATCCTGTGGACGCATCTACTGGAACAGGCGTTAAGGAGATTCCGGAGCAGGTCAAGCTGCTGTTGAAGGAAAAGATTGATCGGCAGATCGCAAGGGGAATGAACCCACGGGCTATGCGCGCATTGATCGTCGGTATTCCTAACGTCGGTAAATCAACGCTGATTAATCGAATGGCTGGTAAGAGTATCGCTGCTACGGGTGATCGCCCGGGGGTTACTAAGGGCCAGCAGTGGATTAAAACAGGAGGTAATCTGGAGCTTCTGGATACTCCTGGTATCTTATGGCCGAAGTTTGAGGATCAAGACGTGGGTTACCGCTTGGCCGTGACGGGTGCGATCAAAGAAGAAATCCTGAACATTGAGGACATTGCTTTTTATGCAGTGAAGTATTTGGTCAAGGATTATGGTTCCAGATTTCAAGAACGCTTTGGTATTGAGAAGCTTCCTGAGGATCTTGAGAACCCTGATGAGATCGTTGCAGTTATGGAAGCCGTGGGCCGCAAACGCGGTTGTCTGATTAGCGGTGGACGTGTTGATCTGGAAAAAGCTTCACGTGCTTTGCTGCATGAGCTGCGGGCAGGTAAGCTTGGTCGTTTTACGCTGGAAACACCTTAAAGGCGTTTAAATGAATGGGTATGGAAGAGCCATCCGGAAATTTTCGGGGGCTCTTTTTTTTGCCGATTTGGATCAAATTGGAGTGGTTATTTGTACATGACCATGTGGGCTTTACTATGGTAAGCTGACTTATGTAGTTTATAGAATAATTTATAATTGGCGGTGACAGATTCGTGAGTACGATAGATATGTTGAGTTATGAAAAAGAGGGCTGGGAACAGTCTTATCGCCGTATAGCCGGCGTAGATGAAGTAGGCAGAGGTTGTTTGTTTGGGGATGTTGTTGCAGCAGCGGTGATTTTGCCGGAAGGGCTTATTATTGATGGCGTCAACGACTCTAAAAAGCTTACAGCGAAAAAAAGAGATGCCTTATTCGAGATTATTATGGAGCAGGCGATAGCTATTGGTGTAGGTTATGTGGATTCCCGCATGATTGATGAAATTAATATTAAACAGGCTTCTCGTCTGGCGATGAAAAAAGCGGTAGAAGGTCTTAGTCATACTCCGGACTATATGTTAATCGATGCTGAAAAAGTTGATCTTCCGTTGCCGCAGCAGGCGATCATAAAAGGGGATGCTAACAGCCAGTCTATTGCGGCAGCTTCGATTATAGCTAAAGTAACAAGAGATAGACTGTGTGAAGGGGTGTGGGAGGAATTATACCCTGATTATGGGATTGCGATACATAAAGGTTATGCGACCAAGCTTCACAGGGAACAAATTACGGCGTTAGGTCCGACACCTATGCATCGGCGCAGCTTTATTGGGAAGATTCTTGCTGAACAGCAAACCCTTTTTTAGAAATATCAGAATATAAAAGACGCCAAAGGCGTTTAAGCTTGGATAAATTCACCGCTCAAAAAAGTCGGATTAATACCGATATAGTAAGAAGAGAGAAAATGGAGGGAGGAGAAACGGTATGAATATCGGAACATTGATCCGTGGATTGCTCGGGGATAATAAACCGGGAGCAGCCAAGTCTTTGGAATTGAAGGAAGGGCAGGTTGTACGTGGTGTTGTATTGTCTGTATCGGATTCGGGAAAAGAAGCCGTTGTGCAGATTCAAGGCACACCTGTTCGTGCGGAGTTGGAAACACCACTACTGCCAGGAGAGACCCTGAACTTACAGGTTGGAGCACCCGGAGAAGGCGGATTGCCCGTATTGAAGCCGGTCTCCCTCGGCGAAACGGTGTTAGCCACCCCGCAAAACATGGGCGAGGCATTGGAATCGCTTGGGCTTACTGACTCCAAAGCGGGTCGGGAAATTGTGTTGGCGATGCAGTCGGGTGGTATTCCGCTTACCAAAGAGACAGCGGCGATTCTGGATGCTGTAATGAGTGCGAAACCTGCGGGCGTGCCGACCTCAGAATGGCTTGATGCAGCTGTCATTTCTGTAAAGCGGGGCTTGCCGGTTACCCCTGAAAGTGTGAAAGGATTGCAGCAGGCGGTTTTTGGTCCGCAGCTTCATCAGCTTTTGTCAGCGCTCGAAGAACAGATTACGATTTGGGCAGGTCAAGTCGCCGGTGAAGAAACAACAACAGCCGAAGCTAAACCTGGAATGGGTACCCCGACCGGAAAGCTGAATGCTCCTGTAACGACAGGTACGGGCGCTGTGATTAACGGGGAAGTGGTATCAGCAGGTGATGCTGATGCGGAAATGGACCAGGTTTCGATTAAAGGAACTGGACAACCTGTAAGTAAACCTGCTGAAGGTAGTGCTGGTGTTACTACTACAAGCGGAAGTGCTGCTGCAACAGGAGGGGCAACGGGAGCCGGAGTTATTTCTGATGAACCAATAATTCCTTTGAATTTAGTGAAATCAGAAATATCAGGAAGTGCAGCTGCAAGTACAGCTGAAACTCCTGAGAATGAAACCGGTATTGTAACTGCCAAGCCAGTGGTCCCCGAAGAGGCTGGTGAGGTAGTTCAGCTCTCGAAGAGTGGAAATACTGGTGAACCTTTGACTGGGAAAATAACTTCTACGCTTGCTTCAGGAACTCAGAGTAGTGCTGCTAACACGCAAGGGGACGGAATTGTAAGCAATCAAAATAGTTCTAATCAGAGCGAAACTCATGGCAATGAAATGAGTCTAAATAAAGATAGAGCGCAGGGTAGTATCAGTGGCGCGAATACAAGCGCCACTGGATCAGCTGGTGCAGATAGCCAAGCTGCTGCGGGAAGCCAAGCTGGTGCAGCAAGCCAAGCTGCTGCGCCTAGCGGGGCTGCCCTGCTCGCGAAGCTGCAGGGCGTGCTCACCGAGCTGCGCGGCAGCATGCCGCAGCTCGCGAACGTCCCGCCCGCTGACGCGGCGGGACAAGATCCTGCCCCCGCGCCGGCAGCGCCGCGCGGGGAGACCACGGCTGCTGCGGCTTCGCCGGTGCAGCCAGACACCGCCCCACCCGCGGATGCGGAGTCGTGGGTGGGGCGGGTGTTGAAGCTGCTCGGTGCGGAGCACGAGCAGCAGGCCGTGCGCGGCGGCGCTTTGCCGGCCGCGGAGACGGCGCGAGCGGCAGCGGGGACAGCTGCAGCCGCGCTAGGCAGTGTCGGCGGGGAGCAAGCTGCCGACACGTTGAAGGGCGTGCTGCTGCAGCTTATGAGCAGCAGCGAGGTGCCGCCCGCGGTAAAAGATGCCGCGAGCGGGCTAGTGCAGCAGCTGACAGGCCAACAGCTGCTGCTGAATACAGATCGGACTGCTCCCTTCGCGCAGGTTACATTGTTCTTGCCGCTGCAAGGTCCAGATGGGCAGGAAACTGCATCGGTTCATATCCAGTCCAGGCGGGGCCGCAAAGGGGAGTTGGATGCAGCTAACTGTCGATTGTGGTTCGATTTGGACATGAAGCAGCTAGGGCAGACATTGGTAGATGTGCAGGTTGTAGATCGAATCGTTAGTCTTAAGCTTCATAATGATCATCCGTGGGTGCTTGAGCTGCTGGAGACGCGGCGTGAAGATATAAAAACTGCAGTAGAATCTATCGGTTATCAATTATCAGGTTTAAGAACCGAACCCTTGCCAGAATTGAATTTGCCTAAAGAGCTTGCTGGCTCCAATACTAATAAGTTTGTTGATTATGTTCCTGAGGCTTACAAAGGAGTGGATTACCGTATATGAATGAGCCTGTACAGCCAATTTCACAAGGGCTCAAAAAAGCGGTCGCTCTCAAATATAGTCCCGGACAAAACGAGGCTCCTGTCGTAGTAGCCAAGGGACAAGGCGCGATAGCAGACCTTATTCTGCAAAAGGCTAAGGAGAGCGGGGTTGCTGTTCAGGAAGATGCAGCCCTCGTGGAGGTTCTTTCAAAGCTTGATCTGGACCAACAGATTCCGTCTGAGCTCTATCAGCTGGTGGCGGAAATCCTCAGCTTTGTGTATCAGAGCGATCGTTCCGCTGGTGAACGGGGACAAGAATGAAAGAGCCCTATGTAAGAAAGCACTATAACCGCAAAGAGAAAGGAACTGCTGCAGAGAACGGAGCTGTGCAGTACCTATCTTCTAGCGGGTATATGATATTGGAACGGAATTGGCGTTGTCGTACTGGAGAGCTTGATATCATTGCGGAGCGTGAAGACTGTATTGTTGTTGTCGAAGTTCGTAGCCGCAGTGGAGAGCTGCTTCAGGGAACTCCAGAAGAATCGGTGAATGCTCGCAAAATAAACCAGGTTCGGAGTACAACACAGGTTTATTTGCATATGAAGGGTTATGAGGAACGGCGGGTTTCTTTTGATGTAATTAGCGTCTTGTTAAATGACGATCTTAGCCTAGCTTCACTTAGTCATATTCGCGAGGCGTTTTAAGAGTAACTCTATTTTCTCATGCGATTCTTTATGAATTTGCTGCTGTTCTGATAAAAAAGTCTTTACATACCTTCCGCACTGTGGGTCATTTCTCAAAAGAAATGGGTAAACATTAGGAGTAACTTTTTAATGTCATCATGAGGAGGGCTGTCTAGTGAAGAATAAACCTTCTGAAATGCAGGTTAGTTTTACATGCCAATATTGCCAGCAGAAGATTGAAGTGAAATTTAAAGCAGAGCCAATATCTGTCGTCTGTTGCGATAATTGCAATAAGACCTTCACGGTAATGCGGCCCACTATAGCGGAGGAAATATTAATAGATTGGGAAAATGAAGCGTTATTTCAAAAAATCCGGGCTGAAAAGTCGCAAAACAGCAATAGCAGTCTCTTAGCGCTTGTAATTAGAGTTATTGAACTGCTTACATGGCGTGACAAAGGCAATGGACAGGTGGAAGCGATCAAGGAGATGCGTGGCTGGCTCATTGACAATGAGGAGGCGCCTCCTTTAGCTGAACTGATTCAGAGTGATGTTAATAAACGTTCGAGTAAGCGGCGCGACTGGGAAAAGTAACATTAACAATAAAGAGGTATTCCGTCATCGCCTCATGACATAGAATGATACGTATAATTTCGTGAGAAATTAGGCGGAAAAGTCCTCGGGGCTCCGAATTTCCTAGGGTTTATGGGTAGTCGGAGCTTTTTTCATACATACTGTCATTAGAATAGGAACAAAAGGAGGGTGCACATGGCTAAGGTTTTTTTCACATCAGATCATCATTTTGGGCATAAGTTGATCATTGATTTTGAATCCAGACCCTTCAACGATGTAGAGCAAATGAATGAAGTTATGATTGAAAGTTGGAATTCGGTAGTGAATCCGGACGACAAAGTATTTCATTTGGGAGACTTTTCTTTTCTGAATAAGGAGGCAACTCGTGCGATTGTGGCCAGACTGCATGGATACAAAATCCTGATCCTTGGCAATCATGATCGCGGCCGCAGCCGAAGTTGGTGGCTTGATGCAGGTTTTGATGAGGTTAGTGAATATCCTTTGATTTATAAGGATTTCTTTTTCCTCTCACATGAGCCTATGTACATGAATAAACATATGCCTTACGTAAATGTGCACGGCCATATTCATGCGCAAAAATATGAGGGAAACAATCATTTTAACATTTGTGTAGAGCATTGGAACTATAAACCGTTGACTTTTGAGCAGATTAGGGACTCGGTCGTAGTTAAAGAAGGAGATTGATGTAGGTCTTTAGAGATGTGCTTTCGCTTTTATGTAAAACTTGAATTTCTTATTCTAAAGATAAATTGCTCACAGATTGCGTTAGGACACAACTTCTATAATGTACTTAACAGCTAATATATATTTGGAAAATAAGGAAGCACCTTTTTTCTTGAAGCTATGACACCCCAAATTAGGGTGTAATTCAGGAGATGAGGTGTTTTTATTATGTATGGGAAAATGTTTAGCGCGTGTCTGTATGGGATTGAAGGGGTAATGATTGGTGTGGAAATCGATCTTGCAAATGGACTGCCGCAGACGAATATCATTGGCTTACCAGATTCAGCGATTCGCGAGGCTGTTGAACGAGTTAGGGCTGCCGTTAAAAATTGCGGTTACCGCTATCCACAGCAGCGTATTACGATCAATCTTGCTCCAGCTGACCTGCGTAAAGAAGGTTCCGCTTTTGATCTAGCGATTGCTTTAGGGATACTGATAACTAGTGGCCAGTTGATTATGCCTTCAGCTCAAGAGATGCTTTTGATTGGAGAGCTTGCGCTCGACGGCAGTCTGCGTCCGGTTTCGGGTGTGTTGCCGATGGTTGAAGCAGCGCGTAAAAGCGGGTTTAAAGCCGTTCTGCTCCCGCAAGGCAATGCGGCAGAAGCCGCTTTAATCAGTGGCATGAATGTTTATACCATCGACCATTTGCAAGCGTTAGCGAATGCTGCTGAATCTGTGGCTAGCTTTGGTCCGATTATAGATAAGCTAGTTCCTCTAGAAGAATCTGAAGGATCACTACTTCCTTTTCCTGTATCCGTGAGTATGGGGACGGGGGCAAAAGAACAACCTCCGGTGCTTGTTCTTTCTGTAGAGTATCTCAAATATAACCCTAAATATTCTGATTCTGAGGCTGCTTCTTCCGAAGCGAATGAAATAATGGATGATTACAGTGATGTGCTTGGACAGCAACATGTGAAAAGAGCACTAACTATCGCGGCTGCAGGGATGCATAATATTATGCTCATCGGTCCACCTGGCACAGGCAAAACGATGCTGATCAAACGCCTTCCCAGTATCCTTCCGCAATTGTCGGACAGTGAGGCACTTGAGGTAACCAAAATTTTTAGTGCGGCTGGAAATTTGAAGGATGCACACAACGGTTTGCTGCGAAGTCGTCCATTTCGTTCTCCACACCACACGATATCTTCTGCCGGATTAATTGGAGGGGGCGGTATTCCCAAGCCAGGTGAGGTAAGTCTTGCGCATCGAGGTATTCTGTTTCTGGATGAATTGCCTGAATTCTCCCGGAATGTGCTTGAAGTGTTGCGACAGCCCCTCGAAGATGGGGTGGTTACTATAAGTCGTGCCAGGGCTTCCTTTACTTTTCCTGCCAAATTCATGCTCGCTGCATCGATGAATCCGTGCAGCTGCGGCTTTTTTGGAAGCGGTATCTCCCAGCAAAATTGTACCTGTAGTCCATCAAGGATTGCCCAATATCGAGCCAAAATATCCGGTCCATTATTGGATCGGATCGACTTACAGGTTGATGTTCCCCGCCCGAAGGAATGGAATCGGCAGGGGCATGTTTTATCGTCAGCAGAGATGCGTGCGGAGGTGTTGGCTGCTCAGGCCATCCAAGCTAAACGTTACAAACGACTGGCGATTTCATGGAACAGCGAACTTTCCGGTGCTTCCCTTCGGAAATATGCAAGCCTAAACCGTGAGAGTGCTCAAATACTGTATGACATATTGGAGAATTTAGGTCTAAGCATGCGAGCGCATGATCGGATTATTAAGCTATCCCGTACCATAGCTGATCTGGAGGGTGCACAGGATATTTCTTCTGCACATCTCGCGGAAGCTGTGCAATACCGTAATCTGGATCGACAGGTATTAGTGGAGGAATAAAGATAAAAGAGCAGCGATTCCCGTTAATGAGAATCGCTGCTCTATACTATGGACCGGTAGTGACGAGCACCGCCGAACCATTATTATGCTCTGATGCTTACGGAACGGACCTAGAGGACGTTGTTTGCAAGTTTTTAGCCCTTGGAGCGTAGATTCGGACTCTGGAGACGCTATTCCTTCGGAAGAAGGTTATATTGAGTGGTTTTCATTCCAATAGCTGCTATGAGGTCCGATAGCATCCCAAATATGGGATTAAGTTGCGTTTAAGATCAACTGTGTCCGTTAGCGACTTCGAATGTGAAATGCCACGTATTCAAACGAAGGTTAGATCGTTTAGCAAATTTCACATATATTTTTCTCTATAATTTCTTACAGTACATTCAGTTCTACTTCGATATTGCCACGAGTGGCACGGGAGTAAGGACATGCGCCATGGGCAGCTTCTACCAAAGATGCTGCGGTTTCTCTGTCAACGCCTTTAACCAGCACGTCAAGCTTAACCGCAATGCCGAATCCGCCATCTTCAACTTTACCAAAGCTTACAGTAGCCGTAACTTCACTGCCTTCAATCTTCACTTTTCCAAGACGAGCCACCATGTTCAGAGCACTGTCAAAACAAGCGGAGTAGCCAGCTGCGAATAATTGTTCAGGATTAGTGCCTTCACCACCGGCACCACCCATTTCGCGTGGTGTACTGATCGTAAGGTTGAGTTTAGGGCTTTCTGATTCTATATAACCGTTTCTTCCCCCAACGGCTTTAACTGTGGTTTCATACATCTTTTGTTGAATTGTCATCATAATAAATCTCTCCTATTCACTAATTAGTTTGTGTACAATCTAATTTATCACAATTAATATAAAAGTCAAATTAATTTTTTGCTATTATTATGATATATGAGGGAATTATGATAAAATATAGAGATAAGGCGGGTGAATAAATATGAAAATGAGTGAAGAAGATATGCAGAAAATGACTACAACCCCAGAGCTGCTGATCGAGAATCAGCTCTGTTTTACCATTTATGCTTGCTCGCGTGAGATTACAAAGCTGTACCAACCGTATTTGGATAAGATTGGTTTAACTTACTCCCAATACTTAGTAATGCTTGTGTTATGGGAACGGCAGCAATGTACAGTGAAAGAGATTGGTGAAGCGTTATTTTTGGATTCAGGCACGCTGACTCCGCTATTGAAACGCTTGCAAGCTGCAGGCCTAATAATACGTGAACGCTCGATGCAGGATGAGCGAAAAGTACTAATCTCACTAACGAAACAAGGCTGGGCACTCCAAAGTGATGCCGTGTGTATTCCCGGCAAAATGATGGAAGAAACGACACTGACAAATAATGAATCCATAGAGCTACTTGATCAGTTTAAAGACTTACTGAATCGTGTTCACGAAGCTAATATCCAAGATAGTAAAAAGTAAGCGTAGTAAGGAGTCAATGCGATCGTTCGCATTCCGGCATGAAATCAAGCGAAAAAATGTGTACAAATCATGAATATATTTAAGGTAAGCGTTTTAAAAACATGTTACACTATTCTGGGTTCCTTTGTATGGCATATAGGTAAATATAAGCTTAGTCTTATAGATTTACACAATGTCTCTTGCAGAAACAATGCCATTCTTTTTACGAGTGGTAGATCAGTTTCTGCTGGTTCCGGAATAGTGCTGCATGTATAGCATCAGCCTATCCCTAACCCCGCGGCAATCAAAACGGAAAGCGAGATGACAACAGGCTGCCTGTTTAGTCACCACGCTACTTTAGGAGGCTACCGCTATGAATATCCACGAGTATCAGGGAAAAGAAGTGCTTAAGAAGTACGGTGTAGCCGTACCGAATGGAAAAGTAGCTTATACAGTGGAGGAAGCGGTAGAAGCCGCAGAGTCACTGAGCACACCGGTTGTTGTAGTTAAAGCTCAGATTCACGCAGGTGGACGCGGTAAAGCTGGAGGAGTAAAGGTTGCTAAGAATATCGATGAGGTGCGTAGTTACGCAACTGAGATTCTGGGTAAGACTCTAGTAACTCACCAGACTGGACCGGAGGGTAAGGTAGTAAAAAGACTGCTCATTGAAGAGGGTTGTCAAATTGTTAAGGAGTATTACATTGGTATCGTAGTTGACAGAGGTACTGGCCGAGTGGTCATGATGGCTTCTGAAGAAGGCGGTACTGAGATTGAAGAAGTAGCTGCAACACATCCGGAGAAAATTTTTAAAGAGATCATTGATCCGGCAGTGGGTTTGCAGACTTTCCAGGCGCGTAAGCTGGCTTACAGTATCTCTATTCCTAATGAGCTGGTAGGCAAAACTGTGAAATTCATGCAAGCGCTATATTTAGCTTTCGTGGATAAAGATTGCTCTATTGCCGAAATTAACCCATTGGTAGTGACTGCGGATGGGAATGTGATGGCACTGGATGCCAAACTGAATTTTGATTCCAACGCCTTGTTCCGTCATAAGGATATTCTAGAGCTGCGGGATTTGGATGAAGAGGATTTAAAGGAAATCGAAGCCTCGAAGTATGACCTTAGTTACATTGCACTTGATGGCAATATTGGGTGCATGGTAAACGGTGCAGGTCTCGCGATGGCGACTATGGATATTATTAAGTATTATGGGGGCGAACCCGCCAACTTCCTGGATGTAGGGGGCGGTGCAACGACCGAGAAAGTAACAGAAGCCTTTAAAATCATTTTATCGGATGAAAAGGTGAACGGAATTTTTGTTAACATTTTCGGTGGTATTATGCGCTGTGATGTTATCGCTAACGGTGTTGTAGAAGCGGCTAGTCAACTGGGTTTGACTAAACCGCTGGTTGTGCGTCTTGAGGGAACAAATGTTGGATTGGGCAAGCAGATTTTGGCTGGATCGGGACTTAATATTGTTGCTGCTGATTCTATGGCGGACGGTGCCCGTAAGATTGTGTCTCTTGTGCAATAATGGCCTGATTTAGGAAGCCAGTTATCGTATTTGACAATATAAGTAGGGATGTGACTTAAGGCATGAGCATTCTTGTAGATAAAAATACGAAAGTTATCACGCAGGGAATTACAGGATCAACGGGTTTGTTCCATACTAAAGGTGCGCTGGATTATGGAACACAGATGGTTGGAGGGGTAACACCGGGTAAAGGTGGAACATCTGTCAACATCACGCTTGAAAATGGCAGTGAGGTTAGCCTTCCGGTATTCGATACTGTTGTAGCTGCTAAGGCGGCTACAGGCGCAACCGCTAGTGTAATCTATGTACCGCCAGCATTTGCAGCAGACTCCATAATGGAAGCCGTGGACGCAGAACTCGACCTGGTGATTTGTATTACCGAAGGGATTCCAGTGCTTGATATGGTAAAAGTGTCCCGTTATATGGAGGGGCGCTCTACTGTATTGATCGGACCCAACTGTCCGGGAGTTATCACTCCTGGTGAGTGCAAAATAGGAATTATGCCGGGTTATATTCATATGCCAGGGTATGTAGGTGTTGTCTCGCGCAGCGGAACTCTAACCTATGAGGCTGTTCATCAGCTGACCACGCGTGGAATCGGGCAATCTTCAGCTGTAGGTATTGGCGGAGACCCTGTTAAAGGCTCAGAGTTTATTGATATTCTGAAGCTTTTTAATGAGGATCCGGGTACAAAGGCAGTCATCATGATTGGTGAAATTGGCGGAACCGCAGAGGAAGAAGCAGCAGAGTGGATTCGTGAGCATATGACTAAGCCTGTTGTAGGGTTTATTGGCGGTGCTACTGCCCCTCCTGGCAAACGTATGGGGCATGCGGGTGCTATTATTTCCGGAGGCAAGGGCACAGCGAGTGAGAAAATTGCCGTACTTGAATCGTGCGGAATCAAGGTTGCTCCTACACCTGCCGAAATGGGCTCAACGCTAGTAAGTGTGCTCGAAGAACGCGGTATTCTTAGCGCTTTTACAACGCATTAATTATTTTATTTAATTGAAGGAATTCACTCTACGCGAGTGGGCTTCTTTCGTGTATAATTATTTCAGAGGTAAGCAACCTTTTGTTCCTATCCAAGGGATAAAAGGTTGCTTTTTTGTTTTTTAACATAGAAAAATATTGAATTAAAAGAAAATATTGCATTCCTCTAATTCATGTTACAAAATAGGGAAGGCTAACCCTTCCATTAAAGGAGAGTAAGCTTATATGGAAGAAAAAGATCTGCTGTTTGGTTTTAATGAAGTGGAGGGGATTGGCTGGAAGAGTATCGACAAGATTCGCAGAGCCGGCTTAATGTCAGAACGAGCATTTTCCTGTAGTGCAAAAGATTGGGAAACGATCGGATTGAACGGAAAGCTGTCGAATTATCTTGCTTCCATATATACATTAGAATGGATCGCCAAAAGGCGCTTATTAATGGAAGAATGTGCAGTGAAGATGGTCACTGTGTTTGATGCGGCTTATCCTGTTTTGTTGAAAGAGACGGCACAGCCACCGTGGATCCTTTATTATCGAGGTCGTTTGGAACTGTTATCAACTCCTAGTGTGGCGATGGTTGGCACTCGTGTGCCAACAGCATATGGACGAAAGGTAGGGGAGATTCTCGCGGAGGAGCTTAGTGCAGCAGGTCTAACGGTGGTTAGCGGACTTGCGAGGGGGATCGATAGCATTTGTCATGAAGCGGCGCTAAGAAGCGGTGGAGGGACCATAGCGGTAGTGGCAACAGGGTTGGACAAAGTCTATCCAACTGAGAATATTGAACTGGAGCGGCGTATTTCTCAGGAAGGGCTTGTCATTACAGAGTATCCTCTTGGAACTAAAAGTCATCCTGGATTATTTCCACAGCGTAATCGGATCATAGCAGGTTTATCACGGGGGACAGTGGTCGTGGAGGCTGACAGTCGCAGTGGATCACTTATTACAGCCGATGCTGCCTTGGAAGCTGGGAGGGATGTCTTCGCAGTTCCCGGACCTATTACATCACCTAAGAGCAGAGGGGCGTTAGAGCTTATCAAGCAGGGGGCAAAGCTGGTAACCAGTGGATTAGATATTATAGAAGAATATACTTCTTATTTGCCGACAAACGTAATAAAAACAGGGAATAATAGCACTACCGAACAGACAGCAGACGACTTTATGATTGAAAAGAAATTGACAAATGAGGAGTCTCACCTATACCATATACTGCATCAAGGCCCTTTTATATTGGACGATCTGCTTGTAAGAACAGGATGGGATTTTGGACATTTGCATTCAGTTCTGTTATCTTTAATCATAAAAAAAGCGGTAACACAATTACCAGGAGCTATTTATAAGGTAATTTAATATAGAGGTGCGAGTGTTAACGAGGAGGAAGAGTCTATGGCAGATGCATTAGTTATTGTCGAGTCGCCTGCAAAAGCGAAGACAATTGGCAAATATCTAGGTAGTAAATATATTGTAAAGGCATCAATGGGACACATTAGAGATCTACCGAAGAGTCAAATTGGTGTTGAGGTGGAGAATGATTTCAGTCCCAAATATATTACTATCCGCGGTAAGGGATCTATATTGAAGGAATTGAAAGACGCTAGTAAAAAAGTTAAAAAAGTTTATCTCGCAGCTGACCCCGACCGCGAAGGGGAAGCAATTGCTTGGCATTTGGCGCATGCGCTGGATTTAGATAATACACAAGAATGCAGAGTTGTTTTTAATGAGATCACCAAACAAGCGGTAAAAGATGCTTTTAAGACACCGCGTAAGATTAATATGGATCTCGTGAATGCACAGCAGGCTAGACGTATTTTGGATCGACTGGTAGGGTACAAGATTAGCCCTCTATTATGGAAGAAAGTCAAAAAAGGTTTATCTGCTGGACGTGTACAATCCGTTGCCGTGAAGATCATTATGGATCGTGAGAATGAAATCTCCGCTTTTGTACCCACCGAATATTGGAGCATAACAGCGAAGCTTGGAATCCGGGATTCCGTCTTTGAAGCTAAGTTTCATAAGCTGAATGGTGTGAAAAAAGAACTGAACCAGGAAAGTGATGTTCAGGAAGTTCTTGAAGCCATTAAGAACGCATCTTTTAAGGTGAGTGATGTGAAGGAGAAGGAAAGACAACGTCATCCTTCGGCTCCTTTTACCACCAGCTCCCTACAACAGGAAGCAGCCCGTAAGCTTGGATTCCGTGCCGCTAAGACAATGTCTGTTGCACAGCAGCTATACGAAGGTGTGGAACTCGGTAAAGAAGGTACCGTAGGTTTGATCACTTATATGCGTACTGACTCCACGCGTCTCTCTGTCACCGCTCAGGATGAAGCTAAAGAGCTTATAACAGCTAAGTATGGTGAGAAGTTCTTGCCAGAATCCCCACGGCAGTATTCTAAAAAGGCAGCTGGAGCACAGGAAGCGCATGAAGCGATTCGTCCTACCTCGGCATTACGCGAACCAGAAATGGTCAAAGAGTTCTTGAGCCGTGATCAATTCCGTCTCTACAAGCTAGTGTGGGAGCGATTCGTATCAAGTCAGATGTCTTCTGCCCTGCTGGATACGCTTTCGGTCGATATTGCTGCAGGTACTGCTACATTCAGAGCTGTTGGTTCGAAGGTTTCATTCCCCGGGTTCATGAAGGTTTACGTAGAAGGCAACGATGACGGAACTACAGATGAAGACAAGTATTTGCCGCCGCTTCAAGCGGGAGATGCTTTAAATAAGCAGGAGATCGAGCCTAAACAGCACTTTACACAACCGCCTCCACGATATACGGAAGCAAGACTTGTAAAGACGCTTGAGGAGCTGGGTATAGGCCGTCCAAGTACATATGCCCCAACGCTGGAAACCATCCAGAAGCGTGGTTATGTGGCTATTGAAGAGAAAAAATTCATGCCAACCGAACTTGGCGAGCTTGTTATAGAGCAGATGGAGCAATTTTTTCCGGAAATCCTAAACGTTGAATTCACCGCGAACATGGAAGGGGATCTTGACCATGTGGAAGAGGGCTCAGAAGACTGGGTAAAGGTTCTTGCAGAGTTTTACGAATCGTTTGAGAAGCGTTTGGTATTCGCGGAAGAAGAGATGAAAGAAATTGAGATTGAAGATGAAGTCTCTGATGAGATCTGTGAGAAATGCGGTAAACCTCTCGTGTATAAGCTGGGTCGCTTTGGGAAATTCCTAGCATGCTCTGGCTTTCCGGATTGCCGAAACACGAAACCGATTATCAAGGATATTGGCGTAACTTGCCCTAAATGTCATGAAGGTAAGGTTGTGGAGCGACGCAGCAAAAAAGGGCGTGTTTTCTATGGCTGCGATCAGTACCCTGGTTGTGATTTCGTTTCATGGGATAGACCTTCTATAAAACCATGTCCATCATGTGGATCTTGGATGATTGAGAAACGTAATAAGCAAGGAACCAAGCTACAATGTACATCTTGTGATCATACAGAGGCGGTTCTAGACAACGAAGAAGAATTAGCAGATTAATAGTCTCTATGGGAGGAAAAAAGACAGTGTCAGATACAGCAAAAGTAACAGTAATTGGAGCGGGTCTCGCAGGAAGCGAAGCCGCTTGGCAAATAGCATCACTAGGAGTTCCGGTAAGATTATATGAGATGAGACCTGTAGTAAAGACGCCAGCCCATCACACGAATCAATTTGCTGAACTGGTATGCAGCAACTCCCTGCGTGCGAATGGATTAGGAAATGCTGTAGGTGTATTGAAGGAAGAAATGCGGCGTTTGAACTCTCTTGTATTAGGTGCTGCTGACCGACACGCGGTACCCGCAGGAGGAGCACTTGCCGTAGATCGGGACGGATTCTCAGGTGAGATCACCCATACTTTGCATAATCATCCGCTCGTGGAAGTCATAAATGAAGAACTTACGCATATACCGGAGGAAGGGATTGTTGTTATTGCAACGGGCCCACTAACTTCACCGGCATTATCTGCTGAAATAAAAGGGCTGCTGGGTGAAGAGTATTTCTACTTCTATGATGCAGCAGCACCGATTGTTGAGAAAGACACCATTGATATGAACAAGGTGTATTTGGCTTCCCGTTATGATAAAGGTGAAGCGGCTTATCTGAACTGTCCGATGACAGAAGAGGAGTTCGACGTGTTTTATGATGCGTTGATTTCTGCTGAGACAGCAGCACTCAAGGATTTTGAGAAAGAGATATACTTTGAGGGCTGTATGCCTATTGAAATCATGATGAAACGCGGCAAGCAAACAGCGTTATTTGGCCCAATGAAGCCAGTAGGACTTATCAATCCGCATACAGGTAAACTTCCTTACGCGGTTGTGCAACTCCGTCAGGATAACGCTGCCGGCACACTTTACAATCTTGTTGGTTTTCAGACCCATTTGAAATGGGGAGAGCAGAAGCGTGTATTCTCGCTGATCCCTGGTCTTGAGAATGCTGAATATGTTCGTTATGGTGTGATGCACAGAAATACATTTATTAATTCTCCTAAGCTTCTGCACCCTACCTATCAGATGAAAGGCAAGGAAAGACTCTTTTTTGCTGGACAGATGACAGGTGTAGAAGGTTATGTTGAATCAGCTGCTTCCGGGCTCATAGCTGGTATTAATGCTGCACGGGCAGCACTCGGTCAGGAAGGACTGATCTTCCCGCAGGATACTGTTCTAGGCAGCATGCCAGCTTATATTACTTCTGCCGATCCAGAGCATTTTCAGCCTATGAATGCCAATTTCGGTCTGTTGCCGAAGGTAGAGAAGAAGATCCGCAATAAGAAGGAAAAGAATGAAATGTTAGCTCATCGCGCTCTGGACAGTCTTGCCGAGTATGCCAACCGTACAGGACTCGCTTATTCGGAGCCGGAGGTTGTCGATAGCGAACAAAGCCCATCTTAAGGAGGTAACTTACAATCATGGTACCCAGCTTTCATGCGACTACAATTTGTGCGGTAAGACATAACGGACAGGCAGCTATAGCAGGTGATGGACAGGTTACATTCGGAGAGAGTGTTATTATGAAGACGACGGCCAGAAAAGTCCGTCGCCTGTACAGAGGACAAGTAATAGCAGGTTTTGCGGGATCCGTTGCGGATGCTATTACCCTATTCGAAAAATTCGAGGGCAAGCTGGAGGAGCATCATGGGAACCTGCAGCGGGCTGCAGTTGAATTAGCGAAGGATTGGCGTCAAGATCGTATTCTTCGGAAGCTTGAAGCTTTGATGATTGTTATGGATAAGGAAGGAATGCTCCTGATCTCCGGAAATGGTGAAATTATCGAACCGGATGATGACGTTCTTGCGATTGGTTCCGGTGGTAATTTTGCGCTGGCTTCAGGTCGAGCACTCAAACGTCATGCACCCAATCTTTCCGCTGCGGATATTGCTAGAGAATCGCTTCAGGTAGCTTCTGAAATTTGTGTGTACACTAATTCCAACATTATTGTTGAACAATTATAGACTCAGTGCCATAGAGATAAGGAGGAATTCACGATGGTGAATCAATCGCTTACACCCCGTCAAATTGTAGCCGAATTGGATAAATATATCGTAGGTCAGAAGCAAGCCAAGAAATCGGTAGCCGTTGCGCTTCGTAATCGGTATCGGCGCAGTCTGCTAGCAGAGGAACTGCGTGATGAAGTCGTTCCTAAGAACATCTTGATGATCGGACCTACAGGTGTGGGAAAGACAGAAATCGCCCGGCGTCTAGCAAAGCTTGTTAATGCACCGTTCATCAAAGTGGAGGCCACTAAATTTACTGAAGTCGGTTATGTAGGTCGAGATGTGGAATCTATGGTTCGTGATCTGGTAGAGACTTCTATTCGTATGGTGAAGCTTGAGCGTACGGAGAAGGTTAAGGATCGTGCGGAAGAACTGGCTAATGAGCGGATTGTTTCTATATTAGTCCCTTCCTCTTCCAAAAATAAATCACAAAAGAATCCTTTCGAGATGATTTTTGGAGGGAATTCTGCCCAAGAGGACTCTAAAGAAGACGCTGAGCAGGATGGAAGCCTAAGTGAACGCCGCCGTGGGGTTAGATTTAAGCTGTTAGCTGGTCAGCTGGAAGATGACATCATTGAAATTGATGTTGAGGATACAGCGCCAACTATGATGGATATGTTTGCAGGTCAAGGAAATGACCAGATGGGTATGAATATGCAAGAGATGTTCGGCAGTTTGCTGCCTAAGCGGACGAAGAAACGTAAGCTTCCTATTCGGGAAGCGCGCAAGGTACTCATTCAGGATGAGGCGGCCAAGCTGATAGATATGGATGATGTGATCCAGGAATCCGTGACTCGGGCTGAACAATCAGGCATTATTTTTATTGATGAAATCGATAAAGTAGCGAGTCAGGGAAAAGGGTCTGGACCGGATGTGTCGCGTGAAGGCGTGCAACGGGATATTTTGCCGATTGTAGAGGGCTCGACCATTATGACGAAATACGGTCCTGTGAAGACAGACTATGTACTCTTTATGGCTGCCGGAGCTTTCCATATTGCTAAGCCTTCCGATTTGATTCCAGAACTTCAAGGTCGTTTTCCGATTCGCGTAGAGCTGAGTAGTCTAACGTTAGAGGATTTCGTTTCTATTTTGACGGAACCAGAGAATGCTTTAACTAAACAATATGTGAATCTGCTTAAAACAGAAAATTTAGAAGTGGAATTCCAGAAGGATGCTATACATGAGATCGCCAAAATAGCGGCTTCAGTGAATCAAAATATGGAGAATATAGGTGCACGGCGTCTTCATACTATTTTGGAGAAGCTGTTAGAGGATCTTTCTTTTGAAGCACCTGAGCTGACTTTAGAAAAAATGGTTATTACCCCGGAGTATGTGCGCGAGAAATTGGCAAGTATAGCTCAGGATCGTGATTTAAGTCAGTATATTCTTTAAAGCGACAAAAAAACAAAAAATCTATGTATTTTGAATTTGGGCATAACGGATTAGATAAATTACAAATTGGTGTCGTGAAAACGTAAAATTATGTCAAAACATGCAATTAAAAAGAAAAAAATGAGTTGAAAATGTAAATAAATAGTAATAAAGTGCTAAAAGCCCTGTCTTTTCTAAAAAGATAGGGCTTATTTCTTATTGTAATAATATACAAATTAAATGAAAATCAATGTATGTGAAAATGCTAAGTGTTATTCATTGCGACAGCGTTCGACGGAATACCGTAAATTTAGAGTATTTTTTTCTTTATTTGTCGAAAGCAAGCAGGTTTTTTGATGGAAGTTGTGGAATTCTTTTCATTATGATAGCTTTGAAAGGAGGAATTGTCTTGGGATTGCTGAATAGTGTCAGTTTTCAACGATTGCAGGGAGGCATTGATGCTGCCTATAAACGACAAAATGCTCTAGCAAATAATGTGGCTAATCAAGATACGCCCAATTTCAAACGTTCTGATGTTTCATTCGAAAGTATCCTGCAACAACAGGAAAGTGGAATCCAATCTACACTTAGAGCGAAAGTTTCGGATACCCGGCATTATCAATTTGGCAGCAACACAATTGTTCCCGCTGCTGTTGAAAATACTGATGAAACTACCTCTATGAACAATAACGACAACAATGTGGATGTAGATCGCGAAATGGCGTTAAGCGCAGAGAACCAGCTTAGGTATAGTTCTTATGTTGAACAGATTAACAGTCAGATTTCGATGATGCGAGCCGTAATTCAAGGAGGATAAGAGAGTATGAACTTTGGTAGTAGTTTTGGGATCAGCGCATCTGCATTAACGGCTCAACGGTTGCGGATGGATGTAATTTCTTCCAACGTAGCCAATGCTGAAACTACAAGAGCATCCGTGGTGGATGGCAAGGCTGTTCCTTACCGACGTAAGTTGGTTGTTTTGGAAACGAACGAAAGTAATAAATTCTCGAATATACTAAATTCGAAAATGAATAATAGCAATGAAGGGGTTAAGGTGCAGTCGATCATAGAAGACTCTTCACCATTGAAGCCGGTGTACAATCCAAGCCATCCCGATGCGGATGCTGAAGGATATGTCTATATGCCAAACGTAGACATTACCAAAGAAATGGTTGATATGTTATCTGCATCTCGCTCTTATGATGCCAATGTTACGATGCTTAATGCATCCAAAGCTATGGTAAGCAAGGCACTCGAAATTGGTAGATAAATGAATGTTAATTAACTTAAGGGGGGGAAACAGTTGATACAGAATATATCTAATGGGGTTCAGGCTGTACAGCAGCTTGCAATGAAACCGACATCTTCCGAAGTTTCATCCACTCCTGCTAATTCGATGGAGAGCTTTGGCTCTTATCTTGAGGATGCGCTCAATAAAGTGGCTGATCAGGAACAACAAGCTAAGGATATGAGTAATAAATTTGTATTGGGAGAAGTGAACATTGACGAAGTGATGATTTCTTCCCAACAGGCTCTACTGAGTTTACAGTTGACTACACAAGTCCGGAACAAAGTGATTGAAGCCTATCAAGAAATTATGAGAACTCAAATATAATAAATCCTAGCTTAGTTTCGGATGGGGTGACACTGTGAATGAAAGATTTGCCCAATATCGGGAGAAGGTTCTCTTGTATTGGAACAGATTTAGTGGTAAACAGAAGATTTTATTCTTTTCAACATTGTTTATCATTCTAATAATAATCGTAGTTATGACCATGCAGCTTTCAAAAACAGAATATGAAGTAGCATTTCAAGATTTGGACAGTACGGATTCGGCTGGAGTAATGAAGGCCTTAGATTCAGCAGGTGTTTCATACCGATTAAGTCAAGATGGAAAGAGTATTTCTGTACCTAGTACAGAAGCAGCTCGGGTCAAGGTGGATATCGGTTCTCAGGGGATTGTTCAAGGTGGCTCTATCGGATATAAAGTCTTTGACGAAAATTCGTCAATGATAGGTACAACAGATAGCGAGTTTAACGTGAAGTACAATAATGCATTAAACGGTGAAGTTGAACAGTTAATGAGACGTATGCAAGGGATTAAAGATGCAAAAGTGCTGATTAATTTGCCTAAAGAGACAGTTTTTGCCTCACAGGCTGATCAGGAGCAGGCATCTGCATCCGTTGTGCTTTCATTTGATCCAGGATTTAGACCTACCCAAGACAATATTGACGGGTATTTCAATCTTGTGAAAACTGCTGTGCCTAATTTACCAATTGACAACATTACCATTGCAAATAATGAAATTGAATTAATGCCAACAGCTAAAGGTGGACAGGCTGGTGTCACAAACCAAGTTGAAGAAAACTTCGCTCTTCAGAAGAAATTCGAAGAAGAAGTAAAGAAAAATGTGAAACAATTCCTTAGCACTCTTACCGGTCCTGATAAAGTGGATGTTCTTGTGTTCTCAAAGTTGAACTTTGACAAGGAAAACCGGAAGGAAGATCTTGTTACCCCTGTGGATACAGAGAACATGAGGGGGATTGAGATCAGTTCACAAATAATTAGTAATTCGTATTCGGGTCAAGGTAACACGACTGGCGGAGTGGCTGGCACTGGTTCTCAAGATGTTACGGGCTATCCTTCTAATGCGGGTGCGGATACTTCTACCTCGGAGGAATCTTCGGAAACGAGGAACTTCGAAGTTAACCGAATTACTAAAGATGTTATTGCTAGTCCGTATACTGTTAAAGACTTAACCATAAATGTTGCAGTTGAACCACCTTCAGGAGAAAAAAGTTTAGATGATGCAACATCAGCTGCAATTCAAAATATTTTGGTGAATATTGTTCGCGCTTCTCTTGCAGATTCAGGTACTACATATACAGACGCTGATTTGACCAAAAAGGTTTCGGTCTACTCGCAACAATTTGGTGGCACCGATGCCAACACCGTTAAAGGTGGTCTCGCTTCTTGGATGATATGGGCTATCGGAGCAGCAGCATTGCTGGTTGGAGCAGGTGGAGGATATCTAATCTACCGGAGTCGTAAACAGACTGTGGAAGAGGAAGATGAAGACATTCCATTGCAGGTTCCTACTGAATTTCCTTCTATTAACTTGGAGAGCGTGACGAATGAAAGTCAAGTTCGTAAGCAATTGGAAAGTTTGGCCAAGAAGAAGCCAGACGAATTCGTAAATCTGCTGCGTACATGGCTTGCAGACGAACAGAGGTGAACTAATGGCAAAGGCTAGCCAGCAGGGACTTAGTGGCCGTCAAAAAGCTGCGATCCTGCTTATCACACTAGGGCCCGAGGTATCGGCGCAAATTTTCAAACATTTAAGAGACGAGGAGATTGAACAGCTGACTCTTGAAATTGCTAATGTTCGCAAAGTGGACAGCGGTGAAAAAGAGTCGATCATGTCTGAATTCCATCAGATATGCCTCGCCCAGGAATATATATCACAAGGCGGTATTAACTACGCTAAAGAAATTCTGGAGAAAGCGCTTGGATCAACAAAAGCAATGGAGGTCATTAATCGTCTGACTGCAACATTGCAAGTAAGACCTTTCGATTTTGCACGAAAAGCGGATCCTAATCAGATTCTCAACTTTATCCAGAATGAAAATGTACAGACTATTGCACTTGTATTGTCTTATCTGCAATTTGAACAAGCTGCTGCAATCCTTTCCTCGCTTCCTCAAGAGAAGCAGGCAGAGGTGGCTAGAAGAATTGCTGTGATGGACAGTACCTCTCCAGAGGTAATTACGCAAATTGAACGTGTGCTGGAGCAGAAGCTTTCCGCTACAGTAACCCAGGATTATACAAATGCCGGTGGTATCGAATCAATTGTACAAATCTTGAATGGGGTTGACCGGGGGACAGAACGTACGATTCTGGATTCTCTCGAAATTCAAGATCCAGAGCTTGCCGAAGAGATCAAAAAACGGATGTTCGTATTCGAAGATATTGTTAATGTGGACAATCGTTCAATACAGCGCATTGTTCGTGATATCGATAATGCGGATTTACAGCTTGCACTCAAGGTTGCCAGCGAAGAAGTACGGGATGTTATTTTCAGAAATATGTCCAAGCGTATGGCAGAAACGTTCCGAGAAGAAATGGAATACATGGGTCCTGTGCGGCTGCGTGATGTTGAAGAAGCACAGACTCGTATTGTAGGCACGATCCGCAGACTCGAAGAGTCTGGTGAAATTATCATCGCTCGTGGCGGAGGAGATGACATCATTGTCTAAGCTGATCAAACACTCCCAGTATGTTCCGGTTGATGTCTTTAAGAGACTGGAACAGGCCCGGCAATATGCGGGCCTAACTGAGGAGCCCGTTCCCGAGGAGACTTTAAGCGAGACTGACTATCATGATCCCGCACGTGAAGAGGCAGAAGAGACGCGTAAGCAAATGCTTAAGGACGCTCAGGATTTTGCTGAAGAGCAGGTTCGGAATGCATCTCTTGAAGCGGAACAGATTGTAGAGTCCTCGAAAGCGGAGGCTGAAGAGTGGTGGAAACAACGGCGTGAGCAGGATGAACATCTGATCGAAGCTATCAAAGCTGAAGCTCATCAGCAAGGTTATGAGGAAGGTGTTTCTCAGGCTGAGGAAGAGATGAAGCATAAGATCGCAGAGATGATGGAAGAAGCGCGTGCTGTTTTGACTGAGGCGTATAAAGCAAGAGAAGTGATTATTCAGGAAGCGGAGCCTTTTTTAGTAGAGTTAAGCTGTGATATTGCAGAGAAAATTGTGGACAAGCAGTTAACGGTAGAACCACAATTCGCAATGGACTTAATTCGCAAAAATCTGGCTCGTAAGCGAGAACAAGGTTTGATCTCACTTTGTGTATCCCCAGCGCAGTTCGCTTTTGTGAATGCTGCTCGGGAAGAATTATCACTAGCTGTTGATTCACAGGCTGAACTGCAAATCTTGCCCGACTCAACGGTAAAAGACCAAGGATGTGTTATCCGCTCTTCCTTTGGCAGCATTGATGCTCGAATCGACACTCAGCTCGCAGAGATCAAGAAAGAGCTGGTAAGAATTGCGCTGGACACCGATGAGCAGAGAAATGGGGAAGACGATGCTTAATAGCAACCGTTATAAGGAGCAACTTCGTAATCTCGATCCGGTGAGGATCAATGGGAAAGTGACGCAGGTAATCGGTCTAATGGTTGAATCGGAAGGTCCTGACGCAAGTATAGGTGATGTATGCTACATCTACCCTTCTAAAGGAAACAAACCGCTGCAAGCTGAGGTCGTTGGTTTCCGTGATAACAAGGTACTATTGATGCCACTTGGTGAACTGCAGGCGATTGGACCTGGTTGTGATGTAGTGGGCACTGGTAAGCCGCTTAGCGTGCAAGTAGGTTCTGAATTGTTAGGAAAAGTACTGGATGGTCTGGGGCAGCCGCTTGATGGCTCTCTCATTCCAGCACGAATGCCACATAGCTCTACCTTTAATATTCCTTCCAATCCACTTAATAGACCGCGGGTGCAGGAACCCATCAGTATTGGTGTGAGAGCGATTGACGGTTTGCTAACGATTGGCAAGGGACAGCGGGTCGGTATTTTTGCTGGCTCGGGGGTCGGCAAGAGTACTTTGATGGGGATGATTGCCCGGAATACATCGGCTGACGTAAATGTTATTGCTCTGATTGGTGAGCGTGGCAGAGAAGTATTGGATTTCATTGAACGGGATTTGGGACCAGAGGGCTTGCAGCGATCCGTAGTAATTGTTGCTACCTCAGACCAACCTGCATTGATTCGCATAAAAGGTGCGCTTATCGCTACAACGATTGCCGAGTATTTCCGCGATCGTGGCCTTAATGTAATGCTGATGATGGATTCGGTCACCCGTTATGCCATGGCCCAACGTGAAGTTGGACTTGCAGTTGGAGAGCCGCCAGCCATGCGGGGATATACACCTTCGGTGTTTGCCAGCTTACCCAAATTGCTGGAACGTGCCGGTACAGGTCCTACAGGCTCTATAACAGCCTTTTACACGGTACTGGTTGATGGTGATGACATGAACGAGCCAATCGCAGATGCAGTCCGAGGGATACTTGACGGACATATCGTACTCAATCGAAATATTGCTAACAAAGGACATTTTCCAGCAATAGATGTTCTTTCCAGCATAAGTCGAGTAATGAAGGATATTGCTCCAGAAGAACAGATTGCAGCAGCGGAGAATGTGAAGCGCCTTATGGCCGTTTACAAGGATTCAGAGGATTTGATTAATATTGGAGCTTATCAGAGAGGCTCTAATGCTCAAATCGACGAGTCGATGGAATTTATCGACAGTATATGGGATTTCACCAAACAAAAGGTGAATGAAAAAGTTACGCTGGCTGAAGTTCAACAGTCTTTAATTTCACAGTTCTCAAGGAGTTGATTCGGTATTATGAGGTTTCATTATACTTTTCAAAAAGTCGTTGACTTGAAGGGCAATGAGAAGACACAGGCAGAATGGATGCTCTCAAGCGCGCTTGGAGAATTGCAGGCACAGGAAAGAAGCCTGGATGAACTCATCTTTCAGCGGAGTGCTATCATGCTATCCTTACAAAATGCCGCAGAGCAAAAGACACCTATGATTAAGATTCGTGAAATGCAGGAGTATGTGGAATATCTGGATAAATGCATTGCCCGTAAGCATACGGACATTAGCCGTGCACATCAAGAAGTCCAGAAGAAACAAGATCAGTTAAGCACTAAGGTTTTAGATGAAAAAGTATGGTTGAAGGCAAAAGACAAGGCTGAGACACTGTTTCAGCAAAGTATGATTTTACGGGAACAAAACGAACTGGATGAGATGGCAACCGTCCGCTTCGCGATGAAATCCCTCTAACCCGGGAGGTTTCCGCTAGTGGCTAATATTGATAATGATATGGAACTTGAAAATGAAGGGTCAGCGGGGAAATTTGAGCGGTTCTTATTCTTAATGATACCGATTATCTTCACGCTAGTACTGCTTGGAGTACTGTTGACGCTTTTTAATATGGACATTCGTAATAATGTGCTTGAAGTTGCGAATAAAATTCCTATCCTGGAAAAATGGGTTCCTGATCCGCCTGCAGATCCTTCTAAACCGAAGGAAGAAAGCAAAAAGCAGGAAGTGAGCTCAGCGACAACGATTAAGGAGCTTAAAGCTCAGCTCGCCCAGCAGGAAGAAAACCTGAAGAAGGTTACAGATGAAAAAACAGCCCAGGATACCAAGGTTCAGGCGCTAGAGTCACAGATTGAGGGTATGAAGAAGGAAGCTGAAACCGCAGAGGCAAGCACAGAAGAAACTGAAGATCCTTATCAGAAACAGGTTTCTGATTTGGCTAAGCTGTATGCGGGCATGAAAGCTTCGAAGGCTGCACCGATCATGGAGAATTTAACTACAGAAGAAATGGTACAGATCTTCAGTGTCATGAATAAAGCGAGTAAAACTGCGATTTTGGAAAAAATGGATCCGCAAAAGGCTGCAGATGTAACGATTAAGTTAAAAGAAACCACATCTTCGAGTGACATGGCGATCGCAGCCCTTCAATCTAGATTGAAGAAAGATGCCGGCACAACAGCAACAGCAACAACCAGTAAGAATTTGGATAAGGAAAAGTTGAATCAGACCTTCAGCTCAATGACTCCTGCTAATGCAGCATCGTTACTAGGAGAAATGTACAAGATTAGCCCTGATAAGGTCGTGACGATTATGAATACCGTAAGTGATAGTGTTCGTTCATCTATTTTGGGAGAAATGACTAAAAATGATAGCGCGCAAACTGCGAAAATTGTTAATCGTCTGATGGGTGCTAAATAGATAGGGAAAGGAGGTGAAAAATAAATGAGTTTAGTCGTTCAATCGCTTGTCAGTGCAAACGCAACTGCAGTAAACGGGAGTTCATCGACTACAACGGGCACAACAACGACGGCTGCACCATTTGCTCAAACCCTGGTACAAACCATGGGAGGCAATACCAACACCCCGTCGACTCCAGCTGAACCCCTATTGGGAAATCTAGCTTCTTTGCTGCAAGGCCTGTTAAAGGAAGTGCAGCCGACTGGAGAAGAGCAAGCAGGGCAAGACACTCAGAAGGGTGAGCTCCTTGAAAAACTTGCTGCTGATGTTGAGAAGCTGGATGAAAGTATCAGTAGTGATCCAGCTCTGTTGGTAGCCTTGCAAGCTTGGATTCTTCAGGTATCTGCACTTCTATCTGGAAGCCATGCTGCAGAGAATGGTACTACTACAACGGAAGCAGAAGTGGCTGGAAGCTTGTCACCATTGGCACAGAATGCTGATACATTAAGATTTGCAGTTCAAGATGACTTGCAAAGTTTAGTTTCTATGATTCAAGAAGCTGCAGTAAGTGGCAATGAGGAAGTTGCAACTAAGGGAATCAGTTTATTGAATAATTTCACAGCGCTTTTAGAAGAGTCCTCCTCTAACACTAATAAGGGGAAGGGAAAGACCAGCAATGTGAGTATTAATTCTGATTCTTCCTTACAACAGCCCGTTATTACTGAAAGCAAAAATAACCAAACGGATAAAACAATTCAGAATGTGAGCAGTCGTTCCGGAGAAGCTGTTGTAGTGAAAAATGATACGGTTGTAAGCTCGCCTGTGACATCAGGAACTGTGCAAGAAGCTGAAGCAGAGACTGCGAACACACCGTTAATCAAGACAGGCGTAACCGGGGAAACGAAGACAACAGAATCTGCTCAAGATTCCCCGCTAGGAATTACAGCTAACGAAGGGGATCATGAGGTTGTTACTGCGGGGCAGTTATCTCTGCGCGGAGGAATTACAGCACCGCTGAAGGCTGAAGTGCCAGCAGCGCCTGTTCCGGTTCAGCAATTTGCTCAAGAAATGACAGGTTTCATTACAGGCAAATTAGAGATTGTGCAAAAAGGTGGGATCGCTGAAGCGACTATATCCCTTTTTCCAGAAAATCTCGGACAAGTTGATGTTAAGATCACCATGCAAAATGGTCATTTAGTTGCCCAGTTCATGACTGAACATACCGGCGCTAAAGATATGCTGGAACAACAAATGAACCAGCTTCGCGCTGCATTGCAATCTCAAGGTCTTCAAGTGGAGAAGCTGGAAGTTACGCAAAATAATACCCCACTCAATTCGCAATGGGGGCAGGAAGGACGCCAACCTAATTCCGGAAGTGGACAGCAGGGTAGACGTTCCAAAGAAAGCAGAGAGGAAGCCAGTGATGCTGTTCTAGCCGCAGAGCTGAATGGTGAATGGAAGGACTGGGTTTCAAATGCGGGACAAGAAGATCAGTCCCAAGGTGGATCTTTTTCTGCTAAGGCTTAACTTTAATAACAAAGGAAAGAGAGGTGAGTGGTTATGGCGACAACAGTTCCGGTCTCTACTAAAGATCAGTGGAATTATACAACTCCCGACTCTAGTGCACGGACAACGGGTAATTCTACTTTAGGTAAGGATCAGTTTTTGAAGATTTTGATTACTCAGCTGCAAAATCAAGATCCGATGCAACCGATGGAAGATAAAGAATTTATTGCGCAAATGGCCCAGTTTACATCCGTGGAGCAATTGATGAATATCTCTACTCAGCTTAATGCTATGAATCAGTCCCTTGGATCTGTATCCGGGTTGATTGGTAAAGATATTACTTGGACAGACACCGCCACAAAGCTGCCTAAGACAGGTAATGTTGAATCTATCGTTGTTAGCAATGGTATTCAATATGCGGTTGTGGGAAAAGACAGAATTGCTTTAACCGATATTACACAAATTCAGAATGCCGCAGCAACACCAGAAAGCGGTTCTGGTACAGATAGTAATACTCCGGAGAATAGCGGAGGAAGCGGGGCGAGCATATGAGTGACAGGCTTACTATAGGCCAACTGTATCCTGCGTCCCTGCATTCTACAACGTTACAACGATCTTCGCTGCCTAAGCAGTCTGTGGCGGGGGAAGCTTCTTTTGAGAGTTTACTGCAACAGAAACTATTAAAATTCAGCAATCATGCTGCTAAGCGCCTAGAACAAAGAGGGATAGAGCTTGGAAGCGGTCAGTTGGATCAAATTTCATCTGCTGTGGACAAAGCTGCTGCTAAGGGAAGTAAAGAATCCTTGATATTAATGAAGGATTTGGCGTTTATCGTTAGCGTTCCTAATCGCACAGTAGTTACTGCTATGGATGGTAACTCGATCAAAGATAATGTATTTACACAAATCGATAGTGCAATAGTGATTTCATAATAGGCTGGTCCTAACGGAAAGCCGAGGCGGCCGCTGACCGACTGACGCGGTCCCAATTCACTTGGAAAGTTATTAGGACTCTATAATCTGGGAGGACATTAAACATGTTAAGATCAATGTATTCAGGGGTTTCAGGAATGAGAGGCTTTCAAACTAAGCTTGATGTAATCGGTAATAATATTGCTAACGTAAACACTATCGGGTTTAAATCCGGACGTGTTATGTTCAAGGATATTATGAGCCAAACCGTTTCTGGTGTTACTGCGCCGGGTGAGGATGGTCAAGGTGGGGTAAATGCGAAACAAGTTGGACTAGGTGTTAGTATTGCTTCTATAGATACCCTACATTTGGCTGGTAGTGCTCAAACTACCAACAACCCAACAGATTTACGTATCGATGGAGATGGTTTTTTCCTGGTTAAGCTTACTGAGGATCAAGATACTGCATTTTTGACCCGCGCCGGAGATTTCCACATTGACGCTGCGCGTAATCTGGTTACCGCTGACGGACTTCATGTTTTAGATTCCGACGGTGGGATCATTCAATTAGGTGACGATGTAACGGCGTTTTCTATCTCTAATGATGGAACAATTGTTCAGACCATGGAAGATGGAACGACTGGAGCTGGGGTGAAGATTGGTGTAGCCAAGGTTACTAACCCATCTGGTCTGGAGAAAATCGGAGGCAATCTGTATCGTATGACACTTAATGCGAATGCAGAAGGCGAACTAGTTCCGACTACAGCGAACAATACAGAAGATGGCACCGGGGCAATCATCTCTGGACAGCTGGAAATGTCCAATGTGGATCTTACCAATGAATTTACAGAAATGATCGTATCACAGCGTGGATTCCAGGCGAATTCCCGTATCATCACAACTTCTGATGAAGTGCTGCAGGAAGTAGTAAACCTGAAGCGTTAATTTAATCAATAAATTTTATATTTTCTTAAATGGTTCATGCGGAGTCGTGGGGGAGTTACTCCTCCCCCTATTTTGTTAGGAGGCCTGTTATGATATCGGTAACAAGATTAAATGGAACACCGATGTGGATCAATGCCCTACTGGTCGAAATGGTAGAAGAAAGCCCGGATACATATATTACGCTCGTAACCGGAAAAAGACTGATCGTTCTCGAAAAAGCCGATGAGGTTATTACGAAGATCCGGGATTATAACAGGGACATAGGCACATATGCTGCCACCATTAAAATCCAGTCAATGGAGGAGCTAACATGAAAAAGATGATGCCGTGGCTCATCACGATATTACTAGCGATTACTCTGATCGTGGTCGCCGCATTTTTACTAATGGACAGGATCTTTCCGAAAGATACGAACGAGGTAAGTGCTGCTGTTCAAAATGTGGAAACAAAACATTTAACTGCAGATGAAATCGTCGAATTGACGGCAGAGATCATTGATATCAAAACAAATCTTGCTGATCCCGATTTTATCCTTCAAGTAGATTTCGCCTTCCAACTGAGTTCTGCGAAATCAAAGGAAGAATTCGAAAAAATAAAAGAGATCAAAATCAAACCAATAATTATCAAGACGCTTGCAGATACCAAACCTGAGGACCTTAATGGAGCGAATGGAAAAGATCAGCTTAGCAGTAAGCTTATTAATCTGATCAATAAGACATTGACTGAGGGCCAAATTACTCAGATCGAAATCACCAAATTCCTTTTGGCTTCTGTGTAGCTTTATTCCTGATAATTCTTTGATGGGGGGGTGATTGAATTGGTTGATGTACTATCACAAAACGAAATTGATGCTCTACTTGCTGCACTTTCTTCAGGTGAGATGGACGCCGATGAACTTAAAAAGGAAGAAACTCAGAAGAAAATCCGCTCTTATGACTTTAAACGGGCTGTCCGCTTTTCCAAAGATCATATCCGCAGTCTTACACGGATACATGACAATTTCGCCCGTTATCTTACAACGTATTTTTCAGCCCAATTGCGCACCTTCGTTCAGATTAATGTCGTTCAAGTAGAGCAGCTCCCTTATGATGAATTTATTCGCTCCATACCGAAAATGACGATATTGAACATTTTTGAAGCAGAACCTTTAGAGGGCCGCATGGTAATGGAAGTTCATCCTAACATTGCTTTTGCTATGCTGGACAGGTTGCTTGGAGGCTTTGGAACTGCACCTTCTAAGATTAATGCTCTAACTGAGATCGAAACAACGATTATGGAGCGTATCTTTAGTAGATGTTTTGAGAGTTTGCAGGAGGCTTGGAAAACGGTGCTGGATATTCATCCGCGGATGGAAGCTCTTGAGACGAACCCGCAGTTCATGCAGATTGTATCGCCCAATGAGACCATTGCATTAATCTCTCTAAGTACCAAAATTGGAGACACAACAGGCATGATCAATCTTTGTATACCGCATGTCGTTCTAGAGCCTATCATGTCCAGACTTTCTGTTCACCAATGGTTTGTGACAGAGAAGAAGACGCGGGATGAAGATGAGCTACTGGCCATTAGAGCTAGAGTTCATAAAGCGAAGCTGCCGATTGTTGCTGAACTTGGAGAATCGAGCTTATCCATATCTGAATTCTTAGGGCTTAGTGTCGGTGACGTGATTTCTCTCAACAGAAACGTAGATTCTGGACTGTCGATTAAGGTAGGGGAGAAGCTTAAGTTCATCGGAAGTCCCGGAATGGTTAAAGATCGGGTAGCCGTGCAAATAGACGAAATTGTCAATGAAGGAGTTGAAGAATTTGACGAGTAAAGATTATTTATCCCAAGAAGAAATCGACGCCCTTCTGAGACAATCTGCGGAGGGCTCATTAGCTCCTACGGAGAAAACGGTAGATGACTATCTAACACCGTTTGAACAGGATGCTTTGGGCGAAATTGGTAATATAACGTTTGGCAGTGCAGCAACAGCACTTTCCACTTTACTAGGGAAAAAAGTAGATATTACAACCCCTCAAGTTTCGATCATTACACGCGGGGAGTTTGAAATTGCTTTTCCTAAACCGCATGTAGCTGTTCACGTTCAATATGTGGATGGGTTTCAAGGGATTAACTCACTTGTTATTAAGATTAGGGATGCGCAGGTTATTGCCGATCTAATGCTTGGCGGTGCTGGCGAACCTAAGGATGAAGAGTTGAATGAAATTCATATTAGCGCTGTGCAAGAAGCTATGAATCAAATGATGGGTTCTTCTGCTACATCGATGTCTACGATTTTTAATCGTTTTGTTAATATCTCGCCTCCGGGTATCGACATTTTGAATATGTCCAGCGGAGAAGGAGTAGGCAGTCTGCCAGACGATGAGACCCTAATTCGTATTTCGTTCCGGCTTAAAATTGGTGATTTGATAGATTCTACTATTATGCAGCTCTTGCCTGTTCAGTTCGCAAAAGATATGGTATCCATGCTTCTTGGTGATGTTAGTCCTGCAGAGGAGGAGGCAGCGGTCACAATGGCTGAAACACCTGCCGTGACTAATTCTGCTGAGACACCACCTCCAGCACCTCCGGTGCAACAGGCGCCCTCACAGCCCGCAGGAGGAACGCAACCACCATATCCACCGCAGGGTATGCCACCGTATCCAGGGATGCCAGAAGGCGGGTATTATTATCCTCCAGCGGGTATGCCAGCATACGGAATGCCTGGGATGCCACCATACGGTATGCCACCGCAAGGGATGCCATATGGACAGACACCACCGCTTAATTCTGAGGCAAATCGCAATGTAAATGTACAGCCTGTGCAATTTGCAAATCTGAATGGTGGGGCCTTTGGTCATATTGATGAAAATAATTTAAATTTATTGATGGACATACCGCTTAGAGTAACCGTAGAATTAGGAAGGACCCAGAAGCAGATCAAAGATATTTTAGAAATGTCACAAGGCTCAATTATTGAGCTGGACAAGCTCGCAGGTGAGCCTGTAGATATTTTGGTTAACAACAAGCTTATTGCCAAAGGTGAAGTCGTTGTTATCGACGAAAACTTTGGCGTACGCGTTACGGATATCGTCAGCCAGTGGGACCGAATTCAGAAATTACAATAAGCATACTTAGGGAGGATTTTGTAAAAATGGCTAACCGAATTCTAATCGTGGACGATGCAGCATTTATGAGAATGATGATCCGTGACATTTTGTCGAAAAACGGATTTGAAGTAGTGGGCGAAGCTCAGGACGGTTCTCAAGCGATAGAAAAATTCAAGGAACTGCGTCCGGACCTCATCACGATGGATATTACTATGCCTGAGATGGACGGAATCGCCGCCCTGAAAGAAATCAAAAAAGTAGATCCGGCTGCAAAGGTTATTATGTGTTCAGCCATGGGCCAGCAGGCTATGGTTATCGATGCAATCCAAGCAGGAGCTAAAGACTTTATCGTGAAGCCTTTCCAAGCTGACCGGGTTATCGAAGCTATTAACAAAACGTTGGGCGCGTAGGATAAAGTCATGTTATATTCCGAAACGCTCGGAAGCAGTAACACCCTGCTGAATTTGTTTAAAGTTATTATTGTCCTGGCGATAATCATTGTACTTATAGTGGTACTAATTCGTTTTCTTGGACGACGTAATCAGACCTTTATGAGCAACCGTTCCATAAGAACGCTTGGTGCAATTGGGCTTGGACCTAATAAGTCGATGCAGGTTATCGAACTGGGAAGCAGTCTTTACTTAATCGGGATTGGTGAGAATATATCCATTTTGGATAAAGTCACCGATCCGGATGAGGTAGCATTGATCATTGCGGCATTTGAGGATCAGTCCTCTAACCAGAATAATTTCCTCGCACCGCTTATTGCCAAGGTAAAGGTAAAGCTGCGTGGGGAGGTTCCATCTCAGGAAATTGAACTTAGTGAAACATCATCTTTTTACGAGACTCTGCAATCCAAGCTTCGTTCTGCACCAGAGCGTAAAGAGAAAATGGAAGAGCTGCTTCGGGATGATGTTACTAAGGATGAGTCGAGGAATATATGAAAAAGAAGCTAATTCTTGCTATTCTGCTGTTCGGTATTATCAGTGTGGTTATGATGACGCCGATACATGCTGATCCTATACCTAATGTTAATATTCAGGTCGGTAATGAAGGTTCAAGCAGTGGTACCAGTTCCATATCAATTCTTCTTCTTGTTACGGTTCTGAGTATTGCTCCGGCGTTTCTGGTTCTTATGACTAGCTTTACTAGAATTGTAATCGTATTAGGTTTTGTGAGAACCTCGCTGGGTACTCAGGCAATGCCTCCGAACCAGGTGCTGGTAGGACTTGCTCTGTTTTTGACCCTGTTCATTATGTCACCAACGCTGGCCACAGTGAATGAAAATGCGTTGCAGCCGTATATGAAGGGGACAATCACCCAAACTGAGGCTTTTGATAAAGCTGCTGATCCGATGAAAGAATTTATGTTTAAACAGACGAACACCAAAGATCTTCTGTTATTTATGAAATACACCGGTTATACCGGATCTACTAAACCGGCTACATACAGTGATATTCCACTGACGGTGATGGTGCCAGCTTTTGCAATTGGTGAATTGAAAAAGGCTTTTACAATGGGCTTCTTAATTTTCATACCATTCCTGATTATTGATATTGTTGTGGCGAGCACACTGATGGCCATGGGAATGATGATGCTTCCCCCGGTTATGATTTCATTACCTTTTAAAATAATGCTCTTTGTACTGGTAGACGGCTGGTACTTAGTCATTAAATCACTACTTCTTAGTTTTAACACCTGACCTAAAGAGGAGGCATGAGGGATGAGTACGGAGTTTATAATCGGGCTAGCAAGCCAAGCCGTATATTTAGTGCTGGAAGTCAGCGCACCCATGCTGATTCTTGGTCTGGTGGTAGGACTAATAATCAGTATTTTTCAAGCTACGACACAGATTCAGGAACAGACGCTAGCGTTTGTTCCCAAAATCGTCGCAGTGCTACTGGCTTTATTGCTATTTGGTCCGTGGATCGTCACGAAGCTGATTGACTTTACAAGCCAAATTTTAGGTAATCTCTACATGTATATTGGTTAAACAATGAACATGGAGACCATACTGCAAAGTTTACCCGTCTTTTTGCTTATTTTTTGTCGAATAACCGCTTTTTTTGTTGTCGTTCCTGTATTTTCTTCACAAGGGGTCCCGACAACCTTTAAGATTGGCATTTCTTTTTTTGTAGCATTGGTTGTCTTTAGTGCTAACGGAACAGGACTTACAATCCCGCAGGATTTCAGTTATATTTTGCTGATTGCCAGAGAGGTATTAATAGGTTTATTGCTAGGTTTCATTGGATATTTGATGTTTATGGCGATTCAGACAGCAGGTTCGTTTATAGATATTCAGATTGGCTTCGGTATTGCTAATGTCATTGATCCTATGACTGGAACATCTGCACCTGTTATCGGTAATTTCAAATATATGATTGCCCTGCTAATGTTTCTGAGCATGAATGGTCATCACCATCTGCTAGATGCTATTGTGTACAGTTATAAATGGGTTCCTATGAATAATGATTTATTTCTAGGCATGATTGACGGTAGTTTATCAGAGTTTCTGGTTCGAACATTTGTGCAGTCCTTTGTACTCGCTTTTCAAATGTCGGCTCCTTTAGTAACTGCGCTGTTTCTGACTGATGTTGGCCTTGCTTTCTTGGCGAGAACGGCTCCGCAATATAATGTATTTGTTATTGGGGTTCCGCTCAAAATCATTATAGGTCTTGCACTGCTTTTAGTGCTCATGCCTGGTCTGGCTGTGCTGTTTCAGAATCTCTTCGATATCATGTTCGAATCCATGGAGAATTTATTGAGTCTCATGGGGAAGAGTCCGTAGGTGACCGTAAGGGGAGCGTATTATGCCTAAGACGAAGCGGTATAGACTGGATCTTCAACAATTCGCCGGTGAAAAGACGGAAAAAGCAACCCCGAAGAAACGGCAAGATGCTCGTAAAAAGGGTCAAGTAGCCAAAAGTGCTGAGCTATCCGGTGCAGTTGTATTGTTATCCGCAATAGTTAGCTTGATGATGTTTGGTGGTTTTATGAAAGAGCGTTTCATGAAGCTATATATGGACGTATTTCAGAATCAAATGACACTGGAGGTTACTCCTGAGAATATAACGCTGCTATTTAATCAATATGGACTACAAATACTGATTTTGCTAGCTCCATTACTTGGAATAGTTTTTGTTATGGCGCTGGTAAGCAATTTGGCGCAGGTGGGATTTATGACCACAGGAGAGGGGATCACCCCTAAATTCAGCAAGATTAATCCGATAAAAGGGTTCAAAAATATTTTCTCCATGCGTTCGTTTGTCGAGTTCCTGAAATCCATATTTAAGCTTCTAATTATCGCTTATCTGGTATATAGCACTTTATGGGGAGAAAAGAAGAACTTTGCATCCCTGTCGCATATCAGTGCGGAGGGGATTTTTAAATTTGCGGCCAAGCTGACGATGAGTCTTGGTTTGAAAATCGGGGCTGCCCTATTGGTTATGGCTTTTCTGGACTACATGTATCAGAAATACGAGCATGAAAAAAGCCTAAAAATGTCCAAGCAGGATATCAAGGATGAATACAAAAAAATGGAGGGTGACCCTCTAATCAAAGGTAAGATCAGGGAACGCCAACGTAGAATGGCCATGCAGCGTATGATGCAGGAAGTTCCAAATGCGGATGTAATCATTACGAATCCTACGCACTTTGCTGTTGCGCTTAAATATGACGGTACCAAGATGGAAGCACCGCAGATTATAGCAAAAGGGCAGGATTATGTAGCACTTCGCATCCGGGAGCTGGCTAAAGAGCACGGCGTCGTGACTATGGAAAACAAACCGCTGGCACGGGCATTATTCCAAAGGGCAGAGATTGGAGATGTCGTTCCAAATGATCTGTTCCAGGCTGTGGCTGAAGTGCTGGCATATGTATATAAGCTTAAAGGTAAGAGGAGATAAGGCGGGGGGTTAGGACATTGAAAGCTAAAGATTTAACAGTTTTGCTAGGCATCATCGGGATCGTGCTTATGATGATTCTGCCTATCCCGTCCTGGCTATTGGACGTTTTGCTTGTTATTAACATCTCAATCGCATTAATTATCATTCTGGTTGCTATGAATACGAAAAATGCACTCGAATTTTCAATTTTCCCTTCATTGCTCCTAGTAACCACACTGTTTCGTCTGTCACTTAACATCTCGACTACAAAACTGATCCTGACTTACGGAGATGCCGGTTCAGTGGTATCTACTTTCGGTAGCTGGATCGCTGGCGGACAAATTGCTGTTGGGTTTATCGTGTTTCTGATCTTGGTAGTAGTTCAGTTTATTGTTATCACCAAAGGTTCAGAGCGCGTAGCTGAGGTAGGCGCTAGATTTACCTTGGATGCGATGCCCGGTAAGCAAATGAGTATTGATGCCGATCTTAACGCAGGCATGATTAACGAAACCCAGGCACGTGAGCGTCGTCGTAACGTAGAACGCGAAGCGGATTTTTTCGGAGCCATGGACGGTGCGAGTAAATTCGTTAAAGGAGACGCGATTGCGAGTATTATCATCTTGCTGATCAACCTCATCGGTGGATTTATCATCGGTATGATGGTTCACGGGATGGACTTTGCTACTGCGTTATCCACTTATTCTGTATTAACCATCGGGGACGGTCTCGTCAGTCAAATTCCAGCTTTGCTGATTTCGACAGCAGCCGGCTTGATTGTTACTAGAGCTTCTTCGGAAGGTAATCTTGCAGAAGAGCTGACAGGACAGTTGTTGTCCTATCCGAAATTGTTGTATATTGTCGCAGTTACGGTAGCTTTTCTTGGACTCTTTACACCCATACATATGATTACAACGCTCCCATTGGCCGGATTGCTGGCTTTTGCAGCCTACCGTATGGGACAAAATTTAAATAAGAAACAGATTGCCGAAGAGCAACTTGTTGAAGAGAAGCAGATTGAAGAGGTACGAAGTCCGGAAAGTGTCATTAATTTGCTGTCAGTTGATCCCATTGAATTCGAGTTTGGTTATGGTCTTATTCCTTTGGCGGATACAGGTCAGGGAGGCGATCTGTTAGATCGTATCATCATGATTCGACGGCAATGTGCCCTAGAAATGGGTCTTGTAGTACCTGTTATTCGCATTCGCGACAATATTCAACTAAAACCGAATGAATATGTCATAAAAATTAAAGGAAATACAGTCGGCGGGGGTGAATTATTACTTAATCATTACCTTGCAATGAGTCCAGGATATGATGATGAATCTATAAACGGTATTGAGACCATCGAACCATCCTTTGGGCTTCCAGCATTATGGATTGATGAATCGGTTAAAGAGCGGGCTGAATTGTCCGGCTATACTGTAGTAGACCCTCCATCTGTTGTCGCAACACATCTGACGGAGTTAATCAAACGTCATGGACATGAGCTGATAGGAAGACAGGAAACTAAGATGCTGGTGGACAACCTTAGGGATAATTATCCAGTGCTCGTCGACGATCTTATTCCTTCCGTATTGGCGATTGGGGATGTGCAGAAGGTTCTTGCTAAGCTGCTTCGTGAGAAGATATCGATCAGAGATTTGGTTACGATTTTTGAGACATTGGCGGATTATGGGACATACACCAAGGATCCGGATATTCTCACTGAATATGTTCGTCAGTCCTTGTCCAGACAGATTACTCAGCAATTCTCACAAGTAGGAGAGACACTGAAAGTCATCACGGTTGGACCTAATCTTGAAAAGAAAATTTCCGAGAGTGTGCAGCAATCTGAACAGGGAAGTTATTTGGCCCTTGATCCAACTTCGACACAAACGATCTATCAGCGGTTAAGTGAACAGATCAATCGATTGCTGCAGACAGGGCAACAGCCAATAGTGCTCACATCACCAACCATTCGTATGTATTTGCGGCAGGTGATTGAACGAACGATGCAGGACATTCCTGTACTGTCTTATAGCGAGCTAGAGCCTAACATTGAAATACAAAGCGTCGGAGTGGTGAATTTATGAGAGTGAAGCGTTACGTGGTCGATTCGATGCCTGACGCCATGCTTTCCATTCGCAACGAGCTTGGGAGCGAGGCCGTCATTTTAAGTACAAAGGAAATCAAAATCGGCGGATTTTTAGGGTTATTTAAGAAGAAAAAAATAGAAGTTGTAGCAGCAGTAGAAAAGGCAGAGAAGAATAATGTTCCAAAAAAGCCGGCTGCGCCAGCGATGAACATTCCACGGAGTGCAGTACCACAGGCTTATCAAAAAGCGTCATCTGCTTCCACTACATCTTCTATACCTTCCGTACCTTCTGTTTCATTAGAAAAGCCAGAAGAGTCACGGACGTTTGCTGAGATTGCCGCAGCCTTATCGGAAGCTATCAATGTACAAGAATCGATAGCCAAGCATCCGGAGCCAGTACCTGAGCAAAAACTTCCTGAATTAAATCTGGAAGATGCACCTTCTGTATCAGCGTTGTATGAATCATTAGGATTAGAACAATCGCCAGAGGTTGCCACTGCTCTCGAAAATGATGTTCTTCGTGAGATTAGAGATATGAAGCTCTGGATGGAGCGAATTGCCAGACAATCCTCAGGTGGAAGAGAACTTCCAGACAGTCTGCAGGAGCTACGGGATCTTTTATTAGAGCAAGAAATGGATGCTGTGCTTGTTGAGGAATGGATCAGTAACATCTCGGAACGTTGGGTAGATGAAGGGCGTACTTGGGGACCAGAGAAATTTATGGGATCTCTTAAAGAACAGATTGATGGTTTCCTGACGGGACGAATTGCTGATGGAATTGCCCGGGATACTCAAATTGTATATATTGCCGGACCCACTGGAGTTGGAAAGACCACAACCATAGCTAAGCTTGCGGCAGAACAGCTATTTAAGCACGGACGCAAGGTAGGTTTTATCACCTCCGATACGTATAGAATCTCAGCTGTTGAACAGTTGCGAACCTATGCTGCTATCCTCAATATTCCACTGGAGGTTGTCCAATCGCCAGGAGATTTGCAAAGAGCACTCTTTCGCTTGGAGAGTTGTGATCTAGTATTAATGGATACAGCTGGCCGAAATTATCGCAATGATATGCTAGTAGCAGAACTGCAAAGCTTGCTTGCGAAGGAATTGAGAAGTGAAACCTATCTTGTGCTTAGCCTGACCTCCAAAAGCCGTGATATGAAACTTATTGCAGAGCATTTCGGCAGATATAGACTGGATAAGGTTATTTTCACAAAGCTGGATGAGACGGGGAGTTACGGCCCGCTCTTTAATGTCCTGAATGACTTCCCACTTACCTTGTCTTATATGACTGATGGTCAAAATGTACCTGATGATCTGCTTATGGCTACCAAAGGACAGCTTAGTGAGTTGCTTCTTGGAACAGGTGAAACATGATGGATCAGGCACAATCCTTAAGACAGCTTGTATCCAGTCAGGATTCTAAAGTAGCTGTAAGAGGGGGATCATCCGCCAGGATCATTACGGTGTGTAGTGGTAAAGGGGGCGTTGGTAAGTCGAATTTTACACTTAACTTCGCTCTAACTTTAAAGGCTATGGGCAAACGGGTTTTGCTGTTCGATGCAGATATCGGCATGGCTAATATAGATGTGTTGATGGGCGTATCGGCGAGATATAATCTTTATCATTTGTTAAAAAAAGAAGCGGATATCGAGCAGATTATTCAATACGGTCCGAATTCGCTCCCTTTTATAGCAGGTGGCTCTGGAATGGATGAGCTATTTACTCTTTCAGAGTCTGATCTTGATTATTTCACAAATCAGATAGCACTTATCGCGGACAGCATGGATTATATTTTGTTCGATACAGGTGCTGGATTATCTAAGGAAACGATGAAGTTTATAACTTCTGCCGACGATTGCTTAGTCGTTACTACACCAGAACCAACAGCTATCACAGATGCATACGCATTAATGAAGGTTGTGAATCGTACCTATCCTGAGACTTCCTTTAAATTGATTGTGAACCAGGCAGGTGATGAAAGGGAAGCTATAGCGACAAGCGACAAGATCCGAATGGCCGCCAGTCGTTTTTTGCAATTAGATATTTCTTATCTTGGTCATATAAGCTCAGATGCCCATGTAGTGCAGGCTGTCAAAAGGCAAACGCCTTTCACATTGGCTTTTCCAAACAGTATTGCTGCAAAGGATATACATCGGCTTGCCCTAAGTTATTTGACCATTGATTCTAAAAAGACCACAAAAGTCCAAGGGATTAAAGGCTTTATCCATAAATGGTTAAAGCGAAGTAAATAGTTGTTCTGAATTTGGGACAGAGGTGGAAATGATATGAAGCCATATAAAGTATTGGTTGTTGATGATTCGGCATTTATGCGCAAGATCATTTCCGATTTAATTGAAAATGACGCTGACTTTCAGGTGACGGCAACAGCAAAAAACGGTCGTGAGGCTATCGAAAAAATCAATGAGCTTCGTCCAGATCTGGTTACTATGGATGTAGAAATGCCAGAAATGAACGGCCTGGAAGCGCTGAAAATAATAATGGCCTCAGACCCTCTGCCAGTGATTATGCTGTCAGGGATCAATGAAGAGGGCATGAAGGAAACCATTCTTGCACTGGAATGGGGCGCTTTTGACTTTATTCGTAAACCTTCGATTACCAACTCTCAGGATATCATGGGAGTGGGAGAATCCTTAAGGGAACAAATGAAAGAGGCTATGATGGCCCGGGAGCAGCGCGAAGCACGTGCTTCTGCATTTAAGTTGCCAGACATACCGCCAGTAGAAGTCGCACCGCCAACTGTACCGAGAGTGATGCCCGGCAAACCCAAGGTAGAACCTAAAGCTTCACTCAAAAATGAAGTGACCAAAAAACCGCGGGTGAAGCAGCCGTTAGATCATACTGTTCCTAAAAGAGCAGCAAAACCATTAATCTCTACTCCACCACCTTTATCAGAAAAGAGTAATGCAAGGTCAAGAGTAGAGAATAACGCTACCCCACCAAAACCGTTGCCTAAACCTAAAGTGGAAGTGTCTTCTGACGCTCCTGCAAATCCTCAGGTCCGGAAGTATGGGAGTAATGATCTGCAAAAGTTGGTTGCCGTGGGATGCTCTACAGGTGGACCACGTGCTCTAAAGGTATTTCTGGAGAAGATTCCTGCGGATTTTCCAGCGCCTATTGTTATTGTGCAGCATATGCCGCCTAACTTTACCAAATCACTAGCCCAGCGACTGAATACCTTCAGCCCGCTAGAAGTGATTGAAGCTGAGCAGGGGATGATATTGCAAAAAGGAACTGCTTATATAGCACCTGGAGGCTATCATTTACAAGTTGTCCCATCCTCTAGAGGGCAATATGCGGTTGTACTCACAAAGGAGGAGGCACGTAATGGCCATCGACCTTCTGTGGATGTTTTATTTGAATCATTGCTGCCGCTCACATCGTTAGAACGTCATTTGTTACTAATGACAGGGATGGGTAGTGATGGGGCAAGAATGATGAAATCCTTATACGACTCTGGGGTAACCTCAACCTTTGCTGAAAGCGAAGAAACTTGTGTCGTATATGGAATGCCGCGATCTGCGGTGGAATTACAGTGCGTCCAGCACGTACTGCCTTTGCAAGAAATTGCTCCAAGGCTGGTGCAAGCTGTTAAATAACAGAAAAGCGAACTCAAAGGGGAGGTGCTCACTGATGGACATGAACCAATATTTATCCATGTTTATTGATGAGTCGAACGATCATCTGCAGTCATTGAACGAGAGCATGATGGGGCTGGAAGCGAATCCTGAGGACATTAGTATTGTACAGGTAATATTCCGCTCTGCGCATACCTTAAAAGGTATGGCAGCAACTATGGGCTTTGAAGATTTGGCTTCACTCACACACCAAATGGAAAATGTTCTTGATTTGGTACGCAACAACAAACTGCGCATGCAGGATTTCATTTTTGATACGTTGTTCAAAAGTTTGGATGCCTTGGAGTCTATGGTTGAGGATATTACGGGAGGAGGCGAGGGTAAAGCGGATGTTTCGTCTATCGTCTCCTCCTTACAGGCTATAGTCCGGGGAGAGATTCCTGTTGCGGGTGGTGAGGCAGCTTCTGTCTCAGGACCTGCTGCACAAGCGGTTGAAACCCCGATTCATTTAGATGAGTTTCAATTTTCTGTTCTAGAACAGTCGATTCAAGAAGGACATCAAGTATTATATGTGGACGTAACCATTCGCAAGGATTGTCAGCTTAAGGCAGTACGTGCATATATGGTGTTTGATCTTTTGGAGCGTTCAGGTGAAGTGGTTAAATCCTTCCCATCCGTTCAGGATATTGAACAAGAGAAATTTGATCAAAGCTTCTCTCTCTATTACATAACTCAAAAAAGTGCTGATCAAATTCAGGCTATGATACTAAATCTGTCTGAGATTGATAAGGTATCGGCAGTAGCATTGGATCAAGACTCTCTGCAACAGCTGGGTCAAGAAACAGCAGCAGCAGCCTCTGAAGTGGCTGCCACGACTACTGAGGCTCCAGCAGCAGCTGCACCTGCGGCTTCTGCCGCTAAACCCCTGCCAACCAAAGAAGAAGGGAACAAACCGGCAGCTCACAAAACAGGTGGGGCACCATCACGTACCATTCGTGTAGATATTGAACGTTTGGACGTGTTGATGAATTTATTCAGTGAACTTCTTATCGACCGTGTCCGATTGGAACAGCTGGCTTCTGAGGTTCAAAATGGTGATCTTACAGAAACGGTTGAGCATATGGGCCGGGTAAGCGGAGATCTCCAGAATATTGTAATGAAGCTGCGGATGGTTCCAGTAGATACAGTATTTAACCGATTCCCACGTATGATTCGTGATCTAGCCAAGTCACTAGACAAAAAAGTAGATCTTATCATCACAGGAGCAGAAACTGAGCTGGACCGAACGGTCATTGACGAAATCGGGGATCCGCTGGTGCATTTATTGCGTAATGCAGTTGACCATGGTATCGAATCCATTGCGGATCGTGTTGCTGCTGGTAAGCCTGAGACCGGAACGGTCTATTTGCGGGCTTTCCACAGTGGTAATCACGTCTTCATTGAGATCGAAGAAGATGGAACAGGGATTTATCCAGAGAAGGTTCTGAAATCTGCTGTGAAGAAGGGTGTTATAACACAAGAGCAGGCAGCCAGTATGTCGGACGATGAAGCTTTTCAGTTGTTATTTGCCCCAGGCTTCAGTACAGCAGAGGTCATTTCTGATGTTTCAGGCCGCGGGGTAGGGCTGGATGTAGTGAAATCTAAGATTTCTTCTTTAGGCGGCAATGTAACGATTTATTCTGCTCCAGGTAAAGGAACAAATTTCTCAGTGCAGCTGCCTTTAACTCTATCAATCATTGCTGCAATGCTTATCCGATTAGGTTCCGAGAAGTATGCCATTCCTTTGACCTCTATAGTGGAAACCGGAATCGTGAAGCAATCTCAGATCCGTACAATCCATGGCAATAAAATGGTAGAATTCCGTGATTCGCATATTCCTCTGGTTTCGCTAAGTCGTCTCTTTTCAGTACCAGATTATGATGAGAGTACCGAAGAAGAAACAGAAATCGTAGTGGTGCGCAAGGGAGAAAGATTAGTTGCCTTAGCAGTACAGGATTTTATTGGCCAGAACGAGGTTGTGATTAAGAATCTGGGTAAATATTTGCCTGATGTACAAGGAATATCTGGCGCAACCATTCTTGGTGATGGCCAAGTAGCACTTATTATTGATCCGAACGCTTTTATTAAATAACTAGGATAGAACAGGGAGGTTCATTCCATGGCTGAAGATATTAAAGTGATAGTGTTTAAATTAGGCGTAGAGGAATATGGAATTGAAGTTGAAAAGGTACAAACTATTGAGCGCATGATGCCCATTACTCGTGTACCTAAGACCTATTCATTTATCAAAGGTGTAATTAATTTACGTGGGGTTGTTATTCCTGTAATTGATCTACGGGGCCGTTTCGGCATCGAAGAGGCTGAACACACCGATCAGACAAGAATCATCATCGTGTCTGTTAATGAAATGGAAGTAGGCTTCATTGTAGACTCTGCAAATGATGTTATAGATTTGAACAGAGATTCTATTGATACACCTCCTGATGTTGTTGGCGGCATCAAGGCAAAGTATTTGGATGGGGTGGCCAAGATTGGAGACGAGCGCTTACTGATTATGCTTAACTTGTCAGAAGTGCTTAACAAAAGCGAAATCGTTCAATTAGAAAGCCTAGAGGGCTAACCTGTGGAACTATTTAAGCACTATAAGGATTTCAAAATGGATGTGCTTAAGGAAGTTGGGAACATTGGAGCTGGAAATGCAGCCACCGCATTATCACAGCTCTTGAATAAGCCGATAGATATGGCTGTTCCTAAGGTACAGCTCCTTAACTTTGAAGAAATAACAGATAAAGTTGGCGGAGCCGAAGAACTTGTATATGCGGTGTTTCTACGTGTGGAGGGTGAAGCACCAGGTAACCTGTTTTTCATTCTGTCACCAGAAGCGGCTATGAACTTGCTTAGTCGTATTGCGGGCATTGAGCTATCGAGTGATGAAGAGCTTGGAGAAATGGAGCTCTCTGCACTAAGCGAAATTGGCAATATTTTGGCAGGATCGTATCTTTCTTCTCTAGCAGATTTCACCGCACTTTCTATGTATCCAACGGTGCCGGCCCTTGCTATGGACATGGCTGGCGCTATCCTTAGCTACGGTCTGCTGCAATTCGGGCAGATGGGGGACGATGCATTGTTGATCGACACTACCTTCTTCGAAGGGAAAAACGAAATTGAAGGGCAATTTTTCCTTATTCCCGATCCGGAATCATTCCCGAAAATCTTCAAATCGCTAGGAGTTCCTTTTGAAAATGATTGAAGAACAAAGCATTATTAAAGTAGGGATGGCGGATCTTAACGTGGGTAGCCAAGACAGTTTAATTCGTACCACAGGTCTTGGCTCCTGCGTGGGATTAACATTGTTTGACCCTGGAAAAAAGCTCGCAGGGATGGCGCATGTAATGCTCCCATCATCTGAGATTGCTAGGGAAGGGCAGTTAAACATCGCTAAGTTTGCAGATACTGCAGTGCCGGAGCTCTTATCCCGTCTGCTAGAGCTTGGGGCGGTTCGGAGCCGGATCGTAGCCAAGATGGCCGGAGGTTCACAAATGTTTGCCTTTGCCGGGGGGAGCGACACCATGAGGATCGGGCCTCGTAATGTTGAATCTTGTAAACTAGCACTTGAAAATTTAAAAATTCCGTTAATCGCAGAAGACACAGGCGGCAATTATGGCCGTACGATAGAAATAGCCTGCAACACTGGTATATTGTTTATTCGCAGTGTGCAAAAAGGCGCTAAGGAACTATAATTATGAATATGATTGGAAACATTTTGATAAACTTGGTGTCGGGTTTGGTAGGTTTCATATTTACCTTTTTTGTAACCTACAGTAACAATGTATTGGGTACTAGTTTATTAAGAAGCCTAATTGCATTTATCATCTGGTTTCTGCTTGCTTTCCTCGTAAGATGGGTATTGGGTTTTATTATGATTCAAACATCGCCTCCGGATGAAGTGGATACTGGTGGTGAAGAACTTGGGGCGAAGCTGGATATCAGCACGCCTAATGAGGATGAAGAATTAATCAATCTACTAAAACCGAAGCCAGGACAAGGAAACGAAAATAGCGAGGGATTTAAGCCTCTTACACCTCCTAAGCTAGTTTCGATGAAGGATCCTGAAGAATTGGCCAAGGCCGTTCGTCACCTGAAAGAAGAATAAGTGAGGGCTGAGGCGGAATCGGTGATCTTATTGGAAGGTACATTTCGCCGCGAATGCTCGCTGACTAAACTTTGGGAAGGGTGAAAGCTATTGAACGAGCGTAAAGCTTCTCAATTGGAAACTGACGAGCTATGGGAACAGTGGAAAGAACACAGAGACCCTGATGCCAAAAAGAAGCTGATAGAGAGTTATCTCCATATTGTTGATTATGTATCCAGTCGTTTGGCTGTGGGATTACCCAAAAATGTATCCAAAGATGATTTAGCCAGTAATGGGGTTATGGGACTAATTGATGCGATTGAGAAATTCGACTACAAACGAGGATTGCAATTTCAGACCTATGCGTCCTGGCGTGTGCGTGGTGCGATATTAGATTCATTACGCCAAAGTGATTGGGTACCTAGATCCGTTAGGGAAAAAGCTAAAAAAATTGAGGACGCTTATCAGCAGCTGGAGCAGAAGCACTTAAGGTCAGTTAGTGACGAGGAAATGAGCCAATACCTTAATATTAGTGAACTGGAATTTCAAAATATGTTGCAGGATGTGGCTGTGATGTCACTTTGTTCACTGGAAGACCCGATTCGTGAAGAGGAATCAGAGACCCGAATGTCCATACTGGTGGACGATAAAGCTAAGAATCCGGATAGCAAGGTAAATGAATTCTACTTGCGCGAAGCGCTCACCAAAGGTATTGAGAAATTAACGGTGAAAGAAAGGACCGTTGTGTCCCTTTTATATTATGAAGATTTATCTTTAAGTGAGATTGCTGAGGTCATGTCGTTATCTCCTTCAAGAATTTCGCAGTTGCATTCCAAAGCTATTTTGCGGCTGAGGGGAACGCTCGAGAAGAACCGTGATCTCCTTATGCAGAACGATTAACCGTTAGCGGTGACAAGGGGGAGCAAAATTTGATCGGTCAATATGCTTTGAATCAGTACTTGAGTATAACTTTTTCGGAGGACAAAGGAATCGCGTATTTGCAGTTCTCCAAAAAGGATGAGAATTTTTCCTGCTCATCTACAGAACTGGAAGCCTTCCTGCACAGTCACAATATTCGCTACGGTATCAAGAGTGATGTTGTCGAACGTATTAGTAGTCATCCTGAGGAGTTTTTTTGGAGTAAAGTTCCGATTGCTGCAGGTTATCCTGCTGTGCATGGCACGGATGGACGAGTTATGCTTACAGTTGATCTGGAAGAGGACCGCAAACCGCTTGAGAAAGCGGATGGTAAGGTCGACTACAAGGACTTGGTCCGGCTTCGTAATGTGCTTAAAGGAAAGTTAATAGCTAAAATTATCCCTGCCCAGCCTGGAAAGTTAGGGATGACTGTAACTGGTGATGAGCTTGCTTTCAAGGCTGGAAAGGAAGCTCATTTTAAAATCGGGAAAAATGTACTCATTGATAACGATGGCACTTCGATGTACGCAGCGATTGATGGACTGGTCACGTTAACTGATAACGGGAAAATCAATGTGTTTCCTGTATATGAAGTGAATGGTGATGTCGATTACGGCACTGGAAATATTGATTTTGTAGGTACAGTCGTCATACGTGGGAATGTCCTTTCAGGCTTCACTGTAAAGTCTGCCGGTGATATTCGGGTTGTAGGCGGCGTTGAAGGTGCAGAGTTAATCTCTGGGGGCTCCATTGAAATTACTGGTGGAATTATCGGATATAACAAAGGCCAAGTTACCGCTGGAAAAAGTGTGAAGGTTTCTTTCATTCAAGATGGAAACGTAACCGCTGGTGAAGATGTAATTGTTTCTCAGAGTATTATGCACTCCAATATACGTGCTGGTAGAGATGTTATCTGTAACGGCTCTAAAGGTTTGATAGTGGGTGGAATCGTTCAGTCTGGAGAAAGAGTTGTAGCAAGAACTATAGGTAACACCATGTCCACTGCGACTGTGATTGAGGTAGGCGTGGTTCCAGAGCTTAGAAATGAGATTAACGAACTTCGTCAAGAGCTGCGGCAGCTGCTGGAGAACGAGGATAAAACCTCTAAAGCTTTGTATCTATTAAATCAATTGGCTACTAACGGTCAGCTCCCTGCGGATAAAGTGGCGCTTCGCGTCAAATTAAATGCTACTAAACAATCCCATCAACGTGAAGAAAAAAGAATTAAAGAACGGGTGCTAGAGATAGAAAGAATGTTAGAAGATACAGGTAGAGCGAGAGTTGAGGTTATCAAAACCATTTATGGCGGTTCAAAGATCATGATCGGCAGATATACCCGATTTGTTAAGGATGCTACGGAGCGGGTTGTGTTTATTTACAGTGATGGGGATATATCTTTAACGCCGTACAATTAATCGGGCGGGCAGCATTTGCGGCCGGCCATTACTTGTGAGAGAAGGGTTAAGATGAGCCTAAAACCGGTGGAACTGCAAATTGCTTTGCCTCGCACCACGGAGGCGGGTAAGCTTCAGAATGAATCTCAGCAACGTCCTGCTATCGACCAACATCAATTGGCTGGGCAAAATGTAAAACAAAGTCAGGAATTGGCCATGCGGAGCACTGAAGTGGATGAGTCTTCTGAATCAGCTTTACGGGATGGCGGTGGAAAAGGCAATCAGCATTCAGGTGGCAATTCTTCGTCAGATAAACATTCGAACCCGCCTGCAACCCGTGATGCTGAGCATCCTTACAAAGGCCAACGCATTGATCTAAGTCTTTAATAAGAATCTACACGAATCTACATCTGATATGTAAAAGGAGATAAGGCACTTGCAACCATGGGTTTATATTGTGCTAGTAGGTGTCGCCGCTATTCTTTATGCCCTTTTACTTCCCGCACGTGTAAAGGAAGGAAAAGCTAATCAGCAAAGCCTCAAAGATACAGAGGCTGCGCTTGAGCTATATATGGCAGACATAGAGCGCGAGAATGAGGAACTGGTACAATTAGTTAGTAGTATTAAACAACAATCGCAAACTAATCATAATGTACTGCAGGGACAGGTTAATGAATTACAGAGTCAAGTGGTAGAGTTGCAGAACAGCTCTTTAAAGCTAGAAGCACGAGTGGCCGAGGAAGAGAAGAGTTTGAAAGAACTTGCAGTGTCGGTTGAACAAGGTTCGAAGGTTAAAGTTGGTGTAAACGAAGATCCGTCTCTCCCAGCAGAGATGAGTTCAGTGTCGCCAGATGTGAAAGCGAAACCTATTAGTTCGATAAAATTACGTTACCCAAGATTGTTTGAACTGCATGAGCAGGGCAAATCGATAGACTCCATTGCCAAGACAGCTGGACTTCAGCGAGGGGAAGTGCAACTGATTCTGCAACTTGCCAAACAGGAGGAATCGGTATGATTAAGAACCGTTCATTCTTGTTCGGGCTAGGCACAGGACTAATTACTGGCGCTTTATTACTTCAATTAATGATCTCCGGTGGAGCGGCTCCACTTACCAAAGAACAAGTTCTACAGGGTGCGGAGAAACTGAATATGAAAGTCATCGATGAAGCTGCAGTACCTTCCTCAGGGGAAACTGAGAATGATAATAAAGAGGAAGTCACAGAGACCGGGGGGGCGACAGCAGAAAGCAAGGAGAACGTCAGCCCCTCTGCGCCGGCTGCTGCAGCCTCCCCCACGCCGGCAGTGTCACCTACAACGCCTGAGAGCTCTGATAAAGCCATTGCGCCGAACAAGCCATCTACGCCTACTAACGGCAAGGTTGAGCAGCCAAAGGTCACTCCAAAGGCCAGTGCCGCTCCAACCGCTGTAGCTCCTGTAACGCCTAAAGTCACAGCAAATGCTAGTGTTTCTGTTCGAATTCCATCTGGCAGCACATTGACCGCAACAACAGATATTTTAGCGAAGGCTGGCGTCATTAAAGATAAGTCTACTTTTCTAGAGGCTGCAAACAAACGTAAGATTAATACCAAAATTCAATCCGGTTCTTATAGCTTTAATAAGGGAGAAAGTATTGACTCGATAATAGAGAAATTAATAACTTTAAAGTGATCGTTGCATACACTGAGATAATATGGTATAGTAATTGACGGTGTTAAAACACACGCCGGTTGATTTCGACAAGGGGTGCTTTCTTCTGAAGAAAGTCTTGCTGAAAGATGACGCATGGCGGAGGAGACACACAATAAACCAAACTTAGGAGGTGTGTGAAGATGGCAGTAATCTCCATGAAACAGCTTCTAGAAGCTGGGGTACACTTCGGTCACCAGACTCGTCGTTGGAACCCAAAGATGGATCGTTATATCTTCACTGAAAGAAACGGAATTTACATTATTGACTTGCAAAAAACAGTCAAAAAGGTAGAGGAAGCTTACAACTTTGTAAAAAGCGTCGCTGGTGACAACGGCACAATCCTATTCGTAGGAACAAAGAAACAAGCTCAAGATTCCGTAAAAGAAGAAGCAGAACGTTCCGGTATGTTCTTCATTAACCAACGTTGGTTGGGCGGAACTCTTACCAACTTCCAAACTATCCAAAAGCGTATTGATCGCTTGAAGAAATTGGAATCTTGGGAAGAAGACGGTACTTTTGAAGTACTACCTAAGAAAGAAGTTATCCTTCTTCGCAAAGAGAAAGATCGTCTTGAAAAATTCTTGGGCGGTATCAAGAACATGAAAGGTCTTCCAAGCGCGCTGTTCATCATTGACCCGCGTAAAGAGCGTATTGCAGTTGCAGAAGCTCGCAAATTGGGTATTCCAATCGTAGCTATCGTTGATACTAACTGTGATCCAGACGAAATCGACTACGTAATTCCAGGTAACGACGACGCTATCCGCGCTGTTAAATTGTTGACTGGTAAAATGGCAGACGCTGTTGTTGAAGCTCACCAAGGCGAAGACACAACTACTGCTTAAGTAGCGACTAACACATACAAGAACTTAAATGAAAAGGGTGGTTGGCAGGTGGATAACCTCTCACTGCCCTTTTTTTAGGATAAAGGCCTTGAATAATGTAAGAAAACGACAATTACCTGGAGGGAATAAACAATGGCAGTTGATGCAAAAGCAGTAAAAGAACTTCGTGAAAGAACAGGCGCTGGTATGCTTGATTGTAAAAAAGCGCTTGAAGAAGCTAATAACGATATCACTAAAGCAGCAGAATTGCTTCGTGAAAAAGGTCTGTCTGCAGCAGCGAACAAAGCAGGACGTATTGCTACTGAAGGCGTTGTAGAATCTTACATCCACGCTGGCGGCCGTATTGGTGTACTTGTAGAAATCAACTGCGAAACTGACTTTGTTGGTAAAACAGATTCCTTCAAGGAATTTGCTCGCGATATCGCTATGCAAATCGCTGCAGCAAACCCGCGTTATGTTCGTCGTGAAGAAGTTCCACAAGAAGATGTTGAAAAAGAAAAAGAAATCCTGAAAGCTCAAGCTTTGAACGAAGGTAAGCCTGAGAAAATCATTGAAAAAATGGTTGAAGGACGTATTGGTAAATATTACGAAGAATATTGCTTGCTTGAGCAAACTTTCGTTAAAGACCCTGACAAAACAATCTCCCAATTGTTGAATGAAAAAATCAGCACCATCGGAGAAAACATCTCGATCCGTCGTTTTGCTCGTTTTGAACTAGGCGAAGGTTTGGAAAAGAAAGTGGATAACTTTGTTGAAGAAGTTATGGCACAAGTTAATCAATAATAGTTTCATCATAAATGTGAAGAATTGAATAAAGGCAAGCATCAGAAGAGCGGAACACGTACACGTAGTGTTCCGTCTTTTGCAGAAAGTGAGGGTATACATTTGGAACAGCCGGTATTTAAGAGAGTAGTCCTTAAGGTAAGTGGAGAGTCTTTGGCAGGACAAAACGGATATGGTATTGATGCCGACATGATTATTTCCATCGCTGAACAGATCAAGGAAGTTGTAGAACTTGGCGTTCAGGTTGCGATTGTTTGTGGCGGGGGGAACATTTGGCGCGGGATCGCGGGCAGCGCAAGCGGCATAGATCGCGCTACTGCAGATTATATGGGCATGCTGGCAACAGTAATGAACTCACTTGCACTGCAGGATGCATTGGAGCAAATCGATGTGCCAACAAGAGTACAGACTTCGATCTCGATGCAGCAAATTGCTGAACCATACATTCGTCGTCGTGCGATTCGCCACTTGGAGAAGGGCCGTGTTGTTATTTTTGCAGCAGGCACAGGTAACCCATTCTTCTCAACAGATACTACTGCAGCACTTAGAGCGGCAGAGATCGAAGCAGAAGTTATTCTGATGGCGAAAAATAAGGTTGATGGAGTATATTCTGCTGATCCGTTCAAAGATAGTACCGCTGAGAAATTCGAACAGCTTACTTATATGGATGTTCTGAACAAAAACCTCGGTGTTATGGATTCAACAGCTTCATCTTTATGCATGGATAACAATATACCGCTCATTGTATTTGCCATTACAGAACAAGGCAATATCAAACGTGTCGTTCTCGGTGAGAAGATCGGAACGATTGTTAAAGGGAGTGTAGATTAATGCCACAATCGGTCAAAAAAAATGCTGAAGAGCGTATGGAAAAAGCGATTTCATCGCTGAAACGTGACTTGGCGACATTACGTGCAGGACGTGCAACAACATCGCTTCTCGATCGTATTCAAGTTGAATATTACGGGGCACCTACTCCAATTAATCAGCTGGCCAACATTAGTACTCCGGATTCCCGGACACTGTTGATTCAGCCGTGGGACAAAACATCGATGTCTGATATTGAACGGGCGATCATGAAATCCGATATCGGATTGACACCTGCCAATGACGGCACCATTATTCGTCTTTCTATCCCTCCGCTGACTGAAGAGCGTCGGACGGACTTGGTTAAGCTGACTAAAAAGTTTGGTGAAGAAGCGAAAGTTGCGATCCGCAACATTCGCCGTGATGCCAACGATGATATTAAAAAGATGGAGAAAAACGGTATCTCTGAAGATGAGTCCCGTGGCCATCAGGAAGACATTCAAAAAACAACGGATAAGTTCATAGCCGAAGTTGACAAAGTGCTTGTTTCCAAAGAAAAAGAGATTATGGAAGTTTAATGATATTCAAGAGACTTAAGGCCCCTCCGTTAATGGTGGGGTTTGTCTCTTTCTGATAAGAGCTTGGAGGAAACGGAAATGATCAAACGGATTCAAGCGTGGCTGAGCCGTAAAGACAGGCAACAGTCAGTCGAGATTTCACCGGATAACATTCCCCGGCATGTGGCTGTGATAATGGATGGTAATGGACGCTGGGCTAAACGGCGCGGCTTACCGCGCGTTATGGGTCATCAGAACGGCATGAAGGCTGTCAAACGTGCTACGATCGCTGCAGACGAATTAGGTATTAAATACTTAACGATGTATGCGTTCTCGACAGAAAACTGGATACGCCCGAAAGAAGAAGTCGATTACTTGATGCGTTTGCCTGGGGAGTTTCTGGCGATTGAGCTTGATGAGCTAATCGAGAAGAATGTTCAAGTACGCATGATGGGTGACGCTGACGCTTTACCTTCATATACCCGTAAGGCTATGGAAGAGGCGGTAGCTCGAACAAAAGAGAATACTGGATTGATCTTAAATTTTGCTCTTAACTATGGTGGACGCAATGAAATAGAAGGCTGTATGCGCAGTTTAGGGAAAGATATCCAAGCTGGTATATTGTCGCCAGAAGAAATTACATCAGAGTTGATTAACAACAGACTATTAACTGCTGGTTTACCCGATCCTGATTTGCTGATACGTACAAGCGGAGAAATTCGGCTTAGCAATTTTATGTTATGGCAGGTTGCCTATAGTGAACTGTGGTTTACTGATGTGTACTGGCCTGAGTTCGACAAAGAGCATTTGCATCAGGCCGTTGCTGAATATCAACGACGAACACGCCGTTATGGTGGACTGAAGTAGCTTGTTAGGAGATGGAACCTTTGAAGCAGCGATTGATTACCGGAATTGTTGCCGGAGTATTATTTTTAGGGTTATGTGTACTGGGAAACTGGCCGTATCAGGTTCTGCTTATTGCTATGGCTCTTATAGGTTTTTATGAATTTGTCAAAATGATAGGTATTCCTACGCTTTCCGGTACTACTGTTCTGGGTTACGCAGCTATTCTAAGCTTCATGATCCCATGGAATTTGCTTGGTGTTAATGAGCCGTTGTCCTGGGAGCAAGGGATTTGGATTCTGCTGTTATTGTTCCTTCTGGTCACCGTTTTTACTAAAAATAAATTAGATATTCGAGTAACAGCCTTGCTGTTTACTGGCATTGTATACATTGGAATGGGCTTCTCTTATATGGCCGTGGCTCGTGCATCGGATGACGGACATGGTTTGTTCTGGACTTTTTTGCTCCTGTTCTGCATTTGGGGCAGTGATGCGGGGGCATATTTTGTAGGCAGAAGCTTTGGCAAGAATAAGCTCTGGCCGGCCATCAGTCCTAACAAAACGGTGGAAGGTGCTGTTGGCGGGGTACTGATCTCGATGCTTATTTCTATCGTGTTTGCGCTGCTTGCTCCTGAACACTTGACGATAGGACGAGCATTGCTTATTGGGCTTTCTTGTGCGATATTAGGACAGCTTGGAGATCTTGTGCAGTCAGCTTATAAACGTGCGTATGGCATTAAAGACTCAGGTACACTTTTGCCAGGGCATGGCGGTATTCTTGATCGATGTGACAGCTGGATTATCGTATTTCCATTCGTACATATTGTAATGCTTATGCCTTACTATTAAACGAAGGGAGAGAGAGTATAACTATGAAAAAAATAAGTGTTCTAGGTTCGACGGGTTCGATCGGCACTCAGACTCTAGATGTCATCGCAATGCACCCAGACTCTTTTGAAGTAGATGGCTTGGCGGCCGGAACAAATACAGCATTATTACTGGAGCAAGTTCGTCGTTTTAACCCGCGTAGAGTCTCTGTGGCAACGAAAGAGCTGGCAGATGAGATTAGATCCAGCCTACCTTCTGGTATAGAGCTTTACAGCGGGAATGAAGGGCTTGTTGAAGTGGCGGCTGGCGGCGATGCCGAAATGGTCGTAACGGCTGTTATGGGAAGCGTAGGGCTTCAATCAACACTAGCGGCAATTGAAGCTGGCAAACATATTGGACTCGCCAATAAGGAGACATTAGTAACGGCCGGACATTTGGTCACTGATCTTGCTAATCGTAAGGGAGTTAAGATGTTGCCGATTGATAGTGAGCATTCAGCTATTTATCAATGTCTCAATGGCGAGAACATCTCAGATATTGCCTATATTACTTTAACAGCATCCGGCGGCTCATTCCGTGACTTTACGCGTGATCAGCTTAAGGATGTGACGGTAGAAGATGCGCTTCGTCATCCGAATTGGAGCATGGGCGCGAAAATAACGATAGATTCTGCTACAATGGTGAACAAGGGCCTAGAGGTTATTGAAGCGCATTGGTTATTCGGTCTTCCGTATGAACAAGTGAATGTGCTGCTGCACCCGGAGAGCATCATTCACTCTTATGTTGAATTCCGTGATAGCAGTATTATTGCCCAGCTTGGCAATCCCGATATGCGTGTCCCGATTCAATATGCACTTACTTATCCAGCTCGTTGGGAATCTCCGGCACAGCGTTTGTCGTTAGCAGAGATAGGACGTTTGACCTTCCGTGAAATGGACTTTGAACGTTACCCTGCACTGAAGCTAGCGATAGATTGTGGAAAAGCTGGTGGAACAGCGACTACGGCTTTTAATGCTGCGAACGAAATAGCTGTTGCTCGATTCTTGAGTCATGAGATCTCGTTCCTGCGTATTGAGGAGATTATCGGAGAAGTGCTAGATCGTCATAATAACGAGCATAATCCGAATCTGGAACAAATTGAATCCTGTGATAGACGTGTTCGAGAACTGGCAGCTACGCTGTAGAACGTTGAAAGATCTCCTTTTAGAAATATAAGAAAGTATAAGTTTCACTTTATACAGTATCCTTATATTTCTCGCGTAAACGCGTACCGACTCCTTAAGGGACACCGATGGTGTTATTGCTTGACTGGAAATACTTACTTTGCCCTAAAAATAGGTTGGGACAGTTGATTCTCTTGTGCCTGATCGGAGAATAATGATAAATTAAGAGGACATACTTCGGTCTTACACCTAAAGGGGGATGATACGTTTGGAAATGGTTCAGGTCGTTTTTTTAACGGTGCTCATGTTTTTTGTACTTGTGACTGTACACGAATGGGGTCACTATTATTTTGCCAAACGCGCCGGTATTCTCGTGAGGGAATTTGCTATCGGTTTCGGTCCGAAACTGTTTTCTTATAAACGGAATGAGACTCAGTTCACTCTTCGCTTACTGCCTTTTGGCGGTTATGCCCGTATGGCTGGTGAAGATCCTGAGATTGTCGAGATTGGTTCTGGACAGACCATTGCGGTAAGGCTCGGACAAGACAATAAAGTTAAAAACATTTATCTGGATGCACTAGACACCCGTAGAAATGTTATCCGTGGTGAGGCGTTGAATACCGATCTCGAGGATAAATTGCAGATTACCTTAGATGTGGACGGAGAAGTTACTACTTATGATGTTCATCCGCAAGCGATGATGATTAAAGGAACGCAACAGACACAAATTGCACCTAAAGATCGTCAATTCGGCAGCAAGACCGTGGGTCAGCGTGCGTTGGCTATTGTTGCGGGTCCTGTGATGAACTTTCTGTTAGCCTTTGTACTCTTCGCCATCCATTTGCAAATGGTCGGTATTCAAGTTGAAAATCCTACTTTTGTTAAGATTGGCGACGTCTCCGAAGGAATGCCTGCGCAAGAAGCAGGACTCCAAAAGGGCGACATCATTGTCTCCATCAATGGTGAGAAGATCGGTGCTGATTACCAAAAAATGATTAGCTTGACCTCGGAGTCCAAAGGGAAAGAAATGAACTGGACGCTGCAGCGGGGAGAGGAAACCCTTAACGTTACGCTAGTTCCTCGTAGTATGGAAGGGCAAGAAGGCGGTAAAATAGGCATCACTCCTGAGCTGCCTACTCGTAAAGCTGGTTTTGGCGAGACGATAACAGGTTCAGGAAAAGCTATGGTCGATACGACAGAAGCTATCTTTTTGGGCTTTAAACAATTGATCAATAAATTCAATATGGATGATATTGGAGGTCCGGTTCGTACGTTTGAAGTAACCGGTCAAATTGCTCAACAAGGTATTCAGTATCTTACATACTGGGCCGCTATTTTGAGTCTATATCTGGGGATATTTAACCTCTTGCCGATTCCGGCACTCGATGGAAGCCGTCTGGCATTCCTAGGTGTAGAGGCACTGCGTGGCAAACCTGTGGATCCGGGTCATGAAGGCATGGTTCACTTTGTAGGTTTTGCACTGCTATTTTTATTAATGATTGCTGTTACGTATAATGATATTTTACGTTTGATCAGCGGCTAATTTTCTTCGGGAGGCATTCCATTACATGGCAAAAGATAAACAATTCGTTACGGAAATCACGCCGCAAAGCGAGGATTTCTCACGCTGGTATATTGATGTTATTAAAAAAGGAGACTTGATGGATTACTCTCCTGTTCGTGGCTGTATTGTATTTAAGCCAGAAGGCTATGAAATATGGGAGCATATTCAGGAGGAAATGAACCGTCGACTCAAGGAAACTGGGCATCGAAACGCTTATTTTCCAGTGTTCATTCCAGAGAGTTTCTTTCAGAAGGAAAAGGATCACATTGAAGGCTTTAATCCAGAGCTGCCATGGGTAACAGAAGCGGGTGGTGACGTACTTGAGGAACGTCTCGCAGTTCGTCCTACTTCAGAGACCATGTTCGGCCACATGTACTCCAAATGGATTCAATCTTATCGTGACCTTCCTGTACTTATCAATCAATGGGCGAACGTGGTTCGTTGGGAGAAACGTACATTGCCATTTATCCGCACTACTGAGTTTCTTTGGCAAGAAGGGCATACCGCGCATGAGAATGAAGCGGAAGCTCGTGAAGAAACTATGCGGATGCTGGATAACTACCGTGATTTTGTCGAGACCTATCTTGCCATTCCGGTTATTACCGGACAAAAGACACCTTCCGAGCGTTTTGCCGGTGCGGTAGATACGTATTCTATTGAAGCGATGATGAAGGATGGACGCGCTGTTCAGGCTGCTACTTCACATTACCTTGGCACCAAGTTTGCCACAGCTTTTGAGATTCAATATTTAAGCCGTGACAATAATTTGGAGTATGTACACACTACTTCATGGGGCTCAACCACTCGCTTGATTGGCTCCTTGATTATGGTACATGGAGATGACCGCGGTCTTGTTCTGCCGCCTAAGGTAGCTCCAACGCAAGTTATTATGATTCCTATCGGACCTCCTAAGACCCGCGAAGCTGTGATTGGGCGGACGGACGAGCTGTTTAAGGAATTGAAGAATGCTGGCGTTCGTGTACGTGTAGATGATCGTTCAGATGTTACCCCAGGCTGGAAGTTTAATGAATATGAAATGCGTGGAGTGCCAGTACGTTTGGAGCTTGGACCACGCGATATGGAGAATGGCGTCTGCGTTCTCGTCTCACGTGTCACTGGTGAGAAGAAGGTTATTCAACAGGAAAACCTCGTAGAAGAGGTTCAAACAATGCTTGAACAGGTTCACAATGAAATGTTCGAACGTGCGCTGAAATTCCGTGAGGACCATTTCTATTCTGTAGATTCCTTGGAGGAAATGAAAGCTTCGATGGACGAAAAACGTGGATTTGCTCTAGCGGGATGGTGTGGTTCCGAAGAATGCGAGTCCAAAGTTAAGGAAGAGACAGGTGCGGGTAGCCGCAATATTCCTTTTGATCCAGCGGAGACTAAGCAAGTCTGCATATGCTGTGGCCAACCAGCCAAGCATACTGTGGTTTTTGCAAAGGCATATTAATCTTTAGGCACCGATCAACAGTCTTGTAGTATTTTAATTTAGCTTCTGGCGAGAGGAGTCGGCGGGCCGTAAGAACCCAATGCTTTTTGAACCCAGAAGCTTTTTAAAATATAAGAATTTATAGGTTTTCACTATAAATTCTTATATTTTTACGAGAAACAGTTGTCGTCTTTAAAAGTCGACTACATCGTTTCTTCTTATCATATTGTACTTTCACTGTATATCATGGATAGTTTTAACTGGGTTATTAAAGGTGGGAGGAAAGCATGGAACAAAACCAGGAGAGAAGAAAAAGGTTCGAGCTCTTGATGAAGCAGGGTGAAATTCCACCTGCAATCATGGACCCCTACTTTTTGGATGGGTATATAGAACGTGTTGAGATCAGTCGTGGCAACCGGGACTGGCAAATCGTTATAGCGAAAGATAGTCTGGTTCCAGCACAGGTATATCGGACATTTTGCCTTAGAATGCGGGAGAAGCTACAGCATATAGCTAAAGTAAGCTTTTTGTTCCTATATGATGAGAAGGTTAGCAGAGCGGAGCTTGTCCAGGAATATTGGGGACTGTTTCTGGAGTGGGTACATCGGGAGATTCCATCGGTAAACGGCTGGCTGACCCGCTCCTCACAGGAGCTTAAAGAGGATACTTTAATGTTAACGATGAGTGATTCCACTTCGATGGAGTTAGCTCGCAAAAAAAGCATCGATGGAGCAATTATTAAATTTTATGATAAGTATTTCGGTCTCTCCTTAAAGGTTAAATTACTAATGGCGGAGAACGAAAATAATAATGTTGAAGCATTCGAAGAATTTCAGCAAAAGCTTCAGCAAGAACAACGCGAGATCGTTGAGCAGATGATGACTGCTGTGGAAACAGAAGCTCCTGCTGATGATAGCGATCCTAATGAAGTAATTAAGCTTCAAGTGGGGTATGAAATTAAGGAACAGGCCGTGCCGATTCTTGAAATTCAAGATGAAGAGAAGAAAATTACAATTCAGGGTACCATTTTTGGTCTGGATCGTAAGGAGCTTCGCAATGGCAGTACCTTGTTCACTTTCAGTCTGACCGATTTTACGGATTCTCTACAAATGAAGATGTTCGCGAAGACTAAAGATGATCTGAAGGTTATGAGTCAGCTAGCTAATGGCAAATGGGTAAGAGCACGCGGGAAAGTAGAATATGACCGTTTTATGCAGATTCCTGAGCTCGTGATGATCCCTTCGGATTTAACGGAAGTTAAGGCACCGCCTGCGCGTAAAGATACAGCTCCTAAGAAACGGGTGGAATTCCACCTTCACACTACGATGAGTACGATGGATGCGGTCACTCCGATCACTACCTATGTCAAAACAGCTGCCCAGTGGGGGCATCCTGCGATTGCGATTTCTGATCATGGCGGCGTTCAGGCTTTTCCTGATGCAAACCATGCAGCTCATAAGCATAAGATAAAAATGATTTATGGCGTGGAAGCTAATGTTGTAAATGACTCTGTGAATATTGTCGAGAACGCTCAGCCTTTGGACTTGAAGACAGCTACCTATGTAGTGTTTGATATAGAAACCACGGGTTTATCGATTACCCGCAATAATATTACGGAGCTGGCGGCCATTAAAATGTGCGAAGGCAAAGAAGTAGACCGTTATTCTACTTTTGTTAATCCGCATGAGAAAATCCCTTATCATATTCAGCAATTGACCAATATTACGGATGAAATGGTTAAGGATGCTCCTGATCTTGAGCCAGTACTGCGTAAGTTTGTTGAATTTGTGGGTGACAGTATCCTTGTAGCTCATAACGCCAGATTTGATATGGGTTTTATTCAGGCCTCGTTACGTAAAATAGGTGAACCTGTGCTTCCGAATCCATCTCTTGATACGCTTGAGCTCGCGCGGTTACTATATCCAAGCATGAAGAATCACAGGCTGAACACATTAGCCGATAAATATAAAGTTCTTCTGGAAAGCCATCACCGTGCGATTGATGATACCATAGCACTTGGCGGTATATTAACAGGATTGCTCGCAGATGCTGAAAAGATGAAGGGCATGACCCGCCTTGATCGACTAAACGATTATGTGGGTAATGATCTTTCGAACACAAGACCGTTCCACTGTAATATTTATGCACTTAATCAAATAGGCAAAAAAAATCTCTATAAGCTCATTTCCATGTCACATACGGAATATTTCAAACGTGTACCTTGTATTCCAAAATCCAAGCTGGAAGAGCATAGAGATGGACTGCTAGTGATTTCCGGTTGTGAACGTGGAGAGTTTTTTGAAGCAGTACTCAACAAAACGACTGAGGAAGCCATGGAGGTTGCTCATTTTTATGATGTGCTGGAGATTCAGCCATTGACCATGTACATGCACTTGGTGGACAAGGGTTTTGTAGCAGGGCCTGATGAGCTTCGCGATGTAGTCCGGAAGGTTTGCGAAATAGGGGAACAGTTGAATAAACCTGTTATCGCAACGGGGAATGTACATTATCTTGAACCCCGGGACAAGCTGTATCGTGATATTACGATTAATGGGATCACGGGCTTTAGTCCGCTTAAAGACCAACGCAAACCGGATGCACACTTCCGCACAACAGATGAAATGCTGTCTGAATTCGAATTTCTCGGTGCTGAAAAAGCGATGGAAGTCGTTGTCACAAATACAGTTGAGCTGGCGGAGCGTTTTGAAGAACTGGAGCTATTTCCAGATAAGCTATTTACACCAATTATTGACGGGGCGGACGAAGAAATTCGCGAGACCTGCTACAATACTGCCAAATCCATTTACGGTGAAGAGCTGCCTGAGGTAGTTATTGCCCGTTTGGAGAAAGAGCTTGCACCGATTATTAAATACGGGTTCTCTGCCAACTATTTGATTTCTGAACGTCTCGTTAAAAAGTCAAATCAGGATGGGTATCTCGTAGGCTCACGGGGTTCCGTAGGTTCTTCTGTAGTAGCTACATTTCTAGGAATTTCAGAAGTTAATCCTTTGCCTGCGCATTATATTTGCCTAAACCCCGAGTGTCGCCATAATGAATGGTTCCTGGACGGTAGTGTGCGGAGCGGATTCGATTTACCAGATAAAGTCTGCCCGGATTGCGGTCAGAAGCTCAAAGGTGAAGGCCAGGATATTCCGTTCGAGACCTTCCTTGGATTTAAAGGGGATAAAGTCCCCGATATCGACTTGAACTTCTCAGGGGAATATCAGCCGAATGCACATAACTTTACCAAAGAAATGTTTGGTGAGAAAAATGTATTCCGTGCCGGAACGATTGGTACCGTAGCTGAGAAGACAGCCTTCGGATTTGCAAAAAAATACGAAGAACTTCACCAGAAACGTTGGCGTGGAGCTGAAGTTGGCCGTCTGGCGGCTGGCTGTACAGGCGTTAAACGTAGTACGGGACAGCATCCGGGTGGTATAGTCGTTGTTCCAGACTATATGGAGGTAGAAGATATTACGCCAGTACAATTCCCGGCGGATGATGTCAATGCTGAATGGAAGACCACACACTTTGATTATCACGCTTTTGACGCGAATTTGCTGAAGCTTGATATTCTGGGTCATGATGATCCGACGATGATGCGGATGCTTCAGGATTTGACAGGTGTTGATCCAACTTCTATCCCGATGAATGATCCGAAAGTAATGAGCATGTTTAACTCTACAGATGCACTTGGAGTAAGACCTGACGAAATCAGATCACCGGTTGCGACCTATGGTGTGCCCGAAATGGGTACCAAGTTCGTACGTCAAATGCTTATTGAGTCGAAGCCGTCCAGCTTTGCTGACTTACTGCAAATATCAGGTTTGTCTCATGGTACTGGTGTTTGGCTTGGTAACGCTCAAGAGCTTATAAAGAATAACACTTGTAACATTAAGACCGTTATCGGTTGTCGTGATGACATCATGCTCTTCTTAATTTATAAAGCGGGAATGGATGCGAGCTTGGCCTTTAAAATTACCGAGAGTGTTCGTAAAGGTAAAGGTTTGTCTGACGAATGGATCGAGGAAATGAAAAAGTGCAAGGTCCCACAATGGTATATTGATTCTTGTCTAAAGATTCAATACATGTTCCCGAAGGCGCATGCTGCTGCATACGTAATTTCTGCAGTACGTACCGCCTACTTCAAGCTGTATCATCCTATTGAATATTATGCGACTTATTTCTCTGTACGTGCAGCAGATTTTGATATTGAATTGTGCTGTAAGGGGTATGAAGCCATCAGCCGTCAGATCGTAGAGATTGAGCAAAAAGGATTTCAAGCTTTGCCTAAGGAAAAGGCTATGTTGCCTGTCCTTGAGATGGCTTTGGAGATGACGGCACGTGGGTTTACATTCAAAAACATTGATCTTTACCGCTCAGAAGCGAATAAGTTTATTGTTGATGACAAGAGTTTGATTCCTCCGTTTTCTGCTTTAGCGGGAATTGGTGAGAATGCTGCTATCAACATAGCTGCTGCGAAAGATGCTGGCGAGTTCCTGTCAATTGAAGATTTCCAGCAGAAATCAAAGGCAAGTAAGACGGTTATAGAGCTGCTGACCGGCATGGGCTGCTTCCGCGGCTTACCGGAAAGTAATCAACTTTCCCTATTTTAAAGGCTTTATCAACACTTATTTCATGGCTAGAAAAGAGTGCTCCAAAGGGGGAGTCAAGGGCTAGCACTTGTCAGTCCAGTTTCCCTATGGTATAATTTCTTTGGTAATAATGAGATAAGTCCGTTGTGTAAAGAGTGGGGAAACCCACTCTTTATCTTTGGTATATAGCAAAAGACAAGTTCGTGGAGGTAATTTTCTTTTGAGCACACCCAAATCTAAAATTAAACAAACGGTAGAGCAGATGCTCGGGCCCTATCTCGACGACAATGGTTTCGAACTGGTGGACGTTGAATACGTGAAGGAAGGCTCCAATTGGTTTCTGCGTATATTCGTAGATAAAGAAGGCGGCATTGATATTGATGACTGCGGGATCATTAGCGAATATTTCAGTCAGAAGTTAGATGAGAATGATCCTATTCCTGAGGCATATTTCCTTGAGGTTTCCTCGCCGGGAGCAGAGCGTCCTCTCAAAAAAACTGCGGATGTAGCTAAAGCGGTAGGTAAGGACGTGTATGTGACTGTTTATGAGCCGATTCAAGGACTCAAAGAATTTGAAGGTCGTTTGCTCTCGTTCGAGAACGAGGAACTGCTCATCTCCGCGGGCAAAAAAGAACATGTAGTACCGTACGCCAAGGTCGCAAGTGCGAGATTGGCCATTATTTTTTAACGTCTTGAAAGGGGGGCCGGAAATTCATGAGTATGGAGTTTATTGAAGCAATGAATGAGCTGGAGAGGGAGAGAGGCATCAGTAAAGATGTGCTGTTTGAAGCGATTGAAGCGGCGCTGATCTCTAGTTATAAACGTAATTTCAATGCAGCACAGAACGTGCGTGTTGACATGAATCGCAATACAGGTGTCATTAAAGTGTTTGCCCGCAAGTTAATTGTTGAGGAGGTCCTGGATACAAGGACTGAAATCTCATTGCCGGCAGCCAGAGAAATTAACCCGCATTTCCAGCTGGAAGATATCGCTGAGCTTGAAGTGACACCGCGTGATTTTGGACGTATTGCCGCACAGACTGCTAAGCAGGTTGTAACTCAACGAATTCGCGAGGCAGAGCGTGGACTTATCTATAATGCTTTTATCGACAAAGAAGATGATATCGTTACTGGACTAGTTCAACGTCAAGATATGCGGAACATTTACATTGATCTTGGTAAAATCGAAGCGGTTCTTCCGCTTAGCGAATTGATGCCAGGTGAAAAGTTCAAACAAAGCGAACGCATCAAGGCTTATATCACAAAAGTTGAGAATACAACAAAAGGTCCGCAGATTATGCTCTCCCGCAGTCATCCTGGATTACTGAAGCGTCTGTTCGAGCTTGAAGTTCCTGAAATATTTGACGGTGTAGTTGAGATTCGTTCTGTAGCCCGTGAAGCCGGCTTCCGCTCGAAGATTGCTGTGTATTCCCGCAATCCAGAAGTAGATCCCGTTGGTTCTTGCGTAGGTCCAAGAGGCACACGCGTTCAGACCATCGTTACTGAGCTTCGCGGTGAGAAGATCGATATCGTCCGTTATTCTGATCTGGTGCAGGAATATGTTGCGAATGCACTTAGCCCTTCAAAGGTTCTTGAAGTTCAAGTCTTTGAAGCGGAGAAGATGGCGAGAGTTATCGTTCCTGATTATCAATTGTCACTGGCTATCGGTATTAAAGGGCAAAATGCACGTCTTGCCGCTAAACTTACCGGCTGGAAGATTGATATCAAGAGTGAAACTCAAGCGGAGCAGGAATACGGCAGACCGAAATCTTCTATTGATGAAATGCATCAGGATTCCGTCTCCATAGATTAATTAACCTGCTTGACGGGAGGCGTTTGTTATGAAACAAAAAAAGGTGCCGCTGCGTAAATGCGTTGCTACCCAAGAGATGATGCCTAAAAAAGAGCTGATTCGTGTGGTAAGAACGCCTGAAGGTGAAGTGCTGATTGATCTGACGGGCAAGAAGTCAGGCCGTGGTGCTTACATATGCGGCAAGCTTGAATGCTTTCAGCTGGCACAAAAGAACAAAGCACTTGACCGTGCATTGAAATGTCAAGTGAGTCCTGAAATCTACGCCCAGCTAGCCCGGGAGTTTACTTCCGTGGAAGAGCAGTTTCTAGCAGCAAAGGATAGTGAGGATAATGAGTAAGGCGCTTTCTTATTTAGGGCTTGCCATGAGAGCAGGCAAGATAGTCACCGGTGACGAGGCTGTACTCAAAGCTGTACGGTCTTCAGAGGCGAAGCTGGTCGTTCTGGCAGGTGACGCTTCAGATAATACCCAAAAAAAGTTCCGTGATAAATGCGGAACTTACGATATTCCACTAGTAATCGCATTTCACCGGGATGAACTCGGTGCAAGTATTGGTAAAGACCAGCGTGTAGTACTGGCCATTACGGATAAAGGATTCGCGGAAATGATCTCCAAGCAACTCGGAGATACTGTCGGAGGTGGATTTATTGACTAAAGAAGAGAACAAAGATAAATTGCGCGTGTACGAATACGCCAAGTCACTAAACATGAGCAGTAAAGAAATTATTACTATTCTGAAGCGTTTGAATGTCCCTGTGAATAATCATATGAGTGTCATGGAGAATGGATCCGTGAACAAAGTTGAACAGTTCTTTAAGGATATCAAATCAAACGCTGCAGCCAAGCGGGATACCGGCACCAGCAGCCGGCCGGTAACAACCGGTGCGGTAACAGCCGAACCTCAAAGTGCTCAGAATGCCAACAAAAATCAACAGGAAAAGCAGGTAGGTATGAACAGTAACCAAAACAACAACCAATCGACGACGTCCCCAAGGCCCCAAAGCGGACAAGATTCCCGCAGAACACAAACAGGTTCAACGCAGAATGCACGTCCGCAACAAAGCGGTGCTCCACGTACTAACAGTACTAGCAGCAGCCGCCCGCAAGGCAGCACTACTGGCGGCAATCGCCCACAAGGTAGCAATACCGGTGGCAGCCGTCTGCAAAGCAGTAATACTGGCGGCAACCGTCCACAAGGTAGCAATACCGGTGGCAGCCGTCCGCAAGGCAGCACTACTGGTGGTAGCCGCCCACAAGGCAGCAACACTGGTGGAAGCCGTCCACAAGGCAGCAACACAAGTGGCAGCCGTCCGCAAGGACAAAGCAGTGCACCACGCACTGACAGCCGTCCACAAGGTCAATCTGGCACAGGCGGAGGTTTCACACGCGGTGATGACAGAGGTCCTAAAAAGAACACAACTGGTGGCAGACCGAATAATAATCAAAGACGTTTCGATGATGGTAAAGGTGGTAACTACCGCGGTCGTGGTGGTAAGAACGGCCGTGGCAAGAACCAGCCAATGGTACACCGCGAGAAGATCGATAACACACCTAAGAAAATCATCGTTCGTGGCAGCATGACCGTTGGTGAAACAGCGAAATTGCTTCACAAGGATGCTTCTGAAGTAATCAAAAAGCTGATTTCGATGGGTGTTATGGCTACCATCAACCAAGAACTTGATATCGACACCATTTTGCTACTCGCTGCTGAATTTGGCGTAGAAGTAGAAGTGAAGATTCCTGTTGACGAGGACAGCTTCGAAACAGTGGAAGAGAATGACAATGAAGAGGATCTTCAGACTCGTCCTCCAGTAGTTACTATTATGGGTCACGTTGACCATGGTAAAACTACACTACTTGATGCTATTCGTTCGACCAATGTGACGCTAGGCGAAGCCGGCGGAATCACTCAGCACATCGGTGCTTATCAAGTCGAAATCAACCAAAAGAAAATCACGTTCCTTGATACACCTGGTCACGAAGCATTTACTGCTATGCGTGCTCGTGGTGCACAGGTTACGGATATGACAATTATCGTAGTAGCTGCTGATGACGGTGTTATGCCTCAGACCGTTGAAGCTATTGCACACGCTAAGGCTGCTGGACTTCCGATTATTGTCGCTGTTAATAAAATCGACAAACCGGGTGCGGATCCTGATAAGGTGAAGCAAGAGCTTACAAGTTATGAACTTGTTCCTGAAGAGTGGGGTGGAGATACCATCTTCGTTAACCTCTCTGCGAAACAACGTATTAACTTGGAAGAACTGCTGGAAATGATCCTGCTCGTAGCTGAAGTTAATGAGTACAAAGCGAACCCTGACAAACGGGCACGCGGTACTGTTATAGAAGCTGAGCTTGATAAATCCCGTGGACCAGTTGCTCGTATACTCGTTCAGAACGGTACGTTGAAAGTCGGCGATGCCTTTGTAGCAGGTAACTGCTTCGGACGTGTACGTGCGATGGTCAATGATAAAGGTCGTAAGATCAAAGAAGCTGGACCATCTACTCCAGTAGAAATTACTGGTTTGACTGAGGTGCCACAAGCTGGCGATCCGTTTATGGCTTTTGAAGACGAGCGTAAAGCGCGTGCGATTGCTGATAGACGTTCTACTTCCCAACGTCAATCTGAGCTGAATACGAACACCCGTGTAACTTTGGATGATCTGTTCCAGCACATTAAAGATGGCGAGATCAAAGACCTTAACGTGATTATCAAAGCTGACGTACAAGGTTCAGTCGAGGCCCTTAAAGGATCCTTGGCTAAGATCGAAGTGGAAGGCGTGCGCGTGAAGATCATTCACAGCGGTGCTGGTGCGATTACTGAATCTGATATTACGCTTGCAGCAGCATCGAATGCTATCGTTATCGGCTTTAACGTTCGTCCAGACGCACAGACCAAAGCAGCTGCTGAGCAAGAAAAAGTAGATGTTCGTCTGCACAACATTATCTACAACGTAATTGAAGAAATCGAAAGTGCCATGAAAGGTATGCTCGATCCTATCTATAAAGAGAATGTTATCGGTCACGCGGAAGTTCGCAGCGTGTTCAAAATCAGCAAAGTGGGTACCATTGCAGGATGTATGGTTACTTCCGGTAAAATTACCCGTAATGCTGAAATGCGCTTGATCCGTAGCGGAATCGTAGTGTTCACAGGTAAGGTTGATACTTTGAAACGTTTCAAAGATGATGCCAAAGAAGTGGCGCAAGGTTATGAATGTGGCATAACTTTGGAACGCTATAATGACGTCCAAGAGGGCGACATTATCGAAGCGTTTCTTATGGAAACTGTAGAGCGCTAAGCGAAGAGGTGAATATAGATGTCTAAAATTAGAGCAGGACGAGTGGGCGAGCAGATCAAGAAAGAGCTTAGTCAACTTATCCAAAGCGGTCTGAAAGACCCTCGAATCGGTTTTGTAACTGTAACTGGCGTAGACGTGACTAACGATCTATCGCAAGCCAAGGTATACCTAAGCGTGTTCGGGGATGAAGAGCAGAAGTCAGACTCGCTTAAAGCGATTGAGAAAGCCAATGGTTTTCTTCGCTCAGAGCTTGGCAAGGCCATTCGCCTTCGGCATACACCGGAGCTGATCTTCAAGTTCGACGAATCTGTCGCTTATGGCAGTCATATTGAGAAGCTTCTTGGAGAGCTTCATAAGAACGATTAGAAATAAGTGATTAAAGTGGGGTTCAAAATAGCGTTATGCTATTTTGAACAACCTTTAAAAAGGAGACGGCGAATGCAGAGCTATGAACAAAGTCTCCAGCAGACCCGTGAGTTTCTGCTGGAACACGACGATTACCTTGTAGTGTCGCATGTTCAGCCGGACGGAGATGCAGTCAGCTCCACCCTTGCGGTGGGCTGGCTTCTCTCATGTCTGGGCAAAAAATATACTATGCTGAATGAAGGACCGATCCCGAAGCGAATGGAATACCTATGGCATTCGGATGAAATCATCAATATGGCCTCTAGTGAACCGCCCCGTCAATACAGCAACGTCATCTGTGTGGATTGTGCGGATTTTCAGCGAGTAGGGCTGACAAATCGCTATTTTGCGAATGAGGCTCTTATCCTGAACATTGATCACCATCCAACAAATAACGGTTATGGATTCGTTAATTTAATCAAACCGGATGCAGCTGCGACAGCGGAAATTTTGTTCGACCTGCTGAAGACATTCGAGATCGAATGGGATATTGATATCGCCACAGCTATATATACGGGTCTGTTAACAGATACCGGTGGTTTTCGTTATACCAACACATCACCAAAAGTAATGGCAGCTGTATCTGAGCTATTATCCCTTGGGGTTAACGGTCCTGAACTCGCTGAGACATTGCTTGAAGAAATGACGCTGCCACAGGTTAAAATATTAAATAAAGCCTTAAATACGCTGGAATTATCTCCTGAAGGAGATATTGCCTGGCTATATGTTACACCCGAGCATATGATCGAATGTGCTGCTGCTAATGAAGATTTGGAAGGAATCGTAAACTACCCTCGTAATATTCGGGGCGTGGAAGTAGGCATTCTTTTTAAAGTTATTCACGAACATGCGGTCAAGGTTAGCCTGCGTTCTGCCGGTAAAGTTGACGTGGCTGCATTGGCGCAAACGTTTGGAGGCGGCGGTCATACCCGTGCTGCAGGTGCGCGTATAGAAGCTACGCTTGAAGAGGCAATAGCTCAGGTGCTTGAGGAGGTAAGACGTCATTTATGAGTGAATTAGAAGGTGTTCTGGCGGTTTATAAACCGGCAGGCTTCACTTCACATGATGTTGTAGCCAAGGCACGTCGGATTCTCGGCATGAAACGAATTGGTCATACGGGGACACTAGATCCCCAAGTGACTGGTGTATTGCCGCTTTGTCTGGGACGTGCGACTCGCGTTGTGGAGTATATTCAGGAGCTGCCCAAAGAATATGTGGCAACACTGAGACTGGGGATGTCCAGTGATACTGAAGACTTAACTGGAACCATTACGGAAACTGTTGATGAGGTTCATATAACTGAGGAAGAGATTCTTGCAGTACTTGCCTCTTTCAAAGGCGTAATTTCTCAGGTTCCTCCCATGTACTCTGCGGTGAAAGTCGACGGCAAACGTCTTTATGAATTGGCTAGAGAAGGCAAAACCGTTGAACGGAAAAGTCGCGAAGTAGAGATTTATGAAATCGAAATGACGGATATGACTTGGGAAGGTAATCATCCCGACATCACTTTCCGGGTATTATGCTCCAAAGGCACGTATATTCGTACACTTTGTGTAGATATCGGTCGTGCGCTTGAACTGCCGGGTGTAATGGTGAAGCTGGAGAGAACAATGTCGGCAGGAATTTCTGCCAGCCATTGTTTATCCCTTGAGGATATTGCCGCGCACAAGGAAGCCGGAACATTGGAAGATCATTTAATCGCTGCTGATGAGGCAATTTCGCATTTGCCTAAGCATACCGTTATGGATGAGAAGAAGAAGGCAGCACTGCAAGGGCAACGTTTGTCTTCGCGGTTCATTGCTCCAGAAGTGAAGACAACAGGTCAAATTCGGCTATACGATCTTCAGGGATTGTTTCTTGGCATTTATGAGCTGGAAGAGACAGGTGCTATTGCCCCAGTAAAGGTGTTTGCACAAGCTTAAATCAATTTTACCAAGTGAATTGTAGGTGAGAAACAGCGTGAGAACCGTAACGTTAACCTATCCGATGTCGCCGGAGACTGCTGCCGAATGGGCACAACCTCAAGTGGCTGCTCTAGGGCAGTTTGACGGCCTGCATCGTGGACATGCCAGCGTCATTACATCCGCTGTAGCCTTAGCCCGTAAACAAGGTGTGCCGGCTGCAGTCCTTACATTTCATCCTCATCCCAAAGATGTTATGGGTAAGGGAGATTATGAAGGGTACTTGACGCCACCCTTTGAAAAGCAAGAGATTCTTGCCAGCATGGGTGTCGATATCCTGTATGTTGTTGAATTTAATGAGCAGCTTTCCCGGGTTAGTCCACAGAATTTTGTCTCTGTTATGCTTTTACCGCTACATATTGTAACAGCAGTTGTTGGCTTTGACTTTCGCTTTGGCTACCAAGGTGAAGGCGATGTTGAGATGCTTCGCAAACTGGGTGAAGGTGTTATGAATGTGGAAGTTGCTCCTCCTTTTCTGCTTGAAGGTGAAAAGGTTAGCAGCTCCGGCATTCGTAAAAGTCTCCAAAATGGAGATCTGGGGCTGGCAAACTCCTGGTTCGGACGTTGCTATCATCTGCGTGGTGAAGTGGGGCATGGTGAGAAGAGAGGCCGCACAATTGGTTTTCCAACTGCCAATTTGAAGCTCAGTGATCATTTTGTCATTCCGACCAAAGGTGTATATGCGGTCCGAGTCTTTTATAAGGATAAAGTTCTGTATGGGGTTATGAATGTGGGTGTTAAACCAACCTTTCATGAGGGTGTGTTAACTCCGAGCTTTGAGGTTCATCTTTTTGACTTCGAGGGTGACCTGTATGATCAAGAGCTTAAGGTAGAATTGGTAGCTTACATTCGTCCAGAACGGAAGTTTGACTCCATTGGAGCATTGATTACTCAGATTGGCGAGGATGCAGAAACCGCGAAGAAGATTCTGGAGTATAATTTATAGTCATCCCGGACAAGCCGTTTACTTTTGTTAATGGAGATGCTATACTAAGTAACGTTGCTGGCTTACAGCATCATAACCTTAGCTTGGTTGCACGTTCTCACCGACGGTGACGAGGCTAGTGGCGATTATATTGAAGGAGGTGAACAGGATGGCATTAACTCAAGAACGTAAACATCAATTGATCGACGAGCACAAAACTCACGAATCCGATACTGGATCCCCTGAGGTGCAAGTTGCTATCCTAACGGAGAACATCGTTAATTTGACTGACCACTTGCGTACGCACAAGAAAGATCATCACTCCCGTCGTGGATTGTTGAAAATGGTTGGACAACGTCGTAAACTTCTGGCGTATTTGAAAAACAAAGACATCAGACGTTACAGCGCCCTGATCGAAAGACTGGGATTGCGTCGTTAATTTTCCATAAGATTACTCTTAAAGCAGCCTGGTTGTATACCGTATGTCCTTCTCGGAGCGACAGCGGGACAGCTGGGTTGCTTTTTGAAAATTTAGGGAAAACTTAATATTAGGATCGATGAGATTATTCGCAAAAACGGCGACTTTACTTTTCAGTAAGGCCCAGCCGTTTCTTCTTATATGCATACAGAATAGGCAGCCTCCTTTGGGACAAGCCTTTCCAATTCATTTAGATCGATATGTGAACCTGCTATTTTAGACTGCGGGTCTACTACTATTCAAGGAGGTATTTATGGAAAAACGTGTAGAAATGCAGCTGGGTGGAAGACGCCTTGTGCTGGAAACGGGCCGCCTGGCTAAACAAGCAAACGCAGCCGTTATGGTGCGTTACGGGGATACTTCGGTATTATGTACCGTTACGGCTTCAAAAGAGCCTAAGGATCTGGATTTTTTCCCGCTTACAGTTAACTATGAGGAAAGATTATATGCGGTAGGTAAAATTCCTGGCGGATTTATTAAACGGGAAGGTAGACCGAGTGAGAAAGCGATTCTGTCAAGCCGTTTGACAGACCGTCCAATCAGACCACTATTCCCTGAAGGATTCCGTAACGATGTTCAGGTATTGAATATGGTAATGAGTGTGGATCAGGACTGCGCACCAGATATTGCTGCTATGATCGGTACTTCAGCTGCACTTAGTATTTCCGATGTGCCTTTTGATGGACCCATCGGCGGCGTTGCTGTAGGTCGGATTAATGGAGAGTTTGTGATCAATCCGGATATGTCTCAGCAAGCAATCAGTGATGTTTATGTGGTGGTTGCTGGAACGAAGGATGCAATCATGATGGTTGAAGCAGAAGCGAACGAAGTGACGGAAGATGTGATGCTCGAAGCGATTATGTTCGGTCATGATGAAATCCGCAAGATCGTTGCAACCATTGAAGAACTGGTTAAAGTGGCTGGTAAAGAAAAAATGGCTGTGAAGCTGCATACAGTGAATGCTGACGTGAATACTGAGGTCCGTGCATTTGCTGAGGCTCGTCTGGTGGAAGCCGTTAAAATAGCTGAAAAACATGCGCGTCAGGAAGCGATTGATGTCGTTAATGATGAAGCGGTTGCGTATTTCGTAGAGAAGTACATAGAAGCACCGGAGCTTCTGAAAGATGTTAAAGAAGTCCTACATGATATCGTGAAGGATGAAGTAAGACGTCTAATCACACATGATAAGGTTCGTCCAGATGGACGTAAACTTGATGAAATCCGTCCGATTGAATGTGATACAAGTCTGTTACCGCGTACACACGGTTCCGGTCTGTTTACACGTGGACAAACACAAATCCTTAGCGTTTGTACTCTTGGAGCACTAGGTGATGTGCAAATTCTTGACGGAATCGATCCTACTGAAACGAAACGTTTCATGCACCATTACAACTTCCCGCCGTTCAGCGTAGGGGAAGCTCGTCCGCTTAGAGCACCAGGACGCCGTGAAATCGGTCATGGAGCACTTGGAGAACGTGCATTATCCAAGGTTATTCCTAGTGAAACTGAATTCCCGTACACGATTCGTCTAGTATCAGAAGCGATTGAATCTAACGGTTCTACTTCCCAGGCAAGTATCTGTGCCAGCATTCTGGCTATGATGGACGCTGGTGTGCCAATCAAAGCACCTGTAGCCGGCGTAGCAATGGGTCTGATCAAAGACGGAGAGCATGTCTCCATCCTGACGGATATTCAAGGTATGGAAGATCATCTCGGAGATATGGACTTCAAGGTAGCTGGTACAGCAGAAGGTGTTACAGCTATTCAAATGGACATTAAGATTGCCGGTATCGATCGCAAAATTCTTCAGGATGCACTTCAGCAGGCTAAAGAAGGCCGTCTGTTCATCTTGGACAAAATGAATGAAGCGATCTCTGCGCCAAGACCTAATCTGTCCAAATATGCTCCAAAAATCATTATTATCAACATCAATCCGGACAAAATCCGTGATGTTATCGGTGCTGGCGGTAAGATTATCAATAAAATTATTGAAGAAACCGGCGTAAAAATCGACATCGAACAAGATGGCCGTGTCTTTATCGGTTCTTCAGATGAAGAAATGATCCAAAAGGCGCGTTCGATTATCGAAGGACTTGTGCGTGAAGTACAAGTTGGAGAAATCTATGTGGGTACAGTTAGACGTATTGAGAAATTTGGAGCATTTGTTGAACTAATTCCGGGTAAAGACGGATTGGTACACATTTCCCAATTGTCTACTGAGCGCGTAGCTAAGGTTGAAGATGTTGTAGCTGTCGGGGATACAATTACCGTTAAAGTTACCGAAATCGACCAACAAGGCCGGGTTAACCTGTCGCGTAAAGCGGTATTGACTTCGGAAACTGGAGCTAAAGCTTAAGTTTCGATTGTAGAGGTACCTTTTCTAAAGTACCTAATAGCATAATAAAAGGAGACAGAAGCGATTGCGTTCTGGCTCTTTTTTTATATGAAATAAAGTAATGTGCATCACTATCACGCCTCTGGCCTCTGTTCTTATGACATAAATTCCTCTCTTGTTTCATAGATTGGGACAAAGTGTCTTTGTATTCGTGTGGAACGGACTACAAGTCGTTTCTACCGGGGAGGAAGTCGTCATGAAGACGGAAAAAGTGGCTTTAGTGGTTGCTTGTATTGCGATCGTGATAGGAATTGGCAGCACTCAGGGACCGGTAAAGGACATGCTTGCGCAATTGAAGCCGCAGGATGACCTAGCTGTGTGGAAGGATATTTCTAAGGCGGAGAACAATGATCTTCGGGCACGGATTGAGACCGCCGCAGCCAAGCTTAATGCCCCTCCAGTGAATGCTGTGGTTGATCGGGTATGGAAGGCGATTCCGGGTTATAACGGGCTTGAAATTGATGTAGAGAGTACATATCGGAATGCTCTTTTGGCACCAAAAGAACCTATAAAATTTGTGTATCGGCAGATCGAACCACAGATATCCCTGAATCAACTGGGGGCTGAACCCATATATCGTGGGAATCCGGCTAAGCCGATGGTATCGCTGATGATTAATGTGGCGTGGGGAAATGAGTACATTGTGCCAATGTTGGATGTTTTGGATGAAGAGAACGTTAAAGTTACGTTTTTTCTGGATGGGAGCTGGCTGAGTAAAAACCCGGAACTGGCTAAAGAAATGCTAAAACGCGGTCATGAGATGGAGAATCACGCTTATACCCACCCTAATATGAGTACTTTAAGTCGTGCACGAGCTACTGTAGAAATTGAGAAGACACAAAAGCTGTTAAAGGAATCGCTTGGAGTCACTAATAAATGGTTCGCCCCCCCTTCTGGTGATTTCGATCAGGAGACGGTAGAAATTGCAGGCAGCTTAGGGCTCAAAACCGTACTATGGACCGTAGATACCGTAGATTGGCGAAATCCGTCTCCTGAATCTGTGGTTGCCAAAATCACAAGCAAAGCGGAACCCGGCACTCTAGTCCTAATGCATCCCACAGCCGCATCCTCCAAAGCTCTGAAGGCCATGATACGTGGAATCAAAGCAAAAGGGTTACAGCTAGGCACAGTTAGTCAAACGCTCTCAGCAGAGCGGCTAATCCCCTCTAATGTTGAGTGAGAGATGTATTTCTGGTAGGATTATAGGCACGTGTAATTAAATTAGATAGAACATGGCTATTAGCCAGGAGGACTTGAAGTGGAAAAAATAGTGTTATCCAATGGTTTACGAGTGGTAATGGAGAAAATCCCGACCGGCCGGTCCGTTTCTTTCGGAATCTGGGTAAAGACAGGCTCTCGGAATGAACATCCTGGAAACAACGGGATATCCCATTTTGTAGAACATATGCTTTTTAAAGGTACGGATCGGTACAGCGCCAAGGATATTGCTGAGCAGTTTGACGCCATCGGCGGCAATGTAAATGCGTTTACCTCAAAGGAATATACATGTTATTATGCTAAAGTATTGGATGAGCATCTGCCTATCGCTGTAGATGTGTTAGCGGATATGTTCTTCCGTTCACGGATGGACGCTGAAGAGCTGGAGAAAGAAAAAAATGTCATCCTTGAGGAAATTTCCATGTGCGAGGACACGCCGGATGATCTTGTGCATGATTTGATGTGTGCTGCTGCCTACAAGGACCATCCGCTTGCGTATTCCATCCTTGGCTTGAAGGAACGGCTAATGGAAATGAAGCCGGATGATCTTCGGGCGTATATGAAGGAACAATACACGATTGAGAATACGGTTATAAGCGTTGCCGGCAACATTAGTGATGGATTGATTGAACTGCTGGAACAGCATTTTGGTTCTTTTGATAATCATGGTACAAGTGCGCCGCTGACTCCACCAGATTACTATGGAGAGCTCTTATTTCACCGCAAGAAAACAGAGCAGAATCACATCTGTCTTTCCTTACCAGGTGTCCGTTCTGGCGATCCCTTGCAGTATGCTATGGTGCTGATTAATAATGCCGTAGGCGGAGGGATGAGCTCCCGCATGTTCCAGGAAATTCGTGAAAAGCGCGGATTAGCTTATTCGGTGTATTCCTATCACAGCTCCCAGGCAGATTCTGGTCTGTTTACGGTCTATGCTGGAACAGCGCCCAAGCAAACAAAGGATGTCATGGAGTTAATCAAGGAAATGATGTACGAACTTGCTACCAACGGCCTCAGTGAAGATGAGCTGAGAAAAGGTAAGGAGCAGCTTAAAGGCAGCCTCATTCTTAGTCTCGAAAGCACTAGCAGCCGAATGAACCGTATCGGAAAAAATGAACTTATGCTCGGAAGACATAATACATTGGACGATATGATCGCCAAAATTCAGCTAGTGACGATGGACAATATCAACAGTGTGCTGGACCATATGTTCGCGGAGCCGCTTTCTTTAGCGATGGTAGGCTCATCAGATAAAGCTATTGCAAATGTTAGGAGAGATGATCTTGTCTTATTACGTACAAATCAATAAACTTGCTGGAAACGAGGATGTAAATCTTCCTTGTAAAATGTCGGAGCAAGCTTCCGGTTATGATCTTTATGCTGCCGTTGCGGGTGAAATTGTACTTGCACCAGGAGAGCGGGCATTAATTCCAACAGGGATTTCACTGGCTATGCCAGAGGGGCTTGAAGCGCAGATCCGTCCGCGTAGTGGACTGGCCTTGAAGCACGGGATTACCTGCTTGAATACACCTGGAACTATAGACGCCGATTACCGCGGAGAGATCAAAGTGCTCTTGATCAATCTGGGGCAGGAGCCTTTTGCTATCGCTCGCAATGAGCGGATTGCCCAAATGGTATTTCAAGCCGTTCCAGTGGTTAATTTGGTGGAAGTGGAAGAGTTGTCCGAAACTCAACGCGGAGCCGGAGGCTTTGGCCATACTGGCAAGTAAGATTGTTGTTACAATTCATTTAAAAAGCTTACGAATTCATGCCCAAGGCATGATTCGTGAGCTTTTTTTATTATGCAGAGTTAATTATCCAAAACTTTAATTTCTTCGATTGTTATACAACTAACCCCGACTTCCCCATCGAATAAACTCAGCATTTTCATTGGCGCTCTGCCACTACTCTAACCCTACCGTCAAAGTAAAGACGAAGCCCCTATCGGACCCCAGTGCTCTTATTTACAACAATTCTGCTTAATTCGGCTGTTTTCGGACCCCAGTGTCACTATTTGATCAATAACACCTGTTATCGAACCTATTTACATCGAATTAGAGCTCTCCAGTCCGAAACTCCTCCTAAAAGGCAAAAAATACACAAATAGTTGCATCTCGGTCCTTAACTCATCAGCCGTAACCCGTAACCCGTTAGTTCATCATCAGCCATGCGTGCCGGGGATTTCATTTCCGCTCTTCACCCATTAACTATGCCCAGCATAAGATGCTTTATAGTCGATAGTGTATGTTGAAAGGAGCGTCATCCCTATGCTTACTGGCGTCAGGATCGTGTTCCTGGGCGGGGACGCGAGACAGCTTGAAGTGATTCGGAAATGTGTGGAATTGGATGCGACGGTAAGCGCTGCCGGGTTCGATAAGTGGGAGGCCCCTAGCCCAGGGGTGAGCCTGGAACAATTGACGGTAGAGCTGCTGAGTAATGCAGATGTATTAGTGTTGCCTACGGTAGGCTGTGATGATGAAGGAAATATTAGTGCTCTATTTTCTTCTGAGCGTTTAACGATTCTGGAGGAGCATTTCACTGCGCTGCCATCCGATTGTTTAGTGTATACCGGTATGGCTAAAAGTTACTTGCGCGGGATGTGTACCCAGTACTCACTGAAGTTAATCGAACTGCTTAATCGTGATGATGTGGCTATTTACAACTCTATCCCGACAGCGGAGGGAGCGCTGGTAATGGCCATTCAGAACACGGATTTTACAATTCACAGCTCGAAGTCAATGGTGCTGGGTTTAGGTAGAACTGGATTTACAATGGCTCGAAGTCTACAGGGACTGGGGGCCAGTGTAAAGGTTGGTGTCAGAAAACAAGAACATTATGCACGTGCTGAGGAAATGGGCTGGAAGCCTTTTATGACCAATGAGTTGCTGCTTCACGTACCGGATGTGGATCTTATATTTAACACGATACCAAGTATGATCATCACCGCGCAGGTGCTCTCGCGGCTTGCGCCGCATTGCGTAATTATTGATCTGGCATCTGCACCAGGCGGCTGTGACTTTCGTTATGCTGAGAAACGTGGGATTAAGGCGATGCTGGCTCCAGGACTCCCTGGCATTGTAGCTCCAAAAAGCGCTGGGATTATTATGGCAAATGCGCTGGTACAGTCGATTTCGGACGAGGCTTTAATCAAGGGGGAGGAATAAAATGGATTGGCACGGAAAAACAGTAGGGTATGCGATCACTGGATCTCATTGCACTTTTGCTGAGGTAATGCCACAAATTCAGCGCTTCGTAGACGGGGGAGCAAACGTAGTACCTATAGTTTCTGCCTCTGTACTAGGAACAGACACCCGCTTTGGGACATCGCAAAATTGGTTAAAACAGTTGAAAGATATAACAGGGAATGATATCATTTCTACAATTGTTGAAGCGGAGCCGCTGGGTCCTTCCAAGCTGCTGGATGTGCTGACAATAGCACCTTGCACAGGAAATACAACGAGTAAACTGGCTAATGCCATGACGGATAGTCCCGTGCTAATGGCAGCTAAATCGCAGATGCGCAACGGACGTCCACTAGTTCTAGCGATATCTACAAATGATGGATTGGGCCTAAATGCCGCGAATATTGCTAAGCTTCTGGTGGCTAAACATATTTATTTTGTACCATTCGGTCAAGATAACCCTGAGGGTAAACCTAACTCGCTCGTGGCACGCATGGATCTTATCCCGGAAGCTTGCTATGCCGCTTTGCAAGGTAAACAACTACAGCCGATGATCATCGAACGGTTTCATTCAGCATAGAAAATTGACAGAGCTCGGCTGATTTTGTTGTGGACAATAAAAGGGGAGATGCACCAAATGAGCAATGAGAAGTGCCAAGATAACGTAGTGGAACCAGCTAAGTTCATTGCTATCAAAAAAATATAAGCAGTATTGCTACCGTCCTCAGGTTCGAGGGCGGTACAGCCATTTAACAACTTACTTAACGAATAAGCTCACGTACCGTAATCTTTTCACGAATGATTAGTGTGTTTGCTTTGATAATAATGGGGGAATTATACATGGGTATTCTGGTACAAAAATTCGGAGGAACATCGCTATCCACACCGCAAGCTAGAGAACACGTAATCCGCAATGTCAAAAGGGAGCTGGCTAGTGGCTATAGCCTTGTAATTGTTGTATCGGCTATGGGCCGTCGTGGAGAGCCTTACGCAACTGACACTTTGCTGGATTGGGCCGTGCAGAACGGAGATGCACTTCCAGACCGGGAAAAAGATCTCTTGATGTGCTGTGGTGAAATTATTTCAGCTACTACTCTATGTGGGCTGCTGGAGAATGAAGGCATCGCTTCTACAGTATTAACGGGAGCTCAGGCAGGATTTCTGACAGACAGCAACTACGGTAATGCCAGAATTCTGGATGTACGTCCGGAACGCATTCTCCGTGAGCTGCGTGAGGATAAGGTGGTTATTGTTACCGGGTTCCAGGGCCAGACTGAAGCGGGTGATTTGACAACTTTAGGCCGTGGCGGCAGTGATACCTCTGCTACAGCACTGGGTGCTGCTCTTCATGCTGATATGGTGGATATTTATACGGATGTTAACGGGATTCTTACAGCAGATCCACGGATCGTTGAAGATGCTAAGCCATTAACTTACGTTAGTTATACTGAAATTTGCAATATGGCTCATCAGGGAGCAAAAGTCATTCATCCACGTGCGGTTGAGATTGCTATGCAGGCACAGATCCCAGTTCGTGTTCGTTCAACCTTTTCAGAAGCTGAAGGTACGTTGGTTACGAATCCAGAAGGATTTAACGATATCCAAGCAGGGGGAATTGTGGATCGATTCGTTACAGGGATTGCTTATGTCAGCAATGTTACACAGATTTCTGTGGAATGCCCGGACGGTAACGGAACCGGAGTGCAGCTGCAAATCTTTAAGAGTATGGCAGATAACGGGATAAGCGTTGATTTTATTAATGTAACACCTACGGAAGCTCTTTATACGGTTTTTGATGACAAATCAGAGAAGGCTATTTCTGCTCTACAGCAGCTGGGTTTGCGACCTAAGAGTTTGTCGGGTTGTGCCAAAGTTTCTGTTATCGGGGGCGGAATTAATGGTGTGCCTGGTATTATGGCGCGCATTGTTGAGGCGCTTAGCTCGCAAAACATTCAAATTCTACAATCCGCGGATTCGAATACAACGATATGGGTGCTTGTGAAAAAAGAAGATATGGTGCAGTCCCTGCGTTCGCTGCATGCTATGTTTGAATTGCACCGCTGACAAGGAGGAATTCAAAGTGGATTTCGGAAGATTAATAACAGCCATGGTAACCCCTTTTGATGGGGATGGAGAAATCAACTGGGATGTAACTTCACAGCTTGTCGATTATTTAATTGAGGTACAGAAATCAGAGGCTTTGGTTGTCTGCGGAACGACAGGGGAATCGCCTACGTTAAGCGATGAGGAAAAGCTGCAGCTGTTTTCTTTTGTGCTGGAAAAGGCGAATGGACGTTGTAAAGTTATTGCTGGAACTGGCAGCAATAACACGAAACATTCCATTCATCTGACGAAGGAAGCGGAGAAAATAGGCGTAGATGGAGTGCTTTTGGTCGTTCCTTATTATAATAAACCGAATCAGGAAGGTCTTTATCAGCATTTTTCCACGATTGCTTCAGAGACTTCATTACCAGTGATTCTATATAATGTTCCAGGTCGAACAGGTGTAAGTATGAGCGTGGCCACTACCCTGCGGCTTGCTGAGATTCCGAACATCGTTGCTACGAAAGAATGCGCGTCTGTAGATCAGGTAACACTTATTGCCTCTGCTTGTTCAGATGATTTCCGTGTATATACGGGTGATGATGCCTCAGGTCTTCCCAGTCTGGCTGTCGGTGGATACGGAATTATAAGTGTATCTAGCCATGTGGTTGGTGCGCAGATGTCAGAAATGATTTACGCTTATACCTCCGGCAATGTTCAGCTTGCTGGAGAGATTCATCGCCAGCTGTTCCCGATTTTTAAAGGAATGTTTGAATGCCCACAACCGCTGCCCAATCCTTCAGCTGTAAAATATGCTTTAGGACTCAAGGGGATCCCTGTGGGCGGAGTCAGATTGCCGCTTATTTCGCCAACGGAAGCGGAAGCGGCTTTTATTGAAGCACTTTTTCACTAAGAATTAATCATTGCTGATGTACGTTCTAAACCGGCTACTCTATTGAGGGAGCCGGTTTTTGCATTTATATTTTTTTTCTGAAATATTGAGGCGAATTTAAGGAAAGAATTTGGATACGAGGCGGATGACTTGTCTTTTGCCAAAAAAATCATGTATAATGATCTTAAGTGACTGGGTGCGGTTAAAATTAAATATGCGGTAATCTTCCGTCAATGTAATACATTGTGAGACAGGATAGGTCCCAAGATGAGTCTGTTTAAATAAATGACATGTCTTCGCGCGAGGGGCGCGACGGTGAATTTTGACGGCGTTTGTCCGCTTCAATATGAACTTTACTGCCCGGAATCGGGAGCTTTCGCATTGCGCATTTTACAGATTTCAGGAATTTCCTCGTCGATTGGAAGTTATTGGCTGTTTGAAAGAAATGTGTTCAGCGCCGCTGAAATAATCGAAGTTCGATATTTACCAATAAAAGTATGACGTCCAACATCATAGGAGGGTTAGATTCATTTGTCCAAAAAAAACAACAACGATAAATTGACGATTTTCGCATTGGGCGGAGTCGGAGAAATCGGGAAAAACATGTATGTTATTCAATACGGAGCTGACATTGTAGTCGTGGATTCGGGACTCAAGTTTCCGGAAGAGGATATGCTCGGTATTGACATCGTAATTCCTGATATCTCGTATTTGACAGAGAACCGTGACAAGGTAAGAGGTATTGTGCTTACTCACGGACACGAGGATCACATCGGTGGTCTACCTTATGTCCTGAAGAATTTGAATGTTCCAGTCTATGGAACAAGATTGACTTTAGGTCTTGTAGAGAACAAATTGAAGGAAGCGAACCTGCTGGGTGACACCAAACGGATTCTGATCAACGAAGATTCAGAAATTCAATTGGGGAACTCACTTAAGGTAACTTTCTTTAGAACCAACCACAGTATTCCTGATTCCGTGGGTGTATGCATTGAGACTCCGGAAGGAAATGTTGTTCATACGGGCGATTTCAAATTTGACCACACCCCAGTCAACGGTCAATTTGCAAATCTGCATCGGATGGCAGAGATTGGCCAAAAGGGCGTACTTGCTCTTTTGTCGGATAGTACGAATGCTGAGAAACCAGGCTTTACCCCATCTGAGAAGAATGTCGGTATTGTGCTGGAAGATATTTTCCGCAAGGCTGAGCAACGTGTCGTTGTAGCAACTTTTGCTTCCAATGTGCACCGTATTCAACAAGTGGTTAATGCAGCAGAATCTACGGGTCGTAAGATTACAGTAATTGGCCGCAGTATGGTCAACGTTGTATCCATCGCTTCAGAGCTTGGATATTTGAACGTACCTGACGGAATGCTGATCGAACCGGAAGAAATGAATAGAATGGCAGCAAATCGTGTAGTTGTTCTTTGCACAGGCAGCCAAGGCGAGCCAATGTCTGCATTGACACGTATGGCACGTTCTAGTCATCGTAAAGTAGATATCCTGCCAGGCGATACCGTTATTATTGCGGCAACACCTGTGCCAGGTAATGAGAAGTATGTAGGCCGTACTATCGATGAATTGTTCCGTCTTGGTGCTAATGTGATTTACAGCGGTTCCAACTCCGGCGTTCACGTATCCGGTCACGGTAGTCAAGAAGAACTTAAGCTTATGCTTAACCTGATGAAACCGAAATTCTTCATTCCGATCCACGGTGAATACCGCATGCAGCGCAAACATGCTTTGCTGGCAGAATCGGTTGGCGTAGAGCCACAGAACATTTTCATCACTGAAATCGGTGAAATTGTTGAAATCCAAGGCGGTGCCGCTCGTAAGGCTGGCAAAGTAACAGCTGGTAACGTATTGATTGACGGACTAGGTGTAGGCGATGTTGGTAACATTGTATTGCGTGACCGTAAGTTGCTTTCTCAAGATGGTATCTTGGTTGTCGTGGTTACACTTAGCAAGCAGAATGGTGCAATTGTTTCTGGACCTGACATCATTTCACGTGGTTTTGTTTATGTTCGGGAGTCCGAAGGGCTGCTCGACGAAGCTAACCGAATTGTATCCAGTACATTGCAACGCCTGATGAGTGAAAAAGTAAATGAGTGGGCTTCCCTTAAAACAAGCGTAAAAGATTCACTGGGCCGTTTCTTATATGAACAAACGCGCCGCAGACCGATGATTTTGCCAATTATCATGGAAGTGTAAGGAGAGTTTCTCCTTCAATGAATATATAGCTAGGGCTGAGCCCCTTTTCCCCGGAAATATTGGACGGTTTCCACGGGAGAAGGGGTTTTTGTATGTTCATAATCTGAAATTTGCATAATGCAGCACCCTGAAACGTCATACTAAGGATTGTTAGTAAGGCAACAGCAGACTAGAGCTGCATATAACAAGGGAGAGCTGCGAAGATGAACTACATCGAAGGATCAAATGGAGCAAAAAATGAGGAAGTTGTCCCAGGAGAAACTAATCCGAATCCTAATGAAAATATGCCGCCCACTACAATGGGAGCGATTAAGGAGCTTGGACAAACAGTAGTCCCAAGTGGAGAGCCTGATATTTTTTGCTTAACGATTATTGGTCAGATTGAAGGACATATTGTTATGCCTCCACAGAACAAAACAACAAAGTATGAGCATATCATTCCGCAGCTGGTGGCAGCTGAGCAGAATAAAAACATCAAAGGCCTGCTTATCATTTTAAATACAGTAGGTGGAGATGTAGAAGCGGGATTAGCAATTGCGGAAATGATTGCATCCCTCTCCAAGCCAACGGTAACCGTAGTCATTGGAGGCGGGCACAGCATCGGGGTGCCGATTGCAGTTTCCTCCACTTATTCGATTATTGCTGAAAGTGCAACGATGACGATTCATCCGATTCGAATGAATGGTTTAGTGATCGGAGTGCCGCAAACTTTCGAGTATATGGAGAAAATGCAGGAACGTGTCGTTAAATTTGTGACTTCCCATTCGCGTATTTCTGAAGAACAGTTCCGTGATCTCATGTTTAAGACAGGTGAGCTCAATCGTGATATCGGGACGGCTGTGGGGGGCTTGGATGCCGTTAAATATGGTCTGATGGATGAGGTCGGCGGGATCGGAGCGGCACTTGCTCATCTTAACCGAATGATCGGCGGGGATTTCTCAGCATCGACTCCAGGAGGGATTACGCAATGACACTGTACACAGTAGTTGCAATGGAACAGGTGTGGGAGGGGGCATTTAACAATTATGCCGCAACCCGAGAAGTTAGTGTGCAGGGAATGCTGATGCAGGTTGAACCGATGGAGGAAGGACGTGCGCGGATTGTGAGATTATTGGATTGTCCGCTGAACCGTTATCTAGATCCGGCGTTCTCTCCAGGTTCGATAATTACATTAACATAAAGATTCATTTTCTGACAAAAGAGAACATAGGTACGCCACGCCATTATATGGTATAATGTTGTTCCGGGGGTGGCTGGCGTGGCTAAACGAAAAAAGAAGAAGAAAAAAGCGCTGCTCGGCAGCGTTTTAAAATATGAAATATATGGAATTTTATTAATAACTATTTCCGTCATTGCACTGTCTGGTGAAGCAGCCGTAGGGCGCTCACTTTCAAGTATGGCGGGTTACTTATTAGGGAGATTTTATTTTGTGTTGCCGCTTATCGGCATTTTTTATGGACTTATGGTGATGATCCATCGAAGATGGCCTTCCTCGTGGAACAGCAGGCATACTGGCGTGCTTCTGCTTCTATTGTCTATGTGCCTTATGAGCACAATATCTGCAATGGAGCAGAAGCTTGGCCCGTTGTCTTTGTTACATCCTGGCAATGTAATGACACAAATACATAATGATCTTTCGGGATCACTTTCACCTGGCTCGAACGAAAGCAATGTCTATATGCTGGGTAAGGATATAAGCGGAGGGTACATTGGCGGGTTGGAGTATGCAGCGCTGTTATGGCTTTTTGGTAGTCTGGGCGCTAAGCTGCTTATGATCGTCATGCTGGCGATCAGCTTTATGCTAATTACCAACTTGTCCTATGTGGAGATTTTTACGCTTTTGCGAGTGCGCTTGGTTAAGTTTGTGGAGGGGATTCGTCTCCATGCTGCAAACCGTCCGAAGGCGGTTCCGGTAGCGGCCAGACCTTCTAGAGCAGCTGCTCCAGCTAAAGCTCGGCAGATGAAGCAGCCTGTCTATGATGACGAGGAGGAAGAAGACGATCGGTATTTGCCTAATCGCAAACAACCTGTCCTTTTGAAAAAAATATCTGGCTGGTTCTCAGGCTCCACGCGTTCACAGGTGGAAGCAGATTCTGAGGATGACGATCAGGGTCCAATTGTGACAAGTGCTTCAACCGGTCCGATTATTTCGGGATTAACTCCAGATAGTCATGTAATTCCATTAGACGATATCGATCATGATTTTGATGATGCGGATCTGGATATTGAACCTGTGACGCCTATTATTCGTGACTTCTTTGAACATATCCGTTCAGAAGGGTTAAACGAAGAAGACCGGGAAGAGTGGAGTGAATTCTCACCCGCAGCTCGTGGTGAAGCAGCTAAACCTGCTGTAGCCGGACCTAATGCCGTTAAGCAGCAGCCTGCGGATGAGTCTGAGGAGAATGTAAGCATAGACTTGGAAGGCCTGCTAGGTGCTTCTCCAGATGGAGAGATTATTCCTGCTCCTCCAGCACCACCTCCACCGAAGCCATATAAGCTGCCATCGTTCCGTCTTCTAGCCAAACCTAACAATGGTGGCAAAGCTGGAGATCAGAATGATTATATGCAGACAGCCCGTAAGTTAGAAGCAACACTTGAAAGCTTTGGGGTACGGGCTAAGGTGCTGGAGGTAGTAAGAGGCCCAGCGGTTACGAGGTATGAGATACAACCGGATATTGGGGTTAAGGTTAGCCGTATTGTAAATCTGACGGATGACATTGCCCTTGCACTTGCAGCCAAAGATATTCGGATGGAAGCGCCGATTCCGGGTAAATCTGCAATTGGGATAGAAGTTCCGAACTCTGAGGTGTCTATTGTTACCATGCGCGAAGTTATGGAAACACAGATTTTTCAGGAGGCTGAATCCAGATTATCGATTGCTTTTGGCCGTGATATTTCCGGCCAGACCATTATTGGCAATCTGGCTAAGATGCCCCATTTATTGGTGGCCGGTGCAACAGGCTCCGGTAAATCTGTCTGCATCAACGGGATTATAACAAGCATCTTATACAAAGCTAAACCTGATGAAGTTAAATTCCTCATGGTCGATCCTAAGATGGTAGAGCTGAATGTGTATAACGGAATTCCCCATCTTCTGGCTCCGGTTGTCACAGATCCCAAGCGGGCAAGTCTTGCTTTGAAGAAGATTGTTGTGGAAATGGAGAAGCGTTACGAGCTATTCTCCAAATCGGGAACACGGAATATGGAAGGTTATAATAAGCTAATGGCTGAGAATCCAGCGGCAATTCTCCCGTATATCGTTGTTATTGTGGACGAGCTTGCTGATTTGATGATGGTTGCAGCCAATGATGTCGAGGATGCAATTTGCCGACTTGCACAAATGGCGCGGGCGGCTGGAATTCATTTAATTATCGCTACACAACGCCCTTCAGTAGATGTAATCACAGGTTTAATTAAAGCTAATATTCCATCCCGGATCGCTTTTGGCGTATCGTCCAATGTGGATTCACGTACCATTTTGGATATGCCCGGTGCAGAGAAGCTGTTAGGCCGAGGTGATATGTTGTTCTTGCCAATGGGCGCATCTAAACCTATTCGTGTACAGGGAGCTTTTATGAGCGACCAAGAAGTAGAGACTATTGTTCAATATGTCAGCAGTCAAGGTGAAGCCGAATACGATGAGTCCATCGTTCCTGAAGTGGATGATACAATCACTGAGGATCAGGAGCCACAGGATGAATTATACGAGCAGGCCGTACAAATTGTGCTGGAGGCTAAGCAGGCTTCAGTGTCGCTGCTACAGCGTCGTATGCGTGTCGGTTATACCCGTGCAGCCCGGTTGATTGACTCTATGGAGGCTCGTGGAGTCATCGGTCCTTACGAGGGCAGCAAGCCGCGTGAGGTGCTGGTGTCACTTGAGCAATATCAGCATAACAAGATCAGCTCCTAAGCTGGACAAGCCCGTCGAAACCTTCAATAGACAGTAAAAGAGATGGCCACTTTATGAAGTGGACCATCTCTTTTTTGTATCCTGAGTACTTATTTGACTCTTGGTGCAGCAAGCAAAGCTTCAACAATATAATCCAGTTGCACATTTAGAGAATAGATATCACTGTAATAACCTAATCCAAAATCAATTTCCATCAAACGGCCTTCTTTCACGGCAGGGATATTGTTCCAAATTGGGTTTTGGGTCAGATCAGCCATACCATCATAAGAGGAGCGGAAGATATAGTCACCGCTGTATTTGCCAAGGACTTCAAAGGATACGGATTCGCCATCCGCACCAGTCGCCGTATCTATTTTCTGTTGAATGATTTCCGGCGCCTTCATGCCTAAATATTCATAAATGATTTGCGAACCACGTCCGAATTGTTTGCTTGCCACAACAGCCATACTGTTGTCTTTACCACCTTCCATGATGGATATTGTGTGATCCAGAATACCAGCTTCTTGCAGCTTTTGTTTGCTGTCTTCAACTTTTTTATGGAAATCAGTAAATAATTCTTTTGCTTGATCTTCTTTGCCTACGACTTGTCCAATAAAGGACACCCGTTCTTCTGTTGACATTTTTTCATACGGAACTAACACTGTTGGTGCAATTTGGTGGAGGGCTTCATAAGTTTCCTCTGACGGCACGATGATAAGATCAGGATTTAGAGCAAGGATTGCTTCAGGGCTAGCCTCAAACCAGGTGCCAAGCTTTTGCACATCTTTTAGCTCATCTTCAAATGCAGCACCCTCGGACACATCGGATACACCTATAGGTTTAATGCCTAGAGCCAGTACATCACCGAGCAAATAAAGAACTACGACTCTTTGTGGACTAGTGGGAACGGCAATGTCTCCTTTAACTGTGGAAATTATCCGGGTTTGTTGTTCGACAGCAGCTTTGTCTGTATTTGCTCCTGTACTTGTTTCTGCTGAGGGGGTTGGTGTCCCATTGCTTGACGCATTTGAATTTGTGGTTCCCGTGGAACAAGCGCTTAACACTATGGTAAAGCATAATAACAGGGTGAGCAGTAATGATGGTTTGGCATTTCTAAACATTGGTAATTCCCCTTCTCCGTTATAATGATAATGATTATCATAATCAATATAACGGAGAGGTTGTGTTCGGGCAATGTCAGTTTGCGCACCTTGGGATGGCATATCACGCCAACTGGGTTGGGTGATCAATTTATTTTTGTATCGGACAGGGGAGGTTCCGTAATATTTTTTGAACATTTTTCCTAGATAATAGCCATCAGGATAACCTACTGCAATTGCGATGTCATGCAAGCTCGCCTCAGTGTTCAGGAGCAGTATTTTCGATTTTTCCATGCGGATGCTGATTAAGTACTGAGCAGGGCTAGTCTGCAGCCGTGTTCTGAATAATCTGGATAATGTTCTAGGGCTGCTGTTTACCGCTTTAGCTAATTTTTCAAGAGAGAAGTTTTCCTTATAATAAGTCTGCATATAGCGAATTGCTTGATCTAGCGGATCAGGTTGTATTAACTGTGTTCCCAACGTATGCAGCTGCCTAAGCAGCTCATAAATCCATTGATAAAACAGTGTTTTAACATGCAGCCGATCCAAAAGACCTGTTTTGCCCCAATCAGTAAACATGTTCTCCATCTTATCAAATAAGGGCAGTGGACTAGTAGGCGTAAATCCATATTGAAGATTAAAGGGATTATTGTGTTCCATAATTGCTTTTAGATTGTTGCGTGAGGCGAGTGAAAGGTTTGCTTTATATAAAATTAAGTAATACTCCAGTAGTTCCTCCGTGCGTAAAAATTGAATTTTCATTCCTTTTCCACCATGAAGGATATGAAAGTTGCCGATCTCGTGCGGGACCTCGTCAATCAGTATTTCGGCCTTGCCGTTTATGATCAACAAGAATGCGCTTGAGGGCAGCTGATAATGTGAATTCAGATCACTTGATCGTTGAAAAGTATGGCGTATATCAATAATTTCTATTAATGCGTGGTTCCACAATAAAATGTGGTCCTTTAAATTCATGATTAATATCAACTCCAACGTTTTCTTATTTCGATTATAGTTGATAATTATTCTCAATTACAATGAAACGCTATTACTTCTTTTTTAGTAATGCATAGGATGTCCTGACAGTCGTCATAATAACTTTAGCCATCCATGCAGAACTCACAAAAGAAAGGTAGAGCGAACCCCTATGAAGAAACATAAGTTGTGGATCTTTGCTTCTTTAACCCTTGCACTTGCTGCCGCGCCGTTTGCAGGAATGCTGCTCCAGGGTAATGGCATAGTACAGACCAAGCAAAGTGCTGCTGCGTCATTTGTCCATGAACTAAATCATCCTGAAGAAGAGGCCTTGCCTGCCTTCAGCACGACTCCGATTAAACTCGGTTCTTCTGGTCAGGATGTTTATGAGTTGCAAGGACGTTTAAAACATCTGGGCTTTTATGAAGGGAAAATAGACAGTCAGTTTGGTCCGAAAACGAAAAATTCAGTAACGTGGTTTCAATGGAAGTTTGGAATGAAGTCTGATGGCATCGTAGGCGCTAAGACTAAGCTGAAATTGTATAACGCAACTAAGAACTGGAAGCCAACAGAGTCGGCTTCAGCAACCGGAAATAATACAGCAAACAACAACACCGGTAACAAAACAAATACAACCAATAATTCGGATTCAGCGTCTCTGTCTTCAGGGAATACGATGGGATTATCAGAAAATGATCTCAAAATTATGGCTAATGCCGTCTATGGTGAGTCAAGAGGTGAACCTTTCGAAGGACAAGTTGCTGTTGCTGCAGTAATCTTGAACCGGGTAAAATCTCCGAGCTTTCCAAATACGCCGTCTGGCGTTATTTTTCAGCCGGGGGCTTTTACAGCTGTAGCTGACGGGCAGATTTATTTGGAGCCAAATGAGCAGGCACGAAAAGCAGTGCAGCAAGCGCTGAATGGCTGGGATCCTTCGGGTGGATGTTTGTATTATTTCAACCCTAAAACGGCGACCTCCAAATGGATTTGGACTCGTCCACAGGTCAAGACTATCGGCCAGCATATTTTCTGTATGTAGATAAGTAAAGAAGTAAATCCAGAGAGCAACCGGGAAGAGGCATCCGGTTGCTTCCTTACTTTGGAATGGTTTAGAATGGTTATTAATTCATAAACATGTTAATGAGCAACTATCCACGCGGTAAAGGAGTTTTGGACTTGACTAATAATGTATTTCAGCATGGCAACGTTGCAGGTATGCGTATTCACGTGATGCCTACCAAGGCGTTCAAGACCTACGCCATCTCACTTTATGCCGGCGTCCCACTTAATGAGGATACGGTCACCCCTACAGCACTTGCTCCATTTGTGCTCCGCAGAGGTACCGCTTCTTATCCAGAGACTACTCAATTCCGTGAGCGTTTGGAGGAGCTGTATGGCGCTGGATTTGGTTTTGATATTTATAAAAGAGGCGATTATCAGATTGTTCAGTTTCGCATGGACACCATTAATGACTCCTTCGTGCAGAGTCAGGAGAGCTTACTTGAACAATCCTTTGCTTTCCTAGGAGAAGTCCTGACCCGTCCGTTGGTGGAGGATGGAAGCTTCCGTCCTTCCTATGTTGCAACAGAGCGTGAAACAGTGCGCAAGAAGCTGGAATCTATCGTAAATGATAAGATTCGTTATGCTGCGGAACGCTGTATCGAAGAAATGTGCCGTAACGAGCCCTATCGTCTTCATCCACTGGGTCAAAGAGCAGATTTGGATCGGATTACCCCAAAAAGTTTGTACGAATCTTATAACTCATGGCTGGATGGAGCTATTTTGGATCTCTATGTTGTGGGAGATACGACTACTGAGGAAGTTGAAAAGCTTGTGCAGCAGCACTTCGGACGCATTCAGTCGGAGGTGGGCTTATATAGCTCCAAGTTTGTCCCAGTATCCGTCAGCGAGGTGCGGACGGTAGAGGAGAAGCTGGATGTCAGTCAGGGCAAGTTGAACATGGGTCTGCGCACATCGATTACGTATAAGGACGATACATATGCGTCCGCACTTATGTACAACGGAATATTAGGAGGATATCCGCACTCCAAACTCTTCGTCAATGTACGGGAGAAAGCCAGTCTTGCATACTATGCTTCTTCACGCTATGACGGTCACAAGGGGATTGGAACGATACAATCAGGCATCGAAACGCAAAATTACAACAAAGCTGTTGAAATTATAGAGAAACAACTGGAAGAGATGAAAGCTGGCAATATCAGTGATCTGGAGTTAAGCCAGACCAAAGCCATGATCCGCAATCAGCTTTCCGAGATTCCGGATTCTGCTTTTGAGATGATCTCTTACGACTTCAACCGCCAGTTGTCAGGAAAAGAACGGACAGCGGATCAGCTGCTAGAAGAGGTGGAACAAATCGGTGCAGGGGAAGTAAAAGCTGCAGCGGAGACCTTTCAGCTGGATACGATTTATTTCTTGACAGGGAAGGAGGAATAGAGATGGAACAGATTCAATACGACAGACTTCAAGAGACCCTTTATCATGAGGTGATGGAGAATGGGCTTCAGGTTTATGTATTGCCAAAACCAACATTCAAAAAAACTTACGCCACATTTGCAACTAAATATGGTTCTGTAGATAACCATTTTCATGTCGCAGGTGGAGAAGAGACCACTGTTCCTGATGGTATAGCTCACTTTTTGGAGCACAAAATGTTTGAAGAGCCAGAAGGCGATATTTTTGCCACTTTTGCCTCAAATGGAGCTTCAGCTAACGCCTTTACAAGTTTTGATCAGACGGTTTATCTTTTCTCGGCAACAGAGAACATAGAGACCAACCTTAGTACACTCGTTGATTTTGTACAACGACCTTATTTTACGGATGAAAATGTAGAAAAGGAAAAAGGGATCATTGGTCAAGAAATCAATATGTATGCAGATAATCCAGACTGGCGCGTGTACTTTGGCCTTATTGAGGCGATGTATTCGAAACATCCGGTTCGGATTGATATTGCCGGAACAATAGAGTCGATTAGTACGATTACGAAAGAAACACTGTACACTTGTTACAACTCTTTTTATCATCCCAGCAATATGCTGTTGTTCGTAGTGGGTGGTGTGGATCCGGAGAAGGTATTCTCGTTGATTCGCAGCAATCAGCAGGGGAAATCTTATGGTAAACAAGGTGAGATTAAGCGTATTTTTGAAGAGGAGCCGGAACAAGTCGCTACGAAGCGATTAGAAAGCAAACTCGCTGTTTCGATGCCTAAGATTATGTTTGGATTTAAGGAAAAAGTTGATGGTCTTACAGGTGAAACTGCGCTTAAGCGTGATCTCGCCACTAAGCTTATGCTTGATTTGCTGGTTGGCAGCAGCACAGCGTTGTACCAAAAGCTCTATGATGAAGAACTGATCTCAGACAGCTTTGGCCATGAATTTAATAGTTCAGAACAATATGCTTTTTCAGCTATGGGTGGAGATACCAAGGACCCGGATTTGCTGCTAAAACGAATAAAAGAAGAAGTGGACCAGATCTTAAAGTCTGGCTTTGCTGAGAAGGATTTCGAGCGGGCACGGAAAAAGAAAATAGGCGGATATTTGCGCATGCTGAACTCCCCTGAAAGTATCGCACATGAATTTACACGTTACCAATTCCGCGGTGGTGACCTGTTTGAAGTTCTGCCTATTTACGAATCGATTACTTTAGCTGAAGTGAATGAGCGTTTACATGCCCATGTAAATTGGGAGCAGCTCGCTGTTTCACTAGTGGTGAGTCCTTAAATGGCGCTTTTGGGAGAGAGCAACAAACCATTAGGAGAAATGACAGTTCTGGTGACAGGGGGCAGCGGGGGAATCGGTGGCGCCATTGCAGAACGGTTTGCCTCTGTAGGCATGAATATTGTTATTCACTACAAGCACTCACATGAAGCTGCTAATGATGTCGCTCGGCGTTGTATGGCCCTTGGAGCAAAGGTAATGACTGTAAATGCGGATATGAAGGATCGCAGTCAGATTGTACGAATGGCGGAGAAGCTTGAAAGTAATGGAATGCAGCCGGATATTCTTGTCAACAATGCCGGTAAATCTCATTATGGGATGCTGGCTGATGTGAGTGAAGAGGAATGGGACGATATTATGGCCATTAACTTGAAAGGGACCTTTATGTGCAGCCAGATTTTTATGCCGTACATGGTATCCCAGCGTTATGGTCGAATCATCAACGTTTCTTCCGTGTGGGGAATATCGGGAGCCTCTTGTGAGGTCGCTTATTCAGCCAGTAAAGGCGGAGTAAATGCTTTTACTAAGGCGTTAGCCAAGGAACTAGCACCTTCTGGCGTAACTGTGAACGCGGTAGCTCCAGGAGCGGTTAATACGAATATGTTGTCTAACCTACAGGAGGATGAGGTCCGGATGCTGGAGGATGAGATTCCGGCGGGACGTTTGGCTACACCGAACGAGATCTCCTCACTGATTTACTTTTTAGCATTGCCTGAATCCGGGTATATTACTGGGCAGATCATTAGCCCTAACGGTGGCTGGATTACGTAATGCTTAACTTGGAGAAAAGCTCCAGCATAAGAATCTATCGTCTGAGACATATTATAAGTGTTGTTTTTTAATCTCTCGTAAGGCGGCTTACAGCCTGTATGCAGGTGTTTGACCGTAAACATGAAGGAGGATTTAAGATGACACAAGACGATAGCGTAATCAAAAATTTTGACACCTGGAAGAAATTCCTAGGTAAACGGGTTGTACAGGCGGAGAAACTTGGGATGAGTCAAGACACAATCTCAAAGCTGGCTTTTGAAATCGGGGAATTCCTTGATGAAAAAGTGGATCCAGCAAACACTCAAAACCGTGCGATCAAAGAGCTATGGGATGTCGGCAACGATGAAGAAAAGCAAACGATTGCTAAACTCATGGTCAAGTTGGCGAAAGACAACGCCTAAGCTTGCGGAAAAGCTCCCCCTGTGGGAGCTTTTCTGCAATTATTACAGGACTGACCTTGCCTTTCATTTTTATTTTATATATCATTAACATGACCCGTGTAAAAGACCGCTTTGCCGGGGCAGCTTTTTTTGCTGTATTGGCAAAGGGTAGGGAAAAGGAATCTATGAGGTGTACAAGTGGAATATAAACAGTGGTATATGGAATACAAGATTCACAAGAACAGACCCGGTCTGCTTGGTGATATCGCTTCAATGTTAGGGATGCTGGAAGTTAACATTCTGACGATTAATGGAGTTGAAGGAAAAACTCGCGGAATGTTGCTGGAGACCAATGATGATGAGAAAATTATGCTGATGGGCGAAATGCTCAAAAAAGTTGATAATATTACAGTTTCAGCTCTGCGGTCTCCAAGGCTCGTGGACAAGCTGGCTGTGCGCCATGGGCGATATATTGAACGGGATTCAGATGATCGGAAGACGTTTCGTTTCACCCGCGATGAGCTAGGTCTATTGGTTGATTTTCTCGGTGAACTGTTTAAAAAAGATGGGAATCAGGTTATAGGACTTCGTGGTATGCCCCGTGTAGGAAAGACGGAATCCATTATAGCTGGCAGTGTCTGTGCTATGAAACGCTGGACATTTGTCTCCTCCACATTATTGCGGCAGACGGTGCGCAGTCAATTGGCTGAAGATGAGATGAACCCACATAATGTATTTATAATTGATGGTATAGTTAGTACGATCCGCTCTAATGAGAAACATTATAATTTATTGCAAAATGTTATGAGCATGCCAAGCACAAAGGTTATTGAGCATCCAGATATTTTCGTACGCGAATCTGAGTATAGTTATGAAGACTTTGATATTATTATTGAGCTGCGGAATAATCCAACGGAAGAAATCTTGTACGAGTCATTTACGACGAGCTACAGTGATGATTTATAGAACACAAACGATGAAGAATACACTTCCGAGCATGTTTTTTTATAAAGCTGGTTAAGGAAGTTTACATTCATAGAACTTACAGGAGGTGATGGTATGTCGGAACTGGGCCGGCAATTGAAAGAGGCACGTCTGCAAAAAGGGATGAGTCTTGACGATGTCCAGGAAGTAACAAAAATTCGCAAAAAGTATTTGGAAGCCATCGAGTCTGGAGACTACAAGGTGCTTCCAGGAAGTTTTTATGTGAGGGCGTTTATCAAAACGTATGCAGAAGCAGTAGGCATGAGTCCTGACGAACTGCTCGAGGAGCATGGGAACGTACCTGCACCACCCGCAGACACGACCATGGAGACGGTGATTCAAAAGCGCAGCCGTAGACCCGAAACCGAACGGAATGCAAAATGGCTGCCAACGGTGCTGATGTGGACATTCCCTATATTGATTATTGTGGTGATTTACATTTATGCTTCTAGTTTAAACAAAGCAGACCCTGATCAAGTTGATCAAACAAATATCACCAATAATGTGCAGGATCCTAATACAGCACAAACATCTCCACCCGCATCAGGAGGCGGTGTAGTAGCGCCTACTTCCTCGGCAGGTGCAGAAGCAACTACTGAGCCAACTACGGAGCCTACGCCAACACCGACACCAACGCCGTCTCCTCAATCGATCACAGTTACACCAGATGGGAAGTCAGGCAAAACAACGAAATTTAAGGTTACAGCTCCTGCCGGAAGCGAAGTTAAGGTTGAGATTGTTGCATCCGGAGTAAGCTGGCTTGAAGTTTACAAAGGCGAAAACTCTAAAGGTGAAAAACTCTCCTTCGGAAATACTGCAGCAGGAGAAACTATGAGCTTCGTTCTTGGTAGTGAGGGCATGTATATTAAGTCTGGGTATTCCCCAGCAACTGAAATTACCGTAAATGGTCAAGTAATCACGGATGAGAAGACGTCCTCACGTCTCCTGCTTAATCTTGACGACGGTTCTGGAAGTGAAGGTACCCAAAGTGACGGGACAGGCGAATAACAAATAGGATGTATAGACTTTGGCTTTAGGGAGAACATAAGACTGTTTTCAGTTTTAGCCAAAGTGAGGTGTACATCTTATGACAGTTAGCTGGATTGTAGCTGGCCTTGGGGTTGTTGTCAGTCTCATCGGATACTATTTGACACCAGGTGCTTGGGGATACGGAATTCTCGGATTCGGTATTGCACATATTGTGCTAGGAATTCTGGATATGTTTCGTAATCCGGTCCGAAGCAGATAGAAGCTGTAGAAATGAACGTCTCCAACGGCGTACTTCCGGTGGAGACGTGTTTCTACCCTTTGAACCAAACTCACTCGAAGGAAAAGCTCCACTTAGTGGGGCTGTTTTCTATGTCGGGTGAGCTACATAATGATTTATCCAAAATTAGACTTAATAGTACCATTCTCTTATAATAGTAGCAGACTAATTGTATAAAGGACGTGGAGTTTAATGAGTTCAGAATGTTCATTTGATATTGTATCCAAAATGGATATGCAGGAGTTAACGAATGCTATTCACCAAACAGAGAAAGAGATCGACAACCGCTTTGATTTTAAGAACAGCAAAAGCAGTCTGAAGCTGGAGAAAGACGCACTTATAATCGCCTCTGAAGACGAATATAAGCTCAACGCTGTTATTGATATTTTACAATCAAAGATGGTGAAAAGAGGCATTACCCTAAAAAATCTGGATTTCGGTAAAGTAGAACCGGCCTCCCTGGGATCTGTACGTCAACGTTTAGGGCTTAAGCAAGGCATTGATCAGGAGAATGCGAAAAAGATTAATATTCTGATCCGTGATTCAAAATTAAAGGTGAAGAGCCAGATCCAAGGGGATCAAATTCGTGTGACCGGTAAGAGCCGCGACGATTTGCAGCAGATTATTCAGATCTTGCGTAAAGCTGATTTGCCGCTGGATCTACAATTCATGAACATGAAATAGAATTTTGTGCCCCGCAGTGCTTATTAGCACTAACAACGCGGGGTGCTTTCTGTTTTTTTGACACCTATTTATTGCTATAATATACTTGCTTAAGTAGAAATGGATTAGCCTGATTTAGGCAATTTGTATGAACGATTTAGGGGAGGAAAACTTCAGTGAATTTGCCCAACCGCATCACGCTAGCTCGTATTTGCCTGATCCCGATTATGATGTTTTTTTTACTGGTAGATTTCAGTTTTTATCCAGAACCGATACATTGGGGCTCGTTTCAGCTATCTGTTAATCATTTGGTAGCAGCTGTAATCTTTTTGCTTGCGGCCAGCACGGATGGAATAGACGGCTACATTGCTAGGAAATATAATATGGTCACCAATCTCGGTAAACTCCTTGATCCACTTGCGGACAAACTGCTGGTATCTGCAGTTCTGATTTCACTTGTGGAGCTGGGCAGATGCGATTCATGGATTGCTATTGTAATCATCAGTCGTGAGTTTGCAGTCACCGGACTTCGCCAGATTGCATTGCTAGAGGGAAAAGTGGTTGCCGCCAGCAAATGGGGCAAGATAAAGACGGTTGTACAAATTGTTGCGATCTCACTGCTGTTGTTGAATAATTTCCCATTTCAATTTGTCAGTATTCCTGTAGACGATATTGCTATTTGGGCCGCAGCGCTGATCACTATTTATTCTGGAATTGATTATTTTGTGAAGAATAAGGATCTGCTACAGCTGCATAATGCGTAAGCATGTAAGCTGGATATACAAGGAAAGGTAATAGGTGAAGCACCTATTACCTTTTTTGAAATCCAAAAGCAGTGTACCTACATTATAACGAGGAGGCGAAAGCCAGGTATGAAAGCGGAGATTATTGCAGTAGGGACAGAGCTTTTGCTCGGTCAAATCGTGAATAGTAATGCCCAGTTTTTGTCTATCGAGCTAGCTGCCATCGGGATCGATGTATACTTTCAAACCGTTGTCGGTGATAACAGCAGCCGCCTACAGCAAGCCATCGAGATCGCTCAGAGTCGGGCTGACGTTATTATCTTTACGGGCGGAATTGGCCCCACTGAGGATGATCTGACTAAAGACGCACTGGCTGCATCGCTAGGTAGAACGCTCCATATTGATCGTTTGGCGATGGATCATGTACAACGTTTCTTTGATGATCGTAAGATCGTTATGACCGAAAATAACCGCAAACAGGCACTTATAATTGAAGGAACTACACCGTTGCCGAATGAAATCGGTCTTGCGGTTGGGATTGCTTTTGAGCATGAGAAGAAATATTATATTGTGCTTCCAGGTCCACCTCGTGAGATGAAACCGATGTTCGTTGATAAAGCAGTACCGTGGCTACAGCAGCACGCTTTGACGAACGAAACACCGCTTTATTCAAAAATGCTCAAATTTGCCGGCATCGGAGAATCACTGCTGGAGGACAAGCTCATCGAACTGATTCGCAGTCAGACTGATCCAACGATTGCTCCGTATGCCAAAGAGGGAGAGGTAACTGTTCGTATTTCGACAAAGGCCCCTTCTGAGCATGAAGCTACAAAAAAGCTGGAGATACTGGAACAACAAATCAAGGAGATTTTGCCGGAACATTTGTATGCGAACATTGATGTGCCGCTGGAGCAATTGATTGTGGATTGGATGGCGGATGCCGGCCTGACCTTAAGTGCGGCAGAGAGCTGCACCGGAGGTTTGCTGATGGAGAGCATAACAAATATTCCAGGCAGTGCATCGATGTTTGCCGGCGGAATCGTCTGCTATTCGAATGACCTAAAGAAAAAGCTACTGAATGTGCCAAGTGCTTATTTGGAGGGACCCAATGCTCCTGGAGCCGTAAGTCGAGAAGTTGCCGAGGTGTTGGCTGACCAAGTGAGAATGATTGCAGACAGCGATTTCGGCTTATCTGTTACGGGTGTGGCTGGACCGGGTTATTCTGAGCGCAAGCCTGTTGGACTTGTATTTATCGGCTTGGCTGAACGGGGACGTAAGACAGAGGTCTATGAGCTTAATCTTAAAGGTACACGGGAAAATATCCGGTTGCGTACTGTAAAGGCTCTGCTGTATCGTCTGTGGCGGAGACTTGAGGAACGCAAGGTGGAGACACCTCTTGAGGGTTCAGACTTGTAATGGGAGATTAGCCCAGTTATAATAAACACATACGGAAGAACCGTGGCACTGAGATTTCTTTGCTGCGGTTTTTTGTATATTTGCAGAGATTTTGATTACGATGACTACTCATGATCATAAGTCGTTGATGTCCGGTGAAGTGGGGAATTTAATTAACTTCTATCTCCGGAGGGAGGCTTACAATAAAAGGGATAAATAACGCCCAAGACAAAAAAAACGAATGTATGTTCGAAAAAAAGCTTGGCAAGACCTTAAAAACACGTTATTATATTACTATAAACAGTGAAGGAAGTGGTCTGATTGTCAGATCGTCGTGCAGCGCTTGATATGGCGCTTCGTCAAATAGAAAAACAATTTGGTAAAGGTTCGGTAATGAAACTGGGAGAATCCACGCATATGCAAGTGGAAGTTGTACCTAGCGGATCTTTGGCACTTGATATTGCGTTAGGTATAGGCGGACTTCCAAAGGGACGTATTATTGAAGTATATGGACCGGAATCTTCAGGTAAAACAACAGTTGCTCTTCATGCTATTGCAGAAGTGCAAAGACAAGGCGGACAAGCTGCATTTATCGATGCCGAGCATGCGCTTGATCCGAAATATGCACGTAACTTGGGCGTAAATATCGATGAGTTGCTGCTTTCTCAGCCAGACACGGGTGAACAAGCGCTGGAAATCGCCGAAGCACTCGTTCGTAGTGGAGCCGTTGATATTATTGTCGTTGACTCCGTTGCTGCTTTGGTACCTAAGGCTGAAATTGAAGGCGATATGGGTGATTCCCACGTCGGATTGCAGGCTCGCTTGATGTCTCAAGCACTTCGTAAGCTTTCTGGTGCCATTAGCAAATCCAATACGATCGCTATCTTTATCAACCAGCTTCGTGAGAAGATCGGTGTTATGTTCGGTAACCCTGAGACAACTCCGGGTGGTCGTGCATTGAAATTCTACTCTTCTGTACGTTTAGATGTACGTCGCGTAGAGAGCATCAAGATGGGGAACGATGTGGTTGGTAACCGTACTAAGATCAAGATTGTGAAGAATAAAGTAGCCCCTCCTTTTAAACAGGCTGATGTTGATATTATGTACGGTGAAGGGATTTCCAAAGAGGGGAGTCTTGTAGATATCGGTACTGAAATGGATATCGTGAATAAGAGTGGTGCATGGTATTCCTACGAAGGCGAGCGTCTCGGTCAAGGACGTGAGAATGCTAAACAGTTTTTGAAGGAACATCAGGATATTGCCCTTATTATTGAGAATAAGATCCGTGAAGCAAGTAATTTATCCACTATTGTTGCTGCGCCGAAGAATGAAGATATTATTGCAGAGCAAGAAGAAGAAGAGAAATTGCTTCTCGAAATCGAATAGTATATTAAGCAATAGGACGCCCTGTGATTGATTGTTGCAGGGTGTCTTTTCTTAACAAGTAACGAAAGTAAGACGATAACCGATCTATTGCTACGAGGTGACAAACAACTATGGTAATACAACTGGATTTTGAAGCAGAAGAACAAGATGAGCAGGTGTTATCTGATTTTCCTGAAGGAGAACTCTTAGAGATCACTAAAGTAGAACGTCAAAAGAAATCTGACCACCGTTATATCATACATTTCGGAGCATATAACATGACTGTGCACGAGGACGTCATGATTAAATATCGAATGATTACTGGTAATTCTTTTATGAAGGCTGATTTGGTGGAAATTGTTGTAGCTGATGAGCGTCAACGAGCTTATGTAGAAGGCCTCCGTTATCTAGAACGTAAACCACGCACCGCTATGGAAATGACTCGCCGTTTACGCCAGAAGGAAATAGGAGAGACTATTATTGCGGAAGTGGTGCAGCGGCTGCAGGAGGAAAGACTTCTTGATGACCCTTTATATGCTAAGCAATGGGCAGAGCAACGAATAGCGAACCAGCGGAAAGGGAAGATGTGGATTCGACAAGAGCTACGTGAGAAAGGGATAGACAAAACCCTTATATCGGAAGCTTTGGAGAATATTACTCCTGAACAAGAGCTGGAGAGCGCACTCGAAACTGGGCGCAAGAAATGGAATCTCATCCGTGGAGAAGCTTCAGATAAGCGAAGAAAGACTGGAGCCTTCCTTATGCGCCGTGGATTTTCGGGCGATATGGTTCGCCAAGTGATCAATACTTTACTTGCGGAAGACAATTATGAAGGTGAAGATGAGGATTTTTACTAGAATCACTGATTCTCTTGACATTAATGCGTATATCGACTCTCTTGACAATGTCTTTTTATAAATAATAAAATATAACATGAATCGGCATAAAATTAGAATCCTTTTTCCTTCCCAAAAAGGAGACTGTTTTAAACGGTTCACGTACAACTCATATGAAATGTAATCGCCGGATAAGGCGGGCAGTGTGCATGTGCAGCATGTGCAGTATGGCAATCGGTTGTTTACCGGTTTTTTGTATGGTGATGAACGGATAGTTAAACAACTGCACAATTCCCAGGGATATACCTTGGAGAGGAACCAACGAGGAGGTGAACAGATGCTGGAATCATGGATCTGGGTCATTATCGTTCTCGTTGTAGCTGCAATATTCTTTGGGTTCGGTTATTTTATTCGTAAATCCCTTGCAGAAGCTAAAATCCAAAGCGCAGAAAGAGAAGCCGTTGTCATCGTTGAGAATGCGAAGAAGGACGCTGAGGCGCTGAAGAAAGAAACAGTATTGGAAGCTAAGGACGAAGTCCATAGAATCCGTACTGAAGCTGAGAAAGAAACTCGTGAACGTCGGAATGAAATCCAACGGCAAGAGAGACGTTTGCTGCAAAAGGAAGAATCTCTGGATAAAAAAATGGAATCGCTTGAAAGAAAAGAAGAACAAGTAGCTAACAAAGAGAAACGAATTGATGAAACCCAACAGCAAATTGATGTTATTTACAAAAACCAAGTCACTGAATTGGAACGTATCTCCAATTTAAGCATCGAAGATGCAAGAAGTATCATTCTTAGCAATGTTGAGCAAGAAGTTCGCCATGAAACGGCACAAATGATCAAAGAAATTGAACAGCAGGCGAAAGAAGAAGCGGATAAGAAATCCCGTGAAATCATCACACTCGCTATCCAACGCTGTGCAGCTGATCACGTAGCGGAAACAACGGTTTCAGTTGTTACGTTGCCGAATGAAGAGATGAAAGGTCGGATTATCGGTCGTGAAGGCCGTAATATTCGTGCTTTGGAAACTCTTACAGGTATCGACCTCATTATTGATGATACGCCGGAAGCAGTTATTTTGTCAGGATTTGATCCAATCCGCCGTGAAGTGGCCCGTACTGCACTTGAGAAATTGGTGGCTGATGGACGTATTCACCCCGCTCGTATTGAAGAGATGGTGGAGAAATCCCGCAAAGAAGTGGACGAACGGATTCGGGAATATGGTGAACAAGCTACTTTCGAAGTGGGCGTTCACGGTTTGCATCCAGATTTGATCAAGATTCTGGGGCGTCTGAAATTCCGTACAAGCTATGGTCAAAATGTATTGAAGCACTCCATGGAGGTTGCTTATTTAACAGGACTGATGGCCGGTGAGCTTGGGGAAGACATCGTGCTTGCAAAACGTGCAGGATTACTCCATGATATCGGCAAAGCGCTGGATCATGAAGTGGAAGGTTCGCATGTTGAGATCGGCGTTGAACTAGCGAAGAAATATAAAGAACATCCGGTTGTTATCAACAGTATCGCATCTCATCATGGAGACTGCGAAGCTACCTCGGTTATTGCTATGTTGGTTGGTGCCGCTGACGCATTGTCGGCTGCTAGACCTGGTGCTCGCCGTGAAACACTGGAAACGTATATTAAACGTCTAGAGAAACTGGAAGAAATCTCAGAGTCATTCGAAGGCGTAGAGAAATCATTTGCTATTCAAGCGGGCCGTGAGGTGCGCGTGATGGTACAGCCAGAGAAGATTGACGATGCAGAGGCATTCCGTCTTGCTCGCGATATTACGAAGATGATTGAAAGTGAACTGGATTATCCAGGACATATCAAGGTTACCGTTATTCGTGAGACACGGGCTGTTGAATACGCTAAATAGGCAATAAGTAGATAACATACGCTTCGGAAATAACGATATTTATGATCGTTTCCTTGTACATGTTTCTGCTAGGAATATAAGGTTAAAGGATAAGATATAACTTATACTTTCTTATATTTGATGAAAATTGGCCCCTAAGCGGGGCCTTTTTTCTTTTAAATATGAAGACTTATCCGTTAGATGCAGAGGTTAAGATTAGGAGGAGAGAAACATTAAAGTACTATTCATTGGAGATATCGTAGGTAGTGTAGGTAGGAAGGCACTTCGGGAGATGTTGCCCTCATTAAAAAGCAAATATCAACCACATATAATCATAGTTAACGGTGAGAATTCTGCTGCCGGTAGAGGTATTACTAAAGCGATCGCAAATGAATTTTTTAACTGGGGCGTTCACGGAATCACCATGGGTAATCACACATGGGACAACAAGGACATCTTCGAGTTTATCGACGATGAGGCCCGGATTATCCGTCCTGCTAATTTTCCTCCAGGAACACCGGGAAGAGGATATACAGTTGTTAAAGGTAACGGCAAAGAGCTAGCTATAGTTAACCTGCAAGGCCGTACATTTTTGCCTGCGATTGATTGTCCTTTCCGTGTGGGTGAAGAAATTGTGGAAGAGCTACGTAGAGATCATAAATGCATTCTCGTTGATTTCCATGCAGAGGTTACCTCTGAGAAAATCGCCATGGGCTATTTCATGGATGGTCGCGCATCAATTGTAGTAGGGACCCATACTCACGTTCAGACGAATGATGATGTGATTTTGCCGGGTGGAACGGCTTACTTGACCGATGCGGGCATGGTTGGTTCAAGCGAAGGGATTCTGGGTATGGAAAGAGATGCAGTACTTTATAAGTTCACTACACAGCTTCCAGCACGATTTGTTGTTGATGAAGGCAAGTGGCAGCTTCATGGTTTATTTGCAGAGTTAGACGAGAGTACTGGCGCGGCTACCCGTCTGGAGAAAATACGGCTACGTGAAGATGAATGGGTAATGAGCTAGTAGTAGGATAAGATAAGTGATTTTCCGGGTAATTTCGCCGAATAAGGGTAAAGTGTGATATTTATTATATCGAAAAAGAGTATCTATTGTACCATTTTCTCCAGAGTAGTCCGCAAAAAGAAGGAATTATTTCTTCTCTCGCGAATAACATCTAAAGTAGTGGAAGAACACCATTATTTTCCCAGGGGAGGTACTTACTATGGATGTATTAAAAGTATCAGCTAAATCCAATCCAAATTCCGTCGCCGGCGCTTTAGCAGGTGTTCTTCGTGAACGTGGATCGGCCGAATTACAAGCTATTGGAGCTGGAGCACTGAATCAAGCAGTCAAAGCAGTTGCCATTGCCCGGGGATTTGTTGCACCAAGCGGAGTAGATTTGATCTGCATTCCGGCATTTACAGACATTGTGATTGATGGAGAGGATCGAACCGCGATTAAATTGATTGTAGAACCCAGATAATAGAAGCATAGAACGGATGAACCTGTTTACTTATGTAAACAGGTTTTTTGCTTTTCGTATATAGTCTGGCGTTTTTAAGCATAGAATCTGGAATAGGGCTGCATGAAAGCGAGGGCTTGGGATGAGAACCGATAAGCTACAGGTTGCGGATTTTCATTGTGATGTGCTGAGTAAAATGCAAGCATCACCAGATATGGATTTTAAGAATGATCCTCGGCTGGATGTTACCGGAGAGCGGCTGGTAGCGGGCGGTGTGGAATTGCAGATTTTTGCAATATACCTTTCGGCAAGTAGAGGAAGACCTAGCTTTGAGAATGTTTTAGGACAAATTGATTTGTTCCGGCAAAAAATAATAGGCGCAGAGAGCCTTCAGTGGCTGCGTTGGAAGGAGGAGGTAGGAAAACGAACAGCTGGAGCATCCCCATGGGGAATGCTCTCTCTGGAGGGTGTAGACGGTCTAGAAGGGAACTTGTTTTATGCACAGCTCTGCTTTGAGCTTGGCGTGCGGTTTTTGGGAATCACTTGGAATTATGCCAATTGGGCAGCGGACGGTGTTCTGGAGCAGCGCAACGGCGGATTTACGGAAAAAGGGCGAATGCTGATCGAATGGTGCAACGACAGTGGAATGCTGCTTGATGTGTCGCATTTGTCTCAGGCAGGTTTTTGGGAGCTAGCCGACTTAAGCACACGTCCGTTTATAGCTTCCCATTCGAACGCCGCAGCAATCTGTGGGCATGTTAGAAATTTAAATGATGAACAGATTAAAGCTTTGATTGCAATGGACGGAAGAATGGGCCTGACCTTTTATCCGTGGTTTGTATGTGATGATGGAAAAGCTCGTATGGATGATTTATTAAAGCATATTGATCATGTATGTAGTCTAGGTGGCGAGAAACATATGATGTTTGGTTCGGATTTTGACGGCATTGACACTTGGGTAGAGAACATGGAGCATCCGGGAAAATACCCTGAGCTCGCGGAGCACCTGCTTCGTTACTATCCAGAAGCTTCCGTAAAAGGTTGGTTATATGAGAATGCGGTCTCCTACCTGCGCACAAACTTACCTTCTCAGGTGTCTAAATCATGACAATCCTGTTCTAAAAGTATGAATTGTCGAAAAAAAGGCCCTCGTTATGATGTGGGGCTTTTTATTTTTGGTTAAGAAGATGTATAATGGTTAATGGCTTGTACAGATACTAGAGAAAATACAAGGAGTGACTTTACTATGAGTAAGACTGTACCCGTAGGTGTGTCGGCTAGACATATTCACCTTACGCAAGAGCATGTGGAGGCTTTGTTTGGCCCAGGATATCAACTAACGGAGTTCAAACCCCTCTCTCAACCAGGACAGTTTGCAGCAAATGAGCAAGTAGCAGTTATCGGCAGCAAAGGTAAATTTGACAAAGTAAGAATTTTGGGACCTGCTCGTCCGGCTTCCCAATTAGAAATTTCCCGTACTGACTCCTTCGCACTTGGCGTGAAAGCTCCAGTTCGCGAATCTGGAAATATTGATGGAACACCTGGCATTACGCTTAAAGGACCTGCTGGCGAAGTAGAATTGGAACAAGGCGTTATCATCGCCGCTCGTCACATTCACTTCCATACTTCTGAAGCTGAAGCTTGGGGCATTGCTGATAAGCAATTGCTTAAAGTTCGCCTCGGAGGCGACCGTGGTCTCGTATTGGAGAACGTAATTGCACGCGTATCAGACAGCTTTAAACTGGATATGCATATTGACACTGACGAAGCTAACGCTGCAGGTGCCAACAACGGCGATACTGCTGAAATCGTAGAATAGTCATCATAGTTATAGCAAAGATAAGAAGCGGGGGAGAAATCCTCCGCTTTTTTTGCGTGTCTGATCGGCGTGCTGTAAGGAATGCGTGGCTGATCGGCGCGCTGTAAAGATTGTGTGTCTGATCGGCGTGCTGTAAGGATTGTGTGGCTGATCTACGTGCTGTAAGGATTGCGTGGTTGATCCACGTGCTGTAAGAATTGTGTGTCTGATCGGCGTGCTGTAAGGATTGCGTGGTTTACCCGACGGCTTGTACTTATCGGACTGTATTGCAGCTATTTCAGCATTTTAATCTATTTTGCCAAGGTTTCGGACTGCATAGCTCTTATTGCCTTATATTTGTACTGAATTGGGCTTCGAAGGTGTGAATAACTGCATCTGAGTCCGATAACATGTCCAAAATCCACGAATTTTCAAAATAAGGGCGTCTGAGTCCGATGGCTCAGCAGACTCAGCAGTCTCAACAGTCTCAACAGTCTCAACAGTCTCAACAGTCTCAACAGTCTCAACAGTCTCAACAGGCTCAGCAGTCTCAGCAGTCTCAGCAGTCTCAACAGGATCAGCAGGCTCAACAGGCTCAACAAAAGATACGCCGCAGGATAAATTGAGGAGGAGTATTTTACGGTTAGTAAAAATATTTCTGTAAGAGCAGAACGGATAGTATCCTGAAATGGATTTTTAATGAAAATTGGTGTGATGATAAAGAAAATCTATTATTATGTAACTTATTGTGTTATGATTATGGTTTATGACGTGACAAAAGGATTTATTGTTAAGAATATATGTATTAGAAATTAAGGAGACCCAATGACATTTAATGAACTGAATATTGTGCCTGCAATTTTGAAGGCTTTAAGCAAAGAAAACTATACATCACCTACACCAATACAGGAGCAGTCGATTCCAGCTGTATTAGCGGGTAGAGATTTACTTGGATGCGCGCAAACGGGAACAGGAAAAACAGCTGCATTTTCCGTGCCTATTATTCAATTGCTAAGCGAACAATCGAGCCCAAACAAATCCAATAATGTGCGACGCATTCGCTCGTTGATTTTAACACCGACAAGAGAACTAGCGATTCAAATTGCTGATAACATAAAAGCGTATAGCCAATATACAGATATCCGCTCTGCTGCCATTGTTGGCGGTGTGTCACAGAAAGTGCAAGAGCGCGCACTGAATCAAGGTGCCGATATTCTTATTGCTACACCTGGTAGACTTATCGACCTGATCAATCAGAAACGTGTAGATCTGCAATATGTACAAATTTTAGTTCTGGATGAAGCTGACCGGATGCTGGATATGGGCTTTATTCATGATGTGAAACGAATCATCGCCAAAATGCCTACGAAGAAGCAGACTCTGTTTTTCTCGGCAACGATGCCAACTGAGATTTCTAAATTGATCAAAACATTGCTTGTGAATCCAGTGAAGGTAGAAATCACACCCGTGTCATCTACTGCGGATAGAATCAATCAATCGATCTATTTATTAGAGAACGGAAATAAGCAAAACCAATTGAACCTGCTGTTACAGGATAAATCCATCGTCTCAGCTTTGGTGTTTACTCGTACCAAACGTGGTGCAGACCGTGTTACCCGCGATCTGGCTAAAGTGAACATTGCTGCTCAAGCCATACACGGCAATAAATCTCAAAATGATCGCCAGAACGCCTTGCGGAATTTTAAAAGCGGTGCGACTCGTGTTCTCGTAGCTACGGATATAGCTGCCCGGGGAATTGATATTGATGAGCTGTCTCACGTAATCAACTTCAACTTACCGAACATTCCGGAAACCTATGTGCACCGGATCGGTCGTACAGGCAGAGCGGGATTGAGCGGAACGGCAATTTCTTTTTGCGAAGCTGAAGAGCTTCCTTTCCTTAAAGATATTGAAAAATTGATTGGAAAATCGATTCCGGAAGTTAAGGATCATCCTTATCCGATGTCTCGTAAAACGCAAATGAAGACAGATCGTTCGGCGAAACCGTCAGGTTCGAAAGCAGCAGCTTCGAGACCATCGTCTTCCAGACCGTCGAATTCCAAACCAGCAACTGCTAAACCTGCGGCAACAAAACCGGCAGCAACAAAATCAGCGGCATCTAAACCAGCTAAAGCAAAACCTAAGTCTAACCCTCCATTGAAGCCAAAGTCCGAGTGGTTCACAAAAGGAAGACAAAAAACGAGCAGCAGATAAGTTAGTTTGAATGCGTATCGTTTCTATAGCAAAATAAAAAAAACCGTCAGAGTAAATCTGATGGTTTTTTATGTTTTATTTCCTGAAAATTTACAACAAAAAACAGCCGCTAAACAGTTCCTCACTGTACAACGGCTGTTGTTATTTCATTTATGCGGTTGCTTCAATTGTATTGTCCTGAACATAGGGGCTCAGTTCTTGCTGAAGTCCTGCGCTGATGGAAGTCATAGGGAGGCGAAGCGTATCCGAGGACAGTAGGCCGTTTTGGCTAAGCATCCATTTAATTGGAGCGGGATTCGATTCCTTGAATAATAGGCGGATGATCGGCAGTAGTTGTTCAAAGCTTTCTTTAGCGAAGTCCACTTGACCAGATGTAAAGGCTTCAAAGATACATAGGCATTCTGCCGGGAAAACGTTGGCAGTAGCAAGCATACCCCCAGCTGCTCCGCAGCTAAGCATTTCATAAAAGAGGGAATCATCGCCGCCAAGCACAGGTTTAGCACCTGTACGGACTAACTCTGTAACCATTTTTGTACTGCCTGAGCAGTCTTTTAAACCGACAACATTATTCATTTCTAGGATTGTACGTGCAGTATCTACCGTCATGGCCGTACCTGTACGACTTGGAATATCATAAGCCATGATTGGTATGCCTACTTCTGCAGCTTTGCGGAAATGGGCAATGATACCCTCTTGTGAAGGACGACTATAATAAGGTACGACTACTAGTGCACAATCAGCACCAAGGTTTGCAGCAATTTCCGTGCGTGCAACCGTAGAGGCTGTATCATTGGTACCTGTACCAACTACTAAGGGGATTGATGTGGATTGTAGAAGCTCACGGGAAGTGTTTACTAGAAGCTGCATTTCATTTACGGTTACAGTGGGCGATTCTCCGGTGGTTCCATTAACGACCAGTCCTTGTATGCTGTTGTTAATAATGTTCTTTACATAACGCTGATACGAATCCAAATCAACTTCACCAGCAGCATTGAACGGGGTGACCACGGGGACATAAACTCCATAAATCTGTTGTTCTGTAAGCATAAATTATCGGCCTCCAAAATATTTTAATTCCTCTACATACACTTTACCATGGAAAGTAGCATCGTCGTTAGCTATAATAAATGATATGGATCATCAAAAATATTGATGTTAGGGTGAGGTAATGGATTTAACCTATTTACGAACCTTCCGCGAGGTGGCTAAACGTCAGAGCTTTACGCGAGCTGCTGAAGAATTGGGATATGCACAATCAAGTGTGACGATGCAGATACAGAAGATAGAGAAGGAATATGGAGTACCTTTAATAGAGAGGCATGGCCGTCAGCTGCGGCTTACCCCGCCAGGAGAAGAGTTATTGAAGCTGTTCGTGGAGATTTTGGATTTATATGATCGTTCAAAAGAAACCATCGCCCAGCAAATCGGAGGTACGTTAACTATTGGGACGATAGATTCTTTAGCGGCCTTTTATTTACCTCCTTACCTGCAGCAGCTAAGGACTAAATTTCCGAAGCTGGATATTCATCTGCAAACGATGCAGGAAGCTAATCTTCTTGCCAAAATAAAAGATGGCGAAGTAGATCTAGGCTTAATGTTGGATCGCACCACTGCGGATTCCATCCTTGAGCGTACGATCGTCAGAGATGAGCCGCTTGTTTTGATAGCTCCCATTCATCATCCGCTTGCCCAGATGGATACGGTAACCCTACAGGATCTGAATAACTGTGAGCTAATAGTCTCGGAGGAAAGCTGTATTTACCGGAGTTTGTTCGAGAATTTGTTAAAAGAGCACGGGATCATATTCCGCATAGGTTTTGAGCTTTCGAATCTGGAGGCCATTAAACGTTGTGTAATGAATGGTCTTGGAATTGCTTTGTTACCCAAAATCGTGGCAGAGGAAGAAATTGAACGGGGAAGCTTGGCTGAGCTGTCCTTTGTTCATCCCGAAATTCATTTTGATCTGCAGCTTCTGATGCACCCTAAGAAGTGGAAATCACAACCACTGCAATTTTTAATCCAAATGCTGTTTGCAAATCATTAGTTTATTCCCATCAGGGTCTTTTACTACAAACCATTTTTGATCTTGAATTTCGGTTACTATATTTACACCGAGCTCCTTTATATAGTTGAAAGAGGCTTGCAGATCATCGGTTATAAGCATAAGAGCAGGTGTTGTAATTGGAGGAGCCCCTTCAGGCTCTAAACCTCCCCACATGGGCATGGTGTCCAGAATGATCCCAGTGCTTCCTTGCATAGTTAACGGACATAAATGACCGTTTATAATCGAATGATCTGCTTCTTGGAGTCCTAGGACTTGGCAATACCAGTTACGGGCTTTTTCAATATCGTGTACGGGGATAAATACACTGCCAATCAAATTCTTAATGGGACTTGTTGCTGAAGAATTTACAATGGACTGTGCTTGTTCATGCATTTGAATCCCTCCAGAGAAGATGCTAGACCTTTATTTGTAATTTATGTATCTAATCTATTTAAAACATAGAATCATCCTATGTGCAAGTTGAATGTTATTTATCGATCAAATCCTAAATTTGTATGCAAAATACAGCTTTATTTAATGAAAGTCGCTGTAAATATTGACATTGAAAATGAGTTTATGTTATATAAAAAGAAGAATTAGCACTCATCTAAGAAGAGTGCTAATCACGATGTGCTGGATAAGAAGGTTATTTTGAAAGGAGATTTATTTATTCATGGCCAAAAAAGAGTTTAAAGCCGAATCGAAAAGATTGCTGGAAATGATGATTAACTCCATTTATACACAACGGGAAATATTCCTGCGTGAGCTGATTTCCAATGCAAGTGATGCGATTGATAAGATCTATTACAAAGCATTAGCTGATGAAGGCCTGGTCTTCAATAAAGAGGATTATTATATTAAAGTGACCGCCGATAAGGCGAACAGAACCTTGACGATTTCCGATACAGGTATCGGGATGACACAAGAGGAGCTGGAGAATAACTTAGGTACAATCGCGAAGAGTGGATCTCTTGCTTTTAAGAAAGAGAACGAAGCTAAAGATGGCCACAACATCATCGGGCAGTTCGGGGTGGGCTTCTACGCTGCGTTTATGGTGGCTGATGACGTTATAGTGATCAGTAAGGCATTAGGCAGTGACGAGGCCTTTAAATGGGAGTCTAAGGGCGCTGACGGCTATACCATCGAGACTGTCGAGAAGGATTCTGTCGGCACTGATGTGATTTTGAAGATTAAAGAGAATACGGAAGAAGATCAATATGATGAATATTTGGAAGAGTACCGCCTGAAATCCATCATTAAAAAATACTCCGACTTCATTCGTTTCCCAATTAAAATGGACGTGAAGGAGCAAAAGCCAAAAGAAGGCACGGAGAACGAGTTCGAAGAAGTTATTCAAGAACAAACCGTAAACAGCATGGTGCCTATCTGGCGCAAGAACAAAAGCGAGCTGACTACAGAAGACTATGATAACTTCTATGCAGAGAAACGTTACGGCTTCGATAAGCCGCTTAAACATATTCATATCAGTGCTGATGGTGCTGTAGTGTACAATGCAATCCTGTTCATTCCAGAAAATACGCCGTTTGACTATTACACAAAGGAATATGAAAAAGGTCTTGAGCTCTATTCCAATGGTGTGCTGATTATGAACAAATGTGCGGATCTGCTGCCTGATTACTTCAGCTTTGTAAAAGGTATGGTGGACTCAGAGGATCTTTCCTTGAACATTTCCAGAGAGATGCTCCAGCATGACCGTCAGCTGACTCTGATCGCTAAGAACATTAAGAATAAAGTGAAAAGCCAACTGCAAAGCCTGCTGAAGGATGAAAGAGAGAAATATGAGCAGTTCTATAATGCTTTTGGCAGACAGCTTAAGTTTGGTGTCTATAACGATTATGGGATGCACAAAGACACCCTTCAAGATTTGTTGATGTTCTACTCCTCTAAGGAGAAGAAGCTGGTTACGCTGGACGAATACGTCTCAAGAATGCCAGAAGATCAGAAATATATCTACTATGCTTCCGGAGAGTCGATCGACAGAATCGAGAAGCTCCCGCAAACCGAGCTTGTATCGGATAAAGGGTATGAAATTCTCTACTTCACTGATGATATTGATGAATTTGCGATCAAGATGATTCAGTCTTATAAGGAAAAAGAATTTAAATCCGTATCCAGCGGAGATCTGGGGATCGAAGCCGACGAAGCGGACAAGCCAACGGAAGCGGAAGAGAACGAAAACAAGGAGCTTTTTGAAGCGATGAAGGACATCCTGTCCGGCAAAGTGAAAAATGTCAAAGCTTCCAAACGTTTAAAGACTCATCCGGTATGTCTCTCTGCTGAAGGTGAACTGACAATCGAGATGGAAAAAATCCTGAAATCGATGCCGAATGGCCAAGAGGTGCAAGCGGATAAGGTACTCGAAATCAACATCCATCACGAAGTGTTCCAGTCCTTGAAGGCGGCAGCAGAGAACGACAAAGAAAAGCTCGGTTTATACACGAACCTGCTGTACAACCAAGCCCTGTTGATCGAAGGTCTACAGGTTAGTGATCCTGTTCAATTCACCAATGATATTTGCAAAATCATGAAATAATATGAAGAACAGAGACCATCCAATTGTATTATGATTGGGTGGTCTTTTTTATTTCAGTATTTCATTTTGTTGTGCGAAAAAGGTAGTAATCAATTTCAGAGGCATTATTTGTGCAACCGCTGATCGAATAGATAATTTCACCTTGTGTGCTTTTTTTACTCGTCACTTCGGAGCAGGTATCGGTTCTGACTCCTGTGTTGCTTCCACCGAATGCATCATTAGAAGTATCATAGCTGTAATTAATCACGTTACCGTCAAATTTTAAATCCTTAAATATGGGATCGCCTTCATCTGTGTAACTTGTAACGCGTATATTGTCTGCTTTTTTGCTGGAGAGATTAGTTATAAATTTCTCGAATTTATCGAGGTTGTACACTTTTTCAAAAGAAACAATATCCCCTCTACTGATGGCTTCTTTGGAAGTATAGGGTTCACTTTTGGGAACAGAATTAACTTTATGATCGGAACAACCCCATACTCCTGCTAGTAAAAGAACAGAGAGTGTAAGCAAATTTACTTTTTTCACTGAGGGACCTCCTTGTAACGTATTTATATAAAAGACGGAGATTAACTGGAAAAGTTACAGAGAGCTTGATGTTTCACATTGACAATAAACAACAAATTGAGTATTATTTTCTCTAACTTGAATATGTAAAAGCAAAGAAGAGAAAGAGTACCACGGCAATTCTTTCAACAGAGAGCTCCGGTCGCTGAAAAGGAGTAAAGAAAACCCTTGGGAATATGGTCTCAGAGCTGCGCATCGAAACCTTATGGGTTGTAGGCTGCGCCGGAACCTGCATCCGTTACAGTGCTAGGGTATAAACGTTAATTAACGTCGTACCTGAAGAGGTAAATGTCATGAGGCATTTATAAAATTAGGTGGTAACACGTGAGTAGAACTCTCGTCCTTTGTGGATGGGAGTTTTTTTGTTGTCTAAAAAAAGGAGGAGAAGGTTAATGAGTAATGTGTTTATAGGTGGCGCTTGGCCGTATGCGAATGGATCTTTACATCTGGGGAGATTATCAAGTGTGTTGCCTGGGGATGTGCTGGCACGATATTTTCGCTCCAAAGGGGATAACGTATTATATGTATCAGGCAGTGATTGCCATGGCACACCCGTAGCAGTTCAGGCTGCGAATGAAGGGATTACGCCGGGAGCTTTTGCAAGCAGATATCATGAAGAGTTTCTGAAGTGTTTTGAACAGCTGGGATTTAGTTATGATCTATATACTCGAACGGATCAACAGCAGCATCATAAGGTTGTGCAAGCGTTGTTTACAAAGCTGCTAGAGAATGGTCATTTATATAAAAAAACCATTGCGCAATGTTACTGCGAGGTGGATCAGCGCTTTTTGCCAGACAGATATGTGGAAGGGACTTGTCCGGTATGTGGTGAGCGGGCGCGAGGGGATCAATGTGATTATTGTTCTACGATTCTAGATCCTGCCGATTTGTTAGACAGAGTCTGCAAATTATGTGGGAATACACCAACAGAAAGGCCGACAGAACATTATTATCTTAGCTTATCTAATTTTCAGTCTGAATTAACGGAATATGTAGAGGAAGCACAATTTTGGAGAGAAAACGCTATAAAACTGACCAAACGCTATTTACAAGAAGAGCTGCAGGACCGCGCGGTAACAAGAGACTTGTCTTGGGGTGTAGATGTTCCTGTGGCTGGATTTGAAGATAAAAAAATTTATGTTTGGATTGAGGCGGTAAGTGGTTATTTATCAGCCAGTAAGCAGTGGGCTGCACAGTCCGGAGGAAGCTGGGAGGATTTTTGGTTAGAGGAAAAAGGGGCGATTACCGCTTATTATGTGCATGGTAAAGACAATATTCCATTTCACACTTTAATATGGCCGGCTGTGTTATTAGGAGCAGGAGGTCTGCATTTACCGGACAGGATTATATCTAGCGAATATTTAACCCTTGAAGGGCAGAAATTCTCCACTAGCCGAAATTGGGCGGTCTGGGTACCTGATATTTTAGAGCGGTATCAGCCAGATTCTATTCGTTATTTCTTAATTGCCAATGGACCTGAGAAGCGGGACACGGATTTTTCCTGGAGAGAGTTTATTTATAGCCATAATGGAGAGCTGCTTGGAGCATTTGGTAACTTAGTGAACCGTTCATTGGCTTTTGTAGAAAAGTTTTATGAAGGGAAAGTGCCAAATGAGCAATTAGATAAGGGGTGGAAGGACAATATTGACCTCTTGTATCTGGAATCAGGACGGCTTATTGAGGCTGGGAATCTAAAAGATGCGCTGGAGTTTATTTTTTCTTATGTGCGCAAGGCAAACCAGTATTTCGATCTGCAAAAACCATGGATACAGATAAAAGAGGATCAGGTTTCTTGTGATTCTGCAATATACACATGTGTGCAGATTATTGCGAACTTAGCGAATTTGTTGCATCCGTTTCTACCGTTCTCTTGTGACAAGATCAGGGGGTTCCTGTCGTTAGAACTACCGAATTGGCAGCCTTGCTCGGTGCCCCCTTACCAACAGGTTACTGATTTACAATTATTGTTTGAACGAATTGATATTAGCCGTATTAAAGAAGAAGAGGATAGGCTAGATCAACAGCAAGTGAATAAATAGAGCTGGTATTTATCCATTCCTGAAGCTTTCAATAAACTTGGAAGCCAATGATGATAAGTATTTATCCTTAATCCAGACGGCGGCGACCCGCGTGCGTAGTGATTCACTACTGATTTCTTTATAGACCAAATTACGGTTACTCGTTAATTCGAAAGCGGATTTGGGGATGATTCCAATGCCAAGACCAGCGTTTGCCCAGAGCAATGTTGTTCTAGCATCATCATTCATACAGAAAATCAGCGGATCAAAGCCGTTCTCAAGACATGTTTCCCGGATAAGCTGTTCAAAACGGCGGTAGATAATAAGCGGCTTATCCTTTAGCTCACCGATCTCAATAAAGGTTTCATCCGTTTTCCAGTCATACTCAGGTGTCATTACGGCAATCATAGGTTCAGCTTGTGTGTAAAGACATTCTAAATTTGTACCATTAAAGGGTGTCCTAACAATTCCGACTTCGACAATACCTTTATTCAGGAGGTCAATGATTCTAAAGGTATTTCCTTCATGAATCTCAAATTTCACACCTTTATACGTTTTGTGGAACTCACATAGCCGATCTTGAAGCAACGTAGCTCCAGAGGAGGAAACTGTACCAATGGCTAGGGTTCCTTTTAAACCTTTGACAAAATCAGTGAGCTCACGGGCAGTGGAATCTGCCAGCTCCAGAATTTGTTGGGCACGGTCCCGCAAAATAGCTCCAGCTTCAGTGAGCTGCACGCTGCGTGGACCTCGTTCCACTAGCTTTACACCGAGTTCTTCCTCTAGGAGCTTTAGCTGCTGGCTCAGCGGAGGCTGGGCCATTTGCAGTTTTTTGGCTGCAGATGTAATCTGTCCTTCCTCAGCTATCGCCATAAAATATTTAAGTTGTCTAATATCCATATAAAAATCCTCCGAACTTGAGATATGCTAATCGTATGGGAGCGATACGAATCCAATATTATTAATATGTGAGTAGATATGCCATAATCATAACTGTTCTTATACATATTTCAAGTGGTTAAATACTTCTTATGTTGGGTGTGGATGAATTTGTTCAAAATTGCAGTATATTTAAAGCCGTACAAAAAAGAAGCGATCATTGGACCGATCTTCAAACTGATGGAAGCGATTCTGGAGCTGATTTTGCCTACCATTGTCGCATTGATCATCAACAACGGGGTTGGTAATCATGACAGCGCCTATGTTTACCGCATGGGTGGCCTAATGGTGCTGATGTCACTGCTTGGCTTCGGCTGCTCCATGGTATGCCAATACTATGCAGCCCGGGCTTCACAGGGATTCGGTACGACACTACGCAATAAGATGTTTAGACATATCACCTCTTTGTCGTATGCTGAGCTGGATACCTTAGGTACGCCTACACTGATTAATCGGATTACCAATGATGTAAACCAGCTGCAAATTGCTGTGGCTATGCTAATTCGTCTAGTTATTCGTGCGCCGTTTATCTGCATCGGGGCTATCCTAATGTCCATGATTTTGGATTTTAGATTATCGCTGATTCTAATAGCGGCAACACCGGTTTTTGGCATTATTTTATATTTTATTATCACCCGCAGTGCTCCTTTGTACCGAAAATACCAGCAGAAGCTGGATGCCCTTGCGCTCGTACTAAGTGAGAATTTGTCGGGGATTCGAGTAATTCGTGCTTTTGCCAAAAGACGTACAGAAAAAGAACGTTTTGATGCTTCGTCCGATGATTTGACTACTACAGCGATCCGGGTTTCGCGGATATCTGCTTTGCTTGGGCCGATGACTACACTTGTAGTAAATGCGGCAATCATTGCTATTTTGTGGGTAGGCGGAATTCATATCGATGGGGGCCGATTGTCTCAAGGGGAGATCATTGCCTTCATCAATTACATCACTCAAATCTTGCTGGCGCTGATAGTGGTCTCCAACTTGGTCATTATTTTTACCAAAGCCTCATCCTCAGCTAATCGTGTAAATGAAGTGCTGGGTGTTAAGGTCTCCGTGTCTGAGGAAGGAAATGCTGTGATTGCTGAACCTGACCATGCTGCCCCTGCTATACAATTCGATCACGTATCCTTTGGGTATAATACGACAGGTGAATCGGCATTAGAGGATATATCTCTAGTAATTAATCGCGGAGAGACCGTGGGCCTGATTGGCAGTACGGGTTCAGGTAAGTCTACTTTTGTGAATTTGATCCCTCGTTTTTATGATGCGGTGCAAGGTGAAGTAAAAGTGGATGGTGTGAATGTCCGAGATTATAAGCTGCATCAGCTTCGTGAGAAGATCGGGATTGTACCGCAGAAAGCTGTGCTGTTTACAGGAACGATCGCTGAGAATATACGTTGGGGCAAGGAAGATGCAACTGAGGAAGAAATCATGCAGGCAGCCTCTATTGCTCAAGCGGAGGAGTTTATACGTAAATTACCCGAAGGGTTGAATACGCAAGTATCTCGTGGGGGATTAAATTTATCCGGTGGACAAAAGCAGCGCTTAACCATAGCTCGTGCAGTAGTAGGAAAGCCATCGATTCTTATTTTGGATGACTCCTCCAGTGCGCTGGATTTCTCCACAGATGCGGCACTTCGAAAGGCTCTCAAAGAGAGTAGTCAGGAAATGACCGTACTCCTTGTCTCGCAGAGGGTAAGCACTGTAAGACAAGCGGATAAAATAATGGTATTTGAGGAAGGGCGGATCGCCGGTGTCGGAACCCATGAGGAACTGATGCGTGGTTGTGAAGAGTATAAAGAAATCTGCCTGTCCCAGCTATCAAGTGAGGAGTCGGGCCAATGAACAAAAATAACATTTGGAAAAGACTTATTGTATACACAGGGCATTATAAAAAAATAGCTATAGGTGCAGTAATCTGCGCAATACTCAGTGTGATTGCCAGTCTAATTGGCCCGCTGCTCATCGGCAGCGCCATCGATTTTATGATCGGGCCGGGAGAGGTTGATTTTGACGCCGTACTTAGACTGCTTTTGATTCTGGCAGGGGTGTATATTGTCGGCAGCTTTTTCGGATGGCTTCTTACCTACCTGACTAATCGAATTGCCTATCGGACTGTATATGACTTACGGCGGGAGCTTTTTGATAAATTAAATGTTTTGCCGTTAAAATTTCACGATAACCACCCGCAAGGGGACAGCATCAGCCGGTTTGTTAATGACATGGATGCGGTCTCTGATGGACTGCTGCAAGGCTTCTCAACACTGCTCACGGGGATCATCACTATCGTGGGGGCAATTGTACTTATGTTGTACATTAGTCCTTTAATGACCCTAGTTGTTCTTCTGTCAGCACCCGTTACATTTTTTGTGGCAAGATTCATTACGATGCGCTCCCAGAAGATGTTTAAGGAGCAGGCTAAAATTCTGGGCGGTCTCAACGGATACGTGGAGGAAATGATTGGCGGACAAAAAGTGGTCACAGCTTATCATTATGAAGACCGTGCACTGACCCAGTTTGAAGAACGAAACGAGACTTTGTACCAGACTGGTGTGAAATCACAATTTTACGGTTCCTTGTCCAATCCGACAACACGGTTAGTAAATAATATTACCTTCTCTGTTATCGCGATGATCGGTAGTGTTATGGTGATTCGCGGGCTTGTGACGGTAGGGGATTTGTCCAGCTTTTTGATCTTCTCCAACTTGTTCGCTAAGCCGTTTAATGAAATTACAGGTGTGATTACGCAGCTTCAATCGGCAACGGCATCAGCGCAGCGGATCTTCGCCATTCTAGACCTCTCGCCTGAACCAGCGGATGCAACAGACGCCAAAATTATGAATACAAGCCAAGGGACGATTACCTTTGAAAAAGTATCCTTTGCTTATAATCCTGAACGTCCTCTGATTAATGATTTCAGTCTGGAAGTGAAACCAGGTACCCGGGTTGCAATTGTAGGGCAGACGGGAGCGGGGAAGACCACACTGGTTAATCTGCTTATGCGTTTTTATGATGTGGATAAGGGTTCCATCAAGATTGACGGTGTGGATATCAAGACGATTACCCGTGACAGTCTGCGGCGTAATTTCGGGATGGTGTTGCAGGACACTTGGCTGTTTGGCGGCACGATTAGAGAAAATATTGCCTACGGCAAACCTGAGGCTACCGAAGAAGAGGTCATCGCTGCTGCTAAGGCTGCAAATGCTCATAGCTTCATTAAACGCCTGCCTGAGGGATATGATACAAAGATTAGTGGCTCAGGAGATAATTTGTCGCAAGGACAAAAGCAGCTGCTTACCATAGCACGAGTGATGCTCGTAGATCCGCCTATGCTCATTTTGGATGAAGCCACCAGCAGTATTGATACGCTGACTGAGGTACGGATTCAGAAGGCTTTTCTAAAAATGATCGCTGGTCGGACCAGCTTTGTAATTGCTCACCGTTTGTCAACGATTCGAGAATCGGATCTCATTCTTTTCATGAAGGACGGAGACATTGTCGAAAGTGGCACGCATGACCAACTCCTAGCCAGCGGTGGATATTACGCCAGATTATATAACAGTCAGTTCGCATCAGCGTAGACTTTACATTTAGAAAAAGAGCATTCAATCCCTAATTTGGGGGTGAATGCTTTTTTTTTGGTTGGCTCGGCTTACCCTTACGGACTGTATTGCAGCTAAATTGTGTTTTTGGTGCCTTTTCCCAAAGTAACGGACTGCATAGCACTTATTCGGCTGATTTTGCAGGAAAAAGGAGTGGATATGGCACAATAGCTGCATCTGAGTCCGAACGGGGTGGAAAAGGGCGTGAATTTGCGAAATAAGGGCGCCTCGGTCCGATACGTAGCAATGGCTGCCACCACCAAAGGTAGATTGCTTCTGATCCGGAGTAGAACGCTTAGAAAGTAGTTTGCTCAGCGTTCCAATGTAGTTGGCTCATCGTCAGTTTGTTTAGCGTTCCAAAGTAGCTAACTCACCGTCAACAAAGTAGTTTGTTTAGCGTTCCAAAGTTAGCAATCTCATCGTCACCAAAGATTTGCTTAGCGTTCGAAAGTAGTTAGCTCCTCGTCACCAAAGTCAGTCTGCTTAATGTTCCAAAGTAGCTATCTCATCGTCACTAAAGTAATTTGTTTACCGTTCCAAAGTAATTGTTTACCCTTACGGACCGTATTGCAGCTAAATGGTGTTTTTGACGCCTTTTTTCAAAGTAACGGACTGCATAGCACTTATTCGGCTGAATTTGCAGCAAAAAGGAGTGGATATGGCAAAATAGCTGCATCTGAGTCCGAACGGAGTGGAAAAAGGCATGAATTTGCGAAATAAGGGCGCCTCGGTCCGATACGTTGCAATGGCAGCCACCACCAAAGGTAGATTGCTTCTGTTCTGGAGTAGAATGCTTAAAAAGTCGTTTGCTTAGCGTTCCAAAGTAGTTAGCTCATCGTCACTAAAGTAATTTGTTTACCGTTCCAAAGTAGTTTGTTTAGCCTTGCGGACCGTATTGCACCTAAATTGTGTTTTTGGCGCCTTTTCCCAAAGTAACGGACTGCATAGCACTTATTCGCCTGATTTTGCAGCAAAAAGGAGCAGATATGGCACAATAGCTGCAGCTGAGTCCGAACGGAGTGGAAAAAGGCATGATTTTGCGAAATAAGGGCGCCTCGGTCCGATACGTAGCAATGGCAGCCACGACCAAAGGTAGATTGCTACTGTTCCGGAGTAGAATGCTTAGAAAGTAGTTTGTTTAGCGTTCCAAAGTCAGCTATCTCATCGTCACCTAACTAATTATCTCAACGTCCCCAAAGTAGTTTGTTTGCCCTTACGGACCGTGTTGCACTTAATCGTAATTTTATCCCACCCGTTAGAGGTGAAAATCTCAAAATAAAATATTTGCAAACGAATGAACTATCTGGACGGGCTAAACGTATTATAAGAAACGTATATTGAACACGACGAAGCTACAGTAAATATGGCATATTGAGAGTGTTATGAGATTGGAAGGGGAGTGGCAAGATGTTGACAATCAAACATTTTACCAAAAGCTATAAGGGTGGCAAGAAGGCGGTAAATGATCTGAATTTGGTGGTCGAAAAAGGTGACATCTACGGCTTTATCGGTCATAACGGTGCAGGGAAAACAACGACTATCCGAGCAGTGGTCGGAGTTTTAGATTTTGAGGAGGGAGATATCGAGATTGGTGGGTACTCCATTAAAAAAGATCCCTTAGCCTGCAAAGCGATTACTGCGTATATTCCAGATAATCCGGATTTATACGATCATCTGACGGGCATTCAGTACTTGAATTTTATTGGTGATCTTTTTAGCGTATCGAAAGCGGATCGGGAGTTACTGATAAAGAAATATAGCGATGAATTTGAGATTACCTCTAATCTGGGGGATTTGATCTCCGCGTATTCTCATGGTATGAAACAGAAACTCGCGATTATCTCTGCGCTTATTCATAAACCGAAGCTGCTGGTTCTGGATGAACCCTTTGTGGGACTTGATCCAAAAGCGGCACACACGCTCAAGAGAATTATGGCGGATATTTGCAGCCAGGGCAGTGCGATCTTTTTTTCGACGCATGTACTGGACGTGGCCGAGAAGCTCTGCAATAAGATCGCCATTATCAAAGCGGGTGAATTGATCACTCATGGGAAAACAGAAGAGGTGAAGGGTGACAGCAGCCTTGAAGATGTGTTTTTGGAGTTGATAAAACATGATTAATATCTGGAGATTGACGAAAATTCAGCTAATCTCATCCTTTGGGTTAAATAAAGCTTTGCATACACGAGATATGAAAGAAAGACGAAAAATGCTTTTGCTGAGCATCGGTATCTTAATAGGGATTGTCATGATGGCAGTGGTTTCGTTTGGATATAGCTTCATGATAGCAGAGACCCTTGAACAGATAGGCCGTGCAGAGCTGCTGCTTGCGATTATGATGGCTGTTACATGCTTGATTGGATTTTTTACAACGATCTATAAGGCGAGTGGGGTATTATTTGGCTCCAAAGATTACGATCTCGTAATGTCGCTGCCTATCAAAACGAGCCATATCGTAGCAAGCCGTGTAGTTCAGCTCTACGTGCTGAATATACTGTTCTCATTGATGGTGATGGTGCCAGCAGGTGTAGTTTATGCTATAAAGGTAAATCCGGCAGTAGTATATTATTTATTTTTCATGATAACGCTGCTATTTATCCCATTAGTGCCGATCATTGCTGCAACGATTATTGGGGCATTGATTAGTTGGATTTCCTCACGGTTTAAAGGAAGTCGTTTAATAAGTCTCATTCTGACTTTTGCCGTAATCATTGTTATTATTTTGGGTTCAGGCCAAATGAATGGGAATGACCCGCAGTTACTTGCGGATATGAGCACACAAATTGCCGATCAAATCTTTAACTTATATCCTTTGACGGTCATATATGTAGATGCTGTCTGCTCGTATCAGGTTGCTCCTTTATTATTATTTATAGGGATTTCGTTACTTTCTTTTATGTTGTTTACCCTTATTCTTGGCAGCAAATATAAAGCAATACACACAGGCCTTACGACTTCTTACTCAAAGAATAAGTATCAAATGAGGTCACTTGCAGTCTCTTCACCTCTTTACACATTGTATAAAAAAGAGCTGCGCCGCTATTTCAGTTCTTCTATATATGTGCTAAATACGAGTATTGGTATGGTCATGTTACTTGTCATGGCGATTACCCTACTGTTTGTTAGCTCAGAGCAATTAGGAAAAATTATGGAAATACCAGAACTTTCTAACTATCTAAGCAGATTGGCGCCATTATTTGTTTCCCTCTTTGTTGCATTAAGCTGTACGACCTCGAGTTCGATTTCGCTTGAAGGTAACCATATTTGGATTTTAAAAAGCGCTCCCGTTCCGACAAAAACTATATTATTAAGTAAAATCGCAGTGAATCTCACCATTACTGTGCCGATTGTGATTGTTAGTAGTGTGCTTCTTATGATTTCTCTGGGCACTGGCTGGATGGAGAGCTTGTTATTGCTAATAATCCCCGTCCTATACGCTTGTCTTACCGCAATGGTAGGTGTGATCGTAAACTTGAAGCTTCCTAAACTGGAGTGGACCAATGAAGTCTCTGTAATTAAACAAAGTGCTTCGGTCCTTGTAGCGATGATTATAGGATTTATCAGCTTGCTGATTCCATTTGGTTTGAGTTTTCTTTTATCTGATCTAAATGGTGATCTCGTTATGTTAGGTATTGGTGTGGTGATATTAGTGGCGTGTGGAGTGATGTATAGATACATCCAGTCCACAGGAGAATTTTTATTTCGGGCTCTTTAAAAAAAGGGCATTCCAAAAGCCGAAATTGGCTGCTGGGATGCCCTTTTTTTGTGCAAGATTTATTTTCGTGAAAAATCCCTAAGTTCTACCGTCGCTCTTGTTGTTCTTGTTGTTCTTGTCGCTCATTAGCTAACTGTTCAATTCCGCCCACCATTATTTTTAGACCTGTATAGAACATCTTATCGGAGCCAATTTCATTAAAAATATTGTTTTCGTACATTCGTTTTATAACATTAGGTCCATCCCCGGATAAGTGCTCAAGCGATTGTTTAAAAACCACTCTAGCATCTCCATTAGGTTCATTTTTCATGGCTAAGTCTATTCGATCCTGCTCATATTTGTCCAATTCGAATGAGATTACATAGTTTAACACGCATGCAATCAAGGAGAATTTATCACTATCGCTTAAAGGAAGATGATCCACGATCTGAAGCAAAGTATTCAGTAAAGATAGATAATTAGGTTCAGAAGGCAAGGTTCTCATCATCAGCTGAGCCGAGCAAGGATACTTATGTAAAACCCCACGAATTCGGTCTACAAAATTAAATAACTGTTCTTGCCAAGCACCTTCGAGATTCGCAGTTTCGAGGGCTTCTTTGGCGACTTCATTAGCAAGCGTCTGGAAAATGCTCTGTTTACTCTTAAAATGCCAATACAGAGAGGCGGCTTGTATTTTTAGTAGTTCTGCTAATTTACGCATACTAAATGCCTCTATGCCGATATCATCCAACAGCTCCCAAGAAGCTTTTATTATATCTTGTTCAGTGATTTGCAGATTTTTGATTCTCATCGAAACGACCTCCTGTTACTGTCTTTCTTTATCATAAGCGAAGATGAATGGCTGGTCTACCATCGTTAGATTACTGTTTTATCTTACAGTGTTAGATATTTTTATTTACAAGCAAATAAACGGGTGCTATATTAATCTTACACTGTTAGTTTAAAGGTGCGATTTTTAAAAAAAGGAGGCAGCAGTTAGCAATTTTATTAGTAAAAATCAAAAAGGATGTGTATAGACCCATGAGTAATCTTCAAGTGGAACAATCCCAACCAGTCACCAAAGAATTTTCTATAAAAGCAATACTTCCCGTAATACTGGCACTTATAACAGGAATGCTACTGGTTATGCTCGACAGTACAATTATGAATGTAGCGATCCCGCAGCTTGAAAAAACCTTTGATGCCAGCCTAAAAACAATACAGTGGGCCATTACGGGTTATACGCTGGCTTTATCCGTAATTATCCCATTGGCCGGTTGGTTCTCGGATAAATTTACTGCCAAACGTGTTTTTTTAGCTTCGATCGTATTGTTTACCATAGGTTCTTTATTATGCTCAATGGCACAATCCACAACAGAGCTGATAATCTTTCGTATTTTGCAGGGATTAGGCGGAGGGATGATTGCCCCAATTGGTATGGCTATGTCATTCAAAATCGCACCTCCCGATAAAAGAGGTTCAATCATGGGATTGCTTGGACTACCGATGTTAATTGCGCCTGTTCTTGGTCCTGTACTGTCAGGATGGCTGTTGGAATATGCCAGCTGGCACTGGATTTTTCTGATTAATGTTCCCATTGGCATTATTGCAATGATTGTTGGAGTGAAATATCTTCCGGTAATAGAGAAGGGGAATAAAGCTAAATTGGATATTTGGGGTGTGATTTTATCACCGCTCGCCTTCTCCAGCTTGGTATTTGGGGTGCATAGAGGGGGAGTAGATGGCTGGGGGGATCGTATAACGATTATATCTCTTGCGTTCAGCTTCATTGCTTTAGCCTTGTTTATTTTCGTGGAATTGCGCCAAAAAGAACCGTTATTGGAACTTCGCTCTTTTCGATCTCTAGAATTTAGTAAAGGTATGATTTTGACCTGGATTAATCAGTTCGCCTTATTTGGTTCGATTCTGTTAATTCCAATTTTTTTGCAGCAGGTCAGAGGTTTTTCTTCCTTTGAATCGGGGCTTTTAGTAATTCCCCAAGCATTAATATCCTTTGCTGGCATGATTATTGGAGGAAAGTTATTTGATAAGTTTGGAGCTCGGCCCGTTGTGTTCTCTGGACTTGTGCTGCTGTCCACCGGACTCTTTCTCTTGTCACGTTTACAAAATGATACAAGTGTATACGTTATGATCAGTTATTTTGCCATTATGGGACTTGGCCAAGGATTAACTACTATGCAGCTCGGTACACATGTGCTTAAAGCCGCTCCGAAGGATCTGATCAGCCGTGTTACCCCACTTACTGCCTCTGCGCAACAAATTGTGGGTTCCTTTGCTGTCGCTATAATGTCGGGCTTATTGACTTCCAATATAGCTACACATATGAGTCAAGGGAATCAGAAACTACCCTCAGCGGCTATGGTTGCAGGATTCCACGACACGTTCCTAGTTTCATTGGGCTTGGCGCTGTGTGGTGTGGTTCTTAGTCTCTTTTTGCGTAATCCGAAGAGCTGATCCTATCGTACTCTACCAATATTTTAGCGATGTTTATTGATTGTATCCTTGGTATAATTCAAAGATTGATAACCAAGGGGGAATCTCTTAACCCGTGAAAAATATATTTGCTAGATTTACTATAATAACCCTCGCTGTCGTGCTAGCCGCCGGAGTATTTATTCAGCATATATCGGCCGATAACGGGGTTCCTTTTGAGGATATAAACACTAGTTATGCAAAAAAAGAAATCATAGATTTATATAACCGGAATATATTAACTGGCACCTCGAATACTAAATTTTCACCTACTCAATCGATTACTAGAGCTGAATTTATAACAGTTCTTGATCGACTGTTGAAGCTTGATCCAGCGTTGAGTCCGGTATCTCCTTATACCGACGTAGCCAAAAGCGCTTGGTATTACGGCTGGATCCAAGCCGCGGTTCAGCTTGAACTGGCAAACGGCACTTCGGCAACTACTTTTGCACCCGCAAAAGCAGTCACTCGGCAGGAAGCGGCTGTGTGGATAGCCAAAGCTCTAAAGCAAACAAACAATGCAACTGCCGCACAAACTAATTTTAAGGATCGGCAACAAATTGCTAGCTGGGCAAGTGCTGCTGTTGCTAAGGTTAATGATCGCGGATTAATGAAAGGCGATAATAGCGGGAATTTTCGGCCCACTGACCCGATAACCAGGCAAGAGACGGCAGTGCTGATGGATCGGGTGCTGCAACATACAAGCTGGGCGGCAGAGCTGGAAAGTAGTCCGGACAAACGTATTGTTATAGGCTGGCAGTATGGTCTCACGACGGCACAATTTGAGAATCATGTTCTGCAATCGAACGTCAATACATTATCACCACGTTGGTATTATGTTGGAAAAACAGGGGCAGTAACGGATTCGACAGATGCCTCGCTGGTAACTTGGGCAAAAAAGAATAAAAAGCAAGTCTGGGCGATGGTTGGCAATCGATCGGATCAAGAAGCGACGCATCAGATGCTGTTGAGTACAACCGCAAGGAATACGGCAGTCAATCAGTTAGCTGCTTTAGTGAGTAAATATGGATTAGATGGACTAAATATAGATTTTGAAAATGTAGCGGCCGAAGATCGTGTGTATTTGACTTCGTTTATTACTTTATTAGCCGAGAAAATGCATTCGCTCGATGTTATCCTGTCGATGGATGTATCTCCTGATCTTGGAACGGATTGGACAGAAGCTTTTGACTATGCTGCCCTAGGCAAGCAAGTGAATTATATGGTGATGATGGGTTATGATGAGCATTATGACGGGAGTCAAGTTCCGGGGTCCAATGCCTCACTTTCTTATGATCAAAAGGCTGTGAATACAATCCTAAAAGTTGTACCTAGTCAAAAAGTTATTTTGGCATTGCCCTTATATAATCGGGATTGGACATTGAATCAGAAGGGGACGGTTTTATCCTCTCAATATATTACGCTTCCGGAGCAAAATCAGATTATCAGCAGCTATGCATCGAGACCCGTGTGGAATCCTTCGCTGGGACAATATGTCGCGGGCTACTCGAAACAAGCTATAAAACATACGATCTGGATTGAGGATGGGCGTTCATTAATAACAAAATACAACTTAGCGGTTACTAAAAAACTTGCTGGAGTAGCTTATTGGTATATAGGCGGAGAAAGCTCTGATGTATGGTCCAGCTTAAGGAATGCAGAGAAATTTTACGATTATACTTTTTAAAAATATGAAAGACTGGATGCGAATAGCCGCTTAGCTATATTGCTGTCCAGTCTTTTTATTGGGTTACTAAGGCATAGCTGGTAGGATTAGATTGATTAAATCAGCCTCGCGTTACGTATTTTTTGAAGTTTTTCACGTTTAGAACTTTAACATTTTGAGCTAGAAGTTTCTTGTCGCTAACGACCCAAGTGTGATCTTTGGAGTTTTTTCTACGAATCGCAGCGAAGTTATACTTATTTCCTGCATAGATCTTAAAGCCCTGTGCAGCACAATCAGCACAAAACTTAACGCATTCACCTTTATTCCAATCTGGAAAGGAAATCTGCTGGAAGACATTTCGTTTTACGAGTAGGGTAGCACCCTGAACATTGGTTACCTGTTTATTTTCCATATGAAGATAACGAAGCAAAAGGAGCTTCTTATCAGTTAAATACATATAGTGAGCTCGTTTTCCAACGATATCAGCTTTAGTTTTATGGAGGGTGTTCATACTATCCGTTAAATAGTTGGCAGAGTAATAATCGTCGTCATCAAATTTAGCGATACAGCTATAATTCGCTAAGTGCACACCAAAATTCAGACAAAACCCCAGTGAACGATATTCAGGTAGTTTATAGATCCGTACATTTTTATGTTTTTTTGCAGCATGTATATAGTCTTCTATTTTCAAGCTATCATTATTAATGATCACGATAAGCTCTTTAGATTTGAAATTCTGTCGTTGATAGTTATCAAATATTGTTTTAATACAATCCATTCGTTTTGTACAAGTTAGAATAGACACAGCAGATGAAGTAGATTCAGCAGTTAATTTCATAACGAAATCTTTGGACGGCGTCCAACAAAATTCCTGTAGTTTTTAATATTCCGGATGATCTTATGGTTAGCTATTAGTGTACTATCACTGATGATCCATGTATGTTTTGAAGAGTTTTTTCTACGTATGGCAACGAAGTTATTTTTACTTGCAGAATAAACCTTATAACCTTTCTTTTTGCTTCTGCTGCAAAAGAGATCATCCTCACCTACGTTTTTATTAGGAAATTTCACATGATCGAATACTTTTCGTTTGAAGACGAGCGTAGCGCCAGGGAGATGGGTAACCATTCGGTGTTCATCATTTGCGAAACGAAGAATCAAAGTCTTTGAACCTAGTAAATACATATAGTGAGCCCGTTTTCCAAGGATATCAGCTTTAGTTCTTTTTAAGGTCAGAATACTTTCCGTCAAATAATAAGGGGCATAATAATCGTCGTCATCAAATTTGGCAATGGTATGATATTTGCATTTTGTTACGGCATAGTTTAAGCATGAACCGAGGGATTGCTGTTCAGGTTTACGATATATCTTAATATTTTTGTGTTTTTTAGCTAAGGTTTGGTAGGGGGATAGTGGAATTTTATTATTATTGATAATAATGATAAGTTCTTTATTGGCATATTTTTGTCTGCTGTAATTTTGAAATAGGTTGTTTAAATAATTATGGCGATTGGTACAGGTAATAATGGAAACACCTTGTTGCTTCGCTTTGTTGTGAGGTACAGCACTCATTTAACCAACCCCTCATATGCATTTTTGGGAAAAGTCTCATAATACGATATGTCCAAGTTAGGATAGAGTAACGGCATATCAACCTCTTAAAAGCAAAAATGGACTTGTTTAAAGAACACAAAACCCACAGTGATAGCTGTGGGTTTTGTAAGAGAGACAATTCATATGAAACGCTTTGGATGTTTGTTCAGAAATAAGATTCAATGATGGATACGCTATTCTCGATTCTCGCCTTACACTGCGTTAAATAATCTTTGGTCCAATCATCTAGGTTAGACATATCAAAACTCCGGTACATCCCTGTATAAACAATAATCTCTCTTAATCGAAGAAAAAGAGGAATTAGCTTCAGCTCATTTTCTGAAATCCTGTTCTCTTTAACGTAGCCTTTTAGAAAATGCTCCATAAAACGCTGACATTGAAGCTGCCTGTCCTCCATACTATCATCCCCGTAAACGTAGACTAGATAATACAGTTGAATGGCGATATCTTCTACAAACCAGCTGTATTGAGCTTCATCAAAATCAAACAAGGTCAGCTTGCCATTGTCGACCAAAAAGTTGCCTACATTGATATCCCCATGGATGAGACCATAGGTATTTATATCAGCGTCGAGATGCTTTAGCTGATCCATAAGCGCCTTACAGCTTTCCAAAACGCCACTTTGGGATGGAGGAATAAACCTGGTTACATTCTGCAGGTAGTAGTTCTGATGCCACGCATGTCTTTTGGACTGTGGTTTATAAGATTTTGCTAATCTGTGCATTTGTCCAGTGATCATGCCACACTGCTCATAGAGGTCTAGATCCTTCAGGCAGTCTGGGTAACCTATTCGTTTCCCTTGTGCTTTTTCAAAGGAAGATGCCATAAAGTATGAATCACCAATCTCTATTTGCTCAACTAGATTACCCAGAAGAGAACCTACGGGTCTTGATACGGAAACGCCATGATCTGCCAGGTATAGAATCCATTCAAGTTCAGCCGTTAACAATTCCATACTGCGCAGCGAGCTATGAGTAAATCTTAGAATATATTGATGATTGCTAAGTTGATATTCATAAACAAAATTTTGAAATCCGCCAATGAAGCTTAGCTCATCTATGGGGATACCGTATTTCGTGCAGGCAGCACTTACAATCTGGTCATTAAATAAAGACTTAATCTTTTGTTCCAAGGGTTCTACTCCGTTCTACATTACAATGATTTTATCGAAATCGTTCTGGAGCTTTCCTGGACCTTAATAAGCAGCGGCCGTTCTTGTGGGTTGAGATTTGGGGCATGAATGGCCAGCATAAGTCTGCCCGTCAAATCACGAAACAACATTCCATGTCCGCCATCTTTGGCATAAAGAGGCTCAGGATCATGTTGCCAAGGTCCGCTAATGTCACCGCTGACGGATCGGGCTAAACCCATGGCATAACCACTAGCTCCACTGCTAGACCACAACATAAGCAGCTCACCACTGCTAGTCTGATGCATAAAAGGACCGTCAGTTACGTATTGCCCTTCTTTGCCGCCTACCGTCCAAGGAGCTTGTGAAGCCTGGAAAAGCAGCATAGGTTCGCCAATAGTAGCACTTAAATCCTCCTTCAGCCCAACGGCATACATTTCTCCATCCGTCACTTCAATCCATTCACGGCAAAAGATCATCCAAGGTTTGTCTTCTTTATCTACATATAACGTTCCGTCAAGGCACTCCCAAGAAGCAGGGGTAATCGGATGATTGCTGATAGGGAGATAAGGACCCTCAGGTGTTTCCGCGCTTAATATTTGTGTCCCCCGTGGAACGCCATGTCTTATAAAAGAAGCGAACATATAATATTTTCCGTTGTAGCGGTGAACCTCTGGTGCCCAGAAATGATGATCAGCCCAAAAATCAGGATCTGGACGAAAGGCAGCAATGGGTCCGGACCATTCCTGAAGATCTGAGCTGATATATACATCGAAGCCGTGAGGTGCGCCACTCCAAGCTGTTAAGCCATCTGTGCCAAATAAATAGTATTGACCAAGTTCAGGAACAGATAGGATATAGGGATCTCTAAAGTTAATATCAGATAATGTTTTCATTAAGGTGCCCCCAATTTACAAGCTATCATCTGCTTAATTTTACAATATCTTCTTTAGGCTTGGAAGCGTTACTTCATTTGCTCGTCTTGTAGCAAACGTATTTTCATTACTCCGGGTGTACAGCCGTAGTTTTTTCGGAAGACACGTATAAAATAATTAGTCTCCATGCCCAGCTGAAGCGCTATATCTTGAACGGGGATCTCCACATCCTCCGTCATTAATTGCAGCGCCCGCTCCAGCCGCAGATTCTGCAAATACTTATGCGGAGTGACCCCATATTCCTGCACGAATAAACGCTGGAAATGCTGCACGGAGTACCCGACTGCTGCTGCAAGATTGGAGATCAGAAGCGGTTCTGTGTAATGTTCGTTGATCAGCCCGACGGCTGTAGTTAGGGCTTCATTTCGGACCGACTCGAAGGCTAGACGATTACCGGAGCCTTCTGAACTCTTGGCAGGGCGCAGCATTAAGAGCAGTCTATAGAGCGTGATAGACAACTCCTGCATCCACATCTCGTCCTGCCGATTGGGGGCAGGAGAATTCACCGTATGCCAGATTTGGCCGATTTCTTCCCAGCATTGTTCAAAACGATCCGTTCGATAAGGAACAGAAGGGAGCAGTTCAAGCGCTTCCAGCAATCCATGAGCTTGACTGCCTTGAAAGCCGATAAAGCCAACATGCCACGGTTCATGAGAGGTAGGATAATATTCATGACCACGATCGGGCGGGAAGGCAAAAGCCATCCCCGGTTCCAGTATGATTTCTGTGCCACTTTCCAGATCACGAAATAACCCGGTTCCGGTCCGGATTAAAAAGATTTGATACACAGGAAATCCTGCTGGGCGCACATGATGGAATTGGATATGGCGACCTACAGAGTAGGGGGATAGGGGCAACGTTCCAGAGTCGCGCGGTAATTCAATCAGAGAAAAAGGTAGCAGGTTTATCACCTCATCTTCATTTTGTGCTATCACTTCGAGACTATATTCCTACTGATTGAAATGAATTTTCTTATATTATAAATAGTATAAATGATGATTACTGAATAAGATAGCTTACGCTTCTAGCCTATCATCAGAGAATAGTCCCATTCTATAAATGGGCAGAATTGAGAGGATGATCGTACACAATGAATAAAAAACATTCCCCGATAAGCAGTAAAGCTGGTGTCATGCTGCACGGTGCTGATTATAATCCTGAACAATGGCTGAAATATCCGGAAGTATTGCGTGAGGATATCCGATTAATGAAGCTGGCGGGCTGCAATGTCATGTCCGTAGGCATTTTTTCGTGGGTATCTCTTGAACCTGAAGAGGGTGTGTTCACTTTCGAATGGTTGGATGGTGTACTTGATTCTTTTGCAGAGAATGGGATTTACGCTATCTTGGCAACGCCAAGTGGTGCCCGCCCAGCATGGATGTCGCAAAAATATCCAGAAGTCTTAAGAGTGGAGCGTAACCGTGTTCACAATTTGCATGGCTTCCGTCATAACCATTGCTTTACCTCACCAGTGTACCGGGAGAAAACTGCAATTCTGAATGCAAAGTTAGCGGAACGGTACAGCCAGCATTCAGCCATTATCGGTTGGCATATTTCGAATGAATTCGGTGGGGAGTGTCACTGCGAGCTCTGCCAGGATGCTTTTAGAGAATGGCTGAAAGTGAAATATAATAACAGTTTGGATGAGGTGAATCATGCTTGGTGGGCTACTTTTTGGAGCCATACCTACACTTCATGGTCACAGATTGAATCCCCAGCTCCACATGGTGAGACACAAGTACACGGCTTGAATCTTGACTGGCGGCGTTTTGTTAGTGAACGGACGATTGATTTCTGCCAGCACGAGATCAATACCGTTCGTCCTTATAATCCAGAGCTGCCTATCACGACGAATATGCATATGATCGATGGCATTGATTACCGCGAGCTGGCCAAAATCCTGGATGTGGTCTCATGGGACGCTTATCCAGACTGGCATTATACCGAAGACGGTGACGATACTAGATTGGCAGCATGGACGGCGATGCACTACGACTTAATGCGCTCTTTTAAAAAGAAACCGTTCCTGCTGATGGAAAGCACGCCATCCCTTACGAACTGGCAATCGGTCAGTAAGCTGAAACGTCCCGGAATGCACAAGCTGTCTTCCTTGCAAGCGGTAGCGCATGGTTCGGATTCTGTGCAGTATTTCCAATGGCGCAAAAGCCGCGGATCAAGTGAGAAGTTCCACGGCGCAGTTGTAGACCACAGTGGCCACTCCGAGACTCGAGTATTCCAAGATGTAGCGGAAGTAGGAAAGACGCTGGCGGGAATGACGGAAGTAGTGGGTACGTCCACTCCGGCGCAGACGGCGATTATTTTCGATTGGGACAACCGCTGGGCGATAAAGGATGCGCAAGGCATCCGTAATTCCGGATTACGTTATGAGGAGACGGTGCTACAGCATTATCGTGCACTTTGGGAGCTGGGCATTCCAGTTGATATTATAGGCTCTGGAGATGATCTGTCTGCTTACAAGCTGGTTGTTGCCCCTATGTTATACCTGATTAGTGAAGAGAATGGAAAGCGCATTGAGAAATATGTGGAGCAAGGCGGCACATTCCTCGCAACCTATTGGTCAGGAGTAGTTAACGAAACGGATTTATGTCATCTGGGAGGATTCCCTGGTCCACTGCGCAGAACACTGGGGATTTGGGCAGAGGAGACAGAAGGGCTGCACAGCCGTGATCTGAACGGGTTAGTGATGGAGGCCGGTAATAAACTTAAGCTAAGCGGTGACTACGATGCGCATGAGATAGCCGAGCTGATTCATTTGGAAGGTGCAGAGGCTTTGGGGCATTATCGCAACGATTTCTATGCGGGCCGTCCAGCGCTTACAGTCAATCGTTTTGGTGAAGGAAATGCGTACCATCTTGCTACCCGTGTGAAAGACACTTTGTTCTATGTTGAGCTATACGCAGCGATCACATCTAAGGCAGGAATTACCCGTGCGATGGATACTGAACTTCCAGCAGGTGTGACTGCACAACTTCGCACAGATGGCGAAAGTGATTATGTTTTTGTGCAAAATTTCAGCGGCAGTCCGCAAACGTTAGAGCTGGATGGAGCGGAATACACAGACTTGGAAACAGGTCTTTCAGCTCCGGCCCTATTGAATCTAGCGGTGAATGGACTTGCGATGTTGAAGCGTAAAGCATTAGTATAATAAAAAGGCAGGACCTGAGTTTCAGGTTCTGCCTTTTTTTTGAATAGAATCAGTTCTTAACTCTTCCCATCATAATGGTGTTATACAATTTGCCGTCCGATAGAAGTTTATCTTTCTTTAAAATCCCTTCAATTTCAAAGCCAAGCTTTTGATAAAGCTTAATAGCGTTGGTGTTCGTTTCCAGCACATTTAGGGTGATCTTTTGAATACCATTAGTGTCAGCCCAGGCAATCGATTCGGCGAGAAGATTTTTTCCAATACCATATCCCCAATAATCCTGCAGCACACATACTCCAAATTCTACTTTATGAGCAAATCTTTTTAAGGGATAACCTTCGCATCTGGAGAACGCAACGATTTGATTATCAACTACTGCGACTAGAAAAAGGTTATTATTTTTCTCAGAATCGGCTTGAATAAGCTGTTCAAACCCTTTTTCGTCAATAAAGGCTTCGCCTGGTTCCCGATCTAAATTCTCGGTTTCTCCATCGATCCGCACCCTTAATTCAGATAACACTTTAGCATCATGAGAGGCCGCAGATCTAATGCTGTATTGGATTCCATTCACTGTAAATGTTTGAGGATTAATGATCATATGTCCTCCGTGACGATGGGTGATGTTAGAATTATTGCTTCGATGCCCTCAATGATCCGAGTGAAATAGGCTGCTTCATGAGGCACAAAATGAGTCCGATCCACACTTTGTTGAATGTTGATTTTTTGTCCGTTTGAATCCACTTTGAAACCATTGATTTGTAGACTATGTATTTCTCCTTGCCAAAAGCTTCGGAAGTCGGCAAACTTTGTGATAACTATTCCTGCGACCTCTTCTTCTTGCAGCTTAAAATCGTCCAGAGGATAAGGATTGTTATAAACAAAAACATGCGCTCGTTCTTTATCGATAAGATTTTCTTTGATCATACTGTAAGGAATCGTACCTAAGGGAATCAGTTCATCAAAAGCTAGCTCCAAACCGAGTTCTTCTTGAACCTCGCGAATCCCGTCCTCTACCGTTTCGTGTGTCAGCAAATGTCCAGCGGCCGTGATGTCCAGCAATCCTGCATAATCTTGTTTCTGCTCACTACGAAGCTGTAAATAAATATAGGGGATTTCTTGAGTTTTGCTTATAAACCAGCAGTGGAAGGTCTCGTGCCAATGTCCTAACCGATGTACTTCTGCCCGTGGAGCTGTACCGATTCGGTGACCCGCTTCATCAAATATAGTAAGTATCTCATTATGCATAGAAAAGCTCCTTTGTGAAAATATCTACTGCTTAAAGCCTATCATAAAAACGATCGAATTGCTTAATGTCCCCAAGTGATTTTTATTGACATCGTTAAGAAATATATGTATATTTTTGGATGTTAATCAAAGGAGGAGTTAAATGAATTTAGTAGCCATGAAGCGGGAAGACTTGGACACTTTAAGTGATGAAAGGTTAGGATGGGCCTGTATGGAGCCTACCTTTCAGCTGATTCGCGGAAAATCGCCATCGACCAAATCAGAAGTGATCTCGAAGCTCACAGAGGGGCAACAAGCCTTATGCATGTTCAGAGTGCTATATGGTCACAGCTGTAATTCCGAAGGGGAATATTATGCTTGGATTTCCTACATGCAAGACCTGCCAGGGTATTGGACAGGGGTGATAGGAGGCATACGATTTTTTGACGATTCACCCATGATTCTTTTGCTTCAGGAAACAAAGACATTTCTCGAGGAAAGAAATCATCGACTGGGTAAAGAGTGGGCGGATGCGGCCATCACGGATTTGGATCGAGACCCTCAGCTGTTAGAAGTAATTAGTGAGTTATTCGAACGATATAAGAACCTGACACCAAATACGCATAGAATTATCGGCAATTATATTCGCACTCATCCAGAGGAGTTTGTAGAAATAGGGTGTTCATAATTATGAATATGAAGAAACGTTATGTATTTCTCGTACTCATTTTTTTATTAATCGAAATCCCTGTAATCATTAATCTCTACCATAGTTATAATTCATTTGAGAATTTAGTGTTGGATCAAATCGATGAAACTGAAATCACCTCAATCGAGATTGAGAAATCTTTAGTGGATGAAAAGGTAGTGATTGAAGATCCGAAGGAAATTGAAAAGATCATTTATGCTTTTTCAGATGTAAAATTGAGAAGAAGTAGTGCTTTGGACAAATCTACGGAGACCTACTGGATAAGTATTATTGTAAATAACAGCTTGAGGTTTGGCATGAATCTTACGGATACTAACTTCCTGTATGTGACGGATCTTGATAAGAAGGATAAATACAATTCGGGAAACTTTAGAATGACTAGTGATTTTGATGTGAATTCCATTGCAAGCTTATTTAAATGATGCAGAACGATCCACAACCACTGATACTGAGATTTTCGGACCCAGATGCCCCTATTTGCGAATTTATCGCCTTTTGAGCAGGTTTTCGGACTCCAACGACGCTATTGCTCATGAAAGAGCTTATAATTGGTGTTTTTTGCGCCAATAGCGGCTATGAGATCCGATAGCTATCCAAATAGCGGATAAAACGGTGTATAAGGTCAGCTGAGTCCTTTAGCCGCTGCGTGTGCAGATTGTTCAGTTGAGTCTGATAGTGCTTCATATCCACACAAAAAATGGGTGCCCCTATGGGACACCCATTTTTGTATGGATTATCTAGCCATCCATCCGCCATCCACATTAAGAACGTGACCGTTCAAGTAGTCAGATGCTGCGGAAGCCAAGAATACAGCAGGGCCTTTAACGTCATCAGGCGTTCCCCAACGTGCTGCAGGGATACGGTCTAAGATAGAGTCCGAACGACTTTGGTCGGCACGGATTGGAGCGGTATTTTCAGTAGCCATATAGCCTGGTGCAATTGCATTGATGTTCAGACCGGAGCCTGCCCATTCATTGGCAAAAGCTTTAGTAAGACCCGCAACCCCGTGTTTACTCGCAGTGTAACCAGGGACATTGATTCCGCCTTGATAGGAGAGCATGGAGGCGATGTTAATGATTTTGCCGGATCCTCTTTCCAGGAAGTGGCGGCCTGCGATTTGCGACAGAAGGAAAACTGTGTTTAGGTTCAAATTGATGACATCAAACCAGTCTTTTTCACTATGATCTTTTGCCGGTGCACGGCGGATCATTCCTGCGCAGTTTACGAGAATGTCAACATGTCCGGTCAGCTCTAGCGCTTGGTCAAAAGTGCTTTGCAGCTTGCTGTGATCACTTAAGTCAGATTCGATACTAACTGCTTTTACTCCAAAAGCTTTTGCTGCATTTACAGTTTCTTCACTCGAATTAAGGGAGACAGATGCAACGTCTGCACCGGCTTCTGCAAATGCAAGCGCGATTCCTTGTCCAAGACCTTGAGCTGCGCCTGTTACAATAGCTGTTTTACCTGCCAAGCTGAATAATGATGACATATAAATTACGCCCCTTTATTGTAAATGGATTGTTATTCCGGGTTTACCCGCATTCAATGGTAACGCCTGCACTGCGGAACTGATCTGCCGTTTCGGGGGAGAGTCCTTTGTCCGTCAGAATCACGTCAACTTCTTGTAGGGAAGCAAAGGTACGCAGTGCAGTATGGCCGAATTTATGATGATCTACAACCGCGAATACCTTACGGGCTGTAGATACAAGGGCTTGCTTGAACTCAATTAAATCTCCGGTATAAATGGAGAGCCCATGCTCTATATGAATAGCAGTCGATGAAAGGAATGCTTTTTGAATATTAAGCTTTTGTACATAGGAGACGGCTTCAGGACCAGCCAACATATTACGGACACGATAACCACCGGGAACGACCAGACGGATGTTATCTTTGGGAACCAGTTCGCTGATGATGTATACATCATTGGTGACTACCGTTAGTGGCATATTGTCCAGACGCCGAGCAATTTCAAGCGTAGTGCTACCGCCATCAAGAGCGATAATATCGTCCGGTTCAATATGAGCAAGCGCACGCAAGGCAATCTCCGTCTTCTCGTCAGAGTATTTATCCAGCGGATCCTTGGAGGGCAAAATACCAAACTGGTCGCTTTGTGCCAGCACAGCTCCGCCATGTACACGTACAATCAGCCCTTGTTCCTCCAGCCTGCTTAAATCCTCGCGTATTGTTTTTCCAGTAACCTGAAGCTTATCGCTCAGTTCATTCACCGTTACATCTTTTTGGTTCAGCATAACTTCCATAATCATCTCGTGTCGTCGTATCGGGTTCATCCGCCTGCCTCATCTTTCCGTAGTTGATTTATCTCTATTGTAATTCTTTCATGGATACGGGGTCCATATCATCATATCTTTTATTATCGCCAGCCATACTCCAGATAAAAGTATAGTTATGAGTGCCGACACCACTGTGGATGGACCAGCTTGGAGAAATAACGGCTTGTTCGTTATGCATTACGATATGGCGGGTTTCGTCAGGTTCTCCCATCAGGTGGAACACAACGGAATCGTCCGGAAGATCAAAATAGAAATAGGCTTCCATCCGGCGTGGATGGGTATGTGCTGGCATGGTGTTCCACATGCTGCCTGGTTTCAGTTGGGTCATACCCATAACCAGTTGGGCACTTTGCACACCATTTGTGTGAATGAAGCGGTGGATTGTCCGCTCGTTAGAGTTCTCCAGACCACCCATCGCACCGGATTCAGAATCGGCCAGTGTGGTTTTGGTAGTAGGGTAGGACTGATGGGCAGGAGCAGAATTCAAATAGAATTTAGCAGGCTTGGAAGCGTCTGCACTTTTGAAGACTACATCTTTAGAGCCTTGACCTACATAAAGACATTCTTTGAAATCCACTTCATATTCTGTGCCATCTACAACCACGGAGCCTTTACCACCGACATTGATAATGCCCAGTTCACGGCGTTCCAAGAAATAAGTAACCCCAAGTTCTTTAAGGTCAGTAGTTAGCGCAACCTCTTCTTTTACAGGATTAGCTCCACCAACGATCATACGATCTTCATGGGTTAGGACAAGCTTTAGCTCATCAGGAGCAAAAATAACGGGAATGTGGAATTCCTTACGGAGGCGCTCAGTGTCAAATTGTTTTACTTCATTAGGATGGGATGCGAAACGTCTTTCCATTGAATGTTCAATCTCCTTTGTGTACATATTATCGTTCGTATAGGTACACTTTAGTCCATTTATGTTCATTTTACAAGTACTAATCTTTTTTATTTTGTTTATTTATGTTTATTTATTGGTTTTTCCAATTGCAAAATGAACGAAAAGTGTGCACAATAGAGCTATTATGCTCGATTTTCATGAATGACGGAAGATGATATAAAACTGAAATGATGGAGGTTGAAAAGTAATGCCGGGGTTGAAAAATATCCAGAGTACTTATAAGGAACGTCAGCAAGAAATTATTTTTAATATAGCACTGGAAGCAGAGCAACGCCCTTTATTGGAAAGTGGACTCTGGTTCCATGATGATGTGCGAAATAACTTTTATTATGCTTCGTATCTTTTTGCAGCGGCTGTTGATGATTCTTTTGAGCTGCCTTTTGATCGTGAGCAAGCGAAACAGAAAGCACAGGATGTACTGCTGGAGATCTTAATGCTTCAGAACCGGCAGCCCGGCACAGAGTTATACGGTCATTGGCCGCTCGGTTTGAATCCGGTTCCGCGAGATGCGTCACCGCATGAGTTACCAGTGGAGCTTATGGGCAACCTGATGGCGTATTTTTGCAAAAGATACGGAGGAGCATTAAATGCTCAACTTCGCATAGTTCTGAATACAGCGTTTGGACATATTTATCGCAGTGATTTCTACCGTAAGCCGGTGGTTACTTTTGGGCATCATGAAGCTAAATATACAGCTGCTAAGCTGATTTTTGGCACCCTGTTTGCGGATGAAATATTGCTTGAGGATGGCCGGCAGAGTCTGAAGGATACGCTGGCTTATATTCGTACTAAAGGGATGCCGGAATACGGCAGTCTACCGTGGTTTTGGCATTGGGTGCAGGCATTCACCTGCGCGTTGGAACTTGTCCCGCCTGAGGATACGGAGCTTACTACGAGCCTTAAAGAAATGCTTGACCATTTATGGAATGTACGAGCTGAATTCTATCTGCGTGGCGCTTGGGTTGGTGCGCATTCTAGAGGCTGGCCGCATGATGTTCCCGGCGATGCTAATGTACTTCATGATTATGTTCAGTTTGGAGATTTCCAGCTGCCTGAGAGGATGCCGCGCACTGAGTATGCCGGTTTATTATTCTATCAAGCATCCGATGAAATATTAGCCGCAGCCATGAATCGCCAGACACCAGTGGAAGTAAGGAAGATTACTCAGAAGGTTGTCCCAACGGATCCACAGCCGCAGCCTTTGCTTCATTCCTATGCTTATATTACAGAGGAGTTTGCAGCAGGCGGGATGTGGGAGCGGGTTGAGGAATTCGATAATGAGCAGCTTCGCTGGGCTTTTTCGTTACCTGTGAGTGGAGAGGGAAGCGCAAATCAGCTGTATTTCTTCCATCCGGGACAAGGCTACAATGAGGGAGATCCCCGCCATCAAAGCCGTTATATGGAGGTTCTCTATCACAAGAATGTCATCATTTCTTTATTCCCAATCTCCCAGGGTGAGAAGAATACGATCATCGGTGTACTTCCCCAAGGGGAATGGAAACAAGAGCCGTATACATTGTACGGGCAAGTTGGTGAGACGTATTTTGTTATTTATTTATCTCACCCTTATCAGCTGCAGGAACGGTCCAGATTCATAGAGGTATCCGTCGCAGGGATGCCGGGCGGTGTGATCGTTGAAGCATTGGGCATTAAGAAAGCTGCCGAATGTGGTATTATTGGTTTAGAGGCTTTTGCCACAGCTATGGCTCATAAAGAAAGGAATTTCGAAGTGGGAGAGGTATTAGCAGCGAATTATACCAACATGGATGGTGAAAGCTTAGTTTTGAGTATTAGTAGGGAGTTAGAATTACCGCAAGCTCAGCTTAATGGAATTCAGATCTCATTAGATCATTATTCAGTATAAAAAACACAATTACTGTGATAAATAGTAATCCGAGTCGGCCTTTTTGGCCGGCTTCTTTAATAAGGAGCTACATGAAAGGATGTGATGCCCCATTGCACAGCCCGCAATAGATACCTAAGTATCCGTAAACGTGATTTTGTCCAGAATACTTATAATTGGGGTGAGCGACGATTTATCTGGATAAACTAGACCTAACGATTTGGTAATTCAATCCTTCCTAAGCACATTTCCCTTTAGAATAGCGGTGTTAGGTTACTAAATAGTAATTAATTACATTAAACCCTATTTTTCTGAGAGACATTTGTCACAATAAAGGTTAATATCTAAGTGAGATAGAAATGATTGCGCTTACTTATTTTCTAATAAACCTAATCATAATGAATGCGAGGGATATAACAGTGATTGAAACTGAATTTCGTGTAGAAAATGACTTTCTAGGCAGTAAACAGGTAGATAAGAACGCTTATTATGGGATTCAGACACTACGCGCAGTCGAGAACTTTCCTATTACGGGCTATCGGGTTCACAAAGAGTTAATCAAAGCGATGGGGATTGTAAAAAAAGCCGCTGCGCTTGCAAATATGGAAGTTGGCCGTCTCTATCGAGGGCTTGGAGAAGTTGTAGTGAAAGCAGCAGAAGAAATCATCGAGGGTCAGTGGCATGAGCAATTTATTGTAGATCCTATTCAGGGTGGTGCGGGTACCTCGTTAAATATGAATGCGAATGAGGTTATTGCTAACCGTGCCTTAGAACTGCTTGGCCATGAAAAGGGAGACTATCGTCACTTAAGTCCCAATTCACATGTAAATATGGCGCAGTCTACAAATGATGCGTTTCCGACAGCAATTCATATTGCCACACTTTCACTGCTGGAGCAGCTACTTGTAACGATGCACAGAATGCATGATGTGTTTGCGGTAAAAGCGGATGAATTCGATCCTGTGATAAAAATGGGTCGGACACATCTTCAAGATGCAGTGCCGATTCGTCTGGGTCAAGAATTCGAGGCTTATCGCAGAGTGCTTGAAAGAGATATCAAACGTATTGAGCATACACGCCATCATTTGTATGAAGTCAATATGGGAGCAACAGCAGTGGGTACAGGATTAAATGCTGATCCTCGTTATATTGAATTGGTGGTAGAGCACTTAGCTGAGATCAGTGAATTGCCGCTCGTAACGGCAGATCATCTCGTCGATGCCACCCAAAATACGGATGCCTATACAGAAGTGTCTGCTGCCCTAAAAGTGTGCATGATGAACATGTCCAAGATCGCTAATGATCTGCGGTTGATGGCCTCCGGTCCGCGGACTGGGTTTAATGAGATTTCATTGCCTGCACGCCAGCCTGGATCTTCAATTATGCCGGGCAAAGTTAATCCGGTTATGGCAGAGGTCATTAATCAGGTGGCTTTTCAAGTCATAGGGAACGATCATACGATCTGTCTGGCTTCCCAAGCGGGTCAACTGGAGCTGAATGTTATGGAGCCAGTGCTTGTGTTCAATCTCATTCAGTCCATCAGCATCATGAACAATTCCTTCCAAGTCTTCACAGACTTCTGTCTGGCTGGGATTGAAGCCAATAAGGAAAAGCTTGAGCGGGATGTGGAGCGGAGTGTCGGAATCATTACGGCTGTGAACCCGCATCTGGGGTATGAAGTGGTATCGCGGATCGCTAGAGAGGCGATTTTGACTGGGGAATCTGTACGGGAATTGTGCATTAAATATAATGTGCTGACCGAAGAAGAGCTTAATCTGATTCTGGACCCATACGAAATGACACACCCGGGAATTGCAGGAGCAGCTTTATTGCATAAAGAGTAGAATGTTCCGGAGGATCGAGCTTTTTGTTTGGAAAAAGCAAACCCCCGCCACCGTTTAGGGTGACAGGGGGAGAGCTTAAATATGTTTTTAATTTATATGAATCTACTTCGCGATTGTCTGAAGTAGGTTCTTTTTTTACATTTCAGGCTTAAAAGAAAAATAAAGAACGTAACAGGCCGCGTTTTCTTGGCGGAGCCGTTAGTCTGGTAGTGGCAGTGGACTGGGAATTTTCATAAGAGGTGAGCGGTTTGCCGTTAGACACTTGCAACGGTTCTATGGATGCCGCGATTTGCTTGATCATTATTCGTAGGTCCTCAAGCTCCTCACGCTGCTGGAGCAGTTGGATCAATACTACTTCATCGGCTTTTTGATCGAGTGCACGTTCAACATTGTTGATGCGAGACAAGATATCCTTCATAGGCTCAGCAACTGTGTGCTGTAGTGGATTTTCCTGTTGTGATGTGGAAATTTGCTGCTCATTCGTGAGTGTGAGTTGTATACATTCCAAGGCCTCTCCGTGATTAATACGGTCTTTAATATGATTGAGCAGGTCGATTTGCTGCTCCGAGAAAACATAATGGCCAAATCGGTCTTTTGGAAAAAAATCAGGGAACATGGCAGCCCAACGTTTAATTGTGGTTAGACTAACTGACAGCAGCTCTGCGGCATCTTTTGTTTTTAGAATATCCATTTCGATTCCTCCAGTTCACGTAGTCATGTTATGAGTACTATTCGTTGTCCAGCAGCGGCTCCCTGCACGGTTGACAAAGGTAGTGCGTATTCGCTAAACAAAGTGTAATTACGAGCAATCTCACCCTTTTGGATTTCACTATCTTGTTTTTCCATTCCAAATTGAGTACAGATGAGCCTGCTCAGGGGTATAATTGCATTAGAGGTGAAGGCGATGAACAGGATTGAAGATGAGGAACAAATGACTGAGGAGCAATGGCAGGCTATTTTGCAAAACGATGTTGCTTATAACGACATATTTTTTTATGCGGTGAAGACTACAGGAATTTTTTGTCGACCCTCCTGCAAATCCAAAGCACCCAATCGGGAGAATGCGTGTGTTTTTCAGAATGCTGAACAAGCGCTGGCAGCCGGATTTCGTCCTTGCAAAAGATGTAAACCGACAGGTGAGCGTCTTCCTGATAAGGAATGGGTAGCTGTGATGACGGAGTACATTGATCATAATTATATGGCCCCCCTCACCCTTGAAACGTTAGCTGAGGTATGTCATGGCAGTCCTTATCATTTACATCGAACCTTTAAGAAAGTAACAGGAATCACTCCCGTGGATTATATACAGCAAAAGAGAATCGCTAAGGCATCTGAGTATTTGCTTACTACAGAGCAGGCAGTTGCTGAGATTGCATTGCGTGTGGGTCTGCCCAATACATCATATTTTATTACTTTATATAAGAAAAAAACGGGGTATACACCCACACAGTTTCGTCAGCTTAACAAACAGAAAGTAACGTTGGCTTCTGATTTTATTTTGGAGGGACCGAATCATGGAGAATAAAAAAAATGCTATTCTATACTGGACATTATTAACCGATAAGGATTGGAGTTTTTATATTGCAGCCACTGAGAAGGGGTTAAGTTATGTGGGTTCGCAGCAGCAACCCTTTGAGGAATTAAGCGAATGGGTTAGACGTCGTTTTCCGGGGAGTGAACTGGTGCAGGACGATGAGAAGATGGCGCCTTATGTGAGGGAGCTTAGTGAATATTTGCAAGGGAACCGGCAGAGCTTCGGCATTCCTTTTGATTATCAGGGAACTCCATTTCAGCTTGCGGTGTGGAAGGCGTTATGTGAAATTCCATATGGACAAACCTGGTCCTATTCGGATATTGCCACACATATTCAAAGACCAGCTGCGGTGCGCGCGGTAGGGACTGCCATTGGCGCGAATCCGATTCTGATTACGGTGCCCTGCCACCGGGTTATTGGTAAGAATGGGACATTAACAGGATACCGGGGTGGTTTGGATATGAAGACCAAGCTACTTCAGTTGGAGAGAGGAGAGTATACAGCAGATATATGAAAATAGAGTCCAATTACACCTCCCCAAAAACCTTGCTGAATAAAGGAACAGGTTATCTGTCAGGCTACAGTCATTCCTTAAATCCATATACGGGCTGCACTTATGGCTGTTCCTATTGTTATGTACGTCAGATGCCTGTCTCGCTGTTCCGCAAAGAGGAGTGGGGGACGTGGGTAGATGTTAAACAAGAAGCGGCTGCAATATTACAAAAAGAACTGCACAAAGCGAAGGCCAAAGGTCCCGTCTCTATTTTTATGTCGTCAAGCACAGATCCCTATCAACCGGTAGAGCACAAGGAAGAGGTGACGAGATCTTTATTGGAGGTTATGGTTCAAGATCCGCCCGATTTCCTATTCGTGCAGACGCGTAGTCCGCTGGTTCGCAGAGATATAGATTTATTATTACGTTTAGAGGATAAGGTTCGTGTAAGTATAACTGTAGAAACAGACCGTGAAGATATTCGCCAAAAATTCACACCAAGCGCTCCTCCCATTGCTGCAAGACTGAAGACGTTACAGCTTTTACGTGAAGCTGGCATCCCCATTCAAGCTACTATAGCGCCAGTACTGCCAAGCAGTCCAACTTTTCCAGCAACCTTAAGGGCTTTGGTGGATAGAGTCTGTGTGGATGACTATTTTATGGGCGACGGCAGCGGCGGCAAACGCACACGGAGATTAGGGATTTATTCCCTATATGAAGAGCTGCAACTGGAAGATTGGTATGATCCTGCAGCATATCGCAGAGTGTATGAAGGACTTCAGCAAGTTTTTTCCGAAGAGGAGCTATTCTTGAGCCAGAAGGGGTTCGAGCCTTAATCTGAAACATGGTATAATAAATGAGAGCATTCATACTTAGTATTTAATATACTTAATATCCGTAATAGCTTATTGGAGGATTAGTGTGGCAAAAGCAAAGGTGGCCAAGCGGCCCACAAGAGATGAATTTGTGCTTGAGGAGTTAGGTAATCAGTTAGTTGAAGCTAAGCAAGAAGGTTCTGAGATTTTATTGACCGTATGGGGAAAAGAAGAAGAGGTACGCGGCATGATCGTGGAAATGGATTCGCGAACCGGGAAAGTACACCTCAGTAACCATGAAGAAATCATAAAAGTTCCTTTTATGGATATCATGCAGGTTAATTATCCCAGAGATTAATGGGCACGGCAGCAACAGGAGGTCCTGAAAGCTATCATAGCTTTGGGGCCTCTTTGATCATAAAGGTAAGGAATAGAGGATATAGAAAGGGAGGTCAACAATGCAAGTAACCAAAACCAACGCGATGCGAATGCTGGATGCCAAAAAAATCGGCTATGAAGTGTTCGCCTATGACAATGAAGATGGACTAATCCATGGCACGGCTGTGGCTGAGAAGATTGGAAAGGCGGCAGAGACGGTTTTTAAAACGTTGGTCGCTCATAGTGGTGCAAATCTTTATGTATTTGTTATCCCAGTTGCCGAAGAGCTGGATCTCAAAAAGGCGGCCAAAGCCGCCGGAGAGAAAAAAATTGAGATGCTGCCAGTGAAGGATTTGCAGAAATGGACAGGGTATATCCGCGGTGGTTGTTCACCTGTTGGAATGAAAAAGCTGTACCCCACGTTCATTGAGAGCAGCGCAGAAGGGCTGGAAACGATGGCTGTCAGCGCTGGGAAGATTGGCCAGCAAATGGATGTAGCCCCACAGTTACTCGCTGAGGTTGTACATGCGAAATTTACAGAACTAATCAAATAGCCGAGCAGCAAGCTGGCCTAAATATTCCTTCAATGCTAACCCTGTTGTGGAGATCGCTCCCGGGGATGGACTGAACTTGGCGGGCTGCAGTGCAATATCAGCGCTGGCGATATAATCCGTAGGATAGGCTTGCGCTGTTAGCCCTGCATTCTTAAAGTGCAACATCGCTCGGGACATATGAAAACCTGAAGTAACTAGTATAGGTTTTATAAGTCCGGTTTGTTGCAGGATGGCTGCGGTATTTACAGCGTTTTGCTCCGTGTTGAGGGATTGATTTTCGATCAGGATGTCCTCTTCGGGTATGCCGAGACCCAGTAGTTGTCTTTGCGCGATATCCGCTTCATTACCACTGTCGGAGAATACTTGTCCGCCAGAAAATAAGATTGGCAGACCTGTCTGCCGATGGAGGCGAACAGCAGTAAGCAGGCGATTTGCCGCTGATCCGTATAAATTGCCCTCGCCGTCTATATCCGGTGTGCCAGAGCTGGCGCCCCCGCCGAGTACGACGATGACATCTCCTTGCAAAGTTTCCGGCTGCGGATATTTCCGTTCTAGACTGCCGATCAGCGCATCGCTGACTAAGGGTGTCATGGAGAAATACATTAATAGTGTAACCCCGAGTAGAACTAGTGCTGGCCGGCGGTTTTTTTTCCATAACCAAATGACTAAACCTAGCAGAAGCACGATAAACAGGCCGGGAGGAAGCACAAAGCTGTATGCAAATTTGATGATGTAAATCAACAGTATCAACCGCCTTCTAAAAATATAAGTTCAGGTTGTATTGTAACATGAGATTGCAAGATTACATATTTACATGCGTATCCTTATACAAAACGGATATTGCCGCAGCTATCAGGATCATCCCCATAAAAGCGGGTGCAGCATGGCCAAGTGATACATATATTTGACCTCCAATGACAGGCCCGATCATTCTTGCTAAAGCCTGAATAGATTGGCTACCGCCTTGAATCCTCCCTTGTTCACTAGAATCGACAGACTTGGAAAGCATCCCATTGAATGAAGGCCCAAAGATCGAATCCCCAAAACCAAATATAAACATTCCAGCGATAAAAAGCGGATAGTATGAGAACAAAGCAGATAGTGCAATAAGACTGTAGCCTATAATCTCTGAAACCATTCCAAGAATTGCGATCTGTTTATCCCTAAATTTCAGCAAAAGCTTAGGCATGATGAAACCCTGTGAAATGATGTCTTGGAAGCCCATAATTGAAAACATCAGTCCGATTAGTGCAGGCTTCCAGCTGAAAGTATCCATTGTGAATTGTGAAAAAACAGCCTGTAAAGATCCGTTGGGTATCCAGAGTAAGAATGCTGAGACCAGTAGCCTTTTTAAGTTTTTTATGGACAATATGCTTGCAAGCTGTGTAAATGGATTCAGTCTTACCAAGGTAATTTCTTTTAGTCTATTGTTCTTGTCAAGGCTCTCAGGCATAAAAAAGAATCCGTAAACAACATTTAATAAGGTTATTATTGCTCCGAAATACATAGGTACAGAATAACCAAACTTGGCAAGTAAACCGCCTAGCGTTGGACCAATGACGGTGCCTACTCCTACAACCGCACTCACCCAGCCAAAGTATTTGGTTCTCTGTTCTGGAGGAATGATGTCAGCAAAATAGGCGAAGATAGTACCTATGCTTCCGCCAGTTATACCTTCTATTATACGTCCAACAAAAAGTACCCATAACGCTCCTCCTATCCCAAAAACTAAGTATCCAATCGCGGAACCCAAAAGGCATACCAAAAGTAATGGACGACGCCCGTATTTGTCACTCAAAGCTCCAAGTGCAGGGGCTGCAAAAAATACGCAGACTGCATAAACAGACGTCAGCAGCGTGACAACTATAGCCTGTTCTCCCGGATTGCTTATATAAGGCTGCACTAAAAATGGGACAACGGGCATGATGATACTGAAGCCTATTCCGCACAGAAACACAGAGATCAAACCGAAGATTAGAGCGTGTTTATCTACGGTTTGCTCTGTGTTCTGTTCATTATGTGATCTGAATTTGAACATTAAATTCTCTCCTCAAAAGCTGATTTTTTGATTCCTTGGAAACAAATCTGGTACATCACCATTTTTATCACGGTTTTGTTTCCGTGTCAACAAAATAACGACCATAAAAATGCAGCCTTTCTCATAAGAGCCCGGCTGCATGGAGTTTCATTTTCATTATTCGAATTTATTCGGATTAAAATCTATACCCTGTTTCTTTATTTCTGCATCCAAATGCCTACTATACTTTTCTACGAAGCTAAGCATACTGTCAAATTGCTCCTCAGTTACCTGCTCAAATACGGCTTTATCCCGCTCTTGGAACTCTTTGTGCAGGTCCTCATGGATTTTATAAATTACTTTCCCTTGCTCAGTAAGCTTAAAATAGATTTCTTTTTTGTTATCCGATTTTTGGTAGCTTTCGATGAGGCCCTTTTGGATGAGCTTCTTAGTTAATTTACTTATGGCACCGCGAGTCATATAAAAGGACTCTGCAAGTTTTGTGACGTTGGAATCTGCATTTTTTTCAATGTATTCGATGCAATGTACTTCAGAAGGTTTATAACCCTTAAGACTGTCTTCCATCTTATCCTTATTAAGCCAAACCATCTTGTTATATACGTCCCTGAAACCCATCATGACCTGATCTTCTTTGTTCATGGCCTGTCCTCCCAGCGCTCTTACATTAACAAATTATATTGATTTTTTGTTTCTATTTCAACAATATTAAAGTTGAGGATAGTTTGTTTCATTGAACTTTAGATAAAAATAACAGGTGAGTAGTAACAAGCGTAGATATAATATTCTTAAGAAACTGCGGTTTCTTCTTAAGAAAGTTCATCCGCTTGAAGCTGCACCAAAGATTGTTTGTCTGTTATCATAAGATTAAGATGATTGGACAGCTGTGGGATGATTTCTCTAAGGTAGGAGGACTGCATAATGAAGAGTATTCGGGTACTGCTCGCAGATGATGAACCGGTGATTTTGCGAGGCCTAAAAAAACTGATTTCATGGGAGAAGCTTGGACTCACCATTGTTGGAGAGGCCAGTGATGGAATTGAGCTGAAACAACAGATCGAGGATTGTGATCCTGATCTGATTATTAGTGATATAAGCATGCCAGGATATACAGGGATTGATATCATCCGCGAAATTCATGAAGCTGGCAGAGCGGTGAAGGTTATTTTTATAAGCGCTTATCAGGAGTTTACGTATGCCCGTCAAGCACTGCAATATGGTGCGCTGGATTATTTGGTGAAGCCCGTGAACAAAAATCAGCTGGAACAGGTTGTGAGCAAAGCCGTTTCCCTTATTCGTCAAGAAACAGAAGGTGAGCGCAACAAAGAGAAGCTGAACCATTATGAACAGAGAAACCGCAGATTAACGATCGAAGAATTGCTCGACAAGCTGACGGACGGCAATAAGGGAACAGCAGACACCTTGCTTGATATGGGGATTATTGCGCTAAGTCGCTACGTCAGTATTTGTTTGGTAGAGACGGACGAGTCGTCGGGGCAGCCTTCCAGATGGGAAGAACGCGAACGTAAGCTAATTGATTTTGCACTGTCTAACATTATTAAAGAAACCGTGGAGCAAAGCGATAATAGCTATATGTTCCGTAAAGGGGAACGTTTTTGTATCCTGCTCCAGCATGAATATGCTGAGGAACCAGCGAGAATTGCCTTAGACCTCCATGACAAAATTACAAGTTTTCTGAAATTAAAGGTGACTCTTGGGGTAGGCAATCCTGTTGACGGTATGGATGATGCTGATGAATCTTATCGCCAAGCTTTGAAAGCGCTAAATTATAAATATTTTACAGGGCCTAATCGTGTGATTCCTGTAAAAGAGAGCAGGTATGAGAGTGAATCATTGATTCAAGCTCCGCTGCATGAAATCCAGTCCACCCTTGGGATTGCCATGAAATTACAACACAAAGAACAAATTGAGCAAGAGTGCCTGCGATTATTTCAGACGATCCGGCAGACGGCAGGCGGGAATAGAAACCAAGCCGTTTCTACCGTATACAATACATTCTTGCAGCTTGAACAGGAGCTTATTCAATTCGGTGTGGAGGCAGGTCCATCACTTCAGGATACAAATCCGATTCTTGAACGATTGGCTAATTATTCTACCTTCCAAGAGGTGGAGGAAGATTTCCGTGTGCTTTTGAACAAAATGTCCGGGCAAATTGGCAGTCGCATGGGCAGTAAGGAACTGAAGCAGCTTTCCCAGGTGAAGACTTATATTGAGGAGCATTATCCAGAAAATATTACACTGGAATCTATGGCAGGGATGATGTTTATGAATTCCTATTATTTCAGCAGCTTTTTCAAAAAACATACCGGACAGAACTTTAAGAATTATGTCACTGAGGTGAGGATGAATCATGCCCTTCGTTTATTGCTGCAAAGCGATATGATGGTTTATGAGATTGCCGATAGTGTAGGCTACAACAATGCCCGGCATTTTAGCGATATGTTTAAGAAGAAATATGGCAAGCTGCCACAAGAATATAAGCAATCCTTCAAAAGCCAATAGTCAGATGGATAGCAAAGGGGATGCCTTCATTCATGTTTATCTGGGGCCGAAGATCCAAAAGTATATTTGTTAAATTCTCCGCTTCCTTTTTATTAGTCGGCCTAATTCCGCTTTTTGCACTTAGCTACATTTCTGTGCAGACGTTTTCCGGATATGTCGAGCGTTACACAACAAGCAATTTGCAGCAAATGGTGCTATATATGAGCTATAACCTGAATTCAGCCTTTAATCAGTACAATGAGGTCTCTAAGCTGATGTATACGGGACGATATGAAGGTTTTATCGAGAGTTATTCGCAGAATCAAACCTATAATGTAAATGAGCTGGAGCAGATCAATACGATTCCTATTGAAACCTTTCTAAAAACAGTTCTCTACAGTGATTCCTACATCACCAGTGTTTATTTTCATAGGGAGTCAGACGATAAGCTCTACTATCAGGAAAAAGAAAACAGAGGGGTCAATTTTGATTTGCTGCCTTATCAAGATTGGTTAACTAAAATGGCTCCAAATCCTTCACAAGTGGCAATTTTCCCTACCCATTCCGAAGAATATTATACAGGTTCAAAGCGCAGTGTGTTCACCATCGGCCGTACTTTAATTGATATTTCCGGGCGTGTCACCAAAGATCCCAAGATAGTAGGGACCTTGTTTATGGATGTGGATGTTTCGTTATTTAATCAGTTCTTCAGAGAATTAAATCTGGGGGGACAGGATGAATTATTCCTGCTGGATGGCGACGGAAATGTATATTTCACGAATGAGACAAGGTCAGCGAATGGAGAGGCTTTTCGGGCTAAAAAGGACGAGGAGATGATCGTTCTCAGTGAAGAGATTCCTTTTCTTAAAGGCACGGTGACTGCCAGAATTCATCGAGCAAATTTATTCGATCAGCTTTTTTCAGCTCGTACGACGGTGTTTATAGCGATGTTTATTTGTGCGATTGCAATGATCATCATGGGCGTCTGGTTCTCTAGGCGGCTGGCTGCTCCGATTCGGAACTTAATTAAGCAAATGGCTATCGTAGAATCCGGTAATTTGGATACCCAGATGGTCGTGAACAGCAATGATGAAATGGGTAGACTTAGCCATGGTTTTAACCGAATGGTCGAGCGTTTACAAGCCTATATCGATGAAGCTTACGTTGCCCAGATCAAGCAGAAGCAGACGGAGTTAAATGCTCTGAAGAGTCAGATTCGTCCGCATTATTTATACAACACCCTGGAAGTCATTCGAATGAATGCGGTGGATAAAGATAATGATGAGGTCGCAGATATGATTTTATCGCTCTCTAACCAGTTGAAATATGTAATCGACTATGGAGAGGACAGGGTAAGCATACGACAGGAGCTGGAGCATCTACGGGATTATTTCTATATTATCTCTGTGCGGTATGAGAATAAATTTGAGCTTGTAGTCGATCTCTCACCCGAAGTGGATCTGAACTGGTACATTCTGAAATTGTCACTTCAGCCGATAGTTGAAAATGCTATCCAGCATGGCTTACGCAGTCAAGGCAGAGGGACAGTTGGATTGACGATCGAAAAGAAAGATGAAATGCTGTTGGTTACGATCTATGATGATGGAATCGGTATGAGCAAGGAAAAGGTACAGCAGTTGGCTGAAACCTTGGAAGAGCCTAGTTCGCCTAGCAAAAATGTTGGACTAAAAAATGTACATGAACGAATTCGTACAGTGTACGGTGCAGAATACGGGGTATCTATCAGCAGCCGGGAGCATATTGGGACATCAATTCTATTGTTGCTTCCGATTGTAGAGGATCCGTATAAAATCTCGGATTCGGAGAATGCGTAAAGGATAGACGATGAACGGAAGACTGCGGTCTTTCGTTCTTTTTTTACTTATTCTTAAATTCACCGCATATCCCGCTTAAAAAAGTTCATTCTAACTATTTATAAGGAATGCTATTCTATTAGCAACGGAAACGCTTTCGAGAGATGATGCGCACATCTTGCTTCAGTTTCCACGGTTCACTAAAAGGGGAGGCTATTATGATATGTACAAAAAAACAATGATGAAACTATCCGTATTGTTACTTGCCACAACAACAGTTTTGACTGCTTGCGGTGGAAATAATAATAATGCAGGAAGTAAGGCAACTAATACGCCAGCATCCGAGACGCCTTCAAATACACCGCAAGAGACCAAAAAAGAGGTTAGCTTTACGATAGGTTACGCCTCCGGAGATCCGGCCACCAAAAAAGCTATCTCAGATACGGTCAAAAAGTTTACTGCAGCTAATCCGAATGTCACTATTAAAGATTTGAGCGAAACTTCATCCGCTGCCTATCTTGACTGGCTGAAAACCAAGGATGCTGTGGGTGAATTCCCGGACCTGGTGGAAATGCGGGATACAGAAGTTTTTGCCGATGCGGGTAAGATTGTAGAGCTGCCTTCCGATCTGCTAGATTTGTTCGAAGCCCCTCCACAAGTGGATGGTAAGGTGTGGAACGCACCGCTGCAAGTGAACGCTCCCCAAGGGATTATCTACAGCAAAAAAGCATATGCGGATGCAGGGATCACCGAGCTTCCAAAAACCTATGACGAATTCATCGCCATCCAAGAAAAATTGAAAACATCGGGCATTACTCCGATTGTAGTAGGCGGAAAAGATATTTTCCATATGGGCTTTTGGGTTAACAAATTCCTGATTGATGAGGTCTACTCGAAAGATGCAGATTGGAACTCCAAACGTACCGCTAAAACGGTCAGCTTCACTGATGCTAATGTAGTTCAAGGCATAACGGACTTCAAAGAATTGTTCAAGAATTATGTCGATAAAGGTTGGCTCAGCACGGGCGACAATCAGACCGCTTCGATTCTTGTTTCTGGCAAAGCAGCACAATTGTACTCCGGTACGTGGATGTTTACACAAATCGCTGAAGCAGACCCGAACTTTGAATTTGGCTTCTATGCTCTTCCTGACCGTGAAGGGAAAATCAATGTCATAGGTCTTCCGTCACCTGCAGGCTGGTCTTTATCGGCTGAAGCCGCTAAGGATGCAGACAAAACAGAAGCCATCAAAGACTTTATCCGTTTCTTCTTCGCCCCAGAACAGTATTCGAACTATTTAGCAACGATAAATGCGATTTCTTCAACAAAAGAGAAAGTAACCTATGACACAAGTGAACAAATGCAGGTGGCTTTGGATCTTATTGCTGACCCGAATGTAGTGAAATCGTTGGCGATCAATAACTGGTGGGGAGACAATCTAATCCCTCCACAATTCCGTAACTGGTACTACAAGCTGTTGCAGGATCTCGTGGTAAAAGATGGAGATGTAGCGAAGTACATGAAAGATGCGGATACAGAGTATGACAACCAAGTGAAAGCTAATCAGATGTAAGAGCAGCGCCTGAACGAGCAACCTCTGCTGCTGCAGAGGTTCTCTTTTTAACAAGCGCGGTCTTTAAGGGAGGGAGAGTAGCCATGGCTACATCCGCAGTAAATGCTGACAAGTCATTGATAGGCACTGTGCAGCACAAAAAGAAAAAGAAAAAATGGCAGTCCTACGCTCTGTTGTTTATATTACCATCATTTATTTTGTACACCTTGTTCGTTATCGTCCCTACGGTAGGCAGTGTCTATTTAAGTTTCACCTCATGGGATGGCATTAGCGACAACGTAAGGTATATCGGCTTCGCTAACTTTGTGGAAATTTGGAATAGTCCAAGGGTGCATAACGCACTGAAAAATACGATGATCATGACTATTTCACTTGTTGTTTTAGAGAATATTGCAGCAATTGCAATGGCTATGATGGTCGATAAGGTACGCTGGTTCCGGAATTTATTCAGAAGTGTATTTTATTTCCCTACGTTGCTTAGTGGAATCGTAATGGGTTTCGTCTGGGCGATGATCCTGAATTACAACTTTGGTGTATTTAATCAGATTCTGGAGTCTGTTGGGCTTGGAACCTGGATTGTGGATTGGTTGGGCAATCCTAAATATGCGATGCTGTCGATTATTTTGTCTACCGTTTGGAAAGGCGCGGGGTATTATATGATCATTTATCTCGCTGGATTGCAAGGTATTCCGCAGGAATTGAATGAGGCGGCCAGTATTGATGGAGCAGGGGGCTGGCAACAGTTCCGGCATATTACCTTTCCGCTGCTTGCGGGGTCAATGACTGTATGTATGGTATTATCGATGATCAGCGCCTTGAAGATTTTTGATCAGATTGCCGTCATGACGGATGGTGGTCCGGGCTTTGAGACGGAGACATTAACTTATATTATTTATAAGGTTGGGTTTGGTGAATTAAGACAAGGTTTTGGTACTGCGCTGGCGATGGTCTTGTTCTTAATCATACTCATCATTACAGTCTTCCAAGTGAAGGTTCTCCAGAAGCGGGAGGTGCAGCTCTAAGATGACGATGCAGACACGCAAAAGAGTTGGGCAAATCGCACTTTTCATTGTTACATTATTAGTGGCTATTATCTTTTTCTTTCCTATTTTCTTTAATTTGATGTCAGCCTTCAAGAGTAATGCAGAGATTATGAAGGATGCCATTGCTTTTCCGAAAACCCTTTATCTGGACAGCTTTAAATATCTGTTAACCGAAACAGAGTTTCCACGGGCTATTCTGAATAGTCTGATTTTGACAGCATTTTCTATTGCGGCACAGGTCTTGATTATTCCGATGGCGGGCTACGCAATTGAACGCAGAAATGCCAGATGGACCCGGTTCATGTTTGTTTACTTTTTAGCAGGAATGATGATCCCTTTTCAGGCGTATATGATTCCTCTGTTTAAAGAGCTTAGAATGCTGGGGTTATACGGCAGCCTTGCCGGTCCAATTCTAATTTATGTAGCCGGTGCGGTGGGCTTTGGGTGCCTGCTGTATACAAGCTTTGTCAAAGGCATTCCTAGAGAAATTGAAGAAGCGGCAGAGATCGACGGATGTTCTCGTTATGCGATATTCTGGAAAATTGTTTTCCCGCTGCTAGGACCCGTCACAGCCAGTATGGTGGTCTTAAACGGACTTGGAATCTGGAATGATTTCCTGATGCCGATGCTGGTATTGCCTTCAGGACAGGCTAAAACTATGGTCGTGGAAATTTACCGTTATATCGGAGAATTCTCCTCACGTTGGGATATGATTTTTGCAGGAACAGCAATGTCGGTTGTGCCTGTGCTGATTGTGTTTATCGCCTTGCAGAAGTATTTTGTTAAGGGGATTGCGTCTGGTGCAACGAAGGGTTAATTCATAAAAAGGGATATATCCTGTAACCACTTAGTGGGCTGCAGGGTACATCCCTTTTTTTTGTATGCGAAACAATCACTAAAGCGTATTTGGATTCGCGGTTAAACGGCGGTAGCCCATTGGCGGGAGACCTGTCCAGCGTTTGAATTGCTTGCTGAAATGGGACACATCCCGGTATCCTAGCCGGTGGGCGACCGATTCGACAGATAGACTATTATCCATTAGCAGCAGTTTGGCGTGACGAATGATCAAGCGGGATAAATATTGTCTTGGCGACATGCCATAAATTTGGTGGAAAACACGATTGCAGTGAGTTGTACTGTATCCGAGTTTTGCCGCAATGTGCTCAATACCGCCGCCTCTTTCGCCTGTGCTTGCAGCAGAGGAGACAGATCCTTGCAGCAATCCTTCGATGGCGTTAGCTAAGGCGACGGTATTTTCCGTAGCTTCTGTATCTGCCAGGAGGGGCATCTCCGAAAGTACCCAGCCGCTGAGCGCGGTTAGAAGTTGCAGCGAAGCATGCAATGTAATCAGGCGATTTCTGTGTGTGTCCTTTGACTCTGACAGGATGGAAGAATTTATGATGACATCTAGAGCGGAACGAATGGCTCGCAGCTCCGGGGTATTGCCACTTAGACTAACAGCGTCTGCTGTTAATAAAGCTCGCCGTAAAATCAGATCATCAATATCAAAATGTAGGCAGTAATAAGTCATGTCACGACTAGCATTCGAACCGAGGCTGCTATGTTCTACACCGGGACGAATGAACAAAATATCACCGCTTTGCTGGATAAAAGATTTATTGCCGACCGTCATATGTTGCTCACCCTGCAGTACAACGTTAATCTCAAACATAGGATGAGTGTGTACGGGATATTGCCAATCCGGATTTACTTTTCTCCAATGCGCGGCGAAGATATGGAAAGCCGCTTGGATGTCTGGAGACATCTGGCCATCAATAGAATTATGAAAAGCGGGATCATTCGAGATCATTTCAATCCTCTTTTACTGTAAAGTTTGGCTTCATTATAACATAGGTTTTTATCGATGTTTGATTTGCCCAAATAAAAGAAGGCTTTAACCCTGTTGTACTTCCGGAAAGATCGATAACATGGAGATATAGCCCGGAGGTATCCGGGACCATGCTGGAAGGAGTGTTATTATTTATGGCGCATAATCAATTTTTTAATGCCCATCATTCACCGATTGGTGCATTTGCGAGTTTCACTTTAGGATTCAAAGGAGCTAGTGGAGGTTTCGATCTGGAGATTGGAAAACCACCTAGACAAAATATATTCATAGGATTAGAACGTGCTGACGGGAAGGGATATGATACACTGCCATTTCATGAAATCGGGGGTGAGGACGAAAGCAAACGTTATGATATTGAGAATCCGGATCCTAATCCTGACAAGGAGAATATTCTGTTCCCTTTTCAAGAGAATAAGATTTCCAGAGATTTTCATGTAGCCACAGACAGCTGGAGTGCGGGTGATTTGACCTTCCGGATTCTGTCCCCCGTTCGTTCTGTACCGGATCCAGAAACTGCCTCTATAGAAGAAATGAAGGATGTGCTGCTGCCTGCAGTGCTGGTTGAACTCGAAGTGGACAACTCCTCATCCGCCACCTCGCGCGGTGCATTCTTTGGTTTTCAGGGAACAGATGTGTATAGCGGAATGAGAAGACTGGATGATGTATCATCGGAGATTACAGGCGTTGGCCAAGGAAGATTTATTGCGATTGCTGCGGAAAAAGGAACTGCAAAGTCCGCACTGCATTTCACGATGGAGGATATTCTAACGGAGGAGCTGCAGGAGAATTGGACCTTTGGACTGGGACGAGTCGGCGCTTTGATCATGGATGTTCCAGCCGGAGTAAAAGAAACTTACCGCTTTGCTATTTGTTTTCACCGTTCAGGTTATGTCACCTCAGGAATTGATGCTTCTTATTACTACAATCATTATTTCAACAATATAGAGGCAGTGGCTGAATATGCATTAGCTAGATTTGATATCCTTAAGCAAGAAGCGGAGCAAGCTAACGATAGATTTACTCATGATGACCTATCCGCAGATCAAACCTTTATGTTAGCGCATGCGATTCGTAGTTATTATGGCTCCACGCAATTGCTGGACTACAAGAATATGCCATTTTGGATCGTCAACGAAGGCGAATACCGGATGATGAATACCTTTGATCTTACCGTCGATCAGTTATTTTATGAGCTGCGTTTGAATCCTTGGACTGTACGTAATGAACTAGATATGTTCGTGGAAAGATTCAGTTACGAAGATACGGTGCGTTTCCCGGGTGAGGATACAGAGTATCCAGGTGGAATTAGCTTCACACATGATATGGGTGTAGCCAACGTAGTTTCACGTCCGGGATATTCTGCTTATGAGGTCTATGGCATTGATGGTTGTTTCTCACATATGACACATGAACAATTGGTTAACTGGGTGCTGAGTGCAGCAACTTATGCAGAGCATACAGGCGACCGCGGCTGGATGGAACGTAATCTGAGTATTATGGAGAAATGCCTGGATAGCATGGTAAATCGCGATCATCCAGATCCTGAACAAAGAAATGGTGTCATGGGGCTTGATAGCTCACGTACGATGGGCGGAGCCGAAATTACTACGTATGACAGTTTGGATGTGTCTTTAGGTCAGGCTCGTAACAATATTTATCTGGCAGGAAAATGCTGGGCTGCTTACTTGGCTATGGAGAAAATATTTGCAGAGCATGGGCGTGCGGAACAGTCCAAAACAGCAGGGGATCAGGCTGAAAAATGCGCCGCAACAATGGTGGCAAGTGTTACAGCAGACGGGTATATTCCGGCTGTCATTGGAGAAGGCAATGACTCCAAGATCATTCCGGCTATCGAAGGCCTTGTCTTCCCTTACTTTACAGGCTGCAAAGAAGCTCTTGATCGTAATGGACGGTTCGCCGCCTATATTGGCGCACTCGACAAGCATCTGCATGCGGTGTTACAGCCGGGAGTATGCTTATTCGAAGACGGAGGCTGGAAAATCTCTTCAACCAGCAATAATAGCTGGCTCAGTAAAATCTATCTCTCCCAATTCATCGCCCGCAGCATTCTGGGACTGGAATGGGAGGAACGGGGAGCGGCAGCGGATCGTGCTCACGTAGCTTGGCTCACCCATCCGGAGCTTTCCATCTGGAGCTGGAGCGATCAGATTATTTCCGGTGAGATCACGGGCAGTAAATATTATCCGCGTGGCGTTACAGCGATTTTGTGGTTGGATGAGAAATAAGAATAGATAGTTTCAATAAGTAGAAACGGAATATGCAAAAATACTAAGAGGGGGCTACCCCTCTATTTTGCTGTTTCGAAGTATACACCTTTTGAAGCTGAGAGGAAATTAATATAGCTTTTACAGCTCATTGACGCGGAGCGTATATAGGCTTGTTATATTGAGGGGAAAAGGGGGATGAAATATGAGAGAAATGGAAGAATCGTCCTTTACCACTACCCAGCCTGTTCTTGCAAGCGATACTTATGGTTGGGATAAGCTTCAGGTTTCACAATGGTATAGCCCGCAGCAAGCTTTCACCCCATCCTCGGAGTCAAAATATTTAATTGGGATTCACTGCACAGCCTACTACGAAAACTATTACACCATTCATATTACCCCTTGTAATGAGAGCCTTCTTTGTCCTTGGGGCAGAACCTCGCTCTATTTTTTGAAAATTGAAATTACACCAGCGGTCATCGAAGAGATTGCTCGTGAATCAGGTTATCTGAAGGAAGGCCATATCCAATTGGACCGCAAATTTCATGTCAAGGATTCCAAGCTGCTGCAATTAGGGCTTTGGATGCTGGAGGAATTGCAGAATGGCGGTGCCAAAGGGAAAATATACAGCGACTCTTTATCGAATATGTTAATTATTCATTTGTTACAACACTATTCTTCTGTGATCCCCCAGCACTCAAACAGTAAAACGCCCGCCAACCAAGAGATATTTCAGGTCATTCAATTTATGCGTGAGCGGCTGGAAGATGAGATTCAACTGACTGATCTCGCAACCATGGCTAATATGAGCCAATCACATTTTATTCGGATTTTTAAACAACAGACAGGGTATACCCCCCATAACTATTTAATCCGGCTGCGAATCGAACGTTCTAAATTTCTTATTCGTTCCGGGAAAATTGGGTTGAAGGAAATTGCGTCTCAGGTGGGTTTCGCTGATCAAGGACATTTTACTAGATTGTTCAAACGAGAAACCGGCCTAACCCCAAAGCTGTATGCGAATCAAAGCGCCTCCAAGCCTAATCATATGGTTTATTAATTTTATTCTTGTAAATGAGAGTTTTATTCAAGAAATGAAGTGTTTTGTTCAATTAGAGAGCTGCAGCCAGCTCCTATAATAAGGTTGAAGTAAGGCGTACAAATGCCGAACTACAACCTTATTAGGAGGAGAGAAAACATGAGATTAAAAAGATTATTCAGTCTGATTTGCGCGGGGGTACTTACAACCAGTTCTTTATCTTTAGTAGCATCTGCCACACCAGTCGGACCGGATAACCTAGTAAACACTGAGGTAGAAATCAGTGCAGAGTCAACTTCGACTTCAGCTACAACTGCTGGAACTTGGCATGAAGTATCTAAGCAAACCTTCTGGTTACTTGATGCCCTGGAACGGGGACAAGGGGTGGCTACAGACGGGAATTCATGGATCTTTAATTCCTCGTATGGGCTCTTACGGACTGGACTTGATGGAAAATCCGTAAAAGCACGGAATGAATTGGCTATTCCACTGGAGATAGCCTCCCAAGGTGGAGACCATATCGGTGATATTTCCTACTATAACGGTAAAATATACGCTCCTATTGAAGACGGCAATAACTATCAGCATCCTTACATCGCCCTCTATGATGTGAACACTTTGAAATATACAGGCACATCCTATGCTTTGCCGCTGAATTTGCATATTGGCGGTGTACCATGGGTAGCGGTGGATGCCGCTCGCGGTCAGGTTTATACAGCTCAGTGGAGTAATGCAAGCGTCTTGAATGTCCTTAGCCTCGACGATATGCATGTAATCACAACCGTTCCACTTTCCCAAAGCATTGATCGAATTCAAGGTGCCGAAGTGTACAACGGTATTCTATATGCCTCTACGGATAACGCGACCCAAACGATTTACCAGATTGATCCGGAGACTGGAAACGTATCTGTGGCCTTTGATCGCAATCTGCCTAGTGGTACAGAAGCTCAAGGAATTGCTGTATTGCCCACCGCTGATGGTGCACAGCTTCATATTCTTGATGTAGGCTCAAATCGTATTAGTGTGAACTTTCGCCATTATGCATTCTAATTCAAATCCAAGCGAAAAAAGGGGCTAACAGAAATGCTAAAGCAATCCAAAACCATTCTAACGTTATTATCCATTTCGATGTTGGCAGTAGCGGGCTGCGGTCAAGCCAATAACAGTACAGTTGAAGCCAAAGCGAAAGCTAATAACGCTCAGCCTACAGCAATCGCAGCAACTCCTGAATCCACAGAGACTCCAGCTACTAAGCCGGTGGAGATTACCTTTTATTATCCGGTTAATGTGGGGGGTCCTCTTACTAAAGTAATCGATGGGATGGCTAATACATTCATGGAACAGCACCCAGAGATTAAAGTTAATCCCGTGTATACAGGCAATTACGGAGATAATACCGTAAAAATCCAAGCGGGTGTACAAGCCAAGCAGCCACCGGATGTCGCGGTCATGATGTCAACAGAGCTATACAGCATGCTCGATATGAATGCGATTGTTCCGCTGGATGATTATATTGCGAAGGACAAGGACATTCAAATGGAAGACTTTTATCCCGCCTTTGTGGAGGATACTCAGTCTGAAGGTAAAACGTACAGCCTGCCCTTTCAGCGAAGTACGATTGTTATGTATTACAACAAAGAAATGTTCAAAGCCGCAGGACTTGATCCAGAGAAACCACCCACTACATGGGATGAGCTTGTAACCTATGCTAAGAAGCTGAACAAAGACGGTCACGTTGGGCTGGAAATTCCGGGCAATGATGATTCGTATTGGATGTTTCAAATGCTTGCTCGGCAAAATGCTTCTGATCCGAAGCAAAACATAATGTCTTCCGATGGCAAAAAAGCGATGTTTGATACACCGGAGAATGTGGAGGCATTGCAATTCTGGTTGGATTTATCCCATAAATATAAGGCGATGCCGGAAGGTGTTATTGATTGGGCTACGGTTCCAACGGATTTCATTCAAGGTAAAACAGCCATGATGATGCATACAAGCGGCAATTTAACCAATGTAAAAAATAATGCGAAATTCGAATTCGGTGTAGCGTTCCCACCTGCACAAAAGCAATTTGGATCACCCACTGGTGGCGGTAATCTGTATATTTTCAAGGACAGCTCTCCTGAAAAACAAGCTGCAGCTTGGGAATTCGCCAAATACATGACGGCTTCGGAACAGGCGGCCCTCTTCAGCAGCTCATCCGGTTATGTTGGCGTAAGAAAATCCGCATATGATACAGATGCAATGAAGAAATATACGGCGGATTTCCCGCAAGCATTGGTTGCAAGAAACCAGCTGGAATATGCGTTCCGGGAATTATCCACTCATAATCATGGTAAAGTATCGACGGCAATAACGAATCAGATTCAAGCGGCATTGGCAGGAGAGATTGATGCCGCAGGTGCGCTCAAAAAAGCGCAAGCAGAAGCAGATCAGGCACTAGCTCCCTTCAATAAGTAATTATTAAGGTATGGGGTACGCCAGGACAGCCTTGGTAGCATGTTCTGGCGTCATTCCATTATTCAATAATCTTAGAAACCTTTAACAGGGAAGGATTGAATGGTATGAATGCCGGATGGAGTGAGAGGCTTAGACGAAACGGATTCGGCTGGGGACTTGTGTTGCCTTCGCTGCTCTTTCTTTGCTTGTTTACTTATTACCCTATGTTTAAATCGCTTTGGCTCAGCTTTTATGAGAAAAACTTAGCAACTCCTGAGCCTTTGTTCGTAGGATTTGAGAATTACGCTAATCTATTGCATGACCATGTTTTTTTGAAGGTGTTCAGTAACAATATATGGTTCGCTCTTGGCACAGTACCAACCTCAATAGTTTTGGCTTTCTTGATGGCACTGTTTGCCGACAAAGCGATAAAAGGGCGGGGACTGGCACGTCTTTCCTTTTTCTATCCGAATATGATCCCAATGATCGCGGTGGCGAACATTTGGTTGTTTCTGTATACCCCTCATTTTGGTCTTTTCGCCAGACTGGCTTCTTGGATCGCAGATCAGCCTGTGAATTTGCTGGGAACACCTAATACGGTGATGGGCGCATTAGTCATCATGATGATTTGGAAAGAAGCCGGATATTTTATGATTTTTTATTTAGCAGGAATGCAGCAGATTCCTAAGGATTTATATGAAGCGGCTGCAGTAAGCGGAGTTGGTACGTTCACCTCCATCCGTAGAATTACAATTCCGCTTACGATGCCAACTACGCTGTTCGTGGCTGTTGTGGCGATAACGAATTCCTTTAAGCTGGTTGACCATCTCTGGATTATGACAAAAGGCGGCCCGAACAATGCAAGCAACCTGCTGCTTTATTATATCTACGAGTCCACTTTTAATTTCTACGATCAAGGAATGGCCGCATCGATGACGGTGGTCATGATCGTGTTGCTGCTCCTGATTTCCTCTTTGCAGTTTTTTGGCTGGGATCGGAAAATTCATTATGAATAGGAGGTGGAATCCGTGGAGGATAATCCATTAAAGCTGCACTTAGTATTAAGGCAGAATACACGTAAAGCTTTAGAAGAGGAGCGCATGTTGAACTTAGAAAAAACGAAGCGCCGAATCCAGCAGATACTGTGGCATGTGGTTGGATTTACTTTTGCCGCGGTCTGGATCATTCCCTTCCTATGGGTGGTCAGAACGGCTTTTTTACCTAAAGACGTCGCTATCGATTCGGGCTGGTCTTGGGGCTTTACGTTCGAGAATTTGATTCATGTCTGGAATGGAGCGCCTTTTGGACGATTTTTAATGAATACATTGCTGGTGTGCGGTGTTGTGCTAGCTGTGCAACTCGTTACGATGACAATGGCTGCTTATGCGTTCGCACGGGTACGTTTCTTTGGAAAAGAGCTGCTGTTCCTGTTATTTTTGGTGCAAATTATGGTGCCGCCGGATGTTCTTATCTTTTCCAACTATCAAGTGTTGAACGAAATGGGTCTGCTGGATACCAAGCTGGGGATTATACTGCCTTACTTTGCCTCCTCCTTTGGAGTGTTTCTCTTAAGACAATCCTTTAAGCAATTACCCTATGAGCTCGATGAAGCTGCCCGGGTGGAAGGCGCCTCACGGCTGCGTATTCTTTCCAGAATCTATGTTCCACTGTCACGCCCGATTTATGTGTCCTTTGCCATCGTGTCGGTCAGCTTTCATTGGAATGATTTCTTGTGGCCGTTAATTGTAACCAATTCAGAGGAAAATCGCTTGTTAACTGTAGGATTGGCGATGTTCGCAAAAGCCACGGAATCAGGCGCACAGTGGTCTGATGTCTGCGCGGCTACGCTGATTGTCTCGGCACCCTTAATGATTGGATTTTTATTGTTCCAACGGCAAGTGATAGGTAGTTTTATGAGCTCTGGCATTAAAGGTTAGGAGGAGGCATTTATGAGGCTGGCGATTATCGGAGACTTACATTATCCGGACGAATTGTTAAACAACAAGGTTTTGATTAAAGAGGCACGAGATGCTTTTTACGAGCAATTTATGAATCTATTTTTGTCCATCCCAGCCGATTATCATATTTCTGTGGGAGATATGGTGCATGCAGGAGAATTTAGCGAATTTAATTATATCATGGGTAAGATTAAGGACAGCAAGCATTCCAGGCGTTTTCTACATGTTCTTGGCAATCATGATACGTACACTTATCCTAAGCAAGAAATCCTTTCCGTCACCCGGCAGCAGCGATACAGTGTGATTGAAGAGACCCATGCGATCATTATATTGCTGGATACCGCACGGGAAAATCGTGACGATTGGAGCGGAACGCTTGATGATGAACAGTTAGCCTGGCTCGAAGCACAAATGAAGCGGACTACAGATAAGCCACTATTCGTTTTTGGCCATCATCCCTTGTATAATACGACGGCTAGATCAACCGAACCGATGATGTCACTGGATCCCAGCTTGGATATTTGGCCGATATTGAAGCAGTGGCAAGGTGTGGGTTTTTATTTTAACGGCCATAATCATGTACATTCCATCGTTAGACAAGAAAACTGGCATTTCATTCAAACGGCCTCCATTCTGGATATTCCTGCTGCTCGAATTCTCACTGTGCTTGAAGATGAGATCCGGTTAGAGATGGTGAGTCTGGCGAGCGAGCAATTAAGTAAATGGTCTTCATTATTTACCCTCAGCATTTTTGATTATGAAAAATATCCGCAGGCTGAAGGGGAGGCGAGAGATCAGGAACTAATCATCAATCGACTTCAAAGGGACAGAAAGCAGGTGGACCAGCAATGAATCGCCAGCCAGTAAGATTAGCCATCGTAGGCGGGAATCGCGGGGCCAGTTTTATGAATGCACTATACTCTCTATCGGATCGGATACATCTGACCGCCACTTGTGACTTGAATGAGTGGGTGCTTAATCAATGGAAAGAGAAATTTCCGGACATCCGAACCTATCGGGATTATCATGAAATGTTAAAAGATTCGGCGATAGATGCAGTGTTTATCTTAAGCCCCATGCATTTGCATGCCAGACAATCTATGGATGCTTTAAAAGCGGGTAAGCATGTCCTAAGCGAAGTGATTTCGATCCAATCTTTAGAGGAAGCTTGGGAGCTTATCGAAACTGTTGAACAAACTGGACTTAAATATATGATGTCTGAAAATTACTGCTTCTCGCGCTCCAATCTGACGATTAAACATATGGCGGATCAAGGCATGTTCGGTGAAATTACTTATCTGGAAGGCGGATATATCCATGATTTACGTCACTTGACTCATCATCCGGATGGATCTCTGACTTGGCGGGGGCAATTACATCAGCAGTATAACGGGATCAATTATCCGACGCATTCTATAGGTCCAGTTGCGCAATGGATTAACCTCAATAAGCCTGAGGGTGATCGATTAAAAAGCGTCTCGTCTTTTGTTTCCAAATCTAGATCCTTACAATATTATTTCGGAGAGCATTATGGAAAAGATCACCCAGCAGCACGGGAGGGATTCTGGCGGCAAGGGGATAGCGCGGTTGCGGTCATTCAAACGGAAAAGGGTGTACTGATTGAGCTGCGTGTAGATTGGAGCTCTGTACGACCTCATAATAAAACTCATTATTTGCTGCAAGGAACTGAAGGGGCGTATATTACGGGCCGCCATCAGCAAGAGGAAGATTTGATCTGGTTCAGGAATCTTTCGCCCAAAAATATAGAGGATGGAGAGGAATTGTGGGAGCCGTTAAGCAGCTATCAGCCACTTTATGATCATCCAACATGGAAAAAATGGGGCGAATACGCTGCTGGGACGAAACATGGCGGAGGTGATTTTATGGTGCTTGAGGAATTCATTTCCGCGATTCAGGAGGATCGCACCCCTTCGGTGGACGTATATGATGCCGTTACTTGGAGCTCTGTGTTTACATTATCTATGGAATCTGTAGAGATGGGTGGGAAAGTTATAGCTTTTCCTGATTATAGATCGAAGGTGAGAATTTGACGGTGGAACAGGCCCTTTCCAAACTTGTAATGAAAAAAGAAATGCTGTCCGACTTGCCTGCTTTTCTCTGTCCTACCGGGTATCTAATTCGTCATTTCGAGCCGGATGATGAACGGAACTGGGAAGAGCTTATACGCCATTCTTTTACAAGAGAAGTTAAATTTGCGGATAAAATCAGTGCTCATGTGCCGTTTTATTCTGAGCGCTTGTTGTTCATTTGCCGCGGGAATCAGCCTGTAGCGACAGCTACGGCCTGGGAATTAGACAGTGGAGACCCTAAGAGCTGGTACTTGCATATGGTTGGAGTGCTTCCGGAATATTCTGGCAAAGGCCTCGGTTATGCTGTAAGTCTTGCTATTTTGCACAAAATAAGAGAATCAGGTGGAGCGGCAGCCTCTTTAGAGACCGATGATTTCAGATTGCTTGCCATCCGTATTTATTTGAAATTAGGATTTCAGCCGGTGTACTTAGACGATAGTCATCCTGGAAGGTGGGACCGAATCCTGCAAAGGCTTTGATTTTGACGATGATAAATGCTAGGAATTAGGGGGGCTATACGCCTCCTTATTTCATTCTTGCACCTACTGAAGGAGCTTGATTCAAGAATTAACTTGTCGTTAGGTTTAATTGCTGCTATAGTCATACTGACTTATTAAACGCGTTTAATAAGTCAGTATGACTATAGGTGAGAGGGTGGGAGAGCCATGGCGAGTGAGAAACGACTTCCTTCACAGCAAATGAAATCTGAAATTATCCGAAATATTCGAACAGCATTATTAGAACTAGGAAAAGCAACGAAGGCAGAGTTAAGCCATAAATTGCAATACAGTTTCCCAACGATAAGTAAATTTCTAATGCAGATGGAAGAGGCAGGGGAAATAACGGTCAGCGGTCTGGATGAGTCAAGTGGGGGAAGAAGGGCAATAAGATACACCTATAATCCGAATTATCGGTTAGGGATGGCTGTTTTTTTGGAAAAAAATGAAACCAATTATACCATCTATAATTGCATTGGCGAGGTAATCAAAGAAGGGAGTTTGCCCAGTATTCTTGAGGAAGATGTTAGTAAACTGGTCATGCTTATTGAAGATGAAAAAAAGGCCAATCCTAAAATCCATTCTGTGGCTATTGGAGTTCCAGGTGCGGTGAATCATGGGCAGATTTTTCTGATTCCGGGTTATGAGAAATATCAGAATTTAGATTTGAAAAGACACATAGAAGATCAACTATCTATTCCGACAATCGTGGAAAATGATATGAATGCCGCTGTAATCGGCTATATGACGCAACGAAATTTGAAAGAGAATATATCTCTAATGTATCTGTATTTAGGGAAAAATGGTCCGGGGGCTGGGATCGCGGTTAATGGTGAAATCGTGCGAGGAAAGACGTTTTTTTCAGGAGAAGTTCAATTTTTGCCACAGTATGATCATAAAAATTTCATAGAGGCATTAACTGGAGATCCTGGTGGATCAAATATGCAATCGAATCATAGTGTGGATGCGATTAGTCGATTAGTGGCTACTATGACTTCTATTTTGAATCCGCATTATATTATTTTTTGTGAGGATGAATTAGCTCCAGCCATGCTTAATCAAATCTATGAACGGAGTGCAATATACGTTCCGAAGGAGCATCTTCCAGCGTTAGCGGTAAGTAACTTGAAACGTGATTATCTGAATGGATTACAAAGTCTTGGATTAGGCTTATTAGTTTCACAACAAATAGATGAGAACAATTAAGGAGATAACTATGGCAACTTTTTTTCTTATTATTATTTATTTAGCATTTATTAGTTTAGGCTTGCCGGATTCATTGCTTGGCTCCGCTTGGCCAGTGATGAGAATGGACTTAAATGCTTCATTAGGTACTGCTGGAATTCTTTCGATGGTTATTGCAGTAGGGACAATTGTCTCCAGTTTGATGAGTGGTGTTATCCTTAAACGTTTTGGTACAGGGAAAGTGACTCTTATTAGCTGTATCATGACTGCTGTAGCGTTGCTTGGTTTTGCAGGGTCACCTTCGTTAGTCTGGTTAATTATTGCTGCAATTCCACTTGGTTTAGGTGCAGGATCTGTAGATGCCGGATTAAATAGTTATGTGGCTACGCATTATAAAGCCCATCATATGAGTTGGTTACACTGTTTCTGGGGAGTGGGCGCCACGCTGGGTCCTATTATTATGGGCTCTTTTATCTCTGGAGAAGGTCTATGGCGGCAAGGCTATCTTACGGTTGCTTACATACAATTGAGCTTAGTCATTATTCTATTCGTTACACTGCCCTTATGGGATAGAGTGGCTGGGAGCAATAACCACCCGAATGCTGAAAGTGATCCTGAGTTCAACCATCCGGAGCTAGAGCATGCCGCAGAGAACACAAAACCATGGAAATTAAGAGGGGTAAAGCTAGCAATGTTAACCTTTTTATTTTATTCTGCCATCGAAACGAGTATGGGCTTATGGGGGAGCAGCTTTCTTGTAAACATTAAAGACATTCCTGCATCAACTGCAGCGACATGGGTATCATTTTTTTATCTAGGGATTACCTTTGGTAGAATGGTGACGGGTTTCATTACTTTTAAAATGAGTAATAAACAGCTAATTCGATATGGCCAGCTCATTGCTTTAATCGGTACGGTACTGTTAGTATTGCCGCTTCCAACTATAGTTTCACTTGTAGGATTTATGATTATAGGTTTAGGGTTAGCCCCCATTTTTCCGTGTATGCTACATGAAACCCCTGTACGATTCGGGAAGAAACATGCTCAGTCGATTATGGGCTTCCAGATGGCAACAGCTTATACCGGCACCACGCTGATGCCGCCTTTTATCGGCTTATTAGCTTCGAAATTCACGCTGGGTATTTTTCCTGCAATGATCGTTTTTTTCGCCATCGTTATGCTCTTGTGTACAGAAAAGCTTAATCAATACTCAGCAAAAGTAAATGTCGGTTAAATTTGAATTGAATATATTACGGACTAACCCTTCATATATATAGCTATAGGAGGGGGGAGCTGTAAATGTGGTTGTTAATTATTATAGGTGTTGGATGTCTCTCCGGTTTTATATTGTTTAGAAAGAATATATTGGCCGCCGATCACGAACATTTTCAAGGACCGGAGAAATTGTCCATCATTATCCCCGCAAGAAATGAAGAATACAATTTGCGTTTTCTGCTCGGCTCACTCCAGCTCCAAACCATTGCCCCCTATGAAATTATTGTTGTGGATGATTTCTCGGAGGATCGGACCAAGGAAATTGCCGAAAGCTATGGAGTTAAGGTTATTGCCAACAGCAGTCTCCCTGAGGGATGGACGGGCAAGAGCTGGGCAGTCTGGAATGGGTATTTACAAGCCTCGGGCGATATTTTTGCTTTCTTGGATGCTGATATCCGGTTAAAGCCTAACGCTCTGGCCTCATTATTAAAAGCAAGGGAGCTATCGAAAGGTGTCATTTCGGTAGTTCCTTTTCATCATACAGAAAAGCTGTTTGAGAAACTTGCCTTAATCATGAATGTGCTGGGGATCTTCACATTCACCTCTGTTTTTGAAAAGAATAACGCTAAAAAAGGATTATACGGTTCGTGTATTCTAGCTTTAAGGCAGGATTATGAAAAAGTTAATGGCCATCAAAGTATTAGATCTGAAGTGCTGGATGATTTGTCTTTAGGAGAGAAGTTTATCGCGGCAGGTGTTCCCATTAGAAATTTTATCGGTTATGGCTTAGTATCTTTTCGTATGTATCCGAAGGGGATAAAAAGTGAGATTGAAGGCTTCAGTAAAGGGGCTGTCTTAAGCACCTCAACGTTAAGCCCGCGGACAATTATTCCAATCGCGCTTTGGGTGATCGGACTCATCATCTCAGAAACTGTGTTTATTTTTGCGAATACTTCATGGTTTATGCCTTTATTGATCGGTTATCTCCTTTATATGTTCCAGCTCTTTTATTTTATAAAATATGTAGGTGTATTTGGCATCGTTATTCCTGTATTTCACGTGGTGGCAACTGTTTTCTTTATCTTGATTATGCTTTATTCGATATATCAGGTCGTTTTTCTGAGGCATGTAAGCTGGAAAGGAAGGCAGATCCAGGTGGGAGGCCCTAGGGACTAATGATCATATTGTGGGTCGCGGGTTTATTTTTGTCGGGATCTCTTATGTTTTCCTATTGGCTTGGGCTGGCGCGTAAAAAGAATTTAAAGGTCATAGGCGACGGTAATCCGGGGGCTTTGAATCTCTGGAAGTCATCTGGCTATAAATTCGGAATTTTTGGGGTGTTGTTGGATTTTTTAAAAGGATATTTGCCTCTTTTATGGGTAATGGAAAGTCATTATAGTCAGGGTTATTTCATTATTCCGCTAGCCTTAGCTCCTATTGCCGGTCATGCCTTCTCTCTATTTCTTAAAGGAAAAGGAGGAAAGGCGATTGCCGTAACCTTTGGGGTATGGAGCGCGTTGACAGGATTCAAGGCCTCTTTAGCGTTAGCAGTTATCCTGGCAGTGTTGAAAGTGCTCGGCAGCGGGTACAAAAGCAGAGGGAATTCACCTGTCTCGGATGGTGTGCAAGTGGTTAGCGGAATGCTGCTCCTTTTTGTCTATTTGTGCATCAGTAAGTGGTCTGCTCCTATCCTGTGGGTATGGTTTGGGAGCTTTGTGATCCTTGTGTATACGCACAGGTTAGAATGGATTGCATGGGTGAAGGAATATTCAAAAAGGGAGCGGGGGCATTGAAGTTACTTTCTTTGTCGCGATAGATGTTTTGTATAGGTTAATAAACAGGTTTCCAGCGATTAATTTCGGGGAAGCCTGTTTTTTTTCGGTTTTATAAGATGCGTTATCTTTAAACAGAAGATTTTATAATGGCTAAAGTTGGTGCATTTTAGTATCTTTAATTATAATTGCTTTCAATTTAGAAAGTTACAGAGATAGGGTTATGAACTAAAGGGGGGCTTGTGATGAAGATCGGCGGCAGAGTAAGAAATGGAGGCACATGGTTTACCCATCTGATTTTTTCATTCACATTATTAGCCGTTGTTTTAATCGGACTTGTGGGCAGTTATCTGTATGTTCAGGCTAATCGCTTAATGGTGGATGAGATTGCCAGAGACAGTAAGCAACGACTGATGACTTCAAGTGATTTTGTGGAGAATACGCTGCTGCAAAAATACGAAAACAGTATCCGCAACCGAGCAGTGTCTACCTTGTCGTTAGAAAATCAGTCTATGCTGAATTATTTACTGGACAGTGAATGGGAAGGCAATACGAGCAGAATATTAGCTTTTCGCAAGGATCTCGAAATTTTCAAGCTTACTAATGAAGGCGTTTACAAAATATCCACATACTTCGAGAAAGGAAATTATATCATCGATAACAGCCAATTTTATTCGAAGCTGGACAATTCTCCAGATGCTTCCTTCTTGAAAACTTCAGTGACACCAGCCTTAAACCGCTGGACATATAGAACGTTATCGGATGAAGAAGAGGTGTTGACTTACGCAATCGCCCTTCCCTATGGTGCTTTATCAAAAACATCAACAGGCACCATGTACATTGACGTTAGCTTAGAATACATCAATAAAATGATTTCCAGCACGATGAGCTCGCCGATGGAAAAGCTATATGCTTTTGATGAAAAGGGCAGCCCTATTATCCATACGGGCTCGAACGTCGAAGAGGGGCTTAAGACTGCTAAGCAATGGATGAAGTCAGCAGGGAATAATAAGGAAATTCATTATAATAAACGCGACAAATATGTGTTGTCTTTTAAAAATGACCAAACCTCGAATAATCAATGGAAATACGTATTAATACGGCCTATGAATTCATTTGTATCCTCATCAAAGCAGCTGAAGAGCCAAATATTTGTCAGCTGTATCCTGGTATTGTTAATTGGGCTTCTATTCGCTTATTTGATTTCCAAACGTGTATATGTTCCGATGAAGAAGCTTGTTAACAATGTTCGCAGCTTTTATCATCCAGGCACCGTAAACTATTCGCATAATGAATTCGCTATTATTGGTAGTACAATCTCAAAGCTAGGTCAAAAAATCGAAACCTTAGAATCTAAAGCTAAAGTGAATGAACTAAAAAATCTGGTATTAGGTGCAGGCGTTGGCTCGGATTACTACGATTATTTACCTTTGCAATGTCATTACATGACTAGCTATATTCGTATAACTAAGGGAGATTGCGAGGAATTCAGGGCTTTTTATGAACAGCATGCTGCCTATAGCTTTTATAAATTCGTCAGCTTAAATACCCAGGAAGCGGCGCTTATCTATTTCAGTGAGTTGAATAAGGATCACGAAGAGCTGGAGCTTTTATTATTGAAGGAACTGGAGCTTATAAAAAATGTGTTGCCTGAGCAACTACACTTTGGAGCAGCGCTTGGATCGAAGGTTCAGGCACCTGAAGAAATCCCCTTTTCGTATCAAAATGCCTTACATGCCTATCGATATCGGTTTATCTATGGTTCGGAAGCTATTGCGCGGTATTCACATATCCCGCTTAACGATGTTGCGCCACACTTATTCTCTTTTGATCTTTATAAAAACGCCTTAAAGGCGGGCAATGACGTTACGATGAACAGGTTTATGGACGATTTCCAAAGGGTCATGGAGAAAGGTGATGTCCAATTGGAGACGGTTGAGTTAGGCCTGCTTCAGTTGGTTACGGTCCTGTATCAGACCATTATTGAGCTTGATCTGCAACAAATCGTTTCGCCTTCCAGTCTGTTCGATGAGTTCAAAAAGGAGACGTTGGCCGAAACCCTTGATTCCATTCGTGATTTATCGGCACAAATTACAGCTTATATTCAAGAGTCAGGAAACCACGCACATACAGAGATCATTCATAAATTAAAAATCTTTATCGATGATAATATTCAAGAGGATTTATCGCTAAATAAATTATCTGAGGTTGCTTCGTTGGCGCCATCGTATATTTCTACCTTGTTCGGAACCGTTATGAATGAATCGTTCACTGAATATGTAACCCGAGTGCGGTTGGAGAAGGCGGCTGATTTATTAAGAGAAAAAAAGCAGCTGTCCGTAGCTGAGATTTCTGCTCAGGTGGGTTATCGTAACCCGCAATATTTTCACAACAAATTCAAAACACGTTACGGAGTTACACCGGTCCAGTATAGGAACGCAGGCAATGCAAACCATTCGAACCATTCAAGTGCATAATTCTCCAATCCATGTGGAAAAGGCAATCGTCTCGCGATTGTCTTTTCTTTTGTTCGAAAAATTATAGCCCCAATACGAAGATAATTTACTGATTTTAATGAATTTACAATAGAAAAAGCGCTTACAATGCCCTAACGTAAGGGGTGTTCAGACACAGTCTTAACGCAAAATCGTATTCGGAAGGAGAAAACAACTATGAACCCGGCAAGCACTGCTGGCATTCAAAAACAGGGAGAGAATCTTAAGCCGAAAGTCTCGAGGTGGACACATACTTGGCGCCAATACAAAAAAAACAAATATTTATTCTTATTACTAGCTCCCGTGATCATCTGGTATACCGTATTTGCTTATGGCCCGATGTATGGCATTCAACTGGCTTTTAAAGATTATTTTATTCGTGATGGAATTTGGGGAAGTCCTTGGGTCGGCTTAAAGCATTTCGAATATTTGTTCACAGCTTCACCCGACTTTTTGAAAATCATTAAGAACACGCTTATTATCAGTTTTTACCATATCATTTTTGGTTTTCCTGCACCGATCATATTGGCTCTGTTATTTAACGAACTTAGGTTTTCCTTCTTCAAGAAGGTTGCACAGACGATATCCTATTTACCCCATTTCTTATCCTGGATCGTTATTGGGGGGATATTGATCGCTTTGTTATCTCCGAATTCCGGTGTGGTCAATTATATTATTCAGTGGCTCGGCTTTGATCCCATTTACTTTTTAGGCAGCGAGAAATATTTCCGCTTTACGCTCGTTATGTCAGGGATATGGAAGGAAATCGGCTGGGGAACGATTATATACTTAGCAGCATTAGCAAGCATCGATTCCCAAATGTACGAAGCTGCAGTTCTGGACGGAGCCAATCGCTGGAAACAAACGTTATTTATCACCATTCCTTCGATCCTGCCGGTGATTGCTATTCTGCTTATTCTTCGGGTAGGGAGTGTGCTGGATGCTGGCTTCGATCAAGTCTTAACACTTTATTCACCAGCTGTATATGGGGTGGCGGATACGTTAGATACTTATGTGTACCGGATAGGTCTGCAAAACTTTCAGTTCAGTCTAACGACGGCTGTTGGATTATTTAAAAATGTGGTGGGTCTTATCCTGGTGTTATTTGCTAACTTCATAACGAAAAAAATGGGGCAGGAAGGTCTTTATTAATGAATGAATGTAAGGAAGGAGTAACTACAATTGAAGCTATCCACTGGTGAAAAAGTATTCCAAGTCTTTCTAATCCTATTTGTAATCATTCTTTGTATTACGATGATTTATCCCTTCTTGCATGTGCTTTCTATATCGTTTAGCACCCCTGCGGAAGCACTACGGCCGGGAATTCATTTCTATCCCAAAGAAGTTTCCTTCTTTGCTTGGAAGCGTGTACTGACAACAGATACGGTCTGGCAAACGATGGGGAATACGGTTTTCCGCACAGTTGTAGGAACAGTTCTGACACTCGTGTTTCTGTCACTGGGAGCATATCCGCTATCTCGTAAATATTTGCCGCACCGGGGATTTTATACAATGTTCATTGTCGTAACGATGTTTTTTGGCGGCGGGCTTATCCCTACCTATCTGCTAATCAAAAGTCTGGGACTTATAAATTCGTTATGGGTTTATATTGTCCCCGGCCTGCTCAGCACGTTTAATCTTCTGCTCCTGCGAAATTTCTTTATGGGTATACCGGAGGAACTGGAGGATTCAGCTAAAATAGATGGGGCTAATGATATGCGGATCTTATTTACGATTGTTATTCCGCTGTCGAAGCCTGTTCTAGCAACATTAGCCCTATGGACTGCAGTAGGGCACTGGAACGCTTGGTTTGATGCAATGTTGTATATGCAGGATCAATCAAAGATTGTACTGCAGCTTTTCTTAAGACGGCTTGTTATTTCAGCCGAAGGAGATCCGATGTTACCACTTCCTACCAATGAGCAGGCTCCTGAAATGGTCAAAGCGGCTATTATTATGTTTACAGCGCTGCCTATATTAATGATCTATCCATTCCTGCAACGTTTCTTCGTCAAAGGAATTATGGTTGGATCACTTAAGGGTTAGAAGGCTTAGAACGGTTTAAACAGTCCGCTATATCCGCGGGCTGTCTAAATATATAGATGAACAAAAAAAGGGAGGAAATAAAAGAATATGAGGCATACATCCAAGAAATGGTTGGAAATTGCTGCGATAGCCCTATCGGCTTCACTTGTCATGAGTGGTTGCGGCGGGAATGCGGCGAATAATAGCACTAACGAAGCGAAGGCGACGAATCAAGGTCAAGGGGGGGCATCAGCAGCTGAAGCTCCGATTGAAATTATTTGGGCGAACAACTTTAATACGCCAGAAGAAGACGGTAACTATGTGCAAACCGAGCTCGAGAAGAAATTTAATGTAAAAATCAAAAATATTAAATTGGAACGTGGAACTTGGAAAGAACAATTTTCGGTGCTTCTAGCTTCTGGAGATATTCCTGATATCTTCCCGGTCGATGCAAACGAAACGGATATGGTGCAATGGGCAGATCAAGGGATTATTGCGACGATTGATAAGGCTGAAATTGAATCCCTGATGCCGAAATATGCAGCAGCATTGGATTCGGTTGATTCCGGGGCATGGGGCGTAGGCTTATACAACGAAAAAAACTGGGGGATCCCGAAAATTTGGCCAGGTGGTCTTGATGGATTTATTCCGGGCTATAATGAAGCCTGGCTGAAAAATATTGGCTACTCAGAACCTCCAAAGACCCTGGAAGAGCTTGAGGATGTACTCACCAAATTTGTTAATGAAGATCCGGACAAAAATGGGAAGAAGGATACTTACGGCTTAATCGGCCGCGGCAAGCTTCCAGAGCAATTGTTCACAAGTGTATTCTCAGCATTTGCTGTTTCCCCTTATCAGTTCAAGAAGGATGCTTCCGGGAACGTAGTTTATGGAGGCATTACAGAAGAGACGCGATCAGCATTGGCGTTATTGAGCAAATGGTACAAAGCAGGTCTGATTGATCCTGAATTCATAACTAGTGATAATAACGAAATCAATATTAAATTTGCTGATCAAAAAGTGGGTATGGTTGATAACGGGAAGTGGGGAAATTTTTATAAAGAATCTGGGTTTGTCGCAAAACCTGGTCTAGAGAAAGGTCAAATATTCGTGCCTGGCAAGCCGTTTACAGCCCCAGATGGCGTTGCTTATTCTTTCGCGTATGGTGCAAGACAAGCACCGGTATTGTTCGGTGTTCAACTCGAAAAGGATGAGAAGAAACGTCATAAGATTATGGAAATTCTCGAATATGTGTCTACGGATTCCGAAGGTTTTCTGCTGACAGGTTTCGGTCAATTGGGTGTGAGCTATGATATGGAAGGGGACCTTGCCATTCCAAAAGCGGATGAAGAGGTTAGTGCTCCGAAGATGGGAGCAGGTAATTTCTATAATCCACTTAGCTCCACAGACACTTCAATGGAAAAACATACGGTAAAACAAGAATTGCTAGATTTGAGAGACAAGATCACTCCAGGTGTTACACCATTGCTAGATGTACTGGGACCAGCGGTATTAACAAGCAAACCCAAGTATTGGGGCAATCTGAAGACGTTGCAAGATACGTTTGTTATCAAAGCAGTTACAGGAGAAGCGAACACGGGTAAAGATTTTGATAATTTCAAGGATAGCTGGCTAAAGGCCGGAGGTCAGGAAGTAACGGATGAGGTAAATAAAGTGCTGGCAGATCGTAAATAGCAGGGTTCGCTGATTAGTACTGGATGATAGGCTGGAGCAAAAGCTTGCTCCAGCCTATTTATTAAACCCTTAAGTGAGTTGATTCTAAGATAACGGAGGTAAAAATGAGCGAATTAATTATTTATGAGCAGCCGAATGAAACCCTGGGGAAAGACGATTTTACAGTGAGTGTACGAGAGCCTGGTGGGGTATGGCAAGCACTGTTTGTTTTTGAAGCAAAGGTGGATATGCATCAGGTTCGATCGACATCGATGGTTTATTTTGATATGGAAGGCACGGTGGAGGTCTCTGTTCATTGTAATAACCGGCAGATTGAACAAGCGGTTATTCGCCCTTTGGCAACCCATATTCCCTTTCAAATCGAAGAGAATACCCTTTTGTTCACATTGGAGCACCCGTGTAAGCTTTCCATTGAAATCAATGGAGAACGTTTTAGTAACTTGCATCTTTTTGCCAACCCCTTGGAGACAGCCCCACCTATACTTGACGATGATAATGTAGTGCTTGTCCAACCAGGAATACATCAATTTGCGGCTATCGCAGAACAAGTTCAGTATTTGTCAGAAAGGGCTAATGGGGAGCGTCAGACGATATATTTTATGCCCGGGCTTCATCAATTCGAGAATCCAATGCTGCATATCCCTTCTGGGACCACAGTTTATATTGCCGGAGGCGCGCTCCTTTGCGGATCCATAATGATTGACCATGCTGAGAATGTTGTTGTTCGCGGCAGAGGTGTTCTGTATTTAGCGGATATGGAGAAAACCACTTATTTAAGAGGCGTTCAAATCCAGCATTCTGAACAGATTGAGATCGAAGGGATCATCACGCTTGATCCTCCGCATTACAGTATATATATCGGAGCGTCTAAACATATCCGCATTCATAACTTCAAAGCTTTCAGTACACGCGGCTGGTGTGATGGAATTGATATGATGGCTAGCTCAAATGTGGATATTAAAGATGTGTTCTTGAGAACTTCTGATGATTGCATTGCCATTTACGGCAGCCGTGGAGAGTATTATGGAGACTCACGCCATATCACAGTTAAAGATTCCATACTCTGGGCGGACGTTGCTCATGCCATGCATGTCGGTATTCATGGTGATCACCAACATATTGGCGATTTTATAGAAAATATTTGGTTTGAAAATATCGATGTGCTTGAGCATCACGAGCCGCAGGAAAATTATTGGGGGGTTATGGCAATCTGTGCAGGGGACAACAATACCGTTCGTAAGGTTACTTTCAAAAATATCCGGGTGGAGGATTTTGAACTGGGGCAGCTGTTTGATGTCCGCGTGGTGTGGAATAAAACCTATAATCCGGTGCCAGGACGATGTATCGAAAATATAGAGTTTAGCGATATCACCTACAATGGGAAGAATACCAATCCTTCCCGTATATTCGGCTATGACGAGGAAAGAGGTGTGAAGGATATTTATTTTTATAATCTTCAGATTAATGGAGAGGTTATTGTCGACCTGAATAATAAACAATTTGTAGTGAATGAATTTGCCAGCGGTATTTATTTGCATTAAATCAGAGGATGTAAATGAATGGAGGAGAACAATGAATTCATTTAAAGAGCTACTCTTTGGAAAATCGCTTAAACGTATTGTTAGGATCACAGTTTCCTTAAGTTTGTTGGTAACGCTAGTGCCTTTATCGGCAGAAGGAGCCGCAGTAGAATCGACAGAGCTGTCGATAATTACGGATTACCAACCTACCATTAATGAGGTTATAGATGAAAGCGGATTCAAACATCCGGGTGTTGGCCTGACCAAGGATATTCTTGAGAATATTAGGACACAGGTACGGGCGCAAAAAGAACCCTGGATCACTTATTATAATCAGATGCTTCTCTCTCCGGCAGCTTCAAGGACGGTCACTTCCAACAATCAAAGTGGTGCGGATCCGTTGAAACCAGCGAGCGATGCTTTTAATAGCCAGGGCTTTAATTCAAGATTTATAGCGGATGGTTTGAAGGCTTATACACAAGCTCTATTGTATGTAATATCGGGTGATGAGGTTTACAGAGCCAATGCCATGCATATTATCCGGATTTGGTCACAGATGGACCCTGAGAAATACGTGTATTTTAATGATGCACATATTCATACAGGAATTCCACTTAATCGAATGGTTACTGCGGCGGAAATCTTAAGGTACACAAGTGCTCAAACTGAAGAGCTGAAATGGACGGAAAAAGATGTCGCTGATTTTACGAATAATCTTATTAATCCGGTTATTGAAACGTTCCAACACACAAATGATCGTTTTATGAACCAGCATCTTTATCCGCTGCTTGGAGCTATGTCAGGTTATATTTTTACAGGAAATACAGAGAGGTACAATGAGGGAGTTGAATGGTTTACCGTCAATAAAACCGCTGTCGATCAAGGGCAAAATGGCGCGATAAAAGCTTTATTCAGATGGGTTGATACAAATATTGTAACAGGGGAAAAAGTTAATCCACCCGTAGTTCAGCATGTTGAAATGGGCAGAGATCAGGCGCATGGCGCTGGGGATATAACGAATGTAGAGATTTTATCACGTTTATTATTGGCTCAGGAAACAAAGGTAGATCCGGTAGAGGGGACTGTTTCTAGTGCGCCAAATGCGGTGGGTCCGTATGAATTTCTAGATCAACGGATTTTAAAAGCTGCCGACTACTTTGCTCAGTATATGATTGGCCATGATACACCATGGATTCCAGTGGCGGCACATACAGATGTAAATGGAAATCCAACGATTATCTATAAACACTTGGCTGGCGGTTACAGGGGGAGAATTGGGGGTAATGTCTATGATCTTTATTATTATTATAAATATACAGCTGGAATAAATATGGAGGTTGAAGCTCCTTATTTTAGCGAGATGTTTGCTAAGCGATTGCCTTTCTATTGGGAGTCTCCGGATGGAGGCGGGGATTATTGGCTGTACATTCCTAAAGAAGCAGAGGGCGAGGGTACGCTCAATTTGCCGAAGGTGATAACGAATCCAGATTTGAGAGAACTAGAAGACCGGTACACGAAGCTTGATGGTCACTCCACCACAAAACAAGAAGGAGACACTACTTACGTTGAAATTACCGCAACAGATGAGGGCAGTAAAATTGCTTTTGTGGGTGCAAGCAGTGGCGAAGGAATCATTGCTTTTAAGATTCGGACTAATGGCATAGCAACCATGGAGGTGTTTGGCGATACCGTTACGCTGCCTGATACAAAGGGGCAATGGAGGTATATTCAGTATGAGTTCAATGAGTTCCAAGGCTTCAGCGATCTTGTCTATTTTAATGTAAAAGGAAATGGAACAACAGTCGATATTGACCATATTAATTTAAAAGCTGGGGCACAGCTTACCCCTCCAGTATTTACAACAGGAAAGGCACCAGTATCTTTATTTACCTATGAGGGATCTACAGCTGCAATTCAATTTGATTTCTCTGCGACAGACGCAGGTGCAACGGATGTTGTTACCTATCAAGCGGATCAGTTACCTGAGGGTGCAGTGTTCAATGAGACTTCAGGTGTCTTCTCTTGGTCTGGAGCACATGCGGGAACCTACTCCTTTGTAGTGAGTGCCGCAGATGGAACTTCGGTTACAGCTAAGGATGTTAGTGTTGTAGTAGCGAATGATCGGCAATCTGCCGTCAACGCCGTCATTTCTCCTTATCATGTTGATGTGCCTTACACTTCGGCAACGTTAGCTTACTATAAGCAAGTGCACGCTGAGGTAATGGATGTAATTACTACTGCCACTGACGAGGTCTTCTATCAGAAGTTATTTGACCTGAATCTCGCAGTGCAAAGTCTTAAAGAATTGACGCCATTAATGAAAGATGGAAGTGTTAATTTTACGAATATGTTTGTTAGCTCAACCTTTGGTAACGCTGTCCCGAATCTGCTGGACAACACAAATGATAGTTTTGTGGGGTATTATACAGCGCAGGATCGGGCGCATTACATGGATTTAGGACCGGATTTTCAAATATCAGCAGAAAGCTTTGAGCTTCAGGTAAGAGCTAGTTTTCCGGAGAGAATTGGCGGCGTTGCAATGTTCGGATCGAATGACAAAGAAAATTGGACCCGCTTAACCCCCGGCTTGACAACAGTTACTGAAGAGATGCAGAGACTTGAGGTTCAAGCAGGCCTGGAGCATGAAAAATTCCGATTTTTGAAAATGGAAATGATAAAGCCTTCGAGTACTATGCTGGAAATTGCTGAATTTAGAATCTTTGGCCAGCGGTATGAGACAGTAAATCAATTAGAGTCCGTGTCCATTCACTCGGATCAAAGCTTAAGAAATCGAATTATACCAGGGGATACGATTCAATTATCCTTTAAGTCTACAGAAATGATCCATAATGCCACGGCCCATATACAGGGTCAACCTGTTGCAGTCAGTTCTGTGGACAATATCAACTGGACAGCTAAGCTTGTGGTGAATGAAAATGTTCCATCAGGTACTGTGAAATTTAAGATCAATTATAAAACGGCAGCTGGAGCGGATGCAGTAGAGACTATTTTTACAACAGATGGTTCTACTTTATTCATTGCAGATCAGACGGGACTTGTCGCTAATGTGCTTGAGATAGCAAACCTAATCGATTCCAGTGGGAGAAATCCGGCTGATCTTTTGGCAACAGCAAAAGTTTTATTTGATAATCATTTAGGTTCTATCACTGATTTTCGTTTAAATGGCAGTGGTTATGGTGCATATCTAACCTTTGACTTTAAAGAAGGCGGCCAGGCATTGCTGTCTAGGGTAGAAGTAATCGGAAGGCAAGATAATTATGCGGGCAGAATTAATGGAACAGTGTTGCAAGGCTCCAACGACAATGTGACGTGGATCACGATCTCTAATGTAGCAGGAAATACGCCGGAATGGCAGACGTTGACGATTAACAGCACAGAACCCTATCGTTATATCCGCATCACCAATGGAAACAACTGGTATGGAAACATGGCTGAACTACGTTTGTATGGTGATATTACAATCAATTCAAAGCTTGATGCGGTGTCCATTAGCTCCGACCAAAGTATCCAGAAACGAATTGTGCCTGGGGACACGGTGAAATTGTCTTTTAAAGCAAGCGATGCAATTAACCAAGTGAATGTCAATATTCAGGATCAAGTTGCAACCGTTGCTACTGTCGATAAGATCAATTGGACGGCTGAAGCGGTCATGGGCAATAACGCACAACCTGGACCTGTGAACTTTAGTATTAAATACAAGTCAAAGGAGGGAATCGAGGGGCCGGAAAAAACATCAACTACAGATGGTTCCTCTCTGTACATTCCCGATGAGACCGAGTTGATTAGTAATGTGCTTGCGATTACTAATTTAAGTGATTCCAGTGGGAGAACACCAACCGACCTCAGGAATGTTGCGGGATCATTATTCGATGGAAATGCAGGCACAATTACGGATTTTCGGGTAAATGGTAGTGGATATGGAGGATTTATAACGTTTGATTTTAAAGAAGGGAATAGGGTCCAGCTGTCCAAGGCAGAGGTGCTTTCCAGGCAAGATAATTATTTTACACGAATCAATGGGACTGTGGTTCAGGGTTCGAATGATCATACAAGCTGGACGACAATCTCCTCTCCTGCAGGAAAAACGATGGATTGGCAGACCTTAAGTATTAGTAACGCAGAAGCCTATCGTTATATCCGGATCTATAATAGTAGTAATTGGTTTGGAAACATGGCGGAATTACGCTTTTATGGCGTAGTGAAAGGGGCGGACCCAACAGCTCCGGTGACAACGGATGATGCGCCACAAGGTTGGACCAACAAGGATACGTTGGTAACCTTCACAGCTACAGATGCAGGCTCTGGTGTTGCGGCAACCTATTTCACAGTAAACGATGGCGAGCAGCAAACCGGGAATTCAGTTATTTTGTCCAATGAAGGAACACATAAGTTAGTTTATTGGAGCGTTGATAGAGAGGGTAATGTGGAACAGCCGCAGAAGCCTGCTGTGGTGAAGATTGATCGGACCGCACCACAGGTGGTAATTAAAGGAGAGAGTTCCTATACCATAGAGCAGACATTAAACATCACCTGTAGTGCAGCTGATACTGTATCAGGCATCACTTATTCGCCATGTGATTCAACGCTCGCAGATGTTAAAGCATATACGCTGGAAGCGGGAACTCATAGTGTAACTGCGAAAGCCGAGGATGCGGCGGGCAATGTCGGGCTGGCAGAGCATTCGTATAGTGTATATGCGACATTTGACAGCTTGTCGGCATTAACCGAAAATTTTGCAGCTGAGACGGGTGCTCCAGATTTAGAAAACGTAACCAATTCACTTAAGCAGCAGCTGGCTAACGCCAAAGAAAAGGCTCAGCAGCATGCTGGCGCAGAAGTTCATAGCTTGCTGGAAGCTTTTAATAGTGAAGTGAATCTCCAGAGCAATCAGGTGTTCACTTCTGAGCAGGCAGAGGTTCTAGTCCGTTGGTCACAATGGCTCCAGAGTACAACTCCGCTTGCTGGTGGAGCCCCTGGAAAGCCAGTGTTATCTGACAATAATGGGCACGACACCGGGCTTCGAGATGGCAGCTATGCCGTCACGATGAATCTTTGGTGGGGGAACAACGGTACCGAGTTTAAGCTCTATGAAAACGATGTACTGATCAGTACCCAGATGCTGACGGACAGCTCACCGAATGCACAAGCCATGAGTACGGATATTGTGGGCAAATCAAATGGAACCTACACGTACACGTGCGAGCTAGTCAACAGCTTCGGTTCGACTACCTGCGATCCGCTAATCCTTACTGTTACAGATGCAGCGCCGGGCAAGCCTATAGTATCCCACGACAACTGGAGTGGGGATGGAACTTACGACGTTGTGATGAATATGTGGTGGGGAACCAATGGTACTGAGTACCGTTTGTATGAGAACGGAGAAGTAATCGACACACAGACACTAAGCACGGCTACCCCTGCGGCTCAGATGACAGTTACGAAACTTAAAGATAAGACACCGGGTATATATGAATACTACGCGGTATTAGTCAATGCATCAGGCGAGACATCTAGCGAGAAAATCACAGTAACTGTCAAGCCAAGAAACTGACCATAGAGCTGATGTAATAGGAAGGCCCTTTCTTCGGGATGACCGAGGGATGGGCTTTTTTATAGCAGTTAAAGGATACTATTGAGGGATTGAGACGTTGAATAACGAACGGAGAATTAGGGAAATCTGTAAATTGACATAACACCTAAAGGTGTTATAATGAAAAGCGAACCCAAAAGGTGTTATATTAAATGAATGCTGGAGGCTATTTATTATGCAAACTCAAGAACCCTTACAAGAAATTCGTCAAACGATTTTACTAAATGCGCCAATAGAAAAGGTTTGGAAAGCTGTTGCCACGGCAGAAGGAATGGCAGCCTGGTGGATGCCTAGTACATTTGAGCCTGTTGTTGGGCATGAATTCATCCTGCATGCTGGACAATTCGGAGATTCTCCTTGTAAAGTAACCGAAGTTGATCCTCCGAATCGTGTTGGTTTTAATTGGGGGAAGGATTGGCATCTTGCTTTTGAACTGAAAGAAATCGAAGGGAAAACTGAATTTACCTTGATTCATTCTGGATGGGACCCTGAAAAAGTTACTGAATTTGGCCAACCACATCCAATCGTACGCGGCTTTATGAACAGCGGCTGGGAAAAAATCGTCCAAGAAAAACTTCCTGCTTATATCGAGGCTTAATATGCCGGTTGCTGAAGCAGGACATGATGTATTTCAAGCGATAGCAGATCCTACCCGCCGCAGTCTGCTCAAGCTGCTCGCTAGTAAGGAAATGTCTATTGCATCTATTACGGATTGCTACCCGATCAGCCGAACCGCTGTTAATAAGCATTTACAGGTATTGTCCGATGCGCAGCTTGTTAGCAGTCAGAAAGTCGGACGGGAGACCCGGTATAAGCTTCAGCCAGAACCTTTGCTGGAGCTGCAAGATTGGCTTGCCTTTTTTGAAGGTTACTGGGCTAATAAATTGTTTGCGCTTAAAGAATATGTTGAGGCTGACTCAGACGAGAAGTGATAAACCGGGTGGCGTGAGATCGCGCTCCCCGGTTTTTTGTGTTGTTTAAATTCAGTTTATAAAAGGGAGTTACCATCACAATACAAACTAAAACGTTGGAGGAATTGTAATGGTAAATGAACGCAAAAAAATAATTGAGCCCAACCCTGGAGATTGGGCCGTCGAAGCGCGTGGGCTCGTCAAAACGTTTGGTGACAATCGCGCAGTTGATGGAGTAAATCTGAACGTTAAGGCAGGCACGATTTACGGCGTTCTTGGTCCCAATGGGGCAGGAAAGACGACGGTAATTCGGATGCTGGCTACGTTACTTCGTCCGGATGCGGGGTCGGCGCGAATCTTCGGGCATGATGTGGTAAAGGAGTCGCAGATTGTCCGGCAATTGATAGGGGTTACGGGACAATATGCTTCTGTGGATGAGTCACTTAGTGCTACAGAGAATCTGATTATCTTTTCACGTCTTTTAGGGGTAGGGCGGGCAGAGGCGCGGCAAAAGGCAGCGGAGTTGTTAGAAGAGTTTGGTCTGACGGAGGCGGCGAAACGGCCGCTTCGAAATTTCTCTGGCGGTATGCGCCGACGTCTGGATCTTGCAGCGAGTCTGATTGCCCAGCCTCCGCTTATCTTTTTGGATGAACCAACAACAGGTCTGGACCCACGGACACGTTCGCAAATGTGGGATACCATTCGTCGGTTGGTGAACACAGGATCAACAGTGCTGTTAACTACACAGTATCTTGAGGAAGCCGATCAGCTGGCAGACCGTATTGCAGTTATTGATCATGGCCATGTCGTTGCAGAAGGCACCGTGGATGAGCTAAAAGCTTCAGTGGGCACCACCTCGCTGCACTTAAAAGTCCAAAATCTTAAAGATATCGCTCAAGCGCGCCGGATTGTGGAACATGTGCTGCATATCCAGTCTATTGTGCCGAATGAGGCTGGAAAAATTACTGCACCGATGGCGAACGCTGATTTAGTCACTGATTTGCTTATTGCACTCCGCGAAGCGGGGATTCCACTCGCGGAGATGAGTGTGCAGAAACCGACGCTTGATGAAGTGTTTTTGACGATCACTGGCCATGGAGTTACAGATGAGGCATCCCAAGCATCACAAGAATCAATGAATAAGGAGGCAGCAAGAGCATGAGTATGAGAACTTCTACTATTAGTCCAGGTGCGACCCGACAATTGAAAAACCATACGAGCTTCAAACAATCTGTTCGTAACTCGTTAACGATGGCTTATCGCGGGATATTGAAAATCCGTCGCACACCCGAGCAATTGTTCGACGTAACGCTGCAGCCAATTATTTTCACACTAATGTTTACTTATATTTTTGGTGGAGCCATATCAGGAGATGTAGTAAGCTATTTGCCCGTTATTATTCCTGGTATTCTAGTGCAGACTGTAATCACGACCTCCATCGTCACTGGTGTCCAACTGCGGGAAGACATGGATAAAGGGGTGTTTGACCGCTTTAAGTCATTGCCGATTGCCCGTATAGCCCCATTAGCCGGAGCTTTGTTGGCAGATACGATTCGATATACGATCGCTACTGTGCTTACTTTTGTCATGGGCTATATTATGGGTTACCGACCTGATGGCGGTCTGGAGCATGTCGCAATTGCTGCGCTTTTGGTTATTGTCTGCTCCTGGTCGATTAGCTGGATTTTCGCTTTCTTTGGTGTGATTGCCCGAACCGCTTCCAGCGTACAAGGGATATCAATGATTGTGTTGTTCCCACTCACGTTTCTATCCAACGCCTTCGTGCCTGTAGATACGATGCCTAACTGGCTGCAATGGTTTGTCAAAGTCAATCCAATCTCGCATCTTGTGTCAGCTGTCCGTGAGCTTGCTAACTCTGGAACCGTAGGCTGGGATTTCGCTATCTCACTTATCGGAGCCGCTGTGATTGTTGCAATTTTTGCACCTATTACTGTGCGTGCATATATGCGCCGGACATAATTAGAGAGAAGAAGAAAAGCGGCAGAAATGCCGTTTTTTTTGTGTTTTTTTAGCATGTTAAAAAAGCCGTGATCTAAGGATATCCCAAGATTACGGCTTGAATTTATTGAGTAGGGACTTGCAAAGAGGCCTTTTTAGAATTAATTATCTTTTTTAAAGAAGGTATGAATTAAATTGGAGACCGATCTATCATACAATATTTTAGCCGTTTCCTCGTTTTGAATATGTCCCCCTAAATGCAGATGAATGACGCCATGCAATGACGCCCACACCAGGTTCACAACAAGCAGAGGGTCTTTTTCGTTAATAAATCCTTGTTCGATGGCTTCTGTAATAAGGGCTATCACTTGTTGTAGTGCCGTAAAGATAGCATGTAAGCTTTCCTCCTCCGGTTTGAATTCGCTAAAGGCTCCTCCGAACATAACCATATAATAGCTAGTATGATTCCGTGAGAAATCCCAATAAGCTTGTCCAAGCTCGCGAAGATATAAATTTAGATTGTCTTGTTTTGGAACCGCTTGAAAGGCAGCAGCCAACAATTTACACCCTTGCAGAAAAAGCTCCTTCGCTAAACCTTCCTTGTTTCCAAACAAGTTATAAATGATTTTTGTGGGACATTCCATTTTTTCAGCAACCTTACGGATGGTTACACCTTCGGGTCCAGATTCATGCATAATGGCCGCAGCGGCTTCGATAATGTTCAGTCTTAATATTTCCGCATGCCGTTGCTTTGCTTTTGGGTAGGTTGTAACGGATTCAGCATCTATAGAAGATATTTTGGACGATTTTTGCATGTAGTTTCACTTCCTTAGAACTTTACTTTAGCTTTTTTTAGATAGCCGTTATTTCTAACCCTTATTTTACTGATGTAGAAGAGAAATAGCCAATAATTAAATGTGTAGAACTTTATTTGACAACACAACCTCACTTGGATACAATGATTCTTATTGAAACACTGTTTCTAAATGGTCGTTAAAGGGAGAGAGGATAGCAATGATTACAATTCAAAATAAATGGACGTTGATTACCGGAGCTTCTTCGGGGATAGGTGAAGCGTTTGCTCGAGAACTTGCAGCCAAAGGAAGTCACTTAATTTTAGTCGCCCGTTCTGAAGATAAACTGATTGCTTTAGCGGAAAAATTAAAACGAGAATTTCAAATTCAAGCGGAGGTTCTAGTTGCTGATTTATCTCAAGAAGGTTCCCCTGACAGGCTCTATCAACAATGTGTAGAACGTGGCTTGAACGTTGATATTCTTATTAATAATGCAGGTTTTGCTACGCATGGGCTTTTTGAACAACTATCTGGTTCGAGACAACATGAAGAAGTGATGCTAAATGTTTTGGCGGTTGTAGATCTGACCCATTTGTTTTTGCCAGAGATGTTAAATAGAAAAAGTGGAGTGATTTTAAACGTTGCATCAACAGCTGCATTTCAACCTCTCCCTAATATGGCTGTATATGGAGCGACAAAAGCTTTTGTATTATCATTTACTCAAGCGCTATGGGAGGAAAATCGGAAACGGGGCGTACAATTTCTTGCGTTATGTCCGGGGGCTACGGAAACAGAATTTTTTAATGTCGTGGGAGCCGATGAGGCTTCGGTAGGCAAACGAGACACTCCAGAAAATGTCGTTCAAGTGGCTCTTCGGTCACTTCAGGCTAAAAAAGTATTTGCTGTCCCAGGATTTACAAACTATATTTCTGCTCAAATGTCACGTTTTTTCACACGAAAACAAATGCTTTATTTTGTTGGACGCATGCTCCGTACACGACATTAATAGGTCAACGTATTCAAGTTGGTGTATTCGTTAGCAATGATCAAGTATTTTAATTATAAAAAAACAACAAAACAGCGGTTCTCCCCAATATGGGAGAACCGCTGTTTTGTGTTTTGACTTGCTGACTTTGACTCCGTTCGCTTGAATTTACATCATCAACATCAACATCAACATCACCATCACCACCAACAACAACAACATCATCACCAACATCAACAACATCATCACCAACATCAACAATATACATCTAATCACATCGCCGACTCATAATCATCCACCGTGGTACGGACCCAGATGATGTTATTAGCATGTTTTCGCAGTTCTAGCGTAGTTTCGGACTCCAGTGCAGCTATTCCCTAGAAGTGGGCTCGAAAATGGTGATTTGTGCGCCAATAGGTGCATTAGGGTCCGATAGGATCAGAAAAGTGGGGAATTTCTGCGAATAAGGTCAACTGAGTCCGATAGTATCTCGTCCAGGGTAATTAACTAACTAATGTATTAAGGTTCAATAAAAAGGAAAACAAACCAGCGTTGGTTTGTTGCTTCAATAGATAATGGGGCAAGCAAGGCTAACGGACCCCAATGACACTATTAGTATGTTTTTCGCAGTTCTAGCGTAGTTTCGGACTCCAGTGCAGCTATTCCCTAGAAAGGGCCCTAAATATGATGTTTTGTGCGCCAATAGGTGCATTGGGGTCCGATAGGATCAGCAAAATGGGGGATTTCTGCGAATAAGGTCAACTGAGTCCGATAGTAGCTCGTCCGGCAAAGTAAGGGGAAGTAAACACCTATGTTCTTGCAGTCAGCCTTATTGTATTAAGGTTCAAAAAAGGACAACAAACCAGCGTTGGTTTGTTGCTTCAATAGATAATGGGGCAAGCAAGGCTAACGGACCCCAATGACACTATTAGTATGTTTTTCGCAGTTCTAGCGTAGTTTCGGACTCCAGTGCAGCTATTCCCTAGAAGTGGGTTTGAATATGGTGATATGTGCGCCAATAGGTGCATTGGAGTCCGATAGGATCAGCAAAAAGGGGAATTTCTGCGAATAAGGTCAACTGAGTCCGATAGTATCTCGTCCGCCAAAGTAAGGGGAAATAAACACCTATGTTCTTGCAGTCAACCTTATTGTATTAAGGTTCAATAAAAAGGAAAACAAACCAGCGTTGGTTTGTTGCTTCAATAGATAATGGGGCAAGTAAGGCTAACGGACCCCAATGACACTATTAGTATGGTTTTCGCAGTTCTAGCGTAGTTTCGGACTCCAGTGCAGCTATTCCCTAGAAAGGGCCCTAAATATGATGTTTTGTGCGCCAATAGGTGCATTGAGTGAGGTCCGATAGAACCTGAAAAGTAGTAAAATGCCTCGAATAACGCCAACTGAGTCCGATAGTACCTCATCCGCCAAACTAAGAGTAGGTAAACGTCACCGTCTATGCACACAGCCTACTAGTAAACACCATCGTCCTGCAAACAGCCAATTGGAGAACACCATCGACTTCGCAAACAGCCTACTAGTAAACACCATCGTCCCCGCAAACACTACTGGCCTGCACCTTCGTATACCTAACCCCGTATTGGAAGCTACATCACGCGCAGACAGCAATTGTGATTTAATCAAGGAAGGTTCGGTCCTCAAATTATGTTGGCCTATTTTTCCATTAACTACTTCATCTGTCGTAGTAATTATGTTATACTGCAACTACTACGACAGATGAAGTAATCATGGGGGGATATTTTTGATCAGCAGTGATGTTATACGCGGCTACAATGATACGATGATCCTCTACATGCTGCTGGACGGGGAATCTTACGGGTACGAGATTTCCAAAAATATCAGGCAGTTAACACAGGAGAAATATGTTATGAAAGAGACAACATTATATTCTGCCTTCACCCGACTGGAGAAAAACGGGTACATAGAATCCTTTTATCTGGATGAGAGTCTTGGCAAGCGGCGTACGTATTACCGGATTACCCCTTTGGGTCTCGCCTATTACCGAGAAAAATGTGAGGAATGGAAGGTTACACAGCAAGTTGTAAACCAATTTATCAAGGAGTGGTGATAGAGCATGGAGACGATCATAGTATATCTGGATAATATGTTTGCGGGTCTGCCAAAGACTCCGGAACTGGAACATCTGAAGCACGAGCTGCTATCAGGGATGGAGGAGAAGTACCTGGAGCTGAAGCTTGCTGGCAAGTCGGAGAATGAGGCGATTGGTATCGTCATATCGGAATTCGGCAATATTGAAGAGCTGACAGCGGAGCTTGGCATCGATCCAGTTGCGCCAGAACAGGCTATTCCGGTGCTGACGGAAGAAGAGGTTTACGCTTATGCGGCGGCCAGACGAAGCGCTGGATTATGGACGGGGATCGGCGTTTTTCTCTGCGCATGCGGAGTGGCGTTTTTGATCACCCTGGATACAATATTTGAAAATAAGGCTGTTATGAGTGATAAAGGTTCGATGCTGGGGCTGGTCGGAATGTTCGTGCTGGTCGCTATCGCGGTCGGGATGTTTATACACAGCGGAATGAAGCTGGATCGCTTTAAGAGTCTGGAGCAAGGCTTTCAGCTGCCTTATGCTCTAAAAATGGCGCTTCAACGCAGCCAAAGTCTTTATGCTCCGACTTACCGTCTTTCTCTGATTACAGGAGTCTGCCTATGCGTGCTGTCGCCGGCTTTTATCTTTACCACTAGCTATGTCAACGATGACTATGCTCCCTATGGAGTCGCTACTTTTCTGTTTATTGCAGCTGTGGCGGTATTTTTGTTCATCTATTACGGGAATATCCAGGGTACTTATACGAAGTTGCTGGAGGAGCCGAATATCACTGCAGAGAAGCAGGAAGAGAACCGATTTGTTGGAGTTGTTGGGGCTGTATTATGGCCTTTGGCGACGGCGATTTTTCTGTTCACGGGTTTTGTCTATGGGCGCTGGGACGTCAATTGGGCAGTATTCCCAATTGCTGGAGTTCTATCCGGCATGTTAAGCAATGTTCATCATGTTCTGAAACGTAAAGATATCTCCTGATGGTGTTAACTGCACTTGTACATTCCTGAACTAGATAGATTATATGTAAGGTATTCTACCAGTTGATTTTGCTGGAAGAATGCCTTTTTTTGTTGGATTTTAACAGGTGAGCTAAATGAGCCCTTTAATATTTTGACATTTAAATTTTAAGTACGGACTTGGACATATGTTGAGAGAAAGAGAATATGAATATACAACAATAATCTTGTTAAAGAGGCGACAATACATTAACTAGTTAGGAGAAATGATCGATGGAATTCGAACTGGGCAGCATTTTGAAACTAGTAAAACGTAGGCTGCTGTTCATTATTGTATTATGTATCGCTGCAGTCGGGCTCGCTGGTAGTGTTAGCTATTATGTTTTACAGCCGAAATACGAGGCGACAGCTTCTATACTTATTCAAGGAGACAGGCAGCAGAAAGCAATTAATGACATTATGGCCGGACAAAAACTGGTAACCACTTACGGGGAGATCATTCGAAGCAGCAGGATAGCGGAAGAGGTTGTCAGAAAGCTGCAGCTAAAAATGACAGCGGAAGAGTTACTCAAAAATGTGAAGACAAGAACCAATAGTGAATCACTCGTAACAACGGTAATTGTGACCAATTCAAAAGCTCAACGGGCAACAGATATCGCGAATGGCTTCGGAGAAGCATTTAATGCGAATATTCAATCGATTATGGGAGTGGAGAATGTTGTATTTCTCGACCGTGCCAAGGTTCCTTCTGATCCTGTCTCACCTAAGCCGGTCTTCAATATGGCTGTTGCCTTCGGATTGGCGCTGATTACCGGGATCGCAATCTCTATCCTCCGGGAAATGATGGAGAAACCCGTGAGAAGTGCCAAAGATATTCAGCTTGATTTGCAGCTTCCGCTTCTGGGAACCGTGGGCAAATTGAAGCCACGTAAACGGCGGAATAAAGCGAAAACCAAATCAGCAGAAGGAGCCACAAGTTATGAAGAAGAAAACGCCAAAATTATATTGCCTGGAACAACCGAAGTCATCTAACGGAGATCAATTCCGAAGCATACGCTCCAATATTCGTTATACCCGCGTTGGTGGAGAGATCCGCTCTTTATTAGTCACAAGCTCGCTTCCGGATGAAGGGAAATCAACGGTAGCGATAAACCTGGCGATTGCCATGGCGGAAGCTGGTAAGACAGTTCTACTCATTGATGGGGATCTACGTACGCCAACGGTGCATAAGGCATTTGATCTGCCTAATTGGATCGGGCTTAGCAGTATCTTAGTGGATCATACCCGCTTAGAGGATTGCATTATTTCTATTGAGGAAGCAGAAGGTTTGTCTGTATTGACCTCTGGTCCGATTTCACCAAATCCCGCTGAATTACTAGGCTCTGAAGGAATGAAGCGATTGTTTGCAGAGCTGAGCCTGCGTTTTGATACGATTGTCATCGACTCATCCTCTGTATTAATGCCATTTTCGGATGCCCTTATTTTGGCAACGATGACTGAGGGGGTATTGCTAGTTGTGAAATCCGGAAAAGTACTCTTAAAGCACACGAGTTCTGCCAAGCACTTGCTAGAGCAGCAGGGAGCACATTTGCTGGGAGCCGTATTGAATTATCGGAAAAAGAGCAGGCGTTCCAAGATTCGTGGTGAAGATTTTGCCGAGTGGGCCTCTTCTTCAGGAATGGTCTGACGTCTATGTCATTTGCTTCTCTTCGTTATTTGCTCGGGAATATCACTTACGCTGGTGCTCAGTTTGTGATTGTGATCCTGCTGAATAAATTCGGGTCATCGGCAATCGTGGGGCAATATTCGCTAGGGCTTGCAGTTACTGCTCCGATCTTTATGCTGTCGCATCTACATCTTCGTTCCGTATTAATCGTTGATTCATCGGGGAAATACAGTTTTGGAGACTTTCTGGGCTTACGGCTGATAACAACCGCCCTTGCGTTTACGATTACCGCAGGTTTTTGCATAATGAGTGGTTTGGATTGGAATACAGCATTGGTTATTTTCTTCATCGGTCTGTATAGAATCGTTGAATCAATCAGTGATATTTTATTAGGCATCGTTCAAAAGGAGGAGAGATTAGATCAAATCTCAATCTCCAGAATGGCAAAAGGGTTATTCTCCATTCTAATCTTCATCCTCGTATTTATCCCTACACAGAGCCTTATTCTTGCCTTGTTAGTCATGATTATCGGATGGTTAGCGATAACGATTGGATATGATGCTCGTAAAGCGAGAATATACACTTCTCTCAGGCCACTCTTCAACAAAAGAAGCCTATGGAGTTTACTGATCGTCAGTTCACCGCTAGGCGTGGTGTTGGCGTTGATGTCGTTAAATACGAATATCCCATTATACGCGATTTCCTATTTTAAAGGGGAGCATGACTTAGGTATTTATGCTTCACTCTCATATATGATTGTTGCCTGTAATGTTGTCGTCACCGCACTTGGTGAAGCCATAACACCACGTCTTGCCAGGTGGCATTCAGCCGGGAGACACAAGGAGTTTGTCACTTTACTCAGCCGAATGATAGCGATGGGTTTGGGTTTTAGTGCGGTCGCTTGTTTGATAGGGTGGTTGTTTGGACACAAGCTGTTAACCTTATTATTCAGTTCAGACGTGGCAGGAGAGTTAGGGTTGTTTCATTGGCTGCTGGCGTCCACCATGCTGGTATTTATTTCATCCTACCTGTGGTACGCCATAACGGCTACCGGAAGGTACAAAGCCCAGATTCCATTGTTTCTGTGCACAGCATTCACTAATGGCTTATGTTGTCTGATCTTCGTACCTCATTACGGGGTAGTAGGTGCTGCGATGGGAGCTAGTTCGTCGTTATTTGTACAGATGATTGGCAGTGTAGTTGTGCTGTATCGTGTCATCGGAAAGGTAAGAAATCGGGAACAGTCGGAAGCGGCAGCATAAGTTCTTTGTTTTATAGGAAAGTAGGAAAGTAGGAAAGTAGGAAAGTAGGAAAGTAGGAACTTGTATGACATCTGTATCTGTTGTAGGGAAGCCCTACACCATGCATAATTTATTTCTGTTTGCGGTCATGGGGTATATCATATGCCTTCCGGCACAGTTTGATTTTGGTGGAGCCTTCCGTATCGCCCCGTCGGATCTCTTCTTAATGTTAGGTTTGTTTGCCGCTGGATTCCATCTCAAATTGGACCGGAGGATATTCAGTTCATGGCATTGGGGCATGTTGTTCATTTTTGTTCTAGCTTCCTTTGTATCCATTTGGCGCAACGGCTTCATAACCCAATACGCCTTACTGCAAAAAGATATTGGATTCATACTCCTATTGTTGACCTACATCATGCTTGTGCAAGCCGTAGATAGCTGGGAACGGTTATATAAGATGCTCCGATTTTTCCTGATCAGTGTGCTGCTCTTAAATGGTGTTGCCCTATTCGCTTTTTTCAGCGGAGTAAAGGTTCCGTTTATGGTGCAAGACGGGCGGTTGTCCGGCATGTTAATTGATCCCAATGCATACGGGGGATTGCTGGTGACGGCTTTTGCCATTCATATCATGACGAGTGGGGAGAAGATAAAGCTGCTGCGGGGATGGGTCAGCATACTAGCGACGATAAGCTTAGCCGGGGGCATTATGATGACTTTCTCGCGCTCGTCATGGATTGGTCTCTTCCTTGTATTACTTACACTTTTGATTACCAAACCTTCCAGACTGCTCAAGATCGGAATGGGGTTTGGTGTGGCTTTTATAGCTCTGCTGCTGTATAAAGGCACCGCTTATCTAAATGTGCTGGAGTCTATGTCCAGCAGACCTTCCCAGATCCAGTCGCGTCTTGACATCATTGACAAAGCGGTGGATTGGATCGCACAAAGTCCATTATTAGGCATTGGGCTTGGTTCCTATAATTACGAACTGCTCATTATTATCCACAACACGCCAATATGGTTTTTGACTGAATTCGGCTTATTGGGCTTGATTGTATATGGAGGATTTATGATTTGGTTCTTCATTGTGGGTATCCGTTCTTATCGTGCAGCAGATCCCATTCATAGGCCAATTATTATGGCATTGCTGTTGTCCCATGCGGCGATGATTGGGTTATCGATGGGTATTGAGGCGTTATTCCAGCGGTATTGGTGGTTCATGATGGCGATGAACGGAGCTTGCATCCGGTTAACAGACAAAAACCTGAAAGGAGAGATGCCCTATCGAACCCAACACGTTGAACGGTCAACTGGGCGCAAGCTTCGACAACGAGCAGAGCAACCTCAATAAAAGCTCAAGTAAGGACATCGGGAGTATTCCAGCTGAGGGTGGCTTACAAGCAAAGGTTGCTTTTGTAGCCTCCATATATGGGCATTTCGAGAGTTTTCATTTACCTTACATGGTGTTATTGCTGCAAAAAGGGTGTGAAGTCCATGCTTACGCTCAGCCGGGCGAAGCCAGACAGCGCTTGGAACAGCGGGGAATTGTATGTCACGACGTACCTATACAACGAAGTCCTTTACAGTTGAAGAATTGGACGGCTCTGCGGATCTTAACGAAAAGCTTCCAAGCGGAAAAATTTCAGTTCGTCCATGTACATACACCAGTGGCTTCGATTCTCGGACGGATTGCAGCCCATAGAGCAGGTGTCCCTAGCGTATTGTATACAGCTCATGGTTTTCATTTTTTTAAAGGTGCTCCTTTTCTGAATTGGATGCTTTATTATCCGTTGGAGTATTTGATGGCACGTTGGACGGATGTACTGATCACCATTAATAGTGAAGATTATGAGCGTGCTCAGAAATTCCCTGTCCGAAAAAAAGTAACTTATGTGAGCGGAGTCGGGCTTGATCTTCAGGTATACGGTAGCGGTGAGGGGGATGATGAAATTGCAAAAATGAAGGGGGTAAGTCGTCACCAGCTATTTGATTTACCTAAGAGTGACAATGATAATCCTTCATTCGTTGTTCTCTGCGTCGCTGAGTTAAATGCTAACAAGAACCAAAAACAGTTGATCGAAGCACTACATCATTTGGGTGATCAAGCAAGCGATATTCATCTAGCATTCGCAGGTACAGGTCCTTTCGAGCAAACCCTTATAGAACTTGCTACACGGTTAGGGGTTAGGGAACAGGTACATTTTCTGGGGTTCCGAAGAGATATACCGGATTTGCTACAAGCGTGTGATGTTGCGGCACTTGTGTCCTATCGTGAGGGGTTACCCCGGGCGATTATGGAGGCGATGGCAGCAGGCAAACCCGTGATCGGCACACATATTCGGGGCATTCGCGATTTGATTGAGCATGAGTCAACGGGCATGTTGGTTCCAGTGGATGATATTGCCGCTACGGCAAAAGCACTGGTTCAACTGCGAGCGGACGCAGCTTTGACCGCAGCAATGGGTAAGGCGAACAAGGACAGGATTATTCGCTATGGATTGCCAGCGGTGCTTCGTGAAATGGACTCGATTTATATAGAAGCGCTGAAAGAACCAGGGATAAAGCCATTTCCGTCTGAATTACAAACGGGTCTGACAGCAGATAGATAATTCATTCTCGCATATACGACAACAAACGAATAAACGAATAAACGAATAAACGAATAATTAGTTAATTAGGGAGAAAGAAGTGATGAAAATGCGGATCGTACGTTTAGTCATGTTGGATGCGGGAATTATAGCGGCTTCAGTGTGGCTTGTGTTTTTACTTCGGTTTGATTTTCAAATCCCTGAGCAGTACATGTGGATGCTTCCGTGGGCGATACTCATTCACATTATGGTGTACGCAGCGTTCTCATTTGGATTCAAGGTGTATAACAATATCTGGCGATACACCGGTATAGGTGAGTTATTGCAGCTGCTAAAAGTGAGTGCTTTAACACTCTGCGGAGTGGTCGCTGTCAATGTATCTGCGCATGTATTCGTCCCTTCCTATCGATTGCCGATTTCGATTTATTTTGCAGCGGGTTACGTATTTCTCGGCATTGCCGGCTTACGTTTAGTTAACCGCCTCATCAACGATAGATTCGAAACACTGGGAACAAAGGGTTCATCCGAAGGCAATCTGCTAATCGTTGGGGCAGGGAAAGCAGGCATCCTCGTTACCAAAGATATCAAGCATTCAAGATTTAAATTCATGAACCCAGTTGCCTTCATAGATGATGATATCTCAAAGCGCAAGCTGGAGCTTATGGGGTTGCCGATTGTCGGTAACCGTAACTTCATTCCCCAGGCAGTCGAGCAGCTGGATATTTCGTTCATTATCATCGCTTTGCCTACGGCTCCTCAAAAGGAATTACTGGAGATCATCGAAATCTGCAAATCTACCAAAGCTCAGATCAAGTTAATGCCTAGTATGACCGATATTTTGGACGGGAAAATGGCCATTAACATGATCCGTGAAGTATCCGTAAATGATTTGCTGGGGAGAAGTCCCGTAGAAATTAATACGGAAGAGATTCGTGAGAATTTGGGAAGCGAGTGTATTCTCATCACGGGTGCAGGCGGTTCAATTGGTTCGGAATTATGCCGGCAATTGGCTGCGTATCGTCCGAAGGAAATGCTGCTTTTGGGGCATGGAGAAAATAGCATTTATCTTATTGAACAAGAGTTGCGACAGTTATATCCCGATCAGATCATTCATCCCATTATAGCGGACATTCAGGATGTATCGCGGATCGATAACGTTTTTCAAAAGTTCCGCCCCTCCATTGTGTATCATGCCGCTGCGCACAAGCATGTTCCTCTTATGGAGATGAATCCAGTAGAGGCAGTTAAAAATAATGTGATCGGCACAAGGAATGTAGCGGAAGCGAGTGCTAAATATGGCGCTAAACGGTTCATCCTCATCTCATCGGATAAGGCGGTTAATCCTACCAGTGTTATGGGGGCCACGAAACGAGCCGCGGAAATGATCATTAATGATCAGAATTCCTTAAGTAAGACGGTTTTTGCCGCTGTACGTTTTGGTAATGTGCTGGGCAGTCGTGGCAGTGTCATTCCGTTATTCAAAAGACAAATCGAAAACGGCGGCCCGGTGACGGTTACACATATGGATATGGTGCGTTACTTCATGACGATACCCGAAGCGGTACAGTTGGTTATTCAAGCAAGTGTGCTGGCACAAGGGGGAGAAGTGTTTGTGCTGGATATGGGTAAGCCAGTTCGTATATACGATCTAGCGAGGGATTTAATCCGCTTGTCGGGTCTCGAGCCTGACAAAGATATTCCCATTGTGGTCACTGGCATTCGTCCTGGAGAAAAATTGTTTGAGGAGCTTTTGACTGAAGAAGAAGGGTTATTGGTCACTAACAACTACCGTATTATGATTAGCCGCCCGCAAAGTGTCTCCAGATCTGAACTGAATTTGGTGTTGGGGGTTCTGGAGAACTTGTGCAAACGGTATGAACTGATGCCAAGCAGTCATCAGATCAAAAAACTGCTAAAGCAGCTAATTCCAAGCTATTCGGGCTTTCAGGAAGAACCGCAGGTGGGCACACATGATCTTGAACGCATTAAATCCGAAGTTCATGCGGGAATCTGACCTATGAAGTCGACTAAGCATTCATGGATGACAAGATTATGGGGCAAGCGCGACAAGGCAATTACAGGTAAACGTTCACGCATGCGGCGGGTGGGACGATACAGCCTGATTGTTATTCTTGTTGTGGTTGTAGTTGGGGGGATCTGGATTGGAGGGATATTGAATCCAGAGCATCGTTTTAATAAGGCGATACTTAACCCCTTGACGATCCCTAGCTCTAATGTGGTTACGGACAATGAAGCGATGGTGCAATCGCTCAGCACACCAGCCCCACAAGCGCAAATGGATGAGCTTACCCTTACAACGTCTACACAGACTCCAACTGCGGTGACATCTCCAACAGACAAGAAAAGCTCATCCTTTAATGTAGTGCTAATTGGAACAGACACTTGGGGCGGAGAAAGCTCGCGGGCAGATACGATCATGGTTGCCCATGTGATGCCGGATCAACGGAAGGTGAATATCGTATCTGTGCCGCGGGACACGCGGGTTTATGTGCAGAACGTCGGTTATACCAAGATCAATCATGCACATATCGTTGGTGAAACAAAGGGTGGGAATCAGCAGGGTACGCTGACACTGATTCAAGCCGTTAGTGATTTTATGAATATTCCTATTCATTACTACATCAAGACGAACTTCTCCGGTGTTCGTGATTTCATCGATTCGATCGGCGGGATCGATATGCTGATTGATCAGGATGTGACCATCACTCCGGAGATCACCATCAAGAAAGGTGAGCAGCATCTGGATGGTGCCCACACGCTTTATTTAGCAAGGGAGCGCTACTCGACTCCGGAGGGTGACTTTAGCCGCCAACGGGAGCAATTCAATATCGTTCGGGCTGTAGCCAAAAAGCTATTAAGTCCGGAGCATATTCCTGATCTAGCGGGACTGCTACTGCGTGAAAAGAAAGACATTATTGATACGAGTTTTAGTGACAGTGATTTGATGAGCTTAGCTTGGCTATTCAAAGGAATGGATTCCGCAGATTTTGCTTACGAACAGATTCCTGGCCATAACAGCTCTGCTCTAGATCCGCTCGTCCGAACCAAAGTGTATTATTGGAGTGCAAATCCGGAAGAGGTAAAGTCACTTACAGAACGTCTTTTTACGGAATAAGAGAAAGGCGGGGGAAAGACTACCATGTATCGCCATATGAAGCGGGGCTTCGATTTGGTGGGAGCGATCGTTATGTTAGGTGTGTTTAGTCCGGTCATGGCTGTGGTGGCGTTGCTGCTTCGGATAAAGCTGGGAAGTCCTATTTTGTTCAAGCAGCAGCGGCCGGGAATGGGAGAAAGACCCTTCTACATCTACAAGTTCCGAACCATGGCTGAAATGTATGATGCGCAGGGCCAGCCGTTATCGGATGCTCGGCGTTATATCAAATTCGGCGGATTGATTCGAAAGCTGAGTCTGGATGAGCTCCCGCAATTAGTAAATGTTGTGAAGGGAGAAATGAGTCTGATCGGACCAAGACCTTTGCTCATCCGTTACAGCCCGCATTACTCTGAACGGGAGCGGCTGCGATTTACTGTAAGACCCGGAATAACGGGATTGGCGCAGGTATCTGGACGTAATACTTCGGAGTGGAAACAGCGGCTCTCCTATGACGTTACCTATGTTGAGAAGCTAAGCTTTAGATTAGATGCGTTGATCTTATGCAAAACTGTGCTGAAGGTGATCCGCCAAGATGACGTTGTGGCCAATCCGGGTGAGCATAGTCTGCCGCTCGATGAGTACAGAATGAACCAAAAGGAGGGGTCGGCATGAATTTGCGGTTTAGTCCGCTTCAGGAAGATGATATTCACCTTGCATGCCGGCTCTTACAGAGCAACTTGCCAGAGTCGGTCTACAATCAAACCATATTCGCCTGTGGCGGTTATCCCGAATATTTGAAAGCAGCATGTAAATGCGGAAGCCATTCAGCAACACTGCTGATTGGTGCCTATTCTGAAGACCTTCTTATTGGATTCGCTGAATGGCGAAGAATGGAGCAGATGCTGGTTCTGAATAACTTGAATGTGGACGCAGCTTATCGAAAAGACGGCATCGGCGGCAAGCTTATGGCGTACGGGGAGACGTTGGCCCAAAAGGATGGCATTTCGAAGCTGGCACTTGATGTATTTTCGTGGAATGAGCAAGCTCATGCTTGGTATTTGCGGCTTGGTTTTGCAGAGGAAGGCCGGACTTACTGGTATGTAAGAGATTTGGCTCCATCGATTGATAGGGATAGAGAAGCATTGGCGTACATCATAGATGATTATCCGATGGCAGAGGCATATCATCAAAAGTATGGATTCTCTTCTCTTAAGATTAGAACGAAGGAAGAGACTTCAGTTGTGGGCCGGTTAGGTGAACAGTATTATCGTATCCAACTGCAAAGTGGAGGGTGGAGTGGCTGCAATCTTTTGACAGACGTATTAATGGATTTAGACCGGGAGAAAAGGCTATTGTTGCTTTCTTCAGATGCTTATTTGCGTGAGCGAGACCCCGGGCTAATCTTAAGCACTGAAAGTATACGTATGATCAAAATATTGGAGAATCAAGAGGTGTTGTATGAGTAACTTTATCGTGTTAGGCAGCTCTAGTTCAGCGGAATGGGATGCCTATTTGAACCAGTTAGAGACGAAGGATATCTATTTCTCCTCAGCGTTTTTTCGGCTGTTTGAGGATGGAGAGCATCAGCAGGCAGAGCTGTTTGTTTTTAAGCAGGGAGACCAGCTCATAGTTTATCCTTACTTACTTCGCTCCATAAGCCATCTTCCTGCCGTAATCCAACTGGGGCTTGAAGGCGATTGGTACGACATTAGTACACCCTATGGATACGGGGGACCGATATCGAATCTCCCTCCGGGAGCCGAACGAAGTGAGCTGTACCGGCAATTCAGTGAAACGTTCACGGATTACTGTAGAGAGAAAAAGATCATGACCGAGTTTGTAAGATTTCATCCCTTGATTGGCAACGCTACGGAATATCAAAGTGGTCTGACCACCGAATGGAATAGGAATACAATTTATATTGATTTGACTGTGGGTTCGGAGTCAGAGCTCATCCGGCATTATGGCAGCAATCATAAACGGAATATTCATAAATTAAAGTCCGCACCCTTTACGATTCGAAATTCGAATCTGAAGGATCGTATTGAGTCCTTCAGTGAATTGTATTACGGAACACTAAACGATTTACAGGCGGATTCTTTTTATTATTTTCCCAAAAAATTTATAGAAGATACTAGTCATCTACTTGAGGGGAGAGTAGAGCTATTCGAAGCTATGGATGGGGAGAAAACGGTGGCGACCAGCATCGTGTTACATGAACGACCGTGGATGCATTATCACCTATGTGGTTGGGATCGCGCCTATCTGCAGTGGTCACCTACCAAATTGCTAATACACGCAGCAGCCAAGTGGGGGATGGAAAATGGCTTTGAATGTTTTCATCTTGGCGGGGGATATAAGGGGAATGACGACTTATTTCAATTCAAGCATAGATTCGCGACACAACTGGAACCCCTTGACTATTACTTAGGTAAACGAATTTTTTACCCAGAGTTGTATGAGCGGATCATATCCTTTTGTGACACCAGAATATCAGGAAATTACTTTCCGCTCTATCGGCATCCAGATCTCGATATGATATGTATTCCATCTGAAGAAATCGGTCCAAATGGAGAAAGGAGCTTCGCATGAGCATTAGTCAAACGAGCATTCTGCCACGAATCTTGTTATCCCCGCCGCATATTAGTGGTCGTGAGCAGGTCTACATGGAGGAGGCGATACACTCTGGTTGGATTGCTCCTATTGGTCCGCAAGTTGATGCGTTCGAGCGGGAGATGGCCGCCTACACAGGATCAAAGGGTGCACTAGCGTTAAGCTCTGGCACGGCGGCGATTCATCTCGCACTTCGTCTAGCCGGTGTCACACAAGGAGATTACGTGATCTGTTCTACGCTCACGTTCGTTGCTAGCGCCAATCCTATTTTATATTTGGGGGCCACCCCCGTATTTGTCGATTCAGAGCCTGAGACCTGGAACATGTGTCCGCTAGCTTTTCAGCGGGCCTGCCAAGCTTTGAATGACAAAGGGCTGCTGCCAAAAGCGGCTGTTGTCGTCAATTTATACGGACAAAGTGCAGACATGGCGCCCATTGTAGAAATAGCTAACCGATATGGAATTACCTTGATTGAGGATGCTGCCGAATCACTGGGCGCTTTCTACCAAGGCAAGGCCAGCGGAACGTGGGGCCAATTCGGAATCTATTCTTTCAACGGAAATAAGATTATTACGACGTCAGGTGGGGGCATGCTCGTATCCGACGATACCGAAGCCTTAGATCAAGCGCGCTTCTGGTCTACGCAAGCCCGAGACACTGCCCCTCATTATCAACATTCCGAAATGGGATACAACTATCGGTTAAGCAACCTGTTGGCAGCCATAGGACGCGGTCAATTAGAACTGCTTGAAGAGCGAGTAGAGCGTCGCAGATCTATTGGCCGGCGATATAGGGAACGGTTAGGTTCCATACCGGGTCTTCATTTTATGCCGGAAGCGCGCAATTGTCGCAGCACGCACTGGTTGAGTGCGCTGACCATCGATGAAGAAGTGGCGGGGTTCTCTTCACAACAACTCCTGTCATGTCTGGAACAGCACAATATCGAAGCTAGACCTGTATGGAAACCGCTGCATTTACAACCCTTGTTCGAGAGCAATTACTACTATCCTTACAGTGAGGAATACAGTGTATCGGATAAATTATTTTCAACAGGTGTCTGCCTGCCTTCTGGAAGCTCTTTATCGGATGAGGATTTGGAACGTGTCGTTTATGCGATAGAGACATGTAACCAATACCGTTGATTCATCTTATTTAGCCTTCCATCCGCTGGCAGCTGATCCGCTTTCCTTCACATAAAAAGTGGCTTGTGCCGTGCCATCCGTTCGCATGGCCAGACTGCCAACTGGGGCGGTTACGACTCCCTCGGGCGAACCCTCTACTATGAACACCGCGGGCAACACTGCCCCCCCAGTGAGGCGAATGGCCCGTTTGAAGTTACCGTAGGTCGAGAACCATTCAGGGAGCGAATATGGATTATACAAGGTTCCTAGTGATGTGCCTTGCATGCCGATTAGTGTTTCGAATTCTAGAATTCGCTTTACCTTCACTGCTCGGGTATCAAACACCGCTACATTATTGAGGCGCAGAGACGGTTTAGCTGCACCGTAAGAAGAGACTAGCACTACCTGATTGGTTCCGCTATTGCGGACGATCATATTGTCGACAGTAGCCATCGCGTCAGACTCCGTTGTGAATAAATGCAAGGTATTGCCCGTTAAATCCTGTGCATCTATCGTCCCCACATAAAGATCTCCTCCGTCGATTCGGACACCACTTGCTAAGGTGGAACCCGAACCGTACATTCCTAACGAACCGATATGCAATCTTGGTTTACCTCCGGCAGCATTAAACGCTGTATAGATCGCAGGGCCCCCGATGCCATCGAACTTGGCGCTAGCGATATCAATAAATTGTGAATAGATCGTCTGTAGACCGAAGCTAGCTTTATGATCGGTGGAGCGGATAGCCAAGTGATTGATTTTCAGCGTCAGTCCATAGGACAGTAAGGCTGGACTTACCGATCCGCTTACACGCATATCTAGTGAACCGATGTCGAGTGTCCAGAGTCTAGCGATAGCATCTGTAAGCCCTGCTGATAGATCGTTACCGAAACCTATGGTTGTCAAGGAGTCGAATCGCTGATAAAAGCTGCGCGTTCCTTTAAAGACATCGGGTTCAAGATCGAGAGAGTTAGCACCAGTAAAACCAGGCGCGCCACCGCGGCTATTATTCAGAACCGCTCTGTTGACATGAAGCTGGTCTACAAAATGGACCACAAAGTTCTTTCGTCCAGCAGTCTCACAGCGTGCGTATCCGATGTGCACATTAACGGAGGGGATTTCTTCTGTCCCCCCAATGAAGATATTATCCCCATAGCAATCGTGAGAGTACACTGACTCTATCGTTATATTTTGCGAAGAAGAAATGAACAAGCCGTGAAGCTGATCGTTGACGGCTGTTTTAACAGTCGATGCACTTCCATCAATTTCAAGGGTGCCCGCGATTGTAATATTTGAGGCATTTAAGATTACTAGAACCCTAGTGTCTGAGGGTGGGTTCGGGGCAAGCACAAGTTTGGAGCCGGCTTCAAAGCTTAAATTCGTTTTGGCTGGAATTCGAAGACACCACCAGTCGAGGATGGAGGGGTTACGCATGCGTCCCGAAGATACCTTATATACACCTGGAGGAAAGATTACTACTTTGTTTTTGGCGTTTCCCGCATTGATAGCATTTTGAATCGCTACTGTATCGTCCTTAATACCGTTTCCTACAGCGCCGTACGATCGGACGTTCACATAACCGTTAGTCTCAGGGTCTATTTTAATAGATGTGACCGCACCATCAGAAAGGATGGACGTAGTCACCGAGCTGTCTGGAATAGGGGCAGTAGCCATATACTTCACTCCTTTATCCTTTGATTTTGTATTTTATGTGAATTTTTCGGGGAATGCACGGTACAAAGATCACTCTTAGCGGGCGAAAGGAGTTTTTTATTTTGAAGGTATTGGTAACTGGGGGGGTAGGCTTTATTGGATCCCATGTGGTTGATCGGCTAATAAAAAAGGGCATAGAAACTGTGATTGTAGATAATGTATCCGGAGCCTCCGGTCTGACTTATATGAATCCTGCTGCGGTTCTGTATAAGTACGATATTCGGGATGAGACTTTGCATGAGGTGTTTAACCTTGAAAAGCCAAATGCAGTCATTCATCTGGCTGCACAGATCGACGTCAGAGAATCACAGCGGAACCCGTTATTTGATGCGAATGTGAATATTGTTGGCACGCTGAATGTACTGCGCATGTGCGAGATCCATCAGGTTCAAAAGCTAGTTTATGCCTCGTCGGCAGCGGTTTATGGGAACCCGGAATATTTGAGCATTGATGAGCAGCATCCCTTAAATCCCGAGTCCTGCTATGGTGTATCCAAAAGTGTACCAGAGTCATATATTCGGATGTTTGCCAGCTTACATGGGCTGAAATATACGATTCTGCGTCTCGCTAATGTATATGGGCCAAGGCAAAGTTCGCATGGAGAAGCTGGCGTTGTATCCGTTTTTCTGGATCGCATAAAGCAAGGGAAGGATCTCGTAATCTATGGGGACGGTGAGCAGACTAGAGATTTCGTCTATGTGGAGGATGTGGCGCAAGCGTTCGTTGACGCGGTTCAGACCGAAGGCAGGGTGAATAATGAGACGATGAATATTAGCTGCGGAATACCAACCTCGATAAATACGATGGTTCGGATGTTAGGGGACATCACGGGTCGGGATTTCTTGACAACCTATGCGGAGCCCCGTCCGGGGGATATTCTCCATAGCTATTTAAACAATCAAAAAGCCCAGGAATTATTGTCTTGGTTCCCTAACCATAACTTTCATACCGGGCTGGAAAAAACAATTACTGACCGCTTAAGTGTAGGAAGCGCAGTAGATCATTAAAAGCACCCATTGAAAGGGGCACTCCGCATGGAACGCAAAATGAACTCGGAAATGTTCGTTCTTCGTAGTGTAGCCTGCTTAAGTATAGCCCTGCTGCATGCTCTTTACCGGGTTTATGACGATGGAAATACATCTTGGGTAGAGTCGGTGGGTTTACTGCTAACGTTTGGCACACCTGTATTCGTATTTATCTCCCAATTCGTGTTGTCATTTGCCTATCCCAATGAAATTCCAGCGAGATTTTGGGAGAAAAGAATCAAGTATATTTTATTTCCTTACTTTTTTTTCGGGACCTTGTATGCAGGACTAAAAGGATTGGAGCTGTCGAGTAGTGACGGCATTCCTTTGCTGCAGGCTTTTTGGTATTACCTCTGGCGTCATTTGCTGATTGGAGATTTCCATGGCTATTTTATACTGATTATCTTTCAGTTTTATGCTTTATTCCTCTGGTTTCAGACGTATGCGAAGCGGCTTAACCCCCGCAATGTTCTAATTGTATCGTTCCTTATTAACGTTATCTATTTGGGTTTCTTCAACTTTACTACGCCCGCAGATACGGCAGCCGCCCATTATTTCTGGGATAAAATGTACTGGATTTTCGCACCTGGTTGGATTTTTTACTTTACAGTAGCCTATTACTTGGGACGAAATGAGCTGTGGTTCCGGGAAAAATTAAAAAAGTTCCGCATAGCCGTATACACGCTCCCGGTTCTGACAGGTGCGCTAGTGCTGTTCGTGAATAGTCAAGGCTGGATAACGGCGCATAGCTCCAAAAGAATTGATATGCTTCTATTCGCCTTAAGCATGATTTTGCTGCTCTTCTCCGTGGCATCGAAAATGAAGAAAGTGCCACGTGTACTGGAATGGAGCAGCAGATATTCTTTTGGCATATACTTGCTTCATCCTTTGCTATTGGCTATATTCGTTAAGCTTCCAGCTTCATTTGGGTTGCAAAACCTTGGACTATTTAGTGTTCTGCTGCAATTTGTCGGTTGTGTGGTAGGCTCGGCACTTATAATGAATTTAGCGAATCGTATTCCTGGCGGAGCGTATGTATTCGGTCGGATCGGCGTTGGGATAAACCCAAGCAAACCACCGAAATCGCTGGATAAGCCGATAACTCCGAATATTGGGAATGCAAACTAGCTTGGATTTGAGCGGCCGCTAATCGTCTGTGTTAAGGTGATTAGTGGTCTTTTTTGTTTTTGTATTATTGCGATTACTTCGCTAATTACATTGCTAATTACATTTGCTATTACATCGCGATTACATCGCACTAGCAGCACCCTCTCAATTCTCATTTAAAAAGCAAAATAGTTGTAAAAAGTACATTTAAGCTCTTATGCTCGCAGCTTTAGGGCAGTTTAATTGCATATTTTACAACTATTATTCTAGAATCCCGCCATATTGAGGCAAGTGCTCGTATTTAAGTGTACAGAGTGCAACTAAATCCACAAAGGCTACCCTCAAAGCATATATAGTTGCACAAAATGCAATTAAACAAACTTCGTCGTTACCACGCCTTAGCTGCACTGTGCGTTGGTGGTAAATGCAATTAAACAAACTTCGTCGTTACCACGCCTTAGCTGCACTGTGGCGCATTGGCGGTAAAGTCCCAGTATAATTGTTGTATTATGGTCAGTTCACACGAGGTCTTGTTTGTTCGGACCGTATTGCAGCTATTTTCACTTTTTAGTTCATTTTGCGATAGTTTCGGACTGTATTGCGCTTATTTCCATAAAAACACACATTATGGAAGCTACTTTGCACGAATAGCTGCATCTAAGTCCGATAATTTAGCAAAATGAATGAAATTATTAAATTAACGGCTCCTCAGTCCGATCTATAGTGAGGGGGATCTAATTAGATGAACTTCGATTATAGTCGAAGGGACCTATATTAGTTAGTCTATAATTAGGTAGTCCCTTTATGGTTTTTTACATCCAGAGAATAATGCATCGTGCAGAATATTAGGAGGAAATGAATAGTGGAACTTGGAGTAAGCACATTTGTCGAGACCACACCTGATGTCCAAACGGGTGAGACAATAAGTCATGCAGAACGACTACGTGAAGTAGTGGAGGAAATTGTACTTGCCGAAGAGGTGGGATTAGATGTATACGGAGTAGGTGAGCATCATCGGCATGATTATGCGGCGTCTTCACCTGCGGTTGTACTGGCTGCGGCTGCTTCGTTGACTACTAAGATCCGGTTGAGTAGTGCTGTAATGATCCTGTCTTCAGCCGATCCGGTGCGTGTGTTTCAGGACTTTGCAACGCTGGACGGAATTTCAAACGGACGTGCGGAGATTATGATCGGCCGGGGTTCGTTTACAGAGTCTTTTCCTCTATTCGGATATGATCTGAAGGATTATGAAGAACTGTTTAATGAGAAGCTGGAATTGTTATTAGCCATCCAAAAGTCAGAAAAAGTGACCTGGAAAGGCAAACACCGAGCAGCTATAGAAAATTTGGGGATTTACCCGCGTCCGGTTCAAGATCCTTTACCGATTTGGATCGGGAGTGCAGGAAGTCCAGAGTCTGCGATCCGCACAGGATCACTAGGTTTGCCTTTTGTTTTAGCGATTATAGGGAATGTTCTACCACTGGATTATGCGTCACATGTACAGCTTTACAAAAAAGCAGCAGCTGAAGCCGGGCATGATATTTCAAAATTTCCAATCGCTTCGCATTCACACGGGTTCATAGCGGAGACTAATCAGTTAGCGCTGGAGAAATTTTTTCCTTCAACGCATGCCCGGACCAATGTGCGGGCGAAGGAAAAAGGAACACCTCCGTACCATCGTGCAGATTATGATGCAGCGTGTAGCTTAGAGGGCGCCCTTTACGTAGGTGATCCAGAAACTGTCGCTAATAAAATCATTCATCTACGCAAGCATGTGGGAATTACGCGATTCTTTTTACATGTGCCGCACGGCACGATGCCTCATGAGGATGTTATGCAGGCGATTAGACTGCTGGGCACCGAAGTGGCCCCACGTGTGCGGGAAGAAGTAGCGCGCTGGGAAGCAAGTAACCGGTAATTTAGTAAGCTGCGTCCTTAGGACGTGGCTTTTTTTGTAAGGTATACTGAAGAAATGAATAGCGTTTTATACAGGAGGGGCAATGGAAAAAAATCATTATTTATCTCAATTCAATTTGCTTCAATCGTTAGGACTGGAAGATCTTATTGAAATGGAAGAATTAACGCGAATAACAGTAGTCCCCAAAAATACATATATCCAAACACCGTCAACCTTTTCTGAAGGACTGTTTTTTGTGAAAAAAGGAAAGGTTCGCTTATACCAATTAAACGCAAACGGTAAGCAATTTACATCGGATATCCTCAGTGAGGGTAATGTTTTTGGTGAAATGGGTATGATTTCTTTTGGAACGAAGGAACATTATATTGAAACGATTGAGGAAAGCCATATCTGCACAATTGATCCTGCAAGGTTTGAAGAATTCATCTCTCACCGGCCTAGGTTTATGATGTCATTATTGCAAGTATTGAGCGACCGCATAAAAAGTATGAGTCAGTTAACTCAAAATCTAGCCATCGGAAATCTGCATGATAAAATATTGTGCGTTCTTTTAAAGCTAGCGGATCAGCATGGGGTTGAGCATAAGGATAATTGTTACAAAATTAATGTTCCTCTATCGCATCAAGAAATCGCTAATTTAATTGGAGCCAGCAGAGAAGCTGTAACAGTGGCATTGCAAGAATTGGTGAAAGCGGAGGTTATTCAGACAGGGTTCAGAACTATCTATATCCAGCGAGACAAGATTTTGGAAAGAAATATAACATAGATATCGAGTTGTAAACGAGATTACAGCTTCATTTTTAGAAACAACGGTATCCTAGCTATGACATGAAGGTGATTTAAGCTTTCAAATCATAGTGAAGGGACGATTTCCATGGAACACAGGAAGGGCGCTCGGAGGGTTACTGAAATCCCCGTTGAGATTGTAGAACTGCTGAATAAAGGATATTTACAGAGCGTGAATTTAACGGAATGGCTTGCTGTGGATCATCTTGTCTTGTTGGAAAATGTACTGAATGAGCTAGGTTTTGAACAGGAAGCTAAACCAATTTTACAAAGGCTGAATGCGTTATCGGAAAAGAAAATCATGAAGCTCATCCCGGTGATTTCACGTGAGTGGCAGCTTCTATTTGACTGTAAATCAGAGCTGGAACGTTCCCGGCTATTTGCTGTGTTAGCTCATCATAAATCCGATAGTGTTCGCTGCTGGGCTGCTTATATCGTGGGCCAGAATCATCAATGGAGTCTAGTTCAAAAACTAACAGCAATCCGTCCTTTTGCAGCGGATGGTCATTTTGGGGTGCGTGAGATTTCATGGATGGCTTTAAGGGAATCAGTCATTGCCGAGCTGGATGCTTCCATTGAATTATTAAAGGCTTGGATTCATGATCAGGACGCGAATATTAGGAGATTTGCGATCGAATTGACGCGCCCACATGGGGTATGGGCAAAGCATATTACAGCGCTCAAAGAAAATCCAGCGATTGCCCTTCCGCTATTAGAACCGCTTAACTCTGATCCGGCAAAATACGTTCAGGATTCTGTAAGCAATTGGTTAAATGATGCTAGCAAAAGCCATCCGGCATGGGTACAGCAAATTTGTGATGAATGGTTGAACCTATCAGGGACCAAGGAAACAAAGCGGATTGTAACCCGGGCAACAAGAAGTATTACTGATCAAAAATAAAATTAGTGCATTACTTTAGACTGGATAATCCAACGCCAAACACTATGAGCTAATAAGTGTTGGCGTTTTTTTATTGTGGAGTTAACTTGGATAATTCAAGAGAAAGACTCCTTCGTGTTTATTATTTAAACCGAAATTCATGAAAATATTTATATTGTTAATCCTCAAGTCATCTGTTATACTCAGAAACACCAAATGTTATAAAAACTAACACTTATTAAAGGAATGGAGGATTTTCGTATGAAAAAACAAATAATTCGTAATGTAGGTGTCACGTTATCCCTATTTTTAGGGGTGAATTCGTTATCTTGTGTTATGTATGCTAACACAACAAACGATGCGTATAAACCAAAAACCCATGTTCTGAAGGCGAATTCGGAGACTGTTCGATGGGGGAATATAGGTAAGGGAGATCCAGCTCTAACTGTGCATTCGGGAGACATCGTAACGGTTGAGGCCATTACACATCACTCTGGTGATGATTACGAGCGGATGATTAAAGGAGATGCGGGAGTAGAGGATATTTTCCACTGGATTGAGGGGGAGAAGAACGAAGCGCTCCGCGGGCCAGGCGTACATATTATGACGGGTCCCATCGCTGTTGAAGGTGCTGAACCAGGAGATGTGCTGGAAGTTAAGATTCTGGACATGAAGCTGAGACCAAATGGGAATGACCAATACGCTGGCAAAACATATGGCGTGAATGCCGCAGCGAACTGGGGTTATCTATATGGAGATATGGTGGAGGAGCCGAAAAAGCGTGAGGTAGTAACCATCTACGAGATGGATACGGAGGGTGGAACAGATTATGCAACAGCTGTATATAACTACAAATGGTCTGTGCAAACCGATCCAGATGGTCAAGTGCACCCGACAATTGACTACCCGGGTGTTATCGTTGACCATAATACGATTGATAAAAACTTCGATGTGCTAAAAGGTGTGAAAATTCCGGTTCGTCTCCACTTTGGTACAATGGGTGTGGCGCCGAAAGAAGCGGATGTTGTTGACTCCGTTCCACCTTCTTACAACGGCGGTAATGTAGATGATTGGCGGATTACCGAAGGTGCAACAATGTATTATCCTGTATCCGTAGCTGGTGCACTACTGTCGATCGGTGACCCGCATGCCGGTCAAGGCGATTCGGAGATTAACGGAACTGCGATCGAGACATCGGTCACTGGGGATATACAAGTCATTCTTCATAAAAAAGCATCGCTTAACAACAAGCTGAAAGGTTTAAACTTCCCATTACTTGAAAATGAGAACGAGTGGGTTGTGCATGGATTCAGCTACGCCAATTATTTGGAGGAGCTGGGGGCTAGTGCTCAGACGGATATCTTCAAAAACTCGTCCATCGACAAAGCCATGAAGGATGCCGCTCATAAAACAAAAGATTTTTTAATGGCTGGAATGGAATTGAGCGAAGATGAAGCGTACTCTCTGATGTCTGTGTCAGCTGATTTTGGGATTACACAAGTGGTGGATGGAAACTGGGGCGTACACGCCTTAATTGATAAAGGTCAATTCGGCGATTCCGAGCGCAAGCCCGTGGTTTTACGGAGCAGCTTTGAGAACTTTGGAGCAAAGGTTGGCTGGCAGCCAGCCACTAAGACAGTTACGCTAAGTTACAATGGCAATGTTCTGGTGATGAAGGTTGGAGCGACAACGGGGATTTACAACGGAGAGACAGTGAAGCTTGCAGCCCCAATAAGTGTTGTGAACGGGAAGATCGTGGTCAGCGAATATTTCGTGAACTTTTATAAAGCTAAGCTGGCTAAGACAGAGTAGGACGAAATAGCAATTATTCGATAATCCTAAAAAAATCCATATGAGAAAAGAACCGTCTTTATAGGCGGTTCTTTTTCTTATATATTCATTCCGTCCTGATTTTTGTGGCGTTTTAATAAGATTTGGTTTTCTACACGTACCAGTCCATCCAGACAGTAGATTGATTCATGCATAAACCGTTCCATCTCTTCAAGATTCTCTACCAAGATGTGAATATGTAGAATACATGGTCCCGTCATTTCGTATAATACAGCTACGCGTTCGTTTTCCTTTAATACATCGACGATATGATTTAAATGAGCAGGTTCTACTTCAAGTTCCAGGTAGGCGGAGATTTTCTTTCCTAGCTTTTCAGCACTGATGACAATCGAGAACTGTTCAATAATCCCTTGATTGACTAGCCGATCAATACGATCTTTCACCGCGACACTTGATAAACTGACTTCTTTAGCTAGATCAGTATAGGAAATTCTGCTGTTTTGGGCCAGCCGCATCAAAATATGGTTATCGATAGGATCTAGCATGCGGATTCGTTCACCTCTTTTTTCGTAATTGTATCAGAAAAAAAGTGGAAATGCCTAGTAGCGCTTTACAGTAGAAGTGTGTGACGGCATTCTCTGCTGAAGATAGTTGACATAAAAGAATTATTTCACTATACTGGCTGTAATCTTATATACGATATACGTTGAAGGAGCCCAGTAGTAACTTAGTCCCTGTTCCAGAAAGCCGGGGGTTGATGAAACCCGGTACACACTAAGCTTGCGAATTACACTTTGGAGTATCTCGGGTAATACCGAGCGGAATGGCGAACGATATCTCGTCAAGAGTGGTATCAATGGTATGCTTGAGCATAAGCGTTTCATGGGTGCAATCTGGGTGGTAACACGGTTATTCAATCGTCCCTATGTCTACAATAGACAAGAGGACGATTTTTTTGTTTTTAAATATAAGGATTTATAGGGTTCGCTTCATCAATGCTCCTTATATTTCTCGCTGAAACGGTACCGTCCTAGTCAGGGGGGCAAAGCCGTTTCCGCTTGGCGGACTGATGTTTCATTTATAGGATAACTACTAATTTTGAGGGGTGTAAGGCAATGAATATTATCGACGAACTAGAATGGCGCGATGCCATCAATCAACAAACAGATGCCGAAGGGCTTAGAGAACTGACCAATCAAAAATCGGTATCCCTGTACTGCGGTGTAGATCCAACAGGTGACAGTATGCATATTGGCCACTTGATTCCATTCATGGTGCTCAAAAGATTTCAACTGGCAGGACATCGTCCGGTGATTCTTATTGGTGGGGCTACGGGAACGATTGGTGATCCAAGTGGACGTCAATCCGAACGCTCTTTGCAAACGCTGGAGCAAATCCAAGCCAACGTTGACGCACTTACAGCACAGATGAAAAAACTGTTCGTGACTGATGGCGACAATCAAATCCGCATGGTGAACAACTACGATTGGACGCATAAAATCAATGTTATCGAATTTTTGCGTGACTATGGTAAAAACTTCAGCATCAATTCGATGCTTGCCAAGGATGTTGTAGCGAGCAGATTGGACAGCGGAATTTCCTTTACGGAATTCTCCTACCAAATCCTGCAATCCTTGGACTACCTGCACCTGTTCCAGCATGAAGATGTGCAGCTGCAAATCGGTGGTTCTGACCAATGGGGGAACATCACAAGTGGCTTAGATCTGATTCGTAAAAAAGAAGGTTCTGAGGCGGTAGCATTCGGACTTACCATCCCGCTTATGCTGAAAGCCGATGGTACAAAATTCGGTAAAACAGCTGGCGGAGCCATTTGGCTGGATCCGAACAAAACGACAGCTTTTGAATTCTACCAGTTCTGGGCGAATACAGATGACCGTGATGTTGTGAAATACCTGAAGTACTTTACATTCCTCTCTAAAGAACAAATTGATGCACTTGCAGAAAAGGTGCAGACCGAACCGCATAAACGTGAAGCGCAAATAACACTGGCTGAAGAAATGACCAGATTCGTGCATGGTGAGGAATTGCTGGAGCAGGCTAAACGTATTACTGCCGCTCTGTTCAGTGGAGATATTAAATCTCTAACCGCTGACGAGATCGAGCAAGGCTTCAAGGAAATGCCGACCTACGAAACGACATTGGAGTCCAAAAATATTGTGGAGTGGCTGGTAGATCTAGGAATTGAGCCATCCAAACGTCAAGCGCGTGAAGACATCACCAAAGGCGCAATTTCCATGAACGGTGAAAAAGTTAGCGATGTAGCATTTGAAGTTACAGCCAGCGAAGCCATCGGCGGACGTTTTATCATTATCCGTAAGGGTAAGAAAAACTACAGCCTGGTGAAATTGTCCTAATAATAAGAAGCCTTCCTTATGAATAAGGAAGGTTTTTTGTTGTATTTTAAGTATAGAGGCCGACTATTTGCATAATAAGTGAAATTTGAAAGGTGAAATCGTCAAAATTATGGTAAGCTTAGGATTCGTGTGATTTATGGATTAACATGATATTCTACAACTATAACAGAAAATTAGGAGTGGTAATTTGAGAAGACAAAAACCAATGACCATGGAAGAATTGATGAATGAGTTACAAGGACAGAAAACGTATCAAGAAGATCCCAATCACATCTCTTTCGAGAAATTGTTTAATGAAGCGTTTATGAGTAAGTATTCCAATTACAAAAGTTTCGATGAGTTTGTAACCAAAGGGAACTTTCAAGTAAAGACAGAAGAAGATGTTGCTGACATACCTGATGAACTGTTTGATCGTCATGTTGTTAGGGAGACGAAGTTTGCGGATTGGAAATCCATGTTGGAAACAGCAAATAGAGAATACGTCCGTAATTAATAAGACTAGTCTCTAACTACCGTTAGACTCATCCACAAAGAAACTGCACACCCTTATTGCTTTGTCCCAACGGACAATGGGGAGTGCAGTTTTTTTGTGCCCAGTTATTTGACCAGCTATGATGTTTTACTCATCGTTGACTCGCAGATCTATGATTTAATTGAACAAATAGGAATTAGGTTTTACAAAGATAGTATTACATAGGAGGGGCAGAATCGTATGACTGCATGTATACAAACCTCTAAGCAGAAGACCCTTCATGTCATGTGGAAAACCGTCTCAGAGGATTGTAATCTAGCCTGTGATTATTGCTATTACAGTACTGCCGGGGGACATCCTCAGCAACCGATCCGAGTGATGGATACGGAGCTTCTGGAGCGGTTTATCGCTCAGTACATGAAAAGATCATCAGGGATAGCGACTTTCTCTTGGCAGGGTGGGGAGCCATTATTGGCCGGACTTCCGTATTTTGAACAAGTGATTTCATTTCAAGCTAAGTACGCTCCGCCTCATACGATGATCAGTAATGCACTGCAGACCAATGGAACGCTTATCCATGAGAAATGGGCGAAATTTTTTAAACGGTATAACTTTTTGGTCGGGATTAGTCTGGATGGTCCAGAGCCTATTCATGATGCTCATCGTGTAACGGGTTCGGGGAAAGGCAGTTATGATCTAGTTATGCGTGGGATTCGTCATTTACAGAATGAGGGTGTGGAGTATAGTATTCTGACAGTGATTCATGAAGATAACGTGACGAAACCAGATGAGTTGATGGCATTTTACCAAGAACATAAATTTCCTAATATTCAGTTTATCCCCTGCATGGATTTTGTTTCTCAGAAAAGTGATGTAGCGGGACGCTTCCGAATTACACCTGAACAATACGGAGTCTTTTTATGCCATACATTTGACCTGTGGTACAACGGTGGGTACCCAGAGCTTCCTATTCGTATTTTTGAGAATATGCTTCTTGTATTCATGCATCGTGAGGCAGAGTTATGCGTTCACAACTCATGTTGCCCGAAGATGATGGTGCTTGAAACGAACGGGGATGCCTACCCTTGCGATTTCTTTATTGATGAAGAGCATAGGCTAGGAAATATCGGCCAAACTGACTTGGAAGCACTGCTAAGCAGCCCAGTATATGATGATTTTTTGTTAATGAAGCCCAATATGAATGAATCATGCTATAAGTGTGAGTACCTTAGCTTTTGCAATGGGGGATGTCCGCGCAACCGGAATTGGCTTGATGTTAATGATCGGACTGAGGTTGATTATTTCTGCCACAGCTACAAAATGTTCTACTCATACGCCTATGAACGCATGCTATTACTGGCGAACCGACTTAGATCGGAGCGGATGCTGGAGTACAGGAAAAGTGCAAAACCACTTCCAGGTCGAAATGATCCATGTTTCTGCGGAAGCGGGAAGAAATTCAAAAATTGCTGTCAGGCATTATAGCTTTGACTAGATAAGGTTGTCCCAACATGCAAAGGATTGGGAACAACCTTTTTGTTATGCTATAGAACCATATGATTTCTCACCATTATTGCCGCACCCGTCACCACAGCTTCTTCTTTTAATATACCTAGGGAGAAGTGAGGTTGGTATTCAGGATAACGGTAAGTGTTTCTCTGTGCCACCTCCACCGCTGTTTGGAAAAACAACTCGTGAGAGTGAATGAGTGCACCACCTAGAATGATGGTCTCTGGATGAAACAGGTTGATAACGTTGGCGAGCCCGATCCCGAAGAGGCTGGCAGCTTGGGTAAATAATTCACGCGCGTGTGGATTACCGTCTCTAAAGGCTTGTACCAATACATCATAAGTCAGCTTCTCAGGCGCCACTTTATATCTTTGGAGGATCAGATCGTTGTCCATTTTCGCCTCTGAGCGCGCACTTTGTTCTAGTGCCTGCACAGATACGAATGCTTCCAGAGCCCCGTAGTTCCCGTCATGATTTAATCGGGGTCCATCTGTCTGGATGATCATTTGACCAATTGCATCTTCCATATCCATTGTGCCATGAACAATACTTCCATGAGACATCATCGCATAGCGGAGTCCTGCTCCAGCATGTACATAAAGCATATGCTGAATGTTTGCGTGACGGATAGACCATCGTTCCCCAAGCAGTGCAGAATTGGCACCGTTGTCCAACCATGCCTTGAACCCCGTCCGTTCCTCTACCAGTTTGCAAATCGGCAGATTGTTCCAGCCTGAAGAAGGGAAGTGTAGCGGTTTTAGGATCAAGCCTTGTTCCCGATCAAGTGGCCCCACAGCCCCTATTCCTATCCCGATGATTTGACTGTCCACTAACTGATGGTCCCTAAGGAAAGCGCGTATTTGAATACTGATATGATCTATAAATCTTTCAGGTGTGAATGCCTGATCCATTCGCCAGTGAACTATTGATTTTGGGTTCATTTGCATATCAAATAAACCAAGGGAAGAATACACCCTGGAAATCTCTAAACCGATTATATAACCGTAGGAAGGATTGATCTGGTATAAAATAGGTCTTCTGCCTCCGCTAGATTCTCCAAATCCGCTTTCTATCAGCAAGCCTTCTTCCGTCATCTCATCTAATATCCGGGTCATTGTGCTTTTGGTAAGCGAAAATGTCTGTAAAAGATCCAACTTGGAAACAGTGCCTTGTTCGGCGATTCGGTCGTATAGGAGTTTTTTTGGTGATGGAATATGTGTCGAGCGCTTTTCCACGATATACCTCCAAGCTATATATAGGATGAACTTGTAAGATCGTTTTTTATATAGTTTGTATTTATTAACATGAATATAGTATAACTCATAAACTCTTGGTTGTATTTTACCGTTCAAAAAACTTAATTCCATTTTGGGAAAAAGTGATATAATGAAATTACGACAGATTATATAAGGGTGGATTCCATGAGAACAACTATGAAAACAAATATGATACCGAATACAGACCTGAGGATAAGTCTATTGTTTCAGTTGTTTTGGGTATTTGTTCGAATTGGTCCTGTAACCTTCGGGGGAGGTTATGCGATGATCCCTATGATCGAACGGGAAATTTCCGCTAAACGAAAATGGCTGGCTGAAGAGGAGATGGATGAAATTCTATCTTTAGCTGGTGCTGCACCTGGGGGTGTAGGTGTAAATGCAGCAGCATTCATTGGTTATCGTCTTGCTGGTGTGAAGGGTGCGATTGCTGCAATCGCAGGGATAACGATTCCGACCTTTATCATTGTTTGTTTGCTTAGCGCCGTATACTCCCAACTGGCAGACCAGCCAAAAGTCATTGCCGCTATGAAAGGGATAAATGGTGCTGTTATTGCCTTGATCCTAGTAGCTGCATATCGAATGGCCAAGAACGCTATAATTGACAAGACTACCGCTGTTACGGCGTTAGTTATACCGGTTGTTTTACTGGTTTTCGGAATTAATCCCATTTACGTGATTGCAATTGGTTTATGTATTGGGTTTGTATATCTGCAAATTAAACAGCTCTTAGGGCTCCAAGTTCGAACGGAGAAGGAGTCCTTGAAAGCTTCTGATGAAGAATCGAATTATCCGGAGTATTACATCTAGGGGGAAGCGATGTGATTTGGAGTTTGTTTTTCACTTTTATAAAAATTGGCTTTCTTTCTTTTGGAGGAGGGTACGCCATCATTCCGATGATTCAGCATGAAGCCATGGCTGGGGGGTGGTTATCCGAAGGGGAATTCCAAGAGGTAGTTTCCATCGCAGGGATGTCACCCGGGCCTGTTGCAACGAACAGTGCAACCTTGATCGGATATCGTATAGCCGGAATCGAAGGAGCGATTGTGTCAACATTAGGCATGGTTCTGCCCTCATTTTTAATCATCATCGTTATTTCCGTCTTCTTTTATCGGGTGAGGGACAGTCAATGGATTAAAACGTTATTTTATGGTTTGCGGCCAGTGATTACAGGCTTGATTGCCTATGCTGCGATTCGTTTTGGCTTAAATAGCGTGGAACATGCTTTTATTACTTGGCAGACCCTTGGCATGTTGATCATTGTATTCGCTGCACTTTATGGTTTAATGAAATATAAGCTGCATCCGCTCACCATTATCGTTGCTTCTGGCATTCTTGGGGTAGCTTTTTTTTAGACAGAGCCGGGACAATCCCAGATTGGAGGTAAATCATGTCAGAGAATATACGGGCTTGTTGTTCAGCTAGTCGAAATCAAGTCGCGAAACAAGAATCTATTGATGTTTGTAAGGAGAACACAACGGTTCAAGGAGTAACAGGGGTGAAAGATTTCTCGGACATGATCCTTATCCCTGGAGGCACTTTTCTTATGGGGACGGATGATAAGGAAGGGTTCCCCGCTGATGGAGAAGGGCCGACTAGGAAGGTTACCTTATCTTCCTTTTTGATGGATGCAACGGCGGTTACGAACAAGCAGTTTGCTGCTTTTATCAAGGAAACAAACTATGTTACAGATGCGGAACGATTTGGATGGTCTTACGTGTTTCATTCTTTTGTTTCCATGGAGACTGGGAAAAAGGTGACCCAAGTAGCCACTCAAACCCCCTGGTGGTGGGTGGTGGAGGGAGCGGATTGGTGTCATCCTGAAGGTCCGGATTCCCATGTAGATGAACGACTTGATCATCCGGCTATTCACCTATCATGGCATGATGCGGATGCATATTGTCGTTGGGCTGGTAAACGTCTGCCTACGGAAGCGGAGTGGGAGTATGCCGCACGAGGAGGACTGGTTCAGAAACGGTATCCTTGGGGGGACGAATTAAAACCAGGCGGAGAACATCGCTGTAATATATGGCAGGGAAAGTTTCCCGATAAAAATCATGCCAGCGATGGTTTTGCAGGTACCGCACCTGTAAGGTCCTATCTGCCTAACGGCTATGGTCTTTATAATATGTCAGGAAACGTGTGGGAATGGTGCGCGGATTGGTTTACTAAGGACTATCATTTATCTTCCGAAGCCGTGAATCCGAAAGGTCCAGTAAGTGGTGTCGCAAGATCGATGCGTGGAGGATCATATTTGTGCCATAAATCTTACTGCAACCGTTATCGGGTGGCGGCTAGAAGCAAAAATACTCCAGACAGCTCTGCCGGAAATATTGGCTTTCGATGTGCGGCTGATTATACAGGTTAGAGCACTTTTACGACTACTACATAAGAAGGAGGAACTTCCTTGTCCTCTATCATCCATAGTCAGTTTGACATCAGCGTGCTGGACGTCCTAAAGATTCAATATCAGAAGCGGATCCTGTTCGATTACGTCCAGTCTTGTTATACCGTCTCTTATATCCAAAAAGGTGAGGTATTGACGACATCCTCCGAAGGAGAATATGTTGCTTCTGCCGGAGACGTGATGATCCACCGTCCTAACGAGCCTTTTAATGTGATCTCCAAAACGGATGGGATACATTATCTGTTTAATATTAACGCTAAAGTTAAAGACGGAGATGACTTCTTTAAGTTATTCCCTCTAGGCAAGGTGATTCGGGTCCGGGATCGAAGCGAATATGAGCGGAGATTTGACGAATTGCGGAGCCTGTGGTTGCAGGAGGAAGATGATTTCAGGAATGTTCAGGTCGGTTCATTGGCATTTTTTCTTCTTTATGAAATTATGGAGAGTACCAAGCTTGGCGGGCGCCGCTCTTCACGAGATCCCTTTATCTCGGACCGCTTTAACGAAGCGTTGCAATATATGGAGGAGAGGCTTGATCAGGAGATTAGTAGAGAGGAGCTTTCCAAGCTCTATCATATGAATCCTGTTTATTTTAGCCGGGCATTTCAGAAAATATATAAACTGACACCCATGCAAATGCTGCGAAAATTGCGGCTGCAGCAAGCTAAACAAATGCTGGAATATACGGATTATACAATCGAGCATATCTCCCAGAGATGTGGTTATTATGATGCTTCACACTTCAGCAAGGTATTTCGTGGCGAATACGGCAAGGGGCCGGCAGAGTACCGGAAAAGTATCGAATTTACAAATACAAACATCGCTGCTCCATAGCGGAGTTTTCCATATTCATTTACTCTTATAAGCATGAGCAGATCATTCTAAGCTCCCCGAATCGAGCGTAACCATTTCGATGAAAAGGAAAGGCAGGGAATAACTCATGAGAATCTTGTATTTGGATTTGGATTCGCTTCGCCCGGACCATCTGGGATGTTATGGCTATCATCGGAATACCTCCCCGAATATCGATTCAATCGCTAAAGAAGGTGTCACCTTTACCAACTACTATTGTTCAGATGCTCCTTGCCTGCCGTCTCGTTCCGCCTTAATGTCGGGGCGATTTGGCATTCATAATGGGATTGTAGGGCATGGCGGAACCGCTGCTGATATGCGTAGAGAAGGAGCCAAACGTGAATTCAATGACCGTCTGGGGATGGAGAGCCTTCCGGCTATATTAAGGCAAGCGGCGATGAAAACCGCATCGATCAGCACCTTCTCCGAACGTCACTCGGCGTGGACCTTTAACGCCGGGTTCCAAGAAGTGTTTAATGTTGGTGGCAGAGGGCATGAGACGGCAGAGCAGGTGCTTCCAGTGGCACTTAAATGGCTTGAGGATAACGGGGAGTCCGAAAATTGGTTTCTGCACCTGAATTTCTGGGATCCGCATACACCTTATCGTACACCCGAGAGCTACGGTAATCCGTTCGAGAAGGAGCCTTTACCCGATTGGATCACGGAAGATGTGTTTGAGCTTCACCGAAATAAGAAGGGGCAGCATAGTATTGAAGATATGAATGCGCTCGCGAAATCGCATTATCAGCAGCATTTCAGGCATCAGCAGGAGATAGAGAACCGTGATGACCTGCGTGTTATCTTTGACAACTATGATGCTGGAGTTAAGTATCTGGACGAGCATCTCGGGAAAGTTTTTTCTAAGCTGAGAGAACTTGGCGTGATGGAAGATACGGCTATCTTGATCTCTGCGGATCATGGAGAGAGTCTGGGTGAACTAGGAATTTACTCCGAACATGGCACAGCAGACGAGGCGACTTGCCGTATTCCGATGATTGTTCGCTGGCCAGGGGGCAAGAAGGGAATTGTGGAGGAGGGGCTACATTATCACCTTGATCTAGGACCTACATTAGCGAGCCTTTTGAATTTGAAAGCGGCTGTTTCTTGGGATGGTGAAAGTTATGCAGGTGCCATTCTGGAGGGGAATTTGGGAGGGCGTGAGTATCTCGTAATCTCACAATGCGCGCATGTGTGTCAACGCAGCGTCCGGTTTGCGGATTGGTTATATATACGTACCTATCATGACGGACACCATGGATTCCCGCAAGAAATGCTGTTTGATTTGAAGCATGATCCTTATGAACAACATAATCTCGCCGAAGTGCGTAAAGACGTTTGTATGGAGGCTGTCTATCTGTTGAATGAATGGCATGATCATATGATGGGCTCCATGGATTGTGATATCGATCCATTATGGACGGTACTTATGGAAGGTGGACCCTACCATGCCAAAGAGTATCTGAGCTCATCCTTATAGGATGCTTAATAATATCCTAATAAATGCGGCGAATGAAAGACATATGAAAGGGAGGTTGCCCTGAATGGGCAACCTCCCTATTTATGTTCTCGCTTTTTGTGGATCTATTAAAGATCCGGGAAGCCTCAAAACGGTCTTCGTCCCGCTACCCTCCTTACTGTACAGCAGAACGCCGCAAGGATCGCCATACTTAAGATTTAGACGATTATTGACATTTAGGAGACCGATATGATCTCCTGATTCTATATTCTTACCAGCCAGCAACTCCGTAAGTTGTTCCAGTCTTGTTGTATCGATACCTACACCATTATCTTCAACCACGATTTCAAGCAGCCCCGCTTCGTTTTTCTCTACGGAGATCAGCAAAATTCCTTGTCCTTGTGCCTCAAGCCCATGACCAAGCGCATTTTCAACAATAGGTTGAAGGATCATTTTAGGCACGGGAATGTGTAGCCATTCCTGTGGACACAACAGCTTGTAAGTAAATTTGTCCGGGAAACGGCCTTGGTAAATCCTCACACAAGATTCCGCGATTTTCAGCTCTTCCCCAAGAGTTACCTCCTCTTTGCCTTTGATGCTGTACTTGAGCATTGTGCTTAAGGCGGTAGTCATCTCGAAGATATCCCGATTTCCTTTTACGATCGCAACGCCCTTGATTGTATCTAAAGTATTGCTTAAGAAATGCGGATTAATTTGACTTTGTAAATACGAATATTCCGCCCGCTGCTTTTCCAGATCGGTCAGATAAAGTTGAGTTGAAGCATCGATTAATTGGTCCGTCAAATCGTGGATCCGTGTGGTCATATCGTTGAACTGTCGAGAGATGATTTCAATCTCAGCATAGCCCTTTAAATCGACCTTGTTGTTCAATATCCCCAGACTTCCACCCTTTAATTGATTCATATAGCGCATAAGCCTAGACAACGGTCTTAAGAGATTCATCATAAGTACAGAATAGGGAATAGAGACGACCAGCAAGATTAAGGCTAGAAGAGCATAGCTGACTTTCTTCAATTTCTCCAGTTCTTTCATTAAATTATGGACAGGAACAGCAGTTATGATTTTTCCAGAGATCTCCGGTAAGCTAAAGGACTGAATTGCATATTTCTTTCCATGAACCGTCTCGACGATGGACTCTCCATCCCTTCCAGTTGCCCGAGTTTGAAACTGCTGGAGCATATCCTCCGGCTCATTGCTATTAGAGTAGATCATGCCTTTATCATCCATCATAAAAAAGCTGGTTCCGACCAATCGGGGATACTCAGAAATTTCAGTTTGAATGGCTTTCATATCTACAATAACTGCGAGATAGCCAATTTTTTCACCATATAGGGACGTGTCACCTGAAGCGAAGATGTTCATCCCGAAAAGCAGTTTTCTCTTGTCGATGACTTTGTCTGGAGGACTGTATCCGCGATAATGAACGATTCCATCCTCCTCAGCTGTTTTCATAAGATCGATAGCATATTTTGTTCTTCCTGCTAAGGAAATACGTGTGTTTGAGCTACCGATAACAATAATATCTAAGATATCCGTGTTCATATTTCGGGCGATGCTCAACAATCCTTCAACTTTCTGGGATAGATCGTAGACTCGAAGCTTATCATTCTCGACTAGGAACTTTTGGACGGTCGAATCGTAACCCACATTCATCATCATGGAAGAGACGTTGGCATAGTTGTCAGAAATCCGTTGTTTGAGGAGGGAGACTAGCTCCGTATTGTATTGCGTATTTTGATTAATGATAGTCTCGCTTGATAGTTGGTAGACTCGTGAAACGATGATTGGGATAATGGCAACAATAAATAACCCGAATAGCAAAACCTGAGTACGGATGGATAGTCTCTTAAATGTCTTCATTGTTTTGTTCCCTATATTGTGTAGGTGTCATTTTGAGATGCCGCTTAAAAATTCGTGTGAAATAGAAATAATCCTGAAAACCGCATTTCTCACCGATTTGGTAAATGGAAAGGTTGGTTTCGATTAGCATTTTACAGGCGTATTCAATTCGTAAACGACTGATATGTTCGATGATGGTCTCGCCGACCTCTTTTTTGAATAATTGGCATAAGTAATTTGGGCTTAAAAAAAACTGATTGGCTAATTGCTGGATCGAAATTTCTTGATTGAAATGGTTGCGGATGTATAACATGATTTCTTTGACTTTGTGGTTTGAGATTCGTGAAATATCAGATTCGTTTCTGTTCATAAAAATATCAAGTGTCATAAGAATCAGATCATCGATCATAGCTTCAGCCGTGCCGTACCGATAATAGAGCTGTTCATATCCTTCAAAAAAACGGCCGCTAACCCGAGTCCCTTCCCGAGGAAATAAGTAGAGGATCGATGTATAGAGCAAATAGGCTTCTTTAATGGTGAACGTTCCCTCTTTGAATAATTTCTTTATCGATTCCATGGCTGCTATGAAACCGAGCCGGTCTTTATTATGAAGAATCCGGGAAATCTCTTTGAGCTTCTCGTCGATCGGTATTTCCTGTTGTGGATTCACCCGGTAACATCCGGGCATCCCCGTTGTGAACATACTGAAAGCAGCATGAGAGGCGGACTCTAAAGACGCATCCAATTGGTGTATATCCGAAATAGGAGGACCGATCCCGACTCCGCACTCTTGTACAACTTCTGTTTGTTTAAGACCCTGGAGGAAGACTTCGTATTGGCACTCTTCCAATAAGTAACCATACCGACGGCGGCTCATTGGGAAGACCAGGGAAGAGAACTGCCTGACATCTACAGGTGAACTTAACCCTTGGATAACAATGGGGATATGAGGGGTATCTTTCGACAAGGGTATTTTCTTCTCATCCAACCATAAGTTAATTCGTTCAAGATCTCCGGAACAAACCGCTTCATAAAGTTCGAAGTCGTGGATAGGTTGTTCTTTAACTGTCTTGGAATCGTGTTGCTGGGATATTCGGTTGAGCATTCCTTCAATTTCTTCGATTTCAAAGGGTTTGAGACAATATCCGAAAGTACCATAATTCATTGCTTTTTGTGCATAAGCGAACTCGGCATGTCCGCTGAGTACGATAAAGATCGTATCCGGCGCGATGGCCTTGCCACGTTGAATGAGCTCTAGTCCATTCATAACAGGCATCTTGATATCTGTTAGAACAAGGGTGGGGCGAAGCGATTGAATTAATTGAAGGGCTTCTTGCCCGTTTTCGGCATCGTCGATCACTTCAAAGCCGTATTTCTTCCAATTCACTCCTGCTTTAATTCCTTCTACAATCCACTTCTCATCATCTGCAATAATTACTGAACGCATAAGTGAATCCCCCTCTCTTTATAGAGCTCTTAGATTTATCCTAGCGATTGTGGACCAAGGGGGGTATGGACGATCTTACGCTCACTATGTCCGATATTACGTGCCACAGGAAGGTCTCCCGCAAAGGTGTGAAAAATCCACATAATCGGAGTTGTATTCTCTATACAAGAGAATTTACACTCCCGATATAATTTACCATATAAATCGCTTACAAGCATAACAAACTCATACAGAAAGGTGGGGAGAAGATTGGCTGATTCTGTAACCGCTCGTACGCCTAAACGAAGCTTAAAAACTCGTGCTCCAAAGCAAAGTTTAGGAAAAACGATTTTACAGTACAAGTATTTTTACCTCATGGTTCTACCGGTGTTAATCTGGTATGCCCTCTTCAGCTATGCTCCCATGTACGGTGTAACGCTAGCGTTCAAAACATTTAATTACAGTGAGGGGATTCTGGGAAGTCCTTGGGTTGGGTTGGAGAATTTTCAAACGCTGCTGACCGACCCCGATTTTCGCAAGGCGTTTTGGAATACGGTCATTATCAGCTTGATGAAGCTGGTCACTCATTTCCCGATGCCCATTATCCTGGCGATAGTTTTATATGAGTTTTCCAGGACAAAAATGAAGCGGTTTTTTCAGACGATCCTGACGTTCCCGCATTTTATATCGTGGGTTGTACTGTCGGGGATTATTATCAATATTTTAAGCAAGGACGGGATTTATAACCAGATCATCATGCTGTTTGGTGGAGATCCGAATTCTCCTCTTGTCGATGAAAGTGCATTCAGACCCGTTCTGTATATCACGCATGTGTGGCGAGAGATCGGTTGGGATTCAATCATTTACCTGGCGGCTCTGGCAGGGATCAATCCTGAGCTGTTTGAAGCGGCTGAAGTGGACGGAGCGAACCGGTTTCGCCGTTTGCTAAACATCGCATGGCCGGGTTTGAAGAGTACAGTCGCAGTTCTGTTAATCCTTCAAGTTGGACAACTACTAACCCAAGGTTCGAGCTTTGAGCAAATTTTCAACCTGTATAGTTCGCCGGTATATTCGGTTGCCGACACGATCGATACTTACATTTATCGGACTTCCTTCACGATTGGAGGAGACTTTGGATATATGACCGCCGTGGGTGTCGTCAAGTCCATTATCAGCCTAATCCTTTTATGGGCGGCCAATACGTTCGCTAAGAAGATGGGCGAGGAAGGGCTGTATTAATCTGTAGGAAAAGGGGAGAAGCAAGTGACCGACACAACGGTTAAAAAGAGAAAAAAGTGGAGTGTCTTCGATATCGTCGCATTCGTGGTTCTGGGGCTCCTAGCAATAGTAACATTTTTTCCTTTCTATAATGTTCTTATTATCTCTGTGGCAAAGTTCGAAGCGATTAGTAAAAGTGACTTTTATATTTTTCCGCTTTCGTTTGACCTGTCCGCTTACAAGCTTTTGCTTCAGGATATGAAGTTTTGGACTTCCATCTTTAATTCTGTCATCGTAACTGTGGTTGGCGTGTTGTTCAGTATGACAATCTCTGTGGCGGGAGCCTACGCATTATCCAAGCGGGGTATGCCCGGCAGAAACATAATGCTCAGCTTGATCTTGTTCACTATGTTTTTCAATGGCGGTTTAATTCCTTTTTACTTAGTCGTTAAGGATCTAGGATTCGTAAACAATATACTCGTCATGATCATCCCCGCGGGTCTCAATACGTTTTATCTAATCATTATGAAAAACTATTTCAATACCATTCCAGAAAGCTTGGAAGAATCGGCTAAGCTGGACGGGGCGAATGATCTGTACATTCTTTTCAAAATCATTATTCCGATCTCTGCTCCATTCATGGCGACTTTTGCTTTGTTCTATGCTGTGGAAAGATGGAATGAATGGTGGTATGCGCTGATTTTTATCAGTGACGCTGCAAAAGCACCACTTCAGATTTATCTGCGGGAGACACTTATTACTTCGAATTCCTTGCTAAGCCAAATGGCACAAACGATGGCCGAGCAGGAGCAGACGGGGAAGGTCTACACACCTGCACTTCAAATGGCAGCGATTGTAGTTTCGAGTATTCCGATTATTGTTGTTTATCCGTTCCTGCAGAAGCATTTTAATAAAGGGATTATGGTGGGTTCAATAAAAGGATAAGAAAGATTTTAAATAGATTGATTCTATCCTAAAATAGTATAAAGGGAGGTTTCAAGCATGCATAGAAAGAAAATAATGACATTGGCATTATGTATAACTTTGTTGGCTTCAGTACTCACGGCTTGCGGTGGAGGCAATAACGGCAAAGGGCAGGCTGGTTCAAACGGTGAAACATCTCCGAATTCTTCTAACTCCACGGATAATCCTTACAAGGATCCAATGACCATTTCTCTTGGGTTTTGGGATGCGGATGCCGAGGTTGCTAACATCGAAAAGGACCCGATCGCTAAACAAGTATTGGAGAAATTCAACATCACACTAAAACCTGTCAATTTGTCTTGGGATGACTATACCCAGAAGATTCAAATGTGGGCCGCTTCCGGCCAATTGCCAGACATTTTCGCGATCGACGCCGTCGGCACGCAATATCAGCGCAAATGGGTGAATCAAGGCGTTGTCAAAGCGCTCCCGGATCTTTCAAAGTATCCAAACCTTGCAAAATACTTCGAATCGCCAGATATTAAAGGATTAGGAGTAGATGGAAAGTATTATACTGTGCCTCGCCGGATGTTCCCGAGTGTTGATTGGAGCGCACTGGATCGTATGGTCTTCTATCGTTGGGATCTTGCTCAAAAGGCTGGGATCACCAAAGAGCCAGAGACATGGGAAGAGTTTGAAGCCATGCTTGATGCAATCGTAAAGTCGGATCCGGAAGGCAAGCATGTTACTGGTCTTACGACGACAACTACCAAGATGCTGGGCGGATTCTTCTGGTTGTATGGCAACCCGGTTGCTACTAGTGATGGAAGCGGCAGTGATTTTAAATGGATCAAAGAGGATGGAAAGTTTATCCCTGCTGTATTCTCTAAAAATGCGCTGCCAGCGCTGCAAAACATGAAGAATATGTACGAAAAAGGATTGATCGATCCAGACATCGCGCTCGTCAAACCAGCAGAGTCCTATGACAATTTCGTAGCAGGCAAAGCAGCTGCTCTTCTAAGCGGTGGAGGTTTCATAAATTTAAATAGCGATATGTATGAAAAACGCTGGAAAACAGCTTATCCGGATAAGGATATGACGGAGAGTGTGAAGGCGCTCAAGCCGCTTATCGGTCCTGATGGTGAACGCTCACATGCCATCTTTAAAACATACTGGTCAGAAAGCTATTTCAGTAATAAGATTGACGATAAAAAGATGGATCGCATCATGGCACTCTATGATTATGTGTTGTCTCCTGAAGGCAAGGATCTGTTGACTTATGGCATCGAAGGTGTAGATTATAAGCTCGAAAATGGGCAGAAGGTTGTCATTGAAAAGGGTTCATTAAATGAGAAGTATCCAGCTAGCAGATTTCTGAAGAATTTGGTGGCTTATGAAACTTCAGATAGCTATAACATGGATAACCCGACGATTGCTAATGAAGGAATCCGCAAAGAAGCTGTCGATTACATCGACTGGATTCAGAACAATACAAAGGTGCCAGAATACGACATTCGGTTAACTTATATGTCCACCCCAACAAAGGATAAATTTACTGTGCTTGACCATGACGATTTGCTTAAGATCATGCTTTCCAAAGAACCCGTTGAGAGTTACTGGAATAGCATTGTGAACGATTATAAGGCTAAAGGTCTTGATAAAATGATAGAGGAAGTAAATGAGAAGGCCAAGGAACAAGGTATTGAATAATGGATGAATAGAGAAGATCCGGGCGCTAGTAGCCCGGATCTTCCGTTTAATTATTTGAAGTATGGCTTAGACTGTGCGGCGCTACTGACCGCATACTTATAAGATTGGGAGGGTAAAGTCTATGAACCTTAGCATTCACTTGACAGGGTTAACCGAGAAACAGTTAGCAGCTGTTTCAGAAGTAGCGGGAATATTGAGTATTCGAATGGAACGCTCAGGGATACCAGTGATTTGTAAGAAGCAAGGGAAGGGCATTCAAATATCTTACGATGAGGCTCAGGTCACCATTGCGTATGAACAGGAGCATCAATTGTTCCGGGCACTCAGCCGATTTCTTGAGAACGTACGCCGTGGAGAACGAGTTGAAATTAATGAACGGCCGGTTTATGAACAGTTAGGCTTCATGGTAGACTGTTCGCGAAATGCGGTTCTTAACTATGAAGGATATAAGGAATTGATCCGGCGTTTAGCGCTTATGGGATATTCAACGGTTCAGTTGTATACGGAAGACACCTACGAACTGGAGGGATACCCTTATTTCGGCTATTTGCGAGGCCGATATACAGGAGATCAAATTCGGGAGCTGGATCAGTATGCCGCGTTATTTGGCATAGAACTGGTTCCTTGTATTCAGACCCTGGCCCATCTCGGCCAAGCGTTGAAATGGCAGGCACATGCACCGCTTGTGGATTTCCAGGATATTCTCCTTATTGATGATCCCAGAACTTATGAGTTAATTGATCGAATGTTTGCTTTTATGTCGGCTCATGTAAGCAGTCGCCGCATAAATATCGGGATGGACGAAGCTCATATGATGGGACTTGGTAAATACCTGGATAAGCATGGGTATCAGGATCGCTCCTCGTTAATGTTAAAACACTTTAGCACTGTTATGGAGATCGCCAGAAAATATGGTTTCCAGACGATGATGTGGAGCGACATGTTTTTTCGTCTGGCCAGTTCCGGAGAATATTACGATGCTGAAAGTCCAATTAGCCCTGATATTGTAAAGCTGATTCCTGAAGATGTTACCTTGATCTACTGGGATTATTATTCGGAAACGCAGGAGAAATACGACGGGATGTTAAGCAAACATAAGCAGCTGAATGATCATATTGGATTTGCAGGTGGTGCTTGGAAATGGATGGGCTTCGCTCCAAACAATGAATTCAGTCGCCATGTCAGTCTGCTGGCTCATGATAGCTGTGTTAAGTATGGAATTCAAGAAGTGTTGATTACCGCATGGGGAGATAATGGCGCTGAAGCTTCCGTTTTCTCGGTTCTTCCTACCCTTCAACTTTGGGCGGAGCTCTGCTACACGAGATGTTTCGTGGAGAACCATGTCAAAGAAAGATTCAGTAGCTGCGTGCAAGGCAATTATGATGACTTTATGGCACTCGATGCGGCCAACTTGGTTCCGGGTAATTCGGCACCGGGGGGATGTTCTATCAATCCGGCTAAATACTTGCTTTATCAAGATATTTTATGTGGTTTGTTCGATCGACATGTTATTCCTAGCTCGTATTCGAAGCATTATCAGCAAAGTGCAGAAAAGCTCGAACAGGCGATCACTCGCAATTCGCCTTGGCAATCCTTATTCTCTGTACAAGCCAGCTTGTGTCGCTTGCTCGAAATAAAGAGCGAAATCGGGATTTCTATACACGAAGCTTATCATCGTGGAGATTTAGAGGAATTGGCTCACTTTGCCAAGGTGACTTTGCCACAATTATCTGATTTGGCCAGACAATTCATGGACGACTATCGAGTGCAATGGGAGCAGGAAAATAAGGTGTTTGGTCTTGATGTCTTTGATCTTCGTATGGGAGGATTGCTTCAGAGAATCAGAACGGCGATTCATCGAATCAATCGTTATGTCGAAGGGAACGTGGAACAGATTGCTGAATTAGAAGAGGAGCTTCTGACGTTCGACGGCCTTGTTGACGAGGGCAACCCCAGGGCGATAAGTGCGAATTTATGGCACACGATTGCAACACCATCCGTGATCGCTGGGGTTTAAGAAGGGGGTGAGGTTATGATTGATACTAATCTGGACAATCAAAAGGGCACAAAGCAGCCTAACCTTCTGCTTATCACCGTAGATCAGATGCGTTTTGATTGCCTGAGCATTATGGGACATCCCGTCGTTGAGACACCCAACCTGGACGCTCTGGCATCAAGGGGGATCTTATTTGAGCACGCGTATTCGGCTACCCCCAGTTGTATTCCCGCCAGGGCTGCTATCATGACAGGAATGAGGCAAAGATCACATGGCCGGGTTGGTTATCAGGATAAGGTTGAATGGAATTACGCCCATACGATTGCCGGCGAGCTTGCTCAAGCTGGTTATCATACGCAGTGTGTTGGCAAGATGCATGTGTATCCTGCACGTAATCTATGTGGATTCCATAATGTTGTGCTTCATGATGGATATCTTCACTACAATCGGGATAAGAACCAAACGTTCCATGATGAACACTATGATCAAGTGGACGATTATTTGCAGTGGCTGCGAAGACAAACTGATACCAATTCGGATATCACTGACTTAGGCCTCGATTGCAACGCCTCAACGGTTGCCCGCCCCTGGCACTTGCCGGAAGCGATGCATCCAACGAATTGGTGCGTAACCGAGTCGCTAGACTTTTTGCGAAGAAGAGATCCTGGGAAACCATTTTTCCTATGGTCTTCCTTCGTTCGCCCGCATTCCCCCTTGGATCCGCCACAATGTTATCTAGATATGTACAAGGACTTGGAATTTCCTGATCCTCCAATCGGAGACTGGGTGGACGAGAGTGCGGCCTTAAACGCAGCTAAGGATCCAACTTCTTCGTTCACTAATTTGCCAAAGCGCAGATTGGATCGTGCCCGTGCCGCGTATTACGCGCTAATTACGCATCTTGACGACCAAATTGGGAGGTTGATCAATGGGCTGCAGGAGTATGGAGTTTTAAATGAAACTTTGATTCTATTTACTTCTGATCATGGTGAAATGATGGGGGATCACCATTACTTCCGCAAATCTCTTCCTTATGAGGGAAGTGCTAAGATTCCCTTCATAGTGTTTGATCCGGGAGAAACGCTTGGACTTCTTGCCGGCTCCCGGCTTGATTCCATTGTAGAGCTTCGTGATATTATGCCCACATTTCTTGAAGCTGCTGGCGTCCAAATACCATTTACAGTAGAAGGGCAAAGTGTGTTGCCGCTGTGCAGGGGAGATCAGACATTATGGCGATCTTATATTCATGGGGAACAAGCCTATGGAGAAAAGTCCCACCACTTCTTAACGGATGGAAGAGAGAAATTTATTTGGTATTCTCAGACAGGGGAAGAGCAGTATTTTGATTTAGCGGCAGACCCCTCTGAGAAGATTAATGCGATAGGCTGTATTGATAAATTCGAGCGCATAAAAGAATGGAGAGAGCGTCTTATTCACGAGCTGGAGGGACGAGAGGAAGGGTTTGTAAACAACGGTGAATGGATTGCCGGACGCCCAATTTCTCATATTCTAAAGGCATCCCAATTGGGGGAATAATCATAACTTAGGGCAACCTGAACTTTCAGGTTGCCCTAAGTCTGTTAAGGATAGAAAGAAAGGTTAGTGAATTTACCAGCTACTCCGGCGTTCAGGCAAAGGGTCCTGATCTTGAATCATTCGATGGACGAGCAATTCAACCATCGAATGGCGAATATCACTATAATCGGGATCTTCAAAACGATTGGAGTTCTCATGAGAATCCTCTTTCAAATCATACAATTCACCGTAGGTCTCACCTGCGAAGATTATCAGCTTATAGCGTGTTGTACGCAAACACTTAGCGTTAATGCCGCGATCATGAGCAATATAAGCGGTTAGGGCAGAATTACGCACATGGGACTTTCTTCCAGCCAGCACCTCCATCTGTGACACACCTTGAATTCCGTAGGAAGTTTTGAGACCTGCGGCTGCAAGCAGTGTGGGGACAATATCAACATGTTCCATCAAAGCAGGGACCCGTTGCCCGGAAGCAATCCCAGGACCGCGTACGATCATCGGGATTCGTGTTAACCCTTCATAAAACCACGGCCCTTTGTAAATCAGCCCATGGTCACCGAGCAGTTCTCCGTGGTCGCTGGTGAAGAGGATGACTACATCATCGTACATATCTTTTTGACGCCAAGCTTTTATAATACGTCCGATCTGCTCGTCAATGAAGGTAATCATCGCATAATAATTTCGGGTGAGCCGTTTCATATGCGCTTCATCAAGAGAATGCTCCTCACCGCCACCAGGCCAATATCCTCCCTGACTCTGACGCAGCAGATGTGGAGGACGAAGATGCACGTCGTCTGCTTCGCTGGCTGGAGATGGAATGTCAGTGTCAGCGTACATATCCGCATAAGCTTTTGGAGGGTCAAAGGGGTGATGTGGATCGACGAAACTGGTCCATAAAAATAGCGGTTGTTCGGTTTTGTGAGAGAGGATCACATCGATGCTCCGTTCAGCAATCCAGTATGACTGGTGTAGCTCTGGAGGGATTTCGCTCTCCCACACATCGTTTTGAGCATTAGAAGCTCTGTAACGGTCCTTGCTGAAACGTTCTGCCGCTTCAGGGTTGCGCTCTCTAAGCCACTCCATATATTCCCCGATACAATTGTCTTCCGTAATATGATGTTCATCAAATCCGTAGTACGTTCCATCGGAAGCTCTTCCGCGGTCACGATAAGCAGGCTCTTCATATTCTTGTGAAAAGTCCCCCTTCATCTGAGGGCGGAAATGCATCTTTCCTATACCGATGGTTTTATAATCCGCTTTCTTTAAATGATCGCATAAGGTAAGTTCGTCTTCTCTGAGTGTGGTACCGATGTTCCAGGCACCGTGAACATGCGGATACCTGCCTGTAAAAATGGAAGAACGTGAAGGCGTGCAAACAGGACTAGCGCAGTAAGCACCAGTGAAGAGTGTGCCTTCCGAAGCAAGCTTGTCAAGCTCAGGTGTCAGTACGGAAGCGTTTTCGATACCTAGTGCGTCCGCACGCATTTGATCTGTGGTAATTAACCAAATATGAGTTCTTTTTGACATCCGTAACAACCCCCTATGAATATAGTGTATAGCATCACAAAAGCCTCTAGCAACCAATGAATTCTCCATATATTTCATTAGAATCGTCCATATGGGTTGATATTTTTATTACCTATAATTAAATAGTCTATCTCAATGTTGGAGGAAAAATTATATGCGGAAGTTATCCATATCAGGGGATCATTTTACATTAGACGAACAACCCATCCGGTTGCTTTCTGGTGCGCTTCATTATTTCCGGATCGTTCCGGAATATTGGCAGGATCGTTTGCTGAAGCTGAAGGCTTGTGGATTGAATACTGTTGAAACCTATATTCCTTGGAATTTACACGAACCAGAAGAGGGGAGCTTCAATTTTGCTGGATTTGCTGACATCGAGGCTTTCGTTAGACTTGCTGGAGAGCTTGGTTTGCACGTGATTTTGCGGCCAAGTCCTTATATTTGTGCGGAATGGGAATTCGGTGGATTGCCAGCTTGGTTACTTGCGGACAATAACATACAGCTGCGTTGTAATGATAACGTCTATTTATCTAAGTTGGATGCCTATTTCGATGAGTTGCTTCCACGTCTGCGGCCTTTGTTAAGCACTAACGGTGGGCCTGTGCTTGCTCTTCAGGTAGAGAACGAATATGGAAGCTTTGGTAGTGATAAGACTTACCTGAATGATCTAAAAGCAGGAATGATCGCCCGCGGCATGGACGTTCTGCTGTTTACTTCAGATGGAGCTGAAGATCATATGCTCCAAGGGGGTATGATTGACGGAGTGTTCGCCACCGTGAATTTCGGTTCACGGGCAAAGGAAGCCTTTGCTAAACTACGTGAATATCAGCCTACGGGACCGTTGATGTGTATGGAATTCTGGAATGGATGGTTTGACCACTGGATGAAACCGCATAATACACGCCCCGAATCTGAAGTAGCGGAGACTTTGGATGAAATGCTGGCTTTAGGAGCCTCTGTTAACTTCTATATGTTCCATGGGGGGACGAATTTTGGATTTATGAATGGGGCAAATCTTTTTGACAAATATGAGCCCATCGTAACCAGCTACGATTATGATACGCTGCTGGACGAATCCGGCAAGCCAACTGCAAAATTCTATGCAGCTCGAACAATAATTGAGAAATACGTAACGTTGCCGCCCCTGGAATTACCGCCGTTAATAAAGTCACAAGCTTATGGTAAAGTGTTGATGACAGAAGCAGCACCACTGTTCACTCAGTTAGACGTTTTGTCTCACCCAGTACATAGAGCATGTCCCGAGCCAATGGAGAAACTGAATCAGAATTATGGGTTCATTTTGTATTCGACGAAGATCAGTGGACCCCGCAGCAGTACGGAGCTCTTCCTTCAAGAAGTACGTGATCGTGCGCTTGTATTCGCGAATGGGGCCTTTGTCGGTACAGTTGAACGCTGGGATCCGCGAGGAATTCCATTAGAGGTTCCAACGGAGGGACTGCAGATCGACATCCTTGTGGAGAATATGGGGCGTGTAAATTATGGCCCGCTGCTTCGTGATCCAAAAGGCATAACCTGTGGCGTTAGACTCGGCTATCAATTCCTGCATGATTGGACGATTCGTTCTTTGCCTTTAACCCATCTTAAGGGATTATCATTCACACCGATAGATTGCGAGCAACGTCAGCAGCCCACTTTTTACCGGGGGAGCTTTCAAGTCAGTAAGCCTGAGGATACTTTTTTGCAGCTGGATGGATGGAGTAAAGGTCAGGTTTTTATAAACGGCTTTAATTTAGGGCGCTACTGGGAGCAAGGTCCCACTAAAACACTGTACTTACCAGCGCCGCTTCTGCGTCAAGGTGATAACGAGCTAATCTTATTCGAACTACATGGCGTAATGGAGCCAGTGGTTACTTTTGTGGATACACCGGAGCTCACATGATATTTAACGGGTGAGGAAGTATCATGATTCTATAGTATGGGTCTGATGATTTTTAATATATAATCAAAACAGCCCAACAATTTATAGGAACTGAAAATGCACGATTAGGGTAGGTTAGAGGAGGATTTTAAATGAGCTATGATTTGATGGCATTCGAGACGTCTAAAGCACCGCAAGAGAGAGCAGCGTTTATGGAGTGGTATGAACAGCAAGTGCAGTGGTCGGAAGACCATGCCTATAATGATCCATCAGTTTTATCGGAGGCGTTGCAACGCTTTTATAGTGAGTTGTCTGAGCAATTTCCTAATATGAATGTAGAGGACGAGATTTTTGAGGCGATGGAGGAAGCCGGAACGGATAACCGGTTGACTGACTACTCACTTGGCTCATCCGTCATCTATGCAGCTTTCGCTTATTCTGTAGCTGAGGAAGCTTATATGGCGATGCGGGAGTTGGCTATAAAATACAAAGTAGGATTTTTTGATGTAAGCAGCAACGAAGGCGATATTATTTTTCCTTGAAGCAAAATGATTTAGAGTGTAGACAGCTGGTTGCTCTACTAGTTGTTAATAAAGTAGTGGCAACCAGCATGTTTTCTATCTTCTTTACTCTACAACAGACGGAATAATACAATCCTTAATCAGAGGCCACCGGTCACGAGGCTGAAGTGTGAATTCTGAGGCGATGGCTACGACAAGTTTTTTTTCTGGAATGCAGCAAATGACATTACCACCATCACCTAACGCTGAGTAGGTGTAAACCCCGTCTTCTTCGCGTAGCCACCACAAGTAACCGTAATGATTAGGGTTCATCGCTGTTGATTTCTCAATCCATGTCTCCGAAATGATCTGATTATTCTCCCATTGTCCATGGTTCAAATATAATAAACCAAAACGCGCCATATCGCGTGGAGACAACGTAAGTCCCCAACCTCCTGTGGTGATACGATTGGGGTCTTCCACCCACCCCTTCACCTTAACCCCAAACAAATCATCGAACCCAAATGAGCTCATCTCATAATCCGGGATTTCATTCATTCCGATAGGTTTAAATAAACGTTCGTTGGCGAACTCACGGGCACTTTGTCTAGTGCTGCGCGTGATGATGGCAGAAAGCAGATGTGCTCCAGCGGTAGAATATTTGAAATCCCCAATTGTTCCTTGTTGGCCTAGCATATCCAGCGTATATTTTACCCAGTCAGGCTGCATACACATTTGCTCCAGCGGTTCGTGCCAATCTGCAAAAGCATAAGGTGCGGTCATCGTCAGGAGATGGCGTAAGGTGATTTCTTGTTTTTGCGGATCTTGAGCAGCGTTTGGAACATAGTCCGGGAAAAACTCCAGTACCTTTTGATCTGCATTGTTAATAAAGCCAGCCTCTATGGCAATGCCTATGAGCGCGGATATGATACTTTTTGTTACAGAGGCCACATGATGTGTGTCATTCGGGCTAGCGCCATTATAATATTTTTCATAAGCAATAGTTCCATTTCTTACCACAACAATCCCGTTGATATTGCTATACTCGGATTTGATCCTTGATTCTAGCTCTGAAAGCATATTAGCATCCATTCCTAAGTTTGCGGGGGCTGAGATTTGCCAATCTGAAGTTGGATAATTGTTTTTGAGCATGAAAGTTACTCCTTTATGAATTTTTTTTCTTTACTGGAAAATAGACCTCGGTAACCAGATCCTCAGGCACAGCAACCTGTGTCGGGTCCGTTAAGTAGATTTCATAAGGTGAGTTCACCCATTCATAACCTTCATTTTCTATCCATTCTCTCAGCTGAGCATAGACCGAGGTCAATTCTGAATAGGCGCCTTTAAGAACAGATCTCGCACAAAGAGCATCAGGCAAATCTCTTGTACCTTTTACACCCTCTTTTATGGGGAGAGCAAACTCTGTATCATTTCCGGCTGGATTATATTCATGGCTGTGATATATCGTTATTGGCGTACCGAGCAAAGTGAGTTTTTCCGTGGCGATTTTTTCATATAGCCTGCTAAAATAATGTCCATAACCTAACGCATAGTCATCACTGCTCAACATCTGACGCATAAAAAGAATATTCATAGGCTGAGTTTCAACAAGCTCTACTTTTATCTCATTCAGGTAAGACATCATGGGAATACCTTTCTCCAGATTTAAAACATCACTATTGATTTGTTGTAAGGTGTATTCATAAGCGCTTATTTTCTCCTGTATTTCTTTTTTCTTGAGATTAAGGGCTGAGTAGAGCTTCTCTTCTGAATGATTCTGTTCCCCTTGTAAAATGTCTTTGATTTCTTCCAGCGAGAAACAATAACCTTTCAGACGATTGATAAAAAGCATTTTTTTAAGTTGTTTAATGGAGTAATACCTATAACCGTTCTCAGGGTTAATCTCATCGGGATGAATTAATCCGATCTCATCATAATATCGAAGCGTCTTCGTAGAAACTTCGCATATCTTCGAGAATTCTCCAATCGACAGCAAAAAGTCATCTCCTTTTTTCGTTTTAATTAAGCTTCCAAGCCAAAACATCGATGTTTGGTTCTAGCTCTACTTAACACCTTACCCTAAGGTCAAAGTCAACAGCAAAATAGTGAACCGATTCTAAGGTTACGACAATATATAGGTGAATGGCCATTCAGAAAGGAGTAGCCTACTTGGAAATTGAAGAGTTGAGTGACCTAATAAAATTACATGGCAAAGCAATTTACGCATTTTGTTTTACGCTTGCGGGGAATAGGGTGGATACTGACGATCTCTATCAGGAGACTTTTTTAAAAGCTATGGAAATGCGGCATAAAATGGACCTGAACCAAAATCCGAAAGCGTTCCTTATCTCGATTGCTATCTCATTACGCAAAAACAAACGCAGAAAATGGGCATGGCGGCAAAGAATTGCACCTACAGCAGATTATAATGAAGCGGTCGATCTGGCGTGTACTTCCGATGGAGAGGTTATGCCAGAGGATGCATTGCTGTCCCAGGAGCTTCGGCACATGATTCATGCTGCCGCAGACCGGCTGAATGAGAAACTGAAAATACCGCTCTATCTGTACTATACCGCAGAAATGACCGTTGATGAGATTGCTTCAGCGCTAAGGATTCCACCGGGCACAGTTAAAAGCAGACTTTTCCAAGCCCGCAAGGTGATGAAAAAGATTTTGGAGGTTGAATCCCAATGAATAACTCCGAAAAGTTGGATCAACTGCTAAAGCAAGCGCTAGCTTCTACAGCAGAGCCGACAGAGGAATTAAACGAAAGAATCATCCAACAGTTTAAGGAGACTAAACCAATGAAACCAGCCTATAAAAAAAGAGTTTCGATTGGACTAATGGTTGCTATATTCACGCTTGTAATGTCTTTAACGGCTTATGCAGCTACACAGCTATTTAGCCCCAAGCAGATTGCTGAGCATCTGGGCCAGCAACTGCTGGCAAAAGCATTCGAAAGCAGGGATGCTGTTGAAATCAACCAATCGGTTATATCTGGTGATTATAACGTGACGTTGAATGGAATAGTCTCGGGGGAAGGTCTTTCAGAACTGAGTAAGTCTGATCAGAATATTAACCCAAACAGAACCTATGCCGTTGTATCCATCGCCAGAATAGACGGTGGCCCCATGCCTGCTACAAGTGAACCGGAGTATGGCCAGGATCCATTCTTTGTGTCACCGCTTATAAAGGGACTAAAACCATGGCAGGTTAATATCACAACAATGAATGGTGGCTATAGCGAGGCTGTTATAGATGGAATTATGTACCGGCTGATTGAATGTGATGGAGTGGAGATGTTCGCTGACCGAGGGGTATATCTAGCTGTCAGTAATGGTAGTTCTTTTTTCAGCAAAGATGCGTTTGCTTATAATGAAAGTACAGGGGAAATTAGCGCTAATAACGATTACAAGGGAACCGCTATTCTATTTGAACTTCCGCTGGACCCAACCAAAGCTGACCCTGTCAAAGCTGAGAGCTATTTACAGGAGCTGTTGAAAGAACCCTCTGCCGACAGCAAAGTTGATTCAGCGGTTTCAACAGATGCAGCTGCCTCTATTGATGATGATGAGAAGGAACTAATTAAAAAAATAGAGGACATGAAGAAAAAAATCTCCACCGGCACGATTATCTCTGAATCTGTAAAGGAAGTGCGTGTTGATGAACAAGGGGCTTTCAATTATGAATACGATAACTGGAGTGTTAAGCTTTTTGTCCAAAATATGTTTGAGGAAGGGCAAATCGGTTACTCGGATTCCGTAAGCTTCAGTGCGGACGATAAAGAAACTAGGGCACTTCAATTTTCCAGAGATGAAAAGGGTGTAATCACGGGCAGGATTATTATTTTGAATTAGAGTATCATTCAGATAACTTTTCACAAGACTTATCTATATTCGTTTTATTTATCGTCCATGACCTTCAGATCAATTCTTTGATCGGTCAGTAAAGAATTTAACGAAGAATTTAAAGCAGGAGAGATTGTTGAATATCAAATCATAATAGAACAAAACGAAGTATCTATTCAAAAGATTAAGGCCAATAAGTAGCAGACTCAATGATTGCAATGAAAAAAGCAGGTGGACTAGCCACCTGCTTTACCGATCACCACACTTTAATATAATTTTTGCCCTTATTCAAAAGTGTAAGAGGTCCTAAAGTGCTTTTATTCTCTTTCTTGTTATCCAGAAAATCTGTATCCAGAATTATATTGCTGCCATCCGGATTCTCAAACTCGGCATCCACGATGCGCACCCGCGGCAAAGTCTCAGTTGAATGTACCTCACCTAAGAAGTTAACGAAGCTTTCAGGCAGAGCAATGGAAAGGAATCCCTCATCTCCTTGATCTACAATAAAGAAGTCTGGATCAAAGCTTTCTTCAACCAGCTTTACATTCTCTCTTTCGAAAGGCTCTGCACTGTTTAAGTAAGCGTTGTTATTAATGAACATAGGCTGTTCAACGAGTTCAAACTCCTCAAGATCACCGTGTAACTTATGGACATTCTCGATATACTCCGCCAAAGAGGTGGTGTAGTTATTGAAATGTGATGTGCCCACGCCTGTCCATCCGTCTTTTCCAACAATGATATTGTTATAGAACCGATCGTCCCCACCATAAATAAGTGAGAAACCGGCAATTTTTGTACTATGCGGAAGATGATATTGCGTGGACCGGTTTAGTACCTTTCGATGAACCATCCTGCCGCCGATCAGATTGTTGATATAGGCCCCACCTTGGGCTACATTCTCTAAAGCATGTTTAGCTGTCAAGATATTATGGTCAACAATGTAAGGGCCATGGCTTACTTCTATAAACAAATCCCGATGATTTTGATAGAACAGATTTTTGCTGATTCTTGTCCCTTGGGTCTGCCAATCCAGCCATAAACCTAAAGTACAATCGTGAATCCGGTTATGGTGGATGTGAGTATCGATCGGTGCGTGAAGCTTGATCCCCGCAATTTCGTGGCCCCAGAATTCCCGTTTTGTCGCAATGTTGTAAATATGGTTATGATGAATTTCGCTGAAAATACAACCTAAGTGGCCGACGATGGCATTTTGGCCGCAATCATAAATGGTATTATGGCGGATAAGATGTGAACCGATCGATTCTTTGCTCCAGCCCTGTCGCTCAGCAGTAAAGACGGATTCAAGCTGATATTGATATCCGGGTTTGTCTTTTCGAAGGGTGCGGTAATTATGGCCTGTGGAAGCTTCTTTGCCGATACTGATAGCGCTGCATTTGGCATCGTGAATGATATTATTTTCAATAATCCAGCCTTTGCTCCAGTTAGTGCCCAGCAGTCCGGGCTGGTCTGCCGTTGGAGGTGCCCAAGGTGTTGCCGCATGCGCCATTTCAAAACCTTTTACAGTAATATAATCAATTCCGGTTTCTTCAGGGTAGAAACAAGATCTGCGTACATTGATTTCTACCAGTTCTTTGTTCGGGTTGGCACCTTGGAAATTAGCGTAAATCGTGGTGTGGTCAGGGCTTACTTCGGCAAACCAAACGTAGGTCGTCTGTTTTGGATTTTGGACCGGAACCATCTCTTGTGTCCAGAGATCCTTGAACTCCAGCTTTTCGACAGGAGCTGCCAGTTGATCATACTGACTGACCTCATAAAAAGACATGCCATTTAGATATACATCCCCTAAGTGTCTTGTCTCCTCTATAGTGACGAGCCAATCGCCAGACACTTCCTCAACATACGGATTAAAGCTGCCAAAAAACGTGTTCGGCAAGATCACTTTCCATATTTGGTTCTCAACCTGCTGCCAATCTTGTATATGCTCAGAGCCTTTTATGACAACCTGTTCGTCTTCAGCGGCTTGATAAATAATTCTTCTTTGTTCGCTTAATCCTTTGTATCTCGGTTTTACCCACTCACGATATATCCCTTCATGAACGATAACCTTATCCCCAGCCACAGCTACTGAAGCCGCTTTATTGATGGTTAAAAAGGGATTATGTTGAGTGCCTTGACCTTGATCTGAACCAGTTTTTGATACGTGATATTCCATTGTCCTATAACCTCCGCTTGGTTGACTTTATCCAATATTATAGGAATTAACGTTGTTAGTTCTATACTTTATATAGTACACTTTAAGACAAAATTAGTGTTTTCGTGAAGGAGAATCTACTTGTGGCCCTTTTTTGAAAAACATGGTGTCGGCGAAAAAGATTACTTTAAACTCATTCCATTGAAAAACTATCATTTTCCACTTCATTTTCATCGGGCATTTGAGATTATTTATGTCAAAGACGGGCAGTTATCTATCACCATTGATGGGAAAAGCTATCAGGTACAGAAAAATGATCTGGTTTTTATTTTTCCTAATCAGATGCATGAATTTGAGACGATTGATTTTTCGGAGATTATGGTAATCCTCTTCTCCACAGAATTGATAGGTGATTTTCACATGAATTATAAAAGCTTTATACCAAATGATAATGTTCTCCATGCTGTGAATGAACCTGATTGTACAAAGCTGGATTCAATTTATAGCCAGAAAAGTTTCCTGTATGGTGTATGCGCGCAGTTGATCTGTCAGACATCATTTGCTCCGGTCAAACAGTCCCCGCAAACAAAGGTGCTCTATAAAATCCTGCTTTTTGTAGAACAAAATTATTCTGCCGATTGCACATTAAAAGCTGTAGCAAAACATCTGCAATATGATTACCCGTATTTATCAAAGCTATTTGTCCAGCTGATGAAAATGCCCTTCACAGATTACTTGAATCACTATCGGATCTCACAAGCATGTTATATATTAAAAAACTCGAATCTGACTATTGGTGAAGTTGCCAACCTTTGCGGCTATAGTAACTTACGGTCATTTCATCGGAATTTCCAGAAAATCACCCATCAATCGCCGAAAGGGTATCGGGTTTCCAATCCTCCTGATAAGGAAATGAACTAGAAGACTTAAAGGGGGGAGGGAAGAGGATAAAAAGAACTCCAAAACCACGAGTATAGTGGTCTTGGAGTTCTTTTTTTATTTTTGCATCATAATTCTGTAAATCAGCATGGCGGCTTCGGCACGTGTGGAATGGGCAGTTGGTGTAAGCTGCTGCTGAGAGTCTCCTTTAATGAGACCTGCTGATACCAGCGTTGCAATATCATTTGCCGCATAATTAGAAATTTGATTATGGTCGGTGTAGCTGTCTAATGCAGAGGGGGAGGAAGAGGTCGTATTCGATTCCCATACCTCAGCAGCCTTCAATGCCCTAGCTGCCATAACAAACATTTCTTGTCTGGAGATGGAGTCATGAGGGTGGTAAAGGCCGTCGGTTTGGCCCGTAACGACCCCTAATTTCTGAGCTGTCATAAGTCCCTCATAAAAATAATCGTTAGGTGACACATCAGCAAAGCTATTTCCTTCTGCTGCAGATAGACCTAAAGCTCTAACCAATAAAAGTGCGAAATCTGCACGTGTAACAGTCTGGTCGGGCCTAAACTCTGTTTCTGTTACACCATTAATGACACCTTTTGATGTTAGTACTTCTACAATAAACTTCGCCCAATGAGAATCAGATATGTCCCTGAACGTTTTGTGATTGTAAACGGCGGCGTATTGTCCAGATAAATTTGTTGTTGAGAAAATAGCTTGCTTCTTATCTGAATCATAATTCCCGCCTACTACCGGTTGGATGACTCCGTGCTCATTGACGTTCCACACTACAATAAAGGCGTTGTTCAATGGAGGTACAGCTGCTGGATAAGGAAGCCCAATTTGTATGGCCGAATTTAAACTCTCTAATTGAACTGTTGTACCATCCAAAAGTAACTCGTAATCAATAAGCAAACTTTCACCCAATTGCTTCTTTAAACTTCCTGTTGTATCGACAGGCTTGAGGAGCAAGGTAACCGTCTTCACATTGTCCAGTGTCTTCGCCGGGAATAGATTATCCGGAAGTACAAAGGTAGCTAGTGATGTATTGATCTCCAGCTGCAATGTGGATGCTCCAACAAGAAATGCTGCAGCAGGGAGAGTGACTTCAAATGAGCCAACATTTGACGATTGTTCCTCTGCGAGCTGAATTCTTAGGATTTTGTGGCCTGCGGAATTAGGTTTGGCTAAAGCCATAATCTTTTGTAAGGAAGATTCAGTCAATATTGCGCTAGCTTTTTCTCCATTCATAGTAGTAGGTATCTCAATCCTTACGCTACCGTCCAAATGGAGTATAGTAGTGGCCGAATCTCCAACCGATGATCCGGAACTGCCTGAGCTCGCGGCAGCCGTCGGACTTGGAGAAGCGGTCGGACTCGGAGAAACAGTCGGACTCGGTGAGGCCGTCGGACTTGGAGAAGCCGTTGGGCTCGGAGAAACAGTCGGACTCGGAGAAGCCGTCGGACTTGGAGAAGCCGTCGGACTTGGAGAAGCGGTCGGACTCGGAGAAGCCGTCGGACTTGGTTCCGGTCCATCCAAAGGAATGAACTTCAAGAAATCGCCCCAGATTATATTCCCGTCAGCATCCCGAGAGTAATTGACTACAGGATTTAAGCTGACAAAGTTAGAATCGCTCAGTTCTAAACCTGATTTATTCGCCGATCGCGTACCGTCAAACATGAAATTATTGTCCGCAGCTAAAGAAGCTGGATATTGGTCTTTTGCAATGTTGGCAGTTCGGTAAGATAAGAAACCGTCAATCGTAAAGTCTGCAGTAATGTGATCATAAGTGGTGAAGCTTATATTACCACGCGTATTGTTAAATCCGATGTTGTTGATGGCGATCACACCTGGATTACTATTGCTTGTAAAACCATAAGCGCCATTACCAAAGGCGATGGAATCGCGGATGGTATGTGTGACATGAATGCCTTCGCCACCAAGCTTGAAGCCATTTTTATCACCGGCACCTATGGTTCCGTCTGTTAAGAACCCATTGTTGAAGGCGGCGCTGTGCTCAATCAGCACTGAACCTATTGCACCTGAGCCTGCTTTCGTATATAAGTCCCAGCCATCGTCGATATTGTTATGCGCCAGACAACCTCTAAAAATATTACCAACACCCGCAGTCAATTTTGCCGCAAAGCCATCGGCATTATTGTCGGATGGATCACGGTTGTCGAAGGAGGTACTGTTGAGAATTAAGTTGTAGGAAGGCCATTCATTGATTTCTATCGCGGTACCATCAGTTCGGCTGATTTGTAGACCAGTGTCACCATTCGCATAGAAACGGCTATTTTCAACGATGTTATAATTGCCTCCCACTGTAAAGCCCTTGGTATTCCCAGCTGAGCGAGTGAAATCAAGTCCCTTCACATGCCAATAGTTTCCGCTCAAGAGAACACCTTCTGTTTTTTTGTCAAAATCAAAGATAGGTCTTGCTCCTGGTGCTGCTTCTATATACTTTTTGGCGGAGGCTTTGCCATCATTGTACTTTTTAATCTCAAGTGGTGATTTCCGCACATAACGACCCTCAAGCACAATAATATGCTGACCTGGTTTAACGAAATCAATCGCAGTATCGATATCAAGTGGGAGATTGATTGTTCCATCTCCGGAGCTTGATCCGGTGGGGGATACGTAGATATCATCATCTTCGTTATAACTTTTTAGGGTGACGGTAAAGTTGCTGATGATCTTCTCATAAGAGGTCAAATACTGAGTATCATCTGGTAAAAAAGTAATGCTGAAGTTCGTATCTCCTTGATCAAGAAGTCTCGTGGGAATAGAAAGACGTTTACCAGCTATTGCCTCGATATCCTGAGCGATGATCGTAGAACCTTGCTTCAACGTCACCGTTCCGTTGACATTAGAGCGCACAATCATTTGGTAAGCTGGATCTGAGGTTTTACTTAGTGAAAGTATATTTAAGCTAGGTGTGACGGGAGTCGCAGGTGGTTCTATTTTAGGAGAATCTGTAGCTGCTGAAGTGACTGTTAATTGAATATTGCTTACATTAATTGTGGCTAAACGAGCAGCATAGAATCCGACATACATTTTTGAATCCTGTACGCTTAGAATGTCTGGTGTGAAATGAATAGCTTGTTGGCCATTATTGAGCTGTCCTGTAAAACCACTATTCGTCTTTGCTAAGGTTAAATGGTAAGGTGCTGCTGGAACAGTATTGGCAGGTGCAGGACGTTCTTTTTGAAGCATGATGGTTTGAATCCCTTTACTGCCAGTCCCATCCGTTTTTTCAACTCCCGTACGGACAAAAAGCTGTGTGCCCAGATCGCTTTTCGTCCCGCCGCTATAACCACCGATGGCAGCTATATTGGATGCAAAGACGCTAGAATTTCCTTGTGTGCCGATGACGTCACGTGCCATAATGCCAAAAGATTCTTGCCCGTCATATGGATTTTTTGCAAAAGCCAACACTTGGATATCCGCAGACAGCACGAAATTATCTTCCGCAGCATCTAGCTCGGTGTAATAGAAGGTAATGCCGTCATGATCTTCGGTGACTTTACCGCCGCCTTCCAAAGCGATCAGTTGGGCGGATCCATCCTCGTTGACAATCGTCTGATTGTTAGCAGCTGAAGTGGACTGACCGAATTGAATGCTTTTCCAAACGGGTTCCATCTTTTCTTTTACTGTAACGGAATACGTAATGGGCATAATAGAAGAATCGGTAGGGAGTATGCCAATTTCATACACTCCAGCTGCCTGATTGTTGAACTTGGAAGTGTCGAGCGTATAGCTGTTTAGCTTCTCTCTATCTGAATTATCATACACTTTGGATACGAAGAGATCTTTGCTGTCAAAGTTTTCGTTAATAAAAAAGGTAGTTTTAGGATAGCTGGTGACTTCGATGCCAAGTAGTTTTTTAACGTTGACCTTAACTTGAAAAGAGGTTGTTAAGCCTTTATGCGTAATTGTGATTTTTTTATCCCCAGATGTCGTGGTGTCGAGAAGAGAGACCTTGTATTCATTGTTCAACAGCCGAATCTGTGTACCATCACTGTAATGAGCATAAACCACAAGTCCTTCTAGTTTGAGGGAGTCACCGATATAGTAGAGTGTTTGTTTAGGTTCATTTCGAATTTCTAAAGCGGATAACGTCGCTGCTTTTACTTCCACGTTAAAGGTCGTTGTGATTGCCGGCGCCTCTGTTGAAGTAACGGATACCGCTGTGGAGCCTGATTGCGTAAATAGATACGGTAATAAATCGCTGACCGGTTGTCCGTTAATGGAGAGGGAATAAAGATCACTGGTCAGTTCTTTGGTCAGGAAGCCGTCGTTATAATTGGCAACAAGAACAAGACCTTCTGGATCGAAGGTATCCCCTGGGTAATATACGGTTTTAGCTGGATAATACTTCACTGATAATGAGGTCATAGATAATGGAACGATTTGCAAAGGAATGCTCACGAAAGCACCGTTGTAGTTAATGGTTATGATATTTTCTCCAACCTTGCTGCTATCAAAGCCTGTAACAATATAATCCGTAGAAGATAAAACTGCCTCGCTCTCATCAGAAAAAATAGCCTTAACGACTAATCCAGTCAAATCAAGGGGTTCACCAACCAGATAAGTGGTTTTCGTCATTGCGCTCGTATCAGCGGTTAAGCTGGTTACGATTTTGGATTCAAGCTGGATGTCTATGTCACTGAAAGTAACAGTTGCATCTCTAGCTACATAAATTCCGGCAAAAAGAGTATCTGTGAACGTATCGTCCAGTGTTATGATTTCGGTCTGATCACCCACACTTAATCGATAAGTATCTCCTGATTTTTTAATACTTAGCGAATATACAGCTCCTGCGGACGGAGCCTGGATATCGCTAAAAGGATTTAACTTCACTTGGGTGTCTTTTTTATAAAAACCTTTCATTACCTGATCCAAAGCACCCACCGCCGCATAGTTAGAAGTGGTTGTGCTTGTATCTCCGTTCGTCCCAATACTGTCGCGGAGCATAAGACCGAAGGATTTCTGGTTAGGTGTGCTGACAGTGCTATTGCTATTAAAAGCAATCACTGAAGCGGTCGCTTTCAGTTCAAAGTTCGCTTCCACAGGAATCTCTTTCGAATAAAAAGATAATCCCTCATCGCTGCTGGAGATTTTGCCGCCGTAAGTCGTCATCGTTACAGAGGTTGGACTTTCAATTATAGGTTCGGGGTTCTTTGCTGGGCTAGTATTGCCTCCGAAGGCGCTGAAGCCCCAAGGTCCTAGCTCGATTTGACCTTCTTGACTGAATTGAATATTTTGGAACGTAACCGTAGTATTTCTAGCAGTATAAAGGCCCGCATATTGAATGGAGCCGTCAAAGCTTTCGATCGTTTTGGTTTCATTGCCGATGCGGACAATATACAGATTTCCGGTCTTTTTGATGCTTAATTCGTAATTCCCTCCTTGGGCAGGGCGATTGGCGTTATCAAACACGTACCCAAGTTTCTGTAGGCTTGTATTTTGCAATTTATGAAACGCTTTCATTTCTTGATCCAAAGCACCCAAGGCGACATAATCTCCAGAGTAGGCTCCGAATTGGTTATCCCACACATTGCCGCGCAGCATTATTCCGAAGGAAACTTGGTTATTGGCTGTCCAAGCATCCACGTGAGCCGTTGCCTTCAATTCAAAATTAACACTTGGATCAACTTCTTTAAAGTAATAAGCGATACCTTCCGTGCTGCCCGATACTTTACCTCTGTCGTTCGAGCTTCGCAGTGTTGCTGATCCATCCGTGTTCTCCGTAATGCTAAAGTTGGCCGCAGTAATCTTGTCTTGCCCCCCAACATCACCAAATACGCTGCCTTGCCATTCACTTTGAATGTTAATCATTCCTTCATAAGGATCTGGTGCTTCCTCTGCAAACATCGATAACGGAAAAGAGGAACACAAAAGCAGGAAGGTTACGAGCATGGCTAACAAACGTTGTTGTTTTCTCAATGATTAAAACCTCTCCTTATATGATCGATTTTGACCAAAGCTAAGCTTGATCATCCGAAATTATACGTTATCACTAAAGCGTACAGCTATAATCAATACGCCATATAACGCTGTTTATGCAGCAGGAGAGGGAGAATCTGAGTTAATGACACCCGGTTTATGCCTTTGCTTCTGCTACTTACGTGGAGTTTTCGGAGTCTGTTGCTGGTGGTTAGTACGCTGGCGTGGTGGTTACGGGCGCCGAAGCTGCCGATAAGTATGCTCGCAGTAGAAGTCCGCGACCGTTTGAACAATAATTACATACTCGGTTGTCGTTAGTGAACCTAAGCTGCCGGAAAGAACGCTTGCAGTGGAAGTCCGCGACCGTTTGAGCAAAAATTACGCCCGCGATTGTCGTTACGGACCGTAGTGCAGCTATTTCAGCTAATTCGCTCATTTTCCCTGAGTTTCGGACTGCATAGCTCTTAATGAGCTGAAAAAGTGGATCAGAGCAGTGTTTTTGAGTAAATAGCTGCGTATGAGTCCGATAGTGCGGAGAAATCGAAGATTATTGGCAAATAAGAGCTATACGGTCCGAACGTATGGAGTGCATTGGTGATAGACCTAGGTATTCTATAAGATACGTAGATTCTGAGGAAATCATAGCCAATACGCGGGCTTGTGCTGTTGTTAAGTACTTTCCGCGTGGTGGTTACGGACCGTAACGCAGCTATTTCAGCTAATTCGCTCATTTTCCCTGAGTTTCGGACTGCATAGCTCTTAATGAGCAGAAAAAGTGGATCAGAGCAGTGTTTTTGAGTAAATAGCTACAACTGAGTCCGATAGCGTGGCGAAAACGAGGAAATTCAGCAAATAAGGACTATACGGTCCGAACGTATGGAGTGCATTCGTGATAGTTGCAGGTATTCTGTAAAATGCTTAGTTTCTGGAAAAATCAAATCTTTTACATGGGCTTGTGCTGTTGTTAAGTACTTTCCGTGTGGTGGTTACGGACCGTAACGCAGCTATTTCAGCTAATTCGCTCATTTTCCCTGAGTTTCGGACTGCATAGCTCTTAATGAGCAGAAAAAGTGGATCAGAGCAGTGTTTTTGAGTAAATAGCTACAACTGAGTCCGATAGCGTGGCGAAAACGAGGAAATTCAGCAAATAAGGGCTGTACGGTCCGAACGTATAGAGTGCATTGGTGATAGTCGTAGGTATTTCTGATAAGAAGCGTAGATTCTGGGGAATCAAAGCCTTTACACGGGCTTGTGCTGTTGTTAAGTACTTTCCGCGTGGTGGTTACGGACCGTAGTGCAGCTATTTCAGCTAATTCGCTCATTTTTCCTGAGTTTCGGACTGCATAGCTCTTAATGAGCTAAAAAAGTGGATCTGAGGAGTGTTTTTGAGTAAATAGCTGCGTCTGAGTCCGATAGCGTGGTGAAATCGAAGATAATTGGCAAATAAGAGCTGTACGGTCCGAACATAGGGAGTTCAGCTGGCGAGAGTGCATAATGGATGGCAAACAGATTAAAACTGGCTTACAAAGTGAACCAAATCATCTAAATATGGCTCAACAACAATATGTCGTGGAAAAAAGACAGCGGTCAAATATGTTCTTAATGGTGATGAGGCATTCTTTTTTGAGAGCATAGAGTGATCAGCATCAGGAATATAGAAGACTGAAAGCAGATTTTCAGGAATTTTTTCACGGTAAACACGTTCGGTTTCCTCAACATCTACATTTATATCTTGCCCGCCAAGAACTAAATGGACAGGCGTAGTGAAGTTTTTTAAATCCCCGCTCGCATCAGACTGATAATTTTTAGCGAAAAACCCCCATTTTTCTTTGGAAATTAAATCGTCCGATTGTGCAATTCGCAAGTACTTTTCATACGACGCCTGTTCTTTAAGTAGCAGTAGGATTTGCGCGTTATAATCTTCTCTCTTTTTTATCTCCTGTTCTGAAAAACCTTCTAAAATCATCTCTTGTCTGGTATTGTATTGTCCTTGAGAAATCCATTGAATGGCGGGGGATACAAGAATACTGAAGGCGAGATCAGGCACTTTTTTAACAATCTTAGGAATCACCCAGCCCGCCTGACTTGCTCCCCACAAACCAATAGCTTGAGCATCAATCATAGGTAAGGATTTAGCCCAGTTAATCGCATAAATAGTTTCTTGCGCTCTATCCTCCATGCTTTGTTCTAGCCAGTTCCCTGAGGAACCCCCAATACCCGGTTTGTTAAGAGATAAGGAAGCATATCCGGCAGAGGCGAGCTTTTCCCACAAAGGTTTATATCCATCATCGTAAGTATCATTAACTGGGCCATCCCCATGAACAAAAACTACCAGTCCGACGGTTCCAGAGTAACTTTCAGGCAGAACTAAGGTTCCTGTTAGTTGACCTTGAGGCGTATCTATTTCAATTTTTTGCTCAGTCATTGAAAAAGAATGTTGCTGTAGTACGAACAGGACCGCTGCAATCAACAACGAAATGGTAATCATCCAGACAGTTAGCTTAATTTTCTTTTTCATTCATTGATCCCCCAGATTGTAGCGATGTTTTTCTTATCATGTAATGCCAAACAGGCTCTTTAAAAAGTAAATGTCTTACCGCGCTATAGTCAGATTTATGGATCTCAAAGTTCAACTGCTGGTACATATTAATGGCACGTTTATTCTTGTTAGCAACATGTAGCGTTAATTTTTCAATTTCAGAATGACTGTTTACAAAATCTTCCGCCCAACCCAGCAACTCTTTGCCAATTCCCTTATTACGGTGACTGGACCGAACAGCCAAATGAGCCACATAACACTCTTTTGCTCTAGGTTGATAATCCAAAAAATATAACCCAAGGATTAACTTACAAACATTTAAGTATCCAAATTTCTTGAATAGCTGCAAAAAGGGAGCCCGATTCAGTGGTTTAATTGATCCTTTTTTAAGGGAGATTGTATCCTGCCATTTTAAGTAGATAGTGCCAACCACTTCTCCGTTTTCATAAGCGATTATTTGTTTAGATGATAAGGAAGAAGAATCTTGTTCCCAAAGTCTTATAAGTAGATCAGCAATTTCATTGTCCTCGAGAGAGAGGAGAGAGTGAAATTTCCCGTGAAATGCATCTACCAAAAGCCTGCTTACAGCCTCACGATCTTGTTCCTGGTAATGGGCGATGATAACCTCGTTTGTACTCATTTAGTGGTATCATCTAAGGCATGCTCGATTTGAATTTGAAGCTCATAATGAAGCTTGTCGTTGTTAAACATGGATAGGTACGATTTCTCCAAAATGATGATTGGTCCCAATACCATGTAGTGATGCCCATTTAAAAAGTGTTCCAGCTTGGCAATCTCATGATCTACATCCTGATCGTCTGTTACAAAAAATGCTTTATAGAGATAACACCCTTTTTCTAAAACAATGTCAGGGGCGGGAGTGGTTTCAATGGTTTCAAAGCATAAGGTTACTTGTTCAGAATCGTATACATAATGCAAATCTGTTTCAAATAAATGATGGTATTGCGGTCTTTTTTCATATAAACTTCGTGCAGTTATTGTTTCGTTATCCTCTAGCACCAACCACTTTTTCAGATAACGATTGTCCACATGTTTAATTTGATAATCCCCCTTCATGTTGCCATAATCTGCATGCTCTTTTAGTACCTTTTGTATAAATTGTTGCAGCATTATTAATTGGTTTATTTCTGAGTTGATTTTGTTTAACGATTTCTCTAACAGCAGTTGGTAGTCATTCGTTGCGGATTTATTCATACTTTGGTTAATGGTGCTGACAGGGATGTTTAATTTGCGGAGCAACAGGATATGTGCCAATTGATAGATCTCATCGATGCCGTACATCCGGTACTGATTATTGTCTATATAGGATGGAAACAGGATTTCTTTTTCTTCAAAATATCGAATCTGGTGGATAGATACATTCATAAGTTTTGATAGTTCGCCAATTGTAAGGTACGGATTCAAGGGCGGTGCTCCTAACTGTAAGTTATTTGATAAAATAACTATAAACCTTAGGTCAGACCTAAGGTCAAGTGTTGATTAAAATACGGACTAAGCAGAGCACTTTTTTTCTAAATAATGATTAGTAATAGTAATGGGTGGTATTGAAAAAGACTTAGATTTTGGAAGGACAATGCGGGGGTGCAACGGATTAGATTCAGGATCATTTTTTTGTATGAGCCTTGCTGGTATGACCCTAGAGTTGCCATTACGGACCGTAATGCAGCTATTTTAGCTAATTCGCTCATTTTCCGTGAGTTTCGGACTGCATAGCTCTTAATGAGCTGAAGAATTGGGTCAGAGCAGGGTTTTTGAGTAAATAGCTGCAACTGAGTCCGATAGCGTGGCGAAAACGAAGATAATTGGGAAATAAGAGCTATACGGTCCGAACGTAACTTTGTTAATCAAACCATACTAATCAAAACAAACTAATCAAGTCATCACATTCTAAGCTGATAGGTTCGATTGCGTACTTTTCCACCGACGATCTCTAGTAGCTGCTGTTCAACTAACTCATGTAAAACACGTCGGGCATGGCGATTAGTGACTCTAAGATGGTGGGTGAGCTCTACAGGTGTGAACGGACGCAGAAGACGTCTTGCGAAACGAAGTGTTTCAGCTTCTAACCAAGTTAATGAAGAGGGCGCGTCTGAAGCCATGAATTTGCCGATGAATGCGAGTACTAGTTGTTGACATAGCTGAGGCTCGTCCGTGATTGAGGGATAGGCGATGGATAGGAAGGTCCAACCGTCTAGCGATAATAAGGAATGGCGTCTACATAAATCTTTGAATCGTCGTACATCAAGATCTCTAGCATGCGGACCGTAGCCTTGAATCTCAATTCCACCCTTTGCTCCACCTGGCATATAGGCCAGATCAAGATAACGATAACCATTGTTGAAATCGCGCACTTCCCATTCGGGGAACAAGTAGTTGAAGTTTCCTACAGCAGGAAACCATACGGCACGCAGAAATTCGACTGTTCCATAGCCCAACCCTTTTGCAAGAAGCTCCTGTCTGCGGGGATTGTTCTCCTTATCCAAGTTGATCTGTAACCATTCCTCTAGTTGCTGTTCGAATCTGGACATTTTGTATATCCTCCTTAAGTAATTTTTTGAAAAAAGAAAAAGCCGCTCCCATACAATTCCTCCTGAGCTTAACCCAGGATAGAGATTGTATAAAAGCGGCGTGTTCTTCACGTCCTATAGTTGCTATTATAACGAGTGCTGGGGATTTCTTCAATGAGTTACTGTGTATAAAGATGACGAATTCTAGTAGGTTTTAAAGGAAGGAAGCTAGCAGGGTGAACGAGCTGAATTTGCTGAAGTTAATAGTTACTCTAAAAGCGGATTCTTCCCCCGCGCGGCCGCATGGCTTTTCTAGGACGATCATCATATGCTTACTGATCCGCAAAAATGGATTACGTGCTCTGCGCAATATCATTATTCATTTTCGAACGTTGCGGACCGTATTGCAGCTATTCGTACATTTTCGCTCGTATTCCAAAAGTTACGGACTGCATAGCTCTTATTAGCTGCAAATCGACTCAAAATTGGGCAGTTATGTGCGAATAGTTGCAACTGAGTCCGATAGCGTGTCAAAACCCTCGTTTTTCAACAAATAAGGTCTTTTGAGTCCGCAAACGCGCGGTGTAAGTATTCAGAGTTCCCAACGACGTCAGAATTGTCTATCTAGTCCAAGATGTCAGATATCATTGTTTTCATGTCTTCCATGTCACCAAAGTCATGTAACTCCGGGATGAACGGACCGTATTGCAGCTATTCGTACATTTTCGCTCGTATTCCAAAAGTTACGGACTGCATAGCTCTTATTAGCCGCAAATCGACTCAAAATGGGGCAGTTATGTGCGAATAGTTGCAACTGAGTCCGATAGCGTGGTAAAACCCTCGTTTTTCAGCAAATAAGGTCTCCTGAGTCCGCATACGCGTAACGTAAGCATTCAGAGCCGCAAGAATTCTCAGACCCTCTTTTCATACAAGTCCCGCTTTTTCCGAAAAAAATCCTAATAAAGGCCTATTACTTTGTCGAATTGTGAAGGAAATTAGAAAATTTTATAGAATTATCTATGTTCATCTAAACTTTTTACTCTACATCACGTGTTGCAGGATGGCCCTGGTGATTGCTGCAGCTTTACTCTTCCATAAAAGGGGCCGATACGATGCTCAAAAGGACATTACTTATCTATCTGATTGGTTTAATTTTATTATCTGCGATTCCTCTATCCATTCTTATGGGTCACGATAAACAAGGAAGTCACCTGCAAGTGCAGCATGGAGTCATGGATCTCGCGGCTTGGGATTATGAACAGGATAAGATTATCAAGTTAGACGGTGAATGGGAGTTTTATTGGAACCAGCTATTAACTTCTGAGCATTTTAGGGCGGGTAGCGCAGATATACCTGATTCTACAGCTTGGATGGAGGTGCCCTCCCGGTGGAACGGCAACATCGTTAATGGAAGCCCTTTACCCGCCTTCGGTTCCGCCACCTATCGGATGGTTCTAAAAAACCTGCCTGTAAGCGGGGTATTCGCCTTGAAAAAAACTAATATCCGCTTTTCAAGCAGGATTTTTGTTAATGGACAGTCAGTTATTGAGGATGGTAATCCTGCTGCTAATGAAGCTGATTATCGGTCAGGGAATATCCCGCTGATAGGGCTTTTTTCGTCTGATAAGGGAGATGTAGAAATCATAATTCAAGTCTCCAACTTCGATTATGTGAATGGGGGCATTCCGGTTTCTTTATCCTTTGGTGAGGAAGCAGCAATGATGGAGGTTCAGCAGAAGAGTACGGCCCGTGAATTTAGCACCGTTGCTATTTTAGGCACACTTGCCCTTATCTTTTTTATCTGCTTTGGGGCAGCGTCCTTATACCGTAAGCAGGATTACTCTTTACTTGTGTTTTCAACTATTTGTTTGCTGTTTGCGATATATCATGGGTTGATCGGCGAGCGTTCACTCTTACTCTTTTTCCCTAAACTTTCGTTCATAGTGCTCTACAAAGTAAAGGATATAAGCTCCATCTCCTGCTTTATTGTGCTCGCAATATTTTTTTACCAAATGCACAAAAGCATAATATCTTTAAAATTTACTCAAGCCATAACGATTGTTTTAGGCAGCTTTATAATTCTGGTCGCCATCCTGCCGATTCGTTCTTACACGGTCATTTATCCGTATGTGATTATTTTATATGAGCTGATGTTAATTTGGATGTTATGCAGAGTGGCTACCCTATATATCAGAAGCGCAGAAGTAAATAGAATCAAATTGCTGCTGATGTTTATGGCGATTCTAGCTATTAATTTATATTCCATAGACATTATTTTGTTTGCTCTTTCTATAAAAGAGAACCTTTGGCTCGGGCAGTTTTACATTGTGGCTTTTAATATCATCATGATCGTGCTGATTGTTCTACGTTTTTTTGAAGCCTACCATACCATAGACGAGATGAAAAACCAGCTGATCGGGCTGGATAAAATTAAAGATGAATTCCTTTCCAACACCTCACATGAACTAAAAACACCTCTAAATGCCATAGTGAACATTACAGCTACGCTGCTGGATGGGGTTGAGGGTCCAGTTAATGAAAAACAAGCGCAGAATCTAGCGATCGTAATAGGGAGCGGCAGAAGATTAACACATATGGTAAATGAACTACTTGATTATTCCAAAATGAAGTATGGAGACATCACATTATACAAAAGCAACCTGGATTTGAAAGCCGTTGTTGATTCCGTCATGGGTATTCATTCTTTTTTGCTCGGAGAAAAGTCGATCCTGCTCGTTAACAGAGTCGCTTCGAATTTCCCTATGGTGAATGCAGATGGCAATCGTCTGATTCAAATTTTCCACAACTTGGTTGATAATGCGATTAAATTTACGGAACAGGGTGAAATAGAGATTAGTGCCAGAGTTATTCAGGAGTGGGTGGAAGTACGTGTGGCAGACACAGGTTTGGGAATCTCACCGGATATGCAGGAGCGTATTTTCAAAGCTTTTGAGCAGGTGGATGAGGCGGAGATTCATAGTCATGGTGGAACAGGGCTCGGATTAAGTATTACTAAGAAGCTAGTAGAACTGCATGGTGGGAACATAGCTGTGGAATCTACAGTGGAAAAAGGTTCGGTGTTTATTTTTACACTTCCACGGTGGGATAAAGCGGTTAAGCCAATCTCGAGGCCAACCCTTAAGGCGGCACATTCTTATAAAAAATTAAGTTTCTCTCATGGTGATTATCCCCTTTATATCAAAGGCGAGATCGATGAGCCCATTTTAGTAGTGGACGATGATTTTGCCAATCTGCAATCTATGATCAATCTGTTTAAGCTAGAGAAATATTCTATTGTGGTTGTCAATCGCGGGCAGATGGCACTTGAGGAGCTAGCGAAAAACACAGACTTTTTTCTGGTGGTACTGGATATTACCATGCCGGACATTTCGGGTTACGAGGTTCTGCAAAAGATTAGAGAGAGATTTACTCCTTTTGAGCTACCTGTGTTAATGCTGACGGCCAAGAACAGGGTGAGCGATATGAAGATGTCCATGGATAACGGTGCAAATGACTATGTGGGAAAACCTTTTGAAGCTGAAGAGCTAATGGCACGTGTTAAAAGTCTGACTCGATTGAGAGCTTCCGTGAAGACTGCTAAAGACGCCGAAATTGCTTTTTTACGATCCCAGATCAAACCTCATTTCTTATACAATGCTCTGAATTCAATTGCTGAACTATGTGTGGAAGAACCTGAGAAGGCCGAAGAGTTGACACTGCAGCTGTCCCAGTATTTGCGAAGCAGCTTTGATTTCAAACAACTGGATTCACTAACGAGTCTGGAGAATGAGCTTGAGCTGGTAGAGGCTTATATCAATATTGAAAAAGCACGCTTCGGTGCCAGATTAAATGTGGAATATGATGTGAGAGTGAATACGGATTACCGGATTCCTCCGCTGATTCTACAGCCTTTGGTCGAAAATGCAATAAGGCATGGCCTAATGTCCAATTTGCGGGGTGGCACGGTAATTATATCTGTAAAAGAATTAGAGAATTCTGTGATTAGCTTTATTGTGGAGGATGATGGATCTGGAATGAGTGAGCATAAATTGAAAGAAGTAATGCAGTCAGATGTAGATAAAAGAGGGGTGGGGCTGTGGAATATCAGTCAGCGCATCAAGCTATTATATGGAAAAAATATTCATATTCAAAGTGCTGAAGGATTAGGCACAACGGTATCTTTTGAAATTCCAATACAGCAGCTTAAGCGGATGGGAGGTTGAGGCATGCTGCGAGCGATTATTGTAGATGATGAGGAGTTATCGGTAAAACGCCTGAAGCGGATCTTATCGCAGAGCGGAGAGATTGATGTCTATGAGACGTTTTTGAATCCTGCGGAAGCCTATGCTTTTGCGAAGGCCAATCCGATAGATGTAGCTTTTTTGGATATTTCTATGCCTGAGACGAATGGGATGAAGCTTTCTAGCCTTTTGCAAGAATTGGATGAATCGATAGATGTGGTTTTTGTAACCGGATTTGATGAGTATGCGCTGCAGGCTTTTGACCTGAGTGCAGTGGATTATCTTTTGAAGCCTGTAACTGCGGAGCGGTTGTCTAAGACGTTAGAGAAACTCAAAAAAATAAATCGAAATACAACGGCTGAGCCTACGTTAGAAGTTTTTTTATTTAATGGTTTAAAAGTGTACCGCAGAACGCAGAACAGAGAGCTAATCAAGCTGAGAAGTCCAAAAACAGAAGAATTATTTGCTTTTCTGGTTAGTAAAGGGACGGTTAGCCGGGAGGAAATTATCGACACGTTGTGGAGCGGATTGGAGCCTGAAAAAGCATGGAAGAATCTGAACTCGACGCTGTATTATATTCGAAAAGCAATCGGCGCCAATTATATAAAAGCTAGCAGGAATGAAATTCATGTAGTAGAAAGCAGCATTTATTGTGATCTGTATGAATTTGAGCGATTGTTAAAGCAAATCAGGCAAACCTCTGAAAGACATGTTGAATGGATGATTCAAGCAGAAGGTTTATACACAGGAGCATTACTCAAAGGAAAAGCCTATGAATGGGCCAGTAGCAGGACGCGCAGACTCGAGCATGAATATATAGGATTGGTGGAGCTGGCTGCAAGATTTCATTTGGAGCAGAATCAGCAGCAGCAAGCACTGCATTATTTTGGAGAAATAATAAAATTAGATTCCTTGCGAGAGGACATCTATCATGAAATCATCAACTTATTAATTGAATTAGGGCGAATGAATGAAGCACAGCGGAAATTTGGTCAATTGGAAGAGATGCTGCAGCAAGAGCTCGGAACAACACCCGATCCTAAACTTAAAGCGTTAATGAAACAGAAGTTATTGTAATGGAAGGAACCTTCGAAAGGATGGCTATCGAGGGTTCTTTTTTTGTTTATTTTTTGTTTATCTTAATTTTGTATAATACTCTCGATTATTGTCGAATTAAGGACATGATTTATGCTAGAGGGGGAAATAGAGATTGAAGCCATCATTTATGAAAATAGGCATTAGTATTTCGTTATGTACTGGACTTGTGGTGCAGGGAGTGGGTCCTATGCAAACTCCAATCATAAGTGCAAAAGCTAGTTTCGGTTGGCTCGAGAATAGCCCAGCTATAATAACGTCCATCAATGAAGATGACTATTCCAACGCAGGAGTTGAGGTAGCCAGCTTTTTGACAGGAAAAGTATCGGATCCAGCGTCAACAGGGATTGCTGTAGTAGCTTTAGATAATACCAAAGGGGCCTGGCAGTATTACAACACGGTGGGACGAATTTGGTATAATATCGAGCCGGTGTCGAACAGTAATGCTTTTCTGCTGCTGAAATCGGAGAAAATCCGTTTTGTCCCGGCGAAAGACTGGAACGGAACGGCATCCATTAGCTTTAAGCTATGGGATACAACAGCATCCGGTTATCAAAATTATCAAAAAAATGCGAATACCACAGTATCTGCCGCGTTCAGCTCAGATCCGGGTATAGCCGTAATTACTGTAAATCCAGTGAACGATGCACCTTATCTGACAGAACTAAATGGTGGGGACTATCTTAGTTTTGACGGTAACGGGGATTATGTGACCTTCCCGGATCAACGGATTTATGGGAATTCTTTTACAGTTGAAGGATTTTTGAAAGTAGATGCTTTTCAGACATGGATGAGATTTTTTGAATCATCGATCGCAGAGCAGAACCACAATATTTTTGTGGGTTTTAACGGTAAACGGATGAATTTCACTGCCTACACTAATAAGGGAGATATTAATGTCACTGAGGATTTCCCGATTTCTAAATGGGTTCATGTCGCAATTGTTTATGATCACAGTCAGAAAAAGGGACGGATTTATTGGGATGGTGTACTTAAGGCAGAAGGGGCCATGGATTTAAGTACAGTAGGAAACGTTGCACGTCCGAATAACTGGCTTGGAAAAAGCACGTGGAGACAGGACGGAGATTATAACGGTGGAATGAGAGACGTGAGGTTCTGGAGTAAAGCCAAGACCCAAAGTGATATTGTTCGAGAAATGAATGTCGACTTGACAGGCTCGGAGCCTAATTTGGCTTTAAACTATAAATTAGCGAATAGCAATGATGGGAATGTCGCTATTAATACCTCTGGTCTTCCCCTTAAGAACGGCACAATTACTGGGGCAACCTGGAAGCAGGACACAGGTTTTATGGGGAATACTACAACCGATAAAAACAAGTCGGTCTCACGATCCTTTAAGGTCCTCGATGTGGATGGAGATGACCTACAAGTATCAGCTACTTCCTCGAATACGCTCTTAATTCCGAATAATGGACTGAAAATAAGTGGAAGTGGTGAGCAACGAACTTTAGAAATAACACCCGCAGCGAATGCTTTTGGCACCAGTGTGATTTCTGTTAAGGTAAGTGATGGAGCATTAAGCAACACCTACACTTTTAATGTGACCGTGAACAATACGGGGGATGTAATCGTAACCGGAGTGACCCTGGATAAACCAACACTCAGTTTAACGGAAGGAGAAGCAGGAGACACGCTTAGTGCCGTAATAGCACCTATTAATGCCACGAACAAAACAGTAATTTGGAGCTCGAGTGATGAGACAGTTGCGACCGTTGTGAACGGTGTGGTAACTCCGGTTGGTGAGGGGACAGCAGTTATTACGGTAACGACCAAAGATGGAAGTTTTACAGCTACAACCACAGTTAGTGTGAGTGCCCCAATCCCGCCTGTTGTGGATGTAACTGGAGTGAAGCTAGATCAGGAGACACTGAATTTAACAGCTGGTGAAGCTGATGGACTCCTAAAAGCAACAATAGAGCCTGCCAATGCAACGGATAAAGACGTGATCTGGAGCTCGAGCGATGAAACAGTCGCGACCGTTGTGAACGGAGTAGTAACTCCGGTTGGAGAGGGGACAGCAGTTATCACGGTAACGACTACTGATGGAAGTTTTACAGCTTCGTCTGTAGTAAATGTGAGTGCCCCAATCCCGCCCGTTGTGGACGTAACTGGAGTGAAGCTAGATCAGGAGACACTGAATTTAACAGCTGGTGAAGCTGATGGACTCCTCAAAACAACAATAGAGCCTGCCAATGCAACGGATAAAGACGTGATCTGGAGCTCTAGTGATGAGACAGTTGCGACCGTTGTGAACGGTGTGGTAACTCCGGTTGGAGAGGGGACAGCAGTTATTACGGTAACGACCAAAGATGGAAGTTTTACAGCTACAACCACAGTTAGTGTGAGTGCCCCAATCCCGCCCGTTGTGGACGTAACTGGAGTGAAGCTAGATCAGGAGACACTGAATTTAACAGCTGGTGAAGCTGATGGACTCCTCAAAGCAACAATAGAGCCTGCCAATGCAACGGATAAAGACGTGATCTGGAGCTCTAGTGATGAGACAGTCGCGACCGTTGTGAACGGAGTAGTAACTCCGGTTGGTGAGGGGACAGCAGTTATTTCGGTAACGACGAAAGATGGAAGTTTTACAGCTACAACCACAGTTAATGTAGCCGCTCCTAAGCCACCTGACGTTATCGTAACTGGGGTGACTTTAGACCAGACAGAACTTAACTTAACATTGGGTGAAGGCGAGGGAACTCTACAAGCGACAGTAGCACCTGCTAATGCAACAAATAAAGGTATGATCTGGAGCTCGAGCGATGAGACAGTAGCTAAGGTTGTTTATGGAGTAGTAACGCCGATTGGTGAAGGAACAGCCATCATAACGGTAACGACGAAAGATGGTAGTTATACGGCTTCTACAACCGTTACTGTGAAGGCACCTGTTAAACCAGTTACAGCACCTGGAATTCCAACATCCGTAACTGCAACTGCAGAGAATGGTCAAGCAATCATCACCTTTATCCCGCCGGTGAACGATGGAGGCAGCGAAATCACAGGATATATTGTAACTGCTAATCCGGGAGGTTTGACGGTTACAGGAACTGGAAGTCCTCTGACAATCAGTGGTTTGACGAATGGAACAAGCTATACCTTCACGGTACAGGCAATCAATAAAGCTGGCATCAGCGAATTCTCTGCTGAGTCCAATGCAGTTGTTCCTAGCACTCCATCTGGTGGTGATGTTGTTGTTCCGTCGCAACCAACCCCATCACCAACTCCGGCACCTGTGGTAAATGCTGCTTCCATTCTAATCAATGGTAAAGCTGAAACAGTTGGAACCGCAACGAATGGTAAACGGAATGAGCAAACGTTAACCACTATTGTGTTAGATCAGAAGAAGCTAGAGGACAAGCTCGCCACTGAAGGTAAAGGTACAGTAGTTTCTATCGGTGCAAATAGTAAATCTGATGTTATAGTTGGCGAATTAAATGGACAAATGGTTAAAAATATGCAGGGTAATCAAGCGATTCTTGAGATTAAAGCGGGAAATGCGACATTTACACTGCCTGCTCAACAAATTAATATTGACGCTTTGAACGAGCAAATCGGCAAGTCGGTAGCTTTGCAAGATATTAAGATACAGATTGAAATTAGTGCTCCTACAGCCGATAAAGTTAAAGCTTTAGAAGCAGCTGCGCAAAAAGGATCCTTCTCATTAGTTTCCGCGCCAGTTAATTTTACGGCTAGAGGTATCTACGGAGATAAGAGTATTGAACTTTCCCAATTCAATACGTATGTTAAACGTACCATAGCCATTCCTGAAGGGATGGACCCGAACAAGATTACAACGGGAGTGTACGTTGATTCCGAAGGTTCGGTACACCATGTTCCTACTAAAGTGGTTGTAATTGATGGCAAATATTTTGCTACTATCAACAGCTTAAGCGGAGGTACTTACTCCGTAATCTGGCATCCGCTTGAATTTAGTGATGTAGCTAATCACTGGGCAAAAGAGGCAGTGAACGATATGGGCTCCCGATTAGTCATTGAGGGAACAGGTAGTGGTCAATTTACTCCGGATCAAGTCATTACCCGTGCTGAGTTTGCGGCGATTGTTGTGCGCGGTCTGGGACTTGAGATGGAACAAGCTGCAACACCATTCTCAGATGTAAAGACCACGGATTGGTATAACAGTGCGATCAACACGGCATTTACTTATCAATTAATCAATGGTTTTGAAGATGGCATGTTCCGCCCTGATGAACATATTACCCGTGAACAAGCGATGTTAATTATTGCTAAAGCGATGAAAATTACAGCGCTACAGACTAAGCTTTCTGTTCAATCGGCTGACGTTTTGTTAGCTCCATTTACAGATAGTAGTAAGGTTTCTAACTGGGCAATCAGTGGAGTTACTGACACTTTGCAGGCAGGCATTATCAAGGGAAGAAGCAGTAAAGGGCTTGCTCCGAAAGATGATATGACCAGAGCTGAGGTTGCAGAGATCGTGAAGCGGCTACTTGAAAAGTCGGATTTAATCTAATCTACTGAGCTCCAGAATTGTGATCATTAGAGGATTCGTTCAAAGAACATTGAACGAATCCTCTTTTCTTTTTATGGCTTAGCTCGTTTATACGATAATTAATCATTAATGATGTATTTCAGACAGCACAATCAGGCCATGCAGAACGGCTGAAAGAAATCCTGAAAGCTCATCCGCACCTTGCGAGTATGGAGAATAATATATTCGATAGTGATGGTTATACTTCCTTACATTCTGCTGCTTTTCATACGGATAATGTAGAACTAATAGAGTTGTAAATCGAACATGGCGCCGACATTTCTGCTAAAATAAAAAGTGGTGAATCTGCATGGTCGGTTGCGATTAAGCAGAGTAATCAAAATGTTGCAGAAATTCTTTGCGGAAAAGGAGTAGTCTTGAATGAAAATCACAGTGGATGATAAGAATGATTCAACGGTAGCTATAATCTCTGGTGAGGAGATCATAATCAATAATGTAAGGGATGCCTTAGACTTAATGATGAATGTGAAATACCAAGGATGCGATAAAATGCTTCTGAGGAAGGAACAGATTACGGATGATTTTTTCGAGCTAAAGTCTGGAGTTGCTGGTGAGATTGCACAAAAATATACAAACTATCAGATGAGAGTTGCTATCGTAGGAGAATTTACAAGCTATAACAGCAAAAGTCTGAATGATTTTATTTACGAATGCAATCAAGGCGATAAAATGTTGTTCAAAAGTACTGAAGCTGAGGCTTTAGCGGCCCTACATTTATGCAAATCGTGGAGATGATCCAGAGAGGAGTTATATCATGGATGAAAGTAAAATCACATATGAATCGATCGATGCCTATATTTCCGGGTTTTCGCTTGAGGTTCAGGAAATCCTTAATACGTTAAGAAAGGTGATAAAAGAGGCGGCACCGGAAGCAGAGGAAAAAATAAGCTATCAGATGCCTACTTTTGCATTACACGGAAATTTGGTGCATTTCGCTGCTTATCCCAAGCATATTGGATTCTATCCAACTCCAAGTGGAATTAATGCTTTTAAAGATGAATTATCAGGCTATAAAGGTGCTAAAGGTTCCGTTCAATTCCCTATTGATAAGCCTATGCCTTATGAATTAATTAGCAAGATTGTAACCTTCAGAGTCGCTGAGAATCTAAAAAAAGTTGAAGCAAAATAATGTCTCTACTGGTATGAAATAGAGAGGTCCATCTGGTCAGGGCTGGAAGTGTGCATCCATTGTTGATGTTCTTCTTGATGCTGGTGAACATTGGATCCACTTCCGAGGCACTCCTGCCTCTTTTTCCTCATTTCGGACGTCGTACAAACGCCAGTATGATATCCTGGGCATAGTCCCCGAACCCACTTCCGAACAGATTTAGTCCTCGTTTATTGAGTGCATCCTCCCGAATTTCAAAACGTACACGAATAGGTTCATTAAACGCCAGCTTTAAAGAGCTGATTGTAGTGGAAGATGAGAGAGAACCATTACAGCTGCTGCCCGATTCCGAGACACTCCATGTAGTAAGAGCTCCATATTCAGTTCCACTTCTCCAACGTTCAGGGGTCAGTTTCCCTTTGCGGTTCCCGAAATCGGAGGGACAGGTCCAAGTCCCGACTAACTGGTCATTGATGGATAAGCTGATATCACTGGCCCAATCCTCTCGAAATGAAGGGGCTTCTGAGCATACTTCTGCCGAAATGCGGATTTCGTCCAACTCGACGCCTGGAGGCAGGGGGTTGGCAAAATAGTATTCGACATAACCGGCTTCTGCGAACCATAAGAGAGAGGCATCGACTCGTTCAGGCATGTAGAATGCTCTTGGATCATCTTGGGAGCCAATGACACCACCATCTTTTCCGGCCATCCCGCAGGACGGTTGTATGGAGCAGTGGGAGAACATTCCGATGGGCATATGTATTTCCTCAGTTTGATGCAGCCCATCCCCTAGCTTTGAAGGGAGATCGAGTTGAATAGAGCGACAGGTGACCGCACAGATTTTTTCGCGATTTGCTCCTTGTGTAGATGAGATAAGATTAACCTGTTCTAACGTCTGCACATTGATAGATATCGTTGGCTGAGCTACACCTAACGTCTCAGCTAATTGACTGACACTCATAGGCTTCTCTCCAAGGGCTTCAAGAATGCGGACGCGGACGTCACCAGACAGTGCTTTAGCTACATCTAAAATTCGTGACGCGGGATAACGTATCGTTTCTTGTGAAATATCATTCATCATATTTGTTCCTTTTCGTATAGGATGGGTTGAGGTTATTGTACAATGAAGAACGAGTATTGTAAAATCATAATAAACATTGCGAAAAACATATACTGGTGCTAAAATGGGCTCAACTTCTTATTTTGAAAGGCTGTGCTCGCCATATGACAACTTCTATATTAGCTTCTGAGACACTTGCGATTCCTCGTTCTGAACACCCTCATCCAAATTGGCAACGTCATGAATGGATGAATTTGAATGGGCAATGGTCATTTAAGTTTGATCCGAACAATGAAGGTATGAAGGCGTTATGGTACTCCAATCCTGAAATCGCTTACGACTCAATGATCACTGTACCTTTTTCTTGGGTAAGTCCCTTATCCGGAATTGGCTGCGATCAACAAGGAATAGGCTGGTATCGCCGCACCGTGAATGGGCAGGCTGTTGACCAACAAACACGATTGTTTTTACGTTTTGGGGCAGTAGATTATTCATGTGATGTGTGGATAAATGGAGAACATGTAGGTTCACATCAAGGTGGATATGGTTCATTTGAATTTGATATTACACCTTACTGGGCAGCTAATTGTGAGAATAATATTGTCGTAAGAGCTGAGGATTTCGATCATGCTTATCAAGCGCGGGGCAAACAAGGATATGGAGAAATCCGTGGAATTTGGCAGCCTGTATGGCTTGAAGTACGTCCCGAAACTTATATGAAAGATGCAAAGTTTGTGACCCGTATAGATGGACAGGTGAAGGTAACTACAAGAATAATTGCGCATGAAACGGGTTCGGCAGAGTTTACGCTGCAATTCGCTGATCATTCTGTTGTTCATACAGAGAAGCTGCAGCTTATAGCAGGGGTGAACGAATGTAAGCTGTCTATCGATGTTCCCAATCCGCATTTGTGGAGTCCAGAAAATCCTTATTTATATGAAGGTGAATTGCAGCTTAGTGGATCGTTTGGTACAGATACAGTCAGCACTTATTTCGGAATTCGCGAAATTCAGACTGCCCGCTTTGAAGATCGTGATTATCGGTGGATCACCTTAAATGGTAAGCCGATATATTTGAACGGTACTCTTGATCAGTCCTATCACAAGACAGGGTTTTTCACCTATCCAACGGATGAAGACATGCGGGATGAAATTTATCTAATGAAACGTTTAGGGCTAAACATGGTGCGAATTCATATTAAGCCCGAAGAACCCCGTAAGCTGTATTGGGCGGATAAGCTTGGCATTCTTGTTATGGAAGATATGCCTTGTTTCTGGGGTAATCCGGATGACAAGGCCAGAGCCTCCTATGAGAGAGAAGCCCTTGAGGTGATTGAACGAGATTATAATCATCCATCTATTTTTTCGTGGGTTATGTTCAACGAGACCTGGGGTTTGAAGACAGATGCTCAGGAGGCTAGCCTCACAAGTGATATACAGCAGCAGAGTAGTTATCTTAAAGAGACACAGGAATGGGTGCGGGAGAAATATCGCTGGGCGAAGCAGCTTGATCCGACTAGAATTGTTGAGGATAACTCGCCGTGTAATTATGATCATGTGGAATCGGATATTAATACATGGCACTTTTACATTAATGGTTACGAGCAGCTGCAAGCCCACTTAAATGAGGTTATAGATAAAACATTCCCGGGATCGGAGTTTAACTGTATTGGCGGCAACGTACAGTCTGATGCCCCTCTAATGAACAGCGAATGCGGTAACGTGTGGGGGATAGAAGGTGGTGCAGGGGACAGTGATTTGGCATGGCATTACCGCTATATGATGAATGAATTCCGGCGGCATGATAAGCTATGTGGATTCGTATTTACTGAATTCCGTGATGTTACGAATGAGTTCAATGGTTATTACCGGCTAGACGGGAGCGATAAGGATTTTGGATATGGGGATTTTGTTCCCGGGATGACGATTGCGGATCTGCATTCCCCAGATTTTATCGTGATAGATGCTCCTCCATGCCAGACAGTAGAAGCAGGGCAGAGTGTTAAAGTACCTTTGCTAGGTTCGAGCTTCGCGGACAGCTATCACGGTCATAATTTGAAGCTGAAATGGGAACTGTGGTACGACAATTTGGGGACTCGGGTCACTGCGCAAAGTGGACATATGTCTGTGAAATGGGATAACTTTGGAAACACTATACTTCCTTCTTTGAACATTACAATGCCTGGTCAGGAGGCGGCTGCAATACTTGCTGTTTCTCTGATTAATGAGAAGGGTGAAGCGATCACGCGGAATTTCATTACTTTTGATGTAAGAGGCGGTAATAACACTGTATTGTTTAAAGGTGAAGGAGAATTTATTCAAATTCCAGTGGGAGCTTATACCGATCATAACTTTAAGCATCAATGGGATGCTATCCAAGGATCTAAGATCAATGGTGCTGGGCAAGGTCAGTATGTATACGAGGTTACACTGCCAGATGCAGCAGATAAATCAATGATTGGTGAGATCGAAATCATCTTCGAAGCAAGTGCTAAACGATTGCTGGCGCGGCATGTTGAAGGTACGAAGCTTAATGATATGGGCCTTGATCTTATGCATGGGGCAGATGCGAGGGTGGAATATAATCCGAATACGTATTATATGACGGATGAAGAGCGTCATCCTTCCCGAGTGAACGTTCTGGTGGATGGGCAGCGGATTGGTTCTTTCTATTTACCGGATGATCCGGCTGATAGCAGAGGGATTTTGTCTTGGCATTATCAGCCAATAGCGAATAAGCTGGATGAGGCTGGATCTTATGGCTACCTATGCAAGGCAAGTGTACCGGGGCAGTTAGCAGCGAAGCTGGATCGCAATCGTGTTTTCCGTTTGGAGCTGCAAGCAGAGGACGGCGGGCTAGCTTTGTATGGCCGTAATGCAGGTCGTTATCCACTGGACTTGTTGATTCGTTATCGCTAAATAACCTTAATATGAAAATAAAGCAATCCCAGCTAAGAAGCAGGGATTGCTTTTTTATCGGTATTGCAAGGTATTATTAAAGTTCTTTATCATTAATGCTGTTTAACCAGCTTTCAATCTCCCCAATGACCGAACTAATGCAGCCATCTTCAAAAGGTGAAGTCAGGCCCGCAAGTTCAACCAGCTTGATAAAGGATTTGCTTCCTCCAGCTTGACATAACTCTAAATAATCACTCCAAGCGGATTTAAAATCTTCATTTGAACGTTTCCAGAACTGGAAGGCACATAGCTGTGCTAGTGTATAGTCAATGTAATAGAACGGGGAGGCGAAGATATGGCCTTGCTTATGCCAAAATCCACCCTGTTCCAGATAAGCATTACCTTCATAATTGCGGTGCGGCAAATATTTTTTCTCGATTTCTCGCCATGCTTGCTTACGTTCAGCAGGGGTTGCTTCAGGATTGCTGTAAACAAAATGCTGGAATTCATCTACAGTAACTCCGTAAGGAATAAACTGAAGGCTATCTGCCAAATGATTGAAACGGTATTTGTCTGCATCCTCTTCAAAGAACAATTCCATCCATGGCCAAGCAAAAAACTCCATGCTCATGGAATGGATCTCACAGGCTTCATAAGTAGGAAAAGCATATTCAGGTACATTAATATTTCGGCTTTCATACACCTGGAAGGCATGCCCCACTTCATGGGTCAAGACATCAATATCCCCTGAGGTTCCATTGAAATTTGAGAAGATAAAAGGTGCTTGGTATTGGCTGAAGTAAGTACAATAGCCACCGCCTTGCTTACCTTTTTTACTTACTAAATCCACTAGATTGTTATCCAACATAAAAGTAAAAAATTCATCAGTTTCCGGAGAGAGCTCTTTGTACATCTTGGATCCGTTAGCTACAATCCAGTCAGGATCTCCTTTAGGAGTGGCATTGCCAGTCTTGAAGCTGAAGTTCTCGTCATAAAACTTCAAGGCATCCAGACCTAGGCGTTCAGTCTGCCGTTTCTTAAGCTGTTGGGAGACGGGTACGATATGCTCCAGAACTTGTTTCCGGAAGTTGGCTACCATGTCGGCGTTATAATCGGTACGCATCATCCGGTCATAACCTAGCTCAACAAAGTTGCTGTAACCAAGCTTTTTAGCAATGCGGTCACGGACTTTAACTAGCTCGTCATAGATTCGATCAAAGTCACTCTCATGTTCAGACATAAAATCATATCTGGCTTGTGAAGCACGTTTGCGCATATCGCGGTCCGTGGACAATTCAAATGGAGTAAGCTGAGTCAGTGTCCGTTCTTCGCCTTCGAATGGAATCTTGGCGGACGCGATAAGCTGAGCGTATTCTGTAGAGAGTTTGTTCTCCAATTGTAAATCTTCGATGATTTCTGGACTAAAAGTACGCAGAGCTACTTCTGCAAGCTGAAGCAGCTGCGTGCCCCATTCTTGTTCGAATTCGGCTCTGTATTTGGAATTGACGAGTGCTTTGTAGTAGTCCGTTATGTATTCCTGAACGATAGGGCCAATCTCGTCCATGAATTCCTGTTCAGCCTTGTAGAATTCATCTGTTGTATTGATCGAATGGCGAACGCTAACCAATGTCTGCAGGGTGTCAAACTCATTGCGAAGCTTGTTAATAGCGGTAACGGAAGCCTTTTGCACTTCTAATGGCTCGGTGTCATTGAGATCTTTAAGCAGGTTGTTAAAATCCTGTTTGAACTTCTCTACATCCGGGCGCTCATAGCGATAATCATTAAATTTCATTAACTATTCAACTTCCTTTCTATACCAGATAGTCTCTATTATATATTCTGAACAGCAATTTACGATAGACCTGTGTTAGCTGTTTTTGAATAAAAAAAGAACAAATGGACAAAAGTGTAAAAACTTGTTAGATGAAATACGGTTTGATATTATCTAAGAATATAGTAGAAATGATATTTATAGCGATTACTTAGCCTTTATTTAACCAGCATTCACTGCATACGGGTTATCTCTGTTTATATACGAAGTTTTGTATTTTTCCACTTTACATCCTTCCTCCCTCTTTTTTTGCTGTAGCCGCACAACTGTCGACAAACTTAATATATCATGATATATTATTATGTATAAGATGAAAAAATTAGAGTCAGGAGATAACGAAAGTCATGAGTGAGACAACATCATCCAAACCGATGTATGAAAAAATATTTGATGAAGTGAAGCAGCTTATCGTTAATAAATCCTACGGACAAGGGGAACGGGTTCCCTCAGAGAAAGAACTGGCTGAAGCCTATAATGTTAGTCGGATTACGAGTAAAAAAGCTCTGGAAATGCTCGCCGCGGAACAATTAATTGTGAGAAAACCGGGGAGAGGTTCATTTGTGGCAGATCCAGCAGTCGATTACATGGAATCAGCGATATCTCCGGGGACGGTCTCCGACGGAACTGTTTTCAATTCCTTTAACCATGAGGAAAAGACGATCGGTCTGGTTATTACCGACTTTGGCAACAGCTATGGCACAGGCTTAATTTATGGCATGGAGCAGGCTTCACGTGACAATGATTGTTTTCTGGTTTTAAGAAGAACGTTTGGGGTGCCGGAGAACGAAGAGAAATCTATTCAGAAGTTGCTCAGCTTAGGTGTAGATGGTCTGATCATTTTTCCGGCTCAAGGTGAATTTTTTAATGCGGAGATTCTAAAATTGGTGATAGGACGGTTCCCGCTAGTTCTGGTAGATCGCCATTTAAAAGGAGTGGCAGCAGCATCGATCAGTACTGATAATATGCAGGCTGCACTCAAAGGTACGGAGTATTTATTTGATCTCGGGCATACTCATATCTCCTTTCTCTCTCCACCTCCAGCGGATACCACAGCTCTTGAAGAGCGGGTAGAGGGATTTATTCAAGCGCATGCGGAACGGGGAATAGCTGTAGACAAGGGATTGTGGGTCAGCGATTTGACCTCAACACTACCGGATTCCTTCAACGATGAGAATATTGAACATGACATTTCACGGTTAATTTCTCATTTGCAAAAGAATCCAACAATAACGGCGCTTTTTGCTGTGGAATATAATATTGCGCTGCTGGCTAGAACAGCGGTCCAACGACTTGGGCTACGGATTCCAGAAGATATTTCGATCATTTGCTTTGATAGTCCGCCAACTCCACTCGGTTCGGGTTATGCATTTACCCATTTACGGCAAAATGAAGAAGAGATGGGGCGGCTCGCAGTAGAAAATGTATTGCGAATTATGAACGGGCAGAGTGTGTCCAATAAGATAATGCTGGAAGCTGAGTTAATTTCTGGTGAATCCACAAGCTCCGCTAAACAATCTATCTCTAAATAGAATTTTGGCTTATTCTCCAAATTAAACATATATTAGTTGTTATAAAAACCTATCTTTTTGGATGGGTTTTTTTATTTGTTTTAGATATGTATTTATCATTATAGATGTATTGATATATCATTATAATAAAATAAACATATTGACATACTAATTACATGACAATATACTAATCAATGAAAGCGCTTCAAATTTAAAAAGAAAAAGGGGGTATTATAACTGAAAGCAACTAGAGAAATACCCGAGTCAATGCATAAACTGGCATCTAGCGTAAAAGCACAGCTGAGTGATCGCCCGAAATTAGCCGAAATGTTCGAGAAATGTATGGCCAACACCTGGAACACAACCTTAAAACGAATGCCAAACGGAAGCACTTTTGTTATTACCGGAGATATTCCAGCGATGTGGCTACGGGATTCCGCCGCACAGGTCAGACCTTTCCTAATCCTTGCCTCCGAAGATGAAGAAATTGCAGACATGATTGAGGGACTTGTACGTAGACAATTTACTTACATCCAGCTTGATCCGTATGCTAACGCATTCAATGAAGAAGAAAGTGGGCATGGCCACCAAGAGGATCTGACGGAGATGAGCCCGGGAGTCTGGGAAAGAAAATATGAAATTGATTCGTTATGTTATCCAATCCAACTGAGTTATCTGCTCTGGAAGAATTCGGGCCGTACTAGTCAGTTTAATGAGTCGTTTGTAACAGGCGTAGAAAGAATCATAACATTATGGACTACCGAACAGAACCATGAGCGCGATTCAAAATATCTTTTTCAACGGATGAACTGTCCGCCCACGGATACGTTAGCTCGAGAAGGCAAAGGGACGTTGACGGCTTATACCGGAATGACTTGGTCTGGATTTCGTCCTAGTGACGATGCCTGTGAATATGGGTATTTGGTTCCGGCCAATATGTTCGCGGTGGTTGTTTTACGATATGTGTGTGAAATTGCCCGTGAGATTTTAGGTGATCAGGAGCTGGAAAAGAAAGCTAGAAAACTATCTGACCAGCTTAATAAGGGAATAAGTGAGTATGGAATTGTAGAACATCCAGAGTTTGGAGCGGTCTATGCTTATGAAGTAGATGGTCTGGGACAGGTGAATTTTATGGATGATGCAAATGTACCTAGTCTACTCTCTATCCCTTATTTGGGTTATGTGACTGCTGATGATCTTATTTATAAAAATACCCGTGAACTTATTTTAAGTAGCACTAATCCTTATTTTTTCGCAGGAAAAGCAGCTGCTGGCATTGGAAGTCCGCATACGCCAAATCGGTATATCTGGCCCATAGCTTTAGCGATGCAGGGAATGACATCTACCCGCTTTGAGGAACAGGAAGCCTTACTTCATCTGCTGGAGAAGACGGATGCAGGAACTGGATTTATGCATGAAGGGTTTCATGTGGATAATCCTGATGAATTTACACGTCCATGGTTCTCTTGGGCAAACATGATGTTCTGTGAGCTTGTACTCATGCGCTGTGGTAAGCAGATTAAGCGCGGATGAGACCAACAAGGTTTGAATAATCGACTCTAAAGGGGATAGAGAACATGAAAAAATGGCTGGTTACCTCAATTGTTTTGGTAATGACTACTGCACTTGCTGCGGGCTGCGGCGGTAATAACGGATCTGCGGACAAAGAGACCGGAAACACAAGCAAAGCTGGGAGCAGTACCGGGAAAAAGACAGAGCTTACCTTCTGGGGAGATTGGGGCGGTGAGGGGCAGAAGCAATTCGAGACCATGGTGGATGCTTTTAATAAATCGCAGGATAAAATTCACGTAAAATATGTGCTGCAACAGGATATGATCACGAAATTCCTAACTTCTGCGACCAATGGCGGCACTCCTGATGTACTGTTTTGGGACCGTTGGAGAACTTCGCTGTATGCCCCGAAAAATGTACTGCATCCGGTGGATGAATACTTAACGCGTGACGGTATTTCCGAAGATGATTTCTACAGTGAATCCCTACGGGAGCTTTCATACGATGACAAATTATATGGGCTGCCGCTTACAGTAGATGCCCGTGCTCTTTTCTATAATAAGAAGCTGCTCGCAGAAGCAGGACTTCAGCCTCCAACAACTTGGGATGAGTTAGAGGCAGCGGCTACGAAGCTAACGAAATGGAATGGAAATAAATTGGAGACTGCAGGTTTTTCTATGGGAGATTTGGGACTTTTTAATATGTATCTCCAACAGGCTGGCGGCACCATGCTTACAGAGGATGGAAAGACCAATTTTAATAATGAGCAGGGCAAGCAGGTGCTTGAGTTCTGGGATCGCCTAATGAACAAGGACAAAGTGTATAAAGTAGGGTTCGAACTTGGACTTGGTGAAGGGCAAGATGCTTTTGTCACAGGTAAAGTGGCTATGCTGTATTCCGGTCCGTGGATGCTCAGCACCTATAACAAATATGGTAAAGACCTGGATTATGGAATCGTTCCTCCTCCGGCCGGACCAAATGGTGATAAAGGTAGTGTCATGGGTGGATTTGGGCTAGTGATTCCAGAAGGCTCCAAACATAAGGAAGAAGCATGGGAGTTCATCAAATGGTGGACAGCGAACAAGGATAACGCGTTGCTCTGGGCAAAGACGAGTCTAAACCTGCCGGGTTATAAGCCATCGATGGAAGATCCATTTTTCAAGGATGATCCAAAGTGGCAGCCGTTTCTGGAAACGTTGGAGTTCGCCAAGGTTCGTCCGAACCATCCTGGATATTCCGTGATGGAGACTGATGCTTTGGCCCCTAATTTGCAGCTTAATCAGCAAAACAAGATGAGCATTGATGAGACCTTGAAGAAATCGCAAGAAGAGGGCGACAAAATGCTGAAGGATAATGAAGTAGTGAAATAATAAGTAAGACATTTGAAGTGAAGGGAGGTTTCGCCTCCCTTTTGCTTAGGAGGGGGTAGCTGAAATGGCTTCCATCAGAAAGCTAGAGAAACATCAGGCGCGGACGGCTTATCTGTTTATTACACCCACGGTATTGCTGTTTACAGTATTCACAGTCATCCCTGTGGTAATGGCGCTATATTTAAGCTTTACCAACTACGATGTACTTAGTAGAAACGATTGGATCGGTTTTGATAACTATCGCCGTTTGATAGAGGACAGTTTGTTATGGAAAACATTCCGAAATGTATTTCTGTATTCCATCATTTTCGTTCCATTTAATATTCTGATTTCGCTTCTCCTCGGGATTCTGCTTAGTCGATCCTGGCGTGGGGTAAAGTTGTTCCGCACATTGAATTATCTGCCTACCCTTACATCCGCCGTTGCTGCTGCTACCGTTTGGATCTGGCTTTTGCATCCTGAATTTGGTTTGGTTAACGGATTGTTGTCTTATGTTGGGATTACGGGTCCAGCTTGGTTATCCGAGACCCGAACGGCGATGTTATCCATTATTATGCTTACCCTCTGGCAATCGGTAGGTTCTAATATGATTATCTACTTGGCAGGTCTGCAGGGCGTGCCCGACTATTTGTATGAATCTGCACGGCTGGACGGTGCTAATAAGCTGGCTTGTTTCCGGTTTATTACTTGGCCGCAGCTGCGACCAACAACCTTTCTTGTCAGTACGATGTCAATCATTGGTGCGTTGCAGTTGTTCGACCAAGCTTTTGTGCTGACGCAGGGTGGTCCGGCGAATATGACAAAGACTCCAGTTTATCTGATCTATCAGCAGGGCTTTAATCAATTGCAAATGGGGTATGCGTCTGCACAAGCATTTGTGCTTGCTGTGGCGATTCTCATTTTCTCACTAATAAACATGCGGATCACAAAGGCGGAGGAGTCCATTGTATAAGCCGGGCTTGCCATGCAGAAGGGAGATAGAGGTATGGATACTAGCGGAAGTTCGTTATTAAAAAGAAGCTTAAGCAAATCTATCTATTATATAGTGTGCATAGTTATTGCTATCGTAATGTTTCTACCTTTTTATTGGAGTGTTCTTACATCCTTGAAGCCTGACGAAGAGATCTTCGCCATGCCCATCCGGTGGTTTCCTTCACATTTGACCTTAGAACACTATCGTAAGGCATTTACTACGGTTCCGTTTGCGCTCTATTTCTGGAATTCGCTTGTACTTGCAGTAGCGGGTGTATTGGCGAATCTGTTCTTTGGTTCTATCAGTGGTTATGCATTCGCAAAATTGAATTTTAAGCTCAATAAGCCGATATTCCGCGTGCTGCTTGCGGCGATGATGATACCAGGCATTGTGACGATGATCCCCACGGTTTATGTCATGCGCCATATTCCTCTTTTTGGAGGAAATGATATTTTTGGTAGCGGGGGTAACGGGCTGATGAACTCATTCTGGGGGATTATTCTTCCGGGCGCTTCTGGAACCTTTGCTGTGTTCTTCATGCGGCAATTCTTTCTCACCTTGCCTAGTGACATGATGGAAATGGCCCGGATCGAAGGCTGTGGAGAGTTTAAAATATTTTGGCGGATATATTTGCCGTTGACTAAACCTGCGCTGGCTACTTTAAGTATCTTTACCTTCCAAGCGGGCTGGAACAGTTTCTTGTGGCCAATGATTGTGCTGAATGATCCTGACAAAGCAACGATTCAGATGGGACTTCAAGCTTTTTCTTATAATTTTCAAACAGACTACGGTCCAATGATGGCTGGAGCGCTAGTAGCAATCTTGCCGATATTGGTGTTGTTTTTAGCTCTTCAGCGTTATTTTGTACAGGGGATAGCCTTCAGTGGTATTAAGGGTTAATGCAATAAAAATCGAACCAGGGAGAGAGTCTATATGAATCAATTGGAGATAGGGATTTGGGAGGAACGGGCGAATCAAGCACAAGCTGCATTGGATTCATTCTTCTGGAATGAAGCGATCAAAATGTACAATATAGAAACACCTTGTCCAAATGGAGAATGCAACACGATTTTTCATTATTGGTGGATGGCCCATGCTGTGGATGTATTGGTAGATGGACTACAGCGGACTGGAGAGAACTGGTATGCCAAAAGGCTTTCCGCACTTCATGAAGGTCTGTTACAACGAAATGGTGGTATGTGGCCAAATGAGTTGTATGATGATATGGAATGGATGGCTCTCGCGTGGCTTCGTGCTTATCAAGCAACAGGAGTGGAAGGTTATAAAGATACAGCCCTTCTTTTATGGAACGACATTCAGACAGGTTGGAACGAGCATATGGGCGGTGGAATTGCTTGGCAGAAATCACAGTTGGATTATAAAAATACACCAGCCAACGCACCGGCAGCTATACTTGCGGCACGCTTGTATCAAGCTTTTGGTGAAGCTGGCAATCTTGAATGGGCGTTAAAAATATACAGATGGCAAAAAGAGCATCTAGTAGATCCGGCAACGGGTTTTGTATGGGATGGCATGAATCGCACTGGCGATGGAAAGATCGATAAAGATTGGAAATACTCCTACAACCAAGGTGTTTTCATTGGCGCAGCAGTTGAACTGTACCGTATCACTAAAGAGCAGGAATATTTAGAGGATGCTCGTCTAACCTTTGCCGCCGCAGCCCATGAACTTGCTGACTCTGAGGGAGGTGTGCTGCCAGATGAAGGAAATGGTGATGCGGGACTGTTTAAAGGAATCCTGATTCGCTATACAGCTGAATGGGTCAAAGCTGATTCCGCAGCAGTTAAAGCTGGAGCTTTCCTGCGAGCGAATGCAGAATGTCTCTGGGAACAAGGAAAGTCAGAGGATAAAGTGTTGTTTGGCACAGATTGGACTTCGTCCTCTGCTGGTGTAATTCAGCTCAGCTCCCAGCTTAGTGCGATTAAGCTGCTGGAGAAGATGGCTGAATTAACTAAGGAACAGGGTTGAGGTGAGTTCTTAATGACACAAGCAAAGGAAGCCATAGAAGCAGTCAGTTGGCAGGAAAAGTCCGAGTGGTTCCAACAATGTCTACTACGTAATTATTATAATGCTGAGACGGGGATCATGAACCAATGGTATCCCAGAGCGTACAACGTTGCGGGGGAAAACTTTTATTATTGGTGGCAGGCTCATGTCATTGATATTTTAGTAGATGGTTATGAGCGTAGTGGAGATCCTGTGTATTCCTTGAGATTTAAGGAGATAAGTCAGAGTCTGCAAGCTTATAACGGGGGGAATTTCAGGCATAATTACTATGATGATATGGAATGGACAGCATTGGCGTTGCTGCGTGCTTATCGGGTAACAGGACATGAAGCCTATTTAAATGCTGTGCTTGATCTATGGGAGGATATTAAGACGGCTTGGAATGAACAGTTGGGTGGAGGTCTGGCGTGGAAGAAGGATCAGCTAGATTATAAAAACACACCTGCCAATGCACCTGCCGTCATCCTTGCAGCCCGGTTATATGAACTTTTTCATAAGCAAGAGGATCTGGAGTGGGCGCTCCGTATCTATGAATGGAACAAGATATATTTGATGGATTCTACGACTGGTTTTGTGTGGGATGGGATGAATAGACTCGGGGATGGCCAGATCGATTACGACTGGGAGTTTACTTACTGTCAGGGGGTGTTTCTAGGCGCTGGCCTAGAGCTTTACAAGAATACGGGTGATGTTCATTACTTAGAAGATGCGAATCGAACGGCTAATACATGTATTGATCGGTTATGCGATCCAATTAATCTGATGTTGCCTGATGAAGGCATTGATGATACTGGATTGTTCAAGGGCATTCTGATTCGTTATTTGGTTCAGCTCTGTAAAATATCTCCTGTAAATATCCGTATTCGCGAGGTCATATTGGCCAATGCAATGCAGTTGTGGGAAAAAGGTCTGGATAAACAACTGGGTCTGTGCAGTTCATCGTGGGAAGTGAAACCGGAGCTTCCGGTTCAGCTGAGTATTCAACTCAGCGGCTTGATGCTACTGGAGGGTGCTGCGGCACTGGTGAACGAATAGCCTGAAATATATAAAGACACCTCAAGAGAGGTGTCTTTTTGTTGTTTAAATTAACTATCTGCAATTAGAATATCCGATGTTTCCAGCCATTTAATTTAGCGACAGCTTCAATATAATAGTAGTCTCCATAGATCAGGGATACATCAATGAAGGAATTGCCACTGCCAGTTCCGTGCAATAAAATCGCTTCATGCTCTGGCAGCTCCCAGGTTGCGTAATTTTCCGTCAGTGAGCGCAGAATTCGCTCCGCTGCATTTGCATATAGACTTTTTTCGCCTAAGGGTACGATATCTGCAAGCTCTAATAATCCTGAAGCGGCTATAGAGGCTGCGGAGCTATCTCGGAACATCCGGGTGTCATCCTCTAGGCGGAAATCCCAATAAGGGACTTGATCCTCAGGCAAAGCAGAGATGAAATAATGTGCGATCCGCTTAGCAGTGTTCAGGAAACGTTCATCATCAGTGTGGCGATAAGTATTGATAAAGCCGTACAATCCCCAAGCTGTTCCTCGGCTCCAAGAGGATTCAGCCGAGTAGCCTTGACCGCCAAAATTCTCAAGATAAGCACCTGTCTCTGCGTCAAAAGAAATAATATGTTTGGTGGATCCATCCTCACGTATGCCATATTGCATTGTCGTTTCGGCGTGGCTAATTGCAATATGCTTATAGCGGGGATCACCTGTCACTTTGCTGGCCCAAAACAGCAGGGAGATATTTAACATACAGTCGATAATTACCCAGCCGTATTTATCTTCATTCCATGCGCGGATGAATTTGCCTACAGGATTATAGCGGGCGGCGAGGAAATTCGCTGCTTCAATCCCTCTGCGCAGGGCATCTTCGTCACCTGTAATTGTATGTTTGATTACAGCTGTCGGAAGGAATTGGAATCCCACATCGTGATGCATCTCAACCGTTGGTTTAACAAACCATTCCTCCAAGGTACCGTCCCAATGCCAAGCAGCCTCCTTGTAAAGATCTTTTCCGGTCATATCATGCATGATCCAGAGGAGTCCAGGCCAGAAACCTGTGGTCCACCAGTCTGAACCGATATCATCAAATTTGCCATCTTTTCCGGCGAAATGCGGGCACTTATCACCGATTTGCTCTATCATACGTTCCACTTTTGTATCGAGTCTCCCCATGATCTCCTGCCAATAAAGGTTTTTCATTATTACTGCCTCCAGTGAAATTAGGATGTTATGAGTATAGCTTTCTAAAGCTCAGGAAAGTTGTGTTTTGATATAAGGAAATGTTTGATTATTGTCATGTTGAAGTTGGCTTATAATCTAAAACTGACAAAATACAAACATTTCTGCATAACACATTAAAACTTTATCGGTGTTGGAAACGATACAATCGAAATGAACAGGAGGATGGTAAAGTGGATGATTTACAAGTATATAAAGCATCTAAAGATATCCCGGGACGTGAGGATTATAAGGTTAGAGTACGGCAGCCTGAAGGAGAATGGCATAGCTTGTTTATTTACGAGGTTAAGGTAGATATGCATGAGGTGCGTCCTGCATCCATGGCTTATTTTGATCTGGAAGGTACAGTAGAAGTTGAAGTCACCTGTCTTTATACGGAGATTGATTGTGTGAACATTGCTCCGGCTTCGCGAGGGATCTCTTACGAATATCATGGAAATACCATTTTGTTTAAGCTAACAGGTCCGCAAAAGTTATCGATTGAGATCAACGGTGATATTTTTCGAAATCTGCATTTATTTGCTAACCCTAAGGAGAAGGATGCCCCTCAACCAGAGGATGCTAATGTTCTAGTAGTCCAACCGGGTATACACCGGAAACCTGATCTTTTACGGCTGCTGGATAATGCCGCTGCTGATCCTCGTGAAAAAAGGAAGGTGCTTTATTTCGCTCCAGGCACACATTATATAGAAGAAACAGTATTGCCGGTCCCTTCGGAAACCACGGTGTATCTTGCCGGAGGTTCAGTGCTTGTAGGTTCCTTGGTATGCGAGGGAGTTCATGATGTATCCATTCGTGGTCGCGGTATAATTTATCTTGCGGATTTTCATCGATTCTCGGCCTTTCGAGGGATACGAATTGTTTTTTCACGATCTATAAATGTGGAAGGTATTACCGTGATTGATCCGCCACATTACAGCATTTTCATCGGGCAGTCTGAGCAGATTGTGATTGATAATTTCAAATCGTTTAGCACTCGGGGGTGGTCTGATGGCATTGATATTATGTCTAGTTCCGAGGTTAGAATCCGGGATGTTTTTATGCGTAATTCGGATGATTGTATTGCTATTTACGGCTCGAGATGGGATTTTTATGGGGATACCCGTAATATTAGAGTTCGTGATTCCATTCTGTGGGCGGATGTCGCTCATCCATTAATGATTGGTACACATGGGGACCATGAACGGAACGGGGACACCATTGAGTCTATTGTTTTTGCAAATATTGATATCTTGAATCATCACGAACCGCAAGAGAACTATTGGGGGGCACTGGCGATTAATGCCGGGGATCGAAATAGGGTATGTAATGTTCTATATGAAAATATACGTGTAGAGCGTATTGAGCGGGGGCAGCTAATTGATGTGCGGGTGGTCTATAACAAGGATTACAATCCAGAGCCGGGGACAAGCATCCGGGACATTACATTTCGCGACATCAGCTATAGCGGGACGGCCAACCCTTCACGAATTTATGGATATGACGAAGAGAGAGCTGTTGAAAATGTGACCTTTGTCAATTTAAGGATCAATGGTGAACTGGTGGACGCCCCCCGCCCAGAGCTGATAGATATTAATCATTTTGCTAAAAATATACTCTTCGTGACTGAAAAAAATACGGTTGTGTAGATTGGATCTAATTACTTTTTCTATATTTTAATGGCGTCGTCCCTAGGACTCTTTTGAACAGTTGATTGAAATAAGAGGCATTTGGAAAACCAACAGTGATTCCGATTTGCTCCACAGGCAGGTCTGTCGTTCCTAACAAGCGGCAGGCCTGTTTGATCCGGCGGGCAGTCAGATAATCAACAAGCCTTCCTCCGGTTTCCTGATGAAAGATTCTGGAGATATAGGATTTGGACAAGTGAATCTCCTCAGCCAACTGATCCAGATTAACCTCCTCATGATAATGCTCTTCGATAAAACTCATGATTTTCTCAGAATAACGCAAGGTTCGCCGTTCTCCGGATTGGAATACATGCTGATCTTCAGTTCCTATATTGCTCAATAATTGAAGAATTAACAGTGAAATGTCTTCGGTATCCTCAGTCAGACTGACTTTTTTATTGTGATTATATTGCTCCAGAATCCACTCCACAGACTCAACGTGATCCTTAAGATCAAAGGCACAATGTGTATTTTTCCCTTGCCAAAGCGCTGTGAATAAAGCCTTCCTTTTCGCAAAACCCTCCAGCAGGTGTTCAGCAACATGTGGATCAATGTAGAAGATAGTTCGTTCAAAAGGACATTCGGGAGAAACCTCAGAATAGATCCGGTGCAGCTGATAGGGCTGGAAAAAGAATAACATTCCCCTGCGGATATCGTACATCTGCTGATTCACAACAACGTTTCCCTGTCCGCCATACACGAACATGACTTCACAGCATTGATGCCAGTGATAATAACCTTTGTAATAGTCGTCGGTATATATTTTATAATCCCAAATCAAGGTCTTATGTTCTTCAAAAACAACAGGTTCGAACAGCTGCTTCATAGGCCCTCCAAGATGACAAAATACAAACATTTTCTTATATCTCATTATAACTTTAATCGTTATGAAAGCGATACAATAAATACGTTAAACTATGAAAAATCCGGTAGTGGAGGGTAACATTATGACGCAAAAAATTGTTAATCCGGTGTTGGCAGGTTTTCATCCAGATCCGTCTTTTATTAGAGTAGGGGATGATTATTATATCGCAACCTCTACTTTTGAATGGTTTCCAGGTGTAGAAATTCATCATTCCAAGGATCTGGTTCATTGGCATTCCATTTCACGTGTTCTGACAGAAGCCTCACAAGTAGATCTGCGTGGTAACGTAAGCTCTGGTTCCATTTGGGCACCCGCGCTTTCTTATGACCAAGGCGTATTTTATCTGCTATTTACAGATGTGAAATCTCGCAAAAGTGTATATAAAGATCTGCATAATTATTTAATTACAGCGACGGATATCATGGGCCCGTGGAGTGAGCCGGTTAGACTTAATGGCAGCGGATTTGATCCATTTTTGTTCCATGATCTGGAAGGGACCAAATGGCTGCTTAATATGCGTTGGGATTTCCGTAAAAATCACAATAACTTCTCTGGCATCATTATGCAGCAATATGACCCGGAGACTGGCAAATTAACGGGACCTATCCATGAAATTTATAAAGGGACACCTATCGGAGTGACCGAAGGTCCGCAATTGTACCAGAAGGATGGGTACTATTACTTACTGACAGCTGAAGGAGGCACCGGCATCAACCATATGGTCACCTTAGCTAGAAGCCGAAGCCTCACAGGTCCTTATGAGACTGATCCGGATTTCCCGATTATGACCACGGCACATGATCTGACCTACCCGTTTCAGCAAGCAGGGCACGGATCGCTCGTAGAGACTCAGAATGGGGACTGGTACATGGCGCATTTATGCACACGCCCGATTCCGGGAACGTCAACGATGAATCCGTTAGGCCGGGAAACTGCGATTCAACGTTGTGAATGGACAGAGGATGGCTGGTTGCGATTGGCCCACGGAGGGAAGCTGCCTGCATTGGAGACCGTGGCTCCTGAACTGCCGATATTCACTTTTGAGGAGCTGCCAAACCGAGATGAATTTGATGGAGAGGTTCTTGGACTTCCATACCAAAGCTTGCGTGTGCCTTTTGATGAATCTTGGGTTAGCTTGAAGGAACGTCCGGGTTTTCTTCGTCTGCGCGGCAGAGAGTCATTAGCTTCACTGCATGATCAGAGTTTAATTGCCCGGCCGATTCAACATTTTGAATGCTCAGCTACAACCTGTCTGGAATTCGAGCCGGATAGCTTCCTGCAAATGGCTGGGTTAGTCCTCTATTATGATGACAGTGATTACTATTATTTGCGTGTTACCGCAGATGAGATTCGTGGAACTAGTTTGGGCGTTGTGCTGTGTAGAGGTGGCAAATACGATGAGATTTCCTCTATGCAGCTATCTGTGAAAGATTGGGATCGTTATTATCTAAAGGCGGAAATTCATGGACGTGATCTGTTGTTTTATGCTTCATCAGACGGGGTGAATTGGACAGCTGTCTGTACTCCCTTAGATTTTGGTACGCTTTCGGATGAATATGGCGGCAAGCTTGGCTTTACCGGTTCCTATGTCGGGGTATGTGCTCAGGATTTGGATCAGCAAGCGAAGCCGGCTTATTTTGACTACTTTGAATATAAAGCTTTATAGGTGTTCGGAAAAACCATAACATTCTTCATAGTCTATTTTAGGATAAAATGTTAATTTTTACTTATCTTACATAGAAAGGGATGTTTATGATTTTGAAAAAGACTTATAAAGCCGCAATAACCTGCACGCTCTTACTGAATCTGGCCCTGTCCTCTGCTGCAATGGCCGCACCTATCGACGTCGACGTCAGTAATTTGAAAGAAGTCCAAACTTCTGGACCGGAAAAGGTTTGGGTTGGAGAATGGAAGGGCGACGATACGATTATTGTGGACACACAAGGAAATGTTACTACAGTTGGAGAACTCAAAGAGTCATCAAGCTTTGTACCCCCGGCAGATGACAATCTTATTAATAATGAATTGTTAGCACCGGAGCTAATAACACCTACTTTTGAACCTGATTCTCCGCAAGCAACTCTAGCTTCCGCTTATGGTCATGCGTGGCCGTATACAGCCGAAAATAGTTATGGGATTAACTGTTATGGTTATGCCTTAAGATTTCCAGGGGCAATCAACCCTGGTGATGGAGACGGGGTCTCAAATGTCAGAGATCCTGCCTATTTTACTAACGTGTATTATACTGCTGGTCTTGTGGTTCAAGATGGCAATACGAATCCTTTATACTTTAAACCGGGTTGGCGGATACTTCCGGGCCGAACTGCAGCGATTAATTCCGATGAACATCGAATTGCACTAAGAGTGGGATGGATCGACTCAAATGGTAATGGTAAAGTCGATATTCCTGAGGATAACGTAGATTACCACTTCATGCTTCAAAATAGCTCAGGTCTATGGTCAGAGAAACATGGACATCAAGCGTCTCAAAATACGGGAATTTCAGATCCTAGCAATTTCGTCTGGAGCAATGGTTCTCTTTATGGTTTTTACAATAGCGTAACCGTTTATATTGCTGCAAAAGTATTTTAGAATTTCATAAAACATTACGTATGGAATAGCGATAGTCTTTTTTTTGAAGATTATGGCTATTCTTTTTTAGCGTCGAATTGTTTATGAGATGTTGTATACACTTTTGAGTTTTAATGTGATACAATTAAATTGTACACAAATTAAAATAAGGTGGTTATTTTGATGGTATGGGTAGCTAATATTATGGTCGGTGTTGTTGCGTTAATACATATCTATATTGTTTATTTAGAAATGTTCGCTTGGTCAAAGCCAAAAGGGCTTCGAGTCTTTGGAATGACACAGGAAGTTGCGGATGCTTCTAAAACACTGGCAGCGAACCAAGGGTTATACAATGGATTTTTGGCGGCAGGTTTAATTTGGGGATTGGTTCATCCGAATGTAAATTTCGGTCATCAAATTGAAATCTTCTTCTTATCAACTGTTATAGTGGCAGCGTTATATGGCGGACTGACGGTGAAAAAGTCTATTTTATTTATGCAAGGACTGCCAGCTTTAATTGCATTAATCCTCGTGGTTTCGATTTAAGATAACATAGAAGTAATCGATTAGGTTTCTACCTCGCGTACTTGCGTGGTGGAAGCCTTTTTTGCGTAAGATCAAGAAATTATTGGGTAATGAAATGCGCTGGATTAAAAACAGGAATTATGGATGGTGTACCAAGAAACAACAGAGAATTGGTTGATTAATGTGTTTTAGGTACAGGTGTGGTCCTTAGATAAGATGTAAGGGACTTTAACAAACCCATTGCATGCTTGTGTGGGCTGAATGAGTAGATGAAATGGCGTTTAATCTGAAAGTTCTAGACTTTTAAAGTAAATTCTCATCATAAAAAAAGAGCTGCTACCCAGCAGGGAACACCTGTCAGGGAAACAGCTCTTTTTATGTGTCTGGTTTAAATGAGGATCTTATTTAATAGAGGCTGCATAAATCGCTTCTACAGATTTGGAGAGGAGCGCGTTAAACTCTTCTTCTGACTGCCCAGCGCTTAGTCCCTGTGATAACGCACGTGAGAAGCTGGCGATCAGTCCTTGATTATGGGCGAGCTTATCGTTGGCCTCTGCTTGTGTGTAACCGCCGGACAAAGCGACAATTCGCAAAACATGAGGATTCTCCATTAATTCACGGTAGAAATTATTCTCCGTTGGGATGGAGAGCTTAAGCATGACCTTCACGTCTTTGCCCAGCGTAGACAATTGGGCCGATAGTTCTTCTTTTAGCAGCTTCTCTGAAGCCGTTTTATCAGCACTGTGGATATCAACTTCCGGTTCGATAATAGGTACGAGTCCCGCTGCTAAAATCTGCTTACCGATTTCAAACTGCTGTTCAACCACCTTTTTGATACCGGAAGGATTAGCCTCTTTAATCACCGAGCGCATTTTTGTACCAAAGATGTTACGTTCGTTGGCCCGCTTCAGAAGATCACTCAAGCCGGGAATAGGCTTCATTAGTTGTACTCCGTCTTCAGGGTCGGCAAGACCTTTATCGATTTTCAGGAAAGGCACAATCCCTTTTTTCTCCCATAGAAAATCGGCAGTATATTGCCCGTCTATGGAACGATCCATTGTGTTCTCAAATAAGATTGCACCCAGTATATGCTTTGAATCAAATGCAGGGCTCTTGATAATGCGCGTTCTCATCTCGTGAACCAACCCATACATTTGATCTTCATTAGAGTAACTGTCCTCTGCAACACCATATTGCAGCAGCGCTTTTGGTGTACTGCCACCACTTTGATCCAAGGCAGCTATAAATCCCTGTCCCGTCCGAATTCTTTCCCATTGCTCCATATTCATGAAAATACTCCTTCCTTTCGTGAACTGAATGAAAAATCTTATGTTCATTAACTATAACACTTAATGTACCGGCTCTAAACAAATGGCATTGTAAACTTGGCTGGTAACTAGTCTATTGTGAGGTGGTTTGAATCTGCGTTATAAGGACTTCCGGATCTGATTGATCCATGGGGATGACGAGGTATCTACGTGTAAGGTCTCCTGAGTCCGATCTCAAGATGGTGCAGACTTGCAATCTTAGCATACGAGAACGAATCGACGTTTGAGGTCACCTGAGTCCGGACTAGCCAAGATTGATGATACTACAGCATCGTTCGGACTGTATTGCAGCTATTTAGATTTTTTGGAGTATTATTCAGAAGTATCGGACTGCATAGCTCTTATTGCCAAGTATTTGCTCCAAAGAGGGGTGGATTTGGTTCAATAGCTGCATCTGAGTCCGATAGCATGGCGAAATGGGCTAAATCTGCGAAATAACGTCTCCTGAGTCCGAACTCATAGTTAGTGTGGACATCCAGTCTAGGTTGACGAGTATGAATCGATGTTTATGGTCATCTGAGTCCGGACTAGCCAAGATTGAAGATACTACATCATCGTTCGGACTGTATTGCAGCTATTTGGTGTTTTTGGAGTATTTTTCAGAATTATCGGACTGCATAGCTCTTATAGCCAAGTTTTTGCTCCAAAGAGGAGTACATTGGGTCGAATAGTTGCATCTGAGTCCGATAGCATGGCGAAATGACCTGAATCTGCGAAATAGCGTCTCCTGAGTCCGGACCATCGATGGCGAGGACTCGAAGCCTCCGCAGACGAGTAAGTATCGAAGTAGAATGTCACCTGAGTCCAAACCCATAGTTAGTGTGGACATACAGCCTAGGTTGACGAGTAAGTATCGTCGTATAATGTCAGCTGAGTCCGGACTAGCAAGATTGAAGATACTAGATCACCGTTCGGACTGTATTGCAGCTATTTGGTGTTTTTGGAGCATTATTCAGAAGTATCGGACCGCATAGCTCTTATTACCAAGTTTTTGCTCCAAAGAAGAGTGAATTTGGTGCAATAGCTACATCTGAGTCCGATAGCATGGCGAAATGACCAAAATCTGTGAAATAGCGTCTCCTGAGTCCGGACCGTCGATGGCGAGGACTCGAAGCCTCCGCAGACGAGTAAGTATCGAAGTAGAATGTCACCTGAGTCCAAACCCATAGTTAGTGAAAACATGTAGCCTCAACTGACGAGAACGAATTGACGTCTGAGGTCATCTGAGTCCGGACTAGCAAGATTGAAGATACTACATTACCGTTCGGACTGTATTGCAGCTATTTGGTGTTTTTGGAGCATTTTTCAGAATTATCGGACTGCATAGCTCTTATAGCCAAGTTTTTGCTCCAGAGAGGAGCGAATTAGGTTTAATAGCTGCATCTGGGTCCGATAGCATGGCGAAATGGGCTAAATCTGCGAAATAGCATCTCCTGAGTCCGGACCATCGATGGCAAGAACATGTAGCCTCCGCAGATGAGTAAGTATCGACGTATAATGTCACCTGAGTCCGGACTAACCAAGATTGAAGATCTACATCATCGTTCGGACTGTATCGCAGCTATTTGGTGTTTTTGGAGCATATTTCAGAATTATCGGACCGCATAGCTCTTATTGCCAAGTTTTTGCTCCAAAGAGGCGTAGATTGGGTCGAATAGCTGCATCTGGGTCCGATAGCATGGCGAAATGGTCTAAATCTGCGAAATAATGTCACCTGAGTCCGAACCGATAGTTAGTGTGGACATAAGGCCACGGCAGACGAGAACGAATCGACGTTTGAGGGCACCTGAGTCCGTTTCCTCCATGGTGTGGACATAAAACCACCGCAGATGAGTAAGAATCGACGTCTAAGGACTCCAAGGTCTGATCTCGCCGTAGCCGGAGATGCGGGTAAACATAAATGTTACTTCAAACTGGATCTAAAGACGCTCTATGCGAACTTTTAAGTGATCCCCCAAAGCGCACACTTAGCAAACTACACTCACAGGGTACTCTTAGCAAACTTCAGGACATTCCCAATGGTTCACCTAGCAAACTCAAGACATCCACACGGTTCACCTAGCAAACTTCAGGACAATCCTAATGGTTCACTTCATTTCACAAGGTTCGCTTAACCTATCCCCAATGGTACTCTTTGCAAACGTCATCTCATCCCCAATCGTTCTCTTCACAGACTCCAGTCACTCCAATGTGCTTAGCAAAAATTCCTTCGAGCATTCTCAAGTAATATTCCTCGAAGCAGTCACTTTTTATGCTTAATTCCCAAACTTGGAATCAAATCGCATAGTCTTCATCAAGGCGCGCGAGACCAAACCACTCTATTACTTAAAGTTAGTTTGAAACACAGGGGAAGGATGAGCTTATTTAAGCGACTGGGAATTTTGTTTATGTTGTAAACAGCTTTGGATGAAGAATTTTAAATCAGAGTGTGTAAAGTCAGAACGCCAAAAGCCATGCTGGGAGCGGGTTGTTATCTTATTTTTGGATTATTTCCTAGTAAATTAATACGAATAATCCAATAAGATAATTGGTGTGACATTAATCATAATTACCAATTCGAAGCTTTGTGAAAATAATAACTTTTCGTAAATGTCGAAATGAGGTTGACGAATAAAAATATCAGTCGTATGATTGATTCTACTGAGTATGCTAGTAATTAAAAGTAAGTTAATAAATAATATATAATAGCGGGAGGAATGAAAGTGGAATCATCAACATTTGTGCTTTTTGGCGCTACAGGAGATTTAGCAAAACGTAAAATCTATCCTGCACTATATAACCTCTTTTTAGATGGTCAAATTTCAGGTCCTCTCTCAGTGATTGGATTAGGAAGAAGAGAAGTTTCAACTGAAGCTTTCCGTAAGCAAGTCCTGCAATCTTTGCAGACATTTTCTAGACAGCCAGCAGTAGAATCTCCACAGTTGCAGGTTTTCTTGGAAGCTTTTGAATATAGCGTTCTAGATGTAGGTAATACAGAGGATTATTTGAAGCTCCTGGAGCATGTTAAACGTCGTGAGCAATTTTTTAACATTCCGGAGAATCGGATGTTCTATTTATCGGTGGGTCCTGAGTTTTTCAAGGAAATTGCCGCCAATATTCACTCTAGTGGTCTGGGATCTACGAAGGGCTGGAAGCGTCTGATTATTGAGAAGCCTTTTGGTACAGACTTGCAAACAGCAAGAGAGTTAAATGACAGCTTGAATGCCGTATTTACTGAAGAGGAGATTTTCCGAATTGACCACTTCTTGGGTAAACCGATGGTTCAGAATCTGGAAGTTCTAAAATATTCAAATCCTGTGCTTAGAGCACTGTGGAAAAATCGGTATATCGCAAATGTGCAAATTACGGCGAGTGAGATTGTTGGCGTTGAAGAACGGGCAGGCTATTATGATAAAGCTGGGGCACTTCGTGATATGTTCCAGAACCATATGCTTCAATTGCTCATGATGATGGCGATGCAGCTTCCAAAAGGCAGTACACCTGAAGAGATCCGTGGGAAGAAAAGATATGTCATGGAGCGCCTCATTCCGCTAAGTAAAGACGAAGTTAATCAATATGTTGTCCGCGGACAATATGCTGAAGGTGAAATTAAAGGTAAATCTGTTGCAGGCTACTTGGATGAACCCGGAATTAGCCAATCCTCACAAAATGAGACGTTTATTGCAGCGCGTTTGTTTATAGATGATCCATTGTGGAATGAAGTTCCGTTCTATATCCGTACTGGCAAGAGAATGAAAGAGAAATCAACAAGAATCGTTATAGAATTTAAAGAACCGTTTAATGATAACAATAACAAAAATAAAGGGAATGACGTTCCAAATCTGCTCATCATCGAGATCGGTCCAACTGAAGCCATTACGCTTCAGTTGAATACGAAGGATCAGCTGCAAAAAGGGAAACTTGAACCTGTCCTCGCTACTTATGAAGCCGGAACTTCAGACGTACCAGAAGCTTACGAAAATCTGATCTTTGATGCACTTCGTGGTGACGCCACTTTCTTCGCTCATTGGAAAGAAGTCGAGCTGTCATGGCAATGGGTTACACCAATCCAGGAAGCTATGGAAGAGGGGCTAATGCCACTTCATACCTATGCTTCAGGTTCTTATGGTCCAGATGCGGCTATGGAGCTTTTGGGTGAAGACCGCTGGTGGTTTGATGATACAGATCAGGAGTCAGATCTTCTCGACGCTCAAGCAGAAGTTGCAGCAGCGCAGGAATCTATACGGCCAGGGGCTTAAGCCCCTGCCTGTTTTTTTTGCCAATTTAGCTAAAATACATCACAAGAATCTATAAATCGGAGGGAATTTACATGAAAGTAGGATTAGTTGGGTTAGGAAAAATGGGTTTTAATTTGGGTCAAAATTTGCTGGATCATGGACATGAGGTTGTTGCTTTTGATCTGAATGCACCTGCTGTAGAAGAAATGAAAGCTAAAGGCGCTAGTGGAGCAGTAACGCTTCCAGAATTGGTACAGCAATTGGAAACACCAAGAATCATTTGGATCATGGTTCCGCATCAGGTCGTTGATTCTGTAATCGCTGAACTTACTCCACAGTTGTCTAAAGGTGATATCGTTATTGAAGCAGGAAACTCGCATTATAAGGAATCGATTCGTCGGTATGAGGAATTGAAGGAGCACGGAATTCACTTTATGGATGCAGGTACCTCTGGCGGTATGGAAGGGGCGCGTAATGGCGCTTGTTACATGGTTGGCGGAGATCCCGAAGCTTGGGAAGTTGTGGAGCCTATTTTCCGTGATACAGCTGTAGAAAGCGGCTTTTTATATGCTGGTAAAGCAGGTAGCGGCCATTTTCTAAAAATGGTGCATAACGGTATCGAATACGGCATGATGGCTGCTATCGGTGAAGGTTTTGAGGTTCTGGAAAAGAGTGAATTTGACTACAACTTTGAGGAAGTAGCTCGGGTGTGGAATCACGGCTCTGTAATCCGTTCGTGGCTGATGGAACTTGTGGAACGCGCCTTCTCGAAGGACGCTAAACTAGATGAGATTAAGGGCATTATGCATTCGTCTGGTGAAGGCAGATGGACGCTTGAAACCGCCTTTGATTTACAAGCGGCGACTCCGGTTATCGCAATGGCGTTATTGATGCGTTACCGTTCCCTTGAGACCGACACATTCACTGGCAAAGTAGTTGCTGCACTGCGTAACGAATTCGGCGGACATGCTGTGGAAACTAAATAAGATTGGCTGACTCTGAATTGAGTGTTTACAAGCTCGAATTTCCCGCAATTTATGTTGCGGAGAAATTTGGGCTTTTTATTTTAAGGGGAATAGATAATGGGAAGTATAGATGGAGTACGAATTTAATGCAGTTTACATATTTTAGGGGTAGAAGGGTAAGTTAGGAAGCAAGGGGGAGATTTCATGCAAAGTGGAATTCGTGAGCGACTTCATTTTCTAAATAAATTTCTGCATGCGCCCCGACAATATGGTAGTGTGACTCCCAGTTCACATTGGCTGGCCCAGACGTTGCTTGATCCAGTGCCTTGGAACCAAGTGCATTCTATGGCTGAATTGGGTGCGGGGACTGGTGCAATCACAAGGTTTATTCCGCGTGGAGAAAAGACCGGTATGAATGTTCTTCTATTTGAAATAGATCCTGATTTTCGCAGTCAGTTAAGAGAGGAATTCCCCGGATGTTTCTGCAACAACGATTGTCTCCGGCTGCGTCTTGCGCTTCATAACAGCAGTCTGGAGAAGCTGGATTGTATCGTGAGTAGTTTGTCTTTGATGAATTTCTCGAAGCCAGACCGCACTAGGTTTATGGAACAGATCATTTCTTCTTTAAAAGAAGGAGGGTGGTTTATAACCTATGAATATTTTCCGCGGATGAAAACAGAGTTGAGCCAGCATTTTGAGATCCTACACACGAAGTGGGTACTGCTGAATTTTCCACCAGCGCTTATATATATTTGCAGGAAAAAAACTACAACGCAAGTGCAACGCGAAAATCCCAAATCAACAGTCAACGTAGTCCCAATCTCTCAGGTTTATACAAAAAGATAATCATCTCCATACAACAAATGCCGTCACCCATTACTCATTGGGGAACGGCATTTTTAAATGGGCTGCGAAGGCGTTTGAGCCCGATTAATAGAGAAGCTCAATATTCTCTTTGTTCAGGCGCTTCAACCAAACCTCAGAAGGCTGGCGGTCTGTGATCAAAAAGTCGATTTGGCCAAGCTCGATCAGCTTCGTAAAGGCGGTCTTATCGAATTTGGTGTGATCGGCCAGGAGTATGACCTTGTTAGCTTGACGTAGCATATATTTCTTGAGCTCACACTCCGGTTCATTAGAATCTGTGATGCCTCGCTCCATATCTATTCCTTTACAACTGATAACCGCAGTGTCCACATTGTATCTTTGAATGGTGTCATGTGCTACAGGACCAACGAGTGACATGGATCGGTAACGTAAAGAACCTCCGGTAGAGATGATATCCATCCCAGAATTCGAGAACTCATGCAAAATATTAATCGAGTTCGTAATAATGGTCAGATTGTTTTTATTGCCAAGCAGTTTTAGAAACTCAAAGGCTGTGGAGCTAGGATCCACCATTAACGTATCTCCATCATTGATTAAATCTAGCGCCTTAAGAGCGATTCCCCGTTTGATATCTGTATTCAGCGCATTGCGAGTAACAAAAGGCAAATCCTCGTTCGTGTGACGATTCAGCATGGCCCCGCCATAGGTTCGGCTTAGAATGCCATCCTTCTCCAGCTTCTCCAAGTCTCTGCGTATCGTCTCTTCTGTAACTTCAAACATCCGGCTTAGATCAGAGACTAATACTCGTTTATCCTGATGAACAAGATCAATTATTTTTTTGCGTCTTTCAGCTGCAAGCATAGGAGATCACCTTTCCGAAATCTGTATATTCCTTAATCATAGCTCCAAATATCTGTGTTTTGCAATAAAATCAACGTAAAATCATGTTTGTTTTCCAATAATATTCACAAAACGGATATAAAACAAATAAAAACAACATAAATAATATTTAAAATGTTGACAACAAAGATTTGCGGGCATACGATGAAGGAGAAAAGAAGTCCTGTAGTGGTAATTAGATTTGAAAGATACCAGAGCCGGCCCAGTTGCGATTTAGAGGCCAGCCTGAGGCGCTGCAGCCGGAATACTACGCTCTAGCTTGCAGAGTTGTGTGTAAAACTTTGGTGTTGATAAATTAACTTTAGGAGGCTGGTCAAGCATGAGCACGCATGTGTATTATGTTCCATCGATCAATATTATGGGCAAGGGATGCTTGCAGGAGATTGGTCCATACATCCAAGAGCTTAAATTAAAAAAGGCGCTTGTTGTTACGGACAAATTCCTTATGAAAAGTGGCATTGCTGGTAAATTGCTGACGGTATTGGACGAAGCGGAGATTGAATATGCCATCTATGATGAAGTGAAACCCAATCCGACCTGTAAAAATGTCCACGATGGCGTTGATTATCTCAAAGCGCAGAATTGTGATTATCTGATTTCCATTGGCGGTGGATCACCACAGGATACTGCCAAAGCCATTGGTATCATTGCCACAAATGGCGGTCATATCAAAGAATATGAAGGTGTACACAAGTCTAAGCATAAATCACTGCCGATTGTCGCCGTGAATACCACTGCTGGTACTTCGGCTGAAGTGACCATTAACTATGTAATCACAGACGAAGAACGCAAAGTGAAGATGGTTATGGTAGATAAGAACAGCCTTGCGACGATTTCAGTCAACGATCCTGAGCTTATGGTTGATAAACCCGCTGCACTTACCGCGGCCACGGGTATGGATGCATTGACTCATGCGATTGAAGCGCTGGTGACGCCGGGAGCATATCCGGTAACCGATGCTACGGCACTAGCCGCAGTGGAGCTTATTTTTGCTAATCTGGCTCGTACTGTGAAGAATGGCCATGATATCGAAGCGCGTGAACAGATGGTATACGCGATATTCCTTGGCGGATTGGCTTTCAATAATGCGGGGCTTGGTTATGTGCATGCGATGGCGCATCAGCTGGGCGGCGTATACGATCTGCCGCACGGCGTATGTAACGCGATGTTGCTGCCTTTTGTGGAAGAAGAAAATGCCAAATATGTGCCTGAGAAATTCAGATCCATTGCTAAAGCGATTGGACTTAATGTAGAGAACCAAACGGATAAACAATGCGCAGATTTCGTAATTGAGTCGATCAAGGCGTTGTCTAAAGAAGTAGGGATTCCAGCCAAATTATCCGAGCTTGGTGTAGAAGAAGTAGATCTTGATCTTTTGGCTGAAAATTCGATGAAGGATGCTTGTGCACCAGGGAACCCTTTTATTCCTACTAAAGAAGAAGTTATTACACTGTTCAAAAAAATATTATAAATCACCCCTTATCATAGGAGATTGTTTATGAATAATCACATCGCGGTTGACATCGGTGCCTCAAGTGGGCGGCTGGTGCGCGGAATATTGCAAGAAGGTATTCTTTCCTTAGAAGAGCTTCATCGCTTTAGCAATAGCTTTACGGAACAAGAGGGTTCCTGTTTCTGGGACATTGATTATTTAGTAGAGCAGATTATGATCGGGCTTCGGAAGGCTAAAACCGATGGAATTACTACCTGTACGCTCGGTATTGATACATGGGGTGTAGATTATGTGCTGGTAGATGCGGACGGGAATCGTGTTCAGGAAGTATACGCCTACCGGGACCGCAGAACGGATCTGGCTGTGGATCAGGTGGCACAGCAGCTTTCACCACAAACCGTCTATGAAAAGACAGGAATCCAGCAGTTATCCATCAATACCTTGAATCAGTTATATGTTCATAAAGAAGAAGAGCTAGCGCAAGCGGATCAGATTTTACTTGTACCAGATTATCTATATTACCGACTGACTGGCCGTAAAATCAACGAGGTTACGATTGCATCTACAACACAGCTGTTGAATCTGGAAAGCCGGGATTTTGACGATGACCTATTAGAATTTTTGAATATCAGGAAAGATCAATTTGCAAAATTAACTGAGCCTGGTGTAGTGGTTGGTCCTCTTGACGAAGCTTTAATCCAACAATATGACCTGCCTGAATGCCAGCTGATCTGTGTTGCATCCCATGATACGGCTTCTGCAGTGCTAGGTGCTCCACTTCAAGAAGGCTCAGCTTATATCAGCAGTGGAACTTGGTCTTTACTCGGTGTAGAAAGAACGGAGCCTCTAAATTCTCTAAAAGCCATGCAGGCTAACTACACCAATGAGTGGGGAGCCTACGGAACTTATAGATTCCTCAAAAATGTAATGGGCTTATGGCTTATTCAAGAGGTTCGCAGATTACTGAACAATTGTTATAGTTTTGCGGAGCTTGCAGAGCTTGCACAGGGAGAAGAGGGGTTTCGCAGCCTGATCCCTTGTAATGCACCAAGGTTTCTTAATCCATCGAACATGATAGAAGAAATCCGCAGTGCCTGTATGGAGAGTGAGCAGCCCGTTCCGGAGACACCTGGACAGTTAGCACGTTGTGTTTTTGACAGCTTGGCGTTATCCTATCTAACTTATTTGGAAGAGTTGGAGGAGCTGACAGAACGTCGGATCGAGGGATTGCAAATTGTCGGCGGCGGGGCGAACAATCGGCTTTTATGCCAACTAACCGCTGACGTTATCGGCAGGGAAGTAAAGGCTGGACCAACGGAAGCGACTGCTCTAGGAAATATAGTAGTGCAGATGATTAGCACAAATTCCATTGCAGACATAACTGAGGCAAGAGCTATTATCGAACAATCTTTTGAAATAACATCATACATTCCGCAGCCGATCAAGCATTTTAATAACATTCTAAATCGCTGGAGAAGCCTTCATCTGTCCAAGGTGAATGAGCTTATCTAAGCGAAACAGACGTTGCACTAATTTAGGAGGATAAACAGCATGGATCAGAGCATTATCACTAGTTATAACGAAGCCAAAAAACTATACGCAGCCCACGGTATTGATGTGGATAAAGTGCTGGAGCGACTCGCGCAAATTAAAATTTCCATACATTGCTGGCAGGGTGATGATGTAAAAGGTTTTCTTTTTAAGGAAAAAGAACTAAGCGGGGGCATTGCGGTAACGGGAAGTTATCCGGGCCGAGCGGGTACACCAAATGAACTACGTCAAGATTTAGAAAAGGCGTTATCTCTTATTCCTGGTAAACATAAGGTTAACCTGCATGCTATTTACGCAGATACAGATGAACCTGTAGATTTGGATGAACTAGAGCCACGACATTTTCAATCCTGGGTGGATTGGGCGAAGGAACAGGGCTTAGGGCTTGATTTTAACCCTACTTGTTTCTCACATCCGAAAGCAGCCGATGGATTCACTCTCAGTCATTCGGACGCGGAGATTCGGAATTTCTGGATCAGACACTGTAAAGCTTCACGTACGATCGCTGAGCATTTTGGGCGGGAGCTGGGTCAGCCTTGTGTGACGAATTTTTGGATTCCAGACGGATATAAAGATACGCCAGTAGATCGGCTAGCTCCGAGAGTACGTTTAAAAGAGTCGCTGGATGAGATTTTTAGTCAGGAAATAGATCCGCTTTATAATATGGATGCCTTGGAAAGTAAACTGTTTGGAATTGGTTCTGAAAGCTATGTGGTTGGCTCTCATGAATTCTATATGGGTTATGGTTTAACAAATGGAAAAGCGATCTGTTTGGATGCGGGACATTTTCATCCTACAGAAGTGATTTCGAATAAATTATCTTCGATTCTGATGTTCAGTGAGCAGCTGCTGCTGCATGTCAGCAGACCTGTCCGCTGGGACAGTGACCATGTGGTAACAATGGATGATGAGCTGCTGGAAATCGCCCGTGAATTGGTTCGCGGGGATTTACTTCCTCGTACGAATATTGGATTGGATTTCTTTGATGGCAGTATCAATCATCTCGCGGCATGGGTCATTGGCACCCGCAACACTATTAAGGCGTTGCTGCGTGCGATGCTGGAACCAGTGGAAGAACTTAAGCAAATCGAGCGGTCCGGGGATTATACTTCACGTCTTGCTCTGGTAGAAGAGTTCAAATCGTATCCGTTTGGAGCGGTCTGGGATTACTACTGTGCATCACAAGGTACACCGGTGCGTGAGCAATGGCTTACTGAAGTGAAAAATTATGAACAAGACGTTTTGTCTTTAAGATAGAAGTGGATACGGAGAGCAGCAAATACCAAAGGAGAGAATAGACTATGAGTACATCCTTGTTAGAATCAAAAGGTTATATTGCCAGCAGTGAAGCTCCATTTATTCAGGAAATGTCAGAGATCACCCGTCATATGTGGGAGCTTGGCTGGGATGAACTGAATGGTGGGAATGTCAGCTATTTACTGGATGAGAATGAGGTGGCTAAGTATATTAATGTACTGGAGCCGTTGCGCACGATCAAACTCACCTTTCCCGTAAAAGAATTAGCAGGCAAGTATTTTATCGTAACAGGTTCGGGCAAATATTTCAGAAATGTGATTAAAGACCCTGAAGCGAATCTGGGTGTGTTAAGGGTTAGCGGCAATGGCGAAAGTGTGGAAGTATTGTGGGGATTGCGGAATGGTGCAGTTCCTACGAGTGAGCTCGCTTCGCATTTTATGAGTCATATTGAACGTCTGAAAGTAGATCCCACACACCGTATCGTGCTGCATACACATGCTACAAATGTTATCGCGATGACCTTCACGCATGATCTGGACGAACTGAAGTTTACCAAAACGTTATGGGAAATGTGCACAGAGTGCCTTGTTGTTTTCCCTGATGGCGTCAGTGTTATTCCGTGGATTGTTCCGGGCAGCAGTGAAATCGGCCGTGAGACTGCCAAAAAAATGAAGGATCACCGTTTAGTCATCTGGCCGCAGCATGGGATTTTTGGCACTGGCTCCACCATGGATGCTACCTTTGGTCTAGTAGAAACGGTTGAAAAGGCTGCGACGATCTACAACTTGATTGGCGGTAGAGAAATCAAACAAAAGATCACAGACCAACAGCTATGGGATTTAGCTAAAGCATTTGGAGTTACACCTAAAGCGGGGATTCTTGAAGTCTAGAGAGTCATTATAATTTGGTGAAACCGGGCAATCGTAGATTCTGCGAGGTCCGGTTTTTGTTGTCTTTTTCTTAAAATTTGCATTTCCCATCTTTTGGGTAGATAATAAGCTTACTTAAAGTAATCAATTAATAAATTGGAGGTAACATATGAATACAGAGCAACTATTTTTACCTTTTCAAGTGGGGAATCTTTCGCTGTCGAACCGATTTGTAATGGCGCCGATGACACGCGCGCAGTCTCCGAAGGGTGTGCCGGGAAGCAATGTTGCCGCTTATTATCGTAGACGTGCAGAGGGTGGAGTGGGATTAATTGTTACTGAGGGTACTGCGATAAATCATCCAGCGGCTGTCAGTCACCAAGATATTCCTAATATACATGAAGAAGCATCTTTAGAAGGCTGGAAGAAGGTTGTGGAAGAGGTTCACGCAGCTGGCGGCAAGATCATCCCGCAGCTTTGGCATGTGGGGATGGCGCGTACAATCGGCGAGTATCCTAACGTTGAAGCCCTTCCTGTAGGCCCTTCGGGTCTGAATTTAGCAGGTGAGCCGGTGACAGAGCCGCTGACCACAGAAGAGGTTGAAAGCTTAGTAACAGCCTTCGCTCAAGCGGCGGCAAATGCCAAAAGCGTTGGCTTTGATGGCATTGAGCTGCATGGCGCACATGGGTATCTGATAGACCAGTTCTTCTGGGATAGAACGAATAAACGTACCGATCGTTACGGTGGCGATTTGGTAGGAAGAACAACATTCGCTGTCGAGATCATTAAAGCATGCCGTCAAGCGGTTGGACCAGACTTCCCAATCGTGCTGCGCTTTTCCCAGTGGAAGCTGGGGGCGTATGATGAGAAGCTGGCGAAGACTCCAGAAGAACTTGCAAGTTTCCTGGCACCGCTTAGCGAAGCGGGTGTAGATATCTTTCATTGCTCGACCCGACGCTTCAGTCAAGCTGAATTTGCTGGCTCTGATCTTAATTTAGCTGGGTGGACTAAGAAGCTTACCGGGAAGCCGTGTATTACAGTAGGCTCTATTGGCCTGCAAAGCGATTTCTTCGAGGAAGATAAAGCTCAGAAGCCTGAGGATAATATTGACGAGTTAACTGAAAGGTTCGATCGGGAGGAGTTTGATTTGGTTGCAGTGGGCAGAGCGCTTATTAGCGATCCTGCTTGGCCTGCCAAAGTACAAAGTGGAGCGATAGACGAAATCATCCCATTTACTCCTGAAGCGACGAATACGCTTTACTAAAACTAGCAGAATATACAATGACTATTTTTTTAGGTAAGAGGTTGTGTAACTGTTTCAAGAGTAGTGTATCTGCTTATAATAGTAGCATACCCCCCTTAATATGATAGAACTTGACCCTGCCAAACGTTGGCGGGGTATTTTTTTGTCGATATGCAACGCTTCATTACATCATTAATAGACCGGGCACTTCTATGTTAGGCCAGCATTATGTTATAATTTTAAATTAGCAAAGTATAAAAATAATTGTTGAACAATAGAGGACGTGAAAACAGCATGACAAAGGGGAACCATAACTCACCGGACTTAAAATCCGGCAAGGGTTCTAAGGATTATTCGAAATATTTTGATTTTAGTGATGCAAAGGTAATTAGTGAAGAGGAAGGTAAGGTTACTTACCGGATTAAAGGAAGAAATGTGCAAATTAATAGCCAGCCTGACTATAAAGAAGGAAAACGGCGCGGCAAGGAAGAAATAGAAGTGCATTATGATTTCGAGATTCCTGAAGAGATGCAGAATTTCGGAGTGGGCAAATATTATCATATAACGACTTATGGCTGCCAAATGAATGAGCATGACACGGAAACGATGAAGGGCCTATTGGAACAGATGGGCTACCGCAGTGTCGCTGACCGGAATGACGCGGATCTCATTTTGCTGAATACTTGTGCGATTCGGGAGAACGCCGAGGATAAGGTATTTGGAGAGCTAGGACATCTTAAGAACCTGAAGATCGAGAAGCCGGGTCTGTTGTTAGGGGTATGCGGTTGCATGTCCCAAGAGGAAGGCGTAGTCAACCGGATTATGTCAAAGCATGGCTTCGTGGATATGATCTTCGGTACGCATAATATTCACAGGTTGCCACACCTCATTAAAGAAGCGGTATTTAGTAAGGAGCTTGTGGTTGAGGTATGGTCCAAAGAAGGCGACATTATTGAGAACTTGCCGAAGAAGCGGGAAGGCATGCGCGCTTGGGTGAACATTATGTATGGTTGTGATAAGTTCTGCACGTATTGCATCGTACCGTTTACACGCGGTAAAGAACGCAGTCGTCGTCCAGAGGACGTTATCGCTGAGGTGAGAGAGCTTGCGCGCCAAGGCTTCAAGGAAGTAACGCTATTGGGGCAGAACGTAAATGCTTACGGTAAAGACTTTACGGATATTGATTACACCTTCGGGAACCTGATGGATGATATGCGTCTGATTGATATTCCGCGCATTCGTTTTATGACATCGCATCCACGAGATTTTGACGATAAATTGATTGAGGTTTTGGGCAAAGGCGGCAACTTGGTGGAGCATATCCATCTGCCGGTTCAATCGGGAAGTACTGCCGTTCTTAAGAAAATGAGCCGTAAATATACCCGGGAAGCTTATCTGGAATTAGTACGCAAGATTAAGATAAGTGTGCCGAATGCTGTATTAAGTACCGATATTATCGTTGGTTTCCCTGGGGAGACTGATGAGCAATTTGAAGATACCCTATCGCTTGTGCGTGAGGTTGGGTATGATATGGCATATACGTTCATTTATTCTCCACGTGAGGGCACACCAGCAGCGGCGATGGAAGATAATGTACCGATGTCGGTGAAGAGTGAACGTCTGCAAAGATTAAATGATCTCATCAAAGAGAACAGCCGGATTATTAATGACCGAATGCTGGATGAAGTTGTAGAGGTGCTGGTTGAAGGGGAGAGTAAGAATAACTCCGAAGTCCTTTCCGGCCGTTCCCGCGCTAACAAGCTGGTTCATTTTGAAGGTCCTAAGGAGCTTATCGGCACATTTGTAAACGTGAGAATTACAGATACCAAAACATGGTACATTAAAGGGGATATTGTGGTCGAGGCCGCAGCTGTTCATTAATCACATACGAATGGGGAGATGACTAATGAGTACAGAAGAACAACAGTTGAATAAATATGGAATGAAAACTTATAATACCCGTGATCTGATCGTTCGCGAGGATATTATGGGCAAAGCTAAAGAACTAGCATCATTAATCTCAACCAGTGAAGAGGTACGCCATTTTCAGCAGGCTGAGCAAAAAATTCTTAATCACGAGCGTGTGCAAGGACTGATTGCAACCATTAAGAAAAAACAAAAAGAAATCGTGGCCTTCGAAAGCTTCAATAATAAAGATATGGTCGCCAAAATTGAACGTGAAATTGAAGTGCTGCAAGATGAGATCGACGGTATTCCAGTCGTGAACGAATTTCAGCAAAGCCAGAGCGACATTAATTATTTGCTTCAGCTGGTAATTTCCGTGATTAGAGATACCGTTTCGGAAAAAATAAATGTGGAAGCCGGCACTGAAGCGCCTCCGACCACATGCGGATAACCCACACTCAGTTCAGGGGGCGGATGCAGATCCGTCCCTTTATTTCAATATAAGAGGTAGAAGTAAAGTACATGAAAATACATAATCCTTATAATTCAACGACAACGTCGTTTCTCATATAGTCTTTTTTGTAGGATGATGTAAAATAATGGAATTTAACTGTTGATTTATGAAGAACATGTTTGGTACATTTAAAGATACGAATAAGTAAAACTACAGCTTCGGAAAAGGATGGGGCAATTATGAGCGACAATGGGGAATTAACCTATAACGCCAAAAAATATCGTACACCGGATGGTGTTCCGGCCGACATTGTAATGTTTACACTGACCAAACGCGAGCGGAAGACGGTCACCAAGACGCTGCCTTTACGTGAGTTGAAGGTAATGTTAATTAGACGGAAAAAATGGCCATGTGCAGGTATGTGGGCTCTACCAGGCGGATTCTGTCAGGAAGATGAGTCTATATATGATGCTGCAACTCGTGAGCTGAAAGAAGAGACCGGTGTCGATGGAGGTCACTTAGAATATCTTGGGGTTTATAGTACACCTGGCCGCGACCCTCGGGGATGGATTATCAGCCATGCCTTTTTCGCTTTAGTAGAAGAGTGGATGCTGGAGCAAAGACAAGCTTCCGACGATGCGGGTGAAGTGGGTTTATTTACGTTACAGGAAGCGTTAGAAGAACTGGAGCTCGCTTTTGACCACCATGAAATCATCAAGGATGCATACGTACGTATCCAACAGCAAATGCTGCAGACAACGATAGCAAGACAGTTTTTGCCTAGACATTTTACGCTAAGTGAGCTTTATCAGGTGATTCAGACAGTAGTGCCGGAATTTAAAGAGCCAAATTTTATTCGTAAAATCACGTCAACACGCAGCCGTCAGGGTATATTAAAAGAAGTGAGAGATGAAGAGGGCAATGCACTCAGCTCCAATCAATACTCACAACGACCGGCTCAGCTGTATATGTTTACAGATCACGAGCCATTGTTGTCTATTTATACGTAGTGTCTTAAATCAGGGGAGGGACGATTCTCATGAGAGCACTAATAGTAATTGACTTTACCAATGATTTTGTCGATGGGAATTTACCGGTTGGGCAGCCTGCAATCGATATCGAGCCAAGAATCAGCCAATTAACGTCTGAGTTTGTCCAAAATGGCGATTATGTTGTAATGGCTGTGGATTTACATGAAGACAATGATCCTTATCATCCCGAGAGTAAACTGTTTCCACCTCACAATGTACGAGGGACTAGAGGGCGGGAGCTTTATGGAAGTTTGAAAACTGTTTATGAAGCTGACCAGGATTCCATCTATTGGATGGACAAAACTCGATATAGCGCTTTTAGTGGAACTGATCTGGAGCTTAAGCTGCGGGAACGTGGCATTACTGACCTTCATTTGATTGGCGTATGTACAGATATATGTGTTTTGCACACTGCGGTGGATGCATATAACAAAGGTTTTACTATTACTGTGCACGAAGATGCGGTCGCCAGCTTCAACGCGGATGGACATAAATGGGCACTAAATCATTTCCGGGGAAGTTTAGGAGCAGACGTTGTTAAGGCATAATACTATAAAAAACATACAGCAACGTGGATATTAGGAGATGAGGACTTGAAGAGAGAACTTGCGCTACATACAGATAAATATCAGATCAATATGATGTATGCTCACTGGGTGAATGGAAGCCATAAGCGAAAAGCTGTATTTGAAGCTTATTTCCGCAAATTGCCTTTCGGAAACGGCTATGCCGTGTTCGCAGGATTAGAGCGTATCGTGGGGTACATCGGCGGCTTGCGTTTCACCGAAGATGATATCCGTTACTTGTCGGAGCAAGAAGAAAATTACGCTCCTGCTTTTTTGGAAGAATTGCTGCAATTTCATTTTCAGGGCAACGTTTATTCGATGAAAGAAGGGGCGTTGATTTTCCCGGATGAACCGCTAATCCGTGTGGAAGGGACGATCATGGAAGCGCAGCTGGTGGAGACCGCTATTCTGAACTTCATGAACTACCAGACGCTGATCGCTACAAAGGCTTCCCGAATCAAGCAGGTAGCTCCGAATGATATTCTGCTGGAGTTTGGTACCCGTCGGGCACAAGAAGCGGATGCGGCGGTCTGGGGCGCTAGAGCGGCCTATATCGGCGGCTTTGATGCAACCTCCAACATGCTGGCAGGTAAAATGTTTGGCATCCCTACCAAAGGTACACATGCTCATTCTTGGGTTCAGAGCTTCAGCAGTGAGCAGGAAGCTTTTGATGCTTATGCCAAGGTGATGCCGGATGAAGTTACACTATTAGTTGATACCTTCGATACGTTGCGCAGTGGTGTGCCGAATGCGATTAGAACCGCCAAAAAGCTTGAAGATCAAGGTAAAAAGATGATCGGTATCCGTTTAGACAGCGGTGACTTGGCCTATCTATCCCGGCAGGCACGGAATATGCTGGATGAAGCGGGGCTCGATTATGTGAAGATTGTGGCGTCCAACGATCTGGATGAGAATACAATCATGGATCTGAAGCTGCAAGGTGCAGCCATCGACACATGGGGTGTAGGCACACAATTGATTACGGCTTCGGATCAACCCTCTTTGGGTGGGGTCTATAAGCTGGTAGAAATTGAGTCCGCAACTGGAGAAATGGTACCGACAATCAAGATTTCTTCTAACCCTGAAAAAGTATCCACACCAGGCAGCAAGGACGTATTCCGGATTATCGGGAAAAATGGCAAAGCGCTAGCAGATTATATCTGCTTCCCGGAAGAGGAAGCTCCACGTAACGGCGGTCGGGTGAAGCTGTTTAATCCGCTGCATCCATACATGCACAAGTATGTGGAGCGTTATGAAGCGCTGCCTATGCTTGAGCCGATTTACGTGAACGGCTTCCAAGTTTATACTTTGCCGGATCTGAATGAAGTTCGCCGTTACCATCGGGAGCAGAAGGATCTGTTCTGGCCGGAATATCTGCGTAAGCTCAATCCAGAGGTGTACCGGGTGAATCTGAGTGAGAAGGTCTGGACCAGCAAGCAGCAATTGATCGCGGAGCATATTCAGCCGGAGATCGAGTAGATTTTGTAGTTTCGATGGAAAGAAGCACGGGAAGATTAGATTCCTGTGCTTTTTTGCGTTTGGGTGAAGCCGACGTTTGGGTGAAGCCGATGTTTGGGTGAAGCCGACGTTTGGGTGAAGCCGATGTTTGGATGAAGCTGATGTTTGGTGAAGCTTGCGTTTGTTAACTTTGATCGCCGCGAGTTTATTTTCTGAAAGTATATAAGAGAGCTTGTCTGCGTATATCTGTTTTGGCTTTTGTTGTATTTTTTGCAACAGAACACTACTTAAAGTACATCGAGAAATTACCATACCCCCAAAAGAATTAGTAAATCCCTTAAAATGGGGCGAATCCGGTGCGAGTAGGCAAATCAACGGTATAAATCCCGCAGAATGAGGCGCATCCGGTGCGAGGAGGCAAATCAACGGTATAAATCCCGCAGAATGAGGCGAATCCGGTGCGAGTAGGCAAATCAACGGTATAAATCCCGCAGAATAAGGCGCATCCGGTGCGAGTGGGCAAATCAACGGTATAAATCCCGCAGAATGAGGCGAATCCGGTGCGATTAGGTAAATCAACGGTATAAATCCCGCAGAATAAGGTGCATCCGGTGCGATTAGGTAAATCAACGGTATAAATCCCGTAGAATGAGGCGAATCCGGTGTGAGTGAGCAAATCAACGGTATTATTCCCGTAGAATGAGGCACATCCGGTGCGAGGAGGCAAATCAATGGTATAAATCCCATAGAATGAGGCGCATCCGGTGTGAGTGAGCAAATCAACGGTATATATCCCGCAGAATGAGGCGAATCCGGTGCGAGGAGGCAAATCAACGGTATAATTCCTGCAGAATGAGGCGAATCCGGTGCGAGTAGGTAAATCAACGGTATAAATCCCGTAGAATGAGGCGAATCCGGTGCGAGTGGGCAAATCAACGGTATAAATCCCGCAGAATGAGGCGAATCCGGTGTGAGTGGGCAAATCAACGGTCCCATAAGAAAAGGTGTATCCCCGTTCTACGCAATCGCGAAGAACAATGGATACACCTTTTTTCATGTTAGTGCGAGATATATAGTTTAGTTCTTCTTCCGGAATTTAGCGAATGACCAGATGGTAAGCATCAGCAGGAAGCCCAGACATGTGCCTATGCTGATCCGGTTCTGAGTGTCGAAAAGGAAGGAAATCGTGATAATCGACAAACAGATAAGCGTCAAAATCGTAATATAAGGGAACCCCCACACTTTAAAGCTTGGCTCTTTAGGATAGGTTTTCCGCAGCTTCAGCTGTGATAGACAGATGCTGATCCATACCAAGCTTACTACGAAGCCGGGAACAGCCATCAGCAGCCGGAAAAGTCCATCCTGTGCGAAGTACGCTAACATAGAACCAACAAAAAGAACTATAGCGCAAAGTTTAAGACTGTTGATCGGCACACCTTTTGCTGAGGTCTTTGCTAAGCTACGTGGAGCTTCACCCTGTGAAGCCAAAGAGTGCAACATCCGTGTGGCGCCGTAGATACCAGAGTTAGCAGCAGAGAGCACAGCCGTAATCAGTATGAAGTTCATAACATGGTCAGCACCCTTAAGTCCTGTAGCTGCTAATACCTGCACAAAGGGGCTGGTATGCTCGTTAAGCTGATTCCAAGGAATTAACCCACAGATGATCAGAATTGGAATGGTGTAGAACAGAATAACACGCAAAATGAAGCTTTTGACAACTCTAGGCAACACTTTTTCTGCATCTTGAGTTTCTGTTAAAGTTAGTCCAATCAGCTCAGATCCGCCGTAAGAGAACATGACGACCAGAAGGGCAGAGAAGATAGGTGTCCAGCCTTGTGGGAATAATCCGCCATAATCCGTAAAATTACTTAAATAGGGAGTCCCTTCAGACATAGGCAATAGCCCAAACAATAATGCAGCTCCCAGAATAATAAAGATAATAATCATAGCTATTTTGATTCCTGCTAACCAAAACTCCGTCTCTCCATAACCGCTTACACTCATCATATTGATGCCAATAATTAAAGCACCACTTGCTAGACTCAGTAGCCATAATGGAACATCCGGTAACCAGTACTGCAAGAAGCTTCCTGCCGCCAGCACTTCGATTACGCAGACAGTCAACCACATGAAGCAATATAGCCAACCCACGATAAAGGAGAGCCGTTCTCCAAAAGCCTCGCGGATGAATTCCTTCATATTTTTGTTCGGGTATACCGTGGCCATTTCGGCAATTGCACCCATAACGACTAGTAGCAGCAAGCCTGCCAATACATAGGAGAGAACAACCCCTGGTCCAGCAATGCTTATCGTCTCAGAGCTTCCTTTAAAAATCCCCGTACCGATTACGCCGCCCATCGCCATAAAGCTGATATGCCGTGGAAGCAATTTTTTCTGTAATGATGCTTCGTTTGACTTCACATTTAATGCCTCCTAAGTAGGTTCAAAAAATTACACCAAGAATCAGTTTATCCTGAAATGGACTAGTTGAAAAGTATAAATGATACACATTTGTAGAAATAGAGGTGATTTTTCATCGGTGTGTGATATTTATCATGAAGAATGTGATGAATTTAACATCTTAATTTTTAATTTTATTGCTAAATGAAAGTAGATAAATAAGCTTAGGCAACACTTGGAAAATGCAAGATTTGTCACTTCGCGTCTTGCAAAATCAAGTTACAATCGTTGAAAAAGTCAAAAGGATATTATACTAGATGACATTCTGAAAGGGGCTATGTCGGTGGTACAGTTACCAAAAGTGAACGAGCTCGGATTTTTTGAGATTCGTCTGGAGTCAATTGGAGGGTTGGGTGCGAACCTGGCTGGTAAAATGCTTGCAGAAGCAGGTGTTGTCGGTGCTGGAATGAATGGGGTCAGCTTTTCGTCATATGGTTCGGAGAAGAAGGGATCAGCGGTAAAAGCGCATATCCGGTTTTGTGATTTGAATACGCCTATTCGTGACACGTCTCCGGTTGAGCGTCCGCATGTTGTTGGGGTATTTCACGAAGCATTAGCAAAGACAGTTAACGTAATTAGCGGAATTTATGAACATAGCACAGTATTGGTGAACTCAGCAAAATCGCCGGAGGAATTGAAATCCTCCCTGAATATGATGGCAGGAACTATTGCAGTCGTTGATGCTACAACTATCGCCTTAGATGAGAAAAACCGCGTTAATATGGCGATGCTAGGCGCGTTGTTCCGGATGTGTGATTTCTTGGACCCTGAAATTATGAAAGGCGTTATAGAGAAATCACTAGGCAAAAAATATCCACAGGCAGTACAGTCAGCACTGACTACTTTCGACCGTGGATTTAATGAAGTTAAGTTTATGCATTTTCCACTGCCTGCGGGCGTGACAATGCCTGAGTTCGTGCGGTCTGATATTTCCGCATTGGGTTATGAAACACAGCCAATCGGCGGTACCATTACGAATCCTGGCAGCAGCTTTTTAAAGAACTTGAGCATTTCTCGCTCCGGTTTGCTGCCTCATTTTAAGCAGGAGGATTGTATTCATTGTGCGCAGTGCGATACGGTGTGTCCTGATCTGTGTTTTGTTTGGGATGAGCAGCCTGATAAGAAGGGGCGTCCACAAATGTTCCTGCAAGGTATTGATTATCAATACTGCAAAGGCTGTTTAAAATGTGTAGAAGCTTGTCCTACAACTGCCTTGTCTGGCGAACGTGAGGAAGAGGGCTACGCAGAGAGTCATACGGTCCGGCATATTTTTGATCTCGTTACTGAGGCCTAATTAACGGAGGAAAGGTGGAATACACGTGGCTATAGATTATGAAAAAGAAGTAGGCTCTGCTAAAGTAGAGCAGAAATTCCTATATGAATCCGGCAATGAAATGGCGGCTTATGCTGCTCATCAGATTAATTATCATGTAATGGGGTATTTTCCGATTTCTCCATCGACAGAAGTAGCGCAATTTCTTGATACGATGAAAGCGAATGGCCAGCATGATATTATGCTGATTCCGTCAGATGGCGAGCATAGCTCTGCTGGAATCTGTTATGGCGCTTCAACGGCTGGCGGACGTGTATTTAATGCTACCAGTGCCCAAGGTTATATGTTCATGCTTGAGCAATTGCCTGTACAAGCTGGTACGCGTATGCCTATGGTTATGAATCTAATCTGCCGTTCGATCTCTGGACCGCTGAATATTCACGGGGACCATTCAGATTTGTATTTTGCTTTGAATACAGGTTGGCCTATTTTAATGTGCCGGGATCCACAATCTGTTTATGATATGAACCTAATGGCATTGAAGCTTGCGGAACATGCTAAAGTTCGTCTTCCGGTAATGGTGGCTTCAGATGGATATTTCACCTCCCACCAGAAACGCCGCGTTCAAGCTTTTACTCATCGGGAGGATGTTCATAAATTTGTTGGACCGCAGCCTCCAACAGGCTTTACCGATACTTTAGACCGCAATAATCCGGTAACGGTTGGCCCTTATATGAACGAACCTGACTATATTAACAACCGCTATCAGCAGTCCGTAGCTATGTACAATGCGGGTGAAGTTTTTGAAGAAATTGCGAAGGAATTTGCTGAGTTAACCGGACGTCATTATCCAATGATCGAGGAATATCGGATGGAAGATGCTGAAGTAGCCGTATTCTTGATGAATTCTGCCTCTGAGATTATTAAGGATGTTGTGGATCAGCTTCGGTTGCAAGGGATCAAAGCCGGTGCAATCTCGCCGAATATGATCCGTCCTTTCCCGCAGAAGCAAATTGCTGAAGCACTGAAAAATGTTAAAGCAATCACCGTTGGTGACCGCGCAGATTCTGTAGGCGGACATGGTGGTAACATGGTCAATGAAATCAAGGCAGCGCTGTTCACATATGGCAACACTACGACTAAAGTAATTAGCCGTATCTATGGTTTGGGTGGTAAGGACTTCTACGCAGAAGATGGTCATGCCTTTTTCCAATTAGCAATAGATGCTGTTGCTGCAGATCGAGTAGACATACCATTTGATTATTATGGCCACAATCCGGGTACACCAGATAAAGCTCCGCAACGTCTTCTGAAGCCAATGGACTTTGACTCACTGAAGACAGGCTTAATCACTGTGAAACAGGATGAAGCAACAGGCAAATTAAGCGTACGGATTCCGCCACTGCGCAGCTTAACGAAGAAACCTAAACGGCTCTCCCCAGGGCATGGTGCGTGTCCAGGTTGCGGGATTTTCTCAGGACTGGAGACTTTCTTCAAAGGGATTGAAGGGGATATCGTCGCACTTTATCATACAGGCTGTGCCATGGTAACGACTACGGGGTATCCGTATTCCTCCCATAAATCAACGTTTATCCATAATCTTTTCCAAAATGGAGCGGCTACCTTGTCCGGTGTCGTAGAGATGTTCTGGGAACGCAAACGTCGCGGTGAGCTGGATGGACTAGGGCTTAAAGAGGACTTTACGTTTGTTATGGTAACCGGAGATGGCGGTATGGACATCGGGATGGGACCGGCAATTGGAGCTGCACTGCGTGGTCACAAAATGATTATTGTAGAGTACGATAACGAGGGTTACATGAATACTGGAGCACAGCAGTCCTATTCGACACCACTGGGTCACCGTACTTCAACCTCCAGTATCGGCAAGCAGCAGCAAGGTAAAGTTACTCAGCATAAAGATACAGCACAAATTATGGCGGCTACTAACATTCCTTATGTCTTCACGGGTTCGGAGGCTTATCCGCAGGATCTGGTGAAAAAAGCGGCAAAAGCACAGTGGTACGCACAAAACGAAGGTTTGGTGTATGGTAAAATCCTGATCGCATGTCCGCTAAATTGGATGTCTGATGATAAGGAAGGCACGAACATCGTATCATTAGCTGTTGAGTCTTGCTTCTTCCCGTTATATGAAGTAGAGCATGGTTCTACGAATATCACATATAACCCTGAAGATAAGGGCAAACGTGTTGAGCTCTCAGCATGGCTGAAGACAATGGGTAAAACTCGTCATTTGTTGAAACCTGAGAATGAGCCAGCTTTACACAGCTTCGAAGAAGAAGTTGAGCGCCGTTGGAATCGTCTCAAGGCAAAACACGAACATCCTGACTTATAAGCTGTGTTTATCTCCAGTATATAAAATATGAAATAACCCGGCAGATTTGTCTGCCGGGTTATTTTGTGGTTAGGGAGCATTTGCGCGTAAGAAGCAGTTTTCGGACACCACTGACCTTAAACACAGCTTTCTCTCCCGTTTGAAATTCTAACGGACTCCATAGCAGTTATCGGCCCTAAAACTCCCAAAATGAACCCTTTTTGAAGGAATAGTGTCACTGGAGTCCGCGAAACTTTTGAAAAAGCTAAAAAACCAGCAAATAACGTCTCTTAGGTCCTATGTGTTAAAGACTTGGTCATTTACAGTTAGAATAAAGTCCAGTTTCCTTTTACTCTTGCATGTTGCTCTGCTCTAACCAGAAGATAGCGGGTACAAATGACAAGACAAGCACTACCTACGATTAAAGCGCCGAGAGCCCACCACCAGCTAGTACCGATATTATCGTATAACGCCCCGCGCACAAGAACCAGACTATATGTGAGTGGAAACAGAAGGGATAAACCCGTTGCCCATGCTGGGAATACTGCTGGTGGAATACGAACCCCGCCAAACAGCTCCATTGGTGCTTGAAAGATGTAATAGAGTAGCCCTGAATCCCTTGAGAAGAGAGATATCGCACACAGCAAAGCTCCCCATATAACCGCTGATATCATGATAAGTATTAATACAGGTATTAAGGCGCCCCAGTTAACAGTCGTTACGTCCGCAAGAAAAATGAAAGTCAGAATGGAGAAGCAAGCGAACATCCATATTCCGTGAAATAGTGAATATACGGAACGTCCATACAGGAAGGCCATTTTTGACGCTGGCGTTAGGAACACTACCTCAAGTGTGCCCCCTTTGCGTTCTTGTTCGAATAACCATGCGGCTTGCACAACCGTCCAGTATAACTGAAAGACGAGATATCCGCTCAGCAGAAAAAGGGGAATCCGTCCATCTGGTATTACTGTTGAGAGTGCTGATCCTGCTCCGGTTCTAAAGGGCTGCATAGTAAAGTAGGTGGTTAAAAAGGTGAGCGCCGGCCAGAGTAGAAGTGAAAAAAACACTGCGCGTCCCTTAACTCTATTTCGATGCTGCTTAGTGATCTCCGCGCTAAGGGTAAACCATAAGCTATGTAAGTTCATGATACCCTTCCTTCCGAAAGGAGGATAATCGCATCCTCCAAAGTAGGTTTTTCGGATGCGAAGCTTTTAATGCTAAGCCCCTGCTCAGTAGTCCATGGCAGGAGCTCTGTAATGATTCTATCAGCCGAAGGTGTCTTTACAGAAATGCGCTGCAGTCCATCATTTTGAAGTTCTAGTTTTTCTGTTGCGCAGACACCCATTAATTCCGCAGGCTGAGTAAATGTTCGTAGATGCTCTAGTAGCTTGGGACGAAGTGATTCATGCCAGCCTGTAACCTCTAAATGAGCAGTTTGCGAGCCTGCAACCTGATGGACAATCCGTTCAGGTTTGTCACAGAGCAGAAGCTCGCCTCGATTCAGTACATAAACTCGGTCACAAAGTTCTTCGACCTCCTGTAAATAATGGCTGGTCAGAAGGATACCCTTTCCACTGTCCAGTGCAAGCTTTCTTATCGTACTGCGAAGCTGCCTGGCAATAGGGGCATCAAGACCAAGTGTGGGTTCATCTAGAAATAAGTATTGTGGATCATTGATAAGTCCGCGGGCGATTTGCAGCCGTTGCTTCATCCCTTTAGAATATTGTTCAACGGGTTGGTCAGCAGCTTGGGTCAAACCTACTTCCTCCAGAAGACGTTCTGCTTCTCTAGCGATTTGAGGGCTGTTCATTCCATAGAGTTTACCGAAGTATTCAAGATTCTCTCTACCAGTGAGCCGCCAGTACAACATTCGTTCTCCTCCGGCGATCATATTTACTTTTTGCTGAATGGCCTGTCGATTCTTGTGTAGTAACATTCCATCGACTTCAATACTGCCGGAGGTTGGCTCTAGGAGAGTAGAAAGCATACGTATTGTAGTGGTTTTTCCAGCGCCATTTAGACCGAGAAGACCTACGATTTCCCCCGCAGCGATATCTAAAGATAGTGATTTCACTGCTGTCACTGATCTTTTTTCCGAACGGAACCAGCTCAGTTTATGTTTGCTCTCGTAAATCTTAGTAACTTCATGCATATTAATCAATGGTTTCACTCCTCCAAGGTTTTAGAATCGTTCGAACAACCCGCGCTCTATGCGCCGGTTTGTCCATTGACCAACCGTTATGTATACAACAATAAGCAGTATGATTGGCCATATGTCAGGTAATCGTATTGCTTCTCCAGTTAGCAACGAGCCTCGAAGGAGTTGTAGCGCATAGGTCAATGGGAAAATCTCACCTATAACCTGCAAGTAGTCAGGCAAGTATTGCCTTGGAAACTGAAATCCACACAGTAGAGCAGTTATCGTAAATAGAGTATTTTGCACAATGAAGGTGTCCCTTGTATAAAGCATAATGCTTCCTAGCACCAGCGCCATCGCATAACACGATAGTAAAAATAGCAAAATTCCCACGAAGACAGATAGGAAGTCAACTGAGGGGAGTCGAAGTCCTGCTAAAAGGCCAAAGAAGAGAACTACCAGCAATTCCGCCCCACTTCGATACAACTGCTGGACTGCGTTTCCTAGAAAATAACCGCTCCGGCTTGAAGGAGAGAGCAGCAGTGCCTCAAGTGTACCTTCCCTCCATTCGGTAATAAGTGCCCTGGATACATTCATCATCATACTGACGGAAAATATACTGAGCATACCTCCAATAATTACATAGGTCAGATAGTCCTCACTGCCACTATAGATAGCAAATTTTGAATCTATATCCCCTTTGATTAGATACACATAAGAAAAATAAGAGATGATGACTAGATAAACTCCATCAATAATGTGCCCGAATGTAAAGGTCCAGGGAAAGGCTCTAAGATTAGATTTTTGGTTTCTTTTTAGGGTTGCGATAGCGATATGCCACATATGTACTCACACCTTTCATTAACCTCATTGTTCAAGGTACTGCCTTTGCAGGATGAGCAGATTATCAAAGACTTCTTTGTTCACTGAATAAAATAAATAATTCCCTTTTCGCTGTGATTGGGTAAATCCTGCTTCACTTAGTTGTTTTAGCTGTTTAGAGACCGCAGCTTCAGAAATACCCAATATTGGCGCAAGCTGCTTGGTACAATGCGGCCCGTTCCACAGAAGTTTCAGAATTCGCATCCGCGTATCATCACTTAAAGCTTTGAGTTGGCGCAACAGGTCACTCGGCGGTCCCTCACTAAAGGCAAGACCGGGAACATCCACCGTGAGAGGCAAAAATAAAGTGTCCTCGAACCAGCCAACAAGCAGATGCGGAAATATGAATGTAGAAGGAAAAACGTACACTTGTCCAAGCTGGTCATAAGGAAAGTAATACGTTACAGCCTTTTGTACTGTCAGAGTCCCGTTCTCTGAGAGGAGGCGTGGGTGGAGCGTATTTAATGCCTTTTCCGGGGAACGACTGGCTAAGTCTTGAAACTGAGCGGCTGAGATGTTCATAAATGGTTCAATATAGTCCCATTCCTGCCCGAAATAATCATGTTCGTATGTAATTAATGTTGAGATTAACAGCTTGCGAACACTAGCCAGATTGTTTATCAGGTACTTCACGTTTCCACTCAACTTCATCAGCGAACGTTTGCTTTCAGATTCATTCAGCCATTCGACTATGGTACTTAGTGCAATTTCTTGATTCATAAATAGATACACTAGCTCTGCATCCGGAAGTTTTTTGAGTAGAGTGATTCCTTGATTGCAAGAAATAGGGATACCCATACGGTCCGGTAAATCTAGCAGAGCAATCCAACGTTCTGACAACTGCCCAAGAGTGTGGATGTTCTCCTGTAGAGCAAGAGGCATTCTTTTCTTGAGCTCCAAAGCCCATTGTAATCTTGTTGGATGGTGTTCTGGTTGATGGAAGACATGCAGACTGCATAATAACTCATGAAAAGGACTGACGACCGTTTTGATCTTTCGATTTAAAGTTTGGAGTGAGCTCATCTCTTTCCTTTCCGATTAACTGTTTGGTTAATCAAAAACCACTTTCGCGTAAAGTGTTCAAAATTATAGGGGGAATGGTCAGGATTGTCAAATCTTTTATGCAGAAAAAAGCGAGAGCACATCTCCATGTGTTGGACATGGATGTTTCTCTCACTTATAGGATTCTTTTAATAGAGTTATGAAGTAGAGTTTTATCTTCTGCCTCTAGGCATCATGGAGTTATCGCACATGATATCTTTAACAGAATAGGTGTAGCAATGGCGAGGAACTGGGACACAGTGATGGCGTCTAACGATTTCTACCGGGTGAATAACATTCACAACTTGAGGGTGGTAATAATCTTGATAAACCACCTTAGGTGGGTCAGTGACAGTTTGGGCCGGACATTTTGGACATTCTTCTGACATTTCCTTCAGCTCCTTTGTGTGTGAACTTACCGTATTATACGCACAGAACAAAGGTATGCTTGGTTATTTGTCTAGTTTATAAAAAAATGGGTGGGATTATTGTTTGTATATCTCTCGCATTACATGACGAAGCTCCGGGATAATTAGCCGTTCCATAGCCAATTTAACGGCTCCAGTGGAGCCGGGCATAGAAAAAATAGCTGTGTTGCCAATCGTACCTGCAATTGCTCGACTAAGGATTGCCGCCGAACCTATATCTTCTGTGTAGCTTAACATTCGAAAAATCTCACCGAAGCCCGGCAGCGTTTTATCCAGCAAGGATGAAACTGCTTCGTAGGTGGTATCACGGGGAGAAATTCCTGTTCCACCCGTGAGCAGTACGGCTTCAACTCCAGTGTGATCAGCGTTTTTATAGAGTAGTTCACGAATGTCTTGATAGTTGTCTTTGATAATGGTACGGCCTATAACTTCATAACCGGCAGCCTCAAGCATGGATTGGATTAAAGCTCCACCGGTATCTGTTTCAGTAGTTCTGGTGTCTGAGACGGTAATGATATAGCAGGACACGGACTGTGGTGCTTCCTTCCGATGTTCTTCAACGGATGACAATGAGATCAGCTCCTAAATTAGAGATGTTCTCATGATAGGGTATGGGGGAAGCAAAGACAAGTTTCGTTATCCAGCGCTAATCTTTTGAGGATATAGGGGTGCCGCTTGCGTGCTTTGGCATCATGTAGTAAACTCGCTACCATACCCGTAATTTGCAAGGAGCGATGAATCATGGAACAGGTTGTACCTGTGTATATATTGTCAGGATTTCTGGGAAGCGGCAAAACTACCCTGCTGCAGCGCCTGCTGGAACATTGGAAAGATCAGGGCTTACGCCCGGCAGTAGTGATGAATGAGCTGGGTGAAGTGAATCTGGATGGGCTGCTGGTTGAGCAAACCGTTCCTATGGCAGAGCTGCTCGGCGGCTGTATCTGCTGTTCTATTCGAGGGGATCTCAGCACAGAGCTAACAACTCTTATCAAGAAGGAATCACCGGATGTTGTTGTTATTGAGGCCACAGGTGCGGCGAACCCGCTGGAAATTGTAGATGGCGTAACCGAAACTTCACTGTATCAAAAAGTAGAGCTGAAAAGCTTGATCACCGTCGTTGACGCCGCGCATCTGCTCGAATTGTACCGTGCGCAACAGGGCGCAACCTATCGACTGATGCAGGAGCAAATTCGCTGCGCCTCTGTTTTGATTCTGAATAAAACTGACCGTGTCTCAGCAGATGAAGCGGAAGAGATCACAACCGTTCTGCGAAAATGGAATTCTTATGCACCGATTATGCCAGCGGAGCGTTGTGAGATCGACACAGAGGAGCTCCTGCGTAGCGCAGGTGGAGTTCTTACGGATACACAGCTTGAAGAGAGCGACAGCGAAAGCCATGTGCATGAGGAAGCTCTGCAATCTTCAGGAGCCACCCACGCTTCCCACGATCATGTGATGGCATACACACATTACTTCAAACGACCTGTCAACAGCGAGACCTTTGAACAGTTCGTCAAGGAGCTTCCGCGTGATGTTTATAGGGCTAAAGGCATTGTGACCTTTAATGACACCTCCAGTCGTTTTCTTTTTCAATATGCTTACCGTGAAGCTGATTTTATGAAAATCACACCTCAAGGCGAAGTGCCAGACGTAGCTGTATTTATCGGGGAACATTTCTCATCCAGTGAGTTACGCACGAAGCTGCTGGAGATGGAAGGACGTATTTTAGTTCGGCCTGGAACGATCAAAAGAAGCCTGTAATCCGTTCTGCTTCAGAAGAAGCTGTGGTTCATTCCTAATCTTGTAGGTTAATAGTAAGGCATACCATTAAAAATGCAGGAGGTTGAAGGCTATGACCCGAATTCAATATCAGGAGTGCATTGACGCTTGTCTCGAAAGTATGAATGCCTGTAACTACAGCTATGTCTCAAGCCTAAAAGAATATGATCTTGCATCTCTTCGTGAGAGCATGCGGCTCGATCGTGAATGTGCGGATATTTGTTCTTATGCCATTCAAACAATGACCCGTCAAAGTCCGTTTGTATCTGGAATTCTAAAACTATGTGCAGAAATATGTGAAGCATGCGCGGATGAAAGCAGCAAGCATATACATAATCACTGCCAAGAATGTATTAATGCCTGCCGTAAAGCTGCAGAGGCATGCCGTTTGATTAGCGATGCTGTTGAGGTATACGCGTAAAATCGTATAACTTAACTCTCATATATGAACTGATAGCCAGATTGTTGCTGTAGAAATATAGCAATAGTCTGGTTTTTTATATCCAGATCTGTTTGATTCATGCTATTGGTAGAAAAATAGGAAACAAGCATGTAGAATGCTAAATACATACAGATTTAACCTTTTACATATTATTGTTAGCGCTTACAAAAAAGATTGGAGGAGCAGTATCATGCAAAAGGTCCTTTTAGTTGATGATGAATTTATTATCCTGGATGGCATCTCATCGGTAATGAACTGGGAAGCATTGGGCACAGAACTTATTGGAACCGCGCAAAATGGCTTGGAGGCATTAGAATTAATCAAGCAAGCTATACCTGATATTATTATTACCGATATTCGTATGCCGGGAATGGACGGGCTGGAGCTGGTGGCGACGGTTACAGCGCTTCATCCTGAGACCTCTTTTATTATGCTGACAGGCTTCTCAGAATTCGATTATGCTAAGATGGCGATGCAGTATGGGGTTAAACATTATTTACTGAAGCCGTGCAGCGAAGAGAGCCTGAATGAAGCGCTAAGCGAGGTAGTTCAGAAGCGAGAGGAACGGCAGTACGAGGAGAACTTTATCCTATCGATAAAATATGGACTGGAACGTGTACTTCCACATGCCAAAGAACAATTCCTGAAGGAGCTTGTAACGAACAAGACCTATGGTGTGGAGGAATGGAAATATTTTGGTGAGCTGTTTGGACTGAATTTTCAGAGTCAACGTGTTCGGCTACTGCTGGTAGAGATTGAAGGAGAACATGAATATGAGCATTTGTTCGCGGTCAGTAATATTGCGGGAGATATTTTTCAACATCATATTTTAAGCTCCACTGTAGGGCGGCGTGTTCTGTTATTAATGGAAGATGACCTGTCTGAAGCTGCTTTATTTGAGAAAATAGACAGCATCCGCACTACCTTTATGAAATATTATCATATTGATCTGACGGCCGCATTAAGTGAACCTGGAGAGCTGACGCAAGTAAGGCGTTTATTCACGCAGACGATTGAATGTCTTAGCCATAGATTTTATCTGGGGGAAGGGAGCTTAATTACAGAAAAAGATATCAGCATTCCAGAGGATGAGGAAGGTCTAGAGCTGCAACTGGATCTCGAACACCTCGTTATGCTCATTAAAGCGGGGCACTGGGCAGATGCTGAATGCGAGCTGTTGTCACTTTTGCATCAACTTCTGAATTTTAGATATGACATTGCCAAGACCAAATCCTATCTGATCCAGATCTTCATGGAGATTATACGTTTGAGTGATCAAAACAAGATGCAAACATATATTGATAAGCTGCCCCGAATGATGGAGACTAGCACGCTCCAGTCTTTTCAGCAGTTTGTAATGAGTATTGCAGAAGAGATTACCCTTGATCGTTATAGCCGCAATCGCAGTAAGCAATCGCAAATGGTGGCAGAGGTAAAGCGTATCGTGGATAGGCGTTATTGTGAAGAGACATTAACTTTGCAGACTGTTGCACAGGAGATTTATATGAATCCTGATTATGTTAGTAAGATGTTCAAGAAAGAAACGGGGGAAAAGTTTACGAATTATGTTATGAAATACCGGATGCAAAAAGCGCTCGAAATCATCGAAGGATGTGCACATTTTACGATTGGACCTCTAGCTGAAGAAGTCGGTTTTGGAGATAATGTATCCTACTTTAGCAAAGCCTTCAAGAAATTCACGGGTTTTTCTCCTTCCGAATATAAAAAAACGGCTCCATAATTGTTTCATTTAAAGATAGCCCATATACCCTACGTACTTGATCGATAAGTACTGTGGGGTATTTTTGTGTGCGAGGACAAAGAGGGTTCCACGGTTTTGAACAAATAATTACCGGATATGAACATGGGGAAAGGACAGCTTTACCTGTAAAGTTATGTGCATAAGGAAGCTAGTCATATTACATACGGGGAGGCCAACCAATGGAGCTTAAGCATCAGCTGCTGACCAAGAAGTCCGGTATGAAACCCGGCAAATGGTCTTATGTGAAAAAAGAACTGCAGCGGAATAAATATGTGTATATCATGTTAATTCCCGTGGTGCTCTTTTATCTGATTTTCAGCTATGGGCCGATGTACGGTCTGCTAATGGCTTTTCAGAAATCCTATAGTCCTATAAAAGGGATTATGGCGGGGCAGTGGATCGGGTTTGATAATTTTAAAATGTTTTTTGAAAGCTACTACTTTTGGCGGATTATTAAGAACACACTGATTCTTAGCTTTTACAGTATTATTTTCGGATTTCCGGCACCCATTATATTGGCTTTACTGTTAAATGAGGTCCGGAATAAGTGGTTCAAAAGCACGATTCAAACCGTTAGCTATATGCCGCATTTCATTTCAGTCGTGGTTGTTGTCGGTATGTTAAAAACATTCTCAGCACTTGATGGCGGGTTGTTTAACGTAGTTCGTAGCTTTTTTGATCTACAGCCTGTGATGTTTCTGGCAGAGAAGGATATGTTCCGGCCACTTTATATTCTCTCCAACATCTGGCAAGGTGCGGGCTGGGCTTCCATCATCTTTTTGGCGGCGCTTAGCGGAATTGATCCCCAATTATATGAGGCTGCCAAAATAGATGGCGCAGGTCGCTGGAAACAGCTTCTGAACATTACCCTGCCGGGAATTATGCCTACTGTCGTCGTTATGCTGATTCTGCGTCTGGGCGCGGTTATGAATTCCGATTTTCAAAAAATATTACTGATGCAGACCGCTCCAACCTATGAAACCTCGGATGTTATCTCAACCTTTGTATACCGTTCTGGGGTGCTGGAAGGCAATTATACGTATTCCACAGCCATTGGATTAATTAACGGGGTTATAAATTTCTCACTGCTTTTGCTTGCCAACTCTATTAGTAAAAAAGTGAACTCCACCAGTCTTTGGTGAGGAACAGGAGGTGAACCTATGCGACGTTCGGCAGGTGAACGTATCTTTGACTGTATTAATGTGTTGCTGTTGTTAGGCATCATGGCTGTATCGATTTATCCGCTCCTGTATGTGCTGAATTCCTCTGTGAGTGATCCGAACGAACTGCTGCGTTCCAGGTCATTAATGCTGCTGCCTGAAGGCTTTCAGCTCGAAGCTTACAAAGCGGTATTTCAAAATTCGAAAATCTATAGTGGATATTTAAATACACTTTTTTATGTAACTGTTGGGACAATCGTTAATTTATTGATGACATCAATCGCAGCGTATTCCTTGTCCAGATCAGATCTTTTCGGTAGAAAAACACTGATGAAGTTAATCACATTCACGATGTTTTTTGGCGGAGGGATGATCCCGACTTTTCTGCTCATTCAGAACCTCGGGATGGTCGATACCCGCTGGGCGATGATTATACCTGGAGCGATTAGTACTTTTTATTTTTTGATAATGAAAACTAGCTTTGAGGGAATACCGATCAGCTTGATCGAGTCGGCGAAGCTTGACGGAGCTAATGATATCTTGATTTTATTCCGAATTGTACTGCCACTGTCCAAATCTATTCTCGCGGTTATGACTCTTTATTATGCGGTTGACCATTGGAATGATTATGTAGCCCCGATGCTGTATTTGCGCAGTCAGGATCTCTATCCGATTCAAATTGTAATGCGGGATATTCTGATTAGCAGCAGTACAGAGTCAATGGGAGCTGGGGTAGATACAGGCTTCGCTATCGGTGAGAACATCAAATACGCCACTATCATAATCTCAACGTTACCAATCATGCTGGTGTATCCGTTTATCCAGAAATATTTTGTTCAAGGCGCTTTAATCGGTGCCGTGAAACAATAAATAACATTTATTTATGGAGGCGATTTTGGGTGAAAAGAAAAATAGGGGCCATGATGTTAAGTTCCGTCCTTCTTTCTACAATGCTGGCTGGCTGTTCAGGCAATAATGATGGAACTAGTGCGGGTAATAAGGCGGGAGATCATAAGGGGAATACTACCGCAACTAATACGCCGGTGGAGAAGCTGACAGAAATTCCACTGCCAATTACAAAAGACGGAATGACGATTAATTACTGGCGTGCCAATGATGGTAAGCTTACCGCTTCTTTGGAGAGTTTTGGTGATATGGCCAGCTATAAAAAGAAAGAAGAGTTGACTGGCATCAAAGTGAAGTTTACGCACCCACCACTTGGACAGCAGAAGGATCAGTTCAACCTGTTGATTTCTACGAAAGAGCTTCCAGATGTCATTTATTATAATTGGGCGGATGCGGTTGGTGGGCCGGAGAAATTAATTGAGGATGGCCGAATTATCCGTTTAAATGAGCTGATAGAACAATATGCACCGAATCTTCGCAAAATCATTGAATCCGACCCGGATGTAAAAAAACAAATCACACTGGATGATGGAACGATCTATATGTTCCCTCTTCTGAAGCTGGATGCGCTGAAGCTGAATGCCACTTCAGGGTTGATTATGCGCAAGGATTGGCTCGATAAGCTGGGACTGAAGCCGCCGACCACCATTGAGGAATGGCATACTGTTTTGAAAGCGTTTAAAGAAAAAGATCCTAATGGCAACGGGAAGGCCGATGAGCTGCCGTTCACTGGAAACTGGGGTCCTGGTGACCTGACGAAGCTGCACGATTTCTCACCAGGGTTTGGGGTAATCGGCGGTTTTCAGATGAATGGGGATAAGGTCGAATACGGGCCGATTCAGCCAGGTTATTCAAGCTTCTTGGAAACGATGGCCACATGGTATAAGGAAGGGCTTATTGATCCGGAAATTATGACCAACGATGGCAAAGCCTTTGATTATAAAGTGACGAATAATTTAGCCGGTTCTTATGGCGGTGGTGTCTTTAGCGGTATGGGCAAATTCTTCAACCTGATGCGCGATACCGATCCGAACTTTAATCTTACAGGTGTACCTTGGCCGGTTTCTCCTAACGGAACAGCTTATGCTACTTTTAATATGAACAATAAAGTATTGACGTATGGTGAAGCAATCACTACCGGAGCGGATAAGGATAAACTGAAGGATATTGTCCAATGGATGGATTTCAATTACAGCCCACAAGGACATGAATTGTTCAACTTCGGAATTGAAGGTGAGAGCTATGTGAAGGAAGGAGAAGGAATAAAATTCACAGATGTCATTACCAACAATCCTAAAGGTTTGACTTACGATCAAGCGTTAGCCTCATATGCGCTTTCGATTATGGATGGACCCATCAATCAGGATAGCCGTTATTTGGATGCTTTATTGTTCGATGAGGGGCAACGAGAGGCTAATGCTTCTTGGATGAAGGCTAGCTCTGATTTGACGCTTCCTCCGTTTCGTTTGAGCGTTGACGAAGCCAGCAAAAGCACTTCCATTATGAGTCAGGTCAACACGTATCTGAATGAAACGATGACAGCAATCATTAATGGCCAGAAACCAATCTCAGAATTTGAAAAAATGGTGGATACGATCAAAGGAATGGGCATTGAAGAAGCTATAAAAATCCATCAGGCTGCGTATGACCGTTACATGGCTAAATAAGCGGATTAAGAAGACTATCCGGGTTATCCATAATGTGGTATACAAGTTATATTACAGTGACAAAGGAGAGCCCGGATGAAAGTTTATCGGAATTTGAGTATTAAAATGAAGGTGTTCCTGATGATTGTTCTGATACTGATTCTGATTATATCCATGGCGTTCGGTTCTTTATATTATGCCTACTCTATTTATGACAAGCAGCTTTATGACAAGTCGTATCGGCTGCTTAATTTGTCTTCGACTACGATTGATATGGAGCTTAAAAAGCTGGAATCCATGACTTTGACGATGATTGCTGATCGGCAAATTCAAGAAGGCCTTAAGGAATTGCGCAAAGATGATTCCGATTTTACTGGATATGTTACACGGCAGATGATTGCTGATCGGTTATGGACGCATATCAGTATGGACGAACGTTACATTCAGTCTGTACATTTGATCGATTCCCAAGGGAAGGTCAGCAGATACGGAGAGACGATTCTGTTCACAGAGGAGAAATCGGCACGAATGACCCGAGAGGCAGAAGCGGGGAATGGTGCTGTACGTTGGTTGTATCCTGACGATTCAGATCCGATGCTGGTCATGGTCCGAGAAGTGAGAGCTTATGATCCAATGACGCTAGATAAGCTGGGCACGCTCTATTTACGCATTAATATAGGGAGGTTAGCCCAAGATTACGCTGGTGTGGCCGCAGAAGACAGCGATATTATTTTGAAAGCAGGTCAGGAACTGGTTTATCCTTATCGGAAAGTGGCGGACGGTGTAACAGCGGTTTTACAACCTTTAAAATCAGGGGCTGGATACGAAATCAAAGAGATGAATGGAGAAGTTGCCTTTGTATCACAGAAGCAATCTTCCTACTCTGGATGGACTTACTACAACTATGTTTCTTATAATGATATTTTTGAAAAAACCATTTGGCTGAAGAATACAATGATCATTGTATTTGGAATTGCGATTGTGATTATAATTGCGCTAGGGATGAGCTTTGCCCGTAATCTGACACAACCGATTCGCTCGCTGATCAGTCAAATGAAAGAGGTTCAATATGGAGATCTGGACAGTATGGATACTAAGCTGATGGCTCCTCCACTTCAGCAAATGGATGAGGTGGGGTTATTACAACGGACATTTCGTCAGATGATAACACAGATTAACACATTGATCAAAGAGAACTATGCCAACCAGCTGATTATAAAAGAGACAGAATTTAAGGCTTTGCAAGCGCAGATTAATCCTCATTTCCTCTATAACTCACTGGATTCGATCCACTGGTTAGCTAAAAAAAGTGAACATGCACAGATTTCGAGCATGGTTGTCTCGCTTGCTTTTCTTCTTCGGTCATCGATCAGCTTGAAACAAAATGTAATCACAGTCGCGCAAGAGCTAGAAATTGTGAAGCATTATATCACTATTCAGAATTATCGGTTTCAGAAACGTTTGGATTTTCATATGGAGATTCCAGAGGTCTTTAATACTGTCTCTATTCCAAAGCTAACCCTGCAACCGCTGTTGGAGAATGCTATTCAATATGGTGTTGAGACGATGATTGAACCTTGTCAAATTCTATTATATGCTGAACCATTTGATGGCAAGCTAGCGATTGTAGTTGAGGATCGTGGCCCCGGAATGGAAGCAGATTTCCTCAAACGATTACTAAATGGGGAAGTAGAGACTAGAGGCACAGGTATTGGCTTGCTTAACATCCGTGACCGGGTCAGACTTGCCTTCGGTGAGGAATATGGCATTTATGTTGAGAGTACGGTTGGGTTTGGAACAAAAGTCAGTGTTCTTTTGCCGTTCCCGCAGGAGGTGTAGGTGATGCGCAGATTCATACTTAGCTTGGCACTGCTATGCATGATTACAACTCTCGGAAGCTGCGGGCAACAAAAGGACCTTCCACCAGAGAATGCAGTAGAAAAAATTAACCTCCGGATTGCCTGGTGGGGAAGTGACTTCCGGAATAACGCTACAATTCAGGTTATCCAAATGTATGAACAACAGAATCCTCTGGTGAAAATTGAATATGATTACAGCGCCTTTAATGAGTATTGGAAAAAGCTTGCACCTAGTGCAGCAGGCAATGTTCTTCCAGACATTATCCAAATGGATATCTCTTACCTTTCGCAATATGGAACTTTGAATTTATTGCAAGACTTGTCACCTTATATTAAGAGCGGACTTATAGATACGAGCAGCATCAGCGACAACAATCTTGCCGGAGGTAAACTAGGTGAGCAACTATATGGTTTTAATCTAGGGATTAATGCTTTGTACAGTGTGTATGATCCAGAAGTTTTTAAGGAGCAGGGAATTGAGCCTCCAGGGACGGATTGGAGCTGGGAGGATTTTGAGCAGATCGGCGTTACTTTAAAGGAACAGGGGAAAGGAATTTATCTGGGAACTTATCTGACGCCAGAACAGTTTTTTGCTTATTATTTACGGCAGAATGGAGCGTCATTGTTCTCGGAAGATGGAATAACCCTTGGCTATAGCGATGATCGCTTGTTTGTAGAGTATTTCGGACGTATGCAGCGTCTGATGCAGGAAAAACTGATTTTCGAACCTGATATCTGGACGTTAGATGTTAACAAACCGGATCAAGACCCTTTTTACAAAGGGGAAGCATTGCTGGGTTGGGGATATTCTAATCAGTTTATTAGCACTGTTCAGCGTTACGGAAAACCGCTGGCTTTAGCCACCATGCCAGGCCCGCACAATGATCGCGGCTTATTCTTGAAACCAGGGATGTTTTTTTCGATTTCAAAAAGCTCTAAGCAAAAGGAGGAAGCAGCAAAATTCATTAATTTCTTTGTCAATAATCTGGAAGCTAATAAAGTGCTTAAGGGAGAACGTGGCGTCCCGGTGTCCTCAGCTATTAAAGAGCAGATGAAGCCATTTCTAGAGCCAGAGCTTGCACAGGTTTTTGAATATATTGACTGGGTGGAGCAGAATAGCAGTCCGATGGATCCACCGGATCCGGTGGGTGCTTCAGAAGTAACTAGCGTATTACGTCAATTATATGATCTGCTTATGTTCAGCAAAATCACTCCTGAAAAAGCTGCCGAACAGTTCCGCCTTCAAGCCGATGAGATTTTATCTCAGAATATAAAATAAACAAAAAAAGGGGAGAAATACTGGATTGAAAGTAAATTTTAGAAAGGGCTGCTATGGCAGTTCTTTCTTTTTTTTGATTCCTAGAAGAGGAAATTCGTAGGGAACCGGAGAATTAACAGTAGATATGAAGGGAGAATGTTAAGTGGCGAACTTAGTAGATCGTAACTTTGCCGGCGGTAGTATAGGTGTTGCTACTTCCCTAATTGAATTAGAGCAGATCAGTAAACAGTATGGACGCCGACCCGTATTGGAGGATGTATCGTTCACTATTGAAAAGGGAACTGTAACTGCTCTGATCGGACGAAACGGATCCGGCAAAAGTACCCTGTTGTCAATCTTAGCTGGACTTGTCCACATTTCCTCAGGAAAGCTGAGTTGTAAGGATCCAAATCTGAGAATTGGTTATGCACCTGAGATGTTTCCAGGGTTGAAGCTGACCCCAGAACAGTACTTACGAAGTATGGGTCAGATTAGCGGCCTTGCGCCAGTCCTGATCGAACAGGAGCTAACAACGTTATTTCAACTTTTTAAACTGGAGCACTTTCGCAAGCAGTCGATGCTAAATTTCTCCAAAGGAATGCTGCAAAAAATTAATTTGATTCAAAGCTTGTTGGGAAGTCCCTCGTTGCTGCTTCTTGATGAACCTATGTCGGGCCTTGATCTCCCCTCAATGAATAAGTTAGCTGATCTTCTCATCGTTTTGAGAAATAAGGGGACTGCTATAGTCTTCTCTGTACATGAACCCCAATGGATTGAATTGCTTGCGGATCAGGTTCATGTGATACATGAAGGGAAAATTGTAAAGTCAATTCAGGGGTCAGAGAAGCTAAACATAAAACCCTCTACATACATACTATTGTCTAATCTGTCGATTCAGAAACTGCAGCAATTGAAGGAAATGGCAGGTTTCATTTCAATAAATACGTTTAAGGATAGTTGTAACATAGAACGTACGGCGTTGACAGTAACAAGTTCAGAATCAGATACTTTTTTGCGGGTTATCTTGGAGTCGGGTGGTTCAATACAATCGGTAGAACCTCGCGGAGGATCGCATGACTTAGAAAAATGGATGAATCCTAGGAGTTGAACAGGGGGTCTTACGTGTATCCGTTTATCGTTTACATGCTGCGAAGTTATACTCGATCTCAGCGTTATTTCGGCCCGTTAGCAGGGATTGTGATTGCAGTCTTGATATTGTATTCTTATAAGCCCAATCCAGTTATGAATAGCTATGCCGCTACAGCAGTAATGCTCTTTATAAGCTGCGCTTGGATGAGTCTTAGTTTTTTGAATCATGAGCACGCTGTTCATCGGCAGATTGCAGTTGTTCACATGCGAAGTGCGGCTAAACATAGTGCAGGTGGTATCTTAACGCTTGCATTTCTAACGCTGCTGCTAGATCTATTGATTGTCCTTTATCCTTGGGTAACGGGTCATTTTGCAGAATCACCCGGGGGATATCGGTTAATTCTCGCGCTCATAGGACATGGATTATTGGGTATGCTTGGTGTGGCTATTGCCCTATTCTTTCAATCTTCTTGGGTTCAAAAAGGCAGTCATGCGACAGGTATGTTGTTAGCTATCGTTATACTATCACTGGGCGGAGCACAAATCAGCGAAAGTTTGCCTGGTATATTTCATTTTTTGATCTGGTTGTTGCCGCCAGTAACTCCTGTAATGGAGGCCATGATGAAAGCTGATACATTGTCATTAGCGGAGTTGTTAGGTTCCTTTGCACAAGCATTAGTATATATAACACTGCTTATCGGTTTTTATTTGTACAGATCAAGACAGAGGGATTACAACAAAACATAACTTGTATAGATAAAAGGAACAAGGATACAGAAGTGGGGGAAAAGATGAAGGATACATATGTACCTGAGAGTGAACAATCAAAAGAGTTATTCGCCTATTTTGGACTGGCAGTTTATTATGGACAGGCCCTCGAGCAGCAGCTTACCAACTTGCTATTGCTTACTAAGCTATCACAAGGAAAAACGCCAACAGAAGCAGATCTGACAGACCTTTATCAGCGAAAACTCAGCAATTCACTCGGCCAACTCATCAAAGAAATCCAACATCATTTTCCTTTCTCGGAGCAAGAAACCGCTCAGTTGGAGGAAGTGTGGAAACAACGTAATTACATCGTTCATGATTACTTTAAAGAGCGTATACAGGAAACCTTTACGCCTGCCGGAAGGGCTAAAATGATTCGGGAGCTGAAACGTTTTAAAAATAAAGCAAGTAGACTTGAAGTTAAACTGCAAGGCTACTGCACAGAGATGTTCACGAAACTTGGATTAGAGGAGGAAAACTTATTGTAATAATCCTTCTAATCCGCAAGCTGTTACAACCTCTGGTCTAAAATGAACCGAAGAAGCTCTAACACAGCGAGAGAGTGCAGTTAAAGCTTCGCCTAATGCCGGAATCATCTCCGGTGTTAGGCTTTCTCCAGGTTCCCACCACCAATTGTTAATATTCAATGTTTGGCTCTTCTTATCCATCACCGGTTCAAATCTGCCAACAAAACGATCATTATATAATATAGGCAGTACATAGTAACCATATTCTCGTTCTATTGCCGGCTTATAGACCTCCCAGCGGTAATGAAATCCGAATAATTGCCGAACCAGCTCACGTTCCCACAACAAATTATCCAGCGGAGCCAAAACGGCCGCAAATGAATCACGTGGTTGAAGCCCAATCTCTTCAGATTCTTGCAGTATCACAGACTCCAAGGTTGGAGCATCTATACTGCGGATATAAAGCGGAACCTTAATCCCCTCGACCCAAACTTTTCTGAGACTATCCTTCTCCAGCAATCTCTGAATCGCCGCCGCACGCTCTTTGCTCTTCAGTCCGGATATGCCCAGCCATCCGTCTCCAGATTTATTCCATAACAAGCCGATACTTCCTATTCTACGTAACACATACCAATCATGAAATTGTTCTTCCGTGACATTTGGATCGGCTGAACTCAGCAGCTCTGAGGGTAACAAACGTTCAGCGAAATCATAATATCGCCGGGTATGTACACGATGGTGGACAACAATCTCTCCCCAAAAGTACATGCTTTCCATTGCAGCTCGTGATAATCTTGTCGGAGCCCAAGCCCAATCTACTTTTTCCTTTCCGTCTAAATCCAGAGAGGAGAGGGGGCCACGCTTCTGAAGCTCTTCACGAACCTGTGCTACAGCGACCATTACAGGCTCATTAGCCTGATGGTGGGAGGCAGCAGCTGTTCTTCTCCGCTTAAAATAAGGCCAATCCTCTGTACAATAAATTGACATGTTCTTGTCCCAGCCATCAACGAGCAGTCTGTCTTCATACAGAAGCTCTTGGACCAGTTCTGGCGTAAATCCCGGAATCCGTGCCTGGAGGACCAGCTCATGATTATGGCCAGCGATATTAAGGGGGTCATATTGGATGCAGCCTACGTGACGAACATAGTCATAAATACTAAGTTTTCCAGAAGGGATAGCTCCAGCAGTTAACTTTTGATGAGATAGCATAAAAAGCCTGGCTTGTTTCTTAGTCAAATTATAAGTAAGCATCGTTTGCTCCTCCAAGGTTATGTATTAATTTCCATAATACAGAACATCTGTTCTAAGATCAAGCAGGAAAAAACCCTGAATCACAATGAAGTGACTCAGGGTTGTAAATTACATTTTCTCAAGAGAGGGTTGCAAGTTTCCGAGTGCTGGACGGTTGCTTGCGCCAGCGTTATCGTCAGAGCTGTTAGCAGCGGCACCTACTTGCAGCTGGTACATACGGAAGTATCTTCCGCCAAGCGCCATCAGTTCATCGTGGCTGCCGCGTTCTACGATCTCTCCGTGATGCAGGACTAGAATCTGATCTGCACTGCGAATCGTGGATAAGCGGTGAGCGATGATGAAAGTGGTGCGTCCTTTTTTGAGAACTTCCAGCGCATCCTGAATGACGCTTTCCGTTTCTGTATCGATGTTGGAGGTAGCTTCATCTAGAATGAGAATAGCTGGGTCAAAGGAGAGAGCTCTCGCAAAAGAAATCAATTGCCGCTGACCCGCAGATAAAGTACTTCCTTTTTCGATGACAGGTTCATCAAATCCTTGTGGAAGATGAGCGAGTAACTTATCCGCACCAACCTCACGCAAAGCACGTTCTACCCGTTCACGGGAAATTCGTTCATCCCCTAGGCTGACGTTCGAAGCAATGGTGCCCGTGAAGAGGTACGGATCCTGCAGCACGATGCCCATGTGATTCCGCAGCCACTGCTTCGGAATATCCGTAACCTTTTGACCGTCAATCGTAATATCGCCTTTTTGTGGATCATAGAACCGGAACAGCAGATTGATGATTGAGCTTTTGCCGGAACCCGTATGACCTACAAGAGCGACAGTTTCACCCGGGCGTGCTTCAAAGGAGATATCGCGCAGGACGTAGTCTTTTTTATAAGCAAAAGATACATTCTTAAATTCCACTTTCCCTTTGTAGCGTGGCATGGAGCCGTCCGTAACATTCTCTCCAGGTTCATCCATAAGCGTAAACACACGTCCTGCAGATACCATAGAAGTATCCAGGTTCGCCAACTGGTTCACCATACCTGTGATAGGCTGGAACAAACGTCCGAGCACATCGACAAAGGCATACAGAACGCCTAAGGATACAAAGGTTGAACCAGTAATACTGCCATGTCCGAAATACCAAAGCACCATCACAAAAGAGAGACTGCGAAGTGAGTTCACCAGATTGTGGGACGTGAAAGCATTCAGATTTAACATTTTATTCTGATATTTCAAGTAATCATCGTTCAGGTTCTCAAATTCTGCACTAAGCTGCTTCTGACGGCGGAATATCCGGACGATTGACATCCCCTGAATCGATTCATTAATAATGGCGTTAATTTCACTTAGACGTGAGCGAATGATCGTATTGTATTTGGTCGCAATTTTGCGATAGAGCACGATCCATAACACAAGAATAGGTACAATGAACAAGCTGATCAGACCCAGACGGACATCAAGTAAGAACAGAGCGATATATACGCCAGTTATATTGATAATACCGGTGCTGAAATTGGAGAGGACGGCAATGAATAGATCCTTAATCGCCTCGGTATCATTTGTAACCCGCGACACTACCTTACCAGCAGGCAAATTGTCAAAAAAATGAACGGGTAGTCGCTGGATATGCGCGTATACATCTGTCCGCAGCTTCCGGATTACCTGATTCGCCGAAGATTGCAGCCAGTAGGTTTTTCCGAATTCAGCAAAGATGGAGATTACAAGAAAAATAGCATACATTCCGACCAACTGATAGATTCCAGGAAGCTCGGGTTTGTAAAAAGCGAACAGCTCATCGGCCGACAGCTTAACCGCGGGATAGATAACTTCGTTATCACCACGGGTGATATGCATCTCTCCATCGATGAACTTTCGTTCACCGTCAGGCTGTGTTACAGCTTCGTTAATAAAATAGAAACTTCTCCCTGCTTGAAGGACACGAATTTCTTGGCCTTTAGTTTCACCAGGCTCAAAGCGATCGCCGCGTTTGTATAAATTATTGTTATATTCAGCCGCCTTATCGGGAGACGTGGTGCTGAAATAGGGCTTCTCGATGGCCAGCATGTGATTGTCGATCATGCTTTTGGCTATAAATGGACCTGCCAGCTCTGCCGCTACCCCGATTGAAAGCAGCAGAAGGGCTGCGATAAAGGTTTTCTTTGCGGTCAATGCATATTCCAGCAGGCGTTTGCCTGTACTTTGTGTCAACCGTGACACCTCCTAAAATGTTTTGCGTAGTCGTAGCTCGTTTATTTATGGTTGTAGTTTAATCATTCGATAAGTTATTTTCGACTTGCTGCCGATCATATTGCTCACGGTACCAGCCATTCAAATCCAATAGTTCCTGATGTGTACCTCGCTCAACAATTTGTCCGTTATCCAGTACAACAATCATGTCGGCATGTTGGACGGCAGAGAGACGGTGAGTAGAGATTAATGTGGTTTTTCCGGCACGTTCATTTCGGATGTTGTCGATAATCTGAGCTTCCGTACGAGCGTCAACGGCTGATAAGGCATCGTCCAGAATAAGAATATCTGGATTAGCGATAAAAGCTCTGGACAGAGAGACACGTTGCTTTTGTCCACCGGAGAGGGATACACCACGTTCACCCACCAGAGTATCCAGACCATCGGACAATGTGCCCAGGTCGTTCTGGAAAGCGGCAGCTGTAATGGCTTGCATAATCGTATCGTCATCGGCGTTGTCTAGACCAAACTGAATGTTTTGCCGAACGGATTTGGAGAAAAGGATTTGCTCTTGTGGAACATAACCCATCCAGCTATGCAGCTGATCCAGGGAAATCTGTTGAATAGGCACGCCAGAGATAAGGATTTCTCCATTACCTGTCGGATATTCGCGGAGCAATTGTTTGAGCAGTGTAGATTTCCCGCTTCCTGTACGCCCGACTACACCTAATGTCTGCCCTTGGTTCAGGGTTAGGTTGACATGGGTTAGATTGTCTATCGTCGAAGAAGGATAACGGAAAGTCACATCGTTAAGCTCGATTCGAGTAGGGTGGGGAACTTGAACGGGATGGGCAGCATTTTGAACATCGGGTTTGGAGTTTAACGTCTCGTCGATACGTTCGAGGGAAGCTCCACCACGCTGCATAATGTTGATCAATTCTCCAATAGCGAACATCGGCCATACAATCATACCGAGGTACATATTAAAGGAGACTAGATCACCCAGTGTGATCTGATTGCGGAATACAAGGTATATCCCATAAGTAAGACCAATAATGTAGCTGAGTCCGACGCAGAAGCGGATGGTTGGTTCGAAGAAAGCATCGACACGAGCTACGGCCATATTTTTGTTGTAAACATCTTCAGTAATATCCGAGAAACGTTTTTCATCAAGACGCTCTTGGACATAAGCACGGATTACGCGCACACCAGAGACAGATTCGAGCACTTGGTCATTCATATCTCCGAATGCATCCTGCGCTAAGCTGTACCGATCATGAATAGCTTTACCATAAAAAATCATAGCTATTGCAATTAGGGGTAATGGTAATACTGCTGCAAGGGTCAATTTCCAACTCACGAGAAAGCCCATCGCAAACAGCACAACCGTGAGGTAGATTGTAGAATCCACCAGTGTAAGCATCCCGAATCCTACGGTAGCTGAGACGGCTCTGATATCATTGGTTGCCCGGGCCATGAGGTCACCAGTTCTATTTTTTTCGAAGAACGAAGGTGTCATAGTCATAAGATGATTCATAAATCGGGAGCGCAGCAGGCGCTCAACAAGGTTGGAACCTCCGAAAAGTTTGTGCATCCATATGTAGGTAATCCAATAAATAACTAGCAGCAAAATGAATATCATGCCGATATATTTGGCAAGCGAAGCTGTAGTAATCGAACCGCGTACTATGTCGTCAATGGCATTGCCTAGCAGACGTGGAGGGAGTAATTCAAGAACGCCCACACCTATGAGTAATATGAGTCCAATCAGGTAACGCCTTTTTTCTCGGCGAAAAAACCAGCCGAGATCGCGAAGAACAGAGAACAAGTAAATCCCTTCCTTTCAGGTTGTAATGATTGCTTGTGATGCTGATAAAAGCGCAAGTGATTATCTCTTCAGCAAACAAAAAAGGCATATCATCCGAAAACGGACGATATGCCTGTAATTTACAGCTATCATGCGCACGGTGCGTTACAGCACCAAGCATGTGAGAGACCTTCAAGAACTAAAGTTATACGGTCCATAAGACTCGCAAAAACTTCAGGATGGCTTAATCACTTGGGCTGCTTCGGTATTCGGTTGAGTAAAAATTCCAACAATAGTAAAATAATATGGCTGTAACTTCGTAAACACCGCGCTCACCCCTTTCATTAATTTGGTAATAACTAGAAGACGTTTAGTTATGTTCAGAGTTTATCATCCGGTTCGCGAATTTGTCAAACTTAATTTTAAATGGATTGGGAAATCATTAATTGCATAAAGTTGTTTGAATATCGACTTATTTTCGTTATGATTAGAATATACAAAGGAGCTGAGAGAAATGAACATGGAAATTAGTCAAGCAGCGGCAGCTTGGTTTAAGAGAGAATTGGACCTTAAGAATGGAGACTATATTCGTTTATTTCCCCGTTATAGCTCGGGAGGTGGACTTCACCCCGGTTTTTCGCTGGGCATTGCTACAGAAGCACCTGGGCGTCCTGCTATTCAGGTCAAACAGGATGATATTGTGTTCTACATGGAGGAGCAGGACTTGTGGTATATGGAAGGTTATGACCTATCTATCGTATACTCTGAGTCAGAGGATGACATTGAATATAAGTACGAACCAAAGCCGGTATCCGGTGAAGTGCAGGTATAGTTGTCTTAATGATTGTTTATTTTAATCAGGAAAAGCCCTTGCCAAAAGGCAGGGGCTTTTCAAATGCTGTCTTTAAAATGAGGGTATTCCAGTTGGAGATACATAGGTGTTATCAGTGCAAATTGCGAGAGGTTTCTTCCTCCAGAGCGAAGTCGAAGTCGTCAATATCGTACACCTGAACTGGAACTCCACCCTCGATGATCCGTTGAATCAATTCAAATTGATCCGTTAGGATAGGTACTTTCTCACGTTGTGAGGACAGCAGAAGCTCTGTTTCGATGGGATCGAACATCTCACCGTAGGCAGCGGTATCCATACTGTTAATGATGGTGATTTTGGATTGCCCGCCAAGGAGAATACCTGAGCTTTTCGCCCAAGGCACAGCTAAACAGCGGTTGATCTTCTTCGCGTTGAGCGGTTCTTCAAAATAAGCAATGAGCTCGCTAATCTTCAACTTAACATGCTTGTCGTCGTCCGGACGGTTCATCAACGGATCATCGCTGTCTCGCAGTTCGTATAGTTCCATCACGGTAGTATAAGGCACTATATATTCTACAGGGCTGCTCGATACGAGAAGCTGGCCGTAAATCGCCATCATGACGGCTTCCGTCACAAATTGTCTAGACATCGTTATCCTCCTGAAGTTCGGTACTGCAATTGTACTTATGATCTAAAATTATAAAAACACTGTAGAGAGCAAAAGTCAACTGTACTTAGCAACTCACTAAAGAGAAGGGACAGAATATTCCTGTGAAGCAATGGAAATCATATTTTACTTTTGTACGACCTTATATGAAATTGATTGTGTTTACGCTGTTTATCGGCATGATCAAATTCAGTATTCCGCTAACACTGCCAATGATTCTGAAATACGTGGTCGATGACCTGCTAATGAACCCGAGCATGGGGATTGAGGAACGGGTATCACATTTGATGCTTATTCTGGGTGGTGCCTTAATTTTATTTGTTATCGTAAGAGGGCCCGTAGAGTACTATCGCCAATACTTTGCTCAGCTTATCACAAGTAAAGTGTTGTTCGATATGCGAAATAAGCTTTACAGTCATTTACAGCGGCTGTCACTGCGGTATTATCAGAATACCAAGGTGGGAGAAGCCATTTCCAGATTTATTAACGATGTTGAGCAGACCAAAAATTTGGTCGAAGTCGGCATGATGAATGTATGGCTCGACACGTTCACACTAGTTTTTGCTTTGGGATTTATGTTTTATTTAAATCCGGTGCTGGCGCTCGTGTCTATCTCGGTATTACCTTTTTACGCAATTGCAGTTAACAAATTGTATAAGCGGCTTAAGCTGTTAACGAAAGATCGTTCCCAAGCTCTGGCTGGCATTCAAGGTTATCTCCATGAACGGATTCAAGGGATATCAATCATCCGCAGCTTTACGATGGAAAAAGTGGATCAGAAGCAGTTTGAGGACATCAACGGTAACTTTCTTAAAAAAGCGATGGCGCAAACCCGCTGGAATGCTATGACCTTCGCAATTATTAATACATTAACGGATATAGCACCTCTTTTGGTCATCGGATATGGTGGTTATCAGGTCATTCATGGCAATTTGACAGTAGGTACCTTTGTAGCTTTCTTTGGCTATCTGGACCGGATGTATTCCCCGCTGCGGAGATTGATTAATTCCTCGACGGTGCTTACGCAAGCCTCTGCTTCTCTTGAACGGGTGCTTGAGCTGCTGAATGAGCCTTATGATATTGTAGACAAGCCGGGAGCAAAAGTGCTAAAGGATGCACGTGGTGAGATTGCTTTTGAGAATGTATGGTTTAAATATAACGAAGAGAATGATTGGGTCTTAAAAGATATTAATCTGAGTATTCAGCCCGGACAGACCATTGCGTTCGTCGGAATGAGCGGTGGAGGAAAGTCCTCCCTTATAAGCTTGATCCCGAGATTCTATGACATCAGTAAAGGCAGCCTCCAAATGGATGGTTATGATATACAGGAATTAACACAGGAAAGCTTGCGAAGGTCTGTCGGCATGGTCCTGCAAGATAATTTCCTATTCAGCGGATCTGTGCGTGAGAATATTTTGTTCGGTAATCCTAATGCCACGGAAGAAGAGGTCATTTCAGCAGCAAAAGCTGCCAATGCGCATGATTTTATTGAGCAGCTGCCACTGGGTTATGAGACAGAAGTGGGAGAACGTGGTGTTAAGCTATCCGGAGGACAGAAGCAGCGGGTTGCTATCGCAAGGGTATTTCTCAAGGATCCGAAGGTTCTTATATTTGACGAAGCTACTTCGGCGCTGGATCTGGAATCGGAGCATTTAATTCAACAAGCGCTGCAGTCTCTTTCTTCGGAACGTACTACACTAATTGTAGCGCATAGACTGTCAACGATTACACATGCGGATCAGATTGTCGTACTTGAGAATGGTGAAATTACTGAACGGGGTACGCATGAACAGCTGATGGCGATAGAGGGTAGTTATGCGCGATTATTTAACGTACAGCATTTAGACGCTTAATATTTTTTGGGAAAATACTTGAACACCTTAGTGGTCCTCTCGAAAGAGAAGGCCACTTTTTTTGAATTCCAATCAGGGTGGCGGCACACAGTAACTTATACTATGGCAAAAATTCTAAACGGAATCTGAGTCTTTTCGGAGATCATGTGCGTCTAAAGCTTATAAACATCATGAAAGGAAGTGAGGAACGTGAATAAAACCACGCTTGAGGAAAAGGCGATAGCAGGTGATGAAGACAGCTTTACTGCGCTTATTGACGGCATGCAGGAGCGTTTATACCGAATGGCCTACTCCTATGTGCGGAATCAAGAGGATGCGCTGGAGATTGTGCAGGAGACCGTCTTCAAAGCCTATATCTCCATTCATAAATTGAAGCAACCGCAATATTTTAAAACTTGGCTCACCAAGATCGCTGTCAACTGTGCGCTGGACTTTATCCGTAAATCTAAAAAAATCGTGTATATAGATCAAGAGCTGGGAGGCAGCTATGCTCCGAAATCTAGGGAAGAAGTTATGGACTTGCATGAAGCGCTCAGCGGCCTTGATGAAAAATCAAGAATGGTGATTGTGATGAGATATTTGGAGGACTTGCCCATAAAGGAAATTGCAGAAGTTCTCGATATGCCCCTGAGCAGTGTCAAAACCGTTATTTATAGAGGTTTGGAAAAATTAAAAATAAGTATGGAGGAGAGTGAGTACTTTGGATAAGCAACTAGAACGTCTACAGCAAGCCTATAATGAGATTGAAATTCCTAAAGAACTATCATTCGCTTCTCGTAAAGGAATTGAAAGAGGGAAAATCTATAAACAGAAAAATAGTTCTTCAAAACGTGCCTTGAAATGGACAGGATCAGTAGCTGCGGCTGTATTGATTTCTTTTACGGTGGGTGTAAATACGGTTCCTGCTTTTGCGAGTAGTATGGATCAAATACCGGTTCTAGGTAAGCTGGTCAGTGTTCTGCAATTTACGGAAGGAAGTGCAGGCGGTGGAACCATTCAGGATGGAGTAGATGTGAACTTTATTTCGGTGAAACAATTGAAGAATAGCGATCAATTGATTTTGAATTTTGCAAATCCAGATGAAACACAACAGTTAGCAAGCTCATATAACGTAAAGTTTACGGAAAATCCGGCAACAATGACGATTACAGTAAGTGGGGCCAGAAAATTCTCAGCAGTCAAAGATCTGGAGACATTAAAACAAAGCCGATATGTTCAGGATGCTTATCCACTAATTACACTAGATGATTCGGCTATTCGGTTCAATGTCACGCTTACGGACTCGGTTGCTTATGAGGTAAAGGAATATAAAGAGCCAGCACAGGTAGTGATTACGTTAAAAGAGAAAGGAGACGAAGTAAAAGGGGGCTCTGTATATTCGTTAAGAACGGTCTCACAGCCTTCTGGTGAGGCGCTGGGTATGGCTGAAGAAATGTTATATGGGTTAGAGGATGTGCGGATGTTAAAGGATGAGAAAGGCTTATATCTCGTGGAAGCAGGATATTTTAATACAGAAGAAGAGGCTTTGAAGCAGTTGCAGAAAATTAAGACAGAGTATGGCGTTGAAGATTTATTAGTCGTTGAAAAAAGAGCGGTGCAGCAAATTCCGCAGTCCATTTCTCAGGTGGAGGAATAGTGATGTAGTGGCTTCTATAAAAGGCACACAAAAAAGACCGCCAAAAGCGGTCTTTTTTGTGTGCTGTTCTATTACATTTTGCCGATCATAAGTGATAAAATGCCGGCTGCGATCAGCGGACCGACCGGAACGCCTTTAAATAACGCAACCCCGATCACCGTGCCAATCAGTAGACCTGCAACAACTGTGGGTTGGTTGGTCATGAGCGTAGCACCGCGGCCTCCAAGAAAAGCGACAAGAATGCCGATAGCGATAGCAAGCAAGGACTTCCAGTGCAAGAAGGATTGACCGACTGTCTGCAGCGATATTTTGCCGCTGGCTAATGGGGTCATGACCCCGATGGTCAGGATGATAATCCCGATGGTTAAACCGTATTTTTCTAGCCAAGGAAAAGTTTGCTGTAAGCCAAGTACTCTTAGCAATAATAGGACGACCATTGCTATTGTTACAGGGGAATTGCTGCTGATAATTCCAAGCGCTGCAAGTCCAAGCAAAAGCAAAGAGGTCATGTCCATCTTAATGTTTCAACTCCTTAGGATTAGAACTTTCTTTTGACACAATGTGATCTGCAATAAGCTTACCATGCCCTCTTCCGGTCTCAATAAACACTTCGTTAGCATTGCGGCCGGAGGCGATTACTCCAGCAACATACAATCCTGGAACATTACTTTCCATGGTAGAGGTGTTAAAAGCAGGCTTATCCATGTCGTCATCCATGATCACACCCGCTGAAGTGAGGAGGGTACGGCTCGGACGGAAGCCAGTCAAGGCAAGAACGAAATCATTATCCAATGCTTTTTTGTCCCCCTTATGATCCGTAACAATTACTGAGCTTGCAGTAATTTCAGTGACACGCGCGCCTAAGTGCAGAGTGATTTTCCCTTTTTGCACCATGCCTTCAAAGATTGGCCGAACCCAAGGTTTAATATTCTCTGAGATGCTTTCACCACGATATACCATATCTACCGTAGCTCCTACACGCATAAGCTCCAGTGCTGCATCTACTGCGGAATTACTGCCGCCAATTACAGTTACCTTCATTCCCGTGTAAGGATGGGCTTCACCGAAATAATGAGTAACTTTAGGTAGTTCTTCACCTGGAATGCCAATCATATTCGGCTGATCAAAATAACCTGTTGCTATAACTACATTTGCAGTGATACGTTTCTGATGCTCACCACGCATATTTGACGTATGTACGGCAAAGGTTCCATCTTCAAGCGGCTCAATGGATAAAGCTTCTTCATAAGCGGCGATCTCTAGACCATATTGCTCGGCGGCTCGGCGATAATAGACAAGCGCTTCATGACGGTAAGGCTTGTCGTTGGTCGAAGTGAAAGGAATATCCCCGATTTCTAATAACTGAGCCGTACTGAAAAATTGCATATTTGTTGGATACAAATAAATGGAGTGCACAATAAAGCTTTTTTCAATGATAAGGCTGGACAAACCTTGGCGTTGGCATTCAATAGCTGCCGAGAGGCCGCAAGGACCTGCACCGATAATAATGACATCTTTCATAAAGCGGGTTACCTCCTGATTGTTACTATCTTTTCTTTAAATCCTACCCTAAATTCATGAATTTTTCCATAAGAGCAGATTGAGTATAATAACCATTGCAAGAACAACGTTGATTATTATATAATTAGATATATATCTAATGTATCAATGTATTGTGAAATTCTAGGAGCGTGAACCCAGTGCAGTTGGAGAAAATCGTGAGTTATCATAAAGCTTTAGCTGATCCAACGCGTCTTCGCTTATTGTTGCTTCTGTCCCAAGGAGAAATGCACGGGCAAGCGCTGGCTGAGAAGTTGAATTTATCGCAGCCTACAGTCACTCATCATGCGGCTAAATTACGTGAAGCGGCTCTAATAAAGGAAAGACGCGACAAAAATACAGTTTACTTTAAGTTGAATCCGGAGTTTATCAATAATGGGGCTGAAGCTTCACTGCAATTTATTTTTTCGAAAGGAGCTGAGAATATGGAAGAGCAATTGCCTGAGAATAGTCTTCAGGATACTGTAATTCGTAATTTTTTCTCTAAAGATGGCCGGCTGCGGCAAATTCCCGCACAATACAAGAAGAAATTGATAGCGCTTCAATACATGGTTGAGAAGCTAGAGCCAGGTGTTGTTTATACGGAAAAGGAAATCAATGAGTTTATTAAGCAGTTTCATGAAGATTTTGCCACTATTCGTCGTGAATTCATCATGCATCAGTTTATGTATCGTGAGAAGGACAAGTATGAACTAAATCCTCGAGAAGTATGGACTCGGTGGGAATATGTCAAATAATGATCTTTTAAATATTAACATTCTGTGTCGATTTGAAATGTACTGATTAATTATTCGAATTTCGAATAAAATGGAATTGTAAGCGTTATCTGAGACATATTTAGAAAGGAGACTTTCGTTATGTTATTTAAACGCACAAAAAAGCAACCCAAATCAGATCATGTAACCGTCACATTACCTCAAGTGAAACAGGCGATTCGAAAGTTCGAAGAAGATATGCCTGGACCTATTAATAGAACAGCATTAATCTTAGAGGACAAAAGAATCGATATGAGTCGTCTGAAACGTTATTTGGGTGGAATACCCGAACGGAATTTCTATATGTCTCGAGAGACCTATGAAATTTTCGAGGAAGAAGACAAGTTAGTACCGTATTATCTGGATTTAGTTCAGGCTGCTGTAGACAGTTATATTAGTGATACAGGCAAGCTACCGCTGCTTGAAGACACCTGGTTGCCAGAGGTTCATTATCGGTTGTTATCTACAGAAAGTTATCTAAAAGAAACACCTCCTTTTCCGCTGTATATTACGGATGAAGAAATGATGCTGACCCATCGGGCAGAGCATTTCGAGTAAAGGAATGACGTAGATATGAATCTTCACAAAGACTGTTCAGTAAAATGGAAGCCACAAATCCTTTTTGTTGAATAGTCTTTTCTTTGTCTCTAAAGGCATAGTACAATTACATTCTGTAGGTTAGGTTTGAAAATTAACAGCATGTAAGGGGAATTGCTTGATGAAGGAAGTACAAGCTATTTTATTTGATCTGGACAATACTTTAATGGATCGCGACTATACATTTCGCAGCTTTAGCACTCAGTTCGTGCAGGATTTTCTTGGGCATCTTGAACCTGCGGAAGCGCAGGCCGTGATCGAGGATATGATCCACAGAGACGCTGATGGCTACCGTGATAAAGACGGATTTTTCTTAGAACTTAGTGAGATCCTGCCTTGGGAAAAGCCTGTGTCGGCTGAACATATCCGAGCGTATTATGATGCGAGCTACATCAATCATGGTGCAGCCATGGAGCATGCTTTGGAGGTTCTGGAGTATTGCGTGGAGCGTGGATATACTTTGGGGCTGGTCACCAACGGTAAAAAAGAAATCCAGAACACCAAAATTGATATTCTCGGCCTGCGAGAGTACTTCAAGGCTATTGTTATATCTGGAGAAGTTGGCATTGCGAAGCCTGATCCTGCGATTTATCAATTAGCTTTAGACAGGTTGGGTGCCTCTGCGGATCAAACCTTGTTTATAGGGGATCATCCGATAAATGATATCTGGGGTGCAGGTAAGGCTGGCCTTGAAGGGATATGGCTGCAAAGGAAACATCCTTGGGATGATCAGCTGGACATCCAACCTTGGAAAATGATCCGTGAGCTGAAAGAATTAAAGGCTATTTTGTAATCTGGAAAATTTGGGGTTGACATTTTACTGCTGCACCAATTATGATAACAGCATCTTAAATTTCGGAAGGAGACGATGTTTTATGACAGTTTTAAATGTAATGAACTTAACTGTTGTGGATACGTGTCTTCCGGGAACAGCTGCTGCCGAATAATTGATTCGTGCAGTTTAGCGGGTAAGCTCAATTACGCTTATTAGAGCCACCGGGAACCGTATAGGGTCCGGTGGCTTTTTTGCGTGTGTAGAAAGATTGGATTTGGTGTAATAAATCCACATGTCTATATACCGCCGCCGGAGTCTTTATTTCCGGCGGCTTTTTGTGTTCTCGGAAAACGCCAAGGGGCAAGAAAAAACATAAACATATCTTTTAGGAGGAAATGAATGAATAGCATAAAGCAATATGGTTGGAATGAAAACTGGAGTACAAAATGGAATGAAAAGTGGAGTCATGCAGAGGATAAACAATTTATTCCCGGGAGAATCGTTGGTGACTTTGGCAGTAAGTACAAGGTGTTAACTGATGTAGGAGAGACGTGGGGAGAGCTTGCCGGGAAGCTGAGACACACATTTGTAGCCTCGGGTGATTTTCCTGCCATTGGAGATTGGGTAGCATTGGCGATGCAAGATGGCGGCGAGCATGGAATCATACATGGCGTATTGCCTCGGCAGAGTGTGATCTCACGCAAGGTCGCAGGAAATACACAAGATGAGCAAATTGTTGCCTCCAATGTAGACACATTATTTCTGGTCAGCGCGTTGAATGATGACTTTAATGTTCGCCGGATGGAGAGATATCTGATCATGGCTTGGAATAGTGGGGCAAATCCAGTTATTCTACTCACTAAAGCGGATCTTTGTCCTGATGCAGACAGTAAAATCGCTGAAATGGAGAGCGCGGCTCCCGGAGTATCAGTACATGCTGTTAGTGCAATACAAGATGAAGGACGCGAGAAGCTGCTGCCTTACATTGGTGAGGGTCAAACAGTAGCTCTTACGGGCTCTTCCGGTTGTGGGAAGTCGACAATGGTCAACTGGCTATGCGGGAAGAACCTTCAGATTACGCAGGATGTTAGAGAAGGGGATAGCCGCGGACGTCATACTACTACCCACCGTGAACTGTTTGTTTTGCCGGATGGGGGGATTATCGTAGATACACCGGGGATGCGGGAGCTGCAGCTCTGGGAAGATGAAGGTGGTCTTGATCTAGCGTTTAGTGATATCAGCGGTCTAGCTTCTAAGTGCCGGTTTAGTAACTGTAGACATGAACGCGAAGAGGGCTGTGCTGTACTGGAAGCAGTCCAAACAGGTGAACTGGAAGAGAAGAGACTATTCAACTACCGAAAAACACAACGAGAAGTATTGTACCAAAATAATAAAGAAGCCAAGCTTAAGAGAAAAAGCGCAGCTTCCACTAAAGTGAGTTCATCCAGAACCAGAGGATACGGATGGCGTAAAGAGCTGGATGAATATTAAAAAGAATTGATATAACGGCATAGACATTGAAAAAGGGCGCCCCTTAGCTTTTGAAAGCTAAGGGGCGCCCTTCATTATTGAATTGAATCTAAACGGTTATGGTTTAGAAGGATGCAGCAGTTTCCTTAGCCAGTTGCAATCCGTTTTCAATGATTTCAGCGGATTGTGCTGGAAGTTGGTTGTGGCCTTCGATGATTACTTGTGTAATATCTTTAATTCCCCACAGGTTAAGGTTACCAACGATGAAGTTTACTGCCATTTCAGCACTTGCAGCAGGACCTTCAGAGTAGATACCGCCTCTTGCATTCAGAACGATTGCTTTTTTACCTGTCAAAAGACCAACTGGACCTTCAGCAGTGTAAGAGAATGTTTTACCAGCTTGGCAAAGGTAATCTACATAAGTGTGCAATACAGCAGGTACAGTCATGTTCCACAGTGGGAAACCGAATACTACCTTATCTGCAGCGATGAACTGATTAAGATATTTATTAACGATAGCGGCACCAGCTGCTTCCTCAGGTGTTGCTTCGTATCCTTGAGCGGCTTTATACATACCAGTGATCAGGGTATTGTCGTAGTATGGAAGTTGCTCTGCGAACAGATCAAGCTCAGTGATTTCATCTTCTGGGTGGTTGAGTTTGTAGCTCTCCAAGAATTCATTGTACAGCTTAACACTTACGGATTGTTCTGCTGGACGGTTGTTTGCTTTAATAAATAGAACTTTAGACATTATGATTTCTCCCTTGCATGTGTGTATTTAATATTAACTATATTTAATATAGCATGTAATCTTTTGTTTGTAAATTATTTTTTTGTTCTTGAAATTTGTTTGCGGTTAAGGAGTTTGAAAAAATGAAAACAAGGTTAATAGGTGATACAAGAGAACAGGAAATAATTTCCTGTCTCTATAAGTTCCAGAATGATCTAAAAGGAGCGATTGACATGTCCATCGATCGGTTTATCATTAAAAAATTGGACAGCTGTCACGAAGAGCATACGCGTCAGAATTTAGTGAAGCTATTTAGACTTCGAATCCAGAAAGCTGAAAAAGCAGAGCAGAAGAATTACAAGATCAGCTGATAATTGCTTAGCTCTTCCTAATAGTAGATTTTTCGCTGAATGAGACAGAGTCCTTGGGTTAAAAAAGTGCGTAAATATAGCAGAGCAGTGATCCTCCCGTTAAGGGGGGGATCACTGCTCTGCGTTTTTTAGTCCTGGCAGATTGCTTCAGCATAAAGGGGCAGCAAATGAAAGCCAACCTACGACAAACGTCACTTTTGGCAGGTGTCATAGTAGGGTCAGGCCACCCGCTACATCTAATCTGATGACCCATGCAAAGTCATTTGTTGAGTAACATACCAAGTCAACTGCTAAGTTACACACTGAGTCAGTCACACGCCAAGTTAACGGCTAAGTTACTAACTGAGTCACACATTAAGTCAACCGCTAAACGACTTACTAAGTCACACAACAAATCTCCCGCTGAGTTACCCACTGAGTCACACACCAAGTTAACGGCTAAGTCACCTCACTGACTAACACAACTAATCACCCGTTGATTAACTCACTGAGCTACACACCAAGTAACACCAAGTCACCCGCCGAGTAACCCACTGAGCTACACACTAGTAACAGCAAGTCACCCGCTGAGTAACTCACTGAGCTACACACCAAGTCACCCGCCGAGTAACCCACTGAGCTACACACCAAGTAACACCAAGTCACCCGCCGAGTAACCCACTGAGCTACACACCAAGTAACACCAAGTCACCCGCCGAGTAACCCACTGAGCTACACACTAGTAACACCAAGTCACACGCTGAGTAACCCACTGAGCTACACACCAAGTTAACGGCTAAGTCAGACAACAAATCACTCGCTAAGTGACCTTCCAAGTATCCTCAGCGGCCAACGGACTCAGATGACGCTATATGCGAATTTTCAGTCATTAGAGCAGAGTTTCGGAACCCAGCGCAGCTATTCAGCTTTTTGAGGTCGATAATTAGTGCTTTTCGCGCCAATAGCGCCCCTGGGGTCCGATAGGATTCCAAATGAGCCCAAAATTTACGATTAAGGTCATCTGAGTCCGAAAGCATCCAACTATGAGTCCAAAAGCAGTGGCTATGAGTTCAAAAGCAGAGACTAAAGCTACAACAGTAACAACTATGTACGCGACAGTAGCAACTATGTACACGATAATAGCAACTAAAGCAAACTGAGTTTCGAATTTTGATTACCGCGGACTCAGATGACGCTATATGCGAATTTATGAGCATTAGAGCAGAGTATCGGACTCCAATGCAGCTATTCGGCTTTTTGAGGTCGATAATTAGTGTTTTTCGCGCCAATAGTGACTCTGGGGTCCGTTAGAATTACAAATGAGCCCAAAAATTACGATTAAGGTCATCTGAGTCCGAAAGCAGTGGCTATGAGTTCAAAAGCAGCGACTAAAGCTAAAACAGTAGCAACTATGTACACGACAGTAGCAACTATGTGCACGATAGTAACAACTATGCACGCGACAGTAGCAACTATGTACGCGACAGTACCAACTATGTACACGACAATAGCAACTAAAGCAAACTGAGTTTCGAATTTAGATTACCGCGGACTCAGATGACGCTATGTGCGAATTTATGAGCATTAGAGCAGAGTTTCGGACTCCAGCGCAGCTATTCAGCTTTTTGAGGTAGATAATTAGTGTTTTTCGAGCCAATAGTGACCCTGGGGTCCGTTAGAATTCCAAATGAGCCCAAAAGTTACGATTAAGGTCATCTGAGTCCGATAGCAGCCGGCTATGGGGATGGCCGGCAAGCAGCAATCCAAACGTGCCATGAAATAGCACAAAATCAGTACAAAGTAGCACCAAGCAGAACCAGCGAACCAAGGTCCCTGACTTTGAGAGTTGAAGCTATGTTTGCCTATGTATGCGCAAATAGTATCTAAATCAAACGGAGTGTCATTTTTGATCAAGTTAGCATCAAAAAGACAACGGGTCCAAGCAGCACCTCTTGGCTACTTAGGACGTTCCTTATTAGAAAGCTGAGGACAGCAATGTTGTGACAAAAAAACTACCCCTCCATTAATAGAGGGATAGCGCCAATGAATCATTTTCACTGTAACTGTGCAATATAGCTTCAGAGCCTTTAATTTCGATACTAATCAGAGAATTGAGGCATTTCTGGAGGGCACTTTTGCCCTTTTGAATTTTGAGCTCCAGCGTACTGTTAAGTAATCTAAGTACTTTTTGAGTGGGCTGTTTATTTTCTGTTGTGAAATACACAGGTACAAGTTTGTTCTGAAATGTGATGAGCATTCTCATTTTGAAATCACCTCGCTACAAGTATTTCATGTTAATGATCATACCCCTTGTTTCTTAATTTTACCTTAAAATTAGCTTATGATAACATAAAGATTGCTAGTTTAATATACATTTATATGTAATACAGGAAGGATACAATAATGTGAATGAGAAAGAACGAACGGATTTAACGGATTTAACGGAATTTTTATTTCCAGATCGGGTAACCGACCAAGTAGTTTTAAATGAATTGTTAAATACTGCGTCTACAGCAGAAAGGATAGGTAGATTCAAATATAGAGAGAAGGAGAAAACTAAAGATCTGTGTTTACAAATACATAAGGATAAAATACTAGCCTACTGCAATAATACACCGGACTCTCCTCCGTGTGTGCTGAAGAACAGAGAGGAAACAGAGAGCTTTTGTCTCGAGTTGTTCGAATGTGAGAGAGCAATGGAGCCCTTTGCTCACGGGATTCCGGCGTTACTAATGTCAAAAAAAAGGTTCGAGGAGCTGAAAAAAGGCTCTGATTCCTCTACGGTTCACAGACTCTCAGAGTGTTTAGCTGCAGAGACAGGAGATGATGTCCATTCCAACCATCTTGCACAAGTGATGAAATGCTTCGACGCAGAGGGAGAATTGCGACTCTGTATTTCTAGTGAAAATGGCTGGAAGTTTCAGTATGCTAGCTTCATAAGTGATCATTCAAGTGGCTGGTTGCTGCGAATGAGCAGCGATCCTTCCCAAGACTGGATTGTAGCTCTTCCTATATCGAAAGCACAATTATGTGGTTCTGTGGCAGAGTGGGTGTTTCATTCCTCCTCTTTTCCTAGTCCACAATAACCGTTGAATAGGGAGGAAGAGTAAGCTGATCTGAATTTAAGGTCACTTTGTCAGCAGTTGTCTTTTGGATCTTGGTGTAAGAGATACCCTCAACATTTGGATGAAGCGTAATGATTTGTTCATCTCCAGTTAGGTTATGAACAACGAGGACTTGATCCTCTGTTGTTATACGTTCGTAGGCCATTACCCCTGCATTGCCAGAAGTGTAGTCTCGAATTCCGCCATCACGGAGCGCAGGGACTTCGTTTCTTAACGCAATGAGTTCGCGGTATCTTTTAAGCAGTGAGCTGCTGTCGTTAGTCTGGCTTTCGACATTAATGCTAACATCATCAGCGTTATTGCTGCCGACCTCCCAAGTAGTCTGCCCCTCACCCTGATCCGCTGTCATCCATCTCATGGGCTCACGAATTCCTTCATCTGGTTTTACACCAAGCATTCCTATTTCTTCACCATAATAAATAAAAGGATTTCCAGGCAAGGTTAACAGCAGGGCTGCTGCCATTTTTGCATGATCCAGATTGCCGTCTAATTGACTCATGACTCTGTTTTGATCATGGTTTGTCAAAAAAATTGCATCGGTAAAATGGCTATCAGATATTTTGGAGTACAAATTATACGTACGTTCCAGCGTAAAGGCAGTCCCGCTGTCTTTTTCAGTTTTCACGGAATTAATAAGGGTCTCGGCTAACCCAAAGTTAAAGCTAGAGTCGAAAGCTTGATCCAAATAAGCCCCTACGGTGACTGCAGAATTCTCCCATACTTCGCCGACAATATAAGCTTGAGGATTCACTTCATTCATCGCTTTGCGGAAATCCTGCCACCAAGATACATTTTTATTGGTTGTGGCTTGGCTTTTGTCGCTTAGAAGGTCTTCGTAAATATGTTTAGCAGCGTCTAAACGGAATCCATCAACCCCTTGTTCCAGCCAAAACTTACCGATATCCTTCATTTCATTACGAACTTCCGTATGATCAAAATTTAGATCAGGCATGCCTTCCCAAAAGCCACCTAGATAATGACTACCCAGTAAAGAGTGCCATGTACTGCCACTACCAGCGGCACTAGCTCCATTGGCAGGGCGTCCTTGATCTTCAGCCCATATGTACCAGTCGCGATATTTGCTGTCTTTATTTTTAGCGGAATCTACGAACCAAGGATGTTCTTTGGAGGTATGATTCACGACCAAATCCATAATTACTTTAATCCCACGTTTATGCGCCTCCGTAACGAGCTCTTGTAAATCCTCAATCGTCCCATAATCTGGATTGATTGCACGATAATCTGTCACATCGTAACCATGATAGCTTGGTGAAGGGTTAATAGGCATAAGCCAAATCCCACCGATCCCCAGATCGTCTGTGGTGTCAGGATTTCCGTCATTTAAGTAATCTAATTTCTTGGTAATCCCTTTGAGGTCACCGATGCCATCCCCGTCAGAGTCATAGAATGAACGAACAAAAATCTCATAATAAACCGTTGAGGGCTGTTCGTCAGTGGTAATCGTTTTTGCAGCGGGAGGTGTTGTAGTATTCTGAGCTGTATTTGCTTGTGGCGATGGAGAAGGGGAGGCAGAGGAAGGAATATTGTTATTATTTCCTGAACAACCGGATAGCAGAACGGCAGTTAAGCTAAGAGTCAAAAGTCCGTTTATTGTGTGTTTTTTGGCGATAGATGTTGCTCGTTTATCCATATAAAATAACCCCTTCTGCTGCAATTTTCCTATAAAGGAAATGGTAAGCGCTTTAATTCTTATAGTACTGTAATCAAATCCTCAGGTAAAACGTTTGCACAGATATAAAAACAGCAAATCCAGTGATATTTATCCATAAAATCAATAAAAACCGCTGATATCATGGATATTCTTTTAATTCCCCACGATATTCGGGATTTTAACCTTTCAGTAGGCATGTGCATATGCTTTAAGCAAGGGCGAAGGACCCGGTAAGAAAGGAGAATGAAGAATGAAGATTCGGAAAAAGCTGTCATTGTCGCTCATGATCATTACTTTATGCTTTTCAGTACTTGCCGGTTGCGGCGGAAAGTCAGAGACGGTAAAGGTGAAGATTGGGGAGGTTACCCGCTCTGTCTTTTATGCACCCGAGTATGTTGCCTTGACTCAAGGTTTCTTCAAAGATGAAGGGCTGGATGTAGAACTGCAGACGATTCCCGGTGGAGATAAAACCATGACTGCATTGCTCTCAGGAGCTATTGATGTGGCGTTGGTTGGTTCAGAAACCTCCATTTACGTGTATCAGCAGGGCTCGGATGATCCGGTCATTAATTTTGCACAGCTGACTCAAAGGGATGGAACATTTCTGTTCGCCCGGAAGGCTGATGGAGATTTTAATTGGGATAAAGTGAAGGGCTCTACCTTCCTTGGTCAAAGAAAAGGCGGAATGCCACAAATGGCAGGCGCGTTTACTTTATCTAAAAAGGGAATTGATCCTGCGAAGGATATTACCTTGATCCAAAATATCGATTTTGCTAATATTGCCGGTGCATTTGCTTCAGGTACTGGGGATTATGTGCAGCTGTTTGAGCCGCAGGCCTCTATCTTCGAACGAGAAGACCGGGGAGCTGTAGTGGCATCGTTTGGGGTGGAGAGCGGTTATTTACCTTATACGGTATTCATGTCAAAAAACAGCTACATTAGCAAAAATGGAGACACCGTGCAAAAGTTCACTAATGCCATCCAGCGTGCTCAGCTTTGGGTGAAGGAACATAGTCCTGAAGAAATTACGGATGCCATAATAACTTATTTTGATAAAACGGATCGTGACATTGTGATTTCTGCTGTAAAACGCTACAAGGAACAGGACACCTACGCCATTAATCCGGTTGTTGATAATGAAGAATGGAATAATCTGCTAGGTGTTATGGACAACGCAGGTGAACTTAAAGAACGTGTTCCAGCAGAAAAGATCGTGAATAATACTTTTGCTGAAAAAGCTGAAAAGACCATAAAGAGCAGTAGCTCTAAATAAGAGAGATAAGATCCTAAATGGATTTTGTTAACTATAAGGAGGGGATGACCTTGCTTCCAGTAGTGCAATTAAAGGGAGTAACGCATGCCTATCTCGGCGATCGGGAAGCTTCACTGGCCGTTGAGGATCTAAATCTTAATGTCGAGCAAGGAGAATTCGTCAGCTTAGTAGGCCCAAGTGGCTGTGGTAAGACGACTCTCCTATCGATTATTGCCGGACTGCTGCAGCCCTCTGAGGGAGAAGTATTCGTAAATGGCCAACCCATTCTAGGCCCTTCACCTGAGGTTGGATATATGCTGCAGCAGGATTATCTTTTTCCTTGGCGGAGTATTCTTGACAATGCCGTGCTTGGACTGGAGCTGACCGGAAGCTTAAACGAGGAGAGCCATAACCGGACTTTGGAGCTGCTGCGCGAGATGGGATTAGAAGGGAAAGAACAGGCCTATCCTTCTCAGTTATCCGGAGGGATGCGGCAACGGGTGGCTCTTGTACGAACATTAGCTACCAATCCAGGACTGCTGCTGTTAGACGAGCCGTTCTCGGCACTTGATTATCAGATCAAACTTCAGCTGGAAGATTTAGTCTCAGAGACCTTACGCAGCCGGGGAACCACGGCTATTTTGGTCACGCATGATCTGTCAGAAGCGATTGCGGTCAGCAGTAGGGTTATTTTATTGCAGCGAAATCCAGGGAAGATTCGTAAAGTTTTTCCTGTTCCGGAGCTAATCCGCTCAGCCCCACCGCTGTATGCGCGTGATCAGCCAGGGTTTGCGGAGCTTTTTCATGAAGTATGGACAGAGATGGAGATCGCAGGGAGGGAAAGCTAATGAAACGAACAGAGCAAGCGGGTGTCTTAGCTTCCCGTGAACTGTGGCTGCAGCAAATGCATGTGGATTTCAAAAAAACTAAACAGCGCCGGCGTAATCAGGTTATTGCTGTAAGAAGCAGTCTGTTGCTGCTGTTCTTTGTGTTGTGGGAAGCGGGAGCAAGAATGGGCTGGATTGATGAGTTATTGTTCAGCTACCCGACAAAAATCTTCAAACAGATTTGGCAGGATATGATCAGTGGAAGCTTGTGGCCTCATTTGGGGATGACGGTAGGAGAGACTGCGGTAGGCTTTGTTCTGGGAACCTTGTTAGGAACGCTACTGGCAGTGATTATTTGGTGGTCTCCGTTTTTATCAGCGGTGCTTGATCCATTTATGGTTGTCTTTAACAGTATGCCGAAGGTGGCCTTGGGGCCGATTTTTATCGTAATGTTCGGGGCGGGTTTCACCGCTATCGTTGTGACAACCTTATCGATTACGGTGATTATTACTACACTTGTTGTTTACAATAGCTTTTGCAGTGTGGATCCTAATCTGGTGAAGGTGGTCCGCTCTTTTGGAGCTTCTAAAGTTCAGGTGTTTTTTAAAGTGATTCTTCCGGCATCTTTTCCAACGGTGGTCTCTACCCTAAAGGTGAATGTGGGAATGTCATGGGTCGGGGTTATCGTAGGAGAGTTTCTAGTAGCAAAATCCGGTCTTGGGTACCTGATCATATATGGATTCCAGGTGTTTAATTTCACGCTTGTAATGTCCAGTCTGCTGATTATTGCAGCCGTAGCAACGGCAATGTATCAACTGGTAGTGTATCTGGAGAAGCGCTTGTTATACCGTCGGTAAGTCTAATGTAACGTTGTGTCCATTCACAAAATCTTGTAACATGTCTATATCTTTACCTATTAACGGTTAGTGCTTTTAAGGAGAGATAGGGTTATGGGATTTCGTGTGATTAAAACAGCTGCTGCGACGTTAATGTCCGTTCTTCTCGCGTCTGCAGTAGGCATACCCAATGCACAGAGTGCAGGGCTTTTAGCCATTCTGGGTGTGGAGGTTACCTTGAAAAGGAGTTTCCGGACGATAACGGCGCGTTTTTTGGCCTCGCTCGTGGGACTCTTTTTTGGGTGTATTTTATTTTGGATATTAGGGTTTCATTACTGGGTACTTGGACTGTACGTTCTTGTTGGCTTTCCGATGATTGTGAAGTCTGGCTACAAGGAAGGGATTGTCACTAGCTCTGTTATTGTGTTTCGTGTGTTTGGACAAGCTGAGTTATCGCTACATGTGTTGTTGCAGCAAGTAGAGCTACTGGCCATAGGTCTCGGTTCAGCGGGGGTGGTCAACTTAATTTACATGCCACAGACTGGGGGAGTTATTTATGGAATCCGCAAGGAAGTGGATCGATACTTTTCAGTTATTTTTACTCAAATGGCCCGTACTTTGCGTGAGCCTGCGTATATGTGGGATGGCAAAGAATTAATTGATGCGGATAATGCAGTGCAGCGGGGATTGACAGCAGCTACTCGCGAGATGGAGAATCATGTAATTCATCCTGATGAAGCTTGGAATGTCTATTTCTATATGCGTAAGGAGCAGCTGGAATCGATACAAAGCATGATGCAGCTGATTTCTCAAGTATATCGCCATTTACCGCATGGAGAGATGGTAGCTGAATTGTTCGACCAGCTTAGCGGAGATGTTTTGGCTGAAGAATATACAGGTCGAACGGAACATTTGCTGGAAGAGCTTGAACATGAGTTTGAAAGCATGGATTTGCCAGAGACACGTGAGGAATTTGAAGTGCGATCAGCGATTCTGCAGCTTTGCAGAGAATTGGCACTTTATTTAAAAATTGCGAAACGCCATAAAATACCGGTCAGTTATAAGCCTGAGAAACGTTTGCTCACCCGGAAAAAAGCTTAAAATTAGGCTTTAATAAAGTGAAGTATTAACATTCGCCCCTGAAATCACGATAAAATATGTATGAACTAAAAGTTGATCTTCGAAAGAGATTAACAATTATAGGGTGAGTTCAAATTCAAGCAGGGAATTCATATACGAATTTTCCGCATTGGCAGGTGAGGCGTATGGACAAAGATATGGAATCATTTATCGGAAAACAACTTGTAGCTAACCTCTTTAATGACAAAGGAGTATTTGTTTTACCCGCATTGACTTTATTGAGTGCTGAACATATTAGATTAATTCGTCAACATAAGATCACTCTGGAATCTCATGACGTCGTCCAGCTGGATAGCGCGGAATTTTTCCAGCTCGCAATTGATGATTGTACAGCTGCGATTGAGAATATTTTTGAACAGATTCGTCATAACAAAAATAAAAGAATTCCTATGCTGGAAGTTAGAAATGAAGTGATTCCGTTTATCCAGCAGGTAAGCGAAAAGAATGACTTCTACGGAGTATTGGCTGCTTTGCAGACCAAAGATGATTATACATACAGACATAATGTAGCTGTGGGCATAATATCTACCCTGCTAGGCAAATGGCTGAAGCTAAAGTCTGAGGATTTGAGCATGTTGACCATTGCAGCAACTCTTCATGATATCGGTAAAATGAGAATCCCGGATGACATATTAACCAAGCCCGGTCCATTATCCGACGAAGAGTTTCAGCTGATGAAAAAGCATACGACCTTTGGGTATGAGATGATCAGGGATACGGTAGGCACAAACCATACCCAAGCGCTAGTAGCCTTACAGCATCATGAAAGAATGGACGGCAGTGGTTATCCATTTGGTGTGCTTGGAAACCGGATTACTGATTTCAGTAAAATCGTTGCTGTGGCTGATGTGTTTCACGCGATGACCTCCGACCGTTTTTATCGCAAAGCGGCTCCTTTATACGAAGTATTACTGCAAATGGAGGAGAGTGTGTTCGGTAAGCTCGACCCTTATATTTGCAGAGTGTTTATTAATAAGTTAATGCAGTCAATGCTAGGGAACGAAGTGGAATTGACAGATGGGCGAAAAGGAAAAATTGTTATGATTCTTGCTACAGACCCTTTGCGGCCGCTGGTGAATATTGATGAGGATTTTATTGACTTAAGCAAACATAGATCGCTTGGAATTGTGCGGGTAATCCCGCAATAGCTGGTGTTTTAAGGTTTTTTGAGGGGTTAGGAATGGCTCTGGAACAGGTTGGACCATTTTTGGAATCTACTCATATATGTACAAATTTTGAAATAAAATGAACTATGAGTCTCCTGAAAAAGCCTTCTTGAGGGCTTACTCAAATTTATTTATAGTCTAACAATCAACAAATGCCTAGAACCTGCATACACTTGATAGTGAATGATTGTATGGAGGAGGTTCAAAGATGTCATTAAGCCATAAACGTCAAACAAGGGAGATCATTACGAAGGCAATTTGCGGCAAAGGTCGTAAGTTCTCTACAGCAACCCATACCGTGACTCCGCCACATCATCCGACTAGTATTTTGGGGGCTTGGATTATCAACCACCAATACGAAGCGGTTGCCGCCGGGAACGGAATCGAAGTAATTGGTACTTATGATGTAAACATCTGGTACTCGTACGACAAGAACAAGCAGACCGAGGTAGCAAAGGAAACAGTCTCTTATGTGGAGCTCATTCCGCTTTCCTACCTGGACACGAGACACCGCACTTCAACAGTTGAGGTCTCTGCGGAGGCAACGCAGGAACCCAACTGTGTAGAGGCGGGCGTATCGCCAGGCGGAGGCAGTGTGACACTTCGCGTAGAGCGCGAATTCGAAGTGGAGTTGGTGGCTGAGACCAAAGTCCGTGTGTATGTCACTGAGCAAAGTGATGATCCAGAAGACAAGGATTATGATTTTGAAGGTGATAGCTTCGATTACGATGATCTGGACCCTGACAATCTGGATGATGAGCTGTAAGGAAGGATACGCCGCCGTTAACTGAGTATCAATGGGTTATGGTCCATTATATGTAGGGAGTGCGGCGGCGTAGAGGGCGAATGCCCTCCTTTTTTTTATTTATTTTTAGGATGAAAAAAGGTTCACGCTCGGATGGAGGCGCTAAAGAGTATGAATGAAGGTCTTAAGGTGTATTCAGAATTGTCTGTGGCAGAGAGAGAGTCCAGATTGCTTAGAAGCGGGGTTGAAGCAACGCTGACGCCATCTGGAAAACATTTTGTCGATACATATGCTTCGGATGCTACTGAGAAGGGTCACAGGCAGTGTTATAAGATATTGGTTTATCATTTGACTGTCCTCCACATCTCTTTGCTTGGAGCAGGTCTTGGAATGCGTGCGGCCACCGATAATTACAGCGAAGCAGTGAGCTTTGCTAATGCCGAGAGCAATACCACGGGAGGCCGAGTGCGGGGAGAGCTTCGCGGAGTGATGAAATTGCTCCAGCGGATTGCTGTCCGCACGCTGTACAGCTTGGGGCTGGATAGCGGTGAGGTCCTGCTGAGGGCAATGGGGAACCGGAGGTATGTGGTGGAGGGAGTCACTCCACTAGTAAAGACCTCCGGGCAACGATTGCCCGAGCCTTATCGTTCCGCAGCGCTAGCGCTGGAACGAAAGCTGGCTCTGGAGCAGCCGGGCCGCAGCGGCCTGCTGATGGGCATGGACCCGGAGTTTATCATCCTCCGGGAATCCACCGGCCGCGTCGTGCCTGCGTCGCGGTACCTGCCCACGGACGGCGTCGCTGGCTGCGACGCCGGACCTCCGGGAACGCGCGGCGCGTTCCCGGTCGCCGAGCTGCGCCCTCAGCCGCGCGGGGAACCGCGCGCACTGCTGGCGCAGCTGATGTCCGCCGCGGCGCTGGCGGACCGGCTCATCGCCGACCGCTCGCTGCGCTGGCGGGCGGGAGGCATGCCGCTGACGGGCTGGGCCCTCGGCGGCCATCTGCACTTCAGCGGCGTGACGCTGACGGCGCCGCTGCTGCGCGCGCTCGATAACTATCTCGCGCTGCCCATGCTTCTGCTCGAAGACGTCCGCGCAGGGGCGCGTCGTCCCCGATACGGTGTGCTCGGCGATTTCCGGACTCAGCCGCATGGCGGCTTCGAGTACCGGACCTTACCGAGCTTCCTGGTATCCCCGGTCATCGCTAAAGGCGCGGTCTATCTGGCTCACCTAATCGTGAGCCATTATGAGGACCTGACGCAACGCCCGCTCGACCGGGAAGACCTGCATATCGCCTACTACAGCGGCGATAAATCTCCGCTGCGCGCCGCAATCCCCCCATTGCTGGCGCAGCTGCGTTCCCTAGGCGGCTACGAGATTGCCGCCCCCTATATTGAGCCTTTATTCGAATATATTGCCGCTGAACGGACGTGGGATGAATCACGGGATATACGTGAGTTATGGTGCAGCAAAGTAAAAGTATGATTTTACTATTTGGTCTACATGTTAACGATGGTCCATGAACCGATATCTTGAAAACCAAGTCGTTTATAAATAACTCCGGCATGCGGGTTGTCATAAAAGAGGCACAATGACTTTCCTTCATGGAGCAGGTCTGCACATAGCTGTGCCATTACGCGCGAAGCAAGGCCTTGCTCTCTGAATGCTTGATGTGTGGCAACCCCTACAATCATCGCTGACATGGAATTTTCCGCTGAAGTTGAAGCGGTGACAATGACCTTATCTTCCCGTTCCATATAATACGTGCGGCCGGTGTTGCTTTCCAGCGTTTTACGCAGGCTGGTTCTAGAACCATTCCGGCTGCTTTCAAATTCTTCAATGGTATCCGTAAGTGCGCAAATCGCTTCTACATCCTGAACCGTAGCTTTTTTAATAGGCTCAGCTGAAGAGAAGGACTCACTTATTTTATTGTTCATTTCTTTTAATTCAGCAAAATACAGCTGTTTTACTTGTTTGAAATTAATTTCCCCGTCAAAAGCCTTCACCACCTCTGAGGCTCCGGAGATCATATGTATGTCATTATCCTTTCGGATAATCTCAGCGAACCCCTCGACATCAAAAGGGCCATCTGCATAAGGAAGGTAACTTCTATAGAAGCGCAGCAGAACGGCTTTTATCCGCCCGTCGGCTGGGTCAATCTCTCCCCATAAATCCATGAAATCCTGCTCAAACCCAAAATTCTCCACATCGCCAATGATAAATAAATTAAGCGCCGGCTCTTTCCGCAGCAATGCCATCAGCAGCTCTTGATCATCCTTCGTTAGCTTTCGTATCATATTGTATTCTCCTTTGATTTTTATATGGGCTGACGCTCTGTGTTAAGATTTTACAATATTTAAAAGCAGAAGAATATACCTCAAGTAAGTGTTTGTCTGATAAGTATTCTAGTCTTTCGTTGTACTAATGTGAGGTTTCAGGGTAACTTTGTCCATCAATTTTCTGTTATAATGGGGGACAGCATTAAATAGGCATGGAGGTTGACCATGGCACAATATACGCCGATGATAGAGCAATATTTAAAGGTAAAGGAAGGGGCTAAGGATGCCTTCCTATTTTTTAGACTGGGCGATTTCTATGAAATGTTCTTTGAAGATGCCATATTGGCTTCCAAGGAGCTTGAGATTACGTTAACAGGCCGCGAAGGCGGGGGCGAGGAGAAAATCCCTATGTGTGGAGTGCCTTACCACGCCGCCGAGGGATATATTCAACGCTTGATAGAAAAAGGATATAAAGTCGCCATTTGTGAGCAGTTAGAGGATGCTTCAGTCACTAAAGGCATGGTGAAGCGGGATATTGTACGCGTCGTGACACCAGGAACCGTGATGGATGGAAAAATCATTGCTGACAAGAGCAATAACTACCTCGTTTGCGTCACCGAAAGTGACGGAATGATGGCATTAGCTGCCTGCGATTTAACAACTGGTGAGCTGTATGTTACTTCGGTATTATCTGGAGCCGAATGGCTGCGTGATGAGATTGGCATCTATGAACCGGCTGAGATCATCGGAGACGCTGCACTTTTGGAGATCCTGCGAAGCGAAACGCCGCTGTTAGCCAAACCTGTAGTTTACACCCCTTGGGAGAAACGCGAGGAGGAGCTGGCACGTCGTCAGTTCGGTGAAGCGGCATGGGTACGTCTAGAGAAGGAACGTGGACAATGTCTGGCGCTTCTGATCTCTTATCTGAATGAGACCCAGCGGCGTTCATTAGGGCAGCTTAGTCAGATTTCTCCTTATGAACCAGGCAATTATATGATTCTAGATCCATTTACACGCCGGAATCTTGAACTAACCGAGACGGTTCGCGAACGCTCCAAAAAAGGATCCCTGCTCTGGCTGCTGGATCGAACGGAAACGTCGATGGGCGCCCGTCTGTTGCGCCGCAGAATTGATAAGCCGCTATTGCAGCGAGCTCCGATCGAACGGCGCCTAGAGGCTGTCGATTATTTGTACAATCAGTTTATCGTTCGCGAGGACCTGCGTTTAGCGCTTAAAGAAATTTATGATTTGGAGCGTTTGGTGGGTCGTATTGCTTTTGGCAGCGCCAATGGCCGTGATATGAATGCTCTGAAATTATCGCTGGCACAAATTCCTGCATTGAAGGATTTATGTATGACCTCCGGTTCAGCTACTTTACGAGAGATCGGTGCAAGTATGGATGAATGCGCTGAGCTGCGAGAGGATATTGACCGCGCAATCGTCGAGGATGCCCCGGTGTCTGTGCGCGACGGTGGCATTATCCGTTCCGGTTATCATGAACGTTTGGACGAGCTTAGGGAAGCTAGCAGTAACGGTAAACGTTGGATCGCTGAACTGGAAGCTAAGGAAAGACAGGCCACTGGCATTAAGTCACTGAAGATCGGCTATAACAAAATCTTCGGGTATTTCATAGAGATCACCAAATCCAATCTGGCTGCACTGCCGGAAGGAAGATATGAACGTAAGCAGACGCTTGCCAACGCAGAGCGTTTTGTCACTCCTGAGCTTAAAGAGAAGGAAGCACTCATCCTTGAAGCTCAGGATAAAATGACGGATTTGGAATACAGCCTGTTTACCGAGCTGCGTGATCGCATCAGCGGGCAAATTCCCCGCCTGCAAAATCTTGCGGAAAAGGTTGCCGAAATTGATGTATATCAATGCTTGGCGGCAGTTAGTGCCGAACATCGTTTTGTGAAGCCAGTCCTTTCGGATGGTTATGATCTTCGGCTTGAAGGGGGCCGTCATCCCGTTGTGGAGGCGGTGCTTAAAGATTCTGCTTTTATTGCAAATGGAAGCACGCTGAGTAAGGAAGAAGGTAATATTCTTCTAATTACAGGTCCTAATATGGCGGGAAAAAGTACTTACATGCGTCAGGTGGCGCTGATCTGCATCATGGCTCAGATTGGATGTTTTGTACCAGCAAACAGTGCTGAAGTTCCGCTTATAGACCGGATCTTTACTCGTATTGGAGCAGCTGATGATTTGATCGGTGGACAAAGTACATTTATGGTGGAAATGGCTGATATCCAGGTTATGACAGAGAAAGCAACAGCTCGTAGCTTGATTATTATTGATGAGCTGGGAAGAGGTACCTCGACCAGTGAAGGTATGGCCATCGCTCAGGCGGTTATTGAATATGTACATGATGTTATTTCTTGCAAAGCTCTAGTTTCGACGCATTTTCATGAATTGGCTCATTTGGAAGGGAGTCTTAAAGGACTGCGGAATTACTCTATGGCTGTTCAGGAGAGCGGTGATAAAGTAAACTTCCTGCGCAAGCTAGTTCCTGGAGCGGCTGACAGCAGCTATGGGATCTATTGTGCACGTCTTGCAGGTCTTCCTGAAGGGATTATTGACCGAGCTTATGGTCTCTTGCAGAGCATTGAGCAGGCAGCCCATCCTGGTGGTTCTGAACTTCATTACGGGGGAAGCCTCGAAAGACAGGCGGCTGTAAGAGAAGTTGCTAGCGCATCCTCGATAGCGCAAGCCGTAAGTGTCATCACTGAGGCACCTGTAGAAAATGAGGTTGTTCAGTTGTCTATCTTTGGTGAGGAAGAACCACGCAAGAATCGCAAAGGTAGTGCACATCAAGTTGCGGTAACTGAAATCCAAGAGAATCCTGCGCTAAAAGAGTTCATTTCTTCTGTGCGTGACGCTGATCTTATGAATATGACGCCGCTGCAGGCGATGAGTCTGTTGAACGAGCTGAAGATGAAGGTTAAGGATCTGCAATAAAGATTTTATAATAATTGATTGCCTAAATAAGAGGTGAATGAAATGGCCAAAATTCATATATTGGACGAGCATATTGCCAACCAGATAGCTGCGGGTGAAGTAGTAGAGCGGCCAGCTTCTGTTGTAAAGGAGCTTGTCGAGAATGCAATTGACGCTGGCAGTACAAGAATTGAGGTATCGGTAGAAGAGGGGGGCTTGCAGAGCATCCGCGTTAAAGATAATGGCTCCGGGATTGATCCTGAAGATTGCGAGACCGCCTTTTACCGGCATGCTACAAGTAAAATTCTGAATGGCCGCGATCTATTTCAAATCACAAGCTTAGGCTTCCGCGGAGAGGCACTTCCCAGTATTGCCGCGGTCTCCAAGGTATCGCTTCTAACTGCAACTGCCGATGACGGCAAAGGGCGCCTAGTAGACATTGAGGGTGGCAATCTCATACGAAATGAGGACGCTCCTTCCGGCCGGGGAAGTGATCTTGCCGTTCGTGAATTGTTTTTTAATACGCCGGCAAGGCTGAAATATATGAAGAGTATTCAGACGGAGCTGGGCCATATCTCAGATGCCATGTACCGCATGGCGCTGGCTCATCCGGGGATCTCTTTTACCTTGCATCATAATGGCAATCAACTGCTGCATACGCTCGGAAATGGTGATCTGCTGCAGGTCATCGCAGCTGTTTACGGAACCAATGCCGCCAAAGCAATGCTGCCGATTACGGCAGAAGACTTGGATTACCGGATTTCCGGATATATTAGTCGTCCAGAATGGACACGTTCCAATCGAAATGCAATCACTACTATTGTCGGTGGACGTTATATTCGCAGTAATGGACTGAACGCAGCAATCATGCGTGCTTATCACACCTTGCTTCCGATTAACCGTTATCCGTTATTAGTTCTTGAACTGGATATGCACCCCTCTTTGGTAGATGTCAATGTACATCCAGCAAAACTCGAGGTTAGATTCAGTAAGGAGAATGAGCTTTACACCTTTGTTGAGCAGGAGATCCGCAAAATACTGCTGGGGCAAAGTCTGATTCCACGTCCAAGCAAGGAAACAATCGGACCCAAGGGCAGCAGCTCCTTTATCCAGGAGCAATTTGCTTTTTCCAAAGGAGCTGTTCCGCCGTCATCTTCGAATGGTGATGAGAAGGATACAGCCCCTACGGGATCAGCCAGCTTCTTAAGTGGACTACAGTCATCGAACCCTGACCGTAATTCCCGTGATTTTAGCAAGGATGGTCAGGCGGATCATCAGGTAGCTCGCGAGGTAGCTCCAGCTTACGGATCAGGCTATCCGTCTTCATCTTCGCAGGGGCGCCAAACTAATGCGAATACTAGTTATTCCAATAGCTATCGCCCGCAAGAAACGTCAATGGCGCAGAAGCAGCTCCCTTCGGTTGAGAAGCTATGGGCTCCACCACAACAAGAAGAGCCTGGACTTCCGGCCTTTCCTGAGCTTAATTATATAGGCCAGCATCATGGGACCTATATTATTGCCCAGAATGATGGAGGACTCTATTTAATCGATCAGCATGCGGCACATGAACGTATTAATTACGAATACTTCTATGAGAAATTTGGTCGGCCGGAGGATGCCTCACAGGAGCTGCTACTGCCGATTACACTGGAGTTCACGCCTTCTGAAAGTCGTCAGCTTAGTGAACGTCTACATTGGTTTCAGCAGGCCGGGGTATACCTTGAGCACTTTGGCGGACAGACCTTTCTTGTTCGTTCTTTGCCCTATTGGTTTCCTGAAGGGGATGAGAAGGCGGTCGTTGAAGAAATGGCGGAGTGGGTCTTAAGCGAGCGTATGATTGATCTTGCGAAGCTACGAGAAAAGTCATCGATTCTGTGTTCATGTAAAGCCTCGATTAAGGCCAACCATAAACTAACAGAACAGGAAGTGGAGGCTCTGTTGTCCCGACTGGCAGAGTGCAAACAACCGTATACTTGCCCACATGGACGGCCGATTGTGATCTCTTTTTCATCCTATGATTTAGAGAAATTGTTCAAGCGGGTTATGTAATTATACATTTTTTGAAATTTGTTAAGAGCAAGACTGGAGGCACCATGATTATAACTACGGGGTATAGCCCGATAATGGAAATAGTAGAACGCGCGCAAAGCCTTGCGGAGAGAACGGGTTGTAGTTATGCTCCACGTGAGAAGCTCTCCATTACAAGGATGGTTGAACATTACGGAGATGAGGATATTCTGATTCTATCTCAGGACGCTGTCCGACTACACCGCTTAGGAATGGAGCCTATGGAGTTTCATCCGAGCATGGGCTTCGTTCGCGCTAAACGAATTCTAAAGGGTGAGATCGAGCCGATGCTTGTTGCCGCTCGAATGCTTCCCGGAGATAGCGTATTGGATTGTACAGCTGGATTAGGAGCTGACTCCTTACTGTTTGCTGTACATGGTGGTGAGTCCTCAGAGGTTACCGCTTTGGAGAGCTCATTACCGCTGTACGCACTGCTCAGTGAAGGGATGTCTCATTACATCTCTGGGCAAGTAAAGGTCAATGAGGCTTTACGCAGAGTTAATGTCGTGCATAGTGAACATTTGGATTATTTACGGTCTCAACCAGATCGAAGTGTGGATATTGTTTACTTTGATCCTATGTTTCGCGTGCCTCTGACGGGTTCTGCCTCGATTTCCCCGCTGCGGCAATTCGCTAACCGTGCAGCCTTATCGACAGAGAGTGTAACCGAAGCGGTTAGGGTCGCCCGTAAGACTGTTCTTTTAAAAGAAAAGGCTTTGAGTGGGGAATTTGAACGCCTAGGGTTTACTGAGCTGCTCCGAAGCAACTCCAAAACATCGTACGGGGTGATACACATTGACAACTAAAGAAAGGCATAAGGTTCTAGTGCTGTTAGGACCAACTGCCGTAGGCAAAACCCGGTTAAGTCTGGAGCTGGCAGCGGCTTATAACGCTGAGATTATTTCCGGCGATTCGATGCAGGTTTATCGTGGTATGGATATTGGTACAGCTAAGATTACACCCGCCGAAATGAACGGCATTCCCCATCACCTGATCGATATTCATGATCCGCAGGATGCGTATTCTGCCGCTGAATTTCAAGAGCAGGGCACTAGACTCATCGAGGAGATAAGCGCTAGAGGGAAGCTTCCCTTTATCGTAGGGGGGACTGGACTGTATATTGAGTCTTTATGTTACGGCTTTCAGTTCTCGGAAGCAGTGGCTGATGAAGCTTTCCGTAAAGAGCAGGATCAATTTGCGGAAGAACATGGAGCGCTTGCACTGCATGCCAGACTCGAGGCGGTTGATCCAGTCAGCGCAGCCAAACTTCATCCTAACGACCGTCGCAGAATTATCCGTGCACTGGAAATTCAACACCAGACAAACACTACACTTTCCGCTTCTCATGCTGCTCAAAAGAAGGAATCTCCCTATGACTTATGTCTCATAGGTTTGACAATGGACCGGAAAATACTATATAAACGTATTGAGGACCGAATTGATAGCATGCTGGCGGATGGTCTCGTTGCTGAGGTGAAGGGACTGCTGGATAACGGTTACAGCAGAAGCCTTGTGTCCATGCAGGGATTGGGTTACAAGGAAATTGCCGCTTACCTGGCGGGAGAGCTGACGCTGGAAGAAGCTGTGATACTGCTTAAACGCGATACTCGCCGATTCGCCAAAAGACAGTTGTCATGGTTTCGCCACATGAAGGAAATCGAGTGGATCGATGTCGAAGGTGAACAAAACTTTTCTGAGAATTTCTCAAAAATACGTGGTATAATAGCAGGAAAGTTTCTCTCAGGTCTTGAATATACTTCTGAACAATCTAATTGAACCATTGGGGGTACGTCATATGAACAAGTCCATTAACATCCAAGATACATTCTTGAACCAACTACGCAAAGAAAATATCCCTGCTACGGTATATCTGACCAACGGTTTTCAAATCCGGGGAATAATTAAAGCATTCGACAATTTTACAATCGTCATTGACAGTGATGGACGCCAGCAAATGGTGTATAAACACGCAATTTCCACGTTCACACCACAACGTAGTGTATCACTGATGCAAGACAGCAGTAGTGAAGAATAACATTTATCAAAAATGAATTGAAACCTTTCTTGTTTATAAATCGTTTGAATAGAGTGTGAGAGAGCAACCTGTGAAGGTTGTTCTTTTCATTCATGGCAGACCATTTATGTTTATTTCCGAAAGGGAGTCAGGAGGCATTATGTCTAGAGACGATACATCCAGGACGAATCACAATAGAGATAGAGGATCGTCCAGTTCCAAATCAAAACCAAAATCAAAAACAAAAAAGAAAAAGAAATTTTTGACGAAGAAGCGTGTGCTGTGGAGCTTGTTCTTCGCTACGGCATTGGCCATTTTCTGTGCATTAGGTGGATATCTGTTCATTATGCTAAATGGTCAAAAGCTTCTGCTTGAGAACCAGGATAAGCTAACAGTGAATGAAACGACTAAGGTATATGACCGCAATGCTAATTTAATCGGCGAATTATCACTGGAGAAAAGTGATCCAGTAGAGTATGAAGAAATTCCACCGTTATTGGTTAACGCTTTTGTAGCCACAGAGGATAAACGTTTCTTCGAACATTCTGGTGTGGATTTATGGTCGATTGGCCGGGCAGCAGTAAAGGATATAGCCGCACGAAGTATGGTAGAGGGCGGTAGTACCATTACTCAACAGCTCGCCAAAAACATCTTCCTGACACGGGACAAGACGTTTTTCCGTAAAGCAACTGAGGTGTCGATTGCCGTAGCCCTGGAGAATCAGAAATCTAAAGAAGAGATTATTACCATGTATCTGAACCGGATTAACTTCGGGGGTACAATTTACGGAATTAAAGCAGCGTCAGTAAGATATTTTGGTAAAAGTGATTTGAGTCAGCTTAAGGTTTGGGAAATCGCGACATTGGCGGCCATGCCAAAAGGCCCGTCTCGTTACAACCCGCTGCGTAACCCTGATCTTTCGAAGGAACGCCGGGCAGTAGTGCTTCAGCTTATGTATGAGCAAGGGTACATTACGGAGCAGGAAAGAGACGAAGCAAAAGCCGTAGATTATAACTATAAGCCGCCAGAAAAGAAACAGCGTTATCAAGCATTTATTGATTTTGCAGTAGATGAGGCGGAAGAAAAATTTGGATTGTCAGAAGATGATCTGAATATCGGCGGATACAAAATTTACACTACCATGGATAAGCATGCTCAAGAAACGGTTGAAGATGCTTTTGCAGATAGTGATAATTTTGAAAAGAGTGTAGATGAAGAGCTGGTACAAGGCTCAATGACGATTGTGAATCAGGAGAATGGCAGCATTGTCGCACTCCTTGGCGGACGGAATTATGAGAAAAAAGGCTACAGTCGTGTAACTGGCAGCCGTCGTTCTCCAGGTTCTGCTTTCAAACCAATTGTCTCTTATGCTCCAGCGCTGGAAACTGGGAAATTCACCATGAATTCAACGCTAAGCAACGAGAAGCAATGTTTCGCGAACTATTGTCCAACCAACCTGCACGGATATTCTAAGAGCATCAACATGAGTGATGCCATTCAGAAATCAGAGAATATTCCGGCTGTTTGGCTGCTCAATGAAATTGGTGTGAATACCGGATTTAAATTTGCCAAGAAACTAGGCATTGGATTGGAAGATGAGGATAAGAACCTATCGCTGGCTCTTGGAGGCATGAGCAAAGGGACCAATACGCTGGAAATGGCGCAAGCCTACAGCGCTTTTGCAAATGGCGGCGAACTAAGAGAGGCTTATTCCATTAAATCCATCTCTGATAGCAGTGGTGAGACGGTCTACAAAGCGAATACAACGCCTGAGCGAGTGATGAGTAAGGAAACAGCTTATCAAATGACTGAGATGATGCAGAAGGTCGTGGAGAGCGGTACGGGTAGAAAAGCTAGGATTGACCGTCCTGTTGCCGGTAAGACCGGTACGACGCAAAGTGGATATTCTGGAATCAGCTCGAACCGTGATGTATGGTTTGTAGGCTATACGCCAGAATGGACTGCAGCAGTCTGGATGGGTTACGACAAGCCAAGTAAAAAGCATCTGCTTAAGAACAGCAGTCCGCTTGCCGCTGCTTTCTGGGGTAAGGTCATGGAGGAAGCGCTGAAGGATGTTCCTAAGAAATCCTTCCCGCAGCTCGATAACGAGATTGCTCCTGAGCCTACTGAAACACCAGAAACAGCTCAGACCGTTACTGGACTATCAGCAGCATATGATCCTTCTACGATGACTGTAAATCTCAATTGGGAGGCAGTTCCTGTTGCCGGCGTTGAGTATCGTATTTATCGTAGAGAGACATCGGAAGCTGAATTTGCCTCACTGTTAAATACAGTGACTACCAGCGCAGGCGATTTTAGTGCACTGCCTGGTTTGGTTTACGAGTATTATGTAACTTCTTATGACCCTGCGCTAAAAGTGGAGAGCGAGCCATCCAATGTGGTTAGTGTATCCGTGCAGGATGAAATGCCGACCCCTGAACCCACCATAGATCCTAATCTTCCGACCCCGACCCCAGAGGACGGTGGCAACAACGGAGAGAATGGAAATGGTGGCAATAACGGAGGCGGCAATGAGGGTGGCGGAAATGACGGTGGTACTACAATCCCTGAAATCACCCCGCCACCGCCAACACCAATGCCGACCCCAACTCCAGAACCCACTATCGGTGGAGAGGGTTCCGGCGATGAGAGTGGGAATGTATCCACAAACCCTGATCCAGAGACAGGTTTTGTGAACGGGGATTCTTCCACTCAATAAAACGAATTTGAATTTCAAACAATGGCTTTATCCATGGCAGTCCAGCTTTGCTTTATTTATAGAGCGAAGCTGGACTGCCGTTTTTATTAGGTTTAGAAGAAAAATTTCTTGTATTTTGCGGGATATTTTGAGTGTATCCTCTAAATGTGTTAAGCTGAATAGACCATACTGGAGAGGGTAATTTCTATGAAACGTAAATTCGGAGACCGGGCCAACTGGCGCCGGATTACGCGTCGCCATTTTGCCTGCCGCTATGTGGAGAGCCGGGAATTCAGCGGATATATTACGCTTTATACCATCTACGGGCTGAAAGAACCACTGTGGAAGAGCTATGGACGACATACATATCGTATTGCAGATAAAGGTTATTCCTGGCTGCAATATTTTCCGAAAGATAGTCACTATATTGTGACGGCTATGTTCGACGAAAAACAAAATATTGTTCAATGGTACATAGACACCTGTAAAGTGCAAGGCGTTACTGACCAAGGTGTGCCTTGGTTTGACGATTTGTATCTGGACGTGGTAGTACTTTGGAACGGCGAGGTGTTTTTGCTCGATGAGGATGAACTGGAGGAAGCACTGGAGAGGCAAGACATCTCAGAAAACGATTATAAGCTAGCCTGGGAGACAGCCCATACTATTTTACGTGGCATCGATGCTCATGCTTTCCCTTATTTCTCACTCTCTTTGAAACATCGTGCCGAATTATTTCATCATGGAGAATTCAGGAGGAAATAAAGATGGAATGGTACGTTTATGGAAGAGACTCTTCCCCGATTCGGATTGTTCGCAAAAAACGCCGAATTTGGTCTAAACGAACGTTGCTTATTGCTTTAATGGTTATTGTTGTAGTTGGTTTGTTGTGGTGTGCGTACGCATTGAGGAATATCAATAAAGCCGCAACGACAGATCCTATGCTCAAAGCCGATACAGGGATCATTCTTGGCATGTCGATGTGGGGAGAAGAACCTAGCCCGGGATTGAAGGAACGATTGGATTACGGGCTTAAGCTTTATCAAGAGGGGATGTTCCCGCATATCATAGTTTCTGGAGGTTTGGATAAACCTGATCTGAAATATACCGAAGGTCAAGGTATGCGCAATTATTTAGTAGCTCATGGAGTTCCGGATAGCGCCATTTCTGTTGAAAATAAAGCTACCAGCACTTACGAGAATCTTCTGTATAGCAAAGCAATTATGACAAGTGAGGGATTGTCCTCAGCAATTATTATTACGCATACATATCATGGATGGCGTTCACACGAAATCGCGGACGAGCTCGGTTATGTGAATCCTGAACTGGGGCTTACTGAATCCACTGTTCTGTCGATGACAAGGCATAAGTCGCGTGAAATTCTAGCCTATACGAAATGGAAAATCCAGCAGTTGTTCCTGTAATTGTTCTCAATTATCAGAATCTTCTAATAATGCTTCCTATTCCGGAAGAGACTTGATTAGAAAAGCCAGCCCCCAAATGGACTAAACTCTAAAGGGGGGCTATTTGTTATTTGTATATCAAAAATAATGGGGTTGTGAAATGATAAAAAAATAAAGTTCTGCTTATGACTTTTATGCATTTCGGTCATTCTATCCTCGTGTACCATCGTAGAAGATGCGAGAGATAGCAGGGAATCCAATGTCGAAACCCCATTCTTTAAAACAAGTGCATGATGTCATTCAGTTATTGCATATAATGCTCTAACGAGGTGATTACAATGGGTGAAGAAAATTTAAGAAAGATAACCATTAATGATTCCAGAATGAATATAACTTTCAAAAATCAAGACCCAACAAATATTACGAATGAAACATTGGAGAGCGCGCTGGCTCAAAATAATCATTTAGAATCTACAAAAGAAATCCTGCAAGAGCTTCATGAGCTTATCGGTCTTGAAAAGGTGAAGGATCTCATATATGAAATTCATGCGCTTATCCAAGTGGAAAAAATGAGACAAGAACTGGGGTTAAATGTAGTTAATCAGGTTTATCATATGTTGTTTAAAGGCAACCCCGGGACTGGGAAGACAACTGTAGCAAGAATCGTTGCCAAGCTGTTAAAGAATATGGGCATATTAAGTAAAGGTCAATTAATCGAAGTAGAGAGAGCGGATTTAGTGGGGGAATACATAGGGCATACAGCTCAAAAGACCAGAGACCTTGTTAAGAAGGCTATGGGTGGCGTATTATTCATTGACGAGGCTTATAGCTTGGCTAGAGGCGGGGATAAAGATTTTGGAAAAGAGGCAATCGACTGTCTTGTAAAGGTTATGGAGGACAGGAATGATGATCTCATCATTATCTTAGCGGGTTATCCAAATGAAATGGAGATGTTCATGGAGGCTAATACCGGGCTTCCCTCACGATTTCCAATTCAACTCGATTTTCAGGACTACACAACAGATGAACTGATATTGATTGCACATAAAATGGCTGCTGAAAGAGACTATATAATTACTCCAGAAACAAACGGGAAACTAAAAGAGTTAATCCTTAATGAGAAAATTATTGAAGAAAACTTTAGTAATGCCCGTTATGTACGCAATATCCTCGAACAGGCAATCCGCCATCAAGCGGTTAGATTAATAAGCAGGCATGTCAAAATATCTAAACAATCTTTGATGGAGATCTTACCGAGAGACCTTGTTCTTCCGGTCGATGATTATTCAAAAGGGGAGAGTATAATCTCTTAAATAAATTGACACCGGCTAAGTTTATACGTGCTTAGTCGGTTTATCTTTTATAAAAGATTGAAGATTATCATAATGAAAATGCGGACAGAATGGTGAGCCGTTCCATTATCAGCCTATATTACCAATGAAACTTATGATAAAATGTTTTGAAGCGCTGTGAATGAACAGGTTCATCTGTATAACATCAGCAAGAAGTGAAAAACTGATTAAATGGTACACAAAGATTCTATTACCGTCATAAGGAGCATGAATAAATGGCAATAACTACGCATGATACAGAAACGGATATTCAAGATCGGGCGATATTGGTCACTCTCGTCACAGATAAAATTAAACGTACCGGTATTGACCCAGAGCTTTCTCTGCAGGAATTAGTACAATTAGCAGAAACAGCAGGTGTTGAAGTCCTGGATGTGTTGCGTCAGAATAAGGAAACACCGGATTCGAAATGGTTTATCGGGAAAGGTAAGGTAGAAGAGCTCCGCATGGCCGCTGATGGTCTTGGAGCTAATACGGCTATTTTTGATCAGGAATTATCTGGAGCGCAGGTACGGAACCTTGAAGAGTCTCTGGATCTGAAGATTATTGATCGGACGCAGCTCATTTTGGATATTTTTGCTGGGCGGGCCAAAACACGAGAGGGTATTATTCAAGTAGAGCTGGCACAGCTGTCCTATCTTTTGCCGCGGTTATCCGGTCAAGGCAAAAACTTATCCAGATTAGGCGGGGGTATAGGAACCAGAGGGCCAGGTGAAAGTAAGCTTGAGACCGATCGCCGTCATATTCGCGGTCGGATTACGGAGTTGAAACGCCAGTTGGATGAGGTAGTTAAAACCCGTGAATTGCACCGTGAACGCCGCCGTAAGGCAGGGGCAGTGCAGGTTGCTCTAGTCGGCTACACGAATGCTGGTAAATCGACGCTGCTTAAGCAGCTTACGGATGCGGATGTTTATATTGAGAATCAATTGTTTGCTACGCTTGACCCTACTTCACGTGTGCTTCAACTAACGGGTGGCAAAGAGGTAGTGCTTACGGATACTGTAGGCTTCATTCAGAATCTTCCGCATGATCTTGTAGCATCTTTCCGCGCAACGCTGGAGGAAGTCAATGAGGCCAATCTGGTGTTGCATGTAGTGGATGCCTCATCTCCAATGCGTGAGGAGCAGATGGAGATTGTACAAACTATTTTGCAGGACTTAGGGGCAGCTAGCAAACCGCAAATAGTACTTTTTAATAAAATCGATCTATGTGAGCCTGAGCAACTGGAAATGCTGCCAACAGGCATAGGGTTTTTGAAAATCAGTGCGTTTAACCCGGAGGATTTAACCCGGATTATTGAAATTATCTCTGATGAGTTGGCTGGAGATACGCTGAATTTTCGCATTCCTGGAGACCGAGGCGATATTTCTTCCCTGCTTTACAGAGTAGGTGAGGTTCTGGAAACCACCTATGATGAGAACGATGTTATCTATAACGTCCGTCTTAATAAAGAGGATTATGATAAATGGGGTTACATGCTTGCTGATTTTGTGGACCAGCCGTAATCTTCTTTGTTCCCCTAAAGTGGAAATGCTTGTTGTATAGGTATAAAATAATAGCTAATGACAAAAAGCGTCAGGCAACTGTCGCTTTCTGTCATTATGATGGCAAGTAAATGTAAGGAGCGAATAAGAACTAATGGCAGTTTTTGCAGAAGATATTTTAGGAGCGGCAGAGTCCGCAGAAGTTGAAATCGAAGGTGCAGTCAAAGCTCTTGATCGAATTGTCGATAAGAATCAATGGAAGGTTATTGAAGCGTTTCAACGTCATCAGGTCAGTGATTATCATTTTGCGGGTTCAACGGGGTATGCTTACAACGACCGTGGACGCGAAGTGCTGGATCTTGTCTATGCTGACGTTTTTGGTGCGGAATCAGCCTTGGTGCGCCCGCATTTTGCTTCAGGAACACATACCATTTCAACAGCCCTCTTTGGTGTGCTGCGACCAGGAGACGAGCTTTTATACATCACAGGTCGTCCGTACGATACCTTACACAAGGTGATTGGCCAAGCAGGAGATGGGACAGGCTCACTCGCAGACTTCGGAATTACATATCGGGAAGTTGCCCTTACAGCAGAGGGTAAGATTGATTGGGAAGAGGTAACTCTCTCTATCAATGAGAAAACTAAAGTAATTGGAATCCAAAGATCGCGTGGTTATGATTGGCGTGCTTCCTTCACAGTAGCCGAAATAGGTGACATGACAGCGAGAGTGAAGTCATTGAAACCGGATGTTATTGTGTTCGTTGATAATTGCTATGGTGAGTTTACTGAAGAGCTTGAGCCTCCGCAGGTTGGAGTGGATTTAGTAGCGGGTTCATTAATTAAAAATCCTGGTGGTGGAATTGCTGAGACGGGTGGATACATCTGTGGGCGCAGAGATCTAGTAGAGCTTACAGCGTACCGTCTTACAGCTCCTGGTATCGGTGGCGAGGTAGGCGCAATGTTAGGAACTACCCGCGGGTTATACCAAGGCCTATTCATGGCTCCGCATACAGTTGGACAAGCCCTTAAAGGCAGTATTTTTGCGGCAGCTGTATTTCAGCGCTGCGGGTTTGAGACGAAACCAGCGTGGAATGAACCTCGTACAGATTTGATTCAGGCGGTTTCCTTTGATGGACCGGACCACTTGATTGCCTTCGTGCAGGGAATTCAACGTGCTGCGGCGGTAGACAGCCATGTAGTTCCAGAACCATGGGATATGCCGGGATATGAACATCCTGTCATCATGGCGGCAGGTACGTTTATACAAGGTGGTAGCTTAGAGTTATCGGCAGATGCGCCTATCCGTGCGCCTTATATTGGCTATATGCAAGGGGGATTAACCTACTCCCATGTCAAATATGGCGTTTTGATGGCACTCCAAAGTATGCGTGATCGAAAATTACTGTCAGAAAATCTTACACACCATTGACACGCTGTATTAGGAAATGTACAATGAGATCAGAAAAAGATCATTGGAAGGTTGGATGAGTCATGGGTGATGAAATCCGCAGAAATATGGCATTATTTCCTATTGGAATTGTAATGAAGTTAACTGATTTATCTGCAAGACAAATTCGTTATTATGAACAGCACAGTCTAATCGTACCTGCACGTACCTCTGGGAATCAACGTTTGTTCTCTTTTAATGATGTTGAGCGCCTATTAGAAATTAAGGCCTTGATTGAAAAGGGTGTTAACATTGCTGGCATCAAGCAAGTAATGAACCCAGTCTCGAAGGAATCCGAAGAAGCTACAGTGATTACCCCTGACACAGAGGTTAGACGTAGAGAGCTATCAGATTCGCAGCTTCACCGTTTGCTGAAGCAAGAACTAGTTTCCGGTAAAAGACCGGGACAGGTATCGCTTATTCAAGGTGAGTTATCCCGGTTTTTTAATAAATAATAATATACAGAGTTTTGAAAGGGAGAGGATCACGTGAGCTTTTCTAAAGAGGATATTTTACGCATTGCCAAGGAAGAGAATGTTCGTTTCATTCGTCTGCAATTTACAGATTTGTTAGGTACTATCAAAAATGTAGAGATTCCGGTTAGCCAATTGGAAAAAGCACTCGACAACAAAATGATGTTTGATGGTTCCTCCATCGAAGGTTATGTACGGATTGAAGAATCCGATATGTATCTCTTCCCAGACCTTGATACTTGGGTAATCTTCCCTTGGGTGACTGATAGCCGTGTTGCACGTCTGATTTGTGACGTGTATATGCCGGATGGTACTCCATTTGCTGGAGACCCACGTGGTATCCTGAAGCGTTGTCTGAAGGAAGCCGAAGAAATGGGCTTTACAGCGATGAATGTTGGACCTGAACCTGAATTCTTCTTGTTCAAAACAGACGAAAGAGGTAACCCAACTACAGAATTGAATGACCAAGGTGGTTATTTCGACTTAGCTCCTACAGACTTAGGGGAAAACTGCCGTCGTGAAATCGTATTGACCCTTGAAGAAATGGGCTTTGAAATCGAAGCTTCTCACCATGAAGTGGCTTCCGGCCAGCATGAAATTGATTTCAAATATGCTGACGCGATCACTTCTGCTGACCAAATTCAAACTTTTAAGCTCGTTGTGAAGACGGTTGCCCGTCAACATGGCTTGCATGCAACTTTTATGCCTAAACCATTGTTTGGTATTAACGGATCTGGTATGCACGCTCACCAATCCTTGTTTAATGGCAAAGAAAACATGTTCTACGATGAAAGTGACAAGCTAGGTCTGAGCAAAACTGCACGTTATTATATGGCTGGTATTTTGAAGCATGCTCGTGCTTTTGCAGCGATTACTAACCCAACAGTGAACTCTTACAAACGCCTTGTTCCTGGTTATGAAGCACCTTGTTACGTAGCTTGGTCTGCAAGTAACCGTAGCCCGATGATTCGTATCCCAGCTTCGCGAGGGCTTAGCACACGTGTTGAAGTTCGTAACCCGGACCCGGCAGCTAACCCATACCTCGCACTTGCTGTTATGTTGAAAGCAGGGCTAGACGGAATTAAGCGTAAGCTTGATCTTCCAGCTCCAATTGACCGTAACATCTATGTGATGTCTGAGGAAGAGCGTATTGAAGAAGGCATCCCAAGCTTGCCATCCGATTTGAAAGAAGCGCTAAGCGAAATGATCCGCAGCCATGTAATTACCGAGGCTCTCGGTGAACATGCGCTGGCTCACTTCTACGAGCTGAAAGAAATCGAATGGGATATCTACCGGACACAAGTTCATGAGTGGGAAAGAAACCAATACATGACACTTTACTAGAACCTTTAAACCCTTAACGCCTTAGGCGTTGAGGGTTTTTTTAGTGTGTGGACGTGGGAGTAGTAAGGGACCTCTGTAATGCCGGTGCCCACAAAATAGTGGGTGCTATTCGAGGATAGATCTCATGTGGGCTTCGTACTTTTCCATACTACTTTCTTCGATTTTCTTGGAAATGTGAGAATAGACATCAGATGTAATTGTAATACTGCCGTGTCCGAGTCGCTCCTGAACATACTTCATATCATTGCCTGCTTCTAGCAGTAACACTGCATGAGTGTGTCTTAGTGAGTGAATCGGCATAGGTGGATGACCGATCCGTTTCAAAATTCTCGAAAAGGAATTGAATAAAGAACACTTTGGCATGAAGTTTCCATCATCTCTACAAAAAAACTAAATTATTGTATAAACTCATTTTATGAGTTAATATCTATTTATGGATTAAATGCGACAAAAAACCTCAATTATCCTTTTATTTTCGTGAATTATTTATAGTAATTAAATACTATATTATTAATACAAATAATGGTTTGATACCATTAAAATCCAAACTATTCATAATATTGGGAGGTAGTTAGTTTGATCAAATTTTTAGGACTAGGTTTGGCCGCATCATTACTTTTTACTCCTATAACAAGCTTAGTAGATTCACCAACGGTTCAAAAACCTTCAGTATCTGAGGTTTCTTCTGTAGAAAGTTTTACTTTTAATAATAATATTTACGAAGGACCAGGAACGAAGATTTTGGTGGGAGACGGAATTGAAGTACCAGAAATTTCACTTTTTTCAGAGGCATATAAGATAATCCCTGTGAACCATACTGGTGGAGCTTTTAATGATGAATTCACTAATACACCTTCAGATGGGGTTAACTTAAACATCTGGATGCGAAATAACAGTGGTCATTCGGTTCAATTTCAAGTAAAACGAAATGGGTTACTATTCACTGATCAAGAAATTGCTGCTGGCGCACAGAAAACAGTTTCTTTCAAAGATTTGTTAGGTAATGGTCTGGATGGAACTTATAAAGTGTATATATATAGTACATCTGGATATTCGCTTGATGTTGATGTAAGTGCTAGACAATTCTAAAAAAAAGCGCTTTAGAACACATCATCTACCCTCATGGTAGATGATGTTTTTTTATATGGCGCTTTGTTGATAGCGGATTCCGTAGCAAGCTTTATTCGTTTTGGTTTTCGCAGTAGGTCATCTTATGGATTATGGAGGAATTGTAGAAGGGTATACACCAGACTCTATTAAGCTCGCTGGAGCTCATTTTGTTCGAGGGCGATTTGAATTCAGAGCATACATAAAGTAGCCCGCTAACCTTACACAGGTTGGCGGGCTTTTTTTTCATAATATTTTTATTTATCTCTATCTACTAGAATTGTAAATGACTTTATGTTTCCTAATGCATCATAGGCAAATATATTTGCAGTTCCATATTGAACGGCACTAACCCATCCATTTTCATGCAATATAATGGCTCCATCATTATAAATTAGTTCACGGAGAACGCCAGGGATGCATCTCTGTTCTCCTGAATCCATGTAAATAGTAATTTGTTCAAAAGTAGGTCCACTTGCTACACTAGAAACTGGTATTGGGTCAGGAGCTGTGGTGGGAGCAGTTGCTGCAAATGAGGTAGACCCTAAAGCGAAACATGCAGATACAGTTAATAGGCCAGCTAAGATTTTCTTTTTCATAATTCAACCTTCCTTCCTATATTTGGGATACACACCAATTATGATACATATATATCCAAATAGATTATTTATAATATATTTGGGATATTAAATATTAATTTAATTCTAATTCGAGTGATACTCTTATCGTATGACATAGTAATGTATACATAATGTTCCAATTCTAGTATTCTATATGCAGGCGGGGTGTTGTGGATAACCTGAATGTAAATGATGTGAAATACATATGAGTTCTAAAACTTATCTTTATCAAACTTAATTAATACAAATGGAGTGATCGTATTGAGTAATGTATACAAAGTCTTGAAGACGGATGTAGAATTTCTAACAGCTAATTACAGGTAGATATACTTGAACGCCGTGGTGATCTAGCTGGCTGCATAATTGATTGTGGAGGTCCAGTCCAGAAATGGAGCCCAGTTAGCGTTAAGGTTGCTGATGCTTATTACATGAGAAGTGAATTTGAATTTAGAATGGTTTTGGCATAAGCATGTATAACAAATACCCCGTCAACCTTAAGTGGTTGGTGGGGTATTTAGAGTTCAGGAAAATTTTCCTTACAAGTGAATAGTTAAACTAGTTTTTAAAAGTTTACAAACTTATTTTTTTAAAAAATTTGCAATTTCACCCATCTTATAATAAAATAAATATTTTAATATAAGTAATAAAATTCCAATTTAAGAATAAATCTTATTTATTAAAGAAATTTACCGAAAAAGGAGTGCATTATGATTAAATCGCTTTTTTTAGCCATTTGTGTGTCTATTCTTTTAGTAGGTTGTTCTATTCAGAAAATATCTGGTCCGATGGAGAAAGATCTAGAGGGACCCAATATTGCCTTGAAGATAGCTGTAGTAGGTGCAAATGATTTGGTAAAAGTGGAAAACGTAGATTATGTTAAAAAAGACCTAAAAGAGCTAATAAGTCACTCAGAAGAGATATTCGATGGTTTAATCATTTCTCAAGATAGTATTGAAGAAGCTTCGAAAAAAGAGTATAGAGATTATTTTAAATATATTAAATATCCAGTTTTCTTTATTGGAACAGAAAACATACTTGTTGCAATGTTTCGCGCAGATAATGTGACACTAGAAGATGTTCAAATTGATGGCTGGGGTCCCCATGTTTCGGGGTTTGTTAATTCAAAAGAGGGATATAGGACTTGGGAGTTTCATTTACCAGATAATCCTACGAGGTTTGATGAAAAAGATCTAGCTAATAGAATCTCTAAAATAATGGAAGAAAATAAAATTTATAGTAGAAAATGATAAAAAACGCTATACAATTCCTTATTATGTGCGTTATAGTATAAATATTCCAAAAAAGGAGGATTTATATTATGAAGAAGCGTTTATCTATTCTATTATCTAGTGTATTAACTCTCGGTATGTTATTGTCCGTACCACTTCCGACCTTTGCCCAAAGTACTTCGAGTGAAGTTCAATCAGTTCCAAGTCTAGAAGGAGTAATCGATCTCAACAACATTGACGATCTTGGCGATGAAGTGAAAGTCAGAGATATTAGTTATGAAGAAGCTGTTACTGAGGTTGCAAGAATGAGAGGTGTTTCAAAATCGGAAATTGAAAGGACTCATCCGGACAAATCAGCTCAAAATTCAGCGAAAAATGCTTCTACATATGCTGACACATGGATTAAAGAAATTAAACTTCCACAAAGCGTAGGTACTTTGTATAAGCCAGAATTAGTAATATTGGTTTGGTATTATAACTCAGGTTCCTTTAGTCAATTTAATGAGTTGTTTGATGTACAATTCGATCTCGGTTCGCATAAAGCTTTAGGACCTGATAAGTCGTTCATAGGGACTGCTAGTGCAAAAATAGCTACTGCCCAAAGTATATACTGGGTAATCAATGGACATTTCTATGATTTAGGAACGACTATTGTGTCAGGCGGAGTAGAAGTTGGGGGCAAATTATGGACCGGAGTATTCACTATGTCGTATTCCACAAATCATTTTAAGTATTGGTATGAAAAAGACTTTTACAATATTCAATAATCTTAATCTGGTCAAGTCCTATTAAACAATGAGTAGTTTTCGAATTCAGTTCGCGATGAATTGATACTTCCGATTGGTTAGGATCAATAAAAGAATAGTATTGAACTAACAGTTCGGTCGAACTGATCTGTGAAGTCTGAAAGCTAAACACCCCACTGACCTTAATTGGTCGGTGGGGTGTTTTGTCTATACTACAAACTTCGTAAACACTGGACTTCTAAGCATACCTGACTTGGTCCAGTTCCTCATTCTTACCTTCGCTCTTAAGCGCGCCTCCAGATGTACAAACTCCTTATCCTCGCCTTTTACAAGCTGTTGGGCAACGCCTCTGAATACTTGCTTATGGATCGGTGACGCGCCGAGCTCTATAATCCCAGCTGGACGTAATTTACCAGATGAACCGAACGGTACAGCAGCTAGCCAACCAAATTCCTGTTTGCGATATCCGGTTATAAAAACATCTGCATAGGTCCAGTTGATAACCTTTTGCCACACGTGAGAGCGGCGACCAGTCTCGTATACGCTGTTTTTACGCTTACCTACTATGCCTTCCATACCCCGAGTTTCGATCTGCTCAAACAATGCCTCTCCAGCACCTTCCACGTGCGGCACTACTCCAAAGCTATTAGATGGTAGAGTTAATCCCGCTAGTATTTCCTAACGGCTCATCAAGGGCAACCCGAGCAGATCCTTGCCTTTGTACATCAAGATGTCGAAGATTGCATAATATGCTGGGAGCGTCCCAGTGAGTTGTAATATCTTATCTGCTCGCCTCGTCTGAAATCGGCTCATAACAGATTCGAAATCTGATACACCAGTCTCTGGATCAACGCAGGCGACCTCGCCGTCCAAAATAACATCGTCCATAAAGAGTAGGTGTAATTCAGGATACTGCCGAGTGCAATCATTATCATGCCGTGTATATAACCGGATCTTCCCGGACTCTTGAGAATAAATAAGTCGATGGCCATCTATCTTCGGTTCAAATATACAATCGCTGTGACTAAATGGTCCAGCAGCAGTTTGTAACAACATAGGTGATATAAACATATAAAACCTCCTTCATGCAATTATAGCTCGTGACTACAAAGGATAAAGGAGGTAAGTGATGGGAAAAGCTATTTTGTTAAGGTATATTCACTGACTTCAAACGATAGGATCTTGTCATGCACAACGTATTCGGTTCGTTTAGTGAACGGGCCTTTGTTGTTACCATGCTTATCAATTCCGTAACGAGCTGATCCGGAAGCTGAGTCATACCAGTTTAAAAATGCTTGAACCTCTGACATTGACAAGTCGTATTCTTTCTCAAGGTCGGTATTCATTATTATTGTCAGAATTGCACGATCGCCTGACTGCTGCCCTGGAGTTGGTGAAGGTGTAACTGTTGGGGGTGGCTCCGATGTCGCCGTTGGCGTTGAAGTCGGTTCGGGTACAATCGAAAGCTTCTCCACTGTTTTTGTACTACCTCCAAAAACATATATAGAGTCGTTTAATACTACACTTCCAAATCCCCAACGTCCCGTATTAAGACTTGCACTTGTTTCCCATGTATCATTTGTTGGATTATATATTTCAACTGTATCGAGTGCAGGGTTTGAATATCCACCAATTACATTTATTTTATCCTGATAATTTATGGCTGAAACAGTATCTCTACTGGTTGGGGCGCTGCGTTTACTTGACCATGTGTCAGTCGCTGGATCGTACACTTGCACTTTATTATATGTATTGCTTGAGTAGCCTCCATCAAATAAATATATTTTCCCATTGTTCGTAACCGCCCCTGCTGCATGCACTGGTGTAGGAATGCCGGTTTTAGTTGACCACGTATTCGTTATAGTATTATACTCTTCAACTGTTCCTAAACCTTCAGATGTTTTATTTAATCCCCCAAAATAATAAATCTTACCATTTAGATTAGCTGAAGCTCCGACTCCTCTTTGAATAGAAGCATTACTTCCGACAGTCCAGGAGTCAGAAGCAGGATCATAAATTTCAACTTTATTTGAGTAATCAGAATCCAAATTCACAGGATTTCCAAGCGTCCCACCAATTACATATATCTTACCATTTACAACTTCTATAGCAAAGAAAGATGCGGTGGGCATGCTTTTTTTGTTATACCAGGTTTTGGAGAATTTCGATATGCATCGAAAACATTTTTTCAAAGGGGCACTATATGCTTTCTACGCTTTGGGGGAGCAAAGATTAGGATTTACCTTCGAGCAGATTGCAGAAGCCTATACAGCCAAGAACAAAGTAAACCATGATCGTCAATCCAATGGATATTAGGAATGAGATCGGCTGAAGAAACACTTGAACTGCTCCTGCAAGGTATGGATAAGCGGCGGCAGTATCTACGTCGGAAGCTCCGTAGGATTGACAAGCATGGTACTAAGCCGCGGCGCGGTGGAGGAAACGAACTAATAGGCTCAAATACTCCGGGCGCGCCGGCATGCTATCCGAGCACGCGACAATCCTTTGTATGCTTGAGGACATACGCCACAGCCGCCAACACCCCGACAATCTATATAACGAGGAGGATGACACGGACGATGACTAAGCCTATGATACCAGAACGGATAGAAGAGAAGAAACAAATAGCAGTGACAGTATCACGGATGCCGGAGGAGAAAATTAACGATTTATACGACAAAATATGCGAACTAGCGCATGCAGAAGACGGAGAACAGCTTGAAGATATTCTGAGTGAATTCAATCTTATGAATGTCGGATACGATGCTGCATGGGATGAGGTAGAGCGGCTGCTGGCTGCTCTAGAAGAGTCACAACAAAGCGCAAAAAATTGGGAAGAAAGCTATCTATCACTCCACGAAAAATTCAGGGAGAAGCGCACAGAGCTTGCAGAGGCACAGCAGACCATAGCCCGGCAACAAGAGGCAATGGATAGAGCGTCTGACATGATGAATCATAAGCACCCAGCTTACAGATTGTTACAAGACGCACTGCTACCAGCAGAGGAAGGGAGCGACAAGGCATGAGTAACATGGGATTTGGAATATGGTGCGAATGTGATACTCGATCCTGCTATGTAGCACCAAAATTAAGATATACCAAAGAAGAGTTTGAGAAAGAAATCGCGATTGAGGTTGACGGATGTTACGAACTGGGAGAAACAAAGGAGCTATACGCAAGATGGTATCCAGTAGCACCTGAAGGGATTGATAGAGAAGGTGGTACTTATGCTTTCTGTGAGCCAAATAGAGGATCGTTTCCAGTGTGGGTTGCTGACGTTAAGCCACTTAGGGAGGGTAAGTCATGACACAAGTAAAGGATAAGACAGTAATTGAATTTGACGGAAACGCATATATACGCGAAGAATTTTCAGAAGGGTCAGCAAGGTGTTTTCTTATTACTGACTATTGCACCGACCCTGCTGCCAGCTTAGAGGTACAGACAAAGGCTATAGAGGTAGATGCACAAGGATATCTGTACAACTTAGCGACCGTTGTTAACGGGTACGAGGCGGCAGATATATGGGAAGATGATGAAATCATATCTATGTTAAAAGCCGCTCCCCGAGAGAGGGTAGAAGCGGCATATATCACGCTAAGTAGTTTGAAATAGACGCATACTGCGTAACAAGAAGTGGACTCATAAAAAGACGGCGCATTATTTACGCCGCTTACGTTTATGTGAAAATACTAGTGATAGTATTACAAAATATAGCTATCAATAATCTCACTCATTTGTAATTAATTCGACATTGATTAGACTCTCAAATGTAGTATATGTTGAGGACCTTTTGGACCTTCATAAAATTCGTTTTCGTCAATAAAACCAGATTTTAAGTAAAGGTTCAAAGCAGGCTTGTTTCTCTTATTTACACCTAAGACAATTTCGTCAGTTTGAGGAATATTATTTTTTACAAAGTCAGGTAATAGTTTAAGAGCGATCTTTGCTAATCCCTTTCCTTGATTACCTGAATCAATAGAGAAGGATGTAAGCAAACGAGCATTAGAATTATTACTATATTTTAAAAGCTTATCGCCATCTTCTAAAGCAAAATAACCCACGGGAACACTATTTTCAAGAATCAAGACATGTTTTGTTCTATTGGAAATATTAGGATTGTTAATTTTGTCCAAAGGCATACTGGTAAATTGGAGTTGCTCTTTAGGTAAGTGGAAGTTGGATAATTGTTCATCATAAGTATTAGTGTACATTTCTAATACAACTAACGATTTTAAGGCGTCAGACAGCATTGTATTATACCCCCGGAATATTTAATGATTTAAGTATAGTTTATTAAACCATTATAAGAAACATAGAACATATATTAGTTTTATTGAAGAGAAATAGTGATGCACAGTACGAAGATACAGGGACAGAGAGGGTTAATAGCCCTCCTCTCCCAAAGGAGGTTATAAACGTGAACTCCATATCAGATTTACTCGGAAAAACAGTAGTTGATATAACACAGGTTCTGAATGACGAACTGATCTTCAAGACTAACTGTGGCAGAGCATACAAAATGTATCACTACCAGGATTGTTGTGAATGCGTTGAGATTGAAGAGACTTGATTAATTCGCCAATCCTTATGGCAGAGGAAGTATCGCAAGACGACGATAATGCCAGCGAAAGTGGAACGTGGACGTTCTACAAACTTGCCACACTTCAGGGATATGTGACGATTAGATGGTACGGACAATCCAACGGATACTATTCGGAAAGCGTTGATCTCAAAGAAATGGCATTGCGGGAGGAAGCCTAATGACACAAAGGGACTGGCAAAAGGATATGGAGAGAATCAAGATTTTCGAACATGCAAAAACACTGTGTAACAACCCGTTTCCACCATCATTGAATATGAACTAACAGAGGTAGCTTTAGGGTACTGGCTCCAAGAAGCCAAAGAGCGCGGAGAACGGGAAAAAGAGATTAAACGGGCAATCGGTAGATGTTTGGTGGCAGGTAATTCACTTGGCAGCATTATCATGAATTACAATTTGCCAGAAGGTCATGAAGAATGGTCATTCCAAGAAGCAAACTCATATTTCTTCAGTAAATTCTACAATGATCGTCCATCTGCTTACGAGAGTTACGAAACGTGGCTTGCTTGGAAGGCGATCATGGGTGTATCAGAAATTATGTCCACCCTTTACCCAGATACCCCAGCACCCAAGGAGGGAATAGATTGGCTTAATGAAGAGTCTTGTGCCCGCTGTGGAAGAAATAAGCCCGTTGAAGGATATGAATGGTGTTCAGAGTGCAGACCGGATTTGGAAGCCAAGGAGGGCGAATAGATCATGAACGCATATTTCACAAATCAGCTATTGGATGAACTTAGTAAGGAATACCGCACAATGTCCAGAGATGGCGAAGGTAACAGCATTGAACAAGAGTACAACAGCACGGCAGTACGGGGAGACATTACAAAGCTTGTGTCTGACGTGAAACTGGCACGTAAACAGTTAGATGACTCTGAAATTATCCTTGCTACCATTGTCAATAATTATCACCATGTGCTACCGTATGACCTTACTCAGGCTGCGTTGAAGATTGCTAGGGGGCATGTTGAGGAAGGAGATAACCAATGACTACAGTAAAGATCATTTTCCACACTCCACCTGCACCGATTATTCCATGGTGGTACCACGAACATATTGGTGAAACCTTTGAAGTCGATGAAGATATCAAACATCCCAGTCTATTCCTAATACCGAAAAATGATTACTATCCATACGGACGGCACATACAGAAAGATGATTGCCAAGTAATTAAGGAAGTTGGTGCCCAATGACACTCACAAGGGAAGAGATACTGGCGAAGGAGCCGGGAGAAGAATTGGATGCTCTTATTGCTGAACATATCTTCGGTTGGCGAAGCATAAAAGGGCCGAAATTCGATTATGACGACCCTTGCGAGTCGAATGATGTAATTGTTCCGCCAACCATCACCAGCGCAGAAGAGGCATTCAGGTACATGCAACCAAAGGGAGAAATACCGTTCGCCTACTTTGTAAATCGGGGTTGGTCTACGGACATATCCTCAGCATGGGAAGTAGTAGAGAATATCATTAGCAGAAATATGGATGTGAAGATCTACTGCGAGTCAATGAAAATGAATAAGCTGTTCGACTGTGTGATACATGAGGGTGATGTTGATAAGGTGGTCGTTTCGATGCAATCAACAGCACCAGAAGCCATTTGTAAAGCAGCCCTCTTGGCTGTACTGAACTTATAAGGGGGCTGAGACACATGAAACAAAAAGTGAAGAAGTGCCGAAAGTGCAAGACTGAGATGAAATACCAATGGTCTGATGGAGACGATTGCGGCGGTGTTGAGGAATGGATGGAATGTCCGGAGTGTGGATCTACAGCAAAAGTTCCGAAAAAGTGACATTTAGGGGGCTGAGACCCCAATCAAAGGAGACGATACACGATGGGCAGAGAGATTAAGTACCGGGCGTGGGACGGTTTGACATTCTATTCACCATGGTTAGACGCGAAAGGTAACGTTTACCGTTCAAAAACTGATTTGATTGATGAAGACAACGCGCTTAATGATACGGTACAGCAATTCACCGGAGTGAAAGATAAGAACGATAAGGAGATTTATGAAGGAGACATTTTCGTTGATACAGCTGAGAACATTCACCTTGTCACTTTTGACGAACATTCTTTTTACTTTTAAAAGGTTTACGATAGCTGGTTAAAACGAAATGTCCTTGAAAGAAAAGAACGAACTTGGCTCAGTAAAACATTTACAAAAGGGTTTGAGTTGATCGGCAACATCTACGAGAATCCAGAACTAATAGAGGTATAAGGGGGAGAAGAGGATATGAGCACTGATATTGAATTCTTGAAGGAACTGCAGGCTGAACTGAATAACCAAGCTAACGACTGCCAAGCAGCCCCAGGCTTCTGGACAGTAGGCGATTACAGATGGGTGGAATGCTCATCCGATAATGCAGAACGATTTTCTGTGTATCTACCAAATGACGGCGAATCACATGAAATCAATTATTTTCTGGTTGAAGTCGTGGATAAATAAGAACTATCTGAGGAGGCGCTGGAAGCGTTTGAGGAAATCAGTTGTGAGGATAGTGCATTTGAATGGATACAGGATCATTATGACGAAGGAGCAAGCCTTCATTCGGAAAAGAAAGAACATTTCGTCCGAGAAAACACCATGTTCCTGACCAAAGCAGAAGCCAAGTAGCATATTGAAGCGAATCATTACCATTACACTAAAGAAGCTCATACATGGGCAATGACAGCATGGAGAGCAACAAAGGTAGAACGTCTTCTTAAAGTGCTGAGTGAATTTGATTTTGGGAGTTTGCGCGCAGCGCCATCGAGTCAGACTGAATAATCCCAGTGAAACGAGGGCCGGATAAGGGTTTATGGCTTATCTGCACCCCATAAAGAGAGGAACAAGATACTCTAAAAGTGAGGTAAGTAGAATGAGATACAAGGACACTCAAAAAGCATTAGCAGAAGGTCAAAGACAGTTCATCTTTACTGCAAGCCCTGGAGAGCCTGTTAATTTACTGGCGTGGGGTCCGAGCTGGGTTAGATTCAAAGATCCGTATAACACATATCCTATCAGTACGAATATGAAGATGTTCTCAATGTTGGTGAAAGGTATTTATACAGAAAAAAGCCCTGAAGCATCAGGGCAATAGCAGCTTTATCCTCACCATATTATAGCATAAAGGGGAGGGGCATTAATTGTGGATGAGATGTTAATTAGTTATCGGAAAACTAGGACGATTCTAAGAAATTGCAAAGCCCCAATAGTTGAAATTAAAAGGGAGCTTGAGAAACTTATTGAAGCAAAAAGAGAAGCTAAAGAAGACTATGAGGAAGCAGAAAAGGAACTCGCTGCAATAGAAAGTCATATATCCGTGTTGAATAGCATGTTATCAGATGTGCAGTTAGCTATTGATTGGCTGAGATTAGGACATAATCCAGGACCACGGCGTGGCATACATCGGTTATCAATCGATCAACTAACAATTCCAGTAGATCCACTGCGAATGCAATCTTATGCCCAACCAGCAGCGTGTGGAAGCCCTACGACTTTAACGGATTCAGAACGATTTCAAATAGATGATGCTTTATCCACTTTATCCACTTTATCCAAGAGAGAAAAAGAGTGCTATGTTTTAAAACACGGGATGTGTTTTTCTCTTAAACAAATTGCTGAGGAACTATCAATATCTAAGAGCACAGTTCAAGAATATGTAGGAAATGCAGAAAGGAAAGTAAAAGATTCAACGGAAAACAGCCTGTTTCTCATTAGCAGTTAAAAAAGCTAATTTCCCCATCCGGCTGCCACATATATATAGGAGGAACCTATTAACGGTTTGACTCTTATAATGAATGACGTGTAAAACCCACGCCAACCGTTGAGCTCACGGTTAATTGAGCTCAACCACATAAAACATTAAACGGTATGCCGACAATGTCCTACGGGCGTTAGAGCGGCATACTTTTTTAATATTCCCAAGCGGTTGGAAATTGGAGGTGAAATCTATGAATTTCACAGAGGCGATTAGGCTTTCAAAGAAGAATGCTGAGTGCCCAAAGTGTGGGAATGGAAATATTGGAGCAGGTGAAGGAACAATCAATATTGACGAAAACTCATTTGAACGCACCTGTAAGTGTGGCTGGAGCAAAACGATAAAGGTTAATCCAAATTCACAGCGCTTTACATTTTAGTTGTAAGGTTTTTGCCTAAATCATGCTGATTTGTAAAGTGATAATCCTGTATATGGTAGTGTGGTTGTTAAATATCCGGTAATAAGGCGAAATGGTTGTATTGCTGATGGCAGGAAAAAATTTCCTTAGTCGAGAATCGCTGAAAGCGGGAAATTTATTTTTTTTATTGTAAATCAGAAACAGATCACAAATATTAATAATAAAGGATTTATACTAAAATTTGCTATATATCTAAAATATGATAGCATTATACAGATAATAAAATACATTTTAGGAAGTAACAACGAAGAAAAGTGAAATTTCGAGAATTGTTGTCATGACTCTAATGTTTTTATCACTGATTATTTCGGTTGTTCCAAGCGGTGCTTCAGCGGCAGATTGGCCAATGGGTTATGAGGAGGCAAAAGCGAATGGTACGCCTTCACCTTACGGACATTCGGTCCAATCAATAGGGACATCTTTACCGGTAAGGAGTCAAAGTGCATACAGTAGTATGGACTTAGTAGTAAGTGGCGACTTGATTCAAAGAAGATATTTCGATTCTGAAGGAAAAGTTTAAATGGATATTTATTATACTAATCATGGGAATCCGGTGTTACATCCGGTAGTTCCACATAGACATAACTGGACCTTCCCTAATGGAGTATTCGGAAATCCAGTACGAGGACCTTGGTATTAAATAGAATTTATTGTATAATCAATAGATTTTAAGATTGGGGGTGGTTTAATGGATTATGGTATAACTGATTTAGAAAGCGATCTTTCTATTGGCAGGGAAATCGAATTTACTTTTGAGAATGAAAGATATTCAATAAGTAGGGTTAGTACTGGATTTTCTTTTACAAAATACAATGAACCATCTACTATGCAAAATTATACCGACCACACTGAGCTTTTAGGTAATGCAAAGATCGGGAATGAGTTATTAACTGATATTTTTAAGGAAAGGAGAATTAAAATTGAAGTAATATTTTGAACTCGGGGAGTCGCTGAAAAGCGACTCTTTTTGTATTGTAAATAACCCATAATCTAAACCCCAAAAGCTGCAGGGGTGACGGCGAAGTAAGGTACATGGGTATTGAATAGCAGGTGAATTTTCCTTGTGCGTCGAATTATGACGATGAGGGGGGTGATCATTTTGAATTGGGCAGAAAATATACAAAAAGCAATAAAAGCACACGAAATACTGGCTCAAGAAATTGAATTAGCGTTAAACGAAAGCATATCTGAATTAGAAGGTTTAGGCTTGGCTGCTCGTTATGAATATCTTACTCTGCATCCGCTTGAATGGAAGGTCTCTATTAACAATAAAGAAGTTATAATGACTAAAAAGAACGTTCTGGATTACAAGGAACAGCATGAAGCAGGTAGATTTGTTAATTATGATGGAGACACAAAACAAGCAGTTCAAAAATTCTTAGAGAATAGATTTGCATAGGCACCTTCGGGTGCTTTTTTCATGCCTTAAATACGGGGGGGGGGATAATATAATGCCAAGAGCACGTGATCCAAACCGGGACCGCTCACTAGAGATATGGCGTGAACACGGTGGGAAATAACAAACAGGCAGATAGCCGAGCAACTGGACATTGACGAAAAGAAGGTAGTCGTCTGGAAGCAGCGTGATAAATGGAGTGTTGTACAACAATCATCAAATAACGTTGTACAACAGCCAAAGAAAAGTGTTGTACAACAAAAGAAACCGAAATCCAACAAACAGGAAAAAATAGTGGCTCGAGGCGATCCACCAGAAGTAGAAGCTGATCTAACTGACAAGCAAAGAATGTTTGTACTTAAATATATGGATGAAGAGACTAAGCTCCGCGTGAAGAAGATGCAGCTTGAAGTTGCGGGCCATCAGTAAAGAAGTCCAATCTGAGGTTGTATTCATAAAGGATGATCTTCATGAGTAAAGTTATTAGCTTACAGGAGAGCGTCGGCAAGGGATACGCAAAGTTTTGGCATTTTAAAGGGCGTTACCGGGTAGTCAAAGGCGGTAGGGGTTCGAAAAAGAGCACTACAGCCGCTTTATCTATTATTGCAAAGATGATGGAATATCCTTTAGCGAATACTTTAGTTCTGCGTAAGACGTTCAATACTCATAAAGACTCTACCTGGGCACAGCTTAAATGGGCAGCTAATAGGCTAGGAGTGGGTAACAAGTGGCAATTTAAGAAAGTGCCACTAGAAGCTATATATAAGCCAACAGGTCAAAAGATATTGTTCCGAGGTCTAGATGATCCGATGTCAATCATCTCTATTACGGTGGACACCGGATATTTGTGTTGGGCATGGTTTGAAGAAGCCTATCAGATCCTTAATGAGGATGATTTCGATAAGCTGGATATGTCAATTCGTGTTCTGCTGCCGGAAGGATACTATAAGCAGCTAACGATTACTTTTAACCCATGGAATGAAAAACATTGGTTGAAACATCGCTTCTTTGATACCGAGAACCCAGATACATTTGTGGATACTACAACATATCGATGTAATGAGTTCCTGTGAGACGAGGACCGCAAGCTATTTGAGTGGATAAAGAAGCATAAATAAACCAAAGCATCATAGGGTTGAGAGTGACTGAGATTGGGGTATCGCTGAGGGTGCTATATATGAAGACTGGGGGGAAGAAGAGTTTGATTATCGAGTTATTGCCAGGCAGTGATTAATTGAGTGCTACAAAGAAAGTCTTAGAGAGCGATACGGAATTTTTGACAGCAGCTCTATCCTAATCCAAGGTATCCGTATGGTTCGGCTGGAACCTGATCCAATTGGCCATCTTATAGATTATGGTGGGATTGTAGAGGGGGATACACCGGAATCAATAAGATCAGCGGATCTCGTTTATCCATGAAAGGTTCGAGTTTAAAGTGTGCATAAATAAGACCTCCCTATAGTAAAGAGAGGTCTTATTTTGATTATTATTTAACAAGAACTATATAATACATTGTATTTCCATTTCCAAAATCTGCGGCTACAGTGCTTGCCCCCGGAGACAAGGCTGTAATCAATCCGTCTTGCCTTACTTCAATACTACCATCCGTATGGATATACCAAAAGTCATACCCTGTTACCCACATTGTATCCCCGACTTTAAGATTAAGAATAGCCTGATAATATTCTCCCGCAGCAACTACCTCGTTTGCGGAAGGTGACGAATTCGGAACTGTAGAAGTACTGGATGCAAAAGAGGTCGACCCTAACGAAAAACAGGTAGCAACAGTTAATAGACCAGCTAAAATTTTCTTTTTCATAATCCAACCCTCTTTCCTAATTTTGGAACACAAACCAATTATGTAGTATAAATGTATAAAAGTAAACATATTTAGTAGATTAATAGACTATTGAATATTAATTTAGGATATATAACAATTAAATGGTTTGTTTTTCGTGGAATTGTCTTATTGTGTGACATAAAGCTTGTTTAAATAATGTTCTAAATAAAGTTAATTTAACAGTTCAGAAACACCTAAACCCTGCGGAGTGGATGGGTATTTTATTGTTTAGGGAGTTGATTAATTGAGTGCTGCATAGGATTATTCAACAGATTCTATTAAGCTCGCTGGAGCTCATTTTGTTCGGGGGTGGTTTGAATTCAGAACATACCTAGAATAACCCGCCGGGCTTATGCCTGACGGGTTATTTTATTGAGTTTTATTAATAAAAGATATTTTTTTAATAACTTACATGGAACCTAAAAAGAAATACAACGGCATTGCCCATCTCTGCGCTTACAACGGTAATACCAGGTTCAACCGGAGTAACTACGAAGCGATCTGTTCCTACAATAGTAGAGCCATCATTATAAATTACATTCCAAGTTATACCCGAATATTCAGAACCAAAATCTCCTACTTTTAAGTAAATGTCTTTCTCATAATAAACATAAGGTGTCACTTCAGAAGTTACCGATGGTGAAGAGTTAGTAGGCGTTGGAATTGTGGCATCAGCAGCAAATGAAGTAGATCCTAAAGCAAAACAAGCAGAAATAGTTAAGAGGCCAGCTAAGATTTTCTTTTTCATGATTCAACCATCCTTCCTATATTTAGGATACAATCCAATTATGATGTATTTATATCCAAAAGTAAACATAAAATGTATAATTATATATTATTAAATATTAAAATGGGATAATAGATAGAGAAAGGGTTATTAAATTCATTTAATACATACTATCTTCTAATAGTACATGAATTTAGGAAATGTCTATCATTAGGTGCAGTCCACGTAGATCCTTACCTTTGTACATTAAGATATCAAAGATGGCATAATACACTGGGAGAGTCCCTGTGAGTTGAGTTATTTTATCAGTTCGTCTCGCTTGAAAGCGACTCATAACAGCTTCGAAATCTGATACTCCAGTTGTAGGGTCAACACAGGCAACTTCTCCATCCAAAACAACATCTTCAGCAAATGGGAGATGTAATTCAGGATACTGCCGAGTGCAATCATTATTGTGCCGTGTATATAGCCGGATTTTTCCGGACTCTTGAGAATAAATAAGACGATGCCCATCTATCTTTGGTTCATATATAAAATCGCTATGACTGAATGGTCCAGCAGTAGTTTGTAATAACATAGGTGATATAAACATAAAAAACCTCCTTCATCCAATTATAGCTTCTGGCTACTAAGGCTGGAGGAGGGAAGTGATAGGAAAAGCTATTTTGTTAAGGTATATTCACTAACTTCAAATGTAAGTATCTTATCGTGTACAACATATTCAGTACGTTTGCTAAAAGGGCCTTTGTTGTTCTCGTGCTTATCTATTCCATACTTAGCAGATCCCGAAGCACCGTCGTACCAATTTAGGAATGTAGTGATGTGGGCAACTGATAAATAACTTTGGATATAAAATCCTGCACAATTATGTATATCTAGATGTCGAATAACAGAAATAGACGTTTTTCATTTTATATTTACACTAAAGGACAGTATTTGCGATATTCTATTAAATAATTTGGAAACTTATGAACTATATGTATATTTTCTAAAGAATGATAATATTAAAATGTAATCGGCCGATTAACTATCTTATCGAAGGATGGAAGCATAGTGAAAATAAAAAAATATCTATCTGTACTTCTTGTTGCAGCAGTAGTTTTGATTCCATCGGCCTCCGCATTTGCTGACGAGAATAGTTCAACGTCCCAAATCACTCCTTATGTTGTTGGAGTTGGCGATAGTAGAGCGAATGCAATAACAATAACACCTAATGAATATGGCGGCCAAATTTTTGATCTGTTCATCCAAAGTGCTACCGATCAAGATTGGTTTAAATGGACAAATACATCAGCAAATTTCAAAAGAATTGTAGTTAATGTGGGAGGGTATAGTGGTAATGGTCCCACAAGAGCAGGTGTGATAGTTAGTTATAACGGCGTCAGTGAACTGGGACCTATATATACTGCTAAAGCGGGAACTTGGGAGACTCAGTCTTTTAGTAATATTATACTTCCACCTGGAGCAAGCATTTATGTTGTTGTAGACAATCCAAACTTTACTTCTATGTCGCAGTATCGTTTGAACTTTTCTCATTACGATTACAGTATTTAATTTTAGCAAAGAAGCATCTCAATAATAGATTGAGGTGCTTCTTTTTTTGATACTAATAATTATATAGACACGCCCATTGAGGCTTTTTTTATTTTGCTCTCTGAACTTAAAATAATAGGTGCCCGAACCGTCCTAGAACAATTTGAATTTCGAGCACAACTCCATAGCTGTAAATAAGAACGAGTCGATTGTTTGAAATTTTTCAATCCGTAGCAATAAAATTGAGAAAAGGTTTGAAGAATAAGAGGACACGTCACTCATGTGGGTAATAACTAATATAGTAATAAGGAGGTGCGTAATGAAAAAAATATTATTAATTACAGTTACTAGTATTCTTCTGTCTGCCTCAATTCTCGGTGCATGTAGTAACAATAAAACAACAGACGAGGCAAAACCTACAGCGTCAAGTGCAGCGACAATGCCAGTTGTTGAAGCTACAAGCACTCCTGAACCTTCTGCTACTCCTTCTATGGAGGCGCAGGAGTCCGCCAGTCCGGAGGCCACTGATCCTCTAACATCCGATCGGCCAAAGACCAAAGCATTTGGTGAACAGGAGGGAGGGGTCTCAGGGCAAGAAGGTACACTTGGGAAAGGTGATGGATATTCCCTGTATGTTTTTCAGGGTTTCACACTAGACTCACAGTCTGGTCGTTTATCATTAACTGAGGATCCAACCTATTATGCCGAAATTAAACACTTACCTGCCGATTACGATCTCACAGCTTTGAAGCAGCAGGGACAAACCGAGCTTTCTGCAATTGGCAAAGCAAACGACCATAGCGGGGAACTAATTGAACATCCTCTAGGTTTTGCAGAATTATATCTGCAGGCAACCGGTGATAAAGGGATAGAAGATTATATGGTCTGGAAGAATCAGGCGGGGGAAGCTTTTCTTTTTCGGATACACAATCCTAAGGGGGATTCGTCGAATAAGTTTGCACCTTGGGTGATGGTTTCACTGGCAACACTTGAACTTGAAAGGAATTAAGTGTGATCAGAGCCGTAGGAGTTGTGCGGAGTAGAAGGGGTGTGCCATAACCATAATCAAAAAATGGTTGTTGGCTCACTTCTTCTTCTTTTTTGGTACCTTACTTCATTCGAACGCCAATTTCCGTTTGCTGAGGTTGCAAATTTCGCGTATCAGCCCGCTATAGGACCCAACAGACCTTATATGAAGCTTTATCTCACATTTGGGATACTAAAGGACTCCATAGTCGCTATTGGCATTAAAAACGCTCAATATGAGCCTCATCCTTAGGAATAACGTCACTGGAGTCCGAAACCATGCTTCAAAGGCTCAAAATTAGCAAATAGCGTCATCTGGGTCCGAAAGTCATGGCACGTAGTAGAGGGATTTAATGTTAAAATATCTTATATATAGATAACTAATTCTTTCCTGGGAAGGAGTAAGTTCATGCAAATTTTTATTTACATAGGATTGGGCTTTTTTATAATTGCAGGTATATGTGTTGGAGCCTTCACGACAGGTACACAACAAAGAGGTAACTTTTATTCGGAATCTAAGCAAGACCGTAAAGCTAAAAACAAAGTAGCGAATTGGTCCGCTTTAGGTGGTCTTATTTCATTAGCTGTAGCTGGGATTCTTTATTTGTTGTAAATGAACGCACAACATAAGGAGGAGTGTTGCAGATGGTGAAGATTTTTAATGAAAATACGGTCTCTTTTACACAAAAACAGTCCCCGATCCCAGAGTTTGCTTGGCATACGAGTGAAAGGTTAGCTGAAATGGTGGGCTCCAAGCATTTAGTTTTTGATATCAGATCTTTAGATCCTGATAAATATTCTTTTCCTTATCATTTTCATAGAAATGCTGAAGAAATATTTGTGATTTTAACGGGAAAAGCGATGTTAAGAACACCCGAGGGTTTTACGGAGGTTACTGAAGGGGATGTAATATTTTTTGAAATGGGACCGGAAGGGGCGCACCAGCTTTATAATCATTCCGATGCACCATGCAGGTATCTGGATCTCCGAACGAATCAGGGAATAGATGTTTGCGAATATCCAGACTCAGGCAAAATCAACATTTTGCCCTATCAAGAAATCTATCAAGCAGATGAACAGGCGGATTATTGTAAGGGAGAAGAGCATGTAAGGGGAAAATGGAATGGGGGAGCGTAATTGAGTAAAGATCGTTGGTTTACAGTAACGGAAATTGATCCGACCACCTATGCAATCAGTGAATATGGACATTGGGAAAAGGTGCATTCTTTTTTACTCTTGGGGCAAAAACAAGCCGCGTTAATTGATACGGGATTAGGTATTGATAATATAAAAAGAATAACGGATCAGTTAACGGATTTACCTATCGCTGTCATAACTACGCATGTGCATGCAGATCATATTGGCAGTCATGGGCAATTCGAGACAATCTATGTTCATAAAGCGGATGAGGATTGGCTGATTAACGGAATAAAAGGCTTGTCCCTTGCCCAGATTCGAAAAGATATGAGCCGGGACATCACCCTTCCTGTTCCTGAAACCTTTGATCCTAACACCTACATACCTTTTCAAGGGAAGCCAACAGCTCTTTTACAAGAAGGGGATGTGCTCGACATAGGCGGGCGTAAAATAGAAATATACCATACACCAGGTCATTCGCCAGGTCATATCAGCCTTTTTGATCATGCCAACGGATATCTGTTTACAGGTGATTTATTGTATGACGTTACGCCAATCTATGCCTTTTACCCTTCGACTAGTCCGGTTGATTTAGTGGCATCCTTAGAAAAGATTACGGAAATTCCAGGAGTTACCCAAGTATTCGGTTCTCATAATACACTGGGTTTAGATCCATCTATTTTACAAGAGGTCAAAAAGGCGGTTCGTGAGTTACGTGAGCAAAAGGTAGTGGCACATGGTACGGGCATTCACCAGTTTGATGGGTTTAGTGTGCAATTTTAGATTTTTATGTCGAAAACAAATGGGGGTATGGCGATATGGCGTCTACATCAAAGGCTTTTGCTAGATCAATGGATTCTTATTTAAACTACATTAAAATGCCTTGGGGGAGATTGTTTTATCATTCCGCTTGGCAGCAAATTGACAATCACTGCAGCTCTGAAGAGGTTCAATCTATTTTAGATATCGGCTGTGGTTTTGGGATAACCAGTCGTGAATTCGCAAAAAAAGGTTATACAGTTACAGGGATAGATCCGACTCCAGAGATGATAGTCATTGCGCAAGAGTCTGCATGTAAAGACGGTCTTAACATAGCCTTTAGATCGGCAACGCTACAAGATGCAGATGTATTAGCGGACGGATATGACTGGATTTTTTGCCATAATGTGCTTGAATATCTCGATGATCCAAAACAATTGTTAATGGACATTAGTAAAAAACAAAATGAAAACGGAATGCTTTCTCTTATAACTCATAATCCAGTGGCAAAAGTGATGAAAAAAGCCGTTATGAATAAAGATCCTATGGGGGCTATAGACAGTATTGGAAACACGCAGGAATATAGCGGCATTATTCAAACAGACATTACCATCTATACAAAAGATCAATTAGTGGAATGGCTCGCGGAGTGTGGTTATGAGATTAGAAGTATATACGGAATACATAATATCTACGGATATATTGTGGATAATGAAATAAAAATGGATGAGCAATGGCATGTAGAAATGGTGGAGCTAGAGCTTAAGTTAAGCAGTTTATCTCCATACAAGGACGTTGCTATTTTCACACATCTTATTGCGCAAAAAGCAACTTAATTATTCAGAGACGATTGACCTGAACAGTGCATGCAATTGCTGTACTTGGGAGAAAGCTTCCTTGTACTGGTTGTCGGATTGTCGAATAGGCAATAAACCCGGCAAGAAGGAGATACAATACACAGGCATTTCTTTGCTGTTCATATATATTTTAAGCGTAAGCTCTTCAATCACATTAGCTTCTTCATCAGCTTCCTTAAGGACGTTAATATCTGCACTTGTTGCAGTAGTTTTGCTGTTTTGATGTCTTTTGGAGACTTTTGAAAGGGTGAGTGCGTTAACCACAATCTCGGATCCCATTACATTATCAAAAGAGTATAGCTTTGCTACTGCTTTTTTGTTACTCTTCGGATTTTTGGTACCGATTGCCAATTTTTTATTAGGCTCGTTAAGTGCAATCAAGTGAGATTGATTGGGGGGAATGAATGTTTTGGTGAAGCTGATGTTAAAAGATGAGGTCGCATTAACTAGCTTAGAAATTTCAGATGAAGCAGATAGCGTTTTCAATTTTATAATGGCGGCACTTAGAATTAAAACAACTCCTAAAATAGCAAATAAGTACATCAGGATAATCAGCATATAATCACACCTCCTAGTTATCTCATTAGACTCAAATTGTTGCTTATTGAAAGATATGCCTGAATGATCTCCACTAGTATCTTTTAAAAGGGAAATTCGTGGAATTATAGGATCGGCTTCACGATTAACCCAAAAAAAGCACCCAGAGAAACCTTCCGATTCTGCAAATGATGCAAAATTGGGGGTTGCTGCAAGGGTGCTTTTTAAGATGATTATGAAAACCTATAGAAAATTGAAGGCAGTGATATGATCGGTATAAACAATCAGCTGTTTGTATTCGATCGGAGTCCCATAACTAGCATAAGGTCTTACAGTAACGTCATTGAGGACAACAAAGTTATAGCTGAAATTTTTATCAGGGTGTTCTGCTCCCAAATAAGATATGTATTCGTCTACAATTACATCATCCATCAAAGATTTTAAATCAAATACATCCTCTTTGTTGGAGACGGTTGGAGAGACGATTCCCTGAATGCTGCCAAAAGAGGTGAGCAAATTCACTTTTTTTCCACTAGCTTGTTCATCATTTAAAAGTAAACCGGACAGCTTACCCAGTGCATCGACTTTAAAATCGACGAGGGTTCTAATTTTTGAATTATTCAAACTAAACACATCCTTTTCAGTTTGCAATCCTGTTAACAATATTCGACATATAATCACCAAACTCCTAGTATGCTAATGAAAAAATACTTACTTATGTAATGACCCCCATTTTTTAATGTGATTTGGGGGTTGCCGAGCCTCCATTCGAATTTAATTTCTTATCGTTACTCGTGTGCCTATAGGGACAATAGCAGCGAGTGCTAACACATCCTCGTTGTACATCCGGATGCAGCCGTGGGACACCTCTTTCCCAATGGAGGAAGGGTCATTGTTTCCATGAATTCCGTAGTGTGGTTTAGACAGTCCCATCCAAAACACACCGAAGGGACCCCCTGGGTCGGGTTGTTTGTTAATAATAGTGAATTCACCCACTGGGGATTGGGTTAACATCTTACCGATGCCGACAGGGAAACCTCTAATCACAATATCATTGTCCAGAAGATATAACATTCGTTGGGTCAGATCTACAATAATTCGGTAGTTGGGCATTATACGCAACACTCCTTTCTAATTAGGATATGAGCAGAACGCCTAAAGGGTTATTCATAGAAAATGGCCATTTTAGCCATTGGGAACAAATGTTCGTAAGTGGTTGGAAAAGCAAAAAAAACGTAGAAAAAAGGCTGTTCCGCATATGCGGAACAGCCTTTTATGTTAGAAGTGCATACTTAGTGGATATCTCGAAACAATCCGATGACTCTTCCGAGAATAGTTACGCGATTAAGGCGAAGCGGCTCATAAGCTGGATTCTCCGGCTGAAGCCGTATATGATCACGTTCCTTGTAAAAGGTCTTAACGGTTGCTTCATCTTCTTCGGTCATGGCTACAACGATATCTCCGTTGTCCGCTGTTTGTTGTTGGCGAACAATCACATAGTCACCATTCATAATGCCTGCGTCAACCATACTATCACCCATGACAGACAGCATAAATACTTTGTTGTCACCTACATAGTGAGTAGGAAGTGGGAAGTAGTCTTCGATATTCTCTGTAGCAGTGATAGGTACCCCGGCGGTAACTTTACCTACGACAGGAATCCGTGAGATGGTCTGCGCGAATTGGTGAACATTCTCTGAATCCTCTTGGCCTAGTAATTCTATTGCACGTGGCTTCGTTGGATCTCGACGAATAAGTCCCTTCTTCTCAAGCCGGTCCAAATGACCGTGAACTGTGGAGCTGGAAGCAAGGCCAACAGCTTCTCCAATTTCCCGGACGGAAGGTGGATAACCCTTGCTGCGGACTTCGCTTCGTATAAATTCCAGGATCGCCAGCTGGCGACTTGAAATCTTTGACATTGGAATCAACCCCATATAGTAATGTTTGGGAAAATTATAACATAGAACTACCGTTCGCACAAACATAAGTTCTAACTATTATAAATATTAATCTGCTAGAGTTAAAAAATGGTAGATGAATGATAATAAAATGAACCGTTTGAGTCTCTCGAAAAAAAGAGAACAATTGTTCTGAAATAGTATTGAACAAAACACATGTTCGTGTTATTATGGATTCGAAAGTAAGAACAAGTGTTTGGAGGATGATAATTATGCTAAAATACAGTACATACCGCAGCATCTACGATAAGGCCCCAGTGGTTGAATCTTTAGGACATAATGACGTTGCCCGTAATTCCGCTAAGGTGAAAGAGATAACGGAACGTTTGCTTGGAGGGATGATTTCGTTGTTCCGTCAAGATTTCTTTATTAAGTTAATATTGATTATCGTGCTAGTATTTTCTGGCCTAACAGTAGTGGGAAATGTGTTTGCAGGATCGACGACTATAATGAAGGAAGAGAAGCGGATTGTGGTTGAACGTGGAGATACACTATGGAGTATTGCTCTTAAGAATAAACCTGCTGATATGAAGACAGTTGTTTATATAGAAGGAATTAAACGTTCAAGTGGGATTAAGAGTAGTCAAATTAACGCTGGAGACATACTTACTTTACCTATTTATTAATTTTCTGAGAACATAATAGAATGACCAGTAGAGCTTGCAGGGAGTAGACCTTGACAAGCTCTTTTTCTCATGGCAGAGTTAGAATTAATTTATAGGGGGAGGGAAAGTATTGAATATTGATGAGTTGGTCGCGCGAATTAACGAATTGGCACGCAAACAGAAGAGCGTAGGCCTTAATCAAGAGGAAGTGGCGGAACGCGCCAAGCTTCGTGAAATTTACCTGGGGAATATCCGCAATAACTTCCGAGCACAATTAAATACTATTGAAGTAGTAGATAACGATGAGCATGAACAAGGTAACAAGGGGCTTAAACATTAGCTCGCTGTTCCTTTTCATAGATATTTCAGGATGACTAGGGGGAACGCACATGGCCCGTTCTTGGGAAAGAATGGTTCAACGCAACACACAGCAAATCAACAAGCAAAGAAAGAAACAAGGCAAGGATACGATTTATGCCTCTAAATCTCCTACCCAGAATGCCGAAGTCTTTAAAGGTCGCAACATTGCATTTCCGGTAGTGTTAGTGATACTTGGCACTATGTTTTGGGTAGTTGGTTCTATTGATCAGGCCAAAGGCAATGGCATGCTGGCTAATTGGCTGGGAGTAGTACTGTACTATTTGCTGGCAGCGCTATTGTTCTTCCGTCGTCCGTACTTGAAGGTGGAAAAAGCAAGACTGTCCACTATTAAATTCAATCGCGAACGCGGGCTTCCAGCTGCAGATATTGAGAAAATCACCCTTTCGCGTGGAGCTGTAGTCATTAAGCACAAAGGGAAACGTACGAAATGGATTTTCACAAAACTTATGAATCGCTATGATACTAATGCGATGAGTACAAGATTAGAAGCATTTGCTAAAGCTCACAACATTGAAGTAGTTCACGAATAGAACTAGACCAGTTAAAGGGAGAGGGAGACCTGTAATGCCAATTTCTGCTGTACTATTTGACCTTGATGATACATTGCTGTGGGATGATCGGAGCGTCGAAGAAGCATTTCGTTCTGCTTGTGAAGCCGCCGGGGATACGATTGATCCACAAGAACTAGAAGTTGCAGTTCGTAAGGAAGCAAGTAGCTTGTATGAATCTTATGAGACGTTCCCATTTACAAAGATGATCGGAATTAATCCATATGAAGCACTCTGGGCTAACTTTACGGCAGGTGAACAGCCAGAATTCCGTCAATTGGAGCAGCTTGCGCCGGTATATCGTAAAGAGTCTTGGCGTCGCGGACTTGCAGCGTTAGGGGTGGAAGACGAAGCACTAGCTGAGACCTTGGCAACTAAATTCGCAGCAGAGCGCAGAAAACGTCCATACATCTATGAAGAAACAATGCATGTACTGGAGCAGTTACGGGGTCAAGTGAAGCTTTTGCTACTTACGAACGGCTGTCCTGCACTGCAACAAGAGAAACTAGATGGTGTGCCAGAGTTAATTCCTTTCTTTGATCATATTGTGATTTCCGGAAGCTTTGGTAAAGGCAAACCGGATAAGGAAATTTTCCTGCATGCTTTAGAGCTTCTTGATGTAACTCCTGAGCAAGCAGTTATGGTCGGCGATAAGCTTACAACGGATATCCGTGGGGGGCTGGCAGCAGGGTTGACCACGGTCTGGATCAATAGAAAAGGTAGAGCACCTAGTCTTGATATTCATCCGGATCATGAAATCAATCACCTTGAGGAACTTCTTCCACTAGTTCAATCTTTGTAAGATTTACAGAGCTATTAGCTCCAATATAAAGACTTTATAAAAGCAGCGAGTTTCTGAGATCCTAAGAAACTCGCTGCTTTTCTGTACATACATACTAACATAAGGATTTCATTAGATTTTTAAGTAAATGATTTAAGTCACAAGACTAATGCGGAATTGATGCAAAATACTGAAAAACCAATAATAATGTGTATAATAGATGGAGATGTATAACATGAATTGGTAGATTTTTATTATTCGATAATGATTGGGAGGGCTCCAAATGATGAGATCGAAGAAATTAGTCGCTGTATTATTAGGTGCAACACTTCTAGTACTAGGTGGATGTTCTTCAAATGGAACCAAGCATTCAGAAATACATAACATGAATATGAACATGTCTATGGAACCTATCAAAGTCGAACTACAATGGAGTCCTGAAGAAGTTGTTGTAAATCAAAAGGTAACCTTTGAAGCTGTGGTGACCCAAGATAACGAGGCAGTAGATGATGCAAAAGAGGTTCTGTTCGAAATTGTGAATAAAAATGATGAGGGACAGAAAATAGAGCTTAAGGGAAAGCTAATTGGTAAAGGAGTCTATCAAGCAGAAGGGACCCTTGAAAAGGAAGGACAATATAATGTCACTTCACATGTGACAGCCCGGACACAGCACTCTATGCCTAGCAAAGAGCTGTCTGTGAAACCATGATTCAAAGGTTCGCAAAGGTTACTGAGCAATAACAGATAAAGCAGAGTGGAAAGGAAGGCTTTTCGAAATTCCTTTATTCTGCTAAACTTACTCTAATGTTTTACTGGGGGGACTATTAGTTGGCTAAATATACACTTGAGGAAAGCTTACAACAAAGGATTTTGATCCTTGATGGCGCAATGGGCACGATGATCCAACAGGTGCCTCTTACTGGAGAAGATTTTGGAGGCGATGAGCTGGACGGCTGTAATGAAATGCTGGTATTAACACGTCCAGAAGTCATTCAGACGATTCATGAGCAGTACCTCGAAGCAGGGGCTGATCTCATTGAGACTAACACATTTGGTGCAACCTCTGTTGTGCTAGCTGAATATGATATTCCTCAGCGGGCACGTGAGATCAATCTAGCGGCAGCAGAGTTGGCTCGCAGAGCAGTAGACAAATATGACACACCTGACCGTCCGCGATACGTCGTGGGGGCTATGGGTCCAACAACAAAAACGCTCTCAGTAACTGGAGGCGTTACTTTCCAAGAGTTAGTTGATAGCTATGAGGAACAAGCAGTGGCATTGATCGACGGTAAAGTAGATGTTTTGCTGCTGGAGACCTCTCAAGATACACTTAACGTTAAAGCTGGAAGTATTGGTATTCGTAATGCTTTTGAAAAGACTGGCATCACATTGCCGGTTATGATTTCCGGAACAATTGAACCAATGGGTACTACATTGGCGGGTCAGAATATTGAAGCATTTTATATCTCATTAGAACATCTGAAGCCTATCTCTATGGGCCTCAACTGTGCGACTGGTCCTGAGTTTATGCGGGATCACATTCGTTCGCTTTCGGAGATCTCCTCCGCAGCCGTGAGCTGTTATCCAAACGCAGGGTTGCCGGATGAGAACGGACATTATCATGAATCTCCAGACTCTTTAGCTCGCAAGATTGCAGCCTTTGCCGAAAAAGGCTGGCTGAACATTGCGGGGGGGTGCTGTGGAACGACACCAGAGCATATCCGTGCGATGAAGGAAGCACTTTCTGAATATCCTCCACGCCCGCTGACAGGTAATCATCCGCCTGCACTTTCAGGCATCGAGCCTATCTATATTGAGAACGACAACCGTCCATACATGGTTGGTGAACGTACGAATGTACTTGGCTCTCGTAAATTTAAACGTCTTATCGTCGAAGGTAAATATGAGGAAGCCTCAGAAATTGCCCGTGCTCAGGTGAAGAGTGGGGCACAGGTTATTGACGTGTGTGTACAAGACCCTGACCGTGATGAGATTGAAGATATTAAGCTTTTCTTAGAACTGGTTGTGAAAAAGGTTAAAGTACCCCTGATGATCGATACTACCGATCCTAAGGTTATCGATTTGGCTTTGCAGTACTGTCAAGGTAAGGCGATAATTAACTCCATTAACCTTGAAGATGGTGAAGAAAAATTCGAGCTGGTGACGCCGATCATTCATAAATATGGTGCAGCTATTGTTGTGGGTACCATCGATGAGACGGGACAAGCCATTAAGGCGACAGATAAACTGGAAGTGGCTAAACGCTCCTATGACTTGCTAGTGAATAAGTACGGTTTAGCAGGAGAAGATCTTATTTTTGACACGTTGGTGTTCCCTGTAGGAACCGGAGATGAACAATATATCGGTTCAGCAAAAGAAACGATTGACGGCATTCGTTTGATCAAGGAAGCACTTCCAGGCGTTCATACGATCTTGGGCATTAGCAACGTCTCCTTTGGATTGCCGGAAGCGGGTCGTGAAGTGTTGAACTCCGTATTCCTTTATGAATGTACAAAAGCTGGATTAGATTATGCGATCGTAAATACAGAAAAAGTGGAGCGGTATGCTTCCATTCCTGCTGAAGAACGTCATCTTGCTGAGGAACTGATTTATAATACGAATGATGAGACGCTTTCTGCTTTTGTAGCTGCTTTCCGTGGTAAAAAAGTAGAGAAAAAAGAGAAGATTTCCAACCTGTCACTTGAAGAACGTTTAGCTTCCTATGTGGTTGAAGGTACGAAGGAAGGACTCATTCCTGACCTTAATGAAGCATTGACTAAATCTGGTCCGCTGGAGATCATCAATGGACCGCTGATGGCAGGGATGTCGGAAGTCGGCCGGTTATTTAATAATAATGAATTGATCGTTGCTGAGGTGCTGCAAAGCGCTGAAGTGATGAAGGCTTCTGTCAATCATCTAGAGCAGTTTATGCAGAAGGATGAGACAGCGGTTAAAGGAAAAATTATGCTGGCAACCGTAAAAGGGGACGTGCATGATATTGGTAAGAATCTAGTGGAGATCATCCTCTCCAATAATGGTTATCAGATCATTAATTTGGGTATAAAAGTACCACCAGAGACCATTATCGAAGCCTTCCGTCGAGAAAAAGCTGATGCGATAGGATTGTCCGGGTTGCTTGTGAAATCTGCTCAGCAGATGGTCCTCACCGCTCAGGATCTACGTACAGCAGGGATCGATGTTCCGATTATGGTTGGCGGCGCAGCTTTGACCCGTAAATTTACGAAGACCCGTATTCGTCCAGAATATGACGGTCTAGTATTGTATGCTAAGGACGCTATGGACGGGCTGGATATTGCCAATCGGCTTATGAACCCTGAAGAACGGGAGAAGATTGCCGAGGAAATTCGTGTGGAGGCAGAAGCAGCGGTTGCGGTGGCGCCTAAGCAAGAACTGCCGAAACTAACCAGAGCAGTGCGTTCCAAAATATCTCCAGATGCACCTGTATTTGTTCCACCGGATTTAGAACGCCACGTACTGCGTAACTATCCATTGGGGCATATTATCCCCTATGTGAATATGCAAATGCTGCTGGGTCATCATTTGGGGTTACGGGGTTCTGTAGAAGCCCAATTAGCTGCTGGAGATCAGCGGACTGTTGAACTGAAGGGTACCGTAGACGATATTCTCCATCAAGCGATGCTAGAGGGTACCATTACTCCACATGCTATGTATCAATTCTTCCCTGCACAATCGCAAGGGAATGATATTATAGTGTATAATCCACAGAATACGTCCGAGATCCTGCATACCTTTACTTTCCCGAGACAAGGGGTAGAGCCTCATCTGTGCTTGGCGGACTTTTTGAAACCTGTTGACAGTGGTATTATGGACTATGTTGGATTCCTAGTTGTAACAGCAGGTCACGGTGTACGTGAATTGTCTACTCAGCTGAAAGAAAGCGGAGATTATCTGCGTTCACACGCCTTGCAGTCGGTTGCACTTGAAGTGGCAGAAGGACTGGCGGAACGCGTCCATCATATGATGCGCGATACTTGGGGTTTCCCGGATCCGGCGGATATGACGATGAAGCAAAGACATGGGGCAAGATACCAAGGAATCCGTGTTTCATTTGGTTATCCTGCATGCCCGGATTTAGAAGATCAAGGTCCACTGTTTAAGTTGTTATCTCCGGAGGATATCGGTGTTCACCTTACAGAAGGCTTTATGATGGAGCCCGAAGCTTCCGTTTCGGCTATGGTATTTGCCCATCCAGAAGCGCAGTATTTTAATGTAGAGAAGCTGTAATTCTTTCATTTATATACCTGGTCTGTAGGGGATTGTATCCCTTTCAGCGGAACCTCCCGTAACTGGGGGGTTTTTTGCTGGAAGAAGGTCGTTTAGAATTGAAAAGAGATGGTTGAGCCAATAAGCAGAAGGGAGGAAAAAGAATGGATTTATATTTTTTAGGTACTAATGCAGGTGTGCCAACGCTACAACGCAATGTAACGTCCGTTACATTAAGACTGCTGGAAGAACGTCGCAGTATTTGGATGTTCGATTGTGGGGAAGGTACACAACATCAGGTTCTTCGTTCACCGATTCGGCTAGGAAAGCTGGAAAAGCTATTCATTACCCACTTGCATGGTGATCACCTATTTGGTCTTCCAGGTCTATTATCAAGTCGTGGTTATCAGGGAGGGACAGCGCCGTTAACGGTGTACGGACCCCCTGGATTAAAAGCTTACTTAGAGATCTCCTTAGCTGTGAGCCAATCCCGAATTCCTTATAAGATTGAGATTGTTGAGCATACAGGAGGAATTATATTCGAGGATGATAGCTTTAAAGTTGAGGCTGCATTACTTGAGCACCGGATTGACAGCTATGGCTACCGGGTAACGGAAAAGGATAGTCCCGGAAGCCTCAATACGGAATTGCTTAAGAGTTATGGTTTAAAACCGGGACCGATTTATGGGAAATTAAAAAAAGGTGAAGATGTTGTTACGGATGAAGGTGCACGAATCTGTGCTGCTGATGTTGTCAGGGAACCCAAACGAGGACGTATTGTTACTATCCTTGGAGATACAAGACCTTGTTCGGGAGCCTTAGAACTCTCTCTTAATGCAGACCTTATCGTTCATGAAGCAACCTTCGCCCATGTTCTGGCTGACATGGCGTATCAATATCATCATAGTACAGCCCGTCAGGCTGCAGAGTTAGCAAAAGAAGCCAAAGCAGGACAGCTGTTGCTGACTCATTTCAGTTCTCGTTACAGCTCGCATGAAGAGTTAATTCCTTTGCTTGAGGAAGCTGAACTCCTATTCCCAGAGACATTATTAGCTGAGGAATTTAATGCATATCCGGTACCTCGCAGACTAAATGGGCAATAGGGGGAATGATTATTTTCCGGGAAAGCGCAGGAAATGACAGTGCTATGCTAAAAAATGCTGGATGGGACGGTTGTTCGATTTCATTCGACGAAGTGTGTTAGATTTAAAGTAATCACGGAGTAAAAGACGAACGAATGGCTGGACATATTGCCGAAAATCAGTAGGTGATATCTTCCACCTAAAGGGATTGAGTTTTTCTGTAAATCCAAGCAGGGCAAAGGCTACAAGTTTGTTAATACTATTATTTATTTATTATATTAATTAAATTTATTGTGGAAACTGAGGGGTTAGTGATGGAACAAATTGAAGGATTATTGATTGATCTAGATGGTACATTGTACCATGGGCATAAAATGATTCCCGGTGCTGATCTGCTGATAAAAGCTCTTCGTGAAGCGGATATCCCTTTTTTATTTGTTACTAATAACTCATCGCGTACGGCAGCTAACGTTGCTGCCCACTTAAGTGGAATGGGAATTGAGGCGAAAGCTGAGGAGGTATGTACCTCTTCTATGGCAGCCGCACGTTACATAGCTGAGGAATCACCTGGGGCTACAGTGGCGATACTTGGAGAAGAGGGACTGCGTATGGCTTGCATTGAGGCAGGGCTCCAAATCGTCACAGAATCCCCTGATTATGTGGTGCAAGGTATCGATCGTTCTTTTAATTATGCTTCGTTAGCTCAAGCTTCGCGTTGGATTTTGAGCGGGGCAAAGTTTGTGCTCACCAATCCAGATTTAATGTTACCATCAGATGATGGGGTTATGCCGGGTGCGGGTACGATTGGTGCAGCAATTGAGGCTGCAAGTGGAGTGAAGCCAGTAGTGATCGGTAAACCTGAATCCCACCTGATCAAATATGCGACAGATCTTCTGAACATTCAACCTGAACATGCTGCTGTTGTTGGGGATAATATGCGTACGGATATCGCTGCCGGTGTTAATGCGGGCTGTCGTACAATCCTTGTTCTTACCGGTTTAACCACTACAGAGAACCTGGAGCACTATAAAAGCATCACAGGGATCACTCCCGATGAAATATGTGCCGATTTAGCTGAACTTAAAATGTTTCTCGGTGTATAATAGCTAGGGTCTTATTACTTCACCAACTTAGAGGGGACGATGAGTATGCCAGAATTGCCGGAAATGGAGAATTATAGACAGCTGCTTAGCCAGCGTATTATAAATGTTCCGATAACTAATGTAATTGTGAACAGAGAAAAAACAATTAACATGGAAACAGAAGCTTTCATTAATGCCTTGATCGGTGCGCGTGTTGTTTTTGTAGAGCGGCGCGCCAAGTACATTTTGTTTCATCTCCATGATGGACGAAGATTACTATTACATTTAATGCTGGGTGGATTGCTTTTTTATGGTTCAGAAGAAGAGCGGCCGGATCGTAATACGCAAGTAGAAATCGCATTTGGTGATCAGATCCTTTATTTTATGGGCCTGCGGTTAGGGTTCTTACATTTAGTATCCGTGAAGGAAAGCGAAGCAACGATGGGTAAGCTTGGACCTGAGCTGCTGGATCGACGGATGACGCCGGAACGTTTTGCAGGAATATTAAAAGGGCGGCGTGGTGCGTTAAAAAGTCTGTTAGTGAATCAGCATGTAATGGCGGGTATTGGAAATTGTTATGCGGATGAGATTGCTTTTGACGCAGGGCTTCTGCCTTCAGTTTTAGTACAAAATTTATCACCTGAAGCCATTTCCCGCCTGTATCAAAGCATTCAAAAAGTATTAACTGATGCGACAGAGATTGGCGGATACATGGAAATGCCTTTTATGACCGGTGATACGGTTACGGGTTCTTATAATGACCAATGTAAAGTCTATGACCGTGAGGGTGAGCCTTGCCTACGCGATGGGGGAACGATTATCAAAACAGAGCTGTCTGGACGCAAAGTATTTTATTGCCCAGACTGTCAGCATGAAGCCTAAACCCAAAATAGGGGCTCATGTCAGCATTCGTGGTGGATATGGGAGAGCTGCCCGATTTGCTTGGGAGAGCGGTGCAACAAGTTTTCAATATTTTCCGAAAAATCCGCGCAGTCTGAAGTTAAAGACGGTTGATATTCGAGATACAAGGGATTGTGCACTCTTTTGCCAAGAAAAAGGGATCACCTCTATCGCCCACACCCCTTATGCAATCAATATGGCTGCGAATAGGGATGACGCTACCCCGCGAAAGGTGTATGTAGACTCCCTACTTAATGATCTGGAAATTGCTGAAGCCTGCGGTTCCTTAGGCATTGTTGTTCATTTTGGACATTTTGCTGGAATGGAGCCGTTACAAGGCTATCAAAATATTATACAATGTATGAATGAGACGCTGGAGTCCTGGGAAGGTAACGCCAAGCTGTTAATCGAGAATCAAGCGGGCAACCATGGTACCGAAGGGATTACACTTGAAGAATTGGTGAAGGTTCGTGAGCTTAGCCAGTTTCCCGAGAAGATTGGATTTTGTCTGGATACCTGTCATGCTTTTGCAGCGGGAATTTGGAATCCTGAGCATACGGAAGACTTGCTTGAACGAGGAAACCAGCTTGGATTTTGGCCGCATCTTGTAGCTGTTCATCTAAATGATTCTAAGTTTCCCTTTGATTCGAGACGGGACCGGCATGCTGGAATAGGAAAAGGTTATATCGGCGAAGAGGGTCTTAAGCGCTTAATAACTTCTGATCCATTACGTAAAAAATCTGTTGTTTTGGAAACTGAAAAGGGTCCAGATGGCAGTCATCGGAATGAAATAGCTACTGTTCGCAGTTGGTTTGAAGCGGGGGGCTAGAAAGTGATTCATATCTATATGGACGATCTCCGTAAAGGTCCGCTTGGATTTGCTTTAGCCAGGACAACAGAAGAATGTCTTCTGATGCTGCGTGAGTGTGAGGTTGGTATTTTATCGTTAGATTATGATATGGGACCGGATGATTATTCTGGTGGGGAAGTGGCTAGACGGATTGTTCTGGAAGGGCTGTACCCCCGTGAAATCTATCTACACACCTCTAGTGTTTTAGGGAGAAAAGAAATGTATGAAATCTTATACGCGGCTAAACCTGAGGGGATGATCTTGTTTAATGGTCCCCTAAGTTCTGATAAGCTTTATGATATCGCTAGGGAGACGGATCTGAAATGAAGGAAATGAATGAAGCGGATTTACTGGAGATACTCACGAGACCTGGAGAACCGCTGGTAGTATTTTTGCATACTCCGCTGTGTGGTACCTGTAAGGCTACAGAACGCATGTTGGAAGTAGCGGCACATCTATTGCCTGCTGAACTCCAAATGGTTGCCGGAAATGTGAACATGTTGCCTAATCTGGTCCAACAATACCGTATTACCAGTGTCCCTGCTCTACTTGTGGCTTCTGCTGACCGGATAGAGAATCCGCATATTTATTATTCAATGGTTTCAGTTGAGCGGATTCTGGAATACATAAGGAGTGTTATATCATGATCATTTCATTACAACATTTATCTCTGCGCAGAGAAGAAAGCCTAATCTTGGACGATGTATCGTTAGAAGTGAAGGAAGGCGAAAACTGGGTCATTTTGGGACGAAATGGTTCGGGCAAAACAACCATTTTGGAGATTATGACAGGTTATTTATTCCCTAGCAAAGGAACTGTTGAGGTATTGGGGAATAAATATGGTCAATGTGATTTACGCGAGGTTCGTAAAGAAATTGGTTATATTGGTCCTTCCTTAATGGAGAAGATGTCTTTAAATGATCCGGTGTGGGAGGTTGTCGCTACAGGAGCTTACGCTTATTTACGTTTCTACGAGAGCATTCCACACGATGTGAAGGAGAAGGCAATCCGTTTGCTAGAGGATATGAATCTGGGCAATATGGCACTTCATCCTTTTGGAACCTTGTCACAGGGAGAGCGAAAAAAAGCAATGCTGGCAAGATGTCTTATGGCTGACCCCAAACTTCTGATTATGGACGAGCCTTGTGCAGGTCTTGATCTGTACGAAAGAGAAAAAATGCTGGCTGAAGTAGACAAGCTGAGACAACGTAATGTCTCCGTTGTATATGTAACTCATCATGTGGAGGAAATCGTCCCGCTTTTTACACATGTTGCTTTAATTCGCGACGGTAAGCTAGCTGGTTCCGGACCGAAAGAAGAAGTATTAACCAAAGAAATGATCTTGGCCACCTATGATATTCCTGTTGATGTAGAATGGGATAGCGGTCGTCCCTGGATTAAAATTAGACCTGGAGGCAAAACGATTTGAACGAATTAAGACATGATAACGAAGAGCAGACCACTGCTCCGGAAGAAATAGTGTACTCCCGATATATTTGTACAGCTAATCACGGCTTTGCGCCATATGCTCAGGAAGAGCTTCGGCGCTTATTCGGAGCAGTAAAGAGTACGCTGCTGTTGCCGGGAGAAATCTTTCTGGCCACCTTGCAGTCTGAACCCGAGGAAGTATCACGATTGCTCACACAGAATCTGCCCATTTTCCTTCGTCATATACAGCCTGTGCAGTTTCAGGATGAAGGAACCATTGATGGGTTACAGCGTTTGGCTGTGTATTTAAGCCGCCGCAGTGAGCTAGAGGGGGAGAAAATATCCCTAAATGTTCGTAAAGGGGATCCTTCCTTCTGGCAGGAAAGTCCGGGCGAACTACGTGAATGGCTGCAGGAGCAATTGCAAAGCTTGGGTGCAGAATTTACAGTACAAGATCCGGCATGGGTCATTTCTGTCTACGCAGACGGGAATGCCTTATATGCAGGAGTGTCCAGACCAGAAGAGAATCTATCCGGTTGGAATGGCGGTGCAATCCGTTTCCGCAAGGAAGACGGACAAATCTCACGTGCTAAGTTCAAGCTGATGGAAGCGGAGAAGGAGTTCGGTATTCCTTTTTACAGCTTCCGTAATGCGCTTGATATCGGTGCCTCTCCAGGGGGCTGGACTTCTTTCTTGCTGGAGCGTGGAATGAAGGTAACAGCGGTTGACCCTGCTTTGATGCATGAATCGCTGCGTAATTACCCGGGTCTGAAGATCCTGCGCAAAAATGCCGGAGAAGTGAAATTCCGCGATAATGAATTTGATCTGCTTGTATGTGATATGAGCTGGAGTCCTAAGCTGATGGCGAAGCTTGTAACCGGGCTGCTGCACAGCCTGTCCCCAGGCGGAACAGCGATTGTGACCGTAAAGCTGATGCATAAGAAACCTCTAGCGATGATCAAAGAGATCATCGCAATGTTTGAGGGCGAACGTATGCAGATTCAACGGGCCAAGCAGCTGTTTCATAATCGTGACGAAATAACACTTTATATGATTAAATACTAAGTTAGATCCTAATTTAAAAATCTTAAGGGAAAGCATCCCGTTATTAACGTTATCGTAATCTGCGGTAACAACGTTAATGGCGGAAGCTTTCTCTTTTTTTTATGTGAAAAAGGGGGAAGTTCAGGTGGATTTTGCATCGAAGCTTGGGGTAGGGCAGATAATGGACGCCAGATACAGAATTATTGATCAGATTGGAACAGGTGGAATGAGTATTGTCTATCTTGCGGAGGATCTGCGTTTAAAGGGGAAACGTTGGGCTGTAAAAGAAAGTGTAAGCTCAGATGAGATGCCTTCAGACATTAAAGCTGAAGCGGAGATGCTAATGTGTCTGGATCACCCGCGGCTTCCACGTATTGTTGATTACTATCTTTCGGATCAAGAAGGGTATTCTTATTTAGTTATGGATTATATTGAAGGGATAACTTTAAGTCAGCTGATGAAGGATAATCCCGGACCATTGCCTTGTGAATTCATCCTACAAATAGCTAAACAGCTTTTAGAAGTCCTGCAATATTTACATGGTCATCATCCGCCCATTGTTTATCGTGATTTAAAGCCCTCTAATCTTATGTTAACTAAGCAAAAAGAATTGATGTTAATCGACTTCGGAATCGCTCGAAATTATAGAAAAGGAATCGTTGAAGATACGGTGAAGCTAGGTACAGTTGGGTTTGCGGCTCCTGAGCAGTATGGGAACGGGCAGAGTCAGCCGGTTTCTGATTTATATGGTCTTGGTGCATTGCTTTTATATATGGCTACCGGAGGCTTATGCAGCCACTGGGAGTCTGGAATGGAAAATAAGTTGCGTGACCATGTTCCCGCAGCTTTTATTCCTATAATTAGACGTTTATTACGGCCTCATCCGGAGGAAAGATATCAGGAGGCAACAGCTGTTATTCAAGCGCTGGTTCGTGTGGAGAATGATATGGATGAAGGTAATCCTTTAGCAGTGTCTGTGCCCCTAGCGGTTGATAAACGGAAGGCTAAAGTGATCGCCTTACTTGGAGTAGGGCCGGGACTTGGAACAACACATACTTCATTTGCAATTAGCAGTTATCTGGCACAGATCGGTTCAACAGCTTGGGTTGATCTATCACCGGATTCATCGGTTTATGAGCGTATGCACAATATGGTTGATGTGCAGAGCGCTTCAGTTCCTGATGAGAGCTCTGAGTCTGTATTTTCCTGGAGGAAGGTTCATTACTGGAAGCGACCTCACCATGGGGATGTAGCAGAGCTTATGAGAGGAGCTTATCAATTTGTGGTATTAGATCTGGGCACGGGTGGATTTGATGGAGCGCTGGAAGAAATCAAGCATAGCGATATTCCCATTCTAATTGCTTCTGGCGCCGATTGGCGATTGGAGGAATCTTTATTATGGATTAAACGGAGTGGGCTGCAGCCTGAACGGGAATGGAGAGTGGGTTTACCACTTGCTGAACACCAATCTGTTGAACTGTTGCGAAATTCTTTAGGTATAGATAGGGTTTATAATTTACCATGTCAGCAAGATCCATTTTTACAAAAAGGGAAGTTGGCAGAAGTAATTGCTGAGCTGTTAGGGGACATTAAGGGCGAGCGAAACGTTGGAAAACGCCGTGGTTTTTTCTTAAGATAGGCTATTGGGACTAACATTTAATTCAGTGTTCTGCTAAAGTGTGATAAAATATATATTTATACGTGATTTGATTTACGCATTATTTAAGTATAGACAGGAGCTTGCGGAGAATTTATGAGTTTACTTACTGTAGAAGACGTTTCCCACAATTTTGGGGATCGGACATTGTTCAAGAACGTGTCTTTCCGGTTGTTACCAGGAGAACATGTTGGAATTGTTGGAGCAAATGGCGTTGGTAAATCGACGCTAATGAACATTTTGACAGGAAAGCTTTTGAAGGATAATGGTAAAGTAGAGTGGACCCCTCGGGTGCGTTACGGTTATTTGGACCAACATACGATTCTTACACCGGGCAAAACGATTCGCGATGTTCTAAAGGACGCTTTTTTGCCACTGCTTGAGTTGGAGCAGGAAATGCTGAAGATCACAGAGCAGATGGGTGATGCTTCGCCTGAGGAACTAGAAGTACTACTGGAGCAGATGGGAGACATTCAGGAACAACTGGATATCGGAGATTTCTATCTGATTGATGTAAAAGTAGAGGAAATGGCCAATGGTTTAGGCCTGTCCGTGATTGGGCTAGATCGTGATGTTGCTTCTCTCAGTGGTGGTCAAAGAACCAAAGTGCTGCTGGCGAAGCTGCTACTGGAGAAACCCAATGTACTATTGCTTGATGAGCCTACCAACTATTTGGATGTTGAACATATCGATTGGCTGACCAACTATTTGAAACAGTACCCATATGCATTTATATTGATTTCCCATGACACTGAGTTTATGAATAAAGTCGTTAATGTCGTTTATCACTTAGAGTTCGGTAAATTGACCCGTTACACGGCGAACTATGAGAAATTCCTCGATATGGCGGAGATGAACAAAAACCAGCATATCGATGCCTATGAGAAGCAACAAGATTTTATCAAAAAACAAGAGGACTTCATCCAGCGGAATAAAGCGCGTGCTTCAACTTCAGGCCGGGCAAAAAGCCGTGAGAAGCAGCTTGATCGTATGGACCGAATTGATCGTCCTGAAGAAGCTTCTAAGCCGACCTTTAAGTTTAAAGAGAGCCGGGCAAGCGGCAAAACCGTCTTCGAAGGAATTGATTTTGAGATTGGTTATGATCGTCCGCTGCTGCCACAGCTAAACATGGTCATTGAACGTGGAGAGAAGATTGCTATTGTTGGCTGCAATGGTGTGGGTAAATCGACACTGCTGAAGACAATTCTGGGAGTGATCCCAACATACAGCGGCAAAACCTATCTTGGGGATTATCTGAACCCTGCATATTTCCAACAAGAAGTGAAAGCAGCTAGTCTTACACCCATTGAGGATGTCTGGAATGAATTCTCCAGTTTAACTCAGAACGAAGTTCGTGGACATCTGGCACGCTGTGGCCTAAAAAATGAACATATTACACGTCCGCTTAGTATGCTGAGTGGTGGGGAGCAAGCGAAGGTGCGTCTTTGTAAGCTTTTGATGCGCGAAAGCAACTGGGTGCTGTTCGATGAACCTACCAATCACCTTGACGTTATCGCTAAAGCAGAGTTGAAGCGCGCTTTGCAAGAATATAAAGGCACAGTCCTGCTTGTATCTCATGAACCTGATTTTTATGAAGATTGGGTTACGAAAATTTGGGATGTTGAGCAGTGGTCAGCTGTACAGGTATAGAATAATCATAAATCCGGAGAATAGCAGAGATCCTGCTGTTCTCCGCTTTTTGGATATGGGGAGGAGATAATGCATGTTTCATAACGCTGGGCGAGAAGATCGATACTCACGGCAGATACGTTTCACGCCATTTGGTACTGAAGGACAGCAGGGTCTCGCAAAATCAAAAGTGCTTGTAGTTGGTGCGGGTGCGTTAGGTACAGGGATTGCAGAGACATTAGTCCGCTGTGGGGTTGGGCATGTTCTCATCGTTGACCGCGATTATGTAGAGTGGAGTAACCTGCAGCGCCAACAGCTGTATACCGAGATGGATGCGCAGGAGAGAGCTCCAAAAGCCATTGCAGCCCAGAACAGACTGCAGCAGATTAATTCTGAGGTTGTCATAGAAGCGCATGTTATGGATGTGCGGAAGGAAGAGCTGGAAGGACTCATCTCAGGGGTGGACCTGATTATGGATGGGACTGATAATTTCGATACACGTCTCATCATTAATGATATTGCCCAAAAGAATAATATCCCTTGGATTTATGGAGCTTGTGTAGGAAGCTATGGAATTACATATACGATATTGCCTGGAGAAACGCCATGTCTTCATTGTCTTTTAGGTACAGTTCCACTAGGGGGAGATACCTGTGATACAGCGGGTATTCTCCCACAGGCCGTGCAATTGGTTACTGCAAATGCTACAGCTGAGGCGTTAAAGCTTCTCGGTAACCGTAAGGACCAATTACGGAATAAACTGCTGACTTTCGATGTATGGCGTAATGAACATCAAGAAATTGGCGTGAAAAGTGCTAAAAAGGAGAATTGTCCTTCTTGTGGGACTCATCCGATCTACCCTTATCTAACAGCCTTAAATACGGAACGAAGTGATGTGCTTTGTGGCAGGGATACCGTACAGATCCGCCCTGCCCGGCCGCAGAAACTTAACTTGCAGGAAACAGCCAGTCGTCTGTCTAGTTTAGGAGACGGTGAGGTAGAGAGCAATCCTTATCTAATTTCCTTTAAGGAAGGTCTTTACCGGATGGTGATCTTCGCAGATGGCCGGGCATTGATCCATGGAACGAAGGATATTGCCGCTGCCCGTAGCTTTTATCATCGATATTTTGGATAAAAAGCATAATAAACAGATCTTCAGGCCATTTCATAGGAATGGTCTCTTTGTTTTCCGGGGATTCTATATCTATTAATGGGATGCTGATGCATGTCTGATGGATACGGGGGATCTTCGTGAGTGAGCAAATGATATGGTACATGTCTGCGGGAAACGGAAGAGGAGAGGAAGAACTAGACGCTATTGCGAAAGTGTTTAATGATATCGGTCTGCAAATAACAAAAAGCGAAGATCCCGAAGATCTTCGCTTATCCATTTCTGAAGTAGAACCGGTATTACTGCTTGCTGATTTAGGCGAGGTGGGAACATGGGAAGGATGGAAAATCATTTCCGCAGTAAGAGATGAGGGAATGATTCTTCCGGTCATGGTGATTTCCGAAGAATTATCTGGTAACGGAGCAGTTGCAGCCTTTTTAGCCGGAGGGAATGATTTCATGACAAAACCACTACATACCGGTGAATTTAAATGTAGAATTCTAAATTTATTAACCCTCACGGGTCGGCGTCGAAATTTAAAACATCTGTTAAAGGTAGATGGTTTAATGCTCGATCCCAGCCGCAGGCTGGTCACCCGTGAAGGGATCGAGCTTAAGATGACGCATAAAGAATTCGATCTTCTATATTATCTCGCTGCGAATCGAGGGATTATATGTTCCCGCGAGGAAATACTCAAACAAGTATGGGGATATCAATTCCATGCAGATACCAATGTTGTAGATGTATACATCAGGCATATCCGCTTAAAAATTGATAAAGGGTACCGGAACAAGTTGATTCATACTGTTCGCGGAACAGGATATGTAATGAGGGTGCCCGAAGGCAGCACCACATCCTGAGACTAATTCTCTTTTATAGAAAAGACTCTACTATAGAGCTGTTGTTTACAGTACGCGGCGAGCCTTTAGATAAGTCTTTTTCCATGTACCAGAATTAAGATCAGAAACCGTAACACCTGGTTTACCGTAAGTGTGCAGAATTTTACCGTTTCCAGCGTAAACAGCTACGTGAGTTACATTTTTACCAGTTGCTCTGCTGCCGCTGGAGAAGAATACAAGATCGCCGACACGAAGGTTAGCTTTGGATACAGCAGTTCCTACTTTTGATTGAGCCGCAGCTGTGCGGGGTAATGATACATTATATTTATTAAAGATATGTTTCATAAAGGAAGAGCAGTCAAAAACCTTAGTAGTAGAAGTAGAGGCTCCGAATTTGTATGGAGTTCCCATAAAGTTTTTTCCGAAATTGACAACGCTTTGTCCTTTGGACACCGTAGCGGCTTCAACTTTAGTTGCACCTACACCAGTTGCCATCATTGTTCCTAAGCCCATTGTAGTAACCATTCCTATAACAATCGCTTTTTTTATCCATTGTTGTTTATTCATGTTGTAAGTACCTCCAAAGTTAGTATATCAATCTGTCTTGCTTGGCTTGTCTTGCTTGCCTGATTCGTAGTATAGCAGGTTATCTATGTCATAAAATTTGGTAGAGCAGCAATAAAGTGAGGCTGGGCCTGGGTTGTAAACGTTTTATTAAAAATTCATTAAAAGTTACAAAAAATTAATAACTTGATATTTTGAGCAATAAAATAAGCCGCAAACCCCTTGATATATAAAGGATTTAACGGCTTTTTAATTTTGAAACAAAAGTTACAAGGATGTTTCTATATCACTATGTATTTAGTCTTTGCTCTGGATAATCAGCAATAATCCACTACGTATTCTAACTGTTCCAGTGGAGGAAATCAGTTTGTTGCTTACACCTAGAGATTGCCCTAGCTTTAAAGTAGCATCATTCAAAGGATATTGAAATCCTTCTAATGTAATCCCTGTTACTTCAGGAGTTAATGGAAGCAAAGATACATAGGTGTAGCCCAAATCTTCAATGACTGTTTGGGATCCGGTAAGTGTCACATAGTTATTAGAATCCATCACGTAGCAATTGATTTGCCGTTGCAGAGCCCTTGTCATCATTTGAATGCTGGCTAAGGAGTGATCAATTCGAGTGCCTGTAACTCCTAATAGTAAAATAGAATCAGGTTGCTGATTCATTGCAATATCGAGTGCCATCTCACTGTCGGTTAAATCCTTGTTCACGGCGTCACAAGTGATTGTTTTTTTACTTTTGGATTGAATATCCTGAAAAGCCTCAGGCGATACAGAATCAAAATCACCTACCGCAATATCGGGTATATATCCATGTGAGATGAGGAATAATGCACCCCGGTCCGCACCGATAATAAAATCTTCTTCATCTAATAGAGCGAAATAATCCGGAGATAGTTCTCCACCGGCAAAAATAACAACTCGTTTGGATGGCATAACATCCATTCCTCCTCTAAAACTCTAGTTGGTTATCCTGTCCCAGTATAATGCAGATCGAAAAGTTGCACAATTGACCAAGACAACGCTAAAATGATAGTGTGCGATTTTTTATGTGCATAAATTCATATTTACTAATGTTTTAACAATTGGGAGGTGAATGAAATCGTAAACGTGCTATTTGTCTGTCTGGGTAATATTTGTCGCTCACCAATGGCGGAGGCCGTTCTGCGCCATAAGATTGATGAACGAGAGCTTTCACATAAGATTCTGGTTGACTCTGCGGGAACTGGAGATTGGCATATAGGTAAGGAACCGCATGAAGGGACTAGACGTATACTTGATCAAAACAAGATTAGTTATGCAAATATGGCAGCGCGTTTGGTCAGTAGCGAGGATTTTCAGAAGTTTGATTATATCGTCTGCATGGACAAGTCTAATGGAGAGAATGTTCGAAAGGTTCCTGGTGGGGAAGAGGCTAAGCTTTTGTTCTTCATGGATTTATTGCCTGAGGAAGAATTGAGAGAAGTACCAGACCCTTATTTTACAGGTAATTTTGAACAGGTATATGATTTGATCAATGCAGGCTGTGACGTGTTGCTAGAAATGTTGATAAGAGAAAAGCTGTAACCCGGTTGGGTTCCAGCCTCTCTGATTAGTATTAAAGTGAATTAAGGAAATTTTCTGGATTAAACTGTAAGCGTAAACACGGCTGAAATCTACATACGTTCTTTAGATGTTCATTTTTTGCTTCTATCAATAAGGCATTATGTGTTTAAAAAATAGAGTAGAGATACAGGGAGTTCCTTTTGCCAAAAGCCCCAGAGATGACGACCGTCTTTCTCCCGGTAGGATACGGTAGCTCCACGTGCTTCAAGCAATGCTTTTGTTTCTCTGTTCATCTGAACAAAATCATAGGTCCCAGTATCAGTCTGGTAATCTGTTTCCTGCAGTCCAACGACCATATTAATATTAAGCCAGGAGAGATCTTCCTCTTTAGCCAGCATGGCTTGTGATTCGGGATAGAATGCACCGGATAGGCTGATGATACGTGTGAAGATAGCTGGATAAGCAAGTGCCAGATGGAGGGAGACGCTGCCTCCAAGGGAATCGCCGGCTAAGATTCGTTCGTCGGGTGTACGGCGTACGGGATAATTTTTTTCAATGAAGGGAATAATCTCTTCGGAAAAGCAAGATAGGTACTCCTTGAATCGGCTGCCGAACGGAGCGTATTCTTGAGTCCGAACAGCGACGTTAACTTCTACACCAACGATAATGAAGGGCTCGACATCTTCTTCTATAATAAGTTGTCCAGCAAGTGTAGCAATGCGTCCAAAGTTGAAAAATTCTTCTCCGTCTTGGCAGTACACCACGGGGTAACTCAGAACTTCATTGTAGCCTGGGGGCAGATAGATACGTAATTTACGTTCCTCCTGCAGATGTTCACTCCAAAGCGTTTCTTTTACAATTGTGCGTTTCAGAAAAACAGAATCGCTCATCGTTGTCACGTCACCTTTCTTGTCGAATTTTGCAATACACACAGGGTTACGCTAAAATTATTAAATGTGTAACTGTGTTATTAATCATTTACTTGTTGGAAAAGTGTTAAACTGTTATATAAAATTTCCTCACCTGTTATACATACAAAATTTGAAGGAATATAAATTTTATAAGTATTTCTTTGACGAAAGTAACTAAACAGGTGTATAATAATATTATAACAGAGGCAGCTGATATTCAAATTTTTTTATTGAGGTGAAGATAATGAGTAAAGTTCCTTATGAAGTGTATACAGAGGACGTCGAGGCTCTATCGGTACTTTCCCCGGATGGAGAAATTATCAATAAGGATAAGATGCCAGATTTAACCGACGATCAACTGAAAGAAATTATGTATCGTATGGTATTTACCCGTACTTGGGATGATCGTGCAGTAAACCTTGGCCGTCAAGGTCGCCTTGGTTTCTACGCACCGGTATCCGGTCAAGAAGCTACCATGATTGGTAGTGAGTTCGCTTTGGAGAAAGAAGACTTTTTATGCCCAGGCTACCGTGATATTCCGCAGCTAGTATGGCACGGACTTCCATTGTACCAAGCTTTCTTATATTCCCGCGGTCACCAACATGGTGGAGCTATTCCTGATGGGGTTAATGTATTGATGCCACAAATTATCATTGGTGCGCAAATCCTGCACGCTACTGGTATTGCTATGGGCTTCAAATTGAAAAAACAAAAGAATGTTGCAATTACTTACACTGGTGATGGCGGTTCTTCAGAAGGTGACTTCTACGAAGGCTTGAACTTTGCTGGTCGTTTTAAACTGCCTGTAATCTTCTTTGTTCAAAACAACGGTTATGCGATTACGACTCCGTTCGCTAAACAAACGGCTTCCAAATCGATCGCTCACAAAGCGGTTGCAGCTGGTATTCCAGGGATTAAGGTTGACGGTATGGACATCTTTGCAGTAATCAGTGCTGTACGTGATGCTGCAGAACGTGCACGCAACGGCGAAGGTGCTACATTGATCGAAGCTGTAACTTACCGTTTCCGTCCACACTCCCTTTCTGACGATGCAAGTAAATATCGTTCGAAAGAAGAAGAAGGACAATGGAGTGAAAAGGATCCAATCGCCCGTCTTGCCAAGTATTTGGAGAAGAAAGGTCTTTGGACTGAAGAAGATACACTGCGCGTGAAAGATGAAGCGAAAGCTACTGTTAACGAGCAGATCAAAAAAGCTGAACAAACCGAAAAAATGACAATACCTGGCTTGATCGACAGCATGTTCGAAGTAACACCTAAACATCTGGAAGAGCAAAAAGCCGATTTTGAATAAGGGGGATATCAGGCAATGGCACAAATGAATATGAAAGAAGCGATTCGCGACGCGATGCGCGTTGAACTGAATCGTGACCCTAACGTTCTTATCTTCGGAGAGGATGTTGGTAATGTAGGTGGCGTTTTCCGTGTAACTGAAGGTCTGCAAAAGGAATTTGGCGAAGATCGTATTTTTGATACACCACTAGCTGAGTCTGCGATCGGCGGTCTGGCATTTGGTCTTGGTGTACAAGGCTTCCGTCCGATTGCTGAAATTCAATTCGTAGGTTTTATCTTTGAAGCACTGGATCAAATCGTTGTTCAAGCAGCACGTTTGCGCTGGCGTTCTGGCGGTAAATATAACGCTCCAGTAGTATTCCGTACTCCTTTTGGTGGCGGAGTTAAGGCTGCTGAGCTTCACACTGACTCACTCGAAGGTTTGATCGCACAAAGCCCAGGGATTAAAGTTGTAATTCCTTCAAACCCATATGATGCGAAGGGACTTCTAATCGCGTCTATCCGCGACAATGACCCTGTCTTCTTCATGGAGCACTTGAACCTTTATCATGCATTCCGTGCTGAAGTGCCAGAAGGTGAATATACAGTTGAACTTGGTAAAGCGAACGTAGTACGTGAAGGTTCTGACGTTTCGATCATTACTTACGGGCTGATGGTACATACAGCTACCAAAGCAGCCGAGCAACTCGAAAAAGAAGGCGTTAATGTTGAAATTATCGACCTTCGTACTGTAAGTCCAATCGACATCGATACTATTGTAGCGTCTGTGAAGAAGACTAACCGTGCTATCGTGGTGCAAGAAGCACAAAAGAGTGCGGGTGTAGCTGCTGAAGTTATCGCACAAATCAATGAAAAAGCACTACTGCACTTGGAAGCACCTGTGCTTCGTATCGCAGGTCCTGATACTGTGTATCCATTCGCACAAATAGAAGATACATGGCTTCCAAACCCTGCACGTATTATTGCAGGCGTGAAGAAAGTTTTGGAATTCTAAATATTTTTACGAGAAACAGTTGTCATCCATATGGATGACAACGTTGTTTCATCTTATAAAGTTTAAATCATAAGGTTAGTCCCAATTTCACGAGGAGGTTTTCAAAGTGGCAAAGTTTGAATACCGATTTCCTGAACTAGGTGAAGGTCTGCATGAAGGTGAAATCATCAAAATGCATATCAAAGCCGGTGACAAGGTAACGGATGATGATATCGTAATGGAAGTTCAAAATGACAAGGCGGTAGTTGAGGTGCCTTGCCCAGTAAACGGTACTGTATTGGAAGTTCTGACTAAAGACGGTCAAGTATGCCGTGTCGGTGAAGTAGTGGCTATTATCGAAGCAGAAGGTGACGTGCCTGATCAAGAGGGTGCTGCTACTGAAGCTCCTGCTGCTCAAGCGCCAGCTGCACCAGCTGCTCCAGCATCTAACAAAGCATCGAATTTTGAATATCGCTTCCCTGAGCTGGGTGAAGGTCTGCATGAAGGTGAAATCATCAAAATGCATATCAAAGCCGGTGACAAGGTAACGGATGATGACATCATCATGGAAGTTCAAAATGATAAGGCTGTAGTTGAGGTTCCATGTCCAGTGAATGGTACTGTATTGGAAGTTCTGACTAAAGATGGCCAAGTTTGCCGTGTAGGCGAAGTTGTTGCTATTATCGCTGCTGAAGGCGACGTTCCTGAACAAGAAGGTCATGCATCTGCTGAAGCCGACGCAGCAAAAGGAAGTGCAAACACTACTTCTTCCCCTGCAGCAACAAGCCCTGCTGATGCTAAAGAAGGCGGATCTGCAAGTGTAACTCCAGCTCCTGACCGCGATGTATTGGCTACACCAAGCGTTCGCAAATTTGCTCGTGAGCAAAAAGTGGATATTTCCAAAGTGAACGGAACTGGTAAAGGTGGTAAAATCACTCGTGAAGACGTAGAAGCCTTCTTGAAAGGTGGTTCTACACCAGCAGCTCCTGCAGCAGCAGCGTCGTCTGAAGCTCCTAAGGCTGCTAAAACCGAAGCTAAAGCAGCACCTGCAGCAGCTAGCGGTAACGTTAGTCTTGAAGAAGAACGTGTACCATTCAAGGGTATTCGTAAGGCGATCTCCAACGCAATGGTTAAATCGGCTTACACTGCTCCACACGTAACCATCATGGATGAAGTAGATGTTACTGAACTGGTAGCATTCCGTACACGTATGAAACCTATTGCTGAGAAAAAAGGCGTTAAGGTTACTTACCTTCCATTCATCGTTAAGGCACTTGTTGCAGCTTCCCGTCAATTCCCAGCACTCAATGCTATGATTGATGAAGAAGCAGGCGAAATTGTCTACAAGAAATACTACAATATCGGTATCGCTACTGATACACCAAACGGTTTGATCGTTCCAGTTATCAAAGACGCTGACCGTAAGAGCATTTGGATGATTGCTAGCAGCATCACTGACTTGGCCGTTCGTGGCCGTGACGGTAAATTGTCTGCTAACGAAATGAAGGGCAGCACGATCTCCATCAGTAACATCGGTTCTGCTGGCGGTATGTTCTTTACTCCAATCATCAACTTCCCTGAAGTGGCTATCCTCGGAACTGGCCGTATCAGTGAAAAAGCAGTTGTGAAAAATGGTGAAATCGTAGTTGCTCCAGTAATGGCGTTGTCACTCAGCTTTGACCACCGTATTATCGATGGTGCGACTGCTCAAAACTTTATGAACTACATTAAATCGCTGCTCAATAATCCTGAGCTGCTGGTTATGGAGGTATAATTATGGTAGTAGGAGACGCTTCACTAGATATTGATACATTGGTCATTGGTGCAGGTCCTGGTGGGTATGTGGCGGCAATTCGTGCCGCCCAGCTCGGCCAAAAAGTCCTCATCGTGGATAAATCGGAACTCGGCGGTGTATGTTTGAACCGTGGATGTATTCCTTCTAAAGCCTTGATCGCTGCTGCGCATCAATTTGAATCCGCACAGCATGGTGAAGTTTTCGGCGTTACAGCTGAGAATGTTAAAGTGGATTTTGCCAAAACTCAAGAATTCAAGAACAGCGTAGTTAAAAAAATGACTAGCGGTGTGACTAGCTTGATGAAGGGCAACAAAATTGAAGTATTTAACGGCGAGTGCATGTTTATCAGCGACACAGAAGCACGTGTGTTCAATGATCATGAATCTCCACGTTACCGCTTCAAACACTGCATCATTGCTACAGGTTCCCGTCCAATTGAACTTAAACCTTTCCCATTCGGCGGACGTATTCTGTCTTCGACTGAAGCTCTGGAACTTCCAGAAATTCCGAAGAGCATGATCGTAATCGGTGGTGGATACATCGGTGCCGAGCTTGGTCAAATGTACTCTAAATTTGGCACTAAAGTAACAATCATCGAAGGTTTGGATACTGTACTTCCAGGCTTTGATAAAGATATGACTCGTCTTGTAGCGAAAAACATGGCTAAAACTGGCATCGAAATCGTAACTAACGCTAAAGCTGAAAGTGCTGTTCAGAACGACAAAGAAGTAACCGTGAAATACTCTGTTGGTGGCGAGTCCAAAGAAGTTACAGCAGATTACTTGCTTGTAACTGTAGGTCGTCGTCCTAACACTGACGGTGAACTTGGTCTGGATCTGATCGGTCTTGAGCTCGACGAGCGCGGATTGATCAAAGTTGATCACCAAGGACGCACAAGCATTCCTACCATCTTCGCTATCGGCGACGTTGTTCCAGGTCTTGCTTTGGCTCACAAGGCTTCTTACGAAGGTAAAATCGCTGCTGAAGCAATTGCAGGACTTACATCTGTTGTTGACTACAAAGTCATCCCAGCTGTTGTATTTACAGATCCTGAGTGTTCAAGCGTTGGTTTGACTGAAAAAGAAGCAAAAGACAAAGGCTACAAAGTGAAAAGCGGCAAATTCCCATTCGCAGGAAATGGTCGCGCAGTATCTTTGAACAGCCCAGAAGGCTTCATCAAAATTGTTGCTAACTCCGAGAACAATTTGGTACTGGGAGCTCAAATCGTTGGTATCGAAGCTTCCAACTTGATCGCTGAACTTGGTTTGGCAATCGAAATGGGCGCAACGCTTGAAGATATCGCTTTGACTATTCATGCGCATCCAACCCTTGGCGAAATCGTCATGGAAGCTGCTGAATTGGTTGAAGGTCACCCAATTCATGTAATGAAATAATTTTTCTCCAAAAATTGCTCTAGCAGGCAACAGAAAGGCGGACGCAAATGCGTTCCGCCTTTTTTTGTGTTTTCCACTTTTTTGAAAAGAGATATACTGGGAGGAAGAGCAATTACTTAATCTGTATTTTATAAATATAGGGAGGTTCAATGATGAGAGCTGATAAATTAAAGCCTGGAGATGAGCTGCGTATTATCTCTCCTTCCAGAAGTTTGTCATTAATCGATGCTCAGCAAAGAAAAATCGCTAAAGAGCAGCTTGAACGGTTAGGTTTTCGGATATCCATTTCAACAAATTCTTTTGAGACGGATGATTTTGTTTCCTCTTCTATTGATTCGAGAATTGAGGATTTGCACGAAGCCTTTTTAGACCCCAAAGTGAAAGGAGTATTAACGACCATTGGGGGCTTCAATAGTAACCAGCTCCTGCGTTATATAGATTATTCAATCATTGCAGAGAATCCAAAGCGTTTATGTGGTTATTCGGATATTACTGCACTAAGTAATGCGATTTATGCTCAAACAGGATTAGTTACATACTCCGGACCGCATTTTTCCACATTTGCGATGCTCCACGATAATGAATATACCATCGAATATTTCCGCAAGCTGATGATGGACAATAAAGAAATTCTAGTGCAGCCTTCCAGGCATTGGAGTGATGATGAGTGGTATCTGGATCAGGAAAACCGGATATTTATTAAAAATGAAGGTCCGTTCATTATCAATGATGGGGAAGCGAAAGGAACGATTATTGGTGGCAATTTATGCACTTTAAATCTTTTGCAGGGAACAGAGTATATGCCAAGTTTAAAAAATTCTATCTTGTTCATTGAGGATGATTATGAGTCAGCACCTGCAACCTTTGATCGAGATCTGCAATCCCTAATTCATCAGCCTGAGTTTGAAGAGGTCAAAGGGTTGGTGATCGGCAGGTTCCAAAAAGAATCGCGTATGTCAAAGAAGCAGCTGACCACAATTATCCGCTCAAAAGAAGAATTATCCGATATTCCTGTGATTGCAGACGTGGACTTTGGACATACATCGCCGATGATTACCTTTCCTGTGGGTGGACAAGCAAGCCTTCGGGCTTATGGGGCAAGAGTGGAGCTTAGGATAGCGGAGTAGAGATACAATTGCTGAATCAATCCTTTATAATTGAATAGGTAACCCGATTATTAAATATATTTAAAAATTATCTTACCTTCTACAAAAATCGGATTTTTCAGATATAATATATGAGGTGAAATATTACGGAGGTGCAATACTTTGACGAATGAGTTAGAACAAACCTATTTGAATTTTTTACAATATATTTTGGATCATGGTGTGAAAAAAGAAGATCGTACAGGAACTGGTACAATTAGTGTATTTGGTTATCAGATGCGATTTGATTTATCAAAAGGCTTCCCGCTGTTTACAACAAAACGTACACCGTTTCGCTTAATTGCAAGTGAGTTATTGTGGTTTATTAAAGGTGATACCAACATTCGTTATTTATTGAAAAATAATAATCATATTTGGGATGAATGGGCTTTTAAAAGATGGGTTGAATCGGACGAATATGCTGGCCCGGATATGACAGACTTCGGGAATCGTTGTTTAGTTGATGAAGATTTTAATCAATTATATCAAGCAGAGATGAAAGCATTCTGTGATCGTGTCTTAGAAGATGATGAGTTTGCTGCCAAATATGGCGAGCTAGGAAACGTTTACGGTAAGCAATGGCGGAATTGGACATCTTCTACTGGCGAATCAATTGACCAATTACAAGATGTTATTCATCAGATCAAAACAAATCCTGATTCTCGGCGTTTAATTGTCAGCGCATGGAACCCGGAAGATGTTATAAATGCTGGGACGAAAGGAAGCAAAGCAGCGTTACCGCCCTGCCACGTTATGTTCCAGTTCTACGTTGCAAATGGTAAACTAAGCTGTCACTTGCTGCAACGCAGTGCGGACTCTTTTCTCGGGGCAAACTTCAATATTCCATCTTACTCCTTGCTTACGCATTTAATCGCATACGAATGTGGGCTAGAAGTAGGCGAGTTTGTATATAGCATTAGTGATGCGCACATCTATTCAAACCATGTTGAGCAAGTGAAAGAGCAATTATCAAGAGAATTAAGAGCATTGCCTACACTGGTTATTAATTCACAGAAGAAATCAATTTTTGATATTGAACTGGAAGATCTGGTCATTGAGGGGTACAATCCGCATCCTTCGATAAAAGCGCCGATCGCAGTATAACGTAATTGTAAATGAAGATTCGCAAATATAATTTTTGGCAATATAGTTTTTTACTTTAGTATGGAGGAAGGAGAGAACTTCATGAGTATTAGCTTAATATGGGCAATGGGTGCCAATCATGTCATAGGAAAAGATAACGATATGCCTTGGCATTTGCCGCTGGATTTTGCTTATTTCAAAGCAGAAACATTGGGCAAAAGAATGCTAATGGGCCGCAAAACATGGGATTCGCTCGGAGGCAAGCCCTTGAAGGGCAGAACGAGCCTAATTCTAACTAGGGATACTGATTATTCAGCTGAAGGTGCAGAGGTTCTACACACGCTTGAAGAGGCTCTCAGCGAGGGTAGAAAAGAAGATGAGCTGATGGTAATCGGTGGTGCGGAAATTTACCGGTTGATGTTGCCGTATGCTGACAAGTTGATGTTGACGCAGATCGAACAGGATTTTGAAGGAGATACCCGGTTTCCTGAGATTGACTGGAGGATGTGGAAAGAGGTCTCCAATATCAAGGGAATTCGTGATGAGAAGAATCCGTATGATTACCGTTTCCTTGTTTATGAACGTACGGAATAGCAATAAAACGTTTTCTCTGACATAACATGTGAAATAGTACAAATAATCAGTAGATTTATCCATTACTGTGCAAAAGTGATGAATGTTACTATAATTAAAATTAGAAATGATTATGTATAGGTATAGAATAGAATGTGCAGGTACTTCATTGCGTTGCTGACAACCATACGAAGCCGCAATATGCTACAATGTACTATACTTCAACACGAAGAGAACGGATGGGGGAAACGTAAACATGTCTACACCTACAGGTTTTATGGAGTATAAACGGCAGCTCCCAGGTGATCGGGATCCTGAGCAGCGGGTAAAGGACTGGGAAGAATTCCACCATCATTTATCCGAGGACGAGCTTCGGACACAGGGCGCACGTTGTATGGATTGCGGAACCCCCTATTGCCATACAGGTATTGATATGGCTGGCGGGACCTCAGGTTGTCCAGTACACAATTTAATTCCGGAATGGAATAACTTGGTGTATCGTGGACTCTGGAAAGAAGCACTGGAACGTCTGCATAAGACAAACAACTTTCCTGAATTCACAGGCAGTATTTGTCCCGCTCCCTGTGAAGGCTCTTGCACAGTGGGCTTGATCGGACAGCCGGTAACCATCAAAACAATTGAACTTGCGATCGTTGATAAGGGTTTTGAAGAGGGCTGGGTTGTACCTAATCCTCCGGAGAAACGGACTGGCAAAAAAATTGCAATCGTAGGCTCTGGACCTGCTGGACTTGCCGCAGCAGCACAGCTTAACAAGGCTGGACATTCTGTAACTGTATTTGAGCGCAGTGACCGCATTGGCGGACTGCTGACATATGGAATACCTACTATGAAGCTTGATAAAAAAGTTGTACAACGTCGTGTAGATTTGCTGGCTGCTGAAGGGATTAACTTCGTAGTGAACACTGAGATTGGTAAAGACATTCCGGCTCAGCAGCTTGTTGATGAGTATGATGCGGTCGTTCTGTGTGGTGGAGCTACTAAAGCACGCCGTTTCAACATTGAAGGCAGTGAGCTTAAGGGCGTTATGTATGCCATGGATTATTTAAATGGCACGATCAAGAGTTACTTGAATTCCAATCTGGAGGATGGTAACTATGTATCCGCTGAAGGTAAAGATGTAATCGTCTTGGGTGGCGGGGATACAGGATCTGACTGTGTTGCCACAGCGCTTCGTCATGGCTGCGGCAGTATCACTCAATTTGGTACACATGAAAAAGCGCCTCTGCAACGGGATCCGATTGCTAATCCTTGGCCACAATTTCCGAATGTGTACAGCTTGGATTATGCGCAAGAAGAAGCGAAAGCTATTTTTGGCGATGATCCGCGTGAATTCTCTATCATGACCACTAAATTTGTTGGGGATGAAGAGGGGAACTTGAAGGAGCTTCATACGGTGCAGATCCGCCGGATCGTGGATGAGACAGGTCGTAAAATCTACCAGCCCGTTCCTGGAACGGAAGCTGTATATCCTGCTCAACTCGCTCTCATCGCTATTGGTTTCGATGGACCGGAGCAAGATATTGTTGAGGAGCTTAACCTGGAGACTGATCGTCGTACCAATGTGAAAGCACGTTACGGCAAATTCAATACGAATGTGGATAAAGTGTTTGCTGCTGGCGATATGCGTCGTGGTCAAAGCTTGGTGGTCTGGGCCATCAATGAAGGTCGCGAAGCTGCACGTGAAGTGGATAAATACCTGATGGGCTCAAGCGTTCTTGTCTAGGCATTAATTCAAGAAGCCGTTTCAAAAGCAGTTTACCTGCTGGAGAAGCGGCTTCTTTTTGGAGCTGACGCTTGACGGAAATATTATTTTCATATAGATTTAATAAAATATCTAAATGACAAAAGCATTGACCAAGGACTTACGATCCTAGTAGCGTTAGAACAGAGAGGGAACTCACCGGCTGAAAGGTTCCTCAAATACGTGTGGATGGTATCCTGCCTGGGTAGCTGCAGCGTATAACCGCTGCCGGAATCGGCCGTTATTCGATCGAGGATCGCCAAATCAAGTGTAGACTATGTACGGGCTGGCGGTTAAATAAGGGTGGTATCACGACACATTCGTCCCTGACGAATGTGTCTTTTTGCGTTTAGAGCGTTCATTTTTTAGGGAGGGTATAAATATGCGTCAAAGTAATCTTTTATTAACAACTCTGCGTGAGGCACCTTCAGAGGCGGAGACAAGCAGTCATCAACTACTGCTGCGTGCGGGATATATCCGCCAATTAGCAGCGGGTGTGTATACTTATTTACCGCTTGGAAGAAGTGTTTTACGGAAAATAGAAGCGATTGTGCGGAATGAGATGGATGTCTCTGGGGCTCAGGAGGTATTGATGCCATCTATGCAGCCTGCGGAGCTCTGGAAAGAATCAGGCCGGTATGAGGTATACGGTAAGGAGCTGATGACGCTGCGGGATCGTCATGAGCGGGAATTCATACTAGGTCCTACACATGAGGAAGTAGTATCCACACTCGTACGGAATGAGATCAGCTCCTATCGAAAGCTTCCTATTACCGTATATCAGATTCAGACCAAGTTCCGAGATGAACGCCGACCACGTTTTGGACTGCTGAGAGGCAGAGAGTTTTTGATGAAGGATGCTTACTCTTTTGACACAAACCTGGAAGGTCTAGATAAATCATATATCCAAATGTTCGAGGCTTATCACCGGATATTTGAGCGATGTGGATTGAAATTCCGTGCTGTCCATGCGGATTCCGGTGCGATTGGAGGCGAGGGTGGCAGTCATGAATTTATGGCGCTGGCTGATATTGGGGAGGATACGATTGCTGCATGCACCGTTTGTGATTATGCGGCCAATCTGGAACAGGCAGAGTCCGTGCGGCCTGTAAAAAATGAAGTTGTCATACAAGTACCAGAGATAGAGAAATTCCTCACTCCTGATTTGCGCACAATTGAGCAACTAGAGCAGGAGCTAGATATCCGGCCAGACCAGATTATCAAAACATTAATCTATGAAGGTGACGGACAGATTTTTGCTGTATTGGTCCGGGGTGATCATGAAGTCAATGAAATAAAGGTAAGTAAATATTTAGGAACGAATGAGATTAAGCTTGCTGACTACGAGTCTGTGAAATCCTTAGCGGGCGTTGAAAGTGGATTTGTAGGACCTGTAGGCTTAACGCTTAATGTCCTAGCAGATGCGGCAGTAGCTGATATGACTCAAGGGATTACAGGGGCGGGAGAAAAAGATTATCACTTCTGTAATGTCGTACCCGGCAGAGATTTTTCGCTTGGGCATGTGGGGGATTTTCGGAATGTAGCAGAAGGTGAAGTTTGTCCGCATTGTTTGGAGGGTATTTTGCATTTTCATCAAGGGATTGAAGTGGGTCATGTCTTCAAATTAGGTACTAAATACAGTGAAAAGCTAGGCGCTTCTTACTTAGATTCTTCAGGCAAAAGTCAACCTATGATTATGGGCTGTTACGGAATTGGTATCTCACGGCTTTTATCCGCTATTGCTGAACAGCATCATGATGAGGATGGATTAATATGGCCAGCAGCATTGGCACCTTATCAGGTTCATATCTTGATAATGTCCGTCAAGGATAGTGAGCAGCGGACGGTTGCCGAAGGTCTCTATGATCAACTAACCAAGCTTGGCATAGAGACGCTGATTGATGATAGGGATGAACGCGCTGGCGTGAAATTTAAAGATTCAAGCTTGATCGGGATACCTCTATCAATAGTTGTGGGCAAGGAAGCATCACAGGGAAGAGTAGAGTATCTGAACCGAAACACAGCGGGGAAAGAAGTCTTAGAAATTATGGAAGCTGTGTCTCGGATCAAACAATTCTATTCACCGCTGATATAAATGATCTTTTTTCATTTAATGGGAATGCCAATGATCAGGGCAGGAGAGTGTTGCTGGTAATTTTGTGAGAGTATTGCCTTTTGCCGCATTGATCTGTGCCTGAGTGAGAAAGAGAGCTTCTGCTAAATTAGCACCTCTGAGGTCAGTATCGCGAAAGTCTGCCCCAATAAGGTCTGCACCTCTGAGATCAGCGTCCCTAAGGTCTGCGGCTATTAAATAGGCTCCTCTCAAATTGGCGCCTCTGAGATCGGCTCCTTTGAGCTTAGCTCCCATAAGGTCGGCACCTCGACTGAAATTCTTCGCTGATTTTTTTAGTTTACGGCGAGCCTCAGTTCGTACAAGGTCACTGACCTGCAACAGTAACATATTGATTTTTGCTCGATGAGCGGCAACATCCACTTTTGCAAGTGCTTCAGGATTAAGTAAAGTGAGCTGTTCCGTTTCATCGAGAGCTGTTTGCAGCTCCGTATGGATTGTACGGGTTATTTCTAAGTTTAAAGATTCATGTAAATACCAGAGCAGCTCGTGCAAATGCCACATGATCGGAAATACCTCGAACATTTGCTTCGCAGTTTTCGGATTTTTCCTCCAGTCTTCTCCAGCATAAGGGACTTGAGAAATCTTTTGCCCAGCTCCAAAACAGTCATAGACCGTGCAACCACGGTAGCCTAATTCTCTTAGCTCTGTATGTACACCACAGCGAAAGTCCGACTGTAGATTGTGACATGGCTGTCCAGCGTCTTTGTCTCTAGCGAAATCTATGGAAGCAGCAAAAGGCAATGCGGCACAACACAAGCCAAAGCACTGCTCACAATCCGCCTTCAGGGCAGAGAGCCTTCGATCAGAAAAAGGTTCAGTAAATCTGTGATTCTCATACAAGGTTTGTTTCCCTCCGATATATGAATACGCTTATACCAACTTATTTTAAATCAAACGAAAGATTATGAAAAGTCCGGTCGATTAAAAAAAACTGAGGTTAATGTTATAATAGAGTACTGGACCTATTTTGGACTTAAGAACGAGAAGGTAAGGAGCGAATGTTTTTGAAGACACTTATTATTGCGGAGAAACCGGACATGGGGCGGAATATCGCCGCCGCAATAGAACCAAAGGCTAAAAATTACCGTTCCTATCTTGAAGGGGAGCAGTACATTATTACATGGGCAATAGGGCATCTAATCGGATTGGCTGAGCCGGATGCATATGATGTGAAATACAAAAAATGGAATATTAATGATCTTCCCATTATTCCGGACCCATTCAAGCTAGTTCCTAATGCGCGCACCATTGATCAGCTGAAGGTAATCGGAGAGCTGGCTAAACGAAGCGATCTGCTAGTAAATTCTTGTGATGCCGGGCGAGAAGGCCAGCATATATTTTCGCTCATTCAGCGGCATTTGAAGCTTGAACATCCTGTGAAGCGGCTGTGGATTTCCGATTTGACACCAGAGACAATCCGCAAAGGCTTTCAAGAGCTAAAGGATGGGGCGGAGTACGAGAATCTAACCAAAGCAGCAAAAGCGCGCAGTGAAGCCGATTGGTTAATCGGTATGAACGGATCACGTGCATTTACTACGAAACATAATGTGCTGCTGTCGGTGGGGAGAGTTCAGACCCCAGTACTTGCACTTATTTATGATCGCCAGAAGACGATTGAGGCGTTCTCATCCCTTAAGTTTTTTGAGGTGGAGGGCCATTTTACACAAAATGAAATGACCTATAAAGGCATGTGGCAGGGTGACCGGCTGACTGATGGTGAGAAGGCGGAGGCGCTGGCTGCCAAGGTCAAAGGAAAACCGGGACGTATTGAATCTTATGAGGTTAAGGAAACGAAAGAGTACCCGAATAAACTGTATGATTTAACGCTGTTGCAGCGGGAGGCGAATGGGAAGTACGCTTTTTCCGCTAAAAAAACACTCGATATCGCACAAGCCTTATATGAAAAGCATAAGGTGATATCCTATCCGCGGACGAATTCTAACTATGTTACAGAACAAAATATTCCGGAGATGCATAAGACTTTATCTGCGCTCCAAGGGACGGCTTATGATGAATGGGTGAAGGGCGCGAATCGTAATCTCGTTCATAAAGGAAACAAATTTATCTGCAATCCCTCCAAGGTAGAGGATCACCATGCGATTTTGCCTACATATCGGAAAGCAACAGGGCTTAGTGCGGATGAGGGGAAGCTGTATGATTTGATTGTGCGGCGTTTTTTGTCACAGTTCTATCCGGCTGCGGAATATAAAGTGCATACGGTTATGACTGATGTAGAGGACGAAAAGTTCAAAACTACTGTTAAGGAATTATTAAGTCTCGGCTGGAAGGTCATTTACGCGGACCAGAAAAAAGATAAAGCGAAGTCGTCCAAGGGAAAAAACAAGGATGATGAGGAAGACGAAGAGATTGAAGTGAATGAACCGTTCGCAATCGCTCCGGCAGATGAGGTGATCTGTAGTGACGCTATCGTTAAAGAGAAAGATACACAGCCGCCAAAGCATTATACGGAAGGCACGCTGCTTAGAGCGATGGAAAGTGCCGGAAAGCAGATTGAAGACGAAGAGCTTCGGGATGCTATGAAGGATTCAGGGCTGGGTACTCCAGCCACACGAGCAGCAACCATTGAACGGCTTAAGAATGTCGGATACATTGAAATGCAAGGCAAAAAAATCGCCATCACGCAAAAAGGACGAACGGCTATTGAACTGATACGTGGAGCGGGCATCGAGCTGTTGACTTCACCTGAAATGACCGGCCAGTGGGAACGTCGCTTGAACGAAATATCAAGAGGAACGGCGTCGGACGGACAATTTATGGAGAATGTAAAAAGATTTGCCTGCATGATCGTGGACAAGGTTCGTGTGCAGTCTCGGGCGTCCAAAACTTCTTTTGAAGGGGAAACTCCTTCTGTGAATACAGGGGCTAAAGGTCGGAGTGGTGGAGGTACATCTCGTAAAACCAGCGATAAACCTGCCGCGCCAAGAAAACGTAAACCAGCTAACGAAGAAGAATCAGCAAATTCAGGTCCGAAAATTATCGGAAACTGCCCGCGTCCTGGCTGTGGCGGGATGATTTTTATGGGTAAAAAAGGCTACGGCTGCTCTCATTACAAAGAAGGCTGCAAGTTCGTGATCTGGAAAGAGAACCACGGGCGTACCCTTACAGATACACAAGTAAAGGCATTGATTGAAAAGGGCCGTACGGGTAAGCTGAAGCTTGCGAGCGAAGACGGCACCCCGCTGGAAGGCAAACTTGTGCTTAATAATATGGATACGGGTCAATTAACAGTGGAGTCATAGTCTAACTAGAAGTTTGTATGGATCACGGGTGATTACATCACATTTGCATGTACGAAGCCGCTAGCGGACACAGATGACCCTAAACGCGGGAATACGTCCTTTTTGGACTGCTATCGGACCGCATAGTCTTTATTGGCATGAAAAGGGCTATATATGCACCGCTTGCGGGAGAATAGCAGCACTGGAGTCCGCAAACTTGCTCCAACGGCAATAAATTCGCCAATAGATTCAGCTGGGTCCGTAGTCAAGACTATTAGTCGGACTCGCCGTATATGGGATATGGTTTCAGTGTCGGCTGTGGGAGACTATATATTTTACACATAAAATTCATTAGTTAAAGAGTGTAGGACATACCTATCTTAAACGGGATGTAGTAACTTGTGCGCACAAGATATTATGATTACGTAGGGGGCTGATCTTCACTCTTTTTCTATCCTGCGGGATAAATCCAGAGGTTACATTATGATAGGGCAGTATAGTCACTACTAGAATGGAAGGAAGGATGACAACATGGGAATGCGTGGATATTACTTTGCTATGGATGACAACCTAGTGCAACAAATTGTTACAGGCGACATTGCATTGAATAGCTTGAAAATAGACGATTATCCCGGACTGGACATTGATAGATCCTGGGAGGCGATTCACTACTTGCTTTGTGGAGTTATTTCCGATGGAGATGCCCCTCTTAGTTATGTTGTTCCGCTGACATCAGACAAAGGCATCGATTTTGGCTCATTCGGGGCGTTTTCCTTACGTGCCAAGCAAGTTGCAGAAGCGCATCAGGTTATTTCTGAGCTGGATGAAGCGCAGCTCCGCTTGCGGTATGATTTCCCGGCCATGGTTAAGGAAGAAGTATATCCTCTTGAACCTGATATTGTTTCAGACGAGGATAAGGATGCGTTCTTTGCCTACCTGCTACAGCATTTTAACGAAATCCGGCGCTTCTACAGCCAAACTGTAGCCGAGGGCAAAGGTCTCATCTTTTATATTTTCTGATTCTAACCAAAAGACGACACACGTCTCCTGATTCCATTGAGCGAGATAAAAAATAGAACCTTGGACTGATGAAGATTATGACGATTTGAGAAATAATGACCAATTACGGGAAACGGTAGGTTCAATTAATCAATGAGACGAAGAGGGGGAAACAAAAATGAAGACGATCAAGTGTATGATGGACCACCTTTACTGGGCGGACGCACGAATCTTAGAAGCGCTCGAGGAGAGTGAGATGAAGAACAAGGACCTTCTGAAGCTGGTTCGGCATGTCGCGGTTGCGGAACGAGTCTGGCTGTCCCGATTGCAGGGCAAGGGTAGTGCGCAATATTCGTTGTGGGAGGAAGCAGAGGACCTGACGGCGATCCGAACGATGTTCGAAGAAAACGCCGAGCAATATCGTGTGTATATCGAAGGGCTCGAGGAATCTGATTTGGACGTGAGGGTCGATTATGCGAACCAGAACGGAGTCCCGTTCCAAACGTCCGTCCGGGATATCTTGTCGCAGGTCATTTTACATGGGCAATATCACCGGGGACAGATCAACCGGGCACTTCGGATGGAATTGGCAGAACCTGTCCAAGTCGATTACATCACGTTCGCCAGACTCTAACAGGGCCTAATCATCACCATTACCCGGAATGAGATGGGCATTGAACTCCTCCGAAATGATTTAGTTTACTCATGCAGGCTCATGAATTCGTAGGATTTTACCTTTAGCTAAATGTGAGATAAGAAGGAAATTGAAGAGGCGGTGGCTTGGAACAACTGTAAGGGCATGTGATTTTCACTCCCATGTCTCAACGGGTCCGAGCCCTTTTGTTTAATGCCTCCCGAACTCCATGCTTCTTGTCCATCCTGCGAATGCATGACACGCTTAAGCTGCTTGCGGAAATAACTTTGACAGAACGATAGGGTTATACACCGACCACTAAATGCAAAGGGGAAATCTGAGATTCAATATGTATTCCTTAACGATCCAAACGAAATAGTGGTACCGTTTCATGATGAGATTCCGAAATAGTAGGACCAAAACGTTTGAATTGTCATCTCTTTTCCGCAAGTAGAATCAAGCAATGCAAATTCCATTACTCTACAATGACTATAGAGTGGTTGAAACGAGGTGAACAGACCAATTGTACGAGTGGCACAAGCAAATCCAAATAATCGTTAATGAAATTGACGAGTGTATTAAGAATCGTAACAGTGAAGCAATAACGCTACGATTCCTTTCTCACAAGTTAGGTTATTCCGAATTTCATACTACGAGAAAATTTAAGGAAATATCGGGAATGCAATTTAGGGATTATCTACGGCATAGAAAATTAGCCTTTGCACTAAAAGAGGTTCGGGATAGTGAAAAGAGCATTTTGGATATTGCTTTTGATTATGGTTTTTCATCACATGAAGCTTTTACCAGGGCTTTCAAGGGAACATATGGTGTAACTCCAAGTGAATACCGGAAAAAGCCTATGCCTGTCGCCCTTCGTACAAAAATAAACTCTTTCGACCGCTACTTTTTCGGATTTGGAGAGATTGGTATGATGAAATCTACAGATGATCTTAACATTTATTTTGTAACCATTCCCACTCACAAATTTTTGCACATTAAAAACTATGAGAGTAATGGGTATTGGGATTTTTGGCAAAAGCAAAGTCTTATTACAGGACAGGACTGCGAAACAATTTGCGGCTTACTCGATAGTATCAAGGGCAAATTGGATGACGATGGCGGGAGTGAATCTAACGGTGGCAGCGGTCAGATTATGGCTTACATTAATGACCCGGATGGCAGACTCTGCGATTGGGGTATTCCACGTACAGAGTGTTTTGGTGTACGTCTTCCTTTTGATTATAAAGGTGAAGTACCTCCACAAATGCTTATGATTGATGTTCTCGAAGCCGAGTATATTGTTTTTGAACATGGGCCATTCAATTATGAGCAGGAAAATCGTAGTGTAGAGGAAAAGATGGAAAGGGCTATGGCAACTTTTAATTTTGCAGACACTGGTTACTGCTTTGATACTTCCCCTGGGAGAATCATTTACGTTTATCACGATCCGGAGTGGTTTTTGAAGTATATCAGGCCAGTAGTGAAGTTGACCTCCAAGCTAATCGAAACAGATTAAGCAGGTAAGTAAAAGGTTGGTGCTATGTGCTGATGAAGAAAATAAGCAGACTGGAGTGTAGTCTCCGCATTCATATCGTCGTATGATTAGTTAGATTATCTGCTTTAGAAGCAATATAAGTTTAAAGGTCTTTATTGTTGTTTGAATTATTGACAGATAGATCTGGAAACGCCGTTCAGAGAACTGCCGGTTGGTGCGAGGCAGCGGATATCCGAATCCAAAAATCACCTCAGAGCAGTCCCCCGAATTATAGTAGATGGGACCGGGATTCTACCGTTACAAAGAAGCATCGTTGTTGGACGATGGCAAAGAGGGCGTTTATTATAAACGTCAATCAGGGTGGTAACGCGGAGCAACTCCGTCCCTAATGGGATGGGTTTTTTTGCGTCTTCATTAATTAATTATTAAATTGGCAGGCGAAAAATCAACAAACTGTAAGAAGAACGATTAGTTCGGAAAATCCGGAAAAACTTTGACCAGATGAAAGGGGGATATTGCAATGCAATTCAAGTTGTATACGGATGTGCATGAGTTTTACAATGATACCTATGGTATGCTGATGCGTCATGAAGCACAAAATTTGATTCCTCTTGGCAATATCATAATTGGGCATGAAGGAAAAGACAAAACAGACTGGCGTGACCCTGTAAATTGGCTTATGGTAACGATTTCGGATGCTAGGGGCATACAACTTACCGCCATAATGACACCGCCACACAATATTACGCTTTATGCAACAGACAACATAATTAACCCAGAAGCTATAAACTGTCTGATAGATGGGCTGAAAGACCGTGAAATTCCAGGTGTGATGACCGAAAAAACCTTGGCAGAGTATTTTGCCAAAGAATATACCTTGCGCAAGGGAATAACCTTTAAAACAATGATGACCCAACGTATATATGAACTTACGGCAGTAAACCCAGACATTCAAAAGGTTGGTATCGTTCGATTGCATACTGGGCTGAAGCATTTTATGCAGCGGGGAGTTATGGTAAAACAGAAATGTCCATCCCGCAAGATGCAGACCCTTACCTCTACCGAATAGCATCGAAAAAACTATATATTTTAGAGGACAACGGGATACCCGTTTCTATGGCAGGATATACAAGGGAGATGCAGACGGCTATTGGCGTGGCATTTGTATATACCCCTCCATATGAGCGCGGAAAGGGTTACGCAACTTCAATTGTGGCGCAAATAAGCCAACTTGCATTGGATAAAAGGTTTACTAGATGCGTCTTATATACCGACTTAGCAAATCCCACATCTAATAGTATCTATCAAAAGATAGGCTATATGCCAATCTGTGATTCGCTTCAGTTAAAATTTGAATACTAGAATGATGCGGACAGAACTTCTACTACTTTTGGAAATAAGAGCAGAATATTCACTGCGGATTGAAGATCTTGAAGGTCGATTGATCGAGCTTTGGGAGGAATATAGAGTTACAACCAAATCCAACTGTATAACTCCAGGGTTGACGAGGTATAAAAAAATGAGTTGACACAAAAGTAGTTAGGAACCATACTACATATATGAACAACAATAATAAAAAAATAAACGACATTGAGGCTATTCCCTCGCTTGTACAATCCAAGCGTCAGATTGATCGCTATAACCTAGACATAGACGCACAGGCTATACTCGTCGCGTCTAGGCTAATGGCAGCGGGAGCCATGCTTGGACACGCCTCGGAGATTCATTTCTCTAGATTCGGTTTATCAACAGGGCGTTATCGTTTATTGGCAGATCTTGAAGATAACGAAGGAGAAGAGTTGCCTTCGCAATTAGCGGAGCATCTAGGAGTTACACGTGCTACAGTGACTGGTCTTATCGACATTCTTGAACGAGATGGGCTAGTATCTCGGCGATTAAGCTCAGACGATGGCCGTCAGAAATCAGTCGTTTTAACGGAAGAAGGAGCGAAGAAGCTTCGTGAAATGGCTCCTGAGCATTTCGCTCGGCTGGAAGCAATGGTGGGGTTGCTCAACATCGAAGAACGGAGCGTATTTCTCGACTTGCTAGGTCGAGTTACACAAGGCATTTCAGCACTTACGGGCGAATTAGGCTCGAAACCAAAGGGGAAACATCAGTAATGAGTAGAATTGGGCTAGTGAAGCTAGCCTATTTTTACTCTTATATAGTTAGGTGCCTAATTATAGTTCGCTGAAATCAATCGTTGAACTATTTCAAAGAAGAAGGGAGCAAGTAAATGAACCAGATGAAAAACCCGAATCAGACAGATGATGTTTACAGCATCAAGGCTGTTGGTTCCAAGAAAAAGACTTTTGTACTATGGCGTGAAGTTGTAATGGCCTATGCTGCTCCTGCCATTATGGCAGGTATCGGGGGATTGGTTACTGCAGATAGGGGGCTTCAAATAGCGGCATTGACCACTATTGGCGGTGCATCCGCCTTGATGGCCTTGATGATTGGACTTTTGTTGCATAGTCGAGTGGGCCATTTGCGATGGGTCATCGGTGCACCTCACTTGGTTGTGGTAGGGGTATTCGCAATGGCCGGGTCCTCATTTGGGCTATACGCTGCATGGGTGACATCTGTTGTAGTAGAAATTATGATTCCGAGTAATCACTTGGTCTGGGTAAATCGTGTCTGGATCGATTTCCCGTTGTCTGGATTCATAGCGAGCACGATAGTGACATGGCGGTGGCGACTTGCCGTCACAACTGATTTTTCATCCAAAAGGAGAAGATAAAAATGATAGTTATTATGGGAGCAACAGGTACGATTGGAAGTGCGCTTTTGGAACGTTTGGTTGATCTTGGTGTACCTGTCAGGGCGCTGAGCAGAGAGCCAGAGAAGTTGCGTGATCAAATCGGAGAAAAAAGCCGATCAATTATCGAGGTCGCTTTTGTGGATGCTTCTGACCCTACATCGGTGCGCCGCGCGTTTACAGGTGCTAGCCAGCTCTTCCTTGCCATGTCCAACAGTCCAAGACAAATCGAATTGGAAACCTCAATCATTCAGATTGCCACCGAATCTGGAATCAAACATATCGTAAAAATATCCAGTCCAGCCTTTGAGCATAGCGCTCCAGTGGCAGTGGCGGGCTGGCATCAAGAAATTGAGAACACGTTGAGGGTATCGGGTATCACCCATACCGTATTGCGCCCTTATGCGTTCATGCAAAATTTAATGCGCTTTGCACCAACGATCACAACCCAAAATGTTTTCTTCGGCTCTATGGGCGTTTCACCGTGTAACTTTATTGACTGTCGCGATATTGCAGACGTTGCCGCAGAAGTTCTGACCAACGACAAGGTATCAGGCCATATATATACGCTTACTGGTTCGGAGATTTTCAGTTATCCCCAGATCGCGAGTCGACTATCTGCCCTGCTTAATCGGCCGATAAGTTACATCAACATGGACCCTCAAGTACTACTCCGTAATCTTATTGAGCATGGGAATCTGCCTCTTTGGCTCGCGAACCACGTTGTGGAAATTCAAACCATGTCTAGGATGGTGCCAGAAAGTCCAAATGACACTGTGAAGCGTTTACTCGGCAGAGATCCACGCACACTAGACGCCTTTCTACATGAGTGTGTAGATAATTTCCGGTAGAGGCAGAGTCCACCTATTCTGATATTTGTATCGATAACAGTATTTTATTCCGATTCCCATATCTAAATGGTTCAGAGTGTATCCCAAAGGTCATAAAATGACTGCCGGGATGCACTCTTTTTATTATGTCCTAAGGAACTCAACTCATAGAACTAGTTCTTCTATAGCATTTATATCAGCATTACAAGAAATAAGCTAAAATTCGTCAATAAGTTAGTGTTATTTACGAAATAACACTAAAAAAGCTAATAAAAAATTAACGAAAAATTCATATTATAAGATTAAGTTATATTAATAATAACTAGTTATGCTAACTAACGTAACATTTTTTCTTGACAATCTTTGTGGAAAATTTTAGAATGTAAGCGATTACCCTTAGTTTCCTGAGTGATATTCAAAAGAAGATATTCGTAAGTTCACCAACAAACATCGGAGTTTAAATTTAGGGGGGCAAAGCATGAAAAGGTGAAGGATAACATCATAGATAACAAGATAATAAAATGTTAGTTTTTTTGTTTCAAGACTATGTATGAGGGGGTTCACTTGAGGATGAAAAAAAAGAACGCGTTCTTAGCTCTACTTCTGTCATTTTCTTTGTTATCTGTGACTGCTTGCAGTAATTCCTCTAATAGTGCCAATGAGAACGGTAAAAATGCTGCAGGTAATAGCAATACTTCGGTAAAAGCAACCAGTGATGTGGGTCAAACGGCAGTTAAGAATGAGGGCGCTTCTGATCTTGAAATTAAAGCGGGAAGTTCGGTAACCGTTTTCAATCCAAAGATCCCGACGCTCGATCCTACACAATGGCAAGGACAAATTCTGGTAGGGCAAGGAACTTTGCTCGAAGGGCTTTATGGCTACAATCAGGATAATGAAATCGTTCCGAAAATTGCGACAGGTTATACCGTTTCCGATGACAAAAAAACTTGGACATTTACCCTCCGTAAAGATGCCAAATGGTCAAACGGCGATCCAGTAACCGCCCATGATTTTTATTTTTCTTATATGTATCAATTGGATCCAGCTAACACAACCGCACAACTTTGGCTAAGCGTACTTAATTTTGTGAAGAACGGATATGCATACCATGCCGGATCTGTAAGTAAAGAAGAAGTTGGTCTAAAAGTAGTTGATGATTACACGCTGGAAATTACGACCACGCTGCCTCACGCTATTCTGGGGGATATGGTTCTTTCCGGGTCGATGCCTATGAATCCTAAAGCGGTCGAAGCGAACCCTGGTAAGTGGTTTGAACCGGGGAATTTTGTGAGCAATGGCCCTTACATGGTTAAATCTTTTACACCTAACGGTGAACTCGTCATGGTGAGCAATCCGAATTATGTAGGTGCAGCCGGCCAGCTTAATCACGGCAATGTAGAGACCATCCATGTTCTTCCGGCGACAACCGTGCCGGTGGAGGATTATATGTCCGGCCATGCAGATGTCGTTCTAATCCAAAGCGCGTCTGATTTACAATACGTGAAGAAAACGGAGGAGCTAAAGTCCCAGCTGTATACTGCAGCGACTTATGCGATCAAATATTTGCTCTGGAGCAACCCGACAACGGAATCTCCATATGACAAAAAAGAGGTGCGCCAGGCTATCGCCAAAGCGATCCAGCGTAAACCGATCGTAGAATCGGTGCTGAACGGCATGGGCGGGGCGACCAATATCTTTGCTTCACCAGGTTGGCCAACGGAAAAACTGGAGCAAGGACTTCCGGAAGATCTCGAGGCAGCCAAACAATTATTGAAGGATGCTGGTTATGAAGGCGGTAAAGGTCTGCCAACCCTATCGTTGTATGTTGGGGTCAAGCAAGTAGATGCTCAGGGTGAACAAATCGCTTTGGCGTTAGGTCAATTACTGCAACAAAATCTTGGTATCAAAACAGAGCTAGTTCAGCTCAATGAGGCGCAGTTTAACGCTTATCAGTACAGCGGACCTCAGGGCGATGCAAAACCAGGCTTTATTCTGGCGTCGGGCGCAACCAACTGGAGTGAACCAGGAAGTTTGGACATGGGTGCTACGCAGCAACTATATTCCATAGGAACACTGGATGCCCCGCTAGAAGCTACGAAACAATTCGTGGATTGGACCAAGGAAACTTATTATAAACCGGCTATTGAAAAATATGGGGATCCGGATAATAAGAACGCCGGTGTAGAATGGAGCGACTGGGCAGCATTAGAAAAAGCTGCTAAAGAGGATATCGCCTTTTTGGATAAATGGACAGCAGAGCAGCCTGCAGATTGGCAGCCTTATTTGAAACAACCGGGGCTTCCAACGGCCGCTGAACAATGGCAACAGATTGTAGACCTTTGGAAAAATGCTAAAAATAACGATGAAAAACATGCCGCCTTTGTAACCGCTTGGACCTTCGTAGCACCAAACGCGCCAGGTGGCAAGTTGAATCAAAATGCACTTGATGTACAGGTATATTACAACAGTTATCAATCTGATACCTTAAGAGATTTGAGAATGTGGCAAGCGCAATTCGTAAATGCGCTGACCGTCGAAGACGCTGCTCCTATCGCGGCTAAGGTAGTTAATAACCTGCTCGAAGAAGCTTATGCTGTTCCGTTGTATTATCAACAGCAATACTTCTTGGTAAAACCCGGCATTACAGGAGTGCAATCAAATCCTTGGGCATGGGGCAACTTCTATGGGCTACATCTTTTATCTGTAGAATAATCCTAAATGGGTTGAATAATTACCAATCGCGGGCGCCAATTATGGTGCCCGTGAATCGGTAAAGGAGGTTCGAATTTGACCATATTGAAATTTATTTCAAAGCGCATTTTACAAATTATTATCACTTTAATCTTGGTCATTTCAGTTAGCTATACCATGATGTATTATTCACCTGGCGGTTTCATGAATACGAATACCATGGCTACGGCACTGGCTCCGCTGCAAGGGCAAAACCCTGTTCTCTATCAACAAGTCATGGACCAGTTTCAAAGCCGGTATGGTTTGAATTTACCGCTGTGGCAACAAATCATGAAGTATATATGGCATCAATTAACCTTCGATTTCGGTAATTCGATGCAGAACCCGTCTTTGCAAATTGCGACTCAACTGAAGCAGGCTTTGCCGATCAGTACACTTTTGGCCTTTGGATCTGTTGTTCTTTCGGTAATTATCGGGGTTCCGCTTGGCATTATTGCAGCACTCAAACGTAACACTTGGATTGATTATGTGGTAAGCACCATCTCATTGACGGGTCAGGCCATTCCGGCATTTGTTCTCGCGGTGATTATGGTTTTGTTATTTGGTGTTGTGTTTCAAGGAATTCTGCCTGTAACGGGATGGGGTCACTGGAGGCAAGCAATTTTGCCGATTATTTGTTTATCTGCGGCGAATGTCGGTGTTGTTGCCAGATATATGCGGGGCAGTCTGATCGAAACCATGAGGTCGGATTTTATGCGAACCGCAAAAGCTAAGGGTGTCAAATATTGGCCGATGATTTTTAAGCATGGTGTCAAAAACTCGCTGACTGCGATGATAACCGTCATCGGACCTCAATTTGCTTTTACAGTGATGGGCACGATCTGGGTGGAGCAAATTTTCGCCATTCCAGCGCTTGGTCAGGTGATGCAGACGGCATTTACCAGTTTCGACTATCCGCTCGCCATCACATCTGTATTTCTGCTGGGATCCATGATTATGATTATGAATTTACTCGTTGACATTATTTATGCCTTTATTGATCCGCGTGTCAGATTATAAGCGGCACAGACTATACGAACCTAGGAGGGGGAGCAATTGGCTGGCACAGTTGCAGCAACTCAATCGGATGTAGCTTTGAAGAGAAAAAAGAATCTTCAGAGATCCCAGTTTTATCAAGGTTGGAAGCGATTTAAAAGACATCGTCTTGCCGTTATTGGTTTGGTCTGGGTTATCCTTTTTTTGATCGCGGGGATCATTGGACCTTGGGTGGCCCCATATGACTATCGCACGGGAGATTTTTTGGCTATCAATCAAGGGCCGACCTGGCAGCATATTTTTGGTACGGATAATGTGGGGCATGACATGTTCAGCCAGATTCTGTTCAGTGTTCGAAGCGCTCTGATTATTGCTTTTGGCGCGACTTTGGTCAGCTTCATTATCGGGATCATATTGGGCTTGTGGGCCGGATTGCGCGGCGGAATCGCCGATATGATTATTATGCGTGCTGTGGATTTTATGATGACCTTGCCGGGATTTTTGTTCGCCTTGATATTAGTCATTATGCTGGGACGTGGGTATTTATCTTTGATTCTAGCAATTGGAATTCCGGGTTGGGCGGGGTATGCACGCTTGATCCGAAGTCTGGTCCTAAGTATGCGGGACGGGGAGATGGTGGAAGCGGCAAGAGCGTTAGGCGCATCTCAGGCGCATATTGCCAGACAGTATATGTTGCCGAATGTTATCGGCAGTATGGGTGTCTCTCTCGCCTTCGGGATTCCCGGTGATCTCATCCAGATTGCAGGCTTAAGTATTTTTGGCATGGGGCTTCGGCCGCCAATCCCTTCATTTGGGAGTATGATTGCTCAAGCCAGTGAGAATATTCTCGGCTTTCCATGGCTGCTGTATTTTCCGGCAGGTATCTTTGCAATAACCTTGCTTTCGTTTCTGTTTGTAGCAGACGGTCTCCAGGAAGCATTCAGTCCGAAAGGAGGCAATTAATATGGGTGAACCGCTACTTTCTATTGATGACCTTCATGTGAAGTTCTCCCGCAGTGAAGATGAAGTTTATGCCGTAAACGGCGTCAGTTTTTCGATCAATGAAAATGAATCCTTGGGGATTGTTGGTGAAAGTGGCTCCGGTAAGTCAGTTACATTGATGTCATCAATTGGGCTCATCCGTGAAAATGGAAAAATAACATCGGGGACAGCTCAGTTTAATGGTAAGGACTTACTTAAAATGCGTCCCAAACAATTAGAAGATATTCGTGGACGTGACATCGGCGTTGTTTTTCAAGATCCGATGACCAGCTTGAACCCGATCATGCGTATCGGGGATCAAATAATGGAAGCCATGCTGACACATCAATATGCAAACCGGAAGGAAGCTTTTGACCGCACCATTCAGCTCTTGCATGAAATGGGGATTCCGGATCCTAAATCACGATTTAAAAGTTATCCTCACGAATTTTCCGGGGGGATGCGCCAACGTATCATGATTGCTATTGCTTTGGCATGTGAACCGCAATTATTGATTGCCGATGAGCCAACAACCGCGCTTGATGTCACTGTGCAGATGCAGATTCTTGCACTATTGCAGGATTTGCGCAGAAAACATGGGATGAGCGTAGTGATGGTAACGCATGATTTTGGCCTTGCGACCAACTTTTGTGACAAAATCATCGTGATGTACGGGGGCCAAATCATGGAGAAAGCCACTACGGACAAGTTCATAAGTGAGGCGGCGCATCCCTATTCACTTGGATTGAAACGCTCCATTATCGAAGTGGGCCACAAGGGAAAAGAAATAATGCCTATTCCAAAGACGGCAAAGACACTTACACAGACATTGACCGGCTGCCCATTTGCCGATCGTTGCTTCTATACAACTGAACGGTGTCAGAATGAAGTTCCCAAGCTTCGTGATTTTAGCACCGATCATCAGATCGCCTGCCATCATGCTGAGGAGGTCGCTTCCTATGCCCAATAATCCGCTCTTGCGCGTAGAAAATGTCTCGAAAACTTTTCGGGTACAAGGAAAAAAGCTGCATGCCATCGAGAATGTTTCTTTTACCCTGGAAGCGGGGAAAACACTGGGGCTTGTTGGGGAAAGTGGCTCAGGAAAATCAACCTTAGGGCGAATGGTTCTGCGTCTACTCGAATCTGACAAAGGAAAAATATTTTTTGAGGACGTGGAGCTCTCAAAGGCAAATAAAGAGAAGCTGCGGGCGATGCGCCGGGATATGCAAATTATTTTCCAGGATCCCAAGGCGAGCCTCAGTCCGAGAATGACGGTAGGAGACGCTATTGAAGATGCAATGGCTATCCACAAAATCGGAACTAAAGTAAGCCGGCATGAGCGTGTGATCGAACTACTTGAGCGGGTCGGTTTGCCTTCTGAAGTCCAATACGCTTATCCGCATGAACTGTCAGGGGGACAATTGCAGCGGGTTGGGATTGCCAGAGCGTTGTCACTGAATCCCAAATTGCTCATTTGTGATGAACCGGTGTCCGCATTGGATGTATCTATTCAGGTTCAAGTCATTCAACTACTAAAGGATTTGCAGAAGGAGTTTAACCTGACTTATATCTTTATTTCGCATAATTTGGCAGTAGTGGAGTATTTGAGTGATGATATCGCGGTTCTTTATTTAGGAGAGGTGGTTGAGCAAGCTCCGGCGGATGAATTGTTCAAGAAACCTACGCATCCTTACACGCAGGTCCTGCTAAATTCGATTTTGAAGATTCCGGATAGTGTGGAGCAGAAGCAGCAGATGGTATCGATTCAAGGCGAGGTGCCATCACCGCTTAATCCACCAAGTGGTTGCACTTTTCATCCGCGGTGTTCTTATGCCTCGGATGTATGTATGGCTGTCAAGCCTGAACGGAAAATCGTGTCAGAAGGCCATAGTGCCGTGTGTCATTTGGTAGAATAAGCAGTGGCTTAATTAAGTAATCAGCAGATGACTTCTGTTTATCACAGAAGTCATCTTTTTTAATTCATACACACAAAAAAGCCCTGTAAGAAGGTCACTTTTTTCAAAGTGAACAGCTTATAGGGCGCAGTTTAAAGACTGATTACTGCTTGGCAATCGCTGCTGCTAACCCTTCATAGGAAGAATCCTGAAGCAGCACTCCGTTCACCATAAATTTAGGAGTACCGTTGACTCCGTAGGAACCAGCGATCTTAAAGTCTTCTTTTACATCGAACATGTAGGTATGATTCTTGAGATCTGTTTCAAATTGGGCGTAATCAATGCCCTCGATGTTATTCTTAACGAATTTTAAAATGAATTTCTGAGTGGCCCAAATTTCGCTCTCATCGCCTTGATTAGCGTACAGCTTATGAAGGTATTCCCAGAACTTCTCGTTGCTTTGCTTGTAGATGGCTTCGCCGGCGCTAGCGGCAAGATAAGAGTCCCGGTCCAAAAATGCAAAGTTCATGAAGAAAAGTTCCACTTTTCCGGTATCTACGTAGTCTTTAATAAAAGTATCCAGATACTTTTCAGTCCACATTTTGCAGGCGGGACATTTGAAATCTGCGAATTCGATAACTTTAACTTTGGCATCAGGACTTCCAAGATGAGGTTGCTTCTCATATTTCAGCCCATCAACAACAATGCTTCCCTTTACGTCGGTGTAGTTGGGTAGATCTGCTGTATCATCAGTCTTATTGCTTAAGATGAAAACAATTACAGCGAGAAGGATTACAACAACGACACCTAATATCATGGGAAGCAAAGGTCTTTTGGTCTGAGATTGTTTAGCTGACACTTTCTTATTCATATCTCACCTCCTAGACAATATAGGAATACTATAAAAATAGTATAATCATCCAGTAGGTAGTGAAGATATGTCATTTGTAACAATGCTACGTAACGTTGTAGCTAGTTATTAGTTTTTGAATTTAGCGGCTGAGCGAATGACAGGGGGCACCTCGTGGATGGACGAAATAGTCATCACGGCTTGCTGCATCTCTTGCTCCAGCTCGATAAGGTTATAGCTCCATTCATTTTGCTGCTTCAGGTAAATACTGTTGATGCCTGCGGTAACTGCGGGAAGTACATCTGTACGTAACGAGTTGCCAATCATCCAGGTACGTTTGCGGTCAAAGCTTTGGGTAGCCAAAATATTTTCAAGCGCCTCAACATTTTTATGCTTCCGAATATAGATACGATCGTCAAAATAAGCATCCAGCTTCATTTGTTCAATTTTACGTTGCTGAATGGTGTCGTCCCCGCCAGTATACAAGAATAAATGGTGACCCTCTTGCTTCAGCGTATCGAGTGTTTCAACCATGCCAGGGTAAGCTTCAATTTCTTGGTCATAGACGCTTAGGCCGAGCTTGTGTAATTGCTGCTCTTGAAAGCGATCTGTCGGACGGTTATATTTGGCGCAGAAATAACGGTAGGTGGCGATTAAGGATTTGGGAAAGTTGTCGCTGGCCAGGCCACTTGTGTTGACGGTATCAACATCAATTTCTATTTGCTTGCTGCGTAATTCACTGGTGCTTGGACCAAATTCATTAAACCAATCAGTCATGAGCTCGAAATATTGCCCTAAAATTAAATCGAAATATTTGTTGCAATGAACCAGCGTATCATCTAGATCGAAAATTACTTGTTGAGTTGTGTATTTCATATCTCTCACTCCTTGGATCTGTATCTGTATAGTGTTCTATAGGTGAATATAAGATTCTAGAAACATTTGAAGCTCAGAAGCGCCGTCTGGACGGATACTGAAGCGCTCGTCTTGTTCCCCGCGAAGATGGATACGGAGTAAACCGGCTACGCGTAGGATCATTAGGTGATGCATAAGCATTTCTCTGGATTGATTTAGATCGGACTGCATCTCCCATAGAGATTTGGGTTCATGGGCGACATACCGAAGCAATCGGAGTCTGGTTGGATCTGACAGTGCCTTGGTCATGCGCAATAGCACCATCGGTGGTTCATTTTCATCTTCCAATGGCACATCTACAGGATACTGTACAATCACCATAGTTTTGTAGAAGCAGTAGGTGTTAATTGGTCGATTATGAACGGTAGGCAATAATACTATAGTCTTAAGATCCCGTATATCCTCGAAAACTACACCACCGGATGCATATTCAATTAAAGAAATAGGGTCCATTTTGCTTTCCAGCATTTTTTTCTCAGAGGCATCTTCAATTAATAACGGTAAAATCTTGTGTTCTACATGACGAAAATATTGCTCATACCAGAGTCTAAGAAGCGGACTATAGCTGCTCTTGATCCGGGAAGCTTCATCTATGGTGAAATCATGAATTAACGGTGCGATCTGCTGATAACACTCTTCTATAGAAGCTGAATCCAGATCATCCAGGAAATGCAGCACTGATGTTGCGGGCCCTCGGCTGTAAACCCAAGCATATAACACATCATAATCTGTAAATGGCCACTCGGCAGCTTGCATGAGAGCTGTTACTTTATGAGGAGTAATGCGATCTTCCACATCACTAACCCAGTGGGGACCGAGGTCTAAATTGGAGATCCATTTTCTGGTTACATATATCATAAAACTGTCCAACAGTTCATAAACCGGCGATACGTCGATTTTTAATTCGTAATCCATGTAACATGCACCCCCAGAAATCCGTAACTTCTCATATTATCTCTTGTTTTGAAGAGGGTTGTCCACTATAATGTTCGGTGTTTGCCAATTGGCGTTAGATCACATCATTGTTTTTATTATAGGGGGATATCATCCGTGTCAGACCGGCTTAAAGTATCTATACGAAGTAATAGCAAAATGACTTTCATGATTCTTATTACCGCTACTATAGCCGCAGGGCTTAGCCAAGGGCTGTTGCTGCCCATTCTATCCATTCTTTTGGAGCAAAAAGGAGTCTCCTCGTCACTGAACGGATTGAATGCTGCTGCACTATACATAGGATCATTTGGGATGACCTTGATTGCTGAACGTGTTCTTGGAGCGGTTGGATTTAAAAAATTGATAGCTGGTGGGATTAGTTTAGTCTTAGTAAGCTTGCTCATGTTTCCCTTTTTTACAGGGATCAAGGTATGGTTTGTATTGCGTCTGCTTGTGGGTGTGGGCGATGCTGCGATTAATTACGGGGCCCAGCTTTGGGTTCTGCTTATGACACCTGCCGAGCATCGCGGACGTAATCTTTCACTATATGGCATGTCCTATGGTCTGGGTTTTAGCTTAGGACCACTTGGGATAAGTCTGCTGCGTTATGGACAGGCCGTGCCTTTTATTGTTCTCGCATTTCTATTTTTGTTAGTCTTAATCCTTGTGACTACAATTCTGCCGGATTCCCGGCCAGATAAAGCGGAGAGTGGTGAAAGCCAGGTTCGCCGTTTCGGTCGTTGTTACAGCTTAGCCTGGTTCGCTTTAATTCCAGCCCTTTTATATGGCTTTATGGAAGCCAGCTTAAATAGCAGCTTTCCGGTATATGGTCTGCGTATCGGTTACAGCACAGATCAAATTGCAGCGTTATTGCCTTTTGCGGGGATTGGAGGACTGCTTCTGCAGTTTCCATTAGGTCTGTGGAGCGACCGGTTTGGCCGCAAGCGGGTACTGATTATTGCCGGGATCGGAGGCGGGATCGCCTTTGCGATGTTGCCGCTGGCAGGTGATCATTTTACATTGACAATGGTGCTTCTGATGATCGCAGGAGGACTAGTGGGCTCCTTTTTCTCATTAGGGCTAAGTCTGGCCGCGGATATTTTGCCACGACATCTACTGCCTGCTGCTAATGTGGTTGCTTCTTTCCATTTTAGTATTGGCAGTATTATCGGCCCCGGCATTGGTGGTTTGATGCTGCAAGTGGGCTTAAGCGGCGGTATTTTTGCCCTGATGGGTGGTTTATATATCGTGTTCGGCTTGCTTGGGTTATTATTCTCGCCACAACCTAGAAATTGAGGTAAGATAAGAACGAGTGCTCGCATGGAAATTGAACTCACATTCAGAGTACACTATAGATTATAGATGAAGACAGGGAGAGGCTGAACTATGATCACAGTTGAACACTTAGCCAAGGCAGTTGGGGAAGACAAAAATCCGGTCCTGCAGGATATAGGATTTCAATTAGAGCCGGGTGAGCTCGTAGCCATACTTGGAGCGAGTGGGAGCGGTAAGACCACTTTATTACGCTGTTTAGCGCTGCGAGAGAAGTGGGACAGAGGGAATTTTAGAGTGGACGGTACGGATATTATGGCGAGTGCCTTTTCCGGAAAAAGAAAAATTCGCCGGGAGTGGGCTTACCTGGAGCAGAATGCAGAGCTCAATCCTAACCGCACAGCGCTGAAAAACGTGCTGATCGGCCAGTCCGCACAGACGCCAATGTGGCGTATGGTTACAGGGATGGTTCGTTCAGATGATTATATGGGTGCGATGGATGAATTAGATGCCCTTGGACTTCTAGACAAAGCGAAGATGAAGACTAGCCAGCTAAGCGGTGGAGAACGTCAGCGTGTAGCGATTGCTAGAGCATTAACTCATGGTGCCAAAGTAATTCTAGCGGATGAACCGGTTACGGGTCTGGACCCCAAATCGGCAGAAAGTGTATTGGAAACTTTGCGCAGACTGTGTAAAGAGACGGGTCTTACCGTAGTGACGGTGCTGCCTATTGAACTGGCTGAACGTTTCGCTTCACGTATATGGGTACTAGAAGATGGACGAATTAAGCATGATATAAAGGGACGTAGATTAACGTCTCAGGAACGCGCAAATTTGTAAAGTTCGGACACGGATAAGGAAAAGAGTGATGAGGTTGAGTATAAAAAGTCTTAGGTGCCTGGCAGCTGCAACACTGTCGTTATCCGTACTTTCGGGTTGTACTTTCATCAGTGATCCTGTTTCGAAGATGAAGGCTCCGCAGCTGTCTGCTGACAAAGCAACACTTATGGCTGCTATTAATTCACATATTCCAGCGGGTACGGAGTTGATCCGCCCGGTTAATGATGAGAGCTCAATTTTCACAGAGGATCTCAATAACGATGGAATTATGGAGTCGTTGGTGTTCTATAGAACGCCAAGCGAAGCTGTAGAGATTCACGGGATGATCTTAGAGAAGCAAGGAGATGCCTGGGTCAAAAAGCTTGTTTTTGATGGGGATGGAACTATGCTGGAGTCCGTCGATCTGAAAGATATGACAGGTGACGGGAAGCTGAACATCATTACAGGTTATTCACGCGGGGAAGAAAAAGGCCTCGTCGTGTATAGCTATTCCAGCGGATCATTGGAAGAAGTGCTTTCACTTCCTTACACCAAATATATGCTTGATGATCTTAACAAGGATGGAATTGAAGACATCACCGTTGTTTATTTTAAAAGAAATGAATTTGCAACCATTTCGATCTATCAGTACAATGATGGCTTTAAGGTACTCGATAAGATTGAGGATATCGATCCGTATTTTTTTAATTATTACAATATTGTCGCAGGAAAGATTGCCAAGGATAAAGAAGGAATCGTATTGGACGCTTCGGTGGATTTCCAATCCGCCTACAGTTTAATTGTTCTTATGGAGCATAACAAGCTGCGTGTGGTTTTGCCAGGTGATACGAGGACTTACAAAGATCGTCTGATTGCAAGCGAAGATATCGATCATGATGGCATTATTGAAGTTGGATTGCTTGAAGCGCCAAAAGGATGGGAGTATTTCGACCCCGCAGATATTCCTTATTTCACCTCCTATTATAAATGGGATGGAAAAGATGGTCTAACCTTTGCAGTCCAGCTATATCGTGATCCATCGGATCGCTTTACTATTAATTTTGATCCAGAGCTGCATGGAAAGGTAAGTATTGATACGAAATCTGTTCTGGATAAAAACCTTAAGTTCATCATGACTGATACCGGAGAGACTTTTGCTGAGGTTTCCTTCTTTTCTCCTTCGGAATGGGATAAGGCTAAGAATGAAGGCTGGGAGCTGCTTGGACGGGATTTAGATAAAGTCATCGGCTACCGTGGTGAGCTAGAACAAAGTACAACTAAAGAAGGAAGCAATAAGATTGCCTCCCCTATTGAAAGGAAGGGAATAGATGAGTAAAGTTCTGATATTGGAAGATGAAGAGTCCATTCGCAGTTTCATAGTCATTAATTTGAAGCGTAATGGTTTCGAAGTGCTGGAGGCTGCTGACGGGAATGAAGCATTGCATAAATTAACCACTATACCTGATATTGATATTGCGTTATTGGATGTTATGGTTCCCGGCATTGATGGATTTGAAGTTTGTAGACGGATTAGGGAGACTAATGAACGCTTGGGAATTATTTTTCTTACCGCCAAGGTTCAGGAGCAGGATAAAGTTTACGCTTTGTCCGTAGGTGCAGATGATCATGTTAGTAAGCCATTTAGCCCAACGGAGCTAATTGCGCGTATTCAATCTTTGCTGCGCCGTGTAAATGTGCATCGTGAACAGTCGGCCAAGGTTTCTTTTCATTCGGGGCCTTTCAGCTTGGATCTTATTACCAAACAATTCAAACGTGATAATGTAGCCATTGAACTGACGCCCACGGAGTTCTCTCTGATTCAATTCTTTCTTGAAAAAGAAAACACTCCACTTAGCCGCGATCTTCTGTTGGATCATGTGTGGGGCAAGGAGTATATGGGTGATCCCAAAATTGTAGATGTAAATATCCGGCGCTTACGCCAGAAGATTGAGAACAATCCTTCGGAGCCGGAATTTTTGCAGACTGTATGGGGGCACGGATATAGATGGAAAGGCCAAGGACAATGATTAAGAAGGGGATGCGCAGACAGATTGTTCTGCACTACATTCTTGTAGTTTTTTTGGCGCTTCTCCTCGTAGAAGTTATCTTCCTGCTGGCCATCAGAACATATTATTATGACAGTGTATACAGCAAGATTAAAAATCACATTTCTGTTTCAGAGTCGTTTTTTCAAAAGAACATGATACCCAGCGATAATAGCATCTATCTGCTACAAGAAGTACTGGAGAGGTTCTCATTGAGCAAGACGGAGCTGGAAATCTTATCGCTAAATGGGGATATCATCACTAGTTCCACTGGCTTTCAGCCGGATCGGACCATTACGACCAGTGATGTACCAGAAGCCGTTGGCGGCAGCGTTGGGCGCTGGGTAGGGCGTCAGGCAGGCACGAATGAGAGCGTGATGGCGGTTTCCAAAATGCTGCAGATTCATGGACAGGATAAGTATGTCCTAAGGTATATTACTTCACTAGAAGAAATCAATAATGATTTGCTTAATCTAACTTTATTGTCCACTGCTATTGCTGCAGCTGTTATGGCTGTAGTTGTTGGGTTTAGCTTCGGACTGGCCAACTCGATTGTGAAGCCGCTGAATAATATTACGGCAGTTTCAGCTCAGATGGCGAAGGGGAGATTCAACGTACGGATTAAGGGAGACTATAAATTTGAGATTGGTGATTTGGCTTCAACGCTGAATTATATGGCTCAGGAAATTGTACGCAGTAATCAGATTAAGGATGATTTTATCTCGTCCATTTCTCACGAGCTGCGGACACCTCTTACAAGTATCAAGGGCTGGAGTGAAACCTTGGTATCCGGCGGGTATGATCCGGAGGAGACAAAACTTGGAGTCAGCATCATTTCCAAAGAAAGTGAACGCCTGATTGGGCTGGTGGAAGAAATTCTCGACTTTTCTAAGCTACAGCAGAACCAGATGAAGCTGTCGATTGGGGTTGTAGATGTAAAGGTGCTGCTACAAGAGACGATACTGAATGTTTGGGCTAAAGCGGAAAAGAAACGAATACATCTGTTGCTGGAATGTGAAGATGCGATCTTTGTTAAAGGGGATGCCAATCGGCTAAAACAGGTATTCTTAAACTTGGTAGACAATGCAGTGAAGTTCTCACATGAAGATTCCAGTATTGAACTGTCAGCAAAGAGACTGTCTGCTACAGAAACAGCGATTATGGTACGAGACAGCGGGATAGGGATTAGTGAAGCACATATATCCAGAGTGAAGGACCGTTTCTTTCAAGTGGATGCACTTAATGGAGGAACAGGCTTGGGGTTAGCGATTTCACAGCAACTTGTAGAACTTCATAATGGGACACTTGATATGGTAAGTGAGCTTGGAAAAGGAACGGAAGTTACCGTCATCTTGCCTCTTACAGAACCACAGCCGGAAGTTATCACAGAAGAGGTAACTCAAGTGACAGCTACCTTTCCTGAATTAGATGATTGGGAGGCCTAACGTGAGATGGGGGTAACGAAGAATTCGATCCGTATAGTTCGTGGAGAGCCAGATCGGGTTAGCGACATCTTGAGGCTACTGCAAGAAGCGGCGGGGTGGATGGAGCTTAATGGAATTAAGCAATGGACACCCGGACAATTTACCGAGACCGATATAGCAGGATATTTTGCTGACAGACATGTTTATTTAGCCCTTGACGATGGGACTGTAGTTGGCATGTTCACGTTGCAATTCAGTGATCCACAGTACTGGGGCAGTAAAAATGATGAGTCCTACGCTTATTTGCACCGATTGGCTGTGAAAGACTCCCACCGCGGCCGAGGACTCGGACAGCAAATGCTTAAATATGCAGTAGTTCTAGCCAAAGATCTAGGCTGTAAGAGCCTTAGGTTTGACACTGTGGCACATAACATTAAGCTCAATCGTTATTATCAGAGCATGGGTTTTCACTACATGGGCACTAACGATATGGGAATTGGTCGTTTAGTGAACTTATATGAACATTTTGAGGAAGGTGCTGAGTCAGACCGTCTGACTCTCAGATTTATATCAGAATCTGATTTTGAACACTTAAAGCGCTGGAGTGTTTCTCCAGAGTATCTGAAGCAGTGGGCAGGACCTTCGCTAACTTATCCTTTAGAGGATGAGCAGCTTGTTAAATACTTAAAGGATGCTAATCATCCAGGCTTATCCGATCGTCTTATCTTCTGTGCAATTCAAGAAGCTACGCAGCAGGTAGTGGGCCATATTAGCTTTTCAGCCATTGACCGGGTTAATCGTTCTGCACGTATCGGCAGGGTAGTAGTAGATCCTGAGTTTCAAGGTAAAGGCATTGGCAAACGTATGATGCAAGAAATGCTTCGAATCGGATTTGATGGTCTGGACCTGCATCGTCTGTCTCTGGGTGCTTTCGATTTCAATACGGCTGCCCTGAAAGCTTATGAAGCTGTTGGCTTTAAGCGGGAGGGTGTTCAACGTGAGTCTGCTTTATTCGGTGAGCAATATGTAGATTGTGTGGAAATGAGCATATTAGACAGAGAATGGACGGCTAGCCGTAATTCATAAAATCACTAATTCTTTACAACCGAAGGGGCTGTTGCTCTGGTCATGATCGACCAGGACAACAGCCCCTTTTTATATAAAGTATTTTTCTATATAATGGTTGTTATGAAGGAAGAACTTCACGCAAACGTCCTGTCTTCTCATACACATCCTGAAACAGACGGGAAGGTTGGTTTCGGACCGCCGGCTTGGCAGCCACAGTCTCATGTGGTCCAACGACAACGATATTATTTATGCTTCCCTTGATGACTGCTCCATCCTTAATGATTGCCCCTTCACCAATAATGGCATTCTCAATCAGCACTCCACGGCCAATGCGAACTCCAGGCATAATAACACTTTGTTTGATCTGGCTCATCTTACCGATTTCTACCCCATTAAAGACTACAGAACGTTGTAGACTACCTTCTTGGGAGCAGGATTCATTCACGAGAGAGTCCGTTGCTGGGTTCTGAACACGTGGTTTATGAACTGCAAGCTTAGTCCGGCGAACCCGACTATACATAGGCCAATGAGTCTTGTCTAACTTCATGCCATTGTCTTTTTGCAGAAGGTCCATATGTGCTTCCCAAAGACTGCCGACTGTACCTACATCTCTCCAGTAACCCTTGAAACGGTAAGCGAATAAATCATCGTTCTGATCCAGCATGGTAGGAATTACGTCTTTACCAAAGTCATGACTGGAATTAGGATTAGCTGCATCCCGCAACAAGTGCTCCTTCAGATAAGCCCACTCGAACAGGTAGATACCCATTGAAGCAAGATTACTTTTTGGTACTTTAGGTTTTTCCGCGAATTCGGAAATTTTCAGATCATCGTTTACGTTCATTACTCCAAAACGACTAGCCTCATCCCAAGGAACCTCCATTACGGAGATGGTTGCTTTTGCTCCTTTTTCAATATGATAATTCAGCATCTTACGGTAATTCATATGGTAAATATGGTCACCGGATAGAATGAGCACATGTTCTGGGTTGCGGCTATCAATAAAGTCAATGTTTTTATAAATCGCATCAGCAGTCCCTGTATAACTGTCTCTGCCTTCAACACCTGAAGGAAGCAGTGTGACACCTTTATCCTTTTGACTAACTAAGCCCCAAGGCTCACCTTCACCGATATGATTATGCAAAGAGTCAGCTTCGTATTGTGTCAGAACACCTACTGTATCAATGTTCGAATTTACACAGTTACTTAGCGGGAAATCAATAATTTTATACTGTCCACCGAAAGGGACTGCAGGCTTAGCCATACTGGAAGTCAAGGGAGCCAATCTGCGGCCTTCCCCTCCTGCCAATAACATGGCGATACAATCTTTTTTGTTGTTCATTTGTTATCCCTCCCATTATTTTGTCAATGCTTGTAATATAAACTTACGACAAGCGCTTGAAACGACATAGGTGAAATATATTGCTTTGTAAACAGAAAAATTACAATTAATATTTCTTTATCAGAAAATCTTTTCTTTTAACATCAAAACATTTTCAAAATGGTAATATTCGGGTAAGGTAATAGGTACAAGCACATTGAAAAAGGTGGTGTAGAATTGGCTGAAAAAGCAAAAATCGAGACCCTTCCGTCAGCTGCTGATATCTATCTGTTCCATGAGGGCACCAATTATCGCAGCTATTCTATGCTGGGTGCACACACTGCCGCTGAAGAAGGCGTTACCGGTGTGCGCTTTACCGTGTGGGCTCCTCATGCGACATATGTAGGACTAGCTGGTGATCATAATGATTGGGACGGAACACAGGGCGTGGACTCGTTATATAAGATACCCGATTCAGGATTTTGGAGTCGTTTTTTTCCGGGAATACAGCCGGGAACTTTTTACAAATACAGGATTCTTGCCTCAGATGGATCAAGTTTCCTTAAAGCGGATCCTTTTGCTTTTAAAGCTGAGGTTCGACCGGCAACGGCTTCGGTAGTAGCAGAACTGGATGGCTACCGCTGGGGAGATGCAGCATGGCGTCGGAAAAGCAAAGCTCCATATCAACAACCAATGAACATTTATGAAATGCACTTCGGTACCTGGCGTCAAAAAGAGGATGGAGAGTTCTACACCTACCGGGAAATGAGCGAGCTGTTGATTCCTTATTTGGTGGAGATGAACTATACACACGTGGAATTTATGCCGCTGGCAGAACATCCATATGATCTATCCTGGGGTTATCAAGGGACGGGGTATTTTGCGGCAACCAGCCGTTATGGCGAACCCCATGAGTTGATGTATTTGATCGATCAGCTGCATCAGGCAGGTATCGGTGTGATTTTAGATTGGGTTCCCGCTCACTTTGCCAAAGACGCACACGGATTACGTATGTTTGATGGAGCGCCACTTTATGAATATGCCGATCCAATGTTAGCTGAAAAACCAGGCTGGGGGACACTTTCGTTTGATTTCAGTAAGCCGGAGATTTCTTCATTTCTTATTTCTAATGCGCTGTTTTGGTTCGAGTATTATCATATCGACGGAATGCGTGTAGATGCGGTTACCAGTATGCTTCGATTAGATTTCGAAAAGCGGGATCATCAATATCGGCGGAATGTTAATGGTGGATTGGAGAATCTGGAGGCCATCAAATTTATCCAGAATCTGAACAAGGCTATCTTTCATTATTTCCCAAAAGCATTGATGATGGCGGAGGAGTCCAGTGCTTGGCCAGGGGTTACTGCACCAGTGCATGAAGGGGGCCTTGGCTTCAATTACAAATGGAATATGGGTTGGATGAATGATACGCTAGGCTACATAGAACATGATTTTGGTGGGCGCCCTTATCATCATAATTTACTTACGTTCCCAATATGTTATGCTTATGCCGAAAATTACGCATTGCCGCTATCGCATGATGAGGTTGTTCACGGCAAGAAGTCTTTGTTAGACAAAATGCCGGGTGCTTATGAACAAAAGTTCGCAGGCCTCAGGCAGCTGCTGGGATATCAGATCTCTCATCCCGGTAAAAAGCTTCTGTTTATGGGTGGGGAATTCGGTCAGTTTATCGAGTGGAAGGATCAGGAGCAGCTGGACTGGCTGCTGTTGGATTATGAGAGCCATAGTCGTATGCTTGCCTACACGGCTGCACTTAATAAACTGTATCGCTCCGAAAAAGCGTTGTGGGAGCTGGATCATTCTCAAGAGGGTTATCAGTGGATTGATGCGGATGACAATGATCAAAGTGTGATTTCGTATATACGCCGAGGGAAGAAACCAGGAGATACGCTGCTTATAGTCATCAATTTTCAACCGGCAGAACGGCACAATTATCGTATAGGCGTGCCACGGGCCGGGACTTATGAAGAGCTCTTTAGCTCAGAAAATGTAGAGTATGGTGGCTCCGGATTGCACAATGTCCCTCAAAAGAGCGTTAAGCTGGAATGGCACAATCAGGTGAACAGCATAGAGCTGACTCTTCCGCCCCTTAGCTTCCTGGTGTTTAAAAAAACGTCACGAATGGGTAAGAATAAAGAGGCAAAAGAGTTATAGATCTAAGTACGAATAGAGAATCCGTACAGTTTAAGGGGGAAATAATCATGAAAGTTTTATTTGCCGCAGCTGAAGCCCATCCTTTTGTCAAAACGGGTGGTTTGGCCGATGTCATTGGAGCATTACCTAAAGCGCTGAAGGCTGCCGGGGTAGATGTACGAGTGATTTTGCCTAAATATCGTGGGATTCCTGACAAGTTCACCGCTCAAATGGAGCATTTAACGGAAGTGTATGTTCCAATTGGCTGGCGAAAACAATACTGTGGAATTGAACGCATTATCTATGAGGGTATCCCCGTTTATTTTATCGACAACGAGTATTATTTTGGCCGTGATGGAATTTATGGTTATATGGACGATGGTGAACGGTTTGCGTTCTATAATCGTGCAGTGCTGGAGTGTCTGCCAGCCATTGATTTCCAGCCTGATGTACTGCATTGCCATGATTGGCACGCGGCCGTAATTCCAATGCTGCTACAGGGGCATTATCGCCACAATCCATTTTACAGTGAAATGCGGAGTGTATTTACAATACATAACCTGTTGTATCAGGGAGTGTTTCCTTATGAGGTACTTGGAGAGCTGTTAGGTCTGGATAGCAGCTATTTTGGTAGTGTGGAGTACTATGGTAATGTGAATTTCTTAAAAGGCGGGATTGTATTCAGTGATCGGGTCACGACCGTCAGTCCGACTTATTCAGAAGAAATTCGCACACCTTATTATGGTTACGGCCTGGATGGTTTGTTGAACGCACGGTCAGATGTTTTAAGTGGGATTGTGAATGGCATTGATACTAAAAGTTATAATCCAGCGACAGATTCGAGCCTTGTTACCCGTTATCGTTCTAATTTGACCAAGAAGACGGAGAACAAAGTAGCCTTGCAGGAAGAGCTGGGATTACCTGTGGATGCTAATATCCCAATGGTAGCCATGGTCACGCGTCTCGTGGACTCCAAAGGTTTAGATCTGCTTACCCGAGTGCTGGATGAGCTGCTATATCACGAGGATATTCAATTTGTGCTGCTTGGAACAGGTGATGAATCTTACGAGCGTTGGTTCAAGGAAGCGGCATGGCGGTATCCGACCAAGCTGTCTTCACAGATCTTATTTAATGATGCACTCTCACGAAAAATATATGCTGCCAGCGATATCTTCCTTATGCCGTCTAAGTTTGAGCCCTGTGGCATCAGTCAGCTGCTCGCTTTACGGTATGGTAGCATACCCGTTGTCCGTGAGACAGGTGGCCTAAATGATACTGTGCATGCTTATAATGAAGAAACCGGTGAAGGCAATGGCTTTACGTTCAGCAATTATAATGCACACGATATGATGTTTACGCTGCGCCGGGCGCTTTCTTTTTACAAGCAGCCTGAACATTGGAAAAAGATCACAAAAAATGCTTTCGCGGGAGATTATAGCTGGAATGTATCCGCTCAGCAGTACATGGATATCTACGATGATATAACCAAATAAAGTTTAACGAATTCTGTAATGGGTTAATAAGGGATTGCACCTGGGAGTATGGTAAATACTCTGGGAGCAGTCCTTTTTTTATGAAATTAGGAATAAACAGTCGAATGATTTAGCTAGTATAGGGGATAGTAAAAATGTATAAATTTAGCTTCAACGTGAATAAAAGTGATTTTTTAACTGCGTATTATAGAATTCCCCTCATAGAAATCCATTAAAAGGAAGTTATTGTCACAATTATGCCTTTGCATATTCATGCGTTCTGATTTATAATAAGTCAGTCATTGGGTCAACTTAGATTTTTTCATATGAATAGGGGAGATATAGAAATGAACAAATGGGGTAAACTTAGTTTAGGAATGGTATTAGCGGTAGGTCTGCTCTCAGGCTGCGGTCAAAATAAAAATGATAATGATACCGCTGCTAGTGGTAATGCAAATTCCGGTGCAGTTACTAAAAAGCTGATTATGGGAACAAGTGCAGATTTTCCTCCGTACGAATTCCATAAAGTAGTGGACGGAAAAGATACCATCGTAGGTTTTGATATCGACATCGCTAAGGAAATTGCTGCCGACATGGGCGCTGAGCTTGAAGTTAAGGATCTGCCTTTTGATTCACTGCTTAACGAATTGTCCAGTGGACGCGTAGATATGGTGATTTCCGGTCTTAGCCCGACTGAAGAACGCAAAAAAGCGGTTGAACTTTCAGATATTTATTACAAAGCAGAGCAAGCTATTGTAGTGCGCGAAGCAGATAAAGATAAATACGCTACTATGGATGCGGTGAAGGGTACCAAAATTGGTGTACAGACAGGCTCTATTCAAGAAGAAATCGCCAAAGAGATTGAAGGCGCAAAAATCACTTCTCTTGGTAAAATCTCCGAGATCGTTCTGCAATTGCAATCTAACCGTATCGATACAGCAATTATTGAAGGACCTGTAGCCAAATCTTTTGTTAAGAATTTAGCGGGTCTTGTAATTACCGATGCTAAGCCTGAAGTAGAAGATGATGGATACGCAATTGGGATTAAAAAAGGCAATACAGAGCTTCTGGATAAAGTAAATGCTACACTTAAACGTCTAGAATCAGAAGGTAAGATTGATGAATATGTAGCGGCTGCCAGCGAGCTTGCTGAAAGCACGAAGTAAGGAATGTATATTGTTTTAGGTCTGCTGAAGTAAATTGTATGTGTATTACAGAAAATAGCGGAACTTTGCTATTTTCTATTTTTTTGGAGATAGGAGGATAAGATATTGGATATTACTTTATTTAGAATGGCTTATGATTATCGTGATCTTTTCTTGACTGGACTACAATATACCTTGCTACTTGCTGTTCTTGGTGTATTATTTGGCTTCATTCTTGGGATTATCGTCTCTCTACTACGCATGTCAAAATGGAGAGTGTTACGTTTCTTAGCCACAGCTTGGGTTGAATTTTTGCGGGGCACTCCAATGCTTGTGCAATTGTTTCTCATCCATTACGGGCTGGCGACATTTGGGATTGAGTTTACTCCGATTCAGTCCGGGGCGATTACACTCTCCATTAACAGTTCTGCTTATCTGGCAGAAATTTTTCGTGCCGGGATTCAGGGTGTCGATCGTGGACAAACGGAGGCCGCACGTTCACTTGGAATGAAACAAGGGATGACCATGCGTCATATTGTACTTCCTCAGGCACTTAAAAGTGTTCTTCCGGCAATCGGTAATGAGTTCATTACCATTATCAAGGAATCATCGATTATTTCATTTATCGGAGTAACGGATTTGATGTTTCAAGCTCGTACAGTTACAACGATTTCGTATGATGGCATGACACCACTCGTGATTGCTGCATTTATGTATTTTGTTCTAACATTTACGCTTTCCAAGATCCTAGGTAGACTCGAAAGGAGGCTGAATACCGATGATCGCCGTTAAGAACCTGCAGAAGCATTACGGAAAGCTGGAGATTCTCAAAGGAATCGATTTGGAGATTAAAAAGGGTGAGGTTGTCGTTGTAATCGGGCCCAGTGGTTCGGGAAAAAGTACCTTTCTGCGCTGCTTGAATTTATTGGAGCAGCCTACAGGTGGCGAGATCACTTTTGAAGGGGAATCGATCACCTCAAAGAAGCATGATATCAATGCAACGCGTGAGAAGATGGGGATGGTTTTTCAGCAGTTCAACCTTTTTCCGCACAAAACCGTTCTGCAAAACATTACGCTCGCACCGATTAAAGTAAGAAAACAGCAGCAGGCTGTGGCCGATAAATTCGCAATGGAGCTCCTCAAGACTGTAGGCCTTGAAGATAAAAAGGATGTTTATCCAGCTCAATTGTCCGGTGGACAAAAGCAGCGGATCGCGATTGCTCGTGCATTAGCCATGCAGCCCCATGTGATGCTTTTTGATGAGCCTACCTCAGCGCTTGATCCGGAAATGGTAGGAGAGGTACTTGAGGTTATGAAAAAGCTTGCCGAAGACGGAATGACAATGGTTATTGTTACACATGAGATGGGCTTTGCCCGTGAAGTGGGTGACCGCATTCTGTTTATGGATGGCGGGTTCATCGTTGAACAGGGTACTCCTGAACAAGTATTTGGTAATCCTACACATGCTCGGACTAAGGATTTTTTAAGTAAAGTATTATAAAGAATTCGTCAAAACGGCCCTGGACAAGTATCCGGTGGCCGTTTTGTTATAGGGTCCTGAGGGTAATGTGGGAATATATCGCTGGGGGCTGAGTTCATTTATTTATGTAAACCATGTATAATAGATGGTCAGTCAATCAACAGGAAAAGGAGTACATACATAATGAGAGATGATCTACGCCGGATAGGCATTATTGATATTGGTTCGAACTCCATTCGTCTTGTAATTTATGATACAACGCGCGAAGGAGGCTATAAGATCATCAAGGAGTGTAAGTACTCCGCTCGCCTTAGTGAGAAGATTACAAAGGAGAATAGACTGGAACAAAAGGACATGGAAACGATAGTTCCGGTCTTGCGGCAGTTTAAGGAAATCTGCAACGCTTTTGCAGTGGAAACCATTCGGGCGGGTGCAACGGCAGCCATTCGTAATGCGGCTAACTCAAGTGAAATAATAAGCTTTTTGTCACAATCCTCTTCCATTCCGATTGAGGTGATCAGTGGCCACCAGGAGGCATATTATGGCTTCTTGGGTGTTATTAATGCCTTTAATGTAGAGGATGGTTATGTCATTGATATTGGTGGCGGGAGTACTGAAATCACTCTTTTTTGTGAGCGGCGTTATCAACACAGCATTTCTTTCCCGTTCGGGGCAGTAAATACCAACCTAATGTTCGGTCAAGGTGGGAATTGGAGCGATGAGCAGATTCACAAGCTGCAGACCTTTGTTCTGGGCAGACTGGTTGAGCATGATTGGCTAAATGCCAAAGCTGGACTTCCTTTATTCGGTTTAGGAGGGACGGTTCGTTCCTTAGGGAAGCTGGATCAGAAGACACGAGCATACTCATTGCCTAACTCCCATGGCTATACGATGACCAGTGAGACGATCGAGCACTTTATGAACACCCTACCTTCAATGCCTTACGAAAAACGTAAGGATTTAGATGGATTATCTAAGAGTCGGGCGGATATCATTGTATCCGGGTTGATTATTTTCCATACGGTGTATCAGTATATTGGGGCGAGTGAGGCGGTAATCAGCGGGGAAGGGCTCAGAGAAGGCTTGCTGCATGATCTGCTGGAGCCGGAGCAGCCAGTGCGTGATAGTGCATTGGAATATAGCTTAAACACGATCATTCGCTTTGATATTCATACTTCTAAACGGTATTTAGATCATATCAACAAGCTAGCACTCAGCCTGTTTGACGCATTTAAAGATGAATCGAATAGAGCAGAGCACGAGATGTTAATTTACGTGTCCATCATGCTGCATCGTACGGGAACGAATATTAACTATTACCAATCCAAAAGACATACTTTGTATTGGTTGATGAATTCACCAATTCGTGGACTTACCCACCGTCAGCTTATTCTTTGCGCCATGATTGCCTCATACAGCACAAAAAGCCGGAAGCAGAAATTGTTCCAACAACATAAGGACATTTTGCTGCCATCCGACGAAGAGTGGATTCATAAGCTCGGGTCGCTTGTCCAGCTTAGCATTGCGTTGGACAGCACGGAGATTGGAATTGTAAGCGGCCTGAAGGCCAATCTGCACGGCAATACGCTTCATCTGGACTTAGAGGGCGCATCGTCACTGCTAATTGGCCTAGAGGACATTGAGAACGCGATAAAAGCATTTAAGAATGCTTGGGCGGTGAAGGTAAAACTCGGCTTCCCTTCCAACGTGTAACATCCATTGCAGCAAACTGGCTCCGGAAAGGGGCCTTTTTGTCGTCTGGTTGTTCGTAATATCCATTAGCCTGCAAGAAGCTGGCTTTAACATTATCTTTTAGAGACAACTCTAGAATCTTGACGATCTGTTTACGGATGCCGCTGTCTCTGACAGGACACATCAGCTCAATCCGGCGGGTTAGGTTTCTAGTCATCCAGTCGGCACTGGATAAATACACCTCAGGTTTGCCGCCATTTTCGAAATAATAGATCCGGGAGTGCTCCAGAAAACGGTCTACAATACTGCGTACGGTAATGTTTTCGCTTAAGCCCTCTATTCCCGGACGTAGGCAGCAAACCCCTCGCACGATTAAGTCAATGGAGACTCCGGCTTGGGCTGCGCTATATAAATCGTCTATTACTTGCTGATTAGAGAGCGAGTTCATCTTGGCGATTATGCGAGCGGGTCTGCCTGCCCGTGCATGTTCAGCTTCACGCATCATTAGCTTTTGCAAGGATAAGCTCATATTCGTCGGTGCAACAATGAAGGAATGCCAGTCAAAATTAGCCGAATATCCAGTCATTTGATTAAACAGCTCAGAAGCGTCCAGTCCGATATCGCTTTGGGCGGTGAATAGACTGAGATCCGTGTAGGCCTTGGCTGTACTGTCATTATAATTTCCTGTGCCTACATGCACGTAACGGCGCAGTTCAGGGCCTTCCTGGCGGACAATCAAGGTCACTTTGGCATGCGTTTTGAGTCCGATCAGACCATAAACGACATGACAGCCTGATTTTTCAAGCTGGCGTGCCCAAGCGATGTTCCGTTCCTCATCAAATCGAGCTTTTAACTCTACAACCACTGTAACTTGCTTACCAGACTCCGCAGCATTGGCTAGTGCAGTAATAAGTGGAGAATTTCCACTGACACGGTATAAGGTCATTTTAATCGCCATCACTTGCTCATCCTCTGAAGCTTGAATGATAAAGTCTGTCATTGCATCAAAAGACTCGTAAGGGTGGTAGACTAATACATCCCGTTCACGCAGCACCTCGAAGAAATCCTCATTTTCTTGAAATTCAGCAGGATAAACCGGCTCAATAGGTGGATAGTTCATGTAACCAAAACCTTTTAAGCTTCCGGCAAAATTACGAAGAAAGCCTAGATCAAGCGGACCTTCAATTTCAAATACGAAGTCCTCCAGCTCAAATTCCGCTTGCAGCTGCTCAAGAGCATAGGGATGGATACCTTTTTGTACTTCCAAACGGGCTGGCACCCCGCGACGACGCTTGCGCAGCTCTTTTTCGATCTCTTCCAGCAGATCCTCTGCACCTTCCTCATCGATCGTAAGATCTGAGTTACGAGTCAAACGAAACTCACTAACCGCAACAGGTTCGTAACCGCTGAATAAGGTTTGAATGTGATGGCGGATCACATCTTCAATAAATACAAATTGTCTTTTCTTACTATTAGAGCGGTGGGGAAGAGGGATACATCTTGGCAGATTCGAAGGAATTTGCAGGATAGCAAAATAAGGCTCCTCTTCAAGACCATTCTTACGAGTAAGAACAACAGCTAGGTAGATAAACTGGCTGTGCACGAGTGGAAACGGCCGGCTCTGATCAACAGCCATTGGCGTTAGTACAGGATAGATGATATCCCGGTAATACTGTTCTATGGACTGCTCTTGGGCATGGGTAAGATCCTCATAATCCACAAATACGATGCCTTCTTTATGCAAACTCCGCGAAATATCACGGAACGTCCGGTATTGATCGGCAATGATTTTGGTTACGCGTTTGATGAGGCGTTTATACAGCCCGGAAGGGGTGTAGCCTGTGAAATCTTTTTTAGTATAGCCCGCCCGGATCTGATCCTGAATTCCCGCCACACGAACGCTTATGAATTCATCCAGATTGCTCGAGACGATCGCCAGAAATCTGGCACGTTCCATTAAAGGGTTATCAGGGTCCTGCGCCTCCTTGAGTACGCGGCGGTTAAACTCGATCCAGCTCAAATCCCTATTGAGGTAAGCAGTGGCTGGACTGCTCTGATTGTTTTTAATCTCTTCTGTATTCATGGGACCTCCAAATATGCTTCGATGTCTATATCTCAAATCTATTTATCATATTCTATCATTTTACTATTGGATGAGGCACGAAATGTTAAATCTATGTAAAATCTCAAAGAATATTATTTAATTATCTTATATAATAGGATGTGATTGTCGCTATTTAGTTAACATAATCAAAATTACGTTAACTTCTTAATGGACAAAAGACAATAATTAAACATGTTATTTCAGAATGGTAACAATTACATACGCATAGGTTACAAAATTGTGATATATTAAGTCCTGTCAGTTTTACAAATGACAACAATACATCAGGACATCACACAAGATGTACATAAGTACAGGAAATGTACACGAGCGTATACGGAAGTCATACCGCTTACGCCCATCTAAAGAGGAGGCATTTATGAAGAACAAGTTCAGAACCATTAAAACCCTTGCTGCAGTTATGGGAATTAGTGCATTGCTGCACACCGCTCCTGCTTTTGCAGACAGCGTTCATATTGCAAAGGAAGGCAATACTTTCTATACTCTATCTCAGCAATACAATGTCGGTGTTAATGATTTAATGAAAGCTAATCCAAACGTTGCTGCTCTTAATATTTACGATGGACTTAAAATAACGATCCCAAGTAAAATGCAAGCAGAGTCTGTGGCTACGACAGAAACTCCAGTGCTTACACCAAGCCTGAATGTTACTCCAGAATCAAAAACAGTTGAAGCATGGGGCAAGTCCTTTAACTACGAGAAATCGATACAAGTTAAGGCTTCTGCTTATTCCTCAGCGGCTAGTGAGAATGGAGGCTGGGGTGCCGTTGATTATTTCGGGAACCCACTCAAGCTAGGAACCATCGCAGTTGATCCAAGTGTAATTCCTCTCGGAACAAAAGTATTGGTTACCGGACATTCACACGCAGGATTGCCTAAAGAAGCTTTTCTGGCTACTGCAACCGATATGGGAAGTGCCATTAAAGGTAACCGGATCGATATCTTTATCCCAGGCAGCCAAAGCTTTGTAGCCGATTTTGGTTATCAATATGTACAATTATACATTGTTAAATAGCTAGATAAAAATATAGAGATTTATTATAAAGATATGAAATGGGTTAAAAAGGTTAAACAAGAAACGGAGGGAGTCCTTAGCGGCTGCCTCCGTTTCTTGTTTATTTATTTTTAGAGACCTGCAGCAATTGAGGAACGGTAACAAAAGAATAGCCACGTTTACGCATAATCGTGATTACCTCAGGTAAAGCCTGAATCGTTCCGCGAAGATCACTACCCGGCCCACCTCCACCATGCTGAAGGATAATTGCTCCTTTTCCAGCATTAGCTAAGATGTTATTTCTAACTTGAGTTTTGGAAAGTCCCTTCCAGTCCAACGAATCCACATTCCAATTTACAAGCTTATAACCATGATTTTTTGCCCATCTCAACTGTTGCTCAGAGATATCTCCATAGGGTGGACGAATCAAGCGTGGTTTATATCCGGCTAAGGTTTGAATAATGTTCTCGGTCTCAATGATCTGTGATCTGAAATCATGCATCTTTAGCTTTACAAACTGAGGATGATCATAAGAGTGATTTCCAATAGCATGTCCTTCTCTAATCATTCTCTTCACTAGAGCGGGATGTTTCTCAGCTCGGCTTCCCACCACGAAGAAGGTTGCTTTGACATGATATTTCTTAAGAACATCTAGCAATTGGGGTGTAAACCTTGGGTCAGGCACATCATCAAAAGTTAAGGCGATGACTTTATTCCGAGGACCGCTGGTCTTAAAGGTCTCGGGATATTTGTGTAATAGCTGACTCAGAGACAAGCCCTTAGTGTTCTTATTGTTGCTGCTCGTTGAATTATTTGTAGTAGAAGTTCCCGCAGATATCGCCTTGTCTTCGTCAGTGGTTTGCGTGCTTTTAATTTGATCCTGTGAGGATTTCTGACTCTGAGCTGGGGCTGAAGCAACCTCTGCTGAAGAGGTTGGAAATAGCAGGACAATGATTGATCCTAATACTACTAGCAGTTTCTGGACTCTCCGTTGATCATACATCCCCATATGCCTCCTTTACTACCTGATCATCACCATATTCTTCATTGTTATCTCCATTGAAGGATGAATTTATGCCGTTTCTTCAAGGGCTCTGGTAAAGATTTCTTGCACACCCTAATGCGTGTATACTAAATAGAACGGGATATTCCCGGGCCAATTATAGACAGGTGGAAGGATGGGGACAAGGATGTCAGAATTGTTTGCACCTTATGAATTGAAGGGTTTAACGCTGAAAAATCGTATTGTTATGCCGCCTATGTGCCAGTATTCGGTGGATAAAGAGGATGGAATTCCTAATGATTGGCATTTTGTTCATTATGTTAGCCGTGCTGTTGGAGGTGCTGGTCTAATCATTGTCGAGATGACTGGAGTCCACCCGGACGGTAGAATAACGAACCGGGATACAGGGATTTGGAGTGATACACATATAGAGGCTTATCGTAAGCTCACAGAAAGTGTACATGCCTATGGGGCAAAAATAGCCATTCAACTAGGTCATGCTGGACGTAAAGCAGTCGATGCTGAACCGCCGATTGCCCCTTCTGCAATTCCATTTGATGCTCGTTCTAAGCAGCCACAGGCGCTTTCTAAGGAAGGCATCCTTGAGATGATAGAAGCCTTTCGTGCTGCCGCTCGTAGAGCTGTGGAGGCAGGATTTGATACTGTGGAGATTCATGGTGCGCATGGCTACTTAATTCACCAGTTTCATTCACCTCTGACCAACATCAGATTGGATGAATATGGACAAGATCCAGCACTTTTTGGAGTACAAGTAGTTGCAGCAATCCGAGAAGTAGTGCCAGTAGATATGCCCTTGATCATGAGGGTTTCCGCGAAAGAATATGTTGATGGTGGATATGATGCTGACTATGCCCTGGCGTTTTGCCGCCGATATAAGGATGCTGGAGTGGATATGTTCCATGTGTCTTCAGGTGGTGAAGGTCCCATTGGCTCTAATGGTGGACCTAATGCGGGCCCAGCCTACCAAGCAGATCTGGCAGAATATATTCGCAGTGGATTACAAGTGCCAGTAATTGCGGTAGGACGGCTTGAAGCCTATTCTGAGGCACAGTCCATCATTGCAGAAAAAAGGGCGGAGCTTGTAGCTATTGGCCGTGGGATGTTAAGTGATCCTTATTGGGCTTTACATGCTGAAGAAGCGCTTGGTGGCGTACATGATGTACCTAAACCTTATGAACGTGGGATTTGGAAAAGAGGCTAGACCATTTTCGGTGTGAAGTTTGTCACAGATTTTATGCTCCTTCTAAGGCAATCTTAATAAAGATAAAATTTGAAGGAGCTTGATAACGTGGGGACGGTTCTAAGTAACGAACGGCTGACAGATGGTGTGTATCACCTTAAGGTAGAGACGAATAGTGGCGGAGCAATGGGTCAATTCTACATGTTACGGGCATGGGGAGCTTACCCCATCCTATCCAGACCCTTAAGTATACATGAAGTACACGAGGATAGTGTTGAATTTCTGTATCACGTCGTTGGGGAAGGTACGGAGATATTATCACGACTGGGTTCAGGTGATTCGGTAGAGCTTGAGGGCCCTTTTGGAAATGGATTTCCACAGGTCGAAGGGAAGGTTGCACTCATCGGCGGTGGGATCGGAATTGCACCGCTTTATTATTGCGCGAAGCAGCTTCCGGGGAGTGATATTTTTTTGGGCTTTAGCCGTGAAGCTTACCGGACAGAAGCGTTTCGCCCACTTGCAAGTGAGCTTGTAGTCGATGTTGGCGGTTTAATTTTGGATAGTGTGGATTTCAGCCAATATGATCATGTCTTTGTCTGCGGCCCACACCCTATGCTTAAAGCTGCTCAACGTAAAGGCATTGCTGCTGAAGAAGCAGGCAGTAGAACGAAAGTATACCTTTCTCTAGAGAACCGAATGGCTTGTGGGATTGGAGCCTGTCTGGTCTGCAGTGTATCCTGCCGTGATGGCCAAAAGAAGGCCTGTGCAGACGGACCTGTGTTTCTTTCTGAGGAGGTGCTTTTCCATGACTAAGTTGAACACAACAATTGCTGGCGTTCATTTTAAAAATCCAATTATAATAGCCTCTGGAACGTTTGGTTTTGGCCGTGAATATGGCAAGCTGTATGATGTGTCTCTGCTGGGCGGAATCTCTGGCAAGGGGTTAACCCTCAATCCGAAAGCGGGGAATCCCGGCACTCGTGTATACGAGACAGCTTCTGGTATGCTGAATAGTGTGGGACTCGAGAATCCGGGTGTAGCTGCATTTTTAGATAAAGAATGCCCTTATTGGGAAACACTCGACACCGCTCGTTTGGTCAACCTGGGTGGAGGCACACTTGAAGATTATGTTCTTGGAGCTGAGATGATTCAGCGGGATGCAGATGCTCGTGCGAGTGCAGGTAAGACAGCGGTAGACATGATTGAATTGAATATTTCTTGTCCAAATGTTAAAGAGGGCGGCATTGCGTTTGGGATCCAAACTTCAGAAGCTCAAAAAGTAGTACAGGCTGTTAGACGCGCAACTAAACTGCCCCTCGCTGTAAAGCTGTCGCCGGGAGCCGAAAATATCGTTGAAATGGCACAAATGTGTCAGGAGGAGGGTGCAGACGCTGTCTCGCTCATCAACACTATCTCAGGAATGAAGATTGATGTCCGCCGTAGAAGCAGTGTATTCAATAACTTATATGCTGGATTGTCTGGACCTGCGATTAAGCCTGTCGCTCTGCGTATGGTGCATCAAGTTGCACAAAACGTAACGATTCCCGTGATCGGAATGGGTGGCATCACTTCAGCAACGGATATCATCGAGTTTATTATGGCAGGTGCTGCAGTTATCCAAGTGGGAACTTATAATTTCATGAACTTGCGTGCAGGTAGTCAGCTAGTTGCAGAGCTTGAGCAATTTATGGTTGAAGAAAATATTCAATCACTAGAGGAAATACGGGGCATTATATAAAGTGAAGTAGTGAGGGGAATACTATTGACTACTAACCAGATTGATCCTGAGGATATTGAGCTGAAGGCGACGGCTGTCGGACGTGATCTCTTGCTCTTAATTAGTGGAGGGGTTCGGCATATTGGTGCGACGAGTACTGCTTATCTGGAGGGGGAGCAGGTTAAAGTACTGACTTCAGCGGTTCCTCATCATAAAGAGCACACGATAAGCGAGCCCATTGCGATCAGAGTAGCTGAAGCGCTGAACAAGACGGTCACAGTAGTGATGGGGATTCATTACGACAATCTCACGAAAGAAGGTATTATGGAAGTCGTGGAAATTGTGAATTTAAAAGTAAATCAATATTTAGCGCAACAAATATGAAACGGTAGTGGCAATTCTACGTAAAAGATAGCATGTGAGGAATTAAATTATCTTTTGGAGGAATGAAACCATGTCTATATTTAAAAGATTGCGCGATTTAACCATGTCTAATGTGAACGCGATTATTGACAAAGCAGAAGACCCGATTAAAATGACAGATCAATACATTCGTGATATGACCGAAGATTTAGAAGATGCAGAAAAAGCTGTAGCGGCGCAAATCGCCATTGAGAAGAAATTCAAACAGCTGTATGAAGAACAAGAAGCGCTTGTTAACAAACGTACCCAACAGGCTCATGCAGCAGCTCAAGCGGGTAATGTTGACCTTGCTCGCCGCGCTCTGGAAGAGAAAAATGCTGCTGAAGCTAAACTGGTAGAATACAAAGCCAGCTTTGATCAGAACAAAGCCTCTGCGGATAACCTTCGTGGCAAGCTTGAAGAGATGCGCAAACAGCTTACCCAAATGAAGAACAAACGTGAGACATTGGTTGCACGTTATAATGCTGCCAAAGCTCAAACCGAGATCAACAAGGCAATGAGCGGATTTAGTTCCGATTCAGCGTCTGCAGGACTCAAACGTATGGAAGATAAAATGCTGCAAGCAGAAGCTCAGGCTGAAGCCAGCAATGAGATGAGTTCAGGCAATAAATCTCTGGATGATGAATTCGAGAAGCTGAACAAAGATCAAGCGGTTGAAGATGAACTGGCGGCTCTGATGAAACAATACGAGAAGCAATAACATTTGATCTTTAGCCGGTTCACGGCTGGTGTTCACAGGCGAAGGGGAGACAGAAATTCGTTTCTTCTTCGCTTTATCTATGCTTATGAAAGGCATGCAAAATGATTAAGCGGGGGCTATAGAATGGATCTCCATATTCTGGTGTCCATGGTCGTGTGGACGGTGAGCGGCGCTGTGTTGCTGTTTGTACTGATGTATATAGATTCACTTTTTACTCGTTATAACGATATAGAAGAGTTAAAGGCTGGAAATATGGCGGTGACTACACGGTTTGTAATGAAGCTTTTAGCTCAGGCCTTCATTTTATCTTCATCGATAGCGGCTTCCAATAGTTTGCTAGATGCGTTGCTGATTTCGTTGGTATCATTTTTGCTTTTGTTAATTTTAGAAAGAACGGTTCGACTTCTACTAGCAAATTGGGGGAAGCTGGATCTGGATCATGGTACACAGCTTGGTAAAATCGGATATGGCCTGCTATCAGGTTCACTGCAAATTACGGGTGCTTTAATTATTACCGCCTTTATGTAGGAGGAACGATCAAGTTGAGTATGTGGAAACGTATAGGTAACCTTTTCTCTAAGCCAGCGCCTCAGGAAGTTCAAAAAAGTATGCTTAATTTGTCTCCCGGAGACATTTGTGAAGTATCGCTTGTCACCTATGAAGTTACTGGCCGGACACATAATCGGGGCCGTAATGCTGTAGTTCTGACCCTTAGAGATGGAAGCCAGATAGCTTATCTTCATATAGAAGAGCGGGAACAGCTGCAATATGGATTGTACAGACCTATCGATGGGCGGTTAGATAATCCTGCTGAGGTTCCAGCGACACTTGAGCTCGATGGCTATACATTTTTCCTGGAGGAAGAATATGAAGGTTTTGTCGCTGTTGCAGGTCAGACGCCATTTATGAATGGTGGAGAGCAGCATGTGTGGCAATATCAATCAGATGATTCACGTCTACTGCGTGTAGAGTGGCAACATGGACGGTTTATGCTTTATGAAGGGGAGAAAATAATCCCTGGGGATGTAAAGGTAATTAGAGCATCCTAGCCTAGTAGAGAAGTAATGGATCACTATACCGGAAAAAATATTGTAGAAAAGGCTGCTGCCCATAAACATGGATGGTGGCCTTTTGTGTTTATAATTTTACTTCAAGAGGTCTCATGTTAAAATAATACCTATTACTGCAAACATCGACGATTCAGAGCGGAGGTCTTTATGAAGGATAATAAATTTCAGCGTGAAGCACTGCAAGTAAAAGAAGCTCAGGCCAAAATAATCAAATATGCCAATCCGCTAGAATCAGAAGACGTATCGCTGGATGAGTGTTGTGGACGTTATTTGGCTGAAAAAGTGATCGCTCCACACCCATTTCCTGCGTTTAATCGTTCGAGTATGGATGGATATGCGATTATCGCGGGGGATACCCGTAACTGTGTTAATGGACAAGTGGTATGGTTAGAAATTGTGGATAATATTCCGTGTGGCGCAGTGCCTGCGGTAGATATAACTCCGGGAACAGCCGCAAGAATTATGACGGGTGCACAAGTACCGGTTGGTGCAGATGCTGTGGTGATGCTGGAGGTCACGGAGAGACGTGAAGAGGAAGGAAAGACTTACGTTGGAATTCGAAAAAAACTAGAAGCAAACAGCAATATCACACCTCAAGGTTTCGAATTAAGCCAAGGTGATCTTGTATTGCCTACAGGAAGGTTAATCTCTGCGGGGGATATAGCTGTTCTTGCAGCGTTTGGATTACATACCGTGAAAGTCTATCGTCGTCCCAAGGTAGCCATCTTTGCCACAGGAACAGAGCTGCTGGAAGTGCATGAGCCGCTGGAGCCTGGCAAAATCCGCAATAGCAACTCCCCTATGCTCGAAGCTTTAGTCAAAGAGACAGGGGGGGTTCCAGTAATGTTAGGTTCTGTTGTGGATGATCTGGAGCTGGCTAGAAGTAAAGTACAGATGGCGCTGGAAACTTATGATTTTGTGATTACAACTGGTGGTGTTTCTGTGGGGGATTATGATATCATGGGCGACTTGGTTCGCGAACAAAGTGGTAATATGTTATTCAATAAAGTGACGATGCGTCCGGGAAGCGTAACTACTGCTGCGGTTAGAGGGGGTAAGCTGCTGTTAGCTTTATCAGGAAATCCGGGGGCTTGTTTCGTTGGGTTTCAACTGTTTGCACGGCTTGTGATTTCACTGATGCAAAGTGCTTCTAAGCCTTTTTTACCGGAATGGAGCGCTACACTCGGCACAGATTATAAAAGAGTGAATAATTTTACTAGATTTGTGCGAGCTCGGTTAGAAATTAAAGACGGCAGCCTGTTTGCTTATCCGGCACTCATTGATGAATCTTCCGTAACGGTCACGATCAAGGATAGCGACTGTTTGATAGTTGTACCCCCAGAAGAAAAGGGGCTATCTGCCGGAGATAAGGTAACAGTGATCAAGCTGCCAGGAGAGATTCGGGGCTAGATGTGGAGGGTACTCTGGCCATCGAGGATTAAAAGGTAGTTGATATCCACGCACGCACAGAAATCGCCATATAATTGCTGGGTCAACGGGATTATTTCCAACATTTCAACATATGAAAAATTCACAATAGATAAGCAAAAAACAGTTTTCGTGCTAACCCAATAGTCGCTTACAACCGGTTTAAAGGGAGATTTTACCCCAGAAACTAGAATAAGAAAACCCACTTGCGTACCGTAAGTGGGTTTTTAGTGCAACAATAAAAGGGTTAGGGGTGCCCGCCGGTTGTACTCAAATTTGAAAAAAAGCGAGAATGAAATGTCCGGGTAGGCGACACTATCATAGCAATTCTCCTATCGGAAGAGTCGCAACTTTGCTGGTTGGAGTTATTAGCCTGCACCACTGCCGAGATTAATCCCCCGCGGATGCTTAAGGACTCAGATGATCTTATTTGCAAATTTATCACTTTTTAAGCGGGGTTTCGGACCTCAGCGTCGCTATTTCATAGAATGGAGCTCATATTTGCGTATTTCAGGCCAATAGCGACCTTGGGGTCCGTTGGCAATCCAAATGTGAGATAATCCTGCGTTTAAGGTCCGCTGCGTCCGATAACAACTCTGCACTAGCGAAGAGCGGCTACTCATCCGAAGTATAAGCTCCCCTTGGTGATGATTAATTATCGGCACGCCGCTCGATCGCCTCGGACATCGTTTTATCCGTTAGATGAGCGTAGATCTCAGTTGTTTCGGTGGATGCGTGCCCGAGCTGTTCCTTCGTTTTATAAATATCATTTTGCAGATAATAATCTGTTGCAAAAGAATGACGCAGCTTATGAACCGTAAGATACGGTTTACCAAAGCGTTTAGCGTACTTAATAATCATTTCTTGAATCGCACGTTTGGTCATACGTTTGCCTTCTTGACGCCCGTTAGGGAGAGAGATAAACAAGGCCTTTTCTCTCTTGGGTGTTTTGTAGCGAGATTGGCGCAGACTAAGATAAAGAGCTAGATCATCTTTAGCTTGCTCTCGAAAATAGACAGGTGTCTTAAACGTTTCGTCATTATTCCCTTTGCGGGTGACATAGAGCAGCTTGTTGTTAACATCCAAATCGTCTACGTTTAGATTAACTACCTCAGATACACGCAGGCCAGAGTTCAGAATCAAGCTGGCAATACAGGCGTCGCGCTCATGATTTAATTGAAACGAATAATATGCCTGTTTGTTACCTTCCACATCCCGTCCATAACCTTCATAAATGTACCCCACAAACTCCAGTAATTCCTCATCTTCCAAAATCTTACCCTTTAACTTAGCGGCAGTATCCTTTGGCTTATGTGTTCGTTTGACTTCAACCTTAGCCATAATGTTGCGTTTAAGCAATGGATAAAAGTTCTCATCCTCGGCGATTTGACTTAAATAATGAAATAAGGAGCGTAATGCAGATAACTTACGGGATACAGTAACTCGAGTGTTCGTTCCCTCGGCGCGAGTAGTTAGATGCAACCGATATCCGACAATACTGTCCATATGTAGGGTTTCCAATTCTAGAAGTGTGATCTCGGTATTTGAGCCGGCTTGAGATAAGCCCTCTGCACGCAACCAGCCGAAAAAAGATTCATAATCCCGGATATACTCCAGCAGTGTGGAAGGGGAGAGATCAGGGCGTTTATAATCAATAAACTGCTGAACGAACCAGGGCATGAGGGGTAGCTTTTGATCAAGTTTTTTACGGTCATCGTTCTTTTGAACGCTCATGTGATTCACCTTTTTCCATAGATTGCATAAAATCTCTTCCTTCTATCTTAACATGTTTTGTCCCGGATTGGACTTCGAATGAAGGGGAAACTAGGTCCGAGCCTTGCTCCTGATGCCGCTAAGCTTTATGATGTGAAGTAAACATAAATGTCAGAGGTGCACATAATGAAACTTGAAATTGAGCTGGTTCCCAAAGAACGTAAGCATACTATAAGCAGATTAATGCAGTTCTACCTATATGATTTCACCCGTTATTTAGAATTTGATGTCAATCAAGACGGGGTATTTCCGGCCTATCCAGGACTAGAAGCTTATTGGAGTAGCGGAAATAATAAATTCGCATATTTGTTTAAGGTGGACGGGCATATTGCTGGTTTTGCTTTGGTGGACAGGTTATTGCGTAATCCTGAAGGCCAGTTTTATATGACTGAGTTTTTTGTGATGCAAAAATACCGCCGAAGTGGTGTAGGTACATGGGCTGCGCATAAGCTCTTTGATATGTACTCTGGGGAATGGAAGGTTTCACAAGTCCGTGCGAATATACCTGCTCGTGATTTCTGGCATAAAGTGATCGGGGACTATACCCATGGAGAGTTTCAAGAGCGCTTTAATCCACAGCAAGGCAACCCCAGCCAATACTTCAACACATTAACTATTAATAGGATTAAGAAATAAAAACCGTTATATTGCTGGTTTCTTTTAGCTAAGGAGCTTGCTACTAACGGCAAATGGATTGAAAAAGGGGCTAAGCGAGTGAGCGCTAGACAGTAGAGAATGACAAAGAGAGCGTCAAGACGGAAGGTCAGGAAATTGTGATTTTTTATAAAACTGGCTAGCTATTAAGAACATATACGAATTGTGATGTAGGGAGCATCTTATGCTCTCTATTGAAGTTAACATAACATTTATTATGTCAACCTATTAAACCATTCACCATAAAAAAGGTCGTTGGTTTATTTTTTGTGTTCAAAATACCCAGTCAGTGAGGGCAATATTGCATATCTTATGATGTACTCAATTACAAAGGAGGAGTCAACAATGGGCGAATTTGCAGGAGGATACGGTGGTTTCACTTCCACAGGAGCTATTCTGGTTCTGTTTATCCTGTTGGTTATCATTACTAAAACCCTCTGTCTGTAGTCCTTTAACTTCACAAATTAAAGGTTCCGTCAGTCTATATAGACTGGCGGATTTTTTATGTCCAGATATGTAGATTGGAGGAGGGGAATACATGTGACTAAGGATATTGACATAATACTAATCCAAAACATATATTAAACAGTGTTCAAAGATTAAACGGTGTTCAACACATGAGGAGACAAATTTATGACTAAAGAACAACGAAAAGTACGTGAGCGTGAAGAAATGAGAAATCTAATCCTGCAAAATGCAGCTTTATTGATTGCCGAAGAGGGAATAGAGAAGCTGTCTATCCGAAAAATCGCTGAGAAAATCGAATATTCACCGGGAATTATTTATCATTATTTTAAAGGCAAAGAAGAGATTATCGAGAACTATTTGCAACAAAAATATACGGATATGCTTTCTGAGCTTCAGTCTGTGCAACAAGAGGTACAGCAGGAATTACCTCCAGATACACTTTTAAAACGATCATTGGAGAAGTTCATCAGGATGTCTCTTTATATGGGTGTAGAATACCGGAATGTCATGCTAAACGATACACCGGCTGTTCTTAGTTACACGGCTGTTCTATTTAGAGGAGCTGCACAGGAACGTAAAGCGATTGGGATGCTCTGCCAGGGCTTGCACAGATTTGAAGCACAAAAAAACCGTCAAGAAGCTTTCGTAGAACTCACAGCTCAGGTGATATGGAGTGCAGCATTCGGTTTAATTATGCGGTTGCTTGTCGAAAAGGATCTGCCTGATGATCAGGTCGAAGCTCTGATTTCATGTCATTTGGATTCAATGGTTGCTATTGCTTCCAGGTGAAATCTAAATATTTTTATGAAGGGAGGGGGCGGTTGTTATAAAACATATAAGGAAAGTCGTAGTGCTGTCGGTGTTGATTTCGGTTATTGCAGTGTTTGCAACAGCGGTTGGATTGTTTTCAGATGGGATAAGTGATGGAACAAAATATACTTTCACGTCAATATGGGGCGAGGATGTAAAGCTTCAGGGGTCAGGAGTGTACAGCCATGATTCTGTCTCTGCGGCGGCACAAGCTAAAGCACAGGATGGAGTTACATTATTTCTTGCCATACCTTTACTGCTCAGTTCGCTCATCATGACAATTAAAGGCTCGATAAAGGGGAGGATGCTCCTTACGGGCACTTTGGGGTACTTTTTATATACTTACGTATCCTACAGCTTTCTGACGATGTACAATTCATTGTTTTTAGTTTATGTGCTGTTGTTTTCTTTAAGTTTTTTCGCATTCATCCTAGCCTTATTTTCCTTTGATAAAGAATCCATACATACTTACTTTAAAAACAGTTTACCTTCTAAAGGAATCGGCTTTTCCCTAATGGTTATTGCTTTTATGATTTTATTGCTCTGGCTAAGGAAAATACTGAATTCACTACTGGGGGGAACACCGCCACAAGGGCTAGAGCACTATAGTACATTGGTAATTCAAGTTTTGGATCTTGCGATCTTAGTCCCATTAGCAATTGTAACGGGGATTATGGTCATTCGTAGACAACCTTTTGGGTACCTACTGGCAACTGTCGTTGTTTTTAAAGGAGTTACATTACTGCTAGCAATTACGGCAATGCTGGTGGCAATGATCTATAGCGGTGTGGCTGTGTCTATAGCCGAATGTGTAATTTTTCCGACGATGACTGTAGCTATTGCTGCTTGTATGGTTATTTTGTTAAAGCATGTACGTGAACCCTTAAGATAATATGTGACCAGCGAGCGGCAGGGAGTGATTAGAATGAAGACAATAATTATGTATACCTCGAAATATGGGTGTGCGGAGAAAGCGGCTTATTTATTAAAATCTCAACTGGGCGAAGAAACCGAAGTAGTTAACCTGATGCATGCTAAAGAGCCGACACTGGAACGATATGATACGGTCATCTTGGGAGGATCTATTTATTATGGAAAAATCCAAAAACAAATGACTGATTTTACAACAAAACATCAAAATGAACTAGGGAAAAAACGAGTAGGATTGTTTGTTTGTGCAGGAGCAACAGGTGAACAGGCCTCACAAGAATTGAAATCTGCGTTTCCAGAAGTGTTATATGACCAATCGGTGACGAAAGAAGTTTTTGTAGATGAGATCTATGAAGAGAAGCTAACTTTGTTAGACCGGTTTGTACTGCGGATGGTAAAAGGAAAAAATAAGAACGTAAATGGGTTATCCAAAGAGACGATAGAGCGTTTTGCTCTTGCTATGAAAAGGTTGTGAAAGTGAGTGGACGATCGAGCTTCTGAACGCACTTCGGATCATAGTTAACATAATTTTTATTATGTTAACTATGATTTTGACATTCAAAAAAAGTAGTCCTTCTTGTGAGAAGAGAGTAACTTCCTCGTATTGAGTCTCTGTTCATCGAAACATGAAAAAACCCTACAGAATCGTGCAGATAAAGTCGGGAAGATAAAAACCATCTCTGATAACCTTATAATTAACGAGGGGAGGCAACGTCATGGATACGCTGGTACAACTGAACAAAGCAATAAACTATATTGAGGAGAACCTAACAAATCCCATTGATTATCAGGAGGTTGTGAAAATAGCCTGCTGTTCGGAATATCATTTTACTCGCATGTTCTCATTCCTAGCAGGCATTACTCTGTCGGAATACATCCGGCGTCGACGTCTAACTTTGGCAGCACTCGAGCTTTCACAAAGTAATATCAAAATTATCGATACCGCTCTGAAGTATGGTTATAATTCGCCGGATTCCTTTTCTAGGGCTTTCCATAGCCTGCATGGGGTTAGTCCTTCAGAAGCTCGGGTCCATGGACATTCCCTTAAGGCGTTCCCTCGGATGTCGTTTCAGCTGACTATCAAAGGAGGAAATGAAATGAATTACCGGATTGAAAACAAAGAGTCTTTCCGCATCGTGGGCATAAAAAAACGGGTTCCAATCATTTTCCAAGGGGTCAATCCGGAGATTGCGTCTATGTATGAAGGGTTGACGCCGGAAATGATTGATGAGATGAAGAGATTTTCTGATGTTGAGCCCTCAGGGTTTATAAGCGCCTCTACAAATTTTTCTGAAGGACGTATGGAGGAAAAAGGAGAGTTCGATCATTATATTGGCGTTGCCACTACGAAAGACGCATGGAATAGCTTGGATCAGTTGGAAGTGGCGGCCTCTATGTGGGCTGTGTTCACAGTCGTCGGCTCTTTTCCGAGTGCGCTACAAGAGATCTGGGGGCGAATATATTCGGAATGGGCTCCGTCATCGGGATATGAGCTAATTAAAGGGCCTGAAATTCTATGGAATGAGCACAAAGATATCACATCGCCAAATTTTAAAAGTGAAATATGGGTGCCTATCACTAAGAAATAAAAGAGTTTGGTTGGACTATTGAAACTGAGCGCTGAATATCCTTTCACAACGAAGCTGCCGCGAAAAATCATTCCGGCAGCTTCGTCAAGCTATAGGCAGGATATTTCGAAAATGTTGTAGAAGTACAATTGGTGAATTGAATGATTTTTAGAATGTAGTAGATTTCAATTTTTATGACTCAGACGAAGATTGAATCAATGAATCCTTCTATTTTAAAGGAGTCCCTTATGACGAACGAGAAGATTTTGGACTTACTAGGCAGGTACGATATCCAACAGCCTGAGATTATTTTCTTAAGGCATAACGAGAACAGAACCTATCGTGTTAATGACAGAACGGGAAAATCATATTTACTCCGCATTCATGAACCTTTTATAGAGGACATGAAAGGTCTGCAACATACATACAGCGGCATTCTTGGAGAATTGCAAATGCTTGAGAAGCTTGGAAGCTGGAGCACCAACGAAATACAGACTCCCGTAAGAAACAATGAGGGTGAACTTATTACGATCATTGAATACGAAGGTGAACTGCTAAACTGCTCCGTCCTCACCTGGTTGGATGGAAGAGACATGAATATGAATGATGTTAACAATCTTGAACTGGTAAAAGAACTGGGATCTCAAATAGCAGAACTGCATACTTTTTTTCGGCAGTACGAACATTCAGGTATGGAGATTCGCCCGAGTCAAGGCAAAGCTTATAATGAACGGATGATCCGTGTGATTCATTCGGGTGTGAAAAAGAATTTATTTACGCCTTCTGATGCTAATGTCATTGAACAAACGCTGCAATTGATCAACTCCCGGTTAGATGACCATGGCGGGGAGGCTGGCCCGGACCTTATTCATGGGGATTTGTGTATGGGTAATATCATCATCACAACCGAAGGGAAGGTGCGTTTTATCGATTTTGGCTTTTTCGGAAAAGGTTATGCTTTACTTGATGTAGCCATGGGAGCTATGATGCTGCCTTCCGATCGAAGAGATATTTTCCTAAAGGGTTATTACAGAGAGTGTGAAAATACAGTGAATGATCTACTGCAGTTGGAAGGTTTAATGTTGGTCGCTATTATTGGGTATTACGTCTTCCAGATAGAGAATGTACATGTTCATGACTGGATGCGTGAAAGAATGCCCAAATTATGCGCTGAGTATTGTCGCCCCTTCCTCAATGGTGAAAGTATATTTTATAAAATGTAAAATGGAACGTTCAGGGTTGAACTAACGAGGACTGGTATGTTTGATGAAAATTGATTATAACCGTTTATCACCAAACGTGTTATCAAAAAAATAGAAAAATAATACTGTTAAGCGCGATGGCTGTCGATTAGCATTTATTTCGATTATATTCTAACAAGGAATGAAAGGGGGAATGGTGTTGATTGAACATAGCAATCTTGAAGAATTTCAAGATCCGGTAAATTACGATCTTGAATTTGACGATGAAATGGACAAATATCAGTTCTATCTTGAGCTTGCCAGATCGAGTTCTGGGGAAGTGTTAGAACTTGCTTGTGGTACAGGCTTAACAACGATCCCCCTCTCGAAAGCCGGTATAACAATGACCGGTGTAGATATCTCTTCAGCGATGATTGCGTATGCGCGGTTGAAGGCGAAAGGGCTGACTGTAACTTTTATGGAAGGTGATGCCCGTACCTTCGAATCGGACAAGCGATTTTCGATGATTTATTTGACTGGTAATGCTTTTCAGGCATTTTTAAGTGATCAAGATCAAAGCGATTTGCTTACGACCGTTCACAAACATTTACAACCTCATGGAATCTTTGCATTTGAGACCCGAAATCCGGAGGGAACGGATTTATCTGATCAAGAGGAGACAGAATGGGGATCATTTATTGATAAGGATGGAAATAACGTCAAGGTATCAGGCACCCAATGTTACGATGCTGGCCAGCATATCATGCATTGGGTCACGATGCGTGATTGGGGGTATAAGCGAACGACCTCCCGAATTGCTTGTCGGTTCACGGATCCGAATACGCTACATGCTTTATTAACTCGTCACGGCTTTTGCGTCGAACATCAATATGCTGACTGGGATAAAACGCCGTTTTCTCTGTCATCTTCATCTATCATTAGTGTTTGTAGGAAATGTTAGTCGAAACGTAATGCATTGCGATAGAACCCCCCCTCAGATTGAGGGGGATTTTTCGCATCCTTTTCGCATTAAGAATTCAATCGGTCCGCGGGCCATTCGTTTTCTGCTCAATAAATAAAAAAGAAGTCGACCCTCTCGTTGGTCGGCTTCTAATTGTTCTATTGCGCGGTCAGGATTTGTGGTCCTTCAGCGGTGATGGCGATCGTATGCTCGTATTGGGCGGCGAGCTTGCGGTCCAGCGTCCGGGCGGTCCAGCCGTCCTGGTCAATTGTCATGTTGTAGGTGCCTTCAGTGATCATGGGCTCGATCGTGAATACCATGCCTTCCTTGATGCGGGGGCCTTTGCCGGGCTTGCCGACATGCATATAGGTCGGCTCCTCGTGAAGGTCACGACCGATGCCATGAGCGAGAAGGTCGCGCACGACACCGAAGTTGTTCGATTCGGCATGCCGCTGGATTGCGCTCGTCACGTCTCCGAGCCGATTGCCGGGCTGTGCCTGCGCGATGCCGAGGTCAAGGCACTCCTTCGTGATGCGCATCAGCTTCTCAGCCGTCGGTGAGATCTTCCCGACCGCATAGCTCCAGGCTGAATCGCCGAGCCAGCCGTCGAGCTCCGCTACCGTGTCGATCGTCACAATATCGCCTTCCTCAAGTGGCTTATTTGTAGGGAAGCCATGTGCAATTACGTCGTTGACGGAGGCACAGGTCGCATATTGATAGCCATTGTAACCCTTCGTGTATGGTTTGGCGCCGTGCTTCAAAATAATATCCTCGAATATGCGCTCAATCTCGTTCGTTGTGATGCCCGGTTTGATGAGCGGGGCAATTGTGCGATGGCATTCGGCCACAACCTGGCATGCCTTGCGGATGGCTTCGATTTCATACTTGCTTTTTAAGATAACCATGTTTGTATTAGGACTCCTTTGTAATGGCTTGCATTGCGAGCTGGGCAATTCGATCGATGTCCAACTCGGAAGTGTTCGCATAGTAGTGCAGCCCGCAGCAGCCGACCAACACGGCAAGCATAAGGTCGACGCTGTCGTCTTCGCGCTGGATGATCGATTGGAGTGGAACATACAGTCTTTCCGTGAATCGTCTTTTGGCAGGATGCCGATCTTTTTCTGGCAAGCCTGTATAATGCTCCGCCGCCATTTTGTAGACGAGATATGCGCGGGCATCTGACTGCCACAACCGGAGTAACGACTTGCAATACGTTAACAACTTCCTGTCGTCAGGGGTGTCCCGGCTGATGTTCGCCCATTGAGTCAGGGCTTGCTCACATCGCTCGAAGCCGCTGCTCAGCACATCTTCTATTAGTAAATGCCGGTTGGGGTAATAATGGTATACCGTGCCATAACCGAGACCAGCCTCGCGGGCGACATCGCGAATATCAAAGCTTCCGCCCGTAAGGAAGTAGGTGCGCGCGGCGAAGTCGAGGATCTGTTCTCTGCGCTGCATACGTATGAGCTCATTTTGTTCTTTGGTACGGGGACACATGGCACGTTAACCTCCTTTTTATAGACCTGCAAATTTGTCAATATAAAGAGTGTAACGTATGAGGCGGAGAAATGCAATTATCTGTTGGCGTTCGATGAAAACAACAAGGACACCATCATTGCGTCCTTAAAACGAAAGATGAAGAAGCTCGAAGAAGAAAATAAAAAGTTGCGAGAACAACTTAAGTTTTCCTATGCGGATGTCTATCAAAGGATTCGAGGGAATGAATGTTAACTTATTCACTTACGGGCAGCTTAGTTTAAGATCAGACTCGGTGAACCGTACCACAAGTAGTGGTAAAGCGGAGAGTTGAATTGCCTGTGTTATCGTCTGACATATGGAAGTAGGAATTGATGAGGTGGTAAAGAGATAGTAACATACCGTATTCGGTGGAGGGGCGTAAAGCCTCTCTTTTTTTGTTGACTTTTTTTGAAAGTGAAGTAGGATTTGAAAAACTTACCTGCAAATATGAGGAAGGAGGTGAATGTGTGAACGAGGGAATACAACCGAATAAGTACGGGATGTATCTTAAGCAAGATGTGATTAACAGCCAAAAGCCAATTTATGATTTCACAAAAGATGAAGAGCCAGATATGGACGTTATTGATATGTGCACATTAGCGGAGATAAAAAATCTGGCTAAGATTAACCTATCAGCAGAACAAAAAGAGCAGTTAACCATCGTCGGATTTTTAAGAATGTCTGGATACAGAGGTTACGCAGCATTATACAGTTTAAAACAAGTGCTTGAAATAGTTTAAGAAACCAATATGTGTTTTTAGGTGTTTGCGTCTCCTTACGTGATGAGACGCCATAAACAACTTAAAAACACTTTATTGTTTCCGTTTTTAAAAAAGCCGGCACACTCTAATAGCCGGCTAGGTTCAGATTTTTACCGAAGTGCCTTTTATGAAGAAGTGAAGTGGTGTCTTGAAATCAGAGATAGAGAAGTGGCTTGAACGGTTTGATAACGATAAGAAACCGAATGTGTTTGAAATAAGCATTGATAGACTAACATTATTAGGAAACTGGACTTATAAAGGTCCTGACAAATTTCAAAAATTATTAGATAACTATAAATATGACATCAGAATTACTAAAGGTAATAAAACAAGAACACCGTCAGGTTTTATTTTTTACGATAAGTGTTTTTTCGAAATCATAGATAAACTTAAATTTAAAGATGCGCGTTCATTTCGTCTTGATTTCAATCCAAATAAGTTAACAGCAAAAGAAATACAGTTTTTAAAAAGAAAAATACTTCCTTTATTGTCTGATGTATCTGCGACCAGAATAGATTTGGCTTTTGACATAGAACTTAATTTAGAAGAGTATCAGTTTATCGAGGATAACCATCCTAGAAAGCGAATGTATATAAGAGGTAGGGGCTTGGAATTACAGACGCTGAATATTGGCTCTCAAGAATCCGATTATAGGGTTACCATTTACAATAAGCTGTTGGAACGTAAAGCAAAATTGAGTATGAACCCAGAAGAGGTTTCAAGAGAAGAGGAAAATCTCCTTGAAACTAAGAAAAATTGGTGGCGAGTGGAGTTTAAGCTTGAAGGTCAGGCAGCCCTAGTTGAAACAAACCTTAACGCTTTTTCGGAGTACAATGTATTTCGAGGGCTAAAGATATACAAACCCAACTACAAAGCTGTGGATGATATCAGAACGCGAGCAATGATGTTTTATTTAATCAATCATGAAAATGAATGGGGTAATCTAACGTGGGAAAGTAAGAAGAAATATAAAGAGTGTTTTGAAGCATTTTCAGAGTATGATTTAGTAGATTATCTTAAAGACCGCTATCTACTAAAGCGTGAAAAATTAGAAGCACAATACATGGACTATATTCTTTCGGATTCAAGTAAAATCAGATAAGCAAGTTAGACCCTTGCCTATCTGTTTATTTATTCACTAACTTCAGTAATCGCATGTACAAAGACACTAAATCCGGTGTCTTTTTTTGATAGAGTAAACGACGCAACGACCTTTGACCTATCAGGGATATCCTTCGTAAGATTCTGATTACCGAGGAACTGATATCTTTCCCAACTCGCTAAGTCCACAAATGTATAGATAGCAAATTTATCATTTTTAGTAGCTCTGCAAGATACAAAGACCATATCATTGGTATAGAACATTGGCTATTCACCTCCTTCGTCGAAGATAAAATAACTTAAATTTTTGGAAAGTCAATAATTGCGTCAAATTATGTGATGGAGTTTGCAAGCGGAGCGGTTCATTGATGTGGAGGGGCGGACATTGTAGGCTGTCCTGCTGTCAGACCCCTAGCGTAGCGTCCTAAAGGGAATGGCGGCTGGGCTGACATACAGTGTCTAGCAGAGGCTCCGAGTCAATGATGCTAAGGTATTGTTGAACTGACAAATAGTTATATGACGCAGTGTTTTATGGTACATTTTATTTATGTAAGTTTTTGGTTGATAAGAAGGGTGCTGTGTCATGGAAGTGTGGGTTCCGTATGAGAAGGTTAGAAATCTTCCTCCGGATTTTAGTATTAAATATCTGATTTATTCCGAAGAAGAGGGTGGAAAAAAGCATCCCGTGTTCCAGGGATTGCGTTGTGATTTTGCATATGACGGAGACGACATCAAAGAGACTGGCATATTTGCAATTCATCCTGAATTTGAAGATAAATGCGGAAGCATTATTCTAGATAGAAATCTTCCGGTGCCTAAACAAGGTACTGCAAGAATGTGGATACTTTTCCCCGAGATGAGAAGAGAGGTACACATAAATCGAATTAAAGTTGGAGTCATTGGTTATTTCATGGCAGGTTCAAGAAGGTTGGGACAAGTCGAAGTGATTGAAATTTTGGGCTTAAACTCGAATGCGGAGTCTTTAAGTTAATATGGAACAGAGTAATGATTAGAACGTATACAATACAGATGCGATGTTAATAGGTAGGGGAGTTTAATGGAAATTAAAGAAATAGCTATTGTTGGTGGAGGAACTATATGTTTCATAATAGCTGGATTATTAATTAATAGAGCTGCAAACGGGGACCATATAAGGTTATTAAAATGGTCCATCACTACGAGTTATGTACTTCTAATTCTTAGTATTACGTTTAGTCTATACAACGATTATCATATTGATAGGTCGTTTGATTTTTATCTATTCGGTGTTTATGACACCAAAACATTCATAAAGAGCTATTTCTTCGTAGCATTCAATTTGTTTTTCATTATGTTACAAGTGTTAATGAAAATGATTGTGCGCTGGAGAGGTGTTAATAATATAACAGTAGAGCAAAAGGTTAATATGTTAATCACAACCTCCATTGTTGTAAATCCAATATTACAAATCGGATACATCGGTTCTGTATTAAACTACTGGTGAATGAAATAGTTTTGGTTGACCGCCTGCTGTTTTGGGGGCGGTTTTCATTTGCTCAAAATCAATTTCAAACAGTTACATATCAATAAGGACATGGTTCATGAAGCATTGAAACAATTTAACGAGTTGTTCAATGATACGTCGAATGAGGAGAAGAAAGCATTACTTCGTGCATTGATAAAAGAAGTGCACATGGAAAGCGATAGAACGACCCTTAAAAAATCGTCTTCTGGTTTCTGGAGGACGATGATTTTTCGGAAAGTGGTTTACCAGTTGGTGATGCAAGGAGAACCGTATCATAAATAGGGGCAAGTTTAACCTTTGAAACCAGTGAGCTAGGATCAATTTCGTTTCGAGTTAATGTAAATAATAGCCGTTATTTTAAAATATGCGACTAGAATTGCATTTAAGGAAACATTATTGTATGATTTTGGTGTGTTAAAAATTGGAAAATTTAATCGTCATTGTGTGGACAGTACGGAAACTACTTCAGCAGTTAATTATGGCGTAACCAAAGTTTCTTATACTCATTAACTAAGGAGAAGCAGCCTTGCGTAAGAGAAAATATGTTAGCATAGCCTTAATTACATTGATTGTGATGATGGTCGTTCTATTCTTCAGTATGAAAAATGTTCTTTTCGACGGCTCTTCTAACAAATCAGAGGAACAGGCCGCCACAACAACCAGTGAGATGATTAACGAGACAGATAAACCAGCTGCCACAATAACGAATAAGGGAACCAATGAAAAGAAGAGCGTAACCGCGATGGAGGCACTGCGCCTTGGGTACTCAGAGGCGAAGAAGCTGACGGAAGAAGAGCCATTACTTATTAACATAACAAGCACGGATGACACTTCTGTTTCCCAGGAACGAACCGATGGTTCGGATGGAACAAGAGATGCTTGGAATCTCGAATTTGGCAGCAAGAAAGGGAATGTTTTTATTTATATCAAGATCGATAATGGAATGGCCATTAAGACTGATGTGAAAAAGCACGATAAGAATTTACTTGTAAAAGGACAGTATGCGATATCTGATATTCAAATTGATTCTTCCGATGCAGTTAAACAAGCTGTTGAGAGACTGGGGATGAAACCAGGAAATCCTGCTATAGCAGATGACTGGATCAAGGGGTATCATTTTACTATCAGCGGGTATAATACTGATCCTAACTCCTCCAAAACACGTCTGCTGCTAAGAGTTATGGGTATCTCGCCGAATTCTCCTAATCGTGAGAATGATAGTTTGAGAATGAGCGCTTTCTTTGATGTCAAAACAGGCGAATTGATGAGCGCTACCGAGATGACAGGCTTCGACAAGGATGGGAATACCATGTGGAAGGATATTGAGCTTAAATACTGATGACGGCATAAATAAATGAAGAAGGAAGATATTTTCATAAAAATACAACATATTACCAAATAAAGAGTTATTATTGATGGAACTTACCGTGCGTTACTGCTCATGAGCAGACGCATGGTAAGTTTGTTTTTGTGTAAAGGCGTTATTAACTGTCTACTTGGTAAAGGCTATACGCATCACTCAAGTTTATTGAAACTGGGAATATCCATTCTTCCAGGTGATGTATATGCTGTGTATATTCTTTAGTCCCCTGAACGGCGGTTAGGGCAATTGGAACCTAGCGGATCAAAGAAAGAGCATTCTGCAAAGGATGGCCCAAAAATTTACCGTTACAAACAGCGCGGTGAACTGTATCACAAGTTGTGGTAAAGTAGAATGTTGAGTTGAGCTAAGAGCAGCAATGTTAAAAATTGCAGATTGTTCTTAAGTTACGGGAGTCGACACACATTGAATGCTACGTTAGGATTGAAAGGCTGCAAGATTGATGAATAAAGGGATGCAGGCGATTCGCAAAACAAATAATTTTGAGCGATCCTAATAAAAGATGAGGTATATGTGATGCCAAAAAACGATAATATGCTGGCAATCCTATGGATGCTGAATTCGGGTGTTAAAATGACCGCAAAACAAATATCCGAAAAGTTAGAAATAAATATAAGGACAGTCTATCGGTATATTGATGCGCTAAGTGCCAGTGGAGTGCCTATAATATCCGACACTGGTCATAATGGCGGGTATAGCTTACTGAATAATTTTATCAGAGCACCTCTGCTATTTGATATTGAAGAAAAAAAAGCACTTCTTCATGCTGCTGTTTTTGCAAAAGAAGCGGGATACCCTTTGAGTGAGGCTTTAGGTAATGCGACATCCAAATTGAAAATGTATTCGAATCAGGAACAGGAAAGTGTTCTCAGCCATCATTTAGCCGGATTTGAAGTTATAAACCGTAGGGGAGACCCTTCTATTCAGCCAGTATTGGCGGAATTGGAGCAAGCTGTAGCAAACGAATTCTCTGTAGAAATTGATTATCACACACGCCGTGATGATCAACCCAAGACTAGGGTGATAGATCCCTATGGAATGGTGTACTGGAACAATAAATGGTATATTGTTGCATTTTGCCACCTGAGAAATGAGATCCGCAGCTTTCGGGTAGAACGGATTTTACAAATCAAGCGGACTCAAAACATATTTAAACGTTCCGAAGCTTTTTTGGCTCGGGAATTTTTTTTGCGAAATCTATTACCTGATTTAGTCGGCAAGGACGGGTTAATTGCTTTAATTATCGAAGGTAGGTCAGAGGCGTTGGATGACTTATGTCTGCATTGGTTTTTGGGGCATCATCTGAAAGAGCGTACATCAAATCAAGCAATCTTTTTACTTGAGGAAAAATCAATTCATACCTATGTTCCTAATTTTCTCTTATCCTACGGGAAATCCATTCAAGTAATCGAACCACAGAGTTTGAAGGAAAAACTTGTTGGTGTTGTGTCGGAGTTAATGGAATATTATCAACTTTAAAAACTTTACTGACAGCGGATGTCAGTGAAGTCATTTTATAATGATGATAATCATTGATTACCGATGGTTGGTATCACTTGATGAATTGTAAAATAGGGAGAACTTGCAAATGAATAATACGGTATATCTTTATGTGTTTGACACAATGGCAGACTGGGAAATAGGTTACTTAACTGCCGAACTGAACTCGGGAAGATATTATAAAAAGGGGCTGGCCCCATCAAAAATAGTTACCGTGGGAATTGATAAGACTCCAATAACTACAATGGGCGGATTGAAAATATTGCCTGACATCAAATTGGATGATTGCAGTATTGAAAGATCCGATCTATTGATTTTACCCGGTGGAGATACATGGACAGAAACCATTCACCACCCCCTCTTAAAAATCGCTGAAAGGTGTTTAAGGGAAGGTATATGGGTTGCAGCGATTTGTGGTGCTACAATGGGACTTGCCCAGACAGGATTGCTGAATTCACGCGGGCATACAAGCAATGATCTGGAATACCTTAAAATGATCTGTCCCACTTATACAGGAGAAAAGCATTATAAAATGGAGTCTGCTGTAACTGATGGAAAACTGATCACAGCATCTGGGATAGCTCCGTTGGAATTTTCTGCACACATCTTGAAAGCTTTGGATGTGTTTTCTCCAAAAACATTAGACGCTTGGTATAGCCTTTATAAGACTAGTGATTCTAAATATTACTATGAGTTGATGAATTCAATACAATAAAAGATATGGGAGTGTCAGGTAAATATACAAGAATGGAACACCCAACGACTTTACATCTATTACCCATATATAACAGTGTGTTATATATGGGTAAGGACAAGATGCCGTATGAGTAACAACGCGATTTAAAATATTCGTTCCACAGAAATCCTAACGGAGTACGATAGTTAAGCATAAAGGGTTCCACATATTAGTCATGACTAATATGTGGAACCCTTTATTATATCTGACTTTCCTAAATCTAGATCTTGATAAATTTAAAAATAAAGTTGTAGACTGTACGCTGGCGTTAAGTTGTCTAAGAATACATTTGGATAAAGTGGGAGATATTACTGGAAACTTCTCCAGATGGGCGGTTATTATGAAAAAAATACTGATATCATTTTTGGCGATACTTATTTTTTCTACTGTTACAGTAGAGGCTGCGCCTGAATACGCAAAATGGGGCAAAATTGCAGTAGAGGAAACACAAAAACGATACAATGCAGTCATAATTGATTATAAGCACATTGGTCGTACTGAACTAACACCTAAAAAGTCTGAAGAGAAATTCAAACTATGGATTAGAAGCAAAGCAGGTAACGAGTTTGGAGTTTTTGTATCGATCCAATTTGACCCGCTAACTGATACAATCCAATCGATTCAGTTTTCTGAAACTAATCGTTAGATTTAATAAATCTCGCGATTACGCTAATGGGGCACGATAGTACAATGACAACAGACTGCCGAGATCATAGGCAGCCTGTTCAGCTAACTTATCCTCTAATTGAACGACCTTAATCCCAAGGATGAAACCCCTCCAAAATGCTGTGAAATAACAGCTTTTTATGAACAAGAACTAACCATAGCGTACCAAAAAGGACTGAATTTACTACTTTATTCTACAATTTCAACATATGAAAAATTCACAATAGAAAACTCAAAACCTATTCCTCTCCCTAGCTACTATCCACTAATTCCATAAGTTCTACACCCCCACAAACAAAACCCATGAAAAAGGATACCTAACACCAACCCCTATGTTTACACAAGCCTTTTTTCTATTTTTATTGCTAATTCCATAGCTTGTAAGGCATAGTCTAACTCGATTATTGATGTAGAACCCTCCTCTAAGCATTGGAGAGCATGCGTAATACTCTTTTCAAAAGGATTAGCTTGTTCTAACAAAAGTTGCTGTTTACCTGCAGAGGTATATTCAATTAATGATCCTTCAACCGTGCCGTTCATGTCGTCACTTTCTTGATAGACTAGCTTTCCTTGTTCAAAATAAGCCTCATACCCTACGGAAAAAGGATAACCCGTTGGCATTTGTGAGGATACAACGATCTCTGCGGAGACATTCGTTTTCTGAAAATGGGTACGCACTAAAGCTTGTTCACTTCGTCCACCATCGGTTCCCCACACAAAGTATTCTTCTAACGATCCAAGCAGCCACGTTACAAAATCAAGTTCGTGAATCATCAGATTTGTGGAGATAGAATGAAGTCCGAGATCCCCCCAGAGAGGAGACGTTTCTCTTTTTAAGGTGAAGGCTAAAAGCTTTCCATATTTCTCATTAGAAGTGGTTTCGTATAAATATTTGTACGCAGGATCAAATTTAATAAATTGGTTCACGAGAATTCGTCTGCCATACAATTGTTCTGCTTCCTTCATCGCAAGGGCATCTTCAATGGTAAAGCATACGGGGGTTTCACAGAATACATGTTTTCCATGTTTAAGCGCCTCAACGGCATACTGTCTATGTAAAGTCACGGGCAGACAGATATCGATCACATCAATCGTGGTATCAAGCATGATATCCTCTATATTTGTGGTAATCTCAACGCCTAACGTTTGTTTTAAATTTTGCAGCTTAGCTTCATTTCTACCATAAACAATAACTTTGTCTACACGCTCATTTTTCGTCAATAATTCTGCATGATAAGCTCCGAACCCTGTTCCTAATACGGCAATTTTCATATGTTTCAGCTCCCTTTATGTAATGAACTAATCATAACCTGTTATTGCTGACAACATCATGGCAAGAATTTTGAAGTATACTAGATAAAAAAGAAAAGCTCGGAGGTTCTCATGCGCTTGCATCGTTTGATTGCTATTTTATTATTAGTGGAATCGAGAGGGAAAATGAAGGCCAATGAACTAGCTCAAGCCTTGGAGACCTCTGTACGTTCAATCTATAGAGATATTGATGTGCTAGCTGAAGCTGGAATTCCTTTGTTGTCTATGTCGGGGCCCAATGGTGGCATCTCCTTAATGGAGGGATACACAGTTAACCTGAAGCAGTTACATGGTGAAGATGTAATCAATCTATATTTAACAGGTATGGGCATCTATTCTGGGGGACATTCTGAATCGGGTCTTAAGCTGAAAACGACGCTGTTGAAATTAGAAAAAACATTGCCCGCATCCTACCAACCTGACATTCAGAAAGCGCAAAAACGCTTTTATTTCGATGACACACCTTGGTGGACAGAACGAATAGAAATTCCCTGTCTGGAATCTATTCGGACAGCTGTTTGGCGATCTCAGAAACTACAGATTGCGTACCAAAAGGTTAGCGGAGAAATATCATGCAGGAAATTACAGCCCTATGGTCTTGTGGTGAAAAAAGAGGAATGGTATCTTATAGCCTACTGTGAAGAAGCTAAGCACATCCGCACATTTAAATGTGAGCGAATTGCCTCTACGCAGCTTTTGGAAGAAGAGTACTCTATACCTATGGATTTTTCATTAGAAGAGCACTGGAAGCGGCAGGGACAGGTTTTTAAGCAAGCTTGTAAAGAGGAAGAGGTCTATCCTGTTGTGATTAGAGCCGATAAGAGAACAAGGTCTTCTTTATCTCAGCTAGAGGTCATGGAAATGAGGGAAGAAGGGGATGCATTCATTTTAAAGGTGAATATGTTTGGTTATGAAAGTGCATGTGCTAATATCTGGAGCATAATAGGACATTCCGAAATCATTGAGCCCTTAGAGCTAAGGCAATATGTGAAAGGTCAGTTGAGTTTTCTGCAGGGAATATATGATTAACCGTTTTTTCTATGTAAAAGAGACCGTAGCTATTGCATATTCTGCGAAGATACGGTCCCGATTTTCTGATAAATGAATTAATTCATATAGTTAGTTAACATAATAATGATTATGTTAACTAAGGTGAATATGATCCAGTAAATGACATTTTTAATTAGATAAGTTATCCTTTTATTGCTCTAGTTTCAACACCAAGTGTTAATTTCTCTCTGGCAACAAGTCTTTTGTGCGCTACGAGAAGAAAAGGAAGACCAAAAGCTGTTGTTAAAGCCAACGGTACGAAGATCGCAAGGCCATTCTGAGCGCCATAATGGTCTAACAACACCCCCCCGAAGATAGGTGCCATAACACTCCCTAAATTATTAAAGCCAATCGTACCAAAGTACGTCCCTTTCATTTCAGGTTTGGCAATCCGATCGATCAACATATCCATCATCGTAAAGAGTAAGACTTCCCCTATAGTGAACAGAACTACACTGATCATTAATAGAGCCACACCACCTGCAAGCCCCACTAAGAGAAGACTAAGTGCAACGCAGATATTCCCAAGGATTAAAGGGACAATCGGCGGGAATTTACTTGCCGTTCGTACAATGGGATACTGCACTACTAACACGGTTATAGCATTCAGTGACAACATATAGGAGAACAATTGCCCACCATTGGTGAAATGCGTATTCATCGCTAAATATTGAGCCATTGTTGAGCCGAAGTGACCGTATCCTAACACACAAAAGATGGTACCCAGAAGTACAGGTAGGAACACACGGTCTTTACCGGTGATTGTCAAAGCTTCGAGTAAACGTGGTGCTTGAGCTTGTGTACGGGCGGGCATGCTTGAACGATGTGCCTTAAATTGCATGAATAATACAATTCCATATGCAACATAAACGATTCCTGCGATTAGAAAAGGAAAAGTTGATTCCGCAGAGCCGAGCTGTAGCCCAATTATCGGACCAAATACTACACCAAGATTAATTGCTGCATATCTAAGATTAAAGACAAGCAGCTTACTCTCGGGTGGTGTAATATCGGACAAAAGTGCCCGTGAAGTAGGCTCGAATACAGATCGACATAAGCCGTTCAAGGTGTTCACCAGGAAAAATACCCATAGATGTTGAGCCACTGAGAATCCGAAGAAGACGGCTGCCCAGCCAAATACCGAGATTAACATGACGATTTTGCGGCCAACAATATCAGAAATATAACCGCCATAAAAACTGGCCAATACGCCTGCCAGCGAGCTAACCGCGACCGTAATCCCTGTTTGTGTCGGGGAAGCTCCGAGAACTTGGGTTAGATAGATGGATAAGAACGGGATGCTCATCGAGGTCACCAGACGTCCGAACATGGTGCCGATGATAATTGTCCAGGCTAGTGGGTGAATGTGCCTTAGATGCTGATTCATAATGATTACGATCTCCTAGTCTTATTGCTCTAATATTGTTGCTGCATATTCCTTGTTGATTTATGTATAATTATAATGATAAAAGGGGGAAGGAAAAGTGTAAGAATTACATTGATCATTTCACCTTTAAAGGAGTGAACCATTTGGACCAGATAAGTAATCATTTTTTATGTTTAGCAGCAGGCGTTACTAGTTCCTTCAAAGTGAATGAACCTGTTCCTGTGACGATAGATTTATTGGCTTCGATCCTGATTTGCACTCCACGTAATGTTAAATTCGTGCTGCGGAAACTGGAAGAGCAGGAATATATTCAATGGCAGCCGGGGAGAGGCAGGGGGCATATCTCTCAACTTACTTTTTTAAAAAGTATTGATGAGGTATTCGAGGATAGCTTTCAGGAGTTAGTTAGTAAAGGCAAGATAAAAGAAGCTATCGAATTGATGAGCAGCGATCAGGTGACCGGTCCCTTAAAGGAACGATTGTTAACGATGTTAAATAAACAGATGGGTTTCCGTAGTGAAGCAGAGTCAACCTCAGGGCTGGACGTCCTGCGGATTACCCGTAACCGGCATATGGAAGTACTGGACCCTGCTTATGTATACACCGCTTTTGAATCCTATTTGCTGGGTCAGATCTATAGCACACTAGTTACTTATGACGCAACGACCGATACCTTTCTTCCTGGTTTGGCCCATATGTGGGAAGCTAATGAGGGCCATACAAGTTATATTTTTTACCTCCGTAAGGGGGTGCGCTTTCATCACGGAAGAATCATGACCTCGAGAGATGTAAAAGAGACGCTGCAACGGCTTATCGACTTGAACAGCCCTGCGGTTAGCCTTTATAAGGATATCGAACGAGTAGAGGTTGAAGGAGATCATCGAATCCGGTTTGTGTTGTCACGTCCAAATCTCTTTTTTCTGCATCTGTTCAGTTGTATTCACATGTCCATTCTCCCTTACGATATAGACATCACTAGTGAAGTAAGCGGTACAGGTCCCTACCGTTTATTGGATCTGAATGAGGATGTTTTGGTGCTCGCAGCTTTTGATTTTTATTTCGGAATTCGGCCGCTTCTGGATCGTGTTGAGATTTGGTATTTGCCAAAAGAGGCTTCTAATGAACGCCAATACCAGCTGCCAGATCCTGAACATGGGGAACTTTTACCTGATATCATCAGCAATCACAGTATAGATTACCCAGCCTTAGGCTGCAGATATATTCTGTTTAATTTTCATAGAGAGGGAATTCATCAGCAGCTATGGTTTCGCCAAGTGATCCGTATCCTTTACAGTCGAACGGCTTTAATAAAAGAATTGGGTGGCAATCGTATCACTCCAGCAGATAGCTTTTTGCCATGGGAGAGCAGTAAGAGAGAGCTTCTAGATCCAACTTTGGAACATGCCCGAGCGCTTTTAGCGGAAAACGGGTATCAGGGAGAAGTCATTACTTTAGCAACTAAGGATAAAAAAGAAGAACGAGAAGAAGCGTTATGGCTCCAAACACGCGCTGCCTCCGTAGGTTTGCAAATTGAGTTATATTTTTTCAATGAATTTAAGGCAGATCATATACAGACAACAGCCGAGATCCAGCTTGCTGAAGAGGTTTTAGAAGATGATTGGCAATGGGGAATGATTAACTACTTTAATAATAAATCTAATTATTTATTCTCTTTGCTTAGAAAGGACCAGATTTCATTGTTTTCGAAGGTATTAGGTCCTTTCACAGAATCTCCAAAGGATGAACGGGTGAAACTACTGAATCAAGCAGAGGAGATTCTTCGAGACAATTACTGGGTGCTACATGGCTGTCATATGAATAAAAAAGCTCAGCTAAATCAAAGCCTGTTTGGTCTGCACACCGGTTCCTTCGGGTTTCTGGACATCTCTAAGTTATGGATTAAAACTAGGCTTTAAGGTTTTCTTTTGTTATACTTTCCAGGGAGGCTGTATCGATAGAATCGAATGGCGCTCTAGATGGATCAGATTTAAGAATAGTAATTTATTTGTAGCCATGGAGGTGAACTCGTTGGATTTTGCTCAGATCCGTATGGACCGAGACAAAAGAACGGTCGATACTTGACTCTTTTTTTGCCATTCGGACCTGTTTAGCGGATAAGCTAAGCGGTCTTTTTATTTGTTAAAAATTAGGTGAAAAAAGGGGAGACTTACATGCGTTTTCTATTCGTGGGTGCAGGAGCTATTGGTGGTTATTTTGGAGGGCGTCTGGTTCAAAAAGGGGAAGATGTAACTTTTCTAGTCCGTTCTACTAAACAAAAGCAGTTAGAAGATGAGGGTCTGGCAATAAAAAGTGTGCATGGTGACTTTAAGACTCCCGTTCGGACGATTACATATGGGGAGAAGGCAGAGCCTTTTGACTGTATTATTATTGCAGTGAAGGCCTATCATTTGCCTCAGGTGATGATGGATCTTACCCCTTTCGTCGGTGAACAGACTATGATTCTCCCGCTCCTTAATGGGTATAAACATTTTGGTATTTTGCAGCAGCATTTTGGAGCAGAAAAGGTACTGGGTGGTCTTTGTTATATCGAGACAACGTTAGGTTCTAATGGAGCTATCATACAAAGTAGTTCTTTTCATAGTATTGTGTTTGGTGAATGGGCGGGTGGGGAGTCAGAACGAACGCAGAAACTTCTCAGTCATTTGGATAAAGCAGGTTTCACTGTGATACTAAGCTCTGATATTCAGCGCGAAGTGTGGCAGAAATATATATTCGTAGCTAGTTTAAGCGGGATTACAACTTTAATGGATAGCTCGGTTGGACCCATTTTAGCCTCATCTACAGCGCGTACTATTTATGAACAGCTTCTGAATGAGATCGTGAGTATAGCGCAAAGTGCAGGAATGCCTGTTGGAGCAGATATGGTGACTGCTACGATGCAAAAGATGGATTCGGTCCCACCCGAATTTACTTCCTCTATGCATAGGGATATGCTAAAACATCTGCCAGTGGAAGCTGAGCATCTGCATGGTGCTCTTTTGGCGATGGCTGTATCTGGTCAAGTTGTGTATCCTATTCTCGAAACCGTATATGCCCGTTTGAAAGTATACGAAAGCGTTAATGATATGAGATGATCTGTATAAAATTACTTTAAGGAGCTGGACGATTATGAAGGAACTGAATCAAAAGATAATGACATTTCTAATGTTCGAAGGAAAGGCTGAAGAAGCTATGAATTTCTATACTTCTTTATTTGATCACTCCGAAATCATCAGTATTAAACGTTATGGAGCAAATGAAGCAGGCCCTGAAGGGAGTGTCATGCAGGCTACTTTTTCATTACATGGACAAGTCTTTATGTGTATAGATAGCTACGTGAAGCATGGATTCACCTTTACTCCAGCGGTATCCTTATATGTGAATTGTGAAAGTGAAGCCGAAATTGACCGCGTCTATGCAGCATTATCCCAGGGTGGACAGGTGCTCATGCCACTAGGCGAATATCCATTCAGTTCGAAATTTGGCTGGGTAGCGGATCAATTTGGTGTGTCATGGCAATTAAATCTTTCGGGGAATGTGTAATCGATTGATGTGTTGCACGGTCAGATAATATTCTGTATCACAAGGGTCCGAGTTCGTCTGTAAAATGACGTACTCGGACCCTTAGTGTTCAGGCAGCGGAAAGGTCTGAGGAATCTTCTGATTTTTAAATTACGGTTGCAGCCCGCTTATGACTAATGAAGAAATTAGCTGTATATTAGCAATTAAAGTAACAGCTGTTAATTACATTGCTGAACAACGGTTGTGCGTTCATTAGTAATCGTGACTTTGGAATGACCTGATAAATATTCGGTATAACCGCACACGGTTTGTTCTTTAGACTGTCCGTTAGAGTTGGTATATCGAAGATATATAGCACCTTCACCATTTAAACTCAATTTTGGTTTGAATTTTTTCTTTTGTCCTGCTTTTATTGGACTTGTATACAATTTCTTTGAATCCGCACGAATTAATCCTACTTCGATAGAGCTAATATCAACATCAGATTGATTATCTACGATGACTGAGAAGCTTTTAAACGGACTCAGAAGATTTGATATCGTCCCTACACCAAGAGCAACTCCACAAGTAATCAGAAATAGCGTAATCCCTATAAAAAATCGTTTTCTCATTTTTCGGTCCCCCTATATAAGTAAGACAGGGGTTACTTAAAAAATGTTACAACAAGGAGAAGTTAGTTATAAAAATTCATTACCGAATCAAGCGTGGACTTGCATGTTATTATAAATATATTCCATATTAATGATTTGAAAAGGGGTTTTGTATTGACTACTATCCGTCATTTTGAACAAGGTGACATGCCATTACTTGGTGAACTTTATAACACAGTATCTTCAAAGGGGAATGTTGTTTTTTGGTGGGTTGGCACTGAGGAAAATTGGGAAAATGTATATTGCGCTTTCGAGGACGGTAAAATGGTGGCCAAAGGTCAAGTGAGCATCATCAATATTGTTCCGCCCGGCCGTTCCAAGGATAGCAGACATTCGATCTACCTGAACTTAAAAACAATACCAGAACGTGAAGGCGATTATGATTTATTAGAAAAAGTTTATCAGTCACTCTTATTAAGAGCACTCGAATTAAAAGAAACGTTATCAAAGGATTACAAAACCACTCTATGTGTAGGGAACGATTCGGCAGAAGTCTTGAATACTCAATTTTTCGAAAAAGTGAAGGGCTTCTCTCATTATAATAGCTTATTTAAGATGAAACACAATCTAAGTGATGGCTTGTCTGAACCCACTCTGGCTAAGGAACTTGAATTCGCAACCTGGAATATGGAGACGCCTGAAGAAGACGAGCATTATTTGGAATTAGAAGCTGAGATTTGGCCGGAAACTCCGCTAGGGAAAGAACGGTTAGCTGAATTTAAACAAAATCCGCTCTGGACATCACTTGTTGTTCGAGAAGGGGAGAAGGTTGCGGGTAGCTTAATGGTCTGGCAGGAAGAGAAGGGTGGCTACATCGAAAATGTATTTGTACTTGAGCCATGGAGAAGATCCGGAATTGCTAAGTACATGCTTTTTCAAGCATTAAGCTATTTTAGAACCCACGGACTGGAAGAGGCATGTCTGATGGTGCTTACGGAAAATGATTCTGCATTACGGCTATATGAATCTGTCGGATTCATTCTAACGAATGAGGAAAGACGCTATCGGATTGAACTATAAAAGTTTTTGAAAGTGAAGGATTACCAAGCAAAGTGCGATAGCTTTTTTGTCGAGCTTAGGTTCGAGGTTAAGGTCGCACTTTATTTGGTAACCCGTTCTGTGAATTATCTGCTAAATGCTTTCATACCTTTTGCTTCCCATCACATTTCTTACATACGTTAAGCTTTTCACCTGAAATGCCTTTCCCGAAGTACAACAGCTTAATACGTGTGCTGCCACAGATCGGACATGTTCCTCTGGCCCGGGATGGAATGCGCCAAAGTGCTTTGCCGCGTTTGTTTTTAGACATGATTTGCCCCCACCTTTACTCTGGATACTCCATCTTATGACCAAGAGGAACTTAAAGTTCGAAGAGCGAAAAGAATAGAAAATCGGATGAAAAAGGGGCAAAAACACCCTCAAAAAACAGCGTATAACTTAAATTATACGCTGTTTTGATTTTAAGACGTTTTTTTAGGGGGAATGGGGCACTTGGACGAGTAAAACAGGTGGATTTTAAAGGGATATTTTATAAATATCGGATGTCGATATCTTTGAATCTTCCCGCTGACATTTTAGGCATTCTGAATTGCAGGGAACCTTGTTTATAAGTGCCTCTGCTCTGATCTGGAATGACGGGAACTGGCAACTGAATAATCTCGCTATGATCTTTTCCTAAACCTGTTAATTTAATTTGTGTGCGATTGATTTGTGCCCATATACTTTCGGGGTGAATTCCGTTCGGAATACGAATTTTGGTAATCAGGTGATTATGAGTGTCGATATGCTCAAAACTTAAACTTGTGGTTTCGTTCATAAATGAAGAGGAGGTCGCTGCAGTTGCTTCACGGATTACTTTTTCGACATACCCGTCAATTTGGTTAGGATCCAACTTCCACTGCTCTTCAAGAGCTTTCAAGGATAACTTTTTCTTAAAAAAGGGATCTTCATTCATCCAATCTAAAGGGTTCGTCTTATTCGGACTCATAGCTCTGCGCCTCCTACGGTTTTTATCCATTGTATGGGCGTTTGACTTATTCAGTGACATCTGGGCGAATATCTACATAGAATAGCTTATCATTCCGAAAGGAGGAGTGGTTTGGTGGTTTCAATCATCGGCAATATTAAAATCAATAGCGTAGGCCCCAGCTCCACAGTCTTAGTAGGAAATACGGCATCCGTTATCCTGAGCAGCAACTCTAAAATTTATGCCGGTGCCAACTCCTTCTCCATAGGTGACTCTATAGGTACGAATATAACGAATAATGCGGCCAGCAGTACAAATACGATGGATTCAGATGTGGTGGATCAAGTATCACCTCCTTAAGGGTGGGGTTTAAATGAACATTACGGTATATCAATGCATATCGATCTATAATCTAAAAATCGGCACTATCTCTAATTCCTCGGTACTTCAGATTGGTACATCGGGACGAATTAATACTTTGTCTCATAATTATGAGACCTCTGGAGCTCCATCATCGGCTCCAACGACTCCAGCGGAAAAAATGGCTTCACCCCTTGTTTCCTTACCGCCAGCGGCGGAACTATATGCACATCTGAATTAGGCTCTTTGTCCCTGCATACAATAAACCATAGGAGGGGGTTGTATGCATCCGTATTACGCTCAGCAGGTTTTTAATACACTAAGATTGCAAGCGGAGAAGATTCAACAGTTAGAGAAGCAGCTTCGCGATTTGCAAGGCGATGTAGACAGCATAAAGAACAATAAATCTGCAAGTATAGGACCTATCAATTATCATTTTGAACAATTAAAAATCGAAAAGCTGGAAGGCACTTTAAATATAGGCATTACACCGAATGAGGGAAACAATCTGGATGAAGCGATGATCAACGGTAAACCTATTGGAGAGCAGGAGGTAGGTACAACTGATTTATCGGATCAGATTCGCCCACAGATTTTGAAGTATGTGCAAGAAGAGGTTCCCTCGCAATTTTCACGTTTAGAAAAAGAGAAGAATTTAAGCATTGATGAGCAATATATCCAAATGGTGACTCAGGATCTGCTGAATCAGATGGATGGACGGATTAACGAGTATGTAAACCAACTCCCTACCTCAGAAGAAGGGCGTGGATACACTGACGAGGAATGCGCTTCTATTGTAGAGCAAATCAAACGAGATATCGTTATGGCAGTAGAGCGGCATTTGGAAATAAATATAACCGGAAGGCGGGAGACGAATGAAGATAACGGTGATCAATAGAGATATTAGTGTCAATGCAGTGAAAGTCGTTTCGATCTCGGGTTCATCAGTATTTTTAGTAGGGGATACTCAATCCATTCATTGCTCCTCGGCGTTTGACAGCGTAATAGAATATACTCAGAGCGCTCCAGATCAAGTCAAAAAAGGCAGTTAACCTATGCACACCTCACGCATACAAGATGTTTATATCAACAATCTGTCCGACAGTTCTATTTTTATTTGTGGATCTGTAGACCGGGTTCAATCTAAATTCCTGGGAAGCAAGGAGAATTATCTTTTTAACATAAGGGAGATTAATAATCACCCGAAAGATACTACACTCATAGACATCCCTATCCCTGTATGGACTAAGCAAGGGAATGAAGCGGATGAATTTGTGATATTAAAGGATTCCGCAGAATCAATGATTAATATACAATATATAAAAATTCTGTCGATTGGGTCTGGCACGACCTTCCAGATTGGAAACAGCGGGTCAGTTCATCTGGAGAGTCGAACCAGTGAGTTTAAACGAGAAGTGGCTGCAAAAGATGAGGAGTAACAACAACTATTTTAATTCTTTTGGCAGGGAAATCGCGAATATATCATGCTCCGTCTGGATGTAGAGAATACCATTCGCACTAAATAGTGTGCCGTATTGTTGTGCTCCGGTCTTTACTTTGCCAAGCGCTTTGCCTGTTTCTGCATTTATGATATAGAAGTAGCCATTCTCATAGCCAGTGTAAATCCCCTTACCGATCAATTGAACACTAAGCGCTGGACTGTCCGGTCCGTTGAAGCTTATAATGCGATTATCGTTCATTTGAACGCCAGTGATCTGTGCACCCTTTTGGAAAAAAGCCATGTTATTTACTGGTCCAGCCACCCAATTTCCGTACTCCTGATAACTTTTGGGTTCACTCGTTGTTTCTTGACCTAAGGTAAAGCGGTATAGTGGATGACCACCCCATTGGTCTAAACCTCCATCGACTGTATATAGATACGAGCCTTGAAGTGATGTGAAATAATTACCGAGTCTACTGACATCTTCGAGCGGTTTATAGTTCTTATTGGTCTTCGCTTTTCCAGTTTTAACATCAACATGTACCAGGGTCAACTGATAGCCTTTAAGAGGCACATTAGAGGCATCATTTGCAGCATTGGCTTGTTCGCGGAGTAATAATTCACCATCCCGGTAAGCAACAAAGCTATAAAATCCCTGAATTCTCCATAACTTCTTGCCTGTAGCCGGATCGAGACCGAAAAACTGTGTGCGTCTATTATCAACGGTACTGGATACTACCAATACCCCGTTATAAAGGCCGTCGATACTTCCTACATACATAGGGATGTCTTTATTCTCCCAGATCTTTTTACCAGTAACCGGATGATAAGCTGCAATGCCACCATGCTCGTTCCGGAAGTATAATACTCCGTTAACTAACTCCGCGAAAGCACCGATCTCAATCGGATCTTTGGCAGCCTTAACCTTCCAAAGCAAATTCCCCGTTTGAGCATTAACTTTTACAAGATAACCCTCATAAGTGATAAAGAAAACCGAGTTATTCGTTATAATCTCAGGATTTGTTCCGTTTTTGTAGGACCATTTAACTTTGCCTGTGGTGAGATCGGCGGCCTTTAGTGTCCCGCCTGATGAATAATAGAATAATCCATTTGCAATAGGGGTCTGTTGGCTATAAATCCCTTGACCATCTGCCTTGTCGTGCCATAAGGGTTGAATTGTGGTGATAGAGTCGACGGTTGTTGAAGAGGAGGCAGAGGTTGTTACTGCTGCTTGAGCACTAGACAAATATATACCAGCTCCAGATACGAGCAAGGAGGAAGATATAACGGTCTTTAGGATAAACGGTACATATTTCACGATTTTAGCTCCTTATACATCATTTATAATATATTGACGCAGAGAATGGATATTTGTTTCTCAATTGTAAAAATACACTTGTTAACATAATAAACATTATGTTAACAATAAAAAGCGAATCAGTTTCGCACAAGAATTCTGTGTGAACCAATTCGCCTAGTAAAAGAATATGTCAACAGTTGATTTGTTTAGAAACCTTCACGAAGCCATGTTGTCGCTAACTTGATAGCTCCTTTTTTAGCATGAGTCTCGGCTAAAGGATTCAGCATGACAAAATCATGAATGATGCCTTGGAAGCGGACAGCCGTAACATTCACGCCAGCTTCCCGCAATTTGGCGGCATAAGCTTCACCCTCATCCCGTAGCACATCTGCTTCACCAGTAATGACCAGTGCATCTGGTAAATCCCGTAGCTGTTCTAGGCTAGCCCGAAGAGGGGAGGCCGTGATTTGATTACGTTCCTCAGGGTCAGTAGTATATTGATCCCAGAACCATTTCATGCCGTCCCGCTGCAAGAAATAGCCTTTGGCGAACTCATGATAGGATTCAGTATCAAACGAGGCATCCGTTACCGGATAGAATAGTAGTTGTTTCGCTATCTTCGGCCCACTCCGTTCTTTAGCCATTAGAGTAATAGCAGCGGCCATATTCCCACCTACACTGTCTCCGGCTATAGAAAGCTTGCTAGTATCTAATCCGTGCTCGCTTCCTTTTTCAGCTGTCCACTGGAGTACTGCATAGATTTCTTCAATAGCTGTAGGATATTTAGCTTCTGGCGAGAGGCTGTAATTTGGGAAAACAATTGCGGCCTCCGCTCCGACAGCTAGTTCACGGATCAGGCGATCATGGGTATGAGCATTCCCAAACACCCAGCCTGCGCCATGGATGTACAGGATAACAGGCAGCGACGCTGATGAGGAGCTTGGGGGACGAACGATTCTTATGGAAACATCACCGTTAGGTCCACCTGGCACCATTAGATCTTCAATATCAACTTCAGGTTTATATATATCACTGGATTGTACGCTATCTACCGTTTCACGGCCTTTTTCTGGCCCAAGGTCAGGTAGAAAGGGAGGTTTCGTATTATCATCGGCAAATTTTTGAGCAGCTGGCTCAAGAATAATCTTAGTTTTGTTTGGCATGATTTATCGTCTCCTTTGACTGGTCATAGTCTAGTATACCCTCTTCATTCCATAACCATCTAAGCAGCTGCTGAAACGAATGCCCGTTTAGGACTAGTTAGAGATTTGACGCTATTTGCACATTTATCGCCTATTGAGCACGGTTTCGGACACCAGTACAACTATTCCTTAAGGAGAAGTTCAAACGCAGTTAGAGCCTTACAACACCTTTTGTTGTTCCTTATGCATTTCAGGACCAATCTCTTCAGTGACACGCATCCTCTGTTTACGCTTATTACGGATAATCCAAACGAATACCAAAGTAATGAGTAGCGGATAGCCTATTGCCCAGCCCGTAAAAGGAAACACAGCAGCTGTTGCTAAAAAGGAAATCCAACTTATCGTCACACCTAAGCGACTTCCTTTGAGCAGACGTATTCCTGCAGCACAACCTCCGATATAAGTCAGGATAAAAGTAGCATTCGGAAACTGGATCAGAGTGGTGATGGAGAGGGACCCGCTGCCATATAGCGTCATCACCGATACAAAACAGAGCAGAAGAAAAGCTATGCCACCGATAGGGGTATGATACTGTTTGGATATTTTACCCATCCATTTCGGCGCAGAGCCTTGGCGGGATAAAGCATAAGCCACACGTGAGGCAGCTCCTGCATAGGCAATAATTGTGGCTGTACAGATGAACAGACCGGTAAGTCCGGCAATAAATCCTCCCCAGCGCCCAAGAGGCTGACTAATAATCCAGACGAGTGAAGTGCTTGATCCACCTTTGAGGTAGCTTTGTGTACCAACAGTTGCTAGTGCGGAGAGAAAATATAGAATCCCTACTATAATAGCGGCGATAGTTACTCCTTTAACGGCTGCACGCTGTGGGTCCTTGAACTCCTCAGATAGGTGTGAGACAGCCTCCCAGCCAATAAAACACCAGAATAAGATTGCAGCAGCCTGGCCAATGCTCATCCATCCATGTGGGATAAAGGGAGTGAAGTGTTCGACTTCCATACGGGGCAGTGCAGTAGCAAAGGAGAAGACCAGCACAGCAACAATCGCTATAACTACCGCTATTTGTACCTTTCCAGCTACCTGCATACCAATCCAGTTCGTAATCAGGCCAGTGACCAACATAATAGCGGCAATAGTAATTCTTGCAGATTCGTCCCAGCCCATAGCGGCGGTCATATAACCAGCTCCAGTCAGTGCAGCAACAGGTGCGCCAATCGGAACGGACATCAGAAAGAACCAACCTACCAGTGAGCCAGCTTTTGGACCAAAAGCAAGCGTTACAAAATGGGACACGCCTCCAGCGTTAGGGAATTTAGCAGAGAGCAGACCCATTGATAAGGCCATCGGCAAAATCAGCAACGACATAAATCCCCACGCCAGTAATGAAGCGGGACCCGCCATTTCTGCAGCTAAACCAGGAACAATTAAGACCCCAGAACCCAACACAGCCCCGATGTAAAGGGCAATAGCCTGAGGCATGCCAATGTTTTTTTGTAAAGTGTTTGAACCGGATTCCTTCATGTTTTTTTATCCTGCTTTCCTTGTCTTTTGTTCTAGAGTAGCAGATAATAGATCCATTGGAAAAACAGAATTTTTGAATAGTATCCATTCGATATTCCGATGGTTCATTTTCATTTAGGGGGAAATTCATGGAGTCACGTCATCTTTTTACCTTTTTAGTGGTAGTGGAGACGGGCAGTTTTACTAGAGCAGCACAGAAGCTTGATTATGCACAATCCAGTATTACTGCACAAATCCAAGCACTAGAGTCTGAAATTGGTCAGCCATTATTTGATCGGATCAGTAAAAAGATTATCCTAACCGACGCAGGGCGTCGGTTGCTCCCGTTCGCTCAAGAAATATCCAGAATGCACACTTTAGCAGAGGACGCGTTACGCTCGGATAGTGAGCTTACGGGTTCTTTACGGATTGGGGCTCCTGAATCTCTCGCTGCTTTTCGCTTACCAGGTATTATTAAGGAGTTTCGCGCTAAATATCCGAAGGTGCAAATTCTTCTGAAGCCTGGAGCTTGCTGGGAACTATCAGATTTTGTCCGTTCGGGTGAACTGGATTTAGCGTTCTTGTTGCAACCTGAGACGGAAGATAAAGATTTAAATATAGAAACATTAGTACATGAGCCGATGACGCTGATCGCAGCGCCAGATCATCCCTTATTAAACCTTGCTGAGGTAGAACCCCTTCATTTAAAAGGAGTGACCATACTTCATACCGAAACGGGCTGTTCCTACCGGACTTTATTTGAACGGCATTTGAACAGTTACGGTGTTTTTCCTGACCCCACGTTAGAGTTTTGGAGCATCGAGGCGATAAAGCAATGTGTGATGGCTGATCTTGGCATTGCCTTTCTTCCATTAATTACTGTGAAAAATGAACTCTCCGAAGGCAAACTTGCCAGGTTGAATTGGAATGATGAATCACAGCGTGTGGCGACGCAGATCGCCTATCATCATAAGAAATGGAAATCGCCCGTACTGACGGAGTTCTTACTTGCGATACAAAAACATGCTGAGCAATGGAGAAGTCTAATATAGATCAACGTTAACAAGGAGGCTCTAAGGCATGAATGAGTGGTGTGAAGACTACGAAGAAGGGCTGGAGGCCTTTCTCATCTGGATGAAGGATGCCGGGTACACTCCCTATACGCAAAAATCCTATTTAGTAGATGTGAAACAATTTTTAGACAGCCTGAATGGTAAAAAGCTTGAGACGGTGAAGAAGCTGCATGTCATTTCTTTTTTGACCTCTGTCCGCGAACGTGGAGTGAGTGATGCGACCCGTAACCGGAAGCATGCTGCGATTAACTGTTTTTTCAAGGCATTGATCGAGCTGGAATTACTTCAGAACAACCCGGCAGCCGGGATTAAGAAATCCAAAACGGAGATCAATCGTGAGCCGGTCTACTTAGATGAAAGTGATCTGGGTCGGTTTTTATCTTCTATAGATGGTAAATACAAAAAGCGCAATTTAGCAGTTTTTTTGTTGATGTCCTATATGGGGCTTCGGGTGGGGGAAGTCCACACACTGAATTTGAGTGATTATAATGTAGAAAGACATTCTCTCCGTGTGTTTGGGAAGGGGCGTAAATGGCGTAATGTGCCGGTTCCCGAGGATGTAGTGCCTTTTCTCGACTCTGCGTTAGCAGAAAGGTTAGATCCTTGGCGCAGTAAAGAGGAAGCGATGTTCATTTCACAAAAAGGACGCAGGTTGTCGATCCGCGGCATTCAGCAAATTGCAGCAGATACCTTTGATCGTTTCCAAAGGGATGTGCCAGCAGCACAGCGACGTCCGTATTCAAGTCATAAGCTCCGACATTCCTTTGCAACCATGCTGCTGAGAAAAGGGGCAGATCTGCGAACTGTACAGGAACTGCTTGGTCACTCCTCGATCCAGACTACAACCGTATACACACATATTACCAGTCGTGAGAAGGAAGAGGCTATGTCTAAATTGCAAATCCAGCTGTGATAGAAAAGAAAGAAACCTCCTTAGAAAATTGATAACAAAAAAATAACTTGTTATTATAACGGTATTGATTTATTCTAACAGTTATTAAGAGTTTTTTATAGGAGGTCCTAATCGTGAAGGATGTATTTCTAAAAGGGATGACTTATGGCTGGGGATCAAAACGAGGCGAATACCGCACAGAATATGCAGAAGATTCGATGAGAAAGCTGGCGGAGACAGGAAGTGAATGGATCGCCTTATCTTTTTGGACATGGCAAGACACAGTGCATTCAACAGAAATTCATTATGATTACGGTTACACGGTGACAGATCGTGATCTCGCACATGCGGTACAACTGGCAAAACAGCTTGGTCTTAAAGTTTGTCTTAAACCTGTTGTGAATTCGAGGGATGGCATTTGGAGAGCTAGGATTGGATTTCCGGAAGAGGGAGAGGTTTATTGGGCTGCATGGTTCCGTTCTTATACAAATTTCATTAAACACTATGCAGAGTTGGCGGAAGAGCTTGAATGTGAGATGTTCTGTATCGGCTGCGAAATGGTAGGCACAGAGTCTAGAACTACGGAATGGAGACAATTAATTCAAGAGGTCACCAATCTTTATACAGGGCCGATCATTTATAATGCTAATCATGGCAAAGAAGAAGGAATCGAGTGGCTGGATGAGGTGGATTTTATCGGAACCAGCGCTTATTATCCGGTAGCTTCCGTGCCGGGAGATTCTTATGAGAATATGCTGGCAGGTTGGGAGCGGCAGAAACCGCGGCTTAAGTCACTTTCTGAGCGATTTGGCAAGCCTCTCGTATTCATCGAGATTGGATGCCGAAGTGCGCATGGATGTGCCACCATGCCATGGGACTTTACATACACAGACTTACCGTATTCAGAAGATGAACAAGCCAACTTCTATCGGTCAGCGCTGGAAGCATTCTGGAATGAACCTTGGTTTGCCGGTTACTTCTGGTGGGACTGGAGCACGAAATTATATGCCTTGGAAGAGGCTTCCATTGACCGTGGTTTTGATATTTATGGCAAAAAAGCCGAACAAGTTCTCAAAGAATATTACAAGCAACCTATCACTAAATAAATTGATAAAAAAGATCCGGAATTTCAGGTGAGCCTGATCTGCTATAGGATCTTTTTGTCATTGGCAGGCTAAGTTAATTCGTGTTATATTAAAAACCGTCCTTTTCATAGTGGAGGCAACGCTCCACGCATAAAAAGGACGGTTTCTTGTGTCTTTTGTATTCAAAAAAGGCTGTTTCCAGCCATATACGCTTACAATTCTAGCTTAGCTATTTCTGCTTTTAGCTTCTCAGCGGATTTCTGGAATAAAGCCTGTTCGGTTTCATTGAGTGGGAGGTCCAGTACCTGCCGAACACCCGAGCGGTCTACTACGCAAGGTGCACCGAGATAGACATCCGAAACCCCGTTATAGTTGTTTAATAAAGTAGAAACATTCAACACGGCGCCTTCATTATGAAGAATGGAGACTACAATTCGGTCCAGTGCAAGAGCTATTGCATAAGAGGTTGAGCCTTTGGCATCAATAATTTCATAGGCTGCATTCTTGGTATCTTGGAAGATTTCTTCGCGTTCTGCTTCGTCAAAACCAAGATCAATCCCAGCTACATTCGCAAGACTCCAAACCGGAAGCTCTGAATCTCCATGTTCACCGATGATCTGTCCGTGAATACTGCGAGGATCGATTTCTTTGTGAAGACCGATCAAATAACGAAAACGAGCACTATCAAGTACCGTACCAGAACCAATTACACGTCTGCGGTCAAACCCACTTATTTTCAAAGTCGCGTAAGACAGAATATCTACAGGGTTAGTTGCAATAAGTAGAATGGCATGTTGGTTATACTTTGTAATTTTTTCAATGATATCTTTAAAAATCGAAATATTTTTACGAAGCAGATCTATCCGGGTTTCTCCCGGTTTTTGTGATGCACCGGCAGTGACTATAATGATATCTGCTTCACGGCAGTCTTCATAAGTACCAGCCCATAACTTCACACCACCGACAAAAGGCATGCCGTGATTCATATCCAGTGCTTCGCCAAGTGCTTTCTGATGATTAACGTCAATAAGTACGAGTTCGGGCATACGTCTACGTAACAATAATGTATAGGCTGTAGTTGTACCAACTGCTCCAGTACCGATAACTACGACCCGATTGGGTTTTGGGGGGGCCATGTCTCCATCTCCTTAATATTTCAAATTTTTGGTTTCAATCTTGTCCATCATAATCGTTAACGGTAGTGTTTTCAAGCTGATCTTATTTAATGCATTACCCTAATTAAGGCCATACTAAAATGTGATTTTTATTTCATTATCTTAGCAAGACTAGACAGGAGAGAATGTAAGGATGGATTTATTTCGTAAAAAGGCTCTACACATACCCACAAGTTCTGAGGGGACGCAGTTAAACAAGACGTTGGGTGCCCTGGATCTAACAATGCTTGGGGTAGGAGCCATTATCGGCACAGGTATTTTTGTAATGACAGGAGTTGCCGCAGCAGAACATGCAGGTCCTGGTCTTATAATTTCTTTTTTACTAGCGGCGTTTGCCTGTGTGCTCTCGGCATTATGTTATTCGGAATTTGCTTCGACCATTCCTGTTTCCGGGAGTGCTTATGCTTATAGTTATGTAGCCTTTGGAGAACTATTAGCTTGGATCTTAGGCTGGGATCTTGTCTTGGAATACGGAGTTGCCGCAGCGGCTGTAAGCAGCGGTTGGTCAGGGTATTTTCAGGGGTTATTAGAGGGCTTTGGGATACATCTTCCAACCGCACTATCGGGGGCTTATAATGCACAAGCGGGTACAATAATAAATCTGCCTGCAGTAATCATCATTTTGTTAATTTCCTATTTACTGACTCGGGGAACCAAAGAAACGGCACGCTTTAACGCAATCATGGTTTTTATCAAAATAGCAGTGGTGCTTCTATTTATCGTAACAGGATTTTTCTATGTGAAGCCAGAGAACTGGACTCCGTTTCTCCCTTTTGGGTACCATGGCGTGATCAATGGCGCGGCCACAGTGTTTTTTGCCTACATAGGTTTTGATGCGCTAGCAACCGCTGCTGAAGAGGTGAAAAGACCCCAACGCGATTTGCCGATTGGAATTATTTCATCCCTTGCTATCTGTACTGTCTTGTACGTTCTTGTCTCACTCGTATTAACGGGTATTGTTCCATATACTGATCTCAATGTTAGTGATCCTGTATCTTATGCGCTTCGCTTTGTAAATCAGGATATGATTGCCGGTCTGATCTCTGTTGGAGCCATTGCGGGAATGACTACGGTACTGCTCGTGATGTTATTCGGTCAAACTCGGCTGTTATTTGCCATCTCACGTGATGGCCTGCTGCCCATAAGTTTATCTAAGATTAATGCTAAAACACAGGTACCTGTACGAAGCACATGGATGGTAGGTATCTTAATAGCTGTGTTAACGGGTTTCATCCCACTGGACCGGTTGGCAAATCTGACAAGCATAGGAACATTGTTTGCCTTTTTTGTAGTGTCTTTAGGGGTAATCGCGCTTAGATATATTCATCCGGATTTAAAAAGAGGGTTCAGAGTTCCTTGGGTACCTTTCATTCCGCTGTTAAGTGCGGCAACTTGTGGTATTTTGATGTATAATCTAGGAAGTGAGACTTGGATTGGTTTTCTAATTTGGACAGTTGTTGGACTTCTAATCTATGCACTATATGGCTATCGTAATAGTAATTTGAATCATAAATAAGATTCAATCCATCCGAGAGGAGAGAGGTTATTGGCATCTAAGATTGCTGGATTGAAGGGAATAAGATTAATATTGATGCTGATTTTGTTAGCGTGGGTGGTCACGGCTTGTTCATCTCCTCCCCCGGAACCTACTCAGCAGCCCCAGCCGACAGAGGCACCTGAAGAAGGTCAGACGATAACCCTGATTACTCCAGACGCCAATCATATTGACAATGATAGCGCTCCGAAATATCAAATTCAGACTCGTCTTACAGATTTTCAGCTACTTAGTGAAAGTGAGGGTCTGGCCTGGGGGGTTACCAAAAACGAACTCCGGTTGTACTTGACCCGGGATAACGGAGCAACTTGGGCTAATATTTCACCAGCACCAAATGTGCAGTTCCTCTCCAATCCTGTGTATGGGAAGGGGATTTTCTTCACGGATCCATCTCATGGTTGGATTATAAGAAGTGCTTTTGGCTCGACAGAAACGATTGTGCTGCGAACCACAGATGGTGGCCAAAGCTGGAAAATCTCATCTTTAGGAGATGTGAATACAGTATCCTCTGTATATTTCAACTCACCCAGAAAGGGTTGGCTGATGACCTCATGGAACGCTTCTTCCAATAAAGAGAACAAGGCACTTTTTTCAACGACAGACGGTGGGGCCACTTGGGAAGAAGTGATGCAGAATGAGCAATACAATCCGAATTTCCCAAATGATTCGATACCGTTTGCCGGGGTCACCACTGGAATGATTTTTCGCAATAGTACACATGGATTTGTGACACTACAGACAGGTGCTCTTCCCAAAATCTTTATGACAAAAGATGGCGGTAAGAGCTGGAGTCTCGGGCCAGCTTTTCTAGTTAACGAACGTTTAGAAGATTGTGACCGAGTAATTACTGGCAAACCGGAGTTCTTCGATGCTACTAAGTCTACTGGTTGGATGTCTGTTGGCTGTCAAAAGGATAAAGAAAAAACGATCACTTACCATGGATATTTTACAGCTAACGGCGGCGCTAATTGGAAATTCGCTTCCTTTGGATTGAACGCACAAGCTGGTGTTAATCGTCTAATTGCTCCGACTTTTTTGAATTCACAGATCGGTTGGACCATACTCGGCGACACCCTTTACCATACGATTGATCAAGGAGCGACCTGGTTACCGCTTAAAGAGAGCAGTGTACTGCGATCTAAGCTTTTGGAATATCCGGAGATTGTAAAGCTGCAGTTTTTTTCCACTGAGGTGGGGTGGCTTTTGATTGAGAAAAAAGAGGACAAGCGCTCGATACTGTTACAGACTACGAATGGTGGTATCAGCTGGCGTGTAATGTAATAAGGAATAAGAACCTGCCTGATGGTAGGTTCTTTTGTTGTTAGCAGAGTGGGGGTTTATTGTTGTTTGTGAATGATTGAATATAAGGAAAAAACTTATTTAAAATTTTCTTTATAAATGTGAAAAAAATCACATGACATTTAAAGAATCCTGTGATATATTTAACACATAGAAAACAAGTTCAAATTTTCACAAACTCAGACATCGAATAGGAGAGATTACAATGAAAACATTCGAAACAGATTATATGACAAGAAACCTTTTGCAACTTTGCTACAACTGTGATGACGCTCATCTTTGTGAAACTGAAGAACAATGCAGAGCTTGCTGGGCTGAGAATGGAATGTTAGACGATCAGACGGACGAAACTAAGAAATTGCTAGACCTAGTTCATGCTTAATTTAATAACTGAAAACTCTGTATAGAGACCACTCGAATTCTTGATTTCTAAGAAAACGAAGTGGTCTTTTTTGCATCTAGTCTCACTTATTTAATGCTTTCTGGACTAGATGAGGCATATACATGTACAGAAGTACCCAGAACGCAGCAATTAGGCTGAATAACAAGAGGAAGAAGGGGGAAACTGTCATGGGAATGGGCCCGGATCTTTCATGGATGTTTGATTTTGCCGGAACGGTGATGCCGATCTTTATCGTTGTTATGATTGGTATTCTTGCTATATCAGCAGGCAGGGGCTTGCTTCAATGGGGCAGGAACAATGGCTCCCCCATACTAACAATCCCTGCGCATATCGTTAGCAAACGGACTGAAGTACGACAGCAGCAGCTTCAGGAAGAGAATGGCTCAACTCGTACTAGTACAACTTACTATTTAACGTACGAGCTGGAGGGCGGTAGTCGCATGGAATTTAAAGTAGATGGCCATGAATATGGCTTGAGTGCTGAAGGCGATAGAGGAATGCTTACTTATCAAGGAACCAGATATCATGGATTCCAACGACAGGCACAATACTCAACTGCGGAGTAGTCATATGTATTAAATCAAAACAGCGATCCTCATGCTCATGGTGGATCGCTGTTTTGCGTTTTGGTTATGTACCATTCAAGCTCATTGATCCTGTAGCTCTCAAAGCTAACTGATCCCGTAGCTCTCAAAGCTAACTGATCCCGTAGCTCTCAAAGCTAACTGTAGGTGCGATCATCTATTAAGTGTCAGATCTTCATTACCCTCTCACCTTGCGGACCCAGATGACGTTATTTGCAAATTCACAGTCTTTTGAGCCTAGTTTCGGACTCCAATGCAGCTATTCATTAGAAAGAGGCTTATAATCGGTGCTTTGCGGGCCAATAGGGGCTTTGGGGTCCGTTAGAATCCGAAAAGTGGATTAATATCGCGAATAAGGTCAGCTGTGTCCGATAGCGCCTTCTGAGCGGGTGCTGACGTTGACGCAGTTGCTAACAAGGAAATTGATCTAACGTGGACATTGTTGCTAACACCGAGCCCGATTCCAGCACCGTTCGACGCTACCACCGACGTCGACTCTGATGCTAAAGCTGTCGTTAACAAGAACATCGAAGCTGACGTTGATAATTGTTGCTAACACAGACACCAATTCCAGCACCGATTCGACTCTAACACTGATGTCGACTCTGATGCTGGCACTGAGCTAACCCCGACGTCAACTCTGATGCTGCCACCGACCCCGACACCGACGCTGTGCGCAAATGTAATTGGACATACACAGCATATGGACATACGCAGCTTAGAGTGTAGATAATGGGGATTTGCTGAGTGGTTAAAAGGAAAGATCCCTACTCTAAAAAATAGGCGGGAACTGTCACCTCTTAGGCGAATGCACATACTATACAGCATGCAGTTAAGAACGAGGTTGCTACAAGAAGTGACCCCAAGGAGGAGACAGCGTGGCCGTCATCAAAACGAACTCGGAAGATGTGAAGGTGCTGGCGCGGTTGATGAGAGCGGAAGCTGAGGAAGATGGAGATCTCGGCATGCTCATGGTCGGCAATGTTGGCGTCAACCGGATTCTTGGCAATTGCTTGGACTTTAATAACATTCGGAATGTGAATGATATGGTCTATCAAAGTCCTGGAGGTTTCGAAGCGCCGCAGAAGGGATACTTCTACCAGCGAGCCAGAGAAGCAGATATCCGTCTAGCTAAACGTGTAATTGCTGGTGAAAGAACCTGGCCAGCTACCAATGCTTTGTGGTTCTTCAGACCCGCAGGTGATTGTCCTGCAACCTGGTATAACCAACAAAACACAGGCCGCTTTAAAGCCCATTGCTTCTTTACTCCGACCGGAGAAGATTGCCCGACTGTATTTATCGGCAATTAGCATGGTAACTGTGCAAAGAGAATTACTCAATAAAATGAGTAATTCTCACAGAAAGTTAGTTTGATTTCAATTGTGTCCAAATGTAAGTTTCAGTAGTGTCCAAAGGAGCTTATGCTCTGATAAACATTTAGGAGGTTTCAGTAAATGATCGTTCAACCTTACCGCCCCGTAACTTATACCATCGGTAGTGTCTCTTCTTCAGGTATGCCAATGTCTTCCGGAATGCCGATGTCATCTGGAATGCAAGGCATGGGCAGCATGCCACCCCAAGTAAGCAGTGGCAGTCCAATGACTCCAGGGGGAGTAGTAGTTCAGAATCCACCACAAACGTTCGAACAATCCTACATTGAGAATATTTTCCGCCTGAATTTAGGAAAAGTAGGTACGTTTTATTTTACTTATGAGAACAATAAAGACTGGAATGCCAAAGTTTACAAGGGTGTGCTGGAAGCGGCAGGCCGTGACCACATTATTATCAGTGACCCTGCGACCGGCCAACGCACCGTCTTACTTATGATTTATTTTGATTATGCTACCTTCGATGAGCCCCTTACTTACCAATACCCAGGTGTAATTGGCAATCCTCCAACGATGAGAAATTGTCGCTAAATTTAACCCATCTTCGATGAGAAGAACTCCAACGCCAAACGGTTAGGAGTTCTTTTTATTTGTGATGAATTTATGGAACAATCTTGATAATCATCGCCCATTTTTTTTCAAAAGGACACGCATGCTTGCGGTTTGCCCCAATATATTAATATAATAAAGTATATATTCAAAAACGTGATTCTAGACTGGAGATGAAACCATTGGGAAATTGATACTGAAAGGGACAAACGGCAAGCATTTTGCCAATACTCTGAAAAAACGAAGGAGGTGGGCCTATCCATCCATGTACGGAAAATGGTGGATAGGAGTATAAATTGAGCGACCCTTTACCCGGTATATTACATGTTGGTCTTATTATTTTGTTGGTATTGTTAAACGGATTTTTTGTTTCAGTCGAATATGCAATGGTGAAAGTACGAAGTGGTAGAATTGATACCCTGATTGAAGAAGGTAGTAAAAAAGCTTTTAATGCAAAAAGCATTGTCAGCAACCTGGATGGCTATCTCTCAGCCTGTCAGCTCGGCATTACATTGGCTTCGCTTGCATTAGGGTGGCTGGGTCAACCAGCTATAGCTAATCTTATCGGGCCTTTATTAGGAAGCATAGGTTTAGGAGAAACTGCTGTTAATGTTGTATCTTTGGTTATTGCTCTTATGTTCATTACTATCTTGCATATCGTATTAGGTGAGCTTGCACCTAAGACCATTGCTGTTAACAAGGCTGAATCTGTCCTTTTACTAACAGCAGGACCGATGAATGTATTTTACAAAATCATGTATCCAGTGATATGGATCGTTAATGGGCTGGCGCGTGGTTTACTGCAAATTTTCCGATTAGCCCCGGCTTCAGAGCTGGGAACGGCGCATACGGAAGAAGAAATTCGTATTATCATGCAGGAAAGTAACAAAAGCGGCTTTATAGATAATACTGAAATGGCGTTAGTTGACAATATTTTTGAATTTGTGGATACCATGGCTCGGGAGATCATGATTCCGCGGACAGAGATGATCTGTCTGAATAATCATGTTTCTGCTGAGGAGAACCTTGAGATTGCCTATGATGGCATGAGGACACGTTATCCCGTCTGTGACGGTGATAAGGATCATATTTTAGGCTTCATCCATATAAAGGACTTAATTAAGGATCGTCCACAAAGTTATCAGAAATTAATTCGTCCAATATTGACCGTGCCGGAATCCATTCAGATTAGTGCTTTGCTGAAAGTTATGCAGCGTGCGAAGACACAAATCGCCATATTGATCGATGAGTATGGGGGTACTTCAGGAATGGTGACACTGGAAGATATCATGGAGGAAATTGTTGGAGAAATTCAGGATGAATTTGATGAGGAACGTCCCGGTGTTGAGAAGCTTGGCGAGGATGAACACTCCATTGACGGTTTGATGCTTATTGAAGAGATTAATGATCTTTTAGGTCTTCATATGGAGACTGAGGATTACGATACGATAGGCGGCTGGCTGTATTCTAAATTGGAGGTTAATCCACCTCAAAAAGGGCAATCCGTAGAATTTGATGATCATCTATTTATTGTAGAAGAGACTGAGAATAAGCGAATTTCTCGAATTAAGCTATTGCGGTTACAGTTATTGAATGAAGAAGCTGGAGCTTAATGGAATTATATATTTTTAAAATAAGAGCAGCGTTTCTCCTTTTGGAGTTACGCTGTTTTTTTTGACCATACTGTTTGCCAAAAAGAGATTAATAATTATATAATTTTAAATGTATATGATAAAAACTACATTAGTCCCTAGAGGACAGAAAGGAATTCTCCTTGAGTAAACCTAAAAAAAGTCCAAATGTTCCCCAGTTGAGCAAACAAGAGAAACGACGGGTAGAACAGGAGCAACAGAAGCAGAAAACGAGAATTTTAGTTATTAGTTCAATAGCTGTAGTAGTTATCATTTTTGTTGGATTGTTTATGTTAGCTTCGAAAGATGCAGCAAAGAATGTCTCTACAGGAGAACCGGTAGAATTCAATTATAGTGAGCTACCTAGGATTGGTAATGAGGATGCACCTGTTAAGCTTGTTGAATTTGGTGATTTCAAATGTCCAGCTTGTTCCCAATTTGCTGGCTCCATGAAACCGAAAATTGTTCAAGATTTTGTCAACGAGGGAAAAGCAGCTCTTTACTTTGTAAATATGGCTTTCGTTGGTCCTGACTCTGAGACAGCTTCACTAGCTGCATTGTCTGTATACCATCAGAATAAGGATGAATTCTGGAAGTTCTATGATGCTGTGTATGCGCAGCAAGGGGATGAGAGTGTGGAATGGGCCACTGAGGATTTCTTGGTAAGCCTTGCTGAAAAAGAGAAATTAGCGATCGATTACGATCTGTTGCGTAAAGACATCCAAGAGAAAACTTATGCAGATGAGCTGAAGAAAGACATTCAGTTGGCAACTGACGCAGGCGTGACAACTACGCCTTCGCTCTACATTAATGGAGTGAAAACGGCTGAACCTTTCGATATTGAAGCGATTACATCTGAAATTAACACCGCCGCAAAAGCAGTGGAGGCAAAGTGACAAAATTCCTATCTTTTTGCAAGCGTAACTGCCTCTATCTGGCCTGGTTCGTCTCTTTGGTTGCTGTAGCTGGTAGCTTGTATTTAAGTGAAGTCTTGAAGTATGAACCTTGTAAGCTTTGCTGGTTTCAGCGGATTTTTATGTATCCGCAGTTATTTTTGTTGGGAATTGCCACTTTCCGTGGAGATAAGCGCATCATTCCTTATGTGCTTCCATTAAGTTTGATTGGTGGCAGTATCTCAATCTATCATTATGCGGAACAGAAGATTCCAGCGTTAAGTAAAGTTCTACCTTGTACAGTTGGTGTTCCTTGTAATAAAGATTACTTGAACTACTTCGGATTTATAACGATTCCTTTGTTAGCTTTAATAGCGTTTGCTCTAATAAGTCTCCTTCTTTGGTATGGACGTAGGGAAGAAGAAGTGATTGAAGTAGATGCTGAGGAGAGCTTAGGATTTTAGTTTTTACTTTGGAAGGTACAAAAAAGCTGAAAAGGTATTAAAATCACGGGCTAGAGGGATAATTGAAGATAATGAAAGAGAGCATCCAATAAGACGCTATATTTGAGCTTATTGGATGTTTTTTCATTCTTTTTTCATTTTTTTCAACGCTTTACTGTAGGCACTTTGTAGACTAATATTAGACCTTGTGAGAAGTTGAATATGCGCTGAATTTTCTTAGGAAAAACGGGGGAACCAAACTTGGCATTCATGCCAATGGGGTGAATCGGAACCGGGTCGAACAGACCTCTACCGTAGGGCTATAACCACAGCCCGAATCCGCCAGCTAACCTCGTAAGCAAGGTGGGAAAATGACCATGCATAAGCATGCGGATCATTTCCGTATGCTTATTTTTGTGTCTGCATTTATGAAATCCACCGATGAAAACAGCGCACGGAAATTCCGTTTCAGCTCCCAAAGAAAGGAACTGTATCCACCATGGTAAGCAAGGTAAAACGACTATTGATCGGACGTCCGATGAAGTCGAATGAACTCGATCATGAAAAGTTATCCAAGGTTAAAGCACTGGCTGTTCTGTCTTCTGATGCGCTCTCGTCTGTAGCCTACGGAACGGAACAAATTCTGATTGTACTAGTGGCTGCCGGGTTTACTGCCATCTGGTATTCCCTGCCAATTGCATTAGCCGTATTGGGCCTGCTGGCCATCCTGATTTTATCCTATCGGCAGACGATTTTTGCTTATCCGCAAGGAGGCGGAGCTTATATCGTAGCCAAGAGTAATCTTGGTATTCCGACAGGGCTGCTCGCTGGGGGTTCATTATTGGTGGATTACATTCTTACCGTAGCGGTTAGTGCCTCGGCAGGGACGGATGCGATCACATCGGCTTTTCCAAGTCTTCATAATCATACTGTTCTCATCGCTGTATCTGTTATCGTTTTATTAACAATCATTAATCTTCGCGGAGTGACTGAATCGGCTTCATTTATCGCAATTCCAGTGTATTTGTTTGTGGTTTCGATTGTTGTTCTGATTATCTCCGGTATCGTTAAATATGCAATGGGTGGCGCGCATGCGAATGTTCCTGAAATAGGCAGCGCCGTATCTAATGTAAGTTTGTTTCTACTATTAAAAGCGTTTAGCTCTGGTTGTTCAGCCCTAACGGGGGTTGAGGCCGTATCTAATGCGATCCCAAACTTTAAAGCACCCGCTGAGAAGAATGCAGCCAAGACGCTAATGATCATGGGACTTATCCTTGGCTTTATGTTTACCGGAATCACTGTGCTGGCGTATTGGTATGGGATTGTGTCAGATGAAAAGGCTACGGTTGTCTCTCAGATCGCTGAATCGACCTTTGGCCGTGGCGGATTGTACTTTTTCATTCAAGGGATTACAGCAGTGATTTTGTTCTTGGCAGCTAATACAGCATATTCAGCGTTTCCGCTGCTTGCCTTTATGTTTGCAAAAGATAAATATCTGCCACATGCATTTATGGTCCGTGGTGACCGCCTTGGCTTCTCAAACGGCATTATTTTTCTAGGAGTTATGTCTATCATACTTGTGACTGCATTCCATGGGAATACGGAAGGTTTGATTCCACTATATGCGGTAGGCGTGTTCATTCCTTTTACCTTATCCCAACTGGGGATGATGGTGCATTGGATCAAAACAAGACCCGCTGGATGGGTGAAAAGATTTGTAGTAAATACCATCGGTATGCTGACTACATTGACGATTACGCTTATATTTATCATTACTAAATTCTCGAGCGTATGGATGGCATTCATTTTCTTACCTGCTGTAATGTTCGTGTTCCACCGTATTCATAAGCACTATTTGAACACTGCGGATCAACTGCGTATATGTCCGGCTACGGATAAACCTGTAATTAAAGGAAGTACTGTAGTTGTTCCTGTTGCAGGGGTTACACGTGCTGTATTACATTCCATCAGCTATGCGAAGTCTCTAACAGATAATGTTGTTGCTGTGTATGTAGGCTTTGATGAAGAAGACATTCATAAGATGGAGCAACGGTGGGAGGAATGGAATCCAGGTGTACGCCTGATTGTACTTCGTTCCAGATATCGTAGTATCATTCGTCCGTTAGTGAAGTTTATCGATACGGTAGAGTGGAAGACCGCTGCGACGGATCACATCACGATTCTGATTCCACAGTTTATTACCAAACATTGGTGGCAAGCCGTGCTTCATAATCAGACCAGCTTTTTAATCCGCTCGTATCTAATGAATCAAAAGGACGTTGTAGTAGCGACTGTCCCGTATCATTTAAATAAATAAGTAGAAGATTAAAGATGAGGTTATATCCGGAACGTTCGGAATATAACCTCTTTTGTATTTTATATGAAGAAAATTGTTGCAAATCCACAGAATTTGAAATTTATATGTTGACACAGAGAATGAGAATCAATATCATTTAAAAGTGAAGCAGAGGTAAAGGTCACCTTTGAATATCAAAGCAGTTACATATAGGAGGGTTTTTAATGTTTTGGCTTAACAGAAAAAGATCAGGAAGCATGAAAGTGACGATGAGCGGACTAATAGTGATGACGCTAATACTTTCCGCTTGTGGTAATAATAATGCTGAAAGCTCATCAAATGCAGGAACAGCGCCTACAACAGCGCCTACAGCAGAATCTACAGAGGCACCTGCTGCACCTAAGACGTTAACAGATGCAATGGGTCATAAAGTAACGATTCCGGCTAATCCACAGCGCGTTCTGGGTTCATATTTGGAAGACTCTTTGGTAACTCTGGGTGTAACTCCAGTAGCTCAATGGTCAGTTACAAATGGCGTTCAGGATTATCTGGCCACTGAATTGAAGGATGTTCCTACAATTAGTTACGACCTTCCGTTAGAGGCTGTAACCAGCTTTGCTCCGGATCTTATTATCATCCCATCGGAGTCTTCTGTTCAGAACGGGATTTACGATCAGTTGAATAAGATTGCACCCACTTATGTAATTGGGGATGAACTAAATCAAGATTGGCGCAAATCGTTGCTCAAGATGGGTGAGATTTTGAACAAAACCCCTGAAGCAGAAAAAGCCATTAAAGATTATGATGTTAAAGCAGCGGCTGCGAAAGAACAGCTTGCAGGAGCTATTGGACAAGAGTCCGCGGCTATTTTATGGTTGGTGCAAAAAAACTTCTATATTGTAGACGAAACCCGCAGCAGTGGAGCTGTATTATATACAGACCTTGCCGTAACGCTGCCTAACTTAGTAACAGAGATCCCAGTAGGAACAAGAGCAACTTGGAATCCGATCTCACTAGAGAAGCTTTCTGAGCTGACCGCAGATCATATTTTCCTTGTAAATAGTGATAAGACTGAGGGTTCGGAGATCCTAGATAGTGCAATCTGGAAGGGCATCCCAGCTGTAAAAGCTGGAAATGTGCATGAAATGAGCTCAACAAGCAGCTGGCTTTACAGTGGGGCGAACGCTGGCAGCAAAATCATTGACGATGTGCTAAAAAGTCTTGTGAAATAAAAGTCGTAATTCACCATGAATGAGACTGATCATTTCGGTGGGGAAGGGCGTGCAGATCAAGTATCTCGGGATACAAAGATCTGCACCATTTTTTTATAAACCAATCCCATAGTACGGAAAAATCGTTCCTGCAATTGTACAACATAAATATTTTTGCGATAATGAGAATGATTGTTGTTATCATATAAACCATTGTAACTATTGAATAAGGAGACGACTCATGGTTTCACCCTCAGATTTCGCAAATCGTATTAAAAATGAACCCAAAAAAGCTCTACATACCCGACCGGCAGCTGCCATTGGTATTCTTATTTTTGGACTTGCTGCCATTGCCTTCGGATTGGCACTTTCGGTCTCAGTAGGTGCAGCAGATATCAAGTTAGCTACGGTATGGGAAGCTATATTTCATTTCAATCCAGATTTACAAAAACATCAGGTAATTAGAGAACTGCGATTTCCACGTGCTATTGCTGGCGCCTTAGTCGGTGCTTGCTTCGCAGTAGCAGGGGCTATCATGCAGGGGATGACAAGAAACCCGCTTGCGGATTCAGGGCTGTTAGGCTTGAATGCAGGAGCAGGGGTAGCGCTGGCCATAGTATTTGCTTTTGCACCCTCACTCTCATTCACTTCACTAATGTTGTATTGCTTTATCGGTGCCGCTGTGGCCTCTTTTATCGTATTCGGAATCGGTTCGCTTTCTTTTAATGGCCTGACCCCCTTGCGATTGACATTAGCAGGTTCGGCTGTTAGTGCTTTATTGGTTGCTATTAGTCAGGGAGTAGCTATTCTTTTCAACTTATCTCAGGACATAGCCTTCTGGTTAGCTGGTGGGATGGGTGGAGCTAGCTGGACTCAGATCAAGATTATATTCCCTTGGGTGGCCGTAGCCTTAATTGCAGCAATGATGTTATCACGATCCGTCACATTGCTCAGCTTAGGAAGAGAAGTAGCGGTTGGTCTGGGGCAGCGGACAAGGATAGTTCAATTGGCATGTATGATTGTTGTGGTTATCTTAGCTGGAAGCGCGGTTTCAACGGTTGGCCCGATTGCTTTTATAGGACTAATTATTCCACATGTTACACGTTATTTCGTTGGAGTGGACTACCGCTGGATTATCCCTTGCTCGGCAGTTCTAGGGAGCTTATTGATTATCTTTGCAGATATTGCCGCAAGAATGATAAATGCACCTTATGAGACACCGCTAGGAGCTTTAATTGCCATCATCGGCGTACCGTTCTTTATTTATTTAGCGAGTAAGCGGAAGGGGGAGCTGTAATGCCCAAATTAACCCTTACTCCAGATGAAAAAGAACGCCGCACACGCGCCTTAACGGTGTTAGCGCTCCTTGCTATACTGATCGTCGTTGTGTTTATAGTCAGTATGAATACAGGGTTTATGCGTCTATCCCCACTAGAGGTATTACATACACTCATGGGTGATGGAACACATCAGCAAAAGCTTATTTTATTTGATTTCAGATTACCCCGCATCGTAATTTCATTGTTAGTTGGAGCGGGCTTTGCAGTATCGGGCTGTATTCTACAAAGTCTCGCACGTAATGCACTCGCTGAACCGGCTACGCTGGGCATAAGTGCTGGTGCAGGTTTTGCGGTAATCATTTTTATCTCGTTTTTTCCGGCTACAACAGCAGCTCCGGTATTTGTCTTGCCTCTCTTAGCGCTTGGTGGGGCTGGCCTGACCGCAGCTTTAATCTATATTCTTGCCTACCGGAAGGCAGATGGTCTGTCTCCTACAAGGCTGATCCTTATCGGGATTGCGGTCGCTGCAGGAATCAATGCTTGCCAGCTTGTATTGGCACTTAGGCTTGATCCTAATAATTATCAATTTGTAGCTACTTGGATCGCCGGGAAAATATGGGGTGGGGATTGGAGATTCGTCCTTGCTTTGCTGCCTTGGATCGCGATTCTGTTACCGTTCGCCTTCTATAAAGCCCGGGTTCTAAATGTATTGAATCTAGGGGACCACACTTCATTAGGTCTAGGAATGCGTGTGGAGAAGGAACGTATTCTCCTTCTGGTAACAGCCGTAGCGCTTGCCGGCTCCTGCGTCGCGGTAAGCGGAGGTATTGGCTTCGTCGGCCTGATAGCACCACACCTGGCTCGCAGGCTCGTGGGACCCCGCCATCAAGTGTTATTACCTGCTAGTGCTTTGACAGGGGCGCTTCTTATGATTACCGCTGATACCATCGGCAGATGGGTGCTGCAACCTGCGGAAGTTCCGACTGGCATTGTGGTTGCGATTATTGGCGCACCTTACTTTTTATATTTACTCGCCAAGTCTAAAGCGTAAATTAGTTCATACTTAGGAGCATAGCTCCATAAAACTTTTAAGGGAGTTGTAGATCATGTCAGAACGTTTGAATACAGAAGAATTAAGTATTGGGTATGCAGAGGCTACTATAGTTAAAGGCTTGAACTTGTCTATCCCTACGGGAAAAATCACCGCACTAGTGGGCGCTAACGGCTCCGGTAAATCTACAATCCTCAAAACGATGGCCCGGATTATGAAGCCGAAGAGTGGCACCGTAATGCTGGACGGCAAATCGATCCATAACTTTTCAACTAAAGAGGTTGCTCGTCAGCTAGCGATTCTACCGCAGAACCCAACGGCTCCTGACGGTCTGACGGTATCTGAGCTGGTCAGTTACGGTCGTTTCCCTCATCAAAAGGGATTTGGCACGATGACCGCAGAGGATCGCAACATCATCTCCAACGCCATCTCTGTTACGGGCATGGAATCTTTTCATGATCGCCCTATTGACCGTCTCTCTGGTGGACAACGTCAACGCGCTTGGATCGCTATGGCGTTGGCTCAAGAAACAGATATTTTATTCCTTGACGAGCCTACAACGTTCCTAGATATGGCGCATCAGCTCGAAGTTCTTCAGCTTTTGCAAAAGCTGAATGAGGAAGAAGGCCGTACCATTATCATGGTCGTGCATGATTTGAATCATGCTACTCGTTATGCGCAGCATATGGTAGCGATTAAGTCCGGTACTGTGGTTAGCGAAGGCTCACCTACTGAGGTTATGACACCAGATGTATTGCGGGAAGTGTTTGGAATTGAAGCGGATATCGTTCCGGATCCACGTACGGGTGTGCCACTGTGTCTTCCTTACGAGCTTGCTGCCTATAAAGCTGTGTAATTATCATCTAAAATCATATAACGAACAGGCTCCCGTCATTGACAAGGGAGCCTGTTCGTTGTTACAGTTGTGGTTGCCTACAATTTCATAATAACTCTTTAAAATAGATCAAGGACCATCATTTATACATGGTTAAAGGAGCATGAAAACATGAATATTGACAAAATTCAAGATGACCTAGAGCAGCTAATGACTGCAGGAAAAGTGAAAAGTCATGAGAATTTAAAAGATCACGTGTACACTAAAATGGGCGGAAAAGCTGATATTTTGGCTGCACCAGCTACTTATGATGAAATTCAAAAGATTGTTACATATGCAGAACAAAATGGGATAACCCTTACGGTACTTGGGAATGGCTCCAATGTGATTATCCGTGATGGAGGGGTACGTGGAATCGTTCTGCAAACGGCAGGACTGACCGAAATGGGAATTCGCGACAATCTCTTATATGCGCAATGTGGTGCCAAAATAATTGATGTTTCCAGATATGCGCTTGATAAGGAGCTTACGGGTCTTGAGTTCGCCTGTGGCATTCCAGGAACAGTTGGTGGAGCGCTCTATATGAACGCAGGTGCTTATGGCGGTGAGATCAAAGATGTCCTGCATAGTGCACTAGCTATAAATAAGAACGGGCAATTGGTAACTCTGCAAGGAGATGAGCTGCAATGGGGATACAGAAAAAGTGTATTCGCAAGCGGTGAGTATATTGTACTTGAGGCCAAATTTGCTATGACTTCCGGTGATGTTTTAACGATCAAGGCAAAAATGGATGAACTAACATATTTACGTGAATCGAAGCAACCGCTTGAGTATCCATCCTGTGGGAGTGTATTTAAGCGGCCTCCAGGCCGTTTTGCAGGACAGTTAATTCAAGAGAGCGGCTTACAGGGTACAAGAATCGGCGGTGCTGAGGTATCCAAGAAGCATGCGGGATTTATTGTGAATGCAGATAATGCAACAGCCAGTGATTACATCGGGCTAATCCACCATGTAAGAGCGACTGTGAAGGATAAATTCGGTGTAGAGCTTGAAACTGAAGTGGAGATCATTGGAGAAGAATAAATGATAAGCAAAAAGAGCCCGCAGATCGCTGTGGGCTCTTTTTGCTTATCATAATCATGTTCGTTTAATCTACTGAAAGGGTGTAATTAGCTCTGTCCGTAGTTATTTCTGCCTTGCGGTCGGCTAAGTCTACGATTTGAAGACCTTCAACAGCTAAATCATAAGTGGATTGTGGCAGGGATACCAGTTCACCATCGGCGTTAAGTGTGCTGCCGAAACCTCTTAATATCAGTGCACTTCCAAGATATTCATCAATTACGTCATCTGCACTCCGGAAATCTACGGACTCTAAATTGAAATGAACTTTATCCAAATCACGAAGTTCTTTCTTTTCAATAGCGATTGTTTCATTTAAATGATTGTTAAGCCAATCCATAAGCTGCTGTATACTTTGTTCCATAAAATGCTCCCACCCTTAGCTCGAAGATTATTATGAATAAGTTACCCTTTTCTTAGGATTTGAATCCTTTTTTTTGCCACATCTTAATTAACTGTATGAATAATTCATGTGATTAAAAAAGAAATTCACGACCAAATTGGCATTGTTTTTGAACTTCATAAACTCTACATACGCAGATCTATCCGCGGTAACCTGGAGTTATTTGCTGATCTATATAAGGTAACAGTAAAGAGTAGAACTTGTCAGGAGCGGGCTACCCATGGTATAGTTCAAGACGCAATATGCTTTAAGAAGAAGTCTGCGCTAAAGTTGTGCAGGAGAGGTTCGCGAACTCCCTCTATAAAAAACTAAGAATATATTAAACAGTACAAGCGGTTGCTGTCCTTTATACGGACGTTGCTTCCGTTTCTTCTTAGTGGAGCCAAGTTTTCGAAATCTCGTTCTTCTTTCCATTACCGGCCAAGGCCGAAGGAAAAGAGAGGGGTTTTTTGTCGTGTCAGAAGGAAGATTGAAAGAGGAAATGCAAGAAGTTACTTTGCTTGGTAATCAGGGAACACAGTACAAGTTTGGTTATGATCCAGACATTCTGGAGGTGTTTGATAACAAACATCCCGGGCGTGATTATTTTGTTAAATTCAACTGCCCTGAGTTCACTAGCTTGTGTCCTGTAACGGGTCAGCCGGATTTTGCCACGCTGTATATTTCGTATATTCCTGAACAAAAAATGGTGGAATCCAAATCATTAAAGCTGTATCTGTTTAGCTTCCGCAACCATGGTGATTTTCATGAGGACTGTGTCAACATTATTATGAATGATCTGATCTCTCTGATGGATCCGCGTTACATTGAGGTATGGGGCAAGTTCACTCCGCGCGGAGGCATTTCAATTGATCCTTATTGCAACTATGGAAGACCGGGTACGAAGTATGAGGCGATGGCGGAACACCGCTTAATCAATCACGACCTCTATCCAGAAAAAGTGGACAACCGCTAAATTCCAACTTGTGATAAGGAGAGATTCATATGAACAAAAAAGCACTCGTCGTATTCAGCGGCGGACAAGATAGCACCACTTGCCTGGTTTGGGCATTGCAGCAGTATGAGGAAGTGCAGGTAGTTACCTTCAACTATAATCAACGTCATGCGGCTGAAATCGAAGTTGCAACAGAGATAGCAGCTAAGTTTAATGTAAAACAGCATATTCTTGATCTGGGGCTGCTCAATCAGCTGGCACCCAATGCACTTACCCGTCAGGATATAGATATCGTGGCTGGTGAAGGAGATGAGCTTCCAAGTACTTTCGTCGATGGACGGAATTTGTTGTTTTTATCTTTTGCCGCAATATTAGCTAAACAACTGGGGTACTCCCATATCGTCACTGGGGTTTGCCAAACGGACTTTAGCGGTTATCCGGACTGCCGTGATGTTTTTGTGAAATCATTGAATGTTACGCTGAACTTATCTATGGACTATGAGTTTGCGATCCACACTCCCCTAATGTGGCTGGATAAAAAAGAAACGTGGAAAATGGCCGATGCACTGGGGTATTTTGATTATGTTCGCGAACACACACTGACCTGTTACAACGGTATTATTGGCAGTGGCTGCGGTACTTGTCCAGCCTGTCTATTGCGTCAGCGTGGTCTTGAGCAATATGAGGCGGAGAGAATGGAGGCCGGTTCTTAATGCTTAACGAGGTTTCAGTCTGCAAAATATTTACGTTCGATGCGGCACACCAGTTAGTGGGACACAAAGGGAAATGCAGCAACCTGCACGGACATACTTATAAGCTCGAAGTAGTGCTTAAGGGCAAACCTATGGCCGCGGAAGGCCACTCGGATGAAGGTTTCGTCATTGATTTCAGCGATATCAAAATGACAGTACAACAAAGCCTTGTAGATCGTTTAGATCACGCTTTTCTTGCCATGGGAAATGAACCTGTGTTAGAGACGTTAACGAATACGGGCTCCAAAGTAGCCTTGTTGTCTTTCCGCACCACAGTAGAGAATATGTCTTCATATATTGCCTACAAGCTTAAGCAAGCAGGGTTGCCTTTGTACTCGGTAAAGCTATGGGAGACTCCAACCTCTTGGGCAGAGGTGCTGGCTGAAGATGTTCCGGATGAAGGGCCATCCTACCGTTTGTATGGAGGCTGTGACTGTGAGTAAGATTCCTGTCATTGAAATGTTCGGTCCAACTATTCAAGGCGAAGGTGCGGTAATTGGAGTGAAGACAATGTTTGTCCGCACCTATGGCTGCGATTATCGTTGCGGCTGGTGTGACTCCGCTTTTACTTGGGATGGTACGGCTAAGAATAAGGTTCGCATGATGGAAGCAGAAGAAATCATAAATGAATTATTGGCATTAGCTGGAGATAATTTCGACTGTGTTACGATTTCAGGCGGTAATCCTGCCTTGATTGGTGAAGGAATGGGTACCTTCATCAAACTGCTTCATGAGCGTGGAATAAAAGCAGCGATAGAAACTCAGGGGAGTAAATGGCAGGATTGGTTCAATGACGTGGATGTGCTGACAATCAGTCCTAAACCCCCAAGCTCAGGAATGACAACGAATTGGGAAATGCTAGATAACATCATGAGTAAGATGGAGAAACTGGGTCGTTCTACGCATAGCTTGAAGGTCGTAGTGTTTGATGATAAGGATTTTGATTATGCGAAAAACGTTCACCAGCGATATCCGAATGTGCAGCTCTTTCTGCAGCCTGGTAATGATGATGTCACGGAAGAGGGCAACATTTCTGCTCGACTTCTGGGAAGGCTGGAGTGGTTGTTTAATAAAGTAATCGTGGATTCGGATATGAACAAGGTTCGTGTACTTCCACAGCTGCATGCATTGATCTGGCATAATAAGCGTGGCAAATAAATGATTGATGAAATCGTCCGGGTATCTGCTTACAGATACTCGGTTTTTAGTTTTAACATTTGTAACTTCTAGCAGGTAGATAGTCTGTCCCAGTTTCTGGTATGATTTTGAAAAAAGCTCTTGGAGGTTATTCATTTGGAACAATCAACAGCATTATTAATTATCGATGTTCAAGAAGCCATGTTCTCCTATGATCTAAAGCTGTACGATGAAGAGGGTGTGATGGAAAGGATTGTCTCCCTTCAGCAAAAAGCTCGATTAGCAGGTACTCCTATTGTGTATATTCAACATACCGAAGATGAGGAGTACACAAAAGGTACACCCACTTGGCAGATCAGTCACCGCATCACACCGCAGGAAGGCGAAGTTATCGTTGAGAAGCCTACTTGGGATGCTTTTCACCGAACGGAACTGCAAGATGAACTCCAAAAGCTCGGGATCACGGATCTGGTGATCTGTGGGATGCAAAGTGAATTCTGTCTGGATACGACAATAAGACGCGCATACAGCATGGGATATAAAAGTGTACTGGTCTCAGACGCTCATAGCACCTTTGATAATGGGGTTCTGAGTAGTAGGGAGATCGTTAAGCATCATAATGCGATAATTGGAGGTAGATTCGCCCAGTTACGAGCTGAAAGCGAGGTTCAGTTCTAGATGAATACACCCCAGGCTGCCATGAAGCCTATTCAGCGTTCTCGCCTTAGATTGTTTGCTGGCAAACGATATTTTATTTGGAAAAGATATTTGAAATGGTGCACTGGACGAAGCAAAATAGCGAGGCAGCGTACGGATGAAACATTATCTTATGCAGCTATGACTCATGCTACCCCGTTATTAAGAAGTCTTCGGAATGTAGATATGGTGCTTCAATACAATAAAATAACTAACTTACGGCTGGCAATTGCGAAGCTGGATGGACTTGTTGTGCAGCCGGGGGAGACTTTTTCCTACTGGAGAAGTATTGGTAAGCCCACTAAGCGAAAAGGGTATCTGCAGGGTATGGTGCTGCATTATGGTGGTTTTCATTCCGGGGTTGGAGGAGGCTTATGCCAGTTGTCTAATCTGATCTATTGGATGGCACTGCATACGCCACTTACCGTTATGGAACGGCATCGTCACAGTTATGATGTATTTCCAGATGAACAACGTACGCAACCTTTTGGAAGCGGGGCGACCTGTTCTTATAATTATTTGGATCTTCAATTAAAAAATAACACCGCTCAAACGTATCAACTAAAGCTCTGGCTGGACGATAGCCATTTACACGGGGAGTGGAGATGCAATGAGCAGGCGCTTTATGATTATGAAGTATACGAAAGTGATCATAGGATTAGTCTAGAGCCTTGGGGCGGATATATACGCAGTAACAAGATCAGTCGAAAAGTATATACACGCTCTGGAGATCTAATTGGAGATGAAGCTGTAACTGATAATTACGCACTAATGATGTATTCTCCGCTTCTTCATGGATAAGGGGTTAGGGCTTAGGGATATAACATAGAAAGGCATGAAAATTATATCTCTAGACCATCTCCAAAGGAGCGGATTAACAGCATGAAAGCACTAACCTACCAAGGGAAGAAAAAAGTGAAAGTTAAAGAAGTAGCTGATCCGACGCTTGAGAAAAAAGATGACATCCTTGTTCGGATTACCACTACGGCGATTTGTGGCTCGGATCTGCACATTTATAACGGGGAAATTCCAGGTATGCATGATGATTATGTTATTGGTCATGAGCCAATGGGGATTGTTGAGGAAGTGGGACCTGACGTAACTAAAGTCAAAAAAGGTGACCGAGTCATCATCCCCTTTAATGTCGCCTGTGGGCAGTGTTTTTTCTGCCAGCATGAGATGGAGAGCCAATGCGACAATGCTAATGACGCCAAGGACACAGGCGGTTATCTTGGTTATTCCGATACTTATGGCGGTTTTGCAGGCGGACAAGCTGAATTGCTGCGGGTTCCTTATGGTAATTTCGGCCCTTTTGTCGTTCCGGAGGATGCAGAAATGGAAGATGAGCGGCTTCTTTTCTTATCGGATATCGTTCCTACTGCTTGGTGGGGAGTAGAAAGCGCGGGAGTGAAGCCGGGAGATACAGTCATTGTTCTCGGCTGCGGGCCCGTTGGACTGCTAACTCAAAAGTTTGCTTGGATCAAAGGTGCCTCTAGAGTCATTGCTGTTGACCATATCGGCTACCGATTGCAACATGCGAAGCTGACCAATAATGTTGAAGTTTATAATTTCGAAGAGATCAAGGACATTGGGGCTCATTTGAAGGAGATCACTCGTGGGGGCGCAGATGTGGTTATTGACTGTGTAGGTTTAGATGCCAAAATATCTGCTTTGGAGAAAGTGGAAACCACTCTGAAGCTACAGGGAGGCTCACTCAGTGCATTTAGAATGGCCTCGGATATCGTACGTAAATTCGGAACTATTCAGCTTGTGGGAGTTTATGGGCTTAATTACAATATGTTCCCTTTGGGTCATCTATTTGAACGCAACATTACTTTAAAAATGGGACAAGCGCCGGTGATTCACTATATGCCGTTGCTGTATAAGATGATTAAAGAAAATAAATTTGATCCTACAGATATCATTACGCATCGCCTGCCAATTAGTAAAGCGGAGCATGGCTATGACGTTTTTAGTGAGAAAAAAGAGGATTGCATCAAGGTTGTTCTGAAGCCGTAGCCTTTTAAGAAGCATGAGCTTTCGTCAGAAATGACATTGCTTGTGCTTTTTTTAGTGAAATCTTATGAAAATAGATGCATTTTTTCACGGTCTGCGTTAAATTAACATAAGTGACTTAAGATATTGAAAGGACGCGTAACATGTGAAACTTAAAAAACCGCCACTTCCGATTCCACTATTAATGTTGATAGGGATTGTGGCCATCTCTTTTTCCGCCATTTTTATTAAATGGTCTGATGCACCTGAATCTATACAAGGCATGTACAGATTATTATTTACCTCACTGCTGATGCTGCCTTTTGCAAGACCCTATAGTGGAGCTGCTTTTGCTCTTCGTAAAAAAGACTGGCTAATGCTCATCCTCTCAGGCGCAATGCTTGCGCTGCACTTTTTGCTATGGATGGGATCATTGAAGTATACTTCGGTAGCTAGTTCAACAATGATCATGGCGCTGGAGCCTGTATTCATTATGCTGGGTGTTTATTTTTTGTATAAGGAAAAGACAGCTCTGTCCGCTATTCTAGGGCTTGGCATTGCGATTGGCGGTGTCGTGTTTATCGGCTGGGGTGATATTGGAATCTCTGCAGATAATCTAAAAGGTGATCTATTATCGGTCGGAGGCACTGTCGCGGTAGCTGTACATATGCTGATCGGTCAAAAGCTTGTGGTGCGCATGCCCTCTTATTTATATAGCTTGATTGTCTTCTTATCAGCCGCTGGCGTGTTTGCCGTATACAATCTGTTCATGGGGATTTCCTTTTTTAATTATCCGGCCAAGGAATGGGGAATCTTTGTATTGTTAGCAGTGGTGCCAACGGTGTTTGGCCATATTTTGTTTAATTGGTTACTACAATATGTATCCGCGACTACGGTTTCAATGAACATTTTAGGAGAACCAGTGGGTGCCAGTATCTTAGCGTATTTACTCTTGGGTGAGCAGCTAACAACCTTACAATGGGCAGGTGGGCTGCTCGTTATGATTGGCCTCGCAGTATATTTGTACGCGGGAAGAAGGAAAACTATCCGGATGGCTGATGCCATTCAGAATGCTTCATAACAGATATTTTACACATAAAGGGGTAGCAATGGATGGAAGAGCAGAATCAATATTCAAATAATCAGGCAGAAAAAAACGCTGTGCCAACAAGCGAAGAGCTTTGGAACGAAGATACTTATACCGCTTGGGTAACTCGGTTTGGTACACCGTCAGAAGCAGCTGCAAAATTAATAAAGGAACCAAGTGCAAAGCTTCACCCGCTCCTTTCTTTTTTTGGAGAGGTGAAGAGTAAGAAAATGATGAATTTAATGGGCTCAAACGGGATGAAGGCCGTGGCACTCTCATTACTAGGTGCGGAAGTAACGGTTGCTGACTTCTCGGAAGCCAATGCGCGATATGCGGCTGATCTTGCCCAAGAAGCAGGGGTACCACTAACCTATATCGTCTCAGATATTCTTAAGCTGCCAGAAGACGTCCTTGATGGTTCATATGACATCGTCTTTGCAGAGTTAGGAATTGTTCATTACTTTACCAACCTTACACTATTCATGGAAACAGCTCGCCGATTGCTATCTCCTGGAGGCGTATTTGTACTCCGCGATTTTCATCCGGTAACGACCAAGCTTATTTCCTCGAAGGGATCTACTGCGAAGGTACGCAAACACAAAGTAAACGGAGATTATTTTGACTCATCATTGGAAGAGAAGAAGGTATCCTATTCCAAGTATTTGCCTTCCACAGGTAAACCAGCAGGTGAACAAGAGCATAGTGTTGTGTATTGGCGCCGCTGGACACTCGGAGAAATTGTAACCACAGCAGCTAATAGCGGACTAGTGATCCGCCAATTAGTAGAAGAACCTAATCTATCTTCCGACGTGTATGATAAGGGAATTCCTAAGACCTTCACATTGGTGGCTGGAAATGGCGCAAGCCTTTAGGAGGGTTCGCTGACATGTGATTTTTAGGGTATAACATTTGTGCTGAACTGAGGTGCTCTCGGTTCAGCTTTTTTTGTATGTAAAACATAAAATTTTAAACTTTTTTACGGAGATTATTCCATTACAATGGCAACTTATAGGGAATACAATGATTTTACATTCCGGATTGAAAGCGATTACTTTAAGGGTTAAGGCATTCTCAAAGAATTTGAGGTGGATATCAAAATGAACGAAGTGTTGCTTCGTATGGAGGGAATCAACAAGTTTTTCCCAGGTGTTCATGCTTTGAATGAATGTCAATTTGAGCTGAAGCGTGGGGAAGTTCATGCGTTAGTAGGAGAAAATGGCGCTGGCAAGTCTACCCTTATGAAGATTGCGACAGGTGTCTATTCCAAGGATGCTGGTCAAATGTGGTACAAGGGAAATGAAGTGGAGATTGTTAATACCCGTGAAGCACAGGAGCTTGGAATTAGTATCATCCATCAGGAATTGAATTTAATGCCTCATCTTACGGTCGCCCAGAACATTTACATTGGACGAGAGCCGCGTAAAGCTCTGAAATGGTTCGTTGATGATGTGGAGATGAATCGCAGGGTACAGGTACTGTTTGATCAAATGAATCTGAAGCTGGATCCCAGAGTTTTGGTATCAGACCTGACCGTTGCTAATCAGCAAATGGTTGAAATCGCTAAAGCCTTGTCTTTCCAAGCCGAGGTATTGATCATGGATGAACCAACCGCCGCGTTAACAGATACAGAAATTAACGAGTTATTTCGAATGATTGAGCAGCTACGAGATAAAGGTGTGGGAATTATTTATATCTCTCACCGCATGGATGAATTGAAGCGAATTACAGACCGCATTACAGTTATGCGTGATGGTTGTTATGTAGATACCGTTCGTACCGATTCAATAACGATTGATCAGATCATCAGCATGATGGTTGGACGTGAATTATATCAAACGTCGAAACCAACGATTGCAAAACAGACTCAGCAAGTTGTCTTAGAAGTTCGGAAGCTTTCTAGAGGGCATGCGTTCAAGGATATTAGCTTTCATCTGTATAAAGGTGAGATTTTGGGCTTCGCTGGTTTAATGGGAGCTGGACGTACCGAGGTTGTACGTGCCGTATTTGGTGCGGATCCCATCGATGAGGGTGAAATTATGCTCCATGGAAAATCGGTTCGGATACGTCAGCCACATCAAGCGGTACAGCATGGTATTGGGTATTTGTCCGAAGACCGCAAACGTTTCGGATTGCTTGTGGATATGGATATCAGCATGAATAATGCGATTGCCTCCTTTTATAAATTCCGTAATTCATTTGGCTGGATGAAGGAGCGGGAGATGCGAAGCTCAGCGGAGCAGCATGTTGAAGCGCTAGCCACCAAAACTCCAAGTGTAGGTCAAAAGGTTAAGTTTCTGTCCGGAGGTAATCAACAGAAAGTGGTCATCGGCAAGTGGTTGACTAGAGACTGTGATGTACTCATCTTCGATGAGCCCACACGAGGTATTGATGTAGGCGCGAAAAGTGAAATTTATAAGCTGCTGGATCAGCTTGCGAGCGAAGGGAAGGCGATCATTATCATTTCTTCAGATCTTCCTGAGATTCTAAGAATGAGCCACCGGATTATCATTATGTGTGAAGGGCGTATAACAGGAGAACTCCCCGCAGAAGAAGCATCGCAGGAGGCGATTATGAAATATGCGACGAAACGTTCATAACTGTTCAAGAGTTAACCGGAGGTGTCAGGACTATGAAGATCGCGGATAAAGAGATTAGTCAGCCAGCGGGTATGAAGCAAACGGGAGGGCAATCCGGATTCAAACAAAAATTATTGGCATTTGCCAGTCTGATCATATTGGTCATCGTATTTTCTATATCCTCCAGCAACTTTTTTCAATTCTCAAATCTTGTCGGAATTCTAGTTTCTACAGCTGTAATCGGAGTATTAGCGCTTGGAGCTACCTTTGTTATTATTACGGGCGGCATCGACCTTGCTCTCGGTACTGTAATGACATTTTCATCTGTTATGGTTGGAGTCATTATTACCTTCTGGGGTCTGCCCGTCCCGTTAGGCATTGTAGGTGGGATTCTGGCTGGAGTACTGTGTGGCTTTATCAGCGGTTTGATGGTGGCGAAGATGAACATTCCACCCTTCATCGCCACTCTGGCGATTATGATGGTCACCAAAGGCTTGTCGCTTGTCATCACCGGAGCCAAACCTATTTATTTCAACGATGATCCGATCTTCGCCAAGATCGCCATGGGTAAAATGATCCCCGGTATACCCAACACCATCGTTATCTTCTTATTACTCGGTATGATCGCAAGCATAATCTTGTCTAAGACGATTATTGGGCGTTATAACTTCGCGCTTGGCAGTAATGAAGAAGCTACTCGCTTATCTGGTGTGAACACAGTCAAATGGAAGATTATTATCTATTCCATTACAGGGATTTTTAGTGGAATCGCAGGTATCCTGATGGCATCACGTCTGAATTCAGCTCAGCCATCACTGGGCACTGGCTATGAACTAGAGGCTATTGCGGCAGTGGTCATTGGCGGAACTTCCTTAAGTGGAGGTGTAGGTTCTATTCTAGGCACGATTATTGGCGCACTGATTATGAGTGTGCTGACGAATGGCTTACAGATTATGTCCGTGTCTCAGGAATGGCGGACGGTCATTGTCGGTGTTGTAATCATCATTGCGGTTTACGCTGATATTCTACGCCGCCGTAAGCAATAAACTTGGTATGATCTCCATCCGGAGTGATATACAAAGCAAATGACGAGGGGGAAGATTCAAATGAAACTGCGTCGTAGAGGGTTTATTATGCTTGCCAGTCTATTGTTAGTCACTACTTTGCTGAGTGCATGTAACAACAATGATAGTAACAAGAGTGCATCCGGTTCAGACAAACCATACATTCCAGTCATATCAAAAGGGTTCCAGCATCAATTCTGGCAAGCGGTGAAGCAAGGAGCGGAGAAAGCTGCTAAGGAATTTGATGTTGAGATTACCTTCGAAGGTCCAGAAAATGAGAGTCAGGTGGATAAACAAATTGAGATGCTGCAAACCGCTCTCGACAAGAAGCCAGCTGCAATTGCGCTTGCCGCACTGGACAGCAAAGCTGCGATTCCTTATCTAGAAAAGGCAAAGGAAAATAAGATTCCGGTCATCGGCTTTGACTCTGGTGTAGACAGTGATATCCCTGTAGCAACGGCAGCGACTAACAATAAAGCAGCAGCGGCGTTGGCCGCAGATAAAATGGCTGAACTGATTGGCAAGAAAGGTAAAGTGGGTCTTGTCATACATGACCAAACAAGCAGCACGGGGCAACAGCGTCGCGATGGCTTCTTAGAACAAATGAAAGAAAAATATCCGGATATTCAAGTGTTAGAGCCGCAATATGGGGGTGGAGATCAGTTAAAGTCCACAGACCTTGCGAAAGCGATGATGCAGGCAAATCCGGATCTGAAAGGAATCTATGGCTCTAATGAAGGCTCTGCTGTAGGTGTGGCTAATGCAGTAAATGAATTGCAAATGAATGGTAAGATCGTAGTCGTCGGCTTTGACTCTGGCAAGCAGTTGATGGATGCTATCCGCAGTGGTGTTGTGGCTGGTGCCGTTACACAAGACCCCATTGGTATTGGCTATCAAGCTGTGAAGGCAGCTGTGCAAGCGATTAAAGGGGAAGCGGTTGAAAAGAACATCGACACGGGGTTCCACTGGTATGATAAAAACAATATGGATTCCGATGAGATCAAACCTCTACTATACGAATAGAGTTTAATAATAGAGGTTGCCTCCCGCAGGCGGCCTCTATTATGCTTATGCTGATAAGTTCAAAGTTGTGGAGGTGTTGGATGTATAAAATAATTCTGGTTGATGATGAAGATGAGGTTCGTGAAGGGATCAAACAAAAGATCTCATGGAGTAAATATGGGTTTGAGCTGGTTGGTGATTTCGATAATGGCAGAGATGCACTGGATGCAATCGAGCAGCATCGTCCTGACGTAATTATTACTGATATTTGTATGCCTTTTATGGATGGACTAGGATTGGCCAGAGCTGTGATGGATAGGTACCGGGATATGAAGGTCATTATCGTCACTGGATATGAAGACTTCGAATATGCGAAGCAGGCCATAACACTGAAGGTGACTGAGTACTTATTAAAACCGATTAATGCACGTGAGTTTGCTGAATTTCTAAGTAAGATGAAGCAGGATTTAGATGAAGATCATCTACAAAAAGCGAATTTAGTTAAGCTTCGTATGCAACTTAATCAGAGTCTTCCATTGCTGCGGGAACGATTCTTGGAGCAGCTTGTAACTACTCGAATGAAAAGCGAAGAAATCGAGAATAAATTGAGTTATTTTCATATTCCGTTGCAGGGTCAAGTGTACCTTGCGCTCGTTATAGATATAGAACTGGAGAAACGAAGCCAGGACCTAGCTTTTGATGCAGAGCTACTGTGTTTCGGCGCCTTTAACATTGTTCAAGAGCAGCTGGAGAAAGAGCAAGACGGAGTGGTATTCCAGACGAGAGATGGAAAAATCGCTGCGATATTATCCGGCAATTCAGAGACGGTAGAAGTAGCAACGCAGCATCTTGCAGAGCAAGTCCAGGGTAGCTTAAATAAATATTTGAAGCTGTCATCCACCATAGGCATCGGTAGAAAATATAATACTTTGCAACAAATTCCACAATCCTTCCAAGAAGCGATCTCCTCCATAGAATATCGTTACCTTTTAGGCATAGATAAAGTTATCTCCATACAGGATCTTGAGTTTGGGAAGGGATTGGATCAGGCGCATTTCACCTCATGGGAAAAGCAATTTATATCCGCTTTAAAGACAGGTAAAGCTTCTGCTGTATCGGAAATTCTGTTGAAGTGGTTTCAGGAGCTTAAAAGTAATACCTCCTCTATAGAAGGCTGCCGTAGCAGCATCTATCAGCTGCTGGTTTCTTTGATGAACTATGTGGTCGACATCGGCTTCCCAAATACAGTAGTTGTTTCGCATAATATGTTCGCAGAGGTTGCTACGCTTAAGACGTTAGATGAAGCAAGGCATTATCTGGAGAGGACTTGCCATGCGCTGATACTTAAACTATCGGAACAGAGAACAACGGTTCGGACTTCTCAGATGCAAGCCGCAGAAGCTTATATTCGCGAGAATTATTGTAATGACAGCTTTTCACTCAATGAGCTGTGCAGCCATATTTTTATGAGCATCAGTTATTTCAGTGCAACTTTTAAACAGCATACCGGTGAAACATTTATAGAGTATCTGACTCGACTCCGTTTGGAAAAAGCAAAAGAACTCCTTACGGTCACACAGTTGAAGACATATGATATCGCTGCCAGAGTTGGTTATGCTGATCCACAGTATTTTAGTGTTATTTTCAAACGTAATGTAGGAAGCACACCGAAGGAATATCGACACCGGCAGAAGGAGAATCTCTCTCTATGAGATCACAGCGCTTTTTCCGCAGCCGAAGTATTCATACTAATATTGCAATCTCCTTTTCACTTCTTATCCTCTGCACAACTATTGTCCTGAGTTATACTTCCTATCGCCTGTCCTCAGCCGCGGTCAAGGGCAATTCTGTAGCCTATACTTCACAATTAATAGAACAAGTAAAACTAAATATCGAGAATTACATTGGTAATATGGAGAGCATAGCTGCTCTGGTGTTAACTAGCAGTGATTTAGAGAAATATATAAAAGGCTCGAAATTAGATGAAGAAGAGGCGCTTAAGAATAAACTGCTTGCCAGTCATTATCTCCGGTCAGTCGTTCAGTCCCGCTCGGATATTTCCTCTATATTATATGCAGGCTCAGATGGCATGACCGTTTCGGATCGACAGCATGCTGTTTTGAAACCGCTTCCTGAACTAATAGCTCAAGATTGGTATCAAAAAGCTATGAATCAACTTGACGTTGCAGTTTCTTCCTCTCATGTGCAGCACATCTTTCAAGATGAATACCGGTGGGTAGTCTCGATCAGCCGAAAACTCTCGAATGCGAATGCTATGACGGAAGCGGATCAACAAGGTGTACTGCTCGTAGATCTCAATTACAGTGTAATTAATAATCTATGTAAACAAATCGAACTGGGAAAACGAGGTTATGTTTTTATCGTCGATCCCGCAGGTAGCCTTGTCTATCATCCACAACAGCAGTTGATCTACTCCCAGCTCAAGTTCGAACAATTGGAGACGGTCCTTGGGATCAAGAGTGGATCTGTTACGGTTAACACGGGGAATGATCAGAAACTGTACACTGTGGACACTACCAGCTTTGGCTGGAAAATAGTTGGAGTCACTTATCCGGATGATTTGGTCGCGAACAAGCAACGTATGCAAGGAACCGCCGCCTTATGGGGAGCAATTAGTTTGATTTTTGCTATGGCTATATCGATATTTCTCTCTTACGCACTGACCAAACCGCTGAAGAATTTGGAGCTGAATATGAAAAAAGCGGAACGTGGAGAGTTCGACATACGCGTGGAGATTGAGAGCACGAATGAAATCGGCAAGCTTGCTCGTACGTTTAATCTTATGATTATGAAGATTAAAGAGTTAATGGGACAGATCGTTCTGGAGCAAGAGATGAAACGTGTGAGTGAACTGAAGGCACTGCAAGCGCAGATTAAACCTCACTTTTTGTACAATACACTTGATTCGATTATTTGGATGGCAGAGACAGGAAAGATGGAGGAAGTGGTTGAGATGACTTCATCTCTATCCAAGCTGCTTCGTTCAACAATTGGTGAGGGTGAGGAATTGATTCCGCTGGCCAAAGAATTAGAGCATATTCGGCACTATTTAACGATTCAGAACATGCGTTATCGTAATAAATTCACTTATTCCATAGAGGTACAAGAAGATATCCTAACCAGCAGCATTTTAAAAATGGTACTTCAGCCTTTGGTTGAAAATGCGATCTATCACGGCATAAAACATAATCCTGAGCAAGGGCACATTCTGATCCGAGCAAGACAAGAACAGAACGATATTATCGTACAGGTCATTGATGACGGTATTGGGATGGATGAAGAGCAAATGGGTAAGGTACTGCTGCAAAAATCAGATTTCAAGACTGGCAGCGGTGTAGGTGTCGCGAATGTGAACCATCGTATCCAGCTGTATTTCGGTGTGAAATACGGTTTGTCTTTTGCAAGCGAGATGGAGGAAGGAACGACGGCCACTTTACGAATACCTGTGATTTATGAGGAGGAGAGTCAATGAGCGCTTTACGGTCAAAAATTGGCCTGTATACTCTGCTACTGCTCTTCATTGTTACTTTGGGTTCATTAGCCTATCGTATGTTTACAAATGAGCTTGACGCAAAGGTTAGGACCATTATTTATGTGCCCAAGACTATCGATAGCAGTATTGAATTCTGGGAAGTGATGAAACAAGGTGTGGCAACTGCGGCTAAGGAGTTCGGCGCAGAGGTTCGCACGATTGGAACGGATACAGAGCTTGATGTAGATCAACAGATAGAACTGCTGGAGCAAGCAATTAAGGAAAAGCCTGACGCCATTATTTTATCTGCTACAGATTATTATCGCCTCATTCCAATCGCGGAACAGATCAAATCAGCTGGCATTACACTTATTACTGTAGATTCGGGCTTGAGCGGTGGTGTATCAGAGAGTTTTATTGCTACAGATAATTATGAAGCAGGACGTAAGGCAGGGCAGGAGTTAAGAAAATATATCGATCCAGAGGATAAAGTCGCTATCGTTAACTTTGTACAAGGCTCTGCCACCGCAATAGAGAGGGAAAGAGGGGCTCGTGATGCCCTTTTAGAGAATGGAGTTCATGATGTGCAGCCTACATTATACAGTGATGGTTCCGTGCGAAAAGCGTACCAGTTAACTGTTGATTTACTAAAGGACGAGCCAAATCTAAAGGGGATAATAGGTCTTAATGAACCTTCTACACTAGGTGCTGGGCAGGCGATTATGGATATGGGATTTCAGGACAAAGTGAAATTATTTGGGTTCGACAATTCTAGCAATGAGGTGAAGCTCCTCGAAAAAGGGATCTTGCTTGGCACGGTAATGCAGAAGCCTTTTAATATGGGGTACTTAGCTGTGAAGACGGCGATTGAAGCTGTTGAGGGTGAGAAAGTGGAACGGATAATAGATACAGGCTCCGTGATCATCACAAAGGAGAATATGTATTTAAGTGAAAATGAGAAATTAATGTTTCCTTTTATAGAATAAATGAACAAGGAAGCTTCTAAAACCGTTTGCGGCTTTAGAAGCTTCCTTGTTTTTTTAAAGATCAAGAGTCGTTACTATATCAACAAAGGATTGCTGCAACGGTGTTAAAATATGATCTTTACGCCAGCCGAGCACAAACCCGCCGCTTTCAGGCAGAATCCCTGGCAGGTTGGCATAGCTAAGCTTGCCTAGCTCAATCTCAGCTTTAACCGCCGCTTTAGAACATATGCCAACACAGTCACTCCCGCTAACTAGCTGCTTAATCACTTCTGGAGAATTCAACTCGGATCGGTTCCATAAACGGATTTGATTGAATTGTGCCCATTGATCGGCATACCCTCGTAAACAAGATCCTTGCTCATGCTGAATCCACGGCTCATTGGCAATTAGTTCAGGTGTTAATTTCTCTAGGCCTTCAAATGGATGACCAGTTGCAAAAATTAGGACAGGTTCATCACGGACAATAAGCTGAAAATCAAAAGATTCGTCCTGCCAATCCGCAGTATGTAAAATGGCCATCTGAATATCCCGACTACGGAGACGCTCACGTAACAAAGCATCGCTTTGAACAGTCAAAGAGTTGTTAATCCCCGGATAGAGTTTCATGAATTGGATTAACACATTAGGTAAAATATAAGTTGCAGGAATAAAACTGGCTTCCAGCTCTAATATTCCTTTTGAGGGGGAAGAAAATTGTTTAACTGTGCGCTCAGCTTCTGCTGTGAGAGAGACGATTTTGAGGGCGTATTGATAAAGGGCTCGTCCAGCATCCGTAAGCAGCACTCTTCCGCTTCGGTAAAGAAATAGAGGGGTTCCGAGCTCAGCCTCCAGATTCTTCATATGAAAAGAAACAGTTGGCTGTTTAAGGCCTAATTCTGCGGCTACATCGGTTACTTTTTTATATTTTTCAATTAGAACTACGATGTTCAATTTCATAATATTCATGACTTTCCTCCACATAATGCTAAGTTGGATTATAAATTATATCTCCATTATAGATTATATCTATATAGATATACACTTTATATTGGTATTTTTTTCGTTCGCTTTACAAAGATAAGAAGTTTCTCTAACGAACGAGCTCTAGAATAAGAAGAGTCAGAGGGGCCAAGAAGTCCCGGACAACATATAACATATGCGTTTGATGAACTTTTACAGTAACCATGCATATGGGGGCCAAGCTCCACAACACCATGTTAAAGCTTTCGAAGCCAGTTTGGTATGAACTGATCAGGGAGCCATGCTAACAAACCATTTAGGAGGAGACAAAACAATGCAATTCAAAAAATCATGGATCATGACTTTGGCTTTAACAAGCGTACTGGCACTATCGGCTTGCGGTAACGGCGGGGCAAACAACACAGGAGGAAACGCTGCAGCAACTAACGAAGGAAGCGGCGGCGCTGAAATAAGTGGTTCGATTCTGGCTTCAGGTTCAACAGCATTACAACCCTTGGTTGAGCTGGTAGCAGAGAATTTCATGGATAAAAACACTGGCGTGGACATTCAAGTTCAAGGCGGTGGCAGTGGTACTGGTCTTACTCAAGTAGCTGAGAAACAAGTAGATATCGGAAACTCTGACGTATTCGCAGAAGAAAAATTAAAAGATGCAGATGCAGAAAAAGCAGCAGCACTCGTAGATCATCAAGTAGCAGTAGTAGCGATCGCAGCAGTATCTCATCCTGATGCTGGTGTGGATAGCTTGACTAAACAACAACTGGTGGACATTTTCACTGGTAAAATCACTAACTGGTCTGAAGTAGGCGGAGCGGATCAAAAAATCCAAATCATCAACCGTCCAGGCAGCTCCGGTACTCGTGCAACCTTTGAAAGCTTTGCACTTGGAACCAAAACAGAAGATATCCCAGGTTCGATTCAAGAAGATTCCTCCGGTACGGTTAAGAAAATGATCGGTGAAACTCCAGGGGCAATCGGATACCTTGCTCTTTCTTACCTGGATGATTCCATTAAAACACTTAGTCTTGACGGTGTAGAAGCATCTGTTGACAATGTTGTTTCTGGTAAATACCCAGTATGGGCTTACGAGCATATGTACACAAATGGTGAACCTAATGCAACAGTAAAAGCATTCCTCGACTTTTTCTTAACTGACGAAGTGCAAACAGGTGAAGTTGTTGAACTTGGATACATCCCAGCTGTTAAAATGCAAGTTGTTCGCGACGTTGCAGGAACTGTTACCGCTAAGTAATTTAATTCTAGGCAATGTTATTGATTAGAATCTCAAGTGATTAGAGGCGGATACATCTGCCTCTCTTTTCACTTTAGAAAGAGGGAGCAATTGAGGGTGAAACTAAAGAACTCACGATTCGAAAAACATCATATTGAAGATTTTGTTGGACGTACTTATATGTCCTTCTGTGTATTACTGTTGATAACAATCATTGTATCGATGGTATATTTTGTAGCGTCTAAAGGAATTTCAACCTTCACAAGTGGCAATGCTACAGTTTCTGAATTTCTATTCGGTACAAAGTGGTCGCCAGAAGCGGATACGCCTTCCTTCGGAGCCTTTCCATTTATCTCGGGTTCCTTCCTGGTTACTTTGCTTGCCGCATTGATTGCTAGTCCACTTAGCTTATGCGCTGCGTTATTTATGACTGAGATTGTTCCAGGGTGGGGCAAAAAATTACTTCAACCTGTTATTGAGCTTTTGGCAGGGATTCCTTCGGTAGTATATGGTTTCATCGGATTAAGTGTAATTGTACCGTTTCTACGCAACAACCTGCCGGGCCAAGGCATCGGGGTAGCTGCAGGCGCGCTTGTGCTCTCGGTAATGATTCTTCCGACGATTACAAGCGTGGCTGCAGACGCGCTGGCTTCATTGCCGCAAAACTTAAAAGAATCTTCCTATGCGCTTGGTGCCACCCGGTGGCAGACGATTTCGCGGGTGATTATTCCAACAACCTTTCCTGCCATTATGACAGGGATTGTATTGGGAATGGCTCGTGCTTTCGGTGAAGCACTCGCTGTACAAATGGTTATCGGGAACGCGCCATTCGTACCAAAATCACTCTTTGAGTCAGCTTCTACCTTGACCAGTGTGATCACACTCGGTATGGGGAACACGACCATGGGCTCACCTCACAATAATGCACTGTGGAGTATGGCACTGGTTCTCATGCTGATGACTTTCGTATTTGTCTTCTTTGTGAGAATGCTTGAAAGGAGAAATAAAATTTGAAGCCGAGAACCGTAAATAAAATTGCCACCAGTCTTATTGTATTTTTCGCGATGCTCATCGTTGTCATTCTACTTGGACTTTTGGGATATATCCTCTTTAGAGGCTTAAGCCATATCAGTTGGGATTTTCTTTTCTCCGCACCGCAAAAGATTCGTGCAGGTGGAGGGATCGGACCGCAGCTATTTAACTCCTTATTCCTGTTGGTACTGACACTTATTATTACCGTTCCGCTTGGACTGGGTGCCGGTATTTATATGGCGGAATATGCTCGTCCCGGTAAGATTACCGGCTTTATTCGCTTGATTGTTGAAGTGTTGTCATCTTTCCCTTCCATCGTAGTCGGCTTGTTTGGTCTATTGCTGATTGTTAACTATTTCAATCTGGGCTTCTCCTTAATCTCTGGTGCGCTGGCATTAACGGTCTTTAATCTGCCGCTGATGGTGCGGATTACGGAGCAAGCTTTCCGTAGTGTTCCAAAACAACAAAAAGAGGCTGGTTTTGCATTAGGATTGTCCAAGTGGAAAATTGTTACCTCGGTGTTGTTTCCGGTAGCATTACCTACAATTATTACAGGTACTATCTTGTCCGCTGGCCGTGTCTTTGGGGAAGCAGCTGCGTTGATGTTCACAGCAGGGATGAGTAGTCCAAGATTGGATTTCACCAACTGGAATCCACTTAGTGCGAATTCACCACTGAATCCCTTCCGTCCAGCGGAAACGCTGGCTGTCCACATTTGGAAGGTCAACAGTGAAGGTCTAGCTCCAGATGCTGCACAAATTGCTGCGGGAGCTTCGGCGGTGCTTGTAATTATGGTGTTAATCTTCAATCTGGCAGCACGTTATTTCGGAAGATTTATTTATCGTAAGCTTACAGCTTCAAAAAGAATGAACTAATCATACAAATTAAAGTAGAGATGTAGGAGGAGTAATCGATGGGAACGTCGGCAACAGCAGTGCGTGAATCTTTTCAAACCGAAGACCTGAGTATTTTTTACGGAACATATGAGGCAGTAAAGGGGATAAGCCTTCCATTTGCTGAAAATACGGTTACTGCACTGATCGGCCCCTCCGGCTGCGGTAAATCAACCTTTCTTCGTTCTTTGAACCGGATGAATGACGAAATTTCTGGCTCAAAAACAAAAGGAAGCATCTGGATTGATGGAGTGGATATTAATGCTCCGGGTACGGATGTGATTAAGCTGCGTCAGAAGATCGGGATGGTATGGCAAAAGCCAAATCCGTTCTATAAATCGATTTACGATAACATCGCTTTTGGACCTAAATATCATGGCATTAAAGGTAAAAAGGCTCTTGATGAGATTGTTGAGAGCAGTCTTCGCAAAGCAGCATTGTGGGATGAGGTAAAGGATCGTTTAAAAGATTCAGCGCTTGCACTTTCCGGTGGACAACAGCAGCGTCTTTGTATTGCTAGAGCGTTGTCGGTTAACCCGCAAATTCTGCTCTTGGACGAACCAGCATCAGCTCTAGACCCGGTCTCCACAGGTAAAGTAGAGGAGCTAATCAAGGAGTTAAAAGAAGAGCTTCGCATCGTTATTGTGACACATAATATGCAGCAGGCAGCTCGGATCTCTGATTATACCGCATACTTTTATCTTGGCTCCCTTGTCGAATATGATAAGACGGATAAAGTCTTTACCAATCCAGAGAATCAAATGACGCAAGAATATATCATGGGCCGATTCGGCTGAAGCTGTGAACATCGTTCCTTCAGGAACGGTGTTTTTTTTGTGAATTCAAAAGTTAATATGCAGAGAAACAATAACATCCGAAAGTTTCTGCGAAGTATATCGGTTGTTTTTATATGAAATTAACTGTGATTCGAAAGGTTACCTGTTATTTGCAAAAGGCAGAAAGATGCTGTATTATTTGTGATAATGATTATCATTATTACTATAATAGGGAGTGGATCTTATGACGCAATCTCAACAGACTCAACAGAATAGTGTGGCCGAAATAATAAAAGAACGACGCTCGATTAAGCTTTTTAAAAAAGATCCACTTCCACAAGGCCTTTTAGAGGAATTATTAAATGTAGCGGTATGGGCACCGAATCATGGTGTGCGTGAGCCGTGGAGATTTATTGCTTTTCAAGGGGAAGGTTCGAAATTCCTAGCTGAATCTGCATTTGCTTTTGTAAAACGTGCTATAGCTGATCCAGAAGTGGCTGCTAAACGTAAAGAATATATCTCGAATATTCCATTAACAGTAATCGTAGTAATGCCTGAAGATCCTCGGCAGAGAGAGTGGGACGAGGATTTTGCAGCAGCGTCCGCACTTGTACAGAACTTCCAGCTCGCAGCTTGGGAGCAAGGTGTAGGGACAATTTGGAAGACTGATCCATACATCAACAACCCTGAATTCCGCACTAAAATTGGTGTGAAGCCCGGCGAAAAAATTGTAGCCATGATCCATGCCGGATATCCGGAGACTGTACCTGACAGCCGTCCACGCACAGACGCTTCGGAGCTGCTGAAGATCGTAGACTTCTATCCAGAGAATGGCGTAGTGGAATAAGGAAAGTCGAAGGCATTCGTATATTAAAAGCGGCGAAAGATCAAAAATATCGAAAAAGCGTCGAAAGATCAAAAAGATCGAAAGATCGAAAGATCAAAAACATCGATAGATCATTAGCATCGAAAGATCAAAAAGATCGAAAGATCGAAAGATCGAAAGATCGAAAGATCGAAAGATCGAAAGTATCGTAAAAGCGTCGAAATATCAAAAAGATCATAAGCATCGAAAGATCAAAAGTATCCTTAGGGATGCTTTTTTTGTTGCTTTGACTAGCCGTAGTCGGGTGGGGGGGAGGGCTACTGGGTGCTGATCACGATTCGCTGCCGGTTCCTCTGCTGATGTGGCTCAACCTTCTACTTACTTCCTAGTGATCTCCTATTGACCTTCTGCGGGCTTCCTACTGACCTCCTAGTGGCTTCCTAGTGATCTCCTATTGAACTTCTGCGGGCTTCCTACTGATCTCCGTATCGGACTGTATTGCAGCTATTTGAGCTTTTTGAGTCACTTTGCAGATGTATCGGACCGCATAGCTCTTATTACCATGTAACGTCGCAGAATTGGTGTGATTTTGAGTAAATAGCTGCAATTGGGTCCGATAGCGCGGCAATTAGCTGCAAATCTACGAAATAAGGACTCCTCAGTCCGATGCAACGGCGAATAAGTGAACTAACTCCAAACTAACCTAAACTACCCAAACTAACTAAAGACCCTCAGTATGTTACGGACCGTATTGCAGCTATTTGAGCTTTTTGAGTCATTTTGCCGATCTATCGGACCGCATAGCTCTTATTACCATGTAACGTCGCAGAATTGGTGTGGTTATGAGTAAATAGCTGTAACTGGGTCCGATAGCACGTCAATTAGCTGCAAATCTACGAAATAAGGACTCCTCAGTCCGATGCAACAGCGAATATGTGAACTAACTCCAAACTAACCTAAACTACCCAAACTAACTAAAGACCCTCAGTATGTTACGGACCGTATAACAGCTATTTGAGATTTTTGAGTCATTTTGCAGATGTATCGGACCGCATAGCTCTTATTACCATGTAACAGCGCAGAATCTGTGTGGTTATGAGTAAATAGCTGCAACTGAGTCCGATAACCCGCAGAAAACAATCGAATCTGCATAATAAGGTCATCTGAGTCCGAACTATTGGCAAAAGTGTGCTTACATACTAGCAAAGGCGGCGAGTTAGGCATCGCAGCTGACTGGCTATGGACTCAGTTACAATCACTCTTCACCATTTGATCCAACGGTGGGGAGAAAGTATTTCCTGACGGAGAGGGAAAGGAAAATGAAGTCTGGATCCTAATATGAAACGTTGATCTTAATAAGAAACGTCGATCCTAATATGACACGTCGATCCTAAAGTCAAACGTTGATCCCACCAATTAAATGCAATATATAATGTACATAATGACCGATATAGATTACAATGGTGGAAAATGGAATGCATGACAAACATTAAAAGGGGTTATGGAGTGGGAGAGAACAAAAACATCAAGTTAAAGCTGGCTAGGATCCAAAAGAATCTTTCCCAAGAACAGTTAGCGGAAGTTGTAGGGGTTACACGGCAGACGATCGGCTTGATTGAAGCTGGTAACTATAACCCGACGATTAAGCTGTGCATAGCCATCTGCAAGGCGTTGGATACGTCATTAAACGATATTTTTTGGGAGGATTAGTTGTGAAAGGGCCAAAGATTAAAGATGAACGAATTATCACAGAAATTCAGAAGTTTAGTACGCACGGATTGTTGATTGTGTTAGTGGGATTTATGATTAGCCTTTTGGTAAAAGTATTTATCCTGGAGTGGGACATCAAATATTGGGTTGATACTTTTGGGATTATGCTGTTAGGTTGCTTGTATGTTACCGTTCGTTGTGTCAAAGATGGGATATACCTGCCGCCAAGTAAGGAAGGAGAACTCAAACGGTTTAAGAAGATTCATTTAATATCGGGAGTTATCAGCACGATTATTTGGGCCACGCTAACATTTTTGCTTGATTTTAGAGAAGCGGGAGAAGTGGATATTAGAAAAAATATATCGAGTACTCTCGTGGGGGCGGTTGTATTTTTCATAGGGGTCACTTGGGCGATGTGGTACATAATTAATAAATCCAACAAAAATGCTGACAAGAACATTGAGAATTAAATATTAAATATTAAAGATAACCACCTCTTGCAAAACTAATGTTATTAGTTTATATTTAAGCTAATACCATTAGTTTATCGGAGGGGTAAGGATGAGAGTAACACGTGAAGGTCATTTATTGCAGTTGACTTGGATGCCTAATTTTTTTCCAGTGAATTGTTACATTATTGAGGAAAATGATGGATTGACTTTAATAGATGCGGCTATGCCATTTAGTCTAAAAGGAATTATGGAGACTGAAGCGAAGCTAAATAAGAAGCTTACACGCATAATCTTAACGCATGCGCATGATGATCATATTGGGGCACTGGATGGACTAAAAAAGCAACGTCCAGAGGCTCAGGTGTTCATCTCTGAGCGAGATTCGGCATTACTACGCGGAGATCGTTCACTTCGGGAAGGAGAACCTCAGACCCCTATTAAGGGAGGCGTGCCGAAGAAGATAGCTACCAAGCCAGATGTCCTTCTCCACGAAGGGGATACCATTGGCTCATTATCAGCGATTCACACTCCAGGACATACCCCCGGCTCTATGTCTTTCCTTGATTCACGCAGCGGTGCTGTAATCGTGGGGGATGCTCTTCAGACCTTCCGGGGAACTGCGGTGGCAGGAACCATCATCCCCCTGTTTCCTTTTCCAGCAATGGCTACATGGAATAAAGCTCAAGCTCTGAATAGTGCGATTAAGCTTCTAGAGTTATCTCCAGCTTTACTTGCTGTGGGTCACGGCAACTTACTTAAAGCGCCAAAGCAAGAGATGGAGAAAGCCATACGTAAGGCACAAATGATTCAGGATAGGAGTAATTAAATGTCACCTAGAGCAGGATTAGATCGTCACACGCTAGTGATTAGAGCAGCAGAAATTGCCGATGCTGAAGGTATAGAAGCTGTTACCTTGGCTGCACTAGCAGCTAAACTAGGTGTTCGTTCCCCGTCACTATATAACCATATAAATGGCCTGCAGGATTTGCGGACTGGGCTCGCCATTTACGGTTTAGAGTTATTATTTACATGCATGTCGAACGCAGCTGAGGGATTAAATGGAGATGCTGCTGTACACGCGATGGGCCGAGCATATGTGGATTTTGCTAGAAGTAGACCAGGTTTGTATGAGACTACACTACGAGCGCCTGAACAGGAGAACACGGAGCTTGAAGCGGCTGGTGAGCATATTTTGCAGTTTATAATTCAGGTGATGAAGAGTTATCAATTAGGTGAAGAAGGAGAACTTCATGCCGTAAGGGGATTACGGAGTATCCTACATGGATTCGCCTCTTTGGAGCAAAAGGGTGGATTTGGTATGGCGCTCGATACTAACGAGAGTCTAACCCGCTTGATTAGCACTTTTATAACCGGAATTGGAAATATGAAATCAGATTAAATTAGATTAGATCTAGGAGATGATGAACAAATGGGTCAGGAATATGAACAAGGTAGTGTCACCACTTATGGGGAAACAGCAGAGATTATTGCGAAATTGGGGATTTTACCGCTTGCTGCGCTGATTCCCGGGCACCCGTCTTTAAACGGCTTGACTAAGCCCGAGAATTGGCATACTGGGACAGATTTAGATCCGTGGTCATGGCGTGCGCAGTTTCCAGGTGAGGGCCTTGCAGGATACGGAAAGTTTATTAAGAAAAAGGCTATTTTGGTCTCAAGGGAGTGGTTCCCGGCATTTGTAGCAGCAGTAGGCAGTACCAAATCTATTGAAGAGCGGTATAAGGATGGGTTGGCTAGTAAAGAAGCTGTGACCTTACTGCAGATTGTTCGTGAACATGAAGGCATTGATACACGTAAACTTCGGGCAGAGGCTGATATGAAGGCAAAAGAAAAGAAAACAGCCTTCGATAACGCGGTTACTGAGCTGCAAGGATCGTTAGATATGGTGATCTCAGGCATCAACCAACGCCTGAATGATGAAGGTGATGTAAATGGTTGGAGCAGCACCTCGTTCGAGACGGTCAGTCACTGGATGTCAGATAACGGTTTATCCGCTTTTGAAGGGGATAGAGAAGAGGCCGTAGCTTGGATACAAACGAAGATGAACGGGGTATGGTCGCCAACAGCAATAGCTTGGACAAACAAAGCATTCTCATGGAATTAATAAAAACGGTTAATCACTGCTCCATAGAGAGTGATTAACCGTAAGCGTTTTCCAATAAAATTATATCCATCACATTAAGGTTCCAACATAGGCGCCAAGTAAGCAATCAGGAAATACAAGAATCCAAAAAGCAGCATAACATAGGCAGTGTATTTAATAGCATTAGATGCAACAATTCTTGAATCTACCGGTGGTTGAATTTCTAGCTGTTCTTCTTCGAGGCTGTCAACTTCTTTGGATACTGGGTCTCTCAACATGATAATCCCCTCCTTGGAAATTCAATCCTTAACTGTATTGTGACATATTTGTGAACAGAAATCAACAATAGTGTGAACAAATATTGAACTTTTGTTCAAATTTGGGCATTTTACCACCTGAAATGTTGCTGTTAAAACAAAAACAACCCGCTTACTCTCTAATTAGAGAGCTAAGCGGGTTATTTGAAATTGGTTCTACCTAGGATCTAACGGGTGTTGTTTATGCCTTAAGCCCAATCCCCATTACGGAAGATAGGTACTGTTGTTCCATCATCGTTAATTCCGTCAATATTCATTTCAGGAGAGCCCATCATAAAGTCAACATGGGTATGGCTTTGATTCATTCCTTTTTCCAACAGCTGTTCTTTAGTCATCGTAATTCCTTCTTGAATTGTGAAGGCATAAGCTGCACCTAAAGCCAAATGACAGGAGGCATTCTCATCATACAACGTAGTGTAATAAAGAATACCGCTCTCAGAAATCGGAGAGTGGAAAGGCACCAAAGCAACTTCACCAAGATAGGAAGATCCTTCATCCAGTGCGATTAGTGATGCCAAAGTTTCTGCGCCTTCTTCAGCAGTAAAATCAATCACTTTACCGTTCTCAAAGGTCAGCGTGAAGTTATTGATTAGATTGCCGCCGTAGCTAAGTGGCTTAGTGCTGCTCACTTTACCATTAATACCAGACTTCAGAGGGGCAGTAAACACTTCTTCCGTTGGAATGTTGGCTAGGAAAGGGACGCCCTTACCGTTCACAGCTCCTGCCTGACACCAGATGTGTCCTTCCGGCAACTCAATAGTTAAATCTGTACCAGGTGCTGTATAATGCAGCTTGCGAAACTTACTTTCATTCAAGGAAGCGCAACGAGTTTTGAGTCCATCTAAATGGCGGCTCCATGCTTCAATAGGATCTTCCTGATCCGCACGTGTGGCTTTAAAGATGGCGTCCCATAATAGTTCAACCTGCTGCTCTGATGGAGCGTCAGGGAACACTTTTGCCGCCCAAGAGGCTGATGGGAAGGCAAGGCCGCTCCAGCTCGCATGATTCCCCATTAAGTACTCACGATAAGGTGCTAGGGTCTGCCCAGAAATACGTTGATTATCGGCAATTCTTCCCGGTTCAACGCCTTTTAAAAGATCTGGGTCAGCGGAGATAATGGTTAGAAATGCGGCTCCCTTTTTAGCAAGATCCTCTAATTCATCGGCTTGCCACTGCGGCGGCTCCAGGAAGGAATCAGATGGAGCAAGATCATAACGTGTACGTAATACAACTTCATCACTATAATTCACCTTTACAAGTCTCGCGCCGGCTTCATAGGCTTTGCGAACCACAAGTCGCACAAGCTCTGCGGATACAATATCTGCATTCACAACGAGTGTCTGACCCGGTTGAATATTAACGCCAATCTTCACGGCCAGCAATGCGTAATTCTCCAGCTTTTGCTTGAAATCCAACATAGTTTCTATTCCTCCCAATATCCTGTATCTCTTGTGTGCTTAAATTAGAACGCCCAGTTTCCATTCAGGAAGACAGGTTCTTCAGTTCCATCAGCAGTTATCCCGTAAATGTTCATCTCAGCTGACCCGATCATGAAATCCACATGGGTTACACTATTGTTGAGACCATGCTCAATTAACTGCTCTGGATTCATGTCTTTACCGCCTTCTAAACAGAAGGCATAAGCCATACCTATAGCAAGGTGATTAGAAGCATTTTCGTCAAACAATGTGTTGTAATAAAGAATGTTGGATTCAGAAATAGGGGATTTATGAGGAACCAAGGCAACCTCCCCTAAGTATTTCGCTCCTTCATCCATGCTAATGAGGTGCTCTAGCGCTTCTTGACCTTGCTCAGCAGTAACACTTATAATACGGCCGTTCTCAAAGCTAATAGAGAAGCCATCGATGATGTTGCCGCCATGACTAAGTGGCTTTGTACTTCTTACAGTGCCATTAACACCAGTCTTTAGTGGTGCAGTGAAGACTTCTTCGGTAGGCATATTGGCTACAAAAGAATGACCTTTTGCATTAATGCTGTCTCCTTGTGCCCAGATATGGCCTTCAGGAAGCTCGATGCTAAGGTCAGTGCCAGGTGCTATGTAATGCAGCTTTTTATATTTTTTTGCGTTGAGTACATTCGCTTTTTGCTCCAAGGTGTCAAGATGCTCCTGCCATGCAGCTACTGGATCTTCACGGTCAAGACGCACAGTGTGGAAAATGGCTTCCCAGAGTTTATCTACACGTTCTTCGGCTGGAACCTCAGGGAATACTTTATCCGCCCAAGCTTGACAAGGAACAGCTACAATACTCCAGCTCACTTTGTCAGACATTTGCATTTCACGATATTTGGTGAGGGCAGCTCCTCGTACTTTTTGAAAATTGGAGATACGTACTGGATCAATACCTTTAAGTGCATCAGGATCTTCAGCGATCACGTTAAGGATAGCCGCACCTTTTTCGGCGAATTCAGTCATTTCACCTGCGTACCAAGTAGGAGGCTGAGTGAATACCTCTGGTGCAGCGTGTTCAAACTGTTGGCGTGTAATGCTTGCATCACTCCAGTTCACCTTAACTAAACTTGCTCCGATAGCATATGCCTTAGCGGTAATTAGACGTACGAAATCAGCGGCAAGAATCGGTGCATTCACCACTAGAATTTGCCCGGGTTGAACATTAACACCTATTTGTACAGCTAAATCTGCATATTTACTAAGCTTAGCCTGAAAATCAGTCATTGTAATTTCCTCCATTTACTAATAGTTTAGTACTTTACAAGCATTGTACTAAATTATTAACCGCCGGATGAAAAAAGTCAATTACGTGGAATTTACAGTGCAAAGAGAAGGAATTACATTCATTTCAATGATATACTGAAAGGGTAGCTGATTTGATGATAGGAAGGAAGATAAGTGGATGAATTTAGAGATCGTAAGTGCTGAAATGAGCCGTAAAGAAGATAAAAGTTATGTAGGGAGGACTGTATTCACTCTCGAAAATCATAAGGCTCCATATGAAATTACTTTCTTCAGTACAAGAGGAACGGAATGGGATTACAGTCTAAGCTTTGCGGGTGAGCCTGGGAGCGAGGAACAGTTCTTAGAAACGGATGCATTGCTGGAGAATAACGATGATGTGTACAATCAGTTGCTGGATGCTGCACTTGATCAACAAGAAATCGTGGAAGAATAATACTTTTATTGATATGACGCCAGCGGCATTATCTGGTAGCCGCTGGCCATATCATGACTATCCAATCGTTATCTTACCTTCTGGGTAACGATACAGTTCTTTACTGCCTTTTGGTTTCAAAGCATAAGCAAGTGTAAGTGGTCCGGTCCGGCCCATAAACATCAGGATAATCACTAGAACCTTTCCTGCCGTAGTCAGTTCCGGAGTAAGGCCCATAGATAAGCCTGAGGTTCCAAAAGCAGATACTGCTTCAAAAAGTACAGTTAGAAATTCAGCGCTCTCGGTTAAGGATAATAACATCGTAGCGATGACAAGCAGCATAAGAGACATTAATGTGATAGTAAGGGCTCTATATACATTTTCTTTAGCGATCCGGTGGCGGAACATTACAATATCTTCTTTCCCCCGTAATCGCGCAGCTACTGCAGTAACCAGTACGGCGAATGTAGTGATCTTGATTCCTCCACCCGTCGACCCAGGTGCAGCTCCGATAAACATCAATAGAATCATTAGAAATTGCGTTGATTGCCGTAAAAGTGGAACTTCAATGGTGGTGACACCACCAGATCGCGGAGTTACCGCTTGTAAAAAGGTCGCCCAAAACTTTCCGCTTGCACTCAAGGGCTTCAGCGTAGAATTAAACTCCAGTAAAAAAAACAGCCCCGCACCAATAACAATCAATATAAGAGAAGTCCAAAGAACAACCTTTGAATGAAGAGTGAGTCTTCTACGTTTAGGAAAGTCCATAAGATCAGACAGAACGATAAAACCAATCCCTCCAAGAAATATGAGACTCATTGAGGTGAAGTTAACAATGGGATCATTTACAAAACGAGTAAGTCCGCTAAACGGCCCATGAATATCACCGAAGAGATCAAAGCCTGCATTATTAAAGATAGATATACTGTGAAAAATCCCATAATATGCTGCTTTCCCAAAGGGCATATCCATCATAAACCTTCCAGCAAACAACACGGCCCCCGACAGCTGAATAACAAGAGAATAGATCAGGACTCTACGGATTAAGAGTACAATTCCCTGCATCGAATTTTGGTTCATGGATTCTTGCAAAAGGATTCGCTCTTTCAAGGATATCCGTTTATTAAGGACCAAGGTAATCAAAGTAGCCATCGTTACAAAGCCTAATCCTCCGATTTGAAATAAAATGAGTAGAACAACTTGTCCGAAGGTAGTTAGCTGAGTTCCCGTATCAATGACCGCAAGGCCTGTTACACAAGTGGCTGAAGTCGCCATAAACAAGGCATCGATAAAGGATATTTGTCCGGATGTTGAGGAGACCGGGAGACTAAGCAGAAAAGTCCCGGCAGTGATAAGGATTAAGAATCCTAGTGATAAAACTTTGGGTGGGGTCATTTTAAAACCACCGAAGTTCAGGTTAGCCAATGTAATTCTCCTGACGTACGTGATATTGGAGTAATGCTCACAGAATTATAACACAACTTACCAGCCCTTCCCTAAATGGAGGGAGGTAATTGACATATTTTATCGAATTATTCTAGAATAACACCCTATCCGTCAACTTAAAAGAGGAGGCTTTCTTAATGATGATAAGTCCGATTCTGAATCAGATTGGTGCTGTTTTTATTCCGGTAAAGGATATTGAGAAATCAAAACAATGGTATTGCCAATTGCTTGGACTCCCATTAGATGGAGAGGTATTATTCGGTCATTTATATGTTGTCCCTATGCAGGGACCGGGCATCGTTTTGGACAGTAAGATTTACACCGCTGAATCTGTTCTAAACATCCCTTCGTTTCATCTTAACACCGAGGATATTGATGCTGCTTATGATTATGTAAAGGCCAACGGAGGAGAGATTCTCACGGATATTGAGCATGATCATTGGTTTAATTTTAAAGATCCCGATGGAAATGTGATCATGGTCTGTCGTTGTTAATCGTTGTATAGAAGGGAGTAGACGAATGATAAGAGAAGCTAGGACCGAAGACGCTACCTACATTGAAGAACTTTATCGGATTTTGCTGCCTGAGCATCCAGCTATTCATGTATCTCCTGAGCGGCTGAAGCAGATAGCAGATCATCCGGAGAGTTTTCTATATGTGTGCGAAGAACAAGAAACAATTGTCGGGTCGTTACATCTTCATTTTTGTATGGATGCTTTGTGTGACGATAGGCCCTTTGCTGTCATAGAAAGAGTCATTGTGGCTGAAAAAGTACGAGGAAAAGGGTATGGCGCAATGCTAATGAGACATGCCGAGAATGTAGCGATCTCCAAGGGAGCCCTTAAGATTATGTTATCAAGTGCTGCAAAGAGAGAAGAAGCGCATCGTTTCTACGAAATTCTTGGTTATGATAGCAGCTCCAGCAAGGTATTCAAGAAGTATTTATAGTTATTTACGATTGGAAGTGATGATATGATGGTTACACTTAGAGAACTGGTGCCGGAGGATGCAGGTGAACTGCTTCGACTTCAGCATCAGTTAGACCAAGAGTCCAAATTTATGTTATTGGAACCGGATGAAAGACAAGCTAGTCTTTGTCAGGTCAAAGAAATGCTCGAAAGCTTTCTGGCAGCAGAAACTTCAATTCTTATAGGGGCAGAGGTTGACGATCATTTGGCAGGTTACTTGTCTGTTAGAGGTGGAAGTGTTAGACGCAATAGACATAGCGCGTACATAGTGATTGGGATTCAGAAACAATATCAGGGGAATGGGATTGGGGCTGGCCTGTTCCGTGAGATGGACATCTGGGCTATGAACAATGGGATTGTTCGTCTTGAGTTATCCGTCATGACCCATAATCAAGCTGCTTTGGGGCTGTATACCAAGAGCGGGTTTGAAATCGAAGGGACGAAGCGGAAATCTCTTATTGTCGATGGTGAGTGGGTGGATGAGTATTATATGAGCAAAATTCTCCAAAAAGAAAAAAGGATAGAGTGTCAGATTTAATCTGATGACCCTATCCTTTTTTTTTATGAATAAAGGTTATGATTTCGTGATTTATGATGATTCAGTGTTGCTTGATTGTTCGATAACAACTTCAACCTTGCGGACACGGTATCTGTTCATCTCGCGGATGGTCAATGTTACATGGTCACGAACAATACTTTTGCCAATGGCTGGATCTGCGATATGACTGTATACCCAGCCTCCAACTGTGGTCACTTCTTCATCTTCGAAATCAAGCCCTGTAAGATCCTTGACCTCTAACAGAGATACCTTACCGTCGAACAGATAGTTGGTATCGCTTATTTTTTCGACTTCTCTGCGTTCATCACCGTCAAACTCGTCACGGATTTCACCAACGATTTCTTCCAAAATATCTTCAATCGTGATGAGACCGGATGTTCCACCATATTCATCAAGCAGCAAGGCAATATGCACACGCTCCAACTGCATACGAGTTAGAAGATTCTTGACCGGTGTCACCTCAGATACTGTCAGTACGGGTTGAATTAAGCTATGAAAATCAAAATCAGGATTGTTATCATACTGCAAATAGAGCTGTTTCGTGTTGATCATTCCGATAATATTATCCTTGCTGCCTTGTGCCACAGGGAAACGAGTATATTGCTCCTTGCGGATAATTTCGAAATTTTCTTTCAACGAATGATTGGTGAAAAGACATACCATATCGGTTCGCGGAACCATGATTTCTTTGGCGAGCATCTCATCAAAAGTAAAGATTCGGTTAACATAGCCATATTCGGCTTTATTGATTTTCCCGCTTTCGTAACTCTCGGACAGGATCAAACGAATCTCATCTTCACTATGCGCGTCTCCATGCTCACTAGCTGGTTTCATCCCAAAAAGACGAACAAGCATATTAGCGGAACCGTTCATGAACCAAATGAGAGGGTACAAAATTCTGTAGAACCAAATAATCAGCGGTGAAGTAATTTGACCGATTTTTTCCGGAATGTTTATAGCTGCCGTCTTCGGAGCAAGTTCTCCGACAACGACGTGCAAGAATGTTGCAATGATGAATGCGAGTAAAAACGCAAGAGGGTGACTCACACTAGAACTGATATTGGCCCAGTCGAAAATAGGAAGCAATAACTGTTCGAATGCAGGCTCTGCCAGTGCACCAATACCCAGCGCAGTGATAGTAATCCCGAGCTGACAAGCGGATAAATAGCCATCAAGATTAGCGGATACCTTCTGTACTGCCAAGGCATTCTTCTTTCCGTCAAGCACCATTTGACTGATCTGGCTACCTCTAAGTCTCACCAATGCAAATTCTGTTGCTACAAAAAAAGCGGTTAAAATAATCAAAATAACCACCAACGTCAAACTAAGTCCTATACCCATATAATCTTTACCATCCCTTTCGTTCCTAAAATAGGTTATACTCATTATTATGAGTTCTTATGAACTATTCTACGAACTTTTCAGTAAAATATCAAATGGTGGAGGGAAACAGATATGGAATCATTTGCATTGACTCGTGTGGAGATGTCCAGTCTACTGCTCTCATTGACCGGATTGTCAGACCGGAAACCGCTGAATATCCTCCAAGAGGCATGGGCAAAGTTTCACCGTGAAGAATTACAAAAGGGGACTTCGTTACCCGCTTTTTTATCAACCAATGTTCCACCCATATTACAAAAGATCATTAAAGGTGGCCATGTAAAAGGCTTTTCACTTGGTGAAATTGCTTCATTGGGCCATCTTATAGAGTATTCCACATTGACCGTCACAGCTATGCAAAATTGGGTCAAGCGCGACTTCAAGGAATATCTCGGTTCGCCTAAAGAAGGAAAGAAATATTCGGTTAATCAGGCGGCGCTTTTGTTTATTATCGATGATCTCAAATCCGCTCTTAACTTTGAAAGTATCCGCCAACTGTTCCAGCTAATGTTCCTAAAGCCGGATCGCGATGATGATGATCTAATTGAACCGGCCAAGCTGTATTACGCCTATGCAGGGCTTTTTGAGGAGATCAAAAGCAATCCATCGATTCAGACGCAATGTAAAGTAGATCAAGTGTTGCACAAGGAGTTCTCTTGGAAAGAAGATACCTCGTTAAAAAGCTCTATAGATCGTGTAATTAACCGGCTGACACATTTATCGAGAGCGCAGAGAGAATCCGTTCGTAATATGCTGCTTATCGCCACAATTTCTGTGCAGACCTGTTATTTTCAATCGCTGGCTAGGCAATACTTTAATGCTGCTTTATTTCTTGATTTTTGAGCACTTCAATTTTAAAATGTATAAGTGAAACAATCAAAAGTAAGTTTATTGGTTAACAGGTTGAAATAAGGGGGCTTCGATGTGAATCAAATGACACTGCTGCGGAATCCGAAACAAAGGAAATTACTCTTCAGCGCTGGCTTGAGCTGGATGTTCGATGCGATGGACGTCGGAATGATTTCTTTTGTTGTAGCAGCTTTAGCTAAGGATTGGAATCTGGGACCGGAGCAGATCGGTATATTGACTAGTATTAATTCCGTCGGTATGGCAGTAGGTGCTGCAGCGGCAGGGATATTAGCAGACCGCTTTGGCCGTAAACCGGTATTGCTGTGGACACTCCTTATTTTCTCGGCGGCAAGCGGATTATCTGCATTTGCAACAGGCTTTGCGATCCTCTGTGTGCTTCGTTTTATCGCGGGGTTTGGACTTGGCGGTGAGCTGCCTGTCGCTTCTACCTTGGTCTCAGAGAGCATGCCTGCTCAGGAGAGAGGCCGTGCGGTTGTGCTTTTGGAGAGCTTTTGGGCAGTCGGTTGGATTGCTTCGGCATTAATCGCGTTCTTCATTATCCCTGATTATGGCTGGCGTATAGCTTTCGGAATTGGGGCTGTACCTGCACTCTACGCTTTATATCTAAGACGGGCGATTGATGATTCACCGAAATTTGCTGAGATTAAAAAGGCACCCGTTTCCTTAAAGAAACGAATCGCTACCGTATGGTCGCCAGAATATCGCCGTTCTACAATTATGTTGTGGATTTTATGGTTTACGGTGGTGTTCTCGTATTATGGCATGTTTCTATGGCTGCCTACAGTTATGGTACTTAAAGGCTTCAGCTTGGTCAAAAGCTTCGAGTATGTGCTTATTATGACGCTCGCTCAGCTGCCTGGATATTTTACTGCCGCTTACTTTATTGAAAAGTTCGGACGTAAATTTGTCCTAGTCATCTATATGCTGTTCACTGCAGTTAGCGCCGCATGGTTCGGAAATGCGACTACTGAAGGCATGCTGATGGCTGCAGGAATTTGTTTATCCTTCTTCAATCTTGGCGCTTGGGGTGGCATGTATGCTTATACGCCAGAGCTGTACCCAACGGCTATTCGTTCCACAGGCGCTGGTTTAGCAACTTCCTTTGGCCGGATTGGGGGCATTATCGCACCTTTGCTGGTAGGGGTTCTAGTAGGTAAATCTATGGAGATTGGCTCGATCTTTATGCTATTTTTTGTAACGATTATTATCGGTGCATTAGCGGTATTGTTCCTTGGCAAAGAAACAAAGGGAACCGAGCTTCTATAAAGTGTGATTCTGCATTACATACTTGATGTTAATCTATCAACAATGCTAAAATATCAAGAAGAAACGATGTTATCGTCCTGTATGGATGACCACTATTCACGTAAGAACAAAACGGTTCCTTCACAGTTGTGAACAGGACCGTTTTTTTACATTAATCCTTATTTATAAGGACGGAGCGATCGCACATGAGTAATGATAGGAAGCAACCGCATTTCACAGAATTAGTCTGGGAAAGTACGGAACAAAATGTACCGATTCCGCCGCGAAATTCCCCTGAACCTGCGCTGCCTAAGTCATCTTCTAAGAATAATGGCAAAACAAATTCAACCCCTGAACCTTCATTACAGCTGCAGCTTTGGGATACAGAGATGGAAACGCCGGAGCCTGTGACTACCACCGAAGGGCAGTTCGTAACAAGAGCGAAGGAATTAGTTGAAAGAACTGAGGACTCAGCGCTTTTTGTTCCTTTTAAGAGTTACTGGCCTACATATGGCCATATGACAGGCACGCAAAGCAGATGGTATTTTTATTGGCGGAATGAAGTTAGACAAGGCAGATATCTGAAAACAGATCTTTCTTATATTTTTCTGCATGTATATGAGCTTATTAATGGCGTGGGGTGGACTGACCCTAATGATGGCTATAGGCAGCTAAATCTGATCTGGGAAGCTTACCGGGAAAGTTATAAACGTTTGGATCAATATCTTGGCGGCTGGATCGCGGACTTCTCTTTTGTACATCATTTGGATGTCCCGCTTTCTATCATTGTGGCTCGTTCACGTGGTCTTGCTGGGGATCTGGCGGAGCTTGAATTAATGAGAGGACTGACGACTGCTCCTGAGCAGCTAACCTTTGCAGTATTAACGGCAATGTCGGACTATGATATTAGTAAATCCAAGTTCTACATCGGAGAAGGCAATGAGGCTCTTGAACAATACATTCCGCAGGTCGTGGCGTTAATTAATGCTTATGTCACCCGGAAACACGGCTCCAATCTAGTTGAAATGTTTCCGCCTGGACCAGCGGTGATGCGGGAGCGTTATTTATTCCGAAGTGCCGTATATGATATTTCATTATATGGCTATTCTGTTCTTATACCGGTTGTACGTATTAGTAAATCTCCACCACTTCGCAGTCTGATTACAAGGTTATTTCGTCTGACTGAGAATAAACTCCGGGAACTGATGGGCTACCGCGGACGACTTAAAGGTATTAATGTAGAGGCCGATATGGATGATTTGATCACTCGTTTTCTAAAGCGTGAGTATCTTAAAGAGACGCAGGAAGACAAAGGGCCGACAGTCGTCATAGATCCGGAGAAGCTAGAACGCCTGCAAAGTGATTCTGAAATTGTACGGACGATGCTTACGGTTGAGAATATGGACGAGCAAGATTACGAGGCTAGCGAGCTCGAAGCAACTATCGGTGAAATCGATCCAATACAAGATAGTAAGGAAGAATTGTTGCCTGTAGAGGTGATTGAAGAAGCTCAAGCGGTTAGCATAGGATCGGAGGCAGAACAGTTTGCCAATGCTTTAAGTCCACTACAACGGGAAGCACTGCTTGCTCTTTTGGATGAGGATGGAAGTCAAGCTTTACTGAAGCTGGCTGCTGCTAATGGCACGATGTCAGAGCTTCTAATTGATGAGATTAATGAAATCGCAATGGACATTCTTGGTGATCTGATCATTGAGGGGGAAGACATTGTTGAGGAATATATCTCTATGCTGCGCAATATTTAATGAGGTGAACTTTGGATGAGTGAATTAAAAATACCTAAACGAATGACAACTGCGCTAGTCAATTCGTTGACGGCTGGTGTTGTTCCGCGTATCGGACTAGAGCACATAGCCGTTGGCCGTCGGCCGGAGATTGAAGCCATATTAAGAGATATGGAGAACATTGCAGAGGGTGGAGCAGCTTTTAAGCTGATTACAGGCAAATTCGGCAGCGGTAAAAGCTTTCTGCTTCAGATGATCCGTAATTACGCGATGGATCGGGATTTTGTAGTAGCAGATGCTGACCTGTCCCCTGAGCGTAGGTTAGTAGGAACTAAAGGACAAGGCCTAGCGACTTACCGGGAGCTAATGAGCCATTTATCGACCCGCACACGTCCAGATGGTGGAGCGTTGGAGATCATCCTGCAGAAATGGATTATTACGCTACAGCAGTCCGTGATGCAGGAGAAGGAATATGGGCCTGATCACCCTCAGCTTGGTGAAGAAGTAGAGAAGCGAATTTACGCTGTAGCCTCTGAAATGCGCGGTCTGGTACATGGTTTTGATTTTGCCAAAGTACTCGCCTCTTATTGGAATGCACACAAGCTGGCCGATGATGACCAGAAACAGGATTCGCTTCGCTGGTTGCGTGGAGAATTTGCAACTCGGACAGAAGCCCGCAAAGCGCTTGGAGTTGGCGTGATTATTGATGATGATAATTGGTATGACTATATGAAGCTTTGGGCGGAATTTACTGCGGCTATTGGCTATAAAGGTCTGCTGCTGTTTATTGATGAAGGTGTCAATCTTTATAAAATTACGAACAGTATTTCCCGTCAGAGCAACTATGAAAAGCTGCTTACCATGTTCAATGATACGATGCAGGGGAAGGCAGAGAACTTAGGGATTTTTATAGGGGGAACTCCGCAATTTGTGGAAGATGGACGGCGTGGTTTATTTAGTTATGAGGCACTGCGATCGAGATTGGTTGCTGGCCGGTACGGGGCGGCGGGTCTGAACAATTATACTGGACCTATCATTGCTCTGGACATGTTATCACACGAGGAAATTCTGGTACTGCTGCAAAAGCTTAAAGAGATTCACGCCCTACATTATGGTTATGAAGCGCGTTTATCACAGGAACAATTGGTTCATTTTATGGAGGAAGCGGTTGGAAGATTAGGGGCTGAGGAACTCTTAACTCCACGGGAGGTAGTTCGTGATTTCATGGATCTGCTGCATACGCTCCACCAGCATCCGGAGATTACTTTTGAACAGCTAGTGGGCGAAAAAACTGCTAAGCCAGCTGAGACTGAGCAAAATGAACTGGATGGATTCCTGGCGGAGTTTGAATTATGAGTGATAATCCGTTCTATAGGCTGGCTCCCTTCATTAAAGAGTTTATTTATAAGAACCGCTGGGAGACTTTGCGTGAGGCACAGGTGGATGCCTGCCGGGTGCTTTTTGATACCCCGCATCATCTGCTGATTGCCTCAGGTACCGCTTCAGGTAAGACAGAGGCAGCATTTTTCCCAGCGCTTACTGAGCTGTATGAACGTCCTTCCGGTTCGGTTGGCATTTTGTATATCGCCCCTCTGAAAGCTTTGATCAACGATCAATTTACACGTTTGAATGATTTGCTTCGTGAAGGCAATATTCCGGTGTGGTACTGGCATGGAGATGTACCTCAAGCCGATAAAACAAAACTGGTGCAGAATCCTTCAGGCGTGCTGCAAATCACCCCGGAATCGCTTGAGGGGTTATTAATGAACCGCCCGAATGCTATTCCAGCGTTGTTCCATGATCTACGTTTTATTGTCATTGACGAGGTGCATGCCTTTATGGGAGCTGACCGGGGGATCCAGGTGTTAAGCCAGCTGGCGAGAATCTCACGAATGGCGGGATGTCATCCTCGCAGAATCGGTCTATCAGCTACGCTGAGTGACTACGCTTCTGTCACAGAGTGGCTGGCGGCGGGCACACGGGAGAGCGTTGAAGTGTCCGCTCCACAAGGCGGGCGTAAGCTCCGTTTAAGTGTGGAGCATTTCTCTTTCCCGGATGCACGGGATGAGGTGCAGGCGGAGCATTTAGAACGTGCGAAGCAGTCTTATTACGATTTTATTTATGATCATACGCATCTGAAGAAGGCGTTGATCTTCACCAACAGCCGCTCAGATGCGGAGACGGCGACCCTAGAGATGCGGAGGACGGCCGCGAAGCGTGGTGAACGGGATGTATTTCACGTTCACCATGGCAGCATCTCCGCGATGCTGCGTGAAGAAACGGAAGCCGCGCTGCGGCAAGGCACCGGACCGGCTGTTGCCGCAGCGACGTTGACGCTGGAGCTGGGTATTGATCTGGGCGAGCTGGAGCGAGTGCTACAGGTCGGCGCTCCCTATAGCTGCGCAAGCTTTGTGCAGCGGTTAGGCCGCTCGGGCAGGCGTGGAGACGCTGCATCCGAGATGATCTTTGTCACGCCCGAGGAAGAGGACGAGGAAGCTCAGCTTCCGGCGCGGATGCCGTGGACACTGCTTCGAGCGATAGCGGTAATTGAGCTATATGTGCGCGAGAAATGGGTGGAACCCCTGGTCGTGCGTCAGCTGCCAGTTGGACTGCTGTACCATCAGACGATGAGCATTTTGAAAAGTATGGGTGAGGCCGAACCGGATGATTTAAAAGAAGCGGTTCTGAGTTTGCCTTCGTTTAAAACCATAGATCCTACTGATTATGATATTTTCATGACCTATATGTTAGGCATGGGACAAATTGAGAAGATGGACGAAGGCAGCTTGATCATCGGGATGGCGGGAGAGAAGATCGTGAATAACTTCCGCTTCTACGCGGTCTTCAAAGATGATGAAGAGCATGTGGTCTATAACGGGACTGAGGAAATCGGATCGATCACAACGGTTCCACCACCAGGCTACTGTTTTACTCTGGCAGGTAAGCTTTGGAAGGTAGAAGAGGTGGATAATCGCCATAAAGCCGTTTATGTGAAAACCTCACGCGGCAAAGTAGATACGTTGTGGCTTGGTGCGGGTGGGGATGTACATACACGCATCATGAACAAGATCCGTGAAATCTTAGGAGCCACTTCATTGTATCCGTATTTAGCTCCGAGTGCGGCTGCGCGGCTCGAACGAGCCCGTCGTTTAGCGAAGGAAAGCGGAATGCTTGTGCGGTCCGTTATGCCGGCGGGTGGAGATTCCATGTTCATTCTGCCCTGGGCCGGTAGTCGGCAATTCCGTACGCTGGAGCGCCTTCTGAAGAACAACCTGAAGAGCCCTCTGGGACTGCGTTCTATCGTTCCCATGGAACCTTATTATATGGTCGTTGCGGGTAAAACAGATGCAGAAACGCTGGAAGCAGAGATCATTGCCGAAAGTATGGCTGCCAGAGATCCATTATCATTGTTATCCCCAGATGAAGCACCCTACCTCGGAAAATACGATGAGTTCATCCCGCATGAGCTGCTGCGCAAAGCTTTTTCCTTGGATGGATTAGATGTCCCGGGTCTGATTGAGGTTTTAAAGCAGTGGCAGCAACCTAATTAACCTTAAGCAGTACCTGTTGAAAATACTCTAAATTGCAGACGTCCGCTTATGCGGGCGTTTTGTTATGTCCGGACCAATGCTGATATATGAACTTTCCTTAAGTTTCAAATGTTGCATAAGAATAGGGTGGAAGGAGAATAGTACTAACAGATTCCTATAGAGGATGATTGCGATGTGGCCTAAAATAGTCTCTTATATTCCGGACTGGACAATTTTTATGCAGGCGGCGATTACGCTGCTCTTTCCCGTTGGGATTTTTTATCTTTACAGGCATTTGTATTTTTATGTTGGAAGCGGACGCTCCAAGGAAACAGAGGCCAAATCACAGGATGCGGAACTGAAGAAGAATGACAATCGGGAAGTAAATCCGCAGCCTCCTGTGTCTACTGCTTTTACCCAGGACTATGATGCCGATCTGACAGCGATAAAAACGGCATTGGGGGAGAACAGTGATGTACATTTTCGTGAATTCTCAGTTAAAGGTATACAGGCACGTGCCGCATTGGTCTATGTAGAGGGGATGCAGCACGAGGAGCTAATCAATCAGCAGGTGCTGCAGAATCTGATGTATGCCGGCGAAACGCAGGCTTCAGAAGGAATATACAACTACTTGAAACAGAATATGCTCCCCTTAGCTCAGCTTAGTGAAGCCAAGGATTTAGACCAACTGCAGGAGTTTGTCCTATTCGGATACACTGCGCTGATTGTCGAAGGCATGCGTGAGATGTTGCTGGTGGGTTCTCCGCATGGATCCGTGCGTGCGATTACTGAGCCAACCTCGGAGGCTTTACTGCGTGGGCCTCGGATTGGCTTTACCGAGGTGCTTAGTGAGAATACCTCTATGCTGCGGCGCCAAGGGCTTAATAAGAATCTGGAAATGAAAATGGTTGAAGTAGGCAGCGAAATCAAGAAGAACCTGGTTATCGCTTATATGAAAAACATTGTAAATCCTGATCTGCTCCAGGAAGTGAAGGAACGTATCTCCAAAATTGATATGGACTTTATTCTGGAATCCGGCTATGTGGAACAGTTGATCGAGGATGATTATTTAAGCCCGTTTCAGCAGACACAGAATACGGAAAGACCCGATCGGGTAATTGCATCCTTGTTAGAGGGAAGAGTCGCGATTTTGCTGGATGGCACACCGTTTGCACTCGTTGTTCCAGTGACGTTCAGTATGCTTTTGCAGTCTCCTGAGGATTATTATGAGCGCTGGATTCCGGGTACACTTTTGCGGATACTCCGGTTTTGCGCATCATTTCTGGCTCTGTTGGCTCCGGCGCTGTATATTTCCTTTATCTCTTTTCATCCGGGACTGATTCCTACACAACTGGCGATCTCCATTATCGAAACACGCCAAGGTGTACCCTTTCCTGCATTAATTGAAGTGTTGATTCTGGAAATTTCCATTGAAATCTTGCGTGAAGCTGGAATTCGGCTGCCGAAGCCCATAGGTCCGGCAATGGGGATTGTCGGAGGTCTAATCATTGGAGATGCCGCGGTACAGGCTGGTATTGTAAGTCCCTTTTTGGTAATTGTTGTAGCTGTGACAGCGATCTCTTCGTTTTCCATACCGATGTACAGTGCGGGGATTACTCTCCGGATCTTACGATTCGCAGGCATGTTATTTGCGGCGGTCCTGGGCATGTTCGGAACCATCCTTTTCTTCCTGCTTATTTGCAGCCATCTGACTCGGCTTTCAAGCTTTGGAGTTCCTTACGTCACCCCTATTTCCCCTTTCCGCTTAAGTGACTGGAAGGATTTGTTCGTTCGTGCACCGTTATCGATCATGAAGCGAAGACCGGAGATGCTGAAGACCCAGAAGAAAAAGCGCAGGTCCTAGAGAATGTATTCTTAGCAGGAGCAGAGGGGAGACCACAGTGTTTAAACGAACTGATGATAAGATCACAACCTCGCAGGCTTCCATAATCTTGACCAATTCAATGCTAGGTGCGGGAATTTTGACTTTGCCCAGAAATGTTGTTAAGGCTGTGCAGACTCCCGATGCCTGGATTTCAGTAGTGCTGGGAGGTATCATCGTATCTTTGGTGATATTGGTTATGGTGAAGCTTAGCCAGCAATTTCCAGGGAAGACTGTCTTTCAGTATTCCAAAAGAATTGTTGGGAATCTTCCAGGCAGTGTAATGAGTACAATATTGATTCTGTACTTTATTGTGATAGCGGGTTTCGAAATCCGCGTTTTGGCGGAAGTAACGTTGTTTTTTCTTCTGGAAGGGACACCGATCTGGGCGATTGTGATGCCGTTCATCTGGGTGGGCACTTATCTGGTTTATGGCGGGATTAATTCCATGGCCCGCGTGTTTCAGATTGTATTTCCGATCAGTATTTTTATCCTGATTATTTGTTATATCTTAAGTACCAGAATATTTGATATCCAGCATTTGCGTCCTTTTCTGAGTGAAGGCATGATGCCGGTGATCCGAGGCATGAAGTCGAGCATCCTGATTTTTACCGGTTGTGAGGTTGTGATGACAATGACTGCCTTTATGGAGCATCCGCAGCAAGCGGTCAAGGGAATGTTGGTTGGTTTAAGTATACCATTTGTATTATATTTGGTTACTGTTGTGATGGTTATCGGCGGCCTATCTATCAATTCTGTAATCACAAGCACCTGGCCTACGATAGATTTGGTACGGAGTTTTGAAATATCAGGGTTCTTTTTTGAACGATTTGAATTTCCGTTGCTCGTCATTTGGCTGATGCAGATGTTCTGTAATTTTTGCAGCTTTTTCTTTAATGCATCACTTGGCATCTCCCAGGTATTCCACCTAAAGATCCATCCGGTTATGTTCGCTTTAATGCCCATCATCTTCATCTGTACGATGATCCCTCAACGCATTAATGATGTCTTCAGTCTTGGCGATGCGATTGGCTATATGGGTTTGCTGATCTTTATATTGCTGCCACTGTTATTGTCGATTGTATTAATCATTAGGAAGAAAGGACTCAAGCAGAATGTTTAGACTGCGGGATATTCGCTTACTGTTGGTATTCGTGATTCTGCTTACGCAGTCTGGCTGCTGGAGCAGTAAGGAGATTGAAGACTTGAGTGTTTATACGGGATTGGCGCTTGACAAGGGGGAGCCGAAAGGAGTCGAACGGGAATTCGAGGAACTTGGAGGAAGCTATTCAAAGAAAAATAAATTGACGGCTACGGTACAAATTGTGCCTGAAAAAATACTCGGAAACTCTGGCAAAGATGGCGCAACACCACAAACTCATTATCACAATATTTCTGAGACAGGGGATTCTCTGCTTGAGATATTCCGCCAAATCTCAATACGTAAGAACCGTCCGATTATAGGTCATCACCTCAAGGTTGTTGTCATATCTGAGAAACTGGTGCAACAGGAGAAGATCAGACGGCTAATGGACTTTTTACTGCGAGATAATGATATCCGCCCTAGCTGTCTTATATTTCTTAGCCAAGGGCCTGCATCCGACACACTTAAAACAACCTCGGAGGAGATTCCTTCTTTTCGTCTTGCAGACATGATTCATAACCACTTCAGAACCAGTAAAGTTATGAAGGGCATAACGTTGTCTAATCTAGATGCACTTATGTACTCCAGGCAAAGCTTTGTTTTACAGAACGTTGTGGAGGCACAAGGTGAGGTGGAATTTTCCGGAGCAGGTATTATCAAGGGAGACACAGGACAGTGGATTGGCAATATTGATCAACAGGATGTGGAGAGTATTGCCTGGATCAAAGGGGACATAAAAGGTGGGAGCATTAAAGCCTATAATCAGTTGAATGAAGCGATTACTTATGAAATTAAATCAGTTAAGAGCAAGATTACGCTGAAGGAGACTGCGGATGAGAAGTTCTCTATTCATGTAGCCATTGAGTCTGATGGACGTCTTATTGAGAATTGGGATGATAATGAGCATTCCGCGGAAGTTGCCTATTTCAAAGAATTGGAGAAGATATTCGAGGAAAAATTAACCGAAAAAATCAATGCTCTTATTCACAAAATGCATTCTACCTACAAAGTGGATATAGCAGGGTTCGGAAATTGGTTCAGCATAGAAAAACCGCAGGTTTGGAAAAAGATCAAGGATCATTGGGACGAGGAATTTATTCGGATGCCATTGACCTTTGATGTAAAGCTTAAAATCACCGATTTTGGTTCCACGACTGAATGAAGAGTTCACTTGGATAAACGTGTTAACACAAAAAGGATCTCAGCAGCCGATGATGGCTATTGAGATCCTTTTCGTGGTTAGTAAGTAGAAGCTGCAAAAACAAACACAACGACGAATAATATAATAATTGCGTACATCAGCGTGCCCACAATTCCACATACCAGGCCTGCAATCGCTAGGCCTTTGCCTTGTTCATAACGATTACGGATTTCCTTCAGCGATAAGGCGGATAGAATAATCGCAATAATTCCTAACAGAAAACCAATATAAGGCACAACAATAGAGAGGATTCCCAAGACAAAACCAGCGATTGATTTACCATTCGTCGGTGCCGGAGGGGGTGGAGGCTGATAATAGTTCAAATTGTCGTTTGTTGGATAGCTCATTAAAATCACCTCCAATAGAAATTGTTATTGAATGTAGTTAATCCAGTGCTCTAGCTGCACACAAGGGACAAGCCCGATAGATTCAGCTAGACGAATGGACGCTTGATTTCTTTCAAGGACGTGATAGCGTGGAATAAAGCCTCGTTCTAACGTTTCTTGTATGGCTGTGCGAACTACCATTTTCGCGTATCCGTATCTTTGAAATGCTTCTAAAGTATGAACAGCGCCGATTTCCCAAATCTGCTCTTCATTTCGGAACGCTAGGCAGGTACTAACCGGATTGTCGCCCTGAAAGATTGAAACGGAAAACGCTCCTTTTTGGAAATATTCCTCAATTTCTTCCTTATTGTAATGGTTAGCAGCCCAAAGTGGAAGTAGTCTGTCGTCAAATGAATGATTGATTGACACCTCTTTGTCCTTACTATACCTTAACCCCTCAGTTGTGCTGTAAGAGAAAAACCCTCGAGTTTTTTCTAAAGAAAAATGCGCAGACAGTGCCTCTTGGTACTTCACATCCTGTAGTTTAAAAACAAGCTTCGCCTGTGCTGGGAGCAGTGGTAGTAAAGCTGGAAATATATCGGGGCAGCTGTAATCCAAAAATACGATGTAATCCGCTTGAGGATATACCCTATGATCATATGCGTATGCTGTGGCTGGAAGAAGTAATACAATACCCCACTGATCACCATGCTCAACTAGATGTGTTTCCATGACTTCGTGGAAGGAGTTTAACATTTTTAACAAGCTTACATTCTTTAAGGGATTCGTTTGTAATTTGTTTATGATTCGTTCGTTCTGGTGCACGTTCATCCACTCCTAGCTCAGATTTATATATTTTACTATAAATAGTACTTATGCAGATATTTATATTTTTCCCTTTACTAATCATTAATCTATTGAAGAAGGAAGGTTGACATTGACTGTTATAATATATTAGGGAAAATAAAGCTCGCTGTTTGAAGCAGCATACGTGAACGGAGGCACATAATTTCATGACACAATCTATCACAGGCGCTGCTGTTCGTGTAGGAGAAGGTCTATCTAAGCAATTCATCCTAATTCTAGCCATTGCATCAGGACTAAGCGTGGCAAATATGTATTATAATCAGCCGCTCCTAGCTGAGATAGGACGCACATTTAATGCTTCCTCTAACGCAGTGGGATATGTATCGATGCTTACTCAAATCGGCTACGCGCTGGGAATGTTATTTTTTGTTCCACTAGGTGACATTCGTGAACGCAGAACACTGATATCAGGACTTCTTATTGCTGTATCACTGTCACTAATTGGTTTCGCTACCGCACAAAACCTCACTTGGATGTATATCGCCAGCTTTGCTATCGGCATAACTACGGTGGTGCCGCAGGTCATCATTCCTCTCTCGGCTGAGTTAGCTTTACCGGAGGAGCGGGGGAAGGTTATAGGCACAGTAATGAGCGGATTGTTTTTTGGTATTTTGCTAGCAAGAACAATATCCGGAATTATAGGGGATATGTTCGGCTGGAGAGCGATGTACTGGATTGCCGCAGTAGTCATGTTATTGTTATCCCTTATTCTTTATCGGCTAATCCCGGCAACGAAACCAGACAATAATTCCTCGTACTCAGATCTGCTGAAATCAATGGGACAACTGATTCGCAGATATTCGACGCTTCGTGAGTCATCTTTAATTGGGGCTTGCATGTTTGGCGGCTTTAGTGTGTTCTGGACTTCTCTAGCTTTCTTTCTGGAAGGAGAACCTTATCACTACAGTAGCTCTATTACAGGATTGTTTGGTCTTATTGGTGTAGCAGGTGCTGCTGGTGCTCCATTTATCGGGAGGTTAGCAGACAGAATTGCTCCCAAAAAGATTGTAGGAATCCTACTGTTAATTACATTAATTGCTTACGGATTTTTTGGTTTAGCCGGATTTACGATCTGGAGTTTGATTGCTGGAGTTATTATTCTGGATCTTGGGGTACAGGGGTCACAGGTCAGTAACCAAACACGGATATATGCACTTGAACCAGCGGCTCGCAGTCGTATTAATACTGTTTTTATGGTCAGCACTTTTACAGGGGGAGCGATTGGATCCACGCTGGGAAGTTTTGCATGGCAGCATTGGGGCTGGAGTGGTGTCTGCTTAATGGGGGGAACGCTAGTTGTAGCCGCTTTATGCATATGGATCGTCTATAGAGTGATCGAGAAAGAGGATATACCAGAGATTAGCTAGAAACGGATTACAGTACCTTTTATTATACCCGGGAGGTGTTTGATCATCGCTGAGAAGACGAAAGTTATAGAGGTTGTCCCGTATAACCCAGAGTGGAAGGCAGAATTCAATAGATTAAAAGAACAGCTCTTATCTTATGTCGGAGATCTTATTATTTCTATCGAGCATGTGGGCAGTACTTCGATTGAAGGGCTAGCTGCTAAACCTATCATCGACCTTGATCTTGTGATGGACAGCTACGATGTACTCCCACAAATCATAGAACGTTTACAACAGCATGGATATGAACACCAAGGGAACTTGGGAATAGAGGGAAGAGAAGCGTTTCAAAGACTTCAGGATGATGGATTTATGAAATATCATCTGTATGTATGTCCTAAGGATGGAAAAGGCTACTTGGAGCATATCGCTTTCAGAGACTATCTGCGATCGAATACAGCAGCGCGTCAAGCGTATGCAGAGGTTAAACAACGCTTGGCAGAACAACATCGTTATGACATTGATGCTTATTGTGAAGGAAAGACAACGTTTGTTAGCTCAATTTTATCTAAAGCCATGAAAGAAACGTAAGAAAGATCAATCATTTGCCCGTTCGAAGATGATTTCGAAATTCACTAGGAGACATGCCACTCCATTTACGAAACTGCTTGGAGAAGTATAACGCGTCATTGAAACCGACCGAGGAAGAGATCTGGTCGATGGTCAGCGTTCCTCCTAGCAGTTTTTTTGCGTTATCCATACGAACCTTTAATAAATATTGTTTGGGAGACATGCCGATCTTTTGTTTAAAGACTTTAGAGAGATGCGCTCTATGATAGCCTAGAGACGATGCCATATGGTCGATACTGATCTGTTGATGAAACTGCAGAGAAATCCAACGGATCGCTTGATCGATCTGGCGGTCGATAACATCCGGTAATTCTATCGATTGAGAGGGAAGCGAACTTATGTTCGCAACGCCGAATTTGTGCACTAGCAGCCGCAGCCAACCCGAAGCTTCTAAGCTCTCCAGTCGAGGATAAGCAGATTGCTGAAAGGATAAACGAATATGTTCATATACTTTATGTATCTCTATTAGGTTATCTAAGTGGATTATTGGCTTGTCCCTTGTAATTCCCACTTCGTGTAGTAGCTGTTCAACCGCTTCCCCTTGTAAGGCCACCCATACATATGTCCACGGACGATCCATGTCTGCCTGATAGCTAAATAACGCCCCCGGAAAAATAACAAAGGTATCCCCCTTACTACATCCCTGCGAATTACTGCCACTTTGAAAAACTCCTTCCCCATCAATTACTGTATGAATGAGATAGTAATCATGAACAGATGGGCCCATTTTATGGCCAGGAACGGGTTTGCCTTCTCCGCTGAATAATACAGATAGGTCATGATCATCGGGAGCCAGATTAAACCCTGCTGTAAAATGATAATGCTCTGAAGCCATTTACTTAGAACCTCCCCAAGATTGCTTTTATAATACATTTAGATTATAGGATTGAATATACAAATGCAACAAACGTCCATATATCTCTTGTATTTCTCCATACTCATTGGGACCGCTCTCATTTATAGTGATTAGTGAAGAGAGCAGACGGTTATGACCTGACATCCTAGTGTTTATAAGGGAATTATAGTTTACTCTATTCCATAAAACTGCGATGTTAATACCGTTCACCTCACCTATAAGGAGGAATATTTCACATGTCTAAAATTACATTTATCGGAGCGGGTAGCACCGTATTTGCCAAAAACGTGTTGGGAGATTGTATGAGAACGCCAGCCCTGCAAGGGTTTGAACTTGCCCTGTATGATATTGATCTACAACGCCTGAAAGATTCCGAGAATATGCTAAATAATATAAAAGAGAGCAGCGGCAGCACTTGTGTTGTGAAATCCTATACGGATCGTAAAGAAGCTTTGCGTGGAGCTAAATATGTCATTAATGCAATCCAAGTGGGAGGTTACGATCCTTGCACCATCACAGATTTTGAAATTCCGAAGAAATATGGCTTGCGGCAAACGATTGCGGACACAGTTGGCATAGGTGGGATTTTCCGTAACCTGCGTACTATTCCAGTGATGCTGGACTTTGCTGCGGATGTACGGGAGGTTTGTCCGGACGCACTCTTTATGAACTATACGAATCCTATGGCAGTTCTGACCAATGTGATGAATACCTATGGCGGTGTAAAGACGGTGGGATTATGTCATAGTGTGCAGCATTGTATTCCGGGCTTGTTCGAGCATCTGGGTATGGATCAGACAGGTGTTCAGGCTAAGATCGCTGGGATTAACCATATGGCTTGGTTATTGGAGGTTACTAAAGACGGCGAGGATTTGTATCCGGAAATTAAACGCCGTGCCGCTGAGAAGCAACAAGAACATCACGGAGACATGGTCCGTTATGAAATGATGCTTAAATTCGGTTACTACATTACGGAATCTTCGGAACATAACGCAGAGTATCATCCTTATTTTATCAAACGTAATTACCCAGAGCTTATCGAACGGTTTCAAATTCCACTCGACGAGTATCCACGCCGCTGTGTAGATCAAATTGAACGTTGGCAACAAATGCGTGAAGAATTGGTTAATAACAAAGAACTTAAACATGAACGTTCGCATGAATATGCGTCTTATATTATGGAAGCTATCGAAACTAATGTGCCTTTCAAAATAGGTGGCAATGTTATGAATACAGGTCTTATCACTAATTTGCCAAAAGAAGCATGTGTAGAGGTCCCTTGTTTAGTAGATAGAAGCGGAGTAACTCCGACCTACGTGGGAGATCTGCCTCCACAGTGCGCCGCACTGAATCGTACAAACATTAATACACAGTTGTTAACGATCGAAGCAGCGATTACCCATAAGAAAGAGCATATCTATCACGCCGCAATGCTCGATCCACATACAGCAGCTGAATTGTCGATGGATGACATTACAAATATGTGCGACGAGCTGATCACAGCCCATGGAAACTGGCTCCCGGCGTATAAATAAATTAACTAGTTAGGACTAAGGAAGCCTGAGAAATCAGGCTTTTTTTGATTGTATTTCTACGAAAACCGAATGCTATCTTTAAAAAAGACCACGTCGTTTCTTCTTGCTTATCTGTCTAGGACAACTGGGAGACATCGGAATACACATATATGGATTATCTAAATGTGGAGGTGATCCTTTATGATCGTTGAAAGCTATACCTTAGCATCGTCCACAGCTTATGCTACTCCTTATTATGTGATTAGAGGTGAGCTTCCTGGTCCTGTCTTTATGGTGGTGTCGGGGATACATGGGAATGAGACAGGAAGTATTCGTGCCGCACAGATCATTGTAGAACATTTTAACCAGAGAAGGTTGTATATACACCGGGGCACGATCATTGTAGTACCTCTAATGAATCAAAAAGCTTACCGCAAACGGATCAGAGGTGTACCCGATTTAAATCGCACCTTTCCACGTTCTAGCAAAACGGCGGCAAAACATCCATTAGCTTCAGCTTTGCTACAGCTAGTACTAAGATATCGTCCCACCTGGTTTCTGGATCTTCATGAAGCAAATGGGTTGTCACAAAAAAATCCGAAGCGACTTGGCCAGTCGATCATCGTCACTCCGGGAAGCCGAGGAACAGGTACAGCAAAACGTGTCATCAAAGGCATTAATCGAACGATTCCCAAAACCGCTTATCATTTTAATATCCGTTTACGGGAGCGCCCCGGCTCCTCAAGGGCAGCCGTTACCCGTATATTAGGGGCTAAAGCATTTACTGTGGAAACCTGCTGGAGCCTTGATCGTGAGCTACGGATTCGCTATCAGATAGATATTGTTAGCCGTTTTTTAAAAAGTGCGGGATTATTGTGATAGAGAAAATATCTGATAACTGTGTTAGCTGGTTCTTAGATCCTAGGAATCAGCTTTTTTGCCGATACAAGAAAGGTAATTGACAACAATGGGTATAGTGTATATATTACATATATACATTGATAACACATAAACTAGGAGTGAGGGCACGATTACATGAACATATTGATATCCAACACTTCCGGTGAACCCATCTATGCACAGATTGTCAGCCAGATCCGCCAGATGATTCTGCAAGGAGAGTTAGTGTCTGGCACCCCATTACCTTCTATCCGGCTATTAGCCAAAGAGCTGCAGATTAGCGTAATTACAACGAAACGAGCCTATGAAGAACTGGAGAGAGAAGGGCTTATCAATTCAATTGTGGGGAAAGGTTCCTTTGTTTCTGGTGCAGATCAGGAGTTTATTCGGGAACAACGGCTACGGATTATGGAGAACAAAATGAAGGAGATTATCGACGAGAGTAAAATGCTGGGGATTAATTTTGCTGAGTTTAGTGAGATGTTGAAATTGCTTTATGAGGAGGAGACAGAATGAAAGAAGTCATTCAATTGGACCAAATATCTAAAAAATATGGCCATTTTAGCCTATGCGAACTTACGTTCGGTATCAAAGAAGGGTATATCACGGGGCTAATTGGACCGAATGGGGCAGGGAAAACAACATTAATAAAAATGATGATGGGGATGGTGTTTCCTGATCATGGCAGCGTCAAGATTTTTGACCAAGAGATGTCTATCCATGAAGCAGAGAATAAGGATCGGATTGGCTATGTCTCCGATGAAAATTACTTTTACGATCAATTAACCATCGATCAGATGAGTAAGATTATTGCTCCTTTTTATAGTCGTTGGGATCAAGAAACGTATAGGAAATACATAGAGATGTTCAAGCTTTCCCCGCGGAAAAAGATTAAGGAGCTCTCCAAAGGAATGAAAATGAAGTATTCGCTCGCCATTGCCTTATCACATGGTGCAGATCTGCTTATTATGGATGAACCTACTGCAGGACTTGATCCTATATTCCGAAGAGAGTTGCTTGATTTGCTTAGTGAGCATATCCAGGATGAGAAGAAGTCTATTCTTTTTTCAACGCATAATACGACTGATTTGGACCGGATCGCGGACTATATTGTTTTTGTGAACGAAGGGCACCTAGTATTTAATGAAATGAAAGAATCTCTAGCCAACAAATATATGCTGGTAAAAGGCAATAAAGAGTTGCTTGATCGGGATGTACGAAAATGGTTCATCGGGCTTAGAGAGACGGAAGTTGGTTTCGAGGGTCTTCTGAACAATCGCTCTGAGGGGGAACACTTCTTTAGAGGTCATGCCATATGCGAAACGCCTACTCTGGAAGAAATCATGTATTTTACGGTAAAGGGAAACGCTTTGTATGTTTAATCTCTTGTTGCTGATTCGAAAAGATTTTATTCTCCTGCGGAATTTTATCCCTATATTTCTCTTGAGTATCTTGTTCATCGCATATGTTCAACTGGATAACTCCAGCATGTTTGCTACTTTTCAATCTTTACTGTTGCTCGTATACTCCTGTTCTATGGATGCACAGAATAACAACACAAAGTTTGTGATAGGGTTACCAGTAAGACGGCAAGAGATTATCTTGGCTAAATACTTATCACTTATTCCTTATTGTTTCATCGGTTTGGTTTGCTCTTTAGCTTTGTTACTAATTTCCTTTTCATTTGGATATTCCATTAGCCCGTTTTATTGGATAGGGGTATCTTTAACGTTACTTATGATTCCTTTGGCTGCGTCTATTTATCTGCCGATTCATTATTGGCTTGGTTCCAAAAACTATTACTTCAATATCCTTTTTAATGTAGTAATAACGATTACCACCCTGAACACTGGATCTTCACTCTCAAATTCATCCTTTTTCTTAACAATTACCGACATAAAGCTGCAGGATCATCTGTTGTCGATTGGTTTGATAGGGATTGTTTATCTCTCCATATTGTACTGCTCTTATAGGATTTCACTACGATTGTTTAGCAAGGAAGAGTTATAAGCTAAGGAGGACGTAAAGTGTATAAATCATTTTTTTTAATTCAAAAAGACTTCATTCTTCTGCGTAAATTTCTGATGCTGCTAATCCCCTTTTTTATTTTTATAGCTTACTCGAACTATCATAGCTTCAGTTTATTTACGGTAATGCCACCCATGCTGTTATTGATAAGCTCCTGCTCAATGGATACTCAGCAGATGACGCAACGGTTTCTCGTTAATCTCCCTGTAAGGAGACAAGAGCTTGTCCGTGCCAAATATTTTTCGATCCTTCCGTATGCGCTTGTTGGGCTGGCAGCCACGTCCTTTACTTATCTCCTGATTATTGTAACAGGTAAAGCCGTAACCCCTCATTTTTGGCAAGAGGTTGGTATTACGTTATCCATTTTCCCTCTCCTTGCGATGCTTTATTTACCGATTCATTACTGGTTAGGGGCAAAGGGAGCGCAAGTGGTTAATCTTGTTTTTATGATGATTGTTATGTTTGGACCGAACGTGTTTAGCTTTTTGATCCAGTGGATACCTGATGTGAACAGATGGTTGAGTTTTGGAGTGAAAGGTACGGTCATTCCCTTTATAATCCTAGGTCTGGCTTATGTATTCTTGCTTAGCTGTTCATATATCATTTCTCTGCGGATTTTTGTGCGGAAAGATCTTTGATTCGAAGGATTTGAGATTTTGAATGAATTCATATACCATTGTCACTACAAAGATAAATAGTAGGGGAAGGGTATATAACCAATGCCTAAAATGATCTATAGCTTTCGCACAAAAATGATTATGCTGCTGATGGCCAGTATGCTTGTATCCGGTGGAATTACCTTTTCAATCTATAAAATTCTGCAGAGATATTATCGATCAGAGGTCTTATTAGAAAATCCATTGACTAAAGTTCGCTACTTGATGCGGGATATCGGTGATGTTAATGCGTTTTTGATTATCTTCATTCCTTTGGCCATCTTATTCTTTTTTATATTTACTAAACCATATGCAAATTATTTCAAGGAAATCTCGAAAGGGATCCATCAGCTGGCATCGGGTGATTTCTCGGAGCGGGTGGATATCCCATCTAAAGATGAATTCGGCCTTATTGGCCATGATATCAATCTGGCTATTGACCATCTTCAGGAAGCTATCGAGCGGGGCGACTTTGCGGAGAGCAGTAAAGATCAACTTGTATTAAATCTGGCACATGATCTGCGTACACCACTTACCTCCGTTATAGGTTATTTGGATTTTATCCTGAAGGACAATGAATTAACGCCAGAACAGACCAGACATTATACAACGATTGCTTATACTAAATCTCAACGTTTGGAAAAATTAATTGATGAGCTATTTGAAATCACAAGAATGAACTATGGTAAGCTTACGCTTGAAAAAACCTCGATCGACCTGAGTGAGCTTCTTTTGCAGTTAAATGAAGAGTTATATCCCGTTTTTGAGAAAAATGGTCTTACTTCCCGCTTAGATGTAACCCAACCTCTGAAGATAGAGGGTGACGGTGAGCTGCTGGCACGTGTATTTGAGAATCTCCTCACCAACGCAGCGCGATATGGAAGCGACGGTCAATTTATTGATATTCATGGGTATTTAGAGGAAAACGAAGTCGTTATTGAGATCATTAACTATGGAGATTGTATTGATCCGGAAGAGCTGCCGCGTATTTTTGATATGTTCTACACCGGGGATCGAGCGCGAACGCATCCCACAGGGAGTACGGGACTGGGCTTATTTATCACTAAAAACATTGTGGAACAACATGCTGGAACAGTTTCTGCACAAAGCAGTGTAGTGCGGACGATGTTTGAAGTACGGCTTCCACAAAATAATTGAGAACGAAGTCAAGTGTCGACTAAGCAGGAGTAAAACCGAGATCTATGTGATCTTGTGGTTTTACTCCTTTTTTAATGGTTTGGTCAGCAGAAAGGATGAACGTTACCGGACATTTATTTGAAATTTTTAATAAATCGTGATATTATTAGCTTGCTAAGTAATTTGTAAGGCAGTACGGAGGAAATATCTGTGATAGAAGATGAGATAAGGGAACTACTGGATAGAATATCAGCGGAAATGCGTAGAGATTATGCAGAACTGCTTAGAGAACTTAATCTTCATGTGGGTCAAGAACAGTTATTATGCCGGTTATGGAGAACAGATGGAATGACACAAATACAGCTAAGTGAACGCTTGAATTGTGAGCCTCCAACCATAACAAATATGGTGAAATCTCTTGAAAATCATGGGTTTGTTGTTCGAAAAAGAGATTCTGAAGATGGCAGAGTTAGCCGAGTGTATCTAACCCCAGCCGGACGTAATCTCTGCGAACCTGTGGAACAGATCTGGAACAAACAGCTGGATAAATTACTAGCCGGAATTATACCTGAAGAACGTTTATTATTAAGAAGACTTATGAAACAAATGGCCGATAATTTAGCTTGAATCTGGAACTAATCGCCATAACCGTTAGTAAGCTAATTAAAACTAAGAAAAGAGGAACATAGATGATTACAAGTTTGACTCGCATCAATGAATTAGCTAAGAAAGAACGTGAAGTAGGCTTGACACAAGGCGAATGGGTTGAACAGATCGCATTGCGTGAAGACTATCTGCGTGAAATTCGTGGACAAGTTCGTAACAGTCTTTCTGGAGTGACAATTTTAGATCCGGATGGAAATGACGTAACCCCTGAGAAGCTTCGTGCAGCGCGTAAATAATCAATGAACTAATAAGTGGAAACTACACCTTTAGATAACGTTAGATTAGCCTATGGCTGATCGACGGATATCTAGAGGTGTTTTTTGTTATATAAATCTTAACAGAAGCTTAATTCGTTATCATTAGGAGCTGTTGAAAGTTAAGAATCAATTAAACTTGCGTTACACAGGATCTAAGACTGGATTGTTAGAATGAAATAGACAAAAGATAAGGGATAACATGAAGGGGTGCAGAAGTTGGAGAAACTAAAAGAAACATCAAGGAAGGAAATGAAAGTATGAAAAAAACATTATTAATTTTACTTAAAGTAATAGTCGCTATAGTCATACTCCTAGCACTTTTTCTGGTCATCGTTTTTACAGTCAATGTGATCAGCAATAAAGTGGAGAAAGGAAAAATAGAACCCTATGGTCAGCTTGTACCTGTCGACGGGAAAAAGATGAATGTTACCATACAAGGGCAAGGCAAGGAAACAGTCGTGTTACTCCCAGGGTTTGGAACCGCATCACCCGTAATTGATTTCAAACCACTTGTAGATGAACTGACTCCTTTCTATAAAGTTGTAGTAGTTGAGCCGTTTGGTTATGGACTAAGCGATGTCACCACAAAAGAACGAACGGTCGACAATATCGTGAGTGAGCTTCATGAAGCCTTACAAGAATTAAAGATAGATCGTTATATTCTGATGGGACATTCTATAGCGGGAATTTACGGACTGGACTATGTGAACAAATACGAAAACGAAGTTAGTGCATTCGTAGGCATCGACAGCAGCGTACCCACACAAGGGGGCAACGATGAAGAATTTCCATCAGGAACCTATAAGCTGCTTAAAAACTCAGGATTTATGAGATTGCTGGTAAAGCTCAATCCAGCCCAAATCGTTACACCAAGTGATGATGAGGAAACTAAAGAACAAAATAGAATGATTTCACTTAAAAACATGATGAATCCAAATATCATCAGCGAAGCAGAGCATTTTAAAAGTAATTTCAAAGCCACGGAAACATTAAATTTCCCAAAAGATCTTCCTGTTATTTTCTTCCTAGTGAAAGAAAATACGGATGTTCCAGGCTGGGAATCCCTGCATAAAGAACAGATTAAAGACTCCTTACACGGGAAATTGATGTTGCTTGATGGGGAGCATTATTTGCACCATACCCGATCCAAAGATATCGTCGAGAACTTTAGAAGTTTTATGGGAGAGATAAAGTAAGAATGAATGAGAAAAGCCTGCTAATACAGGCTTTTCTTTTTTTGTATTTTCAAATAAGTGAATCCTTTAGAAAAAAATGATAAATTTATCAAAGCAATTATGGGCACTCTATATCCTAATCTTTATTATAGGAAGGACTACCATAGTATGTGCGGAATAGCAGGAATATTAAAATATAATGGACAGCCACCACATGAAGAAACCTTAAAACAAATGACAGGGGTTATGAATCACCGAGGTCCCAATCATGAGGGAGTATGGCTCGATTCTCACATTGGACTTGGTTTTCGCAGATTGTCTGTAATTGATTTACGTGATGGTAATCAACCGATGACGAATGAAGATCGTACCCTTTGGATTGTTTTTAATGGTGAAATCTATAATTATAAAACACTACGAAATCAGTTAAAGCTAAAAGGACATCACTTTCAGACGCAATCAGATACAGAGGTCATTGTGCATTTATTTGAGGAATACGGCAAGGACTGTGTCCATCATTTACGTGGAATGTTTAGTTTTGCGATTTGGGATCTTAAGGAACAATCTCTTTTTGCTGCCAGAGATCATTTCGGGATCAAACCTTTTTATTATTACAAAGACGAAAATAATCTTTTATTTGCTTCGGAAATTAAAAGCATACTTGCAGTGCAAGGGGTACCCAGAAAGCTTCAATATCAAAGTTTATTCAGCTACTTAACTTTTCAGTATGTCCCGCATCCTGATACGATGTTTGAACACATTCATAAATTAGGACCTGCGGAGCGATTATTTGTTAACTCGGATGGTGAAATGAAGATCGAGAAATATTGGGAACCCCATTTTCAACCGGTAGAACGATCTTTAGCAGACTATGCCGAAGAAATTCAGTGGAAATTGAAAGAGTCTGTAAACCTTCATTTACAAAGTGATGTGGATAGAGGATGTTTTTTGTCCAGTGGAATTGACTCCACCGCAATAGCTGCAATGATGAGAGCAGAAGAATCAACAAAAACCTTTTCGATTGGATTTGAAGGGCTGAACAATGAAACAATCATCGCAAATCAAACGGCAGCCAAACTGGGGACAGATCATTATTTTCACATTTTATCGCAAAAAGATTTTTTTGAAAGTATCCCGAAAACGGTCTGGCATCTAGATGAGCCTGTTGCAGATCCTTCCGCTATTGCACTCTATCATCTAAACCAGCTTGCAAAAGAACATGTCACGGTGGTCCTATCAGGGGAAGGCGCTGACGAATTATTCGGAGGGTATAGAATCTATAGAGAGCCAAATGCATTAAGACCGATAACCTGGATGCCTAACTTCATAAAGGATTCGTTACGAAAATCATTATCTGTATATCCCTATCATTTTTATGGCAAAAATTATTTACTTCGGGGTCTGACACCTTTAGAAGAGCGTTTTTTCGGAAATGCTAATATTTTTAACAAAAGCGGTAAAATGAACTTGCTTCACGAATCGGTACACGCTCAGAATAGCTTTTTACATCCCATGGATATCGTTAAGCCTTTTTATGATAAGACAGCTCACCTAGACCCTACGACAAGAATGCAGTTTATTGATCTGAATTTTTGGTTACCTGGAGACATTTTATCAAAAGCAGATAAGCTGTCCATGGCACATTCATTAGAATTAAGAGTCCCGTTTTTAGATAAAGAGGTTTTCGAAACGGCTAGTAAAATACCTGTGTCCAATCGGATTGGGCAAAAAACAACAAAACTTGCTTTGCGTAAAGCTATGGAAGGAATCGTTCCGGAAGCAATTGTGAATCGCCCGAAACTAGGATTTCCCGTACCCATTCGTGATTGGCTCAAAACTCCAATTTCAGATATAATGTTCGAACAAATACGCTATAGTGGCATTGAAGAAATATTCAATATGAATATCATCGAAGAGATGTTTACCCAGCATCGGAGTAATAAAGGCGACTATTCGCGTAGAATATGGATAATTTACATTTTTTCAGTATGGTACACTCTTTTTATAAAAGAAGATCTGAAGCAATTAAATAGTGCCGTGTTGTAATGGGGGAGTGATTCGTTGAATATTGAGGAATATGCATGGAATAAACATGAACAGCAATTAAGAGAAACTAACATGTTTACTTATACTAGTCCAAAGATAAAGATTGTAGATAACCATGAATTAAGAAATCGGCTTGAAGAAACGCTTGAAGAGCTGCCGCAGAAGTTTCTGGCCAAATGGGCTTTGAAAGTAGCAGTTGAGCACCTGGATCATCTGGTCCAGCAGCTTGTAAATGACCCGCGGATTGATTTAGGTATAGAAACGCTAGAAAAGCGTATAACTGGTGAGATTAGAGCCTTTGACTTAAGAAAAGTTGGATTTATTGTCAATGAATTAGCCAAAGAGTCCACAACCGAGGCTAGTAAGTATGCTGCCCGTTCTTTTGCACAAGCCATTGCAACTGGACATATGCGAGGACACGCTATGGTTTGCAGTGACTATGCAGTAAAACTGGTGAATTACATATCAGATCATTCTTCAGTTGCAGAGGCAGCTACTAAAGAACGGGAAAGACAATTAAGGATAGCTGAAGAGTTGCTTTGAAATTAAAGCTTTAAAGATGAACATGTATGAGGATGATTATAAAAGTTAAATACTGGTAATAATTAACTTTTTATAATCGAGAGTTATGTAATCTAATGCAAACAATAAAAACATTATTAGTACTTAAAGTTTTATGCGTGACTTGATGAGCTTTAAAGCTTAATACTCGTTTTAGATAATACGATTACTAAATAAGAATCAATTGCTAAGGAAAGGGCAGTTATTTTGAACAGGTTTGAACATTGATTAGATAATCATTAATAGACAGTAAATTGGCAATAATTTGGATCAAATTGGTTGGTTCCTTTAATTTATACACTACTTCCTCACAAAACCCGTATTTTGTACATATGTCACTAAGATGCGTTCTACTTAGATTATACATAGTTCTATATGAATCTCTTGGCTCGGCTCGCTACCAGATTCGACCAGCGCTAGTATTACCATAACAATAGCGTTTAAACTTCTTCTAAGAGTAATGTTGGGGCCATTGCTGAATGACATAAATATCCGAATTAGATATTCGCCAAATCGTCAATAGTACCATGTTCTTGTCCATTTTCGGCAATCGGTACAAGTTCTTGTCCTAAGCAAAGGACAAGAACTTGTACCGATAAAACAAAAAAGCCGCGCCTAGCGCGGAATCCAATAGGTCTATGTTCTTGTCCTCTTACAATAGATTATGGTCACAATCTAGGGGTTTATATTATTTGATCTATTTATCACTTCCTCTTCCGAATTCCGAGCAATAACCACATCATTAATTAGAGCCTTGCGATTTCGACTGGCCATATCAATTGCTCAGAGTTTCATCAACCACTTATAGGACGACACACAAATGCATTCAAAAAAACCGTTGAGCTGATTCAACGGTTTTTTTGAAATTCGTACAAGGCATCACATCCAAGTTAAACATTGAGCGATAATCACTCTTTGTTTATATGCGCTAATAACCGGTAGCGAAGCCAGATAATCTTCTTCGCTTATTGCACAGTATGTACTAGTTTCCCTTTTTAGAAAATAATGGATAATAAAGAACTTTGCTGCGTTCTATAGATATCCCCAAACCCAAAAGTCCCGACAACAATTGTAAGTCTCTTTTGAAGAGTACTATTATTTTTAACTAATCACCGGAAAACGAATCATAACTGTCGTACCACACCCTACCCCGCTGCTAATGTGGACAGTACCTTGATGTTGATCGACGATCCAACGTGCGATCGATAGCCCTAGACCTGCTCCATGATCCCCTCTACTTCTAGAGGAATCTCCCTTATAAAAGCGATTAAATACGAGTGGTAATTCATGTTCCGAAATACCCACTCCGTTATCCTTGACGGTTACAAGAACTGATTTCCCCTGCCTAAGACACTCAAGATCGATTTGCCCATCCACCTGCGTAAATTTAATGGCATTGTCCAACAAAATCATGAACAACTGTATGAGACGATTCTCATCTCCATTCATGAGCAATTCCGAGCCTTCGACATGAAGCTGTACCCGCAACTGCTTGTAATCCATTATTGGCTCCATTTTTTTGGCGATCTCTTTAATGATCACGTCAATACGAACAGGTGTGCATGAGATAACCTCCTCATGTGAATCACCTCTTGCCAGAAGAAGTAGGCCGTCTACCATGTTGCTCATTCTTTTGGTTTCTTTCAGAATGGCTGAAATTGGAGCGCTTTCTTCCTCGATCGTATGATCGGGATGGCGTAACAATATTTGTGTTTGCCCTCGGACGACCGAGAGCGGACTTCTCAACTCGTGAGAGGCATCTGCAACGAATTGCTGCTGCTTATCCCAAGCCTTCTGAATTGGTATGAGCGCCCGTCTAGCCAAAGCGTAACCTGCGATGATAGATAATAACGCGCCGACACCGATTCCAATACTAATACACCATAATAACCGGTTCAAATAATACACCTCGGCGGAAATTTCCGTAAATATCTGAATTGTTTTCAAAGGAATGTTCGACAGTTTCTCGACTATTGGCAATTTACCCTGATAGGGTCTGCTCACGAATCGATAGGTTTTCTTACCCACGAGTATCGACTCGGGCCGCATGTGGTTTTGTTTTTCCCGAAGCATCGAACTCAATTCGATATATGGTACTTTATAATATACGCTTTGAATCAATGCATCGTTGGAATCCCAATAAAATGACATCATAAAACGTTCCGGTTCCTTCGAATCAATGTTAAGTACTTGCTCCCCGTTACTTAGAGAAATTTGTTGCAAGTGGTCAATATTAAACACCAGATGACGGTCAATATCGGAATAGATCCGATAATGTGCCAACCCATATAATCCTCCCCCCAGTGTGACGAGCAAGCAAAATACAACCGTGCTGTTCCATATCGTCATTCGTACTAACGTGCGTTTAATCATACCGGGGTTTGCTCTCCTTTTATTTGGCGGATTTGATGTATTGATTCACTTGCTGTTCCAATATTGGAAATGGCATATTCCCGTTTCGAAGAAGAACGGAATGAAATGCCTTGATATCGAAGCGATCCCCGAGTTCGCTTTCCGCCTTCTCCCGAAGGGATTGGAATTGCTCCGATCCGATCGCATAGTTTTCGTTAAGTCCAGGATAGGCAATGACACTGTCGATCAAAGCATCGTTCCCCGTTCCGGTAACCCTAACCAGATACTCATTAGCTTGTTCTCTTGTCCACTTCAGCCCATGGATACCCGTATCTATCACGGTACCCATGGAATTGCCCAGCAAACGGTTTAGTACCATATTCCGATCAAGCAACCCCTTCTCCGCGCATAAGCTTTCCATATAGACCGCCCATCCCTCTACGTATCCAGCCGTCATCGTTATTTTGCGGATTAATGGAATGGATGGTTGATCATATTGAATCGAGAATTGAAAGTGATGTCCTGGAATACCCTCATGCAAGGCAAGCAATTTAACTATTTCTTCGGAGGTCGGATTTTCGAGTGGAATGACAAATCTCCCGCTCCTATCACCATTTATAGATAAGGGGATATACATTCCACCAGCCGATGCGAAAAGAGCCGAATACGCCCGCACATCCACGGGATGGTCCGGGATAAGCTCCTCTTCAAACCAATCGGACAAGTAGGGCGTGGCATCCGACAAACTACTGTTTAACGCTTGCAGCAATTTATCTCCAGTTAGGAATCTGGCTGCAGATGTAGTTTGTGCGTGACCCGAAGCCCCGCTTCTTAGCTCCTTCTCGATCTCTTCTACCTTGCGTTTAGCGATCTCGTGAATTTTCTGAGGACTAAGGTCAGTACCCGTAGTAAGTTTGAGCCTTGCAGAATAATATTCGCTGCCGCCCGGCTGATTCCAGATTCCTTGGTTCACGGATGCTTGCTTCATAAGATCATTCTTGATCACATCGGCAAGTTTGCCGTAAGAAGCCAGTACATGATCGGTTAGGGTTTGCGCTAACGTTTTTTTCAGCGTTTCCTCTTCGGAGGGATCGAGTTTTAACTCGGTTAATTTCTCTGCATACAAACTGTACAGAATCGTTTCTTCCGGTTTCGTATTCTGCAATTTGCTGTAACTCGTAAGCATTTCCTTAAGAAATTCAGAAGCAGGGACAATACCTTTCTCCCGTCTGTCTTGAATTCTATTAATGACATGTGCGACTTTATCTGAAAAACCGTTCAGCGCAACGATATAATTCTTTGCATCTGCTTGGCTGCGAATCGGATAGTTGTTCGCGAAATACGGCGGAAAATTGGTTAGGGAAAGGTAGTCATTCGTGTTCAAATCCCAATATTTATATACCTGCTGCGCCGCGCTTAGGTCCCATTTTAGGATATCGTAGGTGAGTTTGTCTTCCGGGGAAAGCATAGCAGCATCATAGTTATTCAATTTTTTTAACAAGTCATTTCTCTTATCGTTTAATAATTCGTAATCGGCATCCGACAGGTCCGTAAGCTTAGTGGGATCCCATCGGATTCCCTCCACATTTTTCACGTCAAAATAAAGCTGTGTCTCAGGGTCATTCTTAAGCGTATCTACCGCCATCTTCTGAATCAATCCGTCTAAACTCTCTGGCTGATGTTGGGTCTGCCCAAACAAACCGCCTGCAATCAGCAATACGAGAAGTACCACAGCTAATAAAATAGTCAATCGGGTGTTCTTAAACATCTGTCTTACAAGGTTCATTCATCAATCTCTCCTTTATAGAGTATAAGAAGAATATATAAGATGAACCTTTGATTTCCCTTTGAAAAACTACTTGTTTATTCTGAGTATGTAGCCCAAACCTCTTACGGTTTGGATATATTGATCGGCATGCCATGAAGACAGCTTCTTTCGAAGATAATGGACATAGAGCTCGACGATGCCAATCCCCGCTTCCGAATCCAGTCCCCAAATTCGGTTATAGATTTGCTCTTTCGTCACGATCTGCTCTTTATTCATGAGCAGGTACTCAAGCAGCTCACATTCCTTTTCTGTTAAAGTCAGCTCTTCTCCTGCGACCGTTATTGCTCGATTTCGAACTTGAATAGCAATCGGGCCGTAGCTAATCTGCTCTTCTTGATTAACCTTGCCATAACGGCGCAACAGCACTTTAGCTCTGACAATCAGCTCTGGAATTTCGAATGGCTTCACCACATAATCGTCCGCTCCGATCGTTAACCCCTTTACCCGGTCGTTCAATCCGTCTTTTGCCGTCAGACAAAGAATCGGGGTATCCACTCTTTGCTTCCTCAGCTCTTGGATGAACGTAAATCCATCAACCTTAGGCAGCATAATATCCAAAATAATTAAATCGAACTCGCCGTACAATGCGTGATGCAAGCCCTCTTCTCCGTTATGACACTCCGTAACCTTATGCCCTTCATCCTGCATAACTCTTGCAATTGTGTGCGATATTCCAATATCGTCCTCTACGATCAACAGCTTCATAAGTCCCTCCATGAATGAACAAATATGGGGTTAGACATCTCAGTTCCTCCTAAATAGTACCATATTGCCTGCCCGTCAGCTTAAGAACAATGGCATCTTTTAACTTTCTGCAGTAGATGAAATCATATCGGGAATGTAGCAAAGTTCGTGTCAACCATTAAAAAAGAACCCTTAAAGTACTTTGGGTTCTTTTTATTAAACTATTTATTTGAAGTATTTACTAATGAACCCTTCCAGCTGGAGTTTTGCCCCTGTCAGATAGTAGTTATGTATTTCTTTCAACTCAGCATTATTGGGCTTGAGGTTTTTTAACCTGGATACAAACTTAGTATAGTTGGGCACTACAGTATTGTTTAAAGATAGGAAGAATGTTTTTCTTGTTGAATTGTTTGGGCCTCAATTTTGATGTAACGCAGTTATAGCTTTCTCTTCATTGTTTACTAGCGGCTTCAACTGATATGGATAAGGTCTGATGGTGTATAATTACTTATTGATTATTGTACATGATTATGTATTTTAATGGTTTTCAAATCGGCAATAGTACCAAGTCCTTGTCCTTCGACATTGTCGCACAAGAACTTGGTCCCATTGCCGAAAGTTCCTCCTTCTAATGAAACAGCAACCGGTCAAAGAACGGTTGCTGTTTCATTCGTTAACTACAAATATTTTTTGATTTTGAATTTATCTGTCATGTTTTTTTATAAACGAATCCATGTACTCCTTAGGTCACTTATACTTTTTAAAGTCTGAATCAGCACTATTCTATTTCTTGTATAAAACATCCACTTTAATTTTTGTCATTGATTCTACTAGCTTAAAAGCAATTTTGAATTTAGATTTTGTTAACTCAAGAACTTCTATCCATCTAATATTAGATTTTTGCGTTAACCTTGACTCTGAATAATTTAAACAGTTGCAGAAAAATAGTATAGAGAAACTCGCAACCACTGATCGTGAATCCATAATAGAATATTTTTACTAATCCCCTTCTCCTTGTTCTGTCTAATTATAGATTGGAGTATTCTTTCACTTAACTTTGAATTGCACTGGTCATCATTTCAAAACCTGAACTTCCTCCATTTAAAGCTGCATCATTACTTCTTGTACTTATACTATAAAAATGATCTTTCTCTAAAAGATACTTCCTCCATATAATTCAACTTGAAATGTTATTTCAATCACAGGGCTAAGGTATATTTTATAAAAATTGGATAATAGATCATACGTATTGTCTCTCCCCTTAATATACTGTCTTATCTTGTGTAAGGAGGTAAGTTCAATGTCATGTAAATGCAGAAAAACAACCAAAAGTAAAACAGTTCGCCTAAAAAAAATCAATCTTTCTGAAATTAGAGTCCCAAGAAAAAGAAAGGTTCGATCTACAGAACTGAGTGAGACTTTTGATTTTTCAGGAAATTGTGGTCAGCTCTTGATTTTAGCTAGAACTAATGGACTTTCTGCTGAGTTTAACACAATTCGTAACGTAGGAAATTGTGCATTCACACTACTCGCGGTAGATCGTAATGGAAATGTAATTCAAAATTCGGAGTACACGCTACAACCAGGCAATGTACTAGCTAGGTATGTTTTTGGTCCTAACGCATTTCCTCCACATCAGATTTTATTCCGTTGTCAATCTGGTACAGGTGGAAGATGTATACTAAGGACTTCTTTTTGTTAAGGTGAGTTACGTATAATCTAGACTAAAACTACGAGGTGATAACATATGTCATGTAATTGTTCTAAGAAAGTTAAGAGAATTACAAGTACTCGTACAAATGGTAAACGAAAACGAGCTCCCATTACTCGCGCACCAAAGTTATCCAGAGTTAGATCGACTATAAGTGAAAATACAGTGGACCTGATAGGTGCTTGTGGTGGAAACTTCACTCTTGTGAAAAGATTTGGGGGGCCTGCACCAAAATTAAAAGCCATTTCAAATATTGGTAGCTGTACATTTACACTGGTTGCAGATGATGGAAGGTTTATTATTCCTGGATCAGAGATCTCTTTAAATCCTGGTGGCACACTAGCGACTTATCAAGTTCCTGCCACTGCACAAACTGTATCTTTTAGATGCTCTGGTTCAGGAGGAACTTGTCGTCTTCGAATGACACCGTGCTAATTCAAGTGATTTAATTTTATTAATGGCAGATTAAAGGAGAGTCACAAATATTCACGCTTAACTTGCTAAGTAGTAACAACAATAACATTTACCTCATCTAGAAAGAGGTCACTTAAAAAGTCCTACGCCCCCCAAAAGAGACAATTTCTCATTTTTATGAGGAATGTCTCTTTTTTTTCTTTTTTAAAGTATCCAATTAAAGGCTGGTGGTTTTGATGCTCCCTGAGCAGCAGAGTTTCTATATTGAGCCCGTTTGCAAAGCTTAACCATATTTTGATTCCTAACGATCACCTGCTGCGTCAAATGAACGAATTATTTTAGCTTTGTATATTAAGAATTGAACAAAACTATTGCCACGATAACGGGCGAACCGTAGTTGATCCGGTGCGGATGTTTAAATATCTGCTGCTCAAATCCAATTTTGGCTTATCGGAAATGGAACTGGTGGGACCTACTATTTGCTTAAGGGCTACAGGTGGGCTAGGTTTGATGATTACGAATCAAATGTATATTTAACAAATATTCTTTACTTATTTCGAACACTTGACTCTTGATCCTAAAACCTAAACCAGTTGTATCAAACTCCACAATTACATAATCGAGATCTAATACATAACATTCTTTATACTCATGTTCCGATGACTGAAATATTTTTTTGAAATCTTTATTATATGGGGCTTAAAATAGTTGATTAAAACAACTTCAGCAACAGCAATATTTTATTTATCAGATTTTTGTAGAAATCGAGTATATATCTTTTCGATTCAACAAAATCATGGATGTAAATTTCCAAGATGTCAGCCAAATATCGATATCCCAACTTCTTTCACTATATATCTTCTGTACAGTTTCATGATGGTGGTTTAAATGATCGAAAACATTACGTGTACGTAGTGCCTCGTACCAAAAGTAAGACCAATATGCTGAAATATTGACTTCACAAGATGTAATCAGGCATCCTTTCCACTCTAACCCCTTATTTTATTCCCTTTTCCGTGCCTTAGGCATCCTCGTCTCCAGCATTCAAGCTTTGCATCGGTTCGGCCTCTCTTGACGTATATGAAGGTTTTTTCAGTTAAATGGCCGGCTATTAGCACGTTTAGAACTATGTCGCTCATATAAGCAGTATTTCGACAAATCGCTCACAGCTTAAATTAAAGAGGAGATAATGGCTGGACAGATATAACTGTCGTCAATCTTTATTAACCAATTTCACCATTATCACATAAATGCAATGATTAGTGCCCATTCCTTTTGTGCGCATGGTTAATATACTATCTTATTCTAATGAGATTAGGTGATGAATAGTGGCCTCTTTTGCTGAAGCTCTTGTGATCAAGAATAACATTTCGAAAACAGTACTTAAGAACCGGAGAATTCATGGGATCGGAGTCGGATACTATGATCCCAAACATCCTAAAAAGGGCGCAGCCGTGATCCTCTATGCTAATGCGGTCAGCAGCACGACGCTAGGCTTTGGTTCGAAGCTCTCCTCACAAATTAGAGGCAAGACTGTAAAAGTCCCGATACGAGTAGTGAAAACCCAAAAAATCCGCAGCAACGCAAGTTACATGGACCGGATTCGTCCGGTAATCGCAGGATACAGTATCGGTACCACAGGCGGATCAGGAACCGTAGGCTTAATTGTAAGCAGGGGCAATCAACAGTATTTATTCAGCAATAACCATGTGCTCACCAACCCGACCAACTCCCGCAATCGCGCAGAAACACTGCAGCCCGGCGGATCGGATGAAAGCAGGACACCAAGGAACCGTGTCGGGTATTTATCGCAGTTTATTACCCTGACTACCAGCGGTTCAAACCGGGTTGATGCAGCCTTGTCCCGTCCGCTAAGCAACAGCATTGTCAGCCCACAGTATGCAACGATAGGCACTATTCCCGGTCATGTCACCTCCTACCGTGTAGGCGAACGCTTCAAAAAAGTAGGACGGACATCTGGACTGACCAGAGGAAAAGTAGATTCGGTAAATACGGATGTACAAGTAGATTATGGTTCGGATATCGGCGTGCTTACCTTCCTCAATCAATCAATTATTCTGAGCAATACACCTATATCACTTCCCGGCGACTCGGGCTCAGTCTGGCTGAGAAGTTCAGATAACTATGCGGCCGCTGTAAATTATGCCGGAACAACGGATGGAAAGACTTCGGTTGCCTTTCCCATCGATTGGGCATTAAGTGCACTCCGAGTCCGTGTGGCACGTCCAGCGGGTCAGAGTGCGGGCCGAATCAAGATAGTCGATACGCATAACGGCAATGCTGCCTATACCCGGCGCCTCACAGCGAAAGAACTATCCAGGCTTAAGATAATCCAAGCAAAGTCGAGATAAGAACATGCCCGCGTAACGACATCTTCCTGTCACGTTCAATAAGTTGGATGAACGTTACGTAAAGTCATTTTTTTTTTTTTTTTTTTCATAAGATAGATTATCCTACGAAAAAGTAGGCGAGCACCAAATGACAATAAATCTCAATCGCTTAGAAGCAAAGCCAAACGTAAAGGCAAGGTACTGTTCCTTTTACACGGGACAGTATCTTTTCATTTTTTCTGATTGAGCCATTTATTCCTTATATTACAGAACCATTAAACGCGTATTGTACTCATCCAACACTTCCACTCGTGTTGGTGGCACTCACAAATTTTTGTCGGATTCGATGAGATCAATTTTTATAATTTCACACTAACGCTTATAAATGGAACAAATAGTAGATCTAAGTTGAGAAACACTTTGGCATCAAAAAAGGAGCCCCCAAATTCAAATTTGATAAACCATGCATAAAAAGTTACCCGAAAAAGTGAGTGAGTTAGGTAAGGTGATTAAACCGTCACTTGGCTAATAAAAGATGAATTCAAAGGCCGGGAAAAGAGTATAAAATGCGAACTCTGATAATACAACCTAGAGGACTAGAAATCAAAACAAGCAACCTACATAAAAATCAACTGTAGGTTGCTTGTTTTTTTATATGAAATAACTTGATTTACGAGAATACATATTATCACTAGCCGAAATCTTTAATGGAGTTTGAAGCTAGAAACTAACATCACATGTTACTACTTTCTCTTTTTGTAATCAGTGGTTAAATCGAAGTGTTACTCCCTCTAAAGATATTGATGACAACATTAATTCTTAGGAATATGAACAGGTACCCAGTACGTATCATAGCCTCTATAATACTGATAGGGGCCTTCAGCGCGCCAGCAAGCCGGATGCCAAGGTGCTGAAGAACACCATACGGGCTTAGGTTGTGTAACAGGAGGTGGCGGTGGGGTAACAGGCAATACTGGACCGATATATTGCAACCCAACTATATCTTGGTTACTTACTTGAGTAAAACTCATTGTACCATCGGGATTGATAATATTCATTGAGATTGTACCTGATCCAATATCAGCTCCAGGTGCTGGCACCGTGAAACTTACAAGTTGCCAAGTTACTAATCCAAACCCAGGAATTGAAGATTTATAGTAGTGCCCCACTCTACCTTGTGTAATTTGGTCACTAATAACTTGAGGAGCTATAAAGGGAAATACTGTAGTTCCATCTGGTGTAGTTAAATTTCTAGACAAGTTTATCATCCTTTCGACTTTTAAATTATAGAATTAGTTATATGCCCATATACATATTTCGGTAACAAAAACGATGGGAGTTCACTCAAATTACACAATTAATTGAGGCTCAAAATCAAATTTTGCGGTTGAAAATTAAAACGGAGTAAAACCGAGGATAGAAATGGAAAAACATCTGCAAATCTTGTAATGTTGTAAGTCCAACCAAACAACACGAAAAGGCTATGACAGATGCCCATCCAGTATATTAACGAACTGCTTGGATTACCAGAACTACAACATCATAGCGTTGTCTCGATCCATGAAACAGAAGTACATTTGGAAGCCTCACTGGTAGCCTACAAACAGGCCTGTCCTCTATGCCACTCCGAAGAAGTTATAAAGCGAGATGGCCGTAATACGTCGAGCAAGATTCGTCATTTCAGCATCTTTGGTAAAAAGTGTTTTTTGCACGCTTGGCCTGTTCGCGGTGCAATATTGGTTTTGTTTGGTCTTATTCGTGTGTTGGCTCCAAGGAACAATACAGTCTTGTTTTTCGTTTGCAGTCCGTAAACTAGGCACTGGTCTCCACGGCAACACATCGTGCCAGAATGCAAGAAGCATCATTTGCTCAAGCAAGCATGGCATCAAGCGAAAGACCAGACGGAACTGATACTTTGCAATTAAAAAGGAACACACTTACAACACCGGTATTCACGATATTCGAGGCGAAACCAAACTCGACCTGCTTTTGGGAAGAAAGCTGGATGCGCTACACGCGTATGCCGAGCAGCATCATGGATTTTAAATTCTTCAATCCCAAGGCTGTCGTCATGGATCTGGCTCAAGCTGTTCCGCCAATTGTGATTCTCGTCATCCTCATCATGAGTAATCTAAACTGCCCGTTATTTTAACAAAGGCAGCCGATCATTTGACCGGCTGCCTTCTTATTTTGATAGAGCTATCGTTTCCCATTATCTTAGCTTAATGGATCACATTCGTAGTCTTAATGCAACCTACCACTTATTCCATTAATCTCCCTTTACTTCATTATCATTCGGAATTAATTCATACAAGGCACGAACATCACAACCGATGGAATCGGCGATCGATATGGCAATTTTGAGTGGCATCACTCTTTTGTTTTCAATAAAGTCGTAAACTCGTTCCGGTTTAAAAAGCAAGTCTTTTGCCAGCCATTCCGCTGACTTCCCGGATTCCATCAATCGTTCATTCAGTAAGCAACGTCCTAGTTCAAATTTCAAGAAGTGATGACCTCCCGCATAAGATAATACTTAACCTTAAGCGTTGTCCATTGCCAGCATGAATATACTTCATTAAGGGTCCTATAACGATGAAGTTCCCCATGTTTCCCGTTAGTTCAATCTGTGGTTTTCCTATTATCAGCCCAATTTTCCTGTTCACAATTGAGATTAATGATGCATAATAGCACTGTGTAGAAAATCTGCTAAATCCTCATTGCTATATTGATTAATGATGTTCATATCTCTCACTCCGTACATATATAAGCAATAACGCCCCATCTCTTGGTCTATAACATCGTCCACCTTAAGAGTAAGTTAGGTCAGTTTTTATGGAGTATATTGTGTAAACAAGCTTATGCGCGCTTTTTTATTGTTATAGAACATATGGATTTGGTTTGAATGACAGACTCATTCTTTAAAATAGGGCGTAATCCCTCTTGAATATAGGTTCTCCACTAACTTGAAAAATTCTTCTGACGATAAATCCTTTTGACGCTGGAGCCAAAGACGAAACAAAGAAAGAGCAGTTGTCAGGTAAAACTCAATGAAGTATGGCGTTAAGGATTGGTTTTGCGGAACGTCTAATTCTAATTGATCCAAAGCGATTTCTTTTTTTAAGCGTTTTAAAAAACGGGCACTTCCATAATCACCCAAAAGGGCGTTGAGAACCAGGAGATGTTCTTTTTTGTCCAGACAATAGAGTGTATCTTGAACCGTATCCATCGATAACTCTTTATTCGCCAATTCTTTTTTCATGTCATTTAATAAGTCATTTTCAACAGAGTCTAACAATTCGTAAATGTCAGTAAAGTATTGATAAAAGGTGCTGCGGTTATATCCTGACTTATTCGAAATTTCCTGAATCGAAATTTTCTCAATCGGCTTTTGGCTATATAACTCACAAAAAACTTCTACAAACTTTTGTTTTGTTTTCTCCGTTATTTGGGGTTGCTTTTTCATGTTTCCCTCCTACTGGTGAATAAGAATACCATCCGACAAATCATAAAAAACTGATGGTTGATCAAGGAATAATGAAGATTTATAATCACATCATACAACACGTTGTCGGATAATCCAAAGGGAATATTAATAAGTAGGGGTGGTTTATATGTCAGCAAAACAAGATAGAATTTTAATTTTTGGTGCAGGTGTCATCGGGAGCATGTACGCAATTAAGCTTATTGAAGCAGGGTTTGACGTTAGCCTGTTTGCACATTCGAATAGATATAAATCATTAAGAGAAAATGGCCTGCAGTATATAGAAAAAGGTACAGTTAGATCGATACAAGTGAATGTCATGGATACGCTCGAAAATGACGATGTATACGATTTTATTTTCGTTACCGTTCGTTATGATCGGTCCGAAGCAGCGTTGTTAGCGCTAAAAGATAATCAAAGCAAAAATATAGTTACGATGACTAGTAATTCAAATGGATTTTCTTCGTGGCTGGATATCGTAGGGGATAGACTTTTACCAGCTTTTCCCGGCTTCGGCGGACAGATTAAAGATGGGGTATTGCATGCTCGATTTCTACCAAAGTTTATAGCGGCAACTGCATTTGGAGAAATTAATGGTGTAGCGACAGAACGCATAGAAAACCTCGCAAAACTATTTAAAACAGCAAAGCTTCCCTACGTTATTAAAAAGGATATGCAAGCGTATCTAATCACACATTCCGTATCAGATATTGCCATGTTGAGTTTTTTGCATTCTGAGAATAAGATTATTGACAAAAAAACAGCCAGAACCAGAAAGACGGCACGCAAAATAACAGTCACTTTAAAAGCGTATCTTAGGGAAATACAAAAAGCGGGCGTTTTAATTGATCCTCCAATACTTAAAATGGTGCTTAAATTTCCAAACTTATTTTTGGATCTCTTCTTTATGACATGGCTACGAACTAAGATGGTTAGGGATATGATGTTGCCGGATTATGCGAATAATGCTAACAATGAGATTGTACAGCTGAGTAATGATTTAATGAAATTTTTAAGTCAACATGATATCAAATCGGAAATACATGTTCCGTAATTTTTTGTTAAAATAGTATGGTATTTTTTAATTTATTTTCATTAAATCCTTCAATCAGGCATTAATCTGAATATGAAAATCTAAATATATAGTTTTTTCGTAGCATCCTTGAATAAACTACCGGGAAATGATAATTGAACAGCGGCAGTCCAAGACTTTATTTATCAAGTCTTGGACTGTCGCTGCTTTATTATCCGGGACAGTCGGCTGATAAACGCATTTCATTATTCAAAGTTTTACTCACACCTGGGGTGATTCCTATCTTGGTTGTGGTTCTTGCCTGGATGCTGGCTCATAATATTTTGTATACCTATATCTCTCCTTTCCTGGATGATATGGGGCTTGAACCCTATCTCGGACAGGTTCTGCTTGTTTTTGGAATTATGGCACTGGTGGGAATCTGGGTGATTGGGATTTTCATTGATCGTTGGTTGCGTCCGTTGGTTCTCATCAGTCTTACCGGATTTGCTCTGATATCTCTTGTACTAGGACTTTGGAGTGAGCATGGTACTATTATCTTCATTTTTGTTGCGCTGTGGGGGCTGACATTCGGTGGTGCGGCAACATTGTTGCAGACAGCACTTGCTCAGGCTGCGGGGAAGCAAGGTGTGGGTATCGTGATGCCTATCAATACCTTCTTGCTCTGTTTGTTGCCTGGTGTGCTAAAAGGCATGGATTTCGTCCATCCCAGATCCGTTAAGTAATCCGATTGCGATCCGTCTGCTATTGACTGTGAATTGTTCTTGCACGATCGTGGCAATCATTCATCGATTTGCACCACAAAAAACATAAATTACATTAGATCGATATGTGAACCAGGCGGAATCATGAATTTCGTCAGGTTTTTTCTGCATTCTGGCTTTTGTTAAATAAAAGTAGTCCAGGTAAACATAAATGTATTATGTAACGAAGTATAAGTATACTTTACATTTGTTAAAAATCAGTTTATAATTTGATTCAAGAGGTGATGGTCATGAAGAAAGATTTCGGTGATTCGATATCCAATAAGGTTTATGAATATCGTGTACTTGCCAGAATGTCTCAGCAAGAATTAGCAGAGAAAGTCGGGGTTTCCAAACAAACCATTTTCGTAATGGAAAAAGGGAATTATGTGCCGACTCTGCTATTGGCTTTTCGAATTGCCGATTTTTTTAATGTTGATGTAAACGATGTTTTTACTTATTTGAAAGGAAATGATCAAAATGAAAATTAAGTCTATTTCTGATATCCATAACGCAATTTTCCACCCTTTAAAGTCCTGGGCTGAGCAATCTACGGGAAATTGGAATATTCTCATTGGAGTAGGTTTTTTACTGCTCATGGGTAGTGCGATTTTTACCTATGTATTTTATAAGAAGATTGGGCAAGACGATGAACGGACAAATAAAATCTTTTTGAAAAGCAGTTACTTTATGCTGTTGACAATTATTCTATGTGACATGATTTTTCCTAAAGAGTATATGTGGAACATCTTTTTCTTGTTCAAATATGCGCTAGCGTTTTTAGCTGGTGGAATTTACATGGCCATCCAGTATAAAAAGGATTTGTCGTAAGGAAGGGTCAGAGCGAGGACCAGCTAAGGATGGGGATTAGACAATGTTGATAAATATGCTAACTAAGTGGTATGGAAGTTCAATAGGTGCAATCGGGTTGTAAAATAAATTGCTAAAATCAAAAATATCCTTTTATGTTCCTTCCCCCCTCTGCTTCTAGCGGCAATGGTTACATGTTCTTGTCCTTTGATCGCGACAAGAACATGTATTCATAAATCAAAAAAACCGCGCTCTGCCCCGCCTCTTATGAGACTATTATACCGTTGAGTGTATACAAACCATGTAATGCTTGCTGTTAATAATGCTGAAGAAATCAAGGCTGTAAGAACACTATATGTTTGCCAAATAAGTATCGTTGGCCAATCTAATGCACAGCACATTATACACAGGGCAATCGTAGCAATCAGCAAAATAGCTGTTACGATTATTCGCTTTTTTGTCATTGGCTGCCGCTCATTCGTCTTCCTTCTGCGTAATCCTAAGAGAAAGAACAGAACGGCCAATAGGCAAAGAATAATTGTGGTAGACGATAAAATGATGTCCAAAAGCTGTGTGCCGCTTATTTCATATGACTGCGTTAGATTGCCGTCTAATATCTCTTTAACTTTTAGTACCATGCTTCTATTGATATTTGCGCCATTGGTCAGCAAGCAGACGGCTGTTCGTTCATTTGGCAGTATGATCACTTCGGTTCCAAAATTGGGATTTCCCCCGGGGTGCTCTATAATCGTTTGGTTGGCGTTTACCGTCCAGCCCGCTGCATAATACATTTCGTTGACAGCCGGAACAGACATATCACCCTGATGTGATTTTTCTATAACCGTATGGAATATTTCGGGTATGTCCTTCACAATACCCATCTGTATGCCCATCCAACGCGCCATATCTTTTGTACAAGAAATGATGTAGCCTGCGGGTTTATTCCCGGAAAAATCCGGCGCGTTATATGGAGTTGTCATAAAAAAGGAAGAACGGTAGCCCTGTGCCAACTGTCCGGTGGCTTGAGCATCTTCTTTATAAACATACGTCTGGTGAAGACCTAACGGCTGAAATACCTGTTCCCTCATAAAGTCTTCATAGCTTTGTCCCGACACAATCTCAATAACCAAACCCAATACGTCATAATTAACGGTCCCATAGTTGTACTGTTCACCGGGAGGGAACGCCAACTCAACATCTACCAGCATTTCCACAGTCTTTTGCAGCAAATCTGGTGTATTGCCTTGTGGAATATTTTGAGAATGCTTACCATTTGTTAGGCCGCTAGTATGGTGAAGAAAGTTATTGAGTGTAAGGCTTTGCATATCAACAGGTTTTCCTTGATACTTTAACGTAAACCAAGGTAAATATTTTTGGACAGTGTCAGTCATTGACAGCAGCCCTTGTTCCTCCAACAGCAGAATACCCATGCCGGTAAAGGCTTTACTGACCGAGGCCAGTTCATATAGTGTGTTCTCACTTGCAGACAACCCACTTTCACGGTCTGCATACCCGGAAGAAAAGTAGAAAATTTCATCATCAGCTAGTATCGAGATTGACATTCCCGGCACACCTGATATACGACGGGCATCATCCAGCAACGCGTGTATTGCCGCAGATTGCGTATCTGACAACGCCGCATAACTTTGTGTTGCGAATCCTGAGAATACGATAAGTATCGCTATTACACAAACAATAGTCTTTTTCATAAGCTCTCCATTTCGAGTAAATTATGCGAGGATAATATAAACAACCTGTAGTACGCCTTATCCGCCTAATGCGTCGCTCCAATATACTTAATGCTAGACGTTCAATAATTAGATTACAATTGTAAACTTCACAGACCCATGTATATTATTTCTTGTTTCGCAAAAAAGGCCCCTCTGATTACTTAGCGGAAAGGTCAATGGTTTAAATCTTATGTCTACAATTTTTCTGCTTCATCATTACTATTTTATTAGGTATCAGCGTTGGTCTAACGACAAAAAGAAAGGAGACTAACCAATATGGCTAGTCTCCTTTCTTTTATAAAAATTTCACCCTATAATGATAAAGCTCAGTGCAGGCAAGCTTCATTAATCTTTCCATGTGACCTGCCATCCATATGACTGAAGTTTAAAGTATTTATTAAACTCCGCAACTACGGACTTCGCGTTCTCTTTCGATGTTGCATGAAATATAGTTATATCGACTATATTACAGTCTGAAATTTCCTCCAAACCTTTAAGTCTTGATGCATCTACTCCAATCTGCTTTAGACTCATACAATTTTTGAGTATTGTTAAATCTCCAACCGGATAAGTGAACTGCTTTAATTTCTTCAATTCTCCTATAACCTCTATATGTGATTCATCTATTGCACAGCTATCTGTCTCAAAAACCGTTAGATTCTTTAAAGCTTTTAAGAATGATAAATGTGGTATTGTCACTTGTTTGAGCTCTAGTTTTATTAACTTACTAAGGTTTGAAATATAAAGCAGGTCGCCAACCTCCATTTCTTCTAAGCTTAGTTCCTTCAAATTTTTTATAGTTCCAATTAATCCCCTATCAATTGAGTTCATTCTACATAATCTCAAACTCTTTAATTTCTTTATATCTTTCAGTGTATGTATATCTTTTAATGGAAGTCCTATTAATGTTAGCTTCCTTAACCCATCTAAAGAAACCAAGTACTTCAAATCAGATTCTTTAAAAGCTTCTGATCCTATCACAAGTTCTGCTAAAGAAGTCAACCGTTGAAGTACATCAAAATTAGTAATTTCATCCGCATGTATAATAAGTTCTTTAAGATTAACCATATGGGTTAAAATATCCAAAGATATTGCTCCGTATTTTTGAGCTTGATCAGCTCTAATAAATACCAGTCTCTTTTTTTTCAATGTTTTTGAAGATACAAAACCACTTTCAACATCGTCTTTAAAATACTCTTCCCAAAATCCGCTTACAGGGATAAGGCTGTTCTCTTCGATATTCAAATTAGTCAAAGCCAAAATATCATCTAACAAACTTCCACTTTCACGGGATAATATGATTACATCTTCTTCTTCACGAATACCAATACTACTATTTCTGAGACTCGAATCGATAAATTCAAAGAAATGTCCCAAACTTTCTGCAATAACATAGGAAAAATGAGAATTATGATCTATCGTAATAATTTGCCCATAAACGCCCTTTTCTCCGGGGTCTAAATCTATTGCCAAAAATGAGCCACCACCATCTTCAGCAAAAGGAATCCAGCCTTCTCTGTAGTTCCCGTCTTTTATTACATCTGATTTGCTGGATATAATATCGTAAGCTGATTCCAAAAGGGACTTCCAGTTACTTACTATCGATTCAATGTTCATCCAACCAAGACCAGCCATTATGCCAAAAATCTGCTCTCCTTCTCCATTAAAATTCATGTATAGCTTTCTGAAATCTTCTGGAAATTTGCAGTTCATCATGCTCTCGAAAAGATTTATTTCTGATTCCTCAACTGCTGGATTCAGTAATTCCTCTACATTTGGTATATGCGATTTTAATGTCTCTATAAGTAAACACTCTTCTTTTTTATTAGCTAATGACATATATTGGCCCCCATTCTACAGAGTCATAATAGTTTCAGTAAACATTCTTGGTTGATCATCAATCATTTTGTTATGATTCATCTTCAACAGTTCTATCAATAATTAATTCTATCTTAAATATGGAGCATCTATCTCCCGATTTAGCAATATCGTATCATGAATTTGTAAATATTGTTGTATTAAGTCATATGAAAAAAACTAAGAGTCATCTTAGGGGTTAATTTTATCTCTATATAAACTTCATTCACAACTAATTTTCACCCTATTTAATGGTACGGTTCAGCGTAACATCTATAGAACGCAGACACCTACACAAACACCTGCACCATTGTCTCCACAAGCCGCGTTGGATACGATTAATGCTTACTACGTTCAGCAAGCTGGCGATGCGCCTGACCACTCAATATTTGACACTACTGGAGTAACAGATGTTACTCCGTCGAACTTAACCTATGTTGATTATGCATTGAGCGTGGACGAGACATCTCCATGGACAGTACTTGAAATTCAAGAGATTGTTAATGAAGTTCATTCAGGACTCGTATTGACAGCGATCGGCACGGGGCTTTCCCATGCCGTTTTGAATTCCATTTTTATTCCCGTTCTTACCTTTGAGCTTAACTTAATGACCTTGCCTGTTTGGGTGTCCTTATTGTTTTTCTAAGTTTTGCTTGCTAAGCGACTCTATTCAGCATCATTCTGCTCTTCCAGCCATCTCAAAATCGCTTGGTTTGTTTCTTCCGGCTTTTCTTGCTGGATCCAATGACCGCAATCCAGATTGACCACTTCTGCATTAGGCACGAACTTTGTCAGGTTTTCAGACCTCTGGACCGTATCCCGGTCACCATAGATCATGAGGGTCGGCTGTACCATGAAAATGAAGGGGGTTGCGATTTTGGATGAGCTGTTTCATCCCTTCTTCATTTAGCGATTTGATTTATGCCTCGCATTTAAAACGTTCTGACTTTTGATGAGAATGAAACCCTAATTGATTGAGAAATACAGTAGCTCCTCTCTCCTATAGATCAGGGAAACAATAGACCCAGATTTATGCAGTACCAAAAATCCTTTTAACCATTCTTTTGTTATTTATATTTCCTTATTCTGTAATATATTTTTTGCAATGTTGAAATTTTAGCCCTTCTTCAGATGAAGCGATCAATATTCCAAGCCTTCTTAATCGTGTTTCTTCTTTCTTAGCGCTCATTACCCACCAGATTGAATCTCTTTTATAGGATGGTGATAAATTAGTGAAGAATAGCCAGGCTGTTTGATTTGCCTTGATTTGTTCTTCATATTCTTTAGCAAGTTCCACGTTTCTTTGTTCAGAGGAATAGCCTTGTGCATCGGTTCTGTTGTTAAAGACGTGCATTCCTTCTGGTCTCATCTTTCCAAACTGTATTAGTGCTTTTACCTTCTTTACGTTCACAGCACTCCATACACTATTTACTTTGCGCGGAGTAAAGCGAATCTTATAGCTTTGTTTATCAATGGTTTTTCGTATACCGTCAATCCACCCAAAACAAAGAGCGGCATCTACTGATGCAGACCAAGTAAGGCTTGCACGACCTGTACTTATCCCAAAATAGCCCACCCAAATTTCACTAGCTTCAGCATGATGTTCTTCTAACCAATCGTTAAACTCTTCTTGGTTGTTGAAAAAAACTACATCTCCCATTGTTCCAGCCATTTTAAAATCGCTTGGTTTGTTTCTTCCGGCTTTTCTTCCTGGATCCAATGACCGCAATCCAGATTGACCACTTCCACATTGGGCACGAACTTTGTCAGGTTTTCAGACTTCGCAACCACATCCCGGTCGCCGTAGATCATGAGGGTCGGCTGCTGGATGATTGGGTTCACTTTCGCCAATAAGCGCCAGTTGCGGTCAAGGTTCCTGTACCAATTTATGCTGCCCGTGAACCCTGATGTTTCAAAAGCGGAGACGTAAACGGCCAGCTCGCTTTCGCTCAATACGGGCTCACCGAGCGGTGTTTCTGCTCTGGCGAGATTGATCAACGCCATACCTGGCTCAGGTGCTCTGAGAGGCTCGTTCTTCCGGTACAGGTTGCGAAGGAACCTGTATGTATTGTCTTCGAATACGGCGTCCGCGACGCCTGGCTGTCGATTGAAGTGGACGAAATAGAAATCGCCGCCAAGTATTTCTTCCATGAACTCGATCCAGGGTTTTTCTCCGCGCTCTTGGTAAGGCAAGCTCAGATTTATCACTTTATTGACGCGGTTTGGATGCAACAAGGTCAGTCCCCAAACGACGAATGCACCCCAGTCATGACCGACAAAGGTAGCGTCCTCGTATCCATAGTGATCGAGAAGCGCGATGAGATCACCCGACAAGTGTTCAATGTCATAGTCTGTTACTTCGGTCGGACGGGATGAGTTGCCGTAACCCCGCTGGTTGGGGACGATGGCATGGTAGCCCGCTGCCGCAAGTGCGTCCATCTGATGGCGCCAAGAAAAGGCATGCTCTGGCCAGCCGTGGCAGAGTACAATAGGTTTTCCTGCGTTTTCTCGGCCTGCTTCAAACACTTCGAGTTCCACACCGTTGGCTGAAATAAGGGTGGGCTTGGGAAAATCGGTTGGATTAAACATTGAATTAAAACCTCCTTCTTGTGATACTTGTAGTATAATGAATAAAAGGTGACATCTAGGTGTCACCTTTCTGAAATCATGTAAAAAAAGAGGGCAATTATGGACAAAGTGGAGAGACTCATTTCGATTATCATGATATTGCTGAAAAAAGAGGTTGTTTCTACAACGGAATTCTCACAACTATTCAATGTCTCCAAAAGAACGATCCTTCGCGATATGGAAACATTGAGCTTATCGAACATCCCGATCTACTCTGTCAATGGGGTCAAAGGGGGCTACGGCATAATGGATGAATACAAGGTTGATAAACGCCTTTTAAGCAGCTCCGATTTACAGAATATATTAACTGCGCTCGGCGGATTGGAACAAATCCTCCGTACTGAAGAAGTTGAAAGAACGATAAAAAAAATAGAGGCAATGGTTAGTCCATTGTCTCTAAATCGTTCCATTCAACTGTCGTTTTATGATTGGGAAGGTCGGTCCGAGATTCTTGAAACCTTAAAGACATATCAAGAATCCATTTCAAAAAAGAGGCTGGTTTCGTTTGATTATACAGATAAGGACGGGGCTGTAACGAATAGAATGGTCGAGCCCTATGAGCTGCATTTTAGCGAATCGAGTTGGTACTTGAAAGGATTCTGTTTACATCGACAGGGATATCGAACTTTCAAGTTATCTCGGATCGATCATATTACTATGGATGAACGCGCGTTTCATCCTAGAGACGATTGGTCAGAGCAAGTACACGAAGCAAATTATCTACCTGAATTCGTCACGATTAAGGCCTGGATATCGCCTAGCATAAAAGATCAAATCATCGAAAGGTATGGTCGAAGAAGTATTGAAGACCATAATTCTGGATTTTTATTAGCAACCATTTATGTCCCACAAAATCGTATGGGATTTCAACTTTTAGCAAGCTTCGGCACTCATCTAAAAGTTGTAGAGCCCAAAACCTATGTTGAAGACTTTCGAAATTATTTATATCAAATGATGGAGAACTATTCCTGATATATTTAGCATTAAAGCTTCAACCTTCAACTCAACTTTTCACCCTATTTATGGTACGGTTCAGCCCGATTTGTCTTCACCGTGGGATACATCTGTTCCAAGATTTCAGCCACGTTTAGATTCTATTGTGATTGTGCGCCTGAGTCTGAACTAGCTGATCTTCTCAACTGCTGTGTTGCGGTCCCCATCTGCAGTTTCCGGGCAATCTGCTTGTTGCGCATTCCTCTGATACCTTCAATAGTCCTCCTTGCTTCATTTAGAGTTATATATACTGGTTCTCTCAAATTAATCACGTAATCTAGTGCTCCGAATAATAAAAAAAGCCCGCAAGCTAGTTACCTGCGGCTGTGAATTTAGGATATGTTGTTATTTATTATTATCTCTCCCCTCTGCAACAAGCCTTAGCCCACTTTCATGGAGTTAGTTGCTTGTGGAAGCTACACCAAAGGCTATACGCGTTGAATCGTGGCTATCATGACACCGGCAAATCCAATGCCTAACTGCACCAGTATTTCCGTGCGCCTAGGAGGACACGCTATGCGATTTTCAAGTGGCAATCGCCTCCTTCTGTTCCTTAGCTTTTGGGAATCCTTGATCCACACCTTGTTCTCTACGATTATCACGCAAGAGCTCGTACGTCACATACACCGGTCGCCCTGTTCGTGGTTCCAGCATAATCTCGGCATCAATGGCAAATACCTCACGCAGCGTCCGTACCGTCATTACACGCTCTGGCGAACCATGCTCCACCACCTGACCCTCACGAATCGCCACCATATAGTCGGAGAAGCGTGCTGCCAGATTCAGGTCATGCAGCACCATCACAATCGTCACCTGTTGACTGCGATTTAGTTCATAGAGCAGTTCCAGCACTTCAAGCTGATGCGCCAGGTCCAGATAGGTTGTGGGTTCATCCAGCAGGATCAGATCGGTTTGCTGGGCGAGCGCCATCGCAATCCATACGCGCTGACGCTGACCGCCAGATAGCGTATCGACCTCACGATGCTCAAACGCTGTAAGCTGTGTAACCGATAGGGCCCAGGCTACTACTTGCTTATCCTCTTTGGAGAGCTTGCCGAAGCCCCGTTGATGTGGAAAACGCCCATAGGCGATTAATTGACCGACCGTCAAACCGCTCGGTGCGGTCGGCGTCTGCGGCAGAATCGCCATCTGCTTGGCCACTTCCTTGGTGGACAGCGTACGGATATCGGCGCCATTCAGATAAACCGTACCATTATTCGTCTTGAGCAACCGACCGACTGCCTTTAGTACGGTTGATTTGCCGCATCCATTGGGACCGATAATCGAGGTAATCTGTCCACGCGGAATCTGCAAGTTCAGTTCTTTTACGATAAGCGTGTCATTATAGGCAATATCGATTTGTTGCGCTGTAATACTTTCCATGACGTCCTCCTAATTGGCCTTCGATAGTAAATAAAGAAAGTACGGAACACTGATGACCGTAATGACGATTCCCGTCGGCACATCTCCCCCCAAGCTAACCGTGCGCGTAATCGTGTCAGCCAGCACCACGACTAATCCTCCGGTCAGGCTGGCAGCCGGAACGAGCAATTTGTGATCGGGCCCGACCAGTTTTCTTGCCACATGCGGAGCGATCAAGCCAACGAAAAAGAAGCTTCCGCCCACGGCCACACTGCCAGAGGATAAAGCAACCGCAGCGATCGACAACCCCAAAAACTGCCGCTTCACGGCAAGACCCAGCCCTTCTGCCGTCTGATTGCCCAGATGGAGGGTGTTAAGTATGCGAGACTTGTAGAAAATATAGCCGAGTAAAATCAAGACCCATGGTGCCAGTACGGAAATATAACGCCAATCAGCGCCCCATAAGCTTCCCGCCAGCCAATGCAGCATGAAATCCATCTGCGAATCATTCAGCTTGAGAGTCAGGAAGGTGGTCAGCGCTTCATACCCGCTTCCGAGTGCGACCCCGGTTAAGATCAAACCGATTGGCGAAATATCTCGCCCACGGCGATACGACAATAAGAAGATCAATCCCGCCGCCAATAATCCGCCAACAAAGGCCAGTAGTGGTAGGGCAATAAAGGAGCCCTTTCCTGTCGATGCGATGAATACGACGAAGAACAGGACAAACAAACCCGATCCCGAACTAATCCCCAGCGTCCCTGGACTAGCCATGTCATTACGCAGCAAACTCTGCATCACGACCCCAGCCGCTCCCATTCCCAGACCTACCAAGATCGACAGTGTGATTCGTGGCAGGCGAAAATCGAACACGATCAGATTTTGCTTATCTGTACCGTTTCCGAGGAGAACATTCAGCACTTCTAGCGGTGAAAGATTCATTTTGCCAGAATTCATGCTAATGACAGCAAACATAAGGATGAGCACCATAAGCACTATATTGACGATAATGCCCCTTTGCACCGTATAACGCTGCTTGATCATTTAGATTCCCTCCTTTGCTTGCGAGCCAGGAAGAGAAAGTACGGCACACCAATGATAGAAAATATAATGCCAATCGGTGTTTCGAACGGCTTATTGATCAAGCGTCCAGCCAGATCGGCCGACACGGTCAGCAACGCACCATATAGAGCAACTGCCGGAATAATGTAACGATAGTCGACACCGACCATGTATCGCACAATATGTGGGGTAATCAGACCAACAAACCCGATCGGACCAACTAAGACAACAGCCAATCCAGTCAGCACGAGCACGATAATCGTCGATAAACCTTTGACCAGTCCGCTACGAATACCGAGTCCACTTGCCACATCATCCCCCAAACTGAGCAGTGTAACAGAAGGAGATAGCGCCAGCGCCAGCAGTACACCACCAACAAATAGCGGTGAGACGATCAGCAATTCCCCCCACTTAACCCCCGCTGTACTGCCTGCCGTCCAGAATGCTAATGCTCGACCCAGATTATAATTGATCGCTAAATACTGACTGAGTGCGCCAAATAGCATAGAGATGGACAGTCCTGCCAGTACCAGCCGCTGAGGCGTCATCCCGCGCTTGCCCAGTGACGCGATGAAGTAAGTGATCCCGGTCGCGAGTGCTGCTCCCAGACAAGCAAACAGCATCATATGCCCATACGAATAACCCGGCAGAAAGGCCAGGCAAAGAGCAATCGCGAATGCTGCACCAGAGCTGATGCCCATCAGCCCGGAGTCAGCCAGCGGATTTCGCGTCGTTCCCTGCATAATAGCCCCACATACCGCAAGGCTGCATCCGACGATCAGATCGGCTACGGTACGCGGAAGACGTAGGGTTTGTATAATTTGATGCTCAGTGAGCGTTGGATCAAATCGGAAAATAGCCTCCCATGCAGTCGCTAACCTCATGTCGGCGGCGCCGAAGCTAATCGACGCCGCCGACATGAGAACCGTTAATCCAAGCCCTACCACCATGTACATGGTGAAATTCACCGCCCCACGGCGTTTTTGTTCAGGCTTGTTTTTCATTACGCTTTCCTTTCCTTACCTACTGATAGTCATATTTACAAATTGGAGTACTTCTTTTTACCTCGTCAAAATCCTTATCTAGCCATAGCCAGCAATTGATTTACAATATGATCAATCAATGCACTGGAAGTCATTATATCCGTGGACCAAGATAGCGATGTACCCACCGATATGATCCGATTATGTTGCACAGCAGGTAGCGATTTCCAGACCGCATTATCAGTAGGGACTTCCGTATCTCCTATAGCGATTAGATAATCCCCTATGTAAGCAGCCAAGACCTCCATAGAGATATCTCCCCAATATTTATCTGTGTCAATAATATCAGTTTGAACTTTTGAAGGTGCCTTCATTTTAAGTCCATTATAAACAAGCTCGCCAACCGCATGCTTGGCTCCAGCGATGTAGTTACTTTTATCACTGAATTCCCCCATAGTAATTGTCACGTCTGAAAGACCTGCATTCTGAAGGGCTAGCTTCGCTTCTTCTATTTTTCCGGCATAAGCACTCAGAACAGCCTTAGCCTCTTCCTGCTTGTTCAAAACATCACCAATAAAATGTATCCGCTCTTCTGTAGTCATATCACCATAAGGGACATAAATTGTCGGGGCAATTTTGGATAAATCTTCATAATTTTCATCGCCCCATGCTAAAATGATCAGATCAGGCTCAAGAGTCATGACATCTTCCGGCTCCATAGCTATTTTAATAGAGTCTGTAATCTGGTTAGCAAAAACAGCCTCTTTCCCGTCCCTTGCCGCTCTCGCCACTCCTAAAGGAGTTACACCTAGGGCCACCACATCACCAACCAAATAATCGACTACAACACGCTGAGGGTTGTTCGGTACCTTAACGTCACCCTTTACTGTGGATATCGTTCTCGTCTGCGAGACTGCTTCTGAAGCATTCGTCTCCGATACTTCCGGTTGTGTCGTCTGTTGTGTCTGCGCAGGGTTTGAATTCACCGTTCCCCCGTTATTCGATGGCGTTCCCGACGCACATGCCGACAATAACAGCATCAAGCTCATCGTCGCCGCCAAGATCATTTCTTTACTTCTTACTTTTCCAAACATGGTTGATTCCCCTTCTCTATAAGACTGGACTAGACCCGCTAGTTCCCTCTCATAGTAAAGAAAATGAGAATCATTATCAATACCATCAACCTGCATAGATAGTGCGTTTATTTTCCGATAATCACTTGGCGTCATCTTGTAATACTTCTTAAACATCCGAAACAAATTTTTCTCATCTGCAAAACCAGATCCTGTTGCGATCTCTTTAATGGTTGCTTCTGTATGTTTCAAGTCATGGCAGGCAGCTTCAATCCTTCTCTGAATGAGGTACTCCTGTAAGCTCATGCCTTCCTTTTTTTTGAACAGCCGCGTCAATTGCCCGCCACTGATCCCAAACATATCAGCAATTTCTTGGAACATAATCGGCTGCATGTAATGTTTATCGAGATATATCTTGGCAGAACAGGCTGGATCTGGCTGGAGATACCGAATTTCACCACTCTCAAAATCTCTGTACACCCCATGTATCAATTGATATAGAAAACTTTTGGCCTGCAGCTGATCCATCGCTTTGCCGCGGTTCCAGCCATTCATCATCTGTTGAAACCAATCGAGTAGCAAGATAGGATTACTTGGTGTATAACCATACTGTTGAACAAATGGATTTACTTCCTCCAGTAATTGCTGCAGGTGCCTCTTGAAAAAAAGAGGTAATTCTGCTTTATAAAATACCATAAAGGTCTTCACATTCTCCCCTTTAGGCGAAATACTGAGCAGGCTCCCCTTCCCTCCGTGAACTAAACCAAAGCGTTCCATTCCAAATGTGGTTTCATTCAGTTGAATTTGTGCTTCTCCTCCACATGCATAGATAAACATGCTACTAGGCATTTTATACTGCTCCAACGGGTATTGGGACGCTACATTCTGGAAACGTACATCTATTAATGTAATGATCGAACGTGTCCAAATGTGGGCCATCGTATCGATCATCTCCGGTGTAAATACCTGGCTTGCTGCTGCTTCGTCTTGCATCTATCTGCGCTCCTTCATCTCACCTTTTGCAATTTATATATCACCTATCAATTCAATTGATATTGATTATCAATATCATAATTCATGAGGTAAGTATATCATCATTAAGTGACATTGGGGACAAGTTCTTGCCCTAAACAAAAGACAAGAACATGTACCGATAAAAAAAGCCGCGCACAGCGCGGCATCCAGTGAGACTATGTTCTTGTCCTCTGAGCGAAGAATCGTTTCTATACTCTCAGTAGAAGATATTATTTACAGCTAAATATTCCGAAGCAGTGAAGGATCAAGTTCCTCTCTCCCTAAGTAGCCGCTGCAGATAACGGGACGGTTAATGATTTCATACATTTTTTTAAGATCCGAAATGTACTCTTGGCTCCAAGTTTCAAAAGAATCGAATTCCGCCTTAGAAATTTGATGGTACTCCGGGGAGTCGGTTACCCCCGTAAGGATCTCATATGCATAAATATTATCGCCAAACTTTCCTACTGATTGGTATCTTCCTGTTTTCAGGCAGATATAATCGGTATATTTCACGGTCATCCCTCATCCTGTCATTGATTTCCTCAAGTCCATTAATTTAATCTTGTATAAATCTAACTCCGCAGCAACTCGTCCCGCGCTTCCGTCAGTGCGAACCCCAGCAGATTTCTGCCCCGCCATTTCATGGGATTCTCCGCATCCGGATTGGACTGGCCCATGCCGATCCCCCAAATACGGTCCCGCGGGCTAGCCTCGACGAGGATGCGGTTCTTCGTCGAGTTAAGATAATCGTTAAGCTTCGGATTCTGCGAAAATTTGGCCAAGCTGGCTCTTTTGACGATGCTGTAACATTCCTTATCCCAAATATCTTTGTCAAAGTTTTGGACCGCACGTCCAAAAGCCTTCATCTCCTTTGGATGCTTAGCTTTAAGGATGGACTCCAGCATTTCGTCATCGCCGAACAACCTTGCCTTCTCGGCCATCATAAACTGCTCGGCGCATGAGTACTGCGTTCCCTCTAACGTGAACGGGCACAGCCACCATTGGCTGAAGCAGCTTTTATCAACGCTCCCGTCCTTAGGCGGTGTATGTCCCCAAAAAAACACGAATTTGAACTTTTTTCCTTCGTTATATACTTTTCTTAACTCATCGATATTGTAAATCATCGTTAACCCTCCAAATTTCTCCGATATAAGCGGGATGGTCTATGCCCCGCATTTTCGGTATAATGATCGGTCTCCACTACAAGATCGGCTACTTTACGCCGGAAGGCCGCCTTCAACAGCTCTTTATCCATAATTACCTCATAAACCTGCTGCAGTTCCGTCAAGGTAAAAAGCTTCGGCATCAAGTGCAGTGCAATATCGGTGTAATTCACTTTTCCCCGTAACCGATCAATAGCGCATGCTATGATCTTCGCATGGTCGAAGGCCAATCCGTCATTCGATACGATCTCATAATCCGTGCCAGTCGATGTAGTCTTCGCTGTCATAGTCCTCGCCACGACCGCCGAAAGTTCTTCTTCTTCACTACTTAGTTTGAGTTCGTACTCCAGCGTCTTGATGTATCCGTCCACAATCAGTTCTTTTTGCTCCCGCAGCGGCCGATAGGATACCTTGAACCAGGCGGCGTCTGCTGCATCATCTCCTGCCTTAAGCTCCAACTTGTCGCTATTGATCAAAGCCATATAGCTGCAGCTTATTACCCAGGTTCGTGGGTCGCGCCCGATATCACTGAACGTATACAACTGCTCCAGATAAACGTCTTCTACGCCAGTTTCCTCGCATAGTTCCCTTACTGCTGCCTGCTCAGTCGTCTCATTCGGTCGGACAAAACCGCCAGGCAGCGCCCATTTGCCCAGGAAGGGGTGAGCCCCCCGGCGAATTAGTAGGACGCGTAGCTCTTTTTCCGGTAGTTTGCGATAACTGTCAGCCTCGTCTTCCGTCACAGTGAAGATAACCATATCCGTTGTCACTGAAGGACGCTCGTAATCGCCTGCCTTGTATTGCTTCAAAAATTCAGATTCCGTAAGTCCATCCTTATCCAACAAATCCAAGTGGGTATGCCTCCTTTATATTTGATTTAACCGTTCAGCTCTCCGAAATAGTTCCCGTAGGGCTCGAACTTTGCCAACACTTCATCTACCTTGCGTATACGTTCCTCCAGGCTCCCCCGCAGCGTAATATAGGGGATCCGCCGCTCCTTCAAATCCGCGATAATCTGTTTATGAAAGACATGCCGCTTCTGATCCCCGCTGCGGTCCCACGTATCGTCGTAAGGAATATCGTCAGCGCATAAGAAGAACAGATCATAACGTTGCGCGTTCTCCAGAGCGATCCGGGTTAACAGCTCGGGGGCTCGGCCGTGGTAATCTAGGGCGAACATATACGTCGTGATCGCATTGGTATCGACGAACAGAACCCGGTTCGCCGCAAGCATTGCCTGTTCTTCGCGCTCGATATGACCCACCGCGATTTCATCGAACGCTTCCAAGCCGATTCGGCGGTCCACCTGATGTTCGGTCCAATAATCGCGTCCGTATTCGCTTGCGAACGTTGTGCAATATCGCTGTGCCAGTGCTTCGGTGATCGTCGACTTACCCGTTGACATCGCTCCAACGAATACCAATTTCGTGATCAAATCCCGGTACACGATATCACTTACGAACTCCCTGTACTGATATGGATTGGAACGGACCATCGTCGCTGAGATCGGGACCCGCTCTCGAGCTTCATCCACCCGCCGGTCTATTGCACCCAAAGCGAGACTCATATGTTTGCCGTAGAATTCGCTCGAGTAAAAATGCGTTACTTGCTCTCCGTTCAGCAAACCGAGTATATACTGTTCTTCCCGAACCTCATGCTCCCTGTCATCCGAATATCCATCCGGACCATCCCAAGCTTCGATTACCCGGACTTCCGGATAGAGCCTGCGAATCCAATTTGCCCGGACATGAAGCGGGATCGGAGTGACTGTCGTTTCGTAAATGACTAGGATCAATTCATCGACCTCTTGTAGCGCCGTTTCAATCATGAACTGATGGCCTTTATGCAGCGGGGCAAACTTCCCCAGTGTTAGTCCAAGCGTGTTCATGCCGCCACCTCCTTCGCCCCTTTATTCCAAATATAGTACCCGTAAACTGCGTTGACCAGATACGCGCTCCACATCACGATCATCAGTAGGCCTTCCCCGCTGCCCTCCAGCATGCGAATCGCCCATAGCAGCACCGTAAAGAGATTTAGCACGATATAGACCAGCCATTGTTCCTTGAATCTTCTAACCATTAAGAAGGTCGCCACAACAGACAGCACCGTTGTAGTGGCATCAATGTAAGGCGAATTCTGTCCCGGAATGAACGAAAGCCCAAATCCGAGCACTAAACAGCCGATTACACAGACCATCCCAACGAGGAGCAGTCTTCTAAGATCCATCTGCCGCATGGTCAGTCTACCGTCTTTTTGGCGATTATTTTTCCACATGTAGAAGCCAATGACATTCATTGGAACAAAGAATAGCAGATTCAGCATAACCTCTCCAAACAAACCGTTAATATAGGCCAAATAAGCATAACCGATGGTATTGTACATGCCGAAAACATAGCTCATCAGGTTGCCCTTCGCTGCAAGCACCACGCATAACACCCCAGTAATAAATACCGTGAATCCGAATAAAGAGTCCTTTGTAATCACTGTAAACCCGACAGCGATTGAGGTAAATAGTATCAACCACGTAATTTCGAACAGATTCCAGTTAGCCGCTACCTTTTTCATCTTACATCCCTCCGCTTTTTCCACTCATTCATAGAGCGAAAAAAATTAGTTGTACTTAGTATCATTTTGTTAATAACATATTGTTACTATCAAAAATAACAGAAAATTTTGCGAAGGGCAAGCAAATTCTTCCTATTTCCACAGGCAGGTACTTATTTAAGGCTTCTCAACAGAACTAACTTTAAATTTGTAAAAATAAAAAGAAACCCCTATTAAAAGGGATTTCCTCTAATCTTGTTCAACTAACGTACCAATAGGTGGACTGTTTTTTTAAGGTTTACTATTCCGTCTTTCTACTCAAATAAATAATCACCCTCTTTTTCTAAGAGAACAGGTAAATACTGAGTTACCATTTCAGTAAACACGAAATCATCCCCACAATTAAATTGTGCACTTCATTACATAAACCCGTCTTCGGGTTCACCAACATCAAATCCTAATACTTTTGTCGCTTCCAATTTAAATCTCTCTATCCAAGAACTCCAATCACTATTACTCATCTGTGCATAAAATGATAAACCACTTGGCTCCACTGAAGCCACAATAAAAACATCATCATCTTCCTGCCCGAACCAATAGGGAATTCCATTTTTATATATCGTCATCAACTTATAAGAGTCAGTAGCTCCGATAGAATAACTCTAAGCTCAAGCTCCGTTTGCTCTGACTTCACGGCTTTTTCCAGCTTTGCACGGCTTCCGAATATCCGGTATATAACCTGCTCCCGTTCATATATTTCTTTAGGCGACAGCTCTTGAAGCAGCGCTTCTGCAAGCTCGACCCGATCGATCACGAAGTTTTTGACAGCTCTTGCTTCCTCATTTCCTGCTAGCAGAATGTCGACTAGGACTGGCATAAGCTCAGCCTCTACACCGTGCGTATCAATAAAGGTCTCCGCATAACCATCCTGTATCATTTGGTGCTCCGAATCTACCATCTCCATATAACGAGAGACGAGTGAGAAATATTCCTTGCTATATAATCCTAATCCGAGTACAGCATAGGTACCAGGCATGACCGACTTTTCACCCGGTTCCGTGTCCTTGTACCACGCATAGGGCTCCATAGCGATATCCGCATACGCAGCCAGCTTAGGAAAAAGAGACGGATAGGCTAGTGCACCAGCAAAAAACTGATGAAGACCTGATTTAGCCATTTTTTTTAGAGGAAGATAGTTCTTTTGTTTGCTTTTCAGCTTCAGGTGATATTCCTTCGGGAATCCCTGCTGCAGCAATTCGGTAAGGTGATCCAATGCTTCTCCATAAGCTGGTTCCTCCTCGTTCAAAATCCGGACTTCAATGCTCTGTGTTACATCATTATTATCAACTTCAACACGGGTCCCTTTATATACTGGAGTGAATTTCCCGCTTCCCCCCAGGATATACTCCGCTGCGTGTTTTGAACCAAGCTGGACAGCTAGTTTCAAATATTGTTCCCGGATGTCCGGTTTCGTTTTTCCAATTTGCAGAGCGGCATATACAAAAAAGGAAAGTTGATCTGCATTCGGATCCATAAGCGCCATATCCTCTTTAGGTATCCAATCCATTCTAAAGCTGCCTGTAAGCACAAAATAGCGTGGAAGAAAAATATTTTGAATCCAATTATCCATAGCCAAAGTATACTGGCCAGTCCATTCGTCTAAGCGTCGCCTATTACTTCTGAGCTTGTCGGATAAATGCTCAATTAATGGGCCAACTGCATTTTCTTCTTGCTTCATAAGATCAGGGTTCATCAAGTGATGAGAAAAGAAAAACTGGTCATCAACACTAGGCAATACGGGAAGATCAGACATGATTTTGGATGTTATAAACTTCTGTAATGATTTGCGGAGTTCGTTCAGCTTCTCTTCGTTAACCAGATGCACGCAAAGTGTTAAGTCTTCGTCCTCCATTTCAAAGGAAAGTACGATCTGGAATCGGTAATCAAAAAAACGAGGACCTAACTTCTCTGATAAAAAAAGCTCCTCCACTCTCTTGCATAATGCCGGGTAAAGTTCAGATCTAATTAATTCATCCGTGAGTTCGGCGATATAAGGACCTGCTTCGATTTCATAAGAGCTGTCCGTCCAATCGAACGGTTCTTCAACATCAATATGTATTTTTCCGTCACGCCAAGCTACCTGAAGATAATCCTTTATCCCTGCCTGGAGCGGACGATTTCCTATGAATTCATTTATTCTTATAGTCTCTTTGTTATATATGGTTATCATCTCGCTCCACACATCGTCTATAAACCTCTGTACTGCTGCGTTCATTCCCATTCCTCCTCATAGTTAGTGCTAATAGAACCTAGTACTCCTCATGCAGATTGAAGACGGAGCAGCAGTTGATCAACCAGATCTGTCTCTCGCAGCTGGTTGATCCAGCGCTGAGGGATATGCTCATACCCATATCGGATTCCGGCAAGACCACCTGTGATACAGGCTGTTGTATCCGTGTCGTTGCCTAAGGCAACTGCTCGTTTGACGGCATCTTCGTAGGAAGTGCAGGTTTGGAGGATCATACACGCACTGAACAAGGAATCCACAACATAACCAGATCCTTCGCCATAGAATACTTTATCTGGATGAATGTTCTCTTCGAGCTCCCGTTCATGCTCAGGCATCTGCTGGTAGATCGTTCGAAGCTTGCTAAGAGCAGTTCGGTAGCACAGATTGAAGTCTTGCTCTTGCAACAGTTCACGTGCAATTAACACATAGAAGGCACAACATACCTGATTACAGATATGTGCATGAGTTACAAGGCATTGAGTATGTGCATCCTGAACGAGTTGTTTATCTGTTCCTTTGTGCCACAAGGCAAGTGGTAGCACGCGCATTAGCGCCCCATTCCCTTTCCCATCAGGAACTGTATTTCCACTCTCGTAAGGGGACATTCCTTGGTAATAAGTAGACAACGTACGACTGGTTTGTATTCCAACATCAAAAACTTGTTGGGCTACTGCCCATCTACCTTCATGATACCAGTCGACCAATTTGTCAGCAAAATCAGTTAGCTCCAGTGTACCTTTATCGATCAGACTCTCCAGCAGACATAGTGCCTGCGCACCATCATCCGACCAGGTGCCGGCTAGAACATCTCGGTAGGTGGGCTGAAAGCCCACAGGAGGAGTAAACTCAATCTGCTCCAGAGGTGGGAGCTGCTCCGCTGATCTGAATTCATAGGGGACACCAAGAGCATCTCCAATCAATAAGCCGTAAAGCCCACCCTTAATCTTATCCCACATGTTGTATTCTCCTTATCACTAGATATAATTTGGATCAAGCTGTCTACAAATATATAAGCCTACCCTATCAATATTTAAACTGTTTTGCATCATGTAAATAAAAATTGAAGAAATAAGCTTCCAATGAACAATACGATAGTAATTTAAGCCTTTTTTGAAATCAATAATATATAACAAAAGATGAGGCTGTTTTTAAAATCAACAACCTCATCTTTTTTATGAATCTTTCCCGAATAATCACGTGTCTCTACTTAAATAACCATTCAACTTTTTCTGCGTATTCGCAGTTTATTTTAGTCCCTATAATTAGCTAGGATGAAGTGCCCGGGCCATCGCATCCATATAGCCCTGAACAGCGCGCTGACTCACTTCTGTTTCTGGAGCGAAAATTTCGAAAAGGTGAAAACAACCGGGATACAGGTGGAATTCAACATCTACACCTGCTTGTGCAAGTTGTGCCACATACTCCATTGTCTCGTCTCGGAATAGATCGAGCTGACCTATACAAGTATAGGCTGGCGGCAAACCTGCCAAGTTCTCCGCTCTCGAGGGTATTGCATAAGTAGATTCTCCTCTGACATCGCTCTCCTTGCCCAGGTACATGTTCCAAGCTGCTATGTTGTCTGTTCGGTTCCAGATTGCACCTGCTTCCGTAATCTCATGACTGGACGGTGTGATGTTACGGTTGTCAAGCATCGGGTATAATGGCATTTGGAAAATAAGAGACGGTCCTCCTTTATCACGCGCCATCAGCGCGAGTGCTGCTGTCAGTCCGCCGCCACCGCTAGCACCGGCAATTGCAACCCGATCCACATCAATGCCAAGCAAGGCTGCCTCCTCCGTCATCCATACCAATCCAGCATAACAATCTTCGATCGCCGCCGGATAAGGGTGCTCGGGAGCAAGCCTATAATCAACCGATACGACTATACATTCAGCTGTCTGAACAAAACGTTCGCATAATTCGTCGTCCATATCCGGATGTCCTAACACGTATCCTCCCCCGTGAATCCATAGCATGGCAGGTAACAAGTCATTCGTTCGCCCGGCAGGCTCATAAATTTTCACCAGCATCTCGCCTCCATCCCTCGGGATTTTGCGCCTGGTTGTGTTTACATGCTCTGATCCTTCCACGGATGCAGCTGACACTAAGCTCCTGCTCCACTCTAAATTCTTCTCCAATTCAAACCCAGGAAATTGTGAATAAACCTCTCTTAATTCTGGTAGTATACGTGGTTCAACACTCATAATAATCCCTCCAAATAAAATAATGAATTCGTTCGTTTACGTCTTATTCATAGATAATCCTTATCCCATTTGAGCTTCCCACTTGGCAATTTCCTCTCGTACTCGCGGCGCAACTTCTGTACCGAGCAGTTCTATAGCCCGCATAACCAACTCATGCGGCATCGTACTTAAGGGAACATACATCATGAATCGTGTAATCCCTACATGCTTACGCAGATGGATTATTTTTTGGGCGACTGTTTCCGGATCCCCTACATACAACGCACCATCAAAGCGTCGGGCAGCATCATAGCTGGAACGATCGTAGTACGCCCACCCCCGTTCTTTGCCGAGCTTATTCATACCGTACTGGGTTGACGGAAAAAAGAGTTCTGCTGCCTGTTCCGTATCTTCTGCAACAAATCCGATGGAATGTGAACCTACCTGAAGCCGTGATGCATCATGTCCGGCATGAGCTGCCGCCTTTTTATACAGTTGTACAAGCGGTGCAAAATTGGTTGGGTTTCCACCGATAATCGCCAGGACTAATGGCAGGCCCAGAAGTCCTGCACGCACGGCAGACTCCTGGGTACCGCCGCTACCAATCCATACGGGTAAAGAGTGCTGAACAGGGCGCGGGTATACACCCAGATTATTTATCGCTGATCGATGTCCTCCACTCCATGTAACTTTCTCAGATTCCCGTATTTTCAGAAGCAGCTCGATGTTTTCATTAAATAAATCCTCATAGTCATGCAAGTCATACCCAAAAAGCGGAAAGGATTCAACAAAGGAACCCCGGCCCGCTATAATCTCGGCACGTCCATTGGATAAGCCGTCAAGCGTGGCAAAATCCTGAAACACACGGACAGGATCAGCTGATGAAAGGACCGTCACAGCACTCGTCAATCGAATCCGCTTTGTTAGGGGGGCTGCAGCAGACAACACCACTGCGGGTGATGAAGCTGCATAATCTTCACGATGATGCTCACCTATGCCAAACACATCAAGTCCTACCTGATCCGCAAGGACGATTTCTTCGACGACTTCTCGTAATCGCTGTGCGTGACTCATCACAACTCCGGTCTCAGTATCAGGCTTTGTTTCTATGAACGAAGTAACACCTATTTCCATAGTTAATCTCTCCTTATATTTTCTCTTGCAATTCGCCCGACATCATCGGTGCAACCCGATTTTTTAAGAAGAATGCTCAAGACAACGGATTAAAGCCGTCCAATCCAACTCACCATAACCATTGGCAATTCCTTCAGACAAGTGATGGTGGATAAGCTGACCTAAAGGTAGAGGAGTTTGAACGGACTTCGCTGCCTCAATAGCCAATGCAACATCTTTTAACCCAAGCTTCATTTTAAAACCGGCCGGTTCAAAGCGCTGTTCGCTCATGATCGCTCCATAGTTCTGATATATTGGAGATTGAAAAAGAGCATTCACGACATTCATAAATCGGGACGAATCAATACCGTGCTTTTCTACCATTAGCTGCACTTCCGACAAAGCTTCCAGCATTGAAGCAATTAGAAAGTTAACGCCAATTTTCACAACGTTCCCTTCTTCGCCGTGATCCCCAATCTCTACTATCTCTTGACCCAATACTGTCAAAACGGGAAGTACCCGTTGTCTTGCTTGTTCCGGACCAGCTAAAATAATACGCAATTTAGCTTCTTTAGCGGCATCTGGGCGCCCCATCACCGTGGCAGACACAAAGTGTTGCTTTCGCTCCGCATGCGAGACGGATAATTTTCGAGCCAGATCTACGCTGATTGTACTGGCAGAGATATGAATTCCATTTTCCGACAATCCATTCAGAACACCATCTGGTCCCTCGACGACCTCCTTCAAAGCAGCATCATCAGAAAGCATGGTAATTACAAGATTGCTTTCTTTCACTGCCTCTAGCGGTGTTTTGGCATATCGTGCTCCCTGTTTCATTAAGGGTTCAACTTTTTCAGGGGTCCGATTAAAGATGACTAATTCATAACCCGCTTTCAACAGATTTTGGGCCATTGGGAGCCCCATATTTCCAAGCCCAATAAACGATACTTTCATTAGACACCTCTCCTTATTTTGAGGGATTTCTCAATAACGGAATGATCATTCCATAATAATTAAAAAAATATAGTCTAACACATACTCCTTAATTAGCACCTTCAAAATATGGGGAATATGATAACGGAACGATCGTTCCGAAATAATTAAAAAAAATTAGATTCCTGCTATTACAAAGCTAATCATCTCTTTTGCACGTTCCGGATTCTGATCTGCTTTGGCCATAATATTAATGCTTTGATGTAAATTCAACAATAAATAAGACAACGCTTTGATATCAGTCGTTTTATCAATTTCTCCCCGTTGCTGGCCCTTTTCTAAAAGGTCACAAAAAGCTTGCTCTAATTCCAAAAAACTAGTCTTTATCAACTCATTAATTTTTTCATCTGGCGACTCCAATGTTGTAGCTACATTCGTAACAAAACACCCGCCCGGCAGGCTGGTATCGTATGCTGAAGCAATATGATACTCAAAAAATTGAAGAATTCCATCTCTAACACTAGATGCATGTTCAAGAATAGCCTGCTTATTGAAATTCCCCTTTTTATAATGCTCAAGGGCATCTGTATACAAGGTTTGCTTGTCGGAAAACGTATCGTAAAGGCTGGATCGGCTAATGCCCATCACCTCTAGTAAATCCGGTATGCTAGCCGCTTCGTATCCTTTTTTCCAAAACAACAGCATGGCTTGATGCAGCGCTTGATCTTTGTTAAATTCTTTTGTCCTAGCGATAAGTAACACCTCCCGTCATTGAAATATAACATATCTGAACTGATCAGTCCAGATTTATAAAATAAACGGACACTCATATTGGTGTCCGTTCTTAAGAGCAAATACTTAGTCATTGAATTGCTCATAAACATCTTTTATCCAAACATCAATGTTTGTTTCATATTATTCTAGTTTAATGATCAAATCAGCTAGCTCAGAATTAGGCATCTCGTTTACGGTAAAATATAATAGCTGCTGTAATAAAGATCAGTGTCCATAACAGGGAAATACCTGTCCCTTCCATTGGTGTAAGGACATTTATTTCATCGGAGGAAGGCGGCATATACATATAATATCCTGCTGTATCTGGAAAAAAATATTTAGTATTGTGTAGAAAATCTTTCGACAATGGACTGACAATGAAGTAATAGCCAAGCAGTACCACTAAAGCAGGAGTAGTTCGTCTTAATAAAGCACCTATAGCTGCACTGAGAAGTGTGGTTAAAGTTAGATAGCCTGTTGCACCTGCTAATGATTTTATCATTTCGTCTATTTCAATCACTACTGCTGTGTCTTTCATCATGATAAAGGTATATAGTACACCTGATGCAGTAGTAAAAGACGCCGCAGGAATGGTTATAATGGTCAAGGCCAAATACTTCGTGGATAATTGAAACCCTCGCCAAGGTATCGTAGTTAAAGTAGTTCGAATCTGTCCCCCTGTATACTCTGAACAAGTAGCTAAGATACCAAGAATAATGAATCCTGCTTGAAGATATCCCATAGAAGAAAGTCCTGTATTCAGTATATTTTGCGTTCCTGCTGCCCCTTGTAGATCAACAGAAGTAAAAGCAGCGGCTAAACCTAAATTAAGAATGAATGTAACCAAAAGAGTGAGCCCTATCAATGGTAATGTAACTAATTTATCCAGTTCAGCACCCAGGATTTGTGTTATCTTTCTACTAGATGAGACACTCATGCTGCAACGTCCCTCCTATGGAATACAATAGCTGCAATAATGAAAACAACGACTACCCAGGCAAACATGACTAAACCGCCTGTGAAGGGGGTGTGAAACCTGTCGAATAAACTGCCTGTGGACGTGTTGTCCGTAAACATAAACATTTCAGCGCCAGCCCTATCTGGTAAGTAAAACGCCAACTTTGTAACCCTATACAACAGGACACTAAATGATACAACGGATGAATTTATTATGAGCACAGCAAGCGGGAGGATGCCATTCTTAGTTAGAAAAGTAATTCCAAGTGCTAAAAGAGCAGTGAATGTCCAGTAACAAATGGCACCGATAAGTCTGGACCATTCAAATGCAGGGGCATATTCACCAAGAATAAGATGACTTACAGACACAGTTGTCATAATAGCAACAATACAAAGCAGTATGCTGATCACAGTCACAGCACCTGCTTTTGCCAATAAAAAATGAATTCGGGATGAAACAACAGTTAAACTCGTTGTAATCTGTTGTCCTCCACCAGATTCACTGCTCTCTGTCAAATACTCACTGCTGACAGCAAGCACACCAAGAATAATAACGCCTTGCACACCAAGAGCTAACCCGATATAGCCAACTTCCGATAGCCGCGTGCTAACTCCAGCTATAATCTCCTCTTTTTGTGCTATGCTGTCCAAGGCAGAAATAAGCGCTGGGGCAAACGCTCCAATGAGAAAAGCAAGCCAAATACCCGGTAAGGAGAACAATTTAGAGAGTTCCGCGTTGAATGCTCTCATACAACTTCACCCGCATTTTCAGATGTCAGGGCAAAAAAGGCTTCCTCCAGCGTGGAATAGTTACCTATTACTTCTTCCAATGTTCCATCTGCAACGATAGTTCCATGCTTAATAATCACCACATCATCAACCGTCTCTGCAAGCTCTCCCATTAGATGACTGGATAACAACACCGTATTTCCAGACTCAGCACGTTCACGTAAAAATGTCCGAATCCACCGAATTCCTTCTGGGTCGAGCCCATTTACGGGTTCATCTAAAATCAATACTTTTGGATCACCGAGTAGCGCAGCTGCTATTCCAAGTCTCCTCCCCATACCAAGAGAATACTTCCCAACTCTTTTTCCGGCTGCATTAGTAAGACCTACTATTTCCAGAACTTCCTCGACACGTGAGTTAGACAATCCTGCGGCACGAGCAATCCAACGCAAGTGTGCCCGTCCTGTTCGCATACGATGAGCTCCAAATCCATCAAGTGCGGCACCTACTGTGGATACAGGATTATGTAATTCTGCGTATGGCTTTCCATTGATTAGTGCACTCCCTGAGGTAGCACGATCTAATCCAAGCAGGATGCGAAGTGTAGAGCTTTTACCTGCTCCATTTGGACCTAGAAAACCAGTTACTCTGCCAGGTCTAGCTTTAAAACTGATACCTGATAAGATTTTCCCAGTTCCGCGATGTTTGACTAAGTTATTAATTGTAAGCAACCATAACACTTCCTTTCTGTTATGGTTCTAATTATAAAGAAGCAAAGTTACATCTCGGTTATCCTGCTGTTTACTTCTGGTTTAACTTTAGGTTAAGCTCTACCAATAGCCACTGTTGTGCCGTTTTCATTTGATGTAAAGTCAGCTTTAAGCTTCATTTTATTCAACATATAATTTGAAGTCGATAAACCTATCCCCGCCCCACGCTCATAGGAAGAGTTATCCATCCCCGGACCTCTGTCTGCAACAATGATCTGTTCTTTTTCTACATCAACCACAATGTTTACATATTTCCCCTCTGCTGCATGGCGAAGAATATTCTGAAATAAATTATCCAGAACACGTGTCATCCATTTAGGATCTGCTTCCCAATAAAAAGTCTTCTCTGTCGGTAAATCAACCTCGATCCGGATTTCTTTTTCTTCAAATACAGGATACCACGCAGCAACAGATGCTCTTACTAAACGTCCAATATCTGTTGAAGTGGGCTCAAAAGGATGTTTTCCTGATGTAAGCAATGTATAGGAAAGTAAATCATCCATTAGATCTCCGACTCTAGTAATCGTATGGTTCATCTCTGATAATGAGTTTTGTCCTTCTAGACTCATTGATTCTTTATTTAATCGGGTGACATGTCCTCTCAAAATGGTAAGCGGCGTTCGTAAGTCGTGAGATAAATTCGCGATGAGTCGATGTCGTAACAATTCCTCTTCATGTTCTCGCTTGCGACTGTCTTCAAGCTGTTGAATCATCCAATTAAAGGAACTTCCTAACTGGTCTATTTCATCCATACGATCACTTTGAACAGCTATTGGTTTAGGAAATGAGTTATAATTAGCTGAAAATGACATGACTTCCTGTAAGCAGGTGAGACGTTTACGAAGTCTCAAGAAGAAAATCCAAGAGATTACCACAAATGCGACAATAATAAAACCAAACACAAGAAGTACAATGTAAAAATAATTTAACTTATTCAGCTCTTCTTCATTAAAAGGAGACGCAATGAACGCAGATAAGAAAATAAGTACGATCGGAGGTAAAAAGATAAATAGAAAATGTCCTTTTAGAAAACGACGAAATAATGATTTAGTCTGTTTCATAGTTTCACCCGATAGCCTATTCCCTTCAATGTTTCAATAATCTCTGGGGAGTCTGGATGGCGTTCCAGCTTTTGACGCAGTCGATGAATATGTACCATTAATGTTTTATCACCTGTGATATAAGCTTCTTCCCAGATGGCTTCATAGATTTGTTCTTTTGGTAAAACTTGATTAGGGTGGCGTAAGAAGTACATCAAAATATGATGTTGTTTCCCTGTCAATATAATTTCTTCTCCTGTGTGTTTGTCAAATACCATTTGGATGTCTGGATCAACTTCAATATAATTCCCTAATGAAATGCGTTCGGAATGTGTTCCGCCCTTTCGACGGATTAATACTTCTAATCTAGCAATTAGTTCATCCGTATGGAATGGTTTCGTTAAATAGTCATCAGCAAATTGTAACCCTTCTACCTTATCATCTATCGATGTTCGAGCAGTTAACAGCAAAATAGGAACAGCAGGAGCTGCCTTTTTTAATCGTTTCCCCACAGTAAATCCGTCTAAACCGGGTAACATGATATCCAAAATAACGATTTCATGCTGATTTACTTCTTTTTCAGCTCCTTCACCAGAAAGCAGCCACTGTACTGAAAATCCTCGTTGTTCCAATTCTTCCTTTACCCAACTGCCTATCTTCTCATTATCTTCAATATATAACACGTTTCTTTTCAAGTAACTTCCCTCTTTCTAAACCGAGTTCACTATTAGACAGATTAACACAATCTAAAGAATTGTTTCCAGTTAAGACAATTTTATTGTTCGTTAATAGAGGACTTTCACCGCCAAGTTATCGTCTATGCCGGGCGCACACTAGAAAACCCTCTAACATGGCAGTGCATGTTAGAGGGTTTCGAGCGTAGCTGCTAATTTTAGGAAATACTACTTCGTGATACTAATGGATTTCGAAGTATTATCGAAGAATATATTTGCACCAAAATACTCAGCAATGAAACGTAATGGGAGCATAGTACGACCGTTTACAAGTTCAGCTGCTACATCCATTCCTGGTGCAAGTTCACCGATCTTAATCGACAAAGTCTGACCTTTCAAAGTAATCATTACGGTTTTCGTAACGTTATCCCAGCTTACGTTTGCTCCTAAGCTCTCGGCAACGAAGCGCAGTGGGACTAACGTTCTGCCTTTAACTACCGTTGAAGCAACGTCCATACTCATTTCGATTCCGTTTAATTTATATCCTGTCTTTCCTAAAGTGAATTCCAATTTCACAGGTTCAGGCTTGGCTGTAATGAAGAGATAACCTAGTCCTTTTGCCGTGAAAGTAAATTTACCTGTCTCACGCTCATAGTTGCCGCCTAAACGCTCCATGTTACCGTTCAATTGAAGCATAACACCGCATAACATGTTAAGCTCGTTTGTCGACAACTTCTCTTTTGACAGATCGAAGGTTACGGGTATAAGCCCTGTATAATCCGTTACTTCCCGGCCATCCACGAAGATCTTTAATTCATATCCCCGCCCTATAGCTCCGCCTCTTTCATCTACAGGTTTAATGACAATCTTCATCCGCTTTCCTGTATTCAATTGCTTCAACAATTCAGCGGATAATTTAACAGATACGGTGTCATTCGTAACGATTAGTGGTTTGTCGGCATTAATAATCGCACCGATCGTATCGCTTTGAATCTCAAGCTCATCTTTTCCGGCTGACATCGTCAATGCAATGGAATTGCCCTTCTTCAGCTGCTCTTTGATTGTAGCATCAATACGCTCCGCTACTGATGACTCTGGCGAAGGAGTCGGCGTACTGCTGTGGCCATTTGAATTGCCGCCATTGTTATTGCCATTATTGCCACCACTGTCATTTGTAGTAATTACAATAGTTAACTCTATCGTATCCATGCCAGCATTATTGGAAGCCGTAATATTGAATTTGTAAGTTCCCGCTTCAGTAGGCACGCCTGAAATAATACCCGTAGCTCCTTCTAAATTCAGTCCAGCAGGTAAATAATTATCACTCACTTTCCAGGTAATCGGTTTGTCGCCATAAACCGCTAATGTTACCGTATACGGTTGTCCAACGTTGCCGCTTGGCAGATTTTTAGTGATAATCTCCGGAGCTGTATCCACTGGCTTATCTTCTTTAATCTCGATGCTCAATTCTCGCTCATCTCTACCAAAATCATTCGTTGCTGCAACAGTGAATTCGTAATATCCTGCCTCTAGAGGCGTACCCGAGATAACGCCTGTTGCTTCATCTAGGTTCAAATCTACTGGCAAATCTCCTCCCTGGACCTTCCAAGAAATCGGTTCACTGCCATATACCGCTAGTGTTACTGTATACGGTTGTCCAACTTTGCCATTTGGTAAATTCTTAGTGATAATCTCCGGAGCTGTATCAACTGAGACATCTTCAGTGATCACTATATTGAACTGTTTTGTGTCACTGCCAACGTCATTGTTTGCTTGAACTTTGAACTTAAATTGACCCCATTGATCCGGTGTACCAGAGATAACACCAACATCTTCATCCAAGCTCAATCCTGATGGTAATTGCCCCTCTACAACGGCCCATTTGATCGGCTTATCGCCATCAGTGGTAAGAACTGCCGAATAAGGTTGTCCTACCTTGCCATCCGCAAGCGAATTCGTCATTATCGTTGGTGCCGTACCTGCGTCTTCAGCCCATTTCGCATATAATTCAATATCCCTTGTAACAGGATCCGCATCGAAATTCCAAGCATCGTTTAATCCTTTATCTTGATACCAACCGCCGAAAACAGTTTTATCTTTTGTCGGCGCTGTTGGCTCGGTAATTGTAGCGCCCATGTCAGCGAACTTCACCGCAACTTCGCTGCCCCCATTGGAATCAAAAGTTACCGCATAAGGGTTGTGCGCGCCGATGGAATGCGTTCTAGCGCTAAGTGAATTGCCGAAGAAGTCTGTTCTCTCCGTCATATGAGGCAGAGCATTCGCCCGATCCACATATGGGCTTACAATCTCGGCACCTGCACCATAGGCCAGGTTATTACCATCCGCAAGACGGAACCCGTTCATCGCACTGTAATCAAGCTTGGCATCCACTGTCCCACTGTTGGTAATCCAATGTTCAGGCGCAGATTTATAGTCTTTTAATATAGAATTCAGTTCCTCTTCCGTTACATAGCGGTTGTCTGTTGCTGTTACGCCTGCACCTAGATATCCGCCTCCACCTGCGTTCATGCTGCCAAAAAGATTAGCCGGATACACAATGTTGTTCGTAAACCGTCCGGCTGCAAATGGAGCTGATGTTCCCCCGCCTTTCAGACCAACCTGGTTGTTTGCCCCAGTGTAGGCAAATATATTATTTTGGAAATAAATGTGCAAGTTGGAGGCTGTCGGGTCAAATACTAACGAACTGCTATTCTTCAATGGTGTGACGATGACATTGTTATAGTATAAGCCACTTAATTCCTCGCTCGTTGAAGAACCTCCTGCAAGCAATATTAGACTGTTAAAGCTCTTGTTAAAATCGGGGCTGCGGCCGTCGTTCACGCTAATATTATAGCGAACGATATTGCCCTTGGCAGCATTCATCTGTAAGTACCAACCACCATAGTTATTTCGGCTGTAATTGTATTCATACACATTGTCCTGACAATAGTTGTCAATGTCCCAAGCCATACCGTCATTACTTGCATGATAAGGGTTATCCACAGCTTCATTATAGCGGAAGATGGTGCCTTTACTTGCCATAATCCACGCAGCCGCATAGTTTTGCGAACCTAGATATGTTGGTGTTGTATTATTTGGCCCCCAGTTCGTAACCAGATTGCCGCTCTTATCGCTTAAATAGCTATAACCGTTGTCTGTGACCACATTTCGTTCCACAAGGGAGTTGTTCCCGCCGGACATGACAATGCCATCTCCAACCGAACTAGAAACCCAGTTGTTTCTAAACACAGCGTTGGATGCCCAAGGATAGCTAGAATTACTCCAAGTAATGCCTGTGTTATTAGTCCCAGGATTGCTTGGCCCGTAGGCATTATTGCGAATACCTTCGTTATCACAACGAAGGGTTTTGTTGCCTTCAACCAATATATCCACATAACCATTAATAATGATGCCGCCGGATACCTTACTTGCTCCATTTGCTTGGTGCAGCCCATTAACATCATGAACATAGTTATCTCGAATGACGATTCCTTGCATACGAGCATCAGCATAATCTTGAATATTAAACTGACCTTGTCCCAGCTTCGAAATCCTTGACATTACAGCGATACCGGAGCGGCCGTCACCTGCCGCATTGCCGATGTTCGTTACTTTAATTCCACTGACTACCCAATAGTTTACGTCATATAACTCAATGGTACCGTTTAAGGATATGCCTGATGGGCTCGACGCTGTTCCTCCACCATTAATTACCGGGCGTTGGTTAGGGTCGGTCGTATTATATTTTGTAAGCGTAATCGGATTTCCTTCCTCACCATTGCCGCGCAGTCTGATTTGTTCGTTCCATACGCTATTCGCATCCAGATAAATAGTTGAACCTGGCATAAATACATATTCATTAATCTTGGAGATTGATTTCCATGCCGTAGCTGGTGTGCGTCCATCTGCATGATCGTCACCGTTATTGGAGAGATAATAATCACGGACTTCAAGGGGTACAATGTTCAACTCGAAGGTGATTTCGGCAGGATACAGATCAAGTCTAACGGTATATTTTCCCGGCACGATATTATTTCTTGTGAATGATTCTTTGTTAATCTTCAATACATTACCGCTAACCGTATAATCCACATCCCGCAGCAGAGTTACAGCGCCGATCTTCACTCCAGCCAGATCCGTTAAATCAGGATTTACGGTGATATTATAGTCATCCAGACCAATAACATATGTGCTGTCTTCCAAGTGACTATACTCTTTAGGCAAGAGCTTTAGCGTAATAGAAGCTGTTCCGGTTTGGGCTGCTATTCCACTATCGATAACATATACGTCATCGATAAAATGCCTGTTCTGTATATCCTTAACCGTTCCAGGCTTGTTGCCCCAGTTCGTAGCAAGCTGCAATGCATCGATCTTGGAAATATTGTTCTTAACTGGAGTATCAAAATTTCCGCCAGCTGTTGTTTGCCTTTGAATGTCTTGTCCATCGATTTTATAGGTTGTTCCTGTTGATGTAACGAACCATTGAAATTTATGCCAACCTTCGCTTCGCTGGACATCTACAGGATAGAATCTCCCGGATGAACCAGGCCTGACTGCGTAATTGGTCAGATTTTCCGCCCAGTCACCATCTCCATTGCCATAATTTATTGCGATATGTTCATTGGACGATGGGGTTAAGCCAAAGACAGCGTGGTCATTGGAAGCCGCTCTGCCATCATCATAGTACCAAGCAGTAACGATTGTTGTCTTACCGGTTGCAGGGGCATAATTATAGGTACCTGGAACAGTCGCCACCTGACCGGCGCCGCTTGATGTCGCGGCCTTTCCTCCGGTACGGGACATCACATCGCTGTGAACATATCCGTTCGCACCATTTGAAAATTTCTTCTCCCCTTCAAATCCATCGTAAAACTTAGTGTCAGCCTTATTGAAGTAATCAACGCTCACATGTACAGTAACTTCTTCGTTCCCTGTCGGAATATAACCTTTCTTAACCGTCACGAATCCGGCATCATCAACTTCAATCTTATCCTTGTCTTGATCCGCCGGACTGAAGCTGATGTTATCAGCAACGAACACATCAGCTGTGTCAACCATTAACCGCGTTCTATCTCCTGCCCGTAATGTATCGTTCTGGCGAATTAGCGCAATGTTCGCTGAATATTGTGCACTCTCCCCTGACTCATCAGAGTCTAAGAATCGTGACGTTGCGTTGCCGTTTGCTTTTATTTTAAATGTATCATTTAAAGTCGGGGACAAAGCCGCATCATTGCTTGTTGCTGCAATCGGGCTTCCATTAACCACTCCATTACTGAAGAGTTGAACCGAATAGGCAGATGCGTTAGCGACGCGATCCCATGTAGCGTATGTGCCGTTCCATCTGGCATTTGCCGGTGTAGGCAATTTCTCGATTTTCAATATTCCGGATGCTGCAACTTCTTCACTGATATCTCCCGCATTATTTATGACAATAGCTGTAACAGTGTAGTTGCCCACTCCGAGTGCCCTTGCATAGGGCAGAACATGATGCCTTTCATGATTGTTAGGCTGGTCGGGTCCCCCATTTTTCGATAAATAATAACCCACAGGTCCACCGTCTTTGAACAGTGTTACTAGAGTATCGCCGTAATTGGAAGCACCACTATAAATACCCGTGTCCGAGTCAAGCGTTGGATTAATTGGTGCATTCACCTGCGTATTGGTGGTTATCAACAACGGTACAGCATGGGATTTCACCACAACTCCCTCTGCCGAGGAAACCTCGCAATAATAAAAATTGCCTTGTTGTGAAGCTGCGTCCACATTGGAAAGTGTTAATACTGCCTTGTCAGCTCCGCTGACTTTTGTCCCGCTCAAGCCAGTCTCGTCATCAGATACATACCATTGATAAGCAGTAGCAGCGGCTGATGCCGTAATGCTAAATGTTGCTGTCTCACCTTGTTTCACTTCTGCCGCTGTTGGCTGAGTGCTTATTTCTAAATTTGGCAATCCGCCGGGAGGTACCAAATTCACTGTTAATGTTCTGGTTCCTGTTGTTGTAGCCACATCTTTTACAACATAAAAATCGTCGATTAGATGTTTATTTTTAATATAAGCTTTATTCCCTGATTGGCTGTTCCATCCTCCAGCTATTTTAGGCTGAATGGTTGTACCGCTCTTCATAGCTTTGTAAATATCACTTTGCGCTGAATCGGATATTAATGTTCCGTCTATTTGTAACGTCGCACCATTTGGTGTAATAAGCCACTCGAATTTATGCCAGCCTGTGGAACGTAAAGCCCCGCTATCTTTCCAACGGTTGCCTGCTGTACCCGCTGATGATGGTGCATAAGCCCAAGTATATTTCGTCGGGTTATGAATAACATCAGCCTCTGAACTTTGATAGAATATCCCGGCAAAGGTGGCATTTTTACCATCTACAATAGCAAATTGCGTTCTATCCGTCGCAGTCTTCTCCTCATTAGGATACGGGTCAAAATACCATGCCGTCATCTTATAATTGCTGCCAGCCGGCAATGCCACATCTTGAGCTACCTTTTCATTATTCGTATCATCCGAAGGTGTAATCGCTTTCAATCCAGAACGGGACTGTGCATCGGACAGCGTGAATGACGAGCCTAATTTGCTCATAGATGTCATCGGACCATTGTTGTTCTCGAAGTCCTCCATGAATAACACTTCTGAGTCAGGGTAATAACCCGCCCTGGCCGTGATTGTCACCGGGACGCCCGGAGCATCTGGCGACGCAAATGTATAACCGTTAGATAACGTAATGTTCCCCTGATTATTAACAGTTAAAAGTTGCGAATTGCTGGAATCATAACTTACCTCGTCAATAACCGGTCCTTTAACCAGACTGCTTAAAGGTGAACCTTTATACGTAAGATTTACCCTACCTGTTTGACCTGCCGCTTGTGTCAATTCTAGTACAACGGAGTCAAAAGATTCGCTCCCTCCCGCAGCTGACACTTCGGATGAAGGTGCCAAGCCGAACAGAGCAGGGAATGCCAACGTTGTAGCTGTAACTATCGACAAAGCTTTTTGCATCCATTTCCATCGTATCATTCCAAAATTTCCTCCCTTTGAAATTAATAAATTTATACTTTATAAAAAATCTGTATCTATGGAAGTCTCAATAGACATAGATTTTTATAAACTTAAAAACTAACTATTCTAGTTCACTACAAACTCACTGAATCGATTACCGTTATACACGATCTTCAATTCATTCGTATTTGCAATTAACGCGCGCAAGTCAGACTCCGCCGATCCGTATAGAATGGAATCTTTCACTTCTTCCAGTTTAAGCTTGGTGATTTCCGGTTTTGTGGTTAATGTAGCAACGACATCCTCACCCATATATTTACCGATTACTGTCTCACCTACAGAAGCAGCAGCTAAAGACTCCCAGAACTTAAGAGACTCGGTATCTTCTTTGGATATATCTAAACGATTTAGCACTTTCTCTTCTTTGACTTGTCCCGCTGTCGCTAACGCAGCCGTTAATTTATCAGCTACACGAATATAATCCGCACTTTTTGATGCATACTCAACTTGTAACTGGGCGTCGCTCATTTTCGTTTTCTTTACCTGGGTTTCTATCAAATCCGGCCAACGGGCGCCACTTAAATATTGCATGTATTGATATAAATCAAACTGAGGCAACCCATAGTAAGTCTCTCCTGAATCATCCATCTTAGCTCGCTTAACATTTTCTTCTTGCATGTCGGATTTAAGCTCATCAAAGCTTTGGTAAGGGGCGATTCCTCGCTTGTCTGCAATAAATTGCTCCTGCTTGGACATTAGCAATGCTGTCATCGCAGAATTTTTGGCGTATTCAGAGGGGGTTTCATGATTTTTGCCGTATTGATATGTCCAGAAGCCCTCATCTACTTGGACCCCATAAGTTCTGAAGAAATAGTCTACCGTTATAGCTCTCTGCTCTTTGACAAAAGATTGAAATTCTTCCTCTGTTACGGCGTATCCATCTACTGTAAATATCCAATTTTCAGGCAGTTCCACCTTTTTGTTAGTTAAGCCCAACATGAGTAAAGCAAGAACAATCAGAGCGGTAAACAAGATAATCACTGTTGGTTTTCGTCTTGTAATCCCCATGACAGCCTCCTCTCCAATATTCAACCTAGCTTTGCATGAAAGCCATGACAGTGAAATTCTTCTCCGTTGCAGGAGAAGTTCCCAAATTTAAATGGTTAGACATTATTGTAAGTTTAGCCACCCCCTAATGTAAGCGCTTATTTAGACTGAATTAGAACAAATTTGACTTATAAAAAACAGTCCTAGTTCGCAACTTTGTGTGTGCTAGGGGATCAATATCTTAAAAAGGAACTGTCGTTTGGTGTAAACGCTTTTATTTATGAATATTAATTTTTAAATTTTATTTACAAACACCTAGACACGGCGAAAATAGTTGTGATACATTTGAGCATAAGTAATGCTGCTGGGTTAGCAATTTCTACCTATAGGTGAAAAGTGACGTTGAGGATGCGATGATTTCCTATTGAAGCGCATATCTTCAAATCTCTTTAGCATATAAGTGAAGTGTCACTTACACCTTAAAGTTAAAGCGCTTAAACTTTATAGGCATGTGTAGCACTAATTGTTAAGCGTCTTACTTTGGAGATCATTCTATAGGGAAGGAGGATTCATTGACGTTAATTAAACTAAGCATCACTTAAGGAGGAATTTTTGTGTACTCATTGAAATCGACCTCAGGCACAATGAAAGTGATAATAGTGACGTTGAGGATGCGATGATTCCTTATCAAAGCGTGTATCTTCAAATCTCTTCAGCATATAAGTGAAATGTCACTTCCGCCTTAAAGTTAAAGCGCTTAAACTTTATAGGCATGTGTAGCACTTATTAGATCATTCTATAGGGAAGGAGAATTCATTGACGTTAATTAAACTAACCATCACTTAAGGAGGAATTTTTATGTACTCATTGAAATCGACCTCAGGCACAATGAAAGTGATGTTACTTGTTATGCTTTCGGCGGTTATGCTTCTATCGACATTAGCCGCACCTGCACCGCTTCAACCAAAAGCTCATGGAGCGGGTGAATTGAAACCGTTTCCTCAACAAGTCAGTTATCCGGGTATCATTAAACCAAACCACGTCAGTCAATCCTCGTTGAACAGTTCAGTAGCTTCCTACTATGACTACTGGAAGGCTACTTATCTTAAAAACAACTTATCCTCGCTGCCAGGAGGATACTATGTAAAAGGTGATATTACTGGCGAAGCGGACGGCTTCGATCCGCTAGGCACATCGGAAGGCCAAGGATACGGTATGGTCATTACTGTGCTTATGGCCGGTTACGATACGAATTCCAGAATAATCTATGACGGTTTGTTCAAAACGGCCAGAGCATTCAAGAGCTCTAACAACCCGAACCTGATGGGATGGGTAGTAGCAGATAATACTGGGGCTCAAGGACACTTCGGTTCGGCAACAGACGGGGACCTTGATATCGCTTACTCCCTTATTCTAGCCGATCGCCAATGGGGCTCGACCGGAACGATCAATTATTTGGCTGAAGCCAAAAAGATGATTGGCGCTATTAAGCTTAGCAATGTGACAACTAACAACAGACTGAACCTTGGTGACTGGGATACGAAGAGCGCCTTGAATACGCGTCCCTCCGACTGGATGCTCAGCCATCTACGGGCTTTCAATGAAGTAACTGGAGATTCAACTTGGCTAAATGTCATCAACAATCTGTATAACGTATATAGCCAATTTACTGCAGCTTATTCGTCTAGAACAGGCCTGATATCGGACTTCGTGGTAGGAAACCCGCCTAAGCCGGCTCCTCAAAATTATTTGGAAGAGTTCCCTGAAACAAATGAATATAACTACAATGCAAGCCGTGTACCGCTTCGTATCGTAATGGATTACGCCTTGTACGGAGATACCCGTGGAAAGGATATTGCCAATAAAATGGTGGTATGGATCAAAGGAAAAGCAAGCAACAATCCGAACAATGTGAAGGACGGTTACCAATTGAACGGTGCGAATCGTGGTACTTATGCAACAGCGGTATTCGTAGCGCCTTTCATCTCCGCAGCGACGACTACCAGCACGCATCAAGCTTGGGTCAATGCAGGATGGGACTGGATGAAGAATAAAAAGGAAAGCTACTTCAGCGACTCCTTTAACATGCTGAACCTACTGTTCATCTCGGGTAACTGGTGGAAGCCTACCTACAGTGCTGCGGATACACAAGCTCCCTCAGATCCAACGAATCTGACCGCAACAGCAACTTCAAGCAGCCAAATCAGTCTGAGTTGGACTCCTTCCACGGATAATGTCGGAGTAACCGGCTATCGGGTATTGCGTGGCGGTTTGGAAGTAGGCACACCTACAGACACATCCTTTAGCGATACCGGTCTTACCGCAGCTACAGCTTACAGCTATACGGTGAAAGCTGTAGATGCCGCAGGCAACCTGTCTGCTAACAGCAATACCGCTATAGCAAATACAAATCCAACTCCTTCTGACAGCACCAACCTTGCGCTAGGCAAGACAGCGGTAGCCAGCTCTATCGAAGGTGCAGGATTTGAAGCTTCCAAGGCAACAGACGGCAACTCTACTACCCGTTGGGCTAGCATGGAAGGAAGCAATAATGAATGGATTTATGTCGATTTGGGTACAACCCAAAGTGTGAACCGCGTCAAGTTGAATTGGGAAGACGCTTACGCTAAAGGCTACAAAGTTCAGGTATCTAATAACGCAACAACATGGACGGATGTTTACGTAACAACGACCGGTAATGGTTCTATTGACGATATTACATTTACTGCAAATAGTGGACGTTACGTCAGAGTGCTGTGTACTGCTAGAGGTACCGTATACGGATATTCGATATTCGATTTTGAGGTTTACGGCTCTTAGTTGAACAAAGCCTGGCGGATATGAATCCGTCAGGCTTTGTTTGTTTAAGCCAGCGACGGTTCTATAAACCATATTACCACTGGATACACAGACATATTGGACTTCACTTCGAATATAGAAAAATAGATCATACTAAATTCCAGGAAATAAAAAAGCCGAATGGATTGTTCTCATCCACTCAGCTCATAAGTTTATTTTACAATAATCTGTATCGTATCACTTTCCGTTGTTCCACTTCCATTCATAAACTCACCGCGATATTGATAGATGCCAGGAGATTTTCCTGAAATTTGTGTAATGGCCGATTGAGCACTTGGTGTTTGTGAAGATAAAGATTGCGTTTCAATAAGTTCGCCATTTCATATAATCGATACTGTTCTGCGTTCGTGCCCCACCACATATTAGCAGTAATACTATAGTCGCCATCTTGATCCCAGTTGTCACTAGACAACACAGGTTTGCCGGGATTCGCCTCAGCCACGGTGACGGTGTGTGGATCACATGAAGTCGTTCCATACAAATTCGATAACTCACATGTATACACATAGGTTCCATTCGGCTTTCCTTGAATAGGAATAATGGAAGTCTGGGCGGCTGGCGAAACATCGGCCAGTGACTTCGTTTGGATCAATTGACCATTCTCGTACAACTTATACAGTGAGCCATTGTTTCCCCACCACATATTCATTGTAACCTCATAATTGCCATCATTTATACCTGTCGCAACACCGCTATTATTCGAAAGTATCGGTTTACCTGGCACCCCATTTGCAAGCAATTCCGGGCTAACGGAATGCCGTTCGAACTTGACTGCATCAGCCCTCGTATAAATCATATCGGCAGGTAGAGTTGGCGGATCTACCGTTGTCGGAGTAACCCTGGTTAGACGAACGTACTCGCTGCCGTCTCCAGTAAAGTCGAACGTTCCTAGATTAACCCAACCTGATGAGCCGACGGTTGCATCAATATACGTAACCTCGGTAACCGACTGATGCTTCACTTCCACTTTGACATAGTTATCGTTTGCCGTCGTATGGACGAGCTTGTAAATGGAGACCGTATATTTCCCCTCTGGGAACTGGCCTTTCCACGTCGCTGATGAACCTTGAACGGTAGAATAACGGGACTTAACCCCAATTTTGTATCCAGCTAAATTGCTTTGGCTCCAAGATCCTTCTGTCGTGTATAACCCAGTCGTATTCGTGCTGTCAACAATAACCGTTAAGTCCCTGATCGCAATTGTCATAGAAGGTGTTGTTAAGGTCACCCCGTCAATCGTTACAGTGGCCCATACCTCAATATGATCCGTTTCTCCGTCGAGACTTAGAAGGGTCAACATACCGCTACTGTCCACTTCAGCCAGATCGGTTCGATCAACGAAATACTGCACATTTGCCTGTGATAGATCACCAATCAGACCGTTATCCAAATAGCCGGTTACGCTTAGTTGTGCGGTTTGAGTCATTTGCAGTTCACCCCGATCCGACAGGATCACCACAGACTCCAATTGCGGCATACTGTTTGGATCCACCCACATCATCGCATCGGCAACTACCCGTGACTTGTTGGCCTTATTGGTTAATTCGACATATCCGCTATCGCCTGCTGCAAAAGGATAATCTCCCAGGTGCACCCAAGTCCCATTGGCCGTTGTCTCATCAACGGTAACCGTCTCGGAGCCTCCACTATAATAAACGGTAAATGAGGCATTCGTTGCCCAATTTTCACTTGTAGCGGTTATTTGCGGAAGCTTGTAATACACACTGTAAGTAACACTTTCCGGCAGCTCAGGCCGCCATTTAATTCTGCTTGTCGCTGTGCCGGCAGTCGATTTGGCGTACACATAGTTATCATAGTAATAGTCGTTAGCCGTTGTATCCCGTATCCAGACGCCTTCTGTCTCTGCCTCCGTATTATCCACAATGATCGATGAACTCTCCTGCCAATCCGGTTGAACTGGAGTTTCTTGTACTTGATCAGGCAAATAGAGTGTCCGCTTGCGGGTCTGTTTCCCATCCGATTCCACATAATAAGTGAAGGTTTGGGATAAATCGTTTACCCGTATCGACCATTCCATCGGATAGATCGTATCTAGAATGGTTGTATACGTTACTCCGCCATCCAAGGAATAATGGATCGTCGCTGGTTTTGTCGTTTTTGCCTGCACATAAGCATCATAGGCCGTTTCGTCGGGCTTGACGATCAGCATACCTTTAACCGCATCTATTGGACTGTGGATATCGAAGAAATAGCTTGCATCCGATGTATCAGCAGTTCTGACCTGGTGCAGCGGCACATCAATGTTGAGTCCTTCTACAATGATAGCGGTTATTCCTTTGCTTGAAACCGTGGCTTGAATGATTCCACCACTCATAACCGCTTGCTCTGGTGTGCCATTGTCGCGGATGATGGTTACGGTATAATCTTGTGCCGGGTTGAACCCAATGATTTGCGCATTCAATTCGATCGGAGTCTGGACTTCAGCTGATGATTCGTTGCTTAACCCGATGTAGAATTTATTCCCGCTCTCTCCCGTTATCCAGTTCAATTGAGGATGGTTGGTCTTGATAATCCCCTTGGGCATCCAGAGCCAAACGTCGGAATTACCGTAAAAATTCCCTGGTTTATTTCCATAGAGGTGATATTTGAACCATAAAAAATTAGTTTCAAAAACAGAAGGAAATGTAATACTACCATTCGATTTCAACGTTTGTTCGCTGATCAAATAATCCATCGTTTGCCCGAGCTGTCCCGGGATATGGTGATAATAGATGGATGTAGCCCCGCTTGGGCCTTCCAGAGGAAACTCTGGCTCAAGTTGGCTAACGGCGAAGCCCTTATAGTAATAACCTGGATAACTAGAATATCGTCCAATAACTGCATTATGAGCAATATCCTGCAGCAGTTTATCACCTGTATAGAGCGACAATCTCAGCATGAATGGAGCTTCCTGAGCATTCATCCGATAATAGCCAGTTGTACTTCCCGCTTCAAACGTCAATCCATTGGGAGAAACAAGCCAACTATCCGCTTGTACGCCTCCGGCTACATCTTCTGGGAGCTTGATCCGAGGATATTGATATTTACCACTTTCCGGCCAATGGAACGACTCCGCGTAATTATACGTCTCAGGCTGCGGAATCGTAACGCTACCTTCAGGAACCGGACGAGCAACGAACATCGTTGCATACCGTTTGGCTTCCTTATAAGCAGCATTCAAGTATTTGGGATCCTGAGTTTCCTCGTAAAGCTCCAAGATCTCCATCCACAGCTTGCTATAATAATAAATGAACTCATTTTTACTCACATTGACGGATGCAGGCGTATCAATTTGCTGCATGATATAGCTGTCGGCTGCATCCTTGGCAGCCTGTAAATACTGCGTATCTCCCGTCATACGATACATCATCAGGGGTTGAATGACAGGACCCCGGTCTTTCTGGTCAGGATCACGCACGAGGTATTCTTCCTGTGCCAGTGCTCCAATTCCTGCCGAAGTACCCATCATCTGATTGAGAGCGGTTACGCTTGAAAAATCAAACGGCAAGGTTGCCATTTTCCATAACGACGGCACACCGTATACTGGCTTTTGCGTAGGCGACCAGCCTATACCATTTCGCGATAAGCCATACTGGACGGACGGCAATGCTCTCGTATCGTAGAGCTGGTCATCCCCAGTCAAATAGTAAGCCCCCAAAAGAACTGCATTCGAGCTTGTTCGAACGCTATCCTCGTTTTCGATGTCAATAAAGCCCTTGGCACGGCTCCACCACCCGCTGGCTGACGGGACATAATCAACAGAGTCATCCCCTTGCGGCTCTATCTTAAGTAAATCGATCATATTGAACATCGCGTCAGTAAGCGACTGATCTGATACATTTTCCCGGTAAGCAGAATAACCGTACTCTTTGCGAAGAATATCCGCGTAGGACTCATACAATTTGCTTTTTTGAGTGATTAGTCCCATATGAAATTGATAAGTGCTTTCTGCGTTCATTTGAGAATAGGTCCCTAATTGAGGAGCGTACAAGATTGGCTGCACGCTGCCTTCGTTGTTGACAAGGCTCATGCCAAGCCTTTGCTTAGTAACGCCTCCCGTCGGTTCAAATTCAACCGGAAGCTCATCCGACGGTACAAATACCCCATATGTCAATGGATTCCCCGAACCGTCATTCTTCTCAATTAGACTCATCGGAGCGCTTAGTTCCCTTAAGCTTGTTGATTCCACTGAACCTACCATTTTGGCGTGTGATCTGAAACCATTTAACACTTCATTGACGTCTGAGATTTGCTCTGTTGTGAAGGACTGATAACCGATTACATAATTGCCATCCTTGCGAGGTGTAAAGGCGAAGGAAACATCAGGTTTGTCCCCTGACATAGACCAGTTCACTTGTAAATCGTAATCGCTTTCATGTGAAGAATCGGTTAATATCGCCGTGTGGCTGTCTGGGAAATTGATCTCGTCGAATGTAATCCAGCGTTTGTTCATCGTATCGTAATAATTGGTTCGACTCCCCGCATTCCCATCCAATAAGACCCATTGTTCTTCAAGTCTTTCCGCCACATTATTAACAGGCATCCAGTTCCCCGTATCCGTATCCTTGTAGAACATATCACGAACGATGGTTTTGCCTTCATCCCAAGCAGCTTCATAAAAGGTAGCCTTATAGCTGGCATTCTCGATGCTGCCTTTTTCCGTGTAACTGAGATTCGCCAATGTACGGCTGCGCAGCGGAGGCAACGGCGGAGCTTGCTGCCGTATATTCCCTTCAAATTTGACCGCATCGGCCCGCGTAATGATTTTTCCGGTCGTAGGTTGTGTTCGAGTCAGTCTGACAAATTCGCTATCATCACCACTGAAATAATAGGACCCCAAATCAACCCATCCGGCCGATGGCCCCGACGAGGGTCTCAGATCCATAAACATGACATCCGTAATCCCATTGTGAACAATTTCGATTTTAACATTACTGTCTGCTTTATCCGCCCAATCAAGCTTGTTGAATGAAATTTTCGCCGTCCCTGCTTCTAATCGCGGATTCCATGTGATGCTTCTTCCTACTGCATCGGTAAATTTGGAACTAGAATTATTATATCCCTTCACTCCCGTACTTGTAGTCCAATCAGGAGCGGAGAACCCGTTATTTGCGTTATCTACATCAGTGGTGACGACATCATCAATCGTGAGGCTTCCATCATCAATGATGATCGTCTTATGAGGCTTTTTTTGCTGAATATTCCCTTCGAACTTGACCGCATCTGCACGAGTAAGTATCGTGCTGGTTGTGCTGGTAGACCGAGTTAATCTAACAAATTCGTTACCAACTCCGGAAAAATAGTACTCTCCCAAATCAACCCATCCCACAGAAGCGCCAAATGAAGGTCTCAAATCCATAAAGAGAACATCCGTCGTTCCATTGTGGACGATTTCAATTTTTACATTGCTATCCGCTTTATCTTCCCAGTTAAGCTTGTATAACGAAATTCTCGCCGTTCCTGCTTCCAATCGTGGATTCCATGATATCGTTCTGCCTGCTGTACTCGTATATTTGGAGCTGGAGTTATCATACCCCTTCACCCCGGTACTTGTGGTCCAATTTGGAGCCGAATATCCGTTGTTCTCGTTACCCACATCAGGTGTCACAACATCATTGATCGTGATGCTCCCGTCATCGATGATAATCGTCTTATACGGTAAGGTCTCTGCATAAGCGGTCCTTATTCCGTCTAGGCTGAAAGGAACTAATATCGTCACGATGAAAACGATTAAGAAAAACAGCTTCCTTTTTATCATACAACTCACAGCCTCCCTTAAGTTGATAACGCTTTCAAAATAATAAAACCCTCCTTTGTTCGAAGATCATAAAGAAGCAATCAGCCGTATTCTTCTGGCTAATCCCGCTCCGTCGTTTTTATCATAGCATGTCACATCACTGTGAAATTTCTTTGATTTCAAGAATTTCTTATAAGATTTTAAGCAAGAAGAAACGACATTGTCTTCCTTTAAAAAGAGACCTACATCATAACTGGCCGCTCAACTGCAGTCAGTATGATATAGGTCTTTCAATTGGAGAAAACCTTATGATTAATTATAATGGCGGCTGCACCAATAACAACTTTCCAAGCTGGATCACCGTTTGATCATACCAATCTGGATGCTGCCGAACATGCTCAATACTTCGTTCATTGCCGCATGCCTCAAATACAGCCGCTTTGTCTGTCTTTTCGGTATCGACTTCGAAGCGCACCGTATGTTTCCCATTCGGGAGCTCCGGCAAGAATACATACTGATTACGATTATGATCGTTGTGTAGTGTGAATCGATCGACAATAAAGGGTTCCCCACCATCCACCGACACCTTCAATCTGCCAGAATCAGGCCCCCCGATATCGAATAACCCGATATGGGTTCCCTCGAACTGCACCGTAATAGCCTCTCCAGGATCGACTGCTCGCCACAGGCCGGGGAACAACCAATTGTACTCGCGTACTAAAGCACAATCATCGGGAGTCATGTAAGACCATCCTGCGGAAAAATCGGTAAGACTATCCAATGACAGCATGCTCGCATATTCCCAAGGATTAGCCGGGACCAACGGATTCTGAGGTAAGTGATGTACTGACCTTCCTGGATGATCCTGAAGTTCTCTAATTTTCTCAAATGACCGGGTGATCGTATCCGTGTAAATCTGATGTCCTTCGGGAATAGTCGGATGGATCGAATCATGTGTAAAAACAACGGCTCCGGAAATGGACACGTCTTCCCTTGAGGTGAAAACGAGTTTTCCCTCCGACACCAAGTGACTGACCGCTACGCCCAGATGAATCGAAGGAATACCGTAATAGTCGGCCACTTCCTCTTGCATTAGAGCCCCCTTCTGGTATTCTCCAGACTGAAATAAGGCCACATCCCGCTCCTTCAGCGTATAAACGAACAGGATATCAGTAAACCGGCTCCGCTTGCGGATCTGACGGACAATCCCTTCGATCCGCGCCTTGGATTCGGGATCTCCGCCATCATTACCGACAAATTCAACAAATACTAGATCAGGTCGATGACGCAGTACATCTGTCTCCAAACGGGCACAGCCCAAATCCGATCCTGTCCCATCAATGCCTGCATTCACAGAGCGGATATCCGCCTTAGGATATTGCTTACGAAGCCAATCCGCCGTCATAACCCTGTAGCCTTCAGAACGTGTATTACTGCCGCCGAAATAGACGATTGTTACGGTATCCCCATTTTCCAATTTTTGAATTATATTGGGGAGCCCTTTACGAGGGAATAATTCCTTCATCGTGACTTCACCTGTCCTCATTTATCGATTTTAGGAGCAAACAATTTTACAGCAAACACTTCAAAATAAGGCGAACCATAAGTTGCGCAGAAATTAATCCGGATTCGGGTTACACCGTTCGCATTTATCTTATGTTTATTCAACGTGAGATAATTTCCACGAGTTATGATTGTCCTCTCGGTTCCGTCTTCTAAGGTCAAGGTCATATCATAATCTTGGATAAGGGACTCAATCGGGTCGTTGAAATGCTCCAAATCCAGCTGCGAATTAAAAACAAGATGGATTTCGTCCAGATTTTTGGGGCTTGCAAAACAGAATTCCAACCATTCCTGTCCTTCCGAATGTTCAGAAATCCAGCCATTCGGTTGGCCATAAGGTCTGGAGTAGCCATTGACAACATTCTCAGGACTATACATATTCTGAGCTGGCACCAGGTCCTTAAAGCAAATGCTTTTATTGAATTTCTTCAGCCTGGACGGCTCTTCCGGCCTATAGTGGAAGCTGACCGCTCCTGTCAATTTCTCTTCATTACCGTATATGGCAAGGCTCGCCGTGCCCTCCAATATGATGTAGATTTTGTCGTCAGCCGGTTTCTTGCAGTCCAAGTCTAGCGTAATCCAGTCGTCATGACCGGCTGTAATAACCAAGTGGTAGTCTCTCAACTCGCTGGTTGGAATGTAGTTTTCCTTTCGTTCCCCGCCAAAAAGCTTCACATGTAGAGTTTCCGAATGCTTGGAGCTATTTTTAATTTTGAACCGTACGCTTTCAGCCACGGATGTCTGAATCGGCAAGACCAAACATAACCCTTTCTCCAAGGAAATCTCTTCGGTTGGATGAAGATTGTCATAGCTGCGCTGAGACGAGGCACGAATAGTTAATCCGTCAGCGAAGTAAGGATCCAATTCCTCTTGAAGGCCTACAATGGTTTGTCCGTCTCGAAGCAATAGCGCCTGCAGCTCCCCCATATGAGCTTCGACTATAGCCGCAGGGTCTACCTCATATTTTGAGCACAACGAAGCAGCTGTTCCAACCGCCTGCCCCATACAACCGCAGGTTGCCATAACCCTTGTAGATCCGAAAGCCACATGGGTAGCACTTATATTGCGACCAGCGAACATGAGATTAGGAATATTTCGTGAATATAAACTGCGGAAAGGGATATTGTACAATCCAGGCACGAAATTCCAAGCTGTAGCCGGTCCCTCATCGTAGATGCCCTTATTAGCATGTAAATCCATATACCATCCACCGACGGATACAGCATCTTCGAAATGCGGCTTTGCTGTGAGATCGTTCTGAGACAACATGTGATGCCCAATAAACCGCCTCGACTCCCGCTTTCCCGGGATCGGGCATACATAATCCAAAATGAGATTGTCTACATCATCAAATTCACCGCTATTTTTGAGATAATCCCAAATCCCGTATACCAATTTCCGCAGCTCCAACGCGATGTCTTCATTATTTTTGATAATATCCATATGTCCGCCGTATTCCAGCCACCACAATCCGCCAAGCCCGTTGATTTTTCTTGGAAAAGCCCGATGGTTTAAGCCTTTTCTGATACTATCGAAAAAGGCCAACTTCGTAATATCATACGCAAAGCCAGGTCTTTTGTATGGAACGGAATATCCTACGTCACGGGCTTGAAACAGGATCGTATCGCCCATGGTGTAATGGTCCGCCACTTCAGGAGCCAATTCTTCCTTGTATTCATGTTTCGCTTCTCTCCCCCATCGGAAGAGAGCACCTGCCTGATATCCGACAACTCCATCTCCAGAGCAATCGATATAGGTTCGGCTTTCAAAACGGAATTTCCTTTCGGAAGCCAATTGAAGGCCCTCCACCCATTTAATTCTGCCGTTCTCCATGCCCGTCTCATGCACGCATGTATTCAGAAATAGAGAAATGTTAGGCTCAGCATAGACCATATCCAACAAGACCGTATCCGAAAGCGAAAGCATCAGCTTCTTGTTGTATAACGGATTATAGTGGAAAATCTTCAACTTGAGTTCTTCCACCAACCCTCCTTCGCGTGCATAATAGGATGGACTGTTTCCGAGATATGCCGACCCGTTGATATGAACCCTGACCTCGCTGCTTGCATTTCCCCCAAGAACCGGTCGATCATTAATAAGTGACACTTGCAGCCCTTGGCGTGCGGCAGCAATAGCAGCGCATATCCCAGCAATACCTCCGCCGACGACGGTTACATCTGCTTTAATAAGCTCCATTTTGATAACCTCCATGATTAGATCCTTCTATCATGGTAATCCTTTTGCTTCCTTTTTTTTTACATGATTTCGCGAAAAAATCACACATTTTTTGCAACCTTAATTGGATTCATACCGTGTCATTTTTATCCGATATTGCTTAGGAGTATCACCCGTATATTCTTTAAATAATTTACAAAAATAACCTTCATTCACAATTCCTACTTCCTCACACAATTCCAATATAGAATAATCCTGAACATTTAACAGCTCGAGAGCTAATTGGATTTTTTTACGATTGATGTAGCTGATAACACCTTCGTTCATTGTTTTTTTGAATAAGCTGCTAAAATACGATGGAGCTAAATTCACTTCCTCGGCAATCGCCTCGAGCGTTAATCGCTGTTTCAGGTTTTTCTCTATAAACCGCATAGCACTCATGATTTCTATACGATGTAAAAGTTGGCCAGCGTGTACATATTCGAAGGTAAAGTCGCCAATATAGGCAAGCTGCTCCCGAAAAGCTAAAAATTCTATGGGAAACTCTGCTACTTCCGTGGCCAACTTGTTCCCCGATTTAAACTTCACAATAATGTCTCTGTACAAGTCTCTTAACATAGGCGCCATGATGGACTTATGGATTTTATGGTCCGTAACAAATTGGTTCAGATCAGCAAATGCTTTCTCCAGCTCTTCCTTGGAAACCTTTCTTTTCACCCCAGCAAGAAAATCAGCCAATTTCTGCTGAAATTCTTCTTTTCTGTCATTATGGTAATGGAACCGATGCATGGGTGTTTTTACTACTTTCTCTGAATGATAATAGAAATCATCACTCACATTTTGTGCTTCCGTGTAAGCTTGTTTGATGGATTCCCAGCCTCGGTGCGGACCTCCAAAAGCGACGGATACCCTTTGATTCAAATATTGATGCAAATGGGAGACGATCTGCCCCCCCAATGTCTGGCAATCATATTCCGTTTCCAGATCACTACGATTATTTTCCCAGGATAGAAAGCCAATAAAACGATTATCGGATAGATCCGCAGCTACACCACTGCCACCATTCATCACCGTTTCTTCGATTATATTTGTAATCGCATACCTCAATATGTTCTGATCAGACGCTGAATAATCATTTCGGAAACTTTCATACATATTCATTTCGACAATAAAGCAGCGATAGTTGGCTTGAAAGAAATGGAACTGCATACGATTGGCAAAATCTGATGCCCGATGAGAAGGGATTTCGCCTCTGATAAGCTCGTTAAAAAATTGCTTGCGGACTCTATATTTATTTTCAAGCACGGATACGTTTAAAGATTGAAATTCCGCTTCTTTTTTCTTAACTTCATTTAAAATCCCGGCTGCCTTATCTAAAGCTCGATCCAAATCCGCATCTCTGAGCGGAACCTTAACAATGTACTCCAATACGTTGGCTTGAATAGCTCTCTGGGCGTATTCAAAGGATGAATAAGCGGTCAAAAGAATGAATTGGGTATGGGGAAGCTTTGGCTTTAGCTGCTCAATCATGGAAATCCCATCCATTCGCGGCATGACGATATCAGATATTACGATATCCGGCTTAAGCTTTACGATCTCCTCTATCCCCTTCAGCCCATTATTCGCTTTTCCCACTAAATGAAATCGCTTATCCCTAAGGGAGCGCTCGTGAAAAAACAATTCCAATCTCTGAATGATTAGATCTTCATCGTCAACAATGAAGCAGGTGTAGTCTCTCATCATCATGCATCTCCTTTAAACAAGCCTGCTGGGAATAAGGCGCGAACCCGGGTTATTTCCTTAGGTATGCTTATGATTTGGAGCCCGAACTGTTCTCCGTAGTGAAGTCTGATTCGGTCATGAATATTGTTTAACCCGATTCTTTTCCTTTTCAATTCCACATCCCCCGGTTCTGAAATTAAAATATGCTTTATTTTATCAGTTGGAATTCCCTCGCCCTGATCAACTACTTCTATGATGACGTTGCCACCCTCCCTGTACGCATGAATAGTAATAGGGCCTTCGATCCCCCCTCCGTTATAACCATGGAAGATACTATTCTCCACAAGGGGTTGCAACAGCATTCGAAAAACCGGAAAATCTATTAGCCCTGCTTCGATATTTTCGATTAATTGGAAGTTTCGGTTATAGCGGATGTTCTGGATCGCGATATAGTCTGATACATTTTGCAATTCCTGACGCAGTGATACCTTCTCCGAAGCGTCGGCTATCCCATATTCCAATATTGAAATGAGAGACTCGATCACCACATCTACTTTCTCTATTTGTCCGAGTCGTATGACATTGCTGATAGAACCAAGCGTGTTATACAGAAAATGAGGGTTTATTTGAGACTGCAGCACTTGAATTTCCAGCTTTCGTTCAAGTTCGTTATGAAGCTCTGCTCCCCGAATCAGTTCCACAATTTGCTGCAGCATACGATCGAATGCTCGGGAGAGATCTCCAAACTCATCATTTCGGTTAATCGATATTGTAGTTGTGAGGGAGCCTTGCTCCACCCGCTTCATTTTTGTTTTGAGTGCATAGAGCGGGTTCCTTATATATTTGGCAATAAAGAAGGAAACGAACAGACTTAAGAGAAAACCAGCAGCTAGAAGCTCGATATAATAGGTTTCCAATCTGGATAAAGCAGCTTTCAAGCGTGATTCATCGTTGATTGAGATGATGGTCCAGTTGAATTTTTCAGTCGGTTTTTTTAGAAGGGAGACTTGAATCCCCTCCTTGGTGTGCAGTTGAAGGTTTGTTTCTGTAGTATCCAGAATTTCTTCTGCTGACGTTTCACCGATTGAAAAAGTATGATCTTGAACATTCAGGGGGCCTTTATTTTCCGAAAATCCGGCAATGATTTTTCCCGATGCGGTGATTAGAGCCAGATTCATTTGTTCTTTTTTATTAATCTTGAACAAGGTATCTTCAATGGCATTTAGATCTAAATCTACTGCAATGGCCATAGGAAACGGAGCACTGTTCAGATATCGGACCATCGTAACTGTCCAGCCGGAATATTTAGATTTGTAAGGATCACTGACAAATGTAATCCTTCTATTCTTGTCAGCTGCATCAAACAATGGTTCTCTTTCAGCTAAAGGTTCATCAAATATTCGGGTAGGTGTACTTCCGCCTAGAATAGATAAATCGCTTTTGATCAAATAAATATTACTGACGTAATTACTGTTGAGTTCATAGAGCTCTCTTAATTGCTTTTTAATCACGTCCGGATTGTCAATGTTGGCTTTCACCGATGACTCGACCGAGAACAGCATCGTCTGGAAGGAGGAAAAATTAACTGTGAAATACTGATCAATCTTATCAAGTATTTGGTTGGTGTAATAAATGTCAGAGGTTCTTATTTCCTTTTGGACATAACGATAAGACAATTGGCTTATCAAGATTATGCAGCTTAATACAAATGCAAATACGATAAAAAATAGTTTTAAAGGCAAGCTGATTCTTCTTCGCATCGATCATCTTCCTTTTAAATCTGTAATAAACAAATAATAGCATATGATAAGAAGAAACGCCTTCGGCGTCCTTTTTAAGGACGATAAGCGTTTCTTCGAAAAATAGAAGGATTAAGTATAAAGTAAAACTTATACTTTCTTATATTTCAATAAAGAGAGGGGCTAATTATAGCCGCTCTCTTCGTTTGATTTACTTGATTAAGCCTGCTTCTTTAAATTGCTTGATTACTGAATCTTTATACTTCTGCATGTCAAACTTAGTTTCCAATGTATTGAGGAAATTATCCCAGTTCGAAAGAGGCTCTTTGCCAGTCATAAATTTGACCAAGCTTTCATTAATGTAGCGTTGGCGGTCAGCAGCCAATGAATCGTTCGGGTCTTCAGTCAATAAATTCCCGGGCAACGTAGCCGCCACGTATTTCTGATTGTTCTCAAAAGCTTCTGCCGTCTTCGGATTTTGGAAGCTGAAGTACTCAGCATCATCACCACGACGCGGCATTCTATAATGATCGACCCATAAGTACTTTTCTTTCATTTCCTTTGATAATTCGGAGGTTTTATTTTTGATCTTGCCGTCTACCAAATCCCAATGAATCCCTTTAATTCCGTATGCAAAATTCGGATAGGCTTCTTTGTCCGTAAAGAGATAATTCAGCATGGACAAGATCCGAATGATTTTGTCCTTATCCGCTTTCTTGGATATGGCCCATGAATTGCCTTGGAACGATTTTCTCTCTACAATTTGATCACCATAAGGACCTGTCATTGGAGGAATGACGATCCATTCCGGCACCTCTCCACTGATTTCTTTCATTTTTTGCTGATAATCTGGTTCCAGCCTGCGGGCATCTCTTATCATGAAGCCAACTTTACCCTTAAATAGCTTTTGGTCCAATAAATCGGGAGTATTCATCGTCACCCAGTCTGGATCTACAACTTTAGCTTCCATCATTTTATTGATATAAGCGAGTGCTTCTTTCATTTTTGGGTCGGTAAACAGGAACACTGGTTCATTGTCTTTCACATCAATGGCTGAGGGAGGATTGACACCAAACATCCACATCAAACTATCGAAGCCATAGGTTTGCAGATTGCCTTCTTTATTCATACCGCCTATGAATCCGTACGTATCATTTTTACCATTGCCGTCCGGGTCTTTCTCTGTAAAGGCTTTCATAACTTCAAATAGCTCGTCAGGTGTTGTTGGCACTTCCATATTCAGCTTTTTCAGCCAATCATTACGGATAAAGAAGCTTCGACTAATACCGTTTACATTATCATAACCTGGAACTCCAATGGTTTTTCCCTGATAGGACATCGCCTCCCAGGAGTCGTTGCTAAAACGTTTCTGCAATTCAGGAAATTGATCCAGATACGGTGTCAAATCCGCAAGAACGCCTTGGTCATAATATTGCGCGAGATCAGCCCGGCTCTTCAAAAAGATCAAATCTGGAATATCTCCGCCAGCAATGAGCGTATTTAATTTAGTCGTTGCTTGCCCTGATTGAGGAATCATCATTTCCAAGTCGATATTTACTGCTTTCTCCAACATTTGGCGTTGGATATCTTCTTCACGGGGAGGAATCGGAGCAGCAGCATTGAAAGTTCCTTGGTTAAACATCGAAATTTTCAATTTGGTTTCAAAGGGACTAGACTGGCCTTGTGAATTACCCGAAGCTGTCGATGTAACCTCTTTTTGTTCCCCACAGCCTGACAATACTGTTCCCACACCGACCATTGCTGTCAGAATAGCAAATGTAATCGCTTTACGTTGCATAATGACCTCTCCTTTGCTTCTATATTATCACGGTTTCCCCGTAACAACTCAGGTTGGAATATCTTTTTAACCTTTAACCGATCCCAAGAGCACACCTTTGGTAAAATGCTTTTGCATAAATGGGTAAACGATCAAAATCGGAACTGTAGTTACGACAACTGCTGCCATTTGTATAGCGAACGTACTAACAGCTCCGGTATTGGCAAGCGAATCAGCACTTTGTGTTGCGACGTTAAGCAGGATGTTGCGCAAGATCACTTGAAGCGGCATTAAGTTGGAATCATTGATATAAACAATAGCATCGAAGTAACTGTTCCAATGCCCGACTGCGTAAAATAATGAAATTGTGGAAAGGACGGGCAAGGACAGAGGTAAAATGATCCGCCATAACGACTGAAGTTCACTTGCACCGTCTACCCTCGCTGATTCCTCGATTTCAGCAGGCAATTGCTCGAAAAAGCCTTTAATGATCACCAGATTAAATGCACTAATGAGATTTGGAATGATCAATACCCACGGACTGTTTAGCAATCCCAGAGAGCGGACTAGTAAATAAGTCGGAATTAATCCTCCTCCAAACATCATGGTAAAGACAATGAATAGTAAAAATGGGCTGCGACCCGGCAAATATTTTTTGGATAACGGATATGCCGCGATTACCGTAAAGAACACATTGAGAGCAGTGCCTACAATCGTTCGAAACAATGTGATTTTATACGCCTGCCCAATACCATGAGAAATGAATACTTCTTTATAGGCTAGAAAGGTAAAGGTTTCTGGTATAATAACAATTCCTCTTCTTAGCACTTCCGATTCTGGCGTTACTGAAACAGCAACCACATATAGAAAGGGTAATAAGCAAAGTAGAGCTAGCAAAATAAGAATAAAATAAACGAATGCTTGCCAGACCTTTTCTCCGATTGTCAGATTGATCATTTTGATAACCACCTCACCAAATTTGCCCATCGAATTTTTTGGCGAGCTTATTCGCTGCCAACACTAAAACAAATCCGATGACCGCTTTAAATAATCCCACAGCAGTAGCCAAGCCAATCTTAAGTCGCTCGAGCCCTTCACGGTATACCCATGTGTCGATAATGTCGATCTTCTCCTGATTAAAGCTGTTGGCAAACATGAATATTTGGTCAAAACCAGCATCCAGAATATGGCTTAATTTAAGGATCAGCATCAGAATCATCACGCCTCGAATGCCGGGAAGTGTTACATGCCATAGCTGTCTCCACTTGGAAGCGCCATCAATTCTAGCCGCTTCATATAAGCTTGGATCGATTCCTGCTAATGCTGCAAGGTACAATATCGCTCCCCATCCAATATCCTTCCATATTTCAGATAAGATGATCAGCAGTCTGCCCCAGGCAGGTTCCGTTAGGAATGAGATGGGTTCAACTCCAGTTTCCTTCAATATCATGTTAAAAAGACCATCCCCTGGGGCTAATAATGCCACCATCATTCCATAAACAATGACCCATGATAGAAAGTGGGGTAAATAAGTGATCGTTTGAACGATTTTCTTAAACCATTGGGTATAAACTTCATTGAGCAGCAAAGCAAGTATGATAGGAGCTGAGAAACCGAACAACAGCTTATACAGGGATATGATAATCGTATTTCTCATGATGTCCCAGAAATAAACGCCGTTCATAAAATCTGTAAAATTTCTAAATCCCACCCATGGGCTATCCCATAGTCCCAAAGCCAGATTATAGTTTTTAAAGGCAATAATGATTCCCGCCATAGGAATGTATTTGAATACGGCAAAGTAAACTAATGCCGGGAACAAGAGAGCGTACATCACTTTATACTTTTTTAACGTCCTTATCCATGAGTTCCGCTTTTTGGGGAGGGGAATGGCGTCCGCTGCCAATTTTGCTTGCATATCATCACCTCGTCTTTATTTGTATTTGTATAATAGCATCCCCCTATTGGATAAATTTCTGTAATTTCAAGAATTTCTTATAAGATATTAAGTAAGTACAGCCCTGGATAATTCCAATGCAATAGGCATGATTGTCTTGCATTTAAGCTCGTACAATAACTCTGACTCGAAAGTTTGGGTATAGACTAAATACAATCCTGAGTCCCCAAAAAAAAAAGCCCCTAAAAAAATTGGGCTTAATTAATGGTCAGTTTCTATATAATGCATCCACGTATTTTATTTTCCATTACTAAAAATAATCACCACATCATCAACCGTCGCTGCATGCTCTTCCATTAGATGAATGGGATAAATCAATAATGCTTATGACTGGGCTAAAATTCCTTTAACAAACAATGAGACACTATGCTTGTAGAACTCTTCCTCGGTGACGAATTGGGATTGATATTGCCGGTGAATCAGCTCGCTCATCTGAAATCCGTAGCACATCGAGAGAAAAGACATTGCGACAAGACGCTCATCCTGTCTGGCGATAACTTTTTTCTTCTGCAATCGTTCAAAATATTCAACCAGCAAGGAGTGAAGCTTCGCCGGCGGATCCGCGAGCACTCTGTCTAATTCGGGAAGCATTCCTTTGTCGCGGATGCCAATCAAAATGATGTCAGCATTTTTATGGAAAAACAAACGGTACTGCTGACTTACATTCAGCAGATCGACTTCCGGATTATCGGTCGCTTCCTCTTTTAACAGCTTCTCAAATTGCGGAATATCCGAATGTCTTTCAATGATGGCTTCCAATATGCCTTGCTTGCTTCCAAATTGCCGAAAAATCGTAGATTCATTGACTTTAGCTTCCGTTGCAATGGCTTTGGTGCTTACTCCTCTATAGCCATTCTTTTTGATGAGCTGTGTCGCGGCTTCAATGATTCTGTCTGAAGTTTGCATTGTAGTTCTCCTTTTGCATATGTTAATCCTATTCTACTACAAGTTCTGCATATGCAGCAGGGTCGGGGTTCATCATTTTGATAAACGTTTTTTAAGGCAAATCGCTTCTTTTTTCCCAGCGGCTTGGTTCCGTAATCTTGACATGATCAGGCACCAATTGCGTGAGCGTGCCTAATTTATCAAATGTAATCTGGATTCGGTCAGAGGGCAACAGCCATTCTTCGGTCTCGATTGCGCAGCAATCCGGTATCGTCCCCATTCCTATAATCGTGCCCGGGAGCGGCGTGAAAACTTTGAGAACCTCCTCCATCACTTTTGCAGGGTGTGCAGCATACTCGGATGTGCTCCCCTTCCAGTGCAGTCTCTCCCCGATGCATACATTCACATCCAGTACCAGCGGATTGTCGATTTCATCCGGCGTAACCAGAAATGGCCCTATGCCTTTGCTGCGATCAAAATCTTTGCAGCGCGTCGGTCCGGTCAGCCCCTGGAAATCCGGCCATTGCACATCGCGGACAGTACTGTCATTAAAAATAACATAACCTGCAATGCAGTTCTCCATCCCTGTAACAAAGGCCAGCTCCGGCTCAATATCCAGGTAGGAAGAGTACGAAGGCCAATGAATCGTATCTCCATCGCCAATTAATGCATTATGGTTACATTTGTAATAACTGAAAGTTACTTTATTCGGATCTTGCTGGAATTTTTCAGCGATTTTTTGTTTAAGCTCTTCTCTTTCCGGCCCTGTATATTCTCTTTGCAGCAGATTTACGCCAGCATTTCTCAGATGTCTTGGCGTCAGCCCGAAATCGATAAGCGCAGCCGGATTTGGAACTGGCGGCAGCAGTTTTACCGTTACAATCGGGCAGATTTCATTTTCATTAAATTGATGCGACTGTTCGACAGCATATTGCATCAATTCCTTAGCGGCATCATAACTTGCCGGCAAATAATGAAGATAGCTGTCCATACTTTCAAGGCTGTCAACGAATGTTCCCTGCTTTTTCATGATTGCGGCAAAAGACACGACAAATTTCTCGTTAATTACAAGCCCAAACAAAGGTTCCTGGGATATTTTGGTTTGAAAGGTTACTAGCTTCATGTTGCAGCGCCTCCATACATGTAGTGTGATGTTGTTCTGTTACTATCATATCGCACAGCATAAATGCATGCAAGTACTTGCTTGCATTTATGTTTTCCGTTCTCTATAATAAAGCCATAGTCAGTATGCCTTACCCCAAAAACATATACGAAAAAGGAGAATTTTCATGAAGTATGGACGTATTATCCAAAAACCTCGCGTTAAATTTATTGAAGTCGCAGATGGCGTTTTTGCCGGTATTTCGCCGTATCGCGGGATCAGTTGGGCCAATGCCGGGTTCATCAACAAGGGTGAAGGGCTGGTGTATGACACGTTCTTCGATTTGTTCCATGCGCGGGAAATGAGAGAGGCTTTTATGGAAGTAAGCAACGGCGGCTCTCCCGCATATGTGGTGAACTCGCACTATAACAGCGACCATGCCTGGGGAAACAAAGTGTTTGAAGATGCTTGCATTATTATGCACAAGGAAGCCTCCAGAGAGCGTCTCACCGAAAATATCACCTGGATGGACAGCGTCATCAGAAGAGGAAAGGATTCTACGGAATCGACTCCGGGCGAGCGATTTTTTGCAGCGGAATTTGAAGGATTCGACCTGGAAGGCGTAGAATGGGTGCTCCCGAATATTGAGATAAAGGATGATATCAACATCCGTCTTGGCGATACGGAAGTTATGATTTACAGCGTAGCTCCAGCCCACTCTGATAGTGACTTGCTGTTGTGGATGCCAAAAGAAAAAGTGCTGTTCGCTGGCGATGTCGTGTTTAATGGTTGTACGGCATACAGCGAAGAAGGAACCCTCAATTGGGTTAAAGTGCTTGATCGCATTATTGATGAAATTAAACCCGAAATCGTTGTTCCAGGGCATGGCGCCATTTGCGGTTTGGATTTCGTGAAGGAACAGAGAGACTACCTCTTGAACCTGATCAGCGAGTTCAACAAGCATTACAATGACGAAATCGATTCCTTGTCTCTGACCAAGCAAATGCATATTTCCCGCTTCCTTCATTGGATTCAGCCAGAACGCTTGTATGTTACAGTGGATATCCTATTGAAAAGCAAACGAGGGTTACCACCCTTTCCAATTTGGAACGAGGTGCCTGCTAAGCTGGAAGACATGAAAGCTTTTTTGGCTGGAAAATATGGCAATCAGATCAAGCCATGGGACCCTATGAGTGTTTGGCAAGAATAGCAATTTACAGCTAACCTATGAAAAACAAAAAAACGGCCCTGTCGCAAATGATGCGAACAGCGGCCGTTCTTTTGCATTGTTCCACGGAATTAAAATCGGTGCTTAGAAACGATTATGATAAAAAATGAAGAAGGACTATGGTTTACTAGAGGGGAATCCCCCCAATTGGATAGGAGGAGATTCCCGTTGTTGTTGTATTTATTATTCCAAATAGCCTTCGGCAAGTTTCATTAGGGTTTCTTTGCTTACTTTATTTAGGTCACCCCGTAAAGTATAGGCGTATTTCACCTTTTTGTCTGGGCTCTCGTATACCCATTTCAGCTCGTGCGTCTGCGAAGGAGCAAATTCTGTATGCAGCATTTCTACTCCCTTCACTTGAACCATCTCCTGCTTAAATTCAACCTTCTCGTCAATATACATTGTAGGATCGCTCTTTCCACTCAGATTAGTGATATCAACCCCGATTTTATCTTCGCCATTTTGATACGTAGCAAAGAGAAGGAAAAACTGATCTGTCATTTCAACCGGCATCATGGCATATCCCTGATTGGATTCTTCCGCCTGCCTTCTCAGCTTTTCTGCCATTTTCTTTTTTTCTTCCGAAGAAGGAGGATTCACTTCCTGAGCATTTTTAAAGATTACGTCCGCCTTTTGGAATGTATAATTTCCATTGATGTTGTCTGCGATCTTAATGGATTTATCCGTAATCTTATCGCGCAATTGAGATGGATCATGGAAGATCGTCAACTTTGTTCCAAGATCTGTTTGATGATTCGGGTTATTGGCAACCATATAGAACAGCCCAGCTTCCCCGTTCTTAAGCACCTTTTCCTTCAGTTCAAAAAATGCCTTGAACCGCGCTGCCTCATCTTTCGTTTCTGTTTTTACGTAATCATTTGTAGATTTAGTTTCATATACGACTTTGCCATCTTTATTGGTCAAAGAATGATATTGAACTGCCGCATAACCCGTGGAGGCCATTAACATCATCCCTAGACACGCAGTCAGAACAACTTTATATTTCATAAAAAACCTCTCCTTTTCTTTTGGCTTAGCATGTAATATTCTCATTACTTTTCCTGTCAAGTCGGCGTCGGGAATGCGCGGGTCATCAAACAGTTTTTTCAAATCCCGATCCCTGTCCATATTCATACACTCCCACTCCCTTCACTTGCGCATAATACTTTCGAAATTTTGCAGATGTACGTTCGTACCTTTTACGAAGGCTGGCGCTGTTTTTACCGAGAATCAATCCAATCTCCTGATAGCTTTTATCCTCGACACAACGTAAGATTAACAAATTACGCTCTTCCGCCGATAATTTTGCCATGGCCTGATGTACGGATTCATCAAAATAGTTGGCTTCAATATGCAAATCGACTTCATTATTTTCTTTCTCATCTTGGTAAAAGAAAGGCAAATATTTCACCAACTTTCGCTTACGGATGATGTCGATACATTGATGGTAGGCAATCTTGTATACCCAGGCGCCAAAATCCATCTGATATTGGGTATATTTTTTCAAGGTGCGGAAGGTCTTCAAAAATACCTCCTGTGCGTTTTCCTCGGCTTCGGCATAATTGCCCAGCATGTGATAACAGTAGAGAAAAATCGGCTTTTGATAAATCTCCATGATTTTCTCGAATTGTTCTGTGTTCCCATCCAACACATCTGCAATGATCTGATTTAACTCCGTATCATTCAAGCTGTCTCCCCCCCTTTCACTCTATACAACGAAGAGCTCAACCTAAAATGTGACTGCAATAAAAATCTCAAGAATAAATCTTCTTTATTAACCCCTCGTTTTTTAGCATCTCCCCTGGCACATATTGCTTTTCAAACTTTAATATTAATAAACATAACAAAGAAGCCCTTCTTGTGAGGGCTTTCTTTGTTTTTCTTACTCAAATATCAGGAGCCTATGAATAATTATTGAGGTTGAAAATCTGAGAACCCTGAGATTAGTACCCTCAACCCCTTGCTGACGCTATCGACCTTCCATACACCATTCGTAAATACGAGAGTGATCGTACGATCCTCGGCATATTGATCTTCTCCTGTTAGACCATTTGCCAATATAACCGATTGCGCAAGCGTGGCTAAAGTCTTGTTAATGTATACTGGCGACGAGGCAGGCGATTCATAGGTACTAGCTGTATTCAAGCCTTTATTTTGAACGATAGACTTAATTAATTTATCGGTAAAGTACGGTTTGAAGTAGGAACTAATATTTTTAATTGAAGAGATATCAGCTGCTTGATTTAATTTATCGGAGAGTTGTTTTAACCGTGGATCCATAATTTTCTGCTTATCAGAGATTTGAATAGATTGTTGCTCCATGTTGACTACGAGTTCCTTACCCCCCAATGTTATGGTCGCCTGCTTAGACTGTTGGTTCCATAAGACATTTGCACCTAGCGATTGACCGACAAAGCGTAGCGGAACATAGGTTGTTCCTTTAATGACCTGCGTGGCAGTATCTATATCAATATATTCCCGGTGCGGAATATCCGGGTTATCTGTAGTCGGTGGTGATTCAATAATTGCGCGTTTGAAATTTGCAGCAAGCCAGAGGGTCGTGTCTCCATTTTTAATCTTTACTTCTTTCTCCGTTTGAAACCATTCCACACTTGCGCCTAAATTTTCTGAAACAGCTCGTAACGGAATGAGAACTCGACCGTTGTTAATTTGGCCGTTATTTATGATCGTAGGTTTGGATGTATCCGCTGCAAAGCTATACACCGGTATTACTGGAAGCACAAGTAAAGCTGAGGCAAATAAGGAAATCATCAATTTTTTCTTCATAATAAAACCTCCCATAATAGATTTATCTTAATAATAGAAGTTTTCCTTTCTTATTTTGTTTGAGTTGTTTGAATACCCAAATTGTTATAAGTTTATCCAATATTTATACACTATTACATGCAACGAATCTAGAGAAACTTCCATACTATTAATGAGCTGTAGCGTAAGCGATGCTGTATCTCAGAATCGCGTCCGTAGAAACATCAACAAATTGCCGAAAGCTTTAAGCGCTTTATTTGACTTGAAAGATTTAAGTACATCCAATGCGCTAGTTGAGAAGCACTGTCCGGGCCGGCGTTCGAGAATAAACCTGTTCATCAAGTCCTGCCGATCAATCTTTAAGTTCATATGACCACTCCGTTATATGACGAGTGTTTTCAAAATTTCAATACCAAATTCATCGCTGCATATTCTGCTTTCTCCAGGCCTTCGGTGTCACCCCTATCATTTTTTTAAATACTGTAGCAAAATGCTGACTTGTCTTAAATCCAAGTTCCATGGCAATATCCGTGATGGACATCTTCGATTCCTTCAGCATCTGGCTTGCACAATCTATACGAACTCGTTCCATATACACTATAGGCGATTGTCCATTCGTCTCTCGGAACACACGATAGAAATGCGACTCACTCAACCCGAACTCCTTTGCAAGCTGTTCAATTGAATAACGAGCAGATGGATTCTGCTGAAGTCTGTCCTTCAGCTGCTGCGTGTAGGTATGCATGTTTGGGGAATGCACAACAAGCTGCGAATGATGAAATAGATGCAGCAAAATTTCCATGACATAATGCCGAAGTTGAAATTCCAGCAGTACCGTACTCTGGTTCTGTAGAAGCTGCTTCAATTGTTTGAAATAGACGACAACGTCCTTGCTGACCAATTGAATGCGTGGACAGTTCTGCATCCAATTAACGAAGATCTGACGCTCCTCCTCTTGAAGCCCGAACCATTCCTTGTTTCGGGCTGGGTCGCGAATAATCATCCACCAAATGGTGGATGGACCAATATAATCAAATTTGGCACGGTGCCGCTCCCCCGGACTTGTATGTATAACTTGCTGGGCATTCGTATGGTATGTTTCGTCTCCGATCTCCCAGTCGACAGCCCCCTGATCAACATAGACGAATTCGTATGCATCCTCATGCACATGATTCGTTAAAGGCATCGCTTTGCTAAAATGGTCATACCCCATTAACAATAAATCCTTTACTCGAGCCGAGTTGCCATTCTCTCCCTCTATGACATATACCCACCGTTCATTTTTGATATGATTCGCCACAATCTATACTCCACCTCTGCTTGATTTGTTTCTGATCCTATTCAATATAAATCGAAAAGTCAAATGAGATAAATTGCTATACACTGAAATCGTGATTATGAGGAAGGAGCGATGAACTTGAATCAGAGCGCAACACACATTCACGTTATATTCAAAACACACTTGGATATTGGCTACACGGATTTCGCGAAAAATGTGACGGACCGATATATGGGGCAATTTTTTCCAAGTGCGATTCAAACAGCGAAATATTTTGCCGAGAACCCGGAGAAAGGTTCCTTTATCTGGACAACGGGCTCATGGTTAATCCATCATCTATTAAAGCACGGTTCCAACGAAGTAAGACAACAAGTCGAAGAAGCGATTGCAAAGGATTATTTTAGATGGCATGGTCTCCCTTTCACCACATATACCGAGTTATATGATCGCGAATTGCTTGACTATGGCATTCAAATGGCGACGCGACTTGATGAGCGATTTGGCAAGCGTACGATCGCAGCCAAAATGACGGACGTTCCCGGTCATACACGCTCGTTAATCACGCATATGGCAAAGGCTGGTCTAAAGTATTTGCACTTAGGCGTTAACCCTTCCAGCTATGTTCCTCACGTTCCTGAAATGTTCTTATGGCGAAATACGGACGGATCTGAAATTGTTGTCCACTACAGCAAAGATTACGGCACAACCTTTGACATCGAAAGTTTGAACGATATCCTTTACTTCGCGCATACCCATGATAATCATGGCCCTTCTACGGTGCAGCAGATTGAAGCTGAGTTCGCCAAGCTGCGAGAAGCTTATCCGCAGGCAGTGATACAAGCTTCCACATTAGACCAGTATGCCGAAAAGGTATGGGCTATTCGTAATACCTTAACTGTCGTAGAAGAAGAAATCGGCGATAGCTGGATTCACGGTTCTTCCACCGACCCTTACAAATTAGCATGTTACCGAGAATTGCTACGCTTGAAGAGTAAGTGGCTGCAAGAAGGGGCGTTAACAGACAGCGATGAAGAATATCGCAATTTCTGTGATGAGTTAATTATGATTCCTGAGCATACGTGGGGTGTAGATATCAAAAGATATCTTGCAGATTATATCCACTATGGTAAAGATGACTTCCAAGAAGCACGCAAACGCGATAAGGTCGATATCAACTTAAACCCGCTGGAATATCGGTTCTACGAAATGAACTCCCGCGCTGAAATGATTGAAATGTTTGGTGAGGAAGCCGATGCCAAGCTGAATGCACGTTCCTTTAGTCTTATAGAGAAGTCTTGGCAGGAACAGCGTGAATACTTGAAACAAGCAATCCAAGCACTTCAACCTGAACGACAAGAGAAAGCCGAAGTTGCCCTGCTCGCGTTGAAACCATCTCGTAGCACTCTAACGGATGCAACTATCTTATCAAGTGACCAGCCTTATGTATTAGGAGATTTTGAGGTTGTGTTTGAGGATAGTGGCGCAATTGTCGGACTGAAAGATGCTCGCGGTCGGGCATGGGCCGGTCCAAAAAATCAAATTGGTTTATTCTCCTACGAAACTTATTCGCAGGCCGATTATGACCGATGGTATCGTGAATATCATCTCAGATGGAGACATACGCATGTGTGGGCAACCGGAGATTTTGGGAAACCAGGGATGGACTTAACCCACGAGTGGATAGCACATGAAGTTATGACACCAAGGCTTCAGTCCTTGCAGGCTGTCTTTTGTGAAGAGCAGGATGTCGTGCTTGCAAACCTACGTATGCCGAGAGCGGCATGTGAGCGTATGGGCGCTCCACGGGAATTAACGCTTGAGTATGTCTTTAAAAAACATACGCATACAGTGGAATGCAAGCTGCAGTGGTTTGACAAAGATGCCTATCGCCTTCCTGAAGCTTCTTGGATGAGCTTTAATCCGATCGTGAACAATCCAAATCAATGGAAGCTGGACAAAATCGGACAACTCATCTCACCTTTGGATGTCGTTCAAGGTGGAAATCGCAACATGCATGCGGTTCAGCAAGGGATGTACTATGCAGCAGCAGATGGAAAAGTGCAAATCGATACGTTGGATGCTGCACTTATCTGTCCTGGGAAGCCACGCTTGCTTCAGTTTGATCATACTTTTGCTCCGCTTACCGGAGGTATGCATGTGAATTTGCATAACAATGTATGGGGAACGAACTTCCAAGCATGGTATGAAGAAGATGCTTTGTTCCGCTTCAAGCTGTATTTTCAATCACATATATAATTTCCCTTCGTTTATATCTCGATTCGATAATCCTGTAATTCCGAAAGGAGCTCTACGATGAATCAGCACAAACCTTGGACAATTTACGTCATTCAACATTCCCATACCGATGTCGGCTATACCGAGCGTCAAGAAAAAATTCGTCAATATCATGTCAATTATATTCGGCAGGCTCTGCAAATTGTACGTGATATTGAGAGCGGCGCCAGACCTGACTTAAAAGGCTATAAGTGGGTATGTGAAACCTATTGGCCTGTTGAATCCTTCCTATTGAAAGCCACAGACATAGAAAAAGAAGAACTCGCTCATGCGGTGAAGAAAGGTTATATCGGTCTCTCCGGCACCTATCTCAATTTCGGTGAGCAATTAAATCAAGAGATACTCTCTATCATGATTAAGCGGATAACAGATTATGGACAATCGATTCAATTCCCGGTACGTTCTGCGATGACGGCAGACATTACAGGCTTTGGTTGGGGATACAGTCAAGTGCTGGCGGATGCAGGTATCGAGAATTTGATTACATGTATTCATACGCATCATTCCATGTTTCCACTGTGGAAGAAGCAGATTCCGTTCTGGTGGGAAACGCCGAAAGGAGATCGTATTCTCACCTGGAGCGGTGAGCATTACATGTTCGGCAATGATCTTGGATTGACCCCAGGCATTGGCGGATCTTATACGATTCGCGATGATCATGATGTCCGAAACGGTGTATCCTTTGAAGTGGCCGAAGCACGTTTTGATCGTTATTTACAGCAATTGGTTGCTGATGGTTACACGTTCCCGTTCGTACCGGTGATGGTGTCCGGACTTCCTACCGACAACGGCTCGCCGAACGCAGCGTTGATGGATTTTGTGAATCCATGGAATGAGAAGCATGGCGAACGCATCCGGATTCAACCGGCGACCTTGGACGATTTCTTTGCAGATTTGAGAGCTTATGCAGAGGAGCATCCCGAGGAAATCGAGACCTTCCGTGGGGACTGGCCAGATTGGTGGACAGATGGCTCGGCGACGACGCCGATGCATGTACAGATTTTCCGTGAAGCACAGCGTGTCTATACAAAGGTGAAGCTATTAGATCCCGCATGCGAGATCGTCTCCAAAGAACGTCTTGAAGCAATGGAATATGAGCTAGCGCTATTCGCTGAGCATACATGGGGTTATCATTCCTCGGTCACCGAACCTTGGAATCCGTTCGTTCAAGAGCTTGGCTGCAGGAAAGAAGCCTATGCGGCCAATGCCAGCTCACTCGCTCATACCGCTTTATACGACATCCTTGAGGCTCGCGGTGACGCTTTGCTTCGTCCTAATTGTCCAATGAAATTTGAGTTATATAATCCTAATGATTTTTTGCAAACTGATTATGCTGAACTCATTATGGAAGGCTGGAATATATCGGAATTGAAGAACGGTTTTGAAGTCATGGATGAATCGACGGGCACTGAATATGAGGTGCAAATGGTTACAGGGCACCGCGGTGTCATCCTTACCATTCCGGTAACGCTTCAGCCAAAGCAGCAGGTACAATTGACGATCAAGTCTCTTATCAATCACAAACCTGTAACTGCGTATCGAACAGATTATGTAGGCTCGGATCGTATGTTGGATATCATCCCGCCAGTCGCACCGAAGCTTCAGGTTACGCCGAAATATATGGAATCGCAATACGTAAGACTTGAATGGGAGATCGGTGCTGGCATCACGAAATGGATCGACAAGACCGTGAATCAGAACCTGCTTCGTGCAGATCGGAATCACCATGCATTTTCTCCTGTTTATAATGTGACTCGGGCAGCTAACGAATTTGGTATGTATGATGTTCGGCGCAAGATGGGACGCAATCGTAGAGGCCCTGATGCAATTACTTCTGTGGGAACACTGGTTAATGTTGATATTGTTGAAAAAGGCGCACTATACGCTAAAGTTCGTCTGACATACAGCGTCAATGGCTGCAGTCATTATTCCTTACTTGTCACCTTATACAGTGATCGTGCGCGAATTGATGTTGCCGTACGCATGCATAAGGAAAGTGTATGGGACCCAGAAAATCTATACATTTCTCTTCCGTTCGGAAGTGCTCCCTCTTCACCGCAGCAAGAACTATGGATTGAAAAAACCGGTGCGTCAGTACGACCGCGTATCGACCAACTCCCGGGTTCCCTTGCCGATTTCTACTGTGTTGATGAGGGTGTGGCGTATATCAGTGAAGGACGAGGGATTGCGATTGCCATGCCGGACACGCCGCTGATTCAAATCGGTTCATTAGACTATGAGGATCGTCTTCTGAGCGGCCATCCGGAGCTTGCCCATGATCCAGCCCACCTGTACTCATGGCCCATGAATAATTATTGGGAGACAAACTTTAAGGCGACACTGGGAGGATTCTATGAATTCCGATATTATGTTACTTGGGGTGAGGAACTTCATACCCCAGAATCTGCAATGAAGGCGTGCAGGAGCATGAACGCGGGTATCCTGTCTTGGAGAACAAATTTATAAGCAATAATCATTGAAAATAATCTCCCTACAAGATGTCTCTTCTCCCTTAACATAGTAAACTAAAAAGTTGATCTGCAAAATAGATCAACTTTTTAGTGTCACGTAAATTGAGGGCTTCTCCGAGATTAAACCTCCCCATCGTTCAACATGCCATCATTAATGGATATAATGGATATTTTACTGTTTAATTTTATATATTTCTTCTTCCAGACGTTCCAATTTACGTGTGCTAATACAATTTGAGCCGGTTTAGCGTTTTTCTCTGAAGCGATTTTTATTACCAGTTTTTGAAGAACTGCTCATCGTTTAAGACAAACGTGGATTATAGTCTAGGCGAGAATCGCAAAACAGGCTAAAGAACTGCTCCCGATATTACACCGGAAGTTATTCTTTAGCCTGTTGCTTGGTAAGATTGATCGAATGCTCAGAGGAGCTCTTGCTTTTTTTACACTCCAACTTCTCCGATCATTTGCTGTTCGATTTGTTTCATCTCATAAAAATAGCCTTTTTGCCCCATCAACTCCGAATAGGACCCCGTTTCGACTACCCTGCCTTGGTCCATGACCACAATCTGGTCCATCTCTTCCAATCCGGTTAGCCGATGACAAATCAGGAGAAGCGTATCATTAGCCGCCTGTGCGTAGAGATGCTTCAAAACATGATGCTCTGTCACATAATCCAGCGATGAAGTGGGTTCGTCCAGAAGCCATACCCGTCCTTTGCGGAGCATCGCTCGCGCCAGAGCCAACCTCTGCTTCTCGCCGTCTGACAGATTCTCCCCTTTTTCATACACCATATCGGTCAACGATGTATCGGGCAGCTGCATTTTTGCTAGCACATCCAACAATTGTTCGTCTGCATGTTCTTCTCCATTCAGCAGCAGGTTGTCCCGGATCGTTCCCCGGAAGAAATGACTTTGCTGAAACACTACAGTAGCCGTTTGCCAAATGCTCGTTTCATCCAGTTCCTTCACCGAAATGCCGTTTAACCGTATATCACCGGCCGTTGGTGTTCGCAGCTTGAGCAGCAATTCGATAATCGTTGATTTTCCTGATCCACTCGGCCCGACAATCGCCGTTTTGGAACCAGGTAAAATGTGCAGGGATACATCCCTGAGCGCCGGTCTCCACTCCCCTTCATATTGAAACGTAACATCGGATAGCTCCATCGTAACGGCATGATCAACAGACAATGTGCCACTTGGCTGCGAAGACTGCTCATCAAAGGTCTGAACTGTTTCCGTCAGTCGTTTGGCTGCGTGTTCGCTATCCTCTTTATACGCGGGTAATGTGGCCATAGCCGCCGCTTCTTCAAATACGGTTTGTGATGCCATAACCAGCATGGCAAGAAATACGCCTGCAAGCGCTCCTTCCATAATTAAATAGGCGCCAAGCGTAAGCACTCCCCAGGAAACGAAAAACGTAACAAAAGTGTGCATCGATTGCCCGCGCAGCAGTTGCCCGGCTGCTCGTTGCTGCTCAGCTGCCAATACAGTGGAAGCATGCTGGAGATGTTCCTCCCGCTGTGCCAATTGACCATATACTTTTAAATCCCGGAAACCGTACAACACTTCGGTAACTTCCGTGGACAGCTGCGCCCTCTGCTCACGAACGCGTCCATGTATTCTCCGCTGCCCGAGTAACACAATTCCCGGTACAACGAATGCCGTTACCAGCATACCTATTACAAACAAAACGGCAATCCAGATCGAAAAGGTAGAAGTAAACAGCACCGTAGCCAAAAACACCATGACGACCATGATCGGAGGATAAGCGACTCGCAAAAAATAATTTTGCAAACTTTCCACATCCCCAACGATCCGCGCAAGCAGATCCCCGCTTCGATTTTTGTTCAATATACCAGGCGTTAAAGGAATAAGCTTGGCAAAAAAGGATGTACGTAAACGGCTAAGCATGGAGAATGTCGCCCGGTGAGAATACAAGCGTTCTCCATAACGACTCGCCGCCCGAAGCAGACCCAGCAGTTTGACCATGGAGGTGAGTACAATTAAAGTATAAAGCGGTGGCGCAAATACCGTTTGCGAAATCAGATATCCGCTCGCAGAAAAGAGTGCCACACCGGCTATGCCGGCGATAAATCCACCCAAAATCGAAAGAATGATATCCTTGCGCTCCTGAATCATCGCCTTTGACAGAACAGCCAGTTCATTCATGAGGATATCCCCCCTTTCCGCTCTACATCAATCATCTCGGCATACTGAGGCAGGCGCTCCAGAAGCTCGTCATGTCGTCCCGAGTCCACCAACACTCCATTGTCCATAAACAAAATCTTGTCGGCTTGTTGAATCGTATATAATCGGTGAGCTACCGTAATCATTGTAGCCGTTTTTGCCAGTTTGGCTATGGAGCGTTGCAGTACCCGCTCGGTGTGCAAATCAAGTCCAACTGTGGGTTCATCAAACAAAATGATAGCAGGACGCTTCAAAAAAGCGCGTGCTAAGGCAAGCCGTTGCTTTTCCCCACCAGACAGTCCCCGGCCTCCTTCACCAACAAAGGTATCAAATCCATGCTCTAATTGGGCTGTAAGCGCAGCGAGTCCTGCTTCTTCCCCCGACCGCTCAATTTCTGCTCTGGAGATGCTCCTACGAGCACCAATCGCAATATTTTCAGAAAATGTGCCTGCAAAAATATACGGATGCTGTGTAATGTAGCTAACATGTTCGAACCATTCGGTTTCATCGTATTGCGAGAGTGGACTTCCATTCACCAGAAGCGTTCCCGATTCTGGTTTCAGCAGACCGGCAATGAGATGTAGCAAAGTCGTTTTGCCGGAACCGCTTTTGCCAACAATGGCAATGTGTTCTCCTGGACTAAGCTGGATCCGCCCCGTCTTAAGCTCGAAAGAATCTGGAGCATACTGAAACCGGAGTTGGTCAATTACGATGGACGGCGGTATTAAAAGGTCTCCAGAATGGGCGAGTTCCAATTTGCTTATTTTGTCGGTCCTATCACCGACCTTATCCATGCTGTCGATCTCGTCGATTCCATCGGTTGTTAATGCTCCTTCAATGCCATTAGCGTCCCTGCTCCCCCCTGACGTTTCCTCAAGCATCTGTTCTACCTTACGAACCGCACCCATACTTGTCCGGCCGCTGTGAAAGGCCGTTCCCGTATTCTTTAACAGGTTGTAAAACTCGGGAACGAGCAGCAAAACGAGAAAGGCGGTGTGGAACGTCATAGATTTGAAAACGAGCAACTGGATGGCCAGTTCAAGAGCGACAATGCCAATGCTTAGCATCACGATCGATTCCAGCATGAAGGTATTCGTAAACGCAATCTTCAAAATGCCCATTGTGGCATCACGATAACCCAAGCTACTACGCTCAATCTCCTGTTGCTGACGGTGAGCCCGTCCAAATATTTTCAATGTCACCAGTCCTTGAAGAGAGTCTAGAAACGTCCCTGAAAACTCAGCCAGTTGCGCGTATTTTTCTTCGGACTTGTTCTTCGTTTTCAGCCCTACCAAAATCATGAACAGCGGGATGAACGGAGCAGTAAACAATAGAATGAAACCTGTGTTGGCATGTTGGATAAATGTAACGACCAAAATCAGAACCGGGATGATAGCTGCTTCCATCATACGCGGCATGTATTGACTGAAATAACTATCGGCCTCATCCACAGCATCCAGAGCAATACTGACCTTTCCTCCCGTCTGTCCACGAAGGGTTGAAGGCATGGAGGCATGAGTCAAGTTTTGCAGCACGGCAGCGCGCATATTTGTCTTAGCAGTGGCAGCCATATGTAAGCCAACTATACCGTTTCCATAAGACAACAGTGTGCGTAGAGCCATAACAGTTAGAAGTATGCCGAGCAACAGGATAACCGATGAAAATGAAGCTTTCTCGACAAAAATCCGTTGGACTGCTTCAGCAAGCAGTCCAGCCTGACTCACAATAGCTATACCGAGCGCGAGCGAAATGATTGCGAGGAGAGCCCTGTTTTTCCTTTGTGAAGACATTTGTTGAGAAATCAGACTGGATTTCCTCTTCACAGATCACACCTCCCTTATCTATAGGCTTGTAGGGAAACCTCAAACATGCCGTAATGGATTAAACAGCTTTATTTTTTCCCTTTTACATAATCCGCATCAAACAGGAAGAGTTTGAAGACCAGAATAAGGGATGGGATCAACAGGCATAGACCGCCGATAAACACAATTACTAACGCTAAACCCATTGCCGGTGAAGTTGCACTGCTCTGAATCGTGATATACGGATCAAGAATATAAGGGTATTGCCCAATCCCATAAGCGAAAAAGGCACAGAAAAACTGCAACATGACGCATATAAAAGCTAATCCGTAACGGCGTCCGTTATATAACAGCCACATCGCGATCATAAAGAAAGCAACGGAAAGTGCCAGCAACCACCATAAATCCATCATATTTTGAAAATGGCGCTCATTGTGTTGACCCAAATAGATAAATGCTGTCAGTGCGAGGATTATCGTCGGTGTGCTCCAAAACAGGGCGTAGTTGCGCATCAGCTTCAACGCGGAATGATCCTCCGCCCGAGAAGCGTAAAATGTCAGAAATGAGCCGCTAATGAACAAAACGGACACGATTGCCAGTCCAACGATACTCCACGATAACGGATTGGTAAACAGCGCCCAGTAATCCAGAGAAACCGTCTCCCCCTGCTTCACGATAAAGCCGCCTTCAGACAAAGTTAGCGCCACTGACAACGATGCTGGAATAAGCAAACCTGTAGCTCCGTACAAAAAAAGATATACTATGTTTTTCTTGGAACCGTAATTTTCAAAAGCATAGAATGAACCGCGAATCGCAAGAAGAATCACTGCAATGCTTCCCGGAACAAGTAACGCGGAGCCATAATAATAGGCTGTGTCCGGAAAAAATCCGACGATGCCAATATAGAAAAAGATAAAAAATACATTTGTAATCTCCCATACGGGTGATAAATATTGGGAAATCAGACGATTAATGAGATGATCCTGCTTCGTTAAACGTGCATAAAAGGCGAAGAAGCCCGCTCCGAAATCAATGGAAGCTATAATTAAATAGCCGTACAAAAACAGCCAGAGCACCGAGATGCCAATCAATTCGTAACTCATCATTCAGTGCCCCCCTTTTCCGCAGATTGATTAGGATGATCCTTCATCCATTTCTCCATCTCAGCTTCTGCCGGATTATTGTTGAACAAGCGTCTTAGCACGATTACACACATACTGCCGAGTACGATGTACAAGAGCAATAAGGCGAAGAATATAATTCTTACATTCGGTGAAGACGTGGCCGCCTCCTCAACACGCATATATCCACGGATAATCCACGGCTGTCGGCCAACCTCTGCATAAAACCAGCCCAGCTCAACAGCCAGAAAAGCGAGAGGGGCGCTCAGTGTGATGATGCGAAGCATCCACTTGTTAAGCTCATTACGCTTTTTCCAGAACACAAACAGAAAATATAGAAACGAAATCGCGAGCAGAGTAAATCCAATTCCGACCATTAAATCAAACAGATAATGAACGAGAAGCGGTGGCCATTCTTCCTTGGGGAATTCCTCGAGCCCCGTCACCTCTGCATTAAAGTCTCCAAAGGCCAGGAAGCTGAGCAGCTTCGGCAGATGAAGAGCCCCTAGAACTTCATGCTCTGCATTTAGCCATCCCAATAGTACCAAATCCACACTGCTGCTCGTCTCAAAATGCCACTCTGCCGCTGCAAGCTTCTCTGGCTGATGCTCGGCCAAAAACTTGGCGGACACATCACCGGCTAACGTGTTCAGCAAACCGAATAGTAAAACGACCGCCATCATTAGATTTAAAGATTTTTTGTGGTATGCGGACACACCTTTTCTCAGCATCGCGAAGGCTGCAATCCCGGCTAACAAGGCAGCTCCAGTCAAATAGGCCGAGCTTAATACATGGAACACTTTGGAGAACGTCGCCGTATTCAGCATCGCTTGCACCGGGTTAATCGCTGTGAATTGGCCTGCTTCCATGACAAAGCCCTCAGGCTGGTTCATGAATCCGTTCACCGTCGTAATAAAAACGGCAGACATGCCTGCCCCGGCGACAATCGGAATCGTCAGCAGCCAATGGATATACGGATTTTTGAAGCGATCCCACGTATACAAATAAATGCCCAAGAAGATAGCTTCAAAAAAGAATGCGAACACCTCCATGAATAACGGAAGTGCAATGACATTCCCAGCCAGTTTCATAAAATTCGGCCATACCAGGGCCAGCTGTAGTGAAATCGCTGTACCGGTCACGACACCAACCGCCACAGAAATGACAAATCCTCGAGACCACCGCTTTGCCATAAGTGTATAATGGGGGTCCTTCTTCCGAATCCCGATAAACTCTGCTATAGCGATCATTAGCGGTATACCGACGCCAATCGTCGCAAAAATAACGTGGAACCCGAGAGTCAAGCCTGTCACCAGCCTGCTCCATAGCACCGTATCAATTGCCATTCTTTAATGCTCCCTTCAAAACACTGTTCATTTTTCTATGATTAGGCCTGCTAACTGTTGGCTGCATTCAATATCAGGTTTAGCAAGGTTCAGCGACATCGTTGCCTGTTCGTTTTAGTATGACGTTCATCGTTCTTTGCTATGTAAAAAGAGAAAAAATTCACAAAGCAAGAGTTGGCGAGCCCGATTTACCTGATACTGAACAGTCAAAATTATAATGTGACCTAATGATTAAAATCATCTTATCTTAAATTGCAAGTAATTCAATCACAGATATCTCTTAATCCCTAAACGTTCAAGAAAGGGTCAAATCTTTCTGACAACTCAGTGAATAACACAAAAAGTACCCGAAGGAGCTATTGATTGATTAGTGCATATGTGATGTCACAAGTTCCCTCCTACTTCGATGCTAGCAAAAAAACGATATTTTCTCATTTTGAGCCGTAATATATCCCCTTTTTTGCAACAAAAAACACTGACTCAAATCATCAGTGTTTTTTGAATTAAAGCTAATTTCATCTTTGTCATGACAAATCTTGAACTGCTACTATCATTTAGTACGACCGTAGAAAAAAGAATACCCATCTGATTTCCCAAGCTTAGTCGTCTCCGTTCCGTCCACTAGCTTGACCGCTTTCAGCAACGATACAATTTGCGTATGCATTAGCTTTGCATCAAATTTGTCCATCTCTCTGTTGTCACTATCCACGAGCAGATAGTCGGGCATTGGAATGAAACCAATCACCGGTATCCCTGCTTCAAATAAGGGCTGACTCTCTCCAAACTCAAACTTGTTATGTCCACGCAATAATACAGTACGTGTGCTATCTGTCTTTTCAATAGCCTTCAGCCAAATGCCTGCCATCATTTCATTGCCTGCATAGGTATATTCTGTACTTATTTGTCCAGTTGGACCATAATGACCCGTATCATCGTCCTTCCACTCCATGCTGCCTAAATGCTCAACCGTAATTCCAGCTACAGCTTTTAAATGGCCATTCTTGCCATCCCACAGCTCTCGATGCCCCTCCATCCAGGTGGAAGTTGCCTGAGAGGAACCTTTGAACTCCGGTAATCTAAAATGCCCTGTCACAAAAGCAAATATCATCGTACGTTCCGGCTGCTCCTGCTGTAAGTAACGAATCATAGACAGCATGCCCACAGCGCCATTCTCCTCCACCACATTTATCCCATCCGTATGAGTATTTACGATAATTGCTTCGTCTTTATTCTTACCGTCAATTTTCACATAAAAGGATTCTGTTGGGGCATCTTTTTGTATTTCCGCTTCTAAAATAACCGTACCTTCTTTATGCTCCTGAGCTGCGCTGATCACCTTTTTCCCTTCCGTTTCATTAACCCAAATCGCAGGGATTCCAGCATAATCGGTGGTAAAAGGCACATATTGCTCTTCAACCTTATCGTCAGATACCCCTTTCCAGACTAAAACAACAGCTTTTACGCCCATTTCCTTCGCTTGCTCCAATTTAGCTTCTTTTAATGCTGTAGTGAGGACCAGATCGCCTTCATTTGGGGCAATTTGGTTGTCCATTGGTGATGAATCCCGCATATTCATAACGATCCCACTTGGAAAATTTCTGAAATTCTCAATTTCAATGACAGCAATTTTTCCGCTGGCCTGGCCATATTCACCACGCTTCGTATACACCAGCTCCCCAGTTACACCTTTTTCGTCAGTTTCCCCGGAATAGGGAAAAGCTGAAGAGACATGAATTTCCTGCTGATCAATCATTAAAGTACTGTTCTTTTCTTCCCATCGGTCAAAAGTATAGCGATCACGATAAACTTGCAGCCCCATATCAGATACCTGCTGCTCCAGCCAAGCAATAAACTGATTGTGACCCTCAGAGCCGGTTGTACGGCTTCCAAAAGAATTCATTACTTCAATATCTTTGAGCATCACTGCTGCAGAATCCAAATTGCGTTCATCGATCGTCACTGTCGTATCAGCAGCTAATGCTACAGGTGTTGTAATAGGTTTTGCATAGACTCCAATACCCCAAAGTGCAGTAACGATAAGTGCAGCAATGCTGAATAACACTTTACGAACCACTAGAAACGGAGTAACTCTTCTGCTTACCTTTTGCCCCAAGAGTCCTCTCCATATGCCCGCTATGATCAGCAAGAGGATAGAAAGCGCAAGCAGCCAAAAATTTCTTGTTAGTAAGAATAACCCTTCTGCCACCATCGCACTAATAAATACTACATGTAACTTCTCACGCTTCTTTAATAGTAAAAAAGAGATGCCTAATTCTGCTAATAAAAAGATGATGGTCACGATTGAGATTACCGTTTCTTCGCCAATGAATACCGTAGCACTTAGTGCTAGGATCAAAAGCAGCACTGCTGACAATCGTCTATATAAGATTTCTAACATGACGCCCTCCCATTTTAACTAACGATTATTTTGACATTACATTTGTAATGCCTTATGGTTTTAGCATATTGAAAAGACTCATGAAAAACAATGAAACGAACATCAGAATGTACAAACGGAGGGGAAATGTCATCTCAAATCATGAATTATACAGTCCAAATACCTCTCAGCATCGTTCCAATAAAGAAACCAACCGTTTGACAAGAGAAGCCATCTGTACGGCATTAGTCTTCTTGATCCAGGAACAGCCTTTTGACAAAATCACCATCACCGATATTGTGAAGCGCGCAGGGGTTTCTCGAACAGCCTATTACAACAACTATTCCTCCAAGCAAGAGATCCTGGTGGATTTGGTCGATTCGCTTATTTTTGAAATTAATCAAAAACTCTTACCTTACACCAATGAATTAACAGGCAAAGCTAAAGAACCTCAAAAATTTATCAAAGTGCTTTTTGAAGTTATTTTTCAGCAGCGGAACATCTACAAAGCACTTCAGAGTGCAAAGTTTGATCATGTAATTCTGGATTGCTTGAATGAAATGATGCTTTCTACTGCTCATGACAAAAGCGACGAGAATGTGTACCGAATATACTTTAAAGCGGGGGCCCTCTATAATGTTCTCCTTAAATGGATACAATCAGACTTTGCAAAATCCATAGACGAAATGACCAAAATTTGTCTTGAGGTATACCATACTCCAATGTCCCAGGAATAAGGTTTAAAAATCGTGTTTATAAATGAAAAAACAAAGAAACCACGGAACCAAGTTCGGCTCCGCAGTTTAATTATCAACCCTACTATTGAATTTGAATTTGTTTCATGTACTCTTTGAATGCCTCGTCGATTTCTTTGTATTTTGTATGATGCAGATAATGTGAACCTTCCATTGGGATCATTTTGCCCTGTGCGGATTGTTTGACTTGCTCCTCATGCAGCGGAATCCACTGTTTATTGTGCTCGTTATTTGATTGAACGAAGAGAAGCAGCGGCAAGTCATTTGGCATTGTGATTTTTTCTCCATTTTTGAAATTGGAACCGAGGTGGCCCAGTTCATTCATCAACGTTGGATTGGTCGCGACTTGATTCGAAATCAAACGCATCTGTTCTTTGGTATGCTCATCGAACGCAAGCGATTCATAGGGATCTCCGCTCACTTTTTGGACCAATCTCATTAGACCTGATTTTTGAAGAAATTTCATGGCGTTCAAAGGTAATTTGACATCCATTCCGGGTTGATTGGGAACGCTGCTATCGATGCCGACAAAAGCAAGAACTTCATCCGGATATGTGTTCACATAGGTCGCTCCGTAAAGTCCCGCGATGGAATGTCCCATTAGAATGTAACGGTCTAAACCCAGTTGCTGCAATGCTTCGTGAACCTCACTTACTATATTCTCAGTCGTTCTCTCCTTCTCGGTTTCATCGCTCAAACCATAACCGAAAGGCTCGACCACCACGACTTTATAATTAGGGGTAATTTCATCGATCAGCAATTTGAAATCAAGTGCAGGCGTCGGGGTTCCTTGTCCCGGTAGGAGTACAACAGTTTGTTCTCCACTGCCTTGAATAAGCACATTCATCTTTTTCCCATCCACATTGACATACTGGCCATACGATTCGATTTTCTTTTTCTCTACCCCGTCGCTGATTGCATCAACGATAAAAACGATGCCCATGAACAGCACGAGCGCCCCTACAATACCTCCGATTATTTTTAACCATAGGTTCCGTTTCTTGTGGCTCTTAGTCCCTGTTGTTTTTATTTCTACCTTATTTGCCACGTTCATCTCTTCCCTTCCTTGTCCCTGTATCTGAAGTGCCGCCTTGACGACATATTCAAAGTGTAATCAACCAAGATGTACTCTTCGTGACGACAATATGAACGGAATATGAACAAGACAAAAAAAGAAGTTTTAGATTAACATCAAATCGGAAATGAAATAATGTTCTTGTCCTTTACTCAAAAAGCAGCGTTTCTCATTAGAGATCGCTACTTTTTATTGTATACTTCATTTAATATGTGTAGGTTCTCACTATTCTATTATTTCTCAGCACAAATCATGAATATCGGTGTTGACCGGTTTAAGACTTGCTGTTTCTCATCCAGAATTTTTGCGTTCAAATTCTCTTCAGCAAAAATATTAGCGAAGCCTTCTTTTTTGAGAGTCCGTATATCCCACTCGGGACGCCATTCTCTGGTCAGCGGCAATACAAGACTCAGACGGTCTGTCTCCTCTATGTCCTTATGATGCGGGAGTTCACCAAAGCCCTTATCTACATAGGTTTGCTGATCCTCTACTCGCTTTTGCTGCATCTCTTCGTCCCAGAGATGGCGATTCCAGTTGGCATCAAAAACCAGCAGCCGTCCCCCAGGCTTAAGTACACTTCTCCACTCTTTGTAGGCTGACTGCGGGGATCGGTAAGGCTCCAGGTGACATTGCGGCACACGATTAGATCGAAGCTCTCCGCAGCAAAGTCAAGCTTGTGCGAATCCATCTTGCGGAAAGTAACGGTTACACCTTCCCGAATGGAGTGGGCACGTGCTTCTTCCAGCATATTGTCGGTACAATCGATCGCAGTAACCAGATGCCCGGCACTCGAAAGAATCACAGAGAAGAAGCCAGGAAACCCATTTATCATTCACTCCTTCTTGGCAAGTATCATGAACCGGTTTACATTCTGGTAACCGTATTTCAAATAATCTAGCGGCATCGCACGGGCAGGGATAAAGTTCCGGTGAACATCTATGGTTCGGAACCCGGCCTGTTTCAGCGCTGTCTCGTCAGCTTCAGGCCGTAATACATTAACATATGGCAACTCGCTTAGCAGGCTTTTATCTTGACTGCTTCGCTGGCGGATTCTTTGTTCTGTGAGTAGAATCAGTGTCCAGGACAAGGCATACCAAAATCTATGGAATACAGTCTTGCTCTCTTTATACAAATAGTTGCCGTCAAAAATAATCAGGGTCCCGCCCGGTTTTAGAATCCGATACCATTCAGCATAAGCCCTCTGTGGATCAGGAAGCGTCCATACTACATCCCTGCAGACCACTGCCTCAAAGCTATTCTCTAGCTCCATATGCAAATCGGCAGCATCAGCGACATAAGCTGGAACTTTATATCCATAACTCTCAAAATTTCGTGAAGCTCTATCGATCATTCCCTGAGAGGTATCCACCGCTGTAGGCAGATGACCCATCTGTGATAAGAGTATGGAGAAAAAGCCAGGCCCTGTTCCCACATCCAGCACCTTTTGCTGGGTAGTTGTTCCCAACCCTTTAATAAGCAGTTGTTTCCAGAGGTTTATGGTTTTTTTGCTGCGGAATTGAGTCTGTATGACTTTGTCATAACTCTCCGAGCTTGATGTCCAGTATTTCGAAATCTCTTTTAACATCATTTTTCTCCTATGTCGAGTAGATTCCAGAAGACCGGCATAAAGGTGGAGTACCCCGGTTTAAATCCAGTCACTCTATTATTTACTGCTAAGATATCGTCAGGGAAATAAATAGCTGCAAACATAGCCTCCTGATACAATTTGGAGAAAATGGAGTCATATGCGGTCTGACGTTCCTGAATATCGGTTGTTCCTACTGCTGTGTCAATCAGTGATTCTAGTCCAGGATCAGACCATACGACAGCAGATGCGTCAGCTGTTTTATGAAATAGGGACAGCAAGAATGCATGCGGATTATAAGCATCATCATAAGTCCGGTACATGATTAGATCATAAGCTTTGCTTGTCCATAAGGCATCATAATAAGCATTCGGCTCAAGAACCTGAAGATTCACTCTAATGCCAATCTCCTTTAACTCAGACTGAACCAGTTCACTGATGGACTTCCATTCGGGATATTCAGCCTGCTGCAGCACGAAATTAAGCTCAAGCTGGGCTCCGTCCTTCTGTACAATTCCATCTCCGTCCGAATCCGTGTAACCGGCAGCTGCTAGTAGTTGCTTCGCTTCCAGCGGATTGAAGCCGTACCAAGTATTATTGGACTCCGTCACATAAGGAACTGTCAGCGGGAACAGGCCTTGAGCTTCACTGCCGATACCGTCCATAAGATCTTCGACAATGCTTTTTTTATTAATTGCCAAATTGATAGCTTTGCGCACATTCAGATCTTGAAGTGCGGGCGTTTTGTAGTTAAAGATCATGAAATGAGAGTTTGTTCCTTGTGCTTTTTGCAAAGTTAGTGAAGAATCCGCTTCAATCACTGGCACGCTTTCGACTGGAATCTTTCCCATTTGTCCCCCGGCAATGTCAATGTCTCCAGCTTGCAGCGCTAGTACTCTGGACTGTGGATCTGGGATTACCTTCAAAATAATTTTCGACAGCTTCGGCATTTCTCCCCAATAATTCGGATTTCTGACGAGTATGGCTTCCTGATCTGTTTTGTAGCTCTCTGCCATCCATGCGCCAGTTCCAATCGCTTTGATGAATTTACCCGTAATATCTCCTGCGGGTTCCACAGCGGAAGGGCTGATAATTCGGACCGGTCTTGCAAAGGATAACTCGGTTAAGAAGGGATAATACGCTTTGTTGAATGTCATTGTGATCGTATGTTCGTCCACAACAACAAGGGATTGCATCGCAGTTGCTACATTTAACGAATTGGCTGGATCCTTAATCCAGCGTTCGAAGGAGAATTTAACTGCGTCGGCATTAAACTCCGTACCGTCAGAGAATTTGACGTCATGGCGAAGATGGAACGTATATACTTTCCCATCTTCTGAAATATCCCAAGACTCCGCAAGCGACGGCAGTATTTCGCCTTTTTCACCATACTCCACTAACCCCTCATATATCATCGCGTGCACATTCATCGAACCATCATAGGCACCGGCATCCAATCGGTCTATACCGGCATCAGACGATATAGCAACAGTGACTGTCTTGTCCTGAGCTTCAGATCCTTGTGCAGCTTCATTATTGGCGGTATTATTGGCTCTAGCCGTAGAATTGCTGTTATTACTGTTGCTGCAACCTGATATCAACACAACTATTACAAGAAGCATAAAGAATAACGATTTTGATAATAGGTTTTTTGTCTTAGGGTTCGTTCTCATTCTTGGTACATCCTTTCTCTACTTAACATCATAGGAATGGCTGGGTTGCCACTCTTCTCCCAGTCTCTTCTTTCTTAAGCGGGGGTCCTGCACAGGTACCGAGGAGAGCAATGTTTTTGTATAAGGGTGGTTTGCTTGCTGCAACATGGTTGCACCCGATTGCTTCTCTACAATTTCCCCTTGACACATCACAGCCACACTGTCGCAAAAACGATTTACAACTGACAAGTCATGTGTAATGAATACATAGGATAATCCCAGCTCATGCTTCAACTCCTGCAGCAGATCCATCATTTGCTTTCGCAGGGTGACATCGAGACTTGAGAAAGGTTCATCGCAGATAATCAGCTCCGGCCGCAAGGCGATTGCGCGCGCAATTCCGACCCTTTGCTGCTGTCCGCCGCTGAGTTCATGCGGATAGCGGTGAATATGCTGCCGTTCAAGTCCCACAAGCTCAAGTGTGTCTGCTACCGTGGCCCTGCGGGCTCCAGCCTTCCTCTCTCCGTAGTTCTGAAGAGGCTCCCCGATAATCTGCTCTACCGTAAACAACGGATTAAATGAAGCCAGACTGTTCTGAAACACCATCTGCATCTTCCTGCGGATCATGCGCATTTCGCTAAAGGTCCAATCCGTATAATCCTCGTTCCGGTACATAACTCTTCCGGAGGATGGTTTCTCCAGTCCCAGCAGAAGTCTGGCCAAAGTGCTCTTACCACAGCCACTTTCCCCCACTAAACCAAGGGTCTCACCGCTCTCCAGACTGAGAGACAGGTTGTTGACGGCATGAACACTTCTGACATTACGTGTGAACCACCCCCTTTCCATCCCATATTTCTTGTTCAGGCTTACCGCTTCCAATATCTTCAAGATCACCACGTCCCTAAAAAATGTAATATTACCGTTGTTATCTGCACTCAATTAAATATTTAGTATAGGGATGCACGGGATTAGAAAAGAGTTCAAACACATTGCCTGATTCCACAATCTTCCCGGACTTCATCACATATACATAATCTGCAAGCTCCGCAACAACGCCAAGATCATGGGTAATTAATAGAATGCCGACATTGTTCGTCCATCTGATTCGGTCCAGCTCTTTAAGAATCTGGGCTTGAATGGTTACATCCAATGCCGTTGTAGGCTCATCTGCAATTAGCAATTGTGCTCCGGATACCAGGGCGATGGCGATCATTACTCTTTGACACATACCACCGCTAATTTGAAAAGGATATTTATTGAAAAGCAATTTAGGCTCGCTGAGCCCTGCTTGCTCCATCTGCCTCATGGCAAGCAGCTTTGCTTCTTTTCCCGATATACGCTTGTGCAGTTTAATCGTCTCCATGATCTGCCTGCCAATAGTAAGTACCGGATTCAGCGCGTTCATAGGATCTTGAAAGATAACAGCCATTTCTGTTCCCCGAAGTTTCTGTAACTGACGGCTGGAGCACTCACGAAGATTGTTACCCTTAAGCCAGATTTCTCCACTCTCAACTATGCCTGGAGAATCTACTAATCCTAATATGGACATTGCCGTAACACTTTTACCGCTGCCGCTCTCACCTACAAGTGCGACAATCTGCCGGGATTTCACCTCGATACTGACATCATCAACCGCTGTAACTTTATAACTGCCTGTGTGAAAGCAGGTGCGTAAATGACTGACCTTCAGCAGTGGAGACTCTGCCATCATATTCTGGCCCCCCACTTTACTACAGAATTGAAAGCACGCTCTGGTTGTCGCAAGCCTTCTCCCAACAGATTAAAGCCCAGAACCGCCAGCATGATCATCATTCCCGGAAATAGCATCAACCGCGGCTCCGTTTGAATATAGGCACGGCTGTCGTTCAGCATTACTCCCCATTCCGGTGTAGGCGGCTGAGCTCCCAAACCCAGAAAGGACAAACCCGCAATGGAGAGCATAATCGTACCCACTTCCATAGAAGCAAGAACCAGAATAGGCCGGGCTGCGTTCAGCAGAATATGCCTGAAAATAATTTGTAAATGAGAAGTGCCTGACGCTTTGGCCGCTGTAATATATTCACTTTCCTTGATTTGAAGGACCATACTGCGTATCACTCTGGCATACCCCGTCCACCAGACAGCAGCAAATGCGATTAGCAGATTCTTCATACTGGGACCTAGCATGGCTGTAATAGCAAGGGATAGGATTAAGCTGGGAAAGGCAAGCAATATATCTATGATCCGCATAATCAAATGATCGATCTTGCCGCCAGCGTAACCAGCCAGTAAACCAACAGGGATGCTAATCGCAAAAACAACGATCAACACCATAAACGAATCATTCAGGGAGGTTCGGGTCCCATAGATTAATCGGGATAAGACACAACGTCCCAGATGATCCGTACCGAGCGGGTATTGCCAGGAAGGTGTAGCCAGTTTGAGTTCCATGTGAATCTGCAGCGGATCGGAAGGTGAAAGCCATGGGGCAAAGAGTCCAACGGATATGAACAAAAGTACTATGCCCGCTCCTAACCTTGCTCCCTTATTCTTAAATAAGCTAATACGAAATATGACAATCCGCTCCTTCTAAATCGTCACCGCAGCCTGATTCGCGGATCCAGCAGCAGATGTAATAAATCCACTGTCAAGTTAATCAGGACAACGACAACAGCCATCCATAATACGTAACCCTGAATGACAATATAGTCTTTCGCAAAAATCGCCTCAATGGCATACTTACCAATTCCCGGCCAAGAAAATATAGTTTCAACAATAACGGAACCGCCTAATAGCCCCGCTATGTTAACCCCAAGGAGGGTAAGACTCGGAAGAAGCGCATTACGAAGTGCATGCCGAATGATTATTCTCCATTCCTGCAGCCCCTTAGCTCTAGCTGCTGTGATGTAACGCTTGCCCAAAACGTCTAGGAGACTGGAACGAATCAAGCGGATGTAGACTCCTGCCATACCAAATCCTAGTGTGAGGGCAGGTAGAATGACACTGGATACCTCATCCATTCCCATCACAGGAAATAGCTTAAACTTCACCGCACCATAATAAATCAGAAGCAGACTTAGCCAGTATCCTGGCATTGAAACACTGAGCATTGCACATACTCTTCCCAGTCGATCAAGCATTCTACCTGGATATAATGCAGACCCCACTCCTATCGGCAGGGCAATAAGAATAGCGGACAATACGGAACAGGCACTGAGCAGTAAAGTTGCCGGAAAACGACTCATCAGCTCTGTGAACACTGGACGACCGCTGCTGTAAGATAAGCCAAAATCGAGATGGGATACCCGGTTCAACCAGTGAAAATATTGCTTATGTACAGGACCATCCAGACCAAGTGTATGTCTGGTCGCCTCAATAGCTTCCTGCGTAGGTTTGATGCCGTCAGCACGCAGCATGATCTCCGCTGGATCACCTGGTGTTAAATGCATCAGCGCAAAGGTAATGCAAGAGATGCCGAGCAGCACGGGGATGAGCTGCAATAAGCGTTGCAACAAGTATCGATTGATGGCATTCAACTCCAAAATCTTAATCGTAATAATTACGATTATAGCATAATCTATTTAAATTAATAGTCTTAAATTGATTTATTTTATGTAGGACATAAAAAAATCAACCCCTATTAAATGAGTTGATCTTTAAACATTTGGTCTCTGCACAGTCGCAACTATTTTTCACAATAATATTGTCAAATCCTTAGGAATCATGTCATTATAAGTAGGTTCATATTAAAAATAACAATAAAGGAAGTGTGTATTTGAGTCGGTTCAATCTAGTCCTCATCTATGTTTTATCCATCATGATAGCTTTTCTTTTAGGGATTTACGTGGCCCCTAGCGTTGAAACACGCTTGAATGGGCAGACTGTGGCAAGTAATCCCGTTATCGAAGAAATACCGCCTAGTACCGTAGATAAAGCTGCTATTGCTGCTGAATCCAACACTACTGGATCCAATCCTATTGAATCAAATCCTACTGAATCTTCACCTTCACCTTCCCCGGAAGCCGTTGTCTTGGAAGATATGCCTTCGGACGATGATACTGGACCCGTTGGTGATGACTCTGAAGATCTGTCAGTAGCAGATACCCCATCCGGGCAAGGGATTGGTGCGCCATTAGAATTCAAGTATAGTACGAACTCTGCCGATGCTGTTAAGCTTACTTGGGAAGCTGACAACTTAACTGGAAAAAGGATCAATTATTACACAGCCCACATCAGCACGTTTAATCCAGTAGGCGATCCTTCCAATGATCAGCTGAACGGCAAGAGCAGCTTTTCACTTAAATATGTGGGGCCGGTTGAGCCCAATGATACTTTATTTATTTTCAGTGATTTTACATATCAGAATACAATACATACGATTATTATTGACCAGCTCACACTTCAATATGATGATGGTACTATCGAGACCTTCGACTATGGTTACGAAACTACCGATGATAGCGGCCTATAATCCACATGATTTGCAGCCCTGGTGCGAACCAGGGCTTTTTGCGAGGCACAATTGAACTAATGGTAAAGTAAAAAACGAAGAGCGGCCTGGAATCCGGCGCTCTTCGTTTTTTACTTTTATTGTTACTGTCAGTCTGTTTAGCGGATGACCGTTACCTTGATCGTATCACTGGCAGTCACTCCCGCCGCGTTGACCAGCTCCGCCCGATATTCGTACACACCGGCAGTGCGTCCGCTGATAGTGGTTGCTGCACTTTGTGCCGAAGGCGTATGGGCATTCAGCGGCTGCGAGTCGATGAGCTCCCCGTTCTCATACAGGCGGTATTCTGTAGCGTTAGTCCCCCACCACAGATTCATCGACACCTTATAGGTGCCATCTCCGTCCCAGTTATCTTCGGATAGTATCGGCTTGCCCGGCGCGGAGTCACTTATGGTGACCGTAAGCGGATCGCTCTTGGTCGTGCCATATTTGTTGATTAACTCCGCAGTGTAAACATAAGTGCCGTTCACCTTACCATGAAGCTCTGTACTTGCCGTCTGGGCAGCCGGCGATACATCTTTCAGTGTCTTGGAATCAATCAGTGTGCCGTTCTCATAGAGTTTGTAACTCGTGCCGTTATTACCCCACCATAGGTTCATGGTGACTGTATAGTTACCATCACTAAGTCCATTAGCATAGCTGCTGTTGGAGGATAGCACAGCTTGTCCTGGCTTACCAGTCGCAATCACCTGGCCGCCAATAACCTGGAACGTATTGCTCTTTTCAGTCGTATTGCCGGCTGCGTCATGCACGATGTATTTCACGGTGTGGGGGCCGGCGCCTAAATCGGCGGCGCTCAGGGTCTGGCCTTCGGCAATCGGTCTTCCATCTAATAGAAGCTGTTTCGAGGTGACACCTGACAATACATCGTCAGCAGTCAATTCAAAGTAAAGCTGTGCTCCTTCTTCTACATCTCTCACCTCATGACCGGATTCTTTCAGTTCGGCAACCGGTGGAGCCGTATCAATATTAAGGTTCAGCGTCTTTAGATCTTCCACTTTGCCTTTTGCCGGCACAGCATGGTATGTCAATGTATGCCGCCCATCTTCCTTCAGGTCCACAGGTGTACTGTACTCAGCTTCCTTGTTGCCGTTCAGCGAGTAATAAACATTAGCTGTATCTGTATTCGCCTTCAGGGTAACGGTGACCGGCTGGTTAAACCAGCCGGAATCATTAGGCTCGGCAGAAAGCGTCGCCGTTGTTACCGGAGTCCCCTCTTCTGCTGCTGCGGCGAAGTCATCGAGGCTTCTCGGCTTGAGCTGGTAGATGCCTTTAAAAATTGCGGCAACACCTGTAATATTAAGTTTCTGTCCCTCTGTATAAGGGAAGATATCCTTAGTAATGCCTGTCCGGGCATCCACGCGCACATGATTGCTTGTCCCGTCGGCATTGACGGCGTCGAATTCAAAGGAGCCGCTTGGCGTAGCGTTGATAATGTTCGCCACGGTCACACCGTTCAGTTGAACCAATTGGCCTTGGTTGGCATCATTCACCATGCTCGCTGCAATCGGCTGCGGCAGTGTCGCCGTGCCCGTCTTCGCAATTTGCACTGCTTCTGTCAGCTCCTGCTCTGTGTTGTACAATGCGGTGGATGCTGTTACCTTGACCTTATCGCCCACGTGGAAGCCGCTCTGACTCTGAAAGACATAAACCCCACCGGTTCCATCTTGGAGATAGAAGGACTGTCCGCCGAAGATACCCGGCTCAGTCGTCACGGTCCCCTCCACCGTTACCAGTGATCCGGCTGCCTTAGCCCGGGAGTCGCTGATAGAGATTGTAGCCGGAATGGGATCTTCCTCAGCCGGAAGCGGTTCAGCAGGAACATTGCCCAGCGTCACCGATTCAGTCTTGAGGTTTGTACTGTTCTGGCGAAGGCGCAGATTGGATGCAGCTGTGGTGCCCGGCTTGATCTGGATCGTCAGATCCTTATAGGCATGACCGTTCAGATCAGCTGTCAGATTGAATGAGGAGCTATAGCCGTAGCTGCTTGGCCAGGTACCGTCGCTGTTCTGAATCTTGGCGATTTGGGCGCCGCTGCTTACCTGGTAGACACCTACCTGGAAGCCGGATACGCTTGTGCCTGCAGGAAGATTATCTGCACTCACCCGAATCTGAAAATTCTGTGCATTTGGCAGCACAGCCTGGTGCGTGAAGTTATAAACCGCACTTGCAGTGGCTGCCGGTCCGCCGTAGGAGCCTGCTTTGAAGGTGCTGCGATCATACCATTTGTAGCCAGCATTAGGTTGAGCCCAAGGCTCCGGCTGCGGCTCAGTGGACAGCGCCGGCTCCTCGAATGGCAGCAGTGTTGTCGGCTGATCTAGCGTCAGGCCATTCACCTGGGTGAAATCCGTATAGCTCTCCTGCTCGGCGAGCCAGTTCACGGTGTTAACCAGCAGTGTGGCATCGTCCACTTCCTTGAAGCCATCGTAAGTTGTTTTCTTGGCGCCGGTATCTTCGCGCAGGTATTTCGGTGTTGCATCCTCTACAGGAGATGAGTCACCGATGAAGGCTGCCTTGCCGGCGCCTTTTTTAGCAACTGCCACATAGGGACCTTCTGCCACACCGCCGCCGTTATAGACCCCCTGGTCTACGGCATTGGCCCAGGCAGCATTGGTTTGCGGCAGGTAGACGATACCTTTCGCACGGGCTGGGTCTAGAATGGCCAGCGTGGAACCGGCATGCATAGCTACCGCTGATACGCCCGTTGTAATGCCGAAGGCTTGATCGGGAGCCACGACGTTGGTTGCGTTAATGTCGCCAAGCGCATTGTAGCGGAAACGGACACCGAACTCGTCCGCCAGCCAGTCAGAGCTAACCACACCCTGCATGGCTGAAGAAGCGACCTCATCGGCATTCATGCCTTTGGCTGGATTGTCCCACGCTCCACGGCGGTAGCCGTTGAAAGCTTCTGAACCATCCCAGCGGTTTTTGTTGCGGTCGGCGTTATAATGGTCGCCGATGAAGAAAATACTGCCGCCATCCTCCACATATTCCGCCATCGCAAGCTGCTCGCTTGCTTTGTAGGGCACGTTGGATTCGGCGACGATGTAGACATCATAATCGGAAAGATCACTCAAAGTAATTGGAGTCGTCTTGCGGAGTTCTTTGACATAATAGCCTTCCTGGGCAAGGGCATTCCCAAAGTCTGAAAAAGCGCCGTCAATCACCCAATCGGCTGCTCCCGCAGTCTGCTCATGGGTGTTGTCGAACAGGATCTTCTGGCCTGCATGCTCATTGACGACTTTGGCCTCAATGTACGGCGCAGGATCGTTTGGTCCTTCTGCGAATACCGCCGAACCGGCTCCGAACGTGAACAGCTGAAGTGGTACGGCCACCGCCACAGCTAGAGTGCTGTTCATCAGCCTCTTTTTCCAAACTGAATTCTTCTCCTTCATACCCTTCCTCCTCAAGATATAGTCCGGTGAGTAATTACCATAAATACCCACCTGCTAGACATCTACTATCCTATCTCAAAACAATTAAAAAAAAGATAGATTTATGTAAACTGCTGTAAAAATTATACTTTTGGCCTATAAAACGGGTCGAATATAGAAAGGGTATTATGAAAAAAGTCACAGTTGCTGAGGCTTATGATGAAGGATTGGACTATCGGGATATTAGCAAAAAAAAACGAAACGGATAAATGCTCCGTTTCGCTCTCTTCCTATGTCGCCGCTGGCAGTTTCTGCTTGTTGTCCTGGTATCAATATTCCAGAAACATCAGTGGCTTAAGTATATCTATTAAACTATTTACTAGTGCCAAGTAACAAATTCACAATCGTATCAAGCTGAAGCTCTAATGAAAAAGGATCTTCCATTACGAATTCATCATGATAATTATCACCATACAAATAAACTTTGCCCTTTTTCACTGCAGGGATGCCTTTCCATATGTTACTTTCCATTGCTTTATTGGTAGCATCCGCATCGCCATTATAAACAAAAACATAATCACCTAAATATTCTGGAAGCACTTCTAATGAAATCGATTCAAATCCCTCCGCCATATTTTTTGCACTTTCTGTTGGAGGCAGCTGAAGCATATTGTATATAGTGGAAGAACCATAGTTTCCTCCCTTTGCCGCTAAGACGTATACCGCCTTTTGTGAAAACTGAACAATCGAAACGGTTTCCCCTTCCTTGATAACCCCGGCAAGTTTAGACTTTGCTTCAGCTACTTTCTGTTCATATTCCGTAATCCATTCTTCTGCTTCTTTTTCTTTTCCGAATATTCTGCTTACACTCCTAAATTTATCAAGCGGCCCTGCTGTTTTTAACCCCTCCCAATAAGGCAGAAAAACAGTGGTCCCAATTTTCTCATATTGTTCTATGTTCTCATCGATCGAACCGATAATTAAGTCCGGATCTAGCATCGTTAATTTTTCCAGATTTAAAGGGAAATCCCCTAAATCCTCAATTTTCTCGATCGTTTCTTTGGGTATGTCCGCTTTTTCCATCCAGCCTTCATCCAGCATAAACGTTCTTGCTCCGATGGGTACAATTCCTAATTTCAATAAATGCCCCATATATTGGTCAGCCGCCACTCTTTTCGGCTCTGCTGGTACTTCCACATCTCCCTTAGGCGTTGATACTATTCGAGTGTTCGTACTTTCTTCTGATGTTGCTTGATTTACGGTTCCATTCCCATTACTTTGTTCCTTCGTAGCAGTACCCGTCCCACTTGAGCAAGCACCTAATAATAGAGAACCGCAAAGCAGTAAAGCGGCCGTCGTCTGAGATTTTGTCATTTTAAACATATGTAATTCCCCTTTTTCCGTATTATGATAATGATTATCATTATTAATATACTGTTGAACGATGGGTTCAAAAATAGAGGATGTGGGGAAGTTTAATGGACTTTCAGCAACTTTTGGCCGCTGTGACTCTTTTGTTCTAAAATGTGCAGGGGATACACCTTTTCTTTTCTTGAAAATTCGGCTGAAATAATATACGTCTTTATAACCAACGCTTGCTGATATTTCACCGACCGAAGCATCTGTTGTTATTAGAAGCTCTGTTGCAAGTTCAAGCCGAAACCGAATTAAGTAATCAATCGGACTCATACCTGTGTACTCTTTAAACAAGGATGACAAATGATAAGCACTGAAATTAAATACTTCCGCAAGAGAATCTAATGTAATTGGCTCCGCATAGTACTCCTGAATGTAGGTGATTACTTGGACTGCAACACTGGTCTGTTTCACCTCAGTCTCTTTTCTATGTAATTCTTTTAAAACCTGATGAATGAATTGATAAAAAAGTGATTTTACGTTGAGTCTCTCTTCTTGCTCGTTCCATTTTAGATACATCAATTGCATTTTGTTATAAAGTAAAATGGGTGCATCAGGGGAAAAACAATATTGTGATTGGAACAGATCCTCCTCTTGAATCCATGCACGGTAATAAATGATATAGTAAACAAAATTCTTACTTGTCGGAACAATATTAAGTATCGCCCCTTTCCCGCTATGCAGGACTTGAAATCCTGTAAAAGAAAATTCAGAGTGATCTAACTGAACTTGAGCGCTCCCTTGTACCGAAAGTAAAAATATACTGGCAGGAATCTTGTACTTATGAAGAATTTCGCCTTGAACCCTTTCAATATGGCGCACATCCAATAACTTGACCGTCGCTTGGTCCCAAAGCAATATTTGATTGCTTTTGTGCATAATGACTACCCCTCCGTTATCTGTCTAATCCTCATCATAAATGATAACCATTATCAATAATAGTCAAGATATTTAACTTAATAACAAAAATCCGATTGCCCTAAAAGGTGCAATCGGATTTTTTAATATAAATTTATTGTTCAGACGCCAATTGCAGAAAATGATCTGCAGCCAAACGGACAGCCAGGATACTTGCGCTATTAAGTGAGTTATCAAAGATAAGAACATGATTATTTTTCACTGCTTCCAGTGAGTTCCACACGTTCGAAGTTTCCTTGTCCTTGATGGCTGCCTTTGCGATATTCATATCATGCTGGATAATAATATAATCAGGATTCATGCTGTATATCCCTTCCAGAGAAAGGGCCCCTCCCTCTTCAGGATATCCCTTCGGTCGCAACAACCCGAAGCCTACAGTTTGATTGTAGTACATCGTGTTTTTAGAGCCTTGAGCATTAAAATTAGCTTTTCCGTCGACCCGTAGTAAAGCAAAGGTTTTATTCTCAAGACTACTTAGCTGTTCTTTTGTTTTTGCAATCATTTCTTGGGTTTCCTTAATGGCTTGTTCCGCTAATGTCTCTTTACCAACAATCTGAGCACACAGCATCGTCGTTTTTTCCCAGGTATCGGTGTAGTCAATTAAGATGACTGGTGCAATCTTATTCAACTCTTCATAATTGCTATCAACAGAACCCTTGAAGGTTACAATCACATCAGGCTTTGCTTCCATGATCATTTCCAGATTCGCATTGCTGCTGCCCAAATCAATGATTTCAGCAGTTCCAGCGTAAGGCTGTAAAGTAGCAAAATCCTTCATCGCTTCCGCTGCGTTAGTTGATGCGATTGGAGGCGTATCAAGAGCAAAAAAGTAATCTAAATACAAGGGATGCAGAACCGCTATACGCTCAGGTCGTGTCTTGAGCACCACTCCATTGTCGCTGGCATCCGCAATTGTTCTTGGCCATCCTGCTTCTTCGATCTTGCCAACTTCTGGTGTAGGCGTGACTGAAGTTTCGGAACACCCAGCCAGTAATCCTGCTAGTATAATTAAGGATGCAATCCATCCATATAGTCTTTTCATTTGGCTCCCCCTTGAGTTGTTATCATTACTGTCTGTATAAATGCTTCATTAAATCACGGTTTTTCTGCGTGAACAGGTCATTATGTGAAGACACCATCCCGGACGAATTTGCCTCCGGTGTGATGTATTGTTTGGCTTGGTTTACCGCATTGGCAGCATCCTGGAATGCCCCCGCGATCAGGTGCAGTTTCCCCTCATGATGTAGAACATCCCCTGCCGCATAAATACCCGGCACGGATGTCCCGCTCATTACTGATCCTGAAATCCGGTGTTCCCACAGATCCATTTTAATTTCACTGTTCACCAGCAGTTCTTTGTCGCGCTCATAACCGTGATTAATGATGACCTCATCGACAGACAGCTCAAATCCCTCTCCGTTGTCATTACTTTTTAGCAGTACAGTCCCTATTCTTTCGTGATCCGGTGTGGCAATCAACTTTTCGATTGAAGTATTTAACAAGCACTCTACGCCATTGTTTGCCAAGCGTGAAATATCGGCTTCATGCCCCTTTAAGTTCTCTTTCCGGTACGTCAGAAACACCTTTTTGGCAATCGGAGCCAGTTCATTCGCCCAGTCTACAGCAGAATGGCCGCCTCCCGATATTAGGACAGTCTTCTCTTTAAAGCGGGCAAGTGACTTCACCGTATAATGCAAATTTGTGATTTCGAATCTTTCGGCACCCTTGATTTCGAGCTTGACCGGCTTCAGAATGCCTCCTCCAATGGCCAATATGACAGTTTTAGTGAAATGCTTCCGGTTTGCGGCCGTGTGTAAAATAAAGTAACCTGCTTCATCTTGCGAGATGGATGTGACCTTTTCATTAAAGGCAACCTCCGGTTGGAAAGTCATCCCTTGACCAACCATTTGTTCAATAAGCTGCGAGCCAAGAATAGGCTGTAAGCCTCCCACGTCCCAGATCATCTTTTCCGGATAGACATGCACTTTGCCGCCAAGCACAGGTTGGAATTCTATAATTTTGGTTTTCATTTCACGGAGTCCGCTATAAAATGCAGCAAATAATCCAGCCGGACCACCGCCAATAATCGTAACATCAAACAATTCCTCTTCATGCATCGTTCAATCGCCTCATTTCTCTTTTTTAAATCCCTAAATGCTCACGGAAAGTGCTACCCGTATATTCGCTCCGGAATAAGTCTCTTTCAACCAGCTGCGGTACCAACTTCTCAAAAAACAGCTCCATAGATTGTTCCGAACCGCCTGGCAGGGCGATGAAGCCATCTATAGCCCCCGCTTCAAACCGTTCAATAATATCGTTCAGCACATCCTCGACTGTCCCGACAGATACCCAATGTGCAGATCCGACAACCTCCGGCCTGTCCAAGATTTCTTTCACTGTAGGCTGATTTTTAATAATATAACGCCGTAACAACTCAGCATGAGTCCGGCTGCGGACGGCCTGACTGGAATCGGGTAACATATCGGCAGTTACTCGCTTATCTAAGGGATAACCGCTTAAATCAAGACCCAGCACCGATTTAAGCGAAGCATGTCTGCGTTCAAGGCTTAAATTCGCATGTGCAGCCTTATGTAATTCAAGTGCTTCTTCGCGCGTATCGGCCAGGAAAAAATATAAGCCCGGCAAAACTTTGATAGCATCCGGATCACGGCCCTGCTCAGCCGCTCTTCTTCTCAGATCATTCCTTAGTTCCACTCCCGATTCGATATCCGGCATTGCGGCAAAAATAGCATCAGCTACAGATGAGGCGAAATTCCGTCCAATATCCGAAGCCCCAGCTTGGAATAGCGGCGGCGTTCCTGACTTGTGAGCAGGCAAAGTAAGCGGCCCTTTTACACTGAAAAATTCCCCGGAATGATTAATGGCAGTCACTTTATCCTTATCCGAAAACATACCTGACTGACGGTCGATAACAATCGCTTCATTCGGAAAACTCTCCCAAAGCTTGCATACAACATCCGTGAACTCCATAGCCATGGCATATCTCTCTTCCGGTGACGGCATGGGTGAGGCGCTGAAATTATCGGCGCCTTCAATAGAAGTGACAATATTCCAGCCGGCGCGTCCATTGCTCAGCCAGTGTAAGGACTGCAGCTGCCTTGCAACAACATACGGCGGATTAAAAGTAGTGGAAATCGTCGTTACCAGTCCGATCCGCTCGGTTTCACGAGCTATCGCTGCAAAAAACAATGCAGGGTCTGGGCTGCCGAAATTTGAGGAATCTCCTAACATCTGCGGGCTAACATACAGATAATCAGCTCTGAAAAGAAAATCGAGCTTTGAATTCTCAGCCATTTTTGCCAAATCAATATAGTAATCAATAGAATCCATCTTTTCTACTCCGCTATCCGGGTGCCGCCAGCCGCCTCCTTTCATCCAGGTTGCATTTAAGGACAGGCCAATACATAATTGTTTGGGTCTTTTTTCTGTCATATCTACCAGCCTTTCATTTATAAATCAATTTACTGATAATGATTCTCAGTTACAAAGGTGAGTTTATCAAAAATTTAAATAAATTCAAATGTACAAATCTCAAATCCAGCATGCATCATTATTTAATCTAAATAAAAAAAGTCTGCACTTCTGGCTTATCACCAATAGCTGCAGACGTAGTTCAAGTACAAGAAGCTCATTATGTACATTATTTATAGGCAGAGGGAGAAACACCGAATTTCTTTTTGAATAATCGGCTGAAATATAGTGGATTGTCATAACCGACACGGTCAGCAATCTCGCGGATAGGAAAATTACCTGCTTTGAGTAATTCACAGGCCCGTTCCAAACGATAATTAACGACATAGTCGATTGGACGCAGTCCCGTATATTTATGAAAGAGGTAAGAGAAGCGGTTGGCACTCATTGCATGCTGTTCCGCTAACTCACCGAGTGTAAGTGAATTCATATGATGAAGTTTAATATATGCAAGGGCTTCGTCTACCATTCTTTGATTCGGAGAACGATCGTTCTCTCTGTAACTGCACGCAATCAGAACCTGGTGCATCAGGCTTAAGAACAACTCCTTGATACGCAGCTTCCCAATTTCTCCGGATGGATGGGCATTCTGATGGAGCATAATTAGTAATTCAATAATTTTTAGATTCGCTCCCGGCTCCAGCTTGAAATGAGAGTCAAATTCGTGAGTACTATTCATTTCTTCCGGCATATCCAATTTATAAAAAAGGGAGTAATACTCGAGCTCAGATTGTCCTATAACCTGCGAATCCAACTGCATGCCCGGAGCAGCATGAAAAACTGATCCTGGCCGTAATTCATATACCGTTCCATTCACACGAATTCTGGCTCCCCCGCGAATGATAAATAGAAATCCATGCTTAACGGTGGTGAATTCACTTAATAAGCTTTTGGGCTGGATGACTAAGCGGCTTCTATCTTCTATTTCATAGACACCTTTAGTAAATGCCTTTGCTAATTTGTCCAAATTTATCAATGCTCTGCACCTGCTTCCTAGCACCATGCTTCTTATAAAAATCAGATCCAATTCTGATATTTATTTAAAACAGTATAGACAATAGTATGCGAAATTGCTAGAAGTGTAGTAGATATTCTACTGTAAATTGCAACCCAAGAAGATGCTCAGGAGATTTTGGTTGAAAATATGCCGTTTTCATTACAATCAATTTGAAGAAGTTCATCCTGTAAAATCCAAACATCAGTTTTTTCAACAAAGAAATGAAATCCGCCAATGGATTGAACCCATGCGGGATCGATCGGTGTAGCACTTGCATTAATTCCAACAGTGAAAGCATCAGAGCCTCCACCGGCATATTTTGCATAAATTCTTACATATTGCCCCTCTTCCAAACCCCATTCATTCTTAAATGAATCCAATGCTTTTTCGGATACTGCAAATGATATCATTCCTCTTCTCTCCTTCCTGCTGTTTAATCACATTTTTTTATTTCGCCACGATAATTGGCCATTCTGAAACTGGCTCCGCATCCACATGAAGCTTTTGCATTAGGGTTATTCATAGTGAATCCGCCTACCATTCCACTCTCTTCATAGTCAATTTCAAGACCGTCAATATATGGAATACTATTCGGGTGAACCAATATACTAAAATCTTGTTTATTTAATATAATATCCTCTTCTGCTTGCTGCTCATCCACGACTAGGGTATAGGATAGTCCACTGCATCCTCCTTCATCAACACCCACTCTTAGAAATGGATTTCGGATATTCGCACTTGATAAGATTTCGGCGATTTTTTCTGATGCTTTGTCACTGACCTCGATGAACATTGTGAACTCCTCCTTCGTTTATTTGTTTTTCAAACCTAAAGATTGGATACCCGTTCCTATTTGTTCAGCTACTGGTGAGATCCGAGTGCTCGCAAATAAACTCATTACAATCAACAAGAGATGGAAACCCATTGCTACAATTAATCCGGATTGGAGTGACATTCCGCCAGCCTGACAAACCACAAGGATGGAACCGCCGATCCCGATAACTACACCGGGTGTAAAAGAATCCGCAAATTGCAGATTAGCCGAGGTGTTGCCGACACCTCCTTCTCCTGTCTGAGAAAACGCCACAACACCGCTAATCGGATGCGCCAATCCAATACCGATTCCAGCGATGATCTGTCCAATAACTGCTACGGTAACGGTCACAACGGGTATCCAAAATACGATAGTAATCCCTATGGCAAGCAGCAATACACCCAGAATAATTCGCGTATGCCGTCCACGGCCCTGATCTGCTGAATCCCACCGTCCTTGCAGATACGCTATGACGCACCAACTCAACGCAGCACTCGCTACAATCAATCCGGCCTGAGAAGGCGTTATTCCTTTCACATCGATTAGAGCCAATACCAAGAAATTCTGTGTGCTGGTATAGGCAGCGAAGAACAGCCCACGTGTTGCCAGAATAGCTGGCATGCCTCTTCTAAGCGTAAGAGTTCCCTTCGGTAGCAGTTTGCGGAGCGGAAATATCATAAGTACTAAGCCGATAATGACTAAAACAAATCCCATAATGCTCGGAAGCATGCTTAGACCAACTAAGAAAATCCCTGTACCCATCGTTAACAGTAACGCATTCCAAGTTGATGAAGCTCCGATATCCCCTTGCGTCTTCGGTGTTTTTAATTTCGTGAACGCAGGTAAACTAAGCAGTGCTGAAATCATCAGGATCGGTAATATTCCCCAGAAAACAAACCGCCAGGACCACTGATCTGCAATAAGACCTGCAACGTAAGGACCGAGCATGGACGGAAGAACATAGGCCGTACCAAATGCTCCGAGTATATTGGCGCGTAATTCATCCGGGTAGCTTAAGGATATTGCTGTGTACACACAAGTCATCATAGCTCCGGCACCCAAACCCTGCATGGCCCGTGATCCTATCATGGTATACATATCGCCTGATGTTGCGGCAGCAATCAACCCAACGATAAACAAAAGAAGTGCGATAGTGAACGGTACTGCAGGTCCTCTTCTATCTATGATTCGACCGACGACCAGAGTCCCGATAATCTGCGCAAGCAGATACGTACTGAATATCCAGCCAAACAGGCTAAGGCCGTTCAAATCTCCAGCAATTGAAGGGGCAATGGTGGTTACGGACAGGCCTTCGAATCCAACGGCCATCACTGACAGAATAATACCTATGGATAGTGCAAAATAACGTGGGCTGAAAATACTTTGATGATTAGACGACATGAAATGTGACCTCCAAGAAAATTGGTATGTATACATCGTATCCGGACACTTAGTAAACATTTTTGTTTATAATGTCTAAGCTACAGTTCAGCTTTGACTTTGTCAACATTTTTGTTTAAAATGTAGTCTGTGATGTAGATTTAGTTGTTTCAGTAGGAGGTGCAACGTGAGCCGAAATCAAACCAAAAAGGATGTCTCAACCAAGACCCGAAGAGCGATCATTGATTTGTTAAAGCAACAAGGGGGAATGGATGTTATGGCACTCTCCTCCCAGTTTTCGCTATCTGGAATGGCTATTCGTCAACATTTGAATGCGCTGAAAGAAGAAGGGCTGGTTACTAATATAGAAGAGTCCCGTCCCATGGGGCGGCCCACCAAGCTATGGATCTTAACCCCCGCGGCCGATCGGTTTTTTCCAAGCGGATATTCGGATTTATCCGTCAGTCTGATCCATTCCATGAAAGAAGCTTTCGGAAATGAGGGGCTGGACAAGCTGCTGGCTGTTCGAAATAAGAATATGCAAGAACAATATCTTCAGCATCTTGGTGATACAGCAGACGTTAGAGAGAAGCTGGAGAAACTGGCCGAGATTCGAACAAATGAAGGGTATATGGCCGAGGTTAAGGAGCAGGATGATGGCAGTCTTTTATTCATTGAGAAACATTGCCCGATCTGTGAAGCTGCTGCTGTATGTACCGGGTTATGCAAAAATGAGTTACATCTATTTAAAACTGTTCTAGGTAATAATGTTCATATTGAACGGGGGGAGTACATATTAGCGGGAGGAAGAAACTGTGTTTATACGGTTAGACAAAATAAGCTCTTGTTTCCAAGCTGCCATGCCGAATGACCGCGCCACTAAGGGAAGGTGTTCCCGTTGAAATATTCATAATTTGAAGCGGTACCCTGCAGCGGTTTTACATATTGTAACAAATTCGTGGGGTATAACTTTCCTTTTCTGATACGGTCATATCATGCTTTATTTCACAATTGGGAATTTTAGTGGGAAATTTTGGATGGATATGTTCATGGGAAAATGGTAGATTATTCTATGGTTAATCCCTCAGCTTGTTCGTGTTCGATATATGTTATTGGGATTACGCGCAAGTCGGGAGATATGTTTAGGCTTATATAATCTATATTTGGGGCGGGTGTCTGCATGGACAAAAATTCTGGTTATAGAACAAATGTTATAGGCGCTGGTGAGGTTGGCGTTGCCATCTCGGTCGATATGGATACGAACACTATTCATGAAACAAACAGCTTATTTTGGGATACAAAAGGAAATGAAGTTTTAGGAGCTACTGCACTTCCTCTTTATGGAGCATTTGTATCGGAAGAACAATGCCAACTTTTTGGTGATGTCTCAGGGAAAAAGTTGCTGGAGATAGGCTGTGGAAGCGGTCAATCTTTGCAATATCTGGGGGAACGCAATGCATCTGAACTATGGGGTACGGATATAGCAGAGAACCAAATCGAAAAGACTAGGCAACTTTTGACGGAGCACGGTCTTTCAGCAAAATTGATCTGCTCACCCATGGAAGAAGAATGTGGCCTGCCAGAGGATTATTTTGACTTTGTATATTCGGTTTATGCCATAGGCTGGACAACTGACCTTGAGGGTACTTTTAGCCGGATTGCTTCTTACCTTAAAAAAGATGGATCATTTATTTTCAGCTGGTCTCACCCTATACACAAATGTGTTGTTGCAGAAAATGATATGCTTGTTTTTAAAAAATGTTATTTCGATGAATCTTGGTATTCAGTATCTCTTGATGAAAGTACGCTAACTTTATCGGATCGTAAATTATCAACTTATGTGAATGCGCTATCTAAAGCTGGATTTGTTATTGAGCAAATGATTGAGCAATCTGATGATGAACTTATGCAGTCGCGGGACGATAAAAGCGATTTTGCAAAAAAAGCAAAGATGCTTCCTGTAACTTTTGTAATTAAAGCAAGAAAACTCTAGCATCCGATACCTATTGAACAACCTTACAACGTAAAAATTATTTTTCTAAGCCGATCCAGAAAAGGATCGGCTTATTTGATAGCTTTTTAAGATCAATCTTGTCTGTTCTCAACAGATTTCATGCGGTTTTGATCATCTGGCACTCGGTCATTACTGAATTCCTGGCCTGCTTCTGCTTCACCATGACCGGAAGCACTTCGGGCAAAATTTGTGAACTGCCTCTTCTGCTCATCCAGCTTGTGTTTACTTTTAAGAAGCTCCTGCGGATCTTGATTTGTCATCATTATCACCTCGCAAAATAGATTCATGCTGTTTATTCGCACTACATAAGTTTTCCATAATAGGGCGGTGCTTATGCAAGATAAAAAAACTCCTGCTCACCATAAGCAGAAGTTTCTAAATGAAGTTCTAGTTAACGAAAAATATCAATTATTTTATGCAAAACAAGGTATTCCAAAACAACAATCCCACCGCAAATGAGTATAAAAAACTGAAGCCTTGCCGTATTCATTCTATCCTTCCAATACTCTCCCCGGAATAATGAAATGATGTTAGGTGTAAAAGTATGCCTAATCGATTCGCTATAATCATCTTTATTCACGAAGAACACGCGAAATAAAAATTTATATACTGGAATATTTAAGAACAGTAATAAAATGATCATCACAAGACTAAATGTCCTCGCCTCCCAAGATCCAATTATCCTAATTTTACCACATGGATAACTATAGAAATCGCAAACTGATGACAACTTTATAGCCGCTCATAAAAAAAGACCTTCCTTTTAGGAAGGCCCTTTTGAGTAATATTCACTTTCAGCTGCGTAAACGACTATTTATGCTCCAACCACTTACACTCTGTAATTTCCATTTCGGTGAAAACACCTTTAAATGAAGAATTCTCTGGGCTACAAGCATATAAGCCAAAATTTATTTCCTCATTCCCTTCAAACAAATGAAAAATACGCATCTGTTCAAATATAGTCCCGTCCAAAGAGCTTTCAATACAGAAATCACTTTCGCGTCGACTTAGTCTATAATACATAGTTTTAATGTTTGCATCGATATCAGTTGTTGCCCAATCTGAATATCCGTGATTTGTAACCACACTTCCAAGTCTTTGGAATTCCTCATTTTCATATTCTACCGATGCCTTGAACCAATTATCACTGTCCTGATAGATGACTATCCCACACTGCTCGTATCTATGTGTACTATCATAATCTGTTCTTACTATAAATGAAAAATACTTCTCAGCAGTTTTCATTAACAGTGCAGGTGAATTATCATTTCTAAAACCATAATAGGTTCGTTGCCAAAAATCTGTATTCGGCATCGTTACAAATTCAATCCTGTTTTCTGTAATAGAATAATCATTGATTGGATTTATCCAAAAAAGCTGTTCTTTATCAAAGTTCATTGCTCTACTCCTCACTTTTTATAAAGTTTTGTCAACCATTTTCATTGCTAAGATTCCAAATACAATTTAAATAGTTTTCAGCAGTTCATCCTAATAATACCATTTGAAAAATATAACGCACATCATTTTCTAATCTTTTATATTGAAATATCCAGAGAATTAAATAAAAAGGTTGTCCCGTTCACATAAGCTCTCAAAATCGCTTGAGCATATGGCTGCTCTTCAATCAACCCCTCGGTCTCAAGCGGATTCTCTGCATGAAAGCTATAGGCTTCGATTATCGCCATGACTAAGAAGCACTCTAGCTTCATTATATGTTCATCTTCCAGCTTCCTGATTCTCTGATATCCTTCGACGAAATAAGCTCTTTGTGTTGGGTATAATCCCATAATAGCCTGAGCTATATCGTAAAGATGATAGCCGAAGCCACACCTGCCAAAATCGATAGGATAAGGTTCATTATCCCGAAAAATGACATTTTTATTATGTAAGTCCGCGTGGATCATCCCATAATTTTGTTCATGTCTTGTGAACGTTTCGAGACAAGCTGCCACTTTAGTGGCGGCTGCGGAATACAACTTAAAACCCTCATCCGATATGAAATGTTTGCGATGTAGACTTAGGTGATCCCAGTCCCGTTTAAAGCTCAGTGCACCCCAAGAAGGACGAGTAAAGCCGCTGGAAGGACTAAAATCAGAGCTGGCCTCATGAAGCTTTGCCATCAATGATCCTGTTTTACGGATGCCCTCCTCCGTTAGTTCGCTTTTGTCTACATGCTTTCCCTCGACCCATCGCATTAAGCTCGAATAAAACCGTTGTCCGTCACACACCGATGTTTCCGTAATAAAGGCCCCTTCACGATTGATTACAGCTTCGGGCAAGAGGAGGCCCTTGCTCTTCAAAGCGAACAACCACTCAATTTCTGAAATGGTTCCTTCGCGTTGTTTGTTATCCGGGTGAATGCGGAGCAAGAACTGTTCCCCCACATCGCTTACAATGCGGAAGGTGACATGTTCGGATACTTGAATGAAGTGAATGGAGTTCCAGTCTATTTCATATTCCTGTAAAGCATGAAACGCCGCTTGTTTTACTTGCCTCAGAGTTCGGTGTCGGTTCTCCTCAGTATTGATCCGAAAGCCATTATTCATTGCTTATCTCCTTTGTCTACCATACTTCCATCATTTTAACAGTCTAGACGGATAGCTGTAATGATAAAGAATGAATATGAAAAGAGTTTTCTCTTTTTGACTCACCTATAAAAATAGGGAATTCATTGCCACTTAGGCATGAAATTCCCTACTCTTCAAATCTAATAAGATTCTTCTACAAGCGAAATTGCAACAGGTTCTGCTGGCCCTCATTGTTCGCTCCCCATATCCATACGTTTCCATCGCTTTTCAGAGCCATGCTATGCAAGGCACCAGCGGATACACTGATAACTGGGACACCCTCGGATAAGCTTATCGCCTCACCCTTCGAGCAAAATCCACGAACTGGAATTTATCCAGCCGGTGTCTAGACTCGGTATATTGGTAAAGCACCGTGTTCTCCAAATACACATAGTTTCGTACTACTACAATATGCGTAAAATTCTTCAAATCGAGCAGTCTATGATCCTCCTCGGTAGAAGGCTCAACGGATATCAGCTTCTTCGCATAACTGATCTTAAGTCCCAATTCCAGCTCCAGATATTCATAGATTGAGCCTTCCGCGATTTCCTCACTTAGAAAGGAAACAATATCCGCACGAAAATAATCCTTATCCAAAATGATCCGTTCACCTTCAATTTCTCTGGCGCGAACAACCTTCCAAATCAGAGTTTCAGGTGGAATCTGCAGATGTCTTGCGATTGCGGAGCCTGCCGGCTCTTGTATCGTCCGCTCTACCAGTGTCCGTGAGGCAGTACCCAGGGTATCGGCCATCTCTTTAAATGAAATCAAACCGGTAACAGGGAAATCCATTCGGGTCATGTCAAGCACAAAGGAGCCTCTGCCCTTAATTTTGTGAATATATCCTTCACGGAAAAGTAGATTCAGCGCTTTGCGCACGGTCTCTCGTGAAGTGGCGTAAGCTTCGGCGAGTTCACTTTCGGAAGGCAGCTTGGTTCCCGGCAGCAATTGTCCAGAATGGATTTGATTGCTGTATTCATTATAAATTTGCAAATATTTATTTTCTCTCAATTTTGATCACCGCCCTTTATTGTATCACGTCATGCCTTTGGAAGCATCGATTCAATTGGAGGGGAATTTATAGCGTTAAACATATAAATTCTTATATTTATAGAAAAACAGCCCCCAAGGGGCTGTCTTTCTAAAGTATAAAGTCTTTGCCAATATAGCCTTTATCAACCCTTGAGATGAATAGTCAAGATGCTTGTTTGTTTGGCCGTAGCTGGTCCGGTCTTCTCCTCGATCTTCTCGACCATCTCCTGACCTGCAGGAATGATGATTGGAGTAATCACCGGGTAACCTGCTGCGCGGATAGCTTCCATATCAAATTCTAGTAGAAGCTCTCCTGCTTGCACCTTATCACCAATATTCTTCAGGCTGGTAAAACCGCTACCTTTAAGCGCCACCGTGTTAATTCCAACGTGGATTAATACCTGAACACCGCTGGCATGCTCCAGTATAAGCGCATGTTTGCTCTTAATCACATGGGCTACTGTAGCATCAAAGGGAGCATATACTTTCCCTTCAGAAGGTTCGATTGCAATTCCCTCACCCATTTGCTTTTCAGCAAAGGCAGGATCGGGCACCTGTTCCAGCGATACTGCAGTTCCACTAAGCGGGGAGACAAGCTCCAGAATATTAACTGATTCCTGTGACCCTTGAACGGAATGACGGCTACTCAATTCCTCTGGTTCGCTCGTAGTACTAGAAGCCTCTGTAGCTGTGTTCTTTTCGGAACGACCCACTACAGAACGTCCGTACAATACTGTGGCGGCAAATGGCACAACGAGAACAATAACCATGCCAATAAAGAAAACGCCCCACTGATTCGGGAAAATCGAAAGGAAACCGGGAATTCCCCCTACGCCAATGGATGAAGCTCGAACCTGGTTAACGGTAAGGAGCATACCGGCAATTGCTGAGCCGATCATCCCGAAGATGAAAGGATAGCGATAGCGGATATTCACCCCAAAGATTGCCGGTTCAGTCACGCCGAGGAATGCAGAGACGGAAGACGTAGCCGCCAAACCTTTTGCCTTTTGTTCTCTAACAACGAACATCATCGCCAGTGCCGCAGCGCCTTGCGCAATATTGGAGAGCGCCAGCATCGGCCAGAGGAAGGTGCCACCCTCACTGCCGATGAGCTGAACATCGACTGCCAAGAAAGTATGATGCATCCCAGTGATGACCAGAAGTGCATAGAATCCACCATAGATCAAACCACCAAGGAGCGCAAAATGATCAAATACATAGATCAAACCCGAGGTGATAGCATTGGCAATGGCGAACGTAACGGGTCCGATAATGGTGAAGGCCAGAAAACCTGTAACCAGCAGGGTCACTGGAGCAACGACCAGTAGTTTAATGGAATCAAGCACCCGGCGGTTGAGGAACTTCTCCAGTCTAGCCAGAATATAGGCCGAAACCAGTACAGGCAATACTTGCCCCTGATAACCGATCTTCTCCAAATGCCAGCCGAACAAATTCCAGGTCGGAACGGTTCCCTCAGTTGAAGCACTTGCATAACTGTAGGCACTTAATAGATCCGGATGTACGAGAATGAGACCCAGCACGATTCCGAGTAGAGGACTGCCCCCGAAACGTGTAACAGCTGCCCAACCGATAAGGGCTGGTAAAAAGGTGAAGGCTGTGCTGGCAATCGTGTTAATAATCGCAGCAATGTCTTTCCATGCAGGATAGACATCTACCAATGACTTACTATCAAAAAAGATACCAGGTCCGGTCAAAATATTATTAATCCCAAGCAGCAAACCTGCGGTTACGATGGCCGGAAGAATCGGAATAAAAATATCAGCCAGTGTTTTGATCGCCCGCTGCAGTGGATTCTGTTTCCGTGCTGCCGCTGATTTCACCTCATCCTTGGAAGAGCGGGCACCACCAGTGATCTGAATCATTTCATCATATACTTTATCCACAGTTCCTGGTCCGATAACGATCTGGAACTGCCCTTGCGTAGAGAATTGTCCTTTTACGAGTTCGTTACGGTCCAGGGCTTCCGAATCCACCTTGCTCTCGTCATACAGCGAGAATCTCAGCCGGGTTACACAATGCGTCGCAACCTCAATATTCTCCTTGCCCCCAACCGCCCGTACAATATCTTCAACATTTTTGCGGTCTATAGCCATATCTTCACTCCTTACAAAATTGATGTGTGCTCCTTCTCAAGTACACCTCGTTAGCGGACTAACCACATGTAGGAAGCATAAGGACTAAGCTGAAGCTCTTGTGTTAATGATGGTGCATCTGCTGTATTCCCAATCAGAAGCTCGTCCTTACCACTTGGCGACAATTCAGTCCAGTGATTATCTTTAAAGCGGAAAGAGATCTCTTTACTACTGAAGTTCGAGACCACAACAAGTGTCTCTCCAACTCCTGTTCTGGCGTAAGCGAAGACTTCAGGATGTCTTTCATCGAGTCTCTTGAAAATACCTTCTATGAATACTCCATACTCCTTGCGTAGTGCAATCAGTTTGCGGTAATGGTGGAAGATGGAATCAGGGTTTTCCAGTTCCTTTTGCACATTGATGTCTGGATACCGCTCATCTACCTTCAACCATGGAGTACCAGTGGTAAATCCGGCATTCCGGCTGTCATCCCACTGCATCGGCGTACGTGAATTGTCCCGCGAACGCTCCTGTAGAATGCTGAGGGCAACCTCCGGGCTTTTCCCCTGTTCACACAGAATGCGGTACATATTTAGTGACTCAATGTCGCGGAACTCATCGATACTTTTCCATACCGGATTCGGCATACCGATTTCTTCCCCTTGATATACATAAGGTGTTCCCTGAAGGCCATGCAGAGTTGTCGCGAGCAGCTTGGCGCTTTCCACACGGTAGACCTTATCATCAGTGAATCTGGAAAGAGCACGCGGTTGATCATGATTGTTAAAAAATAGTGCGTTCCAGCCTCCGCCTTTCTGCATTCCGGTCTGCCACTGCGCAAACAACCGTTTCATTGCCTCGAAATCATAAGGCATCAGTTCCCACTTCTGTCCATTCGGATAGTCGACTTTTAAATGATGAAAATTGAAGGTCATGGAAAATTCCCGCTCTTCGGGACTTGAGTACCGGATACAATGCTCCAGTGTAGTTGAGGACATCTCTCCTACAGTCACCATCTCAAACGGACCAAACACCTCTTCATACATTGCTTTGATGTATGCATGGACCTGTGGACCGTCAGTATAGAATTTACGTCCATCCCCCGGTGGAACACTCCCGTCATCGTTAGGGAAGCGCTGATCTTTGGAGATTAAATTAATTACATCCATGCGGAAGCCGTCGACACCCTTTTTAGCCCAGAATAACATCATATCATTCACTGCTCTACGTACCTTCTCATTCTCCCAGTTCAGATCCGCTTGGGTTTTATCGAAGAGAGTAAGATAATATTGTCCCGACGCTTCGTCGAACTGCCAGGCAGGCCCCCCGAACTTCGACTGCCAGTTGTTGGGTAAACCGCCGTCCGGAGCCGGGTCCTTCCAAATATAGTAATCACGGAAAGGGTTGTTCCTGCTTGAAATGGACTGTTTGAACCACTCATGTTCAGTCGAGGTATGGTTAACCACGATATCGATCATTAGCTTCATTTCGCGTCTATGCAGTTCCTGTATTAGCTCGTCAAAATCCTCCATCGTACCGAAATCCGGGTTAATATTTTCATAATCTGCTACATCGTAACCGTTATCATGTTGCGGCGAAACATAAACCGGCTGTAACCAGACAATATCGATTCCAAGCTTCTGCAAATAATCTAATTTCTCAATAAGTCCTTTAATATCTCCTGTTCCGTTGCCTGTAGTGTCCTTAAAGCTCTTCGGGTACACCTGATACACCGTGGAGCGGCGCCACCATTCCGAATACTGGGACTGACTCAAGTTGAACACCTCCAAAAAGAATTCCTTTATTTCAACCATTAAACCTGTATATACAAGTTCAAACACTTCACACAGTTTAAACCTGTATATACAGGTTGTCAATACTATAACTATAGAAGGAGTGGTATGAGTAGAAACTAGATTATTTATAACGTTGTATTAGAATGCGATTCATCGAAAAAAGGGTTAACGACAGGTGGCTCTAAAATTAACCCCTTTAATAATTGATTATTACCCTAATATTTGATCCGTAATAACAAAAAAAGCCGCTTTCTCGGCAGCTTTTTAGATACAAAGATATGTAGATAAAAAAACAAACAGGATACCTTTTACTAATACAAGTTAGGTATCCTGTTTCTATTCAAAGTGTCTATTCAAATTATAGTTTATTTAAGCTCCTGTAGGAGGCTCTTACCAAATTGGGGCATGGTCACAACAAAGTTATCAGCAACTGTTGCTCCAATATCCGAAAAAGTCCTCGATATAGGCAGCTCCCCTTGTCGATTGAAACTCTTACTGTAGAGGAGTAAAGGAACATATTCACGGGTGTGATCCGTACCCGCATGAATGGGATCATTGCCATGGTCTGCCGTAATTATAAGAAGATCATCTTCGCATAGTTCTGCTAGAACTTCATGTAAACGATCATCAAATTCTTCCAGCGCTTTCCCATACCCGATCGGATCTCTACGATGGCCATAAAGTGCATCAAAATCAACAAGATTCAAGAAGCTAAGTCCTGTAAAATCAGTATGAAGGGTCTCCATGAGTTTATCCATGCCATCCATGTTAGACACTGTTCTGAAAGACTTGGTGACACCTTCCCCATCGTATATATCTGAGATCTTGCCAATCGCTAGTACATCGAACCCGGCATCCTTGAGCTCATTCATCACGGTTCTTCCATAAGGCTTCAAGGCATAATCATGACGGTTCGATGTTCTTTTGAAATTTCCGGGCTGCCCGAGGAAGGGTCTAGCAATCACTCTGCCTAGCATGTACTCCTCACGTAAAGTAATCTCTCTGGCAATCTCACAGATTTGATACAGTTCTTCCAAAGGAATAACCTCTTCATGAGCCGCAATCTGAATCACGGAATCTGCAGAAGTATAGACAATGAGTGCGCCTGTGTTCATATGCTCTTGTCCAAGCTCATCGAGAATAGCTGTACCACTAGCGGGTTTATTCCCAATCACCTTTCGTCCTGTTCTTTCTTCTAATTCATTAATTAATTCATAAGGAAACCCTTCAGAAAACACTTTGAAAGGAACATCAATTCGTAGGCCCATGATTTCCCAGTGACCTGTCATCGTATCCTTTCCATTAGAAGCTTCCTGCATTTTGGTCCAATAAGCTAAAGGGCGCTCCACTTTGGGAACTCCGGGTATTGAGTCAATATGACTTAACCCTAGCTTGGATAACGCAGGAACATGTAGCCCATTCATTTTTTCTGCAATATGCCGTAATGTATGTGATCCTGCATCCCCAAACTTTTCAGCATCTGGAGCTTCACCAATGCCTACAGAATCCATAACGATGACGAAAATCCGCTTAAACCGGGGTGTTTGTTTCATGTTAATACTCCTTGCTACAACTAGAATATGATACCGATAATCAAAGCTGATAAAACGCTTACAAGTGTGGCGCCAAATAACAGCTTTAATCCAAATCGTGCGACGATATTCCCTTGCTTTTCATTCAATCCCTTCACTGCACCCACAATGGTACCAATCGACCCAAAGTTAGCAAATGAGATTAGAAAAACGGAGACAATGGCTGTAGTACGGCCACTTAAACCTTCTTGAATCTTAACAAAGTCAAGCATAGCAACGAATTCATTCGCAACAAGCTTTGTCGCCATAATACTACCGGCCTCAACAGCTTCATACCATGGCACACCGATAAGAAAGGCGATGGGTGCAAAGACGTAGCCTAACACTCCTTGGAACGAAATTCCGAATATGCCACTGAAGACCCCGTTAATCAAAGCAATGATTCCCACAAAACCAACTAACATTACCCCAACTACTATGGCTACTTTAAAGCCATCCATAATATATTCGCCTAGCATTTCAAAAAACGTTTGTTTTTCTTCTACCTGAACTTCAACAATATCTTCTTCAGGTGTAACTTCATACGGATTAATGATGGATGAAATGATAAATCCGCCAAATAGGTTTAATATCAATGCAGCTACTACATACCGAGGTTCTAGCATCGTCATATAGGAACCAACGATTGACATGGATACCGTAGACATTGCAGACGCACATAATGTATACAAGCGATGTTTTGGCAATAGTCCAAGCTGGTTTTTCACCGAAATAAATACTTCATTTTGTCCGACAATTGCGGCTGCAACTGCATTATAAGATTCCAATTTACCCATGCCATTTATTTTACTCAGTACCAGTCCAATATACTTTATAATGAATGGCAGTATTTTGTAATGTTGCAAAATCCCTATCAATGCTGACATAAAAACAATGGGCATCAAAACATAAAGGAAAAATGTATGCGCCCCTTCATTTGCAATGCCGCCAAACACAAAGTCAGTACCTTCATTGGCGTATCCAAGTAATTTTGCAAAACTATCAGCAAACCCTTTAATCAAAAATTCTCCAATGCTCGTTTTTAGGATAATTAATCCCAAACCTATCTGAATAGCAATCATTAAAATGATTGGACGATATTTAATCTTTTTCTTATTGTTACTTCCTAGCCATGCCAGTAATAGAACAATAACCAGACCAGCAATAGAAATTAGATAATGCATTTTTAGCCCTCCAAATTATCGGTTAATATTCTTGGAATCCTCATATCGAAATGCATCTTTCCACATTAACCCTTGTTCCAAAATAATCGCTAACAGGCTCCCGCATATTAATCCATTATTTAAAATGGCAATCACGATCGGAGATAAATGGGCCGTAGCTGATGCAGGAATAAACATTAAACCTACACCCACTAAAAGGGAAAGCCCACTGACAATAAATGTTCTCTCTTCATGAATAACCTTTTTCAATTCCTTTAGCGCTAGTCCGACCATCTTCACAAAAATGACGAAGGTAACAGAATAGCCTATGGGAGCTGGAATCGCAGATATGAAATTCATCATAGGCGGAAACAAGGATATTGAGATCACTAAGCTGCAGCCTATTAAAAATGATTTGCGCTCCCTCATCCCTGTTTGCTCAACATATCCCGCCGCTCCCGAAATAGGGACTGAGCCGACCGCTCCTAAACCACCACTTATAAGATGCGTAATTCCAGAAGTAAACCCGGCGCGCAAATAACGACGATGATCCCCTTGCTTTGGTTTCATAACGGTCTCCATCAAACGGATGGATGCCACTGCATTGGTTATTAATAATAGGGTTAGTAAAAATGCAGTAGTAATTGTCCCGGCATCGAATCGGGGTGTTCCAAATGGGAATATTTCCGGCAGCTTAAATAGAGTATCCGCACGAGAAACCGCCGGCATACTACCGCAGATTATAAATAATAGGCAGCCTATCACTATACTGAGAATTATTGAAAACTGGCTTAGTAATACAAAGCGGCTGTTGCCTAACCAAAAGGTAATGCAGACCACGATCACACTAAGGATGAATACTTTAACATCTAACATGGTGTGGGCGATGGTAATCCCCATCATCCCTTTCATAAAAGATCCGCTTAATTGAAAGATCAATAAAAGTAAATAAATAAAGGTGATGGTTGGAGTAAAAAGACGAGCGATTTTATCCATTAGCTTAAATGCTGAAATTAGGATAAACAACACTCCGCTAATGATCATCGCTCCACTTAAAGCCTGTAAAGCGCCGTTGTTAGAGGAATAGAGTCCCCCCACTAAACTCGCGTAAATGGTAAAAATGCTCCACCATAACCCTGCCGGACCTTCATGAATAGGGAATTTATGACCCATCAGGCCTTGTAAAAATCCAGCTATTGCTAAAGTAATCATGGTGCTCTGAATGAGTCCAGAAGTCTCTATGGGTGTTAAGTTATATAAATCTGCGATAGCAATGGGTGCAGCAATTGCACCAGCGATCATAAAAATCATCCACTGCAATCCTGACAGTATTACCTTCATTTCTTTCTCACTCTCTTTTCTAACAACACTGCACTCTTATCAATAAATCAGCCTTCAACGACTGTGTTAAGAGCTACTTCGACCATTTCATAAAAGGATTGTTCACTTTCTTTATGAGTTAGGTGCTCCTGTCTTAACAATTGACTGCCGACGGTCAAAATCGATAACGCTTTTACACCATATTTAGCGGCTAAAGTGTATAGGGCGGTACTTTCCATTTCTACAGCTAATACACCGAAATCCAAGAACTTATGAAGCCGATCTAAATTTTCACGATAGAATTCATCAGAATTATAGATGTTACCAACAAACACCTTTGCATTTTTAGCTTGTGCTTGTTGATATGCTTTCATTAGCAATGAGAAATCTGCCGTTGGTGCAAAATTACAGCCATGAAAGATCTTTTCCGTCATATTACTGTCTGAAGATACTGCTTGGGCTAATATAATATCGCGGATATTGATATCTTCCTGCATCGCGCCACATGTACCAATGCGAATCAATTTCTTAACTTCATAATCGACGATCAATTCTGTTGCATAGATACTCATCGATGGATTTCCCATCCCTGTCCCCTGAACCGACACAGGCACACCCTTGTATAATCCAGTGTATCCATACATCCCTCTTACTTCGTTATAACAATAAGCCTCCTCTAAAAAGTGTTCTGCCACAAACTTTGCACGTAAAGGATCTCCTGGGAGCAAAACGAGTTCTGCTATTTCTCCCTTATTTGCACCTAAATGCCTACTCATAGTTCTTCCTCCAACTTTTAATAGTAAACTGAGGTTTACCGAAATCGCTTTCCACTTGCCTTCAAGTAAAATCAGTTTCGAAACTAGATTGAGCATAAGGTTTTTTAACATTACAAACTAGACCAAAAACTTACGGAGCTTACGGAAAATAATTGGTCAAATTATAAAAGCAGTTCTTTACGAATGTTGTCTAAATCTCTTTTAGAGGGGATCGTGGAAATAATAACAACAGGCACTGTCGTTAATGCAACCGGGATATTACTAATGACAAGATCGATATTATTTTGCTGCATGATCTCGTCGGTCAGACCTTTCATTATGGAAGTATTAAGGATCAACTGATCCCCAATCTCCTTCTTTATCAAATCTGCTATGTAATGACGAATTGAAAATTCTTCCCCGATCACTAAAAAGGCCCTCTTACTTTTATAACGTAAACTCGAGCGGACAATTAAGGTTAGCTTTGTTAAATGAAAATGATTAAACAAAACGGAAGGGTAAGTTTTATTCCACGTTTGCATACAGGTTTGCAATTCTTGATAAATCTGCTGGCATTCCTTTTGAACATATGTTGTTAAATGACTTGTTGAAATCATCATCCATTCCGGAATGGCATTTTCGATTAATAGCTTGTCAAAGAACCCGTAAATCTCCAAAATAAACCGTTCTTGCATATCTAAGTTCGGGTATACCTTTGCTAATAACATTAGAAGCAGATTCCCCATTTGATATTCTTCTTTATCCTTGTGTAATTCGACTTCTTTCATCGGAGTGATCTCTGACCCTTCATAATAATGATATTGGCTGAGACTAACCATGGATTGCATAAAGAATATTTCACTGTTTGGAAATTCAACGGACAGCATATCCTCAAGACGTTTTGCAATAGTTTTCACTGGAAAATAAAACATCCCCTTTTCCCAAGGGTAAGCATTTTCGTCGATTTTCACACATTTTCCTTTAGCCACTCTTTCTATAACAATGGCCAACAAAAACGATAATCTCCTTTTGGAATTGATAAAATATACAATGTTATTCTCATTTTCTATATTTGTGATTAACTGATTAATATAAGCAAAATCAACATTCGCAAAGGGCCAGCCTGTAAACTCATACGCATCACAATATAACTTCCAATAAAAATATCGAATATTCATTTCATTCCCTTTGATCATGGGGGTAGAAAAACTAATGCGTAGCTTATAAGCTTTTAGATCATCATTATTTAATTGCACAATCAATTTCTTCAAAGACGAGGTACTCATAAACATGGCTTCGGAGAGCTCTTCCACTGACAGTCGACCCACATTCGTAAACAAAAAATCCATCAGCCGATAAAAGATGGTTTGTCTGAACATAGAAGAAATCACTTCACTAATCGTACTTCGCCCATCACGTTGAAGAACTATTCCCTTTCCTCTAGAAACCTCAATGGTTACAGTAGATGGTAATTGCTTGCTGATTTCCTCCACCATCTTCCGGATGGTCTTATCAGAGATCCCTAAACTTTTTTCTATTTCCGCTAAGGTAAACCATCTATGTTCTGTATCAAGCAGCGTTAATAGTTGACTAGCTAAATTAAATCCCTTATCCATTTTTCTCCACCCACTTCAATTTCGTTTTAATTTTTATAGTATAAACAAATTCGCAACCATAACCCTATTATTTTTCAATAAAAAAACCCGGGTTTTATTTACCCGAGTTTCAAATCACATTATATTTGTGTTTTTTCTTCAATAGGGCTAATTGCTTTCAACTGCATCGTTATGATGGCTGCAATAACGGCTTTGATGATGTCTCCCGGAAGAAAGGCCAACGCTCCGACAAGACCAGCCCAGATCGAAGTATTGGTTATCAATGCCATGACAGGGGCACCAATCAGACTCACTAGTAATACACCGAAGATTATGTTGATAGCTACCAGCTTCCAAGTTCGAACCTTCGGCCAGATTTTTTCGGAATACCAGCCAATAAGGCCGGCCGCGATTGGAAAACTAAATATGTATCCTGCAGAAGGTCCAACTAACACCGCGATTCCGCCGCGACCGCCAGTCAGTACAGGCAGCCCAATGGCTACTAGTATGATGAAAATAATGAGACTGAGGGCGCCCATCCGTTTCCCCAGAAAACATCCAGCCAACATGACGCCAAGCGTCTGGGCAGTGATCGGAACGGGGATGAAGCCGAGGGGGATGGGCGGTATCATCCCCAACACCGCGATAAGTGCTGCGAATAATGCAGCATAAATTAGTTCTTTTGTCTTCAAAAAAATGACCTCCATTGGATATCAATGATTGTATTCTGGTTAGTAAATACGTCCAGTAAGCTGAATTATAATGGAGTTATTCTTTATTGTAAACCATAAATTAATATATGGTTTACAATAGAATAAAATACCATGCTTGAGTTTTTCCTATTGTTATATAGAATTAGAGTATTCAGTCGCAATCGTTGGATGTTAATCTATTCAATGGGTTTTGGTCGGAGAGTTATACTTTTGGAGGTTTAAGTTCATGACAGTAAAAGAACATATTCTTGCCTTGCTCGACAGTAATAAGGGTGAATATTTTTCCGGCGAGGAAATAGCCGTTCAGTTATCCGTGACGCGCAGCGCGGTCTGGAAAGCCATAAAATCTTTACAGACAGACGGTTATTCCATACAAGCTGTAACCAATAAAGGATATTCCATGTCACCACAAACGGATATCTTATCAGCCAGTGCAATTTCAAAGTACCTGGATACTCAGGGGCAAAAGTTACGTGTTGAAGTCTTTAAGACCATATCTTCCACGAATGAAGCCGTAAAAAACCTTGCCTCAAATGGAGAAGCTGAAGGTAAAGTGATTCTTTCGGAAGAACAAACAGCTGGTCGCGGGCGAATGGGCCGGAAATTTTTTTCTCCACCTGGAACGGGTATCTATATGAGCATCCTGCTACGTCCCAAGCTGTCCGCAACAGACTCAGCTTTATTGACCACTTGCGCCGCAGTAGCTGTAGCCCTTTCTATCGAGAGCGTATCCGGTAAAGAAACGCAGATTAAATGGGTAAATGACGTTTTTATGGAAGGTAAAAAAGTATGCGGGATCCTTACCGAAGCATCCGTGTCATTGGAAAACGGCTGGCTTGATTATGCTGTCCTCGGCATCGGTATCAATGTAGTCCTCCCTTCCGAAGGCTTTCCCAATGATCTTACCGAGATTGCAACAACTGTAATTTCAGAAAACAATCCTTATGGTGATCTGCGCAACCGTCTCGTTGCAGAAGTACTAAACCATTTCATGAGATATTATGAACATTTAACGGACAGATTGTTTCTTTCCGAATACAAAAAAAGGTTAATTTCACTTGGCGAACCTGTGACCGTGATAAAGGATAATGAACAACGTAAAGCAACAGCTATTGATATCGATGACGATTGCCATCTGAAAGTCAGATATGAGAATGGTGACGAGGAATATCTTTCAAGTGGAGAAGTCAGCATTAAAATTTAATTGGAGCTTCGCCTCCAAAGCAGCTAGTGCTGCCTCATGGCAGGCTGCTTCATCATACGAGCCAAAAAAACCTTGCTGATCCAAGGTTTTTTTAGATGAACTTAAAATATCAACTTAAAGCTTAGGATTCTACTGTACTAAAGTATCTAAATCAGGCTGCAATTTGTTCCGCAGAACATACAGCATGATGGCACCCACAAGGAACGCAACAGCATCTGAAATGACGAGCGACCAGACTACTCCGTGGAAACCGTTCATTCGATTAGCGATATACAATACTGGAATCAGAGTAACACCTTGAATAATTGACATAATAAAGGCGGCGGTTCCTTGTGCTGTCGCTTGGAAGATCCCCGTAAACAACGCGGTCGTTCCTGAAATGAACAGGGATAAGAACGTTACATGAAGAATATAGCTGCCCAGTTCAATTAATTGCGGGTCATTCGTAAATAAACCGATTAAGTGGTCGGAAATCAGATATACAATAATGCCGAACACGGCTGCTAATGCCACAGTCACTTTGATTGTGAATGTAATGGTATGCTTCATGCGTAATTTATTGGCTGTAAAAGAGAAGGCAATCAGCGGCACGACTCCCTCACATAAGCCCATCAGAATAACCTCTGGAAATTGTAATAATCGTGATGAAATTCCGAAGGCCGCAATAGCCTGCTCCCCGTATTCGACCAGAAAACGGTTAAAGATAAGTGACATTGCACCCATGAAGAGACTCATAACAAAAACGGGTACTCCAATTTTAAATACATTGCTGAGAATGTCTTTGGAAGCTTTGAACCATTTAACAGAGAGGGTTAAGAATTGGCTCTTATATCCCATGTGGAAGGCGTAGAATGCACTTGCAACCAAGTTAGAAATGACTGTAGCAGATGCAACCCCGATCACATCCCAATGGAAGACGAAAATGACTAGCGCATCGAGAATAATATTCACAACAACACTGAGAAGCATACCAATCATCGAAGTGATTGCTGCCCCCTCCGAGCGCACGATATTCTCCAGCGTGAAGAATAAAACGACGAAAGGTGAACCAATAAGCATAATCGTGACATAGTCCTTCGTGAATCCGAAGGAGTCAGGCGTCGCTCCCAAGCCATGGACGATTGAATCGATCAACGGGATGCCGGCAGCCATCAAAATAAGACCGAGAGCTAAACTGCTGTAAAAAGCGAATGAAGACACATGCTTTACATCATCATATTTTTTCTCTCCCAGCAAACGGGAGATGAATGCACTGCTACCGATACCAATCAAGTTACCTAGCGCCATAATGGCGGCGAATAAGGGTAAAGTTAGTGCGAGTGCGGTTAACATCGCAGTATTGCCCAGTGTACCAAGGAAATAGGCATTCAAAATGGAATATATGACACTCATCGACATGCCTAGCATCATCGGTACTGCGAAGTGAGCTACGGCTTTTGCGACAGGTGCTTTTTCAAAGTAATGGAGGTTTTCTGCATCCATAAGGTTCACCACTATCTTTCTTTATTTTGTTTTTTGAAATTACTTAGAATTCTAACTATCGGTCCAATATGATCCGTGACGCAGCAACAAGCAAACCTGTACCCTAACGACGAGTTTTCAGATTTGGCGTACGAAATTTGACTATTCTTCAGTTTCACATTACGCTGCCTTTGCCGTTCATCTTTCTCTGGTGGAAAGGCAGCGCCTCAGCTACTGTTTGCTAAAAGACTTTAATTACTTATCGTCTGGGCCATGTGACTTGTCAGGTGACGAATTACTGTCATCGCTGGAAGGCCAGCCGAATCCGCGCATGTCACCACGCCCTTCTCCGCCAAATCCAGGGAACCTTCCGCTAAAGCGTTCGTCCCTAGAATTTCCCCACATTCTGTGCATTTGTCCGCGCATAGCCATCATTTTTTCAAATTCCTCTGTTCCCATGCGCGCCTTGGCAGCTTCCATCCACATAGCCATCACATCACGTTCTTCGCCCGATCCAAGTTCTTCCTCCAAAGCTGTAATGACGCGAGTTAGGTAATCCCCGAAAGCTATCTGCTCTTCTGGCGATAAGCGAGAAAATATGTTGCCGCTGTCTATCTCTTGTTTCTCTTCCTCTTGTCCTTTTTGCGTTAGGTAAATCAACATGATACGTTTGTCTGTTTCTGAGGGTTTACGGGTGATGTATTCTGCTTTCTCCAGTTTACCAAGCAATTCATTGAGGGATGATACACGGATGTCCAACATATAGGATAAGTCTTTGGTGCTGATACCGTCTTTCATCCGAAGGAACGCTAATATCCTCCCTTGCCCACGTGATGCGTCGGCCATAGGACCAACCGCGGCATGAGACTTCAAGTGTTGCCTTTGCAACAGCCATTGCAGTTTCGCGAGTTTTTCGTACAATTCAGTATTCATGTCCATAATGAATCCTCCATTAAGTTTTTACGGTACCTGTTTAACTTTATAACGGTACCTGTTGATTTGTATTATAACGGTACCTGTTAGATATGTCAAAATGTTTTTTTACAGGTACCGTTAATATGTTGTTTGACTGTTTATGGACGTGGCTTATAAGCTTGCAAACAAATACAAAACCCGCGCATTGCGCGGGTTATTTTAAAATTATATTGTGATCAGTTTTCATTTTTTATATCTGCAAGCAATCCTTCAAACCACTTCAGAGCGGTTTGCTCGCCTATTCGATGTGCCTTGATATTCTACTTATCACCGGCAAGTGTAAGCCACTTGCGGTTATGATGTTCCTGTACTTCAACGGGGGTATCGAAGAAATCACTCAAAACATCTGACTGCAAGCAGTTTACTGTCTCGTCACCTTTGTAGATTTCACCGTTCTTTACCAGCAGCGTGTGCGTGAAGCATGGTGTTATCTCCTCGATATGATGGGTTACATACAGCAAGGTTGGTCCACCAGGTTGCTTTGTTATCTTCTCGATCATCTGCAGCAGCTGTTCACGTGCAAAAATATCTAGTCCCGTGCACGGCTCATCAAGGATTAGTAGATCTGGATTGGCCATTAGTGCGCGTGCAATGAGGACTTTCTGACGCTGTCCTTGCGACAAGGTATCATATGTACGACCAGCCAAAGAAGAGCAGTCTAGAAACTCCATTAACTCCTCGGCTTGCTTTTGATCCTCTTCATTCGTCTTATCATACAGACCAATCGTCGCGAATTTTCCGCTTAGGACGATGTTCAGGGCAGTCTGATGGCCGTACAGCTTCTGCTGCAAGGAGGTGCTTACCCAACCGATTCGTTTGCGTAGCTCTCTCAAATCCACATCGCCAAAGCGATGGTCCAGCACTTCGACTTGTCCTGTTGTCGGCCAGATATAGCCGTTCACGACGTTTAGCATCGTCGTTTTTCCTGATCCATTCAGACCGACGATACACCAGTGTTGTCCCTGCTTCACTTCCCAATTCATATCGCGTAAGATCATTGTCGTATCACGTTGCCATGATACATTTTTGAGTGATATAATCATGCCCAATTTTCCCTCCTTAAACATGCTTCAATGAGTTCAATATTATCATGGTAAAGTCCTTCCCGTAAAAAAACATAAACGCAAGATTTTCTCGCCAGCGGTTCTAAGGACAATTAATCTTTGATTCTCTGTTTGTTTCGGTATACTGTCGGAGGGATCCCGTTAAGCTGTTTAAAAATCTTACTGAAATGATATTCTTCGTAGTACCCGCATAATTTGGCGATTTCCTTAACTGGATAATCGGTAAAAACCAGATAACGACAAGCTTGCTGGTTCTGTAAGTGCATATGGTATTCCTTTGGCCCCATCCCCGTAAATTTCAGGAACATCTTCCGCAAGTAAGATGGCGAAATGCCGTATTTCTCCGCCAATTTCTCAATCCGGTGATGATCCTTATAGTCGTTCTCGAGAGTTTTCTTGATCTGTTCGAAGGCGGCGAAAGCTCCAGACTCCATCAGATTCCAGTCCGGTTGTACGGTCTGGTGCAGCATATGCAGTAGGATCTGCATTTTAGCCCGGGATACAGCTATGCCATCGGTTAGTCCGGGCAGCCAGTCCTGGTGAATCCCCCAGACCAGCTGGCTAATTTCCTCAGCTTGCTGTTGGTTATATTGGCTTAAGAAGGGAAGTCTCAGTTTTACGATTGGCTTGACTTCCTTCCATACCGCATCATAACCAAGCTCTGCACAATCGAAGAGCAGCATCGTTATGCGAAGTGGAGCATCCATCTGCGAGCGCATGGACAGTTTAAGGCCTGGTTTTAAATAGATTAGCATTCCAGCCTCTACTTTGTGCTCAACATTGGTCAGGAAAACCCCTTTACCTTCATGAATCCAGTACAAGCTGTGCACATTTACCATGTTACGGATGTCCTCCCAGCCGGGATAAGTAGCTTTGTCGAGTACAAAATGGATATGCACTGTGAGGTCATTCAGCTTGTAATCATTTTCTTCCAATTAATAATCCCCTCCTGCTGCTAAAAGAGCGATTTAAACAAGACGGTAACGTTTTTTTCTATTTAATGCTTAAACTCCAAATGTTACTATCCATATTATCAAGATGTCTGAAATTCACAATACATTACAGGAAATAAAGGAGGAACACACTTGTTAAGGACTTTTAGCGAGTATCAAATTCGGAGAACTGCGCTGTTGGATGGGCCTTGGGATTTCATGAAGGATCCGTTAAATACGGGTGTTCAAGAAAAATGGTTTGAGCGATTTCCACATTCTTGGCAGTCTCTTTATGTGCCCTCGTGCTGGAATAATGAACTGGGAATGTACGATTATGAAGGTGTCGGTTGGTATCGTAAAAAAATACAGACTGTGAATTCGCAGCATGTCAGACTCATCTTTCATGCCGTGCTGGGCCACGCCGACGTCTATTTGGACGGGCAGCACCTTGGGTATCACTATGGAGGATTTACACCTTTTGAATTTATTGTTCCTTCCTTAGGGGCAGGAGAACATGAGATTATCGTCCGGACGGACAGCACCTTGGACCGACTTACGATTCCTACGGAGCAGGTGGATTGGTTTCATTATGGGGGAATCATACGGTCGGTGGAGCTGCAATATTTGCCTGAACTTTACATCGAACAACTGAAGATTGATTATGAACTGCATGGACCAGATGCCGATGTCACTGTTCAGGTGAGGCTCCATTCCTTCTTTAAGGAGCAGCACACTACAAAGATCACATTCTCCGAAAGCGGACATGAATTGCACTCGGAAGAAGTACAGATTGAAACTGGCCAGACCCTCAGTCATACGTTCAAGTTGCTTATGCCTGAAGTACGTTTGTGGAACGTAGGTCTTCCAGAACTGTATACCTTTCAACTGCGGACAGAGGAAGACGACAAGATTGAACGGATCGGTTTTCGCTATATCGAAACAAAGGATCATCGGATTCTAATTAACGGTTCACCCGTTTATCTTAAGGGTGTGAATAGACATGAAGAGCATCCTGAGTGGGGTTTCGCCTTCCCTCCGAAGCTGATGCACAAGGAGCTCAGTATCATTTTGGAGTTAGGTTGCAATTCCGTCCGGGGTTCTCATTATCCCCAAAGCCCATATTGGCTTGATCTACTCGATGAGCAAGGGATTGTATACTGGAGCGAAATTCCGATATGGGGAGCCTTTCTGCCGAACGAAACAGTAAGTGAGCCGCTCTTCCAGGAGCGTGCACTGACTATGATTGAAGAAATGATCAGCTTGCATATGCATCACCCAAGTGTGATCTTTTGGTCCGTTCATAATGAGATTGATACCCGGACGCAAGAAGCATATGCTTTCACACAAGCTCTAGTCGGATTGGTGAAGAAACTCGACAGTACTAGGCTTGTCACCTACGCTACGATGCATCCACTCGAAGATATTCTACTTCCTTTATTCGATGTTATCGGTATTAATAAATATTTTGGTTGGTACGAAGGCGATACAGCCAGCTTTAAAGACATGCTGGAACAGTTCCATGTGCGTGCGGAGCAGATGGGAGCCGGTGACAAGGTAGTGCTCATGACCGAATTCGGTGGTGCTGGACTATTTGGGGATGTGGGCTGGGAGCAGAGATTGTTCAGCGAGGATTATCAGGCAGATATTGTAACTGAAGCACTGGCGATCTTCAAAAATGATTCGAAAATTGGCGGGACTTACATCTGGCAGTTTGCAGACATCCGCGGCGATCTGAAGAGCAGCAGCAAGAACTTTCGCGACCGTGCCCGCGGCTTCAACAACAAGGGTCTGGTTAATGAATACCGCAAACCTAAACAATCCTTCCGTGAAGTGCGCCGTATCTATCAATCTTGGACAGATTAATATCCACATTGACTAAGAAGCCCATCGTCAGCATGGGTTTTTTTAGTGTCTGCATTCTTAGTTCCTTACAGCTGGTGTCGGACGCGATATTTATATAGTTAAGCTGGGCGTATTAAGTCGGTTCTATTCTTCGCGTACTCGGGTAGCAGTAAGTTGATTGTCTATTTTCGGCATTCGATACAAGTGCTTGTCCTCTTACACTGCAGATAGATAAAGGAGTTTTAATCTAGAGTGATCAGTATGGTATGAATAATACTTGTTAATTTCCCATGGTCCGTTGCCGTTTTTACCATTGTACGTAGTCCTAACCAGGCATTCATTAAATAATGGGAAATAGCCTCGGGCTCCAGTGAAATTCTAAGTTCACCTCTTTGCTGGCCAGTCTGAACGAGGTCATATAACAACTTCTCCGTTTTTGAATAGCTATTCTCAACAAAGGATGCAACCTCCGGATCCAGTACTCCCAACTCCACACCCGAATTAACTATGAAACATCCTTGAGGTTCTCCTTCGCTCCTCATCGAAGATTCTAGAAATTGTCGAATGATCTCCTTTACGGGTTCTTGTTTCTCAACCAAGAATCTCATTTTTTTGTTTTGAGTAGATTCGTACCGTTGGAGTGCCGTCAAATATAAGGCGTGCTTATCACCAAATGTATCATAGATACTTCTTCTGTGAATTCCCATACAGTCTACCAAATCTTGCATTGAAGTTTTCTCGTAACCTTGCATCCAAAATAGTTTTATCGCTTTATCTAGTACTTCATTAATTTCAAATTCTTTGCTTCTTGCCATTGTAATCACCTCAAGCAATCATTATACATTTAAGTAAACGATCCGCAAACTAATATATAAAACGTAAATAAAATCAAGCAAGATGCTTGATTTTATTCATAACATGATAACTTAACTGATGCTTACCGAAGAATTCTTACTTTGTCTGCTTATAAACAATCCAGAGTCCAATCTTTTTCCAGCGTATGCAAAAAAGTTGTACCCCACGTTTAAGAATAGGGAAGCCAGTTCTTTTTGCTCCAGTTTCTTCAACGATCGTTTTAGTGACTAATATCTAATTCGATTTAAAACTCAGATATAATTGGATAGATTTGATCTCTCAGATTGAAATCATAGTTCTGGTCAACAATCCCTATCATATCATTGCTATCATAAAGCTCTACCATGAAACTCGCCATTTGTTTGGCAGTGTGGTATTTAGGCATGTTTGCTTTGTAATCAAATTCTTCAGCATCTATAGATTTCTTTACAAATTCCGTTTCAGTTATTGCTGGTGCTAAAACCTTTGCTTTTAATTTCGCGCCTTTAAGCTCTAGTTCCTTTGCAAGCCCTTCGGTGAAGGCACTAACATAATATTTAGATGCAGAATAAGCAACGCTCCCAACAGCAATGGCATATCCGAGTGCGGATGATACGTTAATTAACTGAGTTCCTTCTACATCAGCATAATCTCGCACAAATAGTGTTGAAAGGATCGTCAAGGATTCGATGTTAACACGTAACATAATTTCAACTTTATCTAAATTCTGTTCTACCACAAAAGAAGCTTCACCAAGTCCTGCATTATTAATCCAGGTTTCTATTTGGTATTCCTTCAAAGTGTTATACAGTGTGTAAGCCTGCTCTGTAATAGACAGATCATTTGAACGAACAATAACATCTACATTAGGATCAATATTCTGAATTGTTGATTTAAGTTCTTCTAATTTATCTAATCTTCTAGCTACCAAAATTAAATTTTTACCGCGTGCAGCAAACGCCAATGCTGTTTCATACCCAATTCCTGAGCTTGCTCCTGTAATCACTGTATATTTCATATTATTCTCTCCCTTTTAAGTTTTTTGATCAATTAACAACATTTCAATAGAGTTTATATTCACGATTAAACTTGTATCTCATTCACCCCCTCCCTTAATAAATTTCTTCAAAATATTCAAGAACGATCATTCTAGTTAAGGTAAAAAAACTACACTATTAACTCTAATTTGCATCAGTATATCAATTCTAGAATGATCAGTAAAGAAATTTTTGACAACAATTGAGACCCTCCTTAAAATCTGATAATAACTTTTCCTTTAGGATGACCTTCAGCAACAAAAGTCAGTGCTTCATTAATATCTTCTATGTGGAATTCTGTAGGGTCCACTGCTGGTACAATCCCATTATCTTCAATAATCTTCGTAATTTTCTTTAATTGTTCGCCATCACTGCGAACAAAAATGAAATGATATTGAATCTTCTTTTTCTTCGCTTTATGATCATACTTAGCCCCGGCGATGGTGAAGAGCTTTTGTTTCCAGCCAGAGAAGCCCAAATCTTCTGCAAAACGTTTGTTAGGACCGGTCCGCAGAGAAAGAAGGCGGCCTCCTGCTTTAATAATTGAAAGTTCATGATCAAATTCGCTGGGTCCCAAGGTATCCATCACATAATCAACATCACTAAGCTGTTCCCAATAGTTCGTAGTCGTATAATCAATATATTGGTCTGCACCAGCGGCCATTGTCCGTTCACGTGCTTCTGGATTTCCACTGATGATGACCTTGAGCCCCATGCTTTTGGCGATAGGAATGGCCATTTGGCCAAACGAACCAGACCCTCCAGGGATAAACACGCTTTCGCCAGCTTTAGCATTTAATTCTTCATTTAATCCTTGATAGGCTGTCAATCCTGTTAATGGCGCAGCAGCACCAGTCACAAAATTCAGATTGGTGGGTAGGTACCCGATGGCATCTGCATTAATTGCCGCGTATTCCGCAAAGGCACCGATTTTTTGTAGTGGCAGACGTGAATAAATTGCATCGCCAACTTTGAAACCTTGCACCTTCTTACCCACTTTTTCAATAACACCCGTCAGCTCGTTACCAAGTACTAATGGGAATTCATAATCCTGAATCAGCTTTACACTTCCGGTACCAATAAGCAATTCCAAATGATTAACTGCTGCTGCTTTCACCTGAACCAAGACTTCGTTATCACTTATTTCTGGGATTGGAATATCGTTCACTTTTACTATGAACTTTTTTGAATATTTGGTGATCTGTGCTGCTTTCATAATTAATGACCTCCTATGCGTTAAAAAAGTAACATTTATTTGTTTTTGTAACTTACACAACAAGCATAAAACAATTAGTTACAAAAATCAACAATTGTTACTGAATATTTTATATGTTAGAATACTCGCAAGTGTATTAACGATAAAAGGGAATTTATTGAAGAAAGAAGGGTTAGCAGTACGGTGGCTAAAATCACTCAAGAGCTCATTATTGAAACAGCTGAGGCATTAATTAAACGCACGGAAAAATCCGAAGTGACACTCTCACAAATTGCGGATGAATTAAGTATCACCCATGCAGCGCTCTATAAGCACTTTAAAAATAAGCAAGAGCTCTGGGCAGCTGTATCTAAGAGCTGGTTCAACCGGATGATTTCAGAACAAATTAAATTAGATATGACTAATTTAACTAAACCGCAAGAATTGCTTCACGATTGGCTATGGGCATTTGTTAACGCAAAAAAACGCGCTTATAACGAGAATCCCAAGATGTTTGCCTTGAATACTCAATACGTGGATAGCAATCCACTGGTATTACGCGATGTTCTCTGGGATTCCTACCAAATCATTGACGGCTTCATGGACTATCACGATCCCCACTTGGAACGGGCTGAGGCGATTCTCTCTGCGTTTGCAGTATTTAGCCTCCCATCCTTCAAAGAATCCTGGAATTTACCTGACTACCAAGACAGGTTTGAACGCATCTGGAGTTTAATCAAACAGGGTCTATGAATTCAAATCCCTTAGTTTTAAAAAAATTATTCTTCAATCATAAACATGGTCCAGAAGCTTCTGTCTTCTGAAGTACTGCAGTTACTCTCCCACTTTTGTCCGGTTCCGCCAATTTTCGTAAACTCGGAATAAAATTATCATTACGAAGTCCTGCTCCGATGGAATACGCGGAACTCCTCACTGAGTATGCCAACATGTGCAGGTTACGGACGACTTCTGGAACCTGTGGCTGGTGCTAGATATGCGCCGCACGGCGTAAACCTTTATTGGTTCTTCTAAGATTACAACTTATAAAAAGAGGTCTGTTGTAATAAGACAGATCTCTTTTTTATTCCTTATTTTCATTCAGCGGATTATCGAATTAATAAATATCGTTAAAGTGCAAGCGGATTACAATATCCTGATCGTAATTGCCGAATCTCGAACCATAGAGTGTCCATTCCCCCTACAGTTCCCTTTAGCTCTAAAAAGTTTAGCTTTTTTTTCTCGGCTTCTATTCCGCAAGCTTGTAAGTCCAAGCAACTCTAAGAGACCAACCACCTCCTATTCTCGATACTCATCCCCGACTGCCTGCGCTCGGTTCTACCGCTGTTGAATTATGATTACCCGTTGCATTAATATTCCTTGCATACAGGTTATCTTTTGTTTGATTAGCTGAGTACTTACCAAAGGTGTTGGAAGTCTCAATGACTCCCCATCAATCCCTGCCTCGGTTGGAGATACACTCCACCATCTCCAGTGATAAGCAACTTCATTGAATGCAAAAGGCATTTATACTTCCAATCATCACGTTGAAAAACATTTGATTCCTCCACAACTCGTGTTCAATTTTATCGTTCCTTATTTTCACATTTATCCTTAAACTTGCACGAATGACGACGCCTCAAATTTACATACCTATTTTATGCGAAAAGCTGCAATTTCCGTGTTTTTGTGGGCATGCTAATGTTTGTTCAAATTCAACAATAAAGGAGACTGTTTATGACAGGGATTCTAAGCGGTAACCCCAAAGAAGAACCGATGCATTATGGAGAGATTTTTACGGTTTGGCAAGCCTCAATGGTAGCAAAGGGAGCACTCTCTTGTTACAGAGCTTATATGTATCACGCTGGTGACAATGACCTGAAAAAAATATTAGGAGCTTTAATTGATCAAGCGGAGCTTGAAATCAGTGAGTGTGATACACTGCTCTCAGAGCAAGGTATTGCATCTGCACCAGTAATGCCAAATCGGCCCGATGCCAAGCTTGAAGATATTCCTGTAGGGGCACGTTTCACAGATCCTGAAATTGCTGCCAAACTTGCAGCTGATAATGCTGTTGGACTTGTGGCATGTAGTCAGGCAATGGGACAATCGATCAGAGAAGATATAGGGGCTTTGTTTGCTAAATATCACCTTACCAAAGCAGCCATCGGCCTTAAAATTCTACATTTGACTAAGAAAAAGGGCTGGTTGATTCCTCCACCTCTTCTTGTCAAAAGACCTGAATCCGTTAAGGCGTAATCCTACTTCACTCTTCAGCTTCTTATAAAAGAAGGCCTGCAATCACTCGCGGGCCTTCTTTTGCTTGTCCTACTACGACCTTTATTGGAATATGTTATCTATATAAAGGAGGAGGACAACATTAACGTATTTATAGGTTATATGATTCTAGGATTATCCCTCTCGGCACCTCTCGGACTCATTAATGCAGCACAGCTGGACAAGGGACTCCGCGGAGGATTTATGCCTGCCTGGATAGTTGGTTTAGGGGCGGTTAGTGCCGATATCATCTATATGCTGCTTGTTTATTTTGGCCTCATTCATCTGCTGGATGCTCCGTTTTTTAAAGTGTTTTTATGGTTGTTCGGATTCTTTGTCCTCGTCTATTCAGGTGTAGACAGCATTAAAAATACAAGAGAAATTTCAGGGATTGAGATGAGGGGAAACGATGTCTCACTGTCCAAATCTTATCTTTCGGGATTTCTGATGTCCTTGTTTAATCCCCTCTCCATCCTTTTTTGGCTGGGTATATACGGCTCAATATTAGCTAAGGTGGTTAGCGAGTATCCAATGCAGCAGTTATTGATCTACAGTGGAGCGATCGTCCTCGGGATTTTACTCTGGGATGTAGTCATGGCTGCCGCCTCCAGCCTCTTTCGGGGCGCTGTTCTTTTAAGAATAGCTAGGATACCCAAACGTGCTTCTACAATCATTCATCTCACTCCTAAATACTCCAAACCGTATCCAGCAGCTTGTCCACTGCTTGAATTCTGTTCACAGAGGGTGTTTGTATTAAATTCCCTCTGACCATAACCATAGCTACATTCGACAAAGCTTTTATGTTCTCCAATGGGTTTTGCTCCATCATGATTAAATCCGCATATTTGCCAACTTCTATTGTCCCTGTCTGGTGATCGATTCCCAAAATCTCTGCATTTGATTTGGTTACTAGTTCAATAACCTGACTTGCGTTCAGCTTTGTTTGTCGCATGAAATGATCAAGCTCACGCCAAAGATCATAGTGGGTTACATAGGACATAGCGGCATCCGTGCCCACACCAATTTTGATATCATGTTCTATAGCCTGCTGTAGCCCTTTTAACATAGAGCCATACACAAGCCGGGCATTTTCCTTAACGGTTGTATTCAACTTTGTCAGGCTCGGGTCTAATTTCGCACTGGGATAAGCTGCTTGTAAAGTAGGGATCACAGCGGTGTAGCCCTTTAAGGCTCTGGGATTATTTTTGTACAGCCTGATCATTTCCTCATCCATCTCCGCGCCGTGTTCAATAGTATCCACCCCACCCTTTAACGCAACTCTTACACCTTCGGTACTTTCTGCATGTGCCGCCACACGCATCCCAATTTTATGAGCTTCCTCGCAAATCGCAGCCACCTCTTCTTCCGTCATTTGCAAGCGGCCTGCTTCTCCGACCCTTTTGGCATCGGTAACCCCGCCAGTTACACATATTTTGATTAGGTCCACTCCGTTTTTTACATTGATTCTTACATTTCTTCTCCCTTCCCATGGTGAATCACCGACCAAAGCCAAATAAGGTGCACCGTGGCCATTCGTTACGCTCAGGAAATACCCGGATACCAAAAGATTAGGTCCAATAAATTGATTTGCCTTAATCTCATCCCTCAAAAGAACATCAGTATAAAAAAATTCACCTATGCTACGCATCGTTGTTACTCCGGAATGCAGTGCGGTTAGGGCATTGTTTTTCATCCGTTTCTTCAATACGTTTCTGCCCAGTCTCGTATCCAAAATATGATGAAACGCAAAATTCAGCAGCCCTTCACTGGCAGATAGCGTAAATGGCTTCCCATCGGCAAAAAGATGAACATGCGCGTTGATGAGACCGGGCATCACATATTTCCCCGAACAATCGATCGTTTGGTAATGGTTCGGAACAGTTACAGCGCTTGCTTTCCCGATCTCTTGAATCAACCCGTTTTCCTGAATCAAAATAGTCATATGGGTATCTGTTCCTTTTATTGCATCTCCATATATAACATTGCAGTCCTTAAACGCATAACCTATCTTCATCGTAGCTTCCCCCGTTTCATGATTACACCTTTCAATAGTGAATTCATTATTCAATATTGGATTAAAAAAATAGGGACCCTCGTAGATGCTTAATGTGCATATCCACTTAGTTGTCCCTCATTGCAGCGTTGTGCGCCAGTTCCACCCCACACCTAAATTCGGCGCATTGACGTTATTCGTTTAAGCTTTTTAGTCCATGCAGCCAGTATAAGCTTAATGCCTCAAAAATCCGTTTCCGGCTATCGGCGCTCATCTCGTGCTTTAATAAATCCAGAATCATATTGATGACATTGTTCGCGATGATCTTCAGCAGAATCATATTTTCTTCGGTTCCGATTTCGTATCTTTTATAATGATCCTTAATATAGGGCCTTTTAGTTTCGATCATCAGATCGATCAGCTCGTTTTTGGCATTGCTATATACGGTCCCTTTATTCTTTTCAAAAATAATAACAATCTGCCTGCTGTACTGAGTTAATATAGTTATTTGCTCTTGAACGATAGCTGATTTTTTCTCATTATTAACATCATCAAAAAAAGTCTGGTTATCGATGCGAATATTTTCCACTAACACATTCTTCAAATAGTCCACTAAAGACGGCGGAACAACCGAATAGAACAACTCTTTTTTATTTTTAAAATAAGTATAAATATTTCCAACAGAAATTTGAATTTCATCGGCAATATCATTCATTTTGGCATCAGAGAAGCCTTTTTGGAAAAATACCTTTAAAGCGGCGGATTCAATTTCCTGTTTCACTTCATCTTTTTTAGACTGCATATTGCCCCTCACCTTTAATAATGAATTGATAATTCACTATTAAAAATAATTCAAAAGATTGAATTTGTCAAACCACATTCGTGATTCAGCCATTACAATATCTCGATATAGCCTTCTGTTCCATGCACACGAATTCGTTGCCCGTCTTTTATCAATTTGGTAGCATTCTCCACTCCGACAACTGCTGGCAAGCCATATTCACGCGCAATAACTGCCCCATGGGTCATTAGTCCACCAACTTCAGTAACTAGGCCTTTTACAGATACAAACAATGGAGTCCAGCTAGGGTCAGTAAATAAGGTAACTAATATATCTCCGTTTTCTAGATCAGCATCCTCCATGTTTAAGATGACACGCGCACGTCCCTCTATAACACCGGCAGAAACCGCTAAACCTACAATAGCTTCAGTTGGGAGGTTTTCTCGTTTATACTTACCCGCAATGATTTCACCTTCAGACGTAATAACACGTGGTGGAGTTAGTTTTTCAAATAATTTGTACTCTTCTTTGCGTTTGCTGATGATCTGGTAATCCAATTTATTTGTGCTTACAACTTCGCATAGTTCTCCAAAAGTGAGATAGTATATATCTTCTTTTTCAGGAATAACTCCCGCTTGTATTAGTTGTTCAGCTTCTTTCAGTAAAGCTTGTTTATAAACGAAGTAGCGATTAACCATACCGTATTTGGGGTATTCCCTATACCCGCTGAAATTCCGGATGAGATCAATCATTCGTTTTGTTTCATTCGCTTTTTGTTCACCATCGGGTAATTGCTTCAATCGATCTAATAGCTCTTGTTCTTTTTTCAAAGCTTCCTGTCGACCTTGCTCAAATTTCCGATGGCCAGCATTAGGTTTAAAGTTTTTGATATTACTGAGAATCATGGGGACAAGTGTAGTTGGCTTTTCGCTCCAACGAGTTCTTGTAAGATCGATTTCTCCGGTACATCGCATTCCGTATTTACTGAGATAGTCATAGAAAGCGTCTTGGGTTTCCTGCCCACCCTCAAAGCTAACCAGTTCATTTAAGAAATTTTCATCTTTAACCTGCTGTAAGTAATCAATGACTTCCGGATAAGGCCGAATCACATCAGCGAGATTGAGTAGCGCCAGACCCATTTCTGAAGTTATATTGCCTTGTACAGATTGAGAAAGCGTATCCGCTGCGTTTTTTTCACCCAACCACTCATTTATTTTTTCATTGATCCACGCTGAAGCATCCATAGCCGCCATAATCACACGCATACTTTGTGGGTTGAATAGAATCTTCTTTAATTGCTGCATATCTTCCAGAATAAAATCAAACAACTCCGCCCCTGATTTGGTTTGAATGATTTGTTGCAACTCTTCTATCGAGGCTTGGTTGCTCTTAATGAGGTCAGAAACGATTGTCGGATCATTTTCGAGTTGTACTTGAGAATCACTAGGTGGCAGGCTTGTATTGCTTTTACTCGGAGTAGAAGCTTTTTCATTATCTGCCGAGAATTTTATAAAATCTTCTCGCTCTACGATGGTTATGAGTGCGTCTTTTATGAGGGGATCAGATTTACCTAAGGCTTCTATGATCATTTCTCTGCTGCCAGATGAAGCAAGACTTGGTGTGACATCAACAAACAATCTTCCGCCAGCTGTACGCATAGGTGCAGGAGTCGTTAACAGGTAAAAGGCCAATCCCAGCGGTTTCATGGGATCTGTCATCATTTGTTGATGACCAACAGATACATAAACGTGGTTTTCTTGATCATTCGCTTCTGGGATGGGGAATAAAGTCGTGATTGGCCGACTCTGGACGATATAAAATGTATCCTCGGTCAAACACCATTCGATATCTTGTGGGCAACCAAAATAAGCTTCAATCTGTCTGCCTATCCTTGCTAATTGTAAAATTTGTTGTTCAGTAAGTGTTTGAGTCTCTTGCTGATCGATTTCGATCTGCCGGGTCTCTGTTCCGCCTTCTTTTAGTCCGTAAATAGCCAATTTTTTGGTTGCTATTCTCTTATCGACAATTTTCTCTTGCTGTACTTTATAACCATCGGCAGATACCAAGCCAGAGACCAGAGCTTCGCCAAGTCCAAAACTGGCATCGATGGATAGCAGTTTTCGGTTAGAAGTAATCGGATCAGCGGTAAATAAAATCCCTGAAGCCTGTGGAAAAACCATCCTTTGAACGATAACGGATAAATAAACTTGACTGTGGCCAAATCCATTTTGCATACGGTAGATTACGGCACGATCCGTAAATAGAGAAGCCCAACATTTGCTGATATGCTGAAGGATTGCTTCTATGCCGATGATATTTAAATAGGTATCTTGTTGACCTGCAAAAGAGGCATGTGGTAAATCTTCAGCGGTGGCACTAGAACGCACTGCATAAGCATGTTCATCACCCAGCTGGGTGAGATAGTGAGAAACTGCCTTCACAACATCGGAAGGAATTTCTGCTTCCATAATGATTTGCCGAATCTTCCTACTGATTTCACCGATTTGATCTCGATCTTCTACTTTTAGCATAGTTAGTTGATCCAACAAAGCATGATACGTTTGGTTCTGTTCGAGGGCTTGGTGATATCCTACTGTTGTAATACAGAATCCTTCTGGTACTTGTATTCCTTCTATTTGTGATAGTTTCCCTAAATTTAACCCTTTTCCGCCAACGAGCAAAAGCTGTGTATTGTCCACTTCCTGAAAACCGAGAACTAAAGAACGCATTTATTATCGCTCCTAACTATTAAATTGAGAAAAAAATTGACAAGAATTTAACGGCATGATAAACTAAATATATAAGATGCAATTATTATGCCACTATAGAATATCAGTCGTGAGTTGATTATATCATCGTGTCTTTTCATATGCAATATATAAGAATCTGATGAGATAAATCAGGTTCTTTTTTTGATTTCAGCTATCATTAGTGTTAAAACAAATAAACCGTAGCCCCTCAAGTGGCCTACGGTTTATTTGCTTTAATATTAGAATGACGTAATAGGGTATATTATAATCCCTTCACTTCAAACTCATAGATCCGCGCTGCCGTATCGGCTCCCTGCGTAGGTTTGAGAATCAATAATTTTACATAGCGGGCTTTTACTAACGCAATTGAATCAGTCGACTCGGCAGCCGAGCTTCCTTGGACGTTGACGACATCCGTCCAGTTCGTTCCGTCACTGCTGACCTGAATCGTATAATCACTGGTATTAAAACCGGACCACTCTCCTCCGCTCTCGGCATGCTTGATAACAAAAGCGCTGAGTTGATGTTCGGCGCCAAGGTCGACCTGAAGCCAATGGGGCAGATTACCAATTGCGCACCATTTACTGTTATCCGTCACTTTACCATCTACGGCGTTAGGTGCACCTTCCTTTTCCCCGCAGGCATGATCGGCTGTTGCAGTTTTACCAAGTGCCAGATTTTTCACTGCTCCAGCTTCCTTACTCACTGTGATAAGCGCTTTTTTCGTAATTGTGTCTTGGCCCGAGCTGTTAGTTGCAGTCAGCGTCACACTATAAACGCCTTCCTGAGCGAACGTCACAACTGGGTTCTTTGATGTGCTGACCGCGGGGCTTCCGCTTTCGAAGGTCCATGACCATCCTTCTGTCACTTCAGTCGACAGGTCGGTGAAGTTTACGCTCTCGCCTGGAGCGACTAGGGTTCGATCAGTTTTGAACTCCGCAGTCGGCTTTGGATAATCCGGCCAGCTGATCTTCACGCTAGAGGATTGACCTTGCTCGTATCTTCCATTGACGGCAACAACCTTCAATACTGTGATAGTTTCTTTGTCTATTCTTCGCATCTCAGGAACGTAAAACACATGATTTGGTGTTGCACCTATGAACATCTCACTGCCATCTGGAAGCACTCGATAGATTTCGTATTGCTTGACCTGTTGGTCAAGCTGTTTCCACTGTAATCTGGCATCTCCATAAATACCATTGCGAAAATCAGTTTGAGTGACCTTAAGATCGCGAACCGCGGGTAGTGGTTTGATCGGGTCATTAGCATTTTGAATGGAGAGCTGGCCAATTTGAATGTTGTAATTATTAATCGCATTCTTAGAATCAAAATACAGTGACAACGCTACGATCCGTTTCCCTTTGTATGGGGTCAAATTCAATGTTTCAGTTGTCCAGTCTGGCGATGTCTTATCCTTCACATTAAGGAAGATATTTTGATCGGGCTGATCTGCGAATGAAAGACCAACCTTCAGGCTTGGCTTATTTTGTGTTTTGTACGTAATAGACAGCTTTGTGCTTGCTTCGATCTTAAGGTTGGTCTTGTAGAGCTTCAGATGTGTCGCATTGTTAGGGTTCAGTACGCCTGATACCATCAACGAACTGCCGCCGTAATAGGCATCGGACCAATCGAGCACTGGTGAAAGCGGGGTACCTTTGCTGTCTGCAATCCAACGCCAGGAGGGAAGAATATCCTGCAGACTCCGGTTGTTCCAGCTTTTATCCCGCACCTGCTTCCCTCTTACAAAATATTTCTGTCCGCTTCCCGTGTTGAAGTTGGTGGTGAAAGGCAGCTCATTGATTGGTGATGATTCGATCACATCGTTAGCGATACCTTTCCAGGCTTGATCGCTCGAGGTGTTACTCGGATTCCCGTTTGGACCCACCCAAAATTTGTTCTCGCGTACGAAGAAATCTTCCATACTCTCTGCGCTGTTAAAAGCCCAATCGGGGCGGTAAATACCAAGGGAAGTAACGGCAGGATCTTTATCCGGAAACAACAGATTCCAGTTCACCTTTGTATCGTAACCCTTGGCTTCGACATCGATGCCTGCATACAAGTCATAAGGACTTCTGCCCAAGCTTCTAGCCTTCTCTGCCGAGCTTTTAAGATCCTTCCACCAAAAGTTCAGGAACATATTGTCTGTTATTTGCTTTTTATTGTCTTGCAGGAACATCGCATTCTTGTCGTTAAGTGCATTTTGCCAACTAATACTGCCCTCATTGGTCATGGAATCATACCATACGATGTGCATAGAATTTGACTTGTGCGATTCCAGATAACTTAGGAAAGCTTTCATTTGCTGTGCGTCAGCCGGCGTTCCGCCCTCAGTCTCCTGGTTAATAAACCAGCCGTCAAATCCGTAATGGCTCGCAACCTGGATCAACTTGTCAGCAGCAGGAAAGGATCCGTCACTATTCTGCTGAAGCATCTGCTTGACCCATTCATACTTCCCGCCATATACGGTTGGTGGGAAGAACACCGTTCCGATGATCGGCACGCCATTTTTATGAGCCGCGTCGATCGTATCAGCGCTTGGAGGTACGATGATCCCTTCGCCCGCGGAACCACCCCAATAGACCAGCTTGTCAACATATTGCCAATAGGTAAATGTGTTAGCTTCGAATTTGCTTGAACCCTGCGATGGAACTCCGCTTGTTCCCGGGTTCAGTGCTGATAAAGCCATGACTTTTGGCGCTTTGGTTGCATGAGCGTTGACTCCATCTGCTACAAAACGGTCCTGCAGCGGGACTGTGCTCCGGTTAAATGCCGCATCCGGGTCGGATGCCGGACTCCACTGAAGCAATTGCTCCGGAAACCAATAGGATGAATAAGGCTGTTTCGCGAACGCAGTTGTGGATAAGGCTGCGCACATCACAAGTAAGAATATAAAACCTGCCCCAATCTTTTTCATGCCATACTCCTCCAATCGATTGATTAAATGATTGCGCTTACATTTTATCAAGTTGGACAAAGCTATAGATAGTGGATTAATGGCAAGTTCAGGTGCATTTATTACAGGTTGTCAGCCTAGGCTATAATCCCAGTGGAGAATTTGCTCCTAGAAATTTGATATTTATATACAAAAAGCCGCAATTATGCGGCTATTAAATGTATAGGATAAGGTAAAGTGTTCAGTTATTACGCTTTTAGGTTTAAAAGAAAATGCCGTGTGTCCTGATAAGCCTCTGTCCAGCCCATCTTAGCATAGAATCGAAGTCCATCGAGTCCCTTAAAATAATAGGCACCGATTAGCCGCTCCTCAAAATTCGGGGTTACTATTATAGCTTTCTTTTGATAATTTTGATACGTGTTAATGACATCACACCAAGGCATATGCTTGTCGAGAACCGCAAGGTCTATGAGAGAATCGCCATACATGTAATTACCATCAATAATGCCGGTTATCCGTGTTCCGTTGGACAACATATTCCACTGTTGAAAATCTCCGTGTATAAAGCTTCTATTAGATTCATTATAGGGTACGTAGGTCATCAAACGACTATAGATTTCTTCGTATACGTCTCTTTCCAAGCAAGACGTGCGGAAGAGTTCATGCCAATTTTCCCAGAATGTCCCCGTCTGATCTTCCGCATTTACGGCAATGACGAAGTCTTTCCAAGATGAATAGGAACCATTGCCGTCAGGTCCGATCCAACCATAACCGTTAGTTCCCCCAATATCCGCTTCGGCCATTCTTGTTAAAATGCCGATAATTTCTGGCATCAGACGGGTTTGTTCCTCTGCTGTACAATCGGATAGATTGCGACCTTCCATTCGCTCCATGATCAAATAGGTTAACTGATTAGTCCTCCCTAACCCCAAACATTTTGGGAAAGGGATACCTTGGTCGAGTAGCAAATTAGATACAAATTGTTCGGTCTCATATGCTCGTTCCAAATCGCTGAATTTCACAACATAGTCTTTTCCTTCTAAAATAAAAGAAAACACGTTGCTTATATTGCCGCCAGACAACGGTGTAATCTCAGCCGCTCCCTGTCCAAGATGATTCCACAGTACTTTTTCAATTTCACTCATGGTCAATTCCGGTTTTTCGTAAGCCATATTTACTCCAACTCCTGCTTATTTGAGTCTACATATGAATTTATCCGCAGCATATCAAAAACACCCTCATCCTAAATATCTCGTTTCTCATACTCAAAGGGTTCATCACATGAGTAAATTTCATGGAAAAATCCTACATATGGGATATCGTCTTCTAGACATTTTATACGATATGACAGCTCTTCATCGCATTCCGGGTCTTCACCATTGTTCCGCATTACCTCGAATGCATCAACGATGTTTTCCATGAGGGTTACTTGGATAAACAATGGCAATGTGTCTAACATCGAATCTTCGATCCTGGTCTCGGATCTGTAGCCATCAAGGACTGTTTTAAAATAATCATCCATAAACTGTTTGCGTTTATCAGTGTCTTGTTCAAATTGTATCCAGCCCACTCCAAGTGTCCAGAGATTTGCCAGGTCATACATATACCAACAAAAGCAGGAGTTATCGAAATCAAAAACAGTTATTTGCCCTGTATCAAAATCGATCATATAATTCCCATCGCAGTAATCAAAATGAACCATCCCAAAAGACTCGTGATCCCTGTCCATCCCTTCTAAGGTTGTAAGGAGGTCTACCAGTTTCTCTTTCAACAGAGGTAACGAGTCAGGTATTAGCTTATCTATATAATCGGCATTGTATTTATCAAAAAAATCATACCGAGAATGGACAGGTGTATAACCCTTCGATAATTGATGCATTTTTCCAAGAACTTTGCCACAGTTATAATAGTATTCCGTAATAGGAACGCCTTCCCGATACTGATAATTATTTTCCACGAGCATACCCCCCTTGGCCTTTTCAAACAAGCAGACAAAAAAGGTATGATTATTAAGAGTTATCGTTTCCAGCAGATTCCCCTTCTGGGAGTTGACCACATTCGAAACACTGCCGCCATGCTCGTACAAATACCTGATATATTCCACTTCACCCAAAATATCTTCTCGGCTTCTGTCACTTAAGAAGGCAATTCTGATTATTTTTGCTTCAGAATCAGCTTTATCACAGTTATATGCGACATTCCGTCCTCCTTCATGTGCATTGATAAGCCTGATTTCACAACCTTCCAATCCGTACAATTCATTCACTAATGGAAGTAAGTGTGTATCAGCGATTTTAATAACCTCGTTATAATTCAGAATATCTCTCCTTTCAACTTCTTCAATATATGGATAGTTTACCAGCTCCAGCTGATAAACTGGATGGAGAAAACAACTATAACTGAACTATCCTGCTTCATTAGGTCATCGTTCCTAGGTACACACGAATTAAAATATCCTGGTCATGGTTACCGAATCCAGCCCCATAAAGTGTCAAACCACCAACATTAACAGCCTTCTCGTCAACTGCGAACCGAAGCGTCCAGAATTGTTCCCGTAGCAAAATATCTGCGACAGTAATGTCCGACATCTTTTCTTCATCAATAAATGTGCCCGAAGTGTCAATGCGGATCGTCTTCAATAACCCGTATTGATTTACATTCCGATGCCACCAATCCGGAGTATATATGCCTCGTGCCGCTCTTCCAAAGTCTGCCGGACTGGTCCAAGTTCCAAGCTTCACACCGTTAAAAAAGAACTCAATATCCGAAGGCCAATGATCTTTCAAGCCTGGCGCTTCAGAAGCAATTTCCATTGAAATCTCGATGGCCTCGGGCATTTGACCGGGAAGTAAGTAGTTAGGCGTTTTGTACTCTACGTAACCTCTCCCAAACCACAAAATGCCGGCGTTGACCCGCTCGGGATCGAGAAAATAGCGGGGATCGTCCCAAACCCCAATCTCTTTCTCTTGTGTCCCAAGACCACATGTAGGATGGACATCAAACGAGGTATAATGACCGACTGAAATGGTCTGCTCTCTGATCCTCGGAGTTTGAGTGGCAGTGGGGAGTTCGATTTCAACTCTTTTTTGTTTAAGGAAGCACATTTTGTGTGTTCCTCCGTTTAGGCGTATCCTGTGACTTCCTGTAAGTCCAGCTTGTTCGAGCTTTCGGATATGCATAGTAACTATGGAAGGGCTAAGCTCTAACTTAGCCGCGATCTCCTTCACATTCATTTCATTATCTGCAATGAGGCTCATAATCCTCCATCTGACTTCGCTTGCCAGCGCTTCATACAACGACATGAATTTTGCTTCGCCGTTTGCTTTGATCATCATCTTAATCACCTGACCTGTGCTTATTGAAATTACATATATATTAATTTAATAAATATAACGTATATCTTCAACCCCGATTCATTGAAAACCTATAAGCAATAGTGTTTAATTTTCTTAGTAGTTAAATATATTGAATTCTTATTTATATGAATTTATTAATGAGGTGGAGAAATGAAATACAATAACCCGGTCATCAAAGGGTTTTATCCTGATCCCAGCGCATGTAAAGTTGAAGACACTTATTATTTGGTCTGCAGTTCCTTTCAGTATTTTCCCGGTGTTCCGATTTTTGAAAGCAAAGATTTAATTAATTGGACCCAAATCGGTCATTGCTTAACCCGAAAGAACCAGATTCAACTGGATACTGTGGACAGCTCCGGTGGTGTATTCGCCCCCACCCTGCGGTACAATAATGGACGATTCTACATGACGACCACTAATGACACTCTGCGCCAGAACTTCTATGTCTGGACTGACAATATTTACGGCGAATGGTCTGATCCGATTAATGTAGATCAAGGCGGTATTGATCCGGATTTGTATTTTGAAGACGGCAATACGTATTTCATGTGTAATGGGACAGACGATTACGGAGTTAATGGTATAGTCCAATGTGAAATTGAAATTGAAACTGGGCAGAAGCTGTCGCCAAGCCGTTCAATCTGGCAAGGATCCGGTGGGCGTTATTTGGAGAGTCCTCATTTATACAAAATTAATGGACAATACTATCTGCTAGCTGCTGAGGGTGGAACCGAATATGGGCATATGGTTACTTATGCAAGAGGCAATTCTCCTACTGGTCCATTCAAAGCCTACCCTCATAACCCCGTATTGACTAATCGAAATTTAGGCGGTTACGAGCTTCAGGGAGTTGGACATGGAGATTTGGTACAAGACCATGAGGGGGATTGGTGGCTGTTACATCTCGGATTCCGGCAGACTGACCAGTATCTTACCTATCACCATTTGGGGCGCGAGGTTTTTCTAACTCCGATTACCTTTGGCGAGGATGGATGGTTTACAGCAGGTCATGAAGGTACCACACTTATAAGTTTCGAGACTGATCGTATTGCGGACACAGTCATTCAGCAGGAGAAAAGAGTCTTTACGTTCGAGAATACAGATTGGAATTTGGACTGGTGTTACCTGCGTCACCCGGTTACAGAAAATTATCGGTTAGAAGCTGATAAAATAAAGCTTAAAGGAACAGCAGTTACGTTAGATATCCCGGCTACTCCGACATTTATTGGTATACGTCAAAAAGATTTTAACGCAATTATTTCGTGCCAAGTCAGCCTTACGAATGGTGAAGCCGGAATTACACTTTACATGGACGAAAATCACCATTATGACTTGGCCTTGCGTAAACATCCAGAGGGTTATGAAATTATCGAACGGCTGAATATCGGAGATATCAAATCCATTGAAAAAACAAAAAATATAGGTCAGTGCAACCATGCTTCATTAGTTGTCAAAAGCAGTCCAACGCATTATCACTTTTATATCCAGGTAGACGGTACTGAGATCTTACTCGGAGCTGCGCAAACCAAATATCTATCCTCTGAAATAGCCGGAGGATTCACAGGTGTGCTTATTGGTTTGTACGCCACTGGAGAAGATCAAGATTATAATGCGATATTTACAAACTTTAGCTGCCTTTATTCTTAAACCTTCAAATTAGAATGAACTGTTCAAGGCTAAGGGTGTTCTTCTAAATAAAAGAGGGGTTAACCCCTTAATTTTGGTTAACCCCTCTTTTATAAAAACAACAAAATCCTAAGAAAAATTAGATATCCAGCTTCCTGGTACTTAACGCTTTTACCATTACAGGATCTCTATGTGAAAAGAACAAGCTCTCTTTTGTGTCTAACAGCGTAATTTTTTCTATATCCTCTGAGTGTAATTCAAAGTCAAAGATATTAAAGTTTTCAATTATTCTTTCTTTCCGGACAGACTTTGGAATCACAACAACTCCTCTTTGCGTCAACCAGCGTAAAACCACTTGGGCAACAGATTTATTATATTTTTGGGCTATTGATACTAAAACTTCGTTCTGGAACATGTTGTTTTTACCTTCAGCAAATGGACCCCATGATTCAATCTGAACATTGTTTTCTTTCATGAATGCAGCACTTTCAATTTGTTGGCAGAAGGGATGTGTCTCAACTTGATTAACGGCAGGTGTTACTTCATTATGAATAATCAAATCAATCAGACGATCGTTCTGGAAGTTACTTACGCCAATCGCTCTGATTTTTCCTTCACGGTACAATTCCTCCAGCGCCCGCCAAGAACCATGCACATCGCCAAATGGCTGATGAATTAAATACAAATCCAAATAATCAAGTTGCAATCTTGAAAGGGATTTTTCAAATGCTTCCTTTGTACGTTCGTATCCTGTATCTTGAACCCATAATTTTGTAGTAATAAATAGATCTTCTCTTGGTACTCCACTCCGTTTGATGGCTCTTCCCACCGCTTCTTCGTTTAGGTATGAGGCTGCGGTATCTATCAGTCGATAACCTGACATGATCGCATCGTAAACAGCTTGTTCACATTCAGCTTCATCTTGAATTTGAAAAACCCCAAAACCAAGTATCGGCATTTCAACACCATTGTTCAAAATAACTTTTTGCATAAAAAATCCTCCTATTAGTTGATGATATAGCTCTATTTAAAAGTGTGAACTATCAATATCCATTTTAGACAAAGCTTCATTTAGACTATCTACATCTTCCTTTGTTAATTTGAGATCAGCTCCATATAGGTTTTCTTCTAATCTGTTTAATTTTGTAGTGCCTGGAATTGGAATGATATATGGTTTTTGAGCTAATTCCCACGCGAGTACGACTTGAGCTGGTGTTGCATTTTTACTTTTTGCAACTTGAGTAATTAAATCTAATAACACTTGATTATGATCAATCACATCAGGTTTGAATCTTCCCATGAAACTTCGATAGTCACCTTCATCATATTTGGTTTCCTTGGTATATTTACCACTTAAGAAACCATTTCCTAATGGACTGTAAGCGATAAAAGCAATTCCTAACTCTTCACAAAGCTCAAACAACTCTTTTTCCGGTTCACGCCACATCATGGAGTACTGATTTTGGGTTGCAGTAATCGAACATACAGCATGTGCTCGTTTCATATAATCAATCGGTGCATTAGAGACTCCCCATGTTTTAATCTTCCCTTCAGCTATTAAATCTTTCATTGTTTCTGCGACAGCTTCAGGTTCGACATTCGGATCCACTCGGTGCTGATAATATAAATCAATGCAATTGACCTTCAACCTTTTTAATGAGCCTTCTATTTGTTCACGAATAGAATCTGGTGTGCTATTCAAAATAAGTTGAGGTTGACCGTCTACAGCTTCTTGTCCTAAAATTCCAAATTTAGTTGCAATCACAACTTGATCTCTTAGTGGTGCAAGGGCTTCGCCTACTAATTCCTCATTGGAATCTCCATAAAAAGCAGCAGTATCAAAGAAATTACATCCTAGTTCAACTGCTCTGCGAATTAATTTAACCATTTCATTACGATCTGCTGGCTTTCCATAGGCATGATCCATTCCCATACAGCCAAACCCTATTGCCGAAACTTCCAAGCCACTATTTCCTAATTTACGCATTTGCATCTGTGATCTTCCTTTCGCATGAAGTTCAGTCAAAGTTCAACGCTCGACGTAGTCTGCATTATTTTCAGCACGTTAATCCAGCTAAATTAGTTTGGGTACTATTTTAGTATGCAACAATTTTTCACAAAACAGATATCATAATAGTATTAAATCATTGCCTATTCCTCTCATTTCATTGAATCCTCCCTATGTATGAGTCACTTTATATCGACTACAAGGATTTCAAACCAAATCTTAAGATTAGATAAATATTGATTCTGCTCCCTTTAAAACAAATTCCCCACAGGTAATAATGGATACAAACCTACTATTGGAGTGAACAGTAATGATTAACATACTCGTTGTTGAAGATGATAAGCATGTAAGAAGACTTCTTGAAGCTGTTCTGAAACGCGAAGGATATGATGTTGTAACTGCTGAAGACGGAGTTAAAGCTTTGGAGGTCCTTGATTCACAGCATATTGATCTAATCATTCTGGATATCATGATGCCTAATATGGATGGTTATGAATTCGCCAAGGAAGTAAGAGATGCCGATAGCTTGGTCCCCATTCTTATGGCTACAGCAAAACAGCTGCCTGAAGATAAGAAAAAGGGGTTCCGGATTGGAACTGATGATTATATGACCAAACCCATTGATACCGAAGAAATGCTGCTCAGAATCCAAGCGCTGCTTCGCCGTTCACAAATCGCAAGTGCCCGCAAATTAGTAGTGGGTAAAGTGATCCTTGATTATGACGCATTGACAGTAACCCGGGAGGACGAGAGACAAACGCTACCGCAAAAAGAATTCTATTTGTTGTATAAGTTATTGTCTTATCCTGAACGGATTTTCACGCGCATCCAGCTTATGGACGAGATATGGGGCATGGAAAGTGAAAGTACGGATACAACCGTTAATGTGCATATCAATCGCCTGCGGAAACGGGTTGACGCTTATCCAGAGTTTGAACTGGTTTCCGTCAGAGGTCTTGGATACAAGGCGGTGCGAAGCCAGTGAGCAAAATAAGTAACAAGCTCAGCAACAGAATCAGCCTTCCCATCTATTTTTCTCTTATCATATTTTTCATCTTTCTTATTACCGTTGTGATTACAGGACTACTCTTCTTTCTCGCACAGGTTTTTGGTTTGTTGAACGAAGAGCTTGCCCAGGATGGATTCGTACTACCCATAATGGTATTAATCGCTTGTACAATTATCGGTACCACGATATCAGCCATCACAAGCCGGAAAATGGTAAAATCCATCCGGTTATTTATTGAGGCCACAGAGCGTCTTGCCAGCGGTGACTTCTCCATGCGGCTCCAGCTCAAAAGCCCGCCAGAGTTTGAAATTTTATCAGAGAATTTTAACCGGATGGCTGAAGAGCTTGGGGGTATCGAAATTCTGCGAACCGATTTTGTGAATAATTTTTCCCATGAATTCAAAACACCGATTGTATCTATTAAAGGGTTTGCCGAAGTCTTAAAGAACGATGATCTTACCAAAGAAGAACGGAATGAATATCTAGATATTGTCATTGAGGAATCGACCAGACTTGCCTCCCTTGCTTCGAATGTACTGGAGCTGACGCAGGTTGAGACGCAAAAGATTCTGACAAACAAAATGCGGTTTAATGTTGGGGAACAAATTCGCCAGTCTGTGCTTTTACTGGCTGCCAAATTTGAGAAGAAGCACCTGAAGCTGAATGTTAATATTCAGGATTATGAACTCTCCGGCAATAAAGAGCTTTTAAATCAGGTTTGGTTAAATTTATTGGATAACGCGATCAAATTCACTCCTGAACATGGCGAAATTGAAGTTAACATGAAGAAAAACGAAGATAACCTGTTGATTCTAGTTCGTGACTGCGGAAGCGGTATTCATCCTGAGGCTCTTCCCAAGATATTCGATAAATTTTATCAGCAGGATACTTCCCACTCTACTGCAGGCAATGGACTTGGATTAGCAATTGTTAAAAAAATCATTCATCTACACCATGGAACCATTTCTTGCGAAAGCATTCCATTACAAGGAACCACATTTACAGTTACGATTCCGATTGGAATGTAGTACGAGCCCTGGAGAACCTCATCGTTCTTTCAGGGTTTTTTTATTTTTCAGAAAAGTTAACTTTCAGTTTATCTTCTTTCGTTATCATTTAAGCAACGCCACATAAAGGAGTCAGATGTATGGTAACTATACTTAAGTACTTAAAACCGAAGGAATGGGCCCTAATCGGTATCAGCATCCTATTCATTGTCACACAGGTATGGCTGGATCTGGAATTGCCCGGTTATATGAGCGAGATTACTCGTCTTGTACAGATACCAGGGAGTGAAATGAGCGAAATCATTGCAGCCGGAGGCTGGATGTTGCTCTGTGCCCTTGGCAGCTTAGCCACATCAATTATAGTGGCAGGGATCGCCGCTAAAATTGCCGCCAACTTCTCTTCAAGATTACGCTCCAAATTGTTTGATAAGGTACAGTCTTTCTCTATGGAAGAAATCAACAACTTCTCTACAGCTAGTTTAATTACCCGTTCAACAAATGACATTACACAAGTGCAAATGCTGATTGTCATCGGTCCGCAACTGCTGGTGAAGGCTCCCATCCTTGCCGTTTGGGCAATGCTCAAAATTACAGGCAAGAGTTGGCAGTGGTCGCTTGCTACCGGTGTCGCCATTGGGGTATTGATTCTTATTGTCGGCATAGTGATCGTGCTAGTGCTTCCGAAATTCCAAAAATTGCAGCAACTGACTGATAATCTTAATCGTGTTGCAAGAGAGAATCTTACCGGCCTTCGTGTCATTCGTGCGTATAATGCGGAAAGCTACCAGGAAGATAAATTTAGTGTAGCCAACAGCGAGCTTACCCGAACGAATTTATTCGCCAATAATGTACTGTCCATGATGATGCCAAGTATTTCTCTGATTATGAGCGGTTTAAGTCTCGCAATATATTGGATTGGTGCTATTTTGATTCAAAATGCCAATGGTACGGCGAAGATGGGCTTATTTTCAGATATGATTGTCTTCTCATCCTATGCGATGCAGGTGGTTATGGCATTCATGATGCTGATCATGATTTTTATCCTGATGCCTCGTGCCCATGTATCCGCTAAAAGAATCAATGAAGTGCTGGATACTAAGCCAAGCTTAGAGAACGGATCACTTACTTCCTCCAGGGCAAATCGGTTGGGTGAGGTCGAATTCAAAAATGTCAGCTTTAAATATCCGGATGCAGAAGAATACGTTATTAAAGATATCAGCTTTACGGTGAAAAAAGGAGAAACTGTAGCCTTTATCGGTTCAACCGGATGCGGAAAAAGTACCGTCGTGAACCTGATTCCTCGCTTTTATGATGCTACAGCAGGTGAAGTGTTGGTGGATGATATTAATGTTAACCAATATGAGCAAACTGCACTGCGCAATAAAATGGGATATGTATCTCAGAAAGCGATTTTGTTTGGCGGCACGGTGAGCTCTAATGTTGCTTTTGGCGATAATGGCAGTGATCTGTCCTCTGATGTTGTTGATGCCATTTACACCTCTCAAGCTTCAGATTTTGTTGAAAAGATGGAAGGAAGCTACGAGGCTCATGTCTCTCAAGGCGGTACAAACTTGTCTGGCGGTCAAAAACAACGTCTTTCCATTGCCCGAGCCATTGCCCGTCGTCCTGAAATATTAATCTTCGACGATTCCTTCTCAGCGCTTGATTATAAGACGGATCGCAAATTGCGAAGTGAATTGAAGAAAAAATCTAGCGGTACAACGATACTAATCGTTGCCCAACGGATCGGTACAATCAAAGACGCAGACAAAATCATTGTACTGGAAGCCGGACGAATGGCAGGCATGGGAACACATGATGAATTGATGCAGACCTGTGATGTCTACCAAGAGATTGCTTACTCACAACTTTCAAAGGAGGAACTAGCTTAATGAACAAAAGCAAAGAGCAACTCAACACGTGGAGCAAACTTCTCCACTATTGCAGAAAATATATCCCTGTAGTTCTTATAGCTATTATTAGTGCAGCAATCGGTACGGTTCTGACTCTGCTTGGACCGGATAAGCTTTCGGAGATGACAGACTTGATCACGGCCGGCCTCGTCACCGGAATTGATATGGAAGCAGTAACTTCTATCGGCCTTTTCCTTGTATTTATCTATATCCTTAGCGCTGTGTTATCTTTGGTACAAGGATTAATTATGTCCGCAGTTACGCAAAAGGTCTCCAAAAACTTAAGAGCCGATCTCTCACGCAAAATGAACAAACTTCCGATCTCTTATTATAATAATTCTACAACCGGTGACATCCTGTCCCGGGTTACCAACGATGTGGATACGATCGGGCAAGCTTTAAACCAAAGCGTAGGCACATTGGTAACTGCCCTTGCCCTCTTTACGGGATCCATCATCATGATGTTCAAAACAAATGTGATCATGACTATTACGGCGGTAGTTGCAACTATCATTGGCTTTGGCCTCATAGCGGCAATTATGAAAAAATCCCAAAAGTATTTTCAAAGTCAGCAAGAATACTTAGGGAAAATCAATGGCCATGTGGAGGAAGTATATACAGGACATACTGTAGTGAAAGCCTACAATGGTGAATCACAAATGCGCAATACATTTGAATCCCTGAATATGAATCTTAAAGATAGTGCATTTAAAGCGCAGTTCCTCTCCGGTCTTATGATGCCGATTATGATGTTTATAGGCAATCTAGGTTTTGTGGCCGTTTGTGTAGTTGGTGCTGTTCTAGCTATGAACGGAACGATATCCTTTGGGGTCATTGTAGCCTTTATACTGTATGTCCGTTACTTTACACAACCGCTCTCTCAGATTGCTCAAGCCGCACAAAGTCTGCAATCGGCTTCCGCGGCAAGCAAACGTGTATTTGAGTTCCTCGATGCTGACGAAATGGACAATGAAAGTCATAAAGAAAGACATCTTAAAACTGCTGTGGGCAAAGTTGATTTTGAACATGTGCAATTTGCTTATGAAAATTCAGATAAACTTGTGATTAAAGATTTTTCTGCAGAGATTAAGCCTGGGCAAAAAATTGCTATAGTCGGCCCTACCGGCGCAGGTAAAACTACACTGATAAATCTTCTAATACGGTTTAATGAATTAAAGGGCGGAGAGATTTATATTGATGATACCCCCATCAGCAGCTTAACAAGAGAAAACATCCATGATCTATTCTGTATGGTCTTGCAGGACACCTGGCTTTTTGAGGGCACTATCAGGGAAAATCTAGTGTACAACAAAACAGGTGTAACCGATAAAGAAGTTGAAGATGCTTGTAAGTCGGTAGGCTTGCATCATTTCATTCAGACCTTAAGTGCCGGTTATAATACCATACTAAATGACAAAGTTAATTTATCCACGGGCCAAAAGCAACAGCTTACGATCGCCCGCGCGATGCTCAAAAATGCCCCAATGCTCATCCTCGATGAAGCTACAAGCTCAGTCGATACAAGAACAGAGCTCTTGATTCAGCAGGCAATGGATAAGCTCATGGAGGGAAGAACCTCTTTTGTTATTGCGCATAGACTCTCAACCATTAAGAACGCCGATGTGATTCTGGTTCTGAAGGAAGGCGATATCCTGGAAAGCGGCAGCCACGAAGAACTACTTGCCAAAAATGGTTTTTATGCGGAGCTTTATAATAGCCAATTCGACCAAGCCTCTTAAAGCCTAGTTGACACTGTGAATTATATAGCGAAAGTCAAAAAGACCTACTCATTGTTCTTATCCAGAACAATGAGTAGGTCCTTTATTTGCTATGAACACATATCATCTACTGGCAAGGAATTCATCAAGCTGTTTTTGCTTTTCAGCAATGACTTTATCTAGGCCGGCCGATTTTTGGGCGGCGATAAATTTCGGCAATTCTTTGTCCAGATCAACCGATCCGGTCTCAAGCATCTTTTGATATTCTCTTAGAACGTTTGCTAGTGCTCCGACTTCGGATTTGACTGGCTCGCTGTCAAAGGTGAAGCCCAGTGCCGGCGATGATTTAGCGCCTTCGTTGAACTTTTTGAACTGCTCCCACTTGTCTGGAGCTTCCGAACTCCAGACATAGTTCAGGAATTGATTTCCCAGCTCCCAAGCGACGCCCGGTGCGTACTGTCCTGACTTCTCCGTCTGCGTCATAACATTACCATTAAGTGTAAAGTGTGTACCTTCAATACCGAAGTTAAGCAGATTAATAATCTCTTGATCTGTATGAAGCAGGTTAATCAGCATCATGGCGCGTTCCGGGTTCTTGGAAGTTGATGAGATGGCTAACATGGCGCCGGTAGTCTCCGATGTGGCGACCGTTTTACCTGTTAAAGTAATTTGTGCAAGCTTGCCATCAAGTCCTGTCGCGGATGCGATTTCTTCTGCTTTGCCTGGCTTAAGAGGCTCTACAGTGGAAAATACATTGCCCGTCTTATAAGCATCAAGGGATGACGTTTGGGAAGTGGCCGCATCTTTGTTAAGATACCCCTTCTGGAAGAAATCACGGGTTACTTTTAATGCATTTAAGTATTGTGGATACTCTTCGGCCGGTTTGACTGTCGCTTCCGTGCCATTCTTATCGATAGCGCCAGGTATCGTCGTATCACCTAAAAAATCCAATTCCACAAAGGAGTGAGAGGCGAACGTGCCACCCGTTGTATACAGCGGATACATGGTTGGCTTCTTCTCTTTAACGATCTTATAAACGGCATCTAAATCTTCGATCTTTTGCACTTTACTCATGTCAATGCCGAGTTCATCAGCGATATCCTTCCGGTACACAATGCCCCCTGACGATGCCAATTCTTTATTCGTAGGGACTGCATAATTTTTGCCGCCGATTTTGGAGCCATCGAGAAAAGCTGGATCTAAGCTATCCTTAATGCCCTGGCCATACTGATCGAGCAAGGGACCGAGATCTAAGTAAGCACCTTTGGCAACGTTCTTTGCATACCCGTTCCATGAGGCTGTAAATAGAATGTCTACGGGCTCTCGAGAAGCGATGATGAGGTTAGTCTTATCATCCCATGCTCCCCAATCGATTGGTGCGATATCTACCGTCGCGTTGATTTTTTCGGTCAAGATCTTGTTCAGCGCTTCCTCGACGATAGCCTCGTCCGCCTGTGGAGCTCCTTCGTAGACCAGCTTTATTTTATAAGGCTCCAGCTTCGAGGGCTCATTGGATGTGTTATCGGTGGTTGAGTTCGCTGATGAGCTCGGTGCGGCGCTTTCTTTTCCGGCATTATCTGGTGTAGCGTTGTTCGAGTTGTTTGAATTGCCGCAAGCCGTAGTGGCTAATGCTGAAATAAGCATCAGTGTGAGAAGCAGTGAAGCCTTGCTTTTCGTATCCTTCATTTTCAAGTAATCCCCCCATAAAATAAAATGATATGCTAAACCATATACTGGTTTTAGCCGTTTCCGTGCCCACGTAAGTGATCGGCAATCTTAGCCTTTAACGGAGCCTACTGTCAGGCCTCTGATAAAGTATTTCTGGAAGAACGGGTAAGCAAATACGATAGGTCCAACACCTACAACCACCATCGCCATACGCACGGTTTCACTTGGGAAGTTGATCATTCCGCCAGCTCGGGTAATTTCAGCCATCGCGTTCGGGTTACTGGATAAGTACTGGATGTTGACCATCATCTTGTAAAGAAAGTACTGCACGGATATATTGTGGTTGTCTGTAATAAACATTAGGCTTAGGAACCAGTCGTTCCAGTATGTCAGTGTTTGGAACAGTGCAACGGTTGCCAGAACCGGCAGAGATAATGGCAATACAATTCGGATAAATATCCGTAGCTCCCCTGCCCCATCTATTTTTGCTGACTCCAGCACAGCTTCAGGTACGGTCTCCTTAAAGAAAGTGCGCATGATCAGTACCCAGAATGCGGACATGATCAGCGGCATGATCAGTGCCCAAAGTGTATCTTTTAATTCCAGCATCTGTACGTATACCAAGTACCAAGGGACTAAGCCACCGGAAATCAGCATCGTTAGAAAAACAAAAAATGTAAAATACTTTGCCTGCGGAAAATTATTCCGTGAAATGGGGTACGCATACAGAGCTATTATGATGACACTTAGTATCGTACCTATCACCGTGACGGTTAGTGAGATTCCATAGGAATGAACGATTTGACTGATATCTTTCATTAGGAATCGATAGGCTGCCAGATTGAAATTTTCGGGCATAAATCGATATCCGTGTGTCATAACGGACTGCTCATCGGAGAACGATACCGAAAGAATCAGCAAAAGCGGTAGGATACAGAGCGCCGAATAGATGACAAAGAAGATGTTGATGAGGGTTGACGCCCATCCCGACAGCTGATTCTTTGGATTGGACCCAGATAAGGATTTACTCATTGTATTGGTCATAAGGGCTCCTCTCTTAGAACAGCGCGTTCTCGCGGTTAAAGCGGCGAACGACCCAATTAGATACAAAAACCAAGATGAAACCAACGACTGATTGGAACAGGCCTGCTGCTGAGGAAAGTCCGATATCCCCAACGGTCAGGAAGGTGCGGTAGACATAGGTATCGATAACGTTTGTCACAGGGAACAATGCCCCCGATTCACGTGGCACTTGGAAGAATAGGCCAAAGTCGGCATTGAAGATCCGGCCAACCTGCAGCAAAGTCATAATCGTGAGGACAGGCATGATCAAGGGAATCGTGATTTTCTTGATCTGCTGCCACTTGTTTGCCCCATCAATTGTCGCGGCTTCGTAGTACTCCTCGTCGATACCAATGATTGCTGCCATGTACACAACCGTGTAGTACCCCATGTTTTTCCACGTGTTAATGATCGGCAAAACGATCGGCCACACTTCTTTCGTGAAGTACCAGCGTACGGAATCAAGACCAAGCGCCGGCAGCAACGTGCCGTTGAAGTATCCTCGCTCGTCGCTCATGAACCCATACACTAAGTACGAGATGACGATCATCGACAGGAAGTATGGCAGGAACATGATCGTTTGGTGTAGCTTCGAGAGGAAGCGGTTCTTCATCTCGTTAAGCATCAAGGCGAACCCTAGAGGAAGCGCCATGTTCAATACAATAAACAGCGAATTATAAAGCAATGTGTTGCGAATGATGATGTACGAATCCTTCGAGGCAAACAAATATTCGAAATTCTTCATCCCTGTCCATGGGCTTCCCAGGATTCCGTCCTGGTAATTGATTGTTTTAAAGGCAATAACGATCCCGAACAAAGGGATGTAGTTATTTATTACAAGCAGAACGATTCCCGGCAGCATCATTGCGTAGAACATCCAGTAAGTACGAAGATTCTTCACGATGGAAAAATTACGTACAGTACGTATTGGTTTCCTATTTGTAGGAAGCGGCATAGCTTTCAATAGAGTTGTTGCACTCCTTTCACTGTCTTACACACTCCCCACACCGTTGTTTAGGCGGTAATGGGGAGTTCAGGTTTTCACTATTGAGCCGTAACGTCAATTGTGACGTTACTTATTGAGGTTCTGTTCCCCACTGAAGAGCGCCTGCGATATAGCCAGTTGTATGGCTCCAATCGGTGTAAGTCGAATCGGTCGGATCGAAGGAGTAATCTCCCGTCTGCGTGTAGTTCGTCCAATCGGTCTTGTTCACGCGGATCTGAAGCTCAATGCTGGCTCCAGCTGCCAAACTTCCGGCTCCGCTCGTAAAGCCGATTTCCAGATAATGATCAGCTCCTGTCAAAGGAGCCGGCAACTTGACGAAGTCGCCAGTTACGTTGCTACTGCCGACAGTGGACCAATCGCACCAGAAATTCTGGTCCTTCTCCCCATCGATCGTGTAATAATAATGAAGCTTCACGTCGGACAGATTGATGGCAGTGGTACCGGTGTTCTTCAGCTTTATCCGTGGGCTCAACGAATTGCTCGTTGCCGTAACAGGAGAATTGTACTGCTGCACTTTGATAGATCCACTTTCGGCAGTGGGGGTATCGACCACGGAGACCTCAAGATTCGCACTTGCTCCTGCGCTAAAGTTGAACGTCAGCGTCGTTGTTCCCACCGGTTGGGCAGCCAGATATGCCTTCTGAATCGTCACTGTCGTGCCTGATACGGTGTAGTCCGTACCAGCAACTAGGGCAGTCGTGCCATTATTAATGCCGATGAGTGTGTTATCGTTCAGCGTCAAGGTCACCGGAATGTCGGTCTGATTCGCGATTTGCTTGTCAAAGGCAGCGGTCGTCGGACTGATCGCCGAGTTAATAACCGACGAATCGTTCACAGCAACGGATAGCGTAGCAGATGAACCGGCGTTAAACAGGAAAGTGAGGTTCGCCTTGCCGATTGGCTGCTGCGCGAGATAGCTCTTGTGTAGAGTGACCGTGTTGCCCGAAACGGTATAGTCCGTGTCCACAACGAGAGATGTCGTACCGTTCTTAATGTCGGTGAGCGTGTTGCCGTTCAACGTTAGAGTCACCGGAATATCAGCTTGATTTGCTGTTTTCTTATCAAAGGCAGCAGTCGTTGGACTAATGGTCGAGTTGCTGCTATTTCCGGTTGCGAATGCGGCAATGAATACCAACCCTGAATTCCAATAAACGGTATGTTCATTTGTAGTCCATTCTTGGAAGTTATCGGTATAGTTTTTGGCTGCAAATCTTGATATCTGGTTTCCTACGGTTATGTCGTTGGAGTATTTATTCGGTCCTCCGACAAGATATCCCTTAGGTACACCAGGTAATCCATCTGTTCTATACATGATGCTGAACGGATATTTCACGCTGTTATCACCGTAACCTGATACAAAAGATACGCCTACCGGGTTCTGGCCAAGAATCCAGTCTAACTGACTATTGTTAATCTCATTAATGATAGCGCGGTTGCTCTCAAAAGTTCCCAGTAACTTCGTACCGATGATCATTTCCATCGGTGTGTCCGCAACCTGCATGGTGATTCCCCAATAGTAGTTACCATCTTTTATGATGCTTTTCCAAGGGCTATCGTTATATCTGCTCACTTTGTCATTGAACCATTGCTGGAATTTATCCGAATACCAGCTTAAGACTCCGGAGTCCGGATTAGCGGCTTTCAGATAACTGAAGAAGCCTGTATTCCAGGTGTTTGCCCAACCACTGGCGAAATCAAGGGTATCCTCAAAAAATATTCCCATATCGGTGTAATTCGCCAGGAAATAATCATTGTATTCGGCATCGCCGGTCGATCGGTACAGGGAGCCTGCAGCCCACAGACGATTCGAAGCGTCATCCGTCACATCGTAAGGCCATCTGCCCGTGTTAGGCGTCCGAATATTTTCCGGATGTGCTTCCAGGTACCCCCATGCGTCTATTGCCGCATCCAAGCAACTTTGGGCAAAAGCCGGATCAATATTCTGATAAATTAAGTAGGCATGTGCCAATACACCGGCTGCGGTAGCTGTATCGGCGGTCGTTTTGATATCAGTCCGCGAGCTTACCGTATCCTTATCGATAATTTCTCTGTCTACCATATTGTCGTCATCCTGAAAGGTCACTCGCGCATAGAAACCGCCAGTTGCAGCATCCTGCATTTTGAGCATCCATTCCAGTTCCCACCTTGCCTCATCCAGGATGTCGGGAATGCCGTTTCCGCTCTCAGGAATATTAAATTGATTGTCTGTAAATTTCTCCGGCATCATTTCATAGGCCCAGAAGAGATCCGACAAGGCTTTGGCTCCTGCGTTAACGTACTTGCCTTTATCGCCCGCATCGTACCATCCCTTGGAAACATCTTTTTTGATGGAAGGGTTGGACATTAAAGGTACTGCGGTGTCAGGAGTAAAATCTGTTCTTTGATAATTTTGAGTGTATGGGCTGGTAATATTAATCCCGGTTCTCTGGTAATAGAAGTATCTCGTTACGTCATTTAAAAAGGGTTCATAGATTTCGTTAGCTTCGCCGATAGTGAACTTGGGCGAATTCTGAAGACCCTGCACTGAAACATAATATTTTCCCGGAATCGTTAAATTTGTGAAATCGGCGGTAAAAATACGCTCCCCGCTATCGATAGCATCATAATTTTTGGTGAGTACAAGCGTTCCGGAGTAAGCTGTCGAATTATTTGTGGCGTTAATAATGTTAAACGTAGTACCTGCATCGACCGTGAGCACATCCTCAAAACCGGTTACAAGCGCTTGCTTTACTCCATCTACGGGATACCCTAATTGATTGACCTTGATGGGGGCGTACTCTTTCTCCTTATCGGGAGACGTAACCCTAATGTCATTAAGCCACACTTTTAAAGGTTGAAAACCATTATTCTTGATGGATAATGCATCTATGGAAGATACATCAATTCCTTGGGAGACCTGAATTAGATCCTTTAACGGGATCTTCACATGGGTCCAACTTGTAGTAATGTTGACGTAGTTGTTAATGTTTACTGTAGTGGTAATTTCATTGCCGGCAGCTCTTTCGAATACCCGGTCTTTGAAGCCCAGTAAAAAGGACTCTCCGCCCGCATTTCCTTTGATATTAAACTCAAGGAATCCATTTGGATGATAAGAGGTAAAGTCATATGCTTTCCAGCCGGCAACCGTAATTAAAGCGTTGTACCAGGAAGGACTGGTAGGCGTCTTCGCATTCAACAATAATGAAGGCAATCCATTGTACATTGCTGTAGAATCAATGGGAAGCTTGCTGTTCTCCGTCTCCAATCCAAACCCGCTATCTCCTGCCCAGCCGTCGGATATATTACTGAATATTTGGTAATCTAGTAAGTCTCTCCACCCTGCAGGCGCTTCTGGGGTTGCCGCATTAGTCTTGATCGGATTTGAAAAAAAGATAGTCACAAACATAGTTAATGCCAGAAACACGCTTACTTTTTTCCTCATTACCTCTCCTCCTAAAAAGTTTTGTGAGCATAAACTGCTTCGCTCCGCTTCATACAAAAATCAGTTCGAAAGTTTACACTTAGTTAGTGAGAGTTACTCTATGATTAACTTCGTATACCATCACCTCTTTTTTTGAAAACGCTTTCTAATAAAATCATTTTAATTCACGAAGTTAATCCTGTTATATAGAAGAAATAAAGGAACATAGAAGAAAACAAGCCACAATATTATGGCTTGTTTTCCATGTACCAATTATTTACTTCTCTCGTGATTACGTCGCCGCCATTCTTGTAAAATTGGGCTACGAACTCATCAAAGTAGGAGATCGGCTTCTCGCCATAAATGATGCTCAGATAACTCTCCGTTGCGAGTTTCTGCAGGAACACTCCGTGTTTCTCCATCCCGTCCGTTAAAGGTCCGTGGTATCGGTTTGGGATTTCGAGTCCCTGCTCGGCAATCGCCACCCCAGCCGCCGTAAGTTGAGCTGAATTTAAACCTTTAATAGCTTGTTCGATCGGCGTCGTCACTATGGCTTCCGAATTTTCAGATAATTTTCTGATTGCATCCGCATTCATATAAGGTAAGGCTGGAGCACCACCTGTCAACGGATAGAGCATCCAGCGCATATCCATTGAAGACCCGTCCGCAAGCGGCCACTTATCATTTGGCACGCCTTCAGTGGCGAAATTGACAGTAATGACCTTGTCGTTCATGATCACATAATCGTAACCTTCGTGAAACCCTTGTGCGAATCGGGGATCGAAGTACGGGTCATCCGGGCCGAAATTTTTGGCAAGCAACTTGTTATAATAAGCGAACCAGGCTTCCATATTCGTGAAATCCTTGCTGAACACCGTGTAGATACCGTACAACGGCTTTTGTGCCTTGCCCTTTAACCCATCTGGTCCGGCAGGAAGGGGGTAAGCCTGCCAAGCCGCTTCGGGATCGACCTTCACTGTATCGCCGAGCGGCCAGGCTCCCATCCAAAACGGGCCGAACATGACACCGGCCATTCCGTTAACCGCCAGTTCGGACGCTTGGCTCGGGTCCTGCATGCCTGCATCCCTGTCCATATAGCCCTTCGCCATCCAGGAAGCCATCGTTTCCAGGTATTTCTTAGCATCCGGGTGTACGGCGCCAAAGATCAAGCTGCCCTTCTCGTCTTCATTCCAGAACAGTTTGATGTCAGACGTGCTAATCATCTGCCTTGAAAAAGCTCCGGCAATCGCATCTGTCTGCCCCATCCAGCTCCAGGGACCTTCCTTCAGCGGAACCGCTAGACCAACTTCGTCATCTTCGCCATTCCCATTAGGATCTTGTTCAGAAAATGCCTTCAGCACATTCTCCAACTCACTTATCGTCGTAGGCGGGTTCAGCGACAGTTTCTCAAGCCAATCCTTACGGATCCACATGACCGTTCCCTCATCTCCTGCACTAAAACGGGGAAGTCCATATATCTTGCCGTCTTTGGTCACTTCTGCCATGGTATAAGCGTACTTCTCCAGCGCTTCTTTTAGCTTAGGATGAGCATACTTCTCGATGGCATCATCCAGCGGAAGCAACTTGTCGGCTTTGAGCAGATACTTCAGGATGTCTCCTTCAGCGCTAAGGGTGTCCGGCAGCTTGCCATTCACAGCCAGCGCGAGCCGAATTTTGGTATCTGCATCTTCGAACTTGCTGACAATCCAATCAAACTTCGTGACGATTCCCAGATTATCTTCCATCCAGCGGGTATGCACGTTGTCTGTAAGGCTTTCATCTGGCTTGAATGCGTTAGGCCGATTCTCGTCTACGATTCCTGTTGTGATCGTTATAGGCGGATCGTATTTAAAGTCCCATACCGGCTTCTTTTCCCCATTGGATGTACTGTTTTGTGCCGTTTTCCCTGTGCTACTTAAACAGCCGGAAACTAGCAGCACTCCGCTCAGAACTGCCCATAGAAAGATGGCCTTTCTTTTTTGTTTTTTCACCGGCCCAATCCCTCCATTCCCGATCGGTATCTATCCCTGAATTCCTGCGGCGTCACCTGATAATAGTCACGGAATTTCCGAATAAACCAGTTAGTATTGGGATAGCCAATGCTTTCACCAATATGGTAGATTTTATTATTTGTATGCTTGAGCATCTCGCAGGCTTTGAGCATACGCTGCTCGTAAATATATTGGGATACGGTAGTGCCTGTACACTGCTTAAAGATTTTTGACAGATGGTTAGGATGTACGAAGACGCGTTTGGCCAGCAAAGTAAGTGACAAGTCCTTGTCCAGCTCCTTCTGGATGTAGAGTTGCGTCTTCCGGACGATCACCTGGCTGTGGTCCTCGGTCTCCTCCCCTAGCTTATCGCGAAGTGTGCGTAGTAAGTCGAGCGCCCAGCTTTCCAGCTGCGACGCGTGCAGCATTGCTTTTCCTTTTACGAAAGCCGATTGCTCAGGAGTGAGCATTTGGGCCAGCGTCCTGCCACTACGATTCGCGATATACTGGAAGGCATTGGAGAGAAAGAAAAAGACGTCGCGCATGAGGTAAGGTGAACCCGTATGCATAAGCGGTGACACGAACGCTCGGATCTTAGCTTCCGCCGCTTCCCATTGCTCCGTTTCCAAAAGATGTGTCAGCAGAGGCGTTTCATAGAGCTTGCGCATAAGACGCGCTTCCTCTTCATTCCGCTCTGGCACCTGCCCATCCGAAAAACTGTCACTATCCAATCGTGATTTAGCTGTCATATAACTAGCTTGCAGTTCTTCCGGGAATAGACAGTCGGTTTCTCCTACAGAAATTTCACCTTTAAGCAAACGCTGTACTTCTTTCTTTAATCGCTCTATCCGCTCAAGCACCCATTCCGGTTCGGGAGGTGCTCCTGATAGGTCGTATACCAGAGCGAGCAGGTTTCCTTCATCATCCGCAGCCGACCAGCAGTCATAGCGGTCCATCAGCAATTCTTCCAGCATGTTTGTTACCGCGAACCGGATCAGTGACTGCGAATAGAGATCTTGTCCGTCGAAAGGGGAACCCAACCGAACAAGGCACATCGAGACATGACCTGGTATTGGAAGAGGGAGGTCAAACAGCTTTAACTTCTCCGCAAGCGCCTTGCCATTCAGATTTCCGCTGAGCACTTTGAGCAACAACCCTGCTTTCAGTTCTGCACTATTGTCTCGGTAGATACGGAAGCCCTGTTCGATTGATCGCTCCTGCTCAAGCTGCTTAATGATCCGGCCCATTGCCGTAAGTAGCTGCTCGTCCTTCGCGGGCTTCATCAGGTAATCGAGCGCTTGCAGCTCAATCGCTTTTCGGGCGTAATCGAAGTCCGCATAACCTGTGAGCAGCAGGCACTTCAGCCCTGGAATACGAAGCCTGGCCTGTTCGATCAGTTCCAAGCCGTTCATGCGTGGCATACGGATATCCGTCATAAGGATGTCAATGGGGAAGGAGTCTATCAGAGCAAGTGCCTCGCTCGCGCTGTAAGCCTTCCAAACGCGGGAGATACCAAGTGTCTCCCATGGAATCGTATCTGCCAGACTGTCCGCATAATGTTTCTCGTCATCAACTACAAGCAGGCTATTCAATGCTCTTCCTCCTTCGTTTCTTCTTTCATCCCCTGTCTCCAAATCAGCCTCACGTTTAGACCACCCAGTCTGGACGGGCAAAACTCAATTTGAGCGTCTGAACCGAAGTTGCCTTGCAGTCTTTGATATACGTTCCAAAGACCGCAGCCTGCATATTCGCTGGCCGGAATATGAAGCTCCATTTGCAGTTGGTCCATCCGTTCTTTATTTAATCCTTTTCCGTTATCCTCCACTTCCAAGTGCAATTGGTCTTCATTGACGTAAACTCTAATTTCAACCCGGCCTGGATATTCGACGTTCTCAAGTCCATGCACGATCGCATTCTCCACGATTGGTTGGATAAGAAGCCGGGGAATTCGCAGCTCCGCCAACTCTTCAGGCAGTTCGATGCTGTAGGACAGTGTCTCATTGCGAAGCCGTAGAATCTCGAGGTGAATGCGCACGAACGCCAGTTCTTCACCCAGGCTGACTCCTTGATTATCCATTCGCGTCGTATACCGGTAATAGTCGGCCAGATGATACGCCATGTCTATAACTGCCCGATTCTTTCCCATTTTGGTCATATTAATGATGAAACCCAAACAATTGTACAGAAAATGAGGATGGATCTGTGCTTGTAGCTGTTTTAGCGTGGCATCGCGCGCAAGGATACGCGATTGTAGGACATTCTCGATGAGATCTTGGATCTGCGTCGCCATCTCGTTAAAGTTCTGCATCAGGAACGTGAATTCATTGTTTGATTTCTTCGGTAGCCGGTACGCGTAATCGCCCTCCTTAATCCGCTGCACCGCACGCACAAGTTGGAAGATAGGTCGATGTACGTTCCAGTACAAAGCAGACGCGGCGGTAATACAGGATAGGAGCAAAATAATCGAAGAAGCTCCAAATAATAACCTCTGTTGCTTGATAGGTCCGATAATCTGGTTAAGTGGAACAGAATCGACGAGATGCCACTCAAGAATATTGGAATAATAATAGGTAATCAGATAAGGCCTGTCGTCGAAGGAATGAATTAAAAAACTTGAATCCCGGCTATTGATCCTGTCGCCTAATTCCGCGATAATTTGGTCCATCTTGGGCCCATCTGCGGATCGGCTGGCGATGATGGCATGTCCTTCTTTGTAAAAAAACGGGTTGTCAGAGTGACCAGATTTGTAGGTATCAAGCAAATTTTCAAAGCTCCACTTGTAGAGGTTAATGCGAACGGCAACATCCAGATCGTCCGGACGGGCTGGTTTGTAACCCGTAGTGACATAAGTTCGAGTAAAACCGGAGCCAATTTCCAAATCTTCGCTGTAGCTCCACCCTAGCGAAAATCGGCTATCAAACTCTTTAAGGTCATATTCATAGGAGGGGGAAGAAGAAATACTATCGTCTCGTTGCGGGAAATAGACGGTCACGTCATTGCGCCAGTTGCCCGATGCGCTGGCCAGCGACAGCTTCTCTTGGATCAGCAGCCTTGTCTTCATTAGGGAATAATCGCTCATGTTGAGGTTGTAAAGGTATTCCAGCACGTTCGTGTCAACGAGCATAGGTGCGGAGACTAAGTCGAACTTCTCAATGCTGGCATCCAGTTGTGCCACGAAAAGCTCCATCCGGTTCAGGCTGGCTTTGATAAGCTCCTCCTGTATGACGTTGATGCTCTTAGAGGTAGAATAATAGTACAGCGCCACGACCGGAGTTAGCAGAATCAGCAACAACACTAACATTTTCTGAAAAATATTAAATTTGATCCGCATGGGATTTCCATCCTTGTTTTGTAATTACACCTCAACCTGTATTTTACAATGGATAGAAAGCGTTTTCTATACAAATTCTTTGCGTTTCAGCAAATTAAAATAACCTCATTCCCAATGAACTCTACTTAGGAATGAGGCTGCGTTAAAATTTGAAGGCATTATCAACCGTTATTTTAGGACTCCCCAAAAAGAATCTCCGCATTAAATATCTTGCGATCCTGCTATTTCCCATCAGTTTCATGCAGGCTAGCGAGAATTTTTTAACCCCTTTAGGGGATTTAACGGTCATGCTGATTATCAACTGTTGAGCAAAATGCACAAAACGAATTTCCTGATTACGAATGGGCTGCAAACGATCTAAACACTTGTATTCATGATTTGGCTCTAATTTTGATGCAACAATAAGTTCAGCAGCGACCAGCGCTGTTTCAAAAGCCAAGGACAATCCGATAGCTCCGAGTGGTGAGGAACAATGTGCAGAATCACCGATTAGAATACAACCCTTATTATGCCAATTGTCTACCATAAAAGTCTCTGATTGGATAGAAACAAACGATTTGAAATCAATGATCTTTTCAATGTCTTCTTTAAGCTCAGGAAAGGCCTTTATGAATTCAAGCTTTAATGGTTCGATGCCTTTGCTTTTTATGGAATTCCATTGGTCTTTCCTCATTGTAAAACCTATCTGCACACAATCAGAAGAATAAGGAAGCCCTATGAAGTTACTAAAATCAGACAATCTGAAAAGGAGTTTTTGATTTAGCTTTAACTCATTAGTCGATATTTTGCACCAGATTAAATCAAAATCTTCTTTTTTATACTTAAAAGAAAAATCGCTTGTCTTCCTAACCGTCGACATCCGTCCATCCGCTCCGACTACTAAAGAAGCATGGATCGCAGTCATTTGTCCATCTACTAAGGCGTTTACTCCGACTGTTCGATTTGCACTTTTAATAGTTGAAGTGACCTTTGCGTTAAAAATGAGCTCGAAATTACTAAAATCCTTTGCTAGATCATAAAGAAAAGTTAACAGGACGGATTGTTTTATTTTAATTGCGTAAGGTGCCTCCGGCATTTCTTTTTCATAATCAATTTGAGTGATATATTTCTTATTATTCCATATTTCAGCATTAAATAATTTTATATGCTCATACTTTTCAAGACGCTGTTCCAGATTCAACTCTTTCATGAGCCTTACAAATCGAGGCTGAAGAACTTCTCCTCTGAACTTGCGATTAAAGCTTGTTTGACTTTCCAGTACGGTAACTCTAATTCCGTTTTTGGCTAACAGCAGCCCTAGAAAGAGACCAGAAGGTCCACCACCAACAATGCAAATCTCCGTTTCTTTATTCATTCCTATCACTCTGTGGGTAAAGTAGCAGCCCGTTCATTTTTCACTACTGGAACCCTAGCCGATAATCTAAGAAAAAGAGAGATTAAAAAACCTAATAAAAGAATAGAACCTAATATAGTAAAGGATAACGAATAATTTTCTGTTTTTAGTAATTTCAAAGCTAATATCGGGCCTGTGCTAGCGCCTAGGAATAGAATAAATGCATTGAATGAAATCGCAGACCCTCTTGCATTTCCCCCTAATTGACTGACGATTGAGATGATAACGGGAGTTACCAGCGCGATACCAGCCACAAATACAACGCTCATTAGGACAAGAAGTGGCAGGTTCGTACTAAAACCTAGAGCAAGCAACCCAATTGCAGCTAAAGCTAAGCCTCCCCTTAGAACAGCGGCCATTCCAAGTTTTTGAGCAATTCTTCCGGAAAAGGGTGATAAAAGCATCCCCGCGATTCCAAATGCACGAATATAAAGGATATCCTGTGAGGAAAGACCAAACTTAGCTGAGCTTAAATAACTTCCCAAAACGGTGTACATGCCAACTAAAGTTAATAGAAGCATAAAGGTTATCGCAAAAGCCAAAAGCAATTGTGATTGTTTTAGCAGAATTATCATTTGTTTAAACTTCCGCAGAACATTTTCTTTCGGTCTTAGTATTTCATCTTTAGGAAGGAACCTCATTACTATTACTGAAGTAATACCATACACAATCCCCAAAATAAAGAAAATAGCACGCCAGCCAAGAGCTTCGTTAACAATCCCACTAAAAACCTGGCCTACTATACCTGCCATTAACAGTCCTGAGCTTATAAATCCAACGGCTGTTAGTCTTTTATGAGGCGGGAACATCTCCCCTGCATACACTAACGCAATAGGTGCAAAAGCAGCAGCCACTAGGCCTTGCACTCCTCTGAGCATAATAAGCCCGTAAAAACTATCCACAAATCCTAATGCAAGCGTAACTACGGTTAACCCAATAATGCTGGCTACTAAAAATACTTTACGTCCATATCTGTCTGAAAAAGGTCCATACAAAAGACAGCCCAGAGCATAACAAAGAGAAAATGAACTCCCAATCCAAGCCGCCTCACTCGAGCTAATCTGAAAGGCATGTGAAAATACTTCGGATAATGGAATTGTAATATACATGCTAGTTAAAATAACTAATCCACACCAAAATAAAATAATCGTCATTAATGAATAGTTCTTATTGTAATTCTGAACGTCTATCGTCTGATTCATAAAGTAAATATCCCCCGGTTTACTATTAATTTGCAACAGTGATGCCTTCCAAGACATGGATCAACAAATCGTTTATGTAATCCGCATCCGGAATTTGTTTATAGATGAGAATTTGAAAGTATATGGGACCATAAAGCAGATCTAAAGTTATATCAAGGTTGATTGCTGGTTTCAATTCTCCCATATCTATGGCTGCTTGGAGTAATTGTTTGGCTTCATTTCTTTTTGTCATTAAAAACAATACGTAAAAATCTTTCGCGATTTCTTCGCTCTCTGTAACTATAGTTAAAGTGGATTTCCCGATTTTGCTATTGAGGATACGAGCTAAAGCTTCAAGCTGTTGTTTGAAGTTATCCTGAATGGATTTATTACTATCAAATTCAAACTCTGATTCTACGGTCATTAGAAAAGCGTCCAGTACAAGACGCGCTTTATTTTCCCACCATCTATAGATGGTTGTTTTGCCTACTCCAGCTTGTGCTGCAATCGCCTCAATCGTTAAAGATGAATAACTGTTGGATTCTAACATTTCAAGTGTTGCAGTAAGAATCTCTTTTTTACTTCGAGGTTCTTTGTTTTTCACGTTCATATTCATTTCACCTCCTAGATGTTATTTAAATTATTAAAAGGATGTAATTATAGAACGATACGTATCGTTTCATTTGTTACACTATCTTATATCATTTTCATAAAATTTAAAATAGTTAATTTGAAAATTATTATTTTCTGGATTTAGGCATGCGGTAGATGACGAAACATAACTTGCGCATACAAAAATTAACGCTTCGGAATGGTCCGAAGCGTTAGTTTTCGTGGATATTTGCAATTAAGGATTCGATGACTAGTCCAGATACATCATTCCACTGATGATGGCTAAAACTTGAGCTACATCTGTTATCGGTGCAATATCCTTTAAAATTCTTTCCTTTGTTGGATAGATTCTTTTATCCAATCATTTAAAACGGATGTACTAACAAAAATTTCATCTCCGATTTTAATAATGGGAAACAACACACCGGTATATGCACCTTGTGTTTTCAACATTGTTTCTTCTGTAGTAATAATCTTGCGCACTTGAGATTCAGTGATGTTTAAATATTTAGCAGTTTCTTTAAGTGTCATTAATGGTTTATTTGAATATTCATTGTTAATTGTTGGACTTATAGATGACTGACTGCCTTTGATGATAAAACAACCAGTAATGATTGCAATTCCTAAAATTATTGAACTAATAACGTTACTAAGATTTTTCATAGATATTCCCCCGCTTATTTAGTTCTTGTAATTTTTGCAGCTAATAAACTTCTTAATTTTATTTAGTTTGCTACCTTTAATAGAAACTTGTTCGTTTTTTCAATAAAGCACCATTTCTAATTCTTATTGTAATACATCAGGAAAAGATGAGTGTTGTACTTAGTTACATATTACTCCTCAATTTTATTCGACACACCACATATTTTCAGCTGCTCTCATTTTAAAGTGAAATAACTAAAACGTTCAGCAAATCATTAGACCCATGAAGATTGTGATAAAAGACAAGCAAAGGGAACGCGATCGTTACAAAGTTGCATCTGGAGAGAAGTGCCGCTTATCATACTTCCATCGTAAAACACTCTGGATTAAACGAAAAATGTGCATATTACTATTCATTGTTTCTTTTCTTTTAGATTCTATATTAGCATTTAATACTTTTAGTATAAGCAACTATTACAAGTCATCTTCATGAAATAATTACTTATCTCCTATTTTTATATTAATAATATATTTTTCTAAAAATTAAAAAAACTTATTGGTGTAAATGGTGCTAAACTTTGTTCTTTATTATTATAAAGAAGTTTTATTTCTGGTTGAAAAACTATATTCTCCTTTTTCTTAATAATATAATTACATTTAATTTCATAAACTTTCAGTTCTTTTAAAATTTTTTTATCAACTTTATTTCTGAATTCTTCCTTAATTTCTTCCTCTGCATATATATCTGGATTAACTTCTATAGTAACAATTTCAATAAAACTCTTTACTTCTTTCGGATAAATTAATTCTGCTTTTATATTACTAGTAATAATATGATTTGAATCTAATATCTTATACGAGTATGAATACTCTTTATTTAGTGCTGTTACATTTTTAGGAGATATCGGAGATTCCATTACGGAAATTCCATTTTCCTCACCAGAATAAAATTGTAAATATACTGGACTAATATTTTTTTTAAAGGTTTTACTTCTTAGTTTTATTTTGATTTTATCAAAACCCAATTTTTCTAAACCTAATATCCTATCAGAATTTAACCTTATAGAAAATCCTTCTACTAAAAAATTCTGGTCAGTCAATTCCCATTCTATATCGTCTGGGCTAAATTCAATTTCATCCTTTTTTTCATTGGATAAAGTTATTGTTATATCCGATTTATTTAATTTTTCAAAAGTATCTTTTTTTAAATTTGATGTTGATCCAAATAACAGCAATGACGAACCATTATTTTCTGAATGTTTTATATTGATCGTATATATCCCAACTGCTTGGTTGAATTCTAGCTTATTTAGTATATTACTAATGCTATTAGATTCACACCCAAATACTATTAATAGAAGAGCTACTTCAATCAAAAACATTATTTTTTTCAAATAGTGTCAATTCCCTTCCAGTTATACAGATATAAAAAAGGAGTGAATAGTATGTATCCACTCCTTTTTTACATTAACTAAACTCTTAAACTCTCAAACCTATTTCTGCTGTTATAACTCATCTTTAATATCAAATCTATAGAGCAACCTGCTGTAATGCGTAATATTGGTCATGTGCTTCAGTAAAAGCGCTGCCTGCATATTTAACACCTAACTTAGTAACATCATAAGTATACTGTTCTTGGTAATATCTTAAAATAATCCTACCTTTGTATCCTTTAGTAGTTGGGTACGAAATAGTCTGTGTCGTTGTGAATGCAGCACTTGAACCGATCGTTCCTGAAATATTGGTTTTTAAAAACGCTACGTCCACTCCACCACCACCCGTAACTGAAGCAGTGACAGTTGTGGTTACTCCTTTCGAAACTGAAACAGTACCAGGATAAGCAACGTAATCTGAGACTGGCTTAAATAAATTATAACTTATAGGCTTACTTACATTAGAAAGTGTGTATGTCGCTCTTGCCAAATAATTTGTTGCATCGGGTTCATTCGGCGTAATTGTTTCCAGTTCTGGTGTAAAGCTGCGCTTGGTTGAATAGTCACCGATATATGTTTCAATTGCACCTGGTTCATTTACAGTAATTGTATCCTGTTCGGATTTAAAGATACTCTCGGATGCATAGTCACCGATATAAGTTTCAGTTGCGCCGGCTTCATTTACAGTAATTGTATCCTGATATTCTGATGCTGCAAAAGCGGTTGTGCTTAGACCAAAACAAAAAGAGCATGCAAGCAGCATTGTAAAAACTTTCCTAGTTTTTTGTGTTCTTACAGCTCCACCCCTTTTTTTTAAACCACCTATCTTAGTACAGTTTTTTTCATATCGCATCAAAGTCACCCTTTCGAATTTATGGAATTTTTCGTTAAAATGTGTTATCCAAATAATAGTTATTTACATCATCAACAATTTAGTTTCAAAAAATATCACAAGAAAAAAGTAACAACAATTGTACTTATTAATAAATCAATATGACCACCCACCTTCATATGAATAAAATAAAGACATGTATATACTTTTAACATTAACGCTTAACATTTAATGTGTATGGATAAATTACCATTTAAATCATTATTTTGTCAACAATAGCTTAATAGATACCATTATTCTCTTAATTATTAATATAAAGTAAAAATCAACGGTTGATATAACGTGAAAATCGATCTATAATTTTAAGATACTATATTATACTGGGGGAACCTTTATGTCCTATACAAAATTGACTAATCGGGAATTAGAAATCATGCATATTTTATGGAAGGAACCCCACCCTCTTACCGCGACAAATATTTTTGAGAAAATCGAGGAGAAATTTAGTATATACAGCATACAAAACGCCTTACAATCGTTACTTACTAAAAATGCAATTGAAGTTGCAGCTTATACAAAGGTTTTTAAAACAACTGCAAGAAAGTACAGACCTATTATCACTACAAATGATTATGCAGTTATGCAATTTGCTCAATATTACTCAACGGATGATGCTCAAACTGGTATTACAGAATTAATCTCAACATTATTTAAGTTCGAGGATGAAAATATTGATATACACACGATTGATAGATTAGAAAAGTTAATAAAAGCGAAAAAAACAGAGCTTGAACAAACGAAACTGACGCAAAAAAATGGGGAGGTCGATAGATGATAACCATTTGGAGTATACAAACTACTCTATTAGTAAGTAGTTTGTTTATTTGCTTATATTGCCTTATAACTAAAAAATCATCTACTATTAGTAAAGTTGGTGTTCCGGTTTTATCCCTATTGCTGTTACTTATTACAATCAGATTACTTGTTCCAATAGAAATACCTTTTGCTCATACTATCGAATTACCAAAATTCCTACCCATAATAAATGATTTTTTTAATTTTTCTATTTATTCATTCAGCGATCAAATAAAGATTAACTTATATCTTTTTTTGGGTGTTATTTGGTTATCGGGAACACTCATAAGTGTTAGTCGGATTTTTCAAAGGTACTCTAATTTGTGTAAATTAATAATGACGTGTTCTATCAAGAAAAATATAAACTCTGAACTTTTAAGTGTCCTCCAGAAGGAAATTAAAATACCTAAAAATTTAAAGTTAATTGAAACCTCATTGACTTCAGTTCCCATGATGTATGGTTTTTTTAGACCCACAATTGTTTTTCCAGTACATAATTTTACTGATCAAGAGGAATATTTTATTATTCGGCATGAATTGCATCACTATTTTAATAAAGATAATTGGATTAAAACTATCATTGAACTGTTATGTGCTTTTTATTGGTGGAATCCTTTTGTATATCAATTGCGTAACCAAGTGGATAGAATTTTGGAAATAAAAAATGATCTTACCATAACAAAAAATTGGGAGGAATATAAACGGCTTAATTACCTCGAATTTCTTGTGAATACCTATAAAAACTCTATAAAATCTAAATATATGCCCTTTACTATGGACCTTATTGATAAAAACAGATCTACTTTCATGAACCGCTTTGAGCTACTGTTATCAAACAATAAACCTAAAGAATCATGGTTAAGGTTTTCAACCACGAGTATATTAGCCTTATCATGCTTTGTGTCTACATTATTTTTTGTTGTACAACCACGATATTCTTTTCCAGATAATTACGCTAGCACAGCTATTGATATAACGCCTGATACAGCTTACATAATAAAAAACAAGGATGGTACTTTTGATATTTATCTCAATAAATTAGGTTATTTCACTACCATACAAGAGATTAATCCGTTTTACGATAAGTTACCTATCATAAAAATGAAAGAGGACGATATTAAATGAAGAACCAGAAGATTTTCAAGAGGATCATTGGAAGTATTATAATCATTGCTTTTTTTAGTAATTTTTTGAGTGTACATATAGAAGCTAGTTCATATACAACACCACTCGAACAAAGTGACTTTAAAATATTTGCAGACGTACTGGAAAATAAGATAGTACTTATTGACGGTAAATGGTATGAAATCGTATTTAATAGAACTACGGGGAAGATCATTAGTAAAAAAGAAATTAAGCGGAATTAGATTATCTGCACGAATATAATTTTCTGAAAAATGATAAATGAGCTAAAAAAACCTTAAGATGCACGAGCTACCAAAGTCAAAAATTAAAGCGAGACCGTACTTCAATATAGAGAGTACAGTCTCGCTTTTTCAATATAAATTCAGATCATGGATAAACAATACCTAGCAATTTCACAGAAAAGTGTGGCTACACTAGCTGCGCGGCTCGGGTAATTTATCCACTAGAATTGTAAGGTCAACAACATCGGATAGTTCAGTTAGCGAGCTACAATTCCCTTCAGAATAATTACCTTTGAAGGGAATTTTGTAATAGATACGCTTTAATACCATTCACAGACGAAAAACGAAAATGGTTTTATTCTGTGTTTTACCACTAATCATTAATTATATTATAGTGTCTCAGTTCACAATCTTCCATTTATTACCAGAGTATATTTTTGCTCCGTTGTATAGGAGTCACATTCATCATTAGTGATATTCGCTTCGAAGAAGTTATCGTACTCTATGACTGTAGCATCCAAGTAAGAAGTAACCTCAGCATCACAATAAATTCACTAGTAACACTGCCTCCATCCAAAGACTCGACCAAAGGGCTGGTTCGTCCAACCCAACGATCCTTAATAACAGAAATAAGTGGCTGAATAGCGTCCTGTGATTAGTGTGATAAATGCTATTCTTCCATGTTTACCACTCCTTACTTCAAAAGATATTTATTAATAATTGTAGCTGTTAATGGATACATGTGAAAGGAAACAACATTTTTAATTATTAGATCTTTCGCCACCTATTAATAAACACTTTGTAAGCAAAAAAAGCTAGAGCCAAGTGAACTTGGCTCCAGCTCTTTTGTGGTGCTTACAATTCCATTACTCTGTAAATTAAAGCAGCGGCTTCCGCACGTGTGGTCAGGCTCAGTGGTCTGAAGGTACCGTCGGTATAACCGTTGACAATTCCTGTCTCCCGCAGGTACTCAACCGCATCCATCGCGTAAGAACCGATTTGATTCTCATCGGCAAAAGTTGCTGCCTTGCCGGAGATATCCGACTGGAGAGCAGTTAAGCTCAGAGCGCGAAACAGAATAACAGCCATTTCTTGGCGGGAAATAGGTTCTTTTGCGGCAAATACGCCTTCGCTACGTCCGTTAACAAGCTTTAGCGCCTGAGCTGTTGAGACAGCTTGGTAATACCAAGCATTTGAACTCACATCTTTGAAAGTACTGCTACTCTCGGCTTGAAGTTCTAGCGCTGATACTAACAGCTGAACAAATTCCGCTCTTGTAATTTGCCGGGCAGGCTCGAATTTGCCCCCGCCTGTGCCATGAATAAGATCACGGGAAGCCAAAGCTTCCAAGATGACTGTGGAGCCTGAATCAACATCAGAGAAGTGGATATTTGCATTAGCTGCAGCATAGAGTCCAAAATCCCTTGTTGTAAACGTTGTTTTGCCTGTACCTGATACGTATTTGGAGTTTTTAACCACTTCGGCCACTCCCTCGCCGGTAACAGAGTAGACGATGGCTTGATGTGGGACTTCACCAAGGTTTAATTCATATCCAAATGATACCTTCATTGCCGCAGAAGGGCTTAATGTTTCTTTGGACTTACCGTCTACCGTCATTGAGATCCGGAACAAAGCATGCGTTTTCCATTTCTCTTTTAAGGCAACTGGAAGGGTTGACGCATCAACAAAATGGATAGATAGCTCCAACTGCCGGGCACCCTCTGGAATATTCTCACCTAAAGTGTTAATTGGAAGTGTTATTGTGGCAGCACCTGCTTTTACAGTTAGGGAAGTAACATTATCTTTTAGTTCGGGAATGGGCACTTGAAAAGCCACACCACTGGCAGTCGCATCCTCTTCAGCAAGCTCAAGTACTAAAGCTCCATCTTGCACTCCCTTCATCGCTTTTTGGAGTTCTCCTGTGGGAAGCTGTGCAATTTTCATTCCTTCAGCACCGGGTGAACCCTGAATGCGAATACGGCCCGCTGAAATTATATTCACTGGACTATCTATTTTTCCTCCACTACTCTCATTTGTGTTGCTATTATTGCTGCCGGACGAATTGCCAGGCGTATCTGTTCCCCCACCTTCTTCACTCCGCACTACATTCAAAGTGTAGGTCTTAGTTGTTATGCCGTTCGCAGCGGTAACTTTAACATCGATTCTGTTATCTCCTACCTTAAGCTCACTTCCGCCCGTTACCGTCAATTTGGCTTCTGCATCAGAAGGTGTCCCAGTTACAGCCACCGCTGTCTTGGAAAAGGGCACATTTATTGTATAGGTCAGTTTCTTACGGTCAAACCCAGGGATGTCTGTACCGTCCATACTCAAAACGCTCAAATCGGCATTATCACTCAGTGGGGTCTCTTCTTCACCTTCTACGTTCATAAACTGGAAGGTGCGGAAAAGTGAGGCGTCCTTCGCAGCGCCAATGCCTGATCCCCATTCAATATATCCTTTTCGACCCGCGCCATCATTATCGTTAACCAGCATGGTGAAGCTTAAGATATCGCTCGCCGCTGGACGGATCGGGCTTACCTCGCTCCAAGGTAGTGCCAGTGCATATGAGGTAACCTTGGTCGCCTCATCTCTGGTCACACTTAAAGTTCCCTTAGTCAACACTCCGGTAGCTGCACCTTTCATGGACAGCCAACGATATATTTGCGGCCCCTCTGGTGTTTGCGAGATTCCGTATTCATACCAGGATTGACTATCGCCCGGTACACCGGGAGCAAGACTGAACTGAATACTGTCATTTTGCCAAATATTAATCCCGGCGGCATTATGGCTGAATACATCATCGCGGATATCGGCGGTCAAATAAATGTGTTCTTCATCCCAGCGTAGTTGCGCTGTTCCACTAAGATCATCCGCACCCTTATATCCGTTGAGCAAAGGGGTTCCATCCGCAAGATCAATCAGAGCTGGACTTCGTGTATCGGACTGATGCTGCATCCGGTTAATATCTATGTTTTGCTTGAGGTGAACTGTCTCATAACCTTCAAGGTCAACTGTCAACTCAAGAGGATATTTAACCCCTTCAGAGAATCCCGGCAGTGGAATTGAATAAGTAAATCCACTATTTGGGGCAATTTCAGACAATTGCGATTCACTACCGCTGATCTGACCAGTCTCTTCCCCTAGGGTCCAGGAAATCTTTTTAATTCTCAGAGGATCCACACTGGAACTGTTCGTAAATTGAAGTTGTAGCGACATGCCGCCGTTATTACCATCTGTAATATGAGGAGCAATTTTTAAACCTTGAAAATATAGTCGCAGATCATCTACAGGGGCTTCTGGAAGAGTAGCAGGATCAAGTCCGGGTCCATTATAAGCTCCAATATTCGGTGGAGTTGCTGCTGAAACGGGATTGCCCCAGTAGTCCCGCCCACCGTTGTCTGCAATGACAGCACCGGCCCCAAGTGCAGGAGACCCCTCTCTCAACTTGTAACCGTCCACTGTATTCCAGCCCATTCCGGCGGTGCCCTGAGCAACTAAGAGTGGATTTGCTGTGATAGGATTGGTATTTTCCGGCTCGCTTACTGGATGGTTGCCATATAATAGATTATGGTCGAAGCTACCGTTCACCCCTGGCAGATTATAACCTCCTTTACCAAGGTTGTAGACCAGATTGTTCCTAAAAGAATATGGAGCGTTAATATTTCCTGCGTCATCCCATTCATGATCGATAATTTTGGTGTTTTGCCCAGCTCCGATATAGATAGTATTGTTATAGATTTGTGTATCTGGCGTAACCCCGCCTGCAAAATTAAACGTATGCGTTAGATCATTCTGGCTGATGTTGTATCTGACTACATTGTTAGAGGAGCCTGTCAGCACGCCTGGAGTCAAACGGGCATCGACAAAAAGCATGAATCCGCCTTTGTTGCCATGGCTGTAATTATATTGAACCACACTGTCCATCGTATCGATATCCAGATTGAAGCCTTGACCATCTCCCTCTGGTTTGTTCGTGTTAAAAGACTCATTGAACTGGACGATATTATTCTTGCCGCGAGTCGGCCAAATTGCGGCAGAGCCGTTAAACTCGCCTTCTTCGGAATAATTTCCGCCTTCCTCCGCTATGTTATGCTCAATCACCGCTCCATCCGCACCGAAGGTGAGAATACCGTCGCTGTCGGCTTGTTTGACATAATTTCCACGGATCGTAACATTGACCGTAGCATAGTCTGCTCCGTTAAAACGCTGATCCCATACCACAATACCGGTCCGGCCTATCCGTTCCACTGTATTGCCCTCGATCCATACCCCATCGAACTTGTCCGTGCCCGTCGTTCCGCCCACATATACGGAGATACCTCCAAACGCATGCGGGCCACCTTCGGCTCCGGAAACCGTTGGATAACGGAAACTGCTTGATACATCATGGACATAGTTATCCTGAATGCGGATATTACTTAATGTTCCTCCATTTGCGTTCTCCACCATAATACCTTCCCGGTAAACACTTCCCCTCTCGGAAGCATAATTAGTGACCTCAAGATCCCGAATCACCCAGTTCGAAGCGTTACGTAGGTATACAGCTGCTCCGGCCATGCCTCCACCGTTGATAATCGGTTTGCTTCCACTCCCATAGGCAGATATTGTAATCGGTTCTTCATCTGTGCCGCTGCCCTTAGGATATAATTGTTCGTTCCAGATTCCACCCTTCTTTAACAAAATACGATCCCCAGCTTCAAAGGTAGTCTGATTCACTACAGAGAAGGTCTTCCAGGCAGTCTCCGGTGTTTTTCCATCGTTGTTGTCGCTGCCTGCAAATGAATCCACATAATATTCTCCGTCTCCACCGCTGCTCCCTCCATCTCCAGGCAAGCGGTTGGATAAAGTGACCGATCCTAGTTGCATCAGCCAGGGTGCGGAATCACCGCTAAGCTCGATTTTTAAATAATGAATGCCGGAAGGTATCCCTTGTGCCGGAGTATAATTCGTCCCAGTCCAAGCCGCATCACCAGTGGCCTGTGGAGGTTCATGAACAGCAGAAAGTTCTGTCCAAGTGGATGCATCCGCCGAACCATAGAACTTGATAGTCTCGCTAGACCCGGCAAAGGAATGCATGCGGGCTGTGAAATGTTGCAGATTATGCAAATGGTACACGAGTGATTCTGCTGAGTCTGCTGTTCTCACCGCACGAGAATGATCTCCACCAAAAAAAGCGGGATTGCTTGTATCTAAAGACCAATTTGTACTGTGTGCATAAAGCTGTGCAATGTCGTCAAGCTCATCAACAATCGTTTTTGGTGCAAGCGACACATTGGAGAGCGTAAGGTGCCCAAGCTGCATCAGCCAGGTATCGAGGTCACCACTGACTTCAATTTTGAGATAATTGACACCATCCGGCAGCACCCCCGAGGGTGTATATACTGTTCCGTACCAGCCAGAACCGGTTGCGGTGGGACTGTCGTTGATGGCTGGAAGCTCCGTCCAGATATCTGCATCTGGCGATCCGTAGAACTTGATAACAGCCGTGGAACCAGAGAAATAATATGCTTGAAGCGTAAACGACTGAACTCCAGTCAAAGTGTAAATGGCATAGCCAGTCTCCGTGGAGGTTCTGACCAGCCGGGCTGCATCTCCTTCGAAAAACTGAGGATTACTACTGTCAATTAGCCAGTTCTCGGACCTGTGTTCCGCTGCCGGTAGGGTTGAGAAATCATCGGCATTCGTCTCTTCAGCATGGGCAGAAACGCCCATTACGGGAAGCAGCGCTGTGAAGATCAGCACCATTATAAGCAGTGATTTTGCGAGTTTTTTGAACATTATTGTATTATTCCCCCTTGAACATTTATTGGATGGTTTGGTTTGCGAGATCTTCAGCCATCGGGTAATTCCATTCCACGACAGCTTCGGACAGCTTTTCGTCCACAATGGATCTATACTTCTGCTGCGCCAAATTCAGTGCGATGGCATCCTTCACATGATCGAACGGCTGAATAGCTGCATCATCTGCCGACAGGCAGTAAAGTAGGTGAATAGCCCCATTTTCAGTAAACAAACCGCTAAACTCTCCCGGCGCCAGTTGCTCTGCGGTAAGCAATACCTTTGGATTTTCCAAAGCTGCTGTTCGCCGTGAAGCACTTGTTATTTTCACCTCGCCAACGTTTACGCCAAACTCTTTTGCCTGGTCTTGGAAGCCTGTGCCTGAAGAATCTGTTGCTGCTGTCGCTGTTGCTATTGCATGGAGCTTTTCCATTCTTTCTAAGGCTTTTTGCTGATCTTTGTACTCTGTTTCTGGGCCAAAGGGAAGCGTTGCCCATTCCAGACGAATCGTTCCCGGCAGAGAATATTTCGCAATTAGATTTGCTGCATATTCCAATTTCACCTGTTCGTCTGAAATCACGATACTTCCGTTACTGCGCATGGCCTCAATCGTAGCATCCTCAAGGTTGCTCATGTAATAACTGAAATAGGCCTGCGCCTCCAGATGAAGAGGACCATACACCACCTCCTTATTCGCTGCTGCCTGACTCCGCCGATTATTCTCGCGCTCCATCTCCTTGAGAAAACCTTCAAAACTGATATCCGTTACGACTCCTGCTTCTTGAGCAAGCTGTAGCTCCATCCGCTTCGTCAAAAGCTGAGTTTGAGCTGTATTGATCCATTTCTGCATTGGATTTTCGCCGGAATAGTAGGCAGACCAGAAGTCTTTTGAATAGTCGGCGTTGTAAGTTTGTTTAAAATAATCAACAATCAGTGCCCGATTCATTTGAAGATGCCAGTTGAACTCCGCTGCTGTGGCCTCCTGCCCGTTAAGGGTCAGAAGCATTTCTTCTGCTTGTGGAGCTTGCAACTTCTTCGCACCAATCAGCAGCAGGCTTCCTGCTAACAGAGCGGTCAGAATAACGATTAGCTGATTTCTTTTGGAATGAAGTTTTAGAGTCATAAGTTATTTCCTCCTCTCTCATCCTCGATGTTAAGCGCTTTCATTCTCTTCGATATTAGACATGTTTACGTTGAAATAACAGGCGGGAAAGCTGCGAAATGGTTTGCCATTTCACGATTTGACCGTAAAGCTCAGTTTTCGCCCTATAAAAAAATGCTGTCGGAGAATAGAGAAGTTACGTATTCGAACGTGGAATGTTGTACAATGTGCAAAAATTCAGCGCGTTTGTCGGGAGTGAGCAGCAGCTTGTTGTATATCAAGCATGATTTCCATGCAATTACGGGATCGGAGTGATTTATAGAAAAGTCGATTTGCATTCATCACTGATTCAGTGTGTTCCTCAATTTTTTTTGATTGTAAAATCATCTAATAAAAACAAAGGCAGTCCGGAATTTTCCAGACTGCCTTGCATTGTTCTTAAGACTGATCTGTGCCCGAAAACATACAGAAATTCAAGACTCCACCTTTGACAATCTCATCATGTGACAGAGAGTGGTGCTGCCATAGCGATCCGTTCCAGTGGACGGATTTACTGTACACATTGGCGGGGCTGTTGTTCTCTGCTTCAATGATCCATTGCTGCCCATTTTCAAGCTGAATAGTTACCTTATCAAAAAGCGGGCTGCCGAGCACATATTCAGGAATTCCAGGACTTAAAGGGTACAGGCCGATGGCGCTCCAAATAAACCAAGCACCCATGCTGCCGTTATCTTCGTCGCCGGGTAAACCATCCATCTGGCTGCTGAACAGTTCGGCCATGGTTTTGCGGACCCAATATTGCGTTTTGGACAGCACACCCAGTCTGGCAAATATATAAGGAATGTGGAAGCTCGGCTGATTGCTGATGGCAAACTGCCCCAGATCGGCGGAGGCCATTTCCGACATTTCGTGTATTTCCAAACCATAGGATCCCACTTTAAATACCGGTTCCTCGGTCATCAACTGATCCAGACGCTGGACAAAAGCCTCTTCACCACCCATCAGCCCGGCTAGTCCCGGGAAGTCGTGGGGCACTGCCCAGCTCCCCTGCCAAGCCCCGCCTTCACAAAACGGATTACCCCACTCCAGAGGATCAAATGCTTCCTGCCAAGTACCGTCCTCATTGCGACCTCTCATAAACCCAACTGTTGGATCAAACAGCAGCTTATAATTCTGTGCCCGAGCCATAAAACGCTCATAATCATCCATTTTGCCAAGTGTTTTGGCCATCTGCGCAATACAGAAATCTCCGTATACATAATCCAACGTGTTGCTTACACTTTCATGGAAACGGTCATGCGGCAGATAACCATGCTGCAAGTACAATTCAAGGCCCCTTCTGCCCAGCTTCTCGTCCACTGATGGACGATCTGCATGCTTCAGAAGACCTTCATACAGTACCTCTGTATCAAATCCGCCGATGCCTTTAACCACGGCATCCGCAGCTGCGGCATCAATCAGTGTGCCGGGCATGGCACTGCGCTCCCCTGGTGACAGCCACTTTGGCAGCCAGCCGCTCTCCTTGTATGCCAATGTCCACGCCTGCATAATCTCACCCAATAAAGATGGGAATAGGATACTGTATAAAGGAAGGCTGGTTCGGTATACATCCCACAGCCCGATATCCGAATACATTGGACCCTGGCAGATGCTGCCATTAAAAGGGCTGTAATGGATTTTCTCGTTCTGCTCGTTATATTCATGCCACGTTCTCGGGAACAGGCAGATTCGGTACATGCAGCTGTAAAAGGTGCGGAGGTTCTCTTCATCTGCGCTTTCAGCAACAATGCGCCCCAACCGTTCTTCCCAGCTTGCCTCTGCTCTATTCAAGATCTCTCCGAAGCTGTCTTCCCCAATCTCTCGGTTCAGATTAAGCAGCGCCTGCTCTCCGCTAATAAAGGAAGTCCCGCACTTCACTCCCACTATGCCAGATTCCGGTGCAGCTATTCCTACGTAAGCGCCCAGTCGTTCGCCAGTCCCTTCATGGGTCTCCAGTGGCTGATAATCTCCGTTAAAGATTCCCGACTCCTCCATGTGAAAATCCCTATCGAACTGGAACACGAAATACATCGCGAAATTATCAGGCACCCCGGCGGTATGGCCTCTTGTGTAGCCGGTGATTCTACGTTTATCCGGCTGGAAGGTGAGATGTGAATCACCTTTCAGAGGTGCTATAATAAGCCTGTTCTGCTGCCTCTCAGCGAAAGTTATTCTTATCGCTGCACAACGTTCGGTTGGAGTCAGCTCCAGCCGGGTGCGGTAACGTTGAAGAAACACATCGAAATAGTGAGGGAACACTTGCATCTCTTCCGTTTTGAAGGAAGAAGAACGTGAACCGGGACTGAGGAGCAGTGGACCTGTCTGCGGCAACAGGGTCAGATGCCCATAATCTCCGATCCACGGGCTGGGCTGATGGGTCAGCCGGATGCCCTCTAGGTGGCGATGGCGCGGGTGGAAGAACCAGGTTCCACCTGCTTCATAGGTTTGCGGGCACCAAGCCGCCATACCAAATGGCATCGCTGTAAGTGGCAGTGTATTGCCATGTGAATACCGGAAATCTGACTCCGTCCCCTGTAATGGATTTACATAATCTAACCAACCCAAATAGATACACTCCTTTAGCCAGTTTTCACCGGCTCTATATTCTCCGCTCTTTACTGATACCGGTTAAGATAATCGGAATACTTGAACATCTCCAGCTTCCACCCGCACAGTCAGTTTTGTAGTTGTGGGTTTCAATAGATTCATTGGTTGAATTTCAGCGCTGCCATCATCAAACCACGGTTCGACAGAAGTATAAACAATACCCAGCGTAACGTCAGCCTTAACCGCCATACCCCCTTCATTATGAACATAAAGAAATGCCCCTCGGTCCTGCTCACCTTCCCACTCGGAGAGATCCGCGCGGACACCGCCGCTTGCTTGTACATACGGCTGCAGCTTTAGTTCCTTCTGTAATAGATCCCGCACCAGCTGAAGCGTTCCGGGATGTCCATCCTGCCAGTAGGCAGCCGCAAGCAAGGTACCGAACCATACGGCACGCCCGTTGCCATAAGCGGCGGTAGTCAACACAGGCATGCGGTCCTCGGCAAATTCAGCCAGTACCTTCACATGGCTTTCCAGCTCGATATCCGATTTGTAATAGGATCCGTGCGCCGTATCGTCTGCTGCCGATTCCTCCGCCTTGCTGTGCTCCATAACATTCCGCAACGGAATCGCTGTCCGTGATTCGAACGCAACCTGATGATAGCTGTGATCCAGGTTCTCAGCGGAATGAATCCAAGTCTCACGGACCCCGAACACCTGGTCAAATCCATAACCGGGCACCGTATAGCTGTGGCAGCCATTCTCTGCCTGAAGTGCACCGAACGAGCATTCCGAAATCAAGATCCCGCCCTTTTCCACCCACTCGCGTAGGATGTCACACAGTTTGCGGTTCAAATATAGAGGATAAGGCATCCACAAGCAGTGGTATTGCTCCAGTGTCTTCTCGTTAACATCCGTCTCATGCAGAAATTCAACTTTATAATTGAGCTCATGCAGTAGTTTATGGGCGCCTTGTAAGGAATCGTTGTAGGTGTCCAGATGATCATGTGCCGCAAAGTTAGCAACCTGGTTCTGCGGACTGAACAGAATGGCAATCCCGTCTCCGCGCCGTTTTGCATGCATCAGCTCTTGCTTATTGTTTTGCACCAGCTTATTTAGATGAGCCATATCCTTGTACCATGGGGTTGGACTTCCGTCCAAATATACACTGCCCCATGCAGGGGCCTCCTGTCCCAATATCTCTGGTCTGTACTGCCAGAACAAATATCCCGTGATGCCACGAGCGAGCGGGGTCAGAATATGCCGTTTCATTTCCCGCAGGTCCGGCTGACGCGGCTTCATTGCAGTATTGCCTGGCAAAGCATGAATCTCCGAATTGATAATGGGTTTACCTTTGGCGGCAGAGATCAGTAGATCAGCAGACCAGGCCGAGGACCCAAGGCTATTGCCTGTCAAGTCACAGGGCTCAGCCAGCTTGAAGTCGTCCGAACCCGCTGTAATCATATTAAAGATAGGGGCGGGCACAGTGTGGGCCATAACAGGATGCAAAAGATCCAGTGACTTCACTATATCTACCCGGCTCCGCAGCTCATCCGTTAAAGTACCGGACATGAACAGGCGCCAGTCCACCAGATCATTAAATACGCCTTGTCCACGCGGTGCCTCTACTTCCTCCCAGCTTCCGTAAGTCCGCTGCCATGATTCATTGAGAGCTTCCAAAGTAACATATTTATTTTTTAGCCATTCTTGGAACACCCACAGCGATTGCTCGCAATAACACACCTGGTTGTCAAAAGACAGCTTGCGCTTGATTCCTGTGGTTAGTTCAGGCTCATTCCATAAATCCCAGACCCAGAGCGCCGGATGATCCTTAAAAGTTTTCACCGTCTCCGCCAGAAACTTTGCCTTTTCTTCGGCGGCAGCTGCATGATGATAACAGGGCCCCGGCGCTCCGCCGATCTGGCGGCAGTTAATCGCCCTTGGTTCCAGAATGGAACCGTCCGCTGTAATCATTTTGGAATCAGGATATTTTTTATAGAACCAGGCCGGCGCCACGTCGAAAATTACATTCAAAATGACCTTCAAACCATTCCTCTGCGCAATATCCATTAGCTCCTGAATATCATCGAAATGATAGGTCCCTTCTTTGGACACACTCGCGCGCCATTGTACCCAATATTTCACACAATTGAAGCCCTGTCCGGCAATATTGCTTAGGTCTTGTTCCCATTGATCACGGAAGGGGGTCGGGGAACGGTAATATTGAAACCCAAATGGAATAAATGAATCTTGCATCTAGTGTACTCCTCCTACAACGTTCAATTTCGATCTCTCTATGTTTATAAAAGCGCTTACTGCTCTTTTACGCTTAAAGTCTATCACAGTGGATTTTGCAAAAGTTAGGATGGAATCCTATGAAACGGTTTGCGAAGCTGTTGAAATGTTTGATCCTTACGCTACGTGGCAGTCACTGCGCAGAGTCAGCGGGGAATATACTGCGAAATCGTTTGCGATCCTGACAACCTCAGAAATTATACCTCCTCTTTAAGAGGTTTCATGTTTATAATGGCTGTAAGACATATTAGAAACTACTTCGAGGTGAAGCCAATGTTGAAAGCGCTTGTAGTGGATGACGAATATCTGGTCCGCATGGGCATCACCCAGACCATAGACTGGGCAGAATACAACGTCGAGATCATAGGAGAAGCCAGCAATGGCGAGGAAGGATTGGAGCTTGCCCTACAGCACCGTCCAGATGTGATCATTACCGATATTCGTATGCCGTATATGAACGGTCTTGAGCTCATCGAAAAAATACGGGAACAGGACATGCTCGTAGGGATTGTCGTGCTCAGCGGTTATGACGAATTTCAATATGCGCAGGCTGCTTTGCGTTATGGCGCCTCCACCTATTTGCTAAAACCCATTAATATAGAAGAACTTGCAAATACAGTTCGAAGCGTCGGGGATGAAATCCTTGGCAAAAAGCAACTCTCCAAGCGGTATTCACAGCTTAATGAGGAATTGGCCTCGATCTCCAAGCAGTTCTGGCAGGATTTGCTGCATGACCAACTGCATGACGAAGAGTTTATTTCAAATAAGATAAAATTACTGGAACTGCAATTGGAACCTGGAAAAGCTATCCTACCGCTGTCCATTACCTTTCCTCCTGATAACGGCCTTCAAGGAAATACTGTAGGCAAAGCGCTGGAGGATGCAGCGGCGACTATTCTGGAAGCGCATTCTTTTGAGCAACTGTGTCTATTCCGGGACAGCCATCTGGAGTGGGTTATGATCCTTCGGACCGGGGAACCAGAGCTGGCCGGAGATTCTGCACGAAAATTGGGCAAACAACTATCTGAATGGAGCCAACAGCACTTCGGCCAGGCCTTAAGCGTCGGCATAGGTAAACCTGCGGGAGAATGGAACGGGATCGTAGATTCATACCGGCAGGCTGTACTTGCTGCGCAGCGTGCCCTTTCTGGCATTGAACGTGTGCTGTATGCTGAAGAAGAGGCTGGAGCTCGGTGCCGGCGCGAAATCAGGGACGCACTCGCTTTTATACGGGAGCACTATGCCGGAAACATTACCGTTGAGATGGTTGCTGCGGCGGTCTTCGTCAGTCCAACCCATTTGATGCATCTGTTCCGTAAAGATCTGAACAAAACTTTTTACGAATGTCTGACGGAATACCGTATCGAGGAAGCCAAACGTATGCTGCGCAATCCGAAGTATCGGGTGTACGAGGTTGGCAATCAGGTCGGCTTCACCGACTCCAAATACTTTAGCCAGATCTTCAAAAAAATGACGGGCATCCCGCCGAGTGAATATGCAAAAACCTATGGGTAAGCGGAGACTAGCCAACCGGATGGATTCCTGGATGAGGCGGTTCAAGATCAAAAGCCGGATTGTTGTTGTTCTGTTAGCAGGACTGTCTCTGCATCTGGTGCTGATGCTCGTTATTTTCAATTTTTATTCCTATACCTACCTGCAAAAGGATCTGTACCGCCATGTCGTTCAGACTCAGCGCCAAATTGGGCTTAGCGTGGAGCTCATGGTCGATGACATTCAAATGTTGTTTCTGCGGTTTCTGGTGAACAGTGATATCTACCAAATCATCAATAATGATTCCCTGCCGTCAGCTGATAAGGAATCGCGAATCGGAGCTATCATCGACGGTATGCTGGCCCAGAACGACCTGGTGGGTAACGTGATTATCAGCACCAACGATAATATGCTTTATTCTTACCAGTCTAAGGAGCAGATGCTGGAGGTGCCTGAAGCCCTGTTCATCAAACGCATTCAGGAGAGCAGCATGCCTGTTGTCGGTGAGATCAAACGGGATGGAGAAGGCAATGCGTATATTCCATTCGGCCAGCAGTTCCGCAATTTCAATACAGGGCAAAATATCGGGGTCGTGATCATTTATGTCAGGGAGGCTGCTTTGGCGGACCTGTATTCCTCCAGCTTCACTGGCATCGGCTACTCCTTCCTGACTTCCGACAATCGGATTATTTCTCACCCCGACAAACGGCTCTTGGGCAATTTTTTGGAGGAAAACGCCCCTCTTCGCCCAGGTAAAAAAGAAGGCTATCGTACCTGGTCAGATAACGAAAATTCCTACATCATTGCTACTTATCCTTTGAATCCCCGGTTGGAGACACTTGGGGTCAGCTGGGAATTCACCAGTGTGATTTCCAATCACAAACTGCTCTCGGGAATCGCCAAAGGCAATCAAAATGCGCTTCTGTTCGCCAGCGTTACCTTTATTGTGCTGCTGATTTTTTCCTTCTATCTGGCAGCCAAAATCACCCGTCCACTGCTGAACTTGAAGAAGAAGCTGAGCCTGTTTGGCAAAAAAGATCTGGCCGCTGTTTATGAACAGCGCGGTCAGGTTGATGAGATTTTTCAGCTTGAGAACAGCTACTATCAGATGGTGGAGCGGATCAGCCAATTAATGCTGGAGAAAGATGAGGAGAAAGAAAAGCAACGGAAAGCTGAGCTGACCGCACTTCAATCACAGATCAATCCCCATTTTCTCTACAACACACTGGATGCAATTGCCTGGATTGCCCGACTGAAGAAGCAGCCCGATATCGAACGGCTGATTTCTTCATTAGCTACCTTTTTTCGAATCAGCCTGCATAAAGGCGACAAGTTCGTGACCGTGGACGAAGAAATCCGCTTGGTGCAGAGTTTTGTGACAGTTGAGCAAATGAGGTTTCCGGATAAGTTCGAGATTGAATACGAGATTGAGGAATCGCTGCGCAAGGTTCGCATTCTGAAGCTGATTCTTCAGCCTATTGCAGAGAATGCGATCAAACACGGCATCAGCGAGAAACGCGGGATGGGCCGAATCTGGATTAAAGGCGAATTAGTGGCAGATGAGATTCGCTTCACAGTGACTGATGACGGGGTGGGATTTTCCAACGGTGCGACGCTTAGCCAAGCCAAGGAAGATGTGTTGTTTCAGAGCGGGTATGGACTAAGAAATGTGGACGAACGAATTAAACTTGAATATGGTCCTCAATATGGTTTAAGTATCTCCAGCACGCCGGGGCAAGGCACCACGGTTACGATCAACTTGAAAAAGGAACTGCCCAATTAGCGAATTTAGTTTATAAATGCGGACATAACAAAGAAATCGATCCTTTTTGAGTGGGTAGAAGGGACTTCTACTTTGCTTAAAAAGACGATTTCTTATTTTTTTCTGAGTAGTGGCAAATTAAAGATACTTTCGAGAATTATAGGTGCTTTAGTTGTATTTAATACAGCTAAAGCACCCTTTTTTTGCAGCGAGCAGAAGTTTAAGTGTATTTGGTACATCTATACGTTCCAATTCTGTTGGCAGCAACTAACTTTCCGAATAATAAGTGTACTGAATACAACTATATCTTACTTCATCCGTTTATTGCCCACGCTAGATGTATGAAATACACTTCGGTTAGCGATTTTCATGATTCAGACTCCATCTTATCTTAGTCTTTCATTGTTGAATTAATCTTCAGGTACAACTGCTTCAGTGGATTAACTATACTGCCGCTAAGCACTGAGATCAGCAGCCAGAACACTATGAACACTACGAGGTTCAGGGCGAGCATTAAATACTTAAACGTTCGCAGCTCTGCATTCATGCCATCTGCTGAGATATAGGTGACAATCCGCTCTGCCGATTCCGGTAGTGGATAGAGCAAAATCAGGCCGTCAGCCGTTTCCCGCTCCAGCAGATCTGCATCACCTCTACCTGTACTATTTTGATCGATACCCTGTGTCACTGGCTCAGCCAAGGTAGCTTTTTCCGAAGTAACTAGTGCTGCTTTGATCTCCTGCAGGCGCTCCTTCGGGACATCGGCAGCACTCAATAGCTTCCCGTTTCCGGTCAGTAGGTAAACTTCATTTTCCCCGTAGATTGTATTCTCGCCAGATAGGTAGAAGCTGTAAAGCTTGTCAATCTCCACTTCGAGCGAGAGCAGACCGAGGACGTCTCCCATCGAACCCTTAATTTTTACTTCAAGCAACAGACGGTCGCGCAGATCCGAAGGTGCATTCATTAGATGCTCCCGGTTCAGCACCGTCCAGCGCAAAGCCTGCTCTCGGTTATTTAGAAATTGTTCCATCCCTGGTTCTTTTTTGATCTCTGCAAAGGGCAGCAACCCGGAAACATTGCTCGAGGAGTAAGTTCCCCCTGCTTCTCCCCAAATGTAAATGCCGAGAATGTCACTACTGGAAGAACGTATGCCCTCAAGTATCGGAGAGATTGCCCCGTCATATGTTGGTTTTTTCAGCGCATTCTGCACCACCTGGTTGTTGGAAATAAGCTTCGAGGTCTCCTCCAGCCAGTTCATGAACAGAAGTGTGTTCTTATGCTGCTGGCCAGTGTACTGAACGGATAGCTGCCGCAGCATGTCAAGGCTTCTATGCTCCATAGTACGGTACAGAATGAAGCTCGAAGCGACAATATAGACAGTAATGAACAACACCAGGACTAGGCGGATATTGCGGCCGAACGATCTGAACATATGACTTCCCCATCCCCCTCCGGTGTATGAATCATGAAAACAAAATCAACTGAAATCAGACTAACAGCTAAGGTGACTAATGTCGATCTCCTTGTAAAAGGAACCCTCATCTGTCTCATGCACTTCATGATTAGGCAGAATTATTGTAATCGCCGATCCGGTTTGCCAGGAAGCTTTCATGTGGAAGATCTCCTGTCCTGTTACTGAACGGATCTCCCATTTGATGTTTATTGGGCCGATACTTGTATTTACGGTTCCGCTGGCCTGCCGCAGTTCTCCATAGTGGGGCTTTATAGTTATTCCCTCTATTCCTTGTTGGACACCCAATATCCCTCTGGTGAACTCAGTGATCGGCAGTGCGCTCCATGCGTGGCAGTCACTTCTGGTGCCGGTTGAATCTATTTCTGGAAGTGTAGTGAGATTAAGCTCCAACTGCTTCAACCACCGTGTCCATAGTCCGAACGAGCGGTCATACATTCCGCATTTCTCTAGCGCGCGGAATAGATAGTAGCTCATCGGCAACGAAAGCTTAGCCAGTGATGTGTCTGTTAACGTTGACTCCAGCAGTGCCGCCCCTTCTACAACATCCACTGTGCCCGCCAAAACCGCCCAGACCTGCGTGTGCTGGCTATGCTGCGTTCCCGCAGTTGCCTCCGGACTGTCGCGGAACAGCTGACTGTTCGTTAGCCGGCAGCAATCCATTACCGCAGCGTTGACCGCCGCTTTGCGTTGACGCAGTTCACCAGCAATCTGTGTCCAACCGCTGGCTGCAAGCAATTCAGCCGCTTGCTCCAGCGCGGCCGCATACATCAGGCTCAGTACGGTTGCGGGTGCATCATCCGTACAATCCGGTGCGCCGAGCGGCCATTCCTCCACCCAATCGAAGTAATTCCAATATTGGCGGGGCGTTCTGTCCACCAGACCCTCCGGAGTCAGATGTTGATCGAACCAGTCCAGCACAGATAACAGCGCTAACCGGTACTGATTCACCAAGGCCATATCCCCGAAGGATCTGTAGTGGTCATGAATCATTCCGATCCAATATAGGGAGAAGGAAGGAATGACCTGCGGCAGCACAGAGGGATAGCGACTTTGCAGCATCCCGTTTGGTAGCTGAGAGGCCTTATAATCTTCCATAGCTCTCCGCGCTAACCGGTCGTCCCCTGATAATAGGTACGTAAACTCCATCATCAGTTTGGTATCCATGGTATACTGCAGCTGTTCATAATACGGAGTATCCTCGTAGGTCTCATGCATGCAGCGCTGAAGTGTTCGTACACTGAGCTCCCATAGTTGGTTATATTGTTCATCGGAGCAGTGAAAGTTTCCTTCCGGCTGCAGTGGATATCCGGTCTCCCTATAGCTAAAGCTGGAAATCGTTAGAGGCTCGACACCAGCCTGCACTTCCAGCCGTACATAGCGGAAGGTACGGAACCAGAACGGTTCGTAGATTTCCGTACGCGCAGAGATGCCGTAACCTGCCGGGTGATAGCTGTCGTAACCGCCTCTTAATACATGTTCCTTCGTATTATCGCGGACAGCTTTGCGGCGAATCTCATCATCCCCCGTTTCTTCTTCATAACACTCAGCGCATAGTAGGGTAATCCGGCTACCTTTGCCTCCAAGAAGTCTAAGCTGCAAATACCCTGTGGTTAGCTCGCCAGCATCCAACTCCAACCAAAAATGTTGCCCTGCTTCTATTGTTATTCCAGCGGAAGGCAGTACTGCGTTGGGTGAAGCGCCGCCATCTCCATTTCGCAGCTCCAGACTATGCCCTTCCTCAAAAAAGGCATGCCCTTCCCCGCTGCTGCTGCGCATCAGCTTCAGAAAAAATTGCTCCCGCTCATACAACAGCGGAATCGGACGCCGGGCCAGCTGCCAAGGGGTTAATTGGCCATATTCATCCCGCACCGGTTGCACAATTCCGGTAGCAAGCCAGGCACTGTCATCATATTCGGGCAGTGTCCAATCCAGCAGCGCTTCGACACCCTCCACCTCTTCCAGTCCACCCATCCAGCGTATGATCGGAAACTGCTGGAGCTTATAGCTGCGATCCTTAATACTTTTCCATGAGCTATCCGTATTTAGCTCCTGTACTAGCTGCCCGCCTTGTGTAACTGCCGCTTCCACAAGCAGCCCGCCTTTTTGCGAGCGCCAGACGGACAAAGGTCCGTCTTCACCCAGTTCAAAGGGCGTAGTCCCTGCATAATGAACGACCATAACAGCAAGCACATTTAAACCTGGTTGTAGAACATTGTCCAGACTGAATTCTTCATAATACTGTATATGACCATGTCCTTTACAAGGACCGGCCCATAAACGCTGCCCATTGACGAACAGCCTGTAGCGGCTGTCTGCGGTAATGGCCACATCCAGGGTGCAGGTCTTTCCGATACCAGCTGGCAGTTCGAACACTCTGCGAAAGTACGCACGCTCGTGCTGCTGTTCCCTATCCGCTGATCCTTGCTCCTCCTGCGGCCAGATCCAGCGTGCTCCCCAGTCTCCCCATTCTTTTGCTGCCATGTTATGCATATCTCCTTTATCTCATTTAAGTAGTTAAGGCAATCTACGCAGAAACGGCATCGCCGCCCTTCAGAAGGACGACGTCGCCGTTGGTCTGCGTTTTATTTAACCTTATCGAGATAATCACGTTGGAATTCTTCGGCAGCCCTATCCAAGATCTGTTGCGGATCTGCGTTCTTGTCCGTCAGTACGGTTTGCAGTACGATATCCAGCTTTTGGTACAATTCCTGTGCGTTGACTGGTTCTTCCGCCCGCATGCCTTTGCTGCCATTGTCCATATAATCACGGAACAAATCCAGATTGACGTTGTTGTATTTGTCGAGAATCTTTTGTTCTTCTCCAATCCGTTTCTCATCAGTCCAAATCCGCAGCCCGTAAGGCCCTACGATCAGCCCTTGATCGCTCAGTGTCTTCTTCTCAATATCCCAACCGGTCAGTGCCTCTTCAGAGGACTCTGGTGTAAATCCGTAGGTTATTAGCCATTTGAATCCGGCATCAATCTGCTCAGGTGTTACATTAGGCGAGAACATATATAGGCCGCCACCGAGCAGGGTTACAGGTTTCCCGATTGGTCCTACTGGAAGCGCGGACATTGCCACATTGTCCTTGGACATCTTAGTCTGTTGCTGGATGACCGGTGACCAGTCATTCGTGCCGAAGCTCATAGCGACCTGATCGGTTCCGAACAAGCGGAACATATCGTTCGTAACATCGACCAGATTGTTGTCGGGCAGTACATCATATTTCCATTTTAAGTCCTTCACATATTGCAGGGCCGCTGCTGCTTCCGGCGAATTGAACACCGCCTGCCATTTCCCGTCTACCTGTTTTTCAAATTCTGCTCCGTATGCCCAGGCAATGTTCATGAACATCCAACCGCCTTGACCACTTTTTGTAGGCAAGAACATTCCGGCTTTACCGGTCTTTTGTTTAATAATCTGCGCAGTTTCTGCTAGCTCTTCATATGTTTTAGGAAATTTAGGAATCCCCTTGTCGTCCAGCAGTCCAGCCTCCTTGAAAAGATTCATATTGTAGAGCATACCGATGACGTATCCGTCCTTCGGAATCCCATAATACTTGTCGTCCTTGGTAACCATTTTCAGCAGATCTGGATTGATCGCCTTGTCGTAGCCATATTTTTTCATCGTATCCGTTATGTCAGCCGCGTAATTTGCCTTGATGATTTTGCTTGTTTCTGTAAAAAAGGTTTCGTATACCGTCGGAAGCTGGCCGCTGGCCGCTTTTGGCAGGAATGAGCTGACATCATACCCCCATTCATCTTTGTCCACAATAATTTCCGGATAATTGGCTTTCATCTTCGCCATGACCTGCTCATACTGGGCGATTTTGGCTTCCTCATTCGGCTTTGGCCAGTTACTGACCTTGATCGTCACCTGTTGATTGCCCGCTGTCTCCGTCTTTCCTCCGGCATTCTTCTCATTGGAGCCGCCTCCGCAGCCAGCCAGTCCGGCAGAAAAAAGCAGCGTAAGTGCCAGTGTAGCTGTCAGGTTCTTGGTGTGTCCTTTTTTCAATGTAATTCCCCCTAGTCTTATTGTTAAAGCATTCTTCGCAACATGTAAAGCGCTTTCTTTTTGAATCTGAAATCATCTTAACATGCACCTTCTGCAGCACCCTACGGGGCAAAACTGTGAAATGGTTTGTGATCGGGTGATGTTACCCTTTAATACTGCCGCCGAAGGATTGCCCGTTCATAATGTACTTTTGGAAAAAAATAAACAGGATAATCGGCGGCAGAATCGCAAACGTCAACGCAATAAACTGTATGTCCTGCGGCAATGTCGCCTTCAGATTGTAAATAGCCACAATGACCGACCAGGTCGATTTATCCTTCAGCACCATAAAGGGCCAGAAGAAGTCCTGCCAGACACTGTTCATCGTAAGGATTGTAATTGTAGCCATAACTGGTCCGCTGAGCGGGAGAATGACTCGAATAAAAATACCGATGGTGCTCGCTCCGTCAATTTTGGCTGCTTCCAGCAGCGCTTGTGGGATGGTATCGAAAAAGTTTTTGAAGATCAGAATTACCACCGGATTCACAGCAGCCATAAACCACATCGGCCAGTAAGTATTGGTCAGGTTCAAGTGCAACAGCGGAAAATCAATCAGATTCTTAAACAGCGGCACCATGCCCACTGTATTCGGCACCATCATGGTCCACACGATCAGTGCAAACAGCAGGGCACTGCCCCGCGGCTTCAGCTTGGAGAAGAAATACCCGGCCAGTCCGTTAAAAGTAAGGCAGAACAGTACAGAACCTGCGGCCAGATAAGCCGTATTCAGATAATAACTGAGGAAGTTAAACTCCTGCCAGGTCTCCCATAGCTTGCCAACATTGAACGAGCGGGGGATCAGGGTGGGCGGGATTGCATAAAACTCTTTGATGTCCTTCAGACTTGAGACCATAATCCAGACCGGAGGCAAAATACAGACAGCGGCCAGCACAATCATCAGAATGAACATGCACCAATACAGCAGGCGCACCCAAGGTGATCTGTATTCTATATTGCCGATAATGCCATATGCTTCTTTAGTTTTCATAGCTTCTACTCCCTGTTCAATTTCTTATCCAGCCGGAAATAAATAATGGTAAGCACCATCAGGACTAGAAAAGTAATAACCCCGAGCGCCATTGAATGGCCTGCTTCAAAACTCCGGAACGCATAATAATAGCTTTGCAGCATTAAGGTCATTGAGGCATTGTTCGGTCCACCCTCAGTCATTACCAGGGGTTCATTGAAGATCTGGAATACACCGCTGATCTGCAAAATCATCATCAGTCCGATCATGCTAGAGATTTGCGGAATGGTGATACTTTTGAATCTCCGCCATACATTCGCACCGTCAATAGAGGCTGCTTCGTACAGATCATGATTAATGCTCTGTAGACTTGCCAGATAAAGCAGCACTGTTCCCCCGAAATTTCGCCAGGTAATCGTGAAGATAATCAGCATTATCGTCATTTGCGGATCCTGAAGCCATTGCTGCACCGGAAATCCCATGGCACTCAGCATAATATTCAGCACGCCACCCTTTCCGGGCTCAAACAAAAACATCCATAACATCGAAGCTGCAATGCCGGGAACCATACTCGGAAAAAAGACCGAAAAGCGAAAAAATGACTTCCCATGTCTCAATTCATTAATCACGACAGCGACAATAATGGGTACGGCAAAACCGATCAGTAGTGACCAGAACACATACACAAAAGAGTTGGTCAATGTCTGTTGAAACGCCGAGTTCTGTATAACATCCTTGTAATTCTGCAGTCCGGCGAAACTTACGGCATTATAACCCTCAGTATTGAAAAAAGAGAGCACAATGCCCTTCACGAGCGGCTGCCAGGAAAAAAAGAAAAAGGCAAACAGTGTGGGTACAATTAATATCCAGGATGACCAATCTTTGAATAAACGCCGTACAGGATAACCTTTCTTTTTCTCTGTCATTAAAGGATTTAGTTCACTGGTTTTTCCAATCATGCTCCTGTCCTTCCTTCCTCCCGGAATCAAGCTTTAATCCGGTCAGGCGTTGTATAGTTGTTATACCTAAATGATAGCGCTTCCTACTGAGCGCCGAAATCCGGTAACCCTGCGAAAGCGTTTGTAAAGCTACTTATTTGTTGGAAAAAAAAAGCAGTGCACGCACCGGAATGGCCGCACACCACTTATGTTCATGTTATGGTGAATCGTTTAGGCCTCACTTAACCCTGCGCTGATGCAGAGGACGGCCGCTTCCGCCCGAAACGCTTCGCTCGCCGGATTGGGCTGCTCCTCCAAAATACGAAGCACCGACTGAGGCTCTACGCCGGGCTGTGGCACACGGGAGGGAGAAACTACGCTCCACTTCTGCTCACCCTTGAGCCTGTATGACAGCTCATAAAGATATAAGCCCGCATGTTGTCCGTCAGTGAGCTGGCTTACGCCATCCTGCCACGAGCAGAGTTCAAGCGGATGCTGTTTGTCCGGCAATACACCGGACGCCAGTGTGATGCGCTCATCTCGAACTACCTGCTGCTTCTGTTCCCAAGCCTGCTGATCTAGGATTCCCAGATCCAGGCGGTATTCCATTCCCGGCTCTCCATAAAGAGTCCAAGCCACAGGGCTACCCACCGCTACGAACTTAGGTGCTTCCAGAAAAACGGGTTGATGAGTTGGGACAAAACGTTCGGTCTGCTCCCACTCTCCCGCAGCCGGACTGCGTCTGCGATAATGCACCGTGCCCGTGAATTCGAGCTCCTGTTCCTGTAGCAGAGCTATTAGACATAGAGTAGCTTGCTCGTAAAGATCCGTGCAGTTGTTATGGCCGAAGCGGTATCCGATCTCATGGCGAAGCGGTATCCCGTGACTCCGAACCAAAGCCGCGAAGGAAAAGCTGAAGCGGCTAAGGGTAAAGGCATCATGCGTGCCATGGTTAATCAGCAGCTTTGTGCCACTCGCTTTAAGACCCTCCAGAAAAAATTCGGATTCCAGTCCGGTCGTTTCCTTTAGACTTGCAGAGTCAATAGTTCCCGTCAGAGTCTGTAGCAGAGTCTCGATTCCCGTGCTGCCGTTCTGTGGATGCTGCCAATCTTTCTTCCAGATTTCCCGGTAACCGGTGTCTACTTCCGCCACATGCCAGATCAGTGGGCAAGCTCCTTCGGCAAACTCACGGGTGAGCCCGTTCAGAATCAACGGCGGTGCATAACACAGTGTGTAGCGCACCCGATAGGGTAAGCAAAGCGGATTGCCTCCAGCCAGCAGCGCAGTTAAGCCGCCGCGCGAACCACCTACAGCCACTACCTGCTCTGCATCACCGCCATAACTTTCTTGACCTCTGGTAATTGCCGCCCCAATGCCAGCATAGATGGAGCCTTGCAAGGAACGGCTGCCGATATATCCTCCTCCGTTCCACAGAATGCCGACAACACCTTTGCCGGTGCTGGCCAGAGTCTTGCCGATGATTTCCAGAAATGAGGGACCTACCGTGCTGAAGGTATTCTCATTGGCATCATAATAACCATTGAACAACAGTGGATATCCCTTAACATTTGCCGCACTCCAGAAGGGCGGCAGAATATAGGAAGCAAGGCTATGCTGGTCATTCTCTATAACTAGCAGACTGCCGCTGATGAGCTGAAATACAGGCGCATTGCTTAAAAGTGCAGCATTGTCTGTGGATGCATTGCGGAAAACCACCGGAAATCCGAAGGTCTTAAGGATGCGGTCGCTCAGGGAAACTGCAACTAGATCATCTACAGCATAGAGACTGTAGCGGTCACCGATATAATGCTCGAATTGCGGAGTTTTAAGATTCTTATTCCCCTCGTTGCCTCCGAAAAGCTGATGATCTTCCGTATTGTATACATAAGGGCTATCTGGGTCGCTATTGTAGAGCCGCGCATGCTCGGAAACAACCTTTTCCCCGGCTTCGTCCATCCGCAATGTCCCTATGCCATCTGTTCCGCCATAACGGAAGCCGCCTTTTCCCTCAGCAACGCTATTATCCCAGTGAGACACTACAGGAAGCATATTGGTCAGCAAAGGACTGACTAATACAAATACCCCCTCCCCTTTCTCGGAGATCTCTTCTGCTGCTTCAGCTTCAACAGTGTCTTCATGGAGGGTTGACCAATTCGCTTTCTGATAAGCTACTTCGCCGCCTCGCAAGCAAGCAAGCAGCAGTGGAGCGTTGTGCAGCCTTAAGTAATCAGCCACTGCTCTGCTAACAGGTATAGCGACAGGTGTAGATCCCTCGGCTTGAATAAACCGACTTAGCGGAACATATGCCTCCGGTACAAAACACAATGTTTTACTCACGATTTTTTTCTCCTCCAACCTGTATCATTCTGCTCTGTGCTGTTAGGAACGACATGAATCTAATTTCTGGCAAGCCATCTGTGATCCTATAATTTTCCCCAGACAGGAATCCTCCTGAGAGTTTAGGAGTGCAAGTAACCGTTACTGTTTTGGTCTCACCCGGAAAGAGGGTATGGAACTGCTCATCCGCTTCCATCCAGTAGCGGTCTCCCTTTTCCTCTGCATGGATATGCAGCAAAACTTCACTACCGGTATTTTGGACTGTGAAACGGGCCTGCTGGCTCTTCTCCTGAGCACCCGTCGGCTGCCATAAACTATCCTGACGCACCTCAAGATTGCCTCCTGTAAGTGCAAGCGCGGGAGCATATGGATGCTTTTTATTGGTAGAGAATACATATAAATTCTGCTGTGGTGCTTCATCGACCTCCTGGTAGGACAATCTGACGAAATATAAAGCATCCTCATGCTCTGGCACGTTGAAATTCAGCACCCCAGCGCCGACAGCCTGATCTTTGTTTCCCTCTGCCTCAAATGATTGCTGATAGATGCACCGTCCGACTGCATCGAAGACTTCCGCGTCGACTTCTACCTTGCGTCCATTTCCTCCATGCACGTATACATCTCCCTGAAATCCGGTGCTTGGTGTAAGCAGTAGACTGCGGTAGTCCAGCGAAACATGTAGCGGACGGAAGGCAGATTTCACCCAATGGTAGGCCATCTTCGTTTCACCGTAATAATCGACAAGGTTAGTGCAGGACACATTCGGCCACGGCTCGTTGAACTGCCAGACAATACTGCCGCTGTTTCGGAACTTACGGCGGCGGTTAGCCTCCAGCACGAACCGGATTCCTTCCGCCTGTATCCACTGGCTGCAGGCAGAGAACTGCTCCAAATCTGTCATGCTGCCGAACATTTCTTCTTCACGGCTCAGCGTATCCCACCACTCCCCGTGATGTCTCCATATCGCGTTGTTCTCCATAGAAACCGGTCGCCGGCTAGTCTCACTCAGAAATTTCTCCAGACTTTTGAGAGAACTCAGACCGTCCACCCCAAATTCGCTGTGCAGCAGATTATCGTTGCTGCCATATAACTCGTAGTGATAAGGGTTTCCCATATACTTCCAGTAACCGTGCACATCATGCCCCTGACCTTTGGCATCCGTAATATATTCTACCGGGCCGGAAGCTGAGGTCGGTAGGAAGAGTCGCTGCGGATCATACTGTTCTACCAGTTCTTTCAACATCGCCAGATTGGAATCGCTGCTGTCGGAAGGCTTATTTGGCTCACTCATTAATTCATTGCCGCCGCTCCATACCGTTAGCGATACATGATTGCGTTTGTCACAGAGCGCTGTGCAGGCAGTCTTGTGAAGCAGCTCCAAAAACTCCGGCTGCTTCGAAGGGATATTGTCAATACCTGAACTGGACTGAATGAACTCCTGCCAGACCATAATGCCGTTTACATCACATAAGTCGTAAAAAGCCTTTTTCTCAATGATTCCACCGCCCCATACCCGAACGAGATTAATATGAGCTGCTTTCATCAGACGAATCATCAGTTGATATTGTTCAACCGTTACATTCCCGTAGAGATGGTCCAGAGGGGTCATATTTACCCCTTTCATATAGATCTTGCTTCCGTTAATCACCACTGTATATGGTAGGGCGTTGTCTGGACTGTCTACATTGTGGATATAATCGAGCTTGCGAATGCCCGTTTGAAAGCTCTGGGTATCCAATTCCGTTCCAGCTTCATCCAGTAGCTTTAGTTCAAGATTGTACAGTGGTTGCTTTCCATAACCGTTTGGGTACCATAGCTCAGGTTCGGGTATTTCCAGCTCCGCGTTCAGAAGCTCTCCAGCTCGAACTGGTCGCGATTGAACCAGCAGCAGATCCCCCTCCGGATCAGTACAGGTGATGCTCGCTGTCAGTGTCCCATCATCTTCAGAGCCAGCCATTCGCTTGATTCCTGCTTGAATGGTGATTCGACCAGACGAGATCTGATTTCTATCGTTCTCGCCAAACTCCGCATCTGTAGTGATCGACACATCATCCCAAGAGCACTGTTGATGTACCCTCAATACCACATCATCCCAGATTCCGACATTGACCAACCGGGTAGAGAAATCCCATTTATAATTAAAACGGCTCTTCTGCGTGAAGGTAGCCGAGGTTTTGCCGATTTGCCCCATTTCATCTGGCGCCTGCTTCAACAGCACTGAAATTTCAAGGCTTTCCCGCCCGGAGAGCAGGTCTGTAACATCAAATACAGTCGGCTCGAACATACCTTTATGTTCACCCAGCAGTAAATGATCAGCGTATACCGAGGCTTCATAGTCCAGTCCCTGAAAGACCAGTTCAACTCTGGCTGCTCTCAGCTCAGGCTGCTTCAAGGTCGTACGGTAAACCCACCAGCGGTTCTCCACCCATTCACAACTCAGGCTATTTAACTCTTCATAAGGGTTGGTAATCCAGCCCTGTCTGAAGAGATCATAGTGAACTCCACCCGGCACAGTGGCAGGCATCCAGTCCGTAACCCCCATCAATTCCTGTCCCAGCTCCATACTGGTGCCCTTTAGCGGAACCCAGGGCCAATACCCTTTGACTTCCCACTTCAAATCGTTCAATAGAATTTCATTCATGTCTTCTCCCGTTCCCCCAAACCCTGCTAAATTTGGCGCTGTTCCTGACGATGAGCGGCTCTGGCGCCATTCGTTAATGCGCTTACAACTTTAGGTGTGCAGCTTCATTACCAATGATAGCACCGGGTTAATGTTTTCAAAGGTCTCCAACCCTGTGAAATCGTTTGTAAAACTGCTCAGTTGCTGATAAACACAAACAACCCCTCTAGGCTGGAGTGAGGGTTATCAGCAATCATCTATAGAGGTGACTTTTTAAGGCTTGTTTTGTTTCGGAGCCTCTGACTCCCGTGCTTTACCAATACGTATAATACGTCGAACGCGAAAAAAGGAGTTCCCTTCAGCCGCGAAAGGCTGCTTGGTGAACTCCTTTACTTTTTGTTCGATAGAAGTTTTAAGAACTATTGCAACAATGTAGCACCACCTATCGGACATAGATGACGCTAAAAGCAGTATTATTGTACTTTTGGTGGGCTAACGGTCCCCATAGCCACTATCTGTATGAAATACAACTCATATGGACCTCTTTATAAGCAATAGCGTCACTGGAGTCCGAAATGTTGTTCAAAAGACTGAAAATTAGCAAATAGTGTCATCTGGGTCCGAAACCCTCAGAGACTCAGATAACGATACACTGTTAAAGCTGGCGGCTACCAATAAACTAAAAGCAGCAAAAAACTAAGAGCAGCGAATCTCTCTTTATTATGAGAAACGCTGCTCTAGAGTTTTTACGATGAAACCTTCTGTCTTACTCAATGAAGAAAGTAGTTTTTAGTATAGCGCCCTTGGACTGTTCATTCATATGAAATGCGATAAGGAGCCTTAGTAATCGCCTGCCTCTGCCTATTGGATCAGCTCTAGTAGCTCCGCAACATTGGCCTTGTACTGTGGTTTGAAATCGTCTGATTTCATATAACCCGCAAGGCTGGATAAGAACTGTCTGCCTTCCGGCGTATCGCTAACCTTATCAGCATCCAATGCGCATATCAGCAGGTTTCCTGCTCCTACACTGCATTCCACTAGGAAACTCAGCTTATGATTGCGTTCAAAATTATCGATAGTCTGCACTACGGGATTCCAGTTGCGGTCTGCCGCATCCATGATGAGCGATTTCGAATTCTCAACAATACTCCACCAAGGATAAGTAGAATATTCCTCGCTCGGGAACTCACGCAGCGCCGGGTGGTTGTTATCAATCAACAGCCCCATAGTACCAATGGGTACTTGCCGGTTCATGCTCTCTGAGATCGAGCGGAACATTGGATAACACCAGAAATCTGTGCAGTAATAACCTTCAACAGCATTTTTGAGAGATTCCGGTTTCGGCATAAGAAGTACATTCTCACCTTGCTCCAGCAATGCAAGCGCATCATCAGATAGCTTGTCGAAGACATGGACACCCTCCAGTATATTGCTACTCCTCACTGGATAAATCCACAGGTCATAGCTCTTGCGGATATCTGTTCCCTGTATGGAGAGGGATAATACGATAGTACTCATCCGTTCAACTACAGGTAGTTTTATTGCCAGATCGCAGATATCGATATAATTCGTTCCTGCAGGTACGTCCACCTCGGTTGAACCTGAGGCGAGTATACCGTTATCCTCGGTAAGCTCCCAATGCAGTTCAAATGCACTCGGCATACCACTGCGGAAACAGCTCAGTTCGACATGGGCATCGAACGATTCACCAGAGACATAGTTATACTTGGGGAATCTTGCCAACAGAACGGCATCATTACAAAAAGTTCGCCAGTCCTCAGCACTTATCATTCCTTTGGAATCCATAAAGGCGTCGAGGACACCCACCAGCGCCGTTCCCTGGCCACTGAAATCCTGCAAATCAAGCAGTTGGAAGCCCGCAAGCCGCCGGGAGCGGAATGCAGACTCGAGTTCCTCTTTGTAGCAAGCTACTGCCAGTTGCCCCGAGGATTCAAAATATTTGGCGGCCAAATGACTCAGCCCTTTACTTTCCAGTCGTTCACGGAAAATTTTGAAATTCTCAGCTTTGAGCGGACCGTTGTATTTATCGATTTCCTCATAATTAGGATAGGTAGCATACTGTCCGATCTCATGCGAGATTACCGGAATGTGCGGTATCCATTCTGCGGAAGCGTCTCCAGCCTTCACCGTCTTGGCTTCCGTACCATACTGGATCTGGATCTCGCCGCCAGCGGCAGCTTCCAACCCCTCTTCGTTGAAGAAATCCTGAGGGACAATCTGATCGTCATAGTCTTTCATCGTGCCTGGCAGATCAATCTGGACATGACCTAATGGAGCATCACACATCGCATAGGAGCCTCTGAACAGCCGATCTCTGGAGAAGCGCACGCCGCTGAAAAAATCGTCATGTTCCAGAATTTCTGGCACCCATTGGTGGTTATTGGATCCCTGTGTATAGAGAATCCGATTATCAAATGCTTTATAGTCCTTTAGGAAGGAATCAATCTTAGCTTTGCTGCCCCATAGCTCGTTGCCAAGCGACATCATCACGAAGGAGGGGTGATTGCCAAAAGCCTGAAGAATGGCATAGCCTTCGCTGATCAGATAGTCCTGCTCCGCCTGATCATGTCCCTCGTCGGTTTCTTCTGTGATTGTTCCCCAGAAGGGAAGCTCTGGTTGCATGTAGATACCGAGCATATCCGCTGCGGTGAAAGCAGCTTCCGGCGGACAGCAGGTATGAAAGCGATAATGATTGATGCCGTAAGACTTGGAGATGCCCAGGATTCTTACCCATTCCTCGACGTCAGTCGGGGCATAACCGGTAAGCGGGAAGATCAGGCCGTCATGTTTGCCGCGGAGGAAGGTTTTTTCTCCGTTGATTGTAAACTTATCGCCTTCTGCCCGGAATTCCTTCAATCCAAAAACGAGCTCCTGTCGGTCCGTTATATATCCATCGCTGTCTTTCAAAACAAGGTTTATGTTATAAAGATTGGGAGCGCCTTCACTCCAGAGCAGCGCGTCTTGACCTAGCTCATAGTTGACGGAAAAACTACCCGGTGAGACTGGGTACTCCCGCTCGTCCACAGCATGTGTATTGTCGCTGTTGAAGCTCTGAGCAGACACTGTAAGTATAGATTCATTCCTGCTGTCCAAGGTTGCCGTGATTCGGACTGAGCGGGCTGAGAGATCCGGATCGAGCCGGATGCCGCTGAGCCGTGACTCACCATAGAACTGAAGCTCCATACGTCCGGTAATCCCGTTCCAGTTGGTTTGGGTATCCTGCGACGTTAAATGTCCACCTTTGGTTGGGTAACCAGTATTGTCCACGCGGATGGTGAGCGTATGATTCCCAGGTTGAAGCTGCGGCAACTCATATATATGTGGGGTATTTAGACTGTTACGGCTGCCTATTTCCTGATGGTCCAGCCATAGAGTCGTCAGTCTCGTGCGTTCCAAATATAGGAAGCAGACTTTGCCGGCTAGTTCTTCCGGAATGACGACCTCTTTTGAATACCAGACTTGCCCTTCAAACAAATACTCATCCGTTAATGCGCTTACTAAAACATCCTCGTTCTTCGGACCTTTGCGTGCGTAGGACGTTGTTCCGGGCAGTGTGATAACATCTGTAAAAGGCAATGCCAGCAGTCCTTGTTTTCCCTCATCCAATTGCAACTTCCATTCGCCTTCCAGGCTGATCTTTGTCTGCAAAATATCACTCCTAATAATGATAATCTCTGAACTCCTGAGGTGTAGTGCCGGTTGTTTTCTTAAAAAGGAAGGCAAAATAAGCCGCGGTCTGAAAGCCCACCTGCTCGGCAACCTCGTAAACCTTAATATTGGGGTCACGAAGCAGTTCCTTGGCTTTGTTCATACGCGCTTCCTGCACGAAGTCGGAAATCGTCCGGCCCATTTCTTTCTTGAAGAGAACACTTAAATAGCTGTGATTCAAGTGGAACTGCTCAGCAAGCTGCTTAACAGTCATGTTCTCATGCAGATGCTCCTCCAGTTGGCGGGCGACCCGCTGGATAAGGTTATGCTGCTGAGCGACCTGCTCTCTTTGATTAAGCTTAGCATATTGCGCCAAATATTCCAGTACGACCTTCCTGACTTCATCTACGCCTGTACAGTCGATCAGCCGCTGCCACATGAGGATGTTCATCTCTGTTTCCTTCTCATGTACACGCTTCAGTTTTCTGGCTAGCTTGCTAAGCAACCCCATTCCGAAAGCCTGCACATAGGAGAAGGATACAGGCTCTCGTGCAAGTAACACTTCGAAAGCATGATTGAAATAAGCGGAAGCTTTATCGCTCTCTCCTCTGTCCAGTAGCTTAACGATTTCCGGAATGTATTCTTCACGCAACCTGAAATCATGATATTCATTCATCAAGTTCCGGTCGAAATAGAGGATTTGTCCGTAGCCGGCCAGCCTGGCACCGCTCATCATATGCCTTACTTCCTTATACAGCAACGGTATTTCCGTCCAGAACAAACACTCTCTGCTGATTCCGACCGAGACGGAGGCTTTATACTGCTCTCTTAGGATATCTTGGATAAACGCAAGCTGCTTCTCAAGTCTTGCCCGCACCAATGGCGTTGCGTTCAGCACAATGACGGCCAGTTCATCCGCTCCTGTCTTCCCTATATAGGTACCGGAGAAACCAGATAGACCAGTCTTAACGCAGTTCAATAGCCCTTCGCTAAGCAGGATCCGATCCTTGGCATCATGCGGATTATCTAGGAACCTGCGGTCATATCCGAACAGGAATAATGTTGCCTGCCATTCCCCATTAGGCAGATCCAGCAGGCGCTGCCAGGATTCGAGCAGCTCTTCACTGTGGATCCAGCCTTCAACCATATCTTTGACGAAACGTTCCTGCAGCACCTCATAGCTCTCTGTAACTTTCTCCCTAAGTACAGTGGTTTCCTGTTCAATCTGTTTTTTCTTCTCAACTACTTCTCTGAACGCAGCCAGTTTCATTTCGAGTTCTTCCGTCTTGATGGGCTTCAGAACGTAAGCTTTAGCTCCCAGATGTATAGCCTCCTGTACAAATTCAAACTCGTCATATCCACTGATCATCACAGTCTGTAAAGACTGGAGTGTCGGATAATCCGCTCTGCATCTGGCGAGCAGTTCGATCCCTGTCATACCTGGCATCGAGACGTCAGCGATCAGCACATCCACAGGAGTTTCTCCTAGAATCGTTAGTGCTTCTTCACCAGATAATGCAGTTAACGGTTCCTCATACCCCAGAGCTTTCCAGCCAATATGACGAAGAAGCCCTTGAATCTGCATAGGCTCGTCGTCGACAATTAATGCCCGCATTAAGCTCCATCCCCCTTTTTTATCTCAGGACTTTCCTTGCAAACAGGGATATCAATGGTTACACAAGTCCATTCGTCTTCTACACTTTCAATCTCAAAGCGGCCCTCTGTGCCAAAATACAATGCAAGACGTTCACGGATATTGTTCATCCCGAATCCGTTTTGCGTACCCGTGTAGCTGCCGGCACGGATCTGTTCCAGCTTCTCACTGCCAATCCCTTTTCCATTATCAAAAATCTGAAACTGCACCGTATTCTCCACTCGTTTGATCGTAATTTGTATAAAAGCATGAGTTCTAGTTGTGATGCCCCCGTGCAGATAACAGTTCTCGACCGTTGGCTGTAGGATCAGCTTAATGCTGTACAGGTCAAGAACGTCCGGCTCTACCAGCCAATCTACGGATACCTGACCGGGATAACGCAGCTGCTGAATTTCGATATACGCCTTAAGATGCTCAATTTCGTCACGGATCAGCGTCACATTAACCCGGTTATTGAGTGCCAGCCGATAGAATGTCGTCAGCGCATCTATGGTTCGGATTTGCAATTCGTCCTGCTGATCTAATGCCCGCCAACGGATCAGACTTAGCGAATTATAGATGAAATGAGGGTTAATCTGTGCCTGCAACGCCCTGAATGATTGCTCCCGCTCTTTGAGCATGGCCTCTGTATGTTCTTCGACCAGTTTTCTCAAACGGCCAGACATGGAATTGAACAATACCTCAAGCTCACCCAGCTCATCGTTGTCACGGTTTCTCACTGTAACTTCGAAATAGCCCTGTGAGATATCTGTCATCCTGGTGCCCAGCTTGCGGATCCGCCAAATCACATTTTTAAGTACAATCATGATTAGAAAGATGGACAGCAGCAGGAAAAAAGCAATACCTGCTCCGATATAGTACATAATCCGCGTAGACTGCTCCTCCAGTCGGTCAAGATGCACAAGTGCGGCAACCGTCCAGCCAGACTTAATCTCCTGAGTGATCAGCATCATCCCGCTTTTTGTTGCTGAGGTTTCCAACGAGTTGTTCCAGTACTGACCTAAGGAGGATGAGGATAACCGGCTGCCAATTTCAGAGGGCTCCGAGGATGCAATAATGCGTTCGTTGTCGTCAACGATATACAATTCTCCGGCCCCTTCAAAAGGATGTTCGAACGATTCCATGAAGACACCGTTATAGTTCAGTAACAGGTACACAATCCCGTAAACATCTCCATACGCGTTCAGAATTTTATGGGATACCACTAGCTTAGTCCTGTCGTCAGCTGCATTAGTCCATACCAGATTGTCTGTTGTGCGAAGCATTTTCGTATACCAATCCCGCTCTCGAATTCCCGAAAGGCTCCGTTCTTCCGGCTTCCACAGAAGCCCTCCATCTTGCACTAGTGTATCGTTGGTATGATAGATTCGGAAATTCTCAATACCTGGCAAGTATTTGCTGGTGAGCAGAAAGGATCGGTCCACATAATTGACCGTACCCAATTGTTCATCGATATCCGCATAGTCCCTGGCTAATCTAGAGATCAGCTCACCATCCGTAGCCGTTCGGGTAGCCAGCAGATCATAGCTTTGCTTCCTGAATTCAATACTCTGCGCACTTTGCCGAACGGCTTCCCTGATCGTAAGCATATAATTGGCCCGCACCGTATGAAGCATCATGTACCCTGCACCTGCAGCCAGCAGTACGGTGGGGAGAAATACAATGAGTCCGTAGAATAATACAATTTTACTCCTCAGGTTCATGGAACGGGTCATACGGATGATCCATTTCTCTATTTGTTGTTTAATCATAGATTCCCCCCATGAAGTGCAAAGGGAGCCCCCTCCAAGTGAGAGGTGCTCCATTAATTTTTTATCGTTTACGATCCGCGACTGAAAGAGCGGCACGGTTGTCTATTGCAAGGCTGTTACTTCCTCCTTGTACGTATCCAGCCACTCCTGCTTGACTTCACTCCAGTGCCCACGCTTCTCTAGTGCTGCTTGGAAATCGCTCCAATTCTTTTCGAATTGCCCCTCGTCTTTGGCCATTAAAAGCTTGGCTCGATATTCCTTGCGGATATTTTCGATCTCCGGTGAATATTTCTCCCATGCGCCGCCCTGTTTCATCTGGAATAGATCATAAGGCTCTGCCACGCGGATCGTTCCCATTTTGCCGATAGCTTCTGTGAACTTAATGGTCTTAGCAGCTCCGGCTTTCCCTGCATCCTCTGTGTTCCACCATGGGTACCATTCATTGCTGTAAGAGGCAGTCATGTAAAGCTCAGGGGTGACTTTAGCTTTTTGTGCGGTGTCTCCGGAATTGCGGCTCGTCTTGTAGGTTTCGTCTGTGAATTTCCATTTGCCCAACGGTTGATCAATCCAATCCCAGTATAATCCCGCCGGTCCTTCATTAATGACCTGCTGCTGCTCGGGTTTTGGTTGCAAGGTATAATCGAAGAATTTCAGAATAGCTTCCAGATTTTTAGTTTTTTCACTAACATAGACATCATAGCCTGGATTCGGATTGGTAACCTGATTAATTCCGACTTTCTCTACACCATCCACTTTAGGAAAAGGGATTGCTTCGTAAAACCACCCTGGTTCTGTTGGGCCGTCCAATGTCTCCCAGGCTGAGGCAGGAATGTTCCAGAAGCTGCCGACATTGAAGGCAATACGACCCGATTTGTTCTTTTCTGTATACTGTTCTCTTTTGCTGGTGACGACCTCTGGATCGATCAACTTCTCCTGGTACATCTTGTTCATCCATTGATAAGCTGCTTTATAATTGGGATCGTCGTAAGCGAATACAAAATCATCGCCGCGTTTGTCAACGCCATTACCTGCTGTAGTCACCCCGAATGCGGTCAAAATCGCGTTTTCATCGCTCCAGCCCAGATTATCACTAGTGTCCATTAGGAATGATAGAGGAATAAGCGATTTGCCGGAAGCATCCTTCTCTTCTGCAGCTTTCCGAAGGAAGGTCTCAACTCCTTCTAACGTTGCTAAGTCCTCTTTGGTCATACCTGTTTTCTCCAGCACATCACTTCTGACAATCCAGGCTTGAGATGCCCAGCCTGGCCACGGATCTTCCGGGTTTTGGTCAAACCAGGTAGGAATGGACCAGATATGACCCTCATTATCCTTCATAAGTTCCAGATACTGCTTTGGAATAGACGCCAGTCCTGGATATTTGTCAGGCATGTCGAAATACTGCTCTAGCGGCATAAGCTGTTTCGACCGGTTCATCGCGCTTTTGACCGTTTCGTTTCGGCTGAAGATAGCTGCATCTTCAAAGCCGCCTGTGTTTATCTTCAAATTAAGTGCAGTCATTGCGTCGCCTTGAGTGGTTTCCAGCTTCACATTTACTCCAGGCTCCTGTTCACGCCAATATTTCTGGACCAAACTATCATTATTGATGGTTGCCGTCCATCCAAGCCAGAGATTAAAGGAAGTCGAGCCACTGGCGGGCAGGTTACTTGACGTTTCATTGTCGCTTCCAGGCTTGTTCGCAGTATTCTCACCTGATCCGGAGCATCCGGCAATAGACATCAGTAAGGTTGCTGCAGCCAAAGCGGCTAGACCCGTTTTTTTGAATATCATTGATTTTTCCCCCTGTTCTATTATTGAAAATCAGCCTTTTACTGACCCTACAAGAACTCCTTTCACAAAATATTTCTGCAGGAACGGATACACGCACAGGATGGGGATTGCACTCACCATAACGACTGCCATCTTAATCGACATCAGTGTAATATTCTGCATTTGTGAGCTTCTCGCCAAAGCTTCCTGGTTGGTATTCGAGCCAAGGACAGCGGATAAATCCTGAGCAGCGAGCAATTGCTGCAGGAAGGTCTGCACCGGAATCAGGTTCTGCTTCGTGACGAAGAAAGCACCGGCGAACCAGTCATTCCAGTGTCCCACTGCGGTAAACAATCCAAGTGCGGCAAGCATAGGTTGAGAGAGTGGAATAATAATCTGAATCAGAGTACGAACAGGACCGGCTCCATCTAGTTCAGCGGATTCTACCAGAGCTTCAGGGATTCCCTGTATAAACTTCAGCATGACAAACATGTTCCAGACCGAGAACAGCCCGGGAAAAATATACACCCAGAACGTGTTGATAAGCCCGAGATTATTAAGCTGAATATAGAAAGGAACCAGTCCTCCACTGAATAGCATGGTTAAAAGAATATAGCCTAGAATCGTGCTTCTTAATGGAAGGCCGCGGTAGGACAAGCCAAAGGCCACCAGAAGTGTGACGATAAGTCCTGCGAATGTGCCAATGACTGTCCTAGCGATTGTAATTAGATAAGACTGGCGGATAATCTCATTTCCTAATACAATCTCATAATTAATTAATGTGAAATTTTTGGGCCATAGATACACGCCACCTTTGGCCGCACTTGCACCGTCATTCAGTGAGATGGCCAGCATGTATAGGAATGGATATAGTACAGACAAGCACAGACCGGCCAGTACTATGACGATGACGTATTGAGCTATTTTTTCACCTCTGCTGAGCTTCATATGCCATCACCATAATCCTTCACCATTTATTTTTCTGGATAACTGATTAGTCGAAACAACCAATATCAAGCTGATCACTGAGGATAACAATCCCACTGCGGTCGCCATTCCAAAATATCCCTGCTGCAATCCGTTGCGGATGATATACGTATCCAGTACATCCGCGACCCCTTGATTAGCAGAATTCATCAGCGGATAAATCTGATCCATCCCTACTGAAATCAGGCTAGGGATACTCAGAATTAGCACAATCGATATTGTCGGTAGAATACCCGGGAAGGTGATATGCCGAATCTGGGCTAGCTTTCCTGCACCCTCTACTTTGGAGGACTCATACAATTGCGGATCAATCGTTGTGATCGCAGCCAAATAGAGAATCGTGTTCCAGCCGGTCTCTTTCCACAAGCCGCTTAATATAACCATGGGCCGGAACCACTCCGTGGAACCCAGAAAAAATACAGGATCACCGCCTGCCTTCTCGATGAACTGATTGACCAGCCCACCATCCAAAGTCAGAAAAGACTGCAGGATGTAAGCGACTACAATCCATGAGAAAAAATGTGGCAAATAGCTGACCGATTGCACGAATCGCTTAAATACAGGCCGGGTTACCTCGTTAATCACCAGTGCCAGTAGAATCGGTGCCGGGAATCCGAAGATGAACTTAAGCACAGATATATATAACGTATTTTTGACGACAGTTAAAAACTGGGGATCTTGCAGGAAAGAAAAGTTGTCTAATCCCACCCATGTGCTGTTCCAGATCGAGGTGCCAATCTGAAAGTCGCGGAAGGCGACCTGAATCCCTGCCATCGGAATATAGCTGAACAAAAATAGCAACAGCACTCCCGGAAGAATCATTAAGTATTGCCATCGGTACTTGTAGAACTTAGCGTACAATTTACATCCCTCCTTGATATTTCTATCATAAGGTGCAGCGGGAACCCTGCCTATATAACAGTGATTGGTTATCTATTGCTCTGATTGGTTCTTTAAAGCGCTTACGTTGTTAGACAAGCTCCGCTCGCACGCAAATAAACGCAGCCTTAAACGGCTGCGTTACATTTTTTATGACGAAAGCTAATTATTCGATTCAAATTATTATTGTTAATGTACGGCTTTTTGCCCTACCGGTTGTGAAGCCTTGGAATAGCGGTTCTCTGGCAATGGAATACCGAGATTTCCACGCAGGGTGCTACTTTCGTATTCAGTGCGGAACAGGCCCCGCTCTTGCAGAATCGGCACTACCCGATCGACGAATTCCTCCAGTCCATTAGGAACAGCAGCTGCGATCATAAATCCGTCTGCTCCTCCACCCTCAAACCAGGTTTGAATCTGATCAGCCACTTGCTCAGGTGTGCCAATAAAGCTGCTGCGCGGGGTAGCGGATTGTAAGGCGACCTGTCTTAGTGTTAAGCCTCTCTCCTTCGCGTCCTTTTTGATTTTATCCGTGCCGCTCTGAAAACTATTGCGCCCCAACTCGCCAAGCTCAGGGAACGGTTCATCCAGCGGATATTGCGAGAAATCATGATGCTCGAAGAATCTGCCCAAATAGTTCAGTGCATTCTCAATCGTCACGAGACCAGCAACCTCCTGATATTTACGCTCTGCTTCCTCTGATGTGTCGCCAATGATTGGTGCAATACCAGGAAAGATCAGCACCTCATTCGGATCCCGGCCAAATGAAGCTACCCGTGTCTTAACATCGCTATAGAATGCCTGGGCATCTTCTAGCGTTTCGTGGCCAGTGAAGATAGCATCCGCTTCCTTTGAGGCGTAATTTTTACCAACTTCTGAGGAACCTGCCTGAAACACGACTGGCTGCCCCTGCTTCGAACGAGCAATATTGAGCGGTCCTTTCACGGAGAAGAACTCTCCTTGATGGTCCAGGGTATGCATTTTTTGCGGATCAAAGAATACACCTGTTTCTTTGTCTCGAACAAACGCATCATCCTCCCAGGAATCCCATAATCCGCGGGTCACCTGCAAATATTCGGTAGCAATACGGTAACGCTTGCCATGGTCAGGATGCTCTGTTTTGCTGTAATTCGAGGCAGAGCCTTCCAGCGGTGAAGTCACCACATTCCAGCCGGCCCGGCCACCGCTGATTACATCCAGTGAGCCGAATTGACGCGCGACGGTAAACGGTTCACTGTAGGAGGTGGACAGGGTACCAACCAGACCGATGTTGGTGCTGACGGCGGCGAGTGCGCTAAGAATGGTCAGCGGTTCAAACCGGTTAAGGAAATGCGGAATGGACTTTTCATTAATGTACAAACCGTCTGCGATGAAGATCAGATCCAGCTTGCCTTCTTCTGCCTTCTGTACCCACGCCTTGTATAATTCAAAGTTTACACTTGCATCCGGCTTAGCATCAGGATGGCGCCACATCGACGTGCTGCCTCCTACTCCATGCAGCAGTGCGCCTAGCTTCAGTTGTTTTGGTTTGGTCATGTTCATTCCTCCTAAAAGTTTTGTGAGCATACGATTCCCAGGTTTTACTTCATGCAAAACTAACTATGAAAGTATTCATTGCACGAACGATGCATTGGCTGCGCCCTGCTTGATTCGCTCAATCTGGCCAAGATGTCTCTCTACATGTGCGGTGAAGCTATGGACGATATCGGAAATTTTAACGTTTTCCCCCTTGAAGTTAACCCCGCTTTTCTCCCAATCCTTTGCGCTGAGCCGTTCAAACAATAGACTGTTATAATAAAGCAGGCTGCGGAACAACTCCAGACTATCGGAAGCACTACCACTATTGGCGTACTGGCCGCTGACCCAAGCGTCCTGATTGAAGACTGGCAGCTGCGCAGTTGTAGCAGCGAGAATATCACGTATACGGAACGAAACCACAATGCTGTGATCAGCTAGATGGGCTAAAACCTCAGTAATACTCCAACTCGTTGGTGCTGCCTTCCATTTCAGCTGTTCCTCTGATAACCCTGCGGTTGCATGCACCAGTTGGTTGTGCGTACTTAAAAAATTGCTAATTTGAACTTTGCTCATTAAATCCCCTCCAAAATAAGGCCTGCTTGCGAATGATCAGGTGTAAAACGTGATAACGCAAAAGGTTGAATGTTGTGGTTGGTAGCTCCACTTGTCGCCAAATCAGCAAGTATTTCACCTACAACACTAGAAAATTTAAAACCATGCCCTGAGAACCCTCCGGCTACCAGCACATTGGAGTGGAGCGGATGGCGGTCAATAATGAAATCTTCATCAGGTGTATGCTCATATTTGCATACAGAGCCTTTAAGTAATCGGCCAGCTGCACCCGGCATGTAAGTCTCCAGTACTCTTCGGAGGTCTTGCTCATCGCTGGTTTCACTGCCAAAGGGAGCAAGTAGTGTGCCTGGTTTCCATTCCAGCCCCGTATCGTGCCGGCCGATCTTCAGACCGGCTCCAGCAATGCTGGGAAAGCCATAATAGCCACCTTCCTCAACTCCTAGCGTGAAGCCAGGGAAGTTACCGGCTGCAAAAGCAGGTGAACTCTCAAACCAGCCCACAACTTTGCGGATCGCCTTGATTGGCAAATGCACAAAAGGCGCTAACGCACCAAACCAGGCTCCGGCACTAAGGATAGCTGACGCTCCGTGATAATCGCCGTTTGTTGTATGAACCGTTACACTGCTTTCGCGGGCGGTGATGTTTACTACCGAAGTGTTCGTCAACAGTTCCGCACCCTGTCCAAGGGCAAGCTGGCGGTAGGCGGAGATACAGCGCTCGCTGTACAAATACCCGGCTTCTGGTTCATACATTGCTGCGAATGTTTCCGGAATGTTCAATCCCGGCCAGCGCCGCCGGATCTCTCCGGCATCCAGATGCTGGACCTGCACCTTCCGTTTCATTGCTTCCGCGAGACGACCGCTGAAGGAATAAACTGCACTAACTGCGAGATTCAATACGCCCGAGCGGACAAGCAATTCTATTCCGCTCAACTGCTCGGCTTCTTGCCATAAATGATCTGCCCGCAGAGCCAAATCAATGTAGGCGGGATCACCACTGTAAGCATGCCGGATCAGCCGCGTTTCCCCGTGATGGCTTCCCAGTGTATGTGGAGGATCAAAGGCATCAATTAGCAGCGTCTTCACTCCGCGCTTCGCAAGATAGTAACCGGCACTCATGCCCATCGAGCCTGCGCCGACGATAATTACATCGTAACTGTTATGTTCAGCTATAATTCTGCACCTCCATCGGGACTGTACTGCACTAGGGATCGTACAGCTACATCCGCAAGGAAACGTGCTGCCACAGGGAGTGCACGTTCATCCAGATTGAAGGCCGGATGATGCCATTCCTGGCTTCCTTCAGTACCTACAAAAACGAACAGTCCGGGTACCACGCGCTGATAGAAGGCGAAATCCTCTCCAGCCAGAGAAAGCTCTGGCTGAATCGCTCGGTAGCCAAGAGCTTCGACCGATTCAACTCCAAGCGCTGCTAGGGAGGGATCGTTGATAACCGGAGGTGGCCCTTCTATCCAGCGAACGGTAGCTTCTGCTCCAAGAGCCGCTGCTACACCGACCGCCACTTCCTGAAACCGGTCCAGCACTTTGCTGCGTACCGTTTCATCAAAGGTGCGGATCGTCCCTTCAAGCACGGCTTTTTCGGGGATAATGTTCCATGAATTGCCGCTGTGAATCTGCGTCACACTAACCACCGCACTCTGCAGCGGACTGACATTGCGACTTACAATGGACTGGAATGCCGCCACAATATGCGAAGCCGCTACAATCGGGTCTATGCCAGCTTCCGGAACGGCAGCATGAGAACTGCCACCCTGCACTTCAATCACAAACCCGTCAGCTGCTGCCATTAAAGGACCACCCTTAATACCGATGGTTCCGACTGGCAGGTCTGGCTTGTTATGCAGCCCGATCACTGCCCGGACGTCTTCGAGTGCCCCGCTAGCAATGATTCGTTGTGCACCCTGCGCCTTCTCCTCGGCTGGTTGGAATAACAGGCGCACCGTTCCCTGTAATTGCTGCTCTCGCTGTTTCAATTGATAGGCGGCACCAATCAAGGCAGCCGTATGGAAATCATGCCCGCAGGCATGCATTTTGCCGGGATATAATGAAGCGAAGGATACTCCGCTTTCCTCCTGGATTGGCAAGGCATCAATATCTGCGCGCAGTGCGATGACCGAACCAGGCTTTTTGCCGCCAATCTCTGCGATCACGCCGGTAGACAGACCGTATTCTACGATCCTGACTCCTGCCCGCTCCAGCAGGGAAATAATATATTCTGTTGTGCCATATTCTTCATTGGACAGTTCCGGGTGCCGGTGCAGATGACGGCGTATCCCGATTAATTCTTCTTCAAGCGCTTCCGCACTCAACTCTTTAGCTTTACTTGTCATATACAGTCACCCTCCTTTACACGATTTCCGGTGTGATACCGAGCCCGCTTTATGCCTCTGCCGCCACTTCAGCGATTGCTTCGCTCAGTAGCTCAAAGGATCGGAGCCGTTTATCAAAAGGCTGTACATTCGTCGTTATGATGAACTCCTCGACACCGGATGCCTCTGAAAGTTCCAACAACTGTTCGCGGACAGATGATTTAGTTCCTTTGGTAATCTCTGGTTCCAGCTCTTCAATCGTGTAGGCTTCATTGCTCTGGCGGGCAAATTCTTCCGCCTGTTCCAAGGTCCCTACTGTCAGCTTCTTCCCGCTCGCCAGTTGAATCCGGATCAGCTTATGCGCACCTGCCAGTTCTTTCGCTCCCTCTTCAGTCTCAGCCACCACTAACGCTAAAGCGATAATGGCTTGCGGTTGTCTGCCCTGTGAAGAAGCGAAACCGCTGCGGTAAGCACGAATGGCATCCAGCGCTACCGCCTTATCGCTGTTAATAAACAGGGAGAATACGTACGGTAACCCCAGTTCAGCGGCAATTTCCGCGCTGCTTACACTCGCGCCAAGGACATACAACTCAGGAGGAATACCAGGAAGGGGACCTGCCTTCAACCCTGCCAGCGGATGGTTTTCTTCGAGGCGGTTATGTACATACTTTTCCAGCTCGATGATTTTGTCCGTCAGGTCTGGGGTTTCAGCTTTTCCCTGCTGTAGTGCCTGTGTGCTACGTGGGAGTCCACCGGGAGCACGTCCCACACCGAGATCCACTCGTCCAGGAGCCAGTGTAGACAGCACATTGAAGTTCTCCGCTACCTTATATGGGCTGTAATGCTGGAGCATGATGCCACCGGAGCCAATGCGGATTCGCTCTGTTTTAGCCAGAAGATGTGAGATAAGTACTTCCGGGGAAGAACCGGCTACCTGCTCGGAGTCATGATGCTCCGAAACCCAGAACCGGTGGAATCCAAGCTCTTCGGACAATTGTGCCAGCTTGATCGTATGCTGGAATGCTTCCTCCGGCGTTTCTCCCGGATAGATCGGACTTTGATCAAGTACGCTGATTGTAATAACCATTGTTTTTCCTCCTATATGGAATAGTTAAATTCAGGTGTGATCCGCTTCAGGAACTGCTTCGTTCTTTCTTCGCGCGGATGGTTAAACAGCTCTGCCGGAGTCCCTTCTTCAACAATGACGCCTCCGTCCATAAAAACCACATGATTCGCCACATCGCGAGCAAAGCCCATTTCATGAGTCACCACAATCATTGTGATGCCTTCCTTGGCAATTTTACGGATGACGGCCAGCACCTCACCCACTAACTCTGGGTCCAACGCCGATGTGGGTTCGTCGAACAATATAACCTCCGGCTCGAGCGCCAAGGCACGGGCAATGCCAACCCGCTGCTGCTGGCCTCCGGACAGCTGACTTGGATAGGCGTCCAGCTTGCTGCCAAGACCAACCTTTTCAAGCAGGGCAATACTCCGATTTTTCGCTTCGTCCTTCGGAAGCTTTTTGACAATCAGCAGTCCCTCCATCACGTTCTCCAGCGCGGTTTTATGGCGGAATAAATTGTACTGCTGGAACACCATTGCCGTTTTTTGCCGGAGCAGATGAATCTCCTTTTTGCGGGGATGTTTGCAGTTCACTTTGAAATCGCCGATGGCGATCTCTCCGCTGCTTGGCTTCTCCAGATAATTCACACAGCGTAAAAGTGTCGTTTTGCCTGAGCCGCTGGGACCGAGAATGACGACAACTTCACCCTTCGTCACCGTTAAATCTATATTATTGAGCACCTGATTCCGACCAAATGACTTCGAAATTTGCGCAAGCTTGATCATGCTACTCCACCTCGATTGTACAGATTAATTCTTTTTTCAATCAGCGACGTCACGCGTTCGATTAGGAACGTAAGTCCCCAGAAAATCAGTGCTGCCGCCAGATAAGCCTCAAAAAACTTCCAGTTCGTTGAAGCTACAATTTGCGCCTTAGCATTGATATCCACCACCGAAACGGTAAAAGCAAGGGTAGATCCATGCAGCATACCAATTACCGAATTTGACAGATTAGGCAGACTCGCCGCCAGCGCCTGAGGAAAAACAATCCGCCGCAGTGCCTGGGGTGTGGTCATTCCGATAGAATGGGCCGCTTCCAGCTGACCGCGATCCACAGCAAGCAGACCGGAACGGACGACCTCGGACATATAGGCTCCCGCAGTAATCGAGAACGAAATATAGGCAAAACCGATCATCGGAATGGCTACCGACCTGAAGCTCCAGCCGAACTGCACTGCCAGACCATCGATTAACACGGGAAGCCCAAAATAGATAAGCAAAAGATGCGTCAGCATCGGTGTCCCGCGGATGAACGTAACATAACCGACAGCCAGCGGATACAGCAGCGGAATTCTGTATATCCGGATCAACGCTACAGCCACACCAATCACAAATCCAATGAGTACTGAGACAGCAGTAATAGATAAGGTCACAGGAATTGCACTTAAAATTTGCACCAGAGCAGTCCAGATAAAAGATGGGTCCAGCCTCATAATCCGCTACCTCCTTTACCCGGTCCAAGTTCAGCAATGATGCGGCGGTAGGACCAGCTTTTGTTGATTTTGAACGATTTTTTCTCCGGTGTATTCCGTTTCTCATGCCGCAGCAGCCGGCGTTCTGCTATAAGCAGCAGTTTCTCGATTGTAAAGCTGATGACCAGATAGATTAGCGCAAGCGCGATATAAGTTTCAATAAAATGCTGAGTTAAGCTGCCTAGCGTCTGTGCTTTACCTGACATTTCCATCACCCCAAGAGTAAAGGCCAATGACGTATCTTTCAGTAGAGCAATCACCAGATTGGAGAATACCGGAACTGCGATTCCGAGCGCCTGCGGCAGCACGATTCGCGTAAAGGCTTGAAACCCCGTCATCCCTGTAGCATAAGCAGCCTCTACCTGCCCCTTATCCACCGCCATTACAGAAGCCCGGATCATTTCGGACATGTATGCCCCCGTATGCAGCCCGTAAGTAAGAATCACAAAAACAAGCACCGGAGTCCGGGTCATATCGACATGAACCAGCTTCATAATTTCGGGCAGACCATAATAAAACAAGAAGAGCTGGATAAGAATCGGAGTTCCCCGAAAAAAAGAAATATAGATTTCGGAGATGGTTTTTAACACAGGCACTTTATAAAGTCTTGGCAGAGCTACGAGAAAGCCGACAAGAATTCCTGTCAGTAGAGAACAGGCGACAATCAGAAGCGTGGTGCTTAAAGTCCCTAGTAACTTAGGCAAAAACGAAAATACAAAGCTGATATCAAACTGTGCGCCCATATATTCCCCCCCTTCCCGTGCTCACCGGCTCAATCATTTAACCGAATCCGCTGTAACATCCGCACCCAACCATTCCGTACTAAGCTTGCCTAGTGTGCCGTCTGTCTTCAGCTCTTTAATCGCACTGTCAATCGCATCTGACAGCTTTTGTGAATTGGCATCATCCTTACGGAAAACATAGAGAATATCCGCGGATGACAGCTCGTCGCCCGTAGCTTTTAGCTGACTCTGCGGATCAATGATCGGCAGGACAAAATCTGCAGCCAGCGTAGCGTCCACACGCCCAGTACTAATCTGTGCGACGGTATCATTCGCTGCACCATTCTGATACACGATATCAATCGCATTGTCATTCTCTTTATTGTAGTTCTCGAGTATTTGTGCTTGTGCACTCGTTGCACCTACAAGTACCTTTTTCCCTTTGAGATCATCAAGCGATTGGATTGAATTATTATCCTTTGCCACTACAATGCGGTTTCTCCAGTGGGCATAGGCTTCTTTGTTAAAAGAGTACTTCAGCTCCCGTTCCGGATTTTTCTCCATGACATGGGCGACCAAATCGATTTTTTTGGTTTCCAGGCTCAGCAGCAGATTGCTGAAATCCATGGTTTGAAATTCGAATTCATATTCTGGCAGCTGCTTATCGATTTCTTTGAGCAGTTCCACATCAAATCCGGTGAGTTTGCCGTTCTCATCTATGAAGCAGACTTTCGGAAAAGCAGTACCCGTGCCCACAATGATCTTAGATACCTTTGCCGAATCCTTTGCCGGTGCCGCAGCTTCTGCTGCATTTCCATTCTGATTGCTGCTAGCGCTGTTACTGTTGTTTCCGCAGCCGGCAATCGCCAGTGTCAATACCGATGCAAATACTAGTGAAATGGACTTTTTCATTGTTTTATCCCCTTTGAATGAACTGTGGTTTGTCTGTAAGTGTTTTTTTCATCAGATACATAATGCCGTCACCGTTCTGCTGATCCAGTTCTAAAAACCGTTCGTACCCCCGGCGTTCATACATTTGAACCAACCACGGATGTTTCTTCGCCGTTGCCAGCGTGACTGCAGCCGAACGTAACTGTCCAGCAATAATGTTCTCTTCAACCCAATCCAAAAGTTTTCCACCATAACCTTTGTTACTGTAATCTGGATGAGCAGCAAACCATTTGATAAAAGGCAGTGGGCTAATCTTCTTAATCTCTTCTTCCTTTGAAAGGGTTATGGTTGCAACTATCGTTCCGTCAACTTCAAGCACATAACACTCATTCGTAGCTATATTGTCTTCAATAAGCGCCAAGTCGGCTGTGGCCGCCGGCCAATGCAGCCCGAGTTCACGAATCAGCTGATAGGCACGATATGTAACATCTAGCAATTGCTCCGCATCCTTCAGTTCTGCTAGCCTGAATACCTCACTCATCACATGCCCTCCAGCCTTTCGGAAATTAATTTAATAATCCCTATCGAAATAGTCGTGATTATATGCAATTAACTTTATCACTGCATGTGTCCACGCGCTAATAGAGTTTTTTAATACATCTATACAATTAGTCGATCTCCCACTTTACCAATCCCCAGTTCAAGCAAGGTTTCGATGAATTCTGCGTTCTCTCCATTCAGTGAAATCAGGCTGGTTCGCAAGGAGATGCCTTCCGTCTCCGCAATATCCACCCGGATCAGCGACCCCGTCGCCACTTCCTCTTGCACACTGAGGGCGGGAAGGAAACAGATGCCTGCTTTTTTCAATACCAGCTTTTTGGCTGTCTCCAGGTTATCTACCTGATATTCAATCTTCGGTGGCTGTTCCATACTCTCAAATACACGATGCAGCCGCATCCAATCCAAAGATCCGCATTCAAAAAAAACCAACGTCTCCTGGCGGATATCCTCCAGTGAAGCCCGCTGTGCTTTAGCAAAGCGGTGTCCCTCATGTACATACAGTGAGATGGGGTCCTCGCAGAATGGAAAGGTTTGAATTGCCGGATTTACGACCTTACGGATAAAAGCCAAATCAAGCTCTTTCGATTTTAACTTTTCAGTCAATACTTCCGTAGAAGCTGTCATAAGCTTGATTGTGATATGAGGATATCTGCGCTTTAAATGAAGCATCAGATGGGGCATTAAATAATTGGAAACCGAGACCGTACTGCCGATTCTCAGTTCATTTGGAATGTGCCCCTTAGCCTGAACCTGATATTTACCGTTCTGATAAATCTGAAGAATCTGCTGCGCATAGGGTAGAAACTGTTTACCTTTATCCGTCAGGTTAATCTGCTTCCCCAACCGATCAAACACTTTGCAATCCAGTTCCCTTTCTAGCGATTGGATCCGGGCCGTTACTGTCGGCTGTGAGATATATAGGACTTCGGCCGCTTTATTGAAGCTTCCATAATGATTGATGTAGACAAAGGCCTCAATATTTTCAATGTTCATCCCTAATCCCCCTATGCTTTTATTAATTTTACTATTCCGATGAAAAAACAATGAATTATAGCGATGCTTTCCTATAGATTTTGTTTATATCTTAGTCATCGCCCTATTTTTTGTCAACAATTAATTCCGTGTAAATCAATCGGATTTTGAATCAAACGTTATGTTTATTTCATATAGAACTTTTCTATTCCTATATCAGAATTATAAAACCCCTCTTATTCCACTGGGAATTATCATATATAATAATTTCATTCGAATGAACATTACATTTGTCTGAAAGGGGATAGCGAAAACATGTCACAAAAGATCATTATCCGTGAAGCTGAGAATAAAGATTGTAATGCTATCGCCGAAGTGCTGTTAGATGCATACCATCAATATTCGGAGATCATGCCTGAGCCGTTGTGGCTGGAGTATCGAAATTCGCTTCTTGATTCCGTTCATGGTGATACTCCGCTCGTACGGATCATCGCTGAAATCGACAAGAAAATCGTTGGTAGCGCACTCTTGTTCAGCTCCTCGGAAACGGCTTACGGGAAACCGGAGCTCGGGATTCACTCCCCGATCCTACGTCTGCTAGCCGTATCTCCATCCGCTCGTGGTCTTGGCGTTGCAACCCTTCTGATTCACGATGCTGCACGGAGATCACTACAGTTGGGTGCCACCACCTTGAACCTACACACCTCGGAAATGATGTCTTCAGCCATCAAACTGTACCAGCGCTTAGGCTTTAATCGTGCATATGAGACCGATCTTATGAACGGTGACACTCTAGTACAAGGCTTCCGGCTAGACCTGCTGTCCTCCGTCCGTTCTACAGCGGGACAAATATAGAATTCGAGAATTCTTAAATATTTGTTTTTTAAATATAAAAAGAAGCCTCGGAAAGCTTCCCCAATGATCTTGTGTGATTGTTACGGTGAACTCCCGAGGCTTCTTTATTTTTCTTTTTTATAAGTGATTTCTTTAAAACTCACAGTGATTTCCCCCGTATTATCGGCATCGCCCATTCGAAGATCTGTAGTAATGGTAGCACGGGAAGGGATGGACGAAAAGCTTGCCCCCTTCTGCTTCTTTTTTACATCATAGAGATAATAAGAAACATCCTTAACATTAAGCCCTACATTATCCTTGTGTATAAGTTCTACAGTATAGGATTTTATCACGGCTACATTAGCGTCCATCCACCCCACAACTTCAATAGCTGTATCTTCATGGTTGCCTTCAGTTTTAATGGAGCCGATGGAAAGACCATCCTGATTATAAAAATTAATTTTTTGTGCAGCTATTTTCAGATAATCGATATCGATGTCAAGAATTCGGTTTTCGTTGACTTCTGCTGTATCCATCCAGGCAATCGTGCCCGCCGGGTTCCACTTTATTTTCTCAGAAGGTACATATTGCTCTTGTGGTAACGCTACAGTACGAAGAGAAACTCCTTTATTATCGTAAAAGGTTAATTCGCCGCTCTCATCATCATGTACAAATCTTTTAAAAGTTGGTGAGAGGAACAGGGATGGCGCCCCGGTCGTCGAATGTGGGATTACGCGATATTTCAGAAGATGGACATCGTCCTTTCCTGTTTTCAGATCAAAGATCCATACATTGCCGAGATAACTCTGCATAAACAATTTTTGCTCATCAGCTTTCCATTGAAATTTATAAATGTAATCATAATCATCAGAAAGCGGCCAGAAGTTTTCCCGAAGTCGTTCAATCTTTCCTGTAAGAACATTATATGAGGACAAATGATATTGCCCAGCTTTTTTCGTCACATCCGATTCCAGAAATAATAGATGATCCTCATCCAGCGGGATTAGCATATTATAGTTGCTCATAAAAGCATTATTCCAGCGATTATTGGAATCGTTGAGCTCGTCGCTCCATTTCACCTTTACCTCATCCGAAGCAGGATCATGGGCTAACAAAGCGTTGACAGCATTATGGTCGCCATAGAAAAGATGAATGGTATGATAAGCGATCCCTTGCAGTTCAACTACTTCTCCACCGTTTAACAGATAGTTATTTTCGGATAGGCCAACCGGTTTGGCCACCAGATCTCCAATAGAGTTCCGTTCTGTATTAAACTCCAAACCATTAAATTTTGCTTCCGAGAACAGAATCTTCTTTAACTCGGCAGTTGATTCCTTAGTAAGTGTGTAGCCTGTATCCGTTTTGTTCACATTCATTAACATGCCCTGCTCGCTTGTCTCGTTAATCCATAAATGAAAGGCATATTTATTATTATCTGAAATTAGAACGATATCGTAGTTAGGCGTTGCGGTATTTAAATTCCCTGGTATTTGTTCAGCGGTACGGATGGCTCGGACGAAAGTATCTATGGTTTCATGATCTGTGTATTCATCCTTTATGTTAGCATTCACTGAACCATGTGCTAGAGCGTTTGCTAATGTGATTCGCTTGATGGTCTCATCTAATTTTAGATTATCTGATTCTACTTGTTGTTCAGTTGATTGAAATAAGGTAAGCAAAGCAGCCTTATCCGTTTCAGATAACTTGTAATGCCCATTTACTCCTGATTTGGTGAAAAGACCATTATTATTGCCCATAATCCAGAATGAGAATTTTTCGTTTTCTTTACTCTTCAATTCAACAGTAACCTCATAATCAGGTGCTGCAATATCAAGCTTCGCGTTGTCATACTCAGCAGTATGTATAGCTTTATTGAAACGTTCTATTAGCTTTTGGTCCGTTATGGTTATTAATCCACCGCTATCATTATGGATTGTAATGGAGTCCACAGAACTCAGATCGATTAGCTTTTTATTCGCTTTATCTTTACTCCCTGTATTGGCACATCCAACAAAGATTATTGAAATAACTGCTAAAAGGGCTAGTAGATTTAACTTTTTCATATAGGCTCCCCCTTCTTATTCTCTCTTCTTTGACGCCGGATAGAGGATAAAGTTGCAAAAAATGAGATTTTACACCTATTTAAAAAGATCTAATTAAGCCAAATCTAGCCTGTAACCATTGGATCTGATTCTTGGCCTGAACAAAAGTACAGTGTTTGTAGCGATAAAAAAAGCCACCGCACAGGCCTGTTCTCCTGTAAGGCAGCTTCTTCTTTATCTCAATATATCTTTTACAGCACCCGTCAGTACACCAATAACTTCTTGCTCGGAGGCCAGCGGAGAGTCTCCTTCTACTGTGTGGGCTAGCATTCCGGCCGCGGCCGCAAAGGCTACAGTATGCTGAGGATCAAAACCTTCCAGCTCACCATGAATTATACCACTGGCATAAGCATCTCCAGCCCCGACTCTATCAAGCACCGGAAAGCTTAAGGTCTCGGAATATGCGAAGCGACCGGATTTGAAGATATAACCGCGCAATGAATGGCGGTTATCATCATGGATGGACCGATGCGTTCCTGCTACCGTACTTAGACTGTAGCGTGAAGCTACTGTGGGAATCAGCTCCTGAAGTTGTTCTTCTCTTGAAGTTCCTTCGGGCTTCATACCAAGGATTAGCATTGCGTCTTTTTCATTCATCAGCACGATGTCGGCCAAATGCAGCATGTCTTCGTAATGGGAGCGCGCCAGCTCATAGCCTCTCTCCCCCCAGAGCGATGGGCGGTAATTGCAGTCAAAAACGACTAGACCACCGTGTTGCTTAACCGTTTTTGCATAAGTTTTCATCGCTTTTCGCACATCATCGTTCATTGCCAGTGTTATCCCGCAGAAATGAACAGCATCCGCGAGGTCTGCCAGCTCTGCGAATGGATAAGTACCCGGAGGAGCAGTATTGAAGCTGCTCTCCGGGCGACCGGAATAAGTCACTCGGGAGGGTCGAGCCCCGAATCCGTTTTCAAGAAAGTACATCCCTATACTTGAGCCCCCGCGTTGGATATGCTCCGGCTGGATGCCCAGTCGCCGAAGATAGGCTGTTGCTGCGTCACCAATAGGATTCGCAGGCAGTCTGGACACCAAAGTCCCCCGATGTCCGTATCGGGACAATGCGGACAGTACATTGACTCCGGTGCCGGAGAACGAATACTTCAGCAGGTTACCCTGAGATAACAGTTCAAAGCCCGGTACCTGTAGCCGCATCATTATTTCACCAAAAGCGGCGATATGTTTAGGCATATTGATCTGCCAGCTTTTTCATCGTCCGATACAGCTGTTGTATGTCCGCCACTCTCGTTCTTCCGCTCTGCGGATCGATGATCGATGTATAGACATGGGGAATCACCTGCAGCACTCCCGCTTCCAATATAATAGACAAGATCTCTTCAAAGTTGTCCAGATCGATACCGCCGGTCGGCTCCAGCGCAAAACCCTCTTCCGCACAGGCTTTGGCCACAGCGATTAGCTCCGCTTTACGGCTCAGCCCCTGCATCGGAAAATACTTTAAAGCATTTCCGCCCATATCCCGAACCAATGCAATCGCCGCATTTACGGGAATTACAGCGGGTACAGATTGTGCCGCACTGGCCGGGCCGGTGGAGATATTCACAAAACCAGGTTGTCCCGTTGGTGCGATCATGCTGTTAATCCAGCTATCTTTCGCTCCAAGGTTAGCACGGGTCGCACCAACTGCTGGGAATACCTGATTAATGTGGCTGCCAGCATAGGATTTGACAATCTCTGCAACAACAGCAGCTTGCCGATTATCACCCGCACCTAGTCCTATTGATACCGCACCGTCAATTTCCCGCCCATATGCCTCCATCGCCTGCACGGCTTCTTCTACCGTTGCATAGTCTTTGGACAATACACCGACCAGTACATAACCTTCGGCAGCAGCAAACACCTCTTTGGCATTTTCTATATCCTTAGCCAATACGTTTAAGGCCACCCGACCTTTATAGAACCGCTTGTTAATTTCAGACATTGCTTGCCCCTCCTGTCAATTCCCTTATCCTCGCTGTAATCATTTCTATGTCATCACCCATTAGCGGACGCGGGTCAATATCAAAATAACCTTGCCTTACCCCATAGTCTCTAGTGTAAATAGCCACTTCACCTTGTTGAAGCTGCTGGGACAGCTCAAGTGCTGTTATTGCGCACTGATTCGGGTCCACATGGATGCGTCCACGGTAAATCGCCCGGCCTGCTTCATCCTGCACGATAGTTACCCGAATTCCGGGAAGCCCATCGAGCGGCATCAGCAATTGGAGCGTAGCTTTTTCCTTTTCGCTTGTATCCTGTTTGTGAGCATATTCATCCAACGCTTGCATCAGGCCGAAGGATGTTTCCTTACCAACCTTCATACTGCGTCCAATGCCGTGAAGCTGCACTTTCAGCCATTCAATATAAAGACGTTTTCCCGCCACAAGTCCGGATGTTGGACCTTCTATGGCTTTGGAGCCACTATAAATGACCAGATCGGATATTTGCACGTATTTCTGCAGATCCTCTTCCGCTGCAGCATCTACAATAAGCGGGACGTTATGAGTTTGAGCCACAGCCCAAGCTTCCTCTACAGAGATCATATTCTTCTGAACGGCATGATGAGATTTGACATACAAGATAGCCGCAGTCTGATCCGAGATCGCAGCAGCCAAATGCTCCGCCCGTCCTTCATTGGCATAACCTGCTTCCACCACTTTACCGCCGCCGAGATAAACCATGGTTTCCACTGGTGCACCGTATTGTACGTTATGACCTTTTAACATCACAATTTCATTTCTAACAATGCTATCCTGATGGAGCCGTAGACTTGTACGAATATTACCGCGGGTTACCAGCGCCGCCACGGATAAAGCAATTCCACTGGAAGCCGAGTTCACGATCACCGCTGCTTCAGAACCTGTATGACGTGCAACATAATCCCCCGCTTTATCCACCAAATCGGCGATTTCCACATAACTCTGTCCGCCTTGACGCATAGCTTCCATCACCGTATCGGTCGGTGCCGATACCCCGAGGATGCTCATCCGGCCGCTTGCATTAATAACTCTTTTCAGGCCGTATTTCGCATTCCATGTATTTGTCACCTATGATCACTCCTATTGCTTGAATGGTTTGCTGTGCTACCCGGCGTTCCCCCTCAGAATCTACCAGTTCAATCTTCTTATCCGTCACACGAAAAAGGGTCAGATTCGCCTTGTTATTGATCCGAATCTCCCCAAGTTCCGGGCGTCCCAGCCACTGGGCTGCTCTGCTTGTCACCCGTGCAATTGTATCTTCAAGGGAATATCCCAGTGCAAGGAATTTGTTCAACAGATTCGCCATGGAGTAGACGGGACCATTGATACGGTTGCCTCTGTATATGTCTGTGCTGATCGTATCCGGATCAATACCGTTTTGTTTGGCCGCCTCGGCCACAGCGAACGAGAAGCTAGCCGTACCATGTCCCACATCCAAGTGAACTCCACGCTCAATAGCATCTCTCAGCACTTGGAGCGGTCGATTCTCCTTATCGAACAAATTGTTGCTTTTACCATTTAGATAATGGGTTATCACGTCGTTGCGTTGAAGTAGCGGTAAAACCTCACGGATATCCGGCGGTGCGGAGCCTATATGTATCATCAGCGGCAGCCCGGTCTTTTCCGAAAGCTCCAGTGCATGTTGAAGCGGTTGAATGCCATTGTCACCCACTACGCTTTTGCTGATTCTGGCCTTCAAGCCTACGATAAATTCAGGATAAGCAACTACCGCCTGAAGCACCTTTTCATGATCAATCCACTCTAGTTGGGACAACTCGTCAATTCGCATCAGGCCAATCTTTGAAATGTTAAGAAAAGCAAGCAGTTGCGTTGCTGACTTTTTCCCCGCCTCTGCCAGCTCACCAATACGCTCCGCTCCGCAGCTACCTGCGTCCACGAGCGTAGTCACGCCACATTTGATTCCGATTTCATCGATCTCGTCTCCATACGGATTCAATTCTGCAAACGCATGTACATGCAAGTCGATCCAGCCGCTAGAGACATACGCCCCATTGGCTTCCACGACCTTGAAACCATGGTCTTCGGCGGTGCCACCGGGAACAATCTGGACTACGTTGCCATCAGCTATGACAATGTCCACTTCCGCTCCATTCAGGACTTTCGCCCGGCGGAGGAGCAAACGTTCTGCTGTCATCGTCACACCTTCTTTCCAAATTCAGAACATTACCGTCCTAGGTCTTTCCCGCACAATCTATAACACAAACAGTCCCAATGGATGTAGGATCTTTTTTCACAGGGACTGTTTGAATGAACTATTTATTCTTTATCACTACCGTGTTCAGACCCGAAAACCCTTTAAAAAATTCACAGCCTGGCGGATATCTTCCTCCGGATTAGTGCCAACTTCCCGTTCTATGGTCAGGAATCCTGTATAACCGATGTCGTTCAGTGCTTGCAGATAGTTGTTCCAATCAACAGAACCCGCTCCGAGCGGAACTTCACGGAATGCCGAGCCGGTCTCGGCCATTTCAGCGATTTTCTCATGGTCTAATGCTGGTGCTTCATAACCATATTGACCGTAAACATCGCGTGGATCGATATCGGCAAGCTTGAGACCATCTTTAGCATGGGTGTGTACAATGTAGTCTTTTAGAGTATGAACACCTTGCACCGGATCATCACCAGTCACCATGACCATATTGGCCGGATCAAAATTAACGGAAACCCCTCTGGAACCCAGACCGTCGAGGAACGTCTTCAGACGTGCAGCGGGTTCTGGCCCAGTCTCAATCGCAAAATAAGAATTCATCTCATGTGCATATCTGCTAAGTTCCTCACAGGCAATGTGCATGGTTTCATAGATTTTACTGGCAGGGTTAGAAGGAACAATACCGATATGTGTAGTTACGATATCTGTACCTAGCTCCTTGGCCAGCTCCATAATGCGCTTGGACTTTTCAATTTTGGCACGGTTCTGGGCAGGGTCCTGAAAGCCATGTCCGCCTAAATCTCCAACGAGGGCAGAGATTTCTAAACCTAGCGAAGCAATGTAATCCTTCCATTCACGGCGTGCTGACTGAGAGAGAGTAGCGGGATCAAATTCGCCTTGTACCGCATAAATCTGAACTCCATCTGCCCCAGCTTCTTTTGCCTTGCGCAATCCCTCTTTCACTCCAACCTGAAAGCTGTCTACGATAACACCGATTTTATTAGTGATAATTGGTTTAACCATGGCATAATCCTCCAGTATAATGAATTAGATTTGGTTCCAAACCCGCTTGATGTATTCCAGCCCCAGTCTTGTTCCCTTACGGCACTCTTCCATTCCCTCAAATTCTACAGAGATATATCCATCGTAACCGCTTTCCTTAACGATTCGAATTACACTCGGCATATCGATGTCTCCTTGACCAACGATGGCACCTCTCAACCAGTTCCCACCGGAGGATTGGAACCAACCTTCGCCAGGCTGGCGGTCTTGCGGACGAATATAGAAATCTTTGAAATGCACCATTGAAGCAAGCTTGATGTTGTTAGGTACAGCTATTAGCGGGTTCTCATCTGCGCACAGGAAGTTCCCAATGTCGAGTGTTGTACGGAAGTTGTCTCTACCCACCGCATGAACCAGCGCCTGTACACGATCGCTGTGCTGAATAAAGTATCCATGATTCTCCACACTGGTCGTAATGCCTAAACCTGCGGCATAATCAGCAATTTCTCGGCAGGCTTCAGCCAAACGTGGAAGCTCTTCCAAAAAATGCGTGATGGATAGATCGTTTGAGGAGGCTACATCATGCCGCATCCGCTGAATGCCTAATGCCGCGCACACGTCTACTTCCCGCTTTACCCGCTCGACTTCCCGCTGCATTTCCGCTGTCTCCAGCCCGGCAAAGTTCGCCCCGATAGCATAATTGGATAACTCTAGTCCACGACCCGCTGCTGTTCGTACAATCTGATCAATTAGCTCAGGATTTTCAACCAAATTGATACCCAAAGGTACAATCTCCGCATGTTCTGCGCCCAGATCGGCGATCGTCTCAATGACTCCTTCAAGCGTGAGCTCACCCGTTGAAAAAGCCGAATGCAAACTGTAAGTGCTGATTCCTAACTTCATAGTTTCACCTCTTCACCTTTGGCTGCGGATTCATAGATCGCGCCGAGTATCTTCATGATTGTAACGCCGTCTTGCACAGGACTAATTGGTGTAGAGCCGGTACTGATGTTGCTCGCAAAATGATTAATTTCATTCTGGAATGCACTGTTGAACTCAAACCCCTTATTATCGGTCTGCGGATAGGTATTGACGATCGTATCCGCCTGTTCTTTAACAATGACTATCTCAGGATCAATTTCAAAACCACCCTTGTCACCATACAGGCGTACCGAACGCTCGTCTTCTTTGGCATGCAGTGTAAAGCTGACATCGACCATTAGCGAAGCTCCATTCTCAAAGCGAATCAGTGCATTCGCTAAATCTTCCACCGTATTGTTCGCTGCGTCGTAATCGGCGGCTTTATAGAATGAGAGATTCTTAATATTAGAACGATTGCCGAGCTTCCGGTAGGTATTAGCACTTACCGATACTGGATTCGGACGGCCCATCAAATACCAGCATAGATCAATCACATGGACACCAATATCGATCAGCGGTCCGCCGCCGGAGCGTTCAATATCACTGAACCAGCCGCCGGGATTGCCTAGTCTCCGGAACGTCGTTGCTTTTGCATAATAAATTTCGCCGAATTCTCCTTGTTCCACCAACGTCTGAAGGAGCTGGGCATTGGAGTCATAACGTCGTACAAAGCCTACTTGCAAAATCTTGCCGCTCTTTTCCACAGCTTGCTGGACCTGAAGCGCTTCTTCAACCGTACGGCAAAGCGGCTTTTCCACAAGCACATGCTTGCCTGCCTCAAGCGCCGCGATGCTGATCTCGGCATGAGAGTTGTTCCATGTGCAGATGCTTACTGCATCTATTTCGGAATTGGCCAGTAATTCACGGTAATCCGTGTATACTTTCTCGACGTTATATTCTGTAGCAACTTCGCGTGCACGCTCTTCATTCAGATCACATACCGCATATATGGTTGTCTGCGGATTATTCCGATAAGCACTTAAGTGCATGCCGGAGATAGAGCCCGTACCTATTACGCCAATTTTGATCTTATCCATTAACAATCGCTCCTTTATTTTGCATAGGTTATGATTCGTATTATAATGATTTCAACCCTAAACACCATGCAGAGCCTTGCGGTTTCATTTGTACAATTGTGCTATAGGAGGTGCAGTCTATAAATGTTGGACTATGATAAACATCTACAGGAACCCATGGACATGCCGGATCCCGAGTTTCCGATTAAAGTACATACCCAGCGTTTCAACCAAGAAGGAGTTATGTTGTTCCCACATCATTGGCATGAGCATCTTGAGTTTATATTTATTGAAAGTGGTGAGGCTGTTTTTGAGTGCGGACGAACACCGATCAACGTTCGGGCTGGCGATTTAGTTGCTGTGAACAGCAACGAGCTGCATTATGGGGTAAGCGCTTCTTCTGATTTATTGTATTATGCGATTATTGCAGATACTTCTTTGCTGCATAGTGCGGTAAGCGACGCTGCCGAAACCAAGTTCATCGCCCCGATTCAGCGGAACCAGCTGCTGTTACGTAACCATATCCGGGGGGATCAGCATATTACTGACTGTGCTTTGGCGATTATTCGGGAACTGGAACGTCGCGAATTTGGTTACGAGCTGGCCGTCAAGTCCGAGCTATACCGCCTGTTAACGCTGTTGTTGCGCAGACATATCGTCACCGTACTCTCACAAGCTGAGCAAGAGAGGCGTATTCAGACCGTTGAACGCTTCGCACCTGTTTTGCGTTATATCGATACCCATTACCAGGAACCGATTCAAGTTGACGAACTTGCGGCGCTAACGGGGCTAAGCCGCTTCCATTTCAGCCGTCTCTTTAAGGAACTAACTGGGCATACGATATCGGAATATGTAAATGCTGTCCGTTTAGACCGTGCAGATTATTTGCTCCGCCATACCCAGCTAACGATTTCTGAAATCGCTACCACTACCGGCTTCAGCGATATCTACTATTTCAGCCGCACCTTCAAAAAGCATAAAAAAGTAACCCCTAGCAGTGTGAGGGGATTCTAGTTAGAGTGAACAAAGGACTGCCTCTTGGCAGTCCTTTGTTAGTGTATACAGCGTTCCTCTAGTTAAACTATTATTGCCACACAAGCTGTCCCTTTCTTATTTTTGCTGCATAGATGATTTGGCCTGTATGATAATGGACTTCTCTCACCATCGCTATCATGAGATTAAGAGCAGTGGTCTCGTTATTTACTTGGCTATATGTAAGGGGTGGCAAATTAAGAAAGGGTTGTGACATCAATAACTCCGGGTTAGATTGGAGCCGTTCAAGATATTGGATAATAATATCAAAAGCATCCCTGGTCATGGTTATAGCTTGTTCTTTAGTCATTTCTAGACCTCTTTCAAACTCCCTCTCTCTATCTCTTGTATCAGGAATATCTAAAAGAATGGTTTCAATTCGTGAGTGTACTGCCCCGCTAATATGAGCAACCAAATTTGCAATACTGTTACTTTCCACGGTTGGGGACCATGTAATATCCTCTTGGGTACATTGCTCGATTGCTTGGAGCGTCCATTTCTTTTCCGATCTAAATTTAACCAACATACTTTCAATTAACTCAATGGCGATATCCATTGCTAACCTCCTATTGATATAACCTATGTAAATTTTACCAAACTCATCTCTTCTGTCAAATGAAATCCAGTACCAATGCTATTTTTATGCCACAATGTTTTGTTACATTCTTATCCGAGCTCCTGAGTAGAGTTAATTGATAACGTTTGTTGGCCTTAAAAGAAGGAGTTGGTATATGACACTGGATCATTCAGATTAGTACAAAAGAGACTGATGAGATTATCTACTATTTTTAGAAAAAGGAGATACGAAATGAAACTTAAAAAATGGATTGCCCCTATCCTCACATGTTCTCTGATGAGCCTCTCTTTCGCTACAGGATCTGCAAGTGCAGCAACTAACAGCGAGTATAGCTTGAAATTCAATGCGACTAACTATACTACAAAGACCATAACGGTGGATGGTCAATCCGTCACTTATCGGGCATATGAGAATATCGTTTATGTAAAGAACCCTGTAGATATTAATTATGAAACTATGAACGTCTATGTCCCTGAGGAATACTTCCAGGGTAAGTCGATCGGTAGTTACACCGCCGATACCGCACCTATCTTCTTCCCAAACCAGGTTGGCGGGTATATGCCTGCTCAGCCAGGTAGTACTGAAACAGGTAAAGGAATGGGTATGGGGGCAGGTCCACAGAACGGCGCTCCGAAAACAGACAAGGAATCCGCAGCAGCCCCAGACGCCGATACAGGAACGGAATTGAATAAACCCGCTGCGGGTAAAGACGAAAACGCAGGAAAACCTTCATCTGAATCTCCCAGTGCTATCGCAGTTGCCCTGTCCAAAGGTTATGTGGTCGCATCTCCAGGCGCTCGCGGTAGAACTACAAAGGACGAAAAAGGTGTTTACACTGGTAAGGCACCCGCAGCTATCGTAGATCTGAAGGCGGCTGTCCGCTACCTTCGCTTTAACGACGACATTATGCCTGGTGACGCCGAGAAGATCATCTCTAACGGCACAAGTGCTGGCGGCGCGCTCTCCGCATTACTGGGTGCTACCGGCAACAATGCGGAATATGAGCCTTATTTGGAAGCGATCGGAGCAGCTGATGAGCGTGACGACGTTTTTGCCGTTTCGGCCTACACGCCGATTACGAATCTAGATAACGCAGATGCAGCTTATGAGTGGCAATTCAACGGAATTAACACTTATGAAAAACTTGATTTCTCCGGAAATACGGATTTTAACATGGAAAGAACGTTGGTAGAAGGAACATTGACGGAGGATCAGATTCAGGTATCTAACGAACTGGAAGCTATGTTCCCTGAATACGTCAATAGTCTAGGACTTACGAATACTGACGGAACAGCTTTGAAGATGGATGCGGACGGCAATGGCACCTTTAAAGATTACATCAAAGATTTTGTGATCGCTTCAGCGCAAAAAGCGTTAAAATCGGGTACAGATCTGTCCGACAAAACCTGGATCACCATTGAAAATGGCACTGTTACGGATATCGACTATGATCAATATCTCGCATACTTGGGCAGAATGAAACTGCCTGGAGCCTTTGACGGTTTAGACCTGAGCAATGGTGAAAACGATCTATTCGGCACAGCGAATGTCGCTGCCCAGCATTTTACTCAGTTCGGTTTGGAGCATGATACAGCGGGGGGAACACTTGCTGACCAGAATCTAGTGAAAATGATGAATCCAATGAACTATATCAGCACTGAGGGAACAACCACTACAAATAATTGGCGGATTCGGATGGGAACCAAGGATAGTGATACTTCCCTCGCTGTTTCTACTATATTGGCAACAGAGCTTGAGAACAAAGGTTCAAACGTTGACTTTGCAATGGCTTGGGATATTCCACACAGCGGAGATTACGATCTGGATGAGCTTTTTGCTTGGGCGGACAAGGTTAGTGCTACTTCGCCAAAAGCATCCGCAGCTGCCATTCCTTCCAAATCATCATTGTTGGTGAATGGTAACAAGATATCTGTTAACGCGTACAATATCGACGGCAGCAACTATTTTAAATTACGGGACATTGCTATGGTTGTAAACAACACTACACAACAGTTTGAAGTGACATCGGATGAAAATACGAATACTTTAAACATTACATCTGACAAAACGTACACTCCGACGGGCATTGAACTTTCAGCATCTGTAAATACTAGTTCAAAGACCGGTGTTATGACAGCCACTAAGATAACTTTGAACGGACAAGAGATTTCAGTAACGGGCTATAATATCGGCGGTAGTGAGTATTTTAAGCTGAGGGATGTTGCAAAATCACTTGATTTTAATTTGGAATGGGATGCTGGAACGCACACCATAAGTATAGATACTTCTAACATCTATAAGGACAGCAATAAATAATAGAACAGTAACTTATTCTGGTTACAAGAGGCCGATCCTTCAATCGGTCTCTTTCCATTCCATTTAGAATGCGATTATTTCCCTCACGAACATGCAGTCTTCCTTGCTCCTTTTAGACAATTTACATACAATAAGGTCCAAGATATCGGAATAAAGGTGGTAGCTATGCAGGGTAAAGTGAACATACTAATTTGTGATGACAATATAGCTGTACATGAGAGCATATCTGCTTATTTACAGGCGGAAAATATGGAATATGAATCCGTATACAATGGTGAGGAAGTTCTTTACAAATTGGAAGATCAGCATTTTGATCTCTTAATTCTAGATATTATGCTGCCTGGACTTTTTGGGACAGAGGTCTGCCGTAAGATTCGCTTGACTAGTAACGTCCCGATTATAATGCTGAGCGCAAAAGGTGAGGAAACTGACCGCATATTAGGTTTGGAAATTGGTGCAGATGACTATATTACAAAACCGTTCTCCCCCCGGGAGGTCGTCACAAGAGTAAAAACCATTTTAAAACGCACTCATTACACCTTTCCAAGTGAAGACGCCATCCTGACGCTGGGAGAAATGAAGATTGACCGAAATGCTTTTAATATCAAAATTAATGGATCACGAATGGAATTTACACCTAAAGAGATCGAATTGCTTATCTATTTTACAATTAATAAAAACAAGGTGCTTTCAAGAGAACAAATCTTAAATAAGGTCTGGGGCTATGATTATTTCGGTGATACTAGAGCCGTTGATAATCTCATAAAAAGAATGAGAAAAAAACTACCTGAAAAGAATTTGGGATTTGAAATCAAATCTGTTTATGGGATGGGCTACAAAATGGAGACTTCCACATGAAAAAAGTAACTTCCAACAAAAAAGTGATATATCTGGCCATCCTCTTTTGTTTCATTTTAGGACAACTTGGAGGAACCTTGATTATTAAACAGCTTTTTTTGAATTATAAATTAAAAGATATGCTGCCTCAGGCCTCTGCTATAGCTGCTGAAATGGCACAAAATGAGATGAGCATTCGAGGTTTTAAACCGTATCTTATGAAGGTGTATGATTTAGAGGGAAATGACCTTTCACCTGGTGACGAAAATAAGCATCTTTTTTTCAATGTTACATCGGAAGAATTCAAGGATGCCCTTATAGATTATATTCCCGAAGTAATTAAGTACAATAAATTCGCTGCGATTAAAAATATTAATGGGTTTCCGAGTAAATCCATTGTCGTAGGCGCACCTATTATTCAGGATAAACAAGCGGTCGGAGTCGTCTTTTTATTAGAACCTGGTAGTGAATTTCAAGCGGTATTGAATGGCTTCTATTACGTTTTTACAGGTACCCTTTTGTTAGGCACACTAATAATCAGCTTCTTTATATCCTCCTATCTAAAGGAGATGAAGCAGCTTGAAAAGACTCGTCGGGATTATATAGCGAATATTAGCCATGAGCTGAAATCTCCCATTGCCTCTATCAGAGCTTTAACGGAGACGCTGGCAGATGGAATGATTCAAGATGAAGAAAAAACAAATAAATACTATGGAATTATTTTATCCGAATGTGCGCGCTTGCAACGATTGATTTATGATGTACTGGAATTATCAAGAATGCAAAATAAAAAAGAAACTTGGAATAAAGAAAAAATAGATACTCAAGAATTAGTCATGCTTATTGAGTCTAAATACTCTTTCTTGTCCGATGAAATGGGCATTGTATTTGAGATTACAGATAACGCCAGAAACCTTCCAGATGTTTTTTCTAATAAAGATAAAGTGTTGCAATTAGTCAATATTTTGATGGATAACGCCATGAAATACGTTCAGGAGGATGGGAAAATAACTTTTGATGCTATTGTGCATTCGAGGGTTGTAACTGTGCAGATATCAGACAATGGACCCGGCATTGCAAAAGAGCACCTCCCTTATATCTTTGAAAGATTTTACAAAAGCGAACAGTCCCATAATGAAAAAGGAAGTGGTCTTGGGCTTGCTATCGCCGAGGAAATTGTAAATGGTCTGGGAGAAAAAATATCGGTTACAAGCAAACCGGGAAAAGGAACGGCTTTTCAATTTACCATTAGACGGTTCAAATAATAACTCTCTCATTTAACACCAAGAAGGTCAGGTAAGGGTATTTCCCTCTACTGACCTTCTTATATTTTATTAATTGTGTAAAAGAAACTATCTTCCATCTTATGGGTATAATTAACATAAAGCTCTATAGGAGGGAAAATCATTGAGAAAAATAAGGAAGCTGATTCTTTTAGGATTTTGCATCATGATTTTACCGGGAACCGTAATTTATGCTGCAGCTGGCTCATCTGAAGTTTCATTATATTTGAATAATGTGCTTCAAAAACAGCCCGCAATATTGTCCGAAGGTTCGATTTCCTTGACGACTGAACAGTTGTCTAAAGATTTATTTGCACTATTCGCCTTGGATGAATCAGGTAAAACCGTTCGAATCTACAAGCCTAATATAAACATGGTTATGCTCGATAATAACGGAGAGATTTTTGGTAAAGTAAAAAGCCCGTCACGTTTTGCATTTTCGACTCTATTACAGGTGGATCATTTAAAAACAGAAATTTCAGATATTAAGGTTGTGATCACCGATCCTGCGGATAAAACAGAAACCATTGATGCTCAACAAATTAAGAACAGCGAAGAAAACTTTTGGTTCAAAACCAATGAGTATACATATTCCTTTACTACAAAGGGCACCTACACTATTCAAGTATTTTTTAAAGATGTGGCTTCGAAAAAGTGGTTTCCTGTCTCCGAAATTGATATATTTGGCATTTGAATTCCAGTTATAATGGACTCCGCTCATTCTATTCTTATCGCGATATTACCAAATTGTTCTCCCTGCTGCATTCGGTGAAAGGCTTGAACTGTGTCTTGTAAAGGATACACTCGATCAATGATAGGTCGAATCGAATGGTGTTCCATAAACTGAAGCATATCCGCAAACTCTTCACTACTTCCCATTGAGCTACCTATGATACTAATTTGCGGGAAAAATATGGCTCGCGTCGGGATTTCGATTCGATCTCCTGAGCTTGCACCAAACGTAACAATACGTCCATTGGGTTTAATAATATCAAAGTAATGTGGGAACGTCGCAGGCCCAATGCTGTCGAGGATGAGATGAACGGTGTCTCCTTTCATTCTTTCCTTCCAGTTGCTATGACTGTCAAACGCATGATCAGCTCCATGAGCGAGTGCAGCTTGTCTTTTCGTTTCACTGCGTGAAGTGACACTGATCCGTGCACCCACCGCTGAAGCCATCATCATGGCATAAGTCGCAACCCCACCACCAATGCCAGGTATAAGAACATGTTCACCTTTCTTTAAGCGGCCTCTAGTGAATAGCGCCCGATAGGCTGTTAAGGCAGATAAGGGCAGCACGCCGGCTTCTTCCCATGACAGGTAAGCTGGCTTGCTGATGGCATTTTGCGCAGGAATGATGATTGACTCAGCGAATGTGCCTTCTGAAGGTCCCCCTACAATGGCTGGAACGTTTGGAATATTGTCGCTATATTCCCATCCGATGCACGGATTAATGATGACATCTTCACCTACATTATGATCCAGCACACCTTCACCTATTGCTTCAATTCTCCCCGCGCCATCAGAGCCGATAATCAAAGGAACATCCTGTTTTGTTCGGTCATCCATGATAAACAAGTCCCTGTGGTTTAGCCCTGCAGCCTTTAACCTAACCTTCACTTCTCCAATCCCCGGTCTTTTATCCATAATCTCTTTATAGTTCAAGCCCTTCAGGCCACCTTCTCCAGCATGTATAATGGCTTTCATCATCTAAGCCCCTTCCTCAAGTTGTTATTAATGAATCTATAATAAATTTTACATAGTGGGTGTAATCCAGTAAAATGATCAAAACTGAAGGTGACTATCATAAATCATCATACCAAGAAGGTGCAAAGGAAATGGAAAGTGGAGATTTGAGAATATTTCAAGCGGTTGCTCGCGAGGGTAGCATAACGAAGGCTGCTCAAGTCTTGAATTATGTCCAATCAAATGTGACGAACCGGATTCAGTATCTAGAAGCTCAGCTGAAAATCCCCCTATTTCGTCGATCCAATCGAGGGATGACGTTAACGCCGGCAGGTGAGAACTTACTGGTATATACAGACAAAATATTATTACTAATGGACGAGGCTGTGATAACCACACAATACTCTGAGCACCCTGCTGGTCCGCTCCGTCTAGGTTCCATCGAAACAACAGCGGCTACTCATCTAACGCCTCTGCTAACCGAATATCACTTACGATATCCCGAGGTTAATCTATCGCTTATAACGGGAGAAACGCATAAACTCTTACAAAAGGTGCTTGATTACCAACTAGATGGAGCCTTTGTTTATGGGCCCATTGACCAGCCTGATATAGAACATGTTGTTGCTTTCGAAGAGGAGCTGGTGCTTATCTCACAACCAGGTAAGAGCGAAATGCGCGAATTGCTTACAAAGCCAATGTTGTTTTTCGACGTCGGATGTACACATCGTGCCAAAGCTGAGAGTTTCCTAAATGAAAGCGGGATGAGCTCTTATAAGATTATGGAATACGGAACGTTAGATGTAATTCTAAGTGGGGTTTCAGCTGGACTCGGCGTGTCAATGCTGCCCCAATCTTCGATTTCCAAGGCCGAAGAGGCGGGAGTAATTACTTCCCACCGTCTGCCTGAAGGATATCGAGATTTGCAGGTATGGTTTGTGTATCGCCGGAACGCGGTTTTTTCTAGTGCGTTGTCAAAATTAATCCAAATGATCGAAGAAATATAGCAAACATACATATTGGGGTTTGATTATATTCGAGCGCAAAGCTTGTTTATTAATCAAACCCTTTTCAGCTTTTTCCGATTATACTTGGTATGTCTTGTTCCCCTCTACTCACCACGAATTACTCGAAAACCTTGATCAGCACCCATACCATTCGCTTCGAACTTTCCCCGAAAAGAAATCTCGTTGTTGCTGATACCGCCGATCCACCCGCCACCCTTTACAACCCGGAAAGAACCGCTGTTACTATCTATATCTCCGTACCAGTTCCAACACCATTCCCTTACATTCCCTGACATATCGTAAAGACCTAGCTCATTAGGTTTTTTGCCACCGATAGATTTTGTTTTGTTGTGGTTGTTTTCTATGATCGGCCAGTTCCAATCTCCTGATAAGTATTTGTCTCCAGCATTTTGCCAATACCATGCTACTTCATCTGCTTTATTGCTTCCACTGTAGATGTAACTTTTGCTCAACTGTCCTCCACTTGCAGCATATTCCCACTCTGCTTCAGTAGGCAATCGGTAACCATTAGCTCCTACATTGAGCGTTACTGTCCATTTAAAATTATCGTTATCACTCTTATTATTCGGATCTTTTTTATTTTTATCTATATTGTAATAGGGTTTGAACCCCTCTTTTATACTTCTTTTATTACAGTAATCTATTACGTCATACCAATTAACCATTTCTACTGGCAAGTTGTCGCCTTTGAATGCTGAAGGGTTGCTTCCCATTATTTCAACCCACTCTTTCTGAGTCACTTCATATTGGCCGATATAGAAATTTGATATAGTTGTACTTTTGTAGTTGGAATTTGTGTTAATGAAAGCCCCGCCTTTGACTAATACATAAGTATCCTTCTGTTCAGGCTTTTCTTGCGAACAAGCGCTGATAACAACTACTATTAAAAGAGAAATTAATAGTTTTCTCATGGATATATCTCCTTTCCAACCACTGGTATGTAGTTAAGTATCATTTGTTGAATGATCTAAGGCTGCCGGCTGTGGACCGACAACCTTAGCAATGACAGTGATTAATAGTTATTTTAATAATCTGGAGATGCCTGAGCTGGTCCGATGCTCAAGTTACCATACTGTTACGTTTGAGCTCCCGCTACTTTGATATCCTTCTGTCGCTAACACCTGATAAGACCAACTGCTGCCCAGATTCATTCCGTAACTTTTCCAAGCATTAACGTGGTTGGCAAAAGTGATCGCAACATTGCTTCCCGTTGCTCGCTTGGATTGTCTTACACTCCAAAACTGTGTGAAGGTTGCCGTACCATCAATAGAAGGGGCGTTCGTTCTCGTAGTCGTATATATATCATATGTGCCTCCATCACTGGTCACGGTACCTTTATAAGTTCCAGTAGGTCTATAAGTGCCCCAGCTATCAACGACGTAATATTCTATGAGGGAGTTTCTCGTCCACCCATACAGAGTTAAATACCCATTGCCGGATGGTGCCCAGACGCCTGCATTGTAGTTTATTGTTCTAGATGGGGATCCAGTATTCCAACCTTTACCAACAACAAAGTTACCAGTATTTGACCATGTAACGCTGTAATTCCCACCAGATCCATTAGTAGCATTTACTGTTCCGCCACCATCGGTCCAATTTTGCCAATAGTCTGTCGCTGCACTTGAGGTTGCTGCAAACAAGCTGAAACTCATTGTAGCTGCCATAATTACAGTCACGATTTTCTTGTTAAATTTAAACATAATCTACCTCCTGAAATTTTTTGTCACTACATACCTACATACTGCTTGTCTGTATTTCTAGTAGTCGAAGCAATTCCTTGTGGGGCAGATTTGCAACACCACTTCCTTCCATATATATTAATGTAAGCGATTACATATGGAATCTTATCATAGATCGTTTACTATTTAATCTCTTCAAATTAAAGATTTTACCCTAAAAAGTATTGTTCTTTTGGGATACCTTATTCACTGGATTTTTGTATCTGCCACAATTACAATCCAGTATTTTTTAGTAACACGTTCATAAACCAAGGCTTAATCAGTGGTAAGACTACTGCTGGTTGCATAGCTTTTGTATGGTCCATCTCGGCTCCCGTAAGGATTTCAACATCCCAACCTAAATCAGCCAGCGTCTCCTTATTTCTTTTTAACAACCCGACGATGTCAACGGTAACGTTCCCGAAATTTTCACCGTAAACGATCGTATCATTTCCACCTGCAAAAGCTAGTTTAGGGAGACTAAGCAAATGTTGAATACTGCGATCATCAAAGGCTGTGAGGCTCTGGTATAGAGAGACAAATTGTGCTGTAACACGGGTATCTATGGTAACCTTTATATTGTCCCAATCCATTTCGTTTGGATTCTCCGATCCTGTTGGGCTTTCTACAGATTCATTTTGGTTACTCAAAGCTTGTGTATGTGTTTTATGGGTCACAACCCTCATTTCTTGATAGGGGCCATTATAGGGTGGAAAACCTCCCATTACCAAACTCTCCAAGCGATCTGTTCTTATAGCCATTTGCAATCCAATCAACGCAAGCCAGGAATAACCGTAGTAACTAAAGCTTGTAACATTCATTTCATCCGCAATGTGGAGAAGATCCTTCACAATATGATCTGCTGTTAGATTTTCCACTGGATGTTGAAATAGATGACCTTCATAATCGAAATAAAGCACTTGAAAAGTGTCCGCTAATCCTTCAACAAAATGTTTACCTAATTCGGGATCTACTCCCCATAGCTTTAAGTTTTCTGCTTCCTGATTGTACACAGATTTTTTAGCGATGGGTAACATGATGGATGGACGATCTGGAAGCCCTGCCATACCTACTTCTATTTCTGATTGGTTTGCTAATTGTATTATCTTTTTCAATGAACTCACTCCTTTATGTTCTATAAAAGTATCATATAACATTCATGCAATCTTTCGGTTTATCCCTCTACCTCCCTTGATATATCTACCTAAATTCGATTTAATATTGTTGTAGCACTTGAAGGTTCAACTTTAATGTTTTGGGGCGATGATGATTATGGAAGAGATATATACACCTACACTGATAGCTAAGCAATTAAATGTGAGTACCACTACTTTAAGGAGATACGAAGATCAAGGCTTAATTCCAGATGTACCAAGGACCGCCAGCAACCGCAGATGTTACACTTCCATCCATGTGCAAGCTTTTATTACCATTCGGGCATTATTGCAGGGATATGAAATTCCGGTTGTGTACGATGTGATGAGGAAGATAAAAGGCCAGCAGATGGAGTCTGCTCTTTGGGCAATCAATCAAGAGCAACATAATACCCAAGTGGAAAAAGAAAGGTTAGAGGAAGTCTTACGCATGTTTCGGGATGTTGATTTATCTAAATACAAAGATTTAACTGTATCAGATTCAATGACGATTGGTGAAGTTGCACAAATGGCAGGAGTTAATCCATCAGCTATTCGGCATTGGGAACAAGAAGGGCTAATCTCTTCGAATAGGAACAAAGATAATGGCTACAGAGTCTTCACTTTAACGGAATTAAGAAAAATTATTCTTATCAGCAGTTTAAGGAAAACTGTTTATTATATCGAGAATATGAAACAGCTTTTGAATGAAATAGAAACACATAACTACAAAAAAGTGGAGATATCCTTTCAGCTTGCCTTACAAAAATTGAATTCTCAATTAATGAAGCAATTTTTCGCGATAGCTGAACTTACAAACTATGTGAAATTGTATAAAAGTAATGCCGAGTAACATATTGATCATAGAAAAAGGACTACCTTGCGGTAGCCCTTTTGTGCCTATTTGAACTTGATGTCAACAATCTTCCCGCTTTCCACAAAACCAATCTTTCGATAAACCTTATTCGAGTCAGGATTCTTTAAATCAGCATAAAGCATGGGTACTAAATCCTCCGATAAAAGAACAGAACTTAACTCTGCTACTAGCGCACTTGCATAACCTTTTTTCCGGCAAGACGGTGGTGTGTATACCGCATTTAATCTGGAATATCTTGCCGACCTATGTGCAATGTACGCCATCGATACAGGTTTATCGTCTACAAACCATATATACAAGTCCCCTGTCTCAATCATCCTCTTGGCATCTAGAATTTTAGCTTCTGGGTTCACCCTAACCCCATAAGCCCCCTCTGAGAAACCCGCCAAAAACTCTGCTACAATGGCCAGGTTTTTTCTCGTTGCTTGTTGCATTGTACCCTTTACGTTCAACGGTTTCTTTGGATCTGTACAGAAATAAGATTCTATAGTCATCGTGGACTCATATTGAAGATGATTTGCCTGAGAATACAGCTGTGCAAAACGTTCTGTTGTTTTTGGTTCTCCAGATACTCCCGGTAATGTAGTCTCTTTAAGAAATTCTATAAGTTCTTCGTAGAGAACGGCCTTCTTATCCTCGGCAATATCCTTAGAACTCCAAAGCCATGCGTTATGTCCCGTTGACTGGGCATAAATCATTGTTTCATCAGAATCTTTTAAGCAAGTAGAACTCTTCGACTCGCAAATAAGGTGAATCAGGTTGTATTGAACCTCATCAGCAATAAATATATCCTGGCTAAGTATTCGATCGGAGACATTGATTTTTTGAAACATTGTTACTCCTCCTTATTTATTTATAAGAACGCAAAAAACTCCGTCCCATTAGGGACGGAGTAGATTCCGCGTTACCACCCTGATTAGTGTATTCGTGAATACACCCTCTCTGCCATCGTCCAACAACGATGCTTCTTTGTAACGGCAGAATCCCGGGCCCGCCTACTATGATTTCGGGAGCCAGCTCTGAGGCGATTGTTCGATTCGGGTGTCCTCTGCCTCGCACCAACCGGCAGTTCTCTGATCGACATATCCGGATTTACTTGTCCTCTTCGTCGCATTTGATTGCAATGTAATTAGATACAATATAAAGTAACAGGGATTTTATGTCAATAAAAAATATGTAAGTTGGCGACGTTAAACAATTATTATTCACTGCGAAAAAAGACTAAACACCAAATTGTCTTAAATGATGGTCTAGATGTTTATAAATCCCTTTACCCCATTGCTCCGGAGTGAATTTTCCGAAAAAAGGATGTGGATGGGATGAACAATTCTCCGGACCGTTAATTTGAAAAGTTATAATCTTTTGTTTCAGTATTTCTTTTTCTTTTCCAAAATCTCTATCATCTAAAATAAGTATGGTCGGAATTGTTGACATATTATGTGGTACTGGCTTGTCATTGTAAAAAATAGATTTCACAAACCCTCCTATTAATATTCCTAGCCAACTTCTAGGAGGAAAGGAGTTTCCATTTGCGATGTCTTGAAATGCTGAACAGTGAGCCAACATTTGAGAAACATTCATTTTTCCCCACTGTGGGCTTGAATTTGGACTTAAATTCTCGATACGGCTCAGTATTTCCGCTGTATGTAATTTGTTATATATATTTTCCATAAACACACTTCCATTACTTTTTTTGGGTTTTCGATTTTTTCATTATTAGTTCTGATGATCCATATATCACGATAAGCTATTGTATTCATGATTGCATCATAATAATTTTACAGTATACTGCCGATCTAATATTCGCCATTTCCATTATTCTATCCTTTATTCACTATCATGTCCTTTAACGTAATAAAGCTATCCATCATGGAGGTAGCTCCTCGTCTTAAACTGTCTTTAAATATCGTTTCCCGTTAGTTCAACAACCTACGGATTTCTGCAATACAGAAATACTTTCCTTTAGGAACGCCCTATTCTTTTCAATCCCTCTATTTTTACACCAGACAACAGCACCAAAAGCATCGTAAAAATCATAAAAGGGTAGTATTGTTTCCAAATCCATTAGAGGACGAATTGTTGAATATCCCTCTTTATACGAAATTCTACTTTGAGGATTCACTCCCCAAACATATCGGTTAATTTTTGTGAAATCAATTTCAGAGGATCCACTCCGTGCACTCTCAAAATCAATAATTCCAACAACCATATTATTATTTGTTAGTATATTACCTTGTCGAAAATCCATATGAACAACACACGGGCCATCAGGAGGAGGTAAAACTGAGAAAGCACCCTCAAAGTAATTAATACATTTTTCGAAAAGTCCTCTCTCAAGGACTTGCTTGCAAGGTTCTATAAATTTTTCAAAGCTATTTCTTATATAAAGTCTCCAATTGTTCTGATTGAAAAATTGAAAACCGTCTAATCCTTCCACACCATATCCCGGCATTTTAACTTCATGCAGCTTTGCGTGAAGTACTCCAATTTGAAATGCTAATTCATCGTCAATAGCACCTGTACATGGTATACCTTTAATCTCAGATAAAAGTAATGCACCAGAAATTAAGTCATCCCCACTCCAGAAGTCTAACACCTTTGGAACCGGTAATACCTCCCTCAACAGTTCAAGCATACGATATTCGCGATGTAGTTTATCCCTGTTATAAGGGATCTTCGCATACAGCGTTTCTCCATTAGTAAGATTCAGCTTGTATACTTGTGAACTAAAGGACTCAGGAACATTATCTATACTTAATACATTAAGGTTAAATCTTTTTATGATTGTTTCTACTAAATTCAACTCGCACCTCACATGTTTTGAATGAATAGTAATTAGTTCTGCTATCTTATTCTTAATTTTATTGAACTATCCTAACCATTAGTTTAATAAAATTACACTTAGCCCTTTTTCCTTCTTGCTCTCAGGTAAATGACCGAAATCACCACTAGTCCTATTGCAATTACAATATACAAATCAATATCCTGCTCAAACATTAACCACATCTTGTATTCTAGGTGTACTTGCTGTTTGGGTCGAAGTCCTTCACCGAATAGTTCTGTTGCTTGGTTAAGGTTATTCATTTCAATTGTTAAACTGCATGGACTACTGCTTGATTCGCCATCCACTTCGCTAATGTATATTAAGTATTTATTACCTTCCTTGAAATCAAAACCCCAAGTGTAGTCTGTTCTCACAATAATTTGAGAGTCAACTTCAGTTTTCCAACTTCGTTCAACATCCACTAATATATATCTGATTTTCTCTTTTGTCCCCGTAAATCCTTCTTGTTTCAAATCGACCTTTATTTGTTTTACTTCACCGTAAATAGCTCCGCCGTAGACCTCTAGGGCTTCTTGGGGACTTCCTAACTCGACACAGGATAAAGCTTTAGCATCTTGTCCATTTGCAATAAAGAATGCGAAAGTGAATAAACATATTAACGTGATTAAACGAAGTTTCAATTTACCACCTACTCTTATGATTTTATTACATAACTTCTTTATTGACATAAGTTATAGGTGAAATGTTGCACTAATTTTCCAATTCCTTCAATGAAATGGGGAGTACACCTCGACGGTATGCTCCCTATTTGGGTTGACAATAGTATTTCGTTGGCCGTGGATGCAGCGCAAGCGCCGCACCTCAGATGATAGAAGTTAAAGTTCTTCCTGGGAGCTTAAAGCTTTGAAGAAATATTCCCCACGGATTTGATTCAACTTTATTCCCTAATTCATTTACAATTAGATATTGAACTGAGCTTTTATAAAAAAACGCACCTGTTAGCTCAATAGCAATAATCTGCAACTCCTTACTTCTCCCAAAGCTCGATCAGTCGACCTTCTGGATCTTCAATCCAAATAAACTTTCCAAATTCACTAATCTCTATTTTCTTTGCAAGAGGTACACCAATCTGTTCAAAATGCTTAATCGTTTCGTTTAGATCATGAACTTGGAAATTCAACATCACTTGTTGTTCTATTGGAAAATAACTGTCATCCTCGGTAAAGAAAGAAAAGATGGTCTCATTTCCCACTTGAGGTTTTATCACAGTCCCATTCCAATTCTCTATGTCAAGCTTCAACACCTCACTGTACCACTTTTTTGTAGCTTCAAGATTCTTAGTTCTCCAGAATATTCCTCCGAAACCTTTAATCATCGTATCTACACTCCTGTCTGCATTGAATTTTCTAATAATATACCCTTTAGGATTAAGGAGAATCCACCGTTAACCTCCTTTCAATACATCGAATGGTAGTGCCAACGGGTATTCAATATCACATTCAACAATAAACGAGAAGCCAAGCATATAACAAATGGCATTAGAAGCAGGAGTGAAGTCTATCGGACCCTATAGTCGCTATTAACCATAATCCGGCTCATTTGAGAACCTATCGGACTCTATAGTCGCTATTGGCTCGAAAAGCCCTCATATCGCGCATGTTTGGAACAAATAACGCCTCTGGGGTCCGAAACACTTCTCAAAAGCCAAAATTCAGCCAAATAGCTGCATCTGAGTCCGATCGCTCATGGTGAAGAGAGCGTGTGGGAATACAATACGCACAACAAGCAGCATAGTCGCACATCCGGTAACACAGACGCCAAACATGCAGCAAAATCGCACATCAAGTAATCCAGACACCCAACAGCAAAGCACTAATCAAGTGTTGAAGTATCCGTGTGTTCGTGTGTTCGTGTATTCGAGTGTTCGTGTGTTCGTGTATTCGAGTGTTCGTGTGTTCGTGTGTTCGAGTATCCGAGTGTTCGTGTGTTCGTGTATTCGAGTGTTCGTGTGTTCGTTTTTCGAGTACGCAAATGTTCAAGGAGATACATCATGCATCTTCCATGTGGAGAACATTCCTCTTAGCCCCACGCAGTGTCCGTTGCTCATTACTTCTCCTTCTTATGTAAATAATCTTCATTTTAGATTCTAGATTAGAATTATTTGCTATAATGTTCTCATGAAAAATAAAACTATCCTAAACAAATTAGCTATCATTCTACTTTTTATAAGCATTCTCTTTGGCCTACGCTGCATTTGGTTGAGTCTATTTAAGGTTTCCGACACTGTACCTGTGATTAACAATGGGGTACTGGATTTACGCGGCCAGGATCTGGAGCAGGCTAACTTATTCAGGCTGGATGGTGAATGGAGCTTCTATCCTTCGCAATTCGTTTCATCGAAGACTTCTACTCTACCAAAGCTATCCCACTCGCTTCAAGTTCCTGGAAATTGGAGCCATGTTATGGGAAGCGATCAGAATTCTTCTTATGGTTATGGTACGTATCGTCTGCGAATTTTGGTAGACCCGCTTCAGCAACCTGTCTCTTTCTGGATCAAACAAATTTATTCCGCTTCCAGTGTGGAGATTAACGGCACACCTATTCTCAATAATGGGGTAATAGCTCTTGATGCCGATACATATGTACCCAAAACCACCTCATATACAGCAGCTTATTTTTCAAAAAACACCACAGTGATAGATGTATTTATTCACGTAGCTAACTTTGATCAACCCTATAAGGGCGGTATAAAAGGCCCTATTTTCTTTGGCTCTCAGGAACTCATTGACCGGACATACTTTTACACTGTCGGATTTCAAATGCTTACAGCAATTATCTTACTACTGCATGGGCTTTATGCCTGTATTCTGTACTTATTTAATCCTAAAGAACGTGCTTTGTTTCTTGTAGGATTAATGACCTTATCTGTAGCTGTAATCCTTTTAGCTCGAAATGACAACTTAGTGCTTTCATTACTGCCGATTAATTATACTTGGTCCTTAAAAATCCGTTTGATCGCCTTCTTATGGCAAAACCTTTTTATTCTGCTTGTTTTCAGGAAATTCACCTCAGGTGCCAAAGTCAACAAGTGGTTACGTGCTTACACATGGTGTCTTTTCCTTTATACCTTGTTTATATTTATTGTCCCTGCTTATTTAGTCAGCACATCCATTCATTTGGGGATCATTCAAGTGTTCCAGTATATTCCCTTCATTTGGTTGCTCTATAGCTTAGGGCGCTTATTGTTCAAAAAGCAAGATGATAAAGATGTTGTTTTTCTGCTGTTATCAGGTGCGGCGATCGTTTCTAATTTGTTATGGAATTTGTGGGATAGTAACGGACACTATTCAATTGTCTATTATCCTTTGGATATTATCGCAGCCATCGTGGGCTTCTCAGCTTATTGGTTTAAAAAGTATTTTCAAAATGCTAAAGAGAACATGGAACTGAATGAGCAGCTGAAAAAAGCAGACAAACTTAAGGACCAGTTTCTCGCTAATACCTCACATGAGCTGCGTACACCGCTTCACGGAATCATGAATATCGCGCAAAATATTGTCACAAAAGAAAAGGACAGACTTTACGAAAGTAGCCGTCAAGATATGGAACTGCTGATCACAATCAGCCGCCGTATGTCTCATATGCTTGGTGATCTACTGGATGTGGTCCGTCTTCAGGAGCATCGTGTTATTTTACAACAGGAACCTATTTCGGTTCAATCAGTAGTTCCCGGTGTGATTAGTATGCTTCAATATATGATTGAAGGTAAGCCAGTCCAGCTATCTATGGATATCCCGGAAGCTATGCCGCCAGTTCTTGCGGACGAGAAAAGACTGGTGCAGGTTTTATTAAATCTGGTGCACAACGCGCTTAAATACACCGAAGCAGGACTTGTAGCTGTTAAGGCTGAGGAACAGGACGGACAGGTTCTTATCTATGTGACAGATACCGGAGTAGGCATGACTGAAGAGACTATGGCACGGATATTTCTCCCCTATGAGCAAGGCCCTCACGGAATAAATGACGGGCGTGGAATTGGGCTGGGATTAAGCATATGCCGGCAGCTCGTAGAACTGCATGGGAGCAGCCTAAACATTCAATCTGAGCTTGGTAAAGGTTCAACTTTTAGTTTCACACTCTCTCTTGCCGATTCTTACAGCGAACAGATAATAAAACAGACGGAACCTACAGTTTCGTATATGGCAGATGAGATTCATAGACAGATGGCTGAGTGGGGAATTTCCGAACATCAGCCAAGTAATCACTCTGAAAAAATTCCGCCGCTTTTTACAGAGATTAAGGTAAATATTCTGGTGGTAGATGATGATCCTGTCAATCTGAATGTACTAAAGGGTATTCTTGAAACCGAACCTTATATCATAACTACCGTGAACTCAGCCCATGAAGCATTGGAATTGTTGGATAAAAGGAACTGGGACTTACTTATTGGCGATGTTATGATGCCACAGATGTCGGGATACGAATTAACACAGAAGGTTCGTACTCGTTACTCCTTATATGAGCTTCCGATTCTACTGCTTACTGCCCGTAGTCAGCCTGAGGATATTTATACTGGATTTTTGTCCGGTGCCAATGATTATGTCACAAAACCTGTGGATGCAGTGGAGCTTAAATACCGTATTCGGGCTTTAACTGCGATGAAGCTATCCTTCAATGAACGGGTGCGCATAGAAGCAGCCTATCTACAAGCACAGATACAACCGCATTTTTTATTCAATACGTTGAACTCTATTGCCGCACTCAGTGATTTGGATACTAAAAAAATGCAGGAGCTCATTGGCGCGTTTACTTCTTTCTTAAGAATCAGTTTTGACTTTTTAAATGTCGGAGAGCTCGTGAACCTCTCCCATGAACTGGAATTGGTAGAATCTTATCTGTATATTGAACAGACTCGATTTGCAGAAAGGATATCTGTTGTCTGGAAGGTAGATCCGAATATTGACATCCTAATTCCTCCTCTATCCATCCAACCGTTGGTAGAAAATGCTGTTAAGCACGGTATACTTAAGCGCCAACAGGGTGGGACTGTTGAAATACGTATTATCCGTCTGCACAACGCTGTAAAGATTGAGGTGGAGGATAATGGGCAAGGTATGGATTCCGGGACCCTCTCTTTACTGCTGAAGCCAATGATGGAAGGCAAAGGTGGCATCGGGCTGGCCAACACCCATAGGAGGTTAAGTCAATTATATGGTCAAGGTCTCTCGATCCAGAGTAAGCCTGGAGAAGGCACCTTGGTATCCTTTGTTGTACCAGAGGACAGTGATAACTTTTCAAGCAAAAAAGCCGCTCCATAAGGAGTGGCTTTTTTGTATCGTTATCTATATCCTTTTAGAGTAAGCTTAAAAAATAGTCGGCACCATTCCCCCATCCATGCGAATTGGAGAACCTTTAAATGCAGAGGCATAAGGACTGCATACAAATGCTGCTAGTCTGCCTATTTCAAAAGGTTTAATAAATCGTTGTATTTCAGATTGAGGAAGATTTGTAGTCATGAATTTTCTTTCTTTTTCTGAAAAAGTCATATCTTCATTGGAGTATATCCCATCAATAATTTGATGCACATTTTCAGAAAGTGTTGGTCCTGGCATGATTGTATTGACTGTAACTTCAGTTCCTATCGTTAACTTAGATAAGCTTTTTGACAATGATAATAACATTGATTTGGTCATTGCATATTGAGGCATTTGGCCTGAAGGCATAATGGCTTCTTCACTAGCAATAAAGAGAATGCGGCCATAATCTTTTTGTAACATTTTAGGTAAATAGAATTTTGTTAATCCATTTGCAGCAAGGACATTAGTACGGAAGTATTTTTCGAATATTTCGTCGTCAACGTCCTCATATTTCATAATTTCATAGATACCCATATTATTAACTAAAATATCTATATTAGGGTATTTTTCGAATAAGGCTTCTCTTTGTTCAATATTCACAATATCCGCTGTAGCATTTTGTGGAGAGGTAGCCGGGAAATTTGACTTTATTTCATTTACAGTTTGTTCTACCTGATCATAATTCCGTCCATTAATCAGTACATTAACTCCTTCTTTAGCAAGTTCAAAGGCGATTGCTTTGCCAATACCTTTTGTTGATCCTGTAATTAAAGCTGTTTTATTATTTAATCCCATATCCATATTACATTTCTCCTTTTATCACGGCGTGCTGAGTAGTTGTCATTTCAAGAACAGTCCTGTGTGCCGGCTAGGATTATATTATCGTACTGGGGTTGTTCAGTAACTAGCGGATTGCGCCAAAGTTCTTGTTTAACACGCCAATGATAAATCTCTGAAAATACTGTCTTTATGAAGAGGGTATCGAGTTTAAACCTAAATGTTCAGTACGCCAATTTGAAGGAGTATCACCTTCCCAAAGACGGAAGGCACGGTAGAACGAGTTCTGGTCTTCATATCCAATCAAGAAAGCCACTTCTTTAATATCAAGCGATGGATCTGCCAGATACTCTCGTGCTTGCTCATGTCTAGCTTGTGTCAGCAATTGCTTGAAGCTTGTGTTTTCTTCAGTAAGCCTGCGTTGCAACGTACGGTCACTCATACTTAATGCCTTCGCAACAGCATGAATGTCAGGGCGTCCTCCGCTGAAGCTGCGTTTCATGAACCATTTGACCCTCTCGGTTATAGAGCGAGTGCCCTTCTGTTCAGCAAGCGTCCGGTCCAAAACGGGAGTCAGAATCTCCAGCAGCTCTTCGTTGTACGAGATAAAAGGCCGATCCAAATCATTTCGACGCAACGTCAAACGATTATATTGAGCACCTATCTGAATTCGGCAGCCGAAATAAGCTTCAAGAATCTTTACATTTCCTATAGGCTGTGAAAACTCGACAAGCTGTGCTGTCAAAGGTAGACCTGTGCCTCGCCGCCCAAGCTCTAGAAGAAATGCCAAAGTGAGGCCTAGTAGCAGCGGTGGACCAAAATGCCCGGGATGCTGCCATTCCAATTCGATTGTACATAGCTCGCCTTCTTCGGTAAAACGCAAGCTTTCAGGAGGGCACATTTGTTTGTATCGTACCATTCGCTTAAGAGCATCGCGATAGTCCTTAGCATGGTATGTTGCTAAGACCGTAGGCGGATATTGTGTAGTTTCAAAGACGGTTGCAAGCTTAATGATTCCTTCGGCTGTATCCCCAATGAGATCGGAATATGCCTGCCAGACTGCGAAATATTGGGCGGTGGTGACTTCTGACTCTGTGATCTGGCTAAGTGGAAGATTTGCTTTGCTGGCTACATCTTGTGCAGTTATTCCTAATTGACTTAATCCAGCCCAAAATCCTGGTGGGATTTTAATTTGATCAGAGGTATGAGACTTCATACATATGGACCTCCTTTATTAAGAACTCCAGCACGCTTGGGCAAGCAGTTCGAACGAATGTAACCGTTTCTCATAATCTGGAATCATGGTAACGATAATGAATTCATTAACTCCATACAAAAGAGATAACCGTTCCAACTTACCTTTAACACTTTCCGGAGTACCTACCAGCAGCTTGCGTTCCAAGGGCTCAGACTTCGCTTCGGCAGAACCTTCTTGTTGGAATAATGTCGTACCAGATGAGGCCAATCGCTCTGCCTCTTCCTCAGTCTCGGCGCAAATGACGCCAACAGCAACCATGGCCTGCGGTTCAGGAGAAAGTGAAGAAGGAGTAAAGGTTTCACGGTAAGCCTGCAAAACCTCCTCCCCTGCTACATCGCTCATGAACTGGCCGAACACATAACCTGCTCCAAACTCGGCAGCATATGCCGCGCTTTTCTTGTTTGTACCCAGCAGCCATAGCTCTGGAGATATGGGTGGGACCGGACGGGCGGTTATTGAACGTCCTTCATAGGAATAGTTACCCTGCAATAATTCAGTGACGCCTTTAAGGAGTTCTGGCATTTTCCAAACATTTTCGAGAAAATTGCCACTCAGTGCTAAACTTACTTCAGCAGTACCGCCGGGAGCTCTGCCTAATCCAAGGTCGATGCGTCCCGGGTACAAACTGGCCAGCAAATGAAATGCTTCCACCACCTTTAGCGGCTTATAATGTGGCAGCAATAAAGCACCTGAGCCAAGGCGAATGTGTGCTGTTTTCGCTCCAATATGCGATAAAAGCACCTCCGTAGAGGTACATGCTAATCCCGGCATATCATGATGTTCAGCAACCCAATAACGAGTATATCCCAGTCTTTCTGCTGTCTGAGCCAGCTTCACTGCTTGTCCCAATGCGGTACTAGCATCCACCGTATTAAAAACAGGTACGAGATCTAATACACTAAGCTTAATGGATGTTGTTGTCATGATTAAGTCCTACTCGAGGGTTTCGGTAAAATTCGATCATATCGATAAAAATAAGCTTGTAATCAACTGTCACCGCAGCCAGATCATACATTCGGCCATGGCCGTCTTCTTTGGAGGCAAAAACAACATCGTGCCGCAGCTTGTCCATAATCATTTTGCCGATGAACTGATGCTCGTATTCCGCGTACTTCTTTTTGAAAGCTTCATTAAATTCCCACACCTCTTGGTAAGACCGCTCTAGCATTGCGTTTACCAAAGTCAGCTCGTTGCCCTCTTTTTGTACAGCCACGTAATAATTTCCGCGCTCATCCTTGATCAAATCCTTATATAACTCAACGTTCAAAGTTAACGTCTCCTCTCTGATTACCTAGGACTCAATTTTATAGGCTTGCAGTCAGCACCGTTGGCTCTGTCGTGATTTCTACATTTCCTGCAACGGCTCTGGAGATCATGCAGGAGCCTTCTGCTTTATGGGCAATTCGGATGGTTTTATCGATATCGTCCTGTGACGCATCTTTGGTAAGGGTGATTAGGGGTGAATGTTTGATGGCTTCATATGTAAAAATGTTATTCGTTACATCGACCGTCGCCTCTGAGGTTAACGTCAGCTCTGAAGTCGTAAGCCCTGCCCGCTCCAGCATTGCTGCAAGTGTAATGAGATAACAGGTTGCTGCTGCTCCCAAAAGCATCTCATCCGGATTCGTTCCTACTCCGGGTCCTCCCATTTCCTTCGGAATGGAAATTTGAGTCTTAAGCTGTCCAGCTTCAATAGTTCCGTCACTGTTACGGCCACCGTTCCATACGGCGTTCAATATAAATGGATGCTTCATTTTTATATATCCTCCCTAGCTTGATATTGCATGATATATTTTTCATCGAATACTTTACATGCTAACATAGAAGAATGTGGTGAACAAACAGGCTCAGGCCTACTATTCATGAAACTTATCAATAAATTAAAATTCAGGAGGTTCTAACATCATGATAAACGACACGGATATCAAACATCTTAAGCGTTGTATTGAACTTGCCCAAATTGCACTCGAAGCTGGGGACGAACCCTTTGGTTCCGTCCTTGTATCAGCAAGTGGCGAAGTGCTGGCGGAAGACCGCAACCATGTAGGTAGCGGTGACCATACTCAGCATCCCGAATTCGCTTTAGCCCGCTGGGCAGCTCAGAATATGACACTGGAAGAACGTAAGCAGGCAACAGTGTATACCTCCGGAGAACATTGCCCTATGTGTGCAGCGGCACACGGGTGGGTTCATTTAGGACGAATTGTATATGCCAGTTCCTCGAAGCAATTATCGGCGTGGTTAAATGATATGGGAATTGCAGCATCACCCGTCCGTAATTTAAGTATTCAGGAGGTTATTTACGAAACGTTCGTAGATGGCCCTGTACCCGATCTTGCAGAACAAGTACGGGAGCTTCATCTACAATTTCACGAGAAAAGACTTCATTAGAAAGAAGAAACAAAAATAATTGATTTTCCGTAAAAAAAGAACCTTTGGATAAAGGTTCTTAGGCTGTCGAGAAAGTCCCGACAGCTTTATTTATGTCCAGAAAAGGGTGATTTCACATCCCTTTACCTTTTATTATTCTTAATTACTTCGTTAAAGCGGTCAGGGAAATTTGTATGTACACCATCTACACCCCAAATTACGGCTTTATCCATATTCACTTGATAATTCACAGTATATGGAAACACCTTTAGCCCTGAATTTTTTGCCTGCGCGACATATGCAGCATTTATTTTTTGAAAGTTAGGACTTATGCCTACCGCATAAGTTTTTAATCTATTCACATAGGATTCTGATATTTTATAAACAGGGAAATCATACCATACAATTTGATAAAGAGGGACTGCTGGATTTATGGAATGGAATCTACGCAAACTCGCTTCACTAAATGAATGAATAGCAACATGAGCCGACAGATCATAATTTAAGATTTCTTCGTTTAACAATGCCTCGATGTTCGAATTCGACGTGGGATCTTTAATCTCAATCATATAGTCCACTTCTTTTCCGAACCTTTCAAATACCTCTTTTAGTGTCGGAATACGTAAATCTACATATTTATCTCTAGCGAACATGGGATATTGTTCATTAAACCATGAACCCGCGTCTAATTTTGAGATCTGCTCTAAAGTAAAATCCTTTACATACCCTTTAGCATTCGTGGTACGATTTACGGTCCCATCGTGAATAACAACAGGAACATGATCTTTTGTTAACTGAATGTCTAACTCGATATAATCGGTCTTCATATCAATGGCTAGCTCGAATGCAGGTATTGTATTCTCAGGAGCATATCCTGAAGCACCACGGTGAGCGATGGTATATACTTTATCCGCAGGCATGATAATTTCCTTTACTTTAATGCGAATCCAGGGGGAATAAGCATACAAAGAGGTGAACAATAAGATTAATAAAAGCACATGTATACCTATAAAGTAGATTCTGGAATTTTGAATTTTTTGCATTAAGCTGACCTCATCTTTTTAAAAATATAATGTAGAATACTTGGTGTCTTTCGCTCTAACATTCATTCTTGTGTAAAATTATGATTTATATTCCCTTATGTTAATCTCACCTCATCGTATTTGTAAGGTCAAAGTTTGGAGATTTCTATTGTACCAGATTATCTAGAGAAAATATTGTGAGGCAGCATAAATGGGAAAGGATCTGCAAGGTCAAGAAAGCAACATCTAAACTTTGTGGGGTATAAACTATAGTTGCTATATATACAGAGTCCTAAAGTTCTTATACCATTAACTTTGTAAGCGATTAACTTTATAGGAGGAAATGACTTGACAAAGCCAGTGCAACCCAATGAACCTCTCGTAACTCATATTTATACTGCGGACCCTTCTGCTCATGTATTTGAAGGCAAGATTTATATTTATCCCTCTCATGACCTGGATCACGATATGATCTCTAATGACAACGGTGACCAATATAATATGGAGGATTACCATGTTCTGTCTATTGATGGAGATGGCTCCCCTTGTATCGACCACGGTGAAGTGCTTCATGTGAAGGATGTCCCATGGGCTAAACAGCAAATGTGGGCTCCGGATGCAGCATACAAAAACAATACCTACTATTTGTTTTTCCCAGCCCGAGACCATGACGATATTTTCCGAATTGGGGTTGCAACCTCAGCGTCACCTTCGGGACCCTTTACACCTGAACCGAACTACATTCCTGGCAGTTATAGCATTGATCCCGCTGTTTTCGTTGATGATGATGGCAAATCATATATATACTTTGGGGGTCTTTGGGGCGGTCAACTTGAAAAATGGCAAACCGGCTCATTTGTTGCGGATGCAGAGGGACCGGCTGAAACGGCACCTGCTCTAGGACCTATCGTAGCGGAGCTGAGCGAGGACATGCTGAGCTTTGAAGGTGCGCCTAGAGAAATATCCATCGTCGATACGAACGGAAATCCGATTCTTGCTGGAGATGAAGAGAGAAGATATTTTGAAGGTCCATGGGTTCATAAATATAACGGTTATTATTATCTTTCTTATTCCACGGGTACTACCCATAATATTGTATACGCTATCAGTAAAGATCCGCTTGGGCCTTTTTTATATCAAGGAAAAATACTTACACCCGTCCTGGGCTGGACAACACACCATTCTATTGTTCAGTTTAAAGAGAAATGGTATTTATTTTATCATGATAGTTCTTTATCTGGTGGTGCTGACAACAAGCGTTCTGTAAAATATACGGAGCTGAAATACAACGATGATGGCACCATTCAAACCATCCATCCTTAGTTTTTATTGAAATGGAGTGCATGCTGTAGTGCATAGGAGGGGAAATATCATGCCAATAACACAACAAGGTGCTTTTTATACGGGGAAATATCGCAATTTATTTAAGGAGCTCGGCTTTTCTGAAGATGAAATCAACGCTAAACTCGAAGAAACTTGGAGTGATTTGTTTTACGGAGATCCGAACGTACGAATCTACTATCCGCTGGACGAGGATAAAAGCTATATTCTGGATACAGGTAATCTGGATGTTAGGTCTGAAGGAATGTCCTACGGGATGATGATGGCTGTTCAAATGAATAAAAAAGATGAGTTTGATCGTTTATGGAACTTCTCTAAGACGTTTATGCAGCACAAAGAAGGCCGTTATGCCGATTACTTTGCTTGGCACTGCAAGCCTGACGGTACAAGAATTTCTCAAGGACCCGCACCGGACGGGGAAGAGTTTTTCGCCATGGCTTTGTTTTTTGCCTCAAAACGTTGGGGGAACGGTCCGGAACCTTATAATTATTCCGAGCAGGCTCGAATAATATTGCGTGCTTGTGTACATAAAACTGAAACAGGCGCTGGTGACTCAATGTGGGACGCGGAAACGAAACTGATTAAATTCGTACCGGAATCCACCTTCAGTGATCCATCTTACCATCTCCCCCATTTCTATGATTTGTTCGCTTTGTGGGCTGATGCAGGTGACCACATGTTTTGGCGAGAAGCGGCGGAAGCCAGCCGCTCATATCTACACACTACATGTAATCCTATAACTGGTCTCGCTCCCGAATATGCTAATTTTAACGGCACCCCGGCAGAACCCCAGCCTCATGGTGATTTCAGTCATTTTTTCAGTGATGCTTACCGGGTTGCGGCTAATATCGGTTTGGACTGGGCATGGTTCCAAAAGGACAGCTGGCAGGTCGATCAATGTAACCGGATTCAAGCTTTTTTTAGGAATATCGAAGTTTCCAATTACCGGAGGTATACCATTGAGGGACAGGCATTCGACGAACCGGCGCTGCATCCGGTAGGCCTTTTGGCGACCAACGCTATGGCTTCGCTTGCTTCTGATGGCCCGGAGGCAGAGCATTTTGTCCGTTTGTTTTGGGATACACCTTTGCGAACTGGACAACGTCGTTATTATGATAACTGTCTGTACTTCTTTAGTTTACTGGCCCTAAGTGGAAACTATCGCATTTATTGAAGTAAATCGAACAAAACAATAGGACTCCATTCCTCAAAAAGCCGAGGAATGGAGTCCTATTAATCGTAATAAAGCTTTGCTATTATTTAATAACTACATATTCCAAGTTCACAAGTTTTGCGTAAGCAATAATTTGGTCTGTTGTAAGAGTTAATGAAACAACGGTGTGGTGACCGCCACCATTTTCGATCCAAGCTTTAACTCCGTCTTGGAAGTTTGGTTTAACATTCCAAAGCACACGAGCTACTGGAAGGTTTGGAGCTGGAACAGTTGGTTCAAAAGCAGTCACTTCATTAATCAAAAGTTTGTAATGCGTACCGAAGTCAGCCATGGAAACCACTACACCGTCTCCTGCTTTGCCGTCAAATACTAAACGGGCTGGATCGTCTTTACCACCAATACCTAGTGGAGACACGATGATTTTTGGTTTGTTGCTTGCCAAAGTTGGATCTACTTCAAGCATATGGGATTGAAGAATAGATTCTTGTCCAACTGTCAATTCATAAGTGTAATCTTCCATAAAGCCAGTCGATTGGTTATGGCTCATCACTTTAAGCAAGCGGTCGAGAGCTGCAGTCTTCCAGTCTCCTTCTCCAGCAAAACCATATCCTTGTGCCATCAAACGTTGAACAGCAAGTCCTGGAAGTTGTTTCATTCCATGTAAATCTTCGAAGTTTGAGGTGAAGGCATTGTAGCCACCTTGATCAAGGAAACGTTTGATAGCAATTTCATAGCTTGCTTGAACTCTTACGCTAGCTTCCCAAGCTTCTTTGCTGTTAGTGCCATAGTCGAATTCATACAGCTCTGCATACTCAGCAAACAAACCATCGATTTCTTCTTCTTTAACTTCATTAATGACTTGAACCAGGTCACCAATACCAAAGTAGTCAACCGTCCAGCCAAATTGAATTTGGGCTTCAACTTTATCTCCTTCAGTTACACCAACGTTACGCATGTTGTCACCAAAACGAGCAACTTTGATATTGAAGCTTTCGTTATAAGCAACGGCTACGTCCATCCATTCTGCAATTTGCTTTTGAACTTCAGGGCGTTCCCAATAGCCTACAACCACTTTGTTTTGTTTGTTCAAACGGGCGTTAATAAAACCATATTCACGGTCACCATGAGCTGCTTGGTTTAAGTTCATAAAGTCCATATCAATTGTTGCCCATGGAATACTTTCATTATATTGCGTAGCTAGATGAAGCAAAGGTTTTTGCAGCATTTTTGTTCCGCGGATCCACATTTTTGCAGGTGAAAAAGTATGCATCCAAGTGATGACACCGGCAACTTCGTCACGGTAGTTAACTTCTTTCATAATGTTGGTGATTTTATCTGCGCTGACAGCCAAATCCTGCAATACTAGTGGGTAAGGCAAAACTCCGCTTTTATTCAAAGCATCTGTCATCGTTTGTGCGTGCGCTTTAACTTCAGCCAATGCTTCTTCCCCATAAAGATGTTGCGAACCTACGACAAACCAAAATTCTTTTGCTACTGCTGTTGACATATTCATCCTCTTTTCATCATTTTGTGGTTTGATTATTTTTGACCGTAATAAGCGTCTTTCCCATGTTTGCGCAAGTAATGTTTATCTAGAATACGTTGTGGCAATTCTTCCGCAAAATGGTTCAACTCTCTAGCAAATAAATTCATTTTCGATACTTCATCCAACACTACGCTGTTCATTACAGCGGATTTTGCATTTTTCCCCCAAGTAAAGGGTCCGTGGCCTTTAAGCAAAACACCGGGAACCGCCATAATATCTATCCCGCGTTGTTCAAAGGTTTCGATGATTACATTACCTGTTTCCGCTTCGTAACCCCGATCGATTTCCTCTTGCGTCAAGAAACGCGCACAAGGAATGGAGCCATAGAATGTATCAGCGTGCGTAGTTCCCATTACAGGAACGTCAAGTCCTGCTTGTGCCCAGATAGTCGCCCAAGTGGAATGTGTATGCACGATTCCGCCAATTTCGGAGTAATGTTTATAAAGTACTGCGTGAGTAGGTGTATCGGAGGAAGGTCTCATCTCCCCTTCAACCACATTGCCATCCAGATCAACAACTACCATATCGCTGGCTTTCATTGTTTCATAATCTACACCACTAGGTTTGATTACGAATAATCCACTTTCGCGATCAATTGCACTCACATTTCCCCATGTATACTTGATTAGTCCATGTTTCGGCAATTCCAGATTGGCTTGAAAAACCTCTTCTTTAAGTTGTTCTAACATCTTGGTCCCTCCATTTTCAGACTAAATTATCAACAGCGGATTGCTCAATCGCCAGACCTTTTTTATAACGTTCGATAAAGGTTTCAAAACCTTTAATGTCGGTTGCATCGGGATGAATTTCTTCTCCCTTTACATCTTTGAACACTTTTTGATCGAGGAAGTCTTCCAAGCTTTCTTCCTGATTTTTGTTCATCATGTAGGAGGCAAGAATAGCCATTCCCCATGCGCCGCCTTCTCCAGCTGTCGACATTACGGAAACAGGAACATTCAGTGAAGCTGCCATCATTCTTTGGCCAACAACCGGAGTCTTAAATATACCGCCGTGTCCTAAAATACTATCTATGGCTACATTCTCTTCTTTCGTCAAAATGTCCATTCCAATTTTCAAAGCACCAAAGGCGCTGAACAAATGTGTACGCATAAAGTTAGCCAGATTAAATTTGCTCTCAGGCGAACGTACAAATAACGGACGACCTTCTTCTAACCCCGTAATGTTCTCACCCGAGAAATAACCGTAACTGAGCAATCCACCGGCATCTGGGTCTGCTTCCAAAGCTTTATTCAGCAGTACGCTGTACAATTTGTCAGCTTCGGCTTTTTGCCCCATCGCTTCATAGAATTCACGGAATAATCCGAGCCAGGCATTAAGGTCACTTGAACAGTTATTAGCATGAACCATACCTACTGGACTTCCGTCTGGCGTAGTCACCATATCGATTTCCGGATAAACCTTGGAAAGCTCTTTTTCCAATACGATCATGGCAAAAACAGAGGTTCCTACGGAGACATTCCCGGTACGTTTTCTTACACTATTGGTAGCAACCATACCGGTTCCTGCATCCCCTTCTGGAGGACTAAGCGGAATCCCAGCTTGTAATTGCAATGATGGATCCAGAATTTTGGCTCCTGCTTCGGTTAATAGACCTGCTTGCTCACCGGCAACATACACCTTAGGAAGAAGGTCGCTGGTCTTCAGCGAATAACCTTTGCCAGCAATAAGCTCATCAAACTGTTGTATCATAGATTCATTATAATTTCCTATGGATTCATCAATCGGGAACATACCTGAAGCATCTCCAACACCAAGTGCTTTGTTGCCGGTCAATAACCAATGAATGTATCCTGCTAACGTTGTAACAAACCGAATCTGCGGCACATGTTCTTCTTTGTTTAAGATCGCCTGATAAAGATGAGCAATACTCCAACGTTCAGGAATATTGAATTTAAATACATCTGTCAGTTCTTTGGCTGCCTTACCCGTTGTTGCATTACGCCAAGTCCGGAACGGAACGAGCAATTGATCCTGTTCGTCAAAAGCCATATATCCATGCATCATTGCAGAAAACCCGATTGAACCAACGGTTTGGAGGGTGATTCCGTAATTTTGTTGAACTTCTTGCTTCATCTCACGATAAGCATCTTGTAGACCTTTGATAATATCTTCTAGGCTGTACGTCCAAAAGCCGTCTTTCAACTGATTTTCCCATTCATAACTTCCAGAAGCGATCGTTTGAAAACTATGATCAATAAGTACTGCTTTAATACGCGTGGATCCAAATTCAATCCCTAGCGAAGTTTCTCCCTTATTGATTGCTTCTTCGATGCTTAATCGATTCGATATCACGTTGGTCACCTCTCTGACAGCGCTTTTTTAATATAAAAGAATTCGCTTTCTTAATTGACAGCTTTAGTATAAATTTTTGTACGTACATTTGTCAATAAAATAGTTATATATACATACAAATATGGAGAAGATAATAATTTAACTCCGGACTTAGTTTGTTTATGATGATCTAAAGGTACGAAATATTTACATTTTTCATAAAAAAAGAGCCCCTTTATATTTAATTCGTAGTCATGCTATAATTTGTACATACAACTTAACGAAATGTACGAATTATAAAGCGAACAAGTATGGAAAGAGGAATTACATGAAACCAAAGTATCAAGTGATTATAGAGGATATAAAAAGCAAGATCCTTTCAGGAGATTACAATGTAGGCGAACAAATTCCTACGGAGTCTGCCTTGCAGTCCTTGTACGAGGTTAGCAGACAGACTGTTAGAAAAGCCATTTTAGAGCTATCCAACGAAGGATTCCTCCGCAGCGAAAAAGGTTCTGGCACGTATGTCAGCAACCAATATCGCACAAAGACCGGCGGGAGTTCCCATAAGAAGACGATCGGTGTAATTACGACTTATATCTCTGACTACATCTTCCCTTCTATTATCCGGGGGATTGAAAGCCGAATGAATGAGGATAACTATTCACTACTATTGGCTAGTACCAATAACGATGTTGCGCAAGAAAAAAAAGCTCTCGAAATGATGTTGTCCTACGGCGTAGATGGTTTAATTATTGAACCTACGAAAAGTAATCTGTATAATCCCAATATTGCGTATTATCTGTCGTTTAAGGAGCAAGATATTCCACTCATTATGATTAATGCTTTTTATGAGGAAATAGAGCTCCCCTTCCTTTGTCTTGACGATGTGCAGTCCAGTTATCTGGCAACAAAAGAATTGATCTCCAAAGGCCACTCTCAAATTGGACTTATCGCAAAAATGGATGATTTACAGGGCAAATATCGAATGAAGGGTTATATCAAAGCCCTCGAAGAAGCTAAATTGCGGTTTTATCCAGAGCAAATATTTTCGTTCAACACCGAGACCAAACAAACCTTAGCTACGAACTTGAAGGATTTCCTAAATAAAAATAGAGATACCCTCTCTGCGATTGTCTGCTACAACGACGAGGTTGGTCTGGAAGTGGTCAATGCTTGCAGACAGCTAGACATTTCTATACCAGAGGAATTATCAATTATTGGCCAGGACAACTCCTATATTGCCCAAAATGCGAACATCAAACTGACCACTTTAACACATCCCCAAGAAACTATGGGCCGTGATGCAGCGGATTGGGTCATTAAAAAATTACAAGGAAAAAAGGATCTTCCCAACAATACTTATTATCAACCTGTGTTAATTGAAGGAGAAACAGTAGTCGAGAGATAGAATAAATTCTGAGGGATTTTGCGTTTCTCTTCATATGTAAATGTAATAACCCACCAGTCGTGACTGGTGGGTTATTTGCAACTGTTATCTCCGTATTCTTTAAAGGTTCGATTCGTGTTTTGAAGTCAACAGTACAGAAGAAGCAAACTGTTTCACAAGCTTGCCGGGATTAATCCCGTATTTCTCCCGAAACACCTCTGAGAAGTGACTTGAGTTGGAATAACCTACAGCACAGGATGTCTCATTAACGTTCAAATTACCTTGCTGCAATAGGTGTAGAGCCTTCTCCAACCTTATATCCCGCAAATAGCCAAATACAGTTGTTCCGAACATTTCTTTAAAGCCTGATTTTAATTTGTTATCATTCATTCCAATCAATCGGGAGAGCTCCAACAGGCTTGGCGGATCTATCATCCGTTGCAACATGATGTCCCGGGCTTCACTAATTTTTGTCATGTCGCTTTTCGACAGCTTTGTTGTCCCAGAAGTACCTTCTGTTAGAATCGATTGAAAGCCCAACGACAAAAGCTCTAATGTACTACATTCGATCTCCAGATTTTTGGTGCTGCGGTTTTGAAGAGCTGCCAGCATTCGCTCAAGCACGATAGCAGTAGACGGCTGCATCGTTTCCTGAAAAACACGAAAAGATGCTTGGCCAAGAATGCGGTCAAAATCAGCGGATCTCCCACCCCCGCCTTCTTCCATGAAGTGATGAAAAGTCGAAACAGGAATACCTATGCCTAACATCAGATAAGATTCATTCCCCTGAAACTCAAATTGAGAGCCAACTTCATTCATGAGTTGTAGCGTACAGCTTCCCGGAACAAACTCATACTGGACACCATCAACAGAGACTTCTCTTTTCCCTTGCAAACAATAATTAAGCTCAACCATTGCTGTTTTGGTTACGAGAGGCACGCTGTAATCCTGGCGAAAGGTAAAATCGGATACCACCACATTGATATCAAAGCGTGGGACGAATCGACGAACGAACCCTTCTCCCCTTTGCGAATGTAGTGCCATGTGCTCTGTACGATCTCTATTCTGCCGCGGCAGCTCAAGCCCATCGAAAAAAAGATTGAAATTGTGATGAAAATCTATTCCAGTCATTGCTACCGCTCTCCGATCAAGTTTTCATAATAGTGAGAACCATTCTCATCATTATAAAGGATCCTCTCTTTTTTGACCCGCTTGAATATGGTGTTATCTGGATACGCCATCTAGGAAACACTAACATTTCTTTTACTTAATTTCTTAAATACCGAGTATTCCTTATTGGACTTAATAAAACTTAATATCTTTTCGGCACATTCTATTGAATTCATCTCTTCCGTATTTACTTCGAGGTCATATTCATCAAAGCAATATACTTTGCTAAACTGTGAAGCTGCTAGTCCAATCTTTCTATCTCCTCTTGTTTGCTCTCTTCTTATGAGTTCTTCTTTCGAGCATATTACACCTATAAATAACGTAGGCTGATCGAAAAATTGCTCAAGAAACACATTAAACCTCTTATCATTGTCGATTACGGTATCTACTATTACATTAAAACCCATTTCTATTAACAATTTAATTGTCGAGCGGTACACTGAGAATATGGAATCATCTAATATTTGGGAAACGACTTGATGATCTATTTCTCTTGGAGGTTCATCTGGAAATTTATTATTAATAAAATCATTGTAATTATTAAAAAAATCATCAATTGATAAATGATAAAAAGGAATCTCTTTCTGTTTTATCAGTTCAGTCGATATGGAGGTCTTTCCGGAACTTGAAGTTCCATTTAGAAAAACTAATATCCCTTGCTTCAATTTAATCATCCCTTCAAATAATAATCATTGCAACTCAGAGAATATTCGAGAAAAGATTAAATTATCCTTTACTGTTTGATATGTTCCTTGATTTGTTCGGCTATTTGCTCCAACAATGCTTCTTTTCCTAAAGCAAAGAAAGCCTCATTATAATTTTGTCTGCTTGTTATACGATATATATTATTCGATTTTACAGCTTTCAGATTGCTCCAGACCTTGCTTTGGTCAAGAACATTCTGGTCATTATCGGATAATAAAATGATATGGTCTGGATTAAAGGTGGACAGTGCTTCTAGACTTGTCACTTTCCCTCCCCATGGATCTGGCTCCGGTGTACCTGGCGCGATGGGTAATCCTAGATCATTAAAAATCATATCCGCAATACCTGTGCGGGAATAGATGCGTATTTCTTTCTCTGTAGCTTCGATTACCGCAAACGTCTCTTCCTTGGTTATCTCAGTGATTTGATCATGTAGTAGTAGAGCACGTTGATCATAGGCCTTCAGCCACGTTTCCATTTCCGCTTTCTTATCAAGCACCTCCGCAACAAATGCAAATCGCTCTCTAAAAGCGTTAAAACCATAAGGCACCCTCACTGTTGGAGCAATCATATTTAGTTGATCATAGATTTTTTCTTGGGTAGGTCCTGCCAGTATCAAATCAGGGCTTGCTGCAATGATCGCTTCTAAGTTGACTTCCGTCTGAAACCATCCAGCGGGAGTTACATCAGGCAGTTCTTTTTTGAGAATAGGAGTGATTTCTAATGAATTAGCCATATCTGTATTCCCAGTAATAACAGGTTTATATCCAAGCACCAGAAGTTCTTCCGTTGAGCCGGATACATCGGCAATTCTAACCGGGTTCACCGGTATTACAATATCCCCTTTAGCATCCTTGAGGGTACGTGTTTCGGTCGAATTAGTAGCGACGGGTTCTGAATTTACCGCAGGTTGAGAATTTTCTACTTTAGCCTCCTGACCTGAATTCCCACACCCGTACAGCATCACCATCATGATTAAGGCGATTCCCACAAAAGAGATCTGTTTTAAACTGAACATTTTTTCCAACCCTCTCCAATCTACTGATAATCATTCTCACTTCTAGCAAGTCCGATCATACACTCTGCTGATAGGACAGAACTACCGGCAGAGGGATTGAATAACGGTTTGGCGGATATTTATTTAATTTTTATCGTTTTTTAATTACTTCTGAAGGATTAATTCCATACTGCTTCCGAAAAGCTTCGGCAAAATGACTAAAGTTGTTGTAACCTACCATCGTCGCTGTTTGGCTGACACTAATCTCCCCGGTACTTATGATTTCCCATGCTTTTTCTAAACGTTTGTTCCGTAAATATGCAAATACAGTTGTTCCGTACTCTTCCTTAAAACCAACTTTTAATTTGTATTCGTTAATGCCTGCCAGCTTGGACAATTCGATTAGCGAAGGTGGGTTTGCCATGTGGTCAAGGATGATATCCCTGGCTTTTCGAATGTTTTCTCGGTCACTACGTGATAAATGCAAACTCCGTTTAGTATGTTTCTGCTCAAAAAGAAATGCGTCAAAATATACAGATAGGAGTTCTAATGCCTTCCCCTCTACGTACAACCGGCGCATGGAGGTATGATATGGACAGTCTCTCAATTGCACCAATAATCGGGTGGTTTCTGGAAGAATAGGCATACGGAACATTCGAAAAGCACGTGAATCTAACAGCCCGGATAAGCTGCGAGCATGTGAAGAGCCTTGATCCGCCATCCATGAATCGAATAGTGTAACCGGTACACCTATGGACAATAAACGGATAGGTTCAGCACTGCGATAGTGAAATTCCGCTTGGAAATCCTGCATGAACTGCAATGAACAACTATCGGGCATTAACTCATGGCTGGTATCTGTTACATGAACTTCCCCGCTTCCCTGCAGACAAAAGCTTAACTCAATCATCGCCGCTTCGGATTGAACCCGAACTAGGCGATCATCAGCAAAACGGTAATCACTATCAACAATTTCGATCCCGGAGGGTGTGATCACTCTATCGACGTATCCTTGTGTACTGGATTGTGCAAAATGTTTCCTCTCTGTAGTGCCCCTCATAGACGGAGCCTCAAACAAAGCATCGAAATACCCGTTATAGATGTTATGAATAGATGAACTTGTCATTCTGTTATACACTCAGCAGGTAAGCTGCACTCCGTAATCCCAATATTATGTTTTATCATGAGCAGATCACCTTTTCTCTTCTATTAAATGATAACGATTATCATTTAGATCATTATATGCGAGATATTAGATAACCTGCAATGTACAGTTTTTAAGGATCTCTTATCTCCGCCTTCTCAGTAAAGCGGTAGCACTTCTTGTGTCAGCCCTGAAAAGAGGTCGCTGGTTTGATCAAAAAAGGCATCAGGCAAATAATAATAAGCATCACCCATAGACACCACCTTTAATTCGGGAATGATATACATGGCGATATAAGTCCCGTCTTTGAGGTTGAACTGTAATTGATATGATTTTCCTTGGGATTGCGCCGCTGCAAGAGCTTCATATTCCTTAATGCTTAGCTCTGTTTTTTTTGCGCTGTACAAACCTTCGATAATGGACTCAACAATAGGATGATCAGTGATAGTCTTTTGCACGTCATTCCCCACATGATTCAGAATATAGATATCTTTTGCATGCTCCTTCAGATTAGCCAGATCTAGATACTCCTTCGCGCTCATTGCAGAATCGTCTACCTTCGCCACAATTTCAGCTAGATAATAATATTGCTCATCCTTAACTGCAATACGAAAATGGGATGGGTATGTTGGGATTTCATACAGCTTTCCACCCATAGCGAACGTAGCGGCATAATCTTTTTCCGCATTCTTATCCCCGTCATTCTTTCCGGGCTCTTGGTTGAGATCAAACTCTAATGCACCAAGCGATTTGTCAGGCTCCATACCTGTGAACTTAAACTGAGCGCCATCTGCTACGAATGCATAACGGTATCCATTGTAATTCAGAATTTTGCGAACCCCTGTGGGAGACGAGACTGGTGTCTGCTGTGATATTTGTGGTGAATTAGGCAACGGAGTCTGCGGAAATTTATAAACGGCCACACCTAACACCAATGCAGCACAAGCTGCGAGTGAGCCCCACTTTACATAAGCTTTTTTATTAGTGCGTCTCGCGGAGTTGGCTTTTTCTATCAGATTTTCGTCTATGTAACCGATTGTTTTGAAGAGTTCTTTATTATTCAAAGGAAATAACCCTCTTTCTGAAGATATATTTGGAGTTTTTTGCGTGTTCTGAAAAGAATTGATTTGGTTTTACTTTCACTGATTGAGAAGCGTGCGGCAATATCGGCCAAAGAATCAGAATACCAGTAACGCCTCAAAAAAACATTCCGCTGATCTTCCTTAATGTTGTGTAGAAATTTGCTTATAGATTCGGCTATTTGTGCTTCCTCGTATTGGGTTTCAACGTTGTCTGAAGAGGATAAACAATCGTTTAATTCATTAAGAATCGTATCGAATTTTTTATTCCGTTTTTTAGCCATGTAATAATCGTATTTGTTCAAAGCAATATTTCGTGTGATTCTCCCCAGAAAAGAGGACAGCTTTGCAGGAGACTTCGGCGGTATTGCTTCCCATGCACCAAGAAAGGTATCGTTAACACATTCTTCCGAATCTTCAGCATTAGACAAAATGTTATGAGCGATCCGAGTACAATAATTTCTATATTTTTTCGATGTTTCTTCTACTGCCCTTTCATTACGTGCAAAATACAATTGTATGATTTCACTATCTTCCACTCCATCACTTCCGTTCGATTTGATTAAGCATTCACTTATAAAGTAGGAAAAGAAGTGTTTAGGTTGCATAAAAATATAATTTTCTATAAGCTTCGGCATTCAACGCTGATAATATGACATAAAAATACAAATAACCCCTCATCCTAAGGGATAAGGGGAAGTTATGATATCATCTAATTTTTAATTAATTCTACTTCCTTCATTGGAACCTTTGTCTTACGGAGCATCATCCAGATCCCCCCCAGACAAAATAAAACACTACATCCCATGCCAAACAACGCGCTGGCGTTTAATGCCTGAGGTGAGCCTTTCATTGTAAGCACAGCCATTTGAGTGACAACAATGGAGACTAAGGCATCAGTAAAGCTAATCATTTTTAATGTTGATATAATGGGATTTTTGAGATGACGGTTAACAATATTTCCATGAATGGCAAAACCAAGTTTTGTAAAAGCGATCAGTGCTACCAGATATACAATGTAACCTTCATAAACCAAAGCATCTCCGACTAGATAAATCCGCAGGCAGACCAACAGATAAGAAACCCCTAGAAGACAAAGAAAAACACCGCCACGCTTATAAACGTAAAGCTCCAGTGAATACCTTTGCTGTGCTGAACTGACTTTTTTAGCTAATGTATATTTATGAAGCACCTGTCCTTTGGCTATACAAAGGATCAGATAATAAAGTGCATTTGTGATGAACCATCCGGACAATAGATATAACCCAAGAATTAACTTGCCTATACCAATAAAAGCATCGATGACTAAGGAAGCAGCGTTGAACATGGCGGTTCGATCTTGCGGATTTCCGAAGTACCGAACTAAGATTGCCTTAATATATATCATCCTTTCAAGAAAACCTTCATATCTCATTTTATGTTTCTAAGGGGACAATAGTATCATACTTGGCTCAACCCAGCAATAAAGCAAACAAAGTTCTGATTTATGATATATTAGAAAAGGTTGTGCAAATTCGGCAAGAGGAAATAGCAACAGCAATTGTTAATGGAGGCAGGTCGTATATGTATAGAAAATTAACAGCAGCAGAGTTAGATGTTATATTAAGCTCGATTAATAAGGAACAGCATTTTTTATATTATTCATACCTTACTTTTCGCAGACAAAACACAGTGCATTACGGTCAGTATTCTGACCAGGGCGAGTTGCTTGGAGTATTAGCCTTTTTAAGTGGCCTTCCGTTTAATGCTTTTTCTGTATATCCAGTTCAGCAATCCTTTTGTCTCAGCTCAATGTTGGCGTTCATGAAAGATGAATTACATCTACATAACCATGCGGTGGGTAGCTTTATTATTAACGAACAAGAGCTGCAGGTCTTTGCTTCTCAGCTTGAGTTCTACAGCCCTCCCCAAAAATTGCTTCTTATGAAACATATTCATGAAGATGTTCTACCAACAGCGGACAAGCATGTTATGCACTTAGGACCTGCTCATTTCCAGCGAATTGAAGCAAAGATGAACGAGCTGCAAACCATGGCTTTTTCAAAAGAAGAATTACAGAATCCGTTCTATGGTGTGATGGCACAAGACGAGCTGATTGCTGTAGGAGGATACCATATATATAGTGAGGATTACGTTGAACTAGGAAATATCGGAACAGATGTGGCCTGGAGAAGAAATGGTTATGGTAAAAAAGTCTGTGCAGAGCTAACACGCCAAGGACATGCCATTTCAGCTAACGTATATTTGAATGTTTTTGAGGAGAATGTAGGAGCCATTTCTCTATATCAATCGCTGGGATATGAACTCATTTGCCAACAATACATCGTTGAATTTGTTATTTAAATTAAAAACGTACTGCAGCTAATGCAGTACGTTTTTTTTAAATTTTAGGTGATACGCCAGTTAACCTTGTTTATTTCATTGCTTTTGCCAGCTCTGTGAAAATAACCCCAAGCGCATGAGCACCCGCATCTGGATAACCGATGCTGCGTTCCCCCACTGTGCCGGCTCTTCCCATACGGGCAACGATTTCTATAGTATTTTTAGAACCTTGGACAGCTGCTTCCGCTGCTTTATTTGCCGCCACTTTGATATCGTCGCCTTGTTCTGCACTTTGGGTCCAGGCATCTGCGAACGGTACAAGCGCATCAATCAATGTCTTGTCTCCGACGACAGCCCCTCTGCCAAAAGATCTTTCACCCGTATCTTGAATCCCTTTGACAACAGCCTGCATCATATCAGCAAACTCCTGAATGGTCAGCTCTTCCTTCTGCTGAACATTTTTACTCGCTGCGCGGAAGCCTGATCCCCAGATCGGTCCGGATGCTCCACCGCAATATTCCATAATGACCATGGAGCAGGCGTCAAGGAACTCACCGATATTAGTGAAATGATGAGTTAAAATATCTTCCCACTCGACTTTCAGCTGTTTAAAGCCCTTAGCTACACTCATCCCAAAATCGCCGTCTCCAGCGTGGGAGTCAAGCTCACAGAACGGAACTTCATTCTCGATAATAACCTGGCTCATTTGATCGAGCAGATAGACGATATTTTGTAAAGTAAACCGATTGTTCTTAATCACCGCTGCAGCAGCATCCGTATTATTCTTAAAGGATACATTGCTGTCTGCTTTCTCTTCTTGGATTACTTCAGTATAGTTCACAGGCTCAAAACGGCCTTTAATCGACAAGGCTGGTGTATCACAAGGCGCAGATAACCATTTCTTCAGTGTCTCATCCAGCTTCATTATCGTCACCGATGCACCTGCCATGTCAATGCTGGTCATGTAGTTACCAACAAACACTTTAAACACTTGCTTATTCTTAGCGGTTAATTCGCGGATGACAGAATTGTTCAGCAAATATAACTCTTGCAGCGGGGTGCCTCCAAAACCATTAATTAATACGGCTACTTCCTCCTGCTTCTGATCATTCATTTGGAAGTTGTCTAGCAAAGAGGTAACCATTCGCTGTGCTAATTCATCTGCGGGTACAATTTTCTCCCTGCGTATTCCAGGTTCTCCATGGATGCCAACCCCGTATTCCATCTCGTTCTCTTCAATATGAAATGTCGGAGTACCTTTGGCAGGCACGGTACAAGAGGTATAGGCGAAGCCTATGCTGCGCACATGATCAATTGCATGTTGCGCCGCTTCTTTCACCTCCGCTAAGGATAATCCAGCTTCTGCTGCTGCTCCGGCTACCTTATGAACAAGCACTGTTCCGGCTACGCCTCTTCTCCCTACTGTATAAAGGCTGTCTTCAACGGCAATGTCGTCGTCTACTTTGACATAATCCACTTCGATGCCGTCTTCAGTTGCTAGATGGGCCGCATTTTTAAAGTTCATGATGTCACCGCTATAATTCTTGATAATAAGCAGCGAACCTTTGGTGCTGGCAGTGCGGCGAATCGCTTGATAAACCTGAATTTGGGATGGAGAAGCAAACACATCACCGCATACAGCTGCATCCAGCATCCCGGTTCCTACAAACCCGGCATGAGCCGGCTCATGCCCGCTTCCGCCACCACTGATCAGGGTAACTTTATCCTGATTGATCTCTTTCTTAGAAATCACTTTGAATTTAGGATCGAAATCCAGCTCGGGATGCGCCAAGACAAGCCCGTTACACATTTCCCTAACCAGAGTCTCCGGCTTGTTTATTATTTTTTTCATCTTAAAGCTCCTTACTTGATTTATATTGACGGCCTAATTGATCGGCTGCCATAATTGCTGATGCAACCGCATCCTCCGTAATTGGGAACGGCATCGAATGGATAGATTCCTCAGCAATGCAAGCTTTTTTAGCAACCTCAAGCAGTTCCTCATAGGTTACATGCTCAACACCAATATCCGCTAAGCATACTGGGAGGCCAATCGAAAGACAGAAGTCCAACACTTCTTTTAATTCAGTCCGGTCTGCATTTTCAAGAACCAATTGAGCAATCGTGCTGAAGGCAACCTTTTCACCATGATAATAATGATGAGTTCCTTCCAAAGCAGTTAACCCATTATGAATCGCATGAATCGCTGCCAAACCACCACTTTCAAACCCAAGACCCGATAAAAGAATATTCGTCTCAATTATATTCTCCAAAGCTGGGGTTACGATATTCAGATCGCAAGCTTGCTTCGCCTTGAATCCATTCTCAAGCAATGTCTCATAGCAGAGCTTCGCAAGTCCCAACGCTGTTACTGTTCCTTTAGCTTCACCGCAAACCCCTTCACGAACTCCGCAAGGTAAACCTGCATTCACATTGGAGTAAGAATTTGCAGTAGCTCTTGCTTCAAAATAGGTTGAAAGTGCATCTCCCATACCTGCCACAAGAAATCTTGTAGGTGCATTGGCAATAACTGTTGTATCAATCATGACTACACTCGGGCTTTGCTTGAAATAAGCATAATCATCGAATTCACCTTCCGGAGTATAGAGCACCGCTGAGTGGCTTGTCGGAGCATCAGTTGCTGCTATCGTTGGAACGATAATCAGCGCTTCTCCTTCAGCTACACATTTTGCCGTATCAATCGCCTTACCTCCACCCAAGCCAATCGTACATGAACATTGATGTTCTTTGGCTAGCGCTTGTAATCTGGCGACTTCTTGTCTTGAGCATTCCCCGTGGAAGCCGCTTTCAACAAGAGTTATATTAAATTTCTGTTTAGTTGACTCCAGTTTGTCTTTCACACGTGTTACATCATCTGGATGGGCAATTAACAAAGCAGAATCACCAAATGTTTTTACGAAGTAACCTAAGTTCAATAATTCATTCTCACCTTGTACATATTTCGTCGGACTGATAAATGCTCTTCTCATTTTTCGTTCCTCCTCAGTTGTTTATAGTTATCATTATAGATTGCTCTAATTTAAGAAACATGAAACAATAAAAGCTTATTAAAGCGTTTTCTTATCGTATTTTTTTGTCATAATCGTGAAAAATCGAACTTTCATGTCATTGTGTTGAATTATTCTGTATAATGTTCATTAAGATTCTATAACTTACATAGGAGAATTTTGTGATGTCAAAATCCCGGTTCAATCTAGAAGAAATTATTGACTTGAAGAAATGGGAAAAGCTCCAGGATTCCTTATCTCTTGTAACCAAAATGGCTATTCTTACTGTTGATTACAAGGGTGTTCCCGTGACCAAGCACAGCTATTGCCAGCCATTCTGTCAAGGTGTGCGCCAGGACTCCCATCTCTCTCAATATTGTCAAAAATGTGATGCCCGCGCTGGGATTGAAGCGGTTCGCCAGAACAAACCGTTTATTTATTTATGTCATTTCAATATTATAGATATCGCGATTCCGATCATTATAGATAATCAATATCTAGGTGCAATTATGGCCGGACAGCTCAAGCTTCGTGAACCTGACGTGCCACAACTGGAGCAAATTGTCTCTCGCCCGCCGAATGTGGAGACGAACATGAAATTTAAAGCACTCAAAGAGGATTACCAGGCACTGCCTGTTTTATCCTACGATGAAGTAACAAAGTGTGTTGAGCTGCTGCTGCAGTTAAGTACCTATATCGTGGAGGAAGCCATTCAAAAGCATACTACTGTGGATTTGTACAAAAAGGTTCTGACCACCAATATAGAAGAACCCGCTTCTGCTGAAGCAATGGACGAGTCAGACCGTACGTACCGAAAAATCCAATCCATACAGCAGGAGTTATCCGGGGCCTTGATCGAGACCAAATTAAAGAATGGTGTACAAAAGTTCGTCTCAGTAAATTCTGTGCTTCAGCCTGCTTTTAATTACATTTATGCTCACAAAAATGAGAATTTCAGCCTCAAAGAGATGGCTAAGCTTTGTCATATCAGCCCCAGTTATTTCAGCCGTATTTTCACTAAAGAAACTGGAGAGAATTTCTCCATCTTCATTGCCAGACTCAAGATTGAATGGGCTAAGCAACTGCTGGAATCCACGGATTCCCCGATCAATCAAGTCAGTGATGATTTGGGCTTTTGCGACACGGGCTATTTCATTAAAACCTTCAAAAAATACGAGAACCTCACCCCGGCTGTATATCGGAATATGTATATGAGGCGATCAGCAAAAGAAACCCTCCGTTAATAAAATTAACGAAGGGTTAGTTCCTCATTCCCACCAATGCTTCATTTCACTAAATCCTACATCCCATAACTTCACATTCCCTTTAAGGATAAAGGTTATTTCTTTTACGGTAACTAGTGCCGTATTGTTGAGTTCAGCTTGGGAACTATATTGTTCACTGGATTGAAGGATCATGTTACCATCAGCTATAATCATTAGTTCACTGCTAGAATTTTCATTTTGCGGGAATCCAAAGCTGAAATATAACCATACCTCTTTTTTATCACCCAAAGTATAGGTGTATTTTTTAATATCTTCACCTTCACTGCTGTACAAATTCATTTTTGGTATTATATTTTTACCTGCGATAGTGAAACGGGGAAGATTATGCGTGGTAGGCATGCTTCCCGTAAGCTTTTCCAACGTTTGTAATCCCTGCACGGGTCTTTCACTTTTCTTCAGAGTTAAATCAATGATCTCAGAGATTCCCATGATTCCAACCAATAGCACAACAACAGATAATGCCGAAGTAAAAAGTGATCTCCTGGTGATTTCCGGGGAAAATCCAATCTTATATGCACAAAATCCGATCATTGCCCCTAACGTATTGGAGATGACATCGGCTACATCAAAGGAACCCAAAAAAGTTAAAGCTTGAAGACTTTCCAGCACAAAAATTGTTAAGATAAACAAACAAATAAACTTCTTAAAATGTGTACGATACAGCAAAGGAAATAATACGCCAAAAGGAATAAAAGCAGCGATGTTCCCAAAGTCATAAAACCAAGAAAAGGATAGATCAAAGAGATCAGGAAAAAGAAGCGGAACACTTTCTGGAATCAACATAAACGTATATTCATACTGGCTTGTTGCATGCTCTACTCTATTGAAAGCAAAAAACAAAAAATATAAGATCAACAGTGTATACAAAATAGTTCCTATAATAAGAATCTTTCGTAATTTCACTCCCATAATAACTTCACAATTCCCTCCATATGTCGATGGAAATAGTATATCTCTCCAAAGTGACATTCCCGTGACACTGAAGGTGACGATTTAGTCATTCAAAGCTTATATCGACAAAAAGTCATCACCCTTAATTTAAGGTCGATGACTTTTTGTTACATAAATTATCTATTCGTGACTAGTTTCCAGTGCTGGCCAGCAGAACCTGTATTATTTGTTTGAATAATATTTGCCCCCTCTGTCGTCGAACCCTGATCTACTGCCAGAGCTTTTCCACTGTTACGATTAATAATATTGTAAAAATCACCTGAGGACTCCAAAGTCCACTGCTGGTCATTCGATCCGTTATCATTCCATTGTACACTTTGAGCACCGTTAGCTAATGAACCTCCTAAAATGCCCAGGTTTTTACGACTATTAGTATTGACCAGCTTCGTATAACCATCAGCTGTGCTGACTACAAACCAATTTTGGTCATGGGATGAAATTCCGCTGGTCCACTGAACCGCCTTCCCTCCATCCGCCATCGAACCTTGATAGATACCCAACACTTTACCACTGTTCTCATTAACTAATCGATAACTGTCCACCATAATATGTCCTTCATCTGGAACCAACTCCCACAGCTGATCAGTGCTGCCTGCATCAGTCTGCTGTATAACTTGGGTACCCTCTTCAGTAGAACCCTGCGCTATACCTAACGTCTGACCACTGTTACGGTTAACAATCTTGTAGTAGTTACCAGAGGCTTGTAAAGTCCACTGCTGGTCATCGGAATGGTTTTCAGTCCATAAAACGGCTTTAGCTCCTTCTGTTGTTGATCCTTCTAATATTCCGGCGACCTTTCCACTTTTTGCATTCACAATGGATTTGTAACCATTAGGAGCATAACCACTTTCCGCTGTGGAAATGAGCCAATATTGATCCAAAGAATTAGTCCCGCTGCTCCATTGGACGAGCGGATTGCCATTCGCAGTTCCACCTTCCAATACACCTAAAGCCTTCCCACTCTTCACATTAATTAATTTGTAGTAACCTACGGACATATCACCATATTTCACCGTGTTTTTCCCACTAAAAAATCCGGCTTGAGGGATAAATAAGCGGCCATTGCTAAGCGGCAGTAGTTGGCGGTTATACCCTGCATCTACGGGCGGATTATATGGAACCCAGCTTCCGGATGCATCCACTCTAGAAGAGTTGATCAGCACTTCTTTTTTCCCTGCAACGTTTAATACGAGTCTCCCATCTCCCAAAACAGAAATATAGGGACTTCCTCCGTACCCTACAAGAGATCCTACTTCAGTTGGATTCCAGCTCTCAGGATCTGCTGAAATTTTCAAATAATTGGGCACGCCCGGGTATCCGACCATCTCATAGGTCATTGCGTAATTACCATTGCCCAGCTTAGCGATTGTAGGCATTCCTGGACGTAATTTACTGTCTGCAAATGCCACATCAACTACCACAGGTCCCCAGTTCGTACCCTCCAACGTAGTCTGATGAACTAACTTCTGGGCATGGGCAGGATCACGTTCATCTGAATAATAAACAATGAGTTTGTTGTTGTGAACCAAAAAGAAAGGCTCCCAAATGGGATCATAACCAATATCGTTTCGTCCACCTTCAGCAATGGTGCTTACATATGTCCATGTTCTACCTAAATCATTGCTTTTATATAATTCCAACTTGGTAGCTGCTTTGTTGCTTGGCACAGAATTTCCTGCAAGAAGCATAGTACCTGCAGGCATGTTACCTATAGATTGGGGGAGTTCAAACAATTCAGGGCAATTTAACATTCCCCAACCGTTTTGAGTATCCTCCACTTCTCCAACCTGATTCCAAGTGACACCATTGTCAACGCTTTCATAAATAGGGAAAACAGGGGTGGTATTAGAGGTTTGTTCAAATGTAGCATACATTTTATTATTGTTGATGCCACTATATTTAAGCTGGATTGCCCTAGGTGATAAAGCCCCATAGGATGGTGAATCTGCTGGTGGTACATATAAGACATTAGGACCGAAAGCGTTTACAATATTGCCGTCAAAGCTAATCCCTGTGCCAACCACTGTCACTAAAACCAACAAAAAAGACAAAACCTTCCTCAGTTCTCTTCTCAAAAGTAATTTCTCCTTTACTCTGGTTTTTTTTAACGAATACAGCTTCAATATAATTAATAAACGGATAAATGAGAATGTAATATCTCGACCGGATCATGCAATATGATTACACAAATAGACTCTCATCTTCGATTTCAAGTTTTGAAATTAGAAGAGGCAGATGAACAACCTTTGATAATCAAAAGTTGTTCATCTGCCTCTTAACTTGTTAGGAATCTACTTTTTCTTCTTGATGTGGTATCTTTTCATTGTGATAAAGGACGAATTCGTATTTATTCCCCGTTAGTTGATCATTATAAAATACAATTTTACGGTTCAGTATATCTAAGTTTTGTTGCAATGCCTTAATTTCTTGTTCCACTTGTTGCTTACGCTGTTCAAGTAAATTTTTCCGTTCAGGAATTGTCTCGTCCCCCATAGCCCGCCACTCGGTATATTGCTTCAATTCTGCCATCGTCATTCCTGAATCTTTTAAATGAAGCAAAAATTGAACCCAACCTATATCCTGATCTGTATATTCGCGTAAATTATTGTCACTTCGATGTGGAGTAAGTAAGCCTTCCATTTCATAATATCTGAGCGTGCTCTTGTTAACACCGACGATTTCTGCAAATTCTCCAATGGAATAAGGCATGATCCCCACCTCCATTTCTAATTTTGTTTCTATTCAAAGGATATACTTAAATTAATAAAAAACCAAATGTCGGAGTATCAATCCATTTTTATGGCTTGCCTTAAAGTGTACTTTAAGGTCTATACTTCATTTTGAAGCAGTTAATCATCGATGAAAGGGATGTTCTTAGATGGCTGAAAAACAAACAGCAGGACGAGATTTGTTAGGAGAATTCGCTCCGAAATTTGCTGAACTGAACGATGATATCTTATTCGGTGAAGTGTGGTCAAGAGAGAAAGAATTATCTGCACGTGACCGCAGCATGATTACAGTTTCAGCATTAATATCAGGAGGAAACTTTGAACAATTAACTCCACATCTGCATAAAGCAAAGGCAAACGGAGTCACAAAAGATGAAGTAGCGGAAATCATCACGCACCTTTCGTTTTATATAGGGTGGCCTAAAGCTTGGTCGGCATTTAATATTGCCAAAGAAATTTATAAAAATTAAACGAAAGAGGTTTTTTTATTATGGCTAATGAGCAACTAAGCAACAGTACTATCTTTCCACTCGGACAAAAGGTTGAAGCTAATTTTATAGGTGATGCATACTTGCAGATGATTTATACTGATGCGACACCTTTGAATGCGCCTATTGGGAACGTAACCTTTGCCCCGGGAGCTCGCAATAACTGGCACTTCCATAAAATCGGACAAGTATTATTAGTTACCGGTGGTGAGGGTTGGTATCAAGAAAAAGGCAAACCAGCTCAATTCCTCCAAAGCGGGGATGTTGTGAATATTCCAGCGAACGTAAAACATTGGCATGGTGCTACAAAAGACAGTTGGTTTGTCCACTTAGCCATTTCACCCGGAGAAACAGAATGGTTAGAACCTGTTGATGGTGAGCTTTATAATCAATTATAAAAAAACGCATCGAGTCTATAGACTCGATGCGTTTCTTTTATATATCGTCTTTTTAAGAAAACTAAACTTTATTGCTCAAGAAATTGGTAAACTGCCATCATCTCTTGTTTATTCAACTCACGAATACGATTGAAAATTGGAATATCAGCAACAGCTTCAATATTTAAGCTTTCAGAAATAACGTCACTTACTTTACCCGTTAGCCAAGTTTGAACATCTATACCTTCAACGACTTCCTTACGTCCTTCATCATTGATTCCACTCGCATAACAACTCACACAGGGAATAGTTAATTTATATACACCATCATGAAGTCCATCTTCCGAGATAACTTTTTTTCCTTTACAGAATGGACAGGGATGGCTTGCTTTAACCTTATTAATTAAGGTGACGATTTTTTTGTAACCAAACGCTTCATAGACATAAGTCAGCTTTTTATATTTTCCATTAGTGAAATACTTATCTATGATATTTTCTCTTGTTTCGTGGATATTGGCAAAATCACAGATCGTAATCCGGTTTTTCATGCTGATGGTTTCGATACTGCCGCTAATGCTGTCCCAGAATGGCAGGGCATTTTGTAACACCATTTCATATTGCGCAAAACTTCCTAACTCTAGTTCAAGCATTTTTAGAGCGACTTGTGTTTCCCTAGGTAATAGAGAGACCTCTTCTGTCAAAACCATATCGCCGCCCACGATGGCTTTCATTTTTTCTAGTACCTGTAATTCGCCAACAGTACTAATAACTTGATCAAGGGGCATCCCAATAATCTCACGAATATCAGTGTCGCCGTATTTAAGCTTTTTATGATGATTTAATACCGTTCCTTGACAAATTGGACAGGTAATCATTTTTTTGGATGCTTTAATATGCTCTTTAATAATCGATTTCGAGATAACCATATAGTTCCCGATAATGGTATTAAAGCCATCCCAAGTTCTCGAGGCTTTAGCTGCTTTATCATAGAAGGACTTTTCCCAATACCCGTATAAAAAGGTGTGTTTTTCAGCTTCTGTCATCTCATTATAACTTTTGCTAATATCCTGTCCGAGCTCATTCTTTAACTCATCAAAGATGAATTTTATTTTTGGTAATTGATAGAATTTCAGAATCTCCATCGCATCTGGATGTAATGAACCGTCCCAAAAGGGTACGTTCTTGTCCTGAAGAACAATATCAAAGTCAAATTCTTCAATCACACGGCGGCCCTTACAGCTTGGACAATGATTGTCTGATTGATAGAAATCAAAGCTTTTTGTATCTTTATTAGTGGGATGCGCTGCCACAATATGGTTGATCAAGCCACCCATTTCATAAAGGAAAGTAAACTGACTATACAAGTGTCGTTCCAGATCAATGGCGATGACAGGCGCAATCGTATCCGATTCATATTCACCATAAATCAGGCGGGCCATGGAGGATAAGCTTTTTAAGATGCCACCTTTATAGATGTTCTCTGCATTTTTAAAATAGGGGATCTGACTTTCTTTTAAATAGTCAATTCCATTTTGTAGCTGGAGTGTTGAAGAAATGTGCGCAGGTGCCAAACTATCAGCAGGATTTTGTTGACGATAATAATCATCATGACTGAGAACATCAAGATGCTCCACAGGTGCAAGCTGTCTTTTGCCAAAATCAACGATAAAATCAGAGTTCTCTAACATATAAGAATTATGTTCAATCATGATTATGGAGACAGATTCATCCTGCAGAATGTCCCTAATGCTGTCAATGAATTGATTTAAAATATTTTGTGATAAACCTTTGGAAGGCTCGTCAAAAATAAAAAGTGTATGTGGATTTCTTGAGCCCGCAAACAGCTCAGAAACTAAATGGACACATTGAAATTCACCCGTGGATAAGGACTGTGTTTTTCGCTCCAACGTCAAATAACCAAGTCCAAGCTTGATCAATAAGCTTAGTCTTTTATGAGCAATGTCCTCATTTGGCAGTTCAACAATAATATCTTCAATCGAGCGCTCAAAAATATCATCAATATCCTCACTGTACTTTGTGAGTTTCCTTTTAATATCAAGAAAAGTGGCAACGGTCGAGCGACTGGTAATCGACTGATTTCGATCTTGCCCTACGATCACCAGCTTATCTTTGGAATAACGCTTTAGAAAATCTTTGACCATACATTCATTAACCAGTGTAGATTTACCACATCCGGACTCACCTGTAAAAGTTACCAGTCTATTTTGAGGAATCTGAATTTGGGCCATTTGAATATTACGACAATAAAGATCATGAAATTGATAATATTCTGCAGGTGCTGCCTGATTTAGTTCTCTATTGATGGGCTCAGGACGTGGTGATTCTTCAACAATTTTCCCGCCATATTTGCCACTGCCAGGTCCAAAGAACAAGTGTTTATCCGCTGTGTCCAGCACGGTGTCAGAATGGTCAATAAGCCAAATTTGATTTTTATATCCCAACTGTTTAATCTCCGCTAAAATCTTCAATAGGGTTTGGTGATCGAGACCCACGGAGATTTCATCAATGATAATCACGGTATTTTCACTTGTTGCCATGAATTCTGCCAAGTAAAGTCGTGTTAATTCTCCGCCTGATAATGTACCCATAATACGATTTAATGTTAAATAACCAATATTCATATTGATTATATTTTTCAGAATTTGTTGTTTACCTTCACTTATTTTTAGAATATCTGCCTGTGATAAAATGGTCTCTATACTTAAGTCGTTTAGATCAGAAATACTCTTTGCTTGATCCAATAATTCAATTTTATATTGTTCAGCTGCTTGATTATAGCGTTTCCCCTGACACTTTTTACACTCGACATTTTTTGTAGTTCCACGACCCTTACAATCAGGACACCAACCCAATTCATTATTAAATGAAAAAACCTCTGGAGAGAGATTATATTGTTCAGCAAGAGTGACACGGATTTCAGTAAACACACCTGTATGTGTGCCAATGGTTGACCGAGGATTTGAAGATATGGATGATCTACCAAGAAAAAGAACAAGTGGCATTGCTTCCATTTTGATCGCACTGAAATTAGTCTCCATAATATTGGGGAATAAATACTGGTATTCAGCTTTTGGCAGTAAGGAAACGAGACGTTTTTTTGATTCTTCCCCAATCGTTTGACAAAAAGTTGTTTTACCAGATCCAGACAAACCAGCAATTCCTAACGACTCATCAACTGGCAGTACCGTTTCTAATCTGTTAATATTGTTCGCAATTAATTGATTTATTTTCATAGTAAGCTCATCTCATCTCCATTCTCTTCATCTAGTATTGCCATGATTTATTCCATTAAAAAGGGCACTTTCCTTGTTCCAGAAAAGCGCCCTATTCTTGAAATTATAATTCTGCTAATACCTTTTCGAGCTGACCACCCATATTTGTCCAAGCATATTTAGCACCTTCGATGGCTCCTTGGCGGGCTTTCGTCTCTTCACTAAATCCTGATTGATCTAAATGGAGATTAACCTTCCCCTCTGAATCTTGACTCAAAGTCCAAGTAACAGTTGTACTTTCTCCCGCACTATTCCAAGTATAAGATAACGTATGCGGCTCATCCACGACGAGTACTTCGCTATCTACAATTCCATCCCACCATTCATTTGGCTCAGCACGGAATTGAAATTTATGACCAACGACGGGTTTAAAATCATTACTCCAGATCCATTTCGCAAGCGTATCCGAATCCGTTAAAGCATTCCATACCTTCTCGATCGAACTTGTAAATTGAAAATCTAATAATACATCTGGTTTCATAGTTATTCCTCCAATATAAGTTTTAATTTATCAATTCTTTGTTTCCAGAATCCTTCATAAAAAGATACCCAATCTTGAATTTCTTTCAAAGGATTGGCATTCAACCGATACCTCGTCTCTCTGCCAACCTTTCGAGCAATTACGAGACCAGCATCTTTAAGTATATTTAAATGCTTCGAAACGGCTGTACGACCCATTTCAAAATGAATCGTTATCTCATACAGAGGTAATTCATCAACATCAGCCAGAATTTGAAGAAGTTTTCGTCTTGTTGGATCCGCAACAGCGTCATAAACATCTCTCACTTGACTATTGTCGCTCACAACCACCCCCACCTTTTCCGTAATATTTCCTGTAATGTCACCTGGTATCCATCATTATTAATTAATAGGACACCATTTGGTGTCTGATTGATTATAAGACACCAAATGGTCACATGTCAACAATTCAGTAAAAAAAGCATTACCAAAAGCGAGTCCAGCATAGGACTGCTTTTGATAATGCCTCCAGATAAATCATTTCGTTGTACGCTTTAATAATTAATCTAATTGTTCTCCATTAGTAGCGATAACATTTTTGTACCAATAAAATGATTTTTTCTTTATACGACGTTTTGTACCTCTGCCCATATCATCTTGGTCCACATAAATGTAACCATAACGTTTGGACATTTGATTTGTTCCTGCACTCACCATATCTATGCAACCCCAGCTTGTGTAGCCCATTACATCTACACCATCTGCAATGGCTTCTTTTATTTGCTTAATATGTTCTTTTAAATAATCAATTCGGTAATCATCCTCTATAACATCGCCTTCTTGTAATACGTCTAAGGCACCTAGGCCATTCTCTGCAACAAGTACCGGCTTTTGATAGAGGTCATACAATTGGTTTATTGCAGTTCGTAAACCCTTAGGATCAATCTGCCAACCCCAATCACTCGATGGTAAATAAGGATTTTTCACTCCGCCTGTAAGCAAATTCCCTTCTGCGCCTTCTATCTTTTCTGGATGTGCACTGACTGCACCAGACATATAGTAGCTAAAGGATACATAATCCATTGGATAGTCTTTCATGATTTGTTCATCCTCGGGCTCTGTTTTCAGAACTATATTTTTTTCTGCAAACATTCGAGCGGTATAAGCCGGATAGTAACCTCTCGCTTGAACATCAGTAAAGAATAAAGAGGTACGTTGTTTATCAACTGTGGCTTGAACGTCGTCAGGATCACAGCTATAAGGAACAAGAAGTTGATAACTAACCATACATCCAACCATTGCTTGAGGATTACTTTCTTTACACGCTTTGGTTGCAAGTGCACTTGCGACAAATTGATGATGCGCTCCTTGAAACATTGCTTGTTCAATATTCGGGTGATTTTCTTCGATAACCCCTAAACTTACATATTGGTGGTGTACTACACAGTTAATTTCATTAAAAGTCATCCAATATTTCACTTTATGCTTGTATCTTTCAGCTACAGTGGTTGCATAGCGAACAAAGAAATCTATAACTTTCCGGTTCACCCAACCTCCATACTTAGTTGTTAGATGAAGTGGCATTTCATAATGGGATAAAGTAACAATAGGCTCAATTCCATATTTGTTCAATTCATCAAACACACGATCATAAAATGCAAGACCTTCTTCATTAGGGATTAATTCATCCCCATTTGGAAAAATACGAGTCCAAGCAATGGACATACGGAAGGCTTTAAAACCCATTTCGGCCAATAAAGCAATATCTTCTTTATAGTGGTGATAAAAATCCACCCCATGTCTTTTGGGATAATACTTTTCACTTGCGGGATCTTGTGCTTCTTCTATTTGTTTATGAGTCATGAGGTGCCACTGGTCAGACCAGTTTTTTTTAGGGGTGTTTTCGTCAAAAATATATACATCTGCTAGAGAAAGCCCTTTACCGCCAACATTACTTGCTCCTTCTAGTTGATTGGCAGCTGCTGCTCCTCCCCATAAAAAGTTTTCTGGAAATGTCGTTTTCAATTCAAACATGTGTAAACCCTCCTTGTTGTTAAATAAAACATATGCTACGGATTAAACCTGTTGGATAAGGGCATCTTGTTCTTCTTTATATTTTTGATTATCCATTATTCTAAAGAACGGATAGTAAATAATAAACGCTACTGCAAACAGTACAATTTGTAAGATCATTCCCGAGATACTACCTGTCATCAAATATCCGCCGATAATTAATGGCATTGTTCCCGGAGGCAGTACACCTATTGGCAACGCTACTAATCCAAAATCCATGGAGAGATAGGTTATCAAAACAGTAACAATCGGTGTTATAAGAAATGGGATTAACATCATTGGGTTTAATACGATAGGCATCCCAAAGATTAACGGCTCATTAATATTAAATAGTCCTGGTCCAATCGTCAGTCGACCCATTTGTTTCAGCTGTTTGCTCTTCGCAAAGAATAACATAGCAATCGTTAGTCCTAGAGTTGCACCAGATCCACCGATAAAGATAAGATATCTGAACTCTGCTGTAACAATATTATGGACGGGTGAACCCGCTGCGTAGGCTGCAGCATTTTCTGAGGTCAATTGCAACCAGATAGGCAACATGACAGAACCTACAATGGTGGAACCATGTAATCCGATTGCCCATAATAAGTTGATTAACAAGAACACAACAATTGTTCCCGCTAAGCTTGTTCCAACAGTGGTTAATGGTTGTTGAAGAAGCTTGGCAACAATGGTATGCACGTTATCAAAACCAGTAAAGTTCTCAACAAGTAGGCGAACTCCCCAGACACTCACGATAACAAAGAAACCAGGAATAATCGCTGTAAAGGATTTAGCAACTGTTGGCGGCACACCATCCGGCATTTTAATAACTATATTTTTTTGTACGATTCTGCGATATATTTCTGTTGCGAAGATTGCGGTTAACAATCCTACAAATAAACCTTGACTCGAAAAATAATTCACGTTCATTGCTTTTGTAACAACATCATCTACTGTGAAAGAAGTTGATGGAGTGACCACAAAATATGAACATAATGCCACAGCCCCTGAAGAAAGCGGATCCACTTTATAGCTCTCTGCTAGTCTATATCCCACGGCAAATGTTGCAACTAATGCGACAAGGTTAAATGTACCATTGTACGGATATAGTAAAGCTGTTTTGATATTTGGATGGGCGACCAAGAAATCTAAATAGGCTGGAATTGGCAGGTTTGCTAAGATTAAAAAAATGGAACCGATAATAATAAACGGGATAGTTAAAACCATTGCATCGCGAAGCGCTTGTAAATGCCGCTGACCAGAGATTTTACCTGCAACTGGCATTACCTTATCTTCTAAAAATTTCGTTATTTTATCCATAGTTTCTTGCACGCTCCCGAAGAAGTATTTTCTTATTGCGATGCCACTTCTTTTTGATCCTATTTTGAAAGCTTATAAAGTTCAATGATTTCCGTAACAAGTAAAGAAATGGTCTCTACACTCATTAGTTGGTCTTCAGCATGCATAAGGATCAGTGAGAATTGAAGCTGTTCGCCATTTGCTTCTCTTTTGATTAATGATTTATGCATTTTATGACCTTCTCTAAAAAATTGCTTTGATTCTTCTAATTTTTCTTGTGCCTCTTTAAATTCTCCCTCTTTGGCTGCGTAAAGCGCCTCCATTACTAAGCTTTTAGCTGCGCCTACATTACTGATAATGTTAAAAGCCACAGTATAGTATTCCTCTTTCACTTCATCTACCATTTCTCTCTACTCCTCTCTTATCTCTATTTACTTTCAATTAATTGCAAGGCTTGTTCAAGTACTTTTTCACCGTTCATCATTCCGTAATTCAACATATCAATAGCTTCTATAGGAATGTTTTTATCTGCTAATCTTGTTTCTAATTGCTTTTTCATATATTTCACCTGAGGTCCTAACAATAAGACATCAACCTTTTTCTCTTGCAAAGTAATATCAATTTCAGATGCTGATTTAGCAAAAACATCGACATCCAACCCTTTTTCTTCAACAACCTTCTGCATTTTTGTTACTAAAAGGCTTGTACTCATTCCTGCTGAACACACTAACATAATTGTATTCATATTGACTTCCCCCTAAAATTATCATTTATTGAACACCTTTAGTGTAAACTTAAATCGCTTTCTTTTTAAGCTAACCTTTTTCCAAATCAACAGGAAACGGTTACATTGCAAATAGTAAGGCAGTACCTAATTTCTCACTCACTCTAGTTTAGTAATTGTATAATTTCTTCCACAGAGTCCTTAGCAAGGATCTGCACAACAATCTCTTTATCCTCTATCAATGATCCTAGCTTTTTATACATTTTATCTAGGTCGACATTGTTTCCTTCTTTAATGTTTAATAAACAAATTAATTGCACCATTTGCTTATCATTCCAACGAATAGGACGTTTTAACGTACAGATTGTCCAAAAGGTTTCCGAGGTAACAGGAAGTGAAGGATGTGGAACAGCGACAAGATTTCCAAAACTAGTGGGTGCATAGGACTCTCTTTCAACTACTAAGGATTCATAATGCTCTGGTACAAGTCCTTGTTTTGTTAGCTCATTGCTTAAAAAATGAATCACACTTTCCTTTGTGGTAAATTCTTTTTTCACGAATACTCTAGATGTGTCAAGGTAAGAATGAGTTTCTGCCACCTGTTCTGAAGACAGTAAGACTTCCTTGATTCTTTTGAGGTCTTTAGCTTCTAGAAAGGTATTTACAACATAGACGGGAATACCTATATCTTCATTGATCGGAACTGTACTGATAATAAAATCAATCGAGGATAGGTCCGTTTCTGCTAATTTGTAAAAACTAATTGTGTCTACAATCTGCAATAGATTCTCAAATGAATTGATCAATCGGTAATAAAGTAATTTGGCACTTCCAACACCAGACGCACATACAAGAATAACTCGTTTTATTTTTTTGTTTTTATTTTTCATTCTTTCTAAAGCAACCCCAATGTGCAAGGCAATGTAAGCAACCTCATGTTCTCCAACTTCTGAATCTAAATAGTAGTTAATACATTTACTCGCAATAAGTGCTCCTTCGAATGCGGCTGGAAAACTCGTCTTAATATCATTTAACAGAGGATTTCTAAAATTCATGTTGTATCTTAATCTATTCATCGCAGGCCTAATGTGAAGGGTCAGGGCTTGAATAAATTCATGGTCATGGCCAAAATCCCAATTCAACTCAGTTTGTAAACTTTTCAAAATACAGCTGACAATGGAGTCCACTTCATCGAACTTACTGTACTCCGTTAGATTTTCTTTCGGCAGCAATTTTGTTCCAACCAAATGGATGATAATATAATTAATCTCTGAATCGGAAAAGAGCAGATCTGTGAAATCTTCAATGTCTTTAACAATTTCATGGGCAACAATTTTTTCAAAAGGATACTCTTCCATAAGATTTACCGACGGTTGTTCGATTAAAAATCCCTCTTCGATACGTTTACAAGCTATTATTAAGTGAATAGCGAGGTTTTCCAAGGAAATATCTGAAATCTCAATTTTGTATTTATTTACTTTGCCGATGATTATTTCTTTGATTTTCGTGTATACCTCTTTGTCAAACAAAGTAAAGTTATCGAAAGTTGGATCGGAGTTTTCTTCTCTTTTGTATAAAAAATTAGACAAACATATTCGTTTCTTAAATTCATCGCCCTCTATAAACAGGCCATAATGAGGCCGATTAACTAAATTCAGGTTGTATTTTTCCAGTATCTTACGCACTTCTTTTAGATCGTTTTGGATTGTCGATTTAGATACAAACATCTCATCTTCAATAGTGGCCAACTTGATATACTTATTTTCTAATAAAAACCGACTCAACAAATAAAGAACCCTATTATCTTGTTCAGAAAAGTCTACTGTAGAAGGATTGATTTTTTCATTAGTTAACTCATTTAATTTTTGGGAAAATATATCTTTATCGAAGACTCTTACAACGAAGCCCTTCCCACGAATTAACTCTATTTTTAGTCCTACTATGGCGGATATATTTTGTAACTCTTTCAAATCATTACGGATCGTTCGATCGCTAACATTCAGTTCTTTAGCAATCCATGCAGCTGTGACAGGTTGATTAGAATTAATTAAGTATAAAAGTATTTCTTTTTGCCGTTTTGAAAACAATTGTATCCCTCTTTCTTATCCAGAGTATGAATATGAGCTAATATTAACTGAAGCATACATTTACATACATTTGCTCATTTTTTTATATCGGTTACAATATCACTTCCTAAGAAAATTTGATAGTGTTCTTACAGTAACATAAGAAACAGGCGTCCTCATTTAAGAAGACACCTGTTTAAATTTCAGCTTCGTTTGACGAGTCATGGCAAGAAATTTGCGGGTTAACTCAACTTCTGCTGCAGTATAATTGCTAGCTCTTCTGCTGAATCCCACACAATAGGACGAATATCCTTAAGCTGTACAAAAAGTTTATCCGCCTCAATACTGTTTACGGTCCATAATACGGGTATGTTTAAACCAAGTGCATATCCCGCTGAAAAATACACCTCTGGGGATTGCCCCGTTAAATCTGCGATAATCAGTTTGCTTTCTGCGATTTGATCCAACTCGTATTTTTCGCCGTTTTGAGTTTTCGTATGTGTTAATAAGCGCGGCAGGAAACCACACTGTTCTATTTTGGGCAATAACTTCTCCAGCCATGTTGTAGACAAATTTTCTTCATCCGACACGAGCACGAGACAAGGTTTTAGTTTTTTACCTCCAGCGCTTTCCGCAGCTTCATTCCAGCCGGTTTCAGTAAGCTTAAAGGTCATGCCTTCCCTGATCAGAAGCTGATCACTTATCAACTTGTCTATGATGTATACCAGCTCTTGCAGATTGGGAGAATACGTCAAGTTATAGCTGCTAGAGAGGGGTTGAATGACAACCGCTTCCCCCGGGCCTTCAGAATGTCTATATAAATATTGCAGTAGATGGTTTCCTTTATCTTCAATGCTCACAGGTATTTTTGGTGAATTTACAATGGACTCTAAATCATCAGCAGATATAGTGATCTTTTCATCACAATCAGTCAGCTCACGTATGTAAGCAGATACTACATGAAGCATGTCGCGTTTCTTTTGATGCGGGAGCGAATTAATGGGTTCGTAGCTGTCTCTACGTAGACTATAAAACCCGCCTGGTGAACAAGAACAGCCTATATATCTATCGTTATCGCCTTCTGGTTCAATGGAAACAATCTCATCACAGAACAAACAGTGTTTCTTAATCATGACAACTCTTCACCTCTTATTAAGTGTTAGCCTCTACCTTACCAAGATTTTTTTGAAAAGTAGACAAGAAGATATTTCCTGTAGCAGGTTATCCCAAGGCGTAAACGTATTATTTCGAGGCTCGAATGTAGATTTTATTCAATAAAAAACCGACATAAGAATCAGCTAAAAAACTGAATCTTAGGTCGGTTAATATAGGCTTGGAGCCGGCATTTAGGATTGTGATAAACCTTCTATAACTTTATCAATATTCCATTTGATCATCTTAATGTATGTGTCGCCCTCTTCGCCTTTCTTAGCTAAAGAATCGGTGAAAATCTTAGAGTGTATCGGTACTCCCGTTTCATTTGCGATAGTTTCCATTGTTTTTGGATTTACGCTAGTTTCCAGAAATAATGCAGGCACTTGATTTTCATCAATGATCTTAATTATGTTTTTCATTTGTTCAGGCGTTCCTTGACTATCCGTATTGATCTCCCAGATAAAAGCTGATTCAAATCCGTAAGCTTTGGAAAAATATTTGAATGCTCCTTCGCTGGTAACAAGGATACGTTTCTCTTGTGGAATTTTTTCGACTGCTTCTTTTGCATATTGATCCAATTCATTCAGTTTCTTAACATATTCCGATTGATTATTAAGATAAAATTCTTTGTTGTCGGGATCCTTTTCGATTACACGTTTTGTGATGATATCTACATATTTTATTGAATTCTGAATATCCAGCCAGGCATGAGGATCTACCTGTGTTTCTTTTCCTTTTTCTGTTAGGTACATCGGAGATACTTCATCTGAGACTGCAAAAGCAACATCCTTTTTATTAGTCACATCTAGAAGATCTTGAAACCACCCCTTACCTGTTTCTAGGTTCAAACCGTTATAAAACACTAAATCTGCGCTAGAAACCTTACTTGTATCCTTGGGTAATGGATCGTACATATGCGGATCTGTTCCGATGGGTACCATACTGTAAACTTCAGCTTTCTCCCCTACAATGTTTTCGGTCATATCAGCGATAATGGAGTATGTTGCAACAATCTGCAGCTTATCATGGTCTGCATCTCCTTCACTAACCTTTGAGCATGCGGTAAGAAGTACGATAAACATTGTCAAAGAGAGTATTTTTATGGTCTTCATCCTTGTTTCAACCCTTTCCTGAAAAAATTATTTTTGGGTGAGATTATAAATGAAATTCCGAACATGCTTACGCCGACCAGAACAATCGTGGCACTTGTAGGTAAATTGAATTTAAAGCTTACAATTACACCTATAATCCCTGATACAGCGCCAATTGTAGAAGCCAGGATAATCATGTGGAACAGCTTATTCGTCCAGAGATAGGATGTAGCAGCCGGAATAACCAGCATTGCAATCACAAGCACAATTCCTACTTGAGATAACGAAGATACGGTAACCACAGATAGGAGCATCATCAATAAATAATGATAGAACCCTGTTTTTAACCCATAGGCTTTGGAAACAACCGGATCAAACGAACTCATTAAAAGCTCTTTATACAGCAATGAAATGATGGCAATAACAACAATCATAATAATAAAGGATTGCATTAACTCCGACTGTGGGACGGCCAGAATATTACCAAACAGAATGTGAGTTAGATCAAGCCCGCTTTTGGCAAAAGTAATTAGGACGATACCTAGCGCAAAAAATGAGCTGAGAATAATGCCGATAGAGGTGTCACTTTTAATATTGCTGCGACTTGTAATAAATTGAATGAGAACCGCTGCTAATAGTCCAAATAGTGAAGCTCCAAGAAGAATGTTGATGCCTAAGATATAAGATAATGCCACCCCGGGTAACACCGCATGTGATAACGCATCTCCCATTAATGACATCTTTCTAAGTACAATAAAGCTTCCTAAAACCCCTGATACAATTCCAAGAATGATAGCAGATAATCCCGCGTTAAGTGCATATATCGGAATGTTTAATACTCCTGAGAAATAATCAATCATGATCTGTCACCCCCATCCCTTTGATCACCAGATTACCTAAGGAGGCACCATAGGCGCTGAGGATATTCTCTGGCGTAAAGGTGTCTTTAACGTCACCAAAAGCAATTAATTTCTTATTGAGAATGATGACTTTGTCAAAATATTCTTCGACCTCATGCAAATCGTGATGAACGATGAGTATGGTTTTTCCTTCTTCGCGAAGTTGTTTTAGCAGCTTTACAATGATTTTCTCACTGACTAAATCTATGCCTACAAAAGGTTCATCTAAAAAAAATACATTTGCTTGTTGTGCAAGCGCCCTGGCGATAAAAACTCTTTGGAGTTGTCCCCCGGACAGATTGCTGATTTGTTTATTCGCAAGATCACTTATATCCACCATCGCCATACATTCCTCGACTCTTTGCCGCTCTGTTTTTCCGGGACGCTGGAAGATTCGCAAATTTGGGTAAGTTCCAGTCAGCACTGTATCCCTTACCGTGATTGGAAAAGAAAGATCAATGTCATTCTTTTGCGGCACATATGCGATCTTCCGTTTGTACTCAGAAATATCTTTTCCCTCCACCATAACTGATCCTGTTCTCTTCTTTATCACCTCTAACAATGACTTGATGAATGTAGATTTTCCCGCACCATTTGGTCCGATAATTCCGATTGTATACCCAAAGGGGATATCAATATTTACATTTTCTAGTGCAGAATTACCGAAATAATCTACGTTTAGGTTTCTGATTTCAATCATAAAAAAACTCCTTATCTCTGTTAAGTTCATATGTAGCACTGTTCTGTTCATCCTGTTAATTTATTTCCCGATAGAAACAATGATTCCTTTGATCCAATTTGTTTCCCTAGGTAAACTTTTATTCTTATATACAATATATTTACCCGAGGGCAATATGTCAACAACATTCCTTAAATCAACAAAAAAAAAGAACCCAAGTGATTTGAGTTCTTTTGCATTATTTCAATATAAAAATCTCATAGTTGCAGTAGTTTTAAACATCTAGGCTGCATCAAATAACCCCCTGTAATACGCTCTGCCTGCAATTGAATCGTATATTCTCCTGCCGTGGGGAAATACAGCTCACCTACTTGAAAGCTTTGAAAATTACTAACCCCATCAGTAGAATGAACTTTAGCTTGTAAAATTTGATCCGCTGCCTTGATGAGGTAGACTCCGCCACCACCATTCTCTCCTTCTTCGCTGCGATATTCGATACTAACCTGAAATCTTACCGGACCTAATGTCCGGACATGCCAAATTGCGGTATCCTCTCTATCCTTCCAGTCCAACAGATTATCATGGTCTTTTTTTCCTGTATCGTAACGGAGGGTTGGACCAACGATCTCACTTTCAAATACCCCTAATTCTTGTAAGGTATCTTCTCCAAATTCCAATAATCGGATTGGATTACCTTCTACAGGTTCTGCACAGACAATTGCGATGACCAGCGGCATGTTGTTAGAATTTTCGGCAAAGTTCGGTAAGCTGGGGAGTTCGACTTCCAGATCCTGCTCAGATAGCTTTGTGAAAATCAGCTCCTCCCCTCCATCTAAAGCAAATACCTTTTGAACAGCGGTCTTCAGACCGGGGACGATTAGCTTATTTCTCTTCTTAAGATCGAAAACATGCAGATATAATGTGTTTCCTTTCAGAGTGCATCTGCCCCATGACGGTTTGGCTGTGGGCGATTCTCCAGCACCGTAAATGCTATCCCCATTGGTATTTAACCAATCTCCTACATCAAGCAAAATGGATTCGGATACCGGATCCCATTCCCCTGTTGCTGTTGGGCCGATATTGATTACCAGATTTCCATTTTTACTTACAACATCGATGATCTGGCGGATGATAGTTACAGGGGATTTCCAATGGTGATCGGATCTCTTATACCCCCATGAGTCGTTTAACGTAATAATATTCTCCCAGTACTTACCAAGGTTACGAGTCGTAAGTTGATTATCAGATGTATTTGAATAATCTCCAAGTGGTGCTTTCCATACTCTGCTATTGACCAAACATTCTGGCTGAATTGCATGAACCGCCGCCAAAAACGCTTCTCCTTGCTCACGGGTCAGTTTGCCTCCGCAATCAAACCACATTAAACCAACTTTGCCGTAGTCCGTCAGCAGCTCACGGACTTGAGGGATTGATTTGCTGTGCAAATATCGTTCAAAGCGGGTGCGTTTATCGGTATCATTTATCCACGTTTGAACGTCATCGTAAGCGCCGATATTCAGTGGATAATCCCAGGTATTCCCTTGAGAGTCTGGATCATGCCAATCCATCGCATGAGAGTAGTAAATTCCGAGTACCATTTTTTCCGCACGACATGCCTCCATTAGTTCCCGAAGGGGATCACGGCCCAATGAGGTGTGCTTGACGATCGAATATTCGGATACACTTGAGTCATACATCGCGAAGCCGTCGTGATGTTTAGCTGTAAAGATGATATATTTTAGGCCAGCACGCTTGGCAGTCCGTACCCACTTCATTGCATCAAAAGCTGATGGATTGAACGCTGCGGCCATTTCCTCATATTCAGCCACTGGGATCTTCGCGCGTAGCATAATATGCTCACTGTAAGAAGCTTGTATTTCTTTTCCCTTCCATTCACCCGCAGGCAGGGCATAAGGGGCCCAGTGAATAAACAAGCCGAGCCTGGCTTCCTGCCACCATTCCATACGCCGAGCCTGCTCGTTATCTATCGGAGTTTCGACCGACTGTATACTATACGGATCATCGAGAAGGTTTTCTGTTGTTTTTCCGTTCCTTACCATAACTGAAGAACGGCTCCGCGGAGTTTAGATACAGCCTCGACGAAGAAATAATCGCCATAGATCAGTGGCGTATCAATGTGCACACCCCCTGGAAGATTGGATGTTCCAGAAAGAATCAAGCCCTCCTCTTCCGGAATGTCCCAAGTCCCATAATTCTCATAAAGTGAGCGAACGATTTGTTCTGCGGCTCGCAGGTAAAAAGAGGCTTCCGCCTGTGGTACGATCTTTGCCAGCTCAATCAAGCCACATGCCGCACATGCACCAGCAGAGGTATCACGCGGCTTTTCGCCTGCATCAGGTGCCCTGAAATCCCAGTGAGGTACATGATCCTCCGGAAGATTAGCTAAGAAGAAGTGCGCAGCTCTTTTAGCTCCCGTTAGAAACTTATTCTCTCCGGTATAGTGAAAAGACAAAGTAAGACCGTAAATCATCCATGCGCTGCCCCGTGCCCAAGCGGATTCTTCCGCATAACCTTGGCCGGCCATAGCGCCGATTTTTTCGCCTGATTCCGGGTTGAACTCCAGAATATGATAACTTGATCCATCCGGACGTAAAAAATGCTCAACTACCGTTTCCGCATGCGCAGCGGCGATATGCCGGAAACGCGGATCCTCTGTAACTTCCGATGCCCAGTATAGTAAGGGCAGATTCATTACAGTATCAATGATGGACCATCCCGCCCGGTTTATCGTCTCCGTGTCATGCCAGGCTCTGATAAATGACCCTTTCAGGTTAAAGCGGCTGGCCAGTTGAGCAGCAGCCATCAACCCGCGCTGCTTGGAGCGTTCATTACCAGTCACTCGGTAATTGGCCAAAGCTGAGAGTGTCCATATAAAACCAGCATCATGATGTACGGTAAGGGCATAAAGAGGTTCATCCAATTTCTCTTCAATTTGCTCGGCGATTTCTTGCAGCGCCGGATGATTACCTTCTGCGGCAATCTGCCACATAATACCCGGCCAGAACCCTGCTGTCCACCACGATGGACGCATGTTATCGTATACTCCGCTCACGGAGGCATGCGGAAAACTAACACCAATTCGCTTACTAGTCTTTTCCACTTTATTTACAATTTGTTGCCATGCGCCATCCGCCCATTCCAGAGTAGACTCCGAAATTAGCAGTCCGCGAGTTTGTTGAGTTGGTATTACTTCACCCATTTTAGTTCCTCCTGTTAACACTGATGATATTTATGAAATTCAATTTTTTAAAACGTTGTCCGTAGTGGAATGACCATATTCCAAGTGTGCTTCGCATTTCGAAACCCTCCCGGTCCATCTGCTACTGCAGCGAATAAATGGGTAGGGACCCCTTCTTGAAATAATAGGAACGGACGTTCAAAGCTGCCCATCCACTGCTCTGTGCCGTCCTCCCAGAGTACCCGCCGGGAATACGATTGCGTTGAATCAGCCAGCTGCCAGTCGGTTCCATCCGTAGATGATGCAAATATCCCACCGTGCTTTTCTCCACATATCCGGCCATCCATATCCTTGGCGATCATTTGGTACCCGTCCGTGGTCCGCCAGATAAATGGATCTTCAATATGAGACCGCTCTGGTGGAAACAGCGGTGCGTTGTTAATTACTTTATATGGCCCTTCGTCCTTAGATGAACCGGCAATGCCAAGCGTCATCTGTCCATAGGAATTGCCCTCATATTTGCGGGCTTTATATACCAATAGCAAGGAGCCATCTTCGCGGATACAAGGAGCCGGATTGGATGTGAGGAAGCTGTCGAACCTGCCCGGACGTGTAGGCAGAATAGGTGCGTCCATCCTTGTCCATGGTCCGAATACACTGTCGGCTATAGCTAAGCCAACACGTTTGTTGGCACGAGCGGCAATCACCCGATAGTCGTCAAATTCCACTGTTTCATTAGGCTGCGGCTCAGCGAATGGATGAGTGGAACCCATATAATACAACAGATACTTATCACCATAACGAAGGATATGCGGATTATGGGTGCTTCGTCCGTCCCAGTATTCCGCTCCCCTTGCGGGTAGTACGGTTTCTTCGTACGTATAAGGTCCTTCCGCGTTATCGGCAGATGCGCGGACAATTTCTGAGCGGAGTAACCATCCCGGATGCATCGGCAGCCACTTCGGCCAACGGGATGCAAATAAATGAAAACGCCCATCCTCGCCACGCACAGCTGATCCGCACCACACCCACCAATCCTCCATGCGGAACCCTCCGTTCAAAGGAGCAGGCAACATTCGGTCCATCAATGAAAAAGTCATTTTCTCCCTCCACGGCTTATTGCTTTACATCTGTTAGTCCATAACGTTTAGCAGCACTGCCATGTAGCCATTCCGCCGCAATATTCAGCGCCTCCTCCCGGCTGATCCAGCCTTCCGCTATTTGACTTTCCAAAAATCGCGCAAGTATTTTTTTAACGATCAGCAGCTTGCCATATGTCCATTCGATACAGCGCGCATCCGAGACAATGAGCGAACACTTGAGCGGGGCGAGTGCCTCTAACCGATACTGCATGCTCTGCAAATAGGTACTGGGTCTGAAGTTATACCACCACATCCCACCTACATGAACGTTAGGGAAATTCCATCCAGCCTGCACAATATCCAGGTTATTTAATTCTGAAGCCACCACCAGCTCAAACGAAATGGAATACCGTTCAAACAAACCATACAGTTTAACAATCCGTAGCGGATCGTTAACTGGCGCAGCCGATGTATTACACCATCTGCGTTCGACGCCGAGAAACAGCTGCAAGAACATTCCTCTTACTTGCAGTTCCGAACAGATATGATGAAGGAGCAGCATCATGATTTCATCCGGTCCAGTTACGCTGCTAAGATTGTAAACATCATGAGCATTGGCTTCAAAGGCAGGCAACGTAGTCATGATTCCCGGACAGCCCATCGTCTGATATGAGTGCAACTGCTCGCTAATAAACTTTTTCGCTAGAGTATAAGCCGCTTCCCGGTTGGGATCAGAGGCATCTGCAATATTCTTTGCCAGCTCAGGCAGCCAGGAGTCAATTCGAGGAATCAGTAGAGCGTTTTCTCTCATGTGTGCAAAGTTGGCATGCTCCGAACGGTTTACAATAAACCGCTGCACATGCAGACGGTCAGCTACGTTTTGCGCCCAGTCGGGATCGTTACTTTGCTGTTTAACCGTTATATCCGCTTTGAACACCGACTCTGAATCAGTGATGGAGATACCGTACAAATCTTTCATGATTGCTGTAAAAGCACGATTCATCATCGTATTACGGGAAGCGTGGTAAGCTCTAACAAAAGAGTCAGCCCGTTTCTCTTTCGAAAGTTGGTCCGCATCCGCCGGATATCCTGCTGACTGAAGCTCTTGGTTCAACCAGAAATAATCGGCTATTTCCCAGAAGTCAGCCGCGTTTAGCTTATCGCCGACGAGATGGGTATGTGTATCGATTACAGGAAGACGCATGATTTCATCACACAAAGCAGTTTGACTCATTGATCTCCCTCCTAACTGGCAGGAAGCCCTTCGAATGAAGAGGCTTCCTGAGAATCTATCTATTTCCGGCTTTGCTGATTAAGAATTCCCTCATTATTTTTGTAGCGTTCTGTTGCTTCTTTTAAGATTTCTTCGCCGCCCTTTTGCTTATATTCCTCGATGACTTTTGGGAAATCGCTAATCGGTTCTTTGCCATAAATCATTTTGACCATATGGTCTATGATCAGTTTTGGTGCCTGATCGGGACGTTTGGAGGCAAGATCAGGGAACTTGCTGAAAGACTCCAGATCAGGTACAAATCCGATGCCCCCTAAGCCTTCTTTACTCAGAGTTTCATCCAATGCTTTCAAAACATCTTTACCACCCGTAAGCAGCTCAGTTCGTTCGCGGTTGATTGTTCCGTCTCCTACCCAGCGCAGCTGTGTGCGGAATTTCTCTTCATCTTGGGCAGCCTTGTTCTCTGGCAGCTTATAATCAACTTTTCCGTCTTTTACCGTGTAATTCTCGCCTTCAATCCCAAAGCTATAGAAATTACTGGCTTCCGGGGTCTGCATCCATTCAAACATTTGGACAATCCGGGCAGCCTTTTCTTTACTGACCTTATTGTTGATATACAGTGAGGTATTGACCGAACTATACAAACCGTATCCTTTTTGTCCATGGTCACCGGTTGGCGACGAGATAATATCCACTTTCGCTTCCGGATTGGACGCGGCGATCTGGGTCCGGAAATCCAGGAGATTCTGCGCATTAGCTGTCCAGATCCCTGCATTGCCTGCAGCAATATTTTCACCATACTGTGCCGTTTGAATTGTCGCAAAATCCTTCTGAATGAGGCCTTCGTCATACATCGTCTTGTATACGTTCAGTGCTTTTTCCATATTCTCGGAATTATAAAATTTGGGTACGATCTCTCCATTATCCTCTGTAAACTGATAGCCAAGCGCGTCATATGCACCAAATGCGATATCTGCATACTTGAAGTTCTCACGCATCTGATAAGGAGCGCTCACACCGAGTTTCTTAAAAGCGCGCAGCACATTCAAGAAATCCTCAATCGTTACTGGTACCGGAAGGCCTGTTTTCTCCAATAAATCAGTTCGGATAAAGGTAGCACGTCGAGACGGATTGCTGAGCCAAGTCGGAATGCCATATATTTTTCCATCGTAGCTGACTTCATCCCATGCTTCCTGCGGGACAACCTTCATCAGGTTGGGCGCATTCTCCTTCAGCAGATCATCCAGCGGCATAAAAACACCAGCCTGAACCGACCCAGCCATCGATTTATCCGTAGCCCCTCCGACATTTTGTACGACATCCGGAATATCACCGCCAGCGAACATAACAGCCATTTTGGAATCAAAGTCCTTCAAAGGAATTAACTTAATGTCTAAATCGACATTCGCCCGTTTCTCCAACTCCTTGACCCACTTATCAGTATTAATGTCTTTAGAACTTTCCGTGTAAGCGTTTCCGCTTGTGTTTAACGAAATACTAAATTTAAGCGGTTTTGATTCGCCTGCTGCATCGACGTTACCGTCCGATGTTTCATTGCTTCCGCATCCTGCGACGAGACTTGAGACAAGCGCCGTGGATAGGATCAGACTAACCCATTTTTTCATCTGGATAATCCCCCTTATTAGTATAAAAAGGTTTTTGGTTTACCTGTACCCATCATAAAGCTGTATCAACAGCACTCCCATGGGGTGGATTATTGTGGGATGTGTTTTTTTGTGATCGGTTATCGTTTTAAAAAAAGGCCATCCCCAAAAGTCCGCGGTTCGGACCTCAGGACAGCCTTTTGATCCTCTTTCTCTTCGGCGATTAGCACCTATGCATTAAGCACTTGATGTTCCTTCCTTCCGGAAATCGGCATTCTCATGATCATGCGTGTTCCCCAATCTGGACTGCTTTCTACGTCAACGCCGAATTCTTCTCCGAAGACAAGCTGAATCCGGCGATGAACATTTTGCACACCGATGCCGCCTGGGCTTCCTTTCCCTTCCTCCACATCGGCAAGTCGATTTTCGCTCAGTTTGAGGCGAAGTTCTTCAAGCCGCTCCGGGGTCATCCCGCTGCCATTATCCGTAATGCTGACCCAGAAGATATCGCCATCCTCTCCAGCATCAATCGTAATTGTGTGATAATCTTCAACACCATACCGAAAGGCGTGCTGGAACACATTTTCCACAAGTGGCTGTAAGGTCAAGCGAACCATTTTGCGCAGAAGCATTTCAGGCTTTATCCGCACATCGATTTCAAACGGCCTTCCGATCCGGTGATTGATAATGACCATATAATGGATGACATGCTTCAGCTCATTTGCTACGGTTATCTCTTCAAGATTGGTGCGCACCGAATAATGCAGCATGTAGGACAGGGCTCCGACAATTTCTGATATTTCATCTGAATCCTGAATTACTGCATAGCAGACCACCGTTTCGAGCGTATTGTATAGAAAATGAGGGTTGATCTGCAGCTGTAAGGATTGGAATTCGGCCTTCTGCCGCTCAGCTTCCATTTCCTTGTTCTTCAGTTCTGACTGATACACGGTGTCCACAAGCTCTGACAGGCGGGTTACCATCAGATTGTAACGAACGATAAGCCCAGTGACCTCATCCTGGCTTTTCGGAAGGGAGATTAATTCCCAATTTCCTTTTTCGGTCTGGCTCATTCCTTTCATCAGTATACGGATGGGTGTAGTAACGGACTTACCAAATCGGCTTGCCAGAAACAGCGCTATCATAAATGTCAAAATCGCGACAACAATAATATAATTCCGGATGGTAATTAGCGGCTTTTGCAGCTGAGTGTCTGGGATGGATACAACCAGATGCCAACCGGAATATTCCGCATTACGGCTGATATAAGATTTTTCCACGCCCTCTGCCGAACTGCGGAACATCGCCTCTCCTGCTTGCTCAATTTGCTTGCCAAGACTATCGGGAATCAACGTCCCTACTTTGTTTTGATCGTTATGATATTGAATCCTGCCTTCGCCATCTACAATAAAAAAATAGCTTTCGGGACCAAGATCGATTCCTTTCCATAACGTAGAGAGCTCCTCCGCTTTGACTTCGATGCCTACGAATCCTTTCATCTCTGGTGACTGAAGACCGCGAATGCTGCGGATTAAGGTCAACATCGGCGTTTGATCCCCACGGATACTGTAATTGATTACATTCAACTGTCCACTGACATCTGTATGTTCTTTGAAATACCGGATCTGTCTAGCGGTGTCTTCCTGTGTAAAAGATGGCGCTGAACCGCCATTATAATAATAAAGCGCATTCCCGGAATACCCGATAATATATAGGGCTTCAATCTCGGGATTGCGAATCCATACAGGTTCAACAATAGCATCGCGAATATCGGTCGTGTAGCGGTAATTTTCATATTCCTCACGATCTGCTGATAGATCAATATATCTTTTAACTCTCAAATCCGTTAGTAGCGCCACGGTCGACCGTTGATAGGATGAAATATATAGATTGGTATGATGAACTGCATTATTTACGATCTGAATCATTTGGTTTTCAGTGCTTGCCTGCAATTGCTTGGCAGAAATGCTGTAAAAGGAAATCCCCAGCGCTGACAGGGAAAGTAAGATGACAATGGTAAAATAAAATAGCAGCTTCCGGCTGAGGGTTGCTCTCATTATTCAATGCCAAACGAAGCACGGTATTCCGAAGGTGACACACCCACGAGATTTTTAAATGTCTTCGTAAAATGAGGATAATCCTCGTAACCTACATGAATCGAGATGTCACTGATTGTCATGGTGGGTACGGCAAGAAGTCTGCGCGCTTCCTCCATTCGTCTCCGGATCCGATAGTGTACGAAGGTTTCCCCCGTCATTTTTTTGAATAATGCGCTGAAGTAGGTGCGGGCAAGTCCCACCCGTTTGGCTACTTCTTCTAACGACACATCCTCAGCCAGATGTTTATCAATGAAAGCTTTTGCTTCTTCAACCGGGTCCTTATAGTTGCCTTTGCGAGTAAGTTGCAGCTCCGCAAGTATACCGTTTATTATCGCGACAAATGCTAACATCGTTTCTTTTTTCGTATTGGCGGCTTTCACATCTCCGCAGCACCGGGACGGAGGCTTCCAGCCTCGGCGTTCCAAGCGATCTACGATCATTTGCAGACAATCATTCAGCACTGCATCCATGCTAAAGACGTTCAATCCTTCAAATAAACCGGATGTTTCTCTTTCATCAAGCAGACGGTTAGTCTCATCACGTTGCAGCAGCCAGATGTGTTGTTCCAGCTGTTCGGCCCAATCCACGTATTTATGAACAGGAATAATGCTGCCTGTCATGCCTGATATCAGTTCTCTCAGCATATCATGCACATCCTGCTGGAGAACCGGCTTCAGTAAATACCGTTTAACGCCATAGGCCATTGCTCGTTGTGCATATTGAAAGTCATTGTACCCGGAAATGACTGCCACCTGGACATGACTGTAATCACGGTGAATTCGTTCACATAAATCAAGGCCATCCATCCGCTTCATGCGCAAATCTGTCAGCACTAAATGCGGTTCTAGCTTTTGGATAGTTTCTAAGGCTGCTTCGCCGTCGTCGGCTGTATAAATCGCGGTGAATGAGACCGGATAACGCTGGACCATCTTCACCAATCCTTTTTGAATGACAGGCTCATCTTCTACAATCAATACTCGCACTTGTATCAAATCCCTTCCGGAATGGAATCAGAATCAGTTGTCTTGTGGTATGAAATTGATTTGAAGTTGCGATATTTGGCAACGCTTCCATTTTGAGTTTGGATTATATCTTACCATATTTTGATAAGCAGATGGCTGTTTCTTTTAAAGGATGATGCAAGCTGATTGATTTAAGACTTAATAGATCCGATTAACATCCCTTTGATAAAATACTTTTGCAGAAACGGATACACGATAATAATCGGTATGACGGAGACGACAATAACTGCCATTTGCACACCTGCCGGAGATACCTCATTTACGTTTTCTAATAAGCTGCCCGCTTGCCCAAGGTCGTTACTCAGTACGATTTCCCGAAGCCGCAGCTGAAGTGGATAAAGCGCTCGTGTATTGATAAAATACAACGCCGATGAATAAGAATTCCAATGGGATACCGCGTAGAACAAGCCCATAGTTGCCATAACAGGTTTGGACAAAGGAAGGATGACGCTCCACATCGTGCGCAGCTCTCCCGCTCCATCCATTCGCGCGCTGTCTATCAGCTCAGTAGGCAGGGCTGAGAAAAAAGAACGCATGATGAACAGGTTATATGCACTGATGGCCGATGGGATGATTAATACCCATAAAGAGTCGATCAAGTGCAAGTTTTTGATGACCATATAGTTCGGTATGAGCGGAGCGTGAAATATCATCGTAATTAGGATTAAAATCAGAACTCCTTTGCGCATCGAATATTCGGATCTGGATAAAGGATAGGCCAGTGATGCAGTTAAAATCAGATTAATAAGCGTTCCGACAACGGTAATAAATATACTTACCATGAAAGCTCTCCAGATGGAGGTATCCCCAAGAATAACTTGATAATTCATAAGCGTCCAATCTACAGGGAATAGCTTAACCTCGCCTGCATTAATGGCATGAGTGCTGCTAAATGATTTGGCGAGCACATGCAGCAGAGGGAAGACCATCAAGCACCCGACCAGCATCAGAAATATATAGTTGAAAACGTCAAACAGGCGACCTTTATTTTTCATTTACTCTTCGACTCCTTTCTAGTAAAGTCCATCCCCTGATGCTTTTTTACTAAGCGTATTCCCGATCATGACTAGCAACAGTCCGACGACCGATTTAAAGAGGCCTATAGCTGTTGTATAGCTGTATTGCTGATCAATAAGACCCACTCGGTATATATAAGTATCGAGAATATCTCCATTGGTCTCATTAAGCGAATTGATAAATACAAACACTCGCTCAAAGCCAAAATCAAGGAAGTTACCGATATGAAGCAGGAACATAATCATGATAGTGGGCAAGATCGTCGGGATCGTTATAGATAAGGTTTGTTTCCAACGATTTGCTCCGTCAATCCGAGCCGCTTCGTACAGCTCAGGATTCACAGCAGCGAGTGCGGCTAAATAAACAATAGTTCCCCATCCACTGTCTTTCCATATGCCTGTTCCAACCAGGATGGTACGAATATACGAGTCCTCGCCCAGAAAATAAACGGAGTCGAGCCCAAAAGTATTTAAGATCTGGTTCACGATACCTGTCGTTGGGGACAAAATGCCAATCATAATCCCCCCAATAATGACCCATGAGAGAAAATGGGGCAAATAAACGACGGTCTGCAAAATCCGTTTATAGAAAGCTTTTCTCACTTCATTAAGAAGGAGGGCGAATATTATGGGAACCGGAAACGCAAAGACCATATCATATAGGCCGATCAGGATAGTATTTTCAAGAATTCTCAAAAACTCTGGATAGGTGAACATCCGCCGGAACTGATCAAGGCCAACCCACGGACTGCCTGTAAAACCTTTGAATATGTTGTAGTTTTGAAAGGCCATGATGGATCCCGCCAAGGGTAAGTATTTAAATACGATAAAAAAAATAATGCCCGGAAGTGAAATGAGATACAGCGCTTTATATTTGCGCAAATTGGTCATTCGTCTTTGGAATGGGGAAAGATCTGGCCTGCTCGCTGGCAATGCGGCTGGCACTTGTTGTGGCATAAATATCGCTCCTTTGGTTGCAGTTTGGATTTTGTTGTATGGCTAATGTTAATCCAATATCCAGGTCTTCAAAATGGAGATTTTTCGGCTTGCCTGTGTTTTATTACGATTGACTATTGTGCACGAATCTTGCGGGACTTCCCTGCAACCGAAGAAAAAGTATATTCGAAGCCCTGACCATTGCTAATAAGAAATTGTTCTGGCAGATCGAGCGGAACGGCAGACCAAATTCGATATTCAGCGGTAACCGTAGAGTGAACCGTCGCTTCATCAAGCTTTCCTTGGCTCCAAGAAAGATCAACGGTAAAACCACCTCTTGCTCTCATCCCCCTTATGCTGCCTGAAGACCACTCCTTAGGAAGGGCAGGTAATAGTCGAAGTTCTCCTCGTTGGGATTGCAGCAGCATTTCTGCTACCCCAGCTGCTCCACCAAAGTTTCCGTCTATTTGAAAGGGTGGATGGCAGTCTAAAAGATTCGAATACGTGGAGGAGGTTAACAGTTTAATTAAATGCTCATAGGCTTCCGCACCCATACCGAGACGGGCATAAAAATTGACGATCCATGCCCTGCTCCAGCCGGTATGACCTCCACCTCCGTCAAGGCGGCGTTCAAGCGTTCGCCGGGCTGCTGCGGCAAGCTCAGGGGTGTGCCTCATGTCAATCTGTTCCCCCGGATGTAATGCGAACAACTGAGAAATATGCCGGTGACCTGCGTCTTGCTCTTCGTAGTCAAACAGCCATTCCTTAATCTGTCCATGACTGCCCACACTCGGCTGTGGAATGTGTTCAAGCGTCTCATGTAGTTCAGAGAGAAACATTGTATCTTCTTCTCCGATAATTAATGCCGCTTCTGAACAGGCGGATAGCAATGTATATGCGATTTGCAAATCCATGGATGGTCCCATACAGAGGCTGCCGTTGCTTCCGTCCGAAAGTAGGAAGCGGTTTTCCGGGGAGACAGAAGGCCCAGTAATTCGTAAGCCACCTTCCTCTACCATGTAATCAAGCAGAAAAATCGCTGCTTCCTTCATCACTGGATAGGCCCTTTCCTTGAGAAAAGAAAGGTTCAGTCCAAACCGGTAGTGTTCCCACAAATGAAGGCATAACCAAGCAGCACCCATTGGCCAGACCGTGCAGGTAATTAGGATGCCTTCTGGTCGGGTTTCCGCCCATAAGTTAGTGTTATGATGAGCAACAAAACCGCGACAGCCATACATTTCTTTTGCCGTTTCTTGACCGTTCAACTGCATCCGTTCGATCAGATCAAACAGCGGTTCATGGCATTCAGCCATATTTAGGACTTCGGCAGGCCAGTAATTCATCTGGAGGTTAATATTAATTGTATATTTTGATTCCCATGGCGGGGTAAAGCTATCATTCCATATGCCTTGCAGATTAGCAGGCAACGTACCTGGTCGAGAACTGGAAAGCAGTAAGTAGCGCCCATACTGTACATATAGTGCAACTAGTCCCGGATCACCAGACTCATTGGGATTGCTTCTTTCATCTTTTGCTTGCTGTAAACGCTGTAATCTCTTATCGGTAGGAAGCTCAGCGTACGGGTCTCCATCCTTAGTTAAATCGATTGAAAATCGAGCAAACCGGGACTTGTATTCCTCCTTATGCTGCTTTATTAGAGTTGCAAAAGACTGAGCCGTAGCTTGATCCAATTGCTCTAGACAGGCTTTTTCAGGTTGATCTACACGGAAGGTACTCTGCGCTGCCAGCATAAGGGTGACGGAGTCTGCCCCCTCAATAGAGATGTAATCCCCGATGAGCCTCTGGCGGCCCCCTTGTTGAACTGCCCTTAGTGCTGTGCAAAAGCGAACGCCATCCGCTCCGCATTCCCCATTCATTAAAACTGTGTTTGCAGGACCAGTGCTACAGCCGGTATCGAACGGACGACGCATAAGATTCGCAGCCAACGTGATCTTGCCAAGTCTGTCAGCTGTCAATCGGACTAGCAATACACCGTCCGGTTCACTTATAAAATATTGCCTGTAATAGCGAACCCCGCCACAACGGTACGATACCGTAACGACCGCTTGCTCCAAGTCGAGCTCCCGCTCGTATTTTTCTATAACCTCACTGGAATCCAGAAACTTTAAAATCAAATCTCCAAGTGGCTGGTACGGCTGCTCATATTTTGGTGAAGCAGTCATAGCCATTCGTGCCAAATGTTCTGCCTCCGCCTGCCTGCCGTCTTTCAGCATTTGCCGAATCTCTGTTAAATATGGCTGAGCTGCAGGATTAGCTGCACGTCCAGGGCCGCCGTACCAAATTGAATCTTCGTTAAGCTGGATTTTATCTTGGCCGATCATACCGGACACCATTGCCCCGAGGCGCCCATTTCCTATGGGAAGAGCCTCATTCCAATTTGACGCCGGGCTTGTATACCATAATCGAAGACGTTCTGATTCCTGCTTGGTTGCCGGTAATGCTACCTCTTGTTTCGCTCGTCTTCTTTCACTCAACTCTTGTTCACCTGGCCTTTCCTATTTTCAGTTCATATCATTCGTCAGTAACTCCACTTCCTATGCTACTCTTGATCCTGATGTCTCTCCATGGCATAGATTGTTAGGGGTTGTGTTTTTTTATGATCCAAACTAAAAAGGATGCGGAAAATTCCGCACCCTACTGTAAATTATTTTTTTATATTATTGAGCGCATTTCGACCTAAACGTTCCATCAGCTGCTGCTTGTAGAGACTATTAATGACGACATGTTGACCGCAACTGCACCAATATCCATCTTCACGGGGCCGGGAATCATAATCGTTAGGAAGCAGTCCGGGTATCTTGCTACCAACATGGCCAATGGCGTAGTTTTGAGCGGTTGGTGGCCGCTGTAAAGTGAGCTCTCCTTGTGTATTCCAAGTCACATAATTCGCACCTGCCCAGCCATGTCCGCTGCCTAACCACGCCCTATCCCGAATAGAGATGGGAGCTTTGATATTATCGAACAGGCCTCCGACTGACCAGCGATGATGAGGTTCACTGGTGTTATAATTTTCAACAGCTTCTCCATCCAGAAATACATTCGGCCCCGGTACCCAGCTATCGACGGTGAACGCATGCCGCGCCGTCTCTGTATAAATACGTTGAGCGAGATTTAGCTGGCCCATCTGATGTATGACATAACGGCGACCCCCAGTAACCACACTGATCATATCGTACATTTGACAGTCCTGAACCGTAACCCATTTGGAATAACGCTTCATTTGAACGAGAGAATAGGACAAATGGTAACCTCTCACCTCTCGAACCCAGCCATTCTTCACACTGTTGAACACGACGAAACGTTCAGCATGTTTTTCGTCCGCATAATAAGGATCTGTTGTATCGTTATCCATCTTAATATCTATAATGCTTGGGTCAAAATCGGACTCTACCCTCATTTTCTCTACCCCCACCTGCTGAATGCGGGCATGGTCTGTATATTTATAGATCTCTCCGCCGCCCCACTGACGTTCGATAGCATTCGCCAATGGGGCATCGACCGTAATCGTATTACCTACAATAGCAGTGATGACTCGGTCAAAATCCAGATTGAACGGTGACCATTGGGTTACGGTTCCACCCGGGCGCTTATAGATGTTATCCATACCAATTTCGTGAATCCAGTTTTTATTACCTATTCTGCGGACTATGATCTGATCGCCTACATTGTAAGCACCCCCGTCTTCTACATGGAAAGAACGCGAGCCTGAGGGCACATACAAATCTGAAATCATCTGCTTCGAGTTGCTGTCCAGCATAAGATCTGCATTTTCACCAATTTCAATTAGATTTCGCAGTTTCGCTCCGGTACCATAGAGAATAGTGCCCTCTTTGTCCTGACCTTCACCGCGAAGGACGATCCCGCTTGCTTTAATGAACAACGTGCCTCCGACTTCATATCTGCCTTTTTTCAAAAGGACTGCCCCGCGGAATCCGTTCTTATCGAGCGGGAGCATAGCCAACTGGTCAATTGCCACCTGAATACGGTCCGTCGCGTCTCCGTCCAAGGGTAGAACGGTCGACTTAACGGGAATATTCGGGATCTCAACACCACCACCCCTATAACCCGCATTAGAAAAGTCCAAGATCCGATTACCTCGATAATCACCGATATACATCATCATTCCATCGTTACCAAGGAAAGCGATTGTGCTCTGTCCCGCGGGGATGCTCTTTGGATCCAGCACGGTAAAATAATATGAGTCATACTGAGGAGCTTTTCCGTCCTGCTTGAGGGTCATTCGCAGTTCATAAGTACCCAGTAGATCAGCCGTGCCTAACGGTGTCCATTCCATTAACGAGTCTTTAACCATAGGAGTCTCAGGCAACTCAGTCACCAGTTTCGTTCTATCAAAAATCAATTCACAGGCAACCCTTCCGTTAACACACGGTGTGAAGGAAACCGTCGGGTACACCTGACTTGGATTGAGGATGGCTGGTTGGCCAATTTCAGTATTCATGTGCGTATGCTTCAATGTGGAATTAATAATAAAGAGTTCATCTCCTTTTCTATATTCACTCTCACATATCGGATACATATTACCTTGGCTTAAGAAGAATTAACATGTCATTTTTATCGATTGGAATGTGTTTTCTTATTCACCTATTTATGCAAACCCTTGCACCCGCATGGTGCTGAGCAACGATTAAGCCAAACTAAAGACAAGTTTCTAAAGGCACTAAATGGTAGATGAAAGTTTAGCTTAGGTAAAAAAAAGGCGCGATCCCCAAGGGTATCACGCTTTTTATCTAGCTTAGATTTCCTATAACTGGGTGTGGCACATAAGGCTCTTCCAGACTCGCTATTTCACTTGGCTCCAGCTTCACTGATACCGCTGCAACGGCGTCCTCCAGATGATTTGCTTTGGTTGCACCAATGATAGGCGATGTTACTTGCTCTTTTTGCAGAACCCAAGCAAGCGCTACTTGGGCACGTGGAATCCCGCGCTTTGCCGCAATTTCGGCAACTACCTCAACAACCTTGCGGTCAGCCTCAGCCATTTTTGCATAAAATGCCTTTCCGACTTCGTCTATCTCTGAACGAGCTGTTTGTTCATTCCAATCACGGGTTAGTCGACCTTTAGCAAGCGGACTCCATGGGATCACACCGATTCCTTCTTCCCGGCAAAGAGGCAACATTTCCCGTTCTTCTTCCCTGTAGAGTAGATTCAAGTAATTTTGCATAGAGACAAATTTAGTCCAACCGTTACGCTCAGCAACATGCTGTGCCTGCAAGAACTGCCAAGCATACATAGAGGACGCTCCAATATATCTAACTTTACCTGCCTTTACTACGTCATGAAGGGCCTCCATGGTCTCTTCGATAGGAGTGTCATTATCCCAACGATGGATCTGGTATAGGTCCACATAATCTGTGCCCAGCCGTTTTAGACTGTTGTCTATTTCGGTCATAATCGCTTTGCGTGAAAGTCCTGCTCCATTTGGTCCCTGATGCATCCGGAAAAACACCTTTGTAGCAATGACTACCTCATCGCGGCGAGCGAATTCTTTTAAGGCACGTCCGACAATTTCTTCGCTTGTTCCGTCAGAGTATACATTAGCCGTATCAAAGAAGTTGATGCCAAGCTCCAGTGCTCTTTTAATAAAGGGTCTGCTCTGCTCCTCATTTAGCGACCACGGAGCCATTCCACGTTCAGGTACTCCGTAACTCATACAACCAAGACAAATTCTAGATACATCCAAACCAGTACGACCAAGTTTTGTATATTCCATTAGTTTGTGTCTCCTTTAGATTTTGGGTTTGTTTACTCCTAAACTGCGGCGAATTTCCATATCTGGTGACTCGGCCAATTTAACAACTAATGCAGCCACACTTTTTCGCGACACTTCTCTCCCTTTAAAAGGTTCACCTTTCTGAGTTGTTTCGTAGTCTATCTCGTCTTTATAGGTAAACCATCCAGGTCTCAGAATTGTATAGTTAAGATTTGAAGCTTCAATAATTTCTGCAGATTTACGATATGGATCCAATATACTGCTGTACTTCTCTCCTGGAACTTCATCGTAAATGCCCATTGAGCTGATAAAAATCAAACGTTTAAGACCAGTGGTGTTCATTGCTTCAACGATGGTCTTAGACATTTTCTCCAAATTACCTGCCAGATTAGCATAAACAACATCTTGCCCGATCATCGCTTCTTTTAATTGCTCACTATCCAACACATCTCCTTCAACTACTCGAGTGCGGCTGGATGTTATATGGCTTAATCTGTCCGAGTTTCGGAGATATAGTGTTAACCGGGCATCGGTTTCGTTCAAAAACAAATCAATCGCATGACGTGCAATTCCGCCGTTAGCGCCTAAGATCAAAACATTGCTCAATTTCAAAACCCCTTTCTTAGTTCTAATTATGCGATAAATGAAGGGGACGCCGTTATCTCAATTATCTTAAATGATTGCCTATTCCTCTCACTATCACTAACACAAAAGATGTTTTTACTTTATAATTGAATAAGAACAAAACATTAGGAGGAGCACATGTCTAAAGAATTACTAGAGCGGAAAGAAGAACTCGCCAGATTGATTGAACATCATTCGAGCCAGGATGGAGTATATGAGACCGCTATCCCCTCATTGTTTGTGATTCGTAACTCCAATGTGACCGAGCCAGTATACAGAGTATACAAACCTTCTTTATGTTTCATTGCGCAGGGAACAAAGGAGATCTTATTGGCCAAGGAGCGTTTTGAGTATGGTCCCGCAAATTATCTAATATCATCAATGAATTTACCCGTTATCGGTCAGATTATAAAAGCTTCTCCCAACGCACCCTATTTAAGCTTTAAGCTAGAATTCACGCAGAGTCAGATTTTGAAAGTACTAAATGATTCCGAATTTAAACTCGCTCCGAAAGAAAATGCTAAGCGAGCTATGTATGTCGGGCAGATAGAGTTATCACTATTGGATGCGATCCTGAGATTGGTACGTTTGCTGGATGATCCCAAGGACATTCCGTTTTTGGCTCCGATTTATACTGATGAAATTCTATACCGGCTTCTGCAGGGACCCTATGGAGTTACACTCGCTCAAATTGCGATGGAAGGTAGCAGCACCTACCGCATTCGGGAGGCCATCGAACAGATTATCGAGAACTGTGATAAACCTTTGCGGATTGAAGAGCTTGCTGAAACAGCCAATATGAGTATTTCTTCGTTCCATAGACACTTCAAAGAGGTAACTGCCATGAGTCCTATTCAGTTTCAAAAGCATCTGCGCTTACAGGAAGCTCGCCGCCTTTTATTATCTGAATCAGCGGATGCAGCGGATGTCGCGTTCCGTGTTGGCTATGAAAGTGCATCACAATTCAGCCGCGAATATTCTCGGATGTTTGGTTCACCCCCTAGAGCAGACATCAAGCGTTTGAAGGAAGATATGCTCATTGGATAAAAGCGAACGTGTTCTTCATTCACAATATGGAACTATCAGCTTAACACCAACTTGTATGGGTAACCTTTGCGCACACGCTGATTCTATCGGGCTGGTCCTATCAGGCTTATCCTATCAGGTTTATCCTATCAGGCTTATCCTATCTGCTGATCACTATCGGACCCAGGGGACCTTAAACGCAGTATTATCTCACATTTGGGATGCTAAAGGACCGCATAGCCGCTATTGGCTCAAAAAACACTCAATATGAATCTATTTCGAAGTAATAGCTGCATTGGGGTCCGAAACTATGCTTAAAAAGTGATAAATACGCAAATAACGTCCTCTGAGTCCTTAAGCCTAAGAGGTTGATAAATACAAGCTGAGGCAGACAACCAACGACGACAAAAAAACAACGATATCCAAACAACAACAACAACAACAACAACAACAACAACAACAACAACAACAACAACAACAACCAAAAAACAACTAAATCCAACAACCAAAAAATACAAAGCAGCGATTCATCCATACTTGGAGAATCGCTGCTTTGTATTTTTCACAAGCTAACACTGCTTTTTCTGACGATCACGTAGCCGACCGCCTTTTATTTCTTTTGATAACTAAACCAATCATAATAAGCAGTTGTTCCATAAGGAGAGTAGTTATACATGCCGAAGAATACTCCAGTAAATCCGCCTGCGACTTCAGTAGATATCAAGTGTGTCTCGGCTTCGCCAAGCAGATGCCATATTTGATCCACACCTCGATAGTAAAATATATATTTTTCAGGTAATGCCTGGATTCTCAATTCTACCCCTGTTCCTTCGAAAGCCGAAGAATATGCCACATCACTAATGCTCCCTACCTGTCTGCGCAGCGCAATAACATTTTTATCTTCCATCTGCGTTAGTCCAATTGCGTAGTGATACTTCTGATCCATAAAAACTACAAGACCAGCTTCGTCACTCTCAAGAGGGCTAAATTCCATTTTGGTGGTAATTCCACAATTCAAATGCCGCTGTCTACAGCCAATAAAAGCAGGCGTACCCTTCTCATTTAATCTCACATCTGATCCACGTAAAGCTAGCCACCCTCCCCGTTCCTGCAATGACCAATCCACCTTATTAGCATTACGAATGAAATTCCAGCTCATTCTTAGGTCAGATTGATCAAAATCGTCGGTTTCAGGCTCTTCTTCCCACGGCATTGGTGAAGGCAGGTCAGCTTCCATTTCTAAACCAACCACTCCGTTATCACCAATCATTGGCCACCCCTCCTCCGTCCACTGAACAGGAGCCAAATATGTCTCTCTGCCAAGATGATGACGGTAAGGATAACCTACTGGTCGAATCCCCAGAAATACCGCCCACCAGCTACCATCCTGTGCTTCAACTAAATCGGCATGCCCTGTAGCTTGAATGGGGTAATCTGAACTTCGATGTGTCAAAATGGGATTGTGAGGAGACGATTCATAAGGCCCATATGGCGATCTACTTCTTGCAATAGTCTCCATATGTCCATACTCTGTCCCACCTTCCGCACACATCAAATAGTAGTAATCGTTTATTTTGTAAAGATGTGGACCCTCAGGGAATTTCCCTCCGCTATCCTGATTTGTCGTAACCATATAAAAACGACCGTTATAATAACGAAGAGTCGGCGCCCAAACACCTCCGGACACCACGGATTCATCAAATTGAAGCTGATTCTCACGAGTCAAACAGTACCCAAGCTGCTTCCAATGCACCAAATCCTTGCTGTGCCAAATGGGTATTCCCGGAGAATAGGCAAATGAACTGTTTACCAGATAATAATCCTCGTCTACTCTGCAAATGCTTGGATCTGGATAAAACCCCGGGATAATCGGATTGTTATATTTCATGTAGTATTCTCCTTCTCTATCTTAATCACTGAAACCTATGTCAAGGATTATACTGCTTCCACTGGATAGAAAGCCTTGATTATTCGGTCCTAAAATAGCATGATATAGACATTCATCTAGACAAGCTTTTGGAGGGTAACGAGTTGAGTGAATTTTATTTAAAATGGTTTACATCTGATCGTCAATTTCCATTTTTTATTCAATACGGCTATCACGACGAAGACACCGATCTACATAGACATGCGGACTTTTCAGAGCTCGTAATTGTATTGAGTGGCACAGCTACACATATTGTTAATACTGAGGAGTCTTTTATCAAAAAGGGAAATGTGTTTGTAATTAATGGTTCGACCCCGCATGCTTTTAAAGATCCTCAGGATTTCAAGATCTGCAATATTATGTTTCAGCCTGAAATGCTATCGACAGCTGGGGCAGATTTGCGGACATCCAACGGCTTTCAAGCCTTATTTGTGTTGGAACCCCTGTATCGCCATAAACATTCCTACACAAGCAAACTCAGCTTGCCGATTCCTAACCTGGAGTATGTCTCTTTTCTCATTGCGGGCATGATTGAAGAATATCACAACAAGCTACAGGGTTATCAGACCATGCTGGGCTCCAAGTTTATGGAACTGGTCGTCTATTTGTCCAGACAATATGACCAACAGGAAAAAGGGATTCAGGGGAACCATCTGATGCATTTGGCGAATGCACTCTCATATATGGAAGATCGTTATCTTGAGCCGTTAACACTGGATCAGATCGCCAAACATTCGGACATATCAGTCAGACACTTAAACCGGATCTTTCGCTCCTACTATCAGACAACCCCGATCGCTTATCTTCATCGTTTACGTCTGGAACGGGCTTGCGGGCTATTAAAGCATTCTAATCTCAGTATCACCCAAATCTCACATGAATGCGGGTTTAGTGATAGTAATTATTTTACTCGCCAATTCACTAAAATCTATGGGATGTCACCCAAGGTCTATAGGAACAAGCTTTGAGTGTAAAAAAAGAACACCATGCAGCGATTCTCCTATTATTGGAAAATTACTCCCTGGTGTTTTTGAATTAATGCGCATTACCTGATCAGATTATGGGCAAGTGAATATAAACAGACTAATGGTCGCTAATCGCTTTTAACAAACCTTGGACTTGAAGCGATCGGAAGTTCCTCTCCGCATTCTTCTAGCTCTACGTCTTAATCGAATCTGGAAAATAACTGCATTCTATACACTTATTCCGTACGCAGAAAGAACCTTCATACTTTAATTGCACTTTATACAACTAAAAACAACCAAACCTACCTAATGGGTAGAAAATCAAGGAAATAGATGTACGAAGTACACTTATATCCCCGAGCTGAGTGATTTGAAGGAATATAGCTGTACAAAATACAGTTAAACGTTGGTAAACATCGCTGACTTCGGCTCTACGGGATTATCCTCCCCCATTGATTTTTTATTAATTAAAACCAACGATGGAATGTGGTACATAAGGCTCCTCTAAAAACGCAATTTCTTCAGAGGTTAAAGTAATGGATAACGCACCTACGGCATCTTCGAGATGCGATGTTTTTGTAGCCCCGATGATAGGTGCCGTAACAGGTTCTTTTTGAAGCAACCAAGCAAGAGCGATATGAATCCGTTGAACACCGTGTTTTTCGGCGATTGTCGCAACTCGCTCCACGACTAATTGATCGGTATCGGCAGTTCCATCATATTTAGATTTTTGAATCTGATCAGTTTCTGAACGATGAGTTGATACCGCCCAGTCTCGCGTAAGTCTTCCTGATGCAAGGGGACTATAGGGAATAACACCAATATTCTCTTCCTTACAAAGCGGCAACATCTCTCGTTCTTCTTCACGATAGATAAGATTGAGATGATTTTGCATAGATACAAATCGGGTCCAACCGTTTTTCTCCGCTACATATAACGCTTTTTGAAACTGCCAAGCATACATTGCTGAGGCACCTATGTATCTTGCCTTACCAGCCTTCACTACATCATGAAGAGCTTCCATCGTTTCTTCGATAGGTGTGTGATAATCCCAGCGATGAATCTGATATAGATCTACATAATCTGTTCCCAATCTCTTGAGACTCTTATCAATCTCACTCATAATTGCTTTCCGGGATAATCCTGCTCCGTTCGGACCTTCATGCATACGGTTAAAGACCTTAGTTGCTAAAACAATCTCGTCTCGATTGGCATAATCCTTAAGCGCTCGTCCAACGATTTCTTCACTCGTTCCATCGGAGTATACATTCGCTGTATCAAAAAAATTAATACCCAGGTCAAGCGCTTTTTTTTATGATAACACGGCTCTGCTTCTCATCAAGCACCCATTGATGGATCCAACGTTCGGCAACGCCAAAGCTCATACAACCTAAACACAGTTGGGATACGTCCAGCCCCGTTTTTCCAAGTTTTGTATACTTCATATATCTCGAATCCACACTTTCCAATTAAATTGTAATATCCTAATGCCCTGTCTTAAAGGGGTACATATTAATTCATAAAACAGCTCCAACGCATACCGATGAAAAGGAACTGGGGAATAGTTAACACTTCCAGCAGTACATTGCACCTAATCGATGATTTAAACGGCGTTTGAATAAACTGAATTTATATTCAATCCTAGTCCATGTCAAGCCTATTAATCAAGTAATAACAGCATTTGAATCAAATCTTGTTCATCCGCCTCTTTCCGTGTAAGTCTGTGTCCGAAGATTCTTCATTTCATAAAATAGCTTAATAAGTTTTCTGCGCTTCTACTTGGGAATATGAGGTGACATGATGTTATTTTCTGCACAAGGGGTACCACCCCAAGGATATTACCAAAGCATCTGGGACTTTACTTCCCACAACGAAAACAGTACAAAGGAAGCGGGGAATGTCGTTCCTTTTGACTTCGGACGGGCGGCTGAGTTCAGAGCGCCTAAAAGCATTGAAACGAGTATTGCTCCAGCACTAACACCTTATTGTTTGAAGCCCTTTGGCGGATACGTTGCCACCATTTCCAGAGGGAAGGTATGGGGAGAATCTGGTGCTGTTCTAACACCAGAAGGGAAATTGATCTTTGATCTTTCCCAAGAATATGACGCCAAGCAATATAGGATGCTTGAAGCAGATGAGCACCCAGTGTTTCACCGGTGGAATGATCCGCAGCTTCAACATTTTGCCGGGACCGCGGCGGTGTTAACCTTTTGCGGAGCCCATAACTATTTTCATTGGATGTATGATGTGCTTCCTAGATTAGCGATGCTTCAATCGAGCGGAATCACTTACTCCACTATTATCATGAATCCAAATCCGTATGGACCCTTTGTGGAACAAACGTGGACCATGCTTGGGATATCCGAGTCATTGGTGATCCGGACGAATTCAGAAGCATATGTTCAGGCTGACCAGCTACTCGTCCCTTCCTTAATGATGAATTCACATTATCCTCCTTGGACCACGGATACACTGCGCAGATTTTTGTTACCGCATAGAGAAACAACACTAGTCACTCCGGAACGTTTTTATATTTCACGAAAAAAAGCAAGCTCAAGACGGTTGGTTAATGAAGATGATGTCATCCGCTGCCTTGAGAATTTTAATATCGTACCGATTTGTCTAGAGGACTGGACGGTTGCCCAGCAAATCCAATTATTCGCCTCAGCGAAAGTAATCGTAGGTCCACATGGTGCTGGACTCGCTAATCTGGCTTTTTGCCAGCCTGGAACACAGGTCATTGAAATTTTCCATGCCCAGCACGTTGTTCCAACCTATTGGATGATCAGCAACCATAATAATCTCGAATATTATATGGTGTACGGGCAAGGTGTACCCGATCCTGCGATTCGTTTTCCAGGACTGGAGGACATCTATGTGAACGTAGATCGTCTGAAACAAACGATGCATCTGGCAGGCTTGGAATGAGAAGATTGCTTACTACTTTCTCGAATTCAAAAAGCGCAAAGCATATTTTGCTTTGCGCTTTTTAAGAAACATAGATTTAATCACGCCGTGTTACATACTTCAACCATAGCCCATCATCCGTAAGTTTTTCTACACTTTTTAAGCTAAGATTTGCTGGGGGCTGTTGTTTCATAGATGCATCCATTTCAAATAAGGTCACAGAATTAGAGGCACCATCTGCGATGGGAACTATAACCAGGCTCAACTCATCAATTAAATCTTCATTCAGGAAAGACCCGTTTAAAACGCCCCCACCCTCCAGCATCAATTTATCGATTGAGAATAATTGTTTCAGCTTTCACACGACTACAGAAAAATTCAATCGTTCTTTTCCACCAAATATATATGAGATTCCTAGATTTTTCAGATAAGCTAGATAAGCATCAGATACCTGTTCTGTAAGCACTTCAATGATATGATCCTCTGTTCTATTGTGACTTCCTTCTGAAATGTAGTTTTGGGTCCAGCCTAATTTTCCAGTGGGATCTACAGCTACTGCATATGTTGAGGCATCTTTTTGAACGATATAGTCTGTTCTTGGAATGCTTGAAAGGTTACTCTGCTCTAATTCTAGTTTATTGCCTAATGTAAAATTCTCCTCCATGGTAATCCTGCCACATATCCAAGCTTTACATCCATACCGATCATGAATATTTTCGTACTCATCAATAAAATAGGCAGTCCGTTCTTCATCCAAATAATCTCCGATGATTTTACCATCCAATGAGGTAAGCATATGGCAAATAATATAGGGTCTGTCCATAATGATCCCCTTTTAACCAACTTGAACAGTTGGACGAATAATCATTTCATTGATAGCTACATCTGACGGTTGCTCAATGGCAAATGTGATCGCACGTGCAATGCTGTCTGCATCAATAGCCACTTTGTAAAATTCATCCAAGCCAGCTTTTGACTCTGCATCTGAGGTAGTAGCTAACAATTCGCTGCTGACGGCACCTGGAGAAACATTGGTGACACGAATATTGGTTCCACTCATCGCTTCTTCTTGACGAAGCCCTTCAGAAATTGCTCTAACCGCATGTTTGGTGCCACAATATACTGTACCCCCTGGGTAAATGTTATGGCCAGCAACCGATGACAGATTAATAATATGACCTGATTTTTGCTCTCTCATTGAGGGGAGAACAGCTGCAATCGCATATAAAACCCCTTTGATATTTACGTCAATCATTTGATCCCATTCATCCACCTTTTTCTTAAAAAGAAAGGCTTGTGGCATGATTCCCGCATTATTAACTAATACATCAATTTTGCCAAACTTTTTAAGTGCATAAGCAGCCAGTTCTTCCATCTGTGTTTGGGAAGTCACGTCTGTTACTTTGTAGATGGCCGTTCCACCACTTTGTTCAATTTCTCCTTGTAGCTTTTGTAGACGTTCCTCACGACGTGCGCCTAGGACAAGCTTAGCTCCTTTAGAGGCTAGTTCTATAGCAGCGGCTTCCCCAATCCCACTAGAAGCACCTGTAATAATTACGACTTTATCTTGGATATTAGACATGCGAATAAACATCCTTTCGATATTGAATATTGATTCATTAATGGACTATAGTCTATTATTATAAACAGTTACAAAATACATTCAATTGTACGATGATTCTGTTTTGTTCAATACTGAACAGATCCTATGAATGTGTTCAGTATTTTCTGAAAGTTAGGTGAACCACGAATGTCTAAAGTGGATAGAAGAATACTCAAAACTCAAGATGCGCTTAAAAAGGCTGTTATTGAACTAATGTCTGAGAAAAATTTTGACGACATTACCATACAGGATCTCTCCGACACAGCAAATGTAAGCCGGGGAACGATCTACCTTCATTATCTGGATAAATATGATTTGTTAGATAAACTTATCGAAGAACATATAGAGGTCCTAAGAACACTTTGTGAATCGGCGTCTGAATTGGATTTTATCGAGGCAACGTTGACCTGGACGGAATACTTCGATAAAAATTATTCTTTCTTCTCTATGATGCTAGCGAGTAAAGGTGCTCCTTATTTCCGAAATCGTTTCTTAAACTTTCTTCTCGACGAGTTTCGGCATGAAGTAAATGTCACCGCAGGAATAAACCTAGGGTTAAATGAAGAGGTTATTATTAGTTTTGTTGCATCAGCTTATGCAGGGGTAGTGGAATGGTGGTTCAAGAATGAAAGACCTGTGACCTATCAAGTCTTGGCTGAACAACTCGGAACGTTATTAGAGAGGAATTTTAAAAAAAAAGCGGCGATTCTCCTATAATAGGTGAATCGCCGCTCTTTTTTATCGGGCATTAATTACGCCGATAGATTACACATCTTTTTAAGGACTTCGGTCCCAGATGACGTTATTTGGTAGTTTTCAGCTCTTGAAGCAGGGCTTCGGACCTCAAGGATGTTATTCCTTAGAAAGTGACTTATATTTGGTGTTTTTCACGCCAATAGCTGCAGTGGGGTCCTTTAACATTCTGAAAATCAGAAAATCTCGTCTTTAAGGTCAGAGGAGTCCGATAAAAGCATCTACTTACAAATGTTATCGGCTCAAGTAATGATTCTTTTAAATCGCTCGTTTGAACTGGGTATTGTACAGCTCGTAATAAACGCCTTGCAGCGCAAGAAGCTCTTTATGACTGCCTTGCTCGGCAATTCCGCCACCCTGAATAACGAGTATACGATCAGCATCCTGGATGGTACTAAGCCTATGGGCGATCACAAAGCTTGTTCGTCCCTTCATTAGCTTTTCCATCGCCTGTTGAATATGCATTTCCGTACGCGTATCCACACTGCTGGTTGCCTCATCTAGGATCAAAATAGCTGGATCAGCTAGAATGGCGCGGGCAATCGTTAAAAGCTGACGCTGGCCGTGGCTCAAATTACTGCCTTCCGCATGGAGAATAGTCTCATATCCATGCGGCAGTCTATTGATAAAGGCATCTGCATTGGCCAATCTTGCCGCTTCCTCTACCGCTTGGTCTGTCGCATCAAGACGTCCAAAGCGAATATTTTCCCGAATCGTTCCCGAGAATACATGCGCGTCTTGCAATACCATTCCCAATTGACTACGAAGTGCATTTTTATCCAGCTCTCCAATATCGCGGCCATCAATGAATATGGAGCCGCTGCTCAAATCATAGAATCTGATCAGCAAGTTGACAATGGTCGTTTTTCCAGCACCCGTTGGGCCGACAAGCGCAATTTTCTCTCCGGGTTTTGCTTCAAACGTAACCCCACTCAGAATTGGTGAATCTGGCTTGTAAGCAAATGAAACGTCTTTGAAAACAACATTCCCTTTTAACCGTGGCAGATCGTCACTTTGTTCATCACCGTCACCATATTCGGATGGCATATCCATAACTTCAAACACACGCTCCGCACCAGCAATTGCTGACTGAATTAGATTGTACTGGTTAGCAAGATCGGAGATCGGTCGTCCGAACTGTTTGGAATACGTAAGGAAGCTAACGATTACGCCAACCGTAGCCATGTTATGAAAAGCCATCCAGCCACCCACCCCGGCAATGATCGCAAATCCAAGGTTATTAATCATGTTCATGACCGGTCCCACTAATCCGGAAACAATTTGTGCCTTAATGCCGACTTTATTCAACTCTCCGCTGATTTTGCGGAACCGTTTCACTTCTGTCTCTTCCCTGCTGTATTGTTTGACTACTTTTTGTCCGCTGATGGTTTCTTCGATAAATCCACCCAACTCACCTAGATGGCGTTGCTGATTTTTAAAATAAGTTCGACTTAAACCTATGATTTTACGGCTGGACAATAACACAAGAGGGATCGTTATCAGTGAAACTACGGTCAACGGAACGTTCATCATTAACATGATCACTAGTGAACCGCTTAGGGTGATCAAACTGTTTAATAACTGGGTCACACTCTGATTAAGTGTACTGGATACGCTCTCTATGTCGTTGGTTGCCCGGCTCATTAGTTCTCCGTTAGCTTGCGTGTCAAAAAACTTAATCGGTAGCTGTTGATATTTGCTGAACAGATCACGACGCAGCTCAAACACGGTATTCTGTGAGACGGATGTCATAACATAGGCTTGCACCCAAGCAACCACACTGCTTAGCCCATAAATACCGATTAGGAGTAGACAAAAACGAATAAGACCCTGATAATCGTGAGGAATTACCGCAGTATCAATCGCTTTACCGATTAGATAAGGCCCAATCAACGAAAGAATTGCATTTAACACAGTAAATACATACACAATGATTAACCCGAACCGCTGGCGGTTCAAATACATCCAAATGCGTTTGAGTGTGCCCGCTTGATTCTTAGCACGTACGATTGGCACAGCTCCGCCCCGTCCGGGGCCAGATCCCGGTCCAGATCCAGATCCAGGTCCGAATCCGCCTGATCGATTAAAAGGAGTGGTGTTCATGCCATTATTAAGCTTTGACATAAGGCACCTCCTCTCCCTTCATCTGTGATCTCCAAATATCTCTGTATATTTCACTGCTGTTCATAAGACCATCATGTGTACCTTGTACAGCAATTCGGCCGTTTTCTAATACCAGAATACGATCAGCGTCAATTACAGAGGTGACACGTTGAGCTATCAAAATATTCGTGCTGCTGCGCAGCCGTGTTTTTAACATCTGCCGGATTCGTGACTCTGTCGCTGCATCGAGCGCACTAGTGCTGTCATCCATAATGAGGATTGTTGGCTGAATTAAAAGTGCCCGTGCAATCGAAAGCCGCTGCTTTTGCCCACCGGACAGGTTAATGCCACGCTGGCCGAGCTCTGTATCGTAACCCTGTGGAAGTTCTAAAATGAAATTGTGAGCTTCAGCGGCTATTGCTGCTTCTTCCACTTCCTCATCTGTGGCATCCGGTCTGCCATATCGGATATTATCGCGGATAGTACCGCTGAACAGAATAGCCTGCTGCATAACATATCCGATTCTGCTGCGCAAATCTTCCAGAGCAATCATACGAGTGTCGGAGCCATCAATTGTGATAGATCCAGAGGACACTTCGTAAAACCGGGGAATGAGGCTGACCAATGATGATTTACCAGTACCGGTGGCACCAAGAATGGCCACTGTTTCTCCTGGCTCCGCAGTAAAATTAATACCGTCTAACACTAGATTTTCATCCGTAGGATCATAAGCAAAAGATACATTGTCAAATACGATCCGACCGTTGTGTATGGCATCTTTTTTAGCGTTGGCAACTTCTGTAATCTCACTAATGGTGGAAAATACTTCATTCTCCCGATCGGCAGAAACCTTGGCTCGTGAGAAGAAGGTCAACATATTGCTTAACATCAGCATTGACATCAACAATTGGGTTATATAGTTAATAAAAGCGATCAGCTGACCAACTGGCAGCCCACCGTTCCAGCTTTGCACTCCCCCAAACCATAGTACAGCAACAATACTGGCATTTAGTACAAGCATCATTAGCGGCATATTTAATGACATTAACCGTACCGCTTTTATCGCAATTTCTGTATAATCCTTGTTAGCTGTATTAAAGCGTTTCTGTTCATGGTTAGCGCGGACGAATGCTTTGACTACACGGATGCCCGATAAATTTTCCTGCAACACTGTGTTCACACCGTCTAATTTGACCTGCATTTTCTGAAACAAAGGAAAAGAAAGGCGGATTAATCCATATAATATTAAACTCAAGAGTGGCACGGCAACGGCTAGGATGAGGGTCAGCATAGGACTAATCCGGATCGCCATCACCAAGCTTCCGACTAATAGCAAGGGAGATCGAATACTCCGCAAAATCATTTGCACAAAGGTTTGCAGCTGCACCACATCATTTGTTAATCGTGTAATCAGTGAGCCCGTCTTCAATTGATCCAGGTTCTTATTAGAAAATTTCTGAATATGTTCAAACAAGCTAATCCGCAAATCATTTCCGAAGTTTTGAGAAGCAATACTCGAAAAAATAGTGCAGCCCACCCCACCAATTAGACCGATAAACGCTACACCAAGCATGATCAGTCCGGTCGAGAAAATATGAGACAAATCTTTTGTCATGACACCCTTATCCACAATGCTCGCCATGAGTGTGGGCTGCAGTAAATCCATAGTCACTTCGACCAGCATCAGCAATGGTGCCAACACACACCACACCCAATATGGCCTCAAATAATGCTTAAGCTTCCACATTCCGCCACCTTCAATTGTTTAAGATAAATACGTGATTTTAGAACTAATCGGTGTTCTGGGTTTCGCATTCGGCACTTCCTCCGGATACCCCATTCCAAATATCCCAATAACATCGTAATTTTCTTGAACACTAAGAATCTCACGATTATGAGGCAAAGCCCCCAGCGAAGCCCAATACGTACCTACACCTGCTTCATGTGCAGCTAATAAGAAATTTTGTACGAAACAAGCAGCAGCCATAACATTCTCATCGCGTTCAAACGCAGTTGCGGCAGGCTTAGACAGAACTGCAAAAACAACAGGTGCGTTGCCAAAATCCGTTTTATGCTTTAATTTCGCTCTAGTATTGGGTCCGATGAAAAGAAGCTCCCAAGGTTCGGTCATACGATGATTAGGAGCGTAACTTGCAGCCTCCAGCCATGAATGTAACTCCTCTTCACGAATTGGAGTCTGTTGGAATTGTTTTGTACTTCTACGAGTTTTAATGAGCTCAGTTATTTTCATCTTTTTCTTTACTCTCCTCTTTATTAACATTTGATGTTGTATCTTCTGGAGCGATCTCATGAATCTGAAAGATTTGTTTAAACTCTTCAATGATCGCTTCCGTTGCTTTTAATTCACCGCTAACCACTTGTTTAATCGATTCAAGCTCAGGCTGATTTAACTGCCGCTGTAATGTAGCCCGGTTAACCATAAGCTTATCTAAAAAAGCGATGGCTCTGCCACGGCGAAAAGTTTGAGCACTTTTAGGATGTGGATCCATTGATTCTGTCATCCCATGTTTCATAAAGCCACGATCTCTGTGTTCGCCACGTCCCTCACGATCTCTGTGCTCTCCATGCTCCCTATGACCGCCACGTTTGCCGACATGTCCTTCACGCATTTTATTTCCTCCTTTTGCAGTGTATACATTTGTATACGTACTCTTCATGTATACAAATGTATACGATAGAAACCATTTCTGTCAAGATCATTTTTCCATTTTGTAACATCATTATTGCTTACTTTATATCTTAAAAAACAATAAAAAACCCGCATAAAGTGCGGGCTTATAGAGAAAAAATATCAAATTCAACGAAGCAATTTATAGGGGGAAACTATTTTTCTTATACTCCTGAACGGATACTCCCATTACTTTTTTAAAACAGTTACTGAAGTAAAATGGATCTTTAATGCCGACCTTTTCAGCAATTTGATAAGCTTTCCAATCCGTTTCATTCAGAAGCTTCACCGCTTTTTCCATTCTGCACTTGAGAAGATAATCCGTAAAGCTAATCCCTGTGTCCTGCTTAAAGATCCGGCTAAAGTAACTGGAATTCATGTGGAATTTATTCGATACATAGGATAAAGACATCTCCGGAATGTGCATCTCCTGTTGAATAAAATCTTTAACTTCATGAATAATATTATTAGTTTTTTTGCTTCGTGCCTGAATTACTTGAGAGGTTACCTTCTCTGTGAGTTCAAGTAATGTCTGTTGCATGTCTGGCAGGCTATCGAGCTCAAAAATCCTTTTATATGGCGAAATATCGAAAGAAAGATTATTATCTAGTATAACTCCCATTTCAGCGAGTGAATTGATTAATGTGGAGACAAATTGGGCCGAAACCAGCCTAGCTCGTTCCACAGAAAAAGCCTTGGACTTCTCCAAATCCTGAAACATTTTCTCAATGGATTGCACAGCCTTATCTAAGACACCAGCTTTTACAAAAAACAAAATTTCCTCAATTTCATTCGTCTTAACTTCCCAGGATCGGCCTCCGAAATGAATTTCATCATTAAAAAAATAGATGGCGTTACTGCCCTTTAACTTACCATATCTAACTGCCTCCAGCGCCTCTTTATAGGATTCTTTGATCCTATTGAAATCCGTACAGGTACTACCTACGCCAATGCAAGCTTTACATCCAAGCTTTTCATGGAGCGATTGGGCCAGCCACTCTCCAATCTTCGTAAGATTCTGATTATCTTTTCTATTAAGAAGGACAATCCGTTGACTGTTATCAAAAAAAACTTCCATTCCCTCATACTCTTCAAGCGCGTAATCAATAAACCTCTTACAACGCAAAGACTGCAGGATTCGTTGTTCCTCCCCTTCTTCTAAGGGAATTTGAAGTTCAATAAGCATGATTGAAAACAAGCTGTTCGCTGATTCAGGAAAAAAGTAATGGAATCGGCTATCCAGCTGATCGGGGTCCCAGAGGCCTGATAGCAAATCATTTAGAAATTTTTCTTTTAGTTGAACGGCGTGTTCTTTTAACTGTCGATTCAGCTCCTGATATTCGTTCCACCGCTCTGTCTCTTCCCGGATTTTCCCATGAAGATCTACCGCAACTCTTCGTACCTCCTCGGCTTGGAGCGGCTTCAAGATAAAATTTTGCACTCCAATGTCCAGGCTTCTTTTTGCATATTCGAATTCGGGATGTGCAGTGATGATCACAATTTTGACTAGCGGATACCTTTCTTTTATCAACCGGCTTAATTCCAGTCCATCCATAAAAGGCATACTGATATCTGTAAATACTACATCCGGTTTCATGGTTTCGATCAGATCTAACGCTTCGCTTCCATTCGAGGCCTCACCTACGAATCTGTAACCAACTGCTTGCCAATCTATAATGATGGGAACAATTTTTCTCGCATTAATTTCATCATCCACAATAATGGCTCTGAGCAGTTCAAGCTCCATGACTATTCCCCTCCTCAAGCGGTAGTTCCAATTCAATCCGAGTTCCTTCTCCCGGTGCACTGACCAAACTACAATTCATGTCCGCCCCATAGTACAGCTTCAAACGCATCAAAGTACCGCGCAACCCAAAACTGGACTCATTTTGCCCATAGGGCTCAGCTTGCATTTCCCGACGTTTGTCTTCATTCATCCCCACACCATCATCTTCCACGACTAGCTTCAGTCGATTCCCCTGAATACGGGCAAGGATGCGAATCTTACCACACTCCCCTAAAGGGCGAATACCATGATAAAGCGCATTTTCTACAAGCGGCTGAAGCGTCAATTTGGGTATCCGAACATACTCAGCTTCTTCCGACACCTCAATTTCACTGATGAAAATTTCTGGATAGCGAATATTTTGTATACTCAAATAACTTTTAGTGATCTCTACTTCTTCTCTTAACGTTACTACATCACTGCCCTTACTAAGACTCTGACGATAGAAGGCTGCAAGCTCAGAAATAATCTGGTACGCCTCATTATTATTTCCTGACAAAGTTAAATAGCCAGCTGATTCTAACGTGTTATATAAAAAATGTGGTTTAATTTGCTGCTGCAAAATATCCAATTCGAGTTTCCGAATCAATTTCTGTTCTTCTTTCTCCCGCTTCAGCGCTTGCTCAATGGTCATAATCATATTGTTATACCTATCTTTCAACTGGTTCAGCTCATCCGTTCTCGCCTCGTACCGAACCAAACTGAAATCTCCAATCTCCACTTTTTTCATGGATCGCAGCATATGTAAAATAGGTGTAGTAATGAATCTAGAAATCCAGACGGAACCTAAAAATATAGAAATGAAATTAAACAACATAATCATTAACAGCATCAGATTAAATTGACGATAGGGGCTTTCCCATTCCCCCAAAGGCTGAGCGCTAGTAAACCTCCAACCACGATCCATTGAAACCAGAGAAGAGATCAGATAATTATGATCTTTGATCTTTACGATTTTGCTACTGCCGAGCGGCACATCAAGCATAGAAGAGTTTGTATAGTTCGATAATTCAGGCCGTGTAAAATCAAGGAGTGTCTCATATCCAGTTTCGATCATTAAATCAGGTTTATTATCGTTGATCGAACGTTCATAGCTTTTTTTCAGCTCCTGAACCGTAATGTTCACGACTAATACTCCTATTTTCTTGGAAGTGTTCATGTCGTTTACGATACGAATCAGAGAAATATATTGTGGATCCTGCTGGGGTTCCTTCGTCTCAAAATTGAAGATACCTCCGGCATTTTTCCTCCAAATTGCTTTTCCGTCCAAGGCGACTGCCTCGGAGTACCATTCCGCTGACTCGATCCCATCTGTTCTGATCGGTTTTGCAGACTGCAAATCAATCGCAAACTTACGTCCTGCATTATCGAATAGATAGACAGAAGAGATAGAGGGCTCTGCGAGCATAAAATCTGACAGAGCCACCTCTAGCTTGTAAGTTAAAATTCCGATGTCGTTACCCGCCAGATCACTGCCCAAAATTTCCTGAACCGTATTGTTCGACACGATCATCTTGGAATAATTATTCGTGCTGTCAAGAAGTGATTCGATTCCGGAATTCATGGCGTTTAAGGTTTGAAGCGATACCTCACCTACCTTTTCCTCGGTGAATTTCTCATTGATTCGTTGGTACATAATACCGCTTGCAATCATGGAAACCACTAGTAAGGCCAAGTAGTAAAAAACGATTTGTGATCGGATACGTGCAAACCTCATCGGTAACCTCCTGGCCGACAATTAAGCGAATACGGACTTTTATTTATAGCTACTTCAATACGAAACTAGTATAGCATTTTTCGAAGGATTCCTATCCCATTGCTTTAACCCTTAACTGCCCCGACAATAATGCTTTTTTGGACTTGGTTACTTAGGAACAAGTAGATAATGATCATGGGTAGTGTAGCCACAACCATTCCTGCGAACATAGGTCCGAATTCTGTGGCATAGGCACTTTTAAACGAATTGATGGCGACGGTAATTGTTGCTAAGTCAGGATCATTAATGAATGTATTGGCAAACATCAGTTCGTTCCAAGCGGATAAAAAAGTAAAGATGGAAGTGGTTACGATAGCCGGCTTTACAAGCGGAAGCATAATACGGAAAAAAACCTGATAAATATTGCAGCCGTCTACAACGCTGGCTTCTTCCAACTCCCCTGGCAGCGCTCTAAAGAAACCAATCATGATAAAGATTGTAGTAGGAAGTGCACTAACGGTATAAGGAATGATTAAGGCCCAAGGCGTATTCAGCAAGCTTGTCATTTTTAACATCTGAAAGACAGGTAGCAGCGTAGCATGAACGGGGATCATCAATCCCAGCATGAAGAAAGTAAGCACCACATTATTAAGCTTCCACTTCATTCTTGCGACAGCAAAAGAAACCATTGCCGATAACAGAGCAGAAATAATGACAGTTACCGTTGTATACATAAGGCTGTTCAAAAAGTTACGTGCGATATTCGCCTTAAATAGTGCGTAGTCGTAGTTCGCCCACCTCCACTCATTAGGCAAGCCCATCACATTTGAGCCTGTAATTTCTATGTTTGTTTTAAAGGAGGAAAATACAAGCCACACGAGCGGATACAGTTGAATAACTGCGAAGATTAGAAACGCAATCTGCAAAACAACCTTTGGCCAGCGGCGGTTATGTGTTGTTGTCATTAGCTCTCCTCCTTATCATCGTAGGTTCTGATCAGTTTTTGTAGAACTAAGTAGAAAAAGAGACATTCCACAACCATAAACACGGCCATCGCGCTGCCGTACCCATACATATTGCGATTAAAAATCGACGAATACATCAATGTACTTGGAACACTAGTTTCCGGTGTTGGGTAGCCATTGGTCATAATGAAGACTAAATCGAAAAACTTCAATGATCCCAAAACAGCAAATATGACACATACCTTCAGGATCGGTGAAATAAGTGGAATAGTGATAGAGAAGGCGGTTCTTATACTTGATGCTCCGTCAATTTTTGCAGCTTCGTACAAATCTTCAGGAATCCCTTTGATGGCAGCGTACATTAGAAGCATATGGTAGCCGATATATTGCCAAACGATTGGAATCATAACACTTATTAGTGCAGTTCCGCTTTCCGTTAACCAATCATTTGTCCAGGAGGACAAGCCTAGTTGATTGAGTATCGTATTCAGCAAGCCATATTCAGGCTGATAGATTTTCAGAAACATAACCCCGATGACAGAGGAGGATACCAAGACTGGAATGAAATACAAAGTACGATACAGCTTTTCACCCCACACCCCTCTGGCAAGAACCAGAGCGAGCACCAGAGCTATCGGAAGTTGCATGAAAACAGAAAGAACTGCCAGATACAACGTATTAAGTATCGAATGATCAAAATCCATGCCGTACGTATCTGCAAAAAATAAATCCTTATAAGAAGCTAAACCAATAAATTTAGCCGGTTGTATCCCATCCCAGTCCAGCAGACTGTAATACATAGACTGAAGGATCGGGAAAAAACCAACAAGAATGTATAAAATCAAAGCAGGAACAACAAATACGGCGATAGCCTTTTTGTTTCCGAATACTTGATGCATGCTTCACTCCACCTTAAATCGATCAGGCGGCGAACAATTCTCGCCGCCTGACGCAGATTATTGTCCTTGATTGACCTTGCTCTGTAGTTCTTTCGTGTAGTCTTCAGGTGTTGTTTTTCCGGCGACGAATTTCATCAGCGAACCGAACATAGATTCAGTGTCATTACCATTCAGCATTTGATCCCACCAGTAGGAGAAACCAGTTGCTGATGAGGACAATTCACCAATTTGCAGAGCCAGTGGATTCATTTGAGATGTGTCACCTACATCAACTTTCCATGCTGAGGAGCCTGAACCAGCCAGAAATACTTCTTTAGACATGGTCTCAATAAAGAACTTGTATACTTCCCATATTCTTTCCTTGTTTTTCAGATCGGCATTGAGCACGAATGTTTCACCCGAACCTCCGAACCACTCGTCAGCATTTCCTTTCCCCCCTGGAATGGTTGGAAATTTAATCGGTACCACTTTACCTTTGACCAGAGAGTTATCATCTTCAATCTGTCCGTTGACCCAAGCGCCCATGAACATCATAGCTGCTTTGCCTGATAGGAACATATTTGTCGCGTCATCATAAGAAGTTCCAACAAAATGTTTGCCGAAGGAGTCCGCATCAATCAATTGTTTGTATTTCGCAGCAGCTTCTGTGAATTCAGCTGTGTCGAATGATCCTGTTTTCGTTAAAGCGGCATTTACAGCATCCACGCCTGCCATCCGGATGGCTAGAATCGCGTTCCATTGCATTGCTGGCCATCTGTCTTTAGCCCCAAGTGCAATCGGCTGAATGCCTTTTGCTTTTAGTGCTTCAATCGCAGCAACAAGCTCATCCCATGTTTCCGGAATTTTTGCTCCTGCTTGCTCAAATAGTTCTTTATTGACGTACATTTGAGCAGTAGCTATATTGATCGGCAGACCGTAAAGCTTGCTATCGAAGATGAAATTGTCTGTCGTACCTGGTACGATTTGGTCCAGCGTTCCATCTTTTGCGAGATCATCAATGGACAGAATCCGGTTCCCCGCTATAAATGGCTCAGAGAATCCACCACCCCAGGTGTAAAAAATGTCGGGCAGCTCATTGGCTGCTGAAGCCGCTTTCACTTTCGTTTTATAAGATTCGCCTCCAACACCTACATGCTCGATTTCTACATTAGGGAATTTAGCCTGGGTTGCCTCAAGTGCTTTATAAAAACCAACAAACCCGCCGTCTTTAGAATTTGGATCCGCGAATTGGGACCACATGGTAATCTTGAGCTTCTCTTCCGACACAGGTGTTTTTCCCGTATTGCCTGCGTTTGCATTAGCCTCAGAATTCACTTTATTCCCGTTGTTCCCACCACAAGCAGTGATAAGCATGGACATAGCCATCAACACTGTTAAAGTTAGGTTAATCCTTTTTTTGTTGACTTTTTTCATTCTTTTTCGCCCCCCTTTTTATATTACTTACAGGACTAATTATATAAATCAATTTATCGAGTGAACATGAAAGCGTTTTACTTAATGATGTATTCTCTTTACATTAGACATTTTTCTTTATTAGCTACACATAAAGAAGACCTCTGATTTCTTCAGAAGTCTTCTTTTTTCATTCATATCAAAACCTAGGGCATGAACACCTCTATATAGCTGAGTGGCTTAGGTTCTATCTTCTCTATTATCAGAAGTTATCTCATGAATCTGAAACATATGTATGAACTCATCGATGATCGCTTCCGTAGCTTTTAGTTCACCACTAATGACTTGTTTTGCCGATTCAATCTCTGACTCTTTTAGCTGCTGCTGCAACGCCGAACGATTAATCATTAGCTTGTCCAAAAATGCGATAGCCCTAGCACGACGAAAGGTCTGAGCGCTTTTGTGAGGATGCTCCGAACCCTCCTTGACTCCATTTATATTCATTTCTTCATGCTCTCCGTATTCTCGATGCTCGTTATAACCGTGCTTATCTATGTGTCCTTCGCACATAATTATTCCCTCCTCTAATTCCACTTACAAATCCATAACCCATTAATAAGACCGGGCAAGATGGAAGCCGTCTGACTCCTTATCCCAAGTAATGTGTATACCATCTTCACCTATATATTCACAACCGGCTTTAGATCTCCCTGAGATGAGTTATTAATTATAGCATTGGATAGATCCATAGTTACAGGATAGGGTGCAAGAAGAAACGGTTTGAATTGTACTTTCCATCTACGCTTTATCCGATCGTCTCTTAATTCTATTTTTCCCCCTGGAATTGCAACCATAGGATAGTCCAAATAGCCCTCAATTTCGGTCGACACTCTAGCTGCCTCCTAACTATAATTTTAATCATGTATTGACGGGTATACAGAATAGAACTATAATCTATACAATTCCTAGAAACATACTATGAATTTCAAAAAATAAGAAACATTAAATCATCCTTAGTTTGTCCACAAGAAGGAGTGTAAACACATGCCAAATGTTCAAACTTTCAAAGCAACTGCTCATTTGCAAGACGGCGTAAAGGTCGTTACTAATGCAAGACAATTCGAGCTGGTCATCGATGAACCGACAAGTCTAGGGGGCACGGATACAGGAATGAATCCTGTTGAAGCTTTGCTCGCTTCTTTGGGTGCCTGCCAATCCATTGTAGCTCGGGTCTACGCCTCTAAATTTGAGGTGGAGCTTGAAGATTTCAGAGTAGATGTGGAAGGTGACTTGGATCTCGACGGATTCTTCAACCGCTCTGAAGTACGTCCTGGCTATTCCGATATTCGGTATACATTCTACATAAAGACTCCATCCCCTGCTGAGAAGGTCGAACAGTTCGTACAATTTCTGGAGAGCAAATGCCCTGTAGGTGACACCATTGCTGCTCCGGTTAATCTCAAGCTAAATCGTATTGTGATTGAAAATTAACCGTTTTATAATGCTAAGAGGGAATGTAAAAAGGGCTGCAAAGTTGCTTAAAAGCGACTAAGCAGCTCTTTTTCATGTCCTGTTCTCCGACTTCATATAATGTTAAAAATGATGACTTCGGAGGAACCCAAAACATGACGGATATACTAAGTAAAGTAGATGAAGAAATCGAACGTTTGTCAACGTTCTTGCTACAACAGCAGAAGGATGACGGCTCATGGCATTTTTGTTTTGAGAACGGGATTGTGATCGATGCTTATATGATCATTCTCTTTAGAGTGTTGAACCTACAGAATGAAACGCTCATTCGGCAACTACATGATCGCATTCTTGATGCACAACAGCGAGAGGGTTGCTGGCAGTTATATAAGGACGAAGAAGCTGGGAACTTATCCACATCAGTCGAAGCTTATTATGCCCTGCTCTATTCTGGATACAGTAAGATAACAGACGAGCCAATACTGCGGGCTAAACGTTATATACTGTCTAAAGGTGGATTAGGCAAAGTCACAAGTATCTTAACTAGAGTCATACTCGCTGCAACGGGTCAAAGCAAGTGGCCTTTAGCAATTTCTTCGATTCCACTGGAGGTGCTTTTGTTTCCCTCTTACTTCCCTATTAACTATTTCGAATTCTCTGGCTACTCTAGGGTACACCTCACTCCTATGCTCATTATGGCCGATCGGCGATTTTCGATCACTACAGCCCATGCTCCTGATCTGTCAGATCTTATAGAGACACGATTGGATACAGATGAATCGCCTACCCGTGGATATCAGGAAATGCAGGATGTTATTCAAATGGGTTTGAGCAGATTACTCGGGAGTCCACACTACATACATGAAGCTGCCAAAAACAAAGCGGAACAATATATGCTCCAGCGAATCGAATCCGACGGTACCTTTTACAGCTATGCCAGCAGTACGATTCTTATGGTTTTTGCCCTGCTTGCTCTCGATTATGATCGGCAGCATCCAATAATTACACAGGCCATTCAAGGTCTCACCGCACTGCAATGCCAATCAAATCGTAATACTACAATTCAAAACTCTCCATCTACAATATGGGATACAGCGTTAATCTCCTATGCTTTACAAGAGGCTCAAATTCCGGTTGATCACAAAGGAATAAAACACGCTGCAACTTATCTTCTGGATAAACAGCATCATAAACCTGCTGATTGGAGCATCCATAATCCGGATATAGTTCCCGGCGGATGGGGATTCTCTGAGTCTAATACAATCAATCCGGACGTAGATGATACAACGGCAGCCTTGCGAGCCATCCGAAGCTTATCAACCATTCACCCTCCATATCTGGAATCATGGAATCGCGGACTGAATTGGGTCCTATCGATGCAAAATAACGACGGCGGCTGGCCGGCATTCGAAAAAAACACCAATAAAGAAATGCTCACATGGCTCGCTATCGATGGTGCTAAATCTGCAGCCATTGATCCTTCGGAAGCAGATCTTACCGGACGAACTTTGGAGTTTCTCGGAAACTTCGCTGGTTTAAATACACAACACGAGTTCATTAAAAGGGGTACAAAATGGCTGATTCAACATCAGGAGAAGGATGGTTCGTGGTACGGAAGATGGGGTGTTTGTTATATTTATGGCACTTGGGCATCATTAACAGGCCTGCAGGCTGTTGGGCTCCCTATAAATCATGATACATTGCAAAAAGGAGTGAAGTGGCTCCTAAGCATTCAGAACCCGGACGGTGGTTGGGGGGAGTCTTGTCACAGCGACCGGCTTCTACAATATGTTCCTTTAGGAGAAAGCACACCTTCACAAACCGCCTGGGCACTTGATGCGATTATCGCCGTTCAGCCAGAGTCAACAGCTGCGATGGAAAAAGGAATTCAAAGACTAATCACGTCTATTCATGAAGAGGATTGGAAAACTTCTTATCCCACTGGCGCTGGTCTCCCCGGTAATTTCTATTCCAATTATCATAGTTATCGGTATATCTGGCCACTACTCACACTGAGTCATTACAGAAAAAAATACGGTCAAGGTTAGTACTCGGTAATACTCGGTAATAACTAGCGTTGTCCTGCTCCACTTTTTAACTGTCTCGTAAAAGCTTGAATCGCACCATTTGCCGTCCTTTACGACAAACTCTCCTTATCAGTACTTACTTAATAGTATACATCTCCATTTCAGTCGGTCCGTAAACGGGTACGACCCAGTAATGCAACCAAATCATTCATTAAATGCCATAGAGATTGGTATATCAGCTACCCTACCCTCTCCAATAACTTACTCCAGTACGTATTCATCTGTTCAAACTATACTACATGTTTTCTTTCCATAAAGACCGTCTGCTTTTTCTATTAGTAAAAAACACCAGAGCAGCGACCATCCGGTATTGAAGAATCATTGCTCTGGTGTTATGAACCGGGGGTTGAATGCTTTTATCCGTTGCACCTACCTAAATCACCCAGTCTTAATTAAGATTAGAGCTTTCGGACTCAGAAGACGCTATTTGCTTGTTTTTAGGCTTTTGAGTTAGGTTACGGACTCCAGTGAAACTATTCCTTAAAAAGAGAGTCATTTCGGGTGTTATTCATGGTAATAACTGCGATGGAGTCCGTTAAAATTCCAAATGTAAGCTAAATCTGCTCTTAAGCTCAGCTGTGTCCGATAGCAAATACGTGTGCGCAAAATGTTACCTAATCAATCCAATTTGCTATTAGAAGCAGCCCTATAGAAATCACTTAGATTACTTATGAGATAGACTCCATTTTTGCATGGAGTCAATTGAGCGTAGTTCACACATAGTCAATCAGGCGCAATCTCCGATAATCAAGGATCGCTGCCTGATATTTTGGATCACTGGCGGTTTGCCTGAGCAAATTATGACTGTAACTTCTGATATCCCCACTCCGTATATTTGTAGCGCAAGATTTTAACGCAATCTAATGAGATAACTGTATTTTATACACTTAATCCATATTGCTAGGGAATAACTCCGACTTTAACTGCATTCTATACAATTAAAATCAAGAGAAATCACCTAATAGGCTTAAACTCGTGAGAATAGATGTAAGAAATACAGCTATTTTCAATGTGTAACTGTTTTGAACGATTATAGCTGCACAAAATACAGTTAAACATCTCGCTGCTCCCCATCCATTACCTTCATCCGCCCCCATACGGGTACACAGAGGGTTGCATTACTCATTTTACTTTTTGGAGCATGCTACCGAAATATCCCCTCCTCTTTCAAGAAACAGGTGTAATCGTTGGTGGTTTCGGTGCCCTTTCCCACGCATGGGTTACCTGCAATGTTGCTGCATAGGTGATTATCGAAACAAGCAACGCTCCGAACAGTTGAATAATCTGCCCCAGGTCCAATCGCTCCAGAATTCCGTGAGCCGCCAACCCGCTAAGCGCCATGACAATTCCTCCTGCTCCAACCTTGAATACAATACGAAAGTCAAAATAAAACCCGATCGTTCCTGCCACAGATAAAAAATTCAACAGTGTCAGCAGCAAGAGCCCCAGTCCGAATCCCATGGCCACCCCTTCGATTCCAATATTAGAACCTAGAACAAAGATCGCAATCACTTCAAAGACATTCGTAAGAATATGATTCCACATAACCGTTGATGCTTTCCCCAAACCAAGCAAAATTGCTTGCAGTGGCGCTCCGAAATAATAAAGAAAAAATAAGGGTGCTATTAACTTTAACAGCTCGCCCGCTTCTGGCGAATGATAGATCATGGTTGTTAAGGGTACAGCCCATAAGTACAGGATGATTGTACATGGGAAACCTACTATAAGCGCGGATCGCATAGCCATATCCATCCGACTATGCATAAGCTTGCTATTGTTGCTCACACTTGCTTCGCTGATCGCCGGAATTAATGCAGTCGACAACGATTGTGTGAAGAAGCTGGGGAGAAACAACATGGGAAGAGCATAACCCGCCAGAAGTCCGAATTGCTTGGTCGCCATCTCAACACCTACACCAAACAGTACTAGACTTTTCGTAATCAGCAGTGGTAGAAAGGCATGATAGAGCGAATGAATAAAACCGCTGCCTGTCATCGGTAAGCCGATGCGCAGCAAATCTCTCAACGTACTGTCTCCTTTAAGTGAAATTCTTGACGTATGTGGTGGAGAGGTTTTGACCTTACCTCGATTTGCCCATTTGAAAACAGCAAACAAATAGAGCAAACCAAAACCTTCCCCAACAACGGATGCAGCCATTGCACCAGCAGCCGCATAGGCAATACCGTAGGGCAACAAAACGTTGACAACACCGATAATGACAATGATTTGCGCCAGATTCTCAATAATATCGGAAAAGGCAAGTGGGTTCATGTTCTGTTTTCCACGAAAATAACCTTTCAGTACAGCAGACATCGCAATAATTGGAATGATCGGCGTAATAGCAACCATAGCATAATACGCCCGCTGATCGGCCAAAAAAATCGATGCGATCCATTTGGAGCCAAATAGAGCCACTAAAGTTAATATAATACTCAACGTACCCGTAATGCTTAAGGATACTGTGAGAATCCGCTTTACTCGCGCTTCATCCTGCTTAACCTCAGCTTCCGATACAAGCTTTGAAATCGCAACAGGAAGCCCCAGCTCTGTCAGCGTAATAAATAAGGGAAGCAGTGGATGAGCAATCATAAGCAGCCCTACTCCCTCTGCTCCCAAAAAACGTGCCAGCAAGACTCCGTTCAAAAAACCAAGCCCTTTTGTGAAAAATGACGACACGGTTAATATGAACGTGCCACGAATAAAACTTTGTTTACGCATCCCCATTTATACGCATCTCCACCTATGGTTTGTCCTGTCCTTCTTTCTAACTTATTCGAACAAACACAAGTACATGCAGACAAGTATTTGTAAAGTATTAAATCAGCGATAAGCCCAACACATCTTAGCCGGTGTACCAGGCAATTTCCCTCACTTCACTTTCATTAGCTTCTGTAGCGAAATCATTTTTCATAGACCAGAGATACTTCTCTGCATCATTTATTAGTACTGTTTTTGTATAAATTTCATCCTCCGCAATAAAAGATATATTAAGAAATAAATAGATAATTTACCAATAGCATGTTATCATTTTGAATGCGATTTCAATAGCGTTGTTATAACAGTTTTTTTACTCTTCTTCGTGAATGTCTTTTTGCAAAATCTTTGATATGATAAAAAAGAGTACAAAAGTCTTTACGGAAATCATTCACATCGTTAATAACCACTTCTAAATTTTCCAAAGATAAAGGAGAACTTCTTTCATGAGTCAGAAAACAAGATTAAATAATGACTGGTTATTCAGCAAACAGCCGCTTAAGTCCACTTTAGAATCGGTGATAGCAGCTGATTCGGAGTGGATCGACGTAACCTTACCCCATGACTGGCTAATTTTTGATACACATAATCTATATGAAAGCGGAGAAGGCTGGTACCGTAAAAGCATAGTTATAGATGAGAAAGTGCCAAATAGTCGTGTCTCGCTTCGTTTTGAAGGCGTATACATGGACTCCACTCTCTATGTGAACGGCCATATCGCAGGCGTCTGGAAAAATGGATACTCGACTTTTGAAATAGATATCACGCCATACATTATTGAAGGTATCAACGAAATCTATGTTCAAGTGGTTCATGAGTCTCCTAATTCACGCTGGTATTCCGGTGCGGGCATCTATCGCAGTGTATGGCTGAAGACGTATTCAGGGACACATATTGTGCCTGATGGTATTTATATCTCTACTCACAAAAAAGAGGATTCCTGGAATGTTGAGGTAGATACCGAAGTCTTGTGCAATGATCTATTGCAAAGCGAAAAGCACTACATAATTCGTCATAGTATACTGGACGCTTCAGGTATCTGTATCTCTCATGCAGAAAATGAAAGTCCAGTACAAGTCGGGTCTGCTGTATCCAGCTCTGCCCTCTTATCCGTCAATAATCCAATGCTCTGGGATATTAACCAGCCTTACTGCTATTCCCTAAAAACGGAGCTGCTGGAGAATGATCAGGTAATTGAAGAAGAAATCCAAACCTTCGGATTCCGTACGATGGAGTTTGACAGCCAACAAGGTTTCTTTTTGAATGGCCGAAAGGTGAAGATTCATGGCGTATGCCAACATCATGATTTGGGATGTTTGGGGGCTGCGGTGAATAAGGCAGCTCTAAAAAGACAGATTATCCTCCTGCAGGAGATGGGCGTAAACGCTATTCGTACGGCCCACAATATGCCAGCCGTTGAACTGATGGAATTAGCGGATGAGATGGGCGTGCTCATAGTTTCCGAAGCATTCGATATGTGGGAACGCAGTAAAACTCCTTTTGACTACGCCAGATTTTATCCGGATTGGTGGAAACAAGATATTGCCAGCTGGGTACGCCGGGATAGAAATCGCCCCTCCATGCTCATGTGGAGTATCGGAAATGAAATATACGACACCCATGCCGATGAACGCGGCCAAGAGTTAACCATAGAATTACGTGATCTGGTGCAGGTTCATGACCCTAAAGGAAATGCAGTGGTTACTATCGGTTCCAACTATATGCCATGGGAGAATGCACAGAAATGCGCAGATCTAGTGAAGTTCGCAGGGTATAACTATGCCGAAAAATACTATGACCAGCATCATGAGGAACATCCCGACTGGATTATTTATGGTAGTGAAACTTCGTCTACTGTACAGAGCAGAGGCATCTACCACTTCCCTTATGCTCAGTCTGTATTGTCTGACGATGATGAACAATGCTCAGCCTTAGGGAACAGTTCTACTAGCTGGGGTGCCAAAAACACAGAAGCTTGCATTATCGCAGATCGTGATGCGACCTACTCGCCTGGACAATTTATTTGGACTGGATTTGACTATATTGGGGAGCCGACCCCGTACTTCACTAAAAACTCGTATTTCGGTCAACTGGATACCGCGGGATTCAAAAAGGATTCCTATTATATTTATCAAGCAGAATGGACGGATTACAAGGTCGCCCCGATGATTCATATTTTTCCGTACTGGGATTTCTCTAAAGGGCAGCTTATTGATGTGCGAGTATGCTCCAACGCACCACAAATCGAATTGTTCTTTAATGATCAATCCATGGGCACGGTTAACATTGACCATAAACATGGTAAAAAGCTGCTTGGGGAATGGCAGCTCCCCTATAGCGATGGTACTCTGCGAGCAGTCGCTTATGATGAACACGGAGTGCAGATCGCTGAAGATACGGTAACTTCTTTCGGAGATTCGGCCACTGTGGTCATGAATCCTGATAAAACTCAGTTGACTGCTGACGGATCGGACTTGGTATTTGTTGAGATCTCGACTCTCGATCAAGAAGGACGTCCCGTGGAGAATGCCAATAATCGTATTAAAATCTCTGTAGAAGGGCCGGGGCGTCTTGTTGGTTTGGATAATGGTGACAGCACTGACTACGATTCATATAAAGGAACAAGTCGCCGGATGTTCAGCGGCAAATTGCTTGCGGTCATTGCCTCTTCATTGGAGTCAGGTACAATCGTTGTACGTGCATCTTCCCATGGCTTACAGTCTGCTGAGCTTACACTGACTTCCGAAGCACGAGAGCTAGATCATTCTAAGGACGAAGAGCTTATACTTTATCAGCATTCGTCACAATCACTATCGGATGTGAGCGAGTTATCCCAAAACTATTTATCAGATGAAATTCCCGTTCGCAAGCTGGAAATCATATGCCCGCAAGGAAATCAACTAACGAAGGACACCCGTTCACTTCCGGTTCGTGTGCAAATTCATCCAGAGAACGCAACCTATCAGGAAATTGAATGGCGAGTTACGAATGCTGCCGGTATTGACGCTAATATAGCCGTTCTTGAGGCAAATGGGCATGAAGCAGTAATTTCGGCTTTGGGAGACGGAAACGTCTATGTACGGTGTGCAACGAAAAACGGTGCAGATCAAGTGCGCCTGTATTCGCTTATGGAATTCCATATTCGAGATATGGGAGCTGCCTTTTTGAATCCTTATGAGTTTGTTTCCGCTGGTTATCATAGCAATACGAGCCGGAACTTAACAAATGGGAATGAACGCGGAGTGGCTACTGCAAGAGAAGGAGAAAGCTGGATCTGTTTTGACAACATCGATTTCGGTGATTATGGAGCTACTGAACTTACCCTTCCTATCTTCGCGCTAGATAACGATAAATATACGATTGATATATGGAAAGGTACACCGGATGCTCCAAACGCAGCTCTGCTGACACAGGTATCCTATCAAAAACCATCCATATGGAATGTATATCAAGAGGAGACCTACCCATTACCTGAGCGAATAAAAGGTGTCACCACCCTTTGTTTTGTTCTTCATAAAAAGATTCATCTCAAGGGCTTTCAGTTTAACAAGCCTTTAAAAGCGTACGAACAACTTAACGTTCTAGAATACAATCAGATTTATGGGGATTCCTTTACTCTGGCAGATGGACAAATCAAAAATATTGGTAACAACGTCTCTCTCATCTTTAAAGATATGGACTTCGGTCATACTGGAAGCACTAAACTAACCTTATGCGGGCATTCGCCTATCGATAAAAATACTCTGCATATTCTATTTAGCGGACCAGAGGGTGAAAAGAGACAGCTTGTGGAGTTTACACAGTCAAGTGATTATTGCGAAAGAGAATTTGTATTGGAGCGCATAACCGGTCCGCAAACCGTCACCTTTATATTTCTACCGGGGAGCCAGTTTGATTTTAAGTGGTTCCAGTTCCAAGCAGAGTAAGGTATTTTCAACTTTAAACTAGATGGATAGCTTTATTACAGAACAAATCCCCTGCGCATTTGTCACGGTTCAATAAGGATGTTTTCGGCTTTTGAGATTTGCCGTAGGATTATCAAGTCCTACGGCTTTTTTCTTGTTTTAAACCTTTTATCAGACATTGCTTTTGAAATTCATCCTTAATTTGCAGACTCTTTTCTTTCGAGAGATTTCTTCCTGTTACATTTAGCTTCATACTATTTAACCCTATTACATTTTAGCGTTCATATTTCTGCCTTTAATATAAGTTTACACACCCTTTATTTTTTGTTTATACCTCGGACTGTATGTTTCTGTCAAAAGAAATATAATAGATCTAAGGAGGTGTTATGCATAGATTATATAACGACAAAGGAATCAGCGAAAAAATGGGAAATACTTGCCTTGTTCCAATTGACGCTAAAAACCCGGCTAACGGACGATATAGTTGCAGTAAAGTAAAGGACGGTGCAAATAAATGAACCAGATATTTTTGGTTGAGGACGATAAGGCAATCGCTAAAAACCTTGTGCTTCTGCTCCGCTCAGAGGGATTTACAGTCTCTCATGTCCCTACGCGGAGTGAAGCCCTTACCGCGCTTGCCGGAAATAAATTTGACTTGGCGTTGATTGATATTTCTTTGCCTGATGGAAATGGCTTTGCGGTTTGCACGGAAATCAAAAAAACGCAAGATATTCCCATAATCTTTCTGACGGCTTCTGGCGATGAGTCAAGTGTTGTTACCGGGCTGAACATGGGCGCGGACGACTATATCACTAAGCCTTTTCGTCCGCGTGAATTGATTGCACGAATTGGAGCCGCCTTGCGAAAAAGTGGGCGTTCCATATCTGATTTTAAAATTCACGGGCTTCATGTCGATATGGCAAGTGGCATTGTGGAGAAAAACGGTAGCGAAGTCTTTCTTTCAGCATTAGAATACCGCTTGTTGCTGATGTTTATTAGCAATTCGAAAAGTATTATCACGAGAGGCAGGCTGCTTGACGAATTGTGGGACGCTGCAGGCGAGTTTGTCAATGACAATACACTGACCGTGTACATCAAACGTTTGCGGGAGAAGATAGAGAACGATCCAGCAAGTCCGCAAATTATTCTGACTGTTCGTGGGACGGGATATAGATTGGGGAACGAGTATGCTTCGGAATAGAGAGTTTCGACATTTTGTCATTTTGTTCTCCTTAATTGCCACCTCCGCTGTGACGCTGGGATTTGCAATCAATATGACGGCGGGAATCCTTACCACTACCTCTACCGCCGCTTTTGGCATAGCGTTTTTCGTGTTTACCAAAGCCCGATACATAAGCATTGCACGGATTTCACATCAAATCGACCTTGTGCTTCATAATGCTGACCTTCTGTACATTGAAGAGTCGGACGAGGGCGAGCTTTCTATTCTGCACAGCGAGATAACAAAAATGCTACTGCGCATTCGGGAGCAAAACGATGCGCTGAAAAAAGAAAAAGAACATCTTGCCGATTCGCTGGCCGACATAGCCCACCAACTCCGAACCCCACTCACATCAGCCAACCTCATTCTGTCTTTGTTAGAGAATAGCCCTAATGAAAACGAACGGAAAGCATTTATACGAGAAACAGAAGAATTGCTTGTGCGGATGGATTGGCTGATTACTTCTCTACTAAAATTATCTCGCTTGGACGCGGGCATTGTGGTATTCCAAAACGAGCAGATAGATGTAGATAGCTTGATACGCTCCGCCCTTCGCCCGTTCCTAATCCCAATAGAACTGCGCTATATTGATTTGCAAATAGACGTGCCGAAAGTAGTACTTATTCAAGGCGATCCAGGTTGGATTTCGCAAGCAATTCAAAACATCCTCAAAAATTGTATAGAAAGTGCAGGCGAGCACGGGAGGATTGAGATTGATTGTACGGATAACCGGTTATTTACCGAGATTGCCATCCACGACAGCGGTGCGGGTTTTCAGAAAGAAGATTTGCACTGCTTGTTTGACAGGTTTTATCGCGGGAAAAACCCAAACGCTACAGGATACGGGATTGGATTGGCTCTCTGCAAGATGATTATAACGCGGCAAGGAGGAACGATTACCGCAAAAAACCACCCGCAAGGCGGCGCAATCTTTACCATTCGTTTCTCAAAGTGACAGATCTCTCACCTGAAAGTCACAGAGATGTAAGTTGAAGGTTCTATTATATGGGTAACCCATCAGAAAGGAGACTCACATAATGGAGTTTTTAAAAATTGAAAATTTATGCAAAGTCTACGGTAAGGGAAATAATCAAGTTACTGCGCTTGACCATGTTTCACTTACAATTGAAAAGGGAGGATTCACCGCAATCATCGGTTCGTCCGGCTCGGGCAAATCTACATTGCTTCACAGCGTCGGGGGCGTAGACGTACCGACAAGCGGAAAGGTATATTTGAACGGGCAAGATGTATATAGCCAAAGCAATGAAAAACTCGCCATCTTCCGCAGACGGCAAGTTGGACTGATTTACCAATTTCACAACCTCATTCCCACTCTGAATGTAGTGGAAAATATCACTTTGCCTATCCTTATGGACAAGCGCAAGGTCAACGAGGAAAGGCTAAATGACCTGCTCGAAATGCTTGGGTTGCAAGATCGAAAAACGCATTTACCCAATCAGCTTTCAGGTGGTCAGCAACAGCGTGTTTCCATAGGACGCGCTTTGATGAATGCCCCGGCGGTCATGCTTGCCGACGAACCCACGGGCAGCTTAGATAGCCGAAATGGACATGAAATCATCAAGCTGCTCAAAGAAAGCAATAAAAAATATGGGCAGACCCTGATCCTCGTCACCCATGACGAAAATATTGCCCTGCAAGCAGACCGTATTATCGGTATAACAGACGGCAAAGTAACGCGGGATGAACAGGTGGTTCGGCCATGAATATTTTTAACAAAGTCACACTGCAAAGTATGAAAAAAAGCCGTTCCCGAACGATTGTCACGGTGATCGGAGTTGTTCTGTCCGCCGCCATGATTACGGCTGTCGCTACCTTTGGCACTTCCCTGTTAAATTATCTGGTAAACGGTTCTATTGCGAAATACGGCGGTTGGCACGTTGAGTTTTTGGATGTTGATTCCTCTTTCGTGCAAGAGAGAACCCATGACAGTAAAGTTGCAAACAGCGCAGCATTTGAAAATATCGGTTATGCAACGCTTGAAGGCGGGAAAAGCCCTGAAAAGCCCTATCTTTTCATCGCCGGATTCAGTGAGGAAGCCTTTGATACCTTACCCACAAGCCTGATTTCCGGCAGGCTTCCTGAAAATAGCAAGGAGATTCTCGTCCCGTCTCACGTTACTGCAAAGGGCGGTGTTAGATTTAAGTTGGGCGACACACTTTCACTTTCTGTTGGAAGCCGATTGAATGGAAACAAGAATCTCGGCCAACACGACCCTTATCAGACCGGGGGTGAATCGGGAGAGGACAAAGAAACCCTTGTTCCAAAATCAGAGAGAACCTACAAGGTTGTAGGTATCTGCGAAAGACCCAGTTTTGAGGAACATTCTGCACCGGGATACACCTTGATAACGAAAGCAGATCCTAAAGACCAAGCGGACAACTTCAGTATATTTGTCACACTGAAAAATCCGCACGGTGTAACGGCTTACGCAAGCAGTACAGTCGGAGCAGGAGCTTATGTCTTTAACGATGATGTACTGCGCTTCATGGGCGCTTCGGACAATAAACTGTTCAACACGCTTCTGTACTCAGTTGGCGGCATTTTGGTTGCCATAATAATGATAGGCTCGATTTTTCTGATTTATAACTCGTTCAACATCTCGCTGAACGAACGCACACGCCAGTTCGGGATTCTCGCATCGGTGGGTGCAACGGCAAGGCAACTGCGAAATTCTGTGCTATTTGAGGGACTTTGCATTGGTGCAGTCGGCATACCTATTGGCATTATGGTCGGCATAGGCAGTATCGGACTTGTAATTCCTATGGTTGCCGAGAATTTCGGGAAAACTTTCCACAGCACCGTGCCTTTAACCCTATCGTTGTCTGTCCCCGCAATTGTCGCAGCTACAGCAGTCAGTTTAGTTACCATTTTGATTTCAGCCTATATCCCGGCCAGAAAAGCTGCAAATACTCCCGTGATGGAGAATATTCGTCAGACCAACGAGGTTAAAACCGAATCGAAAGCGGTAAAAACATCAAAATTTGCACAGCGTATTTACGGTTTGGAGGGTACACTTGCGTTAAAAAACTTTAAAAGAAACAAAAAACGTTATCGCAGCATTGTGTTATCGCTCACTTTAAGCGTCGTGCTGTTTGTATCGGGAAGTGCTTTTGGAACAACTCTAAAACGACTTTCAGAACAGTTGATAATGGATATGGACTATGACATTCTTTTTACCACTCAGGTGACGGACGACAGCGAAATGATCCCGCTTTACAACAAACTTAAAACCTCTGACGGGGTTTATGAAAGCTCGTACCAAATCGTTTATATGTATACATCCGTAATTAAGGCAAGCGATTTTTCAGACCGTTACCGGGAATACGCGGGGTATACTACGCCGGACGAAACGGTTCAACTACCCATGGACATCCAGTTTATTGAGGACAGCAAATATCTGAGTTTTATCAAAGAATTGGGTTTGTCTGCAGATGAATATACCGGGCAGGACGCGAAGATGATTGCCGTTGCCAAAAAGCGGATTGATAATAATGAAAGGCCAAGCGAAGTGTTTAATATGTTTGCAAATCATTCCATGACATTCAGTGTCGCCCCCCAAACAAATGACAAGCAAATGATGGAACAGGGGCAAAGCATAAACATTACGTTTGTCGATACGTACCCGGTGGATCCGCCTCCAAGGCAATCTTTAGAGCAGCGGCCATACGTTTTTATGGTGGTAGCTCCCTATTCACTCAAAGAGAACTTTAAAAGCCCGGATACCCATGCGGAAATGGGCCTGGCCTTTCTTTCAAATAATCCCTCGCAATCGGTGGCTGAAATGGAAGCGATCATTCAGGACACGGGAATGATGTCTGCTTATACCCTTTACAATGTCCATACAATAGTTGAACAATACCGCAGTTTAATATTTGTTATTGATGTGTTCACCTATGTTTTTGTTATTATGATTTCCCTGATTGCGGTTGCAAATGTATTCAATACTATTTCCACAAATATCAGACTGCGCAGGCGGGAACTTGCCATGCTCCGCTCGTTGGGGATGTCCGACCGCGATTTCAATAAGATGATGAGTTTTGAGTGTTTCTTTTATGGGATGAGGACGTTGCTGTTCGGAATTCCAATAGCGGGAATCATCTCGTGGCTGATTTATGAAGGGTTAGTGGCCGTAGAAAGGATAGATAACTTTAATTTTGTATTCCCGTGGGGCAGTATGGCAATTAGCGTGTTTGGCGTAATCTTTATCGTGTTTATTACAATGTTGTATGCCATTAGCAAGATAACAAAAGAAAATATCATTGACGCGCTTCGGGATGATTTGGCTTGATTTTAATACCGATATTAAGATCAGGTTTTACTGCAAAATTGTGGACATACGGCTTTCTATGTATTCAAATTTAAACTTCACCAAAAAGTAAATCCTCCAATATAGATTATTTACAATTCAACAGTAATCGTTCGGCTGTGTGCCTAAACAATTATGTTTATCGTAAACATCCTTATTGGAGGATTTGCATTAGCGCAGGGTTTTTCCTTTAACTTATATTTAGAGCTACTTAGTCAACTTTATTAAATTCGATCCAGTCGATCTGTAAACCTGGTTTAATGAATTCCAGTTTCATTTCATAAAGACCTGCTTCGAGTTCTACTTTCACAAGCTTTTGTCTAATCCATTGACCTTCTGTCCCGTTGGTTTGAATGGTTGTCATCAATTGATCATTCAAATTAACATTGCATGCACTTTGAGCCAGCTCAGGTTCTGTTGACATGATATGCACGAGGATCCGATATTGTCCAGCTTGGCCAACTTCAAAGAAAGTCGATCCTTCAACGGCTGGCTTAACCTGTGGATTTTGAGATAAGGATTGTACTTGTTCTGCAGTAAGTGAAGGATTAGCCTTAAAGGACTCAACTGTTTCAACAATTTGCTGTTTTCTCGAGAATACTGGAGCATGTATGATGAACTCACAAATATTCATTGCAGAACGTTGCAGCTCTCCTCTAGTCAAAGATCCATTTTCCAAGGATTCAATGGTGTTGTCATTCCATCCATTAATTTCGGCGCCATAGTTAGCTACAACCATGTACAGGTCATTTTGTGCACGGACCATCCAATTTGTAAATTTCCGGTCTGCAGCTCCACCATTAACGACATCATTCATGATAGCCCACCAGTCTGTCATGACAATACCTTTGAAGCCCCATTCTCCGCGGAGAATTGTAGTGTTCAAATCGTAATTTGAAGCGGCCCAATGTCCATTAACAGGGTTATAGGAGGTCATAATTGAATTCGCTCCACCCTGCTTCACTGCAATTTCAAAACCTTTCAAATAAATCTCGCGAAGCGCACGTTCCGACACAACAGCGTCCACTTTACTGCGATGTTTCTCCTGATTATTGCAGGCAAAATGCTTCAGCGTGGCATTAGAGCCACCTTTCATAATCCCACGTGTACATGCAGCCGCAAACACCCCAGAGATCAAAGGATCTTCAGAAAAATACTCAAAGTTGCGGCCATTAAGCGGGCTGCGACGAATATTTAGACCTGGTCCAAGCAAGGTGTCTATGTTGTTTCGTACCAACTCTTGTCCTTCTAACACATACAGCTCTTCGACTAATTCGGCATTCCAAGTAGCTGCAAGAAGCGTTCCGATCGCAACCTGAGTCGCTTTTGCTCCACTATCCATACGAATTCCTGAAGGACCATCTGCCGTACATGCAACAGGGATTCCTAAGTTATATAGACTATCACTTACTCCTCCAAATGCAGAAGCTGTACCCGGTGTAACCAATGGGCTGCTCATACCTTCACCCCGTACAATGGCAGCCAAATCATCGTCACTAAGCTGGGCAATAAAAGCTTCCATACTAACTTTTTGTTCAAATACATCTCTTAATTTATGCCCTTGATTGCCTGTCTGGGAGATCGTTGTTGGTAGATTGCTCTCGATCCGTTCTGCTAACGAAATCTTGCGTGTTGGAACCTCTGCATAAACAAGTTCATATGAACCGTCTGATTTTTGAACACCAGGTTGCATTCTTGTAAAGCTTTGCGTGGGTGCAAGAGCTTCTTGTAACTGTTCCACAACTTGAAGAGTTTCCACGACATAGCCGCTATTCCCTTCAACCTTGACTTCCTCCACTTTTTTAACACTCGTTCCCACAAATATGCGGTACGTGCCTTCTTCTAGCACATAAGCGGAAGCATGCCCTGACACACCAGCATCATCATAGGAAGCCATTGAATGAACAGGGAAACTCACGGTAAGACGTTGTGCTTCGCCTGGCTGAAGGACTTCTGTTTTTGCGAAGGCTGCCAAAGCTTTAGCAGGCTGTCCCAATTTTCCTTGTGGAGCTTCATAATAGACCTGAACAACCTCTTTTCCAGCAAAGGTAGTTCCTGTATTAGTTACGGTTACGCCGACTTCAACATTAAGTTCGCCAGCTTTGTAAATAAGTTTAGCTTCTTCTGGCTCGAGCTTAAACGTGGTATACGATATTCCATAACCAAATTCATATTGAACCTTTTCTGGGCAAAATGTCTCGAAATAACGATAACCAACATAGATATCTTCCTGATAAAGGTTTGTAAATTCATTACCGTAGTTGTGTGTTGACGGGTAATCGTTGATGGAATATGCGATCGTGTCTGTTAATTTTCCGCTTGGAGTTACTTCTCCAGCCAGCACGTCCGCAATTGCATTACCACCTTCCATTCCCCCCTGCCAAGAGTAGATGACAGACGAAATCGGATTTTTATAGCTTTCATCGTTCAGCCAGCTCATATCAATAATATTAGAGACGTTCAGTACAACAATCGTTTGCTCAAAATATGTAGTTACCTGCTTCAGCATCGCTTTTTCATCAGCTGTTAGTTGGTAGCTTCCTGAACCATCGACATTATCCTGATCTTCTCCTGCTGTACGTCCGATTACAATGATTGCTTTGTTCGATTTACTTCTAGCCTCAGCTACCAATTCGTCGGATAAAAGCATTTCCTTCTGGTTCCATGGCTCTGCAGCCCAAACGCCGCCACCATTATCAAATGGATTTTGCTCAATCCACTTCTCATATACTGCTGCCAAATCTTCGTTGACCGTAAGGTTCTTTTTACTGCGAAGACCGCCCAGCAGGTTGGTCGTATAAGTAACATGAACACTACCGCCCGAACCAGTACCACTGCGATAATAATTCACTTGAGTTCTGCCAAAAACAGCAACATTATCACTTTCACCAAGCGGAAGCACCTGATGATCATTCTTCAACAGTACCGCACCTTCTGCTGCTACCGTCCGGCTAAATTCTGCAAAACCTTCTAATGGAATTCCCACACTCTGTGTACTCAACTTGTTTCCTCCTGTTGTTCAATTCTATAGGTTGTTTCTTTAGGCATCAATTACATATCATAAAGTTTAACTATACCATTATAGTACATTGGATAACTGTAATATATATAATAATTATCTTTATTAATATAATAATATTGGTCTGTTAGAGTTGGAAATTTTCAATCGGTGTTAAAAATATCAGCTAAGTTCAATGATCTTCGTGGCAACATTATGGCAAAATTCGCGATCATGCTCCACAAAAACGAGTGTTGGTGTATATTCAAGCAATAGCTCCTCAATTTGCATACGTGAAATAACATCAATAAAATTAAGCGGTTCATCCCAAATATACAAATGAGCTTTTTCACTAAGACTTTTGGCGATCAGGACTTTTTTCTTTTGGCCGCCACTGTAAGTGGATATATCCTTATCAAATTGAATTCTGGAGAAATCAAGCTTTCGCAGAATAGATTTAAAAAGACTTTCATCTATCCCATTCTCTCTAGCATAATCTGTTAAATCGCCCCGTAGATCTGAAGTGTCTTGTGATACGTAGGAAATGATAAGCTGGCTATCCTTAGTGAAGGTGCCGGTATAATCTATATCCTCACCGCAGATCAATTTGATGATACTTGATTTTCCGGAACCATTTTTACCCGAGAGTGCAATTCTCTCCCCCTGCTCAATGGTAAAGCTTACTTCTGAACATACCCTTTTCTCTCCGTAAAAAACCGAAACATTATCCAGCTCCGCAAGATGACGTTTATGATAAGCAAGCTGCGTAATCTCTAAGTTCTCAGAATTTTCGATGTTTTTAAGAAGCTTAGACTTTTCGTTGATGGCAGATTGCTGTCTCTGCTCGATGGCTTTAGAGCGTTTCATCATTTTAGCGGCCTTGTGTCCAACATAACCTTTATCTAACTTAGATCCAGAATTTCTAGTTCCATTTTTAGTTTTTTCCACCTCATGTGACCAGTTACCTGTTCGTTTAGATGAGGCTGACAAGCGTTTGATATCTCTTCTAAGTTTTTCGTCTTCCGCTATCTCAAAGTTATCTTGTCTGACTTTATTCTCCCACCAGCTAGAAAAATTGCCCTTTTGAATCTCTATATTGGTTTTGTTAATTGACAAGATGTGGTCCACACAATTATCAAGAAAGGATCTGTCGTGAGAGACCAGAATATATCCACTTTTCGTATTGAGGTAATCACTGACAAGCTTTCTTGCCGTCATATCCAAATGATTTGTAGGTTCATCAATCAACAGGAAGCTATTTTCCTTAATGAATAATGTGGCTAACAGCACTTTCGTTTGCTCTCCGTTAGACAATGAATCAAAGGGACGATATAACACATCCTCAGAAACCTTTAGCAAAGAAAGCTCACGCATTAACTTCCAATGAATATAATCCGGAAAAATCTCGCTGATCACATCTATGGTGTTAAGCTCCTTGTTATTCACCTGAAAGGGGAAATATTCAAAGCTGACATGAGCAGAAATATTACCGCTGAATTCATGCTTTCCAAGCAATAAGCTAAGAAATGTAGTCTTTCCTCGACCATTTCTCCCTGTAAAACCTAATTTCCAATCGGTATCGATTTGAAAGTTTACGTTCTCAAATATGTTATCGTAGCTGCCTTCATAGGCAAAGGTTAGATTTGTGACATTTATTAATGACATAAAATAATCCTCCTGTATTTTAACAAAATAAAAGCCACAAGAAAGTTACTTTCTTGTGACTCAAATAAATACAGCAAATCCAGCCCCAAATGGAGTTAGATATGGATATATTTTCGAGTGAAAAGAAGTAGTAACTTTCTTGCATACAAAGAATAAAACAAACGAAATAAACCATTGTTGTTGTTTTATTCATCATGGGACGCAAGAATAATTACTACACTATACTTTTCAACTCCGATCATTAATTTGTAATTATGTTATCATGCATATTTATTATTTTCAACTTCCTACCCATAATTCGTTAAAAAAGTTCAAATTCTTCTTCTATAAGATCCATATTTACACTCATAGCTGTCCGACTCCCGTCAGCCGCGGCAAACACTAACTGAGAAGGCATAAAATAAGAAACATCTCCAGCCGAATATAATCCTGGAATCGAGGTTCTCCCCGCACCATCCGTGCTAAACCCACCAGAATCATTCCGCTTTACAGTCAAATGGTCTACGATTGATGCCGTTTGGATCAAATTCGGAGAAATAAACCCTCCCGTTCTTAAGATCTCAGTACCATCTGCAAAGCGAACCGCCTGAAGTTGCCCGTCATGCCCTATAAAAGAGGAAATTGTTTGTTCATTGACTACAACTCCCTTAGCCTCAAGACTTTTTTTCTGTTCATCAGAAAGGAATGTCTTGCCGTTCGTGCAGATAACCAAATCTTTACTCCAATTGAGCAGCATTTTAGCCATATGAAAAACATGTGGATTTTCGCAAACAACGACAAGGGGTTGATCTCGTAGTTCCCAGCCGTCACAATACGGGCAATTAAACAGACTTTTTCCGTATAATGGTCGTAAGCCCTCTATCTCAGGAAGGACCTCTTTTAACCCGGTCGCCAAAATCAATCTGCGAGCTTCAATGTGACGACCAAACGAATCATGTACCGCAAATCCAGAATCATTTTTGTTAATCGAAATAATCTCAGTCTGGATATGCTCAACTGACGGATAACGTAGTACCTCCTCATACGCAATGCGACGAAACTCGGCTGGTGTAACCCCGTCTCTTGTAATAAAACCATGTGATGCATGGGTAACAGCATTCCTTGGCTGATTATTATCAATTAAAGCTACTTTTCTTCTTGCCCTACCAAGAACAAGGGCTGCGTTCAAGCCTGCGGGTCCACCACCAACAATAATGCAATCGTAAATCATATGAATCATCTCCTATATGCAGATATTAAAGACTCTTTTTGTCTATTATTAAACCAAAAAAAATATTCGTTCCATCATAGACTTAATGAATCTATAATATCTCCAAATTAACTAAAGTGTCAACCCAAACTTTCCGATCCTCCGTGAGTTTTATTTAGTGTAATACTAGAAAAAAGTAAATAAGCCCATTACCTTATGTTTGGAGGTAACTTAATACTCCAATATATCAGGTAAGAGCTATATGTTGAACTTACTTGGCAGTGCAGGGCTTCCTCACTTATCAACCTTCACCGTTTGCTAATTCTAAATCATCAGCCGAGGGTCCGTAAAGACCAGGTACCGGCACGTCAAGCAGCCGCAGATAAACTCCAAGCTGCGCCCGGTGGTGAACCATATGATTCAATCCGATGGTACGAAGCGCAGCTGCCCGTGTCTGACGACGGATGATCTGCTCCCCGTTCCGTAAGGTCCACTCCGCGCCGAGCATCTCCACATTGCTTGCAGTAATTAATTCCTCAATCTCACGAGCTTTCAGGTCGAACTCTTGTAGAACCGCGTCGGGACTCTCCAGTGCTTCTCGTCGATATGCCACAGATGCCAAATCAAACTCCGAGTAAAGTAGAATTGCGGATTGCCAGCTCAGAAGATTAACGAGGTGTGTGGCCAGCCCACCCAGGCTCATTGACTTAGAGTGTGGTTTCCATGTCATATTCTCCTGAGGCAGCTTCTCCAGTATCCGACGTGTACCAGCCAGCTCTTGCAAAACATCCCCAATGATCAGCTCTTTAACCATTCATCTCTCTCCTCTCTTCTGTAAAGCAATTTCTTTTGATCATTCGTGTGATAGTTTGGATTCCTTTTACCCAAACACTTTCTAACTCTCCGCTAGATCGGACCGAGGTGCACTTATTTCGTAGATTTATAGCATTTCACCAGGTTATCGGACCCAGATGCAGTTATTTCCCTAAATACACTCCAATTCTGTGCCATTACAAGCCAATAAGAGCTATGCAGTCCGATAAGCTTGAAAAATGCAGCGAAAATCTAAAATAGCTGCAATGGAGTCCGATACGATGGACATTTGGCGAAAGTCCAATACAGAATACATCAGAAGGAAGATCTAATTGGATTATGAATAACGACTTCGACATCGCTTCAGAAACATCCTGCTGAGCATTCGTTTTTCAAGTCTTCTCTCTGCATCTTTTTAGATATTTTCTGCCAATTGCATAGTGGTAACACATGTATTATCACTCTTAAAAGTGGAAAGCTCAGATTTTGCTGCTTTTCCATCCTGCTCAATGGTTACGTTATATTTTTTGTCCCGGGGTAACCAAAGATCAATAAATCCGTTAGATAGCGATTTCATTTCTTGATCCACAATCACATTGCCTTCGCTGTCTTCAATATATACTTTAAACTCATCATCCGTTAATTCACCTTGGCAGCCAGTCAAGCTATGTGTTGCGCAAGGATGCGTATTCTCCACATATGGAGCTATAGAAACAAAAAACTCATCTTTAGGCAAGTCGTAAGTTTTCTCTTTATTGTTACTATCGGTTACAATAAGTTGCTCAGAAGTGATAGACGCGGACAGGTTTTCCAGACTGCTTGAACTATATTCTTGCACTAATTGCTTAATGTCGGTTGTATCTTGTGCTGAAGGCGTATCCTTATCGATACCTCCCAATAACAAATACGCACCTAATGCAACAACCGCCGCTCCCGATACCACCAAGATATTTCTTTTCATTTGTAATCATCTCCTTCGCTTATTCGCCAGATTATGTACTCACTCAAAGTATCTTCCATTTCTTTTAGTATAACTAGTTAAACTAAACTAACACAATTATGAACAAGGCAAAATAGTGAAAAGTTATGTATTTGATTCATCCTCTATCAACAAAAAAAAAAGGCCTCCTCACTGGTTTTTCAACCTCGAGGAAGCCTTTTATCTTTTATATTATTATGCTTGTAAATTACCGACCATAACACGAATGACATCCGCAAGAGGAGTAGCTGAACGTTTCAGCAGTTTCTCTAAATCGCTACTTTCAATATTAAGCCAACCTTCACGAATCCCACGTTGTATAGCTACAACTATTGGAAGCGCAGCTTCTGGGACACCCACCTCCGACATGGTCTTGGCATAAGCCTCGTCGTCAACCTGGATTACTTTGATTTCTTTACCGATTACACTGCCTATGATCTCAGTCAATTCCTCTTGTGTTAAAGGGTTGCCAGACAATTCATACACTGTGTTCTCATGTCCGTCACCTGTCAGAACATTTGCTGCAGCTTCTGCATAATCTCCGCGTGTAGCCCAGCCAACTTTACCATTCCCTGCTGAAGTCACCCATGGGGCACCTGCTAGAGCACCTTGAATGGAGCCGATCTCATTCTCCAAATACCAGTTATTACGGAGGAAGCTGTAAGGAATGCCTGTTGCGCGAATAGCTTCTTCGGTGATGCGGTGAACTTCAGCAAGAAATAGTTCACTCTTGTCTGCTTGTCCTACACTTGTGTAGGCAATGAAGCCGACGCCTGCTTTTTCCGCAGCAGCAACAGCTGCTTTATGTTGACGAATCCGGGTTTCATTATCACCATCTGCAGATACAATTAATAATCGATCCACACCGGCAAATGCTGATTCCAGCGTCTCAGGTTGATCAAAATCACCATGACGGACTTCCACTCCACGTGCCTGAAGATCACTTGCTTTTTCTGGGTTCCGCACACTAACTACAAGATCACTTGCGGGTACAGTTTTAAGTAAAGCTTCTATCACCAATGATCCGAATTGACCTGTTGCTCCTGTTATTGCTATTTTCATTTTTACTTCCTCCTCAAATTAGGATGATAAATTTATTTTTAACCACTACCTGTAACTATTGTAGTTACAATAAGTTTAGATGTCAACTTATTTATGATCCCAACTCTGGCTGGATAATAAACAGAAGAATTAAAAAACTATATTCACAACAAAAAAACCACCGTCATTTCCGTTAGGAAAAACGCTGGTTCTATGATCAGCTCCAACTCAACTTAATAATGGTCCCTTGTCCAGGGCTACTCTCAACAGCAATCCTGCCCTCCATACATTCGATTAATCCCTTGGAGATCGCCATGCCAAGGCCGGATCCGTTGGAGCTAGATACCGTGTCCGTTCCTCGATAATAACGTTCAAATAGACGGTTAAGTGTGACTTCATCCATTCCATCGCCATCATCGGAGAATTGAATAGTAAATCCACTGTCCTCATCATTCATAGTTAGTGAAACCGTTAAAATCGTATCCGAGGGGTTATGAAGTAAAGCATTCGCAGTCAAATTGTTGACCACCCGCTCTAGCCATGGAGTATACAATCGGGCTCTCACTTCGTTTGGTGCCGGCACAAATATAATTCGTTGCTTCCCATATTCGGGATTTGCAGCAGCTTGATCAAGGGCTTGATGTAGCCAAGAGTTCAATTCCACCTCCATCAGCTCTGGTGGCTTGATCCCTGTTTTTAGCCGATAGGTCATGGCAAGATCACTGATCAGCATGTCCATATGGGCTGATTTATCCAGCATCGTCCTTGTAAACTTGCGAACTTCCTCTTTCGACCAATCATACGAAGGCTCCGCCAGTAAATGGGCATAACCAGTTATAGAAGATAAAGGAGTTTTTAAATCATGTGTAACACCTGCGATCCATTCTTCCCTCAAATTCTCTGTTTGTTGCCGCAACGCCTGATCTCTCTGCAAATTAGCAGATAATTTCTCTATGGATACCATAACATCAGAAAAAACCCGGTATCTCCGCCTCCATTTACCTACGTGGGTTCGACTACGACGATTTCCTTTACGGTCCATAGGCTCTGTATATATGGCATTTCCAATGGAATCGAGCCATACAAGCATATGCAGCATTGGCGCTCCAAACCTATGAGCTTGCCATAAAGAAAGCAATATAAATGCAAGCAATAAAGTCGCGAGCATTGCTAATGAGCCTTTAATAACAATTTTAACTTCTTCAGGTACCCATACCTTTTGTCCTGTATCTGCACCCTTTACGTTCGGTTGTCCAACGATCCATGTTTGGCCCGTTTGTTTATCAAAAGAAGATCGGACATGATAGCCGTAACGTTCACTGTAGAGAGTGCGTAGTGCTAGCTCTGGCACTGAGTACTTGGTGGGAATCATCTTTGGCCTATTATAGGAGAGCAGCTCCGTACCCGATGAATCAATGAGTTGAACAAAAGCCTGTGATGATTTAATTTCTCTTTCAATCGAATCAGGCAGAACCAGATCTCCATCTACTGCATCAAATGTACCTTCGCTCATTTTTTTTAACAGAGGATCTAGTATATTTGGCGCGCCATAAAGAAGCGTGAATTGTCTCCCATTTTTCTCTTGAATCCATACAGCTAGAGTATACGGAAAAGGCTGAGTCCCTGTCCAATAGGCGACTACTTCACCCGGTCCATATTGAATTGGGACATCTTTTGGAGTGTTGTAGGCACTTTCAACTTTTCCATTTTCATCGATATTTTGCAGCCAGCCCTTATTCTTCTTCACTTGCTCCAGCAAGCTCGGGGAAAATTGAATGCCCTTCTCATCAATTTTGGAGGATTCAACCAGTTGCTCTAAGCCAACATTCGCAAAATCACGCGTAATACTGATATCGAGAAAACGCAACAGCATCCAAGTAAAAGTTACTGCTGCAATAGCGAGAACAACCATTCCCGTAATTGCTAGCTGTAGAACGAACCTTAACGTTAACCGACGTTTGATATTCATGGCATGGACAACTCCTGGCGGTCTACCTTCACCAGCTTATAACCAAGACCCCTAACGTTAACAATAAATTTTGGATCGGACGGGTCTGCTTCGATACGTTCTCGAATTCGATGAATATGAACCATGACCGTATTATCATCGCTCAGTGCTTCATCGCCCCATACTTTCTCATATAACTCACTTTTGCTGAAAATCTGATTGGGATGTTTGCATAAGAAGACCAGCAGTTGAAATACAAGTGCCGGACAAGCAACAGACTGACCCTCTACCAGGAGTTCTCCCGCTGTCTCATCTAGCTTAAACCTTCCGTAATCATATACATTTGCAGATTTATGGGGAACTATTTCTACACTCTTGCCAGTAGCCTGTTGGTTAGCAGAAGCAAAATATCTCCGCAGCTGTGCTCTTATACGAGCCACCACTTCAAGCGGGTTAAAGGGCTTGGTGATATAATCATCTCCTCCTATAGCAAAGCCCGTTAATTTATCGAAATCAGACGTTCGCGCAGTCAGAAAAAGAATAGGGGCATCCGTCGTCTGCCGGATAAAAGGGCAAATTTCGATACCACTTCGTCCGGGCAGCATTACATCCAGCACAATTAAATCATATTTTTTGGATTCACAGGCACTTACTGCTTCTTCACCTGTTTGCACTGTATCTATATTGACGTAGCCTTCCTTACGCAGCACTGTCTCCATAATGTCTAAAAGTGATACCTCATCATCAACCAATAAAATTGAAGCCTCATTCATATAAATTTTCCCTTTCACAATAGACGTTTTTATTATCATAGCATGATTTTTTTGGCTAGCAATCTTACTAATCTTAACGGAAGCTTAATTCGTATTCATTAAATAGCTAGTAAATTATGTAAGTGTTAATATAGAATTTCAGAAGCGCTAAGGATAGACTGCTACAATCGTAATACTGGGAGGCGATATATATGAACAAAAAACCTAAAAAAATCATTCATAAAGTTATTTTGAATACAAGAACTGCCTTGGCTGTAGGGTCACTGTCTTTATTAATGGCTGCCTGTGGAGGAGAGAATGCAGATGTGCCGACTACTGAAAAGGCGGAGCAGACAACAAGCCCGGCCACAGCTGCCATTCTGAGCGGATTTGCTCCAGATGAACTATCAAAGATTCTACTGGACGGGAAGTACAAGGAGTTGTATGCCCGCTTTAATCAGCCTTTAAAAGATGAAATAAGTGAAGCAGAATTAACAGAGACAGGAAAAGAATTCACTAAGGGTATCCATGCATTGGAAAAGGCATCGACCATGCAGCTTAATGGATTTGATCGACGCACATGGGTTAGTGATGCTGGCAATAAGGGGCTTGTCGGGATGTTTGATCCGGATGGGACGATTACATTAATTCAAGTTCAAGAGCTTACCCCTTCTCCTGAAACCGACAATGTACTAAGCAAACATGAATACGCACTGCCGTTTGAGGGAGATTGGTATGTATTTTGGGGTGGTGAAAATGTGCTTGTGAATTATCATTATGAGTTAGAAATCCAGCGGTACGCTTACGATTTTATACAAACCAAAGATAACTATTCCTATACAGGAGATCCACTAAAAAATGAAAGCTATTATGCCTTTGGCAAAAACATTCTCGCTCCAGCGGACGGCACCGTTGTATCGGTTGTGAATGACATTAAAGACAATGAGCCAGTTGGGGTCATGAATCCGAATCAAGCTACCGGAAATATCGTTGTCATTGATCATGGCGGGGAATATAGTCATTTGGCGCATCTCAAACAAGGGTCAGTTACTGTAAAACCGGGGGATAAAGTCGAAAAAGGTGAAGTTATTGGCTTAACAGGTAATTCTGGTAATACGAGCGAGGCCCATCTACACTTCCAAATCTCAGATGGAGCTGATCTATTCACTTCCCGGGCAATCAGAGTTAAATGGGAGAAAAATTTAAAACCAATTCAAGGTGAGACTATTTCCGCTGCTAATTAGCGCTAAATTCCGGGTCGCTAAGGTTGTCTCTCATAAATAATAAATCAGATGAGACAACCTTGATCTTCCCTAAAAAACATCCTACTTTCTTGTAATACCAATACATATAATCCGGGTAATTCACAAATAATAATAGACATATAGGATATATAGTAACTAAATATGGCTCTCTTTTCAGAGGAAAGGAAGTGTCAACCCCGATGTCTTTACTCCTAGGCTCTCATGTGTCTATGACCGGAACAAAAATGCTCCTTCGAGCTAGTGAAGAGGCAGCCTCTTATGGAGCGACCACCTTCCTTTTTTATACCGGAGCCCCACAAAATACACGCCGCAAACCCATTGAAGCTTTGAATATTGAAGCAGGACATGCTCATATGAGAGATAACGGTATTTCTAATATTATTGTACACGCTCCATTTATTGTTAACTTAGGAAATACACTTTCGGCACAGGTCTTTGAGCATAGTATAGAGTTTCTTCAATCAGAAATCATAAGAACAGAAGCTTTGGGTTCAACCCAAATCGTCCTACATCCTGGCTCCCATGTTGGTGCTGGCTCTCAAGCTGGAATCTCTCGGATCGTGGAAGGCTTAAACGAAGTGCTAACAGATAAACGAAATGTTCAGGTTTCATTAGAAACTATGGCTGGAAAAGGTAGTGAATGTGGAGTCTCTTTTGAAGAACTTGCAGCCATTATTGATGGAGTGACCCATAATGAGCGTCTATCAATTTGTTTGGATACTTGCCATATCCATGATGCCGGTTATAACGTAAAAGAAGATTTTGATGGCATATTGGATAAATTTGATCGATTGATCGGAATAGAGCGACTAAAGGTAATTCACGTCAATGATTCAAAGAATATCATGGGCTCACATAAAGACAGGCACGAAAATATAGGACACGGATATATCGGCCTTCAGGCGCTTCGATATGTGGTCCACCATCCTCAACTGTCAACCATTCCCAAACTCCTAGAGACTCCCTCCATCGGTGAAAAGAAATATGTAAACGCACCCTATAAGCATGAGATTTCCTTGTTAAGGGGAGAAACAAATGAGCTGGTAAAAAAATAAAAACCGCCAATTACGCGGTTTTTCATCTGTGCAGCCATGATCGACTATCCTTTTGTGGAATCAATTGTAGTAGGTGCGGTTCCATTTACCAGGAGTTTTTTTAACGAGTTTTTCTTTGCTGTTAATTCTTTGGAAAGATCAGCTTGCAGTCGATTCATGTTCTTAATCTCATCGTTAAGCTTTTTGATTCGCGTCATTTTACTGCTCAAATCTGTGTGAGACTTGCTAAATTTCATATCCTGTTCTAATTGATTAATTTTGAATTTGGATTTTTCTTTTTTGTTCTTCACGTTTTTGAGCTTGCTCTCTACCTCTATGATTTCTTGTTCTAACCTTTGGATCATTGGTTTGGTGAAATTAATCGCCATTCTTACACCCCATATCATTTAGTGTTGCCGAGAATCAATTCTACTATAAAAGAACAAAAAAGCACACTCATTAGAGTATGCTTTTTAAAAATAATCAGAGAAATAAGGATGTTCTGGCCTGATTAACCCTTCCAGGAATTGAACTGTAGCTTCATCTGCCTGGATCCGACCGATCCTAGCCAAATAGGTAGGTCGCTTATAGCCCATTAACATCGTGGTTAAAGTAGGAATGTCAATCAACAAGGAAGGGTTAGTCCCTCCTGCGTGCAAAACACCTGTTCCATCTTTATCCACATTAAGTGTAAATGTACCCCGGTTCCATTCCAGCATCGGATCACTCAAGGTGAAGATAAGGCAACCATCTTTATCCTGTTTTTTAAACGGATACTGTTCGATAAATAATTGCACATCCACTATCCGGGCCATAAAATAAGGAGCAATGGTTTCCTTGATGTCACCATCATCTAAAACGAAGGAAAGCGGCTCCCCTTTATAAATATCCCCTTTGACAAGAGTAATCATCGAAAAATGTGCACTTATAAAGTTCCATAATCCCACGCGAGCTTCTTCGTTAATATATACCATTTCTTTGATGTAAAAGATCTCCTCAGCAACCCAATACAACAAATACCCTGTGGGCAAATCTTCATTGTTATAGTAGATGCCCACTGTCATTTCATCCAGATCCCAGCGTAAATATTCTTCCCAAGCCAACTTATTTCGAAGCATAGCTCCATGATGCTGCATGGAGAACTGATCATATATCTCCTTGATATCTGGATGTTCAATAGTTACCCGCTCCACGTTCCCAGGAACTTTTTTAGTTTTCGGCAGCTGGGTATCCGGAACTTCAAATGAGATTTTATCGGTAATGATCTCCCAGCCTTTCCGCCTATAATACGGAATAGAATACGGAAATAGATAAGAAATTGATTGCTTGCGGCCCCGCATTTTAGTTAATGCATGCAACATCAGCTTATTCATTAAACCTAAATTAGCATATTCGGGATAGGTTCCAACACCCGTCAGGCCACCCATCTCATAAATTCGCCCAAAAATATTTACTTGAAATGGGTATACTGCTAACTGTGAAATCAATTTATCACCATCAAACCAACCGACTACATCAGCATACTTTAGAACTGGCAGCTTCGCTTGGGTGATTTCACGATTTTCCCAACCAAAGATTTGTAAATCACGATTCGTCACTTGAAATACATAACGCAATAAATTATTAAATTGCTCTGCATGTTTAGTCTCGACATTTGCTAACCTGATTCTGTCCTGTAACTTATTGCGACTCACTAGCAATACCCCCGCTGAATTCCCCAGATATAAATCAGAAATCACTCTTATTATTCTTTATATCCGTTCAATAAATACATTCTTTCAGAGAAGGTTAGCCTAGCGAATTCTTTTGCAGCTGCGGGATCAAAGCATACGCAAACGTAATGAATGGGCTTAACCACAGAAGGGTGGCATAAGGTATATATTCAATTACCGGCACACCTAGTGTAGCAGCGAAAAAAGCACCGCTAACTCCCCAAGGAATTAAAGGATTAACAAGGGTTCCACAATCCTCTAACGTACGGGATAGTGTCTTTGCTGGAATGCCTCGGCGATTATATTCATCTTTGAACATTTGACCAGGCAACAAAATAGAAAGATACTGTTCACCAGTCATCCCATTAACCGCAATGGATGATGCGCCGCTCATAAGCACGATACTGCTTTTACGTTTGAGGGGTTGAATGATTTTGCGAAAAAAAGCCTCTATGACACCACAATGTTGTATTAGCCCGCCTAATGATAAAGCAATCAAGATAAGTGAAACGGAACTCATCATTGATTGCATTCCACCTCGGTTAACGATAGAAGCAACGGTTTCATTGGCAATAGTACTTTCGTATCCATTCTGCATCACACTGAACCAGACACCGATTTCTGCCTGCTGCTGAATAATAGCGGTCACTAGAAGACCAGTAACAATACCAACTATCAGTGTAGGAAGGATTGGGATTCGTTTGATTGAGCAAATAATAACGGCAAGTGGTGAGATCAACGTTAACCAGTGGATATGAAATCCATCTTGTAGAGCAAACTTAATCCCCTGAATCGACGATAAATCAATCGCATCGGCTTTTGGTGCGAACAAGAAAAAGACAGTAGTTATAATAAGCGCTGGAATCGTTGTGTACATCATATTACGAATATGTGTGAACAAGGATATACCTACCACTGCAGGTGCAAAATTCGTCGTATCGGATAAGGGTGACATTTTATCACCAAAACAAGCTCCGCAAATGATCGCTCCAGCAGCAAGTGTGGGAGAAATCCCTGTCGTCAAAGCAATACCCATCAAAGCTACACCGATCGTGCTAACGGTGGTGAATGAGCTTCCAGTAAACATAGAGACGACAATTGTGACATATAACGCGCTTACTGCAAAGTAGTTCGGATTAATATAATCCATACCATAAAATAAAAGTGTAGGCACCGTACCACTCATCATCCATACAGCGATCAATATTCCGATCAACATGAGGATAAGAATGGGCATTATAGCTGTTTGGATGCCTTTAATGATAGCTGCCTCAATATCTTTCCATGACACGCCAAATAAACCCAATAAGACTGCTGTGCCAACTGTGGTTGCGAGAAGAGGGATATGAGGTTCTGCTTTTAATAGGAAAATAGATACAAAAAGAAGTGCGAAAATAAAAGCGATGATAATCATACTTTTTGAAAAACTAAGCTGACGGTCCATAACGATAGTGCTCCTTAACATTGTGATTGGGATAAAATTCGGAGATTGCGGTGCTTCCTTACTTTTAAGCTTTTAAGCTTTTAGGCTTTTGGGCAATGAAGCACAGAGGTAATATTAACGATAAGATAGAGAAGAGTCAATGTTAAGAACATACAATGAAGGTTTTTCCATTAAAAAAACAGAGGGCAAAATGCCGCTCTGCTATATATTCACCCTATTCACTTTACAATTGCAGCTTTAAAATATCCTGCGGAGTTTCAAATTTATATTTCGCGGGAATATGCTCATGCTGCTTGCATCCCCATAAAGCTAATCCAAAATCGACACCAGCATCTCTTGCACATTCATAATCATAGATCGTGTCCCCTATGTAAATAGATGATTCAGGGTTTGCTTTTGATACTCTAATAAATTCTAGCAAGGGGTCTGGATGTGGCTTATGCTTTGCTGTATCTTCTGCGATAACGGTATATGATAAATATTTAGTTAAGCCAAATGGAACGAAATCGTCATTCAGCTCATCTCTTGTCTTGGAAGTCACAATTCCTTGAACGATCTCTTTTGACTGTAATGAACTCATTACATCTACAATTCCGTCAAAGATGTTAATAGTATCATAGAAATCTTTCATGAAAACATTCCATCTCTCATTGCCCTCATGAATATCTTCGATCCCAAGTTGTGGTAATGAAGCTGAACCGGGAATACCTAACACAAAATAGAGCTCTGACAATTCATACTCTCTGTTATGATCCACCTTTAACATCTTTTGCAGAGAACTCAGAACAGCGATTTCTGTATCAATTAAGGTTCCATCCACATCAAAGATTACAGTGTTATATTTACGCATAACTACCTCCTATAGGATTACAACAAATACAAGATTATTAATCGTTAAGCTTAATCTATTACTTAGAAAATAACTCTACGGCTTGCGTATCCATAATCGGATTAATATATTTCTCTAGCGTAATCGTTAGGGGTTGAGGATAATCTTTCGCTCCCTTTCCAAAAGTATAACGCATTTCATCCACGGCTGTACCCTCCTTTGAAGTCATGTAGCCACCGAAGTTTCCTGCCGAAGTTGTTTTGATTGCTCTTTTATGCACATTTCCTTCCGCATCAGTAAAAGTCTCAGCAAGTCTAGTGTAGTATTTTAAATATTCGGCATCAGTAATTGTATGCCGCAACAAGATCTCTCCTTCATCTGCATAATTCTCTTGCGTTGGAACAACAAGCTCAAGGCCACTTCCCGGTGCTTCAATGATTTGCTGCTTATTGAGATCGACAACAATTTTCATTTTATTCTTTTCCACTGCCGAGATACCAAAGGTTTTTAATGAAACGGTGTCTGGCTGACGGTTTAGACTGCTCTGGCTGTTCCTGAACACCAGTGTAAACTTGGTGTTGTCCGAATAGACTTCAGAATTGTCAGAGTTGATGATGTCGGGGTAAAATAATTTTTCGGTAGCTCCCCCATTTGTACTAATCAGAACTGGATTAATCAATTGGAAAATTTGTTTATCATTGTTCGGATCATACTCCAAATCTACATAGGTACTAAGCGGTGTATATTGCACTAGATTCACTTTAATCTTTTGCCCGTCAACTGTCAGCGTTTTATCCGTTTTTAGAATTCTTTCCTGTGCTTTGAGCATATCAGGATTAAGTTCGAAAGCAACATCCAGATTAGTCCGGTACTTATTACTACTGGATTGTAGCGCCTTATCTGAAGTTTCAGTGAGAATGACATTATAGTTTACTTCCTTTGGATATTTAACCGTTGGTGAAAGACTAGTAGTGTATATAAAATCCTTAGACTGGCCTGGTTGAATTCGGTTATCGCTGGCAAGCATACTTAGTGCAGCACCTTTATGTAGATTCGAATCCTGTATGCCTTCATATTGAAGCGCAAAATTCGCATGTATAACTTCTTTGTCTGTATTGTTCTGAACACTGTATAGAATATACACCTTCCTTCCATCTGTTACTGCACCAGTTACATCCACTCGGTACCCCTTGTTTTCCGCGCTCTGACCCACCGGCATCACGAGATTCTCTTCCAGAGCACTAGCAAGCGCTGGTTCTAACCTTGAAAATGAACGATAAGCTGCAAAATCATCTGTATTTTTAGGGCTGGCGGTTTGAACTGAAGGTTCAGCCACTTCCTTGGCCGGTAACCCGATTGAAGAGTATGTAAATAAAAGGGCTGCGGCTGCAGCTGCGATCACTCCCAAACCTGCGGTATAAACGCGGCGTTTCTCACGTTTTTTTCCTTCCATAATTCCCTTTCGCATCGCGTTATAAATTTTCATTTCCTGTAAAGTTTCAGTATTCTGATTCATTTCATCAACATTTTTCTGCAAAATACGATCTTCTTTATCTGTCACTCCGTTCACCTCCCATATCACTTCAGCACATTACGAAGCTGTTTAAGTCCCTCGCGTAACCAGGTTTTGATTGTACCTTCAGGTTTTTTTAGCACTTTTGCGATTTCGATTGTAGTCATGTCATTGTAATATTTAAGAAGTACCACATGCCGATATTTGGGCTTTAATCGGTTCAGAGCACGTTCCAGATCAATCCGGTCGTTACTTTTCATTTCCTGAGTTGCAACCTCTGCCAGCTTCTCCGTAGGAATCACTCGTTTTTTTAGTCGTAGTTCATCCATACAGCAATTGATCGTAATTCGAATCAACCAAGGTGTAAATGACTGTTCATCTTTAAGCTTCTTACGTTTCATCCAGGCTCGACATGAAGCCTCTTGTACAACTTCTAACGCGTCCGCTTCTGTCCGTAGATAACTATAAGCGACAGTGTACATTTTCCGATGCTCCACATACAGGCGTTTAAAGAAAACTTCCTCATCCATTCGGGCAAAATCAACCATTCTGACCTCGTCCATCGTCCTATCCACCACTCACCACACCCCCTCTTTTTTTGTCAGTGTCGGTATTAGGATAAAGTCATCGTTCTGATGTTCTTATAAGTAAGACGGAGTTGAACGTAAAAACGATTGATTTTTTTCATAAAAAAGTGCTGGCAAAGATGCCAACACTCCATTTTCATATTTATCGATCACGATTAACCATATAATTCAATAGATGTTTTAAAAAATTGATATTGCGGGGGATCTCTTTTAGCGCCTCCATGGCAAGACAATAGTGCTCCCACATCTCTTTTCTAGCGCCTTCTGAACCCAGAATGGAGACAAACGTTGCATTGTTATTCTCAACATCCTGCCCTGTGGGCTTACCCAGTAATTGTAAATCCCCTTCCAAGTCGAGTAAATCATCTTTAATCTGAAAAGCAATCCCCGCATGATAAGCAAATTTCTTCAAAGCTTCAATTTCTGTCTCCTTAACCTGTGCGAGAATCGCTGGCATAACTAGTGAAGCTTCGAACGCAATGCCCGTCTTATAGAAACAAATCATATTTAATTGCTCTAGCGTCAATGCTTTCCCTTTAGAATTCAAATCCATCGCTTGCCCCATGCAGGTATCTTCCGCCTTTTGAGCTGAATATTGCATTAAAGCAATTACGGATTTAGCATCGAATGTAGAAAGGGATGCCTGTTCCTCAATCGATTTCTGAATTAGAAAGAGTCCTGTCAATTCCGCCGTTGCGCTATTATACACCTCATGTAGAGTTGAACGGCCTCTTCGAGTGGGGGCATTATCCTGAGAGGGCAGATCATCGAAAATTAAGGATGCAGTATGCATATATTCCAAAGACCTCAAAAGCGGCACAATTGCCGCGCTGTCTAATCCGTATTCGTTCACCCCCATAACCCAAGTCAGAATAGGTCGTATTCGCTTGCCATCACCCTCTAAACTATAATTGGCTGCATCAATTAACATTTCTTTCATAGCTGGTGTCCCAACAGGTTTATTAATCGGCAATTGATTGTTGATTTCACCACGAACCTTTTGAATCGTATTGTGAAAATCCACCTTTTCCTGCTTGTTGTTTTTTAAATTCGTAAGCATTTGATCTCTTAGTAGTTTGTCAAAAAAATCCACATCATCAGCTTTCAACACCATTTGCTGCACGAGTCGATTAAATTCGGGTTGACCCGAAGCAAAGATCTCCATAATCTCTTTATACTTTTCAGTACCCACACGTACTTTACAACGCTTCAAACCGTTAATTGCTCGATCTAGAATCACTTCACGGGTTTTGACATCGGAGTGATATACGGAATGGATTAGATGAGAGATGACGGTCCAGTATAATTCAAAAGGGTTTATCAAATCTGAACGTTGATCACGGTATTTCAGAAAATAGGTATACGGCGTTACCGCTCCCTCTTTCATATCGTCAAACATATCTGCAAAATCATCAGCCAGTTGATTGTAAAGACCATAATAAAAAGTGCGTTGATCAAATCCATCATCTGTAGGTGCACTAATAACGGATCGGACAATTAAACGGGAAGAAGAGGATTTTAAGATAATGGGGATATAAAGCTCTTCATTGGTGTATTTAGCATTGGAAAGTTCCTTAACACGGTCCAGCTCCTGAGATTGAAAAAACACAAAGGATTGCTCGAAGAATATGTTCTGCATTTCTGGACGTTGATAGCTTTTAATATATTCGAAAGCTTCACTAAGCTCCGAATGTACGTATCGAATGAATTCCATGTTCTCTCCGGACCATTCTCCAAGCTCAGGCACAGATCTAGTAAGGATAGCGTCGCGTATCATGAGGGAAAATTGCTCTTTTTCTTGAACCGTTAAGACACTGGAATCGAGAAGATCATCAATAAAAGGGTAAGTCAGCCCATAAGAATAACCAAGTCTAATGGCTTCACTAAGCTTCTTAGAACGTTCCAAAGGTGGGGTACTCTCCCCCATTTCCTCCATTACATGCAGAATGACCCCGATAATGATCTTAATTAACTTACGCTGCGCTTGTTCGGCATTCATTTCCTGCGGAATATGGGTTGATACGTTCTTTAGCTTGTCGATCACCCAGATGGTGGCGGTCTCGACGCCTTCTTTCTGCGCCCAGCGATATACTCCTGCCAAGCTCATAAATTCCGATTGATCTCTTATCGTTGTTGAATCGTCTGGGATCAATTGAGATCTAATGTCAGCAACCATTCGCTGAATCCTGTTTTGTGTATCAGTAGAATCCAAGGCTTTGCCCAGATCCCTCATATATAAATAGGACACGCTGCGATCTAAATAATCATCCAATTTACCGTTAAGATTCAGCCAGCCTATATACCTATGATAATCCTGCGAATCAGGTTTCCTTTTCCCTCTAGAGAAAAATGACAACCATGAACGGCGATGAATATGATGTTTTTTCCATAATTGAATATCTTCAGTGAGAGTAGATACATAAGTTTGTTCTTTGAACTGCAATTGCAGTGAAATAAAATACTGAGCCGCCCTCTGCTCAGCTAGCGAATAGGCTGAATCGGCATGATCGGTTACATTCACATTCATAGGTGGATTACCTCAACTTCTCTTTTGGTTATTTATCGGTCATGTTCATATCTTATACGGGGAAGTGTCTTTATGGTTACGAATTCTTCGCCATACGTTTCCCAATAAAGTCAAAGATCAGACCCGCTGTCCTTTTTATAGGACCCAATGAAACAGGATAATAATAACCCGACTCAAACCAGCCTTGTTCTTTGTAATAACGATAATCCTTGGAATGATCATCAAGCATTGTTTTTATACTTGTACGTGACATTCGAAACAGCATTAATCTGAGAAAAGAAGGAACTGGAGTCTTGGGCGACATAAGGTCCTTATAGAATCTTTCGGAGGCTTTCTTTATTTCTCTCGTCATTTTTTTCTGCGCAACTTCTGTTCTTGGCTCCAAAGTAGTCAAGACACAGCCTTTTGTAACTTGAAATCCGAAATTCTCGCCCATATTACTAAGGTATTTCACAATTTTGCTGCCTCCAAAGATCCCCTGATTGACAATAGCCGTGAAGGTTTTCCCGAAGAATCGAGGTCTATGAAATACAAAAGCAAGCCGGTCCAAGAGGTTCTTCATCGGTGCCGATACATGAAATGCATAATTAGGCGTGGCGAAAATAATTCCGTCAGAATGGATCATTTTCTCCATCAATACATCGCGATCATCCTTTAGTGGACAATATTCCTCACCTTTATTGAAACATATCTTGCAGCCCCGGCAATATTCAAGCCGATAATCTTTTAAAAAGACATACTCAAATTCAATATCACCATATGCTTTTAAATTATTGCCAAATTCACAAACCGCTTCAAAGGTCGCATGCTTTTGTTGATTCCCAATAAATGCAGTAACTTTTTTCATTTGAACCCCTCCATATATGCATATTTTGAATAAGACCTATCAATATGAATGAATATTATTTTATTCATTCATATTGTAGCACCTTGATCCCTTTTATGCGATATAATTCCATTTGAGAATGCAAAAAAAAGAAGCCCGACTTGACCAGGCTTCTGTTAACTTCCCTCTATATCTTTTTAGCGTAATTATGTGTAACAAAATCAACTAGCAGATTCACACTGCTCTCCATATCGTAAATCTCTGTGTTAACTGTCAATTCGGCATGTTCAGGGGCTTCATAAATAGCATCAATACCTGTAAACTCACGAATTTCACCTTTTCTAGCTTTCTTATACAGCCCTTTAGGATCACGTTGTTCGCAGGTTTCTAATGAACATTGCACATAAACCTCTGCAAACTCGCCAGACTGAAAACGATATCTAATCGCTTCTCTAGCAGCTGAAGAAGGTGAAATCATCGGGACAAGCACTATAAAGCCTAGATCCAAAAACATAGATGCTACTTCGGCTGCGCGACGCATATTTTCTTTACGATCCTCTTCTGAAAAGCCTAAATCAATATTCAAACCTTTTCTTAGCTGGTCGCCGTCGATCACAGCACATCGGATGCCTTGCTTAAACAATTCTTTTTCAGCTTGTTGTGCTAGTGTACTTTTTCCTGAACCTGATAATCCTGTGAACCAAAACACGCCCGCTTTATGACCGTTCAACAGCTCCCAATCTTTTCTATTCATTCTAAGACGCCCCTTTCTATATGATTAATATTATACTAGTTTACCGCAGTCTTGAGAGAAATGGCTGATCCTAATTCCTTCTGTATATACGCTATATCAGTCATCTGCTCAATATGGTAAACTCCACCTGGGGGTGGTGAATCATATAGATGTTTTGCTACTGCCGCTGTTACTTTTGCCGTAATGATAGATTGATTCTTTCCTTGTAATAAAAAATCCGCATGAAGTAATTTACCTTCTGAATTTCTTCCATGTGCTTCAACCTTAATAGCGAACCCATCATCCCCCAAATGCAGCCGCCCCATAACACGAACAATTGAATTCTTCAGCCAGCCTATTTGCAGTAAGCGAACGGCTCCAGTTCTTTTCGTTATTGCCAGTATTTTAGTAACTAGAGCTGAATCAAGACAAAATCGTGTAGAGATAGACGATGATTTCAGTGTTCTGCTAAGTGTCTGTTGATCTGAGAATGGAAAACGGTAAGCATATCGGTTACCCATCTCATCACCAAAATGATACAACCTTCTGTCTGTAAAGCTCTCCACCTCAACCTGGCGATTATCCTGCTTCACTTCGAACTTAGCTGCTAAACTGTCAACTGTCCATTCTAGCGCCGCTTTGCCATGAGAATCACCTAATCCGAGCATAATCGCAATTTCTATCTCCTCAATCTGATCCATCTGCCGCTCTGCTTCAAGGGCCAGGAGATTAGTGATGCCGGGAGCAAGTCCTACACTTAAGACAGCACTTGACCCATTGTCTTCAGCTTCTCTCTTGTATTTCTCAATTTCATTCAAAAACAAACCGTTCGCAGATACATCCACATAATGAATACCGCTTCGAAACACAGCTCTTATAAAATCCGTATCCGTTTGATCTAAGCACATAATGATTAATTTCACTCGTTCTAACTTATCAGTAGGTAAAGGTTTATTAATATCCAACTGCATCGGCTTAATTTTCCCATCAGTTGCTTGACTGAATTGCTTTGCTTTTACAAGACTTCGCCCTGCAGCATATACTTTTCCAGGATATTTTTTCTCTAAGATTTCACAAATGGTACGCCCTACATGGCCATATCCACCGACGACTACAATATCTTCTTTTCTCTGCATTTTATCACCGCATCCTATATAATAGAAATAATTAAGAACCATTCTCAATTATACGGATATGGTTTACATTCACTATCCCATAAATGTGGGATACCTGTTTTTATACTCCATGACTAGAGGGCTGACCTATGAAAACCATAAGACAACTTAATCATATTAAACAACAAATCATAAGGTTAGGTACTGTTTCTGAATCTTCACATAGCTACCGTACTTCATTACTGTCGATTTTACGCCAGGCTGTACCCTTTGATGCTGCCTGCTGTACCCATGTTGATCCACAGACACTACTCTCGACAGGTGCGGTTACAGAAGATAACGTGGAATCCATTCATCATCACTTGTTCCAGATCGAATACGGTGAAGACGATATTAATCCCTATGAGCAAATGGTTCATAGTAAAGTGCATGTAGCTACTTTATATGAAGCAACCGAAGGGCAGCCAGATTTGAGTGCCCGCTATCAAAAAGTACTGTCTCCGGCAGGATTTGAGGATGAATTACGCGCTGTACTTGTTCATGGAGATGCGTGTTGGGGGTATCTGACACTTTACAGAAAGTCGGGTCAGCCTGTATTTTCACAGGAAGATTGTGTACGGATAGCCTTAATGCTTCCTGAGATTGCCGCAAGAATGCGGGCTTTCAGTCTTGAGTTGCCTGAGAGAAATCAGACTTGGCTGGAAGAAGATTACGGTTCCGGAATTGCCGTCCTTTCTGATCAACTAGTGCTCCTCTCCTCCAATCCTACAGCAGACCGCTGGTTAGAGAAACTTCGTTCATTAGAAAAAATTGATCACCATATCCTGCCACGACCAATTCGGGCGGTGAGCACACAAGCAATCAATAGTCCCTCTGAATCTTCGGGGATGGCAAAGTCCTGTATCCGGATGTCAGACGGACCTTATCTAGTGATCCGGGCTAGCCGGCTTCATGCATACGACGGTCAGACGCAAATTGCCATTTCATTCGAGCCTGCACGTCCAGCAGATATGCTTCCTATCATTGCAGAAGCGTATGATCTGACGAAACGGGAACAGCATTTACTTGAAGGAGTAATTCGCGGATTATCTACTAAAGAATTGGCTGCTGAATTACATATTTCTGCTTACACGGTTCAGGATCATTTAAAATCCATTTTTGCTAAAGCAGGTGTCAGTAGCCGTAGAGAGCTTATCTGGCATTTACATTCTCGTTATAGCATTTCAGAGAAATAGGATCGCCGAGCTTCTTATCAAAAAAGCCCAAGCCTTTATTAACAAAGGACTTGGGCTTTAATTTTTATCTTTTATTTCCTTAATGCGATGCCGTAAATTCTTCCAGCTCAGTAGCAGGGTCAAACTTCTCCCTGCTCATCACAAATGCTGCCATTAGAGCTATAACTGATGGAATAATCGCCCAAGCAAAGGTATGAACAAGAGAAGAAGATAATCCTTCGGTGATTTTATCAAGAACCTCAGAGGGAATTTTGGCCCGTGTGTCGGGAGTCAAAATTGTACTTGGATCACTTAGATTAACACCTTCTGGTGCCGCGCCTCCCTTACTGAACATGGAAGCTAGTTTATTCGAAAAAATGTGACTTTGAATAATACCAAATACCGTAATGCCAAGTGTCATTCCCAGCTCCCGTGTGAAGCTAAGTGTCGAACTTGCAGAACCCCGTTGTCTTGCTGTAAATCCATGAATCGCTGCATTGCTTAGAACAGAAAATGATGAACCTATGCCAAGACCCACCAGAAACATAAAAATAGTGACCATAAACCGGGAGGAGTCTGGTGTTAGTGTGGTAAGTAGAGCCATACCTGCTACAAGGAGTACTAACGTAGAAATCATGATCGTGCGATAATTAAATTTAGAGAGCAAGAATCCTCCGCCAGCAGCAGTGATAACAGAACCAATCATCATCGGAAGTAGAACAAGCCCCGAATTTGTGGCAGACCCGCCAAGAACCCCTTGAATATAAATTGGAATGTACACCGAGGCTGTAATAAATGCCGCTCCGCTAAATATCGCCATAACATTACTCGTAGAATAGAGACGATTCTTGAACATGCCAAAGGTAATGATTGGCTCTTCTGCACGACGTTCGATAACAATAAAACCAATTAAAAACACAACAAAAGCCATAAACAATCCCAGAATCATTGTCGAGTCCCAAGCATATTTCTTACCCCCGAGCTCAATCGCAAACATGAGACAAAGGATTGAAGCTACAAGTGTAAAAGCCCCAAGATAATCAATTTTTTCTTTGGAATGCTCAACAGATTCTTTGTAGAAGAAAGCGATCATAAAGAATGCAATAACACCAATGGGTAAATTGATATAAAAGACCCAAGACCAATGAATATAATCCGCTATATAAGCGCCAATAAGAGGACCAAAAATACTGGAAATACCATAGGCAGCACCGAATAACCCACCGATTTTCCCCCGTTTTTCTGGGGCCACTACATCGAACATAATCGTGAATGCAATAGGAACGAGTGCCCCTCCACCAATACCCTGAATTGCCCGATAAATACTAAGCTGGACAATAGAATTTGCCGTACCACATAAAGCTGAACCAATCATAAAAACAATAATACCGAAAATAAAAAATCGCTTACGTCCATACATATCCGATAATTTACCGAAAATCGGCATACCCGCCATCTCAGCTATCATATAAGCGGACGTAACCCACATCAATTTGTCAAAGCCGCCAAGGTCACCTACAATGGTTCCCATTGCGGTTGCAAGTATAGTATTATCCATTGATGCCATAAGTGTAGCCAACAATAGAGCTACTATAATAACCCCAACTTTATTTTTCTTTTCCATGCTCCTTTTTCTCCTCCACTTTTCCCAAATGTTTAGTTCTACTCTAATTGTTAAAGGATTGTGCACAGGCTTCATTCCAAACCACGTGATTTTATACCCTTTGCAAATTAGTGAATAATTCGATAAAATCAAGACAATTAATTAGGTGTTCATCAAGCATCTTGTTTATTTATTATCTTGACTATCAAGATATAAACATTTTAAAAGGAGGGTCCTCTTTTGTCAAGAGATCGACACAATCAAGTTACAATTCAGCAGGAAGACTTAACTTTACGCATGCGGGGCCTAGGCAGCCGAACGGTTTTGTATCAGCAAAAAGTAGCAACTTCTCTAGGGTTATACAATAACGATTTTCTATCTATAGATATCCTTCATGAAAAAGGTCCTATCACCGCCGGCGAGCTATCCAAATTAACTGGACTTACTACAGGCAGCATTACCACATTAGTTGATCGACTTGAAAAAAACGGCTTTGTTCGCAGAGAACATGATCCCAATGACCGTCGTAAGGTGATTATTGTTCCTTTATATGAGAATAACGAGGTTGGAAATGCCTACCTTCCTTTGCACACTAAGATGGTTAAACTGGCGTCTTCCTTTACTGAGCAGGAGCTTGAGCTTATAACAACATTTTTAGGCAAAGCAAGTACCATCCTGGAAGAGCAGATTCACTATCTCAGCACTACAACGAGTAACTAAAACTGTATAATCGTCAAAAAGGACGATATCCCATGAAGTCAAATGACTTTGAGATATCGTCCTTTTAATATAAGTATGGCTCAAAGAGAAGCTGAAGCTTGAGCAACTAAAGAGACCAATTGTGCAGAATCAAATGTGTCTCCTTTTCGAAGCTTCAGGGTTTTCCTTTCAGGTGGTCCCTCAAATGCTCCCTCAGGAAGCGTTAGCTCGGTTGTATTAAAGATTACAAAGCTGACTGCGTCTTTTGATGTCGAGATGGCCGCAGCGTATTTTCCATTTTTCAAAAAATGAGGTTTCTTATACTGAATACGTTCCTGCACATCCGGTATAGCCTGATGAACAACCTCACGTAGTGAGGTGGACAACTCCACCTGCCATGATTCTTTTAGCGCTTCAATAAAATCGATTACTTCCTGATTCATTTTTCATCTCTCCCTTTAAGTAATTAAATGGTTTGCCTGAATAAGCGCAGTAAGTTGTTTAACAAAATCAGGAGGTCCTTTGAGATCCGACGCATCTGCTATGACGAACATAAGATGATGAAATCAACACATCCGCAAAAGAATTTCAAAAATTTAATAGTTTAAATTCCCCTTATATTAATTTCTTGTTCATGTAGTCATTATCCTTCTGGCAATTTAGAGATATCCAGCTCGTTACAAGCTAAAAAGGGAAAAGCTCCTAAGAGCTTCTCCCTTAACCTCGTACATAAAATTAATGAATCGTTAGATTAAAACCGCTCTGAATATAATTCAGATTCGGATAAGCAATGTTGGAGGTTGTCAGGTTATTAAAGGTTGCAGCACCATTGCCTGTATAGGTGTAAATAGCTGCACCTTTATGTGGACCTGAGAACCGTGAAGTTGTTATTCCATCAAGTCCTGTACCGTTAATATTGATGTTGTTGAACACGATGTTCTCGAATCCACCACCATATCCAAATTGAATCGCATCACGCTGGGTATTAATGATGTCTATGTTATTAAATGTAACGTTCTTGATAGCATCATTTGATGCTTCAAGATCAATTGCGCCACGTTCACCCCCATAAAGATCTTTACTCGTACCACTGTTAATAATGGTTGTGTCTGAGAAAACTACACCCGTATTATTCTGGAAATGATAACCTGGAAAAACGGTATTCATACGTATGCCGGAACCACCAACTGTATCAATGATATAGTTATGATCAGCCTTATGACCACTTCCTCCAAAGAAAGCAATCGCTGCCGCACGCCAGTTATTCTCAATGGTGTTATACGAGAAGGTATTATTCACACCAGCAGGTGCACCATTTGTGTTACTGGTCCATACTGCAAGACCATCGTCACCATTATTTCGCACACTGCTATTGCGTACAATTGAATTGCTAGTTCCTTGCGAGAAGTTGATGCCGTCTGCAAGATTGTTCCGAATCCGACTGTTTTCAACTACCAGCCCGGTAGCATAAATCGCAGGTGTATGAGCGTAGTCGCCTACCCACATTCCGCATTCAAAATGCTCTACCCAGACATCATGGATAATAGAGTTGGTTCCAAAGTTATCCATAAAACCTTTGTAAATTGCATTTTGTCCATAACGTGAGCGCAAATTAGAATTCATATATACATTACTGAAATCTAGCTTACCTGAAATACGGAGTGAAATACCACCGCCCGCAGCATTAGGATTGGTGAACTGAATATTGGTGTGCCAGAGACCAGCACCAGTAATAGTGAGGTTATTGATCATATTACTAGCAGAACCAATCTCCCACATACTGCTAAGATTAAAGGTTCCTGCTGGAATATAAATAGACTTACCGCTTGCCACGGCTGCATTTACAGTAGCTTTAAAAGCTGCCAGATCATCTTGTCCATCGTTTGCCACAGCACCGTAATCTGTTACAGATACGGAGTTAGCTGGGCGGGCAATTGCTGTTGGAACAGATTCAATTTCAATGAAATCCACACCATATTCCAAGCTATCTCCATTGTTCTTCTGGATTCGAATCTTGTCCCCAGGTTGGAGGGGTGTATCCATCTTCCAGTGAACTTCATCAAAACGGAATAGTGGACGTCCAGCACTAGGTGTATCGCCAGGCATATCACCTGAGAAATACTGCCAGCTATAGTATGAGGTTAAGGAAACTGTTTTTACTTTCGCTCCATTCACATACACATCCAGTGAACCATTCAATCCCATCCCATCTGCAGAGTCAGGCATTGTAAATCTCATAGTTACACCTGCGCCGCCTTGACCCTGTCTGACCGTCCACTCTAAGTTCGAACCATTCGAAGGAAGAGCTATATAACGCTGACCAGAAGCCTCAGAGGCGATTAATGCTTGATCAAAGGTTGGCGCCGATTTCAATGTCGCGCCACCCCCGAGTGTAGCATCCTCGGTATCATATCGGCTATACGGCATGCTTGCACCACGCGCAGCATAGACAACGAGATTAGAAACACTTACATTATTCGCTTGCTTGGCAGCTATCTCATTAGCATCCACTTCAACAGTAGTGGTAACTGTGTAGTTACCATTAATCGCTGTCCAAGTCCCTGGAATCGCAACATTAACTATTGCCCCCGCTGCTAAGGCACCGTTATAAGATCCATTATAGGTTTGAATAGTGGACCCCGCAGAGTTTTTAAGAACAACGCTTATACCATGTGAACCACTTGCAGAGGCAATGGTTCCTTGATTCTTAAGATTTACATTAAACGCTACATTGTTATTAGCAACAGGATTACTTGGTGTCCATGTAACAGTTCCCACTAAGTCAGAGCTGGACACTGGAGCGATAATAAGTGACGCTGGGTTCGTGTAGCTGTTATTCGCTTCATTTTGTTCGATAACTAGGTTGTCTTCATCAACTTTGGCACTAACTGAATACGTTGCGGCAGGCTTAACTCCTGCGGTAAGTGTCATCGATGCTGTTGTCGATGCTCCAGTTGCTAGTACACCTACCGGAGCTGAGCCTACAAGCTCATTATTTAAATAGAAATTAACAGTAGTAGCTGGAGAGCTGGCATTGCCGATATTCTTTACGATTGCGTTCAGCGTAATCGCATTAGACTCAACCGGATTCGTTGGTGACCAGGACATGCCAGTAATCACCAAATCCGGATTCGGAGCTGGAGTACCGTATACTTCAAATTCGGCGATCTGTCCAGCTGGAGCACCCGAGTTGACAGTAATATTAAGCTGTAGACGTTTGACAGTTGCGGTAACAGGAATGGTTACTGTATTTCCTGAAGCTGGATTAAACGAATACGATTGTGCTGACACCAGATTCCCAAATGTCGTTGTGTTCTGATTGTGACCGAGCACTTGAATCGTTTGGGTACGTGCTCCCCATGCAGCGGCTGGATTTAACTTTAGAACGATGGAGGAAACATTGTAGTTTGACCCCAGGTCAAGTATTAATGAACTAGGATTACTGCCACCTTCCCAGTATGTGTTGGTGTTGTTGTCATTAGCATTTGCTGCCACAAATGATTGCGTATTAGAAGATGCGGTAATCGATTTGCCAACCGCGATATTACTGCCCGCAACAGGTGTGGCCGTTGGCGTTGGTGTGGCTGTTGGCGTTGGTGTGGCTGTTGGCGTTGGTGTGACTGTTGGCGTCGGTGTGGCTGTTGGCGTCGGTGTGACTGTTGGCGTCGGTGTGACTGTTGGCGTCGGTGTTGGTGTACTAGCTCCATAAATTTCGAATTCAGATACTTGTGCTGCCGGCCAACCCGTATTACCTGTTAAATTCAGGCGTACATAACGAGTGCTGGTTGCTGAAAAATCAATCTTAACGGTGTTCCCTCCTGCTGAAGGATTGAACACATAATCAGCTGAACCAACAATGTCAGTGAATGTAGATCCATTTGTGCTGCCTTGAACGGCGAGTGTTTGCGTACGCGTCTCCCAGCCCGTTGGCAGCTTCAATACGATTTGGTCAATACTTGTCTCTGTACCGAGATCTACTTGGATCCATTGCGGAAATGCATTATTGCTGCTTTCCCAATACGTCTCTTGATTGCTGTCTTTCACATTGTTTGGACTATACGTTTGTGATTGACCACTAGCCGTCACAGTTTTGCCCAGCGTCAAATTCGCGCCACCAGAGGCACTAACAAATGTGAACGGACCCGCTGCCAGGTATAAACTTGAAATCAACAGGGTTACTACAAGCGACCAAACGACATACTTCTTGCGCATTATAATCCTCCTCTTAATGTAGATACTCACTAACGTGTCGCCTTATCGGAGTGCTCAAATGATAGCGTTTACAATCAAATTCATCTCAGAACACATTAAATAACAACCGATCCTCCTTTCAATGTGAGACACTCTCATTATAGAGAAAGAGCGGATCAAGCTATAAGATGTAATTCTACGGAAAAGATATGTGATACCAATATCGCGCAACTACCCTAAATATGGAATCTATTAACATCACGTCCATCAAATAAAGGCCTGATTTCTCAGGCCCTAGTTTTTTATGAAGATTAACTTGTCGTTTTAAGTTCTTTTTCATTAGCTGAATCTGGAGAGTTTAATAAAACCACACCTCCAACTATTAATACTATGCCTGCAAGTGTAAGCATACTAAATGGATCCCCCCATATTACGATACCAACGATTGCGGTTAGAACTGTACCTACACCTGCCCAAATCGCATAAGCTAGGCTTAAAGGTAAAACTTTGAGACTTATGGACAAACTATAAAATGCGATAATAAAACCAATAATAATACCTATAGTAGGCAATATTTGTGTGAACCCTTCTGACATTTTCAGCATAGTTGTACCTATTACTTCGCTTATAATAGCTACTCCCAGTACCCAAAAACCCTTATTCTTGTTCATAACATTTCCTCCAAGCTCTAATGAGATCCACCAGAAAGTTTCATAATGACTACTCCACCAATGATAAGAATCAGGCCGAGTAGTTTTTTCAGATTGAAGTTTTCTTTATAAATGATGACTCCAATTAACGCAGTTAAAGCCGTACCTACCCCCGACCAAATACCATAAGCCGTCCCTAGTGGAATCGTTGAAAGCGCTAAAGAAAGACAATAAAAGGCTGAACCCATGCCGAGTACGACTCCTATTGAAGGTAAAATCTTTTTAAACCCGTTAGAAACCTTAAGCATGGAGCTACCAAATACCTCGCAGATAATCGCTGTTGCCAGTAACAGATATGAATTCAACAATAGCCCCTCCTTACTCCGTCATGTTTATTAATTCTTGAATTACTTTATCTCGTAAATCCTTATCTAAAGCTCCTAACCCGAACATTTCTGAATACCATAAACCGTCCGCTGCCAGCCTGACAATTGTGGAACGTACAGGATCTATTCCATCGTTCTCTATATTGTTTTGCCATACTGAGTATTGATTTTGAAATTTCTTAAGGATATCCGGATTCGTAAAAAGAGCAGCCGAAAGCGCGGTGCTAATCTCTTGCTCTTCCTTAAGATCGTCGTCTATCGCCTGAACAAACGCTCGTCCCCACTTCCCCGTTTCTCTAGATGCGTTCGATACTCTTTCTTGAACATTACTGAAAAAATCACTTGTTAATTCTTCCACCATACTTTTTATTAAAGCTTCCTTATTCGGAAAATGGTGCAGCAGTCCACCTTTACTGACCCCGGCTTCTTTGGCAACGGCTTCAAGCGTAAGCTTCTCCACCCCATTATTTTTAACTACTATAGAAGCTGCTAATAAAATACTACTTCGTTTTGAATTACTGTTCACGAAAATCACCTCTGTTATTTACTATACCGTCTGGACGGTTTTATTGTCAAATAAAAAATCATTACCTTAGATCAAAAAAAGCCTGGTAATCCAGGCCTCCAACATTTTTAAAGCAATTCACATTAAATTTTTAATATACCAAGCATCACAAGCGAAATGCTCCGACCCCGCAAGCGGTTCATCCAAAAGCTCAAATCCATTTTTCATATAGAAACGGTTAGCTGCGTGCATGTTTTGAAGTGTCTCCAAATAACATTGGTTGTAATGAAGCTTAGCAAAGTCCAACGCTGTATTTAAAAGTTCTTTGGCTATCCCGTTACCTCTAATCGACTGAGATAAATACATTTTTTGTAACTCACATATCTTGTCATCATTCCCGAAAGGAGCAATGCCACACCCCCCTAATACTTCCCCTCCCTCTTCGACAACCCAATAAGCCCGATTCTCACTATGATTATAATCATCTGATAAATGATGCAGGCTGTCATCCTCCCAGGCTAGACCCGAGCGATTCCCGCCAAACTCAATTAGGCAGTCCCTAATGACCTTTTCAATGGAGCTATTATCTTTCATTTGTAATAGTCTGATATTCATGAGTAACGTTCTCCTATCTTTCGATTAGCTTTCTTCAGTTATTATATTGTATCAAGCTTCAGAATGGATAATTATAATGGGATTCAAACATAATATAGAGAAATTTATTTAGGAGGGGCTTCAATGAAAATGGCAGCTAAGCAACTCTCGATTGCAGCATTAGGTGGGGTTCATGAAATTGGTAAAAATATGTATATCCTGCAATACGCAGATGATATTGTTGTCATTGATTGCGGCTCTAAATTCCCAGATGAAAGTCTCTTAGGGATTGACCTAATTATTCCTGATGTTTCGTATTTATTAAATAATATTGATAAGGTACAAGCGTTGGTGGTGACTCACGGACATGAGGATCATATCGGTGGGATTCCTTACCTGCTTAAACAGTTGAATATCCCAATATATGCTTCCCGTTTAACCTTAGGATTAATCGAAAATAAACTTAGGGAACATGGAATTTTACGACAAACGAAACTCCATTGTATTAATTCAGAATCCACGTTGACCCTGGGAGCCATTACTACAACATTTTTTAATACAAATCATAGTATTCCAGATTGCCTTGGCGTAGTATTCGATACACCTGAAGGTATCGTAGTTCATACGGGAGACTTCAAATTTGACATGACGCCTGTCAACAAGCAGTATCCAGATATACATAAAATGGCCGATATTGGGAAAAACGGTGTAAAGATCTTGCTGTCAGAAAGCACTAATGCTGAGCGTCCTGGCTTCACCCCTTCTGAAAAGCTTGTTGGCGCTCACATAGAAGAAGCCTTTTTAAAAGCAGACCGTAGAATTTTTATTTCTACCTTCGCCTCAAATGTACATCGTCTACAGCAGATCATTGATGCTTCTCATTTAACTGAACGTAAATTGACCTTACTCGGCAGAAGTATGGTAAATGTAGTCAGAGTGGCCCAAGAACTCGGTTATTTGAACATGCCGGACGATATGCTGATCGAACCTGCAGAAGCTGCTAAGCTCCCTCCGGCACAGGTAACTGTTTTATGTACAGGCAGTCAAGGAGAGCCCATGGCCGCACTATCCCGCTTAGCGAACTCAAGCCATCGATTGATGGAGATCCAGGCTGGGGACACGGTGCTGCTCGCAGCCAATCCCATCCCGGGAAATGAACGGAATGTTTCAAGGATTGTCGATAATTTATATATGCTGGGTGCTAAAGTCATCTATGGTTCACGCAGTGAGCTTCACGTCTCCGGGCATGGCAGCCAAGAGGAGCTTAAGCTAATGCTGACTCTAATGAAACCTGAATACTTTATTCCGATTCATGGTGAATACCGTATGCTGCATCATCATAGCTTGTTAGCGGAGGCGGTAGGCGTCAAACCGGAAAATATCTTTATTCTAAAAAATGGAGACATCGTTGAGTCATCGTCTGGTGTTGTCCGCCAATCCGGTCGAGTGACTGCTGGGCAAATTCTAGTAGATGGCCTTGGGATCGGAGATATTGGAAATGTTGTGCTTCGCGATCGTCGCCAGCTGTCAGCAGACGGCATTCTGATTACAGTGATTACACTGAGCCAAACCGATGGACGTCTATTAAACGAGCCAGACACTATTTCCAGGGGATTCGTTTATGTCCGTAACTCCGATAATTTAATGGACGAGATCAACCAGCATGTAACATCAACCCTTAAAAAAATGAACGAAACGGATCTCGGCCAATGGAATATCATCAAGCAGACCATCAAAGAATCATTAAGTAAGTTCCTATACGAAAAAACGAAACGGCGGCCAATGATTCTTCCAATCATCATTGAGGTTTAATGTAGGAATGCAATCGAATAGATATTGGCGAATTCTTACTCCATTATGAGTAAGAATTCGCCTTTTTTGTGTTTTATAGTTTTATACTCTCCTTTTATATCTTCTGCTGATAGTATTAGGTTCAGATGCAAATCTCTACATATTGAAGTACAACTAAGCAAGAATTATCAAAATCCCTTTAAATAGGTGAGGTATATTAATACCAGGGAGGTGATCAGGCTGTATTACAAGATGATTCACAATAGTATTGAATTTATTGAGAACCATTTGGAAGAAGAATTGAATCTGGACAGAATTGCGAAAGAGGCTGGATTCTCCAAATATCATTTCCACCGGCTCTTTCAGAAATATGTCGGCAAAAGTTTAGCTGAATACATTCGTTCCCGTAGGTTGAGTTCTGCTGCCCAACTGCTGCTCTATTCCGAAGAACGCATTCTAGATATTGCACTGCTTTATGGTTTTGATAGTCAAGAGGCTTTTACAAGAGCTTTTAAAGGACTTTATGCTCTCCCCCCAGCCCAATACAGGTCGCAGATAAAACTATTGATTCAGGAAAGAGAGGAATTAACCATGTCCGAAATTAAAGGTTGGTTCATCACCGGAACATCCCCCAGCAAATATAAGGCATCATTAGATATGCAGATTTACCATAAGGGAAGGAACTCTGTATCACTGGAATGCGCAGAAACTGAACCACCTGAAGAGAACGAATTTGGTACTCTAATGCAGCAGTTTGATGCAAAAAATTATCTTGGGAAGCGGATGCGGTTTGCCGGCTTTATCCGGACCGAAGAAGTCAGCGACTGGTGCGGCTTATGGATGCGTATTGATGACAAGCTCCAGAATATGCTGGGTTTTGACAACATGCAGTACAGAAGCATTAAAGGAACTGCTTCCTGGAATTTTTACGCTTGTGTGCTGGATATCCCGGCAGAGGCGGATTGTATCAACATTGGTATTCTCCTATCGGGATCAGGAAAGATTTGGCTAGATGACTGCACATTTGAAGAAGTAGGCCTGGACGTTCCCGTCACTGATTCCCGTGCACGGACAGAAGAATTTCCGACGGAACCACAGAATCTGAAGTTTGAAGCCTAAAGTCTTCTTATCGGACGGAAAGTTTTGAGGAGTGATCTATTCTTTGTGTTAATTATGAAAATCATTAAGGCGGCCATCAATTTTTGACGGATTTGTTATCTGGAAATCTGCATTGAAAGTGGAATCACTCCACATGATGATCTTGATTTCTACTCAGACGCCAATTTTAATCGCCACAATTAATGCAGATAGTGCCTCGGAATAAAAAACAGGATACCCTTCGGAGTATCGAAGTAAGGTATCCTGTTTAAGATTCGTTAATTGAACTCGTATACTTAGAATACTTTCGTTGTCCAATCTTCGCAATTCCAGATATCGGTTACGATGTCCTGATAAAAATCGGGTTCGTGAGAAATCATAAGAATACTTCCTTTGTATGCTTTTAGAGCGCGTTTCAGTTCATCTTTGGCATCGATATCCAAGTGGTTCGTCGGCTCATCTAATACGAGAATATTAGTTTCGCTATTAATCAGCTTACATAGACGCACTTTAGCTTTTTCCCCACCACTTAGTACAGCAATCTTACTCTCAATATGCTTCGTGGTTAATCCGCATTTAGCTAGAGCAGCACGTACTTCGAATTGTGACAGAGACGGGAATGTATCCCAGATTTCCTCAATACAAGTCTTGTAATTGCCTTCCTTCATCTCTTGCTCAAAATAGCCAATCTCCTGATGATATCCACGTTCTACTGAACCAGACAATGCAGAGATTTCACCTAAAATACTGCGCAGCAATGTTGTTTTACCAATTCCGTTTGCCCCAACCAACGCGATCTTCTGTCCACGCTCCATCAACAAATTAAGCGGTCTGGACAATGGAGAGTCGTAGCCGATAACCAATTCTTTTGCTTCGAAAATCATCTTGCCGGCAGTTTTACCTTCTTTAAAGTTAAACTGTGGTTTCGGTTTCTCCTTGGCAATCTCGATGATCTCCATCTTGTCGAGCTTCTTCTGTCTGGACATCGCCATGTTACGGGTAGCCACGCTGGCTTTGTTACGAGCTACGAAATCCTTCAGCTCTGCTATTTCTTGCTTTTGGCGATTATAAGCAGATTCAAGCTGTTGTTTTCTCATTTCGTAGACTTGTTGGAATTGCTCATAATCACCCACATAACGGGTCAGCTTTTGATTTTCCATATGGTAGATCAGGTTGATAACACTATTCAAGAATGGCATATCATGTGAGATCAGAATAAAAGCATTATCGTACTCTTGAAGGTAACGTCTCAGCCATTCAATATGCTGCTCATCCAGATAGTTCGTAGGCTCATCGAGGAGCAAAATATCTGGTTTTTCAAGCAATAGCTTAGCAAGCAAGATTTTGGTACGTTGACCACCACTAAGATCGGCTACATCGCGATCCAATCCAATGTCAGTGATCCCTAGTCCACGCGCGGTTTCTTGTACTTTCGCATCGATCATGTAAAAGTCTTGATTTGTAAGTGTATCTTGGATGGTACCTACTTCTTCAAGCAGCTTTTCCAGCTCTTCAGGTGAAACGTCACCCATTCTGCCATACATATCGTTCATCTCTTGCTCAAGATCGAACAGGTACTGGAAAGCACTTCTGAGTACATCTTGAATCGTCATTCCTTTGGTTAACACTGCATGCTGATCGAGGTAGCCAACACGCACCCGCTTGGACCATTCGACTTTACCTTCATCAGGTTGCAGTTTGCCTGTAACAATATTCATAAAAGTGGATTTTCCTTCGCCGTTAGCGCCGAATAATCCGATATGCTCGCCTTTTAGGAGACGGAATGAAACATCCTTAAAGATCGCACGATCTCCAAAGCCATGACTTAATCCTTCAACATTTAATATGCTCATTTATGGACACCTTTTTCTTATTTTTCTCGCTATATTATAAGCAGGATTAGCTAAAAACTCAATGGAGAAGCAAAAAATATCATTTTATGGGCTAATCCGTGAGCAATTTTAGTTTTGTGGACCGTCACTTGCCGAGAATGGGATTACGCTGGCGATTGCTCGTCATCTTTTATATGATAGTATGCATAGATACACATTGGAGTTGACTTGAGAACTAAGGAGAATTAGAAATGAATAAACTTGTATTTTTTCTTGGTCCAGCTGGAGCAGGCAAAACAACGTTAGCTAAAGCGATTGCTTCGCGGCGCAAAATACCTTTTTTCGATATGGATATTCTACTACGGCCTGCTGCTGACGCGATAATGACTTTACACGGACTGGATCCGGCAGATAGAGACTCAGCTGAGTACAAAAGATTATGCCGCGATTTAGGTTATCGAATCACTATGGATGCTGCGCTGGATAATATAGGCTTGGACGTCGATGCTTTTGTAGTTGGTCCCTTTACCAAAGAGGCAGCCAATCCTGACTGGATCAGCCATGAGTTAGCTCGGATCGGGCGTTCTCTTCATGATGTTGAGGTCAAGGTTGTCTTGGTAGGGTTAGCCAACGAGGAATTGTACCGGGAACGAATTCAAGACAGACAATCACCACTAGATGAATGGAAGTTCCAGCATTGGAATGAATTCCGCACTTCTCTTGGCAACCGTACGGTAGAATGGCCGCTCCCGGCTGAAAATATTGCGTTGATCGACAATTCTAACCCGGATATTACTGCTACTGCTGCGGCAGTAGAACGATTTATTTACGGCTAAACTTTCGGACCCAGATGACGTTATTTCCACTTTTATCACCTTTTGCGCAGAGTATCGGACCCCAGATGGCCTTATTTCCACATTTATCACCTTTTGTGCAGAGTATCGGACCCCAGTGCAGCTATTCGTTAGAAAAGTGCGCTTGGGGTGTGTTTTTCGTGCCAATAGAGACGATGCGGTCCGTTAGGATTGCAAAAGTGCGAAAATGCTGCGTTTAGGGTCAGCTGAGTCCGATAGCTGCTGCGTCACCCGTAAAATAATGAGAGCAAACGATGTTTGAGGCTTGGACAAAGAGCCTTGGCTAAACTTTCGGTCTCAGATGACCTTATTCCCACATTTATCAGCTTTTGTGCAGAGGTTCGGACCCCAGTGCAGCTATTCGTTAGAAAAGAGTGCTTGGGGCGTGGTTTTCGTGCCAATAGCGACGATGTGGTCCGTTAGGATTGCAAAAGTGCGATAATGCTGCGTTTAGGGTCAGCTGAGTCCGTTAGCTGCTGCGTCACCCGTAAAATAATGAGAGCAAACGATGTTTGAGGCTTGGACAAAGAGCCTTGGCTAAACTTTCGGTCTCAGATGACCTTATTTCCACTTTTATCACCTTTTGCGCAGAGTTTCGGACCCCAGTGCAGCTATTCGTTAGAAAAGTGCGCTTGGGGGATGGTTTTCGTGCCAATAGCGACGATGCGGTCCGTTAGGATTGCAAAAGTGCGATAATGCTGCGTTTAGGGTCAGCTGAGTCCGTTAGCTACTGCGTCACCCGTAAAATAATGAGAGCAAACGATGTTTGAGGCTTTGACGAAGAGTTTTGGCTAAACTTTCGGACCCAGATGATCTTATTTCCACTTTTTCACCTTTTGTGCAGAGTTTCGGACTCAGATCACGTTATTCCCAGAATTCTTTTATTGAATATACTTCTGACTGACCAAATCATCAGCAAGCACCGCGGTTGGTATCACAAATTCAACGGAGCCCATATAACCCGGTGCGACATCGTATTTATTAAACACAATTACAAGCTTACCTTCGGTGTTGATATAAAAGCTCTGATCCTTCGTAATGGAGGTAAACTGATCCGTTGGCACATCATCGCCATACTCAGGGATCCAGTAAACTTTCTCAGAGTCTGCTTTCATTTGAGCAATCATCTGTTCTTTAATATTTTCACTGATGCGTTCAATGTATTGATCATCTTTAAATAGCATTGGCAATGTAATAAGGATCTGGTTCACTTTGTCTATCGTATCAAAAGTAACTTCCATTGAAGATGAACCAGCGGTTTCCTCAACATATCTGCCAATGGAGAAAATGCGCTCATTATCCGTTTTCACTTCATAACCTACATCCAGCCCCAAATGGCCCCCACCTTGTTCCTTCAACGCTTCGATCTCCGCTTGGAACTTTTCGTATAGTGCTTTATTCTCACTTAAATATTTGCTGTTCAATCCAAGCTCCAGTTCTTTGTTTTCCATATCGGTAACGGCTGGAACTTTGATATTAGCATCGTAGTTCTCTTCTTCTACAACGTATTCTTTAATAGTTAGTACTTTTATTATCCGATCAACGCCTGGAATGGAAGATAATGCACTAGCTACGGTTGTACTAGTGTTTATGGCTACTAGAAAAATAACTGCGGCCGCACCAACACTAGCCACCCACTTAGTTGTCGTGTGTTTTTTTCTATTGGCTTTAAGTGACTGCTTTATAGAACGGTTTACAATCAAATCAAGTTCATCCGGAATGGGAATATCGGTATACTCTTTATGTAATTCTTGTATTCTTTCGTCCATCTTACTTTATCTCCTTTAAGGCTTCATCATTCAGCTTCACCCGCAATAACTGAAGGGCCTGATACAGCCTTGTCTTTATTGTATTGGTGTTCTCGTTAAGAACTTCAGCCACTTCATTAATCTTCATATCCTCAAAATATCTAAGCACAATCACACTTCGGTATTTCGCCGGCAGCTCTTCCAGTGTTCTTTTCAAATCCATATCTGTATAGCTATCCTCAACAGCCGGACTATAGGTTTCTATTATCTCTGGCTCCATCGTCTGAACCTTCTTGTTTCTGCGCAAAAAGTCTAAGGAAGTATTCACGACAATCCTGTAAAACCAGCTTTTCACGGCATCGTGATCCTTTAGCAAATCCATTCGTGTCATCGCTTTATAAATAGAATCCTGCACAATGTCGAGGGCATCCTCTTTGTTTTTCACATAACTGTAAGCAAGCCGGTATACATTTTCTTTGTTTTCTTTGATACATCGCGTCAATATTTTCTCGGTTTTCCTATTCAACATGGTCGATTATCCTTCTCTGTTTGTGATCTGGTGTTGTAACAGGAGTAAGACGTTTGGTGAGTATAAAAAAGTTTGGAGATTCCAAATAAATTATTTATTTTCTTTTTCCAAAGCTTTAATTAGAATTGATGCATAATACTTGGCACCCTCACGTTTCAAATGAACACCATCTTTGTAGAAGTAGTCGTCTTTTCCTTCACTAGCTGAGTACCAGTCTACTATGGTCGTATTCCTGAATTCACTGGAAACTTTTGAAAGGGTGGAATTCACAGTCTGCTCCCACTTTCTCGGCACACGTGTATTGACCAAAATAATCTGCTCCGCATCGCTTAACGAGTTTAGTAGTTTACGTAATTGCTTGGAGTTAAAGGCTCCATTCGTCCCCAGCTCTATGATCATCCGCTTCCCTAACCGTCCTTGTGCTCTAAGCTGATCAACTACCTCCTGTGCCTGCATCATCTGTCTGCCGACCTTTCCATCGATGACAATACCAGGGAGACTTTCTACTAAAAACGGTGCTGCATCCAAAATGACAGAATCGCCAATGGCCGTAATATTCTTTCCAGTTTGATTTTTCTCGGTTACCGCTATGTTTCCTTCTGGTTCAACTTGTTGCTCTTCAGTGTCAGGTTTTTGCTTCTCAACATCAGTCGTATCTTTTTCTACGGGTGGTGCCAATGAATTGTGATCTATTGGTTCTTGCGCTGTTCTCTCTTGCTGTACATTCTGCTTATCTGCAACTTCGATTGTAGGTGTGTCAGATTCAGCATTGGATAAATATCCATTGCAGGCAATCGGAATAAGAACCAAAAAGATCATGGTCATAAGAAAGACAGGGTGGTAGCTGCGGCGTTGCTTTGCACTCCAATGGTTCCAAATATCTCTTAATGATCTCCGCCGGAGCGGCTCCTCCACATATTTGTATGATAAGGCTGCCAGTAGAAAACTTCCTGCTAACTGAAGGATAATTCGAAGCACGCCGCTCTCATCTGGATTCCCATTAGGGCTAGTAAGAATAATTACGGGATAATGCCAAAGATATAAGCTATATGAACGTACACCTATCCATCGCATAGGTTTCCAACCCATTTTCCGTCCAAGAGAACTGGCAGGATGAGCAAGCACAGCAATCACTACTGCAGTAATGATAGAGATGATCAAAAATCCACCCCGATATAGTGATTCATCAAACTCGTTAACCCGGTAAACTAACACCATTAATACCAGCAGTCCCAGAGCACCAATGATATCAAACATATAACGAGATCTTTCTGTGACTGTATTTTTAAGTTTCTGACTAGGCCATGCAACGGCAAGCGCCGCTCCAATTAGAAGTGCAAATATGCGAGTATCTGTTCCATAATAGACCCTGCTTGGATCTGTGCCCGGTACATAGAACATAGCCATGGCTAAAGCTGAGACAGCAGCACAAGCCAGAATCCAGGCAATAAGTTTACTTCGACGAGGTATGATCTTTAGTCCTAATACGAGCAGCAGCGGCCATAGAATATAAAACTGTTCTTCAATAGAAAGTGACCATAAATGTCCGATCGGTGAAGGAGGTCCAAAGCTTTCAAAGTACGAAACATCATGAAATATTAACCACCAGTTATTAACGTAAAATAGTGATGACATGAAATCTCCTGTCAGCCCATTTAATCTCGTGGGATCTATGATTAAGAGCCATATGGTGACAACGATCAGCATGACTATCGTCGCCGGCAGCAACCTCCGTGCTCTACGTATCCAAAAGTCCAGAAGGTCCAATCTTCGATGACGCTCCCATTGGTTATTGATTTGGTCTGTGATGAGATAACCCGAGATCACAAAAAAGATTCCCACTCCCAGCAGTCCACCCCCAGCCCATTTCAAATTCAAATGATAGGCTATGACAGCGAGTACGGAAAAAGCTCTTAGTCCATCAATACCAGGCATATAACGCTTGTTGTCATTCATTCTGTTTCAGTCCTTACCCTTAATTTGTTGTTCATAGGCAGGACGCAGGAGCAGCTCAAAAAGTTCTTTAAACTGGCTAATCTGTTATCAAAAGTAAAAAACACCCACGCAAGAATTACCCTGCGGGATGTTTTTAATAATTCTAACTACTTTTACAAACTTCTAAATGGTTATTTCTGAACTTCAACCTGTAGAATTTCTGATACGAATTGAACAGGTACATAGGTTTTGTTATCTTGCAGAACAGGTGCGGCACCTAAAGCTTTAGGAGTCATTTTTGCGAAGAAGTATGAATCTTTGTTAAGCGTAACACTTGTCCACTGCGCTCCTTTCATCAACTCAGCGGTTTTGGTAGACTGATTCCATTTCAATTCATAGTTTAGTTGACTGGCCACATCACGAAGCGATACCATGAGCACGCCTTTCTTATTCGTGAAAGTAGCTACTTTTTTCAAATCTAGCTTAGTTGTATCCGTTGAACTATGATTTAAGCTGAACCGAAACTCTGGTGAACCTACATAACCTGGTGCAATGCTGTATTTAGGGAATACGATTACTAAGTCACCTTTATCGATATAGAACGACTGCTCAGTTGAAGTTCCTGTGTACTCTTCTAAGAAATACTTATCTGAATCCTTTTTAATCTCTGCCAGAATGTCTGCATCGAGCTTCTCTTTGTAGTTAGCGCCCAGTAGATCCGTTAGTGCAACAGGTTCTGCCTCAGCTATATTTTTCACATTATAAGTATCGATCCGCGGCATGCTTGTTCCACCTTCAGAACCTTCAGTAGTAACAGTCAAGGAGATAACGCCTGCTGGAGAACCTGTTCCATCTGATTTCAGATCATAAGTAATGTAAAGAGTATAAGGATGAAATTCCATTTGATCAGCCTGTGCTTTTTTGCCCATTTCTGCGGCGTCTTTCTCCCACTGTGCCAGATCCTTTTCAGCATGAGAGAGGATAATATCGTTCAGTTCATCTTGATAATGAGTATCCAGCATTCCTGTTAGCTGTGGTACTTTTAAATCTGCAATCAGGTATTTACTTGTTGTGTTAAGTACTTTTTCTTGTACTTCAATGCCAGCAAGGGCTGGTGCCTTCGACGGTAAAGCCGCAGAAACATTAGCTGTTACTTGTGTGGAAACCATAGCATGAACCGGTAAAGAAGCTGCACTCACTCCCATAATGGCTACACATCCAACTGCACTCATTTTAAATAGATTTTTTGTTCTTTTGTTCATATCTCGTCATCCTCCATCTCTATTTATAAGTGCCTTCCGATGACACTCATTAGCTAGGACGCAGGAGGACCTCTAAAAAGTTTGCTGGTTTTCTAATTTAAATATAATTTCCTCAACTTCTGTACCCCGTAACTCTACGTAAAAAGGCTGCACCTTATCATTTAGACAATACTCCAGCCGCAGTCTGAGATTTTTCCATGTGACCATTTCCAATGCTTGTTCTATCGAAAAAAAACCAACTTCTAAGCTCTCGGAACTAGTAGCAGGTTCGCCGCCGATGGCTTTCCCTAGAAATAGGTTAGTACAAATAGATCGATCAACATTTTGAAAAACTCCGCAGAACTTATTAATCTCTATATCAATGCCCGATTCTTCTTTGGCTTCCCTGATTGCTGCTTCTATAAGGGACTCCTCCTCTTCAACCTGTCCGCCTGGCATCTCCCATCCTCTACGTGGACCTTTTATTAATAAGATTTCTTCTTGATCATTGAATACAACTGTAGCTGCTGAAAGAATATGTTTGGGGGGATTCATATCCATTGTTACCTCTCTCTAAATTTATTCTAAGCCCTAATTTATTCTGAATACAGGTCCTTTGGGTGAGAAAGGCAAGTCATTTCCCTTGGGCAAGATATAAGCATGGTCTCTTTTAATGGTCAGCTTGTCACAATAACCATCTGTAATAATTAGAAGTGGTCCTTTTTTCGGAAAATCCTCAGCTTGTTGAATCAAATCAATAGCTGGTTGTAAGATCGTTCCCCCTCTTCCCTTCACTTGTACCCGATCCGCGATAGCCTCCGGGGGCATGAAACCTGCATCATAAGGACAAGCATCACAAAAGATAATCCGTGCAAAAGGAACATCACGAGCCTGCGCATAACTTGAAATGGCTCCTAATGCTTTGGCCAGAAGCTTTTTATCCATTGAGCCTGAGGTATCTAAAATAACTCCAAAAGTACGGCCATCATCTGCAGCACCGCTATGAACCCACTGTGGTCGAGGGATATCAGGTGTAGAAGATTGACGTCTGCTAATTCGTGAATAAGATCTGGTCTTCTCAAGCGGTGAAAAATAATGATCAAACCACCGAGCAAGCTCTACATCCCATTTAATAGGTGGCTGGCCTAGCGCTCTAATCTCTTCAACTAGGCCTGATGGCAAAAGACCGCGGCTTTGCTCTTCATGATACATCAGTCCTTGTTGCATAGCATTTTTACAGAAATCATCTAACGTCTGTCCTTCTCTCGCATCCCAAAAACTTGATGAACCGTTATCTAAAATGTCACCAAGTCCATTCCCTCTCAAGGTCGCCAGTTTCTTATAAGTGCGGATATCTCCGACCATACGATCATAAATCGTTTCAGCAGATAAACCTTTAAGCTCAGGATCTAATAAGAGTCCAATTCGCGGATACTCCCCCACACTCATTTCTACTAGCCATAGATTTATTACGTAGTCACAAGCCACATTCCAAAGATAATGATCCCGGCCAAGACATCGCTCGTGATGCTGAAGCCCCGCGTGCAGAAGCTCATGCGCCATCACGAAAATACACTCCTCATCGTTTAGTCCGGCTGCAGGGTTCATAAATATTTTGCGCTCAATAACGTCAATGGCAGCTATGGAAATATCAAATCGCCGACATATCGCTGGATCTTCTATAATCTCAAAGCCGGCGGCAAGCGCACCTAATAAAGGATATCTGTCCATAAACCATCGTTTTGCACGTTGTGGAGCGGTTAATGAAAGTGCAGGGTCACTAATAGTATTAGCATGGCCTCCAGCAACACTTACTGCATTCGTCACAGCATTAGATAACCCATAAGCAAAATAGGCTTCCCAATCCGGTGCTTTTCCCCAGTATCTTTTGGTGGTTTCTCTAACATTCATATCCAGTTTTGAAACACCCGCAGTCCCAAAATATCTGGAGGTGTCCGGAATTCCTTTTATCATAAACTGCTCGTAAAGCTGTTGTTCATCTTTAATTGTAAGATCAATTCGCGACTCCATATCTGCGGGTACTTTCCCAAGCTTCAAGTCATTTAAAAACTTTGCTATGTACACATCACATGCAACGTTCCACGCCACTTGATTCTCTTTAATCTTTAAATGTCCAAGACCTAAATGAAGAAAACAATGTGCCAAAACGTACATCCATTCAGCAACCTCGCCACGCCGTTTAGGATGAGTGTAAATATAACCGTTATTAGTGACAATTGCCCAGCCGTCTTCAGGATAGGGACTATTTTCATTATGAATAATCGAAGCTCGAACAGATAACGGCGCAAAAATAGGATGATCCGCGATTAACGAACATGCTTCATTAAAATTTTTCAAAGCGGGATTATCTGGAGTTGTTTTTTTAGCCATATTTACCCCCGCTCTTTTATTGCAAGACGTGGTAAATCACGTACAATTTCAACCATTAACCAATCTGGAATATTATCACTTTGCTCCTGCTTAGCAACTACTAGCTGTGCAATTTCGAAGCTAATGACGGACAAGTCTTTAATCAGCTTTTTAACAGTGTGTGCAAATTGGCGATGTCCATCTCGTACGTTATCTTTAATCGGAGGGAGTTCTTTGATAATCTGGGCACGCAAGGATTGCGCCAGGAAATACAGGAGATCCCGATCTTCTGGAGCCGTTGGAAATGAGGATTTACCATCTATAATTTGATTAAGTTCATATTTTCCAGTTAGATTTTTATAAAAAGCCCTGAATTGTGTGGCGTGAGCAGGTGTCAGTGAACCATTCGCTAAAATCCCCACGGTATCCGCATTTATATCATCGCCAAACTCATGTAGTGCATCACTAAGCATATGCCAAGAGCGTGGCGTGGAGAAAGGCTCTTCAGTCTTTGGAGGTGCACTCCACAAATGATCGGGACGCAATTCCAGATATTCAATAACCATAGGATGAATGTTATGCTCATATGCCCAAGAGATCCAATTCTGAAACGATACATTTAACTGTATATGGAACATCCGATTGATAAGCGCGGAGGACATAGGTTTAACAATTGCACTATCTTGTGCACGGTTACCAGCTCCTATTACTATAGAGCCCTCAGGTAGGTGATAATCGCCTATGCGGCGTTCGTGGATGAGACTATAAAAAGCTTTTTGCACTTCTTGAGAACAGGCATTAAGCTCGTCCAGGAACAAACAATAAGGTTCATCCCGAGCAATCATTTTTGGAGGACAGAATTGGCTCTTACCGTTAACGATTTGCGGGACTCCAATGATGTCTTCAGGTGCTAATTGAGAACCTAATAGAGACACACAAGGAAGACCCACCTGATCAGCAAAAGCTTCTACTAGCGAAGATTTCCCAATACCAGGCGCCCCCCAGATAAAAACAGGGCGAATCACAGAAACGTTTAGAAGTACTTGCATAAGTTGAATAGGTGTTACAGGAGTTGCTAGATTCAAATAAATGCTCCTTTTTTAATGTAATGATAATAACGATAACTATACACAGTATAACAAATAATTCATTAGCTCAGGAACGAACTTCAACAACAATATTATCAACCCACTCTATTTCATTCGAAAAAACAAACCTTTTCTTGACGAGATATAAAAAAGGATGATATATTGTTTCACGCTTTAATAATTAAGTAGTTAATCATTTAGTTGTTATCTAAAATTTAACGGAATTACTTATTCCGCCCTATTTCATAACTTTAGGAGGCGTGATTTGGCTAATAATGAAGATTTTCTTCAGATTTCTACTATGTTCAAATCCTTTTTAAAAGGAATCTCTCAAGATTGGAACAAACAAGACTACCCCCTAAATATTACACAGTTCAAAACCCTCAGGACTTTATCTAAGAACGGTCCACAAAACGTATCACAGATTGCTGCAGCTCTTGGTATTACCTCAGCAGCAATTACAGGCGTAACAGACCAATTAATCGCTGAAGATTACGTAAATAAGGAACGCGCCAAGGATGATCGAAGAGTGGTACACATCACCATTACGCAGAAAGGAGAAGCAACGATTAAAGAGGTGCAGGAACGCCATCAAGAACTTATGGAATCTTACTTTAAGATACTGCCCGATGAAGATATTGAGCATTTAAGAAGAATTTTCGCAGTTATAATTTCTGATTTAGACAAAAGATAAAATTTAAAAAGTGGCGGGGAAACAATCGAATGGAACATTTATCCAGCAAACGAAAACTTAGTATTATGATAGCTATTATGGCTGCAATGCTGTTCGCAGCGATTAATCAGACAATTACAAGTAATGCTATGCCGCGTATAATCGCAATTCTTGATGGCATGGATTACTATACTTGGACTATTAACATTTATTTATTAACATCAACAATAGCAACCGTTCTTGTCGGTAAGTTATCTGATATGTTCGGACGTAAACCCTTTCTATTAGCAGGTATTCTATTATTTATGGTTGGGGCTTTTCTGACAGGAACATCTTCCGATGTTTATCAATTTATCATTTATCGTGGGATTCAAGGGGTAGGTGCAGGTATTATTCAATCCACCGCATTTACTGCCGTAGGTGACTTATTCCCTCCGCGTGAACGTGGTAAATGGATGGGGTTGATGATGGCCGTATTCGGTTTCTCCAGTGTGCTTGGACCAACGCTTGGAGGCTTTTTGATCGACAATATGGATTGGCATTGGCTGTTCTGGATCTTCCTACCGCTTGGTGTAGTGGCCTTCGTGATGATTCTTACCTTATTTCCTAAAGGCAAACGCGGAGAGTCAACCAGCATCGACTATTTAGGTTCCTTGTTAATGACAACTACCATCGTTCCTCTACTGCTTGCCTTCACCTGGGCAGGTACAGAATATGATTGGGGTTCTTCGCAAATTCTCGGCCTGTTGGCGGGAACAGTTGTTTCGGCACTTCTCTTTATTCTTGTCGAATCCAAAGCTAAAAATCCAATACTTCCGCTTCATCTATTTAAGAATAGTGTAGTTACCATATCTAATATTATTGGTTTTATTATGAACTTCGGTATGATGGGAGCTATGATCTATCTTTCCTTCTTCGTACAAGGTGTTCTGGGGATCTCCGCGACATATGCAGGGTATGTTACTATGCCAATGTCGATCGTTATGGTTGTAGCCAGTGCCCTTACCGGACAAAAGATGGCGAAAAAAGGGAAGTATAAACGTTACGCATTAATTGGAATACCCATTATGATTGCTGGTATGACAATTATGGTATTTATGAATAATGTACCGATGGCTGTCCTAAGTATGATTGTGTTTGGTCTTGGGTTAGGATTGGGGATGCCAGTATTCTCACTAGCTACTCAAAATGCAGTTTCACACACAGAACTGGGTGTAGTAACGGCCTCCTCACAATTATTCCGTAATTTAGGCGGTACGATCGGTATCGCAGTCATGGGTACCGTTATGTCCAATAGTCTTACCAAAAACTTGAAGGAAGCTCTGCAATCGTCATCAGCACCGGATTTCACACAGATAGATCCAAAACTTGCTGAGCAAATGCTCTCCTTCGCTAATCCACAGGCATTAATGAACAAACCATTGCTTGAACAGACTCAAGCTAGTCTGCCAGCCGATGTACAGCCTGTCTTCTTACAAATGATTGAGGGTATCCGTGATGCTTTAGGACAGACATTGTCATCCGTGTTCTTAACCGGGACCATTGTGCTAGTTGTAGCTTTCGTGCTTGTCTTCTTCCTGAAGGAGCTTCCACTTCGTACTTCTAACCAAATGCCAGTTCCTGAAGAAGCTGAACAGGACCTGTCAAACATGAAATCTTCAAAACTTGCAGTGGATAAAGCCTAACCGCAAATTATTTTGAAGCTGACTATAAAACAACAAAAACTGCAACGTACTCATGCGTAACTGAGTAAGTTGCAGTTTTTGTGTTGATCTATTATTTTACAGGTGAAAGCTCATCTTCTGTTACCCACTTATGATTTTTCACTTCATCTCCACCCGTAGTAGGTTTGTAATTAATCATATAGACTGTGGTTTTTTCTGTGGAGTTAATCTGAGCCGTTGCACCCTTCATATCCTTCATATGATCAGCTTCCATAATAACCTCTGAGCCTGGTTGATAGGATATATCATCTGCTTCTTTTATTTCTTCATGAATAATCCACTTATGATTTGTGACCGGTTGACCTCCTGTAGTAGGTCTATAGGAAACATTATATGCTGTCGTCTCATAAGCTCCCACAATTGTCGCAATGGCTCCCTTCATCCCTTCCATATGGTCAGTTTGGATCACAGCTTCACTTCCTACTTTGTAAGTAGGATTCTCCGCTACCCTCAGATCTTTTGGAACTTCACCTGAACTTGAATGTGAGTTATGTTCCATTTGTGTATCGTTAGAAGACATCTGATTGCCATAGCTATTGTCATTACTACAAGCACTTAAGCTGAAAGCAGCTGCGACGACTAGTAGAAATAATTGCTTTTTCATATAAAAGACCTCCGAAATTTTATCTGCCTATAAGTATTATTTTACCCATTTCAGAAAATCACAAACGGAACTAAGGATTTACAGTTTGTAAAACAGTAATTTATTTTCCATTAAATGAGTGTTGTCTCAATGATTAAACTATATTTATAATGTTTTCTGAAAGGAGGCTACTATAATGAAGACTAAAATATTCACTTTGTTGCTTCTTTTGGGTCTGGTGAGCATGGCTACTATAATCGGTTCTGCTAATGCAGCTCCGCTATTAACCATAGGAAGTTCTTCAGGAGATGTATGGGATCTACAATATAGATTAAAAACCCTTGATTTCTATACTGAGCCCTTAGATGGGGTATACGGATCACAAACGAAAGCAGCGGTTGCTAAATTTCAAAAGGCCTATGGCATAAGCGCTGATGGAATTTCGGGGACAAAAACTTGGAATATTTTAAAAAAACACACGCTAAATATTAATGAAATGGATATTTTGGCTAAAGTTATCTACAGTGAGTCTCGCGGTGAGCCTTATGTTGGACAAGTTGCAGTGGGTGCAGTAGTCATGAATCGTATACAATCTAGTCAATTTCCTGACAATATTAAAGAAGTTGTATTCCAAAAAGGAGCTTTCACAGCCGTGTCTGACGGCCAGTATTGGCTTACACCAAATCAGACAGCTTATTTAGCTGCTCTTGATGCTGTTCGAGGTTGGGACCCCACAAACCATTCAATCTATTATTTCAATCCCGATACAGCAACTAGTGCATGGATTTGGTTACGTCCGCAAAACTTAAAAATTGGTAAGCATATATTTGCAAGTTAAACGCATCAAATAGCTAAGATCAACAAAAGCCGATCTAACTACGATAGTTAGATCGGTTTTTATTATTAAACCTATTCGATAGTGATAGCATCCATTCCAAGCACTAAAGCTACCAAATATTGCAGTCAATTGTACTTATAAGCTTTTGCTTTTAGGAATGAATTCTTAAACATAACTTCGAAATCCCCTTTTATGGATTCGATAATTCTGATTGGTTATTGAATGTAAAAATCATCTTTAATTCATCATCATATGACTTCCCGCATTCCTCTAAATAACTATCCCCAGTGTATTCTTTTAAAGTTTTCCTCCAAAAATGCTGTGCTCTCCTATTTGTATCCGTGGGATTCGTTTGTAGCTCCCAGTTACCCAAATGAAGCTTAAAGACTTCCTTAGCCGCATATTCAGCGAGCCCCTTACCACGGAAAGGCCGTAGAATAAAAAATTCATTCAAATAGATTTCACAAGCAGACGGAGTATATGGTGGTGTAGCAACTAATGCAAACCCTATTGGGATATCATTTTCTTTTATTAAATAAGGATACAAAATGCCAGCTTTCTCCCACCAAATGTCGAATACTTTATTCTGTTCCTGCAGTGTCTGTGTCTCGTCCTCCTCGAAAACCCCGTATAGATTAGGAATCGTCCCCCATATTTCTGATAGATCGTGTAAGTATAGTGGGTAAAGGTTGTTAATAATAAACTTCGAGGCACTGTCAGTTAAGGTGATTGTGATATTCATGTCGTTCCCTCCCTACCTTCTGTCGAAACTAAAATATTATGGTTACTGGAACAAGCTTAATCTCCATCATACCTCCACAAGTTCTTGTCTAATGTCACTTCTTTTTTAGTATAATTACGACCTCGCTCTAGTTATATGCCATATTCGATTAGAATTAATTTTTATATAATGTCACCATTTATATTTGATAATTAAGTTAACCGTACCTACTGTACTTCTATATACTCGTCTTAACTTTTGCGGATATAGTACAAACCTCACGCATATTATAATTGTATGAAAATGGGGGGTGTATTCAGATATGCCGGATCCTTTTGTTTCGAGACCTCTAGATGAAATAAGATTCTGGTCACGAATCATCAAAGAACACTCTTTTTTTCTTAAACCTTGGGTTTCGTTGTGAAGACACGCAACTAGGGCAGATTATGAAGAAAAGATGAAAACGCCACAAGAAGTAATAGATTTCACAACCTATTCTAATCAAATAGCAGCGATTTTTAAATTTGATGAAATTGCCTCTGATGCATATGTAAAGAACAGAATAGATACAGGTAACAATAGAAAACAACGCTATACAGCGTTCAATAATGTAATCATTCCTAATTACACTAAGTTGGTAATAGAGGCGAAAAAAATTAAAGCACCCAATACAGATTTGCAGGCGTTACATGAAATCTATTTAAAAGCGATTAAGTTGCAATTAGAAGCAATGACAATGATGAAAGAAGCACTATACAAAACAAAGGTTTCTAGTACAGCTATTAATGCCGCAAATAAAAAGATGGATGAATTATAATTAAACTCCAAAAACCACGTCAGAGTTTCCTCTAACGTGGTTTTTTTGGATGATAAGCTATTTTTTTGAATAAACAATTTTCTTAATACTATCCCTAGATAGGCAATATTCATCTGAAAGCTGGTCAACCGTTGCACCCACAGCAAACCTTAGACAGATTTCGATGTTTCTAGATCTTAAGTATTTTCTGCTCCCTGACTTTTCGCCCCATTTTACATGTGATTCTTCAGGCTTAGGGATATAAACCATACCCCCGTTGATATATTTCTGAATTTCCTCTAATAATTCTTTTGGGAAAATCGTATCTGCATTTACATATTTCATAATCGCTCTGCTCCTTAAACTTTTTATGAGTTTGAAGGTAGCAAAGTCTATTCTTTAAACAACCCATGCACACTGCACTAGCGGTAAAATCAATTTTTCGCTCTATACAAACAACCGCCGTTGTTTATAAGTCTAGACTTTGCATAGAGCTGATCGCTAATCTTCTCACGATTGTACACCCTCCTTTTTAATGTGAAATTACTTGTTCCAAAATACGCTCTGCTGTTTTTTCTCCATTCGCAATACAATCTGGAATGCCTACACCATAATAGGAGCATCCAGCAAGGATAACATTAGGATACCTGTCTGTCATCTTCTTCTCTAAGGATACTACAATTTGATGATGAAGTTTATGGTAGTTTGGCATTACATCATGCCATTTGGTCACATCGTAGGTAGCTGGCTGTCCTGTTATCCCGAGACTGGTCTGTATATCTTTCAAAGCCACCTTCAATAGTTCCTCTTCAGATAGCTTGATCAACGAATCATAATGAGGGTTTGAGCTTTTATAAAAGAGTCTGACAAGCAGACGCTGTTGTCCTGACGTATGCTCCCACTTGCGACTTGTCCACGTACACGCATTACATAGAACATCATCGCTGTTGGCAGTGATGAACCCTGTGCCATTCGCAGGCAGCTGACTGTCGGGGATATCAAATCCTAAATATACACTAATCATAGAACTATTATATAACTGATTGAAATCTTCATTTAGTTCTTCGTCTTGAAGTAGCGCTTGTGCAGTAGAATGCATCGTTCCAAGTACGACAACATCGGAGTCTATGATTCGTCCATCTGCCAAAGTTACCTGGTACTGCTCTCCACGCTTCTCAATTCTTTCGGCACGAATCCCTTTGATGATCTCCGAATTAGAAAGATGTTCTTCCATAGAGTCGATCAAGGCAGATACACCTCCCTTGAATGACATGAACTTCTTATCACCATTCCCTTGAAATTTGGCTTTATTTGCGGATAAGCCTTGAATAATACTGCCGTATTCATTCTTATAATCAATCAAATAAGGCAGCGTTGAGGCAATTGTAAGTTCGCTTAGCTTCCCGGAATATACACCTGAAAGAACCGGTGAAATTTGCTTCTCGACAAGTTCTTTTCCAAAGAAAGCTTCTAGAAAATCACCCACAGAATCGTTTTTCGTAAACTTATTATTGGGAGTGTAGAAATCTTTGAGTGCTTCAACCTTTCCTTCAGCTGAGATCAGTTCTGTTGTAGCAAGCGACTCCATACTGAGCGGAATGCCAAAGACTGCATCTTTAGGAATTTGCTTCAGTTTACCTTCTGTATAAATAAAGGATATTCCTGTCGCGTTATATACAACCTCATTTTGTATACCCAACTCTTCAATCAGAGGTGCAACATTCGTTTTACGGGTGACAATAGAATCTGCCCCAGACTCCATAATGAAGTCTTCTTGTTTTAGTGTTCTGATTTTGCCGCCCAGTCTATCGCTGGCTTCAACCAAAATGATTTTTACATCTAGCTTGTTATGCTCTATAGATTTCTGTAAATAGTAAGCGGTAGACAATCCAGTAATTCCCCCGCCAATCACGACAACTGTTCTCAATTCGTTGACACCTACCTCGTGGTTATAATCTGTTCAATTCAATTGTGTACATTATATCATAGGAATTTATAAGAATTTACATACCAACGTGTCAGATATGACACAAAAAAGCCGCGTTAAACGCGGCAATGTTGGGGTAATAGTTATATATTTTCCTGTTTCAATGCATCGATAATGTTCTCTTTTTTCACTTTTGAGCTTGAATATAACATGGCTGCGCTAACGATGATAAACACTGCCAATATGACACACAAGATACTCATCCACGGAAGTGTGAATCCATAAGAGAAGCTGCTCATCATTGATCTATAAATCAAGTACATAATAACGATACTAATCGGAAGCCCATATAGTAGTGACTTTATTCCATAAAAAACACTTTCGTAATTAATCATTTTATTAAAACCGTTTGGCGTCATGCCCACAGACTTCAGCATCGCAAACTCTCTTTTACGAAGAGATATGCTAGTTGATATCGTATTAAAAATATTCGCAATTGATATTAAAGTAATCAAAGCAATAAAACCATAGGTGAAAATAGACATTAACATGATCATCTGCTCACTATTTTGTCTATTTTGATACACATTTTGAACATAGATATTCCGCTCTTTCATTTCCTCTATGGCTTGTTGTGTTGCTAATGGGTTTGTGCTATTCAAGTTAAGCCGGCTTTGAATATCTTTGCTCATCGCATCATTTGTTAGTTTATCGAAGACTTGTTCAGAGACGATGATGTTTATTCCACCAACCATTGCTGAATGTACTCCCATTGGACGTTTATCAGTTAAAGCGACAATTTTTACTGGTGATAAATCCGTCTCTTTTTTGGTATCCCAATCCGTATAAATAAGCTCAAGCTTTTGGCCGACTTCAGAGTGAAAAGCTTTGGTCTCAACAATTTTTTTAGCTTTCTCATCCTCAAAGGTAACCGTATCATTCACAATAGCAGTCATCTGATCAAGCTTCGTTAGTTGTTCATAATTTATACCGACCGTTTCTGCATAGGTTTTCAAACTCTGTTCATTTAGTGCATAGATCTGAATATAGTAAGGATATTTCCCGTTCTTTAGAACACTCTTATCCGCCTGCACAATCTCTTGCAATTCTTTTGCCATATTTTTCTCATCAATCCATGAACTCACACTGAGTTCCTTAGTCACATTATATTCCGTTATATTAGGTAATTTGGATATCGAGTTCGTCAACCGGTCCACTTTTTGAGCGTCCTCAGTCCCCATATATACTTGGATATCATAGTTCAAACCATCCTGTGAGAGTTCTACCGATCTTCTCATATTAGAAGTGAACGCTGATACAGATAAAAATAAAACAATACTAATGACAAGTGAGAACACGGTTGCTTGGTACCTGCGTTTATTTCTCTTTAAATTCTTCAAACCAATTTCTGCTTCAATACCAAACAATCTGCGCACGAACTTGGATGTTTTCACCGCTTTACCTGAGAGCTTAACATCGGTTGTTTGTCTGATCGCATCAATTGCCGAGATCTTTGAAGCCTTTCTGGCTGGAAGATAGGTGGATATAAAAATTGTCAGTATTGAAACTAAACAAGCGGTTAGTAGAGACAGAGGTGTAACAATCAACATTAATCTCTCAGTTATCCCTAATACATCTTTAATCATCGAATTGATAAACATAAAAGTGATCCCGATGCCTGCTATACCGCAAATGATCCCAATTGGAATACTAATTAAACCGATAATCATTCCTTCAAAAAACACTGAATTCTGCTTTTGCCACTTTGTAGCCCCTACACTGGAGAGCATCCCTAAATGACGTGCACGCTCCGAGACAGAGATTGCAAAAGCATTATAGATTAAAGAAACGGAACCAATGATAATCACAACCATAATAATTACTGACAATAAAAGAAGTGTGTTACGTAAGCCATCGTTATTCGTCACACCATAATAGCGGAGCAGACTATTATTATAAGAGATCGACTCGATCTTATTTTCTTTTGCCAATTCCTCTGCATGCTTGTATATGGAGCTGTCCACCTTTTTTAATACAACCGTCGCTGTGGTTTTTTCAGCTGCTCCAATCATGCTTTCATCCACATAACTTATGGCAGTATAACCCGGAGACCATGTTGGTTCCCAAGTAGGACGTTTTATCACTCCCACAATCGTATAGTTCATTGATTTTTTATGAATAATCTTTTCAAGCAGGGTATCCTCTTCAGTCCGTAATCGTTCATTCTGAGATAGGGGTTGGCCACTATTTTCATCATCGCTAGTGACACGTTCACCCACATCAAGCGTTAAAGTTTCACCAATCTTGTAAGAGACTTTTGCATTCTTTGCAATCTCCTCAGAAATGACTACTTCGTGGTTTGTCTTCGGGAGTCTACCTTCCAGCAGTTCAATCGGGAATTGTTTAAAACCAGCTGCATTATATTCCTTGATATACCAATAGGGTTTATTCTCATTCTTCCCACCCTCTAAAGGGGCGTAGCCACGATCGTTGGAGATCACTAGGGCTTTTGTCGCATCATCTGTTTCTATCGCTTTGAGCTGAGCTTTAGTAACATTTCTATATTGGACATGCCATTCTCCATTTGTAGAGATACTTTGCTTCTTCATTAATTCCATAAAAGAAAAACCTAACGTCGCCACAGCCGTTACCATAGCTACTGAAATGATAACTCCAATGATAGTTACCAATGTTCTTCGCTTATTCTGTTTCAAATGTCTTATAGTTAATTTGTTTACGATATTCACGGACGAATCACCTCATCTTTAGCGATCCTTCCATCTTCAATAGTAATAACCCGATCTGCTTGCAAGGCAATACGTTCATCGTGAGTAATCACAATCAGTGTTTGATTATACGTTTTATTAAACATTTTTAATAATTCAATAATTTCACTGCTATTCTTGCTGTCAAGATTACCAGTTGGCTCATCTGCCAGCATAATTGCAGGGTTACTAATTAATGCTCTGCCTATGGATACCCGCTGCTGCTGTCCGCCTGATAGCTGATTCGGCAGATGGTTTAAACGATTTTCCAAATTTAACGCCTTCACGGTATCTGCAAATTGCTTCTTATCCACTTTATGCTGATCGAGCAGCAACGGAAGTGTGATATTCTCTTCAACCGTCAGCACCGGTATGAGATTATAGAACTGATAAATAAGACCAATTTGTCTGCGTCTAAAGATCGCCAGCTGTGTTTCATTCAAATCATAAATATCCGTGTTATCTACAAATACTTTACCGCTTGTCGGTCTATCCACCCCACCTAATAAATGCAGAATCGTTGATTTTCCTGAGCCGGATGGTCCAATAATCGCTACGAATTCACCTTTTTTAATTGAAAAAGATACATCATCCAGAGCCTTTACTGCGGTCTCGCCTTTACCATATGTTTTAGACAGATGTTCAATCTTTAAAATATCCATTGTTAGACCCCCATTTGTTGATGAGATCAGTATATCTGTCTACAATGACTCTTCAGTGACTCTTAAGTGACATTCTAGTCACTAAGCCATAAGTGTTAAATCACTTGCTTGTAAAATTTGATCCGAAATTGTGTACCCTTTCCTACTTCACTCACCACATCAATCGTGCCGTTTTGTTCAGTGATAATACTTTGCGCCAAGGCAAGTCCAATTCCAACGCTGTCTTCGTTTGCATTTGTACCCTTGTAGAATCGTTTGAAAATAAAGGGGATCTCTGCTTTAGGAATTCCTTTGCCATTATCAGTAATGACAATTTCCGTGAACAGCGTGTTTTCTGCAAAAGAAATCGCAATCTCTCCCCCAGCAGGTGTATGCTCTACACAGTTTTTCAGAATATTAATCATCGCCTCAGTTGTCCAATTGCAATCGCCTATAAATGAAGTAGCGTCTTCACCTTCGATTTGGATCCGTTGCTCTTTAATATCCATTGGAATCAGTATGGGCTCCATAGATTTCTGAACAAGCTTCTTTACTTTTATTGAATCTTTTTTAAATTGAATGGTTCCGGCATCGATCTTTGAGAACTTTAATAATGAAGAAACCAGCCAGCCAATTCGATCGAGCTGAAGGCTGATTTTCCGCGTAAATTCTATTCTTTTCTCAACGTCCAGATCAGGATCACTTAATAAATCTGCCATCACGGTCATGGAGGTAAGTGGTGTTTTAAGCTGATGGGAGATGTCGGAGATCGCATTGGTAAGCTTTATTTTATCCTCTTGCAAAAGCAAACGCTGCTCCGATAACATCAACGTCACCTTATAAATATCATTTTTCAGGATACTAAGCTCGCCTTCCTGATTATCACGAACATCGAGCGAATAATTACCGCTGCTAATTTGACGTAGATACCCTGAAAGCTTCTCAATTTCGCGGTATCTCCAGCGGGTAAATAATAAACAACAACCTATAAGCAGAACTGAAGTTACCGCCGTGATCCCCATCGCTGCTGATGAAATAAATGCCGTTCCTATAATCGCCAGAAGGCTGATCGTAGTCATCGTTAGTAATAACCATCTAAATTCTCTGTTTCGTAACATCTAATCACCAACCTTATACCCTAAACCGCGTACTGTTTTGATCAGTGTGGGTTCTTGCGGGTTATCCTCTAACTTTTCCCTTAAGCGTTTAATATACACAGACAATGTATTATCATTTACAAATTCTCCGGCGACATCCCAAATCCGCTCTAACAGCTGATTTCTGGAAAGGACTTGTCCCACATGATTAGCAAATATCAGAAGCAGACGATATTCTAATGCTGTTAGCAGAACTTCATCGCCGTTCTTATAAACTTTTCCTTCAAGCGTATTAATCCGTATATTCTCTAGTTCAAAATTAGATGGGGTCTGAGCCTGCTTGTTATATCTCCTTAACACCGATTTAATGCGTGATAACAGCTCGCGAATCCGAAATGGCTTAGTTATGTAATCGTCTGCTCCCATATCAAGTCCCATCACTACATTAACTTCGTCATCAATCGCAGTTAAAAAGATGACCGGAATATCGCTCCGCTCCTTCACGATCTTACACAGATCATATCCGCTGCCATCCGGTAGAGAGAGATCAAAAATGCAAAGTGTTACTTCAGATAACCGCTCCGCCAACACCCTCCTAGCAGAGGTTGCATCATAACATAAAATAGTTTCAAAATGATCCTGCTGCAAGGAATATTCAAGTCCTGAAGCAATCGTTCTATCGTCCTCTACGAGCAATATTCTCATCAATGTTCATCCTAACCTAATAATTTGCGAAACTGTCATATTGAAAAAGCACTACACTTATATTGATGAATTTGCTGAAATCCTAAACGGAGCGCTAGCTTTCGGGAAGCTTCATTATCTAATGAACAGTCCCAGTAAGGTGTAAAACCATTTGTAAGTATATCCTCCGCTACTAAGGCCGCTAAATGAGTCCCCACTCCTCTATTCTGATACTTGGAGAGAGTTTCAATTCCGATAGCATGAGTATCCTCCGTAACGAAACTAGAATAACACACACCCATAATCTCAGTTCCATCAACAGCAGCATATCCATAGCCTTTTGCCCTAAAGTCTTCTTTCGATGACCAGAATAAATCAATATTATCATGTACAAATTCTATATTCTTTAGATCTAAGTCCTCCCAGTCCAGCATTTTAAGATTTATAATTCTAATCGCATTATTAAGGGACTCAACGGGCTTGTGGAATAACTTGAACACCATTTGTTCAAAAGGATATAGCTTCCTAGAAGGAAACATCAATGCCAGATTCCATTCATTGTGTTGACCTGAGACTTCAAAATACTCCAGCCCAAGCTTTTTCATCCTCGGTACAATCTGACTGGATACATAACTATCTAAGCTTTTAATAAATATCTCATTGGTGTGATCGCCTATAATATAAAATCCTTGCATCCCCTTACTCCATACCAACGCGCTTTTTGGTGTTACAAGTTGATCTACAAAAATCCAACCCGGATTATTTCCCTCGATAATGGAGAGAATTTCAGGATGAATAGGAGCACCTGTAAGTAACGGTTTCACTTCATTAAAATCCTGTTGAGATAATTCATGCATATGAACACTCCTCGCCAACAATTTATCTAAATCACTGATCAATACTTAAAAAGATTAAATCCCCTTTGTATATTCTATAAGATAATTCAGCAGATTGCTTATTATAAAATCCGATCCGGGTATCCTAAATAAAAAAGAATTGGACCCAATGCTTGACGCACAGGCCCAATCCTTTATTTGAAGTATCCTTAATGATCGAAATCAGCTTGCATTATTGACCTATCATACCACCATCGACTGTATATAGAGAACCCGTTACGAATGAAGCCTCATCCGACAGAAGGAAGTTCATCACAGCGGCAACCTCTTGCGGTTCTCCGTAGCGTCCCATAGGTGTTGCAGCTTCGTTAGCTGCCTTGTATTCTTCTGCGCTTCCAAAATTATTTTCAATTTTACGCATCATTTGTGTATTGATCGTTCCTGGGAGTACCGCATTTACACGAATACCAAGTGGTGCAAGCTCATTTGCAGCTACGCGAGTCAGACCGATTACAGCATGCTTAGACATAATATAAGGGGCCATACCTGGTGCACCCATGAGTCCTGCCAGAGAAGAAGTGTTCAGAATAGCACCTGAGTTTTGTTTTTTCATCACAGGAATTACATAATGTAGTCCAAGAAATACACCACGTACATTGACGTTATATACAAGATCAAGTGCTTTAACGTTAAGCTCTTCGATTTGACCTGCTGGACCTTCGATTCCGGCATTGTTTGCAAAATAATCAATGGTTCCAAATTTTTCTACCGCTCTATTAACATAATTCTGAACGTCTTCTTCATTAGAGACATCCGCAGCTACAGCTAAAGAGTTAGATTCATTTAAGCCTAAATCTTGGATGACATTTTTTATCGCTTCTTCATTCAGATCGACAAGTACAAGATTCAGTTTACGATCAGACAATCGACGGGCAAGCTCTTTACCGATTCCACCTGCAGCTCCAGTAATTACAGCAGTTTTTACATATGATTCACTCATTGTATGTTCGCATCCTTTGTTATGAATTGGCTATATATTATAGTCTTAGGAGATGGGATAACCTATCTCTATTACTAGAGTACACCCCATTAGTTAACCTATTCAATAATCAGAATTTTAAGTAATGTCGCCTAACCAACATACTTGCTCTCCGTGTTTACTTATGTCTAAATCTTGAACATTAGCTGATCTTTTGTTACTTTTAAAGTAAGAACTATAAATGAACGATAAAAAGATCATAGCTGGAGGTAGTTTTTTTGATACAGGAAGAACATGAAGACAGAAGAACCAGAAGAACACGCCAAGCTCTGAAATCTGCATTCGTTGAGCTAATATTGGAAAATAGTTATGATTCAGTTACGATTTTGGACGTGACTAATCGAGCGGATTACAATCGAGGGACTTTTTATAAACATTTTGAGAGTAAAGAGGCTTTGCTTAAGGAAATACATGATGAATTTCTACAGGGTATAGGAGAGGCGCTATTAGACCCTTATGAGGGATTGGAACGTATTGAGGCAACGGAGGTCTTCCCTTCCATTCTGCAGCTGTTCGAATATATTGAGGGGCATAAAGCGGAGTTTTTAGCCTTATCCGCAGTGGAACGAGGGAAAATGACTGTTGAACTGTTCGACCGTTTACGGGAATCCATGCGTGAGGATATGCGAATTGAGATAGAAGCTGATGCTGCTCCTGTGGATTATGAAATTATGTTGAGTTACCAAATGTCTGCTACAGTAGGTGTCATTATGCACTGGGCTGAAGTCAATTTCAAATATTCGGCGAGCTATATGGCAGAACAGTTAATTACACTGGTGAACAGCAAAATAGACCATATAGCTTTTATGAAAAAATCTAATGGGTAAGAAATGAATTGCAAGTGCCATATATAGGAACGAAATTTAAAAAACCAGCGCATTGAGAGATGATCTCAAATGCTCTGGTTTTTAGTAGCAGTGCTCTACTCAGCGAATATCTTTTACTCGAATATTGCTTCCTAACAGGCCCGAATCACTACTTAATCTGAATGACGGGTAATTCTCATCTGCTTCAAGTCGCATCTGTTCATCAAATAAAGATTCCTGTTGACGGTCCACAAAAAAAGTAAAGGGCTCTTTCTGAACTTCAATATCTGTAGCATGGGGTTCACTAATAATCTGAATTACGATCACGCCATTACAACCACAGCCCTCTGTATCGAAGAACAATTTAAAATAACCTGGTCGTTCACCAAGGTTTTCATTTAACTTTTCTGTAGTTAGAGAGTTCAATTGTATGAACATTGGATGATCTGCTCCTTATTTATAATTGAGTTACTACTTTCCCAAAGTATAGATTGATTTGCTTTCACTCTCGTGTGACTGCCATCACTTCTATTTTGACAAACATGAGTCTGAGGATAAATTAAGCCGACTTTTGAGTCTCCCGGGCACCACCTAGCTTAAACACTAGAATACCGCCAACAATCACGAGTACTCCGACCAACTGCTTCCAGGTGAATGGAACCTTTTCAAGCCCTAACCAGCCGAGGGAATCCCACAATAAAGCAAACCCAAGCTGAGAGATTAATACGATCGAGATCGCATAGGTTGGCCCAAGACGTTTGGTGCCTTGCACGAGACAGATTACTACACCCACCCCGATCAATCCGCTGATCCAGTACCAAGGCTCCATATTTCGCAAAGTAAATATTCGGCCGCCTTCAAAGATAAGACTCATAATAAAGGAAGCCAGAAAACCCAACCCTAATACTAACGTCGTTGTGGCCCAAGATCCAACCTTTTGATTAACCTTCGTATTAAAAATATTTTGTAAACTAACGAATGAACCCGCGACAAGCGCTAATATTAACCCTAAAATCATAACGTAACTCCTCCAGTTGTTGATTGTATTCTCAGAATTTCAAAATCACTACTCCCGCAATCATCAACCCTATCCCAATAAACTGTGGGAGTCTCATTTGTCGTTTTTCCATCCCAAACCAGCCTTTAATATCAATTAAAAAGGTCAGGCATAGCTGTGCAATGAGCAATGTCGATATAGTAAAAGTAACGCCAATCTGTTGAATGGCAGTGACTTCACTGAAAATAACGACTGCGGCAAAAGATCCGCCAATTAGATATAATGGTTTTACTTCTTTTATTCCTTGCCATTTCCCATCTCTAGCAAATAAGAGGATTAGTAACGACATGATAAATCCTGTTAACTGTGTAATTGTCGCAGCTTGCCAAGTCCCAATATCTTGACTAATTCGAGCATTAGATACTCCTTGCAGAGTGATACAAGCCCCCGCTAAAAACGCAAATATAATTCCTCTCATTTCTCTCTCTCCTCAACTTCGATCTCTTACATATTAAAAAGCAATTCAGGCCTTTAAAAAAGGACATCTGTCCTAAACCAAAATAAACGATGTTGTTGCCCCTATAAGCCTTTCGTATATTTTCAAAAAAAAGACCGCCTCAAGCCATCTCTTAGGCTTAAAACGGGCTTTCAGAACTTTAAATTGTGAATTAGGAAAGTAATTTATGCTCATGCAATTGATCGAAAATGATCTGTGTAACGACTGAAACACGATTTCGATCCTTATAAGATAACCAGGATAACTCTTCAATTTCCGACGCAGGACTAAGTGTACCTTCAAAATCCGCGATATAACATGTCATTTTAACTATGACGCCTTCAGCTTTACCGTGAGCTTCCGCTTCAAAGGTTCCAAAATAGGAGATGGTTTCTGGTTTAATACGAACAGAGATCTCTTCCTCGATTTCGCGCACGAGCGTCTCCTCGTCTGTTTCTCCAGCTTCTCTTTTTCCTCCAGGCAAATAATAGGTATCTTTCCCTTTGGAACGCGCACACAAAACTTGTCCATTCTGAATATGAATCCATGCAATTTTATCAATGATTGTAGTCATACAGTTCTCCCCATATTTTTTTCTAATAATTATATCATACAGCCAAGACCATCTATTTATACAACGTCTATATTTGATTTTTGTATGTGCAGCTTAGGTCAACTACATATTTCGTTATGAACAGCTCTGCAAATAGAATTGGTGGGCTCAGCAGGTTAGTGATAAAATATAAAAGTGAGTTTCTTTTGTCTTTTACATAGAGTAGCTTTACAACGTAGAGAAAGTCAGGCAGATAGCATCTCTCCTTAAGTGTATATTTTTCACTGAAAACTCTTTCCTTTTCAAACGTGGAATCTGATTATAACGTTAATTGTTTATAATTGGAAGAAGTACTTTCAAGCTCACCAAATTATAGGAGTGTGAATTCATGAAACTTCAATTCAACTTATTCCCAGGCGGATTATCAAAGGCGCTCACTATGAGCTATGATGACGGCCAGAAACACGATATCCGCTTGGCTGGTATTTTTGATCAATATGGAATTAAAGGGACCTTCCATTTAAATAGTGCAATGATCAATGCACCTGGGTTCTTATCGCCCGCTGATGTTAAGCATTCGCTCAGGAATCATGAAGTGTCCGCCCATTCCGTTACTCACCCACATCTAGAGCGTCTTCCTTTACCGATGGTAATTGAAGAGCTGTTCGAAGACCGTAAACGATTGGAAAAGCTGGTGGATTATCCAGTGCGAGGCATGTCCTACCCCTACGGTACATACTCTCAGGAGATAATTGCACCACTTCAGTCCGTTGGAATTGAATACAGCCGCACTGTTCACTCTACTAAACAATTTGATATGCCTCTTAATTTCATGGAATGGCATCCAACCTGCCACCATATTGAAGATCTGCATCAGGTTTGGGAGCGATTCACAATGGAAGGACCCTCCCAGAAACTAAGACTCTGCTATGTTTGGGGCCATAGCTATGAGTTCGCACAGCAGAACAATTGGGAGCTAATCGAAACTTTTTGCCAACAAGCAGGTGGACATTCAGATATTTGGTACGCTACTAATATTGAGATTTATGATTATGTCACTGCCCTGTATTCACTGAAATTAAGTGCCGACAAAACGATTATCCGCAACAATTCTGCCATAGATGTTTGGGTATCTATAAATGATCAACCCGTTCAGATTAAGGGTGGAAGTATGATGACAACGAAATAATCATAAATACATAAAAAAGAGCGATGTTCAACATCGCTCTTTTTTTGTGCTAATTATATGGATGTGATTCCGAATTATTTCGCTTGAAGTGTATATGTCACTGTTTTTGCTTTTTCTTCAAGGATTGGCGTATAGGTGAATGTCAGTACATTCCCCTTACGGCTTTTCATCCCTAACATTCTGCTCAGAATGTATTGATCTCTGCCATCATTTACTTTATCCCATTCTTTACGATCCTCACTAGTAATCAGTTGTTCACTGAGATTGACGATTTCTCCTGTACTGCTGTAGACAATATATAATTGAGTTGTATCTAATAAGCGAACGAGTGCCACATCCTCCGCGGCGTACTCCACTATGAAATCACCGGTTGCCCCGGTTAATTTCTCCATCTCAAACAACTTGCCCAAACCGCCATCCTTAGTAATATACTGAACGTTCTTCCCATCGGTCATATACACCTGAGTGGAAGGCACTTGAGGCGCGTGTGGATAAGCCGGAATCATATATTGATAATCCATTTGCTTAATTATTGTACCTGCTTGAACTAGTACCTGATAGCTGCTGTTGAAATCATAAAACATTGCATAATGATTGTCCGTTAATTGAAGTAAGTCCGTGCCATTTCCAAGTTTTTTAATCTCAAATCCATGATTGTAAGCTGACTCCTTAAGGGGTAGTTGGCCAATAATTACTGGTTTCCCAGCTGCCGTAGCCCGGTAATATAAATTTGCGTTTTTTTGAGATATCCAATAGGATCTACCTTCTACAGAAGCAGCAACAAATCTAGGTTCATCTACGATTTGGATAACCCCATCCGTTTTATTAAACGCGGTTTTACCCCCAAGTACACTGACTGCAGAGACCAAGGGCATGTACAACGAACCTTTTATGATACGCGGAGATTTTGTTAATGCCATCGCTGCCCCGTTCACTTTTGACGTTGCAGCACCCGCGGTGAAGATGACTTCACGCTCTGGACGTACCAGCTTGGCCATTTTGGACTTTTGATCCCACGATAACGTATAACCCATAGCATCTGCAAGTGATTTCAAGGGTACAAAAGTTGTATTCTCCGCGATGACTTGTTTACTGCTGATTCCAATTTCTTTATAGTTAAATTGAATTTGCTTGTCTGCTTGCGCAGATACCGATCCATATCCAGTACTTAAAATCAAAACGGCAAAGATCCCTAGTGTTACCTTCCATTTATTCATTTCTATCCGTCTCCTTCGACATTATAATCATATGTTATTAGACGGAAGATAATGGAAAAAGTTTCTTCTCACCCTCTAGCAAACTCATAAAATGCCAAAGCATCCTCCCAAGTTGGGAATCCTGCTTGCGCCAGTTTATCGCTGCCCCCGCCTTTACCATTATAGCTGCCTAGATGAGCTTTGAAAAAAGCTCCACAGGAAATCTCCGTGCTCCCATTCTGCGCAAACACAACCTTATTCTCCGCAGAAGTAGCTAATAATACAGGAAGATCACATTTCGAAGTCAGCTTATTAGCTAAGCTCTGTAGATCTTTTAGCGATTTATCCTCAAAAACTTGTGCGATCATCTTTCCCCCTTGCTCATTTAAAAGCTCTTGCAAGACATAATCATCATTTTTTTCTTTAAGCAGATTAATTTCAGCTTGCAGCAGCTTTTGTTCATTTTCCCATTTTTCAATTCGATCAATAATCTCATCTTTGCCTGTGTTGAATTTGGAAGATAGTGTACCAAGGATTTGCTGACTAGTATTAAATTCCTCTAAAGCACGATATCCACATTTAAAATAAATCCGTGTGTTCCCTTTTATTTTCTCAGCTTTCAAAAGCTTAATCATTCCAATTTCACCCGTTGAGGACACATGTGTCCCCCCACAAGCGTTGTATTCAACACCTTTGATCTCAACAATCCGGATATTCTCTGTCACTTTTGGCTGTTTAACCAATTTAAGCTGTGAAGCCTCTTCCCCTGTTACGAAATAGCTGAGAATATTGTGATTTAAGTAAATCTGCCGATTAACTTCTCTCTCTATGGAGTACAGTTGATCAGCAGACAGTTCTGGCACTTCTATATCAACAGTGCAATAGTCCTCACCTAAATGAAAGCTTAAGGTCATAAAGTTATGTTTTTCTAGACAAACCGCTGAGAGCAAATGCTGGCCACTATGCTGCTGCATATGGTCAAATCTTCTATTCCAATCGATCTGACAAGTTACCGATTCCCCATTAGGTAAACGTTCCAGCTTATGCAGTACAAGCTCTTCCTCACTGATTACATCAAGCACAGGAATTCCCTGAATAGCTCCAAGATCACAGGGTTGTCCACCACCATGCGGATAAAAAGCCGTCTCCTCTAAAAGAACATAAAGACCATCTTCTCGTTCTATGGTTTCAGTCACACGGGTTGGCCAATCAGTCAGGTATGTAGAATTGTAGTATAGTTTGTTGGTCATAAATGGTTTCCTCTCTTTTTTACGTTATCGACATATTAAGTTTATAGTATCATAACGGATAGTGTGAATCTTATTATTTCAAAAAAACCAGCTCCACGCAAAAACTGCGTAGAACTGGTATTAGGGTAATTAACAAGAACAAGTAGCATCTTTTAAATTTCTAATGGCAATTGCATTTAGTCGAAGCGCTTCTACTATTGAGTCTCTTACTGCTAACAATTCAAATCTTTCACGACTGCCAATAGGCAACCTGCAAAGAATGGCTTCAATTCTTTTAAGACTTTCTTTCAGAATCACTCTTTGCTTACGCAATGCGTTCAAAGCTCTTTGAATTTTTCTCTTCTCTGCAGCAGTCATAAACTACCACCTCTTTTCGATTGTGATAGTATATGAGATGCTTATTCCCCCTTATTTGCTTGTACAATCCGGAAACCAAATAACTATATTTACTCTTTTTTGCTAGCTTCCATGATAGGAACGGACCAGTCTACATTAGCATACATTCGATTGTTTATCGTGCGCACTAATTGAAGCTGCTCGGGAATTTGTGTAAGGCCTTCGGCACGGAATTGGAAATATTTCTTTTGATTATTTGACTGAGACTCGATAAATTCAATATAACCATCTTTCCATCCTACCCCTTTAGTAGTAAAAGCTCCTTGTTCAGTGAGTTTGTACTCCTTGCCATCTAGTGTCTTAAATATCCATTCACTATTTAAAAACTCATTTCTCAATCTTCCTCTAAAATGTAATACACCTTCCTTCGCTGATACATTGTTATCGGGAGATGACTCCACTGTAAAATCATTTAACATCAGTTCATCCCCGTCAAATGCAAAGGGAATCGGCTGTTCTTTCAACTTGGCAGGCTCAAATTGCACACTAGAACCATCCTTCTCTGGGATGAAATATCCATCCAATACGAAAGTATAAGGCGTATCCTGAGGTAAATATTTAAACGTATAGCTCCAGTGCATAAGTCCCTTTGTTGCCCCGGGAAGGTTAGAGTAGGACATCACGCTATTCTTATTAGGAAACTTTCTAGCATTAACACTGTGAATCTCTTCTCCTGCTGTATCCTCAAAATGGAATTTCAAGCCCTGTTGCTTCCATAGTTCGCCAGGAGAACGGGTCAATGCCTCTTCACTCAATTGCGTATCAAACTCAAAACGAACACCTTGCACCATATGAGTTAATTTTTTCAAGGTCACAGTTAAACCGTCCGGGGAGGTGTAGCTACCCGTTAGTGGCATGGAGGTTGTTTGTTTATTCGCTTCTGTCATATCCATAGAAAAATTGAAATTCCAATCGCCTTTAAGAGTAGGGATGTTCTTGCGTTCACTTCCCAATTCAGTAATATGACCTTCGACCGTAATTCGATCAGTTTGCAGAGGTTCAGTGAAATTAGCGATCAAATAGTAAAAGTCACTGGTAAATCCTATATCGTATAACTCCCCAACAACCTTCCCTTGATCATCCTTAATCGCAATACTGTTCCCATCATTAAGGGCCAACCGCTTTTTATCATGCTTTCCATCTGGTCCAAACAACTGTAACGCAACAATTACCCGTGTAGGATCTGCCACTGCTTCATCTATTTTGATTGTGTAGCCCTTATCCTTCACCTTAATATTAGGATGCTCTACCAACCCAAATTCTTGTGCTCGTAGAAGGCCAATGTCCATGTTGTTTTTTACAAAAAGAGAACGTAAAGTCTCTGCCAGTGTAGGAACGGAATATAAGATCACGGCACTTAGCACAACCAGTAACAACGCCGCACCCATAAATAATCTCAGCAACTTATTGCGCTTCGGATGCTTGCGATTCCTTTGTGTTGGAGTAAATTCCTCAAGCTCTACTTGTTCCAAAGAAGCCATTACTTGAGCAGTAAATGAATCTGGTAAGCGCTCTTCATACATAGCCTGCGACCATTCAGCTTGTTCCTCAAGCTCTGCTTCGTAGATCATATTACAATGCGTACAAGTTGCCATATGTTCAGCTACGGCTTGATCTCGTAAGATAGATTTGCTTAAAATATATTCTTCGATCTCATAGGAATTTAAGCACCTCATCGGTCTTCACCTCCTGGAGTGTAATTAGCTGCTTCAAACGCTGTTTAGCCCGGTATAAATCATTTTGAATCTTGCTTAATGGAACATCTAGAACCATACACATTTCTTCATAGCTTAAATCATTGGTATAACGAAGCAGTAAAGCCGTACGATAATTAGACGGGAGCTTCTGCATCAGGTGAAGCAGCTCTGTGCGATGCTCCGATCGCATTAATTCTTCTTCTGGATTATCCGAAAGAGAATATTCGGCATTGTCGTCCGGCAAACTCGCTGTCGGTCGGTCTTTTTTCCACAAATCCTTCAGTAAATTAGTCGCGATAGCATATAGCCACGCCGCAAAATTCTTATCCAAATCATGTGAGGCCAGCTTACGGTAAGCTTTAATAAACGTCTCCTGCGTTATGTCTTGTGCATCTTGATGATTGGCTCCCATTCCTCGCAAAAGCCCATAAATTTTATTCTTATATCGATTTACAAGATACGAATAGTCTTCTTTATGTCCATCGAGAACATTTTGGATCCATAGCCTCTCATCCTCTTTTTCAACTTTCGGTACATGTCCCTTCACCCTGAAGCCTCCTTGAAGCACGATACTATATAGACGATCCCTATTAAAAAAACTCTCACTTTATACAAAAAAAAGTAGATCTTCAAATAAAACGAAGACCTACTGTGTAATCTACCGATTACGTTTTAGAACAAAATACAACAATTGATCCATTTCTAAAGCCATAGAATCACTGAAGCGCTAAAGAAACCACTTTACTCCAATAAATTAACTCTTCATCCCTACCATATGCCCCGATACATTGAAATCCTAATGGCATGTTGTTTATAGAGGCAGCTGGAATACTCACCGCAGGCGCTCCAGCATATGACCAAATGGCCGTCATTCCGGTCCATCCGGTTCGTGAACCCCACAGCGGAGCTGTTCCTGCCTGAGCCGGCGAAACCCACAGATCAATCCCCTGTGACTTCTGCACATCTAATAGATCATTTCTGAGCTTGATTTGTCCGCTACGATATCCTTCCAGTTCTTCCTCAGTGATGGTTCGTCCAGATAAAATAGCCTGCCGTACGGTATCCTCATAAAGATCTTTATAAATATCAAATAGTGAATGATGGACTTGCGCCATTTCTCCGTGAACAAACCGCACCATGGCATCTCCGTAGATAAAGCTATCTTCCCACGGCATCGCAACTGTTTTTATGCTGAACCCTGCTTCCTCAAGCTTCTTAAGCTGCTTCTGAAAGGTTATCTTGGTGTCATCCTCCAATAATGTCATGTATACACCTTCGGGTATCCCTAGCACAGGTTTACGAGCTTCATTAAATGGTTTCCATTCTGTTACTAGCTCCGCGGCGAGAAAGTCCATACCCTCCATATCCTGAGTGAAAAATCCAAACGTATCAAAAGATGGCGACATCAATTGGACACCATCTATAGGGATACGCGCATAACTAGGTTTAAAGCCGACCACTCCGCAAAATGAAGCAGGTGCCATAACAGAACGCAAGGTTTGTGTACCTATCGCAAATGGACAGATACCCGCGGCAACCGCAGCAGCAGAGCCTGCACTAGAGCCGCCAGGCGTATGATCCAGCTGATGAGGATTGCGGGTTGTGATAGGTCCGGCATAAGCAAATTCCTCCGTCACTGTTTTGCCGGTGAACCAAACCCCTTTTTGCCGAAGCTTTTGAATAAAACTGCCCTCAGACTTCGTCAAAGCTTGTGGGGGAAGGTTCGACCCTGCACAGGTAGGCAACCCGTCTAAGTGAATTAAATCTTTGATTCCAACAGGTATTCCATATAGCGATGGTTTAGGAAATTCCGAATACTTCTCTTTTACCCTAGCCACTTCATTTTTTATTCTATCTGCTCGGTTCTCCTCTGGCACAAAAGCACGCACGTGTGGTTCTACCTTATCGTAAAGATCTAAATATTGTGTAAGATATCTATCCATGGTCACATCTGAGGTCTTATTGCCCTGAGCAAACTGAGCTAACGAAGATTTATTAATGTACATGTCTGATTGGAGCCCTCCTTAATATTCACTTAAACCAGGAAGCCATTTGAAGACGATTGTATTAATTTGGAACAACTTTATGTTACTAGTTAACCTTATCTATGGCTATACTTTAGTTCTCTATTTCTATTTTCATCCACAATATTGATTACACGATCCACCCACCCTTGATAAAATTGCTCCTCATGAGAAACTAGAATCACTGTACCTTTAAATTGGATTAAAGCATTCTGTAAAGCATCTTTTGTTTCGGCATCTAAGTGATTAGTGGGCTCATCTAAGATTAAGAAATTACATGCTGTAAGCAATAAAAGACACAGCTTAACTTTGGATTGCTCGCCACCGCTGAGTGTACGGATAGGCTGTGTAACGTGACTATCTTTTACAACACATAATGCTAGATGACGACGTATTTCCTTAATAGTCAATTTTGGATAAAACGATGAGACGATTTCAATAGGTGTCATGTTATCGTTTTCCCAAATTAAATCTTGCTCGTAGTAACCAATAGAGACTTGTTCCGCAAAGCGGAATGCCCCGTCAACACTGGGGATTTGACCAACTAATGTTTTCAGCAATGTTGATTTTCCGATGCCGTTAAAGCCTGCTATGACTATCTTTTGTCCTCCTCGAATGGAAAATGTTAATTTTGGCAGCAGCGGCCTATCGTAACCAACCACAAGATGGTCTACTCTAAGCGCAACTTGTGCAGTAACAGGAAGCTCTTGAAAACGGATAGATGCTTTAGTGACAAACGTCGGTGCAGCGATTCTCTCCATACGATCCAGCTGCTTCTGACGGCCACGGGCAATTCTAGAATTAACACCAGCACCATTTTTCCGGATATATTGCTCAGTGGCTTCAATTTTTTTCTGCTGTGCATGGTACTGCCGGATATGGCTTTCGCGAAAATGCTCCTTCTGTCTCAAAAAATCAGCATATTTGCCATGATATTTTTTAATCGTTTCCCCTTCAATATCGCAAATGCTTGTTGATATTTTATCGAGAAAAGTGTAGTTATGAGAGACCACAATGAAGGCTTGATCGAACGCTATCAGATATTCAGCAAGCCAGTTAATATGCGTGGTGTCGAGATAATTGGTGGGCTCGTCGAGCAATAACACATCAGGTTGTTCAAGCAACAGCTTTGCCAATATAACTTTGGTTCGCTGCCCCCCACTAAGCTGATCAATAGGACGGTCCATCCCCATTGCATTTAATCCTAGCCCCGTAACCACTTTACTGATATTGCTCTCGATAGAATAATAGTCGAGCGCCTCAAGTCGTTCCTGAAGGTCTGCTGCCTTCTGCAAAAGCACTTCATTGCCAGTAACAGCACATTCCGCATAAAGTGCATTCATCTTTTCTTCCATTTCGTATAATTCAGTGAACGCTCTCCTTAAATAACTTTGAACGGTACTTGACCCATCAATAACCGCGTATTGATCAAGATGACCTATTTTGATATTGGGCTGCCATTTAATCGTTCCACCATCAGGAATCACCTCGCCCGTCAGAATACCAATCAATGTGCTTTTCCCTGTTCCATTCTGACCCACTACACCTACATGCTCCCCTTTGTAGACTTCCAAAAAAACCTGTTTATACAGCACTTTATCTCCAAAAGCATGTGATACATTAGAAACCTCGAGTAAACTCAATTGCTTTCCTCTTTTCTATAATTGTTTTTAAGCACAAAAAAAGCAGAAGACACCGCGCCCTTGGGCGCAAGCCTTCTGCTTATTAGTGCACAAATAGACGGCACAAATAGATAATTGTCAGTTTGGAAACTGAACATTATAAACACAAAAGGCTGTAGACGAAAATTGTCTACAGCCTCTTAATCATTAACATCGGAAGATGGCGTAATCAAATAAGCATGAATAATCACACTAAAATGACCTAGCTATCTTTCGATGATATAAAAAGCGATTCGCTTTTTGATTAAGCTCCGGACAACGTTTCATCGTTTGTATCCGATTGTTCGGAGCAGCTTCTGGTATATAATTTTTCAGTTTCCACATGAATCATGTTGAACCATCCCTTCGTTTGGCTACATTTTAAATCGTGTATCCGCACTTGTCAACCACCATCCGAGAGGTGCTGTTATTTTTTGCGGGCGCGTTTGACCGTACCGATCCTAGTCCCTTGAGGAATAGTAATGAACTGGCTCTTCGATACACCAATAAGCTGTGAAGTATAAATACTACTATGTCCGGAGAATAAATAACTCACCACACAAGCGATAAACATGTATATGGCTCCTTCCGAACCAAACAGCTCGATCCCCATTAAGAAGCAAGCGATAGGCGTGCTAGTAGCTCCACAGAAGACAGCAATAAAACCGAGGGCAGCTAAAAAGGGTCCATACAAATGTAATATTCCAGCCAAAGCATTGCCTAGTGTGGCACCAATCGTAAATAACGGAGTAACCTCACCACCCTGAAATCCTGTTCCTAAGGTAAAGGCGGTAAAGATCAGCTTCCATAAAAAAGCGAACGGCGAGACATCTCCCTCAAAAGAATCCTTGATTAATGGAATTCCGAGGCCTAAGTAATCACGAGACCCTACAAGGAATACTAAGGCAATGATAATTAATCCACCTACGGCACCTTTTATCATTGGATTGCTTATCCTGGCGGTGAAGATTCTTTTTAGAAAATGAGTCAGTTCACTGAAAAGCATACTCACGAGACCAAAAATTACAGAGGCCAATACCACTTTTAGAATAATCATTAAACTTAAAGCTGGAAATTCATTCACTACATAGTGTGTATGATGAACACCCCACAATCGAGTGGTGACCAGATCACCAACAAAGCTAGCCACAAAACATGGAAGTAATGCCTGTTGGCTAATAAGTCCAATGGTTACTACCTCTAGACCAAATAAGGTTCCAGCCAGCGGTGTTCCGAAAATAGAACCAAAGCCTGCACTGATCCCGCACATTAACAGTATCTTACGATCCAGAGGACTGATTTTAATCAGCTTTCCGAACCATTCCGCAAGGCTTCCGCCCATTTGAACAGCTGTCCCTTCACGCCCAGCGGATCCACCAAATAAGTGGGTTACCAGTGTCCCGAACAATACTAAGGGTGCCATCCGTAATGGAATGGTCTCGTTACCATCCTGAATTTGTTCTATAATAAGGTTATTTCCTTTAGCGCTGTTTTTTCCGTAACGCATATATAGGAAACTAACAAATACTCCCCCAAGAGGCAACAAATAAAGTAGCCCTGGATGCTCTAAACGTACATCTGTTACGTAATCCAAGCTTTTTAGAAAAAAAGCAGAGGCGGTGCCGGATAAAATACCAACTACACTGCCGAGCACAATCCATTTGATAAATGTACTCCAAAGAGCAAAATAACTTCGCTTCTTAGTGATTTCAAACCATCGGGTAGACCATGGATTCATCTCGACAGCTCCTAAGGACAAAATAAATTAGTCTCAACAATAAAACAGACTCCTACCAGGGAAGCTCGCACTGGTAGGAGTCATTAGTCTCAGAGAGACAGTTACGGCGAACTCCATCGCCCTTTATAAAACTTAAATTATTCTTCTTCTGAATCTACGTTATGATACACTTGTTGAACATCTTCCAGGTCTTCCAAAGCATCAATCAATTTCTCGAATTGAGCTTGAGCATCTTCTGGGAGTGCCACATAGTTTTGTGGAAGCATGTTTAACTCAGCAACAGTAAATTCAGTGATGCCTGCATTCTTGAATACTTCTTGCACTGCATTGAACTGATCAGGCTCTGCATAAACAATAACTGCATCATCCTCTTCCAGCACATCGCGTACATCAAGTTCTGCATCAAACATCATTTCAATTACTTCATCAGCAGTTTTACCTTCCACACCTATAACGGCCGTAGAGTCAAACATGTAAGCTACTGATCCGCTGACACCCATATTTCCGCCATTCTTACTGAAGGTTGAACGGATCAATGGAGCTGTCCGATTAACGTTATTTGTGAGCGCATCAACGATGATCATTGAACCGCTAGGTCCAAATCCTTCATAACGAAGCTCTTCATAATTTTCTTCAGCGCTACCTTTAGCCTTATCAAGCGCACGGTCAATGATCGCTTTTGGTACATTGTAAGTTTTTGCACGTTCTAATACAACTTTCAGGGCCCGGTTCGCTTCTGGATCGGGTTCACCCTTCTTTGCTGCTACATAAATCTCAACACCAAACTTTGCATAAACACGACTAGTGTTTGCGTCTTTGGAAGCTTTCTTTTCTTTAATATTATTCCACTTACGACCCATATTGTTCCCGCTCTCTTTCAACATGAATTAAAAACAATTGTTACTTATTATACCCTTCTTCGATAGCTCTAGTAAAGTGCAGTAGTAGGTTAATCCTCTAAGCTGTCACAATACAGATAGAAAAAGGCCCCTGATTCAATCAGGAGCCTGCTAATTTTTTATAGATTACTGCCAAATTTCATCTGCAATCTCTTTAATAAACTGCAGTTTATCCCATTGCTGTTGATCTGTCAGATGGTTTCCTTCTTCCGTAGAGGCAAAACCACATTGTGGGCTCAGGCACAACTGATTGATATCCACATATTGCGAAGCTTCTTTAATCCGTCCAATGATTTCTTCTTTATTCTCAAGCTCACCTGACTTCGAACTGAACAAACCTAAAACCACTTGCTGATCTTTAATAAATCTAAGGGGTGCAAAGTCTCCGGCCCGATCCGTATCGAACTCCAGATAGAAACCATCTACATCTACCGTTCCAAATAACACTTCTGCGATAGGCTCGTATCCGCCGGATGCTGCCCAAGTGGACGCGTAGTTCCCACGGCATACATGCATCGTGATAACCATATCTGCTGGATGATCTTTAATCGCTTCGTTATTTACAAATGCGTATAGCTTAGCGATTTCGTTAACATCTACACCCTCTTTTTGACGGGCTTCCCAATATCCTTTATCACAGAGCATACCCCATGTGCAGTCGTCCAATTGCAGATTACGGCAACCTGCCTCATAGAAATCGCGAATAACTTCACGATAAGCTGCAGCAATATCAGCCACAAGTTCATCCTGCTTGTCGTAAACAGCTACAGTAGTCTTTTGATTGCGCTGAAGTTCAGCAAGGAACTGCGCTGGCGAAGGAATCGTTTGGCGCGCTACTACATCATTTCCCGCTATGCTAACCAATTGTTTGTAGTCAGCGATCATTGGATGGTTAGTCCCACGGATTTTACCGGATAATTCTGCAGTTTCCGCTCTGGTCTCTACACCATTAAACAGGTAGCCCACTGGGCTGACTTTCTTTGTTACCCCTTCAAGGCCCCACATAAAATCTAAATGCCACCAGGAGCGGCGGAACTCTCCATCCGTTACACCTTTTAATCCAATCGCTTTTTGTTTTTTCACAACTCTGGCAATCTCTGTATCTTCAACCTTGCGCAATTCATCAGCGGAGATTTCATTATTTTGATATTGGACACGAGCTCTCTTAATCGTTTCCGGACGTAAGAAGCTGCCAACGATATCTACTCTGAATGGCACTTCAGTTCTTTGTTTTCCTTTTTGGATGGTACTCATAGGGGTTCGTCCTCCTTTATTGTCTGTGCTTTTCTGTTGAATTCACTATAGCACTGTACAATCAGGACAGGGTAACTCCTAAAAACTATGGCCTACCATAAGCTTACGCTATAGCAGGCCACCAAATTAGCTTATTTAATTATAACCAGACCTCTCGGGCGGTTTCGATCACAAGGCGTATTTTATCCCACTGCTCTTCTTCAGTTAGAATATTTCCTTCCTCCGTAGAAGCAAATCCACACTGAGGGCTTAGGCACAACTTCTCAATATCTACATATTGCGCGGCTTCTTCGATTCTTGCCTTAAGCTGCTCTTTACTCTCCAGACCCCCATGTTTGGTCGTTACTAATCCCAACACTACAAATTGGTCTTTAATAAATCGTAAGGGCTCGAAATCGCCAGCTCGTTCATTATCATATTCCAAGAAAAAGGCATCAACTTTGGTATTGGAAAAAAGCACCTCGGCAACAGGCTCATAACCGCCAGCAGCGAACCAAGTGGAGCGAAAATTACCTCGGCAAACGTGCAGCGCGATGGTCATATCATGCGGACGATTCGCAATACTCTCATTGATCAGCCTAACGTAATCCTTCGCTAACTGATCGGGATCTGTACCTCTACTGCGTAAATGTGCGCGATGTCGGCCACTGCTCAGCGTTCCCCAAGTTGTGTCGTCTAACTGAAGGTAACGGCAGCCTGCATCATAAAAGGCTTGAATCGCAGTTTGGTAAACCGCGATGATATCTTGAAATAGAGTTTCCTTATCAGGGTAAACTTCATTTCCATTAAACTCCTCCACAAAGTGAAATAGGGCAGGTGAAGGGATCGTCATTTTGGGTAACCGGTCTCCCGCCATTTCCTTGAGCTTTATAAATTGCTGTAGCATGGGATGATCTTCAAAGGAAATCCGGTCAACAATTCGGAATGATTCTGCACGCTGAACCGTTTCCGCTCTTCCATTCCCTTGATTTAAGTTAATCTTTTCAGTTCCTTTAATTCCGACAAAGAAATCAAGATGCCACCAGGAACGGCGAAACTCACCATCTGTAACTGCTAATAATCCTACTTCCTTTTCTAATTCCAGTAGTTTAGCAATCTCAATATTCTCTATTTCATAAAGCTCACTACCTGTAATTTCACCATTCTCATATTGGAGGCGGGCTGCTTTAATCTCTTCCGTACGCAAGAAGCTGCCGACGATATCATAGCGAAAGGGTGGAGCATTTCTCTGGGTGCCAGTTACGGGTCTAATCATACCGATCCTCCTACAGCTATAGTAAAAAATGATTTAGATCAAAATAACTTCCGGAAACCAAGTCATTTAAGATTTCTATATACTTGGATGCCATCACACTAGGTCTACGATCTTTATGCGCAATCCAACCAACCGTGAATACTTCATTACTCTCAAATGGAATCGTCTTCAGTCCATTACCGTTCAGATCGGATGCCATGATTCCTGTACCCACTGTATAACCGTCCGTGCCCATTAATAAATTGGTCAAGGTTGCCCGGTCATTCACTTTAATATTCTTCTCAATCTGAGAAAAACTTAACATTTCCTCCGAGAAGTGAAGTGAATTGTTCTCACCCTGTTCAAAAGTAATATACGGAAAAGGTAAAATATCGTCCTGCGAGATCCTTTCCTTCTGGGCAAGCGGATGTCCAGTTCTAACATAAAGATGTGGGTCAGTATTAAAGAGTGGCGTGAATTTCAGATTACCGTCACTGAACAGCTTATTCATATGCTTATAGTTGCTCTCGTTAATATAAAGAATCCCCAAATCGCTACGGAGAGTACGCACATCTTCGATGATGTCGTAGGTTTGCGTCTCTCTCAAGCTGAAGTTGTACTCTGAGACATCACTTTGCTTCATGAGACTCACAAAAGCATCTACCACAAAAGCATAATGCTGAGTCGAAATGGAAAAATAGATTGGGCTACGCTTTTTCCCAGTATAACGATTCTCCATAAGCTCTGTTTGTTCAATGATTTGACGGGCATATCCGAGAAATTCCATTCCTTCTACAGAAATGCTGATTCCACGGTTCGTCCTTTCAAAGATGGTAATCCCAAGTTCATTTTCAAGCTCTTTAATAGCGTTGGACAGGCTCGGTTGAGAAACAAAGAGTTTCTTTGCCGCCTCATTCATGGAGCCACTATTTGCAATTTCGATAGCGTAGCGGAGCTGCTGCAACGTCACTCCTATTCCCCCTGTTCCAGACCTATTCGTACTACATTCTGTTTCATACTAGCTGATATCGTAGCATAAATACACATCTCATTCCAAGATAATCCTTATTATGTGCCCAATAACGCGTACTTATTGTGTTCTCTTTTTCCCAGCATCAATCTTGGCAGGATCTAGTCCTTTCCAGATATTTGGCATATCAACCTGTTCTGGATGCTCAAAAACTAAAAAAGCTGTAGGCAAATACCGCTCACCATATTGGGATGAAGGTTTATTCATAATCTCATTGTCTTTTACTAGTACCGTAGAAGAACCACCATCAAGATTAGCCGCTATCACGGCTCCATGCTTAAGCAAAATCTGCTGCACATCATAGAGATTTGCTCCAATACTATAAGTAGGCTGTCGACCGTCAATTACTACAAAAATAATAGCGCCATCTGCCCGCTGACCCATTGCTGTTCTAGGTGCAATCCCCCAACCTTCCGCTGCATTCTTAATCAATCCTTTGCCATTGACGATTAGCCGCGGGCTAAAAGTAACTGCCTCCTGAACCCCCATTTTACTAATCTCATCTAGCGTATAATTCCCTGCAACCATTTTTCCTTGTTTATCCAGACCAACAATCTGTGTAGATTTTTTACCGCCAAGACCGTTGTAATATAACTTACCTTGTGAGACTACAATTCCTATGGGTTTAAACCCGTTACCTTTCCAGTTCGGATCAGCGAACCCACCACCGTTAACTCCAGCGATAGCGCCTGTACGCTTCACCATACTGGTTACTTTTTCACCTGAACCAATCTTATTAGGTATTCCTAGTCGGACTTTGGTTGGATCATTAACAATCATTACATATCCGGTATAGCCACTGCCTGAGACATTCTCAATCTCGACAAGCGGCTTCTCTACCACCTCAGGTTCGGGAGCAATCGTATGTGTATCTATTTCGTCCCCCATCTCTTCAAAACGGGCGGTATATTCGGTTACCCGGTCCTTCAGTTGATCTTCACCTATAATATATTTAGCCATATAGCGATGTTGTGTTGTAATTAACGTATCTGCGATTGTATAACGTAAGTTCTGAGCCGAGGGTGCAAAATAAAGCCATCCACCAGCAGCGATCATTAAAAATAAGCAGAATAAAAAAACTTTGGATAAGGTGCGAAAAAAACTCCGTTTCTTCCGCTTTTTTATTGGTTTCTTTACAGGTTTCTTATTGCGTGCATTGGAACGTTGAGGTAATGATGAAGTGCTCACTTCTGAGTATCCCTCCCTAAATATTACTAATTTGATAATATGTACAACTCGTCCTTATCATAGACGATGATTTTCGTTAAAAGTTTCTGTTTGAGAAATAGTCAGCATTCAAAAACAAAAAACGAGCAGGTTTCCAATATCTTGGCTACCTGCTCATCTAAAGCTAAACAAATTCTAATGTCTTCCTACTCCACCACCGCTGCTAGCGCTACCGCCGCCACCTGATGAGCCACCACCGCCGGAATAACCGCCGCCACCTGATGAGCCTCTATCATCATCATCTGAGTAGCTGCGGCTGGATGAGCTTGAAGAATGTCTTCCTGCTCCTCCACCACTGCTGGAACCTCCACCACCATGGTTCTCGTTGCTTGAGGAATACCGTCCTGCACCGCCACCGTTAGTAGAGCCTCCGCCACCACTGTTTCCCCAGAAACTTGATTGCGAATTGTTTGTATTCCTATGGTGGTGATGATAATAACGTCTGTGCCAGCGTCTGCCATAACCGTAATCCGCTTGACCATGCCAAGGACCATAACGGCGTATATTCCTTTGGCTATATGGATTAAATGGCAAACCATACATTTCTATATATCTATTGCGTCGTGAAGCAGTAAATCCAAATAAGATGAGCGAACCAAAAATCGCTGAGAAAATTAGAAAAGCCTTGCTTTTACTAACCGCCTCACCTCCACTTGTAGCTGTAGTAGAGGAAGTACCAGAATTCGTTGTAGTCCCAGGATTAACATTGTTTCCGTTGTTTCCTGTGACTCCTTGCGGATGATCCGCTCTCGCTAACAAGAAACTGTAGAACGAATTAACTGTCGTTGTAGCTCCCGTACCGTAATCTTTTTTCACAAATTGGGGTTCAAGCACGGTATTTAAAATATCACTAATAACCTCATTGGTTAAAACCTTGTCGATATCCTTGCCTTGTAGAACATGATAGTTGTCTCCGCCTATGTCCAATACAAGCATAACATCCTTAGGACCAGCACCTACCGAAGCAAACTTCATATAAGTATAGTCCTGCAATGTTTTATCTCCAGCATTTTTTACGGTGACCACATAAATTCCACTTCCGGTTGTTGTTTTATATCTGTTGCTGGAATCGTTCAGATAGTCTTTAGTTACTTTTTTGAGCACACCCGCATTATCGGATACGTAATTTTTGGTGCCAACATTTTCTGCCCAAGTGCCACCCATAGCTTGAATAAAAGCTCCATACGTCTTCCTAGCACCATTACTGTATGTTTTAGCTGCGAAATCCGGCTCAAGATATTGTGAAAGAATCTCTTTAATCTTACTGTTAGGCAATGATTCCTCTATACCTTTACCTTGTACCGCCCAATAATCATCATCTTTTATAGAGAGCAGCAGCAGGAGACCATTATTTTTATCCGCAGCCCCCACACCCCAGCTATTGAAAAGCGATTTTGCATACTCTTCCATCGAAACCCCTTCAGTAGAATCCACAGTTACAAGCACAACTTGAGCTCCAGTAGCCTGATGTAATCGAATGCCGTAGTTCACCATGTAATTCTCTGCTTTCTCGTCAATCACATTCGCAAAATCATTCACATAAAATGACCCTGTATGCTTAGGTACAGCAGTTTTGGCTAAACTTACAGCCGGCAAAAGCAATACACTTAACAATAAGGCAGCAAGTGTGGTATGTAGCAGTATTTTTAGAGTTCTCGTGTTCATATGTACCTCCTGATCTATCATTATCTCTCTTATTTATCGGTTACGCGCGGTTAGCGGAATAGTTCCATTTTATTCTAAACTGGAAATTACACAACAGGAAAAAACGCTTAGAGTTTGTGAGGCGGGTGATTTGAGGCGTGCAAGTCGCTTTAGGGGCAATCATCGTGTTGTGTTGATGGATCACACTCAAGATCATTGGAGATTTGGAACCCCCTGCTGGATAACATACTTTTCGCCGATGGATCGGACTCAGGAGTCGTTATTTTGTTCATTTGCGGGTTTGCGGCAGGCTATCGGACTCAGTTGCAGCTATTTACTCAAAACCACACTGTTTATCCACAAATGTTGGCCAATAAGTGCTATACAGTCCGTTATCTCGGCAAAATGAGCTAAAAAGGCGAAATAGCTGCAATACGGTCCGTAACACCCTGAACTTCCTTGGCCACTTGAGGTTCATTGGAGATTTGGAACCCCCTGCTGGATAACATACTTTTCGCCGATGGATCGGACTCAGGAGTCGTTATTTTGTTCATTTGCGGGTTTGCGGCAGGCTATCGGACTCAGTTGCAGCTATTTACTCAAAACCACACTGTTTATCCACAAATGTTGGCCAATAAGTGCTATACAGTCCGATAACGCAGCAAAATGAGCTTAAAAGCCGAAATAGCTGCAATACGGTCCGTAACACACTGAACTTCCTTAGCTACTTGAGATAATGGGAGTTTTTGATCCCTCCTACTGAGATAACATACTTTTCGCCGATGGATCGGACTCAGGAGACGTTATTCTGTTGATTCGAGCGTTTGCGGCAGGCTATCGGACTCAGTTGCAGCTATTTACTCAAAACCACACTGTTTATCCACAAATGTTGGCCAATAAGTGCTATACAGTCCGATAACGCAGCAAAATGAGATTAAATGGCGAAATAGCTGCAATACGGTCCGTAACACACTGAACTCTCTTAGCTACTTGAGATAATGGGGGGATTGGAATCCCCCTTAAACTTCCTAAGCTACTTGAGGAACATTGGAGTTTTGGAATCCTGCTACTGGATAACATACTTTTCGCCGATGGATCGGACTCAGGAGACGTTATTTTGTTCATTCGAGCGTTTGCGGCAGGCTATCGGACTCAGTTGCAGCTATTTACTCAAAACTACACTGTTTATCCACAAATGTTGGCCAATAAGTGCTATACAGTCCGATAACGCAGCAAAATGAGATTAAATGGCGAAATAGCTGCAATACGGTCCGAAACACACTGAACTTCCTTGGCTACTATACAAAATGGGAGATTTGGAATCCCCCTTGAACTTCTTAGCTACTTGTAATAATGGGAGTTTTTGAATCCCTCTTAAACTTCTTAGTTACTTGAGATACCCGTTATCTGGAGATATACAGCCAATACTCCAACAACAAAAAGGCTCAGCCTATAGCTGAACCTTTTGTTTGCTTTTTAAAGCCAATTCCTTGGATCTAGCGCTCATGTTCCGTTAAAAATCAAACAGCGTAGTGGTTAAGTAACGTTCACCGGTATCCGGCAGAATCACCACGATGGTCTTGTCCTTATTCTCAGGACGCTTAGCGATTTGTGTAGCTGCGTAAACAGCTGCTCCGGAGGAGATACCCACCAGCAATCCTTCTGTTCGCGCAAGTGCACGTGATACGCTATAGGCATCATCATTTTTCACCTGAAAAATCTCATCCACTACTTCATTATCGTAATTCTCAGGAATAAAGTTTGCTCCAATGCCCTGAATCCCATGTCCCTTAGGACGGCCTCCTGATAAAACAGGAGAGTCAAACGGCTCGATGGCGACAATTTGGACTGCGGGGTTCTTTTCTTTCAACGCTTTCCCAACACCCGAGATAGTGCCTCCAGAACCAACACCCGCTATGAAAATATCAACATCTCCATCGGTATCCCGCCAAATCTCCTCTGCTGTAGTCGTTCTGTGTATTTCCGGGTTCGCAGGATTGCTGAATTGTTGGGGAATAAATGAATTTGGAATTTCCGCAGCTAATTGTTCTGCCTTTCTTACAGCTCCGCTCATTCCTTCAGTTCCCGGTGTTAACACAAGCTCAGCACCTAATGCCAGCATTAATTTACGGCGTTCAATACTAAATGTATCTGGTAGGACGATGATCAGTGAATACCCTAAGCTAGCAGCTGCAAAAGCAAGTCCTATCCCAGTGTTTCCACTAGTAGGCTCAATAATGACAGAATCTTTATTGATGAGACCTCTCTCTTCCGCATCTTTGATCATTGCATATCCAATACGATCTTTAACACTACCTGCAGGATTAAAAGATTCCAGCTTGGCAAGAACCCTTGCTTCTACGTTTTGGGTTTTACTATACTTTGAAATCTCTAATAACGGTGTATTTCCGATCAGATCGGTTAAGCTCTTATAAATATTAGCCATAATGATCCGCACCTCATTTCTTAATTTCCAATCAAATTACTCTGTATTAAGTCTAGCAGGATTTAAAGGATTTACAACCTATTCATTCTTAGTAGTCGCAAACTTGAGGCCTTTAATTCGTACTACGTCTAACCGAAACACTTGACTCTCGCACGATTAATCGCGGATCAAGCTGCACCCTTTGATACTCCCCGGTAATATTATCCTGAATACGTTGCAAAAGAAGCTGTGTGGCTAATCGTGCCACTTCATTCCCCATGATGGAAACTGAACTAATCTGAGGCGTTGTGATAGTTGTCCATGCGTTATTATCTACCCCAACCACCGCCACATCTTCTGGAACACGTACGCCTAATTCTTTAAACCGATTCACAATACCTATGGCCACCATGTCATTCACTGCATAAATAGCGTCTGGCATATGCGTCAGGCTGTAGAAATAGTCAGCGGCTTGTAGTCCAGTTTGCAAGGAAAAGTCTTCGCCAAAATAAACAAGCGAAATATCCACTTGATTTAAAGCTTGCTGATAAGCAAGATAACGATCTTCAATAAGATCTTTTTGTGCCCCTGCATATGCAATCCTAGTACGACCGATATTGATTAAATGCTCCATCACTAATTGTCCTTCAAAACGTGACAAACTAACGATGTCAGCTTTCACATTTTCTGTGATTCTTTTCCCGTAGTTAATGATAGAGACCGGAACACTCGATTTATTAATTAACTCTACCATGGACTTTGGATAAGCAAGAGGCATGATAATGAGTCCATCTACATGTAATTTTTTGACCTCACGGATTGTTTCGAGCTCAGTCCGCGGGTTGCCAGAAGTATTAATCTGGATTACCCGATAGCTATGTTGTTTGGCGGCTTGCTCTACGGACCAGGCGATATCCGGAATAATTGCGTTGCGAATGTCAGGAACGGCCAGAGCAATTTGCTTCGTTTGGCGGATTTTGAGGCTTTGCGCAGAGGTATTTGGAGTGAAACCCATCTCCTCAATCACTTGCAGTACCAGCGCCTTGGTCTTGGAACTAATTCCCTCTGAATTATTAATGGCTCTTGAGACAGTAGCAATACCTACCCCCGCCCGTTTCGCTACATCCTCTATGGTTACTTTGTTTTTATTAGCCACTCTGATAGTCCCCTTATTTCCGGAATCGTTTTCGTATTTATCTCTATTCCACTCATCTAAAATCAAAATTCCAATGTATAGATTATAACATAATAGTACATAGAAGAATACTTATCTCAACGACTAATGTGAGCCTAAAGGCTTGATATAACTCTGTTTTAGTGAAATATTTCACTAATTTTCAATATTAATATTTTCATTATTTAAATTTGACAATATGAAAATTATGTGACATATTTGTTCTCGGAAACGTTTCCTCTTTTCCAGAAATAAAACACTATTTATTATCAATTATTAATCTAGGAGATGAATGATATGCAAGCATTAAGATGGCATAACGTCAAAGATCTACGGTTAGAAACGATTGAAGAACCAGCAGCCCTTGAAGGGAAAGTGAAAATCAAAATCGAATGGTGCGGAATTTGTGGCAGCGATCTTCACGAATATGTAGCCGGTCCTATTTTCATTCCCCAAGGAACAGATCATCCCCTTACTGGTGAAAAAGCTCCAGTCGTAATGGGACATGAATTCTCTGGACAAATCGTAGAAGTAGGTCAAGGCGTTAGCAAGTTTAATGTTGGTGATCGCGTCGTCGTAGAGCCTGTTTTTGCATGTGGTGAATGTGTGGCTTGTCGACAAGGTAAATATAATCTTTGTGAAAAAATGGGCTTCCTAGGTTTGGCTGGTGGTGGCGGTGGATTCTCAGAATACGTCGCAGCAGACCAACATATGGTGCACAAAATTCCAGACAGCTTATCCTATGAACAAGGTGCTCTGGTGGAACCTTCTGCCGTTGCTCTACACGCTGTTCGTTCCAGTCAACTGAAGGTTGGAGATAAAGCTGTAGTATTCGGTGCTGGCCCAATCGGTTTGCTGGTCATTGAAGCTTTGAAAGCATCCGGCGCAGCTGAAATCTATGTGGTAGAACTTTCCGAGGAACGTAAGAGTAAAGCTAAGGAACTTGGTGGTATTGTAATCGATCCTAAACAATATGATGTGGTCGAAGAAATTCAAAAACGTACCGATGGTGGCGTAGATGTTGCGTTTGAAGTGACAGGTGTACCTCCCGTTCTAACCCAAGCCATTAATTCCACTAAATTGAGTGGACAAATCATGATCGTTAGTATTTTCGAAAAAGATGCTACGATTACTCCAAACAATATCGTACTTAAAGAACGCAACTTAACTGGTATCATTGGTTACCGTGATGTTTTCCCCGCTGTAATTAGCTTGATGGAACAAGGATACTTCCCTGCTGAAAAACTTGTTACTAAGAGAATTAAACTGAATGAAGTGATTGATCACGGGTTTGAGGCTCTTTTGAAAGAAAAAAATCAAGTAAAAATCCTTGTAAGTCCTAAACAATAACCATAAGCAGCCTATTGGCTGAATCATAAAAGAAGGCGCTGCCCCAAGCAGCTCTTTCTAGAATTTGTAGCGGTCTCTGTTATTAAAAAAAACCAGGCAGCGATTCTCCGGGATTGGAGTATCACTGCCTGGTGTTTTTGATCTGTGGGGGGTGTTTAAGCAAATTTATGGGCAAATCCTTATACGCTCTGGCTTAACTCGCTTAATCATCCGCTGATCCACCAAAGTATATTCATCCTCACTAAGCAGGAGTTGCAAGTCTGATGCCTTGAAGAAATCCTTTCAGACAGAACGTAGCTTCCGGTGCATTCCCTCTTGTTATACTTCTAGCACCTAATTTAAAGGATTCGAATGAGATAATGGAGAGTGATATAGGGTAAATGTGAAATAACTGTATTCTGTACACTTATTCCGTATGCAAAAGTAACTATTCTTGTTTTAATTGTATTCTGTACAATTAAAACCCTGAAAATCCACCTATAAGAAATTAAATGAGGAATATAGATGTACTAAATACAGTTATATCTATACCCCGACCAATTAAGGAATTATAGTTGTACAAAATACAATTAAACGCTCACTCTGCTTTAACAAATTGCTTCCGTCACCACTCTGATTCATCAATTATAGATGAAGTGTAGCTCCCTATGGAACGGCCCCTAGCCCGTTTGTTTGCTTCATCTATACTTATGCGTATTTATCATTTATCAAATAATGCAGATTCTCTTTTACAGCAGGCCATTCGGTATCCAATATGCTAAAGACCACATTATCATGAATCGATCCGTCAGACTTGATTCTATGCTTACGCAGAACCCCTTCTTTAACCGCCCCTATTCGTTCTACTGCTCTTTGTGACCTCAAGTTGTTCGCGACCACTGTAAATTCTACGCGGATCAGCTTTAGTTCTTCAAAACAATAGTGTAGCAGCAGCGACTTGCCTTCTGTGTTCACACTAGTTCTCCAATAGTCTGGTGAGATCCAGGTACATCCAATTTCAGCGTTACGATGAACCAAATCCGGATACATAATACGAGTGGTTCCGATAATTCGCTCCGTTGCTTTATCAATGATAGTAAAGGTAATTTGTGAACCGTTCTTTTGATTCGCTAAAGCTGTTGAGATTAATCCTTGCACCTGCTCGTCCGACGTTATTTTTCGCCAGGTAAATTCCCAGATGTCTGGATTTCTTAACACTCTCGCCAATCCTTCTGCATGACTTTCATCTATTGGAACCAGCTTAATCGATTTCCCGTCAAGTATTTGAGTATTCATAACACTCATTTGGTGCACCGTTCTCTCAATGAAATATGCTGAATGATATCTGCAATTTCTTCCACACGAAAGGCGATATGGTCTGCACCGGCTTGTTCAAGCTCTTCCTTGGGACCATAACCAAAAGTCACTCCAATGGATTCAACACTACAGCCAATAGCACCGATGATATCATGCTTACGATCTCCTATCATTACCGCTTCCTCTGGATGTATGTCATTCTCATCAAGCACGTACTGAATAACCTCTTGCTTCTTAGAACGGGTACCGTCCAGATTACTTCCTCCGATATGTTTGAAATAATGATCGAGCTTATAATGCTCAAGAATCTGTGCTGCAAAAACAGTCGGTTTGGAGGTTGCTACATACAATGAGTATCCATTCGTCTTAAGTCCCTCCAGCAATTGGGGTATACCTTCAATCACCATATTCTCAAATAATCCCGTGGCACTGTAACGCTCCCGGTAAAAAGCAACCGCTTGAAGCGCTTGTTCCTCAGTGAAATGGTGCAGCTCGATAAATGAATCATATAACGGAGGACCTATGTAAGGAAGAAGCTCATCCAAATGCTCGATCTGTATATCAAATTTGTTCAAAGCGTATTCTACGCTTTTGGTGATGCCTTCTTTGGGGTCTGTTAAAGTACCATCTAAATCAAATAAAATGTTTTGTAATCCTCTTCCCACGGTTGTCTTGCTCCCCTCGACTGTTATTATTGCATATATTTATCATACCTTCGTTTCCACATACTTTCCACATACTTCTCGAATACGATAAGTAACTGAAGCTATTACATATTATCGGAGGAGTATCTTATGAACATGACGCATTACATGTCTTTGCTAGCGGACAACCAGCCTTGGAATTTGATTATATTCATGGCCATCCCCGTGATTTTTGCTGAGACGATTACCATTACAGAGTTTATTATTTTGTTCACCAAGAATCTAACAGGCCCACTACGATCCTTCAACAAAGTCTGCAGCATACTCGCAGGGATATATTTCACAGGTGTATTCCTCTACTTGTTCCCGACTGCGTTTATTCCTTTGTCTGTGAATGGGGAATGGCACACATGGGTTGATATCGTAGCCGTGGGCTTCTATTTAAGCGGAGTACTCTTCTTATTGCCACTGGCTTTGTTAGATCTTGGTCTGATTGCCCGTAAACGATCGGAAGAGCACAAGATGAAGCTGCATTTTCTGCTTATTAGTGGATTCTTGGTCGTGGCGCATATCGCGATGATATTTGGGATGATTAATCCGGAAATTGTAGGGAGTATGGGTGGAATGGGCGATATGATGCATTAAAGTTTATTAACAAAACGTAATCTAAGACAAAAAGCAGATCAAGGATAAAACCTTGATCTGCTTTTTGTATCGTACCGGTTATCCTGCGTTTTGTACAGTTACCACAGTACGCTTCTTGCGTAATAAAAACATCAGTGGAAATCCAAACAAAACAATAATGGAACCTACCACAAAAACATCATTCACACCCATCGTGAACGATAGCAAACGTATCGAATCTGTATTACTTGCACCGGAGCTGATCAACTCTTTAGAGTGGAGTAAGGATCTACTCGACAGCAGGGAGGTGAATACTGCAATCCCAAGTGAGCTTAACACATTGCGGACCCAGTTGTTGATCGACGTAGCATGTCCAGACCATTCGACAGGAATTTCCTCCATTGAGGCTGTACTGCTTGGAACATTGGCTAGTCCAATGCCGAGATTACGAACGACCATCGCCCACATAATAAAGCTATAAGATATGTTCGTTTGCAGCCGACTAAGCATGAATAAGCCGATGAATATAAATAAAATACCCGCAGAAATCAACTTCACAGGTCCGAACTTTGGATACAGCTTACCTACGATTGGACTCAATAAGGCAAGGAGGATCGAGGACGGCAATAAAATCAGCCCTGTTTTAAGCGTTGTAGCCCCTTCTACCGTTTGTAAGAACAAAGGGGTTAAATAGGTTCCGGCATACATCGCAATCGTAACTAAACTATAGATACTAAGCATGGCGGTAAAACGGCGATTACGGAATACACGCAAATTCAGCAGAGGTACCTCCGCCTTCAGCTCGCGCAAAACAAACAAAACTAACAACACAACTCCCAAAAGGATTAACGATAAGGTTTTCCACGAAGTCCATCCCCAGCTATTGCCTTGGCTAAATGCAGTTAATAATGATAAACTACCGAGGACAACGGTAAGGAAACCAGGAATATCAAATGACTTCGGAATATTCATTCGATAATACGGAATTAACGTTAGGGTTAGAATAACAGCTATGATTCCAATAGGGATGTTAATTAAAAATAACCAATGCCAGCTGGCATATTGGAGCAGCCACCCGCTAAACGTTGGTCCTATGGCTGGCGCGACCATCGCGGATAACGACCAGAGGCTTACTGCAAAAGGTCTGCGTTCTCCCGGTATTACTTGAAATATGATGGTCATCGTACAAGCCATGATGAGACCGCTGCACGAACCCTGAAGCATCCGAAATACAATTAATGATGTTGGATCCCATGCCAAAGCACAAAACAAAGAGAACATGGTGAATCCCATCAAGGCGAAAAGATAAAGCCTTTTGTAGCTGAATCTTCCTCCGAGATATCCCGCGAGTGGTGCGGTTACTCCTGTCGCCAGCATAAAACCGGTGACCATCCATTGCATGGTGTTCAGACTCGTATTGAAATGATCCATTAAAAGAGGAACAGCAATGTTGATCGTCGTTGTACTTAAGACAGAGACGAAATTCCCGAAGAATATGGCAATCATGATCGGCCAAAAATGTATTTTGCTTGCTTGATTTTCTTCCATGCTTCCCCTCCTCATTATTTTTTATATGTCTACTTTTACATATATAAGGTGACTTGAATAATGTTATAATCGTACGATCAATATGTCAATGATGACATATGCCCGAAAAATTCAATGAAAACGGATTTATAATAACTGGAGGGCTTTATAGTAATGAATACACTGTCTTATGGACTTCTAGCTTTACTTAGCGCTAACTCATTGTCTGGATATGAATTAACTCAGAATATCAAGCCGCTCTGGCGTGCTGGACATAGTCAGATCTACCCTCTATTAATGAGCATGGAGCAGCAAGGTTATATCACCTTTAAGCTCATTGAACAGACCGATAAACCGGATAAAAAAGAATACTCCATTACGAAAGCAGGACTGGAGCAATTGCGGCAATGGGTGGAAACTACTGCAGAGCCTCCGGTGCTGCGGGATGAGCTGCATTTTAAGCTGTATAGCTTATGGCTATCCAACCCGGAAGAAGCCAAGGACCTATTGCTAAAACGTGCAGAGTTTTGTAAAAGTGAGCTGGAGCGATACAAGGTTTTGCTCAAAGCAAACGAAGTCTTGCGTGATGAATGCGGTGAGACTCGTGAGTTAAAAGCCACCACTTTTGGACGTTATTTACTGATCCACAAACGTGTGCTTGATATGGAGAGCTCTATACAATTTTGCGAATGGGCACTTGAAGAGCTTGAGTCGAATCAATAACATTATAAACAAGCAAAAAAGAGACCTCATTTTGTATCTGAAGTCTCTTTTTACTTACATTTATTCGGATTTAGATAGATTAAATAGTTGCACCTCGCAACGAGTACCCGCTCCAGGCTGACTCATCATTCGAATCTTGCCTCCATGCAATTCCACCAGCTTTTTAACAATGGAAAGCCCCAGACCTGAACCACCGTATTGTCTTGAACGTGATTTCTCTACCCGGTAGAAACGTTCGAAGATATAGGGAAGCTCTTTCTCAGGAATACCTATTCCTGTATCTTCAACTATTAGAGTTGCAGCATCCGCTGCAAATTCCACATGAACAATAATCTCGCCTTCATCCGTATAACGAATTGCATTTTCCAGAAGGTTCATTATAATCTGTTCCATACGTTTTTGATCTCCACGGATCATATACGCATCTCCGCTAAGCTGAAGCTTCAGGTGTAATCCCTTCTCTTTTGCTTTCAGTTCAACTCTGCGCACGGCTTGTTCCGCTAGCTTACTGAGATCGATCCACTCTTGGGTAAGTGTAACCTTTCCTTCCTCCATCTTTGCCAGTTCAAATAAATCATCCACCAGATGCTGGAGCCGATGTGCTTCCTGATGAATGATGTCCAGGTATAGATCTCTTTCCCCTTCGGTCTCGTAAAGTCCATCTTTTATAACCTTGGTGTACCCCTCCAAATATGTAATGGGCGTTCTCAGCTCATGTGAGATATTTGCCAGAAATTCCTGCCTTGTATCCCTGTATCGTTGCAGATCGACAGCCAGATCATTTATGGCCTCTGCCAAAAAACCAATCTCATCGTTACTACGTATAGACAGTCTCGTTTCCAGCTCGCCAGCCGCGATTTTCCGGGTTGCCTTTTGCATCTTGATCAGAGGTCTGGACAAAATCATGGCGATCACACCAGTGATCCCTAAAGCCAATATAAAAGCCCCTATTCCTGCAATCAGCAGCAGGTTCCGGATGGAAGCCAAAGATTGCTTCATACTCTCTGTAGAGGACATTACATAAAGTGCAGACTGAGTTGTATCCCCCTCCATTATTGGTTTTCCAATGATAAAATAAGAATATCCAGCAGGATCTTTATACTCAAAATCAACACTTTTCCCAGCGAAAATCCGGCTAACATCCGAAGCTTGGATGAATGAACGATCCATACGATCATGTGCACCCGAGTGGAGTATCACATGGCCATCCTTCGAGATATTAAAGATACTGACATCCGAAAATTCTGCAAAGGTACTCATCATCTGCTCGTTTGAACTATCCTGCGATTCCGCCATTCCAATAAAATGTGAGGTGAGTTCCTCCGTCTCTTTTTGCATCTCGTTGTAATAGAAGCTTGTAAACATCCGGTCTATAGTAATTCCAAGAACAAGCAAAACAACCACAAAAACAGACATAATAACAAAACCGAGCTTAAGTCCGATGATGTTATTTTTCATACCTGATTACCGGGAGCATGAAATTTATAACCTAATCCCCACACCGTCTGAACCGGATTATAGGCTAGGCCTGCTTTATGTAGTTTCTCGCGGATATTCTTAATATGAGTGTCAATAACACGATTCTCCCCCTCATAATTATTCCCCCATAATCGCTCCACCAGTTCTTCTCTCGTAAAAACCCGGGTAGTGTTTTGCGCCAAAGTGGCCAGTAGATCAAACTCCTTGAGCGTGAATTCAATGGATGTATCCTGAATATGTACCTCCCTAGCTTCTGGGTATATTTTAAAATCAGGGTATGTGAGCACCTTTTCCTGAGGTTGTTGAACAAAAGTAAGTGCTGAACGCCGCAGCAGAGAATAAATCCTAGCCACTAATTCTTCCGGCTCAAACGGTTTAGTAAGATAATCATCTGCGCCTATACCGAGACCACGTACCTTATCCTTGGTTTCAGAACGTGCGGTTAGCATTAGAATTGGGATAGAGCTTGACTCCCTCACCAGCTTGCAGACCTGCCAGCCATCCATATCCGGCATCATCACATCCAGCAAGATTAGGTCAAAGCTGTGTTGTTTCAACAGTTGGAGTGCCTCATGACCCGTTGACGCCTCTTTTGTAGACATCCCTTCTTTACTTAAATAAATCCGCAATAAATTCCGCATGTTCCATTCATCATCTACGATCAGTATCTGTAGCTTATTCAAGCCGTTCACCCTCTTTATGACCTAGTTCTTCTCATTATACAAAAAAAACACAGAACAAGCCGACATCATCCCTAAATGATGCCAGCCTCTGATGATGGTTAGTGACCGGAATGCGGATTGCCTCCTGCAGCAGGTGAGATTTCTAGCATGTCATCGATTTCACTTTGTGCTCGCTCATTTATTGTAAGGTTATCCCCACTTATCCAAGCATGATTGTAAGGACCTTCTGCTGGTGAATCTTGAAATTTAGGTTGAAGCTCCATCATATACTCCATTACTGAATCTGGCAGCCCGTCTTTTTCCGTAAAAATAAGCGGCGCATGTTTCCCCAAATGAGAAAAAGGCGCAGCGGCGATAGCGAGCATCGTTGAATCCGTGGTTAACAAAGACAGGTTATGACCGGGTGTATTGATTCCCCAGCCGAATCCGTTATTGGCATCCTTAAAACTTGCAAAAGCTATAGCGTTCTTAAAAACATCTTCTCCAGCTATACGGAGAACTGTTCCGTATTCTTTTAATTGCTTTTCTACATCTGCTGAGACAATGTCTTCTGGTCCTAGGATGTAAATGGTTGCGCTACCTCCACGTTCTTTTAAAGCCTCGACCGTTGAGTTAGGAATTTCGTCTTTGGTTACAAAGAGAAGAGGTTCAGGCATATGTGCGATCCAATTCACTGCTGGCAACGTGTACTCAGGGCTATCCATAGAACCAATAATGACCGACTTTGGAAGTTCACCCGCTGCTTTGGCGTAATAAGTATCTATAGCCTGAGCTACTGCCGCTGGCTCATCCCCTTCTATCCGGTCTACTTTTAAATCAATGGCCTTTAATTGTTGTTCGACATTGGATGCCATAGGCCCAACAAGCACTACCTGAACCCCTTTATTGCCTTCAGCACCTATTGGATTCAGTCGCTTAAGTTCAGCGAGAGTAACCTCAGGAACCCCTTCTTTTGTAGTATACAGTACAGGCCCATTACTGGGATGATGAATCAAATCTGCACTAACTGCGGCGATCTGCCAATTACTCACATCCGTCAAAACTACACTTGAAGGTCTATTATTCTTTGTTTGCGCAGTCCATAAAGTCTGAGAAACTAACACTGCGGCTTGAATCGGATCTGAAGTGTTAATACGAGTAGTATTCTTCGTAGCTATCCATGGTTGCTCCACCGTTGCAGAACTAGCTTGCGAATTAACCTTAGATGGAACATTATTGCCTGATTGGCAGCTTGTTAACACTGTACTCAAAAGCAAACTAACGGCAACAAATGGTATGATTTTTTTCATCCTAAACCCTCCTGTATGATGTTCTCGCTTGATTTAGAGTAGTTTAGTCTACAAATGTGTGGAAAGTATGTAGAATTTAAAATAAATAAAATTTGTATATAATGCAAAAAGAGCATCCCGTAAGCCATGAATGACTCAGGATGCTCTTGGTTTAAAGTTTTTTCAACACTTACCAGTGTTTAGCGATAAAAGTATCCCGACCGGATTGCTCCCGATCTTCTTTGTAGTGCTTGGGATTCTTATGATGATAATCCTGATGGTACTCTTCTGCACGATAAAAAGTTGGCGCCGGAAGAATTTCCGTAACGACTGGACCGGAGAATCTGCCACTGACCGCAACCTGTTCCTTCGAGGCAAGAGCTGCTAAACGCTGTTCTTCATTATAATAGAAGATCGCTGTCCGGTACTGAGTTCCTCGATCCTGGAATTGCCCACCATCATCGGTAGGGTCAATCTGAGGCCAATATAATTCAAGCAGCTTCTCGTATGAAAAAAGCGCTGGATCAAACGTAATCTGCACAACCTCGTAATGCCCCGTTGTTCCGGTTTTGACTTCTTCGTAGGTTGGATTCTCAGTTATCCCTCCCGCATATCCCGATACAATTCCATGAATGCCTGGTAATTCCTCAAACGGTGTCACCATGCACCAAAAACATCCGCCTGCAAACATCGCTTGTTCCATATGATCCAATCTCTCCCTATCTATCTTCATCTAATTAAGAATATATGCTATGACGATAAAGCCAAAAGATCATAAAGTCAATGGAAGTCCGAAGCACCATTAGAATTCAATTCTCCAAAACGTTATAATATAACAACAACAGAAGTAGAAAGGAATGCGCTATGAGAAAAAATCGTTTAGGACAATCCGATTTGTATGTAAGTGAGATAGGACTTGGCTGTATGTCTTTGGGTACGGATGAGGCGAAAGCCATTTCCATTGTTCATGAAGCACTCGATCAAGGAATCAATTTTGTTGATACAGCAGATCTTTATGATGAGGGCCGTAATGAAGAAATTATTGGCCAAGCCATTCGTCAACGTCGACAGGATGTAATCCTGACCACAAAAGTTGGCAACCGCAGAATTCCCGGCCAAGAAGGCTGGAGCTGGGACCCTTCAAAAGCCTATATTAAAAATGCAGTCAAAGATAGTCTTAAACGGCTGCAAACCGATTACATCGATCTATACCAGCTGCATGGCGGCACTATTGAAGATCCAATTGACGAAACGATTGAAGCTTTTGAAGAACTTAAGCAAGAGGGTCTTATCCGCTATTATGGGATCTCTTCTATTCGTCCTAATGTAATTAGAGAATATGTGAAAAAATCAAATATCGTAAGTGTTATGAGCCAATATAGCATTTTAGATCGACGTCCTGAGGAAGAAATCCTTCCTCTGCTAGCAAAGCATGGAATTAGCATGATCGCACGCGGGCCTCTAGCAGGGGGCATTCTATCAGAGCGTGGTCGCAGCAAGGCGGAGAAGAATTACTTAGATTACAGTAGTGAGGAACTTCTGAATTTGCATGATCAGCTTTCGCAGGAAACTAGTGACTCTCGCAATCTTGCACAAACAGCGCTTCATTATCCACTAGCTAATCCATCTGTAGCTGTTATTATTCCTGGGGCAAGCAGTCTGGAGCAATTAAAAAGCAATGTAATGGCTGCTGATGTAGCTCCACTCACTTCGGAGGAACTTGCAGACATTCAGCGGATAAGCAAAGCAAATCGTTACAAGCTTCATGTATAGATTAGTCACTTTCGTTAAAAACAATGAGGTGTCCATAGCCATACAATGGCTGTTGGGCACCCCCTACTTTTTGAAGCTACCTGATCGCTGATCTAATCCTTAAACTTGGTTTAATTAAGTACTAATCACACTTATGAATCGCACTATAGGACACAGTTGACCTTATACGCTACTTTTTCCTATATTAAGGGTGCTCGCGGACTCCATAGTCGCTATGAGCATGATAATCACCATATATCACCCTCTATTTAAGGAATAGCAGCACTGGAGTCCGAAATCATGCTCCAACGCCTAAATATATACAAATAACGTCATCTGGGTCCGAAAGTATTCTAGTCACTCCGCGTGACACATCCAGCCTGCCATAATTCCAGTAGAATAAAATCGAGTGATTCTTGTGAAGCCTGATTCTTTCAATAACTCTTCAATTTGTTTTTCGGGAAGGAAAGAAATTTTTGTAATATTGCTACTTACATTATCAAACGCATCGGGAGATTCATACCCTGCAACCCAAAAGCTTTTCCATACGTTTATTCTGTCGTGGAGTTCAGGATCATCCAAATCTCCATATGCACTTACGAGAACAAATGGAGCACCCGGTTTCAGATTATCCTTTATGGAGCGTAGCAATTTCAATTTTTCTTGAACATCATGGATGAAATGAAGGACCAAAATACAACTTGCCACATCGAACTTTGAGTCCTGCTGAGGAAGATCATCGATTGTCCCAGAAATCAGACTGACACGGCTCTCTAAGCCCAGTTCATCTATCTTTAATTTCGCGATCTTAAGCATATCTTCCGAAGGATCCACTCCAGTAAATGTCCAGTTTGGGTTAGATGGCCCCCATGCCGAAAATTCATTTCCTCCGCCCGCACCGACCACGAGCATAGATACAGGGATGTCACCTAACTCGAAGCGAAAATAAGATTGGATCATCGAAAATAATGAATCATAAGAGGGAATCGAAATATGAGTGGTTTTTTCATAGGTCGCCCTCTTGGCATTTAATTTTTGCTCTTCAGTCATTGTAATCATCCTCCATTGTTTTAAACTTCACATTTTAGTATCAAAACCCTCATTAAAGTCATTACGGATTTATATTGTCTCTAATAAACCCGAAAAAAGAACGGATCTTTACTCCGTCTTCATCGTTTTTGCCAAATCTGCAATTTTCGTGTTCTCTAAGTACTGCTCCATCTGTCGCTCAGCGTCAATCACAACCTGTTGAATCAGACATTCACTTCCGTGATCTAGACTGCATTCAAAAAAGGAAGCCGTTCCTTCGATTGCATGGATAATATCCAAAAAAGAGATTTCTTCCGACTTGCGTCTGAGACGATAACCACCATTAGCACCAGGTGCAGATTGAATCAATCCAGCCTTCACTAGCTTAGTCATCATTTTGGACAGATAGGTTTGGGAAACACCTAACTTCTCAGCAAGCAATTGAACACCCACCGGCTTATCAGACGCCACCGTCACCATATAGAGCATTGCATGAAGTGCATAATCTGTCGCTTGGGAATATTTCATTCAGCACCTCCATTAACGACTTTAGAAATCTATGATAACTCTAACATAGCTAAAAGGCAAGTTTGTTCGCTTTTTAAAAGAGAAGAAGCTCAAGAACCTTTGTCCCAAGCTGGCTCATTTTTCCCTTCAAAAGTAACGATAAAAACCGGAGTTTTATTTAGATGTTTTGCTGTTGCAGCGTATTATTTTTTCCAGAGCATGTTCTGAAAATAATTCAAAATTAGGGTTAGTCATTAATAAATACTCAGCCTTAATATTCTTAACTGTGACCATCCGAATGAACTCCCCTCAACTAAATTGGAGTATACTCACCACTAAACTCAAATTCATAGTCATTAGCGATACGGATATAGCCATATACGCAATGCCAGCGATCTCTGTAGAAAACACTGGAATAATTCTGATTATCCCTATTTCCTTCAGCAACTAAGATCTCCTTGTCATCGCATGCTAAAACAATACCTGTATGATCGTGAGGGTCATTAGTTAGCAATTTTTCATAAATCACAATATCACCACGTTGAGGAGTAAACCCCTCTTGCCCGTCAAAATAAAAAAATGCGGTCTCAGGTAGTTGCGCCCACTCTAACCAAGCCCCTACGCCAGCTAATCGAAAATCAGCATTCGGATATCGAATCGGCAGCAGAAATCCAGCTTGCATACAGCAGTAATATACAAATGCTGCGCACCAATTGTTTTGTAATACTTTATAAATCGCTTGGTCAGGCCAATATTTACAGATTTCTCGATATCGTTCGTTTCCTGGTATTCCAACAATGTTTTCTTTTCCAAATGTTTCAGCAATATTAGCTAACTTACCTCGTTTATCCGTAGGCTGGAGAACTTCAGCCCCGCTACTGTAATCTACCTTTTCCAAAAAATCCTCTGGGATCGTCATTTCACGAAGTACATTCCGAAGTCTAGTATTGTCCTGAGGCATTAAGATACAATTCCTATTCTGAAAATATGATTGTAGAACTTGAGCATCCTTTAGAATCTCTTCATAGGGACCCTGAACTTTATTCCTGTCCCCTTGATGGAAGATTGCCTTTAGAATTTGAGTCAGCTCTTCTTTGGTAAACATATTCAAGTCTCTTAATAAAGGCCTTACGGTATCAGCACTGTTGGGACCTGGAAATTCCTTGACTCCGGTTTTGAAGAAATAATAATTATGAAGCAGTCCTATAATGGCTGCCAATTCCTGATTTTGTTCTCTTTTCATGGCAAGCAATGAAGCGAAACTAGAAACTCCGTACAGGTGAACACACGCTTCCTGTTTCCATTGTTCGCTACCTATAGACATGATCATTTCTTGAACCAGCACACGCACACTATCGAGGCGCTGGTTCACTTTTGTTATCAGTCGTTGAGTCACTGGAAACCTTCCCTTCCGTTACTACTCAGCTGTAATAATATCAAAACTAATACTGACATGAATCTTTTTATTAATTCAGTCCCTAATGACTTCCTTTTTATGTCCATCCTTGACGAACTCCACACCAAAATAATCGGTATTACCGTTCGCCCCGAATTCAGCAATTCGAGCGTCAGACTTACTCTCAAAGTGAATGTTATGTTTAATATTAGATCTTGGTAACAAGGTAATCTCTTGCGGCTGAACCTCTGCGAATGACCAGATCCCTTGAGGATTACCGTACTCTCGAAAGATTGGACGGATCATAACGGTTTCATTTTGCCCGCCATAGTTGATTAGCCTGATTGTACATTGAACCTGCACAATATCCTCTTGAGTACCGTACATACAGTGCGAATCTTTTTCCAGAAAATCCACAACTTCAATTCCATCATTGTTCATATTCACAAGATAATACAATCGTTCTGTTAGAAATGGATATAATATAATGAAAATGATGATAGCAAGCAAAACGGTTCTGCCTACATATTTTTTATAACACTGTCTAAAGTGCTTTATAGTTAAACTCCCACTGAAAATTAACAAAATGATCCCGAATATTGCTGAATAATGTAAACCATGGTTTGTCGCAGGTTCGCTCCAAGGCGGAATTCCAATGGTTCTGAAGAGGTAATCCCCAAACATAGTACCCTGATGTGTGATTCCCACAAAAACTAAAGAAAACAGCAAAAATAAAACAGCTATCCAACCTTTACCCTTGGTCATTTCATCCCTCCCAACCAATAACAGTTATGTCTTCTCTATCCTCTAAGGAAAGATTCCTATGCATATGCAGTTCAATTTTTTTACCGCTAAAACTCAAAGTGTAATCAACTACGTAAGGGGTTTCAATGTAATATACCGTGAGGATTAATTTGGAATCATCATATTGCCAGCTTGCAGATGTACAAACTTCCTGCTCACTAAGGGATAAGTCTTTAATAAATAAACTTTTTGCATGGGTAGGCCTTAAAAAATCGAACGGAAATTCATCTAAATGATCGTCGTAAAGTAAAGAAAAACTAAGGTGCTCATCTTCAAACTTCAGTGTTAATTCTTTGATTTTATGCTTATTATCTTCAAAGATATAAATTCCACTGTACGATCTATAATCTACTTTAACTATCCTGTTTACTAAGGAGGTAAATGTAGGAGGTTTTATAATGTTAGATGCAACCGTTGGCCAATCAAAGTTCAGTAATTTTGCATATATGATATCTAAAAAATCCTGTAACTTCTTCATCTCGGTAAAACTTGAAGTTGCAGCAATCACAATCTCTTGACTCGGATCAATGAAACACAATTGACCAAAAGCTCCATTCCCCATCTTACATCCATTCCTGCACATAAAGAACTGATAACCATATCCGTTTGACCAGTCAGCCTTATTTTGTCCCCAACGATTATCGCTTTGTTCATTTAGCGCCAGCTTTAAATAATCTTTCGAAACAATTCTACGACTATTGTAAACCCCTTGATTGAGGAGCATCTGGCCAAATTTCGCGATTCCATCTGTTGGTATGCTTAGTCCCATTCCACCAGCAACAATTCCTAACGGGCAAGTCTCCCATTCTGGTCTTTCTATGTCCAATGGCGTAAATAATCTTGGCATTAAAAAATCAACAAGATTTTCTCCAGTCGTCTTTTCGATAATAGCCGAAACCATATAAGTGGCGTGTGTATTGTAATTGTAATAACTTCCCGGTTCATCTTCTACGTCCAAAGCTAAAAAGGCACGAACCCAATCATTTTGCTTGGCTATCGCACCATAGATACTATTGTTATGTCCTGTATTCATGGAAAGAAGATGATGTATCGTCATCTTCTCTAAATTAGGTGAAATTGAGCTAGGAAGCTGATCCGGGAAAAAAGAAACCACTTTATCCGTTAATTCAAAATAACCGTTATCCCATGCTATGCCTGCTGCAATAGATGTAAAGCTCTTGCTTAGAGAAAATAAAACCTGGGGAACGTTTTTGCGGTACGGTTGACGATAAAACTCGGTAATAACTTCTCCCTTACGTAATAGCATAAAAGTATTAACCGGTAAATCAGATCGTTCAAGTTCTTCATAAAACTTAGACAGCGCTTGGGTCAAATTCTCTGGATTATCCATTTAAACCTCGCTTGTCGTTATATTTTGAGTTTTTAATAATTCTCAGGTAGAGCACTAAGTCTCGTGTCAGGTCTCCTCCATTTGTTCATTTAGACGGCAACCTTGTCATACTTAACCTAAAGACTTGTTATACCAAAAATAATCTTCAACGTTTTACGACTCTTCTTACATATTTTCAAGCCTTGTTTTAAGTCTAGAATGATTACAGTTTTGCCAATCCAAATCCTGAAATATAACGAGCGGAACTTTACCGGTTTCATTATGCCTTTTTCTTCATATTCCGTTCCATCCTCTAACTCCGTTTCAGTTCTAATTAGCCATGTATTGCCGATACCAAATTCGATATACTTCAGAATCTATCTCCCCCCGTACAAGAGCTGCTTTTATTGCTCAATAGTTTTTATTAGATAAAGGCAGAGATCATCGTCCACACAAACATGTGCCCCAGGCTCAACAGGCTTATTATCGTACATGATTCCCCGCCCATCAGGGATAAAACCACGCTTTATATACATCCGTTGTGCGGTTCCATAGTCAGCGTATAATCCAAATCCAATACCAATAGTATTAGATATAGTAAAAGCATCTTTTTCAAGAGCTTCAATTAATACACTTCCTACCCCACGTTTCCTAAATGGCGGGATGACGTCAAAGTTTTGAATTTCAGGTATATTATTCTCTGCAAAATAAGGATATTCCGACCTGTATACCACATGTCCCCATCCAACAAACTCATTTTCACAAAAAGCTAAAAGTGTAACTCGCTTTTCATTTTGATTTTCTTGCCAACAACGTTGGACATAATCAAGAGGTTGGCTTACGTCATGCTCAGATAACCCCGTATGTATAATATCAATATCGTTTTGTGTCATTCGACGGATTTGTAAAGGTAAGGCCATAATATAATTTCCTCCTAACTTATTAAATGAGTCCATTCCTATATTAACATACTAATTAGGATTAATCTGGTAAAAAACAATTATTGTTAAACTACCCTGTCAGATAAAAGAACAGGCTGCCGAATATACCGGCAGCCTGTTCTGATTTTGTTATTTTTTTATTTCTTTAAGGTAAAAGTCATATAATTGATCAATAGATGAACTTGAAAAGATAGACGTGGCTTGTTCAATTTTCTCACGTTTCCAATCGAACCAGCACATTTCCTTTAACTTTTCGATTTCTTGATCTGTAAACCGTTGCTTGATCACTTTAGCAGGATTGCCGCCCACTATCGTATACGGTGGGACATCCTTTACAACAACTGATCCTGCCGCAACAATAGCACCTTCGCCTATTTTCACGCCGGGCATAATCATTGCATTCATCCCAATCCAGGCATCACTAGCAATGTTTGTATCCCCTTTGGATTCGTAAGAGTTTGCAATCTGGTCTACAAAAGGATACACGGTAATCCATTCAGGATGATGATTGTGATTCCCACCCATGAGAATAATTACACCACTAGCAATACAAACATAATTTCCTATAATCAATTTATCTAAATGCCAACCATAATCTTCACTGGGATTAAACAACTTTCTTGATTGTTCATCACCCCAAAGGTATCTGACACACCCATCTTCAAAATCAAGATTATCGTAATAACCAGAGTAGTAAGAGTACTCTCCTACCTCTATCATTGGGTTGGTGACAATATCCTTTAAATACTTAGTTTCAGACCAGTGGCTGAACTGATGTTGTTTCATTTTCTTTCCCTCGCTTCTAAGTAATGTAATTCATTTATACTTAGAAGCTTGATGCAGTAGCGACATTCTTAAACCTTTTCAAACGACGAACCATCGTCCTCATCCTTTTCCTAATTGATGCCGTCATTGTAACAAACGAATGATTTATTCGTCAAATCAACCGTATTGTCCGAACTCAGCTCAATTATGAATTTATCGGATTACGGCTAGCCTTAACATGTTTAAGCTGGGCAACTATAATGACGCTAATGATCACTAGAAGGAACCACGAACTGATCTTACTGAAACTAACCAGTTGCCACGTTTGATATTGATCAGGATATTTCCATGCATTAAAAAATGTAGCGATATTTTCAGCTAACCAGATAAAAAATCCTACAATAAAAAAGGCCAGTGTCAAGGGCATTCGATAGGTAACCGTCCGTACCCTATAAGTGATCCATGTTTTCCAGAAGACAACAACCACAAGCGCTGTCAGCCACCAACGAAAATCAGGAATGAAATGATGTGTGAAAAAATTTAAATAGATGGCTCCTCCCAACAATCCCGCTGAAGCAAGCCCCGGCCAACCGGTCATATCCATTTTCAATCTTCGCCATATCTGGCACATAAAGCTTGCGACACTTGCATACATAAATCCACTATAGAGGGGTACACCAAACACCTTCGTAAACCCTGGCTCAGGGTATGCCCATGAACCCATCTTTACCTTATAGATTTCCAGCAATAAACCAATAACGTGGAACACACAGATTACTTTTATTTCATCCAGTGTCTCTAATCCAGTACGGTACATGAGGTACTGCACTGTAAGCAGTATTAGAAGAATGGCATCATAACGGTAAAGAAAAGGCATTTCTATTATGTTAGAAAGAGCTAAAGTCCCAAAAATCGCAACAGGAAATATACAACTCATCGCCTGATGATATCCGAAATGCAGTAATTGTGTTATTGACTTCATTCTTATGTTTCCTCATCATTTTTGTATTCTAATAGATCTCCAGGCTGACATTCCAAAGCCTTACAAATTGCCTCTAACGTTGATAATCGCACCGCTTTTGCTTTTCCATTTTTCAATATAGAAAGATTAGCCATTGTTATTCCAACTCTCTCCGAAAGCTCAGTAACACTCATTTTTCTTTTAGCCAGCATCACGTCGATATTAATTATAATCGCCATTGTTTTCACCTCAGACAGTTAAGTCATTTTCTGATTTTATATCAATAGCTTCTTTTAAAAGCTTTTGTAGAACTGCAGCAAAAACGGCAATCACCATGGAGGCAAAAATGATAATCAAGCCGATGACTATAATCCCTGGGGCATCATCTTTCTCCGCCATGAGGTAAAAGAGTGGCATACCAACTACATACAAGCAACTGATGATGATTGCACAATATTTTATTTTCTTTAAAACCTGTACAGACATTTCCGAGAAAGCATTGTTCTTGTCAATATAGCCTAACAGTTTAAAAGCTTGATACAGTGCAAAGTAAAAAGGTATCGCCGAGGCATACAAATCAATGGCAATGAGATATTTCAATAAACTATAATCCGGATACAGTTCTGCTGCGAAACTCGCTATTTCCGGCACCACAAATATGCACAAGGCAAGCACCGGGATACCAATAAGAATAACCGCTGCCCTTAAAAAAAGTGTTGATCCTCTTTCCATAATAAACACACCTCACAGATTTATTGTGAATTGAATTTATCATATTATTTATCGTTTTACAATATATTTTAATCGATATACAGTTATTATTGGTTGTTTTATAACTTTCGACTAAAAAGCCGAGCTAATTGACTTTTGAAGTCACTAGCTCGGCTTATTTCACCTTTTCATATCTCTTTATCTCTATTTTTCTATTCTACAAGTAATTCTAATACTGACCGAGATCGATAAAATTCAAATCCATGTTAGCTTCATCTTCAGCCTGATTTGCAGCTTCTGTTGATACTGCTTTTCCTTCGTATTCAAGGTTACCGCTTGTCAAATTGAATACATATAGACGATTACCTTTGAAGTACTTATTATCCATATTCTTATAACCCACAATATAGAGATAGTCTTGTTTAAAATCATAGGTAATGTTTTCACTTAAATCTATATTGGTATTCTTCAGAGTAGTCTCATATTCTTTACTCACGAGATCGTAAGAAATAACAGTAAATCCTATATTCTCCTTACCCGATACAGCTTTTTGCAGGAAATAAATTTTCTGTCCATACGCATTCATAATATTATTCAATAACATTTCATGCCCTTGGAACGCGAGCGGCGAGATTTGTCCTGTTGCAACATCTACTTGATATGCCTTTTTATGATTATCTTTACTAACCGTTAAAATCCATTGATCCGAGTGATCCAGATTTTGATTGGCTAACCTAACGAATTGATTATCCCCATTTGCTGCTTCAGATTTAGCTCCTGGTAATACGAGCGGCTCATTCGTAATCTCCTTTGTTGTTAGATTAACACGGATAATCTGCGGTTCAGTTACATAACCTTTGGCGCCGTGATTCAAAAACACCATTGCAACAAGCTCTTGATCAACAAGCTGTACATTTTGTACATAGATATCTGAAACATCATGATCCACATTGATATCGGATCTGATTTCCTGCGTATTATCCTTTTGCTTATTAAGCACAGAAATACTGAGTCTAGCATTTTTCTTCGCTGATGGATCATTTGATTGCTGCTTATCTACGGTCCAATTCACGTAAGCAAGCATATCCTGATTTTCATAGAACCCAGCTAAGTTCTTCTTCCCACGCATGAACTGACGATGCTGATCCCTCCATTTATCCAATTGTGTGTTCACTGGTCTTCGGTTTAAGCTTTGGCTGATCGTTAACTTTTCATCTGGATAATCTGTACCATTTGTAGTGATATTAGCTCGTTTGATGCCAAAAACACTATCCTTAGTCAGATAATTTCCGTATAAGGCTATACCTTCAACGAGGGAAGCATCCCCTTGAACCATCGTCAGCTTATAATTAGGTAGTGTCTCTTGTGAGGCCTGTACATAATACGTCCCGATTGTAACAACCGAGAACACTACAAGAACGGCGGTAACCATATATTTTCTCATTCCTTAACCTCCATACCCCTTCAATTATACCGATATTTTCTTACGCAATAGATATAAGCTGTACCAAAGCGAACCTCCAGCAATAATCACTATTAATCCGAGACAAGCACCTATGATCTCTCCGGGATAGAAGTAGCTATCATATCTGCTATAACCCATAAGATAGGGTATTGAGGCTAATCCAGCCAGAACCGCTAAGTATAATATGATAAAGCCGATCCCTTTCAGTCTGTAGCTCCGCTCCATTAGAATCGCTGTGAACAAGACGATCAAGCCCGTAATGCCCAGTCCATAATATAGAACAAACTCAGAAAAGTAGGGCGGAACCAGAACTTTAAGCACAGTAGGATACTTCAAATAATCAAATACCGAGATGTTCCGATATAGTTCAGCAGGAAGAATCGACTGTGCTATCAAACGCTCCAGTGGCACAAGCACAATTTGCAGGGCAACAAGTCCAAATGCGAATAGCAAGATCGTAACCAGCTTGGCAAAATACAAATTCGCCCGATTGGATGGCAAGGTGAGCAGGCGATATACTATCGTATTTTTACCTCTCCAGTCACGGTACCAGATGAAGCAGCTATATATTAGCAACACTGTTATGCTCAAAAATATGGGTCCGAAATATAGAAGTCCATTATAGCGAGCATACATCATACTGTTTAGCTGAATATATCCAGTCACATTGTGATATTGCTCAAGCGTCCATTGATTCACTCTCATTGCCTCATTCGCAGAATCCAGCCAATGATTAGCACCGATGGTGACTGCTGCAAGCTGCAAGGCAACTGTCAGCACCATGAGTCCAATATATATTTTGGCAAATCGGTTCATTTCAAAATTCAATAGCTTCACAAAAGCTCTCATTTCAAGTACACCTCTCTCATTACGTCCGTAATGGACTTACCTTCCTGCTCGCGAACTTCTTCACAGTAGAATTCACGTTCTACCTTCCCGTGCTGTAGCAAGACCGCTTTATCAATTAAATGCTCAATATCGTTAATTTCATGAGTTGTAATAATCACACCACGATCCTCGATCAATTCACTCGTGAACACATCAGTAATTTGCTCGCGGCTGAACATATCAATTCCCGAGAACGGCTCGTCCATTAGGATGTAATCACAATCCAAGGCAAGTCCCAGCAACAAATTCACCTTCGCAGCCATCCCTTTCGACAATGAGGATACGCGATCTGAAGAGCTCAGTCGGAAGAACTTAAGCATTTCCTTTGCACGTTCAGCGTTCCAATTCCGATAAAAGTCAGCCATAAAGCTCAAGCAATCAGCAATTCGCATATTAGAGGGCATCGTTAACGAATCTGGAATGAAAGTGATTTTCTCATACATCGCAGGCGTTAGTGATGCGTTATCGATTAAGACTTCCCCTTTGAATGGTGTCAGTCCCATGATGGACTTCAGCACTGTTGACTTCCCGGCACCATTGATTCCGATCAGGCAGGTAATCTCTCCCTTGGCAGCAGTGAAGCTAACGCCATTTAGTACCTTCTTGAATCCATAATTCTTTACCATCTGATTCACTTGGATCATCTTGTGTCACCACCCTCTGGAGATAACTTGCGCTCGGATGTATATTTTGTCTTTATGATCTCTACCAGTTCTTCAACTGGAATTTGAATATTCTGAATGGAGCTGATGAATATATCCACTGCACTTTCGATTAATTCAGCTCGAATCGAGTTTAGGATTTGCTGATCCTGTGTAATTCGGCTCGGGGAATTCCCTTCTGTTACGATCAAACCCTGTTCCTCCATTTCCTTATATGCCTTCTGCGCCGTGTTCGCATTAATCTTCATTACTGATGCCAGTTCACGCCGTGAAGGAATTTTGTCTCCCGCTCCGATTTGCCCTGTGGCGATCTGTTCCTTGAAATGACGCACAACTTGAATATATACCGGCTCACGAATATTAAAGCTGACGCCTGATTTCTGTTCTTCTGTCATACAACCAACTCCATATACTAAGTGTGTGTACTAAGTGGTTCATACATCTCATTTATGTACTATACGTGTAATACACTTTTGTGTCAATAGTTCAGATTTGAGCAAAAAAAAAACTGCCTCTCGGCAGCTCTTTTATTACTAAAACACCTTTTGATTAAAAACATGTTCTTTTCCACCTAAACCCAGTGTATCTGCTGTTGTAGTGTGAATTTTCTGCAGAAGCACGGGATTATCCATTAGTGACAAGCCATAAGAAGGAATCATTTCTTTTATTTTGGGTTCCCATTCTTTTATATATTGAGGGAAACATTTGTTAAGCACTTCAAGCATCACGTGAACAGCCGTAGAAGCTCCAGGGGAAGCCCCTAACAATGCTGCGACCGAACCATCAGCGGCACTAATAACCTCCGTACCAAATTGAAGTGTGCCTTTGCCAGCTTCTGTATCTTTGATAACTTGCACACGCTGACCAGCTACAACAAGATCCCAATCTTCAATTTTGGCATTGGGGATAAACTCTTTCAGTTCTTCCAGACGTTTTTCTTTCGATAACAGCACTTGTTCGATCAGGTATTTTGTTAATGACATGTTTTTAGCACCTGCCGACAGCATTGTTATGAGGTTATCCGGTTTTACAGAAGTTATTAAATCAAACATTGAGCCCGTTTTTAAGAATTTAGGTGAGAAGCCGGCAAATGGCCCAAATAGAAGCGATTTTTTATTGTCGATAAATCTTGTGTCTAAGTGCGGTACGGACATTGGAGGGGCTCCAACTTTAGCTTTGCCGTATACTTTGGCATGATGCTGCGCAATAACTTCCGGATTATTACACACCATAAAAATACCACTTACTGGGAATCCTCCAATATGTTTTCCTTCAGGAATACCGGATTTCTGCAGTAAGTGCAGGCTTCCTCCCCCGCCACCAATAAACACAAATTTCGCTGTATGTTGTTCGATGTTACCGCTGGCATTTCTGATTTTTAGATCCCATAAGCCAGCACTATTGCGTTTCATACTATTGACACTATGTTTGTAGTGAAGATCGACGTTTTTACTCTTTAAATGCTCAAATAAGATACGCGTTAAAGCACCAAAGTTAACATCCGTTCCAGAGTCAATTTTTGTAGCCGCAATGGATTCATTCGCAGGACGATTTTGTATAATAAGCGGAATCCATTCCATCAGTTTTTTAGAGTCAGCGGAAAATTCCATCCCTTGGAATAAAGGATTTTTTGAGAGCGCTTCAAATCTTTTCTTTAAAAAAGCTATATCCTTCTCCCCTTGCACCAAACTCATATGAGGTAACGGCATAATAAAGTCCTGGGGAGTATGTATCAGCTTGCGATTTACAAGATAAGACCAAAATTGCATCGAAAGCTGAAACTGTTCATTAATCTGAATAGCTTTGCTAATATCTATAGATCCGTCTGGCTTTTCAACAGTATAATTAAGCTCACAGAGCGCCGCATGTCCGGTTCCTGCATTATTCCATTCATTAGAGCTTTCTTCCCCTGCTTTCTCAAGCTTTTCAAATACTTTAATTTTCCATTCCGGTACTAATTCCTTCAAAAGTGTTCCTAAAGTCGCACTCATGATTCCGGCACCAATTAAAATGACGTCTGTATCAGTTGCACTTTTGCCCATTATTACCATCCTTATCCCCTGAATTTTGCAGAAAGGATGTGGGCGCTCCTTCTTAGGCGTCACACCTTTTCTGTATCAATTATAACCTTATCATGGTGTAATACAATTATTTATAAATTTAATATCTACTATTATATGAAAAAAATAAAATATTTAAAAGCTTGTAAAAAAGATAGAAATAAGTCCTCAAGATTTAAGGAACAAAAAAAGGCTGCATCATGCCCTGTTCTCATTGTAGACAATTCCGTTTTGATAGCCCAACCCCACTATTGTTTTTTGAATTTCCTGATCTACTTTTCTTTTAAAAGTTGCAAACTCTATTGTGGTTAAGCCGATTGGAAGCTCTTGTTCTATAAATGAATCAAAATCGATCGCCGTTTTGAAAATACGAAGCTTATGCAGAAAAGGTAATTGCTCCATTCCCGTCAAATGAGCCAATGTTTTGCAATTCATAATCGTTAGCTCTTCCAGTGCCTTCATCTGCTGATCAAAGTTAATCTCACGTAGCTGGATTTGATCTTCAATCACAAGCTTTTTTAACGCACGAAAAACCGAAATATTACTCAGGTCATGAAAGCCACGGACTCTACAAATTTCCAGGCTCTCGATTTCATTTTCTTCGATGTCCTGAATATGTTCTCTGCCTCCAAGTAAAATACGTAGGTCTTTCAATTTCTTTAGCCGATTAATAAAATGTAAGGGTTTGTTGCTGATGGAGTGCAGCGCGAGATAGGTAAGATCCTCCAGATCTCCAATAGCATCAAGGTTTTTAACCTTACCTATAACATGCAACTGTTCTAAACGGGAGAATTCTTTTAGGTATTCCAGATTAAGCATCTTTTTCTCCGAGCTAATATTTAAAATACTTAGAGACCGTAACGTATCTATACTCAGAATTTCCGGATTTTCAAGCTCATATATCCCCACGCTCAGACTATACAGGTTATTCAGCTTAGCCAATACGTTCGTGTTATGTGCCTGGTGAAGACAATTCAGCAGCAGCATTTTAACATTTGGAATCTGCAGGAGTGTCTCACAATCAAAGGATACAGAATAGTGGCCATAAAAACGCACTCCAAAATTTTCATCAAAACGCGCGCAAAGCTCATTTACTTCATCCAGAATCGAACCATAGGTCGATGGATCAGAGAACTGGACAATAACTTGGTTGCCGCTGTACAAGTCTTGCTGAATCTGAACTGGATCTAGTGAAATAGGATCATTGATCAGAATCCTTCTTTTCCATGTAACACTCATTCCTAATCCCTCCTACTTGCCGTTAATCATCAGTGTATATTTATTGTAAATCTACGAATTACTTACCCAAGAACATAATTACATAAATCACCCCCATGGACAAGCTACCAAGGAAGGTTACAGGTTATTTAGAGTTTCGTTGATTTAGGAGGATTGAGTACAAGTGTTTTACATTAAAATACAATAAGCTGTATCATTCGTAGATTACTCTACTTTTGATACAGCTTATTTATCATTTATTCAGCCTTCTGCGATGAACTATAAATCCCCGCCACCAACTCCAGCGCTTTTATCCCTTCAGCACCATCCAACCAAAACTTTTGACCCCTGGCGACATGCTCATAGAAGTCCTCAATCAGTCTCTTATGCCCGGTGCCCCAATAGGATTTACCTTCCGTGGCACTGAAACTAGGCTCGCACAGCAAGGTTTCCTTTCCATCCTTCCAAAGATATAAATGATCTCTGCGGAGGTTGATAGTACCCTTTTCAAAAACTAGCTCCAGCTCCACTGGAGAATTCTCCAGATAGGTATTTGTACCATAAAAAAGCCCTCTGACATTACTAGTGAAATCGATGCAGGCATGGGCGGTATCTTCTACCTCTATGACCCCATTTAGCACATCCGTGGTAATACTCCCTTTCACCGATGCCACCTCTCCACCAAACCACTGAAGTAAATCCAGTGTATGAATGGTTTGGTTAATTAGCAGACCTCCACCTTCCGTAGACCAGCGTCCTCTCCAGTTACTATCGCTATAATAACTTTCGCTACGGTGCCAGGTCACGATTCCTTTCATACAGAGCAGCTTCCCATATATTCCTGAGTCAATCACCTGCTTAATATACATCGAGGCATCATTATAACGGTTCTGAAACACCACACCAAGCTGACCTGTGCTTTGCTGTGCGGCTTCAAGTATTCGTCTGGCTGAAGGAAGATCTGCCGCCATAGGCTTTTCGGTAAGGACATGTTTTCCTGCTTGTAACAACTCCGTAGCCATCTCTGCATGTAAATAATGAGGCGTACAGAGATGTACAACATGAATACGGTCATCCTTTAAAATTTCTCTATAATCATTAGTGGCTTGGCAATCATATTCATTAGACGTCTGCAATGCTTTATCAGCATCAATATCTGCAACCGCAAGTAGTCTCACACCATCGATGCCTGTTAATGTTTTTGCATGAAGAGGGAAAATGGCTCCGCATCCAATAATGGCTGCTCCAAGTTCTTTCATCTATATTACCCTCCGTTCATCATTCCATCGTTATCTGAGTATTGCTGGGGTTAGATTGATCGCTTGCTCTTGAGCCTTCAGACATAGCTCGGCAGCTTTGAACACATGGGTCTGTGTCATCGCCAGCTCTGTCCGATTCAGACAGTCAAGGATTAGCTCACCAAAGAAAGGAAAACCAACCTTCCCTGCTACATGCTCATAATGTTCCCCTTCCCCATTGACCCAGTACACATGATCCGGTGTATTTGAACGACTTATATCAGTATATTTACGCAGTTCAATGTATCCTTCAGTCCCCATAATCATCGTGCGCCCGTCTCCCCAAGTGCCCAGCCCATCAGGGGTAAACCAATCCACGCGAAAATATTGTGTTGCCCCATTGTCCCCTACAAGAGTAGCATCACCAAAATCCTCTAATTCGGGATAAGTCGGATGATTGTAATTGGCCACTTTACTATGAATAACCGAAGCATCCTGACAATCTGCATAATATAAAAATTGTTCTATTTGATGACTGCCTATGTCACATAGAATCCCACCATATTTCTCCCTTTGGAAAAACCATTCCGGCCGGTTAGGAGCATTTAGACGATGTGGCCCTAATCCAATGACTTGCAGGACACGGCCAATAGCGCCTTGTTGAATCAGCTGCCCCGCATAGATAGCGCTTTCAACGTGAAGGCGTTCACTATAGTAGACCATATATTTCTTATTGGTTGCAGCTGCCATTGCTCTAGCGGATTCAAGCTGTTCCAGGGTCGTAAAAGGGGCTTTATCCGTAAAATAGTCCTTACCGTGAGCCATTACTCTATTGCCTAAAGGTCCTCGTTCAGATGGAATTGCGGCCGCTGCAATTAATTGTACTTCGGGATCTTCCAGAACTTCTTCCATTGATCCGGCAGCTTTGACACCGGGATATTTACTAATAAAATTTCTGACCTTTTCCTCGTCCGGATCATATACCCATTTCAGCTCTGCCCCTGCCTCAACCAGTCCGTTACACATCCCGTAAATATGACCGTGATCTAGGGCAATAGCGGCAATGATGAATTCCCCCGCCTTCACTACGGGTTTGGATTCATACGTTGGTGCATAGGTCATCCCATTTTTTCGATTCATAGAAACCCTCCTTCTATTAGTATTACTCCATTCTATAAGGTATTAAGAAGATACCGCAGACTGATCTCCAAGCTTTCAAAAGGATCACGGCGGCAAACATCCTGCTCCACTACGAACCATTCAACACCCGTTTCGCGACAGACATTGATAATTTCTTTATAGTTCATATTCCCTTCACCGATTTCAGCAAAGATCTGTTTTCTATTAACAATCGCCATATCTTTTAAATGCACTACCTGCATTCGACCTGCAACTTTGCGTATCCATTCGGCTGGACTCCCTCCGCCCGCTTGAACCCAATATAAATCCAGCTCAAAACCAACGGCAGGATCAGACTCAGTGAGCAGAATTTCCATGCCAGTCAATCCATCAAACCGTTCAAATTCAAAATCGTGATTATGATAAACAAATTGCAGATCATGTTGTTCTTTTAGTGTAACTGCAATGCCCGACATCAGCTTGGCGAATTCACGGTAACCTTCTTGCACCGTACGGAATTTTTCCGGTAAACTTCCTAGTCCAATATTTTTGCAGTTCCACAGCTTATGTTCAGCGGCTAAAGCATCTAAATCGTTCACTAGCCGATCCCAAGACACATGGGTTGCACATATTGCCAGTCCTGCTTTATCTGCATACTCTTTTACGAGCTTCGGATCGATTGGTCCGATGCCTGAAATCTGAATAGCTTCATAACCCATAGCAGAGACCTTTTGAAAAGTAGATCTTAAATCCTCCGCAGTTTTAGTAAAATCACGTAATGTGTACATTTGAGCAGCAATGGTTGAACGATTCATATGATCTTTCCTCTCTGATTAAAATTTAATGAGTTCCCTTAACATCAAAGGTTTGGGCGGCTGTGGTTTCTTTGTTGAAGTTAGAATTCTCCACCTTTTCCATGAGCTTCTCATAAAATAAATCTTCATCAATCGGTAACTCCACCCAATCGTCGGTCCAAGCCGATAAATACATCCCATTAGATAGCGTTAGACCGTGAATGCCTTCCTTACCCGGAGCTAACAATTTCTCATCGTGTAGAATGGCATTCGTAAAGTTACGCAAAATTCCTTTATGCTGTTCCCCGCCACCCTCTTCTACAGGAATCTCACATTTCCAACATTCTGGACTGCCGAATCCTCCCGTAAACTCTGCATTGAATTGCGGCTCCGGCGTGCGTAGACGCCAAAAGGTTAATTTCCCGTCTTCCACTACGATTTTTCCATGATCACCAGTAATTTCGAAACGGTTAGTTCCCGGTGCTTCACCTGTTGTGGTGATAAAAAGCCCTGTCGCACCATTTTCATATTCCACATAAGCGGTTACATCATCTTCAACCTCAATATTGCGATATTTACCAAAATGACAAAACGCTCTGATCCGCTTAGGCATCATACCTGTCGTCCACTGCCATAAATCTAGTTGATGAGGATCTTGATTCAGCAGCACCCCACCACCTTCGCCTGCCCATGTAGCCCGCCAACCACCGGAGTTATAGTAACTTTGTGATCTGTACCAGTTGGTGATAATCCAATTTGTGCGGCGGATTTCGCCTAGTTCACCAGACTGTATGAGATCCCTAAGCTTTTGATACAAAGGATTCGTCCGCTGGTTATACATGATTCCGAATTTACGATCAGACTTTGCTGCAGCTTCGTTCATCTGCTTAACAGCTTTGGTATAGACCCCAGCCGGTTTCTCTACCAATACATGATAGCCATATTGAAAAGCCTCGATAGCTAAAGTTGGATGATCATAATGTGGAGTACAGATTAATACTACATCTATGAGATGAGACTCATATAACTCTTGGGGTGTTGCAAATTTCTGTACACTTTCCGGTAAATGCTCTTCTGCCCATTTCAAACGTTCTTCCCTTACATCACATACAGCTGCAAGCTCAGCATCTTTAATATGATTCAACAGACTTTGTGCATGTGCACTCCCCATATTCCCAATTCCAATAATGCCATACCGTACTTTATTCAATCAGATCACTTCCCTATTTGAGGTTATGTTATGAGAATATACTTAATTAATAGACATGAACATGAGCGAAACTAAGCATTATTTGCACAATAATAAGATGATTTAGTTAAATTAATTCGTTATAATAAGGATAATCAAGTCATAGAGGAGCTAGATGATGAATAATCCAGGTAACCTTACCGGCAGATTCCTCCAGAATCTTACCGTAAAAGTGACCCATGCCCAACTTAGAAGCGGATATAGCGGGTGGAATCGTACGTTGGAAACTCCAACCTTTAATCGGCTGTATTTTATTGACCGCGGTGAGGGAAAAGTTATCATTAACGGTGTTACTTATTATCCGAGAGCAGGTCAGCTAATGATCATGCCCGCAGGAAGCACTCAAACTACAGAGACGTCAATGAATGATCCCTATACACGCTATTTCTGCCATTTTGATGCTGATATTGGGGAGTGGCCCTTATTCCATTCGGCAAACAAACTGTTTATCTGTGATGCGCCCAACCCAGATTCCGTACGGGTTATTTTCACAGAAATGATCGAACAGTTTCAAAAAGATGATGTATTGTCCATTCTGCGTACTCAGGCGAACGTCCTCAATCTAATTGCTACTTGTCTTGAATCGAACGAGAATATCAAAACAGACTTTATGCAAGAATTTATACATACGGGGGATCAAGGAAAGCTCGCCTATGTGCTTCAATATATTGATGAGCGGCTGGATAAACCCATAGAAATAGAAGAGTTAGCAGAAATTGTCCACTTACATCCGAACTATTTCATCCCCTACTTCAAGAAATTTATAGGGGTTCCCCCCATGCATTATGTACAATTGAAAAGAATGGAGCATGCTAAAAGACAGCTTTCTTATAGCAATTTCAGCATTTCAGATATCGCGGAGCAAGTAAGTATGGAATTAGCCCATTTCTCTAAATATTTCAAAAAGACAATAGGAATCTCCCCTTCTGCCTATCGTAACAGCACTAAGTAAATTTATTAGGGAATGTCCTAATCTATGTGTTGAACTATAATAAAAAGGCTCTAACCTACAATTTTGAGGTGGTGAACGATATTCTTATCAGAACAGCATCTATAAGCGACATTCAAGAGATAGCAAGACTCTCAAGCCAGCTTGGATATCCTTTGAATATCGAACAATTAGGAGAAAGACTACAAGAAATCGGAACACACAAAGATCATACTGTATATGTAGCTGAATCAAATCACCAATTGGTAGGATGGATACATGCGACCGTTCGAATCTTACTTGAATCTCCTTCATTTATTGAAATCGGAGGTCTTGTTGTTGATCAGACTTGCCGCGGAGAAGGAATTGGCAGACAGCTTGTAGAAACCTGTGAACGATGGGCAATCCAAACAGGGTTTAGCAAAATTAGAGTACGTACCAATCAAACCAGAGAAGATGCTGTACAGTTCTATAATCATATAGGATTTTCGCAAAAAAAATCACAGCATGTACTTGATAAGGAACTTTAATCACACTCAGGACTTTTAGGGAGGTTCAATGGTTATGCTAGAATTAAATTTGCATCCAGCATTAGAAGGAAAAATCGCTGTGATTACCGGAGGAGCCGGTGTATTATGCCGGGTTATGGCGCTAGAGTTAGGTCGGCAAGGAGCTAAAGTCGCGATTCTAAATCGCACCGCAGCTAAGGGAGATTTGGTTGCCGCTGAAATTACAGCCGCAGGCGGTCAAGCGATTTCACTCTCCTGTGATGTTACAGATCAACAGAGTGTTATGAAAGCCGCAGAAGCTGTTAAGAATCACTGGGGTCCTTGCGATCTATTAATTAACGGTGCTGGCGGAAATGATTCCTCAGCAAATACGACCCAAGAGATTTTCAAAAATGATGATCTGGAGAACCCGGACATATTTACTTTTTTTGACCTTAGTGTAGATGGATTTCGCAATGTGATGGACCTTAATCTGATTGGAACATTGATCCCAACCCAAGTTTTTGCCAAGCAGATGCTCGGCAGAACGGGCACATCTGTTATTAATATTTCATCCATGAGTGCACCTTCTCCAATGACCAAAGTACCTGCCTACAGCGCTGCCAAAGCAGGAATTAATAATCTCACCCAGTGGCTCTCCGTTCATTTCGCTGAGTCTGGTATACGTGTGAATGCCATTGCCCCTGGCTTTTTCCTTACTAAACAAAATGAGAAGCTGTTGGTTCGTGAAGATGGCGAGCTTACAGACCGTTCCCAAAAAATCATCTCTCATACTCCAATGCGCCGCTTTGGACAGCCGGAGGATCTGCTTGGCACACTACTCTGGTTAGCAGATGAAGCAATGTCAAGCTTTGTGACCGGAGTTACCGTCCCCGTTGACGGTGGATTCTTGGCTTATTCGGGAGTATAGACTAATCTAATGAGGGATTACAATGATTGTAGATCCATTACGCGTATTCGTTACTGTAGCTGAACTGAGTCATTTTTCCAAAGCAGGAGAAGCGCTGAATTTATCTCAACCCGGTGTCAGTCTGCATATCCGGAATCTTGAGAATGAGCTCGGTGCTAAACTCCTGCATCGTTCTTCTAAACAGGTTAGATTAACAGAAGCCGGCAGTATTCTTTATAAACACGCCAAACAAATATTGGCTCATTTCGATGAAGCAAGCCAGGAAATCCATATGCTTCAGGACGAAGTCACTGGGAGTATACATATCGGCGCTAGTTTTACTATAGGTGAATATATTTTGCCGGCAAGACTTGCTGATTTTGCCAATCAATATCCGCAGGTCAAGCTGCAAGTGACGATAGGTAATACTGAGGAGATTATTGGAGGCGTTAAATCCAACGAACTGGACATAGGGTTTATTGAAGGTGAGGTCCATGAGAATGATCTGAATGTCACTCCTTATATGAAAGACGAGATGATTATGGTCGCTCCTGCTACCCACCCTCTGTCAAAAGCGATTTCTGTGGAGCAGAGCATGTTGCAGGATCAGGTTTGGGTGCTTCGCGAGCATGGCTCGGGCACACGAGCTTTCAGTGATCATTTCCTACAGGAGGAAGATATATCTGTTAAAAGATCCTATGTCTTCAACAGCTCTCAAGGTGTTAAAGAAGCTGTGGCCTCTGGCCTCGGAATCGCCATGCTCTCCAGATGGATTGTACGGAAGGAACTAGAAAGCGGTGAGATCAAAGAGCTGCCAATCAGGCAACATCATCTGGAAAGGCAATTCTCAATCATCCGACATCAAGAATGTTCTTCTTCCTTAGCTACCGATGTCTTTATAAAAAAGCTACTTGTCTTTAGAAAAGACAAGTAGCTTTTTTTCTTCCACACTATGAAATTATACTTGATGTTCAACCAAATGCCCGTCTTCCAGATGCAGAACGCGGTCACACCATTCGAGCATCCGTTCATCATGAGTGACCATTACCGCTGCTTTACCTTCACTCTTCACCTCATCAGCGATCATGCGTACAACTTCTCTTCCGCGTTTGAAGTCCAGACTGGCTGTCGGTTCATCTGCAAAAAGAATCGCTGGTTTATTCATCCATGCTCTAGCGATAGCTACACGCTGCTTCTCCCCACCGGAGAGCTGTTCCGGATAATGATTACGCCGTTTCCAGATATCCAGCCGCTTCATCAAATCAGCAGCCCGTTCCTTCGCTTCCTTAGCACTCATTTTCGCTTGCTTGGCTACAAAAAGGAGCTGCTCCTCCACCTTCAAATAAGGCAACAACTGAGCGCTTTGGAACATAAAACCTATCTTCTCTAAACGGAGCTCTGTCAGCTCACTTTTACTTTTATCTGTAAGTGATTCTCCATCTATAAAAATCTCACCGCTAGTAGGTGTTAGAAGTGCACCAGCTGCTGAAAGGAATGTACTTTTCCCTGTTCCCGAAGGTCCAAGGACAGCAACGAATTCCCCTTCATTAACGATCAGATTCAAATTGTTCAGCACTGACACCGTTGTATCGCCATCACCGTAGTTTTTGGTTACTTGCTTCATGATTAGTTTTGCACTCATGCTCCAGCCCTCCCAATAGCTTCTAATGCATCTACTTTTGCCACTTTAGCGACAGAAATTAGTGATCCTAAAAGAGACATCCCAACGAATAAACAGCTGGTTAAAAGAATGGTGGAAGGCTCCAGTTGGAATGGCATCGAATCAGGCAAAACCTTATTCATCCCAAAGGTAAGCAGTAGGCTAATGCAAAGACTTGAAATAGCTAAAATCATAACCTGCCCTACCACACTCCAAGCCAAGTAAGACATTTTGGTACCCATCGCCTTCAGAATACCAAACTGGCTAGTTTTCTGAATCGTAATGACATAGAAGAATACTGCCAGAACAAACGCTGCGATCACAAACAGGAAAACAATCATCATTAGCAGAGAACCCTGCTCTGCCGAGTAGCCCGGAACATTGGATATAGCTACTTTTTGAGTAATGACCTCTACATCTTTTACATTCGTTGAAATCTTATTTACTTGATCAGCATTCGCATTAAGGGCAATCACATTAAACGGTACCGACGAAGAGGTTTCTTCTCCTTGGTTAACCCCCTGCTTCATAGCTTGCCAATCCTGATTGTTGATATAAACTACTGGGGTATGGCTGTAAGAGCTATCCTCAACAAAACCTGCGACAGTAAATTCCATCCCGGTCGCCTGATCACGAATGATACTGCCAAGTTTAATTCCTGACTGTTCCAGGTCACGATCAACAAGGACTTTACCGTTTGTCTCATTCGTAATCTTGTCACCTTCAACTACTTTAGGAGCTAATAACCCATTCATATCTACTGCAAAAAAAGTAATATCTGCTTTTACGTCTGCCTCGTTAGCAGTGACAGTGCTCATCTGCATTGCAAGTGAAGATGCATTATTGTCTCCAACTACTGCACGTACATTCTGGAGCTCCGCATCTGTTAACTGAGAACGTCTAAAGGTCTGATCCGCATCCCCTTGCACTACAAAATAATTCGCCGGCATGTTCTCTACTGCAGAGATATTTGCATAAGCTAATCCTCTGGCTAGTCCCGTGACGAAAAGTACAAGAAAGGAAACCAATAACATGATAACCATAATTAATAGGTATCTGGCTTTAGAATGTCGCATTTCCCTTAAGGCTAAAAACATATTACCACTCCTTCTAATCTGTATAGTCACAGTTTAGAAGATGAAAATGAACGGAGTATGAATAATGAATTACAAAAGCGGAAGTGTAACTGTAAAGGTAGTCCCTTCACCCAAAGTACTGGTTACTTCAATGGTTCCGTTATGCGCTTCTACGATTTTTTGAGAAATCGCAAGTCCAAGTCCGCTGCTATGGGTTTCATGTGTTCGTGCTCGATCTACTTTATAGAAACGATCAAAGATTAACGGTAACTCCTCGGCTGAAATGCCTTCACCCGTATCAGACACAGAAACAATACAGTTCTGTTCCACAAGCTTCGCGGAAATCATAATGGAACCCTCAGCAGGTGTGTATTTTATGGCGTTGGAGAGCAGGTTCATCCATACCTGGAACAATAGATTTGGATCACCTAGAACGCTGATATCTGCAAGATTCAAACGCACGGCCAGTTGTTTCTCTGTTAATCTCCATTCCATGATTTGTACGACCTGTCTTAGTTGTGCACGCAAGTCTGTCGACTTTTTCTGTATGGAATTAGGATCATAATCAAGCGAAGACAAGGTAAGCAGCTGTTTGCTTAGCAATGAAAGACGATGGCTTTCTTGGTCAATGATATTGAGATACTGTAACCGTTCATCCTCAGGTAAGGTTGAATCTTGTAACGCTTGGGCAAATCCCTGAATTGATGTTAATGGCGACTCAATTTCATGTGATACATTAGCGACAAATTCCTGACGTGCCCGATTTGTTCGTTCCAGCTCCCGGCTCATAATCATAAAATGGGAAGCTAACTGACCAATCTCATCACGCCGCCACGTATTCAATTTGATATCGTATCTGCCTTTTGAGATCCGTTTAGTGGCCGTCGTCAAACGTGTAATAGGTCTAACTACATGCAGTACGCTAATCATTACAAAGCCTAAGCTAAACAACACGGTGAACCCAATGATCACAGCAAAAAAGACGCGCAGCTCACCGAATTGTACTTCAGCATCCGGACGCATAAACAAAGCATACGTCTCATTGTTTACTTTTACAGGAACACCAATTGAATTACGCAGTTGATTATCAAAAAATCCGGTAATAAATGCACTGTCCGGGAAATCCGCAACCCCATGATAAATTTGCCCATTCAGAACCTTCTCTAGTTGCTGCTCATCCAAATCTTCTTTTCTAAAGGGCTTACCGTAGAATCTTGATTCCCCTTCAGCATCTGTTAAATAGATTTTATAACCCAGCTTGGCTATACTCCGCAAATAATCCTCCATTGTCTCCGGATGTGATTCTGCGAATTGTTGAACCTCGATAGCCATTCCGGTAAGTTTGGCATCGTTCTGAGATTTAATCTGGGCTTGATAGTAAATATTAGACACCAAAAATCCAAGAAGGCTACTCACCACAATTACTGAACAGAAGACAATACACATCCGGACATACAAGGATCTCATACGTTAACCATCTCCAATTTATAGCCAATGCCTCGAACAGTTCGGATCACAAAATCTTCCTGATAATCTACGAAGCGCTGACGCAAACGTTTGATATGTACATCGACTGTTCGCTCATCCCCTTCATAATCCATGCCCCATACCAGTTCAATTAACTCACTACGTGTATATAACCTGCCTGGATATTGTGCGAGTTGAGCCAGAAGCTCAAACTCTTTTACCGGTAGCAGCAGAACCTCATCACCATCGGTTATTTCATAATTTTTGCGGTCAATAACTAGAGAATTTAATCGAATCCGATCATCTGAAGCAATGGAATAGCGGCGAAATAACGCTTTGATCCGAAATAGCAACTCTTCAGGCTCAAAAGGTTTCGTTAGATAATCATCCGTCCCCCGCAAATAACCTTGCTCTTTATCACTCAGCTGCTGACGTGCTGTCAATAAAATAATCGGAATATCATACGTTTCTCTAATATGCTGACATAGCTCTAACCCATCTACATGTGGCATCATTACATCTACGACCGCTAAATCCGCAATACTGTCCTGCAATTTATGTATCGCATCTCGGCCATCACTGGCCTCCATCACCTGATATCCTTCCCTTGTTAGTACATGTTTTAATAATGTTCGAATATTCACATCGTCATCTGCTACTAAAATCTTCTTCATCATTTACACTCCCTGAATAATGGATGAACTCATAGTAACAACTTTATAACGATAGAACAACTAAAGTCAGATCAAACAAAAGGCTTAATACTCTCTCTAAGTGTGGTAACCGGCCGCTCCATCAGTCTCTCCAGATCTTTTGATGTAGAAGCAGTATCTATCTTCGCTAGAAACGAATAAATCCAATGCTGAATACTTGAATCCTGGCGAAACGTAATTTTTTTCCCTGATAACTCTGATAATACATCAACTAATTCGTTGAAGTCCCAAACGTTGGGTGCAGCTAGTTCGTAGACTTGGTTCATATGTCCATTCGTTGTAAGAACCTTTGCCGTAGCTAAAGCGAGGTCCTCACGAGTGACTGAATTAAACTGCCAGTTCCCTGGATAAGTGGGTAGCTCACCGCTTTCCATCGCTTCCTTCAACCCAAGCACACCCACAAAATCTATATACAAAGCGTTACGTAGAAACGTATAATCTATCCCTGATTCAAGAATCATCTGCTCAGTTAGTAAATGAACATGATAAGAAGGAATCGGACCTTTGGGTGGAAAGGCAAAACCAGTATAAAGCAGATGCTTCACATTGGCCTTTTTTGCTGCATGAATGACCTGAGCATGCTGATGTAATCTGATCTTATCATCGGTATGAGAGCTGGAGATTAAAAGTAACGTTGTGACCCCAGTAAAAGCTTCAATCAGCGTATCTAACTGGTCATAATCGGCAAAACGGACTTCGAACCCTTTTTCTAAAAAATTAACAGCTTTATCTGGCTGACGAACACAAGCAATAACTTGACTAGCCGGAACGTACTTCTCAAGCTTCTCCATAATTAAGCTGCCTAATTGACCTGTGGCTCCTGTAACCATAATCGACATACATAACACCCTTTCTGTTATTCCAATGTACTCAGTTTTTGCAATATAAAGATAAGTTGATGAAGCTCCTGATCATTCAGATTCTTCATTCTCTCTGCGACAGCCTGACGATTCTCTGGAAGATGCTCCAGAAGTAATTGCTGGCCTTCAGTCGTAATCGAAATGACGCTTTTTCTGCCATCCTTGGTATCATTCGAACGGGTTATTAATCCATCTCGCTCCAATGGTGTTAACAGCATGCTTATATTAGCTTTGGTAACTCCAATAATGTGAGCCAATGTAGAAGGCAGAATCGCACCTCCCTGTTTAGAGATCTCCACCAAGATACGAATTCTTGCTCCATTCAATCCTTTCGACTGCCAATATTTCTCAGAAACAGAAACTAAATTTGCAGTAGCTTCAACTAATGTAAAAAATGCTTTGGTATGCAATGGCTGATTCAGCACAAACTGTTGTAAATGATCCATATTCTATAATTCAGCTCCAATATAGTTAAGTCCTTAACTAATTTTAAACATACTACACTCCTCATGAGTTGTCAAAAAAAAGAAGCTGCCTCACCTAGCAGATAAATCTGCTGATGAAACAGCCTCTATATAAACTCACTTTAGATTAACACCGTTTTTGTGGAAACAGGCTCTTCACTGTATTTTTTAGAACCCTCCAGCATAACCTCCAGCTTAATGATCTCCGACCGGCTTGCTAAACGAATTGGGGGTCCCCATGTTCCATAACCTGACGACACGACTACATGCAAATTGTCCTTACGAAGATATCCCCAGTCCAGCTCGAACAAACGTTTAGTGATCCAGTGATTAGGAGCAATCTGTCCTCGGTGTGTATGACCCGAGAGTAGAACGTCTACCCCAGCTTGAGCGGCTACGTCGAAGCCTGTAGGCTGATGATCCATCATAATCACAGGACGTGTAAGATCAAGTCCTTCGAGCAAGGTGCTTACACTTTGTCTGCCACCAGCTTCCATCGTCTCGGCTGTCTTGTCTTTTCGGCCTACAATATACGTTCCTGCGACTTCTTCAACCTCATCTTGCAGGACCTTGATCCCAATACTACTCATCAAATCGGTATATTCCTTAATTGATCCACCATAATATTCGTGATTGCCCAGTACTGCGTAGACACCATAACGAGCTTTTAACTGTTTAATCTGTTCACTCATACTATTGCGGATAAAAGGTTCAATGCTGTCATCCAAGACATCTCCAGCCAGCAAAATCACATCGGGTTGCATCGCGTTCATTTGTGCCACCATTTTTTTGAGATGACGATTGCCCACGATATTCCCTAAGTGCAGGTCTGAAGCAACCGCGATCGTTAATGGCGTGCTGGTGCCAATAGATTTATCAATAGGTATGGAATGTGTGCGGATCACGGTACTCCAGGCGTTGATTGAACCCCAGACCAGAAAGACTGCCAGTAATATCAGAATTGTCCCGCCCGCTTCTGCAATGTAATAGGTACGATTGATTCCTGACCATCCCAGTATCACATATAATAGGTCTGCCAAAGGTAACATAATGATTGCAAATTCCATACACGCTAAATAATACGATCCAATCACTTTAAAGAATCTGGCGATCGGTTTAACCGATTTTGGCCATGGGATCATTCCAATGACATACGCAAAAGCGATCAGCATAAATAATGTCCAGAATACTGCTGACGAAACACCTGAAAACCATTCATGAATAAGTAACCAGCCGTGATAGCCAATGTAGAAATTAACAAGACCCAGAATGAGCAGCATAGCAAATCCTGAAGCTAACATTCGTAATGTTTTCATCGTTTCTCTCCCCTTTACCTAACTACTTCTCTACTTCTTATCTCAAATCATAACACAAACCGTTAACCCAGTATAAACTGCAATGCGGTGTTCGGAAAACATCGGAACTTAAAAAAGAAAATGCCCATAGGCATCTTCTTTGGAGGTTTATCTTATATCGCTTTATCACGTGTGGCCATACATTGACCAATCAGCTTATCGCATTTATTGATGTGATTTATCAGCCAGTCTGTTAACGTTCGATTAAGCTTGATGGTTGAGAGTACGGATACTCCCTTTGTTTTGACCGTTTCTTCCAATTCGAGAACTGCCTTCACGAAATCAGCATGTGTCTGACGATGTTCAGCTAGTTCAGGGAAGTTGATCTCCTCCATCAGCTGCTCTTCATTACTGAAATGTTCAATCGTGTATTCTTTTAAGAATTTCAGTGTTTCCTCAATCTTTTCTTTCCCTTGCTGATTACTGCATGCTTCAAAGAATTCGTTCAATTTCGCTAACAACTGTCTGTGCTGGCAGTCAATTTTTTCTACACCGATATCATATGAATCTTTCCAAGCGATCATGAAATCACCATTCCGTTTCTTGAAAATTACATTTTAATTTTATTTTCCACCTTTCTCCACAAAAGAACTATTAACAACATCACAGGTGCTTATATTCAACCATTAGCTGTACATATGGCACCTACTGATAAATCTCTACTTCATCACGGGTTCGATATGTACAAGTACATTGGAAACTTGGTGCCGGTCTTTTAACTGTTCTTCAATTTCTTCCGTAATATCATGACTCTGCACTACACTTAGCTGAGAATCCACTAGCACAGTTGTGTCTACTAATACGTTATTCCCATGGATACGGGCTTTGATATCTTTTATGGATTGTACACCATCAATTTCTGCCACAGTTTCTTTCATATGTTCAAGCTCTTCCGCATCAAATCCGTCCGTCAGATCATGCGTAGCTTTGCTAAAGATATCCCATGCCGTCTTACAGATGATTAGTCCGACAATGATGGCTGTAAGCGGGTCAAGCCAAGGAACGCCCAAGGAGGAAGCCACAATTCCGATAAAAGCGCCCACGCTAACTATAGCATCTGATCGATTATCCAGTGCTACTGCCCGCATTGCGTTACTGTTAATGGCACGGGCCAGCCTAATATTATACATATAGACAGCCATCATAACTACAGCACAGCCCACTGCCGTCCACGCCGCTATGAGATCAGGACTTTCCAGTGCTGGTTGAATAAATTTGTTCACAGCTTGGTACAAAACTTGAAGCCCTACCGCAATCATAATGAATGAAGCAATTAATGAAGCCACGGTCTCCGCTCTAAAATGCCCGTAGCTGTGGTTCGAATCCGGCGGTCTTCTGGAAATCTTCAGGCCAATTAGTACCGCGATAGAAGCAATAATATCTGTACTGTTATTCAATCCATCTGCAAGCAACGCTTGAGATCCTGAGACCGTACCTATGAACAGCTTGATAGCTGATAAAAAGATATAAGCAACGATGCTTAGCCAAGCTCCTTTTTCGCCTTGTTTAATGTCGTTATAAGTTTCCAAAAAAAGAACCCCCAAAGAATAGTATTGTTCTATACTACACTTTGAGAATCGGGTGGGTCTAGAGAAACAGTGTTGCTACGGGGCGCAATAGTTCCCTCTGTCAAATAGAGTTGCAAGGTCGTAACTGTTTTGCAGAACGCAACATAGTTTGCCCCCGTTCAACTTTGCTTCCATTCTTCTGGAATAGTAACTTTTTGCTATTTTTATTGTCTAATTATAGTAATGACTAATTCAAAGGAGCGTGGAGTGATGATTCAGTCTTTGCCGAAGAAAATTGTTACATGTTTAGCTATAGGGAGTATTTTAATTCCAATAACAAACAGTGGATCAATGTCAGTCATTTCTGCAGAAAAAGCAATTGTAAGCCTAAGTAACACTTATTACAGTGAAGTCACAGCCCCGATCCTAAAACCTGTTTGGTCAGCACAACTCGCCATTTTAAAAAAAGACAGAATCACCGGACAGGACATTACAGCACTCGCGGAAAACGGGAAGATCTTTGCGTTGCAGCGCAATGAAAAATTAACCGCAATGAATGCGGCAACAGGCAAAAAAATATGGGAGTTCGGAAGTGGATTAGCGCCGCTATTCACGTACAGCAATGGATTTATCTACGGTCTAACCCAAAGCGGCTCCCTATATGCCGTTAATGAGGCAGGTAAAAAAGCATGGTCGGCTTCCATAACACTCCCCAAAGCTACAAATATACAGCGTTTAGGATCTACTATTTATGTTACTCAAGAGGAACAATTAGCAGCAGTTGACGCCGTAACCGGAAAGATCAAATGGAAGGCTGTAGAGAAAAGCAATAACTTTACAGGCTTATCAGAGGTCATGGAATCAGATGGGGTCGTTATTCGCAGCTATCTGTCTCAAGGGGCCTTAACAACTGCTGGACTCGCCGCTTATGACAGTCTGACAGGAAAAAAACTATGGGACCAGACCCGGCAGTGGATGCCGTTAGCAGTGAAGGATGGGCTCCTCTACTCTATCACGAATACATTTATGATGGATGATGACCCGGTAAATCGAAAAGTCAAAGTATCCGTGTTCAACATAAAGACAGGTGAATTAAAAGGAGAACGTTTATATAAATGGACAGATACCGAGAATAAAGATGGTGTGTACAGTTATAATGGGATGAATGGAAACGCGTTTTTGGATGGAAAGGACTTTTATATCTTTCAGGGCAGTAAGTTTGTGAAATATGATTTCTGGAATTATTCTGCAGAGGGTAAACCGGTGCAAACCTGGACCTCGATGGTTAAAGAAAAAGACTCTCCATTGAACCAAGTTTATCAACAAAGAATGTTATTTCAAAATCAAGATAAAGGTACTTTATCCGCACTTAAGCTAGGAACCGGCCAGCTTGTCGACCTCAATATTGGAGAGAATCCAGTGGTACAGACGGATCTGTTCGGAAACGTGGTTTATAGTGGACAATCTGATGGCCTATTTCACGCTTATGACATGTTAACTCTAAAGCCTATTTTCACTGTGAACACAGGCTCTCGTAACTTTGCCCCTTCCCTTAAAACTGGAGGGATGCTGATGATTCGGACGGATAATAAGCTGCTCGCGATTAAACTTCCTACATCTATAAAATAAAAAAGCCTGATTTCTCAGGCTTTTAGGCTTCAATAACTTATTCAGCCGGAGCTGTAAAAGTACGTGCAGCAAACTCGGCATCCAGCATGTAGAAGGCGTTGCTATCTTTTTCAATTCGTTTCAGTTTACTGATGATGTTGCTAAAAAGTGCTTCTTCTTCTACTTGCTCGTCTATAAACCATTTCAAGAAATAAATCGTCGCATGTTCACGCTCATCCAGAGCAAGGTCAGCCAAATGATAGAACCGTTTAGTATTCTGCTGTTCATGCGCGAAGGCATGTTCAAAAGCATCTAACATCGAGTTATATTCGTTCTTCGGCTCTGGTAGTGCTTCTAGTGTAGCACGGTTATCCCGGTCGTTAAGGAATTTATAAATCTTCATGGCATGGAACCGTTCTTCTTCGGCTTGAATTAGAAAAAAGTTTGCAAATCCATCCAGACTTTCGCCGGAACAATAAGCAGCCATCGCTAGATAAACATGAGCGGAATAAAACTCGAAATTCATCTGTTCATTAAGTGCTTGTACTAATCCATCTTTCATTGGACCGTCACCTCATTATTCAAATTTAATATGTAAATATTTAAGTTTATCTTATCACCGTGCTTCTAAGTCAGCAAGGATTCCTCTCCCAATATCTAATTTAGCTAACGAAAGGACGACTATTCAGATGATTAGATTCACCCGTCACAGCCTAAAGCCTAAGATTTCCGGTACACTCTTCATTATTGCAGCTATGGTGTCACTGTTCCTCATTGCTGGCTGTTCTAATAGCAGCAGTAATTCACAGTCCGAAGCTACCGATTCACCGACCTCCCAATCCACACCTGCACCAACCACCAGCTTGGCTCCCACCCCCTCAGCAGTCAGCGATCCAATTGCTCTTCAGGTTGCTGAGATGACTTTGGAAGAAAAAATCGGACAAATGCTCCTAGTTGGAATTGATGGAACTGTCCTTGATGAGCAAGCTAAAAAGATGATTACCGAAGACAAAATAGGTGGAATCATCCTCTATAAGGACAATATTAAAAGCCTGAAAGGGATGATCAGTCTTATCAATTCTATGAAAAAGAGTAACACTGGTAACCCTGCCCCACTATTCATGAGTGTTGATCAGGAGGGTGGAAAAGTCAGCCGGATGCCTAAAGAATATGCTACATTCCCTTCTAACGGAACAGTGGGTGCAAGTAATGACGCTGCTGCCGAGAAAATGGGAAAGCTGCTCGCAAGAGAAGTACGTTCAGCCGGATTTAATATGAACTTTGCTCCCGTTCTCGATATCAATAGCAATCCAGACAATCCAGTCATCGGAGACCGGTCGTTCGGCAATGCTGCTGGCCAAGTCATTCAACTAGGGATTGCCGAAATGAAGGGAATTGAGAGCGAAGGCGTCGTTCCTGTTGTCAAGCATTTCCCAGGACACGGAGATACTTCTGTCGACTCCCATCTGGATCTGCCGATTGTGAACAAAACAGCCGGTCAGCTAGCCGACTTAGAATGGCTCCCCTTCCAAGCAGCCATTAAAGAGGGGACGGACGCCGTAATGGTCGCTCATATTTTGTTTCCAAAATTAGATCCAGACAAACCCGCATCCTTATCGCGTACCATTATTGGTGAACAGCTTCGAGATGAAATGGGCTACCAAGGAATCGTAATTACAGACGATCTAACCATGGGAGCCATTATGAAGAACTACGATCTGACTACAGCAGCAGTAGATACTGTGAATGCAGGTAGTGATATTCTCCTTGTCGCTCACGGCTATGATAATGAAAAACGGGTCATGGACTCCCTCCTGCAAAACGTAAAAAACGGTAAGATTCAAGAAACACGGATTGATGAAAGCGTCTATCGGATCTTAGCCTTAAAAGCCAAATATAACCTTTCCGATGAGCAAATCCCGGTTCCTGATCTTACCGATCTTAATAAAGATATTAACGTTTGGCGTCAAACGATTGAGAAGTAAATCTAAGCGTTAGTCATTGTTACTGAAGAACAACAACATCTCCAACCTTCAACCCAGAGAGAACCTCTGTTTTGTCCGTAGTTTCCAGACCCACTTCGATGTCTTTTCGTTCATATTGCCCGTCCCCTTTATCCAGCATAACGTAGGAGAGGTCTCCTTCATGCATTACAGCTATGCTGGATACAACGGTGGCATTTTCTTTGCGAACTGTTTCAATTTCTCCGTTTAAGCTTAAGCCACCGATCAAATGCTCGTCAGGCTGCAGCGTGATAACCACTTCGAATTGAGGAACCGAACTGGCAGTAGCATTCTGACCTGAAGCTGTCTTTGCAAATTTCGCCACCTTCTTAACTTCTCCAGATAACTTCAAATCTTTTATAGCTGTCATTTTTACGTCGACCTTCATGCCTGTCTTTATACGGAAGACGTCTTGTTCACCTACAAGAGCAATGAATTCTAGCTTGTTCATATCTACTATTTTTCCGATATATTGATTATCTGTCACTGTTTGCGGAATTTCGCTTGCACTGTCAAATAAGAAAATGCCGGTTGCCGGAGCATAATAAAGTGCTGTTTTGAGTTTGGCTTTTTTCTCTGTTAATTCGCGTGCTTGTATTTCGGCATTGACCTGATTAAGCTCGTCCCCTAGCCGTGTTGCTTCTTGGGCTGTGAGTGCTTTAATCCGTTCTGCTTCAGTTGCACCAAGGGCTGCATTCTCCTCGTCTTGCTGGCTCACAAATGCATTCAGCTCTGCTTCCAGCTTTGCTTTACGGATGGTCGCCTCTTGTGTAGCAATCTCATTCTTCAAGGCTTCCTGATCGAGAGTAAACAGTAAATCACCTTTTTTGACCTGTCCACCGTTCTCAACCTTCCACTTTGTCACCTTTGAAGCATATGGAGCATAAACAAGCGTTTCTTTCTCATAATTAGAATTACCTTTAACCTGTATGGAATTGGTAATGGTCTCCTGTGTGACCTCAAAAGTTATGGCTTGTGGGGGTTCAACAGGCTCTAACTGCGCTTCAGGCTTATACATCTTACTATATAGAAAATAACCTGCTGCAATTATAATCAGTACCAATACAATCCACTTGATTCTCCTCTTCATCACTTTGGCTTCCTTTCAACTTAAAAATAGCTAATCCCGTTTAATCGCCGTGAGTGCATTCGTTCTGGATGCACTGATCGCCGGATAAATACCCGATAATACCCCTGTCATTACCGCAAATGCGATCCCTACCGGAAGAGTCATCAGAGGAATATAAATCACCAAAGGCTCGCCTCCACCCATTCCTGAAGAGTTACCGATGAGCTTATTAATTCCTAATACAATCAAGTATGAAAAGGCTATGCCGAGCAATCCGCCCAACATCCCGAGCAATGCCGCTTCTGTAATGAACATATTGCGGATCTGGCCCATATTGGCGCCTAACACTTTCATAATACCGATCTGCCGTCGTCGTTGATGAGTGGACATAGTCATCGCAACGATAATGGAGATCGAAGCAATAATCAGAATAAATACACCTATACCGAGAGCTGCTTTCTTGACCATGCTGAAGGTATCAGCGAGTGCCTCTTTTTGATACAAATTTGTGCTTGTTGTTAAGGTAAGTTTCTGAATAAGCTTCTCTAGTTCCACGATATTCTCAGTGCTGTCTACCTTTACAATCGCTGAGTTATAGACACCCTTTTGCCCAGCGGTTCCACTCGATAGCTTCATTTGTTCTACAAGCCGCTCGCCAGTCTCTAGTGACACATAGATCTTCTTGTCGTACATAGCCATATCCTCGCTCGTTCCACTCGGGTTGTCGAGGATTCCCACCACTTGAATCGGTGAGCTAACTAACATCCCTCCGGTTTGAGAGGCGGGATCAAAAGACTGTAATTGAACCTGTTGCTTGTACATATCTGTTGGAAGCATGCTTAAGCTGTTGTACTGTTCCATCAACTTATTGTTATATGGATCTGTACTCAGTTGTTCAAAAAGACGCTGCCGAGTTTCGTTATCAATCAGTCCAACGGTTGCACCATAGTTCAGTACAGCCATTCCTACCAAATCAGAAGCTCCGCCTTGTTTGAATTTCTTATCATATTTCGTTAACAAGCGTAGATCCGTTCCAATAAGCTGTACATCTGTTATTTTATTATCGATAGTCAACATCTGTATGTACCCTAGCTCTTGAAAGGGTGCTGCTGCAGTTACATGCCGCAAGCCTTTAATAATCTCCAGCTTTTGTGCTGTCAGCCTGCCGGGATCAAGCTTTTCATTGGCCGCAGACGATCCGCTGCCACCGCTGCCTCCTCCTTGGGAGGGTATACCTCCGTTGGGAGACACCGTAATTTCATCCATTTTGAAATTGCGGTTGATTTCCCGCTCCGTGTAGCTCTGTGCGGAGTCTCCTATACTTAATGCAACTATGATTGCAGCACATCCAATGGATATGCCAGCCATACAAAGACCTGTGACAACTTTCCGCCGTTTGACCTGTTCCCAAGCCAAGCGGGAAATATCACTAATCCTCAATGAGTATACCCCCTTCGAGTTCAGTATTCGAAGAAGTTTGGTTTTCAGTAATCATATATCCGTCCCGAAGCGTGAATATCCGCTGCATTTGCTCCGCGACTTTTAGCTCGTGAGTTACAACTATGAAGGTAGTCTTCATCTTCTTGTTCAGGTTAAGCAGGATATTGATAATTTCTTCTTCTGTCTTCGAATCTAGGTTTCCGGTTGGTTCATCTGCAAAGATAACAGATGGTTCCGTAATCAAGGAGCGTGCAATACTAACACGCTGCTGCTGTCCGCCAGACAGCTGGGAAGGGAACAAGTCGGCTTTATCAGGAATGCCGACTCCTTCCAACAATTCTAAAGCTTTTTGTTTACGTATAGAGGGTGCAACGGATTGAAAAACCAGCGGCAGCTCTACATTTTCACGGACTGTCATGCTAGTAATCAGCTCATAAGCTTGAAAGATAAACCCGATATTTTTTCTGCGAAATTCCGATAGCTTATTCTCACTCATCTTCACGATATCTTGATCGGCAATATAAATATGGCCTTCCGTAGGTTTCATTAGTCCTGCCATCAGATTGAGCATCGTTGACTTACCGGAACCCGAGCTCCCCAGCAGTGCTACCATCTCCCCCTCTTTCACAGAAAAGTCAATTTGATGAAGCACTGCTGTAGTTTCATTACCGTTTTTATAAGAATGCGTTACATTTTCCACTCGCAACATTGGAGCTGCTCCTCTTCGTACAATAATAGATATGAAATGCTATTTCTCAGTTACAACTGCTCTATCAATCTTGATGTTATAAGCTTGACTAGCCAGCTCGATCCGTTCACCTTGGAATTCATCGTACAGCGTGATCCGGTAGGTTCCTCCTGACAAATTCTTATACATATTATTGCTAAAGCTTGCTGTATACGAGTTGTTGGTCCCTTCAAGAATATCGGTGCCAATGTTCAAGCTTCGTTCCTGAGATAGACCATATGGATCCGTCATTTTGAGGACCAGCTTATGCGTGAAGGTTCCCATATCATAGCTGCTGTCACGAAGAAGATTGTAATTCATAACTATATTTATAGAGTCACTGCCTTGTAGTGAGCGCCCTTCCGAACTTAGAACGGACATGGTATACGGATAAATAGCCACCTTCGTCAAGTTCTTCTCTGGTGGTGTGATGACCGGATTTAATGACAGTGATGCCATATTAATAAATCCAGTGGATTCCTGACCGGGTTCCGTCAGCTTATTCCCAGTAATCCCTGGCCCAAGGAACAGGCTTACATCAGAAGCATTAACAGCCTTGGGAACCTTAGCCCAAAAGGTGATTAATTGCTTACCGCCTGGAGTAGCAGACGTATCCGGCTGATTAGCAGTAGCTTCGAATAGCTGACCATCTCCCGTTTTGTAATAAGCTTGGAGGCGAGCCATTTTGCTTTGTCTTTTCTCTTCACTGCTCAGAAGCAGCTCTGTGTATACGAGATTGGAGTTAAGTCCTTCATAAATAATGGTTTTGTTCTCTTGCACTTTTGCGTTCTTGCCTTTACCAGAGATAACATAACTTCCTCCAGTTTCAATAGAAGCTACAGCGTTCATCATGCTGTTCGTAGTAACTGACAGGAACGAGCTTTTCTCTTCTTTTACCATAGAATAAAGATTTAATTTTAATTTATCGAACTCTTGTGTATAAGGAATTTTGGCAAACACATAGATTTCAGCGTTTTTACCGGGCCCAATCGTTGAAGTTTCCTTATCCATAAACAATTCCGTTGAAGATGTCATGTCCTCATTGTCTACCTGAACAGCTCCCTTTAATTCCGGCAGAGACAAGGCAACCGATTGGGTATTCGTAATATTTAATCTGGCAACAACGATATCATCGTCTTTCCATGGAAAACGCTGCAAGGAAACTAAACTATAAGTGAACGTCCCATATTCATTTGTTGCTCTATATTCCATACCTTTCTGTATCTCAGGACGCAAGGTATAGGAGATCGTAAAGTAAGCAACCGGAACCGTTAGTTTAGCTGTGTTGCTCGTAGCGACATTGGTTCCACCAGTGCTTCCAGTTGCTACACCTTCTCCAGTAGTTCCCGTTTCACTATTATCTGGAGCAGAAACAGCCTCAATCATCTGCAATTGCAGTGAATTCTGTTCTACCTCAAGGGGTACCTGTGCGGTAAGCGGGATGATTTTTTCCTCCAGAGGCTTTATGGTTAATCCGCTCAAGCCCTTAGAATTGATCGGAAAGGTTGTCCCCGTTGAGGATTTGACGGCAAGCTCATAAGAAGGTAACGTAACGGCTGTCTTTCCTGTATTCTTCACTCGCAGCTGAAAAGTCCAGAATCCCTTGTTGTTCTCTGCGTATACGGTTGCGTTATTTAATTGGGTTTCAACCGTATTGTTATTGATGGTAATTTTCTTGATTACACCTTTGCCAACTACCAGATTTGGTGTAGTCGCCGCAGGCAGCTTGTACGAAGATTTGGCAATCTCCAGCTTCAGCGCCTCATCCTTTTGGGTGAATTGCAGTTTCATATTCTCCGTCTTCATATACGAAGGAATTTCTGTAAGATAATAAATGGTTTTTTTCTCTTGGGGCTGAATTTTATAACTAAGCTGAGAACGGTCAAGGGCTAATTCATACGAGCTTCCCCCTGCCGAGACCAAATATGCTGCGTAACCAGGATCACTTAATACTTTGCTGCCTTTATTGGTCAAGCTTATGCCCACCTTGGCATAAACCTTTCCGCTGTATTTGTAGAGCTCCAAGGATTCACTTTTAGCAATAACCGGAATGTCATTCATTGTAGTGCTTACATTTTTTCCGTTTACAGCGGTTGGCGAATAGTTGGCGGGTATATTAAAAGTTCCTACTTGCTTGAGATACCCCTTGGTTTTGGAATCCCAAACGTACATTGGAATCTTGATACCTTTTAACGAATTTACCTGGCCAACATTAACATAATATGTAACGCGCAAGCTTTCGTTAGAACCCACTTTTTTCTTAGTAGCGTCCGCACTTAGTGGATTCCCTGGAATAACAGAGCCGCCAGAGGTCATAACTCTCGAAAAATAATACAGTAGGCTAGCACTTTTGTTGCTGCCATTCGAATAGTTAATTGTATAAGTTAAAATATTGCCTCCAGGCTGTGACCAAATATTCACATCTTCCAGTGTAGCTTTGATATTAGCTCCTAAAGAAACGGAACCCAGATTACTAGGAGCTGTTACAGTTGCAGCAGCTACCGCCGATTTTGGCTGAACAGAACTAACTGCAGCAGCCGAAGCGGTATGCCCTGTCAACTGGCTTATGACAAAGGTGCTTAAGAGTAAAACAACATATGTACTGCTATGCTTTCTCATTGACTTCCCTCCACGAGTATTTTACTAGAATTATTATAGTGGTTAGCACAGATCCAATTGTATCCATGTTGTAACTCTTACAGATCTTTTGTAACCTATTTGTTCCAATTTGCATATATTCTGAAAATGATTCTATAATTTCAGTTGATTTTTCAAAGCTGCAATATCAGAAGCGGCAGGCTCATCTTCTCCGTATCTAACTTTTTCATATATTTCAATCAATTGATCTGCTGCTAAAGAATCATCATCACCCTTACGTTTATGCTTGCTACGATCTCCCCATAGCAAAACATCCCTTTTTGTTTCCTGCGGCGTAAGATAACTTTTCATTTCATAACCGTTATCGCGCTTTATATTAAGCCACCGCCGATAAAGCCAACGGACACGTTCCTGCTCGCCATTCATCTGATCCCAGCGATCCTTACGATGTTTTGAAGGAAGACGAGAGCTCCAGAAATCCTTTAACCCTCGAACGGTTTGTTCCCAAGTAAAGACGCTTTTCTCCTCGTCAAGATATGCTGTATTATTCTTAGGGGTATGTTCCCTACGTAACATCGATAACAATGCATCTATGACTTTCCGCCACTTTTCTCCAGCATTTCTGTACAACCAGCGAAGTGCATAATAGGCTGCAAACCCCAATAATACCGCCGCCAAAATATAAAACCCGTATTCTAGTATAATAGCTAGCCAGCCACGCTTTTGCTCGCCAACAGGTGGTAACATCGGAGTTGCTGGCGGCAATTCTGCTGGCGGAGGCTCTGGTTCTTTTGTGCCAGAAAATAACTGATTAATAAAATTGAAAAATGAGCGTAAGAGTCTCCATACCAATGATCCTATAGCTTTACCGACACCTGCCGCTAGTACAGCTGCAATAACTCCAATCACAATGACATATATACGATTATTCCGTTGTATCCCTTTGGGCAGCGTTTCATTCTCTTCAGTAAGTGCGCTGTATCGTATATAGCTGCTATTAGAAATAAGTAAAGTCAGTATTAAATACAGACTGCCACACCAGGTCAATAACGGCACACTTGGCTCCAATTCAGGAACTCTATGAAACGCTATAGTTGCCACAAAATAGATTATTATACCTATCCAAAACATTCTGAATCTATTATTTCTAGAGTCTACCGTCATCCCTAAGAATGTACATATAATTCCAGCCACACCTAAGGGAAGGCTTTCGATGGATAAACTCCCTGAAGCCACACCTAATAATGCCCCGAGGATTAAGGCGGCAAGTAATTGCTTCCATCTTACATTGCAAAAATTGCGCAAAAGAATGCCTGCTAAAGCTAGTATAGGCAGCGCAATCAACCATATTTGTTCATCTTGTTGGGGCAACAAATATATCTGAAATAGAACCCAAACCGGTAGAAATAGCAACAATTCAATAATAGACCACAACCAGAGTTTCACTGTTTCCCTTACATAGCCAGACAACGTAAGCTTCATGCGCTCTCTCTCCCTTGTTCCGGAATATCCAGCCATTCCACACCATTGCCTTGCTGCATTAGGAGATCCGTCGCCTTTTGCAATTCTGCTCCCCTATGGCAGCTTATGATTAGAAAATCTGTGTCACTAATTCCACTCTCAACCTGCAATTCCAATAGTCGACTCATAGGAAGTGTTCTATCCAGCTTCAGCCTTGCCAGGAGCTCTAACATATCTTCGAGCTGAGCCATCGGCTCTGCTTCAATTGGATCTCTTTCGCCAGCATCGTCCAATCTGCCATTACAGATTAATCCGGTCTCAATTCCATGCTGCATTGCGTATTCAGCTATAGTCGCTGCATATCTTATTCCTTGCTCGATTCGTTCCACATCAGTCACCGTTCTCCACATGGAATCACTGTCCTCTATATTCAGACAGATGACGAGCCGGGAATCAGCCGTGTAATCTTTTTTATGAACCTGCATAACACCAGTACGTGCTGTAGCCTTCCAGTTTACCAATCCCATAGAATCTCCTGAGCTATATTCACGAATGCCAGCAGTCAGAAAAGGATCTTCAACGATCCATCTTTTCACAGGAAGCTCACCCAGCCAGCTATGAATGGGCAATGGAAGCTCGTCTAGATTCAGCAGAACGGGATAGATCAACAACTCTAACTCGAGTGGATATGTTTTGTTTTTTCGAGTCAAACCAAATGGATCTCCCGTTGTCATAGTCACGGATTCCAAACGATATAAACCACGGCGCTCACATGTCACTTGATGCCGTCTTTTAATATGACGATAAGATTTTAAATAGAATAAACTAATATGATTCTGAGAGATTTCTCCTGTACTAATCCCAAGATTATCCTGACTTCCAAATTCCAGACCTCTCGCAATACTAGACTCCAATCGGAGCCACGGCAAAGGAAGAAGCTTCGCATTAATGATCTCCTCGATCATCTCAATACGTTCTCCTTCATAAGCAGTCTTACTTGAAAAATAACGAGAATAACTAAGCGCTTTCAGACCATTCCGTTTATAAATGTCAGCAAGAAGTAACACCAACGCCACTGTAATGAAAATGAACCAAGGCAAAGCCATAGGTCATTCCACCTTTCCGCCTCTTAAGGACGTCACGGGTTCAGCAGGCACCTCAACTTCACGAAGCACTTGCAATACAATATCCGCGGCTTGTCCCTCTCTTGAGCCTAATCCCCGATGAAGCAGCAGACGATGTGCAAGCACGGAAACAGCCACGGCTTTGATATCATCCGGTGTTACATAGGATCTGCCTTGAATAAGTGCATATCCCTGAGCTGATCTAAGCAACGCGCCACTGGCACGTGGACTCGCACCCAGTTTTACTGCCGTAGATTTGCGGGTAGCTTCCGTTATCCGTACGATATAACCTAATAAATCATCACTGATACTTACCGATGCGGCTAAACGCTGTGCGGCTTGAATATCTTGTGCCGTTGCTACAGGAAAAGACTCTTCGAGCGGATTATTCTCACGAAAACGCTGCAAAATATGTATCCCTTCATCAAAGGTAGGATAACCCGTAGTAATCCGCATCAAAAATCGATCTAATTGAGCCTCAGGCAGTGGGAAGGTCCCTTGGTTGTCTATCGGATTCTGAGTAGCAATGACAAGAAACGGTGCTTCTAATCCGTGCGTTACCCCATCGATAGTAATTTGCCGTTCCTCCATACACTCCAGTAGGCTGGATTGGGTTCTAGGTGTTGCACGATTAATTTCGTCAGCCAGCAGTATATTAGCAAATACCGGACCCGGTCTGAACTGAAACTCTCCCGTCTTCTGATTGTAATAGTTGATCCCGCTTAAATCGGAAGGCAATAAATCCGGCGTAAATTGTATGCGCTTAAATGAACAATCCAATGATTTGGCAAGCACCTTTGCCAGCAAGGTTTTACCCGTACCAGGTACATCTTCCAGCAAGACATGTCCATTCGCAAGTAATGCGGTCAGCAGCAGGTCTACTCCCTCCTCTTTTCCTACAATGACTTTGGCAAGATTGCCCCTAATAGATTTGATAAGTTCAGCTACTTCTTGAAGATTCATGTGAATACACCATCCAATCTGAGGATAATTATGTAATAAGTGCTTTAATCATAACAGAAAGCGTACCCGATTTATAATTCACAAAAAAAGGCACTGCCCATAATTAGACAGCACCCGTCTTCCATTCGATTTTCATTTCGCAGTCTTATGCCGATATCGAAAGAAGGCTACAATCCCATAATAGATGGGTATGCTTTCAACGATTAGCCAAATGATCACAATGGCAAAGCTTTTGTAGTGTTCGTAATATCTGCCGACGTCGCGTGAATATAAGTATGCTATTGTCACTGAAACCAGTGTTAAAAGGGGAACGTAAATTTTTTTACTATTAGTATTAAATAAACTTGCTACACATTTTGAAGCTATATAGATAAGGAAAGCGCTGTGAATAAACATCGAAGACGACCATATTCCAATCAAAAGCGGGTCTGTATTACCTAATAAATTATCTTCTTTCGAACTACGCACCATCTCGAGAAAAGGATATTGGAGTTGCTGGCCTAAATGTGGACCAAAACTCATCATTGTCAATAACCATCCTATTAAGACCGTAATTGAAACATAGAACTGCGCAAATACTAATCTTTTCATCATTTTCGCTTCAATTTTTAAATCAGGTGCAATGAACAAAAGGACAATCCATTCTCCAAACCATGACATGACCACAATAGAATCTTTCAGGGCGATTCCAGGATCATGATAATGAAAGAAAGCAGGTACCATATTAAAGTCCGCGTTTGGAAGGAATAAATTAAATAAAATGATCACGGTAATAAAGAAAATAATAAATAATCCATCGGCCATATATGTAATTGTTGCAAATCCTAGACTTGCCGTGTACATGATTACGAGACCAACGACACACTGGATAAATAGAGGTGGAGTTCCTCTTAAATAATTCGAGCCGAAAAATAGTACGAAATTCTCTATATCGAAAGAAACATAATAAACACACCAGCATAGTAGGAGCAGAATCATAAATTTATGTGGCCATTTGCCAATGATCTCTTTTCCAAAGTGAACCCAAGCTTGATTAGGTCGCAGCTTACCAACATAGATTGTAAACCACAATAATATCAATCCTAATAAGGAGCCAACGATTAATGCAATCCAGCCTTGATAAGAGGAAGTAGCAATAATAGCTGGTATCAAAAAAATGGTGGTTTGTGAGCTAAAAAAAATGGTGATAAACCGGAACAGCTGCCACTTTGTTGTACGCATAACTTCTCCTTCCTCAGTTCTTTATTTTGCTGTTCCAAAATCCACAATCCGAAAGTCCGTCTTCACCTTAATATCTGCCTCATGAGCGTAGTAATTATCCCAACGTTCTCTTAATTGCTTCCAAAGTTTCGGATCATTCCATTCCAGCAACATGCCCAGCTGTAGAACATCCGCACCTGCTTTTTGGGATAAATGTATAGCTTCGGTCAGATTAGCAGTTACTTTATCGCTTAGTTTCTCTGTAATGATATTACTGATCTCTTCTAGATTTCTTTTCTTAGGATCCCTTAAATAAATCACACTAGCTTTTCCCTTTAATTTCACTGTAAAAACTGGACCCTTATCCGTTATTTTTACTTTTTTCGAAGATTTGGCGCTAACAAATACAACACTTGCTGCACTTTCTCCACCATCCCAGGTAACAGAATAAACCGACAGCTTAAGCTTGCCTGCGGCCCATGCCAATGCCCTCCCCTCTTTAAGCTTTAGTATTCCCTTCATTTTCTCATTCTGAAACAACATAGCTCCTTGAATGCCTGCCCAATATTGTGGTTTACCTTCTTTTGTAGTTTCTTCTTTTTTACCAAATGAAAGATTATTTATAGCAAATCCAACGCCCGAAGCCTCAGCGAATATGCAGTCCTTAATTGTAGTCGAAAACATGTATTTTTCTGTTCCAAAGCTCCTCAGTACATCAGAAGGCAATTGTTCATAGATAGGTGTTAATGTATTCATCTCTTTTGCACTGCCGGGACTAGCCATGACATAGGTTCCAAGGGGGAGACTTGGCTCTCTTCTAATCCATAATAGGAGTTCACCAATCCCTTGTTCTGCATAAGCTTTCCCTAAGACAATTATTTTCAATTGGGAAAGACTAAGTTGACGTGTCAGATCTTTCTGAACTAGTAACATGGCGTCTGCGATCGTATCTGCGGTCTTAGAAACTGTAGAATAACTATTCCCATCACCGCCACCACTTGAAGGCTGGCTTCCCGAGTTTAGACGATTGGGCAAAGGAGAGTTAATCGTAATTTCAACGGTGCCTGCTTCTTTGCCTACATCTATAAATAAGCCGTACACAAAGGTTAATTCGTCCAGTTCCACCTTTGAAGACCAACAGCCTGTTAAATTTAGGAGTAGAAGTATAACAACTCCTATCTTTAGAGTTCTCATTTTTGATTCTGTCTCCTTAGATTCCTGTTGCTATAAAGTTTGCTGCGTTTCTTCATATAGTTAGAGGGAAAGCGAGATAATGTGTCCTTCCAATCTTCTAACACCAAAGGGGCAACGGGTTGTAAATATGGTGATCCTAACGGTCTAAGATTAGCTAAATGCCCGTAAATCAAAAAAGCTGTAATATATACCCCGAGCAAACCCATTGTTCCCCCCATAATCAATAAAGGGAAACGAAGTAAGCGAAAAGTCAGACCGAGCTCATAATGGGGAATAATGTAGGTGGCAATACCGGTAATGGAAACAACAATAACCATAGGAGCGGATACAATTCCCGCTTGCACCGCAGCCTGACCGATGACTATACCGCCAATAATTGAAACGGTCTGGCCTACAGGCTTTGGTATTCGGGTTCCAGCTTCTCTAAGGGCTTCGAAGGTAAGCTCCATAATCAAAGCCTCAGTCAATGCTGAGAAAGGAATGTTCTCTCTGGCAGATGCTATCGTAATTAACAGGTTTGAGGGAATGATCTGAGGATGAAAGGTTGTAATCGCAACATAAAGCGATGGAAGAATCATCGATATGATGGAGAACACAAATCGAACGATTCGAATCCAGCTTGCGGCATAGAAGCTTTGATAATAATCCTCAGAGGATTGTAGCATTGTAAAAAAAGAGGTAGGTGCAATCATTGCAGTGGGTGTGCCATCCTGTAATATTCCGATCCGGCCTTCCATTAAAGAAGCTGCCACCGAGTCGGGGCGTTCTGTATATTGAAATACCGGAAATGGTGTCAAGTTCCCCTTCCGTAATTGTTCCGATATATAACTAATGCCCAATATGCCATCAATATCTATTTCATTTAGTTGCTTTTCAATTTCAGCAAGAACTTCTTTTTTATAAAGTCCTTCAATATATACAACATACACATCAGTTTTGGTATATTTACCAATCGTATAATGAATAGTCTTTAGATCCGGATGTTTAATTTTGTGTCGGAGCAGGGACAGATTTGTTTCAATATCTTCAATAAATGCTTCCTGTGGTCCAATCACCACAAGTTCATTTTGTGATTCCGTAACCGATCTTTTCTGATATTGCGTGATCTCAAAATAATAAACATAAGGAAGCTCTTCAAAATAAAGCACTACTTTTCCAGCGACAATCAAATCCACAGCCTTGTTTATGTCAAACTCCTTAAGATACGGGATGGGAAAAACAGCTCCTCGATCCAATCGTTCTAAAAAATCCGGCCATTTGTGCTCTGAATTTGCTTCATTTCTTAGCGGCAATGCAATATCTTTATGAAGACTCAGGGAATTTACGATGAATGGGATATAGATCAAGTCACAGGAATGCCCATGAAGGCGAATGTTTTGAAAAACTGCATCACTAGATCCTTCCAGTTGTTCTTTTATTGTTTCAATAATTCCAGACATCTGCAGACTACCCCCAAAATTGTGACTTGTTAATCTGGCTTAGTTTGCCAACGTGATGGAAGGTTTATACTTAAAACAAACCAAATAGGCACAAATCCGGTATAGTACCGGACTCATGCCCATCAAAATATCGAATAAAATGACCTATCTAATCCTACAGAGTCAATTAAATAAGGAGCTCAAACCCCTAGCTTTCAAATCACGGAAAAGTTGCACCAATATTAGTTCCGCTAGGTGTTCCAGATCCGATTAGATCGCTACCCCCAGTTAATTTGAGGAAACTGCCCAGACTAAAAGAACCATCTGCATTTCGCACCACTGAAGGTGTAAGACTTACAAAATCAGCGGTACTGGCCACCAAACCCTTGGCATTGGTACTTGCATTACTTTTCCACCACACATTAGTACTTAGAATATCGGTTCCACTTGTTTTGTCACTCGATCCTCCAGCAAAAGACAAGTTGTTCGTAAATTGGTGAGTACCGGCATCAAAAGCAAAGTTACTCTGTCCGTTACTCCAAGAAGTATTATTTGTTAGTTGAATGGAACCTGGATTACTATTGTAAGTGAATCCGTGTTTTTTATTTTGAAATGCTATGCTATTCAGCACAATATGGTTTACTGCAATTTTTTCACCACCTAGTTTGAATCCATTCCCATCACTGTTTGCCGTTGAATTTCCATCTGAGGTCTGTCCGTTCTTATAGGAGATACTATTCTTGATCGTCACCACTCCGATGGGGCCTGTTTCTGATTTACTGTAAAGATCCCAGCCGTCATCTGTATTCCATGCAGCTATACATTTATCGAATACGTTACCAGGACCTATGGTCAGCTTAGCAGCAAAACCATCAGCGTCTTCCCCGTTATCCGGATCATAATTATCATGAGAATACACTCCAATGATCTGATTATAGCTCGGCCATTGACTCATGCTGGTCAGTGATGAAGCATACCGGCTGATTTGCAGTCCCGAATCCCGATTATGGTGGGTTTCAACATTCTCAATAATGTTATAGTTCCCGCCAATAAAGATCCCATTGTCTCCTGAGCCTCTTATCTCTAATCCTTTTACCTTCCAGTAGTTACCGTATATCTGCAAACCACGTTGAGCTGGGTCAAATGGCTGGGCGTAAAAATCCAATATAGGCTTCTCAGTCCCATATGCAGCGATGTTCTTTCGTAAGTTAGAGCTTCCGCTATTATCTTGTCCAACAATTATTGTTGAAGAATACGTGTAAACCCCTCCACGCATATAGATGGTTTCCCCGGGGGCTACCTTCGTAATCGCTGAGGCCAGTGTGGTTGGACTACCAATTGTTCCTGCGTTGCTGTCCAGACCATTTGGAGCTACATAAATAGAGCCTGCAACTGGTGTTGCTGTTGGTGTTGCTGTTGGTGTGACGGTTGGAGCTACTGTCGCAGTGGGAGTTGCACTTGCTGTTGGAGTAGCCGTAGGAGCTACCGTTGGTGCAATTGTTGGAGCTATAGTAGGCGTTGGTGTCGGAGTGCCCGTTGTGATATCGGAGACATTGATATTGTCGAACTTCGCTGCTGTCTTATAAGCTACAAGTCCTATACCTCCTGCTGTCAAAATGTTATCGTGTGCATTTAGCTGTAAAACATCATTAACATACATTTTAAGCGAATCTCCACTAAGCTCTAGCCTAACTGTATAGGCAGTCCCTGTAGTTATAGGAAAATCAGTTTTACTAGCCAGTGTTGAACTTGAACCATTCACTTTTTTTCGTATTTCAAGCGTCCCACCATTACTGTTAGACAGAGATGCAGCATAATAGTTATTTCCGTCAACATAGCGCCCGCACACATAAATTCGATTAGTCCCATTGAAATCATCAATCTTCACATCAGCTTGAACGCTGTAATCTGTCCACGTGTTGCTACCGGAGAACGAACGTCCTTCGTTTTGACTGGATTGGTAATACACATGATTGCCACCTTCTTCAACTACAGACCAAGTTCCTGTTGTACTCGTCCAATTGTCGGCATTTCCATTCTCAAAATCATTACTGAAGATATTTGCTGCCTGTGCGGTAGGGTTACTCCATGCCAAATTACCTAGAACCAGTGAAGTTGTAAGCGTAACCATAATTCCGAATGAAAATCTTCTTTTTAGTTTCACGTGAACATCTTCCTCCTTGTTTTCTAATTTAAATAAAAACCGAGGGCATTCCTCCAATCTTATGTCATCTATAACTCCAGCCTAATCTCAACTATAATTAATATTTCGAGGTTGTACAGCTACTTTATACCCATATTATTACATTTATTTAAATTAATATAAAAAAACACCCTCGATCTTACTCGAGAGTGCCTTTATCTTTACCCTTAGCTTTGAATTAACGGTTTCAAAACCTTCAGTGAAGCTTGCAATTGCTCCGAACATTGCTCATACATTTTTTTAGCTTTTTCATTATCTGTTGATAAACTGAACATTTCTAAATCAGCTTCACATTTTTTCAGCAAAGCATATAATTGAGGCTTATCCTGCGGCTGTGGGACTTTAAAGTTATCGGCATACAAATCGACAGTCAGCTCACCATAAGAATCAACTTGTCCAAGAAAAACATTCTCAACCGTAAAACCCATTTTCTCAAGGGCTCCATCCAGCCAGCTTCGCGTCAGGTTTAGGGTGTCTAATGGTTTGTCGAGCACTTTACCATCCATAATGACAACTTGCGACTCTTTCTCCGGGGCAACCTTTATACCCAATTGCTTAGGGGTTACCGGCTGATATTCACTCTTGAGTAAAACATTTATGGCTCCATCAGATTCCATAATCGCAAATTCCACTTCCGATATATTGAAAACGTCTTTTTTGCGTAATTCCTCCAGCAGTTCATCTGTGGTTAAACGTTCTTTTTTCATATGATCTTCGAGTATTTTTCCGTCCTTAATTAGTACGGTGGACTTGAAATCAATAAAGTCTCTTGCTTTTTTACTCTTCATCTGAAGGTATTCGATCCCTAAAGAACAAGCCACCCATACAATCAGTGCAATGAGCCCTAAATGCCATAACTTATCCGTATCCAAAGAAATGTAAGCGGCTAAGCTGCCGACGGTTATCCCCGTAATATACTCGAAGAACGAGAGCTGCGATACTTGTCTCTTTCCCAGTAATTTTGTTAAAAAGAAAAGTACAACCACAGCAAAGAGCGTTCGAACTACAACCTCCAACCACTCCGGCATTACAAATACCCTCCTTTTTGAATCAAAGCTTGTTTACTAACACTCATTATTTGTCAATAAAGCCGCATTCAATCCGGAATTTCACTACTTATTTATGGAAAATCATCTATTACTACAAGTATGAATTTTTTTCCTGCATAACGCTAGAAGCATTTGAGGACAATAGCATTCGTCATGCTAATAATCCAACACAGAGGAGAGAAACTCAATGACAGTAGCCTCACAAGTTAAAACATGTTTATCTTCTTTAAAAGGTGCTCAAGCCAGTCTTGAACAATTTGCACTAGAAACACAAAACGAGAGTGCAAAAACCTTGTTCACGAACGCAGCCGAGCAAACACAACAAATCGTAACTCAAGTGGAGAACCGGGTAACCGAATTGGAGTCCGAAGAGCCTCAATATAAAGGATTCTAATTAAAATTAAAGGGGTCTTAGGCTAGAAAAACTAGCTTTAAGACCCCTTTTCATCATGTACAACATTCGAACGAATGCCACGCTTGCCCTTATTAGCAGGAATTAGTATCTGAACAGAAGTGCCAATTCCAACACGGCTAAAAATGGTTACGCCGTACTCCGATCCATATTGCAGTTTAATCCGCTGATCCACATTACGGACCCCATAACCTGTATTCGTGTGGCCCTTTGGATCAAAAATTTGATCAATACGTTCCTGTCTCATGCCGATTCCATCATCAATGATACGGAACAGAATATTATTGCCCTCTTTACGCCCAACAATTCGTAAATGAATGTGATCACCACACCAGGCGTGCTTTAGCACGTTCTCAATAAATGGTTGTAGAATCAGTTTTATAGTCTCATAAGGCCAGATTTCTGTATCAAAATCAAACATAACTTCCAGACGATCACCGTATTTAATTTTCTGAATTTCTAAATAAGCGTTTGCCTGCTCAATTTCAGTCGGGACCGGAATCATGGTTCGTCCTTCATTAAGCGTCAGGCGATAAAACTTCGCTAATTCCAGCACCATCTGCTGCAGCTTCTCATTTTGACCAAACTTGGCTAATTGAATAATAGATGACAACGTATTATATAGAAAATGAGGATTGATTTGTGATTGCAGAATTTCAAGCTCTGCTTCCTTCTTCTGGAGCTGCGTCAAATATACCTCTTTAATCAACATATCGATATTTTCGCCCATATCATTTAATGCGGTTGCAATCTGAGAGAATTCATCCTTGCCTCGATAGGAAATACGCTTGTGAAGATCACCTTCCCGATAGGCATTCAGCACGTACACGAACTTATTAATCCGAATTGAAAAATATCGGGATATAAATATGCCGACAAAACTAAAAACTACACAACAGATGAGACACATCAAAATAATAAACAGTCGTACCTTCACTGCATCCTGTTCAAGAATCGTAATTGGAACTAGCGCGTTTAATTGCCAAGCTTGGTTAGAAACTGTAACTGTTTCACTAATCGTCAGGTAATCCTTATTAAGTTCGGCTTCGTTGGAATAGTGCTCTGGTAGTTCTCCCGATTGGTACATCGTTCTTCCGAACTCGTTTTTTAAAATTAGAATACTTCCTTTTCCTATCTTCGTATAATTCACACTATTGAACAGATCTGGAATGCCTACATTAATCCGCAGGAAGCCAATCTCCTTAGGTACGAGAGGGTCATATGTATCTATTAATCTACGTAGCAACGAGATACGATTATTTTCTACATCGCGCTCAATCTGCCACCATTTCATAGTCTCCGCATATTTCTCGGTTGGAAAATCATAATACCAGGATTTCCCTTCAATCCGGTTCATATGGTAAAGATGATAGAAGCTACTATTATCCAGATAGCCCTCTAGTGAATTCGAATAGATCTCAGGAATGGATTCATTCTTTAAAAATAGCGACATCCCAATCCTCATACCCGTTGATTGAATAGCTACGTCCAGCTTTGGAAGTACCTTCATAGACATCCGGTCATAATTCTCCCAGCCTTCTTCATAGCTTCGCAGATTCCGATAGAAATCATAATCACTATATAATTGCGTTGATATCCGGGTAACTTCCCCCATTTTATAATCAATATTATCGCGAATTTGCAACAACGTACCTTTAATATTCGAACTTGTATGCTCGCGTAATGAATCATTGTACATAGAGTGAGAGACAAAACCTATCACAGATACTGGGATAATAATGAAAAAAATATACGTCAGCATTAATTTATACCCTATCGGCACATACTTATGTTTACTTCTTGGTTGTTTCATGCAACATCATCCCCCATCACTTCTCCCGCTTACGATATTCCATAGGTGTCATACCATAGGCTTCTTTGAATTGTCTGCTGAAGTAAGGAAGATAACGGTAACCTACCTGGCTTGCGATTTCATAGATTTTACACTTCGGATCTTTCAAAAGCTTGCCGGCTTGTTCCATTCGCAGCTGAATGAGTACTTCGCTGAACGTTTTCCCAGTCTCCTCCTTAAATAGATATCCCAAATAGTTGGGTGAGAAAGAGAACTGCTGTGCAATATCCTTTAACGTAAAATTCTCGCTCATCTTATCCTTCATCATTTGCATAATTTCTCTAATCAGTTTATTGTTCACTGACTCTGTTTTACTGCGTAGGTACTCGGATATTTCAAACGTTTTGAGTACAAGCCAAGAGCGTATATCACTGATCGTATCGAATTGAAGCAAAATATCTAAACTATGTAACTCCATACCTAAGATTTCAAATAAATCCTCACTAACCTCTTTCAACTGCTGATCCAGCTTCCATATAATATACATGGCTAGATTATGAATCGTGAATTTAGATCTTAAACTACTCACGGATTTAAACAGCTTATCGATCTCGTCATAAATAAGGACTAACTCATATTCTTTCATCGCTTTAAAAAGCGTATCCATACGGGTATCCAACGTACGGGCATCAATCATTCCAGGTTCGCTGCTAACCGTTTCATACATAATAAGTTTGCCTTTGCCGAGAAACATCTTTCCGTCAACGGCTTCCATAGCTTGCCGATAGGAGGTGTGAACCTGGTCCATAGCAAATGTAGGCTTCCCTACACCTACGGTCATAGTGACAGGAAATTTTGTGCGAATCGACTCATAAATTTCTTCAATAAACCTCTCCATCTCCTGTTCGTTAATCAACAACGCGATTCGATAAGAAGATACCTTATAGCAATGTGGCATACCGTGCTTCTGAGCAATAGTATTCACTTCATACAGAAAGTCCTTGGACATTAGATGTTTAGTTAGATTATCCTGTTCTTGAAACCAATTGAAATAATCCAGCTCCAAAACCGCCACACGTATAGGCCACTCCAGCTTATCCAGACCGTAAGACTTCATAAGCTTCAACATTCCAGCTTGAGTGTCCCCCTCCCATTCCCCTTCAAATAAGCGAATCAACAAATCATTTTTGGCCATAGGAATCATATGCTGATAAGCTTCTTCCACGTCACGCCGTTTACTTTCATCATCTAAATCCTGCTTTACTTTCTGTAGTGCAGCAATAAGTTCCTTGTCATCCATTGGCTTAAGGACATAGCTATATGCTTTTAGTGAAAGCGCCTGTTTCACATAGCTGAAATCCTGGTAACCGCTTACAAAAATCACACGTATATCGTTTTTTTTCTCTATGGCAATCCGAGCCAGCTCTAGACCCGACATATTCGGCATATTCACATCACTAACTATAATATCAATAACATGCTGTTCTAAAATATCGCATGCCGTAAACGCGTTATTCGCTGCCTCCACGACCTGCATACCCAGTTCATTCCAAGGAATGAATTGTCTCATGCCTTCAAGATCAAGCATCTCATCGTCTACTAATAATACGTTGTACATCAACACAATCCCCCTTTGAAATGTTTTAATCCAACCAGCTGAATTCTACTAACCAATCTTTTTCAGTATACCATTCATTCTCTTCCCTAACAGCTGATAAAACAATGAGTACAAGAAATGGGACGTAAAAACGAAGGCTTGCTAAATAGCAAACCTTCGTATTACAAATTATTATTTACCTAAAGCTTTCTTATTTTCTGTCCATACTTTTGTTACATAATCAAGGAATTTCTCATAGCCAACCTTGATAGAATCTTCATGTGCTTTATCAAGAATTGCTAATGCTTCTGCATCAGTCTTCGCATACATCGATTTTGCTCTTGCTGTTAACCAGATATCTCTGACACTTTGTCTGATAATCCCTTCTTCACTGTCTGGAGCCGGATCCCAATTCAGGAACTCCGTAAAGTCACCTTGCGAAGCCCAAGTTACTTCCATCTGCCAACGGTTACTAAAGTCAATCTTGTCAGCTGGAAGGGTTTGCAACATCATTTTCTTTGTATTATCCAAGAAAACAGTATTACCTACCCATACCAAGTCACCGGCTTTTCCGTTAATTTCGGACAGAGCTTCTGGCTCATTCAGATATTTATCTTTATTAAATTTAGGAGTAAGTCCATCTGCTTCAAATCCATCCCAATACCCTTCTGGTCCTGGAGGTCCCCAGTTAAGAACCATAGAACCTTCTGGTCCTGTCATCCAGTCAAGCATAGCGAATACAGCCTCTGGATTTTTAGCGTTTTTAGTGATTGTAGCAACGTTCCAACCTAACTGATTATACGTTCCTGGAGTAATCTTACTTTGATCCAAACCAGCTTTGTAAATCGGTTTAATAAACATATATCCAGCTTCCGGATCCATCTTCTTCATCTCTTCATCAGCAGTGGCGAGCAATTTCATTGGATCAAAAGTCGCAATAACAGCAAACTTGCCATTCATCGCTTTCTCTCTAATTTGATCTTCTGTTTGAGTATTCGCATCCTGCGTCATTAGCTTCTCACGCATTAATTTAGCAGCAAATACAACTGACTCACGGAATCCTTCATCCTTGTATATCGAACCCATTTTGTCGCCATCAGGTACGGCGTATATTCTAGTATACGACAGATTACTCTCTTTAAAAGAGGAGAATAACTGGTCAATTCCGTTACCATCTCTCGCTAAACCCGTCTCGAACGGAATAACGTCAGGGAACTTCGCCTTAACAGCATTTAAATAAGCATACAAATCATCTGTCGTTTCTAGCTTAGGAGAACCAAGCTCTTTGTAAATCTTTTTATTAATAGCATAACCGGCATTTCCGTTTGGCTGAGTTGTATAATAATTCGGCAGCTGATAGATCTTCCCATCAGGGGAACGAAGCAATTCCAAATGTCCAGCTGTTAAGTATTTCTTAAAGTTTGGATATTTATCAATATATTCATCCAAAGGAACTAGCATATCCGCTTGGCGAAGACGTTCTACGTCAGCACCTTTCTCGGTCCACACAATATCCGGCAGCTCGTTACCAACGATCATCGTTTGCAGCTTTTGAGCGTTATTACCACCAGAGCTAATTCCTGTGACATTGATCTTCAGATTATCTAAAATCCATTTAGAAGCAGCATCTTTGCCCCATTTCGGCATTTGATACCAGCCGTAATTTCCGTAGAATGAGACTTCAAGCGGTTCTTTCCCTAATTCATACAAATCAGCCGCAGGTGCTTCAGTTGCTGTGTTGACCGCTGTTCCTCCTTCTTTCTCTGGTTCAGCAGTTGCCGCCGGAGCGCTTGAATTGTTGCCACCACAACCCGCCACCAAAGTCGTTAATAGCAAGGTAGACATCATACCGAGAAGCATCTTTCTCTTAGTCTTCAATGTATTTTCCCCTTTCAATTTGTAATCTATGTTCAAAGCAATACGCTCTAAACCCATTCTCATTCTATCATCCTACTCTTTCAATGATCCGACCAAGACCCCTTTAACGAAGAATCTTTGTAGGAATGGATACACACATACAATCGGAATGGTTGCAACCATGATCGTAGCCATCGTTAATGACTTCGAGGTTATTTTCTTTGCCGAGTTAATATGAGCAATGGAGCTTGCATCTACATTAGACAGCTGTTCTGAAGCAATATTAGAGAACAATATCTGTCTTAAGATGGTCTGAATCGGCATTAACTCCTCTTTCGTAATGTAAATACTCGCTACGAACCACTCATTCCAGTGATTTACTGCTGTGAACAAAGATAATGTTGCTATAACTGGTCCCGACAAAGGAAGTACGATGCGGACAAAAGTCCCCCAATATCCGCAACCGTCAATCTTTGCTGACTCCTCTAAACCTTGTGGAAGGCCTTGAAAGAAGGTCCGGAATATGATCATATTCCATACGCTGACCAGTGCAGGAATTATAAACACCCAAAATGAGTTGAAGAGACCTAAACTTCTGATAAGCATGTAAGACGGAATGAGTCCCCCACCGAAATACATAGTAATGATACACATAATCATGTAGTATTTGCGACCCATCAGTTCACGCTTCGACATTCCATAAGCGAATATCGAAGTGGCCAGTATCGCTGTTACTGTACCGATTACTGTCCGCAATGTAGCAATGACGAATCCACCCATTAGACGAGAATCTTCAAAAACGATCTTATAATTCTCAAGCGTGAACTCACGAACCCAGAAAGTAACTCCACCTTTCGAAGTATCCATCCCCTCATTAAAGGAAATAACAAGTGAGTTCCAAAATGGATAAAAAGCGGAAAATGCCAGTAAGGTCAAAAATACATATATGAATCCTATAAATATTCGATCTCCTATATTAATACGTTTCATAGTTTGGTCCCCCTATATTGAGTAATTCATTACCACAAGCTGTTCCCTGCTCTTCTGGCAATGAAGTTGGCAAAGGTAAGTAATGTCACGCTGATCACGGCCTTGAACAATCCGATAGCAGTCGCATAGGAGTACCTGAAATTGTCTATACCGACACGTACAACATATACATCAACTGAATCTGACACTTCTCGCAGAGCTGGATTGGAAGCTAGGATCAAAATATCTTCGAATCCTGCATTCACCAGATTACCGATTGCCAAAATCATAAAGATGATTACAACTGGCATAATTGAAGGCAACGTTATCAAATATATCTGTTTAAACCGACTTGCACCATCCATCGAAGCCGCTTCGTATAAATGCGGGTCAATACCAGCAATGGCAGCTAAGTACACGATTGAAGCAAATCCAATTTCTTTCCATACATTGGTTGTAACTAAAATGCCCCAGAAATATTCTGTCATGGAAAGGAAGTTGATCGGTTCATCAATGAATTTCAATTTCTCAAGCAGCATATTTATACTGCCGTTATCTACGGATAACATCGAGGTAACCATTGAGCCGATAACTACCCAAGATAAGAAGTGAGGCAAGTAAGTAACGGTCTGAATCACCCGTTTAAAGAACATCTTACGGACTTCGTTCAGCATTAACGCCAAAATAATCGGTGCAGGAAATCCAAAACAAAACTTCAGTAAGCTGATGATGATTGTATTTTTCATAACCACTTCAAATTCAGGAGCATTAAAGAAGTAAATAAAGTGCTTTAAGCCAACCCAGTCACTGCTAATAAAGCTATTCCCTAACTTGTAATCCTGGAATGCAATTAGAATCCCGTACATGGGGATATAGGCAAAAATAAAAACTAGAACAAGTGCTGGCAATACCATAAGCTGTAGATCTATTTGCTTAAAAAAGCGTCTGATCCCGCTAGTTCGTTGCTTGTTTAGATTCGGTCCGGATCTCTTGTCTGGTGCGACGCTTGCGTTCGCCATAGGTGAATCCTCCTTGTGATGATTTTGAAGATATGTACAGATAATTGATGTCCTTTCTCCCTCCGCTATAGTTGCAACATTTATAAAATAATCATAAGGTTTAAGCGCTTTCAAAAATATATGACAAAACAACTATTATTGATACTTTGACACTCTCTTGCATTAGCTCGTCTCATATTCCTTAAGCTTGAATAAAAAAAGACACATACAGAGATAACATCTGCATGTGTCTTTGACTTTCTCCTTAATTAGCAAGAGTCCTCAGTATTTCTTCATTTATCTTTTCAGTAATTACTTTTTGGACCTTCCCATTATCCAGATAAACAATAGAAGGAACTGAATCTATCCCTAGCTTGGCAGCAAGTCCGGGTGACTTATATACATCTACCTTTGTGACCCTGACATCCGAATGGGATTGCTCAAATCCCTCAATTAAAGGCAATAACTCCCGACAGGAAGGATCTGTGGCATTCCATAAATAAACAACAGATGCTTTGCCTTGATTCAGAATTTGATGCTCATACACCTCACATTCAGAGATATACTTCTCTGCACCATACCCTGCAATGGCACCATCGCCAACAGCGGTAGCAACTTGTTTTAGAAATTTATCGCACACATCTCCTGCTGCAAAGACCCCAGGTATATTCGTTTCCATTTTCTCATTAATAAGTACATATCCATTACGATTTAAGTCTACTACCCCTGATAAAACTTCTGTGTTCGGGGTGTATCCAATAAATAAGAAACATGAATCGACCTTAACGCTTTGCAGTTCATTAGATTTTAAATTTTTCAGGACGACGGAATTCAAACGTTCCTCACCTTCGAAAGAACTTACCACCGTATTCCACATGAATTTCATTTTAGGGTTTTCTAGTGCCTGCGTTTTGGCAATTTCATTACAATCCATTTTCCCATGATCATGCATGACAGATACGATCACTTTATCTGCAAACTTAGTCAGAAACATCCCTTCCTCAATAGCTGCATCACCACTGCCAACGACCATAACTGTTTTCCCCGTATTTGCCGCAGCGTCACAGGTTGCACAGAAGGAAATTCCTTTATCATATAAGAACATATCTTCATTAGCTGCACCTGTAATTCTTGGTTTTCCTCCACTGGCTATGATAATGACTTTACATTCATATCGAACCCGAAAGGTTTCCACTACTTTTATCTCTTCCGCTGCCGAGACAGATTTGACATCTGTCATTTTGAAATCAACACCAAATTTTTTGGCTTGTTTATGAAATAATCCCATAAGATCTGTTCCGGTCGTTCCTTCAGGAAAACCAGGATAATTTTCTATTTCATTAGTATAAGTCGCAAGACCGCCTACCAGCGATTTTTCCAAAAGAAGTGTCTTCAATTTTGCTCGTCCACAATAGATCCCTGCTGTTAATCCAGCAGCCCCGCCACCGATAATGACGACATCATACTGTTCTGTCTTCTTTTCCATTTCAATTGACCCTCCTGTGTAGACTATGATTTCAATAAAATAGGCTGACTCTCGTCAGCACTATAAGCTCAGTCTATTTCACTTTTACATAAAGAATTTGGCTAATAATTTACTGCCTATAAATGCACCAACCAGCAGGAACAATCCAAAAATCCAGCCTGAAAGCGATAAAGAAGCTATAGCCGTAAATAATGCACCTATATTACATCCATTAGCCAGTCTAGCTCCGTACCCCATGAGCAACCCACCAAGTACAGCCGCCACTACCTGCTTTTTGGACTTAATTTTCTTAAGCTTGAACTCGGAAGCAAACAATGTCGCTGCTAATGCACCTAAGATAATCCCTACATTTCGAATAGACCCACCATCATTCAAAAATCCGGAAGATAATGTTTTTTGAGCTTTCTCCGTACTAAAGTAAGCCCAGTTATCTACATTTCCTCCTACCAGTCGATACGCCCAAGCTCCCCAGTCCGCGAAGGCGCTGGTTACTCCCCATCCTTTTGAGAAAACAGCCAGATGTGCTGTAGCGAACACAGCGAGAAGTACAGCTCCAGTTACATAAGTAAACGGTTCTTTGAGCAATTGCTTGTAAAAGCGGTTAGACGATATCTTCAACCAGAATTCGTTCACCGTTTCATTCACCGTCCTTTCCTACTTAGCGATCCTATTTTACCTTCTCAATAACAACTTCCCACTCGCCATCATCGACCTCTTCGATTTCCACATTATGTCCCTGTTTTCTCGCCCATTCTGGTACGTTTTTCATTGCGCAGCTATGATCAATAGCAACAACTAGAACGTCTCCAACATTTAGTTCAGTCATTTTCTTCTCTGTTCTCATTAACGGTACCGGACAAGCTTCTCCCAGGCAATCAAGTGTAAATTCAGCCATCTTAAAAACCACCTTTTATATTTTTTAAAATTCCTAATAGTGAAAATATTCACGTAATAACTTAAACTAATCTGCGCTTCCCATCTTTTTCTCTTGCCATTTAACTGCAGCGATGTACAACAGAAGAATGATCAGGAACTGAACAACTAGTGCTCCAAGCCAACCAAAGACGTCTGGTAAAAATACAGTGGGTGCATCCTTTATAACGTTAGCTCTCCACCAACCCATATCATGTGATCCCCAAAGTGACCCAATGACAAAAAACACAAGTGACAACATCTGCATCGTGAATCCTTCACCTACACGCATCAATGTACCCGAAGCGCAACCCCCTGCAATAACCATGCCAATTCCGAATAATACTGCGCCAATTATCAAAGCAAAACTGATTTGACCCACATTATCCATCCCAGGAATCGGTTTACCTTCCAGGAATGCTGGATACTTTATGGCTGTAAATCCGATCGTAGCGAGAGAAAATGCTATCAGTACAGCTCTTGTTACCGATGTGCTGCCTGTAATACATGGATCTCTAAGTGATGCAGTAAAACAGAAACGTGATCTTTGCAAAATAACGCCAAACGAAATACCGAAAAGCAGGTAGACAACCATTTTATCGTGGGAATGGTCTAGGAAAAAACCAAACCCAATAATGAGAACTGTGACCAGCAACGCGATGGGCAACTGACTCTTTTTAGGTTTTCTAGGAGCTCTGGTTCGGATTGATTTCGTTTCGGGACTTACGGTTTGCCCCATAGTCTAACACCTCCATCGTTTTATGTAATTGACTATGTGAAAATAGTAACATACTTATTTGCGCTGTGGTTATCTGCTTTCTTTATGCTGTATAAGTGTTACTAATGGCACAGATGGAGCGTAATCAAGTATGCTATAGTTTGCACTAACAGCGGGCAACAGGAGGAATAAGTATGAATATGGAAACGCTTAAATTATTTTTAGATATTGCTTCGTTAAAAAGTATATCTAAAGCCGCTCAGAAATCTCATATCACCCAATCCGCACTGAGTCAGCAGTTGAAATCCTGGGAGAATACCTTGGGTTCTGAGCTTTTTGTGAGAAGTAATAAAGGGGCCAGCCTAACAGAAGCAGGGATTATAGCAGAGAAGTATGCGGAGCAAATCTGTAAATTGTATGATGATATGGTCACAGAGATCAATCATTTACAGCCAACACAACATGAGCTGTCTATTTATGCGATTCCAGAAGTCTGTAATTATGCCCTGCCATGTACCTTATATGAGGTAAAAAAGCATTTTCCCAATTGCCATATCACTCTAAACGAAGGGGCATCGTCACTAGTAGAAGAACGTTTGCTTCTTGAAGAAGGTGATGTTGGCTTTATTTCCGGACCTTCCCCGAAATCTGAATTAAGCTCCAATATGGTGTTTTCTGATCAAGTTATGCTAGTGGCAAGCAGTACGACCGTTTGTCCTGATAAAATCACACTGAATGAGCTCCCTAAATATCCGTTAATCTGGTCCTCACAGCTTCATTGTGTGCAAAGGGCTTTAAATAACATATCTGCGAGTGAGCTTAAATTAAACATACTGTTTAATCTGGACTCCCTTGAGGCGGTAAAGCTTGCTGCAATTAGAGGACATGGTGTTGCCTTTCTGCCTTATATGTCCATAAAAAAAGAGTTGTATAGTAAACAACTCAAGATTATTCATATTGATCAGTTCCAAGTAAATAACGATGTCTACATGGTAAAAAAACATAATCAGCGTTGTGACAATGATACGAAACAATTAATTCGTTATATAGAAAAGACATTGATTGATACATTGTGTTGAACTTATATCTCAATCGTAATCTCCCATACCCCATTAATAACTTCTTGGATGGTACATTTCAAATTTGAACCACGACAGTAATCCGTGATGGAAACTTTTGCGCAGCTATGATCAGTAACCAGCATCACCTGTTCGCCATTTTGAATGGCTTTTTGATGTTTTTTTAACATCATTACTGGTACTGGACAGATTTCTCCCAGACAATCAATTTCAATCATGAAGTTACCATACTGAATTGAATGGGTAGCACCCCCACGTTTGTTTCGATCTTTATCGAGCCAGCCTCACCAAGGATCCCCTTTGTTTTTAAAGCAAATAAAGATGCCATTGTAGCATGTCCACAAAGATTGATCTCATGGGCTGGCGTAAAATACTTAAGCCTTAAATCAGCTACATCTGATGAGACTACAAAAACTGTTTCGTTAAAACCGACCTTATGAGCTATCGCTTGCATGTCACTTTCGCTCAAATGAGCCGCATCTAATACTACACCAGCTGGATTTCCTTTGTTGGGATAAGGAGAAAAAGCATCATAATGAAGTACTTTTATGTTGTTCATTGGTTAGTCTCCTTTCAATTTATTTCAAAGCTTGATAACTTCACGAAGTGAGAAACTCAGCAGTAAAAATTTCTATTTCTCTTAAAACTTCTTGGCGGTTAGATATCGCATTACATATATAAAAACGGTCTTTATTGTGCTCATAAAACTGTTTAATTACATTAGGCTGCTGATTTAAGAATTCTTTATGAAGAGCTTCACAATCAATTTCAAGATGAGTATCATGAAGTTCCTTGAGTTCAAATACAAGGACATCTTTTTTGTGCTGGATTATTTCACAGACCACATCTTTTGCGTATATACCGTGAGTTAATAAGATTCTTAATGCCGATAGGTCATTGGCTTTTTCCTGTGAAATCTTAATTAATTCTGCTTGTATCTGTTGGACTTGTTTCGTGTTCCAATGATCAATTAATTTTTCGAAAATCCAATACACCCATTCTTGATCATCGCTGTGTTGATTTAGTACATCTTTAACATATGGAATCATCGGATCCCCTATTTCAAGTAAAAAACCAGCTATTTCCCCCGCACCTGGCCAATTTAAATCTTGTATCCATTCAAGCAAACCCGGCAATATGCTTTTCACACGTGGATATCCTAAACGTATGACTGTTTCAGCCGCTCCATCCAAATAGTCTTTTGATATAGGTTGTACTAATAAATGCAAAGCTTCATCCTTTATATATTGAAGCTTATTAATTGCATCTTCCTTTTCCTCTTCGCGTGTGTGCCATGATAATTTTTTGATTAGACTAGATGCTTCTTCCACTAGATTCACCCTTTGAACTTGAATTTTCCACCACGCCGTTCTAGCTACAACACTGCTTTCTTCCGCTTCATTATCCAAATTATTAATAAGACGATAACCGATGTCCCCAATAAGAAATACATCCAAATCGTTTTTTTAACCAATTCATCATTGGGATAATGGCCTTTATTATAAGCTTTTACAAAGATATCCTCTTGGGTCTTAATAGCAATGTAATCTTTTGGATCCGTATTGATAATTGAGTAGTAGGGCGTACCTTTAGGATAAATATTCGAGAAATTTCCCCTGTACGTGCCTTCCTCATCGGAATATTTAGTTACATGCCCTATCTTCTTATCGATTTCTTCGGAGGGGATGAGTTCATCGTCTGATATTTCGTAGATGTCACCTGAATAAACAACAAACGAACCGGCCCAATCCGCGGAGACCGCATGTAATGGCAATAAAGCAATTATGGCTAGAATTACAATAATGAATTTCTTCATCTCAACCTCCTAGCTTTGGGATTCGATTGATTTATAGATTGTTTTGAAATCTTTTCCATTATTTAATCCATCAATAAGCTCCACTAAACCTGACAAAGATTCCAAACCATCTATTAATTTCTGAATGGGCGATCACATCCGCGTTAAATCCGTCTGGATCAATATCGTTCAAAAGTATCGTTGTTGTGACCTCTGTAAAATCTGGTTCTACATAACAGGTTGAGGATTTATTATATAGACTACAATCAGCATCAGAAGCAAAAATGAAAGAAATGCGGTGATGATTATGAGTTTCTTTCTTTTTTTGATCATAGGGATTAACTCCTTACGGTTTAGATACAAAGTGATTTCCGATAAATGTATTTATGATCCTCATCCATATCCGATGATTTCATATACCCCACACTGCGCCAAAACCTTTCATTTGCATCATTAGTCGGGGTTAACTCGATATACTTTGCACCGTCTGCATAAACATGTTTTTCGACCATTGAATAGGCAAATTCACCATACCCTAAATTCCGATACGTAGGTTCAATATAATACTCCATTAAAAAACACTTTCCACCCTCATCAAAATAAGTAATATACATTATAAATCCAAGCACAGTACCGTCCTTATGTATAAGAAACAAATTTAAAGGATTTATATCTCTTGTTCTTAGCTCTTCAATGATCTCTCTATACTCGTCTGAATAAAAGTAATCCAGGTCAAAATCATCGCCCATAGATACATGGAGAGATAATTCATCAATGTAACTATTAAAAAGTCCCCAAAATATATCCACATCCGATTGATCTTTTGCTGCAAAAACTTTTAAATGGGTCGTATTCATTTCAACCTCCTTAATCATAGTTTTTAATGAAAATCTTAAACGAGCTCTCAATTGCGTCAAAATCAGTCGAGCCAATAATTTGATCCATAACCTTGCCATCAGAGTTTATAAAAAACAACGCAGGAAAAGCTTGTTCACCAAATTGTTTATGGAGATCACCTGTTTCATCTAGGAGAACAGGATACTTTATGTTGTAATCCGCCACGTATTGTTTTACTTCAGAAAGATCATCTTGATAAAGCAAATTGATTCCGTATATGTTCACTCTATTTTTATATTTCTCATACAATGAGACAATCTTAGGAGCGTCGTCATTACAATATGGACACCATGAGGTGAAAAATACGAATACAGTCGGTTTCTCCGAAAAGTCCACTTGAATTTTGTTTCCATTCGCCAACTCTTTTAGTTCAATGTTATCAGGACTCTTAATGGGTTTAGAAGAGTTGTTTACTACGACAAATATAATCGAGCTTAATGCAATCAAAAATATAAATGTACTTACAATAATAGATATCTTCTTCAAAAATCATCCGTCCTTTTATACTTCCTTAGTTACATTAAGCTTTTTCCATTTGCGAATCTTAGAACGAAAAGTCTTAAACGGTGCTACTGAATTAATATGAATCCATTTGACCATTGGCCATCTTGGATTGTTTCCTGTCCATTTCCGCACGCCTTGCGTAAAAAGTTCTTCATCACTTAAAGAATCAATCCAGTTCTGCCACTGATGTTCTGTCTCTTGAAATAAAGATCTTAACTCATCTAATGAGTAGGCAGCATATGTATGATAAAACGATTGATATAATCCGCCAAGTTGATTCCATTTATAATCTGGTGAAGGTGTAATAACGGTTAACCCTGCTTTTTCATCCTTATCCCATTTCATAACAAGATGCAACCAGCCCAATTGATAAGCAATGATTTCTGCTGGGGTACGATCAACCCCTTCCATACGATTGTCTCTTTGGGAGTTCTCAATACCATCAAATTCATGATCAAGAGACTGATAGGAAATATGAATCGCATCTTTCAATTCTTCTTTTGATAGATAATCGTGTGTTGACATCATACCCCTCCTTTAAATCACTTTATTAAATTACTTTACAAATGTATTATGTACTCGCTCTGATTTCAATAAATATGCTCCATTTCCAAGTTCTCTGGCAAGAGGAATTTGATAAAGAATTTTACAAAGTGATTTTATCACCCACAACAATACACTTACTGTTACTGCCATGCCCAAGCTCAGCTGTCTTTATGATAGGAATGGAGGCGGAATGGCTAATTTCCTTCACATACTCTTCTACTATCGGGAATTCATTAAAGTTCTCAAGTTCTGAAAACGACCCTAGAATCAATCCAGCACAAGCATCAAAATATTTCAATTGCTGGAGCTGAGCAAAAAAGGAGACTATTTTGTTAGCTCTGCCACTTAAACTCTCCAACAATAAAATTTTGTCCGAAGGATCCGGAAAATAGCTTGTCCCTGCCAGCTTCAAAAAGCAGCGAATATTCCCCCCGATTACTATCCCGCTCATCTGGTTACCACGAACCCAATGATACCGGAAATCGTAAAGATCGTTTTGACCCTCGAAGAATGTTCGATAAAAAGCCCTTTGCTGCTCCGCCCCATCAGAAGACACTAAATTCATCAACTGATAATGATAGGATTTCGAATTATTTTGCGTATATAAAGCGTTCAAAATAACTGACAAATCACTCATTCCGAAAAAGGGTTTGGGGGTCATTCGGATACTTTCATAGTCTATGTACTCTAAGATCTGATTGGCAGAATCCCCACCTGAAATATCGAATATCGCGCTAATTTCAGTATTTTTAAATAGTTGATTCAGCTCCACTGCTCTTTCCATGGGATTGCCGCTGAAATAACCCTCTTTTCTAAACAAAGTATTAGCCACCACTACATGGAGTCCAAATGAATGCAAAACTCTTTTTAATTCCTCTACTTTTGCTAGGTTTTCTACTCTCACACCATCTGAACAAGCAATCAGTCCTACTTTATTCCCGTGAGTAAATTTTAAGGTTGTGTTCATTTTAATAATCCTTTCGATTCTACTTTTTAGTTTAATCTCCTCAAATTTACGATCATATTTACACCATACCATATTTAGGGATTTGAATCATTTTCTTCTTGAAATTATGAAACCACAACATGGTAATATAAGTATAATAATGCAAGATCAAATACATTGGGGGTGTACTAATGCGTAAATCACCGTTGATATTAAGCATGATATTATTATCCCTAGCGTTAATTATGGGATGTAGTTCAGAAGTAGATGATGCTACTAAAGCCGCAGAGAAATATAAAAATGTAGAATATACCGTCAAGGCTTCTGAGGATTTAATGTCTGATGAATCCATTCTTGCGCGAAATGAAGAGATGAAACCGTATTTTACAGAATACTTTTCCGAAAAAGCTATAGCGAACCGAATTACAACTATCCCATTTAAAATCGCTGATAAACAAAAGCTTTCTTTAAAACCGGAAAACCTAAAATTCAACCTTTCCGAACAAAAAAAGGATATTGTCGAGTTAAAATATACGGTGGATCTTGTTTTATTGGATAAGGATGACAAAGAAAGTAAACGTGTACCTTTGGAAGGTATATTGACTCTCTTTGATGTGGACGGTAAATGGTTAGTTCAAGGGGATCGATTTGATACTGTAGCATTAATGAACTTGATTGATGGGTAAATTTGAATATCCTTCTTATCATAAAAAGCAGACTGCTCTAATGAGCAACCTGCTTTTTTTGAATTACATTATTTTTTTGCTCATCCTATAATTGACCAACAAAACACCTTTTCGTTCTACACTTTGTTTCGCAATAACCTGGTACCCCAATCGTTCAAAAAAAGGTTTAGCAGTGATGCTTGCTTCGGTATCCATTTCATAAAGACCCTGTTCTTTTGCTTTCAATTCAAGCTTATTCGCCAATGCAGAGGCTACACCTTGCCCTTGGTAATCCTTGTGAACATATAATCGATCCAAATGTCCTTCTGCTGTCATATCAGAAAAGCCCACAATAATATTATTAATTTGGGCTACATAAGTGATATTTTGACGTAAAGTTGCTCTCCAAGTATTAAGCTTAAGTGCCTCTTCCTCTTTAGGTGCCCAAGCATCCAGCTGTTCCTGTGAGTAGTCTTGTTTGTTTACGGAATGAACTGTTTCGTAGAACAATGAGACAATTTGACTAAGATCCGATTCTCGGTAAGCTCTAATATTCATTTTGATCTCCTTGCTGGCGATTGTAGTAACAGAAGTCAATCTCAAAACTCCACTAGATCGATTTTCCGGCCAGATTCAGCACTTTCCAGCGCTCCGAACACCATTGCCATACTATACCGATTATCTCTACAATTCGTCTCTGCAGGACGTTGCTCTGCCAATGACAAGAACATCTCATCCAAACACCCTTGATGGAATGTTTTACTCATCTCAACGTTTTCACCATTTACACGCTTTACGTCACGAATGAACATATCACTCTGATCTCCTGCAGTAACTACCTCAGCATATGGCAGCTCATGACCATCCCAGATTGCGGTTCCTTTCTCCCCGTTAACCCGCCAAGAAGCTTCCCATGACGTGGATGCACCTTCTGCACACCAAGATCCCTGATAGGTAAATATTGAACCGTCGGACATCTCGAAAATGCACACTGCCGACGCATTCCCCTCATACCATGAACCGGGAGGATTAAACTCCTGACAGTATACGGACACAGGGTTCGCGCCACTAATAAACCGGGCCTGGTCGAAGGTATGAATCGCCATATCCAGCAGCAACGGACTTTTCATAACATCACGGAACCCCCCGAAATGAGCCCCAAGGAAAAAGCTAGCACCGATAAATCCTGTTCTACCAATCGTTCCTGATTCTATGATTTTTCTTAAAGAACGAATACGAGGATCATAACGGCGGTTCTGCATCACCGCATGAGCGTTTCCAGTCCGTTCCGAGATCTCAACAATCTTATTACATTCCTCCATAGTCTCAGCTAAAGGTTTCTCACTAAACACATTACACCCAAGTTCCAATGCAGTGCTAGAAATATTGAAATGACTTCCTGGAACAGTAACGTCAAAGACGAGATTTGCTGCGGTCTCCTGTATCGCCTGCTTAATATCCGTAAACGTCAGACATGAAATCCCATGCTTCGCGGCCATCGCCTCAGCCGACTCCAACCTTATATCTACTAGAGCAACGATCTTAGTATCTGTACGCAATAAAGCGTATTCAATCCATGCATTAGCCATTCCTCCGCAACCTGCAACCGCTACCCGATACTGTGCTGTCATATTTCTCCCCCTGACTTATTAAAGCGGATTAGGCACAAAGCTGCCCCCGCGGCATTGTTTTAAATGATTCAAGGCATGTACTTGACCCATCATTTCCAGTTCATCCCGATAGACAGGATCATGCCAACCTTCAATATCAATGGTGCCTTTATAACCAGCCTGACGCAAAATGGAGATAACATCCGTCCAGTTCGTATCACCAAAACCCGGAGTACGGTGCCATACATAAGGTTTCGGGCCGTGGATTCCATATTCTTTTACAATATCCCAAGCGATGGTGGCATCCTTGCCGTGTACATGGAAAATCTTATCTGTCCATTTGCGCAGCTGTGGGATCGGGTCAATCAACTGCACCATCTGATGGCAAGGCTCCCATTCGAGTCCCATATTGTCAGCAGGGACAGCGTTAAACATCTTTTCCCAGGCTATTGGATGATGAGCGATATTCCAGTCCCCAGAAGTCCAATTGCCATCCATGGAACAGTTCTCAAAAGCAATTCTTACTCCGCGATCTGCTGCTCTTTTTGTCAGCTCACCAAATACCTCGGCAAACTTCGGAATCGATTCATCAATGGACACTCCTGGTAGTCGTCCCGTGAATCCTGATACCATATCAGTACCAAATACATGAGCGTGATCAATAAGCCGTTCCCAGCTCGCTAATGCATCGGAATTGTCACCCGTATTCGTCAAAGGATTGCCAAAGATGCCAACCGATGAAATCACAAAATCATGTTTTGCCGCAAGTTCTTGCACACGCTTACCAGTTTCCACAAGATCTGTTTCACCTGTAGTCTGCCAGAAGGTTAAGCTAAAAGATTCGAAGCCATGACCTACGATTTGCGGAATCACTCTAACAGCATCTCCGCCTCCAACTAATGTGCCTATACGCATTGTATCCTTCATCTTGTGTACCACTCCAATATTGGTTTATAGTAAGTTCTATAACCCGAGTATATACTGCATTTGAGCTTAAAACTCTTATTATATTGTGTTTATATAGTCGTATATTGTGGGAGTTGAATAAATATTGAGCTATCCTAATGATCTTAAAGAATACCCTCAATTAGAAGGAAACACCTATCCGTTTCGATTGTTTTTTAATGAATGCAAACATGCGAAAATCGGCCAGAACATCCTTTTTCTACACTGGCATGAGCATTTCGAAATCATTATCATGCAAGCAGGCAGCGCTATTTTCCACATCGACAGCAAGCCCTACGAACTGCATCCCGGAGAGGTTTTGTTTGTTCCTTCTGGAGGTTTGCATGTTGGATATAGTCTGCGGGATGATCATGTCCGATTTATATCCGTCGTATTTCATAGTTCTTTATTTAAAGATTGGAAGCAAGATCCTCAACATGAACAATTCGTAGCTCCCTATTTGGAGAATCGATATCAGCTACCAGTTAAACCAGCGGCACTAGTTCCAACCTGTTCCACTTATTACTCTCTTCTGAACACTATCGTGGATGAAGTGCATCAGAAAGGTCCTGCATTTCAGCTGATCATCAAAAATCAACTTCATCTGCTTTTTGTATTGCTGTCCCGTACCTTTTTACCTGAGCAGGTGTCTGGCAGAACAAATGAACGTCAATCCTTCAATCGTGAGCGTTTCAAGCCACTGCTGGAGTACATGGAGAACCATTTTGATGAGAAAATGACTATTGAAAGCGCCGCGAGATCCGTTAATCTAAATCCATACCATTTCTGCAAAACCTTTAAGAAGCTCACCGGCCGAACCTTCATCGATTATGTTAATCTTTGCCGCGTAAATGAAGCAGAACGACTGTTGCTGGAGACAGATTTTACTGTAACGGAGATTGCTGGACGAGTGGGCTGCGACAATCCTAATTATTTTACCAAGCTGTTTAAGCAATATAAAGGAACTACACCATCCGGTATTAGAAAATAATTCACACTGGAAAATAGGAGATTATAAAATGAATTTAAAAGAAACGTTGATATGCATAAAAGAAAATGATTACCAAGCACCTCCCGATACCTTCCAGTTGGTACAAGAAATGATAAATAACATTGGTTCTTTAGATGCCCAACTACGGGATGAGCTAATTTATACAACTTTTTCTCATTGGATCCCAGGTAATTCTCTAACTACAAACGGACTGGAACAACTTATACCCGTTATCTTGGATAAAAACCATTTGCATTTTAAGCTTGGCGAAACCAATACAGACTCTGTCTTTACCAGATCCTTCTCTATGCTAGTTATCCCACTCCTCTTCATGAGGCATAAAGAATCACCATTTCTCTCAAGAGAGCAAATTCATCAGATAAAAGAGAAGGTATTTTGCAGTGTGCAAAATGAGCGGGATTACCGGGGGTATGACGAAGAAAAAGGCTGGGCTCATGCTATAGCCCATGCAGCAGATACTTTAGGTGAATTGGCTCAATGCTCCGAACTGGATGAAAATGACCTCATAACTATCCTCGATTTGGTTTACGAAAAGATGACCATAACAGATCGAATATACTCCGATGGGGAAGATGAGCGAATGGTAAGATCCATAATGAGTGTTTTAGTTAGAAAAATGCTTAGTCAGACTTATGTAGAGCAATGGATTCAAAGTTTTGGTGATGTGGAGAAAAATCCAGAATTTCTTCCTGCCTTTAAACAAAAAAATAATATAAAGAACTTTTTGAAAAGTTTATATTTTCGAGTTAAATATTACAAAGTACATGCCAATCTCTGTCCAACAATCGAGCATACATTATATAAAGTAGAAAAAGTATACTATTCCTAATTAAAAAAAGTGAGGGTTAGAGCACCCTCACTTTCCATCTACAGTTCAAATACGTGGAGCACTTGCTACCTGTTGACGGGTCTATTAGATTATTCAGTAATTGCTAGCTCCATCCTCCGCACACTCGCAAGCGCGGGAAAAGATTCCAGCACCATCCCTGTATTCCATAACTTAACCTGCTGTCCAACCTGTAAATCCTTAAAGCTGATGGTCTCTCCAGCTTCATTAAACATTTCAGATTTCGCATTGAATGTGAACCAGTAAGATGGATCTTCGTTACCAGGTTCAAGGATTAGAATCCGCTTCGCCTGTTTAGTATCGATATCCACGATTGTACCTACTACATGCGGATCACCTATTTCTGAAATATCATAGGTCAACATCTTTGGATCGATCCACTTTTCAATTTCAAGCTTAGCTGCTTCCGCATCATCTGACGGAATGGTTATAGTTACTTTATTACCAATCGTATCTACACCAGAGCCGTAGAGATTCAGCTTCTGGTATAGTTCTTGTTCATGCAACAATTCTTGAGCAGCTAATAACTCTTGCATCGTATATTTCACATCATGAAGTTCATAAGTACCTGCAGTGAAAGTCTGAGCAAGGCTTTGCTCAATCTCCGAGTTCAAACCTACAATATTAATATGAACCTTGTTATCTTGCAGATAAATATCTCCGTTAGGAATCTTCTGAGCTGATAAGAAAGTCTTAACCGCGCCTGGATCATCCATTGCGGGGTTCGTAGAAGCTAAAATTTGTGGTTCTGAACTAATTACAGGAGTTGGAACCGGCTCCTTATTCGCTTGTTGAGCCTCTGAACAGCCACTGATTAACAAAATAACAACGGGAATCCATATCCAACCAATAATTATCTTACGCATCCTATTAACACCTCCACTCTTCATCTTCTCAAACGAAGACCGGAAGTGATAGGTTGCAGATTCAGGAAGAATTCTCTAATCCAAAGTATAAGGAGCAAGACCGATTGGAAGTGCCGCAGGACGAGTGCAGGTGCTTTCCATTTCGTAGAATGAATGAGCATCAGAAGAATCATGGAAAGCCCACATTGCTTCTAATACGTGATAAGCCAGTTCTCCACTGGCACGATGTTCTCTACCCGTCCGAATGGCGTAAGCCATATCTGCTGGTCCAATCCCGCGGGTATTCTGATCATACCCTGACAACAACGGCTGTTCCGTCCACTCATTCTCACCCATAAGCCGGAGTTTCACGGGACCCCCAAAGTTATTCGGGTCTGGAACTTGAATCGTTCCTAGCGTTCCGTAGATTTCTATATGCGGCAGGTTGCTCCCGCCAAAGATATCAAAGCTTGTAATCAACGTTGCAATGGCACCATTTTCAAATCGTAAGGTTCCGGCTACGTGAGTTGGAATTTGAACAGAAATTTTATTCCCAAATTTCTTCTCACTTGTTATCGTACGTTCTTCCAGCGCTTTCCCAGTCATTCCGCTAACCGTATGAATAGGACCCAACAGCTGCACCAAAACCGTCAAATAGTAAGGACCCATATCGAACATTGGACCTCCACCAGCGGCATAATAAAATTCCGGATCTGGATGCCAATGCTCATGTCCACGGCCCAGCATAAACGAAGTAGCTGCAACAGGTTCGCCAATTACTCCTTCATCTATCAGCTTCAAAACCGTTTGAATTCCCGCTCCGAAGAATGTCTCCGGTGCACTGCCCACAAGTACTCCCTTTTCCCGCGCCGCAGTCAGAACTTTGCGTCCTTCTTCTCTCGTCACAGCTAGAGGTTTCTCAACGTATACATGTTTACCCGCTTCAATAGCTTTCAGGCATACTTCCGCATGAACAGCTGGGATCGTTAAGTTGATTACGATTTCTATCTCTGGATCATTCAGTAATTGTTCTGTGGTATAGACGTTTGGAATATTGTATTTATCCGCTTGTTCTTGTGCTCTCACCAAATCTAAATCTGCACATGCAACTAGATCAAGGATCTCGAACTTTTGACAGTTCTCCATATAGATACTACTGATTTTACCGCATCCAATAATACCAACTTTGACTTTATCCATTCGCTGATCGCTCCCAGAATTTATTGACTGTCTGCCATTCCACTATAACTATTATTAACCCCCGAAACATTGGATAATGCTTGCGCTTTACCTTCAGCTGCCCATATTAATCCTCTGCGCATCATTTCACGCACTTGCGGCTGATCTACAATGTCCGCATGATGCCCCAGCGAATTATAATAAACTCTGCCCAAGCCCCAACGTTTTGTCCAAGCTACTGGCATATCAACAGCCTTATTATACGAATGAGGCCCTTCAACTACTGGAAAACGAGTCGTAGCAAGAACTTCAACAGCTGGATCTACATGCAGATAATATTGCTCTGAGCAAACACTGAAATCTTCTAATCCTTCTACCAGAGGACTTGAGCTTTGACAAATCTCTACGGTATAGTTAACGCCGTCATTCCCAGGATGAGCTACCCATTGTCCACCCGTCATAAACTGCCAATCTACATTATTACGAAAAGAATCACACATCCCGCCATGGCAACCGGCAAGACCTGTTCCATGCTGTACAGCTGCGGAGACATGATTCACAAAATCCTGCTCGATTGTGCCCATTGTCCATACCGGCACGATCAAATCTAGTCCAAGAAGCTTATCTGCATCAGCAAAAGCCTCCAGTGTATTCGATACTTCAACTTCAAACTGTTCCTCTTGCAACATTTTAGCGAATATATCAGCGACCTGCTCAGGCTCATGACCCTCCCAACCGCCCCATACAATCAATGCTTTTCTCATCTTCAGCACTCCTTCTAAGGTTAGATTACATCTCGGATAAATCGACCCACCGGCGTTCATCAATAGAGCGTTCTACAGCCTCTAACACCGCTTGGCATTTCACTCCATCATTGAAATTCGGTTCTGGCTGACGACCTTCTTCAATTGCGTTAGAAAGCTCCAGCATTTCGTGAATAAACGTATGTTCAAAACCAATCGTATGACCTGGTGGCCACCAAGCCTCTGCATACTCATGAGCAGGATCGGTCGCCAGCACACGGCGAAAACCTTGTACATCCTCTGCATCCGAGGTCAAATAAACTTCTAATTCATTCATACGTTCGAAGTCGAATTTCACACTGCCAAGACTCCCATTGATCTCAAAAGAATTGGTAGAGCGATGACCCGCTGCGAATCTTGTAGCTTCAAAGCTGCCCAGAGCACCATTATCAAAACGGGCTAAAAACAAGGTGGCATCGTCAACGGTAACCTTACCCTTGGGTGCATCTTTATCTCCTTTAGCGCTTAAACCAGTCATTTCAGCGGCGAGCGGACGCTCTTTTATGAAGGTCTCGCTCATGCCGATTACTTCCTTCATATCACCTACTAAGAAATGAGCCAAATCTATGAGATGCGCCCCCAGATCTCCATGCGAACCTGAACCGGCGATATCCTTCTGCAGTCTCCATACTAAAGGGAAATCCGGATCTATTATCCAATCTTGTAGAAACCAAGCCCGAAAATGATAAATCTTTCCCAGCCGCCCACTCTCTATGAGCTTCTTAGCCAGTCGAACTGCCGGAGAAAAGCGATAATTAAAACCAACCATATGTGTAACTCCCGCGTTATCAGCAGCTTGCAGCATTTCACGGGAATCCGCCAAGGTCAGCGCAAGTGGTTTTTCACAAAAAATATGTTTACCTGCTTTGGCTGCTGCCAAAGCTATCTCTTTATGCGCGTTGCTGGGAGCATTAATATCTATAAGATCAATATCCTCTCGAGCGATCAGATCCTTCCAGTCCGTAACACAATCCGCCCAGCCTAACTGCGATGCAGCTTCTCCAAGCGCTTCACTATTACGTCCACAGATTACAGACATTTCCGGTTTAAGCGCTTTCGGGAAAAACATAGGCAAACTGCGATAAGCATTACTGTGGGCTTTACCCATAAATTTATAACCGATCATTCCAATGCGAAGCTGTTTCATCTTATTCCTCCTAAGTGTTGATAGATTTAGATGAAGCTCGTATAACTAGTTCTGTCGGTAATTTGATCTGTACGGCTGGTGTGGGTACTTCTGCCAGATTGTTTCCCAGCAATTCAATGATTTGGGCTGCGGCAAGTTCACCTAGTTCGTAAAAGGGAACCCGCACACTGCTTAATGCAGGTGTGGTAAGCTCCGCAGCTTCCGAATCATCATAACCCACAATAGCTGGCAGGCGATCCCTTGGTATTCCTAGCTCCTGCAGCCCTTGCTGCAAACCAATGGCCATCCGATCATTGGCGGCCATAATCGCATCAATCTCATTCAGCAAAGGCAACATTTCTTTGGCAGCTATAATTCCGCTTTTCCGGCTGAAGTTACCTTCGAACAAAAGTGAAGAGTCTACAGAAAGATTCACCTCTGCCAAAGCGCGGGTATACCCCGTTAAACGATCTCGGCTGTTGGAATAAGATTCTGGCCCATTTAGAAAAGCAATCCTCTTAAAACCTTGTTCCAGTAAGTGTTTAGCCGCTTGCCAGCTTCCTTCGACATGATCGGCATCCACCTCGTGAAAAGCTTCCCCAGCAAAATGCTGATTAATCAGACAAAAAGGATGGTCTTCTTCCTTCAAACGGCGGAGTGAGGCTAGCTCACCTGGCTCTTCTTTAGCGCCAAGCACAATGCAAGCATCGATCTTCCGCATCTTAAACAACTCGTTATAATCCATTGGCGCTTCGGCATTCCGAAACAGCATTAACAGATCATAACCCTCTTCTCGCGCCTTGCTCCCTATTCCACTTAATATTTCCGAAAAATAATAAGTGGAGAACAAGCGGGCTTTCGGCAAATAAGGCATCACTACACCCAAGTTCCCGCTCCGTCTACGAGCAAAGCTCTGAGCAAGTGAACTAGGGGTATAGCCTAGCTTCAGTGCAGCTGCCAACACACGTTCCTTTGTTTCTTCCTTAATCGGACCAACATTGTTTAACACGCGAGATACTGTGGCTTCTGAGACACCTGCAAGCTCGGCAACCTCTTTACGGCTGGCGATATAAATTCCTCCTTCTCATAGGTTATGAACAGTGACATTTAGCCTCGTTCAATTCGCTATTCGAAAACGCATTCATTTAATGTACGCGCGTACATTTTCTCATGAACAAGGCTCTTCGTCAACCCTAAGATTGGATAAATTTAAAAGACGTTCATATACAGTAAGGGGAAGAACGTCTTTCTATTTCTTTTCAACTATCCGCGAGGTACTAGCATTAGGACACCAAGTAAAATGATAATCAGAAATAAGTAACTCTCAAATTTTTTAGCAGGAATACGTTTATTCACATATACCCCAAGCACCGTAGCTAAGAGAATTGCTGGAATAGAATATCCATAAAGAACAAGAGCATCCACCGTCCACAATCCCCCGATAGCATGACCCGTTACAACGAGTACACCAGAAATAAGAAAATGAGCTTGCAACGTACCCCGAAAACGATCCGGATTCCATTGTCGTAAAGTACCATAGATCACGACAGGGACACCATTAAAGTTATAAGCACCGCCAAGTACACCCGAAGCGAATCCGAAAGGATACACCCAGCCTTTTGCCTTAAGCAAGGGATGATCGATCGTCTTAACTATTCTCTTCTTAATCACCGAATAAACTCCATAAACAATCAAAAATATACCAAGTCCAGTCATAATTACACTTGCAGGTGCTAAATAAAGCATGACAAGTCCTACAGGAATTCCTATCACTGTTGAGAGTGCTAATCGAATCAAAATAGGTCGTTCTATATGCCGCCACCCACTCACAACTGTAAGTGAGGCAACCGTGAGGCCTGCCAATCCAATCAAAGAAACTGAGGTATGTATAGGAATCGGGAGCAGTGCAAGCAGTGGCATGCTCACAATCGCTTCACCAAAACCAAACACGGTTCTCATTAAGGCACCTATAAATACTGCTACTACGACTAGTGTAATTATTGTAACGCTCAATCGCTTAATCCTCCTCCTAATCTCATTCATCCGTAATTGTGCATAAAGTCCTCACATTTCCAGAACATCTGAATACATTCCTTATTTCCACTCTTCTAATTATAACATATTAATTATACTAAAACAGATATTAATAGATGATCAACATGCAATTTAACGTCTCTTAAATCCTCTATAATGCCGACAAAACTATAAGATAATGGAGATATACATATATTTAACGAAAATCCTTTAAAATCGATTACAGTGGCCTGTGTGTAGTTCCTGTTTTCTGAAAAACTAGCTGAAGTACTAAACAAAAAAACTGATCCCTCTTAACTTTGATGAGGTATCAGTTTCTTATTTTCGGATGTATTTATTTAGGTGTTATCTTTCAGCCACACCTGCACATGCTTTAGAAATTTTTTGGTGACGGGAGAAGCATATTTCATAGAGTGGACAGCAATTCCTAACGATCTGAAACTACGTTCCTCCAATTCTAGCATAGCCACATTATAATTTTGCCGGGTCAAGACAAGCTCTGGCAAAATACTAATGCCAAGGCCTTTCTCCACCATCGACATAATGGCATAGTCATCACCTGCTGAGAATTTAACATTAGGTTTAATACCCGCCTTATCCAGCACACGTCTAACATCATAATCCGAGCCTGCTTTCGGGATAATGAAATCCTCCTTAGCAATTTGCGATAAGGAAAGAAAGGGTTCTGCACTAAGCGGATTCTCTTTAGATACAATCCCTAACATCCGGTCTTTTTTTAAAGGAATTACGTCAAACTTCTCACGTGTAGGCAGTGAAATAAAACCGCAGTCGATCACTCCAGCCTCTATCCATTGCTCAACCTCCAAATAACCGCCTTCCATCAGCTTGATTTCTATATATGGGTATTCACTGCGAAATTGCTTAATCATCCCTGGCAGCCAATGCACAGACACACTGGTGAACGTACCGATGGTGATCGTGCCAATCTCTAGCCCGTGGATGTCCGCTACCTCCTGCTTCAATTTCTCGTTCCATTTCAAGATTTCACGGATAGGCTGCAGAACTTGTTCCCCGTTTACCGTCAATTTCACACCGGATCTATTTCTAATTAATAACGCGAACCCAAACTCCATCTCCAAGCTGCTAATGGTGTGACTAATTCCGGATTGCGTAAAACCCAACATTTCTGCTGCTTTTGTTAAGCTGCCTAGCTCTACAACTTTCAGAAAAATCTCATATTTATTAATGCTCAACCTCTGTTCCCACCCTTATAAATTACATAAGTTTTACTCATGTATCCTATGATAAACATTCAGTTACCTTATGTATAGAGCCGTATTATACTATATTGAGTTGAAAATGAAGAAGGATGGATGAAGAGATGAAACCGCTCAAAGCTGAGCTGCTGCTGTTAGTTGTAACATTATTTTGGGGCTCCTCTTACATATTTATGAAAATGGGGTTAGGTACGTTAGGCGAATTCAATCTGATTGCACTCCGCTTCGGACTTGCTTTTATATTAGCCGCTATGATATTCCACAAACGATTAAGACGAGTAGACATGAGAACATTAAAATATGGTGCTCTCCTCGGATTCCTCCTGCTAGGCGTATTCACATGTATAACCTTCGGACTTCAAACAACCACCACCTCAAACGCAGGATTTTTAGTTGCATTGACGGTTATTTTTGTACCGATCTTGGATCGAGTTATTTTCAAAAAAAGAGTTGCACCTCCGCAAGTGTTCGGCTCCATCCTCGCCATAGCCGGGATTGGACTTCTTACCTTAAATGCAACCTTAACTATTCAACCGGGTGACTTTCTGTGTATCCTTTCGGCAGTGTTCTATGCGGTACAGATCTTATTTACAGGCAAGGCGGTAAAAGAATGTGATTCCCTGAATATTGGAATCTTGCAGTTAGGATTTGCCGGAGGGTTGGCCTTAGTGTTGTCCGCAATCTTCGAGACACCTTCGCTCCCCTCTACTTTGCCAGGTTGGGCAGCAATACTAGCGCTTGGTATCCTATGCAGTGCCTGTGGCTTCATCCTGCAACCTATTGCTCAAAAATATACTTCACCAACCCGCACCGGACTAATCTTCTCCCTTGAGCCGGTCTTCGCTGCGATGTTTGGTTATTGGTTCGCTGCTGAGAAGTTGTCGATGCAAGGCTATGCTGGCGCAGCGCTTGTTCTGCTGGGAATCGTGGCTTCTGAGCTGCTTGGTAAAGCAACTCTCCCCGCATCGTGGGCTCAGAAGAAACCAGAGCATTTATAACAATAAAGGCGTCGTTCAACTATACAAGCTGAACGACGCCTTTTCTATATTATCTATGTTTTTGGGTTCAATTAATGCCCCATCATCATCGCCGCATCTGCCTTCTGTCCCTCTCCAGAGGAAGGATCTCCAGTGGAAAGCTTAGGCTTGCGCAAAATAATACTCATCAATACACCTACCACTCCTATGCAGCCAGACAGGAAGAACACATCATCAAAACCACTAACTGCGGCTGTCAAAGGATTACTTCCCGCTTTCAGTGCTCCCATATGAACAGCGATCTGACTAGTCAGGTAACCTGTCATTCCAGCTATAGCAAATGAAACAACGACTTGTTGAGCAGCAGCAGTTAGTGAAGTTACACTTCCCACCCATTCACGTGGAGCAGCATTCAAAACATGAGTATTCAAAGGCATCATCGTTAGACCCATCCCAAAGCCTAAGAAACCCAGGTATGTCATAATTAACGATAAATTTGTTGTAACACTAATTCCGGATAACAGGAACAAGGTGACCGTAATGATACTAAGTCCAACAAACGCCAGCGGACGAGCCCCGATCTTATCAAACAACCTGCCGCCAATCGGCATTCCGATTGCTGAAGCTAAAGCCTGCGGAAGTAGAATCAGGCCGGTCTCCAGCGGGGTATAGCTTCGAATCTGCTGCAGGTAAAGGGGCACAAATAACATGGACCCAAACAAAGCAGCTTGCATAACCCAAGTTAAAATAATACCCCGAGTGAAATCCGACGAACGAAAAACTCGCAGTTGTAAAAGCGGATTTTTGTGAAGCAGCTCCACAATGACAAGAAGGATCAATGCAACCCCTCCAACAGATAAGCCAACAATAGCGGGAGTAGACGACCAGCTTGTTCCACCGCCTTCATTCACCCCATAAGCCAACATAGAGAAGGCAATTGGGGCAAGGATAATGCCTAGGATATCGAGTTTGCCTTTGCTCTTTTGTTCAGACTTCGGCAAATATTTAACACCAAGAATAATGCCAACAATTCCAATAGGTACATTAATCAAAAAGATCCAGTGCCAGCTTACGTACTCCACCAGCCAACCGGATAAGACTGGACCGAGTGCCGGAGCTAAGAGCATTGGAATACCAAGCATCCCCATAATAGAACCTCGACGTTCTACTGGAGCTAATTTAAAAACCATCGCCATCCCAATGGGAGCAACCATCCCCCCGCCAAGACCTTGAATGACTCGAAAAATAATGAGCTGAGATGAGCTTTGTGCAACCGAACATAACATAGAGCCAAGAATAAACATCGTAAGAGTTGCCAGAAAAACTTGTTTTGATCCAAAACGATCGGTCATCCAGCCCGCGAGTGGGATTACAGCCGCTAAAGCTAAAGTATAACCCGTAATCGCCCACTGAATCGTTTTGAGATCGGAAGCAAAATAATCAACCAGCTTGGGAACGGCCACATTCACAACAGTACCATCCAGAATAACCATAATCATACCGACAATAATAGCAAGAAGCGGGGGGATGATTGCTTTTAATGAAAAGGGTTGATCTTCTGCAGTACTCATTCCGGTCAATGTTTTTGTCATCCAGTACTCCACTCATTTCTCTAATTTAATTAAATGCTTTATTGATTATTTCAAATTTTAATTTACATTCGATGAATCTGGAAGTCAACAAATAAAACCATTTTTTACATTAAAAACACATCGGGTTTACGATACCCTTCAGAAATTATCTGGGAAAGTATATTAGAACAGCAAAAAGACTATGCATAATCCCCTAAAATCTTCTCGCTTGGGAAATGTGCATAGTCATCATGGAATCATTTTCCGATTAGAGCGTCTCTCTTAATTCTATAATTTTGCCCGATGTGTTCAAAATAATTTCAAGTGGAATCTCTGTCTCTGCAAAATCCAATACACAGCGGATAGAAAATTGATCCTCGTTATAGCTACTTTTTGTAGATTTAATCCCATGATAATTCCCGGCTTTTATCGTAATTTGCTTCCATTCTTCCAGTAATCCATTTGAGCTTGGCTTATTTACGACCACATCATAATGATATCGCTCCGATAATTCATTATATTTACCGCCGACCAGTAACCCCGCTATAACACTCGCTGTCACTTCAGGGGTATACACTTCAACTTGATTGGACTCCCCATCATATGAGGTTACTAAACCAATTGTCTTAAAAAAGGAGATTGGAACATAGATATGATCCTGTCTGAATTCGAAATCATCTTTAAAAACCAACTCTTGTGCATTATTGATGCTAACTAAATGTTCGTTAAGCTTCCATTTAATTATTTCATTTATCCTTGTTAGCGTTATAGTTTCTGAACTTTTTTGATATGTTGTTGTATATTTCAGTGCATTGGAAGCCTCTCTGAGCGGAATCATGACCGTGGAACCCTTGTTGTAGGCTGAATGGGGATCAGTTTCCAGTAGTTTACCATTCAAAATCACGCTAACCTGGCCGGAGTCTGCCCATACTGTTGGAGCGGCAAATCCACCAAATCCATTAGTTAAAAACAGAACACCTAACACAACAACCGCTGCCATTTTGATCATCCGCTCGAAACCTCCCTTTAGTTATTACAAGTATTATGTGCGTTTCCAGCATGTGCTAATCCTAAGGTTAATCAAGCCAAGCAAAAAAAGAAGCCGTTCAACATTATGTTGAGCCACTTCTTTAGAAATGATTATTCCACCTTGAAGTCAAAATACTGCTTAGGAAAAGGTTCTTTTATCAGCGTAAAATGCCACCATTCCTTACTATAAGGTTTAAAGCCTTGCTTCACCATAACCTCTTTGAGAATTGCGCGATTTGCTTTCTGAGTTTTGGTGATCAACGATGTATCATAAAAAGAGATATCTCCGAAAAAATCAAACGGGCTGCCCATATCTACATCTACACCGGTCTCTTTATTGACGATCGTTAAATCGATGGTACTGCCTCGAGAATGTCCTGATTTTTTCGCTATAAATCCGAGTTTGAATAAATTACGTTTATCCAGTAGCGGGTAATATTGCTGCTTCATCTTAGTATCCGCGGAATTCTGTGACCATCTTACAAAATGATTCACCGCGGTCTGCGGACGATAAGCATCATAGATTTTTAGGATATATCCTTTTTTGGCTAAATCCTCACTTATTGCCTTCAAGGCTGTAGCTGCAGTCTGTGAAAAGATCGCTAAAGGCGCTTTATAACCATCAATCCGCTTCCCTACAAAATTATTGTCTCCGTAATAGCGAATTTCAAATTGGGCAGTAGGAATCACTTCATCCAAATAGACAAATCCTTGCGGCAGACGGTTTTTCTTCTCCAGCTGCATTTGCTGCAGTACATTGTCTGTAGATGATCCAACGTAAGCTGCATCTGCACTGCCCATAAAAATAGTGTTTGTCCATAACAACAGCACAAATGCGAAAACTATGATTTTTGTTCCTCTAAATCCACTTCTCAATAGATCCCGCCTCTTCATTTCGAATTAACCGTTTGATTCAGAAATTTCTCCACTTCAGGTGTGAGTTTATTATTCGTGGAATCAAGTAACTGCAGTAGTTTTTCTAAAATCATTAGGATTCTGGTGTCGCCTTTGTTTCCTTTTAATGCATTCTCATACGCCTTCTTTACTTCAGGTTTGATTACTTGCTCATCATAGTCATAAGCTGGTGTGTTGCTTGATCCATATAATAAGCGTGAAGTTGCATTGAGCAGCTCTTTTTGAAGAACGGTTGACCGATTGGAAGCTGGGTATTTCGTCACAAAATCCTCCAGTGCAAGCGCCCTGTTCGTTAACTCTGTCCAACTAATCACAATAGCTGCATCAAAAACACTTGGTTGATTCGATTCAGTGGCCATGATGTCTATATAAGCAGCGATGTCCTTCGTGACATACGGCTTAAAGCTTTTGAACCCCTCATAATGCATCACTGGATAGTACATGCCCTCACTAGTCTCCAGCTTATACCCCTTATCCCGTCCTTCAATTAACATATTGCGTACATTAGCATCTTTGATCGCATTAAGGAGTGTGCTGTAGGTTAGATTTTTGCTTTTGGAAAAAGCATTATTTATCTCTTTCTGAACATTCTCCGGAAAAACCTTCTCAGAGTACACAGGTAAATATGCCTTCTGTGCATTTTCGAGCTGGAGTGTCATCTGAGTTGCTGTCCAGGTATCCACTTCTTTGATATGGTTAATCAAATAATTCCGTGCGTTAGCAAGAGATGCCGGTTTCTGTACATATTGTTGGAATTGGTTATAGACTTTTGCAGATTCTTTCACAGTTGCGGCAGCTACAGTATCAGTTGTATGTATACTCCCAAACCCTCCCATAGAGCCTAGGGCAAAGGCAACACTTAACAAGCCTGTTTTTTTCCATCCCATTAAAAGACCTCCCTTAAGTATTCATACTTAATAATTAGACATACGAGAGGATCCTGAATCTAACTCAGTACAGTATTATCCTGGACGGCTCCAATATCCTTCCTACGATAAATTCCCATCAAAAGTCCAATAGCCGCATATTCAAACCATACATGACTCCCATAGCTCAGGAAAGGGAACGGGATAGAAGTCAGCATCATTCCGCCGCTCAAAACAGCAAGACCATAGGTTAGTCTTATGGCTAGCAAAAATGCCAAACCCAACACTAAAGCTTGTCCATAGGGATCACGAATCGCTCGTATCGTAGATAGAAGCTTGATAAAGAACCAGGAGATAACTGCAAGCAAAAGCAGCGCCCCCGCCCAACCAAAACAATGAATAAGATAGACAGGCAACATATCTGAGTAAACATACGGCAGCTTTTGTTCTACTGCTCCGAATCCGTGCCCCCACCAACCCGCTGAACTAATAACTTCACGCATTACTTGATAGATATAGCCATAACCTTCTGGATCTAAAGATGGATTTATTGCACTAATAATTCTGGCCATCAGGTAGTCGCTATTGAAGATGAACATTAGTCCAACTATTACAAAGAACCCTAATAATACTACACTCTTTATCCAATCGCGAGTAATCCATACATATAATACTAGTGAAGAGATTAGATACACCACAAGCTCTGGAAGAGAGTTTAGAGAGATAAGAAGCCATGCAGGTGCTAACAGAAGGCTTATGTCGAACAACCCACTCCGCCAAGTTTTCTTTTTAGCCGATTCCTTACGATTCACTAAAATCCCTGCTAACGCGACTATCAAAACATAAGGACGATAGGATGTCATATCAGGTAAGATCAAAAAAATCCTAGGACCATAATTTACTCCATTTATTGTTATCCCCCAGAATATACTCGACAGAATTCCTGCTATTGATGTTCCGTATAATACCCACGAGAAACTTCTCAGCTTTCTGAAATCAATGAAATACAATCCAAACATCAATACAATTCCAATGAGTATATTTATCGCTTGGCGTCTAAACGCATTATCCAAAAAAGCACCTTTAACAATATCACTGTAGCCTACATCCACAGAACTCATTCCGATCAGACTGATCGCGGATAATAAAGCTACAACGCCAAACAATTCCCAAGGTACATGTGGTTTATGTATTAGATGAAGTTCCTTTCCTAACGTTTGCGGGTTCCCCATTTGTGCGATCGCCCAAGCTATGGCTTCTTCCCGTGATACACCGTCTGATTCTTTTTCACAAATTAAATCTTCTAGATGACTAGCTAATTCTTGACGTATCTCTGGGTGAGTTTTTTTCGCTTTAATCTCTGCACACACTTCATCCAAAAATTGCTGCTGCCTCTCTTTCATCATACACCACCCTCTCCCAGAACGGAGTCAACTGCACCTTTAAACATAACCCATTCTGCTTTTTTCTCCTTGAGTTTCTCTTTACCTTCATCCAGAATTCTATAGTATTTACGCTTCCTTCCCTCTACCTCCATCCAGTAAGCCTCTACCCAGCGCTCACTTTCCATCGCATGCAGAATTGGATACAAGGTTCCTTCTTTTAATGAAAAAACACCCTGTGATCTCAGCTCCAGCTCTTTGATTAACTCATAACCATATAATGGCTTCTCCAGTAAAAGAGTCAGAATTAACGTACCCGTACTGCCCTTCAGCATCTCTTTACTTACTTTCAACGGCTAACACCTCCTAAATTCTAACTTTACAATTGGCGTGGGACCGGATTCGGCTCATTCTACGGGATTTATACCGTTGATTTGCTTCTGCGGTCCGGATACGGCTCATTCTACGGGATTTGTATCGTTGATTTGCTTCCTCGGACCGGATTCGGCTCATTCTACGGGATTTATACCGTTGATTTGCTTCCTCGGACCGGATTCAGCTCATTCTACGGGATATATACCGTTGATCTGCTTCGTCGGTCCGGATTCGGCTTATTCTACGGGATATATACCGTTGATTTACTCCGTCGAGCCGAATTCGGCTCATTCTACGGGATTTATACCGTTGATTTGCTTACTTGGACCGGATTCAGCTCATTCTACGGGATTTATACCGTTGATTTGCTTCCTCGGACCGGATTCAGCTCATTCTACGGGATATATACCGTTGATCTGCTTCGTCGGTCCGGATTCGGCTTATTCTACGGGATATATACCGTTGATTTACTCCGTCGAGCCGAATTCGGCTCATTCTACGGGATTTATACCGTTGATTTGCTTACTTGGACCGGATTCAGCTCATTCTACGGGATTTATACCGTTGATTTACTTCCTCTTCTAATGACTAATATCTGTATATCATGAATATTAGTTATCCTTTTATACCTAGGACAACTATACATCGTAAATCTATGCATGTAAAGTTTCTATTAATAATCCTTATTCCCTCCTCATTCATGTATAATAATGGTAATACAAGCAGGATGTTGAGGAGATCAACGATGAGAAAAACAACAATAACAATTTTGAGTTTTACCGTTCTATTCATATTTGTTTTCGTTGGATATATGCTCCGTAACAATTCGATGAACTATTATGAGACGTGGAAGATAAATTGGGGCATATCGATCTCTAAACCTACAGAGTCAAAGGTGATATTTGAAAGTCTACCTAGTTTCCATGGGGATGGCGAAAGCTATTACGTATTAGATTATGACGAAAAGCAATTCAAAGAAATCAAAGACGCAGCATTTTGGCATCCCCTCAATGTTGATTCCATTGACCTCTTAAAAGAGAGAATATCAAGTTTCAAAGACTCTGTGATTGCCATTTATCCAAATGAAAAAGAAAAATACGAAAAATTATTTCAGGCGAACCCTATAGAACACGAAGAAAGAGGATTGTATTATTATAAGAAAAAAGATGATGGTAGCTACTGTATCGTGATCCTTAACGTGGAGTTACAACGAGTATATATGATGGAATGGACACAATGAAAATTAATAAAGTGAGAATTAAACGACGATCGCTCCCCGGTATTCTGCCAGGGAGCGATCGTCGTTTTTTCGGAATGCCTATTTATTATTATAATCCTCATACTTGTAGTCCTCATTCTACTGCCACTGCATTTATATTCTAGGGAAATGAATACATAAAAAAACAACTCCAAGTATCCGTCCAATATATATTGACTCAATATATAAAGGTCTGATATATTGTGATAACGATATACAAATATTTAGAAACTTAAAGGAGGCCCTATTTTGAACAGTCAGGATGTTATTTTAGGCATGCTTATGAAAAAATCGTTGACTGGATACGAAATAAAGCAGTTATTGGAGGAAATATTCTCTAATTTCTATAGTTCTAGTTATGGAACGATTTACCCTACGCTTGCTCGCATGGAAAAGGAGGGTCTGATTACTAAGGAAAACATACCTCAAGAAGGTAAGCCTAATAAAAATCTTTTAAACATCACGGATAAAGGAAGAGATAGTTTTAATGCCTATTTACTAGCCCCACTAGAGGCTGACAGTATTAAGAAATCTGATTTTATGATGAGGCTTTATTTTGGTGAATTTGTCGGGTATGAGAAGGTGATTATTTGGTTGAAGCAAGCTCAAGAGGAATCACAACATAAGTTAGATCAATTACTCGCTCAGTATTCGCTTTATAAAGATGAAATGCATCCAGCACAGATCATCTGCATTCAAATTGGCATAGAAGAATATAAGGCTAAACTAACAACCATTGCTGAGGGATTGTTAAACATGGAGAAGTTAGCACTTCCGAAGTGAGTTTAATACGAACCAGGTTAAGATGTACCGCTCATAAAACTTTTAGGAGGAATTGTAGATGAAAACAATTTTTATAACGGGTGCTTCGTCTGGTATCGGTAGAACTACAGCAAAACATTTTGCTGAAAGAGGATGGAATGTGGTAGCCACGATGCGTTCACCTGAACAAGAAAGTGAATTCACTACACTCGATAATGTGTTGGTGTTACGGCTCGATGTTGAGAAAGCAGACACGATTCAACCTGCGTTAGAGGAGGCGATCAAACGGTTCGGTAAAATTGACGTTCTTCTCAATAATGCTGGTTATGGAACAATGGGACTTATAGAAGTAGCTACAGATGAGCAGATCAGAAGACAGTTTGAAGTCAACGTTTTTGGTCTTATCAGTATGACTAAAGCCATGCTGCCACATTTTAGAGCTAACCAAGATGGTTTTCTTATCAATATCTCTTCTATGGGTGGGAAAGTAACCTTTCCTACAATGTCTCTGTATCATTCAACGAAATTTGCCGTAGAAGGTTTTTCTGAATCCGTATCTTATGAATTAGCATCACAAAACATCAAAGTTAAGTTAATTGAACCTGGTGCCATTCAGACAGACTTTGGTGGTAGATCGATGGAGTTCTTTTTTAATGAAGCATTAACGGAATATAAACCTTTTACTACTGCATTTTTGAGTAAATTGGGTGAGATGGAAAAACAACCTGCGTATGCTTAGCCTCCAGAACTTGTTGCGGAAACAATATGTCAAGCCGCCACAGATGGGACAAGTCAATTCCGATATGTTGTTGGTGAAGATGCAAAAATGCTCATTCAAATGAAAGAAAATACGGCCGAAGAAGAATATCTGACTAATATATCCCAGCATTTTTCTTAAAAAAGAAAGCTTTAAGTGGAGTCGCTTTTCGGTATTCTAACGAGGAGTGGTCCTCTTTCTTATTGCGAAAAAAAATCCCCTTCGATCAACAGTGTTAAGTCCATGAGATCATGAACTTTTTTTCACTGTCTATCCTAAGGGGATTTTAAAACTAACCTATTCGAACACCTTTTCTTGCGTCAAATTTATTTATTAATGCATCGGGGTATTCATTTTATGATTAACAACTACTCTTTTTATGAAGAAAGCAAGAATTAGTCCTACAATCGCCATACTCATTCCGAAAATAAAAGCATTTTGTACACCGTTCGTGAACGCAGGTAACATATTAGCTGGATCTGCTGGGTTCTCCACAGTTTTCATGTAGCTTTTTGAACCCGCGGTCATAATGCTGACTGCTAATGCAGTACCAATGGCACCAGCAACCTGCTGCAGTGTATTCATAATAGCTGTACCATCTGGATAAAGTTCTAGTGGCAACTGGTTAATACCATTCGTCTGTGCCGGCATAAATACCATTGAAATACCAATCATAAGCGTACTGTGAAGTACGATTACGAACACAACCGTAGAAGCTACAGTAATACTGGAGAAGAACCACAAGGCAACTGCTGCAATAATCAGACCTGGAATCACGAGCCATTTCGGACCGTATTTATCAAACATACGACCCATAATTGGGGACATCAATCCGTTTATAATTCCGCCTGGAAGCAGCAACAGACCCGCTTTGAAAGCTGTATAACCTTGTCCTTGTTGAAGGTACATCGGAAGAATCAACATGGAGGACAGAATAACCATCATACAAATAAATACCATAGCTACACCAATAGCGAACATTGGATATTTAAAAGCACGCAGATTAATCATTGGCTCCTTCATCTTCATTTGACGAAGTCCAAACAATAACAGCGCTACTACACCTACGATGATCGCAATGATCACTTTCGGACTTCCCCAGCCCGCTTCTTCACCGGCACTGCTGAAACCAAACACAATACCACCAAACCCGAGTGAAGACAACACAATGGAGAGGATATCAATCTTCGGTTTCGTCACCTTTGTTACATTTTGCATGAACAGAATCCCGAATATCAATGCAATCACTAAGAATGGCAATGACAACCAGAAGATCCAGTGCCAGCTGAGGCTTTCAATAAGCAGTCCAGCAATGGTAGGCCCAATCGCCGGAGCAACCATAATAACCAGACCGATCATCCCCATTGCTGCCCCACGTTTTTCAGGAGCAATGATGATAAGGATTGTATTAAACATCAGTGGCAACAGAAGCGCTGTTCCCATAGCTTGAACCACTCTTGCTGTAAGTAAGAACTCAAAGTTAGGTGATACTGCCGCTAGGAATGTTCCTAGGATTGAAAAACATAAAGCCGCTATAAACAGCTGTCTCGTCGAAAACCATTGAAGCAGCATCCCCGAAATTGGTACTAGTATACCCAGTGTAAGCAGATACGCTGTTGTCAACCATTGTGCTGTTGCTGGGGTAATTTGTAGGACATTCATAAGATCACTTAAGGCAACATTTAATGCCGTTTCACTGAACATTCCGATAAAACCTGCTAGTAATAAAGAGACAAGAATTGGAATAGTCTTAAACTTCTTGACCTCTTTTTGTTGGTTCCCTTGCATAGTTGCTTCCACCCTTAGTCCTCCTGATAATCTTATCTATTTGTCTGTATCTAACCAAGTATTACTGGGATAAACTTTGCCGCCGCGAGAAGCGGTTGTTCCTCCCGAAAAGTCAGCGTCTGGAGAAGCGCCCCTTCAAATAAAGAGATTACCACTGAAGCCTTATCGGCCGCGGGCTTGTTCTCTACGCCCTCATCCAAAAGACGTTTCTTGATCACATCCTGCAAGTCCATAAACACAGATTTACACGCAGTCCGCAGCTCCTCACTAATACAGGATGTCTCCGCCGCCAACCAAAAACTAAACGGAACAATCCCTTCGTATGAGGATTCCACAGCATCTTTAGCCATTCCTAGAATGAAATCCTCCATTGCCTCAGACGCACTCTTGCTGTTCTCCATATGATGTCTAAGCTTCTGAGCGACAACTTCACTAGTCCGGTTAATACATGTTAAAGCCAGTTCTTCTTTACCGTGAGGAAAGTAGTAATAAAGAGACCCCTTCGGTGAATCGCTGTCTTTAATAATCTGATTCAGTCCTGTTGCATGATATCCCTGAGAAAAAAACAATTTCGAAGCTGTGTCCAAAATCGCCTCACGCGTATTCGGCTTGTTCGACAAGCTGACACTTCCTTTGCATTATAACAATTGGTCTACATAATAAAACCATATTTCAAAGAGATATGTCAACACATAAATTACTTAAATTCAAAGTAATTTTGGTGGAAGATCGTGGGGGTTGGTTGGGTTGGGTTAGCTCCATCCTCCCTAACGGACTCAGATGCAGCTATTTGTGCTAAAACATACTTTTGGGCTCACTTTCGGACCTCACCGTCGCTATTCCCCTCAAACCGGACAGTTTTCATCCCTTTTTGTACACATAGCTGCATTGGGGTCCGATAATTACTCAAAAGGTTACTTTTCCAGTATATAAGGACTCTGGGGTCCGATAGCTCCTAACTTCGTACATCCTTCTACTTCACTACTTCTCATCGAGCTATTAGCTTCATTAGGTCGCACACTTGCCTCACACTATTTCCGCGTATGCATTTGTCCGTGTACTCCCATGCTTCACACTTACTCCCACACTTTTGTTTTCCCTGTACTACACTTGCTCTCAAGCTAACATTCCTATCGGACTCAGATGCAGCTATTTGCGCTAAATCATGTCTCTTCACAATTTATCGGACCTCACCGTCGCTATTCCACTCCAACCGAACTGTTTTCATCCCTTTTTGTGCTCATAGCTGCATTGGGGTCCGTTAATCTTTCAAAAGGTTACTTTTCCAGCAAATAAGGACTCTGGGGTCCGATGGCTCCTAACTTCGAGCATCCTTCTACTTCACATTTACTTCTCATCGAGCTATTAGCTTCGTTAGTTACTACACTTGTCCCACACTATTTCCGCGCATACATTTGTCCGTGTACTCCCTTGCTTCACACTTACTCTCACACTTTTGTTTTCCCTGTACTACACTTGCTCTCAAGCTAGCATTTCTATCGTACTCAGATGCAGCAATTTGCGCTAAATCATGTCCTTTCACAATTTTTCGGACCTCAGCGCCGCTATTCCCCTCAAACCGGACTGTTTTCATCCCTTTTTGTGCTCATAGCTGCAATGGGGTCCGTTAATCTTTCAAAAGGTTACTTTTCCAGCAAATAAGGACTCTGGGGTCCGATGGAGTGAATGAGATGAGGTGAAGGAGATGTTGTGCAGGAGATGAGGTGAACGAGATGGTGTGAACGAGAGAAGGCCCAATGTGCTGTGGAGAGGAGGTGAGGACGTAATGTGCTGGGTGGGTGGATGCTATTATTGTCCATCTGTATTTTCGCAATAAATTACTACCTGCCTCCATCCAGCCCATCTGCTCCTTCTGCCCCTTCTGCTCCTTCTGCTCCTTCTGCTCCTTCTGCCCCCACTCGCCCCATTTGCTCCATCTGCCCCCATCTAGCCCGTCTGCTTCATCCGCCCATCTGCTTCATCTGCCTCCATCCGCCCCATCTTCCCCATCCGCTTCCAGCCATCTCCATACCTTCTCTCTCCCTCACTAAATTAAATCCCGACACCCCACGTCCGCTTGAAATTATCTACTTCCCATTCCCACAATCCCAGCGTATACTATAATTATTCCAATGAGAAAGGTGTGAATAAAATGCAAAACGTGCCCAAAGGAATTCCCCGGCCATTAGTAAAAACTAATCAGGCGTTTATCGTCATTTCTGTAATATTAACCTGGCTAACAGGACAACACTGGATACTAGCGCTGCCCTTGTTTGCCGGATTGCTCGGTCTTTTGTTCGGTTATAATCCCATCATTAAGCTAGCTGCCAGGTTTCTGACAAAAGAGCGTTCCCACTATGTACTCGAAGACTGGTCACAACAACAGTTTAATCAAAGCATAGCTGTCTTCTGCCTCGCAGGGGGTCTCATCAGCTTCATCGTTGGCTGGACGATCGCAGCTTACATTTTCACAGCGCTCGTTGCGGTGGCCGCCACTGTGGCAATCCTAGGTTTTTGTATCGGATGTTTTATCCATTATCAATGGAGAATGTACAATTATAGACGTAAACAAAGCAGCACAAATTAAATTTGTTAATTTTAATCTCTCTCTTCTCCAACAACATCCCAGCGATGGCGAAATTTTAGTAACCGTGGATGCAGTGATGAAGGTGCAGCTGGCAACAATAACCGAATCTTTACAATCCACTCTTCAAAAGAAGAATAAGACGCGAACTGATTCGCCACCTCAGGCGTTAAATACAGAAAAATCGGCGAAGGATAGATCTCCAAAAGATGCCGCAACGCTGAATCAAGCGGAGTATACTTCTTTCGCTTCCCTTCCAAACTCTCTACCGTGATAAAGCTACGCCCTTGCTCCCTTTTCCATTCATGCAGCCGGTCCTCTCGCTTATAATAAGCGCTCACCGGCTCTTTGGTCATCCGTCGCACCGTTTCCTCATGAAGTGGATATAACACCAGTTTGGTGAAACGCCGGTCTGTTGCAGTTTTTGCCGCCACTTCAAGCTCTTGATCTGTTATATGTTCAAAAGAGTCGTAAAACACTAAAGTCCCTTTACGTTGCTCAACTGGCGGCTCATAGCCATAGGGTACATGCTGAATGTCTCTTTTCAATGAAATCCCTCCTGCTTGTTCTATTTATTAATCATATCATGTGACAACAGCAGGGCTATCATTCTTATCCTACAGCTGAAGATGAATGGTTAATGAAATCCTGAACTTTTGATATCAAGGCTGGGTAAATCAAGGGATACGTCAGCTCTTTTGGTATCTCAGTAAATCCTCTGATTTCTGCCATCTCATAAGGAGGAAGTTCTGCGAACTGTTCCACATTTGCAAAATATAACTTACCATAATTTTCTGGAGCGTCGATACTAGTGACCCTATAAATAGCTATTGGAAAAAGTGAGAATTGTTCCGCACCCGTTTCTTCATATAATTCTCTGGCAGCAGCCTGCTCCGGGATTTCACCAACCTCTATATGCCCTCCGGCAAACTCCCACGTCGAACGGTTCTGATGTCTCGCTAAGATCCATTCTTCACCATGTTTAACCATAATAACAACGTACTTCAGCTCAACTTCTTTTTCCTTATCCAAATCATAAAAGTTTACCAGCAATTATATCCCTCGCCTTCCCTCCAGCCTCAAACATTTTTTGCCGCATCCCAAGCCAATTTAAATTCCGCTATATTCCGATACCGCTGCTCCCTCACCGCACTGACAGCCCGCAAAGCAACCTCGTAGAGGGCTTGGCTGGTTTCCCATTTTGCAAACGATCGATCGGATGCTCCTCCTAACAAAACAAATGCTGTGGCGCCCATATTAAATACATTCGTAACTTCATCAATCGGCGCATCCAAGCTAAACTCTTCCGGTGACTTAAATCTGGATGAACCCCAGAAGTTCTCTCCCAGATCATTTACAGTAGGCTTACGTCTATAATAATCAATATCACAAATTTTAGTTTCATCGTTTACAAAATCATATAGAATACTTCCATCATAAAAATCGACAGCCACATAACCCTGTAACTCCACATATTCATGAAACGAAAAGATTACATCTAATGAAGACAGACGTTTTTCAACGGATAATTGCTTATAACGAAAAAAAGGCGACTCCGGATGACTCAGCTTCGCTTCTCCCGCAAACAGCCAATGCGAATGTAAACATTCACCTGCAAACCAATCAAAGACTGCTACATACCCCGACTCAACTTCAAAATGTGACAGTAGCGTGATCAGCGCATCATATCTAAGTTCGTTATATAACGGAATAGCTTCAATTAAACGGTTAACAGCATCCTGAGGATTCCCGGCATAAGTCAAAGGTTTCCCCCCAGCAAATTTCACAAAATACTTCTTCCCCTCCTGCTCCACACCAAAAGAAAGATTTCCGGAGTCTTGCTGATCGAACACTTTAAACACTTTTCCCAGCTTAGTTAACCAAGCAAAATCACAGGCTTCCTGCAATTGAAAAATTACCGCATCGATTTCATATGTATAATATTTTTCGCGCAAATTAACCTCCTACATTCATTATCTAGATTATATCTATTAGCTTCATTCATGGTCTTGTTCGATATTTAATCACTAGAATAATAACCAGCAATACAACACATAAAGACATCGTATTCGTAATCAAAAAAGCTAATCCAACCCCCGTAACCGCCAAACTGATCGCATAAGCTTCCATTAAACTAATCCCGAGCAGCATAAGTAAATACGATTTGAGATTTAAATCGGCTACGGATTTTGATTTGAGGATTTGAACAATCTGCGGGATCCATCCCAAAGAAAGAATCACTCCACCTATTAATTGCATGATTGCAAACATAAGAGCACCTCCACGGTTTTATACAGTTGTATTCCGGGCGGCTCGATCTGGTTCCATTTCATGTAAAAAACAAATAACACTAAGCAAAGTTTAATTTCCCTGCATCTTGCAGCTTACTATACGCATAAGAGGCCGCACCTATAGTTCCTGCTCGACTCCCAAGCTCTGCTTGAACAATTTTACACTTACTGCTTGATAGCTTCAACGCATGCTGATGCACAGTCTCTCTTACAGGTTGGAGCAATTTATCTCCCGCCGCTGCCATTCCCCCACCTACAATAATAAGATCCGGGTTGAGGATATTCACAACATTCGCTAATCCAAACCCAAGTATAGTTCCAGTCTCCTGCATTACTTCCATAGAGAGAGCGTCTCCAAGTTCGTAAGCCTCAGATATCATTAACGCGGTAATTTGCTCATCTTGATCCTTAGTCCAAGTCTGAATTATACTTGTTCGACCTTCTTTCAGCTTTTCTTTAAAAGTATTCACCATGCCAATCGCGGACACATATCGCCCCAAACAACCGGAGCTTCCACATTTGCAGGGACGCCCGTTCCTGTACATATTCATATGCCCAATTTCACCAGCGCTATAAGACGTACCGTAGATCACTTTTCCGTCGTTCACAATACCCGACCCTAATCCCGTTCCCAAGGTAATCAGAACCAGATTGTTATACCCTCTTCCTGCACCTTGTTGCCATTCACCATAAAGATTAACCCTAACATCATTATCAATAAAAGTAGGAAAGTCATAGAATTTTTTCATCTCATCTACAACATGTACATGCTCCCAATCCGGAAAATTCGGTGAGAAAAAAGAAATTCCCGTTACTGGATCAAGTAATCCTGGCACTCCGATTCCCATTCCTTCTACCAAATCTAATGGAATATTCGCTTCATCCGTGATTAAACGTACTGCTTCTCTAATCCGTCCCAACACATGGGCCGGGCCCTTAGCAGCCTCTGTTGGTATAGATCTTTCTTTTACAGCTATAAAATCAGTATCGTAAATCCCTGCTTTAATATTGGTTCCGCCAAGATCAATCCCTAACATATACCGTTTCATAAAAACCTCCAGAATTAGGTATTCTATCGTTTTCGATTAAGTTCTAGTACTAACTGCCGCTTCCGTTTCAGCTAACATCAAGCGGTTCACACCCATCTTAATCTGATTCTCGGTGAGATTGGAATAACCAAGTAGAAAGACAGGACCTTGAGGTTTAATGCCCACAAAATAAGAAGACGCAGGATAAACCCGAACTCCATAGCGTAACGCCAATTCAGCTATACGATGCTCTTCGGCATTGGATTCCAGCTCAATTAATAAATGAAGACCCGCCTCTTCCCCATAATAGCGGACACGACTGCCAAATTCAGCATCCAAACTTTTTACTAGACAAGCCCTGCGGGCAGCATAAAGTTTCCCCATCTGCGTAACATGCCTTGCATAATGTCCATTCTGAATAAATTCCGCCAACGCTTCCTGATCCAAAGCAGAAGACATACGATCTGTTATCCATTTGACCGCCAAAAAAGGTTGAATCAAAGTCGGAGGCAATACAACATAACCTATGCGCAGAGAAGGAAATAACACTTTACTAAAGCTGCCTACATAAATTACTCTACCCTCAACATCTAGTCCAGCAAGTGATGATAGCTTCGGCCCCTCGTACCTGTATTCACTATCATAATCATCTTCAATAATAAAAGCTTGATGGGCTTTGGCCCATTCCAGTAACTGCACTCTTCGTTTCATCGACAGGGTCACCCCGAAAGGAAACTGATGCGAGGGAGTGACATAAGCTAGTTTTGGTTTTTTATGAGGACCTTCTTTGATGGTATCACAGCTTACTTGGAGCTCATCTACAGAGATACCCTCTAGGTCAACTCTGATGGGTGTAACCACCGCTCCAGCGAACGAAAAAATCTCCCGCACAACGTTATGTGATGGATCTTCAACAATAACATGATCACCTTTTGAAACAAAAATTCTCGATAATATATCCAATGCCTGCGTTGCCCCGGATGTAATCACAATTTGCTCCGGAACCACGGGCATCGAACGTGTGGACCGTAATAAACGTGCAATCTCTTGGCGTAGTCCCAAAGAGCCCTCGACCGGGCCGTAACCCAAAGTATCAGGAGATGCACGACGACAGGCATTCATTAATGCTTTTTGCCACTGATCCATTGGAAAAGCGTCCCATGCAGGTACACCGTGCCGAAAATTACATAATACTGTGTTCAAGTCGTTTTCTATAATAGAAGTAGGATTGAGTGTTAGGAAATCAGGACCCTTCGTTATAAAATTGTAAGGGTTCTCAGAATCCTGGGGGTCTTTCTCCTCCACCGGCAGCCCCGTTATATAGGTTCCTGCCCCTTTTCTCATCTCCAGATAACCCTCTGCTTGAAGTAGCTCGTAGGATTGAAGAATTACACTTCTGGATACTTCCAGTTGATTGGCCAAAGTCCTTGATGGAGGCAGTGAATCCCCCCCACTTAAAGCTCCTGAATGGATAGCATTACGAACCTGCTCATAAATTTGACGGCTTAATGGAATAGGTCTTTGTTTATCGAGAGTAATCAGCAATTCATGCTTCATAAGATTTCCTACCCTTCTAATCCGGGTTTTCTTAATGGTTCATAGTAAGGATTTTTACAATTAGTGCTGCAGAAACAGCGCCTAAGATCACGAGTAACAGCGGGATTTTCCTAATTAATACCAGTATAACAGCGACTATACCCGAAGCGATACCTACAAGATTGTCATCTGCGTCCACCTGAAATATCCCAGGAACCGTTAAAGCACTAAGAACCGCGATAGGCAAATATTCCAACAAAGCTTGGACTTTGGAAGAGCCATTCGTATGCTTTGTCAGCAGCAAAGGTACAAAACGAAATGAAAATGTAAGGATTGCCATCCCGATAATGATCAGAATAGTCATACGGATACCTCCTTTTCTACTTCAGCTTGCTTTCGAAATAAGGAGCCTACTGCCATACCCATTAACATAGCTGCAAGTATCGAGGAGTTTCCAAGTACGGGATGTAGAAGCCATGAAGAACCCGCCGCTGCTAAACATATGGCCAAATTCCGAATGCTTCCCTTTAGTTGTGGCACTATTAGTGCTATCAGTAAGGCATATAATGAGGTGTTCAAAGCAGGTAAGTATATAGCCGGAATGTAGGATGCCAGCGATATTCCCGCAGCTGTTGCCAGCAAATTTGCTATATACGGAGGAATTTGTAGACCCAGCAAATATGGAAGTTTTATATTTTCTTTTGAATGATTGCGGGGGATCATACTAACAGCGTACACTTCTTCTGTTAAACTGAACCCAATCCAGACTTTGGACAGTGAATTGATTGTACGGTCAAGCTGACCCCCAAAAGATAGGCTTATAAACAAATATCTTAAATTAATGATCAACGTAAGCAGCAGGATCATTGGAGCGGCGGCACCAGCGGCAAGCATTTTCACGCCAATAAATTGGCTGGCTCCCGCAAATACGAGCGCTGACAATAAGAACACTTCCAGACTCCCCAGGCCTAATCCCTTACCGACCAATCCAAACGTAAAACAAGCAGGAATAAATCCTGCAACAATAGCTACAGAATCCTTAAGACCCGTTCTAAACATCACTTTCTGATCACTCATAAGTTTCTCTCTCCCTTATCGTTGTCCCTAGAGAGAGCATACTTGGATACAATTCTGGTGGAAATAACCGCATGGGTGCGTATGTACCATACCAATTTCTTGACATAGAAAAAAGACCGCCCGCTAAGAGAGCGATCTTTAATGAAGGTTAAACCTCCTGAGGACTTTCTACAATCCCGCTGATTTCTTGTTGAATTTGGGATTTAATCTGATCTACATGGTCAAAATCTGTAGCGTCGGCATAGATTGTCTTTAACTCATCCAAAAATACTTTGGCATCAGTCAGATGTTGAATGGATTGTTTCATGGTGCTGGAATATCGCTCTTTAATACTTGCGATGGCTTCGGCAAAAGCTTCATCCGTACCTGGCTGAATGCACCGTGAATACATATCAACAATCTCGTCGGTAGCACGATCAGGGAAATACTCATGCGGAGCTGTGCTGTCAAAAATAGCAAACCCAAGCTCGCGTACGATAATCATATCAAGGCTGTTCGGATCGAAACCACAGTGGTAAATCTCAACATTGACACCACGTTTTATTCCTTCAGCCGCCAATTTTTTTAAAAGTGTAGATTTACCGGAACCCGCGCGACCTTTTACAAGATATCTTTTTAGCCCTGCGGTTAAATTAGGTACAAAATCCACTGCACCCTTAGGCGTAGCTGCACCTAAAAAACGGTGATCCACCCGGCTTACTTTTTCGAAGTTCTGATCACCATACAGAAGTTGAATATACTCCTGAGTCAGCTCATCAGCGGCTTGGAAATTCATTGTCGCAATATAAATCGCTTCCCATTCGTCATGAATGCGGAGTGCTTCAGCAAAGCCTGAATAAGCGAGTTCATGCTCTTCCGTGTACTGATCAACTAAGCTGTCGATCTCAATACAACGCTGGCTTAACTGGAGCGTATCGACGGCCTGCTCCAAATTCACATGTATGATGGCCTCTTCAGGCAATTCTGGCTTAATGACCCGTGGAGCCGTACCATCTATAATTCCTACTTTTAATTCAGGAATAACCACTCCGTCGAGTGAATCATTATCTGACGCTGTGTGAATTAACCAGATCTCATAACCTTGTTGAGCCAGAAGATCTCCGATTTCTCGAATGATTCTAGTTTTCCCCGTACCGGGGCCTCCTTTTAAAACAAACAAACGTGTTAAACCTTGCAATGACGACTCATAGAGGTTAGAGAAGCCGTGAGCTGTGTTGCCGCCAGCAAAGAAATTCAGGATTGTTCCGTCCATAATCGCACACCTTTCCGGGCTGATGTCATGTTTCATTGTTCATCTTATTAACGTTCTGCGGGAAGGGTGACGCTTTAGAAATCGAAGTTAAGCAGGAATCTAACATTTATGTGACAACACACTCTTAGATTATTCTTAATTGTATTTGCTCAGTATCTCTTTCGCTTCCCTCTGCGTCATATTTCCTTGCTTGACTTGTTGCTCACAGTAAGGTTTAACCTTAGCAAGAAGCTCTTCCTTCGTGTCAAACGGGCCAAATGAGATAACCTCACCGTTGTCCGACGAAATGGTTTCACTGTAGACAGAAGTACTTATTTCAGTCGCATTAGAGGACAACATCATGTCGTCCTGACCATTCACGGTCTTTGAAATTTTTGTCCCGTTCTTAATATCAGCAAGATTTTTTTCATACCTAGCGATAACATCATCCACACGCTTCTGTGTCCATGTGAACCACCCATCTCCTGAGGTCCATGCTTTTCCTCCAATTATTTTTGGGAGTTCTATTTTTTCATCTTCGAGCCAAGCTTTGTATTCATCATAAGTCCACCATTCTACATCTGAAACGGGATATTTTGCTTCATACTCCACTTGGCTCATCCATGTCTTTCCTCCATTCGTTGAGTACTGAATATTATCATTGTCCCCACGAGTCAACACAGATGAATCTTGATTCGTCTTCAAGCCAACAGACTTCGCTGAACTGGTTGCAAAAACAGCCGTAGCACCAACAACTAAGACAATGGCTAGAACAGTCGCAGCGGTGGTCGTTTTTTTCATCTTCATAATCATCATAATCCTTTCTTCAATCGCATTTTTTGAAAAATGATTGCTTAAAGGGTTTAGCTTATTCTTTCGTTCTTCCATTGTTATAAGAGACATCGCATAAGCTCTTTTCGTTGTTTCGCCAAATGATCGCACAACCGTTTCATCACAGGAATGTTCAATATCACGATTAGCCAGCATATACATGACCCACACTAACGGGTTAAACCAATGAACACAGAGAACAGCTGTTAATATCAGCTTCGTTATCTGATCGAATCGTCGAATATGTACTAGTTCATGCATAAGAATGTATTGTATCTGCTCAATATTACTCCAGTCTGTATTTTTCGGCAGTAGGATTACTGGATGCTTAATTCCATAGGTTAGGGGTGAACGGATTAAATCCAATTGCCGGATCTGTATCGTGCGAGTCAACTTATGTTCATCTAGCCACTTCAAAGCAACGGGATGATCAACAGGCAAAGAAGCATGAAATTCTCTTCGACATTTCACATAAGTGATGATGAAGTACAATGCGGAAATAACCATACCCATTATCCAAATGACTAAGATAGACGAGATAGCAAAAGACAAATGGTTATTAATCGACTGAACCTCAGACGTCGAAGTCGAACCTACTAGATTCATGGTTAAGGTTAGTGGGGAGGACGGATTAACGAAAGTCACATTGTTCGAATTATTCAAAGGTAAACTATCAACCCATGTGTAAATACTAAATGGTGACGGCAAAGAAAAGGGAATCAGTAGTCTGTATACAACCACCCCCCATAACACCATAAAGGTTTTCTTAGGCAGCTTATTGATGACCAGCGCTCGAATGACAATAATAGCCACGATCATCACCGCAGCAGTAAAACTCATATTCATAAAGGTGCTCATAGGCCATCACCTCATTCAACGTTATCGACGATTTGTTTGAGCTTCTCAATCTGTTGAGCAGATAATTTCTTACGCCCAAGTAAGGATGCAAATAACTTGTCGACAGAACCATTGAACACCTTGTCAATCAGCTCATCTGTCTCCATTTCTTGTACCTGCACCTTAGCAATTAACGCATGACACATAAAATTAGGTTCATAGCGCTCAATTGCACCTTTACCAATACACTTTTTGATAACAGTATAAGTTGTATTCATATTCCAACCAATCTCAGCCTTCAAAATATCAGAAATTTGTTTGGCAGACCTATCTCCTTCTTTCCATAACACTTCCATTACTTTAAGTTCCGAATCAAAAAGTTTAATAGTCATTTAAATCATCTCCTTACACTATTGCAATAGTTTGGGTCTTGGATACAGACTACTCCAATAGTTTGACGAAGTCAACACTGCTGCTATAGTTATTTTCAACAGGAAAATTCGTGGATGTACTGAAACTTCCGAGGAAATGGCAAACTAAAGAAAGGGCTACCACTAGGCAGCCCTCTTTAATCTTTTGAATACCATCCGACATCACTTCACAAAACGATCCAAAAACCTCTTAATGACGGGAACATCTGGAGGAGACAGCTCGCTTGGCAATTCTGCATAATTAAAAAAACGCAATTCTTGCACTTCAATTCCATCTACTTTTAGCGCCCCATCAAAGTCTGTGCATAGATACGCAGCCACAACATTATATACTTCATCCCCGTGCGGGTATTTATAATAAAGATCTTTTCCAGAGAACATGTCGAACAATTCAAGACCTTTGGCTGTTAAGCCCGTTTCCTCAAAAAGCTCCCTCTTAGCGACCTCTTCTAAAGTCTCCCCAAGCTCCATCGAGCCACCTGGTAAACCCCAGCATCCGTTGTCCGTTCTACGTTGTAATAATAATTGATGATTGCTGCACAATAAAACGCAGGCTCCTGCCATTATAAGCGGTCTGGTACCTACCAGCTTTCTTAACTCCATAATATAATCGCTCAAAAAACTACATCCTTTCTTCTAATAGGCTCAAGTATCCTAAGCTAATTAAAATTTATTTCTTTTTCTGCACATGAAAACCATTGTCTTGCGCGTAATTTTCAATGCTCCAAATACCTCTTCCCCGCTCTCGCGCCTTATCCTGAATCGCTCTAAATTGATCTACGTATTTTGTATTAGGTGCAAATACATAGGCTACACGTGCATAACCCTGCTCTAGCAGAATCTCATTGAACATTTTCCCATCTATATAGAGGTAACAAAGTAGGCGGCCATATTTGTCCCGCTCCGATACATCTAGTTCAATTTGTACATCTTTATCCGTAAGCATCTTTTTGGCGAAATCAGAAGCTTCTAACGAAAAGGGCTGTGGTTCGGGGATGTTCGGATTCACTGACTCTGGAGTATCGACCAGCAATAAACGAATGGTTTCCTTTTTGCCGCCTATAGTCAGCTTCATGGTGTCACCATCGACTACTCGTGTTACCTTTGCATCTATTAAACGTTTGTTGTCCTCTGTTGTATTGTCTGGCGTAGAACCCAATCCAGAACTGGAATCAGCCGTAATCGTTGGAACTGGCTCTAAAGTAATCTGCTCGGCTAAGTTGCAGGCAGTTGTTGTTCCAAGTAAGAGTGTGATAGCTAAAAAGCTTTTTACTAGATAAATCTTATTCATTGTTAACCTCTTTCTTATACACGTATGTAATTTCATGGGGTCTATTAAAAATAAATTAAAAAACTTAAAAACACAAGACTGTACTACTAATCATAGAAAACAGCGACAGCCATGTACCAGAAAAAAGATACTTGGCTATCGCTGTTTCGCCTTTACTCTACTTCCACCACGTTTAATTTGGAAATCTTTATTTTGATTATGATCGATAAGAAAGCAAGCAGGGAAAACATAATTCCGATCCAGATGAGTTGATGTATTCCTGCGTGAGAAATAAACCAACCACCGATAGCAGTCCCTATAGTAATTCCAAGGTTGGAAAATGAGATAAACAAGCTGTTACCGAATTCGGGAGCTTCTTTCGCTTCGGTCGTTAACCATGCTTGACTGACAATCAGTCCGCCGGAATGCACTGCCCCCCAAATGATTATGATAACAACCATCGGAAGGAAATAAGAACCTAGATAATATACGAATAAGTAAGTTACCGCATATAACAATGGAAACATGATAACGGTCTTTGTAATGCCTTTATGCAAAAGGCTTCCAAATAAAAAATTCCCAAAAATCATGATTATCCCAAAGGCCATCAACATGATACTAATCCATGACCCGTTCATATGTGTTACCTGCCCAAGATATTCAGCAAAGTAACTGTACACAGAAAACATAGCTGCAAAGATAAAAATAACTGCCACAATATTTAACCACAATAGGGGTTTGCGTAAAATACCAAGTTGTTTACCATATGACATTTTTTCTTTAACTGGCATGGAAGGAAGCCAAGCTAGTATTCCTAAAAAGGCAATTATACTTACGACAGCTCCAAACAGAAAAGCGACTTCTAACGAAATTTTGTCCGCGAGATAAGAAGTCAAAGGTACACCAAAAGCAAACCCGACCGTTATTCCGGCGAAAACCTTTGTAACTGCTTTGGTGCTCTTTTCCGGAGGGACAAGTTGGGCAGCGGTAACAAGTGCAACTGAAAAAAACACGGGATGAAAAATAGCAGGGATAATACGGAAAATCAGCATTACTTCAAACATGGTCGTATACGCATAAACAATATTTGAAATTGCAAAAATAAGTACAGCAGTTAATAGAATTATTTTACGATTAATTCCAGAAGCCAATAAGGTCAGAAATGGACCTGAAATAGCAACAACTAAAGCAAATATACTTACAAGCCATCCAGACTGAGAAGTTGATATATTAAATTTTTGAGTTACCTGTGGCAGAACACCTATAATCCCCATTTCCGTTGTAATAATGCCAAATACGCCTAAAGCCAAAATAATAATAAGCAAAGGGTTAACCTTTTTCATTTTAAAATAATCCTCCATTTATATTTACATATTTATATTTGTAGATATGTATTACCAAAAAAAAAGCCCTTCCTCCTTTCTCCTATAGTTTCTCTTTAATATAATCGGAAAACTCTTGAATTGTCTTTTCGTTTCGACGATAATACGTCCACTTCCCAATTCGCTCAGATTCCAGCAAACCAGCTTTTTGCATAGTCAATAGATAGCTCGAAATAACCGACTGTGCAAGCCCCGCTTTAGCTTGAATATCTCCCACGCAAATCCCAATTTGAAAATTTAGGCCTTGTTGTAAATAAGGCTTTTCATCAAAAAATTCCTCGGGAGTTTTTAGCCACATCATAATTTGACTACGAGTCTCGTTAGACAACGCTTTGAATATCAATAAAGGTTCCATGTGTTCCATTATATCTATTTTTATAGATTTGTAAATACAAAAGATGCCGATGTCTCGTTGTTGCAATAACATTATGTAGATTCATGTTTCGTATCGAATTGTTCGTTTAGTGAATTAAATATTTCCATATCAACCAGCACAGCAGTACGGATACCCAAGAAATGAAACCGAAAATCATCACGATTTTGTTTTCACTCCATCCGTATTTTAAGCTGAAGTGGTAATGGATCGGAGCCATCCGGAATAGCCGCAGCTTCGTCCGTTTGTAGTACCAAACTTGTAAAATGACCGACAACTGCTCCGCAAAATAAACGAAAAACAAAATCGGAATCAAAAGCTCAACCTTTTCAATGACAGCCAGAACGGAAAGGGAGCCACCGATCGCGAGTGATCCAGTATCGCCCATAAACGCTCTTGCTGGATAAATATTGTAAAGCAAAAGCCCTAGCAGACAACCGATCATAACAAGTGAAAAAGTCTGCACTTCAGGTTTGTCCGAGATCATAAAAAAGAAAAAATACGACGGTATGGCAACATTGATCAGTAGCCCATCGAGACCATCTGTAAAATTGATGGCATTCGCGGAGCCGACCACAAACAGCAAAATGATAGTCACATAAAGGTATAAAGGCAACTGCAGATTTTGGCCTTTAAATAACTCGATATTACTCGTCAGGCCGAACGAATGGAACAACACATATAATATAATTCCAGTAAAAAGAAATTGAAGCACTAGTTTTGAGCGGCCGCTGATGCCGGATGGATTTTGCCAAAAAGCCTTTTTGAAATCATCCAAAAATCCGACTGAACTAAACAACAAAAACGTAACGCATAAGAGTAACATTAGAGGCCCGGGTTGAAACTGCAGCGAAATCGCTATCCCGATAAGCAGGATCAACCCTGCCATTAGTGGCGTACCCCGTTTGGCCTGATGCTCTGCTGGAAGCTCGGCACGAATTGGCTGCGTTAACCTCAGTCTATGCAGCGTCCAGATTAATAGAGGCGTAAACACCGCCACCAGAAGAAAAGACAGGCCGGAAACAGCCAGAATTCCATACATATAACGAACTCCCCTCTTTGAAAAAGATCATTTATAATACTCACAAAATATTTCTAGAGTTAATGAGGTCGTCTGTAATTATGTACTCTTTTCATCTGTTGATAAAGAGAAATTATTCTATTTTTATTTCCTGTTTTCAATGCTCATCTAGCAATACTGCATGTATGTTAAATAAGAACTAGTTCTTGAATATACCATCCATATACTCTCTCCAGTAATCAACAATCCAGTCGTTATATTTTGTATATAGTATCTTTAGATTTGGTACTGAAAGAGCGTAAGCGATACATCCTCTATCATCATACATGTGAAATAGAATGTTCTTTTCTCGACTTAGAAAGTAAACTTTTTGCCCAATGGAAGGTTCTCTTCCCTGCTCATAATGAGAAATCCCTTCAAAAATTTTCTTATATGGAATCGAAGAAACTATCCCCGACAAAACTATAAGTTGATACTCATTTTTAACTTGAATGCTGTTACCGTTGTCATCTTTTTCTTCGTCGATCTCAAAGAAGGTCTCCCTTTCTATAGCTCTATCTTGAAGTATTTCATATAGATAGTCAGGGGTTGTATTTCCAAACATGGGATCTGCATTTGCTCCCCAATCTTTGATTAAAACATATATAACATCATTCGGTTTAAACAATTCTTCGAATATTATATTTACCCTTTTATTTACTTGATCAATTCTCTTTTTTGATCCGTTTCGATAAGGATTTCCTAACTCAAAACGGATGTTGATATCGCTCCAATATTCAGGAAAATTGTCATTTATATAATCACATGTTTCTTGTAGCATTTGATCCCCTCCATTCTTATTTATACCACAATTCAATTTTCAGCCGTAGTCATATAGCTGTGAAACTACTGGGAATTTTCTTCTAGCAGATCCCGAAGCTAAATTTGCACAATGAGCAACTTTGCACTTTGGGCAAGTTTGCGATAGAATATAATCTGCAATACTAATCCTCACTGAGGTAACCTTGGAAAAATTGAATACTTCATAGGTTCTTCACCACAATTACAGCTATATGGGAGGTGTATACATAAATTATGATTAAACAAACGTTGAGAGATTTCAAAAAAGAAGCCACTGAAAAAGCGCTAGCAGAAGCGGCATTCGAACTTGCACTTGAACATGGGTTGGACGGTTTTGTTGTTGAAGATATCGTGCAAAAAGCCGGCTACTCCAGAAGAACTTTCGCAAACTATTTCACATGCAAGGAAGAGGCAGTTGCGATGGGAGCAGTTACCGTACGGAACACAAATGAGTATGAAGAATTGCTCACCAAAATCCCTGAAAATGCCTCCCTGCTGGATACCTTATATCAACTAATTAAGATGCAACTTACATCTGAGCTTATAGGGAGGTTGCGTGAGCTTTCTTTACTTTCCCGAAAATTCCCAGCTCTCGAGCCCCATTATCTAAGAGCAATACATCTTACGCAAACTGGAGCACAAAAAACATTGTTGCACTTGTCAAATGGTAAGTATGACGAGGTCTATACTTATCTGCTTATAAATTCGGTTTACGGAACTGTACTTCCCTTAATTGACGGAAAACTTAATGTGCTGCTTCCGGGACAAACGACGAGCGACGATCCAAGTCCTGAAACGCTTACGTTCGATCAATTTTTGGAAACTATTTACGGATATTTACGCAACGGATTCTAATAGGCTAACAATCAGTTTTCATCATCGAGGGAGTGTAAAATAGATACATGTCAACATTATTATACAGAGTGGGAAAAACCGCTTATCGCAAACCTGGGTACTTCATTTTAGGTTGGATTTTAATTTTAGGAATTGTCATCTCTATGATCAGCATGAATGGTATTCATATCAGTTCAGAAATGAAGATTGAAGGCACAGAATCGCAAAAGATTTTGGATCAATTAGCAACAGAACTTCCGGCTGCATCTGGTGGACAAGGGAGTGTCGTGTTCAAAGCACCTGAAAATGAGCGATTGGATACGCCAGAACGTTTGGCAGCGATCACTAAAGGTGTTAATGAGGTTTACGGTATAAACGAAGTGATTAATCCTGCGGATTATGCAGCGGAAGCAAGTAGTTCAACTACTGAAGCAACTCAGGCTGCCAGTATGGATCAGTCTGCAGCAGCCACAGCACCCCTTTCCTATGGTCCTCTGATGGCAGATGGCGTTCCAGTACCTGGAGTTATTCTTTCCTCAGACGGTAGCATTGCATTGTTCCAATTCCAGTTTACTATTGAGCAATCTGCTATCTCTCAAGATATTTTTGATTCTGTAATTGATACCGTCATGAATGTCGAGAAAGATACCAACATCACTGTACTGCCGGGCGAGACACTCAAATCAGTATCTATCGGTGTAGGATCAGCTGAGATTGTCGGACTTGTCATTGCTGCAATTGTTTTGCTGGTGACGCTTGGCTCTGTCGTTGCAGCAGGTCTGCCCCTTATAACTGCACTGCTTGGAGTCGGCATCGGTGTAGGTGGAGCATTTTCTATTTCCAAATTCATTGAAATGCCTAGTGTCACTTCCGTCTTGGCGCTTATGATTGGATTAGCCGTCGGAATCGATTATGCTCTTTTCATTGTAAATCGCCAACGCCGGATGATTATTGATCAAGGATTAAGCGCACAAGAAGCTGCGGCTAGAGCAATTGGCACATCCGGCAGCGCCGTATTTTTCGCCGGTTTGACGGTTATTATTGCTCTCTGCGGTATGCTTGTAATCGGGCTTACTTTCTTATCTACGATGGCGTTAGTAGCAGCTGCTACCGTCCTTATCAACGTATTTGTTGCCTTAACCCTATTGCCGGCATTGCTCGGATTGGTGGGTGAACGCATCTGTTCGCCTAAAGCTCGCAAGAAAAACAAGGATCATCATACAACGGGTAACCGCGGTATAGCTGATAGATGGGTTAAATTCGTCATCAAGTATCGTTGGGTCACTATTGTTGCCATCGTCGTGGTACTTGGCGTAGCAGCAACCCCTATAGCCAAAATGGAAATGGGCATTCCCGGAGCTGCCTCAGCGAATTTGGATACGGTAGCAAGACAAAGTTATGATGCTATATCCGAGGGTTTTGGAGAGGGCTTTAACGGACCGCTTATTTTGGTTGCAGAACCAAAGAATTCTTCCAATCCAGTCACTCCGGAGCTCCTAGGAAATCTTGTAAAAGAGCTCCAAGCTCAAAAGAATGTCGCGTTGGTCACTCCTCTGGGCATGACTAAGGATTTGGCTATCTTCAGTCTGATTCCAGAAACGGGTCCTAGCGATATAACAACCAAAAATCTGGTGAATGATTTACGGGCTACGGAATCTAGTATCGCTCAAAGTAATGATGTTAAACTCGGGGTTACCGGCTTTACCGCTGTTAACATCGATATGTCGGCCAAACTGGCAGATGTATTTCCCATTTATGTAGGAATCATCATTCTCCTATCGCTCATTATTCTCCTGTTGGTATTTCGTTCGATTATCGTTCCTATCAAAGCTACGATCGGCTTTCTGCTTAGCATACTCGCTACCTTCGGGATCACCACAGCCGTGTTCCAATGGGGCTGGCTCCATTCTCTCTTTGGTTTCGACACCGGTGGCCCATTGCTAAGCTTTATGCCAATCATCGTTACGGGTATCCTATATGGGCTTGCGATGGACTATCAGGTTTTCCTTGTCAGTTCCATGCGTGAATCGTACGTTCATGGTCATGAGGGATCAGAGTCCGTTGTCCATGGATACAACCAGGTGAGTCGTGTCGTAGTAGGCGCTGCTATAATTATGATCTCCGTTTTTGCAGGGTTTATTTTTACGGATGATGTCATGATTAAACAAATCGGCTTTACACTGGCCGTAGGGATCTTAATCGATGCTTTCATTATTCGAATGGGATTAGTTCCTGCTGTAATGTCTATTTTCGGCAACAAAGCTTGGGCACTTCCAAAATGGCTCGACCGTATTCTGCCAAACCTGGATGTCGAAGGCGAGAAACTGATTGCTACACTCAATGCTAAAGACAAATCTAATTCCATGAAATAGATACAATAATAAACAGCCTGAGACCTGTATTCCTAGGGGTTCAGGCTGTTTTGTTTCTGTGGTAGGGTTCACTTCCCGCGAAGAGCAGATGGGCAAGGCTCTGGAAATTATCTCATTGAAGATTAAGGATTAAAGCGGGGCGCACACCGTAACAAGCTAAGTTGACATGTCCGTAACTGCGAATACTGCTACGAGTACCTACAAAATACGCACGTGAAGAAATCGCAGGTTGAGTTCTCAGCCACCACCATGAGCAGCCAAACTCTTCATCCTTCTCAAGGATATAATCAGCTTTGACTTTTTTATCATACACATACAATTTACATCCATCGTTCTTTTTCACTTTGGAGAATCCCGTTCCTATCGCCCTACGCTTCGCACGTAAAGTATCTTCTCCAAGTTTAAAGGTGAATTCATTCGCCTCCGAAACACTAAGCAGAAAAATCTTATCTTCCGTGTTTATACTTCCCTCTCCGTTATCTGTGCATTGTGTAGTCTTGATGAGCCTGTGCTCGGAGTCATTAAAAGCGGCATTATAAAACTCATCGTTCAACCACTTTCGCAAATCGGAGTCATGCCATGTAACATCAACATATTCACTGTGATACCGCCTGCAGTCCAAAATATACTCGCTCAAAATGAACAGTTCTCTACCTGAATTTTGCAGCACCCGCCACTTTATCGGCATTTGGTCTGCTCCGTCCGCCATTTGCGGATAAGAACCAAAAGTAATTAGTTCGCCGGGTTTCGCCCGCTCATACATGGAAGCAAGATTATCATTTTCATTACAAATCATAATTATAAATTCTGTAGTTCCTTTAACGATTTCAGCTTCCCTGCTAAATCCTAGTTTTTCATACAAGCGTATCGCTCTATCGTTGAACTTCGCCACTGTCAGCCGCTTTGGTTTTTCCTCGCATCTCTCATTAATATAGTTAAGGACTGTTGTGAAAAATAGTGTCCCATTCCCCTGTCCGGTTAACTCAGGCTTCATTCCTAAACCCACATCTATAAAATCCTGAGAATATGTATATTTATCATTTGGAACCTGTGCCGGACTTCCTACACAGAAGAATCCGATCAATTGTTTATCTGCATCAAGTACAGAAAAAAATGCTTCCTCTAGCATTTCACTTATAGCTTCAGGAGTTAGTTCATTATTGTAAAAATCATAGGGTGGATCATATTGCCAGCTTAAAATATCCCTAGCAGCATCAGCATTCAGCTTTTCCACGTAAAGTTCCAATTTCGCATCCCCCTTTGTTTTCAAAATCGATAAGTCCCTAAGAGTCTAGCTCTGCTAACTCCTGAAGGATTGTCTCTACATCACCATCAGGATTTAACGCTTTGATCATCTCTTTTGTAATGGCTGCCCCCTCATAAACTTGTGCAACAACCTCTAAAGGGAGTGTGAGTTCAAAATAACCTTCGGCAAATTCCACAAAATCCTCAGCTGTGCGGAAAATAGTCCCTAGCAAAAAGTCCGAACCATCTTCTACCTCCGCTGGAATCTCTACCTTCCCCTTCTGCCACGTCAAATCATTATTTTCACGCCAAAAACAAAAAGTAACATCATCCTTAGCTATCGCCTCATCTTCCAGTAAAGACAATAGCGAGGTTGGGACCTCTTCATAGATTCCTGGCCAAACTTCATGTTCGTCACGCGCATATGGACTTACTTCGGACTCATGATCAAAACCTTTAATTACCGTTCCTTGAGGTGTAAAAATAATAAACAAATTATCGCCTGAGCCATTATCGATCGATGCTAGAGAAACATTCTTATCAAATTTAGAATCAAAACTATGATAGCGAAGCCAGTCCTCTGGACATAGGACAATATTTAGAGAAGCAAGTATTTTCATAAGTTTTTTTAAGTTTTCGGGTGCTGGTAAAATATCTAACACATTCATCTATGATTCCTCCCCATTGTAGATATAAATGATTTTAGCATATTCATGATTCCGAGTGAAAAAAAAGACTACCCGAAGGTAGCCTTTCCAACTTAACAAAACACTAGCTTAACTTAAGACCCCGCACCTTTATATCTTCGTACGCCATAACTCCAGGCTAACAAACCAATCCCCAGGAATATAGCGCCTACTACAGGTGTCATCAGAGCAAGGCTGGTCATCTCCTCCCGCTGTAGAAAAAGCGCGGCTGGATACACTCCGACGAATGCAAATGGAATGATCCAAGTAAGCAATACCTGTATAGCACGATTGTAAATCGTTACCGGGTAACGGCCATAAGTCTGAATGTTGTACATTAACGGAAGAATGCCAGTAGGAGCATCCGAATAGAAAGACAATGAAGTCAACGTTGTGTAAATCCCCGTATAGATGGCGACCGCACTTAACGTTAGAATGATCAGAGCCGGTATCGTCCACCATTCAAAGGGAAGACCCAAATTGCTGCCACTGATGGCCATAATAATAATACCTATGAATGAGCCCATAAGTGCTGGTGGATCAACATTTTCCAAAAAGATCTGGAACAAATTATGAGCTGGGCGTGTCAAAATACGGTCCATCTCACCTTTAACGATGTAACGTTCACTAAATCCCCATAGATTCACAAAACAACTAAACACCCCAAAAGGCACCATAAAGAATCCATAAACGAACACTACTTCATTCTGATTCCAGCCGCCCAGGCTATCTGTGTGCATAAAAATTACGAGAATAAAGATAAAGTTGGTAGCTTGAAAAAGTAAGTCTGAAATGACCTCTACCCAAAAGTCAGCGCGATAGGTGAGCCGGCTCTTCATATAGTTTTTGATATATTCAATTAATAATCCCAGGTAATACATGTTTCCTCAACCTCCCTGCACGAAGAGACGCTGCCGCGCCGCATGATATAACCAGACAATTGGAATCAGCAATACCAGGAACCAAATAATTTGTATCCCTAATACATTCCATATTCCAACCCCTTGCACCCGTCCCGTAAACACTGAACCTGGCAAGTAGGTAATCGCCTGAAACGGCAGCACCTCAAGTACGAAAGATAACCAGTTAGGAAACAGACTGATCGGTACGATTAAGCCGGAGAATAAGTCTACAATCACCCGCTTCATTCGCATCATGCCTTCATTATTTTCTACAAAAAATGCCGAGAGCCCTGTAATGATATTGATCTGTGAATTAATTAAAAAGCTGAAAAAGAGCATCACCAGGAACCCTGCCCAAGCAGATGGCGCTGTTGGCAATTGAACCGGGAACAGCAACATCGCTATGGCCATGCCGGGAATCATAAATAAGAGGAAGCGGAACATTCCCTCTCCAAGACCTTGCATCATTTTGACTAAGACATAGTTATAGGGCCTTATAAACTGGATAGCGATACTTCCATCACGGATATCCGTAGAGATTTCGCGGTCTAGGTTATTAAAATAAAAGGCTCTAGCCATCCACGATACAGCTACATATGACGTCATTTGCGTTGCAGTAAAGCCACCCAATGAATCCCCATTGCCATAGATGGCCATCCAAGTGAAATAGTTAACCCCAATATTCAGTGAATAGATAAGAATACCTGAGTAGTAGTTAATCCGATAAGCAAGCATGGTAAGAAAACGGATGCGTATAAAATCTAAGTAAGCCCCGAATAGTAATTTACGGCTATTCTCCTGAGGACCACCAGAAGATGCGCCTCCTGAGGAGGAAGACATAGCCGTTGCAGGATTAAGCTTATCAGACATGTAAAGCCTCTCTTTCATCCTTCAGAGCGGCAGCCATTTCATCAGGCTTGTCTGCAGACCCGGATTGATAAATACTGCGAACAATATCGTCCGTATTGGTCTCTATGATTTTGATATCAGTAATATCTGCTTTTCCCACTACTCTGCCTAATACATCCGATACATTTAGCTCTAGCGGTATCCAGACAGACGCCCCTAAATCGTTCTCCGCAGACCAAGTAACAGGCAATCCCTCAGTCCATAACTCAAGTTGCTGACGTTTCGTAGCATTTCCAAATTGAAATTGAACCTCACGTCCGGTTCCCCAACGCTGCTTCAGGTCTTCCAGTCCTCCGTCATAAATGATACGGCCATCATCAAGCATTATCACTCGGGAGCAAAGCGCCTCAATATCTTGCAGGTCATGTGTAGTCAGCAGTATGGTTGTCCCATGCTCGCGGTTCATATCTTTTAGGAATTCACGGATCTCTGACTTCACCACAATATCTAAGCCAATGGTTGGTTCATCCAGAAATACAATCGATGGATTATGAAGCAATGCTGCCACTAATTCACAACGCATCCGCTGACCTAGACTAAGCTTACGAACCGGACGATTCAGCAGTTCTTGCAGTTGCAGTCGTTCGACCAATTCATCCAGCCGTTTCTTGAAATCTTGTTCAGATACCCGGTAAACCTTGCGCAGGAGCTGGAACGACTCAATCACGCCAATGTCCCACCATAGCTGACTGCGTTGCCCGAATACCACACCGATATTTTTCACGAATTTCTCGCGCTCCAAATACGGAACATACCCACCTACTGTCAGGTTTCCGGAAGTCGGCACGAGAATACCTGTGAGCATTTTGATCGTGGTCGATTTCCCAGCACCGTTCTCGCCGATATATCCACAGATCTCACCTTCAGGAATGGAAAAGGAAATGTCCTTCACCGCAGTCACTTCCGTATATTCCCTTTTAAACAAATCAGCGAAGGCCCCTTTGAGACCCTCGCGGTTTTTTTGTACTTTGAATGTTTTGCGTAAGTCTTGTACTTGAATAGCAGTCATATTGTACCTCACTAAGCTTAGAGTTGGTTCCCAGTACCCCATTATAATAGAAGAAGCGCAAAAGCACTACTTCAATCTTTACTTAGCCAGTCTTTCATTTAGCGAATGGGTGTCCTTCACAGCTTCTAAATGCCCTGAGCGAGCGACTTTAGTCCGCAAATATTTCTCGTTAAAAGAAGATACATCTCCCCATAACGCTACTCTTTTCACGGCATTCATCCCTGCAGCCTTGAGCGCATCCAATTTCTTCGGATTATTCGTAATCAGCGTCACTGGTTTGTGACGTAAAGTTTGCAGAACACTGATTGCCTCTTCGTAGTTTCTTGAATCATCAGCAAATCCCAACTCTAAATTAGCCTCAACTGTATCGTATCCTTCTTCCTGTAAAAGATACGCTAAAGATTTGCTGAACAGGCCAATGCCTCTTCCTTCATGATTCGCGAGATAAAATAATGCCCCAGAGCCATGCTCAACAATCATTTTCATGGATTGATGCAGCTGGAAGCCGCAATCGCAACGTTTACTGCCAAAAATATCGCCAGTATGGCAGATGCTATGCATCCGGATCAATGCATCCTCAGATTCTTCGAAATCGCCATATACCAACACACTGGATTGTTGTCCTTCTGCTAAGTTCATGGATGGCAAACGTGAAATTAAAGCTGCCGTTGCTTTACTGCTATCCTCTTGAAGAAGCTCTGCATCCGTTGTATTCAGCCAGTTGTACCATTTAAAAACAACGGTCTCGCCGTCTAAATTCACCGGTAATGTAATGGGTCCAACCAATATATTTGTGGAATTTGCTAAAGGAATTCGCGTGATTTTATTCTGTAAAATAGAAGTGATTTCTGGTTTAATCATAATTACACCTTCCTCATTGTTCATCAATGCTTAGATAGAGCTAAGCATAAGGATAAAATATTAGTTAAATTATAAGTAACTATTTGTAAGTAAGTTTATCATTGTAATATAACTTCGTCAAGTTATAATATATCTTTAAATATTTATAATTACTTTATGTAAGTTTATGATATAATGAATGTCGAGGTGATATTATGAATGATTTCAACATGTGTCCTCGCTTTGAAAAAGCGGTAGACTTGCTAAGTAAACGTTGGGTCGCGCTTATTGTTTTCGTGCTTATGCCAGGGCCACGCCGTTTTGGTGAAATTGAGAGCTGTCTGTCCAATCTCAGTGGCAAGGTGTTATCTGACCGATTGAAGGAAATGGAAACCGAAGGCATTATAGAGCGAACTGTATATCCTGAAATGCCAGTACGTATTGAGTACTCTCTGACTCCAAAAGGCACAGCGCTTGCTCCTATACTTGGTGAAATTGGAAACTGGTCTACCGAATGGATTGAGCTTGGTATTAAGAAATGATTCCCGCTACACAACACAAAGAGCCCTAATTGTCCCGATCATGAGACAAGAGGGCTCTTTTTGGATTAACATCCCCTTTATAAGTCTTTTCGCTCGAAGCGAAGTAGACCTATAACAAAAGCTAACAGGGTATATCCAATCGCATAAAAAATAAACATATTTGACGGAACCGTATTAAAATCCAGCAATCCATTCATGCTGCCGAACAACCCCATCATTCCACTCATTTCATTAGCGCTGAACAGGACGGCGGTCATTTTCCGCTGTAAACCATCCACTGGCATAAGCAGTGCCATCATTCCTGACAGATTATTTAATGTGTCAAGGACATCGGGTTCTAATCTCAGCGATCCTCCGATCTTATCAATCATCCCACCTAACCAGCCAGCTCCATATAACATTGTCATAAAGACACCATTCCCCACTGCTGAGAAGAATCCAGAACCCAGCATAGAAATCGTAATTAGCAAAGGTACTACAGAGGAGAATAACAAAAATGATTTCAATAGGACTACGGCATCTCTAGGAACGGTGGCATGGATCTTAGTAATCCATAAAATAGAAATAAATAAAATCAGGGCATAACCGATCCCAAGCGTCACATATCCAAGCCAGCGACCTGTATACCATTTCCACCGCGGCAGCGGTCTTGGCAGTAAAGCCTGCATAACCCCTTGTTCCGCTTCACCTGCAATAGCTGAGAAGGAACTGAAGATCGCCAAAAAGGCGAGTACAAAAGCGCCAAAAAAGAAGCCAAGTGATAATATAAAAGCACCATTTGTAAAATTAGCTAAGAGATGCTCGCCACTGCTAATATCTGTTCTGTTCGGTATTCCGCTTTGTCCGATCGTATTTGCCACAAACCAAAACCCTATAAGAAAGACAATGGTCATAAGCAATGTTAATACCATTACTCGTTTACGCAGCAATTCCTTCCAGGTCATTCCTATGATTATTCTCATTCGTGTTCACCTCTGTGACTTAGGCCGGATACAGCACTCATAAACCAGTCTTCCAGACGTTCTCGCTTCCGTGAGACTTCATATAAGGTCATGCCCTGTTCAATAATTAACGTGTTCAGCCAGCCTACTTGCTCCTCATTCTCCAATTCCGCTTCCAGCCAAACTGTGCTACTCTCCAATGTAGCTGGGAATGAAGCTCCTTTTTCAGATTGAGCTCCGATATCCGCTGAAACTTTGATCTGAAGTTCAGTACTATCCTGTAACCAAGACAACAAAATAGGCGTAAAACCGCCCACTTTAAAATGCCAGCTTGTTCGCTTATTTAAGATCTCAGATACTTTCCCATGCCGCAGTATAACTCCGTTATTCAGCAGTGCCATACGGTCGCAGATGAGTTCAACATCCTCCAGTAGATGAGAGTTAAGAAATATTGTAACTCCCTTCTCTTTTAGCCTCTGCAAAATATTCCGAACTTCCTGACGTCCAATCGGGTCTAGCGCCGATGAGGGCTCATCCAGAAAAACGATGGCCGGATTGTTTACAAGAGCGCAAGCAAGCCCTAATCTCTGCTGCATCCCTTTGGAATAATGTTTCACACGATCCCGTCCACGGTTTCCAATTCCAACTTCCGCTAGAAGCTCTGGAATTCTTTTGTCGGCTACAGATCGATCTACACGGCACAGCTTGGCATGCAGTCTTACTACTTCTTCCCCCGTAAGCCATTCTTGATAGCGATATAATTCCGGTAAATATCCGATTTGGGACTTGGCTTCAAGTGAACCGATCTTATGACCAAATAGAGTAGCACTACCATTCGATGGACGAATGAGACCTACCAACATTTTGACAAAGGTACTTTTCCCCGCACCATTAGGGCCGAGGAAGCCAAAGGCTTCCCCTTTCCCAACAGTAATCGTTACATCACGGCAACCACGTCCGTTATCATATTCTTTAGTCAAAGACTTCGCTTCTATTGCAGCAGCCGTCATTATTCAATCAACTCCCCTAGCTTCTCTAAGAATACAGCTTTATCTGTATACACGCTTCCTCCGTTGAAATCAAACAGTTGTCCGTTCTGTACCCAAACGGCCGAGTACACAATCCCTTGACTATATTCATTCTGATTCAGTAGAACCGTTGTATCTTTAATCTTTATTTGATCGGTATTCAGGCCTTTTACCAGTGGCAGAGGAATTTCACCCGATAAAATGCGGCTCTGCTTTAAGCTGGATTTCAGATAATCTGGCAGCAATGGAAAATCGATTATAGCTTCCAAAGCTTCATCAACCTTTATAGTTGGATCTACCGTAATTAAAGGAGTCTTCGTCTGTGTAAGATTAGCCCATTTATCATTATCAATCGAAAGATCATAATTCACGATCTCCGAAAGATCTAATTTAATTTCTTTCCCATCTATGGCTTCTGGAAGAAGCTGTTTTGCACCCAATCTTTTCATTGCTTTATTAACTGCTTCAATATTAAGCTTCAAGGTTATTTCTTGTGAATTGGTTATATATGCGCTCTTCACATTCTCGAGCAAAGTTCCGCTTGGAAGTGTAAAACCTAGAGTCTCTTCCACCTGATTTAGCGGAATAATCCCTTTATTTGAACCAAAGGAACTTGTAAACACACCAAATTTGTTCATAGCTTCATTCATGGATTGACTTTCATTTACCTGATAAAAAATATCCCGGATATCATTTTCATTCACAACTGTAACTTCTTCCATCCGAAATTGATTCAGCAGCGATGCCATAGCCGTATTTCCTACTGGAGTTCCAAGTATAACCGCAAAGATCGCGGCACCTGCCACTGCTACTCCCCATTTGCGCCGACGATTCATGCGAGGACGCTTGGATGGGCGATTAGCTGTTGGATTGTCATCCGTAGATTGAGGCTGGTCTATATGTGGATCTGTTTTGTCATCATCTTTCATAACATCCACAGACAACTGCTGACTCCACACAGACCATTTGGGACTTGCAGGCTCAGACGCTAACTTGTTTTGCAATTTGGCCCAGGCTTCATCTGTATGTTGTTTATTATGATCTTGATTTAGCGGTTGTTTAGTCATTAGTAATCCCTCCTAAATAATTTAGCTTCGCTTATCTCGTTTTATTATTCCGTCTGAGACAGTGATTTTGCTGCATTTTGTCTTAACCTCTGGGTCGCACGGTGCAGTAATGTCCCTACTACGGGAGGTCTTAGACCAAGCTCGCCTGCTATTTCCGCATAACTGTAACCAGAGTATCTAAGCAGAAGCGCTTGTCTATCCCTGTCAGGCAGCTCGTTCAACCATTCATGAACATCCTCCTGATCCAGCTTACTGATTAAGACTTCCTCTCCTGAAGGAGGTGATTCCCCCACTTCGTATAACTGTTCTTGTTTATTTTGCAGCCGCCGTTCCCTTGCTTTTTTGTCCAGATAATCATATCCAATACGAGTAAGGACTCTATGAAGCCAGGCACCCAGCGCTGCTGGATCATCTGGGGGGTTACGATACAATCTCAGAAAAACTTCTTGTGCCAAATCATCTGCTGCCGACTCATCACGAACCAAAGCGGTCAGCTTACGTCTGACAATAGGATAATGTTCATAGAATATTGCTTTAAAAATTTCAGATTCCGGAATTCCCATCTTGTAAATCCTCCTTATCAGCTGCAGCTATAAGTAAGACGACTATCAATGTATTTTTGTATCAAGATTACGTAAAAAAAGACAGCCCCTAAATTAATAAGGAAACTGTCTTCTAGTGTTTACCTAATTCGAATGTAACGATTAAGAATCTTTTTAGATAAAATACTCCGTTCCAGCCTAAGCTCCCAGAGCTGCTCTTTCCACTGAAACTGTTGCTCTGAATGTTCATTCTCCCGTAACTTCTCAAACAGCTTCATGATCATTATGTTAATGGCATCAAACCTTGACCAAAGTTCTATTACACTTTCTTCTTGTATCTGAGGACTTTCCGCTGCTGCACTAAGATTCTTTAAGCGCTCAATGATGTCAGCCTGCCACTGCCCATCTTTAATCGCCTTGGCGTAATTTAAAAGATCCAAATAATCATCGACTGACATGTGTACCGACTCCTTTGGTTACTTATACCAAGTATTATACTAGGCATTATCTATAAAGCAACCCTTTATCTCTGGACACAGCAAAAAAACAGGACTGGTATGAGAACCAGCCCTGTTTAAGGATTTCAACATGATCAATTTAGTTATAAAAGCTTTTGAATATCATCTTTAATTTGCTCTGATTTTGGACCAAATACGATCTGCACAGCCCCTTGACCCAGTCTCATAACACCGGAAGCTCCGAGCTGTTTCAATGCGGAATCTTTAACGGCTTTTTCGTCATTAACAATCAGACGAAGGCGTGTGATACATGCATCGATATTGCGGATGTTCGATGGACCGCCGATGTTCTCAAGAATTTGAGCAGCTTTAGAAGACGATGAAGGCGTTCCATTACCTCCAGGTGGTGCTAACAGACTTTCTTCATCATCATCTTCACGTCCAGGTGTTTTTAGCTTGAACAATGAGATAATAAAGCGGAATAGTACATAATACAAGACGAAGAATCCAAGACCCACAGGAATAAGTATCCATGCATTAGTAGACAGTTTCAGGTTTACAAGATAATCGATCAAACCTGCGGAGAAACCAAAACCAAGCTTAACATCTAAAATGTACATCAAGGCCATGGAGAATCCTGTTAATAAAGCATGAACTCCGTACAAGAGTGGTGCTACGAACATAAAGGAGAACTCAAGTGGTTCAGTGATCCCTGTTAAGAAAGAAGCAATGGCAGAACCGATGAAGATGGAAGCAACCATTTTACGTTTTTCCGGTTTAGCTGTATGAATAAATGCAAGTGCTGCCCCTGGAAGCGCAAACATCATAATTGGGAAGAATCCAGTCATAAACATCCCAGCAGTTTTATCTCCAGCGAAGAAGCGGTACAAGTCACCATGCACCAGTTCACCAGCCGCATTCGTAAAATCACCAATTTGGAACCAAGCAATCGTATTAAGCACGTGGTGAAGACCGAACGGAATCAGCAAGCGGTTAGCTGTACCGAAGATGAATGCTCCAACAGCCCCCAGTGACACAACCCAGTTCCCGAAGTCACTGATAACATCTTGTATCGGACTCCAGATCATACCCACAAATACAGCAAGAACCATCATAGAAGCTGCCGTAATGATTGGGACAAAACGTTTACCTGCAAAAAATCCGAGCCAATCAGGCATTTTTATATTGTGATATCTCTTGTATAAGAACGCTGCCCAAGCACCGGCAAAAATACCACCAAGCACACCCATGTTCAATACAACATCATCATTGATGAAAGAGAATTGAAGCGGTACGATAAGCAGAATCTTAGTCAGTACCATGTAAGAAATTACTGCTGACAAAGCTGCTACGGCGTCACCGGCAAATCCAATGGCAACCCCTACCGCGAAGATTAAGGCTAGGTTACCGAAGATCGCATTCGCTCCGGCGTTTAGAAATGGAGCAAAGTATTGATTCAGAAATCCACCAATGGTCGCTCCTAGCGGAATATCTTTTTCGTAGTTAAGCAAACCAAACCCTTGAAGAATAGCTGCCGCCGGCATGGTTGCAACAGGAAGCATTAACGACTTACCTAGTTTTTGTAGAAAAGCCAACATTTAAAATCATCCTTTCGGTTCAATAGTAGTAGTGCTCTATAAACCATTTACTTTGAAGCCACGGTAAGAATCAGATCCTGTCCTGCTGTAACCTGACCATAATGTCCGCTTACTTGAGGTGGATTCTCCTCTGTACTGGTCACGATTACAGGCGAAATTGTGTCACAACCTGCCGCGCGAATTACGTCCAGATCAAATTCGATTAGGGTTTGACCTGCTTTTACTTGATCTCCAGAGGTTATATGACTGACAAAACCGTTGCCCTTGAGGCTGACAGTATCGATTCCGATATGTAATAGCAATTGCATACCGGAGGAATGTTCCAGAATGACTGCATGACTCGATTTCACGATATGAGCAACCCTACCGTCAAAAGGCGCTTTCAAAATTCCTTCAGATGGTTTTATTGCAATTCCGTTACCCATATGACCGCCAGCAAAGGTTTCATCCGGAACCTGTGCTAGTGGAACTGACTCCCCGCTGATTGGTGCCATGATTTCGATGGTATGTTCAGTATGTTTCTCTTCTTTTTTTGATTTCCATTTGGAAAACATATGCTCCACTCCTCTTAAGATGTTAATTTGATTTCACTAAGGTCTGAAATAACCGGTGCAAATGCATGGCTAGAAAACATAGTTCTTCTTCCGGAATTTCGACCTCAAGCGATCTTTGCATTACTTTACCGAGCTTTTTAGCCAGCTTGTATTCCTCTTTGTATTCTTTCTTAATATGTTTCACAAAGGGATTATCTATTAGTGATCCTTTTAAAATACGTTCCAGCGAAAAACGCAAGTGGATCATTAATCGGATATGATTCATACTGCCGTGCTCAAAAGTTATCTTTCGTTCTTGCTGAATCATGTCTAGAAGCTCATTGACAATATTAGAGGCCTTGACTAACTGACCAACCGATACATTATTGACGGCTGAATACACATGATAAGTAAGAAATCCAATCTCATCTTCGGGGATTTGCACTTGAAATTCAGCATTGATTTTCTCCGATGCCTTGTAAGCGATCTCAAATTCCTTCGGAAATGACATTTTGGTTTCTTGCAAAAACGGATTAATAATATCCATCCCGTTGCGCAGACGGTAGATGGTGAACTGTATGTGGCTCGGGAGTGCCAGATAAATCTTGTCGTTTAACTTGTCAGGAAATTGACTTTGGATATCTGCAATTATCTCATCAGTTATTTTCATTACCTTAGGATCTATATCTTCCAGCAAAACTTGATATTGGCTCCAGGCTTCGCGATCTTCTAGACGAAACAATTTTTCAATCCGAGCATCATTTCCTTCGATCACACCAGAACCCTTCACTGCAAATCCAATACCTTTGCCAATGATGACATATTCCTTCCCGTTTTTGCTTCCCTGAACCATTACAACGTTATTCCCAATTACACGCTGTACTTGAAATTGCTCGATCTCTCGCGACAAGCTCATCACTCCTCTCCCTAATTATCGTCAAATTGGAACAAAAAAAGCCAAGAATTGTCTAATGGAAATAAAGACAATTCTTGGCTCATGCCCTTAACGGTAACACGCCACTAAAATATAAATGATCATTTATGAACATATCATAATTCATGAACTGCTAACTCGTCAATGGTAAATTTAGAAATGTCAAGCGGAGCTCCCATTATCCCAAACAGCGCCTTATAAAAACTCTTCCACGCGAGGAAGCTTATCTTTAAGCTGGCGGACGTTAGTTTCAAGCCTCAGAATAACCTCTTCCAATTCTTTTGGATCAATGCCTCGGGAAACAGGAACCTGGATAACCTCTGTTTTTGTTTCTGCCTTTAATTCCCGCATTTCCAGCTGCTGCTCTTGCCATTTATCCATCAGATCAGCTATCGTCGCATAGAAACGTTCGTAATCTTTGATTACGCTGTCCAGAAATGTATCTACTTCCTCCGCATCGTAGCCACGCAGCTTCATGCTGAATTCTTTTTCATGTATGGTTAGAGCGTCTAATGTGATGCCAAGTTGACTGAACAGCTTCCGCTGTTTGTCTAACCGGCGTTTCATATGTTCATCCATCTTTTGCTACCTCCAAGTATATACTGCAATCATCCGGCAGTAACCATTATAACAGGGTGAGAGCATCCTGAAAATATTACTATAGTTGCAGTTCTAATAGTTGTCCACAACAGCTTTATTCAAAATGCCTAAGCAGCGGTCAAGATCCGTCTTTACCTGCTTTTTATATAATTTTGCTTTTTCTTCACCATCTGAGGTGAAATGGTAAAGTACGATTTCTTGAAAATCCACTTTAGGGTCATTGCCTTTCAGCTGCTTGGTACGATATAAAATCCCTTGCTGCACCAGCTCATGCAGGGCGCGATAGATTTCACTCTGTGGAGGGGAATAACCATGGGCTTTGAAATCCCGACGTAAATCCTCCAGCATTTGATATCCGTAACCGCGGTGTTGTTCTACCATTGTTATAAGATACACTTTGATAAACGCTCGTTGAGCAATCATAAACGCCATATAAACCCTCCTCATGTTGTAAATGTTGTTGGCTAATCTTTCCTTCTATTACTCTAGTATAAGCACTATTTTCCAACTTTCACAACCTGAAATTTGGTAGAGGGTTCACTTATTACGTTGTTTATAGAGATTTGGTGGGATATAGGATGATTTATGTGGATGTGGGTAGGGAGAGCTTAGTTTTTTTGTGGTTTACTATTGTGAATTTTTCATATGGTGAAATTATGGAATAAATAATTGTACATCGTTGATTTCGTAGAATGATCCTCGTAGAATTAGGTCCACATGCTTCTGCACGATACAAACTCTATCTGGATCAATATACTTCAGTACGATACAAACTCCATCTGGACCCATATGCTTCTGCATGATCCTCGTCCCATTCTTTGTTTGGTTTGATCAATTTTGCTCGTTCGAGCTACTATCGGACCCCATTGACTCTATTCGCTGCTTTTCCCCACTTTTGCTGTGCTATCGGACCCTATGGGCGCTATTAGCATAAAAAGTAACATTTATACAGCTATTCTTGGGGAATAGCTGCACTGGTGTCCGAAACTACTCTGAAAAAGCTTAATATTTGCAAATAGCGTCTTCTCGGTCCGAAAGTTTCTGCGCGAAATAAACTCCATCTGAGCCCACATACTTCTGCGCAAACCAAACTCTATCTGAATCCACATGCTTCAGCACGCTCCCCTCCCATTCTTTGTTTAGTTTGTTCAAGTTTGCTCGTTCGAGTTGCTATCGGACCCCGTTGACTCTATTCGCTGCTTTTCCCCACTTTTGCTGTGCTATCGGACCCCATGGGCGCTATTGGCATAAAAAGTAACATTTATACAGCTATCCTTGGGGAATAGCTGCACTGGTGTCCGAAACTACTCTGAAAAAGCTAAATATTTGCAAATAGCGTCTTCTGGGTCCGAAAGTTTCTGCGTGAACTAAACTCTATCTGGATCCACAAGTTTCTGCACGAAATAAACTCTATCTAAGCCCACATACTTCTGCGCAAACCAAACTCCATCTGGATCAATATACTTCTGCACGATACAAACTCCATCTGAATCCACATGCTTCTGCATGATCCTCCTCCCATTCTTTGTTTAGTTTGTTCAAGTTTGCTCGTTCGAGCTACTATCGGACCCCATTGACTCTATTCGCTGCTTTTCCCCACTTTTGGTGTGTTATCGGACCCCATGGACGCTATTGGCATAAAAAGTAACATATATACAGCTATTCTTGGGGAATAGCTGCACTAGAGTCCGATACTACTCTGAAAAAGCGAAAAATATGCAAATAACGTCTTCTGGGTCCGCATGCTTCAATAGAACATCAATTCGAAAAGAAAAACGCAAAAAAGCGATCCTCCAGTTATTGAAGAATCGCTTTTTTAGGTAACTAATAAGTTCCACTTTGCCAAGTTCATTTTCTAAACGTCCTTCTCAGCTATAATCCCTGCGCCACTCCGCTTTCCAAGTAACCTCTCCTAAGCACTATTTCATAGCGTTTTTCTCCATAAATTCATCTTTCGTCAATCCAAACAAAAGTAAATCTAAATATTGTCCATTTGTATAAATAACTTTACGGCGCACGCCTTCTTGAACACAACCCACTTTTCTAAGCATAGCTGCTGAGGGTTCGTTACCTTCGAGCGCACATTCGTTAAACTTGTTTGAGTCTAAGCTCCAAAAAAGCATACTTCAACAGGATGTTGATAGCTCTTGTCCCATACCCCTTACCTCGATGGTCTCTATCCACTTGCACGCCTATACTGAACGTACCATTTTTCTCGTCTATGCTATTAAGATTTACTCCACCCACATATTCACCATTCAGATTTTCGATCGTAAACATCAGTCGCTGTGATGAGAATTCTGCAAATGTGAACAGATCTTAGTCTTATTTTCTCATCCTGCCAAAAATAATGACTGTAATCTATCTCTCTCATCTTATACCTCCGAGTTAATAATTTAGAGATTATGATAACACATCTACAGGATTATATTGGTATAGTATTTTTAAAATCAACTTTACGGTTAAAAAGCATAGTATTATATATTCATAAAATGCGAATCCCAAAATCATCTGAAATAGAGGTATATTCTATGAATGAATATCAATTGATTAGCGATTATAAACACATCGATAAATATAAGCTTAGCTTCAATTCTTTAGCCCAATCAATCTTTGGTATTGATTTTAAACCTTGGTATGAACAAGGGGGCTGGAATGACAAATATATTTGTTATTCCTTTATCGATGAAGATCACGTCATTGCGAATGCATCTATTAATAAAATGACTATTCTCATCAACAAAAAAGAATACAACGCCATCCAAATTGGGACGGTGATGACACATCCTGATTATCGTATGCAAGGTTTATCCCGAAAATTAATAGACCACATTATCGCTAAGTACGAACATGAATACGACTTCCTCTACTTATTTGCTAATGAGCGCGCTTTGGATTTTTATCCTAAATTCGGGTTTGAACGCATGCAAGAAAGCAGCTTTTCACTTAACGTTGCTCATCTTAGCAATCAGCCAACTACAACCTACTCTGTGCGGCCTTTATCTATAGGTAACCCCGTTGATTTTAGCATGATCAAAAATTTTGCAGTCAAAAGAACACCGGTATCCTCCGCGCTAAGTGTGATAAATAATGAACATCAGCTGCTGTTTTATTTTATTCTTCCTTTTCACGATTCCTTTTATTATATTGAAGAGGCTGACGTTATTGTGATCTTTAAACATGAGGATCATCAGCTTCATATTTTTGATATTATTAGTACAACAAGTTTTGATATCAACACAGTATTGAAAAGCATTATTTCTCCGGATACTGAAGTTATACATTTTTATTTCACACCAGATTATCCAATCGATCAAGTTAAGGCAGAATTAATTTCCCAGAGTGAAGATACCTTATTTATACGTCCGCTATTAAAAGAACTCCCTCAACATTTCATGTTTCCTATTACCTCTCATGCCTAGTTAACAAAAAAAAGGCTGCCATTTGGCAGCCTTTCTTAGTCGTGCATAGGAATATACATACTCTGTATCTCTTGTACTCCAGGGACAAATCCTAGATTTAAATAAACAGACTCCGCATCATTACCTTCCATGACATATAATCTTAGGATCGGATACTTATCTTTCAGGAGATTTAGTCCTCTTTTCAACATCAGTGTAGCAATCCCTTTTCCTCTGTAAGCAGGTATTACACCAATACTGTAAACCGCTGCGTAATCATCTTGTAAACCCAAAAGACAATTCGCAATTAGCTGTCCTGATTTCTTATCATACACAAGCGTTGACGCTGTCAATAATTCTTCATTTGTATAATTAGGTTCTTCACTTGGGATAAAATCTTCATAAGAGAATTTCTTTCTCCTTGTTGCCTCAAGACTTCCATCAAAGCTCGCATAGTTACATTCGGCGATCTGCTCTTCAAGAATAAATCGTTTAGCGCCCATTCCATTATCTTCGATCTGAGGACTTTCAATCCTTAACTCTTCGTTCCATTCGACCTCAAAATAATCTGTAGGACGGTGCATCCAACGGCATCTGAACTCATCAGGCCAAAACCCCGCCCGCGCAAATAATTGAACCTGGTCTGGCAGAACCTCGAAGGTTTTTATCGGTTTTGTTCTATCCGACCAATAAATCAAAAGCTTTTTTAATAGCTTCAGCACCACAAATGTATCGTTAAACGGTGGAATAACAAATAAATGATATATCCGGTTAGGCGACATCCTTACTCCACCTATTTTAGACTCGCCTTTATAAATCCAAAAAGCGTTTCTTTGGGCAGAATTGAACCTTTCTTCTTTAAAAAAACCGTTATATTGCATATTATAATAAATGGAACAATACAGTCCCCACTCTTCTGAGTCTGCCTTACGAATAGAATAATCATTATTTAAGTCATATGAAATCTCGTATTCAGACCATGCCATTAATTGCATTTACATTTCCTCCTCGCTAGTCCTATCACCTTCTGTATTCCATAGTATCACTTCTTAAAGTAAATGTTTGGTAATAAACTGTTATATTAATCTTTTGCCGATTTAAAGCAAATGCTTTTCTTTTATCTTAGAAACGGCTTGTACCCGGTTTTTTAACCTCTAACTTTTGATAAGCTTGACGTGCCATCAGCATACGCGCGAGTGTGATTTGTTCGTATTCCCGGGCAACATTAGGTTTATCATTTGCACTAATATGCCTTTTCGTTAGCCATTCATCACCGCTACTTAACAGTCCTTGCGAGAACTGAATTCGAATATATGCGGCTTCCAGCAATCTTTCCCTGCCAGGAGAATGATATTGCTTAAGTTCCGCAATAGCTGTCTGCAAAACCTCCGCTGCATCTTCCACATGACCTATTGCTTTTAACATTTTAGCTTGCAAAATAACCCCTGGTACCCACATGCTTCGAGGAATTACACATAACAAGCACTTTGTCCAGTTGGACATTTGCATCTTTAAGATGATTCTTTTCATAGAAAAGATCCACCAAAAATACAAAACCATGACCTTGTAACGTTTACTATAGATGCAAATTTCTCTATGCCTTCCCTGTTTTGGTCCAATAGCTCAACGAACGTATCCACGTCTCCCTGATAAAATGCAACCGAAGCACGATACAGATCCAACCGCATTTGAATTACGGCTTGCTCTTTTTCCGGAATAATAAATTCCTCTTCCATGAAAAGTTCAACCTTTGTAAGAAGCGTTTGGCATCATCTGATCGTCCAGCGACAGCCATCGAACCCGCTTGAAAATAAAATAAATCAAAGTGCACAATCATATTTTTGATCGACAACTTATCTAGTAAATCTAGCAATGTAGATTCATCGCCATCTTTGATAATTGAATTGAAAGGCCTATCCATACATGATGCAGAAAACGTATAATCCTCTGCCTCAAAAGCATGCTGGATAGCTTCCAAGACCAGCCCTTCCTGAAAAAGAGCGGAAGGCAAGAATTAAACCCGCTGCCCATCCTTCTGTTTTTTTTCCAAGCAAAAATAACTCATCTTGTGAAAGCTGCTCGCTCAAGGATTGAGATTGTAGCTCATCTATTTCGTCAAATGTAAACCTCAGATCATCGTAACTTAATTCTAGTAGTTCCTGTTGTGCTCTTAGGCGGGATAAGGCGAGTGGCGGGAGAGTTCTACTCAATATTACAAGCTTCACATTAGCCGGAAGATGTCCGATGAAAAAGCCCATACTCTCATGAATCGATTGATTCGTAATCGCATGATAATCATCCATTATAAGTGTAATAGAGCCTGGAAGAGAATGCAGATCGTTTAATAAAAGAGGAATCGCAGTTTCTACTGAACCGTCACGAATAGACTGGATAAACAAATCCAAGCGATTTAAAAAGGGGCGAAAGATTCTCTCAATTGCAGCATGCAAATTTAACCAGAACCGTACAAGATGGTTATCTGCAAGCTATGCAACCTCATCGGAATGAGTACGAGCCCATTCGGCCGCAAGTGTCGTTTTTCCAAACCCAGCTGAGGCGGCAATAAGCGTCACTTTGGCACGATTTTCATCCATGAGTTTAAACATTAATCTTATGCGCTGAACATAATAAGGAGCCTGTTTTAACCATCTATTAAGTAGTAACATAACATTCTAGCTTTCTGACATCCAATATCAAAAAAAGACCGCCAATTGGCAGCCTTTTCTCTAATATATTCTTGAGCATAACCAAAAAGCTGAACCCACTGCGATAATGCCTGCCATAGATACAAACAGGACATACCCTTTCTTTGTTCTAGTAACGGTGTGTTTATCATAAAACTCTGGTTTTCGAACGATTCCAAACCATAGATCAGCAATTAAATTCACGACTACTAAAGAAAAATTCTTTAATTTACTCATGTTATCTCTCCTTGTACATGTTTGGATTCATCTCTAACCTTTCAAGCTCTGAGCAAAACCTGACCTCCATGAAGGGTATGATGGACTCCATCCGTAATCCATTCGAGCTTTTGTATTGGACGCCCCCCGTTCCCAGCCTTCTCTGCCCATTTGCAAAGGAGGTCTAGGAGCTCCCAAGATTTCAGAAAAAACAGGCACCCAATCTATTCCTCGCGCAGGTTCATTGTCCACAATATTAACTGGACCAGAAGGCCAGTTCAGAGCAAGCGCCGCCGCGTTAGCTGCATCCTCCACGTGAAGGAATGACGTAACCGCTTCTGTTGCAGTCAGTCTCCCTTGTCGAATTTCTTCTGTCATTAATCCCGCAGTATCATACCAAGTCCCTTGGCCGTACAACATTCCGTACCGCAAAATCACATGATTAGGAATTTCTGCAACTGCCTTTTCAAGTGAGCGGATACCCTCAATGGTTCTCATCCGGGATTCAGAAGCATTAGTATCTAATGGAGTATTCTCCGTGGCAGGTCCCTCACCAGCTTCATAAGCCCAAGAGATACTTTGAGCAATAATCTGTTTAACCCCGTTTGTCAGTGAAGCATCGACAATATTTCGTGTTCCTTCTATTCTTATCCTTGAATTATCTGCAAAATTCCGCTGACTTAATGAAGTCAGCTGATGAATTACCACTTCAGGTTGGGCTGCTTGAATAGCCGCAAATATAGACTCACGCTCATACACATCCGCGATTACCGCTTGTGCCCCTAAGCTCTCAAGGATTGTTTTGTTTTCTTCTTTATGGGTCAGACCGATAACCTCATGCCCCGCTTGTAGTAACTTAGGAAGCAATGACCGTCCAATCACACCTGCAGCACCTGCAACAAAGATTCTCATCTATTCCCTCCTTTTCGCTGTGCTGTATCTTATGGCATAGCTAGAGACAAAGCATAATTTGAATGATTATCCATATGATACCACATATGCAAAAAAGACTGCACCTCACAGTCTATTGCTAAGAGGTGCAGTCTTTGATTTTTTTCATTTTATAAAGTGTTTCATCCAAAAATAGCAGCTTGTCTTTTATAAAGATCTTCCAATACTAAGCAAGCCATTGCTTCAACAACCGGCACGATTCTCGGACAGATACATGGATCATGTCTGCCCTCCGTTTTAATCTCAACTTCTTCACCATTCGTGTTTATGGTCTGTTGAGTAACAGAAATCGAGGATGTAGGCTTTACACTTATTCGAAAAATAATCTCTTCTCCTGTGCTGATTCCGCCTATAATCCCGCCGGAATGGTTACTAAGAAATCCATCCTTATTCATCGCGTCATTATGTTCACTTCCAAGCATAGAGGCCGCTTCGAATCCAGCTCCAAACTCTATTCCTTTTACAGCACCAATAGATAACATCGCTTTAGCTAACTCTGCATCCAATTTATCAAATACGGGTTCTCCAAGACCCGGAATAACCCCTCTAATCCGACACTCCACGATACCTCCGCAGCTGTCTCCAATCGAAGCTAAGTGTTCAATTTTTTTAATCATTTCAGCTCCAGCCTTAGCATCACAGGCGCGGACTGCATTTTGTTCAATAACATCTTCATCAAAGGTTTGACACTTAATCCCTCCGACCTCTTGCGTGTAGGCTAGTACCTCAACCCCTCTTCTTTCGAGCAGTTTCCGAGCGATCGCTCCGCCAGCTACTCTTGCCGCTGTTTCCCTGCCTGATGCCCGTCCACTGCCTCTATGATCGCGAATTCCGTATTTCTGCAAAAAAGTATAATCCGCATGGCCGGGTCTAAATGAATGCTGAATATCGTTATAGGCCTCCGGTTTCATATCTTTGTTGTACAGAACTACAAAGAGTGGAGTTCCGGTTGTTTTCCCTTCGAATATTCCTGATTGTATTTGCACCACATCATATTCCTTACGCGGTGAAGTTACAGAGGACTGGCCTGGTTTCCTTCTATCCATCTGTTTCTGAATATATGCTTCATCAATTTCAACATTAGGTGTAACTCCATCCACTATGACCCCAACCGCTGCACCATGTGACTCTCCAAAGGTAGTAATCTTAAATACTTCTCCAAATGTGTTACCTGCCATAATATTCAAACCTCCATTACCGACTCTTTTATTATTTATATATCCAAATTATAATAAGATTGTTGCGATTAATGAAATCACATTTTCAACAGACTGTCATAGAGGTGATCTATATCAAATTCTTTAACCTTGAATGGTATCGTATTTTTTTATATACGGCTCGTTACAAAAATCTAACAAAGGCTGCAAATGAATTGCATATTACACAGCCATCCGTAAGTTATGCCATTAAACAAATGGAGGATTCTTTAGGCCTCAAATTATTTCATCGTTTATCTAAAGGTGTAGAGCTAACCGAGGAAGGACGGGCGTTATTGGAATATGTTGAGCCCTCTTTAGTCATGCTGGATTCTGCACAAAAGCATCTTCATAATCTAAAGCAATTAAACGAGGGAGAAGTTCGGATTGGAGCAAGTGATTCCCTTATAAAAAATCTTTTGCTGCCGCAATTGAACGCATTCCACAAACAATATCCCGGCATACGAATTCGGCTATCACACGGAAAAACGCATGAGATCACCAAACGTTTGAAAGAAGGCGAAATAGACTGTGCGCTCGTCCATATGCCTATTGACGATCCACAATTAAGTATTCAGACGCTTGCCACCCTTGAGGATTGTTTTGTAGTGGGACGAGCCTTTCAGGAACTGGCAAACCGTTCGCTTACGGCAAAAGAACTTGCAGAGTTACCTTTTATTTTATTATCCCCAGAAAGCAGCACCAGACTGTTTGTTGATCATTGGTTTGCTGGTAAGCGGTTGTCCGTTAAACCAGATATAGAGCTGGGCAGCATCGATTTACTCTCTGAATTTGCAAGACTTGGTTACGGGGTAGCCTTTATTAGCCGTTCTTTTGTAATTGAGGAGATTCAAAAAGGAGAACTTTTCGAGTTGCAATTAGATGATCCCCCTCCACCCCGGAATATAGGCTTCGCAATCCATCGCGATATGAGGTTATCCGTGGCAGCTGATTCTTTCGTCCGCATGCTTCGTATCCTTGATTAAGATCGTGCAAGGTAACAGCATATAAGGACACTGCGTAACGGGGCATGTGCTTAGCAACCATAAGGTCGCTGCGGAACGGGGCATGTGATTACCAACCATAAAGACGCTGCGGAACGGGGGGATTTCGTAGCTGCAAACCGGGGGCTTATGCTCAGTAGGATAAGGACACAGAGTCCGGGTGCGCTTACGTAGCAATACAAGGACACAGTGGAACGATGCACGTACGTAATAGTAAAAGGACTCTAGGGAACGGTGCATGTACGTCAGCGGAACGATAACCCTCCAACAAAGGTTACAGTGATCGGGTACGCATAGATAGCAGTACAAAGACAGCACGTGCGTTGCAGCATAAGGACACTCCGAAACGATGCAGGAACGTAGTAGCAAAGGACACAGCGGACCTTAACCGCAATATTATTCAATATTTGGAGCCCTATCGGACCCCATTGCAGCTATTGGCATAAATAACAGCAAATATGAGCCTCATTCTATAGAATAGCGTCCATGGAGTCCGAAATCCTGCTGCAAAGACCAAAAATTAGCCAATAGCGTCATCTGGGTCCGTACACCTCAGAAGAGGATGAGCAAAGGGGGATTCCGGGAGGCGCGATGGACTAAAAATACAAAAGGAGCGATTCTCCATTAAATCGGAGAATCGCTCCTTGTAACCTTTTACCGCTTTTAAAGCAGGTTATTATAATGTTATATTTTATCGCGGTTGTAGACTTCAGCCGTCCGATCCGCTCTGTTAGCCATCGAATTTCCTAGTCTAGTGTCTTCGTTATAGACGCCTTCGTAACGCTGAGTATTCAGCGAACGGTTACCGCGGAACACATCATGTGCTTGATAGCCGCGTCCATTATCATCGACTAGTACAAGGATTTTGCCGCTTTCCACATAACCTTCGTACTCTTTAGCCTCATCCTCAGGAATACCGAGTCCGATCAAGCCGCCGACTAATCCACCTGCGCCTGCACCAACTGCTGCACCTGTAAGGGTTGCAACTATAGGCCCTGCCGCCAGAATCGGTCCAATCCCCGGAATCGCCAATGCTCCGATCCCTGCTAATAGTCCGGCAACGCCGCCAACTACACCACCTGTAGCAGCGCCTGTTGCTACTCCTTCTGGAGCTTTTGTGCCTGTATCCTCTGAGATGTTTCTAAGCTCATCACGATCACGTGTGATTACTGATATTTCATCATTATTAAATCCTTGATTGTGAAGTCCTTCAATTGCTCTGGTTGCTTCTTGTTCTGTGTCGAAAATACCTACGATTTTTTTAGTCACTTGAAGCCCTCCTTAGTAATTGTCTTCGCTAGTAATTACCCTTTAAACGGGAGACCAAACATCTAAGGAAAAATTTCAAGAGCATATGTAACCATAAATTATTTTACAGGACGTGTACGATTAGTCGGAATAGCCTGTAATGGGTCATCTGGCCAATAGTGCTTCGGGTACCGTCCCTTCAGATCTTTTTTGACCTCAAAATAGGTCCCCCGCCAAAAACTTGCTAGATCAGAGGTTACCTGCACAGGTCGTCTAGCTGGTGACAAAAGATGCAGCAATACTGGCACTTTTCCCCCTCCAATTCGAGGTGTGTCCAGCTGTCCAAACATCTCTTGCAATCTTACTGCCAATACCGGGGCAGCAGGATTAGTATAATCTACAGGCACACGCGAGCCACTAGGAACAGATATATATGTAGGTGCCTCCTTTTCCAGCATCTGCCGCTGATTCCAGTCTAACATCCCCTCAAGCGCTCGCGCTAACGGTACACGCTGAAGGTCGCGGAGGTTCCTCATACCTTGCAGATATGGCAAAAGCCATTCATCCAACGTAGCAATTAAAGCAACATCTGATACATCCGGCCAATCTGAACGTAAGGTATGCATAAACATCAAACGTTCGCGAAGCTGTATGGTTCCCTTCTCCCACGGTAGGATTTCAATGCCATCTGTAGCGATGACACTTAATAGTACATTTGCCATTTCTTCCGCGGAGGGTCTTTCATGTGAAGTTTCTTTTAAGACCAACGCGCCGAGCATTGTGCGACGACGTTTCTTCACACTTCCACTTTCTTTATCCCAATACACATCCGCTTCCTCGGTGATGCGGTCTGCATGATAGGAAAGCAGTTGTCCTTCTTCTATCTCAGCTGCCAGCATAATTGCGCCCTGTGTAGCGCGATCATCGATCGAAGCAGCTACGATATAAGATGACCGGGCCAGCGGTTGCCCTTCCCGCATGGCCGCCCCCCGACCGGAGGAGAGCAGAAACGCACCATCGCCGCGTTTCTGCCCGATCCGGTCGGGATAGGCGAACGACAGAAGCAGCCCGCAGCGGCTGATGTCGTTCACGTTCTCGCCCGGCGCGGCTTGCAGCTGCGCCAGGAAGTGGCGGCTCTCGCGCAGCACAGCGCGCAGAGCCGCCGGGTCCGCTCCGCCGCTATCAGCGGAGCGCTCGAACCGGAGCAGCGCCTCAACGCGGAGCGTGAGGTCGCAATCTAGGGCCGCGGGACCCTTGAAAAGGTCCCGCTCTTGCAGCAGCGCCGCCAGCCGGCAGGCGAGCGGTGCTGTGCCAAGCTCTGCCGCGAGCAGCAGCATATGCGCGGCTCGCGGGTGCGCGCCAAGCGCGGCCATGCTGTGGCCGTGCGGCGTAATAGCGCCGCCGGCGTCCAGCGCGCCGAGCTGGCGCAGCAGCGCGGTGCCCTGCGCAAAAGGCGCAGCGGGCGGCGCGTCAAGCCAAGATAGCGCGGCAGGATCGCGCACGCCCCACAGCGCCAGCTCCAAAGCGAGCTGCGCAAGGTCCGTCTGCATAATCTCCGGCACATTGTCATCCGGAAGTCGATTATGCTCCTCCTGACTCCACAGCCTGTAGCACACGCCAGGGGCTGTTCGTCCAGCACGTCCCCGCCGTTGATCCGCGGAGGCTTTCGATACCGGGACTGTCGTCAGACTTGGCATTCCTGTGCGTGGTGAGAATACCTGTGTACGGCGCTGCCCTGTGTCAATTACCGTTCGCACGCCTTCAATCGTTAGACTTGTCTCAGCGATAGAAGTCGCAAGCACTACTTTTCGTTCACCTTGAACAGATGCAGCCACGGCTGCATCTTGGATATTTTGTGGCAGCTGGCCATATAGAGGGCGAATTACCGTCTGCTCTGCCAAGCTTCCATTTTCCAACTCACTTTGAGTTCTGCGTATTTCTCTTTCCCCCGGTAAAAAGACGAGAATATCTCCGGGTTGTTCAGCAAGCGCACGTCTCACAGCAGCTGCAGCAGTTTTTTCCAGTGGAAGATTCCCAGTAGTTGGCACATAGATTGTTTCTACAGGATAGGTTCTGCCCGGACAATTTACTACGGGCGCATCGCCTAGTAAAGCAGACACCCGCTCACTGTCCAAGGTAGCTGACATGATAAGAATCCTTAGATCCTCCCGCAGCACAGCCTGTGCTTCCAGTGTAAGGGCAAGTCCCAAATCCGCATGAAGACTGCGCTCATGGAACTCATCAAAAATAACTAAACCCACATCACCCAAAGAAGGATCGCTTTGCAGCATTCTCGTTAATACTCCTTCAGTGACTACAACAATCCGCGTATTTTTGCCTACTTTAGTGTCATTCCGCATCCGATAACCTACCGTCTGTCCAACACTTTCTCCAAGGCAGGATGCCATGTAAGTGGCGGCAGATCTAGCAGCAAGCCTTCTAGGCTCTAACATTAAAATGCTTTTACCCGCCATCCAGGGCTCGTCCAAAAACGCCGGAGGCGTTCCTGTTGTTTTGCCTGCACCCGGTTCAGCGATAAGTACTGCTGCCTGCGCAGTGTTAAGTATGTTTTTCAGGTCAGGAAGCACCTGTATAATCGGAAGTTGTTTCATTCTATCTCTCCATCGTCTATAATCATATGTTATAATTTCCCTTGAAGTTATCTTAGATCATCTTCATCATGTGTGAAAAAACCTTAAAGATCAAGACTTACCATTCATACCCTCTATAATATTAATAAGGAGACTTACTATGATATTCGTAACAAAAGCTACAATTTCAGATCTACCCATGCTCACCAAAATAGACAGCAAGATCATTGGCAATGAAAGCCGCAAATCGAAGATTGAAAAATATATCAAGCATGAGCAGTGTTACGTAGCATCACATAATGGAACGTTTGTAGGATTTGCTTGCTACGATACCACCTTTTTCGAATGTTGTTTTATTCAGCTGGTCATTGTGGATCCTGAGTTCAGACGCCTAGGCATAGCCAAAACACTCCTTAGCTACATCGAGGAACAATGCCCAACCCCCAAGCTTTTCACCTCCACCAATGAATCCAATACGATCATGCAGCAACTATGTCTTTCTCAAGGGTTTGTTAAAAGCGGAGTCATTGAGAATTTAGATGATGGCGATCCGGAATGGGTATATTTTAAACAAATTAGATGAGTATACATGTTTAGTTACACATAACAAGCAAAAAGGCAGCTCTTCTGTCTAAAACGACCAAGAGATGCCTTTTTATTTTACACTATTTATTCTGATGTCCAAATGACTGTAGGCATTTAGGCAGTAACGTAACCAGCGTTATTCCTCTTCCTTTATCATCTGTTCGTGTATTTGAGCACTGTATTGCATAAAAGCAGGGTTACTATCCAAGCCGCGTTCACGTAATAACTCCTGTAGACGCAGTCTTTTCATTGACAGTTTTGACCGCAAAGCCTTGCCCTCACTTGTTTCTGCACTTCCGCTATTATGACACGCCGCTAGCAATCCTTCCAACGTAACACATTCAGCTCGCAGAGAGATTTCCTCAGGCACTAGTCCGGAGTTCTTCATGATTTTAAAAGACATCCGCAATTCTTCCGGCACACCCGATAAATCCTCGAGCTCCAGCGGCTTGCCATGCCCAGGTAAATCTCGAAATTCCCCGTTACGCATAGACTCCTGAATTCGCTGCTCAGCTAACCAAGACATCATCCCCATATACGCAGCCTCCTTCACTAATACCACACTATTAACTACCCTGCCTAAGCAAAAGTAGATTTTACGGAATTGCGTTAATTTTAGCATAAAAGACTTAGGATTTGCATCAAGGTGCCGGAATGCTTTCTCAGATCTTTCCTATGCTGTTAACTATAGGGATGGCGAGCTATTTACTCAAATGCCCCTTGCCCTCCTCGCACAGTTGAATAGCTCAGACTCTGTAACTATCGTACACAATGCATATTCTAAGCCCATAACCGCAACGTCAGCATACACTGGCCACCGTGAAATGTTTGGACCCAGGAGCTCTTGCTTGTATACTACATCCTTTATTACACATTCATTACCTCTTCGTCGCCATTGATCGTTCGGACCCAGCAGCTCTTGCTCGTATACTACATCCTTTGCATCTTCATTACATCTTCATTACATCTTCGGCGCCATAGATCGTTCGGACCCAGCAGCCCTTATTTCACTAATTTAGTCCATTTCGCTGTACTATCGGACTCAGTTGCACCTATTCGCTCAAATACGCCCTACTTTTGTTCAAAATCGCGGCATTAAGCGCTATGCGGTCCGATACTTCTAATAAACACACCAAAAACTCCAAATAGCTGCAATACAGTCCGATACATTAGCGAATCCACGCCTCCGCAAATCGTTCGGGCTCAGTAGCTCTTGCTCGTATACTACATCCTTTGCATCTTCATTACATCTTGGTCGCCATAGATAGTTCGGACCCAGCAGCCCTTATTTCACAAATTCAGGCTTATTCTCTCTGCTATCGGACTCAGTTGCACCTATTCGCTCAAATACGCCCTACTTTTGTTCAAAATCGCAGCAATAAGCGCTATGCGGTCCGATACTTCTAATAAACACACCAAAAACTCCAAATAGCTGCAATACAGTCCGCAACGCCGATGCATCCTCGCTACCATGTAACGTGCGGACTCAGATGACCTTATTTCACAAATTCAGGCTTATTCTCTCTGCTATCGGACTCAGTTGCACCTATTCGCTCAAATACGCCCTACTTTTGTTCAAAATCGCGGCATTAAGCGCTATGCGGTCCGATACTTCTAATAAACACACCAAAAACTCCAAATAGCTGCAATACAGTCCGATACATTAGCGAATCCACGCCTCCGCAAATCGTTCGGACCCAGCAACTCTTGCTCGTATACTACATCCTTTGCATCTTCATTACATCTTCGGCGCCATAGATCGTTCGGACCCAGCAGCCCTTATTTTACTAATTCAGGCTTATTCCCTCTGCTATCGGACACAGTTGCACCTATTCGCTCAAACACGCCCTACTTTTGTTCAAAATCGCAGCAATAAGTGCTATGCAGTCCGATACTTCTAATAAACACACCAAAAACGCCAAATAGCTGCAATACAGTCCGCAACGCCGATGTATCCTCGCCACCGTAGATGCTACTGTTTACTTCCGCCATTCATCACTCATTTATCCCTTTCTTCACTCACTTTTCACCCTCATCACACACTTATCCCTATCTTCACTCATATTTTCCTCGTCTTGCACACTTATCACCTTCATCACTCCCTTATCTTCGCCAACACTAACTCCGCGCCGTACGCAAATCAAGCTCGTGGATTTGCTTATGACCTTATTTCTCCCGCTATTTTATTACCCTCTATACCCTATAAGTTACGCTTCAGCCACACAGCCGGATCGTGCAATTCACACACGCGATTGCTATACTCTTTCTAATGAGCCTCAACTCAATAAAAAAAGGACTACCGCAGTAGTCCAAAGGAGAAATATAAATGTTAGCTAACATCCAAAAAAAAGATCAACATTATGTCGCTCGTTTCGAACGCCAGTTAAAGCATTCCGCAACTGAGATTTGGTCCTATTTGACCGAAAATGAGAAGCTTGCCTTATGGTTCTCTGAATTAAAAATTGAGGACCTGCGTGAAGGCGGACTTATAAAGTTTGATATGCAAAACGGAACGTTTGTTGATATGGAAATTACCGTGCTGCAGCATCAATCTATTTTTGAGTTTACATGGGCTGAGGATCTTGTTCGTTTTGAGTTATACCCTAATTCAGAAGGCTGTTTACTCGTCTTGAACGAAACACTACAAACGCTTACCCCGCATACACCACGAGATCTCGCTGGCTGGCATGTTTGTCTAGAAGTGATCCAACATCTTTTGGAAGGCACGACGCTGGAGTCACGGAAAGACGAATGGAATAAATGGTACGAGCAATACCGGGAAGCGATCTCGAAATTAGGATAACAAGGACTCCGCGCCGTCAATTACGATTTGAGCACCTGTAATATGGATAGATTCATCCGAAGCCAAAAAAGCAACGAGATCAGCGACATTATCCGGCTTGCCCGGTCCATCTGCCAAGGGTTGCGCTCCATCAGGGAATTCAATCGGAATGACGATTGCTTCAACATCCTCGCTCATTTCAGTGGTTTCATCTATATTCGTAGCAATAGCCCCAGGGCAGATAACATTCACACGAATCTTAAACTTAGCAAGCTCGAGAGCTGCCATTTTGGCAAAAGCCACCTGTCCAGCTTTGGTAGTGCTATAAGTAGACCACCCAAAGCTGGCAAATCTAGTGTTCCCATTAATGGAACTAGTAATAATAATACTGCCCTTCCCTTTATCTTTCAGATGAGGAATAGTATATTTCAGAGTCAAAAAAGTCCCCGTCAAGTTCACCGACATCGTACGCTCCCAGTCGCTCAAGCTTAGTTCTTCTATCGGGCCCACAGCGCCATTAATTCCCGCGTTAGCGAATACTACATCCACACCTCCGAATTGTTCCACCGTACAACGTACGGCTTCCTCCATCTTTTTCTCATCCGAAGTATCTACCTCTATGGCCAGCGCGCAATCTTTTCGTAGCTTATTAAGCTTTTCTGCCAAGGAAGAGGTTCTTTCAAGATTTAAATCGAACAATGCTACATTTGCACCTTCCCGCGCCAGCTTAATAGCGGTGGCACGGCCAATTCCCGAGCCCGCTCCGGTTATAATCGCTGTTTTTCCAATAAATCTTTGTTTTTTAGATATGTTTGGGCTCATATGTAATCTCTCCTCTAATGTCTGTAAGATAAGTACTATGGATCAAGATTACCCAAATAAACCTGTAATGGAATCATCTCGTTCATAAATCTTCAGAATTTAGGCACGCCGCACAAAAAAATCTCCCCATTCAATAAGATGAGCGGAGAGTTTGTTTCGAATATTTTGATTTTTTTGATTGTTTCGATGTTCGATGTTCGATGTTCGATGTTTCAATTATTTCAGTTCAGTTGTCCAGCTTGCGTACGTCCACTTTTACAGTCAGTGTTCCTGCTCCGCCGCGATATACCCCTTGTACAGGTACTATATCTTTATAATCCCGTCCATGACCCAGCTTGATATAACGCCAGTTCACTTCAACATTATTCGTCGGATCAAAACCAAGCCAGCCCGTACCCGGAATATGGGTCTCCACCCAAGCATGTGAAGCCTGCTCGAAATTAGCATTGCTGCTCTGTAGATCACCGACAAAATGATATCCACTAACATATCTTGAAGGCAGACCCACACTGCGGCAGACAGCGATCATAAGATGAGCATAATCCTGACAGACCCCCCGCTTCAGCTTGAGGGCTTTTTTTACCGTTGTATTTACGCTTGTTGCCTCAGGATCATAGGTGAACTGTTCATAAATCGTCGAAGATAACTTCAGAATCCATTCATACATATCCTCAGCTTCACTAAAAGGGTACTGGGAAGCGAACTCCACTAATTCAGGAGTCACCTCGGTATAACGGGTCGGCAAAATAAACTCAATATAACGGTTCTGAAACTTTTCATCATTTAATAGTTTAACTTGCTCTTCAAGGCTGGTTCGCGGAAGATCGGTACCCTGGGCTTTATCCAGCGTTACTACAGTAGCTTTCGTATGGATTACCATTTCCGTATGTGGCTTATTAACCGAATAGGCATGCACCCGATTACCGAAGAAATCCTCATACGTTAATAGATTAGCTGCCGGAGATACTTCAACCTCATGGTGATAACAGGATTGCCGATAGTTGGTGCGTGGGGTAAGCCTGATTTCATTGACACTGTCCGTAACCGGCTCTGGATAACTGTATGTGGTGGTGTGATTGATTTGAATCTTCATACAGATACTCCTTCTCGCCGAAAAAAGGCGCCCTCCATCGTTTTGCCCAGTCTCTGGCAAGATATTACGAGTGATTGCAGCACATCTTCCACCAGTTCACCGGACATTTCCTCTTTCTCCATATAATCCAGCTCTGCCTTCAGCTTTCCTGCTTGACGGATGACCTTTTCATGACCTGAGCCTTTTTCTGAGGAATCTAATTCAAGCCTAGCTAAATGTTCTTCCAGCTGGTGAAAAGAAAAGCGGATCGAACGTGGAAATTTGGGATTTGCGATCAAAAAATCTAAAATGCTCTCCGGTGACATAGCATCTGCATAATAACGGCGAAACGCCTGATAACCACTTACCGATTTCAGCACAGCCTGTAACTGAATATAAATTGCATGAAGCTCTTTAAAACGGCAAGAGGCAATAACTGCCTGCAAAATACGCGTCGTATTCTCTGCACGTTCCAGAAAACGGCCGCTCTCTATAAAATGCCATTCATTTCCCCTAAGCATTACGGATTGTTCTGCTCCTAGAAACATAGCCGCACGTTCCTTCACCTGCTGGTAGAAATGATGTGGGCCACTCATAATATCAGCGACTGACCGCTCCCCAAGCCATAGATTAAAGCTGTTGACGATATCCCATAGCTCACTTGGAAGATGCTGACGCAGTGTGCGAAGATTATTTCTAGCATGATGTACGCAAGAGAATAATGAATTCGAATTGCCCAAATCGAGTGTAATAAAGGATAACACGTCCTGTTCAGAAAAGGTTTCGAACTGCTGCAAATACTCACTTCGAACTCCTAATGCATCGATAAGCCTCGACCATTTATGTCCTTCTTCCTGAAAATCCTCTTCCTGCTGGATATGATAATGTACATTGATTAGCCGCGCATGATTCTCTGCCCTTTCAATATATCGGCCGATCCAGAATAAAGCCTCCGCATTTCGATTCAGCATCTTTAGCCACTCCTTTATCCTCCAAATTGATGCTGCATATTTTTGATTCACAATCAAGGCTTACAAGATATAGATCAAGCCATAACCCAAGTATCCTTTACGCCACCACCTTGCGAGGAATTCACAACCAGTGAACCTTCTTTCATAGCCACTCGTGTTAATCCACCAGGTATGACATGCGGCTTCCGGTCTGCGCCCATTAATACAAAAGCCCGAAGATCGATATGCCGGGGTGCCATAGTGCCTCCCGACAATACTGGCGCTCTGGACAAGGACATAATTGGCTGTGCCACATAACGGTCCGGATCGGCAATAATTTTCATTCGGAACTCGGCTAATTCTTCTTTGGTCGCCTCACTTCCGATCAACATCCCATATCCTCCGGATAATGAGGTTTCTTTAACAACCATTTCGGATAGGTTCTCAAGAACATACAGGCGTTCATCGGGTCTGCACAACAAATACGTCGGCACATTACCAAGGATCGGCTCTTCATTCAGATAATAACGAATCATATCCGGTACATAGACATACATCGCTTTATCATCTGCAACACCGGTTCCCGGAGCATTAGCAATCGCTATGTTACCTGCCCTATATGCATTCATAAGTCCTGCCACACCCAGTAAAGAATCAGGTTGAAAGGCCAGCGGATCAATGTAATCATCATCCAACCGACGATACAGCACATCCACGCGACGCAGTCCGTTCATTTCTTTCAAATATATTTTGTGATCCTTTGTTACCAAATCTCGTCCTTCGACCAAATGTATACCCATCTGCTGTGCCAAAAAAGCATGTTCATAATATGCAGAATTGTATTCTCCAGGCGTTAGGAGTGCTATAACCGGATCTGACCTTCTTGAAGGAGATAGACTACGAAGCACGGATAAGAAGCGATTTAAGCTATGATCTACATCTCGGATGGAGCTGGCAAAGGACAATTCAGGAAACAATTGATTCATAAGCGTTCTGCCTTTAAAAAGATAGGAAAAGCCGGAGGGTGTTCGCAGGTTGTCTTCAAGTACATAATAATGTCCATCGTGGTGGCGGATCAGATCGATTCCTGAGGTGGTGATATAAGCTCCACCGGGCACTCGCAGACCTGACATTTCTGGCCGGAAGTAACAGTTGGAAATAATCATACGCCTAGGGACGATGCCATCTTTAACAATGTATTGCTCATGGTAAATGTCATGAATGAACAAATTCAAAGCTGTGATACGTTGAATAATTCCAGCTTCTAGCCTCTCCCACTCATTCTTAGGGATTATACGTGGAATCATATCGAAGGGGATCGTTCGCTCCATAGGATGATCCTGAGCCGGGTTGTAAAGCGTAAAGGTAATTCCTTCTTCCATCATCCTACGCTGCATTAAATTTTGCTTCCCTTGCAGCTCTTCGGAGCTCATTCCGGAAAACATGCGATTCACATGTCTGTAGTGCGGCCGGACATTCCTCTTATCAGCATACATTTCATCGAAAAAATGCTGTAATGGATACGGAGACAGACCTGGCAGAGGATCTAATTTGGACATGAGCCCGACTCCTTTCGATAGATGTAATCTTTGTTAACAACTTATACTTTCATTTCAGAAAACATCCATGGAAATATTGGTTTATATTCTCATAATACGTAAATCCACTCGTTCATGTCAACATATATAACAGAGAAATGTGATTCCGGAGATATTTGTATTTTTTGGAATCGCTTCCTTTCTCTCTTATATAGGTTGCCGGAGATGAAATGTAGATTCATCATTGAATTGTATGCAGGAAGTGTGACAAGCATTACTGTTATGAATTTTTCATATAATGTATTTTTTATATAGTTGCCTGAGGATGTGGATTCATTGAGTATGGTATAATTTGTTGCGATGGGAGAGTGACCTATGGAGCACAAATATACTATGTCAATTGAGCAGGAAGAGACTAGGCGGAATCACATTTATCTGTTATTTGGCCTGTCTGAAGCGGGATCAATGAAGGTAGCCCTTAGTCATCTGGGTTGTCGTCATTTAATACGAGTACTTTCATTTAATGAGACGTTCTCTGCTGGACCGTTGCGTGGATTACATAATAATGAAGGCTATCATACCCGTGAGTTATGGTTTCAGGAACGATTTCCGGATCAGGGTTATCATTTAAATCCCCAGCATAAACTGGCAGCCATGATTCAGACCTTAAAAGAAATTCCCGAGGACAAAAAAATCACTATTTGGTGCGGAGATAAATCCCATGATCAGACAGGTTTACGATTTGCACTTTCTATTCTTAGTGAGAGGACGCAACCTATTCATGTTATTGATTCAGTCAAGGCTTATAGGGAGATTGCTGCTCCATTTGAAATCGGCTTATATCCCAGAGCACTTAGTCAGCTCCCAAATGAAGTTCTGCAAAAAATTATAAAAATTACCGAAAACACATCCCCTATCACCTCCGCTCAAAGAAAACAGTATGAACTAGAATGGCAAAAAATCAGCAACACCGAGGATATGCTTAGAGTTTGGGCTGATGGCCAGCTTATGAATGTTCCCGAGAGTTACTATGACGAAGAAATTCTTTCTTTAATTCTGCAATTTCAACAGTATGAGGATCGAGATGGCTACGTAAATGCAGGTCTAGTTGTAGGCACAATTATAGGGCAATGGAATTTGTATCTCAGTACCTCATTCATAGAATATCGCTTCTGGAGGCTAATTAGTGAGGGAAAGCTGTTATTTAAAGGGATCCCTTACGCGATGCATTTATACTTTCTAAAAGTCGCTTAGCAGTTGCTACAAAATGACGGACAAACCCTTTATAAAAAAGAAAAGGAATGCCCTCCTAACTAAATATAGCTTCGAGGGCATTCCTTGTAAATATGACTTCTTTATGTTTATATTGTGCTGTTGACTACACTTGCTCTTCCGATTCTTCTGACTCTTCTTCCTCGGCAATTAATCCGGCAAAAAGAGCATGTACGAACTGCTGCGAATCAAATGGCTGCAAGTCTTCCATTTTTTCTCCAAGACCTACAAACTTCACCGGCAAATTCATTTCCTGACGAATCGCTACAACGATTCCGCCTTTAGCCGTACCGTCCAGCTTCGTCAAGACCAAGCCAGTGACGCCACTCTTTTCACCAAATAACTTGGCTTGTGTAAGTGCATTTTGACCTGTCGTAGCATCTAGCACCATCAGTACCTCATGTGGAGCACTTGGGATTTCTCTTTGAATGACGCGGAAGATTTTGTTGAGCTCTTCCATCAGATTGCTTTTATTCTGCAGTCTGCCAGCAGTATCGCAGATTAAGATATCCACGTTGCGTTGCTTTGCCGCTTGGACCGCATCGTACATTACAGCCGCCGGGTCAGAGCCTGCTTGTTGTTTAATGACATCTACACCTGCGCGTTGGCCCCAAACCTCAAGCTGCTCAATCGCTCCGGCACGGAACGTATCCCCTGCAGCCAAAAGAACTTTTTTACCTTCTTGTTTGTAACGATGAGCCAGCTTGCCGATGGTAGTCGTCTTGCCCACGCCATTGACCCCAACGAACAAAATAACCGTAATTCCATTCGGATTTTCCTTCAGGCTGTTATCATCATCTCCACGCAGCAGCTCCATAAGCTTACGGGACAAAATCGGCTTCAGCTCGGCAGCATCTTCAATCCGATTTTGCTTCACTTCGGCACGCAAATCCTCGACAAGGGTCATAACAGTGTTTACACCCACGTCTGCACCAATCAAAATCTCTTCCAGCTCTTCGTAGAACTCTTCATCTATCTTTTTGCGGCGGATGATAAGGTCGGAGACCTTCTCTACAAAACCTTTACGGGTTTTCTCTAATCCGTCGCGGAATTGTTTCGTTACACTTTCCGTTTTGCCGGAAATGCTTTCTTTTAATTTTCTAAAAAAGCTCATTTGGTTCCTCCTAAAAGTTTCTCTTCTTTGATGAATTTAAGCAATCTCAGCTTCTTCATCCTCTAAACGTACTGAGACGAGCTTGGAGACACCGCCCTCTTCCATCGTTACTCCGTATAACACGTCCGCCTCTTCCATCGTTCCTTTGCGGTGCGTAACGACGATGAACTGAGTTTGTTCAGAGAACTCGCGTAAATACTGTGCAAAACGAACAACGTTCGCTTCATCGAGCGCAGCCTCGACCTCATCCAATACGCAGAACGGAACTGGCTTCACTTGCAAAATAGCAAACAATAACGCCATCGCAGTTAGAGCGCGTTCACCGCCTGATAAAAGCTGCAGATTTTGCAATTTTTTACCCGGTGGTTGGGCTACGATATCTATACCTGTTTCCAGCATATGTTCCGGATCCAGAAGCATGAGATCCGCTCGCCCGCCGCCGAACAGCTTTGAGAACACGGTCCCGAACTGTTTGCGGATCGCATCAAAGGTCTGTTTGAAACGTTTGGACATTTCATCTTCCATCTCGCGGATTACTTGATACAAGGTAGTCTTAGCTTCGACTAGATCATCTTTTTGTCCACTGAGGAACGTATACCGTTCATGGACCCGCTGATATTCTTCGATCGCCCCTAAGTTAACCTCTCCTAGCGCAGAAATACTGCGCTTCAAACGCTGTACATCGGCTTGTGCGGCAGGTACATCTTCAGGCACTGGATATCTCTGTTTTGCTAATTCATAACTTAGCTCGTAGTCATCACTCAGCTTGCGGAGAATATTATCCAGCTCCACATCGAGTCGACCGACAGAAACTTCAGTGGCACGCAGCTTGTCCTCGACTACTTTAAGGGCCTGACGTTGATCTTTAGTCTTGCCTTCCTCAAGTTCCAGCTTACGGGTTAACGCTGTACGCTCAGCACGCGCAAAATCCAAAGTTCCAGTCGTCTCTTCCTTCTTCAAGCGGTAACTGTTCAAATCTTCCTTCTGCTTCACAGCTTCCAAAGCATTGTTAGCCAGATCCTGTTCAATCGTATGTAACAGATTTCGATTCTGGCGCAGCTCCTTGTCCTGTGAACCCACATCTTGTCTTAGGCGACGTAACTGCTCCTCCAGGGAGAATATCTCCTGATCGAGCTTGCCTTCCGAGACTTTCATACTGGTCAACTTGCCTTGCAGCTCTTCCTTAGCTGATTCATTCGCTTTACGCGCTGATTCAGCGTTACGGATACCCTCATGGGCTTCCTTTTCTTCCTTTTCAAGGCGTTCAAGCTCAGCAGTGGCTTGCTTCCGCGTCTCTTCAAGCGCACGTACTTCATTCTCAAAGCCGCTGCGTTCCGCACCTGTGCTCTCCACTTGCTCCTGCACATGCCGAAGCTCATGCTCGAGCTGCTTCAAATCACCGGAGACTCTTTGCTCTTCCAGTCTTTTCTCATCGCCATCACGGCGCAGGTCCTCCAACTTCACGCTAGCGTTCTCCTGCTCCTCACGAAGTCTGGCAATGCCTTGCTTCAGCTTCACTATTTGACGTTCGCTTTCTTCAATCTCACTGCTTAATTGATCCAGCTGACGTTTACGGCTAAGCAAGCTATTATTCTTCTTATGCTGGCTACCCCCGGTCATCGAACCGCCGGCATTAACTACATCGCCTTCCAGGGTAACTACCCGATAACGATATTGGCATCTAGCGGCGATACGGTTCGCTTGCTCCAAGCTCTCCGCAATAACCACATTGCCGAGCAAACTGCCAATAATGCTAGTATATTTATCATCGTAACCAACAAGTTCGGAACCAATTCCAACAAATCCGTCAGCATCACCCACCATACCACGGTCACTGCCAGAAATCTGGCGCGGCCGGATAACATCTAGCGGAAGAAAGGTAGCTCGTCCCAGCTGACGTTGCTTTAGAAATGATATCGCTTGGCGGGACACAGTCTCATTATCCATGACCACATGCTGAAGTGATGCGCCTAGAGCAGTCTCAATCGCCATTTCCAGCTTCTCCGGAACAGAGATCAGCTCCGCAACCGCACCATGCACACCGTTGAGCTGTCCTTTGCGCGCACCCTTGAGCACTTCTTTAACCCCAAGCATGAAGCCGTCGAAATCATCCTGCATCTCTTTCATGGTCTCATGACGAGAGACTTGCGCTTCCCGCTTCTGTTCCCATTTCCGAAGACCGGACTGTGTTTCTTCGATCAGCTTCTGACGTTTACTGAGCTGCTCACTTTCAGTGATATAAGCCCCGCGAAGATTGCTAAGCTCCTTCCCCAGCTGGGCAATCTTGTCCTTCAGCCCTTTCTGGTTGGCAGACAACTCTTCATGCCGGGCTGTCCATTTGCCGCTTTCTTCTTCACTGCGGCTCATACGACGTTCCAGATTCTCCTTTTGCTGATCCGCGTAACGAATTTCGTTACGTGCATTCGCCATAAGGTTCATTAGCTCCAAAAGAGCACTTTTGAGCTTTTCTTCCTGGCTCTGGCTAATCCCGTCTGCCACACCTTCAAGCCTTGTCTCTTCATCTTCGATCTGTTTCCGAAGATCCACAAGCTTAAGCCGCGATTGTTCAAGCTTAAGCTCCAGATCCACGACTTCACGCTGACGATCTGCAGAACGCTCGCCAACCGAACCTAACGTGAGCATTAACTGCTCACGATTACTTTCCAGATTGCGCTTGCGTTCCCTCAGCACTTCACCGTAACCTTCACTCTTCTCAAATGCTTCGCTATAACGCAGCAATTGCTCTTGCTGCTTCTCGATCTGTGCTTCGATTGTGCGCAATTCAGAGCGCCCGCTCTCCAGCTTGGCATCATGAGCCGAAACCACAGTAGACAGCTCCAGCTGCTCGTCCTTCAACGTTTCAAGCTTAGCGTTACCTTCCTGCCAAGCGGTATGAATGCCTTCAATCTGGTGTACGTATACTGAAATTTCCTGATGTTTTAATTGTTCGCGAAGTTCCTTAAAGCGGATAGCTTTCTCGGACTGATCCTTAAGTGGCCCAATCTGATCCTCAAGCTCACTGATCAAATCATGAATACGAAGCAGGTTCTGCTCGGTATCATCCAGCTTTCGACTTGCGTCTTTCTTGCGCGATTTATATTTTACAATACCTGATGCTTCTTCAAAGATGCCTCGCCGATCTTCGGAACGAGTACTTAGAATTTCTTCAATCCTACCCTGCCCGATAATCGAATACGCTTCGCGTCCGATACCGGTATCCATAAACAGCTCTGTGATATCCTTCAGACGGCAGGACTGCTTATTAATTAAATATTCACTATCTCCACTGCGGTGGACTCTCCGAGTCACTGTAACTTCGCTGAAATCCAGCGGAAGTGTGTGATCTTCATTATCAAGCGTAAGTGATACTTCGCCATAATTCACGGCTTTACGCGCATCACTTCCAGCAAAAATGATATCCTCCATCTTGCCGCCACGCAGTGATTTAGCACTCTGTTCGCCGAGTACCCAGCGTATGCCGTCAGAAATATTGCTTTTGCCGCTTCCGTTCGGGCCAACTACAGCCGTTATACCGCGCACAAACTCCATTTCTGTTTTGTCGGCAAATGATTTAAAACCAGCTAATTCTATCCGTTTCAAAAACATACTTGCCAATCACCTCTGACCCATTATACCATAGCGTTTGTACCCTAAAAAACCATTAAGATGTACCTTATCCTTTGTAACGCGGAACATATAAGTTCTTATATTGTCGAAAAAGAGCAGCAACGGTCTGAGCTCCGCCTAAACGCCGGTATTCAGACCTTTGCTGCTCTCCTCCGCTTGTCCCCTTGATGCAAAACTCAGGCACCGTCCTCTTTCAGATGCAAAAGTGCTGCTGCTGCAGCCTGCTGCTCTGCTTCCTTCTTGGACCGGCCGCTTCCTTTACCAAGTGAACGGTTAGCCATATACACCTCTGAGACGAATTCACGCTCATGTGCAGGTCCCCGTTCTTCTATAATTCGATATTCCAATGTACCCATATTGTGCTGCTGAATTAGCTCTTGCAGTTCCGTCTTATAATCGGTCATCTGCATTTGCAATTTCCCATCCGTCTCCACGAGAGGAAATACGTGATTATCAAGAAAACTCCGCACTGTTTCCAGTCCTTGGTCGAGATAAAGCGCTCCCACGAAGGATTCGAATACATCAGCCAGCAGGGCCGGGCGAGTACGTCCGCCCGTAAGTTCTTCCCCTTTGCCCAATAGTACATAACGGCCAAAACCTAAACTCTCCGCAAACTTGACCAGTGAAGGCTCGCATACAATAGCGGCCCGCAGCTTGGTCAACTCTCCCTCAGGTCGGTCTGGCAATAGATTGTACAAATATTCAGAAACCGTTAACTCCAGAACTGCATCCCCAAGAAATTCGAGACGCTCATTGTCCTGATGCTGATTGAAACGGTGTTCATTCACATAGGATGCATGGGTAAAGGCCTGCTTCAGAAGCACAGAATCGTGAAATTGGATTTGAAGTTGCTGTTGTAACTGCTTCAGTTCTCCTTTCACCGCACTGTCCCCTTACTAATTATATTTTTTTAGAATAACTGTTGCGTTATGTCCCCCGAAGCCGAACGAATTCGACATTACAATATCAAGATCAGCTTTACGTGGCACATTTGGTACATAATCCAGATCACATTCCGGGTCTTGGTTGTCCAAATTAATCGTTGGCGCAATCATCCCTTTTTGCAAAGAAAGGCCACAGATAATAGCTTCTACTCCACCAGCAGCACCCAGAAGGTGACCTGTCATGGATTTCGTCGAACTAATTGCCACTTTATAGGCATGGTCACCCAATGCTTTTTTAACAGCAGCAGTTTCTGATCTATCTCCTACAGGCGTTGAAGTACCATGAGCATTGATGTAATCAATATCTTCAGGAGAGATACCAGCATCCCGGATTGCCATCTTCATGCAGCGAGCTGCACCATCTGGATCAGGCTCAGTCATATGATGAGCATCTGCGCTTAGACCATAACCGATAACCTCAGCATAGATCTTCGCTCCACGTTTCTCAGCATGTTCGAGTGATTCCAGAATAAGAATCCCGGCACCTTCACCCATAACAAAACCATCGCGATCCACATCAAACGGACGACTTGCCTTCTCAGGCTCATCATTGCGAGTGGACATTGCTCTCATAGCACAAAAACCAGCCATACCTGTTGGACGAATGGTCGCTTCGGAACCACCGCAGATCATTGCATCTGCGTCTCCACGTTGAATCAAGCGGAAGGATTCCCCAATGGAGTGACTTCCTGTAGCACAAGCAGTTACTGTCGTCGTATTAGGACCCTTTGCACCAAGGTTAATGGACAACTGCCCAGAACCCATGTTAGCGATCATCATCGGAATGAAGAACGGACTAACCCGCTTCGGTCCTTTTTCAAGCAACAAGTTATGATTGTCTTCCCAAGTGCCAAGACCGCCAATACCTGATCCTACAGATACACCTATTCTTTCGGCATCAATATCTTCACCGATCTTAAGTCCGCTATCTCGTAATGCGTCCTCACCGGCAGCCACTGCAAATTGTACAAAACGGTCCATTTTGCGGGCTTCCTTACGACCAAAAAGTGCCTCTGGATCGAAATCTTTAACAGAGGATGCTATTTGCGTAGTATACTCACTGACATCAAAGGTCTCAACCTGTGATACACCGGATTTGCCGCTCATAAGATTATCCCAGAACGTCTCCAAATCTTTGCCCAATGATGTAACTACGCCCATCCCGGTAACAACCACTCTATGACTCAAACACAATCACCCCATCTATAGGTTGTATACATTATATTCAGAACTTATATACTTTCTGTTGCTACTATATGAACAGCGATAACCGCATCATTAACCATCCTGCGGTTCTGTTATATCCCTTATATAGTTGCTCAAGGCAACCTTTGATTCATCTTTAATGCTCTATAAATGAGGAGAAGTCCCGCCCTAGCAGGAACGGGACTCTCAATCATATGACTCTAGGTATGAGATTGTATGTACTTCACAACTTCACCCACGGTCGTAATCGTCTCTGCATCTTCATCAGAGATTTCCATATCGAATTCATCTTCCAATTCCATAACCAATTCTACTACATCAAGAGAATCAGCACCTAAATCATCTTTGAAAGACGCTTCTAATGTTACCTCAGCTTCATCGGCACCTAAGCGGTCGATGACAATGCGTTTTACACGCTCTAATACATCGGACATCCGGTTCACCTCCTCTTTTGGTATTATACGAGATATGAGTTCAAAATACCATAGAGCGTCAAAAACGCTTTCTTTATCCCTCACATTTCAGCATTAAAACAGTGTAATTTCTCCTTGACGGAGAGTTACATATACATCCCGCCATCCACGTGTAGTGTCTGGCCGGTCATATACGCAGCGCCTTCAGAGGCCAGGAAGACTACAGCCATAGCAATCTCTTCAGGGCGCCCCAGCCGAGCAAGTGGAATGCCCTTCTCAAGCTCACTGCGCACTTCCTCAGAGAGCTCACGCGTCATATCTGTATCAATGAAGCCCGGAGCGATACAGTTCACCGTGATCCCCCGTGAGGAAAGCTCACGAGCCGATGCCTTCGTTAAACCGATGACACCTGCCTTAGCTGCGGAGTAATTAGCTTGTCCAGGATTTCCTGTTACACCTACTACGGAAGAAATATTGATAATGCGCCCGTAGCGTTGCTTCATCATAGGGCGTGTAGCTGCCTTTAGGCAGTTAAACACCCCTTTTAGATTCGTTTCGATCACTTGATCGAACTCTTCTTCTTTCATGCGCATAATCAGGTTGTCTCTGGTAATGCCGGCATTATTGACAACAATGTCAATACGTCCCCAGGTATTCAGAACCTCTTTGACAAGGTTCTCGGCCTGTTCACTATTGCCGACATCGCCACGAAGGGCAATACCCTCCGAGCCAAGCTCGACAATCCGAGCCACGGTTTCTTGTGCGGCTGCTTCACTGCCCGCATAGTTCACGGCCACCTTCACGCCATGTTCCGCGAGAGCAAGTGCAATACTGCGGCCAATGCCGCGAGAGCCACCAGTTACAAGGGCCGTTTGACCCCGCAATGCTGAGAACATCATTTATTCCCCTTTCGATCATATTGCTATTGATAAACAATGTTTGAACGTATCTTACAAGACAGCTTGCACACTTTCAAGCGTGTTAATGTTGATTACTTTGACCGTTTTGTCTATTTTGCGGATCAGACCTGCCAGAACACTGCCAGAACCAATTTCCACAAAAGTATCCACACCATCAGCAATCAGCCATTCAATACTGTCTTGCCAGAGCACAGGGGAGTACACCTGGTGGACAAGCAGTTCACGGATTTCTTCAGGATCCGTTACAGGTGCTGCGGTAACATTGACAATAACAGGTACAGCCGGAGCATTAAAGGTAACACTCTTCAGCTCGTCTGCCAAGCGGTCTGCCGCAGCCTTCATCATCGAAGAGTGAAAAGGTCCACTTACTTCCAGCGGAATAGCCCGCTTTCCGCCTGCTTCCTTAACACGCTGCACAACACCGTTAACCCCGGCCTGTGAACCAGAAACAACAATCTGTCCCGGGCAGTTCACATTCGCCAGTTCTACCACGCCGCTCTCCTCGGATACGCTCCGGCATAATTCTGCCAGAGCATCCCGCTCCGCACCAAGCACTGCAGCCATAGCTCCCTGTCCACCTGGAACAGCTTCCTCCATAAAACGACCGCGTAAACGCACGAGTCTTACAGCATCTTCATAGGACAATACGCCTGCCGCAACCAGTGCGCTGTATTCTCCTAGGCTATGACCAGCTACATAATCCGGCTTCATCCCTTGATCACGTAATGCTTCCAGATAAGCCACGCTTGCTGTTAGCAGAGCCGGTTGCGTATTTACGGTCTGTTTCAAATCACTGTCAGGTCCTTCAAAAATCAGCTGGCTCAGTGGAAATCCGAGCACCTCATCACCTTTTTCGAATACCGCGCGGCTGTGCGGAAGAGCTTCATATACATCTCTACCCATTCCAACTGCCTGTGCACCCTGACCGGGAAAGACAAATGCGATTTTACTCATAAGTAAGAACTCCTTCCTCTATTACCAGATCAATACGGACGCGCCCCAAGTCAAGCCACCGCCGAATCCAACCATCAGAACCGTGTCGCCTTCCTTCATGCGTCCTTCTTCCGCCGCTTCAACTAGAGCTAGAGGAATAGAAGCTGCTGATGTATTAGCATATTTATCAACATTGATTACACATTTCTCCGGTGGCAGGTCAAGCCGCTGCATAGCGGATTGAATGATACGAATATTCGCTTGATGCGGTACGAACAAATCAATATCTTCTTTACCTAATCCGGCTTTAGTAAGCACACGTTCTGTAGCTGAGCCCATAACACGAACGGCAAACTTAAACACTTCACGGCCATTCATATAGATGAAATGTTTCTTGTCTTCAACCGTCTGCTGAGATGCAGGCAAGCGCGAGCCCCCAGCTTCCAGCTTAAGCAAGTTTCCTCCAGAACCTTCAGCACCCAGATCGAAGGATTGGAAACCGCGTCCCTCTGGAACTTCACCGATGATTACTGCTCCTGCACCATCGCCAAACAGTACACAGGTGTTACGATCCGTATAATCAGTGATGCGGGATAAAGTGTCCGCACCAATTATGAGTGCATTATTGTACATTCCGTTCTGAATAAAGCCAACTGCAGTAGCTAGGCTGTATACAAAACCAGAGCAGGCTGCTGACAAGTCAAAGGCCGCAGCACCTTTAGCTCCAAGTTTATCCTGCAAAATGCAGGCTGTGGAAGGAAAGGAGCTATCAGGGGTTACCGTTGCGATAATAATAAGATCCAGATCTTCGGCTTTCATGCCTGCAGAATCCAAAGCTTTAAGTGCAGCTTCATAGGCTAAATCAGAAGTTGCCTCATGTGGTGCAGCGATATGTCTTTCACGGATCCCTGTCCGACTGACGATCCATTCATCGTTAGTCTCCACTATTTTTTCCAGATCACTGTTTGTTAAAATTTTCTCAGGTACATATTTACCCGTACCGATAATCCCAACCGGCCGCAATTGTTTCATTTCGTCACTCACTTCCCGCTAATTTCCTTGGATATACTTGGCACAAGATCGGCTTGCAGAGCAATCCGCGCTTGTCTTACTGCATTTTTAACCGCATTTCCGTCCGAAGATCCATGCCCCTTAACTACCAATCCGCTAAGACCAAGCAGCGGTGCACCGCCATGCTCTTTGTAATCCATCTTACCCTTCAGGGCTCTAAGCTCCGGCATCAGCATAGCCGCTCCAAGCTTAGTCTTCAGAGAACGGCTGAATTGCTCCTTCAGTAAAGAGAACAATGCACCCGCTGTACCCTCAAGCGACTTCAACAGGATATTACCAGCAAATCCATCGCAGACAAGCACATCGCAGTTTCCTGTCAGTACGTCGCGTGCCTCAACATTACCGATAAAATGAATGCCCGGCAAGTTCTCCAGCAGTGGATAGGCTTCTTTGGTCAGTTCGTTGCCTTTCCCAGGCTCCGTCCCTACATTTAGAAGTCCAACCCGCGGCTTAGCAATGCCATGCACTTTATTCCGATAAATGCTGCCCATCAGCGCATATTGCACCAGATGTTCAGGCTTCGCATCCATGTTAGCGCCAAGATCAAGCGCAAGCACGCCAACATCATCCAGCGTCGGAATCATAGGTGCCAGCGCCGGACGTTCAATCCCCTGCATACGGCCTACTACAAGTAACCCTGTAGTCATAAGCGCCCCCGTGTTACCTGACGAAATCATAGCATCTGCTTCGCCCTCACGCACCATACGTCCAGCTACAACCATGGATGAATCTTTTTTGCGGCGAACCGCCTTAACCGGCTCTTCATCAGAACCAATAACATCTCCTGCATGCCGCACACTCAGGTTGGACGGCTTGTCCTTCAGCAGTGGCTCTAGTCTGGCTTCGTCACCTACGAGCACAATCTGCGTATCTTTCCATTCCGCGGCCGCGGACAACGCCCCCTCGACATTACATTCAGGAGCGTTGTCCCCGCCCATGGCATCAATGGCGATCAGCACTACGGTTACCCCCTTCACTATACTCTTCATTAGCGGAACGATACACTATAAAGTGGCCTTGAAATACCAATTCTTCTCCGACATAGGTGAATACGTCCACCTCTGCTTTGCCGCCTCTGCCTGCAAGTGACCGCACTTGAGCTTTAGCAATGCACTTCTCACCAAGCAGAACCATACGAACAAATCGTATGTCGGCTGAAGCAGTCAAGGCAATTTCATCGTTAATCACAGCAACCGCAAGCGAGTTGGCTTGAGCAAACACGTAGTGGCCACGGGCGATCCCATTTCTGGAAAAGACATGATCCTCACGAATTTCAAAGATCGAAATCCCGCTTTTATCGAGCTGTAAATCGACAATATCTCCGATCACTTCATCCGCAGGCAAAGAGCGCACCTGATCATAGGAATGCTCTGCCATTTGTTTCATTCTTTCACGCAGTTCTGGTATTCCCAGCTCCATCCGGTCTAACCGAATCGTCTGAATGCTCACCTTCAGCTGACGAGTCAACTCCCGATCAGTTACAAAAGGATTGCCTGCAATTATATGTAGCAGCTGTTGCTGACGTTCTTTCTTGGACATCCGCTCGATAGCGGCTCACCTCCTGGCACATGCCAAGCATAAACGCCTTCGGAGCCCTAATAAGGACGGTAAGCGTTTAAGCGAGAAATATAAGACATAAAGTATAGGTGCATAACTTATACTTCCTTATATTTTAAAGAAAGCATCCGGCCGCTTGAATGGCCGCTGTTATATTAGGTCAAACAATCATAAATATTTTTTAGAACCAGGTACTAATATGTAGTATAAAGCATGCCGCACCAAAAATAAAGCATTGACTTCTGAGCGGAACATAAAGTATAGGTGCAAACCTTATCTTTATTAAATTTGGACAAAAAAATAGTACCTCACCGAAGTGAAGCACTACTTATTTTTGAAACTATTGTTTGATGATTTCTCTTGCTTTGTAAGTTCCGCAAACTTTGCATACGTGGTGAGCTAGTTTCAACTCTCCGCATTGTTCACATTTCACCATGCCCGGCACAACCAACTTAAAGTGGGTGCGACGTTTGTCACGGCGTGTTTTAGACGTTCTACGTTGTGGTACTGCCATGTGTTCCACCTCCTCGTGATATTTCTGTCAGCCTGCTCCTCAGAGCAGGATGTGTTTTGTTGTAATGTTTCATTTGAAAAAGTCTTTCAACCCAGCGAGTCGAGGATCGATCACTGTGTTGTCGCAACTGCAGGTGCCTTCGTTCAAGTTCTGTCCGCATTTCTGACAAAGACCAAGACAGTCTGCCTTGCACAATACCGAATCCGGTAAGTGCAGTACGAAATTTTCTTCCACATACGGGATAAGATCCACAACCTCATCCTTGACGTAAATGAGATCCTCATCTTCGTCATCATCTGGAAGAACTGGCTGCTTAAGCCACTTGAAAGTCTCAGCAAAAGGAATGTTCAAATCACTTTTGACCTCCGTGAGACAACGTGAACATAACATGTCCACATCTCCACTCAGTTTCCCCACCACGTTCACACAATCGGTTCCCGCGGGCAGCGCTTTAAGGTCTACTGAGAGCGGAGCAACAGTTAGAATATCCTTGCGCCCTTTGACTACCTCGCTGACATCCACAACATCGTGAATATGTAACGGTTCGTCGGCATTCGCTAATTTGCGAAAGTGAATCTGCATACTTATCACTCCCAAACAAACAAAATTTATTATACCTAGTATTCTATACCTTTGTCAACCATTTTCCCTTTATATTGTTTCAGAAAATGCGGTGAATTATGATATAACTATTAGTGTAAATCAAAAGATCAGCTTGTGCTAACAGTATCTCTAGAAATCTACCCTACTAAACTCAATAAATATACCTTACTTATCGGAGGGAAGCCACAGTGACAACGGTTGGAATCATCGCAGAATACAATCCTTTACATAACGGACATGTGCATCACTTCACGGAAGCCAAAAGACTTTCCGGCGCAGAGCGCACCATCGTCGTCATGAGTGGTCCCTTTACCCAGCGCGGCGAGCCGGCGGCGGTAAGCAAGCAAGCCCGGACAGAGATGGCGCTGCATATGGGCGCCGACCTCGTCATTGAGCTGCCGGTGGCTTATGCCGTCCAGCCAGCCGAGTGGTTCGCGTTCGGAGCAGTTGCACTGCTGGAAGCGACCGGGGTCGTGGACAGCTTGTGCTTCGGCTCAGAAGCCGGCACTTTGGGCTCGCTGCTCCCGCTGGCCAGATATCTGGCTGAGGAAAGCAGCGAGCTTCAGAGCGAGATCCGCCGCCGCATGGCGCTCGGAGCGAGCTTCCCCGCCGCGTACAGCACAGCGGCGGCGGTGGCCTTTGAAGGGACTCTCCCGGAAACGGAGAGTCCCGGAGATGCAGGCGAGCTGCTGCGCCAGCCGAATAACAGCCTTGGCCTGCATTATCTTATCGCCTTGCAGCGGCTGCACAGCAAGATAATGCCACTAACCGTTCCGCGCACAGCAGCAGGCTTCCATGACCCATTACAAGCCGACTCTTCTATTGCAAGTGCGACGGCCATCCGCAAGCTGCTGCAAGAAGGCGGATCTCCCGCTGCTTATATGCCGGATTATAGCGTGTCCATTTTGGAAAGAGAGCATGCAGCCGGAAGGGGCCCTCTGAGCTTGGAGAGCTTCAGTATCCCGCTCCGCCATCTGCTGACCACCCATACTGCGGCCGAGTTACACGCGATCCATGATATGAATGAAGGCTTGGAGAATCGAATACTGCGGCTTTTGCCTGAGTTGGAGCAATTCTCTGTTTCAGGCCTGCTTCACGCCCTTAAGAGCAAGCGCTACACGCATACACGGTTACAGCGTCTGCTGCTACATGTTCTGTTAAATCATTCTAAAAAAGAAATGACCCCTTCCATACTAGCAGAGGGGCCCGGATATATTCGTATTCTTGGTTTTAGAGAAAGCGGACGAGCACTGCTTAAAGAGATGAAACAAAAAGCTACGTTGCCCATCGTCATGCGCCCGTCCCTTTGTTCCCATCCGCAGCTTGAGCGAGATCTTCAAGCCGCTTCCGCTTTCGCGGGAGCTTTTAAGGAGCCCCGTAGAAATGATATGTACCGCGATTATTTGGAACCTCCGGTCATGGTTTGACCGGCAGTTCCTCCATATACTTCAGCGCCTCATCCAGCGTAGATACAGGCACCAGCTTCATAGATGTGCCGATTTTATCAGCTTTTGCTTTGGCTTCGTCATAATTCTTAACAGGCACGAAAAAAATCTCCGCCCCTTCTCGGTCCGCAGCCACGATCTTGTGTTTCACTCCACCGATAGCACCAACTACACCCTCAGCGTTAATCGTACCCGTCCCTGCAACCCTATGGCCTTTAGTTAAATCACCAGAAGTAAGGCGATTGTAAATTTCCATAGTGAACATTAGCCCTGCCGAAGGTCCGCCAACATTTGTATCTACAAAGCTGACAGCTTTCCCTGCTTCTTTTGGTTTTACTTTTTGAACGGCGGCAATAGTAACTCCAAAACCAGGTCGAACGGCAGCGCCCTCTTTATCCTTTATTTCAACCAGCGTCACTTGTTCTTGTACTTCCTTGCCATTTCTTTGCAAAACAACAGCGACTTGATCTCCGATTTTTTTAGAGGAGAGCAGTTTAGACAGTGCTTCAGGATCGGGCACTTTTTGTCCCTCTACACTAATGATTTTGTCACCCGGCAGAAATTGTCCTTTATTACTTTCTACAGGAACCGAAAAGACGTAGAGATAATCCACTACATCCTCATATGGAATTCCCGCTGCATGATAAGCGGCCTGAACAGAATAAGACTGTGAGCTATTCATATAAAAAACCTGCTCTGCAGCATATTCGTCTTCTGATTTATCCCCTAGCCGGGTTTCTTTTCGCACAACCTCTGAATTGGAATTAAAAGCAGAGGCGACCAATAAGGCCACATTAGCATAACTAGCAGACACCGTAGTCATCATAAACGTTCCTTCTTCAGCCGGATCGGCATTCTCTACCTTAATCATAGGGGCAACTTCAGATGCACTGCCTGGCTGATATACGATGTACGGGGTGTTCATAAAGACAAATACATACACGATTACTACAAACGTAAACAGATAAGCTGTGGCGCGGAAACCCGGCCGATGCTTCAGTTGCTTCACTGCTCTTCCCTTCTTTCCCGCGGCACTTTTAGGATATGAATGATTGAACTTCATTACCGCTTCGACTAGTGGTTTGGCATGATGGTTGTCTACTCTGCATAAATTGATAACACATCGTCCATGCCTTAAGTTATGAAGAGGTGATCTGAGAAATGAAAAATATTCAAATACGCCGACTAGCTACACGCTCCACACCATTTATACCCGGGATTATGGCAATCTTGACAGCCATTGCAATTATTATCTCACCGGAGAGCTCCTTTGAGGCTTCACTCCAAGGATTGAAGCTTTGGTGGACACTCGTATTCCCTGCCCTGCTCCCCTTCCTGATGCTGTCAGAGATGCTTACCGCCTCGGGTTTCGTGCATGGTTTTGGAGTGCTTCTGGAGCCATTGATGAAAAAGGTCTTTCGTCTGCCCGGTGCCAGCGGCTGGACCTTGGCACTCGGAATCACAGCCGGATTCCCCGGTGGAGCTGGAGGGGTCATGCAGCTACACAAGCAGAACAGCATTTCTGACAAGGAAGCCGCCCGACTTGCCGCACTTACACACTTCGCCAGTCCGGTAACCATGCTTATAGTAATTGGCATAGCTTTTCTACACAGTACTTCAGCAGGTTATTTCCTGCTGGCCATCCACTGGATCTCTGGACTTCTAGCCAGCTGCACCGATGCTCTATTAAAGGGGCGGTCAGCGAACACGAAACCAGTTGATAAGATCTCCACGGACACCAAACAGCCTTCTTTATATAGTCGCGTTCAGCTTGCAGCAACAGATGCCAGAGCAAAAGACGGACGCAGCTTCGGCAAGCTTCTCGGCGAGTCCGTCGCTAATGCCGTGCAAAGTCTGATGGTCGTGGGCGGTTACATGATTATGTTCGCTGTAGTCATCAATATCATCACTACTGTACTTCCCGCATTGCCAGCTGCTCTGCCAGCAAGCTTGCTGGAAATTCATTTGGGCGCCGACGCGATCAGCAAAGGGCTAGCAAGCATAGGAACAGGTCCCTCTAGTATGTTTGGGATAGCTTTGCTGTCTGCTGCACTGGGCTGGAGCGGACTCTGTGCGCAACTACAGGTGCTGACCATGCTCAAACAAGCCAGAGTCAGATTTCTACCCTACGCTACGGTTCGTCTGATGCATGGACTTTATGCTTTTCTGTTAACTTTATTGCTCTGGAAACCATTGCTGGCTATCCCTAAAGCTGCTTTACCAGCACTTGCAGACTCACGCCCGACTCCAAGCGGCACCATTAATATAACGGACATATGGAGCTCTTTTCCACAGCTGCTAAGTCTGCAAGCCCTTCTGCTCATCATCCTGTTGGGATTATCTGCTGGAACGTATCTAGTAAGTACTATTCGCCATCGGCTCGGTTAAATTTACGCTTCATCGCTTGTTCAACCTCAGGCGTCACAAAATCAGTCACATTCCCGCCGAAGTGGGCGATTTCTTTAACAACACTGGAACTTAAGTAGGAATATTTCGGATTAGTCATCATAAAAATCGTTTCTGCATCGGGATCCAGGCTATGGTTGATCGATGCGTTTTGCAGCTCATATTCAAAGTCAGTAACGGTACGGATACCCCGAACAATGACTTGAGCATCTTTTTGACGAACATAATTCACTAACAGATCACGGAAGCTGTCAATTTCCACATTGGGAATATCAGCGGTCGCCTGTCTTAATAGCTCTGTCCGTTCATCAACAGTAAACAGCGGGTTTTTACTCAAATTATTAAGCACCGTTACAATCAAACGGTCGAATTGCTTGGATGCGCGCCGAATAATATCCATATGTCCCATAGTCACGGGATCAAAGGTACCTGGATAAATGGCAACACGTTCTTTTCTAATTTGCTGACTCATTCTCTACCTCCTCACCAGCTTCACTTTCCTCTGCAGGATTAGTTTCATACTGGTAAATAGAAATTGTCGTTTCTCCGTATACGGCCTGACGCAGCCTATAAAATCCTGGAATGTCTTCAGGATAGGCATAACTTGATTCATGCTCCAGAACAATAATTGCGTCCTCTTGCAGCATTCCTTTTTCGACCATCATAAGCATAAGCTCATCCCCGTGCTTCAAGCGATAGGGAGGATCTAAAAAGACCAAATCAAAAATTTCCCCCCGCTTCTCCAACGCACTTAGCGCTCTCCCAGCTTCATTACGGTACACCTGCGCTTGTTCTTCCAGCTTAGTAGCCTTCAGATTGGCGCGTATCGTGTCGATACTTTTAGGATCCATATCAACAAATACGCCGCTTTCCATCCCTCTGCTTAAGGCTTCGATCCCCAACCCCCCAGTACCGGCGAACAAATCCAGCACCACTCCACCTTCGAAATATGGGCCTATCATGCTAAATACAGCTTCCTTCACCTTATCGGTCGTAGGCCTTGTCCCACTTCCCGGAACACTCTTCAGTGGCCTTCCTTTTGCACTTCCCGATACCACTCTCACTGTTATTCACCCGCTCTATATCTCTGTTTGTTATGCCCAAAAGGGCATAAGTCCACGCCTATCGTAACACATTTGCGCGATGAAATAAAAAATTTGTCTAGATATGAAATAAGAAGGCGAAACAGCTTATTCAGAGAAATAAGTCATCTTAATGTATAAGATTGGACTTCCAGGGACATCATGTAATTATCGACACCACAAATGTCGTAGACAACCGCGGAGCAGGCTTACGTTTCCCCATAAGCTCTTCGTCCGGTTTCTCCTCTCCCATGAAAGGGGCCCTCGAAAGAGGGCCCCGAATTTATGTTTAACGGTATTATAAGCACGAAAAGACTACCTTTCGGCAGCCTTTTCAGCAACAACTATTTCACAAATCTTCCGATAAACTCAGAAACTACGCTCTCATACTTAACCGGATCCATGCGGAAAGCTTCTCCGTGACCCGCATTAGGAACGATGTAAAGCTCCTTCTCGACCGGACTATTTTCATATACCGTATGAACCATTTCCGTAGGAACAAAAGTATCATTATCGCCATGAATAAACAGAGTTGGCGTTTTAGATTTCTTCACCTGTTCTAAGGCCGAGGCTTCACCAAAGGAATAACCTGCCCGGATCTTTGTTAGCATACTGGTCGTATCTACAATTGGAAAGGCGGGGAGATGGTACATTCTTTTTAATTGAAAGGTAAGCTCGTCCTTCACTGAGGTATAGCCGCAATCTTCCACAATTGCTTTAACATTAGCTGGTAAATCCTCACCGCTTGTCATCATTACGGTAGCTCCCCCCATGGAAACACCGTGCAGTATGATCTGTGTATCCTCACCGTTTGCTTTCAGAACGTTCTGTATCCACTTCAGGTAATCCTTACGTTCTGGCCATCCAAATCCGATATAGTCACCCTCACTTTCTCCATGTCCTCTGGCATCCGGCAGCAAAATATTATATCCAAGTCTCTCATAATACATTCTGGCATAACCGCTCATTTGAGTTGCATTTCCAGCATAGCCATGAGCAATAATCACTGTCTTATCGGAATGTTCAGGAGCAGCTAAATAGTACGCTTTAAGCTGTATTCCGTCATCAGAATTCATTTCCCATCTATCAAAGCTCTGGGTATCCCACCACTCTTGGTCTGCCTTCGAGGTATCTTTAGATTGTTCTACCTCTGGACTGGACTGCAGGTCAGGGCTTTCATTTAAGAAGTCCTTTGAAGCACGTGCAATAGCAACATGATAGAAATAAAAGCTTCCCACAGTTACAACAATGATTAAAAGTACAATAACAGAAGAAATTCCGATCATCATTTTTTTCTTCAAACTAGCTCTCTCCTAAATAAAATTTAACAGTATTAATCTATGTTATCAGATTAAGATAACATGTATATTTGAATATTCAAAATCAAAGTATTGTAAACTCATGTTATTCACTACGTGATTAGTATTCTTTTAACTTATTATTTCATATTACCTTAATGGACAAAATATCTACAAAAAAAAAGCCCCAAGTCGGCAAAATGCCAACATGGAGCTCTGCTATTTTAGTGATTTAGAATATGCATGCGCTTGTAATAATTACTAATAAGATGAACAAAACTAAGATTGCGCCTGTAGAAGTAAAAGCACCACCAACATGACCATATTCAGCACCCATGAGAAGACCTCCTCCGTATTTAGAATACATCATAAGATATGTAATGATCCCCTTAGAAGATTGGGCGTTCAGTTAAAAAAAAAGACCTCTACTGGGCTACCAGCGAGGTTAAAGGCTCTACAATTAATCAGAAACTAAAATACCATCAAAGCTTTCTGGGCCCACACGTACTGTACCGAGAAGATTAGAAGAAACAAATGCTGTATAAGTGAGCTGAGGTGTGATGGCTGGTAAGAAATCCGCTGCTGAAAAGGTTATTACTTGCGGAGCCAATATACTAAGAGCAAAAGTTGAAGTAGCAGAATACACTTTTGGATCAGTAGCCAAGGTTCCTCTTACAATCGTAATTGTGATGCCCACTAACGCTAGCGGAAGCGTCACTGATATCGTTCCTTTAAGGAGAACACGTGGATTGGTAGTCACTCCAGCCGTTAACAACCCAATCTGTCCAAAAAGCTGCGGCGTGTTAAGTACCGTAATAGGAATAGATATAGAGTTGGCGAGGCTGGCATTTTGAGATGTTCTAGCATCAAGGTAAGTTCCCATCGTTGCACCCCCTTTATAAATTGGCATACCATAATATATTAGTGTTCTCGATAGCATGCATAGCCACATTACCAGTGTAAAACGATTGTTTTATAAAACTCATAGGCAAGATCTATTTATCATCTTTTTTCGTCCCCTCCCTTTTATTAAAAGCTAGTTCAAACAAACCGGTCGCTGATAGTCCCGCAAGCCCCCCCGCCCAGAGTCTCAGAATCAGATTCATATCAGTGAACGGGTAGGCAACTGCTCCAACCAGCAAGCCAATAGCCAACCCCACTACTGGCACAATGTTCCGCGGAAGTTCAATGCTATTCTTCACAAGTTGTACAAGTGCCATTACAAAAACAGCTAGGACTGAAGCAAAGGCAAGCACACTGTTGAGAGCATCGTTATACATGTTTTTTAATCCTCCTTATTTCATTTTTTACTTCCTGTTACAAGTAAACCTGCACGGTTCAGCACCGTTAATATGCGATAGAAATCGTAACTGCCACCCGATGGAGTATCGAGAAGTCCTGCCGCAGTCGCTGCTTTCACAGCCGCCTCAGCCCATGCAGGGACATTCATGACTGCCCGATTTCCAATGAATGTCACCCGATCCGTAAGCTTATTAATCGACTGCCCCTGTTCTTGCACACCTGTTTTCAGCGTATCCCTGCTATCTGTAAGAGCTGCTATAAGAGCACGCAGTTCCTTTACTTCCGATTCTAGACTAACAAGCTTTTGCTTATCCTCTGCTGACATCTCATCATCTCCTCCCATGGATTTGTCGTCATATTGATACAGATTATAGGTATTCATAATTTGAATCAGCTTAGCTGCATAGTTCGGATCAGTAGCGTAACCAGCTGCGGCAATCTCTTGTGCGGCCACCTTGCCACTCGCACCGAGAACCTTGCTGTAAAGGTTGCGATTCCATGAGACTCCATTCACAATCAAGTCGGAATGATCCGCGATAGATTCTCCCCAGTTGTTATAGGCTCGAAAAGGGGAATTCACTTTAACAGCTTTACCGTTAATATATTCGGTAGTCTGTACAGTAATGCTGCCAGCAGGTCCACTTCCTTTGATCCCAAACAAATTATTCGCTTTCACAGTCAATCCACTGCTGCCCCAGCCTGACTCCAGAGCCGCTTGAGCAATGGTTAACGAAGCAGGAACCTTAGTGAGCTGCATGTCCTTTACAGCAAAATTCGCAATCTTCGCTATAAACTCGCCTTCTGTCATCTCATCACATCCTCTCCGTTTATTAAATGCGAGGCATCATAAAATGACTGTGCTTATCCCCTTCTAACATTGTGTTTTTACTAGATTCGAATCCAACTCGGCAACAAAAAAAAGCCATCCCATTACCCATGAAATGACTGCTGGAGTAGCCTCAATGATCTGAACATCTAACTTCCTAATTACATCTCATTCGCTTACGAATCATCTATCGGACTCAGCTGACCTTATACGCAGCGTTAGCTCACTTTTTGGATATTAACGGACACCACAGCCGCAATTGGCACCAAAAACACTCAATAACAGGCTCTTCATATAGAATAATGTCTCTGAGGTCCGAAAGCACGCTCAAAAGGTTAAAAACATGCTAATAACGTCATCCGGGTCCTTAAGCTTCAGTGGACTGAATATGACTCGGCGGTGTAAAAACAGCCAAACAACGATCCAAAAAAAAGGAGTAGTAGTTCTCCTAATATTAGAGAACTACTACTCCTTTGTCTTTCATGACATCGACCACTGCTATCCACTATGACGTGGAGCGTCTATGTAAAATGGAGGGGTGCACTTCTCGGTAGCTCAAGCGGTGCCTTAGGTCCTGCATAATGCATCCTCAACTCCTTTCACCCGGACAATATGTAATTATTAGTAAATCTAGCTTGTGAATCCCGTAGAATTAGCGTAATATATAGTAATAATTTACTATATAGGAGGGTCTAACAGACTATGCCTTCATATTATTTTAAAGAAGTATGGACACCCTTACGCTGGGTAGGTATAAAGTTTTTTCGTGATGATGATGGATTCTTATGGATTAAAAGGTGGGCAAAACCCAGAAAACGGTTACGTTAACGCATACTATTACATATGCCATAATACATAGGTTCAGCAGTTAGAATACTCATAATAATCTGCACTGCCCCCCCTCCGCTTCAAGCATTGATTTGCTAGCGGAGGTCTTTATGATCCACGCTAGCAACTGATGCGTCCGTTTACTAATTCCCTACTTTTGCCCCAAATGAACGTGCCAAGAGTACCGCCTGTTCAATATCCATCCGCACTCCCTGCAGATCCAGACTCTTTAAATCAATTCCTTCAACAATCGCTTCCCGCATATCCGCTCCCTTAAGTTTGCATTGAGACAATTGTACACGGCTCAAATCCGCTCCGCGCAAGTCACTTTTTTGCAAATTACAGCCCATTAAATCCGCTTCTGTAAATCGAATCCCTCGCAGATCCTGTCTGCTTAGATTAGTATGTCTTAGGTTCGTGTACGACCAGTCCCCTCCGAGTAGGGAGATCCCGTCCAAATATGCATTTGAGAAATCCGATCCTACCATCTTGCAATCTTCAAATTTAGATACAAACAGGTTCGCTCCCGTAAATTTACAATTGGTAAACGCTGAACCTGTATGGTGAGACGCATTAAGCATGGCTCCAGTAAAATCACAATCAATAAATCGGCAGCCAATAGAGTTCATCTCTTCCATAGAAGTGCCTTTGAAGGAGCATTGCTCGAATGTGCAGTTATTTAACTCACCATCCTGCAAGCTTCCTTGATCAAAATTGTGATTACGGAACGTTTCATTAAGGTATTGGTACATGAGCATTTTGCATTAATCTAAGTCCTTGCTACACAAAGGAATTTTGGATATAAAAAAGGACTTCACCCCAACTTGGAGAAGTTTTTTGGTGACGAAACCAAAACACTCAAGAGGAGGAAGCCCCCTTTGTATATTCTCCAAGAAAGTCTATTTTCCTTTGAAGAGCTTCAAAAAATGGATTCCAAAGAACGTCTTCCCATCTTTTTCAGCGCTCTCGACCTGCGTCCTTATGCGAGAGAATTGAGAAAACCTTCACCCCGAGGAGCGGAGGGGCACTGTCGGCAAGGCATTCTTCGTGCCTTACTCGCGGCTCCCTTGGAGAACATCGATACGTTCACTGGCCTCGCACGCAGACTGGAGTTTGACCTTCGTTTCCGTTACCAATGTGGACTTCGGCTAGACATCCCTGCCCCTTCGATTTCCACTCTAAGCCGGGTTTTTACCGAGTTGACTCAGAAAAGCCTTGCCCAGCAGTTGTTTGAGGATCTTGTGACTCAGTGCCAAGAAGCTGGAATCATCGACGGCACTCATGTCGCCATCGACAGCGCATCCATTCACGCTTACGAGAAAAAAGAACCCAAGCGAAAAAGCGAGCTCACTGGCAATGCCAACTGGGGTGCAAAGTTTGACACCTTCGGCAATAAAATCAAGTGGTTTGGCTATAAGCTGCATCTGGCCGTCGATGCCAAAAGTGAACTTCCGATGGCACTGAAGGTAACCCCTGCCCATGTGAACGACGGAGACGAAGGGCCTGCACTCACGACGCTGGCTGCTGCAAAATCCAAAGTGAAATTCTTCATGATGGATGCGGGCTACGACCAAATGAAAAACTACGAGGGAGCCCGGAACGTCAAGGCACAAGCCATTATTCCGCTGAATCCACGGAATGAAAAGGAACCGCCAGCAGGAATTACGCGCAAAGGTACGCCCTGTTGTTCGATGGGCTTTCCCATGACGTATTGGGGGCAAGAGAAGACATCTTTGAAATTCCGTTGTCCACATGCGACAGGACATGTGAATTGTCCTTTAGGCATGGCCGCTTGTTCGTCCTCTAATTATGGAATGGTGGTCAAAGTTGACAGCCAAACGGATCTTAGACGTTACGCTCTACCGCATCGAGAAAGCCGAGGCTGGAAGGAGCTTTACAATAAACGGACCAGTGTAGAACGCTGTAATTCTCGAATGAAGACCTATTTAACCGCAGACCAGCTCCATGTCTGGGGGATTCAAAAGGTAACAACCCACCAATATTTAAATGCGATTGTGTTACTTGCTGCTGCACTTGCCATTGCGAAGCAACGAGTCCAAAACGCCGCTTAAAATTTATGATTCTCCGAAATTCTGCCCGTCTGACCATTTATAACCGAAATCACAAAACGGGGCTTTGGAAGTGGTTAGACTACGACCTTAGAATCGAAAATTGAATTATGCAAAATGCTCACATATAAATCTCATCACCTTCGTTAGTATTAAAAAAATTAATTCTTAATTAAAAATAGCACTTTAGTAGATTGTTCTCAACATTCCCTTTCGATATAATAGCAAATAAACAATGGGGAGGAAAATTATGGATGTGTCCAGCAGGAAAGAACCATTCCGTTATGTTATGAACCATCCGCTTGAATGCTGGATTGAAGTTCCGCTTAACAATTCCGGTCCAGGTGCTGGAAAGTTAACAGAGGCTGTATTACTCGATCTTAGCCGTTCGGGTTGTAAGGTACGTACTCCTTTGAATCTTCGATTCACTGCAAGAGATACTAGGCTTATTATTCATCTTCAATTAAATGAAGAGAAGCTTCAGCTCTTATGCAGCGTCCGGTGGGGTTGGATGTTTGGGCTTGGCCAATATCAATATGGAGTTAAATTCCGCTTGGACGAAAATGAGGAAGAACGCCTAATAAGAGAGCTTGAAACATGGACCGCCACCCTTCGGGTTGAAGGTCTATAGAACTTACCCTAACAGATGCCCTTCACTTAGAAGGACGTCTTTTTTTTGCACAAAAACGAAGACAAAGCTAAATCGCCCTGTCTCCGTTCTAAAAACTATTCCGCCAAGTTGTGGCTAGATATCCACTCTTTTATTAACGAGCTTGATGATGACCGCTATAAGAAGAACTGCTATCACCGCTTCAAACAGAAGAGGAGCTAGATTCAAATGACCCTGTATAAGCTGTATCCCATTTGCGGTATCCATCTCATCTATGACCTCGAACTGGAATACACTTTCCCAAGCAGTGAAGTTACTTTTGAAAATAAAATACTCCAAATAGAATATTCCATTCTGTAACAAATACGCAGTGGCCAGCCCAATCCATACTCGCCCCTTAAATTTCACACTTCGTGCAACCGTAATGGAGACCATCAAGGTAAGCATGATATAACCGGCAAACCAATACGCCTGCAAGAGAACTAACAATCCCACTGTCCAGAAATTCTCCGGAAGAAATGAGGAGGGATACATTGAAAGATACACGCCAAAATGGATCAAAGCTATTAAAATAATACCCAGCATTAGGGCTAAATAGAGCACTAACGGAGAAAGGACTGTGTTCAGGGTTCTTACGGGCACTAGGCGACGATTATAGGAATTTATATTGTTAAAAAAGGTTTTTGCTGCCATGACAAGAAAGATCAGTCCTGCAATAACATAAGCTATTCCGTTCAAAGTAAACCGTTCATAGTCATGCAGTTTGGTAAATCCTAACCCAATCTGCGCCAGAATTATGATTACAAAAACTGCAAGAAACTTATCCCTATCCCGTCTAAAATCATACTTCACTAGCTTTAGCATTCTGCGTACACCTCTCTGAACAGTTCGTCAATACTTTTGCCATGGCGTAGCCGAATATCCTCTACCGCAGTATGCATCAGAATTTCTCCTTCTTTTATAAAAATCACATCATCAAAGATCCGCTCAATATCCGATACTAAATGGGTTGATAAGAGAATGGTACTGTCCTCTTCATAAAACTCTACTAACGCGTTAAGAATTTTTGTTCTAGCTACCGGATCCACACCACCAATGGGTTCATCCAGCAAATAAAGGCTAGCTCGGCGTGATAGGGCAAGTGTAAGCTGTAAACGTTCGTTCATCCCTTTGGACAGGTCCTTTACCTTATCTTGCGCTCTTAGTTTCATAAACTCCAACATTCGCGAGGCTTTAGACTGATCAAAATCCGGATAGAAGTCAGTTTGGAATTTCAGAGCATCAGAAACACTCATCCAGGATTCTGTAAGCGGCTTATCAGGCATAAACGACACCACCGCTTTACTTTCTGTTCCTACAGAACCCCCAATGACGGATACACGACCAGAGGTAGGTTGTGTCAGTCCAGCGATGATTTTCATAAGTGTACTTTTGCCGCTGCCGTTACTGCCCAGCAGTCCTGTGATCTTACCCGCACTCAAATTAAATGATACTTTGTGGAGGGCATGCTTGGATCTATATTTTTTTGTAACTTCATGAACCTCAAGTATATTTCCCAACTTGTTTATCCCCCTATTCTTTATCCTTGTTACGGATATTCTCCGCAACCGCCTCTAAAATATCTTCGCCTTGAAAGCCAAGATCCTGCATACCACGAATGAACCGATCTAGCACATCTTTGGCCATTTCTTTTTTGATGGTCAGGATAGTACCTTCATTACTTGTGACGTATCTTCCCATTCCACGCCGGGTTTCCACGATTTCTTCACGCTCCAGTTCCTGAAAAGTTCTTTGCACCGTATTCGGATTAATCTGCAGTTCACTGGCAAGTTCTCGTACTGAGAGTATTTTATCTCCCGGTTTCAGCTTGCCTGTGACGATTTCACCTTTGATGTAATTCATGATCTGTATATAAATCGGCAGGTTGTTATCGAATTCGATTGTCATGATTAAGCAACATCCCTTCGTCTAAAGACGGAGAAACCTACGAGAAGAAAGACAGCTGTGTATAAGACAAGCATCACGATAGAAAAGGTCAGTGTCATTCCAGGCATAGGTGCTCCTCCACCTTCATAAGCAGATAAATTTAAGTTTGGAAACAGAACATATTTGTAAAAATCACGAGAAATAATCAATTTGTCTATCATTAACGCAAACATAGTAGCCCCTATCGTTACTCCCGTTGAAGTGGTCAATATCCCCAGCATAAAAGCAAGTGTTCCATACACAACCGTACTAACGAGATTATACAATAGGTTTGTAAGCATCTCACTCATACCCGCTTCTCCACCACTTAGTCCAAACCACAAAGCTCCTGTTCCAAAAACGGCTATACCTCCGATGACAGTCAAAGTCAAAGCATACAACAGTACAACCACATATTTGGATGCGAGGATTGCTGTACGGCTTCTGGCGCGGATAAGCAGGAACTTGATGGTTCCTTGACTATACTCTTTTGAGACAATACCTGCTGTTCCGATAATCGCAAGAATTGTAATCACTTGCCCAATCCCTTGGGAAAGCAGCATCATTGCTGAAAAATCATAAGCTGATTCAAACAGGCCAGGTGAGACAGAATGAACTATATAACCTAACAGCAGGGATAATAGAATTAATATCAGATATGGCATAAAAAATGTGCGTTTTTTTGAGAGCTTGAGCCATTCATTCACAATCAGATTATTAAAGTTACGCAATGCGGTTTCCTCCTGTCCATTTCAAGAAATCTTCCTCAAGACTTTGTTTATTCTCCGTAATCCGAAAAATCCCCACACCTTCATCACTAAAAGTAGATACAAGCTCCGGTACTCTGCTATCAAGCAGACTTACTGTCACTTCAGATCGCGCGCTATCCATAGAGATCAATTCTGCATAATCCAAGCGCTCCAAGATATTTATAGCGGATTCGATTGATCCTACACGGATGGTGAGCTTCACTTGTGCGGTTGCTTCCTGCTCCTCACCAATCGTAGTTACGGTCACCAGCTTACCATTCTGGATCACAATAGCCCGATGGCATATTTGTTCAATTTCAGTAAGTAAATGGCTGGAAATCAGAATAGAAATGCCTTCCACTTCGGCGATGGTACGCATATAATCACGCATTTCCCGTATTCCGGCCGGATCAAGTCCGTTCGTAGGCTCATCTAAAATCAATAACTTCGGCCGATTGAGAAGCGCCTGAGCAATCCCAAGACGTTGGCGCATCCCCAGCGAATAAGCCTTTACTTTTTTATTCATCGCTTCTTGAAGTCCTACCAGTTCAACAACCTCATCTATTCTGCCAGCCTCAATGTTATCCGTCATTCTTTGGTACTGCTTCAGATTATCAAGTCCAGTCATATAGGGATAAAACTCTGGATTTTCAATTATCGCACCGATATGGCCAATCGCCTGCTTAAAATCCTTTTTCACACTGTGGCCTTGGATAATCACATCGCCTTCGCTCATCCGTATTAGACCCGTCATCATTCGAATCGTTGTGGTCTTTCCTGCACCGTTTGGACCTAACAATCCAACAATTTCACCCTTACGGATATCAAATGTCAGCTTATCCACAATCGGTCTTCCTTTGATGATCTTACTTACCTCATTCATTTGCAGAACGATTGAATCTTGCATTTCTACACCACTCCCCTGTTTCATGCGAATCCTCCCTGCCAACTAATGTTTTCATCATTCTGTATATTGTGTCAGTGTCATAGTTAAATAGTACACTAATATATTGTTGGAGTAAAGCCCAAAATAATAAATTCATGCAAATAAGGGCTTTCTATTAGACTATCAGCCAAGCCAAAAATTTATATGAACATAGATTAGATAACAAAGGAGGAATTACAAATGAAAAAAGAAGTTCACATTTCTCAGACTTTCCCTCGCTTGACCGTGTACGATGAAGAAAACTTCAATGGACGCCGTAGAGTATATACTGGCAACCTGGGTATTCGTAATACGGACAACATCCTCGATGGTATTGAGAGCCTTCGGTTCTTCTCTACTAGCAGCAATGCTACACTGGTACTTTTTACAAGAACAAGGTTTAGAGGAAATTTCCGTGTTCTTCGCGGGAACCGCAACATTAGGGATCTGGATGATTTCATTTCAGGCAATGACGTGGAATCCATTATTTCTACTAACCAACGCCTAACCCTCGAACAAATCCGTAATATCCGCAGCAGCGGTAACTTGCCTTCGGGATATCGTTTGATCTAACAACTGCTTACAACAAAAAGGAGTAATCCGGAGCCTAACGCCCAGGTCACTCCTTTTTCCAGTCGAAAATACCGCATTCATTTATGGTAAATCTGGCGGCGAGTTGTCGAAAACGACAGTTCGTCAATCGAACTTGGAGGGATTAACCATGATTACAAAAAAAGTAACATCTGTAATATATCCTAGGCTAAGAGTGTTTAGTGAGGAGAACTTTCGGGGGCTTCGCAGAACTCTTCGCGGCAACCTGGGCATTGCAGATATAGATTCAGTCCTTACAGGAATAGAAAGCTTGCGCTTCTTCTCCACAAATCCGAACGCTACGCTTGTGTTATTCGATCGTTCTGCCTTCCGCGATAATTTCGTCATTTTGCGTGGCAACCGCAGCATCCGCGAACTGGACGACTTTCTGCGAAGAGGAGATGTCGAATCGCTCATTTCAAGCAATCAACGGCTGACCCCGGCGCAGGTTCGCACCATTCAACGTACCGGCAGCTTGCCATCAGGATATCGTTTGATCTAATTCAATGAGGACGCAGTTTAAGCCATAAGCTTAAGGTGCGCCCTCTTTTATTTTCCGCTATAATGACTCCATACATATTAAACAGGAAAGAAGGCTACTTTATGGAACCGATCGTTTCTACTCGATGGCTGCTTGCTCGGTTATACGAGCCTGAACTTGTTATAGTTGATTGCCGTTTTTTACTTACTGACCCGGAAGCTGGACGTAAAGCCTATACAGAAGATCATATTCCCGGAGCAGTTTATCTACATCTGGAAGAACAGCTCTCCGCTCCAGTAAGCGCACACGGTGGACGCCACCCACTGCCTGAGATCTCGAAGCTAACCACCGTTCTTAGCAAGGTTGGCATTAACAGAGATAGCATTGTCGTTGCTTATGATGATCAAGGTGGAGCTTACGCTTCCCGTTTATGGTGGATGCTCAGTTATTTAGGGCATGAACGTGTGTATGTAATGGATGAAGGCTACTCTGCTTGGAAAAATGGTAAGTTTCCCGTCAGTGATCATCAAGCGGTTAGGATTCCTAGCCAGTATGAAGCAGATGTTCAGAAGAAGATGCTTGTTAGCATGGAAGATGTGCAAAATGTAGTTAACGACGGTGGCGCACTTTTGATGGATTCCCGCGAGTCCCGCCGCTATGAAGGACTTGAAGAACCCATTGATCCGAAGGCAGGTCATATTCCCGGAGCGATCAATAAGTTCTGGAAGGATGTACTGGATGAGCAAGGGCGCTGGAAATCAACTGAGGTGCTGAAAGAGCATTATGAAGGAATTAATCCTGAGCAAGAAATTATCGTGTACTGCGGTTCAGGCGTAAGTGCCTGCCCAAATGTGCTCGCACTAGGCAAAGCCGGGTACAAGAATGTGAAGCTGTATGCAGGAAGCTGGAGTGATTGGATTTCATATGAGGAGAATCCGGTGGCTACTGGAGGAGAGTAAAATACAAGAGCCCGCGTCCGACGCGGGCTCTTGTATTTATGAGTAACTCCGATAGATAGCTAAAATCAACAAATCAAAACTCAAGTCAACAGTTAGCTAACTTTAACTACGTCTTTTATGCTGTTTAGTTCGGTCAAATCCTTTCCCAATGCGCTTTCTAGCTGATTATTCCCTCTGTTTACTCCTTTTCAATGTTTGGAGAAATTATTCTAAAAATCGCTGATCCGCAGCTGATTCTCCGCGTCCAACAGCTCGAATTGATTTCGATTAAACCGGATCAGCCCGTCCTGTGCCATTCGCTGCAGCTCTCTGGACAAGGCGCTGCGGTCAACAGTCAAATAATCAGCCAGGTCGCTGCGGGTAAACGGAATTTCAAAACAGGCGGAATTGTTTTTTTTGGTCTGGAGGGCCAAATAATGCAGGATACGGTCCCGCAGCGATTTGTGGGAGACCAGATCCAGCTTTTGATAGATAGACCGGTTGTTCTCAAGCAGCAGGGCCAACATATTCTCAATGATCCGTCCCCTTAAATGGCAAGTGTCCTGGCCGGGCCGGACGATTTTATTTATTTTGATAAACAGAATCCGGCATTCCGATCCCGCCACCGCTTCATAGCCGCTGTGCTCTTGGACAAGGCGAAGCGCCGTTTCGCCAAAGATTTCTCCATCCCCGAGTTCCGAGTAAATAAATCTCATGCCTGAGATATTATCTTTGCATAACAAAACATTTCCATGGATAATAATGCCCACCGAATCCAGAATATCGTCTTTTCTAAAAACAACCTCCTTCCGCGCAAAATCCTTGATTATGCCCTGCAGACAGCTCAGTGCTTGCTGCACCTCCCGGTCCGCGAATCCCTTAAACAAAGTGGTGCTCTGTATCCTGCTCAGATATTTCTGCAATTTTCTCAGCCTCCTGTTGCCATGGCAACAGAGTCATGATGAATACTCTGCTACAATAAAATAAATGAGAATAATTCTCATTAGTCATTCTCATTATATCAAATTGCAGGAATCATTCAATCAAGCAATTTGGAAATAATCAAAACACTGTACTTTGAATAGGGGGATCGTATGAGTGGAATTACAGCAGGCAAGGTATTTTTCTTAACAGATATGATCAGCGTCAAGCCGCACCGGATTGCGAGCCGAACGCTGTCATTACCCATAGCTGCAGCCGAAACAGCGGCACAACCGGAATGGGTATTGTATGCCATGGATCAGGAGGAGACTATCAGTTCGGAGACCTCCCCCAAATCTAAAATCATCCATGTGCTGGAAGGCGAGCTTCATCTGCTGGTGGCGGAAGAGCCCTATCAATTGACAGCCGGTGCATCCGTTATCGTCCCAGCGGGCACTTGGCATGATTATTCCGCCCACAGCAGCTGCAAATTTTTGCAAATCAGTATATAAAACGGAGGTATTCAAAATGGAAACAGGTTTATTTATTAAAAAACTGCCGCAATCCGCAGTCATAGATTTGAAAGACATCATCACAATAGAGGAACAGCAGGTTTCCAGTCTGACCCTTGTACAGCGGCCAAATCTGGCAATGACCTTACTTTCGCTGGATAAAGGCTCGTCGATTGGGGGCCATTCTTCCCCGGGCGATGCCATGGTCAACATTTTGTCCGGGCAAGCGGAAATTACAATTGGAGAAGATAACTACACAGTTCATGCGGGGGAGACCCTAGTTATGCCGGCCAATATTCCGCATGCCCTATACGCAACAGAAGCGTTTCAGATGCTTCTGGTTGTAGTCAAGCCGGATAAGTAATGGGGTGAATGCGATGAAAAAGGAAGTAGGCCATAATTTTTTGGCGCGGCTGGGAAAAAAACGTTTGCGGCCCGGCGGCGTTGCAGCAACCAACTGGCTAATCCAGCAAGCCAATCTGAGTACGGACAGCCAGGTTTTGGAGGTAGCCTGCAATATGTGCACCACCTCCATTCAACTGGCCGGGAAATACCACTGTCAAATTACCGGCATTGATATGGACCCGCGGGCGCTGGAAAAAGCAAACCGAAATATTAAAAATGCCAATCTGGAAAACTATATCCATGTCCGGCAAGGCAATGCGATGAAGCTCCCTTTTGAGAATGAGAGCTTTGACGTTGTCATTAATGAAGCCATGCTCACGATGCTTAACCAGCCTGCGAAGGAAAAGGCAGTCGCCGAATACTATCGGGTACTGAAGCCTGGCGGCATTCTGCTAACACAAGATATTACCTTTGCCAAGGAAAATATGGAAGAACATCTAGCCGAGCTTCGCCGCACCATTCACATCAATGTCGAGCCGCTGTCTGTTGGGCATTGGGCGGGATTGTTCCACTCCGCAGGCTTTAAGCAAGTAGACAATGCTACCGGTCCCATGTCCTTAATGAGTATCAATGGACTCATTCGCGATGAAGGGGTTATCGGGGCGCTGCGTATTGTGAAAAACGGGCTCAAGAAAGAGAACCGGGAACAGTTCAAAAAGATGTATACCTTTTTTAATATGACGGGTAAAGATCTGAATTATATTGCCGTTTGCAGCAGCAAAAAATAGTTGGGCGCAGGCCTATCATGTCTTATGATAGGTTTTTATTTTCACTGTAATTGAGAATGGTTATCAATATAATTCATCAACATTACCATCTAGCTGTCAAAATAACCGCTTGAAAGGAACTCACGATGAAAGCTAAATCTGTTTATGCCTTGTGCCTCAGTTTACTGTTAAGTTTATCTTTTATGTTAAGTGCCTGTTCGCAACAAAAAAATGAAAATTCGTCCAAATCCGCCGCTCCCTCCGCTGGCCCGGCAGAAACACTGAATATCACGGTCGGCGGCCCTCCTTCTCCGCCTTCTCTGCCTATTCTGAGGCTAATTGAATCCAAGGCGTTGGGAGAATCGGTCAACATCGAGTTCAAAACCTGGGAGTCCATCGACACGCTGACCGCGCTGGCTAAGGACAATCAAGTAAGCTTCTTAGCTCTGCCGCTGAACAATGCCGTCGTGATGTATAACAAGGGAATGGATCTTTCCTTGATGAATGTGAATACCTGGTCAGTGATGAGCATGATTACAACAGATCCGTCCATCCAGAGCTGGGCGGATCTTAAAGGAAAAACGCTGTATGTGCCTATGAAATCCTCGCCTGTCGATTATATTACGCAGACCTTTTTGAAGCATAACGGACTGGAGCCAGGGAAAGACATCACATTGCATTACACCCAGCTGGCTGAAGGAGCTCAGCTGCTGTTATCCGGCAAGGCCTCCACAATTGTGAGCATTCAGCCGCAAATTACCGCGATACAAATGAAAAATGATCAGGTGCGCTCGATCGTGGATTACAAAAAGGAATGGCAGCAGGTTACCAAATTAAACACCGATCTGCCCAACGCCGGACTCGCAACCAAGCAGTCAGTAATTGCCAGCCAGCCGGAACTGGTCGCCCGCTTCCAGGAAGCATATCAAAAAGCGCTGCAATGGACGCTGGACAACCCCAAAGAGGCGGCTCAGTTGGCCAACAAGTATTTCAAGCTGGATGCCGGTGTGGTTGAGAAAGCGATTCCGCATATGGCGCTGGATTTCGCCTCCGCTTCCGAGAGCAAAGAGGTTCTGTCAACGTATTACCAGACGCTGATGAATTACAGCAAGGACAGCATTGGAGGCAAGCTTCCCGATGAACAGTTCTATTATCAGCCTAAGTAAAAAAGCCATATCCCTGTTGGGCATTGCCTTGCTGTGGCAGCTTGTAGCTATGCAGATGGATCCTTTTGTCCTGCCTGGCCCGCTGGAGACGATGCGCACGGTCCTGAGCTATTTCGGTGATCCGGAGTTTTATTATGCAGTTTATCGCACGCTGCTAAAGCTGCTGATCGGCATGGTCTGCGTTCTGCTGCTGGGCGGCTGTCTGGGGCTGCTGCTTGGACTTTATCCGCGTTGGAAGCCTTATCTGGAACCAGTCATCGATATAATACAATCCGTGCCGCCGATTGCCTGGCTGGGCATCGCGATCATTTGGTTTGGGCTTACGGATCTGCCTGCAATTTTTATTATCGTGTTGTCCACTACACCGGTTTTGGTGGTCAATCTGTACGAGGGATTTGCGGCGATCGATGGCAAATTGATGCGGATGGCCAAGGTCTATCATGTGCCCGGCAATAAGATTCTCCGGCATATCATATTGCCTTCGCTCAAAAGTTATCTGAAATCAGGCATGATCACCTCAGCGGGACTGGGCTGGAAGCTGGCCGTAATGGCGGAGCTGTTGACCTCCGTTGACGGGATCGGCAGCCTGCTGTCCGATGCCAGAACAAATCTGGAGACCGATCGCGTGTTTGCCCTGGCATTGTTTATGGCTATTTTCTGGAATGTGATCAAATCTTGCATTACATTTCTGTTCCGCAGCAGGGTAAGCCTGCCGACGCATTTGAATAAATAAGGGTGGGGCTTATGCTTATTACACTACAAGAAGTTTCCAAGCACTATTCGGGAGTTCCTGTCCTGGAAAAAATCAGTTTTGAAATCCAGATGCCGAAAATCATTTGCATTCTAGGCCCTTCAGGTGCGGGAAAGACAACGTTGCTGAATATCCTGTCACAGTCCGAAAACGCCGATTCTGGCAGGGTCACTGTGCATCCAGAGCTGAAGCTGTCCTATGTCTTTCAAGAGAATTGTTTGCTGCCGTGGTCTACAGTTGGTGAGAACATCAGCTTTGTTAAGGAGGCTTCTCCGACCTCTGCGTCGGAAATCGAAGCATTTTTGGAAGAGGTCGGGCTTGCTGCCTACAAGAATCATTATCCTCATCAGCTGTCAGGAGGCATGCGGCAGCGCTGCTCCATTGCCCGCGCTTTTTATCACGGCGGAAATATGCTGCTGATGGACGAGCCTTTTCACTCCCTGGACTATCATCTGCGGTTTGATTTAGTTCAGAAATTAATCGCATTGTGGGAGCGCAAGAAATGTGCCATCGTTTTTGTGACACATGATATTGATGAAGCCCTGCTGTTGGGGGATGAAATTATGATCTTGTCCCGACATCCGGGCAGGATTGTAAAAATTATTGAAATTGATACTCCACAGCGCAGCCGTTCGCTGAAAGAGCTGAGCCTGCTGAAGATTCGCGCCGAAATTTTGGAGCAGCTGCTGACGGCACAGTAATTGCCTGAATGATGCAGAGCATTTCAAAAACAGGTATATAGAAAACGCGAGTCTGGGCGGCATTGCCCTGAACTCGCGTTTTTGTGCTAAGTGATTCGGTTATGTATTTCTAGCGCCTATTTTGCCGGGTATCGTTTCAACTGCTGCTCAAACACGGTATTATAGTAAAATTTTCGCGGATAGGTATCCTCCTTCAACACCTTGTAAAGCACGGATTGACCTTCTTCATAACGGACCGCAAATTCACATTCATCATAAAAACGCCGGGACAGCTCACGGATATTGTCTTTCTCGGACGAACAGCGCCATCCGAAATAAATCATGTCTAGCTGGTCCAGCGGATCACGGTAAGTGTCGAGGACAATACAAGCGTTTGGTTGCTCTGGATTGCTGTAAACGAGCACATGTCCGGTGTGAACAGGGTTGGCAAAAAAATGTTCATAAATCTCAGCAACGGGTACTGTAATACCCAATTGATCCATGATGATCTGAAAATTCGGGTGCGGAATATAGGTATCACTCTGCTCATCCGGGTACTCCACCAATTCTGTAATGGATGCCATGACCCCAAATTCATACTTCATATAAACATCCTTCCTGTTGATTGCTTGAAAAATATCCCTATGCTTGCTATGATAACAAAATTATTAGGATGAGAGGCGATTTTCATGAAAAAAAAGCTGCGTTCTATCACGCTCAGGGAACTGGAATACAGCTATATATTGGGCATGAGAATCCATGACGAACGGAGTCTGCTTGAATTAAAGATTTATCATAAAAATGTAAAGCTCCATCCCCTCCGCATCCAACTCCTAACATGGGATGATCCTATTGCCGGTTGTCCGCTAAATACAGGCTATCTGCTGCAAAACCATAAAAAGGGTTTTGAAGATGTCTATAATCTAAATCATCCACAGCGTATCCGCGAATGGATCGAATATGGAACGGCTAAAGGCTGGGACGGCACCCGAACAATAGAGATCATAAATGGATTGGATGCTATGCAGGAAATGGGCTATGATATTACTTCATTGCGCACCTCTATATAATCAGTCAAAAACCTGTTCCAGTGCTTGCGGATAATAAGGGCTGATAATTTTATAGGCATTCAAGTGAGGATTGCTTAAATCATTATCATAAATGATCATATGCTGTCTGCTTTTTAAAATAATATCAAATCGTTGCTTGCAGTCAGCCTGAACTATCGTAATATAATAACTAAAGTTTTTGTCAGAACTGACATTTCGGGCCGATTTCATTAATTGAACATGAGAGAAATCAGCAAAAATCCGCTCAATAACAGCAGGATCAGTAATAATGATGTCTTTCTTTTCACCGGGAACTGAAGACAATCGCGAGATTTCTAGAGAGGCGATTTCTTCCAAACGGATGGTATTGGCTACGATTCGTTTAAACGAAGTATAGCGGCTTGCTGTATAGGCCATCAAAGAGACACCTACCCCTGTCAGAAGCGCACCGACAAGCATATATTTTCTATTTTTATCCATTTCCCCATTCCTCCCAGTAATACGATTAAGTAAACTACAATTATAAAACTATATAGACACCGGTGCAAATTCAGAAACATAAAGTTCAAACGGTACAAAAGGGCGGTGAGCTCCTAATCCTCAAGCTCGTCCAGCTTCGCTTCCAATTCAGCCAGCTTACGATTCGCTTGATCCAATATTTCTTGAAGCTCTGCAGCTTCTGCTCGTTTTATTTCTTTTTTAACGGCCTTAATCTGCTGCTCCAAATAAAGAATATCGGCTTCATTTCCTGAGTTGTTCCAGATCTGTGAGTAAGTCATAGTCAGCCTCCGTTTATCTATGTCGACGATTCAATCATAACCCGCATTCCACTTCTTCAGATTAATCGATGCTACTCTTGGAGTCTAGCTAATCAACAAAAAACAATGACCGATTACTATTCTATATTCAGCACTCTTTACTTAATAAACAAAATAAAGAAGCAGCGAGTTCCTCCTCTGCTTCTTTGTTGCGGATTAACCTGAGATCTCATTTATTTAGCCAGCAGTTTAGGGAACTCATCCAGCAGCATGCTGCTGGTCAACATATCGTCATAATTCCATTTGGTCTCCACAAAAGTAACTTTTCCGCTCTTTACAGCAGGGAGCGAGCTCCACAACGCAGTTTTCATTAACTCATTAAAGGAATTTTCCGCATCAGCATTGGCCGGATAGATGACAAACAAATGGTCACCAATAAGCATCTTATGCATTAGCTCAGGGGAGACCTCAATATAGGGTGCACCTTCTGCCGGCTCGATTTCCTTCACTGCCTCGGACATTTTGTAGCCCTGCGGCTGATACAGCAGTGCAGGAATACCACCAGTTTTCATCAAATACATTGTCTTGTTCCAATAATAAATCAGCACTACCGCTGTTTCTCCTTCGGCAAGTTTGCCTTCCTGACGCAATCCGCTCCACATATTCTCGGCCTTGCGATTATATTCGGACAACAGTTGCTCTGCTTCAGCCTTTTTACCCACTATCTCACCAATGACAGGCAGACGCTCAGACAAGGGTTTACTCTGGTCAAATACAACAGTAGGTGATATTTTGGACACTTCTTCATATTGTTTGTCCATCACATAACCCAGCATTGTCAAATCCGGTTCCAGATCCAAAACAAGTTCCAGATTTGTAGGAAATCCAATATCCTGTGCCGGGGTTGTCTCCTTATCCAAATAGACTGATTCTTCAATAAACCGGCGGTCGACACCGACCGGCTGAATCCCGAGTGCTAGCAGGTCTCCGATCGAATTACCTTGCAGCACAATCCGCTGTGGACGCTCTGGAATATCAACCTCATGCCCCTGACTGTCTTTATATACTCTTGTAGATTTTGAATTGGTGGCTGAGTCTGGTGGACTTGTCTCTGTTTGCACAGAGGATACTGGACTAGGGCCAGCATTCACAGAATTAACAGGACTGTTCCCTGAAGAACAAGCACTAAGCATTAAAACCAGACATAACAGCATCGCTGCTCCCATTGACATTTTTGTATTTCTAACCATCGGTAAATCCCCTTTTCTTCTATATTGATAATGATTATCATGATCATTAACAATATAACTTGGCTCAGCCCATCCTGCATTAGACAATCTTAGCCTGATTTTAGGACGATCTGATCCTTTGGCAGAGCCTAGGGCCAATGACTTAAAATTACCCGGAGTCACACCGGTTGTTTTCTTGAAAATACGGATGAAATAGGACAGGTCCGTGTACCCCACTCCGGCGGCAACCTCCTGCAATGATGCATCGGTATTTAGCAGCAGTTCCTGCGCCTTATCTATTCGCGTCCGAATAAGAAAATCAATCAGACTGGTACCCGTCTTGCTTTTGAACTGCTTCGCCACATAGGCCACACTATAATTAAGCTGCTCTGCAATAGAGGATAAGGTAATAGGCTGACTGTAATATTCTCGTATGTATCGAACTGCTTGCTCCACCAGATCCGGCTTGACGGGATAGACTCCATATGCCTGTCTCTGCCGCTCAACTTCGTAGACAAATTGATAAAGCATTGCTTTGATCTGAATCCGTTCAAGTGAACTTGAGTCCAGCCATTTCCGGTGCATCTCCTTTACTTGAGACAACAAAGCCACTGGAGCATTCGGAGCAAATTCATATTGTTTTTGAAAAGGACTGTTTCTTTCAAAAAGTCTACGTACACCTGATCCGGACGTTAGCGAAAGCGAGGCTTTATAGAAAATAAAATAAAACTCCATTTCCTCCCTGACCCAATCAATATCCAGTTGCCCTCCCTTTCCGCTGTGTAGGATATGAAAACGTTCTGCAGCATGTTTATTTCCATTGAGCCGAAAAACCGCGTTGCCGCGAACCATATATAAAAAACCTGCAGCCGGGAACCTATAGGAGGTCAGCTTGTCTCCTGCCTTAAACAACATATGGCGAATATCAATCAGCCGGATATGTGCATAATCCCAGAGCATCAAATTATCATCAGCATTTAAAATCTTTACTCGCCTCCTTCCTATCGGAAGTATAATTGATAATCATTATCAACCGCAAGAGCTGGAAGCAATCTACAAACAAGAAGTCTGATAAAGGCAGTTAAGCATCACCTAAAAAAACAACAATTCGCCTCTAATCAGTAGCTGCAATGTGCCAAGCTACAGGCTAATTGTTAAGATCTCCCTCTCCCCCCACCATCTTGAAATCCCGCACCAGTCAAGGATTTATCCTGTGCATCATCCATTTTAATTTAATTTTTTCATTCTCAAAATTACTATTTCGAAAATCTCACTATCTTCCGATATGTTCTTATGAGCTATTTGCTCAGAGACAACTTGGGGGAGATGGTAGCATGTTACAACAACTAAAAAAAAGGCGGTTTGGTTCATCAAGCATAGCAAATACTTTGTCCATTGTACTTTTAGTTATTATTGTTGTCGTCTTCTCAATCTTGGGAACCTTTATGTTTTCCAGCACTCGCAGCATACTTGTGAAACAACAAGAATCTATGCTTCAGACCAAAACACAGGCACTTGTCAGTCAATTTGATGCACTATTTAAGGAAAAGGGTTCACTGGTCAAGCAAATGTCAACGAATAACTTATTCAAACAATACATCGAAACCACCGAAGTTCCTGAAATGGCCAAGACTTCTCCGCATGCCGCTGAAGTAGCAAAGACACTAGCTGCCATTGTAAAGGTGGAACCCACTTTTGCAGATGCATGGATTGCTAGTACTGCCGGCAAAGGTTTTTATATCCTCAACAATGGTACGACATCAGATGCTGCTTTTAACATTAAAGAACGGCCGTATTATAAGCCAGCAGTCGAAGCAGACGGCCTGTACTACTCCGATCCTTATATTGACATCACTACAGGTGATATGCTAATGGGTATTTTCTATCCGATAAAAAATGACAACAATACATTAATCGGTTTTGTCGCGGTTGATATAGCGTCTAAAAATATCCCTGAGATAATGGAAAGCTATAAGCTAGGCAGCACAGGTTATTCGATTCTCGCCTCCAAAACAGGTGATATTCTGTATCACCCAGACCAGTCTAAGGTCACAAAGGAAAAGATTAATGAGCTGCCAGGTGATCTTGGGGGAATCGGCAAGAAAATGATCGCTGGTGAATCCGGCGTACATCTGATTAATGACAACGGAGAACGCCGTTACATCGGCTATGCTACAAGTAAAGATACCGGCTGGTCCGTAGGTTTAACTATTTCAGAGCGGGAAGTGCTCTCCGAATTAAAAAAGTTCACCTGGATTACGATTGGCGGGTTTGTTGCAGCGGCGATTCTGCTCGTTCTATTTTCGTATATCACGCTCCGTTATCTGCTCAGATCCATACCGAAGCTGCTTACCAAAATCAAACGGGTGGAAAATGGGGATTTGACGGTTCTATTTGATGCCTATTCCAACAACGAAATTGGACAAATCTCCAACGGAATATTCAACATGGTCCAGAAAATTCAAGGGATGCTCCAAATAGTGGGTACCTCCGCTCAGGTATTAAACCAATCCTCAAAGGATCTGCAATCTATTTCTTCCCGTACAGCTATAACGATGAACGATACAGCCACAGCCATTAATGAGATTGCGAATGCAACCAACTATCAGTCGATCGAAACGGATACCATTTTGCAAAAAACCGGATCATTATCTGGTCAAATTGACGAAATCGCAAATGATGCCATAGCCATAGAGACGATGGTGCAGGCTTCTGCCGACCAGAGCGAACTGGGGTTGGGTGTGTTGGATCAGTTATCAAAATGGGCAGAAGAAAATCACAACTCCACTCATTCGATATCGTCTGCCATCCATGATATTGATCAAAGCCGTCATGAAATTTCGAGCATCGTGGACACGGTACATCAAATCGCTACGCAAACCAATCTGCTGGCACTAAATGCTTCCATAGAAGCAGCACGTGCGGGAGAACAGGGACGCGGATTTGCCGTTGTTGCCGGAGAGGTTCGCAAGTTGGCGGAGCAGACTGCACAGGCTACACAGGAGATTGGCAGAAAGGTTCATGAAATCGAAGAGAAAACTAGAGCATCTGTGGAATACACAGCCCAAGGACTTGAAATTGCCGAAGAAAATGCAAAATCCGTGCAGGCTACGAAACAGGTATTCTTTAGCATCAACAGCGATTTGGAGGCTTTAAGATTACGTATGATTCAAATCAGCAGCAACACCTCCAAAGTCCATAAACACAAAGATGAAATCCTACAGGCACTCGAAATCATTTCTTCAACTACAGAAGAGAATTCCGCTTCAACGGAAGAAGTTAGCGCAAGTACGCAAGAACAATTGGACAGCATTGAACAGGTTGCCGAACTGTCCCTGCAGCTCAATCAGTTGTCCAAAAAGCTTCAGGACGAATTAAACCAGTTCCAGGTCGAATAGTCCTTTAGTCATCCGTAATTTACACAGTCGTAAGACTGTCCTCCCTTCTAGAAAAATTAAGCAGCCAGTGCATGCCGATAATCTATCGGCGCGTACTGGCTGCTTTTAGTTTCAATTCGCTAGTAATGGTCTCTTCAATAATACGGTACAGACCTTGAAACTTAACTATTGATACGGGTCAGGAATTTCCTCCCACTGACCAGTAAAGACATCTACTTTAATCGTGAATTCCCTGCTTCCTTGCCTAACATCACTGAACAAATAACCATCCCCGATAAAGCCTGAAATCCAGTCCGTATCTGTTGGCTTGAAACCCTCTGTATCAAAGATAGGTTGGAGTAACTTATACAGTTCCTTCTGGTATTCTGTACCGTTAGAGATGTTCCACAGATCTATCGCTTCTCGGTTTACAAGACTTCTCAGTGGACTGCCAGAAGTTACGTCATGAACCGTTCCGGTAAGCGGATTTATTTTATAGCTATTGCCTTCCCCTACGCCATTCAGTGGATCTATATCCACCCTATACTGATCTCCGTCTTTGCTAAAGGTCCAACCACTTGCCGGAAGCTGTTTTTCCATCATGGACTTGATATCCTGTTCACTGAGTGGTGGAGATATAAACGATCCATAGTACATCTGTGCGCTCTCAATGGTCAGATTCTTCCCGTAAACGGCAATAACTTCGAGCGGAAACTCAGACATAGACGCCGCACCGGACATATGGGCTACAATTTGGTCATCTATCAGTTCGTATGAAACTATAGAGCCAAATCCGACCTTCTCTCCCCAAGCTCCCTCCGTGTAATCATACACTTTGGTCAAATGCTTTCCGTCCAGTTCAGCAGATACATAAGTGTGGTTATTTCGATGTGTAATGGATGATTTCAGCTTCTGATTCAACGTTTCGATCGGATCTTCGACCACAAGCTCTTCCAAGCTAGCAGGCTGGAGCACATGAATCTCACTCATAGAAAGTCCAGTACCCGTGCCGGTCGTAATGCGTATGAAAATTTCTTTAGTTCCATCTCCGTTCACATCTGCTTCTTCAATCAATGGAGGCCGAGTTTTATCTTCACCTGCATTCCACAAGAACGTACGGCTTACTTCACCACGCACATCTACCGTGACTTTATGCAAAAGTGTATTCTCACCAGTGGGATTAGCAGATACCGTGATTCCGTTTTTTTCCGCCAATAAAGTGCCTTTAACACTGGAATCCGTTGTATTTTTATCCTGCACTTCTGCCTGAAAAGTAGCAGGAGCGCTCATTGCCGGAGCTGATGCAGAATTTAGCTTTGCTCCTGTAAGGGTACAGCCACTTAAGATCATAATTACAGCGAGGCCCAGCATTGAGCTTTTTGCCGTAAATTTTTTGTGCCTGGTGATCATAATAATCCTTCTTTCCATTTCCTTTTTACTGCTTGAAATGCCAGCTGTACCTGCCAACCGGATCGGATCGGGTAAGGTTTCTAACAATTTGAGAAGTGTCAAGGCATAACTTCTGTGGCAAGCTGGTTCAAGATGCTTCAAGGCCAGAGCATCACAGGCAACCTCTTGATCGTCTTTCATTTGGCGTACGGCATACCACAACAGAGGATTAAACCAATGCATGGCCAGCAGCAGACCTGTCAGCAGATTTAGCAAAATGTCATGGCGCTTCACATGTGCCAGCTCATGAAGGAATATATGACGGAGTCCGTTCGTCTCCAGAGTGTGTAAAGTAGAGGTGGGCAGCAGCAACTTGGGCCGCATAACGCCAAGTAGTGTCGGTACGGCAATCTGCTTCGTCCCGATCAGCTTGACTGGGCGACGCACCTGCATTTCCTGCTTACAGGATTTGAACAACCGTTGGACTTCTGAGGAATGAATCTCCGTTTCCTGTCGAACCCGTGCGGTAAATCGCAGTTGCGCTCGAACCGACATGCCCAGCACCACCGCCGCTCCGCCAAACCACACCAAAACCAGTACATGTATCGGCTCCCATCCTGAATCGGTATGCGGATTGACTTGTGCCACATCATCCGATGTCGATTCTCCCGGCAAAGGTCCAGTTTTTGCAATTCCAGTAACTGACGGCGGTTCCTTTTCCCCTCCGGTCAACTCTGGGACATAAGTAAAGCCAACTTCCGATTGCGCTGACGGAATAAAGGAACTCTGCGCCGTTTCTTTCTCCAGCGGCAACAGATTAAAAATACTAAATGTGCTTTCAGGTGCCCAAGGTATAGCCAGCCTCACGATCAATGGTATCCACAGAAGATACGTCCAAGTAGGTTTCAGACGATCCTTGAACAGGAAGCGGGTCAATAAGATCAGCAGAGCCAGCACGCTCGCCATGGCAGACAGCGACAATACCTTGACGAACAGATTGTATGCAGCTTCCAGCAAGCGGCTCAGTCCTTTCGTTCATCCAAAATTCTCTTCAGTTCTTCAATATCTTCCCGGGACAACTTTTCATCCTGCAAAAAATTGACCAACATCGGGCGCAGAGTTCCACCGTAGATCCGCTTCAGAAAGGATCTTGTCTCCGATTGGACACATTCCTCTTCCCGCACCAGCGGATAATAGGAATACACCCTACCTGTCTGGTTATAACCAATAGCCCGTTTCTCTGTCAGACGCTTAATCAACGTCCGTACCGTCTTTGGGTTCCAGTCCCTGCTGCCTTCTAGTGCTTCAACAATCTCACCTGCAGTGCGTGGGGCACTTGCCCACAGCACCTTCATCACTTCCCACTCGGCATCCGAGATCTTTGGAGTTTCCGTAGACATCATTCTATCCGCCTTTCTTTCCTCTGTATGACTACACTTGTAATCCAATATCCAAAATATACAAGTCAGCATCGTTTATGTCAACCCTAAACTCCCAGCTCACCACGGTTTATGGACAATGTACACGGAGATTCATGATTACGTACATTAATAGCAATAATACGGCTTTATTAGTCAAAGATGACTTCAAAGAGGTGGAACCTATGCCTATAAAAACAGGTAATCAATACATCGAACGAATCGACCGGCAAAAGATCAATATCTGGTACAAAGGAACACGTGTTGAAGGTCCTTTATCCAAACACCCTGCCTTTCAAGGTCTCATACAAACACAAGCCGAAATGTATAACATGCAGTGTGATGAACGTTATTTGGCGCAGATGACCTATCCTTCACCTGATACTGGAGATCCGGTTGGTTTATCTTTTCTTCCACCCAAAAATGCTGAAGATTTAGAACGCCGGAGAAAAATGATTGAACTCTGGTCCAACAGACACCACGGATTTTTAGGACGTTCCCCCGATTATATGAATACGGCCATCATGTCTCTGTTCACAGCTGCTGATATCCTTGAGGATCATAATCCGAAATATGCTGAGAACCTCAGAAAATACTATGCCTTCTGTCGAGATCATGACATTTCCTTATCCCATGCTTTCATCCAGCCTCAAGCCAGCAAAATATCCGGCCAGATTGATGCTACAGAGGATTCTATCGCTGCAAAAGTCGTAGAAATCAATGATCAAGGGATGTTTGTTACCGGTGCTTTTATGATGGCAACACAGGGAGCTACATGCGATGAAATGCTTGTATTCCCAACTCCCTCACCCTCACTTGTGGATGATGATAATCCCTTTGCGTTTGCCTTTGCGGTGCCTAATGATCTGCCTGGGATGACTTTTTTTTGCCGTGAAAGCTACGCTGCCTCATCCTCCTACGACCATCCGTTAAGTTCAAGATATGAAGAAATGGATACCCTTGTTATCTTTGACCGCGTACTGGTCCCTCATGATCGTATATTTTATTATGGCGATGAGAGGTACTGTTCCCGATTATTCGGCGAGAGTAACTTTCATACGCATATGGCCCACCAAATTATCACCCGCTATATTGCAAAGACCGAGTTTTTTCTTGGTATGCTAGAGTCTTTGGCGGAAGAACAAAATGCTGTCCTTGAGGCCTACACGATTTTGCCTATTTCCAGAATATTAACCTATTTAGAAACTTTCAAAGCCTTAAGACTTGCAGCGGAAATAGGGGCTTCGCTCGACAAATTTGGATATCTCGTTCCAGATAAAGGGCCACTGTTGGCTTCAACCATTCACTTTTCAGAGTTTTATCCAGAGATGGTTGAAATGGTTCAAAACCTCAGTTCAAGCGGTCTCATCATGATCCCCTCTGAAGCCGACTTTACATCAAGCGCTGGTTCGTATCTTTATGAGTATTTGAAGGGAAATGTCTCGGATGCGTGGTATCGAAATGCCTTATTCCGGCTGGCTTGGGAACTAGGAGCGGGTGCATTCGGAGGTCGTCAAACCCAGTTCGAGCGGTTATTTTTCGGCAACTCCCAAACAGTGGCCTGGCGTATGTACAACAGCTATGATAATCACGAGTATTTTCGTCAAATCGTTCACGAATTTATTGCCCCTGATGCCCACTTGTCTAAGTCAACAACAGATGGAATTTCCAATTAATCAAGAGTTGCGAAGGTTTATAATGATGTTTTTCAGGATTGATTAAGAGACTGCTTCAGCTCTCTTTTTCAGTCCTTTTTGAGCTGTATCAACAAACCAAATTAGGAAGAACTAGATGCTTTTTCATACCTGCACTGGACAATTCTGTAATAAGTTGTTTATAGTTTATTAGCATTAGGAAGTGATTTGCTAGCTTAGGAGGGAACAATGAACTATGGGCCATATCATAGTCGTAGAAGATGAACGTGCAATCAGTGACTTAATTACTATGAATCTAAAATTAGTCGGACATACCTATAGCAAGGCTTATCGCGGGCTGGAGGTTATTGAACTGCTGGAACGTGAAAAGGCCGATTTAATTCTGCTCGATATAATGCTGCCCGAACTGGACGGTTTTGAGATCATGCAGCGGATTGCTCACTTACAAATTCCGGTGATTCTGATCACCGCAAAAGATTCACTGGCTGATCGCATCAAAGGCTTTGAACTGGGCGCCGATGATTATATTATTAAACCTTTTGAAATCCTTGAATTGTTGGCAAGAATCAATGTAGTGTTACGTAGGAGCGAAAAAGGCATTTCCAATTTTCTCTGTGAAAACGTTGAGGTACGTTATCTTGAGAGGCTTGTGATGGTGGATCAGATACCCGTAGATTTAACCGCTAGGGAATTTGAGCTGCTTGAGGTCCTTATCCGCAACAGAAATATTGCTTTATCAAGGGAAAAGTTGCTGGAATTAGCCTGGGGCTATGATTTTGAAGGAGATACCCGTACCGTAGATGTTCACATCAGACAGCTGCGCAAAAAACTAGGCTGGGAAGAACGAATTAAAACCGTATTTAAGCTTGGTTACCGCTTGGAAGTTCAGGTCTAGTATGAGATTCTGGCATAAAATTCTGCTGTCAGTCCTCGCTTTCTTCATCGTCGCCCTAGATGTGAGTGTAATCATGATTATGAAAAAAAGCTGGCAGCTGAACATGGACAGCGAAATGCAGCGTGCTTCAAGCGAACAGCTATTAATTGCAAACAACATTTATGAAAATCTTGAATCGATTCAGACCCGTGGGGCCACACTTACCTCTACTTTAATCTCAAGTGTGGCTCAATCCTATGGTGAATTTTATCATAAGCAGGGAATCGGACTACAGCTCTGGGAGAATGACCAGCTGGTTTATCCGAATGCCGGAGTCCCATCAGTCTCAACACCGGAGTCACATTCTATTCAACTCTCTACTGAGCTCCCTGCTCCCTATCAAGCTTTGTCGATCGTTTATCAACGTGATATCAGTGACCTGTATGCTAAGCAGCATGAGCTGAACCGTTTTTTTGTAATGATTAACTGGATTATCGGTCCAATTCTGCTCCTATTACTCTACTTGCTGATCCGGCAGTTGACCAAACCACTTAAACAGCTTTCAAAGACTACAAAAACGATCGCTGAAGGCAAATATACCGAGCGCGTGCAGTTGCGCAGTAAAGATGAATTTGGTGAGTTAGCCCTGAACTTTAACCGAATGGCAAACGCAGTGGAGCAGCACGTGATCGAACTGTCTAATATGGCCGATGAAAAGCAGAGAATGGTCGATAACCTCGCCCACGAACTGCGCACACCTTTAACCAGTATGCAGGGATTTGCTGAATTTCTGACTTCCGCAAATATAGGCCAGGAAGAACAGCAGATGGCTGGTCAATATATCCTTAGTGAAACCTTACGCCTGAAGAATTTAGCCTTCAAACTGCTGGATTTGTCCGTCCTACGGCATCATCCTCTGACTCTGAAACAAGTAGACATATCAGATTTGTTCAAATCGGTTAAACAGATTGAGCAGCTTAAATTGGACGAAGCAAGCATCAAACTAGAAATGGATTATTCCATCCCTGCGGTTTGGGGTGATCATGATCTGCTAACTTCCTTCTTGGTTAACCTTGTCGAAAATTCCATTCATGCATCTCCGCAAGGGAGCACCATCCGCTTGCTTGCCTATGTATTGCAAAATGAAGCCATATTGGAAGTATGTGATTCGGGATTTGGGATGACACCGGAACAGAGTGCGCGTGTTTTTGAACCCTTTTATCGAGGTGAAAAATCGCGCACACGCGAATACGGGGGTGCGGGTCTTGGTTTATCTTTATGCAAGCAAATCGCAGATGCGCATCAAACTAGAATTTCACTGAATTCTACTTTAGGTCAAGGAACAAGTATCCGCATCTTTTTACAACTCCATAACATCTGTTCACCTACTCTATAACATCTATAGTTTAAGGTTAGGAAGATTCAGCATCATCCGAAGCAAATGGAGGTTATTCAAGTGAATAACAAAAAATTCCCCACTACTTTAGCTATACTCCTGTTCTCGGGGAGTCTGCTAATCGTCAGTGCAGTCATTCAAAACACCACCCATTTAGCTTTAACCAGCACCAAAACCCCAGGGGTGAAGTTGGAAGCACCAACGCCGGTGTCCACAGTGAATGACGATCTGCAACCGCAGATGAGTCCTAAAGAAATACAAACCATTAAGAATTTCATAGACATGGCGGGTCATGAGACTTCTGAATCCAAACGGACCACTGTCACACCGCCTGCTGCAGAGAATTTGAGTCAAACTGATGCCGTTATTCTGGCTGCTTCAAGCGTACGCAAATTATTCGATGTGGATATTGCCAAGCTGCAGATGCGGGTTATTCTGAGTGATACCCGAACCTCGCTGCCGTGGACATGGGCTGTACATTTCAGTCCATATAACGCCAAGACCCTAGAAGGGCAAGGTAAGGAATTCTGGGAATATGATGTACTAATTGATCCCATAAACGGTATGGTAGTGAATACGACCGCGATTAATATTGCTCTGAAAAGAACACCAATTAGCGCTTCTGCTGGCAGCACTATCTATAAAAATGCCCGTTGGATCAATGCGGCCATAACTATCCTAACAGATAAACAAAAAGAAAGCCGGAAAATTGCTACAGCAACACTGATCAACACTGACACCAATGATAAACGCGGCATGGTCGCTGTTCAGATGATGCTGGAAGATGGCAGCAGCTACACGGCAGAAATGCGTTATCCTGATCAAAGTCTGCGCTGCCTTACCTACGAGACTGCTCAAGTAGTGAAATAAATCAAAAATTGAATCAGCTCTTCACTAATCCTACTTTTATGTCGATAATTTATATTACATGGAAAAGTATGGAGGAGCATATGAACACTAATCGCAGAACCGAACCTTTTCGATATACCCTTAAAGAACCTGTAACATTTGATCTTCATATTCTTACTATTAACGGAATCCAGGTTCCTTCCAAGCCTGTAAGGGCTGTATTGTTCGACATCAGTCGATCGGGTTGCCACTTATCGTTACCCCTCAATATCAACCCAGAAAATAACCTAGTACGCATTGGCATGGAAATGAATCTTACGGATGAATCTATGTACATAGAAGGAATATTGAAATGGAACAAAGAACAACAAGGCAGTTTCCACTACGGCATTCAATTGGACATCCCTGAGAATGATGGTGATCGACTCCCAAGAGTACTTCGCATCCTTGCTGGAGAAGGCAAAATATTAGTTCGTTAAGATAACAAAAAAGAGTAGTTTTAATCTAAAAAAGCAACAACCCCGCGTTTTCATGCAGGGTTGTTGCTTTTTAGCTATTGCGATCCAAACTTATTGTTGTAATCCGAAATCGCAGATCACCATTTCATGGATTTTATTCTTGAGGCACATCCCGTTCAGGGGATGCTGCTACAGCTTTTTCTTTCTCCAGTACCTCTCTTAAATCATCTTGAATTCTGCGATTCCATAAGGGAACCCCTGAGCGATAAGCAGCTCTGCCCGTCAAATGCGCAGATAAAGGTGAGGTCATAAATACAAAGACAATCCCCAGTAGCAGCTTAGCACTTATATGATCTAGAAAAAATGCAAAATATAGAAAGGCCCCGCTCAGAACACATAAAACACCAAGGGTGGCACTTTTGGCAGCAGCATGTGATCTCAGATAAACATCAGGCAGCCGAATCAGACCATAAGCACTTACAGCACTAAGCAATGCCCCCATCAGTATTAATAAGGCAAACAGCAATTCACCGACTGTCTTGATCATTTCCATGTTCAAGCACCACTCCCCTTTCGATGTATCTGGCAAATGCCGTCGTGCCGATAAAGGAAAGAATGCCTATTAACAAAATAATTTCGATAAAAGCCTGCGTTCGGAGTAAAACAGAAAGAACGGCTACCATGGCTAACAGATTAATTCCAATCGTATCCAGTGCCGCTACCCGGTCGGGCAAAGAAGGTCCCTTCAACAACCGCCAGGCACATACACCAATCGCCAGCGCCATAATCGTAAGCGAGAGCATAAGAATAAAATGGATCATTAACGGGTCACCTCCAATATCGCACGCTCAAAGGTGTCACGGATATTCGCTCTGAACTGTGCGGGATCCTCAACATCCATGGCATGAATATACAAAGTCCGGTTATCATCCGATACTTCAAGTACCACAGATCCGGGAGTAAGGCAGAGCAATGTGATCAAAGTAGCCACTTCCCAATCCGATTTCAGCTCTGTAGTATATTTCAAGATTGCTGGACGTATATTAAGCTCCGGTCTCAGAACAGCTTTTACTACTACATAACTTGAAACGACCAGCTCCCGCAGCAGCAACAGGATTAGCTTAATAATTGCCCACACTTTTCCTAGATATAATCTGGGCCAAAAACGTCGCATTCCGAGCAGAATGAGGATACCGATCAAGAAACCAATGACGAAACGTGGCCCAGTCCAGTCATTGTGCAGGAACATCCACAGGAATGCTATCATGAAATTCAATAATAGTTGAAAAGCCATAGTATCACTCCTTCATGACAGCGTTAATGTATAGTGCTGGATCAGCCAGTACAGCTCCGGCTTGGCTGACAAGTCCGTTTACCGTCTCCGCACCCACACCCATCAGAATTACAATCGCGAACAGAACAGCTGCCGGTGCCATCATAGCTTTATAATGAGGCGGTTTGACTTGTTCTTCCCTTTTCTCGCCACCCCAGAACACTTGCTGGAATACCTTGATCAAGGAATATAACACTACGAAGCTGGATGCAAGTGCAATCAGCGCCAGAGCCACGTGATTCTCGCCAAATCCACTCCGCACCATCATCACTTTTCCAGCGAAACCACTAAGGGGCGGAACACCAACCAATGCCAAAGTCAGTACAAAAAACATCCAGCCGGTCCACGGATAACGTCGGATTAAACCACCCATTTCTTTTAAGCGGTCAGTGCCTGAAGCTGAGATAATCATCCCACCCAGGAAGAATAATAATGCTTTGGCAACCATGTCATGCATTAAATAAAACACTACACCATTTAACGAATCCTGAGTCGCAACAGAGATCCCAAAAGCAATAAATCCTACACTGATGATGATATTATAATTAAATATTCGGCCCAAATCGTTGTATGCCAATGCCCCGATTGCCCCAAGTATCATCGTCGCCCCCGCCATCCAGGCAATCAATGTATGGGTAAGTCCCGGTTCTTGAATAAAAATCAAAGTAAAGGTACGAGTAATTGCATACAATCCGACCTTGGTTAGCAAAGCCCCAAACAGGGCTCTAACAGCCAATGGCGGTGCACTATAAGAATCGGGAAGCCAGAAAAAGAGCAGTAAACCTGCCTTAATCGAAAATACAATTAGCAGCAGAACCGCAATGACGTTCATTACACCGCCTTGTTCCGCCTCTGCTACACGCATAGATAGATGCGCCATATTCAGTGTTCCTGTCGCGGCATATAAATAAGCAATCGTCGCCACAAACAAGGAAGAGGAAATCACATTAATTAATACATACTTTAATGTCTCTCGCAGTTGACCCTTGGACCCACCAAGTACGATCAAAGCGTAAGAGGCAACTAACAGCACCTCAAAGCAGACAAACAAGTTAAACAGGTCCCCGGTGAGGAAAGAGCCAAATACCCCGGTTAATAAAAAATGGAAAAACGGATAGTAATAAAACCGTTCCCTGTCTTCCCCAATGCTAGCGAAGGAAAAAAACAGACAAGCCGCGCCAACAATGGCCGCAGTCAACACGAGCAATGCCGAAAACATATCGGCAACAAACACAATGCCATAAGGTGGACGCCATCCCCCCATATATAAAGTCTGGATACCGTTTGTATTTACCTGATACACAATGAATCCTGCAACAAAGATATTTAAAAACACACTCACGGCACTTATGATTCGTTGCAGACGTACTCGTTCTTTCAGAAAAATGAGTATTACTGCCGTAATGGCCGGAATCAGCAGAGGCAGCACTAACAAGTTGTTCATCGTCTCTCCTCCTTGGTTCCTTCCACATCATCGGTACCCGTCGAGCGGTAAGTCCGGTATGCCAAAACAATAAAAAAAGCTGTTACTCCAAAGCTAATTACAATAGAGGTCAAAATGAGCGCCTGCGGCAAAGGATCGACATAAGCTTCCGCTTCCTCACCCAGCAATGGTGCAGCACCTGTCTTGAGGCCAGACATTGTCAGTAACAACAAATGAACGCCGTGCGTTATTAAAGTGGTTCCCAGAAGGATGCGCAGCAAGCTTTTGGAAAGAACTAGATAAACACCTACGGAAAACAGTACACCGATCGCCAGGGCAATAATAAGCTCCATTAGCTATCCCTCCCGATCGTAAATATGATATTCATAGTGACACCAATAACAGCTAAGAAAACACCGAGATCAAAGAACATTGCTGTGGTCAGTTCTGTTTTGCCCATAAGTGGCAGTTGGAAATAGCCAAACGCTTGGCTCAGAAAAGGTACATCGAATAAAAACGAACCTATTCCTGTAAGAAAAGCTACAGATACCCCAACCGCGATTAACTTACGATAGTCGATAGGCAATACCTTCTCAACCATATCAATCCCAAAAGTAATGGCGAGCAGTACCAATGCGGCTGATGCCATCAATGCTCCAATAAATCCGCCTCCCGGATTATTATGTCCGGCGAAAAACAGATAAAGCGAAAATATTAATATCATAACAAAGGCTACTTTAGCTACCGCTTGTAGTAACACATCATCACTTACAGAAGAACGTGGTTTATTATCCTTCACAGCCCGCTTCAGTGGGGCAATAGTTCCATCCGTATCCAGCTGCAGTTTGATCATGGAATAAATAGCAAGTGAGGCAAGGCCAAGCACTGTAATTTCAAACATGGTATCAAAGCCGCGGAAATCAACGAGCAGAACATTAACAATATTTTTACCGCCACCCAAGGTATAGCTATTCTCCACATAATATTTCGAGATGGATTCAAACGGACTACTGCCTAAAGCAGCAAGTGCAACCAATGTCATGGTTATTCCCATCCCGATGGAAATAATTAGCTTAGGCAAGCGGGACCGAAGTTTGAGCGGCTCTTTCTCCAGCTTAGGCAAATGCCGAAAACATAGCAGGAACAATGTAACGGATACTACTTCGACAATCATCTGGGTAAGCGCCAGATCAGGTGCCCGGAACAGAACAAAGAGTAAAGTAACCATATAACCAACCATTCCTGTTAACAAAATGGCTGTGATTCTGGAACGAACAAAGGGGATAGCCAAAGCGCCCACAAGCATAACCATAACAACAATAACTTCAAACAAAGAAAACGGAGCATATTCAGTTGTCCCAAGCGTTATTCCATCGGTATACCACACGGCTCCACCAATGGCTACGATCAGGAAAGCGAAGATATACATCAAGTAATGGCGCATGGAACCTGTCATATAGGTGCCAGTCAACGCCCTAGACGATTTCTCGACCAGCCGGATTACTCCGTCATAGACTTGATTTAAAGTGTAGCCACTGCCCCATTCTTTATCGACCAGACTCCAGCGGCCATAGATTCGGTATACAATAATACCAAGAATCACAACACCAAGTGTCATCCATATTTCTGGTGTAAAGCCGTGCCAGAAATGAATATTCACAACAAAGGGTTCTCCGGTCTGCAAGATAGGGTGAATAGCATTCATTGCAGGGATAATAAGTGTTTTGGATAATATATTCGGGAAAAAACCGATAAATATAGACAGCACTGCTAGCAGGCACGGGGCAAGCAGAAGTCCAAATGGGGCTTCATGCGGTTTTTTGTCCAGCTTCTCAGGCTGATATTTTCCGAAAAAGGTGTGGAAAACCAAAATCATACTGTATGCAAAAGTAAACACGCTGGCAATCCAGGCCAAAACCGGGAAGAGCGTAAACAACGAGGGAATAGACAATATATCCAGGTTTCGGATATTCAGAACAGCCGTAAAAAACATCTCTTTACTTAAAAACCCGGAAAATGGCGGCAAACCAGCCATCGAGAAACTGCCGATCATCGCTACCGTAAAGGTAACCGGCATAATGGAAATCAGTCCGCCCAGCTTTCGCAGGTCGCGGGTACCCGTCTCATGGTCAACTATACCGACCATCATAAACAAAGAGCCTTTAAAGATGGCATGGTTAATAAGGTGAAAGATAGCCGCTGTTGTTGCAGCAGTGTAAAAGACTGAATCTTCCCCTACATAAAATGCCGCTGCCGATCCCATTCCCAGCAATCCCATAATCAGTCCAAGTTGACTAATCGTTGAATAGGCTAATAGAGCCTTCAGGTCCGTCTGCTTCATCGCCTGGATGGAGCCATAAATCAAGGTGATCAAACCGACGCCTGACACAACCCAGAACCACTCATATTGCCCCGCGAAAACAGGGCTGAAACGGGCGACAAGATACAATCCAGCTTTAACCATCGTTGCCGAGTGCAGATAGGCGCTGACGGGTGTCGGTGCCTCCATGGCATCCGGCAGCCAGATATGAAACGGGAACTGAGCTGATTTGGTGAAGGCGCCTAAGAGAATTAGTAGCATCGCCGGAATAAATAAAGCATGCCCGCTGATATCGCCAACCTCACTCCAAATTTCCCGGATACTAAAGGTGCCTGTCATTACATAAAGCATTAAAAAGCCGGCAAACATCGCTAAACCACCAAATACGGTAATCAACATAGATTTGAGAGCACCATACCGCGATTTTTGCCGCCGATGCCAAAAGGCAATTAACAGAAATGACGAAACACTTGTTAATTCCCAAAAGCCATATAACACCATCAAGTTATCCGAGAGCACAACGCCAAGCATCGCCCCCATAAACAACATTAGATAAATATAAAAAGGGGTTAACGCTTCTTTTCGCCGGTCCAGATAATAAATTGAATAGATAATTACAAGACTACCCATCCCAGTGATTAGCAAAGCAAACAACAAACTTAATCCATCCAGATGGAAAACCAAATCAATTCCTAGTGAAGGAATCCATGAAATGGTTTCATATCCCAAATCCCCACCTTTAATAACGGGAATCCGGGTTAAGAAATAAACAAACAAAACGAGTGAACCAGGGAAAACAAGCCATCCTCTATGAAGGTTGGGTGCTCTCTTGGACAAAAGTGCGATTACTAAGGCCATTAGAAACGGAACAAGTATGATTACATGCAGCAAAGGCAGTCCTCCTTTTCCACTTGAGCTTATCAAGTTGTGAACTTTAGTACTTACTTTTTTACCAAAAGCCAAAGATCATATGATTGGTAGGGCCTTTTATACAAGGCCCCAATGTTGATAAGGGCAAGCCCGATTATAAAGAATCGGTCAATGTGCCATCACAAATATGCAGATATCTAGCCTTTCCATCTTCTTGCTCAATTCTGAATAAACCGTTCTCAAATTCTGTGTGTAGTTCGTGAAAGAACTTTCCCTTAAGCGAATACTCTCCCTGAGGTTCATCACTGAGCTGGTACTCAGCCCCGTTTTTGACCAGGTAAGCGATAACGCCTTCCTCATGGGTTTCTTCCAGCCCTGCACGCATCCGCTGCACAGCCACGACATGCAGATCCATCATTTTCATTTTACCAATGAGTTCATTGATGAAATTACGTTTGGTAAGCTCCTGCCACCGAGTTTGAGCAGATTGTCCAATGACGATCTGTGTAACCTCATTCTCTTCAGCAACTTCTACAATAATATCTGTTGTTTTTCGGCCTTCACGTTTCCGAATGATAAACTCTGCGCCAGCTTCATCGGCAAGACGTTTCCAGACCGTCATATACATTTCTTTGCTCTGATTATATTCATCAATATCCGAACTATCGACATTTAATACAAACAATGGCGCCCCTATAATTTCAGATAGTTGGACACCACGCCGGATTAAACGCTCCCCATGCGGACCATAATGAACACAAACCATAATCTTTTCATTGTGTATGACCTTCACCCTCCTGTAACATGGCCAAGAAATACAAAAGGAGCCCACTGGCGTTAGGCCCCTTGCGTAATTCTAAAACCCGATAAGTTATACTTAATTATATCTATTCCTATGTTTTTTGTAAAGTTTGTTGGTTATCATGGAACATATTTCTTTTTAATGCTTGTATCATGCCCTTCTCTAGCAGTTGTCATACAATGGTTATTATATATTCCTTTACAGGAATATTCCCTCCGTGGTATATTATCATCACAAACAGGAAATACCAAAAAGGAGGCGCTATAGAGCCGCTCAACCAGAGTATGTCATAATAGAGATGCGAATGAATTTAATGAATCGAAGTGATCTGTGTTTATGAATACTAACGTTATGAGTGCCTTAGCTGAGCCCCACCGCATGCAGATCGTTGAACTATTACGCGAGAATCCTCTAACCGTTGGGGAGATTGCAGAAAGTCTTCAGCTACGGCAGCCTCAAGCGTCCAAGCATTTGCGCGTCCTTAGTGAAGCGGGCTTAATTGAAGTTCAAGCTGTAGCTAACAAGCGCATTTGCAAGCTCCGTCCTGATCCATTTAAGGAAATAGACGATTGGTTAAACTCCTACCGCCATATATGGGAAGAACGATACGATCGACTGGATGATTATTTACAAAAGCTACAGAGCAATGAAAACAATAATAAATCATAGCCTCAGGCCGAAATTGGCAGGAAGCAAACAAATTTTGAGGAGGATCTATCCCATGACAAATTCTAACCCGTCCAACCAAGTGGTATCCAAAGTTGTTGATGGCAACACATTAGTATTAGAGCGCGTATTCCAAGCTCCACGTGAGCTAGTATTCAAGGCTTTTTCTGAGGCTGAGCATTTGAAGCACTGGTGGGGTCCAAAAGGTTGGACGCTTCCCGTATGTAATGTCGATTTCCGTCCAGGGGGTACTTGGCATTATTGCATGAAGTGCGTGGATAAGAATCAAGGGGATTTCTACGGTATGGAGTCTTGGGGCAAGGCGTTGTATAAGGAAATTACAGTCCCAGAACAAGTCATTTATACAGATGGATTCTCAGATGCAGAGGGTAATATTTCAAAAGATTTGCCTGAAACGCTTGTCCAGCTAGATTTTATCGACCTGGAGGGTCAAACGAAGCTGGTGAATACCGGTAAATACACTTCTCCGGAAGCCTTGCAACAAGTGATTGATATGGGGATGTTAGAGGGGATTTCCCAAACCTTCGATAATTTGGACGCCCATCTTGAGAATTTACAGAAGAATAACTAGAGCAGCTATCACACGATAAGTAGGACGATGCAAGAATACTCTCTCCTGCTCGTCCTATTATGTTTATTTTGCTGGAAATAAGAACCTGATACTATTCGGAAAATATTGCAGGAAAAACGTGTCATTATGCGTGCCCAGCGGATCCGTCTCAAACTTCACTCGCTGATCCGCTCCATCAATCTTCTCTTTTAAAATATCATAAGCACGTTTGCTGTTAGGCACCATGTCCTTCTGGGCATTTGTCTTGTGGATCCCTTCCTGTTCACCAACATACATATAAATTCTGCATTCCCTATCTAGTCTTGATGTCTCCATGAAATGAATGAAATCTTTAAACCATACAGACGCAGATATCAATATAAAATTCCCAACGGTAGCTTCAGTCTTGTACATCGCGTACAGACTTATTAATCCACCTAGTGAAACACCACCCAAAGCCAATTTCTCCGGCTCGTTAGAGATGCGATAGGAGCTTTTGATATAGGATACAAGATCCTGATAGACATAATTCAAATAATCATCGCCCTTGCCCCCAAAGGACCAATCCTTAAAAAGAGCAGGCATTTCCCAAGGTGTATATTCATCATTCCGCAACTGAGAATCAATCCCGATAAAAATAACCGGCTCTGTTACTCCCTCTTTCACATCTTTCTCTATAGCTATAATCGCCTCTTTGAACAAAAAATCTCCATCCTGTAAGAAAACCGCTGGGAACATCCGCTCCGGAAATAGATGATATTCTTTCGGTAAATACACGGTAATCTGACGATCCATATGTTCAAAAAGCACAAGCTCGCCTGCCCTCATTTGCGTCATATCCCCACTCCTTAACAGTTCAGCACTCGAAACGCTCTACTCATAATCGTTGGTACTACAGAAGCGTGATTTTCATTGGGTGCGACATAGTGCTCAACCTCTAAATTAGGCAAAGCATACTCGTTCAATTTTGAAAATAAATCTGCTGCGTCATCGACCATAAAGGATTCTTCACTTCCTACGGTAATCAATAATTTTTGTTTATCGGCCGTCAGCTCTTGACCCTTGCTATAGAACTGCTCCGCATACGTCAGGATTTCATGATCATTCCACCAAATGGATGGACTAGAGGCCAAATAATACTGGAATAGCTTCGCACGAGTGAATAACGTCCAGAGGACAAATAAACCGCTGAGAGAGTGACCAAACAAGGCTTGTTTATGCTGATCCACATTATATTTCTTGTTGATTGCTGGCATTAACTCTAATTCTAAAAAAGCCAAAAACTTCTCAGCTCCACCATGTGGTCCTATGTCAGCATTTTTCAATCGATCCGGATATACATACTGCTTCGCTGGAGGTGTGAAATCATAAAATCTTCTTTTGGAGACCTCTTCATCTGTACCATAATGTCCAATGCCAATCACAATTGCTGGTGCAATAAAAGTTTTCGGGGCATTTCTTGACTGCAATTTCACAACATCCCGACCCAATTGAAAATATGAATTACCATCGAGCATGTAATACACGGGAAAGCCCTTTTCTGGTGCTGCTTCTCTCGGAAGAGAAACCTTTATATCGTACGTGTAACCCATATACTGAGATTCAAGTTTCCATGATTCTGTGTGTTCGAGCTCTACTTGTGTTGTCATTTTTTCTGTACACTCTCCCCTACACTCTTGACTTTGCTAATAAATATAAGAAATAAGGAATTCCAATAATCGAAACGACTATACCCACGGGTAACTCTGCCGGCTGAAATATTGTTTTGGCAAAATAATCCGAGATCACCAGCAAAAACATCCCTACCACTGCACTGGATAACATAATATAGCGGTGATTAATCCCTACTAATCTTCTGGCGATATGAGGAGCCATCAAGCCTATAAAACTTATAGAACCGGATACAGATACACAAACACTTACGATCCCCACACTGCATAACAGAAAGATCAGCTTTTCTTTTTCTACAGAGATCCCTAAGCTCTTTGTACTGGAATCCTCCAATTGAAAATAATTGAGTAAATAGCTTTTTCGATACATTATAAATCCTAAAATAAGCACCCAAGGTGCGATCATAATGATATAAGTCCAGTTCGCGCTGTAAATACTTCCGACACTCCAAACCGCAGCCATCTCATAATCACTTGCATTCATTTTCAGAGAAATATACAACGACAACGCACCAAAACCACTGCTAATCGCGATCCCTGTCAAAATCAAGCGTTGCATATCGAGTGCACCATTCCGCCATGAAAAAATAAAGATAATGACAACTGCGGCAAGCCCACCTACAAAACCAAACAGCGGCATGGCTAGTATCGAGAACCAGCTTTCTTTAAAAAAAGTAACTCCCGACATCTGAAAGAAAAACATAAATGCAACGATGGCAGCTCCTGCGCCTGCATTAATCCCAAGGATACCTGGATCAGCCAGCCCGTTACGGGTAATTCCTTGAATGACAGTTCCCGCCATCCCCAGACCTATTCCTACTAATGAGGCAATAATGATCCGTGGTAACCGAAACTGAAAAATAACCAGGTCAAATTTAGCATTAGGATCTATTCGCAGCAGTGTTTTTATCACATCCATTACAGACATATCAAACACGCCATTCGTAAGATGAAAATATCCGGCCACAAGGGTTAACAGGATAAAAACTAATAGTGTCAGCATATAGCGGCTAAACTGTACTTTACTTCTATCCACGCTGCTCTCCCCCTTTAACCCGAATTAAATAAAGGAAGAAAGGGATGCCAATAAAGGCTGTTACAACACCAATTGGCGTCTCAAACGGAAAGTTAATATAACGGCTTAAGACATCGCAAAACGCTAAAAAAACAGCTCCAATCACCGCTGAGCAAGGAATGATAAAGCGATAGTCTATACCTACGATAAACCGTGTAATATGAGGAATGATTAGACCCACAAAGGCTATCTTGCCGACTAAAGCTACTGCTGTCCCGGTCAGACATATAACCGAAATAATACTGACAATTTTCACCCATTTTGTTCGTTGACCCAAGCTAATCGCGGTTTCATCCCCCAGGGAAGCAACCATTACTGACTTAGAAATACTAACCGCCAAGAGCAGTCCAACGATTATAAAAGGAACTGATAATATTAGCATATCTGGATTAACGGTATGTATTTTCGAGCTATACCAAACGCTAACATTTTGTGAGACTTGAAAAAACATCGCTACTGCTGAGGCGATACTACTTAAAAAAGTACCAATTACAGTTCCAATAATGGCTAACCTGACTGGAGATAAACCGTTTTTAACCAATGAACCAAATCCGAAAACCAAACCTGCTCCGATGGCTGAACCCACCATAGATAAAATAATCATCTGAACATTCGATAATCCCGGATAAAACACCATAGCCAACGTAATAACAAATGCCGATCCGTCATTTACTCCCATAATCGATGGTGATGCAAGATAGTTACGTGTAACCCCCTGCATTAACGCCCCTGAAACAGCCAGAGCCGCTCCAACTAATAAAGCGGCGATTACACGCGGAAATCTAGATGTCATAATAATGTTGTGGTCCACATTATTAGCATCGAAGTGTGTAATCGCCTGCCATATTGTCAATATTCCAATATCTTTAACACCATATAAGACGGATACAACAATTGCTAATACGATGAATAATGGAGAAGTTGATAGGATCAATATAACTTTCCAATTTTTTGTATTCATCTTATTCATCGCACCTTCGGTTTTACTTCAACAGGTTTTCAATTGCCGCATCCAGGAATCTTACTTTAGACCAAGCCGTTCCACCTTGTGCCAACGGATCAATTGCATTTACAAACACATGATTATTTTTGACAGCAGTTACGCTTTTGAAGATCGGATTCTTGAGCAAATCATCAAGAGCTGTTGCATTATCAGTATTCTCACTAGTCTCAAACTGCAAGAAAATATAGTCCGGATTAATATCCGCCAAAGCTTCTAATGAAAGCTCTGCTTGTGCTTCTGTAGAGGAAATCACCTCAGGAATGGCAGCACCCAGATCTTCATAAATAACCGGATTCAAATAAACGCCAGCAGGATACACACACATACTCCCCTGACGAATACGAATGACTAGAATGGATTGATCTTTCAGCTTTTCTCCAATTTCAGCCTTTGCACCCGCAGCTTTAGATTCATAATCACTAATAATTTTTTCTGCATCTGTGGTCTTACCGGATAATTGGCCTAATAAGAGCAAGTTATCTTTCCAGTTTGTTGAAATATGTGAATAAGGAATCATCGTTTGAATTTTATTAAGTGCGCCGGCCACATCTTCCCCAAACTTGGAAGACCCTAAGATAACATCTGGATCCAGTTGCAGAATCGCTTCATTACTTGGAGCAAATTTATCCCCCACTAAGGATGCACCCGCTAGGTCAGTTGACAGATAACCTGGAATGGCATCAGCTATTGCAAGTACACCTACAGGTTTCACTCCCAGTATGGAAGCATCTTCCATAGATTCGAGACTTGCTGCTACAATATTATTAATCTCTGCAGGCACGACATAATCCTTGCCCAAATATGTAACGGTTTGTTCAGTGGCAACAGCCTCCTGAGCCGCATTTCCTTTGTTATTTGCAGTTCCTTCTGCTGCTACTGCAGCATTATTTGTGCTTTTTTCTGAAGCTGTCTTATCCTTTTCATTGTTACCGCAAGCTGCCAAACTCAAAGCTAATACTGCTGATACCCCAGCTAATAAATATTTTTTCTGATTCATAATCAATCTCCCCATCTATATTTTATTTATCATTCTTCAAACTAAAGTAATGATAATGAGAATCGTTATCATATTAAATCATATGAGAATAATTATCAATACTTTTCTTTGATTATATGAAATCTTGTAATTTAACAGATGCGTTGAATGATTAGTGAACATGCAGAAGAACCCGCACCAACTGCGGGTTCTTCTGCACTATAAATATGAGTCCACTTTTTAATCTGCGTTATAAAACTCAGATAAGTCACGGAACAACAATCCGCACGCCTCTAGTCTATTAAGTTCCTCATCCACATCAGTGAGCAAATTGCTTTCTCTCTCATGGGCTGTATTGATTAGCCACGGTTGTCCCTGTTTTAGAAAACAAAGATCATCAGGCAGCCTGGTCTGTACCCACGAGTACAAGCTGGTGGAATAGGATAAAAGAATATTGACCGCTTCAGGTGAACAATCAAAAAAATAAACATCTGCATAATGCCCCATAAGCCGAGTCCCCGGCCAATAGTCATCTTTTATGACCTTTTTGAGAAAAGGTTGCAGCTGTTCAAGCAGTTCATATCCTTCTGGCTCCAACTCCATCTGATCACGTTTTACTAGAATAAATTCATCACATACTTCCATAGCTACCTGTACCAGCGTCTTGTAGGTCTGACCCGTTGGTTCCTGCAAAATAGTATGAATAATAATGTACCCCCTCTACTTACTTGTATTATTCAAATATTCTTTATGCATCCTACCCCAGCCACACATGCTATCCAAAACTGTAATTAGCGATTTGCCATGTTCTGAAATACTATATTCCACCCTGAGTGGAAGCTCATGATAACTCACCCGATCGATAAGCTGATCCTCTTCAAGCTCCCGTAATTGTTTAGCTAACGTACCTTGGGAGACATCTGGGATAATCCGTCTAAGTTCACCAAATCGTTTTGTGCCATCTATCAATAAAATAAATAAAATGAGCGGCTTCCACTTTCCACCGATCTTTTCAAGTGTTGTAAGAACCCCGGTTAATCTCGGCTCCAGCAAATCCATGCGATCCCCTCTTTCGATAGTTATATAACTGTATGTTCGAACCAGCTAGTACGAAAAATCGTACCTAGTACGAAAAAAGTGCGTACTGTGCAGGTTATATTTTATAGCTAATAATAAAAAACAGAACTTAATAAGTCCAATTAACTATGAACGGAGAAGATAAATATGTCCACTATTTCATTAAAAAACCAGCGCATCGTCATTATTGGAGGAAGCTCCGGAATAGGGCTTGCAACTGCCAAACAAGCGGTAGAACAAGGTGCAGCTGTCATAATCGCTGGGCGATCACAAGATAAATTAGAGAAAGCTCAACAGCTTCTGGGATTCGATTCTGTTGAAATTCATTCACTAGATAATCAAAATGAACAGGACTTGAAGGATTTCTTTGAAAAAATCGGCGTTTTTGACCATTTGTTCACTCCGGGAGCCTCCTATGTTAGAGGACCGATTACTTCTAGCTTGGAGATTGCACACAGTTGCTTTAATGCAAAGTTCTGGCCGCAATATAATGCTGTAAAGCATGCCATCCCTTTTATCAACCCTACAGGCTCCATTGTTCTTATGTCCGGCGCATTCAGCCAACGTCCACTTGCAGACGGTGCCTCCTATGCAGCTTGTAACGGCGCGATTGAAAGTCTGGGAAAAGCATTAGCAGTAGAATTGGCTCCCATTCGGGTAAATGTCATCTCCCCTGGAACCATTCATACCAACTTTAATTGGGAAGGCGCAGAACAGGAAACTAGAGACAAGGCTTACGACGAATATACGAATATCAATATCCTTGGCAGGGTGGGTCATGCCGACGAAGCAGCACATACAACGATTTATTTGATGACCAATAGCTATACAACAGGAAGTACTTTATTTCCGGATGGGGGATATATTTTGCGATAAAAAACAGCTGAGTCAATAAGTTGGAACCGCTACTTATTGACTCAGCTTCTTTTAGTTGAAAGAATCAGGGTGGAATTCCCTGATTATCAGCCAGGGAATATGAATTTCCATGACTACTTCGTAGTAAAGATTATACGAATTACATCCTCCTGAGTCTCCTTAATTTTATATATACCGATTTTTTCAGCAGCGCTCACTAACGCTGAGATATACTCAGGAGTTGAATTTATTTTTCGAGCAGAGGCCTTCAGATTAATGGAGAACTCATCACCGTTCTCGTCAACATCAAGAGATTTCACATAAACTTTAAATACCTTTACATAATGCTCATAGTTAACCAAATGTTCTTCAGTAACACCTTGAAATGAAACATTTACTTTCAAGGATTCCGGCTTCAGGAAGCTCACCTTACCTGCCTTGTCTACCTGCCCTACTTCAGGATTCAACACTTGATATTCAACTCCGTCAAGGATTGTAAAATCCATCTCATTATCCATAGTTTCTAGTAAATTAAGACGTATATCGATAGCTTCTGGTCCGATTAATGTCAGATAGTCACTTACTTCATGCTTGATCGTTTGTCCAGCCTCTTTCCCGGCAAACATAATCAATGGACTATGTACACGTCTATTCCATGACTTCTCTTCATGTGTACCCAAAGGGTCCATCTGAAAGAATAGATCCTTCCCTAATACAAATCCCTTCGACTTTAGTACAGTCACAAGCGGATCAATTGGCATTCCTTCGGTTACGCCCATGTCGAGCCAAATCTTCAATGCAGGCTTCCCGGACTCTTTCGCCAACTCATCCAATATACGTCCATTGCTTACCCAAGTGGCAGGGGATAAAGCCCCTATCGCTGAGAAGGTCTCCGGGTGCTGATACCCCATCCATAAAGCCTGAATAGCACCGAATGACGATCCCATTATCATCCGGTGATCCCGATCGGGAATGGTCCGGTAAGCACCATCCACATAGGGAATAACTGTATTGATAAAATATTGGGTAAATTCGGCTGCACTCGCTCCATCCGAAGGAATAGACTCGTCCGGAAATGGAACATACTCCATTCCCCGTTCTGATCCATCACTTGAAGCGACTCCTATCACGATAACCTTCTCCATGGTTCCATCAGCAACGAGCTGATCAATGATCTCCTCAACTCTCCATTCTTTGCCTAAAGAGCTGGTATTTGTATTGAAAATATTCTGCCCATCGTGCATATACACAACAGGATAACGCTCACTGTCAGCTTCATACCCTGCAGGTAAATAAACAAATATTCTCCGCTCACCTATATTTTCTATGTGCACAGTACCTTTTGCCGCCCCCACATTGGTTGGGTTCTCCGATGCATTAGAAGTATTGCTTATCGTTGGATTGGGGGTTGGTGATGTAGCAACTTTTTCATTTACATTTTCGTTACTGGAACATCCCGAAAGCGCTAACAAAACTAATACTGCAAACCCCAAAAAGCTCCATCTAAATAATCCATTTGAATGCATAGAACCCCTCCTGATTTTTTGTTCAAACGTTTTCACAACTCTCATTATACAGGATTTATATGGGATTATGAACATTTTTTCACAAGTTGGGGGAGCGTTATAAAGCGCTCAAGTTTAATTGTATTTCATACAACTATAATCCAATAGAACGCTCGATCACTGGATATAAGTGTATTTCATGCAGCTATTTTCTGAAATTACTCCCTTATAAGTGGATTCTCTAGTTTTTAGTTGTATAAAGTGCAGTTAAAGTCAGGATTATTCTTTTGGCACTCGAAATAACTGCACAAAGTACAGCTATTTCGCACATTCCATCAACATCCATCACCAGTAACCGACACTAAAAAAAATCAATGAAGCAATCAGGCAGCCTCCACTAGCTCATCATTTGCAAAAGCAAACCTCCCCGCAGACCAAAAACACCAGACAGTGATTCTCCACGAACTGAAGGATCATTGTCTGGTGTTTTATTCAGATTCAGTAAGGGTTGTTTGGAGACAATCTCTTCTTTCCAATTAGTACTGTTGTCTTTCCTCGTAGGATACGAACAGCATTCTACGTTGCACATCCATAAGCATACGAATTACCCAACTTGCTAACAAGGCAACAACAAATCCAGCTACTACATAGGAGATATATTGTTGGGATAATGTCCAGTCGATCTGGAACAAAGCAAACACACTATTCTCTAAAATGTTCAAATCCATGGTTTGCAAGAAAATCTGGTGCAGCACAGGTAGTGTAATCAGGCCCAGTGCAGCCGCTACTACAGTTACTGTTATTGAAAAGAAAATAATGCTGGATACGAATCGACCCATAATCAGCATGACGTTACGGGCAAACTTCGCTCCATGAAAACCTAACTTCATTCGTTGCAGGAAGCCCGCTCCCTCTAGCTGCATATCCGATCTGGCCTCTTCACTAGGTCTAGGAATATCTAACAATGATCTGACCAGCTCTTGCTCAAATTGTACGATGTAATCCAATCCCTTAGCTACTGCAAAAAACAAAGGAATTCCGATGAATATTGGGGTTAACGCAATGGATAACGTCAGCCCTGTCACCATAAACACGAAATATACAATCGTAAGCGGCAAAGAGATTAAGAAGTATAAAATACTCCGATATGTCTTTGGACTTGCTCCACGTTTGCGCGTTTTGGATTGGGGTTGTGATTCTGCTGGAATATGCATGGAATCAAGAGCTCCCATCGGCATAGTGTATAACTTATCATTCATTTCTATTGTCCTTCCTCTCACGTTTTTCAATTAATCTCATTATACGTGGGAAAAAGAAGGCTCAAAACAGTCTTGGGGCTGGAGTCATACCAGACTAAAGGCTAGGATTTGTTGCTCAAGGCGCATAATTAACCGGATTTATGATTTTGCTAGGCTACAGCCCCAACTTATTTCCCTTTTCCAGCCGCACAATCTGCTGTTCGCCATTATCTGCCAGCTCTCTGAACTGATTAATGGTTTCACGCATTTTGGGGAGAGCTTCCTGCTTATAAGTACTGATGGAATCGAGAGCGGATAGCACATCTGTAAAAGCTTGCTTTAATGTATCCACTGAAATACTTGATTCTAACGACTGTTTATGGATTTCCGCCCCTTGGTTTTTCAACATTTTTGAGGTACCGCTGATCAGGCTATCGGTGGTTTGATTTAAAAGTTCGATCTTTTTCAAAACAATTCGTTGATTATACAGCGCACTAGCTACCGTAACCGATATTTTCAAGGCAGACACGGTAACATTTCTAGCTCTGTCCACCCCTCTGATCAGCTCTTTATTATTTCGAATAACCACTTCTATGGCCATAATTCCTTGTTGATTCACTACAAGCATCTGTTGCAAATCCATGACACGCTGCCGCAACGGAAAAAGCACTTCTTCTGTAATGAACCGAACTTTCTCCTCATCCTCATCACGCAGCTTAGCCGCTTCCAGTTGCGTCTCTATTTCCTGATCCATCAGCATGCCGAGCTGAATTTCTTTTTGTAGCTTTTTTGTAAGTTCCCGAAGTGACTGTTGCTCGAATTCCAGCGTAGTATTGTCGTTCTTCAGAACGGTCTTACCCTTGTCTAAAGAAATTATAATATCTGAAATGACAGCATCCGCCTTTTGATATTTAGCAAAATAACTACGTAATGGATTAAAGAACTTACCTAAAAAACCTGTCTTAGCAAAATCTACTGCACTGGGATCCAAATCCTTCAGTTGGAGATTAAGCTCCGTCAAACCTTTCGCTACTTGGCCGCCTTCATCCCCTGTCTTTGATAAATTTCCCACTGAAACCTGCAACAGGGAGTTTTTGTCCGAAGAGGATCTCATCGTTTCCATACCGAAGCTATCAATGGATTGCAACACCGCTTTCCGCTTATCCAGTGACTCTAAATTCAGATCCAGAATGGCGGAGACATTGTTTACTGCCAGTGCTTTCAGTTGTGATACTTCCTCAGGCTCAGGTTTGACCTGCTCTTCAATTACTGATTTCAGCTTTTCCTGACTTACGACTTCCATAGTAAACGACATAGAACCCCTCCTATAAAAAATAGCTTACATTTGAACATTGAGCAGGTTGCCAATTTTATAGACTACATCATCTGTATCTGCATTGATGTTGGCCGCTTCATTTATACTCGAAATACTCTCAAGCGCCTTGATATTCGCATTGTAGCCAATCGTGTAAATCGGGATTTTGTAGGTCTCAATAAGACCTCTGATATCATTCAAGGAATGCCCTTCATTGGTCTCTCCATCACTTAATACAAAGATCAACGGCTTCAAATCCGGATTTAGCTGTAATTCCGTTTGAAGCATATGGATGGCTACCGCGATCCCGTCAAAAGTAGCCGTCCCCCCATTTGCTTGTAGACTGTCAATCGCACCAACAAACATGGACTGCTGGTTCGTGTCATATTTTCCAATCGGAAGATTGATTGTAACGTTATCAGAGTAAGAGACAAAACCAATGCTGTTATCCTTGCCTAAGTACTTCTGGCCTGTTAATAAAGATTGCTTTAAGCGGTTCAAGGGTTCCCCGTTCATACTTCCTGAGACATCTGCCACAAATACTGCGGCGATAGGTTTATTGCCATTTTTCTTCTCTTTCCACAGCTTCTGAGCTGAGGATATGAGACTGCCATCCACTGTACTAAGCTCTGATTGGTAATCATTAAGACCATTGAAGCCTTTTTTCTCACCCAGCTCCTGGTATTTATCCTGTTCAACAAACTCAGCAAACTTCTTAATAATATCGAGTTTTTCCTGAGGAAGATCACCCAAAGCATAAAGCGGGCTGTCATGTCTTACACCAAAAGGAGTGAATACATACCCCCCTTTCAAATCTGTTGCATTCACAAAGATCTGGTATTCTAAGACAAAAGCATCAAGCTTACCGGTTTTTGCAGCCTCTCGCATCTGTAAAGTGGTTGAGGCAATAAAGGGTACATTTGCTTGAAATTTCTCAAAGCCCTGCACCGCTTGCTCACCAAGTAAGTCTGAACCGCCAAACGTCCCAAGCGCTGTTACCAGAAAGTTTAAACCCGTAGAACTGGCAAAAGGGTCGGTATAGCCCATTGATAATTCATTATTTGCTATGGCGTCTGTAACCGTCTTAACGTTTAAAGAACCGTATTTCTCTATTAGTTCATCATATTTCGCCTTACTGGTAACAATACCAGCTACATTACCTACAAGGCGTTTAGTGATTAGCTGAGTGTTCATCCCGTTTGCTTTTACCATTTCACCCCACAGCTCATTTGAAGGGGTAAAGGCATCTGGCACATACTTCCCAGATCTTATGTAATCTGTCGCTGTACCTGAAGCAATATTACGGATTTTCACAGAAACATGACTCCCGTTCACCTCAATATTAGAGTTGTTAAAATCTGTAGCAACTTCATTTAGCCAACCATCATTACCCGTTCCTGATTTCTCTGTAGAAGAAAATATCTCTACAAAGCTATCTGTTGTATTGTCTACGGATACAGGAAACTTTGAGATATCTGGTAGTGAATCCCCAATCGCAACAGGATCCAGGTCAATCTGGCCTTTGATTTGCTCAGCAGTGGTCACGTTTATGTTCTTATATAGCTTCTCAAGCTGCTTCCCCGCATCTTCGGAAGAAATCTGGGTTTTGGTTTTTCCTATATTAGAAGTCAAGGTGATTCCAAAATACACGAGAGCAAAAACTACCACCGTAATGGTCCCTAAAACTGCTACTGTTTTTCCTTTATTAGCCATACACATCTCCCCTTCATTGCTTATAGAATTTCGTCTGCTTGATCAGCTCATCGATTTCCTTCATACAAGGCATCTCTTCAACATCTGTATAATCTGTACTGTCAAGTAGCGATATTTCCAGCAGCAGCTTATCCAGCTTCAGCAGAATCTCTTCATTTGCCCCAAGATACCCTGTTACGTAGGCTAAATATTCATTGTACAAAGCTGTCTTTTTTTGCACCAGTTTATCTGAGAACTGCGAGGGTCTATGCTGGCTGGAGAAAAGGGTGAACTCTGAGGCATCAAATACACTGAGTTTATTCAGAATCCCTCGAATGTTCAGGTAAAAAAGCTTTGCTACTTCATAACTGACTGCATTAAATTTTTTGAAGCTAAGTTCAGTGGATTCGAATCTCTGACCTAAAACATCTAACAAGGTACTTCTCTTCTTTTCCATCCGGGATATCTGATCTAGAGCAAGCGCAATGTCTTTTTTCAGCACTTTGACATTTTTGTATTGAGTAAGCGCGGCTATATAATCCTCATAAGATTTCAGTGTTTTCACAGCAGGGATAGATGAAGGTTTAAACAATAAAATATAACTTCCGTAAAGAACAACAAGTAGACTAACAAACAACAATGTCACACCTAAAGCTATTTCAAATACACTGGTTCCTCCGATTTCCACCCCTAATAAACCTGGTGACAACACGATAATGTTCAGTAGTACCACACCGAGAATAAGTCCCAACAGCTTTATGGCTCTAACCCCGTTCATCACAACCACCTCCTGCATCCAGTCACTTCTATTGTATGGAGCAATTTCTGTTATTACGTCTCTTCATTTGCTATATGCTAAAAAAATAAGGAATTAATCAACAAAAAAACCTTAACAGGCAATAAGCCCATTAAGGTTAACGATCCCTATTTTATACCCACGCATCATTTGAATACCCGCGTTGCTCCCAATATCCCGTATGATCGCCTTCGATCAGCTCAATCCGGTTCAGCCACTTCACAGACTTGTATGCGAACATCTTCGGAACGATTAACCGTACAGGACCGCCGAGATCGCTAGGAATCGGCTTTCCATCATGCATTACCGCGACCAGCACATCATCCATGTCAGCTTGTTCCAATGTGAGCGTATCCGTGTATACACCATCACCCGAATAGAATTTCACAGTCTTAGCTGTGGGCTTCACACCGGCCTGACTCAAAAGATCTTTTAGCTTGATTCCTTCCCAGGTATTCTTATAGACTGACCAGCCTGTCACACAGTGAAAATCACTCACCTGAACGGTCCGGTTCAGCTTTACGAACTGTTCCCAGTTCCACTTGAAATTCTGCTCCACAAGCCCATCTATCGTAAAAGACCAATTGTTGTTCGTAAACTCTGGAATCGGAGTGACTGTGTAAACACGGAATTGTCCTTGCGCCCCTCCTCCGAGAGGGGGTGAGGATGCCGCCAGTGGCTGGGGTGCAGGCAACAACTGATTACGATCACTTTCGATTAGCTTATCAATTGTTTCGCTGCCCCCGATATTTCCAATTGAACTGCCGAGCCATTTTATAAACGATGGACCTATAGTGACCGCAAGCCCAACACCAATCGATCCGCGTATGAAAGCTCTACGTGTATAAACCGGCTGCGGGGTTTCCCGATGATTCGAAGGGCTACCTGTCTCAATGCCACTTTTCACTATCCGCCGGCTCGGTTCTTTAAGCCATTTTACCCGAGTCAAAGAATGATAAATAATATAAGGAAGGCCTATCCAGGTCAATAAGTCATGGACGACCAGAGCAACGTTCGATACATGTGGACCCACCACGCGGAATTGCCAGAGTAGCACTCCTGAAACGAACCAGCCGAGCAGCAATGAAAGTACAACGATTACATTAAAACGTTGCCAAGGCCGTTCCTTCAGTTGTTTCCAATGTTTACCTGCCAGCAGCAAATAATAAATAACCGGAATAATCGAAGCGACACCGACCACGATATGAAGCCCTTTGATCCATACTCTGCCTTCCCCTAAGAAGCCACGCCAGAAGCCACCTACAAGCACAAGTCCTGTGAGTGTGAGCAACACAACCAGCCAGCCATTCCAGGTATGAAGCGCCCGAAGCTTTTTCCCGTATCCCTTGCGCAGCCGAGCCAGTAAAGGATTCATTACCTTTCCTCCTCTTCACTATGTATGCTCTAATAGCTCTTTCCTGATTCTACTCTAATAATGTTAGAAAAGACTTTGAAGCAGCTGTAAGAGGAACTCCACGCAGGGTAGCAATTCCTATGTTACGTTCTGGCAAAGGTGGGTCCAGAGGAATCTCGACAAGCTCACCTTTTTTCAATTCTTCGGTTACGTAATCACGAATAACAAAAGCAAGGCCAAAACCACGTTTCGCAAACTGAACAAGCAAATCCACACTTCCCAGTTCAAATTCAGGTGTAATTGTCAGATGATTAGAAGCTAAAAACTGATCCATATACTTTCTGGTGCTGCCACCCGCTTCTAAGCATAACAACGGATACTGCTGAATGTCTGCAAGCGGCATGGTCTTGTCCGCCAAATGACGAAAACCTTTGCCCCCTACCAGGCAATCTTGAAGCTGAGTACTTTTGCGAAAATCAATCTGTTTATCAGATGTCGGCAAGCTGACGATACCAAAATCAATTTTCCCTTCTTTTAAAAGCGTAAGTGTTTCTGGTGTCGTACGATTCGTAATATGAATGCGGATATTGGGAAATTGTTCATGAAATTGCTCCAAAAAAGGTAACAGATAATATTTGCATAAGGTGTCACTTGCTCCGATATGAATCTCGCCGCTGTTCAGATTGTTCATATCTGCGATCGCTCTTTCGCCCATGTCTACATGATGAAAGGCTTGCTCAATAAAGCTAAGCAGTACTTTTCCTTCTGTTGTTAGATCGACCCCGCGAGAAGTGCGAAAAAATAACGGGCCGCCCATTTTTTCTTCCAATTGTTTAATCGTGTGACTTACTGCCGGTTGTGTAATATTGAGTCGTTCTGCCGCAGCAGTTAAACTCCCAGTATTCGCTACCCAATAAAAAGAGCGATACCACTCCAAATTAATGTCCATCCCCACGTCATTACTCCACCTTATAATAGATATAACTTATATCAATTTTTCTAATGATTTAACTAGCATTATACTTAGTCCTGTAGCCAAAAACAAGCTTGGGAGGCGAAAACGCGTGACCGTAATTGCAATTGTAGGAGCAAACTGGGGCGACGAAGGAAAAGGAAAAATGACGGATGTGCTAGCTGCACAATCTTCCTTTGTCGTTCGTTTTCAAGGTGGTAGTAATGCTGGGCATACCATCATAAACCAATATGGAAAATTTTCATTGCATATGCTGCCATCTGGGGTATTTTATCCTTCCGTTACAAACATTATTGGACCCGGAACAGCACTTGATACAGAAGTATTAATAAAAGAATTGAAAGCTTTAACGGATAGAGGTGTGCCAAAGCCTAGATTATTCGTATCCGAACGGGCGCAAATCGTGCTTCCAATCCACCGTTTGTTTGATGAACTAGAAGAGGAACGTCTGGGATCTCAAGGATTCGGTTCAACTAAACGAGGAATCGCACCATTTTACGCAGATAAATATGCAAAGCTAGGCATACAGGTAGCGGATTTATTTGATACCGCCCGACTTGAGAAACTTCTTGAACAATTACTCGCTTCCAAAAATATCTTACTTGAGCATTTATATAAGAAAGCGCCGATCCAAATCTCGGAATTAATGATTCAGCTGCAAGAAGAAGCTGCACAGCTAGTGCCTTATGTAGCCAATACAACAGACTTGCTGCAAGAGGCTTATGCCAAGGGAGAGACTATCTTACTTGAAGGTCAGCTTGGGGCTCTGCGTGATCCTGATCACGGTATTTATCCCTACTCCACCTCCTCTTCAACACTTGCCGGGTTTGCACCTGTCGGTGCCGGTCTTCCTGCAGCAGCTATCACGAATGTCATCGCTGTAACCAAGGCCTATTCCAGTTGTGTCGGCGCTGGACCTTTTGTTACGGAATTAGAAGGGCCCGTTGCGGATGAACTTCGTTCAAGAGGTGGCGATGCCGGGGAATTCGGGGCTACGACTGGCCGTCCTAGACGTATGGGCTGGTTTGATGCTGTAGCTACTCGTTACGGCTGCCAAATGCAGGGTGCCACTGAAGTCGTGTTGACTAATCTTGACGTGCTTGGTTATTTGGATGAGATTCCAGTTTGTGTGGCTTATGAGCTTGAAAATGGAGAGATCACCGACAAGTTCCCGGCTACGAATAAACTGAACTCTGCAAAACCGATATTCACGCATTTATCTGGCTGGAACTGCGATATCTCTCAGATCACCGACTTCGAAGATCTGCCAGAACAAGCTAAGCTTTACATTGATTTTATTGAAACCTCTATTGGCACGCGTATTACTACGATTTCCGTGGGTCCTAGACGCGAACAGGTCATTAATCGGATAACGAAATAATCATATACGTACTAAATCTCTGTAGAATTTAAAAGAAGCGCCTCTCTTATTAGAGAAGCGCTTCTTTATTTTATTCATGAGAAGGGCTGCCTCATACGTAGAAAAATCCACTTTTGAGACAGCCTCTTTTTGTGTACTCTTTTTAAATCAACACGGCATCCACTTTCGTCTGCGGAGCCTTGTCACAGCGTTTACAGACCTTAACAACTGCTCCATCCGTTTTTTTCTTGGGATAAAGCAGCTTAATACGGGTGTTCTGACAGATTGGACAAGTCCCCCTGCCCCTTGATGGTAAATTCCAAAGTGCATGTCCACGTTTTGACTTTGCCATGAATAAACCCCTCATTTCGGCCAACAATAGTCAACACTTTAATTCTGAAAGTGCTTCTCCAAAATGATATGTCGCAAAGACAGGCTCTATGACTAAAGTAACGCAGAAGTTAGGAAGAATTAATTCGTATAAATCATGGAGACAACACCGTTCGTAAAGGTAACATAGTTATAATTACCATACTGCCAGGTCTCCACTTGAATGCCACTACCTGATAGTGTGGATTTACTTATTGGCTTACCCCAACTAAACTCCACTTGCTGCTTGGTCATCCCAGTAGCAACTATGCTCTTTTTAATCTTACTCCAAATCGCATCCGACCACTTATAGGTCTTAAATGGATCCGTTGTTAAGAAATATTCTTTATTTCCTAATGTACGGATCAACTCATCCCCCGACATTGTATAAGAGTTAAGAATTTGCCCCGTCGATAAAACCTTAAATGAAATGGCGAATTCACCTTCATAATCAGGTAGAATATCTACAATAGTGACTTTTTGGAACTTATAATCGGAGTCGAATTGATTGAGCCAATATGTTTTTCCAATGAACTTAACGAGGTTTCCTTGTTCTTCCTTCTTAAAAATCTGCGCAGTTTGTTTCGTATAGGCGAACAACTCTGCTTTGCCGAAGTAGATCTCCATCGTCTGATAATTTCCATCCCAAATTAACTCTGCTGACAGTGCAGTCTTTAAAAGCGTGGCAGGAAAAACTGTAGATCCGTCGATCTTTTGCACCTTACCACTCATTTTGACCTTCGCACCATTCACCATTGCAATATCGCTTCCGAGTTGAAGCTGTATTGGCAAATCACCTAGACGAATGCTAAAGGTTTTAGTTGCTGTATTAACTTGGACTGTTGCTCCCAACGTTTGAAAAACCGATTGAACCGGCAAATACATTGTTCCATTAACAAATGCACCTTGATCAATATCATGGTCCGCACTGATCGAAACTTTTATTGTTTTGGAATCTGATCCTGAAATGACCGTTACGTTCGTTTCTCCTACCGCTAAGGCTTTCATTGTGCCATCGGCTTGCTTTTGCAGCAAATAAGGCTTTTCAATTACGACATTTGCTTGAGCTAACGGAACGCGTTCGGAAATGCCATCGGCATCTTTAGCATAGATTTGTACCGGAACATTGTCCCCAACAGTGATTTCGGTAGCATCCATCTGAAAAATCAAATCTTCAACCTGCGGATTGCCTTCATTGTATGATGACGAAACTGAACTGGCACTCCGTAAAATACTACCTTGATCGTAATCGACGTTACGCGTATCTGCCGCCTTCACTGTATGTATTGGACCCAACATAGATACTGCTAATGCTGCAGTGATGCTCCATTTAATAGCTTTCATTTTCCTTACATCCCCCTCTAAATATATAAACCTTAATTACTGTATCACAATTCCACAATTTTACTAGAGAAAAATTTACAAAAATATTTTTTTGTATTTCTAGTGAATTTACTCCGTGATAATTACAGAGTCTTCCATTATAATCATGGATTAGGAGGTATTAACTCATGGAAATAATAGCCGACAGATTGATATTAAGAGATTATACAAGCAATGATTTTTCTTTTTATGAAGAACTGGAACTTAATCCTTTGTCTCACAAATATGAAAACACCGCACCAGATGCAAAACAAATTAAAGAGAACTTCCTTTCGATTCTGACTCAGACTACCAGCGATCCGCGTGAGCATTATGATCTAGCAGTATGTACAAAGCAAAATAGAACCCCCATAGGCAACGTAAGTATAAAGTTAAATTGGGAAGAGATCAGAGAGTGGGAGATTGGCTGGGTCTTACTGCCGGAATACTGGAAAATGGGCTATGCGACAGAAGCCGTCAAAACACTGATATGCTACGCCTTTAGCTCTCTTAATGCCCATAGAGTCGTTGCCTATGCCAATGCAGAGAATCTTCAATCTGAAAAAGTTATGATTAGAGCAGGAATGATTAGGGATGGAATCCTCAGAGAGACTAGATTTTGCAATCAACAATGGTGTGACGAACTCATTTACTCTGCTTTGGAAAAGGAGGCTACATTAAATTGACAACAATCAAAGTTTTAAATGAAGGTTATGTAAGATTAGTAGATCATATGGGCTCAGATTTAACGGTTGCTAACGCTGCGCGTGTTTCTTATGCAAAACAATCTTTTGAGCTTAGTGATCGGGATATTAAACTAATAAAATTCCTTGCCCGTGAAGGACATACCTCTCCTTTCCGCCATGCCATCACTCAATTTGAGGTTTATGCCCCATTAATGGTTGCGAGACAGTGGTGGAAATACGTAGTCGGTTCTGCTCATTACGAAGGTACTGGAGATAGCTTGGAAGCCTGGAACGAATCCAGCCGAAGATACATAACAGAAGAACCCGTTTTTTATCAACCTGCTGCGGGAGAATGGAGATCCAAACCAGAGAATTCCAAACAAGGCAGTGGTGACATCATTGCATGGGAGCTTGGTGAAAAATACACCCGTGAGCTTCAAGAATACACCGAGTTAGGATTATCTAAGTATGAAGCAGCTTTAGCAGATGGTATATGTGCTGAACAAGCAAGACTGTTTCTACCTGCTTATGGATTATTCGTTCGTTGGTACTGGACAGCTTCAGTTCAATCTGTAGCCCATTTTTTAAATCAAAGACTGGAGCATGACGCTCAGAAAGAAATTCAGGAGTATGCAAAAGCAATTTTATCGCTGATTGAGCCACTATTCCCTGTCTCTTTTGATCAGCTGCTGACAACCGGCTCTGTAGATTAATTTATTTCCTTATATAAAAAAGAGCCGCCAAACCCTTGGCGGCTTTTCCCTTTTTACACTACCAACCCTCGTATAACTTCAAACTCGTCCCTACTGACTTCAACGAACCCGAGTGATGTATATAAATTCGTAGCACGTTCGTTTTCGATCCGATGGCCAATAACGATTTTGTCACAATGATGTTCTGCTTTAATATAACGAATTAAGGTATCCATACCCGTTCTGCCTAAACCCCTGTTCTGATATTTCTGGTCAATCATAAAAGCCATAATCCAATAACTTCCATCCTCAGGATCTACGCTATACACAGAGAAACCTACCAATTCTTCATCTGCGTATAAAGCGAGCGGGGTCATACCACAATAAGCTGCTTCTGCTAACCAATAGACCACTGGTACAGGAAAAATAGCCTTTTGCTCATCCGATACTTCTAATTGAGTACAAGCGTACCAGTTTTTTTCAGTGATATCCTTCAGCACTATATGTGCTTGAAAGCCGGTTCGTAATCGGTCACAAACTCTTTCTAATTTCAGTTTAAGCTGTTTCGCCCAATCCGGGAAAATAGAATCATCCGTATTCTCCATACACCGAAGTAATCTAGCAAAACTGTATAAGTCTGCAAATCTTTGAAATTCAGGTATCAACTTCATATACTCATCATCTAGCTGCTTAACCGATCTATATCCATTAATAAAATGGTCAATGTTTCTTCTACTCTCATTATCATCCGATTCCGTCAGGTCTCTTAACGCCGATGTAATATCCATCGCAAACCAGTGATACATAGAGTCATCAAAATCGATGGCACTGTAGCGGGATTCTTCTTGCATATAAAAGATATTATCCATCTCAAAATCATAATGTACGAGCCCAGTATGCCCTACTCCAAATGGAAGCTCCGATAGCCAAGCTTCAATCCGCTCATATTCCTTAAGCGCCTTATGCTCCTCAGGATGCCTGCTCAATACGGAATAAATAAAATTCAATGAATCGACCCAGCTTTTGCGATAAGGTGTGCTCGGTGCATAGGTTTCCGAAAAATTATGCAGACGTGCAAGCGATTGGCCCCATTGATAAAAATGAGGTTCCTTCATCTCATCAAGTGAAACATATTCACCCTGGGCCTGTTCAAAAACTACCCCGTGGTATCGCCCGTGATCCGTTAACAACGTTTCAATCCAATTGCCAGACTTAGAACGCACTGGAGAGACAGTCTCATAACCTTGTTCTAATAAATACATCATAAAATCCAGCTCTGCCTGGATATTGTCTGGAGAATTATCCTCTTCATGAGTAAACCTTAAATAAAAGCGGTTACCATTCCACTGAAAGGTATAAATAAAATTGCTGCTGGCCCTTACCATCTTTAAGGTTCCAGGCTCATGATTCCAATACTTAATCATCTCTTTAGCAGGAAGATCGTTCTCCGTTCCCCGCACCATGTTCATTAAAGTCATCATTGTCCGATAGTGCCTCCTGCTTCATGACGGATTTGATTTTGGGTCCCCCCATTAACATTATCGGTAAATTATTCTATTAAATCAAGGGAATTTAATAGGCAGAGCTTTTGCTCTTCCACCATATCTATAGCATTTTATAAAAAAACACTTTTCTAATTAGGACTATATAATTCACTGTGCCGGAGCAAATCTCCGACCAAGCGACTCATCGTCCTCTACCCAGTCATATTTCAGAATAAGCGGAGCAGGTACAATAGTCTCCAGTTGCTCTACACTCTCCCGCACATCATCATCAAAGTATCCTATAGCAAGTACAAGGGAAGAGATCAAGTTAGACAAAGATCTGGCGCTTTCACCAATCGTTTCCCAGTTGAATTTCTCCCCCAGTACTGTTGTCCAACCTTGGGACTGCCCGATGGAGATTTGCAAATGAAGTTCCCATTTAGGCTCCATCTTAGCCGTCCAATAGGAGGACAGGACGTAAATCACGTCATCATTTGCCAAAATCACCGAATGAATGGAACCTTTGATTGCGGTCTCCGCTAAATGCACTCCTTTTTGGAAAAAAATATCAACAACGGAGTAGCTTTCAATCGAGTTATCCATTAAGCGACTTTGAATAACGTTGCCGCATCGGCCGAGAATTGGCTGAGTTATTGCAAAACCTTTAGTTTCCGCTCTCCATAGCTGTTCACCGTCTCGCGTTAAACAAATGAATTCCCCGCCGGTCAAATTTACGTATAAATTACCGTCTGCGCCCAGGGAAGGGCTGGTGTCAACGTAGCTTTCCTCCGGTTGGTATATCCATTTCACTTCGCCATCCGGAGCAATGGCATATAACTGGCTAGAAAGACACCCATACATAACCCCATCCTGATCTATGACAGGGGGACGGTGCCCTTCTCCTTGACCCATCGGTTTCTCCCACAACAACTCTCCATCAGGACTAAAAGCATAAAGTTTGGAATTCACATTTTGACCAATATATATGATTCCTTCACGGGAAATAACCGGATCGCACCAAAATATGGACGAGCACTTGTAAACCCATCTTATGGTTCCATCCGCATCAAAAGCATAGAGTCTCCCAATAATTTGTGACTCATCTTCATATGTACACAGGTAAATATACCCTTCGCTGTTTACCACCGGCCTGCCATACGGTACACCATCCACTGCAGTCTTCCAATTTATCTGGCCGTTTTCGTCAACCGAAATGAGCTGATTATCTCGAATGCTATTGGTCGCAACTAAAATGGAGGCTGGGCTGATCAGCAGGGGAGACATAAGGGATGCCTTAGTCTCCAATAGCAGCTCCACAGTGTCAGATTCAAAGCAAACCCGAAACAGTTTGCCATATTGATGATTAAGCTCGAAATCACCCTGCCCCACAGCCAAAATGGCTCTCCTTTGTTCATTCACTGTAAACGAGCTTAATCCATATGAAAAATCCGGCCGCCCCGAGTCAACAACTCGCTTCAAAACTGAAAGCGATGTTGGAGCTCTGAATCGGGATTGTCTGGTCCAATTCGCCTCAATGGGATGAATGGCTAATGGACGATAGCTGCCTTGTTGAAAACCGCCTATTCCTTCGTTGTTATTATAATCGACCATAATTTTCCCATCCTTTGTTATATAAGTTAAGGGATACAAACTGGAAAATTTGTATCCCTTAAGCCTAATTAAAATCTTAGCTAGGCTGGTTTGGTCAAACAAGTTATCCGAGCCGGACCAGTTAAGGTCGAATTTCCCCGAGTCTTTGGACACATTGAATTCGTCGTAGCGATATCGTGTGATATGCTCACATTAATGAATCATCATCATAAATTCAACGTAAAAAGCAAAAAACAGCTTCCCATAACATGGATTAGATGTGTTGATGGTTGAACGAAGGGTTCATTCGGCAGTGGGTACTGGGGCGGGCTATAACTAATAAAAGAAACCACATGGAGTATTATTCACATGTGGTTCTAACTAAATTATTTTAAAATTTAACCAATCCCAAAACACTAATCAATCTTCAATGGCTCAATTACACCGGATCTCAGGGGAATCTGAGAAATAGAATAAATGTATTCTATACAGTTATTTCGTAGGCGAATGCAATCATTTTGACTTTAGTTGCATTTTCTACAACTAAAAACACGAGAAGCACCACTAAGGCTGTAAATCAAGAAAATAGCTGTACAAAATACACTTATACCCATCGGCTGGAGGGATTCGAGAAATATAGTTGTACGATGTACAATTAAACTCGCTTCTACGTATTGCTCCATGGCTTTCTATACAGATAGATGGTGAATAGCCCCTTATAACTCTGCTCTCTTTACTTTATCGGGACTATACTCCCACATCTGCAGCCCCGCACCGATCATTCCACATAAATTACCATGATAGGCTGCTTCAATACGAACATTTTCCAGCATCGATGGCATTACTCTGCCCTTTACTTCCCTTCTAATGCCTTCAAACAAAAGTTCGCCTGCTTCAGCAACTCCACCGCCAATGACGATGACTTTAGGGTTAAAAATATGGATTAATGAAGCAATCGCGGATCCGAGCGCAGCAATCGTGTCTTCCATTAACGCTGTAGCCAGAGAGTCACCTGCCCGCCATCTCGCTATCACTTCCCGTGAGTCTACATTCTCTGGGGACTGGTTATGTAATAAAAGCTTGTCGCGCATGCGACGTGCGATACTTGTGCCTGAAGCATACTGCTCTAAGCAGCCTGTTCCACCACAAACGCATGCAGGCCCTTTGAAATCTACGGACATATGGCCTAACTCTCCAGCCCCACCCCAAGAACCGTGGACAAGATGGCCGTCTACGACTATCGCTCCACCCACGCCCGTACCAAGGGCAAGACAGATAAAATCTTTTACCTCTTTGCCTGAACCTAAATATTTCTCTGTTATTGCTAATACATTCACGTCATTATCAACGATTACTGGAAGTTGAAATTGTGTTTGAAGCAACTCCTTCAAAGCTGTGCCAGCATAGCCAGGGATAAGCTCCGAAGCGGAGCGGATACGCCCCGCCTCCCAATCCATTTGCCCTGCCGATCCTACGCCAATTCCTTGGAGCTGAATTCCCGCTTGTTGTGCTGTTATTTCATCCATTAATGTCCGAATTGCTAGTATAATACGATCCATTGTTTTCGTCTGTCCAGCCAATGTGCTTAGGCTTACAGTATGTAAAACGTCCCCTTGTGAAGAGACGAGTCCGGCATTAATTTTCGTGCCGCCAATATCTACTCCGATCGCATATTCTATATGAGGATCATACCCTTCCATCGCGGACTCACCTCCGTCAGTCATTGAAATTGCTCACGGCCTTAACATATCTCGAAGTGATCAATTGCGGCCTAGTAATTGCACTTCCTACAACAACATAGGATGCCCCCGCATTCTTAGCTTTTGCTGCGTCTTCCGGTGTCCATATCCGTCCTTCCGCAACAACAGGAATGTTCACTAATTTGCTTAATTGTTGAATTAAGACAAGGTCCGGTCCTTCCTGCTGTGTACTGTATGGGGTGTAGCCTGAAAGCGTGGTACCGATGAAATCCACACCTAATTTCTCAGCGGCAAGCCCTTCCTCAAATGTCGAAATATCCGCCATAACCAGCACACCTCTCAGATGTGCATATTCTATTAATGGCTTTACTGACTCTAAGCGTTCTTCCCGATTCGTTACATCAAGCGCAACAATCTCTGCTTTTGCAGAAACAATCGCCTTCACTTCATCTAAGGTTGGTGTTATAAATATGGCTGATCCGGGAATATCCCGTTTAATAAGTCCAATGACCGGTACATTTACTTCTTTTTTGATAGCTACAATATCTGGAACACCATTTGTCCGGATTCCTATAGCTCCTGATTGAACCGCTGCTCTTGCCATTTTAGCCATTGTATCCCCACCATGAAGCGGCTCATGCTCAAGTGCCTGACAGGAAACAATCAGACCTTTCACCGGAAAGATATCACTTATTCGAGTCATTATTAACCCTATCCTTTCGCTTCAAGAATATAATCTAATATTCTATTGTTCAGAGCTTCCACCCGCTCCTGATCGGAATCCTTAATCGGTAAAAGCGGCATTCTTGGCTGACCTGTTTCAAATCCGCGCACACTAAGGATCGCTTTACACGCACCATATAATGAAGGAAAGGATAGCAATTCAACAATGAGATCATTGATGATAAACTGCCATTTCTGCGCCTCAGCCATCTCTCCTTGCACATAACATTGTTCCACTTTTAGGAATAACTCTGGCATCACCCCATAAGTTCCACCAATCCCGCCATCTGCCCCAATACTGCGGCCCGCCAAATACTGCTCATCAGGTCCATTTAAGACTAGAAAATCCTTCCCGCCTGCGGCTTTAAATTGCTGAAGCTCAAACGTGCTCTCCGCCGAAATTTTCACCCCGATCACTTTATCCTGAGCTGCCATCTTAATCAGCAAGCTTTTCGATAATTGAAAGCCTGTAGTTTGCGGGATGTGATAGATAATAAATGGAAGCGCTGTACTATTAATAATTTCCTGCCAATGACTTTCAACACTGTCCGGAGACAGACGATAATAGATCGCAGGAACAGCCGATACGGCATGTGCGCCAACTTTCTCAGCATGGATAGCTAGTTCAACACTGTCTCTTGTAGATGGAGCACCCACGTGAGCAATGATTGTAAGCTCTTTTCCAACCTCTGCTATAACTGCCTCGAGCATTTGTTTGCGTTCTTCTACAGATTGCAGCATACCTTCGCCAGAGCTTCCGCCAATATAAAGACCTTTTACTCCCGTAGAAGCATACTGACGAGCTAATTTTCGGGCTGCTTCTTTATCGATTTCCCCCTCAGCATCATAACTGGAGTACATAGCAATAATAATGCCTTTAAAGGATTCAAGATCATATGATTTCATAAATTACAGCCTCCATCGTTTAATTCATTACTATTAATTTTCGTTGTTATAAGAATAACTAGCCTTTTACAGCCCCCATAGTAATCCCTTGGGTAAAGGCTTTTTGGAACATTAGAAAAATTGCAATCATAGGAATAGAGGCTAACGCAGCACCCGCCATAAGCAATCCATAGTTTGTTGTGAATTCACCCCGAAGAGTCGCTACCCCAAGTGGTAATGTCATCATTGAAGTCGATCTGGTCATGATCAGCTGACTGAAATAATCATTCCAAGAAGTGATGAAAGTAAAGATTGCCAGTGCCCCTATTGCAGGCTTTAACAAAGGTAAAATGATGGTTCCGAACAAACGAATTTCAGAGCTGCCATCTATTTTGGCTGCTTCAATTAATTCTCCTGGAATCGTCTGCGCGAACTGCTTCATTAGGAAGACTCCAAATGGCCAGCCAATCGCCGGTAAAATAAGCCCTTTATACGTGTTGACCCACCCAAAATCTGCAAGCATCGTAAACAGCGGGACAAGAATAACTTGCTTAGGCAATGCCATAGCGGCAACAAACATCGTAAAGATAATGCCTCGGCCAGGAAAAGACTTTTTGGCTAGCACATATCCAGCACAGGAAGAAACGATACAAATCGCTGCCATTTCACAAAAAGCAATGATGAAACTGTTAAACATCCAGCGCTCAACGGGATTCTTAAATAACTCGGTCCAGTTTTGCAGAGTCGGCTTAGCCGGAAACCATTCCGGGGGGATCGTTGTTGCCACAGTCTGAAGCTTAAATGCCCCTGAAACCACCCAATAAAAAGGGAAGATAAAAAACAACGTTGCTAGAATCAACAGGATGGTCGCTAATATTTTTGGAATCGTCAATTCTTTTTTCCATTTGCTTACTTTCTTAGATTGGCCAATAGGTGCTCTCAGTTCTAACGGATTCGTAGAATTCATGATGTCCCCTCCTTAATACTCAACATCACTGCCAAAGTATTTGAATTGAATGATAGAAATGATCCCGATCACAATCGCAAGGATGACACCCATCGCCGAGGCATATCCAAAATGACCGAGCATAAAGGCTTGTTCGTAAACGCCATACATAACAGTCGATGTGCTATACACAGGTCCACCCGAGGTGAGCAACTGAATTAGTGCAAAACATTGAAAGGTGTTGATCGTGGTAATCACGATAATATATAAGTTCGTTGGCATTAGCATTGGCCAGCGGATGTAAAAGTAGTTGATTTTAATGGCTCAAACAGAACTTATGTTGCGGGCAGATACATAGATGGAAATAATTTTTATGCAGCTTCTTTGTATAATAATAATGATGGCATGCTGGAAATCAGAAAGAAGGTTTCTGGATCTACTACAACTTTGTCCAGCAAACCTTACGCTCTGCAACCAGGAGTTTGGTATAATGTAAAACTCGAAATGAGCGGAAATACCATCAACATGTATGTAAATGATACGCTGGAGCTCTCAGCTTCCGATTCCAAATTAAAAAAAGGTGCAGCAGGGCTCGTTACCTTTAAGACAATTACGATGTTCGACAACGTGACCGTTTCTGATACCATTGGCACTACGCCGACACCAACACCTACTGCTACGCCATTACCGACTGTTACACCGATACCGACTTCTTCACCAACACCTACTGCTTCACCGACACCGACGGCTACACCGATACCGACTTCTTCACCAACGCCTACTGCTTCACCGACACCTACTGCTACGCCGATACCGACTGTTTCACCAACACCAACTGCTACGCCGATACCGACTGCTTCACCAACACCAACTGCTACGCCGATACCGACTGCTTCACCAACACCAACTGCTACGCCGATACCGACTGCTTCACCAACACCAACTGCTATGCCGACACCGACTTCTTCACCAACGCCTACTGCTACACCATTACCGACTGCTTCACCAACGTCTACTGCTATACCGACACCGACTGCTTCACCAACGTCGACACCGGTTCAGGTTAGTGAATATGATTTGGCTGGGTTTGCCACAGGAACAACAGGTGGTGGAAATATCCAAGAAAACAGTCCACTCTATAAAAAGGTATATACCGCAGAAGATCTTGCCACTGCACTGAGAAAAGGATCCAAAATAAAGGTTATTGAAATTATGAACGACTTGGATCTGGGATGGAATGAAATTTCTGATGCAGCAAAGATCTCCCCATTTAGCGCTCATAACAATGCTTTAACACATCCCGTATTAATAGAGACTGGTGTCAGCAAAGTGTCTATAGACAACTTCGACGGTTTGACCATTTTCTCTGCTAAGGGTGCAACCATTAAACATGCCGCTTTTACCTTTAAAAGAAGCTCTAACGTCATCATCCGCAACCTTGAATTTGATGAGCTGTGGGAATGGGATGAAGCAACCAAAGGGAATTACGATAAAAACGACTGGGACTACATCACCATTGAAAACAGCAACAACGTATGGATCGACCACTGCACTTTCAATAAATCTTATGACGGAGTTGTCGATGTTAAAAAAGGCAGCAACGGCGTCACCATTTCATGGTCATCCTTCTTAGGGGATGATAGAAACGCAAACAGCTGGGTTACTCAGCAAATTAATGCTATGGAAGCCAACAAAGCTGCCTATCCCATGTACGCTTATTTAAGAAGCAGCTCAGTTGGCCTAAGTAAAGACGACATCATTGCGATTGCCGCTAGTCAAAAAAAGGGCCACTTAATAGGCGCAACAGAGTTTGCAGCTGATAATGCGCTTCTTTCTGTAACGCTCCATCACAACTACTATAAAGATATACAAGACCGCATGCCCCGCCTTCGTAGTGGTAATGCGCATGCCTATAACATTGTAATGGACAACGAAGATACCAGATTGGCTAAAAAACGTCTAACCTCCGCTATGGAAAAAGCGATCTCAAGCAAGGGGTATCATTTCGGGGTTACAAGTAACGGAGCCATCTCGACAGAAGGAGGAGCTGTATTACTTGAAAGTTCTGTAATCATTGATGTAGTGTATCCTCTTCGCAACAATCAAGCGGATGCAAATAATAGCAAATATACGGGTGCAATCGCAGCTTTAGATACGATCTATTCACTTGATGGAGCAACATTCAGAGGAGACAGTACAGCAAAGAACAGCCCTCTCTCCCCTGCACCCGCTGCCGTTAAAGCATTTGCATGGAACGGATTCACAACACTACCTTACAGCTACATTTCAGATGACCCAGCTAGTCTAAAATCCAGACTTACCGCTGTTGACGGCTCAGGGGCAGGCAAATTGTCCTGGTCAAACGAGGAATGGTTGAAAACAAATTACAGCAACTAACTCGACTAACTAATTACTGAACACATATCCCATTACTACAACGAGAAAAGTTACTAACTTAGTTGCCACACTAGCGCCACCTTTGCACCAAATTAGCGACATATTAGTGCTACTACCGCCATATTAACGCCACATTAGCACCACATTAGCACCACTTTTGTACCGCCGAAATTGCTCAGACGCTCAGACGGTGATTTTACAGTTTAGAGTGTAATATTTACGAGGTCAGACGACGATTTTAGTTTACAGTGCAGTATTTACGAGGTCAGACGACGATTTTACAGTTTATAGTGCAGTATTTACGAGGCCAGACGACGATTTTACAGTTTATAGTGCAGTATTTACGAGGCCAGACGACGATTTTACAGTTTATAGTGCAGTATTTACGAGGCCAGATGGTTCGGACTCAGCAGCCCTTATTTCGAAGAATCCGGGCATTTCGCAGTGCTATCGGACTCAGATGCAGCTATTCATCCCAATATGCTCATTTTGGGTGTGGATTTAGACCAATAAGAGCTATACAGTCCGAAAACTCAGCAAAATGGTCAAAAAAGCCAAAATAGCTGCTATACAGTCCGTTAGGAGTGCTAAGAGCGTGAGGAACATGAGGAACATGAGAAACGTGAGGAGCGTTATTAACTTAGTTGCCACATTAGCGCCACCTTTGCTCCAAATTAGCGCCATATTAGTGCTACTAGCGCCATATTAACGCCAGATTAGCACCACTTTTGTACCTCCGAAATTGCTCAGACGCTTAGGCGGTGATTTTACCGTTTACAGTGCAGTATTAGCGAGGTCAGACGACGATTTTACAGTTTACAGTGCAATATTTACGAGGCCAGATGGTTCGGACTCAGGAGCCCTTATTTCGAAGAATCCGGGCATTTCGCAGTGCTATCGGACTCAGATGCAGCTATTCAACCCAATATGCTCAATTTTGGTGTGGATTTAGACCAATAAGAGCTATACAGTCCGAAAACTCAGCAAAATGGTCAAAAAAGCCAAAATAGCTGCAATACAGTCCGTTAGGAGTGCTAAGCGCTTGAGAAACATGAGAAGCCTGTGAAGCGTGAGAAGCGTGAGAAGCGTGAGAAACATGAGGAGCCTGAGGAACCTGTGAAACATGAGGAGCCTGAGAAAAGTGTGAAGCCTGAGGAACATTAAGCGCCTTAGCCCCCCTGAGGAGCATTAAGCACATACAGTCCCGATAGGAGCATCAGGAGTTTGTTCTCATTTAACAAGTGGCGTGTTTGGTGTTAAAAGGTAACTCGAAAAGTTAGTATAATGTCCCAACAATAACAAAAAGGCCGCAACCAGCGGCCTTTTTCTATATTACAACTCCCAACGCATATTCACTAATATCGCTATTACAACTCCCAACACATATTCACTAAAATCGCTTACCGCTCATTTTTTCAGAATATCAATATACTCTTCTTTCTCTCGATCTGCCCCCGCATTAAGTTTCAGTCGCAGTGACTTCGGGTGATCCAACACATTACTGCTGAAGTAACTTATAAATCCATCATCAGATCCACTACCAGAATTCGGATTAATTTTAATGTCGTGCTTCCCAACCTGCGCTGTTAATTCATAGGGGAGCTTTTGAAACAGTTCATTTCGGACGATCCAATCCGTTTTCAATTCCTCATTTATCGTAAATTTGAGCGCTATGCTTAACGGAGAAAGCTCGACTTCGGCTAGTTTTACTTCCTGTCCATCAATTATGAAAGGGTGGTCAACAACTAATGTCTCCGTCTTCAGCTCCCAAAACTTAGGATCAATAGAGAAGTTCACTTTTAAACGATCAGAATACCGCATGTCGGATAAAACCGTTCCTGTTTTCGGTTTACTTAACATTCCCGGGTCTACAGAGGCAATCTGAAAATCCGCTACTACGTCTGTTGGCCTTGGTTTATTTCGGTCCAGTGAAAATACAGTTTTGCCGAGCCAAGTATATATGGTTCCCTCTGCGTGTGCTCCCATTCCGCCTCTATTCCCATTCTCCTCCATTACGTCTCGTCCAGTTTCAGCATCTGTCAGCTTCACACTATTTACACTGTACACTTCCTGACCATCACTTGTTGTCCCTGTATACAGCAGCATGATTTTATTTTCATCAGCAAGTACAGCATTTAGAGTAATTTTATATCCATTTGATTCAGCACTCTTATTAACGATTTGTACATAATCATTCCGTATTGCAGACTCTAGTGTAAGAGCATCAATATCAGCTGCAGCCAATGTTTTAAAAGGCTCCAATACGCCCCAATCAAACGTTTCAACACTCGAAGTCCCTTGCTGTGGCAACAGCTGGGTTGGATTGAAGAACAGCAAGCCCGCTATCATCACTGCAGCCGCCAGCACAGACATCGCACTTTTTGTGAATATTAACCTTCTGCCACGTTTCTTGCCTAATTCCAAACCTGCTTGGATCGCATAGGTCTGAGCGGCTGCATTCTCTATTTTTTGTTCTTGTGGGATACGTCCGGCATCGCTTAACATGGCAAGCTCCTCTTGACTACTCATTGTTCCATTCACCCCGATTCTTTATGATGGTTCGCAACTGCTTCAGCCCCTTATGCTGCCAAGTCTTAACCGTCCCCTCGGGTTTATTCATAATGTTAGCGATCTCAGTCAAGGTCATATCATTGTAGTATTTTAGCAGCAGCACATGGCGATACTTGGGCTTAACCTGCTCGAGTGCCCACAGCATTTCCATCCGATGATGGCCAATGTGTGTGACCTGTTCTCCTATTCTTTCATCTACCAGCGGCATGGAACGTTTTCTCCGTCTTTGTTCATCTATGCAGACATAAATTAGAATTCGAATAATCCATGATTTGAATGCTTTGGGGTCCTTTAAAGTTTTTCTTTTAATCCAGGCCCGGCAAGTCATTTCCTGCATCGCTTCCAGCGCATCGTTTCGGTTCCGCAAGTAACTATAAGCAATACTGTACAGTTGTTCTCTATGTACCAATATCGAATCGTAAAAATCCGTCTCGCTCCGAGTATCAAGAATCGTTATTTTTTTCATTTCTGCATTAGTCATCGTCATGTCCTTCCTTAGCCTCCTCTCTTCAACCTTTCATAGATTAAGACGGGGGAGGTATAGAAACGGTTTTTATTTCGTTTTGCTTTTTTTGCTCAAAGCTCTTTAAATTATAGCATTCTATAAAAATCGAATGAAAAATGTTATGATAGGTTAAATTGGACATAATCAATAGTACGCACTCAAAAGTGCCATAGGTACTAAAAAGTACCCATACCTTGGAGGTTATCATGACAACAACATCTACAACAACTGTCAAGAAAAAATACAATATTTCTGTTGAAGCCACACTAGAGGTCATCGGAGGGAAATGGAAATGCGTAATTCTATGTCATTTAACTCATGGCAAAAAACGCACCTCCGAGTTAAAACAGTTGATGCCCGGCATTACTCAAAAAATGTTAACCCAGCAGCTACGCGAGCTTGAGGCAGATGGAATCATCAACCGAATTGTTTATAATCAGGTTCCACCAAAAGTAGAATACGAGCTTAGTGAATATGGGGATAGTTTAAGCGATATTTTGACTGCATTATGTAATTGGGGAGAACAACATATCATTAAACAATACGGCGATAAATACGCTGTTTTAGAGGATAACATCTTAAATAAATAAACCGCTATATGAAGGAAATGGTTGGAGATTTATGCTGTGAGAGTTGTACTTCAATTATACACCCACGAAAAAAGGACAGCTGAATCAGATCGATTCAACTGTCCAAAGCATTGATTCACCCGTCCCTTAAATGGCGCACAGAGACATAACTTAAATTACGCCCTCTCCTCCAATAGCAGTTGCTGTGAATGATATGGGTCCAAATAGATTGATAGGCAAGTTGCTATCATTCTGAATTACCAATTCATAGTTGTGGACTCCAATATAAGCACCATCGACCCACTGAGCACTTAATTGAATATCAGTAATTGTAGTAAAACGATAAAAGGATCTATAAATATCGACTCCAGCTCGTCGGATGATAACAAGAAATTGGCTATTAGCAAGTGCAGTAAGACTAAAACTACCATTTAACTCGACTCTACTGGAGAAAGAAGCCGGATTAGCCGGACTAATATTTACTTGTGCTGTGGCTAGACCCGCTCCAGCTCCAGGAATCCCTGCAACCGTTATAGCAGTAGTAAACGGATCTAACGGGATTTTTGCCTGTGACCCATAACTTATTATTGTCGCCATTTATCATCACTCCATTTCAAGGTTATAGAGTAGTATATTGTGAATCCGCAATGATAGATTGGACTTAATTCCTGATGATTATATACATTTAAGGTATACTTTGCTAGATCATATAAACCTAGATACCTTGTCAATCACCATACGATTTCCACTCATTGACAACACCCCTGTTCAGCATTACAATAATTCACATATCATGAACAACGATGACAAAGGGTAAGTAGACAGACGAACATGGTCTTCAGAGAGCCGGTGGTAGGTGCGAACCGGTGACCAGCGTATGCTCGAATGGCCTTTATAGTTGTTTTTCCGAACTATCTTAATGGATACAGTAGGGAAAACCGGGGTTCCCGCCGTTATCAAGGGACCTGTATCGAGAATAAATTCAACCTCTCCGTACAGGTAAGAGAAGATCGTAAGCCAAGAATCGTAAGGTGACACGATCATTTAAGGTGGTACCACGACAACTTCGTCCTTATTGGATGAGGTTTTTTTGTTATTTAAAGGAGGTGATGGCCATGGATGATGGCTGGTGGTGGCGACTCGAGTGTAACCAAGTGCTAAATAACAGGAGGAATTTATATGATGAACGAACGTGTCTTAACTGGAGATCGAGTGACTGGAAAGCTTCACCTTGGCCATTACGCCGGCAGCTTGCAGACCCGTGTAGCCCTTCAGGAGCAATATGAAACTTTTGTGTTTTTAGCGGATATTCAAGCCCTAACGACCCATTTTGATCGTCCACAGCTGCTGGGTCAACATCTGCATGAGATCACACTGGACTATTTATCTGCGGGTATAAATCCGGAGAAAACAACTATATTTATTCAATCGATGATCCCTGAAATCGCAGAGCTGACCCTCTTGTTCTCTATGTTTGTTACTGTGAATTCTTTACGGCATAATCCCACGATTAAAGCCGAATCGAAAAATTCGAGCTTAGATGAATTGTATTACGGTTTTCTTGGTTATCCAGTTAGTCAGACTGCTGACATAACATTTTGTAAAGCAACGATCATTCCTGTAGGGGAAGACCAACTCCCTCATCTGGAATTAACCCGCAAAATCGTCCGCAGATTCAACGAGCTGTACAGCCCGATACTGGTGGAACCCAAAGCGCTGATCAGTGAGACGCCGAGGCTTGTGGGTACGGATGGCAACGCTAAAATGAGTAAGAGCCTTGGCAATGCCATCGAGCTGGACTCCACTAAGGAAGAGATTATCTTTAAGATACGAAAAGCCACAACCGATCCAGCGCGTGTGCATAAAAATGATCCTGGACATCCAGATATCTGTCCTATTTTTGCTTATCATGGTGCTTTTCGCTCAGCGGGGGTAACCGAAATTCGTGAAGGCTGTGAGCGGGGTACCATGGGTTGTTCTGCTTGCAAACAGTTGATTTCGACAGCTCTAGATCAGCTTATAGAACCGATGCGAGAGCTTCGTTCCTATTATGCTACTAAGCCCAAGCTTGTGCAGGAAATCTTAATCTCTGGAACACAGCATGCCCGCAGCATTGCTCAAGAAACAATGGCCGAAGTACGTGAGGCTATGAGTCTTAACTATTTTTTAATCTAAAAATGACCAATATAGGCACTCAAAAAAAGCCGGAATCTCATTAGAAGAGATCCGGCTTTTTTCTTCTCCTTACAACACCCAATTTCCCTTACGGAATACGGGTTCAATCGTGCCGTCCACCAGCTCTCCGTCAATATCCAGCTCTGCTGAACCGATCATAAAATCGACATGAGTTAAGCTGACATTAGCTCCTCTAGCCACAAGCTCTTCGTTCGTAAGCTTTGTGCCGCCTTCAATATTTACAGGATAAGCACTTCCTAGCGCGAAATGGCAGGAGGCATTCTCATCAATCCCTGTATTGTAAAAAATGCGGTTCAAGCGAGAGATTGGAGAATCATGCTGCACTAAGGCTACTTCTCCTAGATAAGATGCACCTTCATCCGTTGCCAGCAGTGAGGTTAAATGTTCGCGTCCGGATTCAGCTTCATAAGCTACGACTTTCCCTTTTTCAAAAGTGAATGAAAGTCCTTCAACTAACCGTCCATTCAAATTAAGAGGGAGCGTGCTTCTAACTGTGCCATTAACGCCAGTCCGATGGGGCATGGAATAAATCTCTTCCGTTGGCATATTAGCTACAAAATATACGCCTTTATCATTCTCACCGCCACCCCCGCGCCATAAATGGCCTTCCGGAAGCTCTACATGCAGATCCGTTCCCGGAGCACGGTAATGCAAGCTTTTATAACGTTTAGCGTTCATTCTGTCCTGACTTTCTTTCAACTGACCAATATGCTCTCTCCAAGCAGCTACCGGATCATTGCTGCCCACACGATTCATCTGGAATACAGCTTCCCACATCGCCTCTACCCGCTCTTCTTCAGGAAGATCGGCAAAAACCTTGTTCGCCCAAGCACGTGTTGGCGCTTTGACCAGAGACCAGCTGATTTTGCTGTTCCGAGTATATTTGGAGTAGTTCTTGCGAGCAACAGCCGCTGCTTTGACTGCTCTAGATACCTTAGAAGAATCAATGCCATTAAACAGTTCAGGATCAGGTACTTTAATATGTAAGATGGCACCATTCTCTTCCGCGAATTTCTCCATCATCTCAGCCTGCCACTGTGGATAGTAATCGAAAGAATCCTCTGGGGCTTTTTCATAACGGATCCGTGTAGTTGCTTCATCGTCCCAGTCAACAATTACATATTTAGCTCCCGCTTCATAGGCTTTCGCTACAATCAAGCGAGTAAGTTCTGCGGTTTCGATCGGTGCATGTACCATAAGGACTTGTCCAGGCTGTACATTTACTCCTACTTTTACAACTAGGTTCGCATATTTCTCCAGCATTACTTCAAAATCTTTCATGAATTCTCTTCCTCCATCTCTAGGGTTGCTATAAGGACTCGGTCAGCTTCACTTCTTATTTTAACGCAAAACGAGGATAGTTGCGATTCGATTTAGATTCTCAGCTACTTCACTTCAGGTATTTCACCTGTATAGACACCTAGATCATTCTTATGAATCTCTACATTGGACGTTCCGATCTGCTTATCATTATGGTAAGCAATCACTGTGATCTTGGTATCCTGAGGTTCATCTATTTGCTTATTCCCCCCATCCATTGGACTCCAATAAATTTGATCTCCAGATTTGATTTTCAGCTCAAGACCTTTGTTATGCACCTTGTAGTCAGGGGGAGTCCATAACAATAAATTGCCGGATGTAGCCTGTATCTTAATAACATCCGCCCCTTCAGCAGTTATAAGCATAGGTAATCCTGGAGCACTACTATCAGTCACCCTGTATTCCGCTGTTGGGAACATAACATCCGGTTTTACCTCAAGTGATTGATTATTATGCCGCAAAATAAAGAAGAAAAAAAGTAAAATCGTTAAGCCCATGACGCCTCCGATGATTATTTTTTTCACTATTCAACCTCCCTTCCACCCTAATACTGTAACATATTTCCTTAATTTGGACAGTTATGAGCCAAATTAAGCGGCTCCCGCGAGGAACCGCTCACTTCAATCCCTATTTTTTATCCACCTGTAACAGTGTCACTGTCTTCAAAGCATAAGTATGCATGATTTTATCCTCTGAAATTACATTCAACTTGGTCAAGCTTGCCACCTTTGCCGGATCTGATTTGGAGAGCAAACGCCACACTTCGGGGTCTGATAAGGTCTCATATAACTTTGCATCATCATATTCTTTGCGGTTTTGCACGACCAGCTTCACTTTATAGCGGCCAATTTCAGTCTCGTTAGTTTCCTGCTCACTACAATAATTTAAAATATCCTGACGAAGCTCGGCCAATTCTTTTTCAATATCCTTTTGCTTTTGCTTGAGCCGATAATACTGCTGAACCTTTTTCTCCATCCACTTCACGCTCCTTCATAGACATATGTATGCCGGAAACGTTGGATAAATTAGTTGAGTTCCCTATCATAAAAACTTATAATGAGCCGGGGATAGCTAATTTCCAAGTAGAGTCAAATTTCTTATAAAAACAATTCCACGGCAGGTGACTTATGTTTCATTCGTACTTTTTTCCAATTTCGTATGCGTTCATGATGTTTCCAATAGCAGCGCTGGTCTTCACACTACCTTTTCTTATCGTACAATACCGCAGACATGGCTATATACATAAGCTTAGAGCTTTAATCCTATATCTGCTGCTGCTCTATCTGATGAACGCTTATTTTCTTGTCTTGCTTCCTTTTCCATCCTCCCGGCACAATGCTGCACCTTCTGGGAGTATCGTCCAATTCATTCCCCTTCAGTTTATTCAGGATATTGTGGATGGATCGTCAATCATCCCTGAACAAATCTCGACCTACTGGTCATTACTGCGTGAGCCTGCATTTTTACAGGTCATTTTTAACGTTGCATTGACCGTACCGTTTGGAATGTTTTTGGGCTATTATTTTCGTACACGCTGGGTCGTGTGCATTCTACTATCCTTTGCCTTTTCCTTGTCCTTTGAGATCACGCAGATTACAGGAATTTATGGTTTCTTCGATCATCCTTACCGTCTTTTTGATGTCGATGATCTCATTACCAACACAATCGGAGGGATTTTTGGATTTCGAATTTCCATTTGGATCTCCGGGCTATTGCCACGTATAGAACAACTGGATACAAACATTGACCGCGCTGCCAAAAGAGTCTCCTATACCCGCAGAGGAATAGCTTTTCTAATCGATAGTATGGTGTGGAGCATCGGGTTTGGGGTACTCTTCGGATTCGATATAAAAGCTGCCTTCTGGATTGTAACTGGTATTTACTTCATGCTTGTTCCGGCTCTCACGGGCGGACGGACCTTAGGGAAATGGATGGTGCGGATTCGGGTGAAGAGCAGCGGGAATCTTGCTTTTTTCTGGGCTCTGATGATCAGATATGGCCTGCTATATTGGGTACTGCTTGGGATTCACGCTCTTTTGCTTGATTCCGCCCTTCTAGGGCATCTTTCCTCCGTATGGAATATGCTTATTCATCTGTTTGTTCTATTGCTAGACTTGGCTTTCTTTATTCATTTAGTCATTAGTATATTCAAAAAAGAAACTCAGCTAATGTATGAGAAACTAAGTCGAACTTCTCATGTTATTTCTTGGCCAGAGAAACGGCTCCAATCTGATGTATCCAGCAACAGCCCTGTAGAAAGCTAAACTAGTTATTATTTAAATGGTATTTTTACATTGGAAATTATTATAGAATTAGGAGGTGAGCATTCTCAAAATTTAGGAGATGAGCGTATGGAAACTACAAGCAGCTTGCAGTTATCTAGAAGTCTTCCAGAAGAACAGGGGATTTCATCAACCGCAATATCCTGCTTTATTAGTGCAGTAGAAGAACAAAATTTAGGCCTGCACAGCTTTATGCTATTACGACATGGTTATGTGGTCTCTGAAGGCTGGTGGGCTCCTTACAGGTCCGTTCTTCCGCATATGTTATTTTCCCTTAGCAAAAGCTTCACCTCAACCGCAATCGGGTTTGCTGTTACTGAGAAACTTGTCACCCTCGATGATTCTGTCCTCTCCTTTTTCCCTGAAGAGGCTCCTTCGACTATCACGGAGAATCTATCCAATATGACAATCAGACATCTATTGATGATGGGTACCGGGCATGTCGTGGATACTATGGACACCCTTCGCAAAAGTAGCGACGGGAATTGGGTGAAAGCTTTCTTCTCCGTCCCCGTCGAGAAACAACCGGGTACACATTTCCTATATAATACCGGTGCTACTTACATGCTGGCCGCGATCCTTCAACGGGTTACTGGCCAAACACTGCTAGAATATTTAGAACCGCGCCTCTTCGTTCCTCTGGGCATTCACGGTGCTACGTGGGAGTCTTGTCCACGTGGAATTAACACAGGGGGTTTTGGCTTAAACATTGCAACCGAGGATATCGCTAAATTCGGCCAGCTATACTTACAAAAAGGAATCTGGAATAATCAACGGGTACTGCCTGAAAAGTGGATTAATGAGGCTACTTCCAAACATATTTCCAATGGCGAAGGTGATCATGACTGGGCAATGGGATATGGGTATCAGTTCTGGCAATGCCAGCACGGTGGCTACCGGGCAGATGGCGCCTTCGGTCAACTCTGTGTTGTGCTTCCGGAGCAAGATGCCGTAATTATTACTACTGCTGCATCAGACAGTATACAAGGAATGTTGAATGCTGTGTGGGAACATCTGCTTCCCGCGATGAAACCAGCTCCCTTGCCATTAGAGCCGGCTGCTTCTGCCCACTTGGTTGAACAATTAAAGAATTTATCTATCCATCCGCCACAACTGCAGCCCTCTTCATCACAAGAAGAACGAATAAACGGCTTAACCTATAAGCTCGATGACAACCAATTTGCCTTGGACACCTTCTCTATCTCTTTCAATAACAACGAAGCTGCAGTTACTTTACAATTTAAGACTGGAGAGGATTCTGTGATCTGTCTTGGTCGAGGGGAATGGCTCGAAAGCTTCGCACAGGTCATTGATGCTTCCTTGAACCGAATCATGTCCAGCTTTACTTGGGTTGCTGATGATCAGCTACAGCTTACTTTATTGTTTATTGAAATGCCTTTCTGCATAACTCTTGAAATAATCTTACTAGAGAATCAGCTAATTCTTAAACAAAAGTTTAATGTGAATATGGGACCGACTGAATTCCCTGAGATCATTGGCAGACTATAATTCTTAATGAATACAAAAGACCGCTTCGTCCTTTAAAGAGACTTAGCGGCCTTTTAAATATTCGATTCTAATCTGTGAAATCAGCAAGCTTGAGGATGACCGGGCAATGATCGCTCCCCATAATGTGGCAATCGATTTGGGCATCCAGCAGATTAGGTGCAAGTCTAGAAGAAGCTAGGAAATAATCAATCCGCCAGCCTACATTCCGTTCTCTCACCTTCGGCATATAAGACCACCATGAATAAACGCCTTCAAGCTCTGGATGAAAATATCTAAAGGTATCTATGAAGCCGGACTCCAGCAGCGTACTCATTTTTCCTCTTTCTTCATCGGTAAAGCCAGAGTTTCCGCGGTTAGCTTTAGCATTTTTGATATCAATATCCTGATGGGCTACGTTCATATCGCCGCATACAACGACTGGTTTTAGCTTGTCCAGTTCCAGAAGGTAATTGCGGAAGCGGTCCTCCCATTCCATTCTGTAATCCAATCTAGCCAGATCTCGTTTGGCATTTGGTGTATACACATTCACTAGATAAAAATGTTCGAACTCCAGCGTAATAATCCGGCCTTCCGCTTCATCATCCTCTTCCATTCCGTATCTCACAGAGATCGGCTTGATTTTGGTGAATATAGCTGTGCCTGAATACCCTTTTTTCACTGCATAATTCCAATATTGATAGTATTCTTCACCCTGTTCCAGAACAATCTGCCCTTCTTGCAGCTTCGTCTCCTGTACACAGAAAATATCTGCTTCTACTTCCTTAAAATAATCATCAAACCCTTTTTTAACACAGGCCCGAAGACCATTCACATTCCATGATACCAACTTTATCATTAACGTTTCTCCTTGCATTTTGCTTTGATAGTAACCAGTTTATCATATTACGGCCAGAAATTTATAGAGGGTTAGGGTCATCTTGAGCAGTTCCGCGAATAGATTTATATCCTAATCATTTATTATCCATGATACAATAGCAAAATTGACTCTATACAAATTTTCTAACACGTGAGGTAAAAAAACTTATGAATGCACCAAATCTTTTACGAGGGTTTAACTTTTTGTATTTTGCTCTGCTAGCCATGTTTATTCCCTTTCTGCCAGTCTATCTAAGTGAACAAGGGCTAAGCCCATCGCAAATCGGCTTCATTATTGGAACTGGTGGTTTTGTTACCATCGTTGCCCAGCCTTTATGGGGGATGATCAGTGATAAAACAAAGACCATCCGCAAAGTGCTGTTAGCTCTGCTGTTATGCTCAGCGGTAACCGGATACTTTTTGTTCGATTCCAGCAGTTACGTTGTTCTCATTCTTTTTGCTATGCTGCTGTATTTCTTCTTGATGCCCATTGATCCGCTGACAGAAAGCTTGAATTTCCGAGTCTCTGAGGCGGCTGGAATTAGCTATGGTTCTATCCGTACATATGGTGCGCTAGGTTATGGTGTAATGGCTCTGATTACTGGCTATGTGCTTGGTTTTTTCGGCTCTCATGGAATAGCTCTTCTGTTTGTTGCCATTTGCCTTATAAGCTTTATAGTAAGCTGGAACATGCCAGATGCCCCCGTCACAGGTAAGCCGGTCACGCTGGATAGCCTCAAGCACTTTTTTGGCAACAAAAAGACATTGATGTTTCTGGTGCTCATATTTATTAGCTCTGTACCCGCACGAATGAACGATACATTTATTGGAGTTTATATTCGTGAGCTTGGTGGCAGTCCTCAACTGGTAGGCCAATCATTTTTCCTCGCGGCAATAAGTGAAATCATTGTCTTTGCATTAAGCTTCTGGTGGTTGCGAAAAGGAAAAGAACTGATTATCATATCGATTTCCGGAGCCTTCTATTTCCTTCGTTTCTTGATTTCAGCTTGGATCATTGATCCACACTTGTTAGCGTATTTGCAGATTCTGCAAATTCTTACCTTCCCTGTGTTCTACTCGGCTGCTATTCAATACCTCTACAGCATTGTACCCGAGGAATGGCGTGCTACAGGGCAAACCGTCCTTGCACTATTGTTCTTCGGTGTATCAGGTATCCTGGCTTCTTATGCTGGTGGGGCATTATATGATGCCTTTGGGGGTAAAGCTCTTTACTTAACGATATCCGCAATGTCGTTTGTCGGCATGCTATTCGGATTGATACTGTATCTGATTTATCGTAATAAAACGGAATAAGCGTACGAAAACAAACCGGGGATGTCCCAGCCGCTTTCTAAGTGGCTATTGGACATCCCCGGTTTTTTCTATTAAAAAGTGCTAATTCACCATGGCATTCGCTCTAGCATTAATAGATTTTCAACATAGAATATTCTATCAAACGAAAAGGAGGTCGTTACTATGGCCATCGTATTACCGCTTCAATATTTCAATTTAGCCCCTGTCATTGGTAAATCTTATTATGAAAACCTTGCAGGTGGAATTAACGCTGCTGTTACTGTGAACAATAACTCCAACTTCCCAGTAGATTTAGTAATCACTCGTGTAAATGCTCCAGTTATCACATACACGATTCCAGCATTCAATAGCCTTACGCTTGCAGTTCATGCCCTTTTGGTAGCTGCACTCTTAAGCACTCCTGCTGGCACCACATTCGGAACTATTGAAATTTCAACATCAGATTTCTAATAGTGTAACATTAAGCATCTCTAGCTGGAAGTTCAGCTAGGGATGCTTCTCTATGTGCATCTAGCTTAATCCTTCTATTGTGTGCTGCTCCATAAGCTGCTTCAGCTTGGTTTCAGTATTCGAATCTCCCGCAGGAGTATAGATGCTGCAGCGTAAATCTGCACTGCCATGAACCTGCAAAGAGGTTAGATGAAATAACATTTTTCCCGCCTTGGCATGTCTGAATTCTAGTAACACATCCGGGGCCGAACTAACCCGACTTTGCTCCCACATCTCATTAAAAGCCGGATGCAATTCTTTCAATTCCTCTATAAATTCATCATACCAATGATCCTCTACATACTGTCCGTAATACGCTCTGAAGATAGAAAGATAACCGCTGACGAATTGTTCCCAATTCACTGCTAAGCGCCTAAACTCCTTACGAACAAATAACAATCGGATCATATTCCGCTCTTCGATGGGCAGCTTTGAGAAATCAAGAAAAACATGGGCGGCAGCTTCATTCCAACCGACGATTCCGCAACGTCTATCAGAAATTATCGTAGGACAATATTTAAGTTCCTGTAAAATTTTCTGCAGCGAAGGACTAATTACGGAAGATTCATCTTGCGGATAGGGTGTGGTTCCGGTTCCAGTTTCTAAAGCCAGTGCAAAGAGATACTTCCGCTCATCTTTAGTCAGCCTAAGTGCAGTGGCAATACAGTCCAAAACAGAGGACGAGACTTTTATATCTCTGCCTTGTTCAAGCCACGTATACCAGGTACTGCTTACCCCTGCAAGCTGTGCAACCTCTTCCCTGCGGAGTCCTGGCGTTCTTCTGCGTGTGCCTTCTGGCAAGCCTACAGAGCTTGGTGAAATTGCCGCACGACGTGCTTTCAAAAAATCAGATAATGCTTGTAATCTTGTTTGATTAGCCATAAGCTACCTCCACTTTGGGATTTCTGTTCCTTTAGTATAGTACAAATTATACTAGGATAAACGATAACTTGTAATAGGATAAATAAAGTGGAAAAATACTAGTATACACTAGCTGAGGAGGTTCATTATGGAACGCGTAGTGATTACAGGCATGGGCTTAATCTCACCACTTGGAAATACAATCGGGCAATTTTGGGATCGGCTAATTTCTGGTGAATCGGGTATATCCCCGATCACTTCATTTGATACAACAGGTTTTAAGACGAGAATTGCCGGCGAAGTACGTGATTTCGATGCAGAAGGCAGATTTGGGCGTAAAGAGGCACGGCGAATGGACAGATTCAGTCAGTTTGCCCTCGCAGCTACTGAAGAGGCTTGGAAACATTCTGGCCTCCAGCTTGATAAGATTGACAAGGAGAGACTTGGCGTTTATGTAGGATCTGGTGTTGGAGGAATTCAGACCTTGATGGATCAAGGTACGGTCCTGAAAGAGCGTGGACCTGATCGAGTCAGCCCTACCTTAATTCCCATGATGATCTCCAATATGGCTGCGGCGATGATCAGCATTAAATTTGGAGCTCTCGGCCCGACCATGTCTCCAGTAACAGCTTGTTCTATTGGAAATACTGCGATTGGTGAGGCCTTCCGTTTAATTCGTTATGGCGGTGCGGACATTGTTATAGCCGGGGGTTCTGAAGCTGCTATTACTGAAATCTCGTTGGCCAGCTTCGGGAATGCCACCTCTTTATCTACACGAAATGAAGAGCCTGCTAAAGCGAGCCGCCCTTTCGATGGAGGACGGGATGGCTTTGTAATCGGTGAAGGTGGCGGCATAGTCATTCTTGAGTCACTCTCCCACGCTCAACGTAGAAACGCCAAGATTCACGGCGAAGTGATCGGGTATGGTGCTAGCTCTGATGCTTATCATATGGTTGCCACTCATCCAGAGGGGATTGGTGCCTATCAAGCTATGAAGTTAGCGCTAAATGAAGCTAATCTCCAGCCCCACAACGTAGATGTAATCAGTGCGCATGCGACAAGTACAGTAGTAGGAGACCATTCTGAAACCCTAGCGATTAAAAAATTATTTGACGAGCATGCCTACCACATCCCCGTAACCGCTAATAAGTCCATGACTGGACATGCTTTAGGGGCCGCTGGCGGCTTAGAAGCCATTGCCTTAGTTAAGAGTATCCAAGAAGGAATCATTCCTCCTACCATCAATCAGGACACGCCTGATTCCATCTGTGATTTAGATTACGTACCTAACAATGCACGAAAAGCTAATCTCGAAATAGGCATCTCCAATTCATTTGGCTTCGGCGGCCATAATGCTGTTATTGTGATCCGAAAGTTCGTAGACTAATCCTACATTATAAAAGGGGTTTCAACTTAGCCATTACACATGACTAGTTGAAACCCCTTCTGCTGTTAATCCTTTTAAACTATCTTATTCCGAAGGTGATACATGACTTCCCCAGATAGAGATCCCTTCATTAGAAACCGCGGTGAACGTCATAACATTACTGGCTGTAGCTTCATTCCACTCTTTCAGGAACACACCCTTATAAGTAGAACCACCTATCGTTAACTCTGCAGTATGATCGTCGATAAGCTTCCACTTGCCCTTTACTGCGCCTTTGATTTTACCACTCTTCGTCAATTGAATTAGCTCCGATTGCACGATATCTGCCGTAATTTCTTTATTATGATTCACATATTTGTATTCGCCTGCGATTTGCTCTTTCGTATATTTATCAATGCTCTCGCCACCATAACGGTGTGGTGCGACCACCGGCCAGCCATCAGCGTTCATGAACATCTGGTGTACTCTAACCTCATGTTTTTCACCACGATTCGGGAACCTTGTATGGAAGATCAAATAATACTTGCCAGTCTCTTCATCGTAAAATGCGGAGTTATGTCCTGGTGATACATATCCTTCCCCACTTACTGGGAGCTCATCGTCATTATTCAGGAATTCGAAATTCCCCATGAGTTTAACTCCGTAAGGAGCATAAGCAGGATCATCAAACAATACGCCAGCTGTGCCCTGTGAATCGATCATATCCTGGCCCTCAGAATCTTCAAAAGGTCCATCAGGTGTCTTCGAGCGAGCTACACGGATGTTATATCCGCCATCAGCAGCCAGCCCCCCGTAGGATAGGAACAGGTAGTAGTAATCCGTCTCAGGACTGTACAGCATATAGGGAGCTTCTATCCGCGCATGATTTGCGCCTAGAAGCTTTTTGCCATAACCTTGATCTGGCAGTGGGAATCCTGTGCTTGTATCCAGTTCCATAATAAAAATACCACCGGAATAAGAACCATACACCATCCACAATCTGCCTTCTTTATCAAAGAACACATCCGGATCTACAACATTCGGCTTTTGTGTGGCATCATAAGTTTCTCCGTCATCGCCTACACCCACCATACCTGACTTTAAGAAGATCCCTTTGTTCTTATAAGGTCCTTCAATATGGTCTGACACGGCTATACCAAGTGCTGATAATGGGGAATCACCTTTACACGCGTTGTAATACATATAATATTTACCATCCGCCAATTGAATGACATCCGGTGCCCATAAAGTGTCCGTCTTTCCCCAGGTTAAGGCCTCTTTTAATTCCTCTTTGACATTCGGGATGAGTACGTTTCCATCAACAACTCCAGAGGACAATTGAGTCCAGGACATCAGGTCGTCGGATTTAGCAGAAGCCAAATGTGAGCCAAACACATAGTACTTATTATCAGCCAAAATAATGGAAGGATCATGTACAGAAACATTCTTGAAGACAGGCTGAACAGGCTCAGGTCCGCTGTTTGTGTTGCCAGAATTAGCCGTGTCGTTGTTGCACGCGGTTACAGCTAATAATGAAACGCTAAGTAAAGTAGTAATAATTATCTTCTTCATCGTTATACCCCCTATGTATGCCTTTTCATTTTGAGATGAAAACGATAAATAGTCAACCCTTTTATTTAATTAAGTTCGTATTAATTCATATTTATTTAAATAATAGTGAACATTGTAGAAAATAAAAAAAACGCTAAGCCAACTAAATGGCCTAGCGTTTCCTCTTATTATTTAGTTAAAACAAGTTGCTTACTTAGCGCCTTCTTGCACTAAAACTGGCTCTGGATAAGCGTTCTTAAGTATACGTTGTCTATTCTTAACGACTGTTGGTGGTTCCACCTTAGGTGCCATCGGATGCATTAACCAAGACTTCACCATATGGGTATCCGAAACCTTATACATTGGAGGCTCTTTCTCCATATCGATTTGCATAGCATAGGTGCTGCGAAGTGCGAAGGCATCACCCTTAGGCGGTTTGATCAAATCTGGAGGGGTACCAGGAATAGCGGTAAGCAAAGAACCTTTGCTCTCTAAACTTGGCATGGACGCAAGCAATCCCCAAGTGTAAGGATGTCTTGGATCGTAGAAGATCTCTTCTGCAGTTCCCATTTCAACAATTTGTCCGGCATACATTACCGCTACACGATCCGCCATTCTTGCTACAACACCAAGATCATGGGTGATAAAAATAATCGCCGTATCAATCTTCTTCTGCAATTCCTTCATCAGGTCAAGAATCTGTGCCTGAATGGTAACGTCGAGCGCTGTAGTTGGCTCATCCGCAATCAGAAGCTTAGGGTTTGCTGCAAGTGCCATTGCGATAACGACACGTTGACGCATACCGCCACTGAACTCATGCGGATATTGATTGAAGCGGCGCTCTGGTGAAGGAATACCTACTAGCGTAAGCAGTTCAACCCCACGTTTATTGGCAGCTTCTTTGGAGATTTTCTCATGTTTGTGCAGTACTTCAGTAATTTGTCTGCCGACCTTCATCATCGGGTTCAAGGAAGTCATCGGATCCTGAAAAATCATACCGATCTCTTTACCACGAATCTTCTGCATTTGCTTCTCAGTCTTACCGATCAAATCTTGTCCATCAAATAAAATTTGTCCACGTTTATATTCTCCTGGCGGCGTTGGAACTAGCTTCATTACCGCTTGTGAAGTTACACTTTTACCGGAACCGGATTCCCCAACTATCGCTAGAGTTTCACCTTTATCTACATGGAAGCTAACACCACGGATCGCTTGTACTTCTCCACCGTGTGTTTTGAATGATATCGCTAGATCTTTTACCTCTAAAAGGCGCTCCATCTTGTCACCCTCTCATTTCCTCGTCAATTATGATAATGATTCTCACCAAGTTGTAAGCAATAAGTATTATTTTATCTAGTTCTAAGGGTTCTAGTCAAGATTTTTCTGAAAAAGATATGGCCAGCAGCAGCCTTATGTACTAGTTCTGTTTAATGCGAGTTCTATTCTTCACTAACAACCACAATATTGGCGGAAGCAGCAAAAGAACTAACAGCAGAGACCATCCGATATCTCCAAGGGATACCAAGTTGTCATTCAATAGTCGATAATACGCATAAAGAGAATAGGGAAGAACTACTAGTACTGCTGTAACTACCCCTGGTGTATATATCTTTAAATATATCGTCTGTCCTAGATGAGTAAATACATGTAAGAAAAATACCGCAAGCACTGCCAAGTACAATAAGTAATTAGAAAAGAATACTGCAATACAAGTTACCGTCACTATCAAAATATACACGAATAATACGTCCATTGCAAAATTACGTGTAGTCATTTGTAACATCGAATGATACGTCTTGCGCATAAACGAAGGAATTGCGTCCTCTAACCTGGTTCTATACTTTGCCCCCCATGCTTCAATCGTTAATATTTCTTCAAAATCATGAAACATAAATAGGATCGGCAACAGCCACAGCAAACTTACGATATCTATATGTACACTTAGCCACTCAAACATGAGAATCCTCTCCCTTCTCCTGCTCAGCCTCCTTACCTTCTTATGTTGTAATCTTGCTGAAAATGTCCTAACCCATGAAACGTTCCCAACCTTCCAGCAGATTATCCTGTGCCCACTGGAAATGGCCTTGGCTATCGTATTTACGCGAATAACACTCAATGAAATAAATTAAATCGATATATAAGTCGTAGAGCTTTTTGCGTGCACATTCATTAGGGCTATCAAAGCTGTCCCCATAACCTCTACAGAAATGCTCAGAATCCTCAATATAGCGAAAATAATATTCCATAAGGTGATCGCCCCATAACGCCCGTTCCCAATCGATTAAGGCAACAATGCTTCCCTCTCGCACAAACACATTCCCATCCCATAGATCCCAGTGAACTAAACGTGGCTCAGTGACCACATCCATCACATGTATACGGCTGTTGATCTCCGCCTCAATCTTTTCTAAAGGAATGGGCATCTTTGCCTCTAAGCGCCGAGCATCATCAAGGAGGTTGCCAATCAAATTTTGAAAGGTTTCCCGCCAAGAAGTCCCCTTTATCTTCGAGGATACATTAAATAATCCGAAATGATCCCCTTGAATCTCATTGATAATCCGGCTATAACGACCTAATTCTTCCTCAATACAACTTCTTTGCTGCGGACTAAGCTCTTCCTTAATTTCATTATAGGGCTGGCCGATTATTTTCTCCATGAAAAAAAAGTCACTCGATATTAAATTTCTGCTGTTATCATAAGCGTATACCTCAGGCACAGGTACCGTTCCTTTAGACTTCATTAGCTGCATTGCCGCAACCTCTGTAGCCATGATATCGTGCTCGTAACTTAGCGTGTCTGTCTCATCGGATGGCGATATTTTAAGGATCGTAGCTCTGCCATCTGACAATAGGAGGTCATAAGCTGCGTTGAAATAACCTCCCGTCAATTCCGTACTTTGAATGATTTTCACATGGCTTCCAAAAGCAGCACCCACCAGGATGTCCTGCTGCTCAACCGTCAATTTTGTTTTAGTCTGACTTTCCAAGACTTCACCACCATACAGAGTTAAGTAAAAATGCAAAAATCCAACCTCATAAAAGCCCGGGATTCATTGTATTTGATATAAGAAAGATAAACAATCCTTCTCCATTGGAATGAAAATTGTTAAAATTAGAAATAACACGTATCATTAGCTGCTTTTCATGAAAGAGAGGAAACTATTATTATGATCATAAAACCTAGAACACGTGGCTTTATATGTACAACCGCACATCCGCAAGGCTGCGCTCGTCAAGTCAAGCGGCAAATTGAGTATATTAAGGCACAACCCGCGATCAAAGGACCCCGGAAGGTGCTTGTCATTGGCGCATCCACAGGCTACGGCCTCGCCTCACGGGTTACAGCCGCCTTTGGGGCTGGAGCCAGCACAGTAGGCGTATATCGGCCGAGCAGCAGCAATGGAGCCCGTACAGCCTCTGCTGGGTGGTACAATTCCGCCGCCTTCGAACAACTTGCGGAGTCTGCAGGCCTGCAATCCTACAGCGTTACCGGAGATGCTTACTCCAAAGAGACCAAAGAAAGAACGATTCAGCTGATTCGCAGCGAATTAGGACAAGTCGATTTGGTCATCTACAGTGTTGCTTCTGGGCGCCGTACAGACCCGGAGACAGGTGAAGTATATAACTCTGTTCTCAAACCTATTGGCGACACCTTTACCAACAAAACTGTAAATTTTCATACGGGTGAAGTCACTCAAATCTCCATCGAACCCGCGACCGATAAGGAAGTTCATGATACCGTACGGGTGATGGGCGGTGATGATTGGCAGTTATGGATAGAAGCACTCCAGCAAGCCGGAGTATTAGCTGATCACGCAACCACTATTGCTTATTCGTATATCGGATCAGAGCTTACTCAAGCCGTATATCGCCAGGGAACGATTGGACTTGCTAAAGACCATCTCGAAGCTACGGCAAGAACACTTAACGAAGCGTTAGCTGTTACTCACGGTAGAGCTTATGTAGCGGTCACAAAAGGTCTTGTCACACAGTCCAGCTCGGCGATTCCTGTCGTGCCCCTCTATATTTCCGCCCTTTACAAAGTCATGAAAGAGCACGGTCTTCATGAAGGTTGTATTGAGCAAACCTATCGGTTGTTTGCTGAACATCTCTACGCAGCGAAAGGAACTCCTGTGGATGAAGAAGGGCGTATCCGTATAGATGATTGGGAATTGTCTCCGGCAGTCCAGCAAGAAGTAATAGAAATCTGGGACCAGCTTACTTCAGACAATATCTACGACCTAACGGATCTGCATAGCTATAAACAGGAATTCTTCCAGCTATTTGGATTCGAGACTGAAGGTGTAGATTACGAAGCTGATACTGATCCAGACGTAACTGTTATAAATCTGCGCTAAAATTAATCGTGTTTTTGGATTATCTTCTGCCTGAGGATAAGGGTTGTTCGAGAGCATAAATCTCCTCTTCCAGAGAAATCATCTTTTGCTCAATCATTTTTCGTGCATCTGCCAACGCTTGATTGTAAATATAAGGCGAAAGTTCTTTGAGCATAAAATCGAGAAGGTTCTCGCTGGCTAATTGCCCAATTTCACTGGACAGCTCTGTGTCAAAATATTCTTGAATACTAGCTGTAATCTGAAGCTTATGTTCTCTCGGTATTTTTAACGGCTGCATGGTAATCCTCCAATCTAGTTAGATACAGGAAAATGACGTGCTTTCGCACGTCATTTTTCACACCTATAACCTTCATTCACTGCTGCCTTTAAAACGGTTCCAACCCTCAGTCAAGTTATCATGCGTCCAACGGACATAACCTTCGTCTGCATATTTGCGTGAATAACATTCGATAGTAAGAATAAGATCAAGATAAAGATCATAAAGCTTCTTCCGCTGAATCTCGTTCGGACTGTCGTAGGTTGTTCCGTACCCCTTATAGAAACCGGCAGAATTCTCAAAATGCCTAAAATAATACTCCATCAGCACATCGCCCCATAGGGCTCTCTCCCAGTCAATCAGCGATACGATGACTCCATCCTTCACAAATACATTCCCATTCCATAAATCCCAATGCACCAGTCGTGGCTCGGTTACGGCATCTAATGCAGGGAGATACTTGGAAACCTCCTGCATAATCTCTTCACAGGACGCAGGTAGCTTTGCATTCAGCCTCTTGGCATCAGCAAGTACACTTTCCATCAGGCATGAAAAGGTCTCTCTCCACGAGGCTCTTGGCTCCTCTGAATCCGTTCCAAAAATGCCAAAACGTTCTCCGCGTATCTCATTGATTATGCGATTGTAACGCCCCAGCTCCGTTTCGATAGCGTCTCTCTCCGGAAGCGAAAGACTCTCCTTTACATCACTGTAGGGCTGGCCCTCCACCTTCTCCATAAAGAAATACGGAATAGGAATAAGCAGCAGACTTTCATCATAATGGTAGACGGCAGGCACGGGCACAACACCCTTATCTGCAACCATACGGAGAGCTTCCACTTCAGTTCGCATAATGTTCTTCTCGTAACTTAACGTATCTGTCTCTACAGCAGGGGCAACCTTTAGAATGACAGATTTCCCAGTGCTGAGTTCCAAATCATAGGCTGTATTAAAAAAGCCTCCCGTAAGTTCTGAACTAAGGTTAACCGCAGTTTCTGAACCGAAAACCGCTTTCACCAAAATATCCAGCTGTTCATCATTTAATTTAACTTTCGTGAAGCTCTCCATTTCGTTTAAACCCACCACATTTCTGTCAGTGGCTCCTCAATCAATACTTGTTGAAGGTTACTTACAGCTTTGGAGAAACCTTCTTCAATAGACATCAGCCCATCTTCATGCTCAATACTAACCACATAGTCATACCCAACCAAACGAAGTGCACTAATAATGTCAGCCCAAGTCTTAAGATCATGTCCAAAACCGACAGAACGGAACTGCCAAGCACGGTCAAGCATCTTGGTATACGACTGCATATCAGTTAATCCGTGCATATTGACATTCACAGGATCAATAACGGTATCCTTCGCATGGAAGTGATGGATTGCACCTTGGCGTCCCAAAATATGAATCGCTTGCACAGGATCAATTCCTTGCCACCACATGTGACTCGGATCAAGGTTCGCACCGATCACTTCACCTGCTGCTTCTCTCAGCCGCAGCAGAGTACCTGGTGTGTGTACAGAGAATCCGCCATGCAGCTCAAGACCTACCTTTACATCATGCTGAGCGGCAAAGGCACCCCATTCTTTCCAATAAGGAATAACCTTGTTCTCCCATTGCCAGTCCAGAATTTCTTGATAATCATTGGGCCATGGAGCTACAGGCCAGTTCGGATATTTAGCACCCTCATGATCTCCAGGACATCCAGAGAAGGTATTCACAACCGGAACCCCTAGCTTCTGCGCCAATTTGACCGAGTTTACGAAATCCTCATGATCCTTTTGAGCAAGTTCTTTTTGCGGGTGCAATGGGTTACCGTGGCAGCTCAAAGCACTGATTGTAAGTCCGCGAGATTCCACGGCATGTTTGAATTCTTGTAAGGCTGTTTCATTCTCCAGCAGCATTTTAGGGTCGCAGTGGCTGTTGCCAGGATTGCCTCCCGTACCGATTTCTACCGCCTTTAGCCCTTTGGATACTACGTAATCAAGAGCATCCTCCAGCTTACGACCTCCAAACAAGACCATAAATACTCCAAGTTTCATTGTAGGCCACCTCCTCTTGGAAATAGTTTACTTATTATTTATCGTAGATATCAAAATTCTTCACCACTTGATTACTCTCAGCAGCTTCAAAAATAACTTCTATCAAATTCTGTACCCGCATAACCTCAGCGTTCTTAACGATAGGTTCTGCAGTTCCCTCAATGACAGCAGCGAAATTATCATAAAAGCTAGAGCTTAACTCCGACGGCTGAGGTAATTCCTCAGTGATCGTTGCCCCCTCCGATGGAGGTGCCATAGTTTTAGTTAGTCCTACACCTGCACGAATCGGCTTCGGTTCGATTTTTTCACCTGCGTTATTTCTGGTCACCAATCTTCCAGTTAAAGACCAGTCTTCAATAATTCCAGTGCCTTCGATACCCTTCACATACCATCTTGGCAAAGTAATAAAGTTAGTCGTGCCAACCTCTACGATCGCTTTAATTCCATTCTCAAATTGCAGAATAGCTTCAAAACCGTCATCGACATCGTTTCCTAAAATAAAGCTTAAACTACTGCTCACACTGGTAATTTTGCTATCAATCATGAATAATAGCTGGTCCAATAAGTGAACGCCCCAATCCAGCAGCATCCCTCCGCCTTGTGCCTTAACATGACGCCAGTCTCCAGGAATTCCGTTCGCTCCGTGCACGCGGGATTCGATCTGGAATAGGGATCCAATCGTCTCCTCGTCGTACATTTTTTTGATAGTTAGAAAATCTTCATCCCAACGTCTGTTCTGATGCACCATAAACACACGTCCGGCTTCATCAGCCGCCGCCAGTATTTCTTGAAATTCAACCTTTGATAGAGCAACTGGCTTCTCACAAATGACATGTTTGCCAGCTTGTAATGCACGAATCGCAATTTCTTTGTGCACATCGTTCGGTGTGGCAATTAGAATAATTTCGACCGAAGAATCTGCCAATACTTCTTCATAACTTTGGTACGCCTTGTAGCCAGCGTCGTTGGAATTGGTACGACGTGCTTCAAGCACATCGTACGTTCCAACTACGATTAAGGTAGAGGTCTCTTTTATCAATCCTGCGTGATAACTTCCCATTCCTCCAAAACCAACAATGACTACAGAATGTCTGTTTGAACTCATGAACTTCACACCTGCTTCTCGTTTAGTTATCTGATGTTCCGTCAAAATACACAGCACGACCTGTACGGGAAGATTCGTAAATAGCCTCCAAAATTTGGGTAACGACAAGGGCTTGTTCAGGTTTAACTACTGGTTCTTTATCTTCCCGAACTACTTCAAGCCACAAGCGAGCTTCACGATCGGATTCACTCTCTTGTCCTCCGTTAAAGAAAGCTACTCCCCCTGCGGACAAGTCAATTTTAGTCTCGTATAGACGGCCACCACGGTCACCATTTAAGCGTAACCCGTCCTTCATATCTGCACCACCCTCTGTACCTGCTAGGAGCGTCTTCGCTTCTCCAAATTCAGATACATTAAGAGCCCAGCTTGATTCCAGTACAATTGTAGCACCATTTTCCATGGTAATAAATCCAAATGCTGAATCTTCTACTTTAAATTGTTCAGGGTCCCATGGACCAAAGGCATTTCCGCCGTTTTTACGGTTACCAAGCTTATGGAAAGTCGAGCCCATAACACTACGCGGTTTATAATTGTCCATCATCCATAATGTTAGATCAAGCGCATGCGTACCGATATCGATCAGTGGACCGCCGCCTTGCTTTTCTTCATCCAGGAATACGCCCCATGTAGGAACCGCACGACGACGAACGGCAATCGCTTTTGCATAATAGATCTCACCAAGCTCACCGTTTTCACAAACGTCTTTAAGATATTCACTATCCGCACGATAACGGTTCTGATAAGCTACAGACAATTTCATGCCTGTACGTTTGGCAGCCTCTAACATTTCCTGTGCTTGAGCTGTAGTCTTCGCCATTGGCTTCTCACACATTACATGATTGCCAGCTTCCAATGCTGCGATTGTGATCACGGAGTGACTGTCATTCGGTGTACATACATGCACGATATCGAATCCTCCGGCTTTCAAAAGCTCTTGATAATCTGTATATACAGCCGCGCCTTCAGCACCATAGGTTTTTGCTGCTTCCTGTGCACGTTCTTCGACGATATCACAAAAGGCTACCATTTCAGCGTTTGCTTGACGTGACAAACTTGGCATATGTTTTCCATTAGCAATTCCACCGCAACCGACAATAGCAATTCTCAACTTTTTAGACATGAACATTTCCCCCTTGATTAGCGTATGCTTTTACCCATTTCAAACTATCTTCTACACTTCCTAATGGTGAACGGCTGCAATAATCCTGCTCCACTACCGCCCACTCTACCTTTGCCTGTACAGCCGCATCAAGAATTGCTGTAAGGTTTACTTCTCCTTCGCCTAGAACAACCGTTTCCGGTGAACCATCCTCATGTTTCTTCAAATCTTTCAGATGGATGATTGGCAACCGGCCAGCGTATTTATTGATATACTCTACGGCATCATAACCTGCGTGATGTACCCAGCATGTATCCATTTCAACTTGCAGCAAATCAGCCGGCACCTCTTCAAACAAACCGTCAAACGCTGTACGGTCACCATATCGATCAGTTAACTCAAAGTCATGATTATGGTACAAAAGAACCGCTCCACGCGCCTTACACTTTTCTCCAATAATCTTCAGATTCGCAGCAACTTCTTCATAGTTACGTTGTTCTTCTGACAGATACGGCACAATTAGATGATGATTTCCAATCTCCAGGTTGTACGCGATCTCTGCCTCTGTATCATTCAACAACGCGTCATAGGGACGGTGTGCGCCCAGCGCTACTAGTCCAAGTTCATCAAGCAATTGTTTGACTTCTGCTGCGCTACGGCCGAAGTAATGGAAAAACTCCACACCTTTATAACCAAGGGCTGCTACTTTACGCAGTGTCCCTTCAAAATCCTGTTCCAGTTCTTCTCTGAGCGTATACAATTGCAGGCCTATCTTCAGCATTTTCGAATCACTCCAATTGGATTTAAAGTTAGCTTTCTGTAGTGACAATCACTTGAACAATAATGCTGTAACAGAATTGACTAATCTGATTCACATCAGTTTCCTTAAACTGTCATTCTTGTAAGCACAGCTAATACCGACTGTTTCTAGCGTTGATGGTCGATTTCTTTCTTTATTGCTTAGCTACATAGTAATATGAAAGCGTATATATTAAAATGAATAATATGATTAAAACATGAACAATCTGCTTATCATTTCAATACACCCAGGAGGACCTATGACTCATTCTGCTACCTGTCACGTATTATCAGCCGGATTTTCTTTTCATCGCAAGCCTTTTCATATGTCTCAAAGTCAAGGGAACCAGAACTTTCTTATACGTCTGCAAACAGAAGGAAGGAGCCGTGCATTGATCGATGGTGTAATGTCACCTGTGGAAAGCGGGGATATTATGTTATTCGCTCCAAATGATCCTTACTATTTGATCATAGATAAAGAAGAGTACCCTGTGGGCAAGCCACGAATTGAAAGCGGAGATTATCATATCTTTTGCGGAGGAACATGGATTGATGAATGGTGGCAACGTTCACAAAGACCCACTCGCCTAAGTGTGCCGCTTAGTGAGAGTTTTCTTGGCTTGTTTCGCCAATTGATTCTGGAGCACCGTCGACTTTCCGACTTCTCTCCAGAAATATCTGCCTGCTATCTGCAAATTCTATGTATGGAAATCGACCGGCTAATTACAGATCAGCCAGCAATTACTCCAAAAGGTTATCTGGCATACCGAATGAAGCAATATGTTGAGGAGCACGCAACCCTACCCTTTCTATTGGAAGATGTAGCAGGTTTTGTGGGTATATCCGTCTCGCGGGCCGTTCATTTATTTAAGGAAGCCTTTGGGACCAGTATTATTAAATATGTAAACGATGTCCGACTGGAAATGGCCAGAGAACGGATAACCTTCAGTCCCATGCCGCTGGAGCAAGTAGCAGAAACTTGTGGTTTTGCGAACTACACCTATTTTCACCGGGTCTTCCGAAGTCGTTTCGGGATGTCACCAAGAGAATATCGTGTGCACAGCAGAGAACAGGTGTAAATGAAGAAAACCCGTTTCATTGCAAAAGGGTTGTCCCTTAGTAGAAAAAGCTACTTTTGAACTGCACCCCGTCAAGTAGACAGCACAAAAAATAAAAGTAGTTTAAGCGGCCTTAGTCCTAAATTCAATGGGACTGAGGCCGTTTAGTTTTGCCTGTAACCGTTCGTTATTGTAAAAATGAATGTAGGTATCAATATCTGTTTGGAGTTCTTCAAAGGTCTGGTAGGAATGTAAGTAGTACTTCTCACATTTCAATGTTCCCCAGAAGGATTCCATCGGCGAATTGTCAATGCAGCAGCCTACTCGGGACATGCTTTGCTTCAGTTCTGCATCGTCCAGCATCTTTTTAAAATGCAGAGAGGTATACTGAAAACCACGGTCGCTATGGAGTAAGGTTCGGCTCTCCGGTGCTGCCTTCAAAGCTAATTCCAGTGTGTTAAAAACTAGCGAATTATTATTGGAATGACCCAGAACGTAAGCAACAATCGACTTGTCATACAGATCTTTTATTGCACTTAAATACGCCTTCTTGCCGTTTCCGTATTTGAATTCCGTTACATCCGTTACCCATTTTTGGTTTGGAGCTTCAGCCTCAAAATTACGGTTCAGCACATTCTCTGCAACCTGCTGCGGCGTGGAGCCTACATACTTCTTTTTCTTTCTGCGGATGACTGACTGGATGCCTTGGCATCTCATCAGCCGGTACACTCGCTTTGCGTTAATAGATTTATCCATTTGTCTGCGCAAATGCAGGGTCAATTGGCGATACCCAAAGGTTCGTTCCACCTTCTCATACAAGAGGAGCATAGCCTCTGTCAGTTTCTCGTTGTCTGCCTCTCGAGAACTGGGTTTGCGATTCAACCATTTGTAATAACTTGATCGTGAAATCCCTGCGATGTCATACAAAAGCCGAATGGAGCAAGACTGTTCCTGCTGAACGGCCTGAATGGCCAGGTAGATGTTCACCTGGCGAATGGTCCTTAACGTCTCCTCCTTTCGAGTTCCTCTAACTTTTTTAGAAAAGCATTCTCCGCACGCAGGCGTGCATTCTCGTATTCCAGCTTTTGCATCGCGAGTTTGTGGCGATCTGCTTCCGTAAGTTCTTCAGGCGCTTTAGTGCGTCCTCTACCGTCTCGTAACGCCTCTTCACCACCAGCTTCGTACTTCTTTACCCAGCTATATACTTGTTGGTAAGACACGTGAAAATGGCTTGCCGTCTTCGCATAGTCTTCTCTGCTCGAAAGGCAGTACAGCACGATATTTATCCGTTCCTGCCAAGTGGTTACGCGTCCTTTGGTCATAGCTTTAGTTCCTCCTGAATGAGCTGTTAAGCTGTTGCTATGACCATTATACTTCCTAATCCAGTTGGCGAGTTGGGTTGAACTTGCAATCTTATACTTGCAGATGATTTGGTTTTGCGACAATCCTCCCTCGAGATAGTCCTTAACGGCATGGAGTTTAAGTTCTGCAGAATATGTACGATTGTAGCTTCGGACTTCCAGCCCTTCGTATCCATACAATTGATAACGTTGCCGCCACTTCACTAATGAGTTTTTGGATATTCCATACTTCCGGGCCGCAGTTTTCAAACCAATGTCGCCCCGTTCAATTTCTTGGAGAATCGTTAACTTTTCCAGTGCTGTAAACTTCTTTTGTTCCATAAAAATGCTCCCCATACAGCGACAGGTTTTTATTATTTCACCTGTCTACTATATGGGGAGCATATCATTTTAGGACAACCCCTGCTTCTATATTCGAACATAACTCGTGAGCATGAGATTATTCTTTTACAGCCGAAATGATCAGGAACATCGGTCTACGCTCCTCATCCTTCATCCATAGATCATTACTCATTTCTGCTGAAGGCTTTGGTTCTTTAACCGCTTTAATAGTAAAGCCAGCTTCAATCAGGTCATTGAAATAGGTGGAAATCGTGCGATGGTATTTAATCACATTTTCTGTTAAGAATTTCGTTTCACGAAGTCCTTCTGATTGATAATGATCTACGGGCCAATGCAGGCGGTTTCCTTGTTCATCGGCATACCAGTCTTGCTCTTCACGTGAAGTAAAGATTGGATGCTCCACTGAAAAAATAAAACTCCCGCCAGGCTTAAGAAACGAATGCACCTTTCGGCAGATGGCTGCAAAAGATTCAATATAGTGGAAAGCCAATGAACTGAGAACCACATCAAATTGCTCGCTCGCAAAATCAATGTCCTCAATCGGCAGCTGGATATAAGTTATAGCAGGATCGTTCGTTTTTTCACGCGCCTGTTGCAGCATTTTTTCAGAGATATCCACACCTATAACTGAACTCGCCTGCTGCTCACGGGCATATAGGCAATGCCAGCCAAAGCCGCAGCCCAGATCAAGCACACTTTTATTATGTAAGTCTGGAAGAAGCGCCTTTAATACATGCCATTCTCCTGCTGCTGCAAGCCCTCCAATAGAACGGGGCATTTGCTGGTAGGCAGAGAAGAAATTCGAATCGTCATATTTATTTTGTTTCATCAGGGATACATCTCCTATATATTATTTCTTCAATTACTATACGCTGAGCGATGTTCTCTTATCAAATAGCCAATAAAAAAGGAGCATCATCTTGGAAGATCTGCCCCTTATATCTATTCTTATTCAATTGTTCCTGCTTGCTTGGTGTTAATCGTACATGCTGTGAAATGGCTCCATAATCACTATTCAATCTACGACTCTGTGCTGCGCACCAGGCTCCGGAGCGCTCTGCCTTACGCAAGGCTTTTTGTGTCTTGGTTCGTGCCATGTGACACCACTCTCCTATTCATGGGTGAATGATTATTGATCTTACATCTATAAGACAACTTCATTTTAACATATTCCAGACTATGAGCGAAGCAAGAATTCCGTTACACTTAGAGCAAAGCTAGTATTCTATCTTATCTAAATAGATGCGGAGGTTTAAAGGATGAATTACCAGGTTTTGTATGAAGGTGCTTTTGCTATGTTAAAGGTCCAACTAAATCCCGGTGAAAGCGTAAAGGCTGAAATGGGCGCAATGGTCGCGATGTCACCTAACGTAGAATTAAAAGGAACCGTGGATGGTGGTTTAATGCGCGGTCTCGGGAGAATGCTGAGCGGTGAGAAATTCTTCTTTCAAGAACTTAGAGCGACCCGTGGTCAAAGTGAGGTATTGCTGTCACCTGGCTCACTCGGCGATATTCAGGCGATAGAATTAGACGGATCGTATAAACTGTTAGTTCAAAAAGACGGATTTCTCGCCGGAACTGAAGGCATTCAAGTAAATACCAAAATGCAGAATTTAACCAGAGGGCTCTTCTCCGGTGAAGGCTTCTTCATTGTAGAAATCAGTGGCAGAGGAACGGTGTTCCTGTCTTCCTTCGGTGCTATCCATGCAATAAATTTAGGACCTGGTGAAGAAATGATTATCGATAACGGACACCTCGTAGCATGGCCAGACTATATGGACTACAAGGTGGAAAAGGCAGCCTCTGGCTGGCTTAACAGCATAACCAGTGGTGAAGCACTTGTCTGCCGCTTCCGTGGAGAAGGTGTAATTCTCGTTCAGAGCCGTAACCCTGGCAGTTTCGGAACGTGGATCAAATCCTTTGTACCTACTCGAAGCTAGACTTCCTAGAACGCAGTAATCAAAAAAGACACAGGCTTAGAGAAAGCCTGTGTCTTTAGGTTAGAAAGCAATCTTACGAGACTGCTTTATCTGCTTCTGCTTTTGCTTTTTTGCAGCCAGTACGTTTACATGTTCCATAAGTACCCTTGAAATCAAGGCGGTGATCCGTGACGTTAAAGCCATATTCACGTTCCACTCTTCTCTCCAGCTCCACAAGCCAGTCGTCCTTAATTTCCTCCAACCGACCGCATACGCTGCATATCAAATGATGATGCATATGCGAATGATCGTTCCCGCGCAAATCGTAACGGGCAACTCCGTCTCCGAAGTTCATCTTCTCTACAATGTGTAGCTCACATAAAAGCTCAAGTGTACGGTATACCGTTGCCAGGCCCAGATGTGGATAGCTGTTCTTAACAAGCATATATACTTCTTCTACGCTTAAATGATCCTTCTCATTGTCGAGCAGAACGTTCACTATAGCTTCACGCTGAGGCGTTAATTTATATTTTTGCGCCGCAAACAATTGACTGATATTTGATATTTGATCCATTTGGTCTCCTACCTTCCCGGAACGATTTAACATCCGTACCCTCTGAGACGCTCCTATTTATGCAGTTAAGACAAACCATAAATAGTAATCGTTACGATATAATCATAACAAAATTAACCACGAATGAAAAGAGCCTGACATCATTATATCATTTCATGCCACTTATCCAAAGTACTACACCCCAATCTGGCCTATATTTCTATTAAAATCTACTTTTTCGTGAAATAATACAGATTAGACCGCAACCTTTCCATAATTTACAACGTTAAAGGAGTGACAAAGGCTAAGGAGCCTATCCATACAACGAGGTGAAAAGACATGAACATGAAAAAAAGCACACTAGCAGTAATCACAACCGTAGCCATTTTCTCCTTTTCTTTGGGTGGTCAGATGTTTGCAGCTGGGAACACCTTTAAGGATATTGATAACATAAACGGCAAAGAAAAAATCATTTCTTTAAAAAATCAAGGGTTAATTAAAGGTGTCAGCGAATCTCAATTTCTCCCTGGCTCTAAGGTAACTACAGCCCAAGGGATTCAGTTTATCTCCGGCGGTCTTCAGCTCAGCCTCGCAGCCATTGACTTTAACAAAGCTCCTGTTGCCAGCGGCTTGTTCACAAAAGTAAAAGACAAAGCCTGGTACGCTGAAGCCTTTATCAATGCTTATTACAATCAAGTTAAGCTACCAAAAGACATTGATCCTAGCCTAATTATGACCAAAGAGCAATTCACTAACTATCTAGTGCAAGCGATCGAAGGCGTAGGTAATCTGCCGATGATCAATATCGTTCCAGTAGATATCGCTGATGAAGCGTCACTGACCCCTGCATATCAAGGCAGTATTCAGCGCTCCCTGAAATACAAGATCAATACTCTAGACGCTAACGGAAAGTTTAATCCAAAAAGCGAACTCACCCGTGCCGAAGCTGCGATTATGCTCTACAACGCTTTGGAGTTCCTGAAAACTGGAGTATAAGCCAAATTTCAGTTACTCTTCTCATTTGAATAATCTACACACGAAAAAGCAGCTCCGGATGATTCCCGAGCTGCTTTTTCATATATATTGTCTTTCTACTCTTCTTCACCATTCAGTCTATTCAGAAATTGCAGAGCCCGGGGATTCTTCGGATGCTCCAGCACTTCTTGCGGAGTTCCTTGCTCTAAGATATGACCGCCATCCATCAAAATGATCCGGTCCGCTACATCGGCGGCAAATTTCATCTCGTGGGTCACAATCACCATAGTCATACCTTCTGCTGCTAATTGTTTGATGACCTTAAGCACTTCCCCTACCAGCTCGGGGTCGAGCGCCGAAGTGGGCTCATCAAACAACAGCACTTCTGGATCTACTGCCATAGCCCGGGCGATGGCCACTCTCTGCTGCTGTCCACCTGACAGCTGATGTGGATAGTTATCAGCTTTATCAGCCAAACCCACCTTAGCCAGCAGTTGAAGGCCCCGCTTACGCGCTTCTTCCTTGGTTCGTTTCAAGACAGTTACCTGTCCCTCCATCACATTGCCTAGCGCAGTCATATGCGGAAATAAATTATACGATTGAAAGACCATCCCTGTTTTCTGCCGAAGAGCTAATACGGAATTCTGAGGAATTTTCTTATGATCTGTAAAATTGATGGTGATATCCCCGAGTGACAGGCTGCCTTGATCCGGGATTTCCAACAGATTAAAACAGCGCAGCAGTGTAGTCTTTCCGGAGCCGGATGGCCCAATAATGACAAGTACCTTTCCATGCTCCATTTTCAGATCAATACCCTTTAACACTTGGAGTGCGCCGAAGGATTTATGCAAATTAATGATTTCAATCACAAGTATCTCTCCTTTAGGTCGCAGAGTAACGATCGAGTCGTTTCTCCAAGTAATTTTGCAGCGCCGACAGCACAGAACAGAACACTAAATAAAACAATCCTGCTTCGGAGTATACCAGCAGAGGCTCATAAGTGGTAGAGGCTACCTGCTGAGCAGTTCTAAACATCTCCGTATAGGTGATGATCGCTGCAAGCGATGTATCTTTGACCAAGCTAATAAAAGAATTGGATAACGGCGGTACAGAAACGCGTGCAGCTTGTGGCAGAATTACGCGGCGCAGAGCCTGCCCACGAGTCATCCCGACTGAGAAGGCAGCTTCCCACTGGCCTTTATGTATCGACAGGATAGCAGCGCGTACGATTTCCGATGAATAAGCCCCTACGCTAAGGGTAAATCCAATGGTGGCGGCAATGAAAGGGTCGAGTACAATACCAACAGCCGGCAAACCATAAAATATAATAAATAGCTGCACTAACAACGGGGTTCCCCGAATGACCCATACATAAAAACGGGCGATTAGCTTCGGAATTACCCACGGTGAAAGACGTGCCAACGCGGTTAGGATCGCCAAAATCAATCCAAGCACAAAGGAAAGTAGAGCCAACGGAATGGTAAAAGCCACCCCGGCTTTAAGCAGGGGTAGCAGTGTATCTAAGAAAATTTGTATTTTGCGGTCATCCATTATTCAGACATCCTTTTTAGCTTCTAGGCTTAATTAGCCTTGCTAGCCTTGTATTATTTTGAAACGTCAGCTCCAAAGTATTTCTCGGAAATTTTCAAGTACGTTCCATCACTTTTCATCTCTTTAATCGCATCACTGACCGCATTCACCAGCTCATCATTGCCTTTCAGGAATACCGCAGCACTTTGTGAGCCTTCAGGAATCTCATCAACCACTTTAATTTTTGCATCTGGTTTTTGTTTTTTCAGATCCAGATAAGACAAGCCATCATTCACAGTTGCATCAATACGTCCCGAAGTCAGCAGATCCATCGCTTGATTGAAACCGTCCGTAGCTACGATTTCAGCACCGTTCTCACGAGCGATGTCGGATAAGTTACTGGTCAGGGATTGTCCGGCTTTTTTACCCTTTAGATCAGCAAAGGTCTTAATATCCTCATTGTTTTCGCTCACGATCAATACTGCCTTGGATACAATATAGGGTTCAGAGAAATCATATTTCACTTTGCGATCTTCGTTAATGGAAACTTCATTAAAAATGACATCAAACCGTTTCGCATCCATCCCAGCAAAAATACCATCCCACTGAGTTTCAAAAAATTCAGCTTCAACACCTAAACGTTTGGCTACTTCTTCGGCAATTTCCACGTCAAAACCCGTCAATTTCCCCGCAGTGTCATGATAAGTAAAAGGTGCATAAGTCCCTTCTGTACCTATCCGCAATTTGCCGCTGGCCTTCACAGCCTCCAAACTGTTTTGCGCTGAAGATGCTGCTCCACCATTCGTTCCAGCTGTTGGTTCAGCAGCCGTATTGGTATTCGAATTATTGCCGCAAGCCGCTACAAGGACCACGGTTAACGCCAATATAATAGTTAAACTCCATTTTTTCATTATTAAATCCCCTCTCTCTATCCGGTTTTTTTCCGGTAAATTGAATAGTACACTGCCATCACATGATCGTCAATACTTTTTTCCGATTATATACATCGGAATTGTAATATTAACTAGATTTCTACTTATATCTTACCCAATCTTGGATTAATCCTTCACTTCTTTCTCTCTTTACTTCTCAGAAAGATATGGTATATTTATAAACAAATTAATATGGACCTGTTATTTCACTAGGGGAGTCGGCCGACTGAGACGGAGCTTCAAGCTCCGGACCCTTGGAACCTGATCTGGATCATACCAGCGGAGGGAAGTGGAGCAGAATTTTCATCAAGCATGTTAAGTGTTATTATGCAGAATGAACTTTTTGACCCATTCATTTCCTCTGGAAATGGATGGGTCTTTATTTGTTTAGGCGCTCCACAAAAATATTAGGAGGTTAGATCATCACGACCATTTTATCTATTCAAGGCCTAACCTACTCTTTTCCGGAAACTGAACAACCCCCTGTATTCGCAAATCTATCCATGGATATCAGGCAAGGGGAATTCGTCTCCGTAGTAGGTGCTAGCGGATGCGGGAAAAGCACATTTTTCAAAACGGTTGCCGGTTTACTCGAACCTACTCATGGAAAAATAAAACTCCCTACGCTCCCCTCAACCGCTAGTCGTTTAGGTCAGATCGCTTATATGCCTCAGCAGGATTTATTGCTGCCTTGGAGAACAGTGCTCGATAACTGCCTTTTGCCCTGGGAGATCAAGCCCAGATTTAGTAAACAGAAAACGATCACTCAGATTCGGGAAATGTTGGCCCGCTTCGGCTTAACAGATGTAGAGAAGGCTTATCCCCATGAACTTTCGGGAGGTATGAAACAGCGAGTAGCATTTCTGCGCACCTTAGTGGCTGGAGGCGGAAGTGGTCTTATGCTGCTGGATGAGCCCTTTGGCGCTCTCGATGCCATGACCAAACGTGAGATACACCGTTGGCTGTTGGAGTTATGGGGTGAACTGAATCAGACGATTATGCTCATCACTCATGATCTGGAAGAAGCCCTATTGCTCAGTGACCGGATTTATTTATTATCTGGCGGTGCGCACAGCGAATTACAGGAGATCGTTGTCGATCTACCAAAACCAAGACATTATAAGATGAACTATGAACCCCGGTTTATAGCACTACGGGCAGAGTTGGAGCGAAGATTGCATGCAACCTATACCTTTTAAAAAACATCTAGACAACTATGGTCCCTTCCTTCTTCTGGTACTGCTCATTCTTGTAATCTGGGAGTCAGCTGTTCGCCTTCACTTGATTCCAGCCTTTATTCTCCCTGCACCTTCATCTATTGGCATCGCATTGATCGAGCACAGGCAATTATTATTTGGACAGCATTTATTGGCGACGTTACAGGAGATACTGGTGGGTTTTGTCCTTTCTGTGATTTTTGGTGTATTGCTGGGCATTGGAATGTTCCTGTTTCGCCCCGTAGAAAAGGCCATCTATCCCTTCCTTATCATTAGCCAGACGGTCCCATTAATTGCGCTATCCCCCATTTTTATTATGTGGTTCGGATATACGCTGTGGAGCAAAGTGGCTGTGGTGTTTTTGACGGCTTTTTTTCCAGTCGTAGTGAGTACATATGATGGACTTCGTACAAGTGGCCAGACTTACAAGGACTTATTATTAACATTTGGTGCAAACCGCTGGCAGCTGCTTGTCAAAACCCAAATTCCACTGGCATTGCCTGCTTTTTTCTCTGGCTTAAAGCTGTCCATAGTATACTGCGTCATCGGAGCTACTATCGGGGAATGGCTCGGCGGCAGTAAAGGACTCGGTTACTTCAGCCGCAGAATGGCCGGAAATATGCAGAGCGATGAAATGTTCGCGGCTGTATTTCTGCTGTCCGCGCTTGGTGTTGTGCTTTTTCTGGCGATAGCTTTACTCGAACAATTATTTTTAAAGAAAAGAGGATCTAACCAATGAATCATTTAAAATCACCACAACGAGGACTTATTTCTGTATTTCTAGTATGCACACTTTTGCTCTTAAGCAGCTGCGGGAAGGCAGACAAGCTAAATAACAACTCCCAAACCGGTTCCTCCAATTCCGAAAATAAACAGTCACACAAGCTGACGATTATGCTTGATTGGTATCCCAATGCCGTTCATTCCTTTCTATACGCTGCGCAACAGCAAGGTTTTTTCCAAGAGGAAGGTTTGGATGTCGAGATCAAAATGCCTGCGGACAGCAATGACGCCCTAAAGCTTGTAGCAGCAAATCAAATTGATCTAGCGCTCAGTTATCAGCCTCAGGTGCTTATGGCACGCGGAGAGAAAATCCCTGTACGTTCGATTGCAGCAATCGTGCGGCATCCACTGAATCATCTGATGGTTCCTCAAGCAGGCAGTATTCATAGTCCCAAAGAGCTCGTGGGAAAACAAATCGGCTATTCCTCCATTCCGCTCTATGAAGCGATGATTCGGACAATGATCCAGAGTGATGGAGGCGATCCTTCATCCGCCAAGCTGATTGATGTAGGTTTTGACCTTATCCCTGCGATCTCTACAGGACAAGTGGACGCAATAATGGGCGGATTCATCAACCATGAACAACTGATCCTTGAAAAAGAGGGACATCCGGTCACCTCGCTTAATCCAACGGATTACGGAGTACCTGACTATTATGAGCTTGTGCTGGTGGCCAGCGAACAAGGATTGCAAAATTCTGAAGCCTACTTTAAAAAATTTCTAAATGCCATAACAAAAGGACAGGAATTTGTGGAGCAGAATCCTGAACAAGCCCTGGATTTACTGATTGCACATGAAGATGCAACTTCACCGCTCGACAAGGAGATTGAGAAAAAAAGTCTTGAAATTCTACTGCCGCTGATGAATGCAGGCGATCAAACTTTTGGTTATCAAGACCCGACATCTTGGGAAAAGGTTCAGCAGTGGTTATCCACCAACGATCTTCTACCAGAAGATATTAAAGCACAGGAAGCTTTTATCAATCTGTAACGTTTAGTTGGTTATTCATACAAGCTTGAGGAGGAATTATGATGAGTTACTTAGCCAAAGTACGGGAATCCAACCCCTTGATCCACAACATCACTAATATTGTAGTAGCCAATTTCTCAGCCAACGGTCTGTTGGCGCTGGGTGCCTCTCCCTTTATGGCGGATGCCCACGAAGAAGTGATCGACATCGCCGCTATGTCGTCTGCTGTAGTTCTAAATATAGGCACACTCAATGACTACGCCATTCAATCTATGTTGCTCGCTGGTAAATCCGCTAATAAACACGGGGTTCCCCTAGTGCTTGACCCGGTAGGTGCAGGCGCAACTTCTTATCGGACCGCTGTCACTCAAAAACTAGTGAATGAGATGCAAATCACCGCACTGCGGGGGAATGTGGCTGAAGTCGCTAATGTGATTGGGGAGAGTTGGTCCATTAAAGGAGTGGATGCTGGCGAAGGTGAAGGCGATGTAGTCCTTTTGGCTGAAGCTGCTGCGAGGAAGTTAAGCTGTGTGGTCATCATAACTGGAAAAGACGATGTGATCACGAATGGAAAAAACACTTATATTGCCAGCAACGGTCACCCTATTCTCACGAAGGTTACAGGAACTGGCTGCTTGCTCAGTGCTGTTGTGGGTGCATTTCTCGCGGTAAGTGGTGGTGCCTCGTTGGAGGCCGCAGTGGAAGCCCTCTCCTTCTATGGAGTAGCCGCTGAAATCGCCGCTGAACTAACAACTGGTCGAGGACCGGGAAGCTTTCAGGTTGAGTTTCTAAATCAACTGACATGGGTCACGCCAGAAGTCTTCTTAGAAAGATCTAGCATCAAACAGCTCAGTTAATGACCCTCAAAGGAGTGAATTCGATGATTATATCCAAAGCTCTAACCATTGCCGGCTCCGATAGCGGCGGTGGTGCTGGCATTCAGGCCGATCTAAAAACCTTTCAAGAGCTTTCTGTCTATGGGATGTCCGTCCTCACAGCTGTGACAGCGCAGAATACGCTGGGTGTCCAAGGGGTTTATCCAGTGACTCTGGAAGCTATAAATCAGCAGCTTGATTCTATAGGACTTGACCTGCAACCAGATGCCGTAAAGACCGGGATGTTATTTAACAGCGACATCATCCGCATTGTGGCAGATAAAATTAAGTATTACGGCTGGTCTAATCTTGTAATTGATCCTGTGATGGTCGCTAAAGGAGGGTCCACACTGCTGCTGCAGGAGGCGGTTCAATCCTTAATCAGCCATCTGCTGCCCTTAGCATTGGTGACGACACCCAATATTCCCGAAGCCGAAATGATCACAAAGATGACGATCTCCACCATAGAAGAACGCAAAAAAGCAGCCAAAATCATTCATGGCATGGGCTCCAAATATGTAGTGCTAAAAGGGGGACATGATACCTCAACCACAGCCGTAACCGATCTTCTATATGATGGTCACGAATATACCTTATTGGAGAGTAGCCGGATTCAGACCAGACATACGCATGGTACAGGCTGCACCTATTCAGCAGCAGTTACCGCCGAGCTAGCCAAAGGCAAATCCGTAGCTGAGTCCATTCAAACTGCCAAAGCATTTATACAAGCGGCGATTGAGGACGAGCTGGGCATAGGGGCTGGGCATGGACCAACCAATCATTTTGCTTATCAAAACAGACTGCGGGGGATAAACAGTGCAACGAATGAACAGTGAACATCTGCGAGATCTATTAAAAGTCTATTTCATAATGGGCAGCGTAAATTGCCGTAAAGCTCCCGTTAAGGTGCTGCAGGAAGCGGTAGCTGGGGGCATAACCATGTTTCAATTCCGTGAAAAGGGTACCGGATCCTTAAGCGATAAGGCACGACTTAATCTTGGCAGACGACTTCAAAAGATCTGTCATGCCAATGGCGTGCCCTTTATCGTGAATGACGACATTGATTTAGCGATCGCGCTTGATGCGGACGGAATTCATGTAGGACAGGAGGATACACCTGCATTGGCGATCCGCCAGCTACTTGGAGAGAATAAAATCATTGGTGTATCCGCTCACTCCTTCGCTGAAGCTCAGCAGGCGATTGCCGATGGAGCCGACTATCTGGGCGTGGGTCCCATCTATCCTACGTCATCCAAGGAGGATGCCAAAGCTGTTCAAGGCACTGCGATGATTGAAGAACTAAGAAATAAAGGCATTACCATCCCTTTGGTTGGCATTGGGGGAATCACGCTGCAAAATGTTGCACCAGTATTAACAGCTGGTGCGGATGGGATTTCTGTTATCTCAGCGATTGCCGGAGCTGAAGATATTACCACAACTGCCAGAGGCTTTGTTGACAAAGTCAGTTTAAGCGGGACATAAGCTCATACAGCTCTTCACTGCTTAAATGCCGCCATTGTCCCAGTTCCAAGCCGTCTAATGTAATATTCATAATTCTTATGCGCTCCAGCTTTAGTACTCTATATCCTAACTCCTTGCACATTCTGCGTATTTGCAGATTAAGACCTTGAGTTAGGATAATTCTAAACTGACATTCTGTGATCCGATAGACCTCACAAGGTTTCGTTGTGACTCCAAGAATGTTCACGCCGCTAGACATCGCCTGTAAGAATTCTGACGTAACCGGTTTGTCTACATGAACTACATATTCTTTTTCATGCCCATTCTCGGAACGCATCATTTTATTTACAATCTCTCCATCGTTGGTTAACAAAATGAGGCCTTCCGAGTTTTTGTCTAATCTGCCAATCGCAAAGATCCTTGAAGGATACCCTACAAAATCAATAATGTTCCCAGCCACATGTGGGGCTGCTGTACAGGTAATGCCTATCGGCTTATTCAAAGCGAGATACACTGGCTCCCCTTTACTGCTTGTTATCGGCTCCCCATCGATCCATACGATATCCTCTGGCTCTATAAGAATGTTCGCCTCACAGACAATACCGTTTACAGCGATTCGACCTGCTGCAATTAATCGTTTGGTTTCCCTTCTGGAACAAAAGCCTGTTTCGCTTATATATTTATCGATTCTCACTGCTGATCCTACTTTCATTCTATATACTTACCTTACCTCTAGTCATAAAAAAACACCTGATTTTAACGATCAAAATCAGATGTTAACCTTCAGGAATAACCCAGTTTAAGGGAGCTATTTGGTGCTTCCGCTTTTTTTCACGTTACTGCCCTTGCTTCCACCTGCACCTTTAGCACCTGGACCCGTCGTTGGGTCACCTTTTGCAGGTTTAACTGGTTTTGCTGTTTTGTTCCAGCGTGTCCAGCCTTTACTCCCCGTACCTCTGCCTGTGCCGCCACCTTTACTTTTTGCACCCATCATATCACTCCGTCAGTCATTCAGAATTCGTATAGTTTATACACTTTACCTATCTTACCACACTCTCAACCTTTCTGTTTAAGTAATAACAAATGCTTCATCTTATTAGCCACTGTTTAGAATTTAGCATCTTTATTCATTTCATGAATATCAAAGGTATCCTGATGTATTTCGATGGCGATGACGGTGTCCTTTTTTTCAAAAAATTGCACATGTCCTAACCGCTTGTCCTCCAGCTCTATCCATCCAGCATCGTTTAATTTATTAAAATAGCCGTCAGGCCGATAAAGACCTTGTACTCCCCCTATATTATCCAACTCGTACTTTGCTCCAATTTTTATATTAGGGTTATTTGAATTTGTTATCACTACGATTTCTTTGGCATTCTTCGGAATAGGAATTTCGGCATTTATAGAGGACACTCCATACTCTTGTTCCTCTTGAGCTGACGATGTACAACCGCTTGTAAACAGGATTAATGGTAACCATATAAAAGCTAATAAATATTTATTCAATGGCATCCTCTCCTTCCATAACTTATTTTACCAAATTCAAAATTAAAATAAAAACACCCCACCAAAGACTAAGCTTTGTTGAGGTGTCTATTCACATCAGCTTTGCAGCTCATGCATGGACTTATTTCGGTTGAATATAACCTTCTGCTTTCAGAAGCTCAGCGATCAGCACAGCACCGCCAGCTGCTCCGCGCAAGGTGTTATGGGAGAGACCTACGAATTTGTAATCATAGAGGGCATCTTCCCGGAGTCTGCCCGTCGATACGCCCATTCCGTTCTCGATATCACGATCCAGCTTGGTCTGTGGACGATTGTCCTCTTCAAAATAGGTAATGAACTGTTTAGGTGCGCTAGGCAGTTCAAGCTCCTGAGGACGTCCTTTAAAACTCTTCCAGAGATTCAGAATCTCTTCTTTGGACGGTTTTTTCTCAAAAGAAACAAATACAGCAGCCATATGTCCATCCGCTACAGGCACACGGATACACTGCGAAGTAATCGTTGGCGCTTCACTCTTTACGATACCCTCTTCTTCAACGCTTCCCCAGATCCGCAATGGCTCTTGCTCGCTTTTCTCTTCTTCGCCACCGATATAAGGAATCACGTTGTCCAGCATTTCTGGCCAATCTGCAAAAGTCTTTCCTGCACCAGAAATCGCTTGATAGGTGGTGACCACCACTTTAGAAGGATTAAAGTCTTTGAGCGCATGAAGTGCAGGCACATAACTTTGAATGGAGCAGTTAGGTTTAACCGCAATGAAACCTGTCTCTGTTCCCAGACGTTTTCTTTGCTGTGCAATAACCTCAAGATGCTCCGGATTAATCTCAGGAATGACCATAGGCACGTCAGGCGTCCAGCGATGCGCTGAGTTATTGGAGATTACTGGCGTTCCGGTGCGCGCATAAGCTTCTTCGAGCGCTTTAATCTCATCTTTTTTCATGTCTACAGCACAAAAGATCAAATCTACATCCGCAGCTACTTCTTCTACCTTAGAAGCATCTTGGACCATAATATTCTTTACGTTCTCAGGCATTGGAGTAGATAACTTCCATCTGCCCTTGGCCGATTCTTCATACGTTTTTCCAGCAGATCTAGCACTGGCAGCAATCGCAGTTACTTCAAACCAAGGATGATTCTCTAGAAGGGCAATAAAACGTTGTCCTACCATACCTGTGCCGCCAACTATGCCGGCTCTTAGCTTTCTTGACATCAGAAAATACACTTCCTTTTGATTAACTGTCCTATTGTGGATAATAGGCCGATAATTAATGATATACGGCGCGGGAACATTTGGCGAGTGTTAACATCAAAATAACATTAAAAATTTTATTTTTAGCGGATTATATTGAATTTCACTAATGCTAATAAAAGAAATAGCTGCACTCAGTACAATTATAAGTCTATTTTCTGCTTAGACAACTCTTTAACTGCATTCTCTACAACTATTTCCCCGAAAAATAATGGAAATGCCCTCTAAGTGAACTTTTAGATGTAAGAAATGCAACTAAATCGCATCTGCAGAGCATTTTATAGCATATAGTTGTAGGAAATACATCTATTTGCGATTGGTGAGTATAAATTAGGAATCAGCGCTCTGCGATCAGCAATCGGCAATCGGCAATTAGCGATTTACGTTTACAAGCTGCTTCAACCAACTAATCGTTTCTTACCCCCGCTTACTTAAACCAACCTTTTTCCTTAAATCGAGTGATTGCCTCGATGCGGTTACCTACATCCAGCTTATCTAGTATAACTGAGATGTAATTCCGGACTGTTCCCGTGGTAATGTACAACTGGCTGGCGATCTCTTTTGTATTTTTACCGTCGGCAATGAGTCCAAGTACTTCCTTCTCCCGCTGAGTCAGAGGATTTACTTCACCGCTGTAGGCTTCATCCATTAGCTCCGGTGCATACATGCGTCGGCCTGCCATCACATTACGTATCGAAAGTGCCAGTTCTTCGCTAGGACTGTCTTTCAGCAAATAAGCATGAACTCCCGCCTTGAGCGCACGTTCGAAATATCCCGCACGGGCAAAGGTGGTTAATATCATCGTTTTGCAGCCGCTATTCTTCAGCGCTTCCGCAGCGTCGAGACCACTCATCGCTGGCATCTCAATATCCATAATACAGATATCCGGCTTATGCTGCTGAACCATCGCTACAGCTTCTTCCCCGTTGCTTGCCCGGCCCACGACCTTCATATCCTCTTCTAAATCCAACAAAGATGCCAGCGCTCCAAGGAGCATTCGCTGATCCTCAGCGATTACAATCTTAATCATTATACGGTTACCTCCTGTTCCGGATGCTTAAATGCATTTGGGACCTTAATCACTATCGTAGTACCCTCATCTCGCACGATATCCATACAGCCATTTACAAATTCAAGACGTTCCCGCATACCTTGCAGCCCATGTCCTTTAAAATAAAGATCATTGCCCGGGATGCCGGTTCCATCATCTTTCACTTTAATGATGAGATCTGTGCGTGTGGGTTCAATGATAATTGCGCAAGATTGTGCATTACTATGCTTCACAACATTTGTGACAGCTTCCTTAATACACATGCTGAGCACATTCTCCGTAATCAATGAAGTGTTAGACAGTTTAGGATTGCCTTGCAAAACATAGTCGATCTCCGCAGCCGCAAGAAGCTGCTGAATATGAACGAGTTCGTCCTCAAGCCGAATGCCGCGCATTCGCGTAATCATCTCCCGGACCTCTTTCAGCGCACTTCTTGCCGTCTGGCGTACATCATTGATCTCGGCTTTTGCTTGCGTCGGATTACTGTCGATAAGCTTTCCTGCCAAATCACTTTTCAGACCAATTAACGAAAGCTTCTGACCTAATGTATCGTGAAGATCACGTGAAATCCGCTGGCGTTCCTCGAGCTTAACCAATTCTGAAATACGCTTATTAGCATCCTCCAATTGGTCTTGCAGCTTCCCTTGATTATTCCGGTTATAGGTACTGATTGGCAGCAGGATCACTGCAATCATACTGACAAGCACAAAGGGAAGCTGGCTGATAAATACGGGATTACGCGACAGCAGCTCATAATTGATCGTAATAATCGTAGTCAGCAAATGAATGGAGTACAGGGTGAAGAACCCTACTCGGTTCTGGATATTCCCAATAAAAAAGGCTAAAAAAAGCGCAAAATACATATATCCGAACAACAACGTCATCGTTATAGAGACCAGTATCTGCACGCTCGTCCAAAAATAAACTAACCAACCCTTGGAGACAAAAGAAAGCACATAACAAACAAAAAACACAGCGATCATCAAGATTCCCGAAACTACCTGGTAGGGAGAAGAGGACCGAAAGATGAAATAAAACGGTAGAATATAAAATACGACCCATACATAAGGGCTAAGACCTGTACTTTTATGAAAAATATGATGCCACTTCTGCATGTTCGCTCTCCTTTTTGCCATATGCCACTCACCTTATTCTAGCATAAATCCGGTAAAATCCGGTGAACCACAACGATAAAGAGAAAAAAGATTAGAGCGCGAATGAGTTCTCCGGCTCTAACCTTCCATTTTGCTGCTATTTGATTACAATGTAGCTATTATTCTCCCTGGAGTCTGGGCTTATGAACTTGCAGGACCTCGCCTGCAGTTTTCGGTTTATTTAATATGGACTTCATCTCTTTGAAGCTAATGAATCGTTTATTTTCCTCATCCCAAAGACGGAAATTAAGGGCCTTCAAGCTGGTACCAATCGTAATCGTTGTTGCTTTTTGTAGCGGTGGCGTCGCGTTATGCGCTTTTTCCAAATTATAGTTTGGCACCTTTGGACTTAAATGATGCACATGGTGGAAGCCGATATTGCCCGTAATCCATTGCAGCACCTTCGGCAGCTTATAATATGAGCTACCTTCAACCGCGGCCATCACATAACTCCATTCAGATTCATTCTCGAAATAAGAGTCTTCAAACTGATGTTGGACGTAGAACAACCATATGCCGAGAAACCCTGATACAAATGCTACAGGCAGCTGCACCATAAGAAATGCCTGCCAGCCAATAGCCCATATTAGCAAGCCATAAAGCGCTGCGATTGAAATATTCGTCAAATAGGTATTCATCCGCTCTTTGCGTCTAGCACCTTTAACATTGAAACGATACTGAATCATAAAAACAGCAATCGGTCCAAGACCAAACATCACGATGGGATTGCGGTAAATCCGGTAATATAGACGTTTCCAGAAGGAAGCCGCTGCGTATTCCTCGACCGTCATAATCCAAATATCGCCGATCCCTCTTTTATCGAGATTACTGGAGCTGGCGTGGTGAATGGAATGACTATGTTTCCACTGCCGATAAGGAACCAGTGTCAGTACACCTGTGATCGTTCCGATAATATCATTCGCTTTACGATTCTTAAAAAACGATCCATGTGTGCAATCATGAAAAATAATAAAGGTTCGAATTACAAATCCTGCTGCAGGAATAGCTAACAGAAGGGTGAGCCAATAGGAAACGGATAAAGAGAAATAAGCTCCGCCCCATAACAGCACAAGTGGTCCTAAAGTATTGATGAGCTGTCTTATACTTGCGTTGCGGTCATTTTTCTCGTAAGGGGCTACACTCTTTTTAAGGCTGGAGAGCTGTGATGTCTGTTTTGTAGTCATCTATATCGTTTCCTCCTTGATGTGTCCGGCTAAGGATCTTTTCATCTACTCTAAGTATAGAAGATAAAGTGTCATCCTATAAGTCATAAACATCAAGTAGAGAGTATGACAAATGTCATACTCTCCTTCTCATTTAAATTACGTTAGCATTGCAGCCAACATCCATCTTCCTTCACTTCGTATTGACCTTTGATCTCACCAATTCCATTAAGGATTAACGAATCTTTATTAAAAGTTGGAGGTTCATCTAGTACGAGGTGCAGTTTATTAATATTTCGAAGGTCAGCTGTATAGTAGCTAATCACTGGCTTTTCCAGAAAATACTCCGCATCATTGATTTGGATTCGTAAATTATTCTTATGAATGCATTTCTCATCTCCACCAATAATACCCATAGGATTAAAACCCGTAGATTTTATATCTCCTTCAATATACAGGTGGTACCCTTCAAGGCTGATAAAATCAATGAATTCCTTCTCCCTGATTGTTTTGACCGATTGCATAATATCTTCCGTTTCTTTGCTGATGGATATCTCCTCGAAGGGAATGATGACTTGATCCACAAATTGCTTAAAAAACGCATATAAACTTAACTCCGACTTCATAAACTCTTCTTTCCAATCGGTCCGAAGCTCATCCAGCAGCAAACATATAAACAGACCAGAACCGTAGCAGCTTCTTCTGATATTAGCCGAAGATTCAAGTTCATCTATTAAATACGAACTGAATTTGTGCAATACTTCCTCATTAGGTAGGGTGGATTTTTCGGCATAGGCATTTAATTCAACATACCATGCGGGTCCTTCCAGCGTTTCAATAAGATATTCATTTAGCACGTACTCCCCGAGCAGTTGTTCTCTTTGTTGACGGATGGCAATAAATCTGTACATTGCGTGATTACGCTCTTCAATAGTAGCTGCCATTACACTAAGATATAAATGATGTCTTTCTTGAATCCGCAATTCCATATTTTCGAGGGATAAAGGGTAGGTAATCATCAATAATTCATCTGCATAACGTTCATCTCCCATCAGGAATTGATAACCGTGAAATAATTCGTGTACACAAATGGCGTACAAGTCTTCGAATTCTTCATGTAATTCCAGATTAACGATGGCTGTAGGGTGATCCTCATATAAAATGATGGTATCTCCTGAGAATTCATTACTCCAAGGAAGCAAATGTGGATGATATCCTACCGTTTTGAATTTGGGATGATTGTACAGATACACGTTATCCTTATTATAAAATGCAAAAGAAACAGCCTCGAACCCCTTCCAATATTTCTGCAGCTTGTGGTTCGTTAAACACTTAACAATCATCTCCAAATGAAATTCCATCCCTTACCTCCTCGTTAATGGCTCTGCTTAGTATGCTCTTCTCGGTATTCTGTTGGTGTTTGACCACTAGCCTTTTTAAAAACCTGTGTAAAATAACGCGGGTCCTGATAACCGACAAGAGGAGCTATCTGATACACTTTTACGTTGCTGCTCTGCAAAATATACTTCGCCCGCTCCATCCGGCAGTGTGTAACATACTCCAAAAAGGTATAGCCTGTTATTTGCTTATATAAAGTGCAGAAATGACTGATGCTGAGATCAGCCAGCTCCGCTACTTCCTCAATACTTAAATCTTTATGGTAATTACTCTCAATATAACGTTTCGCTTTCTCGATGGCGCTACGCGTATCCTCGCGGTTCACAGGCTTGTTCCCTTGCTCCAATCGCACACCAAACTCTTCTTTCAGAGCAGAGATCACTTCATTTAAAGTGCCGAGATTGTGCATCTTGCTAAGTAATCCATGCAAGGACCAATCTGAATTTATATTCAAATACTCATAATTTCTGTATAACACAACGATCAATTCAACAAGAAGACGTTCAGCCATATCCTTAGGAACAGCTTGTGACTCAATAAATAAAGCAAGCTCATCAAATAAAGACCACATCCGGTCTCTATTTAAGGTACGTATACTTTCAATCAGCGCGGTTTCCAGCTCTTTTGGGTATTTCACCTCTTTACTGCTTGGGAACGATATCTCTTCATCAATAAAGACCCCGGCAAGCCCCGAATAGAACCGTTGATATAAGGCCTTCGCGGCCAGAGGGTAAACCGTACTTAATTGATCAATGCCTTGTGTGGTGCGGCTGATGCCTACGGAACAAGACTGCTTGGAGTATCTCTTGATTCCCGCTATCAAATGTTCACCAAGTTCTCTCCTGCTGGCGCTTAAAGATCCAGGGAACAGTAGTATCCACTCTCCATTATGAAACGGGAAAACCGTCAGCACGCCATGCTCCAGTGACCATTCTTCCACAATATTGCGGATTGCAAACAGCCATAGCCGTTTTTCTTCTACACTCCATTGACTGCTCAGTGTGGTGTAGTCATCTAACTGGACAACAGCCATGAAATATCCGCTCTCCAGTTCACTGTTCTCCAGCCATTTCAGATGCTCAAGCGGCCTTGCATTTCCCAAAGTGATTTCTGCAAACAGACGTTCACGTGCAAGCAATGACAGCATCTGTACAGAATGAATCAGCTGATCATTTTGCTTCTGTTCATCCAGCTTGGTTCTGGCGCGGTTTAGCATTTCAACCAGTTCATCATGATCGATCGGCTTCAATAAATAATCAAAAGCACCTTGACGTAATGCTTCTCTTGCATATTCGAACTCTCCGTACCCGCTTATAAAAATAAACACCAGCTTCGGGTTTTTAGACAATACTTCCTTCATCAACGTAATCCCGTCAATTACGGGCATGCGAATATCACTAATCACGATATGTGGTGAAGTGTCTTCTATCAAGCGGAGAGCTAATTCTCCATTTCGGGCCTCTCCCACAATCTCCATCTGAAGATCATTCCATGGAATGGCTGCTTTTAAGCTACGAAGAATAATCGGCTCATCATCCACGATTATTACTTTATATTTCTCTTGTAACTCATCCATTCCCTGCACCTCCAGGATCATTGTACACTTGAGCTTTGGATCAAATTCCAGTATTGAATGGAGGATGCCTGCACTTGCTTTAACGCTTGCTCAGCAGACATTTCTCCGTTAATCATCTGTTCTATAACACTCAGGAACGTTTTTTTCACTTCTGGTGACAATACATTATCATAAGGGACAAAGCTCTTCCGGTTAACTTCCATCATATTCATGACTTGCGCGAATACGGGTCCTGTCTTCTCAGGATCAAAGGCGATGCGCATAGACGGAATTCTCAACCCTTCATATACAATCCGAGTCTGAACCTCCTGGGTGTAAAAAGCTTTCATGAGATCGAGCGCAGCCTCCCGCTTCGCTCCGCTTAGTTCGGAGGAAAGGCCGATGCCAAATGTATAACCGCCGGCAATCGAAGGTTGTTCCCCCTTCTTCAATGTGGGAAACGGAATAACACCTACCTCATTTTGAAAATCCGTAGGAGCTGCTGTTCCGGCAAATAAATTGATATCCCAGTTTCCGTTCAGATACATCGCAGCCTTGCCGCTCGTAAATAATCCCACCGCATTTTCTGTGGATAATGCATTCGATTTCGTGCTGAAGGCACCTTCTTTGATCCATTGCTCCAAGTGCTGAAAAGCCTTTAAATACGCCTCATTCTGAAAGCTGGCTTGATCTTCACCAGTGATCAGCTTCTCGATCAAGTCGGCGCCGGCATAACGATCCATTAAATAATGTGCAAAAATTCCTGCGGGCCAACGATCTTCGTTGCCAAGTGCAAATGGAATATACCCTGCCGACTTCAGCTTTAGTATGGCAGCATCAAGCTCTTGCAGCGTTTCTGGCGGCTTCAAACCCAGCTTTTCGAAGATGGTTTTATTAAAATATAAAGGTTCAGCATTCCCTTCAATGGGCAAGCCATAAATATGGTTGTCAAAGGTCCAGAGATCCAGATCCTTGAATTGATTGGTTAGTGCATTCTCCCGGACGAAATCCGTCAGATCAATCAGACGCTTAGAGCGTACATATGGCTCAATCTCCGCTCCACCGAACAAAACAAACATATCTGGCGGGGTGCCAGTAACCATCTCGTTCTTCAGCTTTTGGTCACGGTGCAACGTCTGGTCTAAACCTTCAAAGTTAACTTTCACATTTGGATGCTCTAACTGGTATTTGTCCACGATATCTTCATAAATAGTCAACAGTGGCCGATCATGCTCTTTTATCCAGAAATGACGGAAAGTTAATGTGATTTTCTCTGGTGAATCATCTTCAATGGGTTCTTGCTTTCCTAAAGTTATAAATAAAACCGCACCCGAAATCAGCACTAGATATAACCACATCCAGCCCCATTTCAATAACCATTTTTTGATAACATTCTCCCCCTTTCTTTCCGTACGGTCGATTACGGCAGTATTTTTGGTATTCGGATTCGGATGGTTGAACCAAAGCCGGGGGATGAACACACTAGTATGCCGTATGGACTGCCGAACCGAATATTCAAGCGTTCATGCACATTTTTAAGCCCCACGCCGCTATCACTGTATTTCTTCTGAGCACTTCCCTCGTTATCCCAAAGACTCATCATCTTGGCAAGGTCAAAGCCGGGGCCGTTATCTTTTACGATAATGATCATATCCATGCCCATTTCATAGGCCGTAATCTCAATGACCCCTGGGTCCTCCATCTGCTCAATCGCATGATACAGCGCATTCTCAACAATCGGCTGAACGATCAGCTTTTGTGTCATGAACGTCCTAAGACCATCCGAAAGATCTATGATATACGAGAATTTATCTTCAAAACGAAACTTCTGGATATCCAAATAATGACGGACATGCTCGAACTCCATATGCAGCGGAATCAGCTCCTGATTCTGACTGATACTGATTCGCAGCAGCTTGCCGAGTGAGATGACCATTTTGCTAATATCTTTATTGCCTTGCAGCACTGCCATCGAATTAATCGATTCGAGTGAATTATAAATAAAATGAGGGTTAATCTGCGCCATTAGCGCTTGCATTTCTGCTTCCTTCTTACGTCCCTGCTCAGTCTCCACCTGCACAAGCAGTTCATTGATCTGCGTGCTCATCCGATTAAAGCCATCAATCAGCAAATCACTTTCATCATCAGCACGATAGGGTGTAGTGATCGGCGTAAATATCCCTTGCTTCACCCGCTTCATCCCGTTAACCGCACTATTAATACTATGAACGAGCCTCCGTACGAAATAGCGGTCGAACAAAATGGCGGACAACAGCGAAACTGTACTTAAAATAATCGCAATATTCCGGATGGATACAGATTCTGACGAGATGAGATTCATAGGTGTAATGGCTACTAAATACCAGGCTGCATTATGAGAAGGTAGGAAGGTTATGAGTGATTTTTCCCCCTGATAGTTGTCGATGTAATAGTCATGTTCCTTAGCATAATCATTCTGTAAAAAGGGGAACTCTGTGCGTTGTCCAATATGTTCACCGGATTTATTAAAAACGATATTGCCTAGCTTGTTGACCAGCAAAATATCCCCCTTCTTGAGGGTTGCTGCTTCCCAGAAAATCTGATCCAATAAATCAGGTTTTACATTAACAACCAGATATCCGATATCTTCGAGAGAATATGAATCTTTGATTACTCTTGCTTGTACAAGTACCGGATTGCCGGAGATCTCCGAGCCATTTTCTCCCGGTCCTGACCACACGGGCCGCCCTTCGGCGCCTTCCATCGCGTCAAACCAGCTTTGTCTCTTCAAGTCCTCAAAAGACATCGATGCATTGTATTGATAAATTAAACGATCTTTACTATAAAAACTAAATGAAGTAATCATTGGATGATCAATGAGATAACTGCTAAGCTCCTGCTTTCGATCATAAGTGATTACAAAATTCTTCTGCTTCAGTGATTGCTGAACAACCGGCTGCGTAATTTTTGAATTCGTGATCGAGGTGATTTCACTAAGCGCGAATTTAAGCTTTCGATCCGTTTCAAGCAGTGAAATCCAGTAGAAATTGCTTGATTTTTTCTCCATTGCATTAGAAAAATTAACGTAAGTGACGATCCCCATCAGAATAACCGGAATAAAGACGAGAAGAATAATAGCGAACAAGATTTTACGGCGGAGTTTCATGATATTCCCCTTCCCCCTGCTGTCTCTGTCCTCTAGTATTCTTCACAAAACCGCCTATTCCCTGTAAAGATCAAAAAGTAAGATCAGCTCTTAATAGCTCCTGAAGTAAGTCCAGCAATCACCCAGCGGCTAAATAACAGGAATACAATCAGCAGTGGCAAGGTTGCCGTAAACGTTGCTGACATGATCATTCCGTAGTCTAGACCATCGCGATTGGAGAACAGCTGCTGGAGCGCAATCTGAATTGTGAAATGCTCTTGATTCTTCAGTACCACTAAAGGCCAGAAGAAGTCATTCCAAACGGTCATAAAATTCAGTATACCTAGTGTAGCCATAGCTGGAGTAATGACCGGGATAGCGATGTTCCAGAAGATCCGGAAATGTCCGCCGCCATCGATCCGACCTGCTTCAATCAATTCCGTATGTACAGCTGTAGTGATATACTGCCGCATCCAGAAGATCCCGAAGGCATTAACCATCGCCGGAACAATAAGTGCCTTGAAAGAGTCTATCCAGTGGAGCTTGGCCATAATTACGTAAGTAGGTAATACACCAAGCTGCTGTGGCACAAATAATGTAGCAATTACAAAGTAGAACAGAAAATTTTTAAACGGAAATTCATATTTGGCAAAGGCATAACCTGCCAGTGTACAGAAAAACACGACTGATATTGTAACCATAGATGAGACAAATAAAGAGTTGCCCAAGGCTTGAAAGAAGTCTGTTTTGTCCAGTACCCGCTGGAAATTCTCAAAAAACTGGTCTCCAACCGTAAGCAAAGGTGGCACATGGAATACTGCGCCTCTGTCATTAGTGCCAACTACAAACATCCAATAAAAAGGAAAGATGGACACGAGCGCACCAACAATCAGCAGCAGATAAAATCCTAACTTGCCGATGATCCCTAGATCATCCGGATCTTTTTTAAATACACGCAGCGTACTCACGCTTTACCCCCTCCCGTATCTCCACCCATGCGATTTGAGACCAGCATATTGAGGACAGAGAAAATAATCGTGACCAGGAACAGCAAGACTGCCGTAGCTGCTGCCGTACCAAAAAATCCGTTGCGGAATGCTTCGCTATACAAATAAGTAACCATAGTGATTCCTTCCTGACGTGTAGATCCAGTTCCCGCTTGGCCCAAAAATACATAAGGCTCAGTGAACAGCTGCAAGGCACCTATAGTTGAAAGCAAGGTAACAAATACAATGAATGGCTTCAATAGCGGTAACGTTATAAAGGTTAGCTGTTGTCTTCTGTTCGCACCGTCAATACGTGCCGCTTCATATAGATCCGTAGGGATACTTTGCAAGCCTGATAGAAAAATAATGGCATTATACCCCGTCCAGCGCCACATAACCATCGTAGAAATGGCGATTTTAACGCCCCACCAGCCAGAGTTGAAGGCCATACTATCCAGTCCCAAGCCGTTTAGAATCCAGTTGATCATTCCGTTGTTGCCAAACAGTGTACTGAACACGAGCGTAACCGCAACGATAGACGTAATATTAGGCATAAAAAATAAAACCCGGAACGTCTTCTTAAAGCGAGTCATCGCCGAATTCAACAAAACAGCAATCAATAGAGCTAGTAATATCTGTGGAACAGTACCCATAAGCCCCATAATTAACGTGTTGCTAAAAGAAATCCAAAAGGTCGGATCACTTGTGACCAGATCGTAGTTTTTCCACCCTACAAATTTCATAGGATTCAGGGCATCCCATTTGAAGAACGAGAGATAGATCGTGAAAAAGATCGGATATAGTCCAAATATCGAGAACAGAATAAAAAAGGGCGAAATAAACGTGTAAGCAGTGATGCGGCTCCTTCTTTGTTCAGTTAAAAAGCGGCGCTTGCTCTCGGCATGCGGACTTGAAATAACAGGTTGTGCCATGTCACACCTCCAGGTAATCTAACGTGTAAATCCGAATTCACAGAGACTGTTTCACTCTATGAATCCGGACCTTCTAGAAATTGAATTTCATAAGCTTGAAATCTTAGCTGCGTTCAGCCAATGTTTTCGCTTGTTTTACTGCTTCGTCCCATTCTTTTGTCGGATCTGCTTTTTTCTCCAACACATTTTTCAATGCGTTTTTGAAGAAGGTATCGGTTTGGTCATGAAGTGGACCGTAGTATACAGGTTTTACCCGGTTTGCTGCTTTACCGAATTCTACAGCGGTTTGTTGTCCACCGAAGAAATCATCTTTGAAATCTACGAATGCAGGATCTTCATACAGGGCAGGAATGGAAGGCATAAGGCCTTTGGTTTTGAAAGATTCCAGTTGGTTTTCCTTGTTATCCATCCATGCGATAAAGTCATAAGCTTCTTTCGAGTGTTTGCCTTCTTTTGGCAGCGTCAGAAACGAGCCACCCCAGTTACCAGCACCTTCAGGAAGCTGAGCAATTTTCCATTTGCCAGAGGAGTCTGGAGCATTACTCTTAACATTTCCCGCCATCCAAGCTGGTCCCATAACTACTGCAAATGAACCGTCGTTCATGCCTTGACCCCATTCAGGAGACCAGAGCATAACATTGCTGATCCAGCCTTCTTGAATACCTTTAACCGTGAAATCATAAGCTTTTTTGACTTGCGGATTGGTATCTCCGATAAAGCTGCCATCAGCTTTGCTGAAATAGATTTCATCAGCAGATTGATCACGCAAAGCATTAAAGGTAAGATCCGTAAGGTCTACAAATGGTTTGCCTGTTTTCTCTTTGAAAGCTTTGGCAACAGCTGCGAACTTATCCCAAGTATCAATAGCAGCGCCGAATCCTTCTGAATCACTTGGCAGTCCAGCTTCTTCAGCCAAATCTGTGCGGTAATATACAACCGTTGGGCCGATATCTGTTGGAAGACCTAGCTGGAAGCTGCCATCTACGGAAGAAGCTTGTTTCCATTTCCAATCCAGATAGTTGGCTTGAATATCTTTGGCACCCAGATCATTCAGGTTATAGAACTTGTCCTGAGCGTTGATGAAACGTTCCATGAAACCGATTTCAAGTTGGAAAATATCAGGCGCACCCGATCCAGCCGACAAAGCAGTGGTCAAATTATTATGGTGAGCGGTTTGGTCACCGGTATTTTGCACTTTGATCGTAATGTTTGGATGTTCCTTAGTGTACTCCTTCGCTAAATCCTCGTAGTTCACGTTGCCCAGCGTCCAGAAAGAAAGTTCGATTTTCTCAGCCGGTTCTGTCCCCTCATCCTTAGTAGGTTCACTTGTGCTTGCTGCTTTATTACCTGCATTTTTGTTTGATGTGTTGTTGTTCTCGGCGTTGTTGCCTCCGCATGCTGCCAGTGAACCTACGAGCATGATAGCGACTAACGATAGCGCCAAGTGTTTTACTTTATTCATTCCCCTGTACCCCTTTCAAAGGTTTCTCTTACAAGAATTAGTGTACAGGGTTTAAATTCTTTTTTTGAGGAGGTAAACTTCCGATTTATGGTGGAAATAATTACGAAACCATTCATATCTATGTTATGTCTAAGGAGGGAGTATAAAATTTCTTCCAAATATGTTCCTCACAGAATACTTGTACTTCATCTTAAATTGGATTTCTTGTGCTTCCGCAGGTATACTATTTTTATTTCTTACTTCATTACATGATCAAAGGAGTTATTACCCATGCCCATTAACCGCCCGCTGCTAAGCGACAGCGATTTCCAAGAAGCCGTTGACCGCAAATTACCTGTTCGTGTATTTCAGGACGATCATTTAGTAAATTCAGGAGCAACCGTTGTCCGCTTCACTGATTTCGATGTTGTTATTCAATCTAGAGTTAGTGATCTGACTTACTACTCTCGCAAGAGCTGCGAATTTTTTGAGGTCAGACCCTAAAGAAAGCCGGAATGCAATGATCTCTAGGATCATCGCGTTCCGGCTTTCTTTAACAGACATAGGGTATAGCTTTCATCTTTAATTTTTGTTGTAGGTGCTGTACGCTTTCATTTTCTCATTCAGAACTTCCTGGAAACTCATTCTCTTCTTGTCTGCTTTTCCTTGCTTGGGATTGACCACGGGCTGAGGTCTAAAAAACTGATGATTGTAAGCCATAAGATTATGTACGATCACATTCATTGGATTTCAACCTCCTTCCGTGATGTTCCTGAAATTTGCATTTCTGCTTGGTTACTTACGGCTTATTTACCCAGCTTCTCCAAAGTTTAAACAGTTTTATCAGATTCATATTAAAAAATGAAAAAGTGCAGCTTTTAGAATATGCTAAATACATCTTTGTAAATCACGTATGTCTTTCCACGAAATAAGTTTAATCTCCTTATTAATAATCAATTCCTTAATTTCAATATCATTTAGAAGACGATATTCCAATTCTCTTTCTGTATAACATTTCGTTATTGCTATTAATTGATCTGTTATTTTAGATGGATGTATAGTTAACTGTGTTATTCCATGTTTTAAATTCTTTAACAATTCAGTTAATCTCATTTTCATTTTGCTATATTCCGCAGCAGGGTAAAAACAGTAAGGAAGAGAAATTATATCATCGATTAATAAAATCCCCCTTTCTTTTGCTGAAGAAATTCTTTTTTGAAACAATCTCAACTGATCATTATTAAAAAAGGGTTGTTCTAATATCCTAATAGGTAAATTAAAGGGCAGGCGGTACTTTTCACACAAATCAAATATTATTTCTATAAAATCTCGCCCAGTGTATAACCCCATGATACTCCCCCCATGACTATCCAGATGAGTTGGATCAATGTCTTGTACGATTGCACTTTGGATTTGCGATTCTAACTCTAATCTAATCTCGTCATCAGCAGCGTTTCTTTCCAGAAGAGTGGCATCTTGATGAAAATACCCTTCCCCCGTAATTAAGCTACTCAAGATTTTTTCTTTGAATACTGGTTGATACGGATATTTCTCGCCACTCGTTAGCGTTAGATGAATTCCAATATTCTTTATTCCTTTCCAATTAATTATCTTTATAGCGTCATTTGAGTCTGGGCAAGGCATCATAATAGATGTGGATGTTATAGCTTGTCCTTCAAATAAGTTAACAATAGCTTCATTAGTTCCTTTAGTTATTCCGAAATCGTCGGCATTAATTATTAACAGACGGTCGTCAGCCGCAAAGCCTAATTTTCGAATCATAAACCTTCCCCCTATTACTAAATGATTTTACAAAAAGAAAAAAAATAAGAACGTAGACACCGTGAAGTGTTTGCGTCCTTATTTTGAATAGCGTGCTAAACCAATTATTCGCACCTTAGAGCAGTGGAAACCTTGAATCTAGCGCTGAGACGGGAACCTTGCTTTCCCCTTCTCATCATTATTATGATCCACTCGCCCTCTCATCAGTTCAAGCAGATATTCGGGTTCTGAGTTCATATGCAGCATTTGAAGTGCAGTTTTTGGTGCAAAACCTTCAGCCACACTATGTGAGATCAGGGCTTGCAGTGGATTAAAATAACCTCGAACATTCAGCAGCCCTATAGGCTTCTGATGAATACCAATCTGCATCCAGCACAGAATTTCAAATAGCTCATCGAAGGTTCCAAGACCTCCCGGCAAAGCAATAAAAGCATCCGCCATACCGCTCATTACCGCCTTACGTTCATGCATACTAGAGACCTCAATCAGATTCGTCAATCCGGAGTGTCTGATTTCATCTTGAAAAAGATCCACTGGCATAATTCCTACAGCTTCGCCGCCATTCGCAAGTACTCCGTCCGCAACCTGTCCCATAAGGCCATTCCGCGAACCTCCATAGACCAACCTACAGCCTTGTGCCGCTATATGATAACCTAATTCCCTAGCCATTTCCGTATATTCAGAGTTAAGACCTGGATTCGATCCGGCAAACACACATATTGTAAAAGCCATTCCTATCACTCCAGACTGGTTATTATGGTGAAATTGAGATTAATTCACTTATTGTACCTCAGAATATTAATATATGTGTTAAATGAAAGTCATCTTTTTGTTTGTAATGTTAATTGGTACAGCGTACTATTCCACTCCGCAGATAGACCTGTAGCTTTGGCCAAAGCCGCTGCTGGCACTAGAGAAGTATAGCTTACTTTAATGGATTCTGCTGATGGTAATGAAATTTTCTTCCCAGCTTTCGTCAACGTCAGTTCCCCCTCCAAAGACAGGGTATATCCCAGACTTTCTGCTACATCCCTAATCGGTACTTTTACACTTCCATCCATAAAAATAGCAGACTGTGCGGAATCCATTTTTTGACCATCTACAATTACAGTAACAGGCTTTAAAATAGGAGATATAGCAAAAGGACGTGAATCAACCGCGCTAATTCCGAGTTGACCAAACCTATTTGTTCCCCAAGCCACAGCTGTTCCATCCTTCAGGACTGCATACTTACTATTCTCACCCATGGCAAAAGAAACAGGATCACTCAATCCTTTTATTAACTTAGGCTGCGTAAAAACTAAACGGTTGTCGGTTGATGGTTGGGTACTCCAAGTCCACACGGTGCCATCTTTTTTAACAGCTGCAAAGTTGTCTAAATCCAGCGTAAGTTTTGAGATCGTTTTTACGGCTGTAATCTTTTGCAGACCTTGTAGTGAGGTACCAGCTTTCCATACCCAGTATTCTCCTTTTTTATTGCCAACAAGATTGAACCCGTTTTTCGTCTGGACAGATACAATATCCGTAAGACCTGGCATCTTGCTCATCGTGACTTCGTTATAATTATTGCTGTCAATTGTTCCCCAGACGCTCCCGCTCTCGGTTAAAGCCAGTATACTGCGATCGCTTATAGAGACGGACTTTACATGGTATAAATCCTTAACTGGGGTCGGTTTCTTCATCACATTCGTGTTCTCTGTTTGCGGGATAGCACTCCAAATCCACAGGGTACCGTTAGTTCGAATGGCGGCATGATAAATACTGCTTCCGATCCACTTCACTTCGCTTAAACCCTGTACCTTAGTGGCAGCAGGCAGCTCTGTATAGCCCACATCTGAAGCTTCTGGAGGATTCCACTGGAGTAGACTTCCATCGTTTCTCAAAGCTAATGCACTATGCAATCCTGACGATATACTAACCACATCACTCATTCCTGAGATCCCTTGAGGAAGCAGAACCTTGTATTGTTTAGCACTTGCCCCATTGCCAGCTTCTGCTACACTCTTATCCCGATAATCTCCCCAAGCCTTAACCGTACCGTCTTCGTTCAGCGCTACATAGTACGCTTCGCCGATCGCCAGCTGTTTCGTATGTTCAAGCCCAGCTATTCTATGGGGAGTAATCGTCCAACCCTCAGGCCCGGCAGTACCATTAGCAAATTGACCAAAAACATTACTCCCCCAGGACCAAACATTTCCGTCAGTTCCCACCGCAAAAGAGCTTCCACCCCAAAAACCAGGCGAAGCAACAATCTCCTTAATCCCACCCAACTTCCCAGGTGATGGAGCTGCACTTATAACTTGAGGGACAGACAATGCAGTCAGCAGACTTGAACAAACCAACAAACTAAACAGCCTTAGCTTCCTTGAAAATAAGTGCATCTTGATTTTCCCTTCTTATGATATTATTGTAATTATTATTTCTATTACACTAAGACGCTATAAAGCTGACAAAAGTTGTAGTTTATCTTAAATCCCGGGATTCAGATTGGTTTGAATTATGATATAATTACGCTGCCTTAGATCTGCTCTTATTCAACCGCAATACCGGAACCAAATGATCATGGAGGGAAATCATGCTTAAATTTATAGGTATTATGATGCTTTTCAGATTAGTGGGCAACCCTTTTCTGGCTTTATTCATCCTGCTTGTTATCTTGTATTTCTTAGATCGGCGATACGTGGGAATCTTCCCTAGTATAACAAAGCCCTTCAAACGGGTGCGGCAAATCTCCAAGCTGCGCACAACAGTATCTTTGAATCCAAATGATGTTTCTGCAAAATTTGATTTAGCCCGGAATCTGTCAGAACGTAAAAAATACAAGGAAGCCAAGGATATCCTGCTACAGATCGAAGACCGTTACGAACAATCTGCCGAATATTGGGTAGAGCTGGGTCATGTGAATCTTAAGCTGGGCGCTTTGGAAGAAGGCGAAGATCAGATGCTTCGAGGTCTAGAAATCAACCGAAAAGCCCAATATGGTCAGCCATATCTTCGGTTAGCGGAAACCTTCCGCCATACAGATCACGATAAAGCGTTGCATTACGTTACTCAATTTCAAGAGATTCAGTCTTCCTCTAGTGAAGCCTATTATTTAGCCGGCTCCATGTACAAAGCATTGGGCAGAACTGAGGATGCTAAACGTGCTTTCGACGAATCCACCGCCATCTACCGTTCGCTACCCAAATATAAAAAACGGCAAGAACGCGGCTGGGCGTTACGTAGCTTTTTTGCCAAAATGAAATAAACTTTGTACTTATATTTTCACAAAAAAACCTCTAGCCGCCTATTTATTTAGGCAAACACTAGAGGTTTTTTGCTGTGTAGAGTGATTACATGTTTACATCTTGTTTAGTGGGTTCTCCACTTTGTTTGACCGCAAATGGCCACCAGTTCCCACGGCCGAAGATCCGTACCATAACAGGAACAAAAAACGGCAAGAAGATTAGTGCATATAAGGCCAATCCTACAAGCACCACTGTTGCAATCTGCATCATCGACAATACGCCTGAAGGGTACATCGATGCGAAGGTGCCGCCCAAAATAACTACCGCCGAAAGAATGACTGTTCCCATATTGCGCATGGCATGCAGGATCGCTTCCCGTACATCCCAAGTTTTATATTCGTTAAAGCGGGCCATTAAGAAAATACTATAATCTACACCAAGCGCAATCAGCATAACAAAGCTGAAGAATGGCGTTGTCCAGGTAATCCCTTCAAAGTGCAGAAGGTGAACAAATATAGCCTCTGTAACACCCAATGCTGAAAAATAAGTAATCAAAAGAGAAATAATAAGGTAAATCGGCATTACGATTGAACGAAGCAGCAACACCAAGATAATGAAGATCCCACCCAGCATCAAGATTACTGTACGTGTGTAGTCTTCGTTGGAAATATTACGCAAATCGTTCTGGCTGCTTGTAACCCCGCTGATTGCAGACTCTGCATTTTCCAGCTTCGTACCTTTCACTGCACGATCTACTGCTGCTTGAATATCATCAACACTGTCAATAGCTTCTGAACTATATGGATTCTCAGTGAATACTACATCCAGCGTCATTACCTTACGGTCGTCAGACAAGTAGGTATTAAATACCTGCTCTATACCTTCAGCTTCAAGAGCCTCAGCCGGTACAAAGAATCCACTCAGCTCATCATCCTTAGCCGCTTGAATCTGATTCAAATAATCTTGTGCAGAGCCCAGCCCACTGGTAATTTGTTTCAAGCCGTTTGCACTGTCGCTTAAACCAGTAGTTAAGGCTCCTATCTGCCCAGTTAATTGACCAAAACCATCCGCAAGCTGCTGCTGTCCGCCTTGCAATTGATCTAGTCCACTAGTAATGGATGGAATTTTATCTACGATCTGTCCTTGGCCTGCTGCGGCCTGCTCCAGCCCAGATTGCAGCTGACCGATGCCCGCAACAAGCTTAGCTAAACCTTGTGCGAGTGCGGTTTGCCCTGCCGAAGCTTTGGCATAGCCAGCATTCGCCTCATTTAAGCCAGCTGCTGCTCCTTTAAGCTGCTCTGAGATCTGCCCGAGACCCGCTGCCAGCTGTGCTGCCCCAGTACCACTCTGCGTTACGGTGCCTTTAATGGTCAGGTAATTAACATCCTGCAGAATTTCCGGATAACTGCTCTCAAGACCATTAAAAGAACCATCCAGTCCCTTCAACGCTTCTGCCACACCTTGCAGCTGCTGCGGAAGCTGCCCAAGCCCTTGATTCAGCGCAGTTAAACCGCTGCCGATTTTTTTATATCCCTCCAGCAGCTTCGTATTGGCATCCGCAAGCTGCTTGGCACTAGCAGCTGCCTGTTGAAGTCCTGCTTTGATTTCTCCTGCACCAGCTGAGCCGCTTTTTATTCCGCTCTCAATACGTGCCAGCCCATCGCCTAACGCGACGATTCCATCTTTCAGTTCTGCTGTGCCTTCCGTCAGCTTAGCGCTGCCTTGAGCAGCCTCTGTAAGCTTAGGTGCATTTTCACTCAGCTGTTTACTAGCTTCGGACAATCCCGTTTGAATCTTGGTCAGTCCCTCACTGGTCTGATCCAGACCGTCAGATAAAGTCCCCACCTGATTCGGGATTAAGAAATCACTGATCAGCTCTCCGGTTGGACGAGACATGCTGCGCACTGATTTTACGCTGTCCACTTTTTCCAGCTCGCGGCTGATTTTTTCTGCAAGTCCAAGATATTCTGAAGTATCCATCCGGTCATCATTTTTGATTACGATCTTGCCAGGCATGGATTCACCCGGCCCGAAGCTATCCGAAATGATGTTAAATCCTTTTACCGAGGCATATTCCGAGCCAATTTCCTCCAAGCTGTTGAAGGACAGCTTTCCGCTATAGGTAACAAGGAACGGAGCTACGATTACTGCAACAATTAGCAGCGCGGCCCATGGTCTTTTTAAGGAAAAAGAACCTGCTGCTCCCCAAATACGGCTCTCACTGTGCTCCAGCTTCCCGCGTGAAGGCCAGAAGAGCTTTTTGCCAAGTACCGCCATGAAGAATGGAACAATGGTTACAAGCGCCAGCAGCATAACCGCAATCCCCACGGCAACGGCTACCGCCGAGCGATACAGAATGAATTTGGATAATCCAATCGCTACAAAACCTACGAATACCGCAAGTCCGGAATAGAACACCGTTCCCCCAGCCTTACGGTAGGTTGCAATAATAGCACTTTTGGTATCTTCTGCTGTCATCATTTCTTCTTTAAAACGACTAATTAACAGGATACAATAATCCGTACCAATCCCGAACATGACCGCAACCATAAAGATTTGAGTAAATGTAGATAATGGAAAATCATAACGGTCCACTAAAAAAGCCACAACGGACTGAGAAACAATATAGCTGAGTCCTACCGTCAGTAGCGGAACAAACGGTGCCACGAACGAACGGAATACCACGAACAGGATAAGTAAAATAAAGACTACCGTAATATATTCCGATTTCTTAAGCCCGGCTTCCGAGCTAGCAATCATATCCTCAGTAATCAAACCCTCACTGGTTAAATAATGATCCGCCTTAACATCTGTGAGTAATTCATCCACTTTATCAGGAAGTGCGGTGACAGACTCTCCTCCGCCCTTGATAGACAACGCCACCATTATCGTCTTGCCATCCTTGGCAATCAACGTTTCCTTAAGCTCACTTTGTGAAAAAGGATCGGTGATGGAATCGATCTGCAGCGTCTCCTTATTCGCAGCCAACTTCTCAACGCCCTGCTGGATACTAGCTGTTTCATCGGCTCCGATTCCCTCTGGATTATTGAATACAAGAGCTACCTGATGCAGGGTCTCTCCGCCCTTATCATTCGCCGCTTCCTTTAAGATTTCTGCCGCTCTAGATGAGGAATAGCCATCAGGTACAGTAACCTGCCCCTTCTCACGTACAAGATCAGAGAACGAAGGGGCCGTCATGACCAAAACTACGGCCACAGCGAGCCAGATTGCGATAACCGCCCATCTTGCTTTTAGAATCGTCTTCATGGATTCTTCCCTCCATCATCATTCTGAATTAAATTCGCCAGCTTCTCGAACATCATGACGAACATTTCAATATCCTTCTCTTCAAAATGAAACAAATACGGGGAAATCACTTCATGTACCTGCGTCTCCGCTGCTTCAAAAACTTTTTTTCCGTGCTCAGACATCGACAAATACACCTGGCGGCGATCATTCTCGTCACGAGTTCGCTCGATTATACCCGCTTGCACCAATCTGTTAATGATTGCAGTAATGGAGCTTTTACCCACGCAAAAAGATTCAGCAAGATATGTAGACGTACATTGTTCCTGAGCATTAATCAACCGAAGAATTTGATACTGATCATTCGTTGTCTCCGCAGCAATACTATCTTTAATTCTTGCTGCTACTTGTCTTGTCACAATCAAATAAGCATCCATGTAGCGATTGATCCAATGTTGCACTTCGTTATCCAAAGCTTCCTACCTCCAAAATATAGTTCAACTATCGAACAGTTTCATTGTCAAACTATAATACCTGCTTTTATAAAAGTCAATTGGCTTTTTTTCGGGCATTTAAAGGCAAAACGCAAAAAAAACAGGCCGAGATTCCTCTCGACCTGCCATTTTATGACCTTCAAAGACTTTTTAGTCCTCATCCTCGGTCTCTTCAACTTCGTATACACATCTTAACATTTCAATTCCGGCTTCATTCTCTCCTAAGCTGTACACCATGAACCCTAGACTGCGATAAAAATCTGCGGCGATTTCATCCTCAGTCTCAGCTACCAGATAACGCGGCTGACGAGTAGCGAGCAGCTCCAGAATCATTCCCCGTGCATAACCTTTCCCTCTATTCTCTGGCAAGACGGCAATATGCCGAATGTCCAAAGAACCGTCTTCGGTTTCTTCGAAACCTACAAGACCAAGCAGGAGTTCTTCTTCTTCCCAGCCATATAACTGCAGCCCGGCTTGTTCGCTGTACTCAGACGATGTCTGCTCCAACGCGTTGGGGTCATCAATGACCGCATACGTCAACAGCTCGTTCACCTCAGGCGAACCAATAAGGGATTTAAGATCTACCAACATTGTTCACATTCCTCCTTCTCTGTTGCTTCTGTACCCGATTCGAAACATACAGTAACCTGTCCATATCCCTAACATGTTTAACAATAGATCATCAATATCAAAGCTTCCGACATGCAGCAGCATTTGCAGAGACTCCAAAAGCAGGATGCAAGGAACAGCATATAAAGAGATTCTTTTCCAAGAAATTGGCCGTGTCTTTGCAAGTGGAATTAGTATACCAAATGGAATAAACACAACAACATTTCCAAGCAGATTCACAAACCGGCTGATCAGCGATAACCCGTTATTCATGTCGAAATAAAGTGACACCGTACGTAATGGAATCAAATTGTACTGAAGCGGGCCACCTGTATGGATCTCACGCCCAAAACCGATGAACATCCAATAGATAACAGTAGCACTATACAGAGTCAGCCCTATCCGTGTCAATGCTCTCAGCTTCCGTAAACTGCTGGATTCTCCAGATCTACGAATGATCAATTGCCCGGTTTAGCTTCTATAATTTCAATACTTCCATCTTTTTTACCCACAATAGCCATTGCTGCAATTCCAATAAATAAGCCGTGTTCCACAACTCCCGGAATACTTTGGATGGTCAGTGCCAGCTTCGGTGCGGACTCAATGACTTCGAACCGGCAGTCTGCGATGTAATTGCCGTTATCTGTCTTGTACAGCTCTTCTCCGCTACGACGCAATTCAGGATTGCAACCCAGCTTGGCAAGTTCAGCCACAGTCCATTCCCATGCAAAAGGAACAATTTCCACAGGCAGCGGGAATTTGCCAAGTGTGTTTACCACTTTACTCTCATCAGCAATAACGATCATACGAGTACTGTTACTCGCAACAATCTTCTCCCGAAGCAGCGCGCCGCCGCCGCCTTTAATAAGCTGTAGACTACTATCCAGCTCGTCCGCTCCGTCAATGGTCAGGTCCAGACTATCAATATCTCCAAAAGCTACGATTGGAATCCCAAGTTCACGCGCCTGTTCTTCGGAAGCACGGGAGGTTGCTACAGCGGTAATTTTTAGACCTTCACTGACGCGCTCACCAAGCTTGTTGATCGCCCAATAGGCTGTAGATCCAGTGCCTAGGCCGATCTTCATGCCATCTTTTACAAATTCCACTGCTTTTTCCGCGGCTAATTGTTTAACATTGATACTCATTTTATTACCCCCATGTTATCCGTTATAATGATCTATGATGATGTTGAAATCACCTATTGTTCAGGAGGATTCCGGATGAGAACCGAAAACCAAATTCAATCTAAAATCAACGAATTGACACTGCAGCGCAGATCTCTGGAATCAAGATTAGCTTCATTAACAGAGAACAGCCCACAGCAAGATAACCTGCAAGCTCAGCTCACTAGAGTTGAAGATATGGTCATGATGCTGGAATGGGTGCTTAATGCACCCGTAGGGAGATATCATGCCTAAGGCTGACTGCCATCCATTATTTTACCAATCAATGTGCCGGTAGCTGTGTTTAACATAAAACGCGATTGCTTCCGGCTGTTTGATTCTTTTTTATATCCAAATTTGTATTATGCTTTGCGCAGAGCAAAAAATCAATATTTTTCACCCTACTCTATGTATATTGTAAATTCACTGCATCCTCTAGATTGAGAATCATCTCTTTTTCTGTGTGATTAGCCGTCCTGTGTAAGTAGGCTTTATGCTCTGAATACGCATCCAAAGGCATTGGTCTACTAATCTTGTCAAGCATATTACGCTCGACATCAGCCAATAAGTAATCCCCTTTTCCCGCTGCAACTCTGCACAAAATAATCAAAGCTACAGGCTTGTTCACAACAACCGCTCCATTCGACCGCGCAAATACAGTGTATTGAAATAACGGAATGGCCTCAGGTTCTTCAACACCAGCTGCACTAGATTGGTCAAAGATAGAATACATAAGGGAAGGATCACTTGATGAAGTACCGAGTTTCTTCTGATTAGACACCAACTTGCTGTTTTGGTAGGTAAGGAATCCCGCTGCTGCCAGCACAAGCACAAGTAAAATCACCAATATCGCATACATCATCCCATCCCCACCTCCCACTCCAAAATAACAATTCCGGTTATATATTATCATGGAGGGAGGCCTAAGCCAATCTTATATTATCTGAAATTCAGCGCATACAGGTAATACTGATTCTATAAAGTTATTTTGAAATATTCAAAATAACAGTTGAAACTTTGATTTGCATGTCTCATAATGTAAATATGAATGTTGCTTGTCAATCCATATGGAAATCAAGGGAGGAAATTTAAAATGAAGTTTTTCTTGGATACCGGAAACATTGAAGAAATCAAACGTATTACTCGCCTAGGACTAGTGGATGGCGTAACGACTAACCCTTCGCTGATCGCTAAAGAAGGAAGATTGTTCAAGGATGTTATCAAAGAAATCGTTGCAATCGTTCCAGGACCTGTAAGCGCAGAAGTAATCGGACTTACAGCAGAAGAAATGCTTAAAGAAGCATACGAAATTGCTGAATGGGCTCCAAACGTTGTAATTAAACTCCCTATGACTGAAGATGGCTTGGAAGCTTGTTATGAGCTTACTAAAAAAGGCATCAAAACTAACGTTACACTAGTATTTTCCGCGGCTCAAGGTTTGATGGCTGCTAAAGCAGGCGCAACTTATATCTCTCCTTTCGTAGGTCGTCTGGATGATATCGGTGTTGACGGAATGAAGCTGATCAAGGATCTGAAGACTATCCTGACTAACTACAACTTGAAATCCGAGATCATTGCAGCAAGTATCCGCAACATTGCTCATGTTGAGCAAGCAGCTATTGCTGGTGCACACATCGCTACAATCCCAGGTTCACTTCTGCCAACCCTCTGGAAGCACCCGCTGACAGATAACGGTATTGAACGTTTCTTGAAGGATTGGGAATCTGTTCCACAAGCCTAAGAATATCTTTTATTCTTTTATCAAGAGGGCTATCCCACAAGCTGCGGCTACGCAGCTTAGGGATAGCCCTTTTTTCCATCCAGAGACATTGAGGAGGTTTGGCGAACACGTTTCGGCCAGATCGAAGGAATTATCTTCTCTTTGTCTTTAACGCCTGGCTCCCCCTTTTCCCCCTTACTCGGAGTTACTGCAAACAAGGTCAGCAATCCACCAATTGCCCCTACTGTAGCCATCAACGCAAACAAGACCCAATGCCCGCTGCTTAGCAGCAACGATACCACCGGTGGCCCCAACGCTACCCCTATAAACCTCATACTACTATAAAGAGCGGTGATTGTGCCGCTGTTCTCCTTCTCAATCCCCTCCGTGATTAAAGCATCCATACAGGGAAGTACAATTCCGATTCCAACACAGCCTAAACCCATAAACCCTACTAAAAAATAAATGCCTTTGTTGAATCCCGCACAAATCATCGCCGCAGTCAGTAACACCATGCCCCCAAAGCCCAGCCATTTCATTAGCGTTTTATTCTGACCAATGATCTTTCCTGTTCCATAGGAGGACAGACATAAGAGGGCAAGCGGTATCGCCAGCACAAACCCCTTCGTCGCTCCGTGCATTTTATATTTAGTTTCCAGCATTTCTGATAAATAGAATTGGACACCAAAGGTCACAAACATACAGATGCCGCCTATGGCAAAAATAGCGTACAACCAACGTCCCTTTTTACGTAAAACGCTCACAATTCCAGATAAAAACGCCCGAAGTTCCTGTTTCTCAGGTTCATCCTTTGCTTCGGGTTTTCGGACCAGAAATAAGACTAACAAAAATGAAATTAGACATAGAATGGGAATTGCAATAAAAGGAGCAAACCAGAGCCATATCCCAAGATAGGCACCAAGAATTGGACTGAGTACTTTACCAAACGTATTGGAGGTCTCAATGATTCCCAGACTTTTGCTCACATCTTCTTCTTCCTTGAACAAATCGCCTACAAAGGGGATTACAATTGGAAAAGCACCCGCTGCACCAATTCCTTGCAACAGACGCCCCGCTAAGATCACCCAATAAGCGCTAACCCCCTTCATAAACCAAGCAGCCACCACGCAGACAGCACCGCCAATTGCGGCAATGATTAAACTCGGAAGAATAACCTTCTTTCGCCCAAAACGGTCTGACAGATAACCTGCAATAGGGATCATTACAATTGCCATCAATCCATACACGGTAATCAGCATACTGACTTGAAAAGCGCTAATGCCGAGTTCTTTGGAGATCTGCGGCAGAATAGGCAGCAGCATGGAGTTACCGAGGGTCATTATTAGTGGGATTGATGCTAAGGCAAGCAGATCCCATTTTCTTTCCTTCATGAACTGACCACCTTTGTCATTGTGTACAACATTCTTTATTGTGGTTTGTTCGCCCTTCTTTATTCATGAAAACAAAAAGACCGTCCCTCCGCTGCTGCGGAAAGGACGATCTTAAAATGAAGAAATCTATGCTTACAGCGACCCGGCGCTTAAAGATGCCACATTAGCGGACGGTATAAAATGGCTAGGTTCACCCAGACTAAAAATGTGCAGCAAGTGCATAGCCCGAGTGCACGCCGTATAAAACAATTTGCGTTCACTTTCTCTGCCATATTGTTCAGCCGAGCCATCATAGATGACGACCGCATCAAACTCCACGCCTTTGGCTAAATAAGCAGGCAGAACCAGTGTCCCCTTCTGAAAATTCGGTGTTTCCTTTGTAACAAGTCTCACCGGCAGGCTACGATTCAGTTCAGCATGAACCCTTGCGCTTTCCTCCGCTGTTTTGCAGATGACCGCCACATAATGATATCCCTCAGAATGCAGCTTGCGGATATCCTGTTCCACAGCATTCAGAAGCTCCTTCTCGCTGGATACCACACTTATCTGGGGTTCTTCTCCCCGCCGATTAAAAGGTACGATTCGTTCTCCTCCAGGGATCATTGACCGCGTAAACTCCACGATCTCATAAGTTGAACGGTAGCTTTGGGTTAACGAGATCACTTCTGTGTTCTCTTCACCATATATACTTACGAGACTAGACAAATCCCCCAGTACCTCACCTTGCGCATAAATGGCCTGGTTCAGGTCCCCTAATACGGTCATTTTTGCTCTTGGAAATAAACGCCGCATGAACTCTAATTGGAATGGAGAATAGTCTTGTACCTCATCTACAATCACATGACGGATCAGTGTGTTGGTCCGGAAACCTTGGCTTAACTCCTTCAGATAAAGGAATGGCGTAGCATCCTCATAAGCAAGCTCGTTCACTCCAATGGATTCCAATGTCTGCTCACAGATATCATCCCACACCTCTGGTAAAGGATAATCTCCATTGAGGCGCGCCATAAGCTCGCGATCTGTAAATAACGTGCTGTACAAGCCCTTAACGTCCACAAATCGACCCCGTTTAGTCCAACCACGCAGTGGTTTGAGCCGCTGGCTGACTACATAACGAGATAACACTTCTTTTTCCGTATCAAAATCATCAAAGCTATCCTGCGAAGCTTTCTTCTTCCGACGCAACATCTGATATGCACGGTGATAATCGCTGGAATCCAGCAGCTCGATCTGATCTTCGACCCACTTCGCATTTCTTTCCTCATGAGTAAAATCTGCAATCTTCTTAAGCAGCCAGCGGATCATCAAATCCACACGATTTGCAAGCTTTATGGCAGGATCGTACGCGTAGAACTGGCGTTCCATTTCTTCTTTACTGACCACTGCTTTCCCTTGAAACATTAAAGGTTTAAAAAGCATACCCTCCTGTTCCAATAACGTAGCATACCGCCGAATCACATCGAGGAAAGGTACGGACGATTTATAGGCAATGCCTTCTCTGCGTATAGCCACCTCAGGACCCTCAGGAGCATTAAGTAAACTTTCGGTCTGACTAAAGACATCTTCCAGCAGGAATTCATGTCCAAGACGATGTTCTAAATACATTTGGAACGTTGTTTGCTGCATATTTTCTTCGCCTAGCTCCGGGAGCACTGTAGATACATAGCTGTTAAACAGCGGATTCGGTGAGAACAGCAGCATTTGATCTGCTGATAATACTTCACGGTATTTATATAGAAGATAAGCTACCCGCTGCAATGCAGCAGAGGTTTTTCCGCTTCCCGCTGCTCCTTGCACAACTAGCATCCGGCTTTTGTCGTTGCGGATTATCGCATTTTGCTCTTTTTGAATTGTAGCAACAATACTTTTCATTCGATCGTCAGCGCTATGACTTAGCACCTGCTGCAGCAGCTCATCCCCGATCGTAACCCCAGTGTCAAACATAACTTCAATTACACCGTCAGCAATAACAAACTGGCGTTTAAGATTCATTGTTCCGGAGACTAATCCTCCAGGTGTTTCATAAGCTGCAGGACCTGGTGCCCCGTCATAATACAGACTGGAGATAGGCGCACGCCAGTCATAGATCAAAAAGGTGCCATCATCCTCCATCAAAGATCCAATCCCTAGATAAATCTTTTCCAGCCCGCCCGTTGGTTCCTCTGTGAAATCAATTCGGCCAAAGTAAGGAGAGACAACCAGCTTTTTATATTTTTTCAGCGCCTTGCTTGATTGCAAATGATGACGTTCCCGTTCATTTAGGATTTGGGACTGTTGGCGAAGACTTGTTGAGGTTTCTCCCAAATCATCCGGGCTACTGAAGTTTACGGTTACCTCTTCCCAGAAGTCTTTCCGCATATCCACTACATCACTGCGATGAAGTCCAAGCTCCTCTGATAAATTGCGAATATGGGCGGACAAAAGCTTGGTTACTCCGTCAACCCGTTCCTGTTCCTCTTTCCACTGACTTTCATTGTTATCCACTACATTTCATCCCCTTTTGGAAGGTTGACATTCCATTTGAATCATGATATGATAAATTTGCATATTTATGTTTTTAAATGCATACTCATTCGATATCTTATCATTTTAGCAATTTCAGTTTGAGATTTCAAGTATTCTCTTAAATAGATGATCCGGTCCCTGTGGAACCGGATTTTTTGCTGTTACAAAGCTTATATGTTGCTCTTCACAAGGTTATGTTTAGGCTTCATGCACAGATTCTTTATCCTCCGCTATACGATTCATCTGATCGGCCACTTTATCTAAGCGCTCCAATTGATATCCGTAATCATAAATTGCAGCAGCCACAACATATAAACGCAGCTGACCTATTTTCTCTGCATTATACCCCAAAATCGCGGTATTCAGGAATTCATCATTGTCTTCTCCCAAGGGTTCGGATTCATTGGCATTGGGCTTTAATTTGTCTTCAAACTTAAGTAAGATGTGCTGATGATATTTGATTAAATGTTCCAAATGATTATCAAATAGAGCATCTGTATGTTCGGTCCGATCCGCCTGGAAATAATGCCGATCTACGGCCTCGAGAACATCGTAACCTTTTTGCAAAGAAGCTAACAGGTTCTTATACACAACCATTTGTCTAGTCTGGCTATACTTGGCCCGTTTTAACTGCTTCTGCTCCTCCTCAAATAATGCATACTTATCAGCCAACGATTTTATGGATGAATGCAAAGCATTTTTTTCATCACGAAATACACTTTCCTTCATCTCATGAGAAACCGCTGTTCTCAGCAATAAAGAGAGGCTTGAAAAAACATTCTCAATTTGCTTAATGTATTGCTTACGAGGTTTTGGAGGAACGACAATAATATTGATTAGAAATGCAGAAACAATACCTGTCAAAGTTAATAAAAAACGATTAAGTGCGAATTGCCATTCACCCGAAGCCTCCATCACTGTTATTACAGTAACTAACGTAAGACTTATCGTATCCGCCCGGTTGATTTTCATACTGATCATAATGACTAGAATACAGACCAAACCGACTGCTATTGGGCTGTTGGATAACAGCATCCCTCCGAGTAAAGCCAGAACGGCCCCCATTGTACTAGTCGTGAGCTGGTCAAGAAAATAACGCCAAGAGCGATAAATAGAGGGCTGCATAGCGAAAATCGCCGCAATCCCTGCACCCACGGCAGAAGGAAATTGAAGCATTACAGCTAAATACAGGGCTAGCGTAACGGCCAAACCTGTTTTAAATATGCGAGCTCCTAAAGCCAAACCTATCCCTCCTAAAAATTAGCCCACGCTACAATATGAACATCAGCGAACCCTCGTACTTCTAATTACCCCAGCCTGGAGTTGATGAATTTTAAGAACATTTAAGCTCTCACTCATGTTTCTTTCAGCTTTCAGGGAATACTAATTCGAGTAGTGCCTATCACATAACATACGAGGTGAGTGAATGAATAACAATATCAAAAGATTAATGACTTTCACGACCGTTATTTTTCTCAGCCTGTCTCCAGCTCTTGCGCCAATCGGAAGTGCTTCTGCTGAGAAAGTAACCCCTACAGCCACCGCACCTGGTGCCCATCCTTCAGAGAAAGGTCACGGTCACCATTCAGGAAAAGACGGAAAGGTTAGGGCTGGTGGACATTTCATTATTTTTGAAACGGCTAAACTGCTGGAAATGGATCGTACAGAGCTAATCAATAGCCTGAAAGCAGGCAAAACGCTCCCGCAGCTTGCTCTTGAGAAAAAAGGCTGGACGGAAGATCAATATATTCAGAAGCTCTGCGAATCGGCAAACCAACGGCTGGATCAAGCCATCACCGAAGGACGTCTGACAAAAGATGAAGCCCAAAAGCTTAAAGCAGGACTTCCTGCGATGCTGAAGCAAAGAATAAGCAAAATGGGGCAATTCCAGGATCGCAAAACATCTGAACAACATGTGACGACTCCTTAAACAATCCTCTTACACATAAAGACGGATATCTTCATGCGTTATGAAAGATATCCGTTTTTGTATCTATCCTACTTCTTACGCGAGCTCTTGTAGATTTGAAATAAACAAATGGACAACATCAGCCAAGCGCCACTAGCCATATATCCCCCAATTACGTCACTCGGGTAATGAACACCCAGATAGATACGGCTCCAGCCAATCCCCACGGTCATGAATACGGCGAACATTATTAATAAGACCCGTTCATGCCTCCGCCGCAGATGACGCCACAATAAAAAGGCAATAACACCGTACAAAGAGAATGCTGCCATTGAGTGCCCGCTCGGAAAACTATAACCAATCTCTTCAACAATGCGATGTAAATTCGGACGTTCTCTGTGAAAACATAACTTCATTATTGTATTCAAGAGCTGTGAGCCTAATCCAACCCACAGGAACAAGATTAATTCAAATCGGTGTTTCAGCAAAAAATAGAGCAGTGCCATGGTAACGATAGATAGGCCAATAGCGATCTTAGAGGAACCAATCAGAGATAAACCTTTGGCGAATGAGGTCAACCCCGGTGATTCCGCTGATTGTACCCCATCAATAATATAGTTATCAAAGGTTGATACCTTATTCATACTTACAAGGACAGCTATAACGGCGAAACAAGCAGCAAACCCTAAAAAAAAGCGAAAAGCTCTAGACCAGTTCTGATAATAAAGCATAAATACCTCCATGTCTATTCAGGTGACTGTTGATCTCATTTCCAGTGAGGGACTAACCCATGTTATAATTATTGAGAGAAAAAAATTCACAGAAGATGGAGTGCTGCCAAAGTGGAGAGTTTAAAATTGCAAGAACGATTGTTGAACCAGTTCATTTCCACAAAGGTGCCTGTGACGATTTTTACGACGAATGGTGTGAAAATGCAAGGGCTCGTAACCTCGTACGATGCTTTCACAATCACTTTACAAGGTCAAGGTGATGGCAGGCAAAATGTACTATTCAAATCTGCAGTATCCACTATTGTACCTCTTAAGCCCGTTTCGCTCAAATAGTCTACTCCCTCATTCACCTCATCAACCAGATAATCACAGGCTTTTATTTTCAAAAAAAGGGAACACCGGACTTTATATCCGGTGTTCCCTTTAGCATTTCCCAAGATCACTGATTCACTCTTCAAATGGAGTAACTTTATACAGGAACATTTACGGGCTTCACACATACCGGTTTGGATACTTCAGCTGTATTTCCAGTAAATTCGAGTCGGCCACTTGCCGCTTCTATTGAAAATACAACCAGGTTATTCGCATCACGATTTGCCACGATAAGATAAGCTCCATCTGGTGTCAATGCGAAGTGACGTGGATGTCCCCCACGAGTAGATACATATTCCAGATGTGTAAGCTTAGCAGATGCATTATCCACAGCATACACAGCGATATTATCAGCCCCACGGTTTGAAGCGTACAGATATTTTCCGTCCTTGGAAATGGCGATTTCAGCGCAAGTATTCTCTTCGTTAAAATCATCAGGCAGCGTCGGCACTGTATCTACAGTATGCAGAGTGCCTGCGGCACTGTCATATGTAAACGATGTAATGGTGGAATCCACCTCGTTAATTACATAAGCAGACTTTCCGTCTGGATGAAAAGTGAAGTGGCGTGGTCCCGCTCCTGGATGCAGCGCCGTATCACCATGCACTTCTAGCTTGTTGGTTTCTCTATTGATTCTATAGGCACGAATTAAATCAAGCCCAAGATCAGATACAAACACATACTGCCCGTCCGGACTGAAAATAGCGGAATGGGGATGAGGGCGGTCCTGCCGTTCAGGATGCTGGCCATGACCTGAATGTACGGCCACATCAACTAATTGATCCGCAGCTTTCTCTTCATTTAATTTGATCAAACCAACGCTTCCACCATGATAACTACATACAACAACGTATTCATCATTCAAATCTCTATTGATATGGCAGGTGGTTGTTTGACGGTTGCCAGAAGCAGGCATGGAGGGAATGCGTTTCAGTTCACTCAATTTCCCGTCTTTTGGATCAATGGCAAAGGTAACAACCTCGCCTTCTTTTCCACCCTCACCATTCGGTTTTTCTCCTATAGCATATAGACGTTTTTCAGCGGTATCTACATTAACAAAGGTAGGATTAGTTAAGCCCTGCACCGAATCCAGCAGCTTTAGCGTACCACCTGCAGCTCCATCGAATTCAAACACCTGCACTCCGCTTTCCGCGGCACTTGCATAAGAACCTGTAAACAGCAATAACTTATTCTGCTCATTCATCTCTATATTCCTCCTCAAAAGTATTGCTACTTCACACTCATTAGATGTGATCATCTATATAATCTACAATTTTTAAACGTTAATTACAAACGATAAAGTTAGAAATGTACGAAACAATTCAAAAATGGGTCTTTCCAACGATTAACTGTTGTGATATAATGAAAGCGCTAACATTAGTCTTTTATTCCGTATAAAGGGGGAACATGAATGAGTAGCATCCTGCTGGAAGCCAGAAATGTGTACGAGGACTTCGAGGTGGAAACAGACATTCTGTTCTTTAAGGTCGGGGACCATGATTTGGTCATTTTTCACGGCAGAAACTATAACATAAAAAAGAGAATGACTGCCGAGCAATTAAATCGATTGTTGTCCAATTCAAGTTATTATCATGTGTACGGTGGCTGTTATGTCAACCTGAACAAGATCAGCTCTATCGCAGATGACTGCATTTATTTCGGTGAAATGGGCCTGTATGCTAAAAACGTACGTGTCCCAAGACGAAAACAAGAAAGCATTCGTCATCTTCTGAAAGGACTGAAGTAGACATCTTATTCCCATTAGCCGGAAGGGCATGTTACTGATGCCATTTCCGGCTTTTTGCTTTTTATTAATAGAAACTTAAAAAGATCCTGCCTTTTTTTATACTTTCTTAAGGTTTAGGATTAGGATTTCTGTTAAAGTTGTAAATAGACAAGCAACACCTATATTGAAGGGAGTCATTACTAATAATGGACAAAAAAGATCTGAATGGAAATGAGAACTTAGAAAACAACGGTACCACGGAAGAAGAATTGAACACTTCCGAGATTATCAATGAAGAGGTTGAAGTAGCGCAAGTTGCTGCTGAGGAACCTGTGAATACAACAAAAGCAGACAGTATTCCAGTAATGAACAAAGTCGGTGCGAACAACGCTACGCCACCTACACCTCCGACAGCTCCTAGAAGCAATAAAGCTTGGATGATTGCCTCTATCGTATTAGCTGCAGCACTAATCATTGTTCTGGTCGTCCAAAAAGACGACAGCAAAAAAGCTGTTGCAACAGTAAACGGAACAAAAATCACAAAAGAACAACTTTATGATAAATTGATCGAAGCAGGCGGAGAAAGCACGCTGCAATCTATGATTACAACTGAGCTTGTTGATCAAGAGGCTAAAAAAGCTAACGTAACTGTTACAGATGAAGACATCAACACTGAACTTGAAGATCTTAAAGCACAATTCGGTGGAGAAGCTGCCTTTAATGCTGCTTTGTCCCAAAGCTCAATGACTGTAGACGACTTGAAAAAGCAAATGCCGCTGCAAGTAAAGCTGCGTAAAATCCTTGAGCCACAAGTCACTGTAACGGATGATGAAATCAAAGAATACTATGACACAAATAAAGCTACTTTCAGTGAAGAAGAACAAGTTCGCGCTTCCCACATTCTCGTTGAGACTAAAGAAGAAGCAGATGCAATTCTGAAACAACTGAAAGAAGGCGCAGATTTCGCTACTCTTGCCAAGGAAAAATCCTCTGATACGGGTTCCAAGGATAATGGCGGAGATCTAGACTTCTTCAAACGTGGCGATATGGTAGCTGAATTCTCTGATGTAGCCTTTAAGCTAAAAGTTGGTGAAACCAGTGATGCTGTCAAATCCGATTATGGTTATCACATCATTAAAGTAACCGACCATAAAGATGCTAAAGACTATACACTGGAAGAAAAGAAAGATGAAATTCGTAAAACACTAGTTTCGCAAAAGGTTTCCACTCTGTCCTCCACTTGGATGTCAGAAACAACTGAAAAAGCAAAAATCACGAACACACTTACTGACGCTAAAGAAGATGCAGCTGCAACAGCTGAGCCAACTGCAAGCGCAGCAGCAGGAAATGAATCCACTAAATAATTGTGCCCGTCAAAAAGCAGGACAAGCGTTAATAAACGCTGTCCTGCTTTTTTTCATTTCTATGTTCAGGCCTTTGATTAAGCCTTAATGACCTTTTTTACGGATTTGTTTATCGTGGTTCTCCCCCCACTCTTTCGCCTGCGCTGTGGCAATTGAAATCGCCCGCCCCTCCTCATAACCATCTTCGAGGAGCGCATTCGCAATATCGATTGCCTTATTGCGAACAGGTGCTGTGAAGTTCTTCAATGATTCTGGATAATCCTCTTTGTTCCATGGCATACCAAAAACCTCCTTAACCAGTCTATATACATACTTAGCCTGGTTAAGGAGGTTTCAAACGCTTATTTCACTTATTTAAAGACTTTAACACGATCTTCAATCGGTTGGAATTGTTTCTCACCAGCAGGAGTAACTGTTTTACCAAATGGCAATTGAGCAATCAATTTCCATTCTTGCGGGATGCCCCATGCTTCTTTTACTTCATCATCAATCAGTGGATTATAGTGCTGCAAGGAGGCACCTACACCTGCTTCAGAAAGTGCTGTCCATACTACAAATTGCAGAATACCAGAGGATTGGTTAGCCCAAATTGGGAAGTTCTCAGCATATAGAGCGAAGTTCTCTTGCAGGCTCTTCACTACCGTTTGATCTTCAAAGAATAGTACGGAACCGTAACCTGCTTTGAAAGACGCTAATTTTTGCGCTGTTCCTTCAAATTGTTCGGCAGGAACGATTTTACGCAATGTTTCTGTAGTGATATCCCATAGCTTATCGTGTTGTTCTCCAAGAAGAACAACGGCTCTTGAGCTTTGGGAGTTGAAAGAAGTTGGGCTATGTAGCACCGCTTGTTCAACGATTTCTACAATTTGTGCATCCGAAATCGTAGATTCTTTACTAAGGGCATATATGGAACGTCTTCCTTTTACTGCTTCAAAGAAATTGTTAGACAAAAATACTACCTCCATTAATTTTAGTAACTTACTTTTGTATATCTTAGCACTTTTTTTTCTGAAAACACAACAGTTATTCACAACTTATTTTGTCGGATATATTCGTTGCCAACTCTTATTGTCGCATTTATGGGCTTAATTATGCACCTGATCTATTAATCATTAATCACTTCAGGCGGGCTAGAAACTGCCCTCTTCCTTTTCCGATATACACCACGAGCTAAAATGCGCTACAATAGTGCAGCAAATGTATAGAAGGAAGGTTATAATCATGAAATTCCCAAGCGAGAAAGCCCTTGTTCGGCATAGAAAATCAGCCTTAATCTCATTATTGCTGCTCCTTTCAATGAGCTTGGCTCTAACTAGCTGTAAAGACACAAATTCGTCTAATTTAACCTCAACAGCACAAGATCCGAATGATCTTCACCCCCTCACTTTCTGGGTGGCAACGGACACTCACTTCTTAGATAAGAAGCTACAGGATGGCGGTACAGCTTTTCAAAAATATGTAACTGGCGGTGATGGAAAAATGCTGCCTTACAGTGATGAAATCCTTGAAACCTTGGTTTATGACGCTGAGCAGCAGAAGCCTGATTTTCTCATCCTGAGTGGAGATTTAACAAATAACGGAGAACGCAGCAGCCATCAGGAGCTAACCCAAAAATTAAAGCGAATCGAAGCACAAGGAACCTCTGTTTATGTCATTCCAGGCAACCACGATTTATTTAATCCTTGGGCCAGATCCTTCAGCGGGGATAAGCAGCTTGTTACGGATTCCATTACAGACAAAGACTTTACCAAGATGTATGAGGATTTCGGTTACAAAGAAGCTGTATCACGTGATAAAGAATCACTAAGTTACATCGTTAAGGCAGCGCCAAATTTATGGCTCCTTATGATTGACAGCAGCCAATATCATAACAATCAGAAATACGGTTTCCCCCAAACGGACGGACGCCTGACCGCCTCTACCCTATCATGGATAGATAATTCTGTTAAACTGGCTGCCAGGGAGCATGCTTCTGTTCTCACGGTTATGCACCACAATCTACTAAGCCACACCTCTATGTCTGTTTCAGGCTTTAAGCTTAACAACAGTCAGGAAACAATAAAGGTACTTCGTGAAAATGAACTTAATTTAGTCTTGTCAGGCCATATCCATATGCAGGACATCCGGGTAGACCCGGTAACTTCTTCGGAAGAAACGCCAATTTATGATATCGCAACAAGTGCAATGGCTGTCTATCCACATCAATACGGAGCGATGACCTTCGATCCCCTGAGCAGAACCGTCAATTATGAAGCAACGCCCTTAAATGTAGAGGGATGGGCTAAAGCTAATGGCAATACAGATCAGAATCTTTTAAACTTCAAGACCTATGCTGAGGATACTTTTGCTACAAACTCTTATAACAAAGCTATGGATGGTTTAAAGGAGAGTTCCTTTACGCAGTCTGAAAAGGCATCGATGGCAGAGGTAATGGCCAAGCTAAATGTAAGATATTTCGCGGGGACAGCCGGCAGCTCCTCAGAAGATATTAAAGCGATGCCAGGCTACAAGCTTTGGGAAGGCCTACAAGAAGGTTTCTTAGGTGGATACATCCAAAGTATGACAGAGGATAAAGAGCTTAGTAATATAGCTTTAGAGGTGGTATTGACGAAGCAATAACTGGATTATGTATTCATATGAAAAACCCAGCCTCCACCCGCATTTATGCGTCAGATGGAAGCTGGGTTTATTGTGTTAATTAATCGTTAAGATACAACTATTTCCGTACAATAGTAATCCAACCATCTTCATCTACCGACACAGTAGCATGAAGCGCTTCAGCAAGCAGACGCAAGGATACATATGCATCGCCATACTCGTCAACAAATACAGGTTGGGCAAGCTTTACAGCCGTACCGTTAATCAAGGCTTCGGAAGAACCGATTTTGAATACCAGTTTATCTCCGTACACACCATCAGTAACGTTAATTGCACGATTGGCCGTATCCCATTCTACAGTAGCATCTAAATCTTCTGCCAAATAACGCAGTGGGATATAAGTAGTGTTCTTGTCTACAATCGGGTAATAATATTCGTCATCAGGTTCGATAACAATGGTTCTCTTCGTAATGCCCAGATCATCCTTCAATATACGATATACATCAGAATCTGGGGCAAAGTTTCTCAAAGTCTCTCCAGGTGTAAGTCCGGAAGAAATATCAAGTGCACCTTCAGTGCTGATTGGATCAGCGGTTACAGCACCGCCAATGTTCCAAATCTGACTGGAAGCTTTAAGCGAGAGGCTCTTCAATGGGAAATCCTCGGTACCCGGAAGCGCCACTTTTAGATCAACATTCTGTTTACGCACATGCAGAGCACTATCAACGAAAATATCAACAGATAACTTCGTATCCTTACTCAACACGGTCTTCATCTCAGGAGTTGATTTGTAAAGACTGTCCACTTGATTGTCATATACTAGCAGCAATGCATCAACAGCCAATTTGGCAGCATCATGCAATACAGTTACGACAGCTTCTTTATCATCCAGTGGAATATCTCCGAATCCCAGATTGAAAATATCGCCAGAACCGTCTTCATCCATAGCTTTGATCACAGGGTACAGATAGTCGTAAAGACCACCCACCAATTCAGTAAAACCTTCTGTGTCTTTGGAAACAGACTTCAGGAAGCCTTTTAACAATGCAGGAAGCTCATCACCAGTCACTTCTGCATGCAGCTTCGTCATGTTCAACTGCTCACCATACACAGCATCACTAACCGGTGTAATGTTGATTACGCCAGGATTAGGAAGATTCTTAACAACGAATTTCGTCAACAGCTTACTGACATCTTCAGCTTTTGCCGTATCCAATCCTACTTCACCTAAAATTTCATCGTATCCTTGTACAGGGAAGTAGAACGGTTGTTTTGCTCCTTCAACTGTAAAAGCAAGTGTTTGTTTGTCCATAAACAAGGTGAATGGAATATTCAATTGTTTATAACCAACAGTTCCTTGGGCCGATAAACTCCCATTATCTTGTAACTTAGCTTTACTAATATTCAGGGAAAAAGAATTAATAAGATCAACCATTTCCTTATCTTCCGCGCTAATTCCCTCTATGGGCTCAGCATTCATGGAAAAAGTCATACTGGATTCTGATGATTTAACATCAACATCCCCAATCAACGCCTTATTAACATCGAACCCCCCTACCGACTGACAGCCGGCAAGAACTAGCATCAGTGCGACAAAAGGCAAAAACCACTTCAATTTCGCTTTAACTCTACTCATAGCATGTCTCCTTCATCTTATTTTGTGAAATCAATCCATTATCTCAGCTAAGGTAAGTTTTGTAAATCAAAGTTCCTTTTATTGTAAAATGTTTAGATATTCAACAAACTTCGCCATTCGATCTGAGCCCAATCCTTGTAAATTACAGCCTTAACTATCGCCAACATCAGTAAATGTGCAGGATAAAATGACCACCACATCCAGCGCGGAACCCGGTGCCGCTCCAAGCGATCCCAAATTAAAGGCGTAAAAGCAATCAGCAAGGTAGGTAAAATACTGAGCATCTGTACAACCCAATAATTATAAAACATATAGAAAAGATTCAGTGCCAGATGGGCTCCAACAAGCCAGTACGATTTCGTATAACGAAAAATCAATACTAAGAGCAAACCGTACGCATTATAATCTATAGGGTAATAATCCATTAACACTATAGCAGCAATTACCACAGGTATACCAAGCCATAGTGAAGGCAGCTTGTCCAAAATTACCAGTACGATTGCTGACAGCAATAACGTAAACACCACGTTCCAGCCACCAGAATTTAGCGCTAGATTATAGGGAATCTGGGCAATAATCGCAATCAAGAGCAACCGAAATAAATATTTAGGTCTGGATGAAGTATGGATATGTCCCTGCACAAGCCCATAACAATAAATCGGAAAAGCTATTCTCCCTACATATCTCCAAGCAAGATTCTCCGGGAAAAAGATATAGCCAATATGGTCGATTAGCATCGTCAGCATGGCAATAATCTGCATTACAATCCCCCTTAAGCATGTTGAAATATAAATTCGCCAAGTCCATCCTCATTTCCTTTACCAATAAGCAAATGAAGACCGCGGAGAAACGATCATCCGATTTCTGTGCACCTCCCCCCCTTGACTTTATCGAATACTATTGAGTAATATTAACTAGCAACAGAATATGGCAATGATCAAAGACATGATTTCCTACACGAACTGTCCAGAGAGAGAAGTCCAGGCTGCAAGCTTCTCCAGTTACCGGTTGTGAAGTTACCCCTTTGTAGCCGTGGCGCTGAATCCGTAGAACTTTGTTTTTTCGGTAGTATGCGGCACCGATTTATCCCCGATATCGGATACCAATGAGGTCCTGTCTATATGACAGGTCGAATTAGGGTGGAACCACGAGCTGAACGCACTCGTCCCTTTCTGGGAGAGATGCGTTTTTTTGCGTTCACAACTAACAATATTTGAGAAACGGAGGCTAAAATCATGAAGATCAAGGTAACACTGCAAGATGGAACAATTAGAGAGGTACTGCAAGGAACAACGATTAAAGAAGCAGCAGGTGCCATAAGTACCAGTCTGAAAAAAAATGCTGTAGCTGGAAAAATTGATGGAAAATCTGTTGATCTAAACCAAGCGATCGAATATGATTGCCGGCTCGATATTGTTACGTTGGATAGCAAAGACGGTCTTGAGGTTTATAGACACAGTACTGCACATATCATGGCGCAGGCCATAAAACGTATATATGGAGATAAAGCTGTCCAGCTAGGCATAGGTCCTGTTATCGAAGACGGCTTCTACTATGACATTGATATTGAGAAACCTCTATCCACTGATGATCTTGCTGCAATCGAACAAGAAATGGCGAAAATCATCCAAGAGAATCACCAGATTGTCCGCCGTGTGGTGAGCCGCGCAGAGGCCATTAAACTTTTTGAAGAGCTGAATGAGCCTTTAAAGCTGGAGCTTATTCATGATCTGCCGGAAGACACAGTATTAACTATTTATGATCAAGGTGAATTCTCCGATCTTTGCCGTGGGCCACATCTTCCCTCTACTGGCTTGGTCAAAGCCTTTAAGCTGTTGAATGTAGCGGGTGCCTACTGGCGTGGAGATTCCAATAACAAAATGCTGCAACGTATTTATGGAACTGCCTTTCCTAAAAAAGCGCAGTTAGAGGAACATTTACTGTTTCTTGAAGAAGCTAAAAAACGTGACCACCGTAAGCTCGGCAAAGAACTTGAGTTGTTCATGTTCTCAGAAGAAGCGCCAGGCATGCCCTTCTATCTTCCCAAGGGAATGACAATCCGTACAGAGCTTGAGAACTTTGCCCGGGAATTACAAAGACAGAGAGATTACGATGAAGTTCGTACACCGCTGATGATGAACAATCGGCTTTGGGAGCAGTCAGGACACTGGGATCACTACAAGGACAATATGTATTTCACAGATGTAGATGAAACAAAATTTGCCCTTAAGCCGATGAACTGCCCTGGGCATATGCTAATTTTCAAAAATAATCTGCATTCCTACCGGGAACTGCCTATCCGTATCTCGGAATTCGGTCAAGTGCATCGCCATGAATATTCCGGAGCACTGAACGGGATGATGAGAGTCCGCACTTTCTGCCAGGATGATGCTCACCTCTTCGTTTTGCCAGAGCAAATTGAGGATGAAATAAGACGGGTAATCTCACTGATTGACCATATTTATCAAGTGTTCGGCTTTGAGTATAAGATTGAATTATCAACTCGGCCGGCAGATTATATGGGATCTGAAGAATTATGGGATCAGGCTGAACAATCTTTACAAAATGTATTAGACAATCTCGGGATCGAATATCGTGTGAATGAAGGGGATGGCGCGTTCTATGGACCTAAGATTGATTTCCATATCTTAGATGCGCTAAAACGAAGCTGGCAATGTGGAACAATACAACTAGATTGGCAAATGCCAGAGAAATTCGATCTTACTTACATCGGGGAAGATAATCTTAAACATCGCCCGGTCGTAATCCATCGCGCTGTTTATGGGTCGATCGATCGTTTTATGGGGATTATTACTGAACATTTCGCTGGGGCTTTCCCACTGTGGCTCGCACCTGTTCATGCGAAGTTATTGCCAGTCTCTGAGAACTATGTTGACTATGCACTGCAAGTGAAGCATCACATGGAGAAGGCTGGCATTCGTGTCGAAGTAGATATCCGAAATGAGAAGTTAGGCTACAAAATTCGTGAAGCTCAGCTTGAAAAAGCACCTTACATGCTTGTACTTGGAGAGAACGAAAAAAATTCCGACACTGTCTCTGTAAGAAAACGTGGTGAAGGTGATCTTGGTTCGAAGAGTATCCAAGACATCATTGAACAGATTAATGAAGAGATTATTAGTAAGAGATAAATTTAAGGGGCTGTCTAATCGTAGAAAAACTACGTTTGAGACAGCCCCTTCTTTATAACCTATTCCTATTCACATGAACTCTATTTTACGTACAGGCGGCTGCTCTCTTCCCAATATTCACCTGGTTTCAGGCTGAACAAGCCGATTTCATCAGCAGGAAGATCTACCATTGGCGCATTCACCAAGTTAATTTGTGGCTCAGGGCAGAAGAACTGTTCTGTAGCACCATTATTCCAGATCATCCATTGTTTGTACGAAGTCCCTACATCGTACACCAAGGTTACTCCAGCTTTGCTATCGGTAAGCTCCATCCGGTTGCGTCCGTTCTGAGGTACAGCCGTGTAGTGATTGTCCATCGATGCAAAATATGGATTCACACCTTCTTCACGAAGCTGAACTTCTCCTGGCTCCAACGCCTGGAATTTGCCTGTTGGCAGCATGCGGTCGTTGAGCTCCCAGCGCTCGCCAATAGTAGCTTTTACGCGGTAATCTTGTGCACTGCTTCCTGGTGCGAAAGGTGCGTTAATGGCAGTGTGGAATGCCAGCAAGCAAGGCATCACATCTTCTCCATCATTGTGTACCAGCACCTGTTGAGATAATCCTCCTTCGCCGAGGGTATAACGCAATTTGATCGTATACTTATGTGGAAAATACTGATAAGAAGGATGATTCTCATCCACCTTGATGAATACGGTTACGAAGCTTTCAGTCTTACCGCTGCCAAATTCTTCGACTTCCCAAGCTGCAGTATGTAAAAATCCGTGTAAATGGTTGCCCGTTGCAACTTCATTTACTGGGAATTGATAAGTTTGACCATTCCATGGAAATTTACCATCCTCATAACGATTTGGAGGAAATAATACAGGAATTCCGTGAATCCCCGGACTTGCCTTAAAGGCTTCCATCTCTTCAGCTCCAGGCTCATGCAGGAAGCGATATCCGTTTTCGGTATCACGGAAACAGATCAGGTTGCCGCCAATGCCTGGCAGAATAGCTGCCTCATAACGACCGGCTTTCAACCAGATAGCTGCTTCTCCTTCATATTGTCCTTCATACGCTGTGATTGACATAATATATTGTTCTCCCTTCCAGTGTCTGATAATTGTCTCCACTTGATAGATTACCACATCTAGTCATGAGGTGACATGCTCTTTTTACAATTGCTCCACTTCTACGCTCATTACATGTTCAATTTTCTTCACATCGTAATAGATTTCTGTTGCGTAATCCCGATCCGGTGCTGAGATCACCATATCGATCATTTGTCTGCCATCTTCCAAATCTTTAATTTTCATTCTTCGAATCGCTCGGGATGGACCTCTAGTACTACGCTGCGAGCTGACCTGAGGCCGCTCGATTTTTTGGATCACTTCTGTAAGCACAAAATTAGCTTCCATAATGATCCTCACTGAAACTTCATGTTTATTCAGTACTTCTGGTCCTAGCGAACGGATTAAATGAGGAACTAAATTCACAGCAAACATCAGCAGAATAACCGCATATGCTGCCTCAATATAGAATCCCGCACCCACAGCTATACCAATTCCAGAAGCTGTCCAGATGAGTGCTGCCGAAGTAAGGCCCGAAATGGCATCTCCGCCTCTACGCAGAATAACACCCGCACCCAAAAAACCAATCCCGCTGACAATCTGAGCCGCAAGCCGCATTGGGTCCATGTTGGGATGCTCTGGTCCTGCGAACTTATCAAAGGCATGGATAGACACCACTGTGACAAGACAGCTCGCAATGCTTATGACCATACTGGTCCGTATCCCCAGCGGTTTCTGCTTGATCTGTCGGTCAATCCCGATGAACAGCCCGAACAGCATGGCCACTAGTAACTTCATTAATGATTCCAATTGAAAATCCATATCGCAATCTCCTTTCTCCAGAGATACTCCATTATAACGGAAATTGGAGATAATGATTAGCTTTATTTTACAATAAAAAACGGCATAACCATCCTCAGCGCATATGCTCTTTCGACCCGTGTGGTCCGGCATAGCGACGAGGATGGAATCCGTTATGAGAGGCCAAGATTATGTTGAAAAATTAACCATGCAGAAGCGACTCTGCACCGTCACAATAAATTTCCGTCCCCGTAATATGATCTGAATCTTCAGACGCCAGAAACAGCGCCAGCTTCGCTACTTGATCAGGTCGCCCCGGACCTTCTTCGAGCGGTTGATCTCCCTCAGGAAATTCTACTGGGATTTTCACTTCTTTCAGATCCTCTGATGGAAAAGTGTTGTCATCTATATTGGTCTTTATAGCCCCAGGACAGATCGCATTTACGCGGATTTGAAATTGAGCCAGTTCCAGTGCCGCCATTTTCATAAAAGCAACCTGTCCTGCCTTTGTCGTACTGTAAGCAGAAAAACCAACATTAGAAAATACACGATTTCCGTTAATGGAGCTGTTGATCAGGATGCTGCCTCCGCTTTCTTTTAGATGCGGTATCGCATATTTAACAGTCGCGAAGGTTCCACGCAGGTTAATATGAATGGTCTGATCCCAAGCTTCAATATCCATCGTTTCAATAGGCGTCATCGCCCCATTAATCCCTGCGTTGGCAAAAACAACATCAAGACGACCCCATTTCGCGGCCGCCTTATTTATCGCCGCTTCCACTTGTGGTGGTTCAGCAACATCACATTCGATAACTAGGGCTTCTCCGCCCTCTTTCTCCACTTGCTGTCTAACCTTTTCCGCGTTCTCTACAGTTCTGTCCAATAAGACAACTTTGGCTCCGTTACGTGCGAACTCAAGCACGGTTGCCCGGCCAATTCCTGAGCCGCCTCCGGTTACAACTGCAACCTTACCTACAAGCTTTTTATCTGCCATATCGTGATATCCTCCTTCTTATCATGCAAGTCTTCCAGTTAAGTTCTTTCCTTAACCTTAACCTTGCATACAGAAGTTGAACCGACAGATATTTACTTTTCCTTTAGGATTATTATTCTCCCTGACGAAGATGAATGATGAGATCGTTTAATCCAACTTCCCGGATCCCTTCCACTATAAGCTCAGCTAGAAGACGAGCCCCTAAAATCTGAAAATGTGTATTATCCTGCACCCCACCTGGATGCGCAATAAATTCTCCTGGATAGCTCCACATGAATAAATCTTTTGAGCCCTCTGAGCCATAAGCTTCAAAGAGCTTGCGGCTCTTCTCGGCTAAATCAATCAGTGGAACCTGCTCGGTATCTGCGAGTTCCCGCATGGCGATTAAATAATCTCCATGCGTGTCTACAATTGCTTCTTCACTATCAAATCTTCGCCGTTGTACAGAGCTCACAAGAACCGGATAGGCCCCCGCTTCTCGGGCGACTGTAATCAACCGGAGCAAATGTTCTTTATATGTAGTAAAGGGCTCGGTATGTCTTAAATCATCAGTTTTGGAATCATTATGTCCAAACTGGATGAACAGATAATCTCTGGGTCTGATATCTGCGGCAATGCCCTCCAAATGCCCTTCCTCAATAAAACTCTTGGAACTGCGTCCAGAAAGTGCTCGATTATCTACAGCTATTCCGGCTTTGAAGCAGCGTGGCAGCAGTTGGCCCCACCCCGCATAGGGGTAACCTTCTTCCCCTTGATCGGTCACCGTGGAATCTCCCGCCAGAAATAAGACTAGCGCTTCATTGTCCATCTGAATGTCCAAGGCGTTAATACGCGGTGCCGCACCCGAGAACGATAGCTTTAGCTGCCCATCCTTAACCCTAATTGCAAAGGATTCGCGCAAATATTGGCCCGCAGGCACATTTAGCGTGTCCAATACGAACTTGCCTTCTCCAGCTTTGATAAATGTGCTGGTATCTGCCAGAGCATCACCCAACAGCAGCGTAACACGGTAGATCCCATTCGGGAGATCCAGAAGAAAAACTGCTTTCTGTGGGATGCAGCAATCGCTTCGCAGTATATCTGTTCCCCCTCTGAAACGACCAAAGACGGAGGAATCAGAAGTGAAACCATACCCTATTCCCTTAGAATAAGATGTGTCCGGCCGAATTTTGGTGTAGCCAGGCTCAGCTTCCTTAATCCCAAAATCAAAACGATAGCTATCCAAATTCAGCCGCACCTTTCTTAATTAGAGATTTAAAACATTTATATTCGTTTGCTGAAATCAACCTTTCAAACCACTGGTGCTGATTCCTTCTACAATCTGCTTTTGGAAGATAAAGAAGATAATCATGACTGGTGCCAAACTTAGAACAGACATGGCGAACATTGGACCCCAGTTGGATACGGACTCACTGTCCAGGAACATTTTAAGCCCCATCGAAACTGTATATTTAGAAGGTGAGTTCAAGTACAATACCGGTCCAAGCAAGTCTTCCCAGCGCCAATAGAAGGAGAAGATCGCCGCAGTAGCCATAGAAGGACGGATAAGCGGAAGTATAATTCTGAAATAAAGTCCAAATTTCCCACAACCATCGATGGTAGCCGCTTCATCAAGTTCAACAGGAATGGTCCGAATAAACTGCAGCATTAGGAAAATGAAAAACGGGACACCGAAGAACTGTGGAACAACGATCGGTTTGATACTATCGAGCCATTCCAATTTGGCATAGATAATGTATTGAGGGACGAGCACCACATCGGAAGGAAGCATCAGGGTCATCATCATGATTCCGAACCATAAGCCATGGCCTACAAATTTATTGCGGGCAAAACCAAAGGCAACCAGTGAAGATGAAATGACTGCGCCCAGTGTTGCGACAATGACAATTACAAAAGAGTTCTTGATGAAGACACCAAAGGAGTAACCTGCAATACCTTCCCAGCCTTTAGCATAGTTCCCCCATTCCCATGGATCAGGTATAAGGTGTTGTGCTGTAACAAATACAAGCCGGCTCTCTTTAAAAGAACTCATGATCATCCACAGAATCGGATACAGCATAACGATAGCGAGGCCACCTATAAGGATGTGATAAAGCGGCCATTTCAGTTTAATTTTCGCCATGGATTATTTTCCTCCTTCCGACTCGTAGAAGACCCACGATTTGGATGTCTTGAACAAGATTCCGGTCATGATGCCGACAAGCAACAACATTACCCAAGCCATAGCCGAAGCATAACCCATATTGTTAAACATAAAGGCCTGACGGAATAAATAGAGAGAATACAACATAGTGCCGTCCATAGGTCCGCCTTCACCTTTAGAGATAATATAAGCTGGAACAAAGGTCATGAATGCGCTGATCGTCTGCATAACTAGATTAAACAGAATCACTGAACTTAAGAGTGGCATAGTAATCTTGAAGAACTTTCTGAAGAATCCGGCTCCATCCACACTAGCTGCCTCATACATTTCACCAGGAATATTTTTAAGACCTGCAAGAAAGATCAACATGGATGAGCCAAACTGCCACACAGATAGAGTTATCAACATGATAAGCGCAGCGTTCGGATTGCCAAACCAACTTACCGGTCCAATTCCGAAAAAGCCAAGCATGCCGTTAATAATTCCAGTATCACTAAAAATATTACGCCACATGATGGAGACCGCCACACTACCACCTATAATAGAAGGTAAATAATAAGTTGTCCGATAGGCTCCTACCATACGTGATTTCGTATTTAGAATCATGGCCACAAATAATGCGAAGGTTAGACGTAAAGGCACACCGATAAATACGTAAAGCAGCGTTACCTTTAGTGAATGCAAATATTTCGGGTCATTTGAGAACATTTTGATGTAATTATCAAATCCAATCCACTTAGGTGGAGCGAATAAATTGTATTTGGTAAAAGAAAGATACAGCGAAATGATCATCGGGATCAGTGTGAAGCAAAGGAAGCCAATGACGAACGGACTGATGAAGGCATATCCTGTAAGGTTGCTTCGTAACCGCCGGCCGGTGAGGTTCTTTTTCTTAACAGCCAATGGATTCGAAGGTAGGGGATTCGTTAATGCCAAGGGTCTCCAACTCCTTTTTATGTGAATAATATGGGAAACGGGATGCCGCCTAGCGAAATGGCATGCCGTTTCCCATGTGAGACGCAGTATAGTTTTCTGTTACCCTACGATTAACGGCTGGAGAGAATAGAGTTCGCTTCTTTTCGGAACTGTGCTGCTGCTGCTGCTGGGTCGATTTTTCCGAAGTTCATTTGTTCAGCAAGGTCTGTAAGCAGGGCTACAACCTCTGGGGAACCTACCGGTGGACTCATAGGTGAAGTTGTAGGCTCCATGTCAGCAACAAACTTAAATACTTGCTTACCGGAATCAGTTAATTGTGTAGCTACAGATTCTTTGATTTTGCTTGAAATCGGTACTCCGCGTTCGCCTTTGATCAGGTTGTTAGCTTCCACATCATTAATCCAGAAATCAACGAACTTCGCTGCTTCTTCCTTCACTTTAGAGTTAGAAGTAATTGACCAGTACATACTTGGCTGCATGTAAAGTCCTTTATCCATATCTGGACCAGGCATTTGTGCCAGCTCCATAGGACGATTTACAGCGATTTGCAAAGCAACGTATTGGTTCGACCATTGCCATACACCGATACCTGTCCCTTTAACAATATCCGACTCTTCAATAACCCCTTTATTTTGACTCAGTTTGTCTTGTGATGGGACCGCTCCATCTTTAATCAGACCAGACAACATTCCGAAAAAGTCAGTGAACAACGCATCGTCCTCATAGCCAAGTGCGGAACCATCATTGTTATAGAGTGCCAGCCCTTTTGTACGCAGATAATAGTTGAAGAACACGTCTGCTGCCATGGAACCATCCATATACAGTCCAGCCGACTTAGCTTTTGCGGCGATTTCCTTGTATTGATCCCAAGTCCAGTTCTCTGGGATAGAATCAACACCTGCCTTTTTCAGCAATTCTGGATCATATTGAAAACCAAGTACGTTAACCCCTAACGGAATTCCGTATTGCTTCTCACCGATCACTCCAGTACTCAGCACGTTCTCATTCACATCGCCGACTTGAATCTGAGAGTTTAAATAAGGTTTCAAATCTTCGAGCTGTCCGTTAGATCCATATTGATTAATATAAGAAATATCCATTTGAACGATATCAGGAAGTCTATTTGCAGCAGCTTGCGGAGCAAGCTTTTTCCAGTAATCATCAAAGGATGCATATTCAGGCTCAATGGTTACATTCGGATATTTGGCTTCATACATATCAATAACTTGTTGTGTATAAGAATGTCTTGTATCTCCACCCCACCATGCGATACGCAGGGTTACTGGTTCTGCTGAGGTCGTGGCCGCAGGTTTCGTTTCCGAAGGAGTATTTGTAGCGGAATCCGTAGCAGTAGCATTGTTATTGTTGTTACCTCCACCGCAACCAGCTAACATCGACGACAACAATAATGGTACGGCTAGTAAAGCGAATCTCTTTTTCAATTTCATGTCCCCTTTTCCTATGATAGTGTAAAGGCTCTGATCCCTTTAGGTAGCGCTTTCATTGGTTAAATTTTCTCAAATATTCCGTGATTATTGAATACAAAAAACCGTCTTGTTTGTTCAATAATCAGTTCGCTTGAGGGGGTTTCATGAAATCTGTAGGGGTCTGGCCGGTTACTTTTTTAAAAACCTGACTGAAATATTGTGCATTTCCACCGAAGCCGAACATTTCAGCCAGCTCAAATACTCTTACATCCCCACTTCTCAAAATATGCTCCGATGCTTTAGCAATCCGGTAATTGGTTACATAATTCGAGAATTTCTCCCCGGTAATTTTCTTGAATATTTTGCCGAGATAGTCGGGATTCATATATAACATTTCAGCAGCGACCGAGCTAAGCGACAGCTCTGCATTCTTGTAATCCTCTGCGATAATTTTGAACATTTTGTCTACAATAAGCGATTGCCGGGAACTAAAATGTCGGTCATACATCGCTGTTAAGCGAACCGCTGCCTCTTTGACGTATGCTTTTAAACCTCCCAAGGTTCTAATTTCGGCAAGCTCCGCCAAGCCCGATGTGAAGCTATTTCTTTCATCAGGGACTGCTAAACGAATCATAGCGGAATATAACTGTAAAACATATGAACGCGTCACGTTAATATCTAACCGTTCATCCGCGAGCAAGTTGAATAATCGTTCCAATTCCAGCTCTACCGTATTTTGGTCACCTGCTTTGATTAGTAGACAAATATGCTCTTCATCTAGCTCGATATCATTTCTTCCACTTAGCTCATCACTTGGGATATCACTCCCGGTAATCAAACCGCCCGCCTCCAAATAAAAACGATGGTTCAGGCATTGCAAGGTCTGACGATACAATCTCCGGGAATGAATCATAAGGTCAGCATCACTAATCGCGATTGTCACATCCATTTTATAAAACTTGCAGAATACCTCTCTTACTTCAGCGATACGTTTAAGCAAGGGGCTATTCTGCACCGTATTTCCTTCGTCTTCCAGTAATATTAATAAATGACCGCCTATCGTCGCACTCAGGAGTGTTTCCTGAAGTACGTCCTGGGCAATATTTTGCAGAGCGAACAATTGCTCATATTCGTAAGAACCTTCTAGTCGGAACAGGAGCAAGCGTACCGTTTTGTCATTGAGTTCAATGCCGAATAATTCCTGATAGTACTCTAGATCCTGACTTCCATAAGTTTTGTTAGAGATCCATTCCTTCAAAAACTGTTCTTTCACATGGGGCAATACCTTCTGAAGACGTTGTTTCATGCTATTTACGAATTCGCCCCGGCTCTTCTGTTCATCGAGCTCTGCTACCAGCTCAACCAGCGCTTCATGGATCTGATTCTCATTGCACGGCTTTAAAAGATAATGTTTGACCCCGTTCTGCATAGCAATACAAGCATAATCAAAATCCTTATAACCAGTCAGCATAACGAATTTCACATCTGGAAATCGTTCACTGCATTTTTGCACCAGTCCCAAACCATCTAAACCAGGCATAGAAATATCAGTGATCACAATTTCGGGGCTAAGCTCCTCTATTTTTACCAAAGCCTCAATCCCGTTCCACGCCGTGCCTACAAGCTCTGTTCCCGCTCGTCCCCAGTCCACAACCTGCGATATCCCTTCCAGAATCAAGCGTTCATCGTCCACAAGCAGCAGTTTATACATTCTCTAGCACTCCTTTTAAGTAAGGTATACGCACATGTATAGTTGTTCCTTGACCCGGCTCACTTTCTATGACTGTGCCCCATTCAGGGCCAAAGACGATTTGAATCCGTTCCGCGATGTTAGCTAAGCCGATGCCTTCTCCACGGGTCTTAACTCTTCCCATCTGCAAATCTTTGATAAATTCAGCGCTCATTCCCGGTCCATTATCACTGACTCTGATATCGAGGCCCTGCTCTTCTTCACTAACTGTTATAGAAATGGTACACGGCTCAATATTAGGCTCTAGTGCATAGCGGATAGCATTTTCGATTAAAGGCTGCAAGGTCAGCTTCGGAATCAAAGCGTCATGCAGATGTTCAGGTACATCCATCCGGAAATCAAGCCTCTCATCAAACCGTGTTTTCTGGATAATGACATAATTGCGCACGATAGTGATCTCTTTTTCAAGTGTAATCAGCGGATCCTTTAGACCAATAGAGCTGCGGAACAAGTAACCGAGCGCTTCTACCATTTCTGAGATTTTGGCTTGTTTGTTCATTTTGGCTAACCAGTTGATTGATTCCAGTGTATTGTACAAAAAATGCGGATTAATCTGGGCCTGCAAAGCTTTTAGCTCAGTCTCTCTAATAATCAGCTGCTTCGCATAGTTCTCATCAATAAGCTCTCTGATCCTGCGGATCATCATTTTAAAAGTCCGGTTTAGCTGACTAACCTCGTCCTGCGCAGTCTGTGAAACCACACCTAATGACTGTTCCTCCAGATTGTCCAGATCGCCTTTCTCGATTTGCTTCATTTTTTTGGTCAACTTAGAGATCGGACGTACAATACTGCGAGCAAGCCTGTAGCCTAAAAGGAGACCAATTAATAAGATTAGTGCGAATATGATGACGACCAGCTTTTTGACAAAAGTAATATGTTTGAACATCTCATTAAATGGAGTGGCATTGATGTAGATCCAATCTATATAAGATGATTTCGTCTTGGTTATAAAATAAGTACCTTCTTGATATTTGGCCGTGCGATATAGCTCCGGACGTTCTGTCTCTTCTTTAAGCTCTTCTGGCAAAAGAATCGGTGCTTCAGGATAGATTGCCTGTCCCGTCGTGGCATCAACTGCGATTAATTGGTCTGTATCGCTCGTACTATCCGCAATGATTAGATCGATCCGAATACGGATCACGAGTGTTCCCAGATCATCCAGCGTAAACGTTGACCCTGTATAAGATTTAATCTGCCGAACCGCCAAAAGTGAATTTCTGTTTCCTTGCGGATACCACACTATACTCCCGCTAGCTTCCGCAGCTAACGGCTTTAACTGATCCTGCAGATCCTGTGATACTCCTTCACGATTGCCCGCAGTCATTACTCCGCCACTCGTATCCATCAGCATCATGGAATAAACGTATTTCTCTGCCCCTGCAAAAGCAACCAGCCTGTTTATGATCTTGTTATGTAGAACTTGTCTTTCATAAGGCTGTGGATCATTCTGCAATTGGCGCAGGCATTCTTGAATTTGCTCATCAGACACCATTGTAAAAGAAAGCTGATCCAATTCTCTTAGGGCATTTTCGATGCTAATGGAGGACATCCCCAGTACCTCAGAGGCCTTTTCATAAATTTGCTTGTCATAGATACGATACACATATTGTAAAACGGTCAAAGAGAATAAAAAGGAAAGTAGAAGCAAAAAGGAAATAATCAGTATCATTTTGTTGAAAATGCCCGAACTTCTGTAAGCGCTAACATTTTTCCAAATCATCTGCATTCTCCGCTCCCTAAATATGATAATTTTCATTTATTATCACTATAATTCCATTATAAACCATAATGTTCCATTTGGGTAAATTTACGTGAACTGAAAGATAAGGATAGTATAATGGCTCGGCGAAAAAATTCCTATGTAAAAAAGGGCTCGAAATGAAATCCAGAATCAGACTTCACTTCAAGCCCTTATATTGAGCTACCTTCACAGCTACAACTGACTAGCCAAGCATCATTCGGTCATCTGCCAATTTATGTCCGCTGATTGTCTCGAATTCTCCGAGCAACCGTTCTACAGTAAGATCTTTTTTACGTTCCTCATCGATATCCAAAATAATACGGCCCTTATCCATCATGATCAGACGATTGCCAAGACGAATGGCCTGTTCCATGTTATGAGTAACCATTAGGGTGGTTAACTTCATCTCTCGGACAATGGACTCTGTCAGTTTAGTAATCAGCTCCGCACGAGAAGGGTCAAGGGCTGCTGTATGTTCATCTAAAAGTAAAATTTGCGGTTGAGTAAAGGTCGCCATTAGCAGACTTAGCGCTTGTCTCTCTCCACCTGACAACAACCCTACTTTTGCCCGCAGGCGATCCTCCAGCCCAATCCCCAGACGGCTTAGCTCATCGCGAAACAAAGCTCTTTTTGCTTTATTTACGCCAAAGGTTATCCCTCTGCTTTTGCCTCTTTTATAAGCCATAGCTAAATTTTCTTCAATCGTCATATGTGGAGCCGTACCCGCCATTGGGTCCTGAAAGACACGGCCAATCCAACGACTCCGTTGAAATTCCGCCAAATGGCTGATTGAATTTCCCTCAATGCTGGCTGTACCCAGATCCGGCTTCATGACACCGGAAATAATGTTCATCAACGTAGATTTACCAGCTCCATTACTTCCAATGATGGTGACAAAATCACCGGGAAGAAGCTCCAAGTCAATGCCGAGCAGCGCTATTTTCTCATCGGGTGTTCCGGGATTGAACAGCTTAGATACGTTCTCCAGTTTAAGCATCGATGGTGCCTCCTCTCTTGCTGCTTAGAGCCTGCTCAGCTAATTCAACGGAACGCCTCCGCGCCATATTCTTCTGCTTCAGGAAACGCTGAATCGACGGGAATACAAGAGCGAAAATAACGATAATTGCTGTGATCAGCTTAAGATCCGAAGCTTTCAGCCACGGTACCCGCAAGGCAAGTGCAACTACGATCCGGTAAACTATGGATCCGAGCACAACAGCCAATGTGGCCCGAAATACATTTTTAGCACCGAATATGGCTTCACCGATGATCACCGAAGCTAACCCGATTACAATCATCCCAATACCCATAGAGGAATCCGCAAAAGTAGAATACTGAGTGATTAGCGCCCCCGAGAGCGCCACCATTCCATTGGATAAACTGACGCCAAGAATAGTGGTATTATCCGTGTTTACACCCAGACTGCGGATCATTCTTGCATTATCTCCAGTAGCCCGCAGCGCAAGTCCAAGATCTGTACGCAGGAATAAATCCATTACTATTTTCACAAAAATAACTACAAACGGCAGTACGAGCAGAGGATCAATGGAAGTGAACAAGGTAGTGTCGCCCATTAAAGACCAGTTCGGTTTGCCACCAAATATCCGCAGATTAATGGAATAGAGTGCAATCATCATCAAAATCCCGGATAACAGTCCATTAATCTTGCCTTTCGTATGTAATAGGCCCGTACACATTCCTGCCAGCATTCCACCAGCAATAGCGGCCAGGGTAGCAAGCCATGGTGCATAACCGTTAGTAATCATAACAGCGGCAATGGCACCACCAGTGGTAAAGCTCCCATCTACAGTCAAATCAGGGAAATCAAGAATACGAAAGGTAATGTATACACCTAAAGCCATAAATGCGTAAAGCAGTCCCATTTCAACGGCCCCGAGCATCGAATTTAACATAGATGACTTCCTCCTTCGAGCGGAAAGGGGCGTTCTCACGAAATCGCCCCTATATAATGGCTTATTGAATAATATTGTTAGCTTGATCGGCAACTTCTGCCTTCATTGCATCAGTCACTTCTATGCCTTGCGCTGCTGCAGATTTCAGGTTAAGAATGAGATCGAGTTTTTCTTGCATGGTTACTTTCATATCAGCTGGCTTTTTACCATTTTTCAAAATATCCACGGCCATTTGACCCACTTGATAGCCATGATCGTAATATTTAAAACCAACGGTGGCGAAAGCTCCCTTTTCAACCGTATCACGGTCACTGGAGAAGAAGGGAATTTTCTTGTCATTAGCTGTTTGAATAATGGTATCCACTGCACTTACGACTGTGTTATCCAAAGTAATGTAGAATGCATCTACACGACCCACAAGTGATTCTGCAGCTTGTTTGACTTCAGAGGTATTCGTGATGGCAGCCTTCACAAGCTCGATTCCATGTTTATCCAACTCTTTTTTAGCAATCTCAGCCATAATTACTGCATTTGGTTCACCTTCATTAATAACGATCCCCAGCTTTTTCACGTTAGGAAATTGGGTAGCTATAAATTGCATTAATCTGTTAATCGCTTCGGGATTGGTGTCCGATACCCCTGATACATTTCCACCTGGATGCTCCAGATCCGTGACAATCTTCGCGTCGAGTGGGTCAGTTACTGCTGCGAACAAAATCGGTGTATCCTTACTTGCTTTGCTGAGTGCTTGAACAATTGATTGAGCGGAAGGCGTTGCAATTGCCAATACCAAATCATTAGAGTCAGCGGCAATCTTTTGAGCAATGGATAAGTTATTCGCTTGGTCAGCCTGAGCATTCTCAAGGTCAACCTTCAGGTTCTCGCCTTCAACGATTCCTGCATCCTTCAAAGCAGCGAGAATTCCTTCGCGTGTAGCATCAAGTGAGGGGTGCTCCACATATTGCGAGATCGCAATTTTGTACGTTTTTGAATCTGCTGCTCCTGCATTCGTAGGGGAATTACCGGAATTCGCTGCATTTCCTGAGTTTCCCGCAGTGTTATTGTTACCACAACCAGCTGCTACGAGCATGAAGCATAAGCTTAATCCCGCCAAAATGTTTCTCTTTTTCATCAAAGTACCCCATTTCATTAGTTTATTAACGCATACATCAAGGTGAGCGACTCAGCATTATCACTTTTATCGATAAAAGCATTAAAGCACAAGCTTACACGTACCTCACATTAATGATAGAAATCTATTAAACCTATATTATATGGAGGTTGTTTATCCGTCAATCACTTATCATATTTCCATAGATTTCAAATTCTGAAGAATATATGACATCAAAACAGGTAATGCTTGGTTGTCTCTTACAACGATTGCCTTCGTTTCTTTTACATAAAAAAAATCGCCCTGCACAAACTTAATTTACAGTTTGAAGATGGAGCGTGTTAAATGGCTAATAATCACAAAAGACTACTAACCACCGCTACTGTATTGCTTGCTGTCGCTTTAACGAGTTCATCCTGCGGTTATTCATCTCAATCGCAAAAACCTAAGGTTAACGCGCTAACTCCTGATGGAACAAATGCCTCCAGTTATTATGAACAATCTGCAATTACTGACGCTCAGGGAAAGTACTGGATTCCACTTAAGCCTGCGGTTACTTCGCTCGGATATCGGATGAAAGATGATGGTTCAAGTGATGGATACACTAAAATTGGTTATAGCGATGTTATGTATATGCTGCGCCCTGGCTCACCACAGGTATTCTCACTTGGGGAAAAAATCACACTGCCACAAGCCCCTAGACGACAAGAAGGGCAAATCTATATCACCCCTTTAGCCTTGTCCAAATTTCTGCAAACAGAAGTAGGCTGGAATCCCCAGTCGGGTGAGATAAACATTGCTACACCGTCCGAACGTAAGACTATCGAAAAATTATCGACGGTCGAATCCACGAGTGAATCTAAATCTTTACGCATTCAAAGTATTTCTGAAGCGGATAAAAAGGAGTTAGTCGCTTTTGCCAAAAATTTCTTAGGTGTACCCTACGACTTTGGCGCTGGATCTTATGAAGAAACCAAAAAATTTGATTGCTCTTCTTTTACAAAGCATGTTTTCAAAAAATTCGGTGTCAGCTTACCTCGTTTAGCTAAAGATCAAGATAATTTAGGTACTCGTGTAAGTCGAAGCGAACTGGATGTAGGAGATCTTATCTTTTTTACCGTTCCCGGCCGATTTGAAAGTGATGCTATACCTGGTCATGTCGGTATTTACATTGGAGACGGAAAGTTTATCCACACTTGGGGCGAACCCGGAGTTCAGATCAGTGACCTCGACTCAGGTTATTGGAGTAATGTAATCCTCCACATGCAACGTGTTTTATAAGCTTCCCATACTTTAAAAGAAATCATTCAAAAAGCCTGAATCCCTATTGAAGGGATTCAGGCTTTTGACTACAACTCTTAACCAAATTCTTAATCCCAGCTCTTGCCCCTTCCGCTTATCCGGACAAACAGCTTTACAAGTTCTACTATGACAATAATCGCTACAGCTGCTGCACATACTATTCCCCACTGTAATCCACTTAAATGTGAGACACCAAACCAGTCGTTTAAGCCCGGGATGATGATCACAAGCACAAGCATTAGTATAGAGATCAGCGACGCCCATAACATATACCGATTGCTGAACCAACCGATCTGGAATAGCGATTTTTTATTGGATCTGACGTTAAAAGCATGGGCAATTTGCAGTAATCCTAATGTGGCAAAGGCCATTGTAACCGCAATACCTTCATTGTAATGCGTATGCGCCCATTGGTACACGAATAACGTAAGCGCCGCTTCTATAATCCCTTGATATATAATCCCAATCCCCACGCCGCCAGCAAAGATGCTACTGCTTGCTTTACGCGGCTTCTTCGCCATTACATCCTCACCGGCTTTCTCAAGCCCGAGGGCAAGTGCAGGTAAAGTATCCGTAACGAGATTAATCCACAGGATATGGATCGGCTCTAGAATACGCCAACCAATCATAGTGGCAATAAATAATGTCAGCACTTCCCCAAGGTTAGCGGAGAGAAGGAACTGGATTGCTTTGCGGATATTGCTGTAAACTTTCCGTCCTTCTTCAACGGCAACAACTATAGTCGTAAAGTTATCGTCGGCAAGCACCATATCTGATACACCCTTGGCAACATCCGTTCCGGTTATCCCCATGCCCACACCGATGTCGGATGATTTAAGTGCAGGAGCATCATTTACACCATCTCCGGTCATCGCCACAATTTTTCCTTTTTGCCGCCAAGCCTTAACGATACGCACCTTGTGTTCAGGAGAGACGCGTGCATAAACCGAATAATCGGTAACCTTCTCCGCAAATTCCTCTTCGCTGAATTTATCCAGCTCACTGCCCGTTAATACACCTGATTCATCTTCAATAATCCCTAATCTTTTGGCAATAGCCGCTGCTGTATCACGATGATCCCCTGTAATCATTACAGGTCTTATTCCCGCTTTACGGCAGATGGCTACCGCATCCCGTACTTCCTCACGCGGCGGGTCTATCATACCAACCAAACCAATAAATACTAACTCTATCTCTGTGGTATCTGGTGAGAGATCGGTCGGCAGCTGCTCCTCATCTCGGAAAGCAAACGCCAACACTCGAAGTGCGTCATTTGCGAGCATTTTATTACTCTCCATGATATTCCGCTTATGTTCGTCTTGTAGAGGTACAATTTCTCCATCCACATAAATATGGCTGCATTTGGACAAAAGTACATCTGGTGCACCCTTTGTCAGCACACGATATCGACCATCTTCTACCTCATGAATCGTTGTCATCAGCTTGCGATCAGAGTCAAAAGGCAGCTCATTTTTACGTGGATATTTCTTTTCAAGCTCCCTTTTGTCAGTACCTATACTAAGCGCATAATCGACTAACGCGGTCTCCGTCGGATCGCCGATGATTGCTTTTCCGCTCTTGGTTTGGGGATCCTTGTTTCCAGCTTTTGCTTCAGTTTCACTAGGAGTCTTTCCTTCGTCAATGCTGGAGTCATTACAAAGCGTCATAGCTTGAAGCAGTAACTCACCACCAGGAATCCCTTCAAGTCCTGCACTGGAATCAGTGGTCTTTCCGTTGACATGTACTTTTTCGACAGTCATTTTATTTAATGTTAAAGTACCTGTCTTATCGGAGCATATAATCTCTGTACTTCCGAGTGTCTCCACGGCAGGAAGCTTGCGAATGATCGCTTTTCGTCCCGCCATTCGCTGCACACCAAGCGCGAGAATGATCGTAACAATTGCTGGCAGCCCTTCCGGGATAGCCGCTACCGCAAGTGAGATCGAGGTGAGTAGCATATCCATTAGCTCTCTTCCCTCGAAGATCCCAACGGCAAAGATAATCACGCAAACGCCAAGAATAATAAAGGTGAAATATTTCCCTAGTTCATCCAGCTTTTTTTGCAGCGGTGTTACATCATTATCTTCCTCCGAGATAAAACCGGCAATTCTACCGACCTCCGTCTGCATTCCTGTTGTTGTAACGACACCAACCGCCCGGCCATAAGTAACACTGCTGCTCATGTAAGCCATATTGGTGCGGTCACCGATTACAATGTCGCTGCCTTCAAGCACACCGGCCCGCTTTTCTGATGGCAATGATTCTCCTGTAAGCGCGGCTTCCTCCGTCTTTAACGATGCAGCTTCCAAAAGTCTTATATCCGCCGGAACTACATTTCCGGCTTCCAGTAATACGATATCCCCGGGTACGAGGTCTTCACTTTTTATCTCAGTAACCTGACCGGAACGTCTTACTCTGGCATGCGGAGAGGACATGCTTTTAAGCGCATCGAGTGCCTGCTCCGCCTTATTTTCCTGAATAACTCCAAGCACCGCGTTCAGAATGACTACAAGCAAAATAATAATCGTATCCGTCCATTCCCCCAAAACTCCTGACAATACAGCTGCTACTAGCAAAATAAAGATCATTACATTTTTAAATTGTTCGATAAACTTTTCTAATAGCGATTTAGTCTTCGCTTCTTGCAGTACATTCTTCCCATATCGCTCCAGAAGTTTAGCTGCTTCATCGGAAGATAAACCCTCTTTCCGAGTTTCCAGCCTATTCAGCACTTCTTCCTCGCTCAGTGTATGGAAGGGTACCAGCCCTTGCGATTGTGAATTATTTGAATTCAAGACCATAGCCTCCTTCCAGAATTGAGATCTGGTAAAACCTCTCATATGAGTTTTACCCAAAACAGGCATGGTGATTCTTGAATGGTATGTACTTTTTTAGAAATTTAGATGTTCTTTCTTCAAATCGCGATTGAAGCTTTTAAACCTAGTCCCTTGATATAGGAGTTCACCTCGGTCCCCTTCTACAATCAGGCCAAAATCCTGATCTCTTACCTGCAACTCTAAACGAGAGCCATCGGCAAACTCAAACGTAACGTAATAACTAGTATTTGCTCTCGATTCACCGGATCCACCCCATACCTCGGTTCGTTTGGTGACCGCTGTGCAGTTTGCTTTTATCAAAGGACTTGCGTTATTGGACATCCAGATTCTCACTGATTTAACAATTATAAAAACGAAAAGGCCAAGAAAAAGCAAAGCAAATAATTTAAAAAATAGTGGCATCTCATGAATGAAACTTCCGAAAAAGCTGCGCTCATCAAAACCGTTAAAATCCTGCCATTCGCTCAAATTTATCCCTCCTGACTGAAACTAGATAATAAAAGTTATCTATGCTGCGAAATACGTCATTTTTCCCGTTCGGTTTCATGTTTTCATCATCTATATATGAATTTTTTTCACAAAACAATTTGGATTCAAAGGAAAAGGTATGGTATGCTTTTTATACTACATACAGTTGGGAGGTGTTATTTCGGTGCAATATATAGCGCGTTTATCACTACATTGGTTTCTTCGTATCGTCCTAATTCTGGGAATGATGTTCTCTTTTCCACCTGCCTGGTCTGGAGGATTATTCACTACGGAGCAAGAATCAACGACATCCGAAATTGAACGCTACGAGCGAAAGTTTACACCTCCCGTAAGGATTGCACCTCAAATAACCCCTCAGGTAGGAGCCATCAAAATAACTGAACAGTGGGGAGCGAAGTCACTTGCGGTAATTGCAATACTCCCTGTACTTTCTTTACTGTTCCGTCCAGTGATTTATAAATTCCTGCTTCGACTGCGGCTGTACCTGTTAAAATTCACGTCTCATTTTCTAATATCACTACCTTAGCGAAGTTCACCTCTGCCCTAAATGAATGTCGGCTGAAGGGAATTTAGAACTTCAATTGATAAAAATCTTATGTATCATGAATTATAGAGATGCGGATTTACCGGTAGGTATACATGCTCGCATTGCTCATCATCCACCGGAAGAAAGCAAGTATCTTGGCTCAACCGTGTTCTGGATATCCGTTCAGGTGCGCTTTTACATTAGTAATATTCGCAGCACTATTCCTGATTGCTGGATTCACCGATACCATTCATCTAGCAGACAGAAGTTATTGGCGTCCTACTAGTGGACTTGTCCTCGCTGAAACCGAACATGTGAGACGAATTGAAAAGCTCGTGATCCTATTTCGTTATTTCTTAGGTGCCATCTTCTTCTTCAGCTTGAGACTGAGGTACATCCACCCACCTTAGGCGGTGAGGCGCTCTAGGCTCCCTTGCAGCAGTTATCGTTACGCTGATTGGCAACTTCGTTGCAGGCTTGCTGGCCGGACGCTGCGCTGGTCTAAGCCCTCGTGCTTCATCTATCATGGATGCCTATAGTCTCGCGGGATAAACTTTAAATTGTTTTAGCCAATTTGGGTAAAGAAAGCGGAGTGCTGGCTAGTCTTCACTATTTGCAGCCATTTGCAACCAATTGGAGCCTTTGCAACATTCTCCGTCATTTGCAACCATTTGCGGCCATTTACAGCTATTTGCAGCCTTTCGCAGACATTTGCAGCCTTTCGCAGACATTTGCAACCATTTGCAGCCATTTACGTGCTGATCCATGTTATCCTTGGACATCGTCTGACGAAGGAATCTAAATAGATTTGTAAAATAACGGATAAAGTATTCAACTTTGAGAAACGACATGATGCACGAATATTCAAAAAATCTGCCATAGCCACTGAAAATAAGTAAGGTCGTTTCCCCTGTTGAAGGAGGAAAAACTATGCAGAACAAAATAAATCAACGTCAACAGCTACAAAGAAGCTCTACCTTCCGAGTTCTCACAGTCATTGCCGGCGCATTGCTTGCTGCTGTAGGATTGGAATTATTTTTAATGCCACATGGCCTTGTTGTCGGCGGGATTACAGGTTTATCCGCATTATTCGCTCATACTACTGAAATGCAGCTTGGATTGTTTCTATTTCTATTCAACCTGCCCTTTATATTTATGTCGCGAAAACAAGTAAATCTCCGCTTTGCTCTTTACACTGTTTTGGGATTAACCTGCCTAACCATCGCGTCTCTTGCGCTGCATCGTTTTCCTGCTGTGATTAGCGATCCTTTACCTGCGGCAATGGCAGGAGGCATCTGTCTTGGAGTAGGTATTGGAATATCTGTGAGATTCGGCGGTGTAAATAAACAAGCCAGTGACCAGGGGTATTCTCTGCTGAGCGGCGGACCTCCAAAGTCAACGGAAGTCGTTATTATGATCCTGAACTGTGCAATTCTGCTTTTTGCAGGTACATTGTTCGGTTGGGAGCAAGCAATGTATTCTATCATTGCCTACCTGCTGGCTTTCGAAGGTGTTCGTATCTCACTACGAGGATTATCCCACTCCCGCACTGCTTGGATTACCAGCAGCCGATGTTTGGACATTCAGCAAGCAATCGCAAGCTCCCTAAACCGAGAAGCTGCGATTGCTGAAGGTTCAGGGCAAGATGGAGAGGTTAGCACGTTGTTTTGTCTGACGAACAGAATGGAAGAAGAGCATCTTCGGGCACTCGTTCTACAGTGTGATTCAGAGAGCCAAATTGTGTTTAGATCAGCCACTAAAGATCATAGACAAACACGCTTACACGAATAAAAAGAAGGGAGCGCCCTTAAGCCATCAAAATGGCTGGAGCGCTCCCTTCTTTTTGAATTTAGCCTTTGATCGCAACCAATTTTTCTGCGCGAGACCTAATTTCTTGAGCGAAGATCCCATTTTTTTGTTTGCGACCCAAAACTTCTTGATCGAGGTCTCAAACTCCTTGTGTGAGGCCACAAACTTCGCTTAATCTAACATGTTTGCGCGATTGAGGCAGCTATCGGACACAGGAGACCTTATACGCTGAATTATTCTGAATTTTGGATGCTATCGGACCCCATAGCCCCTATTGGCACCAAAAACGCCAACTATGAGTCTAATTCATATGAATAACTGCACTGGGGTCCGAAACCTTGCTCCAATGGCGATATATTTGCGAATAACGTCATTGGAGTCCGAAAGCCGCAGCGGATGATCATGATTCGGCGGGATCGGACGGTGGATGAACAAGATTCGGTGGTAACGGACAGCAGATGAACATGATTCGGTAGCATCGGACGATGGATAAACATAATTCAGCGGTACCCCACGGCAGATGAATGGAATTCGGTGGCATCGGACACAGGAGACCTTATACGCGAAATTACCCTGAATTTTGGATGCTATCGGACCCCATAGCTCCTATTGGCACAAAAAACGCCAACTATGAGCTTATTTCTTATGAATAACTGCACTGGGGTCCGAAACCTTGCTCCAATGGCGATATATTTGCGAATAACGTCATTGGAGTCCGAAAGCCGCAGCGGATGATCATGATTCGGCGGGATCGGACGACGAATGACCACGATTCGGTGGCATCGGTTTGTCCAGAATAGAAACGTATTGCAGCTTGCCGTAACTACGGCCAAAAACGCAAAGCAGCGATCCTCCAGTAATAGGAGGATCGCTGCTTGCAGACTGTCACATACGATGAAAAAAACATCTATGGACAACCCCTACTTTTCATTTAATACGCTACTTAACGGAACATTCCCCACAAGCGGATCAAATGAAAGGTGTTGTTCGGATCGATTTTTTGCGCGATGATAAACTTCACAATTTGTTCTTCCTGTGTCGAGGTCAATTTCTCGTTCAATACACCTGACGCTTTTCGTACCAATCTGCGAACAACCGCAGGATCCTGCAGCTCCTGTTTCGAGATGCCCTCAATCATACTTTTGATACGATCCTTCACAGTCGAGTTTTTCATCTTCAGCTTGATGCGATCCACCAACTGAGGGCTAATTCCGAATTGTTGATAACCCAAGTGTAGCACCTCCCGTCATATCCAATCTTTCACAGTATATGAGCCTTCGGTGCTACATGTGCCTAGTTAGTCAATTAATTCTCCTTGGAAGATCTGTTCACTCTGTAAATAATGCCGAAGAGATGCATATTCAGGTGATGTCCAAAAGGCTTCATCCTTAAGCAGCTCAGCAACATCATCCCGCGCCTGCTCGAGAATTTCAAAGTCAGCCGTCATATCTGCCAGCCGAAACTCCGGTAATCCACTCTGCTTTGTCCCAAAAAAGTCCCCCGGACCACGCAGCTCCAAATCCCTTCGGGAAATCTCAAATCCGTCATCCGTATCGGTCATGGCAGTCATTCGCTCACGTCCGATTTCAGATTTTGGATCAGCTACCAACACACAAAAAGAGGCATGCTGCCCTCTTCCTACCCGTCCACGCAGCTGGTGCAGCTGTGACAGGCCAAAACGATCCGCATCCATAATGATCATCAATGTAGCATTAGGAACGTCTACACCCACCTCCACCACCGTAGTGGACACAAGCAGCTGCAGCTCATTGTTATAAAACGCCCGCATCACTTCATCTTTTTCAGCGGGAGTCATTTTACCATGTAAAAGCCCAACTTTATAGCTAAGGAAAGCTTGGCTCATCTGAATATGCAAATCAATAGCATTCTGCACATCCAGCTTCTCTGACTCTTCAATAAGCGGACAGATCAGATAAGCTTGACGACCGAGATCAATTTCACGCTTAATCAAATTCAGCACACGATCCATAAGATCATGCTTTACCCAGTAACTAGTTATTGGCACCCGGCCTTTCGGCCTCTCAGATAAAGTGGATACATCCATATCGCCAAAAACAGAGATGGCTAGCGTACGAGGAATAGGCGTCGCCGTCATCGTCAGTACATCCGGATTATATCCTTTACGCCGCAATACACCACGCTGATTCACACCAAAACGATGCTGCTCGTCAGTTACTACAAGTCCCAGATCACGGAAAAATACATCCTCCTGAATCAAAGCATGTGTTCCTACCACGATATCAAGCATCCCCATTTGCAACGAGGCCAATAATTCTTTACGTTTTCGGCCAGTCACACTGCCCGTCAGGAGTCCTACAGTAATCCCAAACGGCTCAAACATTCTGGTAAGTGAACGCATATGCTGCTCTGCTAAAATCTCTGTAGGCACCATAAGTGCGCCCTGAAAACCAGATCTTACCGTAGCAAAAAGCGCCACTGCCGCAAGCACTGTTTTACCCGAGCCAACATCTCCTTGCAGCAGACGATTCATGCAATATGGTGAACGCAGATCATGTAAAATCTCCAGCTCTACACGTTTCTGTGCATCTGTAAGCTCAAAAGGCAGACTGCGAACGAACTGGCGTACCGTCGCGTTATCCACTGTGTGGACTACCCCATCCATCCGCCCGCGGTTCAGAACCCTGAACGCTTGCATCTTCAACTGGAACAGGAATAGTTCCTCATACACCATCCTACGGCGCCCCTGCTGCCCTTCACGAGTGTCCTCAGGCCTATGAATAGTGGCAATGGCCCGTTTACGCGGCATGAAGTCATATTCCCTCATAATAGAATGCGGTAAAATTTCTGGAATCAGATCCCCGTACTGCTGAAGTCCCTGATTAATAACCTTCCTGATCCATGACTGCGTGATCTTACCACCTACTGAATAGACCGGCTGCAGTGTTCCCGTCTTCCCTTCACCACGATCCGGAAATTCATAATCAGTCACTGTAATCTGATTGCGCTTCTGATCCCATTTTCCGGTCAGCACAATTTCCCGTCCCACAGTGAGTTGCTCTCTTACGTAATGGCGGTTAAACCAGGTTGCTGTGAACATCCAGGGCTCTGCAGCCATCTTACAGCTGAGACGTGACTTGCCGCCAAAGCGCTGCAGCACAGGGATACCGATCACTTTTGCCTCAACGGTCACTTTATCCCCGTGTTTAGTCTCGCTAAGCGAGCGGGGCCGATAATCCTCGTAGCGGAACGGATAATACTCTAATAAATCCTTTACTGTAAAGACGCCAAAGGCGTGAAGCTCGCTTTGCTTTTGAGCACTCACGCCAGTTATGTTTTTTACTTCAATTTGATTTAATGCCAGTGTCATATTTATCCCTCATTTTGCAGGCCAAATGAACACAGCTAATGTACCGTTACCGACATGGCTGCCCACGACAGGGCCGACGTTCGTCAGCACTTTTTCTTCCAAGGTGAAGTGTCCTGCAAGCTCATTCAGGAACTCCTCGCCGGAAGCCGGTTCAGCCGTATGACCCACGGCCACATTGATTTTGTTTACACCCTGCAGATCCCGCTTGAACAGTTCAATCATACGGGCGACAGCCTTCTTACGGCCTCTAACTTTCTCCACCGCATAAATAATTCCTTCTGCATCAATGGACAGGATCGGCTTAATATTCAGAAGTGTCCCCAGAATAGCGGAGGCTTTCCCAATTCTCCCGCCTTTTTGTAAATATTCAAGTGTATCTACTAAGAAGTAAAGCTTACGCGATTGACGTAGGCTTTCTACAGCCTCAAGTATCTCTTCAGGTCCTTTGCCCTCAGCAGACATTCTGGCAGCTTCCACTACCATAAATCCAAAACCATAAGAAGCGGAGAGAGAATCCACAACAGTGATTCCTTCTCCCTCTTCCTCCAGCATCGATTTAGCCAGCAATGCAGATTGATAAGTCCCGCTCAGTCCAGAAGAAATATGAAAGGAAAGGATAGAACAGCCCGGGTTACGCTCCAGAATACTGCGGTACACATTCATATATTCAACCGGTGAGGGTTGAGAAGTAGTCGGCAGCTGTGAGGTACGGGGAAGACGCTCATAGAACTGCTCCGGAGTCATATCCAGATTGTCCCTAAAAGCCTCTTCGCCGAACATTAAGGTCAACGGTACTACCTCAATTCCGTACGTTTCCGCCATTGTTGGCGGGATATCTGAAGTGCTGTCGGTGACGATAATGGTACGATTCATGGATTTTCTCCCCCAAGCTATAATTTTGCCAACTACGCAATAGCAAATTTCTACTCCATTGTTAAAGAACCATTAATTCCTACCTATGGCTCTACAGAGAACAGATAATAATACAGGGGTTGGCCACCCTCATGAATCTCAACTTCCACATTCGGATAAGTCTCTTCCAGCCACTCACTCAAAGAATCAGTAGCCTCGGATTCTGTTTCTGCACCAATAAGGATCGTGACGATTTCGTCGCCATTCTCCAGCATGTTGGATAACAGCGCCTGACTTGCAGCCAAAAGATCATCCGCCGCAGCAACAATTTTGGAATTAGAAATCCCAATAAATTGGCCCGATTTAATCTCCAGCCCATCAAAGCTTGTATCACGCACAGCGTTCGTTACTTGTCCGGATTTCACATGAGAGATTGCTTCCAGCATATTCTCAGAATTAGTCTCCACAGCATCTTCCTCTTGGAACGCAAAAGCTGCTGCTATTCCCTGTGGAATACTTTTACTTGGAATCACCGTAATCTCACGTTCGCCTTCTAGAAGATCTTTAGCTTGTTGAGCGGCAAGAACAATGTTCGAGTTATTCGGCAAAATATAAACATGCTTCGCAGATATAGAAGAAATCGCGTTCACGAAATCCTCCGTGCTAGGATTCATTGTTTGACCACCAGCAAGGACTACGTCCACTCCAAGGCTTTTGAAAATATCAGCAATACCTGCGCCAGAAGATACCGCAATGAAGCCGTAAGGTGCCAAATCATCAGCTGGTGGCTCAGCAGGAGACATTTGCACTGCACTCTTCTCATTCGGCATATCAGCGAACACATCAGGCATCGGTGCAATATCCATACCCGCAGTCAGCAGGTCACGATGCTGCTCTCGCATATTAAGAATGTGAATCTGCGTGATCTCCCCATAAAGAAGAGCCAAGTTCATCACTTCACCTGGAGCCTTAGAATGCACATGCACTTTAATCGTCTCATCATCCGAAATTACAATAATGGAATCGCCATTAACTGACAACGCTTTCCTAAAAGCTTCCTCATCAAAATTAGTTCTCACGTTAGCGCCTAACTGGCGATTAATGAAAAACTCCATATCATATAGAAATTCTATATCTTCAGTAGATAGCTGTGACTGCGCAGAAGACTGTACAGAAAACAGTTCATTTTCAGGTTTCGTTAACACGGGTTTAGGCGCTGGTGCAACTGGTGTGTGGGTTTGTCCTTGCACAGATTCAGACAGACCGGTACTTCCGTTCGTCAGATGCTGGTGAAACCCTTCATAAATGTAGACCAAACCTTGACCGCCAGAATCTACAACACCGACTTGCTTCAATACAGGTAATTGCTCAGGCGTATAAGCTAAGGCTTCTTTTGCTTTGGCTAATACCTCTGTCATCAGCTCCACAACGTCAGTAGTACGGCGGGCATAATAAACAGCATGTCTTGCAGCCTCTTTAGCTACAGTAAGAATAGTTCCCTCTACAGGCTTTACAACTGCTTTATACGCAGCGTCCACTCCGGTTTGCAGCGCAGCAGCGAACTGCTGTGTATTAAGCTCATCATGTTGAGCCGCATACCTGCTAAACCCTCTGAATAACTGGGACAAAATAACGCCGGAATTCCCGCGAGCTCCCATTAATAAGCCCTTGGAGAGTACACCTGCACATTGGCCCACAGAAGTGGTGTTATTTTTCTTTAATTCATTCGCACCTGCGGTCATCGTCAAATTCATGTTTGTACCGGTATCTCCGTCTGGGACCGGAAAAACATTTAGGGAATTGACGTGTTCTGCATGCTGTTGCAGCTTATCCGCTCCAGCCAATACCATAGCGGTAAAATCTGTTCCGTTTATAGAACGCTTACTCAATTGAGAATTCCCCTTCCTAACTTCATGCCTAATCATTCTATGATTAACAGGACATAATGCACTAATTTACATTGTACTATAAGTATTAAAAGAAATAAATGTTTTTGAATCGGTTGACGTAGCAAAATTTGCTGTGATATTATAGATAAGTATTGTTTATGCAGGTGTTAGGAATAAGGAGGTGTAATCTATGTCCCGCAAATGTGTAGTAACAGGCAAGAAACCGAGCAGCGGCAACCACGTGTCTCACGCTAATAACCGCAACCGTCGTTCTTGGGGAGTTAACGTTCAGAAGGTCCGTATCCTCGTGAACGGTAAACCAAAACGCGTGTACGTCAGCACCCGTGCTTTGAAAGCCGGTAAAGTTGAACGCGTTTAGTCTTTAGCAATTTTTAAGACCGAACGATAACTTATATGAAGCAAAAAGCACCCTTTACATTTGTAAGGTGCTTTTTTTCATGTTTTCTTTTCTGTTAGAGGCTTAACTCTTCTGAAATGTGTTCAATATTGCTTTAACAAAACCTCCCAAAAACCTTGGCAGCTTAAACGTGTAAAATTTCATGATTTACCCTCCCATCAATTCATGCCGTACGCAGGAGACTTTCCTCTTGTCAATAACGGAAACGAACTGCAGTCCTCCCTGCCAAAACAAAAAAAGGCTACATGAGATTTCTGCTCATGTAACCATATTTATGCACCGAGGACTTGGCCTATACCTCTAGTCTCAATCGCCTATTTTTTAACACAGTGCTGATTCGGCTGCTTCTCGAATTCCTTGGATCGCCGCAGCACGATCACTCCGGCCAAAAACTGCATTCCCCGCTACCAAAACATCGGCTCCAGCTGCCACAACCAATGGTGCTGTATCTTCCGATACTCCACCATCTACTTCGATCAATAAATCTGGATTCACTTCATTCGCCCATTCTCGAATTTGAGTGATTTTGCGCAAAGTGTTAGGAATGAATGCTTGACCACCAAAGCCTGGATTAACGGTCATCACCAGAATCATATCCACATCCTCCAGCACCTCACGCACCGCTGATGCCGGAGTACCCGGATTAATTGCTACACTTGCCTTCAGCCCCAGTTCCTTGATCTGATGAACCACACGATGCAAATGAACGCATGCCTCAGCGTGAACGGTGATCACACTTGCACCAGCTGCAGCAAAATCAGGGATATAACGTTCTGGTGACTCAATCATCAAGTGAACATCAAGTGGCAGCTTGGTATGTAACGATACAGCTTTTACAATAGGTGGACCCAACGTGATATTCGGCACAAAATGACCGTCCATTACATCCACATGTATCCAATCTCCACCACTGGCTTCCGCCTCTGCAACTTCTGGACCTAAACGCGCGAAATCCGCCGACAATAAAGATGGTGCTATTCGTATCATGATGTTAGTACCTCCGCTTTTTATCTTTCATTTCATTAAAAAACAGTTTGTAATGATCATAGCGACTATCCGCAATTTTCCCTGCTTTCCAAGCCTCTATTACACGGCAGCCTGGTTCATGCTGATGACTGCAGCCCCGGAACTTACAATCGGATGCGTATTGAGCAAATTCACGAAAACAAGTGGACAGCTCTTCTACACCAAGCTCCAAGAAATCAAGCTGACTAAAACCTGGGGTATCTGCAACAAAACCTCCACCACCAATATCCATCAGCTCCACATGACGGGTCGTATGACGACCACGTCCCAATCGTAAACTGATCTCTCCAGTCTCCAGTTTAAGCCCTGGAACAATACGATTCAATAAGGTGGACTTACCAACCCCGGATTGACCCGCAAATACGCTGATGCCTCCAGTAAGCCTTTGTCTTAGCTCATCGCTTCCGGCACCAGTAAGTGAACTTGTGACCATCACTTCATATCCGATATCCTCATAAAGTTCTTTAACATAACGGGTAGCTTCACCATCATCATCCGCCAAATCCTGTTTAGTCAGAACAATTAGGGGTTCCAGACCCGAATGCTCAATATGAACTAGAAACTTGTCCAACAGATTCAGGTTCATATCGGGCTCCCGAACGGAGAATAAAAGCACTGCGAGCTTAACATTCGCTACAGGTGGACGAATCAGTTCAGATTCTCTAGGTAGAAGTTCATCCACCATTCCTTCTCCATGCTCAGTAAGGATATAAATAACCCGATCTCCAACTAGCGGAGCGATCCCTTTTTTCTTGAGAATTCCTCGGCCTCTGCATTGAACAGAATGCTCTTCAGTCGCAATTAATCCTTCGCGGAGCGGTTTCACATAATAATAACCGCTTAACGCCTTAACAATTATTCCTTCAGGCATACATAGTGAGCCTTCCTCTCCTGATTTTGCGAAAATGACCCAAGTCTGATATCCCCGGGTCATTTCGCTACGCCAACCGTTCAGGTTAAACCCTGTTTAGTTGTTGTTTTTATCTTTAGATTTATCCTTGCCTTTATTGTTGTGCTTATTATTGCCATTATTAGTCGATTCACTATTTATAGAACTATTGTTTACGAACCCTGTCTGATTCACCGCCCCGTTATTCCCTCCGTCATTCTCTGAACCTGAACCCGGCAAGATCTCCGGTTCAATCGTAGGTTCAATTGTAGGCGTAGGTTCAGCAGAAGGTGTTGGAGTTGGCTGTGGTGTTGCTATAACTGGTGGTTCAGGCTCCTGAACGGTTCCGTTCTTCGCATCGATATAAGGAATGACATAAGTGTCCAAAAGCACACCGTCACGGGTAACAATAACCGAACCATCTTTATTAGGAGCCAATACTAGATTAACGGATAACACTTGGCTCTTTCCAATGGTACGTGTTCCCCAATCCTGTTTCTCTCCATTATTGCGCGCATCCACGAATTCGATACGAATCTTGCTCTTTTTCCCATCCTGAGCAGGAGCGACTGGCACATTAAAGGTATAATTCAGGGCTTCAGGTGGATAACCTGTACTTAAGTAAATCGTTATCGCTGTTCCAGGTGGAACAGAAGTACCTGTCCCTTTATCAAATGCCCAAGTCTTTGTTACTTTACCTTCTTCAATGCTGAAGCTGGATTCTTTCTTCACTTCTCCAAGAACAAGCTTGGCACCTTCAAGCAGCGCCTTTGCCTCACTCTCCGTCTTACCGATGAGATCTGGCAACAGTACACTTTCTTCTCCTTTACTAACGTAAAGGGTGATTTGAACCGTCTCAGGATCGAATTCAGTATTTAATGCAGGGTCAGATTTTACAATGAGACCTTCATCTGTATTTTCGTCATAGAGAGGTTTATTATCAATCCTGTCCTGGGCTACACCCAGCGCCATCAATGCCTTAACCGCATCATCAAAGCTCTTGTTAACTACATCTGGCATCTTGGGTAATGGCTTAGCCGTATTCACAGTGAGTATAAGGGACGCTCCTTTTTTCACTTTGGCATCCTTTTCCCTACTCTGCTTAATGACCACATTCTCTTCAAAATTCGGACTGTAGTCATACAGAATAGGATCAGCAACCTCAAGCCCCAAATCCTCAAGCTCAGTTTGTGCTTGTTCTATCTGTTTACCTACTACATAAGGAACGGAAACCTCAGGAACAACTAGCTGTGATTTAACGTACCATACGAGACTGGCCATAGCCAACAGCAACAGTAAGGTAAGCCCAATCCATAATGTGGGTTTTGCCCATTGTTTTTTACCTTTGCTTGAAGGCACCGGTTCATCATCTTCATCACGAACCATCCGTTCCTCACGATGATTACGATTACCATTGCTTCTTTGAATCGGTTTTATCGCCGGGATAACCCGCGTACGATCCTCATCTTCTTCATCGTTGAACAGAATCTTCGCCTCACTGCGACGCTCCGGCAATAAGCATGTTTCCAAATCCTGTAACATTTCTTTGGCAGAGTCGTACCGCTCCTCCGGGTTTTTACGCATTGATCTCAGAATTACATTCTCAACGCTTTGCGGAATGAGTGGATTCAGAAGTTTTGGCTCTTCAAACTCTTCTTGCAGATGTTTTAAAGCTACACTAATCGGACTCTCTCCCAAAAAGGGTAGGCTTCCAGTAAGCATTTGATAAAGTACAATACCTAATGAATACAAGTCAGACTTTTCTCCTGTAGAGACACCTTTGGCATGCTCTGGCGAGAAATAATGTACTGAACCAACCACAGAACCGGTCTGTGTTATGGTTGTTGACGTAACTGCGCGGGCAATCCCAAAATCGGTTACTTTCACCCGTCCATTGCGTCCGATCAGGATATTATGTGGTTTTATATCACGATGAATAATTTGATTCTGATGCGCATGATCTAGGGCATCACAGATTTGTGAAGCGATCCGTACGGATTCATCAACCTGCAATGGCGCTCGTTCTTTTATAATTTCATTAAGATTCTGACCCTCAATATACTCCATGACAATGTAATGAATTTCGTCTTCTTGTCCTACATCGTATATGCTGACGACATTCGGATGAGACAAAGATGCGGCAGACTGCGCCTCACGCCTAAAACGGCGAATAAATTCCTCGTCATGCACAAACTGATTGCGCAATACTTTGATGGCGACATTTCGGTTTAAAAGAATGTCATGTGCTCTATAGACGAGCGCCATTCCACCTCCGCCGATCCGTTCGATGACTTGGTAACGGCCGCCCAATTCGTGACCGATCATCAATCCCACTCCTTTGTTTCGGGCACAGCGGCCTCTCCATGATGTTCTAACAAAGCGACGCTAATATTATCGCCACCGCCGGCGAGCAGTGCCAGCTGAAGTAAACGGTCCGCTCTTTCCTCTAACGATATCTCATGTATACCTGCTACTTTGCCTAAATGCTCATTTGTGACAAAGTTGCTTAAACCATCGCTGCATAGAAGCAAAATTTCCCCTGGTAGCAGAGCTATAGGCGCGATATCAACCTCAACCTCAGCATCTGTTCCAAGCGCCCTCGTCAGCACATTACGACGCGGATGATTATCCAATTCCTCCACACTGATCTGACCGTTCTTGAACAGCTCATTGACTAGCGTATGATCCTCGGTTAGTTGAACTGGCGCACTGTCTTTTATTAAATAGGCTCTGCTGTCTCCGATATGGCCAATATATCCGTTTGATCCATTCAAAAGAACAGCAACGACAGTAGTACCCATATTATGATACTTATCGTCACCGGAAGCCTCCCTGAACACAGTGCTGTTAGCTTCCAAAATAGCAGCTGACAACGCATCACGCAGAGCTTCGTCTTGAAGTTCAGGCTCTAACCCGTCCAGGTTATTCCTCATTGTCTCCAAAGCGAGCCTGCTTGCGGTTTCACCAGCCTGATGTCCACCCATCCCATCGGCAATTATGCCGAGTGTATAACCGTGGCGCGTCGCACCGATCCAGACCGAATCCTCATTGACAGAGCGCACTCGGCCAATATCGCTGGCATGAACTGTTCTGATCAAATATCCTCACCCCAACTCCATATGTTTGGCACGCAGCTGTCCGCATGCGGCCGCGATATCATGGCCTTGCTCACGGCGAATAGTAACATTCACCCCGTTATCAGCCAAAATACGTTGAAACTCAAAGATATCATTGCGTGAAGTACGTACATATTTTCGCTCAGGCACATGGTTTACCGGAATCAAATTGACGTGGCACAGCATGCTCTTAAGCACCCCGGCCAATTCCTCAGCATGCTCCGGTTGGTCATTTACCCCGCCGATCAAGGCATATTCAAAGCTGACACGTCGTCCAGTCTTAGCTTGATAATAACGCAATGATTCAATTACATCATCAAACGGAAAACGGCGGTTAACAGGCATTAGCTTTGAACGCAAGGCGTCGTTAGGCGCATGAATCGAAATCGCCAAATTAATCTGGGTATCTTCTTCTGCAAATTTATAAATGCTCGGTACAATACCGCTGGTGGAAACAGTAATATGCCGTTGTCCGATATTTAGGCCCTTCTCATGAATCATAAGACGCAGGAATCTCATTGTTGCATCATAGTTCTCAAACGGCTCACCAGTACCCATGATAACAATGCTGCTGACACGTTCGCCGCGCGCATCAAGGATTTGTTGGGAACGAACAACCTGAGCTACAATTTCTCCCGCTGTCAAATCCCGTTTTAATCCACCGAGTGTGGAGGCACAGAAAGTACAGCCGATTCGGCACCCTACTTGGGTTGTTACACAAACGCTATTGCCATAATTATGTTTCATGATAACTGTTTCGATAGCATGATCGTCATGCAATCCAAACAGGAATTTTACAGTTCCATCTTTAGATTCCATTTTAGTAATTTCAGTTAGTGCTGCAATAGAGAATTGTTCATTCAGCTTCTGGCGAAGCCCTTTGGACAAATTGCTCATTGCTTCGAAGTCATTCACACGTTTTACATACAGCCAATCAAAAATTTGTCCACCACGAAAAGCAGGCTCACCATTGTCTTTCGCCCACTGTTGTAACTCTTCTAAAGAAAAATCATATATTAAAGGTTTCATTATTATCTACACCTGTTCTTTCATAAGGATATGCGTATTATTTCTCATTCTTCCTATTTTAACACAAATTTCAGAGACGGTAAAAGAAAACGCCCGCCGTACGGTAGCCCGGCGGGCGGAGGATACTACAATTGTCAGAAAATTTGCTATATTACAAGACTCTCTGCAGCTTGGAAATATAGAACCCGTCGCTCCCATAATGATGAGGCAGCAGCTGAATTCCCTCACCCTCAGCCAGCGCAGTACCCTCCAGCCTGTCCCATAATGGGGAGGCAAAAGTTACAGCGGTGAAGTCAGGATTCTGCTTCAAAAAGTCAGCTACTACTTCACTATTTTCCGCTTGTTCAGTAGTACAGGTACTATATACCAGAATGCCACCCGGTTTCAACAGTTTAGAGACCGACTGCAGCAATTCCCGTTGCAATGACGCTACGCTAGCCACATCTTCCGGCTGCTTACGCCATTTGAGGTCTGGCTTACGGCGAATTACGCCGAGTCCAGAACAAGGTGCGTCGAGAAGAATTCTATCAAAGGATTGATGCTCTAAAGTGTGCTCCAGCTCCAGCGCATCTGCACTGCCTGTAGATACGCAATCAAGACCTAAACGTTCTGCTTGATCTGAGATCAATTTCGCTTTATGCAAATGCAGATCATTAGCGTAAATTGATCCTTCATCTTTCATGAGCTCGCCCATATGTGCTGTTTTGCCCCCAGGAGCAGCGCAACAGTCAAGCACCCTCATACCAGGCTCCGGAGCTACCGCTTCAGCTACTAGCATAGAACTCTCATCCTGAACGGAGAGATATCCATCACGATACCAGGAGGTGAGCGCCAGGTTTCCGCCGCTTTTCACAACAATACCATAGGGACTAACCTCAGATGCTGAAGCTTGCAGACCTTGTTCAATCATCTGGTTCAGCAGAGCTTCACGACTGATCATCGTTGTATTCACACGTACGCTGACCGCAGGCGGCTCATTATTAGATGCACAAATCGCTTCCGCCGTGTCGACACCGTACTCGGTAATCCAACGTTCCACTAACCACAACGGATGTGAGTATAATATCGATATCCGCTGCGCTTGACTCAGCCCCTCAGGCAGAACCGGTAGATCACCAGCACGCAACACACTGCGCAGCACACCGTTAACCATCCCTGAGATTCCCTGGTGGCCTTTTTTCTTCGCTATATTAACAGCCTCATTAACAGCTGCATGGGACGGTATACGATCCAGATACATAATTTGATATAAACTTAACCGCAGTAAATTACGGACCCATGGCTGTAGTTTAGCTATCCCTTTACTAACAAATCCTTCAAGCACATAATCCAAGGTGTTCATCCGCGAAATAGAGCCATAAACAAGTTCTGTGACTAGTCCGGCATCTTCTTTGCTAAGTGTCGCCTTCTGTAGACTGCTGTTGAGCAGCAAATTGCTATATGCACCTTGCTGCTCAACTTTAACCATTATATCAAGCGCGATTTCCCGGGCAGAAGCAGGGGCAACCTTACCCTTATTGCCAGCTCTGCCGTTGTTGCCAACTGCTTTGGAATTGTTCCCCTGTCTCTTCCCAGCGTTAGGATTTACTGCTGATCGGCCAACACCATTTCCACCGCCGCTCAACCTAACACCGTCCCTGGCTTCATAACAGCACCACGGCTAAAATCGGCCGCACTCATTGCTTTTTTGCCAGCAGGTTGAACCGTTGTCAGCAGCAGACTTCCGTCACCTGTTTTCACTTCGACACCTTGCTCGGTTACAGAAAGCACCGTTCCTGGAGCACTATCGCTTGCTTTCTGCTCTTCAGGCAGTTTAGAAGCCCAAGCTTTAAAGGTCTCACCATTCCAGAGCGTGAATGCGCCGGAAAAAGGAACTAATCCACGAATTCGATTATAGTTGTCATGTGAGGTAGCGTTCCAATCCAAACGTTCATCCTCGCGATTAAGGTTAGGAGCATAAGTTGCCTCACTATCGTCTTGCTGAACAGCTTGAACTTTTCCACTCACTAAACGTGGCATTTCAGACTTTAACAGATCTCGTCCCGCTAGGCTTAGCTTCTCAAAAAGAATTCCTGAGGTATCTTCAGCCTCAATAGCCACTTCGACACGAGAGATCATGTCACCGGTATCCAGCCCTTCCGCCATATACATCAAAGTAACGCCGGTCACTTTCTCACCATTGATGATACTACGCTGAATCGGAGCACCTCCCCGATATTTAGGAAGCAACGAACCGTGTACATTCACACAACCATTCCGCGGTAAGTCCAACACAGCTTTAGGCAAAATTTGACCATAAGCAGCCGTGACGATCAAATCCGGCTCATATGCAGCCAGCTCAGCGACTGCCTCAGGACGACGCATGCGTTCAGGCTGAAGCACAGGTAATCCAAGAGCTAATGCGGCTTCCTTAACTGGTGAAGGAGCCAAGATCTTTTTTCTCCCCTGCGGACGATCCGGTTGGGTGATGACAGCTACAACTTCATAGCCTTCATCTACCAGCATTTGCAAGCTTGGCACCGCAAAGGCTGGAGTTCCCATGAAAACAATCTTCATATTCCTCACTCCTCAGTCTCGTTAGCAGTCATCTCGTACACTTTTTCAGCGATATCTGTAAACAGAACTCCATTCAAATGGTCAATCTCATGCTGAAAAGCCCGGGCAAGTAAACCACTGCCGGTTATCGTAATCTCTTTTCCCTCACGGTTAAGGCCACGTACAGTTACAGTCTCCGCACGGCGTACATCACCATTCAAGCCAGGAATACTAAGACATCCTTCTGGTCCTAGCTGTTCACCTTCCATGCTGATGATTTCAGGGTTAATCATTTTGATCAATCCATGCTCTTCATCCGCATCCACCACAATTAGACGTTTCAAAATTCCGACTTGGGGTGCCGCCAGCCCTACTCCTTCAGCGTCATACATCGTATGTGCCATATCATCCAGCAATTTTTTAACATTAGGAGTAACTACTGCTACTTCTTTAGCTTTTTTGTGCAATACTTCATCCGGTTCCTTAACGATCAAACGTATAGCCATTACAAAACACCTTCCCGTTCTGAACATTTCTATATTTAAAGTCAATTTATAAAGCTCTTTTTTTACATTGTAACATGATACGGATTTACATCAACATCTGCGGATCCACATCAATGCTGATCTGAAGACCAGTATCCCGTACAGAATCCTCTAACTCTTCAGCCACTTGGCGGACAAGTCCAATTACATCGATGGCGCCGCGCCATTTTATCATACACTGGAATCTATATCTACCCTTTAATCGAGGGATAGGTGAAGCCACAGGACCCAACAGATCTAACACATCACTGGTTAGCTTATCGAGACTTCCATACCATCTTAGCTGTCTGGCTTTTCCTTGAAGATTCAGAGCATAATTCTCTGCCATCCGCAGTAGAAGCGGCAGCTGTTCATGAGACAATGTGACCAGGATGAGTCTGCAATACGGCGGATAATGGAGGCCTCTACGATGCTTCAGCTCTTCACGTACAAAAGAGAGATAGTCATGTCCGCTGGCATGAATAATGGAATAATGCTCTGGCGTATAGGACTGAACGACCACTTCGCCTGGAAGCTGATGCCGGCCTGCTCTGCCTGCAACTTGTGTAAGCAATTGGAATGTCTTCTCTGCTGCGCGAAAATCGGGCAGGTTCAACGCTGAATCTGCTGTGATTACACCAACAAGAGTGACATCTGGAAAATCCAGTCCCTTTGCTACCATCTGAGTCCCCAGGAGAACATCCGCTTTTTTGTCCCGGAATTGGTTCAGCAGCTTCTCATGTGAGCCTTTTTCTGTTGTTGTGTCCACATCCATACGAATCACTCGTATGCCTGGGAACAGCTTACCAAGCTCTTCTTCCACCCGCTGTGTACCCGTTCCGAAAAACCGGATATGCTCACTCCCACACTCCGGACAAAGCTTAGGTGCTGGTTCAGCATGGCCACAATAATGACAACGTAAATTGTCACTACGGCTATGATATGTTAGTGAGATATCACATTCTGGACAACCGGCTACGTAACCACAGCTACGACACATGACAAAGGTGGAGAAACCTCTACGGTTAAGCAGCAGCACGGTCTGTTCTCCGCGTTCCAGCCTCTCTTCCAGTGCTGAATGAAGCTTTCGGCTGAACATCGAACGGTTGCCTTCTTTAAGCTCTTCCCGCATGTCTACTACGTTCACCTTTGGAAGTTCATTTCCTAGCGCACGGGTAGGCATCTCCAGCAGTACCGGTGAAAAATGAATATCACTCTGCGATCTTGCAGCATGATAGCTTTCCAGCGAAGGCGTGGCAGATCCAAGAATCACAGCTGCCCCACACTGCTCCGCTCTACGAATAGCAGCATCACGGGCATGATATTTCGGATTCTCCTCCTGTTTATAAGAGGTCTCATGTTCTTCATCCATAATAATCAGCCCTAAGTTGGAGAAAGGAGCAAACACGGCCGATCTTGCGCCTACAGCGACTGTGGCCTTTCCTTCACGGATTTTACGCCACTCATCGTATCGCTCACCAACAGACAGCCGGCTATGCATAACCGCGACCCCGCTGCCGAACCGTCCCTTAAACCGCTCCACCATTTGTGGCGTTAAAGCAATCTCTGGAACAAGAACAACAGCCTGTCTACCCTGATCTAAACAACGTTTAATACACTGCAAATAGATCTCTGTCTTACCACTACCCGTAACGCCATGAAGCAGAAATACTTCGTGAAGCTGCTCTTCTACGGTTCGAGAAATCCTTGTATATACGACCTCTTGTTCCGCTGTGAGCGGTAGAGGTGCGGTAGGTTTAAAATCTCGCCCTTGATAAGGATCGCGATAGACTTCAATTTCACTGATCTCGATAAATCCTTTTTCCTCCAAGGCCTTTACAGTACTTGCCGTTACTTGGAGTGCAGACAAAACTTCTTTAAGGGCCATGGGGAGTGTAGCTTCCATATCAACTAAAAAGCTCAGAACTTCCTTCTGGCGTGCTGATTTTTTCGGAAATTTGTTCAAAGCCTCCCGGGCAGCAGTGACACCTATCGCCAGATCGACTGCCTTGAGCTTTTTCTTGCCCATTTTATCCTTAATGGATTGACTCTCTATAAGTACTCCACGCCGCAGCATGAACTTCACCGTCTCAGCAGCCTCAGGAAATGCACGAGTAAGCTGCTTCATGGAAACTTCGCCACTACGTCCAATAAATTCTGTGATTAGCCGTTCCTCATCCCCTGTGTCCGCAAACATTGGGAACAATTCATCCTCTGGAAATGCTGTCTCTTCCTGCACATCTCCAAGTGAAATCAGCCGTTCTGCCTTCCCTTTTAGAGCGGTGGGCAACATCGCCTGCAGTGCTGAAATTCGTCTACATGCATATCTTTTACTCATCCAGTCCGCAAGCTCAACTAATTCAGGAGATAAAGGCGGGAGCAGATCCAACACTTCTTGGATTGGCTTCAGGCTAGGATTCACTAGGGTCTCGCCTGATTCTAAAGAAACTACAAAACCTTGGACTGTCCGGTGCCCAAACGGAACGGCTACCCGACTGCCCACTTCAATCCATAATTTCAGGGATTCTGGAATACTATAATCAAATGGCCGGTCAGTGCTGCGTACAGGCACATCCACAATGACCTTGGCGATATCCATTATAATGAAGCTCCAGTAATTCGCTCTGCCACGAGCGTCAGCAAACGACGAGCAACCTCATCCTTCGACAATTGTGGCAATTCAAGCACCAATCCATTCACATCATATATCGAAACGATATTCGTATCCGCTCCAAATCCGGCTCCTGCAGCCGCTACATTGTTAGCAACGATGAGATCGCAGTTTTTGCGGACCAGCTTGTCCTTAGCATAAAATTCCGTATTGCCCGTTTCCGCAGCAAAGCCAACCAAAAACTGCTTGTTTTTGTTCTTACCGAGTGTTTCCAGAATATCCGTTGTCTTCACAAGCTCAAGCGTCATCGTCTCTCCGCTTTTTTTAATCTTAGAAGGCTCACTATGCTTCGGACGGTAATCCGATACAGCCGCCGCCTTGATCATAATATCGCAGCTGTCCCACTGTGCGGTAACTGCTTCATACATTTCCTGTGCAGATTGAACACGAATGACTGAAATCTCTGGATCCTGTGGAGGGGCCTCATCTGTACGCGCAGCAATCAACGTTACCTCAGCTCCCATTGCGCGCGCAGTACGTGCTAATGCGAAGCCCATTTTACCTGATGAATCATTGGAGATATAACGTACTGGATCAATGCGTTCTACCGTTCCACCCGCTGTGATGACGATTTTTTTACCCACAAGAGGTTTGGATGCGACGCTTGCTTGATGTGCAAAAAAATTCTCAACCACACTCACAATAGCCTCTGGCTCTTCTAGCCGACCTTTGCCAACGTATCCACATGCCAGCAGTCCTTCACCAGGCTCAATAAATTGAATGCCCCGAGTAGCTAGAATATTCAAATTATTAAGTACAGCTGGATGCTGATACATATGAACATTCATAGCTGGTGCAACCATAATAGGAGCCGTAGTAGCTAGCAGCGTTGTAGATAACATATCATCGGCGATCCCGTGCGCCATTTTGGCAATCATATTTGCGGTCGCGGGTGCTACCAGCACAAGATCCGCAGCATCTGCCAGATCAATATGTGAAATGGAGGATGGATCTCTCTCCTGGAATGTATCGCTGTATACTCGTTGCTTCGATAGTGACTGTAGAGTTAATTCTGTAATGAACTGCTTCGCCGAAGCTGTCATAATGACATGGACCTCGGCACCTTTTTGGACAAGCTTACTGGTCAAGGACGCCGCTTTATAAGCAGCAATTCCTCCTGTGATCCCAAGTAAAATAGTCTTCCCCTTCAAGCTCTTCAACATGATCTCCCCCCTGTTCCCTACTCTTACAACGAATGGCTATCTTTACGACGAGAAAAAAATAACAACCTTCCGGTTGTCATAAAGAGCCCGGTTCTGGGCTTTCATCATAAATTTAAGACCCGTAAATGCTCCATAACCCAAGAAGAAACGGCAGCGCCTCAAAACAAATAGGCGGCATCCGTTTCTACAATAGGTCATTATTACTTATGCTTGAGACTACTCTTCACCGCGGGTTAGAGTAATGCGATCTTCGTAAATTTCCTCAAGAGCAACACCAACAAATTTATGCGATCTAGGATTCTTCACATCTGTCTTGCCACCCTCACGCAATTGTCTAGCACGACGTGCAGCAGCGACAACGAGCGAATACTTACTGTCAACCTTAGTCATCATTTCATCAATGGATGGATATAGCACTGGGACACCTCTTCATAGTTTACTGTTAATACATTTGACCTTCAGCATAAATTATCTGACTTTACAATGTTCGGCGATAATAATGCTTTCTATTCTCTTACAAGCCAGATCAATCTCATCATTCACAACAGCATAATCATAATGCTGCATTAAGTTGATCTCATCCTCCGCTACAGTCATGCGGTGATCGATCACATCTGGATGCTCAGTACCCCGTCCGCGAATGCGGTCCTTCAACTCGTCCATGGATGGAGGAAGAAGGAACACAAAAATCCCTTCAGGAAATTTCTCTTTAACTTTGAGAGCGCCTTGAACCTCAATTTCGAGAATAATGTCTTTGCCGCTATTGAGAGTTCTCTCCACAAAATCACGTGGAGTACCGTAATAATTACCTACGTACTCCGCGTATTCAAGCAATTGATCGGCTTCGATCATTGCCATAAATTCATCTTTGCTTTTGAAAAAATAGTTGACGCCATCTTCCTCACCCGCACGCGGACTGCGAGTAGTAGCAGAAACTGAGTAGACAAGTTCGGGCATCTTCGGACGTAGTGCTGTACAAACAGTACCTTTACCTACGCCGGAAGGTCCGGATAATATGATGAGCAATCCTTTTGACATAATACACTCCATTTAGTTGTTATTCGTCGTTGTCGTCATCTTTACTGGATAAGCGATGCGCCACAGTCTCCGGCTGTACAGCCGATAGGATGACATGATCACTATCTGTAATGATTACGGCACGAGTCCGTCGGCCATAGGTGGCGTCGATCAACATATGCCGATCACGTGCCTCCTGGATAATACGTTTGATTGGTGCAGATTCCGGACTGACGATAGAAATAATGCGGTTGGCAGACACAATATTTCCAAAGCCAATGTTAATAAGTTTGATTGCCATGTTCCGGTAGTTCCCCCCATAAAGTTCTATGCTATTACCTATTCCCGATTACTCTATGTTCGCAGCTTGTTCTCGAATCTTCTCCAGTTCTGCTTTCATATCTAGCACAAGACCCACGAGAGTTAGATGATTGCATTTCGATCCGATTGTATTCGTCTCACGGTTCATCTCCTGAATGAGAAAATCCAGTTTGCGTCCTACCGGTCCTTTCCCCTTCAGGAGGGCTCTGCATTGCTCGAAATGACTATACAACCGGGTCAACTCTTCATCAATATTACAGCGATCTGCAAAAATAGCGATCTCCATCCCGAATTTATGCTCATCAAAAGCGAACGTCCCATCATTTAGTTCATTTAACCGATGTCGAAGTTTCTCTCGATATTCAGTGATTACGACAGGTGCAAGTTCAACCATTTCAGCATGCATGTTCTCAAGATGGTTCAGGCGCTGTTCAATATCTGCGGCTAGATAACTGCCTTCACGGGCGCGCATCTCCAGCAGAGACTGCAAACACTGCTCAAGTCCCGCCTCCAATACTTCGGAGTAGTCTTCTAATGTCGCAGACACGGCACCCGCAGCCTCGTCTTTGCTGTCCATAATACCGGGTATAGAAAGTATATCACGTAAAGTCAACTCACCACTCAAACCATATTCATTCTTAAGCTGCTCTGCTGCCTTTAGATAGGTCATTACAGCAGAGTGATTCAGAACCGGTCTAACAGTCGACTCATCGTGCTCTCTATTGATGGTAACATCTATTCTTCCCCGTTTGATGTGCTGTTGAACCTTTCTTCTCAACACATCCTCATAACCCGTCCAATCCCGGGGCATCCGCAGTACAACTTCGCAGTACCGGTGATTCACCGATTTCACTTCGAACATAATCTTGTAGCCGCCGAATTGCAGGGACGATTGACCGTATCCGGTCATGCTAAATGACAACGGAATCACATCCATTACACTATTGTAATTGATTATTACTAGCGAAACAAGGGGGACAATTTGCGTCCTGATTTCTCCCACACATACTCCATTAGCTGTGCACTCATATCGTAGAACATGAACGGAGTCATCAGATAGATCCCATTAAAATGGGCAGTAGCAACATCTAACAGTTCCTTAGCGATAGCGACACCTTCTGCTCTTCCAGCTTCCCCTTCAAGTCCCTTCATGCGGATGCGGACATCGTCCGTAAGCTGAATACCGGGAACCTCATTATGTAGAAACTCTGCATTTCGTCCGCTTGCCAGTGGCATAACCCCAATGAATACAGGGATTTCCAGATGTGCTGTTGCCTCAGCTATCTTCACGATAAGTTCCTGATCATAGACAGGCTGGGTCATAATATAGTCGGCACCAGAGGCGATTTTCTTCTCCAGACGTTGCACTGCCTTATCCAAATGTTTAACATTCGGGTTAAACGCAGCTCCGATTACAAAATTCGCTTTCTGTTTCAAAGGTTTACCTGAGAAGGAAATCCCGTCATTCAGCTGCTTGATCATTCTAATTATCTCAAAAGAAGTTAAATCATAAACCGAGCTTGAGCCGGGAAGATCTCCAAATTTCGCAGGATCACCTGTTACGGCCAGCACATGATCAATTCCAAGCGCATCAAAACCCATCAAATGGGATTGAGTACCAATCAAATTACGATCCCGGCAAGCAATATGCACTAGCGGACGAAGTCCGGTTTTAGCGTGCACCAAATGCCCCAACGCCATATTGCTCATCCGTGTAACCGCCAGAGAGTTGTCGGCGAGTGTCAACGCATCCGCGCCTGCTCTTCTTAGCGCTTCTGCGCCCTGCATAAACTTTGCGATATCCAATTCACGAGGTGGATCAAGCTCAACAATAACCGTATGTCGTTCCTTTACCAGATCAACCAGGTTCGGCTCTCTACCCTCTCTACCATCATCGCCAAAATTATCTTGCAGCGATACACGCTCCACAGTAGGTGGCAACGGTTTAGGAAGCGGTTGCGGTACATAATTCTTCAGTGCAGACGAGATTTCTGCGATATGCTGCGGAGTTGTACCACAGCAACCACCGATTATCCGGCAGCCCATCTCCGCAAAAGTCTGCGCCATTTGCCCAAAATATTCTGGAGAAGCCCCGTACCGGTATTCTCCGTCTACATAATCCGCTACACCCGCATTTGGATACACAGAAGCTGGCAAAACCAGACTCCCTTGTACAGCTTTGAGCGCCCGCTTCATTCCGTTCGGGCCTGTGTTACAGTTAAATCCGATAACATCAGCACCATCGCTTTCCAGGATACGAAAAGCTTCCGGCAAAGTTAATCCATCTAATGTGCGTGCTGTTTCATCGACAGCTAATTGGCAAACTACAGGAAGCGAGCTGATCTTGCGGAGCGTTCTTAGAGCTAAATGCAGTTCCTCAACATCGTAGAAGGTTTCCAGCATAATGCCATCTACGTCCTCTTCTAACAATGCAGCAATCTGCTGTGTAAAATATTTTTTCAGTTCTGTGGAAGAGAGATTCGCACGTTTGCCCGCGCGAATAGATCCTACAGCTCCTAATACATACCCATGATCTCCAGCAGCCCGGCGAGCAATTCTAACCCCGGCTCGATTGATTTCCTCAACCTTAGATTCTAGACCATATTTAGAGAGCCTGTCATAGTTCGCCGAGAAGGTGTTGCTCTCCAGCAGCACTGCCCCTGCCTCAATATAGCTGCGGTGAACATCTTCGATTACCCCCGGAGAGGTCAAATTCAATTCTTCATAGGAAATGCCGACCGGGAAACCCTTCTGATATAAGTAGGTGCCCATCGCTCCGTCTCCGACTAATACTTTATTTCCCCATGCGGAACGTAAATCCGGCTTCACAACAAGATCCTCCCCTGCCACATTAGTTTCTAACTTTAGTTTCATACTAATGTAACATAAATCGGTATGGATGATAAGCTTTCCAAAAGAAATGCATTTAGACCAAAATATCCACCATGCATGTTCATATATAAAAAGCTTCATACTAACGTTAATGCTGATATTTCCATAAAGGAGAGAATACTTTGAAGAAAAAAACAAGAAAGTTTCTGATCCGAAAATACGCTGTAACTTTACTGCTAGCCACTCTCTGCTTATTGTATATTTATTTGCTAGATTGGCTGTATGGCTATGGGCTGGGTAACGTCGGCTATATCCTTAATTATCTGTTCTATACCGCCTCAGAGAAAGCTACTGCTTGTATTTTACTGCTCTGCTTGTTCATCCCCGATATCTATTACTGGAAAACAGGACATCAACCAGAACGTGGCGGGGAAAGATGACTTCTTATCGCCGCAACGATGACAAGAATTACAGGGATCAACACCATAAAGAAGGGAAAAATCGTATATAACAATCTCCCGCCCTCATTAATGTGTTCAGTAAAGCTCCGCGCGTTCAACATCGAGCTGAACAGAATGATCAGAGCACAGGGATAGACCATTCTCCGGTAAGGAATCTTGAACAATTCGGAAATCCCTATAAGTGCGGCCGCAAAAAACACTGACATTTTGAAAAAAACGCCGATAATCAGCACCATAACAACTAGAATATCCACCCGTTGAATAAAATCGGAGATTGAAATCTTGCTAATCGTGGGCATCAGAGGTAGGGGTGAACGTTTCACAATATCTGTGCCCAGCACGGAGATATTCAGCATCATAGTCAGACTTAAGAGCAAACCTGAAACAAATATCCCTGCTCCGATGACCCAAGGACCTTTTTTAGCATTGTTCAGATAGGGCATTAGCATGGTAAAACAAATCATTTCACCAAAAGGGAACATATAGTTCTGGCGAATGACAGATTCGATCACAGGCTGGAACCCATTCTCAAAAACAGGAAGCAATCGATTCAAATTAATGGAGCCCGATAACATCAGCATGATCGAGCAAAATATACCGATCAGCATTACGAGAGTTGCGAATACCAATGAAGTTCGGGATAATACCTCTACTCCTTTATGCAAAACATACGCAGAAGATAAGATCATCAACGTAGATATAACAAATAAAGGTGTGCGATGCATGGTAGCCATAACCAGCATGGAACTTCCATCCCGTAAATCACGACCCGCTAAATTGAGAAAAAGGATAATGTAGAGAACAGAAATCACCGTACCGAAGGATCTTCCCAGCAGCTTGCGTGTATAGGTTGTTAAGGGCAGATCCGGAAACTTTCTGTACAAATAAGTGTACCCCGAAAAAATAATCAAACCGATCAAATTTCCGAGCAGTATGGATATCCACGCATCTTTACCAGACTCCATCCCAAGATTCACTACCAGTGCTGTTCCTAGTTCAAACAACAAAGTCAACGTGAAAAATTGGAGTAGTCCTATTTTTATTTTTCCCATAGCTGCCCCTCCTTTATTGTCATTACTTATTCTTGGACTGAAAGGAATCACTCCGCATATCCGTATGCCTGATCACAGCATCCGTATTGATATTAACCTGGCAGGTTTCAAATATACGGTCCCAATGATCTTTTACTTGTTTCCAGCCACGTGGATTAGCTCTTTCTGCTGCTTCACCAAAACCTAGATAATCACTTTTTAACGAACGGGCAGTTGCTATGGCAGCGCGGATCTGTTCTTGAATATTCTTTTCCAAAAGCTTCGAAAGATCATTTAACACGGTTGGATCTGTTAGATCCAAGCCATTGGGCGATTCCTTTAATCCAGCCTGCTGAGTGACGTTAATCGTGAAGATAGGATGCTCTATGTCTTTCGCATCAGCGTGGATATGTACCTGTGATAAATACACATTAAACGATATATAATCATTCTCACCTATCGAGACCAGTACCGGCATCTGAGAGATTTTATTCTTAAGCAGAACGGTACCGATCGCCTCCTCCCCTTGCAGCCACCCTTTAAGCTTGTCTTCTTTAAAAGCTGCAAGACCCGTAACTTTTATTATGGCCTCCGGTCTTATTTTTTTTAAATTATCATTACTTTCCCTCTGCTCCAAATCTCCAGTCACTAGCACGCCATTGATCACTGGCCCTCCACCAGGAACCTGTATCCCCCGGATAATATCATCCACTTCCATCCGATAGTTATATCCGAATTGCTTGGAGGTCGTCTGCAGCTTTTCCACCAAATCGTTGGATGGAATTCTTCCGAACACGGTCATAGTCGTCATACATTCACTAGCAGGCTGTCCCTTGGAAATAAAAATCAGGCTTGTCAGCCGGGTTTCACTTTCCCTTTCCAGCACATCCATGATATCCTTGATGCCTTCTTGCGCGAACTTCTCGGAAATGATGACCACCCGAATATGTCCTAAAGACAAAAAACGTGCAGTCTGACGCGAGGCATTGGCTAATGCTTCAAACATAGAGCGGCCGCTACCTTTATATACCGAAACAGGTGAAGTCCCTCTAGCGTTCTTCCCAGAGATTTCGTCAGCAACGATAACCTGAAAGGATACTACGTATTTCTCTTCTTCTGTAGGTCCTCTATCTATGGACACACCGGAAACGATGGCTCTTCTGTTTAATTCCACACTATCCCAGCAGCCTGTGAGACTAAGACAGATCAATACGCAAGGTAAAAGTCCTGCTAAGAAAAAATTGCATTTACTCAGAATCTTGCTTTCCTTTCTTATGCGGCTGTGTCCCTTTAGTCTTATCAAGAATTTTTGGAGATAGGTTCTGTTCATGTCCGGCTGTGATCTCCTTCCCTTCTGAAATGTTCCCTTGCTGCGCAGTAGCAGGAGCTGGTTCTGCTGTGCCAAGCGCCCACAAAGGCAGCCTTAAGACGGCATCCTTCTGACCTCTGGATGACAAAGGCACGATTGGAGACAAATAAGGAACGCCAAAAGTCCGCAGACTGTTCATATGTGCAACCAGTACGATTAAACCCAGTGTAATCCCGTAAAAACCAAACATACCAGCCAATATCAAAAAACCAAAGCGGATAATTCTGCCCGCAATCGCCATGTTATACGCTGGAATGGCAAAGCTCGCAATCCCGGTCAACGCGACCACAATCACCATAACGGGCGTAATAATTCCAGCCTCTACCACAGCCTGACCAAGAATCAGAGCACCTACTACAGATACGGTCTGCCCAACTGCACGCGGCATTCTTACTCCCGCTTCCCGGATGATTTCAAACGCACCTTCCATTAGAATAGCTTCGACAAAAGCGGGGAAAGGCACATTTTCCCGTTGCGATAACAGGTTGATCAGCAAAGTCGTAGGGATCATCTCATAATGAAACGTCGTCAAAGCTATATACACGGAAGGCCCTAGAATAAGCACAATAAAACTGATATACCGAATAATTCGCATCAGAATAGCAATATCGAACCTTTGCGCATAATCCGAAGCTGACTGAAAAAAAAGAGTGAAAACCGCAGGCAAAATCAATACAAAGGGGGTGCCATCAACGACAATCACTACCCTCCCTTCTAACAGATTCGTTGCAGCCACGTCTGGCCGCTCGCTGTTATTGATCGTTGGAAAAGGGGTAAAGGTCTTATCCTGAATCAGCTCTTCGATATAACCGGATTCCATGATGGCATCTACATTAATCTGCTGCAGCCGTTTTCTAACTTCTTCAACCAGCTTCTCGTCCGCAGTATCCTTGATGTACATAAAAACCACATCGGTCTGAGTTACCGCCCCGATCTTCACATGCTCGAGTCTTAGTTTGGGTGATCTTATTCTTCTGCGTATTAATGAGACATTCGTAGCCAAAGATTCAACAAAGCTATCCTTTGGACCACGCACAACTAGCTGAGTGGAGGGTTCAGTGACAGAACGAGCTTCCCCTCCTTCAGTCTCACACATGATGCCACTGTCATAACCTTCAATGAGAATCAGTGTCTTCCCAGAAAGAATTCCGAGCAGCACCTCGTTCCAATCCTCCTGCAGCTGCGCTTCACCTATTTCCAGGGCACGGTTTAAAATGAGGTCATTCAGATTATTATTTGCTGCAGTATTACTTTCCTTAAGCATCTCATCTGTTATGGAGAGCAATGAACCCATTACAAATTGATTCACGGTTTCTGTCTTAGCTAGACCATTAAGATGTACCGCAGCAGCCTCAACAAAGGATTGCTCACCAAGCTTTACCTGGCGGATTCTAAGATCCGGACTATCTCCCAGCTCGGTAATGATATTGTTTAGTGTCTGTTCCAGATGAATGGTTAATCTGGCTCCCGAACCTGAACCCGCCGGGTCTGCTTGCTGTCCCTTACCGGATTTATTTCTTTTAGTTAACCCGTTGATGTTCAACAAGCTCCCCTCCTTTCTCTCATAAACATTGTAGTATTATTCTCGGTTACTCCTTCCATTATTCGGCTGCTTAAAGTCACATCAGGTTAAAAACACAAAAAAGGCAGTCCAAGAATGCGCTCTTGGACTGCCTTTTTTATTATTTTTTATATTGCTACACTGCCCGTGAATACGACCTCAGCAGGTCCAGTCATATAAACATGATTATCCTCTTCATTCCATTCAATATAGAGATCGCCGCCCTTTAGACTAATCCAAGCTGCCCGGTCTGTAAGATCATTCAGCACAGAGGAGACAAGGGTTGCACAGGCTCCAGTGCCACAGGCAAGCGTAGGTCCTGCCCCACGTTCCCAGACACGCATATCCACTCTCCCCCGATCCAGTACCGTTGCGAATTCAACGTTTACTTTTCTCGGGAACAAAGGATGTACCTCAAGCTTAGGTCCCCATGTGGCAAGATCAAAATTCACTGCATCTTCTACGTAAATCACGCAATGAGGATTTCCCATGGATACCGCTGTGAACGTAAATTCGGTTCCGTCCGCTTCAATCGGCTGAGAGAGCACTGGCTCTGCATCAATAGATACTGGAATTTGCAGACCGGACAATACAGGTTCGCCCATATCTACAGTTACAGTCTCCACAACACCGTCTTTCACGTTTAATGTAACCTTTTGTTCTCCGGCACCAATCGTTTCTATTACAATCTGCTCTGAGCTTACCAGTCCGTGGTCATATACATATTTAGAGACACAGCGAATAGCATTTCCGCACTGCTCCGCCTCCGAACCATCAGAATTCATAATACGCATCATGAAATCGCCACGCTCAGAAGGAAGGATATATACCAGTCCGTCAGCACCGATTCCAAAGAACCGGTTGCATAGGGTTACAGCAAGCTCCGCTGCATTACTTGGCAGCTCTTGCTCACCGAAAACAACGATGAAGTCATTACCGAGGCCGTGCATTTTTGTAAATTCCATTAAAAGTCCACTCCTAAAGGTTATGTTATGTTAGCATTCGCTTAAGCTTAAGGTTCTGTGTAATTTAGCATTTCGCAAGCATATGAGCGGTTAACTGCAACAAGTATACCTTTAGGAATGGAGCATTAGTATTGACTTTATGCTGAAATTTTTGTACTTTTTATCATCGTACTGCCGCTGCGCCCACGATTACGTTTGCCGCCCCAAACACTGCCGGCACCCATCAAGAAGGTTGGGATCCCCGCTGTTACAAACACCAGACACCATTCGCGGAAATTGAGCGGCACTGTTTTGAAGACAGGCTGGAGCACAGGCACGTACATTACGGCCAGCATCAGTAAGACTGATGACAATACGGCAAGCACTAGATACTTATTCTGGAACGGATTGCGGTGGAACACTGAGCGCGAGCTGCGGCAATCGAAGACGTGGATCAACTGTGCCATAACAAGTGTCGCAAAAGCCACCGACTGTGCGCGAATCAATTGTGCAGGATTCTCTGGTGCTATACGTAAAGTTAGCCAAAATGCTCCTAGCGTACATAAGCCAATTAAGAGTCCACGGCTTATAATTTTCCAGCCTAAGCGGCGGGCAAAAATATTCTCTTTCGCACCACGCGGTTTATGCTCCATCAAATCCTTCTCGGGCTGATCCACGCCAAGGGCCATCGCTGGCAGTCCGTCTGTCACCAGATTGACCCAAAGGATTTGAATGGGAACGAGTGGCAATGGCAGAGCGAGCATCATGGCAAAGAACATTGTCAGAATTTCTCCTACATTGGATGCCAACAAATAACGAATGAATTTACGAATATTCTCATAGATGTTTCTGCCTTCTTCGATGGCAGCAACGATCGTAGAGAAGTTATCATCTCCGAGAACAAGTGATGATGCTTCCTTGGTCACATCTGTGCCTGTGATACCCATGGCTATTCCGATGTCCGCAGCCTTAATGGCTGGAGCGTCATTCACTCCATCTCCGGTCATAGCCACTACGTGACCATGACGTTGTAGCGATTTAACGATCCGAAGCTTATGCTCTGGAGATACGCGGGCGAATACATACACATTGTCCGATACCTTATCCAGTTCATCATCATCCATCCGGGTTAACTGAGCGCCTGTCAGCACCGTTCCACCACGTTGCAGAATTCCCAGCTGGTGAGCAATAGCCTCGGCAGTTGTTCCATGGTCACCGGTAATCATAACCGTCTTGATCCCGGCCCGGCGTGTGACGCTGATGGCATCGCGGACTTCACGACGTGGCGGATCAATCATTCCAGCCAAACCAATAAAGACTAATTGATTCTCCGCATCCTTTTCACTATTCACATGTTCATTTGGTCGCATATCCCGGTAAGCCATACCTAGCACACGAAGGGCTCCAGAAGCCATCTGCTCATTGGCATCAAGCACCTTTTGCCGCAAAGTCGGCGTACAAGGCACAACACCGCCCTCCCAAAGCATGTATGAGCAGCGATTGAGCAGTACATCGGGCGCACCTTTTGTACATACCATCCGTCCTCCAGGATGGCCTACGATCACAGACATCAGCTTCCGCTCAGAATCAAACGGAAATTCCTGTTCACGAGTGTAGGTTACGGCAAGCGTCTGAGCGGTAAGTCCCATCTTTCCTGAAAGTGCCACGAGCGCTCCTTCAGTCGGGTCGCCCTTCAGTTCCCAAACGGAAGTGTTGTCTGCAGACTTTTCAAGAATAGCATCCTTATCCTTCCCTTTGCGTTTGCCTCGCACTTCAGACTGGAAGGTCTCGATGATTTCTGCGTTGCTGCATAATGCGCCGACCTGCAACATCCGCCGTAAGCTTTGATCATGTTTTAGATCCACTGCTTTACCTTTCTCCAGAACCTGTCCATTTGGAGCATACCCTTCGCCTGATACCTCAAGACCACGTCCACCTGTCCATAATCGGGTCACCGTCATTTTATTCTGCGTTAAAGTTCCTGTCTTGTCTGAACAGATTACCGAGGCACAGCCCAGCGTTTCCACTGACGGCAATTTACGAACGATAGCTTTGCGTTTGATCATCCGCTGCACACCTAGCGCAAGCGCAATAGTTACAATAGCGGGGAGCCCTTCCGGAATCGCGGCAACTGCCAAGCTCACACCCGCCAAGAACATGGAGGTGGCAGGCTGTCCATGCAGAATACCTGCTGCCACAACTACAATTGTCAATCCCAGAGATACGTAGATCAGAATCTTCCCTAGCTGCTCAAGCCGATGCTGCAAAGGTGTTTCCTGAGAATCCGTATTTTGGATTAGATCTGCTATCTTACCCATTTCCGTATTCATACCGGTACGGATTACAACAGCTCGCCCTGTTCCTCTGGTTACCATTGTGCCCATGAAGCCTAAATTCTTCTGATCACCAAGCGGAATCTCTTCTGCACGGATCGCTTCCGAATGCTTCGAGACAGGCAATGATTCCCCAGTAAGTGCGGATTCTTCCACATATAGAGCACTGCATTCCAACCAACGTACATCAGCAGGAATCCGATCACCACTCTCCAGCAAGACAATATCGCCTGGCACCAACAGCTTGGCTGGGATAATCTCGCTATTCCCTCCACGTAGCACTTTGGCAGAAGGTGCGGAGAGCTGCTTTAAAGCTCTTAGCGAACGTTCGGCGCGAAACTCCTGAACAAATCCAAGCGCTCCATTCAGTAGGATAATCGCGATGATCGTGATGGCATCCAAGTATTCGCCTAGCAACCCGGATACAAGCGTTGCACCCATGAGCACAAGCACCATGAAATCCTTGAACTGGTTCAACAGCAGGGTAAACGGAGATACTGTCTTTCCTTCCGACAGCTCGTTGTACCCGTTCTCCTTTCGTCTCTCCGCGGCTTCCTCATCACTGAGGCCCGTCCTTGGCTGGACATTGAACATTTTCTGCAGCTCTTCTGCACCGAGACGGTGCCAACTGTTTTGTTCCATGACTTTTCTTTCCCTCCCGGTCGTTTCTTTACTTCCGGCGGCGCACAGCTTTTCCACCTGTTCATGACAAATGTATTCAAGGTCGTCCAATAATATCACCCCTATCCAATTCCCCTTTTGCGCGAATGTCCTAAAGTATGGCATCATAGAGAGGTAAGCATAAACATCTTTGGCGTCCTTATAAGGACAGGTAGGCGTTTGAGCGAGAAATATAAGACATAAAGTATTGTGTGAAACTTTTACTTTCTTATATTTAAGAAATTCATTTCACGGCGACAGGAGAGCTTTATCATGGCATTAGACGGCATTGTTACCCGAGCTATCGTGCACGAATTGCAATCATTCATAGGTGCACGTATAGGAAAAATATATCAACCGAACAATCACGATTTAATTTTTAACCTGCGCGGCGCAGGTGGCGGCGGCAAGCTGCTGCTCTCTGCTAATCCAACGTATCCTCGGGTGCATTTTACCGAAAGAAACAGCATTAATCCTTCGGAAGCCCCCATGTTCTGCATGCTTATGCGGAAGCATTGTGAGGGAGGGACCATTGAAAGCATTACGCAGGTAGGCATGGAACGAATTATTCACATAAACGTCAAGACTAGAGATGAGCTTGGCGACGTATTTGCCAAAAAGATCATCATTGAGCTCATGGGTCGGCACAGTAACATCATTCTTACTGATCTCAGCTCTGGAACGATCATAGACGGCATTCATCATGTAACTCCATCGATTAGCAGCTATCGGATTGTGATGCCCGGCATCGCCTACACAGAGCCGCCACAGCAGCATAAGCTGAACCCTTTGGAGATTGGCCAGGAGCAATTTCTTAATTTAATCTCGGCTGCTGAAGAAGCTGCACTGATAGAGGATGTTGAGGAGGAATCTGAGCCAGAAGAAATCATTGAGGGAGAGCTTGCTAATCTGATCACAAAAGAAGCAGTAGAGCAAAAACCTGACGGTTCTGGCGGTCCATCTCCCTCAGCTGACCCGGTGGGCTGGATGGTACATGCTTTCAGCGGAATGAGCCCGCTGATTGCTGGTGAAATTGCTCTTCGTCTGAGAAACACCCTGGATAAAGGCGAAGTTACAGAATCCGAAGCAGCGTTTCCGACACAGTTATGGATTGCCTTTCATTCCGTAATGGTCCCCGTACGTGATAACGAATTTTCTCCTGTTGCAGGTGCAAACGCAAAAGGTAAGATGATTTTTTCTGCAATCCCCTTAACACTTCTGGGTGAGAGTGCGAAACATTACAACTCCATAAGTGAATGTATGGAGGATTATTACGGGGATAAAGCCGAGCGCGATACTGTAAAGCAACGGGTGAGTGATTTGATCCGTTTCCTCAGCAATGAACGGAGCAAAAACGTTAAGAAACTCGCTAATTTGCAGAAGGATCTCGACGAGGCTCAGGATGCTGATCGTTACCGCATTTGGGGTGAGTTGCTTTTCGCTTCATTACACGCGGTATCCAAAGGGGATAAAGAAGCCTCCTTGGTCAATTATTATGACGAAAATCAGGCAGAGATGGTGATTCCGCTCGATCCGTTATTAAATCCTTCGGACAATGCACAACGTTATTTCAAAAAATACAACAAATATAAAAACAGCCTGCTTGTCATTAATGAACAGCTTTTGAAGACGCATGAGGAAATTTTGTATATGGAGAGTCTGCTGCAGCAACTTGCCCACGCTTCCCTCAACGACATTGAGGAGATCCGCGACGAGCTTGTAAGCCAAGGTTATCTGCGTGACCGGAGCAAAAAGGGTAAAAAGAAGAAAAAGGCCACCAGACCCACATTACAGGTCTTCACCTCTTCGGAAGGAATCGATATTTATGTCGGCAAAAATAATTTGCAGAACGAATACGTCACCAATCGGCTGGCTTCTCCGAATGATACTTGGCTGCATACCAAGGACATCCCCGGATCACACGTGGTCATCCGAAGTGAGCAATTTGGAGATGCAACGCTAGAAGAAGCCGCTCAGCTTGCCGCTTATTTCAGCCAAGCCAAACAGTCCAGCAGTGTGCCTGTGGACTGTACATTGATCCGCTATGTACGTAAGCCAAGCGGTTCCAAGCCGGGATTTGTAATCTATGATCATCAAAAGACACTGTTCGTCACACCTAATGAGGAAAGAATTAAGAGTCTTCCAAATACTTTGAGAAGCTAACTACTAGATATAAAGAAACCTCCAGCTGCAGATGTTGAACATCTAAGGCTGGAGGTTTTTATAATTTGCTCCGCAAATCGACTAATTTCATGCCTTTTTGTTTAAAAACTTCAGTACTTCTGTAGAAACCGTAACACTGCCGATATCCCCGTGAAAAATTACGCCTTGACGGGCACCATGAAAGTCAGAACCTCCGGTTATTAACAGATTATAATCCTCAGCCATAACTTGATAACGTTCTTCTTCCGCAGGTCCATGATCAGAGTGATAGACCTCAATCCCTTTAAAAGCGCCTTGCTCCAGAATATCTCGCACCAGAAGGTCATCCCCGTACAAGCCCGGGTGGGCTAATACTGGAGACCCTCCTGCCTCAATGATCCACTCGCAAGCTTCCTCCGGTGTGATTCTGGGAGGTGACACATAGGCTGCTGCATCCTCGGCCAAATACTTGTTGAAGGCATCTCTCATATCGGTAGCTGCCCCAAGCCGAACCAGCTCGTCGGCAATATGTGGCCGGCCGATGCTTTCGTCAGGCTTCAATTCCCGCCCGATCCCCGCTATAACCTGTTCCAAGGTAATCGCAATCCCAAGGTCTTGCAGCTTGGTAATTATCGCTTCATTCCTAAGTGCCCGGGTATCTCTTAGCCCTACCAAACGTGAGAGAAATTGTTCATTCTCAGGATCAACATAATAGCCCAGCACATGAATGTCTTTGCCACCAGCACGCGTACTGATCTCTACACCAGGCACAACGGTTATTCCGTACTTCTCTCCTGCTTCACAGGCTTCCTTCACGCCAGCTACTGTATCATGATCCGTAATGGCAACAGCGCTTAGCCCCTTCTCCTTAGCAAGCCGTACATTCTCCGCTGGCGGCTGCATGCCGTCAGAGGCTTGAGTATGGGTATGGAGGTCGCATACATCCTTAGCAGATAGGTTACCTGCATTCTCCCACTCTTCCCGCAGAATCCCCATTTTTATGGCATCATAGTATTCTCCTCGCACGATTCGTGCTTTACGGACGCGAGCTTCCTCCACCATGCCACATTTCGCTGCCAACCCGATCATTCTTTTATTCCCTGACCAGGTGCCTATTCCAAGACGGACTGTATCAAGAGAATTAAATAAATAATCTATCCACATCTTAAACGCTTCCGTACCGTAACCACCTGACCAATAACTAGAATCAAAGATTACTATACCAATCTCCATCCAGTTGGTTTCTTGCGATATCCAGTAGCGCCCTACTTTGCCCTTTACCTTGCCGTCTATTTCTATGATCAACAGGTTACGCGGGGTTTCCGTCTCAACTAACGCCAAATGACCTATGTAGTCCTCGGTAAACTTTTCGAATCTTTGATGTGCCAGAGATTTATAGGGACCATCCCATTTCAAGTGTTCACGGTCTTCAGCTTCATGATAGTGATAATAAAGCTTCTGAAAATCAGCCTCTGTAATATCGCGCAATACTAGCTTTTCTCCACGTAGAACAATTGACATTGTAATATCCCCCGCTTTAACTATCAGATTTGATTCGAATGCTCACGCAAATAAGTCAGGAAGGTTACTGCAGAAATTGGCAGCAGTGTTGATTTTAGATGAATAGCGTAGAATTGTCTTTTAAAAGAGGCATCGGAGATATTCACAATTTTCAACAGTCCCAGCGCAACTTCATGCTTAACCGAAGAGGTCGATATGATCGTTATGCCAAGACCTGCTTCCACCGCTGATTTCACAGCTCCCGTACTTCCAAGCTCCATCACGATCTTCATAGTTCCCGGATCAAGTCCCTTGGAGAACAGCTGCTCCTCCATCACACGCCGCGTTCCTGAGCCCTGCTCACGCAATACAAAAGGATGCTGAAGCACTTGCTCCAAGGTAACCTCTTGCTGCTCCGCAAGTGGATGATCATGTGGCACGATCAACTTCAGCTCATCCCCCATCACGGGCTCGATCTCCATGTCCGGATGTGTGACCGGGGCTTCAATTAAGCCAAAATTCAGTTGATGCTTGAGGATTTCCTCCATAATTTGCGAGGTATTCATCACTTTCATCATAATTGAAATGTTAGGATATTGCTTTCCGAAAGGGCCTAACAGCCGTGGCAGCACATATTCTCCTATCGTAAGACTCGCCCCAAGCTGCAGCCGTCCCTCCAGCATATGTGTGAATGCTGACATCGCTTGATCCGTCTCACGCATCAGCTGAATACTGCGCAGCGCGTATGGCATCAGGGTGTGCCCTGCTTCGGAGAGTACGATTTTTTTGGTGGAACGGTTAAACAATTTGGTGCCAAAATAATCCTCCAGTGCCTGTACCTGCATGGTCACAGCTGGTTGAGTCATATGTAAAGTCTGCGCCGCCGCCGAGAAGCTTCCCCGCTCGGAGACCGTATAAAAAATATGCAGCTGATGAAAGTTCATGCTTCGCAACTCCTTATATTACAAAAAGAACGTCCTTTAAAGACGACAATCGTTTCTCGTAGAAACTTAAGAATATTATAATCGTGCAGTATATAAATTCTTATATTTTTAAAAAGGACATGCAGACTCGCCGCATGCCTCTTGCCCGTTTCTTTATAGACTATTTGCGTCTTCGTTTCTTCTTCGACAGCTTTGTGCGGTGAGAATTACGCAGCAGTGAAAAATAGGTCTTTAAATCTCTCAACTGTGGCATCTCCGAGATTCTCCCAAGAAACGAAACGATGATCATAGAATATAATGGCTGGCCTGAGAGATCTCTCTCACCTGTCAATTCCGTAAACTCAGCGATTACTACAGAGTCATCGTCAATTAAATATGCGTTATAATCACTGCTTGAAAAGGGCTTAATCCGATTCTGCATTAGGCACTGCCACATCCATGCAGCGACCTCTTCGGCATTGCTTGCACCATTGCTGATGCGGTCCATATAACGGCTCTTCGCATGATTGGTTATAACGATATCGGCGACCCTGTAATCGTTCAGCATGATGTGGAAGGGCTCATAAGTGCTGGGCCAATCCGTCCCCTTGTTGCGCATCATCATCACACTCCACCATAAGGGTCTTAGTATGCACTTAATGTTGTCATCTTACCTCATTGCCGAAAGTTGTACAAGTTTCTACCGTCGAGAGTAATGGCGTTTTTTTGTAAATAAGCATAAAAAAAACAGGCGCTGTTTAAGCGCCTGTTTATCTCCTGGAATCACATACTGTAATTACGGGACTTGTCCGGTCCATTACTAGTATACTCTGTCTTAATTTCGTTACGATAAGATCTTTCAATCTTTCGCACATAGGAGAGTCTGCGGACATTCTTCATAACTTCCTCGGCCCGTTCTGCATTTACATACATAACTGCATAATGCATTTTCCGAGAAACATAATGTAATGTTCCGTATTTCTCAAGGTTACGTGCCGCTTTAACGTCACTTACCCAAATGATGTATCCTGTCCGTTCCGCAAACATAAGCTAAACCGCCTTTCTCTCTCTAAATCCTAAGGGAAGCTTATCCGCAGGAGCATTTTCCCCCGCTGCCGCATCCACCTTTAGGGGAAGGATCATTACTTGGTACTTTAATGCTATCGGATACTGAAAAAGCAATCGCTTCCGACATGGAATGCAGAATGTCGTCAAGGGTCTTCTCTGCCAGCTTGAAACGAACAACTTCTTCGAACCGCTCCAGTTCCGCTTCTACTGCCGAAACCTCATCCTTTGCTGAATGATAATTCGGGTGGAAATGTCCGAATCGCTGTGTTTCTTCAAACAACTCCTTCTTAGTCTGAAGTCGTTTGACCATGGCCTGAATTTCGGGGTTCGTATCAACCCGTCCTTTCCAGTATAAGTAATCCGACACCTCGGCGGATTGATTAATCATATCGCCTAATTCATAGGCGTATGTCAGCACTTCAGCCATATCGACCGTATTTATTTCAGCTACGCTCATGAACTCAGCTCTTTTCTTCGTTAATGATCTACCGATTCAGTAGACTTTTCTATCATACCATAATCACTCGCTTGAGCAGAAGAGGAATTTCTTCGTCCTTTGGGAATAACTAACTTCATTTCCTTCCAGTCTTCCGGAGTGAGCTCTATATCTTCAACCGTTTCACCATCGTGATAGAGCAGCTGTCCGGAAACTCTCCATGGATTTCCGCTTATGCGGGAAGGGATAAAATCTAACATCTGATCTTTTAGTGCAAAACGCACTTTGACTCCCCATCTTAACCCTTGCTCCATCACCTTTTGTGCAGTCGAGCTATGATAATGCCGCCATTCTTTGCTCCAGATCTGCGGTACATTTTCTCCACCGAAGAGAATCTCCTCCTCTTGTTCAGGAGCAATAACCGGCAGGTTAAGAAAAGGATTCCCTTTGGACAGCAATCCTAGTTCTACATTCAGCTCTGGAAGAACATACGTTGCCTCGGGGTTTCCTGTTTCATGAGGAAACCAACTCCACCCTACGTTTGGATCCTCCCCTTGTCCTCCAATGATTCTGGAAGGCGCTAGCCCCGCGGAGTACAGTTCTTTTCGTATCTGTTCCATATATTCCGGGTCCACTATGAAATGTAAAGGACCGATACGTTCAAGATTCTCCTGTAAACGCGGGTGAGCTGCGATAGCAGCTCCATCGGCTTCCGTCTGACAGGTCAAGAGAATTACTTGCGATAGTGAAGTACGGCCAATGCTTTTTGCCCATTGCTCAAGGGACATTTGAACCCCCGAAGGAAGCCCGCCCAGAGCATGCTCGCTTATCCAGGAGATGATGTCATTCGGTGACATTCCACGCTCAGCTGCAAGTTCCAACCTCTCTTTCGTCAGCTGGAAGCTCCATATCGTATCACTTTGCTGGAGCTCAGCGCAGCCAGCCAGTGTCCATCGTACAGAATAGGGGACTTCCGGTGGAACCAGCACCTCGAAATCCGGCTGCACAATAAACTGTTCCTGTGTATCTCCAGACCCAACAGCAGCGAATGATCCCCTCTCAGCAGATAGCATTGGCTTAGCAGCGGTCCAGCGAAAACACAACATGCCCTCAGCGGTTTCTCCCAGTTCACACCAGCCAAAGCCTGTTAAACAACGTAACCAGTTCAAGCTTGACTTCTCAAGCTCATTACGGGCAATGTTACCTGTGAGATTAGAAGCCATCATCCAGTCTAATAGTGCGGGCAGCATTATCCATTTCCCGGGGATAAAATCTGCATTAGAAATTATATAACGAAAATGTTGATCGGCTGGGCCCACGCTTCCAGAGCGATTAATTACAATCCCATAAAGAATGTCACTCATCGTCGCTTCAGGAAGCTGCAGCCAACGATCCAACAGCTCCAGATCAAGCGTGTATCCGGCACTCTGCCTGCGAATAAGTCCAAGACACAGCAGGATATCCACCGTCGCTATGACAGAAAGTGTGTTCTGTTCCTCTAAAAGAGAACCTACGGAGAGCCCTTGCAAATGCTCCTCCCCAAAAGAAAGCTGCGCCGCTAAGCGGTTAAGATGCTTTTTATGAATAATCCCCTTGGCTGTCAGCGGCAACCCTTCCCAAGCGGTGAACAGCAAAGCCCGAAACAAATCTATCGCCAGTCCGGCTCCTGCTTCCATGGTAAGACTCACTAAATGCCCGGCAATGAATTGCGGCTGATACGGGAAAAATTCTTGTTCAATTGCCGGCAGCTGATCAACAGGAATCTGGTACAGCTTTTCGCCTAATATTTTATGCCTTGCAGTTAACAGCCCCTCGCGGCGCAATTCGTTCATTGCAAGCTTTTGCTCAGCACGACAAAGCGCCACAGGGCGCAATCGTTCTTCCTTCCCTTCCTCAAACGGCTGGGCAGCATAAGCTGCACATAATCGCTTTAAGACCTCTAATGCTTCTGTAGACAGCTGGTTCAATGGATGGTTCTCTCCTCTCCACTCGGCATCTTTTTAACGACATATTCATAGCCCTGCTCAGTCAAAAACATCCGGCGGCGCAAAGCGAAATCCTGTTCCCGGCTATCTTCAGATACCAGTGTATAGAAATAGGCTTTATTCTCCCCCGCTTTGGGACGGAGGATTCGACCTAGTCGCTGGGCTTCCTCCTGCCGTGATCCATAAGCTCCCGAGACTTCAATAGCAATTGACGCGTCAGGTAAATTCACCGCGAAATTCGCTACTTTTGACACCACCAGTACCTGTATATCTCCCTCGTTAAAAGCCGCATATAGCTCGTCTCTTTCACGCTGCTTCGTTTTGCCGGTAATTAAAGGCGCCCCGATCCTGTCAGCCAGTTCACTTAACTGGTCGAGATATTGTCCAATAACCAGCACCGAAGAACCTGTATGGACCTTTAGAAGCTTGGCTACAATTTCAGCTTTGGCAGGATTGCAGGAAGCCATACGAAATTTTTCTTTTGCCGCCGCGTACATATATTCTTGTTTAAGCTCCGGATTCATCGGCACAATGATCTCTACACATTCCACTTCAGCGATCCAGCCCTGCTGCTCCAGCTCCTTCCAAGGCAAATCGTAGCGTTTCGGTCCGATTAAAGAGAACACATCCCCTTCCTTCCCGTCTTCTCTAACCAAAGTGGCTGTAAGCCCCAGTCGACGTGTAGCCTGAATGTCTGCTGTAGCCCGAAATACAGGCGCTGGAAGCAGGTGAACCTCATCATATATAATCAAGCCCCAATTGCGTTCGTTAAACAGCTTCATATAGAGAAACGGACCGTCTTTGGACGAACGATGCGTTAATATTTGATAGGTGGCAATGGTGACTGGCCGCACTTCTCTTTTTTCACCAGAATATTCCCCCACTGCCTCCCCAGCCAAATCTGTTCGCTCCAGCAGTTCATCCATCCATTGCCTTACGGACGTTGTATTTGAAGTTAAAATCAGGGTTTCACATTGGAGACTTTCAAGTACTGCTACTCCTACAATTGTCTTCCCTGCGCCACAAGGCAGCACCACCACACCGCTTCCCCCTTGTCCTTCTGTCCCTTGAAACAGCTGAACGGCCTCCTGCTGATATTCACGTAAGCCAAATGAATCGTTTGCCGAATCAGCCTTGCAGGTATCGAGATTCTCCTTCCAGGTCAAGCTAAGCGCTTGCCCTTCATGATATCCGGCGTAGTCGAGAACTGGATAACCCAATCTCATCAGCTCTTGTTTCAAAAGCCCTCTATTCTCCGCAGGGCACGCGCATTCCAGAGGATTTATTCTCAGTAGACCCAGCGATTTTAGACCTTGTTCATCACTCAATTCATCCAAAAGCTCAGGAGCATCCGCTCTTAACATAACGACCTCATTCTGAGTCTCTTGGCCATGAAGAGTCAGCTTTCCATATCTGGACAAAAGAGTTTCGATTTCCTCCTCCAGTCCTGTGGGAACACCCCAGCGTGCAAGGTGATGCAGGCTAGTGATAATCTCCTCAGCAGTATAATTAAGCGCAGCTGCATTCCAAAGAGATAAAGGGGTAATTCGGTAGGTATGGTAAGCAGGAGGACTTTTTATCAGCTCCGCGAAGGTCCCTAGCTTTTTCCTTGCCACCTCAAAATCCGGATGAGCACATTCCAGTAAAATTGTCCGGTCCCTGCGTACGATGCACGCTCCTGATCCATTCATAGCTTTTCCTCCCTAGTGTTCAAGTAATTTAAGCTTGCGCTATGTAATTTTGTTTATTTTCATATAACAGGAAAAAGCCCATCCCCGCATAACGGTCATGAGCTTCCCTATCTGACTATTTAATGTAAATGCTGCTGCGAAATATCATGGAGGGCTTCACCAGCTTCATCCGCAAAAATGTCGCGCACAGCCAGATCTCCAATCGACACTACGCCCACCAGCTTCTGGTCACGTGTCACCGCCAGCCTGCGAATTTGACAGCCAGCCATTACCTCTGCAGCCTCATCTACTGAAGTATTCTCCGAGACGGTCTGAATCTCTTTACTCATTACAGTTTCCACTGAGGTTGAACCAGGATGTTTAGCCGCATAACCTCTAATCACGAGATCGCGGTCAGTAATTACACCGAGCAGTGTCTTATGTTCTTCATTATCAACAACAGGTATAAATCCAGTGTCATAATCTCGCATTTTCACGGCAACTTCATACACATTATCTTGCAGCGTAACCGTTGCAGGCTCCTTCGTCATAACCTCTTTCACTGTTTTCAAGAATGAACCCTCCTAATCATGGTCTCCATGTTATGGGAATAGGTTCTCCTCTATGAAACGAAATTATACGATTGTGTCCTCACGCATACAGGAATTCGCCATAGCAATGAGCAGCTTCATTCCGTGCAGCATGGCATCTTCGTCAAAATCAAATTTGCTATGATGATGTGGATAGTCAGCCTCTTTATCCGGATTTCCGGCACCCACAAACATAAAGCAGCCTGGAATCTCCTTAACATAATAGGCAAAATCCTCAGCTGGCATCAGCTTTTCCATCCGAATCACTTCAACAGATTCTCCTAAAGCCGCTGGGGCCACCTCGAAAAACCGCTGCACTTCACCATCATGATTTACGAGGGGAGGATATCCCATAACGTAATCTATCTTAGCTTCTGCCCCGTAAGCGCTGGCAATAGAAACGGTCATTTCTTCGATTCGCTGGCGTATCAAATGCCGTGTCTCCTCGTCGAATGCCCGCACTGTCCCTGTGATCCGGCATTGCTCGGCAATGACATTCTGGGCGAACCCCCCTTGAATGGTTCCTACACTGAGTACAGCGGGCTCCAGCGGGTTCACAGAGCGGCTTACAATGCTTTGCAGCTGGGTCACCAGCGCCGCTCCTGCCACGATGCTATCAATGGTACGGTTCGGCATGCCGCCATGTCCGCCTTTGCCAATGATATCTATAAAAAACTCGTCCGCAGACGCCATCAACGGTCCCGGAGCACTCCCAACAGTTCCCATAGGCAATGGAGTCCACAGATGCAGACCATACACCGCATCCGCTCCTTCTAACATGCCTTCGGCAATCATCCCCTGCGCCCCTCCTGGGCATACTTCCTCTGCGGGCTGAAAAAGAAAACGCAGCTCCCCTTCCAGCTCCTCAAGCCGGCTGCTGTAGTAAGAGGCTACACCGAGCAGTATGGAAGTGTGGCCATCATGTCCACAGGCATGCATTACCCCTTCATTTTGCGAAACGTAATCCTTCTTGTTCTCCTCTTTAATAGGTAGGGCATCCATGTCCGCACGAAGAACAACGGTTTTCCCCGGCCGCTTTCCCCGTAGTATGCCAAGCACACCATACCCTGTCCCGCTTTTTCTGACTTCAATTCCGAATTCGGCTAACTTATCTGCTATAAATGCTGACGTTTCCTTTTCATGAAAAGACAACTCCGGATGACGATGCAAATGGCGTCTCCATTCCACGATCTCCGGCATGAGCGAATCAACCGCTAAGCTCTTCATAAGTTCTCCATCCCCTTCTCGATAAACCCGCATCCATAGCAAGCGATAGCAGTCCTGTTCACTTTGTTCCAGCCGCGAACGACTATAATTCTTTTATTGTAGCAGAAACGCAAAAAACTGGGTATTGTTAGGCACTGCCTACTCTTGCACAACCTTTAGAAACATACTATCATGAGGTAGAACATCAGCAATCGGATCAGAAATTCATCATTATACTTCATAAGGGGGATATGCGTGCTATGATTTTTGAGAACACGGGCCTCGTAGGATTGAAGAGTGATCTTCTCTATCTGGACGAGAGTGCCACAAAAGCTGGCTTCATCCGCTGGCAATGGGAATACTATCGTGCCACTTACGACTGCAAAATTGAAGACCCACAGGATGGTGGCGAATACTTCCTACGCATTAACACTCGCGCTGTCGAGGGAAAGCTAGAGAAGTCTGATGCCGTACTTGCAATTGAAGCCGTATACTTAGGAAAAGCAACCTTCCCTCATGGCCTGGAATATGAATCTCCGGTGCCAAAACCAGTATTGGACACTGCTGCTAAGCGGATTCTTGAATTAAAGCAGCTGTTAGAGGCTTGAGTAACAAAAAGGGAACGACGAAACAAAATGTCAGCCTGCCCAAAAGAGGAACACCCGATTTCCAACTACTTATCTTAACACTACTACTTGTGGGTTTCGGTCTAGTCATGGTCTTCAGTGCTAGCTCAAGCTTAACCTTAGCAAGCTCGAAGTTCGGTAATGACCCTCTATATTTCATTAAACGCCAAGTGATCTGGATCGTACTCGGAACCGTTGTTATGTTTATAGCTATGAACATTCACTACAGTAAGTTTAAGAAGTGGTATGTACCTATTTTTATCATCACCGTTATACTTCTGCTCGTGGTAGCCTTCTCTGAAAAAATTAATGGTGCCAAGAGCTGGCTTAGTATCGGAAAACTTGGAATTCAACCCACCGAATTAGCCAAAATATCGATTATCCTGTATATCTCAGCACTCATCACCAAAAAAGGTGAACGGTTTAGAGATTTCCGTACAGGATATATCCCTGTAATGGTCATCGTGGGTATTGTTGCCGGACTTATAATGATGCAGCCGGATTTAGGTTCTTGCCTCATTCTCGTAGCTACCAGCGGACTTGTTATTTATGCCGGCGGTGCCAGCATGAAGCATATTCTGGGCTCTATAGCACTGCTAGTGCTGGGTGTAGGACTAGTTGTAGGCGCCAAAGCAGCGATTGATTCCTTATCTCCATCCGATAAAGCCACTGACACTCAGGATTATAGAAAAGGTCGTATCGTTGCCTTTTTAGATCCTTATCAGGTTGCTGAGGGTGATGGTTATAACATTATTCAATCCTTAACCGCTCTTGGCCAAGGTGGAGTAAGTGGTTCCGGCTTCGGCAAAAGCATTCAAAAGCTGGACTATCTAAAATACCCTTATACGGACTTTATCTTCCCCGTAATTGGTGAAGAGTTCGGCTTTCTGGGGACCTCCATATTTTTGATGTTATATCTGTATTTTATCTGGCGAGGTATTCTAATCGCTTTAAGGTGTAAGGATCCCTTTGGTACGCTCGTCGGAATTGGGATTATGGGCCTCATAGCCATTCAGGCCTTTGTCAATATCGGCGGTGTAACCAATACAATCCCTCTTACCGGCGTTACCTTGCCGTTTATCAGCTATGGGGGCTCTTCACTCCTTGTCAGCATGCTGTGCATGGGAATTATGCTAAGCATCTCAAGAGAAACCAACCTTCCTGCCAAAGAGGAAGTAACGAAATCTGTAACAACGGTTAGACAGGTTCGTTCCCGGTAAGCTTTATAAAGCCGGAGGTTAGGGAATTTACACATAAAAAAGCAGCCCAGGGAATTAACCTTGGACTGCTTTTTTGTGTACAAGTTTTTTAAGAGATTTCATCATTCTTGAAAGCTACGCCTTCAACTTTGACATTTACCTCAACAATATGAAGTCCAGTCATGCTCTCCACAGCTTCACGTACGTTCTGCTGAAGCATCCGGCACACTTCGTGGATCGGTGTTTCATAGAGAACGATAATTCGTAGATCTACTGCTGCTTCCAGCTGTCCTACTTCAACGGTAACGCCCTTCTGAACGTTCTTACCGCTTAGACGTTTAGCCCAGCCTTCTGACAGGCCACCAGACATGGCTGCAATTCCCGGAGTCTCCAAGGCAGCCAAACCGGCAATTTTTGAGACGACGTCATTTGAAATTCGTATATTTCCCATTTCCAGTTGAAGTTGTTCTGCCATGCCATATCCCCCCTACACTCATTATCAATTATTGTAATTCCAAAACAGGCTAAAAAGCAAATCACTTTATCGCTTTCTCGTTTACACCTAGGAACAATTTGGGTATATTGATTATGAATTCAATCTAAATACATAGATAGGAGTGCCTTCACATTGAAAAAATGGATTTCACCATCACTGATGGGTATCGCCTTTATCCTTAGTGCGATCGGCCATTATGCCGATTGGGATCATACCCTGCAGTTCATTCTCTCAGCAATCGCTGTGGTGTTTGTGGCTGGATTTCTCGGCCGGGCCACTGAAAGTGTAGCTCATTATGCCGGACAACGACTGGGCGGCTTCCTAAACGCCACCTTCGGCAATGCTGCTGAGCTAATCATTGCCTTCTTCCTGGTTAAGGAAGGATTGTTCGACATGGTCAAAGCCAGTCTTACCGGTTCTATTATCGGCAACCTGTTGCTTGTTCTAGGATTGAGTATTTTCGCCGGCGGGATGAAGTTCAAAGTTCAGAACTTCAACGTAACCCTTGCCGGAATGAATGGCTCCCTGATGATCGTTGCCGTCATTGCCTTATTTGTTCCCGCTATGTTCTTTACCACCCACTCTATTACGGAGAAGGATACCGATGTGCTCAGTTTAATCGTTGCCGGGCTGCTCATCGCTTCGTACATAGCTTGGCTAATCTTCTCCATGATCACGCATAAGAAACATCTAGAGGACGTTACAGAAGAGGGTAAAGAAGAATTAGCTCATGAACATGCCCCTGCTTGGTCCAAAAACAAATCCATCCTTTATCTCGTGCTTGCCACTGTAATGGTAGCCTTCGTGAGTGAGTGGCTGGTAGGAACGTTAGAGACTTTGACAGAACGTTTCGGATTCAGCGAGCTGTTTGTAGGTGCGTTCCTCGTAGCTATCATCGGTAATGCCGCAGAGCATAGTGCAGCCATTATGCTGGCCATGAAGAACAAAATCGGTGCGGCAGTAGAAATTGCGGTTGGAAGCAGTCTGCAAATCGCCCTGTTCGTAGCACCTGTCCTAATCTTCGCCAGTTATTTCATGGGTGATACAATGGACATAGTTTTTACGACCATCGAAATTGTCGCCATCGGTGTAGCCGTCTTTATTGCCAAATCAATTACTCAGGACGGCTCAACTAACTGGTATGAGGGTCTCTTGTTATTAACGGTCTACCTGATTTTAGGAGTCTCCTTCTATCTCGTATAATCATTATTAACCATTGTACACAACAAAAAGCGCACATGAGCGATTCGTCCTCATGTGCGCTTCTATAAATACTTAAGAAACCGATATTTATTCTTCCTTCGCTTTGTTGTTCAAAGCCTCGTAGAGTACTGCTAAGTTACGCTCCAGCTTACTTAGTACCATCTTACCAGTAATCTCTGGGACCAAACCTGCTCTAACCGCAAAATCCACTTCTCTGGAGAAACCGTACATCTGGGTATCCAGCACTTCCTCATAGAGAGGGCAGTAGCGTGTTGCCAGATTCTCCATCTGCACTTCTATAAGTTGCTGAATTTTATCGGCATCTTCTTGTAGAAGATTGATTGCTTTAAGATTATACTGTTCCTGTAATTCCGATGAAGTCATGCCTCTATCCCCCCCATGTCCAAAAGTTAAGCTGCTTTTACTATTTTACTTAATATTAGACGAAATCCGGTATCAATACAACAATTCAGTTTATACTAACCATATATTTAAAAGAACCTGCTGCGTTATCCTATCAAGTTTCGTATCTACTTCTAGAAAAAACGCCCCACCGAAAACCGGTAGGACGTTTTTAGCACGACTATTACTCAGCAACAACTGTGAATTTCAAACCGTGTTTTGCAAACACTTCAGTCATTGCCTTCTTAGCTTCTTCAGCATCTGCCCCATGAACATGAAGCTCATAGCTTTGGCTGGATACCAAAGTAGTGAACAAACCAAGGATACTTTTAACATCAATGTACTTGTTGTCCGCTTGAAGAACGATTGAAGAGTTGAACTGGCCTGCCGTTTGGGCAATATCGACAATTGCCGCATTGTTACTGGACATAGAAATCCCTCCGCAACTTGATTATAAAACTTTAGTCTTTTGTTATCATTTCTTATGATACATTGAATCCGCTTACTTGTGCAAGGAGTTTTCTTGTTATTACATTTTATTTCAAGTTTTCAGGATTCAGACCTTCGAGTTCCGGCAACACAAAAATTCCATCCTTACGGATCAATACATCGTCAAAATAAATTTCACCGCCGCCATAATCGGGACGTTGGATCAACACAAGATCCCAGTGAATGGAGGAGCGGTTACCGTTATCTGTAACATCATATGCTTGTCCTGGCGTAAAGTGCAGGCTGCCTGCGATTTTTTCGTCAAAAAGAATATCATTCATCGGATGAAGAATGTAAGGGTTAAAACCAATAGCGAATTCGCCAATATGACGCGCGCCGTCATCTGAATTCAAAATTTCGTTCAAACGGGCGGAGTCATTGCTGGTGGCTTCAACAATTTTTCCGTTCTCGAATTTGAATTTGATATTTTCAAAGGTCACTCCATTATATACTGACGGTGCATTATAGCTGATCGTTCCATTTACAGAATCGCGAACTGGGGCGCTGTAAACCTCGCCATCCGGAATATTTTTTTGCCCGGAGCATTTCTCTGCACCGATTCCTTTAATCGAGAACTTAAGATCTGTTCCAGCACTCAAAATATGTACCTTATCCGTTCTGCGCATGAGATCAGCTAAAGCATCCTGAGCCTTGTCCATCTTGGCGTAATCCAAATTACACACTTCGAAATAAAAGTCCTCAAACGCTTCAGTGCTAATATTCGCAAGCTGAGCCATGCTCGCATTCGGATAACGCAGTACTACCCACTTCGTATGCTTCACACGTTGTTCGCTATGCACTGGATGAGAGTACAACGAGTTATACAATTTCATATTTTCTTCAGGAACATCGGACAGATCGTTCACATTCTCACCTGCACGAATCCCGATATAACAATCCATTTGCTTCATCCGGTTCAAGTCAATTTCAGCCCATGTCTGAAGACTCTCACGAGTTGCGTATTTAAGCATGCTGCGCAGGACTGTACGATCTGTTAATTGTACAAAAGCATGACCGCCGGCCTTGCCGATTTCCTCTACAACAGCTTTGATTAAATCTCTTTCATTGCCAATCATTTCGACGAGCACGTTCTCGCCTGGCTGGACATTTACGGAATAACCGACTAGGTTAGCTGCCAGCTTTTGAATTCTGGGATCTTTCATTGTGTATTCTTCCTTCCTCTGTCTAAAAAATAAGCAAGCTTTTCTATTGTAGCACGCCCTGTATGGAGCGCAAGACCTGTGGGATAATGTGAAAATCAACGAAAGCCTGAAAAATTCACCTGTGATACATAAGTTTCATTATCAGATTCATTCCCCGCTTCCGAATAGGTAACCTTACGATTTAAGGTGAGTTTTCTCGGCAGATTATGTTTTGTATCAACGGTTAAATGATAGACAGTCTCAACATTAGCTTGTTTCAGCTTTTGCTGTAATTCATTATTTTTCTTCTCCCATAGCTCCACTAAAGCTTGCGTAACCGCCTGATCGTTCTTTGTTATTTTTCCAGCAGAATCTGGTGTTTCAGGTCGAAGGTCTTGCATCTCTTTTTCCAATTCAGCAGTCAGCTGCTTTCTGGCCTCAGCAGGCGTCAGCTCGATCCGTAGCACATTTGTCCCTCTGCCTGCACCCGCATCTTCAGTCACATTAGCCTCCATGGATTGCAGCTCCTCCAGCTGTTTCAACGGATTAAGCAAAGCAAGCGGATTTCCGTCCTCAGAGGAACCTTCAGTAGTCAACGCTACCCATTCCCCCTCTTTTTTCTCTAGCTGACTATGGAAAGCTTTCATAGAAGTGATGCTGCTTTTTAAATCTTTAGCGCTATTTGCTGATTTTTTTGTGGATGAGGATTTATCAGGAAGCAGTGTATACAGATTGACCTTCTTATGGTCCTGTACTGTGCCTTCGTAAAATATCATGGATTCCGGAACGGTCTTTCCACCCTTTGTAAGCATGGTTGACCCTTTAAAAGTAACCCCATCGCTGCCCGTTATACCCGCTAACACCAAACTTAGATCTTCCTTGGCTGGTTTGTCTCTAATAACACTGCAACCGCTGTTGAACACGCAGGACAAGGTAAAAATCATAAGAACTAACCCCTTCAGTAATAATGACTTTCTCACGGTCATCAGGCCTTTCTTGGAGTATTTTACTTTACAGCCCACTATAGGGTTCTCCCTTCCTGCGCGCCTTATACAGATGCAAATACGTTGCTGTAATCGGTTTCCATACATTGCTCTAACTTATGCGCGTTCGTCGCTTGCTTCTGAATGTCAATACATACCACCTTCAGACTCACGAAGTTACCGCTGCCAGTCGCCGCACCGTTGTCTCTATCGGACACAGCTGACCTTAATTACAGTATTTTGCGATATTTCCCATACCAACGGACACCAGCGCAGCTATTGACCCGAAATGCGCCCGATATGCCCCTCTTACTAAACAATAGCGTCTCTGGTGTCCGAAAACATGCCCCAAAGGCAAAATACACGCCAATAGCGTCATCTGAGTCCGAAGGCCTCGCAGCATGATGAATACACCAGTCGAAGCAGCGAGCCAACTAACAAAACAATGACCAGCAACTCCTTATTACGGGAGAACCGCTGTTCAAATGCTAATGCGCGAATATGACCGTTGCAGTCGCCACGCCGTTATCTCTATCGGACACAGCTGACCCTTAACGCAGCATTTCCCGATATTTCCCATACCAACGGACTCCAGCGCAGCTATTGACCTTAAAAACGCACAAAATGAGTCTTTTTCCAAGCAATAGCGTCTCTGGAGTCCGAAAACATGCCCCAAAGGCAAAATACATGCCAATAACGTCAGCTGAGTCCGCAAGCCTCACAGCATGATGGATACACAGTCGAAGCAACCAGCCATCTGCCAAAACTAAAAGCAGCGACTCTCCAATAACGGGAGAACCGCTGCTCTGCTATCTTTTTTTACTTATGAGGCAATCCCTTCACACCGCTGCTCTGCTATCTTTTTTTACTTATGAGGCAATCCCTTCACACCGCCGCCATTCTCTTTAGTGTCAACGATCACCTGGTTACGCCCATTGTTCTTAGCTTTATACAGTGCCATATCTGCTCGATAGAACAGGGATTCGACGCTTACACGTTCGTCCATCCAGCTCCATTCTGCTATACCGCAGGACACTGTTACATTAGGTTCGGTCTCATTCATCACTCGCTTACGAATACGTTCAGCCACATTTACTGCCTGTTCTACTCCCATTAATGGTAAATAGACCGACAGTTCTTCTCCACCCCACCTCGCAGCAATATCCCCTTGACGGATGGAGGACTTCACAATTTCACTGACCTCTTTTAAGATCTTGTCGCCCTTTTGATGACCATAGGTATCATTCACCATCTTGAACTGATCGATATCCACAACAATTAAGCAACCGCAAAAATCTGTAGACTGCCGTTCCTTTATTTCTTCGTCCAGATAATGACGAGCATAAAGTCCAGTTAGGCTATCTCTGTTCGCTAGACGTCTAACTTCGGCATGCAGCCTTGCATTCCCTACAGCTAGTCCAATATGCCCCGCCATCGCCTGAAGCAATCTGTAATTGTCATAAGAGAAATAATGGGCATCGCGATGCGCCAACATGATGGCACCACGCACTTCACCACCTACACTTAAAGGTGTGGCAATCAGCGACTGCGACCCGGTAGCATTCATTAAACGAGAAGTAGTATTAGGATTATCTATGTAGTTAGACATGATTAATGATTCCCCAGTAGTATAGACCTTCCCGCCTAAACCTTGTCCTACTTCTAAAATTTCATTTTGCAAGGAGGAATGATTGCAAGCAATAACCTCTAGCCCGCCCTTTTCTTCGTTCATATGTAAAATACAGCAGTAGTCTGCACCAAACATCTCAAGCAGCTCTTCAAACGCAAATTGAAAAATATCCCCTAAACGCAAGCTTTGATTCAGCCGTTGTGTAAGTTCGTTACTCATACGCAGCTCACGAATGAGCTGATTGGAGCGTTCATACAGCTTGGCATTCTCAAAAGCAGTACCTGCGGTATCCGCCACCATCGAGAGAAACCGTAAATCTACATCCATAAAGATCGAGTTATCCATCACCATGTGGAATACGCCATAAACCCCTTGCTTCCCGCCTAGCGGAAGACCAATCTCTACAATGTGTTGATCTTCAGTGTTGGTGTTCAGAGCAACACGGCCGTCTTTAAATGCTCTAGCGCAGACATCATCACTGGACATCTGAAACGGTAAAGGTTTGACCTGCGGATGAGTGCTGCGGTGATCTTGCGACATAAACAGCTCAAGCCTAGCACCAGGGTACATTGCAGAAATGCTATCTATAACCTCCGTAAGCACAGCGTTCACATCAATATTGTCATGCATCCGCTGAACGATCTGAAATAACAAGGAGCGGCGATTGCTCTCACGTTCAGCATGTTGATGAACACTCGCAAGATCAGTTACAAAAATATGTTCAAACTTATGATAGAATATGGTCCGGTACTGCAAAGATATAGCCTCAGCAGTATCTCGTCCACCCATTAAATATTGTTGTGTCGGCATAGCACAGCCCAAGAAGGCAAAAATTTCTTTGTCAACGCGAGTGATGAGCGGTATAGTAAAAAAGCTCATATCCTGACCCTGCACCGTAAGTTGAACAGATGAGGTTGCGCCAGAAAGTAAACTAGCTGCAGCCGCTTGCTCCCATTGGTGCCTCCATCGTTCTTGCTGATCGGCAATATTTGCAAAATATCTGCCTTCAAAATTCAGCACACACCAATCCCATGATTTAGCGAATGGTAGAGCCTCTAGCCCATCGATCCATTCCTCGAAGCTGTCTGCAATCAGATTGGCCAAATATGGGAAGTCATGGGACACTATTTCCGTTTCCCTAAGCCAGGCGGTGGGATCTTCGGAATCTCTACTAGTGTGCAATTTGTCCTGTATCAGCATACGACTGTCTTGAGAAGCGTATGCTTTCTGTTCTGACATAACGAAGATCCCCTTTGCTTCTCATTTAAGAAAAAAAACCTTCCCAATTAACATCTAATTAACTATATTTTACTCCCTTTCTTTGTGTATTGCATTATATTTTCCTTATTTCCGGGATTTTTTTTAGGACCAAAGAACTAACGACAAAGAATGACAAAAACTCTTTTAATATGCGCTTGACTTTATATGCTACTTTCATATAATATTTATTGTTGAACAAGACTGTAACAAGTCTTACTTGGGCGTAACGTTGTGTCACCCTCACGCATTTCGTTACTGCCAGGGCAGCGGCTGAACTTCCCTGGTAGTGTGGAAGCCAATAATGCTAATCACGGATACGAAATGCGGCGCAAATAGAGCCCTAACCTGAAATTTCAAATATAAAGGAGTCTACTATAACATGGCACGTTACACCGGACCTAAATTCAAACTCAGCCGCCGTCTGGGCATTTCCCTTAGCGGTACAGGCAAAGACCTGAAACGCCCTTTCCCACCAGGACAACACGGCGCTAACCAACGCAGAAAAGTAAGTAACTACGGAATGCAGCTTTTGGAAAAACAAAAACTGCGTCACATGTACGGCTTGGGAGAGAAACAATTCCGTACTCTCTTCGCTAAAGCACAAAAACTTCCAGGTCTTGCGGGCGAAAACTTCATGTTCTTGCTTGAAAGCCGCTTGGACAACCTAGTTTACCGTCTTGGATTTGCTAACTCCCGTGCTGGAGCACGTCAGTTGGTATCCCACGGACACGTAACTGTAAACGGCAAAAAAGTCGACATCGCTTCTTACCGTGTAAGCTTGGGCGACGTTATCGGTCTTCGCGAGAAGAGCCAAGGCATGGCTTCCATTAAAGAAGCTCTTGCTAACCGTAACCACCTTCCAGCTTACCTGGAATATGCTGAAGGATCTTTCGAAGGTAAATATATTCGTTTGCCAGAACGTTCCGAGCTTTCCCAGGATATCGATGAGAAACAAATCGTCGAGTTCTACAACCGTTAATATCTCGCTTTTAGCGGGTATGACCAAAGCCTCCGGATTAATCCGGGGGCTTTTTGTTATGTCAATATCCTAAATTCCATGCCGTTTGTAGAAGGTTACGCTTCCGCAAATCATACCCTAAATTACTTTATTTATAATTTTTGCACAAAAGTCGAATCTTAAGACCATGAGAATCAGGTAGAAGCGCATTCAAAAACGCCAATTTATGCTATAATAATTCCGTTAAAAGGAGGAATTATCGTCGATGGCTCAAGAGAACAAGAAAAAAAACGCTAAGAAGCCTTCACCCCGCAGATCCGCCCTAAGCAGGTTCGGTTCTGTAGTTAAGTGGATGTTTATTCTTGGAATAATAGGCGTTCTATTTGCCGGTGGTGCTGTAGCAGGCTATGTCGCTTCCATTGTGAAGGATGAACCTGTTCGCTCCGAAGAAATGATTCAGCAGCAGGTCAGTCAAAATGCGATCACCGGATTCGCTTATTTCCGAGACGGCGCACCGATCGGCCAGCTTCGGACAGAAGAAGACCGAAGGCTCATTGAATTCAACGATATCCCCCAGCTTATTATCGATGCAGTTCTCGCTATAGAGGACAATAATTTTAATGAGCATAATGGCGTGGATTTCAAAGGCACCTTGCGTGCCGTCAAACAAAAGCTTCTCAATGAATCCGTTCAGACCGGAGGCAGTACACTCACCCAGCAGCTCGCAAGACGTGTATTCCTGAATCTGGATCGGACAGAAGATCGCAAAGTAAAAGAAATTCTACTTTCTCTTAGATTGGAACGCTTCTTGACCAAACAAGAAATATTAACGGCTTATCTGAATAAGGTTCCTTTCGGCAATGGCTCGAATGGCTACAATGTATTCGGAATTAAAGCAGCAGCCAAAGGGATATTCGGTCTAGACGATCTGGACAAATTGAACGTGGCTCAAGCAGCTTATTTGGCTGGTCTTCCGCAGCTCCCTTCCACTTATTCTGCATTTAATGGGATAGGTGAATTCAACGAAAAAGCTTTCAACAGAGCTATGGACCGTCAACATCTTGTACTTCGTCGTATGCTTGAGGAGAATAAGATCACTACCTCTCAATATGATGAAGCCCTTCAATTTGATATCAAGAGTTCTCTGGCGCCGCACACCAAAAAAGCCTATGCTACCTATCCATACCTGATGATGGAGACTGAGCGTAAAGCATCCGAGATCCTTCTATCATTGAATGAAGAGAAAAATGGCACAACGGATGCCAATAGCACTACTGACAATGCCGTGTTACTTGAGGAAGCAAGACAGCAGCTCATGACCGGCGGTTATCGAGTCTACACAACCATTGATAAAAAAGTTTACAATGCAATGCATAGTGTTTCTGAAGACAGCAATAATTTTACTAAAGACAGCAAAACCAAAGGTATGGAACAAACGGCTGGCATGTTAATCGACAACAAAAGCGGAGCCATTCTCGGCATGATTGAGGGTCGCGACTTCAATATTGAGCAGATGAATTATGCTACCCAAATGATCCGTCAGCCCGGATCGACCATGAAGCCAATTTCAGCTTATTTACCAGCCTTAGATGCAGGGCTGATTCAGCCTGCCGGGATTGTGGATGACGCGCCAATTATTCTAAAAGACGGCGGAAAAGGATTCCACATTCCTAAGAATGCCAATAATCGCTATCAAGGTCTGGTCACTGCCCGTTACGCACTTAACAAATCGCTCAACTTGCCTGCGCTTAAGCTGTTTAATGAAAAGGTCGGAATAGAGAAATCTTGGGCCTTTACTAAAAAGCTGGGGATCACCACCCTCACAGATGATGATTACAGTGCGCAGACTGGGGTTATAGGTGGTCTCAAATACGGAGTATCCGTAGAAGAGTTAACCAATGCCTATTCCGCTATCGGCAACCAAGGTGCCTTTAATGATGCCTACATGATTGAGAAAATTGTCAATTCAGAGGGAAAAATTATCTATCAGCACAAGGTTAATCCTGAGCAAGTATTCTCTAAGCAAACAGCTTACCTAATGACAGATATGCTGCGAACTGTAATTACAGAGGGTACAGCCAGCACCGTAAAAAGAGAATATAAACACTCTAAAGAAATTCCGATTGTCGGTAAGACTGGATCTACCCAGAATTATGGAGACGTATGGTTTATGGGCTACACTCCTGATGTCACACTGGGAATGTGGGTCGGCTACAAAGAGCAAATCAACACCCTTACGGGAGATACACAAAAACGTCAAGCCCAAACATTATGGGCAAAAGTGTTGAATGCTGTCATTGATAAGCAGCCGGAACTATTCGTCACAGACAAATTTGCACAACCTGAGGGAATTATCAAAAAGACAGTTTCCGCATATAGCGGCAAACTGCCAACATCCCTGACTGATAAATTCACAACGGATATATTTAATACAAAATATGTGCCAAAAGAGAGCGACGACGGGATTTCCAAAGCCAAATATATTACTTACAAAGGCGTCAATTATATCCCGTTGGAAGGCACTCCAGAGGAGTTCCTAAAGGAAAAAATCGTCGTTAAACGCGAGAAGCCGATACAGGAACTAGTCAAAGAACTCCTGGCTGCCTTCCCTAAGATGAAGGATCATAAATCACTGGAGTATTATATGCCAGCCGATGCCAAGACGGATTTCCCAACAGAAGTTGATCCACGTGTGGACGATGGGGCTTCCCCTGCTGCTCCCGGAAATGTTAACGTCTCTTATAGCACTGGTAAAGCGGTCATCAGCTTCTCCGCTAGCAGCTCGGCAGATGTTGTGGGATACCGCTTATATCGTTCATTAAACGGAGGTTCTTTCCAGAAGCAATCTATACTCATGGCAGATGAGAACAAGGTATTCACACCGGGTACACCTGCAAGTGCTAATGCAACCTTTTATGTAACAGCCGTGGATGTTGCAGGTAATGAGACGGCTTCTGGCAGCGTTGCTGGAGGGATTACACCAACACCCGAAGCAACTCCTACACCTGATCAACAACCTGGTACAGAGGCGCCTACAGAGCCTGAGACGACACCAGGAGACGTTATTGAGGATCCAGGTAACATTCTCCCGCTACTACCGACGGAAACACCAGCCGGCGGAGGTAACAGTACTGGAGGCAGTAATAATACCACAGCAGGTAATAATGCAGGGACACGTTAACCCAAAGATCATTAAATAATTTCACACAGCAAAACACCGTTCCCATGAATTCATCCGGGAACGGTGTTTTTTTACAATTCATTCTAATCCTCAATCGTGGATAGATCTCCTGTCGGTAGATGCAGCTCCCATGCCTTCAGTACACGCCGCATGATTTTACCTGATCGTGTCTTCGGAAGTTTATCCTTAAACTCGATTTCCCGCGGGGCAGCATGTGCAGACAGACCCGCTTTGACAAAAGCGGCGATCTCCTCTTTCAAGGCAGCAGTTGGAGTATAACCTTCTCTAAGCGAGATAAAAGCCTTAATAATCTCCCCCCGCACAAGATCCGGTTTGCCGATTACACCCGCTTCTGCCACTGCCGGATGCTCCACTAATTTGCTCTCCACTTCAAATGGACCAATACGCTCACCAGAAGAGTTGATGACATCATCAATTCGTCCCTGAAACCAGAAGTATCCTTCGTCATCCATATAAGCTGAATCGCCAGAAATGTACCAGCCAGGAATCCGGAAATATTCCTCATACTTCGTCTGATTGTTCCATATCGTTTTCATCATGGATGGCCACGGAGTTTTTATCGCAAGATTCCCCATAGAAAAAGGCGGGAGAACATTTCCCCGGTCATCCAGAATCGCTGCTTCAATCCCCGGTAACGGACGGCCCATCGAGCCTGGTTTGATATCCATTGACGGATAATTACAAATCAATTGTGCCCCTGTTTCAGTCATCCACCAAGTATCATGAATACGCTGATTGTAAAATTTATCTCCCCAACGTACTACTTCCGGATTTAACGGTTCACCAACAGATAGAACATGGCGCAAACTGCTTAAATCAATCCCCTGTAAAGAGTGCTCCCCTGCACCCATTAACATACGAAAAGCTGTAGGTGCGCTGTACCATACAGATACCTTATTCCGTTCGATTGTCTTATACCAATCCTGAGGACTAAAGCGGCCGCCTCTGACTACATTGGTCACCCCGTTTAACCAAGGGGCAAATATGCCGTATGAAGTTCCGGTCACCCAGCCAGGATCTGCCGTACACCAGTATATATCGTCTTGACGTAGATCTAGCACTACTCTACCTGTATAATAATGTTGAATCATTGCTCTATGCACATGATAAACGCCTTTGGGCTTACCTGTAGAACCAGAAGTATAATGCATAATAAGGCCATCGTCCAAATCAAGCCATTCTAAATTAAGATCAGCAGAAACGTTAGCCATCTCTTCTGCGAATCCTAAGTTTCCTTGCTCAATATCAGTTGCTCCACCTACTAGAAAAATATGACGCAGCTCAGGAAGCTCTTCTCGCTTGACCCGATGCAGCAATTCTGGCGTAGTTACTAGCGCAACAGCCCCACTATCCTCCAAACGATCCTTAACTGCTGTTTCCATAAAGGCTTCAAATAAGGGTCCTGCTATGGCTCCGATTTTGAGAATACCTAGCAGACTGAAATACAGTTCCGGTTGGCGAGGCATAAAAATAAATACCCTATCTCCTTTACCGATGCCATATTTACGCAATACATTTCCGAACCGGTTCGACCGCTCCTGCAGATCGGCAAATGTATAGGATTCTTCCCGTACAGTGTCACTGTAGAGTAGGGCCGTTGCCGCTCCCCGCCCTTCATCCACATGGCGATCAACGGCTTCATAGGCCATATTAACCTTGCCGGTTTCATACCATGAGAAATTACGTTCAACATCCTCCCACTCAAAATTGGCTACTGCCTCCGCATAATCAGACATATTGGAGCTCTGCACACGACCCGGCAAAATTTCGCTATGGACTTGACCCATCACTCTTGCCTCCCTCACTCGTTTGATTTAAGCTTTAAGGGTAAGACTCATGTTTTAAATAATGATGTCAATGCAATGAATGTGAATTTTTTATGTCTGAATTAGTATACCATAGCAAGCGTTTACATACCATTTTTTTGATCTGAAAGGAGCACTGTCATGGAGCATCGCAAAATCCCTATTTCCCATACTCTCTCCTATATGGGTAGAACGATAACTGTGAGCGGACCCCGATCTCCCGAGGACCTTGAAGTCCTGCATATGCATCAGGATCTTGATGCTTTCCGCAGGCCATTAGAGCAACAAGAGGCGCTCGTAGAGATCGCCAGCTTGCCAGAGGGCCGTGTAATTACCGCAGTAGAGAATGACGTTATAGTAGGCTATGTGACCTTCCATTATCCAGATGAAATGGAGTTATGGTCACAGGGTGGTATGGAGGATCTTATTGAGCTTGGAGCGATAGAGGTGAGTAATGATTATAGAGGGGCCGGACTAGGCCGGCTGCTGGTTTCTACTGCTTTTGAGCGGGAGCAATTGGAGAATTGTATTGTTTTTACAACAGAGTATTACTGGCACTGGGATTTAAAAGGCAGTGGGCTGGACGTATGGGCCTATCGCAAGATGATGGAACGGCTGATGAAGACCGTAAATATGGTTTGGTATGCTACGGATGATCCAGAAATTTGTTCACATCCCGCTAACTGCCTAATGGTTCGCATTGGACAAGAGGTGCCCATGTCCTCCCAGGAGACCTTTGACAGAGTACGTTTTAGACAACGCTTTATGTATTGATCATTAAATATGCTGCAGCATAAATTCTAATATGGAATGGGAGCGTTGTGAAGATTGTTCTGTAAATTCCCTGAAATTCACCTCAGCTGATCCATCAGACTTATCTGACATGGAGCGAATGATGACAAAGGGCGTGGCGTTCATATGACAGACTTGGGCAACCGCCGCCCCTTCCATTTCCACACAAGCTCCATCCATTTGGTCTCTTAATTCAGCTACAATCTCCGCATTAGAAATGAATTGATCACCAGATAACACCTTGCCTATCAAGTACTTTTGACCTAGCTCATTGCATGCCTTCTCAGCAAGCTGTACTAGCGCAGGGTCTGCCTGGAAGACGGAAGTCTCCTGATAAGGAATTTCGCCTCTTGCGAACCCAAGCCCCGTAGCATCCATGTCATGTTGTACACATGTAGAAGCTATAACAATATCTCCAATATTCAATTCTGGATGTACTGCTCCAGCAACCCCCGTAAACAGCACACGGGATACGCCAAAATTATCAATTAGAATCTGAGTTGTAACTGCTGCATTTACTTTACCCACTCCAGATTTACAGAGCACTACGGATTTTCCTAATATGTTTCCTATGTAATATTGTATACCTGCTTTAACTTTTGTCCGCTTGTCCTCCATACTCTCTAGAAGCAGCTTGATTTCTTCATCCATCGCTCCGATTAATCCGATGATTTCACTCACAGTAAATACCTCCTTTGAAGATTTATTTAGCAAATAAAAACATAAAAAGCTCCATAAGGAGCTTTTTACGGAATAACTGTTCAGTTCTTAAATTACTTATTTAGATGATTAACCGACAAGCGGAGAATCGTTTCATGAGGCAGGATAACCCGCGGATTCTCAACGGTTTCTTTCTTCATAAGCTTGGTCAAAAGTCTCATCGCAACTGCGCCCAAATCGTACATAGGCTGAGCTACGGTTGTCAGCAAAGGACGAACCATCGAAGCCATACGAATATTATCCACACTAATGATGGAGAAATCATCCGGTACCTTCAGACCTTCATCTTGAATACTGTGAATGGCACCAATAGCCATTTCATCCGTTGCCGCAAAAATAGCGGTTGGTTTCTTCTTGAGTCCAAGGAAATACTTCATTGCTTCTACACCAGATTCATAGCGGTAGTTACCGATGCGTACCAAATCCTCTTGGTACTCGATTCCTGCCTGTTCCAATGCTTTCTTGTAACCATGGAAACGTGCATATCCATTTGCAGGATCCTGCAGTGTGCCACTGATCATAGCGATCTCACGATGACCGTGACGAATCAATGTGTTCACAGCATCAAAAGCAGCGGTTTCATGATCGATGTCAACGGAAGGATAAGTTCCCTTCTCATCCCGTGTAGCACATAGAACAATCGGAACTGCAGAAGTCTGGAAAGCTTGAATATGTTCGTCAGTTACTGTACCCCCCATGAAGAGCAGACCATCGACCTGTTTCTCCAAAAGGGTATTAATGACACGAATTTCTTTCTCTTTACGCTTATCCGCGTTACACAATATGATATTGTAATGATACATGTTCGCGATATCTTCAATCCCGCGTGCAATTTCTGCAAAAATCGAGTTTGAAATATCAGGGATGACAACCCCAACGGTTGTCGTTTTCTTACTGGCAAGACCTCTTGCCACGGCATTGGGACGATATCCCAAACGTTCAATCGCTTCAAAAACTTTCTTCCGGGTCTGCGGTTTCACGTTAGGGTTATTATTCACAACCCGTGATACCGTAGCCATAGATACGCCTGCTTCTCGAGCTACATCGTAAATGGTTACCGTCAAATTACTCTCTCCATTGCGATAAATTTTATCGTTCGACTAATTAAAAATATGATACGACACTTTGTACATTTGTGCAATGATAACGCTTCATTTTCCTTTCAAAATTTCTTTCAAGGCTGAAAACGTCACCCTGGATTAAAATTGTGACCAGTGCTGGTTAACCTGTCCAAGAGCATCAATAATGTAACTTCTATCTATCGTAACAAAAAGTGAGTGAAAAATCCAACATTCCGTGAAAAATTTTCATTATTTTCACACAATTTTTTTATAATCTTCATTTTCAGCCATTTGGAAGGTTAATTGAGACAATCTTCGACTAGTTTCTTCCATCCAATACTGGTCTGACAGCTTCTCAGCTAAACGATAAATATCGAGAAGCATATCGACTCGGCTCTGAATCCTCTCTCGGATTATCGTCTCTAGTTCTGATATTCCCCCTATTATAGTTTCTGACAAGGATTCTTTTAATACACTGGCCAATTCATTTCTCTCCGTAAACAAAAAATCTTTTCCCGGATCATCTCCACTGAGTTCTTTTACTAATTTGCCTAGATCTGCTTTAATAAACTGCAAAGGTTCATAACTAGCGCATTCCGGGCAGGTATAGACAGGAACATGGGTAATCTTCATCTTCGTATTAAAAATCAAAGAATGCATATGTAAGTTCATGAGGCCACCACAACTGCACAACTTCTCCATCAAATTATCTTTATACATCTTCTACACCTCTTGCACAAAATTAATAAAGCACAAAGTTTGACTTTTTCAACTTCTATATTCGACTCTACTCGATTAAAACCCTCCTTTATTGCATATAATGATTAAATTGGCAATTTGTCTATAATTTACATCCCTAAAGATGACTTCATATTTTAAATTTGATAGAATAATGAAAGAATCATGGGAATCGAAAGGAGCTTAACTAAATGAGACTAGCCGGTAAAAAGGTCATAGCACTCGTAGACGATGAATTTGAAGATTTGGAGCTCTGGTATCCCGTGTATCGGGTGAGAGAAGAAGGTGCCGAGGTTCATTTGGCAGGTCTGGAAAAAAATAAGACGTACATCGGTAAATATGGCGTACCAGCTAAAGCAGAATACTCCTGGGACGAGCTTAATGCCGCAGATTATGATGGGATTTTGGTTCCAGGCGGCTGGGCTCCTGATAAAATCCGTAGATACAGTGCCGTTCTAAAGCTTGTACAGGATTTTAATGCGGCTAAAAAACCGATTGGGCAGATCTGCCATGCAGGCTGGGTATTAATTTCTGCTAAAATTCTGGAAGGTGTAACCGTCACCTCCACGCCAGGCATCCGTGATGACATGGAGAATGCCGGAGCCATCTGGAAGGATGAGGCTGTAGTTACGGATGGACATATCATCTCCGCTCGCCGCCCGCCAGATCTTCCGCCATACGGGAAAGCCTTTTGCGATGCACTCGCTGGGGAATAAAAACAGTAGGTATATAGTTTAAAATCAAAAAAGCCCTGTTTCTCACAATTTGAGGAACAGGGCTTTTGATTTGAGGCTTTAAAATCCAGATGGTTATCTAATCCGCACAGAATCCGTCTCCATGATCATATTTGGATAATTTGTAAACCTAAAAGTCAAAGGTTGAGGCAGCTTTTCTTTGCCTACGTTGAGAAAATAAGTTATTGTAGTTCCCTTAGCGTCCTCACGGTATTCTCTATATCTAGAATAACCCTCAGAATCATGTACAAGCCAATGTCCGCTTCCAGCGCTATCCACAAAATTATCGTCTATCCCAAAACCGGTTGCTTCATGCAACTCCTCAACTTTTTTGGGAATCAATAAGTCCAATACTATAATTCCCTGCTCTTCGTCCGCGGTCCGTTTAGAAATTGTGAGGTAGCTATCCGGTGCCTTTAAAATCTGCTGTGTTTCCGTGTTAATCACTAACTCCACCTTAGATTTATCCAGTGCTGAAATCCCCTCAATTTCAAGCTTGATTGGATCATCGGGTCTCATATTATCGTTATGGTAGATATTTGTCTGTGGGCCGCCATTTGTTAATGAAACACTACCCAACCCATTTAAGGTCTCTTGATCCTTCCCTTTTCCCATAATTAACTTAGGCGAAAGTGTTCTAAAAATCTTCATTTTATTATCGCCGTCATAAGATTCTTGCGTATAAATCCCAGTAGGCCCCATATAAACATTATTCACTTTGATCTTCTGTCCAGAAACAGCCAAACTATCCTTCAGATCAACGAACTCTCCTTCAAAATAATCTTTATCAGTATCCATAGGAATGGTGACGCTTAATTTTTTGATATCACTGTTCATGATAATATGTTCAATTGTTGCTGGAAAAACCGATAATGTAACATTCAACTTCTCCAGCAACTCATCTTGGTATTTATCCCACACAATTTGTTGAAACATATAAGTCGTACCAGGAGAACCATCCTCCTCACTCACGGAGTTACTAACGCCACTATAGCCACTCATTGAAAATTTATCCTCTGGCGCTTTTTTCAAAGACAACCCCATGAATTGCATCTTCTGATCCGTATTGTTCTGGATTGTATAAAGCACCACAATGCCTCTTCGGTCTGCAATGATTCCATTAACAGTCCATGTTATCCCGTCCACCTCAGGAGAAGAGATATTTACCTCCTTCATCATCCCCGCATCAAGTGCTGATTTAATCGTCAGATTATTAGCAATAACGGGTCTAAACACTTCAAGCTGACCCCAGCTTTTTGGAGGTAATTGCGCACGTACGGGATTTATCATCTGATTTGCCCAAGGCAAAATTATAAGTAAGGCGAATGCCAAGACTACCAATACAACAACAGCGTACTTTTTTCTAAAAGGCAAACGTGAACGGTTCCCTTGCTGCATCCCCTTGCGGATCGCGGTGTCCAGTTTTACATCCAGAATTTCTTCTGCCTCCGCATCGATTTTCTGAAAATAATCTTTAAGCAGCTTCTCTTCAGACTCAGCCATAAAATAGCTCCCCCTTCCGCTTCATTTTGTCACGCAGTTGTTTTAATCCTTTATTCAGCCATGTCTTCACTGTGCCCTCGGGTTTATCCAGCACCTCTGCAATCTCGGCAAGGGTCATATCCTTGTAATATTTGAGCACCAGCACTTGGCGATATTTGGGTTTCACTCCATCCAGCGCTTGTTCCATGTCCAGTCTGCGGTCACTTTTCATCTCCATGATCCCCTCATCACTTCGAGCAGCTTCTGCGACTGTATTCCTCTTTCGGCGTTTCAGCTCATCATTACAGCAATTAATCAAAATTCGTGTTAACCAAGGAGCGAAACGCTCCGCATCTTTTAAGCTTTTTCGTTTAATCCATGCGCGGCAGGTTGCCTCCTGCAAAACCTCCAGCGAATCCGCTTCATTTCGCAAATAGCTGTAGGCAATGCTATAAAGTTTTCTTTTCTGTCCAGCCACTTGCTCATAAAACAGCTCTTCATCCGTAGCAGCCATTTCCATTTCGTCATTTATAATGTGATCCATTTTCGGCCTGCCTCCCCCCTTGCCTTTATTCTTAAATCGGTTCTGTGTAACTCTCTCTATGTATTGACTGCGCCGCAGGGCAAACGGTTTTGTTTTTTTAAAAAGTATGGCTTAAATAAAGAAAAAGGCTCGGCAAGAATGCCGAACCTTGATATGAAATGAATAAAAGTTACAGTAACTTTAGGATGAGGCTTTCTCCTGTAGTTCCCCGCTTGATCCAAGTGTAAGACCACTTTTTTGGGCAAACGCAGTTAACATTTCTTCCGTCTCTGAGCTTGTACGATGGTGGAAACACGCTTTGGCGATTCTTTTGGCATCCTTGGCCAGTGTGTTCAGTGTGCGGTGTTTAACCTTCAGCAGCGCCTGCGGCGACATGCTGAGTTCTCTAATTCCAAGCTCCAGCCAAAGAGGCAAAGAACGCTCATCCGCCGCCATTTCACCACATACACTGATATCAATCTTGGCATTACGTGCCGCTTCTACCGTCATACGGATCATTCGCAGAACCGCTGGATGGTACGGATGATACATATGAGCAATTTGTTCATTCATACGGTCTACCGCTAACACATATTGAACCAAATCATTAGTGCCGATACTGAAAAAGTCAACTTCCTCAGCCAGTAAATCAGCAATCATAACCGCCGCTGGAACTTCAATCATAATACCCACAGGAAGATTCCGGTTAAAAGGGATATCTCGTTGCTCCAGCTCAGCTTTCACTTCTTCTAAAACAACTTTTGCCGCCTGCACTTCCTCTACGGAAGAAATCATTGGAAACATCAACTTTACATTCCCGTATGCACTTGCCCGCAGAATGGCACTTAGCTGAGTTTTGAACATATCTAATCGGTCCAAGCTGATGCGAATCGCCCGGTAACCAAGGAAAGGATTCTGCTCTTCAGGCAGCTGGATATAATCCAACTGCTTGTCCCCGCCAATATCCAGCGTACGAATCACTACAGTGTTATTGCCCACCTTCTCGACAACCTGTTTATACACTTCAAATTGTTCATCCTCAGTTGGAAAAGATCTGCGGTCCATATAAAGAAACTCCGTGCGGAACAGGCCTACGCCTTCAGCTCCATACTTAAGCGCTATGTTGAGTTCTTTAACTGAACTGATATTGCCGGCAAGTCGCAGGTTCACACCATCCTTGGTAACAGCCTCCACGGTGGCGAGCAGTTCCAGTTGCTCTTTCTTTTTATGCTGTTTATCCCGAATCGCTACGTATTCATTTATCGTAAGTTCATCTGGATGGATTTGTACAGATCCGGTATCACCGTCGATCACAAGCATGTCCCCGGTCTGAATAGGATTAGACAGATTATTCTCCAAGCCTGCTACAAGAGGAATGCCTAGCGCACGAGCCATAATGGAGGAATGTGAGGTTTTACCGCCCATCATGGTGACAATACCTAGAACATAAGTTGGATTCAAGTGAGCTAGCTGGGAAGGAGACAACTCCTTCGCAACAAGAATATATGGCTGTGTATCCGATGGTAACGTAACCTCTGGAGCGCCTAAAAGATGTTTTAAAAGACGGTTTCCGACATCCTTGATATCCACCGCCCGCTCCTTCATGTACTCATCGTCTAGCAGATCAAACATCGCTACAAAATGATCAATCGCTTCTTTCACAGCTACTTCTGCCGCCTTGTACTGGCGCTCAATGATCCCGCGGATTTCACTCATGAACACAGGATCATCTAAGATCGCCAGATGAGCATCAAAAATACTCGATTCCTCCGGACCTACCACTTCTCTGAACTCTTTTTTGATGAATTCAATCTCGTCCTTAGAGGTACGGATACCTTCGTATAAACGCTCAAACTCCTTAGCTAGATCCACTGGGTTCACTTGTGTATCCGGTAAGCTCCATTCCCAGTTCGGCAAGACAAAGGCCTTCCCGATAGCTACACCTGCTGCTGCGCCTATGCCTTGTATCATCCTTCAATCCCTCCAACGTTACTTTCGTGTAAGACTACGGACATTACTGATGATTGCCCCTTTTTAACATTTTTAAATGGAGCATAGCTCCATGATTTGACTCGATCAGGATTCGTGATCACCATCGGTGTAGCCAATGAGGCCGCATGTTCACGCAAATAAGCGAGGTCGAATTTAACAAGCAATTGACCCGGCTCCACGCTGTCGCCTTCTTTTACAACCGCCTCAAAGGGTCCCTTGAGCTGTGAAGTGTCGATCCCTATATGCATGAGTACCTCCAACCCTTCCGGCGTCGAAATACCCACGGCATGCATTGTAGGATAGACGTGCATAACTTTCCCGAATACGGGTGAAGTAAGTTCCCCTTTTTCCGGCAAAAATGCAACCCCATCCCCCACTAGCTTAGCTGCAAAAATGTGATCAGGCACTTCCTCAATGGGCATCATTCTACCCTGCATTGGCGAACTGAACAGCACCTGCGGTAAATCACGAAGCATAAGCTTATTAATCTCCTCGCGGATCAGTTCTGAATACGTGCCAAATACTACCTGGACATTTCCGCCGCCTAGCTTGATAATCCCAGCAGAACCTAAACCTTTAAGCGCTCCAGTATCTATATATCGGTCATTATGAACGGTAAGCCGCAGACGGGTGATACAGGACTGCACTTGTACAATATTCTCCTTGCCTCCAAGCGCCTCTAAGATCAGCGGTGCCTGATAAGGGATATTGCCGGCCCAATCCCCAAGCTCTGAACCTTCTTCACGCCCCGGTGTCGGGATCTGAAAACGGCGAATCGCCCAGCGAAATAAATTATAGTATACAATCCCGTAGCCGATACCAATCGGAATCAGCAGCCAAGCCCTCTGTGACAAATGCATGTTCAAGAAGAAATCGATGGCTCCAGCCGAATAGGAGAACCCGTGATGGATTCCCAGCATGTAGGTCAGCACCATAGCGAGACCGGACATTACAGTATGTACCGCGAACAAATACGGAGAAGCAAATAAAAATGCAAATTCGATCTGCTCCGAAACCCCGGTCAGAAAACAAACCAACGCCGCCCGCACAAAAGTCTTTTTAATCTTGGGCTTCAAATCCTCGCGCGCTTCCTGAATAATTGCAAAAGCAATGGCAGGCAGCGCAAACATCATAATCGGAAACAACCCCGCCATAAAAATCCCCGCCGTAGGATCACCTGCAAAAAAACGCGGCAAATCCCCCTGAACCACAGCACTGCCATCAGGAGTCGTAAAATTCCCAAATTGAAACCAAAACACATTATTAAGAATATGATGTAGTCCAAAAGCGGTCAGAACCCTATATAGGACCCCATAGATAAAAACGCCAAACCCGCCCGTCTGCAATATTCCCTGAAAAAGATTATCAAGCCCTATCTGCAGCAGCGGAGATATTCCTAACATTACCCATGCGAACCCGGCAGAAAATAAGCCCATGAACAGCAAAACAAAACGCGACCCTCCAAAAAACTGGATCGCCTCTGGAAGCTTAATATTTTTAAACCGGTTTTGCGCGACACCGGCAACGATCCCCAGCAAAATTCCGATTAGTGTTGCAGGTTGTACAAGCCCGTCTCCCATTTGGGTGACAATTCGGTCGTAAGTGAACATCCCAGCCAGCGCTGCCAGACCCGCTGTTCCGGCTTGATTGGATAACCCCCATGCTACACCTACAGCGAACAAATAAGGCATATAATAAAATATTGCCTGCCCCGCGTAAGTAGCCACTTCAGACACCGAAGAAAGTCCCCATGCAGACCAAGGTAAGCTGCCCAAACTAAGCAAAATGGCTGCCGCCGGCAGTACCATGGTAGGAAGCATTATGGCTCTGCCCAATTGCTGCAATGATCCGAGCCAATTCAAGGCTACCCTCTCCTTTCTTTCTATATTGAATGGTAAGCGCTGCGGGGATTTTTGTCAAAAGAAACTCATGAGATCATCACGTTACATTTTTAAAACAAATATTCTCACATTCCACTAAACATTTATTCATTAGTATCCATAGAACGGCTGGTATTTACGTGAGGCTATCGATACTACAGAGTCAGAATCGAGTTTAAGTGTACTTTGTGCAACTATTTATATCGACGTTACTCTGAGCACCTTTTTAACTGCACTTCATACAACTATTTTTAATGATTTTCCACTTCATCTAATCTTTGAGGCGTTTTAAGTGTACAAAGTGCAACTATTTCGCATTTAGATAGCTATTTCGGCAATTTAGTTGTATAAAGTGCAATTATTCCCTTGCGCAGCTACCGTATAGATTCCCTAGCATACCTGATCAGATCAGGTATGATTTGGTCTGATATGATTTGATTTGATTTGGTCTGAACTGATCTCAGAGCATTCGATTCATAACAGCGAACTTTTCTCCCCCATTAACTAGCTCTAACACCCTAAACTCACAGTTAGGAATTCCACCTGAGTTTAAGTGCACTTTGTGCAACTACTCCTATCGACGTTACTCTGAGCACCTTTTTAACTGCACTTTATACAACTATTTTTAGTGATTTTCCACTTCATCTAATCTTTGAGGCGTTTTAAGTGTACAAAGTGCAACTATTTCGCATTTAGATAACGATTTCGGCAATTTAGTTGTTTAAAGTGCAATTATTCCCTTGCGCAGCCTCTAAAGATCCTCTTACCACATTTGATCTGGTCTGAGAGCCTTCACCTCATAATACCGAATTCTTTCTCCCTGATTAACCGGCTTCAGCAACCCCTTCTCACTTAATGATTGCAGCAATCGACGCGCCGTACGGAAATTAATGCAGAAATGCGTGGCCACATCCTTTGGACGAACCGGTCTACCGAGACGCCAAGCGAAACGCAGAACCTCTTTTTCCTCAGACAAAATAGCTACGCTAGCAGATTTACGCGCCAAGTAAGGCGCCAGCACCAGTTGCAACAACATCCGGCAGACCTCGGGACGTTGCTGGATATCATCAAAAGAAAAATGAATCATCCTCCAGCCCATCCCAGTCAAAAAAGTGTCCCTATTTACTGAATAGTTGAATTTCTCACGGTCCATATCTTTCACATGGCTTTGATATCCATCACACTCGATCCCAAAGCTGCTGCCCGTCTGTGGAAGATAAGCAAAGTCCAGAAATTGTGATTTGCGATTCCAGTCATATACTTCGTATTCTGGATGCAAATCGTCTAGGGACTCAAACATAGGCCACCATATATTCTGCAAAAACAGCTTTTCCGCAAAATTATGTCCCCTAACCAGCCTGCCCCTTCTTTCACCTGTTCTTGATTTCATATGCTGGTCGATGAACAAACCATGTGCTTCTTCAAACTCCATAACCTATAGCCTCCCCTACAAAATAAAAAAACGCCCTTCACCGCAAAAGCGGTTAAAGGACGTTCTTCGTCTAATTTCATTATAACTAGCTCAACAGGCGTTTTACATTAGAAATCGCACCTTACGTTACACAATACCACTTATTTCGGCTAAACTTCATCATGTAAGTTTTCATTAGCCACAGCATCATAAATTTAAACCTAGTTAGTTTATTCCACTTTTGCTCGTTCTTCACCAGCTAGTTCGTTCTTCACCAGTTATCCGTTCTTCGCAGCCCGTTCGTTCTTCACCAGCTAGTTCGTTCTTCGCCAGCCCGTTCGTTCTTCACCAGCTAGTTCGTTCTTCGCCAGCCCGTTCGTTCTTCACCAGCTTGCTCATTCTTCACCAGTTATCCGTTCTTCACCAGCTAGTCCGTTCTTCACCAGTTAGTCCGTTCTTCGCCAGCCCGTTCGTTCTTCACCAGCTAGTTCGTTCTTCACCAGTTTGTTCATTCTTCACCAGCTAGTCCGTTCTTCGCCAGCCCGTTCGTTCTTCACCAGCTAGTTCGTTCTTCGTCTGTTCCTTGTTACGTCCGTTGGTCAACGCTAACTATAATCACTACACATTTAACTCAGTGTTTAGTTTAACAGTTATATAACCGAACCTACTGCCGGCTACGACCATGCATTGTGATCGCTTCTTCGACCTTGATGCAGCGGTCCATAATGGCGATCATACCGTGCTCAGCGGCGATTTCAGCGGCTTCCGCGCTAACTATACCCTGCTGGAGCCACAGCACACGTGCGCCAATGTCAGCTGCCTCCTGCGCGACCTTTGCGCAGTGTTCGCTTCGACGGAATACATTGACGATGTCCACTGGCTCTGGAATTTCTGCTAAAGTGTGATAACACTTTTCTCCCAGGATTTCTCCGTCCACCGTTGGGTTAACGGGAATGATCCGATATCCCCGGCTTTGCATGGCGCCCGCGACCATATAAGAGGTACGATCTGTTTTGTCTGATAAGCCAACAACAGCAATGTTACCTGCGGAAGCAAGAATATCTCCGATCTGCTCCCGACTTGGATTCTCAAAGCTCATAAGTAGTGCCCCTTTCCATAGTTACACTTAATGATCCTTGTTTAACTGTAGCTAGATACGCTAGCTCCCTTATTCCTATTGTACCCACTCCACATTCGCACCAAGCGCACGCAAGTGATCAAAATATTGCGGATAAGATTTTGCCACATGATGTGCATCCTTAATCAAAAGAGGTTGACGCGCACGCAAGCCTACTACGGATAGTGCCATAATTACGCGGTGATCATAATGCGCATTAATGGTGACTCCGCCTTCGACACCTTCGGGCATGCCGTGAACAATAATCTCATCGCGGCGTTCTTCTACCTTGGCTCCGGCACGGGTTAACTCTGCCAAGTAATCGGTAATGCGATCACATTCCTTATAGCGCAAATTCTCAACATTGTAGAATCGGGAGGTACCTTCTGCAAATACTGCAGCAGCCACCATGGCCAGTACCGCATCTGTTGCAGCATCTCCATCGAATTCAACAGCTTTTAGGATACCGTTCCCTTGGACATGTACTGTACCCTCTTCATGTGTAAGAGGAACTTCCATCATCCGCAGTACATCAACAATGGCTCTTTCACCTTGTTTACTTTGTTCTGCAAGACGGTGAATTTTCACATCCGACTTTGTAACGGCAGCCGCCGCAAGGATTGCCGCAGAGCCTGGGTAGTCACCTTGAACAGTATATGATTTAGCTGCATAAGCTTGACGACCTGGAACTTTAAAGGACATGTAATCATCCGCGGCGTGCACCACAATACCTGCCTGCTCCAACACTTCCAAGGTCTGGCCCACGACAACCTTCGATTTCAAATCATCGAGGACAATAATTTCACTATCTTCTTCAAGCAATGGTGTCAGAAACAGTAGAGCACTTAAGAACTGGGAGCTTACTGCACCAGAGACAGTAATTCTGCCTCCAACCGGTTTACCCCCACGGATCGTGATCGGCAGTTTCCCTTCATTATGCTCCACCTGAACACCTAGCTGTTCCAACGACACAATCAAGTCGTCATGCGGACGTTTGCCCAATGAGTCTGGATACGTATTTACAAAAGTAACCTCAGGACTTAACGCGGCCACAGCCATAAGAAAACGCAGTACTGCTCCGGCATTTCCTACATTAAGTTCTTTAACGTCTTTTGGGTGACGTCCGAAGCCTTGAATCACAATCTTTTCCTCATCTTCTGTAAGCACAGCACCCAAATCTGCTATGCAGCGGCGGATCGCGTCGCTATCCTCACTATGTGCAGGATGATAAATCGTACTTACTCCTTCAGACAATGCCGCAACCAGCAGATAACGTGTCGTATAGTTTTTGGAAGAGAGGGCTCCAAATTCTCCTTGCAGAGATGGCGTTGGCCTAACAATAACGTCCATAATATAAACTCTCCTTAGTAGATGTAGTGGGTATGTAATGCTCGTTTGACAGGGTATTCTGTTCTTGTGTTATCATTAAACCATTCTTCTGATGAAAAGAGGTCAAACCCATGCATAATGTACCACAAATCACACCGCAAGAATTACGGCAGTGTATAGAGACAGGTGAAGACCTTGTACTCATCGATGTTCGCGAAGACGAAGAGGTGGCCTTTGGGATGATTCCCGGTGCACAACATATCCCTATGGGAGAAATTCCGCACCGTACTGAAGATATTCCAAGCGATGCCAAAGTGATCTTCATTTGCCGTTCCGGTGCCCGCAGCCAACGTGTCTGCGAATATCTACAGCAATTTGGTTATAACGCTGCGAACCTTAGCGGCGGTATGATTGAATGGAATGAGACACTCTCTTAAAAGCTCAACCGCGGTAATGCATTAAAATATGTTGCGACACTTCTGCCGCAGTCAGTCCCGTTGTATCGACCGTGTAATGCGCGAATAGGTATGCATCCTGGCGATCTTCCATGATTCGTCTGACCCGTTCTTCTGCATTGCCGGCGAGCAGCGGACGATTCTCATCCCCGCTAACACGTGCAATAATCTCTTCCTCAGTTGCCGTTAGCGCAACTACATGCCCTTTACTCAGCATTAAGGCTGTATTTCCCGGCGCCAATACCGCGCCTCCACCCGTGGATATTAATTTATTCTCAGACTCTAGCATTTGCTTTAGAACCGCAGTTTCTACGCTTCGAAAGTATTCCTCACCATCTTCTGCGAAGATTTCTGCAATGCTTCTGCCTTCAGTCTCAATAATGACATGATCCAAATCAACCAGCTCATAGCCCAGCTCCTCAGCCAAAATAGCACCAACGGTTGACTTACCAGTCGCCATCATCCCTACTAAAATAATGTTTTTGTTCTTATCTTCCTGACTCATCGTTTTTAGTTCTTCTGTATCCCCAGCCATGACTATCCTCCAACCGCGATATTTGTCATATCATAACACAGGGTCAAAACATTAGACAATCCGCTTCTTCCAGTAAAAAAAGACCCGAAAGGCTCCCCATTTCTGGTGAAGCCGTCCGGGCCGCTTGTCATACCGTCAATTAGATTATTCCGCTGCCATCCAGTTGTGGTGGAAGACGCCTTCTTTGTCCACACGTTTGAAGGTGTGAGCGCCAAAGTAATCACGTTGAGCCTGAAGCAAGTTAGCAGGCAAACGTTCTGTACGGTAGCTGTCATAGTAAGCCAATGCGCTGGAGAATCCAGGAACTGGAACACCCAAAGTTACCGCAGAAGCAATGACTTTACGCCATGCAGATTGGTAATTGTCCATAACATTCTTGAAGAAAGGATCAAGAAGCAGGTTCTTAAGCTCTGCATTGTTCTCATAAGCATCTGTGATATTTTGCAGGAAACGGGAACGGATAATGCAGCCGCCGCGCCAGATTTTAGCCAGCTCGCCATATTTCAGATCCCAACCATATTCGTCGGAAGCTACGCGAAGTTGAGCGAAACCTTGCGCGTAGGATACGATTTTGCTCGCGAACAATGCTTTACGCACGTTCTCGATGAATTCGGCTTTGTCACCTTCAAATGTTGTTGCTTCTGGTCCGTTAAGCACTTTGCTTGCTTCTACGCGCTCATCCTTCATAGCAGACAGGAAGCGGGAGAATACGGATTCGGTAATCATGGACAGAGGTACACCAAGATCAAGTGAGCTTTGGCTTGTCCATTTACCAGTACCCTTTTGGCCAGCGGAATCAAGGATAACGTCAACCATAGGTTTGCCGGTTTCTTCGTCGTATTGAGCAAAGATATCAGTAGTGATCTCGATCAGGTAGCTGTCGAGCTCGCCGCTGTTCCACTCTTTGAAAATATTGTGAAGTTCTTTTGCATCCAGACCTAGAACATCTTTCAACAACTGATAAGCTTCACAGATCAATTGCATATCACCATATTCGATACCGTTGTGCACCATTTTAACATAGTGTCCTGCACCGTCAGGTCCGATATATGTACAGCAAGGCTCTCCGTCAACTTTGGCTGAGATTGCCGTTAGGATAGGCTCTACAAGTTTATACGCACTTTCTTGACCACCTGGCATAATCGAAGGACCTTTAAGAGCACCTTCTTCACCACCGGAAACTCCAGTACCGATAAAGCGGAAACCCTTTTCTTCCAGCTCTTTACTACGACGAACTGTATCAGGGAAGTAAGCATTCCCTCCGTCGATAATGATGTCGCCTTGATCAAGATGCGGCAGCAGTTGCTCGATGGTAGCATCAGTAGCTTTACCAGCTTGAACCATGATCAGAATTTTGCGCGGTGTTTCCAGCGAAGCTACAAATTCCTCAACGGAAAATGTGCCTACGAGGTTTTTACCTTCCGCTTCAGCAAGAAGATCATGTGTCTTCTCCGGGGAGCGGTTGAATACGGATACGGAAAAACCTTTGCTTTCGATATTTAGAGCCAAATTCTTGCCCATTACCGCCAAGCCAATAACGCCGATTTGTTGTTTTGCCATCTGGTCCTCCACCCTTTGCACCCTATATTTTTGTGAAATCCATTTCTCGCAGTATAAGAATACCACCCTTTATCAGAGACAGCAAAGCCTGCCCTGCGAATAGAGATCAATTTCATTGACAAATTCAGTCTAAGAAATGATCACAATGACTATTTTAACGTTTTTAACGTCAGAAGTGAACCCCTGTATGCAAGTTCCAATACAAATATAAGACACCCCGATGAACGGGGTGCCTTGAAAGAACATTTGCGGCACTTGCTTACCATTCTAACATAAACAATTCCTTGGTCAAAAAGGCAAGCTCAGCTCGACATTTGTCCGCGCGAACCGTATCTCCAGCCTTTAGGGCATCATTTAACCGATCCAACTGTTCATCTACTTCAATTCTCCGCTGGCGAACCCGTTCTTCCCCTTCAATAGAATAAAAGAGTCTTGTCAGCTCCTCATCTGTGAGCATAGGTCCCTTCTGATATAACACGCGCTGCTGATAACCAGAAATTTCAACTAGGCGAATCACTTCGCCAAACAAAATATTTTCAATAATAATCTGCCGATCCCGGAAACGTTTAACGATTGCATGCCCGCGCATATCCCCAATTAATTTCTCCATCCACTCTGACAAGCGAGCATCACGGATCATATAATCGCCCACAAGCTTATAGCCGTCTTTAATCCTTTGAAACCGCAATTTCACTAACTTACGACCCGTACGGACCGAAATCACAAAGACCTGTTCATTCTCGCTCCAATATAGGGAATAACCTTCTTGAATCAAATCCTTGATCAGGTCCTGGATATGCTGTCTGTCGAACCGCAGTTCCAGGTTACAATATTCCACCTCGTCGTTTTTGTTCACGGCACTCCCCCCTAACAGCTTCACATCTGTAAAGCCAACCTTCATTAGTTCAATTCCAGAGTAATCATGGCTGCCGGACCTCTTCTTGAGTTAACTTCCTTTTTGCGTTCGTCTTAATCTTATTTTATACTTCAGTTTATGTAGCGGTAACTTGGTTTATTGACTATTTTTACCCGCAACAGCCTTTCTCCAAACGCTGATCGAGAATTTTAATGCCTTTTAGTCCTTTTGAAGCATAAACGTTCTAGTCCTTCAGCTGCACAGTGTCATACAGAAGACCTTCGAAACTTACTTCCGTTATATCGTATGTCCTTCTAATTTTCTAAAAAGCCGCTGATTTACCGGATCATTCTCCGGTTATCAGCGGCTTTTTATTTTCCTCAGCTAGTCTTAAATTTCTGTTTCGTTCTATGCACAATAAGCAGATGCAGCCCGAAGAGCAGCAGCATTACAATAGCACTTGCCAGGAATGGGACACCATGTCCTACATGATCCCATAATCTACCTGATAATACTGGCCCCGCTACCATTCCTGAGCCTTGGAGTGTCAGGAACAGCCCCCAGACCGTCCCTCGTTCTCCCTTAGGTACTTGCTTAGCCAGAAAGGCATTCCATGCCGGGAGGATAAGCGCGTAGCTTATACCGACCAGTGCCACCGCGATAAAGGCAAGTGGCAGCCAGCGAACCTGAGAGAAAAAGGCCAGCGAAAAGGCAGCTAACAAAAAACCTATATTCAGAAACACCGTTGTCCCTATACGGTCCACCAGCTTACCTGCGGGAATAAGTGCAAGAACTGTAATCCCTCCCCCTGCAATGAGGAGCAAACTGAATTGATTGGGACTAACATGCAGCTCTGTACGTGCGAACAAGGTAACTACAGGTGTCATCAAGCCAATGGCGAAGGCCTGTAGGAACAACGCCGGGTACAGCCATCTGCTGACTTTCAGCGTAGTTCTCACCTGATGCAGCGTTCTTTTTATACTTTCTAACGGACTAAGCTTTTTACGCTCCATTGCTCCACCAAGTCCATGCATGTCCCTCACGACAGCATGAGACCCGCTAGAAGAGATTCGTTTAGGTAAGAAAAGGGCTACTACAACTACAGCGGCAGCACAACCTAACAAGACTAGAAAAGCTACGTGATAGCTTTGTCCACCCTGATCCATTAAAAAATTCACAACAATTGGACCGATTCCTGTTCCTGCGAGAGAAGCCATCTCAACAGCGCCCATGGCCGCACCACTGCTGCCGCTTTTGGTTGATCCGGCCAGCTCGGTAATCCCGGTCATCACACATGGCCAAAGCGGTGAGGTCCCGATCCCAAGAATGAGACAGGCGATGGATAACGCAACGGCCGTTTTGGCATAGATGATCAAACCAATGGCTACTAGAATCAGCAGCAATGCACTTGTCATCGTCCAGCGGAACCCTATGCGCTCCATAACCCAGCCTGAAGGGCTGCGGAAGACGTTGTCCCCCAAATACTGTAGGGCAAAAGCGAATCCCACTACTGTCACCGACAGCCCCAGTATATTCTCCATATACACTGGCAATAAGGCAACAAGCAGCGAACCTTTAACAAATTCAACTAAAAAAATAATTACCCACATCTCAACAATAAATGGTGATGCTAAACTAATATTCATCCGTTGTTCAGCTTTCGTGGACATTCTATCACATCCAAATCCTAGTATTCTGAAGATTGTTTTGTTATACTGATGCTTGCCTTAAAAATTAACTATTCGCGAAAGGTTGTGACAGCATTAAATGAATCAACACCGTACTCCCCTCTTCACAGCTCTAAAAAAGCATGCCGCCGGCAATCCAGTTCAATTTCATATTCCCGGGCATAAGAAGGGGCTAGGAACCGATGCCGAATTCCGTGAGTTTATCGGCGATAACGCTCTATCCATAGATCTAATCAACATCGCACCGCTTGATGATCTACATCAGCCAACTGGCGTAATCCAGGAGGCTCAAAAGCTGGCTGCGAAGGCTTTCGGCGCCGACTATACGTATTTTAGCGTACAGGGCACGAGCAATGCCATCATGACGATGATCCTCTCTGTCTGCTCACCGGGTGAAAAAATAATTGTGCCGCGTAACATTCATAAATCCGTAATGTCGGCCATTATCTTCTCCGGAGCCAAGCCTGTGTTCGTCTCGCCTGTACAGGATGAGAATCTCGGGATAGATCACGGCATAACCACCAGTGCGCTGGAACGAGCGTTAAAGCGTCATCCAGACGCTAAAGGAGTTCTAGTTATCAATCCAACGTACTTCGGCGTATGTGCCGACCTGCGTTCGATTGTCGACCTGGCTCACCGTTACGGGGTACCCGTTCTGGTGGACGAGGCACATGGAGTACTGATTCATTTTCATGAGGATCTGCCGGTATCGGCCATGCAGGCCGGTGCGGACATAGCTGCCACTAGTGTGCATAAGCTTGGTGGTTCCATGACGCAAAGCTCGGTACTGAATCTAAATGCGAAGACTGGGCTGATTAACCCACAACGGGTGCAGACCATTATGAGCATGCTGACTACAACATCAACCTCATATATTTTATTAGCGTCTCTCGATACATCTAGACGCAATCTCGCGCTGAACGGACATGAAATGGCGGAAAGAACCATCCAATTGTCCAACTACGCACGCGAGACCATTAACACTATCGAAGGCTTGTACAGCTTTGGTAAAGAAATACTTGGAACAGAAGCAACTTTCGATCTAGATCCAACCAAACTTAACATTCACGTTCGCCATTTAGGGATCACTGGTTACGAAACCGAAAACTGGCTGCGTGAGAAATACAACATCGAAGTTGAACTGAGTGACATGTATAATATTCTTTGCCTTATTACCCCAGGTGATACTCAAGAATCAGTAGATAAATTATTAGCTGCTTTACGGGTGCTATCCGCTATCCATTATAGCAAGGGTGAAATCTATGAACTGAAGGTTCAGGTTCCAGAAATCCCGCAGCTTGCTTTAATTCCAAGAGATGCTTTTTATGCTGACACTCAGTTAGTTCCGTTCCGCGAATCTGCTGGGTACATCATTGCAGAGTTTATCTATGTATATCCACCGGGGATACCGATTCTCCTCCCTGGCGAAGTCATTACTCAGGATAATATCGACTACATTATCGACCACGTCGAAATCGGCCTGCCGGTTAAAGGGCCTGAGGACCGCAGCATCACTAATGTTAAGGTGATTGTTGAAGCCGATCCTATATCCTAAGATCTATCTTTTTCCTTAAAAACTTAAATCATTTATACAAAAACCCGATACCATAATGAGTATCGGGTTTCTGTATATAAGCATCAACTGTTCCATTCACATAGAACAGCTTAAGTTTAGTCGCTAGAATCTATTCTTGCTGAGCAAGCAGATTGTTGTAAGCTTCTTCAACAGCTTTCCATTCTTCTTCATCTTCGATATTATACAATACCATTTCTTCGTCTTCTTCTTCCATACGCAGAATAATGCCGTCTGCTTCTGGATTCTCGCGCTCTAACAACAGAGCATATAATTTCTCGCCTATGTCGAACGTTTCTACAAGCACCATTTCCACATCTTCGCCCTGCTCGTTCGTCAAGGTCAGCACAAACTCCTCGTGCTCATGGTCGTGATCATGCCCGCAACCGCATGCTTCACCATGCTCATGTTTGTGATCGCTCATTGTAATACCTCACTTTGAATTGTATTATCCTACATCTGGTATCGTACCACGTTAGATTAGTTCAGGTCAATTTAGAACACCTAATTTAACGCTGTTATTACCTTCTCCGACACAAGTACGTAATCGGCATTTTTGGAGGGCTTAATATAGAAGCCTACCCGGTATTTGCCCGCTTCTTTAAAATCATAAGTAAACTCCGAGGTTGGAAACCAGAAATTATCCTTCTGCGAGCCTTCAAGCACCTGTGACTGAATATCCTTAACGTTTCCAGACGGATCTGTCATGGCCACTTTCACTGCTGAAATCTCTTCGGTCAGACTATCTACCTGAGTTAATATCTTTATTTTCAGCTTGCCTACATTGACATTGCCAAAAACCGTATCCCCTTTAAAAAGTACAATATGGACATTAGGTTTAAGGATCGTAACTTTCCCAGAACCGTCCCAAGTAACAACCCCGCCTGTTTCTCTAGCAGGAATGTACGTTTTTCCATCAATTAGATAACCGCCGTCTACAATTTCTTTTCCGTTGCTCCATACTCTAATTTTCTGATTAACGGAATCGGCGAATAATAATGAGCCACCCATTAAGGAAAAAGCAAACACGCACAAAGTGATTTTTTTCCATCTATTCATTTGAGACCCTCCAGATAATTCATGCTGTTAATATATACTTACTTTGTTTCAGCAAGTTGCGCTGATTTCAGGTAAATATTTCATTGATCTTGCGAAAAATGATATTATGGTCTTATTCGAAGTAGAAACATTAGCTATAACCGATTTCAGGAGGGTTCTTTCTTATGAGTCTAAGCCTACAAATGCTAGGAACAGGCAATGCTTTTGCGAAAAAATATTTTAACAACAATGGCTTGCTGCTAGATGAAAATTACACCCTGCTGATTGATTGCGGGATAACAGCCCCGCTTGCCATGCATAGACTTGAAAAATCCTTCAGTGACGTAAATGCTACGCTCATTACACATATTCATGCAGATCATGTTGGAGGGCTGGAAGAGCTTGCACTAACCTTAAAACATGTGCACGGTAAAAAAATGACCTTACTTCTTCCCGAGACACTTATAGAGCCCTTATGGAACAATACGTTAAAGGGAGGTCTATACCAAGAAGATGCTGTGTCTTCCTTATCTGATATCTTCGATGTTAAGCCCATGCAGCCTGAAAATACCTACAAGCTCTCTCCTACTCTTTCATTAGAGATCATACAAACACCGCATATTCCCGGCAAAAACAGTTACTCCCTTCTAATAAACAACGAGATTTTTTATAGTGCGGACATGACCTTTCAGCCGGATCTACTGATTAGCCTTGTGCGGGAGCGCGGGATCCGGATCATCCTGCATGACTGCCAACTAGGTGGAACAGGCGTTGTTCACACCACGCTGGAAGAGCTGATGTCTCTGCCTAAAGATGTTCGCGAGCGGATCAAGCTCATGCATTATAGCGATGAACAACCAGATTTCGTCGGACTTACAGGAGAGATGGAATTTTTAGAGCAGCATGTGAACTATAAACTCTGATCTTTACAAAAAAAAGCCGTACATAAACGTCTGTAGACGTATGTACGGCTTTTCGTGTTGAACTATGAAAATGTCGGCAAATTATCCAGATTGTTAGTTGGATCTCCATCCGCATCTCCGCGAATATAAGTTTCTCCATCCTTACCTTTAAAAGCGTTCACTCCGGCAATATTTCCGGCCTGTACTTCTTGCAGGGCTTGGTCATACGCCAGCACACGTCCTGTAGAGGTCTGGAAGCTTGTTAAATCGCCATCCCCATTTTTTTGAACAGCTACGAAAGATTCACGTTCGTTATTTGGCACTTTAGCTCGCCCCTTGCACTTGGATTTGCCATCATTCGGCACATCCTAGCTTGCGTAGAGCGTCCAATAATTATGTGCACCAATCTTTAAAGCATTTTTTGCATCCGTACATGTAATATACCTGCATCATAGAATGGCTCTGTAGAAATAACTTCATAGCCGAGTTTCTTATAGAAATTCTCTGCCTGACACTGAGCATCTAGAATTGAAGCTTCCAGTCCAAGCTCCCGAGCAAGCTCTTCCATCGCCAGTAACAAGACACGTCCGTATCCTTTGACCCGATATTCTTTCAATACGGCGATGCGCTGCATTTTAGCCGTACCTGCTTTGTAATAGATCAATCTACCCGTTGCTACAGGTATCCCTTCATCTATAATCAGAATATGGTGCGCATTCGGACTGATGGCATCATATTCGTCAATTTCTTCCTCGGCCGGTACCTTTTGTTCCTCAACAAATACTTTAGTACGGATATCCAGCCCCATCTGAAGCTGTTCCTCTGTAGTTACCCGTAAGATTTCTGCCGCCATGTTAGTTGCAAACTCCTCTCTCTATGTAGCCAACGATAGTTGTCTATTATATAAAATAATGACAAGAAAGAAAAGCCTACACATGGAATCCGTAACCTCTCAGTAGACTAATCCACAGAATATACTTCTTCAGGGATTGAACGGTTATATACGTCTTGCATCACAGGTGACAACGGAGGATACTGACTTTTAGATTTGCCATCCAGATTGGTCATCTCATTGATTTCGATAACTTTTGCGGGTTTCACCGTAGAGCACCCCACTACACCCAGCAGTAACACTAGGCAAACGCCGACTTCCCATTTCACAATTTTAGACATAAAAAAGCTCCTTTCATCGCAGCTGCAGTTATACTCACTACAGCTTTGACGATTCAGGAGCTTTATAAACAATAGGAGCTATTCATTCCAGTTGCCCTCTTAGAGATTGACGTTTCCAACCAAATGGACTAGATACATCATCCCAACCAAAAAGCCTGCTAAAACAAAATAAGCTGTTCCATATTTCCAGCGTGTACTGGCTGGCACATCGTAATACTTATCATTATCGTGCACGGTACAGCTGATGTCACATTGCATTTTTAAATGAAGACCATTCTCTAACGTTACTTGCTCCAGCTGCGAAATTCTTACCTTTTCAATAATACATTGCTGTGGCAGTGTAGCTTTGCCATAATAATTCAGCTGGTCCCATCTGACCACAACATACTGCTGTCTCTCTAGATCACTGTAGGTAGTAAAAGGTAAATCCCGGCGATGCTCAGCTCCTGGAATCATGTAACCCGCCTCTCGCAAGGGCTCTACGGGAATTAAGAACCCCTTAGTGACAGACTGCGGCCGGTTGTTGTTACGTCTTTTCACATATTTATTATACAGATCGTAAGCAAACATTGCCCAGATGATAAAGAACAAAATCGAACGCAAGTAAACGATTATAGCTAAGCCACCCACCAGACCCACAAGCCACAGCCAGCGCGTAACTGCGGTAGCAATACGTCCACCGTCTAGCGGATGGATTGGCAGCAGGTTAATCAAATTAAGCAATAAGCCTATATAAGCCAGGGAATAAAGAAGTGGACTATCCATATAATATGCCGCTCCAAACACAGCAGTAGCCCCAATAGTACCCAGAATCGGTCCGCCAAAAGCAACATACGCTTCTGTCTTCGCATCCAGCGGATGTTTTTTCATAGTAATTAACGCGCCTAAAAAAGGAATAAATAACGGAGCGCTGACGGGTAACCCGATCCGCTTAGCGGCTATGACATGTCCCAATTCATGAACAAGCAAAAGCAGGACGATACCTATAGCAAACCCCCACGGATAAATCAAAGCATATGCCCCTATCGAAACCATCATGGAAATTAACGGCCCGGCAATTTTACCTATTTTCAGCAGAGACAAAATCGCCTTTCCTTTTAACAGGAGCATGGCGGCTCCGCCCCCCAACCATTTCAGCGGAGTAGAAGTATTCTTTTTCTGCTCATTTTGCATTTGCGGCAAGATCACAAGATCCTTTATCTTTCAATTTTAAGAAACTACTGTACAGTTCCATCTATCTTATCATAGAAGCATTAAATATATTTCTACAGTGAGCCCTTCGGAAAGTATACGACGCAACTTTTAGAAACGTTTCAGCGTCAAACCAACTATCATGGATAAATTTTACTGCCAGATAAAGAAAGGGTTGGTTAATATGCTCTCTTTTCACTCCAAAGCTTGGTTATCCGTCTTAATGCTCTCAACATTTTTACTCCCTGCCACCATGTCAGCAAGCTCTTCATTAACTGTATCGGTGTCCTCTGCGCTCACCCAAGCTTCCTCTGCTAATACTTCGCAAGTATACTACCAATTTGGCATTCCTGGTGGAAACATAGGCGGACCTGCGCTGCTCAAAAATGGTGTAATCTACGTAGATGTTCGGGGGATCGCTGAACAAGCTGGCTTAAAAATGGAATGGGATAAATCCGGCAAACGTGCTCTGTTCAAAGGCTGGACTAAAAGTTTTGCTGTTCGAATCGGGAGTCAAACTGGCGTGCTTGACGGGAAAGCGGTAGATCTAGGAGGAATACCTTTTAAATCCAAAGAAGATGGGATATATGTGCCGGCCCGTTTTATCGTTAAGGCTTTCGAAGGCAGCCATCTCCGTCTGGACTCCACAACGAACACACTTTTAGCAGATGATCTGAAGACCTACAATGTTTTCACAGAATCCTTTGGAGGGCGTACCTATACGCTGGTCAAAGCTAATGGTGATTTATATGTCTCACAAGGCAAGGATACGGTGATAAAACTCACTTCACTCCAAACAAACTTTGACTGGGCAGGAATGAAGATCGAGAAAACGGCGGGGGGTCTGCTAGTCATTAAGATTATTGATTCCTATGGAGAGCCTCATATTAATACACGCGAAATCACACTCATATTCAAAAATGGTGCATTACTACGCAAGGCCACATTCGCTTACCAGTTCAGAGGAGATGCGGATTTCAAACCTTATGATGGCAACCTCATCTTGCATGATGGTAATACCTTACGTTTCATCCAAGACGGCACAGGCAATGTAATAGATACTCTTGATCTTGTAAAGCTGGGTGGCGAGGAAGATGCTTACTATGTAGAAAGCATTGATAAAGAAATCATACTGCTTCGTGGAAATCAGAATGGATTGCTAACCTTAATCGACCGCCAAACAGGCGAGCGAACCCTTTTGTATAAGGAGCTACTCACAGCAAAGGATCAGGAATATGCGGAAAATAACGATGTTCCTTTTAAAGGAGATACTTTGAAATTCGTAAAACGGAGCGGTGACAAATTGTATTTTATAAATGACTCCCCGCTTACTGGCAAAAAAGAAGTTATCTACTCCATTGAAGCTCATTCCAATAACTCCAAGAATAATACTGATTAGAAAGTACAGCACAAGCATGTGTATAGATTAAAGAACTAAATCGAATCCTCCTCAGTGATTATCCCTGAAAATTAACCTTCCTACATATAGGCAAACGCCGTGAACGTTGTAGGCAAAGGACCATAGACTGTTATCAGGATTGAAACATTCGAGGAGGATATCCATGGAATCAAATACAAATTTTCATCAACAGGTCGCTTGGAATTGCATGAATAAATATGTAGGTATAGTAACGACTGATGGTCAATCCTTTGACGGCTTCATCGCTCACGTGGATCAGAACTATATCACCCTAGCGGTTCCCAGCAATGAAATGGTCGATCGTATGAACGGAATGCCTGCCGAGCAGTCGAACTATAGACAATTCGGGTTCCAGCCCGGCTTTTACCCAAGACGCCGCTTCTATCCACGCCGTATCCCTTTTTTCGGAATAAGCAGTCTATTTCTACTCCCGTTTTTTATCTGACTCGGTGCAGGGGGATGAAGGGTCATCCCCTTTCTAGCTATTTAACTACTTAATCGGAGAAAATTAAGAAGTAAATACAACTCTACATCTATATTGATTATAAAAAAGAATTGCCATCCTACTCTATCGTATGGTATTATAAATTTCGTCGCAGGACGGTAGCTCAGCGGGAGAGCACTATCTTGACAGGGTAGGGGTCATGGGTTCGAACCCCATCCGTCCTATATTGCACCATTTAAAAAACCCTTATTTTATAAGGGTTTTTTCTTTTTTTAGATTATCGGTGTCGTTCTACAAGTTTACAAATTTTGATCTTGGGGACGGATTGGGGACGGAATTTTTCTTTCCAATAAAGAATGGCTACCTTTTTCACGACTCAAACAGCCATCTCATTTACTTTAATATATTTAGCTCATATATTTTATCCGGGGTAATTACCTGAACTTTTGCCGGAGATTTAACTTTCATAATACTGAGTGTAGCCCTCACTTTATATTCTAAGTATTTTTTTTCTATCGGTTTATCATATGTTATTGTATGAGTACTAATCAACGAGTTGTTCCCCTTCCGAAATGCATGTCATAGATCTTTTTGCGATAAACATTTATACATAATTGCTGTTATTGTCAAGTATAATTTGACGGTCGAAAACCGTTACTTTTTAATTTTAAAATGTGATACATTTTAAATGAAATTTTGAATTATTTTGCTGTCTTAAGGGCCCGCCTGCCAGGACAGGTCCTTAAGTATTTTACCCTCGCCAGCCCTATCGGATTTTCGATTTATACCATACACATCACAAAATGCTTTATAACCTGTAATGGACATTGTGCACCTTATAGTGTTGTTATCTATATTTGAATCAAAATACGCTAGTTTATATTCAGAGTCCACCACTCTGATTTTATCCAAGTTTGCCAAGACTCCTCGATCTAATCGCATAAAATTCAGTCCAGCCTTTTCAAATGATGATTCCCAGAATCTAAGTGGGCCAACAGTAACATATTTAGTGGTTTTAGTCTGAACCGAAATAAATAATCGGTTGTCAAAATGCATATAAAGTATATCCTCAACATTTATCTGCTGGATTCCATCGCCATCTTCGTTTTTTGTAACGGTTATGAATACCATATGCGCTCCTCCAGTCTTTTTTGTTATTCTGCATTAGTGCCTTCAATTTAACCATGTGTTATAATTTTCATAAAATCACCTTCTTAATAATTTTTTAATAATTGGAGGAATTATGGCACTCATCTTAGGGGAGTGCCTGTTGCGTGAAATAAGGGAATTGAAGGGCATGAGTCAGCAGGAACTGTCTGACAAATTGTTCGCCAAGTATGAAATATCAATTTCCGACACAATGATTTCAAAGTATGAGCGCGGACTAAAATATCCCAATCCCCTTGTAAGTAGAGCTATTTGTAAGGTGCTTGGGTGTGTAGAATCCGAGCTTTACGATTTCTTTGAAGCGTAACAGGACGGAGTATTTTATACTCCCCACGGTGAACGCCCAACAAAGATGTTCGCGCTTCTTTTGTCAACAATTTTATTACCTTCCTTTATTAAACCAGCATTTTACATAAAAGTGTAGTACTATTCCCACTGTGTGAATTTCAGGTTTTCGACAGCGCGATTCGACAGTTTTTCTCTTACATACCCTATAAAAGAAAAATCCACCTTTTGGGTGGATTAGATCAAGATCAGTTCTTTTCTTTTTTCTGCAAATTTAACTCTGCTCAATGGAATGCCTATCTTATCCATGAGATACATAAACCTTGCCTTGGAAAAAGCACAGTATTGTGAATCTGACGTAGGATCTTGTTCAAAGTACGCAAAATTACGACCACATTCAACCGCCCTAACTTGATCTATATTTATAATTGAATCGCGTCCTGCTATCATGAAATTAAATCCATTTATAGCCATAAGGTCGCTCCAATAGTTGATTGATCCAGTAAGATAGTATTTCCTTGAACGTGTTCGAACAATTATTTTCTTTATTTCTTCTTCATATTGAAAGAAAAGGATATCGCTAGGAGTTACTTCTGTTAACTCCTTTAGCGCTATCTCCCGATATACAGATAACTTCATCCAAACATCTCCTAGCGCAGCTCTTCTGGTGTTTCTGGCTGGTGTACAAGCAGAAAACTATCAATAGATACCACCACAGATGCAATCACAGATAAAAGCGTAGCTGCTTTATAAACGAAGTTTTTTTTCATTCATTTCACCTCCTTCAATTAATCCACTTTGAGCGAATCCTCTTTCTGTTACAAACTTTTCTTGATACCATCAAATTCATCAATCGTTACAATCCACATGGCACCAATTCAAGTCCTTTTTTGTCGAATTAAGGAGATGCATTGCGCAAAAAACGCCATAGCAATTGTCGAAGACTGTAAATAAAAGTTGACTGTAACTAGTAATACACTCACTATTTTTAAATATGGGTAATATTTTTTGGGAATTTTCGATTGTTTGTCAATTTTACTTGGAGAAAAAAACAATGCTAATAGCACGCTGCTACAGTTAAGAATCAATACTGTTATTGAATTTAATGATATTAAAGAGATCAAAGTAAATAGAAATACTGTAAATATTACGCAGCCATCGGAAGATTTAATGTGGTATCCACCTGATAACTGTCTCAACAAAGCAAACGAAAGTATAATAATAATAACCTCGCTTGTTTTACCCGTAAGAATGCTGATTAACAAAGACAGCGCAATTCCAAACATAGCATTTAAGATTACAATCAAAGCATACTTTAGAACGTTTACTGACGATGGATGATTCGGAACCGTGTTTTTAATTCTTCTCGCAATACTAAATGCTAAATTATCTACCATTACGTACAGCCTGCACCTCTTTCCTGAATGAATAATATAAAAAGAATATCAAACTAATTAAAAACAAAATGCTCATTGCAGTTAAGTTGATCGTGTACATTATGACGGCAAACAGGGTAATAGATACCACTATGATGCTCATTATAAAAACGTTCTCAAACTTAAATCTAAATTTTTCAAAGAAATCAATTGCAAAACCATAACCATGTCCGTATAGATAATAGGAAAGCGCAGAGCACGCAATAAAGGTAACAGATTGAAGTATGTATCCATTTACTATGTTTGATTCTAATGCTTGCATATTACCGTAGATCACTTTCGCTAGTAGCACTTGAATAATTCCGTAAGAAAAATAACCCGTAATAGACATTATTGCTGATCCTACTGTGGACTGTTTAAAGATAATAGCAATGAAGAACATGAATCCTACTACATTAATAATTGGCACAACGTAGGAAAGGGACAATTCATTGCGCAGTATGAAACTTGCGAGACTCATAAAGATAACTATTGATAATGAAGGCCAAATGTAATACTTAATTTTAAATCTAAAAATTGTAAGCATTAATGTTACAAGCCCTATACCTTCTAGGATGGAAAAAAACATAAAACCTACTGGCTCCCACAACAAAGCACAACACCGCCTGACATAATTTTCATTCATTAGGTTAATTATATAACCCTACCAGGTACTGAGTATACTACTTATTTACTACGTAATAGGTCTATCAGGCGGCATTATCTTAATACCCTTTCACCAACCTTCCTGAGCGTCTAAGCCAATCCATCTTAACCAGAAGATCTACTTCCCAATTAGTATCATGAGTGGACCTAGCTTGGATAAGTTGATTATTAAGAGTATTGTAGTCCCAACAATACTTTGCATTCTCATGGAGACAATACTGTAACTCTATAGCTAGTTCCTCGCTTAATGGTCCCTTCAAGTTCTCATGAAAAATTTCAGCTAATCTTTGGTGAGCTGCCAACATATCTATCACTCCTATACATGTGAGGACGCGCGCTGCCCTCTTATGACGGATACCGCGACCATCCCGGCAAATATACTCCGGTAGGTTTCAACCAGCCCCGCAGCCGGTCCAAGGCGCTTATGCGCTCATCAGGCGGATTAATCAAAAGATCTCTCGTAGATCCTTTTAGCCTCCTCGATTGTTTTATAGTCAAATTCGTTATAGACAGCCCGGACAACTTCTCTGATCTTCTCCTCAGCCCAACCTTTACCCTCCAGGGCGGCCCTGATGTAACCCAGGCAGGCATTATTACTCCATTGATCCATATACTTCATTTCCTCCTTTAGTGGGGCTGTAGCCCCGTGTTCCTCCATTCAGTTGTACCTATCATCAATTTCTTTTGAAATTCTTCTGAACTCCTCAAACGATTCAATAGGCCCGGCAAGGCTGGTTTCAGTATCATTCACCCATTGGCCGCCACCAATATTTACGAACGATAAGATTTTTGGACCAAATGCCGGAACATTCGTGTATTTGTATTGGACACCGTTAATGATTGTTTCCATATCCTTCATCCCTCCTGCGTATGCCCGCCAGCTATGTTTTATTGACTATCTTTGTTTGTCGATATTCAAATATTACACCGACAACTTTTGTTTGTCAATAACGAATTGACAACTTTTCTTAGTCGTGATAATTTGTATACAGGAGGGTTGTCCATGATTAAATCAAGACTCAAGGCAGTTGCTGATGAGCGCGGCCTATCTATTAGAGAATTAGCCCGGGAGGCTGATTGCCACTTTGAAATAGTAAGACGTTTGTACAATGACACAATGGAACGTTATCCCCGGGATGTACTGGACAAGCTTTGCAAATACTTGAATGTAACTGTGCAAGATATCCTTGAATTTACACCTGAAGACGAAGAAACCCCACCAGTATAATCACTGTTGGGGTTTCATTTATGCATGAGAAGGAAACTTTTCCTTACGTGCTTACTTCTATAATATCCGCTACCTTTATCCATTCCAAATCATCATCTTGACGGAATTTAATCTGTTTAAGCTGCTGATCTACTCTCATGACTATCCCGTGGATGGATCTTTCCTCATATTCCCCAAACAATGTAATCGTGATCGGACTACAATCCTCTAAAGATTGAGCTAATACCTGTGAGATTTCAGCTAATGCTTGGGGATCTAAATCAGGCTTTGATCGCACCTCTTCTTTCAGCGAATCGTCCAGAATCCTATTTTTATGCTCAGGCATTATCATCCGACTTCCCTCCCAAAGACCATTACCTTCAAGTTTCTTACGCTGTTGTGATTTCATTGTCTTCGTCAACTCCCTTAATAACTCTCAACGCTCGTGGCATGTTCTTACCTCTCTGTATGTACCCCTTGATCTCTAAGCGCTCCATATGTGCATGTATTACCGCTGTAGATGACAATCCTACCTCCTTGGCAAGCTCCCGCAAAGTAGGTGGATAGTGATTAATTTCGATCATCTTAATTAATGATCTGAGTATTTCTTTTTCTTTATTCGTTAATGGCTTCATGCAATTGCTCCTTTATCACTTGGCTGCCAAGCTAATATGTTTACCATTAGAAACACTCTTGGCGCTCCTGTATTTAAGCATGTTGCGCGAATCTTGCCGTCATTCATGCTTTTAACTTCAATTTTGCGCTGAGTAATCTTGCCGACTTTATCTAAGTAAACAATTTCAACGGTTTGACCAATCTGCATTTGCAAGTTGATAGCCTCCCAAAATAAGAACGTTTGTTTGTATTATAACCAAACATACGTTCGAAATTCAATGTAAAAAAGAGCCACGATTATTCTCCGGGCTTCTTTGTGTATTCAATTAATTTGATTACTTTTTCTTAGAGGTTTTCGTTATTGTCATTTCTAGACCAACCTTTGAATTTGTTTTGTCTAACCTCACAGTTAACTTCTTGAATATAAAAACACACTACGAGCTTAATAAGCGTAGTGTGTTTTTGTTCATCATTCAATTTTTAAAATCTCATTTATTAAAATCTCATTATTCTGGCCATTGTGGGAAAGTTCCTAAAACCATTACCCCAAAAGTATATTTCCAAGTCGTGCTTCCTCTTTTAAGTTGCGTTGTGAATTTCACTCCAATTTGAGTGCCTAATCCACTAGTTAATACGGGTTCCCAATTATAATTTTGGACTTCAAATAAATATGTATTTCCAGATATTATATTCCAAGGATTTCCGGGGTGATTGCCCTCATTTGTATAATTTTGATTCGTGACGGCTCCGTTTTTTCCAGGACCGACCTGTATGATAGTCGAGTCTGCAGTCATAGATGAAATCGTAGAATCTTCTTTGTCCCAACGGACATAGGCTTTATCCATTCCAGTATACATGTCATTATAATAGGTACTAGAATAGATCGTTATGGATAGATTCACACCTCCGGAAGGATCCCATTTATTATCTCCCTTAAAGGCTCTCAAACTAACATCAGTTTTATACTGTGTTCTTTCTTCACCTGTTTCAAGGTTTTTAATATCACGGATCTTGTGTGTTTCATTTTTGAGGATTTCAGTTTCTAATGAACTTTCCGTTTCACCATCCGTAGACAGTAGTAAAGCCTTCTCATTACTGTTATCAAAAAAACGAGCAGCCTTCTGTTCACTCACATTGTAATCTAAATCCGTCTCATCGTAAGCTTTGGTTACTGTAAAGCCTTCCGGAATAAAATCATTATCAACATTCTCTACGCTTTTAGCTGACACAATACCACCTACACTAGTCAAAGACAATGAAAAAATAAGCGTTACAATTCCAAATTTAATTCTTTTTTTCAACATTTCCAAATTCCTCCTTTTAATGTGATATATAGACACTATACCACATTAAAATAGTATTACTAGTATATTTTCCATATTTATTGTATTATTTTAGTAGATTAAAATACATTAAAAGTAGGTGTCCATCATGAAAAAACTATTTTTATTAAGTCTTTTGCCATTATTATTTTTGATTGGTTGCTCTGATAAAACTCTCAGTTGGGAAGGACAAAGTGCTAATTGGACCGCTACAATAAAAAACGAAAAAAGTTCAGAACTAACTAACTTCACTATTAAATATATCGGAGAAGAGAAAGAATTAACTGCTATCTCTTATCAGTTTGCAGGGCAAGTTATAACAGCTAAAGGGCTGTACGATGATAAAACTTATCCAACTTCATTTCAAATTCAATCAACTTCAGAGAAAAATATGGAACACGAAGAATCTTCGGTAAAACTTATAATTAAGTGGAACAATAGTAATGAAGAAATCGTACAATTAAAGAAAAATTAAACTTTTATGAGATATATCACAATGTTCACTCGTGCCGTTCGATGTAAACCTAGGCTTAGAGCAGTAATAGAAACTCCGAAATCGTTTTCAAGTAAATTAATGAGCAGATCAACAAATACCCCGCCAACCACTTTAGGTTGACGGGGTATTTGTTATACATACTTAAGCCAAAACTATCCTAAATTCAAATTCACTTCTCATGTAATAAGCATCATTAGCCTTAACGCTAACTCGGCTCCATTTCTGGACTGGAACGTCCGCAACTAGGTATAAATATCTGCCAGCCAGTTTTTACGTAATCTCTTCATTTTTCTTTAAAATTTATGTTTTTGATTATTAATATAATGGAGAATAGAATTAATAGTATAAATCCTACTAACGAAATTATATTAGTAATAAAAACTAACAACACACCAAATCTGCTTGTTCCATAACCACTCTCGAACATTCCAAGTTTAGCGTAACTAAGGATAGGATTATTTAATAAAGCGAGTATAACACTACCCAAAATACAATAAAGCAATTTCGAATTTTTCCCCATTAAGATTAATCCTCCTATATTTTTAATTTAATATCCAAAAAATGCTTTTACCGACCTCTGAATAATTAATATAAATGATTTGGAACATTATGTATATGTGGGTAAGTAAAACTTTCCTTAGGATATAAGTCCAGGTGTATAATAATCATAAAAGACCCGAGGTGTGGTCATGGATAAAAAACTTAAGCAAAGTTTAAAGGTCGCAGCCGTAAGACGAGAATTGATTGTTGTATGGCTATTAAATGGGGACAAGATAAAGGGTATTGCGGAGGTATCAGCAGATCCAGAGCGAGTTAAGATCAATACGATCGAGGGTCCGGTTTGGGTACCTTACATTGAGGTGGAGAGTATTTCACGAGTAATTAGATTGCGGATCGAAGGGGAAACGACTGAATGAATAAAAATACCCTGCCGATATAGCCGAGATACAATGGACCATTATGTATACATACTATATATACTGGCAAGACGGATTTACCTGAACACAAAGAAAAGCCCTACCATTTATGATAGGGCTTTTCTTTGTGTTCAGAGTTTAGAATAGTATCTCTTCATTGTTTTCTCACTAATAGGATTATTTGAGTAATCGTCTTCTGCCAGACCTTTTCTAGCCTCAATCCAGGGTTCCTCTTGGTGAGTTAAAGATTCCAAAAATTTTGCATCATGATGGCCATAAGCTTCCCAAACTTCATTCAATATACTTTCTTGGTCATCATTAAACCGCGCTTTACTTTTTTCACTTTTGATTGGGTTCCACCCGTAGTTTCTATACTTTGAGAAAATCTCAGTATTCACAGGTCCGTGCACCCAAGCTTGAAATTTAGCATCAAACAGCTGCTCTTTTTTTGAAGACAAAACTAGATGCCATGCTTGCGCATAATAACATAACTTTTGGAGTTTTAAATGCGTGATAGGTATTCCATCTTTGTATGACCTTTCAATAAAAAAGGACGCTACGTCTTGGATAGTTACCATAGTATCACTCCTTTCTCCATTATATCTAGATTAAAGCATAACGTTCCCATTTTGTATATACAATTATACTTCCATATTCCTTTTCTTCCCTGATACATTTCCATTTCTTACTGTTGTTTTGACTTTATTAGGTTGTTTGCTTGATTTATATACACTCGTAAAATTAATCACTTCAGCTTTTACGACACTAATAAATTTTAAATCACTTATCACGAGTAATCCGTATTTATCCCCTACTTTTAGTATTTTTTTATACAAGTAATTAATATTATTTTGTAATTTAGAAATATTGATATAAGGTTCAATTTGAATGGATTTATCAATTGCTATGTTATAGTATTGAACAAATCGTTGTTGGGAGTAGAGAAGCACAGACATTTTTTCAAAACAATACCTCAATGAACTGTTATTAAAATTAAAAGATGCCGATATATTTGAATTTCTATTATCTTTTAAATATGGATTTTCATGATTTTTATCCCTTACTAAGTTGTCCACTGAAGTAGCATAGACTTCTTTAATAAATCCACCATTGAAGTTTGAAACAATAAATTTTATTAAAAATCCTGTACATGAATAATGAGAAACCTCAACACTCTTCACAAGAGTCTGTATCATCATATAGAGAATACATTCACGTAAGGCCTCATCTTGGTTTGCTGATGTTAATTTTTGTACCGGTATTCTTCTTTGGGTTGTTCTATTAGTTATTGGCATAATTTTTGTATTTTTCAATAATGAATGAGCAATATCAGAAAGATCCCTAATGTCATTTTTCTCAACCGCTAAAATTAGTAACTGTTCATAGATCGAATTCACACTGCTTATTTTCTTGTCTTTGCTCTTTTGATTTTCTATTAAGGAATTAAATTTTCTTAATACTAGACCAAGATTGCCTTGTCTATAACACAAGATTGCCAATTCATGAAGTGCCGTGTAATACTCCTGTTCCCCAGATTCCAGTCTAAGAAATACATTAAAGGAGTAATTTGCTTCTTCAAGTCGATGCGAACTTAACAATTTACTAATTAAGTTAACTTGGTTTTTAAGTATTGATCGTTGTAATGAAATATATCGTGAATCCATTTTCCCTTGTTTTAAAATTAGTCGCTTTAGTGTTTCTGGATTTTCTTCAGTTATTAACTGTAATGCTTTTTCCCATTTTATTAATGCTTCATTATAAAAATCAACTGTATTTTTCTCTATACCGAGAAGTAACAATTGAAAGAGTGCATTAATATTATTATTAATTCGTTTATATAGCTGATCTTTCTGAAACTCACCTAAAGAATATGGGAGAAGATTCCAACTCTGTTCAATCTCATTTAAAGCGAATCTGAATTGAGAAGATATATTTAAGTTTGAAAGATGAACTTTAATCGCTTCAACCCCATTTATTATTGCCAATAAACTCAATACAATAAGAAATATTACTCTACCAGAAAACTCTTCGTTCAATTGTGACAAAGTTATTGATGATGTATTTGAGTAGTAATAATTCAACGCTCCTTTCAAATGTGTTCCAAAAGCAATTGATAAAACAGAGGTCAAACCATAAACTACAGTCGATCTATTCCAAAAAGAAACGCTACTCATGGCAAGCGCCTTTTGTTCTTTGTAACTGAAGTAAAAAAAGGTTAAACTCAAAGGCAAGGCAATAATCAGTATTTTTGTCAATCTTTCAATTATTGATAAATCAGTGCTAATTGCTTGAGTTAAACTAATTTCACCGTATAGCGAATAAGTGAAATTAAATATTGGAATGTTGATCCCCTTGGCAGAAAACCATAAAAAGAAATGTATTAACGGAGTAATTAAGACAGCAATCCAAGTCTTGCTAAAAAGTCTTTTAGCACTAACTGTAATTAAATCCACGAAATAATTTAACAACAAAAAAGCTAAAAGCTTAGCCATGCCAAAGGACTCACTGAAAGATCCCTTATTATTCTTTGTCATTTACTTAACATCCTGACGTATTGGAGTAAACACGAATAAATTATTCCATATTTACAGTTAATTCTCAAGAACGTTTTTATTAAATCCCCATCCTCTACTAGAAAGACGGGGATTCTTTTTTATTTTACTTATTCTTCGCGTAACTTAAGTAAGCATGTTCTATCGCTGATGTTATCTCAACAGAAGAGAAACTAATACCTTTCTTATCTAACTGTTCCTCAACATAGAGAATTGCATTTCCCAATTTCTTTTCCCCATCAGCTTGCCGAAAGAGAGTTTCTGCATACGCAACAGCTTCAGTTGTTATCTTGTGTAGTAGCTCCCGCTGAGATACCGATAGCTTTGCATCAAACCATGAATTTGCCTTTTGTTGTAGCAACGCTACTGCTCGCAAAATTACAGTAGCCAATACACCAACAATAGCCAATGCAACGGCAGTAATATAGGGTTGTGCTTGATCAATAATTGGTTGCATGGTTATTTACCCTCCAATCTTGTGATGAGTAATCCAGCTGTATACAAAACCTTAAGCATCCGGTAAAAGTCATAACTTCCACCCGTTGGTGTGTCTACCAATCCCGCATCAAATGCAGCTTGTACAGCCTCATTTGCCCAAGCAGGTATTTCAGTTAGATTCGCCTTACCCTCCAACTTATCCACTCTAGATAAAACTTTAGCGATACTCAGCCCTTGCTCTGTTGCAGCTTGTTTAAGTACATCTTTGCTATTAGTCAAGCCTGTTACGACTTTTAATAGCTCCTTCACTTGTTCTTCCAGTTCTGCAATTCTACTCATATCTTCATCTGCCTCCCCTTTTATTCGATCTAAAATAGCCGTTGCTTTTGCCATTGCTGTTTCTGATGGTTTGCTACCAGCTCTCAGCTGAGTAAGAGTTAAGCCAAAGGCCATTTGGAAATGCGGATAATCCTTAAATGATGTCCAGTCACCGCCCCAATCAAATCCGAGCTTCTTAGCCTCTTCCACTACTTCAATCCAGTCTTTTATGTTGTTTCCGTTGTAGTCTCGGTTCATATCCCATGAAACACTCGACCCATTAGGCAGCAGCAAAGCAAAATCAACAGCCAAACCAAAATTGTGGTAACTATACCCGCCCTTTGCATTGGTCACGATAGATCCTGGTTTTGTACGCCCTTGTGCGTAGAGAGCGTCTTGTTCTGCAATAGTTCGTAATCCTTGAGTAATAACAATAGGCACTCCCCGAACGTAACAGCGTTCAATTAAAACTGTCGCAGCAGCCAATACGAACGGATGCAGACCAACCAGGCGTTTAGATGATTTACTCTTTACTTGATCCAGCGTCAGAGGCATTACTCATCGTCCTCCTTTCTGCTGGCAGCGCGTTTAACCTTCTTGTCCAGCTCACTCCCCACCCACTTAAGTACTACATCCAAGACTGGCAATGGGAGTGAATCCCCCCAACCTGCCCGAATTGAGTTTGCTGTCATACTCTGCAAAACGTGGTACAAGGTTCCAATAGATAATGCACCAAATATCGCTCCAGGCAACCCGAACACCATATCAAGCAGATGTCCACCTGCGGGTAGTAGCAACATGAAGAACGTACGAAAGACTCCATCAATTCCATATTTACTGGCATATGTGTTATCCTTTTTGGCGGCTCTAATACCAGATAACCAATCCATGATAATAAAAAATAAAAGTGCGACCATGATGGTTACGACAGCGTCCGCCTCCCCGTATAAAAAATCAAATGTTGGAATAAGTACTGCGCCTACTGTTGACGCAGCAATTTGAGATTTTGTCATTACAATTCGCCCCCTTTCTATTGTTTTTCCGAATTTATTGCTGGTTCTAATTTTGTATTTTCTTTTGGTTGCAATGCACCTAACATTTCACCGACTCTATGATCAACTTGCTGCAAAACCTCAAGTTGTCGCCCGGGGTAAAATTCTAATACTGTTATAATCGCTTCAACTAGTTCTTCAGCAGGTCTCGTTAGATCAAGTGCTAATTCAAGTTTTTTTATAATCACCAAAGGTTACGCCTCCTTTCAGGCAAAAATAATAACCATCCAGTTATGAATGGTTACGCAATGCCGTTTTTCTTTTCGTATATTTTAATCAGCCATTCCCTGCCCAGCTGAGTGAATCGCCGATGATACACAACTCTGCCGCTGTCCAGAACCTCTTGTTTAATCTCGACATAGCCACAATCGGAGTATTTGCTGTACAGTAGCCACGTCTCATTCTGCTTGAATTGAATGCCCCGATCTTCCAAATCTCTATTGAGTGCATTGGCAGACTTAAAGCCGATCTCCTTTGCAATCTCTGTGGCGGTGTAGGTCTTATTAACGTGCATCAAAATGGCATTTGTTCGTTCGGCCTGAACCCGCGCGGCACGTTCCTCTTTGAGCTTTGTCAGCAGTTCAATTCCGAAGTCGGGGTTGTTCAATATGTTGTCGATTACATTGTCTGTTGCGTATATTCCATGTTTCTGGATTGCTGGGAGCATATCTTCGTACAGCCAATCCTGAAAAGGGATAGCTTTCGGCTGAGCAGATTGTCCTAGAACGCGGTTGAGTGAGAGGCTGGAAATAAACTTTTCTCCAGCATTATTGAGCTTTCGGACATTTCGATTCAAAATGTCCGAATTCTTGATGTGATAAATCTGTTCCTCTTTGCAAAACTTCAGAACATGATTTGTTGCGGATTCTCCTTGGTATTCAAGTGCTATAGACACATCTTTCGCCCTAATAATGAAGTCGCCCTTGAATTCAATATTAACGTCTGCTTTTGTAAGAACTGCCACTTCGTGTTGCCCTTCAAAGAAAAAAATGCTACTTTCGCTCATCAATAGTTCCTCCGTTCAATTTTGGACATGAAAATAAGCCTCCGAGTTATCGAAGGCTTTCTACTATCAAGCTTATATGTGTTTTGGTACTTGTTCGCTACGGTTATGTCATTAATTAATTATAGCCCAAACAACTCAAATTGTTTACAAGTACGAATTTGACTTTTTAAGATACACAAATAAAGGCCCCTCCTTAGGAGAGACCTTCTTAGTTATAGAATATATTTGTTTTTATACTGTAGTACTACGGTTTATTTGTCTTCAAACCTTCAAGATAACTAAAGAATGATGTGATTGCTTCATTAGCTGTTTTTATAACTTCTTTTTCTTTACTGTCTTTAGAACTGATAAATAAAGAGTAACTTGTCTCTAATACAACAATCTTTGAATACATGCTTTCTTGTTCACCACTCAATCTAGGATTCCTTGAGTAATTGTTATAGTAGTCATTTAATATGGTTTCTTCATCCTTGGTTAATGGAAGAAGATCTTTTGACTTTTCATCGTAAATCCGGACAATTTCGAACGTCTCCTTTTCGAAAAGTTCCACTGAAGATGTTGGGACTGGTTTACTCATTGCTCTTCCATATGCACTTTTTTTAGGATCATTCGTTAAATAATCAATTACTACAAATGAGATAAATAAAATAATTAATATAGAGGTAATAACTATTAATTTCTTCTTCATTTTTGATAATCGCCTTCAATTGATTTTATTTGGGTATCAATATCAGTAATTTTCTGTTGCAAAGTGGCTGATTCAGCCATTAACTCTTCAATTTTCTTAATACCTTCATTAATTGTATCCTGCCAACGAGGTTGTTTATCAACAAGTTCTTTGCCTAATGCAATATAGTTCACTTCGTAATAATTAATTGATGTTTTATTTTTTTCTATCTCTGCCAATAGTCTATCCCGTTCTTCTTTTAATTCAGCTGATGATAACGGAACAGAAGTTGTTAATGCCGAAGTTGTTGAATTATTTGCATCTCCCATAATAATCTTTTTCCCCTCTACTTTTAGAGTCGTTCCTGAGGCCTCTGCCACTGATCTAACTGGAGCATATGCTGATCCATTAATAATAACTGCATCTGCCACTTTCTTGCCATTCTTTTCAATTGTATATATCCCCTGTATTTTTTGACCAATCAAACTTGTAGAATCAGCAAAAACCGTAGCTCCAACAAACAATAGGACGCCAACAACAAGACCAGAGACGAATTTTTTCATAACTTCCAACCTCCTAAACACTTTTTCCTTATAGTACCATTAAGGCTTTGAAGTTGCATAGGTTCCACCTCCAGTGTTTGGCAAGTTTGCGGAATTCCCATGATTATGAGGAGGTACAGTGACGGTATGAGTGTGATTATAGATATATGACCAAAGTGAGCTTATTCCAGATTGGAGATCACTTATTAGATCTTGTAATGTTTGCTGTCCATTAAAAATTTTCGCCCATGATGGGACAATAATTAGTCCTGAGGAGCTTGGAGAAAGATTAACATTCGATCCAGAAAGAGTAACATTTCCATAACCACTTACTATAAGCCCAGCTGATGGAGAATTATATATGGTAGATTCATTACCATTGGCCCTGAGAATAATTCTTGAAACACCACCGTCGTAGGCTGGTATAGATATACCACTATTAGAATCTGAGTAAACTCCAAACGCTATGTTTGATGGATCAATCTCTACCCGGGGGTATATACCAGGTGCACTTGTTCTGAATCTAGCACCAGTAAGAATACCTCCAATGATTTCTCCGCTTGAATAGATATTTCCCTCGAACGTTCCACCTTTAGCATTTATGGTTCCTTGGAAGGTTCCATCAGCTGCATAAACACTACCAGAGGAATTAACTACAAATTTGCCATTACCTACATTGATGGATGATCCCACAATAGCCCCGCCAGAAAAGTTAGAATTCGCTATTGAGGCATAGTTTGCTGTCAATTTATTAGCTACCAAGTTACCAGCCATATCTACTCGAAAGGGCGCTTCATTGAAGTTTGCGTGTCCTGCTGCTATACCATTGGTATTGATTTGAGTGACGGCATTTCCAGTTCCGATCAACATTGAAACAAAGCTACCAAACTGTCCAATTACTGTTTCAGCTAAGACACCGCCTGCCGTTACAGCAGAACGCACAGTCTGCCATCCATCCGTTGAGATGCCCAATCCCGCCGATGTAAGGCGAACTTGACGTAATGGATTTGTTTTTTCCCTTGCCAATATCCCGCCATCTTCCGGATAGATAAGTTCAGTTTTCGAGTTGTTAATATCTGTAATTACTTGCTTGGCTACAGCTTCAAAAAGCTCTGTTCGGATACGTCCGTTTGAATATAGGTTATCAACTAACTTTTTGCTTTTGTCTAGGTCGGCTATGATATCGTCATAGTCTCTCAACATCACATTAGCTATTGTTGCTTGAGCGTGTTTTTCTTTAGTGAAAGGATATTCTGTGAGTTCAGTTATCCTAGCTTTAAGTTTGACCATTTCCATGTCTGGATCGTAACAATAGACTACATCACCAAGGTTTGGTTTTGTCTCTTCTCTATCGATCTTGTGTAGATCAGCTCCGTCAACTGAAACCTCAAACGTAGGGATTTCTCTTTCCCTTAGTGTCTGTCTTGCTACTCTAAGAAGCTCATTAACAGCAGTATTTGAATCAATGCTTGGATCAATGTCCTGCTCAATAATTTCATCGTCAAAATATGGTACGGAATCACTAGCCCAAGTTGAGGCGTAAGGAGATATAAGATAATTGACTTGTAGTATACCGCCAACTATTGCACCCGGAACAGTCTCTAACAGCGTTTTCTCCTCGTTTGTTAAAATTGAGGACGGTTGACCAATCCAAGTCGTCCCATCCTTCATTTGGGCGTACAATCGTGTTACAAGTGATTTCGCATCGTCTTTGAACTGATCTGATACTATGTTTTTCTTAATTCGATACTGATGTCCATCATCAATTCCGATTTTCTTTTTCAGATGAATGACAAAGTTATCTGGCTCGACTTCGCATCCATACATCTCCACGATCTTATTTAGTGCTTGAAGGCAATTTCCTTGTCCAAAATCTTTTACGTCATGAAGATCGAAAGTATCATCGATTGAAAAGGTAAATCTTCCACCAGTTGCCTCAGTAATTAGATTGGTCAGTCGAGAAATAGGTACACCATAAGCCTCATTAATATATAAGGAATATGGAAACTTGAAATCTGTTAGTTTAAACATCACATGTGTACACATGATAGAGGCTGTTAGCTTACGCTCTTCTCTTACTCTGGATCTGCTATTGATAACGTAGAATTGACCCCGTTCGTCCTTAACGTGACCCTTAATTAATAATTTTTCTTGGTAATCCTCTGAATTCATGGGCACCAAGAAAGATATCTCGTAATCCGAATTGATCCGTCTCTTCCGTTGGATATCGTATGAATCATTTAAAATCCCCACACGCTTCATGTTCTTATCATAAGACTGAAGGTAATCCAAATGTGTACCTCCTTTAATATAGGTATTTATCTCGATGAGTAACGCGCGCAAGTACAGATCTAGTTATTTCTTGATCGGTATATGTGATCTTGTTTTCTCCAAATACGAGATCGAAAAAGTCACCATCCATCAAGTGAAGTACGTTTTGCCCATTCTTGGTTATTTTCATTTTTTTGGTATCAATAACTATTCGCTCACCTGGTGCGAACCCACCCGTAAAAATGATTTCATCGGTATGTGTATATTTCACTGTTGCCTGAACCTCAAGCGCAAGTTCGAATAAAGCATTATAGGACTGTTCTCTAACCATAGTTGTTTCAAAATTAAGCATAGTCTCAAACTCTGCTCCAAATGATTGTTCACGTATCATTTCAGAATTGAATTCTGTGATAAATTCAACTACTACAGGAATAGCCATATCTAGATTAAGCTTAGATTCAACTTCAGTGATGATGTCGAAATTAACTGAGAAAGATAGTTCCTGTTGAAATGGTCTATCAAAAGGTAATCGATTAAACGCACCCCCGAACATAACTCCTCTCCTTTCTGGTCAGGAAAATTTTCCATACGTAAAAAAATGCCCCCGAAAACTTCGAGGGCTTGTGGTGACTAACAATATTTATTCTTCTATTTTTAACGGCGTGCCATTCTCGTCATATCCAAGAGTCGCAAGCCGCGTCTTTACAGCAGCCTTGGAGCCAGTTGGGACTTGAGCAATTGTAATATCTCCATAAATAATGAGCGATGCCATAACGATAATCATTTGTATTCCACCTCCTTTCTCGGACTTCAGTAATAGCCATAATAAAAGGCGGCTGATGACGTTCACCGTCATCAGCCGCCTAACAAAATAGAATAAATTTCAAAAAGCGCATTTTTATTCTCCCGGTCTTTATCTTCTATCAGTTTTTTTAATGCTTCATTTTCAAGCTTCAGCTTTTCAACTTCTGTCTGTTCTCCAGGCTTTGTCAACTCCGCAATCTCTTCTGGTGTTAAGCCCTCGATCCATAGGTTATCAGGCTGTGTAGGAGGTGTATAAACTGGCACAGGACCTTGTTCCTCTCCCTCCGCCCATCGCTCCCGCCAATCATGTAGCTCGTCGGCATAATCGCTTTGTGCCTCTAGTACAGCGTCCTGATATGCATCCCATGTTAACAGATCGAAACGCGGATGATACAACCCGGTCGGCAACGGAATGCCTACGAGATAACCGATGATCTCTCTTGGCTGTTCTGGTTCTTCTAGCGCGTCCGGTTCATCTTCGATCTCTTCATCTCCCGGCAGCTCAGGAGCTTCTTCCTGCACTGGCTGGGCATAAATAGGGACGACCCCTATTAAAGAGTCGTCCGGTTCTACATCTTCTATATACAATCCGTTTAGGTCTACTTTCGGTACTGCTTTTCTCATGATATCGCCTCCTTTAATCTAACGGAAACCGTAGACCATCAAATATAATATTTTGCTTTACGTTGACCTCTGTTGTTATATCTCCATTTACACCTACTGACACTGCGCTCGACGTTGGATCTACTTTTGATGTCCATGAGGATGTAAGCATTCTAGAGATTCGCACAGGTCGAAACTGCGTCGGCAAATTAAAAATCTTTGTACCCGCTGGTACGTCAGCAGCGCTGTAATACACATAGCCACGAAATTCTACAAACCCTTTGTTTACGCGATAAGCTAAGTCAAAGGCAGTAAATCCGCTTAGCACTGCGGACGGTGTAATCCAAGGCCCTGCATCCTTTTCCGCTTTCTTGGCTTCAACGACGGATACCCGCGCTAGAGCTTCAGTTACTCCATCCGTAAGATCATGTAGCTGTCCCTTTTCAGTGGCTGCATACACCCCTGTTACACTTGACACCGGGGATTTATCTAGGCTGATATAAGATACGCTGTATGAGGCAGTTGTATCGTATCTATCTGTCCATGCATAAAACGTTCCGTCTGCTAATTTATCAATATTCCAAAAATCAGGCAGACCGTTTTTAAAAACTTGTTTAATTTCGGAGGCGCGTTTTTTCAGGCTAGAATCTCCACCATTGCCTGCGTCATTGAGTCCAATGTAGTATACGTCTGATAAAGCATTTTTCTTCGGTCTCGCAGGCTCCCTCGATATATAACCACTGCCTACCTCGATAAAGTTATCGCCTTCGAGCAGAGAAAGAGCGCCATCCTCTTGTACCGTCTCCGTGGTCGGTGTTGCTAGACGGTATAGAAGTTGATACGGTGTCCAGCCCGAAGGTATTGTTGTTGGCAATACTCCTACCGGATTGCCAGCACTCAAAATCTCGACCCATCCTTTTGTTTGTCCGGCCGTACCGTTATATGGATTTGTAGCCACTCCACTAGCGCCGTTGTACATCCGCCAGCCATTAAAATATGCCTTAATTTCGTCAGATGTAGGAGTGTAGGAGTCCCCCCAACCGGAATCTGTGATGGCAATAGTAATGTATAATACACCATTGTAAAGCGTTGATTGATCAGCAGCTGAATAAACACCCGCTGAAGGATATAAAGGGTATCCGTTATACTTAGTCACTCGTTCTGATGCGTTTATGCCACTAGAAGTTGGTAAAATAACGCGTACACGTTTGAAACCTGTGTAATTCGTATCGAATAACCACGACCAGTCACCCACAAGATTAGATTTACGCCATAACCTCGTCACCTCATACCGTCCGTTAACCTCACGCAGTATATCCGGTTCGCTGCCATCCGTTGGGTTAGCGTGTAACTCTACTCCGCTAAAGGCGATAAGAGAGTCTTCGCGTGGCTGAAACGGTGTGGTTGTGCTGCCGATTTCAAGTTGCCAGTTACGGAAGGTGAAAGTTCCAGTAGTGGCGGTGTTTAAAAAGATGATGTTAATTGATTTTGTACCCGCTGGAACTGTAAATGTGAATGGAATAGGATCACCAGAGTTTTTAATTTGATTAATCGTACCCACATCAGAAATCAATCTTACAACTGCCTGGATGTTTCCTTCATAAGCGAACGTGTAACGTCCAGGAGCAGCCTCAACGGTAATTACGGATTGATAGCCAGTTCCAGTCGCTGTCAAAGTTGCATCATATGGACCATTAACGCGAGCCTGGGCGTGCAGTGTATCCAACTTATCCGGTAATAAATTACGTCCATATCTCCGTACATACAACCCATCTACTCCATTAATACCTGGAGGTACATAAGGTAAAAGACGGTCTATAGCTTCGCCTGTGATTGTGGTTCCAATAGCTGCATAGTCTGCTGCAGACACGGCGTAAAGGCGGATCTCGTCAATGTATATTACAGCATCCATAGCGGACGTATATCCAGCAAACAGTCGGAATCCTGACCCCACGAGAGTGTTATTTGTCGGCACTTTTAAATACACGAATTGCCAACTACCTACTGTTGTATTCACTGCACTTGCAACATACTTAGCGTTTGAAGTCCCAACATCTCTCAGATAAAATACAGGCATACTGGAACCTGACACTGTCGTGGACTCAATATATACCCAAGCACCAAGAATATACTGCTTGTTCGCATCCAATGGGGTATAGAAATCCTTTGTCATGGCACATGACGCGGTGTTTGTGGGCGCGAACCTAAAGGAAGATGCTCCCGAGCGTTTGATACTAGTTGATAGTGTTGCCGGAACAGCCCCTTGCGCCCATCCCGTTAAACTCTCTCCACTCCCAGCCCCACCAAGTAAATCTATTCGCGAACATCCAGATACCTTTAATCCTTGTAGTCTAGCGTTCTTTGTTGCGTTTAAGATTTGCTGACCAGCTGATAGGATGACATCGGTTGTAGATTCCGAAGTTACTCCGGAAAGATCCGTTAAATTTTTGCGAAATGCTTCGTGATCGTAGGCGGTGTAATAACGGGCAACGCGTGAAGCTACCGCCCATCCTTTTGCTGTTGTTCCTCCAAATCCGCGTGTACAACCGATTAAACTATTTCCACTTTTGGACGTATAGAGAACGGTCTCTGACGTTTCATCTACACCAATCGTAATGATATTAGGACCTTCTGGTAAAACACTCCCGGTTACAACGGGTATAGTCGTAACTGCTGCCGTTATTGCCGCGGATAATTCCGTGCCCGGCGAATTGGCTATCGCAGAATACATTTGCTGTTGTGCCATTAATTATCCTCCTTCCTTATTGCCCTTATCTATTGTGCGAAACGAATAAGAGTTGAACCTGCATAAAACCTAGGTTTATCTCCTATCAAAGCAGACCGCGGTGTGATGGCTTGAGAGCATAATAAATTTCCTCCTGTTAAAGCCGTTCTCAATCCGACATGTGTCACCAATCCCCAATCCGCCGTAGCTATTGGAAATTCCACATCAGCAGATGACCTAACCGTCATTTTCCCATTCTCCAATGAGGCTACAGCAAAGGTGATCGCTTTTCGCGCATATGATCCACCAGATACTTCTGTCCCTGTGTCAGCTTGTGTAGGATCAGAAGTATATAAAGCTAGATAGACTGTTGATGGTTGGGAAAAAGCCACATTTCGAAAAGCAGCATTTAAAAGTGCCGCTGATAGCCAGTTAGATATTTGCATTGCCATTTTTCTCAGCTCCTATAGTTCGTATTCGTTAATGATTTTAAAACCCTGAATTGTATTTAATCCGGTATTGGTCAGAACGATCAATGGTGTGGCTCTTTCGTCACCATCAGAAACAATTTTTAGTGTCTGCGGAGATTGTGTAATGGTTGTCTCATAAACTTTTTCATCTGATTCTGGAAAAGGGTTCTCAGACATGGTGATGGGAATCGTTAATTCTCCATCAAAGATAATCTTCTGGATATCCATTGTTCCTGCATATCGTCCGATATATCGCTTCCCTGGTCTATCCGAAAATGTAAATACAATATCTCCTTTTCGAATATTAAAAAGAGCCGCCACTTGGGCGACTCTGTTGTGATAGTCTATAGTTGAATCATCAGCCATAACGATGCATTCGAGGTTAAATGTTCGTGGTCCATAGGTACTGCCAAAGTCTAACGCTCCATCTCTATCTGCTAGTTCTAGTGTATTATCTTTTGTTGGTGGTAAAACAGGAATGTTATGAGATTTCAAACCTAACCCAATAGATGATAGTGGAACACCGTCTGCTGTAGCTACAATCAATTATTTCACCCCTGTTCTGGATTGCGCTCTACGAACAAAATTATCTCTTTCGTTCCAATAAGTCTTCGCTACCGAATCGTCCTTAATATAATTATCTCCTGAATTCATTTCGAAAATGTTGTAGATTTGATGCGGATTTGATCCTCCAAAAGAATTAGATGCAGATGTGCTGGGCATTGTGAAACTAAAAGATGGCATTCTGAAGTTCAGCATCTTAAACAAGTTGTCTTGTTGACGATCATTGATGTACATTTCTCCAACCTTAGCTGTTACCTGCGTTTCTTCTCCTCTTCTAGTTCCTTTAACTACTCCGCCTTCGTGAAAGGTCTGAAGTTTCCCTGTATCTTTTGTAACACCATAAATCTTTCGAAGTTCCTCATTTCTTGCCGCTAACCGCTCCATTTCTGATTTATTACCAGCCGCTTTTGCCGCATCCCATGCATCTTTGTTGGTATTGTACTCAATTAAATCTAAATCTTTTTTGGATGTAGTTGTTGACGTGATGAGTGATAACGCGCCGCCTACAGATGGTGTTAAAGCTGTAATAGCACTCATCTTTGATTGATAATCAGCGATAAACTGATCTAATTGTGCTAATATCTCGGCATTTTTCTCAGATTCCTTCAGCACTTGGATATTCTTCATCAACTCCGCACGATTGGCAGTGTCGGAAGAAAAGTTTTCAAGAGCTTGCAGTAACTCATCATAATGCGTTTTAGTTGCTTCAATGTCCTTATCAAAAGCATCCTTCTTAGCGTCTTTTTCGTCCTGTAGGGCTTGTTTCTGTTCTTCCAGACTTCTCTTAGCTAAGGTGCGCTCATGATCGAGTTGCAACTTCTCAATGTCTTTTTGAACCTGTTTTCGTTCCGCAATTCCGTCAGGTCCTACGGCTGAAGCAAGTAAAGCTAATCTAGCTTGCTTTTCTGATAGTGCACTCTCGTAGTCTTGGTCTTCATTTAATTCCTGTTGCTTGCTAAGTAAATCATCAATAGCTTGGATCTCGGCGTCCTTCGCAGCAACATAAACATCCCGCTCTGCCTCTATTGCTTTAATAGCAGCATTTTTAGATGATTCGATACTCGTTTTATAGTTTTTGGCTAACGTCTCAACGGCCTTCGTCTCATCTTCAATCAGCTTTTGACGTAGTGCATAGACTTGTTCGTCCGCTTCCATCCGTTGATCTGTACCAACACGATAAATAGCCTGAATTTTTAACCAATCCTGCAATTCACTTTCGGTAGTAGTCTGACCCATAGCCTTTCTATGGTTCAAATCCTTTTGAAAGTCAGAATATTGTTGCTCAAGCAAGCTTTTCTTTTGCTCGTAAATCAGCTTTTCTAGCGCAAAGCTCTGCTCGGCAGTTCGATTTTTATCTTTTGCCATTCGTTCATAGGCTTGTAGTTCCATGGTGATGATATTAATCTTACTTTTTCCAGCCATCTCCATCTTAGTGGCTTCTTTATCTATCCATGTCTGGGAATTTTGGTAACGAAGCTCATTGTATTTCACCGTTAGATCAAATACTTGTTTTTGAGCTTCCGCTTTCTGTTCTGTAGTTAAATAAGACTTCGACAACTCTTTATTATAAAAATTAAGTGATGTCTTCACCATTTCTACTTCTTGGAGATTTGCCTGTCTCATTTTTTCGATTTTTTTCTCAAGAATCGAAACATCTTCGTTGTACCTACTATCATTAAGTGCCTGAATGTCTCTAGTCCATTCTTTTAAAGCATCTTTATCTTCGGCAAGGTATTGCTTATGACGATTCTTAAGCCGCTCGTAACCAGAAATCTGTTGTTCTATGGACCAACCTTGCCGTTCTGCTACATACTGGAAGTTATCCATTTCCTCATCATATGCTTCCTTGCGTGCAGCAGCCGCTTCTTTTGCTGCCTTTTCTGCCTTTTCTGCATTTGATGATTTTGATTTATCCTTACTGCCACTTTTATCTTTAGAATTTTTACTAGAAGATACACCAAATGATGGATCTTGATACATACTGCTAAGTGCAGCTATCTTATCATCGTAAACTTTAGCTGCTGTATCATAATCATCAATAATGCTCTGAATTTCCGCTTCTGCTGCTGCTTGAGCAATACCCGCTTCTCTAAACTGTGATTTAAAGTATTTGAGATCGTCCCCGGTTTGAGTAACGTTATCTCCTGTGATAGCCTTACTACCATTTAACTGAGCCTTTAGCTGTGCCAAGCTCTTAATAGCATCTGCTTCAATTTGATAGGCAGATAATCTTTCGTCGGTAGCTACTTTTGTATTAAATGCTGACGATTTCTCTGAATTTAAGTCATCAATAGCTTTCTGGATTTTCATTTTCCGTAGATTGTTAACCGCATCCGTCTCAAACGCCCATCCATCTGCAGTTTTATAAATCGCTGATGCAAGTTCAGGATATTTGTTAATTAGATCCGTAGCGTTTGAAGCATTTAAGGACTGACCTTTTGCCAGTTCAGCTAGTACTCCGTTTAGTTCCGAAACCGTTTGACTATTTCCTTTGACTGTTGATGCCCATTCTTCTTGCGCTTTTATGAGGGCTTTAACTTCATCAGATAGTTCTTCTGTTGATGTGGAGGCGGAGTCCGTTGAATCTGAGTAACTCTCCATTGAATCCGCTGAATCTGCTGCAGCTGTGGCCAATCTACTATTCGCCGCTACACTTGCCTCTGTGACACCATTAAGGGCATCAATGGCTGATTTACTTGCAAGGATTTTTTGCTCTTCTTGGGACAGTTCTGTTCCCAAAGAAATCATTTCATTGCCCCACATTTCCCGTAGGGTTTGAACTGTTTTTCCTAATACCTTATCAACTAAACTCAGGTCGCTCTCTGAAGCGTTTTTAATAGCGAGGTCAGTATAGGCAATCTCCTGCTCTAACTCTGCTTTTCGCTTCGTGGCAGCATCCAGATTCGCTTGTTCGACGATTTTGATACTCTCAGAATATCGCGTCTTCCATTCTTCAATTTTTTGAATATCCAGCTCTTTCGCATTACCAAGTTCATCCCATTGTGATACAAGACCAGGCATCGTGGCACTGAGTCGATCCATTACATTCGCCAGTTCTGATTTCGCAGCAGAAACTTCTTTGTCCGATTTAGTGTTATCGTCAACGATAGATTTCAGTTCGTCGTATCTAGCAACTAGTTCAGCTGTTTTTCGATTCTGTTGCAGAGTCTCATCACTCACTTGACTTTGTGTACCTTTATAATAAGCCCATGCTGTTGTAGCAGCACCTATGACAACTGCAAGTCCTGCTAAAGCAGCACCTATTGGCGTGGCAATAAAAGCCTTTTGTGATACGTTAGCTGCATCGGTTGCAACCTTCATCCCAAGCATCCCTTTAGCCGCGGCAGCGACTCCTGTAACCAAAGAAACCAGAGTTTGTCCAGTCAGAATCCTGGCTCCCGTGTTTAAAACCGTAATTGCTCCACCTAACAAAAGAATCGATGTGACAGTATTTTTGATGGGCCCTGGTAGATGGTTAAACCCATCTAGTAAGATAGTGGCTTGGCCTACAATTAACTTTAATCCTCCAAGTAACCCGCTATCACCAATAGATATAATCAACTCATCCCAAGAAGCGCGTAATTGCTCAGATTGCTTTGTCAGTGTAGTCATTGTGAGGTTGTTTTCTCTTTGTGCTGATCCAAATGATTCCTCTGATACTTTAGCTACATCCATAACCTTGCTATAGTTATTCATCAGAGCGATAAATCTAGACGCTTGATCCCCCCGAGCGATGGCTTGTGTAATCTCGCTACGTTCAACATCTGAGAGGTTATCCCACTGAGCTGCAATCTTACTAAGTAATTCTGGGAACTTCATCATATCGCCATTAGCTTGTCTCATCACTCCAACATACTTTTCTAGCTTGTCTACTGCTATAGGTCTACTGGAGAAGCTAATAAAGGATTTTATAGCATTACCAGCTACAGAACCAGAAAAACCAGCTTGATTCAGTGTAGTCAAATATCCGATAAGTTCGTCAATGTCCACTCCAGCGTTTTTAGCTGTAGCACCCACTCGGTTTATACCTTCTAAGAGCTTCTTAGATGTTGTTGGAAAGTTGTTGGAAACTTCATTGAGTTTATCAAGCAACTTTTCAGAGTCTTCAGCAGCCATCCCGTAGTTGAGAATTGCTCCTGTCATTAATTCTTGAGCCTGGGAAGCACTTTGAAAGGATTGTTCAACGTTTTTAGCCATCAGTGCTGTTCTGGCCAGTTGTTCAGTTTGCTTCTCGTCAAAACCGTTCTGAGCGATGAGCGTATAAACACTCGCGACTTCTCGAAGTGCATACCCATATTCCTTGGCGCTGGATATCATTGAATCTTTGACATACCCAACGTCCGCGGATTCGCCCATGACCCGCTGCACGTTTACTAGTTCATATTCAAAGTCTTTAAGGAGACTGATTGCCTCAGTGGCTCCTCTTGTAAAGGCATAGTACAAAGTTCCCGTCATAGCAAACTGTGCGGCTGTACCCGTAATTCCGTTGATCTGAGTCTGTGTCTGAGTCAACGAACGGCGAATACGCTGTTCTTCTTGTAATGCTTTTTCGCGAACCTGTGTTTCTTTACGTTCTCTAGCCTGCAATGCATTCAACCAAAACTTCTCGTAGTTGGCTGCATATTTCTGAGATTGTTGACTTTCTCTCTCAGCTAATTGCGCTATTTTTTGTCGGATCGCTTGTTCCTGCATTAATACACGTTCTCGTGTGCTATCTGTTCCTGTAGATGACGAACTTCCTGTTGTTAATTTGAGAGCACTAGCGGTGGCTTTATTCTGTAATGTTTCCATCCGTTTTTGATGTTCTCGCTCTTGTTGCTCAATAGCATCATATCTTTTTCTAATGATAGCTTCTTGTGCAGCCATTTTAGCATCAACTAATTTATTAGCTTGTTCCATCTGGCTCTTCTTTGTCTGTATCAGCTCGGTTTGAGCTGTTCGTTGTTTAACAAGAGCTTCCGACTCAGCCATGATCTTCTTTCGCCGCTCTTCAGAAGTGAGGGCAAGTTTATTAGAAGCCGTTGCTAACGCTGTATAGTTTTTAGTGGTTACCGTAATTTCCTGATTTAGCACTTTAAAGGTTTCTGCGTTCCCTTTTACGCCTTGGTCAATCGCCTTAAATGCTGGGATCATTTTAGATGTATCTAAACTTATTCGAGCACCAACTACATCTTTGTTGTCTGCCATTGCCATCACCCCTTGATTGTTAAGGAAAATTTTCCTTTGCTACTGACACGTCTACATACAGAAAAAGAGGTCCCCGGCATCATGCGGAGACCTCTTTTTATTTTGGAAAGATACCTAAATCAGATAGATACTTTGCTTTCTTCGGCTTTTTGGTGATTTCTCCACCGTGAAGAGCAATTTGAAACTCTTGATTCCTCTTTCTAATTCTTTTGAGAGCGTATATCTTTGGGAAAGTCATGTTTTCCCATTCGCTATCTGGAATGCCTAGAGTTACACATAAGGCCCATGCATCAAGTAGTGTTTGTTCTCTTCCCTCTTCCGTCCCTTCGCTCTCGCTTTCTTCCTCAGCGTCCGGATCAGCAGGGAACGATTCCTCATAGAAATCGGGTAATGAGTTTTTCCAACTCCTCGATACCTTCGAAATCGACCTGATCATATTCTTCATCTGGCAGACCGCCTTCAAGAATAAGATTGAAAGATTCGCGATAGGCAGCTTCTATCTTAGGCCAGTCCACAGCTTTTCCTAGATCGTTTTCGACCCATGGTTCCCGGCCGATAGATACAGAGAATTGATAAGGTATCTCCTTCATGATTTTTCGAACCTGTCGTATAGTTCCAATAGTTCCGATTTTCACATTCTTAACAAGTCCTTCAGCCAGTCTGACTTCTGAACCTATATTTAATGTTTCATCGATTTGCTTTTGCACTGTTATTCCTCCTCAAAATAGATAATCCCCCGCTATAACAGCGAGGGACGTCATTGTTAATTGTTGCTTCTAGTCTACGAAGATAATAGTTGCTGCAATACCTTCTGGATTATCTGGAGTGACATCTGGTTCCAAAACCTCCAGATTAAGAGTGCTTGTGCTAGGAGTCTTACGTGCAGCTCCAACATTCAGCGTACCGCCGCCTACAGCTTTGTATACCGTCAACTGCACCTGCACCGGTTGACCTGTTCGGTCATTTATCAATTCAAAACGGTGAACAAACTTAAATGGTTTAGGACGCCGTGTTCCTTTGAAGTTGCTGGATGTTCCTTGTTTGGACCATTTATAGGTCACAATCACATTTTTGTTCAAATTCCCTGTTGCAGATGTAATAACACCGTCGGCCGAAATTGCATATTGCTCAATGGTTGGTGTTGAAGCAACTCTTTCAAGCTTGCTTAGCGTTCCATCTGCCGCTTTAAGATAGACTTCGTCGCTATCCTTAACAAACGTACCACCAAATGCTTCAATTCCTTCGATGGCATATCCAGTAGCACCGAGAATGCCTTCTTCGTTCTCATCGATTTCAACAGGACCTGTTTTTGTCTCTGCCCCTTGAGAAATCTCAGCAATTACAGCAGAATAACGCGGCAGCTCAATCGTAAGCACATCTTGCAAATCTTGTGCGGTCAAGTGAAATGCATAGCCGGACTGTCCACCAAATACTTTCGTCCAAGAGAACTGCGGTGCGAACATCACACTGTTAATTTTTTCATCAATGTATCTTAGAGTCCCATCGTAATCTCTCATCCATATCTTACCGACTCCATCAAATACTAATGGTTCCTGCATTCGTGTATCCCTCCTTGGGTAATAAAAAAGAAACTGATCAGTTTATTTGATCAGTTCCCATAGTTTTAAATCAATTTCTTTAATCCGTTTGTAATCGTTCGTTTCTTTATATCCTTCAATCGGTTGCGTACCTTGCTCCATTAGTCCGAGCTTTTTAGCCAGCTTAACTTTTTCTTTCACAAGTTCCTCAAGCTCTGTCGGCTCTTTCCTAAGTTCGGGTTTCTCTGTCACCGTATCACCCCTTTTCCTTATTTCCATATTACTTCAATTACACTTTACAATCACGTTCATGCTTTAACCATGCTTAATTAATGCGGATATAGTCGATATCATAGATACCTTTATAACCCTTTACACCGCTGATTCCGGTTGCAAAGTCACCATCGTAGGCCAACACGCACAAAAATGAATGGAATTTAGGTTGAACAATCCGCCTATCATGCAAAAGTTCGAATGACCGTTCGAATAGTAGTTTTGCTTCATAACCAGTCTTGCCATAAAAATCGAGGCAGAACTTGCCTTGGAAGACCAACGGGTTTCGTCCGTATTGCCCTGGCATAATGTACTGGCAAATATGTGGTAAGGTTTCCTTTGTCACTACTATTTCAGGCTCTACACCTTTTGTGAAGCGAGTTGCCATCTGTTCGCTATTTGCAGTTGGCGTAAGCTTCAGCATAGCCATAAACGCCGTGTCATCCTTAAGTGTGTTCTGTATAGCATCAATCAGATGAAGGCTCATGTCTTATCCTCCAAAAAGTACTTGTGGTATGGAAAGTTTTCAATTACCTCCGCAATCCCTTGTAGGATTCGATTACGATTGGACTGGATTGCGATACGTAGAAAATAGGTCGGTGGTGTTGGCTTGAACTTCGGGTCAATATCTCCACGTTCTGCTAGCTCCTCCAGGTCCACTCCAGCATAGCCACCGCCTGAGAAACGCATCGTACCATCTATGCTTTTGTAATTCCCTTGTCCACGCCCTACAACCACCTTACTGCTGCGTGATCTTAGTCGATTCCACGCATCAGAATTCATGTAAGTAACTAAACCGGGGTTTTGTGAGGCGTCCGCCATTAAAGATCCCTTACCAAACTGTTCAAGCCATGCCTGCCAGTAATCTGCTGTAATATCTCCTGAGATCATTTGATTAGCGAGTACGAACATTTCCATTTTAAGTTTATCTCGCACTGCTGGATAGTATCGTATACCACCTTTGGCAGTCAGTAGGACAATCTTTGTTAACCCGGTAATTTGGAGAGACAGCTTGTGTTCTAAATCCTTAGACGCCCTTGTAGCATCATATCCGGTGATCATCGCACACTGTCCGATAACTGCACATGCAGTAGATTGGGGTATTTAACTACATCAACGGCATCCACCTGATAAGCCTTGCCGTGGAGAATAACCTGATCTGGATGGATGGCGTCTTGAGGGTCTTTTATATCAACCGTTGTTTGTAATTGCAACGTGTATGTTGTGGAGGGCAGTAAGCCTGGATCGTCCTGACGTAGCAGCGCCGTGACGTATTGAGCAAACGCAATCACATTTTCTGCAATAGGTCTGTACTCTTCATCACCGATTTGATTGTCATTCTCGTCATATTCTCCGGAGTAACGATTGACTGTTATCGCTGCATTAGTCTTGATCAATGAGCAATATCGATCTTTCTCCGTGGTCAAACGTAAGGTTTGAACTAAGAAGGTATCGCCGTTTTCAATTAGGTCTCCCGGCTTAATCGACGAGGTTGGAGCAAACACTCCGTTGTACATGTATTCCTTACCGACAATCGTTGTTGCTCGGGTATCCCTGGAAAGTATAACCACATCCGGTTCTCCATTCACTGTACAAGGCGAATGGCGGTGTGCAAATTGTTTGAACATTAACAACGCCACCTTTCCTTGTATCGTGTTGGACCAGCAACACCGAATATTGGTGCATCTGCTCCATGTATTGCCGTGGATATCAGATCAATTAATGCATAAGCATCGTCAATCAATTGGATACCGAATGCACGCCAGTCCACAACTTGATTCTCAATAGAGAAATCGAAGTCTTTCTTGGACTTGGCAATTCTGGCCGTCATGGATGGAGCTAGCATAGCAGCGACCATGCTTACAGCCGCTGCATATACATAGTTCCTATCATCATCAATCAGTTCAGCATAATCCGGAACTGCTGTAATAACCTTCGCTTCAGCTATGGGTAAAACAGAAAGAGCGTCTATGTCAGCATCGGATAATACATCCTCACCGACTCCTAGACGCCCTCTTATTTCCTCATGATACGTTTCCGTGGTGAGGATCTTATTTGCCATCACCGTCACCACCAGCAGCGCTGATAGCCTCTTTCAGCTCATCAGCATCCATTTTGGTGTAACCAGGAATCTTCAATTCCTTGGCAGCAGCTTTCAGTTCCTTGAATTCTCCATCTGCTTGGATCATTGCAATTTGCTCCTGCAGCTCCGCCTCTCGTGCTTTAGATTCTTCAAGTTGAACTTGGAGTTCTAGTTCGCGTTCGGAAGGATTATCACTGACAATGTCATTGCTATTCACGAACATAACAAGTAATTCACCCGTTGCCGCATTCCGAACTTGTCTCTTTGCAATATCAACAAGACCTTCGGGGGCATCTGTTACGATGTCCCCAGCATTATATTCCCCTACAGCATCAACCAACACTTTTACGATTGTCATAGTATGCCCCTCTCTTACGCCACTGTAGCAAAGATATGCCAGTTGACGTATTTCAGACGCGGTAGAACCGTTGCGCCGTTGATCACTTGCCACTGGTCAGGGTCACCCTTAATCAGTTTTGCCAGTGCAAACTTACCGGGATGTCCAGTGAAGATGTCTTCATAGTTATTAGGGCTGGTTACAAGATCCATCATGGAACCCGTCATGCCTTGTCCGATGATAATGCAAGCATTGTCCGGGATGAATGGATAAAAATTACCTGATTCGTCAATATAACCGCCATCGTAGACTTCGTATTGAAGGCCGTTCAATTGTTGGCCGATAATATCTGACAGCAATCCTGCTGTCACTACTTCTTTACCATAAGTGAACTTGATCAACTCACGAATTTTAGCATTTGCCTTCAGATAAATATCGATTTGTTTGTTGACTACGATCTTTACTGGCCGCGCCCCACTGCCACGGAACTTGAGAACCCAAAGATCAATGTCAGCAAGTGGATCAGCTGTGGCCACATTGCTCCAGAGCACAGCTGCAGTCGGCTTGTTATTGGACGGTACTCCATAATTAATAGTTCGTGCTGGCATTGTTGCCGTCGCTGGCACTACAAGGCTCCCAGTGAGCGACTGCCACCGCATCCATTCGAAACGTGTTTCAAGACGTTGATTAAGATTGACCATTCGTTCAACCATATAATCTTCGCCCCATGTTTGTTCCAAGCTTGTCCCTGGCTTACGGAGAATCGCAATTTTTTCACGATCGATTATAGCTTTTTCGCGCCATTCCTGGTTAGTAAAGCTCATATGTTTCACAACAGGTGCCGCGTGAATAGGTGATGGATCGTTGAGCCCGGTTGGTGGTGTCATGCCAGTGTCGTCATACGTGATATCATATTCGATTGTTAAACCAAGTTCCGGCTTGAAATCAACGCCATTGGTCAGGATCTGAGCTCCCCGGAAACTATTGATATCAGTACGGATGTTTTGAACGACTTCGGTTAGGAAGTATGGATCAAGTACGTTTGCCATTTATGTTGTTCCCCCTTATACAAAGTAGCAAAGTTTCAGCGCTGTTTTAGCCGCTGTATCAATGCCGGTCAATTTGGATGATACGAAAATCCCTGCAATCCAAGCAGAAGCGCCGATATCGGTTATCGTTGTGTCTTGATCATTATCCAAGATGCACACGGCCGCTTGAGATCCGTCTGTTGCAGAAGAAACATAGGGAATATACTTCCCCGTTGCCGTTACCTTGCCAAGCACAGTTCCCTTTTTAATCACTCCGTTGCCTTGAGCCAGCAGTACACCACCCGGAAGTTTTGCTTGGAGATCCGTGGAAGCAAGTACCTCAGTGAATTCCTGAGTATAAATCGTGCCTGGACCCGGAGCACCATTATATTGTGCTGGATTCATATTACTCGTCCTCCTTCAGCAGATTGCCTCTGCCAGTGTTTTTGAGGGCTGCAATTGCAGCTGTTTTAGCTGCTTCTTTCTCAGCTGCCTGAAGTTGCTCTGGTGTCTTTTGAGCCGCTGCTTGCGCATTGGCAGGTGGTGTTCCATTGGCTGCACCGGCAGGAAGATCAGGGTTATCACCTTCTGTGTGGCGACCACCGCCGCCAAGAGCCGCTTGAGCTTGCGCTTCATAGCTAGCACCAATCTTTTCAATTTCTGTTACCGGTAGGTTAGAAAGCACCGTCTTCATCGCTTCAACGTTAAATGCTTCACCCAGCGCCCGGACACCAGCTCCACAGGCTTGTTCTGTTACTTTAACTTTGTACGCCGCGCCATCAGCAGCTTGAGCACTCAAAGCCGTCAGTTTCGCCGGGATATCAGTGTCATTTTCTACACCCAATGCTGCTCGGACTTGTCCGAGTACACCATTTGCAGCCGCTAGTGCAGTTGCTTGTGTTTGTGATGCTGCTAAAGCAGCTTTTTGTTCCTCTGTCACAGTGTCATCTCCTTTGGCCTGTGTTTCAGGCTCATTGTTTTTTTCTTGCTTGATTACAAATCCATCAAGCCCAGATTTTCCGCTAAAAGAATAAAAGACGCGTCCGCCACTTGGTAGTGACTTCGCATCTTCAGATAAAGATTCCCATTTGACACTTGATTGAGTTTCTGAGGTATTACTCATCCCTACTACCCCAGCACCAGGATAAGCTCCGTCAAAGACGAGTGAATTCTCCATGAGATCTCCGTCATTGATATCAACGGTACAAAGTTTAGTATCATACTCTCTACCACGAATGTGAGGACAATTCCCACCGAAATACTCCTGACCACAGATCGAACACGTCTGGCTGCTTACCGTGAAGCCAATTGAAGTATCAAAGATAGTTCCGGCATCAATACCATCGGCTATTTGGTCAATCTTGATATCTCCGACTTCTTGGCCGAGTTTCATGTAATGATCTGCGTACAGCGCCAGTTCATCCCCATCCATCTGCAATCGACTTTCAAAGGTTCTTCCTATTGGAACTGTTAGAATACCAAGGTTAGCCCATGAGTGATCCAACAATAGTGATACGCCTGCTTTAGCTTGGACTGCCATTTTCCGCAAAAAGTTAGGAGTAAGGCGATAAAAACGATTAGGGATCATTTGATCACCTACAAGTTTTGCGGGAAAGACATAAGTTTCATCTTCCGTGAGTGGAACACGGGCAAGTTGATTGATTAATGCTAATTGCTCAGTTGTTGGTTTAGCCATTTACTAATTCTCACCTCCCTTTCGTAATTAACAATTAGATGTTTGATCACCTCCGCGCTCATTGGCGCATCAGAATTAAACTCTTGGAGGCCAATCCCATTTACCGCCGCCTTGGCCCTGAACAACACTTCGATTGAATAACATTCCTTCTGGATTGAGAACACATAAGTCCACACAAGTAGCATTATGAACTTTAGTAATGATTGCTGCTCTCGGTTCGCTTTGATATTCGCCGCCCGGCGTGCCATAACTGAAATAGTGAACCATACGACCTACTGTTGGTTGCATATTGGCTATTCACCTCCATTCGGTGGAATTTGCTCGTTTGGATCGGTTTTATATTTTCCCTCAAGGTCTGCCAGTAGTTCGGATGGAATTTTAGGATTAAGACCCATTATCCAACGCGCTTCTGTTGCAGCCTCTATGGAGGTAATGTAACGCTCTTTTTCAGCCAGTACGTAGTTATTAAGCTTCGCTCTCAAATCACGCTCACGCTCCATATCAGAACGCAAATCAATCGGTGCATAATCAGCTTCAACCTGCGTTTGCACACCACGCACTCTTACAGCCATAGAAAAAGCCCGCTTCCAGAAACGTTTGGTTACGCTCCGGGCGGACTCGACGGACTTGATATATATTTGGGTATCCACTGAGCTGTATGTCTCTGTGGAACCTTGATGCCGTGATAACAAGGTGAGAAGTGTCTTTAGACCAGTTGCCATTTGGGTATCAATGATATCGATCAACTTTTTAATGTCGATCATCGGTCCTGTGTTACCGCCCTTGAGGTATTCAACCTTTACACTATCCCAGTGAACTAGGGCATCATCTGGATTGAGTGAATTGAAATGGTTTAGCATCTCATCCATTCGTTCCTTGAGCCATGTCTGCTGCGCTTTAGGATCATTTTTGATACTTGGCGGCATGTTCTTCAGCATGATTTCTTCAAGCATGGAAATGTCCAACCGTGGATAGCCCTGATTATGAACGACTGCCTTGAGATCCTGAAGCACCTGAAGGTGAAAGAACACAACTTGTAGCACCGGCAGGAACGGCGTGCGTCCGTAAGGATCATCAACCATAGGGTCGAATTCTTCATAGATGAATGTCGGTGTGTCGATCTTCTTATACTGCCCGAACCATTCCTCGCCTGAATTCCTGCTGCCCGGGTTCTTTACATATTGCCACGGCACAAGCCTGTTCGTGACTGGCTCCCTGCGGAACCATATTAACGCCGGATCTACTGGCACAATATCGATTACATCATTACATCGCTCATTAAGGACGACTTCACCGGCACACGCCCCGCGAACCATGATCATCATGCGCTGAATCGTATCCAGCTTACCGAGTGACCGCCCGTGTTGGTAGCCGGGTGACGACAATGGCGTTTCAAGCATTTCCTTAATTGCGTCCAATTCTCGTTGCCCGGATTTGTCATCACTACCTGATTTTTTCTTAGCTGTGAAGGTTAACTCGGTATCTCCCATTCTGAGGTATGTGTATAACGCATGAGAAATGTCCGGGTGAACTGATATAAGAAGCTCAAGTAATTCTTCTGCTGTGTAACTTTGGAGCTTAGTCAAATCAATATTGTGAGCGCTCTGATATTTCTTCGGTAACCAGTTAAATATGCCCCAATTATTTGAGTTACTGGTTACTGTTGATCTGCCTACACCCATCATCTGACGCTTTACTGATGCCGGTAGGATTGCATTAGCAGCTGAATAAATAAGTTTATGATACCATTTCAAGTTTTCACCTCCTCCAGACATAAAAATAGAAGGCAGGAAAAGTTTCCTGACCTTCTGTATTCGTTCATACTTCTATGGATTAATAATATCATTGGTTTTATTCGGTGTTACTACGGGTTTCATGAGTTATTTTCAGTGGAGTATTTTCTTGAGAATTCTAACAGAAATCTATTTCGGTTGCCTTTGTTGTAAATAAACATATCGGCGAACTTCTCTCTCCAAGATTCATCGTATACGCTTAGGCTTTCTATTTTGTATCCCAAGAATGAGTTTAAACGTTCTCGCGAAACACTCACGTCAAATGTGTATGTTTTGTGGGGTACCATGATGTACACGTTATTCAGATAAGGAAATTGACGTAATATCCTTGCCGGTTCCCCCACTAAAATTTTGTCTATTTTATTTTGAGTGAAGTAATCATCATAATCGATCTCAGTGATTAATGGATTTTCATTATTTGATTTATAGTCTTCATAATCGGAAAAATAAAATATATTAACTACTCCATTTTCAATTGCCACACTCTTGATGAACGTTCTTCCAACAAGATTTCCGATATAACCCTCTAGACTTCTTAAAGTCTCATCTTTCATAACTTAGCCCCCTTAGTTTCTTTTTATTGTAACACCTCCAATACTAGGAAGCATCAGATTCCGGATTTAGTTTTTGGATACAAAAACAGAAAGTGAATATAAAAATCACCTTCTGTCCTTTTTGTTTTTTTAGTCTTCTTCGTGTCTCCTCACGAGCCCTATATGCTGAGGATATCATCTAACTTTTTACTAAGAGCCATTTTTGCCATTTGATCTTTAAAAACTCCAAGTCCATAGACTTCCTGTAAATCATCAGTAACAATAGCTACATGCAAGAACTTAGAAGTACTGGCTATGGCTTTAAATGCTGGAATAGTGACTTCCCCTAAAGGAATTAGTATATTAAGTATCTTGTCTTGAGTTAAACCTCGCAATTCGACACCAATAATATTATGTTTCCCTTCGACATGAAACGCCATTGAACCTAAAGAATCACTTTCTCGTATGCTACTTCTAAATTCCTCGAAAAAAGTACGTTTTTGTTTTACAACAACCATTAATTGTTCTGCGTCAGCATCATATAATACCTTGCTGTTGCCTGTTTCAATGTCAACTGCTTGTTCTTTAAAGAAGTCCTCGTAAGTTTGCATATAATTCTCCTTTATTAGTGATTTTAGGATTATACCAAATAGTAAGTTTTCCCACTATGTGTTATGTCCTTTTTAAAGTTATGGCTCCTATGCTCGGGATCATAACATGTTTATTACTTGGTGGACGCCGTAATCTCATCTGATGGGCAATGCCGTACCCTAAAACTCTATCATCTTTGCAGCCACCTAATGTTCCCTTGCCCATAGCCTGCGGCTTGCCGGCTCTATTGCGGACAAAGGTCTTCATCTCGCTAATCAGGTTAGCATCATTGATACGCCATACTCCCTCTCGAATGCCTTCTATAAGCGCGTCTACGAGTATCGGACGCGTGACAGTTGTTGTAGGCCATCCGGGTCTATTCTCATTCGTTCCAGCTTCAGCGTTATAGGAATCATGATGATAAAGGTTCGGATAGAATGTCACGTTCAACAGCGTGTTAATGACACTGTGCCCCACATTGTTCGTTTCTACGCCTAACAGCGCATCGCCATACAAACGCCCTACATAGTCCAGTTGCTTGGCGTAGATATCCAGATCCATTTGCCCGTAAACTGCGGCAACGTCTTCACCGGTCTCGGCATCAATGATATAAGCTGCTGAAGCATCCCCGCCTTCCAACCCTTCAGCTACGTCAGCTCCGATGCAATATTCTCTTTCAGGATCGAATTCGCTGAAGACTTCAAACTCTCCGCGTTCATCCTCGATAAATTTGACCGATGTCCAGTCATAACCCGCACCTTCAATTGCCGGAGGAATGACTACTGAGTATTTGATTCCTTTTTGTGTATGCTTGGTCATGGCGTCAAGCTTGTCTTGATTGAATACCGTCCGGCCTGTGACCAAGAATGCCTCTTCTGGTGTGGAAGGATACTCCTGCCGGAATAGCTTTTCATCACCTTCAAAGTCATTCCTGATTGTATAGCGTCGCCATTCTAATTGTTCATCAGCTAAATTGAACTTTTGTTTTAACTCGATTTCTTCCTTGGTTAGTTCAAAATCATCTGGAATCTTCATTCGATAATCCGGCATATCGAACCACGGGAAGAACAATGGAATGTAGTCGTTATTACCGGCTACAGCGTTATCCCACATTTCTTTGTATATCTCAATACCGTTAGCTGTGGATTCGATAATGCCGACTGTACGTGGTTCCTTGGAAAGGGCAGCGAATAGGGAAGCCAGATGTTTTTTCTTGCGATTCTCAGGCCAGAACGCCAACTCTGAGATGTGGAGGTAATGAATAGTCTCTGAACGAGCTAAGACCCGATTCTCCGCTGATTGTACTGTAATCTTTGATTTCAGTCCCGGTTCTTTCTTACGATCAACGTCCTTCATTGCTGGGCTTTCGAACGTAAGGCGACGGCTGTTGTTCCGTTTGCGCATTGGTTTAATGTGCTCGGGGATATAATCATAGTAAAGCCGGAACATATCATAAAGGTTTTCGGATGCGCTGGAGTCCTGAGCTACGATAAACGCATTCTTTGCTTCCTGTAACGAGGACAGATAGTAAATGATAGCTTCTGTTGTAGTGGAGAATCCCATCTGTCGCGCCTTTAAGATGATGATACGCACCGGTTTGCCTGATTTAATTTGGTCGAATACTGTTTTGGCAAGCTTCTTCTGCGCCTTGTTCAGGGTGAGTGGTACGATATCCCCCGTCTTAGTCTTAATCCGCAGGAATTCAAAACAAAAGGCCTCAAAGTCATCAAGGTTTCCCTTGAGTTCCTTAAGGCCTGCTGGATTATCTCTATATTCACTTTCGATCTTTCTGTTAATTTCTCCAGCCAGATCAACGAACTTTAGCTTCGGACCTTTTGCCCCTCCAATTGATTCAGCCGCTTTACGGATCTGTTCATGCAGTTTAGCCAGCACATTTATTCACCGCCGCCTGTATATAGCTTCTGCTGATCAATCAGTTGCTTCATTCGTGGGTTGGCGGATATACGGATGATCGAACGGTCATAAGCTCCATCACTAGACTCTTCCTGGAATATCTCCATGAAGATGTTAATGTACTCTTGTACCAGCTCGAATTGGAACGCCTTCTCCCTTAATGCAACAAGGAACTTCATGTTCTCGCGTACCTCACGGTTAAGCGATACTATTTCAACAACCTTCCGGCGTAATTCCACTTCGAATGAATTCTGCCAACTCTCGATGAAGCTCACATAGTTAAACTCTTCACCGTCATTCATGAGTTTATCAATCAGTTCATCCATCTCTTCTCTGAACAACTTCGGTAGATCGTCCACCAGTTCAAATCGATCAATGAGGCGTTTGGTTGCATCAAGGTTGGTTTGAATAATATCTATCTCCTGATGAACTGTCTTAATCACACGCCTGCGGTCAGCCACAATTGCATCTTTCTTCTTGGCTTGTTCTGCCGTCCCCTTCTCTTTGACATACTTCGCTACAGCTGTATGTGAGACTTGCTCATTTGCCCATTCAGAACATTCTTCAGCGATTGCTCGTACAGTCTTTCCGTTCCTCACACCAGCCCACACAATTTCCTGACACCCTAATGTTTCTATCTTCGATGGCTTTGCCACTGAGCATACCCCTTTTCTATTCTTGTAACGTTTGTAACGTCTTGTAACGCTTGTAATGGCATTTTGTAACGTTTGAAGCGTTACAAGTTAGAATGCATATAATGAAGAGCCTTATTCTATAAGGGTTTAACTTGTAATTCTTGTAACGTTACAGAAGGCTTACAAGCAAACAATCGGTTAAGGAAAATTTTCCTTAACAAATAAAAAACGCCCTTCATCGGCGCTGTCGGTTGTTGCCTATATGATTTGCTGACCTTCGTTAATCTGGAAGTTATCCAGTGTAATCCGATCATCATGTTTCCTTGCCCAAGCTAATGCCCTCGGTACATCAAAGTGACTGTTACCATAGCATGTGATCAGCACAACCTTTCCTTCGCGAATAGTGAATATCCACCAGGCATCATAGATCTTGATGAAATCTCCATCTCGTCTGTAGTCCCCTGCTGCCAATTGTTCACGTCCGGCATCCCGAATCTCTTCAAACGTCGCCGGCCCTACCCTTTCAGTGAATTGCTCATGTGCATGAATAGTTAGCTCTAATCGCAATCCATTTAGTATCATTGTTATCTCTCCTTAAGTATAATTTTGTTTCATAGAAATAGAAAAAGCGCCCAATGAGGCGCTACTTGATGAAGATATACTGGTTGTATGTACAATGTAACATGAATTTAATTCGAATTTACTACGTCAAAAGTCTATGAAAAGATAACTTAGCCCTTGTCCTATTGATTATCGTAAGCCTGAATGAATCTTTTCCAATATTCCCGTTCAACCCTGTGTATTCGGCCCTCAACCATAATATTTCGTTTCTTACGATCAACTTTTTGCACTCGTCGTAGATTGATATGTAGTTTATTGGATATGCGTTGCATATCTGCCTTCTCCAATTCTTTAGGCATTAGCATTGCAGCTACACAATCTTCGTTTAGTATGCGGTAATTTCCATTAGCTGTTACAGCTAAAATCGTGTCACTTGCTCCTCGCATCACCTTATTAATATCTTTTCCGTTGATGATTATGATTTGATCACCTCCAGTGGGAATGGCAAATATCTGTTCTTGCTTCTTAAGCCATCCTTTCATTACCTTCAGTAATGGATCAGATTTCATAGTTATTCCTCCGCTGATGTTTCAGAGAGTCTTCTATGCAAAGCGGGAGTTATCCTCTTGGTAATTTATTCCTAGGTACATTAAAAAGAGGTATCCCATCTAATGCCTCCAGGACATTGTCAGTATACCGCTCGTTTGTTTTGATGTAGGCAAGGATTCGCACCTTGCATGGTAAATTTCGCGGTATCTCGTTTATGCCCGATATTGCTGGAGCTTCAGCGCTCTTTTACCGAGAGCTATTAGCTACACCGCTACGTTGCGTCTACCTTTTCCGCCACTATATCAATAAAAAAAGCAACTGATGGCGCGTATCTACAAGCCCGTTACCGGAGCTTCCCTTTGCGCATGCCTTCATGAAGGCCATCAGCTGCCACTATATAGCACTCATACAAACCGTGAGACGCATACGGTGATTTACGCTCTTTACTGAGCCGGCACAGAAGCCGAAAGGAATAACCGCTAACGGCTGTCCTCTTACTTAATATACCATTGCGAATAGAAAAAGAAAACGGTATGCCGCTCTAACGCCCGTAGGACATTGTGTGCATACCCTTTAATGATTTGATGTGGGTAAGGGCCTCTCTCCCTTACACGGGGCCAGCTACTGTCTGCATCGTCCGCCTCTTAAAGCAGGATCTCTACAACGCATCCCGACTCGCTCTAACGTCTGCGTCTCTCTTCCGCCACCACATCTTATGTTGTACTCATTTATCCGTGAGCACTAACGGATTATTGTTAGGCGGTAATTTGTAACATGCGGCTACCGCTAATCCGCCATGCCCCGGATTGGGCTACAATGTGCACCTTTAAGGCTTCGGGGTATCCCCCTCTGTGCACTGTTCTCATAGGTTTGTCCGGTATTTATTGACGTATCCGGTTCACGTTCTCGATCCATATCTTTAGCCGCTGAGATCACGGTTGCCCAGGAGGTGTTCGGGTATGAGTTGCGGTGTGATGTCCCGTCACAGATTGCCGCAACCAGATATGGAGTAGTACGGAAGCTCTCGCCTCGTTATCTTTATTATATTTGAGGCTTACTGCTGGTACACTACGGATATCAGCGTTCCGTTTAGTTTCATTTTTTTCCTGAATATCTATTCTTAATTTAAATCACAATACCTAATGCAACATAAAAAAGGAGGCCTTCCAATGGATAGTATTAGTGACATCAGCATCGTTGACAGCGGAGTAGACTCAGTTTCAATGCTAGTAAAAGACATCTTAACTGAAGATCAAATAAATGAGCTTAATCTTAAGTCAGAGAGGACATACCTGACAATTGGTAATCACACTGGTAGGGATCTTCACATTCAAGTCCAATGTGATGTTCATACTGATAACTGGGGACCAAATCAAGTCAACAATAACACTAACGGTCTTGAGTTGAAATCAAGGAAAGTCAATTTTGGCAATAACGCTAAATACTGCTTTACAGTTTGGAAGAACAATGCTGGTCAACCAGGTGAAAAAATTGGTGAATTTGATCATAAAGTAAGGTTTAATTTAGCTGGTAACAGAGATCATATTGAATTTACAGTTGTAAAAATCAATGGGGAATACAATCTTCAAGTATGGTCGGTTAGATTAGCGGCTGCGATATTTATCAAAATTATCACAGGTGCATTGGAACATGCTTAAACTGTAAGAAAAACAACTTAGACCGCGTAATCACATTTAGTTACTACGGTCTAAGTGTTTTCTATCTTTCTCAAACCAATTTCTCCCACTTTATTTCGTCCTCTTCCATAATCGATGGTAACGTAATCCAGTGTTCCATTGAATAACAGCGTGTTCGCAAGAGATGCGATAACCTTACGGCGCTTTTCTGCAAATGTAGTAGCTTCGATGCCATAAGCAACTGTTTTGTATCCCTTTCGCATGTACTCTACAGCATCCTTGTATCGATATTTTCTTTCTCCTACAAAGAGTAGTTGTACAATCTTATGTTCATGTGGATCGATAATGTTATTAGCTGCGTGCGCTACAGCTTCTGTAACTCGTTTATAAAGAAGATAGTTATTATGACGTGTTTCTTTAGCTATGAGCACATTAGCTGGCAGATTGGATATCGAATCACTTGAACCTAGTCGCTTTACTGCTCCTTCTACTCCAGCCATATCAAAATCGTTTAGTCCATTCTCCTGTGGCTGCTTAAGTACAAATTCATAACTATCCACTAATCCTTTTATGGTCCGGTAACTGTTGAGCAACCAAATGGTTTTTCGAATATCTTCCTGATCTGCATTTACGAAAAACTGCACCTGATAAACTTGAGAAATCAATTCAACGTCATTTTTAGGATTAAAGTCACTCTCTATTGTTGGTAATAGTTCAATCATGGAAAATTCTCCTCTCTACGGCTGTCTTATATATTTACTGTCAGTATAGAGTGGATTTCATACGTCTTTACTACGGATAATTGGTCTTCTGTTATGCCGTAAGCCACCATACCACGGCGTCGGAATTCTTCAGGATCTTTGTCGATTAGGTCATAATCATCTATTAGATATTGGGCTGGCTTTTGTGAATCAATAATATATGTGTTCAGATCCACGAGGGTTTCTATATGTTGTTGCAATATGAAAGCGTCATTCTGTTCAATCTGTTTATTTATTAACATAAAGTTTTCTCCTTTATAAGAGGATTTGTGAATATTTGTATGGAATAATCAAGTTAGATACTAATAATTTCAAGGAGGAGTTTTTTAATGAATTTCATATCTAAAAGCGAGTTCCGACTGATACTTGAACAGCTATATGAAAAAATTGAAGATTTTAAGTGGACTGAACTTATTTCACTAAGTGAACGCGGAACGAAAATCCCAGCCGATTCTGGAGTATTAATTCTAAAAAATAAGGATCGCAATATCATCTACGTATCAGCCAGTAATGATTTACAAAGACGACTAGAAGAATTGATGTTTAAATCTCAAGGGAGATTTGATGACGCAGTTTATGTTCAGTTCACTCTTGAATATGAAAGATTCATTCGTTTTGGTAAGAAGGCTGATTTTAAAAACCTTTTGAAATTCATCGAAATCGGTGAAGATAATTTTTCAAATGTTCTTGATGACGATGATCCAAGAATTATTGAGCAGGATAAAGAAATGGCTAGGTTAATAAATAAGGACCTTTATACCACATCCTAATTTTTGCGCTTCAGCCCTCTTCTTACTACAATCAATTGGGGAGGGTTGTTATTCTTGCAGTACGTATGTTTTTCCACCAATAATTAGTTTTGTTACGATGCCTTCTTTTTCTTCCATGATCTGAATTACTGCTCTTTTACGTTTAAGTTTGTTGCTCATTTATGTTTACCTCGCTTTCAGTTTATCAAAGTGTCTTGTTCCTATCTTTATGGGGAGCAGATTATGTAAACCTTATCCGGCCCCCGTTTCACTGGGATTATTCGGTCTGACTCGATGGCGCTTCGCGCACAACTGGTTCGTACTCGTCCATTTTGATCACGCTCGGAACGCCTGTCTTGTGATCTACAATGAGTGTATAAGTCGAAGAGTCCCATCCCAGAGTCTCCGGTTCATCAAATATCGCTACATGGCAAAATGGGCATTCGTCTAACTCATGATCATCAATTTCATAAAACTCACCTTCACACTCAGGACAGCACAATCTTCTGACTGCTATTGCCATATTGCTCGTTTCCCAAAAGTTGATACTCTTCTTCATATCCTCTTCTCCCCCTCAATTCTCTTTTCCCACGTAATAGTACAGTGTCTACACTTGCCGCATTCGTACAAAACTAAAAGTTGACCTCTCCTGCTGTTTATCCCTTCAAACTCTTTGGTTATGGATACCGTCTCATGAGCGCATAAGAATTGCTTTAATCGAACGGACAGTTTTAGCGGATACTTATCCATTCCTCTTCTCCCCCTTATACCTCTAGTAGTTTTGGATTCTCGTAGATGTTGCCGATGACTTCGGATGTAGCAGCAATATGAGAGTCGAAGAAGTGTCCTGACCAACCACCGTTACCAGCATTAATTTTATAAAGGTCTACAGGAACCAATTTGTAAGTGCATTTATGAGTATCGAAGCATACAATTCCTTTGCGGCGTTCGTCACAATATACATGGGTGTTGTAGTCCTCTATATCCCCTTCGTAGATCTCCCGGCCGTTCTTGTCCTTTAATCCGGTGTATTGCAGCCAAACTGTGTCCTCCGAAAAATCTTCCAAGTGCGGGAAGTCCAGCAACCATTGTTCCAGCGTATGACCATAAGTCATCTTTTTGATTGTCGGCAACCATGCCTTGTATTTAATCTCTCTGCCCATCGTGTATCGTCTCCTTTGATTGGGGGTCTCAGCCCCCTAAATTGATTCTGCTGTCAGCACTTTTGATATTTCGATAAGTGCTTGTTTTGACAATATCTCTACATGTGAATTGTCTTCTTCATCGCGTTTATTCGGGATCACATGAAAGACATCGTCACCCTGACCCACCATAAATACATGATCCTCTCCAAAGCGATCTGTCCATTTGATTGGTAACATGTGTCTCAGCCCCCTTATAAGTTCAGTACAGCCCTGCGGCCTCCGCTGTCGCTATGTAATGCGGTCGAATCGGAGGCCTGACGGCCAATCAGTAATACTCTCTGCCTTCGATAGACTCTGTAACTGTTCGGTTATCTTCGCCTCTCTCATTCTCAATGTCAGAGTAAGCGCCCTTTATCATCTTCACTGTTATACCGATGTCATAAAGATAGATGATTTTCTCCATCAAATCAGAATCATTAAGGACATCCTCTAAGTCGAAATGCATACCATGTTTTTGTTGAAATAAGTTTCGGCGTATTATTTTCGGTATATCGTTATCTTCCCTTGTGAGTGTCATATCGTTTCCTCCAGTCCCTTTAGGAATTCCATGATCTGTGTCGTATATTCTCCCCTTGTGTACACCATCAGTTGACCAGTTTCCTCGTTCCGTAACCATATGAATCCTTTCATGGGTAGCCATTCAGCAACAGCCTCATAGTATTCCTGACATTTGTCGATCGTTTCTTTTTGAAGTTTTTGCATGTCTGATGTCATTGGTTATCTCCTTCCTCAACATGCGTTTGATCGTAGCACCACACGCTGATTTTTCCATTCAAATTCTTTTTCATAGCGCTAGTTATGACTCCGTTTTCTTTCATGTCCCGCAGCGTTTTCTTCCACTCGGTTTCTTTAGCTTCGACTTCCGTCCTGTTCATTTCTATTCGCCCTCCTTGGGTGCTGGGGTATCTGGGTAAAGGGTGGATAATGTGCGTTGTAATTGTCCTAACACAACTTTTGCTGCCAGTGTTTTGTCACTCCATAGTTCGAGATCGTTAACCGCAAGCTGTACCGCATCTTTTAGTTGTTGTTCCCGTGCCTCTGCTGCGTCTGCTCGGTCTTCTGTTGCTGTCAGTTCATCATTGAGACCTCCCAATAAGCTGCGAAGTCTTAGTATTTCTCTACCACGTCCCGACATGATCTCTTGGAGTTCTTTGGCTTCTTGGAGCCAGTATGTTAATGCAAACATAGACTCGCGTACGTTTCCCGGCGTGAGTGGTATTTTGTCTGCGTGTCTGCAAAAATCAAAATCCTTTTGCCAGTCCCTTTGTGTCATTGGGCTTCCTCCCCGATCTTGATCAAATCACCTTTAAACATTTCTGACTCTTTTCTGCATTCTGGATTAGGGCAAATGTGAAATGAATTGTTTTCCCTTTGTTGAATCTCGCAAATTTCATCTGAGTATGTTCCGTACTTTTTCATTGTCTCGGCATTCCAAAGTTTCGAGTAAGATTTAATCCTGCAGTGTGGACATGTATATTTCAGTTTCATGTTATATCCTCCTTTGGGAGAGGAGGGATACTCCTACTCCCTTAATGATCTGAATGATCTCTTACGGCTCGTGCCTATTCGGTCGTTACGATGGCCTGTCGGCCGTTTCTTCGTACTGTTCAGGATTGCTCGTATCCACATACAAGGTCGTGCATTTCCGCAATGACTTCCTCGCTTTTTCCCTCTTGCAGCAATGTCACCCATTTATCCAATTGCTCGTACCACCCTTCATTCATTTCCTTTAGCATTTCAATCCCTCCTTTTCTCCTGACTGTCCGCAATCACCAGCTACCGAGTCGTACCGAATAGGGATATTCTGAATTTCTCTCCCATTCCTCGCTGTCACGTATTCGCTTAAATTCACGAAGAGATTCTAACGAATTATTTAGGTCTTCCTTAAAATCTTCTTTTTCCCCATCATCCTGAGCAATGGAAAGTTGGAAGAGGTTCCACAGGGCACCATTTACAAGATGTGCCTGCTCCATCAGATCATATCTCTGACTGGTAGCAGCTCCCGTATCCATCTGATTCTTAATTCCGGGGACAATATTTGAGTGCTGCTGAATCTCCCATACAATTTTCCGTTCTGTTTTATTCACTGGAACCACCCTTTATTAGCGAACTCTCAAGCCTGATACGTTCTTCACAGGATATGCAATTTTCAATAATCTCTTTATTTGATGGAGACTTGCCATGTTCAGCAATATACTCAATTACAAATTCTCCGACCTCTTCCCTAAAGTCACCCGCGAATGGGCCGTTAGGGTCATCACCTGCTAGTGCTTCATATTTCTCTAAAAACGTCCTTCTATAGCGCACCATTAATCACTCCTCTAGGTCGTGGCGACTAGAATAGGAAGTATTCTCTTTGCCGCAGGATGGGCAAAATGGAGGATAGGAATAACTCCCGGAAGTGAAGAACACTTCTTCACATTCAGCATCTAAACACTTTGCCTCAAACAGAGACTCATTCTCTGAAATCGGAATCACACGAAGTCCTTGCGTAGTAGTGAAGGTTTTCATTTTCTGGATCCTTCCTCGACCTGGGATAGCGTGATATATGCCGCCTCTGCCCTCTCTCGGGGGCTGGCGGTGAGTAAGTCACCAATATCTTCAAGATTTATTGATTCCCATCCGTCAATTTCTTCAGGTTCTACAGCGTCCTTCCATTTGACAATAGATAGATTCCAAACATACATTTTTGCGTCTACCTCTATAGCCTTTGCCTGTACCTCTAGGCTGGCAGCTGGGTCGGTGCAGTAATCAGGTGCGTAGGTCCATATCAGATCCTCTGTACCACTGGAGGTAGCGCGTATTTTTCTGCCAATCATTAAACTCCATCGTTCCTGAGTTTTGGACCATTCCACCGTGTATCCCATCAACTCCGCCAGCGCCCGGTTAAGCTGCTGGTCTGTCTTATCCTTTACCTGTGTCATGACTGCACCCCTTCCTCAACCAATTCACCCATGCTTCCACCACTCTCATACCAATCAATCACCTTTTGTTGTCGGGCTATGGTCTGCTGTGCCTCTGCTAACTTGCCTTGCACCCTCTGCATTTCAGTTTCGTACTTCCCGTCTTGGAACAACATTTCTTCTCCGGCTAATTGTTTGCAAATTTCGTTTAATCGTTCCCCCTCTTGTTGTGACTCTTCTAGAGCAGCCAGCAACTCGTTCGTGCCTTCACATAAGGCAAACACTTCACCTCTCAAGTGCGCTTCTGCTCCTCTTGAATTGTCAGCAGCAAACCAACTATCATCAGCAGTTTGTTTGATCTCTTCTATCCGTTCTGGTGTCAGCATTGAGATTCCCCTTCACCAAGTAATTGAATTAATAGCCCTTCTGCAAATTCTGCTGCTTCCACTTCTTCGCTTGGAAGTAGTTCTCGGATATATCTATGCCCAGCCCGGAATGTTGCCAGTTTGCGTATCGCCTCCCATACTTGCGCCCATACACCAACGCCGAATTTTTCATATAATGGGCCTTTATACTTAGCGTATAGATCAGCTAAAGGACTCTTTGCCGCAGAGTGGCTCACTCTTAAATCTTGCTTGGTTAGGTCTCTTAGGATTTCAGCTTTTATATCTGCTTTGAGCAATGCAAGCTGTTCTGGTGTCATGCTGGGTAAGGAAACTTTTCCTGATTCACTCATTTGCCCCATACCTCCTTATGGCATGCCTTGCAAACTTCCAGTTCATTACCGTTGAACTTATTTTTCATGACCAGTTCTGAATGTTTTTCCTCACAGAGTTGGCAAAGTGTCCGACCACATTCGGGGCATTTCTTAAGTTCAGTCATAATGTCACCCTCTCTTAATATCCATTGGATTGCCGATCATGGTTTACTTTGTTCTTGGCTGTATAGGCTTCTGTAATCTGCTCGAAGGTAAATCCTAATCGTTGCTCCCCCAAAGCGTAGAAAGCATATAGTGCCCCTTTGAAAAAATGTTTTCGATGCATATCGAAATTCTCCATTGGATTTGCTAAAAACTTGTCACCGATAATCGCTCCAACCTGATGGAGAATCTCTGTGAATAGTACGGAAGTTTCTCCATCCACGTATTCGTCGCAGCAGTAAAGGTCATCTGCCGTAAGGTTGAGCTGTCGCGCGATGCTCAGGAAGAAGTGTAGGCAATCTACGTATTCTTCAAGTAGTTTTTGTGGTTGTTTTTCCGGGAAGTGCGGATAATCCTTAAACGCTCCAATATGTTCATCATGAGCTGCAGCATACTCCACTCGTGTTGATTCCCAGCAATGTTCACACATGTCGGCGCCAGCATCAGCCATAAACGGAGTTGGGCGCGTATAGCTAACTTCTTCTCCGCAGTAACTGCATCTTTCAAGTGGGAACATCTTCGGTTCCTGTCGGTTGCTCCAATGCTTGAATCCGCGCCATTCATTTGCCAATTCTCCGATTTCTACCTGAAGAGCTAAGACTGTGTTCGGTAGCAGGTCAACGCCTTCAAGCCCCTTTTCTTTGATGATCCGTGCATCCAATACTTTCTGCATTTCATACATTTGCTCTAGAGTTAATGTGCTCATACTGGTTATGCCTCCCCTGAAATGGATTTTTTAAAGCGCTCGACTCCGGCTAGTCTTCCAAAAATAAACTCTTGATCAAGTGGCGGCGTATATGGATTTTCGTCTTCTTGTGTACGATAGAGGTAGGCTGCTATGCTGGATGCCTTATATCTTTCCATAGCCAGCTTATAGTCAAGAATCATGTTGGCAATCTCTTCTGGGCTCTCCTTAACCAGCGCATGTCCCGCACCGGGAATTGTGACATCGGTATAGACTTTGTAAGTTCTAAACACTACATCTACCGGAATGAATACAGACGTTTCACTTGCAATATCTCCGCGCCCATTTAGAAGTACTTCCGTGAGTTTTATCATGCTTATCAGCTCCTTTATAGGTTTCAATCCGTGAACTATGGCACATGCCCCAGTCCTCACTGATGTTATAATTTGGATATTGGAGGTGTTAAATTGACTTATACTACTTGGATAGCGATTTTTATAATCATCATAGTTGCCGCACCAGTGAGTCTGATTAAGCTGCGCAAGAAAAAATAGATTCGGCCTGGTAGGGGAGAGGGTGGTTAACCCTCCTCCGTGTTTTCGCCGGTCCAAGTCTCGTTGCACTCTTCCCAAGTCTTGTCTTTATTGATCCACTCTGTGTCAGAATTTTGAGGAGGATCATTCTCGACTGCCTTCTCCGTAATGTCGTGAATATCGTAGATATAAACCTCAATATCCCGGAATTCATAGCGGCCGCGCCGATCGGAATAATGGTTACGCGTCCGGACAATCTTCGCTGAAGGGAATCGAGATTCGATCAGTTCAATGAGCTTGGCGCGGTTACTATCGTTATCAATCAAATGAGGATCATTTCCACGCTTATCAAATTCAATCTCCCATCCTTCCTCCTGCATTTGCTCAAGCCGACTTTTATGCTGAACCTTGTCTGTTTCCGGTGTATCGCTAAACGTAGATCCCATATACCCGAGCATGAAACAGAAGTTTGCCTTGTAGAATCCGTATTCCGTGAATCCGGCATCAGATACATGTCTAAATCCATGTACTTTCCACCATTTCGATACAGTGCTTGTAAGATGAGTGAGTTGCTGCTGCAATCCATCCACAGGACGGGACGCTCCCATCTGCTTCTCCAATTCATGAATCCGTTCGTTAGCTTGACGAATCTCACAATACCGCTCTTCCTTCTCCTTAGTTAGGACACTCTCATAACCGAGTTGCTTGGCAATATCTCCGAAGTGACTTTCAATTAAACTCGGGAGAATTCCGGCCATTTCTTCAGACAGGTCGTCAGCGGTGATCCATTCATGCAGTTGCTTGGCAGCAAAGAACAAATCCTTCGTTGATTTCAGAACAACCGCTTTTTCATCTGGGTTAAAAGTTACATTAGGTTTTTGAGTCATGCTTGTTTATCTCTCCTTATGGGCTATGCCCGAATTTGTTTTAAACTCCCAGCTCCCGCATTTCTGCATCCTCTGTAGCATCCAACGTGATTGATGGCATGCCATCCCATAACTCTCGAATCTCATTAGCCTTAGCAATTACTGCTGCTTTCTGCTTTGGTGTTAATACGATATCCATAGCCTCTTGATAATGGTTTTCGGCTTTGGTGTACGCCCTCGTATGAAGTACATTCATGTACTTCCAAAACTTATTAGTACTCAAAGATTTGATTCGCTGGAAGCGTCTGCGCTGTTCTGTTTCGGTCATTTAAATAATCACCTCACGTTGTTATATGAATTAACAAGATTTCATTTGACCTTTCGAGACCTGCTCCTCCATTCTTTCTCCCGTTTCTCAGCTATCTGATCAATCATGTCGGTTACGTTTGTGCGGATATACTCCCTACAATGATCCGCTTTTACACCACATGTAACTGCTTCGCTAGAAACGAGAGCAAGTAAGTGATCAACTTCCTCTAATTTCCGATATATTTGCAATTCATAAGATTCAAAAATAGGTATTAATTCACGTTTGTTTACAAGGCGCTGCATATACGTTGCATCTCTGACCTTAGCCATTTTAACAACTCCTAATCTTCAAAACGTTCACCATAGTTGTAAACCTTTGGCTCTTCCAATGGTCTACCGAATACGTCAGCCATAAGGGTCGCGAATACCGCCATATCCTTATCTTCAAAGGACTGAAGCAACCGCAATTCTTTAGCCTTGAGACTGCGTCCAGCAGCCGAACTAAGAAGATCTACAACCGGTTTAATCTGATTCTCCCGTTCTTGCTTCTCACTTTCTTTCTGTTGTTGAATATTTTGTTTATGATGAAATTCCTCCCAGTCCTTTTCATCGAACCAAAAGTAATCTCCATATTTCTCTCGGTATACTGAAATCCAATATTGGAGTAATTCATCGGTCGTTTGAATTTTGTCGTGACAAGGCCAACAGACTCTAAGCCCATTCGTTTTTACACCCCGCCCCTTCCGGCCTCTAGGCCAAACGTGGTGAGTAGTATTTGACGAAGCAGTTTTGCAGCACGGGCATACTTCGCCTTGTTCTGCAATAAGCTCATCAATCACTTCCTTAGTAAAGTCACACCGATCCTTCGAACTCTGTCCTGGTTTGTGGTGAGCAAGGAGTGCCTTTTTATGTTCTGGAACTTCTTTTTTAGTCTTTGTTTTGTTTGAACGCAAGCTACTGTATGGGGGTTTCTCCTTGACTTTCTTTTTAGGTTTCCAGAATGTTTTGTGTTCACCCATGCTCTTTTACACCTCCTATATTTCTATTTTAGGGCTAGAACAATGCTGTTCCGCCGCGCCGTTACTGCGGTTTTAAGAAATTCTCTCCAAGTAGCCCGCCTGTTCCAGTGTTTGATAATGCCGTTCGCGCTCGTCTGCCGTGAAATGAATCAGTAATACGGTATGAGCTGCATAAAATGCGATTGCTTCTCTAATTTCCTGCGATTGATCATCAAGTTCCGTAAGATCAAGTTTCTTTTTATTCATACACTCACTCTCCATCACTTAAGGGAAATTTACCTTTTAATTATTATTCGTTATCGCATTACGTATATTTAACTGTAACTCAATAATATACGATATCGAATAATAGGTCAATGGATCTTGCGAAAAAATATTCGTTATCGTATAATCACTTTGAGAGGTGATATATTTGAAGAAAGTACGCCCTAAACTAAATGAGATATTAAAAGAACGTGATATGACTCAAATGCAACTATCAGAAAAATCCGGCGTTCCTCAAGGATCACTAAGCCGATTCGATAAGAATTCAAGACACGAAGCAAGTCATTTATTCTCAATCTCTGAAGCTTTAGGTATCTCGATAGAGGATTTGTTTGATAAGGAGCAAGAGGTATAAATCCTCTATGCTCCTTTGTTTTAATTGAACAGTGTTGTGTTTCTCTTGAGATCCTCTATGAACTTACCTTGCATTTCCGGGAACAATACCCAAGGATGAAAGTCTCCGTAAAAGTCACGTACAGCCAATGCTACTACTTTCGTGATCGCCTCAGCCCCGGTTTTAGCCCACACAAGAACTTTCTTTCCGTCATTATCCCAAGAGCAATGTTCAGGAAAATCATCACAATATCTAACAAGTTCGAATCCACCACCAAATTGATCTATGAAATGACCTCTTAATTGCCAAGCATCATTCATATTTGTTGAAGGAGAGAATCCATCTTCTAAATCTATCACTGTAACAAGATCATCCAGTTCCTTGCTTGGCCCCATTTTAATAATTTCTTCTGCTGTCATTTACGCGCCTCATTTCTTTGGAGGAAAGTTAGATTGTACAATTGGTTTTCCGTGATGATCCCAGAATGTATCTTTTGGCAACTCACGGTATTTCCGCAGTTCTTCTTCAAATAGATAATAGCGTTTGTATGTTCCATATACTCCACTGACCGTCTCCACTTCGCCAGGCGGCAACTTAGTTGGTTCTTCCATGTTTACTCCCGCTCTCAGGAAAAACTAAAGTGTTGCCTGATAATTCAGCCCGAAGTTGATTTGGATCATTTTCAGCAGCCTTCAACTGTTCCACCTTCCAAATGATCCGCGACAACTCACTCTTGTCATGTTCATCCAGGTATCTATCAATATCTTGGCTTTCGAGTACTACGTCCTTTGGGGTAGCCGATGCGCTCATATTTCATCTTCCCTTCTGCCTTCTTCATTAATTTGTTAGCAGCCCGTTTCCGCGCTGCTTTCTCTTTCTTTACTTGATCCAATGGAACAAACTCACCGCTCTTTTTAGTTAGTATTTCAATGCGCATAGTTGGATATTTTGCTTGGAAAAGCTTCAACTTCGTACGGAATACTGCCGTTTCAGCACCTTTTATGTCCACTACCCGTTCCGATCCGTCCATATCGGTGATTAGGAAATCAGCGATATACGTGATCTTAGGCTTCTCTTGAAGTATATATTTGGGCTGAAGAGTAAAATCCTTTATGAGTCCAATCTTCTTCAACTGCAGCAGATGCCGGTAATACTCGCCTTCCATCATACTGTCGAATCTGTTCCCGGTGATTTTGATATTGTATTTCTTCAGTTGTGCTTCCTCGAACATTGTTCCGTCTGAGGTAACTATGACCTTCTTGGCATTGTATTTGTTCAATATCCATTCACCTGACGCTCATGATTGACTTTGTTCTTGGCTGCGTAAGCATCGGCTATCTGCTCGAATGTAAAATTGAATCCAACAAGACCGATAGCTAAAAATACATACCAAGCATTCCTGAAACATATCTCACGCTTTGTCCTTCCGAGTTTTTCCTCAAGCTTCTCATCGCGGTCTCTTTCCATATGAAATTTCATGAGCCAGTACATCGATTCCAAGAATGCACCTGTTACTTCTCCATCTAAACCTTCGTCCCTTGTTTCTTCAATTGCATCTTCTGAAATATAAAGAGCGTCCAGCCAGCCGTATTGACCTGCGATACTCAGGAAGAAATGAACGCAATCAACGAATTCTTCCAGAAGGGGATTGGTAATCTTCCCTTTTTCATTACAACGACCACAGATAACGCGTTCTCCACTAAACCAAAATCCCTTTCCGCTGCATTTCGGACATTCAATCAGGGCATCGTATCCATGCTTCGGTTCGCTGCGATCACTCCAAAACTTAAATCCCCTGTACTCATTTGCGCACTCTGCCAACTCGACTTGGAGAGCCAGTGTTCGCTTGTAAAGCAGATCCTGACCTTCCAGTCCTTTTTCAGCAACGATCTTTGCATCTAGTTCTTTTTGCATGTTGTACATTTCTTCAAGAGTAAGAGTCATTATTTATACCTCCGTTGTTCGATATGGAAGAACAATTCTATAATTTCGCTCGTCATCAGCGTCTTTGATTAAGATGGGGTTCGTCATACCCGAGTACCCTATGATAAGTTCCTTGGAATTAATGGAATCAGCAGCTTCAAGGAAGTACTCCCCGTTAAATGCAACTTTAAATCCTTTTCCTTGAAGTGAGATGATATCTACAAATTCATTTACTTTTCCTACGCCTTCAGCAGCAGCTTTGAGTTCAATAACCTCTCCTACGTACATACGGGTAACTTTGGACTTTTGGTCTTTGATGATAATCTTCACACTCTGGAGGGCATCGATCAATAATTCCCGATTTACCCGAAGTGTCGATTGATAGTTAATTGGTACCATTCGGTCTACGTCTGGATATGTCCCCTCTAAGACCCGAGAACAAAATATGAAATTCTTCGTCGCGACTACAAGTTTCGATTGAACCAATTTAATTACTAACTTCTCCTCTGGTCCGATCAGATTCATAAGATCGGACATTGTCTTGGCTCCCACGATGATCTGCATTTCGATCAAGTTATCTGCCACTTGTACCGAAGATGACAATCTATGCCGGTCTGTACTGGTGACATTAATCATGTTGTCTTGAAACCTAACGCGAAGTCCAGTTAAAATCGGTGTCGCGTCGCTCTCTGATGCTGCATAGGCCGTCTCTTTGACTAAAACTTTTAACGCTCGTCCCTCTAGTTCTACCGAAGCACCTTCGGGATCTTCGATGAATTGAGGATATTCTTCTGGATCTAAGCCAGGAAGGTCATATTTCTTTCTTCCACTCTTAATTTCAGTCTCGAATCCGACTGTCTCAATGTCGATAACACCCTTCATAACTTTCACAATCTCAGCGATCCGTTTACCTGGAATAGTTGCTGAACCTGGCTTGATCAACTGATAATCGTCAGGTTCAATCTTTGATTGTAGGAATTGAGTTCCGTTTCCACCGGTGATATACAATCCATCATGTTTCGCTTCGAAAAGCAGTTCAGCCAATATCGGAATAACATTTTTTGATGGTAGGAACTTAGCCGCTTGTTCTAACGGCTTGATAAAAATATGCTTATCAATTGATATTTTCATAGCTTTCCTCCTGTGTTACGAGAATTATCCCTACGTCGATTCCGCCCACCTACATGCAGCACTTCAGCAAATGGTTCTATCCTTTCTAAGATTCTCTCAGCCTTCTTTTCATGTTGACGCTGATCCATGGTCTTGGCGGCATCTTTGACGTTTATCAAGTGTTGCCGCAATTCCTTGATCGTTAGGTTCGACGTGTAAATTGTGACTAATCGCTCCATTCGGCGTTGTAGAATAGGTCCCAGTATTTCATCCCGCGTCCATGTAGTCAGGTACTCAGCTCCGATATCATCTAAGATGAGCACAGTAACGTTCTGTAAGGCCTCTAGTTTAGACAAAACCGTTTCTGTCTTAGATCCAATAGCATCCTTCGCCTCAGACATAAAGTCTGGGACATAGACCATTGCAACGTCTACCCCTTGAGAAGCTAACTCTTGAGCAATCGCGCCGGAGATCAAGCTTTTGCCCACACCCATTTGACCGTATAAGTAAAGTCCTTTTTTACTCTTTCCAACTTCGAAGTTCTCACATAGGTCCATAGCCTTTATGATTGCAGCAGATCTATGGGGGTCAAGATCAATGCTCTCAAAAGTCGCATTCACAATGTGATCAGGAATAAAATGACTTTTAATCTTTCCCATTACCCTTTGCTGTTTCTCGTGAGAAAGGAGCAAAGGGCATTTTTGGAGCCTATAAATCAATCCCTTATCGTCATCCGGATTTCCCTCTACAACGCTACAGTGACCTTTGTGGTCATTCTGACAACCAACTAAGTCTTTGCAGCCTCTACAGTTATCAAAACTAACAAGGTGTCGTGATAACGAACCGTAATTTGTCGGATGCGTCAAGTTGTCCACTCGATCAGGAAAAGTTCCCTTGATTCTTTTCGTTTCAGGGTGTTCTTCTAGCCGTGTTATTACTGCTGCTTTTCGCTCGGCAAATCCCTTTGGAATAAGTTTTTTCAGTTCATCACCTAAGTTTCCCAATCACACCACAGCCTCACGCTTGGCTTTCAGCCGCTCAAGCTTTTTTTGATATTCTTCTTGATCATAATCCGGTTCAGCCTTAGTTTTAGAATCTATGACAGTACTAATCTTCTGTTCGTCTATTTTTCCGTCTTGCTCGGATAATAAATTATAAATGCGTCCTTCGCAGTACTTGATGCTTTTGATCTCGTCTCGTTTATGTTTAGGTTTAAATTTGTCAAAGGATTGATTGATGCCGTCAATGGCAACGGAGATCGGAACTCCGTCTGCAATGAGTTGATCTAAAAACAACTCGTCATTAACCGTAAGATCAAGTCCCTTTGCTCTGCGTTTGAGATAAAGGTCTGTGACTTGTTTACGATAATCAAATTCAGCAGCTTTCCGGTTGGAGTCGGCATCCCCGGCAGGAACGGCATCCTGGCTATCTGATTTGATTTTGTTTGAAAGTCCTTTGTCCATTTCAGTGTCCTCCTCTAAACAACAACTACTATTGTTTTTAATAATGTTTTTAATAATGTTTTTAGAGACGCGTTTCGCCTTACAGCCGCAAGGGTTTGAGGCGCCTTCAACTTCTCGTTTTGAGAAGCCCGAGCTTCTTGTTTTGAGAAGTAACAACTTCTTGTTTTGAGAAGCCATGATGATAATTCCATGTACCTTCGATTTCTCGGGCTTCTTGTTTTGAGAAGTTCCGCCACTTTTAAAGTTGATGTTTTTACTAACTAAATCCTTGAATATTTCTTCATTCCATCCCTTTACCGGACTAATCTGCCACTGCTCATAATCTTTGTTCACCGCAAAAATATTGTTATTTTTATTCCAAACTATCACTCGACAATTGGATAGATGATCAAGTTCCTTTCGAATATTTTGGTATCCAACGCCACATAACTCGAAGTATTTGAGCAAAGGTATCGATGCTGTTTTCTTCTGACACCCATACGACAACCGCCATATGAAGAGAATGATGTCTTTCTGACGCTTGGAAAAATCACGACGTATGATTTCATTCCATATCTCGTTGGCAAGCTTTACAAAGCCATTCTCTGGTTGTGGATTCGCCAATCACCTCACCTCTGATAACTATTGCTGTACATCGTCCCATCAGCAAAATTAACTTTCATTTTCAGCTTGAGGGTGTGAATGTTCTCCTGAAGACTTTTAAACTCGTTACGCCATTTCATTGAGCGACCATAGGATTCTGCTTCAAGCACTCTAATTTCTCTTGTAGCCAACTCTGCACGCTCCTTCTTAGGTGCCTTGGCAGAAATATATGCCTCTGCATAGTCCATGTCACGCTGGACGTGAATGCGCTTGTAGAGCCTGTCGCATTCACTTGAAATTTCTCCAGCCAGTTCATGACACTGTGTAAGTAACTCAATCTTTTCTTGCAATGATGCTGGGTTGTTCTCAGGCAAAACATTAGCCTGTTTCTTCATTAAATCTACTTGCTCTATGTAAGCCGCAAGGTCGAACTCGTTTTCTTCCTCCATGCTTACAACTCCGTTCTCAGAATGGAAGATCGTCATCGCTTATGTCTATGGGTTTGCCATCGCCAGAGAATGGATCACCATAACCTCCGTTTTGACCGCTAGAGTTTCTATTTTGACTGCTACTACCATTTTCATTACTACTTGATGAATTGCTGCCACCGTGTTCATTACTTCTGTTGGACTCCAGGAATCGCACGTTATCCGCAATGACCTCAGTGATGTAAATACGCTTCCCTTCGTTATTCTCGTAGTTGCGGACCTGAATACGTCCCTCTACTGCTGTCAGCCGTCCTTTGCGCAAATAGTTCGCGCATGTCTCAGCCAACTGCCGCCAGGTAACTACTGGAATGAAGTCCGCTTCCTTCTCTCCGTTCTGACCGGTAAAGTTGCGGTCTACGGCAAGAGTGAACTGCGTCACGGCAACACCAGCAGGAGTATAACGAAGTTCAGGATCACGGGTCAGTCTACCAATCAAAATAATTCTATTGAGCATTTATAGCACCTCGTCAATTTAGAAATTTCATCTCATCAATAAATCTGCTTGGTTCAGATGGAATGACTTTGCCCCAACTGCTATGTGATTTAGTAGTAGTAATAATAAGTTCATTCTCTGCCCGGGTTACCGCTACATAGGCCAATCTACGTTCTTCTTCAATGTCCCTGGTATTTTGGCTAGGGAACAGCCCTTCGTTCATGCCCACAAGGAAAACTATCGGAAACTCAAGTCCCTTACTGCCGTGAACGGTCATAAGTTTAACTGCATCTCGGTCTTCCATTAGTTTTTCTTGAATATCTCTGATTTTGATCCATTTTAGGAACGCAGTAGGACTATGGTCTTCACCAGACTTCAACTGCCGTTCAACCCAATACATGATGTAGGTCTGAGCTTGATCCAGATCCTCAAGACGATTATTAAGATACCGCTCTATATAGCGTTCTCTCAGCTTTAATCTACGGGACAATACATCTAATGCATCATAAGCAGAAACGCACTCTCTGACCGATTCAGCAATACCTTGTAGGATGGTGGCATATTGGACAACCATTTCTTCGTTCGAATCTACTAATGCCTCCCACAATGGAATTGACTTATCTATGGCTATCTGCTCTGCAATCTGAAGTTGCATATCAGTCAGTGACCGTTCTGGAAACTTAATGACTCTTTTAAAATTCGTTTCGTCCTGTGGGTTATATATCCATGCAAGGTAGTTCAATAGCGACTTTACGTCAGGCTTTTTAAGAGGATCATCCGAAGCGCTCAATACAGTACATGGAATGTTCTCCCGCCGCAACGCTTGATAAAAGTTATCAATTTGCGCATTCGTCCGTGCCAATATCGCAAAATTTGAATACTCGGCGCTCTGCACTCTCTCTTTGATCTGGATGATTACATAATCCATTTCAGTATCATCGTCAAACAAAGAGACTACATCAACGCTGGTACCTTCCTTGTAAGCTACTAGCCCTCCACCAATTTCAACTCCACTATGAGAGATTAAGTTATTGGCAGCTTCGACTATTGAAACTGTTGAACGGTAATTGCGGTTAAGCTCAATTACTTCTGTATTTGGATAAGAACTTGTAAATTCAAGAATGTTTCTAACGCGCGCTCCGCGCCATCCATAGATAGATTGTCTCCAATCACCTATGCAGAAAAGGTGTTCCGGATTCAGCAACCGGATAAATTCCATCTGCTGCTGATCCGTATCCTGAAACTCATCCACGAACAGGTACTTCCACTGCTTCCGATAGTACTCAGCGACATCAGGATGATTGCTGAACAATGTGTTCACCTTCGAAATCAAGGCATCCAGATCCACGGCATTGTAACGGCGTAACTGATAGTTGTATTCGTCCCAAACCGCCTGTTCTTCAAGACCCTTGATTCTCAAATCTACTGCCTTAATGACTTTACTCACGCTGGTTCTGTATCCCATTGTTTCGATAATGACCTTCATGACCTCTTCCCGATCCTCTTGGGAGTAAATCGTGAATTGTCTATCAAGATTCAAACGGTGCCCCCATTCTTGGAGGATACGAACTGCAAGTGCGTGGAACGTGCAACATGTGATTCGTTTGGATTCCTGTTCTCCAATCAATGGAACAAGACGATCTTTCATTTCTTTTGCCGCAGCTCGGGTAAAGGTTATGGCCACAATGCTTGAAGCACCAACGCGATGGTTTAGATTTAGATGTGCTATCCGATGAGTCAGGGTACGGGTTTTACCCGTCCCTGCTCCAGCTCTCATTAGTATTTCATCAGAATCAGAAGTAACCGCTGATGCCTGTTCCTCATTTAATCCGGCAGTGAGATTAACCACGCGATGCCGCTCCCTCAAGAGTCAAATCCCAAATCGTCCAGCCCTCGGCCGCCTCGATTTCCACGACACCAGCAATCAAGATATTGTCCAGCTTGTGGGACAAGGCGTTCAGACCTTGCAGAACACCGCTTAGGTTCTTCTTATCCAAGTTGTTGATATCGTCCAAGGCCAACACTTTAAGAGGCGGATTTGCTCTTTCAAGCAGAGTGACAAGGAAGGCAGACAGGAACATTAATTTCTCTCCAGTAGACAGTACATCAAAGTTCGTTTTACGATCATTCTTGATCCATCCAAACTGAAATACTTCCTTTCCTGTCTCGGATTCAGTAGAGAAGAACATTGGATGTTGGATGCCCATCAGCTGCAGATTTTCATTAATAGAATCTTCAATAGGACCAAGCACACCCTTGACCAGCTCCCCTTGAATCCCTTTGGCTCCCAGCGCCTCTGCTAAGCTCTTGCAAGCTGTAAAGTAATACTGTGCCTTACTCGCTGAGATCATGGCTGTTTGGGCGTTAGAGAGCGTGATTTTAGCTTTCTCCTTTTCCTCAATCAAGCGCTCAAGCTCTTGAATCTGCTGCGCCAGTGCCGACAACTGCGGCTCCAGTATTTCGAGTGGAGCAAAGGTTGGCTGCTTATCATTCAGGAGGCGCTCTTGCTCCTGCTGCAAGTTGATGATTTTGTTCTGTGTATCCTGGTGACGGCGAATTTCTCCTTGTTCGTCCTTACGGATTATTTCAATCCGTGAACGGATGCCGTCATTAGCAGTGTTTTCATCGTTCGCAGATTTATAAAGCGCCTGCTTCGATTGTTCCAGAGAACTTTCTTCAGCACGTAACTCCTTAATTTCGTTTCGTAAATCTTTTTGTTGTTGTTCCAGAGAATTTAGTTGTTCTATCAAGGACGGGCCTTTCTGCCCAACAAATGAAGTGAATTTCGAAAAATCCTTATCACATCCAATTTGATGGTGGATTACGCAGACACCAGCGCCCTTTTCCTCAATATTTTTCAGAACCTCGTTCATGGTATTGAGCTCAAGGCTAAGTTTGTCGGACTTCTGTCTAGCATCCACGCCCTCTGCGGTCTTGGATTCTCTCAAAGCAACCAGCGCGTCGATCTGATCTTGGATAGTTTGTGCTTCACCACTAACATCTGTTTGCTTAATTGACTGCTGGAGCACCGCAATTTCCACCGCATAGTCACGATCGGACTTTACATCTAGAATTGACGTCAGCTGTTGAATCTCGCCTTTTAGGGCCTCTAAACGTCCGCGCTTCTGCTCCCATTGCCGTTTAATTTCATAACCCGCTTTAATCTGCCCATGAACATCGGTATGCTGCTGCCGGAAGTCTTTCAATTCTTCTTTTTTGATTGTGATATCCCGATCAGTCTCTTCAAGCTTATTTTTCATATCAGCCAGCTCGCGCACCGCGCCAGTAGCATCATTCTGTTTTTTGTTCCAATGCTTCTGTTGCGATTCAACCCATGAGGTCATAGCCTGAAGGCCGGAAGACAGATCATAATCACTAGGCCATTCATCTAAGCAATCATTAATCAACTCTTTGGATGCTTCATGAAGATCAGGGTTTGCTTCCTGAAGTCCTTGGGTCAACAACTTTTGGATAAGATGAGCAGATACCTTTTTCTTATCCCATTCTTCGCTGGATATAGGAGACAAGCTATAGATAAATTCACGTCGTTTAGCATCCGACATATCAAGAAACTGCTGGAAGTCAAAGACCATCGGGAAGTTTCCAATCTCAGCTGAGATTCGCGCATTCATTTGCGTGGAGTTTTTCTCGCCTTTATTCGGTGAAACTGTGATCGATTCGCTGTATTTTACCTCTTTTGATCCAGTGCCCTTCAACTTTTCGGCACGAATGACCGAGCGATCAAAGGAGAATGAATCCATTTGCAAACCAGCCGTCATCTCATCTCCAGAACTGAGTTTGAATGTTTCGGCGTTAGTCTTCTTGCCGGGAATATACCCCAGTATTGCTAGTTGTACGGCTTGGAGCCGTGTAGACTTACCGGAACCATTAGGACCTACGAAGATATCCTTCCCAGTCAACTCTTGGTCGAAAGTATTCCCCTTTATGTTTTTGGTGCGGATAGTTTTGATCATTAGAAACGCGGACCTCCTTTGGTTGAAAGAAAGCTGTCTTCTGTTTCGATAGACTCTTCTGAGGCGTTGATCGTTTCTTCGATCACTTCAGCCCCAGCAACCGAACCGGTTTGTTGAAATTCAGCAGCGATTTCATTCAGTTTCGTTTCATCAAACGTGTCTTTGTATCCAATCACTAGAACGTCTGCTACGCCGTTATAGGCCTTTAACTTTGCTAATGGCATACTTGGCTGCTGTTTAATAGAAGCCTTCCACGCAAGCGTCTGGACGATCTTGTCACCGTGTTCTTTGTTATTTATGAGGTTTTGGATAACGTGGATCACATCAATATTGTCATGTCTGCCATAGACACCCAACTTCCCTTGGAAGGCCATGAATATACCGGAACGAAGCTCTTCTTCAGTTAGCGTTCCCTCCATGCAGAGCTTACCAGCATCGCGGTTTTCTTCAATCTTTTGCATTAGTTCCTTCACGAAACGAACGCGGATATCAAAAAGGACTGTGGCGGAACTAACAATTGCTTTCCCAGAAGGAGACATGCCAACCGTGATTTTTTGTGACCAGAACTTGTCTGCCGTGCCTGTCTCAAGGTCAAATTCGATATATGGATTGCTAACCTCGCGTCCATCTGCAAGGCAGATTGTATCAGGAGTTATTGTAGAGATCCCAGCAATCAGGTTACATGCACGGTACCCCTCGGCACTAATGCCCCATTCACCATCATCGAATTGAATCAGGTGTCCATCGGCATTCGTCAGGCGAACAACACCTACAGTGTTTTCCGCACTGGTAAAGAGGTTTCCGGCGCGGGAATTTACAGTTTTCCATTGCTCGGGATAGTTAATTGATATTTCTTGCATTTGCAAATCCTCCAATTCATGTTAATATGGAGGCGAAAACATGTTTTCGAGGACAATGTTTTCGCCCAAATGTTTCATCTACCCAAATGGCTCTGCTCCCCAGCAGGGTCATTTTTCTGTTCTGCCAACGCTAAGGCGGTATCCAAGTCATCCAAGACCGATTGAAATTCATGTCCGAAGAACCATCCAGCTCGTTCCAACGCTGCCCCGATTGAGACATTCGTTGTCTCTTCTTGCATTTTCTTAAGCTTGTGAATCGCATGCTTGAGATGATGTTCCACATGTGCAACCCCCTTTGCAAGTTGATACTGGGTAAGCATCATTTAACAAATCACGGATCGCTAGTATGTTCTTTAATCCAGTTACCTTTAGAGAAGGATCTTCTCCATCTAATTTGTAGACTAATAGAGCGTGAAGCTCATTTTCTACGAATACGACATCTTCAGATTCTAACTTGATAGTCATTGCTGGTATGCCATTAATCATGATTTTTCACCACCGAAGGAAAATGTCTTAAAATGATTTCGTACTGAAGTTTGTTATTTTTCCAACGTTCAGCCAACTCTTGTATAGTCATAGTTGAACACCTATAGCAGCAGTTCCTGGATAAGTCTTCTTGATGTTTCGTGCATAATAGCTTCCTATAGATTCAGCGGCCATCATGATTTCATAGGTCAAACGCGGTACACCAGGATGCTCATATACTGTATCGCGTCCTTTGAATTGAACGAAAAGTGTCTGACTTTCTGTATCGTAACCAACAGCGGCAATGTTCGAAGATACTACAGGCTCAAGATCATGTCTCATAAGTAATCCTCCGGTCTAAATGTTTTTATAAACTCCAATGCATCACCAAAGTCAATTCTCCGAATGTGACTATACTTAGCTACTTCGAAACGTTCCTTAAGTTTTGACCAAATGCTCCTACGATGACGACCTACAACATCCTTAAATTTTAAATCCGTTTCTTTATAACGGTCTTTCGTTAGTTCGTTAGATTTCAGACGAACTCCATATTGTAGTTGATAGCACTCTGCATCTGTCAAAGTCACACTGTCTCTGACCTCTTGCACCATCATCTGAACTTCTTCCTTGTGTTCGATGATTTCAGCTTTGAAAGCATTCATACCTTCAAACATCATCCTGAGTGCCGTACCTTGTTGTTCAGTCATTTTGAGTTGCTGACCAACAACAGTTAACAATTGATCTGTATTCTCCATCACCTACACCACCTTTCTGCTATTAACAGCCGGCCTTACCTGATCAATAAAAGTTTGAAGCATATCTAGGCTTTCATTGAGTCGTTTTTTCTCACTGCTGCTGGCATTTCCAATAAATCCAACCATCAAAGCAGTAACTCCGGCTTCCTGTAAGAATTTCTTGACCTTGATATTGAATTGAACAGTATTGATGTCTGATTCGTAACGAAGCTTTTTCAACTGTATCTCTGATTGCTTTTCATCAAATTCATCTGGGTTGCTAATCTTCAGTGCCTCATTCTCATCTTTCAGCCGTTGGTAACCCGACTTCAATTGCTCAACCTTCAAGCGCTCATTGTCCAAATCTTCTTTGTTTTTTGTTTTCCAGTAATCATCCCGCTGTTTGAGTTGAGCTTCAGCTTCCCTCTCCTTCTGTTTAAGGTAAACAGTCTGTTCTTCATCATGCTGTTCAAGAGCCGCCGAGACTGCCTCTTGCACTTGATAAGCCGGTACAACGTCTTTGTATTTCTTTTGAAGTTCTTCCTTCTCATACTCCGCTTGTTCAGCTCGATCTTCGGCTTCGCGAACAGCAGCTTCGAGACGTTCCTTGGTTTCAGTAAATGCTTTATGAGTGCTGATAATATTGGCGTCTAACTGCTGGATAATTTCCGGCGTGGCATTCTCCTTAATGAATTTCATCTTGTCAAACTGACGGCCTGACACTCCAAGTTGTTCTCCTACAATGTCGCGGACCTGACCAGATTCATGCTCAGGTAAATTTTCCTTACCTGCTTGCATTCGTTCTTTGGCTCTGATCCGTTCCAGTTCCTCAATTTTCTTCCCGTAAGCGACCCGTTCAGAGAATGTAAAGTCTTTCCGGTGTTCGTTCTCGCTTATCTCTAGTTGTAGTTGATGAGCATAATCGCGAACCTCAGTAACTCTTACTTCTACCTGTTCTCTCCCCAAATGCATGTGTGCTCTCAACCGTCGTTCTCCAGCGATCAATTGATAATCGGGTGTTACAACGATTGGATTGATTAAGCCGTTCTCAGCGATGTCCTGAGCCAATTCTTCGATGCCCGAAAAATCTTGGCGAATACGATCCGTTACTTTGATTTTTCTAATATCAATGAGCAATGTGATTCTCCTTCCTAAAATCATTTCCTCTCTGTGATAAAATGGGGATTGTCCAGATCTACCAAATTAACCAAGAAGGGAGGTGTTCAATTGAATGATAGCGAATTACACGATTTGACCATGCTCTTTATTCAAAACAAGATCAACGACACATTCACAGTTAAAGAAGTTTATGATCTCTACCAGAAGACTAAAGGAGAGTTTCAATCATTAATCGCTACTCCTGGCAAGATGATGTATGGATTCGCAAATCCAAATCAAGAGCGATAATTATTTACTAATGGAGCTAAACATTTTTCCGAACTCGGCGGTACTGCTGATGATTGGAGCAAGGTCTCTATCTCGGATACCGCCGAACTCTCTAACATAAATTTCGATATATGAACAAAGAAGGTAAAATGTCTCCGTCGCTTTCATTAATGCAATTCTTTTTTCGTATGCCTTGTGGTTGAAATGTTCGTACCACTTTTTCTTTGGTGTATAAGGCTTTACGTTGTAAGGATCAACAGAATTAATTGATAAAGTCCCATCCTCATTTTGCTTTACCATTTCGGAAAGAATTTCTCTTATCCGTTTTTCGTCTTCCGCTTTCACTGTAACTCCCCCTCTTACAAACTTGGTAAGCAGTAATTCTCAACACGGTTAAGCGTTACTCTTTGGGGCTTAGTCTCACGCTGCTGAAGCGTTGTCGTTAGCTCCAAGGTTTTAGCCCGAGCAAGACCTGCTTCTCTTAAAGCGATTTTGTCTCCAGTAGCTAATGCAGTTACTGTTACTCTTGATAGAGCCTCATAAGCAATTTGTAAATCTGATTTCAATGTACAAAATCTCCTTTCAGGTATAAAACTCTATATGGTGTGGTTAAGATGGCTGATAGTTACGTTCTTCTTCCTCTCTTATCCATTGATCCAAACTATTAGATCTAAATATATACCTTGGTGACTTCGAGCCCTCCGCCCCGATTGTCCTGAAAGGTATCCGTTTGGTCTTGCAAAGATTACGAAGTGTGTACTCTGACATATTCAGATGATCACAAGCTTCACTGAAAGTAAGTGATCTATCTTTTTTTAAGGACAACCTTTCCATGATTCTCTTCTCTGCTGCTGCGACCTGAGTTAAAACGATTTCAGTGATTGCTTGTTCGACTGTGTTCATGATTTTCACCTCTTTTAATTACGGATATTTTATTTATCCATTTTAAGCAAAAAAAATCTTGACCGGATAATATAAATTACATATAATACGAAGTAGATAATTAAATTATCGCATTTGGACAGACTTATCCTGTTTAAAGTAATCCGAGAATAACACTTCGGCTGGAACATCGAAATATCTTGATAATCTAAACATCAAGTCTCTGCCAGGAGTAAATGTTCCATTCTCAATCATGCGGAGATAAACTGCTGAAATTTCGTTATCTTCTGCCACTTTAACCTGAGTTCCTTTTGATTTACGGAGCTTACTGAATAGCTCCCTTTTTTTAGCCATACCGTCTTGACCCCCTTTCGATATTTGAATTATAACGGATAACTAAATTATCCGTCAAGGGGTTTTTGGATAATTTAAATTAAAGGATGATTCTAGGTGGAGTTTAAAGAAAGATTAATTAGTCTTAGGGAGTCCAAAGGATTAAGCCAATATCAAATTTCGGAACAATTAGGAATCAAAAGACCTCGTTATAATGCTTGGGAGCAAGGTATTTCTATGCCTCGAACAGACATGGTTAATAAACTCGCTGATTTTTTCGAAGTCAATCCAAACTATCTCTTAGGCTTTGATTCTAAAATCCCTGATTGGGCCACTCCGAAGGATGTTCATGACTTTAAGACTTTACTCGAAGAAGACTCTCCAATTATGTTTGATGGCGTTCCTATCAGTAAAGACGATAAAGAAAAAATCAAACGTGTAATGGAAGCTATGTTTTGGGATGCCAAGAAGAAAAACAAGGAAACATATGGTCGCAAGAATAAAAAAACTGATGAGTAGGGATGCTCATGGACAATACGATCTTAAAGTTAATTAAAAAATTCAAAACTAACGACCCCTTTGAAATTGCAGCGCACCTTAATATCTTTGTACGCTATGAAGATTTAGGCTCAGGTACACGTGGCATGTATTTCAAAAAATTACGAAGACGTTATATAGTTATACATAACGGACTTAATACTGAGTGGCAGAGGTTTATCTGCGCACATGAATTAGGTCACGATAGATTACATCCTGGCATTTCTCGATTCTGGTTAGATGAACAATCTTTATATAATGCAGGAAAGTATGAACGGCAAGCTAATAAGTTTGCCGTAAAACTTCTTACTGCAGGTGACACACTGAAAACAGATGAAACCATAAGGGATCTATTATCTCGTAATCAAATTCCTGTAGAAATGGATCAATACTTCGATTAACCTTTAGCGTCTTCCAGCTGAAAGGCTGTTTAAATATGCCCAAAAATAGAACATATGGTCCTATAGGAGGTAATTTCATGGCAAGTGGTAGTATAGAAAAGAGAGGAAAAAGCAGTTGGCGTCTTGTTGTTGAAGTAGGAGATTCAGGCGTGAGAGACAAAGAATACAAAACCATCAAAGTGGATGATCCTGCCCTTCTTAGAACCACAAAAAAACTTCAAGACTATCTCGATGATCAACTCCATCAATTCAAAAGAGAAGTCGAATCCGGCACATACATGAAACCTCAAAAGATGAAACTGGATGAATTCTACGAAAACGTGTGGAAACCCAAGTATGCATCAAATTCTAAAAACCTCTCACCTCTTTCTTACAAAACATACCAAACTTATTACGAATCACATATCAAAGAAGCATTAGGAAGCAAAGAATTAGGAGCCATAAAAACTATTCACCTCGTTACTTTTATTGCGGATCTTCATAAACCTGAAGCGCGTAAAGATGGCAAAGAAGGTTGTCTAGAACCAGGAACAATTCAATATATATATCGCGTCTTAAAAAACATTCTCCAACGCGCAACTGAATGGAAGATGATAAAAGAAAACCCGATTATAGGTGTGAAAAAGCCAACAGTAGAACAATCTGAAGGAAATTTTTATGAGGAGGAAGAGGCTAATACTGTCATTTCCACTTTATATCATGAGCCTCGAAAATGGCGCCTCTTCATCTTAGGTGCTTTAGTGGGAGGTTGTCGCCGAGGCGAGCTTGTAGGCCTGGAATGGAAAAGTGTAGATTTGAAGAATCGTACTATGGAGATAGTTAACAGTATCTCTTTAACTGAAGATGGTAAAGCCGTTGAAAAAGGACCAAAGAACAATAGCTCAAAACGAACTATTGCATTACCAGATTGGTATGTGGAGGAGTTAAAACTCCATAGAAGAGATTGGCTTAAAAATATGTGGGAAAAGAAAGAGGCTGGACTTTGGAAAGGTGACGAACGTGAATATGTTTTTCACGGAGGATACGGAAAACCCTTCTATCACTCTTATCCATACCGTTGGTGGACAAGATTTCTCATACGTCACAACTTAAAGAAAATTCGGTTCCATGATTTGCGTCACAGTTGTGCTTCGCTTCTTATTGAAGATGGCGCCCCAATGAAGGCGATTCAAAAACAACTAGGTCATGCTAGAGAACAAACAACCTCAGATATCTACGCTCACGTCACTAAGAAATTAAGTCGAGACACCGCAGATAGATTCAATAAATTCGCTCCCCAAAACCTTCAAAAACAATCCGCGATAGACCAACCTTCGTTTTAATCTTCTGGGGACCAGTTGGGGACGGATTGGGGACGCACTTAACTTTTCGGTGCTTTTATCCACTCGTTTTCACTAGTTGACCAACTCAGCAATCCCAGACATTTCAAGGATTTTTCAGTTCTACACTGTCTCACAATCCATAATAGTTTACATTGACAGGGTAGGGGTCATGGGTTCGAACCCCATCCGTCCTATACTGAAAAAGCCTTATTATATAAGGCTTTTTCTTTTGTTCAGAGATCTATAGGTTGTAAGAAAAAGCAAAGTGGTGCCATTATCGGCACCACTTTTTTTACCCCCTGTAACCGTTTTAGAAATACATCCTTGGATACTTTTATCGTCTTTCCGACCCGCACGATATGAAATTGACCCGAGTTTAATAGTTCATAGGTTTGAAGTTCACCTTACCAAGTATTTGTTGGATTTCCTTCGCTGTGAGTACAGAGGGATAATTAGAAGTAGTCTTATGTGTTTATTCAACCACCTTAACTTCCACTGATCTCGTCATCGCCTTTAACGTGGAACTATACAAGTTCCTTTTTAGATTCCTTAGTTTGCTTTTTGAAGTGTGCTGCTATTTGAATTTTTATTCATAATTGCTCCTCTCAAATTTGGATTTTATAAAAAAATAACGACTGCAGCTAGTGCGATAATTGAAGCAACATATATAGCGGTGCTTTGTGGACTAGCTACACGTTCCATATATCTTTTCCCCTAATGCTATAAGTGTTGCCCACGGTTGCATGATGGTTATCGATTTCATGGTTTTGCCTCATTTCTTCATTGTATTTTCAAATAAATTGAAGCAATGTTAATAATGATTTATTTTCCAACCGATAGTAAAAAGAGAATAAATAATACATAAGGAGAATTTGAAATGGAATATATACTCATTGGTATTGGAATATATGCACTACGTATACTTGTTCCAATTTTTGTTGCTAGAGTTATGTGGAAAAAGAAATCCGAAATATGGAAGATTGTTATTGCTGTCATACTGACAATTTTCCTCCCTTGGTTGGGTTTAATTTATCTCATCATCAATCGTTTGAGGTCACCCGGCATCCCCCGATTATAATATCTGCATTTGTACAACCCCTGACGCTGAGCAACTTGTTTGCGTAATTGTTCTTTCTATACATACTGGTTATTTGTCCTCTCCTTTATATAGGAGAGGGTGGTTAACCCTCTACCTTCTTCAGATATTCAGTCGCAAACCCGCCATTAAAAACCTTCCAGCAACACTACCTCTGATGCAAGTCCCACGGTTCCGATTTCACCGTCCATACCTTGTCCTTGTTTACTTCCTTCCAAGCTTCGTATCATGTATGCATGATTAATTTGTCTTCCGGTTTCAGTCCTGATTTCTTGAACTTTGGTTATTTTTCCATTTCGTTTATCTCTCCTTATTGGCTATGTCCGATTATTGGCGCGTTCTCTCCATGCTAATCTGCGGAAATACTTGCGTCTCTGATCCTTACGGCGGGTTCGTACTAACCTGACCTGCCGAGAGAATTCCTATTCTATCTCCTCGACCTCTGAATTAGATGTGCTATACGGGTATCCTCCGTCCCATCTGCCAACTAGAAGTGAAGGTGTGCCCATATGACCAGTTACGTTGATATTCGGAGGAGAGACATCTATCATCTGTTTTTACACAATCCAATTCTTCGTTCCAAATGCGATGAATCACTCTTCCCCCGCAGCAAGGACACTTATCGCCGCTCACCATGCTGTAGCTACTATATTCCCACCGATCGTACTTGTCGGTTCTTTTAGGGCAAACTCCCGATCATCAGATTCTATAAGAGAGGAGAGCTATTAACCCTCTTTGTCACTGTATATTCCTACTGTGCATCAAATCTCAGTCGAATGAATAGTACGCAGCGGCCTGAATCTTGTAAATATTAACATTTGATTATAAAATCAAACAAAGGCGGTGTTAACAATGAGATTAGTACTGTTCATGTTGGCTGGAATAGGCGCGATTTTCTATCTTTCATTAGGAATCATCATTGTAAAGGTAATCCTTACAAGAAAATTACCAAATAATAATTACACTCCATTTGACTACATCACGGCCCAATCTCCTGTTGAGTTTCACGATGAGAAAAAAGAGATAGAAGAAAATGCAGACCATGGTGATGATAAGGACAAAAACATTATTTCATTATCAAAACGACGACCTTCTCTTCCCTGATGCACAATAGGCTGCTACTTCGTCATGACCTTTGGAGGGACACTCCTACTCCTTGAATGATCTGTATCTTCGTACTGTGACATAAAAAAACTCTTACGTTATAATAGTGTTGAATTAAATATTGAAGGGACTGAACTATGCGCAGATATCGATATCTTAACCCCAAAATAAATAGATAATGGAGGTAATATATTGATTACAGAAATACAAACCGAAAGACTAATATTACGAAAAATGAAATTATCTGACTCTGCTAGTTTGTTTAACATTTGGTCTGATCCAGAGGTTACAAAGTTTATGAATATCAATAGTTTCACTGAGGAAAGCCAAGCAGTAGAAATGATTAAAATTCTTAATAACCTGTCTTTGGAAAACAAAGCTATTCGTTATTCCGTAATTGAGTTAGAATCAAATCGCATAATTGGTTCCTGCGGTTATAATTCTATAGATTCTTCAAATGCTAAAGCAGAGATTGGATATGATATTGGTAAAGATTATTGGGGCAAGGGATATGCTCCTGAGGCCATTCAATCTCTGATGGATTATGCGTTCAATACTTTAAATTTCAACAGGATAGAAGCAAAAGTCGAACCCGAAAACAATAATTCCATAAGAGTTTTGCAAAAGTTAAACTATACATTCGAAGGAACAATGAGAAAGTGCGAAAAGTCCAAAGGAAAGTTTATTGATTTAAGCATTTTCTCAAAATTAGTAACAGAGTAACTTTTAATGAGTGGGCCTACATTTTTATGGTGTAGGCTTTTTATTTACTATATTTTCACGTTGCTCAACTAAATGAATAGTTTGCGTCTACTTCGTCATAGCCTTTGGGAGAGGAGGGTTACTCCTACTCATTTAATGATCTGTATCTTCGTACTGTGTATTAAGTAGAGCAACTGTTATCACATCTTCCAAACGTAGAAGGCTAGACAGACTCTCCTAGCCTCTTTTTTTGAAACCAGTAAATTAACACCTCTTTACCGAAAAGAAATTCACAAAAAATCTCGGCACAGCCGATTCCGGATCGAGCTTAGCCGCCTCTGCTCCCTCTCGGGGGCAAATGTTTGTCTGTGTCATGCCTTTTCGCTCCCTTCCTCAGCCTTCCCCACCGTGCTACTTCAAGACCGTAGTGTTTTTTTTGATAAAAGCGATATGACGATCAATTTTAATATTAGGAAGCCTGTCTTTCAGGTACTCGGGTCCCACGTGGCTAATTGATTCCGGTGGACACCAAAAGGTAAATTCGCACCGTATCCCTTTTTTGTCTCATACTGGATATGACCCCCTATGGTATAATTCAGGAAATTACATCGAGGTGATTTAATGAATCGTAGAACAAAGGTGATTATCTGGATGTTTGTTGGATCGGTAGCTCTATTGATCCTTTATTTCTATGGGCTAAACTATATGTTTCGCTATTCTGCTACTTAGAGGGTGGTTAACCCTCACAATCCAGTGTCTTTTTCATTCTTCAAACTTCTCGCCTGAATAAATGAACTTCGCTAGATCCGATGAGTTATAGGTGAAATAATTCATGCATTTCTCTATTTCCAATCTCGCCTATCCATGCCTGCCTTGATCTGTGCTTGAATATCTTTGACTTGCTTCAACGTTGTAGCCTGATCAACTCTTCGGTTCTGAAGCTTAGTCTGCACTCGTCTGATCTTTGCTTGTAACTCCCTTACTTCCGATCTGTATAAAAAGCCACGTACTCATGCTTGCAATGTTGGCAAGTAAAGTACGTCTTCTATATGGCTCCTGGTAGGTTTGCTGTTTGGAAGCCGTTCACCTCGAATAGTTTAATTACAACCTTCGTTACAAATGGCTGACTGCAAAACAAAAAGAGTCGCTTTTCTGCGGCTCACCTTTTGAATAATTTTTATTTCTTTATCATGCCGCTTAAGCTATTACCTGACTTTGCGAAAAATAGTTTTCCCCATATTAACAAAATTGTCCTCTGTGTCTACAAGAGAAACAAACCTTCTTTGAACCTTTACTAAAAAATCAGGTTTTGTTGACGAAATCGAATTTTATGAAGGTCCAAGAGCTCCTCAACATATATTTCAAATACGTTTTATCTTCGTATTGTTCATCAATTCACTGGATTACTTGGGGCTGTTCAGTTTCCACAAAATATATCATTAACCTTCCTTGTTCCTTGTTCCTCCTTCCAGATAATCTGTTATAAATTCATCGTCGAATCCGCAACGAGTACAAGGTTTTTGCTTTTTTGGCTCATGCTGGTTGCGACTCCTCTTATGAAATAAAACATATGTAACACAATCCTTAAAATGGTAGTATTTGATAAACGCGATTATTACAATACAGTCGAATCAAGCTCATCTGAGATCGTGAAGTAAGGACTTTCAGCTAATACAGTGCCATCAGGCCAAAGCTTACCCAGGCACACATCATGACGCAATAATGGATAGATTTACTTTATTGGTCCCTATTAATCATCTATTTTTTATATGGAGCACTTAATTGACCATCTATTGATTACATTGTATAATACAGGTATATTATGTAAAATAAAGGCAGGTGAGGCCGTTGGATGGAAATATCGATTTAGATTTAGATATAAATCTTCTAGATCTTGATCCAGCCGTAAAAGTTCTTAAAATGATATATTCTTTTGAAAGCTGGCCCAATCTTCTAAAACTAGCAGATACCTTTTTCAACCGAATAACTCAAATTTATAATAATTACACACACAATAATGAACTGGAACTAAAACACCAACGACCTTTAATTTATTATTATGGTTACAGCTTGCTTATGTTGGGACTAGCCCACAAAGAAATCGAAAATTATGATAAAGCTCGAACTTACATTAAAGCTTACAGTGATTTGAGTTGGTTCAAGGGATTAGATGCTGAAGGATTAAATGAGGTAGCCTATTATAAGTACATATCAGAGCCAAATCTCTTAGAAGTAGAAGTGCTTTCCGGAAATATTCAATTCATAGATCGTTATGTTTCTTTCCTTTTATCCAACACTAAAGAAGTTCTACCGGGACTGATAACTTTGTTAAAGACAGCTACTAATTTCAATTTAAACATTGAATCTCATTTAGAACTTTTCTCTAATAGTATTTCAAAATTTGAGGATACCGCTGCTGATGAAATTATAATAAATTCCTACCAAGAAACTTTTTTTATTAATATGATCAGATATAAAACAAAAATTCAAGATTATAATTCAGCTATCAAATATAGTATGAAATTATTAGATTCTGCTGAGGTCACAAACTCTGATAAAATCTTTAAACAAGCAGTAGTATACTTCGAATCATTACGTTCATGTGCTGATGCTACTCAGATTAAAGATTTTGAAGAGAAAATAATAAATTTCAAAGAAAGGGTTGAGTCTCTATGAAAAAGTTTGCCGTCTCTTTATTGTTGGTCCTCACTATCGTCAGCATTGCGCCAGCACTGCCAAGTACCTCACCAGTCGTCTTATTCCACGGAGCAGAACATTAATATCAGAAGTACAGCGCGGGTTAGGAGATTGCTCCTAACCTGTTTTTTATGAAGTGCATTATGTAGTTATTGCAATAACATCCTCCATCTTGAACCAATCCCACTCCTCCTCCGACCAACGGAGTTTAATTCCCTGTTGTTTATCCAGCTTCATCACGATACCTCGTTTTAATATATTCTCCATGGGATCAAACAGAGTGAGTGTAATCGGGCTGTGCTCTTCCATCGAACGATATAACAATATTTCAAAGCGCTCTATCTCCTGTAGATCTAGAGTGGGTTTTTCACGACGTTCCTGCTCATTATTGTCATCTATAATCCGGTTTTTATGTTCGGGCAATATCATTCTGCTACACTCCCATACGTTCTCTAATTTTTTCATCATGAAGCTGCCCTCCTAATAATCCGTCCAGTAGTTCGTTTTACTACCATCTATCCCCCATTGGAGTTCTTGTGGCTCTGACTTTCTCTTTTTAAACCTAGGGTCAATCCTTTCCCAGCCTTCAATAATTCGGGCGCTCTCGGGTGGAGTGTGTGGGGTCCATTCTATATATTTTTCGTTAACTAATTCCCTAAGCCCACTAATGATCTTATCTGGTGTCCGTCCACTCTTGATCTCTAACTCCTGTAGAGTTGGCATATGAGCATGATGCACGGCAGAGTGGCGCATGATCATTAGTAGCTTTCGGGCGGTGTCACTAAGCATAGCGCTTTTTTTGCACAGGCTGCCAAGCAAGAATATTAGCCTCCAGAAATACGCGCGGTGCTCCGGTTGATAAGCAAGTTGCGCGAATATATCCCCCACGAATCCCTTTCACATCAATTTTCCGTTGAGATATCTTACCTGATTTATCTTGATACACTATTTCAATGGTTTGACCGATGCTTATTTGCATAATTACTCACCTTCCAAGGATAAGAACATTTGTTTGTATTATAACCAAACGTACGTTCGTTAATCAATGTAAAAATATCCCGTCAGGCATGAATTATTACATACAAAGTCATCGCTCAGGTTTATAATTTGTTCTATAAGCATTTATTGCATTTCCGCAAACAAACTAAGGAGTATGAGTGTTTTTTATATGTTATAGGGGGAAACGAATATTAGGACCGATGACTGAGGCTGAAGCTATGCGTGAATGGTTTACTCTCTCCGGTACAGTGAAGGAGATTTATATCATTGAGGTAGATGAGAACGATAAGGTAAGACGTCAGATCGGACCCACTAAGAAAAAAAAGAAATAAATATAAAGGGAAAAAACGTAAAAACACCCCGCCGACCCATTAAGGTTGACGAGGCTGTTTTTAATTTTTAAAAAGGAAACTGAGTAAGCGAGACTATTAACAATACAATCCCAACAATCGAGGATAGCACAGCCATTTTATCTTTCGTTTTCAAATACAATGCCGCTCCATTAAATATTAAAGCTCCGCACATCCCCAGCATAGTCCAAGACACTATCACTTGATCCTGGCCGCGGAAAAATGTGATTCCCAGAATGATTGTTGCTGCACTGAATAAAATACCGCACACTCTTAGTACTTTCAGCAAAATGCTCACCTCCGACAAATAAAACACGCTAATCTAATATATTGGTTCCGCCATAAATTATAATTCATAGATTACTATTCCTATATCTGGTAGAATTAATTAGCAATTATTAGCAGATTTAGGGGGATATAAAATTGAACAAAAAAGCTTTTTTATGTATCGTGGCAACTATTGTAATCCTTTCAGGATGTGGTAGTTCCACAACAAATTCAGAGAAAAAAAATACAACGTCTACAGGAGTTATACCGTCCGAAGCAACAGCCAGCCCTTCAGAGCCCACTCCTGAGCCAAAAAAGAAACTTACAGCTTCCGAGAAACTGGCTCTCAACTATGTGGAGATTTTCCTCAATGGTTCAGATATCGAAGCGAAAAAGAAATTCGTATCCGAAAATATACTTCCAGATGTACAACCCATTTTCCAAATGGCTGAATCTACTGAGACACCCGAGAATAATAAACTTAAGAATCCTACAGTAATTGAAACAGCTGATTATAAGGACAAAGATGGCGGAAAAGATAAACTCGTGCTTATCCAAGGTGAGAAGTCTTCCTCCAATAGCGAACTTATCATTTTTATTAAAGATGACAAAGTTGGTTGGGGGTATTCGTCTAATGACAAAGATAAGGATGCATTTAACGAAGTGAGGAAACTTTTCAAGGAACCTGTAATTAATACTTCAGATTCAGGTAATGCAGGTACAACTGAACAGTCTCCTGAAGCGATGCTTAAAGAAATCAGTAATTTTGTCGTTTCAGATATTTGGAATGATGGATTTGTTGATATCAGCTGGTATGCAGGTTCAGGAACTGGCTCTACGGGTGAAACAATAGATATAGATTTTACAATCGAGCAATTAGGAAAAGCTATGATTCAAAAAATGGAATACGATAGTTATATCAGCAACCTTGATGCAAAATATGATTCAATTAAAAGCATCTGGGCTAAGCTCACGGGTGAGATGGATCGTATGTACAAACAAATCCAAGATACGCCTCCTATTGCAAATGATGCAACCACCAAAATAGATACAGGATTATTCACCCAGTACTTGGAAGCCTTTACTGACGAGGTTAACAAATTACCTAATACTTAGATTAAAAAATAACGTCCCTGCCGGCCGCCACGGTTAGCAGGGATTTTGTTCGGCTTTAATGGCTTGCCGCTCAAAATAGTAATCCACCAGAGCATAGATGAAACCAGCAATACCGAAAAAAATAATAGCTGTACTACTATTCAAATGGTATTCCCGTATAAAGCGTTCATCGTACACCTCGTAAAAGAAACCATATCCCGCAATACCACTCAATAAGAATATCATTATGCGGTTTACTAAAGGATTAACTATCTTTCGAATAACCCATGATAAAGGAAGCAGTATAACCGGGTAAAGAAGAACTGAAAAGAGGAACACCAGAAAAATAAAAGCAAACCCAATGTTTTGAAAACCGTAATATTCTGTTGTACTTATTTTAGTTCCTTCCCAAAGCTCCAATCCAAAGGCTGCCAGGGTGAATAAAATCGTCGAAATAAACCATAACATTATAGGCTTAACTGCACGCAAAACAATCCCACCATCTTTATGCTTTTTATACTTACAGCCGATTTTTCAAATCATCATTTCGCACTTGGTTTAGATGGATTACCTTTTTACCTTGCTGAATAATTCTTGCATGTAATCTTCCGTCATGTATTCTCTAAACTCTTTATCTAATAAGTCTATTTCATCTTGATTTATCCATTGGTAGTTAAAAATAGTCCCACAGTCTTCACCTTCTCCTTCTCCAGTGAAGCTCCACTTTTCAGGTAATCTCGTTTCTGGAATTAGAAGGTAGTCATGTCTTTCGACATTCGCATCTATAAAATCCTTATAATAATATTGTGTGCCTATTTTCTTTACTAATTTAAATTGTTTAAGTCCACTTTCTTCTTGAATTTCCCTGAATAACGCTTCTTCTTCTGTTTCCCCGGCATCGACATTTCCACCTACTAATCTAAAGGGTACTTCTGGTTCATTAAGATAGACTAATAAAGTCTTTTCTCCAACTTCATTGTCTTGCAAAATAAATCCGTATACCTTCTTTCTAATCGGTTTTCCTATCTTCATCGTGACACCTCATATCTTCAACATCTCTTCTGGGACTAAGTGGCTCTACTAATATTGTTTTTCGATCTCCACACTATTTTTTTGTGCCCATTTATTTAATAGTGTAAAAATATCTTTTGCTTCATCCTTATTTACCTGTATCGTAATTATTTTTTTCTTTTTTCGAGCCGGAATTATATGAAAAAATATTGAAATAGGATTATGAATCACAATTTTTTTCAAGGAACCACACGTAATATTTGTTTCACCAATTACTACACTATCATCTAGTACTTCAAGTTTATGCTTTTCCTTTTGACTTTTTAACGAAATAAATAGAAAAGGAAAAACTGGCAGGACAAAAAATAAATAATAATAAACACTAAGATCAAAAAACACATTCAAACCTACGTATAAAGCATTGGCTAATAAACAATATGAAGTTAAATAAGGATATTTTTTACTATGAGGAAAAGTTACCAGCATTCTATTGCTATTATTTGTGTCCAACATACTTACACCTCTATTCATCACCTTAATTATTTCACTTTGGATAATTATATCATTAATTCCCATATATTATAGTTATGATTTCCCTTTGGAAGGGTTAATTGTCTTTGTAATATGGGTAATCCATCTTCACTTAGTCTGAATCCATGTTATAAAATCAGTATCGAATCTAAGTTTTCGAGTGGATAACCCTCCAGGGATAAATATCAAATCATAGGCTGACAGATCAGGGGAAACCTGGTTTATTTTCAACGTCAATCCTCGATCATCCGTGACTTCTTCCTTGTTGGAACAAAAATCCCACGATACATTTTCTATCGCCTTTAGAACTCCCATCCGGGTAACCGCATCGTAAAAACCAACAAAATCTAACGTGGTCATCCCATCAAATAGAATATAAGCCATCCTCATCATTTTCATTCTACACACTCCTTCGATACTTTTCGGCGAAATTCATTGGGGGTGATCCCGTATTCATTTTTAAAAACACGATAGAAAGAACGCAAACTGTTGAATCCGGAATCAAACGCGATATCCGTGACCGGATGGGTAGTGGATAACAGCAGCATATGAGCAAAGGCTACCCGTTGGCCATTGATGTAATCACGAAATGAAATGTGAAACTGCTCAGAAAAGATTCGGGAAATGATAAATTTACTAATGCCAAGCTCTCTTGAAAGCGTATTCAGATTTATGTGATCTAAAAAATGCATGTCGATGTAAGCTAGGATTTTGGGGACGAGATCCATTTCTTTTTTGTAGTCTACTTTTTTCATTAGCAGTAACGGCAGCGCGTGCCCTAATACTACAGAGGTATAAGCCTTGAGCAGACGAACATCACATTGTTCTTTATATAGTTTATACAAGGTTGCCAACAGATCTTGAAGCACCTTTTGTTTCGAAACTATAGGGTTATCCGGAACATGATTAAGCAAATCCCCCGCAAAATCCCCCGGAAAAGTGGCGTCAAAAAAGAACAGCAGGATCTGGCTTTTCTCTAGGGTTTTGTAGCTGTGAGGTTGATTGGAGAAAATAATCGCTATGTCTCCTTCAGACAAATCATACTCTTTTCCATTGATGTTGATATTGATTTTGCCGGACAAAACCATTGTTATCTCTACATTTTTGTGTAGATGAAGAGGATAAGTGTTATTGGTAGAAATAAAGGAGTGAAACGCCTGGTCACGATGCTGATATTTAATATTCATGTTTTTCTCCCTATCGTCATGGAATGCCAAGCACTATAGCTGCTGTAATACTAAGAACATAATATGAATTTGTTCGTTTACGCAAGAACCAAAGAGCAATAGTTGGCACAAAAAAAGATTTTTTTGGCAGGTAAATACGCCCTAAAAGTTTTAAAGTATTACCAGTAAGCTGCTTGTCGCAGACCAGTAACATTTCACTGAGAGGAGGAAGTATAACAGGAACAGCATTCAGCGATAAGACTGTATCCATGTTATACGTCAAAAAGATGAAATGGAAGAGTAAAAAATCAGGTAAGGTTATAGGTGTCTTATTGAGTTTTTCGGTAGCGTTTTCATTTTTAGGAGGTCACACACTTGCAGCTTCAGGGCAGGCAGACGGAGACAAAAGTTTTGCGGGTGCCTCTATTCTTGCTTTTCCTGGCGCGGAAGGTGGCGGCGCCTATACAAGCGGTGGTCGAGGGGGCGATGTATACATCGTAACTACCCTTGAAGATTACGCTGTAAAAGACAAACCGATTGCAGGGTCCCTTCGCTATGGAATTTTATCTACGCCTAAAGAGGGTCGTACCATTGTTTTTCATGTTTCCGGAACGATTGAACTGAAGAGCACGTTAAGTCTCAATAATATTAAAAACCTGACCATCGCTGGGCAAACCGCTCCAGGCAACGGAATTACCATTGCAGGTTGGGATACCAATATCAGCAATTCAGAGAATATCATTATTCGGTACACCGCTTTCCGTCCGGGTGCCACTAATGTGTATAATGGCAGTGATTCAATGGATGCGCTTTGGGGGAGAGACAACAACTACTTCCTCATTGACCATTGTTCCTTCAGTTGGAACACAGATGAAACTCTATCTTTATATAGAGGCGAAAATGGCACGATCCAGTGGTCCATTATTTCCGAAAGTCTGACTCTATCCGGGCATTCCAAAGGAAGACATGGCTACGGCGGTATTTCAGGCGGAGACAAAACAACATTCCATCACAATCTGTATGCGAACCATACCTCGCGAAATCCAAGACTAGGCGGCGGTTACGCAGGTGCTGCAGATGCTGATCATGTGGCGGTTGTTCAGTTCTCGAACAATGTAATTTACAATTGGGGCTTTAACGGCACTTATGGCGGAGGGTTTACTTTTACTAACTTTATGAACAATATCGAAATTGCCGGCCCAGGTACAAGAGATAATGTAACTAACCGAGTGATTGATGCCGGTGAAGCTACCAAGCTGGGCGGTTTCTATATTGCTGGAAACAGAATTAACGGTAAGCTCACAGGCTTACTGAATGATTCTTCAGATTATGTGAAATTTTCTGGCGTACAGAGTGGTGAGCAAAAGACGACCCTTGCAGCCACACCATATCTTTCCGCGGACAGTACTGGAGTTAACCATGGTATTACCAATAAAGCATTTGATAATTATGTTAAGTCCGGCGTAAAGCAAGCGAATGAATCACTATTAAAAAGCATTCTGCAACAAGCGGGCGCTACCTATCCACGTCGCGATGCTATCGATGCAAGAATTGTGGCAGAAGTCGAGCAGAACTCGGGAAGATATATCAACACTGAACATGAAGTCGGGGGTTACATTTCAGACTTTGGCGTCATTGAGGCACAATATGATAAGCAATTTGACACTAATAAAAACGGAATAGACGACAAGTGGGAAAAGAAAAATAAAATCTGGGGCAGCAAGGATGCATACAAAACGGTTACTAAAAATGGTTACACCTGGCTTGAGCTTTATATTAACGGCCTAGTTGATATGAAACACGTCGCCGAAAACCCTGATGCTAAGCTTTTAGCGCCAGAAAACAATGCACAATTTGTTACCGGGAAAGAGGTCGAAGTTAAAATCAATGCTTCCCCTAGATCCGGAAACAAAATAAAAAAAGTTGCTGTATATAATGGTTCTAAATATCTTGGGGAAGCAGTCAAAAAAGGCAACACATACACATATACCCTCAAGAATTTAACGGATGCTTCATACTATATTTCTGCAAGAGTGACCGATACCCAAGGAAATGAGACGCAGACCACAGCCACTAACATCCATATCAATGCTGCTACCTCTTCCCTGGCTGGAAAGGGTTGGACTACAGCAGATATCGGTGATCCGAACATTAAGGGTTCCGGAAGTATGACAAATGATGTGCTTACCGTTAAAGGCAACGGAAAGCTTGGAAAAAGTGAAGGTGGCACAGAACGATCCGAAGCAAACAATGCAACCAAAGATGACTTCCACTTCGTGTATAAAGAAATGAACGGAGATATGGAATTTACCGCGAAGCTCGAAGAAATCGGGGCCGTTGACAACCATGCCTTCACCGGGCTAATGATCCGCGATGACTTGAATAAAGACAGTGCCGCGGCGGCCCTTGGTATCTCCTATGTGAAGTTGTCCAAAGAAACCAGCTGGTCATCTTATCTGACGGGCAGAAATATTAAGGGCGGAGGATTTGATGAATTAACTGAAACTTTAGACAGCGTATCTGCTGCTGAAAAAGCTGGCATTCAACTTGTTTCAGATGTTCCATTTAAAATTAATGGTGTGGAGCAAGGGTATTGGCTCAAGCTTGGCCGTAAGGGAGATGTTTTCTATGCTTACGGATCAACGGACGGAAAAGACTGGAAGCTAATTGGCGAGCGAACTATTGTTATGGAGGGTTCGGTATATGTCGGATTCGCCGTTGACAGCAATGATGTCGCCAATAAGATTGAGCAACTGAACTATGCTAAGTTCTCTAACCTTACTGTGGAGAATACATTCACTCCAATAGGTGACTCAGCGATAAATAAATAGCGTCTGTTCATCTCCACAGTTCCAAAAAGACGGAAGCCAGTAAAGCGGCTTCCGTCCTTTTATTGCTATCCAATTGGACCAGCACAATAAATTGCCTAATTCACTGTTCACTATGGCTTTAAAGTTTTTTCTTTAACATTACTTCATCATCCTTAACATACCCGTTCAATTCATACGCTTTAATGGCTACACGATTATCTTCTCCTGTTAAAATCTTAACTGTTTTGACTCCACGAGAATAAAGCTGACTTTCCAGAAAAGAAATTAGTGCAGTAGCGACACCATTTCTACGAGCTGACTCTTTTACATACATTTCAGTAATTTCACCATATGCTTCATTATAACAAAATGATTTCAGACTTTGAGCACAGCCAAAACCAACCACTTCATCCCTTAAAGTAGCCACGGCCACCACTTCATTATTGCTGTTCAAACACTTGATGATCTCCGGCACAGGACGTTTTACTCCACCATTGAACTCATGATTTAATCTAGACAAAACATCCGCGTCACATATCGTTGCTAGCCTAACATTTGGAAGCATTCTCTTCCCCCTCTACAACGTTCCCTTTTCAAGAACATACTCTTCATTGGAATTTTTTAAAACGATATCAAATTTATGATGATAAGAATGCATAAACAACTCATATTGCATCCTGCGCTGTTCATGGGATTTTCTTAAATAATTAATATCTGTTCCTCTTTCAGAAACATCACGTATACTCCTTCTCATCAACTCAGTTTCTCCATCCGTGTATAAGTAGATTTTCAGATCATACAAATCCGGATCAGTAAAGGCAACGCTCATGCCTTCTACAATATTTACCTTGTTTTGTGAAGATATGAACATACTTTTTGTATAGTCTGTGCCAATTGTGTAAAAATCCAACCCATCCCTCAACATATGAATGTCTCTCTCTAAAGCAAATATATGATGAGCAGCAGGATGACAAGCTGTCACTTTATCGTGATAATGTACATTCTTATATTCATAGTCGATAGAAGTGTATTTTCTAAGACTAGATTCAACAATATAGGGGTCTGTATTAATATAATTCACATCATCCTGTTGCAAAAGCTTTAAAAGATTATGAGCAAACGTTGTTTTTCCAGATGCACCATGACCCGAAATCCCAATGATGAATCTATTAGCCTCACCGCTAATCAAATTAGCTATCTTATGTAACACCTTGTCCATATTATTAGCCCCTCTCCCTACTCGATCCTATGTATTCCTTACTCCGCTATGGTTTAGCACATTAAAATCAATGGTGCATTTTATATAAAGAAACTTAATAGAAAGGGGTAGATCTTCCATGGCTACTCGTCAGCCAGATTTAGTATTGATCAGTTGGAGCAGAAATCCTTTGGTTGCTGGATCAGCACGTAGGATTATTGCCGCCCGTGTTATTGGAAATGCCGTGCCGTGCTGACCTAGCTTGAGACCCAACGGATTGCTTAACACCGCTTTGGCTTGCTTATTAGACAACGATGTTGGTTTTAAAGTGGTCTTTCGTAAAAAAACTTCAAGCATTAGCGGATATATTTTGTTACAACGTAATTAATAGGTTTAGGGGGCAGTGAAAATTGCTGCTCTCTTTTTCCTGTGTATCTCATTGCACTTAAACCAATCAATCCTAGAAAATGGTGTATATAATTTATTAGAAACTGAATCTGATTGAAAATGGGTGAGTCCATGAAATTACAAGCTGTGAAAAAAAGCTATGATTTAATAGTAAGCTTAGGGATGTCTTGTGCTCCTGCTATAAATCTGCAAAGAAATAGCTTGAGGAAATTCTCCATGCCGCTCGACTGGATGGTTTCTTATTCATTGGCTGATGTAAATAGACTTTATAAGAATAGATTTCAAAATTTCATGGAATTAATAAATCTGCAAATTCTTGATGAAACACATTTTTTTCTGGAGGATGGATTACCAGTCTATCCTAATGGGAATAAAAATGCACTAGTGAAATCCTATTTTATTCAGGATACTTTATATAACATTATCTCAGTTCATGATTTTCCAATCCACCAAGGTAAACACTGGTCTATAACCTATCCTTCGTATAAAGCGAAGCTGGAATTACGAATTAATAGATTTTGGGACAAGTTAATCCACAGTAAAAAAACTTTATTCATTAGATGGTTTGCCTCATATGAACAGGCTGTAGAGCTACAGTCAATTTTGTCTGATTTATTAAAACCGAACGAATTTATTATTCTTATTCTTATTCCCGTTCGTGAATCAATCTCGGTACAAGAATTAAATTGGAACATAAGTGATATTTGTGTGTTAGAAGTTCCTGAGGATATGAACGATTATGATAGCTGGGATTATATTTTGAAAGACATACACGTAACTAATAACTAATTTCGCTTTGATCGATCATATGATTAATTATTTCCTCTGTTGCAAAAACATATGGATACAAATACAGCCTACTGATGCTGACCAATAAAGAAATAGGGTTACTAATTCCAAAATCGTATTGACTCCCATGCGCTGCTGGATTTGCGGGTTCAGGCTCTACAAGATCATACTTCTCCATCAGCCTTTCCTTGGTTCCACTATCTACTACTGTTCCGTTTCCTTTATCCGCAAGGACAGATCCCGATTGAAAACACGCCATGAATAAGACACAGCAAATGGTGAGGATCGCTAGTTTCTTTTTTCGCATCATACATCTCCTAATTCTTTCTGGGTCTCCCCTATAACTTAGAGCCGTTCAAATTATTTCTTGGGTAATCGCAGGAAAACTATATATTCGACAATCTTGATCAGTATAGATCATATTCCATGAAAATAATGGGAGAAAAAGTCTCGAATTCTATAATACTCCTTTCTATATATAAAAACAAAAGCACCCCACAGCTAAAATTAGCAGGGTACTTTTGGATGCTTCGCCGTATTTACAATATCAACATTCCGCTGAGCGGTTTATGGAGTTGGAGTTCCGCCGTTCGCATTCAGTGTTTCGCCACTGATATAGCTAGATTCCTGGCTAGCCAGGAATACATATGCCGGAGCCATCTCCGCAGGCTGTCCCGGACGACCTAGTGGTGTGCTCGACCCGAACTCCTTCAGCACTTCCTCCGGTTGCCCACCCACAACTTGAAGAGGTGTCCATACGGGACCAGGTGCTACTACATTGACGCGAATCCCCTTATCAGCTACTTGCTGAGCGAGAGACTTACTGAATGTATTAATAGCAGCCTTGGTGGTCGCGTAGTCCAAAAGGATGGGTGAGGGATTATAAGCTTGAATAGAAGAAGTGTTAATAATGGTGCTGCCCGGTTGCATATGCTTCACCGCAGCTTTGCACAGCCAGAACATAGCATACACGTTCGTCTTAAATGTGTCGTCAAAATGCTTCGTAGTGAGATCAGCGATGTCTGGAACGAATTGCTGTTTGCCCGCGATATTGGCTAAAATATCAATTCCACCTAGCTCTTTAACCGCAGTATCGACGAGTTGTTCGCAGTATGTCTCATCCTTCAGATCGCCTGGAATGGCGATTGCAGTACGACCCGTTTCCTGCACTAGCTTGACCACCTGCTTTGCATCTTCCTCTTCCTCGGGCATATAAGATAGAACAATATCTGCCCCCTCACGAGCAAAAGCAATAGCAACAGCACGGCCTATACCGCTGTCGGCTCCCGTAACTAACGCTTTACGTCCGGTCAGACGCCCAGTTCCTTTATAGGTATCTTCTCCTGTATCAGGTACTGGATTCATTTTCTTCTGCAGACCCGGCTCCTCTTGTTGCTGCTGAAATTCCGGTCCAGCCTTAGTGTACTGAGTGGTAGGATCTTGCATCGTATATTGGTTAGACATCGATCAATTCCTCCTTTATTTTTAGAAATACATTTCTATATTTTCCGAACTCTTTGTTATGTAAACACAACAAGCACGCCTCTAAACATTCACCTTCAATAACATAGCCTTGAATAGTGCCGCAAAAATACCCCAACCACCTGTCAAGGTGGCTAGGGTATCCCCCGCCTAAAAATAAATATATGGAAGCTCACTTGTTAGTTAGGGAACGCTCCGTATAGTCTGGCGTATACATTAGATAAAGGAGTGATAAATCATGGGCTTTTTTATATTCCTCTTTGTACTATTAGCATTGCTTAATATCTTCTTTCCTCATTTGGGATGGTACATGCGCTATGGCTGGATGATGAAAGGTGATGTAGAACCCAGTGATGCCTATTTATTAATGACTCGCATCAGCAGTATAGTGGCACTTATTATCCTCTTTTTTATCTGGACTAGTTTCTGACTTACCCTAACGCTCTTAACACATCTTCAATCTTGCGCTGATGCGACAATACCCCATAATTCATCCAGGCCATAAAATCCACCTCATATACACAACGATTACGAACAGCGGGCAGATTGCGCCAAAGCGGTGTATCCAACAGCTCCCGTCCTTCTCCTTCCTGTCGATCAAAGGTAATGAACAAATGATCTGCAGTGAGGCTCGCAAGCTCTTCTCTTGTTAGGCTCACCCGCTTCTGTCCACGAGTCAACTTCGGAACCAAGGCATGGGGCTGCAAACCTAAATCATGATGGAGTACGCTACCTGTATAACCCAATTGCCCGCATCCGTAGAGATTGATTCCGTAGGAAGATATTCTAAGGCATGCTACAGTCTGCCCTTGGACAGAACGGTTTAGCTCTCGTCTAGCTTGCTGCGCCCGATGCTCATAATTGCCGATCACTTCCTGGACACGATCCGTTCTGCCAAAGACGGCTGCTGCGGAAAATAACGTGGCCCGCCAATCCTCTTGATGAAAAGGCAGCTTGAACAACGGAGCAATTTGGCTGCACTCATCCAGGTGCCAACGCTGAAAGCCATCATCCAGCAGGATCAGTTCGGGCATGTACTGGGAGAGCTCCTGCCAATCGCCAGTCGAAATATCAACCGCAGGCACATCGAGGAGGGACAGATACTCTTGCTTCCCCCACTGAGCGTGAGAATATTGCGCCACTGGTGTAATATCCAGAGCCAGCAGGTAGTCTTCCAGAAAAGGAGCGAACACCCGCAGCCCTTCCTGATGGAAGCTTCTGTATTGGCCGGGCGTAACGCCCACCGATCTTTTGAAACGCCGGTTAAAATAATACTCATTGCTATACCCTACAGATAACGCGATATCATGCATACGGTCATTCGTAAGCAGCAACTGCTGCTGCGCCCTTTCAATACGAAGTCCGTTCAAATGCTCTAAGGGAATCCGCCCTGTCACTTCTTTAAAAATCTGTGTGTAGCGTGCACGTGTAATGCCTGCCACTTCAGCTAATTGATCGACGGTTATGGCGTGATTGTAGTGTTCCTGCATATAGCGGATGGAACGCTGTACCGCCTCATGGGCTCCTTTCATCTGGATGACAGAGGAATTTGCCCGCATGATCAGCAGCAGTAACTCTTGAAAGCGGGTATGGCCTGCGAACCATTCAATCTCTTCCGTACTTCTGCGACTATGATAGATAGCCTCCAGCAGTAATGCACATTGTGAAAAAGGTCTGCAGCTTAGCGGGCCGGACTGGAGAATTCCTTCTTTAGTCCCCTTTTCCATTCCACTCTGCCTGCTTCCCCCCGTTTCGATGACTTCAAACGTAAGCCTATAGAAGCTAAGTCCTCGCTCCTCGGCATTGATTTTGCTTATTAGCCCAGGTTCGAACAAGAACCCGACACCTTTTTCCAGAGGAAAACGCTTCTCCTCGGCTTCTAACCATCCCTGTCCTTCCGATACAATGATCAGGGTATGATTTTGAAACACTAAGGTCTGTCCGTTCACCGATAAGGATTGGGCTTCTATGTTAATCAAGCTATAGAATAGCCTCTTTTTATTGCTGTCTTGTAAATCTTCTGCCATTCTAGCGCCCTCCAATTGAGAACCATTTTCATTCACTTTACTATAGTTTAGAATAAAAAAGAAGGTCTATCAACTATGCTGATAGACCTTCTTTATGCTATTCCTTACGACGGCTGCCGTTTTATTTCACCATAGCTTTCAGCAAGTCATCAAGCTTCATCGAATTGGCTGTGATGGCACCAGTCTGCCAGTGGGAACGTTCCATTCTATAAACATTCCCGTTCTTCACCGCCGGCAAGCTCTTCCACAACGGGCCATCAAGGATTTGAGTCGCTTCCTGATTCCCTTCAGTATCCCAGCCCCCGTTGTCAGGGAACACAATGATATGATCCGCTTCGAGCTGAGGGATAAGCTCTTCGGAGATAATAGATTGATATTCGGTCATTTCTGCCGCCATAGGCACAGGTGTCAGACCAAATTGAGAATAAATTACACCGGTGAAACGGTTTTTAACACCGAATAGAGCAAAGGTTTTATCCGCTACGTTGAGCCGGATCACTGCTACTTTTTCCTGACCTAGGGCCTGTTGCAGCTTAGCTTTCCCCTCTGCCACTTTCTGATCGTACGCTGCAAGGACAGATTCCGCCTTCTCCGGAATACCGAGCGCATCTGCAATAGCCGTAAGCACTTGTCTTGAGTCTTGCAACACCGCCTCAGGTAGACGATAGGTTGGTGCTATCTTGGAATATTGTTCATATTTCGCCGCATCCGCACCTCCATCCATAATAATCAAGTCAGGGTCTTTTTCCAGCAACACTTCCATACTACCGGTAATATCAAATTCTGGTACATCAAGATTTAAATAATCCTGTTTGCCCCAGCTTGGATGATACCACTGCACCACCGGGGTAATGCCCAATGCCTTCAAATAATCTTCAACATAGATCCCGGCTACCCGTTGCGGTTTAACTGGAATTTCAACATCCCCGAATTCCCCGGCAATCGTCCGAGTTGCACCCTCTTCTGCGGCATTTCCATTTCCTTCAGTTGGTGCGCTAGTGCTCGCTGAGGTAGATTCCTCTGCATTCTGTGTCTTAGCAACGTTTTCTTTCGCAGTATTGTTATTCGTTCCGCATGCTGCCAGCGCAGTTATTGCCATTATAAGTACCGCTGCCCATAAAAACTTCTGACCCCATCTTGCCATTGATCCCTTCACTCCTATGCTTTATTGTCATTGATTATCATTCTCAATAACCTTTATCACAATAGTAGCATGACTTTCATAGCTTTCAATGCACTTTCTCCGCAAAAAACTTATACAAACTATTTCTAGTTGCTCTGCTCTATCATTATTCGGTAGGATTCTTCTTCTATTAAAAATATGTCATCCTTTATTAACTTGATCGCAAAATTTCTTTTTTACGATTGATTTATACGATGCTTTCGCTTACAATAAACTCATAAACGCGCGTTTATGAAAAGAGGGGAAACATGCGCAGCGAAGATATTGCTAAGTTGGCCGGGGTTTCCCGTAGTACGGTATCCCGCGTGATCAACAACTATTCCAATGTTCCTGAAGAAACCCGGGCCAAAGTGCTGCGGGTGATTGAGCAACATCAGTACGAACCGAACAGCTTTGCACGGGCTCTGGCCGGTAAGAAAACCGATACCATCGGATTGTTCGCCATCAGTATGAACGAGAAAGAGAACACTACCCGAATTTATCAGAACAATTACTTTGCACCATTCGTCGATGCCGTAGTCGACACGTCGAATGCCCGCGGATGTTACGTTCTGATTCATACGGTATACTCTCCGGACGATTTTCTGAAGGTAAAACAAGCTTTTCTGCAAAAACGGATTGACGGTGGTATAATTGTCGGCACTCAGAAGGATATTAATATCGTCCGCGAAATGGTGGGACTCGATTCTCCGCTAGTACTGATTGATTATGATATCTCAGAGATTATGTCGGAGCATCTTGACCGCAATCATTTGGCCATTGTGAATTCCAAAGATTACGAGGGCACCACAGAAGTGATTGAACATTTAATCTCCTTAGGCCATCAAGAGATCGGCATCATCTGTGGGCAAATGAATACGTACTCTGGTCGAGAACGCTACACGGCCTATGAGGACACGCTGAAAAAACATGGTCTGCCTATGAATGAAAAGTTTATTCTTAAGGGTGATTTTCTGAAAGAGACGGCTTATGAAGAGGTCAAGAAGCTGCTTGCTTCTGGTGAACCTTTGCCGACTGCCTTTTTCTCTTCCAACGATGACATGGCTATTTCAGCGATGGAAGCGTTCTCCGAACATGGAATCATTGTCCCTGAGGATATCTCCATTGCGGGTTTCGATGACATTCAGCTGGCATCCCGTATTCAGCCTAAGCTGACCTCTGTACGCTTGCCGATTTATGAAATGTCCAAGGCTGCAGTGGAAAAAGTAATCGAGCTGTGTGATTCACAGCAGCCGACTTTCAGCACGATCAGCTTTCCAGCTCGTTTAGTGGAGAGAGATTCCTGTCAACCGCCGAAGAAGTAGCACAGATTCATCATTCACTGAAGAATACATATTTTTCTGTGGAGCTGCTATCATTGGGTCTCGAAATCACTGCCTAATACTATCTTTTAGAAACAACGGAAAGAATCCCTTCCCTCGAGGGAATTTTTCCTGAAACTTATAAACGCGCGTTCACAATCGAAAGGAGACTTTCTCACATGAAATTCGGTACCTTTGACGACACTCGTAAAGAGTATGTAATTAACACACCAAAAACACCTTACCCTTGGATTAACTACCTTGGTAATGAACAATTTTTCGGACTTATTTCTAATACTGCTGGTGGCTATACCTTCTATAGAGACGCTCGTCTCAGAAGATTGACCCGTTACCGTTACAACAATATCCCAATGGATGCTGGCGGCCGTTACTACTATCTTTATGATGATGGTGATTTCTGGACTCCAGGCTGGATGCCAGTAAAACGTGATCTGGACTTCTACGAATGCCGTCACGGTCTTGGCTACACCTCCATTACTGGTGAACGCAACGGTATCTCTGTAAACCAGCTTGCTTTTGTACCTATGGGTCATAACGCTGAAGTACATCGTCTTGTAGTGAAAAACACGGGTTCCGCGAAGAAATCCGTTAAACTGTTCTCTTTTGCAGAGTTCTGTCTTTGGAATGCACAAGATGATATGACTAACTTCCAACGCAATCTCAGCACTGGTGAGGTTGAAGTGAAGGGTTCTGTTATCTATCACAAAACAGAATACCGTGAGCGCAGAAACCACTACGCTTTCTACTCTGTTAACAAAGAAATCGCCGGCTTTGATACTGACCGCGAAGCTTTCGTAGGTATGTACAATGGTCTGGAAAGCCCGCAAGCTGTTGCTGCAGGTGAACCAACTAACTCGGTAGCGAGCGGCTGGTCCCCTATCGGATCGCACGCCCTGAACATTACTCTGGAGCCGGGCGAAGAGCAAAGCTTCATCTTTGTCCTTGGTTACATTGAAAACCCAGAAGAAGACAAATGGGAATCTCTGAACGTAATCAACAAAAAACCAGCAGAGGCTATGATCGAGCAATTTGCTACAGACGCTCAAGTGGACGCTGCTTTGGCTGCACTGGCTGCACACTGGGATAACCTGTTGTCCAAATATCAAATCCAAAGTGGCGACGACAAGTTGAACCGTATGGTTAACATCTGGAATCCATATCAATGTATGGTTACCTTCAACATGTCCCGTTCCGCTTCTTACTTTGAATCCGGTATTGGCCGTGGTATGGGCTTCCGCGATTCTAACCAAGACTTGCTCGGATTTGTGCACCAAATTCCTGAACGTGCTAAAGAACGTATTCTCGATATCGCCGCTACACAATTTGAAGACGGCAGTGCCTATCACCAATACCAGCCGCTCACCAAAAAAGGTAACAATGAAGTCGGTACTGGCTTTAATGATGACCCGCTTTGGTTGATCCTTGGCACAGCTGCTTACATCAAAGAAACTGGCGACACATCGATTCTTGATGAGCAGGTTCCTTTTGACAGTAATCCGGACAACACAGCTACTCTGTTTGAGCACTTGAAACGCTCCTTCGAGCATGTAACTAACAATCTCGGACCTCACGGCTTGCCGCTGATCGGCCGTGCAGACTGGAATGACTGCTTGAACCTGAACTGCTTCTCTACAGAACCAGGCGAATCTTTCCAAACAACTGCCAACATCGAAGGCCGCGTAGCGGAATCCGTATTTATCGCGGGTCTGTTCGTCTTCGTTGGACCGGACTATGCAGAAATCTGCCGGATGCGCGGACTTAATGACGTAGCTACGGATGCAGAAGCTAAGATTGACAACATGCGTGAAATCACACTCACTCACGGTTTCGATGGTGACTGGTTCCTGCGCGCTTATGACCACTATGGCGACAAGATCGGTTCCAAAGAAAACGAAGAAGGTAAAATCTTCATCGAACCACAAGGTATCTGTGTTATGGCCGGTATCGGTGTGGAAGATGGTCAAGCTGAAAAAGCTCTGACTTCCGTGCAAGAGCATTTGGATACTAAATACGGTATCGTATTGCAACAGCCACCATATTCCAAGTACTATCTGAACCTGGGTGAAATTTCTACGTACCCTCCGGGCTACAAAGAAAATGCTGGTATTTTCTGCCACAATAACCCTTGGATCATGATCGCTGAAACTGTACTTGGACATGGCGACAGAGCGTTTGAAATTTACGCTAAAATTGCTCCTGCTTACTTGGAGGACATCAGTGAAATTCACCGTACTGAACCTTATGTATACTCGCAAATGATCGCAGGTAAAGATGCCGTTCGCCACGGGGAAGCTAAAAACTCCTGGTTAACTGGTACTGCTGCTTGGAACTATGTAGCGATTACACAATCTATCCTTGGTATTCAAGCGGACTTCAATGGTCTGAAGATCGATCCTTGTATTCCTACAGAGTGGGACAGCTTTGAAATCACCCGTGTCTTCCGTGGAGATACTTATGTGATTCAAATCAAGAACCCGAACCATGTATCCAAAGGTGTAGCTAGTCTTACCTTGGATGGCGCAGCTGTAGAAGGTAACATCATCACTCCTGTTGGAGACGGTGCTGTACACCAAGTAGTTGTAGAACTGGGTTAATACAAAAAAATCCGCTCACCGTTCGTTTGAACGATTGAGCGGATCGGATCTAAAATTAACAGTGGGATGCCGCCTGAAGGATTCAGGGGGCATCTTTTTTTTACCCTTCCACAATATCTGCTCTTAAATCACTCGCGACCTCAAGCATTCTAGGAATCACGGCTTCATTGGCGCCAGAAACATAAATATCGCCCTGATAATGTCTAAATGGGATTGTTGTATCACCATAGCTCCACATAAAGAAATCTCCCTCAATGGACATGGTAGTGGCACCTGTTACTGTAAAAACTGATGTATAGGTGAAATCAGGTTTGGATGCGAAATATTGCTTACACTCTTCTAAAGATAGGGTTGTTGCTGAATCTCCAGCATTCTGCATTGCTCTTGTCATCCGATAACGTTTACTCATTGTGATGCCTCCATTATTATCTGTAAAATGATCAGTTACCTTATCCAGATCAAATATAGCATACAATGAAGGGCAAATCCCATTCCATTTCTAAGTCGAAAATGTTAATATAGCCGTTTTTCATAGCTTTCTTTTAGTGATTTTGAGATATCCTCTGGAGTAACTCCAAGTTTACGGGCATGCTGCGCCAGTATTTTTGATGGATTAGGCAAGACTTCTTTCGCAAGCCAATGATCGTCATCCCACAAACGTGACCGCTTAAAGGCTTTTGCACAATGCATATAACATTCTTCTACTTCCACGCCAATTCCAATGATCGGGACTTTACCATGCGCTTCCATAGGTTTCAATATATCTTCATCCTTAACTATACTCGCGTGCCCATTTATTCTTAATGTTTCTTCAAGTCCGGGGATGATGAATATCAAACCGACTTTTGGGTTCTCAAGTATATTCCGCAAAGAATCAAACCGTCTATTCCCAGGGCGTTCAGGGATCACTAAATGTTTATCATCCAACACGTGAACAAAACCTTCTGCGTCCCCGCGCGGAGAGACATCACAAGCACCGGACGAACCGCTTGTAGCCATAAAAAGCATTGGGGATTTTGAGATATAATCACGGCAATGATGATCTATAACAGTTATGGTTTTGTTGTTAACCAATTCGCTTGGGTACCCAAATAAAGACCTTAGCTCTTCTTCTGACTCTATAACTTTTTCGAAAAAGTTTGACTTCATACTTCTCCCTCTCTCAACTTAATAAGCCCCAATGTTCTTATTTTTGCTCAAATATCCGCTTAATAATTGGGCGAAATTTTTTCTTGTTGATTCATCCGATAACTTCCCAAAAGTACCATACAGATTATCCCCATGATATCTTGGAAACACATGTAAATGATAATGCCATACATCTTGGCTGCCATCCGGCTCATTATGTTGTCTAGAAGAAACGCCATCACATTTATAAACTTCTTTAAGACCTTTAGCAATTTCAATTTCCAGCTCATGTATCCGGTTTGAGATCTCAACCTCCAATGTGTAAATATTCTCGATATGCTGATTAGGGATGATTAGAACATGCCCTTCATTATTCGGATACCAATGAGAAGCAATAAAAGCCGTTATGTAATGATCTTTATAAATAATATCCGCTTGCTTAGAATGCACATCTTCATTTTCAATGCCCGAAACCAACAAACAAAAGGGACAAGTATAACCCTCTGGAGCATGATTATAAATATAGCCCGCCTCCACTGTTATAGGATTTAAGAATATTTCTATGTTTCTTCTAATTTCGCCATTTCGCGTGTGTTCTCCTTTTTGCAAAAAGAAAAGGACAGACTGTAAATTACAGCTGTCCTCATCGGTAAATGTTGATAAACTACAGCCATTCCCGAGATCTATGTCTACCTATAACTTAAACGCTGGCTTCCGGAATCCATACCTTCATTTCACCACTGCCACGATTTCCCCATAAGTAATACGGAACCGCCTTAACTTTTACGGTTTGAACTGGTGCCTTGACTCTGCTGTAAAGCTCACCACTCCAGCCCTCTTTATCTACACGTAGCCCCTCTGCCTCGACAACAACAGCGCCGCCGAGCAACGTCTCATCAAAAGCCGCAGTAAGTTCACTGCCTTCTTTTAAAGAAATCGAGCTTAACGGCTCACCATTATCGATACTTTCAAGACAATACACAAGAGGTCCACGCTGAATCGTTACTTTTTGAGCATCAGCACGCAAACTTGGATGTGCGTAGATACGATGTGCCTCCATAGGGTCATGCACTTCGATTACATCTCCTGCTCTCCACAGTCTCCGGATAACGAGGTATCCCTGCTCGATGTTCTCAGCAGTATTCATTGCTTCACCGTTGACTCTGATCTCCATTCCTTGGCTCCAAGATGGAATCCGCAAGGCAATCCCAAACTCTGCTTCCGCTGCAGGATTAATCTTCAACGAGACTGTACCTTCCCATGGATAGTTACTCTCTTGCTGAATCGCAACATCTGTTCCACCCAGCTTTGTTGTCAGCTCACTCCCAATATACAAATTCGTATAGAGCGTATCACCATGGATCGTATAGATATATTGATTAAGCGAAGTCAGCAGACGCGCCACATTCGGAGGACAGCAAGCGCAGCCAAACCAACCTTGGCGCTCGGACTTCACATGATGTTTATCTGGATTGCAGCTGCATGCCTTAGGCCATACTTCCAGTGGATTCACATAAAAATAGTGCTTACCATCCTGTGCCATTGAACCCAACACATTGTTATAAAGCGCCCGCTCCATCACGTCGGCATAACGTGCATCCGGCGATATTCTCAGCATCCGCTGTGCAAAAAAGATCAACCCAATAGATGCACAAGTCTCTGCGTACACCGAATCGTTAGGCAGATCATAATCGAAGGTGAAAGCCTCACCCCGATGCGTAGATCCGATCCCGCCAGTAATGTACATTTGCTTAGTAGTGATGTTATTCCACAGTCTCTCGCATGCTTCGCGAAGGGTGTCATCTCCCGTAAGTGCGGCTAGATCAGCCATAGCAGTATACATATAAACCGCACGCACAGCGTGTCCTACAGCCACTTCCTGTTCTCTTACCGGAAGATGACTTTGGTAATATTTTAAATCTAAATTCTCCTTCTGACCTGTAAAAAAATTGATACTCCCCAGATTATCCCATTGTTGCTTTAGGAAATTCGGCTGTTGACCTCGCTCATTAATAAAAAAGCTGCTGAGCTTCAAATACCGCTCCTCACCTGTGAGCCGATACAGCTTCACGAGCGCAAGCTCAATCTCCTGATGGCCATCATATCCCCGCATTTTGCCTTCTTCCGGACCAAACACAGAATCGATATGATCAACCATTCGGCACATGATGTTGAGCAGTTTTCTTTTGCCTGTAGCCTCGTAATAAGAAACGGCTGCCTCAATGAAATGCCCAGCACAGTACAGCTCGTGGCAATCGTTCAGATTAGTCCAGCGTTTGCCGGGTTCTTTTATCGTAAAATAAGTATTTAAGTACCCGTCTTCCTGCTGCGCTTCTCCAACGAGGTCAATCACTTCATCCGCTTGACGCTCCAGCTCAGGGTCACGTTTGATGCTTAAGGAATAACCTACGGCCTCCAGCCACTTGGCTACATCACTGTCTTGAAATACCCAGCCGTAAAATTCACCGGTCTTCCGGCCCGCAGCAATCTCAAAGTTAGCAATGGCATGACTGGGCTCAGCTCCCGCTGCTTTGTCGTGCAATGCCTCATATTGATATGGGATTACAACATCCTGAACCAGCTTTATATAACTTCCCCAGAAATCATCTTTAATGCTAACGGATTGATCTTTTACAACTTGCTGATCCTGGATCGTTTTATTCATCATCATCTTCCCCTTAGCCTTATTTTATACTCGCTAATTACAATTATAGAGCGTACAATAGATAAAAAATATAATCAGAAGCAACCCCTTTTTTGTACTATTTCACACTCCTATTTTCAAGGACTATTTGAGCTCGGACTACGATAAAAAGAGAGGTAGAACACAGTGAGTCCTTCCTATGTACATTTCGCAGCGCCGCCTTTTCCATATTTTCTGGAATGCAATCACACTGTTTATCAACCCGGAGAGCAGCATCCAAATAGAAGCCATATCGGCTTATTTGATCTGATTATTGTAGAGCAAGGTTGCCTATTTATCGGTGAAGAGCATAATCAATGGGAGGTTGCGGCTGGGCATACGCTGCTTCTGCTGCCTGACCGCTATCATTATTCCGTTAAGTGTTGCGAGGAGCTGACTTCGTTTATCTGGATTCATTTTCATACCCTCGCAGATTGGTCAAGTTCTGATGGCGAGCCCGTGTATATCAACCGAGAGACACATTTCCGGCAGTTTCTTACTCATCCATATACCATTCGCATCCCGCAGTTTGGTCCCCTTCCTGATCCCTTTAAACGGAGTGGACAAGCTGAGAAGCTTTTACAGCTGTCCACTGGAAGACGTTCCAGTGCAGTTTGGGAGCAGCAAAGGATTTTTGAAGAAATGCTGCGGATGATGGATCTAGCGCAGCATGATACTTCAGAAAGTCATGCGGTAGAGATCGCCGAGAGGACAGAGACTTATATCCGCAATCATTATGCGGAGCCTCTCTCCAATGCCTCTTTGGCGGATGCGCTGCATTTTCATTATAACTACCTTGCCCGCTGCATGAAACGCGTATATGGACTGACTCCGATGGAGTATTTAGCGGATTACCGTTTGGAACAGGCCAAGCTGCTTCTGCTTAAGACAGAGATGCCTATAGCTGCGATCGCAGAACGTATCGGTTTCGAGAGCACCGCCTACTTCTCGCGTCGCTTTACTCAGCAGATTGGAATCTCTCCGCTTCGCTTCCGCAAGCGGTATTCCCGATAACGGCAAAAACAGCATGCCTCATAATTGGAGGCGTGCTGTTTTCGTTGTTAATGCGGTGCGCTGTTGTAGCTTTCTTGTGTGCTGCTGGCTTTCTTCTGCGCTGCTGGCTTTCTTGATCAGCTATGAATTAATTGGACGCGAGATGCTCCTCTAGCTCGGAGAAACTTAGATAACTATTGTGATGGAGCAGTACTCCGATTGGCAGATTTCTTGTGTACCCGTGATCCGTCCTAAATCCTTCTACTGCTCTTACTTCTTACTTCTTGCTTCTTGCTTCTTGATTCTTGATTCTTGCTTCTTGCTTCTTGATTCTTGCTCCTTGCTCCTTGCTCCTTGCTCCTTGCTCCTTGCAATAATTTTACCAGTTTACCTTCCTAGGCGTGGCCCACTCATACTTACCATAGCTCAACGCTGATTATGCGGCTCGACCCTCCAAAGCTTATCAGCAAGTAACTCACCGTATAGCCATCACACTACTCTCTATATCCCCCGGAGACGCGTCTGCTTAATCATCCATTCATAGCATTCCCCGTTGCGGACCGGATTGCAGCTATTTTTGATTTTCGATCCATTTTGCGGCATTTTCGGACTGTATAGCTCTTATTGCTCATAATTTTCTCCAAATCGGGCTACATTTGTGGGAATAACTGCAACTGAGTCCGATAGTGTGACAAAACGAGCGAAATCATGGAAATAAGAGCAACTGAGTCCGAACAGTTGCTGAAAAGAACGCCGCCTGCCAAATTTGCTCCTAATCGTGCTAGCCATTGTTTAAACTAGCTGTCTGGGGCTCAACCTAGCTACTCCGTGCGAGAAATTAGTTACCTGTTGCTCAAACTAGCCGCCTACGTCTCGATACCTGCTACCTTTTGCTAGAACTTGATCGTATCGGACCGTATTGCAGCTATTTCAGCATATGGGTTCATTTTGCGAAGGTTTCGGACTGTATAGCTCTTATTGCTAATAATTTGCTCCGAATCGGGCTACATTTGTGGGAATAGCTGCAACTGGGTCCGTTAGTGTGACAAAACGAGCGGAATCATGGAAATAAGAGCAACTGAGTCCGAACAGTTGCTGAAAAGAACGCCGCCTGCCAAATTTGCTCCTAATCGTGCTACCCAGTGCTTAAACTAGCTACCTCTGGCTCAACCTATCTACACCGTGCGGAATTAGTTACCTAGGACTTAACCTAGCTACTCCGTGCGCAATTAGTTACCTATGGCTCAACCTATCTACACCGTGTGCGGAATTAGCTACCTATGGCTTAACCTAGCTACTCCGTGCGCAGAATTTGTTACCTGTTGCACAACCTAGCTGTCTACGTCTCGAAATCAGCTACCTTTTGCTCGATCTTGATCGTAACGGACCCTTTTACACCTATTTGTGATTTTCGGCCCATTTTTCGGAAATTTCGGACTGTATAGCTCTTATTACCCTTAATTTGCGCAGAAAAGGAGCGCATTTGAACGAATAGCTGCAACTGAGTCCGATAGTGTGACAAAACGAGCGGAATCATGGAAATAAGAGCAACTGAGTCCGAACAGTTGCTGAAGAACGCCGCCTGCCAAATTTGCTCCTAAACGTGCTAGCCATTGTTTAAACTAGCTGTCTGGGGCTCAACCTAGCTACACTGTGCGGAATAGCTACCTATAGCTCGACCTATCTACACCGTGCGCGGAATTAGCTACCTATAGCTCAACCTATCTACACTGTGCGGAATTAGCTACCTATAGCTCAACCTATCTACTCCGTGCGCAATTAGTTACCTATGGCTTAACCTAGCTACTCCGTGCGCAGAATTTGTTACCTGTTGCGCAACCTAGCTGTCTACGTCTCGAAATCAGCTACCTTTTGCTCGATCTTGATCCTATCGGACCCTATTGCACCTATTTGTGATTTCCGGCCCATTTTTCGGAAATTTCGGACTGTATAGCTCTTATTGCTCATAATTTGCTCGCAATCGGACCACATTTGTGGGAATAGCTGCAACTGAGTCCGTTAGCCCGAAAAAATGCCTTGTTACTGCCTAATAAGGTCTTCTGGGTCCGCAAGGAGGCTGGGCGTGAATTACTCAAATGTCTGTTGATCCTATCGGACCCTATTGCACCTATTTGTGATTTTGGGCCCATTTTGCGGCAGTTTCGGACTGCATAGCTCTTATTGCTCATAATTTGCCCGCAATCGGACCACATTTGTGGGAATAGCTGCAACTGGGTCCGTTAGCTCGAAAAAATACCTTGTATCTGCCTAATAGGGTCTTCTGGGTCCGCATGATTAGGCCCGAAATCAGTTTTTTGCTTCACTGCAATTTTTTGGAAGTGACAAGCATATTTATAAGACATGCCTTTAATGTGGAGATGTTAAATATGCAGTCATTATTGAGATACGCGATCATCCTGATCGGAAGCTTGCTCATTGCAGCAGCAACTAATTTTTTTCTAGTCCCATATAAAATCCTAGATGGGGGAATAATAGGAATAGCCCTCATCATCAATTATTTATCCGATGCCAAAATCGGTATAGCTGTCCTTCTCTGCAGCTTTCCGATTTTCCTGTTAGCCTGGCTGAAGGAACGCGATATCTTTTTCAATAGTGTATTAGGTTTATTGACCTCATCGTTTCTGATTGAGCTTCTCGGTCCTTTGCAGTACCACTTTCTGTATTATTTTGAGTTCGGCTCCATTTCCAGCGCCATTATTGGCGGTTTTTTAATGGGAACGGGTCTTGGGCTTATGCTGCGGTTCAAAGCCAGTACAGGCGGAACGGATCTGCTTGCTCAATATATCAAAAGGTATCTCCCGCTTAACCTTGGACTCATCATTTTTTTGACAGATTTTATAATTATCGGCGCGGGGGGACTCCTGATTTCCAAAGAAACCTTCTTCCACTCCATCCTCACGATTATCGCTGGGGGTGTGGCCACAGGTCTCTGTACCTTGGAGACTGAAGAGAAATGGGAAAAAATATGAATATACACGATCATATGTTCGTATTATAATAATAAGAAAAATCATCTACCCTATCTCTACCTCACCTGGAGAGTGTGAATCTATGAATAAAGAGCGTGTTATTTTGTTATCCGATTGTCAGAGCTTTTACGCCTCCGTGGAGAAGGCCTCTAATCCGCAATACAGCAACAAACCGCTTATTGTCGCCGGAGATCCGGCTAGACGAAGCGGGATTGTGCTTGCCGCTTGTCCGTTAGCCAAATCTTTTGGCATTACTACCGCCGAGACCTTGAAGGAAGCACTCGCGAAGTGCCCCGAAGTAATCGTCGTCAGACCACATATGCAGCAATATATCGATGTTTCCTCCCAAATCACGGACATTCTACGCAAATTCAGTGACCTCGTAGAACCTTATTCCATCGATGAGCAGTTTATTGATATCACCGGCAGCCTCAGCTTATTCGGAAGCCCAAGACAGATCGCTACGACCATTCAGGACTTAATCCGCAGAAATACAGGTGTGCGCGCACGTATCGGTATAGGTTATTCCAAGGTTACCGCCAAAATGGCTTGCGACCTGTGGGCCAAGAAGAACCCGGAGGGTCTATTTACCCTCACTCAGGAAGAGCTTCCAGATGTACTTTGGCCACTGCCCATTAGTGAGTTGTTTATGGTAGGCCGCCGCATGTCCGCGCACTTCCAGAGCATGGGCCTCACAACGATTGGCCATTTGGCACAGATGCCGCTAAGCGAGCTGAAATGGCGCATGCGGGAGAAATTCCATAAAAAATGCGATATCGATGCCGAGCTATATTGGCGAATTGCCAATGGCATCGACGATAGCCCTGTAAGTCCCGCTACCTATGAAGTAGCACCCAAGAGCGTCGGGCACCAAATGACACTGCCACGGGATTACTATACACTGCAAGAGATCAAGACCATCATTTTGGAGCTGTCAGAGCTGGTGTGCAGGCGCAGCCGCAAACTGAAGGTGCATGGTGCAGTCGTGTCTGTTGGCTGCCAAGGCGCCAGCTTTGATGACCCCAGCGGCTTCTCGAGACAGACTACGATGAGCGATCCTACGAATGCAACCCAGCTGGTATACGAGGCCGCCCTCGCTCTTTTCAAACAGCATTGGGAAGGTCAGCCTGTGCGCCGAATTCATCTAAGCCTGTCCAATCTGTCTGACGAAAGCCAATATCAGCTAACCTTATTTGAGTCGCGCCCCCGCTACCGCGAGCTCGAACGGGCCACTGATGCGCTGAAGAATAAATACGGGGAATCGATCATCGGACGCGCCGCATCGTTCACAGATGCCGGACAACTTAAGGACAGATCCGGAAAGATTGGCGGGCACTATAAATAAACAGTGCATCTTTATACATTTTATTTCTGAAACTATATTAAAATATATCCCATATCGTTTATAATGCTATATTGAGGTTGTTATTTTCACACAATGAAGCGACAATCATAAGTATATACACATAGATATGTAACATTCCAGGGGAGGACCGGAGAAGTTGGAAAGCACGAGCAACACTAACACTACCTATTATGAAATCGTTGATCTCTGTCTTCTTGCTGGCAAGATCATGCTGCAAAACGGTGCAGAAACCTACAGAGTAGAAGATACAATGACACGTATGGCTGCTTCTCTCGGTTTTCCAGGGGCACATAGTTATGTGACACCAACCGTTATTATGTTCACCACCAATAGAACGGAGCCCGTTAAGTTATATCGGATTGCCGAGCGGACAACAGATCTGCAGAAAGTCTCGGAGGTTAATGATATCTCGCGGCGTCTGAACGAGCGTCAGATTACAGCCGAGGAAGCTCGGACACGATTAGGAGAGGTCGATGATGCCGCACATGCGTATCCGGTATGGCTGCAAATCATAGCAGCGGCGCTTACCGGCGCTTGCTTCACCGTTATGTTTAAGGGCAGCTTGTGGGATGCTCTCCCCGCATTACCGATTTCCGGGTTAGGTTTTGCTGCGGTTATCTACCTGCATCGTCTTGTGCAGACTAGATTTTTTGCAGAGTTCTCTGCTTCCTTCCTGATCGGACTTCTGGCCTTCTATTCTGTAAAGCTGGGCATAGGTCAAGAAATGGACAAAATCATCATCGGCTCCGTGATGCCTCTAGTACCGGGTCTACTCATTACTAATGCCGTTCGTGATCTGATGGCTGGTCATCTGGTCTCAGGCATATCCAAAGGAGCAGATGCCTTTCTAACTGCTTTTGCGATCGGTACAGGCATTGGGCTTGTACTATCACTATTTTAATTTTCCATGTGAAAGAGGTTAGCCCTTCATGATTTTGCAACTTATAACCAGTTTTATCGCCGCGGCAACCTTCTGTATTTTATTTAATGCGCCTAAGCGCGCTCTACTGCAGTGTGGTTTTGCTGGAATGGTAGGCTGGATGGTGTATGTAATCCTTGATGTAGAGTGTGGGCCTGTTGTTGCTACGTTTGCGGCTACTGTAGTGGTGGGCATCGTCAGCCAGCTGTTTGCCCGATCCTTCAAAATGCCGGTTATTATTTTTAGTGTAGGCGGTATTATCCCACTTGTTCCGGGTGGCCTTGCTTACGATGCTATGCGTAGATTTGTAGAAGAAAACTATAATCTGGCTGTAGAAATCGCTGTTCGGGCATTAATGCTCTCTGGCGCAATTGCGGCTGGACTGGTACTGAGTGAAGTTATCGGACAAATGTTCCGCCGTCGTGCAAGCAAAGCATAACCTTCTTACAACGTCATCTCATAGATTCAAAAAAAAGAAATCGTCTCTTGGTATAATGAGGATCATCCGTCCCTCTTCCAAGAAGCGATTTCTTTGTTTACTATCCTATCTACACAAGTACTGCTACAGGTTCAACCTCCGAATAAATACTATTGATCCGGTTATTTTTAATCCAAGAAAGTCCCACGGTACCTTCACCCGCATGAACAGCCACGGCAGGAATGTAAGTCATAATCTCCGTACGTAAATCAGGCGCCATCTCTTTGATGTCTTCTTCTAGCTTCAGCGCCATTTCTAAATTATTGGAATGCATGATGCACACATCGCTAACAAGTCCACAATCCTGTTTAAAGATATCTAACAGCGCCTGCTTTGTCTTCTTCATCGTGCGGATTTTTTCCACAACAATGACCTTGCCCTCGTCAAAACGCAGCAGCAAATTTATCCGTAGTAATTGACTAAGAATTACCTGTGTACCAGAAACACGCCCACTACGGTGAAGCTGGGACAAGCTTGCAGGAATTAAGTAGAAGGACATATTTTGAATGATATTCTCTATCTTTTCTTTAATCTCTAGGCCAGTAAAGCCCATCTGGTGCCAATGAATACCTCGCGTGATCATTTCCCGAATCGGATAAGCGCCAACCTTGGAATCAATTCCAATAACATTAGCTTCCGCTATTTCAGCACCTTGCATGGAAGCATTGTATGTTCCGCTAAGCCCTGTCGAAAGATGCACCGCGATAATCTCATCATATTCTTCCTTCAACCGTTCGTATAACTCGATAAACTCACCGATTGGCGGCTGTGAGCTGCCTACTTGATCATGCTGACGCATTTTCTCATAGAACTCATCGATCGTAATATCTATATTTTCTTTATAACACTCGTTGTTAATAATCAGACGTAAAGGAACAATATACACATGGTTGTTCTTGGCGAACTCAGGATCGATTGTACATGTACTGTCGGTTACCCAGGCAATTGATTTCATGGTCACTTGTCACTTCTCTCTTTCATGAAAGGAATAGTAGAATGTTTGAAAAGACAAGGGCCACTAAACCTTCTCGGCCAATGAATCACTCTCTCATCCTGTACAATCAACATACGAATAGATCAGCGGTTTAGGAAGTCCTCGTGCGTATTCGTAAATTATACAAGATAACGAGCGATAAGATAGGCAAAACAGGCCGATAATGCAAATTTTATTCAACTTTATTCGACATTATTTCACATTATGTATGACGAATATACCTATCCTAATAGAGCCAGTTCATGTTATGTAAAAGCCTAACCACAGCAAAAATATCCCCGTCCCCACCCTCACCTTTCTTACATAAATCAGCGCTTGGTAGTTACATTAATAGGTACTCTTTACAGTTGTTACAGTACGGGGCTAAGTTATGATTGGTCAGATATGGCCCGGCATCTGTCAATTTGTCCAACTTTCCCTGTTGGCGGGTTGCACTCGCCTTTATGAAGATCAGTTACCTTCTGCTGTGATAAAGCTTATTACGGTGTGATTAAGGCTACCGTCCAGTTTTTCTCCTGAATTTTAAAATCCAACTCCCGATATGACTTAGACAGCTCATCAATCTGCTTCTGAATCTGGGCGACATCTACCGTTCTCTGGAAACGAACCTCAGAGCGGCTATACCGATCCTGAGTGATCGAAGCTTGCTCAAGCAAATCGCTAAACAGCTTCCGCAGCTGAAGCATTTTATCCCGTTCGGCTAGGGCATCGGCAATACTCCAATTCTCATTGAAGGCAACAGATGAATTCGTTCGATTAATCGCTCGAATCAAAATCGTCTGCTCGTTAACAGCTATTTCTAGCTCATGCAAAAGAGCCTCCGGCTGCTCTGCCGGATCTTCCCCCTCCTGCACCTTAACGACCCGATCGAGCCGCTGCTTTAGCTGCGCGATTTTACGGGTAAGATCACTTCGGTTCACTAATGCTTCCGCAAGTTTCATCTTTAAGTTCCCCCTAAGATTTTCTGATAGCTGGCGATATCCAGTCTTCGACCAAATTTACAGCCAATCTCCTTGAAGTAGGCACATTGTTCATATCCATTCTTTGAGAAAAGCTGGCGACTGCGTTCATTCTCTGCGCAAACGGTAGCTACTAACACATGGAAATCCAGTTCGGCAGCTCTCTTTTCAATAAAACGTAAGGCATGCTGTCCTATTCTTTTACCCACACAAGCCGGTTTCAAATACACACTGATCTCCCCAGAGCTATCATAAGCCGGCTTACTCTTATGTCTAGCAATCAGAACATAGCCCTGAATAACATTATCCCAGGATAAAATAACGTATGATTTGAACCGCGGATCATCATTCATCACTGATTGCCGCATTTCGTCCACACTTAAAGGCTCGGTATGAAAAGAAACCGTAGTGTTCAGCACGTAATAGTTATAAATATCGAGTACATCCGACAGATGCTCTTCGCGAATTTCAGTGAATAACAAGCTTTCTCCCACTACTTTGTTCAACACAGCTAATCCTCCCAAATGGATGTTTCCAAATGATCGACGAACTTGCGTAATTTACCGGCTAGCTTGCGGTTAATGGTTCCATCCTGGTACAATTGCTGCACCTTATCCCGTTGCTCCTGAATAGCTTTCAGTTTCAATTCAAGCTTTTGATCATCAACGAGACCATCCTTTGTCCAGCCTTGACCCTGCTCGAAGCGTGAGATTAGTTGCTCATAACTGCATGCAACCTTCTCTACTGCTTTTCGGTTGTTCTCATTCATACTTGCATTAACAGCAGCTATTGCTGCGCGGGACATAGAAATCTTAGCTTTTCTTGCACATTCAGCCTGTTGCAGCATTTGTTGGCTAGCTTCCCGTTCGTTTTGTCCTGAGAACATCCCCGCAAATAGCCTTCTAATCTCTGTAAGGGATAATCTAATTTGAGAGTTGAGACTTCTGGCTAAGAAAACTTCACTATGATCCAAGAATTCTTCCATTTTCTGAGCCACTGAGGCAGGAATCTCATTGTTAGTAAGCAATCGGGTCAGCTCTTTGCGTTCAGCATGCAAGCCCACTATCCTTGCTTCAACCCCAAGCCGACGGAGTTCCTCAAATGCCGGATCGTTCGCTTGATCCTCGCGGTTCAGACTATAAACCTTTTCTCTAAATTCACTCAAAGCTGGCTGTGCGGAATCCTTGCTCTCCTCCGTCATCATACTTTGAAGCAGCGTTATCCCGGCAGCAACGACCTTAGATTTGGCCGCCTGTTCAACCTCAGTGTCCCCTGGTTCGGCAACCGGCTCTTCTTTACCTGCGAGAATTGGTAAAAAGATACTAGCGATCAGCAGTGACATCAGAATCACACCCGCAGCGATAAAGATAATTAGATCACGTTCAGGAAAAGGTGAGCCATCTCCTAACACAAAAGGAATCGAAAAGGCACCGGCTAAAGTAACCGCGCCTCGCACCCCTGAAATGGTCAGGATTAGCATGGACTTTATAGACGATTTTTCCATTTTTTGCAGGCCGGCGCCAGCCAGGGAAAATACATATACCCATATAAAACGCAGCACAAAAAGCAGTAACGTTATCGCAAATACATAACCAATCACCATAAGATTGTCCACCGCTGTATCCCGGTAGATCACTTCAATAACATCTGGAATCGACAATCCGAGAATAAGGAAGACCAAGCCATTCAAGATGTAGAGCAGCACAGACCATGTGCTGGCGGATACCAGCTGTAGCTTATACTGTGGCGAGACCGCACGATTCTTCTCGACCGCATGAATTATCCCCGCTGCAACCACAGCTAAAATGCCGGATACCCCTATTTCTTCACTGATCAGATACACAATGAAAGGAGTCAGGATTTGCAGCAGCACATGTACTGTGATGTCCTCCATCCCCAGTCTGCGGATAAATACACTGAACCGAATCAGGAGGAACGCGAGTATTGCTCCGACAATTAGCCCACCTAAAGCGATAATCACAAAACTAATGGAGGCTTTCGGCAAAGAAAATATGCCTGTAACAGCTGCTGCAATAGCGAAGTTAAACGCAACAAGGCCAGAGGCATCATTCATCAATGATTCGCCCTCTAGAATACGATGAATACTCTTGGGAAGATGTACTCTCCCAGCGATTGCACTTACCGCCACAGCATCTGTCGGCGATAAGATCGCTGCCAGCGCAAAAGCAGCTGCGAGTGGAATGGTGGGAATCATCCAGTTAATGGAATAACCAGCGATAAGCACTGTAGCAAATACCAAGCCTAGTGCCAGCATTAAGATTGGAGCCCGCAGGTTCCATAACTCATTTCTTGGTGTTCGCTTTCCGTCATTGAACAAAAGCGGAGCAATAAATAACACGAAAAACAACTCTGGCTCCAGTGACATATGTATTCCCAAAGGCAGTAGTACGACCACTACACCCAAGCCAATTTGTATTAAGGGTATCGGCACGAAGGGAATGAATCGGTTTATGATGTTGGATATTGCGATAAGCCCAAGTAGGACGAGTACAACTAGAAATGTCTCCAAACCACATCAACTCCCTTTTTTATATTTGATTATTATATCGCAAAGCTTTAGGCAAGGGCAAAATCTAGCAAAAGATTCTTAACATTAAAATCCCCTACAAATTCCACAAAAATTCCATCAGATACATATTGACATAAATATTTATTTGTGTTATAATAAAATATTTATCTATTGTTTTTATTTTCAGTTTTGAGTAATATATGCATTAGCCTCACGGCGTCGCTCTTATTATCAATCACGGAGGGATAATAATGTACATTGCTCAAGGAATAGAAATGCTCGAGATTACAGCGCAGGTTATGGGTGGAAAAGACACGATTTACCCCACGCTACTCTGGGATGAACATGCCGCCGTACTCGTCGATACCGGATTCCCGGGTCTACTCTCTACTTTCAAAGAGGCTCTAAAAGAAGCGGATGTGCCTTGGGAGAAGCTCCGTACCCTTATTATCACGCATCAGGATTTAGACCATATCGGTTGCCTCCCTGCCCTATTGGCTGATGAAGATCTAGAGCTTACTGTTCTGGCTCATGAAATTGAGCAGCCCTATATTCAAGGAGAGCGAATGCTCCTTAAGCACACTCCTGAAGCTTTAGCGGCGGCAGCGGCTATGATCCCAGCTCATGTACCTGAGGAGTGGCGGCGTGCCTTCCTCTCTGTATTAGCCCATCCTCCTAAAGGAAAAGTGGATCAAACGCTTGTGGATGGAGAAAAGTTACCTTTTGCCGGTGGAATTACGGTGATCCATACCCCTGGCCATAGCCCAGGGCATCTCAGTCTTTACCATCATGATAGCCGTACACTTATTGCCGCCGATGCCTTGACCGTTCAGGATGGCGAGCTACAGGGTCCCACTCCTTCCGCCACACCTGACATGGAGCTGGCTTTGTCCTCTCTGAACAAATTCTCTGAGTATGAGATCGATACGGTCATTTGTTATCACGGTGGACGCTACCGCGGAGATGCAAACAGACGTATTGCTGAACTAGCAGAAGGAAAAGGAAAGCTGTAATGATACAAAAGAAGACAGAGCCTGAAATCCGGCTCTGCCTTCTCTTGTTATATAGGATCGTTATTCTTCATTATCACTTAAGACTCTGAACCCACCGTAAACCGTTCACGAATATGCTGCGGCTGTTCGATTTCATCGACAATAGCAACGGCATAATCTTCGTAGCTGACATAACTCTCGCCTTTGGAGTTCACCAGAAGATTATCCTTACCTTTTACATAAGAACCTGTTCTTGTGCCGATGGCAAAATTAGCAGATGGACTAACAAAGGTCCAAGAGAGTGCATCTGTTCCTTGCAGAATCTCCAGATTCTTGGCTTGATTCGTCGCTGTTGGCTTAATAAAGTCAGGAAAGTCATTCGTATCCACTACTTTAAGCGTTTTGGCTTCATCTACATAAAGACTTCCTGCACCCCCAACTACAATCAATCTTGTATCGGGCGAAGCCTTCAACGCTTCAATAAGCACATTCCCGGCATCCACATGCAGATGTTCTTGTCCAAACGGCGCACCAAAAGCATTCACAACCACATCGAACCCCTGCAAATCTTCAGCGGTAAGTGCAAATACATCCTTTTCAATGACATTCGCTTTACTATTTGTTACTTTAGATGCATCCCGCACAATCGCTGTAACTTCATGACCTCTATCCAACGCTTCCTGCGTAATTCGGCTTCCAGCTTTTCCACTTGCTCCAACAACTGCGATTTTCATATGATTGTCCTCCTGAGTTTACGATGTTTTCGCTTTAATATTTATATCAAGGAGCTCCTGAACGATGGTTCTATCGATATCGAGATCAAATTTTCTCCCCCAAAAGCATTCCGTGCCCCGTTGAGTGATCCGATCATAGTCTTCTATCGTTAGCGTTCTAGGATAATCCGGTCCTGTTTCCCAATCTGTATACCGCTTAATTTCATTCAGCACATGCATCTTATAAACACTATTCAAAATTATCGTATGGAAAAAAATTTCGTCTCCACATAAAGTGTTCCTAAAAAATCTGACGTATTCCGGAGAGCTTTTTGTAAAATCCAAGATGTACTCCATACATCCACCTGTAATAGACATCCAGTTTGAGCCTTTATATAAACCGTTCGGCAGAGCGCTTAATCTTCTTTGCAGAAACGGAACGCTCATAATTAGTTTAATGTACCTCATTCGGATCGCTGTCATACGCCGGGTCCTTGAGATGAGGAATCTAGGATAATAAACTGAGACCCGCTCGTAACATCCCCAAGTTTCCGCAGCATTAGGCAGCTGCAAATACTTCACAAATTCCTTACCTTCATTCACCTTAAAGAAATCTAGAATCACTTCATTTGAAGCAAGAGGCAGATCCTGACCGCTTAGGATGTGGATATAATTGAAATCCCCATGTTCTTTGATCAGCGAAAAGCACTTCAAAATGCATTCAATCTGGCTGTAATGCCCCCACTGCACATCAATAGGCTTTTCCACAAAATGAATATCGTTACGATGAATAATATCAGCTTCAATATTACTTTTCTGATCGACATGAAGGAAAAACTCTACGGACTCGTTAGTTAAACTATCGATTAGCAAATTGATCTGCTCCGGATTCTTATGACAAAGAATGATATACGCCATTTTGAATGCTTCCAACAAACTTCACCCTTCCGCCCATCTATTTCCAATATTATAAAATAAATGGACGAAAATGGATATATAATTATCTCTCTAAAACAAGTCTGATTCCAATGTTCCAAGGATCTTGGAATGTAGGATTTCCATTCACTTCTGTAACTGCGTAACCAGCCTGCCGAACTCGCTCCACCACAGCGTTGCGTTCCTCTTCATTCGTAAGAATTAAGGTAAAATAATCAATCCCCACAGTATCAGCTGGAGCCGCAGGTGCGCCCTGTCCGGCCCAAACATTCAGCCCGATATGGTGATGATAGCCGCCAGCAGAGATAAACATAGCAGCACTTCCATAATTAGCTGTTAGTTCAAAACCAAGCAAATCGACGTAGAAGGCTTTCGCCTTATTTAAATTCCCCACATGAAAGTGTACATGCCCAATCACTGTTCCCGCTGGCAGCCCGCTCCATGATAAACCTTCAGAAGCTGCCAATAGTCCATCTACATCCACTGGATCAGTGGACATCATTACATGCCCTTCTGCATCATATTTCCATTCACTCTTAGGACGATCTCGATAGATTTCAATCCCATTATTATCTGGATCCTGAATATACAACGCTTCACTGACCAGATGATCCCCCTGCCCCACTTCAATCCCCGAAGAGATCAAATTGCGCACAACCAATCCAAGGCTAGGACGATCTGGAACAAGGATAGCGAAATGATACAACCCAGCCACAGAATTAGGGCGGATCACCCGCGCATTTTCAATCTCCCGCAAGATTAATAACACATTCTGACCGTCAGCGGTCATTTCCACTTCGCGGCCAGTCTGCCGCAAAACGCTTAATCCCACAACATTCTGATAAAAGGTGAGCGAACGCTCCAAATTGCTTACTCTAATCTGTACCAGACCGATCTGAGTATCTGGTTGAAGTATTGTTTTAGTCGTCATTATAAATTCCTCCCAATCATGCTGTAACTGTTTTAGTTACAAATTAACTATCTTTAGTATAGTTACCTTCTATATGTTTGTCAATTACCTATAAAAAAATCATGTCGACTGGTTCACAGCCAAACATGATTCACAGGAACATATAATAAGTAATTCAAAAAAAGGTTTCCGGGTATTTCAACTCTCCCTTAATCCTCTGCAGTACGCCTTCCTTCAGCTCACAGACCATAAAGACATTCTCCGGTACCGCGAATTGTTTCAACTCCAGCCCATGTAGCCCTGCGGGTTGAAATCCGAATCTTGGATAATATTCGGGATGCCCGATCAAAAAGACAAGCTCATATCCGAGCGTTCTACATCTTTCTAACCCTTCTTGGATCAGCGCCTTGCCGATTCCTTGCTTCTGAACGAATGTTTTCGACCAACTGCGCTTCATCTTCCCGATCACCAAAAGCCTTAACATTCACTTGAAATACTTCATTATAGTCTGCCACAGTTTCTGCTCTAATTCTCATTTTTGTTGCTTTATTCCAGTAAATATTCGGATACACTGGATTCCAAAAGGCCGATCAAGTCTTCATCCATATACTTATAGTCATCAGCTATGTTCAGGCAAATTATTTTTTTGCCCCTTACACAGTCTCTAAATTTATCTTGAATTCTTCGAACATGTTTCTTCTCCATCACAAAAATCACATCCGCCCAACCCAAATGCCCTTCAGAAATTTTAATTCTGGCATGATCTTCAGTCCCTGCTGATCTCACTTCATGACCATCAATTCCTTGAAAGATCTTCTCCGCAGTTAGACTCCGCCAGCGATTCTGGCTGCAGACAAACAGTAGTTTAATAAGTGCACCTTCCTTATCCGATTGTTAAAAAGATATTTATTGTCTCGCCTGCTTCGTGTATTCAATCAACCAACAATCTCTTAGCTCTCCTTCATGTTGTTCGTGCTGTTCAAGGTATTTCTTCTTCACAAAGCCAATCTTCTCGTATACTCTAAGGGCTCTTTTATTCCAGGCTTGCGGGTCCATGACAATTTTATCCGCCTGTTTTGCTTCGATAAGATAATTAACTGTTTCTTTAATGAGTCGCGAACCCATTCCTTGATTCCATAAATCAGGCTCGCCAATAAACTGGTCCATCCCAAAGATTTGACCTTCGAATCCCACGTAGCCGTACATCTCTAATTCTTCATCATCTATAAGATAGAACTGGAGATAACCTATATCCCGCTCCTTGTATTGCACAATACACCGCGTAACTTCGGCTTGCTCGTCGTAAAAATGCTCCTTCACCAGCTCCAAATCATGCGGGCGATCACGACCTTCATAGAACTCCAGTACAACGGGATCTGAGAGCCATTTTACAAGTAATGCGGCATCGTTTAGCTCAAGTGTTCTCAGTCTGATCTCTTGCTTTTCAAAAATAATCATAACGCACCATACAATTCATGAAGTGGTCTGTAGCTCGGATATTCTTCTATTTCCGTTACGACAACACCTTGCTCGGAGTCAATCACACGGTAGGCCTTAGCTTCTTCTCTGGTCGACATCACTTTATATTCCTTATCTTTATAGATGATTGCACAATTGTTATCCACCGCGATTCCAGGCAAACCTCCACCTTTAACCATGCGTGTAAAATCTTCAACCCGAATATCCTCATTATAATGCGGACAATGAATGCCCGGCAGAATCCCCATGGCTTCAAGCTTGATATACTGCCATTCCCCCTGATCGTCGAACGCCTCAGAGTCACTATGCCCATATTCAAACCAACAGATGGAACCTGCGCTAAGCCCGGCCAATACGGTTCCAGAGGAATAAGCTTCTTTCAAAAGCGTATCTACCCCTGTATTTTTCCAAATCTCCAGCATCTTTCGGGTATTGCCTCCACCCACATAAATCAAATCAGCAGCTGTAATTAAATCTGTAATCTCATCATGAGTGTAGGTTTGGCTCACAAGCAATAAGTGACTTGTTTCACATCCAAGAATATCGCCATATACTTTGCTAAAAGTATCACAATATCCCGGCGCATCACTACTGGCTGTTGGAATAAATAACGCCTTCGGCTTAGCCTTTTGAGTCAGCTGCACAACTTTACGATCAATTTCCAGCGTTTCAAGCTCGATTAACTCTCCCCCGCCAATAACTACGATAGTGCCCATGATTTCCCCTTCTTTCACTAGGATTACATCCTATTGCTTACTCTTAGCTTACCGATGCTCGCAAAATATTCCTCTGCCAAAATGCTGTAGATCTCCAGATCCACCAGCCCTTTACCCGACCATACATGTGCCTGCCTTAACGTGCCTTCTTTCGTAAAGCCATTTTTCAAAAGCACCCGCTTCGATCGTTCATTAAAGGGCATAACCTCAGCTTGAATTCGATTGACTTCTGCAGTCTCAAATAAATATTTCACCACTAACTGAATGGCCTGAGCTGCAATCCCTTTTCCCCAATAAGGTTCCGCCAAAAAGTAACCGATCGTCACCATATCCACCTTTTGATTAAAATCCATAACTTCGATGATACCTAGCAATATGTAAGGGTTATTTTTGAGGAAAATCCCCCATTTCACTCTTACCCCTTTGGTAAAATCACGTTCGAAATGACCGATCATATTCTTGACTGTATCTTTATTATGTTTCGGAATAATTCCACAGTACTCAAATACTTGATCATTGCTATATATCCCAAATACCTCATTAAGGTTGCTGACTTCAATCTTTTTCAGTAATAATTGCTCGGATTCCAAAGTAGGGAATTGCTCAAATACGTGACTAAGCTTCAATTTGTTCCCTCCATTACTTTTTGATGGCTTGGATCAGGGTTGCAGTTTGACTTTTTTTCCTTTATTATCCTTTCCTTTATTATCCCCGGACACTTCCCCTGTACTGCGCGGTTCTAAGCTCACGAATATAAGGCTCTGCAGCTGGCATATCTGCCTCAACGGCCTGTTGAACAGCTAACTCGATGTCATAAGGCACTCTTACAAATTGCATATTCAAAGGAGCTGCTGACACTCCCATGTATTCTCCCTCCATAATCACATAAGATGCCTGGGTTAGATCAAGCGGATTCCCCACACTGCCTACGTTAAATAAGGTCTTACCTTCTAGATGTTGAATAAAAGCATTATGAATATCCCCGTAACCTACGATATCCGCTTGTCGTTTTTCCTGGCAGAGATCAGAATAATCAAACAAAGATAATCGCTTTTCATAATCATCCCAAGGTTGAACACGTTCATACAGGCTTCGTGGCGAAGCATGAAATAACCGTACAAATTTACCACTCATCATAAACTCAATCGAAAACGGCAACGTGCTTAAATAAGCTAGGCGCTCTTGACCTAACAACCCGCGGCACCACCGAGCCATCTCAAAATCAACATCCTGATTCATTAAATCATCCCAGTTCCCCATAACACTGATTTCACAATTCTTTTTTATGATATCAACGGCTAGATCTGAGTCCGGTCCTTTTCCAACAATATCGCCTAAACAAAAGACTCTGCTGATTCCCCGCTGCTGGATGTCATCTAAAACGGCCGTAAGGGCTGGTATATTTCCATGAATGTCTGAGATTATTGCAATTTGCTCCACTGTAGAACCTCCGTATATATTGATCTTTAAAAAAGTTACTTATCCTAAAACTAATTGTACTGCATTCTCAATGTTGGCTGTTGCTGCTCATTTAGCGGCCGCTGCTCATTTAGCGGCCGCTGCTCATTTATAGGGCATTTTTGCCTTTCTTTTCGCTCATTCAGCGACTGTTGCTCGTTTATAGGGCATTTTTGCCTTTCTTTTAGTTCATCCATCGACTGTTGCTCGTTTATAGGGCATTTTTGCCTTTCTTTTCGCTCATCCATCGACTGTTGCTCGTTTATAGGGCATTTTTGCCTTTCTTTTCGCTCATCCATCGACTGTTGCTCGTTTATAGGGCATTTTTGCCTTTCTTTTCGCTCATTTAGCGGCTGTTGCTCGTTTGTAGGGCATTTTTGCCTTTCTTTTCACACTTTCAGCGACTATTGCTCGTTTATAGGGCATTTTTGCTTCTCTTTTTGCTTCTTTGGATGATTTCAGCCAAATCTGAGGCATTTATACCGTACATTTCACCATTCCAGCTACTTCAGCCCATTTCAACGGTATTTATACCGTACATTTCATCATTTCAGCCACTTCAGCACATTTCAACGGCATTTATACCGTACATTTTATCATTCCAGCTACTTCAGCACATTTCAACGGCATTTATACCGTACATTTCACCATTCCAGCTACCTCGTTCTAGTCACACTTAATCTTTTGTAAACTTTATGGATTGTAAAATATCCTCTATCCTCTTCATATCTTCTTTATGTACTTCATCCACACTATAAGGGAACTGCACCATAAATGACATTTCCGGTTCCTCAATAACGTAATAGATAGCTTTCCCTTTACTCCCTTCCTCTTCGAATACTTCAGTTTCGTACTTTATGGACTCTAACCCGCCTAAACTAGCTTTACTTTTTGTCAGCTCCGCCCCGTTGTTGTAATTCGTTTGGGCATCCTCGAGCCATTTGTTGACAAGCTCCATGTCCTTAGGCTTAAATCCAAAAAGCATTACTCCCGGACCTTTAAGTCCCTCAGCAGGTTTATAATCAGTCGTAGAGACTATCAACCATAATGGCGCTCCATACTTCTCAGTTACAACCCAATCATCCGGATAGTTAAAGGTGATTCCAAAATTAGTATCCTCGTATTTAGTGGTATCCTTTGATTCATTACATCCGGTAATCGTTACTATAATTAGTAGTATAGGCAGTAATTTCTTTAACATTCTTTAGCTCTCCCTCAATGTATGTATGTATATTATCTTTAATCCGGCTTCTAAATACAGATTCTATATTCCCTCTTACTTCCCTTCTTTGACCCTAAACCTAATTAAGCAAAAAAAGACCAGAATCACGTTTTCACATGTTCTGGCCTTACTTCTAAGCTGTGATATGGAGGAATCATAGTTCTGGCATTTCATTCACAATCTGTTCCAATGTAACCTCCTGGAGAACATTCTCCATCGCTTTTTGGGCGAGTGAGAACACAGGTACAATTGCACTGGCTATATTCTTGCCAACAGGACAATCTGGATTAGGATGCTCATGTACAGAAAACAACGAGTCCTCTTCCACCGCATTAACTGCCTTATAAATCTGCAGCAGCGTAATCTCGGATGCGCTACGTGTAAGCGAAGCGCCTGCGACTCCGGGGCGTGCATTTACTAGTCCTGCTTTTTGCAGCATACTCGTAAGCCGACGGATAACTACAGGGTTTGTGTTTACGCTACCAGCTATCCACTCCGACGTGCTTTTGCCTTCTTTATTGCTGTCAATTAACGTTAATATATGAATGGCTACCGCAAATCGGGTGCTAATATTCATGGAAATCTCTCCTTCTGCCTTGCTGCAAAACATCCTTCAGATGCAACTATAATAGTTACATTTCATGCATTTGTCAAACTTTTGAGGATATGAACAACTTATAATCTATCAATATTCTCCATATAGATAGGTTGGTGCATTTTAATGAAAAAAGATCGTTGGGCAATACTTTTAATAATAGTTGTCTTTGAATTTATTAATATAACCTACAGTTTAATATTCGAACAATCCATAGAGTGGTTTTCTTTGATTATATTAATTCTCTTTGTTTCTTTAATTGTTAATTCTAATATAAGTAAAAACAAAAAAAATGATTAAATACAACTGCCAAATGGCACTCGTATCCTAAGTGTCTTTTCCTATGTTATCGAATTCCTTTAGGATCTCAGCCACCTGGGCAGCATATTTTTTACTCAGACGCGATTTACCAAGATTACTCTTCACAATCTTAAGGATTCGGGCATCTCGGCTCTTTGCAAATCTCTCCAGCATAACAAAGCCTTCTTCAGGCTCATTCGCCACTAATACACTCAAGCTGTATTCAAGTCCCTTAGATAATACGCGAAAATGCTCAGCGTCCTCATGTTGCGCTCCCCCACCATCTATACTCTCCATGATTCGGGCAGCCAACTGAAGACAATATAGCGTATTTTCTTTCTTTTTTAAAAGAGGAGGATGCGCTAATGCTGCTACAAAAGCCCGCTGTTCAAGCCTGTTCGCACCTTTCTCCCACATGTCAATCAGCTGCCTGAGCAGGGTGAAATCATCCTCCCCTATAATTTGCAGCGCCATAGCAGACGCTTCACGCACCCTCCATCGCGAATCATTCATAGCTGTCTTGATGATGTTTTGAATCACTACTTGCTGCTCTTCTCCAGCGTAACTGTAATAAGCACCCAACGCCCTAACTGCACAAAACGGCAGAAACTCACGGGGATCATTCACCCCAGCTTCAGCTTCACTAATGTCAGTCCAAGAGACGAGCAGCTCCCAGCCTGTATCTGTTAGATTAGGATGAGCGAATTGTTTGGCAAAATGGTCTGAGAGCTCCAAATTCACTCGTGGTCCTGGGAGTTTACTCTCCTGCATCATCAAATCATTAAGCTGTACCCACAGCTCCTTATCGTTTACCCATTGCTGAAACGGCACTTCAATCATCTTTTGCTCAGCCATCTCTGGTCCCTCCGATAGTTATCTTCAGATTTGAACAATTCCTTGCATCGCGTATGCGGGGCACAACCTATAAATAATAAGGTCTGTTCGCACACTACTCTTTATGCCTTAGTCAGAATAACAGGCTCACCTTTAGTCACGATAATCGTATGTTCAAACTGCGCTACCCGACCGTTATCTACAACACTTAGCGTCCAGCCATCCGATTGCTGCTCCACATAGTCCGCTCCAGTCGAGAGGAAGGGCTCTATTGTAATTACTTGTCCTTCCTTTAGCACCGTGGTCACTCTTGGATTATAGAAGGGTAGAATTTCAAAAGGCTTCTCATGCAGTGATTTGCCAATTCCATGGCTGCACAGATTACGCACCACTCTATAACCGCGTTTGCGAGCTTCAAGTTCCATCATTCTGCCGATCTCGTTAACCTTCATTCCTGCCCGCAGATGATTGATCACACTCATCATGGTTTCCTCTGTACTCCGGCATAAACGCAGAATATCATCGTTATAGGGCGGCAGTTGAAAAGAAACGCCAGCATCCCCATAATACCCATTCAGCTCAGCAGAGACATCAATGTTGATCAAATCGCCAGCATTAATCACTCTCGGACCCGGAATACCATGAGCAACCTCTTCGTTCACACTGATGCAGGTGCTGCCCGGGAAATTATAAGTTATCTTCGGGGCTGAGGATGCTCCGAAGCTTTCCAGAATCTCAGCTCCAATAAGATCTAACTCTGCAGTCGTCATCCCAGGGGTTACTTTCTTTTTCATCTCGGCGATGGTGTGGCCCACCACTTTTCCAATAGCTTTTAACCCTTCTAAATCTTGTACCGTATCACTTGTCATCCAACACACATTCCTCTCACTTCATGAATTAATCATTTGTCCAGCCTCTGAAATGCACTCCCTACCCACTGAAAAGTATCTTCCACTTGTTTGCCTGCTGCGTTATCGTAGTAACTTCTCTTGAAGCTATGCTCATCAACTTTATCCAGTTTTATGGAATACCGCTCAGGACTGCTGATAAACAGCTGATTTACAGGTTTAATAGGCAGTTCTTCTATCACGTTATTTCTTCTGAGTGTAAAAAGCTTGTAGAAATAACCGTTACTCGTTCCATATTGTCCGATCGTAAAATCGGGATCACCATCTCCATTATAATCCTCAAACTGAAGCTGGAAAAAATCATTAAAGGTCTGGGCAAATTGATCATTTAACGGATAGCTACTCAGTGTTTTTCCATGCTCGTCAGTCACTACTAGCCTAAATCGGCCACTCCAGTTTCTTCCCGCTAACGGACTCGGTGTAGTCCAATCTTCGCTATATGTCCCCTCTTGCAGTTGCAGATTTAAAAATCCCGCTCTGCCTGTGACCGGAGACAGTTCATTATGTGATAGGGTTACTGGACCTGTTACCTCGACAGAAGTCTCCACAGGGTCTGCCTGTTCAATGTTCTCCGTATCGATTGTTCCATAAATGAGCTTTCTTAACTGGTCAGAGTTTTTTACAGGAATTGTGTAGCCCTGACTGCTGTTCTCTGCTGTAGTAAACATCCCTTCATGTCCAAGTTGATCTCCAAGCGCTATGTAATAATCTTCCGAATAGCCGTCCCCATAAACAAGCTTCATTTCAAATTCCGGACCCCAATCCAGATCATCAGAAAATTTCTTACTCTTGTTCATAGCCTCCGCAAGCGTCTTGATCAAAACAGAATCCTTTAGCGTTAAGCTCTCTGAGTGCAAAGGACGATCCGCTTGTTTCTGATCACTCGTTGCCACAGGTGTCAACGACACGCCTTCGATCCATCTGGCATTGATGAAGCCCAAATCACTTTTACATCCGCTTAACACTACGACCAATAACAAAGGTGCTATCCATATTAACCGCCTAATGCGAATCGCCTCCAATACATAAGCATATTCCAATTATAACAGTGTCTATAAATATATAAAAACGACTTTATGAACACGCGATTAAAAAAAGACTACAACCTGCTTATTAAAGCGTGGTTCTAGTCTTAAAAGGGCAATTGATTAGATTGCTCCCATCGTTTTGAGCCAAGCATCCGCAATAAGTGCATGACCTGCAGGAGTAGGATGTACTCCATCATATGCCCAGTAAGCCGGTTCTGCTTTTACGGAAGCCGCTGCAAAAAGTCCATCTAGCGGAACCAGCGGCGCCCCATATTCACGTGCCAGCTCGCGGACAATATGAATTTTAGGATCAAGATCCTGACGCCAAGTTCTACGATCTTCCGGTACAGGCAAAACAAAAGGCTCTATAAGCACTAATTTAGCATTCAAAGATTTCCGAGTGCGTTCGATCAGGTCCCGATATGAAGCTTCAAACTGCTCGGGAGTGGTTTCTTCACCAGAATCAAAACGCCGCCAAGTGTCATTAATTCCAATATAAATGGACACCCAAGTCGGCTTCAAATCCAGACAATCCTGATCCCAACGTCCCTGTAAATCAACAATACGGTTGCCACCAATACCACGGTTAATAAAAGTAAGATTCTTCTCTGGATATAAATACCCCAGACGAGCGGCGACCATCATTGCATAACCTACTCCAAGTGATGAAGCGTCTTCATGATTACGCCCCCAGTCTGTAATGCTGTCCCCTTGAAACAGAATGACATCGTTTTGTTGGAATATCATAAATGAAATCCTCCTCTAACTACCTCTGTTAATATAACCCAATCTATTATATCAAATACAATGAATACAGCCTACTGTGAAACATCAATAATGCAAACATTTCACTAAAAAAACAATAACAAAAACCCCGCTCAGATTTGAGCAGGGTTTAGGGTTAAGCTATATTAGTAAGCTAGGCTGAACAATCCTTTAATGTGGGACAAGTAACGGATATTACTTGCTTCCTTCATCAGAGTTGCAGGCAAGCCCTTTAACGGAGTAGAACTTGCACCAACGATGGCAACACCGTCTTTACGGCCTAAGCTAGCAAGTGTACCAGAGTTGATTGGGCTAAAGCTTTCAAACGATTTATTTTTCAAGAAGGCATACAGATTGTATCCGATCAATTCACCCATTTGCCAAGCAATTTGCGCAGTTGGAGGGTAAGGACGTCCATCTTCTGCAAAGACCACCGCGCTGTCACCAGCAACGAATACATCTTTGTGGGAAGTGGATTGCAAGAATTCATTCACCGTTGCACGACCTCGGTTAACTTCAAGACCCGATTCGCCGATGAGTGGATTTCCTTGTACGCCACCAGTCCATACAAATGTGTTAGCAATAATTTTTTGACCGTCTTTCAAGTCAATCGCATTGCCTTCTACATTCGTAACAGGAAGACCTGTCAGGAATTGAACACCACGTTTCTCCAAGCTTGCTACAGCACGTTCGATTAATGCATCTGGCAATACTGGAAGGATTTTAGGACCTGCTTCAACGAGCATAAGCTTAATTTCTTTAGGATCAACGCCATATTTTTTAGTAAGTGTAGGCAATACATCCGCGATTTCACCAACAAGCTCAACACCTGTTAAGCCGCCGCCACCGATCAGGATGTTTGCATCTGCTTCATTTTTCGATTTCGCATATTCACGAATACGATCTTCAATATGTTGATGAATTTTGTTAGCATCTGCAGCTGATTTCAATACCATACTGTATTGTTCAAGCCCTGAAATGCCAAAATAAGCTGTAGTGCTGCCAAGACCTACAACAAGCGCATCATAAGTAAGTGTCACACCATCAGAAAGAACAATTTGTTTGTTCTCCACAGAAAATGAATTAACCTTCGCGATTTTCAGGTCAATATCTTTCCCTGCGAAAAGCTTAGTTAGAGGCATAGCTACAGCACCCTCTGCAACACTACCTGCTGCAAGACGATGCAATTCTGTAATGATTTGGTGTGTAGGATACTGATTAACTACAGTAATTTTAGCTTCATCTTTTTTGAGATATTTGCGTACGGTTAAGGCGCTTAGTAGACCACCATAACCTGCTCCTAGAATGACAATATGTTTAGACATGATGTTTCCTCCGTCCCTTACGTATAAGATATGAAAATGATTATTTCTGCTTACTGCGTTCTCCAGCAACTTGAAGGTATGCATTTACGAAACGGAAAAGCTTTTGCGCTTGCGGATCTTTCAACAACTTCATAAGACCAAAAAGACCAATAACTTCGTTACTTTCATTCGCACGATCTTTTGCTTCGATCACTGTAGCTGCCATATTCTTCGCGGAATGCACTACAGGTTCAGCAAGTTCTTTAATTGCACTTACCGTATCACTTTTCAAGACATCATCCGCTGCGACAGTTTGCACAAAGTCATAGGACTTTGTAAGCACGCCAACAAGCTCAGTTAATTTTGGCAGCTGTTCCACCAAGACTGTTAATGATTCCTGAACTTCTGGTTTCAAGAGCTGTTCTAGAACATCCATTTGTTCCTTGCTAACAGCTACTTTTGGTGATTCTTGTTCAGGTTGTGTTTGAGTGATTGATTCTGACATATCCAAATCTCCTCTGCAATAAGCTTTGCTGCTTAATAGTAATGAAAAACATAAGAACTTTTAACGCCATATTTCTATTATAGCACTTATCAAGTTATAAATGTCACAAAGTTTTTGAATTTCCATAAAATTTTGTGATTTTTATTACATTATAATAAATTATTTAAATTACCAGTGTTAATTAAAACCGTTTGAGTGAATTAATGTACAAATTCATTCAAATTCTTCTCAGTTTTCAACAAAACATCCACAATGTCCATATTCTTCTCTGTTAGAAGTAACCTGAAATAAAGAGAACGCAGGAAGTTCTTTGTATTTATTCGAGTAACGTACTGGCTGTGGCTTCTAGGCCAACTGCCACATTGCGCCAAGTTGAGAATCCAATCGGTTATAGACTGCTGTGGAAGTAAATGATGATCGATGATTGTAACTATAATAGTAGCAATCCGTTCATCTTCTTCCTCCCTGAATATGTATTGATCGTTATAAAGCATCTTTTGAATAACTGCCAGAACCTCTTCCCGCACCGCGGCATCACTCTCCGAGCATAAAACCAGCTCATCCAAGGCGTCGGCGCCATGAGCTGCTGCGTGTGCCCAGCCTTCTTTTTCCATATAACCTCTTAAGTCCCGTTCTTCCTCATAATAACGAATCAAACCCTGCTTCACCTTTATAAATTCAGAGCTATCTAATATCACCTTTTCCCTATGCCGCTGGAGAATAAGAGCAACAACCAATACAGAAAATGTTCTTGTATACACCGTGAGATCTTCTTTATTCCCAATGTGATAAAACAGATGCTGCTCGTCAAGAAGTATCCACAGCAGTTCACGAAGCTCCGTATCATTAAACCAACGTTTCTCATTAATCCATTTGTAGAATGTGGAATAAATCAATTCATCACGCAGTACAGGCTCGGGATCTCCTATATGCTCAAGCATCAACTTCACATAATCCTTTATATCCTCTCCACTTCTAAGCTCGTAGTCATTCTCTTCTATTCTTTGCAAATCTATCATCAATTGTTCTCTACTATTAATCAATTTATCCACCCTTTCATCCACTGTGTTTCTACATATCCTAATATCCTAATTTATGTCCTATTTTTTGACAACAGGGTATTCAAGATTAACTTCAATAAATTTTATCATTGACGAATTTTTTAGGCTGTGTTATTTTGAGTTAGTAACATTTAGTTAGTTCATTTACAAATATCAGGTGTTGATATTTTACAACCGAATACATACACAACGGAGGAATACTTATGAGCGCTTTTACAGACTTGATTCAGTCACGCAGATCCGCTATGAATTTTGTGGAAGGGGTTATCATCCCTCAGAATGAATTAGAGGAAATGTTCTCTTATGCCAGATTGGCACCCTCGGCCTATAATCTACAGCATACAAATTACAAAGTGATATCTAACGAGAGCTTAAAAGAAGAAATTCGCGAAGCAGCTTACGGCCAATATAAAATCCATACTGCTTCAGCAGTTATTGTAGTGCTAGGAGATAAGCATGCTTATCAGCAGGCTCCAGAAATCTATGGCGGGCTTAAAGCTTTAGGAGCGATGTCACAAGAGGAATATGATGAGCAAATAGAGATGATTAACAATGCTTACATTGATAAGGATGCTTTTCAAAGAGATGAAGCAATACGTAATGCCTCTCTCTCTGCCATGCACTTTATGCTGATCGCCAAAGATAAAGGTTGGGATACCTGCCCGATGATCGGCTTCGATGCTGATGCTATCCAATCCACCTTGAATCTGCCGGATCATATGGTACCTGTTATGCTGATCACGATCGGCAAAGACAAAAAACATAAAATCAGACCCCGCGGCTACCGTAAGCCAGTCAACGAATTCGTTGAATTCATCTGATTATAGATACAGCAAAACGTTCCATCCGAGGCAAGTAGCGGGTGGAACGTTTTTTAATTGAAACTCATCATGAAGATAATGAACCGTGTGCCCGATATACAAGAGAGGCTCTACTTCGCATATTGTAAAATGGCAATCGCTGCTCGTTCCCGTCGTTCGGAGTCATCACAAATCAAAGCATCTTTCAAAATATTAAGCGCCTTAGAGAGCGTCTCCTCATCCAATTCCAGCGGACTATTCACTTCTTGTTCATTAGCAGAAACACCTGTAATCCACAGATCCAAGCGAGCGCTTGGTTTTGGACCCTTATATTGTACAACCGGTGCACTTTGGTTAAATAACTCCCGCACGCCTGCGTTTAGTTCAGAAATCGGCAGACTTTTCAACCACGTCACACCACGCCGATGGCATGTACCCTCGTCAACATTATCAGTTAACTCGTTGTAAAAATAATCTCCGAGGTCCCCGAGATGTACCCAATCTCCATCGGCCACCAGCACATAATCTCCATCTTGCATCGTATGTACAAATAGCTGAAGGGCTTGCAGATGTTGCATAAGCTCCAACTCACTATATTGGTATGTGCCAATCAATCGATCATGAAGTTCCTCTGTGCTTAGATTCTCCAGATCCCCTATTCCGGGGTAGCCGATACTCACATAATTATCCTCCAAAAATGTGCTGATCCGCTCAATCCCCAGTGGCTTCGATCCCATCCGAAACAGATTCATATGTCATTCCTCCAAATACTTAATAAAATGCTTGTAGTAGCCCTTGGATTTGGGAGTAACAAACCGTCCATCATTCGCAGAATCCTTCATTAGTTTATGAAGATTCGGACCTCCAGTATAGGGATCTACTACGCTAGCCTTAAGTCGTGTCGCTTGGATTGCCTTCTGAGGACAAGAATAAACACAACGCATACATAATAAACAATTTTGACTGAAAACAATTCCTTCTACGCCGCTACTAATATTGGATGTTGGACAGTTTCTGACACATTTTAAACATAGTGTGCAAGCGTCGGTTGTACGCAATCCTTTGGCGAAGTATTTTCCCCCTTGGTGTTCCTCACAATAGTATACTGTTCTCAGAACCCGCTCCAACACAGGGTGAATCGGCAGATTTCGTGGTGTCCGGTTTACGATTTCCTCTGCAAACAATTCCACCTTACGCTGTGCGGCTTGATACAACTGCTTATTCAACCTGTCATTGTATTTGATATAAAAATTACATGGCATCGCCAAAATCGAATTGTGAAAGGGATTATATCCCTTCCCACGCAAAGAACGAAGCACCGTATTCGAAGCACCGTTATTGATATAGTGTGGAGAGGATGCCGTTTTGAATACAAATGCCGGGGTTCCATTACAATCAGGTAGCCCTTCTGCAAAACGTTCAACAAAACCGGAAGCGCCAAAGCCTAGAACCGGATGACCAATACCTATAAGATCATAGGCTTCATATTCTACAGAACGAGTGCCTTTAAAAACATCTTCCACTCTAAACAAATCTACATCTTGCCCTTTACTTCTTAGCCTTTCAGCAAATTGCTTAGCAATAATCTCCGTATTGCCCGTACCTGAGAAATAAAATATGGCCGTCTTTGCATTATGCATTCCATCCCCTCCCAGATCAAATATACCTCATTCCCGTCTGGGAAAGCTGTGAAGTTGAGATGGGTTTTGGCTAATTCGGACTCAGTTGCTCTTATTTCCATAATTCCGCTCATTTTGCCACACTATCGGACTCAGTTGCAGCTATTCGCTCAAATGTGCTCCTTTTCTGCGCAAATCAGGGGCAATAAGAGCTATACAGTCCGAAACCTTCGCAATATGAACCAATGTGCTGAAATAGCTGCAATACGGTCCGATACGATCTCAATCGAGCAAAAGGTAGCTGGTTTCGAGATGTAGGCGGCTAAGTTTGGGACGTAGACGGCTAGGTTGAGTGATAGGTAACTAATTTCGCACGAAGTAGTTAGGTTGAGCTATAGGTAGCTAATTCCGCACGGTGTAGATAGGTTGAGCTATAGGTAGCTAATTCCGCACGGTGTAGATAGGTTGAGCCATAGGTAGCTAATTCCGCACGAAGTAGTTAAGTTGAGCCCAAGACAGCTAGTTTAAGCAATGGGCAGCACGTCTAGGATCAAATTTGGCAGGCGGTGTTCTTTTTAACAACTGTCCGGACTCAGTTGCTCTTATTTCCATAATTTCGCTCGTTTTATCACACTATCGGACTCAGTTGCAGCTATTCACCCAAACCTGCTCAAATACTGTACTTAACAAATCCTCAATCATGCGTCCTCACAGGAGTAATTAAAAAAAGTGTGGACGAAGATGCGTCTACAGGCAGGATCACCAGCGGCCTTTCTTTTCCCGCGAACCTGATTCTAAGCGTCTCGCTATCGATCGCCCGAAGGATGTCCCTGAAATATTTTCCGTTAAAGGCTACTCGAAAATGATCACCTTCCAGATGCTCCAAAGGAATCTCTTCTTTTACATCCCCAATTTCTGCAGTCTTGGACACTAAACTTAGCATGTTAGAAGGAAGTACGCTGAGCATAACACTCTCACTAGCCAATATAGAAATACGTTCAACCACATGTAACAAACGATCCTTCTTAACAATCACTTCGGAGAGGTACGCTTTTGGGATTAAATTATTGACAGAGGGATAAGTTCCTTCTAGAAGAGCAGACTGAACCCTCAATCCACTAGAAATAAATCTGATCTGCTTGGGGCCTATTTCTAAATCGGTGCTGCTGTCTGGATCATCGTTTAATATTTTTAAAAGATCCTCCAGGGTGCTGCCCGGGATTACAACATCTAAAGGAATTGCTCCGTAATCTTCTACGCTTTCAACAACATGCTGGGCGAAGCGGATGCCATCAGTGGCGACTACACGAATATTATGCTTCTCTATTTGCAGCAAAACTCCTGTAAGCACAGGTCTGGTTTCCGATGAAGAGACCGCAAAAACCACTCTTTTAAATATTTGCTTCAGGAGAGTGTTCTTCATGCTTATCCTTTGAATGTTTGGATGATCTATGTATTGGATTCTTGGAAACTCTGCCACATCCATTCCACATAAACGAAATTGAGTGCTCCCTGATTGAATATTTAATATCAATGACTCTACGATTTCCAGCCTAATTAGTCCAGGATCAAGCTTACGAATGATCTCATAAAAATAACGCGCGGGAACTACGATCTCACCTGTGTTGTGCACAACCATCGAATCCATCTTCACAGGGAGCTTATATTCAATGGTCATTCTTATATTGCTGGCTGTTAATATCAAACCCTGAGTTTGCGCTTGAATAAGTATTCCTGATAGAACACGTGAGGAACTATTCGCGGATATGGCTTTTAATGCTGCCTGCAAAGCGGTACTAAGAGAATCTTTTGAAACATGGATTAGCAAAGACTTCACCTAACTCTCCTTAGATTCCTTTACAAAATGCGCCTCAATGATGTTCCGAAATACTTGGGAGCGAGATGCGTTCTGATCCGCGCAAGCCTGCTCTATCTCCTGCCAAACGTCCTCAGATAACGTCAGTGATACCTTTTTAGTTACACCAGTGCTTTTTCTACCTGCACCTTCCCGAAGCCCCCCTCTTGTAAAAAGAAACCCTAACTGCCCGTCTTTAGTAGCTACACCTACTTTGACTTTATCCTCGTTGTTACTTGCGCTATCGCTAGTGACCTTATCTTTAATTTCGCTAATACTGCTCCCCTTTTGTTCGCCCTCGAATTTATGATCACCCAATCCCTCACACCTCCATATTTGAATTTAGTAACTTAAATCAATATATCCACTAATTTCATAATACCATAATCGCCATTAATCCACCACAATTCTAACCACAAAAAAACACCCCAAAGATCGGAGTGTGTGCGGTGAGCTGGGCATGAGTTGGGTATGAGTTGGGTATGAGTTGGGTATTGCAATGTTAACCCATGGACTTTTTTATTTTGCTTAAAATCGTTTGGGAATGTATGGGTTAATTGCACTTTATACAACTATAAACAATACATTGTGCTGGCCGAGCGAAATAAGTGTATTCTCTGCAACTAAATTCAACGATATTAACAAATTAGTGTGAAAAGACTTCTATTAACTGCACTAAATGCAACTAAAAGTGACTAAGCTTCTTATCTCCTGCAAATAAGTGTACAAACTGCAACTATCCCGTTTGCCCGCTCGCGGACACACGCACGCACACCCTCATCATCCCACTAACCCAATCTTTATCCCCTCACGCACACCCTCATCATGCCACTAACCCAACCTTCATCCCCTCACACACCCTCATCATGCCACTAACCCAACCTTCCTCCCCTCTCCCAAAGACTCCTTTCCCTACAACTCCCATCACCATTACCTCAGAACTCCCTACTTATGTAAAAATAGCTCGCCTCATCACTCAACGTGTGGCACATATTAATATCTACTCTTCCACCCACGCGCCTTACCGAAACTACACTATCTAAGGATGTTCTGATAATTTGGTGGAAAGTCTGATTTTTTGGGGTCTTTTAGATGCTTGAACGATTCAAGCTTCACCTTAGGACCAGGAGAGATCCTAAAAGTCATGGTATCTTCTCCAACTGAAATATGTGGACCAACTGTAGGATATACGTTAAGTGTAATCAAGAAATCAAACCCACGGAAACCATTGGTCCGCTTCACCTCTGTCACATCCACAAAGTAAGGATAAACCATTGGCGATTCTCGCAAAAGCGGCGAATAAATATCTGCAATCTTTTTCTCAATATGAGGTAAAAGAAATAACATCAGCATGTCTTGAAACTTAAGTTCGCGAGAATCTTGATCTGGCAGTTGAAGTCCCGAATCAGACCTGGAAGGTGTTACAGACTGAGGTTGAATTAACCTATTTGCGGAGCAAGGTTGTGGCGTCAGAAATAGCATCACTGCGACAAGAAGGGGAGCAATCCAGCTTTTATTCATCACAATAGCCTCCTTAGGGAACTTTATATAAATTCCCCAAAGAGACCCTATTTCTATACGTTAAATCTCAATCCTGTTAAAAAGAAAGGGTTCTCCCTTAAGATAATTTCTCAAGATCGCTAACGCATACAGCTGTTCTGCTTTTAGACCCTCGGTTTCCGTCGGATCGGATGCGTGATGGCAATAATTTTCGATCATAACCATGACCGTAAAATTCTCTAAAGTCTGAACCCACTCCCCATCAAGCTTGGCGATACTTTCGTACCCCTTAATGACCCCTTCTCTTTGCAATGGATATAGTCCAAGAAGGGTATGTGCCACGTCATAAAGATAATACCCCCAACCACATCTTCCAAAATCAATCGGCCGAGGTTCGCCCTCTTTAAATATGATGTTGCCTTGATGTAAATCTCCATGGATAACGCCATAAGACCTTCTGTTCTTATTTTTATGCTGCTTGCTTAACCAATTGTATAATTTCTCAGCTGCCGACTGATACAGCACAAACTCTTCATCTGTAAGAAAACAATGATAATGCAGCTTTAAACGAAGCATTGCTTTTCGAAAGCTATGTTCATCCCAAACAGGACGATTAAAGCCAGGGGGTAACTCCAGCTCCTGTGCCGCCTTATGTAGCTTGGCTAATAGAACGCCTTCTTTGTAAATTTGTTCTTCGGTAAGATTTTCATTCGCATGTTCCCCTTCAACCCAGCGCATTAATGAGGCATAAACACCTTCTCCATTTCCCTGTTCCACTCTGAACGTTACAGCACCCGTGCGATCATGAACACCTTTTGGCAGGGGGACATCGATTTTGCTCTTCAAAAGCTCCAGCCACGCGATTTCGGAGTTAATTTCCTCTTTAGATCTCCCCGAATGAAGGCGCAGTAAAAAAGTTCCCTCTTTATTAGTTTCTATTACAAAGGTACAGGTATCCGATAGCTGGTTAAAACGAATCTGCGTCCAATCCAGGTCAAAGTTCTGAAGCGCTATTAAAGCTGCCTGCTTATAATTTTTTCTCATCGCAAAGGAAGGAACAATTCAGTCTCATCGGGCCAGGAAGAGTTCGCAAATTGATAGATTTCTATAACCAATCCACGATCATTACTCTGCAAACTGCTATTAAATTCTCGCTTCATTTCCGGCAATTCAAGCACTTGGACTTGGCTTTCATCATTCATAAATAACCATCCCTTCAATGATCTATAAAAATGAAAACTATCTGAAAAAATATTTATCTTGAAAATATTTTCAGAAAACTAAATAATAGAAAAGCAATACTTACATGTCGGATCTATCATCTTAACCAAGGTGGAGCTTCATTACAGGCAGAAGAAAGGTTGAACATCGGCATCATGAACGCAATTCCAAACCTCAACAAGGCACAATCACGCAAAGAACGAGCAGGGAAAGAGCCCTTTCCCATCTCTATACTTTCTCTTACGGTAGGCGCTTTTGCGATTGGTATGACTGAGTTTGTTATTATGGGTATTTTACCAAATGTCGCCAACGATTTACAGGTTAGTATTTCGACTGCTGGCCAACTCATTACAATGTACGCACTTGGAGTGGCCGTTGGCGCCCCCATCCTGACCATTCTCACGCAACGCATTCCGCAAAAGAAACTGTTATGTCTTCTCATGATTCTTTTTATACTGGGCAACGGAATCTCTGTGTTTGCACCAAACTATACCGTTCTCATGGTAGCTCGTATAATTACAGCTTTAACTCATGGTACTTTTTTTGGGGTTGGCGCAGTCATTGCATCCAATCTTGTACAACCCAATAAGCGGGCCGGAGCCGTATCTATTATGATGGCAGGTTTAACGATAGCCAATATTGTCGGAGTTCCTCTAGGAACATTTATTGGACAAAGTATGGGCTGGCGGGCCTCATTTGCAGCGATTGCTGTCATGGGAGTCGCCGCGCTGATCGGCATCCTCATTTTTATTCCAAAGCTTAAACAAGAGAAACCAGCGAGTGTTATCCAGCAGATTGCTGCTCTGGCTAATCCAAAGCTGCTGCTATTCTTATTGATCGGGGCGTTAGGGAACGCCAGCTTGTTCACCGTGTTCACATATATTACTCCACTGCTTGAAGAAGTGACCGGTTTTGCTGAACATAGTGTGACTTGGATTCTAGTCTTATTCGGCTGTGGGGTGACCATCGGGAACATCGTTGGCGGAAAGCTTGCGGATTGGAAGCTGATGCCTTCTATCGTGGGACTTTATTTTGCAGTCAGTATGATTCTAACGATCTTTTCCTTCACGATGCATAGCCCAATAGCTGCGGTAATCACAATATTTTTTTGGGGTATGGTGTCCTTTGCCGTCATGCCAGGTCTGCAAATACGGATTATGAGTCTGGCTCAGGCAGCCCCTGCACTTGCTTCAACGACCAGCCACTCCGCCGGGAATCTCGGTAACGCAGCGGGTGCCTTTATTGGCGGTTGGGTTATTTCTCATCTAGCGATCACTTCGCTTCCTTGGGTCGGTGCGGTTCTAGTGGGCCTTGGTCTGGTATTAGGCATAGCTTGTTTTGTAGCAGAACGGAAAGAAACTGTAGCGTAAGCTTTATAGATATGTATACAAAAACGAGGGTGCTCCCAAAGTCATCATGGCTTGAGGCACCCTCGTTTTTTATATTTCAGAGGAACAATTCTGCTCTTCTAATCTTCAACATCTGCTTTGCACCTTTTTGAAATTCATAAGGAACCTCTAGTTCCTCTGCAGTAAATCCTTGCCTCACCAAATCATCAATAAGGCGGTCTAAATGCTTATACCTTTTACAAGAGAGGTCGACTAGTGGAAAGATTCGGAGCTCGCCTCTCGTCACCCGCATGAGTTCCTTAACAGTCTCTAAATGAAATTCATAGTCCAGCCGATCGCTGTACATAAATAGAAAGTGTGCAGATAATGTCAGGTCAAATGCTTCATCCGCAAAAGGCAGATCCGGAAGTATCACAGGAACATAACGCTCCGGGGTTTGTCTTCGATCCTTAGTGCTGGCGGTTAAAGCTGCGTTCCTCGCTTCGGTCAGTCCCTCGATTGATTTAAAGTAGTTCCAAACGAAATTATCCTGTACTTTTTCCATTCCGGACATCGCATGCGCAATATCTTGAGCCCCTTTGTCTGCCAGCTCATTTTCAGAGTAATAGTAAGCAATATCAGCAGCCGTTACTTCACCACCCAACCGATTCGCTATTGCTGTAAAAGAGCAAGCACCAGCAGGACAATCCAGAATGCTCTGGCCGATAAGATCTGATTCCAGCAAATCAAACATACGTATATATTCCTCATAGGTTCTGCCAATAAAAACAATTCTCTCCAAATCAAGTTTTCCCTTTGCTCCGCTCATCTCAGCTCACCTTTCCTCTTCTAGGCTCATCTACACTTCTACTTCTGTTTTAATATACGAATAAGGTAATCCATTAGAATACCCAAAATCAAAAACGTTCCAAAATGAATAATATACGTTGGGAATCTGACGCTGATTAACGCACTATTGGTTCCCCATCTCGGATTATTTACATCAACCATGAAGCTTTCAAAAGGTTCTGTAAAGATCAGTGTATCTATAATAGGGTTCAAACGTACAAGAATAATATTCGCGATCCCCACCCCCAGATAGTCACTCAGACAGATGATGATACTTATAATCGAAAGCCAGAAACTGAATTTCCTCCTAAAAAACATCAAACACCGCCCTTTCTATTTTTTCTATTTCTTAACAATTCGTTTAAAATTCAAAATATCCTTGTCACGGTTAGTTCCTGTTTTAAAAAATGATACAATCTGGAGCTCGCTTGCTTAAGCGGATAATCTGAAAGTTTACATAGGATCCCACAGGTCATATCAATAACCTTCCCCTCCAGCTTCCGTACTATAGTTCCTGCTGGGGCTGGATTCAGCACAATCTCAGGAACAAGTGCCACACCTAAACCACTTCCCACAAAATATTTCAGCGCTGTCATGCTCCCAATCTCCATTGTATCTAGTGGCGGCCCGCCTGATTCCTGCAGCACACTTTCTAATTTTTTACGATAAGGACAATTCGCTGCCGTAATCAGTAAGCGATGACTCTGTAGATCCTCTGGGGTGATACGTTCCTTGGATGCTAGCGGATGCTCTTCTGGCAAAAGTAACAAGAATTCCTCCGCAAATAAGGGTTCAAAATACAGCTCCTTACCGAGCTCTGGTGCCGAACACACTGCCAAATCAATTTCACCACGCAGGAGTAGTTCACTAAGTGCGGCGGTTCCCGCAATATCCACGGAGATCTTCACTTTAGGGAATTGCACCATAAACCTACTTAAAAGCTGCGGCAAACGATAGCTTGCCGTAGGGTCCGTTACCCCTAATCGCACGTTGCCAGCTTCCCCTATTTTTAAATCAGCCAAACGGCTCTCTAGTCGTTCCATATCTTTAACAATATGTAGGCTCTCTTCATAAAACAATCTGCCTGCTTCTGTTAAGCTGATTTGCTTCCCCCGCTCAAGCAATTGACATCCCAGATCAGATTCAAGCCTTTGCATCTGCATCGTAACTGTAGATTGGGCATAGTTCAATTCTTCTGCTGCGCGATTAAAGCTTCCGGAAGTTACGATCGTTTGAAAGGTTTTTATTGTTTTCAGATCCATCCTAATGCCCTCCCCTATTCAATTCAAATAAATTGAATCAAACCTTCATTATATTCAATTATACGAAATTCACTTTTCTCTATAGAATACTTTATAACAACAACATACGCCAACTTAAGGAGTGCATGAGGATGGATCTCAACAATAAAGTCGCATTAGTAACGGGTGGAGGGACTGGAATTGGCAAAGCTGTAAGCTTGGAGCTATCCAAACGCGGGGCTCACGTCGTAGTGAACTATTCTAGATCTGAGGATGAAGCCAATGAAACCGTAAAGACGATTCTGAATCAAGGAGGGCAGGCTATAGCAATACAAGCGAATGTGTCTAAAGATCAGGATGTGCGAAGTATGGTCGATTCGATTATTCAGCATTTCGGGACAATTGATCTGCTAGTGAATAACGCCAGTATAACTAAACATATTGCTCTCGGAGATCTGGAAAAGGCAACAGAGGAAGTATGGGATGAGTTATATGATGTAAATGTGAAAGGAATGTTTTTCTGCGCCAAAGCGGTTGCACCGTATATGAACCAAAAAAATTCAGGAGCCATCCTCAATCTCGGCAGCATCGCTGGACAGACAGGCTTAGGCTCATCCCTTCCTTATGCCGTCTCCAAAGCGGCTGTCCACGGTCTTACCAAATCGCTGGCACACGCGCTGGCTCCCCATATTAGAGTTAACTGTGTAGCACCGGGAGCCGTTGCTACTAGATGGTGGTCTGGACGAGAAGAACAAATGCATAAACTAGCCCCTAATCTGCTGCTTCAGCATATTTCAACCGCCGAGAATATCGCCCAGTTCGTCTGCGCTGCGCTAGAACAGGAAGCAATGACTGGACAGATCATTACTATAGATAGCGGACAAACATTGTAACAGCCAAAACAGCAAATGGTATGTCAGAACTACTTTTAAATATCATTAGCTGGTTTTTGCGTACCGTACAGGAGGAAGTGAAGCGTTGATAGCATAATTGGGGAATTTCTCCCTAAAATTCTAAGTTTTTTGGTCATCCAGCCAATAATTAGGGAAAACCTCCTTAATTATTAGTTAATTTGCTGGCAAATAACGAACTTGTCCTGATTTTTAGGGAGGGATTCCCTGATTTCGTTGATTTAAAGCAAATATGGGCTGTTTTCAGGGAGGTTTTGCTTAATTACTCTCTAGCCAACACTATAGGAACCATAAATGCATCCGACATACCACATATCACATGACTCATAGAACGTAGCACATAGCGTACATACCACCTATAGCCTGAGGGTTAAAGTAAGAAGCTGCCCCAAAAGTAGAATTTTCTACTTTTTAGGACAGCCTCTTCAGCATAACTATTGGTGAAGATTCTTAGTTAGGTTCATTACCCCAGATCAGGTTACCTGAGATGTAGGCGGGCGCTTTTGTCCAGTCTACAAAATTGGTATCAACCGCATTAAAGGAGTAATCTCCGGTTTGAGTGTAATTTGACCAATCCTCTTTAGCTACTCGCACTTGGATATCGATGCTCGCACCCGCAGCAAGTGAACCTGCTGCACTCGAGAATCCAAGCTCCAGATAATAATCCGCATCCGCTTTAGCCGTTGGCAGCTTCACAAATGTGCCTGTTACATTCGCGCTTCCAGCCTGTGACCAATCGCAGAAGAAGCTTTGTGCCTTCTCACCGTCAATTGTGTAATAATATCTTAATTTCACATCAGAAAGTGCAACGGCACTTGTACTTGTGTTCACCAGCTTAAACTTTGGATTTAGCGTATTTCCGGAAGCAGTCACTGTACCGTTATACATCTGCACTTTCAGTGCTGCTGTAGGAGCTACTGACGTATCTGAGAGAGTGACAACCAAGGATTGTGCCGCTCCGGCACTAAACTCAAAGGTCAGCGTTGTCGTTCCTACCGCTTGAGTTGCCAAATACTCCTTCTTGAGAGTGACTGTTGATCCACTTACCGTATAATCCGTTCCGGCTACGAGGGTTGCCGTTCCGTTCTTGATCGCACTCAGCGTATTTCCGTTCAACGTCATAGTTACTGCAACGTCTGCCTGATTCGCTGTTTTCTTATCAAATCCCGCGCTTGTTGGCGTTATCGTGGAGTTGGATACTGGTGTTGTAGTATCCGTTACCGCTACCGCCAAAGATTGTGTAGCTCCAGCGCTAAAGCTGAACGTCAGCGTTGTCGTTCCTACCGCTTGCGTCGCTAAATACGCTTTTTTAATCGTCACTATTGATCCACTTACCGTATAATCCGTTCCGGCTACGAGGGTTGCCGTTCCGTTCTTGATCGCACTCAGCGTATTTCCGTTCAACGTCATAGTTACAGCGACGTCTGCCTGATTTGCTGTTTTCTTATCAAATCCCGCGCTTGTTGGCGTTATCGTAGAGTTAGATACTGGTGTTGTAGTATCCGTTACCGCTACCGCCAAGGATTGTGTAGCTCCAGCGCTAAAGCTGAACGTCAGCGTTGTCGTTCCTACCGCTTGCGTCGCTAAATACGCTTTTTTAATCGTCACTGTTGATCCACTTACCGTATAATCCGTTCCGGCTACGAGGGTTGCCGTTCCGTTCTTGATCGCACTCAGCGTATTTCCGTTCAACGTCATAGTTACTGCAACGTCTGCCTGATTCGCTGTTTTCTTATCAAATCCCGCGCTTGTTGGCGTTATCGTGGAGTTGGATACTGGCGTTGTAGTATCCGTTACCGCTACCGCCAAGGATTGTGTAGCTCCAGCGCTAAAGCTGAACGTCAGCGTTGTCGTTCCTACCGCTTGCGTCGCTAAATACGCTTTTTTAATCGTCACTGTTGATCCACTTACCGTATAATCCGTTCCGGCTACGAGGGTTGCCGTTCCGTTCTTGATCGTGCTCAGCGTATTTCCGTTCAACGTCATAGTTACAGCGACGTCTGTCTGATTTGCTGTTTTCTTATCAAAGCTTGCAGTTATTGGCGTAATGGTCGAGCCTGTAGCTGGTGGATTTACAGGATCAGCATACAAGGTGCCTCGGCCATTCGTACCGAGATATACACGTCCATAGATTCTTGGATCCCCAGTAATCGCCATATTGATCTTAGCGTATTGGTGAGCATCGTCATTAATACGAACCCAAGTTGCGCCAACATCATCAGAACGGAATACGCCCCGTACACCATCAATCTTAGCTACGGTGTACAATGCCATATAAGTTTGGCCCGGAGCAGCCTTACCATAACCAATAAGATCAGCTTCTTCTACATTCGTTAACTTCGTGAAGCTCGCACCTGAATTAGTGGAGTGCCATAGACCATATTTATTCTCAACCGTATTCCCTCCGGCGAACCAGATGTCACCTTCAATACCTGGAACTGCCTTCATACTGATTTGGGCTTCGTTCGGCTGTAATCCAGCCACATTATTGGTCGGGAAGCCCGAAGCTGCGGTGGCAGTAAATGTAGCTCCACCATCCACACTTACATAGAAGATTCCTGCATAAAATCCATAGTATTTGTTAGGATTCACGCGATCAGACGCTATCTTCGCGCCTGCCGGTAATCCTGCACTTGCTGTCCAAGAATTGCCTGAGGTTTTGGAATAATACACCCCGATATCTGAGGTGCTCCACAGAATGGAATTACCACTTGCAGAGACAGCCACTTGTCCATGGCCAACCGTTGTTTTGGTTCCATTGGAAGGCTCGGAGTTTGGCATGTACCAGTTCACTCCACCATCGTTAGAGATACCAATGGACTTCATACTTGGCGTTTTTTCTTTATCTGCACTGCCTACCCGCACCATATAGGACGGACTCAGTTCAGCATAGTCAATACTCATCGTCGTTGCCCATGAAGGACTGGTCTGGAATTTAGTCGGCGCTACCGACAAATCCTCATGACGGAAACCGGAAACGTCACCAAGTGCAGTGATCAAATGGGAGGTTCCCGTTGGCGGGCTAATTAGCCCCAGCACTGCAGTTTCCTCCACACCTTTTGCCATGACAGAGATATTTACCTTGCCTCCGGTATCCCATGAGGTCAAATTGTTCGAGCCATAAATTGTTGCTCCAGTGCCGTACATCATTCGATTCGAGTTAAATGGATCAATTTCCAAATCACCCATCATCCAGCCTAGCTTCGGTGAAGGATCCAGGGATGTTGAAGTAGTTCCATGATCGAGCCATGGAGCAGCGGTGATGTCCATGCTGAACTTATAAGTCCGTTCTGGATAATTGCCCCAATCCCAAATGCGACTCCAAGTAGCCCCACCATTGGTACTGCGGAAAATAACTTCATCAGGCCACCAAGCGTTTAAGCTGGATACCATCAATGTGTTAGGGTGCTGAGCATCCAGCGCCAATCCACCAAAGCCATACCAGTTATCTTCACCGGTCGTAGGACTGATATTGGTCCAAGCCCCACTAGTTTTGTTGTATTTCCAAACTTCACCCTTACTGCCATCATAGGGACCTACACCATTACTATAAGTAATATAGAGATCACCTGTGGATGACAGCTCGCCGTGATGTGGCAAGAACCCCGTAGGTTGTCCAGCCAGAGCTGTCCAGGTTACTCCACCATCTGTACTCCGATATACGCTGCTAGCCGTATCGGCCACACCGACATATATCGTTTGAGTAGCGTTGCCAAGTGTACCTGTGCTCTTATCGAACGTGATCCAAGACAATCCGACAAGATCATTCCCATAATCAAGTGTCGGATTCTGAATATACGTTCCTACGTTTGGAAAAGAGGTTACCTTTGACCAAGTTACACCCGAATCAATACTTTTCCAGAGACCATTACCACTTCTAGCTCCAAAATAGAGAATGTTGTTCTTATTGGGGTCGATGACTAGACGTTCACCAGCGGAACGGCCAGGCATATTGCCACCTACTTTAAAAGGCAGTGGAGTAGTTTGCCAGGTGTTCCCCCGGTCATTAGAGCGCATAATCTGGCCATTATTATCCCAATGATTAGTATACGTACCCGTTGCCATGTAGACTTTATTAGGATCAATTGGGTCTGTAGCCAGAGCATCAACACCATTCTTGTTCCAATCCACCCAGCCTACCGAGTCACTAATTGATGTCCAGCTAGATGTAGCTTGATTCCAGCGATAGGCCCCGCCAATATCTGTTCTGGCATAAATCAGATTCGGTTCAGTTTGATTAAAAATAATTCCGGGTACAAAGCCCCCGCCAGCTCCCGTTACAACGCTTTTCCAGGTGTAAGGTTCACTTGAGGCTGCATGGGTAGTAGCTGGGAATGCAGAGAATAAAGAGCCTACCATCGCGCCAAGCAGGACCAAAAGTCCTGTTTTCCGGATACGGTTACGAATCACGTTTTACGCCTCCTACGATATAATTGGTTTGTTTATGCCTTCTTCTTACTCTATATCCCTGCTCCTCCCTCCCCCTTAATCCATACCTTCAGAACTTAGACTCCATTTTCTGATAACGCTTTCATTATAATGGTAAGGTTTTTCATTATCGAGAGAAAATGGTTATATTTTGCAGAAGATTGTCTCTAAAAATCGTACCATTTTCACACTTCAGGATACAATTTCACTAAATTTTGATTGAAAATAATTCTGCTGATAAAGAAAACCTCCGGAATAAATCCCAGAGGCTTCTGATATAACTATTCTTCACTAGTATCTACAGGCATAACAATCTCTTTTATACCATTAAAATTGCTGATAGTTGTTTGCAACGTGAGCACTGACTCTGAATTTAAGTTTTCTGATTTCAATGAAGTGAATATTTCTGCCTCCACTTTATGCGGCAAAAGTGTAGTTTTATCCAGCATATATCTTAGTTTAATCTTGTCTGTCAAATTCTGCTTCATCAATTTCATCGTTTCCTTACTCGCATCATGAGACGATATCTCTATCGAAAGTATGTATTCTTGTTCCTCCTCAGAAACAACGATCCCCTGAGAATCTATCCGGTACATGTCTATATAATCATACGGGTCAATAAATCTTTGTGCGATTTGTTTTTCTTTCGCTGGAATATAATCGTCCTGCTTAATAAATAAATCATCCATTACCTTTGTATGATATTCAGTATCCGATATGTATTCTTCTCGTTCCTTTCCTTCCGCAGTCTCCGATTTTAGATATACGGTATAAGGATTTCTAACATAGTCGACATGAAATGAGGCTGCGCTCGACCAATGTTTATCTTCACTTTTTTCCGATTTGCTGGATGTTTCTTCTTGTTTCTCCATTTCTATAGTATAGCTCTCCTGCTTAGCCAGTTCACTCCGAGACATGCTGAGCAGCTCCTCTGCACGCTTATCTCCCTCTCCTTCAGCACCTGATTTAGTGTTCGTTGCACAACCTGTCAAACCTAACATACAAATGATACCGATAAAAACCATTTTTCTGATAAACATATTACTTCCCCTTCACTTCAAATGAAATCCAAATATAACTAAATCTATTTTATCATTATAAAGTTAACAGCTTATATGACGGAAAAGGTAGACATGTGAAAAAACGGCTTAAGATACACTTTTACGCTGGGTTTGGTGCGATGCAAATCAAAAAATACCTCCCCGACTTTACAGCAGAGAAGGTATTTAAATAATATTATCCAATTCTCTTAGCTCAATGTGTCAACACAAACTCATCCAGCAGCTTTCCATCCACATCATAGGCCTGATAGGTTAATGTATCCCCGGTAACGTTAATGCCCGCAAACATTTGCTTATAGTTCTGAAAATGCACCGCATGATAGAACTGATCTTCTTTTTTCTCGTTAAATTTCCCTCCAGAAGCGTTGGTCACCACATAGACTGTCCCTCGTTTAGCACCTTTGGAACTCTCACCTTCTGGAACTATTTTTCCGCCACGTAACGGGTAGGATCTGGAGTATTCATGATTATGACCCTGCAGCACTAAATCAACCTCATACGTATCAAAAATATCCGTCCAATTTTCAACTTTCTTATAGGAGTTCCCCCCGTAAGCCGGACGGTGCATCGCAACGATTTTCCACTTCTTGTCTGTGTTCTTCAGATCTTCCTTCAGCCACTCCGTTTGCTTTTTTAGATTGCTCTCTGTATTCAGTACCGTTACATGCACTGGTCCATAATCGAAGGAATACGAGGTGCCTGCAATTGAACCCTTTGCCCCATTATCCGGCAGGTTGAAGTGTGAAGTATAATACGTTGCATCCTCATCCACCTCATCATGATTGCCTGTTACCGGCATTAACGGAATCCCTGAAATCCAGCCCTGCACATTGTCAAAAAAATCATCCCAGCCTGCCGAATCCTCCGGATCCTCCGTCAAATCCCCGTTATGCACAATAAATTCAGCTTCAGGAAATGTCTGAAAAGCCTTGTTCAGTGTATTTCCCCACAGCTTAAAATCCTCTGCCGTTTCCCCTTGAGAATCCGTTACATTGATAAAAGACACACTGTCCAGTCCATCTTCTTCCGTTGTAAATTCCGCTGCCGGACTCCATTCTCCTTCAACGCCACTACCCACTCTATAAGTATATAACGTCCCGGGTTCAAGACCCGTAGCTTCCACTTTATGAACACCTTTGGTGCCATTGTCTGTTTTGATGGAACTACTTTTCGCTTCTACCCTTTGTACATCCGTATTTGTAAAAGAGGACACCTGTCCCTTTACAATCTCCAGAGTGCCTGCTGCACTCGAATCACTTGTATACCAAGTAAACGCGCGGCTTGTGCTCGCATCTCCCTTAAAGGTAGTCACGAGATCATACGGTGCTGGTGAATTTGCATTACTTCCGCTTTTCGATCGTTCCAACCCATAAGCCACTAAAATAACCACAATCACAAGCACTCCTAGGATTATGGCAAATTTATAGTCTCTCATCACGGTACCTCCTTATGAAAATTTCTCTCTAGCCTTCTAAATAAGATAGCCCCCTACAAAGTCAGAAGTCAAATCTGCACACGAATCTTTATACAGACTTTTGTTAACGCAGTGTAAAACATTCAGCAAACATTCAGTCTATTTTAAGTTAAGCATAAGGTCTGTCTCCTAGAATTAGTCAAGCAGGAAGGTTAGCCAGAGATAGAGAGAGAAACGAGGTGTGAAAATGAATAAGAAGCTTCAATTCCGGCATGAACTTAAATTTTTCATTAACTATCATCAATACCTTATATTGCGCCAGCGATTGCAAAGCTTGATTGAGAAAGATCAACACGCTAATGAGAGTGGAGAATACCACATTCGTAGTTTGTATTTTGACGATATCAACAACACGGCACTTGCAGACAAGCTCGGCGGTCTCCGAGAACGGGCCAAATACCGGATTCGCATTTACAACATCCAAGACAACATCATTCACTTTGAGAAAAAAATTAAAATGGACGATTATATCGCCAAAATCAAAGAACCGCTAACCCGGCAAATGTACGACGAGATTATGGCGGGCAACTACGAAGTGCTGAACGTCCCGGACAGTCCGCTGTTCATGGAGTTATACGATCAGATGCGCCATAACCTGCTGCGACCCAAGGTCATCGTGGATTATGTTCGCGAGCCTTATGTTTGCCACAACGGCAATGTGCGAATAACGTTCGATAAAGAACTACGTACGGGCCTGCACTCTACGGATATTTTCGATAAGGATTTGCATCCGATTCGGGCGATTGATGAGAACTTCATAATTTTCGAAGTGAAATTCGATGAGTATATTCCGGAGTACATTAAAATCGCATTGCAGCTGGAGGGACTGAATAGGCAGTCCGCTTCAAAATACGTGATCTGCCGCAAATTCTTAAAAACTAACACTTGGGAGGATTATTGATTATGAATGCATCACTAGCACCGCTAGCAGCTACAACAACGACTACAGATACTACAAATAATTTTTCAGACATTATTAAAAACTCGGTGATCGACAATTTTGTATCTGATATTAGTATCTCCAAGATGCTGATTACCTTGGGCGTAGCTTTTCTGATCGGATACTTCATTTACCTGCTCTACAAACGTGTCTTTAGCGGCGTTTTATATTCCAAAAGCTTTAACGTCTCACTCATGGGCATGACCATGATTACAGCTACTGTCATTATCGCGATTAACTCTAACCTTGTGCTGTCCCTCGGTATGGTCGGCGCATTGTCCATCGTTCGTTTCAGAACACCAATCAAAGATCCAACTGATCTGATCTTCTTGTTCTGGGCAGCTGTAGCAGGGATTGTAACTGGAGCAGGATTTTTCACCTTGGCTATTATCGGTTCGATCATTATCGGCCTTATTTTGTTCCTGTTCATTAAACACTCTTCTATCGAAACGCCATACTTACTGGTCATTAACTGCGACAGTGATGAAAGCGAACGTGAAGTACACAGCCATATCACCAAATCCGTAAAACGCTACAATGTGAAGCAAAAAACAGTCTCCGCAAACAATATTGAATTGACGCTGGAGCTTCGTCTGGATGATAAAGTAGGCGGCTTTGTCAACACAGTCTCTGACCTAAAAGGTGTCAAAAATGCACTCTTGATCAGCTATAGCGGTGACTATGTATCTTAATTACAACGAGATGAAAGGCGGTGCCCCAGATGAAAACCAGAGGTAAGTCAATCCTGCTGAGTTTTTGCTGCCTGCTGCTGGTCATCGCCGTAGCCGGGTGTCAGAATGCAAGTCCGTCTGCAATAAATAATCCAACGTCTGATGCTCAGGACAAGGTCATTTCGAGCGATGAGAAAAAGCTAGACGAGCAGGTCTTTCCAAAAGATAAGGTCGTGGATGTCAAAATCACCTTGGACCCGGACGATTTTCAGGATATGCTGGATAATGCCAGTGCTGAAGAATATAAAATGGCTTCCGTCGAGTACAACGGTATGAAATACGATAATGTAGCTGTACGGACCAAAGGAAATCTCAGTCTCAGAAGCGTAGTACAGATGACAGACTCTGACCGCTACAGCTTCAAAATTTCTTTTGATGAGTATGTTAACCAGAATTTATTCGGCATTACTAAGATCAACCTGAATAATAATTACAGCGATGCTTCTTATATGCGTGAATTTCTGACTTATGAGCTCGCTGAAAGTGTCGGTCTCCCGACGCCGAAATATTCCTTCGTCAATGTGTATGTAAACAATGAACTGAAGGGTTTCTATCTTGCAGTAGAACAGATCAGTGATGCTTATCTGGAACGCAATTTCGGCAACACTTATGGTGCACTTTATAAAGGTGTAATGACCGGTCAGGGCAGTGATTTGACTTGGCTGGGCGATGATCCATCCCTCTATACTGGACTAGAAATGAAATCCGATAAGTCTAACGATGATATTCTTGTCGACATGCTGAATGAGCTAAACAACGGCACCGATTATGAAAAATACATCGACGTAGAGGAATCGCTGAAGTATATCGCTCTAAATGCGGTCACGGGTAATATGGACAGTTATTTAGGGGGAAATAAGCAGAATTATTACTTATATGAAGACGATGGGGTCTTCTCGATTCTGCCGTGGGATTACAATATGGCTTTTGGCGGCATGGGAAGCGCAGATGTGTTAATTGACGAGCCTACCCAAGGTGCGTTGGCAGAACGACCACTGATTGCGAAACTGCTCGCTAATGATGAATACAAAACGAAATATCATGAGATTGTTAGTGAGATGATTACTGGCTATCTAGCGGACGATACGTTCCAGGCTCGGATGGATGAGCTGAACACGATGATTTCCAGCTATGTCAAAGCGGATCCATCCGCCTTCTACACTTTCGAACAGTATGAAAATGGGATAAAGGCTGTTGAGACCTTCATGTCGAACATGGCCACAAGTATCCAGCAGCAACTCGACGGTACCATTCCTTCCTCCGGTGACGGATCAGGAAGTGGTGGCATGGGCGGCGGTGGCTTTGGTGGCGGCGCTAAAAATGGCGCAGCTCAAGGCGCTGCGGGTGCTGGGCAGGCCACAGGTGCGGATGGCGCTACTGGTAATACTGGCGCAAATGCAGCTGCACCAAATACCGAAGGGCAAGCGGCTACGGGTGGACAGACTGCCCAAGGCGGTGCAGGGGGTGAACCTGGTGCCATGGGCGGACCGGCTATCCCTAATGGCGGCGAGGGGCCTGGCAGTAACTCACAAGCAGCTGCGGGTGGGCAGACTACACAAACAGGGCAAACTGCTCAGGGTGGACAGGCCAACACCAACGGCCAAGCTGCTCAAGAGGGACAGGCCAACACTAACGGCCAAGCTGCTCAAGGTGGACAGGCCAACACTAATGGCCAAGCTGCTCAAGACGGACAGACCAACACTAACGGCCAAGCTGCTCAAGGTGGATTTGACGGCGGCGCGGGTGGTGAGCCTGGAGCTATGGGCGGACCTGCTTTCCCTGAAGGCGGCGGAAATGGTCCTGGTGGTGGCGGCATGGGCGGCGGTGGCTTTGGTGGCGGTATGCCTGGTGGTATGGGCGGTGGCGACTTTGGTGGTGCTGGTACTATGCAGCAAAAAGGCAGCACGAGTGAAGCCATCACAACTGGCGTCGCCATCCTTCTCCTAATACTAACCGCTGCTTTCGTAACCTTTTACAAACGCAAACGGCTGTAGATAAGTAAAAAGTATCCTCATAAACAAATAATTCATGCAAGAAGCCTCCGTCGTTTATTGGCGGAGGCTTCTTGCATGAACACTATATTCTTGTATCACAACTATTTCCCGCTTACTCTTTTCGCCCGCGCAATATACTTATGGTTGCTATTAAAAAGGCTAGTAAAGAGATCCCTAATGCGATATAGACCATTGGGTTGACACTGGTAGAGTTGTTCTCGCTTTCCATGATGGCATTATGTTCTTCCATGCTCATGCCATTGTCACTGGAACCATGAGAATGTTCATCCCCACCGGAGGCTTGCACAATCGAAGTAATAGAATGCGGACTTTCTGTTCCTGCCTCACCAGACCACTGCACCAAGCTGCCATCGGCATAATGCTGATAAGCATCCCAAGCAATGTCGCCTGCAGTATCAGGATTCTTTGCTGTGAAATAGAAACGTTGGAATTGCCCTGCTTTAATTCCTTCTCCATTAGCTATCCAGCTAACTTTGTTCCCCTCAATGGTAACATCCCAGCCCGGTGTAGCCTCATATTGCTTGAACTCGGCACCTGCCGGGATTCGTAGATCCACTTGTGTAGTCGCCACATCTTTTTCTGAAGGAACTTTAAGTGTGTAAGTCTCCCATGCTCCGGTACTGGATTGTGCTGGTGCTACGGTTACATGCGCGCTAGCCACGGCTGCGAACAACAGAAGTGTTGCAGCGGCTGGTGCGAAGAGTGTCATTATTTTGCGAGATAATCTGTTCATAGTTAGAGTGCCTCTTTCTTTAAGTAATTTTATCATTATTCACTTTCATCTCTATCCTCATATTTACCGCGGAAAATCACGTTTACGTGAAGCAAGCCCCTGCTCCAGAGCATAACGCGTCAGCTGCGTACGATTTTGGAGTTGAAGCTTCTGAAGGATGTTTTTCAGATGGTTTTTTACGGTATGCTCCGAAATCGACAGGCTTATGGCAATCTCTTTATTCGTCGATCCGGAAGACACACAGCTTAAAATCTCCTTCTCCCTCGCCGTCAAAGACTCCCCTTCGTCCGTTAATGAAGGAACGGTAAATTCTTTCAAGATTTGAAAAGCCAGCTCCCGGCTTAGCGGTGCTTCTTCATTCACAATGGCTTGCAAATATTCAATCCAGGTGGAAGGTGCCAGATTCTTGAGTAAGTACCCTTGTGCGCCTTGCTTCAATGCTTCGAGGAGGTGGGAAATTTCGTCCGATACCGTAACGATAACGATTTTGACATAGGGATATTCCTGCTTGATCCGGCGAGTAGTCTCCAGCCCGTCCATCTCCGGCATCTGAATGTCGATAAGAATGAGATCAGGCATCCACTGGGCCGTGAACGCGATCGCCTCAGGACCACTCTCCACTACACCAATGACCTCAAAACTATCATCCATGGACAAAATCTCACACATCGCCTCACGCGCATGCGCATGATCATCCACAACCAAAACCCGGTACCGGCTCATAAACTTCCCCCTCCTTTCGTAATTTCCACATTTGTCCCCGTATTGCCGGAGCTCACCTGAAGCTTCCATCCCATTCCTTCGACACGTTCCTTCATGATCTGAAGGCCGTAACTTCCGTTCACCTCAAAGGGATCATGCTGAAATCCTTCGCCATTGTCGACAATCGCCACGCTCCAGTTTTTCTCAGTGCCTGCACCTGTGATGGAAACCTTCGCCGCTCTTGTATGCTTACGCACATTAATAATAGCCTCTCGGATACAAGATAGCAGTTCTGCTTTTTCCGAAGGAGAGAGGGCTTCATCCTGTAGACTCCAATCCAAGGAAACCTCAATCATAATCTCGTTAGCCATTTGAGCAAGCTGATCTTTAACCGACTGTTCCAATGAAAAAGAGTGCTGCTCAGACACTGGTACCTTCAGATTGGCGATCGCCTGTCGAACATAACGGTTCACCTCGTGGACGGTCTTTTTGATCTGATCCACATTTTCTTCGCTGACTTCCCCATTCCTGCGGCTTGCTTCCAAACGATCTATTTTTACAGATAAAAGAAATAAAGATTGCGCCATCCCATCATGCAGTTCCTTAGCTAGCCCTTCCCGGGCTTTCATTGCCTCTTTGAGCGCACGTTCCTGCTCCAACTCCCGCTGATTCCGCTCCATCAGCGAAAACAAAGGGACGAGCAAAACAAGAGTGAACAAAAATACGAGGACAGGTGTCAAATAATTCCCCAGATCCATCGAGATATAAGGCATTAGAAACTGATGGCGCACGACCTCCCAGATCCCTACCATTAGCGTTGGCAGTAACAGGATCATATACTTGATTCGGTTATACGTTGCTGTCCCCTCCCGTACATCTTATGATTAACAATATCACCGTCACAATTCTGCTACATGACTCGATCGGGCTATTTAAAGTTCTTATTGTTACAAATTTAAGTATTTTAAAAAAATAATGCTATCCTTCATAATATTATAAGCAATATATAGTGAAAATTTATACTTTCTTATATTGTAGCAAAAAAAAGATACATCCTTCGATGTATCTGCATCCCAGTTATAGTGGTGATGTGTAGCGTCCGTATTGAATGTCCATTTCTTTAAAAACATCTCCCTCTTTTTTTAGGAAAAATGTGTTTACGCCTTCCGCTCCCCACCACTCCATACCGAGTAATGGACCTTCAGCAGTTTCCGCCGCAAAAAGAATAGAGAACATCTCAGGTATCACTTCCCCGCCATCATCCACTCTCCAGACGGAAAATTCATCGCCTTGAATGACAGCCGGATAATCCATAAAGGTAAGCCCGGCCTTATCTTCCAGCACGAGACTAAATAACATCTCCTGATCCTGTCTAATGAATTGAACGAGATACAGCTGCCGATCACCAGACAGGTCAGCAAGTTTCCAAATGTGCTCTACTTCACGATTTTTCGCAGAAACAATATTCTGCCGCACACTTTCTGCAACATTTAGCGAGGCTTGCTTAACCTCCGTAGGCTTAACAGAGATTAGCGCATTCGCATTAAACTCTGCCTGATCCGTCAGGTAATAGGTCTCATCAGGGGTCGCATTCCCCGCTTCAACCGTATAAATATACCCTGGCAGATTCACAAAATTGTGAGCCATCTCCCGGCCATTACTGTTCTCCGTACCCTCCTGCCATTTATTCAATTTCACTTTTAGCACTTGCCCATGATCGCCGATTGCCTCATTCAATTGTTGCATTTGCGCATCCAGCCCTTTTTCCTGCCCGGTGACTAAGATGCTCTTGCCAGACTCATCTGCAAAACCAAAATTCGCCTTCAGCTTTCCAGCTTCCAGATAAGCTGCTGGCTGCTGCATACTTGCCGTTGGTGTTGGCTCTGCACTTGGAGAAGGGTTTGGATTGTTAGAGCCTGAGCAGCCCGCCAGCAGTAGAACAATAAGGAAACTCACACGGAGCTTATTCATTCCCATTCCTCCAGACGAAACTAAAATATTCCCATACTAAGATACCGTTCCCCTGTGTCAGGTGCAATGCAAAGCACGCGTTTGCCAGCCCCAAGACGACGTGCTTCCTGCAACGCCGCCCATACAGTGGCACCCCCGGATGGACCCAGCAGAATTCCTTCTTTTGCAGCCAGCATTCTTACCGTCTCCAAGGCAGCTTCATCCGCAACTTGAACGATGTCATCGTAGACCTGTGTATTCAAAATGGCGGGTACGAAGCCCGGACTCGTTCCTACCAGCTTATGTGGTCCTGGCTTTCCTCCAGATAATACGGGCGAGCCTTGCGGCTCAACCACAAGAACCCGGATATCAGGTAGATGCTCACGCAAAACCTCACCGGTTCCAGTTATCGTGCCCCCAGTTCCTGATGAAGCAACAAACACGTCCAGCTTACCTTCCATTTGCTCCAGGATTTCCAGAGCGGTCGTTGTCCGGTGAATATCCGGGTTGGCTTTGTTCTCGAATTGCTGTGGAATAAAACTGTTCTCCACTTCTTTTCCCAGCTCAATCGCTTTTGCTATAGCTCCCGGCATCCGTTCTGCTGCGGGCGTCAGCACAACATCCGCACCATAAGCCTTTAGAATATTGATTCGTTCCTTGGTCATATTATCAGGCATGACAAGAATCGCTTTATACCCTTTTGCCGCGGCATTCATCGCTAAGCCTATCCCTGTATTTCCACTAGTCGGCTCAATAATCGTTCCGCCCGGCTTCAGCAAACCTGCTAGCTCGGCTTGCAGGATTAGATTATAAGCTGCCCGGTCTTTTACACTGCCACTTGGATTAAAAAGCTCCAGCTTCACGTATAGTTCTGCATCTTGGGGGCTAGTCAGCCGATTTAATCTTACAACCGGTGTATTCCCAATCAGCTCTGTTATATTGTTAACCACTAAGGATGTCATTTTAGAGCCTCCTTCATTTCTGTACCTTCCATTATTGTAACGTGAGCAGCACCTCCTGTCGATTCAGAACCTTACTTTCTGCAACCTGAAAACAACCGCCCCCCACGAAAGCGGGAGACGGCTGTTCAGTACTGGCAGCATTTATTTTTAAGGATTAACGTTAATCGTAAAAGTAGACGTGTTATTTTTAATATTCGTTACCGTGTTGGTAATCTTCAGATTGTTAAAGGTGGCTGACCCTCTGGCAGGACCTTGCCCAGCCTCAGCCGCTTCATTTACCCAGATGCCCACTCCGGATTTGCTGTCAAAAGCATCTCCACTCTTTTGCGCACCGGAAATTGTGACATTCGTGAAGAGGGTATCTGTCACTGGGAATTGCGGCGTGGAGCCGACATAGTTGGTCTGGAACATGATGCCATGATAGGTTGGATCAATGATATCCACATCACTGACACGAATGCCTTGGAATACCTTAGAGGCTGAGAATACCCAGATTGCCGGGAAGGTCTGTGCCCCCCAGAAATGTCCACCTGCACGAACAATGGAAATATTCTCAAAATTCGTTGTCGGTGAAGCGCCAAAGCCGTTCATTGGATACCCGAAGTCAAGTGAGCTGATCGTAATTCCAGAATAGCAAAGTGTGTCAGCAATATAAATGTTGCGGAAGGTATTGGCATATCCGCCATAGACGGCTACACCTGCTGCCCGCCAGGTCAAGATTGAAGTGAGATTCTCATAAATATTATCCTTCATATCTGCACCACCGGAATCAATAGCCGAAAACAATGCAAAGCTATCATCCCCTGTTGCCCGTGCCTCAATATTGGACACGAGATTATTCGTGCTGCCATTCGTCATATTGATGCCGTCAGCGAAGGTGTTGCGGATACGGGAGTTTTTGATCACCATGTAATCCGTATTAGCTCCCCAATACATACACACCTGATGTTCGGTCCAGATGTTATCGATCGTAATATTTGCCACATTGGAGAAATCAAATACTTTACCCGGGCCATCAATACGTGATGTGTAGTTCCCAAAGTAAGCAAAATTCGCAAAAGTAGAGCCGTTAGCGGTATCGCTTGCCCGGAAACCGATATCCGTATTCTCCTGATTCGTTGGAGCGTAAAATCTGGTATACCATGGGCCCGCACCAATGATCTTCATTGCTTTTCCATAGACCTGAAATTTACTGGAGGTCTGATAGTTACCGGCCGGCAAATACACACCTACGAGATTTCCGGTCGTATCCATGCGTACTTTATCTAGCGCATTTTGCACATCCTGATGTGTAAAGCCGGCTGGGACCGTATATTTGGCCGGATCTGGATTGGTAATCGGTGATACCTGCTCCAAACTGATGAAATCAATGGCATACTGCGAGGTATTTGCCACATCCTTTTGCAGTCGAATCGTACTACCTTTCGGAATCGTGCTGTCGAACATAATGTTAGCTTCATCATAAATATGCCGCGGAGAACCCGCGCTTGGTGAATTGCCGGGACTTATCTCTGAACCGTACAGCCATGCATATTTAGAGGTCAGATTAATCGCCTTGGTATAAACTCCGTTCACATAGATGTTCAGTGTAGCATTCGTACCGTCTCCACTCGCCGAATCTGGAATGGAGAAGCGGGTGACCAGTGTATTAGTGTCAGCCTTAGTAGTGAATTCTACATAACTGCCTGTAGTATTCAGTGTGACTGCTCTTCTGCCTGAAGCCTCACCCGCAAGATCTCCAATGGTCCGATTAGCAGTAAGCTTCACAGCCCCGCCACCAATCACACCCTCCTCAGCCTCATACATGTCGTAAGGCATATTGGCTCCACGACCTACAAAAAGAGACTGTGTTTGAATATTATTGGCCTGTTTAACTGGCAGCTCATTAGTGTCTACGGCAATTTCCGTCTTCACAGTATATTTGCCATTAGCTGCTGTCCAAGTGCCAAGACTAACAGGAGGCGCTGTTACTCCACTGCCAATCACGCCGTTATAGGTTCCAGTTAAGGTTTGGAGTACAGCATTCGTAGTAGCATCCAGAACCTTCAAGGTTATGTTATGCGCACCCCCTGCGGATGCTGCTGTCCCTTGATTCTTGATTGCCACCGAGAAGCTGACCACATTGCCGCCTGCTGGATTGCTTGGTGTCCAGCTAACAGGGGAAGCTACTAGATCAGAACTGGATACGGGAGCTATAATAAGAGAATTTGGGCTAGTGAAGCTGTTATTGCCTTCGTTCAATTCAATAACCGTATTATTCTCGTCAACCTTTGCAGTTAAAGTATAGGTAGCAGCATCCTTTGCGCCCATATTTAAAGTGACGTTCGTAGATGCGCCAGCCGCTAATGCCCCCACTGGGCTAGTGCCTACAAGTGTGCTGCCCAAGTAGAAATTCACATTAGTCGCTATGGAAGCTAACGTTCCAAGGTTTTTTACCGTTGCATTTAAAGTAATGGCATTGGTCTCTACTGGAGCTGAAGGTGACCATGTAAGACCGGTTATCGCCAAATCCGGATTAGCAGCTGGTGCACCCATCACTTGGAATTCAGCGATTTGTCCAGCGGTTGAACCAGTATTGGTGGTAATCTTCAACTGTACTTCACTAGCCGTGGCCGTTACCGGAATAGTGACCGTATTGCCAGCTGCCGGATTAAAAGTATACACGGTTGCTGGCACAAGACTAGTAAAGGCTGTTGTATTCTGATTATGCCCAAGCACTTGAATAGTCTGAGTACGTGTGGACCAGGCCGATGATGGATTCAGTTTGAGGACAATGGATGTAATATCGGCATTACTACCCAGGTTTACAGATAATGTATTGGGATAACCTCCTCCTGCTCCTTCCCAGTAAGTAGTTACATCACCGTCATTCGCATTTGTAGGAACAAAGGTAAAGACGGAAGAGGAAGCGTTGATGCTTTTGTTCAAAGCCAGATTGGAACCCGCCCCAGGCGTTGGTGTAACTGTTGGTGTCGGGGTCGGTGTTACCGTTGGAGTTGGTGTAGGTGTTACTGTCGGTGTTGGCGTAGGTGTTACTGTCGGTGTCGGAGTTACCGTCGGAGTTGGGGTAGGTGTTGCCGTTGGTGTCGGAGTTGCCGTCGGCGTTGGCGTAGGTGTTGTCGCAGAAGCTGGAGTGACGTTCAAATTATCTAGATTCACATTTCCAGTGTCTCCTGCATCGTACTTATAAGTAATCGTGTTAGCACCAGCATTCAGAGCCAGCGTCTCAATCTTTGTTGACCAAGTATTCCAATTGGCCAGATTCGCAAGTGAGGTTTGCTTAATTTTAGTTCCATTCACATAAACACTAATGGTTTTTGTACTGCCTGATGCATTTGAAAATCTTAATGTAGCATCATAGTTACCAGCAGAAGCCACATTAACGCTAAATGCAGTTGCAGCACCTTGATTTAGGTAACCATCAACAAATCCTGTACCTGTATAATCTGTATGATCCGTGTTAACCTTGGCACCACCGGATAATGCGGCATTCTCCGCTTCATATCCTGAGGATGGAGTTGTAGTTGTATTACCATGAACCTCAAATTCCGCTAACTGTGCTGCTGGCCAGACCGTATTGGATGTGAAATTCAGTTTAACATATCTGATATTCGCAGCTGTAAAGCTGATGGTCACTGTATTGGAATCACTCGTTGGATTAAATGTATAATTGGCGGATTCTACTAAGTTGTTGTAAGCTGCATCGTCTATACTCCCTTGCACCGCTAATGTTTGAGTTCTTGTTTCCCAATTCGTAGGCAGCTTTAGCACAACCTGATTCACGCTGCTTGCTGCCCCTAAATCCACTTTAATCCATTGCGGAAAAACACCGCTTGCGCTCTCCCAATACGTTCCTTGGCTGCTGTCATTAGCATTGGCTGCTACGTATACATCACCGAACGAGCTTGAAGTAATAGTCTTCCCTTGGGCTAAATTCCCCGCAGCTAAACTCACCGAAGGATAAAACCCTAACTGACCTACAAATAATATAACAATCAAACAATAAAGTACTGCCGTCTTCCCTGTAAATCTTTTAGAAGCTGCTATCATTGAATAACCACCTCCCAAAATTTTGTGGAGCTATGCAGCAGAAAGGATGCGCTTTCAAAACAGTAGTTTTATAGACATTCGCCTCCTACATTTGAAATGATGGATTACGGATACAAGCTAACTAATAACGCTAATAATATAAGTTATAGGTAGATGGCCGTCGATGGCGATTTCTATGCTTTGTATGTGGGATATTACGTTCAACAAAAAAGCCCCGGAGAGGCCAAGGGGACTATATTGCCCCTTAACTCTCCGACGCTTCATGTTATACATTAAATCTAGCTACCAACCCTTGCAGTCCATGCGCCATTGTACTTAATTCACTTGCAGAGGATGCAATTTGTTCGACCGAAGCCATTTGCTCTTGTGAGGCTGCTGACACATGCTGAGTACTCGCAGCGGTTGTTTCCGAGATTTGCGTAACGTTACGAATTGACTCTACAATCTCATCCGCAGCCGCCGTAATCTCCTCCACGGCTCCAGATACTTCCTGAACCTGTTCAGCAAGTGAATCTATAGATAATCGAATCTCACCGAAGGAACGTCCCGCTTCCTCGATAATCTCCGTACCTCCCTTTACTTCACGCATGCTGCTCATCATCACCTTCATGGCATCATCTGCTTCACTTTGGATCCCAGTCGCCATTTCTGCAATTTGATTGGCGGATTCCGCGGACTGCTCTGCCAGCTTACGGACCTGATCGGCAACCACAGCGAAACCTCTACCTTGCTCACCAGCACGAGCTGCCTCAATCGTCGCATTTAGGGCCAGCATATTCGTCTGCGAAGCGATTCCTTTTATGACTCCTACAATACTGCCAATCTCCTGAGATCGATTCACAAAACCTTGGACCTGCTGTGATAAAGATTGTATGGAGTGATTAATCGATTCCATTTGCTGCCCAGCGGCCTGAAGGGATTCATCTCCTGTAATGGCAAATGCCGCAGAGCGATGGGAGGCTTCCGAGATGTCCTGGACACTGGCAGCAATTTGGCCGATTCCTAGTGATATTTCTGAGATTGTAATTGTATTAGTCTGCAAATCATTCATCTGTCTGGCTGTTCCGGAAGCGACTTCACCCATAATATCCGATATTCGTTCTGTGGCGCCTGCCGTCACTCCACTATCTGACCTAAGCTTTGTAGAGGAACTCGCGAGACTATTTGCTGATAACTTCACCTGTTCAATCATCGTGCCCAGATTATCTGTCATTTTATTAAAGTTAAACGCCAGTTCACCAATCTCATCTTTAGAACGAACACTTAACTTGCGCGTAAGATCGGCATCCCCATCTGCAATTTCCTTCAACTGAGTGTTCACATCACGAAGCGGTTTAATAATTCGTCCAGAAATTAGCAGCGCAAGGATCACCGCGAGCACTACCGACAATCCGGTCACACCAAAGCTAGTAATCAAAGCGTTATTACGATGCGAATTTGCCAGGCTTTGTCCATTCTCTATTTCCTCTATGAGCATGTTCTGAAACACAATCTGAGATTCAATCATAGCGTCTAATGACAGGTTCGTGAATTTCTTCTGCGCTTCCGGGAAGTTGCCTTCCTTAGCTAAGGCAAAAGCTTCCTTCAGAACGATTAAATAATCATTCCATTTGCTCTTCAGCTCAGCTACACCCTTTAACTCAGCTTCACTTAATCGGGTATTCTCCAGCTCTGTAATAGCATTTTCAATCAATGGGAGCATTTCTTCATACTGCGCCAGATATGAATTCCGCTCATCATCTGTGTTACTCATCACATAACGAGCACCCAGCTCATCTGCGGTACGAATCTTATCCGTTAAGCCTTGAACAAGTGACAGCTTGTCCCAGTTACGATTAACCTGATCTGTCAATTGGGTAACCTTCCCCTGAAACAATGTGTTTCCGGCTATCGCCACTAGAAAGACTATAATCACAGCAGTAAATCCTAAGACTATTTTCCCACGGATACTTTTCACCATCGGTTTTCCTCATCTCTATATGTATGTAGATCTATTTGGTACTTTTATCCTACTAGCTCTCCCTTAAGCCTCTCTGAATTTGAACTGAATGTTTGCTTAAAAAAAACAAAAAGACCCCTATTTCCGGCCGAGGCAGGAACTAATGGTCTCTTGAGATCTTTTTATTCGTATAAATTTCCGTTAGCCAGCTCTGCCAGCTTCGATTCATCCAGTACACTTAAGCGTCCACGATTTCGTGTAATGATTCCTTCATCAATAAAACGCCGTACAATTCGATTAAGATGCCGATAGCTTGTGCCAAGCAATTCTGCTGTCTCAATAAGACTTGAGGTCCGAATCTCCTCCACCCGCCGGTCACCATTTTTATCCGCGAACAAAGACATTAAATAACTGGCAAATCGATTCTCCACAGGATACAACAGGTTAAGTGCGGAGGCTTGACCGAGCGTATGCAATTTGTGACTAAGTTCTCCGACGAGAAAACGTAACAACGCTGTGTTTTCCTCAAGCTCTCTCAGGAGTAGTCTTCTCCCTGCAAAAAGAATCAAGCTCTCACCCACAGACTCCACTTGATTCTTAACAGGGAACCGGTGAAGCAGCTCTACATCCCCAATCACAGATATCGGATTTGTAAACCGCACCAGCATAGATTTGCCATTTGGCAGCAAGGTCTGGATTTTGAGCTTGCCCTCAACCAATATGAACATCCCATCCAATTGATCGCCAACCAGACACAGCTTTTCTTCATCCGCGTAACGTCTCAACTCCATTTTATGCGTTACCAGCGGGCTAAATATTCCGTCCAGACCGTTCTTCACTGCCAAGGCACGGACAGCCTCACGGTCATTTATCGTCTGCATGTAGTGCCCCCTCTATTGTTTGCTCCAGTGTAATTTAGAATACCCCACAAAAAAAGGACATATGTCCTTTTTAATGAGGTTTTCCTATGACACTTTACATTACAACAGAATCCACACAATAACGAATCATATCTACCTTCTGATCCTGCAGCCAAAATTCAATACTCCGATGGTTGATTTTATCCACGTATCCGATAATCTCAGCCCCTTGCTCCCCTCTTTTATAATAAGAAGTGCCATAAGCCTTGATCACTTCGTCTGCTGAAGCTCCAATATGAATATCTCTTGCCGTACTCATCGTATGATCGGAATAGACGCTAATTAGAATGATCTTATCATCACCACGTGCTGTGGCTATTGTTGTCTCGTGACCCAGATCATAATACTGATACCGCTCTATATCAATATTTGGCTTAGGTTCCCTAGCGATTGAATCAAGGCTTTGAAGCAGCTGAATGCCGCCCAGACTTTCCTGTTCAAGATGGGTGCTGGAAACACGCGAGTAATGATTTTGTTTGGGCGCATTGTATAAATAGATATGATAGATCCCGTAACTTAAACCTACCGTAATAAAAATAATGATAAATGACCAGCCTCTTTTAAATGGCTTTTTCCTCACTGACCTCACACCTTCTTCTTACCTTTACTGTGCAAAATATTCAGCCAGCTCACGCTGCGCCAGATATTGCGGGAAATTAAACGACTGCCATGCCTGCTCACGCTTATTGAGTTCTCTCCATTCATTCTTTAAAAAATCATCCAGCATCCCATCTTCCTGTTCACTAAACTTTATCAGAGAAGGGATGACCTCCGGAGATAAACGGACCAAATAATTGGCGTCCAATTTACCACTCGCTGCATAGCGATCCATATTTTTATTAGCGATAATAACATCCATCCCGATATAGTTCATGACGACGTAGGAGATCAAGCCCAGCACAATATAACATTTCGCCAATGGCACACGCTGAACAGCTATCCGTAAGGCTGCAACCACCAACAATAAGCCCATAAATATCATAAATGCATGCACTAAAAACCGAGTCGTGGTATAGCCATACACCTCTTCATAGAGAGTCAGACGGGTATAGGCGGAATATAGCATAACTGTCGAGCAACCAACCAGAATGTAGAGCAGGACATTAATGAATTTTTGCAGCCCCCCACTTCTTTTTCCTTCCGATACCAAAGCCAGCAGCAAAATCACGAAATTAATCGCAGCCACCATAATCAGCTCAAAAAATCCACTACGTGCGTAATCAGCATATGAGCTGCCCTCTGGTAAAATCCCTTCCCATGCTCCAAACAAGTAAGAAAACTGTACGAAAACAAACAATACATATACCGTGTTAATGGCTATAAGAATCGTCGTCATAATTATCGGATCCATTTTAAAGCTTACAGGCGCCAGCACTGGACCATATTCCTTAGGCTGCATATTCCAGTCATAGATTTTCGAATCCACATACCCCCACACTAAGCCGAACAAGCCCATGCCCAGTAGGATAATCCACAGCACCCGCACAAAACCTTCCCCAAATGAAATCCGATCCAGCACATTCGGCAGCGCCAGCAGTACATGATGAAACACTCCGTCCGCTGAGGACAGCAGAGTCACCACAACCAGCAATATTGGAAAAGAGATCGCAAGTCCTATCAGCACTTTCCCCATGACCTGCTTACGCTCGTCCTTCATTTTACTGCCGCCAGACCTTTTAATGATCGTAAACACAGTGCTCCAATGGCGGAAATTCTGTGGAAGCACATGCTCCAGCGTGTTCCCCACTAATCCAAGCCGGCTCCAAGCCGGCCGTTTATCACTAAGCAAATAAGTCATATGTAATAAAATCAACACCGGGATCACCAGCAGGTTCAGCCCAAAGAAGAAAAAATTATGAAAGAATAAATAGGTTAATGAAAGTAGAAAAATCGCTCCAAACCAGAAGTAACTGAATTTGTTAAGCTTGTGGATTTTAGCCTTGGCATAATAAAGCATGAACGCATAGAACAGACATACAAAGATTGGATACGATAGGCCCGCCAGCTTCCCATAAAATAAATACTGATGAACTATTGCCAGTAAGAACGCGGCAAGCAAAGCAGCAAGCGATCGATTAAGCCTAAGTCCCGTTCCCGTTTCCATTTCCTCGGTCATGGTAATTACCCCCATTTTCTTACTTTCTCATCCTTATTTTACGTGATAAAATAAGAAAAAAAAGAGAAAGAATTTATTTATAATTTCCTATTTTCCGAAAGGAACCAAAACAATGAAGCTGCATAGCCAATTTTTAAAGCTGCAATCTCATTTTGGGGGAGCCACAGAAATCTCAGTGACGATGGATGAGTTGGCATTGATTTTCGGCTGTACACACCGCAATGCCCTGCATATTGTGAATAAAATGATGTTGCAGGAATGGATCAAATGGACGCCTAAGCGTGGGCGGGGAAGCCGCTCTTTGCTGCAATTTCTTGTTCCCTCCGAAGAAATTGCCCTTCAATCCATGATGCAGGCGATTAGCCGCAAAGATGTCCACAACGCTATAGAAGGTATCAAAACCCATGCCAGCTCCACCTCACTGCAGGATACACTGCAGGGTTGGCTGCTGACCTATTTTGGGCATCATTCTGAAATTCGTAGTGACAAGCAAATTGATACTCTCCGGCTGCCTATTACCCAGCAACTCCATACCTTCGATCCGTTGTATATGAATCTGCTGGCAGAGTCATTTGTTTCCAGCCATGTTTTCGACGGGTTAGTGAAACGAAGTGGTGAACAGGACAAAATTGTTCCCTGTCTGGCTCACGCCTGGGAAGTCGATGAGAGCCGGACGCTCTGGACTTTTTTTCTACGCAAAGAGGTGTTATTCCATCATGGAAAAGTGCTGACAGCCAAGGATGTAGTCTATTCCCTGGGACGGTTGATGCAAACCTCTAAACGGACACTCTATAGCTATATTTTCAAAGAAATCCAGCGGGTCACCGCATTAAATCCATCTACCGTTCAAATTACGCTTAAGCAGCCTAATGAACTATTTCTACCATTTTTGTGTACGAGCAGAGCCGCAATTGTACCGCGTGATTTAGAAGGAATGGATGAGCAGAGCTTTGGCCGTAGACCCGTGGGGACTGGCCCCTTTAAGGTTGTGGATATGACCGAGGACACTTGTGTGCTGGAGGTTTTTCCTTATTATTTTCAAGGACGGGCTCATTTAGATCGGGTTGAAATCCTTTATGTCCCGTGGGATACCGAAACGTCATCCTCTGATACGGGTTCTGCTTTTCACGTGATTCAGAATCCCTCATCCGCCAGTTCTTCGACCTGGAGCCGAATTCATTCGGAGTCTTCCATTCGGAAATTCGTCACCTGCAATACGCAAAAAAAGGGACCGCTAAGCGATCCCCTGCTTCGGGCAAAAATAGTCTCCTGTTTAAAAGACGATTCAGCGTCCATCGAGCAAGAAGCGATAATAGATCAAAAAATCACGTTGCAAATCTCTACGATTCCACAATATGCTGGCGATGCTGATTTTATTGCCACTAGACTAGAGCAACAAGGTTATAAATGCAATGTCATTTCCGTGTCTCCAGAGGAATTTAAAGGTCCGATTCGGCTGGAATCTGACCTGATTGTTTTCTCATTATTCCGTGACGAGGATGAACAACTTCGTTTGTTTGATCTATACCTCACACTCTCTAAGCATATTGAACCGCATACTAGAGCGGATATTGAAGGCTGGTTATATACCATCGCGCGCGAACCTAATCCGGTGGCCCGAGCGGAAAGTTTCAGTATCATCGAGAACCGTCTGATTGAAGAGCACCACCTACATATTTTGTATGAAAAACCTACTCAGACTGCTTATCTCCCTTCTGTCCGTGGAGTTAGCTTCAATAGCCAGGGTTGGGTTGATCTTCGTCATGTCTGGTTTCCGCCACTGCTCTCTAGCAGCACGAATTGATCTGCTTGAAATAAAAAATGCGGAAATCCAGAGCTTGCCCCGGATTTCCGCATTTGCGATAAAGCTAATTATTAAGCTGCTGTTTTAGTCGTAGCTGTAACTGTAGAAGTCCCTGCATCCCACTTCACATCCATATTCAATCCCTCGGAAATAAATCTTACCGGAACCAGTGTCCGATTTCCGATAATTTGCGGAGGAACGTCGAGTGTGAGTGCTTTGCCATTGATGTAAGCAGTCTTGCTGCCAATGGCCATTACGATCGTTGTATTGTCTTTTACTGCGGTGATTTTCTTAGTCGTTTGATCCATGGTTACTGTAGCACCCAGAGCATTAAAGATTGCATTCACTGGCACCAGCACCCGGCCATCCTTATTCACAGGAAGCTGATCTGCAAAGCTGACCGCTGTTCCGTTTAAAAGTACGGATATTCCCTTAGTGCCCGTCGTGTTCGGATTCGTTGTTGATGGCGTTGTAGTTACAGAGGGTAGAGGTGTGACGTTAAGTCCTAGCTGGCCTTGCAGATTAGCAAGTCTGTTCAGCGCAAAGGTCATAATCGAACCTGCAGCCATTGTGCCCATACCTTGTCCCCCGCCTCCAGCGTTACCTGTTGGAGGTGTAGGATTACCATCAGTCGCAGTCCCTGTATTATCAGGACGTGCTGGCGGTGTCGTTCCATCCGGAGGTGTCATGCCTTCCATCCCAGCTGGTGGAGTCATTCCTCCACTACCACCCATCTCACCTGTTGCTGAATAAGTAACATTACTTTCAAATTGTTCCATGGTATAAAATTTGGTTGGGTCTGCTTGAACGTAAGGCTTGATCAAGGTAGCCAATTCAGTAATTCTGCTCTGAATTCCTTCCAAATAATCAACCAGCTCAGATACATATTTCAGGTATTTAGTCTTATATTCAGGCACTTCCAACAAATTAGCAATCATTGGGACCTGATCTAAACTTATCCCAAGCGTTGGATTATCAATTGATGCAGTTACTGCGTTGGTATTGGCTGCAAGGGTTGTTGCCGAAGTAGAAGTTGTGCCCGCAGCAGCTGTTGTATCTGTTGTCCCTGTTCTGCCGCCTCCGCCACCAGAATACCCGTTAAAGGACATGTTCATATCCCATGGAAGTACACTAAATTTACCGGATGCATCCCCGTACAACATATAATTATGACCTTTATCCCCGTTATAGCTGTCATAGTTACCCAATACAGCATTAGCGGCAATATACTTCAGTGCCGAATCCACATCTAGCACACTTTCAATAGAACCCTTCTCACCGGCAGGCATCTCATTCAGCACCTTGATGAAGTTCTTTAACGAAGCTTTATCATCTTCTTTACCTGTATCATAAGTTATCGTTTCGTAGTCACTGCCTTCTTTGTACTGCAGATAACTTTTTTCTTCTGTATCATACAGAACACCATCGTCATAATTTTCTCCATAGGTACGTTCTAGATAGCTATCATCTATCGCTTCCACACCTACATAAAAACCATATAATTCTCCGTTGATATACAGGTTGGTGAACACAGTCAAAGGTGCATCCACACCAACAGAACGAAGCGCTTCGTAATGTAAATATTCACGAATATACGAAGGGTCCGAGAAATTATTGTTCAATACCATTTTATCAAGACCAAGTAACGTTTGCTTCTTATCATATTTATCAAATTTCAGCCGGAAGCTGTATCTATCCGAGTCTGTCATACTGGCTACCGATTTTAACGTCAGATTCCCTTTAGTAGAAAATCCAACATTTTCAACAACATTCCCGTCAACTTCAACCTTAACTTTTTTGTATTCTTTTTCGAGGGGACTTGCTAATATACTTTTCCAATCCGCATCATCAATCGTTACTTTAACATCAATGATTCTGTCACCCGCGAACAGGGATTCATACGCTTTCGTTACACCTGCATCCGCCGCACTAACTACGGGCGTGTTTCCAGCAACACCAAACGCCGTTGAGACGATAGCAAGACTTAGTGTAGCTGCCATGAACTTTCTCAGCAAATTTTTCTTCTTCACCATGTGTAATCCTCCTTGAAGTACAGATTTATGTTTTCGCAGTTCAAGGAGATTGTAAAATATGAATCTGAATATACGCTGAATAGCTTGTCTATGCTTTGCCAGGTAGGCTGTTTATCAGCCCTTTGCCAATCAGATTAGCTGAAACCGGCGGTTTTCCGATCTCTCTAGCCCAGACCGATAATTGCCCGACATGATGAATCTCATGAGCAATCACATGGCGCATTACCTCACCCCAGGCATCGGTCACGATCCTGCCATCCGGATGATGATCCTCAAAAATCCTCTGCTCCAGCCCCTCATGCCAAGCCGTTACAAAGGGTTCCACCTCTGTGTGGAATTTTACATCCAATTCTCGTACTTGCTGCAAAGTCTTGTACCGCTCAAAATCCTCTTGGAAATCCGGCTTTCCTTGCAATACTTGAATCCAGCTCCACTCCACATCAACAATGTGAAAAAGCGTCTTAAGAATACTGCCTACACCACCTATACGTGTTGCGAGCAGCTCCTCCTCAGAAATATCTCCACACCACTCATACCATTGTTCACGGACCATCCAGTTATATTTAAAAAATGTATGCAGGTTAAAAACCTCCTAGAAAGTTGTGTGCTTTTTAATGGGAGCTTAAATGTTTTCGGTATCCCTCCACCTTTTCATCTCTATAACCTAACGATTCATAGAACACATGCGCTTCCTTCCGCTGCTCACCGGAGACTAAAATGATATAATAGCAGTCTCTTTCCCGGGCCGCTTGTTCAATGGCGTTCATAAGTTTTTTGCCAACGCCTTGACGGCGTGCCCGCGCTGAAACCACCACATTCTCAATCACCATAAACGGTTTGCAGTCCCCCACTAAATCCTGACACACGATCCCCATCAAAGACCCTAGTAACTCTCCTTCTACAAAAGCACCCAACAGGATGTAGCGGTTATCCGCCTTGACCCCTTTAAATACTTCTTCAAGCCTATTAAGGTCAGACGGTTTATTCATCAGCTCTTGATATAAATTCCCCAGTTCAGGAAGAGATTCCATTTCTATTTCTTTAATAACAACCATGATTGTTCATCCTGCTTTCTTTTAAATTAACAGCCCTGCTCATACACATACAGTCCGCCATTCCGTGGATGAGATATTCGCTTTCCATTATAACCTCTTTGGACCAGCTGCTGCGCCAACACCTTCATAAAAGCTCCATGGGTAACTACTAACACATTTGCTGATCCAAAATCGCGTTCTAAGCGCTCGATAACTGCTTGTGTGCGGAGTAATGTTGCGGTTCTACTCTCTGACTGTGAGGAATGCCCATAATACCAAGCCATCCGCCCCAGCACTAACCACATAAAATGATGCAGTTTAATTCCCTTCAGCCAAGTTGCAGCAATCTCGATTTCTCTTAACTGCTCCATATATATAATATTACCAGAGTAGATCAGATTCGCGGTATGTATGGCTCTAGGCAGATCACTACTGAGACACACATCCCAAGCTTGCTCAGAGCTTCTAAACTGCCCGAACTTTATATCAGATTGATCATATGCTTCGACCCAAGCGTTAAAATTCTCCCCAGATATTCGTCCGCGCCTCGGTTGATTGTCCACTTTAAAGTGCCTCACTAAACCTATCTTCATTGAACTACACTCCTATTTGCTTAGACATTCAGAGCCCCTTTTAAATCTATGTATCGCTTATATCCATTTGTAAATATCTCAGCACGATCTCAACGCGCTCTCCAACCGATAAATCTTCCTCTATTCGTAAAATAGGACATTCCAGTGCGGACATCCATTCCTCATGCAGCACTTTGCTCCTGACTTCAACTCCAGCAACATCATATAATGCCGCCCACTCCATAAAGGTCTGATATGCTTCGTATTTACTTCCTCCAGGCAAAATATGATCACCATATCTCTCGTACTCTCTGGCTCTTAATCTATCTAAACGAATTTCCGGTGGAAGTCCTAGAAAAATAACCAAATCGAATAATGGTCGAAGGCCATCTCCCCAGCCACATACCGCACCGCTTAAAATCCAAGGCTCCTTATGGGTCAAATCGCTTGTAAGTTTCGCTAATCGCGCATTGACCTCACGCTGCTTAGTGAATTTATGCTCCCAAAAATAGTCGTCACTGTCTAACTGTACATGTGGCAACACTTTAGCTAATTCGTAACCTAAAGTACTCGTTCCTACGCCTGAGGCTCCCATAATATGAATTCTTCTCATACATTCCCCCACCTTTAAGTGGATTTAAAGTTGCAATTCGGGCAATTTTCCTCCAAATATAAAAACAAATAGACTGCTCTCTAATGAAGCAAAGCAGTCCATTTATCGTATAGATCTTATTCCGTTATAGCTGCTACGTCTTTAGGAATCCGGCGTGCTGCATCCGTGGATATAGCTGCTTGGATTACTGCCAGGCGGACCTGTTCAACTACTTTTTCGTTAAAAATACTCGGGATGATATATTGCTCATTGAGTTCATCCGGATGAACGACCGATGCAATGGCTTTTGCCGCAGCCAGCTTCATTTCGAGATTCACAGTTCTAGCCCGGCAATCAAGTGCGCCACGGAAAATACCCGGAAAACATAACACATTGTTGATCTGGTTCGGATAATCACTTCTGCCTGTCGCTAGGACACGAACAAAAGGTTCTGCCAAATCCGGTTCAATCTCCGGTGTAGGATTAGCCATCGCAAAAACGATGTTATCACTGGCCATGCTTTTGAGATGATCCACGGTTAGAATTCCCCCACGGGACACCCCAATAAAGACATCTGCCCCTCGTATAACCTCCGTTATTCCACCCTCAATTCCCTCAGGATTGGTTGCGGCAGCAAGCTTCTGCCATTCCGGATTATCATACTGGAGATCTTTTCTGAGAACGCCTTCACGATCAACCGCATAAATATAACGCGCGCCCGCTGCCAGCAGCAGATTACATATGGACACCCCAGCCGCCCCAATACCCACAACAACAATCCGTGCATTTTCAATAGATTTATTTACAACTTTAAGCGCATTCAAAAGTCCTGCAAAAGCCACCACGGATGTTCCATGCTGATCATCATGAAATACCGGAATGTCCAGCTCTTCCGCAAGCCGGCGTTCGATTTCAAAGCAGCGTGGCGAACTTATATCCTCTAAGTTTATCCCTCCAAAGCCAGGAGAAACTGCTTTTACGATATTGATAATTTCATCCGGGTCTTTGGTATTTAAGCACAGCGGAAAAGCATCAATGTTCGCCAATTGCTTAAACAGCATCGCCTTACCTTCCATGACAGGCATAGCGGCTTCCGGCCCGATATCCCCTAGTCCAAGCACAGCAGTGCCGTCCGAAACGACTGCAACTGTATTTCTTTTCATCGTCAGAGAATAAGCTTTTCTGGGATCTTCAGCAATCGCCGTACATACCCGGGCTACCCCCGGCGTATACACTAAGGATAAATCCTCCCGATTTTTAATCGGCATTTTAGGTGTGATTTCGATTTTTCCGCCAAGATGAGCCAGAAATGTCCGATCCGACACGTTGATTATTTTAATTCCCGGCATCTTCGATAATATTGAGATAATATCTCCATTAGCTGCGTCTTGCACATTCACTGTTATATCTCGGGTAGTGACATCCTTCCCTGCACGTATCACGTCAATAGCAACAATATCTCCGCCAGCTGCGGCAATTCCTGAAGCAACATCGCCAAAAGATGCAACCGATTTCCGAATTTCGAGCCTGATAATCATTGTAGTCGCAATCGACATGAATTAGCCTCTCTTTCTTCAATCCTATTATTTAAAAAATACTATACTTTCCCATTTAAACATATCTTCCGCCTATTAACTAGATCAACGAAAAATTTTTCTTCTTACAGTATTCCCATCCGCACCCGACCCAAATACATCAGGTATGACAGCTACGGGCACAGAGCCATTTTTCCCATAAAAATAAAATTCATCATAATCTTAAGTGTATGTAAGCATAAACAAACCGTAAGCTCTTCTACTCTTCATTACCTTTTCTGCATGCTGTAGAGCATCCTGCCGATTCCTTTTCTCCACTAACCCTTTCTAGTTGTTCTCCTTCACTAAGGTCTGTACTGCTCTTCTAGCAAAACAACCTTACCTTCTACAAATGTCAGATGGAATAATCTATCCATTAGCTCTTCGCTAATAAAACTCGTATAGTCCACTTGCTGATGTCTCGCCCCGTTTAGTTCAGCTATAGTTACATCAGGCTCCAGCTTAACCCGCTTAATTTCTTCGCTTGCGTTTCGGATATAGAATCCATTAGGCAATGATTCGGGTTCTAGTACACCATCTTCTTTAGCTGCAATTTCTGCCGCCTCTCCACCGAACCATTCCACCTCATCCAGATCCAGATAAACCGTATTCCCTTCTGTGATAACGCCCTTTATAAAAGCTAATTTTTTCTCCACTTGCGGTAACTTATAAATAATTTTTTTCAGTTCCTCCACACTCTCACCCTGCACTCCGCTCTCAGAGTTAGATTGGATTGAAATCTCACCTATAGTTTGAACTAGCTCCTTGGTAGTTGGGTTAGTCTCTTTTGGTGGCTTGTTATAAAAAGAATATCCATTAAAACCAAGTGAGACTAATGTGATACCCACTAAGACTGTAACCCTTAAATTTTTCCATTTCATAAGCTTCACCCTCTATCACGTGATTTAACGGAACCTTAATAAACAATTGCGCTATATCATAGACAATCACTAGTTGACCGGGCAGAATAAATATTATATACATGTCTTACCTATAACGTAGTTGAAGGAGCTCACACTTATGACAGAATCATTTCAAGCGTTAGTTGTCGACAAAACAGAATCATCCTTCTCCGTAGCTGTTAAACCGGTTACCCTAGAGGATCTGCCAGCTGGAGAGGTTGTAATTAAGGTTGCTTACTCCAGTGTAAACTATAAAGACGGTTTAGCCAGTATTCCAAACGGTAAAATTCTAAGAACATATCCCTTTATTCCAGGGATAGATTTATCCGGTATTGTGGTATCTTCCACAGACGAACGGTTTCATAAAGGGCAGCAAGTCATTGCGACAGGATATGGTGTTGGCGTATCACACTTTGGTGGCTTTAGCGAATACGCTCGTATTCCCGCAGGTTGGATCACTCCTCTTCCCGAAGGCCTGACGCTTAAAGAAGCTATGATCTACGGTACTGCAGGACTGACAGCCGCCTTATCCATACTGGCCCTGGAAGATCATGACGTTTCCCCGGACAAAGGCAAAGTACTTGTAACAGGCGCTACCGGCGGTGTAGGTGGATCTGCTATTGCCATGCTTGGCGCAAAAGGGTATAGCGTAGTGGCAAGCACAGGTAACGCCGAAGCTACCGATTACCTTAGAGGTATAGGAGCCGAAGACGTGATTTCACGTGAAGAGGTCATTGGCGGCGCCAGCAAACCCTTGGACAAACAATTATGGCAAGGCGCAGTAGATTCGGTGGGTGGTGACACCCTTGCCGCAGTTTTGAGTAAAATCACCTACAGAGGTTCTGTAGCTGCAAGTGGCTTAACCGGAGGCACTTCAGTTCCAACTACAGTACTTCCGTTCATTCTTCGGGGTGTTAACCTTCTCGGCATAGATTCCGTTGAATGTCCTGCAGACCTTCGCCAGAAGGCTTGGAAACGGATGGCGAGCGATCTGAAGCCAAGTCAGCTGGAGAACCTCGTGGATCGTGAAGTCACGTTAACCGAGCTACCGCAAGCATTGGAAGATATTCTACAAGGAAACCTTAGAGGAAGAGTACTTGTCCGTTTATCCTAGGTTTAACAACGAAACCTCCCGGAATCTAGAGTTCCGGGAGGTTTTTTTAGTTTACTCTTGGTTATTCGGATATTGGTAATGCGGCTGCTGCTGTACATAGGGTTGTTGGCGATAATGCTGATCATAACCCTGCGTATAGTACCCTTGCATCGGGTATGGCTGATAATTAAAGGCTTGTGTAGCTGGAGGCATTTGTGAAGATATCGGGATGGGTTGTGCCTGCATATGAGCGTATGGATTCATATTTGGCTGCATATTAGGATGCATATTTGGTTTAACATTGGCTTGCATATTTGGAGCCATATTAGGGGCCATATTAGGAGCCATATTGCTGCTGCCCATTACTTTATCTTCTTCGCAGCAGTCAGCAGGAGGGCCGATGAAGGTTCCAGGCTTGATTGGAGCTAAAGCTTCTTTTACCTTAGCTTCATTTAAGCAGTAAGTATGGGCTAATACATTTGCCGGGGTTTTGCTAAGAATATCCGAACCTAAGATAACCTCAGGAATAGGTGCGTCAAAAATCGCGAGTAGATGTGTATTATCGACAGTAGCTATCTCATAATGCCACCAGCCTTGCGGCACATTTGCCACTTGACCCGGACAAATCGGAAAATGCAGAAGTTCATTTGTGAACGGATTGATTAAAGACACTACCGCTGAACCGCAGATACAATATACAAGCTCTGCAGCATTTTGATGATAATGAGGTTCAACCACATTTGATTTGCTAAGAAAAATATCCAGCAGTGATATGTTCTCGAGCGTATTCAATTGTTTAACCGACAGCAAGTTAATGAAGTTGTTGGCATCTTTTTTAAAAAGTGTATTAGTGTTCACATCAAAAGTAAACTCTGTATTGGGGGACGTATAGTCCATGTATGAAGTCACTTTTTTTCCTACCTTTCTGTTGCTATAAATTTTTGCTTTCCCTAAACACAAGATATGCGTTTGCCTATGCCTAGGTGCGGAGATTCACTACTCCTGATAAAAATTCATCTTTCTTTTCTAAACGGGGCATCCTCTAAGTATTACACTCTCACCCCACATAGGAGGCACAGTATGAAATCGATTCGCACAAAAATAGTGTTAGCTTTATGTATCACTGTCTTTACAATTATGGGTTTCCACCCTATGAATCTTAGCTCCACAGTTGAGGCCGCCAATAACAAAACAGCAGCGAAACAGGCGCCTCTTACATTCGTTCTAGTTCATGGGTCTTGGGCTACTGCTGGTTTTTGGGATCAAACGGCCGCCGCACTTCGCAGCTTAGGACACACCGTCTATACTCCGGAATATGCCGGACATGGCGGGGACAAAAACAATAATGTAACGCATGCGCAAATCACACAGTCTGTTGTCGACTATATCAAGCAAAAAGACTTAAAGGATATCATTCTGCTCGGACATAGCTTTGGTGGTTCGGTGATCCAAACCGTCTCTCAGGAAGTACCGGATCGGATCAAACGTCTGGTATTCTTCGACGCCTTCGTACCGCTGGATGGGCAAAGTGTGGCGGACCAATTTCCAGCTGATTCGCTGAAGTACTTTGAACAGCTGAGAGATACTTCCGGCAATAACACCATAACGCTCCCTTTCCCTCTTTTCCGGGATACATTCGTCAACACCGCCAGTCTTGCGGAAGCGCAAGCTTTTTACAAACAAGCTCCTCCTGAGCCAGCAAGTCCACTTTTCGAAAAGCTTGATCTCAAGAAATTTTACAGTCTCCAGATTCCCAAAAGTTATCTTTATCTAACGGAGGACACCGCGATACCGCAAGGTCCATACGGATTCCATCCTACACAATCCAGTCATTTAGGCATCTTCCGCTTCATCGAGGGCAAAGGAGATCACATGACCACCGTTCGAACCGAACCCAAAATGCTGGCGGAATTGATGGTGAAGGCGGGAAGAGATTAGTCGCTTAACAGCTGGATAGTCTAGGTAGCTGTTGTAGCTTGAGCTGGGGTTCGCGAGCTGGGCTGGTGATTGAGCTGCGCTGTGTAATGTGAGTTGGTCTATGCGATGCGAGTTGAGCTATGTGATGTGAGTTGGGCTATGCGATGTGAGCTGAGCTGGCATTGTCACTCTGAGCTGAACATTACGACTTTAAATACACTAGAGTTTGGCGGTGATCGGACCGAGGAGCTCTTATTTTCATAATTTCGGCGATTTAGTCATGCTATCGGACTCAGATGAAGCTAGAATAAAAAGTGGACAGTAGTTAACAGACTGGCGATAATGAGTCCACGGAGGTGTGTTCACATGGGAGAACATCGACAACGGTATAACGAAGAATTTAAAAAACAGACAGTGCAGTTCATTCAAGAGCAAACAAAGACAGTGGGCGACTTGGCGGAAGAGCTCAACATCCCAAAAAGTACCCTGCATCAATGGATGAGCCAGTATCGAGAATTAAAGAATGAACCGGCAGCTAGCGTGGATCGAGTACGAGAACTCGAGGCACAGTTGAAAGAAATGAGCCGTCAACTTCAAGAAAAAGATAACAAGATTGCCGATGTGGAAGAGGAATTAGCGATCGTAAAAAAAGCAGTGCACATCTTCAGCAAACCAAGGAACTGAGATTCCAGTTTATTGAAAAACATCGCTCCGAGTTTCTCTTGGAGAAGATGTGCATGACCCTACATGTGTCACGGAGCGGGTACTACAAGTGGCGGACAGAAAAAACCAGTACGCATATGCTTCGTAAGGCTGCGATAATGAAGCGAATTCAGTATCATTTTACAGACCATCAAAAGCGGTATGGGAGTCCGAAGATCACCCGCCTGTTACATCAAGAAGGTTATACCGTTACCGAACGCACGGTGAGTGTGTACATGCGACATATGAAGCTTCGCTCCATTGTCTCCAAAACGTATCGGGTACAGACCACTGACTCCAATCATGACCATCCGATTGCCCCGAATACGCTGAACCAGCAATTTAAAATACGCAAACCCAATTCAGTATGGGTTACCGACATTACGTACATTCCTTGCCGGGGAGGGCGCTTGTACCTGGCTAGTGTGATGGACCTTTGCACGCGCGAAATCGTGGGGTGGCGTTTGGAGAACCATATGGAAACTAGCTTGATTTCGGGCGCTTTACAAGATGCCTACGAAGCTAAACAACCGGAAAAGGGTCTATTACATCACTCCGATAGAGGTTCTCAATATACTTCTCATGAATACACGAAGCAGTTGAAAGCGTATGGCATGGAGTCCAGCATGAGCCGCAGAGGTAACTGTTATGATAACGCCTGCATCGAGTCGTGGCACAGCATTTTGAAAAAGGAGCTCATTTATTGTAATCCGCGATTCAAAACTAAGGAGCAAGCCTACCAGACACTTTTTCAATATATTGAGTTTTACTATAACCGCAAGCGAATGCATGGCGCGCTGGGTTATCTTTCTCCAGTTCGTTTTGCTGAGCAATTGACTAGAATGTCTGTTGCGTGACTGTCCACTTTCTTGACAGAGGTCCAGACGCAGCTATTCGCCCAAATGTACTCCTATAATGCGTGATTTCAGGGGAATAAGAGCCATACAGTCCGAAACTCTCGCCAGACGACCATAACCCAAATAGCTGCAATACGGTCCGTAACGATGTCTGAAGCGCTGTCTCTTAAGTAATCACCAACTTAGGCTGATGACGCTGAATTAGCCTTGCCACTTTGAGCTGCACTGTCACTCTGAGCCAACATTGCCCCTCTGAGCTGAACATTACCACTCTGAGTTAGCCTTGCTACATTGAGCTGGCATTGTCACTCTAAGCTGTACATTGTCACTCTAAATACACTAGAGCTTGGCGGTGATCGGACCGAGGAGCCCTTATTTTCATAATTTCGGCGAATTAGCCTTGCTATCGGACTCAGATGCAGCTATTCACCCAAATGTACTCCTATAATGCGTGATTTTAGGGGAATAAGAGCCATACAGTCCGAAACTCTCGCCAGGACGACCATAATGCCAAAATAACTGCAATACGGTCCGTAACGATCGTGCAGTGCAGCAAAAATAGCTGCAATACGGTCCGTAACGATCTGTGAAGCGAGGTTTCTTAACAACGTAGGCTGATGATTTGTGACGCTAAGTTGGTATTGTCACTCTGGGCCGAACATTGTCACTGATGATTTGTGACGCTGAGTTGGTATTGTCACTCTGGGCCGAACATTGTCACTGATCATTTGGAGAAACAGACCACGTGGACTGAACGATGTGCTTTCGAATCAAAAAAAGAGCAAGCATATGGGAACCCCCTACTACGCTTGCTCTTTTTCCTATCCATAACTAACCTACTTCCTAGGCAATCCGCCACGCGGCAGCTCGGGGTCCGATGTCACTCCGGTAATCACCCAGCTATTCTTCTCTTGCACAAGTGAGATTGTCAAAAGTATAGAAGGTGCTGGTCCACTTGAAGTCGCAGTATCCAGACGCATTTCTATGACCTCTGAATTCTTGTTAATTATCGTTTCTTTAGTGACCTCGTAGTTCGTGATCCAAGGGCTGGAGACACCCGTCACCCAGTTTAGTTCAACAAACCGCGGATACATAATCTTTTTGAAATCTTTGGAGAAGATCGAATATTGAATCGAGGCATTCCGATGCTGTAATCCGAACCCGTATAGCTCTGATGCTTGAATTGCAGAAGGTAATATAATGCGCCTAGACTCCGGAGCTGGCTTAGGCATAGCCGATAGCAGTTCTCCATTAACGTGAGTCATAGTAACGGGAGCTGATGCACCCATAGCCATTCCCGGCAGAAGCAACAATCCCGCAATTAGGGCAGTCGCCATTTTCATTTTGCTAATTAGAATCACCTCATTCGTAGCCTGTTCACTACATGTGAATTGAATCTAATTATTCCCCCACCTCACCCATAAATATGTACACCGTTTCCAATTTTCCCAATAATGTATACCTCAATGAATTAAACTGGTAATATAAAATACAATGATACTACACAACCAGCAATTTCATTAGATTTTTATAGGAGTGTTCCCATGAAAAAAATCTTAAACATTTGTCTAGCAGCAGGCCTGCTACTCACTCTATCCGTCGCTACCTTGAATACAGCTAGCGCAGAATCCAAGGCCAAAACCTACAAAAACTGCACGGAGCTAAACAAAGATTACAAAGGTGGAGTTGCCATTTCCAGCTCAACCAAGAACAAAGGCGGCAAAACGAAATACAAACCCTACGTATCGAAAGAACTCTATAATGCCAATAAAAAAAGCGACCGTGACAAAGACGGAATCGCTTGTGAGAAATAGGCTTAGCCTTGCTCCACTATTTGCTTGAGCCTTAGATCCGGCGTGAAAAAGAGTCTGTAGCTCAGTACACTGAGCAGCATACTCGTTATGGCAGCAGAGGCAGTGAACGAGAACACAATTAATATCTGATAACGAACAGCTACTACAGGATCAGCGCCTGCGATGATCATTCCGGTCATCATTCCAGGGAGTTGAACAAGCCCAACCGTCTTCATACCGTCGATGGTAGGAATCATACTGAATTTTACAGATCTTTTTCTAACTTCCTGGATCGCCTGTGGGACCGTTGCGCCAAGAGACAACAACGTTTCAATCTCCCCTTTGCTCTGCTGAATTTCATGCTTGATATGGTTAATGAACAACCCTGAAACCACCATAGCACTGCCAATGGTCATGCCGCTAATCGGAATGATATATTGTGGCGTAGCCTCAATGATATGTAAGCTGAGCAGAATGCCCATCATGAGCAGTTCCATAGTAGCAATCGCCAGTCCAATTCTCCAGACTAATCCGCGCAAGCCTTTGCCTCTTTTGGCTGCATTCCATGCGGCTACACTGATCATGAAGAGAATTATCACAATTACATAAATGACCTGATCCGATTTAAAAATAAATTGCAGCACATACCCCACCGCAAGCAATTGAATGGCCGACCGCACTGTGCCAACAATGATATCTTTTTCCAGTCCGAGCTTTTGCCACACGGAGACCAACATCGTCCCTAATACAAACAGAAGCGTGAAACTTAGTGCTGTATAACTCATAACAACGACGCTCCTTCCGAAGGCCGAACGAACCTTTTAACCAATTCTTCCGCAGATTCAGCAAAAAAAGACTCGCTCACATGCTGTTCCAACCTGCCTTTTCCCATAAACCATGTAGTTGTGCTTATTCTGCTCGCCTGCTTAAGATCATGAGTGACCCAAATCATCGAAGTGCCTTCTTCCTTATGCCAATCCTCTAGTAGCTTTTCAACCATTTGAGTGCTGTTGACATCGAGCGAAGCGGTGATTTCATCGAGCAATAATACCGTAGGTCGGAGCAGCAAGGATCGAATTAAAGAAATCCGCTGCTTTTCACCACCCGAACAATCTGCCGCTTTTTTGCTTAAATCCAAATGCTCCAGCCCCAATTGCCCAATTAGTCGCTGCACTAGTTTAAGATCATAAGGTTTGGCATGCAGTCTGCTGACAGTTCTTAAATTATCCTCCACACTGCCAGACAGCATGACCGCTTGTTGTGCTACAAACCCTATTTTCATCCTCCATAATCTCGCATCCATACTTTTATATGAAGTCCCATTTACCAACATATCTCCCTCATCCGGAGCATCCAAGAGAGCCAGGATTCTAAGGAGTGTACTTTTCCCTTGGCCAGAGGCACCAATCAATGCGATGCGGTCAGATTCAGCTATGTCTGCGGAGATCTCCGAGAAAAGATATTTCGAAGTTTGGTCGTTACTTTTCCAGTTAAGTTTTGCAAGTCTCTGAATCTCAAAAATACTACTCAATCCCCTACCTCCTAATACCATCCGCTTAAATAGCATACCGTCTAGTATTATAGCATTTCAGCTATAAAAAAGAGAAAGACATCCAGTTTCAGGACGTCTTTCCCTATTCGAACTATTGCTTTTTATTGATTAAAACGGGCCACAACAAACACCGCAGGTGAATTCCAATAGATCGTCACTTCATTCGTAGAATAGCTAAGCTCATGATCGACAAAGCACTGCGCAGCTGGTTTTCCTTGTAAATGCTCAACTACATATTCATCATGCAGCCCACGATCTGGCCCCCCTGACACCAATCCCGGCACCGGATCAGCCACATGGTCACCTACAGAAGGGCGATGATGCGGATTCATCACGGCATGATCCCCAAACCCGGTAACATAGCTGATATCCAGAACGTTACGCCCCATCAGATAATGTAGATGATCTAAGGCACAGTCCGCAAAACCGGAGTCTCCACTAAAATATTCAGCCGCCAGCAGCAGCATTGCATTGTTCATTACTAGCATATTGCTGCCCCAGATATAGTCCTCCTCTTTTAAGGAGATCCTATAGCCCTCCTCACGACTCTGTTCCGCTAATCGTTGTGCCTCAGCAACAAGCCCTTCTTTTAACGAGGCATATAAAGCACGGTCTGCCTGCTCCTCACCATTTAACAGATAAGCAATAGTGCCATAGCTTCCCATATCACCCCAGCCTAAACTGTATTTTGGAAAAGTCAGCTGCACTAGCTGCAGAACAGCTTGATGATATTCCTCTTTCCCTGTCGTACGATACAGCTCCGCCGCTGCCCAATACCGCTCGTCCTTATCGACTCCATCCCCGTATTCTCCAGTGCTAATCTCAGGCGGATTCGTAAAACCGGGTACATCTGGATGCTGTACAAGCCATTCCCATGCTGCCCCCGCAGCATCCAGACATTTCCGCGCATAAGCAGCATCAAAAGGCTTGTACACTCTTGCAGCCATAGCCATAACACCAGCAAAATCCCCAGTTGCAGTAGCAGATATTGGTGAGAAGTACAGATCTGCTGTATCGTCCTCAGGCATAACATCCAGACCAGGAAAGCTTAACGTAGTCAATTTATGGTATACACCACCTGTTGCGGAGTCTTGCATTTTAAACAACCAATCGAGCTCCACCCTGCATTCCAGCAGCACATCTGGCGTAGATCCATCACTTTCAGGCAATGGGATAGCGCTTACAAAAGCCGAGGGATATAATTCATAGGCAAGCAGCATATCCGCGATAGCTTTCGCTCCGGGACCGCTATATTTTCCATAATCACCTGCATCATGCCAGCCACCCGAACAGTCTAGTTGAAGATCCGGTTGCCCATATACAATCCCTTTTGCGGTATGGCACGCCTTGTGCTTCCAATCTCCAGCATATTCTTCAGTCAACTCAACGCCACAGCGATAATAATAGAAAGCTTTCAGCAAGCCCTGTTGAAGCTCATGATAAGGCTGATCTGAGATTGTAAAGGATGCCGAAGCTACACCCTCGCTCTGCTCAATCCGATATCTTCCCTCAGTATTGACCTCCGAGAAATCACCTGTGTGCAAAGTTACTCCACTGGCTTTATCAAATCTTCCAGCATCTGAACTACCTTTGAACACAATAGTCCCACTATCAACATCAACTACCTGAAAATCATGCTCAGTACCTGTAAATACTGCGATCTTTTGTCCATCCAGCGGATATCCGATTTGATTCACAGTAATGGTGCGAAGTGTACGCTCGCTCATCTTCATTCTCCTTTTATGTAAAAATGATGAAGCTAAAGTAACCATTCTCTTCTAGTTGAGAATACTCTATTCTAGTTATCTATGGCAATGATGTATACAAGAAAAAAACCTAGAGTCACCCGAAAGGAAACGGATAACTCTAGGCGGACAAAACAGCTTATTTGTCGTCAAGCAATTTAATAAAGTTAGCTGGAAGTGTGAACTGCTTATTATGAACCACTATACGGCGAAGCTCTTCCTCGAAGGAGCTAAGATCATCTTCATCATCGTCTTTAATTTCCTTTATATCCCGGTGCAGACGCTCCATTTGCAGATCAAGGGCATGAGCGGCATCCGCCGCATTTTTCAGTTCACGAGTCATACTCTCAGGTACTGATTTATTATATTTATAAAAGATTTTATGTTCGAGGCTTGCCCAGAAATCCATAGCAATGGTACGAATTTGAACTTCTACACAGACAAGCTCCTGACGATCGGACATAAAAACAGGGACTTGAATCAGCAAGTGAAGACTCTGATATCCGTTAGGTTTAGGGTTCTTAATATAATCCTTTACCTCAAGGACCGTTAGATCATCCTGCTTCTGAAGCATCTCACTAACATGATAGATATCAGAGATAAAAGAACAGGTGATCCGCAGACCAGCGATGTCTTTAATACAATTTTTCACTGAATCCAGCGATAATTCACCATTTTTGCGCAGCATCTTGTTCATGATACTTTCTGGAGACTTAATACGCGATTTGGTATGTTCAATTGGGCTGTAATCATGCAGAGACTGAAACTCCTGTTTTAGGATCTCAATCTTCGTTTCCATCTCATCCAATGCAAATTTATAAATTAACATGAAACGAGTGATATCGTGCTTAAGCTTCTTAAATTGTTCGATTTGATTCTCGGGGGTCATTATCTCATTTCTCCTCTTGTAGCGTTTCTCTATATTTATCATAGCCAATCCACTAGTGAATTTCAAATTCAGCGGTAATGTAGCCATAATCCAAACCTCACACTTCGTTTGATTACGTACCTTTTGCGCCGCGAATCCACTTTCGAAGTCGCTATAGGACCCAGTTGACCTTATACACAGTATAATCCCATAATCGGGATGCTATCGAACTCCATAATCGCTATTGGCAAAAAAACACAAAATATGAACCTCTTCATAAGAAATAACGTCACTGGAGTCCGAAACCCTGCTCAAACGGAGATAAACCTAAGAACCAAACCCATGATGCCCAAGAAACTAAAGTAACCCAAATAACCAAACTAGCCAAAGACCCTCAATATGTTACGGACCGTATTGCAGCTATTTGAGCTTTTTGGTCATTTTTACAGAAGTATCGGACCGTATAGCTCTTATCACCATGTAACAGTGCTGAATCGGTGTGGTTATGAGTATATAGCTGCAATATAGTCCGATAGCTCGCCTAAAACGTTCGAAATGGAGAAATAAGGTCAGCTGAGTCCGATCCATCGGAAAAGTGTGTTCACAAGCATGGGGGATAGTTCAAATCGCGCGAGAACCCAAAGTAACCTAAGTGCAAATAACGCCTTCTGAGTCCGAACGCTCAGCGGTAAAGGTCATGCAGAAACTAATGCCTGATGTCGGTTGGTTTACGTCCAGGAACACAGTCTACCCGAGTACCCGATCATTAAACTGAAAGTTTCATTATTCAGTTGAGCTGTTTCCACTTTTGCTCAAGCGTTTGCGGAACATACTCCTTCAAAAGAGTCAAGAGTTCCAACGGCTCGTTGGATACGTTTAGCAGACTTAGATGCGAAGAATTAGAGAAGCCTTCTTGGATACTGTTATGTATCAGATTCATCAGAGGATCAAAATAATTCCTGATATTTAGAACCCCTACCGGCTTCTTGTGTATGCCAATTTGTGACCAGCACAAAACCTCAAAGAGCTCCTCATACGTTCCAAACCCTCCAGGTAAAGCAATAAAGCCATCTGCCAGCTCTCCCATTTTTGCTTTACGGCCATGCATATCCTCTACTTCTATCAACTGCGTTAACTCTCTATGTACCATTTCCCCATTAAATAATCCTCTAGGCATTACCCCGATTACCTCGCCTCCACCATTCAAAACAGCATTAGCGACCTCACCCATTAATCCGATTTTTGAACCACCGTAAATTAAACGATAATTATGCATAGCCATGTAGTTACCAAGTTCAACAGCTTTAGCTTTATAATCCTCATGCACCCCTAAATTCGATCCTGCGAAAACACATATTGATTTCAAAATCTCATCTCCAAACTATATATTGATAATGTCCGCTATCTAATATACTATATGTTGGAGTATAAATCATGTGAAAGATTAAGGAGTGCTACATAATATGGAAATTAATGATGTGCAGAAATGGATTAATCATTTTTATGGAGAACGAGGCTGGACTACTTATGGTCCTTTTATAAGAGTCGGATTCTTAATGGAAGAGACCGGTGAAGTCGCTCGAGCTGTACGCTCCTATGAAATCGGCAGAGATCGACCGGATGAATCGACTCGTACTCCAGAGCAACTGAAAAACGACTTGATTGAGGAAATCGGGGATGTTCTCGGAAATATCGCATTGTTAGCTGACTTATATGGCATCACTTTAGAAGAGGCTTTTACTGCACATAAAGAAAAATTAGTGAAGCGATTTAATTCCTAGGGACGAAGTAATCCTAAAAAAATAGGACTACAATCGGCAAGACCGAATTGTAGCCCTTCTTTATTTTACTCTTTAAGCCCTGTTAAGCTTTACCGCCTAAAGTATGATTCGAAATGGCTTTGATTATTGTTTCCCAATCATCCGGGTGGACTTCGTGGCCCGTTCCTTCCAGGGTTAGAAGCGACGCATCAGGAATTTCCGCCGCAAGCGCCAAGCCATGCTCTATAGGAAGCACCGTGTCTTCTGTGCCGTGGATAACCAAGGTAGGAACCATGATATTTTTTGCCTTGCCCTCGTAGCCGTCATCCCCTGTAAGAAGAGAATGATTAAACATGCTAAGCAAGTTGTTGGCACGTTTTATTTCCAGCCTTACTTGTTTATACGCTCTTTTCTCATCGAATTTATGTTTTGAACCACAGAGTATGCCGGAACCTGAAACCAAATAATTGGCTACCTCTTCCTCATTAGACCAATCCAGTGTTGCTCCATTTGCATGGAATGCGAGGATCCGCTCATCCATAGGAGGCAAGTTCCGATCATTATCGTCAGATTCGAAAAAACTTGATGCGATCAAGGTTAAGGTTAGAACTTTTTGCGGATGACGTGTAGCAAGGACTTGCGCAATCATTCCGCCTAAGGACATTCCAACGATATTTGCCTGTTCTATATTATAGGCGTCTAGTAACCCAGCAGCATCATTTGCCATGTCCATCACGGTATAATTGGAACTCCCAGGCTCATAAACAACGGAACGTCCGACATCCCGGTTATCATAACGAATAACGTAACGTCCGGTATCTGCTAATCGCTGACAGAACTCTTCATCCCAATAAACCATAGAACAGGTGGCACCCATAATCAGCAATATCGCAGGATTGCTAGGATTTCCAAAACTATCCGAACATATATCAATTCCGTTTACTTTTACTATTTTTTCGCTCATTGTTCATTCCTCATTTCATTCGAATTTTATCAATGAATGCACAGTTAAATAAGACTCAATACATTTTCAAAAAAATGGATGATGTCATCATTGAATTGCACCTCAAATTAACGTAAACGAATGAATTTGATAATCACGATAAGCACTCTCCTATTCCATATTGAAGGGTTTTTAACCCAATTTCGATTATAACACAAAAAAGCTATCCCCTGATTTTACGGATCAGGGAGATAGCCTCCTATTTATCGCCACAAAAATATTCGTTAAATAAATACTTCTTCAACAGTCAAATTACGCTCTTTAGATAAGTCTCTGAACGTAGTCTCATTTATTTTTACCAGAGGTTTGAAAATATCCAACGGATTATTCATAATAATCGTACCTTGCTCACCATTGCTAAGCTGAACGCTCTTACCCACAAAATTCGGCAATAAATGTCCGATTAGAGCTTGTACCGCATTTCCATTCAGCTTGCCAAATCCAAGCTCATGTACCTTGCGCAGAACGTTAATCAGGCCTTGTTTTGGTTGATTCGCTCTTCCTAAGGTCATGCCTACATAAGTATTTGCAACAGCAACAATCTGCGTATACGGGTGCAAGTCCTGTTTACGGAGATTGTTAGGATAACCTGTACCATCCTCGAATTCATGATGCTGAAGCGCCACTAGTGCGGTCTTTTCGTCATTCATCGATTTAAGGATAATGTCGTATCCATACGAAGTATGACGTTTTAGTTCTTCTGATTCTTCGGGAGTTAAGTTATCCGTCTTATTTAAGATATGTGGAGCAATCTGGCTTTTTCCGATATCGTGCAAATAACCGGCTCTACTAATCTCAAATCTTTCGGCTTTTGTATGACCTAACCAAGTCGCTATGTAAAAAGATAACAGTCCGACCTGCAATGAATGGTTGTATGTACTGATATCATCACGTTCCAGCAGCAATAATAAAGAAACGACATCCTTTTGTTCATCCAATTTTTCCAGCAATGGCTGCAGCGTATTATCAACATCCGACTGCGTAAAGCTACCCTTGCTGAGTGCTTCCAGAAATATAGATTCATAGTTTTGGATGGCTTGATCAAAATTACCATCTATCCCTTGTGCCACATTCATTTCTTCATTATCCAGCACCATCATGCGTGGTTCAATATCGACATAATCAATTTGATGCCTCATCAGGATGGTGATTTCTTCTCCGTAGACCACTGTCCCCTTCGGAAGCACGTGTAGGCCAACACTATTGAATGTATCTGTGATTAGACAATCGCCATGTTTGAGATCTGTGACATGAGCTTTCAAAATTCAGCACCCCTTACTATATGTAGGTATATTTTACCTTAAGGATAGCTAAATTCTTCCAAAGTAACAATATGGTTAAAGACTCATTAAACCACTCGGTTAGTTCAAAAGACCCCCGCGACTTCAGCACCCCTAAATCTATTTTTAGAGATTAAGCCTTACATTTATCCGTCTTACACACTACCTAAAAGGGATTGCTAAATTCAGCGATTACTTTCCCAATCAACTTATCCTTCGACACAAATGGAGTATCCCACAAATGAGCATCATAGCTTATATTCCGGTTATCTCCGAGAAAAAAATAATGATCGGCGGGTACCGTAACCGGTCCAAAAGTGTAATCCATCTGTTCATTGAGGTAAGGTTCGTTAACCTTCGCTCCATTTCGGTAAAGTGCGCCGTCTTTAATTTCCAAGGTATCTCCAGGCAGCCCCATTAGCCTTTTTACATATCTTTTATTCTCATCACCAGCTACAGGTGGCGTAAATACAACAATATCTCCATGCTCCAGTGTGGTCATCCATAACATTTTCTCAACAATTAAGCGATCATTGATTTGAATCGTTGGGATCATAGAGCCCGTTGGAACTCTCATGGCTTCAGCAACATAGGTTCTAACAAACAAAGAAATAACCACTGCGATCACAATACTCGGCAACCATTGCTTCATAAATTTCAACATTATTGCTCACCTCACATTCATTTTATAGAGTCAAACTTTTTTTAGCTGGTTCATATTCAGTTCATATTGTCGTCATGTATAGTTCATCTTCATCGGGTAAGCTTTCTTTAGCAACTCATTAAGATAGCTAGAATAAAGCGATTAGAACAGGAGAAGATGCGATTGAAACCAGAAGAAGAGGTTATTAAAAAAAGGATGAATAAACCGCTGAAAATTATACTTATTTCCTTAGGGGCTTTAGCTACTGCAATAGTACTTTTTCTAGTGACTGTTTTTGTCGCTAATATTTTCCTCAATAAATCGGACCAAGCTAAAATAAAACCCTATGGTCAGTCTGTAAGCGTCGATGGTAAAAATATGAACGTTTTGATTCAAGGAAAGGGTGAAGAGACAGTCGTGCTCTTACCTGGTTATGGAACGGTGGCACCGGGACTTGATTTTAAGCTGTTAATAGATGAACTATCTCCATTTTACAAAGTTGTCGTGATTGAGCCTTTCGGTTATGGATTAAGTGATAGAACTGAAAAAGAGCGAACCACAGAAAACATTGTGAGTGAAATTCATGAAGCTGTAAAGCAGCTTAATATTGACCGTTATATTCTAATGGCACACTCTATTTCCGGTATGTACAGTTTGAATTATGTGAACAAATATCCAAACGAAGTGAGTGCATTTGTCGGGATTGATAATAGTATTGCAACGGAAGACAGAATAGGTGTTAAAATACCAACAGGAAAATTAAAACTACTTAGAGAATCAGGCTTGGGCAGATTGTTATTTAAATCAAGTGGAAATCCCTATGCTGAATTGCCGTTTGATGATGAAACTAAAGAACAATTGAGATTGCTTACGCTTAGAAACACTTATAATTACACTAACTTAAATGAAGTGGAACATATGTCTTCTAATTATAAAGGGGCTCTAAATTCAACTTTTCCAAAGGATCTCCCCCTTTTGCTCTTTGTTCAAGGGGATGATACTCTCTTAAAAGATTGGATATCATTGCATGAAGAGCAAGTCAAAAATTCCGTACAAGGAAAATTGGTAAAACTTGATGCAGGACATTATCTGCACCATACCAAATCAAAAGAAATTGCCGAAAATTTTAAGACATTTATGGAAGAAATAAAATAAAAAGCGTTTCTTCTATTCTCCATGCTGCGGTCATCATGTGCAAGTTTCCTTGCATTTCATGACGCAGCATTTTTTCCTTAGTATTTAAATTTCGAACCGCTCAATAATTCGATTCATTTCCCCATCAACATCAATTGAAGTATTCTTAGGAATATGAATGACGAACAAACCGCCAAAGATCAACTCACATTTGCCTTCATTCTCTATAATTCTATGTTTAAAAGCTGCAATGGCCGTTGAATCAACAGCTTCTTTACTAAGCAGCCAAGCGTATCTTTTGAAAGGAGATTTCTGAACAGTCTCTTGGTAATAATAGACTCCATTTTCTTCCTTCACCTGTATAATATCTCCCATTGTAACAGCCGGATTAAAAATCGGTGTCTCTTCAATTCGAAATTTCTCTTTGCCAAATGGAGTAACATCGAGGATTTCTATTTCACGGCCATCTGCGTTGAAGCAGATATGGATTCCGGACGATTCTAGCATCGGCACACCTCTATCCTTGTTCAATATCTAATCTTGTTCATTCTAAATAACACAAAACAAAGTAAATACATTAGACTCGTAATCCCGAACAACCTAAAGATTCCGGGTGTTAATAACATATATAAACTGTAGGGAAAACTCCAGACAAATGCAAGCAGCATTAGCCGACTTCTGTTTAAAAAGACACCTATTGCTAATAACCCCGCCGGTAATAACAACATAATTATACTAATCACAAGAGTGGAGCGATTCGTAATCTCAGCATAAGGATTGATGAATATAAAAATTAGCCATAAAAAAACGGTCATCAAACTGGACACATAACCTATTAGTTTAATGATTGTTAAATTTATGGATGACTCCATCCTATCACCTCAATTCTTTCGCAATAATTCTCTCCAGCCACTTCCATGGAAGCAGCGTTTTGCCTAAGATTAAGATTCGCGTACCTTTGCCGATAGGATAACGTAGCCGTGGAGCCTTCATTTCGGTAATACGACCGATAAGATTAGCTACTTGACTAGGGTCAGGCGCTGTCTCAGCAGTATGTTTGGAATATCGTAGCACAGCGTCAAGACGCGCTTTATACGGAGAATCCTCCTTACGTCGAATTTGCTCCATGCCTTTTCCCCATATCGGTGTTCGGAAGGAGCCCGGTTCAATTAATACCACCCTTATTCCATAAGGGGACATTTCATGACGCAGGCTTTCGCTGAAGCCTTCAACAGCAAATTTAGAAGCTGCATAAGGCGCATAACCTGGAAATCCGGATAATCCACTTACACTTCCCACATTAATAATCGTGCCGCTCTGCTGTTCTCGCATAATGGGCAGCACAGCTGTTGTCACAGCCACTAATCCAAAAAAGTTCGTCTCCATTTGCCGCCGCCATTCCTCCATAGATATTTCTTCTATGAAACCGCCAATGGCAAAACCTGCATTATTGACTAGAACATCAATTCTTCCAAATGTTTCGTGTACTGAAGATATTGCTGTCTCTATAGAATCGCTGTCAGTTACATCCATGGTCATTAAATGAAGCTGCTTTAAAATTCCTGCCTGTTCTGCCTGCTGCACCAGCTCGCCTTTACGGCTTAAATCACGCATGGTTGCTATCACCTTAAACCCCTGTCCAGCTAATTTGAGCGCTGTCAGCAGTCCAAATCCACTGGAGGTTCCGGTAATCAGGGCCACACGATCGTGCCCATACTCTAGATGTGAACTCATATTTACTCCCCTTTGTATTTCACAATTACAAAAACAAGCACAAATGTTCTATTGTTCATTGACTGTCCATTAATTTCAAGTTATAGTAAGAGCATCTTTTATATTTCTGTGCGGGAGAAGCACCTCGCAAGACAGGCGTCAATGCCTATCTTGGAGGTGCTTTTTTGCGTATATTAACTAATTCATTAAGGAGCTGAGAGGAATGTTTAAGCCAAAAAACACCGTCAGATGTAGAACGAACATTTTCAGAATTAGGGATTTAAAATGGATGGCTCAAGTAGTGCTGGTAGCAGCTTTCTTAACCTGTAACCTCACACTTGTGTCTGCTGCTACTGGATGGGATTCCGCGCTGGATGACATTAACAGTCTTCATGGTAATTATACCGCGCTTCAAGCCACCCTCAAGACAGATAACTCAAAAATTCAGAAGTTACGCAAACAGAATAATGACGCTCTGAAATCTATTCGTACCGTCATACAGTCAACAGATCAAGCACTGTTAAGCCGCTTATCTTCAGAAGCTAGCTCAGTTCAGAAGAAACATGCTCCCCTTCTGGAACAATACAGCACACTCAGTAAACAGTCTACCGCAGCCAAGAAAGCTAAAGACTTGAAAACAGTCACATTGCTGGACCTGAAGCGTAATAAACTAAAGGCTGCTGTAACCCTCGCCCGAGCCGAAATTAAGACAAAGACAACCGCTTTGGCAGCCGCTCGCAAGCAAACCGCTGCTAAGCTTAAACCCGTCAAAGATGCGTTGGCACCCATCACTGCTTTAAAGAAACAAATAACTGCCGAGAGTAAGAATCTCGCTGCCACGCAGAAAGTACGCGCGGAAGCTGACAAACAATATAAAGCAGCTGTTAAGCAAGGAGATGCAGTTAGAGCCGCCACAGAATTGAAATCATCCTATGAGCAAATGAAACGAATTCATTCCATGCAGCAGAATATTTACAGCTGGGAACAGAAGACTTCGCTAGCACTACGAGCAGCAGAATCTAAACTTCCCTAATGATTATGATTCGCCCCCACCGGCTCAAATCAGCTTCACTAACATACTAATTAATTGGGCTGCAGGCACAATTAGGAGCTGAGCAAATATAGTGCCTACAAATCGTGAACCCATCAATACCACATATATTTTTCCTAGCTGATCACGGTATTCTACATTTTCAGTAGCCTTATGGGTAATAAGACCAAGCTGTGGGTCGATAAATATGGTCAGCAGAATAGTCGCCATACCGTTAATCAGTCCGGAAGCTTGAGAAGCAGTCGTGCTATATTGAGGCATTAGATGAGCAGCGTACAAAGATGATATGACACCTACGGTGTAAAAGGCTGTAACAAAAACATTCATCACAATAAAACGTTTAGGAATCCCCAGGTATCTGAAGTTATATAAGTTCACTTTTGGTTTTCTTATGTATTTTCTTGTGTTCTTAAGTTGCCCGATCGTCACACTGGTAAGCAGTTTTGGGATAGAACCTTCGATTTCAAGCTTAGAGATGATTCTCCCAAACAAGCCTACAAAGGTAGGGAACACAGCAATGGCAATTAAAGTCCCTAATGAAGAAGCCAATAATATAATTCTCAAGTAATTAAGAAGTGGAAAATCGGAATGTATTTTGGCATAATCTACGAATTTAGCCGTCAGTGGAGCTTGGATCATATTTGCAGTTCTTGAGACGAGAACAATAATGCCTGTGAGAGATAACGCAATGGCTATCTTGTTCAGCTTCACTCCGGCGTATCGTACCGAATACGATAAGGTTTCTGCCGTGTGAATAATCATCGTAAGCAAGCATACCACAATCAAACTATTTACCATTTAAAGGTTCCTCTCCAATAAACACTATTTATTATTTCGGTGCACCTTTTGGTGAAAGTATTGATCCAATCCATAACAAAGGGCAATGCCCACTAAATATCTAACAAGGTCGATCCACAGGAATCCTTTTCCGAGAATTAGACCACCCAATACTGTAGAACGGATGCTGTTGATCCACTCCGCTTGATACAGCTGGCTAAATTCTATGCCGAAGCTAAACACCAAACTCCATACAAAGGCGAGCCTTAGCTTTTGATTTACCAGTAGAACCCGAAACATAAAATAAACCATACTGCCCCAAAGCGCATCTCCGAAATGTCTAGATACAAACAAAGGCAGCTGATCCGTGCATACTCTAGAGCTTAACCCCAATACAATAACAACGAGGCAGATACAAGTATAAAAAAGTCTTTCTTTCAAATCATTGATCCTCATTTCCAACCTCTATCCAGCTTCTGACTTAAAATTAATGCTTGCGATAATACTAATCATTGCGATATAAAACGGATAAATAATCATGGCTCCTATTATAATCAGTCCTGTTACCGGTGCAGGTTTATCTGCAGGTTCTGTAATTGGGAACCAGGTTGCGAATAAACTAATGAACAGAATCAAATAGGGAAACCATAGGATCGTAGTGAAATACATGGATTTTTTTCCGCTCAAATATTTTTTTGTAAGCCAAATAAATACTATAGAAGATAATAAAAATAAAACAAGCTTGAAGATAAACAGCAAGGTATCTACTTTTCCCAGCTCCAAGCCGGAAATTCTGCTGATTCGATAAATATTCAATGGCAGCTCTATTACAACAAACAACATAAAGGCATAAAGTACGCTTAGTGCATTCAGCTTTATAAAATATTTCATTTGTTCAGCACTTCGGAGTCCCACAGCCGCTCCACATGGGTAAGCTCCAATTCTTCAAATTCCAGCTTATAAATATCCGGCTTGGACGTCTGTTCAAAGAACTCATATCCATACTTCTTATCGAAGTAATTCAGGATAATGGTCATGATATTCCCGTGCGTACCTAATGCGATTTTTCCGCCTTTATGCTGTTGAATTAATTGCTTGATAACAGGAATTGCACGCTCTTGTGCTTCCTGGGTACTCTCTCCATCCGGCATTTTATATTGCTTGTCGCTGAACGATGTCCGAATGCCCTGAAGAAAATCATCTTCACTGATTTCAATCTCGACACTTCCGATTGCTCGTTCTCTGAGTTCTTCATACAGTTCAATCTCTTGGTTCGAAGCTTCTGCCAAATATTTAATTGTCTCTACGGCTCGTCTATATGGGCTGGATACAAAATATGTAATTTTCTCCTCCGCCAAAAGCTCTTTGATTCTATAAGCGTCTGCGTGTCCTTTTTCGGATAATCCCCGTTCCCGCTCGTTCCCTAATACAAAAGGTGACACTGCATGTCTAACCATATAAATGTATGTCTTCATGAGGCACTCCTCTCAGTCACTCAAATATCGTTGCAGTCTTCTCTCGGTCTTTTATAAAAATCTCTCTAGGATAAAGAATTGCAATCTCTGGCAGCTCGTTCTCTTTGAAAAATTTAAATTCTTCGATCTCCCCATCTATAGCTCTAAGCGTTCCTCTGATAATAGAGCACTCAAATACAATAACCGTATATTCTACCTGATCGCCATTACTATATTCGTATCTATATTTCGCTCCACCAAAAACACCTAAAATCGACGTAGGATGAACCATCAACCCTGTCTCTTCATATACCTCTCTGCGTAAGGTTCTTCCGGGACGCTCCCCTGGCTCAATCGCTCCCGCAGGCAATCCCCACAAAGATTCTCCTGGCTTGCGGATGAACAGAATCTCATCCTCTTTATTTCTTACTACTGCAGCTACGGAAGGCATCATTAATAATTCTGAGCCCACTTTCCCACGAATCCCTTGATAGTACTCAGACATCGGCATATTGATCATCCATCCTCTCCGTAAATGGGTTTATAATCTTTCTTTTAAAAAGCTGATCACGTTTATTTTCTCACCGTCTGGCTGAACATTACATTGAGATAACTCGACATTAAACCGCTCACCTGTCTCTATTAGTTCAATCGCTTGGCATACATATTCGATCTTCCCAGGACTACTACTCCATGCATCTCTTGTATCATCCTTTACCCAATGAAGCTCTTTACCATTAGAATAGAAATCATGAATTAACCGTCCACTATCCGTGGTTGGCTCAATCAACATCAGGTTATCTCCTTTACCTTCACTAAACCTTTGAACGGTTTCTTTCATCCTGTTTAAATCTTTTTGATCAAAATGTATTAAAATATCATCATGTTTAGACTCATCTGAGCCTGTCTCACCTAGATCGGCCGCCAACACGCCTACAAGCACAGCAATCATAAATAACTGCACAATGATTATCCATGTTCTAAATTTCATAGTTCCCCCTAAATTCTTTCCTTGGACTTCCCAAAAACCCACTATATGTATATTAGACATCACTATGAAGGAATCCTTTAGATTTCACAATATGCATAGCCATGGACAAAAAAAGCTTCCGAACTCAAAAAATGCTGAGCTCCGGAAGCAGTTACAATGAGGTGAGTCTTAGTGTTTACCTTTTGTGCCAGCAAGCTGTACGATCATAATGACAAGAACGAGCAAAGCAATGAGCTGATCAATACTCATCTGCGTCCGCCTCCTATCCCAAATGAAGGATGGCTCATCGGACGGCATTTCCTCTCCCAAGGACACTGCTTCGTTCCCCTTATACACACTATGTATCCTACAGCCTATTTATTACTTAAAGAATGCCATGCTCGTCCATACGTGCGAGTTCCTGCTCGACTTCATCCAGCTGATCTTCGCCAAATACTTTAAACCCATTTTTCCTCAACAGCTCCGTAGTGGTGCCCTCTCCCGGTGCTTTCGTATCTTTAAAGGTTCCATCATAAATATACAGGCTTCCGCATGAAGGACTGTCTTGTTTTAAAATAGCTAATGCAACCTGATGTTCCCTAGCCAGCTTTAGTGTGGCTTGAGCCCCCTTCATAAATGGCTCCGTAACATTAACGCCTGCCCCCGTCACTACCCGATCTCCTTGCCGCTGTGCGTCAGGACGAGGGGTTGGCAAACCTCCCACTACCTCTGGACAAATATGGACAAAACGCCCTTCCTCATACCACTTTAGGAATCGGGCATCGAGACACGGAACATCGCCATTATCATAACGTACTTTATGCCCTAACAGACATGCGCTCACTAGAATCTTCCCTGTCATCGTTATCGCCACCAGTCCGTCTAGTATTTAATATATTGCTATATTATTTATGACTAGAAACGGATATGCAATATCGAAATGCCTGTCCACGAAATGTTTGTGCTTGATACACAAAAGAAGACTCGTAGTACACATATAGAAAACCATTATTTCTGATATTGAGGGGTTTTCTCCATCCGATACCGGCTCCAGCAGGTCCATAATAAATCCGCCATAAAGTAGAACCCCACGATCGGAAGCACGAATTTCCAAATAGGCTGAACACCCGAATATAAAAGCTCCATAAGCGGCTGAATTACATACACACTAGCTACTGAAAGCCCCCACCAATATAGAGAAAAACGCAGGCAAATATGCCCTTGCAGTTGATAAGACATTCCTGAGTAATCCCACCATTGCTTATGGAATACCGTCTTTAACAGCCAACCGCTTATAAATTCAACAGCAGAAGGAATGATTAGCGCAAGAAATAGGAAAAGCGGAAGTGGCAGCGTCAAATCTCTAGCAATCAATAGCAATAGTGGAGCAAAGCCATACATCGGCTTAAATGGACCTTTTAGAAATCCTTCTTTGCGAAAGCTTCCATTACTGTATAGATTATAGGTCCCTTCCAATACCCAACCTAAAAAGGAATAGACCATAAAATAAAAAAAGTATTGGCCCACCACAGTAACTGCTATATCTCCACTTAACGAAAATATAGGAATAATCATGACCTAATCTCGCCTCCCGTTGTCATTATTTTCTTAGTTGTCCATCCGGCCCTATTATGTCTTGATCGTTCTGGAAATATGCGCACAAAAAAAGACATAACCCAAAAGGTTATGCCTCCATTCCAGAATTCCAGGAGTAAAAGTCTCCCACTTGTTACCTTCTAATTATTTATGCTCTTCTTCATGAGGTGTCGTCAGCAACTGATCGTCGTTTGGTTTCTTCAGTGCATCCATCTTAAGCTCACTGCGTACGCCAAAGTTTGAACCGTACTTTTTCTCAAAGTTTCCTGCTAGAGCCTCACCACGTTTTTGCCGGTAACGGCTGTTCTCATTCCGACTACGCATTCCATTTCCTCCCTGTTGGCAAAGATCTGTGAAATTTGCGAAAAGCTAAGACGAACTTGGAGAAAACACTCTGATGAGGTTGTACTTTTATTTATTATACAATACTTACTATAATCATCAACAAAAACAGACTGTCCCCTAAAGGACAGCCTGTCTTCCGAATCATTTACTCCAAATTATCGGGAAGCGGATCTGGGTGTGAGGATTCAGCAGGTTTGGCTACCCACTCATCTGCCTCTGGCTCGATGTCTACACCGTTCTCCATCTTCTTAATTTCAGCTAATGAATCGCCTTCTTTATTTTCCTTGTTGCGGATTTCCGCTTCATCTTGTGTGTGATCGGACATGTGAAATCCTCCTCAGGTGCTTTGCTTTTTTTGTTCCTTAGTTATAGTTACCCGATGGAGTGTTTTGCAAACATAGTCCAATTAAAAGAATAATTTAAGGGTACATCATCCACGCTACAAGTGGGCCGATACAAGAGCCAACTACGGCGCAAACAGTCATCGCAACCGAGCTCATCGAAACAGATTGTTCACCATATTCCAAGGCCTTTGCTGTTCCTAGAGCATGTGAAGCGGTTCCTAGACCAATTCCGATTCCAACCTCACTACGAATTCTAAACAGTTTGATGATAAAAGGTCCGCCAATCGCACCTGTAAATCCAGCAATCATAACAAATACAGAGGTTAAAGAAGAGTCCCCACCTAAGCTGTTCGAGATCTGTATCGCTACAGGTGTAGTGATCGATTTAGGTAATAAAGATAAAACATATAATTTAGAGAAGCCTAGACCTGCCGCCAAAAGCAGTCCACTAAACATCCCTATAAGCAGACCTACAATGGCTCCGCCCAGAATTGCCGGGAGATTCTCAATCAACACATTACGTTGTTTATATAATGGGTAGGCTAACGATACTACAGCAGGACCGAGCAGCTGATTAATCCATTTGCCGCCTATCATATATGTATCATACGGAATATGAAAATATAGTAGTAAAGTTACAACAATCACTGTTGCTGTAAGCGCGGGAATAAGTACAGGAATACGAAATCGTCTATATACTACTGACATCATCAAATAAATAGCTACGTTAAGCAGTACAATACCTGTTGCGATAAAAAACATTATATTTCCTTCCCCTTTTCGCTTAGTCTCTTGCCGCTCCATCCCGCTTTCAGCTTGTTGTTTACGCTAGTAAGCCGTTGGCTAGAATGTGCAGCTGCGGCAATCGTGAGAACACTGCTAACGATAAGGATTAGGATTAATAGTAAACCTCTACCACTAAAGATATCCATATGATTCACGATCCCAGCTGTCGCTGGAATAAAAAATAACGGAAGATAAGCTAATATCGTTGTAGCACCCTCTTCAATCCACTTCACAGGCACGACCCTGAATAGCAATAGAACAAAAAGTAACAGTAATCCTACGATACTCCCGGAAACGGGGAGATGCAGTTGCTTTTGCAGATAGTCCCCAGCCAAGTAGAACAAATATAGCAGGAACACTTGGATAATAATGCGAATGATTTTCATGATGCAGGATCCCTTCATTATTAAGTTAAAGCGATAGCGCTAATATGGAGTCACCTTCATAAGGGTATCAGAGTTTTCATGAAACTTTCAATTAATTTTTGAATCTTATAAGAAATATCGCAAAAAAACCTGCAAAATCCCCAGAATACAGAGACTTTACAGGCTCAAAGATTAAGATTCAATTTCGTTAAACCCACTGAATTACTTGCTCTGCACCTTGACGCGTCTTACCACGTGGTTCATTCAGGCGATATCCGAAAGCTGCCATACAGGAGATTCCAAAATGCTCAGCGTCCAAAATCCCTTCTTCTTCCAGAATCTGTTCAACCTTAGCTTTATCAAAACCTTCCATTGGGCAGGAGTCGATCCCGATTAACGCAGCTGAAGTCAGCATATTCCCAAGCGCCAGATAAGTCTGCCGGCAGCTCCATTCGAACATTGCCCGCTCATTCTCCATCAGTCCGAAATCAACCTTCAAGAACTTATCAAAAACTTTACGTTTTCCTTCCATTCCTTGCGGAGGCAACTCCTGCACATTCTCCATGATCCCTTTAATATAATCGGAGTCAGCAGCCATATCTTTAGGAAGACGTGAGAGAATAAGCACAAAATGGCTTGCGGTTGCCAGTTGCTTTTGTGCGCCCCAGGCATAAGGACGTAATTTCTCACGTACTTCCGGACTTTGTACTACCACAAAACGCCAAGGCTCGAATCCGAATGAACTTGGTGACAATCGTCCAGTTTCCAGAATAAATTGAAAGTCCGATTCACTAATTTTTTTATGGCTATCGAATTCTTTAGTTGCATGTCTGAACTGATATGCAGACAGGATTTCATTCTTGTTTAACGATAAAGTATCCATGAGTAACACTCCCTTTACTTGATTAGCATCGACGAGCATTTGACTGTTTGCCGATCACATGCTTAATATTAGTGTATATATCACTTCTTTAAAAGTACGCACAATAATGTTATGTAGTATACAAAATGATACCATGGGAGTTGAACAGCTATGCGTGACCGAAAAGGTGGCTTCGGAAATTTCCCGGAAAGCAACAAAGAAGCTTGCCCTGTAGAATTCACACTGGACGTTATAGGAGGCAAATGGAAAGGAATTCTCATCTATCACTTGATTGATGGCACGAAACGTTTTAACGAATTCCGCCGGATCTGCCCGGGCATTACCCAACGTATGCTGACCCTGCAACTAAGAGAGTTGGAAGAGGATGGGGTTGTACACCGTGAGGTCTACCATCAGGTTCCCCCAAAAGTCGAATACTCTTTAACTGAATTCGGCAAGACACTGATTCCTATTATTAAACTCATGAAAGATTGGGGCGAGGTGTACAAAACAAAACAGCTTTCCGCAGAAAGCTGTCCTGAAGGTACAGATATTACGGTGTAGCTCAATGCTGCACCTTTTATTTTTCCCCATTAAAAAACGCTGCAGCTTTTTCCTTATGTTCGTTGGTTACCTGACCGGATATCGCTTTAATGCCTGCTGCGATAATCGCTGCATCATCTGTAAATCCAAGACCTAGAATCGCATCGGGTATAGCATCTATAGGAGAAATAAAATAAGCCAATGCACCGAAAGCAATTCCTTTCGCCCATAAAGGTGTTTTAGCGTCGACGGCACAATAATACATCGCGATAGCATCTTTAGTAAATGGAATTTTGCCTGCAAACTTTTTAGTTTTCGTCCAAAAATTTTGCGTTACCATTTCCTCATTTTCTTTGCTATATGGAAATTCCTCTGCAGTGAGCTCCATGCTATTCTTGACCTTATCTTTCTTCATTGCCGGTTCCCTCCGAAAGGTTCATATGACGTACATACCTAAAGTATTCCCTCAATTGAGGTTTATATCTTTAAGATAAACTAAAGTCCGTATCCTGAACCTACTTACGGTTAATTGATCGCTTTGATTTTCGTTAAATCGCTGCTGCATAACACTTCAAGATTCTTAAAGATTCGCTCAGCATCCCAATCCCACCACTTCAGCGCTTCAAGATATTCGATCATTTCATCATCAAAACGTTGTCTGATCACTTTGCAGGGATTTCCTCCAGCTACACTATACGCCGGAATATCCTTTACAACTGTAGAATTGGCTGCGATAACTGCTCCGTTTCCAATATGCACACCTGGCATAACCGTAACATTTTGTCCAATCCAAACATCGTTTCCGATGACTGTATCACCTTTTAGCGGCAGATCTTTTAAATCCGGGACCGCCTGTTCCCAGCCATGGGCCATGATATTAAACGGATAGGTCGAAACCGAATTCATCCGGTGGTTGGCACCATTCATGACAAATTCAATGCCTTTGGCAATCGCGCAGAATTTTCCAATAATAAGCTTATCGCCAATAAAATCATAATGATGAGTCACACGTTCCTCAAACTTCTCTGCACCGTTTATATCATCATAATAGGTATAATCGCCAACAATGATATTGTCTCTTGTAATCGCATTTTTTATATAGCAGATACTTTTAATTTGTTCATTGGGATAGAGCGTATTCGGGTTCGGTCCATATTGTTTCATAGTTTGCGCCTCGCTCTCTTTTGGATAAAACATAGCAGAGATCAGAGCTGAATTCAAATCATGTACGATTCATAAACATAAAAAAGCGGCTACCTGCCGGTAACCGCCTATCTTTTATCTACTTATATTGTTAAAGTTCGTTCTACTTCACTTCTACTTCTACCTCTATCTTTTCGATAAAACCTCAGCCTCATACTGTTTCACTTCATTTAGCCAGCTTTCCCGGACCGGTACGCCATTCTTCGCACAATAATAATCCCAAATGGCTCCAAACGGATACGATTTAAATTCCTCGACCAAGGCAAGCCTTGAAGTGTAATCTCCATCCAGCTCAATTTGCTTCAATTGCTCGATTGGCTCCAGCATGGCACGAAGCAAAGCTTTTAATGTATTTCGTGTTCCGATCACCCAAGCAGCAACATGATTGATACTTCCATCAAAAAAATCTAATCCAATATGCGTTCTGTCCAGAAACTGACCACGAACCAGTTCACGGGCAATCTCGAGCAGCTCATCGTCCATAGTAACCACATGATCACTATCCCAGCGTACTGGACGGCTAACATGCAGCAGCAATTGATCCCCAAACAGCAGCCAGGAAGACAGCTTATTCGAAATCGTCTCGGTTGGATGGAAATGCCCAGCATCGAAGCACACCGCCTTACCCCGGCTTAGCGCATAACCCATATAGAATTCATGTGAGCCAACCACGTAACTTTCCGAACCAATACCAAACAGCTTACTTTCTACAGCATCAATGTTATATTGCTGATCGATTTCCTCGCTGAAGATTTCATCGAGTGACTGCTGAAGCCGTACCCTTGGTGACAAGCGGTCGATCGGCGTATCTTTATAACCATCTGGAACCCAAAAATTAGTGACACAAGGCTGACCTAATGCTTGACCAAAGGACTCGGCGATTCGACGTGAGGCCTTGCAATGAGCGATCCAGAAGTTGCGGATCTCAGGATCTGGGTGACTCAGTGTGAAGCCATCATTTGCTTTTTCATGAGAAAAACAGGTAGGATTGAAATCCAATCCGAGTCCCTGCTCTTTTGCCCAGCTCACCCAGCGCTCAAAATGCTTAGGCTCTAACGCGTCGAGATCTACAGTCTCTTCTGTATCCGCATAAATAGCATGTAAATTTATTTTATGTTGCCCTGGGATGAGTGCTAGAGCCTGTTCCAAATCCCGGCGCAGCTCCTCCGGATTCCCGGCCCGCCCCGGGTAACTTCCGGTGACTGCGATCCCGCCGCTCAGTTCTTTTTCCTTATTCAAAAAACCCTTCACATCATCCCCTTGCCAACAATGCAAAGAAATCTTAATTTCCGCTAGCTGCTCCAACACCTTATCTACTTCGATCCCATGCTGTGCGTAAAGCTTTTTCGCTTCATTGTAGCTGTTCTGAATGCTCTGTAAGCTCTCTTTACTCTGCTCCATGTTTGAGCCTCCTGATTTTTAACTTAGTGTGTTTTAGATGAGGCATTTCTGCCTCTCTTTAGCTCGTTTTCCGCGTACTCCGCTCAAAGAGAGGCACTTTTGCCTCTCTTTAGCTCGTTTTCCGCGTATTGCGCTCGATGAGAGGCACTTTTGCCTCTCTTTGGCTCGTTTTCCGCGTATCGCGCTCGATGAGAGGCACTTTTGCCTCTCTTTAGCTCGTTTTCCGCGTATCGCGCTCGATGAGAGGCACTTTTGCCTCTCTTTGGCTCGTTTTCCGCGTATCGCGCTCGATGAGAGGCACTTTTGCCTCTCTTTAGCTCACTTTCCGCATACGCCGCACGATGAGAGGCACTTTTGCCTCTCTTTAGCTCGTGTTCCGCGTATCGCGCTCGATGAGAGGCACTTTTGCCTCTCTTTAGCTCACTTTCCGCATACGCCGCACGATGAGAGGCACTTTTGCCTCTCTTTAGCTCGTGTTCCGCGTATCGCGCTCGATGAGAGGCACTTTTGCCTCTCTTTAGCTCGTTTTCCACTAAACTTAGCTACTAATTAACGACCTGCAGCCGGGCGAACTGTGCCAAAGCCGCTTTTTTGGTCGTGGGGTCCATCCCCTTCGGTATATAAGATGTTACTTGGAATGAACGACTTATAATTTCTCTCGCCTCTTGAAGATCAGTTACAGCACCTGTGCTGATCATCTGCACCACCAGATTGCCTAAAGCCGTAGATTCTGTTGGTCCGGCGTGAATTTCCATCTCCAGCAGATCTGCCGTAATCTGGCACAACAGACCGTTATTCGCACCTCCGCCAACGATATGCAACCTCTCTAAGTTGTCACCCGTCAATTGCTGGAGATCCTGAATGTAGAAATAATAAGATAAAGCAAGACTATCAAATACACATCGAGCCATTTCCCCAGGTGTTTGAGGGACCAACTGTCCTGCTTCCACACAATAGCTGCGGATCTCGTCAATCATGCTCTGTGGATTCATGAAGCGTTCATCATTGCAATAAATGATCGATCTAAAAGGGATTTCTTGTGCTGCCAGCTCTACCAGCTCGCCGAAGCTGTATTGTCCGCCGTACTCCTCACGAACCTTTTGAATCAACCACATGCCCATAATGTTTTTAAGAAACCGGAATGATCCGTAGGCTCCCCATTCATTCGTATAGTTGCGTAACATTGCCTCTGGACTTGTGATGGCTGAACTCCGTTCCACCCCGATGAGTGACCAAGTACCACTACTGAGAAATCCCCATTTCTCGCTGTTTGCCGGAACCCCTAGTACAGCTGATGCTGTATCATGAGAGGCTACTGCTATGAACTCGCAATCTGGAAGATCGCCGCGAGCCGCCAAGTCCTCCGTCAACCTCCCAACGGGTTCCCCAGGTTCTGTTAAGGGAGGGAATTGCTCTTTTGAAAGACCAAGCACCGACAGAAGATCCTCATCGTAATCACGAGTGTGAAGATTCAGCATCCCAGAGGTGGAACCTATCGTCACTTCACTAATCTTGCGACCCGTAAGCCGATAATAAAGATAATCAGGGACCAGCAGGATGGAATGTGCTGCTTCCAGCTCCGCCTGATCATGCACAAACAGTTGATACAACGTATTTATCGGGAGATATTGTATCCCCACTTTTCCGTAAACGCTTTCAGTTGAGATGTTACGATGCAGCCTCTCTATCGCTCCATCCGTTCGGGAGTCACGATAAGAAAAAACCTCATGGATCCGCGCCCCCTCCTGATCGAGAAGTACATAATCGACACCCCAAGTATCGATGCCCACGGTGCAGCGCTCGATCCCTCTAGCCTTGGCCTGCTGTAAGCCCTTGACGATTTCAGCAACTAAATAATCTATATCCCAATATAGATTACCATTTTGTTCAGCGAATCCATTACTGAAGCGATGAATTTCTTCTATAGACAGGGTTCCTCCCGGCTGCTGCAAGGTTCCACAGACCACTCTCCCACTAGAGGCTCCGATATCAACAGCAATATGATTCTGATTTTGATTATGAGCTTGTGTATTCATCCCTATACAACACTCCTTATCTCCTATCAGCCTACTAGCAAAGCGAATACGATTCCTGGACCATGCACACCTATCGTCAGATCATTCTCAATATCCGCTGAACGGCTAGGTCCTGAGATAAAATGGATGCCCGCCGGCAGCCCCGATGGCCCAGCTTCATCAAAATCAATAAGCACCTCACCGAGACGAGTCTTCAGCCGCTCCAATGGAACGATGGCAATTAATGCGGTAGGTAATAAGCTGACTGAACGGCCTTTATTCTCAGAGGACAGCACAGTAATGGAGCCTGTATAGGCAACTGCATAATCCGCAATCACAATTCCAATATCAGCCTCGGCCGCCCTAGCTTTCCATGCCTCCTGATCATCTGTATTCCAGACAGACACCCGTGTATCTGTGAGTTCCTCCTCTAGTCGAAGTGCTGCTAGCTCGGTGACATTTTGCCGGAGAATATACCGTGCGAGCATCTCATTGACTTTGCTGACGATGAAAGCTTTGGCTTCATCCATATCCTTCACACGAAATACATGGCCACCGGCGCTTTGAAAATTCGCCGTAAATTGTTCAATCCTTTCCTCCGGACTCCACTTGAATTGCTGCCAGTACTGCGGTGCGCCGCGAAAAGGGTGTGCGGGAGCTTCAGTAATTCTCGGCCGCTTCAGGCGGCGAGCGATATCATTCATGAATCCCTGCTGCTTTTCACGTGAATCCTGCTCCATACGTTCCAACCAGTTACTGTGCGTCTCTTCAGTCATGCCCGGCCTCTCCTTCCAGCTCTTCCCGCTTCCGCTTCGCTAGTAAATCTTCCATTCGCTTCTGTATCGCCGGGTCCATTTCGCGACTGTTCTTGTCTAGCTCCTGTTGCAGCCCCTTCCAGCTCTCACGGAAGGATTGATCTGCCAGCTTCGGGGCGATCCGATAATTGTTCCAGCCTTTCAGCGGCCCCAGTTTCGACGGAATTCCTCCGTCTCGCACGAGCAGCTTTTGCCCGATTCTACCTACCTTCATCACATTACTAAATCGCTGTGACTTCGCCATAATCGCCCCAAAACCCTTCATGCCGAGACCTTCTGCCTTATCCCCATAACCACGTTCAACCTTCCGCCGCCGTAAATAGATGAGCATATCATGCAGAGGAATTTTGACCGGACAGGCTTCATAACATGCTCCGCATAGGCTAGAGGCTGAGGCGATGTCATCCCATTGATCTACATTTTTATTCAGCGCCGGGGTCAACACCGCTCCTATAGGTCCGCTATACGTTCCCCCATATGCATGACCGCCAATATGACGGTAGACAGGACAAGCATTCAGACAAGCTCCACAGCGGATGCAATTCAGCAGCTCCTGAAACTCAGGATCGCCTAGCTGCTCAGATCGGCCATTATCAAGAATAATAATATGCTGCTCTTCCGGCCCATCACCATCGTTGGTTCTGCGGGGACCAGAAATACCCGACATATATACCGTTAACTTCTGCCCTGTTGCCGAACGAGGCAATAATGTAGCCATCACTTCAAGATCAATCCACGAAGGAATAATCCGCTCCATCCCCATCAGGGTAATTTGTGTTTTCGGTAAAGTGGTGACCATACGAGCGTTGCCTTCATTCTCGAACAGCACCATCGAACCCGTCTCTGCAATAGCAAAGTTACAGCCAGTCATTCCGATATCCGCATCAAGGAACTTCTCTCTCAGCTTTCGCCGTACAAATCCAGCAAGAATAGTAGTTTCAGGCAAAAGCTCCTCCCCTGCCTCTTTGGACAACAGCTCGGCAATCTGGTAGCGGTTCTTATGAATCGCCGGAATAATGATATGTGACGGGGTTTCCCCGGCAAGCTGGATAATATACTCCCCCAGATCCGTCTCTATGGTCTCCACACCAATGGATTCCAGCGCCTTATTTAAATGCAGCTCCTCAGTAACCATTGATTTGGATTTGACCACAGAAGCTGCCTGTTTTCGCTGCGCGATTTCAAGGGCAATCTTCACAGCCTCTTCACCCGTTGCTGCAAAATGAATATGTGTGCCGTTTGCTCTTGCCTTGTCAGCAAAAAGATTCAAATAGTAATCAAGATGGGCGATCGTGTGTAGACGGATTTGCCGCCCACGTTCACGCCACTCTTCCCAGTGGCCATGATCGTTAGCTGCTTTTTGTTTTCCATCACGCAGTCTCTCCGTGGTAAAACGAACAGCCTTGCGTAAAAAGTCATTATTCAGTGCCAAGTCTGCACGCTCTTTTACTGTTGCTGGCTTCCCGTTCTCTGATTTCGCCGTTAGATTGGTGGTGGTTTGACTCATTTATCAGTCACCCCCTCATACAGCAGTTCTGCTAAATGCATAACTCGAACGGGTTCGCGGCGGTAACGCAGATTCCCGGCAATATTCATCAGACAACCCATATCCAGACCCGTTAGGATTTCTGCTTCCGTCTCCAGCACATGATCTGATTTCTCAGTGACCATCGCCCCGGAGATATCAGACATTTTCACGGCAAAGGTTCCACCAAACCCACAGCAGTCCTCAGCAAAAGGCAGTGGTACCAGCTCCATCGCCTTCACATTTTGCATAAGCTGCATAGGTTCGTCGCGAATCCCTAGAATCCTTGTGCCATGACAGGAAGGATGATAGGTAACCTTATGCGGAAACACTGCTCCTAGATCAGTTACGCCAAGCACCTGCACCATAAACTGGCTGAATTCATAGGATTTGCGTTGCAAATTCTGCGCCTTGACCAGATTAACCGGATCTTCCTGAAACAGCTTAGGGTAATGATGAAGCATCCCCGTACAGGATCCGGAAGGTGCAATGACAAAATCACTGTCATCGAAGGCCTGCAGAATCGTAAGTGCAGCTTGCCGCGCTTCATTCCAATATCCACTGTTGTACGCAGGCTGTCCGCAGCAGGTCTGCACCTCAGGGAACTCCAGCTGTACGCCATATCTGGCCAGCAGACGAGCCATGGCTTCCCCGACCTTCGGGAACACGGCATCGCTGACGCAAGTTATAAACATCGATACCTTCATGCCTTCACCTCCTGCACAACTATTTACTACACCGTCGTTATTGCGATGTTCAGCTTCTGCAACTGCTTCATTTGTTCTTCAACAGGGCTGTAATCCGTTATTAGGACATTCACATCACTAGGAGCCGCAAAATGTGTGAACGCTTGAATTCCGAATTTACTGGAATCGCATAATAAGATCACTTGCTCCGCTATAGAAATCATCTTTCGTTTCACCATAGCTTGCAGCTCATTTGATTCACTAGCGCCACGTTCGAGATGAAATCCTTTGCAGGAAAAAAACATTTTATCCACGTGATACAATTCAAGCGAACGTTCTGCTAAATGACCCACATAGGACATTGATCTGCGGCTCAGTTGCCCGCCTGTAGAAAAGACCTCGATCCGCTCCTTCCCGCTTAACTCTGCTGCCACTCTAGTAGAATTGGTCAACACAGTGAGCGGCATATCCGGCAAATGCGAAGCCATATACCAAGCCGTTGTACTGGCATCCAGCAAAATCCGATCGCCCGGCTTAATCATCATTACCGCCTCACGGGCAATCCGCTGTTTCTCCGCTGCATTCATGATTTCTCGTTCGGCATAAGGAGTCTCCGGTTGCCGGTCACGCAGGCTAACTGCTCCGCCATGCGAACGCAGCAGCCGCCCCGCTTTTTCCAATCGATCCAGATCGCGGCGAATGGTTTCTTCCGTCACTTGGCATAATGTACTCAATTCTGAGACACGGATGCTGCCACGTTCATTCACTAGTTCTACGATTCGTTCATATCTGTCTGCAATCAGCATGATTTCCCTCCGTTATTCCTATCTATATTCAAGCTACTTCTTATCTAGTAAAAGCTGCTGGCACTCCACCGTCGATTGTCAGCATACAACCCGTAGTTTTCTCTGACTTGGAAGAAGCAAAAAAAGCAACGCCTTCGGCAATATCACGTGGATAAATATTAACTAGCAGCGTCGTGCGTTTACGGTAATGCTCCTCTAATTGATCCGGCTCAATCCCGTAAGCAGCCGCCCGTTCATTACGCCAGTTCGAATTCCAGATGGCTGATCCTTGTAGAATTGCATCGGGCAGAATCGTATTGGCACGGATGCCAAACTCTCCACCTTCAGCTGCTATGCAGCGGGCCAGATGGGCTTCGAGCGCCTTGGCAGAACTGTAAGCCGAGACGCTTTTACCTGCAAAAATAGAATTTTTGGAGCCGATGAATACCATGCTGCCTCCGATTTTTTGCTCCTTCATCACTTTAAAAGCTTCGCGTGCAACGAGAAAATATCCTGTGCCCAGCACAGAAATATTCAAATTCCACTCTTTCAATGAAGTCTCATCAAACGGACTGGAGGTTGCAAGCCCAGCATTATTAACAATAATATCGACCCCGCCATAAAAAAGGGCTGTCTCCGCATAAGCTGCAGTTACCTGCTCTTCCTGAGTTACGTCCATTTTAACGGCGAATGCACGATTTTCACCATACTTAGCGTTAATCTCTTCCGCTACTTTTTGTGCACCCTCCAGATTGAGATCTGCCAATACAACATGCGCTCCTTCTGATACTAAACGACGAGCCGTCTCACTCCCAATTCCCCCGGCACCACCTGTAATAAAGGCAACTTTACGGGAGAACTCCGCTTCTGCCGGAGCCAAGGATAATTTATATAATTCCAGGGGCCAATATTCCACATTGTACGATTCATTCTCACTAAGAGAGACGAAATCTCCCAGCGCAGTAGCTCCGCGCATAACAGCAATCGCCCGGTGATACAAGGCTCCGCTGATCTTAGAATTGCTCCAGCTTTTACCTGTGTTGATCATGCCCACGCCAGGGATCAGGATCACACGTGGCGCAGCCTCGAACATTACATCGCCTTCATGTTTATTACGGTCGAAGTACGCTTTGTACTGCTCCTTATAAGCGCTAATCGCTTCGCTCAGCTTCGCCTTCAAGCCATCGATATCATTGGTATTTGGCTCCCACGCAACAAAAAGCGGCTTCATTTTGGTATGTACCAAATGATCTGGACAAGCTGCGCCTACACCGGATAACTTCTCCGAGTCAGCCCCTCCTACAAAACGCAGCACATCCTCCGCATCGTCGAAGGTCAAAATCATTTTACGCTCATCGCTGACCGCGCCTCTGATCAGTGGCATCACTGCCGCCGCTACAGCCCGCCGCTCTGCTTCCGGAAGTGCTTCCGATTTGCGGCCGCCAAATAGGTTCTGATCTTCAATTCTTTCTTCAATATAACTTTCCGCTTCGTTAATTATGGAGATTGTTTTGGCATAACAAGATTCAGGTGTATCCCCCCAAGTCACGAGACCGTGTTTCTCCATCAGCACTAATTCAGCTTTAGGGTTTGCGAGCACACCTTCGGCAATCATTTTGGATAAAGTGAAGCCTGGACGGATGTATGGCACCCATACGAAACGATCCCCATAAATCTCACGGGCAATTTCCTTACCGTTATGAGCGCAGCATAAGCTGATAATGGCATCTGGATGCGTATGATCCACATGCTTGAAAGGTAAAAATGCATGCAGTAACGTTTCGATAGAAGCACGCGGATGTTTAGGATCAATCATACAATTTGCGAGATAAGCTACCATCTCTTCATCTGGCATTTCATCACGTTCAAATAACGGGGCAATATCCTGAAGCCTTAGTCCGGTAAAGTTGCCTGATTTCATCGTAGCAAGGTCAGAGCCGCTGCCCTTCACCCACATTACTTCTACCTCACGCCCGCGAAAATCCAATTCTATCGTTTTGCTGGAGGTATTCCCTCCGCCAAAGTTACAGACTCTGCGATCTTCGCCCAGCAGATTAGAGCGGAACACTAATGCATCCAATCCCCCGTTTAATTTCGTTTTCCGAGATGAATCCCATAAGTTTTGTACCATTTGTGAATACCTCCGTTTTTGAATGTTTGTTTTTTCGTTTATTTTTGTTTGTTTTGATTTTAAACTATTTGTTTGTGTTTGAATAGAGCGCTTTCATCAAAATTTTAATTTTTTTTCACATTTTAGACGAATCTCCATTGGATGAACTACAATAACATCGCGAATAACAAAAAAGAGCTGCCTCTTGGCAACTCCTCCCCTATTTTTCACACCAGCTTAAAGGGTGATCCAGTAGTTACATTTTTCATTCTCAATGCCCTGTAGTATTCCTTTGTTCGCCTCAATAACCTTTCTCGAAGATATATTGTCCGGCTCACAAGTCAGCATGACCTTATCAATCCCCATGTCCGCAGCTTTTTTTAACAGCTCTGCCAAAAAAATCGTACCATAACCCTTTCCTCTTTCACTGGGTCTGATACTATAACCGATGTGTCCACCGGACTTCCTCAATTGATCATTTAAGGAATGTCTTAGTTTTCCGACACCAACAGGATAAGCGTCAATCAGTAGCCAGTAGTTGGTTTGTGCTACATACTGTGGCGGAAGATTATCACCTTGTGAAAGTGCTATCCGATCCCGGATGAAATCAGGAAATTGACTGTAAGCCAGATCAAATCCGTTATTGACGAATCCATTCTCCCCCGGACCTATCTCCACAATCAGCTCAAAAATATCGCGTCCATCTGAAACACTAGCTTCCTTTAGCTCAACGAGCATAATCATCCCCACCTAGAACGTTATTAATAACTTCCCTATCAAAATTTACCGCAAAAGAGACCGGCATGCATTATTTAATTGCACATTCTACAACTAAAATGAACTTCAATGCTCACGCCTAATGTGTTAAGTGTACTTTGTGCAATTAAATTCGCCCAATTTAGCTGAATCAGCTAAATACGAGAGAAATAGTTGTACGAAGTACATCTATTTCACAGTAGTGAGAGTAAAGTAGCAATTTAGTTGTATGAAATACACTTAACTGGTCTGCACCCCTCTTTTCACAGGAATGTTCCTATTGCGCGCTCCTCCTTCCCCACTCTCGTAGTATACTTATTGGAATAAGATACAGATGTTGTATTTTCACTAAGGAGGTTTGTGATGGTAAATAGCTTTAAAAATGCCAAGGTGCAAGAACGAGTGTGGCAATCCTACCAACAGCTAGTTGATCAGTGGCCTATTCCTCTTGAAGAGCTCGATCTCCCAACCACATATGGGCTGACGCATTGTATCCTTACCGGGCAAAAGAGTAATCCCCCTTTATTTCTGTTTCATGGCGTTGGTGACAACTCGGCGGTCATGTGGCTCCTTAACATCGAGGAATTATCGCGGCATTTTTACTGCGTTGCTATTGATACTCTGGGCGGACCCGGAAAAAGTATTCCTAATGCGCACTTTAATAAACAAAAGTTTGAGCAGGTGGAATGGATTAATGAAATAGCCAAACATCTGAGCATAGACATCTTTAATATTGCAGGGGTGTCAAATGGCGCCTATATTGCTTTTAATTATGCAACCAAGCAACCGGACAAAGTGAACCGTGTGATTTGTTTGGAAGGCGGAATGGTCACCACACCCATCAAAGCCATGCTGCAAACGCTAATGATGATGTTCCCAGAGATTCTGATTCCCACGGATCGCAATTTACTGAAAGTGCTGAAGAAGTTAAGTGCGCCTGACTCCCCTTTATTTGACAATCACCCAGAAGTAGCTGCTCATCTAATTCTTTTAATGCGAGCTCATAATCAGCAAGCTATGTTTGTTCATAAGCTTCAAAAATATGATAAAAACGCCGCAGTTGCCGTCAGAGATAAGCTTTATTTTTTAGTAGGAGAACACGCGTTAAAACAATCAAAGGATTTCATAGATATTTTAGAGGATGGAAAGTTTCATTACCAAGTGATTCCCCGTGCGGGACACGGCATTAATCATGAGCAACCGGATAGAGTCAACACTGAAATCATCAATTTCCTGACCCGCGATAATGATAAATCACTTGCATCCTTATGAAAGCGTTACTATTATGAAGGTTATTACTCATACTTACTCTATTAAAGGAGAGGTTACTCATCAGATACGGAACTCTGGCCCACACATTTGGCTGCTTGCCGCTCAAGTCGTTAACTGCAACCCTTCAGAATTATGATATCGATTTTGTTCAGCTTGCATTATCCAAAGCCATTCAGGACATCGACACTTCTACCGGTAAACTAAGTCCAGGTCTTGCCAGCTATATTGGCGAACAATTTGACAAAGCAGGAATACGTATCGGTGTTTTGGGCTGTTACATCAACCCTGTTCATCCGGATCCTGTCATCCGGAGAGCTGAGATCAATCGTTTTAAAGAGCATCTTCGTTATGCCCGCCAATTCGGCGCACCTATGGTGGCAACAGAAACAGGTGCGCTGACTACTTTTCAAGCACAAGATCCGATCCATTACGAAGCTATCGGCTGGGATACGTTAAGGGCAACTGTAGAAGAACTTGCAGAGGAAGCTGAAAAATGGGGCGTTTTTCTAGGACTAGAAGGGGTCTGCACACATACACTTTCTACACCAGACAAGATGCGCCGCATCTTAGATGAAGTCCCATCAAGCTGTATAGGTGTTGTATTGGACCCTTGTAATTTTATTGGCACGGCTGCGCATTTGCAGGATCAAATTGTCGATGATTCCTTCAGATTATTCGGCGACCGTATCATTCTGGCGCATTTAAAAGATATCTATCAAGATGGTGAAAAAGCATACCACGGAAAAGCAGGCAGCGGAGTATTCCATACCGAGGCTTTCCTGCGCAAACTCCAAGAATATAAGCCAATGATCGATGTGTCATTAGAAGATATCAAGGATCTGGAGGTTAATGAAACCGTTGCTTTACTGAAGAAGCTTGCACCTATAACACAATAAAAACCCATTTCTGAGGATAGGTGTTAGCAGCAGCTGCGCATCTATCCCCAGCTTTATCTATGCTCAAAAATAATGCTTCCAGTTATTGAGCAGATGATCATCCTCTTTCTGCAGCAATTTAGAGGCATATACGATTTGACCTGTATGATAGGAATAATGCTCTGCCGCTCCGATCATAATCTTTTGAATACTCCAAGTATAATTCTCCATTCCAGCCCCCTCAGGGAAACTAATGGTGACCTCCCGTTCTAGATCAGCCTTCGTCAAATTGCCCACCACCGAACGGCTTTCTTCCCTGACCTTTAGCATATACTGCAATAATTCCTGTGATGAATAACCGCCTCTGGTCAAAAATTCATTAGGTCTATCTCTTTCTATTAGCTTATTGCCGATTCCGCTGACCAGATGCTGATATTCGCTGCCCGCAATATGCAGGCATAGGTTACCAATGGCATTCATTTTTGACTTTGGACGAAACCAGATCTCTTCGGTCGTTAGCTTATTTACAGCTTGCTCCACATACCCCAAGGATTGATCGAGCCTTCTCATACATTCGATAATGATTTCACTCATACTAACCCCTCTTCCTTCTCCTTTTGTTTATAAGCTTGATAAATGGTACTTTTCTATAGGAGCTGAATAAAATAAAAAAAGGAACGATTGAATCATATTGTTTCACCATTATAGCTCTAACTTGGAAGGGACGGGATTATCAATGCGATTCACATTCCCTATTCTGACCTTATCTCATGGCGGAGCACAACGTATGCTAGTAGAGCTCACCAATGGGCTGACAGACTTGGGTCATCAGGTCAATCTCCTTTTGCCTGTGGATGGCGCTATTTCTTATGATGTGCGCGCAAACGTAATCCGCTCCTCACATATGAATATTCACGAGCATGACTTTCCTCCCGGAGACGTCATTGTTTCTAATTATTTTACAACTGTCCCCATCGCCCAAGCAGCAAGCCAACAAGGAAAAGGGGTTCATGTACGTTTATCTTTATGTTATGAGCCACCTTTTTTACCGGATAACGGACGCTCCTTCCCCTCCTATCACATCACTGAGCATCTAATCGTTTTATCACGTTGGCAGCAGGAGCTGATCCGTTTAAATCATGGCATCACCGGCAGTATCGTGCCCATTGGCATTAGCTCCTCTTTTAAAAATATGAATATCCGTCACAGTCTTCAAGAGCCTTTAAACATAACAGCTATATTAAGAAAAACAGAACGAGGTTTCTCCTGGCACCGTGAGCAAGATTATCTTATAGAACAGCTGGATTACGTAAAAAGCCAATATCCCGATGTAAATATTAACTTCATCAGTCCGCCTGACGAGTTCAACACCTCAGAAATTCTCCAAAGAATGAAAGCTACTGGCAAATATCGGTTCTTTACGCCAGCAAATGATGAGGAGCTCTGCTATCACTATAACGGTGCGGATATTTTTGTTAGCTCAAGTATTTTTGATACAGGCTCTTTACCGGGACTTGAGGCCATGCGTTGTGGAGCAGCGTTAGTCTGTGTATATTCGGGCGGGAATATGGAATACGCCCATCACAAAAAAAACTGTTTGCTCTCTTATCGATATGAGAACCGGCTCGGTGAAGATGTCATTCGCTTAATACGTGATCCCAACTTAAGAACTAAATTAGCGGAGCAGGGGGAAAGATATTCGCGCAAATGGACTTGGGAAAATAGTGTCAGATTATTTGAACAAGCGATCACAGATTTATTATAAAAATATAAAAAAGCAAGTCTCCGATGGCTGAGATTTGCTTTTTTATTGATCCAAAAGAATCATTGACTAGAGAAATAATACAAGATATTATGTAAGCGTTATCAATTGCAAAATAATGAAACACTTTAGGAAAATATAAACTAAAAGGAGAAGGAATATGGCGAAAAAAGGTGGGCAAGGTTATCGGTTGTTATTGTTGTCTTTTTTAATGCTTTTTACAACTGTTTTCTCAGCAGGATCGCAAGCTTATGCAGCAACCTGGAATCTGACTGGAGATACCAACGTACACGACCCTTCATATATCAAAGAGGGAAACACACATTGGGTATTCAGCACGGGATCAGGTCTCCAAGTGATGTTTTCAAACGATGGAACGAACTATATTCGCTCCCTTCCGATTTATAACTCGAAACCCTCCTGGTGGAGCTCTTACGTTCCCAATCAAGAAGGGCTAGATGTATGGGCTCCAGAAATTTTCTACTATAACGGTACCTATTACCTCTATTATTCTATCTCCACATTCGGCTCAAGAGTGTCTGCTATTGGTTTAGTAACTACTAAATCGATCTCCGGGGGAAAATGGACGGACCAAGGTGTCGTTATCTCATCAAATGACGCCTCCAATTATAACGCCATTGATCCTAACATTACGGCAGATGCTAACGGAAACCTATGGATGACCTTCGGTTCCTGGAGCAACGGGATTTACATTACCTCCATCAACAAAACAACCATGAAGCCAACGGGCAACTCCTATCGCATTGCCACTAAATCCGGAGGGATTGAAGGCTCCAGCATGGTTTACAATCCAAATACCGGATATTATTATCTATTCGTATCCATTGGCCAATGCTGCTCAGGCGTAAACAGCACCTATAAAATTGCAGTGGGACGCTCAACCAGCGTACTGGGGCCTTTCTATGCAAAGGACGGTACTGATATGAAAAATGGCGGGGCTACGGTCATCGATAGCGGCAACAGTTTTTGGGCGGGTCCTGGTGGACAGGATATATACGGAACCAACGTTATCGTCCGCCATGCTTACAGTGTCGCCGAGAATGGTGCACCCAAATTGTTAATCAGTGATCTCGAATGGGATTCAGCTGGCTGGCCTTACTATAATTAACGTCTAATCGAGGAGTTGCCCCTAAGCCCTATTCTGTGATTTATGGGGCAGCTTCTTTTTACTGCTAAACCTTCTACTCTCTCTTTCGATAAATACCTGGCGAGACACCATAACGCTCCCGAAACACCCTGTGAAAATAGGTATAACTTCCAAACCCCGTCTCCTCTGCTATACGCTCTAAGGTGTAATTGGTATTGTCCATTAATCTCAGTGCCATCGCAAGCCGGATTTGCCCCGCATATTGCATAATAGAATAACCGAATTGGATTTTGAATACATGCACGGCCCTTGTCACACTAATTCCAGCATGAGCGGCTACGTCCTTTAGTCTGATCTCTGAAGTAGCATGCTCCTCCACATAACTCTTCATCTTAAGTCCGTGTAGAAGTGAAGCCGAAGATGATGCAGGTGCCTCTTCCATAGCCCGATCTAACAGCAAACATAAAGCTTTAAATAGCGCTTCTAGTATTTCAGGGCTACCCCCGTCTAGTCTTCTATTCTCCAGATCAAGCTGTTGCCATATACTTTGCAGCTTACCATCATCCGCAATTCTTACCTTTTTGGGTCGCTCACGCAGGTTCCACCAGTGGTCCACCCATTCCCCTGTACACATTACAAAATAGTCCACACTATGTCCCAGAGGACTTTTCTTTTCACCGATTCTCAGATCATATATATCATAGGGCTTAAATAATAGTAGATCCCCAGGTACTACGGTAGTCATTTCTCCATCAATGAGGACTTCACATTCCCCTTCGGCTTGCAGCCTGATGATATAGGTATCCAACCCACTGCGATATAGTTGCCGAAAAGGCTGAGTATGGCGGATAAATCCACACAAACTAATTTGAACGCTGTTTGTTTCCATCGCATTTGCTCCTCTTTCTATAGTAATCAATGACCAGATTGTTGAGGTTCTTAGCCATATAGTTTCTTCAAAGTGCAGTGAATCTCCTTCTATAATAAAGACAGAATTCATATGTAGGAGGTTATCAACCATTATGAGTAAAACTATTCGCGTCATTCAAACCGCTAAAGAAACCACGGATCGTTTAACAGAAAAGGACCCTCTGATTTTCCTTCCCGATACGTCAGGAGTCGAATCAGAGCTAATCAATATCTATGATGATCTGGAGTATCAAGAAATTGAAGGCTTTGGTGGAGCCCTTACGGAGTCCTCTGCCGTTACTATCGCTAAACTTAGTGAAGCTAAACAAAAAGAAATCATTGACGCTTATTTTCATCCTGAGCACGGCATCGGATACACCCTTTGCCGCTCACACATCCAAAGCTGCGACTTCTCACTGGGCAACTATGCTTATGTAGAGGAAGGCGATGCGGAGCTACGTTCATTCGATATTTCCAGAGATCACGAATCAATTATCCCCCTCATAAAAAATGCTGCCGCAGCAGTAGGTGAAGATTTTCGTCTGTTCTCTTCCCCATGGAGTCCTCCAGCGTTCATGAAGACAAACGGGCAAATGAACGGAGGCGGAGCTCTTAAGCCTGAATATCGTGAGGCTTGGGCTAACATGTTCGTTAAATATATTGAGGCGTACGCTGCAGAAGGGATTGATATCTGGGCTGTCAGTGTTCAGAATGAAGCCAAAGCTGTACAAAGATGGGATTCCTGCCTGTATACCGCTGAAGAAGAAAAGGATTTTGTGCGTGACTACTTGGGACCTGCTCTGGAACAAGCGGGCTTGGGCCATGTAAAAGTTATGATCTGGGATCATAACAAAGAACGGGTATATGACCGTGCTAAGGTTGCTTTTGAAGATCAAGCAGCGTCCAAATACATATGGGGAATCTGCTTCCATTGGTATTCCGGTGATCACTTCGAAGCCCTCTCTGCTGTACATGATCGTTTCCCAGATAAAAAGCTGTTCTTCAGCGAAGGCTGCCAAGAAGGTGGCGTTCATCTCGGCTCATGGAACACTGGTGAACGTTACGGACATGATATCATTGGCAATCTGAACAACTGGATGTCGAGCTGGACAGACTGGAACATTGTCTTGGATGAGCAAGGTGGACCTAATCATGTAGGAAATTACTGTGACGCTCCAATTATCGGAGATACCAAAAACGATGAAATTACTTTTGAGAGCTCTTTCTATTACATCGGGCACTTCAGTAAATATATTCGTCCGGGTGCTAAACGCATTGGTTTCTCCAAATATACAGATAAGCTTGAAACAACAGCTTTTCGCAACCCTGATGGCACTATTGCTGTTATCGTTATGAATCGCACAGAGCAAGAGCTTCCATTCACCCTGCGCCTCCATGACGAACTGGCTGAGAACATGATTCCGGCTCATGCCATTCAAACCCTGCTAATTAAGTAGCAGCGGTTCATTCCTAATAAAAAAGAGGTTCTCTTTATGCCAGCGCACAGAGAGAACCTCCTTTTTTATTAAATTCAATGAAATAGTGCTTAAAGTCTTGCCGACAGTATTTCGCATAACGCTCCATACAGTGTATGTTCAAGATCCAACGAGGCAAGAGAAGCCAGGGCTGCCATCGGCGTTACTGCTGCTTTGACTACATGGTAAATTTGTTCTTTCAATTGGAAAAGAATTTGCGCACGGTTCAGAAGGCTGAACACCTCATCATCTACCGAATTCACCGCAATCCGGGCATCTGTGAACGTTACCTCCAATGAATGCTCTACCGCTTGATCCGAAATCATGATCGTAAGCGTATGTGTAGCCTCATCATAGTCCATGTTTGCTTCGATTTCTGTGCCGCCAGCGAATACCTGTACCTTCGTATCAGCAAAACCAACAAAGGACAGCTTCCACGATCTCCGCTCAGGCACAACCTTTGTATTTCCCTTAGCAGAGAGGATCTTGAAGCTCGCTCTATCCCCCATTTCCAGGATCATTTCTGTATCACACCATTGATCGTCCTGATCCTCCGCAGTATCGCCCTCATCCTCCCAGAGATGAAAATGACCCCTTCCTCCCGCAAATACACGGACCTCCATATGCCTCGGATTATCCACTGAAGAGGTATATTGCGTCAGATCTGCCATAGGCACGATAGCACCTGCTTTAGCTAATACAGGGATATTCTCAAGATTGCGATAAAGAGAAAGCTTTCTGCCACCGTCGTACACTCTTCCGTTAAAAAAATCTATCCAAATCCCTTCAGGTAACCAAGCCTTAAATTCGGCAACGTCTACCTTTGGGTTGACCGGCTGTGTAATCGGACAGGCAATAAGTTCCGTTCCGAAATAATATTCATTGGGCACTTCATAGGCTTCATTCGACAACGCATGATGATAATACATCGGTCGGATTAACGGAAGACTATCGCGGCTGGCGTAGCGATTCATGGTGTACAGATAGGGAAGTAAACTATGCCGCAAGCGCAGGCAATCCTTCATCACATCTTCCGCAATCTTATTGAATCGCCATGGCTCCTTGCTGTTAAAGGCACTAGCAGAACTATGTAACCGCAGAATAGGTGAAAACACACCGAATTGCACCCAGCGCATTGCCAACTCATCGTCTAAATAACCATTCATATGGCCCCCGATATCATGGCTCCACCAACCATATCCCACGTTGGCGGCGTTGGCTGTGAAGTATGGCTGGAAATCCAGCGACTCCCAAGTGACAATGGTATCTCCAGAGAAGCCCACAGGATAACGATGGCTGCCAAGACCTGCATAACGGGAAAAAGTAATCTGCCGGTTGCCTCGCCGGCCGCTATCCAGATAGTGATAATGGTTCAGCATCCAAAGCGGATCTAGTCCCGGTACTTTAGTCACTCCACCCTGCTGCCAATCAATCCACCAGAAGTCCACACCTTCATCCTCTAGCGGATGATGCAGAAACTTAAAGTATGCCTGTAAAAAATCCGGGTCCGTAATATCAAATTCCACAGCATCCCCTTTTTCCGGGTCCATCCCCATCTCCGCAGCAATGGCCAGATAAGGATCTTCAAACGCCCGTACACCGTCTGCTGGATGTACGTTGAGCGTTACTCGAAGACCTTTTTCATGCAGCCATGCCAAAAATCTTTGAGGCTCCGGAAACAGTTCCCGGTTCCAGGTATAACCCGTCCAGCCACTGCCATACTGCGGATCAATATCGACGAGATGCCAATCCATATCTATAACAGCGACGGAGAACGGAATTCGCTCGAGCTCAAACCGCTCCATTAACGCTTTGTATTCTTCTTCTGAATATCGGTAATAACGGCTCCACCAGTTGCCAAGGGCATAACGTGGCAATAGGGGCGTACGACCGCAAAGGTGATAGAAATCCTTCAAGCAGTGCAAATAATCATGACCGTATCCAAAAAAATAAACATCGAGGCCAGCCAACGCCCGTAGCTCGACCCGTCCATCCTCTTCCAGTACTAGGGAGGTGCTATCATCAACTAACGTATACCCCGCACGTGAAAGTAGTCCGTACTCCAGCGGAATGGCACCATCTGCATTATCCAGTGTACGTGCTGTTCCTCCCAAATCTTGGACTGTATCTCCATAATTCCAGACACTCATTAGGTGACCCGCTTCGTTTCTCACCCGAACACTGAGACCATGCCGGGAGAAAGGCTGCTTGTCATAAGTTAAATGCAGGCGCTCCGTAATCAACTCAAGTTTATTCCCCAGATCCATTACGCGGAACTCTGGAACCGGGAAATTGCGATTCACAACGGTCTGCGACGCCCGATCTTCGAAAAAACCTTCCTCACTATATTCCATCCGGATAAGCTCCGGAGTTAAGACAGTGAACCGATAGCACTCCCCCTGAATAATCGCGTCAGCATTACTGCCTGGTTCAGAATGCAGCTTTAATTGGGCCGCCAAAGGGGTTGGCTCTTTCATTATATTTCCCATCAAGTAAAAACCTCATTTCTTGTTATTCAACGCCCATATAACGGCTGAAAGCATCTGTCCGAATTTTCACCATCTTTTCGAGGCCCATCCCCCGTAGCTGCTTCACATAGTCATCCCACTGCTCGTCAATATCACCTGAGATTATAAATTGAGCACGCATTGTATTGACGTAACTATCAATATCGGTGGTCAAGGTCGGCAGCTCCTGAAACTCTTCTGCAGTGTACATTACGTTGGGGAAAGGTGGTGTTGTGTAGTTACTTCCCAGCTTATCGAGTTGTAGCTTCAGTCCATCTCCGGTTTTAGGATTTAGAAAGATAGTCTTTTCAAAAGCTGGGCTTACATATTTCGGCCCAAAATCCCGGAGTGACTGTTCCCAATACCAAGCATCCGCACTGGTGCCGGTTGGAGGGTCCATCAATGTATACGTACCGTTGTCATTTTTCTTAATCACCGTTCCAATGGCACCCCAGAAATTCTGAATGCTGGCTTCATTGGTATAGAACTGATCCGCCCAGCGTGCTGCAATTTCTGGATACTTGCAGGATGTGGTGATCAACAGCTCGTTGCGTTCCAGATTCATCCCATACGGGTTCCCAACGGTGTAGCGCTTCCCGTCTGGTCCAGCAATTGGCGGAATGGTCACATATTGATCACTCCATTTGCCAAACATAGCGTCTGGCGTCCACTGATAAGAGAAGCCTACGATTGGAGCATCCGGATTTAGAAACTTTGCCGATCTCATCGTTTCGTCTTGAGTGAATACTTCTTTATCAAGTAATCCGTCTTTAAACAATTTGCTCTCCCATTTGAGCCCTTCTTTGTATTCCTCTGAAATCGGGTAATAAACCGCATTTCCGTCCTTGACCACCATGAAGTTATTATTCAAATCTGCAATTCCGAAGGGACTGATTAGATCATTACTTAATTCGATAAAAGGAATCTCATCCTGTTTTCCGTTTCCATTCGGATCTTGTTCTTTGAATGCTTTTAGCACGTTATAAAGATCGTCTATCGTATCCGGTACCTTCAAACCCAATTTGTCCAGCCAGGTTTTATTAATCACAGGCTGACGTGAGCTTTTAGGACGTGAGGGTAATCTTGCAGGCAGCGAGTAGATTTTCCCGTCAGGAAAGGTGCTGATTTTTTTCATTTCCGGTGTTTCTTCCATAGCTGCTTTGAGATTAGGCATGTTTTGCTCAATATAATCATCTAGCGGCCGAAATAAGCTTAAATTATTGACGATATCCGCATCTCCAAAGGTCTGACTCCCTAAAATGATATCTGGAAGTGTGCCGCTGGCCAGCATAATAGACTTCCGTTCACTCCAATCATTGGAGGACATCACCTGCCACTCGATTTTGACATTCGTGTTCTTCTCCAAATCCTTGAGCCATTGATTCTCGGTAAAAGAATCTCCCATGCTTACCCACCGGACAGTGAGTACTTTCAGCGTCACAGGCTTATCCACTATCGGCAATCCTTCTTTGTTAAATCCGCCCGGCTCAGGTTCAACAGAATTAACCCCATTGCTCCCTTTACAGGCAGTAAGGCTAGCAAGCAACGTTGTCACTAAAAGAATGACGGTGATTGTTCTATATATCCTGTTTTTTTGTTGCTTTTTCATAACGTTCTTGCTCCTTACGAATGAATGTTAGTAGAATAGCCGAATGTACTATTCCTTCACTGCGCCGATCATTACCCCTTGGTTAAAGTATTTTTGTACAAAGGGGTACACACACATAATCGGAACCGTTGCCACGATAATAACAGAATACCGCATCATATTGGCGAGTCGTAGTGCGATTTGCGCAGCTTCCCCGGTTCCCATCCCCGATTGCATCTGATTGGTGATCAGAATATTTCGCAGAATCAGCTGCAAGGGATACATATTAGGATTTTTCAAATAGATCAAGGCATTAAAATATGAATTCCAGTAACCAACGGCGATCCATAGACCCAGCACGGCAATAATCGCCTTCGATAGTGGCAAAACGATCTGTACAAAATATCGAAGATTTCCACAACCATCGATCTGTGCAGCTTCCCATAAATCTCCCGGAATACTCGACTGAAAAAAGGTGCGGGCAACGATAATGTTAAACACCCCAACGGAGAAAGGCAGTACCATCACCAGAAATGTGTCGTACAGATGGAAATCACGGATCGTTAGAAAAGTCGGAATTAACCCCCCATTAAAAAACATCGTAAAGATGAAAAACAGGGAAAGATATTTTCGCCCCACAAGATCCTTTCTGGACAACGCATAGGCCGCAGAAATATTTACAATTAAACCGATTGCCGTCCCTACCACCGTATACATGATGGTATTCCAGTAACCGATCCAAATATTTTCATGACGCAGCAGCTCTTTGTAACCATCGAAGGTGAACCCTTTAGGAAATAACCAAACCTGCCCCCCCGCCACCGCAGAAGGATCACTGAATGAAGCAATGACGATAAAATATAGCGGATAGATTAAGATAACTAGAAAAATTGCTGATATAACATACATCACTATTTCCATTATAGTATCCGAAGAACGATTCTTCTTTATTTTCCCCACATTCCCTTTAGTAACTGTCTCTAAACCTCCCATTTCAATGCTCCTCCCTTCTACCACAAGCTATTTTCGCTTAGTTTTTTAGAAATCTGATTGACCATGATCAATAAAATAAAATTAATAACGGTGTTAAACAGGTTGATCGCCGAGGAAAAGCTGTATTGACTGCTGAGCAAGCCAATTTTGTAGACATAAGTAGAAAGAATTTCGCTTGAAGTGATGTTCAAGTCATTTTGCATTAAGTACACTTTTTCAAACCCAACCCCAAGCAATCCACCGACCCGCAAAATAAGCAAGGTTATCGCTGTTGGCATCAGCATCGGAATATCGATATAACGAATTTTATGCATCCGGCTTGCTCCGTCTACGGTTGCCGCCTCGTACAAGCTAGGATCAACTGCGGAGAGCGCAGCGATAAAGATAATGCTGTCCCAGCCGACATGCTGCCACACATCTGACCAAACATACACACTGCTGAATAATCCAGCGGAGCCAATCAGATCAGGAGCCTCTTTTCCAAAAAGACTATATATATTGCCCAGCAGTCCGGTGCTAGGTGAGAACAAAATCATCATTAAACCCACCATTACTACTGTGGAGATAAAGTGCGGCATATAGGACACCGTCTGGAAAAAACGTCTGAACCGGTTAGGTCTCATCTGGTTAACCATCAGCGCCAGTATAATTGGAATCGGAAAGGTAATCAGACTGTACACACTGATGATCAATGTATTTTTAATCGTTGATGAAAATTGATAGGAATGAAAAAATTTCTCGAAGTACTTGAATCCAGCCCAAGGGCTGCCTCCAATTCCCAACGCCGGGCTATAATCCTTGAAAGCAATCAGCACCCCGTACATTGGCTTGTACGCGAATAATAACGTCAGAACTACAGCAGGAAAAAGCAATAGATAGAGACCCCAATTTTGTTTGATTTGTCCGAATTTCCGCCCGAAATGAAGTGGACTAGATTTCATGACATCCCCTCCTTTTTAAAATAGAGAATGCTACCCCACAGCTATCCTGCAGGGCAGCACCTTTTTCGAAAGACGAATAGGTTATTTCACGTTCATATAACGGCTGTAAGCATCCGTGCGAATCTTAACTAACTTTTCAAGTCCCATTTTATTAAGCTTGCTCACATAATCATCCCAGCCCTCGTCAATTCCGCCTTTGCTAATAAATTGCGCCCGCATAGTATTCACATAGCTGTCGATATCCGTAGTCAAGGTTGGCAGCTCCTCGAACTCCTCAGAAGTGTACATTACGTTAGGGAAAGGTGTGGTTACATATTCACTGCCCAGCTTATCCAGCTGCAGCTTCAGTCCATCTCCACTTTCAGGGTTCAGGACAATTTTCGATTCAAAGGATGGGCTCACATATTTCGGTCCAAAATCACGTAGCGATTGATCCCAATACCAAGCATCTGCGCTGGTTCCAGCTGGTGGATCCATCAACGTATAAGTGCTATCATCGTTTTTCTTAATAACCGTTCCAATCGCACCCCAGAAATTCTGAATGCTCGCTTCGTCAGTATAGAACTGATCTGCCCAACGTGCGGCAACCTCAGGATATTTGCAGGACGTGGTGATCAGCAGCTCATTACGGTTAAGATTCATCCCAATCGGATTCCCGATCGTATAACGTTTACCATCTGGTCCGGCAATCGGTGGAATCGTCACATATTGATCGCTCCATTTCCCAAACACGGCGTCTGGAGTCCATTGGTACGTAAAGCCTACGATTGGAGCATCCGGATTCTGGAACTTAGCCGATCTCATCGTATCGTCCTGAGTGAATACCTCTTTATCTAGCAAGCCTTCCGCATACAATTTATTTTCCCATTTGAGACCTTCTTTGAACTCCTCCGAAATAGGGAAATATATCGCTTTTCCGTCCTTGATGATCATATTATTGTTATTTAAATCGGCAATTCCGAAAGGACTGATCAAGTCATTACCAATTTCAATAAAAGGAATCTCATCTTGTTTTCCATTCCCATTCGGATCTTGTTCTTTAAAAGCTTTGAGCACGTTATAAAGCTCATCAATCGTTTCAGGCATCTTCAAGCCCAATTTGTCCAGCCAGGTCTTGTTAATCACAGGCTGACGTGAGCTTTTTGGACGTGCAGGAAGTCTTGTTGGCAGGGAGTAGATTTTCCCGTCAGGAAATGTGCTGATTTTTTTCATTTCTGGGGTTTCTTCCATAGCTGCTTTGAGATTAGGCATATTTTGCTCGATATAATCATCAAGCGGCCGGAAAAAGCTCAGATTATTTACGATATCGGCATCCCCAAAGGTTTGATCTCCCAAAACGATATCCGGAAGCGTGCCACTTGCCAGCATAATCGACTTCTGCTCACCCCAGTCATTGGAGGACATTACTTGCCAATCGATTTTGACATTCGTATTTTTCTCCAGATCCTTCAGCCATTGGTTTTGCGTAAAGGTGTCCCCCATACTCCCCCAACGGACAGTCAGCACTTTAAGTGTCACAGGCTCATTCACAATCGGCAGACCTTCTTTGTTATAGCTGCTCGTTTCATTTGTCGCTGCATTATTCCCGTTGTTACCGCCGCAGCCAGCAATTCCAACTACCATCGCAGCCGCCAGCAGACCCACAGTCCATTTCTTTGCAGTTTTTTTCTTACTGTGTTGACTCATCTCTTAATCCCCCATTTCAATTTATCAAAATGCATCTGAATAGCTTTATAATAACTTCTTATTTTTTCGTATTCCGGACACATTAAGACGGTTATCCAGACCTTTGAATTCGCTTACAAAAAATACAAAAGCTAAATGCTCTACTTGGGGAGATTTAATAACAGTATCCCGACTTCTGTATGTGCTATCCGGACTTTGAGGGAAATCACTAGCGAGTTCTTATGTTTTTTTCACGCAGAGGTTTTATAATGACTTTATGATCAAAAAAACAGCGAAACATAAAACCTACCCCATTCGCCATTATATAAAAGTCATGATGTTGGTTTCATTCACAGTCCTTATTCTGGATTTAGGAATCAGCATCGCTTCCATTTCCATCGTTAAGCAGCAGTCCACTCGAAATTTGCAGGATACTGCGGCGCTTTACATCAATCGTATTAATCATGATTTTGCCTACATTAATCACTATATGGGCTGGACGCTTGGGAACGATGAGAGCTTACTAACGATGAATACTTACGGGGTCAACAGTATCGAGTTCTTAAAAGCAAATGATAATCTGTTCAAACGCTTTACCGAGCTGCAAAAAAACTACGGGCATGAGTATAACTTCTTCTACTACTTGAAAAATGAGACCTATTTTTTGAATTGTGCACCGATCAGCGTAACCTATACGGATTACAGGGAGCTGAAAAAGAAGATTATTTCTTATATTGATGATAAGGAGATGTATGAGAAGTTTTATTCCAAATGGACGCCTATTCTTGTGAACAACCATTATTATGTAATTAATATCGTGCCCTATTACAATCGCTATTTAATTGGACTGATCTCCGCAGATAATCTGATCCGGCCGCTACGCCAAATTAATCTTGGCGCCAATGGTTATGTTTCTCTAGTAGATGAGAATGAACAGCCTTTAACCAGTCCGATCTCCAATAGCGGAACGTTAATAACGGAAAATGGGGGATTCGCTAATCTTTTGCAATCGCGTACAACCATCAACAGCGCATTCTCAGACACCACCTTCAGCACCAAAATGGTCATTAAATATGGCATATTCGAAAAAATCATGATTGCCCAGCTGCTTATTATGTTATTGTTCTTCATTGTGACCTCCACGTTATGCATTGTTCTGCTCTTTTTCAAAAAAAGAGTGTTAGGTCCGATTCAAAGCTTCTCCGATAACCTTGCTTTCATTAATGAGTCTGGGCAACCCGCAGATTTCAAAAGCAGTGAGATTATAGAGCTGGAACAAGCAAACACTCAGTTTAAAGGCTTGGTTGAACAAATCAAAACCTTTAAAATCGCTATGTACGAGCAGGAACTGGAGAAACAAAGAATACAGCTGGACTATATGAAGCTACAGATTAAACCACACTTTTTCTTAAACTGTCTGACTAGCATCTATAGCATGGCGCAAATTCATATGTATAAAGAAATTGAAAATATGACGTTGTCTACCTCTAAGTATTTCCGTTACATTTTTCAGAATGGCGAGAATTTTGTCCGGTTAGAGGATGAAATCGAGCATGTCCGAACCTACTTGGAGATTCAAAAGCAACGTTATCAGGACGCATTTATTTATTACATCGAACAAGAGGAACAGGCAGGCAGTGTGGAAATTCCACCGTTAGTGCTGCAAACCTTTATCGAAAATTCAATTAAATATGCGATTTCACGCGAACATGAAGCCGAGATCAGACTTACAGTACAACGATTACAGATGGAGCAGGAAGAAGAAATGCTCGTTATCCAGCTCACCGATACCGGTCCCGGTTTTCCACCTCAGGTGTTAGAGAAACTTAATCTTGGAGAGCCCTTGGATCAAAGTAAAGGTACGCAAATCGGCATTATGAATACGCTTAAAAGACTAGAGTACCTATATTTAAAAAGAGCAACCGTCACCTTCTCCAATTTGGAGGGCGGCGGCGCTAGTGTAATCTTATATCTTCCGAAACTTCCTGATAAATCTAAATGAATGGAGAGCAAACTATGAATGTACTGCTTGTTGATGATGACTTTTATGTTATTGCCGCATTGCAAAAGAAAATAGATTGGGAATCACTCCACATTGATACCGTTTATACGGCTAATAATGTCGCTCAAGCACGTGAAATAATAGAAAAGCATTCTGTTCAAATTCTGATTTCAGATATTGAAATGCCGCAGGGCAGCGGACTGGAATTACTGGCATGGATTCGCGAGGGAAATTATAGTATTCAGACTATTCTTCTTACCAATTATGCAGATTTCAACTATGCGCAGAAAGCAATCGAATTGCAGAGCTTTGAATATTTCCTCAAGCCCATTGAATTTGACAAGCTGATGTTGATCATCCAAAAGGCGGTCACCCAAGCAAAAGAGCAGCAAAAAAACGAAAAAGCCATTCAGGGCGGTTACTTTTGGCAAAAAAATCAGGCGAAGATTCTTGAGCATTTTTGGCGGAAGCTAGTCAGTGGCAGTACATCATTTCCGATTAAGTTGGCAGACATCACACATGCCATTGAAGAACAAAACCTCTCCTATCAAATGAGCGATACTCTACAGCCTTTGATATTTAACTTATTCCCTTACAATGGCAGCATGGGAAAAGAAGAAAAGGATCTGTTTGATTTTGCCCTGCTAAATGTATTGTACGAATTGTTTCAGCACCCTTGTTTTACCATCGAAAGCATTCTGGAATATAAAGATTATAACTGGATCGCCATTTTAAAATGGAACCAGGCACCAGACACGCAACGGCTTGAAGCATTATGTTCTTCTTTTATTCAAAAGGCGAATCCTTATTTAAAATGTGATGTCTGCTGCAATATTGGCTTATACGATAAACTGAGTAATGTAGGGAATGTTCTAAAACAATCCCTGACTATGGATGAAGAAATTACGAGATACAGAAATCAGACCTTTTTGGTGGAGGCTTATCTGCAGCAAAATAAACCGGGCTATACACCACCGGATCTTGCCTATTTGGAAGAGCTGCTGAACCAGAATAAATTCACTGCTTTTCTTGAAGAAGTTACACAATATTTAAAGGTCATGCTTAACAATAGAACACTTGAGACCTCTGTCCTTAGCTTGTTCCGTTTAGATGTAGTTCAGCTAGTCTATTCATTTCTCAATCTGAAAGGGATACGATCGCACAAATTATACTCTGGCAAAACTAATGATAAATTATCTATGCACTCTTTGGATTCAATCGAGGATATGGAAGAATATCTTAAATACCTTGTCACTACAGCCATGAAATATCGTGACTTTGCTGCCCAGCCTAAGTCCGTCGCAGAAGAAATCAAACAATACATTCATTCACATTACGGCGATGATCTGACCCGAAATGATTTGGCTGAAATTGTTTATCTCAATCCTGATTACCTGGCGAGGATATTCAAACGAGAAACTGGGGTTTCATTAGGAAGCTACGTCATCCACGTCCGAATCGCTGCTGCGAAACATCTATTAGAAACCACAAATATGTCTGTATATACCGTCGCCAACAAAGTTGGCTATAGCAACTACTCCTATTTCTCCAAGCTTTTCAAACAAGAGGTAGGTCTCCCTCCAAACGATTATAAGAAGGAACAACAATACAATCCAGCTTTCTAAAAGAGGGTAACCCAGCATCTAGTTCATGGATGCTTGGTTACCCTCTTTGGAATATCTTCTGAATATTAATTACTGTCTACCTTTACTCCTACGCTGCTGATAATGATCCACCTACGAGCTTACTCTTGCGCCCAGTAATCATACGCCACGCCTGTACTCCTACACTGCCGGAGTCATTTACGCCGAGCTTACTCTTACATCCAGTAACCCCCGCCCCACCCTCTCCCCTCTGATACTTCCGGACCCAGATGACGCTATACGCCCATTTATCGCCTTTTGAGCACAGTTTCGGACTCCAGTGCAACTATTCCTTAGATATTGCTCCAAATCGAGTGTGTTTCAGGTCAATAGTGACTATGCAGTCCGTTAGAATTCCAAATGTGCCATATAGCAGCGTTTAAGGTCAGCTGGGTCCGATAGCTACTTCGTACGCGGAAATCTGGAGCTAATTAGCGAAACATGCCGGGGGATCAAGGGAACAGCTCAACATCGCCAATAACTATGCGCCTCACTCTTACACACAGTAATCATCCGCCTCGCCTATACTCCTACGCTACCGGGAATCTTACACCTCATACCTTACTCTTACACCCGGTAATCATCCGCCACGCCTTTTCTCCTACACTACCGGAGTCATTTACGCCGAGCTTACTCTTACATCCAGTAACCCCCGACCCACCCTCTCCCCTCTGATGCTTCCGGACTCAGATGACGCTATTTGCCCATTTATCGCCTTTTGAGCACAGTTTCGGACTCCAGTGCAACTATTCCTGAGATATTGCTCCAAATCGAGTGTGTTTCAGGTCAATAGCGACTATGCAGTCCGTTAGAATTCCAGATGTGCCATATAGCAGCGTTTAAGGTCAGCTGGGTCCGATAGCTACTTCCTACGCGGAAATCTGGACCCAATCAGCGAAGCTTGACGGGGATCAAGGGGACAGCGCAACTCCGCCAGTAACTATCCGCTTCACTCTTACACCCGGTAATCATCCGCCACGCCTTTTCTCCTACACTACCGGAGTCATTTCCCCGAGCTTACTCTTACAACCAGTAACCACCCGCCCCACTCTCGCCTCAGGTGCTTTCGGACCCAGATGACGCTATTTGCTCATTTATCGCCTTTTGAGCACAGTTTCGGACTCCAGTGCAACTATTCCTGAGATATTGCTCCAAATCGAGTGTGTTTCAGGTCAATAGCGACTATGCAGTCCGTTAGAATTCCAAATGTGCCATATAGCAGCGTTTAAGGTCAGCTGGGTCCGATAGCTACTTCGTACGCGGAAATCTGGAGCCAATCAGCGAAGATTGCCGGGGATCAAGAGGACAGCGCAACTCCGCCAGTAACTATCCGCTTCACTCTCTCCCCTCTGATGCTTCCGGACCCAGATGACGCTATTTGCCCATTTATCGCCTTTTGAGCACAGTTTCGGACTCCAATGCAGCTATTCCTGAGATATTGCTCCAAATCGATTGTGTTTCAGGTCAATAGCGACTATGCGGTCCGTTAGAATTCCAAATGTGCCATAAAGCAACGTTTAAGGTCAACTGAGTCCGATAGCTACTTCCTACGCGGAAATCTGGAGCTAATTAGCGAAGCTTGCCGGGGATCACGGGAAGGTTCCCCACTGCCAGTAATCTTGCAAGCTCCAAAAACGCATTAATGCCCCAGCAGTCATAATCAGAACGGCTGGGGCATCTCTTTTACTAAATTAAGCCTGAAGCGCTACATATTTATCGCCAAGCAGATTTTTAAAATAGGTGCGATTGTATAACATACTAGGATGGGATGGATAAAAACTCAACGCCATTTCATTGTGATGATTCGCCTTCTCGTGTTGGCCGAGACGATCATAACAAAGTGCCAATTGAAGATGCGGCAGCCAGGTATAAAAGATCCCATTCTTCATCCCCATCGAATCGTTATCCCGCGGTAGCTGAATCGCTAGCTCATACCAGTATGCGGCTGGATGCAACTGGCCTTTTTCCAGCAGAAGTGCCCCCAGTCGGCAACAGAACTCTGAACGTGGTTTATCATACTGCAAGGTTTTACATAACGCTTCAAATGCACCTTCTTTATCCCCCAACCGTTCCCGGCATTCGGCAAGCTTTAGGCAAGCCTGGAAATTATCTTCAATCCAGCCCTGCCCACCCGCTAAGAAAATCTCATAGTATTTGCAAGCCTCTTCATTTATAGCATGATCCCTTAATTCATTCGCATAATAATACTGGTCTCTCGGCGAAAATACTTCACCCTGTGCAACTCGTTTTTGATAAATCCGCAAATTACGATCTGTGTATTCCTTATCTTTCTCATGTGTGATGCAGACATCACTACTAAAAGAAGGACCACTTACCTCTAAATACTCATGAACAGGCCCAATCCATTGAAAGTTGCAGCTGCGCCGAACCAGCCTGTTGCGGCGTAAACTAGCTGTGACATTTCCCGCTTCGTCAAAAGCCAGATTATATTGCATGTTCACACTGTGAATATGTCCGGGCAGGATTTCTTTTAGTTTTTTAAAAAGAATCTGATCCTCTTCCTTTATATAATCATCCGCATCAAGCCACAAAATGTACTCCTGAGTAGCTTTGCTAAAGGCAAAATTACGTGCGGCACTAAAATTATCAATCCATTCAAAATCATAAATTACAGCTCCGAAGGACAACGCAATCTCTTTTGTTTTATCCGTCGAGCCTGTATCCACGATAACAATTTCATCTACGAGACTTGTAATGGTAGACAAACATCGGTGCAAGCTTTTTTCTTCATTTCGCACTATCATACATAAACTAATCGTAACCATACTCGCCCTCCTACACGCTTTGTTTGAAATTCTTTCTATATTGATATGCAGGGTTTAAGAAACGGACTCCCTCTCTATCCCGCCCGATCATGAAGAACTTCAGAAATATAAAGGTTATGTAAGAAACTTTCCACTCCATTCTTAGGTCTATATAAGTAAGATCAAAGGAGGTACAACATATATGAAATCCAAACGAAGAGGTGTTAGAAACGGCTGGATCTTAACTTCAATATTATGCGTCGTAATTGTACTAGTGCTGCTGGTTGGATATAAAGGGCTCGACTGGGGTACACCTACCACACCACCTACATCCACCAACGCACAAACTAATAATGAAGCAGATAACAAACCCAGCTCCACTCAAGAAATAATCGAATTTCCTAGCAGTGATCCCGATAATGGGCAGGTCATCATTCCACTGCACACTACGCTCGCGCAGCTAAATATTGATAGTGGCAGCGAATATGTAAATACAGAAATCCCCCCCATACCTGAAATGACCTTTGCTTTATCTCAAGACATGAAAAGCCAAGTAGAAGCAACGCTGGTCTACCGCCCTGATATCGGTGGAGGTTATCTTCTACTCGCTCCTGCCGGATGGCAGGCTACCGCGGTTGTCGGCGCTAACGGTTCTTATGGAGTTACCTTTCAGGATCCGAACCATCCGGAACAAAACATGAACTATTCAGATACGGCTTGGACTTGTATAGGCTGTGCCATCACTGCAATCGGAGCTTATTTCCCGGAAAAAGCCGAATGGGCTGACGCGCTGGGATTTACCATTAATAATCCGCTTAAGTTTAGCGAACAGCATATTTTAGGTACTGCTGGGGCTGAAGCAAGGACGGTCAGATATACGCTTCAAGCAGACGCGAATGGTTATCAGGATGAGGGTGCTGCCTATTACGATAAGGGAGAATGGGGTTATTTATTCCGCAGTATCGGAATACATCAAGCTCAAACATCCCCACAGCAGGAAGTAGTGGAGACCCTCATGAAGTTCTTTACAGATAATCATGGACCGCTCTTCATTGCTGACCCAAACGCAGAGAAGCTGGACTAAGGGTGGGAATTTTTAGAGGAAGGTATTTTCAACCTTACTCTTGCTTTTAGAAAGACGTAGGTGCTATTTTTTGTTATAATCAATGCAATGCGTTGTTTATGAATTCAGACATATATAAAGGGGACGTAACCATGACTCAAATTATTAAAACTCTAACTATTGCAGGCAGCGACTCCAGTGGTGGCGCAGGCATCCAAGCGGATCTAAAAACATTTGAAGAGTATGGTACCTACGGCTTTAGTGCCTTGACCACTATCGTTACTATGGACCCGGACAACGGCTGGCACCATAATGTTTATCCAATTGATGCCTCCATTGTTGCTGAGCAGTTAAAAACTATTTTCGCTGGTGGCCCGGTTAATGCCATGAAGACAGGTATGCTTGGAAGTGTTGAAATTGTGCGCGTTGCAGAGCAAGCGATCAAAGAAAATCTTCAGACTAATGTAGTTATTGATCCAGTTATGGTGTGCAAGGGTGAAGATGAAGTCTTGAACCCTGACAGCGCTGAGGCTATTCGTGACTTATTGCTACCACTAGCAACTGTGGTCACCCCAAACTTGTTTGAAGCAGGTGTTCTTTCAGGTCTTGGCAAACTTACTACCCTTGAGGAAATGAAAGAAGCTGCCCGTCTGATTCATAAGCTCGGTGCACGTAATGTCGTGGTTAAAGGCGGCAAAGCACTCGGCGGCGATCAAGCGATTGATATCTTCTTCGACGGTTCTGAGTACACTGTATTCCAAACAGCCAAAATCGAACCCGCTCACAATCATGGAGCTGGATGTACTTTTGCCGCAGCAATTACAGGCGGTCTAGCTAATGGCTTAACGGTTCATGAAGCTGTTGCAAAAGCTAAAGATTTTGTCTCCGCAGCCATTCGTAATGGATTTGCGTTTAATGAATATGTGGGTCCTGTATTTCACGGTGGTTACCGTTTAGAACGTTAGAACTCGCAATCCAATTACACAAAAAATAAATGGCAGTCCAGACGCTGAACTTCAGCTCTGGACTGCCATTTTTATTTACTATTATAGAAAATCCGTAAATTCAAAACTAAGCTTACCGAACATAGATTTTTTATACGATTATTTTCATAAAAAAAGCACCCGAATCAAGATTCGAGTGCTTCTGAGCTACGTCCTCTAATTATTTTATCAGAATGGATAAAGCACTTTTTGATGCCAAACGGAAAGATAATTCATCCGCTCCCGGCAAGTTCAAAGCCACATTCTCAGCCTTTTCACTATCGTTAAACAGAACAACTGCAATAGAGTTATCTGTATTCTTAAAAGCTACGGAACGAATCACTTCTTGATCGGTTGAAGCGTCAATGCGCACAGCCTTCGGACGAATAATTTTACTGAAATGGGCAAGCGCATAATAGTCGAGCGTATACGTAAGCTCCTTGGTCTCTTGGTTAACTGTCACAACACCACGACAAGTACTTTTGCCAAAACCCGGTACGGTTGGGCCGTTCTTTTCATCTAAGGCCATATTCCATAACACAAAGGATTTACTATGATTTCTAAGAATATCAATCCCTGTTCTCATTACATTGGAGAAGGCTTGTTCAAACGGAGGAATCCATTCTCCACCAGAACCTTCTGTAAAATGCACTTCTTTATCAGCAAAAGCTTTCAGAACCTCTGATTGCGCTGACGCATTGCCACCATACCAGTGCCAAGCTACACCATCCACTTCATCTTTTGCATAATCGAGCACGGTTAACGGATAATCTGGACGATCCCAGTTGTGGTCGTAGCAGAGAATTTTTGTAGCGATGTTATGCTTAACAAAGCTCGGCTTCAGGTAGTTTTTAATGAAATCTTTTTGCGCCTCAGGCAACATTAACATACTAGGGTAGTGTTTGGGTTCAAATAAAGGCTCGTTCTGTGGTGTTACAGCATAAGTTGGCAATCCGTGCCCTTCAAAAGCTTGAATATATCGAACAAAATAATCGGCATAAGCCTGATAATATTCTTGTTTAAGTTCTCCAGCAATCATCGATCCGCTAGTCTTCATCCAACCTGGTGCACTCCATGGAGAAGCCATCAGTTTGATCTCAGGGTTAATTTCCAGAGCTTGTTGCAACAAAGGGATAATGTCTGCTTCATCATGTGCGATAGAGAAGTGGGTTAATTCCGTATCCGTTTCCTGTGCAGGTCTATCATCATAGCTATAAATATCTCTAGCATAATCCGATGCCCCCATTGGATTTCTTAATACGGACAAACCAATTCCATCTTGTGCGTCAAAAAGCTTGCTCATGACTTCCTTTTTCTGTTCGTTGTCCAGGACTTGATTAATCAAATAAGCGGATGAATCCGTAAAGGATGCTCCAAAGCCATCCATTTCCTGAAAGGTTTGATTCTCGTCAATAGTTACAGTAGTGGTCGCCTCTGCGTCAGCAATTGGAGTTAATTGTTGCAGACTTTGCTCTACAAACAATGTATTCTCCCCGGTGGATTGATAAATTTTAAGCTCTGGCATGTTGTTTCCCTCCATCTTTCTATGAAGAGGCCCCAGTGAAGGGGCCACATTCTATTATCTAACTTATTTAAGGCCTAATTTTTCTTTGTTGTTTTTCATTTTTTCAGAACGAACTTCTACAATCTTATCCCAGTTGTTATCATTCAAAAATGTTTTGTAAGCAGCCAAGGTGCTGTCGAATGTAGCATCGTCTTTAGCGCGGATCATACTTACAAGCGTAGTGTTCCAAGTAGTATCAATTGCAGTAAGACTGCGAGCTTCAGGCGTTCCTTGAGCCGGGTTAATATTTTCAAGAATAAAGTGTGGTTTTAGCTTTCCTTTGCCCCACTCTTGCATTTGTTTAATGGAATCTGCGAATGCGTCATTACTCAGCGCTTTATCACGGTCATGTCCAAAGAACATAAATTCGCCCATCCGGTAATCTTTTTTGAATTTATCGGCATTATTTAATTGCAGGTCTTTGATTTCAGGCAAGAATTCAATTTTACCGCTGTCATTAACTTTATAGGTCTCTCCTTCAATACCGTAGTTCATGAGCTTTTGTCCTTCGTCGCTGAGCAAATAAGTGTAAATTTGAATCGCTTTTGCAGGATCCTTAGCCTTTTTAGTAACATAGCTAATCATCCAACCTGTAATTCCGGATTGATTCAACGTTGGTTCATGTCCAACAGTACTTTGTGGGCCATCAATAGCGATATATTCCTTGCCTGGATTTTCTGTCATGAAGATTTGCAGGTTACCACTTTGTTGAGGGGTTCCATCCAAAAGTATTGTTGCATATTTACCAGATTTCACTTTTTCTTCAAAGGCAGTACCGTCATCAGCAAAACTGTCATCACTGATATCACCATTTCTGTAGACTTCATTTAACGTTTTCAACCAAGTCAAGTAATCCTCATCCAGGTTACGGTTGTAGAATTCGCCATTTTCAGTTTCCATCGGCACTCCGATGAAGTCCTCCAATACATCTCCCAAAGAACCAGTGCCTGAACCAATGGAGTTAAAACCAAAAGGAATCATGTCCGGGAATTGTTTTTTGATTTGTTGCATAACGCTCTTGAATTCCTCAGGAGTTCCAAAGCTTGGTTTTCCAATGGCTTCGTAAACATCCTTGCGGATGACAAAGGCTGTTTTAGCAGGGATGTTACCGCTATCATAATCGTTTTGCGTATTGGAATAGTTAGGGTATCCATAGGTCTTGCCATCTGCTAACTGGAACCAGTTCATCGTATCTTTTTCTGCAACTTTATTGAAATACGGATCATATTTATCTGCCAGATCATTTAAAGGCAATGCCCATGTAGCAGCTTTTTGTACGACTGGAGAGTTGGAATCAAAAATAGTCAACAGATCTGGCATTTCACCGCCGGCAAAAATCGTATTCAGCTTAGTGTCATCGCCTGTAATGAATTTAATGTTGATGTTTAAATCCTCTTTAATTTTCTTGGTGACAAGGTCTTTTCCGAAATCAGTATTCCACCAGTCTGCATTCACGTACCAAGTCAGATCTGTTGTCTCTTTTTTTGTATCCAGCTTCCATGCCGGTGTTTCCGGATCTATAGTATAACGGCCTTCAATGGAGCTTAACTCTTTACTGGAGCTGTCAGAATTACCTTTCGATCCACAACCTGTAAATACTAATACAACAGCCATAAGTGCCGTACAAAGTTTGAGTCCTTTTTTCCCAAATGCTTTGTTCATCTTTTATTTCCCCCTAAAATGTTTTGTAAGCATTCACTACTTGGAGATTTACTTACTATTCCTTCACCGCCCCCATCATCATGCCTGAGATAAAGTACCTCTGTAATATTGGATACATCACAACAATCGGCAAAGTTGTAATGACAATTGTTGCTAGTTGAACCCCTTTAGTCGTAGTTTCGATAATCGCAGATCCACCAACATTTTGCATGGATTGTGTTTGCGACTGAACAATGATTTCATAGAGCTTCATCTGCAGCGGGTAGAGCGATTGATCGGTAATATATAACTTGGTAGTCATAAAGTCGTTCCACTGCCCAACCCCGTTAAATAACGCAATGGTGGCCATAGCCGGCATGGAAAGAGGGATAAAGATTTTTAGGAAAATGCGCCAGTCACCTGCACCATCAATTTTGGCTGACTCTTCAAGTGAATCCGGTACATTTCTGAAGAAGTTCATTAGAATAACTACATCATAATAACTGAACAAGGCCGGGATAATATAAACCCAGAAGCTGTTTAAGAGGCCTAATGATTTAATCAATAAATACGTAGGGATCATTCCACCAGAGAAAAACATAGTGATTACACCCATGGCAACATACAGCTTACGTCCACGTATGTATTTCTTACTCAAGCCATAACCGATCATGGCACAAAAGAATACGTGGGTAATGACACCAATGAATGTTTTGGCAAGCGATACTACGAATGCTAAACCAATGGTCTCATCTTGAAATACAGCACGATAATTTTCCAAAGAGAACTCTGGAGACCAAAATATGAATCCGCCTTCCGCAAGCGCCTTGCCCGAACTTAAAGAGGATATGACTACATTCCATAAAGGAACGACAATAATGATTGTACAAATACAGAGCAGGATAATATTTAAGGTATTAAAGATTCGACTATCGAGATCTTCTTTAGCCACCGTACGATTCACAGAAATGCCTCCTTCTACAGAACTGATTGATTATCATTTAATTTACTGGATACTTTGTTGGCGCTAATCAGTAGGATGACTGAAACGATGGAGACACCTAAACCAACAGCAGTAGCATAAGAGAAGTCACCTTGCGTCATACCCATACGATACACATAAGAATTAATGACCTCCGCCTTAACGCGGTTCTGAGAATTCATCAATACCAGGGTTTGGTCCAGATTTGATCCTAATAAACCGCTTACAGTGAGAATCAGATTTAAACTGATAATCGGTTTCATGTTAGGAAGCGTGATATTCCAAATTTGTCTCATACGGCTTGCGCCATCTATTTTGGCAGCCTCATAATAAGTAGGATCAATTTTCGACATAATGGCTAAGTAGAGAATCGTTCCCCAACCAGCCTCTTTCCAAATATCGGATAACGTTGCAATCCACCAGTATTTATTCGCATCAAGCAAAATATTTACCGGTTTCGAAATCAGTCCCAAACTGAGCATAATCTCATTAAACATACCGGATGAGGAAAACCAGGCAATCAGCATCCCGCCGAGAACGATCCAGGACAAAAAGTGTGGTAAATAAGAGATGGTTTGCACTATCTTTTTAAAACGTCCACCACTTAATTCGTAAATCATAACGGATAAAATAATAGGAATAACAAACCCTATGGCTAATTTCAGAAAGCTGATCCCTAATGTATTGACTACAGCGTCCCAAAAATATTTATCAGATAAAATAATTCTGAAATTATCGAGCCCTACCCAAGGTGCAGAATCGAGCGTATCAATTACGGTGTAGCTTTTAAAAGCAATCGTCAATCCGTAAATCGGAATAAAACAAAAGATAATCATAAAAATAATTCCCGGGATGACCATGGATTGAATTTCCCATTGTCTCTTATAATCAATTACAAATTCTTTGACCCTCTGCCCCATAGGCTTTTTCCCGCTCATTGGATTCTTTCCGTTTGTTGGCACTACGGCTAATTTATCCACTTTTTCTTCTCCCCTCCGAATCATGATCCCCAAACAATAAAAACGTTTTTATTTTTTCGAAAAAAAAACCCTCCCAAAACAACAAAATTTTAAAAAATGATCGGGTGAAACCTTGAACCCATTACATATATGTGTTCTTACCGACCAATCTTTACTTGACTAGAACCTCTTACAACTAATTCACCCGCCAATTTCATCATCTCGCCCTGTTCCTTCTTCTGAATCATACGAACGAGGTGATTAATGGCCAAAATACCTTGTCTAGCAATTTGATTTCTTACAGTAGTTAAAGGCGGTGAGAAATATTGCGCAATATCAATATCATCAAACCCCATAACACTAACATCTAGCGGAACTTCGTATCCATGCGATTTCAAAGCTTGAATACATCCAATTGCACTCAAGTCGTTCCCTGCTAAGAAGGCATCAGGTATTTTATCAGGACTATAGTGAAGAAAAGATTTTATAGCGTTGTAAGTGCTTTCTTCTTCAAAATATCCTTGTATAATATACTCTTCATGCGTGGGTAGCTGATACTGACGCAAAGCAGCTAAGTATCCTTCTCTCCGCTGAACACTGTCGTACATCTCATCCACACCAGATATGTAAGCAATCTTTTTATGCCCTAGACTGATTAAATATTTGGTCGCTTCAAACCCCGCTTCAAAGGAATCAAATATCACGCTTCCCATCGTGTCGTTCTTAAGCGGCCGATCCAGAAATACAGCCTTGATCTTGTCTTTCACCATTGCAGCAATTTCTTCTTCGTCTATTCTCAGCTCTTCGTAGATAATGACACCATCCACTCGCCGGCCTAGAATATTGCTCATAATCACTTGTTTATCCTTGGTAACAAATACATTCAGCCCGTAACCTAGCCGATCACATTCACGCGACATGGACTCAACCAGCTTATAGAAGTATGGACCCGACACACTTGTTGTGAAAAAACCCAGCATTTTGGTTTTCCCATTCCTAAGGAGCTTACCGTTCAGGTTAGGAACATAATTTAATCGCTTCGCAACCTTAAGAACATGTGATTTCGTCTCCGGGTTCAATACATCTACGTCATTTAGCGCGTTGGAAACCGTAGAAATGGAGACTCCAGCCTCTCTGGCAACATCTTTGATCGTTACCTTTTCCATAATGATTCAATCTTCCTTTACGAATAAAAACGTTTTTATAGATTTAAATTAACATAAAAACGTTTTCATTACAATATATTTTTTATTTTTATTTTATCAGAGGTAATAATTGGTACACAAGCTTAAATTTTCTACAGAATCTTATAAAACACCTCTTCTGCAAACTCGAAATCATTCATAATACACTCTAAACATAATGTCTTGCTCGTAATTCCCAAACCCACGGCCATATATGGTTAGTCCCCCTCTTCTCCGTCCGCTATTCTCTGCCGTTAAACGAAAGGTCCACTGATCCTGCTCTACTCGTACATCCTCCAAGGTAATATCTGAGATTTGCTGGCCATCTACAAAGGTTCCACCTGTATTAATCCGCAGAACCTTCAGCAAACCATATTGGTTAACATCCGAACGCCACCAAATGGGATTTAATCGTCCTCTAGTGAGGCCAAAGTCGCCCGGACTGGTCCATTTTCCTAAATCCTGACCATTCATCATAAAGCCAATATCCGACGGCCACTTCTCATTTACATGTGGAGCTTCGGAACCTATTTCTAGCGAAATCTCAATTTCCTGCACCACTTGATCTTGAAATAGATAATTTGGAATCTTGTACTCGATAGAACCTTTCGCAAACCATACAATGCCGGCATTCACCCGTTCCGGGTCCAGAAAATAACGTGGATCATCATAATAGCCGATCAGCTTCTCAGTAGTAGCAATCCCGCAGGTAGGTAAAGCCTGAATATCGGTATATTGCCCTACAGGGATAGACACCTCAACCACCTTTCTGGCAACTCCACGGGAGCCCGATAATTTAATCTGCAGGTAATTCGCAGACAAAGAACAATATTTATAGGTCCCTCCATTTACTCGTCTCATTTTAGAACTGATCAGGCCTGCTTTTTGCAGCTTTGCTACATGAGTACTGACAATTGCACTACTAAGGTAGAGCTCCGCTGCCAGCTCTTTGATGTGCATCTCTCTGCGGTCCAGAAGTTCAATAATTCGCAGCCTAACTTCACTTGCCAGCGCTTCATACACCTGCAAGGATTCAGAATCTGTGGTTAAGTACATTTCAACGTCTCCAATGCTTATTGAATTAGTATTTTAACGAATCCTAAATTAATTCATTGCTTATTATAAGCTAAAATCAGTATCATGTAATCATAAAACAATTACTTAATTAGTGAAATCATTAATTCAACTAGAGGGAGCTGTACACTCATGCCGATTAAATCGACAATGATTATTGACAAAGATTTCAGACTAGCTGAAGTAGACCCGCGGATTTACGGCTCATTTATCGAACATTTAGGAAGAGCAGTTTACGGTGGCATTTATGACCCGGGTCACCCTACTGCGGATCAGAATGGTTTTCGGAACGATGCCATCGAAGCTATTCGTGCCTTAAACGTTCCTATCATCCGTTATCCTGGAGGCAACTTTGTATCCGGTTACAATTGGGAAGATGGGGTTGGACCCAAGCACGAACGCAAGCAATCTCTTGAATTAGCTTGGTGGACCACGGAAACCAATCAAGTGGGTACCAACGAATTTGCAGATTGGGCTAAGCTCGTAGGCAGCGAAGTCATGATGGCAGTTAACCTTGGAACACGCGGCATCGATGCAGCTAGAAATCTAGTAGAGTACTGCAATCATCCTTCCGGCTCCTACTACAGTGACCTGCGGATCTCTCATGGGTATAAAGAGCCTCACGCTTTTAAGACCTGGTGCCTCGGAAATGAAATGGATGGTCCGTGGCAGATTGGAGCTAAAACCGCGGTCGAATATGGACGGTTAGCGAACGAAACTGCAAAAGCTATGCGCTGGGTCGATCCAACGCTTGAGCTTGTGGCTTGTGGCAGCTCCGGCAGCGGCATGGACACTTTTGCCGAGTGGGAAGCTACCGTGCTTGATCTTTCTTATGATAATGTGGACTATTTATCACTGCATACGTACTACAATAACAACAATGACGACACGCCTAACTTCCTAGCCCGCTCTATGGATTTGGATCATTTCATCAGCAGTGTGGCTGCCACCTGTGATTATGTTCAAGCGAAGAAAAAGAGCAAAAAGAAAATTAATCTGTCGCTCGATGAATGGAATGTATGGAAATCACAAGGCAGCAGCCGTGCCGAACAACATTGGCAGATCGCACCGCCAGAATTCGAAGATGTGTACACTCTTGAAGATGCACTTGTTGTGGGCTGCTGTCTTATTTCATTGTTGAAGCATGCTGATCGTGTGAAAATGGCCTGCTTAGCGCAGCTGATCAATGTAATCGCCCCAATTATGACTGAAAATGGCGGACCGCTTTGGCTGCAGACTACTTATTATCCGTACCTGCATGCTTCCCTTTATGGTCGTGGAACCGTACTTCACCCGCTGATTTCCAGCCCTAAATACGATTCCAAAGATTTCACTGATGTGCCTTACTTGGAAGCCATTAGTGTATACAACGAAGAGCTGAATGAAGTAACCGTCTTCGCTGTAAACCGCCATTTATCCGAAGGACTAGAGCTCGACGTGGATCTGCGCAGCTTCAGTTCCGTAAACATTATTGAACATATTGTACTGGAACATGAAGATATAAAAGCTGTAAATACCAAATCCAATCCTCATAACGTGATGCCTAGCCAAGGCAAAGCCGTTGTTGAGAGTGGACATGTAAAAGCCCTTCTCGCAAAAGCTTCCTGGAATGTGATTCGTCTGCGGGTGAACGGCTAAGCTAACTTGTAATAGTCATAGAAATGCCCCCATGAATCTTTAATAAGCCATCGATTCATGGGGGCGTCTTCGTTATTTTATTCTGAAAATTGTCACGGATTGCTTCGGAAACTCATAACTAAAGCTGCTTCCTTCTGTCTTAAAGCTGGTTTGTTTCGGAGAGACCTGCTGCTTATTCTCGAAGTTATTTTCGTCCTCAAGCGGGTATCCCGACATTTCATAGACTTCGATGGTCAGTGCTTCTTTTGCCAAAGATTCCAGTACAACCTCAGCAGAAACGCTGTTCTCTTGTACGTTTACAGTCTTGAGGATAATATCCCCCGTTAAATCTTCCACACTTGCCGTGTAATACAGCGGTTCGATGACCGGAAGTTTATCTTCTGTCTCATTCACCAGTTCTCCGTTAATAAAAGTACGGATCTGTCTGCCCACTACTTCTAGCTTAAGATCGTATTCTACATCTGTTTCAACCGTAAACATAGCATGCGTCAGAACAGAATTTCTTCCGTTGATAATTGAGGCCACAATCGAATCCTGATTCTGCCAGCCACCCAGCTCCCAGTACAAATGATTCTGATCATCCGCTTTACCAAAATAGAAGATAAACCCTTTATTTCCTGCGGTTCGTCTAGCCTTAAAATGCAAAGTATAGTTTTCCCACTCTGTCTCACCAAGCTCTAGTGTCCGATTAGCCGTTTTGTTCTGAGCAGGGTCAGGCAGATTTGAAACTTCCTCTGATAAGTCAGAATACGTCTTCACTTCTCCCGTAAGATTGTTGACTAAGGTGATCTCGGAGAAACGAGCAGCAGAGGCATCCACACCGAAACTGACGGCTCCAGTGATCGCTTCCTTTCTGCTTTCCTTCGGTGCCGTGAAGCCATCTGCTTCCATCTTCAGCAAATGATCTCCCTGATGGTTCATAAATAGCTTTTGCACATAATAGTTTGCCGTTCCGTACACTTCATGATTATTGAACCAGATCATATCCGGCTTCCAGTTAATATAATCCACATTGCAGAGCATTGGAGCATAACAAGCTAAGCCAACGGCATGCGCATTATTTTGCAGACCTGTCATAAATGCTGCTTCCACCAATGCATTGTAATAGGTATTGCCCCATGAAGCATATTCACCGAGGAATACCTTTGGCTCATCGGCTTTGAAGTCATCATAACGATGATGATTAGCCAGGAACCATTCAGGTGTACAGTAATAATGCTCGTCTACGAGGTCAGACTTGTTCTCTTTTGCCGACGTCCAGCCCCGTTCATATTCCTGGCCGGCAGAGAACGGACCGCTAGAGTTAATGACCTTGATTTCCGGATATTTTGCTTTGATGGCTTGATGAAAGTAAGGATATCTCTCGAAAAAGGGTGCACCTACCTCTTCATTCCCAATGCCGACATACTCCAGCCCAAAAGGCTCAGGGTGACCCAGTTCTGCACGAATGCCTCCCCACTTCGTGGAAGAATCCCCCTTGGCGAATTCAATTAAATCCAAAGCATCCTCAATCCAAGGCGTTAATTCATCCAGCGGTACCATCCGTTTATGATGCGGGTCGTAGCCGCCCGGAAGAACGGGGATCGGCTTAGCTCCAATATCCTCACAGAACTGAAAATATTCATAATAACCTAACCCAAGCGTCTGATTATATGACCAGTTATTGCGTCTTGCCGGTCTTTGTGCAACATCCCCAATCGTATTCTTCCATCTGTACATGGAGTCTCTGTCATCTGGATCCAAGGAACCGTCATGCACCAGACATCCTCCTGGGAACCGCATAAATTTAGGTTTTAAATCAGCGAGCAGCAGCGAAATATCTTCACGCATGCCTCCGGGTCTATTCTTAAAGGTCTTCTCAGGAAACAGGGAAACCATATCCAGATATACCTTCCCGTTACCTTTGGTAACGATTACAAGACGACTGCTTGTGTCCGTGCTATTAGCTGTAATAACGGCTTCATATCGGGTCCATTCAGAGCTGCTTACGGCTATTTTCGCTTCACCAAGAATGGTGCCGTCTGTGCTTTCGATGTTTACGGTAAGCGGCACATCAAAGCTTGTCTCCCGGCGGGCATACACTGAGAAGTTATAATTCTCGCCTTCTTTTACCGGAATACCACTGTTAAAGCCTAGATTCATCAGGCCAACGCCGTCACCTTCAGCCACAATATCGATGGCAACATAATGTTGGTTACGATCATTTAAGGGCTTGCTGTCTTCTACAGAGATATTTACCTTTCCATCTCCACGTTCTACAGGCTCCCAAGCCATCAGCGCATGATAATCTGCCCGGTCAATCGGGTCGAATTCAAAAGATCGGTTCTGAACTAGTTCAGCGTAAAGCCCACCATCGGCCGCATGATTCAAATCCTCGAAAAAGATACCGAATAGATCGCCTAACTCCGCCCCCCGCTGCTGCGTATGTATCGTCAATTTTCCTTCTGTCTTCATTCTTTTGTCTTCCTCCTTGTGAATCCAAATTTAATTTATATTTATATTACTTAGTTCATATCAATATAAATCATTATAATAACTCCTCTCTACATTCGTCAATTCGAAAACGAAAAACTGACACCGAATACCCCTCGATGTCAGTTCACACTAGGAAGCCCCCTAGTAAAGGTTATAAAGAATACGTAAATTGATAGCTGCCCGAACCTAATTGAAGTCTCACTCCGTTATCGACCAAGCTGATGCTGTGCACGCCTCTGGACTGCTCCACAGGAACTTCATTTTCTAATAACCCTAGTTGATTGGCTCCAGGCAGAACGACAATACCGTTGGTATTGGCAGGAATCGTAACGTGAATCATCATTCCATCATCCTCTGATCGCCGCCACGCTGACTCTACTTTTCCGTACATGGTTTCAAGACTAGCTTCTGCGTAATCCAGACCGGGGCCAGGCTGTGGCTTGATATGAACGATTTTGAAACCAGGCTCCAACTCATCAGTTCCGATTCCTGCAACGTAACGATACAACCATTCACCTATTGCGCCATAGGCATAATGATTGAAGGAATTCATATCTGCACTCCAGAAGCTGCCGTCCTCCTTGATCCCATCCCAATGCTCCCAAATCGTAGTCGCACCTTTCGTCACCTGATACAGCCAGGATGGATAATCCTTTTGAAAAAGAAGCTTATACGCGAGTTCATTATTTCCAATCTCGCTGAGCACAGGATTCAGATATGGTGTGCCCACGAATCCAGTAGTCAGATGATCCTTAGCTTCAGCAATCAGCTCAGTTAGCTTCTGAATTGCACGTTCTTTGGCGACCCCTTCTATAAGATCGAAACGTAGGGCTAATATCTGTGCAGTCTGGGTAGAGACGGACAACCTTCCCGCAGGTGTTATGAACTCATTACTGAATGCTTTTATAATTTTGGCGTGCAGCTCACTATAATAGTCCACGTCCTCCGATTTTTCTAAGGCTATTGCCGCTTTTAAAGTAAGAGAAACGGAATAGGCATAAAAAGCGGTGGCGACATAATCCCGATCTGTAGCTCCCACATAGCTGTCTGGCTTGGAATCAAGCGCTAGCCAATCGCCGAAATGAAAGCCAGTATTCCACAGATAAGGGTTACTTCCCTGTGCATAGATATATGAAATCCATTGCTTCATGCTCTCGTATTGCTCTGCAAGCAGCCTTTTGTCGCCGTACATTTCATAGATTGTCCATGGACAGATCGTAGCTGCATCCCCCCAGGCTGCAGAAGAATGGTTAGTATCTCCGTCGCCAGGAGGCGCTGCTCTCAGCTCTGGAATAAAAAACGGAATGCCGCCCTCAGGGGTTTGGTCTGCCTTCAAATCCCGTAACCATTTCGTAAAGAAAGGTGCCGTATTCATCAAATAGGAGGCTGTTCGGACAAACATCTGAGCATCCCCCGTCCAGCCGAGCCGCTCATCACGCTGTGGACAATCAGTGGGCACATCGAGGAAATTCCCTTTTTGCCCCCACAGGATATTGTGATGCAGTTGATTCACAAGTGGATCTGAGCACTGAAAATCACCCGTACGTTCCATATTAGAGTGCATCACAATTCCTGTGAAATCCTCTAGTTGAAGATCTGCTGAGAACCCACTAAGCTTCACATACCGAAAGCCTTGGAAGGTGAAATGCGGTTCATACGCCTCTTGCTCTCCACCTTTCAGAGTATAGCGGATGCACTGTTTCGCTTTACGCATATTCTCCGTGTAGAAATTTCCGTCCCGGTCTAATATTTCAGCATGCTGAAGTTCTACCGCCTGACCAGATTGACCTTTTACATTAAATTTTAACCACCCTACCATGTTCTGGCCCATGTCCAGCACTCTATCTCCCTGCGGGGTAGTCAGCAGTGCAATCGGCTTCAAGGTTTCAACTTGTGTCACTGGCACATTTTCCTGGGCAACGATGATCGCTTTGGAATAATTAATAATCTCCACTGGATGCCAACCTTCTGATGAAGGATCGGTGATATCCAGCTCCAGCCGAGCATCATAGGTTTCACCATTATAAATTTCAGACATCATAATTGCGCTTTTTGCAGCCTGCCAATTCTGATCTGAGCTAATAAGCTCATTTGAACCGTCTGCGTACCGGATATGAAGCTCCAGCAGAAGTGAAGTCTTTGATCCATAAATCTCCTTTTGATTATCCCAGCCCAAATACCCTCTGTACCAGCCATTGCCCAACAGTGCGCCTAACGCATTCGCACCTTCATGCAGAAGCTTTGTGACATCATAAGTTTGATATTGCAGCCGCTTACTGTAACTGGTCCAGCCTGGAGTAAAATAATGATCTCCCACCCGACTTCCGTTCAGCTGCAGTTCATACAAGCCCAAAGCAGTAGCATAAATCCTTGCACTTTCCACTGGACCTTTTACATCCACGAATGTACGAAGCTGTGGGCAAATCTCAGAATCTTGTGAAAAAGAGGCTGTAGGAGCGCTGATCCACTCCGCCTGCCAATTCCCTGCATCTAATAGTCCGGTTTCAAAAAATGCAACCTCAGACCAACCCGAGTCTATTGCATTCTGATTCCATGCCCGAACCCGATAATAATAACGCGTGCGAGCTTCCAGCAGCAGACCTTCAAGCTCAACATGGATCGATTGAGAAGACTTTACTTCCTCTGTATCCCATAGCTTGCCTTGAAAAAGCATATTCTCCGCCACTTGAATTTGATAAGCAGACTGCATGCAGTCCCTGTCATCTGAAACTAACTGCCAACTGATTCTGGGTCTGATCACATCAATTCCTAGCGGATTTTCTTTGTACTCACAACGAAGCTTAGTCATTGCGAACATATAGATAAAAACCTCCTTCTATAGCGACAAATTAGTCTTTGCCCTATAATTATAGCTGGGTTACCGCTTTCATCACCCGGTAAAAAGGACATCATATCCCTGCAATCATGCCATGAATCTGGAAGGGGGAATTCAATATGCAACGAACCACCGAGTTGTTCAAAAATGAAATTTTTTTTCAAAACGATCTGCATCTGCTCGTTAACCGCTATTCAGAGAACTTCCATGCCCCTTTTCATGCTCATGAATTTATTGAGTATTGCTATGTAGCTGAAGGAAGAGGTTTTCATCACCTTGAAAATGAGATCTTTCCCGTTAGAAAAGGAATGCTGTTCGTGATTCCTGTAGGTGCCCCCCATGTGTTCCGTCCAGCATCTTCTGATACTTTAGGGAATCGCCTGATCGTCTATAACTGCCTTTTTGATATGCAAATGGTGGAGCAATTAAATATCGTCCTTCAAGAGCCATCTATCCGGGAGCACCTAGCCACTCTTGGGAGTAGCAGCTCATCTTACTTTTCCGTCTCAGATCGAGATGGCTCTATTGAGCGCTTAATGCTGAATTTATATCATGAAATGTCGGTATCCGGTATGGGCTCCAAAACAATGCTTTACACCCTCTTAAGTCAATTAATCATAGCAGTGTACAGGCAAAAATACGGAGAAGATGACAAATCTACGATGGATATGGCAGACTTCACGCAAGTCATTCAATACCTAGAGCATAATCTGTCGGAAAAGATTACACTTGCCGAATTAGCCCGTATTTCACAGTGGAGCAGCAGGCATCTTCAGCGCATGTTCCACAAGCATACTGGCCAGTCCTTTGGGACCTACTTGAAGAATCTGCGAATGCATAAAAGCTGTGAATTGCTGCGTACTTCTGGACATAAAATTAATATGATTGCCGAGCTAGTGGGTTACCGTGACATCGACTCCTTTAACGCTGTATTCAAAAAAATAGTCGGCCAGACACCCATCGCGTACCGCAAGCTCTACAGATCATAAAAAGGCCGATGTCGTATGAACATCCATACAACATCGGCCCTATTAATTTATTGATTAGTGATCTGTTTAAGTAAAAACTCAACAAAATCAGTTGATTTAGTCTTACTGTCATCTTGTCCTAACGTTCCGACGATCATCTGATTTGAATGGATAGGGAGTTCTGTAGCAAAATCCGTATCTGTGATATCTATGCCAGTAATCAGCTCTTGACCACTCTCCGGGTTAGTCATACGTTTCAGACGGTTATCATCAAGAGGAAGTCCTGCGGATTTAATAAACGACTCCAGATTTTGCAGTCCCGACTGCTGGCCAATCCATTCAAAAGTAGCATCATCCATAATCAGGATATCCGGATGATCGGCTGCCAGCATCGCCATAGCCCGCTGCATATAGCTCATATCCAAGGCTCCACCGTCCGTCCCACCTGTTGAGGGTAGATAAACGATTTCTGCCTCCACTCTCTTCCAAGCCGGGTAACGTTTGATGATTTCTTGTTTTAGCTCTTCATTCTTACCTGACGAGTCCTGAGATTCATAGTTGCCTAGGAACATGATTCGAACATCTACCGGTGGGAGCGTAGCTTCATATTTTCTTTCCTGCCATTGATCATAGAGCGCTTTCCCTCCAAAGATAACTACCAGCAGCACGATAATAGAAATAATAGTGTGCGTTTTGTAGAGGCGAAAGAAATTCTCCGATTTACGTGCTACGCCGGACATGGCTCCCCACTTCTCCAGCCGCTTGTCCTCTGCTTCCTGAATCTCCTTCTGATCCAAGCCATCTAGGATGGTTTTGTAAGCGCGGAATTCCTCTTCATAAGCTGCAACCTCATCTTCAGTCGAATTCGATCGACGGCGTTTCAAATGCATATCTAACCTTTTGTTCAATTCCTCCCGGGTAACGTCTTCAGGCAAGTTCAAACGCTCATAGGCTTGCTTTAGCTTCTCATTCAAAATGATGTCTCCTTCCTGATGCTTTTCGTCATTTCAGATCGTTAATTTGGTTCTATGTATTGAATTCTTGTGGCAGTAAAAGTATGGGCTAAGCCGCAAAAAAAACATCGCAGGAACTCAAGTAAACTATATCATGTTGTGCTAGACGGTAACAAGTAAGCGTTTATCTAATCCAAACCATGCAGCTGCTTAAATTGCTCAGGACTCATCCCTGTCAATCTTTTAAACACCAAACAAAAGTAACTAGCATTATCAAAACCCACTAGCTGGGCAATTTCATACATTTTTTTATCGCGTCCATTAAACATAAGCTGTTTACTCAAATTGATACGTTGCTTATTGATATAGGTTACAGGTCGATCATGAATTGTTTTTTGAAAAAGCCTGCATAAATACTGTGGCGATACAGAAATAATCTCCGCCAGCTCCTTTAAAGGAAGCGTCCTATGCAGATTGCTCTCAATATAACGCAGCACCGGCTTAATTCGCTCCAATTCATGTGCCTCATTCAGAGGCGATACTAGCTTTCTTTTTAAATCCAGAAGCAATGCATAAAGATGTTTAGATCGTGCCAAATTAGTCTCCAGCTCATTGCTATCTGGCAGCATAAGGATTTGCTTTAGAGGATTGAGCCATTGATCTTCTTTTAATCTAGCAGGACCAGACTCGCGGATGCCCGCATAGAGCAGCATTTGACCAACCTCTCTGCCATTGAACGAGACCCATGATACCTTCCATTCCTTCCCACTGATAGGGGCATACGAATGAGGAATATCCGGGAACAAAAAGAACACATCCCCTGGACCCACGAGATATCGGTTCTCATGAATGATAAGCTCACCCTTGCCTTCGTGAATCTGATGTATTTGATAGTCTGGAAAGCCTGCAGGACGTATAGTTTCTGGCTGATGCTCCCAAAATCCAAGGGTTGTAGCATAAAGCGGCAGCATGATTACATCTTCTGTTTGGCAAAAAATAATTTTGCTCTCCATAAAAAGTCCTCGTTTCATATTTTGTTATCTGGGACTAAAATTCTTTTATTTATCCTAACATTACTTCAACTTATAATATGAATATAATAACATTACAATGATTATAAAGGAGATCAACTCATGCGAGCAAAGTTTGTCTACCAGCCACCTGCTAACGGTTATCCGGAATGGAATAACAACCCAGAGACTTTTGAATTGAATCGATTGGATGCACATGCCTCCATGATCCCTTACCGTAGCTTATCCCAAGCGCTAACTAACGATAAAGAAACCTCACCTTTCTACCAAACCCTCAATGGGCTTTGGAAATTCGCTTTTTCCGAAACACCGGATCAACGAATTGTGGATTTCTATAAAACCGATTTTGATTGCAGTACTTGGGATACAATTCCTGTACCGTCCCACTGGCAGTTCCAAGATTATGACTACCCACAATATACAAATCTCCGGTATCCTTGGGCGGAATCCGAGCCAGAGCTTAAAGCCCCCTTTGCCCCAACAAAATATAATCCAGTAGGCTCTTATCTACGAACCTTTACTGTACCTGAGTCTTGGAACGGTCAACCGGTGTACCTAAGCTTTCAGGGTGTTGAATCCGCTTTCTACGTATGGGTAAACGGTGAACTTGTCGGGTACTGTGAAGATACATTTACTCCATCAGAATTCGATATCACCCCATATTTAGTGGCAGGGGACAACAAACTAGCTGTCGAGGTTTATCGTTGGTGTGATGCCAGCTGGCTAGAGGATCAGGATTTCTGGCGCCTGAGCGGTATTTTTCGGGAAGTCTATCTTTATTCGGCTCCTTCCGTTCATATTGCTGATTATTTCGTCCACACAGATCTGGATGAAAACTTCGTACATGCGGATTTAAATGTAGATATCAAGGTGGAAAATTACTTTAACGAGCAAAGCCCATATACACTGCAAATGCAGCTTTACAATAAAGAGGGCCAGCCTGTTTGGGAGACTCCTATCTCCGCTACTGGTTCCTTTGAGCAAGAAGGCGTTCAACAACTCAAGCTTGCTGCCCCGGTTGAGCAGCCTTTTAAATGGAGTGCTGAAACCCCTTATCTTTATACCTTAGTTCTGTCTATAAATGACGGCAACGGGCATACACAAGAAACGGTCAGCTGTAAGGTTGGATTCCGCAAGTTTGAGATTAAAGACGGACTTATGAAGATCAATGGCAAAAGAATCGTACTCAAAGGTGTCAATCGCCACGAATTCTCTTGCGACACAGGTCGTGCTTTAGCCAAAGAAGATATGCTGCGCGACATCCAATTAATGAAAACACATAATATTAATGCTGTTCGAACCTCCCATTACCCGAATCAGTCTATCTGGTACGAGTTATGTGATGAATACGGATTATATGTGATTGACGAAACTAATCTGGAAACTCACGGCACCTGGGCATACAGCCAAGAAGGGTTGAATGACGGGAATGTCCCTGGAAGCAAACCGGAATGGCGGGCCAATGTCATTGACCGCTGCAACTCCATGATGCAAAGGGATAAAAACCACCCTTCAGTCATCATATGGTCTCTCGGCAATGAATCTTTCGGAGGCGACAATTTTATCGCTATGCACGACTACCTGAGAGAAATCGATCCTTCGCGGCCGGTTCATTATGAGGGAATCTTTCACTGTAGAGAATCGGAAGCAGCAAGTGACATAGAATCTACTATGTACATTAAACCGCAGGATGTTGAAAAATATGCGCTTAATAATCCTAAGAAGCCTTATATCCTCTGTGAATACAGTCATGCCATGGGCAATTCATGCGGTGGGCTGCACTTATACTGTGACTTGTTCGACAAATATGACATTGTTCAAGGTGCATTCATTTGGGATTGGGTAGATCAAGCCATTCGGACCCACACCTCCGAAGGAATTGAATATCTCGCTTATGGCGGGGACTTTGGTGAATCGCCTCATGACGGCAATTTTAGTGGCAACGGATTACTTTTTGCTGATCGTACGGTTACTCCTAAGCTCTTTGAGGTCAAAAAATGTTATCAGAATATTAAAGTAACGGCTGAAAATATCCTAGAAGGACTCTTCCAGATTCGAAATTCCTTCTTATTTACCAACTTAAAGGAATACGATCTCAAATGGGAAGTTCGTTTAGACGGAGTAACTGCGCAAGAAGGCTTGCTGAAGATCTCATGTGCACCAGGTGAGAGCATTTCATGCAAAGTTCCTTACGAGTTGGATTCACTGCGTGGCAATCATGAAGCAGTTCTGAATCTTTCCTTTATTCAGCCTTCAGCAACTATATGGGCAGAAGCCAATCACGAAATCGCTTGGGAACAGTTCATTCTGTCACCTCGTTTCGTAACCAGTACCTCAAAGACAACCGCAGAAACACTGCGTGTCAGCGAGCTTGAGAATGTTTTGAACGTACAAGGTGATAATTTCGAACTGAGCTTTAGTACCACTATGGGTGCTCTGAACTCTTATCGTTCCTCAGGCAAAGAACGTCTGCTTGAGCCTGTAAGACCTAACTTCTGGAGAGCAGTCACAGATAATGATTGTGGCAATAAATTGCCACAGCGGTGTGCAGTATGGAAGCAGGCATCGCATAAACAACACTTAATCAGCTTTACATTTAGAACCGAAGGCTCTCTCTGTTTCGTCTATGCCAGCTACCTTCTGGCTACAAGTCCGGATTCCACGCTTCGGGTCCAGTATGTGATTCGCGCTGACGGGACTTTAGAGATCACGCAAGAGCTGAGTCCAGGCAGCAGCGAACTGCCGGAAATCCCTGAGTTCGGAATGATGTTCGTTCTAGATGGAAGTCTTGATACCCTGTCTTGGTACGGCCGCGGACCTCATGAGAATTATTGGGATCGGCAAACCGGAGCCCCACTTGGACGTTACACAGGTAAGGTCAGTGATCAATTCACGCCTTATCTCAAACCTCAAGAGTGCGGCAACAAGACTGATGTCAGATTCGCTTCAATTACAGAGGGCAACGATGGATCAGGGTTCTATTTTGAAAGTGCAAACCCTATCGAAATTAATGCCCTGCCTTGGAAGCCTGAGGAACTGGAAGCCCATGACCACGTCTATAAATTGCCAGTCTCAAACAAAAGCGTACTGAGAGTCAACTACAAGCAAATGGGTGTTGGCGGGGACGACAGCTGGGGCGCACCAACCCACGAAGAGTTCACTCTGCCGGCTAATCGCCCGTACATCTTCCGTTTCACTGTCTCACTGCTCTAATCTCTTCCACTTATAAAAAAGGCCGTCTCTGGTTGGTTTCTACCACACAGGACGGCCTTCTTCTATTTATTTCACAGCTACTGTTCCTTGTCTGAATTCCGAAGGGCTTAAACCTACATTTTTTTTGAACTGTTTGGAGAAATAATAGAGATCGCTAAAACCAAGATCATGGGCAATCTCACCGACAGAACTTTGCGTCCCCCTCAATAGCTCCTTGGCCTTAGTTATCTTTTTTCTGGTGATATACTGAATGGGTGGAACTCCGATTTGCTGTTTAAATAGCCGGATAAAATAGTTGGGATGCATGTACGCAATCTCGGCAAGCTCGTGTATGGTGATATTTCGCTCGATATGAGCGTCTATGTACGTTAATACTTTCGTTAATTTTTCGATCGAGCTCAGATTCTTAAAGGTGATTTCGTCTACTTCTATGTTCATAATAAAATAAGAAAATAACTCCATTAACTTACTTTTGGCTAATAAATGAGCATACACCGCATCAGATTTCATATGACTCGTTAGGCTGCTGAAAATCTTTTGGATTACATGAGGATCTACTTCTCTGCATACATGACTTAACTCTAACATTTTGAATAGATTAATGTCTCCGACTTTTGCGCTGAAATGGCACCAATACTTCTCAAAGGGTTGATCACTTATGCAAGAATAAGATTGCTTAACTCCCTCAGGCATCAAAAAAAGCTGACCAGGCTTCGGATAATATTCTCGATCCCCAATCTTTAACCAACCCTCCCCATCGCAAATAAAATAAAATTTACTATAGTCAGGTGTGTAGTCAAGATCTCTCCAGTCACGGCCACAAAGATTGTAATCAGCCATAAATAAATCAACCTTTAAATTGGATAAATAATTTGTAAGCAAAACATGGTTATCCATCCCTTACTCCGCCTTATCAGGTTAGTTTTGTACATCTAAAAGTTAATGTCCTACATTTTGATTTCCACCTCCAATCACTACAATGAAGTAGAAATAAACGTTTGAAAGGATGATTGCAAAATGGTGGATAAAAACAAATATTTAAAAGTAATCGAAGATACGATCGCAACTGGAAGATTCAAAGCCGATTGGGATTCACTAAGTCAATTTCAAGTGCCTATGTGGTATGAGAACGCTAAGTTTGGTATTTTCATTCATTGGGGCCTTTATTCTATTCCGGCTTTCGCCAATGAGTGGTATCCCCGAAATATGTATATCCAGGGTTCACGGGAATATGAACATCATCTTGCTACCTATGGCGAGCATAAAACCTTTGGTTATAAAGATTTCATCCCCTTGTTCAAGGCTGAGCATTTCAATGCTGAGGAATGGGCCAATCTCTTCAAATTATCTGGTGCCAAATACGTGATGCCTGTTGCAGAGCACCATGACGGCTTTCAAATGTATAAGAGCACTTACTCTCACTATAACACATATGAGATGGGTCCTAAGCGGGATTTAGTCGGGGAAATGAAAGACGCTTTTGAGCAGCAGGGATTAGAGTTTTGTGTATCTTCCCATAGGGCTGAGCACTGGTTCTTCCTGTCTCATGGCAAGGAATTTGATTCCGATATCCATGAACCGCTTGTATGTGGAGATTTCTATTGGCCATCTATGCCCGAACCCGATCATCACGATTTATTCGGCTCCCCACCTAATCAAGAATTTCTGGAGGATTGGTTGATTCGCTGCTGCGAGCTGGTAGACAATTATCAGCCGAAAATCTTTTACTTTGACTGGTGGATTCATACAGCTGCCTTCAAACCCTATCTCAAAAAGTTCGCCGCTTACTATTACAATAAGGGAGAGGAATGGGGAACTCCGGTTGCAATCAATTATAAGCATGATGCCTTCATGTTTGGCTCAGCAATCCCAGATATTGAGAGAGGTCATTTCTCCGGGCTTAAACCTTATTTCTGGCAAACGGATACAGCAGTTGCTAAAAATTCATGGTGTTATACTCCGGAAAATGATTATAAATCTGCCGTAGAAATTATCAGAGATCTAATAGATATCGTAAGCAAAAACGGCAACTTGCTGCTGAATATAGGTCCTAAAGCGGACGGCAGCATACCAGCTCAGGATCAGGAAATTCTGCTTGGCATCGGAGAATGGCTAAAGGTGAATGGTGAAGCAATCTATGATACGACCTACTGGCGCACCTTCGGGGAAGGCCCTACAGAGATCGTTGAAGGTCAGTTTACAGATGGGATCACGAAAATTTTCACTAATGAAGATATCCGCTTTACGGTAAAAGGCAGTTATCTTTACGCTACTGTTCTTGTCTATCCAAACAACGGTATAGTGCAAATCAAATCCCTTAAAGAAAACGCTGCGCACTTCCATGGGATGATTAAACAGATCAAAATCTTAGGTTTTGAGGAACAACCTGCATGGGAAAGAACCGATGAAGCCTTGGTTATAAAAACGACCTCGGTTCGCAGTGATACTCCGGTTGTTCTGCGGATTGAATTGGATTAGGGACACTTACAGAACTTCGTAACCTATAAAAAGAGTGTTCTTGCCCATCCAGCAGAGAACACTCTTTTATAGTTTTATAACCATCGTTTTATATTAAAAGTAGGGTACCCTGACGTTTACTGTCTTCATTCTAGTCCTATGAGGATATCTCGCGCGTAATTTGTTGGACTCCAAAATAATGCGACCATGAAGCGGATGCTCCGTGGGGATTTTTAGTTGTGCAGCAATGACTTCACTTAGCCCGTGGTTTCGGATGTCCGCTTGAAGCTGTAAGGCTTCTGGATCTTTTTCATGATCAAAATAAAGTGCAGAAGCAATAGCTGAGACTAAATGTGAGGTCTCAAAACCAAGTTCATGAGCAAGCATTGCCGGTTTTACGAGCCGATCATTAGGTGAAAGCTTGCGAAGCGGCGAGCGGGCGACACGTGTAATTTTATCGTTAAAGTTGGGGTTAGTGAATCTCTCCATCATCTTTTCTATATACCGGTCATGTTCTATGGGCTTGAAGCCATATAAATGCACCAATAAGGCCCCTGTTTCCTTAAGCACCCCGTGAACACGAACTCTGATTTCGGGATCAGACATCGCTTCTTGAATGCTAGTATAACCTTCCAGGTATCCAAAATAGGCTGCACTGCAATGACCTGTATTCACAGTATATAGCTTCCGTTCGAGGTATGGCGCCAGCGAATCCACATAATGGACGCCTTTAATTTCATTGTAATTACCAATCATTCCACTGCGGGGAATAACCCACTCACTGAAGGGTTCAACGAGGATTTCAAGTGAATCTGTATTTTTCTGCATAGGTACAATCCGGTCCACCATCGCATTGGGAAAAGCGACATTGCGGTCGGCAAGTTCCTTGAAGGATTGCTTCATATGCCGATAAACTGATTTTTTCAACTTCTGACTGCTTCCAATCCCATTCTCACAGGCAATGATATGAAGAGGGTTGAGATTTCTGCTATTTTCAAGCCTTCGTTCGATGCCCTGCGCAATGGTCTCAGCAATATCTTTTAAAGCGGATATTCCGACGGCAGTTGTCACAATTTCAGCTTCTGCTATAGCTCTAGTAACGTCCTCAGTATCATTCAGATTGATTGCAGTAACATTATCAACAATAAAGCTGTCCCGGTTCTTGTTAGCTAGGGTGACAGGATATTGCCCACGTTTTTGCAATTGGGCAATTTTACTCTTATTTCTTCCGACGAAACAAACATTGTAACCGGAGTCCGACAACATAGGCCCAATAAAACCTCTGCCAATATTACCTGCTCCAAAATGTACGGCTCTCAATTTGGTATCCCCCTTTAATTTGAACTTAGTTTCTCGGTTTCTCTATACGAAGCAACGTTGAGTAACTACATGATCAAATTCAAGAAGACTTAGATTATCAATTTTATGGTGCTGCTTATCGAATTCAAGAAAATTAGTAATTTCGTTAGGCGTCACAATGCAACGGATGCCAGCTGCTGCCGCTGCCTTAGATCCATTCGGTGAATCCTCGATAGCAACCGCCTCATCAGCTGTGATTCCAAGACAAGCTAACGTTTGGTTATATAGCTCGGGATCTGGTTTCACTTTTGCCACATGGTCGGCAGTCCGAACACATTCGAAATACTCGCGAATACCCAATTGATTCAGATATTTTTCCACCCATTCCAGTGAAGAACTTGAGGCCAGCCCTACGCGCAGTCCAGCTGCTTTGGCGGAATCAAGATAATGCTGAATGCCTGGTCGTATTGTTTCAAGCTCCATAAGTTTGCTGTGTCTCTGTTTAACAGCCTTACTGAACTCTTCTTTGTCAATCGCTAGCTTAAGATCAGTCATTAAATATTCATAAGGATTAAAACTGTTCAAGCTCGTGCCGATGCAGGTGGAATATTGTTCAAGCGTCAGATCCACTCCATATTCTGCATAAGCCTCGTTAAATGCGGTGTACCAAGCAGTCTCCGTGTCGATAATCGTTCCGTCAAAATCAAAAATAATTCCTTTGATCACAATCAACCATCTCCCTCGTATTATGTTTGGTTAGAATATCTTACGCAAAACCTTCTGCATATTCTACAAAAAGCTATTTCGGCTTGCGTTTGACTATAAAAACCATAACAAAGCCCTTCTACTGACGTCAAGCACGGTAGATAACATGCCACGTAATGATAACGATTACAATCAATGTGGACAAACCTGGATTTTTTCATCACCTGAACTTCTTAATACATAACAGTAATCAGATTCAAAAAAACACCACAATCCTATGTGCTTCAAGGGATTCCTTTGCCAAGTTTATTATGAAGACAAGCTCCCTCTCTTTCTCTCGATTGCTGTTATTTAGAGTATTTTTCCAAGCAGCTAAAAATAATTCAAAATAATTTTAAACACATCCTTTTTACTTGATTGTACAAATCAAATTACGGGGTTATTTTTTGTCCATTGAGTAAAAAGAGGCTTTAATTTATGATATATTTTAATCGAGAATGATTATCATTATTGGTGGTCGTTACATATAATAGGGAGGCAATAAGATATGAACAAGGTACGACAGTCCTTCGCTGTGGTATGTGTACTATTTTTGCTGAGTACATTGCTACTGGCGTGCGGAAACTCAAAGGAACAATCCTCTGCCAATAGTACGGTGAACAAAACCGGGAACTCTTCCGCTGCAACCGCGGTACCTTCAGCAGAACCCTCAGATAGCAGTACAGATGAAGCAGCAGCGACTACCCGCTCCTATACAGATTACATAGGGCATACTGTAGAGATTCCGGTGAATCCGCAGCGAATTATCTATTCTGGAGAAACTTATGGCGATTTGCTCGCACTTGGTGTGCAGGCGGTAGGTTATCCTCTTTCTATGGGTGAAGGCCAGGTTTTTGAAGATCAATTACAAGGTGTGGAGGATGTAGGCTTCCCTATCAATCTGGAAAAAACATTGGAGCTTCAGCCTGACCTGATCATCTATGCGGGCACAGATGAAGCTGATTTCGAACAGCTCTCCAAAATTGCACCCACTATAATATTTGATACCTTTGCCCCACTCCAGGAACGTATGCTGGACATTGGTGGAATTGTTGGGAAAACGACTGAAGCAGAAGCATGGCTTGCGCAGTATAAAACCGCTGAAGAGAACATGTGGAAGCAATTGAAATCCGCAGGCATGAAAGAGGGCGAAACGGCTGCGGTCTTCACTTATTATCCAGGAGACAGACTGTTTATAATGGCTGCAACCGGACTTTCCCAGGTACTCTATGGGGAGAATGGCTTCAAGGCAACTCCAGCTATTCAAACGATCCTTGATGAAGGTAAAGGGTTCCAGGAAGTATCCATGGAAGTCCTGAAAGAATATGCCGGAGACCGGATATTCCTCTTGACTCCAGTGGCAGAAGAAGCAAAACAATCCACAGAGAATCTATTAAAGAGCCCTATCTGGAAGAGCCTTCCTGCCGTCAAGAACGGATATGTCTATACACAAGACATCATGAAGACTTCAAGTGATGCGACAACAAGAGAATGGCTGCTTGGCGAAATTCCACAGCTATTGAATATGAATTAACCTTCTGTGATGAAGAGTTTAACACAAGGCTGATAAAAAACTGCAAGAAGCATGTCAACAGCTGTTGATATGCTTCTTTTTTTTATATACAATGAATTCATTGATAATCATTCTCACCAAATGAACGGAGGCTGAACCCATGCTGCATACATCATCGTCCTGCCCCCCACTCCACTCTCTGCTATTTCAGCTAAACGAGGCCGAACTGATGATTCAAGCTGCCGATTCAAGCTCTATAACGCGTACAACCCAGGACTATACCCTTCTCATATTTACTGGAGGGAACGGACAATTGAACCTCGATGATCAAAGCGTGATACTAAGTACGGATAAATGTTATCTACTATCTCCTGGAATCTCCTATAGTACGGACAACCAGGAGCTGACGTTGTATTATTACCTCATCACCTTTACAGCAATTTATACAACCGAGGATCCTAAACGATATTCTGGAGAGCTGCTTTCCGGCAGACGGGAGTTAATTGTGCACCCGTTCACCAAGGTAATCCGACTAGTCGAAGACCTGCTCATGAACAGGAATAACACCGATGATGTACAACAATTCAAGCGACAATTAAAATTCCAAGAATTGCTGCTGCTACTTTTTGAGCATAATTACCCTTCCAAACACCTGCCAAGTCCTACGGAATCCGTAGAAAAGACCATAACATTCATTCAGGAGCATTATACAGAGAGTATCACCGTGAAGCAGTTAGCTGAACTGGCGGGAATATCAATCTGGCAATATACACCGATCTTTCAGCAGCTTACGGGTAAAAAGCCGCTTGAATACCTGACGGATCTGCGCATTAATCATTCCAAACGATTCCTGCAGGAATCGACTGAACCACTGCGGGAAATCGCCAGACTGGTCGGCTTCTCGGACGAATACTATTTTAGCCGCCGCTTTCGGCAAAAAACCGGAGTTACACCCGGACAATATGCACATCAGAAAGGTCGTAAGCTTACCGTCAAGGATTGGACGGGTCATGAGGTGGAGATTCCAGAGCGAGCGAAACGTATTGTCTATCATGGCGAAACACTTGGCGACCTTCTCGCGTTAGGCGTAAAGCCTATCGGTGGAGATGAAGCGTTCGCCCGGAACAGCGTCTATAAACATCGGCTTAAGAAGCTCGCCAACGTCGGGTTTCCACTGGACCCGCAGTTGACCGCTTCCCTAAACCCAGATTTGATCATTTTGGCAAATAGTGATGAAAGAGCCTACAGAGCAGTTTCTGGTATCGCTCCGACACTCACCTTTGATTCATTTGCATCTCTCGACAAACGAATGCGGACACTAGGCAGTTGGCTAGGTAAACAGCGCGAAGCCGAAGCATGGCTGGAGTCATTCACAATCAAAAACGCTGCCATGTGGCAGCAGCTTTACACGACAACCCTCCAAGTTGGAGAAACCGCCTCTGCTTTGGTCTATGATCATGGAGATCATCTGTATGCTATGGGAATGTCCGGATTCTCCACTGCGCTTTATGCCCCATGTGGTTTACAACCGACCGAAGAGATCCAGGCCATATTGGACGAAGAGTTAGGGTTCGCCGAAGTTGATCCAACACGACTGCCTGCCTACGCCGGAGATCATATCTTCATGCTCATTCCGGAACGCAAAGACTCGCGAGCTGCGATGGAACGATTACTAGACAGTTCACTTTGGAACAATCTCCCGGCAGTACGTCAGGGACATGTTTATCTGCTCGACGGAAGCAAATGGAACTCTAGTGATGCGTTAACCCGGGAGAAGCTGCTAACGCTGTTGCCTAAACTACTCGGCGGAAGTAGCGCTAACAATTGAAAGTGAATCTAGGATTCTCTTTTGACTTATCAAAACTTGATAGGGTATACTTTATCTACGCTTAATTTCCAACTTTTACAGTTGAAAAGCGGGGGAACCAGTTAATTGGGGCGAATCATTGAGCATTAGAATGTAGGGTACCATCTTACCCGAGTCCGTCAGCTAACCTCGTCAGCAGTGGATGGGTCTGCTTTCCATGTTATTTACATAACCAGAGACCCTTGCTAAGGGTCTCTTTTCGTGCTTTTTTGGACCCTGCTGGCAGTAGATTGGCCTTTGACACTAAGGCTCCCTCATTTCTCACACTACGAGACAAAGGAGAGATGTACGTGCAAAAGGTAAAGTACTTCACGGATATTAACAAAATAGCTATGTTGTCTGAGCTGGAAAAAGAGAATCTGAAAGAAATTACGGACAAATTTGTTTTTCGTGTAAATGACTACTATCTGTCTTTAATTAACTGGGATGATCCAAATGATCCCATCCGTAAGCTGGTTATTCCTAACGAAGGTGAACTGCTGGAGTATGGGCGCTGGGACGCCTCCGATGAGGACACGAATTATGTGGTACCTGGTTGTCAGCACAAGTATAGAACCACTGCACTACTGATTGTATCCGAGGTCTGCGGGGCTTATTGCCGCTACTGTTTCCGTAAGCGTCTTTTCCGAAATGACGTGAAAGAGGCGATGGCTGATGTCTCTCCGGGCTTGGAGTATATCGCAAATAATCCGGAGATTAACAACGTACTTCTTACGGGCGGGGACAGTTTAATTCTCTCCACACCGAAGCTAAGATCCATTATTGAAAATCTAAGAAGCATTGAGCATGTTAAGATCATTAGACTGGGTTCCAAAATTCCCGTATTTAATCCGATGCGGATCTCTGAAGACGAAGAACTGCTGGAGCTGATTCGTACTTACTCTACCGAAGACAAACGAATCTATGTTATGGCGCACATCAATCATCCTCGTGAAATCACACCTGAAGCCAAAAAAGCATTTAAAGCTCTCCACAACGCAGGGGCAATTGTCGTAAATCAGACCCCCATCCTCAAAGGCATCAACGATGATCCCGTTATTTTAGGGGAACTACTGGACCGGCTTTCATGGGCTGGCGTTACACCCTACTACTTCTTTGTGAACCGGCCCGTAGCCGGAAACCGGGATTTCGTATTACCGCTCGAGCAAGTCTATCAAATTGTAGAAGAAGCCAAAGCCAGAACCTCAGGACTTGGCAAAAGAGTACGCTTATCCATGAGCCACACCTCAGGAAAAATAGAAATTCTCGCCATTGATAACGGAAAAGCCTATCTCAAATACCATCAATCCAGAGATCAGGAATACGGAAAGTTTATGATTCTAGATTGTCCAAAGGACGCCGAATGGTTCGATGACCTGCCTGGGAATGAGCAATATTGGACCCCACCTGTGAAAAAAAACGATGCTATTATTTCTGTTAATGATTTATCAGGCGAGCCTGCGGATTTAATCTGTAAATAGATTAATCAACTCTGTCAGACTCTGTCATAGGATATTTCTTCATCACCAACAACAAAACTCCTCCCGCCCAAAATTAGCCCGAAAAAATCTATGATATAATCACGCTGTAACACGAAATGGACTAATGGGTGGGAATGCACACATGAAATTGGAACGATTGATTTCTATGATCTATAAACTATTGAACCACGAAGTTTTATCTGCCTCCAAGCTGGCTGAAGAGTTTCAGGTTTCCCAGCGAACAATCTATAGGGATATCGATGTGATTTGTGCCGCTGGCATCCCGGTCGTATCGTATCAGGGTACTAAAGGTGGATATGGCATCATGGACGGATATAAAATGGATAAAAGCCTGCTCCGTTCGTATGATGTCACTTCTCTGATTACTGTACTTAACAGTCTTTCTTCCGTGTTTGAAGATGAGCATACGCAAGGAACCATTGAACGGCTGCAAACGATTGGAACGGAGCCACAGACCTCTAGTCTCGCGGTGGATCTTGAAACCCGGCGTACGGATCCTGACGCACTTCCTCTTTTACGTGCGGCTATTGCGGAACGAAATGTTGTCCGTTTTGATTACATCAGTGTAAAAAATGAACGTACAACCCGTGAAATGGAACCAGTAAAGCTTCATTTTAAATATAGCAACTGGTACATCTATGGTTATTGCCGGGCTCGGCAGGACTATCGGGAGTTCCGACTTTCCCGGATGCTGAATTTGTTCCTGACGCAGGATACCTTTCATTCGCAACATGAGGTACCCAAAGAGGCCGGCTGTTCAAACAGGGCAGATCAGGTGGAGGAAATAGTGATCCGGGTAGGCACTGAGGCTTTGGCAGAAGCTTTGGATCAGTTTCATCAAGTCGACAAGGAATTTCATTCCGATAAAAGCATGACGATGCGAATTCCTGTGTATAAGCCATTGGAAGCACGTTGGCTTTGGTCCATTCTGCTGAGTTTTGGCAGCGGCGCCGAAGTCCTCGAACCCCCTGCATTGCGAGGTATTTTAAAAGAGCAGCTTCAAAACACACTCAAACTTTATGAAGAAGTATGACAGTCTGATGTCATACTTCTTCTTTTATATTAACTACAGTAACAAAAAAACAAATCCATGACCATTCAAAAGGAGAATGTACTAATGACAAATTATCCAGTAGAAATGTTTAAATACCACACATGGGCAAACCAAACTATCCTGGGGAGAATCAAGGAACTCCCGCCTTCTGTGCTAAGTCAAGAAGTGAACAGCTCATTTCCCACCATCGCTCATGCCCTTAGCCATATCTATGCGGTTGATACGATGTGGTATCTTGTATTAACAGGCACTGCCATGCCAGAGGCTTTTCAACAAAGTATCCCGCTAAATTTGAGCATTCTAGATTCTGTGGATGAATACGTAAATATCTTTGCCCAGCTATCAGAACAATACAAAGCATGGTTACACAACCAATCCGATTTGGAGCAAACCATTCTGCTTGACAATCCATTCGCCGGAATCCGCCAAACACGCCTATCAGAAATTGTGTTGCAAGTCGCCAATCACGGGACTTATCATAGAGGCAATGTATCTACTATGTTACGGCAGTTAGGCCATGCTTCCACCATGAATGACTATGCTCTTTTTTGGTATCAGGTTCCTGCGGAAGCTATTTAATCTCGGATGGGCAAGACGCTCCACTCCATACCTAGAAAGGAAATTGTATTTTAATTATGGAGATTAAAAATCTAATTACAGTAAAAACGAGAGAAGATTTAAGAGTTTGGCTGCAGGAGAATTCTAAGACTGAAAAATCTTGTTGGGTACTCGTTAGTATGACGCCAAACCCAGAAACGTTGCTATATTTGGACGTAGTTGAGGAATGTTTGTGTTTTGGATGGATCGATGGAGTGAAAAAGAAAATTTCGGAAACGGAGCTGGCGCAAAGACTCTCTCCCCGAAGCAAAAGAAGCTCTTGGACTGAATTGAATAAAGAGCGTGTCCGCCGCCTCGAAAAGCTGGGGTTAATGAGTGCTGAAGGAAAACGGGTACTTCCTGATATGAACCCTGATTCTTTTATAGTAGATAAGATTATAGAGCAACGGCTAAAAGAGGACAGGCAAGTATATGAGAATTTCACGGCCTTTCCAGCCCTTTATAAGAGAGTTCGGATCGACACGATCCAAAGCAATAAACATCAGCCAGATTTATTTAAGAGTAAATTAGACAAATTCATAGCAAACACTAAAGAAAATAAAATGTACGGGCAATGGCATGATAATGGACGTCTGCTAGATTATTAAGCTGCGCTAGATGCACGATCTCCTGCTGAGGCTTTCGGACCCCAATGACGCTATTTACTAATTTATCGCCTTTTCAGCAACTCATCGGACTCCAGCGCAGCTATTCCTTAGAAAGGGGCTCTTATACGGTGATTTTTCCGCCATTAGGAGCTATGCGGTCCGATAATACTCCAAATGGCGGATTTTCCTGCTTATAAGGTCCGCTGAGTCCGATACCGCTGAAGTATGATCATTTGCTCGGTCTATTACTACTGTTACTACTACTGCTACTGCTACTGCTACTGCTACTGCTACTGCTACTGCTACTGCTACTGCTACTGCTACTGCTACTGCTACTGCTATTGCTACTGCTACTGCTACTGCTACTGCTACTGCTACCATGATCTCCTGCTGAGGCTTTCGGACTCCAATGACGCTATTTACTAATTTGTCGCCTTTTCAGCAACTTATCGGACCCCAGTGCAGCTATTCCTTAGAAATGGGCTCTTATACAGTGATTTTTCCGCCATTAGGAGCTATGCGGTCCGATAATACTCCAAATGGCGGATTTTCCTGCTTATAAGGTCTGCTGAGTCCGATACGCCGAAGAATGATCATTCGCTGGACTCCTGAGTCCGACACCGCCGAAGTATGATCATTCGCCGGGTCTACTGCTACCACTACTGCTACTGATACCATGATCTCCTGCTGAGGCTTTCGGACTCCAATGACGCTATTTACTAATTTATCGCCTTTTCAGCAACTTATCGGACCCCAGTGCAGCTATTCCTTAGAAACTGGCTCTTATACGGTGATTTTCCCTCCAATAGGAGCTATGCGGTCCGATAATACTCCAAATGGCGGATTTTCCTGCTTATAACGTCTGCTGAGTCCGATACGCCTAAGAATGATCATTCGCTGGACTCCTGAGTCCGATACCGCCGAAGCATAGTCTTTCGCTGTCATTCGCTGTCTGATGCTACCGTATCCTAATCATCTGCGGATCAAACACCATCGACTCTTGATCATCTGCTAATCCTACAGTGCTACGTACGTGTAAATTCATCTGTTAATCCTAATGTGCTACGTACGTATAATTCATCTCTTATTCCGAAAGTGCTAAGTACGCGCGAATGGGATTGGTTCAGACGTTCAGGCAAAGTTTAGAGTTGAGAGCAGAGGTTTGGTTTAAGTTCAAAAAAAGAGAGGTGCCCCAGCCATTTTCATGGCTTTGGGCACCTCTTTTATTAAGTTACAGCCCTTCAGCCAGAATCCGTTTCAGGAACATCCCTGTGTAGGATTCCCGCACTTCAGCAACCTGCTCCGGTGTACCTTCAGCTACAAGCTTACCGCCCACAACGCCACCTTCAGGGCCAATGTCAATCACCCAGTCGGACTCTCGAATCAACTCTAAGCTGTGCTCCACAACTACGACGGTATTTCCCGTATCAACCAATTTGCTCAATAAGGTATGGAGCTGCTTGATGTCTGACGGATGAAGGCCTGTTGTTGGTTCATCGAGCAGATAGAGCGTATGGTTTTTGGAAGGTTTGCTCAGCTCTTTAGCCAGTCTAATCCGTTGCCCTTCACCACCGGATAAGGTTTTGACAGATTGTCCCCATTTAAGGTAACCGAGACCCACCTCACACAATGTCTCGATAATCCCCGCCATTTTGGCTTCCGACTTAAGAATCGGCAAGCTTTCCTGCACGGACATGTCCAGCAGATCCGAGATGGAATATCCATCATATTTCACCTGGAGAACCTCATCCGTAAATCTTCTCCCCTTGCATGCGTGGCATTTAACCTCCAGATCGGGTAAGAAATTCATGTCTACAGTCAGCACCCCAAGACCCTGACAGGTTTCGCAGCGTCCACCCGGTGTGTTGAAGGAAAAATGCTTGGAAGTCAGTTTTCTTTTTTTCGCCTCCGGCAATGCAGCAAACAGCTGGCGCAGATGTGTGAATACATCTGTATATGTCGCTACATTAGAACGCAACATTCTACCCATGGGCGATTGGTCAAAGATCACTATATTTCCAACCGGATCTAAGCCCGCAATCTCCGCACAGCCTATTTGCTCATGTCCTTTCGCACTGCCTTGCGCAAGAATATCAAAGACCAGCGTTGACTTGCCTGAACCCGAAACCCCAGTTACAGAAACTAGACAACCTAGAGGAAATGAAACCTCCGGGATATCAATATTCCGGTACTGTGCCTGTCGGATGGTGATTTGTTTTCCGTCACCTTTCCGGCGAACGTATGCAGCAGTCTTATTACGCTCTTCTCTAAGATAGGCTCCCGTAACAGAAGTCTCGCTTACCATCAAATCCTCAATGCTGCCCTCGCCAACAACTTGCCCGCCGTCCAGACCAGCACCCGGACCCATATCAATAATATGATCGGCAGCGCGCATCATCTCAATATCATGCTCGATAACGAGCACCGTATTACCCAAATCGCGCAGCTCCTGAAGCACACGAATGAGGCCAACAGTATCCCGCGGATGAAGCCCGGTCGTCGGTTCATCTAGAATGTATAACACTCCAGTCAGACCTGACCCCAGCAATGAGGCAAGGCGCAGCCGCTGTGCCTCTCCACCAGAGAGGGAGACCGTCTGACGGTTCATGGAAAGATAACCAAGACCAACATCGATAATCCGTTTTAGTCGGGTAGGCATATCGTGAAGGATGGGTTCAAGCAGATGAAGTCCCTCGGCGGGCAAAGCCGCCTGCAAGCCTTTCGTCCACTCGTAAACATCGCTTAATGACCAATCCGATAGCTCCGTAATCGATGCGCCAGCTACCCGAACGAGACGAACTTCTTTTTTTAGGCGAGCGCCAAGGCATTCTGGGCATTGCTGCTCATGAAAAAATCCGCCGTCTTTTTCCTGTGTACCAGCTTCTCCTTCCTTCTCCTTGTATCGCCGCCACAAACCAGGAATGACGCCTTCAAATTTGGTGCCTTGAATCGGCTTAACATTGGAAAAATGGCGCTTAAACGCCTCACTTTCCACTCCGTAATATAACAAGTCGCGCTGAATTTCGCCGTAATCTTTTAAGGGCTGATCCGGGTCAAACTCAAAGCCAAAATGCTTGCCAGCAGCCACTAATATACGCATCTGTATATCACGATGAACACCATTCAGCGAGGCCACCCCACCCTCACGCATACTAAGCTCTGGATTAAACACCGCCGCTTCATTTATAGTTGCCACAGATCCAACACCACCGCAGGCTTCACAAGCTCCCTCCGGTTTATTAAAAGAAAAGTGGGACATGCCCAGCTTCTCAAGCTCAGCTCCGCAATGCGGACAACCCATAGTTTGACCATCCATTTCCTCGTCTTCCTCGATCAGCAATCCCCTCGCTTCAAAAGAAGGTGGAATGCTGCCACTACAGGAAGGGCAAACCCGCTCGCCTAATCTGGAAAAGATAAACCGGACAAACGTATAGATGTCGGTAACTGTCCCAACTGTCGAACGGGGATTACGATTGGTGACATGTTGTCCAACACTAATGGACGGAGACAGTCCAATAATAGATTCCACCTTTGGTTTGCTGATCGTATCTGACGTCATGCCCATGGAATCCAAATACTGTCTTTGGCATTCCCGCTGAAGTGTATCCATAGCTAACGTCGATTTTCCTGATCCCGAAGGTCCTGTCAGGACAACTAGCTTATACTTAGGAATCGTGAGCGAGACATTTTTCAGATTATTCTCTCTTGCACCTTTAATAACAATAGTCTCTTTCACATCTATTCCCCTCTCAATTCAACCCACTGGTTCGTAGTTATATCTTCTATCCATATGGTTGCCCAAAGTTGTTGGATTGCAATTATTTTGCAAAACATTTCTAATTTCGATAGAATGTATTTGATAAATCACAAAATTTTCGAATAACTTTATAATCTAATATCTTGACTATCAAGATATAATTATTTTAAAAGGAGCGTTATCTTTTGTCAAGCCACGAACAACCTACACCAGAGCAGGAACAATTCACCTTGCTTATGCGCAGTTTGGGAAACCGAACGGTATTGTACCAACAAAATGTAGCCGCCTCACTTGGGTTATACAATAATGATTTCTTATCTATAGATATTCTACGGGAGAAAGGTCCGATCACTGCCGGAGAACTGTCCAAATTAACGGGTCTGACCACAGGCAGTGTTACAGCATTAATAGACCGGCTCGAAAAAAATGGCTATGTCCGCAGACAAAATGATCCGAATGACCGCCGTAAAGTGATTATCGTGCCATTATATGAGAATAAAGATGATGTCATTAATACGTACCAACCGCTCCATACCGCCATGGTTAAGCTCGCAGCTTCTTATACGGATGAAGAGCTCGCCCTTATTTCGCAGTTTTTAGGCCAAGCAAGTGCAGTTCTGGAAGAGCAGATTGATCAGCTTGGATCCACTGCGCGCGGCAAATCTTCTTCCTAAGATACGTATTTATACAAAAAAGGACGATATCCAAAAGTCATACGACTCTCTGGACACCGTCCTTTTTCATTTATTTTCTAATACCTATCGTTACAATTTCGCATGGACCGATCAGTAAGTCAAAGCTACCTTTCTCATCCCTAGAAACTGGGTGGCTCTCCTCTTCTAGAATCGTCGTTTTATAGAAATATTGCTGTGGAATAGACGAATGGAAGGCCAGGTTGGTGTTCTGCTGACTCATGTTGTACCAACGCATCAGTATATCTCCAGTCTGCTCGTTCATTTTTAGTGAAGAAAATGCGAGTTCCTTACTCTCCCAATCGAATGGAGTATACACCGGCGCAACCACACCTGCATGTACATCTGTCTGACATACAATCCACGGAACCTGGAATTGGTAAGCTTCAGCATAAGCACCAGAAGTTATACCCTCACCTGTGTGCGGGATAAGCTCCATACGAACAACTTGCTCTCCCAGACACTGCGCTTCTGGAGTTGGGAATAGCCCCCAGTCACCAAGTTCGCCAACAGAACGTAGCAGCGTAATCGCAATAGTGTTACGCCCATCTCGCAGCACTTCATATTCATTTAATCCAAAATTAGCGACGGTTAGACCCGCTTTCCCATCACTAATATCAACAAAGGCTTGCTGATGTTGCGTGTTACTCGGATTCTTCCATTCTGTGGCTGGTTCAATATTCCGCTCAGCAACCTCGAACATCGAATCTACACGATGCGTGGCAGCGTTCAAATCTGTTGGAAACAGTATACGAATCCGGTGATCTTTGGCCTGGTTATCTATTGTCGTTTCGATATGCAATCCCTTTCCGCCCCGCTCCAAGGTGATTACAGTACGAAGTTTTAGAATGACTGTGTCACTACTGCGCTGAGCTTTGCGCTCCGGATAGTAAACCAGTGCACGCTGCTCCTCATCCAGCTTATCATCTGCCGAGGCTGGAATCTCCCAGTTATGGTTAATTTCTATAGCGGCGCGAAACGATGTATTTTCCAGTACACAAATGTTAGCCTTCAGTCCTTTAGTCGTCAAAGCTTGTTCGGCCTCTGGCTGTTTGTACATATATTCATTGCCGATATCCCCGGTGTTTTCATATACACCAAGATCTTGATAGGTCACTCCACTAGTTTTGTCACTTAGCATAAACGAACCATCATCATTAATGACTACCTTGATAACGTCATTTTCCAGCACCCGATCTCCATATAGCAAAGATTCAGCGGCTATTGCCAGTTTTGCATCTGCTCGGCGAACCCAAGCATATGATCGAAGACCTAGCGCAGGAACTTCTACGGCTTCAAAGGTAAGTCTTACCCGGCGGCACATATACGGCTGACGGAACTTATCATCTGGCAAATCATAACCAAACTGAAGCCCCAAGTCCTTCAGCTGGGAGGCAATGTTATTCCCTTGATCGTCTACTAACACACGACCGTGCAAGTCAATTCCAGTCATACGGCTAGCCGTTTCTTCCAGAGAGAATCCTTCTCGCAAATATAGACGCGCCACATCAAGTTCTACGCTCACAGTACCCGTGCGACTCCAACCCGTCATATTCATCGCTACTAATGGAAGCACGTCTTCACCATATGTGGTAAACCCGGACGTATCCACAGCTTCTGCAATCACTCGTTTACTATCCTCAACAATGGTCTCTGCCACATGACGGCTTTTGTCAAAACGGGTGACCATCTCACGGTGTACCTCATCCACGCTGCATCCACAAATACTATCATGCGGATGATTTTGCATTAATGTCTTCCATGCATAGGTGAACAGATGATGGGGGTACTCTTTGCCCAGTAAATGTGCGAACGAAGCAAGTGGCTCGGCCAACTTTTCAAGCAAGATTTGCCCTTCCTGATTCATCTGTTTCAAATAGACACGAGCAGACGCGGTATTCACTAACGTACCCCATCCATCGGTATGCTGGCTCCGCAGTTCGCCCTTTACAGTCGACAGATTGCTGCGATCCATTACACCCTCTACGGCCTTAAGGTAATCAGGAAAGTTCGAATGAATGAACTCCATATCTGGATACAACCGCTTCGCAGTTTCGATAGCCTCTGGCAAATCCAGTTGAGCCGGCTGATGATCACAACCATTCATGAACAGCAGCTCACCTGTAGAGGCAAACTTCCGCGCATCTGCCAGCTTTTTCTCCCAGAACACTTTGGCTTCTGCTTCATTTACAGGCACTTCGTTTCCGTTAGAATACCAATTGGCAAATAGGATGCCGACCACTTTTGATCCATCAGGACCTTCCCAAATCAGCTCCGAGAATGAGGATTCGTAACCTCCATCCGACACCGTATTATTGAATCCAGTGGGCTTCACACCTCTTCCAAAAAAGGCATTATTGATGCCGGATTGCAGCATTAATTGTGGAGTCTGGCCGACTAGACCAAAGGTGTCCGGAAAATAACCGATTTTGGAGGGTTCCCCGTAACGCTTCGAATCCTGATGGCCAATCTGCATATTACGAACATTGGCCTCCCCACTAGTAAGGAACGCATCCTGCAAAATATACCAAGGTCCTATTAGAAGGCGACCTTCCGTAATATATTTCTGTAGCCGCTCTTGATTTTCTGGACGTACCTGAAGATAATCTTCCAGAATAATCGTCTGTCCATCCAGATAGAAACTCTTAAATTCGTTATCCTCATCCAACCGGTTCAGTAATTCATCAACCAGTTTCACTAAGCGTACATGATGCTTCTCATAGGGAAGATACCATTCCCGGTCCCAGTGTGTATGGGAAATGATATGGGCTGTCTGAGGGCTAATAGATTGTTTTGAACTTTCCAAAGTGAAGACCTCCTTATATGCAATGCGTTCTATCTACCAAGATGCTTAATGTAGAAGATGTGGATAATTGACATGAATCTCGACTTCCTGCGGGCGATAAACACCAAGCAAATCTCCTTTACTATCCGTAGCAAAGAGAACAGAACGTTCCTGTTCCAACACGAACGAATAAGTTCGGCCAGTGGCTGAATCCTTCACCTCGATCTTTGCATCTTGGGCATATTCCGACACGAAGGTAAAAAGTGCACCCGTAGCAAAGCTCAGTTTTCGTCCGTAGATACCCGCTAAGTCCCCACCACTAATCCATTCAAAATCACGTTCCACAAAAGCAGCATTAACCGCGTAGCGGTAAAGTGCAGCCGTAGTATCCCTACGCTCACTCAATTCAACTGGCAGTGGACTCCATAGGAGTCGACCCTTGCCCAGCGGAAGGTTCACGACAGTGTCTATAGTAGAACTTCCACCATTTTTTTGAATGATCGTTTCCTTCGTCACCTCAGCTATCCGGCGGTGGCCGAAAGAGACAGGCAGTACTTGACCTTGAAGCATAAGCACTTCTTCGCGGCGCATATTACGCAATTCACGTTTGCCAAGAATATTACTCAACCGATCCGAAGAACGCCAGTAGGCATCAATGCCTAACGGTCCAGTGGCAAGCAATACCGCTCCTGTCTCTTCAACGATATGTAACAACCGTTCCATCGCTGCATCAGCGAAGTTATGCGCGCTTGGCAGTATAATCAGCTTCGCAGGGTTCTTCTCCAAATCATCTAGGTGGTATTCAGAAGCCCCCCGAAAAGACATCTTGAGCTCATAAGACAGAATGCGGGTAAGCTCTGTTGTAGACGCAAAAGCCAACTTTCGATTAGAGAAATCATTCGAATAAGGGAACACCACCGCAATCTCTTCCAATTTCCGATTACCAAATATATCACGGATACCTTCTATAAACTTCCCGAAATCATAAGATACGTCTGCCTCAGGCTTCTCGGTTCCATCCGCTCTCAGCGCTCCGATATGGGACTCATTCGCATTATCCATATAGAAATTCGTATTCCAGATCCAGTGAATAGCTCCCGCACCTGCCGTTCCAAAAGCGTAAGCATACTTGCGTTCCAGCAAATTCCGCAGCTCTTGTTCTGAACGTTTGGCTCGGCCATCTGGAGTTTCTACATACATGACGCCAGTCTCCTGAATTAGGTTTGGCTTATTGGGGGTTTTGGCAAAAATGCCATCCCATATCAAATAGTCGTTAAACCACCAGGAGTGCACAGTAGTGTAATCTACCGCTTCCTCATAGAAAAACGGCGAAGGACGCTGCGCTCCTAGTCCCTCATCCTGGCCAACCGTAACCATCTGAGCTGGACATTGCTCCTTAATGGTATCGTATAATTGCTTCACCCAACGGTTATGCATTTCCATAGAGAACAAACAATAATCCAACCAGCGTGTCCCCCTCTTAGCACTGTGCATATCTTGTACGTCGAAGTTCATCTCTTTTGCTTCAGGCAGCCCTGCCGAAGCAAAGTCCGGAAGCTGTGCGGGCGTCATATTCCAGCGTTCCTGCAGCACTTCGATTACACCATGTCTTTCTTGTAGCCATTCCCTAAAAGCTTGTCGCTCAAAGCGATCATGGCATGAACTCGGGCCGTCCGAGAAAATACGGTCCGGATCAAACATCGACGGTTCATTAATAAGATCCCAGTCTACATTCGAAGAATCTTTATGACGAGATACAATAGACCGAATGAACCGCTTCTGAGCTTCCACACTTTGTGGGTCCAGATAAGGGTTCACCCCTCCCCACGTTTCCGGTGTGAAGGAGAAAAACGTGAACGTCACCTGAAGATCATGCTTTTTCGCCGTCATGATGAAGGCGTCGATCGCCCGCAATACTTCTTCCGAGACATGTCCATCGTCTTGCATCACATTGCGATAAGCTGTCCAGATCCCTGTACGGATCCAGTTAATCCCGGCCTTCCGCATCTGGCCCATATCACGATCCCAAACTCCGACGTTCGGCAGAAAAAGAAATTTTCGCGCCACATCACTCGCCATATAAGTCATGCCGACCACTGGTAGCGGACGCCCATCTTTTATAAAATAATCTCTGCCGCTCGTTACCGGATGGCCTGCTGCCAGCAGCTCAGGAGCATGACCCCAGAACCCTTGGCGCAGAATGCGAACCTCACCATCACTGGCTTCTGCTTCACAGACAATCTGGTAGAGGCCCCTACTTATCTCCAAAGGAATAGGCAGACGCACCATGTTTAGTTCTGCATTCGCCTTCATTTCCAAACTCTGAGACCACTTCAAAGAGGTATCTGATTCATGCTCTACATGAATTGTGAAATTCCATGTATCTTCATTTCGCATAGAAGGTCTCACTCGTTCAAGCTGCTGAATCTGAAGGGTTAGGGAAGCACGTTCTCCTGATTCATAAGACGCGTAATTGGGCTTAACCCACATTTCCGTAACACCCTTGCTGCAAAAACGCGCCCAATTGGATATCGCGGAAGGACCTTTTTGCTCCCAAAAAGAAGCTGTTGCAGGTGTATTTACGAACAGCCAGCGTGAACCTGCATACAAACCGCTCGTATTCTCCCAAAGAACCACTGGGGCAGCGGTTTCTCGACCCTCGGACGTAATTCCCTTTAAGAGCGGGTAAATCCGTGTGCTCATCGGACCTGCCGAGCCCATTTGATGTGGTAAATCACTCGTCTTTGTCGTATGTGGCACGAGGTTCCATGTGTCCGCACTCGTTAGAAAAAGAGATTCTTGACCCTTAAGCAGAGGAATGACATCCAAGGCAAGCAATGAATGGTTGCGTGAGCATTCAACACGAAGTGCCTCATGAATATACAGCTCCTGATGATAGGAAGTCTGCTCCGCTTCGACATGCCATCGGCCATTTTCCCAACGAACAGGTTGTTTGAAGGGTGCGCCTCCAATGCTAATCAACCCGCCACCTCTTTGCAGGTATTCAAGAATGGCTATCCAGGCCGCTTTCGGGAAATAGGGTGCATGCAGATTGATGAAACAGCCGCCTTTCGTTTCGCATAGCGTTTGTGCAAGCTGATTCTCACTTACAATAGATCCGAACTCACTCATGGATGTAATCGCATCGCTAGGAATGGGACTGGAAATTGGAAAATCAGAATCATAAAATATGATTACAGGTCTGCTCAGGCTGCTCATAGTAGTCCTTCCTTCATCATTTTATAGACAAGTTGGGAGAACAGACTATTGGACCAGGCGAACCATTTTCTAGTGAACGTATTCGGATCATTAACATGGAATCCCTCATGCATAAAGCCAGTATCCGCATCCGTAGCTTCTAACATCTCAAGCATCTCCAGCTTTTCTTCCTTAGTTGAAGCCGTCAAACCTTGCATCGATAATGCCATATGCCAGATGTAGTCTTTGGGAGTATGCGGACTACCGATTCCCTTCGCTGCGGTTCCTTCAAAATAAAAAGGATTCTCCTTGCTCAGAGCAAATCGTCTCGTATTCTGATAAATTTCATCCTCTGCGGTAACATAGCCGAGATAAGGAATCGACAGGAGTCCTGGTGTTCCCGCATCATCCATCAAGCAGTAGTTGCCATAACCATCGGTCTCGTAGGCGTAGATTGGACCGAATTTCGGATGACGATAAATACCATACAATTGAATTCCGTGATCAATCTCAGCTTCTAATGCTTTAAGCTGTTCCAGAAATTCAAGATCACGGAATACCCATTCAGCAAATTCCTGCATATGACGTAATGCAACAACAGCGAACATATTCCCCGGGATGTTGTAATGAAAGTCGCATGCATCATCACTCGAGCGGAATCCCGACCAGACCATACCCGTGTAATTAACAGGCATACCTAGACCATTATTACGCAGTGTATCTTCAGGAATCCCATTGTTACGCGTAAAGCGGTATGGAGATAATTCACTATGGCGCTGTTCAGTTTTGAACAGGTTGAATATTTTGAACATTGCTGCCTTAAATCCAGCGTCGAATATATCAGCCTTTCCGGTTTCTTTCCAATAGGCATAAGCCAGACGCATGGAAAAACAAAGAGAATCGATCTCGAATTTACGCTCCCACACCCAGGGGGACATTTCCGTAATATCGCTAGTGCTCCAATGCCAATCATTCGCTGTCTCATTAAACGCATTGGCGTACGGATCGATATGAATATACTCGATATGACGTTTAATTAACCCGCCAATAATCCGCTGAAGATCGGGATCTTTTTTAGCAAAGGGCACGTAGTGCATAACCTGCTCCACAGAGTCTCGCAACCAAGAAGCCGGGATATCTCCTGTAATTACAAACGTTGTCCCATCATCCATAAGCTTAGTCGTTGTCTCAAGCGTATTGGGAAAACAGTTCTTAAAAAGCTGCAACAGCTTTGGCCGATGAGCTAACTTCTCCTCTGCTTCGTTCAATACTTCTTGAACCGCTTGAGGAAGCGGCAGCTTCGGCATAGAGATGGCGGGAAGTCGGAATTGTTCCATATTCTCACTCCTTCATAATAAATGGGGATAGATAGAGAGACGGGCAGCATAGCTGCCCGTCTCCACTAATCCTATTTGTGTTACCTTTAGTGATTAATCTTAGGCGTGTTACGTTCATTAGCTTATTTCTTTGTCTGGTTCCACTCATCAAGTTGCTTTTGAACTTCTGCAATGACTTTATCAAGTCCAGCTTCTTTAAATTTCTTCGCTGCTTTTGGCAGATATGTTTTAGGATCAACAGAACCTGTGTATAGCGCTGGCATAAATTCTTTAGTTACGTTGTTGATAGCCGCTACTTCTGTTTTTACAGGTGTAGGATCAAATGCAAAACCGAAGGTAGGGGCTTCTTTTGAAGAATCATTAAACTTCTTGAAAGCATCCCATTTATCAGCAGGGTCATCAGCATGCAGATAAGTCAGTAACATGTTCCCAAGTGTGAAGCCTGGCATTGCATAGCTATCTTGCATAGCTGGCAGATCTTCAATGACATTGTCAGAGATTTTCTTATAATGTGTTCCTTCAATACCATAGTTGAGCAAATTGCGTAAGTACTTATCTGTATTCAAAAGATTCAAGAACATCATCGCGCGCTCAGGATCACCTGAGGTTACGGAAATCGCGTGCATCGAACCTGCGGCGGACTGTGTATATACATAAGGCTCATGCATAGGCGAAGTTACAATTTCATAACCTGCTGAACGAGACCAACCTTTTTCTGCATAAGGCTGTGTAATTTCGCGATCGGCAAACCATTTACCGGTCTTAATGTTATCAATACCTTCAAGTGTTGCAACGTCTGGGCGTAAGTAACCTGCTGTGTAAAGTCTACGCATCGTATCTAACGATGTTGCAAGTTCAGGTGTCTCCAGAATATTAACAACCTTGCCATCTGTGGAATCCATATAGACCCCGATAGGTAGCTCATCACCTAGTACATAGTCAAATGGCATGAATGGTTTAAAGCCTTTAGGAACAGCTAGAGGTGTAATATCAGCCGGCTCGTTCTCTTTAATCGTTTTAAGAAGTGGCTCTAGATCATCCAATGTACGGATATTGGAAATGTCCATGTTATATTTATCAACATATTTCTTATTGAAGCGCCATACCCATTGCTGTCCAAGCTCCTTATTTACAGGAACACCATAGATCTCACCTTTAATCTTAGTTCCTTCTAAGAAACGAGGGTCCAAAACTTCTTTCGTTTCCTTACCATACTTATCTAGCAGATCATTCAGACCCAAGAACGTCCCATTAGCAGCGTTACGACGGAAGTCATTTGTCCAAGAAGAGGTAAAGGCAATATCATAAGGCTCACCGGAAGCGGTGATGACTTGCATCTTCTTATCGTAATCGCCCCAATCGAACATCGTAATGTTCAACGTCGCGTTAATTTTTTCTTGGGTATATTTATTAACTTCTTTTAAGACAAGATCTAAATCCTTTTGAGGTCCACCAATTAAATACATCTTCAACTCATATGGCTTTAATTCTGATGTGTTCCCTGCTGAATTCCCTGCTGCCGCTGAATTGTTTGTTTCTTTAGCAGCATTTGTATTATTATTCGAACCACATCCAGCTAGAAGGCCAGAAAAAAGCATTGTCCCTGCAAGAGCGAGTGTTAAGCCTTTTTTCATTTTCATTTCTATTTTCCCCCTTTAGATTAATGAACGCTTTATTTATATCGATTCCTGTCCTAGCGATTCGAATAAATACATCTTAGTAGTGTTACTCCTTTAAAGAGCCCACGGTTAAGCCTTGTACAAAATACTTTTGGAAGAACGGATACGCTAGTGCTATAGGTAAGGTCGCCAGTACAACCATCGCCATACGAACGGTTTCTGTTGGCAAGGTTGCAGCAATCTCAAAGCTTGATCCCATCTGCATACTGTTCTGAATGACAAACTCCATATTATTCTGAATTCGCATCAGCATCGCTTGGAGTGGAACAAGACTCGCATCATCTATATACAGCAGGGCATTAAACCAATCATTCCAATAGCCCAGCGTACAGAACAATCCAATCGTTGCAATCCCCGGTAAAGAGATTGGAAGTACAATTTGCAGGAAGGTCCGAAACTCACCAGACCCATCAATTTTGGCAGCCTCAATGAGTGCATCAGGTACGCTAGTCTGGAAGAAGGTCCGCATTACTAGAATAAAGAATGCATTCATCGCTATGGGCAATATTAAAGCCCATATCGTGTTGTACAAATGTAAAAACTGCGTAGCCACGATATAGTTGGGAACCATTCCGCCTGAGAATAACATCGTGAAGAAGGCGAAGAAGCTGAAATAATTACGATAGCGAAATGATCTTCGAGAGAGAACATACGCATAAGTTGTTATTAGAAATAAACTAATGAGCGTACCTAGTACAGTAACCATCAAAGTAACTCCAAAGGAACGAAGCAATTGATCACCTGTGTTAAAAACAAACTGATAAGCTGCTAAACTATATTTTTCGGGTAACAAGCTAAATCCATTTAGAGCAAGTACTTTCTCATCTGTAAAAGAAATGGCTATGACAAACAAGAACGGAAACACACAAGTAAAAGCGAAGATGCCAATTATAATATTGAGTACCACATTCCATAAAGGAGTAATGGCGTTGTTGTCGATTTCTTTTGGCTTACGTTTGAATACTGCCATAACGTCACTAACTCCTTTCTAGAATATCGCATTCTCTTTGCTGATCTTTTTCACAATAGAATTCGTTACAAGCACCATGATAAATCCAACAATCGATTGATATAGACCCGCTGCTGTACTCATCCCTAGATTACCTGTCGTACTCATACTGCGATAAATATAAGTATCGATAACATTCGTTACGGAGTATAGAACACCTGAATCCCGAGGGATTTGATAGAATAAACCGAAGTCCGATCTAAAAATACCACCAATCGCTAAAATCGTTAGCGTTACCATTAAAGGTTTAAGCAAAGGAAGTGTAATAAACTTAATCTGCTGCCATTTGCTGGCCCCATCAATCATAGCTGCTTCATAGTAGGACTTGTCGATACCCGCTATAGCCGCTAAGTAAACAACACTTGAATAACCAATTGATTTCCAAATCCCCATGAAAATTAGGATATATGGCCAAAAGCGAGTATCCCCATACCAGGAAATAGGATCGCCTCCGAAGTAAACAACCACTTGATTCAATATTCCTTTATCTACACTCAGAAAGCTGAAGGTAAAGAAACTAATAATGACCCAAGAAAGGAAGTAAGGCATAAACATCGCCGTTTGATAAACTTTAGCCATCCGTTTGTTCACAAGTTCATTTAAGGTGATCGCAATACCCACCGCAAGAACTAAACCGAGAGAGATCAACGCCAAGTTATAAAGAATCGTATTTCTTGTAATGATATAGGCGTCCTCCGTCGAGAACAAAAAGTTGAAATTTTCAAGGCCAACCCACTTACTGTTTAAAACGCTTGCAAAGAATCCATCCCGATGAATCTTGAAATCCTTGAATGCAATTACTGTTCCAAACATCGGTAAGTAGCAAAAGATCAGGAACCATAATGTCCCTGGTAATACCATAAACCAGAGTACTTTATCCTTAATTAAACTTTTGAAAAATGCAGGCATTATTCCACATCCCCCTTCTCTCTATCCCCAAACAACCCCTATATATCCCTTCGATCTTTTTCCCTCGCCCCTTTAACTACCCTTAATTCTGCGCTATAAAAGCGGTTTCATAAAGTTGAAAAACTCCAGAATCAGATGTAAAAATTAAAGATCCACAGCAGAAGGGACATTTAAAAAGTCTATTTCCCCTTAAATTTGAGCAAAAAAAAGGAAACATTCTCGTTATCAACGTCCATGAAGCCCGTACTTGAACGTGATACTCAGGAACATTTCCTTTATTTTAGGATTTTGCTTTTTTGTACATATTCCGAAGCTCTGTCGGCGAGACACCTACTGATTTTTTAAACTGGCGATAGAAATATGCTGGATCCGGATATCCTACTTCAGCTGCAATTTCGTTGGTTAGTAACGTAGTTTGAAGCAGCAATTGTCTTGCCTTTTCAATTCGAAATTGATTAACATAATCAGAGAAACTACGGCCCATTTCCTTCTGAAATAGCTGGCCCAAATAATTAGGATGCATTTCCATACGCTGACTGAGCGTTTTCAGGGATAGCTCTTCTCTATAGTGTTTGCTTACTTGATCAACCATATATCTCATATTCGGACTGAGCTCATCATTTACTAATGATAATTGGTCCAGTGTTTCTTTCACACTTTCCTGCACATGGTGCACCAATTGCTCAATAGTATGTATGCGCAGCAATGGATTAAACACGGCACTAAAATTAGAGTTTTTCTCCATTTTCTTAGCAATCAACATTAACTCAATCGCTACGTTGTAATTATCAATGCGGGTAATCATGCCACAGCCAAACAGCTTTTCGAACGTTTCTGCGATAAATTGGTTCGTAGCCTCCCGGTCTCCAGATAATAATAATTTGGTGAATTCCTCATAATCAATTTCGAGCTTCTCCTCATGCAGAACCATCTTTGATAGTTGTTCCACATCTATAATCGGGTAACCCGGTAGCATAAGATGATCAACATATAAACTCTTCGCCTTTTTATAACTATTTGGGACTTCCTGAAAAGCATGCTCCTTACTTCCTATCGTTATCCAGACAGACTTTTCTAACTCATGCATAATCTCACATTGCACTTGCTCCAGTACACAATAAAGCTCTTCTTTGTTCTCAGCTTCAGCCCGCTCAGCAATAATAAGAACAAGATCACCTTCCATATCTATAAATACAATAACGGTTCCAAGTTGCTCTAATGATTTCACAGCGATACGATAACATTCATCCATAAGCTGATTCCTATGGAGTTTATCCTGGCCCTCATCGTCATCCTGTTCGGTGATAAGCCGAATCGCAGCCACCGTAAAAAATGAACAGTCCAGTGAGATATTTAAGACTTTTGAACGGTGCTGTAGCTCCTGCCGGCCTATATTGCCAGTTACCCAGCGGTTTAGAATATTATTGCGTAGAACTTGCCAATCCTCTTTAGCATGAAATTGTTCAACATCCTCTTGATTCAGCACTTCAACAATTTGTTCAATGGTTGATTCCAACTCATGTATATTAATGGGTTTGAGAATATAATTTTCAATGCCTAGACTCATTCCAGCTTTTAAATACTCAAATTGCTCATACCCGCTCAAGATTATAAACCTCATTTTTGAATCAAAAACCTTTATTTGCTGAATCAGTTCAAGTCCCGTAAGTTTTGGCATCGTAATGTCAGTAATTAATATGTCGATCCCTTCATTATGATTGCGTAGAAATTCTAAAGCTTCTTCCCCATTAGACGCTTGTCCCGCGATTCTCAATCCATATTTTTCCCATTCAATCACTGAACGTAATCCTTCAAGAATAAGAGGTTCATCATCCACGATAAGTATATTGTGCATTATTAGTACTCTCCCTTACTACTGGTATATTCATGATGACTATTGTTCCTTTATTTACTTCACTAGCGATCGTTAATCCATATTCAGTCCCATAATAAAGTTTAATTCGTTCATTCACATTACATAGGCCTACCGAAGAAGGAGGTTCATCCATTCTCATACTGACTTGAAGCATTTGCTGTAGCTCTGTCAGCTTGCTGGCAGTAATTCCATTCCCGTTATCACTTATAGCAATTTGAATTTCCCCGCCAGATTCAGTAACTTCAATACGGATGAGATTGCCAAAACGGTCAGGTCTAAATCCGTGAACAATATAATTTTCAATGACCGGTTGGATGAGCAATTTAACGATAGAACAATTCATGGCAACTGGACTTATTTGTGATATGATTTGGAGCCTATCTTTATGTCTAATCTGAAACAGCTCCAGATACAAATTGCAGTATTCAATCTCATCAGATATTGTAACGACCATGCTTTTCTTAATCATCGTTCGAAATAATGTCGATAAAATGTAAATCATCTGACCTACATCCTTCGCTCCTTGCGTAATTGCCCGCATCCTAATCGCCTCAAGTGTGTTATATAAAAAGTGTGGATTAATCTGCGATTGAAGTGCAACTAGCTCTGCATTTTTCTGCGTAAGCTCCGAAATGTACACTTTATTAATATAGAGTTCTAACCTTTCACACATATAGTTAAAGTTGTTGGCAATTAGCTGCAATTCATCTTCTCGATTTAGGTGAATACGTGTGCTTAAATCACCTTCCTGTAAGCGCTTCATAGATTTGATAATGATCTTCACTTTTTTAGAGAAACGTAAAATAATTCCGTATGTAAAAGACATTGCAGTAATAATAAGCGCTGTGGTAATCCCGATAATCCAAGTTCGAACCGTTTTCATTTCGTTGTTGACCTGTGACTTCTGAATGATCCCTGCCATAATAAGACCTGAGCTATTCGTTGTATTTAAGTTAACCTTGGAGATCCCATCCAGTGTTGTCCAGCCATCCGCATGAAGCGCATCGAGATGTGGATATCGCTGTCCCATATACCTTCCCAATGAATCATATATAACGTCACCGCTTGGGGTTAAGACCAACAATTGACCATTATTTTCTGCAACTTTTGTGCCAAGCCATTTTGAAATAAGTTCTGCGTCAAAATCTACTATGAGCATCCCGATCGTTTTCAGTGTAATCGGATCTTTAATTTCCCTAGTCATTGTATACAAATTGTTATTGTCTTCTCTTATTTCCTTAAGCACTAATTTGGTTTCATGCGAGACCCAGCCATTCTTCGGTAAGGATAACTTTTGCTTAGAACCGTCCATGTCGCTCAAATAGAATTGTCGGGTATTATTTTTATATAAATAATAAAATTCTTTCTCTGTGCTGTATAAAATAACGTCATAAATCCCGTTTTTCTGATTCAAATAGGTTTTGAAATAAGTATCGAACGTATGAGGAACGGAGCTCCCTATGTCTGCATATTGATCTAAACGGTATTTAAGATAATCCCCATAATCATTTTGCAAAAAGTAGGACAAATCCTCACTTACAGAGGCATCGCTATAAATTTGCTGGATGGCTACTTGGATACTTTCGTACTGCTGATTCATATACAAACTCACATAATCCAGCACCTCCCGATTGGCATCTACATGTTGGCGAGTGATCGTCTGTTCATAGTATTTATATACGGTAATGGATGAGGCAATTAACGTAATTATAATGATCGAAGAGTATATAGCTAAAATTTTATTGAACAGTTTTTTCTGCAAATGGTTTTGATAAAATTTCTTTACATTCAACAAAGCCACCTTCTTTCTGAATATCACCTTTAGGATTAGAAGCTTAACATCACACTTCTTTTTCTGCAATGGAAGCGTATGCATTTTTTATTTATAAATTCTAGCGCTCCAACTTTTCTCTCCACCGAGAGTTTACAACTCACACAAAATCGTCTATAGTTGATTTCTACCCCCCAAACAAACCTATAATAACCCAAATAGATCTTAATTTCCTCGTCCCCCATCAACATATTGGAGGGGCTATTACTCATGTTTCTAACCAAACGCAAACTCAACTCCCAACTAAACGAAATTTCCGAATATCGTTACCGGGATCGTATACACATTCCTTTTTTCAACTCAATGATTGACGAACAAGGTGAAATTGCAGCCGAACCGCCCGTGGATGGAGAATGGTCTAAGCTACGAGTTGGCGATACTTGGAAAGGCCGCGATTTGTATTTATGGCTAACGACAAATATAGACGTACCCGCTACTTGGGCAGGCCGTAAAGTACTGGGTCGATTTGATTTTGGCGAGACGGGTGCTGGAAACAACTCCGGATTTGAATCTTTATTCTTTTTCAACGGCAAACCCTATCAAGGTGTGGATTCCAATCATACCGAAGTGTTCTTGCCAAATGAAACGACAGGCACTCAGCTTCCACTGACCTTCCGGTTATGGTCGGGACTCGAAGGTGGCGGCCCTAAAAAAGATCAGACACATGGCATTCGCATGGCTGAAATTTGTTGGCTGGATGAAGCAACGGATGATTTCTATTTTACCGCGCTTGCTGTAGTTGAGACGCTGAACGTACTCGATGCCAAAACTCCAGAATATACACAACTTATGAGTACAGTAGACCGCTCCTTTCTTCTGATCGACTGGTCTCGTCCAGGTTCAGACAACTTCTACGCTTCGATCGAGGAAGCCCGCAATTATTTGCGTGATGAAATTAACAAAATGGAGAAATCCTCACCCGTCACAGTTACCTGTATTGGCCATACCCATATTGATGTGGCTTGGTTGTGGCAATTGAAACACACCCGTGAGAAATGTGCGCGTTCCTTCTCAACCGTACTACGTCTGATGGAAATGTTCCCGGACTATACCTTTTTACAGACTCAGCCGCAACTCTATGAATATATCAAAAATGACTATCCAGAAATCTATGAAAATATTCGTGAACGTGTAGCTGAAGGACGCTGGGAAGCTGGCGGCGGCATGTGGCTTGAGGCAGATTGCAACTTGACCTCAGGGGAGTCTCTAGTCCGTCAATTACTCTATGGAACTCGCTTCTTACGTAATGAATTTGGGGTTGAATGTGACTATTTATGGCTGCCGGACGTATTTGGCTACAGCTGGTCCTTGCCACAAATTCTAAAAAAATCAGGAATTAATACCTTCATGACCACAAAAATTAGCTGGAATCAATATAACCGGATGCCACATGATACCTTTCAATGGCGTGGGATTGATGGCACAGAGGTGTTAACACACTTTATTACAACGCCTGAGCCTTGGTCCGAAGAAGATTCTTGGTTCTACACTTATAATGGCCGGATTATTCCTAAGACTGTGAAAGGAATTTGGGATACTTACCGGGATAAAGAAGTGAATCGCAATCTGTTACTTTCTTACGGATATGGCGATGGTGGCGGGGGTGTGAACCGTGAAATGCTAGAGATGCGCCGTCGGCTAAACGATCTTCCCGGTCTGCCGAAGATTGAAACAGGAACAGCGGGAGACTACTTCCGTACCCTGCAAGAAACTGTTGCAAATACAGATCGTTATGTCCATGTATGGGATGGCGAGCTTTACTTAGAATATCACCGCGGCACCTACACAAGCCAAGCCTACAATAAGCGGATGAACCGTAAGCTTGAGCTGCTATACCGTGAGGCGGAATGGCTAAATACACTGCAAAGTGTGATGACAGGTGACTGGTCGAACTATCGTCAGACCGATTTAGACGAGGGCTGGAGAATTATTTTGCGCAACCAATTCCATGATATTATTCCGGGCTCTTCGATTCGTGAAGTATATGAAGACAGTACTATTGAATATGCACAAGCAGAAGCAATAGGTCAGTCTGTCTGGGAGCAATCCAGTAAGGCACTTGTGAGCGGAAATGAAGCCGGTAAATATACGATCTGGAACAATGCTGCTTGGGAGCTGACAGAACTCGTAGAAATTACTGTTGAAGCCGGGATGGAAACAGGACATTGGATAAGCTCAGAAGGAAAACAACTACAAGCTCAGCGTGAAGGTGACCGCTGGATCGTTGAAGTATCTAACATTCCTTCTCTTGGATACACAACGATCTCCTTCGTAGAAGATGTGAATTCTAAGTCACTAAGCGCTCCATTCAAGCTAAATGAATCAGGAATCTCAACGCCTCACTTCGAAATTGAATGGAACGAACAAGGTCAATTAGTATCCATCTATGATATAAATGAACAAAGACAAGTATTAGCAAACGGAAGTCACGGTAACGTGTTCCAAGTGTTTGAAGATAAACCCCTAGCCCATGAAGCTTGGGACATTGACATCTACTATCAGCAAAAGAAACGTGAAGTCACCGACTGCCGCAGCATTGAAGTCATAGAAAAGGGTTCACTGCGATGTGTTGTACAATTCACATGGAGTTATATGGATTCCACGATTAAGCAGCAAATGATCTTACATGCACACCATCGTCGTATCGATTTCGTGACAAAGGTAGACTGGCATGAGCGACAACAGCTAATGAAAGTAGCTTTCCCTGTTGCAATACGAGCTACCGAAGCCACTTATGATATCCAGTTCGGTAATGTTACGCGTCCAACACATTGGAACACTAGCTGGGATTACGCTAGATTCGAGACTGTGGGGCATCAGTGGGCAGATTTATCAGATCGTGGTTATGGCGTTAGCTTGCTGAACGACTGCAAATACGGTTATGACATCAAGGATAATGTGATGCGTCTATCCTTAATCAAATCGGCAACGCACCCTGACCCTGAAGCGGATCAAGGTGAACATACTTTCACCTACTCTATCCTGCCTCATACTGGGGATTGGCTACAGGGTGACACCGTCCGTCAAGCTTGGTCCGTCAACAACCCTCTACGGAGCACCATGGGGCAACCAGAAGTAGCAACCAAGTCGCTTATTCGCCTTTCTACTCAAACGGTTATGGTTTCTGCGATCAAGAAGTCTGAGGATGGTCAAAAATTAATCGTACGTGTGCACGACTATTCCGGAAGCCGCCAGCAAATTGATATGACTAGCGACTTGAATATTATTTCGTGGCAAGAGTGTAATCTAATGGAGCGTCCTGAAGGGGAAGTCCACACTGAACCTGTCATTACTTTTATACTTGAACCTTACGAACTAAAAACATTTGAAATCGAAGCAGCAAAATTAATAAAGTAACATACAAATAAAGTAACATACAAAAATCGGGGTGTCCCTGTAGCCATGGATCAAAGGCTGCGAGGACACCTCTTTATATATTTTCTCACGATTGTTTCATGATTTTAGGTATACACCTTGTGTAATGAGTGATCTTGACGTATACTCCGAGTAAGGGAGAGATGGATATGAGAAAAATGAGGAAAATCACAATATTCACAGGTATTGGATTATTCAGCCTTGTTTTGATTGCCATGTTTGCAATCAGCGCTTTTGTAATCAAAAGACCGGCGACTACCACCCCTGTAATTGCGGAAGTGAAGCCTTACAAGTGGAATAAAGTCACGCTAGACGGAAATGTCATATCAAGTGATGGATCAGAGTATTTTTTGTGGAATAAAAAGGGTGAAAATAATAACTGGATCATCTTTTTTTCCGGTGGCGGAGCCAGCTGGGATGCCCAAAGTGCCGCACACCCCATCAAGCTTATGAACTTTATTAAAGGTGGAGATACAGGCAACTATTTCCAGAACATCCCCTTCTATATGTTGACATTGCTGAGAGGCATGATGGATACGGATAACCCTGCCAATCCTTTTCATGGCTGGAATGTGGTCTACCTTCCCTATTCAACCGGTGACTTCCATATCGGCAACCGCAAAGTTGAATATAAAAAAGATGACGGCAGCCCCTTTACTATGCGTTATAACGGCAGCAATAATGTGCGAAGCAGCCTCGATTGGATATATGCCAACGTGGATAAACCCGGCAAACTACTGATTGCTGGCGAAAGTGCCGGTGGCTTCGGGTCCGCTTTTTGGGCTCCCGAGATCGCCTCTCATTACAAGAACTCCGAGATTTTCCAATATTCAGACAGTTCCTTCTTGAAATCAGACAAGTGGCCAAATGTTGTGAAGCAGGAATGGCAGGCAGACTTCGTGAAGAACTTCGGATATGCCCCTGAAGCGGATATCATCGGGGCAGCTTTTAAAGCGAACGGCCATCTACTTCCTGCGAATGCGATAATATTGCAATCCTACTCGGTATTTGACGAGATTCTAATCCACTTTCAGAACAATATCAACGATTACAAGGGGCCAAGAGATCAAAGCATCATTAATGAGTGGTCACAGGAAATGCGGCAATCTGTTTCTTCTTTGGCAGCCACTTTACCTAATTATTATTACTATCTCACCGACTATGGACTGAACGCTAAGACGGGTACAACTCCGCACACTTTTGCCACCAGAGAGACCTTCTTTCAGGCTGAACAGGATGGTGTGAAGCTTCTGAATTGGTTAGGTGATGCGATCAACCGGCAGAACCCCTATTCAGTGGGCAGCAAATTCCTCATGAATTCGAAGCCAGCTCAGAAATAGTGCTAGAAGCAGCGGAAGAGTTGCAACAAGACAGGAGAGAAAATCAATGAATTTGCGGGAAAAGCAAATGCAAATGACAAGGGAGATCATTAAGGATACAGCGCTTAGCTTATTCTGTGCTCAAGGTATTGAGCGCACGGATATGGCACAGATTGCGGAACAAGCCGGCATCTCCCGGCGTACTTTGTATCATCATTATAAAGACAAGGAAGAGTTAGCCGCTCAAATCTATGTCCTTAATCTGGAGCGGATGTTTGGACAGCTGCTGTTTGATTTTGATTTTAAACACCCTGTACAGTCATTGGAGAACATTCTCGATAAATATCTGGCATTAAGAGATCAGCAGGAAGCCCTGATCTACTATGATGCCATTTTTGGAGTTTACTACAGCACGCTTTCCAAAAATCCCGCGGAACTTCCTGACTTTAAGCAGGCTATGGAAGGCTGGTATTCACGGTTAATTCTCCTTGAGTCCATATCAGTCGCTCCGGAGGAAAAAAATAAGTGGCTGGACATTCTGCACAAGTCCACCCACCTGTATTTCATGTATTTACAAAAAGCCGTCATTATTACTCATCAGCGGGGGGGTGTGGTTACGGAGGAAGATCGGGTTATGGACCGGCAATTCAAGGATTTCATTATGTTTGGCGTACGGCAATCCAAGAATCAGACAAACCCTTAATTTCACTTATGAGGCAACCTGACGATAATCGTCGTTCCCGCTCCAACCACACCGTCCACTTCTATGTTTCCCTGATGCAGGGAGACAATTTTTTTAACGATTGCAAGTCCCAAGCCATTGCCATTGTTGTTTCCATTCCGTGACTTGTCTATTTTATAAAATCTTTGGAATACGGCGTTGAACTCTTCCGGGGAAATCCCGATCCCGTTATCACTGATGGTGACCGATACATCTGCTGCACTGTCATCTATACTAATGCGGATGTTCCCGCCTTCAGGTGTGAACTTGATGCTGTTGCTCAGCAAATTCATCCATACTTGCTTCAGCTGATCTTCATCACCCTTAATTTTGACAGCTTCCGGCAGCTCAAGATCGATAACGATGCCTTTGGCTGACCATTGTGGCTCACAGGTCACAACGATGGTTCTAATCTGCTCGTCAAGATTGAAGGAACCTGCATTAAAGGGATGATGTTCAGAATCCAGGGAAGCGAGCTTCAGCAAATTATCACTTAACCTCGACAGACGTTCACTCTCTGCAATGATGATATCAAGATATTCAGAACGTTCCTCTTCCACGATTAGATCATTGTTCTGCAATGCCTTGGCAAAGCCGGAAATAGACGTAAGCGGTGTCTGAATTTCATGAGAAACGTTGGATACGAAATCCTGCCTCATCTGTTCCAGCTGCTTCAGCTCCCCGGCCATCTCCACATAGCTTTGTGTCAGTTCCCCTATTTCGTCTACTCGGTTTACTTTAAGCTCTACCTCGAAATCACCCTTGGCCAGCCTTCTTGTCGCATTCGTCAAAGCTTTGATCGGCTCCACCAAATATCTGGCGGCAATAAGAATGCATAGACTACCCAGTAAAAGCACGAGTAAAAGCACAAAGAGCAGCATCCGATTGACGATATTTTCGTTCTCGGCAGAATACTGCAAGAACATTGCTTGCCACTCCCCGTTAAACATAAAGGGCATCCCGATAAAGGTATCCTTATCTTTTGCGGAGGAACGATAGAGTTTTCCTTGCAGCACTTGTTTCACAGCCTCGGGGGTGATAGTGACGGCCGGACTATCCTTGAGCCCATAAAAGGTATATTCCCCGGAATGATTATACAAGTGGATAGGGTATGCAGATACCTTAACCATACTATTCAAGAACTCGTCTGTATCCTCAGGCTTGGCGTCATCATAACGGTGAATGATCTCCTTCCCCACTGTGATCATTTCATTCTGTCCCTCGTAACTTATTTGTCTCTGAAAGACATACAAACCAATGAAAAAGGAACAGATCAGACTAAAGATAATGATGCCTAGAAACGTGAGAACGACGCGTACATACAATGTCTTGATCATAGCGCAGGGATCAGCCGGTATCCTAGGCCGCGGGCCGTTTCGATTTGAAATTGCTCGTCGTTACCGCAGAATTTCTCCCTCAACCGGCTTATATGCACATCTACAGTCCGGCCGTCTCCTTCATAGTTCAATCCCCAGATTTGAGAAATCAACTGTTCTCTTGTGAAGATTTGCCTAGGGTGACTAGCCAGCAGAAACAGTAGCTCAAATTCCTTCAAAGGAATCGTTACCGGTTCTTCATCACGCGTAACCTGGAAAGTGCGGCGGTTAAGCACCACATTGCCCAACTGCACAGACTGGGAAGAAACGACCAGCGAGCGTTTAAGCAAAGCTTTTACTCGCATCACCAGTTCAAGCGGATCAAACGGTTTGGTCAGATAGTCATCCGTGCCGAGTTGAAAACCTTTCACTTTATGTGCAGATTCTCCTTTAGCCGTCACCATGAGGAGGGGAATGTTGGCATCAGAGCGCCTGATTTCTCTGCACAGATCCCAACCATCCAATCCTGGCATCATAATATCTAGGATGACGAGATCGACTCGCGAGTTCTCTATAATGGACAGCGCTTTGGTGCCATCCCTGGCTTCTTTGAGGTCAAAACCTTCTTTTCGCAAAAACAAAGACATTAGCTTTCGGATGTTATCATCATCATCAGCAATAAGTATAGTAGCCACGATTGTCCTCCTCTCTTAAGCTTACATTATATATGATATATTCTTGACAAGAAACGAAGTTATCCGAGCTGCCAACCCAACAGGTTCCAATAGTAGAAAAACAGAGTCATCACTACAGCCGAAAGTGCCACTAGTGTATAATGCACACGCTTGAAAGCTGTCCAGTATTTATTCTTCCAAACCAGTATAGCCGAGATTAGCAAAGCTAAAGTCAGTCCAACCAAAAGGATTGGCATAACTAAACTGAGAGAAAGCGAAAGACTGATACCGCTGAACTTCTGCATCGTATCCATGGACATAACCACCATAAATATCGTAACGAAAGATAGCAGCGCCCACCCAGCAGTTCCCGCAGATAAGCGGATGGCCCACTTTTCCGGAGGCGTCATCGCCTTGATCTTGCGTCTGGAGAAGATTAGTCCAAGCAATGCAGTGATGAAAATCAGCCCCGAGCCGCCAAGTACGATAAGCCAAAACTTATTCTGATTCAAGAGTGGCGTACGCTCCAGTGGCATTTCCGGTGCCATACCTAAGAGCATATGTGTAACCTTACCGGTATCATTTGTGCGGAAGCCGATTTGTTCGGTGCCTCCCTCGAGCTGGAACAGATTCGGAGCGATTTCTCTATACAACTGTTGTTCACTACCACTTCCCAAAGATAGCTTATTGTCCTTTACCTTAACATTTAGCTGGGCAAAAAAATTGAAAAATTTATCAATATCACTGTGGTTACGGCGTGTGAATTGATAGGTTCCCGCATATTTCTGAACAGATTCTGCAGAAGTTGAGAATTCAGGCTGCTTCGCTTCAGGATCGGGATAATAGCGCTCAACAAAGGCATGGACTAGGCCTGCCGCGGAATCACCGCCCTGACCGCCGTTATAGGAAACAAAGATACCTACATGCTTGGCAGGCACAAGATAAAACTCCGTATTAAACATGGGGTCGGAACCACCATGAGTGATTAGTCTAAGACCATTGATGCGTTTCTCAGAGAACCCCAGATCTACTCCCGGCATACGTTTATCGAATTGGTACGCCGTTGAATGCATTAGTTCTGCAGTCTCCGTTCTAAGAATCTGCTGGTCACCATATTTCCCGTTCTGCAGATGGGCAATCATAAAGTGCGCCATGTCTACTGCTGATACTGTACCCGAGCCGGCAGGACGAAAGCCGCCCTCGAAGGTAAGTGTGCCAGGAATAAAGCTACCGTTCTCACTCGTGTACCCTACAACTTGATTGGGTATGAATGACTCCGGCAAAGGCTCTACCACCGTCGAATATTTCATGTCGAGCGGATCGAAAATATACTTTTGTATATAGTCATTGTAAGGAACAGCGCTGACTTCCTCCACAATCAGACCCGCGAGAGTAGCCCCGAAGTTCGAATAAGAACTCATCTCTCCGGGGGGTCTTACCCGTGCCAGCATATGCTTATTGAGTGTTTCCGAGATTGATCCCGGCAATTTGGCAGGGTCGGTAGTGATTTGATAACCCACTCCACCCTCTTCAAACCCCGCTGTATGTGTCATCAAATGGCGCATCGTGATCGGCTCAGGATAAGTAACAGGGATCTTCACTGATTTCAGGTAGGTGTTAATATCAGTGTCCAGATCTATCTTACCTTGTTCGACCATTTGCATCACCGCTGTCCAGGTGAACAGCTTTGTTGTTGAAGCGATTCGAAACATGCTGGTTGTCGGATTAACCGGTGCCGCTTCTTCCAGATTGGAACTGCCATAACCTTTGGCCAAAATAATCTTGCCGTCTTTTACAATGGAGATAACCGCTCCCGGAATTTGCAGCCGGTTCATATCTTTTTCCATAATTCCATCAACGAAGCTAGTCAGTCCCGCGGTATCATCGAGATTGGCAAATGCTTCAATTTGCGCTGCCGGCAGTCCGGTTTGACCCGTTTGGTTCTCAGCCGAGGCCTGTTTCCCGGGAAATACCAAGCTTGCGCCAAAGCCGGCACTAATCACAGCCAATAGGGTCAGACCAGCGATCAGCCTTTTTTTCATAGGTGTCAACATTATTATCCTCCGAGTCATCATTTATTGGGGTGGATGATCATCCGCCTAACACTTATAGAGATTATCAGAGTATTATGAATGGAACGTTAACAAGACAATAAAAAAACTAGACAGCAATCCACCCTTAAAAGTGACGGATCATAGTCTAGTTACATCAGAAAAATCTATAAAAAATCCCATAGCGAACGTATGCCTACAACCTTACTGTAGCTCAGTCCCGATCCCTTTTTCTCTAGCCTTCTTCACGAAGTATACCGCTGTTGCGATATCAAAAACCGCCATCCCCATCGGACAAAAGAAAATCGGCTCATCGGCTCTGAGTTCATTCAGGCAATGGCGCGAGACGACATCGGTAATCATTCGGGTATCGGCACGAGTTAACCCATGTTTCAGATGGAGCTGCTGTATGTCAGTATTTTCGCGGCACACCTCATCCCAGTCGTCGACGATTATGGACTTCACCGAAGCTAATGCCTCAGGTTTATAATCACGCAGTGAAATATTCAGTAGAAGACTACCTTCCGCCGGAAGCATATCGATATATCTATGATTGGATACGGTACAGGTGATAAAGATATTGGACTTTCGATAAACGTCCGCCCACGTCTCCTCCACTTCTATCCTATCCTTATATATAGATGAGATGTCTGACAAATCTACTTCCCTTATATCAAAGATGCGGACACGTTCAACTCGATCTCCGTACAATGCCATAACCATTTGAAAATGATATTGCCCGATTGGTCCCCAGCCGATAATGCCAAGATAAATCCGTTCAAGTGAACGTGCCTGCAAAAAGTAGCCAATCATCAGTCCACTGATGGAAGCTGTCCTTACGATGCTGGGGAGCGGAGAGCTTAGGACGGATATAGGCTCGCCCGTAATGGGATCATTCAAGACAATGATGCTATGCGCGCGGGGAAGACCAACCTGGATATTATCCGGGAAGCTGGAAATCCATTTGATCCCTGCTGCGTTCACGTTCCCCCCTACGTATGCGGGCATTGCAATAATACGATTTTGAGGATTTTTATACCTTAGATAAGGTTTTACGGGCTGCGCGTAATCTCCAGAATCAAGTATGCGCACCGTAGTTTCTATCGATTCCACGAGAGAAGGCCAATCAAGCCCCACCTCCCGGATGTCCCGATCGTTTAAATACAGCATTCCACAACCTCCTTTTGCCGCTCGTTAAGCAAGGACATCTCCACCGTCAGCCGAGAACTCCTGCCCAAATTCATTCTGAATCCATGGGTCAGAGTATACCGTATCGAGGTAACGCTCCCCTTTGTCATGCAGGATCACCGCACAGACAGATCCTGGAGCCAATTCTTGCTCCATACGCCTAACAGCGGCAAGGTTAGCCCCTGAGGATGCACCGGCCAGAATCGATTCATTCTGAGCGAGTGCTCGGCATCCTTTTACGATATCCAAGTCTGAGACATGCACGATACGGTCGATTAAATCCGTTCTGCAGAAAGGGGGTACGATGCCAGCACCGAGTCCCGGGAACCGCCGTTTCTCTTTGTTGCCACCAAAAATAGTACTTCCCTCCGCATCGACGGCAACAATCTTAGTCTTCAGACCATGATCCCTTACATATTCCGCGAGACCTCGAATCGTGCCGCATGTACTTACGCTGCAAAACAAATAATCTACTTCGCCAAGCTCAGTCACGATTTCTTTCATGGTCGTATGGTAGTGGGACAAATAGTTATTTGCGTTTGCATATTGATTCGGCCAGTAGCTGCCCGGTATTTCCTCCAAGAGTCGCTGCACTCGATTCAGTCTAGCAGGCAGATATTCACCGGTCTCGGGGTCGGGATCGCTAACAAAGTCAATTTTTGCAGTTAATGTTTTCAGAATCTGCAGATTTGTTGTGGTAGTTCTTGGATCAACCACGCTAATAAACCGCAGCCCTAAATATTGGCAAATCATCGCCAAGCTAATCGCCATATTTCCCGAACTTGACTCAATAATAGTAGTTCCCGGCCCGATTTTCCCTTCCTTCCATGCCTCATGGATCATCCGCAGAGCTGGACGGTCTTTCGCACTTCCTCCCGGATTTAGCAGTTCCATTTTTGCGTAGACTTCGAACTCACTGTTCTGGAACAAATTATTCAGCTTGATTAATGGCGTTTTTCCGATAGTCGACAAGATACCGCCTTGGATATTTATGTCCACCTTAGCTTTGTCCTTCTGATAATATAACTTCTTGTTCTTGACCTGCCCGCTGGCCAGCGACTCCCCTTTAGCTACTATAATGATCTCAATATCATCAAGCAGATGGTTGCGAATCATCATCCCGATTTCCGGAATACACTCCCTGATTTCCTCTTTGATTACCGGAATAATAGAGGGCTTCACAGATTTACTCTTGATATAAATAGAGAGCGCATTGTTTTTTACCTTGACCCGAATGATCGCATCTTCAATATGACGGTATACGACCTGCTCGATATCGTACAGGCTGATCTTCTCACCGTGCTTCAGTTCTTGACCCACTCTTTTTACAATGGACTCAAAGCTTTGTTGTTCAACCCCGTCTATCATCACAGGCCTAAAATCCCTTACAACGTCATAAGTAACAAAACGAAGAGCTGGCAGCATCTTGCGGACAGTTGAGGTAAGCACCAGAATACTTTCATTGTTCCGAAGCGGCCTTACTTCTTCGTCTAACTCCTGAACCCCGATTCCTTCCGCAAAAATTCCGTCGGCAAAAATGTACCTGCCATGATCATGGGAGTAATAAGCGATCGTACCGATTTCAATGGAGCCGTAAGTATCGATGATATCTCTAGGATCAATACCAAACAAGCCAGCCATATTCCGCTGCCACTCAGGCGGAGCAATTTCCCCTACCAAAATAATCTTGCGAATTCCGAATTCACGCGGGTTTCCGGCAGCATATACGATATGGTCAAGGATGGACGGCATCGTATAGAGCAAGTCAGGTTTAAAAGCTTTAAGCTGTTCAATATGCTGTTCGATTGGCAGTTCAAAGGGTATTGAACTTTTCTCCAATCCTAACCTTTCAAAAATGGTCAGCGCAGTATTTGCTGCATGTCCAGTGCCCATATCCGCCAACGCTCTGTTATATCCGCTTCCCGCAATAAGCTCGCCGAATAGCTTCGTTTTAATATCCACATAGTGTTTGTCATCTTCCTCAGAGTAGAGGATTGCTTTTCTACGGCCTGAGCTTGTACCAGACGTCCTATAAACAGTCCAAGAAGGATCGATGGGTTGGTTATAATAGAAGGTTTCAAGTGTTTTCGAAGACATAAGAGGTAAGTTCTGCAGGTTATAATTCGTTTTCTCCCCATCGATCAGCCCCTTGTACCAAGGGTATTCGTCCATTACTTCTTGCACCTTATTCTGCAATTTCCCGAGCAGCATCATAGCCGCCTCCCGTTGACCGCATGCTGCAGCCCAAGTTTAATAAATGCCTCCAATATTCATATGTAGAATTCTTTGCATGTGTTCTATTATTCTGTGTTTGCCCAAGCAAAAACTGCGTATTCCCGTAATATAGCCTATAGATATATAGAACGGAGGAACAAAATGAAGGAGCCAAGACGGCGGATATCCAATAAGCTGACGAAAACAAGGGTACTGCTTAGAAAACAAGAGCTAAGGAAGTATATCCCGGTAACGAAAAAAATGAATAAAAACGTACTCTATGAGATGTTGCAAAAACATAAAATGGTGTACATTAAGCCCTGCTGTGGATCTTTGGGACAGGGTGTAATCCGGATTGAAAGATCGCAAGATCATTCCTCCAAAAAACGACCAGCCTACAGCTATCAGTCCGGTACGCATAAACATACATTTTCTGATTACGAGATGGCTTATCGGGCAATCTCTAGCGAGACCCAAGGAAAGTACTATTTGGTGCAAAAAGGGATTTGGCTTTTGGTTTATGAGGGAAGGCCATTTGATATCCGGGTTATGGTGCAAAGAAATCTTAAGGGTGGATGGGAAGCTACAGGCATTGCGGGTCGCGTAGCTCATCCTCGCAAAGTGGTTACGAATGGGAGCCAAGGGGGAACGATTTATCCGGTAGAGGCATTATTAGAATCCTACACAAACGTAGAGAATAGTAGCGCGTTGATCCGGTCCATGCAACAAATCGGAGTGAACTCCGCCAGACAGCTGAGCACAGCCTATCCCGGCCTGCAGGAAATCGGTGTGGATATTGCCTTGGATCGACGCCTTAAACCATGGATCTTGGAAGTAAATACTGCCCCCGATCCGTGCCCGTTTACCAAACTGAATGACACCAGCATGATTGAGCGAATCGTCAAATATGCAAAAGCCTATGGCCGCACATACAATCTTAAATGCATGAAGTCCAAACAGGGTATGGTCTGAACGGATTTGATTGGTGATAATACAAACAGCCCTGATATATAAAAATCTCTACCAGAGCTGTTTGTGTTGTTTTAGAATTCGGAGTCGCTCACCTTAACAAGCATCTTCCCGAGGTTCGCACCATGGAACAATTGCAGGAATGCTTCAACCACATTATCGAATCCTTCAACAACTGTTTCTTCATATTTTAATTTACCTTCTGTTAGCCATTTTCCAAGCTCTTGAAGTCCTTCTGACTGGCGGGCTGCGTAATCACTAAGAACGAATCCTTTGATAAGGGAGCGGGTTTTGATCAATCTGCTCTGAATACGTGGACCCATATCTCCATCTGTACTATTATAGGAAGAAATAGCGCCACATAGGGGAATACGTGCATAATCATTAAGCAAGCTCATCACAGCATCTGAAATTGATCCACCCACGTTGTCAAAATAAACATCAACACCCTTTGGACATGCTTCTTCCAAAGCCTGGCCTAAATTTTCCGTTGTTTTATAATTAATGGTTGCATCAAAGCCAAGTTCTTTTTTCAAATAGTCACATTTATCATCGCTACCTGCGATCCCAACGACACGAGCGCCTTTGATTTTGGCAATCTGTCCAACAAACATCCCCACTGAACCCGCTGCTCCAGACACTACGACAGTCTCTCCTTCTTTCGGCTGCCCGATATCAAGTAAACCGAAATATGCAGTGAGCCCTGTTAAACCTAGAACACTTAAGTAAGCCGATACAGGTGCAATCGAATCATCGATTTTGGTTACTGCTTTAGCATCTACAGTATTATATAACTGCCAGCCCAGCATACCGATGACTTTATCTCCAGCTTTGAATAGCTGCGATTTGGATTCTACGATCTCTCCCACAAGTCCTCCAGCGATGACTTCATTAAGCTGATACGGAGGAATATACGATTTAGAATCATTCATTCTTCCGCGCATATAAGGATCCACTGACAAATACAACGTACGTACAACAACTTGTCCTTCTTTTGCTTCAACTACAGGAATATCTTTGAACTCGAAATTTTGCTGGGTTGGCATGCCTACAGGACGTGAAATTAACAGGACCTGTTTATTTTTCAACTGATTCATAGATCACTACTCCATTAATATTTATTTTTGCTGCTACCTATAACTATTAACCAAACCCTGTACATGATTATCAAATAGTTATAAAACTATCAAACTATCAAGAAAAAATTATAGGTTTCCGGACATATTATAAACTGTCCAAGAAACCCGGTAATAATTCGCTAAACGTATCCTCTCGAAGCTGGCTAATCTTATTCTGCCCCATACGTGTGACACTTACTAAATCAGCTTCATACAAAATCTTCAGATGGTACGACACATTGGATTTGTCCATTCCCATAGATTCACCAATGGACCCACATGTATTGTTCTCCTTATGGAGATGAAGATAACGAATCATTTCAATTCGTTTCACTTCTGCTAATGCTTTAAAAATCTTCACTCGCTTTTCATCATCTTTTAAGGAATATTGTTCGATAGTCATAAAACTATTGTATTCTTCTGATTGCGCAAAGTCAATTTACAATCCCATTTCTTAATCGGATTCATTTTTGTATAATATACCAATCGGCATTAGCGCGGATCTATTTATAAGGACAGAGGGGTGGTAGAAATGGACATTACCAAATACGAAAATCTTGTTCCCCGTGTTTTTTTGTTCGTTGATCGCCGATCCTTCCCGGATTGGGAGATTACGAGGAGTAAAATTGATTTCCATGATCTTACCTTCATCGTAGAAGGAAAGTCTGACTATTTTATTAATGGAGAGAAATTCACGGTTGAAGCCGGGGATATGCTCTATGCCCCTTCTGGCAGCATTCGGGAAGCTCAGACTTTCAAGGAGGCACCCATGCGTTCCTTTGCCTTCAATTTCTTCTGGGAGGGTGAGGACAATCATGTGCAGCTCCCTTTTGAGACTGTAACTAGGAATTGGAGAACTAAAGAGATTCTAGAGGATATTAAAGAATTCTCACATGTCTGGATGGGCAAACAACCTTTCTACAAAATGAAGGCCCGGGCCATCTTTCAACTGATTGTGTACCGCTTATTAAGTATCGCCCACCATCAAGAAACACCTCTGATAGATCTAAGAATCCAAAAAGTGATGACCTATATCATGGATCATTATTCGGAGGAAGTTACGATCAAGGAGCTGGCAGATTGGGTTGCCCTAAATCCCGTATATCTTGGTAAGCTATTTAAGCAGAACACTGGCTCCACCTGTAAAGAATTTATAAACAAGGTGCGGGTGAACAATGCTGAGATGATTCTATCGGCAGGTGGTTTTAATGTGTCCGAAGTGGCAGCGCACTGTGGTTATCAAGATGTTGCCTACTTCAGCAACGTTTTCAAAAATATAAAGGGTTATCCTCCGTCATCTGCCCTGAAATAACGGAGGATCCGAAGCAACCCAGTTGTTCGCCCTATTAATTCAACCTAACTAAGAATGGACGCCGTCCCGCTAGTATAAAAGCTCTCCTCCGGCCCTAAATAGGAATAAGGAAGCTGGGCAGCGGACAATACAAGCTTTTGCAGAACCAGACCCGCATCCAATCCGTAAAAGCGGAGGGTATGAAGACCCCTCGTTAAAGCATGGCTGGTGGTTACAGCATGAATATTGTCCATAACCGCACGGCACCACGGTTCATTATCATGATTGCCGCCTTCAAAGTTCGTTGGTAAAGCATCCTTAATCACGGGTGCCTGATCATCGAAACCTATCGCATATTTTAACCCGCTAGTTTGTGACAGATTGTTTGTCGGCGCAATATACGCGGTTAAGCTATAATCGGTGTCCTGCTGCACTAGAATCCGATATTCCAGACAAGGTGCATCCTCCGGTTGTTCAAAAGATACAGCATCCGGAAACATTTTAACCGAGGATAAAGAACGTCCATAGCTGTCAATGGTCTTCCATACCACCCCTGATTTCGAAACACGAGTTATGGTATGCTCCGCTTCAATGGACACGATATTATGGGTCTCGATGAATGTCATCGGTGGCATATCCGGAATGTCTATCCAATCCACGGCTGCCTTCACCTTAACTATATTCCCGGCACCGGAGATCGTAATTTCGCCCGTCGATGCTTCTTTGACCTTCTCCCAATCTACGGAAACCTGAAGCGTCTCCCCTGCCTCAATCCAGCCGCGTATTTTCTCAAGCTTGATCCAATCTACGGTGCTCCGCACCTGATATTCAAAACCCGCTTCTCCACCGTTACTGATTGTGATGCGATAGTTTTCTTTTTGGAGATTTGTAAATACCCGAAGATTAGCTGTGCCGGAAACATACGCTTGTTCCGTTCCTTCCACATCGACAATCATTAAAGAACCTCTGGCGGGCGTCAAGGTGTTTACATCCGGATATTTCCACCCTTCTGCATTCCAATGTATATACCCTACATGAGGGGAACTCATCATTCCCTGCCATTTTCCATCCGAAATTCCGCTATTATAAACCAGCTCCAGATACTTATCCCGTTCGATGGTTTCGTGGGTCAGAGCAGCGTAAGTATTTGCCAACATACTATTTCGCTTAGCGTATAGATGGTTCAGTCCAGCATAAATTTGCATTTTGACCACATTGGCCGAGGCAACAGCAGGGAAATATACGAGCTGGAAGTAAGCATCCTTTAGTTGTTCCGGGATTAGCTCATCGTATTTGCCGGCAGCCTTCTCGATCATCACCGCTTGCTCCAGAACTCTGTGCGCCTCATTGTAATGGATAGGACTGAAGGTGGACGGATAAATAATTTCAGGCTTGCGCCGACCGTTCATCCGGATATAATCCCCTAACAATTGTGCGATTCCCAGACATGTCTCTTGTTCCAGCACATATCCGAATTGCTGCTCTACCCAACGGTTGGTGTATTCCACAGTCCGATTGATTGCACCTGTCCCCCAAGCCTCAAAATCGTAGGCCAAATCCAGAAAGTAGGAAATGGGCAATTCCATAGGCTTCAAATCCCCGACGTTCACAATCCATACATCACGGATGCCATAATCGTATGCCATACACATTTGCTCCCAGACTTTTTCAAGCGGGGTCGTATTTAACCATTCATAGGAATGCGGACCACCATGATAGTCAAAATGATAATACATCCCCCATCCTGCGCTGCGGTTACGTTCGTTTTTTGTCGGGATTTTGCGGAGATTGCCAAAGTTATCGTCAGCAAGCAGGATCGTAACGTCATTCAGAACATCCCAGTCCTTCAACCCTTCCACCCCGGCAGTGCCATACCAGTACTTCTCAACTTCCTTATAAACGGCCAAAATTTGCGGCGCATGTTCAAGATTGTATTTCTTCAATAGTTCTTTTTGCGTAAGTATAATGTCCTTCAGCAGATCAATATTCTCCTGGTCGGAGCCCTCCAGCGCAGAGTCACTTTCCCCCCGCATGCCTAGGGTAATCAAGTTATCAAAGTCCTGATTGCGCTTGATTCCGTCTTCCCAGAAATCTGTAATCGCCTGTTTATTACGGGCGAAATCCCATAGGTTACTTGTTCCGTGTTGGCTGTATACCTTCTGCCATTCACTGCCTGCCCGGAATAAGGGTTCATGATGGGAGGTCCCCATAATAATTCCGTATTCTTGTGCATGCTTGGCGTTGGCAATCGGGCTGCTTTTACCATTCAGGCTGAATTCGGCGCTCCACATCGCCGGCCATAAATAATTCCCCTTCAAGCGAAGAATGAGTTCAAATACCTTGTCATAGAAATCTTCATTAAAGTCACCAAATCTTTGAGTTACCCAAGAACCTAAAGACGGCCAGTCGTCATTCAAAAAAATACCTCTATATTTAACCGAAGGCTCCTTGGAGATCACATGAAGCTGGTTATCAGGAATGGACAATGCCGGCTTCTTCTCCGGCACAATATCCGCCCAGTACACCCAAGGACTAACTCCAATCTTTTCGGAGATCGAATACAACCCGTAAATCGTCCCCCGTTTATCACTTCCTACAATGACGAGCGCCTTGTCCACTTCCGCTGTGGGTTGTTCAACCACCTGAATTTTATAACATTCTCTTTTACCTTGGATGACCGATACATCAACGGTTCCCTCCGCGATTAAATCATCGATAAAATCATTACTCCCTATCGATCCAGTGATTATGACTGTTCCATCCAATTCGTTCAATTGTGTATATATCTCAGGCTCAACCTCTGTTACCTGTTTAACATCTGCTGCAAAAGACTGTGCCACCCGGCGTAATCCCTCATAATCTTTCCCCTTGGGGTCTACGTAAATCTTGGCAGCACTGCCCTGCTTCACAAGGTGCAATTCCTTCGTAGGCATGATAATTCTCCCCTTAAGCATCCTATTTTCGTATGACTAGGCACATTATATAAGTAAGCGATTTCAACATCCATGTGTAAACTAGCAACTTTTTGTAATTATTAAATGAAACTTTGTTTATCGGTTGAACAATCTGGATATTTGGTGTTACTGTTAACAGGTATTCCTTCTAACAGAAGCATGTTTTTTGCAAACGCATCCATAACAAGAAAAGCTTATACAAAAAGCGAGGATGATCAATATGAAAAACAATAACGGGGTCATTACAGGTGGCAAGATTGAAGGTCCAAAGGCGCCCAAGGACCCGGCTGAACGCAGGAACGGTTTTTTTGTGCTCTACGAAACAGCGATTGAGGCGACAGCCCGGGCCGAAGGTCCATCTTCACAGGAAGTTTATCTGGAAGGTAACTATCTAATCGACAAGGCCAGATATATTGGCGGCGTCACTGATGAGACAATACTGGAGCTGCTAGGAAACTGTGTTGGATTTCGCAAATTAGTCCATAGTATCGGAGTGTCTGTGAGAAGGGATCATGAGCAGAACGAGCCTATCTCTTTTCTATTGCAGAACTGGGGCAAAACCAGCAAATACGAAACAGGCAGCAGCATACGTGTGCCCTGTCCCTCCGACGGTTCAGAAGTCCTCTTAAAGTTAGAGGATTTGGAATGGTCTGAAGAGGATGCAGTGCTCGGCAAATTCGCTTTTGAATTTAAACATGAAGGCGAACTGGCCATCGCGAGTATAATTTTTTATTTGCATGACGGTTATTCTGTACCAGAGCTAATCATTGAACCGCCTGTAGCGTTTGATTCTAACGAATACCGGGAGATCATTACCCAATCCTTGCTTCATCCGGGCAATAATAAAAGATTAAAAACGGCCATCCATAAGGCTATAAAAGGTGAGGATGTCACGATTGCTTATATTGGGGGTTCCATTACTCAGGGAGCAGGCGCTAAACCGATCCATACAGAATGTTATGCCTACCAATCGTATCTGAGATTTAAGGAATTATTCGGTACGAATGGTGGTGAGAACATCCATTTTGTGAAGGCTGGGGTAGGTGGAACACCGTCCGAGCTTGGGGTCATCCGTTATGAAAGGGATATTCTCCGGGAAGGTTCTGTAACACCTGATATCGTGGTGGTAGAATTTGCGGTAAACGACGAAGGGGATGAAACGAAAGGCAACTGTTTTGAAAGCTTATTCCTAAAAATACTTTCCGCCGATAATAGACCGGCAGTAGTTCTCCTGTTCAGCGTGTTTATGAATGACTGGAACCTGCAGGAACGGCTCTCCCCCATTGGGCGGCGTTATAATCTTCCTATGGTTAGTGTAAAAGATGCGGTATCCGGGCAGTTCCGCCTAAGCAAAAATGAGGGGAACATCCTCTCGAAACGGCAATTTTTCTATGATATCTATCATCCTACTAATGATGGTCACCGGGTGATGGCTGATTGTCTGGCTTATTTATTCTCCGAAACCCACAAAACGCTAATGGACGAAGATGATCTCCTATTGGATCAACATCCGGTCATCGGGAATGATTTTGCGGGAACCCTTCTGCTGGACCGCAAAAGCCATATTGACGCAGGCAGGATCGAGGTGGGCGGATTTTCGGGGATCGATACCGATTTGCAGCGGGTAGAAATGGATGCCAATCCTTTCGGAACTCCGGAATTCCCTCATAATTGGATGCATTCAGCGTCTTCTGGGGAACACAGCTTCAAGCTGACGATAACAAGCAAAAATCTTATCCTCGTATACAAAGATTCTGGCAGCAGCGAATTCGGCAAGGCGAACATTTACGTCGATGGTTGTCTTGTTGTCACCGCTGATCCACATGAGAATAACTGGACACATTGCAATCCGGTAATTCTTTATCAAAATGAGGTTAGCGGGGAGCATCAGGTAGAAATCAGAATGGTGCCGGAAGATCAGGACAAGTCTTTTACTATACTGGGCTTCGGCTATAATGTTTAATAATTTGACCTAGTGGCATATAACCTAAAAAGAAACCCATGGTCTTTAAATGACCTGGGTTTCTCAATAATTAGAGGAATCTTTTTCTATTTGGTAGGCAGCTTCTTATCCAAAATAGCCTTCACATCTTTAACAAGCTGTACGGACGCTTCAATTTCCAACTTACTTGTTGAAACACTTTCAATACTGCAACCAATAGGAATTCCCTTCTCCAGCCCGAAATCTAGTAATTCTTCAAAGATTTTTTGCGATAGCTGGATTGATTTATCCAAAATATCATTCGAGTATTTTAACTCGTTTTCTAACCATCCCGGGATACTGATCCCTAACCACTTCATAAATTGTAATGTTTTCGCGGTGCCGCATGGTGCAAGATTAAATAAAATAGGAACCATCTCAAAACCGTTATTTGTATAGTAATAATATAAATCAGACAATAAATTCTTAGATGCCTCTACATTATAAGTTGCCTGTGTAATAAAAAAATTGCACCCACTGTTGGTCTTTTCGACAACCCGTATATGCTCATCATTCTTTTTTATATGTCTTTCCGGAATGACAACTCCGCCAAAAGTTAAATTGTTATTTAGTTGTTTACTTAGCTTATAAGCCTCTGGTAAATTCAATTTCACCTCTTGTTTACTTGACGAAGCGCCCACATACACGGAAAATCTATCTTCATTTTCGTCAGTTTTAACCCAATCCTCGAACTGAGCTCTAGTATCATTACCGACGCACCGGTAAATTATTTTCGGGACCTCCACCTGTTTTAGATATTTATCACCATAGACAGCCGGATCAATCGTTGGTAAATAGGGATAAGGTCTTTCATGATCCACTCTGTCTACTTCTTCCTGAACGTCGTACAGAATTAACGCATCTAAATCAAGGTTTTTAAGTCTCTCAACCTGTTTCTGGGCGATTTCCGAGACCTTTTCTGGTGCGTGGCTTGCCTTCGGTGGTGTCATCCCATATGTTATAATACCCGGTTTTTTGCTCAATATTTTTTGTTTAAATGTATTCTCTGCCGCTCCCAAATTATAAAACCCCTCTACTCGTCGCTTTTAAGATAAGGTTACCATGGCAGGCTTAATATGTGTAACTTCTATTTACTATATCTAGTTATATTTTAAAGCTATGATTCCCTAATGATACTTATCGAGTAGTACATGTTGACAACCATTTGGTGTGACTATAATATTAGAAGTCCTGCCAACCTTAAGATTGGCGATAAGGGGACCGAAAGGTTCATTCTTATTTAAAAAGGGTGAGTATTATGAATAAAGAAGAATTAATGGAAAGCGCACGTAACACAAAGAAAGCTGCTTATGCCCCATATTCTAAATTTCCAGTTGGAGCAGCCTTATTGCTTAAAGATGGAAATGTTATTAATGGAGTAAACGTAGAAAATGTATCTTTTGGCGCTACTAATTGTGCAGAGAGAACAGCAATCTTCACAGCTATTACAAAGGGCTATACTAAAGGTGATTTTCAGGCTATAGCTGTAGCAGGTGACACAATGGATTTTCTGCCGCCATGCAGTATCTGCAGACAAGTATTATCGGAATTCTGTTTGCCCGACATGCCTGTCTATTTAACCAATGAGAAAAAAGAGATCTTAGAGCTGAGTTTAAAGGATTTATTGCCTTATGCATTCAAAAATTTAGATATGTAAAAATAATTCCTCTCGTAGTGGAATAACAAAAACACGCGTACCTGTGTTAGACAAGTACGCGTGTTTTTTGTGTTAAAAAGCTTAGTCAGAACACAGAGTTCACAGACCAGACACACCGCGTAAATACGTTGTTACTTACCAAATCGCAATTCCAACCTTATCTTTTTCTTTAAATACTACCTTTATCATTTCCAAAGCATTTCTTACCCTAAATTCAATAAATTCTTTATCATAGTCTGTATGTAGTTCTATAGTATCTAAAACTCATATAGTTAAAACCTCTCAATGAACATCATCAATAATAAAAAACAAGCGATCCATTGAGATAAAAGGATAAACACTTCCTCTCGATGATCGCTTGCTTTTAGTAGCTATGCATAGTCACATTTCTAGTTTTCCCACAAAACACTTATCGGCTCTACCCTTTACCCGCAACGACTATAACCGCAATTGCCACAAGTCTTACAGCCCTCAATATTAATCAGCGAGGCGCTGCCGCAGGATGGGCAAAGGTCACGGGAAGCCGTAGCATGGTTATGTCCATGATGACCACCATGTCCATCTTCCGTAGCTGACGGAACGCTCGATTTCAACTCCGCATTTAATGCTTCATTGAAATCCTCCAGCTCCAAAGTTGCTGCAATCGGAGCGGGTACATGATCATCATGAGCATTGTTCAGCACATGTGATTCCAGTGCCTTAGCTACAGCGTCAGCAATGGATTCAACACGATTCGCGCCGAAGCCGATAGCTCCTGATCCGCCAATGCCTTTCAGATGTTTGATCAACAGCTCCACTTTCTCACCATGATCTCCGTAACGGAGGAACAAGGAGCAGACACGGCCTAATGCTTCAGCCATAGCAAAGACGTCAGAACCCGCTTTACCTACATTCAGGAAGATTTCAGCCGGTATTCCATCAAGGTCATTGATCGTAATATATGCCATCCCAAATGGTGTGTTGATTTTATAGGTAGCGCCGCGCAGAACCTGCGGACGTTTTTTGTATTGTTTATCCGCCTCTTTTGTAGTCACTTGAGGCGCTGGACTTGCTGCTACAACACTTGTACTCGCTTCTACAGTAGTTGTAGCTTCTTCTGCCGCAACCGGAGCGGCTTCTTTTTTGTCTTCCTTCTTCGTGGTTTCCAGAACTTGAACGTCACGACTTCCATCGCGGTAGATCGTAACACCCTTACATCCTAGATCAAAGGCCATTTCATATAGCTCAGCCGTCTCCTCAACCGTAAAGTCAGACGGGCAGTTCGCTGTTTTGGAAATAGAGCTATCTACCCAGCGTTGGATCGCTGCTTGCGCACGGATATGATCTTTAGCTGACAGATCCATCGAAGTTACAAAGTAGTCAGGCAGCTCTTCACCCGGATGAGCTTCCAGCCACTCTTGAGCGATTGGAACAAACTGTTCATCATAGCCAAGACGACTTTGACGGAAATATTTAAAGGCAAAATAAGGCTCAATTCCCGTAGAAGTACCTACCATTGTACCTGTACTACCTGTAGGTGCTTGTGTAATCACTGTAACGTTACGCATACCATGTTCACGAATCGCTTCGCCAACCTCTGGATACGCTTCGACTATATTTTTCATAAAGCCGCTCATTAGATATTTCTCAGTATCAAAAGCTAGGAAGGAACCCTTCTCTCCAGCAATTTCTGCCGAAGCAAGGTAGGCTTCACGAGCCATAAAGCCGTATAGCTTGTCCAGAAACTCCAACGATTCCGGGCTGCCGTAACGGATGTTCAATTTAATCATCAGCTCCGCCAATCCCATGGTTCCGAGACCCACGCGGCGTTCCTTTTTCTGATTCGCTTCATTTTCCGGGAAATGATAAGGTGTTTTATCAATTACATTGTCCAGAAAACGGACCGAATAACGGGTTGTAGTCGCAAGATCTTCCCAATCTACATCATGATTTTTCTCATCGTAGAACTTGGACAGGTTCACCGCAGACAGATTGCAGACTCCCCAGCCTGGCAGGCCTTGCTCTCCACAAGGATTCGTACAAATAATCGGGTTGAAATACCAGCTGTTAGACATCTGGTTATAGTATTCCATGAACACGACGCCTGGCTCAGCAGATTTCCATGCCGATTCAATGATCGTACGCCACACGTCACGCGCTTTTACGGTGCGATAATGGATAACGTTTTTGCCGGCAGCTTTCCACTTGTCGAGATCGCCATCCCACATTTCGTTATATTCAGGATCGGTTGTATCCGGGAATACGAGATCCCAGTCCAGATCTTCTTTTACAGCCTTCATAAAACCATTGCTCACACATACCGAAAGGTTAGCATTAGTGACTTGGCCCATCGTTTGCTTCACGGTAATGAAGTCCTCAACATCGGGATGCCAGTCATTAATCATCAACATGAGCGCGCCACGACGGCTGCCGCCTTGCTCAATAAGCCCCGTAGTATAACTAAACAAACCGCCCCAAGATACGGAACCACTGGATGAACCATTAACCCCTCTAACAATCGCACGACGAGGACGCAATGAAGACAGGTTAATGCCCACACCGCCACCACGGGCCATAATCTCCGTCATTTCAGACAATGTCTGCATGATGCCGCCACGGCTGTCTTTTGGAGAAGGGATTACATAACAGTTGAACAATGTTAATTCTTCACTAGCACCTGCACCAGCCGCAATACGTCCACCCGGCACAAGCTTCCAATCATCTAGGATTGAACGGAATTTGCCCGCCCATTCTGCTTGAAGCTCAGGTGTCTTCTCTACAGAAGCCATCGCTGTGGATAGACGGTCCCACATTTCCTCAGGAGTTTTTTCTATATTAAGGGTCAACTTTTCAACATCCGATTTCACAAACTCACCGCTGCGTGTCTTTACAGTTACGATTCGACCACTGCGCTCCACAATTTCTCCGACTTCCTTAGTTGGAAACTTCGGATCATCTTTGGTCAGCACCAATACAACATCGCCTACTTTAGCATTGTTGCTGTCTGCATCCTTCCAAGCATAACGATCCAAAAATATTTTTTCACTTAGCCCTTCAAGGCGTTGCTTACGTTCCACTTTACTCAATAAAAAAACCTCCCGCATGTGTAGTAGATATTAGTTTCCGGTCCAAGGTATGGGCCCACAACAAAAACCCCCTTACCATCCTCCACTGCTTAACAGGTGTATGTAGGAAGCTCATCTTGTCAATAACAAATACCAGCTAAGCACTCTATAAAAAATACATTTTCAAGCTTTTGTCACAATATATTGTGTGCGTCAGCTTTTAAACTATACCACATATTGTATCGAAGGTCTTATTCGAAAATAGAGTCAAGTTGCCGAATTATCGCAAACGTTGCTGCTTTTTCTCGCTCTTGCTCTCTTTTTTAAAGGCTATCGTGAAAAATAAGAGGTTATGAATTCTCTCGTTTACGAGCATACTACTCTTACGAATGGTGATATAAATCCGAGCTTGAGGAGGCTGCATTATGACGCAATTATTCCGTAATTCTCTACCCCAGCAAGGGGGAACACCCGCGCCAATACTGCCTGTTCCTCTTTCTTTTGACCGGAATTGGTTGCAAGATCTGGAGCTCAAATTGGAAAAGGGCGGCCCATGGGGAGACTACCGTTTATCTAAGCTTGCCGTACAAGGAGAGGAAACAGGTCTAGTAACGAGCTTCGATGAGCTGCAATGTATGAAGCATTTATCCGGCTTGTCCCCACTTCCCCATCAGCTGGATACAGCGCATAAGGTTCTGTTCGAAATGTCAGGCCGCGCGATTCTTGCAGATGAGGTTGGACTGGGCAAGACCATTGAAGCAGGACTGGTGCTCAAAGAATATCTGGTACGCGGTCTTGTCTCCAAAGTGCTTATTCTCGTACCTGCTTCTCTAGTATTGCAATGGGTTCGTGAGCTAAATGCGAAATTTGGCATCACTGCTGTCGCTCAGAAAAAAGCCTATTCTTGGGGCAACGCCATAGTCGTCGCATCGATGGATACCGCCAAACGAGATCCTCATAAGGAAATCTTGCTGGAAAATGAATACGATATGTTGATCATTGATGAAGCTCACAAGCTGAAGAATAAAAAATCGACCAATTATCTATTTGTACAGCAATTACGCAAAAAATATTGCCTGCTGCTCACCGCGACTCCCGTTCAGAATGATCTGGGCGAACTCTTTAATCTGATCACTATACTGAAGCCGGGGCAACTTGGAAATCAGGGCGATTTTGCCTCGAATTTCGTGGTTGATAAACGCCAGCCCAAGAATGAAGGTCAACTGCGGGACGAGCTTTCGAAGGTCATGATCCGCAATCGCCGTGGTGAAGGTCCAGTTAATTTCACGAAACGAAAAGTCCGTAATATCCCCTTAGTTCTCTCCCAAGAAGAGAAAGATTTGTATAACAGTGTTACTTCCTTTGTCAAAGACCAGTATCAGGAATCCGGCGGCAATCTTAGCAGCATGCTTTCTCTGGTAACCCTTCAACGTGAGGTGTGCAGCAGCCGGGATGCCGTCTTTATCACTTTAGTTAATTTGATCAAAAAGCTGCCTGCGGATTCCCCAAAAAGAGACCGGATGATGGAGCTGCTACAGACCCTCCGTACCGTTAAAACAAACACTAAAGCTGAAACAACCTTAGCCCTCATTCAAGAAATGAATGAAAAGGTCATCGTTTTCACGGAATATCGAGCAACTCAAGAGTATTTACTACAGTATTTCCGTGAACATGGGCTGATGTGTGTCTCTTATTCCGGCGGAATGAACCGTGGAAAAAAAGATTGGATGATGGATCTTTTCCGCGGCCGCGCTCAAGTTATGATTGCAACGGAAGCCGGTGGTGAAGGAATTAACCTGCAATTTTGCCACCATATGATCAACTTTGATCTGCCCTGGAATCCCATGCGCGTGGAGCAACGTATCGGACGTGTCCATCGGTTAGGGCAAGAAAATGACGTAGTGATCTACAACTTGTCTACGCAAGGCACGATTGAAGAACATATCCTGCATCTGCTGCATGAAAAAATCAATATGTTTGAAATGGTGATTGGCGGGCTGGATGTAATCCTGGAACGTTTTGAAAAGAAGGAATCGCTGGAGAAAAGTTTATACAAAATCATGCTCGAATCCCGCTCCGACGAAGAATTGCGGCATGAGCTGGACCATATTGGTGAATCCCTCAGTGAATTGACACAGGGTATTAAAAAAGAAAGTGGGACTGCGACATGACCCTCACCGCACAGGAAGTACGCAAGCATGTGATGGACTATCTTGAAGCCACTGAATGCTCCATCATTGAGGCTTCGCCCCTTCACGTAACTGTGAAATTATCACCTAGAGCTGACAAAATGCTTACCGACCGGCCGTATTATTGGGGATTCGTGGAGCGCACAGGTGTAGATCCTGAGACCCTTTCTTTCACCTTTGTTTTTGATCCGGAAAAATACGACAGTCAAGCTGCAGTAGAGGTTCCCCCCATTGCAAATCGTAGTGCTGGCATTTTGAATCAAGTTGTCACCGGAAGCCTAACTACAGGCGGAACAAACGATGCAGAGGCCAGCACTGACTTACTCGAATCCGCCTCCCCGGGCTCAGAAGCAGTGAATGCTCCATCTACTGACCCGGAGGAAAGTATCCTAGCCCGCTACTTCGGCATTGTGCCGGCACTCCCACGAATTGGGCCAGGAATGATCCGCAGAGAGGATATTATTTACGGAAGCAAGCGATTGCAACAGATTTGGAACGCCGCTCGGGACGAAGGGAAATGCCTTTACTTATTTGAGGACCCGGGCAGCAGGCAGCGAAACACGCTGTTCTCTGCCGCTTACGAGCCATGGCTTAGTGTCTGCTATAAAGTGGAGATGAGCTGCGATTTGAAACGTGAAGAACTCCATTATCTTGGCATCTCCCTAACAAAGGGAACCATCATTGATGACTTTAATGCAAAAGTTTCCACAAAAGAGATGATGCCACGCTTACCGGAAAATGTGCATATCCAGCCTTATGAAATGACAGTAGCAGCCGCTACCGACTTATTGGAAACTCATCTTACCGCTCAGTTAGCCGAACTGGACTACACTTGGGCAGAACAGGCACGTGAGCGGCTAAGGGTTGAACTGGACATCATTGATGTCTATTATGGAGAGTTGCTGAAGGAGCCTGACGAAGAAAAACGCCTAGCGACTCAAGAGCAGTATAATCGGCGTCGACAAGAGACCATTTGGCAATATGAGCCGCAAATCGCAGTTTCTGCGGTGACCTATGGACTGTTTCATCTGCGGAGCCTATAGAATGCGACCCTACTCGCTAAAAGCAGGCAAAAAAACAAGGGAAATGCCGCCTTCCGGCGCGACAGCAAGCAACAGCCTTTTTATAGCTTGTCCTCTACAATAAAAAGGAAGCTTTTACTTTCTGATATTTCATAACAAAGAAAGGTGAACGACGCCATGAAAATAAGTGTACGGCGGAGGCTGCTTCTTGCAGGTCAAAGCTGCTTCCTCCTGCTTCTATGCATCGGACTCATCGCAACGAGCTCCGGTTCCTCTTCTGCGCTTGCCGCTTCCAGAGTAAGTGTAGTTGATTCAGTCACACAGGATTTGATACCTGTACTGCAGATGGATATCTTACCTTCACCCGGTACGGTCCAAGAATTTGCCAAGAGTACACTGAACAAGCTCGCAGCAGAAGCTCCATTTACAGCCTGGAAGGACGCAGGAATAGAATATTATCCTCTGGGTCCAGGTACTCATAGCTGGCTTGTCAACGTTATGAAAGGTGAACAGCGGATCGGCTACATGATCATTTCCGCTACGGATCAAGGTGGTTATATGCTTAGCGAATATGGAGCTGGCACTTACGGACTCCCCTATAGTTTATTAGAACTGCGCCAATTTTTGGTGCAGGAAGGACTTATACCTTCATCTTATACCGGAAAAATAAAACTCACAGCCTTATATGCACCACTTCTACCCGTATGGAAAATCGTCATTGACGATAAGACAATATTTATCAATGCTTCCGTGCCGCAAGTTTTACCGTGGACGCTAAGTAAAGCGGAAGAAGTGCTTAAAGGACAGCAGACAGAAACGGATGTAATCACTAACCTAACTACTGATTTGTCTCCGCTTTCTGCCTATCAAAGCGGGGGAACAGATGATCCTTATAAAGATATCATGTGGTTGACCTCCCCAAAACTGCTTGCTGTAGGCGGTGACAATATCGCCGCACTGATTCGTCCCAAGGAAAGTATTGCTTATCAAGCCGCTGGCCGAAATGATATCGTAGGGGCACCTTTCATGATTACAGGTTATCAAAACTGGTTGCCTGCTTCGAATAAAACAAAAGCAATAAACAACATGCCTACCGTTTACGCAGCATCAGGGCCAGAAGGAAGACGGTATTTGCCACTCACTGCCTTGCAGGCTATAGGAACACTGCACAAGCTGCCCGACAGAAATATCTATAACTAAACATAACAAATAACCTTCCGCTGCCACGCTCGATTAGGCACTGGAAGGTTATTTGTTATTTGTGAAATTCAATCCTTGTCACTGTGGCTCCATTTGCTTCGCCAGATCGACCAACCAAGCGGAAGCATACCGAACCATTTTTGTGACCACGGCTGCTTTGTAGCCGCTCTACGAGCATGAATGGCACGCGGATCCTCGATATAAACAACTACCTTCTCAGTGATATACTTCACAAGCTCATCGCCGCCGGAAGCCATTTGTAACACCTCCTACATTGTAAGTGAATTAAGATAGCCAGCGTCGTTCCATGCTCTTAGTGTGCACCACCGAGCATATATCTAAACTCTTGTCTCGAATTGTTCGAATAGGTTTACCTATTAAAGCACAATCTAACAAAGAATCTAGGGCACGAGGTTATTCACATGCAAGGAGGAGTTCATTTGAACAATGGGAGAAATAAAGCTTATTCCAAGACAGCAGCTGCAATATGTAGCTTGCGTATTACTTTAACCACAGTTGGACTTCTAATGCTGTTTATGGGGAGTGCATATGCTTCTGCAACTCCATCCAAACCCGTAGTGAATGATGAACGTCAGCATCTCTTAAGCCACGGTCACCGGATGATCTTAATTGACGCAGGACATGGGGGGATCGACGGAGGAACTTCCTACGGGAACATTCTTGAAAAGGATATTACATTAGATATCTCACGCCGATTATTTCTGCTGCTGCGCAGCGATGGATTTGACGTTGCCTTAAATCGTAATGGAGATTACGCCCCAAGCGATGAGAACCGCTGGCTGCGCAGTAAATCCCGGCATCTGCGCGACCTTGCCCAGCGTAAAGAGCTGGCTGAGACATTACCAGCTACTGTAGTCGTCAGCATCCATGTTAACTGGGCACCTTCACCATCCAAGCATGGTCCGCTTGTATTATATCGCCAAGAAGGGCGCAGCTATATCCTCGCCCAGACCATTCAGCAACAATTAAACAGTCTCTATAATATCCAGGCAGAGACAAGACCGGGTAAACCTTTTTATTTACTCAACAAAATAACCGCCACAACCGTAATTGTTGAGGCGGGTTTTGTAAGCAGTCCGACAGATCGCGAAAAGCTGTGCACCCCTAAAGGGCAACAAGAAATTGCTGAAGCAATTGCTGGCGGCATAGTAGCTTATCTTATGGAAGTGTAGGATTCGAGTTCCATTTCATTTCGTTTTTAACGAGATCAGAAATGCCTATAAATTCAACATCATCTTTTATTTGCTCCACACCGCTGCGGATGCCTGCGGCGGTTTCTTTTCCATATACACCAACATGACCAATGGTTACGCAGAATCGTTGATCCTTCGCCAGATTATTTACTAGACCCATTTGTTTCAGGACATGATTAGCTGTGTGTGTATCATCCAAAAAGATATGGTTCTCTACGCGCGGCAGCCCCATTCGATAAGCCATATTGCCAGCAACAGAACGGTAGTTGGTCTTACTGTCCACAAAAAACAATCCCCGCTCTTTGCAGACGGCTAAAATCACACCCATAATCCGTTCGTCCCCGGTAATCTTAGAGCCCATATGGTTGTTTATACCGATAGCATAAGGCACATTATCGAGCGCGGCTTCCACCTTTTGACGCACTTCTTCATCAGACATCTTAGCCAGTATAGCTCCCGGTCCAAGCCATTTAGGATTACCCTGGCGGGGCTCCATTGGCAAATGGACCAGAACATCATCTCCGCGTTCATGCGCGCGTGTGGCGTCCTTCACAGATGTAGGCAAAAAGGGCATAACCGCCACAGTAAGCTTTATTGGCAGCGAAAACATTTCATCCGTCCCCTTCATGCCATTGCCGAAATCGTCAATAATAATTACGACCTTATTACGTTGAGATGTCTTCTCTTTACTTGGTGTGTTTGTAGGGTTGTCTCTGGACTCGGCAGCTGAAACAGACGGTGCCATGGGAGCGATTAAAGTAGCCATTAGAGCAGCAACAGCAATCCAAATTAGTAAATAACGATTAAACTTTCGACTGTCCTTCATCAAGAGGAACGCCTCCTTCGTCTTAAACAATTGTTCTCATTGTTTGGTTCACGAAGGTTAAATATGTACGAGGAGGGTTCGCAATAATTTACAATCGGGCTTTTTCTATTGTCCCCGCGCGTCTGCGGCAAGAATTGCTTCCAGCACATCCACAGCTTGAACTTCAAAGGGCATATTCCAGATGGGGCTATCCTCAGAACAGCTAGCTTCCGCCACCATCATCAATGGATCAATATCCTTACTGGTAATTCCAAGATCGTTGAGAGTAACGGGAAGACCGATTTTTTTGCAGAAACCAATCACCTGATCAATCTCTTCATATGGTGCTTTCTCCAGTACAAGCTGAACGATCGTAGCAAAAGCAACCTTTTCACCATGAAGAGTATTCCTGCATTCCTCATGCAGCGTCAATCCATTATGAATCGCATGCGCCGCAGCAAGTCCTCCACTTTCAAACCCAATGCCACTCAAGTAAATATTGGCTTCAATGATATGTTCCACCGCAGGAGAGGTGATGCCTTGCTTAACATCTTTTAATGCCGTTTCACCCTCTGCAAGAAGGGTATCCAGACAGGCACGAGCTAATGAAAGGGCTGCAATTGTGCTAGTCCCACCTGCGTGGGTAATAGCCCCAGATTCTCGACAAGCTTTTGCTTCGTAAAAAGTGGACAAAGCATCACCCATTCCAGCAACAAGCAATCTTGCAGGAGCTTTAGCAATGATATCGACGTCTACGATAACCAGATCGGGATTTCTTTTTAGTGGAAGATAACAGTCAAAGTCTCCCTCATCCGTATACAACACTGATAAAGCACTGCAAGGTGCATCCGTTGAAGCCACTGTGGGTACAATAACTACCGGGAGGTTACTCATGTGGCTTACTGCTTTTGCCGTATCTAAGGTCTTGCCGCCGCCAATCCCTATAATGACTTCGGTATCCTTCAAGCCAAGTGCTGCAACTATCTCATTGACCTGATTACGGCTACACTCGCCCTTGAATTCACACATCACTAGTGGCATTTCGTTCATTTCAAAACTGTATGTGATCTCTTTTTTGTACACAGAGAAAATATAAGGATCAATAATGGCATAAGCTCTTGTCGCTCCTAGCTGCAAACAATAATCTCCCAGCTTACGAATTTCACCATGTCCTTGTATATATTTAGTCGGTGAGCAGATGATCTGCATCATGTTTTCACTCCTCCTTTTATTTACATTCATATTAGAAGGATTGACCACATTCAGCTATTAAAAAGATCCCTTTAACCACCAGCTTAAATAAATCCACCATTCACACGGATCGTCTGACCTGTAACCCACTGTGATTCTTTACTGGCTAAGAACAACACAATGCTTGAGATATCCTCAGGCTCGCCTAAACGTCCAAAGGAATTCATATTCCCCACGGTCGCAATCTCTTCCGCTGATTTCCCTACGGTAAATAACTCCGTATTCACAGGTCCAGGTGAAACAGCATTGATAGTGATTCCTTTTCGTCCAAATTCTTTGGCCAGCTGACGAGTGATTTGTTCCACTGCTCCCTTAGTTCCTGCATAGACGCTGTAGGTCGGGAACATTTGACCCGTAACGGAAGTTGAAAAATTGATAATCCGTCCGTTATCATTCATATATTTAGCTGCTTGCTGGCAAGCAAAAAAGGTGCCTTTTACATTTATCGCAAACTGCTTGTCGAAATCTTCTTCCGTCATATTTAGTATCGGCTTCGTAATCATAATCCCGGCGTTATTGACGAGAATGTCGAGTTGTCCATAGGCTTCTAATGTGGTTTGGAATAATTGTTCAAGTTCTGCCACCTGGCTGATGTCTGCGCGAATAGCGACGGCCTCTCCACCCTTTTGTTTAATACCGGTTACGACTTCCTCGGCTTTGCCGGGGTTACTCGAATAGTTAACGACCACCTTCGCACCCTGTTGTGCCAAGTTCTCCGCAATCTCCCGGCCCATGCCTCTCGATGCACCTGTTACTAATGCTACTTTTCCAGCTAAATTCTGATTCATAATTACTCCTCCTATCACTTTGTCCTTCTTGTTGGTCTGATTATAAATCGATCGATTACAAATTACAAGTGACATTTTTTAATATTTGTCATTTTAATTCGTTTTGCACACGGGATTTATACCGTTCATTTGCTGCAAGTCGCTCCACTCAGCCTGATCTACGGGATTTATACCGTTCATTCGCCCCTAGTTGCTCAATTCAGACTAATCAACTGGATTTATACCGTTCATCTGCTGCTAGTCGCTCGATTCAATCAAATCTACGGGATTTATACCTCTCATTCGCCGCTAGTCGCTCAATTCAATCAAATCTACGGGATTTATACCGTTCATTTGCTGCAACTCGCACAATTCAGACTAAACTACGGGATTTATACCGTTTATCTGCTGCAAGTCGCTCCATTCAGACTAATCTACGGGATTTATACCGTTCATTCGCCGCTAGTCGCTCAATTCAATCAAATCTACGGGATTTATACCGTTCATTCGCCGCTAGTCGCTCGATTCAGCCTAATCTACGGGATTTATACCGTTCATTTGCCGCTAGTCGCTCAATTCAATCATATCTACGGGATTTATACCGTTCATTCGCCGCAAGTCGCTCAATTCAGCCTAATCTACGGGATTTATACCGTTTATCTGCTGCTAGTCGCTCAATTCAATCATATCTACGGGATTTATACCGTTCATTCGCTGCTAGTCGCTCCATTCAGCCTAATCTACGGGATTTATACCTCTTTAAGACACAAAAAAACCTCCTGAATATCAGAAGGTTTTAAGTAGATGTTACAAACAAATTCCGGAAAGGATCAAATCCCAAACGGAGGCGAAATCCTGATCAATCGTAGCCGACTGCCACTCTATAGCATGTGCTGGATGATGATACCGCGAAGTAGCATTAAAAATTGCTCTAGCCGTTACCACTGGTTCAACCACTCTATACTCTTTGGATTGTATGCCTTGTTCAATAATGCCTGCGATTTGCCCAATTAATTGATCTACGTGTAGGGTAATCATATCCACCGCTTCTAAAGTTACAGCTGCGTACATAGCAAACATTTCGGCATCATCCACAGCATAGGTGCGTTTACTACGAATCAACGTATCCATCCATAATCGGAGCTGCTCTTTGGCATTCCCATCAAAATGCTCTGAAATATTCTTTAAAGGCTCTGAAATATTATACTGCAACCATCTTTCGGTTACGGCTTCTCGCAAAGCAGATTTACTGGAAAAATGTCTATACAACGTACCATGACTTACTTTAAGCACCTTCGCTACATCTACAACAGAAGTCTTGTCCGGGCCAAAACGCCGGAGCACTTGTTCAGCCGCGTCCAAAATGTTTTCTTTTGATAATGGAAGATCATTCGACATATGTATTCCCCTCGCTCTATCTCTGGTGGTAATTATCATAGCATATTATGTTCAAAAACGAACTGACAATATTACCACTTTGTCATTCGTTAAATCATTATCAGTATATACTCGCACCCAATTATTAAACTTAGGTCCCAGTTTAGTATCTTATTTTCCGTAGCCCCCGTACTACATGAATTCGGACTGAGGAGCCCTTATTTTCAGAAATCACCGTAATTCGCATGCTATCGGACTCCAATGCAGCTATTCACCCAAATCCCCACCTTTTCAGCGTTCTTATGTGCCAATAAGAGCTATGCAGTCCGAAAAGTTAGTCAAACGCGCCAAATTGAGCAAATAGCTGCAATACGGTCCGTTACGATGAAGCAGCCCAGTATCTAGCAATCCACCTTCTGCTAACCTACGATTTCACCAAAAAACCTCCTTGATCTCTCAAGAAGGCGGGGAATATCAGCTGCTTTTTTGCTCAATCCGATCTAGCCTCGTCCTAACAAACTTACCGACATTCGCAATCGCTTGCTGCGCCTCTGGCAGCATATAAGCTAAAAAGTGAAAGACACTCCACATGTTCTCCCATATTTCCAGTTCTACATGAACATCCGCAGCCTGTGCTCGTTCAGCCAACCTCGTTGCATCGCTTAACAATACCTCGTGGTCGCCTACTTGAACAAGTAAATCAGGTAATCCCTGCAAATCCAACCTTAAAGGAGATAATATAGGAGCCAGTTCTGTTCGAGCACCTAAATAAACATCAATTATTCGTTTATTTCCGTCTATGCTGCCTGTTGGATCAAACTCCGCTCGGCTCAGATACGATTCACCATCCAAATGGACGAGATCTGTATGCGGCGAGATTAAAAAAGCACCCACCGGCAATTCTCCACCCGCATCCCGTAAAGTAATCAACGTCATCAGCGCAAGGCTGGCTCCAACAGAATCCCCTCCAAGCACGACATTCCCGGCAGAATATCCATTCGCGAGCAGCCACAGATAAGCGTCTATACAATCTTCATTAGCAGCCGGATAAGTAAACTCTGGTGCCAAGCGATATTCAATGATTAGGATCTTCGTGCCACTAGATTTTGCAATTCGTGTAACCAGATCCCGATAAAATTCACAAGTCCCCGAAATAAAACCCCCACCGTGGAAATAAAGGATCACTTCTTCAGCGAGTAGAGCAGAATTCACAGGAATAATCCACTCTCCGCTTAAGGGTCCAATCATGACCCGCTCGACGATAACATCCGTAGGACTGGGCATGTTCGCAGCCGTCGCGGCCATCTCCTACCGTATTTGCCCGATAGACTTGCAATCCCATCGGTTGCTTTGTCGCAAATAAACTTTGATCGCTGCAAGCTGCTCTGTACTTGTCTTTTCCATCTCGTAAATCCCTCCTACAATTCTTTTCAACTCAGATTGTAAAGTCTGTAGGAGACTACAAGGTCAAGTTAAGAATCCATTTTTAGGATTTCGAGCGTGGACTGTACGCCTGGGTGTTTATCTGTGGCTAACAAATTTTTCCTCAAATCTGCGAGGGCTGTTAGTTTTATTTCCTGTTTTGCAATTTCGCCACGAACTCGATCCATTTTCTTATCCACAACAGTTACAAAATCATCAATACTAATGCCGCTGCTTTCAGATTTAGTGAGTGCCTTCTTGATTTCCTTTAAAGTGAAACCACACAGTTTAGCATTATGTATAAAAACAAGGCGGCTAAGCACCTCATCCGAATAAAGACGATAACCAGCTTCCGAACGTAAGGGAGTGCTAATTAATCCGAGCTCTTCATAATACCTTAACGTCTCCATATTCACATTCGCCATTTTGGCAATTTGGCCTCGCAAGTACTCTGTCATAATCAGCGCCCCCTTAGAATCCCCTACATTATACCAAATCCAGAGGCTGCAGAGGACATCAAAAGGACATCAAAGGGACATCAAAAGAACGTCAACAACTACCCAAACTCCCTTTTAAAAACTCCTTATTCACGCACAAAAAAAACGACATTTCTGCCGTTTTCTCATCAATCATTTCCCAATTCACTATACTTCACTTCGAACTGCATTTTTCTGTATGAGCGAAATCTGTCCGGCATGAATGCCTGTATGATACATAAGTCTGCCTATCGCTTCAAGCGGTGTAGATGTGCCAAAAGCCGACTCCACACTCACATGCCACGCTTCTTCCGGAAGCTCCTGCATCGCAGCAGTTAGATTCTCATTGGAAACAGTCAGCAGATCAACGAGTTCACTTAATGTAGAATATGCCGCCTTGTCGCCTTGAGGATTAGGTTTTCCAAAAAACCACTCTGCGAACATAAACTCAACCTCTGCATTATGCTGAATTAATCCCCCAATTGTAGAGTTCCCTAGCTTAAGGTTAAGATCTTGTTCCGGCAAAGCCTTCACGATTTTATGAAATCGCGTTTGCACCGCTTGCCAGATTGGCAACACTGAAGTGAAAGTCATAGATTATTTGCTCCCTTGTACAGTGGCTTCTTCGTCTTTTTTCTTGTCGATCACCACATGGTTGAACAGGTTCGCATCTACGTCGATGTCAAAGGCCAAGCCAAAACCAACAACATAACGCCCTTGGAGAGGGGTCAATTCAAACAATGAAAAATCCAATCCACGCAGCAAATTCACCATTGCCGCCCCATGATCAGCATTAAACAATTCAAAGATCTCCTCATGCCCGTCATTCCCGATATTGCTTGATGTGCAATTCCACCGCACACGTTCCGTTGCAAATTTATTATTCGTCGCAGACTCATCTGCAATTAGAAGCGCATCTACAAAATCGTTATTTTCCATATATCTGTAATGCTCGGCGATCTTACTGATGTAGATATACAGCTTGCCTTCATGCTTAACAAAAGGAGCATAGCTGATAAAAGGTTTTCCTTCGTCATCAATCAAGCTCAAAATCAGATTTTTACGATTCGCAATAAATTGCAAATAGTTTTCTTTATTTTTTTCAACATCTACAGGCTTCTTCATTATAAAATCCCTCCATTAATAGGTTATGTAATCTAGCCACGAATCTAGCGAACGGTACTTAGCAAATGAATACGAGGTTTCGTCTCTGTAGGAACATATTGAACTTCGGCATCCATTCGGTATATATCCCGGATCATATCGGTGGTCATAACTTCATTTGGTGTCCCATACATCGCTTTTTCACCCGCCTGCACCACAACAATACTATCACTATAGGTAGAGGCTTGATTGAGGTCATGCAACACCATCACGACGGTCATCCCCATGTCTTGATTTAGCTCACGTACTAACTCAAGAACTTCATGCTGATGCGAAATATCCAAGTAAGTGGTCGGTTCGTCAAGCAACATAACCAAAGGACGCTGCGCCAAGGCCATAGCAATCCAAGCACGCTGTGATTCACCACCGGATAACGAGGAAACGGCTCGATCCTTATAATCCTTTAAATGTGTCTTCTCCAGTGCCCAGTCGACAATGTCCATATCCTCATGATTTAATTTTTCGAACCATTTTTTATGTGGATACCTTCCATAGGAGACGAGATCGATCACAGTCATATCATTAGGTGCTTGGTTCTTCTGGCTCAGCATACACATTTTTCGAGCGACTTGTTTGGCAGTCATAGACTTTAGATCCGTACCCTCGAGTGTGACCGCACCCGTATGATATGGAATTAGCCGTGATACCGCCTTAAGCAATGTAGATTTACCTGAGCCGTTTGGTCCTATAATCGAGACGATTTCACCCTTTTTTACGGAAAAAGAGAAGTTGTTAATAATGTTTTTCTGCTCATACCGAATCGAAATAGAATCGACAGTAAACATGTTAGAACGCCTTCTTTCTCATCAGGTATAGAAAATAAGGTCCACCGATCACCGCCATAAGGATACCCGCAGGAATATCTAAAGGTGCAAATAGGGTACGTCCACCTGTATCTGCTATCAACAATACCAATGCACCAAGTCCCATACTCATCGGCAAAAGAAATTTATAGTCTGAACCCACCAACAATCGAGCCATATGTGGCACAACAAGCCCTACAAAGCCAATCATCCCAATAGCCGCTACAGAGATAGCCGCTAGAAATACTGCCAGCAAGGAAAGTAGAATACGAATTCGGTCCACATTTTCACCTAAATTCGAAGCTACCTGATCCCCTAAACGTATAATATTCGCCTTGCGGATCGCGAAAAAGGATAAGATCCAGCCTGCTATGGCATACGGGAAAACCATCATCAAGGCATTGTTCCCTTTAGCAGCCAGACTGCCGTTTAACCATTGGACCGCTGCCGGAAGTCTGTCGCTGTACATGATGGTCAGAAGTCCTATTAATCCACCGCAAAGAGCATTCACAGCAACTCCTGATAAAATAATAGTGATGGGCGAAATACCGGTTCTTCTCCACGCTAATGCATATACAATCCCTGCAGCAATTAGTCCACCCACAAAAGCCGCAATTGGAATGAACTCCGTATATTGTGGGGCTGCAAGCATAATGACAAGCACACATGCAGCCGCTCCACTCGTTACACCGGTCAATCCTGGATCAGCAAGTGGGTTGCCCATCACGGCTTGCAGAAGAGCACCTGAAACCGCGATATTTGCCCCAATGATCATCGCCAGTAATACACGCGGCAAACGAATATCCCATATGATGGTCGCATTCACCGCTTTTGCCGCTGAACCAAAGATCGTGCTTAGGATGTCTGGTATAGGAATGTATACTGAGCCTAGTCCAATCGCAATTATAGCGGCAACGAGCGCAAGTGCTAACGTTACAATAACAATAATTCTGCTACGAGATGTATTTATCACTTGCTGTCTCCTTTAATTATTCATAGAAGTATTTTGCAATTTCGGTTAAGGCTGTCTCCGCGTTAATAATCGAAGTGACACCGAATACGCTGTAATCTAGAATGTTGATTTTGTTATTTGCATAAGCCGAAAGCTTTGTCCAAGTTTCATTTTTCTCTATTTCTTTTTTGAACTTATCCTCAGTCGCTCCGTGATCGCCTGAAGCGAGTACGAGAATGATGTCTGGATCAGCGGCTACAATGTTCTCCATATTGATAGGTGAGTAAGTGTCAGTAACTTGCAATACAGAAGTTGCGATGTTATCAGCACCAAGCTTTTTAACCAAGCTACCTAAATAAGATTTCTCACTCATAACCATAAAGGAATCTGCGGTTCCGATTACTAGCAGCACGCTTGGCAGTTCTTTGCCTTCGGCTAATTGACTCAGCTCATTTTCTTTGTTCAAAATCTTAGTTAAAGCAGCATTCATTTCATCTTTTTTATTAAAATAAGTGCCTAATACTTTGAGACTAAGCTTTAGATCCTCGAATGATTCTGTTCTCAAATATGCTTTTTGTAGGTCGATTCCTTCTAGCGATTTGTCCAACGTGCTGCGAAGAGATTCCGCTCCCAGCACCAAGTCTGGTTCGAGTTTTGTTACTACCTCCAGATCCGGCGCCATAGGTGATCCAATACGATCAATTGTTTCGAAATCAGCAGGGATTGGATTCGTTGAAGTTGGTACACCTACCGGTGTTATGCCGAGCAAATAAAGCATTTCTGTTAACGGTACAGAAGTTGTTACAATACGCTCCGGTACTTTGGCTGGGAATTGGCTTAACGCTTCGTTGAACAACGCTTCATCCACACCATCATTCTCCAGACTGTACACCTTGCCGGCAGCTTCCGCTGTATTTGCTACTTCTGTTGTTTTTGCTGCATTTGCTTCTTTCGATTCATTAGCAGTTGTATTCGTTACCGCTTCATTTTTTGGATTGTCCGCTGTATTTGTAGACGAACATGCAGTCATTGCCGTAAGCGCTGCAATAACCAGTAGTACTAATATTTTTTTCAAAATCTATCCCTCCAAATATGTATATTTATACGTTCCATGTAGTGATAATGATTTTCATTTTCACTCATCGATTCCTATGATAATCGTTATCAATAAGAAGTGTCAAGAATTTTATTTTAATTTTAAATAAGAAGGAATTTCATTATTGTCCGTTGAAGCCAACTAGCATTTCTAATAAAAAAGCCACGCCCTATAGGCGTGACTTCAAATAGTGGTGTATGAAATCCAAGCGTTAGTCAGTAGCTCCCGTATTTAATATCCCATAATGAATAAGGTCTACAAACTCATTCTCTTTATAAATATGCTGTAACAAAACGCCTTCTTTCAGCATGCCAGATTTTTGCATAATTCGTCCCGAACCAGGATTTGAAGCAAAGAATCTGGCGTACACTTTGTGATAATGTTTTTCTGTAAAAGCAAAATTAATGACCGCTTTTGTTGCTTCTGTAGCATATCCATTACCCCAGTGTTCCTCGCCTATCCAATATCCAAGCTCGCCATTTCTGTGTGTCCGGTTATTTCTCAAACCTATAGCACCATACAGTTCGTTTGTATTTTTATCAGTAATAGCGAATTCATATGAATTATCATTATTGAACTCAACTTCATGTGTTTCAATCCATGATAATGCACAATCAATAGGGTATGGATAAGGTAGAGTTAATGTACTTTTGTAAACATTATAATTATTGCAGAGCTCACTGACACGCTGTGCATCAGACAATGCAAAAGGTCTTAAAATCAATCTTTCAGTAGTAATTGTTCTCTTCTCTGAATTGTACAATGGTGTCCCCCCGTTAAACTAATTATTATAAAACAAATACAAGCCAGATAAACAGAAAACTTGGCCACCACTGCTTGCCCGCTTTCACAAACAGCCAGCCAAATACCAAAGAAAAAGCAGTAATATACAAGCCGCTTTGCAGACCATGCGTCAAATGACCTAATCCCCAAGTCAGCATTAAACCTATTCCCCCATAAGGAAGAGAAGGATTCTTAAACCATACTTCTCCTGCACGCTGCATTAGCGCAACCAATAGTACAACTAGTACAGCTTCCACAATGTAATATATGTTTTGAACCAAGGCAACCCACATGCCCATAAAACCATGTTCTAACTTGAAGTTTTCATATTCCCTATAAATCTGTGGAATGCTCTCCCCATTAATCCAAAATTCCAACACAGCGAACAAAAAGCTTGATATAAAAGCTACAATTAACAAAGGAATGACCTTAGAGCTCCAACACAAAGATATAACCGGTCCAATCAACTTCCTCTTCCTGAACCAAAGTAGAAACATCATAGCTCCTACTGCCCACAATAGGGTAACTATGCTCCAATGAACAACTAGTACGTACCAAGGGCTGACAAAAAAGTCGTCTATATTAAACAAATCCCCCCATAACCATTGATCTAATCCCATGATGAACATATCCATTCCTAACATTAAAAATATAAGCAGTCCTAATAAAAAATATTGAATACCTGATATATTCCCTTTTTCTTTCACGAAACCTCTCACCCGCCTTATATATTGTCCATTTTTGTACTATATTCCCAAAATTATGATGCTGAAAGTATGGCATCCCCCCATTCTGTTTGTCTGTAACAAATCACTCACTTGAATCAAAGTTAGAAAAATAAAAAAACAGCATGCATCGATATAAAATCGACGCATGCTGTTTACTTGACCTGGCTTGTCCAAACTAGAATCTAGCCACAAAAAATTCGCGGTCTGCGGGAACGTTAAAACTTCTTATAGTAGCTCCACTCTCATCTCTCAAAGTGAGAAGATAAGGTACCGATGTTAAGGTGCTAATTGTTGGAAATCTAACTACACCAAATTCGTCAAAATCAGCAGTAACCGTTGTAGTTCCAGCTCTCAAAGAAGCTGTCCACCCCGTAGTATCTTTAGGTGTACCCGTTGCATTTGTACCAATAGCAACAACAATAAATCTATCCAGAGTCTGTCTAATTCTACGTTTCTTTCTTGTAGGAGCTGCTTTCGCTTTTTTAGCCGCGAGAACTTTGCTAGCCATAACAGCTTGCTTGTTAACTGGTTTTTTAATCATTGCCATTTATTTCACCACTTTCTTTTTAGGATACGTTAGTAAATGCAAGAATCGTAAGATTTGACCTCTCTTTCACCTACAAATCTGAAAATATGTTAAACCCTAGTTTCATAGTTTCGTGTCCACTAGCTCTGCAGTGCATATAATACCTTCAAGAGGTGATTCATTACTAATGAACGGTCAAAAATGGCTAGAGCAATATCATTCGAAAATGCACCATTCCTTGAGAAAAAGAGTTCAACGTTCCTATTATCCAGGACATAAAGCGAATACCATTCCAGTTATCATTAAATTCAAACAAAAAATAACTACAGCCCAGCTACAGTCTTTACAAAAGCATTTAAAATCCCACGACCTTCCGATCAGACATCATCTTCACCTGCTCAATTCGATATCATCCAAAGTTTCAAAAAGCTGCTTGAACCGGATGTGCCGCTGGGATGGAATCGAGAAAATTTATTTGGATCAAGTCAAAAAAACATCCCTTAATATAGCCACACCATCCATTGGTTCTACAACCGCTCAAAAGAAAAAGGGGCTTACCGGAAAAGGAATAAACATTGCGATTCTTGATACAGGGGTGTATCGTCACCCTGACCTGTTTCGCCCTGTTAACCGTATAGTTGCTTTTAAAGATTTTATCAATCATAGAAAACAGCCCTATGACGATAACGGCCATGGAACTCATATCGCAGGGGATGCAGCAGGCAACGGATGGATGAGTAAAGGAAAATACAAAAGCCCTGCTCCAGAGGCAGGGATAGTAGGTGTCAAAGTACTAGATAAAAATGGCGATGGATATGACTCCACAATCATTAAAGGAATTGAATGGTGTATTGCGAATCGGAGAAGACTTAATCTTCGTATTCTTTCGATGTCATTCGGGGGTAAGGTGAATCTTCCTTGTTCAGATGATCCACTCTGCCAAGCTGTAGAAAAAGCAATTAAAGCCGGACTTAACGTTGTAATAGCTGCTGGAAACAGCGGCCCGGGACGCAGTACGATCGAATCTCCAGGGATTAGTCCTTCAGCAATTACTGTCGGTGCAGTGGATGACCGTCGCACGCTCACACAAGCGGACGACCGAATCACTTGGTTCTCCAGTCGCGGACCCGCACCGGGAGGAAGGAAGAAACCAGATCTCGTTGCTCCAGGCGAGACGATCATCTCCCTTCGTGCTCCACGATCCAAGCTGGATCGCGAGCTGCCTTATTTGCGGATAGCTAAAGATTACTTTGTGCTGTCCGGTACCAGTGTCTCAACACCTATCGTCTCGGGTGTGATCGCGCAATTACTCCAGAAGAACCCTTCTCTTACGCCTAAGCAAGTAAAATCCATACTAAAAAAGAACACGTTTCGCCTTAAACTAAGTCCTAACACAGCAGGATGCGGTGAGATCAATGCGCGGTTTTTATCGTAAATCCGCTTCTTTTTTAAAGGCAGTAATGACGGAAACCGACAATTCCTCTGTAAATATACCTGTAGGCTCTATTTCTAATAAAGCTGATTTCATATCATCTTCAAAACGTTCTAAGTTATCTCTAAATAATCGCTTAGAAGCATAAGACGTAGAATACAAATTTCCTAGTATCGAATCAACAGTCCAAGTGATGGAATAACTCGGTAATACCTGTCTTTTAACGTCTTTAAAACTGGATCGCTTTACAACATCCTCATGTCTTTCTTGGGGATGTTTATATGTACTTTTTCCGGCTATTCTTTCGTCACCCAACCAGCGTTTCACTACTTCCTCTACCTTTTGTTGCCAAGGTAACGGTTCTTGTTGTTCATTAAAAGTATCAATTACAGCAATACCACCGTTATCATCTAAACTATGATAGAGAACTTCAAGTATGGATTCTCGGTCCATCCAGTGAAACGCCTTAGCCATCATGATGAGACGAAAGGAACCCCAGTCATTGAATAGTTCTTCCGCTCTCCCCTGTTGCCAGCTAACATTCTCAACCCTGTTGTACTGTGATAACAGCTTTGCTTCATCTAGCATCTCTAGTTCAGTATCTACGCCAATGATTTCTTCGAACCAATCCGTAAACCTTAGCGCTAACTGCCCAGTACCACAACCTAAGTCCAGCAACCGGCCCTCTCCGTGAAGTGAGAATTTGTCCACTAGATATCGAATCAGTGAGGACGGATATAGCGGGCGATATCTGGTGTAATAGCTTGCAGTATCTTTGAACAGATCCGGACCATAATCATTCATAGCTGAACTCCCCCTTCTTTTTTACCAAGGACAAAATCATAGCAGATATGTTGTGCAAATAAAAGGCTATCCAGAGCATTCTGGGCAGCCTTTATTTATGTGGATACAGCCCAAAATAATTAAAAATATTGACAATTAACTTCGTTGCATATATGGTTAATTACATAACTAACTAACCAATGAAGTTGGCGGTGAATACATGGGAAACTTAATGGATGATACACGACCGATATTTATGCAGATCGCCGAACGAATAGAAAATGACATCATCGAAGAAACACTGCTGGAGGAATCACAAGTTCCTTCGACAAATCAGTTTGCTGTTTTCTACCAGATCAATCCGGCTACAGCTGCGAAAGGTGTGAATTTGCTTGTGGATCAAGGGATATTGTACAAAAAACGAGGAATCGGTATGTTTGTGGCATCTGGAGCGCGTGCAGTATTGATGGAGAAGAGAAAAGAACAATTTTATGAACAGTATGTAGTAACCATGATCCGTGAAGCTGAAAAATTAGGAATTACGTTGGATCAATTAACAATTATGATTCAGAGGGGAGACAACAAGTCATGAATGAAGTTGTTGAAATCAAAGGATTGACTAAGTCATACGGAAATGTCACTGCCATCCATGAACTCAGTTTTTCTTTGGAGAAAAACAAGATATACGGGCTTCTCGGCAGAAACGGTGCAGGAAAAACCACAATAATGCATATGATCACAGCTCAGCTTTTCCCCACAAGTGGTGTCCTGAACGTATTTGGTGAACATCCGTACGAGAATAACCGGGTTCTCAGGCAGATTTGCTTCATTAAGGAAAGCCAAAGGTATCCGGACACGTACCGAATCATCGATGTACTGGAGGTATCCGAATTATTTTTTCCAAACTTTGATCGGGAATATGCTCACTCTTTAATCAAGGATTTCAATCTGCCATTAAAAAGAAGAATAAAAAAGCTATCCCGAGGTATGCTCTCGGCTGTAGGAATTGTAGTAGGTCTAGCCAGCCGTGCCCCGCTTACCATTTTTGACGAACCCTATTTAGGACTTGATGCTGTAGCTAGAAGCCTGTTTTACGATCGCCTAATTGAAGATTATGCTGAAAATCCACGCACAGTTGTTTTGTCCACCCATTTGATCGATGAGGTAAGTCAGCTTTTAGAGCATGTTATCGTCATCGACAACGGCAAGCTAATTATTAACGAAGATGCTGAAGCCCTTCGCGGGCAAGCTGTTACGGTAATCGGCGCGACAGCGAAGATCGAAGATTTTATCGCCGGCAAACAAGTCATTTCCCGCGAGTCTTTTGGCGGATTGCTTACGGCCACCATTATCGGTTTCAACGCGAAAGATCACGCACATGCTGAAAAGTTAGGCTTAGAGATCTCACCTGTATCTTTACAGCAATTAATCGTTCATCTCACAAATAAAAAAACTCTAGGAAAGGAAGTGACCGTGTAATGAATCCTACGGCAGGCATGATAAAAATGCATTTCAGAGATAAGTGGTTATGGTTGTATATGCCTTGGGTAATCTTGTTATCCAGCTTCTTGGTGAATGTCATCGTCGCTTCTTTCATCCAAGAACCAATCTATACCGGCGGTCTCGTCTCCATCTTCATTTATATGTTAATCACCGGTATACTCATTTTGGTGCAGACCTTCCCTTTTGCTCTGGGCTTAAGCCAACGCAGAACGGATTATTTCATAGGCACTTCCTTAATGGCTATTATAACTAGCGCCACCTACTCAATTCTCCTCTACCTGCTCGCAATCATTGAAAGCAAGCTCACGGGTGGCTGGGGTTTGGAACTACATTATTTTCATTTGCCCTTTTTAAATGATGGTAATGCCATAGAACAGCTGTGGATGTATTTTGTGCTCTTTCTTAATATGTTTTTTCTGGGGCTAATGATATCCAGTATCTTCCGGAGATTTGGCCGAAGCGGTTTGTTCATTTTCTCAGGGGCTATGTTTATCCTGTGCAGTCTCGGTGTATTATTAATGACCTATAATCAGTGGTGGGTAGACCTCTTCAACTGGTTTGCTGGATATACCGCATTTGAACTTGCTTTGTGGTCCATGCCTTTGACAGTTGTGTACGCTCTTTTATCGTTTTTGATGCTGCGTAGAGCAACAGTGTAATTCATTATCCTGTAAAAAAACAGGTGTGTCCCAAAAGCCATGCCGGGTGCACCTGTTTTCTTTCGTGTCTTAGACTTTGATCTAGACAACAAACTTTATTGGATTCGAGCATAGTTGCGCGTGCGATGGTACTATCGGACCCAGCTGATCTTATTCGTGTTTTTAGAGCACATTTGGATTCCTATCGGACCCCACAGTCGCTATTGGCATAAAAAACGCCAATTGTGATCCTTTTTCCATGCAATAGCTGCACTGGGGTCCGATACTACGCTCAAAAGGCGATAAATGAGCAAATAGCTTCATCTGGGTCCGTTAGCATCAGGTGATGATGATGACTCCGCGGGGCGAGTAGCTTAGAAGCAAAACACTAATTAGTCTTTCCCCAATCTGCGCGTGGAAAGACGCTATAGGACTCCGCTGATCTTATTCGTGGTTTTAGAGCACATTTGGTTTTCTATCGGACCCAGCTGATCTTATTCGTGGCTTTAGAGCACATTTGGATTCCTATCGGACTAACTAACCTTGTTCGCAGCTTTAGAGTACATTTGGATTCTATCGGGCCAACTGACCTTATTTGTAGCATTAGAGCACTTTGAATTCTTGTCGGACCCCATTGACCTTATTCGCAGCTTTAAAGCACATTTGAATTCCTATCGGACCCTACAGTCGCTATTGGCATAAAAAACGCCAATTGTGATCCTTTTTCCATGCAATAGCTGCACTGGGGTCCGATACTACGCTCAAAAGGCGATAAATGAGCAAATAGCTTCATCTGGGTCCGTTAGCCTCAGGTGATGGTTCTTAAGGATACCTCCCTCTTTCGCACTACCGTCTGCTGAAAAACATAAAAAAAGGATTATAAACCTGCTACTAGAGCAGTTCTATAATCCTTTTAGCTATGCGGTCAAGAGGACTCGAACCTCCACGATATTGCTACCACTGGCACCTGAAGCCAGCGCGTCTGCCAATTCCGCCATGACCGCGTATTATAATGACTCGCTTATTGCGGTCACAAGATAGATCATACCACGCTGAGAATTCAACGTCAATATATTTTCGTCGTTTTCTTATCATTCATTAATTTATGGATAATTATTGCTTTTGTTGCCGAATATAAGGTATAATGAGAACAAAAGTTCGCATAATATAAATGAGGTGATTTATAATGGCGACTACAAAGCTAAACACATCCATTATTGATGAAGAAGTAACTAAAGAAGAACTGTCCCTGGTCAGAAGCTATTTGCTGCTAACGTTTATTCATAAAGTTTTCGAACGTGACTGCCGTGTAATCAGTAGAAGCGGCCTGTTTAAGACCCCTCAGCTATATATGGAGCTCGTATCTGGTGCCACTAAGAAGACGTCACTAATGCTTCAAGAGGTTACGCGCGAGCTGAGCTCCCATGATTTGAAGATTACTACCGTTCGCCAAGATCAGCGAGGAGTCGAAGCCTTATATTCCTGCAGAGGATTTCAAGGAGAGATGAATATATTATGGCCAGGCTTCCGTAGAGAAATGATGCTGCGCATGCGCGCGTATCTTGGACTGTCCACAGAACTCTCCATACTCTCCAGAGAAGAGAATGCGTCTGAACTAGCTCTAACTATATAATCCCAAATGATATTACAGAAACAGCTCCCGCCCAGTAGGGCGAGGAGCTGTTTTGTATTATGAAGATGATTACTGCGAAAATTATTACTGTGAAGATTATATATTATCCGGATCTTGTCTTGGTTCACTAAATGGCTGGAATATATAATTGCGATCCAGCTTCACTACTCGTCTATTCTGACGACGTATCATCACCTGAGAATCATCCCAAGCAAGAACTATCCCTTTTACATCGTTACTTTCCAAGCCATCACGCACTACACGAATTTTCTCACCGGAAATCCGGTAGGCATCCAATTGCTCATCGCTAATCATCATTAATCCCTCCTGTCATAGCTTGTCCTATTTAGTCTCAGAAAAAAGACCCAAATGATAAATCATCTGGGTCTCATGTAGGCAATTAACGACTTGCATGTCTACTAAAGCATTCTTATATCAGCGCTTCATTCTTCTCAAACCAGAAGTCAAGAACTTTAGCGGACATCACACGTTGCTCCAGATACTCCACTTGGTTAGTTGTGAATTTCTCCCTCCACGGGAAGGATAACTCTTCGCACAAACCTTTGATTGTCAGAAGCTCTGACCAGGCTACATAGCGTTTGTACCAAAAAAACTGAGGATGTTCAATCATATAGGGATACAGATCGTCGAATTCCGTGTGTTTGCAATCCAGCGCACGCTCGAAATGATCCTTGGCCTCGGTTAATTTATCAATAAAAAATTGTTCAGTCACCGGTTCTTTCCCCATTGTGACGCCTCCTCCCTATGTCTAATTTTTATTATAAAGGAAAATCCATAGGGTGAAAAGCAGTTGTTTAAAAAATAGGCCTGTTCTTATTACCAATTAGGCTATTCCCCAAATTCGATGGTGCCTCCATTTAGAGAGGTAATTCTTACGAGTGACTCCAGACGAATGCCTTGCTCTCTGATCGTCCGAGCCCCTGCCTGAAAGCTTTTTTCTACTACAACACCAAGACCAACTAGCTCAGCGCCAGAACGTTGAATGATCTTAATCAATCCACGCGCTGCATCACCATTGGCAATAATATCATCAATAAAGAGGATTTTATCCTCTGGAGAGATGAACTGGCGAGACAGCATAATATCTGTAACAATACCTTTTGTAAAAGACGGAACTCTTTCGCAAAGCGCATCCGGATCAGCTAACAGTGTTTTTTTGCGGCGTGCAAAAACTAGCGGCACCTTTAATTCATACGCGGTGGCAAATGCCACGGCAATGCCCGAGGATTCTACGGTCACAATACGTGTAATTCCTGAGTCCGCAAACCTCCCGGCAAACTCCCGTCCCATTTCCATCGTAAGCTGTGGATCAACCTGATGATTTAGCAGTGCATCCAGCTTCAGCACCTCATCCGAAACGACGACACCTTCTTCCAAAATCCGCTGTTTCAACACTTCCATGACTTTGAACCTCCAATACCCTTTATAATCGCAGACATTCCGTACAAATTAATCACTGATCATAAAGCAATTACGACGGAAGTCATGTCCTACTGATCCTCATCATAACCTGTACTATACAGAGTACACAAGGTTATCCTGCATAGCACTCATTATGATTTTTCTTTAGCTTCGTAAAACTATTAGGAGGGGAGCCATGAAATCACATGTCCGAACATTACAGATCGCTTTCACTTATATTGGCACCATTGTAGGAGCCGGATTCGCCACCGGGCAGGAAATATTAAAATTCTTCACACGTTACGGGCACTGGGCAGTCCTGACCATCCTGCTCTCAACTATATTGTTCATATGGCTGGGTACAAAAATGATGGTCATTGCTCGGCGAATAGAAGCGGAATCCTATGAGGACTTTAACCGTCACCTCTTCGGGGAACAGGTCGGAAGCACCATCAGTTTGTTCACGATGGTCGTCCTGATCGGAGTGAACAGTATTATGCTTGCAGGGGCCGGCGCTATTTTTCAGGAGCATCTCGGACTTCATTATCAGACTGGACTAATTATCACATTGCTTGGTTCATACTTTCTGCTAAAACGAGGAATTTCCGGTATTCTGCAAATGAACAGTATTGTAGTTCCTTTAATGCTTACTCTGTCACTTATCATTATTTTTAATACTTTTCAAATTCCGGGAGCTGGACGGTTCCTGTTCCTTGATAACGATCGCTCTCTCTTTGGGGCATGGATGTCACCGCTGCTCTACACCGCCTTTAATTTAGGGATGGCACAAGCTGTTTTAGTCCCTATGGCTCGTCACACAGAGGAAGAAAAATCCCTTGTATGGGGCGGTATTATTGGGGGTACCGGGATTGGTTTTATGTTGATTGCCGCACATTTCGCAATGAGCTCACAGATGCCAGGGATTCTCAAGTTTGAAATTCCGATGGGCAGCATCGCCGTCCGGTTGGGTACTGTAGTGCAAACTATATATCTGCTGCTGATCTTTTTGGAGATCTTCAGCACTTTTGTCGCCGATATTTATGGAGTAGCTGTACAGCTTAAGCAACGGCTTCCCCTATCAACCGCATTGATTACACCACTACTGATGTTGATCTGCTATTTACTGAGCCAGTTCGGCTTTAGTTCACTGCTCTCCGTGTTCTACCCAATCTTCGGAGGTTTATCACTGGTCTGGGCTGTCAAACTGCTACGAACACCATGGTCCTCTCCACCAGGTAGTAATACTTCATCGAACTCAAAGGAGAAGGGGAACAGTATCGTATCCGTAAAACCAATCACCCGAACTACACGGAAATAACCGCTGCTGTAGGAATCATACGTGCTGCCGCTTCCGCCACATGCTTGTGACAGGTCATCATCACAATCTGGCGGGAGATCGACAGTTCTCCCAGAAGTCCAAGTGCAGCATGAAGACGAGACTCATCAAAGTTAACGAAGAGATCATCGAATAACAGCGGCAGCGATATTTGCCGTGACATGGTCTCTGCCAATGCCAGCCGGATGGCAAGATACAGCTGTTCTGCCGTCCCTCGGCTGAGCAGTCCGCTGTCTAGTAATCTCCCATTCTTGTGTTCAGCTTTCAGCTCTTTATGCCCTAGTGTCATAACAACCCTTTTATATTCCCCTTCTGTCAGCTTGGAGAAATAATCTGAGGCAAGCAGTAATACCTGTGGCTGCTTCTCCTGCTCATACACACGGCGAGTTCGCCCGATTAGTTCGGCAGTTATCGCTGCCACTGCGTATTTATCAGCCACGATCCGCAAGGCTGCTCTCTGCTCTTCCAGTTGCTGAATAACAGAATCCTCCACGCAGCGCTCCTTCAAATACTCCCTTTCCTGAAGCAGCTTACCTCGTTGCTCCAGCAGGCTGTTCCAACCCTCTTCCTGCCGTTCCATTAACTCTTCAGCCAATGACCGCTCCAGCTGCAATGCTTCCGCATCATGATGATTTAATAATTCCAGCAGAGCAGTAACCCGTTCTTCCTCCCAACCACCGAACATAGCAAGCTCCCACTGGCGAATCGATTTATTCAGATCACTGCGCCGCTGCACAGCTGCTGACCTGCGTAAGAAATCCTCTCCACCAGTCGCCCCGCCTTCCTGTATCAGAAGCTCACGCTGTTCTCTCAGCTCACCTAATATCCTGTGGCTCTCCTTGAGTTCTTCATCCACATCCTGCAATCTTGACTGCATAGTTTCCCGGCGAATCAAGTCCTTTTTCAGATCATCCCATGCTCTTTTTCGCAGTTCCAGCCAGCTTAGTAAGGTTAATGCAGATACTCGTTTCCCCTCTTGCGGATCTATTTCAAAGCCAGCTGCCGCTACACCAGACTCGTCGCCAAGATCAGCACCCGACTCATAAATAAGAGCGAGCAGCTCCTCCTCAAACACGTTACATTCTGCTTCCAGCTCCTTCAATCGTAAGGAGAGTTTATTCTCTTGGCGCAGCAGCTCATTCCCTTGTTCAACCATAGCAAAAATATCCGGCAGCCCTTCAGGAGATAATCCTTCAGGCAACCTGCGTTGGCGAAGCCATTCTTCATATTGCTCAGCAGTTTCCGTGAATGCCGCCTCCGCCCGGTGCATTTCTTCAGCGAGCAGCTTCTCTTGGCCTGCCAGCGTCTCCAGCTCCGTGCGGCAGGCATCACGCTCGGCGGCATAGCGTTCGATGCGCTGCCGCCAAGCTGACCAAGCCTCCATGAGCCTGCGAAGCTCCCTCATGTAGGCCTCCAGCCCGCCTGCGTCAGGGCTGGACCCCGGGGCGGCCGTCCGCCGCCCCGGCACAACGCTCTCCGGCTCCGCCCCGGAGAGCAGCTGCCCCGCAGCCGCAGCATCTCGGCTGCGGCTGCGCTGACGTCCCCGCCATGCTCTGGCGGGGACGCTTCCGGCCGGCGCGCTCCGCGCAAGCCGGCCCAAAGGGCCAGATCGGCCGCGCCCAGCAGGCCGATCGCAAGCACGGCGCTGGCCGGCGGAGCACCGGTCAGCCACAGCGCTGCGGGCAGCAGCACGGTTAGTGCTGCCCCAGCCCACAGCAGGCGCCGGTAGAGCGCGGCCATGCGCTTCGCGCCAAGGCCGTCACTTCCGGCGCCGCGCGCTGGCCCTTCGCTGAGCTGCGCTTCGCGCCAGCGTTCGGCCGCCTGCTGCAGCTCGTCCCACAGCTGCAGCACTTCACGGGCGCTGCGCGGAGCCAGCTGCGCAAAAGCTTCCGCGCCGGTAGCGTGCTCACGCGCCAGCGCCCGTTCTGCTGCTTGGAGCGACGCTGAGGCAGCGGCCAAACGGGATCGCAACGACTGCCGCGTTGCACCCTCCGCCTCCATGCGGCGGTCATAACTAGCGAACGCCGCCGCAAACTTCCGTGCAGCTTCACGATCCGCCGCTGTCCCAGAGAACGAAGTCAGCTCTGCAGGGCCCCAGCTCACATCAATGCCGCGCAGAATTCGCCGCAAATGCTCATTCAGCGCCGTTAATTCTCCCTCAAGCCGCTGTCTTTCCGTTCTACGGTTCTCGTAACTGCTCCGATGCCGGTCCAGCCGCTCTAAAACAGGCCCCTGCGCTGCTAATACTTCATCTGGAGGGTTCTTTGCCAGTTCAATAGTAAGCTCGCTTAGAAGACGTTCATAACGTACTACTGATCCCTGTGCATTCCGAATTTCTCCTTCAAACGCCTGAAAGCGAGTTGCTCCTTCTTCAGGAAAGGCTGAAATCAATGGCAATCCTTGCAGCTCTAGCTGAGCCTCGCTCCACTTTAACCACAGCTCACGGACTTCCTGTGCTTTTCGAAACATCACTAGCTGCTCTCCAGTGAGCTTGCGCTGTTGCTCCAATTCATCTAGCTCCGACTCCGTTACCCTCAATGCCACTATATTATCGTTATATCGCGGAAGATAAGAACGGCTCTCAACCATTTGTCGCTCAAGCTTTTCTATGGCTTGCACAACTTTTGCTGCTTCTTGCAGCTTGCCACGAGGTTTGTACAGCTTCTCAGCTTCCTGCACCAAACGGCGTTCCGCGCGCATGATTGCACCGCCACCGCCCATACCTGCATGAAAAAGAAAGCTGCTCATCTCCTCAGATTGAAGGGCAGCAAGCTCCTGCAGCTCGTCCAGTGAAACTGCGAACAATTGCTGGAACATACTCCTAGAGATCCCCCCAAGTAAATGTCGTTCCATTTCAGCTTGTCCCAGCTCTTGAGTCATTTCATTTGGATGATTTACTGTAATGTTCAGCTTTTCATTTCTTCCTGATCCCTCAGCACCTGAAGCAAAACGGCGAATGGTCCACAAACCATCATTACTGTCACGTATCTTCAAGGTTCCCCCATGCAATCCACCTTGCAAAGGTTCATACCTTTCCAAGGGATTTCCACGGCTTGGAATTCCAAACAGCATAGAGCGTATGAATTGCAGTGTCGTACTTTTTCCTGCTTCATTACGCCCATAAAGTACGGTCACTCCCTGCGTTAAATGAATCTCTCGATTGTGAAGACGCCCAAAGCCATTGATATGCAAATGTTCAATTCTCATCGTTTTGCCCTCCGGCTTGTTGATACGAAAGACTTTCCGCCGCTTCAACAGTATCATCCATCCCGCCAAGCATCGTGATTCCCTGCTCTGCTGCACCACGTAGCCAGCTCAATTTCTCTTCTTGACTAGTCATAGACAACAGCTTTCGCAGCTCCTGATTCTCCAATAGCGGTTTAAGCGCACTATTTAATAGTTCTTCGAGCGCTTCCGGGGAATGTTCCGTATGCTCTGCAATGCGCAGCATTTCTCCAAGAAAACTATCCTCTTCCAATAAGCGTTGGCGATCAATAGCTAAACCGGACTCTATAGCGAACCCTTCCGTCCAGACAAGCCCTTTGTAATCTTTACGCTCAGCCCTAATCGCCTCACGGCGCTGGAGTTCAGACAGCAAATCCTCTGCTGCCCCTTTTTCAGCCAATACTTTATGTACGTCCCCTCGCCCAATCAGACGAAATCTGACCACCGACATGAGCTCCGGGAGCTCCGCGCGGATGTCTTCAATAACCTGCTCCACTTTCTGTATCCATTCTGCTTCATTGCTTAATCCTTCTATAGATAAGTCTCTAACCTGCCAGCGGACGAAATCCAGTTCATGAAATTGCAGAGTGGATCTTCCAGCCTCATCTACATCCACAATATAACAACCTTTAGCTCCGGTTTCCTTAATGCTGCGCCCTTGTATATTGCCTGGATATACAATCACAGGCTTCTCATGCAGTACACTACGTTTATGAATATGTCCAAGCGCCCAATAATCAAACCCCCGTTCGATAAGGTCCCTGCGACTGCAAGGAGAATAGGTCTCATGCAGCAAATCACCGTCTACATTGCCATGCAGCATCGCAATATGAAACAGGCTGCTGCCAGGTTTACGAGAAAAGGTTACTGCTGTGTTGTTCGTCACTTTCGCCGTTGGGTAAGAGATTCCACTAACGATGGCAACTTCTTGGCCATCTATACGGCGGCAAGCTGTAGCGTGATCTGGCTTCTCTCCGCCAAATACGGTAACATGCTTTGGCATTTCCGTTGTCAGACGCAGTCCGTCAAGCGGATCGTGGTTGCCATGAATCAGGAACACGTGAATCCCGTGCTCACCGAGTTCTTTGAGCGCTTCCTGAAATCGCAGCTGTCCCTGTAATGATGCATCTGAAACATCATACACATCTCCACTAATGACAATAAAATCAACATTCTCTTGGATCGCAACGCGGACAAGCCGCCCGAGGGCGGCAAAGGTAGACTCACGTAAATAAGCACGAATGGCTGGCGAAATATGCGCCAGCCCGGCAAAACGGCTATCCAGATGTAAATCAGCAGTATGCAGAAAGCGAAATGGAATCATAGGTGCTCACCCTTTCGTTCCTGAAGGATACTGTAAATAGGTTTTTTTAAGTTCATTAGCAACTCGTGTCAACGAATATAGGCTTTTGGCTTTATCCCATGCGGAGCGCGAAAGCTCATAACGATAAGCCGGATCAGATATCACCTTCTCTAATGCATCAGCAAGAGCAATCTCATCGTCAGGACTGACCAATAAACCATTCACACCATCTTCAATCTGCTCCGGTATTCCGCCCACATTTGTCCCCACTAAAGCCAGGCAGCTAAGTGCCGCTTCCGCAAACACTGAACCGAACGCCTCCGCCCGAGAGGGCAATACGAAAATATCAAAGAATGGCATGAATTCTTCAGGGTGCAGCGTATATCCGTAAAAGATCGTTTCATTATAGATCCCTAAATGCTGGGCCATCTTTTCCAGATCCGCACGTGAAGGACCGTCGCCAATAATATGCAGTACATACTCATGGCCGCGATTTTTAAGCTCCGCGCAAGCGTTGAGTAATATATCTATTCCTTTAGCCGGAACCAGACGTGTCACGGTCACTAGCTGCGGAATAGCGTTATCATGCGGAACAGGCTTAAATCTTTTTTCATCAAAACCATTCGGTATAACACCTATATTAGAAGGATCAATAATATAAGGGGCCACATACTCTGCAAAAGATCGCGACACCGTCATTAATCGATCACTAACATGCTCAAGTTCACGATAAAGTGAGACTAGAAAACGATGCTCCAAGCCATCCTCGGAAATCGCTCCATTTAGAATCAATTCCCGCTCGTAACTGGAATGCAGGGTATGAATTAACGGAGTATCAGGGAACACTTTTTTCATCGCTAAGCCAGCAATCGGATGATGAGAATGAATAAGATCATAAGGCTTACTCATCCGCAGTTTTGTCCACCATAAATAATCACGATAGGTCTGAATATATTTTTGAACGATCGGACTTTCTCCATACTGCGTCCAATCAAACGTCTCGAATATTACTTCCTCATGCCCCTTATTGCGAATCCGCTTAGGCAGCCAAAACAAATCCATCTCCCAACGGCTTGAACGGAATCTTTCCTGAAGATAAGGGATCATAGATGATACACCACCGGGTTGCTCCGGCGGGAAGAAGAGCGCTTGCAGCAAATTCATATGGTACATCCCCTTTACAATTGCCCTGTGTACTGTAAGACTTGGCAATTATGATATAGTTGAATATATGTAGAATTTCAGGTACGATTACGTTCCCCATACCTTGATTTTATCGGTATAAACATGAAACAGCAACTAAGAAAAAGGAGAATGATCTATGAAGGAAGAACAGCTGCCTGCCTCTTACACCGCATCTATTAAAGAAATGCTGGGGCAAGAGGCAGATGCTTTTCTAGAAAGTTATTCAGCGCCACGAACTCAAGGACTGCGCTTTAATCCGCTAAAAAGCACCTCAGCCATAGGCCAAGTTGCGGTGGACCGTACAGTCTCACAATTTATTTTGAAGCCTATCCCATGGTGCCAGGGCGGGTTTTATTATGATGAGCCCGCTCGACCAGGCAGACATCCTTACCATGCCGCTGGACTATATTATATTCAGGAGCCTTCCGCAATGTCCGCAGCTGAACTGCTGGCACCTGAACCCGGTGAAACCGTCCTCGATCTTGCAGCAGCCCCTGGAGGTAAAACTACGCATATCGCTGGTTTAATGCAGGGACAAGGCCTCTTAATCTCTAATGAAATCCATCCGGAACGCGCAAAAATTCTAGCAGAGAACGTTGAACGTCTGGGCATTAAGAATACCCTCGTAACCTGTGCAACACCAGAACAGCTATCTGCGCGTTTCCCGCAAGCTTTTGACCGAATTATGCTGGATGCTCCTTGTTCTGGAGAAGGCATGTTCCGAAAAGATCCAAAAGCCATTCAAGAATGGTCTCCTGCTCATGTAGTTATGTGCGCAGCGAGACAATGGGATATCCTGCAAGACGCCTACATTATGCTTAAACCAGGGGGTACTTTAGCTTACTCTACCTGCACCTTTAACCGTCAAGAGAATGAAGAAACCATTGCTCGATTGACGGCTAGTTACCCCGATATGGAACTACTCACCTGCAAACGCCTTTGGCCGCATTTAGAAAAGGGCGAAGGTCACTTTGTTGCACTCCTGCGTAAGCAAATTGACACTGTATCCGTGAATGACGATGCCAACCGCAACGCCAAAAAACGCCGAAGCAAAAACAACCCAAAAACTAATTCTTCTATACGTGATGCCTACCAGCTTTTTCAAGACTGGGCTGCGGTAGAACTGCCTGGTCTTTCATGCCAAGGTGTACCCCTGCTCTTCGGCGAATCTCTTTATTTGCTGCCAGAGTCCTTTAATGGCAACCTCCATACCGGGCTGCTGGACGGACTGCGTATTCCACGAGCTGGACTACATATTGCCCATTTGAAGAAAAATCGGATTGAACCTGCTCATGCATTAGCTATGGCACTTCAGCCCCTACAAGCATCACGAAGCTTTGATCTCAGCAGTGAGGGCCCGGAAATACATGCTTGGCTCCGCGGTGAAAGCCTGCCTGTCCCCAGCGAATTACATGGATGGACACTTGTAACTTTAGATGGTTTGCCAATTAGTTGGGGCAAGGCGAGTTTAGGCCAGCTTAAAAATCATCTCCCTAAAGGATTACGTATCCTAAAAGCCCATATTGACGAGCAATAGGCCATAGACCAGTGCAACAGGCCCTCTTCGGCATATGATGTCATTATCTCAGAAAGCTGCGACACCAGTCACAGCAATTGAGAAGAAGACATAAGTTGAGGAGGAATAAATCATGGGTGAATTTCAAGGAGGAGCTTTCACTTCGACCGGAGCGATTTTGGTACTTTTCATCTTGCTGGTCATCATTTCCCGTTCGTTGTTTGTTTAAAACCTTCCCGGCTTAATTAGCTGGTGAAACGAAGCGGCTGTGTCGTCCTTTTTTGGGGCGGTGCGGCCGCTTTATTTCTTTCCGACATAACATCTCCATTTGTTATTCTCGTGAATATTTACCGTCTGAAAGCCCGATTTCCGTAATAACTGCTCCATCTCTTCGTTCTTAGTGAATTGCTTCATATGATAATTGATTTTATAGATCTCAGAAATAATAACAAATGTACCGCCTGCTATCAGCACCCTAAATGCTTCACTTATATCTTGTTCGAGGTCCGGCCAGAAATAATGCGTCTGAATCGCTGTGATCGTCCCAAAAAATCCATCGTTGAACGGTGATGCTGGTATGTGCCTGATTCATGATTTTGATCATGATATTTCCTACGAACCCTCTAGGATTCTTGGCTTGCTCAATCAGCGCATTCAATAAACCCATATTTGTACCTCCCAATCAATTGGCCTTACCAGCAGCCTGATCCCTTGATATATGTTCCGTTAGATTTTCTGCTGTAACTGCCCACTTATCTGCTTGATACTCTATTTTATGAATACTAGTATATGAAGTCGGGAAATGAGCATTCTTATTCGTCCACGTTAGCCCTTTTAAAATATGGTATATAACATTAATTACGCCACCATGAGTGACCATAATTACATTTTCATTTGGATCAGTACTCTCCAGTTCATTACATAGTTTTGAGAAACTTGAACTTATTCGCGTAAAAAATTCCTGAGGACTTTCTCCTCCTGGAAATCTTTCATCCATTCTTAAAGCCGAGAAATAAAGACCCGGGTATCGTTCATTTGCGATTTCATGGGGCATTCCAGCGATTACACCATTGTTCGTTTCTCTCCAATACTGGCTGCTTTCAACAGGCAAATTAAGCTCTCTGGCGATCTCATTTGCTGTATCTAACGCACGTTGCAAATCACTACAAAGAATACGGGTTATGTTAAAGTTAGATTGATTTTCCTTAAGATAATATCCAAGACGTTCGGCTTGTCTATATCCCTCTACTACAAGTCCACGTTGACTCCAACCCCCACGAAAGCCATCTTCATCTATTCCATGCCTTATAAAATATATAGCCATCGATTGTATACCTCCTGAACAAGATTGTTATACATTTGCATTAAACTTCGAAAACGCTTGTTTTTTAAGTTGATCCCAATTGGACGTTGCGATGTTTGCTTGTTGCTTCAAAATATCAAATGAATCAAACAAAGCTGCTATTTCGCTGAAAGAACCGTCCACTAATTTCATAAACGGTAATTTATGAATTATTGTCAGACCATAATATACAGCCTGCTTGTGCTTTCGAACAAAGTTAACTTGCCCTGCTGGAGTGACAGTATAACCTAATTGCTCCATGATTTGAAACCCCTCATCCATTACTGAAATGGCTTGTTTTAATAGCTTCTTATCTTTGGATACCTTTTTCAAATCCCCGTCATGCAGATAACTAAGGGAGTTCAAAGCCACTATAGGCACGATATGACTTTTGAGCCAAGCATCCATATCCTCATGATAAGTTAGCTTATACTTAACATTTTTAAACGCATCATCCAGTACAGGCTTTATTGGAATCTCACCGTCTAAACTGCCAAGTACCATTTGCCCTCCTGCGTGTATTTTGATAACGCGACCGCTCGTTTCCCGAATTCCTGCACTAAGCTGAAATCCGAAGAGTATATTTTTCCTCACATTGCTCATTTCCTGTAGATCCTTTTGCATGCCAGGAGCATCGCCATTGTTCCCCACAAGAATTATATTCTGACTCTGATTCTCAGCTAGAATAGGTAACACAGATGGAAAATCATTATATTTCATAACAACAAAAATAAGATCATAGAGATCATCGGATCGAAGCGTAGAGATGACCTTTACTGTATCCACAGTGTTTTTAATTTGAAAATAATGGCGAAGCACAAGTCCGTCTTTCGTCAATTGCTCTGCTCGCTTTCCTCTGGCAAGCATGGTGACATCATTTCCCCCACGCACTAGAACATGTGCAAGATAGCTGCCTAATACTCCCGCTCCAAAAACTAAAACTCTCATATTTAACTCCTCTATCCCTTTTTAGACATTTGTTGAATTTTGATCAACTGTTCGATAAAATCAGATTATCACATCTCCGGTAGGGTTCAATCGTTAGTTTGATCGATTTTGTTGATTTTTCAACAGAATACAATACATTGTTTAATAAAAAGGGAGTCTTACCATGGACAGAAGAATTAAAAAAAAACCAAACAGCCATCATGAATGCATTAATTCAACTGATGGCTGAAAAAGATTTTGAAAAAATAACGATCAACGAAATCGCAGAGCGCGCTGATGTAAACCGCGGAACGATTTATTCCCATTATGCGGATAAATACGATCTGATGGATAAATGTCTGGAGGCTCAGCTCCGGCAACTAATCGAAAGCTGCTCCGCAGTGGAGGATGAAACCGAACCTAATCCCTCGAAGGCGTCATTGCTCCGCACGCTGGAACAATTGGAGGAGAATGCTCTCTTTTATAAGACTTTATTAAGAAACAAAGCTTTACTCTCCTTTAGAAACCAATTACAAGAAATGATAAATGAGCAGATTAAGGTACAATTTTTAGAAAACAATTTTAACCTGGATGAGCTGAGTAAAGATATATCTGTGCAATTTTTGAGTTCGGCGACTGTCGGAGTAATTGAATGGTGGTTTACTCATAGTAATCCTTGCTCTGCAAAAGAGATCACTGAAAAGTTATGGTCCATGCTCGATCTAAATCTGCAGATGATCCGTTCTCAAGCTTGAATATGCTCTCCCGTATCCATCTCATAAATGGAGCTGATGATTTTTTCAATGGGAATCTCCTTAATAGATATATCAAGGATCTCTACCTTTTCGCTAAGAATATGCAGAAACTCGCCCATTTTACATTGCTCGGTATCGATCAGCAGCTCCACTTCGTAATCCGATATTCTTTCCGATATCAGAGTCCCAGGCAGATCAATATCTCCAATAGTTGTGGCGGCTGAAAGCCTAACTACTTTTTTGGCGCCCAGATGCAGTCGAAGTTCAGAAAACTTGTCGTCATATACTTTTTTCCCTTGATGAATTATAAGTACTCTTTGAACCAAACGCTCTACATCTTCCAAGTCATGTGTTGTCAGAATAAATGTGGTGCCTTCCTGATTCATTTGCTTAATGAATTCTCTGATTCTTTGTTTAGCTATCACATCCAGCCCGATCGTCGGCTCATCCAAAAAAACCACAGGTGGTGAATGAAGCATCGCCATAATAAACTCGCATTTCATTCGTTCTCCCAGGGAAAGGGTGCGTGTGGGTTTAGTGATAATATCGCCAATCTCAAACATGTTTACAAATCGGTCTAGTCTTGTACGAAAGTCGTTCGTAGGAATATCATAGATTTCCTTGTTCATATAAAAGCTATCCAAAGGGGGTATGTCCCATATTAACTGCGATTTCTGTCCGAACAATACCCCTATTTGTTTTACATATTGATTTTTCTGCTTATGAGGGTTGTACCCTAGAACATTTATTTCGCCCGAGGTAGGATAAAGGACGCCTGTCAGCATTTTAATAGTCGTAGATTTCCCCGCACCGTTTGGACCCAGAATGCCAATGATTTCTCCTTTTCCAACACTGAACGAAAGATCTTCTACAGAGGTAATGATCGATTTTTCACGGTGAAACAGACTTTTAAATACACTTTTTGCATCTTGTCCACGGTGATAGGTTTCATATTGCTTGGTTAAGTTCTTGACGGTAATAATGTCCAAGTGAAATTCTCCTTCTTAGAGCTAAACTAATCTTTTATCCTCCGGCGCTTTTGTAACTGCGAAGCATGTATGTATAGAGCCAAATTCCGAAGGCAGCAAATAACACACAAGGGATAATCGCTATAAAAAAATAGGGTTCCCATCGGCCAATCAGTGTAGATGCTGGAAAGTAAGCAATCATGGAAACCGGAAACAGAAAAGAACTCACGGCTACGACTGCTTTAGGAAAAATCGTCCCTGGATAACGTCCAAAAGACTTAATGCTCTCAAACATCTCCGGCAAGCGGGAATTCGCTACCCATTTGAAGGAAATCGCTGCCACAATAAGCGCCACGCCGAACATAACAAGCAGCCCTGCGCCAAACAACAACAGGAACAATAACCAAGAGCCGATGGTCATCCCATCGATTCCGCTAAGTGCGTATACGAACATGATTACTCCTCCGCCTAAAAGCCCGATACTTTCGAACTCAAAAGATCTGGCCAACAGCAGAAAAAGGCTCGAGGTCGGTTTAATTAATACCACTTCCAAAGTCCCTTCTACAACATGAGACATCGTATTCCACATAATTCCGTTAAAAAAAATCCCGGCACAAGCCGTAGACAGAATAAAAACGGATTGAATCAACAGCGCCTCTTTAAAGGTCCAACCTGCAAATGAAGCATTCGAATTATAAATGAATACCGTTACTAGAGGAAACAGCACATTCCCTATGAGCATGATAAGACTATTAAGAATAAAATTAACACGATAAGTGATAGCAGAAGCAATATTCGCCTTCATGCAGGTTTTATATATTTGATACATACGTTTCATGCGCCCACCCCCGTAAAATGCTTAAGCGACACCGCATACAGCACCCGGCAGATAACTCCGGCAATAATTACCGCTATGAGCTGCAGCAATAACACTTGAGGAATAGGTAAGGTTATATCCGCTAAAGTATAGCTACCTGTATAGACCATTGCGGGAAGAAAGGCCGTGTATTGAAAGGGTAAGAAAAAGGACGCCATTTGTAAGGATTTTGGGAAAAATACTAATGGAATCAGCGATCCTGAAAATATCCCTTCGCAAAGATTAAAAAAATTACGAATACTAGAGGATTGCACCATCCAAAAAGCGACCATTCCAATACTATAATGAATGAAAAAATTCATCATAAACGCCATAGCTATCGAAAGAATCGCGTATAGTAAATTTGCAGGTAAGACATCAATATGAAAAATAAAGAAAAAGATCATAAAGCAGGGTAAAAATTCAAATAAAAGCCCAAGTACCCTATGCCCTGCCTTCTGAGACAAAGCAAAGAACATATGATTTAGCGGTCTTAACGAAAACGTAATGAATTTCCCGGTACGAATAAGCATTTGTAAATTCCAATCGGCAAAATCCATCGTCAAATAGTTGATCAACATCGTAGCACAAAAATAGGAAAGCATTTGGGAGAGTGACATCCCGTTGATATAAGATTCCCCGCTATAAACAGCGCTCCATATATAATACTGCACTAAAAAGTACACTGGGCCTACAAAAATAGAAACCATCGAATGCGTCCTGTACGCACTCCATTCCTTATAAGTAACAAAAGCAACCGCCCTCATAATGCGAAAGCGGTGCTTTATCATCTCAAACATAAGTCACATCCTGCCTATCTATAGATATCACATAAAAAAAGTCTTTTTCTTATTCGAGTCCGGACCAGATCACATTGTGGGTGCCAAATACCGCTCTACCGTCCCATACCCCTTTGTGAAAAGGAAGATACCAAACGGCAATCAGCTTTTCAACCGGGTCAACGAATAAGGCACAGGCCCCAGCCCCTTCGTGAAAAAAAGTGCCTTCAGAGTAAGAAGTACTCACATTATAGCGAAGGTCTGGTCCCAGTCCGTATGGTCGATCCGCTCCTGCATCTCCCCATGCGTAGTTTGGAATTTTCTCAGAATTAAACCGCTTGGTCATTCTTTGTACAGCCATTCGGCTTAAGATATGACTCCCTTCGTATTGCCCTTGATTAAGCAGCATAATTCCGAACTTTTGCAGATCAGCAACTGTGGAATATAACCCACCACCAGTTTCCGGAACGTTGATTTCTTCCTCAGACCTTTGTCCCGCATCCGTAATTTCCCCGTTTTGCAGCTTCTGAAGATATTCCTTAGCCCTTTCCGAACGAATGGCGATCCTACCAGCTTTTTCTGCTGGTATATCAAAGAAGGTATCTTTCATGCCTAACGGTTTTACAATGTGGTCCATTATGTATTTTTCTGCAAAAGCACCTGTTATTTTCTCGATAATTGCGCCCAAAATCGCGTATCCAAACGATGAATACATCCATTGAGTCCCTACCGGAAAATGAATCCCTTTAGATAGACCGGCTTTAATCCAGTTTTCTTTTCCAAGCTCTGATTCAAAAATATACCACCATGCACTTTTATAGTAAGTATCACTTATAGTGCCAGGATCGGGAGCGATGCCAGAGGTATGAGTCAGTAAATGTGCAATGGTAATCGGCTTAAAAGGGTCGGCATCAAACTCTGGAAGAATAGAACTCACAGGCTGCCCCATAAAAATCTTACCATCATCCGCAAGCTGCCAAATCGCTGTCGCCGTAAATAGCTTCGTAATTGAAGCAACACGAAAAATTGTATCCGTTTTCATTTCCTGGGTGCTTTCTTCTTCGTAACTGAAACGACCTCCGGCAGCACTAGCAAAGATTTTCCCGTAACGACTAAGAGAATAAATATAACCATCGACTACTTTTTTATCACAGAGATCCTCATAAAAATGATTAACTACCTCTAAACGGTCCTCCCTGTAATTCACTTCGTTCAGCTTGCTAAGCTCTGTGGATGATAACATTATTCGCACTCCCCCTTATTATTCAATAAAATACATGATGCATAAATATCTTGCAATAAAACGCAAATAATTGAAAGGGTGATTTTACATATAACTATTTTATACTGCTCCAATAATTCTGTAACAGCAATGCTGTAATCTCGTTAACGGTTTGTCGTTAGAGATTTAACTAGTGCCATTCCACTAACCAGACCAAATACTATTCCATCATGTATGGTTGCGAATTTGAATATCTCCATATTCGAAATGTTAAAATACATTACTAAAGTTGGATACATAAGCAGAAGAAAACTTGGAAGAAACACAATAAACAACAGAAGCCAATTAACAACAAAAGCTTTAGGTAATCCTTCTAATAACGCCAGATAGATTCCATAGACAAACGGGACAATAGCCGTGATCCATACAGTATTTTCTAATTGATAGTTCTTTTGTGCCTCTTCAGTGTAATGGCTAATTAGCGAGTTTCCATAATGTAATAAGAGCGCCCCCACTATGATCCAGACAAGATAATATAAAAGTTTTGAATTCCGCATCTTCATGAAATCACTCCATTTCTTTTTATATAGTTCATTAGAATGTCTCCATTTAACTTACCATATAATCCATACTTTGGATATTACATTAAAGTAAACTGGCCCTAACTAAAAAGGCTACCTCTCGGCAGCCCTTAATTGAATTCCAACTCCCCTGGAGGATAAGTTTATCTGCGAGGCATGGTGACGCCAGCTTTGTTATTATATTTTTCCGTAGCTTCCTTAATGACGTCGTTGCCGCCCTTAGAAAGCCACTCTTCCACAACCTTCGGCCAGTCGCTGATAGGTTCCTTGCCATATACCATCTTTACCATGTGCGTCAGCAGTACCGGAGGAGCCGTGTCCGAGTTAGGTGCAATGTCTGGATTCTTCACCAAGGCATCTAGCCGAGGGTCGAACTGAATTCCGTCACGGCCTTCGTTAGCCAGAATAGTATCGTATACATTGATCAAGCCTCTACCTTCTTCTGTCATGTTAAGGACACCCTTATTATAAGTAGTATCCTGCACCATCCAGAGGAATGACTGGCGGTAGCGCTCCTCATCTATAGCGGCGGAATCCGCAGGAGGAGTGTATACGATTTTGCCGTTCTCTTCCTTATAGGTTTCGTCCTTAATCCCAAAGGTAAAGAAGGTTTCTGCCTCTTCGCTCAGCATCCAGTCAAAAAATTTCACGATATCCGCAGCATTCTTCGTACCTTCCTTAATAAAGTAGGTGCGCGTGGCGGAGCCGTACAAGTAGGAGCCTCCTTTTCCATCAGGTCCCACTGGCGAAGGAATAATCTCCAGCTTGGCGGATGGCGTCGTAGCCTTCAGTTGCTGCTCCCACTGCAGAAGCTCGTTGGCATTCATCGTCCACATGCCCGCTTTGCCTGAGAGAATCGCATTTTTGTAGTTGGTCGGGTTAATGGTGGCAAATTCCTTGTTGATCAAACCCTCTGTATACATGGTGTTGTAGGTTTGCAACGCCTTCATCATATTTTCGCTATCCATAAACTTCGGCTGAACCTGGCCGTTTACTTCCTCGAACATAGTCAGATACGGAAAAACATCATAAGCGCCAAAGAAAGCATCCGCATATTTGAAGTCTTGGCGGCCCATGTACGGGTTCTCTATCCCCAGCTTTTTGAAGGCACGCAACACAGTCAAGTACTCATCGACCGTTTTTGGAACCTGCAAGCCGGTTTGTTCCAGCAGGTCCTTGCGAATCCAAGTCGCCCGGCGGGAGGGATTGGACAGAAACTCCGGTATTGCATAAATTTTTCCTTGATAGGTGACGTTCTCCCAAGCTTCCTTCGGGATTACTTTCAAAAGGTTCTGGCCGTTTTGCTGCAGCAGATCATCCAAGGGCATGAACACACCAGCTTCAACAGAACCAGCCATCTCCTTGCCATTTACGCCGCCCGAACCTTGAACGACATCCGGTATATCATTAGTAGCGAACATCTGCACCATTTTCTGCTCGAACTCTTTATGAGGAACCAACACAATATCCAAGTCTGTGTTTGTCATCTCCTCCAGCTTTTTCACCCATTTGTCCTTATTCAAGTCGGGTGATTTCTCAACATAGTTAAAAGCCAGCGTCCGCATCGAGATCGAGAATTCAGTTTTCTGCGGCGTATTTGATGCGCCTCCGGCAGTCTCTTCTTTGTCCTTGCTCGAGCAACCTGCAATAACGGTAGCACCCATTACGATAGCCAGACAGATGCCAATCCATTTTTTCATAATATAACCCTCTCCTTGTACAATGGGGTGTATACGTAAAATGAAGATATCTTAAGACTAATAAGCTTTTGGGATCTCAACCCGGTGGGTAATTCCCTGATTCGTAAAGTAGACATGAACCCCATGGTCCTGATCGTCCATAAAGTACGATACGTAATCCCGGCTTCCTGCTTTTTGGGGAATCAGAAGAGTGACGATCCGATGGCTTACAGCCTCTTGAGTAGAGGCAGTCAAATGCCAATGCTCGGGCAGCCCTTCCCATTCTTTCGGATCTACATCTGTAAATTGATTGCTTTGGCTAAGTGTCATTTCTCCCGAGGAACTATAGACAAATCTGCCCTCCAACTGAGCTTTTTTACCATGTACTTTAAAAGATTGATCCTTCAGCTTCATGGGATACAGCGTATGAAACAGCCAATCCAATTTTCCCGGACGTTCCAGCTCGACACTGTCTGTGATAACGAAGTAAGCGCTATCAAAGAAAAATATTTCCCGCACATACCGCTTGATATAGGGTACATTCTCGCGGTAGGCTTCGGTGGCATCCATTTGCGTGTAGTTGATTCCGGGCGTACTATACGCCTTCAACACCTTGCCGTAGGCTGCCATGTTCTTCGACTTGTCCGTGCCAGCATATTGGCCTTTGCCGTCAATAAGAATTGCGTTCTTGGAGCGGGTCTGCCTGCGCCACTGCATATGCATCGTACTGTTGAATGCAACGTAATAGCCGCTTTCAATAGCCAAGGGCTCGCCGAAGGCATGCAGCAGGAAGGCGTTTTGATCCCCATGGCTATGGCTCACAGAGCCGTAACGGCTGCTCTTGGTCAACAGCATGATATGTTCCTGCGGATCCTCCATCCGATGATGCATGGCCACCCATCCCACATCCTGAAACCACTTCAAAGGTTCTGCAGCCACCGGTGGCTCTGAAGAAATCTGCGGATAATCTGTGCGATAAACCATCTCATCGAACCGGAAATCCCACCAGCCGTAGTTATAGAAGATCATCTGGGTGTCAGGGTTCAGTTCCTTAGTTTGCTCAAAATACCATTGGTACTGGCCATTCCCGGTTAAACCCGCGAATTGACGGATATTGAAGCCCGTTTTGAGATTGACCGGATCTCCCAGTGACGATTGATCGCCGAAGCTGGCCCTCATGGTATCCGGACTGAAGCAATAGAGCGGGAAGTCACCTGTTTTGCGAAAGAAAGGACGGTCATAGAAATTGATTGCCATGTATTTGCGAATTAGATTGAGCGCCTCCGTAACGAATGCCATCTGAGTGGTCCAATACATCGGACCTTCGGCCCACCCGCCGTCTTTGCCACCCCATGGGGTATACATGGCGGAGAAGTACTCCAGCGTATAATCAAGCCATTCCTGCGCCTTCTCCTCCTCACCCAACATGGAAATACAACAGGGTACGAGAACAGAGGATAAAGAGCGGATCGCATGGCTGTCATAAGGAACTTGATGGATGCGGGAGCGTTCGATGACATGGAATGCGATCTGCCCGGTTCTTAGCAGTAGCGCCTGCCTTACCTTAAGGCGTTCTTCTTCCGTCAGAGAGCCGTGAAGCCAATCATAGCCCCATGCCAACGCTCCGGCTATGCGAAAGGAGCATTCATCGTTGTAATCCCGGCTGGTGGTACCATCTGTGTTCCAGCTTGCAGCATGAAGCAGCCACTCTTTAGCTTTGGCGATAAGCGCCTCGTCCTCCAACACAACTCCAGCTATAGCAAGATGCCGGATAGCATAGAAGACTTCCTGGCAGTCCATATACATCTGCCGCCAAAGTGTGGCGACACGCTTATTATCTGGATACGGTGCAGGCTCGGGAATAAGCTCGCGCTTTGTCCAGGGTAGAACGGAATGCTTCAGGAAGTCTTCCCAGCCAGTTGAAATCGGGTCTTGGCGGACAACTTCCCGGTAAGACGGTAGCTGTTCCGCTTGAAGCCAAAGCCGCGGATGGTTGGCGGATGCAGCTGAATATCGTTCTGTACGGGAAGGCAGTGGCGTTAGCGGCAATTCATCCTCCACCACAAAAGCTCTTACTTTACTCCACTCGGAACGGATATCATTCTCCCCGATAAGACTGTATCGCCAATAATACGAGCCGGGCGCCAACGGCTTATCCGGGGTAAACAAATTATAGGGAATTCTACTGTAGGTCAACGTATCTTCAGACTCAAATTCAGCTTTTGAGGAGATCTGCAGCTCATACATGCTCTCTTCCAGACAAGCAGGCATCCAAGTAAACCGCGGAGGATTCTCTCCAACATCTATATGTTCATCTGGCCCATACGACAGGTCGAGTACGCCGCTGGTAGGTTGAAATAAAGGTTCTAACATCTCTACTCCTCCGTATTCCGGGACTTTTCCTGAATCAGTCCCGCTTTAGGGTCAAGGCAATACACCACTGCTTGCCCAGTTGTTGCTATTTGGATTTGGGGCGGTTCGCCCACCTGACTCACTAGCTTCAGTACAGCAGGTTCGTGACCGTCCCGATAAACCGTAATAAAATCAACCGACGGGCCTTTGTGCCGAAGCATAATGCCTCGTAGCAATCTACTCGGGTCTTCGGCATTACCCGGTGTGCGGATTTCATACATAGTGGAGCCGGGCGCCAGTAGAGTACTCGTGGATACTTCATACTCCCTGCAGGTGCTCACTCCATCATAACGGATATTCCACTCCGTATTTAACGGACAGTCCGTCTCATTTTTCATTGCGGACAGTACTTCTACTGAGCCATAACCCGCTTCCAGTCCAAGGACTGCCGGAGAATCCTTCTGGACACGGTGAGGGTCGAACGGTAACAGCAAATGTCCCGTCGGATGAAACCATAAGTCTACTTCCTGACTCCGCTCCGTTACTTGCTCAACATGAAACCAATCCAGCAGCCAACCGTCGGCCAATACAAGATGCCGCTCTAGAACAGCTCCTTCATAGGCGCCGTCTGAACGAATCCATAAGTACGTAGCGTTGCCTTCCTGGCGAAATTGACAGCAGCTTCCGGTATGTGGAGCTTGGGAACGACCTCCGATGGTGACCGTGTTATGGCTCGCAGTTTCGGAATACCATTCCTTGCGCAAAACAGATCCATAAGGAACCATACCCAGCTCGGGAGCAACCTCTCCCCATCGGTGCATAATCGTGATATGAAGCTTGTCGAAATGTCCATGTGATCCGCCATGCTCTCCGAAATCCGCCAGCACGGACAGCGGATTGCCCGGATGGCGGAGCACGGCGAATCCGGAATCCGGCAGTAGGACAGAGTCTCTCACCCTGTAACTGGTCTGAAGTTCCTTACTCTCACCTGCTCCATACAGCACTGCCTCCAGACCAGTCCTTAATTCCTGCCCGTATAGATATCTATAAGCATTCGCCAGTATTGGCTGGAGACTCGGGTCTTTGTAAACCGCAATACCTATTTCAAATACTTCAGCAATTTCTCGGGCGAAAGGAACGCGCGCATAAGGACCATCATGCACGGCTGGAAGCTCCCCGTTATCGCCGCTAAGCTCTGCCAGCAACTGAAACATGCCACGGATGGATTGTCCCTGTTCTCCTTTGGCATCATAGAGGTCAACCCCGAAGCGCCCGTACATCTCGGCTGCTATGAGATAAGCCCGCAATACAAAAATATGGTAGTACGTGCTGCCTTCAAATTCAAAACCATCTGGCTTCACGCCAATGGACAGATGATGATAGAATCCGCCTTCTCCCTCCAGCAAAGAAGCAAGCTTTTCTCTGGTACCTTTGGCGGCATATACACAAGCCAGGCTGGCATTCAGCCATGCGGTATAGTTGTTCTCTGCATTCTTCTTCTCGTAAATGAGGATGTGGCGGTATTGCTCCATACTCTCCTCCAGCATCGTGAAGAACACTTGCAGCTTTACCTCTTCCTCCCCAGTGAACGTTACTCCATGATCCACAAGCAGCAGATAGGCCCGAATAAGCGTAGTGGACCAGATAGCCTCTGTCAGCGCCTGATGAAAAGCACGGCCACTAAGCATCCAGGGTTGAGCATCGGGATGAACCGGATACAAAGGAAACTGCTCCGCATAACCGACAAGAATCTTCCGGGCTAAGCTGCTGTAGAATTCTTCTCCGTCTGCGGCGAATACCACGGCAGATTGCAGGGCGTATCGCGCCATTGCCTGATGCCGGTATACCAGCCATGCTCCCCGGTAGGGTTCACCTTCCAGCTTGCAGCCCTTCGGGCAAGAAAAGACAACCGCATCTTGCTCCATAACATCGAAGATTAGCTCAGTATGATGCTGGGGACATACATATTGGTGCCACCAGCCACCAGGTTCTGTCGGGAGCAGAATCTCTTCTCTCCGGAAGGGATCCAGCTCCATTTTCAATTTATCCACCTCAAGACCAACCCAGGAAAAAGTATCTGCTTTCTCCTTAAGGTTCATCATCGCATGAACAAGCCTCCGTTAATTTCAATAATTTCGCCTGTCAGATAATCCGACAGCTCTGAAGCAAGGAAGAGTGCCACATTGCTCACATCCTGTGGAGCACCTTCCCGGCCCAGCGGAATCTTCGCAATCGTTGCCTGTCTTGCCGCATCCGCAGTAAAGGTAGCATGGAAAGCGGTCTGACCGATAAATCCGGGAGAGATAGCGTTTACATTAATCCCGTAAGGACTCAGCTCTTTGGCAAGTCCCTTGGTATAAGACCATACCGCAGCTTTGCCCGCTGCATAAATGGAAGCCCCCGGTCCGCCGCCGTCATGGGCCGCAAGGGAAGATACATTGATGATTTTACCGCTTTTCTTGGCAATCATCCCTGCGGATACGGCTTTGCAGGCAAACACGCATGATTTAAAATTGACGTCCATCACCTTGTTGTAATGCTCTTCGTTCATTTCAGTATTGGGAACCCGATTGATCATGCCGCCTGCATTGTTGACGAGAATATCGATGGTTCCGCCGAAATGCTCCTCTATTTCCTTCACCATATTGTCCAGTTGACCAGGACTTGTTGCGTCTGCCTGAAAAGCATAAGCTTCTCCTCCGGCCTGACGGATCGCGTCCACCGTCTCCTCCGCAGAACCGAACAAATAGTTTACCGCCACTTTGGCGCCGGAAGCAGCCAAAGTCTCCAAGATTTGTCGGCCTATCCCTGCATTAGACCCTGTAACAAGCGCAATTTTACCAGTCAAATCAATTTTCATTGCCTATTTCCTCCTAATAGTAATTATTTCTGAAAACATCTTTTTCCTCACTCCGCAGGCATGGATAAGATCAACCGGGTTCCCTCATTCTCCACGCTTTCGACACTTAATCCGTATTGTTCACCGAACACCATTTGAATTCTCCGGTGCACGTTCATGAGCCCGATTCCACCTCTATGATAGAGGGAGTCTCCTTCCGTATCCGCCAGCTGATTCAGATTCAGCTTCTCACGAAGCTTATCAAGCCGTTCGCGGGACATCCCTGCGCCGTTATCCTCTACAAGAACTAGAAAACGATCTCCCTCTTTTCTGGCGTCGATTCTAATATAGTGCTTGTCTTCAATTCCCTCGGGAAACGCATGCTGAAAAATATTTTCGATCAAGGGCTGAAGTGTCAGCCTGACCATCTTAGCCAGTAGCAGCGTCGGCGGAATCACTACGTCAATTTCGAACTCTCTGCCGATCCGGTGCTTGAGAATCGTCATGTAGCTCAGTACATGATTAAGCTCATTGGCAATCGTAATTTCCTCCAGATTAGTTTGGATAGAGTAGCGAAGCATGAATGCCATGGCCTCCACTATTTCTGTGATTTCATCCGAATCCTGAACGACCGCATAACATTTGATAGTCTCTAATGTGTTATATAGATAGTGCGGATTAATCTGCAGCTGGAGTGCCTGGAATTCAGCTTGATGACGCTCCAGAGCCTCCTTCTGGGTGGTAAGCTCCGCTTCGTATACCCGCTCAATCATTTCGGACAGCCGGGTCACCATGAGATTGTAGCTGCGCATCAATCCCCCCAGTTCATCCTGACGGCCGTTCATCTCAAGCCTGCGCCACTTGCCTTTTTCCGTCTCCCTCATGCCCTCCTTAAGAGTCAGGATGGGCTTCGTGATGGATCGTCCGAACCAGGCTGCAAGGAGCAGTGTGCCGACAAGCGTGAGAACTCCCACCACCAGCGTGGTCGTACGAATGGTAGAAATAGGCTTGCGCAGCTCACCAACGGGTATGGATACTACAAGCTGCCATTTGGAATATTCGGATTTTCTCGACACGAACAAATACTCTTTCCCGTCTACTTTTTCCACCACAGAGTCATTTGGGTGTTGAAATACGTTCTGAATGTGCTCAGCAGATAAACCAGGGTGATTATTATTCCCTTCCGCCCGGTAAAGGAGCTTGCCGAATTCGTCCATGATAAAATAGGACCCGCCCTGTCCCAGATCAAGAGGTTCCCATATACGGGCCAGATCCTCAGCCTTAAATTCAATGGCGACTATACCTTTGGGACGATAGGAAGAGACCCCTCTGATTCGGCGGACCATCGTAATAATGTTCTTATCCCCTTCATTCATCACATTCGTGTTGAGAATGGTGATGCGGCCGCTCTCCGGCGTATGTTCGCTTAAGAAACGGTAGCGTTCCTGAGGATGAAACTGCAGGCTATGTGCCTGATAGGAGTTATCATCGCTAATGGCCTTGCCGTGTTCACCGATGACGTACATCAGATTAATCTGGGGATACAGAATAAACAAAGAACGAAACAAATACTTCTGAATGTCATTCGTATATTGATAGTAGGAGAAGCTATCCTCCGGGTCCATATCCAAGAACTCCTTGACTTGATTGTAGGACAGGATGGAATCGCTAGCCTTTTCATAATTTTGCAAATACAGATCCGTTTGATAAGACGCACTTCTGATGACTTGAGCAATGGACTTCTCAGAAGACTTATCCAGCTCAGCCGAAGCCTGAAAATAAGAGATAAATCCAACCATGGACAAGGATAGAAGAATGACGGTCAGAAAGGAGGCAAACAGCTTGTTCGACAGACTCTTTCTCATCAATCGATCCCCAGCTGGTTGCGGTACTCAGAAGGAGCCAGCCCGGTGAACTTTTTGAACGTCTTCGTAAAATGAGGATGGTCTGCATACCCGACTTCATAGGAAATATCGGTGATCCGATAGCTTGCATCGGCAAGTAATCTTTTGGCCTTCTCCATCCTGCGTTTTATGCGGTAATGTACAAAGGTCTCTCCTGTTGAGTGCTTAAACATCTGGCTGAAATAAGAGGCATTTAGCCCAAGCACTTCCGCCACTTCTTCCAGCGATACTTCCTGGGCGAGATGCTTTTCAATAAATGCTTTAGCTTCCTCTATCGGATCCTTCGCTTTACCCTTGCGCTTTCTACGAAGCTCTTCCAATATAGCTGCTGACGCTTCTGCGAAGCAGTGAAATAACTGCTCAGGTCCAGCTGCTGCGGACAAGTCTAACACGCTTTTACCGGGTGTAACTGAATTGACAAGCAGCTTCTTCACGAGTAAAGCATAGCCCTCTTCCAGAAGCTCTTTTTGCTGAATCCGGCTCATCTTACGCTGGAGGAAGTCAGTTTCCCATTCCTTCAGTACAAGGTACAGCCTTTCTTTATCCAAGGTCCAGATGGCATCATCCATACGCACGACCCATTCATCGAGCTTAGCGACAGAGACAAAACTCTCTAACTTCTCTCTATGCGCTTCCAGTTTGGCGATCACATTTTGAAGGTTCCCTTTGCTCACGGGTTTCAGGAGATATTCTTTCACTCCATAGGACACGCATTGGCGGGCGTATTCAAAATCCCCATAACCCGAGATGACAACAGTCTGAATATCCGTCTCCATCTCCGACAGCCGCCGGCACAGCTCCAGTCCGTCTACCTTGGGCATACGGATATCTGTAAAAAGAAAATCCGGCTGCTCCTCCATAATGAGCTGGATGGCCTCCTCGCCATTCTGGGCCAGCTTAATGTTATACGGATGCTCGCCGCATTGCTGGATCATGATAGAAAGTCCCTTTCGAATCATGGGCTCGTCGTCTACGATTAATACACATCTCATCCATGGATACCACCTTCCGATTCGTCTCGCTTAACGCGTTCCTATTCTACCACACTATGATAGATCAGGATTTGACGGATCCGACCATCATTCCTTTAACGAAATGGCGTTGAAGAAACGGATAAATCATGATAATCGGAATAGTAGCGACAATGATAACAGCCATTTTGATGCCCTCAGGTGAGGTGTGGGCCAAAGAGCTATAAACTGAGGAAGCCGGATCAATACTGATATCGTCCGTCTCGAAGAGCTTCTTCAACATCACCTGCAGAGGCCATAATGACGGCTTGTTGATATAATACAGAGCGCTCATGTACGTATTCCAGTGCCCGACGGCGTAAAAAATCCCCAATGAGGCCATTACCGGTTTGGACAACGGCAGTACCATATTGACTATGATCCGCAGCTCGCCACACCCATCGATTCTGGAGGAATCTATCAGCTCCTGAGGCAGCTGCATAAAGAAGCTTCTCATCACGAAAAAGTTAAATGCGCTGATAGCCCCCGGAATCATAAGTGCCCATAAGGAGTTCATAAGCCCCAAATTTTTGATCAGGATAAAGTTTGGAATAAGAGGGGCACTGAATACCATAGTGAACAATACCATCATCACGATGTATTTACGTCCTACGAATTCCGGCCGCGACACCGGATAAGCGAGAGAAGCTGTCGCAATCAGATTAATGGCGGTGCCCAGTACCGTAATATAGACGGAAACACCGAACGCCCGCCAAATGGAATGATCGCTGAAAACGTACTGATAATTGATCGCGGTAAATTCCTTTGGCAGCAAGCCTACCCTGCCATTAATAATTGCTTCAGAGCTGCTAAAGGACTGGGCAATCACATTCAGAAACGGCAGAAACATAGCCAAAGCGAGAGCGGTCAGAAACAAAAGATTGAACACATTAAATAGATTCTGGCCGCGAGTATAGCGTACTCTCATCATCCCTACCTCCATAAAGAGCGATTAATACAGCGATTCACCGGTTGTTTTTTTGCTCAAAATGTTGCCGATGAGCACCAGAATGAGTCCAACTACCGACTTGAATAGCCCCACTGCTGTTGTATAGCTGTATTGCTGAGACAGCAGCCCCGCCTTATAGATATAAGTGTCCAGAATCTCCCCGTTCCCGGTATTAAGCGCGTTCAGGAATACCCATACCCGCTCGAAGCCAAGATCAAGAAATCTCCCGATATGGAGAAGGAACAAAATCATAATCGTCGGTATAAGAGACGGCAGTGTAATGGCTAAGGTTTGTTTCCAGCGCCCGGCTCCGTCTACTTCAGCAGCCTCATAAAGATCTGGGTTTATTCCTGCCAACGCGGCCAGATAAATGATCGTACCGTACCCGGAATCCCTCCAGATACCGGAACTGATCAAAATCGTGCGAATGTATGAATTTTCACCAAGAAAATAAATCGGTTCAAAGCCGAAAGCTTGTAAAGCCTGATTCACAATCCCTGTTCCTGGGGAGAGGATACCCAAGGCGATACCGCTGACAATTACCCAAGATAGGAAATGGGGCATATAAACCACCGTTTGCAAAAACCGTTTGTAAAACACAAGCCGAATTTCATTCAGCAGAAGCGCAAGCAATATTGGAGCCGGAAAGGCGAATATAAGATCATACAAGCCTAGCAGAATTGTATTGCTCAAGATTCTTCCGAAATCCTGGTATTGGAACATCGTCCTAAAGTGCTCAAGTCCCACCCATTCACTGCCTGTAAAGCCTTTAAAAATATTGTAGTTCTGAAACGCAATAACTGAACCAGCCAACGGCAAGTACTTGAAAATAATAAAATACAAGATCCCGGGAATCGCAATCACATAGAGTGCTCTGAATTTCCACATGTTTAAAAGCAAGGACCTTTTCGTGTCGGCTTTGTAGTTAATAAGGTCAACCCCAGTTACCTTAGCTTTCATAACCGTTTCCTATAGGTCCTTTTTTCAGCAGGTTCGCCGGAGCATTCTCATCCAGGGGAATTTCTTGAAATTCGACGGTAATAAATCGTTCCTCCCGTTCAATAATTCGGGATAACTCCCGCGTGAATACGGTGACTATCTCCTCCTTCTGCTCACTCGTTCGGCCTTCGTACATCCTAATCTCAATATGTGGCATCGGCTTTCCTCCATTTCCTTAAATAGTGAATGAATCTAACCTCATTCTACCTACAATAAAGCGCTTGCAATATGGAGTTTCTATGAGTGAGCTTGTGTTTTCTTTAGGGTATAATCGGTGACGGCCAACCCTCTACTACTACATGATCATTTTTGAAATAATTGCAACTTATACTGTTAATAAGATTCCCCTGCAGGATGATCCCTTTTCCAGCAAGAAGTCGAATACCGTTCGTATTGCCAATCAGCGAATTTGCGATCAATTGAACGTCCTGCGGGTCGCCCGCTCCGATATCATTTGCTTTGCTGTCGCCGGGATCATGCTCAAGGGATACAGCCCAATAATTCGACGCGGTGTTGTTGCGAATGATATTCTCCTTAATGATAGTACCTGGCCCGTTCAAAATCTGAATGCCCTTGGCGTTCTCTATATGCGTTGTATTCTCAATCACATTTCGCTCAATGACTGTATCCGGGGTGCCCATAGTTACATTGATTCCTTCTCTTGTATTACGAATCGTATTGTCATGGATATAGTTACGCGGTCCTGACTTACTGTGATTGCTGGGTGCTGTACCCCCGGTGTTTCCCAGTCCGATCGCCGCGCCGTAGGGAATATCGCTAATCACATTGCCGTATATCTCGTTCAAATATTCGAGTTCTCCGTGCAGATCGATGGCATCCAGCTTTGTATTCATAAACTGATTGTTTCGCAGGACATTGTTATGGGCAACAAATTGGATCAGCGCCCCATGCCGCAAATAAGGGCCTTCGAAATGGGAGTCCTCCACAACATTCCAAACCGTGTCGTTCTCATACCCGTTGCGATCCTGCTTGGCCATGCCTTGAATCGACACACCATAGCCAGCACCGCCCGGACCTACATCTGTCGCATTTCGGAACGTGCTGCGGCGTACGACGATATCACGGCTGTTGTCGATACGCACACCCATACGTGAATACTTCTCTACAGTAACTCCATCAACCGTGACGTTGTATGACGGAACTTCACCAAAATTTGCGATGGTAATCATGCTGTCGGGACCACCGGCGTCCGGGTTGTTCACTTTGTGATCCGTCGTGTAGACACCGTTCCATGTAGAAGTCAATGTGAGATTAGTTATGGACAGATCATGCTGTCCGGATACTTTCATCAGGGCGCTGTTTTTTACCTTATTGAGAGATGTCTTGAGGATGGTTGTTGATTGATCCTCACCGCGAAGGTTTACTCCTGACTTGAGCTTCAAATTGACAAGAGTATCCAATGTTGAGTTCAAATTATAAACCCCAGACGGCAAATAGACCTCATCGCCGGACTCAGCACTGTTTATGGCAGCTTGAATAGCAATACCGTCATCTGTGTCGTTATCGGCGAGATCAGCATTATAGTCCACCACGTTTAAGATGCGCCCAGTGGTTGTAGGTGAGGAATGAACCGGATGCACCGTACCCTCAGGTTCGGTTAACCCGGGAGCTGTGAATGGGATCGGTTCCCGGGGGGGATTAGGTGTGTAGTTCGGGATGCTGGCTACAGGTGTATCGCCATTTGCGAACGGCGCATAGATGTTTACCTCCGATAAACTTGTAAACGCGCTGCCATCAGAATTTCCAAAACCCACGATCCGCACATATCTGGCTTCTGTGTCAGGAAAATCAAAAGGTTGCATCTCTATGGTCCTGAACATACTTGCACCAGTCCATATCGTAGTCCAAGCCAAACCGTCATTTGAAGTTTCGATACTCAATTGAGCCGTACGCGTGTCACCTTTATAAACGGCAATACCTAAATAACTGATCTGCTTCCGTTCGCCTAAATCGTATTGGACCCACGGGCTGTTACCTGCGGCGGACCAACGGGTGAACAAGTTATTATCGATGGTATTCGTTGCGATATTGCCATCGCTGTCGCTGGCTGTCACGTTTGCAATCGCGTAAGGAATGATGGGTTCTGTAAGCGTTGATCGGGTAAAAGAAAGCGGTACGGATGTATTGCCCGACTGATCCACCGCTTCAACCTTAAAGCTGTACGCCGTGCTAGGGCTAAGCCCAACGGCTGTATACGTTGCACCGGTAACATTGGATAACAGGGTGTTATCCCGGTATACGCGATAGGAGCCGATACCTTGATTATCGCTGGCGGCCGGCCATGAAAGTTGAATGAACTCTGTACCTATATTGACAGCTTTCAGAGAACTTCCATCCGGCCAGGAAGGTTTCTCATGGTCGCTTGAAGGTGCAACCGCTTCTTGAACAACAAGCTGTGGACGGGGGTTGCTGTTGCCATTAGCTTCTTTCGAATAGACATTGAGGGAAATTCCAGTGCTTGCCGCATCACCAAGCAGAAAAGCGATATTACCGCCCGATGCGGACAATCTTTCTCTGACAAACTCGGACACATCGATGCTGTAAACCTGTGGAGCTCTTGATTTGTCTGCCGTTACGGTAAATTTCCCACTTAACGAAGCAATGGTCAGATCCGTGACAGGCGCATTGCTCCAAGTCAGCTCCGATTCAGTCCAATTTGTATCCTTTAGGCCGAATAACGAAAGTTCGAGGTCCGCATTGGATGAACCCTTTTTGGCAGCAACATTAAAAATGTACCTGTTTGCAGGATTGCTATATGAAGAGACATCAAATTTAAAATACACATATTTCTTGTTCTCGGCGCCAGAAGAAATACTGAACAATCCATTGCTGCTGCTCGTCGCGCTATTGAAGTTTACAGTGGGCTTGCTGCTGTCGATGACTGCATCGTCGCTCGGTGCCAGACTGGCTAGATCGCGGTATACAACCTCATCATCAGGTGTTGTTGCCATTCGATTCTTTACATATTGATCCATAAAAGCCCAAGCCTCGGCGCTTGCTTGCTCAGCCGCTTCGCCTATAAAACCGTGACCTTGTTTAGGTACAATTTTGACATCGACCACTTTCACGCCTGCATCCTTCAATTGATTGGAGAACGTAATGCTGTCCGTGTATGGGATCGTTGCATCCACATCCCCATGGCGGATGAAAAAAGGCGGATCGTCCGGTGACGCATAAGTGCCAGGCATGGCCAACCTTGCCTGGTCTGGCACAGAGAACGCGTCGTTCCCGCCTAAAAGCGCTTTCACAGATTTATAGCTATTAGCGAAGTTTGTTGTAAAATCCGCTGGACCGTAGAGATCGACAACGGCTTGCACTTGATCAGAATATTGCTGCCAACCGCCATTCCCAGCCAAATCCGGAACATTTACGGTATGTCCTGTATCCAATGTGATTGTCTCGCCTGACTTAATGTTCCCAGTCGTACCGAGCAGTGAGACCAGATGCCCCCCTGACGACGAACCCCATACACCGATCCGACTCGGGTCCAGATGGTATTCTGCCGCATGCGCGCGCAAGTAACGAATAGCAAGCTTCACATCCTGAATTTGCGCCGGGAATGGCGCTTCCGGGGTTAAGCGGTAATCCAGCGATACTCCGATATATCCTCGCTTGGTTACATAGTTGCAGATACTGGCAAGGGCTTGCTTCCGGTCTCCGTGATTCCAACCTCCGCCATGAATGTATACCATCACTGGCACGGGTGCTTGAGGCAGGATCTTGGGTACGGCAATCGAAGTATAAATCGGCCGCGTTCCAGCATTCCCAATCCGCACATCTTCATACAGCTTAACGCCTTCAGGAACCACAAACGGCTTAGGTTCAGCCGGTGTAGGGATTGGCACCGGTGTCTCTGCGGGTGGTATTCCGGGAATCGTTTGAGCTTTGAGGGCGACACTATCGATGTACATATTCGCGTTCATAAGCTCCCCCACACGAACCCGGATTTTGACGTTCGGGTTGTTGTCAGCTCCGCTGCCCAAGTTTTGGACTTTGAGTTGGTTCGGCTCACTGTTCTTTTGTTCCAGCGTTCCTGGGGGCAGCTTAAATTCCTCCAACGTTGTCCAATTTATCCCTCCGTCACTTGACCATTCTACGATGACGCTTCCTCCGATGTAGGAGGATGCCCGTGTATAATAACTCAATTGAAGATTGCGGTACCCCGTCGAATTCACTGGCAGCGCCAATGCATCCTTGCCATCGATTTTCACCAGATTCGGTACGGACGGGGCCGTGGACGAAACCGAAGTTTTCGCCATACTGTTTCCTTCGCCTTCCTGCAGCCAAGGCCCCGGAATGGCAATACCACCGGTAGATCCAAAATTGTCAGGGTCATCGAAGTTTTCCTCGTAGAGCGTAACATAGTCATCGGTTATTCCGTCTGCATAAACTTCAGTAAGCGCTTGCATTTCCAAAGGCGAATATAACAAAGCCAAAGCCAACAGTACTCTAATGCCCACTCGAAAAGCTTTCCTATATAGTCCGTTTCTCAAATGAATTCCTCCCTGTCATGGTATAGGTAATCACAAGCATTATGGAGTTCAAACCTCTTTTGAGGTGCAGCTTATTAATGTCGGGACAAAATCACACCGTCGTTATTGTTATAACGTTCTGTTGCTTCCTTGACGACATCACTTCCCCCTTTCTGCAGCCATTCCTCCACCACCTTCGGATAGTCGGAGATCGGCTTTTTGCCGTATACCATATTGATCACATGCGTCAATATAACAGGCGGCAATTTATCTCCACCTGGAGTGATGTCCGGGTTTTTCTGATAGCCTTTTACTTGCGGTTCAAATTGAATCCCGTCGCGTCCCTCATTCGCAAGTACTGTGTCGTAGAGCTTCATCAAATCTTTTCCTTCGGGTGTGAGACTAAGCGCACCTTTATTGTAGGTAGTATCCTGTACGAACCACAGCAGGATTTGACGGAACGTTTCTTCATCAACTTCATCAGCTGTTTTCGGTCTGTTATAGTTAATATTTCCGTTCTCTACAGTGTAGTTTTCCCCTTCAATTCCGAAGGTAAAAAACTTCTCCGCTTCGTCACTAACCATCCAGTTGAAAAACTTGACGATCCCGGCAGGGTCTTTCGCATTCTTGTTAATTAAATACGCTCGCGGCACCGTACCGACAAGACGAAGTCCCCCCTTACCGTCTGGCCCTGTGGGCGAGGCGATCAGCTTCATTTTACCAGTAGGCACCTGTTCTCTTAGCTGCTGATCCCATTGGATCAACAGGTTCGCATTCATGTTCCAGATGCCCGCCTTACCTGCAAGAATATCGTTCTTAAATTTCGTGGGATTAATTGTGACGAATTCCTTGTTGATCAGTCCTTCGTCGAACATTGTCTTGTACGTTTGGATCGTCTTTTGCATATTTTCGATATTCATAAATTTCGGGACAATTTGATCCCCTTGTTTCATAAAGAAATTAGCAAAGGTATCGTAAGATCCGAAGAACATATCCGAATATACAAAGTCCTCCCGGCCCATATAAGGATTCTCCACACCCAGCTTCTTAAAAGCACGCATGACATTCAGGAAGTCATCTACTGTTTTAGGCTCTGGCAGCCCTGTTTGTTCCAAAAGATCCGCACGAATCCAAGTTGCCCGGCGTGACGGATTGGACAGCCATTCCGGAATCGCATAGATATTACCTTTCGCATCGGTCTCCTTCTCCCATGCCTCCTTCGGAACTTTCTTGAGAAGATCCTGCCCATACTGCTCAAGCAATTCATTTAGGGGCATGAATACTCCGGCTTCCACGGAACCTGCCAACTGAGGGTTCGTCAGCCCAGAGCTTGCTTGCACGACATCCGGAATGTCGTTGATCGCGAACATTTGAATCATTTGCGAATCAAAATTTTTCTGCTGCATCAAACGGATGTTAAGATCTGTATTTGTAAGTTCCTCCAGCTTTTTGACCCATTTGTCATCATTAATATTCGGATGATTGTCTGCATACGAAATGTTTCCGCTCCGGAACGATATGGAGAAAGCAGTGGTTTTTTCCGGACTCTCCCCTGCTTGTTCTTCTCCCCCCTTATTAGAAGAGGAACATCCATTCATAGAGACGGCTAATAATGAAACTCCCACCATGGTAAGCATCCAACGCTTCATTTCCATCAACTCCCTATTATAAAATTGGGGACACTTCAGTAGAATGACTAGAAGTTCGGAGGGGTTCGATCATGGGCCGCAACAGCTTGGCTAAATGCTCGCTCATTAGCGTGTGTCCATAATCGGAAGGATGAATCAGATCGGAGGTCAGCGAGGTAAGATCGCGCATGACTGATGCGCCATCCAGCAGATGTAGTTGTGGATGTTTATTGCTTTCACAGTAACGAAGCAGCACTTCGTTAAAAACCGCCTCTTGGACATGAAGAAGATGGCCTGTATCAAGAAAATACGTTGCACGATTCGGATAAATCGTAGTAACGAACACAGGTTTGTCAGGATGATTTTTGATAACCCGGTCCAGCATGTAAGACACTCTACGCTTGAATTCCTCGGGAGACACTACAGCACGCATATTGACACCAAGTTCCAGAAACAGAAAATTCCAATCCTCACGTTCAGCCAGATGATCGGCAACTACGTCCTCGCAATAACAAGATCCGCTAAGCGCAAGATTTAGCACATCCACACCAAGTCTGCGCGCTGTCTGCTGTAAGTAACCATTGAAATGATGCGTGGATCCCGCGCTCTGGCTGATGGAAGATCCATAGGCGAGCATCGTAAGCTTCGGTACCTCTTCCGGTCTAGGCGCACGTACTTCACAACCAAAAGCATCCACATCGTAGTAAACAGCTCCGAAACGATCAAAATGCAAACGCCATACGTTAGAGGAAAATCCAGACTGATTCAGCCGCTTACTTGATACCTCTGTAAAACGTTCCGGCTCCTCCAAGTGCAGAGTGGTTACCGTACCCGCCTGCAGAAAATGCTGAGAATGAAAAAAATCCCCTCTGCATACCACAACGCGGCCGTTACTATCATTCGATCCGACAGTGACCCTAACATGCTTGGATTCGGTGACAAACCGCAATTCACAGCCGTTCGATTGTATAGCTTTGGTTCTTCCTTTCTCTGACAAGCCATTGCGCACATGCTGCGGAAAACGCTGGAGATGCAATCCAGATTGATAGGGTTTATGAACCAGCTCCGAAACATTGTGAAAATAAACGCCTTCCTTTTCCATCTTTGCAGCTACACCACCTTAATAAAATCGAGTTCGTGTTAACTCATATCTGACTTCTATTGCATCATATAATAACAACAAAAGCATAGTCAACAAGTTTTTATGTTTATTATGAGTCATATATGAGTCAATTCTTGTGCAACAAACAAATACTTCAACATAACAAAAAGCACAGATTCAGAATTGAACCTGTGCCGGGATTTTCACATGAACTTTCAGTCCTCAAGAGTGCTGAGTCTCCTGATTTACCGCATTCAATATTTCCTCAAGTCTGCGGCATAACTCGTCGTTGTCCAGTAGACCTGAAACAAACATCATGATATCACGTTGAATCTCTTTCAACTGGAGGTTGCTTAAACCCAGCTCTGTAACCAGACGATAGGTAGGGAAGATCTCACGATAAAGCTGAAAACGGGCCGGACGATAACCCACTTCCTCACCTTCCCAATCCATCACCAAACGGTTGGCTGCAATATTCAGCGTCTTGCGCCTAATGATCAGTTGTGCCTCGTGTGAGGTGAGAAAATCGACGAGTAGCATGGATGCATCCTTGTTCTGTGATTTGCTGTTAACCGCCAGTCCATTTATAATCAGCAGCGTATCAGCATTTTGCAGCCGCGGCAATGGAGCAATATCGAATGCCAAATCGGATTGACGCAATTGATTCAAGAAGTAATAGGTCGTCATTATCATGGACACTTTGCCTTGCAAGAACAAGGCTTCCGCATCCGCATCGCTCTCGGACAATACGGCTGGAAATACATCTTTCATGCCTATCAGCTTTCGGATGGTTCCTAAACTGTCGAGTAGCTTTGAGCCGCTGAACCGGTATTTCCCTTCGTCATCCTGTTCTGCCGCAAACGTTGTGCCGCTTTGAAGCAGGAACAACGGCCACCGGTTACGAGAAGGCAAATAAAAATAAAAACCGTACCAGTCATGACCTTCTGCTACCTTTCGACCATTAGCGAACAAATCGTCCCAGGTCCAGCTACTGTCGGGTGGTGATACGCCGGCTTCCTTAAAATGCTGTTTATTATAACAAAGCACGACTGGAGAATAAATGAAGGGGCGAACGCGATTACGGTCACCATACCGGAACGGGTCGGAAAGAAAACGATACGTGTCCGGCTGTTCCTCCATCGGCTCCAGCAGCTCCGTACAGCCTTGCTCCAAAAAATCCTGATAATTGTTATTATTCATCAGTACGACATCCATGATTTCCGACTGCAAATATTCCTTCAAAGATGTCGAGTAGTTTCCTGAAGACAACTCGAGCGGCTGAACGTCGATATGCGGATAGCGTTTGCCGAACTCATTCAGTAGCTCTTGCATCTCTACAAGCTTGGGAATGTTGTTCACATATCCGAACTTGATCGTCGTTCTGCCTTCCTCTACCGGAGGAATTACCCGATTGCCAACACGCGGAATTTTCTCAATTAATCCTTCATCCACCAGCACCTTAAGCCCGTTGCGCACAGAAGCGTTACTAAGTCCGAAGCGCACCTCTAAGTCACTTTCTGAAGGAAGATAACTGCCGATCGCTATACTTCCCGAATGAATTTCATGTCGCAAGGTTTGAATCATTTCCTCTAGCCTGATACGGAAAAATTTTCTGCTATTCCTTTTCTGCATTGGGTTTCCTCGCCATCTTCCGATTAATCGAGCCCATAGGGACAAGTTTATATAGTATTCATCATACTGAAATCCTTTGGGAACGACAAGTATCGGAGTCTGGCCCCATATAGCGTATGTTCTGCACCCACGGTGTCATACAGAGCGGTCAATACACCGTAATCCTCTTAATACCCCATATAACTCTCCAAACCGGCTGGATCTATAATGAGCATTTGCTTGTTTCCGATTAGCTCAATAAGACCTGAATCTTCAAACCTTGAGAATTTTCTGCTAATAGTTTCGCGGGTGACCCCAACATAACTGGCCAGCTCTTCACGAGACAACGGAAGGTCAATATGAATATGAGCGCCACGCTGCTTACCATATTTGTCGCTGAGTTCCATGATCATATAAGCAATTCGTATTTCGGGATCTTTGGTCGCCAGGCTTTGCGCCAGATTTTCCGTATGGGCTAGTCTTTTGGTCACACTCTTCAGTAGTCTAAGCGAAATATCCGGATTATCCCTCATCAGCTGCTCCATATCCGTTCGAGTCAGCATGCAAATGTTAGTGTCTTTCAGAGCATAAGCACTGAAGTTACTCAGCTCATCGCTGTTAAAAATGCTCAGTTCCCCGAAAAAGTCTCCATTCGTCAAGATGTGCAAAATTTGTTCCTTGCCCTCAGGAGTTGTTTTGGATAATTTAACATGCCCTCGCTGAATAATGTACAGCGTATCTGACGGCGCCCCTTCCAGAATTAAAGGTTGACCTTTAGTAAACTTACGATGCTTGATCATAGCGCTGATCCGGGAGAGATCGTCATCGCTTAACGCAGCAAAAATAGGCACCTTGCGGGTACAAGGTTCAGCAGCGTATTGGCAAGAATACTCCTTCATAACTGTCCCCCCTGTTGTTCATTTTTTTGTACAACTCCTACTTTCCTTTAGGATACAGAAGTTTTTTTATCTTCAACCGGCGCAAAATGACTGGTATCTTCACCGCATACCGGACAGACCCAATCTTCAGGCAAATCTTCAAATGCAGTGCCTGCAACAACATCCTCATCGGGATCGCCTAATGCCGGATCATAGATATAACCACAGGGTAGACAAATGTATTTTTTCATCTTTATCATCTCCTAAAAAGTTAATAGTTTAGTTCAACCTGGTTTGTACTTCAGCCATAATCTCCTCGATGCTACTCCCGTTAACATCGATCCCCTCAAGGGAGATGCCATACTCTACAGCGGTTTTATACCCCAGAGAAGCAGCTGCACCTTGCCAGGATATCGCACCGATCATTGTGTTATCTTTCACATAGATACGCGTATACGCCCCATTGTCATCTCCGCTTACCGCCGTATCGCAACACTGTTCATCCACGTTGCCTATCGAAAATAAAGAGATACCAAAGGCGGTAAACAAGGTAACCGGAACAGCTCTACGATACGCCGTCAGATTGGCGACCATATTACTGCCGGCAATCCTGCCCTGCTCAATCGCTCCGCCCCACAGTCCTTCCACATGCCCGTTAATTTCAGCCACATCTCCGGCTGCATACACATGCGGATCATTTGTTTGCATTTGTTCATTTACGATAATGCCCTGCCGGACTTGAATATTCGAGCCACTTACCAGTTTCGTATTCGGTACAATACCAATAGAGTAGACTACATGGTCACAGGAAAAATGAGATTGGTCGTGCAGCGTAATTCCGGTAACATACTCAGTTCCTGTTATAGACGCTACATCAGCTCGAAGAATAACCTTCACACCTGCTTGTTCAAGGTTCTCTTTAAGAAGCTGTGAGGATTTCTCATCAAGCTGTCTGCCCATCAACCGGTGAAAAGCTTCGATCACCGTTACCTGATATCCAGCTTCATGCAGCGCCCAAGCGGTTTCGATTCCCTGCACTCCCCCACCGATTACGGCTACATGGCTGCCATCCTGCAGGTTTTCTTTCAATCTGTCCGCGTCGTTCATATCCCGGAGGGTATGAACATTGTTCAGGGCGAAGCCCTCAAGGGAGAGTGCACGATTCTTCGCTCCCATACACAATAAAAGCTTATGATAAGAAACACTCTGCCCATCTTCTGTCACAACTATTTGCCGGTCCGGGTGGACAGAACGGATTCGGGTCGAGGTTTTTACGGAGATACGGTTATCGCGGTACCATTTTTCCTTTTTAATCAGCACCTTCTCACTGTGCAGGTCGGTAAACAGCCCTTTGGTCAGCTTAATCCGGTTATAGGGCAGTAGACTTTCCTCCCCGAGGATCGAAATTTCCGATTCTGCGTCTTGATCACGGATGGCTTTGGCGGCATGGACGGCGGCTACTCCTCCGCCAACAATAACGTAATGTTTTGTCATCCTATGTTCCTCCTCCCTAAAATGAACTCAGCAGCAAATCCGAAACAAATTCAGCCGCATTTTTAATTTTTTGAACTTTCTCAGGCTCTTTCGGGGAAAATCTGATTCGTACAGGGAACTCTACATGTGTCATCCCCGTGGTTTTAATAACCTCAGATGTGCTTTGCACCGTCATGTTTGTTCCATTCAGATAATCCTGAATGACTTCAATGGCTTCACCACTCCAGCCGTAGGAGCCAAAGGCTGCAGCAAGTTTACCTTCCAGATTCATATTGTGCAATTCTTTCAGAATGTTCTCCAGGTTCCCAATCATGTCCGCGTATTTAGTGGAGCTGCCAATAAAGACCGCGTCCGCTGACGTTATGCTGTTCAGAATATCAGTGGCACTACTTTTATCTGCATCCCAGACCTCTGTCTCTATATTATTTTCCTGCAAGCAATCCTGTATGATTTTGGCCATCTTCTTGGTACTGTTTTTGATGGTGGTATATACGATGGTTGCCTTTTTTCCTTGCGTTGTTTCACGGCTCAATGTGGCGTACATCCCGATATATTTACGTATGTCCTTCCGGATCACAAATCCATGGGAAGGAGCGATCATCCGGATCTCAAGATCCTTAACAGCCTCTAACAGGGTTCTTACATATCTTCTGTGAGGATGAATAATTGCTGCGTAATAGCCCTCGAAATCTTCCGTAATATCAAACCCGGCTTCATCGCTGAATAGATTCTCCACCGCAACATGCGTGCTGAAAATATCACAAGGAAATAAGATTTGATCTTCGATACAATAGGTGATCATCGTTTCTGCGGTATGGAGATACGGTGTTTCTTTAAACAGCAGCGTTTTCCCGCCAATATCCAGCTTATCTCCGTCTTTAACCACCAGGAAGTTCCGGCTATGAAGCTTGTACATTTCCTGCAATTCGGGAACAGCAATCTCGGTGCATACGATCGTGGCATTTGCAGCCTTGGCAGCGAGAGCTGCCAGTCCACCAGAGTGATCAGGCTCTGTATGATTAATTACAATGTAATGGATATCTAGAAGATCAATCATTTCACCCAGACACTCGGCATATTCACGTCCGAATTCCATATCTACGGTATCAATGACAGTTGGCTTACCTGTTTTTAATAAATAAGAATTATAGGTAGTTCCTTTTGCCAGAATCAGGCGGTGAAATGGAACCTGGCGGTTATCGATTTTGCCTATCCAGTAAGTATCCTCGGCGATTTTTTTGAATTGTGTACTCATTTCTTTAACCTCCAATGTTTGATTGATAATGTTTATCAACAACCTTATTTTATTATGGCTGCCAAACAAAAAAGAGGATTTGAATCAAATTATAAAAGTTTGAAAAAAATGAATACCTTAAATTTAGACGATCTAAATAAAGTGATTATGCGTTGAGTCACATTTTAAATAAAAAGCCACACAAATGTTTGCACTTCGCCTTAAAGAAAGAATAACCCCTAACAACTTTATGCCATATCCTAATGAAAATAATAAAAAGGTGGATATCCATGACTGAAATACAAATAGCTGCTGTGGGAGATCTAATGGTCAAACGTTATATTATTTCGGATGCTAAACAGCCTGACGGAACCTATTCGTTCAGCCCCCTGTTTGCAAAAGTAGCTCCTTATCTGAAACAGGCTGATTTGACGATTGGCAATCTCGAAACCACCTTTGCTGGAAGCGGCCCCGAATGCCGGAAAAGCCCCCGATCAGGCGGTCCGATATTCAAATGTCCAGACGAACTGGCCCCTGCACTTAAGGAAGCCGGATTCGACGTATTAGTAACGGCCAACAATCATTGCATGGATTATGGTGCCCCGGGTCTGGTTCGGACGTTACGAGTTCTGGACCGTAATGGAATCGACCACACGGGAACAGCTAAATCATTAGAAGAATCCAAGAGAACGCTTATTAAAAACGTCAAAGGAATTACGATTGGCATCCTCTCCTACACAGCAGGAACCAACCGAATTCCTGTACCAGTGAGTAAGCCATGGCTGGTTAACCGGATATCTACGCCCAAGATCATTCGGGAGATTCGAGATTTAAAAAAGAAAGTCGATCTAGTCTTGCTTTATCTGCATTTCGGAAGCGAATATCGTTACACTCCAAACAAGAGGCAAAAAGAGCTGGTCAATCTCTTCTTTAAAAATGGCGCCGACATCATACTGGGGTCTCACCCACATGTTCTTCAACCGTTAGCGCTTCGTGGAAAAAAACAATTCGTTATTTACTCATTGGGGAATTTTGTTTCGACTAAACTAATGAATATTCCTTATACACAAAGCGGTATCATTCTTACGCTTAAAATAAAGAAGGATGAAAAAGGACACACGAGTATAACTAACGTAGGTTACATCCCGACTTGTGTAGATCGAAGAATAAAAAGCGGCAGGAAAATTACAGAGATCATCCCCATCCGCGACGCATTAAAGAGAAGCGACACCGACATAAAAACAGAACGGCGAAATCTCATGAATCGAATGTTGAAACATACGACAACAATCTTAAAGAGGGAATAGAGTCGTTACAGAAAAATAACGTTCCGCGGAATTTACCGCGGAACGTTATAGATTTAGACCTCAAAACTGTGTTTGGGTTTAGCGTAAACGATCAGGCATCATTAATTTAAGGAATTCTAGAATACCATTCTCTACTACGAGTTCTTCTCTATCTTGATCAGCAAGTACTCTTCTGATGATATCTTCTTTACCCTCCAGCACTTTACTTGTCCAATGAGGATCAATGATAAGAGATCGTCCTACTGCTACTAATTCAGCATTTGTCAACGTGTCCTCTGCGTCCTGTTTGGTACGGATATCTCCTACCCCAATTAAAGGTACACGGCCATTGATTTTCTCATGTACATATTGCAGGATTGATTTTTCTTTAAAATCTTCTGATGCAGATACTTTCTTAAAATCCCCTAATGAAATATGCAGATAATCCAGCTTTTTATCAGCTAATTTATCAATAAGATAAAAGGTATCGGTGATTTTAATTCCAGGCTCTTCATATTCTTCTGGAGAAAAACGATACCCGACAATAAAATCCTTAACCTTTGAATTGTCAACGACAGCAATAACTGCATCCACTAATTGGTTAATGAAATTAAATCTTTTCTCTAAGCTTCCGCCCCATTGATCTTCACGACGGTTGGAGTGTGGAGAGAAGAATTGTTGGATTAAATATGTGTTTGCTCCATGAATTTCTACCCCGTCAAATCCAGCTTGAATAGCACGTTGAGTCGCTTTTTTAAAATCCTCAATTACACCGAAAATTTCATCTTCTGTTAATGCTCTTGGAATTTCTGCATTCGGGCGTTCGGCAGCAATGGCGCTGGAGGAAACGGGTTGTACGCCACGCAATATTTTTGAATCTGTCATTCTTCCTGCATGGAATAGCTGTAAAATAGCCTTTGTTCCATTTCGTTTAATAGTAGATGCTAATCGGCTGAGGCTAGGAATAAATTCATCGGAGGAAACACTAAGTTCACCTTCCCATCCTTTTCCACCCTCTTGTACATTTGCTGCCGCAGTGATGACCGCACCTACTTCGCCCGTTCTTAGCGAATAGTATTTCAATTCATCTTGTGTTACTACACCGTCATAAAAGCTCATTCGCGTGGTCATTGGAGCCATAAACACTCGGTTTTTTAATGTCAGCCCTCTGCGAAAAGTTAATGCTGTGTCTAGTGCTATCATCTTTTTCCCAACTTTCATTAAATTATATTTAGATAAATTATTATATACATGCGCATACATATAAATTACAGCAATGATTTATTCTTGTCAACTAATAAAGAACTGCTGTTGGATACAACAAAAAGCGCTGTTCCGCTGAACAGCGCTTTTCGCTCGTTATGAATCGTCCTTATTATTCTAGTTCGGCCGGTTTTACAATGGCTGCACCTTTATTATTTTTGGAATATTTAGCTTCGATTTTCGTGGTGTATGTATCTTTGGCTCCATCACTTACCAGCACATAACTCAGATCGACTGTCAGCTTTTCCGTTTGCCAGGTCTTAGTATTGACGAATAATTTCCACGTTACGCTTTTGGGTTGAACTGTCTCTCCATCCCAGAGGTTCTCCTGGTCATAGAGTTTGATTATCCCCTTAGCTGCTGTCGGATCGGTTACCGTGAATTGTAAGACTGTTTGTGCGCCAGCAGTGCTGACTTTCATGGATTTTTTATAACTTTTGACCGAATCAAGCATGGAAACAGGATCGTATTGGCCTTTAGAGTAAAAGGCATCCCATTCCGTTTTCTCCAGTCCAAGCCAATATTGTGCATCAGGATCGATTGGCTCCCCGTCATCGTCGTAACCTTCATCTTCAGATTCATCGATCAGTTCACTTCCGTCTACAAGATAGTAAAACTCCTTGTCATTGGCATATAGACTGTACGATGTTTCTAAAAGACTACTAGCGACAGTGCCTGCTGCGGCAAAATTCGGCAGACGGTTGATATCCAGCTTCAGAGTGTTGGTGTTGCTGATACGCACCCCGCTTCTTTGAATATCCTGTTTTTTGGTCACATCCAGATGGAAATTCTTTATTGCTTTGGAGGCTGCCGTTACTTTGCTGATCATCTGATCCGCGGTTACTACTGTTGAGGTAGCTGCTGACACTACTCCTGGATTAGACATCCATCCGATCGTTCCGGACAGCAATAAAGCACCTACTGCCAAACTAGTACCTATTGTTTTGAAAAAACTGTTCATGTACTTCCCCTTTCGGCCCCTTGCGATAATGTAACGCCGTATAGGTCGAAATAATAAAAGAGCTCAAAATAGACTACATATTCTTAGAGCTATCCTTTATGCTTCATAAGACATCCCTATGGCGGCCTGGCGATCATTTCCTTCTGTCGAAAGGTTTTAGACCCATGGCTTTGTGTCATCATCTTTCGATGATTTTACCTTTAACGCGGACATTCAATTAGTTTTAATAGATTACGGACGCATGTCCCACCGCTAATTTTATCATGGTTATAATTACCTGTAAACGACTTATCTTCCATTCGAATTCGCTATGATACTCAGAAGAAATACTACAATCAAAATGAAAAATGAACGATTACATACGCTTATAAGTCTTATTAATGAGAACAGCAAAGACAGGGGGTGCAGCAAAATGAGTGACCGGGAAATTTTCGAGCTCTATAAAGAACAAGTATATTATTTTTGTTACTACTTAATGAAAAATCAGGCAGATGCGGAGGATATTTCCCAAGAGGTATTTGTAAAAGTTATCTTAGCGGATAAGTCGAAGGTAAGAAACTTGAAAGCTTGGATTTTACGAATTGCTTCGAATGAGTGCAACAGTGTGATCAAAAGGCGTAAGACGGGGTGGATGAAAGAAGTACGTAATTATTTACTATCCAGGTCTGAGGAATCAAACCCTGTAGAAAAACGTTTGGATCGACAGGAAACTAAAAAAGAATTACAAGGGTTATACAGTCAGCTTCCTGACAAAATCAGAATGGTAGTAGTCCTTCGTTTTATAAACGAATTGACTGTACCCGAGATCTCTAAAGTTATGAGCATACCCGAAGGAACTGTAAAATCCAGACTGAACAAGGGACTTAAAATACTAAATAGAATGGGTGGAACCCAACTAAAGGAGCTGAATAGTAATGAGTCTGTATATTGAAAAAGATAAACATATTCCCCGACCGGATTATGATTTGATGTGGACTGCCATAAAACAAGAAGCTTATACACGTCAAAGAAATCTGCATGCCTCCCAGAATACTCCTAGGTCTAATAAAAAGGTTATTCCTATCAGTATTGTCTTCTCTTGCCTCTTACTTGTAGCCATTCCTGTATTCGCTAGTATGACGATTAATTGGGATAAAATTGGTGGTCGAAGTGTGAGCAATGCATTAAATAACGGCATCGGTCAACAGTATAATCTTCAAACTTCCAGTTCAGGAGTAACAATGAATTTGAACGGTGTTGTAACTGATGGAGAAAAAATGAAAATGCTGTTATCACTTGATACTAAATCTGATCTATCCAAATATACTGGATTTGCTACAGAGGAAAACATCATGACTAGTGAATCCGGTGCCAAGGCAAAGGTATACGGTTATTTAGAATACGATCCTGAAAACCAGAAACTCATTGGAGTATATGAGACACCTGATACATTAAAGAATGATAAAAAGGACTACAGGTTTGAAGCACGGAATCTCATTTTTTACAGTGATCGGAATATTCCCTTACAATCTAATCATCAAGCAGGGGATACTATCAATACTGGAGTTAAGCAATATCCAAGCATTCAAATCGAATCCGTTCGACATGTTTCCAATCAAACCATTATCCGTTACAAAGTCGCTGCATCACCATCTGACTTAGGACGGGGTAATCCACATTTGGTAGTTAGTACTGGTGGTCAAAAGAATGAAGCAATTCCAACCATCATGCCTAACGAAGGATCGGATTTATTTATTGAACAGGTTTTCAATATAACTGAATCAGATTGGAAGGAAGCTAGTCTTCATTTTAGTTACATTGAAGAAGCGAAACGATTTTCAGGTACGTGGAAGTTCGATTTTAAAGCAGATGGACAAAAAGCAAGTGAGGCGATTTACACTAAGAAACTGTATAACAGTCCTGAATTTCAAGAAAAGACCGGCATAACCTTAGATCAGCTAGTGGTTACCCCTTTGGATATCCAAATTCTAATAGATGAAAATGATTCGCTTAAAAAAGGAATTGTCCACTATAATACCGCTCAGTTGGTTATAGGTGATCAAACAATCACTGGGGGTTGGAATTTGAAAGGAGATCATTCCGAAAGCTACCAGCATTTATTTCAATTCGAATCTCCGGAATGGTATAACGACTGGTCCGATGTTCCAATGAAACTTATATTAAAGGATGCTGTCATTGAGAAACGTGATACTACTAAGAATTGGATCACTATAAACAAACCTAAAGAAGAAAAGCAGTTCACTTCACTTGATGTCGATGGGTTAAAAATTGAATTCACTTACTATACTGAGGGCGAAAATTTGATTGTCGAATCAACATCCAAATCTTCTGGCTTCAAAAGCGTTAACCAAACTACGTTACGGATTAATGGCAAAGAAGTGGTGCCTGAAATTACACCTAAGGGCATGATATCTACAGGAACTAATATTGATAGCTACAAAGATATCCCTTTCGACGAAAAAATCGAACTGAACCCTGGAATCTATAAATATAGCGATCCTAGCCGGAACGAGGAAATTAAACTTTAATGCAGGAAGTTAATCTATGTCCCGCCCTTTCTAGTTAATCCTAAGGGCGGGTTATTTATGGATAAAATCATTTCTGTTTATGTTTCTCTTTTATTTCCTTTACAACAAAAAAAGCATAGAACGGACTCAAGTCCGCTTTATGCTTTCCATTATTAAGATAAACAATATTTAACCAGCGCATCTCGCACACCATGCTCGTTGTTAGACCCCGTGACAGCATTCGCTGCCGCTTTGACCTCAACCGGAGAATTATCCATCGCAACGCCCATACCCGCGTATGTAAGCATAGAAATATCATTAAAATAATTACCGATCGAAAGAACTTCCTCTTGCGGAATTCCCAGCTTCACAGCCAGATTCTTTAAGGCGTTGCCCTTGGAGGCTTCCGGATGCATCAAGTCAACGAAAAATTCACCACTGCGCAAAATATTGTACTCATGGGTCCAAGTACGCCATTCACGTTCAGCTTCGTCAAGGATTTCTGGTTGTGTAAATACAGTAAACTTAACAACCGGTTCACGGAAATCTTCCCATGCTGGCAGTGTAGCCGGCATGATACGGAAGTGTTCATACATATAATTGGCTTCTTTGGTCAGGTTTTCTACATTATCTACATACATATCAAAAGCCGTATTCACATCATAATGAATATCATGCTTTCTACAATAATCAATATAAGGGTCAAGACCACGAGCATCCATACCGTATTGATGCAGCACTTCCCGATCTTTCACACGAACCGTAGCAGCTCCATTATGACCCAGCACATAACCAGACAGCCCCATTTCCTCCATAAAAGGAATCGAGTTCTGCGGACTGCGGCCGGTACATAACACGATCTGCCCGCCAAGACGCGTAACCTCAGCAATGGCTTCTTTATTCTCAGTGCTCAAGTGGTGATCATCATTCAACAGTGTACCATCTACATCTAGTGCAATCAGTTTGTATCTCATACTCCCACCATCCTTGTCTTTCTTTTTCTATATATATTGAACCTGGCTATTTGAGTTAAGTTTCAGTCGCAACTGCGGTTAATATTTGGACTTCCAGCCGCTGTTGTTTCCAGATTTCTTGATTTATACCGTTTACTAGTGGTTGAAATCCGGAAACAAAGGCGGTCGCTATCGCTTTTACAGTTCCAAATTTCCCCTCCGCCACTTCATTCCCTAATCCCAAGTTTCCAAATTCAATTTACATACCATTTTTTCTCTATATTATTGTTCTAATGCTTCTGTACTTAAGAGTGCCAGTTCCTCTAGCGTAAGTTCACGACTAGCTCCCAGTGGCAGGCTTTCGTCCAGCTTCAATTCTCCCATAGATACTCGTTTCAGAAAAGTGACTTTTTTGCCGACAGCTTGGAACATTCGCTTAACCTGGTGAAACTTTCCTTCTGTGATGATCAGCGAAATATGTGAGATTACTTTACTGCCGCGTTCTCTTCCCAATATAGTTAGCTGTGCAGGTAAAGTAACATATCCATCTTCCAGCTCGACACCTGCCGCAAAAGCCGCTACATCGTCTGCATCTACGTCTCCCTCAACTGTAGCTTCATACGTCTTAGGGACATGCTTGCGTGGCGATAGTAGCTCGTGAGCAAGCTTTCCATCATTGGTGAGCAGAAGCAGCCCTACTGTGTCCTTATCTAACCTTCCTACAGGAAAAGGTTCAAACTGTACATATTCCTGCTTTAAAAGATCCAGAACGGTCCGATCCCGCTTGTCCTCTGTTGCCGACAGGACTCCCGGTGGCTTATTCATCATAAGATAAATAAATTCACGATAGGTAACAAGCTCGCCGCCAACCACAATTTTATCGTGATAAGGGTCTACATGAAATCCACTATCCTTGACGACTGCACCATTCACGGTAATTAAACCTTGCTTGGCTTGTTTACGAATATCGCTACGTGATCCTACCCCCATATGGGACAATACTTTATCTAAACGCTGCTTTTTTGCAGTTTTCCCTGATAGGCTCATTCTTACATCCACCTCCAGCCTGCGGGATATTCATTCTTGAGCACACCGTCCTGCCACTTCCCCCAGCCTGCACTATAACCATCTATGCAGACCAGTACGTATCCTTTTTGGGTAGTTCCTATTTTAATAGAGAGACGTTCTTGACTAATCAACAATGTCTCTCCTTTAAGATAGGAAATAGCTTCATTACTCGTACTGGAAAGTGAGACACTTCGGCAGCTCTCTTCAGGGTGTAACGCGGTAGCCATTGGATGTCCTGGGATAAATCTGCCGTTACGGACATGTCCTACATACCATCCTGGACGAATCGCCTTTAATCCATTTAATCTTTCCTTAGGTAGTGGGGAGATGTACAGATGATCACCGAAGAAAATCGGATACCCTTTTGGCTCCCAGCCAAGCTGGTCTTTTATAAAATCTCCATATGCAGCCAAGGCTTGCTCTTCTCCTGAACCTTGACGGCCACGTTCAGCGCCAGCAGCAGATTTATTAGAGAACTTACCTTCTTTCCCTCGTCTGGCTTCTGGTTTGTTTGCGGATTTAATATGAGCAGTGCCTTTTTTATTCGTATTCCGTGTAACTGCACTCAACTTAACTTCGGCTTGATCACGTTCCTCTGCAGATACCTTTGGCCCCACATGCTGCAGCACAGCCATGAAATGTCCTTCACCTTTTACTTTATGCGGCCATAGTCTTGCTGTCCCTGATAGTTCTCCAAAACCAGGAGCAAATGAGCCAGTGCCTCCAACTGTAATCACCGAAAACTGTGGATGTTCAGAAATAAACTCCGCTATAATTTCTTCATTTTCTTCTGTAGCAAATGTACAGGTTGAATAGACAAGTGTACCTCCCGGTGCCAACGCTGTTGCAGCAGAACGTAAAATATCCCGCTGCATGGCAGCATATTTGGCAGGTGTACCTGAATCCCACTGCTTCACCATGTCTTCATCTTTACGGAACATCCCTTCACCTGAGCAAGGAGCATCAATCAAGATTTTGTCAAAATAAAGCGGGAATGCCGCTGCAATATGATCTGGACTTTCGTTTAGTACGATACCGTTGCGCACCCCATATAGCTCTAGATTTTTGGCTAAGGCTTTCGTGCGTTCTGGATGAAGATCATTGGTAACCAACAAGCCTTCTCCTGAGAGCTTGGCAGAAATCTGTGTGGATTTGCCCCCAGGTGCAGCGCATAAATCAAGAACACGATCTCCTGGCTGTACATCAAGCAGTTCCACAGGTGCCATAGCGCTTGGCTCTTGAATGTAATACAATCCCGCGTGATAATGTGGATGTTTACCTGGTCTGGCCCCATCCTCTGTATAGAATCCGGTTGGACACCACGGAATGGGTTCCAGCTCTAAAGTGGAAAGAGCTTGCAATTTCTCCACTGAAATTTTCAAGGTATTAACACGAACGCCTCCGTTAGGGGTCTCCTTGTACGAATCCGCAAATTGATTATAATCCGTTCCCAGCAAGTCCATCATACGCTCGCTGAAAGAACTGGGCAGTTGTGCCGCCATGATGCCGTCCTCCTGATAGTACTGCTAAAATTTAGGTGTTTAAAGATTCAAGGAACACCCTTACGGGTGTTCCTTTGGCAATACTCATTTATAGAGGATCATTATTTACGATGAGAAGAGGTCGGTCTTTGAGGACCTCGTCGTTGAGGATTATTCGGTGTGATCACCTCAGCCGCAGAGTTCACTTCATCCGCTAGACCTTGATCAATGATTTCTATAGTCAGATCATAATAAGAAAATGGCTGCTGCTCACACGACTCCATGCGGCGAACATAATCCTTCACTTCCACCACCAGCTTAGCCAAATTAATGCCGAGTGTCACTGCTGAATATTCTTCCAGCTTGGCAGCAGCCCCGCTTAGCATAATCGTTGCACCACGCATATTATTATTGCGGCAATGGTACAACCCAACAGCTACTTGGAGAAGTGCTTTGTACAATGGGTCGCGTTGCTTGGCAAGCCATAGCTCCTCGAGCACCTCGTGACATTCGAAATAATCCCGGTCACGATTAAAGTACACTAGATAAGCCAAGTACAAAGGATCATAAGCCATCCGGCAAACTATCCTTTTTAGCTGCGGAGAGAAGTCCCCGTACATGATCCAGAAGCTCCTTCATCGCTTCCATGTCCTGAGCCTGCCATATTTCGTTAAATCGAGCCTGAGTATCTATAGCCTCATTCACCAAATGATAAAAATACAATTGATGAATAGATTTGAGAATTTGAGTCGTCATATTCGAGTTTTCCTCGAAGGTCTTTTGCGCTTCCAGGATTTCATCACGAATACTGGACATTTCGCTGTCCAAGATGGAGGCTGCTTCAGCTGCGGTTTTCAGGCGCACTCGCATTTCATCCGGCAAGCTTTCCCGATATTTATAATTCAGAGAGTGCTCTATGGTTGCCCAGAAATTCATAGCTAGTGTACGAATTTGGATCTCTGCGAGCACTATTTTTTGTCCCAGAGCTGTCTGCACAGGATATTTAATAATCATATGAAAGCTGCGATACCCGCTCTCTTTATAATTGGTGATGTAATCCTTCTCATACAGGACTTCAAGATCCTTACGAGCCCGGATATATTCGGCCACTCTGCGGATATCCTCCACAAACTGGCACATAATCCGGATCCCGGCTATATCTTCAATGCCTGTCTCCAGATCCTCCATCTTCACATTCAGGCGCTTAGCCTTCTCCAAAATGCTTGACAGCCGCTTTACACGACCAGTTACGAATTCAATCGGCGTGTATTCCTCTCTTTTCTTCAACTCCGAACGCATTGTTTTGAATTTAACTTTCAATTCTTCCACAGTCTGTTCATATGGAAGCAAAAAAGTTCCCCAGTCCCTGCCGTCCATCGCCTTCGTCCTCCTGTCCTTTCGACTCCTTCAATCAGTGATGATCAGCACCCACTGCTTCAGAGATATGACTGAATCCGTCCCGCCGTAAGAGCTGCCGTAATCCGGCATGCAGCCTGCGGTTAACCTCAGGTCCTTCGTAGATGAGTGCTGTATAAATTTCGACCAGACTTGCGCCTGCTCTTATCTTGTCATACGCATCCTGACTGGTGAATATGCCCCCTGAACCTATGATCGGCATCTTCCCTTCAGTCTGGCGATAAATCCTACGAATGATTTCCGTTGACCGGTCACGAAGTGGCTTACCGCTTAATCCACCTGTCTCATTAGCCTTTTCATGACTAAGTCCATCCCGGTTCAATGTAGTATTCGTAGCAATAATACCATCCATACCAGCTTCTGTCAGTGATTGAACCATATACTCCAACTCAGAGTCACTTACATCTGGAGCAATCTTAACCAACAAGCTCTTATTCAGGCCTGTGGCTTTACGCTGAATCTCCATTTCTTCCTTTACTTGTGCCAGCAGGAACGCTAATTCGCTGCCATGCTGGAGACTGCGCAGCCCCGGTGTATTTGGTGAGCTGATATTGACCACAAAAAAATCACCGTACGGATAAAGCGTACGGATACACTGACGATAATCTTCATGAGCCGCTTCATTACTAGTTATTTTATTCCGTCCAATATTTACTGCTATTGGAACTCTGCGATTTTTTAATTTTTTTAGACGCTCTGCCATAGCGTCAGCCCCTTCGTTATTGAAGCCCATACGATTGATCAGAGCTTCATCAGAGGGAAGACGGAACAAACGCGGGCTATCATTTCCCGGTTGACCCTTAGGGGTAACCGTCCCCACTTCCATAAATCCGAATCCGATCGAAGAGAATCCAGTAACGGCCTCGGCATTCTTATCCAAGCCTGCTGCCAGTCCAACTGGAGTCGGAAAATGTATGCCAAACAGATCAACTGCTAAATCTGCCGTTTCAGGAACGCCATACATTAAACGCAATGCCGCGCTTCCCCCTGGAACTGATGATGATTTATCCAATCCACCTATGACGAGATGGTGAGCCTTCTCAGGGTCCAGCTTAAAGAAAATTGGTTTACCAAAATTACGATACAACACCGTTCTCGCTCCTTAAGGGGTACTTCACTAATCCACGTGTCTACCCGATTCTGTAGGTTTCTTCTTAATTTTAGCCTTTTCTTGAACAAAAGAAAAGCATTTTACCCTGTAAGTGTGCAGAGAGCTTAACCCAAAGTATAGTAATTTTCTTGTAAACGCATTACAATATAGGGGTAATCAGCGATTAAGAGAGAAAGAAGGTATGCTGGATGTCAACTAAACGTAAACCACCAACTTTGCAGCAAAAGAAAGAAGAAGTTAATCGTAAAGCGCTAATGTGGATCGGCGTAAGTTTAACTTTACTAATTCTTCTCATCATCGTTCTGTTTATAGTTGCCGGGAACTAATTCAGCCAGTGGTATACTTTGTGGGGGTTGGTCTGATCATATGGAGCAGCAGGGTTGAAGCGTTTCGCCGGCAGCAGCTGCTTGTCAGGCAGAACCCCTTTACTAATCACCACTTTTGTTCCTTTTGGAATCATAGCGAATAGTTCTTCCACATCTTCTCGACTCATCCGAATACAGCCAAGGGATTCATCCTTGCCGACACTTTCTGGCTCATTGGTGCCATGAATAGCATAATTACTATCTGAAAGTTGTAGTCCGCGGCTTCCGAACTCCCCATTATCATGACCGTTTGGATTGACCACTTTATCTGTAATGATGAAATTGCCTTCCGGAGTCTTGTCTCCCCCAAGCCCTACCTCATAATTTCGTAGAATAACAGAGCCGCTGACTACTGCCAAGCGGTGTTTTTGTTTATCCACAATCACTCTAAGCGGCTGGTCAAAAAAAGGAACGCCCTTTCCACTACTTCCACTCTCGCTTAACGCCGTCGGTATGCCCATTCCCGCCTCAGCAATTGAGCTTGGAGGCTCACCCGCAACTTCCGGTGTACCCAGTGCCTTAGCAGTTGCTATTTCCTTAAGAGATTTGAACTCACGCTTCATAACTGGTGTCGTCCCGCCAATCCAATTTTCCGGAAAAGATCTGGTCAATTCCGCCAAAGAAGCCGGAAGCTTGCCTTTATGATTCTGATAAGACCTCATTGCACTCCATAATGTAGCTAGCTCCTCTTGATCCCCCTGCCACTTAGCTGCATCCACCGCAAGTTCCCCTTGCTCTGGCGGTTCGCATGCACATGCCGCTGGATCATAGGATTGGTATACCAACCGTCCGTTCCCATTCTTCTGCAGTGTGGAATTAAGCGGAAGCTTCTCTTTCCACAGCAGCCACTTCCCTTCCCGCTCCATGCCCAAAATAGCAGCTTGAAACGGTTCCTCACGCATTAGCATAGTTGCCATCAGCTTCCCTGACGAAGCCGAAGCTCCACTCTCTTGCGCTGTATACATCATTTTTCGTGCCTCTAGAACGGGTTCCTTCTCAACATCTTTTTGATCAAGCGGATCTTTAACTTCAGAAGTAACCGTGTCTTGGACCATTTCCTGATCTTCCGCAATATCTAGACCCGGAGCCACAGCCGATGGCACCATAACCAGTAATAGAAGCATCAGCCCAAGCATAATGTAGCGGAATCTTTGCTGCCTTCGGTCCCGCTGGCGGCTTGCCTGAAGCAGCCCTTCCTCATATTCCCGTAGCGTTTCCGCAGGCACCTTACTATGCTCGAAAGCTTCATATACTTCTCCAGCCTGATTGAAGCAATAGTTAGCTTTCCCCTGTTGACCGTTCTTATAGTATTCCTTACCCAGCAAGTACCATGCCATCTTATTGTCTGGATGCATCTGTACATATGCTTTGAGGTGCTGAGAATTTTTCATCGGAACCTCCGAAATTTTATAATTCCTTCCTACATTAATATCGGTCAGACATCGCAAAAAAGACATCCCTAGCTGAACAAAAGTTCGCGAGAGATGTCTTTATGTTGTGCTAGAAGTTACAAAATCCCGGCTAATTAGCCCTCTTTGTTAAAAGGCTCATCCGCAATTTTAATAGAGTCGGTTGGGCATCCATCACAAGAATCCTGGAGATCATCAAACAAATCATCCGGAATCGCTGTGATGCCGTGGTTTCCGTCATTTTCATAAATAACTTCTGCCAAACCTTCGTCATCGTAATCAAAAATATCAGGAGCCGTTGCGCCACATGCACCGCAAGCGATACAAGTGTCTTTTTCGACCCAAGTGTACTTAGCCATTTTATCTCTGCCTCCCGTTGAACAATACAGCGCTGTTGTACCAGCGTCTTATATTTTCTCATATTAATATAAAAAGAATACAATTTCAATCGATTTTCAATACGTTTGCATTTCTGACGCATTCTACGGCATCTATTTTGACATGTCATAGAATGTTCTTGTTACTCTTTATCAGACTCGACAGATAGAAGATTATCCTTTTGCAACGAAGTGCCACGTTCTTTATGATTGCGGAGCCTTGCAGAGTGAGAATCGCTTAACATCCCGGCGGTCAACACTGCATTTTCACCGAATTTATTACGTAGCATGTCCATAGTCTTGTTAAGAGACTCTTTCTTAGGCTGACGTTCGTAATCGAACAAATCAAGCTGAATGGCAGAATCCTCTTTAGCAATCAAGCCCTGCAGGGTCACACCCAGCAGCCGCACAGGCTTCTCCCCATTCCAATGACGAACATATAGATCGCAAACGGACTTGTAGATATCCTCCCCACTCTCCGAAGGAGCCTCTAGCTGACGCGAACGGGTTATGGTCTTCATATCGGGTGTCCGAATGGTCAGCTGCACCCCTGAGGCAACAAGTCCTTGCTTACGCAAGCGCCGGGCTACCTGATCACTTAAATTCAACAAAATCGGTCGTACCTCAGCAAGACCTATGACATCCCGCGGCAATGTTGTGGTGTGTCCAATCGACTTACTCTGCTCCCGCTCAGGATTAACGATCCCATGATCAATACCGTTGCCAGCACGCTTTAGCCATGAGCCCATAACTCCGAAATTCTCAACCAGCATATTTTCATCAGCCGCTGCTAATTGACCAATACTGTAAATGCCCAGTTTGCGGAGCTTTTCTGCTGTTTTTCCACCAATGCCGAACATTTCGTTACAAGGCTTGTCCCATAAAATCTTAGGCACATCCCGCAGTCGCAGCACTGAAATACCGTTTGGCTTTTTTAAATCGGAAGCCATCTTCGCAAGCAGCTTATTGGGAGCGATCCCCACTGAGCATGGCAAGCCCAATTCTTCCATTATACGGCGCTGAATCGTCTCCGCTATTTCCATGGGTGTACCGAATTGTCTGGAGCCAGTTATATCAAGGTAACATTCATCGATGGACACTGCTTCCAGTAACGGAGTATAGCTATATGCAATCTGCATAAAAGCATTAGAATATTTGCGGTATAAATGGAAGTCCGGTTTAATAACGATAAGCGATGGACAAATACGAAGCGCCTTCTGAACCTGCATTCCCGTCGAAATCCCCATTCTGCGGGCGACGTAGGAACAAGTCACTATGATCCCTTTCCGCAATTCAACACTACCCGCAACCGCAGTAGCTTTGCCTCTATATTGGTCAGGGTCCTCTGCCTCATGCACAGAGCAGTAAAAAGCATTCATATCAACATGCAGGATAACCCTGCCACTCGTTGGATAATACTGATCAACATTCTGCACAATATCTACCTTCTTATCCTCAGGTTTTCTATTGTCCAATTTAGAATAACTCTCCGCTGCGGTTAGGTCAACTTAAGAGGCTGTAAAGTTCTTTGTTACATTCCCGCGTAAAAATGCTATAATATATAAATTCATTTCCCTATAAGGAGGACTCTCATGTCTAAGTCCATCTCCATCTTCGATACTACATTACGCGACGGCACCCAAGGTGAAGGCATCAGTCTGTCGGCTGACGACAAGCTGAAGATTGCCAAGAAACTCGATGATCTGGGTGTGCACTATATTGAAGGTGGCATCCCGGGAAGCAACAATAAAGACATTGAATTTTTCAAAAGAGTCAAGGAGCTTCATCTGAACGCCAAAATTACAGCGTTCGGCAGCACTCGGCGGAAGAATTCCTTGGCCGAAAACGATGACAATTTAAAACGTATGATTGACGCAGGGGTTCCTGCTGCTACACTCGTCGGAAAATCTTGGGATTTTCATGTACACACTGCATTACAGACTACGCTTGAGGAGAATCTCGCCATGATCGGCGACTCCATATCCTACTTGAAACGCCAAGGCCTTGAAGTGATTTTTGATGCCGAGCATTTCTTCGACGGATACAAGAATAATCCTGAATATGCAGCAGCTGTTCTGTCCAAAGCCCGGGAAGCCGGAGCAGATTGGCTTGTAATGTGCGATACCAACGGTGGGACCTTACCTTACGAAATTCATGAGATTGTTACCGCTCTAAATCAACAATTGCCCGGAGCCAATCTCGGAATTCACACTCACAATGACTGTGAGCTAGCGGTTGCCAATGCACTTAGCGCCATCGGAGCTGGAGCACGGCAAGTACAAGGTACCATTAATGGTTACGGTGAACGGTGTGGCAACGCCAACCTATGTTCTATTATTCCTACACTACAGATCAAAATGGGTTATCACTGTATTCCAGGCGATTCATTGTCACAGCTTACCAACACTGCCCGCTACATTAGTGAAGTTGCCAATGTTAATCTGCCGGTAAATCAGCCTTATGTCGGAAATGCAGCTTTCGCACACAAAGGTGGAATCCATGTCTCCGCCATCATGCGTGATTCACGGACCTATGAGCATATCGCTCCTGAGCTTGTCGGGAACAAGCAGCGGGTGCTGGTCTCCGAACTTGCTGGACAGAGCAATGTACTTTCCAAAGCGCAGGACATGGGTTTAAATCTGGATCCAAGCAGCGAGCAGGCTCGCCGGGTGATCGAGAAAATCAAAACGATGGAACATCAAGGCTATCAGTTTGAAGGTGCCGATGCCTCACTGGAGCTACTCCTTCGGGAAGCTACTGGCGAGATGAATGAAACCTTTACCTTTGAATCCTTCAAGATGTTAGTTGAGAAAACCGCAGAACATCCAGTAGTATCTGAAGCGTTCGTGAAGCTGAAAGTTGGCAGTGAGAATCTTTATACCGCTGCTGAAGGTAACGGTCCAGTCAACGCACTCGATAACGCGCTTCGTAAAGCATTACAGACCTATTTCCCACAATTAAAGGAAATGCATCTATCCGACTATAAAGTCCGTGTAATAGATGAACAGGATCAGACTGCAGCGAAGGTAAGGGTATTGATTGAATCCAAGAACTTCACAGACACCTGGAGTACGGTTGGTGTCTCCAGTAACGTAATTGAAGCCAGCTGGGAGGCACTTGTTGACAGTATGCGCTACGCGCTTCTCAATGAGCTCTCTTTGGAGAATGAGAAGACGACCAGCAGTGAACCTAGAGGCCTGGTCAATCATTAATTGATCACTTATAGAATTTTGTAAGACAAAAAAGAAGCTTCCCATAAGTAGAATTCTACTTTTAGGGCAGCTTCTTTTTATTAAATAGTCTGTGTAACGGACTATTGCTTTAGCCCATAGACTTTGGGTGGTGGGTGGTGAGCAATGGGCAGTGTGCGGTGCGGGATGCGCGGGGGCGAGTGCGGGTGCGGTAGAGTAATTAGGGGAAAACTCCCTGAAAATAGCCGATATTCGCTATAAATGAACAGAACCAGGGAATTCCTCCCTAAAAATCAGGGTGATTTCATTATTTTCCACCAAAACAGCTAGATCAGAGGGATATTTTCCCTAATTATTCGTTGAATGACCCGAGATCTCGAAATAATAGGGAAAAACTCCCCAATTGTACAACGAGGCTTCCTTCGGGGTTCCAGCTATTTCTGCTCCACTGTATAGTGAAATTAATGCTTGGGGTCAACTAAAGCAAATCGTGGCTGACCAAAAACGCAGATCAGCGATCCTCCAAAAAGAAGAATCGCTGATCTGTAGACTTTTGCTGTTTGGAGAAAAAAGCAGATCTGTCTCCACATGGGACAGCCTGCTTCATGATTCGGTAAGCTTGATTATTTTCTCCTCCAACTCTTCAGGACTAAGAATACCTAGAATAATCTCAGAGATCACTCCATTCTTATCAATGAGCACATTGGTGGGAAAAACAGCTCCATTATATTTGCTGTACACCTCATCTTTTACATCAAACATAACCGGAAACACAAGACCGTATTTCTTGATAAAACGTTCAGCATTGGGTTTATAATCCTGACTGCTCACATTAATACCGTAGATATCTAGAACATCCTTATACTTAGTGGCCATGGTATTAAGTTCAGGAGCTTCCTGCTGGCAGGGATCACACCATGAAGCCCAGAAATTAAGGATTACCGCTTTATCTCTGGGGCCATCAACAACATAGGTAGTCCCATCTGTTCCCTGAAGTGAAAACGAAGGTGCACGCAGTCCAGCCTTAGGTCCGCTCTTCATCGGCAGCTCATTTTGTTGCGCAAGCACAGCTTCTGCTTTTGGCTCACGATTATACCACACCGCAAACACAGCAACACATACAACTATGAGTAATACTGTTATATTTAATTTATTACTTGCTTTCATAGTCATCTGTTCCTTTACGATTGGAATAGTTTTCTACTATTGTACCCTCAATAGGTTAAATTTCAAACCATCCATTTTTTACACAATAATATATACTTTTATAATAAAAAAGAGGGTTTCGTCTGCGACGAAACCCTAATGAAGAGAGAGGGGTGAACAAATGGCAGCATTCCAGGGAAATGTCCAGCCTATTAGACTGAAATATTCCGTACAGCAAGCACTGGGGAAGCACCTGCTGTCCTGTTATCCGCATGAAGCATGCGGAGTCCTGCTGGGTGCTGCCGCAGCGGGTGGCATGCTCATAGATACTTACGTACCCTTGCGCAACGTAGCGCCAGACCCGCTGCACACCTTTACTCCCCACCCTGAAGAGTGGATTGATGTTCTTTACAACGAACCGACAATCATCGGCCTATTTCATTCCCACCCACATTCAGCACCTATCCCTTCAGTTGCCGATTATAAAGGATTAACAGCACTAGGACCTGAGTTTGCGCTTTATCTTATAGGTTCTCCCAACACCAAAGATAGCGGCAATCCCATTCTGAACGGATTTTATATTGAGCGTTTGCCTGATAACCGCGGCGGAAATTTGTTCCGCGGTTTATCTCAAGCCCCGCTTCACGTTCTACTTAAATAAGCATAAAGATCACCCAAGGTATCCACTTGGCCGCGCTCCGAAATTTCCCGCAGGTAGATCACCCACAGCTGTGCTGTCATCTTTGCGTCTTCCAAGGCATGATGACGGCCATGAATCGGAATTTCATGCACATATAGCAGCTCATCCAGCGAATAATTACTTCGCTGTGGCTCAAGCCATCGCGCTAACATCATCGTGTCCAGCACACGGTGTGTTAGCTGAACTTTAGAGGTTTTCCATAAAGCAGCATTAAGAAAAGCCTTATCATGTGAGCTTGCATGTGCCACCAGCACATTTTGACCTACAAAGGACATAAAATTATGAAGGCCATCCATTAAGGAGGGAGCGGATTGTGTCATTTCTTCCGTAATCCCAGTCAGCCTCGTAATATCCTCCGGAATAGCCGTCTGACAGTTCACCAGTGTATAAAAGCATTCCTCTTCTTTGATCTGCTCTCCAACAACCTTGACGGCTCCGAAAGACATAATCTCATCCCCATGCTGATGTGAAAAGCCTGTAGTCTCTAGATCAAAGATCACTGTCTCTAATTCAGACAATGGGGTATGCAGCACCTCAGGCCGCCGCTTCTCTCGCATCAAAGATCGAATAAAGGCCATTTGCTGCGCAGTCTGTTGCGCAGTTTCCCCACCTCTCATCGAAGCAATTGCCGAGGGCATTCCACCTTGTCTTAGATTACTCCAGAATCCTCCGCTTTTGTTCGGCTCCCTCATGACCGCCACCTTTCCGCTGAGCGGAGCTGACGCTGCAGCGCCCGATGAAGGCGTCTGACAAGCAGCAGGCTTTCACGCAGCTCAGACAGCAGCTGCTTATTCTTCAATTCACTCTCAGCTACATAATCACTGCTGATTAACAATCCATCCTGAACACTATATGGCGTGTTCACTCGCAACCGCATTGCTAATAAGAAAGCTCTGCGAATATCCTCTAAATGTTGATATTTCCCAAGCCTATCAAGCGCTTCAATCCGCTCTAATGTCGAGCCAGCTCTAATGCCATGTAGTAATGACAACCGTCTAACAATGTTCACTAACGGAATATAGACCCCATACTTAACATCAAATCCGCCTGCATAATCACCAAACCGTTCTGTTAACACCTGTCCCAGTAAATTCAAAGTCGCTTTGTGGCGTACTGTATTGCGAAGAACAGCATTAGACAGCTGCTCATTTTCCGCAAAGCCTTCATAGAAAGCTTCTTGCCACTTCGCTGATAACTTCACGCTTCCTGCCACATGACGCATATCCGAAGAGATAATAAGATACCGGATCGGCTCCCATTCCAACTGAGTTCTCCAGCTATCAAGCTGCTCTATCCATTCAGATAATGTCTTACGCCACATGACTTGGGAGCACATTACCTTCCCCGCACATTTCTCATATCCTACTTCTTCAAGCATATCGGATAACAAAGTTCCGAAAAATTCGAAATAGCGATTTTTTTCCCCATCAGGCTCTCCTTCGACTATCAGGCCATTATCCTGATCGCTCCAAAGCGTTGCCTCCTGCCTCCCACTGCTGCCAAACACAATAAAGGAATAAGCACAGGGAGGCGGGCCATAGCCCGCCTCTTTCATCTGCGCCTCACATATGAGTACTGCGGTTTGGGCAATAAGATCATGCATAGTATTCACACGGAACATCCATTCCTCTATAGGAATAACATTCAACTGTTCGAGAAGTACTTTTTGACAGGCAACACGCCTCTCCCTAAGCTCCTCTGACGAACCGGCCAATACGATGGTCCTAAAGCTTTCTTCATTATACTCATCTGTTAACTCCATCGATGCCACACGGTCCGCCTCCCTGTCCGAGTTGAAATGTTATTGTTTAAGGGTTTTGGATTCCGAATCTGCGATCAATTTCATTTGCTCAGGGTATCCGTAAGTACCATGTTCACTGATATCCAGGCCCATCAATTCTTCTTCTTCTGTAACACGAAGTCCGATAGTTACCTTCATTACATACAAGATGATGAAAGAAAGAACGGCTACGAAAACAAATGTTCCAACCACACCAAGCACTTGAACGCCTAGTTGATGGAAACCACCACCGTAGAACAACCCAGCTTCACCTACCAAGCCGCCTTTAGTGATAAGCTCAGGTACAGCGAACAGACCCGTTGAAACTGCACCCCACATCCCCGCAATACCATGCACCGAGAAAGCATAGATTGGATCATCAAGCCCTGCACGTTCCAGCCATTGGGAAGTCATGAATGTAAAAGCACCGGCTACAAAACCAATAATGATTGCTGCCCATGGATCAACGAAAGCACACGCTCCTGTGATTGCAACCAATGCAGCCAGAACACCATTCAGCATTGCTGGAATATCAGACTTACCAAAGTACAACCAAGAAGCAATCAATGCTGCCAAACCACCTGCTGCTGCTGCGATGTTCGTTGTTAGGGCTACGTGACCGAAGAAACCGCCCATTGGGGACAAAGCACTACCTGGATTGAATCCGAACCAACCAAACCAGAGGATAATAACACCGAGTACAGTAAATACTTGGTTATGACCTGGAATGATCACGGGTTTACCTTCTTTATTAAACTTACCAAGCCGAGGCTTAAGCAATATGGTTGCTACGACTGCTGCCGTTGCACCTGTAAGATGGACAACCGTGGAACCTGCATAATCTTGCATACCCAGCTCAGCCAACCAGCCACCGCCCCATACCCAGTGAGCTACAACTGGATAAATTACGACGGAGAACAAAATTCCGAAAATGATATACACACTTAGCTTCGCACGTTCTGCCATACCACCAGATACGATAGCCAAGGAAACTGCTGCAAAGGCCATTTGGAATAAGAATTTAACATTTAAAGTAACATCAGAAAATGCAAGTGATTCAAAAGAAGCTGCGGTTGAATCTCCTCCGTACAAGAAGCCTGTAGTACCGAAGAAGCCATTGCCGTTACCGAAACCAAGTCCAAAGCCGATAGCCCAGAAGCAAAGACTTGCGATAGCCAGGGTAAGTACTGTCTTACCTGCTACGTGCCCTGCATTCTTCATCCGAACCGAACCCGCTTCGAGCATTGCAAACCCTGCTTGCATAAAGAATACTAAAATGAATGCCAGGAAGGTAAACGCTGTGTCCAATCCGACTTGTAAGTCTACGTTCGTCGGACCGTCCGCTGCAAAAGCACTTACCGGATAAATCATCAGTGTAATCATGGCCAGTAACATCATCAACCATTTCTTTTTCATTTTTACCCCACTCCCCAATGTTATATTTTCTAACAAAGCGTGAAACTCTTAATGTCATTATAATCAGAAGTCAGGTAAATTGACAAGACTATTTTGGGAATGTTTTTATTTTATTTTATTTGAGCACACGAAATTTTCACAGTACTAATGGACTAGAGGTCCTAAAGACCTGATTCTAGCTGCATTTTCATTAAAATAACTACGCGCACAACCTCATATATATTACCTAATACTTGAACGCATCTTTTACCAAAATCACAATATACATAACATTTAATGTTATGTATTGGGGTAACTTATAGTTTTCAACCCCAATCATTCTTCAAATTTGATATCCCTTTAAGTTTGAGTGTATTGTATAGAAACTACAGATCACCGTTCATGAATTAACCCTTCTTTACTGCATATACTTTATGAAAGTATGACGTTTGACTGTATGGTTTCCAGTTTGTTATCATTACAGATAGCATAAGAAACCATCAATTTAGGAGATGACCGCCACTTATGGGCAGTCGTATTCAATTAGTGAGGCGAGATTAAATGGGGATATGATTTTGTATCGAATTGGAGAATTAGCTAAGGCTGCTCACATTAGTGAACGAACTATTGATTATTACACGAAACTGGGATTAATCTCCCCGGAATCTAGAAGCACCAAAAATTATCGGCTATACAGCCATGAAACCTTGGCTGCTTTAGAACGTATTACTCAATTAAAGCATGACAAGTATTCATTGGAAGAAATCAAATCTATGCTAGGCAAATGGAACGAGGCAACACCAGAAACTGACGTCTCTGATAAATTAGTTGAGTTAGAGCAGCAAATGCAGCGGCTAGAACGGGAAGTAAAAGCCCTTGAACCTCTTATTAGTGGTTTGAAGCCAGGACAGGCCAGTCGCGTACTTTCAAATCTGCTCCCTCAGGGATTAGCCTGCATGGAAGCGATCCGGCTATTGCTTACGCAAGGACCGCCAATGTAAATACCATATTTACAATACAGTGGAGGAATGCATCTATGTTTATGTACCTATTAGTAATTATTGCTTTTCTTTTCTCATTGTGGGCACAGTTTAGAGTCAAAGGAACCTTCAGCAAGTGGTCAAAGGTAGCTAATTCGAACGGCCTGACTGGATATGAAGCCGCGAGACGTATGCTCGATGCTAATGGCTTACACGATGTTCCGATTGAACCTGTAAGAGGCACACTCTCAGACCATTATGACCCCATCCACAGAGTTGTACGCTTATCAGAGCCTGTGTATTATGAAAGTTCCATCTCTGCAATTTCTGTCGCTTGTCACGAAGTAGGCCACGCGATTCAGCATAAAGTAAGTTATCCTATGTTGACACTTCGTCACCGGATGTTCCCGGTAGTTAATTTCGCATCAGGCATCGCGCCTTTCATGCTGATGGCAGGTTTCATCTTCGGTTACTTTAATCTTATAGGCTTGGGTATCATTTTCTTCTCAGCAGCTGTTGCATTCCAGCTCGTAACGCTGCCTGTAGAATTCAACGCCAGTAACCGGGCTCGTCAGGTCATGGTAGAACAAGGTTTCATCCGCAACGAAGAAGAACGCGGAGTAGCAAAGGTTCTCAACGCCGCTGCATTAACTTATGTTGCTGCCGCTCTAGTATCCTTGCTTGAATTGCTTCGCTTGATCACCGTCTTTTTAGGCAACCGCGACTAATATCGCATACCTCTAAACAACAAAAACCCCGGAAGGCTAAGAGCCGACCGGGGTATTATTTTGCCTAGCTTTAAAGTAGGAGATTAAAAAAGTCCGAAAGGAACGTGCCACCAGCGGTAATTTACTATCTGTACGGTAGATCAAGCCAACCGTTCTCGTCACCGCAGGCTCCACAACCTTCACCTGGGCTGGTTGGAGAGGATTCGTCTGATAGAACGCCATCTCCGGAAGCAGGCTTACACCCATCCCTGCGGCCACCAAACCACGAATGGTATCGGTCTCTCCGCCTTCAAAAGCAATCTGCGGTTGGAATCCCGCCTGCAAGCAAGCTTGCCAAACGATAGGTCTCAACGAATAGCCTTGGCTGAATAGAACAAACTTCTCTTTTTGCAGCTGTTCCAACCGAATTTCAGATTCTCCTGCCAGCCGGTGATTCTGAGGAAGAATCGCAAACAACTCTTCAGTCATTACAATATCCCCCGAAACATGCTCATCATTCTCCGGAAAAGGCGAAATGAAAGTTAAATCCACTTCTCCAGACAATACGTCTTTTATCAAAGAAGGGTAAGATCCTTGTTTAAAACGAAATTTGACATGAGGATAATACTTACGAAAATCTGCAACGATAGTCGGGATTAGATGTGTGCCAAGGCTATGCGGGAATCCAATCCGAATCTCACCACGCTCGGGATCCAGAAATTCATGCACCTCATTTACTGAATGCTCCAACTCCTTAAGGATACTCTCAACCTTCTTGCAAAAGAGCTGCCCAACAGGGGTAAGCTGCAGATTGCGCCCTTTTTGCATGAATAGATCAACCCCAAGCTCTTGCTCCAGCTGATGAATCTGACGGCTTACCGCAGACTGCGCTACATGAAGCTCTTCTGCCGCTCTTGTTACGTGTTCTTTTTGAGCTACCTTTAAAAAATATTGCAGCTGTCTTAGCTCCACTCCATCATCGCCCCTGTCTTAGGCTTTTTTTGAATATACGAATAATTAGCCCATATACGAAAAAGCCAGAAACCAAACCTCCGAGATGTGCAACCCAATTCACATTCGGTGTAGCAAACGACATAATGATCCCGATCATTAGCAATCCGTATAAAGTCTTACGCGAGCCCTCATCCATCATCGCCCGTTGAATAACGGCAATGTATAAAAATGCACCATAAATGGCGTAGATTGCTCCAGAAGCGCCAACCGAAACCGTACCAACCTCCACAACTGAGCGGGCACTAATCGCAATTGTAAGCAGATTTGCCAGAAAACCACCCGCCACATAGAGCAGCGCATAACGCCACCAGCCCAGCAATCGCTCCAGAGGCGGTGCAAACACCAGGAGAGCGAAGCAATTAAAGAACAGATGGGAAAACCCATTATGTAAAAAAATAGCGGCCAGATAGCGCCACAGTTCCTCTTTGTACGGACTCACATCAACTATAGCACCAAAATCAATAAGCGTTTGAATATTAGTTGATCCTCCGTTAATTACCGTCAGGATAAACATGATCACATTGGCCAATATGAGCAGACAGGTTACCGGATAATACCGGACATAACTTTTCCAATTTTCGTACCGAATAAATATCATAACACCCATCCCTTTACATATATATCTTGTCCGGTTGGACATCTTCCTGCTATTAAGATTATAATTTATTGTGGCAGTAAGAATCCAATATTATAATTCGAGGAGGAAAACAAGGATATGACGCAAGAAAAAACAGGCGTAGCTACTTTTAAAGGCAACCCCATCACTCTCGTAGGACCTAAGCTAACAGCTGGTGATCCTGCACCCGATTTTGTTCTGAGCAAGAATCTTCTAGAAGACGTGTCTCTAAGTGATTATGCCGGTAAAATCAAGCTAATCAGTGTTGTCCCTTCTCTTGATACCGGGGTATGTGACGCACAGACCCGCCGGTTCAACAGTGAAGCCGCAGAGCTTGGTGACGATGTGGTAATTCTCACGGTAAGCACGGACCTGCCGTTTGCCCAAGCTCGCTGGTGCGGTGCTGCCGGCATCGATCGAGTAATTACTCTTTCCGATCACAAAGCAACCTCATTCGGACAAGCCTATGGTGTGCTAATTAAAGAATTCCGCTTAGATATGCGCTCCATCTTTGTTCTGGATAAGAACGACAAGATCGTATATGTTGAATATTTGAGTGAAATGACCGAGCACCCTAACTATGAAGATGCTATTGCTGCCGTGAAGAAGCTGCTCTAATTCTTTAATCAGTAGCGGTTATTCCAACAATACTTAATTATCTCTGTTAAAAAAGCGGCAGAAGGTCCATCCTTCTCCCGCTTTTTTTGTAATAGAAAGATTTATCGATAACACACTGAGCAGCTCACCGTTTACGTAAACGCATTCATACTACCCCTAAGCAAGAAGGGTTTGACGGGCCTCTAAAAATCAGTCTGCTTTGTATTTTCCTAATTTTTTGTCCAAAGATGCATACAAGCGTTGAATCACACGGTAATTCGCCCCGAGATCACCAAGTGAACCTCTAGATGCAGAATACATATCTACACCACAACGAACAGGCGTCGTATTTAGCACCGATACCGTGATGTCCAGCGTACGGCCAAATGCCGTTCTCTTCTCAAGAGTAATCTCACCTACAGACTCCACTTCGTGAAGCACCTTAAATCCAGGAACTTTCTTTAAAGTTGATGAAACTTCTTCCCATGCTTTGTCTTTAGTTAGATTGTAATAACGCGTTTTTAATGTCGGATCTTTGGCGCGGTCGCTTGTTCCATCATGACTGCGGAATAAGCCAACCAAGGTTCTTTTTAACGACAAAATTCTTCCCCCTCTACAAATCCCAAGTTCATTATTCTAAGTGTAACACTCTTGTCTCAGGAACAAAAGGGTATAACTCACTTTCCCTTTATTCCAGACATACAAAAAAGCGCCCGCTCCCATTATTCACGGGAAACAGGGCGCCTTGGCTTAAACAAGAGAAAACCCGCTTATGCCGTCCGGCTACAGTGTCTTCTGAACCTGCTAGAGCAGGTGGGTGATCGCAGAAAACGTTTTTGAATTCCCCAAGTCATATAGACAGGGCGGTTCAGCTGCGCTTCGTGTAGATCTCCCAAGACATTATCATTGGTTCAAAACAACGAGTAACCGTAACGTACATCGCAGGATTTGTTATTATTATATTGCGTTTTAACGAAAAAGTAAACCTGTATGCGCTTTATTTTTACACAGGAATTAATTACCTGGAAATATCCAACGCTTAATCCAGCATTTTGTTAAATGCGTTTGGTGTCCTTTTCATCAATTTCATCCTCGTAGTCATCATCATCGTCATCGTCGTCGTATTCATCCGCCCGATTGTTCAATGCTGCTGCTTCTGCTTCTTCCTGCTCTTTTAGTTTCTTCTTTTCTACTTGCAGCTGTAGCTTATTATAAGTAGCGTAGAAGTTAAAGAAGGCCGCCATTGCAATCAACGTTGGAATACAAATGAAATACAGAGCCGGATATCTAAGACCGATATAAACAAGAACCGCGGCTGCAATCAATGTAGAGAACACACGAATTGGGCGTGCTATAGTCAGCAATATAGAATTGGTCATCACTTGCTTGAAGCCCATTTGGTAATGAACCACAATGGAAAAGAAGTTAAACATGGATACCGACAAAAGTATCATCAGCACCAACATCAAAATACCAACAATTCTGAAGTTAGGCATTTGTGTCATGTAAACTGTTACATCAACGTACATAACAACGAACATCAATGTATAGATAACTCCTCCGAGCATACTTTTTACATAGTTCTCTTTATACCCCTGAAAAAATGTACGAAAAGTTCCTACATCCGTATTCCCCATTACCCACTTACGTACTACAGTAAATAAAGCGGCTGAAGCTGGAAACACCGTAAAGGGCGCTAGAATCCCCATTGCCCAGTTCAATGTAATTTGCTCGTTCGCTCCACCTGCGCCTGTCCCTAACATAATCATCTTTAAAACACCAAAAAACAAAAACGGGGCGGAACATAGTGCCCATAAGATATTACTTCCTGCGATACGTGAAATCCATTCTGTGACGCGGTATAAGCCGCCCATTGCTCCTTTAAACTCCAATTCCCTTCCTCCTCTGTCTCTTACATACTACATATCTTAACTATACCTCATTTGACCTCCTCATTTCCATAGCCCAACTTTCTGAATTATAGACTATCGTCTATACGTAAAGCCTTTATAGTCCATATATTAGGATTGTAACCATAAGAAATACCAAAATCCCCACATTCTAAAGGAGGTTATCTCATGTCTACACCTGTTGGCTTCGGCGGTTGGACTTCTACAGGCACGATCCTCGTATTGTTTATCTTGCTCGTTATCATCACTCGTACATTCGGATACTAATATCTCACAAAACAAATTCGCGCCCTACTAAGGACACAACAATTCACCAAACATCCTTATATTTCAGCAAAAAGAAGACGAGAACCGCAATGCGGCATCTCGTCTTCTTTGGTATCTTGACGAAGTATTAATTATCGAAATCTTCACGTTTTGCAGGACGAGTGCTCGTGCTGCTTGGACGAGTGTATGGTTTACGCTCTGCGCTGCGGTTTGCACCACCGTCACGAGCTGGTGCGCCATCACGGTTGCCTTTATAGCCACCGCCATAGCCGCCACTGCCGCTACCGTAGTTGCTGCCACCGCTGCTATAGCCACCACGACTACCGCCACCGTTATTATCACGGTTACCACGGTATCCGCCACCGCTACCGCTACCGCTGCCACCGGAAGTACCACGGTTTCCGCCATAACCACCATTAGGTTTACGGCCACTGCGGATATCGTTTTTGCCACCACGACGTTTAGCACGAATTGGATCTTCAGGAGTCAATTCAATTGCGGAATCCTTCTTGTCGCCAGTGAGAAGCTTCATAGCTGCGGACAACAATTGTACGGAATCATATTGCTCAAGCAATTGAATAGAAATTCCTTTGTACTCGTTCAATTCTCCGCTTTCTACCACTTCAAGCAAACGCTCAGCAGTAACGCGTTGTTTACCTTCAATAGCTTCAGCCATTGTTGGCAAAGGTTTACGAGTAATCCGGTGACGAGTAACACGTTCGATCAAATGCAGGTGATCGATTTCGCGTGGAGTAACGAATGACCAAGCCGTACCTTCTTTACCTGCGCGTCCTGTACGACCAATACGGTGTACATAGCTTTCAGGATCTTGTGGCAAGTCAAAGTTAATTACGTGAGTTACGCCGGATACGTCCAGACCACGTGCCGCTACGTCAGTAGCTACCAGCACGTCAATGCTGCCATCACGGAATTTACGCATTACAGCATCACGTTGGTTCTGTGACAAGTCACCATGCAATCCATCAGCAGAATATCCGCGTTTTTGCAAAGCTTCAGCAAGCTCATCAACCCGGCGCTTAGTACGTCCGAATACGATAGCTAATTCAGGTGATTCCATATCAATCAAACGACTAAGAGCTTCAAACTTTTGACGCTCAGGCACTTCCACATAAGCTTGATCAATCAGTGGGGCACTGATTTGTTTCGGAATAACGGAGACATGTTGCGGGTTGTTAAGAAATTGTTGAGCTAGGCGTTGAATGTTTGGTGGCATTGTAGCAGAGAACAACATGGTTTGACGTTCTACAGGAACGAGCTTCAAGATCGTCTGAATATCTTCCATAAAGCCCATATCCAGCATTTCATCTGCTTCATCCAATACAACGGTTTGAACATCATCCAAACGGATCGTTTTACGGTTGATGTGATCGAGCAAACGACCAGGTGTACCAATAATGATTTGTGGTTTCTTTTTCAATCCACGGATTTGACGTCCAATATCCTGTCCGCCATAAATCGCCAACGAGCGAAGGCCTTTGAAACGGCTTAGCTTGCCAATTTCTTCTGACACTTGGATGGCCAACTCACGAGTTGGTGCCATAATAAGGGCCAAGATTTTTTCGTCTTCACGGTTAATCTTCGAAATGAGGGGGATACCAAAAGCAGCAGTCTTACCTGTACCAGTCTGAGCTTGACCGATCAGATCCGACCCAGTCAATGCTAATGGGATCGACTGTTCCTGTATCGGTGTTGCCTCCTCAAATCCTAACTCTGTGATTGCTTGTAGCACTTTTGGCTCCAAGCCAAATTCTGCGAATGTTTTCAAATTATTCATGCTCCTTCTATACAGTGGACATTCCACATGCTTGTCTGTATTCTTAAGTAGCGGTAAACACATTTATAGGCTGTCCAATCATGCTCTATTTTCTGCATGATATAGCGCTTTTGGGACGAAAAGCCTCCCTAATCATCAGGTACCTTGTTGTACCTGAGCAACTGTAGCTTTACATCCGATGCAATGCAAAAATACCATTGTAACGTTCTACTCAAGAATATCCTATACATTATATCACAAACACATGTGAGAATACCAGTGGGTTCCTTTCTTTTCATTGCTTTCATGTTTTATTTTTTTAAATATATATATAAGGGTGGATTTACTTGTTAAGACAGATTTTGAATTGTTTGGTTGTTTTTTTAGGGGCAGCACTGATCGCCAGTGGATTTAATCTATTTTTAATTCCACACCGTTTACTAAGTGGTGGCGTATCTGGGCTTTCCATGTTAGTGGGTTATTTCACTCCATTAAACATAAGCCTCCTATACTTGCTCTTTAATATTCCTCTGCTGGCTGCTGGCTGGTTCCAGTTAGGCCGGAGATTTATTATTATGAGCATGTTGTCCGTTGTGTTTACAACCTGGTTCTTAACGGTGATTCCTGAGCATCTGGTGGCTACAGATATGCTGCTGTCCTCTGTATTTGGCGGAGTTCTCGTTGGGATTGGCTGCGGTATCTCTTTCCGTGCAGGAGGTTCTTCCGGAGGTTTTGACATCTTGGGTTCAATCATCACTAAATACCGTGATTTCCCGGTCGGTAATGTAGTGGTAAGTTTAAATGGACTAGTTATCCTGGCGGCCGCTTATCTTGACCAGAACTGGAATTTAGCACTTTCATCAATGGTATCTATATATGTAACAGGTAAAGTGTTGGATATGATTCATATCAGCCACTTAAAGGTAACCGTATATATTGTAACAAACCGTACAGATGAATTACTGCAACATCTAATAGGCCTTCAACGAGGTGTCACAAAGATTAAAACAGAAGGCGCTTATTCTCACGTTGAAAAGGACATGCTAATGACGGTAACAACCCGCTACGAACTTGCAGAGCTGCAACGTATCATCCGCACGACAGATCCTCAAGCTTTTGTAAATATTGTTGAAACAGTGGGTGTCATGGGCTCCTTCCGGAAAGACAAAATGAGGAAATAAAAATTCCTAGTATTGGAAAATGCACCAAACTCAGAATTATGATATATTATACACACGCAGAACCCTAACAATTTCATAAAGATTGAGATTTACCCCTCTTTTTTCCAAAGCACTTCGTTTTCCGATGAACACTGAATCTATTCAGAACTATCGAAAAAGGAAAGGGTGATTTTTGTGGAAATGGAAACGGTAAAACTGTCAGCAATCGTCATGAGGTGGTATCCTGATATGATGCCGTTTCTCAAACAGGACGAATTAAATTCAGTAATCGTTCTGCGAGACGGGCTAAGTATTCTGGAACCTGCAGATGCCATGGATATTATCCATTACAGCATCTGTGAACATCAGAATTCTGCGTATCTTCAATGAGCAAGCCGCAAGAGAAGTCTTGATAGTTGCCGCCTTGGGTTCGGCCCTGTTGCCGATTTAAGGCGGCATTTACTTTTTTCATACCGTTTCGAATCCATACATCTCGTTTATAAACAACAAAGGCGGTTTTTTATTCCCAATCTGAGCTAATATTGTTACAACACTGTTCTTTTTGGGAGCAACCGTTCCTATATAATTTAGGGGAAAGTACATAAAGGGAGAGAAAAACGAATGAACATCACCTGGGCTCTACTGATGATGGCCTTGGGAAGCGTAGGCGTACAACAGAACCAACATGACGCTGAAGTGGCGATCGCTTTGAAGTCCGCCATGAATCCCCCCATCATTGCACAACAAAACAACAATTCGAATGTAGCAACTCCAGCTCCAAGCGCTTCACCTGAAGCAACAAACTCAGAAAGTATGTTACACACCGATCCACAGCCAGACGCACCCAAAGTAAAAGGCATTTATGTTACCGCCTACAGTGCTGGTGGGGAACGAATGGAAAAGCTGCTTACATTGCTTGACCAAACCGAACTTAACTCAATGGTTATAGACATTAAGGACGATGCGGGTTATATCACGTATAAGACCGATAATGCCGACCTTCAGAAGCTTGGTAACCCTCAGCCTTTTATTGGAGATATCAGCAAGTTAATGGAACGTTTGAAGAAACATGATGTTTATCCTATCGCCCGGATTGTTGTTTTTAAAGATTCCATTCTTGCCAAGAAGAACCCGCAGATGTCTTTTGTTAATTCTGATGGCACTGTATGGAAGAATAAAGGCGGCGACAGCTTTGTTAATCCTTATAATGAAGATGTTTGGAAATACAATGTGGATATCGCCAAGGAAGCTGTCAAGCTCGGCTTCAAAGAAATTCAGTTCGACTATGTTCGTTTTCCGGAAGGATTCGAAAAACGTGCTGAAACCCTTAAATACACTAAAACCAGTGATTCACGCGTAGAAATTGTATCTAATTTTGTTAAATATGCCAAAGCAGAGCTAGCTCCACTTGGTGTCCGTGTGTCCGTAGATATTTTTGGATATGCCGCATCTGCCCCTGCTGAGGGTATCGGCCAAGACTTTGTTAAAATATCCAAGAATGTGGATGTTATCAGTCCAATGGTTTATCCAAGTCACTATTCAACGGGATGGTTTGGCGTGAAAGAGCCCGACTTAGATCCTTACGCTACAATCAAAGGCTCCATGGTTGATACACATAAGAAGCTTGATCCACTGGGCAGCTACAAACCCGTTATTCGGCCTTGGATTCAAGACTTTACAGCAAGCTGGCTCGGAAGTGGTCATTATGTGAAATATGGTAAAAAACAGGTGGAAGATCAAATCCGCGCTTTAAAAGATGAGAACGTGGATGAGTTCCTTCTCTGGAACGCCAACAATCGCTATACAGCCGATGTTGATTACGAAAAACAATGAATACAGCCCTTATTATTTATAGCTGATCTGATATACGTATGCTAAAGACCCGGCGTCTGCCGGGTCTTTTAACGGAAACTTATTGAACTATTTAACCTATTCCATGAAAAATCATAAAGAATGAGGCACAGAATTATGATACAGACCACCTCTTTAAAACAAAAGGCAGGACAATTTTTTCATATTTTATTCCCAATCCTTGTTACACAAATTGCTTTATCCGCGATCACCTTCTTTGATACTAATATGTCCGGTAAATTCGGAACCGTCGATCTGGCAGGAGTTGCGATAGGAACTAGTCTTTGGATTCCAATCCAAACCGGTCTCAGCGGTATTCTTATGGGGATCACACCTATTGTTTCACAGCTCATCGGGAGCAAAAAAGATAAGGATGTTGCCTTTCAAGTCACACAAGGTATTTGGCTGTCACTGATTGTTTCGATCATCGTCTTGCTGATTGGCAGCTTTGCCTTGTCACCTATTCTTAATTTTATGAACTTGGAGCCTGGTGTAAGAGATGTTGCTTTCCGCTTCCTCAGTGCTATTTCGTTCGGAATTATCCCCCTGTTTGGATATACGGTACTTCGTAGCTGTATAGACGCTTTAGGGCAAACACGCGTATCCATGTGTATTACACTAATAGCTTTGCCTGTAAATGTAGGTTTGAACTATTTGCTCATCTTCGGGAACTTCGGATTCCCTCGTCTCGGGGGTGTTGGTGCAGGGGTAGCTTCAGCCATTACCTATTGGGTTATATTTGCCGTTGCTCTACTGTTCATATATCGTTCTCAGGCCTTTGTAAATCTCAGATTATTCCGTAATTTCTACTTCATATCGTTAAACAGCATTAAAGATTTGCTTAAAATCGGAGTACCCATCGGTTTCTCGATTTTTTTCGAAACGGCTGTCTTTTCCGCTGTAACCTTGTTAATGAGCCGATTTGATACCGTAACAATTGCCGCGCATCAGGCAGCAATCAATTTTGCAACAACACTCTATATGATTCCGCTCAGTATTTGCATCAGCCTTACCATCCTCGTCGGCTTCGAGACCGGGTCTGGCAGACAAAAGGATGCACGCCAATATGCCATAATGGGTATCGGGCTGGCGGCAATCCTTTCGCTGGCCACAGCTTTATTACTCTTGTTTGCCGGAAATCATGTAGCTGGTCTATATTCAGATGAACCCGATGTCATCTCGTTGATTCAGCATTTCCTGATCTATGCAATCTTTTTTCAAATCTCAGATGCAATTGCTACACCTACTCAAGGGGCGCTTCGCGGATATAAGGATGTTAACCCAGCCTTTATCATTTGTTTTATTGCCTATTGGGTAATTGGCTTACCTACAGGTTATGTACTTGCAACTTATACAGATCTAGGAGCATTCGGCTACTGGATTGGTCTTATTACCGGTCTTGCCATCGGTGCGACCCTGCTATTGTCTCGGCTTATCAAAGTTCAACGGCGTTATGCCGCACAATACACACAGGAACAACCACAGAGTTAACGATCCATATTACACAAAAAAGGAACAGTGCGCATCTCGCAGCTGTTCCTTTTTATATATAGCGTCGCTAATTATTGGGAAAGACGGGAAGCCAGCTCGTACAGCTCCAGGTCAAAGCCCTTTTTCGTATTTACAACGAGATCAATATCTGTAAGAGTTAATTCACCTTTGATGATACCACAAGCCTTGTCGGATTCACCTTCGATTAGCTTACGTACGGCAAAATCGCCAAGACGGCTAGCCAAATTCCGGTCTCCAGGAGTTGGTGTTCCACCACGTTGGATATGTCCGAGTACAGTAACACGTGCGTCCAGAGAAGCATGACGGTCTTTCAGAGCTTGAGCCACATCTTCACCTTTGCCAACGCCTTCGGCAACAATTACGATACTGTGACGTTTACCTCTGATAAAGTTATCGCGCATCCGGTCAGCAACTTCATTCAAATCATACGGCATTTCCGGCACAAGAATTGTTTCTGCTCCGGAAGCCAGTCCAGCATGCAGCGCGATATCGCCACAGTGGCGTCCCATAACCTCTACAATGGAAGAACGTTCATGAGAGGACATAGTGTCACGCAACTTGTTAATAGCGTCTACAACAACGCCAACCGCTGTATCAAAACCGATAGTGTAGTCTGTGAAGGAGATATCGTTATCAATCGTACCTGGCAAAGCCATAGTCTTGATACCGAGTTTACTTAATTTGTTAGCTCCTTTATAAGAACCATCTCCACCGATAACTACTAGACCATCGATACCCAGTTCATTAAGGATATCCGCGCCTTTTTGTTGTCCTTCCGGTTTCGTGAACTCCAGACATCTTGCAGACTGCAGAACAGTACCGCCACGTTGAATAATATCTCCTACACTGCGAAGATCCATTGGGAAGATATCGCGATTCAGCAGACCTTGATAACCACGTTGCACCCCAAATACCTCAATACCGAAATAAAGTGCGCTTCTTACAACCGCACGAACAGCGGCGTTCATTCCCTGTGAATCTCCACCACTAGTCAATACTGCGATTTTTTGAATTTTAGACATTCTGTTGTTCCTCCTTAAAATTGTGCGAAGCCTGATACTTCTTATAAAAATAACTTCGCGCATGGTTACAAAAAGCGTTTGCGTATCCAACGGCTGTTAGCGAAGAAGAACAGTCTTGTAAGCGGACTGCCTTTCATCAGGCTTTTAGATACAGAGCGAACTTCCCGCTGTTCGCTAACTTTCGGATCAGATAAATAAAGTGCCAGCAATCCCTCAATCACCATACGATGCATCGAAGACTCTGGAAGATTACGAACATCCTTACGGGCCCACTCAACCATTGCAGCGATCCGACTCAGCATGGTATCCGTGTCATCATAATAATTGCAGAAATTAAGATCACCGCCTGCTCGGTCCTCTTCCTGATCAATCAGATAATCCAGCATAATGTGCAGACCACATACATGCGGAAAATACGCGGCTCGAATCGAAGCCGCAGAAGCTTGGTTCAGCTTCGGATCACATGCGGATAGAAATAACATAAATACACCTAGCGTTGATCCCGTTGCAGCCGAAAACTCATTCCATTGCAGATGTGGCGCTCGACTGCCCTGTTCCTCCCACCACTCCTTCAGGGCTGTTTCCCTGAGTTCCGGGCGGATGTGCTTATACACTTGTAAATCTGTATAGAGCACAGCCAGTTCTCGAATCTCCGCTGCAGCAGCGGAATAACCTGGCAACAAAGAAATCATTTCTTGGCATTTACGAACCAGCCTGTACAAATATCCGCCGTCATTCTGTTCACTTCGAAGCGCATAATAATTACCTGGCTCAGCATTTGGATCAATAGCATCCAGCATAGATTGATGCAGCAGCCTGAAATCTGCAGGATCAAGCGAAGTACTGCGATCACATAAGTTGTCCAGATAATCACTGATAGTTTGATAAGCAACAATTAGCGGAATCAGTATATGTTTCATCGATAAATTGCCGGCGGCATAAATACCACCGCCTATGCAATGAAACTCTTTAGTTTCAATGCTGGCAAGTGCTTGCTTCCGGAGCTCGGGATCGGGAATCCCGTTCGCATCTTGGCGCCAGAAATGGAGACATTCTCTCACTTCCGGCAGCACGTACTTATAGACCCTGTTCATAAGTCCCAGTGGACCACGCGGGCTAAGGTAACGGCCTTGCTCTAATTCACTCAATGACAGTGCCTCCACATTGTTGTCTCCTTATCCAAATCACCACTTATTATAATATGATCAGGCGTATTTGTACAAACAACAAAATCACTTTCGTAAAATCATGAAAGATTCAGAAATACAGCAGTTTTTAAAAACATCTCCCCATTGCTTTATGCTATACTAGGCATATTTCAATTTCGGAGGAGTGCAATCCATGTTTTCAAAACGGACCGGCAGCCTTTACAGTGATCAAAACTGGCTGCGTTCCTTTCTCTTTACCATATATGGTACCAGCGTCCTTGTAGTATCCTACTTTCCTTTATTCTACACACATTTAGGGTTTAGCAGTTCTCAGATAGGCTACTTGTATTCCCTCGGTCCCCTTATCTCCATCCTATCCAATCTATTCTGGAGTATGATAAGCGATAAGTTAGGCACCGTTCGAAAGATCATGTTCATACTACTTGCGGGTCAATTAGTAACTGGTCTTCTATTAGCCAGAGCGGCCGAATTTTCATCTGTCATGCTTATTTTGTCCTTCTTCTACTTCTTCTATTACCCAGTTTTTCCGCTTGCCGATACAATGGCTATCAAAGTTGCCGAAAGACACGGACGGAACTTCATTACCATTCGCGTTTTTGGCTCCTTAGGCTATTCTTTCTTTGCTCTAACCGTTGGCTATGCATTAAGAGCATTGGGCTCTACTTGGAGCTTGACCCTATGTATCATCATCATTATTGCTGCACTTTTAATTACCCTAGGTCTTAAGGATGTTAAGAGACCTGCTGTTATAGAAACAACGAATCAAGATAAGGACACAGCTGAAGCTGATAATAGCAAAAATGGACTTAAAGATATATTGTTGCAAAAAGAGGTGTTGTGGTTCTTCGGCTGTGTGTTTGTACTCGCGTTGGGCCATAGAATGAACGAAGCCTTTCTGACGATCAGTCTAAAACAACTAGGCGCAGGTGAGGAAATCATTGGCTGGGCATTGCTCGCGTCAGCTCTTAGTGAGATCCCTGTATTATTTATCCTCAGCAGATACGGCGACAAATTCAAAGAATTGCCCTTGCTGGCCTTGGGGAGTCTGATGTATGCTCTGCGTTTTCTTTTGATGTCCCTGGCGGATCATCCAGGCTCAATGATTGCCATTCAAGCCATGCACAGTATATCATTTGGTGTTTTTTATGTAACATCTGTCCGTTATATCACCCGGATTATCCCGGATCGCCTTCGGGCAACAGGTCTTGCCATTTTCACCGTCGTTTGGTCAAGTGCCTCTGGGCTGCTTAGCGGTACCTTTGGCGGCATTATTTATCAAGAGGCGGGGCGTTATATTTTTTATATAGTGGCTACAGGTTTCAGCTTGCTTGCTTTTGCAGGGTTTCTGGGACAGCATTTATTGAAATCCAACCTGGAGCCGATCAATTATTTCAGAAAAAAGAACAAAAAAGCCTCCCTATAATTAGGGTTGGTATTATTCCATAATACAAAGAGGTCGTTGCACTCCCCTTCAATGGAGTGCAACGACCTTTTTCATTTAGGAGAACATCTATAGTGGGCGTAAAAAAACACAGTTCCCGAAAGAACTGTGTTCTGTAAGTTGGTAACCACTCTTGCAAGGGCTTGCCAAGTAAATTATATATTTGTAGCAGACAGCTTAACTGTCCTGCTGTTTCTTATAATTTTACTACGTTTTCAGCTTGCGGTCCGCGACTACCATCAGTGATGTCGAATTCTACTTCTTGACCTTCGTCCAAAGTCTTGAATCCTTCACCTTGAATTGCTGAGAAGTGTACGAATACATCTTCGCCGCCTTCTACTTGAAGAAAACCATAACCTTTTTCTGCGTTAAACCATTTTACTGTACCTTTCAATTGAACAACCTCCTAAAAATAACCGCCATATATGGCGTATAACTATAGTATACTGCAATCTTCTGTTCAAATCAATCAAACCCAACCCTTAATATATGATTTAATTTGCTTTTCCCTTCTCCAGTGCGTTATCATTGAGCCAAAAGCCAAAAATCGCCAGGGTGGTAATGATAATGATCAAAAAACATGAAATATACAAAACAGACAAATGGAATATGATGACGGTAGAAGTTCAAGGCCGCTACATTGTACTCCGCGAAATTTCCGATCAATGGGGAGAAGAAACACATACCTTCCTGAGTCGTCCAGCGATGATGCAATGGGTGAATAACCGCTTCAACAAAGAATCTTATAAAGACAATGAAGAAGAGTACAAAAACATCATTGCAGCTTTCAAACAGGTATAACAGGAAATGAATAACGAAAATCTCACGATTTATGTTGTCCTAGTCCTCTGTCTAGGCGCAGTATTAATTATGACCAAGGATCGTGTCCCGCCGAAACTAAAGCGGGGCATGGCCATGGCTGCGGTCGTAATGATTCTGTTTGCTTTCATCTTTGTTATTTATAGCTTGTTGGCATAACTACCATATAAAGAAGACTAAATATTAATAATCAGGACTTAGCAGGACATAATAAGCTGACTCTACTTTTCAAAGAGGAGGACGTCATGCCTATTACACTCAAGTCCATCCCTCTTCTACTTGTGCTCAGCTTGCTACCGGGTGAAATATCATCCACAGTATTGCCGAGGGAGATTATGCCTACTACATCTCATCATTCTAGGAGGGTTTCTATGGAACAATTATTGAAGAGAAGTGAAGTACCTGCTGAGAATCGTTGGAAGCTTGAAGATATATTTGCCTCTCAGAAGGATTGGGATGCAGAATATGCTGAAGCTAAATCACTGATCAAAAAAGCTGCTGATTTCCAAGGTAAACTTGATTCCGCAGAAGCTGTGAAACAATGTTTTGAGCTGGATGACAAGCTGTCCGTCTCCACTGAGCGACTCTTTGTCTATGCTCATATGCGTCAGGATGAAGACACTGCTAATCCTGAATATCAAGCTTTGTCCTCCAAAGCGAAGAAGCTTGGGATCGAAGCAGGCGAAGCCTTTTCTTTTGTAACCCCAGAAATCTTGGCACTGCCTATTGAGAAGTTGGATCAATTTATTGCTGATCCTGAACTGTCCGCTTACACCTTCACTTTAAAAGAGATGAAACGTGAGAAAGCGCATGTATTGTCCAAGGCTGAGGAAGCTCTGCTTGCCCAAGTTGGAAACCTAGCACAAGCGCCTCAGAATATTTTTAGTATGCTGAACAACGCAGATCTGAAATTCCCTAAGATTAAAGATGAAGATGGCAAAGAGGTCGAGCTGACTCACGGCAACTATATCAAGTTCTTGGAAAGCTCCGATCGCGAGGTTCGCCGAAATGCTTTTAAAGCAGTCTATGACACCTATCGTAAGCAAAAAAACACCATCGCAGCAACGCTTAGCGCCAATGTGAACAAAAACGTCTTTTTCTCACACGTCCGCAAGTATCCATCTGTAATGGAAATGTCTCTTTACGGTGATAACATTCCAAAAGAGGTATACACCAACCTGATCGATACGATTCATGAGAGTCTTCCTTTAATGCACCGTTACATGAAGTTGCGTCAAAAGCTGCTTGGTGTGGATGAGTTACATATGTATGACCTATTTGCACCACTAGTAGATGAATATAAGCTGGATATCACGTACGAAGAAGCGAAGAAAATTACCAAAGAAGGCCTCAAACCGCTGGGTGAAGATTATCTGAATGTGCTGCAAAAAGGCTACGACAATGGCTGGATTGATGTCTATGAGAACGAGAATAAACGCTCTGGAGCTTACAGCTGGGGCCCTTATGGCACACACCCATACGTCCTGCTGAACCATAACGATAATCTGAACAGTATGTTTACTCTGGCACATGAGATGGGTCATGCTCTACACTCTTATTTTTCAGACAACGCTCTGAACTATCGGGATGCACAGTATACCATTTTCCTTGCAGAGGTTGCTTCAACTACCAATGAAGCTTTGCTTATGGATTATCTACTCAAAAAGTCTACAGATCCTAAGGAAAAAATGTATCTGCTCACTTACTATGCCGATCAGTTCCGGACAACGATTTTCCGGCAAACAATGTTCGCAGAATTCGAAAAGATCATTCATCAGCGTGTTGAAGAGGGCGATTCGCTTACCCCTCAAGATCTTTCAAGTATCTACTACGACCTGAATGTCAAATACTACGGCAAAGAAATGGTTGTAGATCAGGATATCGAGATGGAATGGGCACGAATTCCGCATTTCTATAACAGCTTCTATGTTTACAAATATGCAACAGGCTTCTCGGCAGCGACTAGCTTTGCCAAACAAATCCTTGAAGAAGGTAAACCGGCGGTAGATCGTTACCTCGGCTTCCTGAAGAGCGGTGGCAGTGATTACTCCATCAATATTTTGTCAAAAGCAGGCGTTGACATGTCGTCTCCTGAGCCGATTCGCGAAGCGATGAGTGTGTTCGAAAGTGTTATCGAGCAAATGGAACAGTTGACCAAATAAGGCAGAGAGCTTAGTATTACATTAATCCCTTGCCCTATCTGGGCAGGGGATTTTATATTGTTATATCCCCCTGAGGAGGAAGAATTCAATGAGAATTCAATGGTCACTAATTGCGGGTCTAATCTTCGCGCTGCTAACCGCCATATTCGCAGTCATCAACGTTGATCCCGTTCAAGTCAATTTCGGTTTTGATGTGGTTAATATACCACTTATACTCGTTATTCTTGGCTGCGCGTTAATTGGCGGAATCATCGTGGGCTCTTACGGCATTTTTCGTCAATACAAACTACAAAAGCAAATTAAAAGCTTAACTGCTGAGCTTACCAAGCTTCGTGATGCCGACACTTCACTGGATTCTTTTAACACAGACAATGATGGCTTAACAGGAGGGCTTAACTAATGATTACCATTCAACCTAATGAAGACTACATACTTTCCATCCTAAAAAAATTACTCGACACCCCCAGCCCAAGCGGTTTCACCGCACAGGTAATGACACTAGTTGCTGAAGAAGCAGCTGCGCTGAACGTACCTTTAAGCTGGAATGAAAAAGGCGGCGTAATTCTTAACGTCCCTGGCTTAGATCCCTCTCGTACTATTGGCATCAGCGCTCACGTGGATACACTTGGTGCCATGGTCCGCTCGATTAAAGCTAATGGCACACTGCGTCTGACCTCTGTGGGTGGCTTCGCCATGCACAGCATTGAGAATGAATACTGCACGATCCATACCCGTAGCGGCAAAACTTATACAGGAACCATCTTAACCAGCCATCCATCTGTACACGTATATCCAGACGCCCGTGACTTCAAACGATCAGAGGAGAACATGGAAGTACGTATTGATGAGCTGGTATCTTCTAAAGAAGACGTACTCAAGCTTGGCATTTCCGTCGGAGATTTCATTTCTTTCGATGCACGTGCAGTGATTACGCCTAGCGGCTACATTAAATCCCGTCATTTAGATGACAAAGCAAGCGTGGCTGCCCTTCTCGGATTGCTGGAAAGTATTAAACGTGAAGGCTGGAAACCTCTCCACAACCTTTCTTTCCTCATCTCTAACTACGAGGAAGTGGGACATGGTACAGCTTGGATTCCTGGTGAAATCAATGAAATGATTGCCGTCGATATGGGCGCCATGGGTGATGATCTCAGCTGTAAAGAAACCGATGTATCCATCTGTGCTAAAGACTCTTCCGGCCCTTACGATTATGTTATGACAGGTCGTTTGATTGAACTGGCAGAAGCACTAGCAATTCCTTATGCCGTTGATATTTATCCTATGTACGGCTCCGATGCTTCCGCAGCGCTCAGAGGCGGAAACAATATCCGTGCAGCATTGATTGGCCCAGGTGTACATGCCTCTCACTCCATGGAACGTACGCATAAGCAAGCTGTAGTGAACACTGCTAAGCTTCTCGCTGCTTATGTGGGGACAAACTGAGGGTAGCTCTGGCAAGCTGAACCAGCTCTGGAGGCGCAGACAGGGACTTATCGTCTCACTTCTGGTGTTATTGATAGTGGGGTTAGCGGTATCGTTGTTTCTGGTATTTAGAAATCATAAGGAAGATCCCTTTAAAGGTCTTCCTCACGCCTATAGCTTTTTGGAAACAGTGAGTACAGATAACGTGCAGCTCTATATGATGTCACTTTCACCTGAGGATATTAAGCTCAGGGCCGCGGGTGTCCCTTTACGGCAAGTTAATGCATATGGGATTAACGGTGGTTTTTTCTATCAAGATGCGCTTTTATCCATGGCTATCATGAATGATACTCCAGTCAACGGAGCCCAGAAGGGTTATGGGTCTGGCTGGTTCAATGCTAAATACGCACGTGGAACCCTTGTCTGGGATGGTGCCAGCCGTAGCTTCTCCGTACAGGTTGTCTCTTCTGGAGAAGAATTGAAGATTACTGATCGCCAGCATTATTTTGCGCAAGGTGGCATTAGTATGAATCTGGGACACGAAGACTTATGGGAAGCGGCAGTAGCTGAAGAGCATCTTCCTTACGCTGATGAGAAACGCCTGCGCTCAGGCATGGTGTATGACAACACAGGAAAGCTCTGGCTGATTGTTACCCCAACGCTCTCAACAGCGGCAGAGTTCCGCTCAGCGATCCTCCAGACAGTTCCTGCTAAGGGTCTGGAGGGCATCTTCTTGGACGGAGATGGCTCTTCCCAGATGAATGCGAAGGAAATCATTGTACCCGGCGATTCTCGGCCTGTAGTACAAATGATTGCTGTGGACGGAACGAAATAAATAAGTAGAAAAATAAAAGAGTAGAATTCTCCAATTAGTGGAGGACCCTACTCTTTTTTTTTATTGGTGGTTCGCTTGTTCTTCAACAGACACTGCCGGACTTTCCGGTGGTCATCACTTACGGCTGGTGCTTACGGTCCCAGATGGCGTTATTCGCAAATTATTAGCCTTTGGAGCATTGTTTCGGACCCAAGCGACGTTATTCATGCTAAAAAGGAACGTATTGGGTGCTTTTAGTGTCAATAGCGACTGTGGTGTCCGTTAACATTCCAAATGTGCAATAATGCTGCGTTTAAGGTCAGTGGTGTCCGGATAGTACTTCGTAAGTATTAATGTGATCTAAAAACAAGCATCAATCCCAGACTTGCTCCAGCTTATCTGAATAATAAGAAATGGCCTTACTATAACTTCTTATCCCTTCATCCGCAGAGGTTTCTGCCAACAGCTTAAGCAGCAGCTCCATCGCTTGACTATGCTCTCCAAGATTGTGCAAGGTCATGGCTAGGAACGCCGGAAATTCCTTATTCTCCGGGTACTCCTGAACAGCCAGCATCAGAAGACCTTTTGACTTCTCGTATTCTCCGAGTGTCCGGTAGGTGCTGCCCAGTCCCAATAGAGCGCCAACTCTCTGCTCAGAAGGTAATCCTAACGCCAAGCTTTTCTCATAAAAGGGTACTGCCGCCCGCTCCAAACCCAGCACATCATGCGTCCAGGCCAATTGATATTGAAGTTCAGCGTCCCCAGCATTCTGCTCATATAGCTCAAACAGCATCATTTTGGCTTCTTCCGCTTTACCAGCGTTGCGTAGGGCTACGGCAGCTTTAAGTTTATCTTCCACACAGAGCCCTCCCCTATTTTCATTCAAAGCCATCCAACGGGTTTAAGCCTTACCAGCGATTTTCTCCGCAAGCTCGTTCAGATAGGTCCAGCGTTCCATAAGACGCTCCAGCTCTGCTTCGGCTAGGCGTTGCTCCTCTACTAGCTCCTGCAGCCTTCCAGAGTCAGCAAAAGCCGCCTCCATCTGTACACTAATATCCGTCAAACGTTGCTCTGCAAGCTCAATTTGCTCATCAATGCCCTCATATTCACGCTGTTCCTTGAAGCTGAATTTGAGTTTTGTTTTGGGAGTCGTTGAAGCTGCAGGGTTGCTGGCAGTGTCCGCGGCCTCTTTTTGCTTTGAGCTTCCTTCTTTGTTCGGTTCTCCATTGCGTGACGGTACATTTTTGGCCAGCCATTCTTCATATTCCGTATAATCGCCAACGTGAATCCGGATATCGCCATTTTCAAAAGCAATCAGCTTATCTATCGTGCGGTCCAAGAAATAGCGGTCATGGGATACGGTAAAGACGACACCCGGAAATTCATCCAGATAATCTTCCAAAACAGCCAATGTGCCGATATCCAAATCGTTCGTAGGTTCATCCAAAAGCAATACGTTAGGCGCTCCCATCAATACACGAAGCAGATACAAGCGTCTTTTTTCGCCCCCGGACAGCTTGGAGATCGGTGTCCATTGCATCGCAGGAGGGAACAAGAAGCGTTCCAGCATTTGACCAGCCGTAATCACACTGCCGTCTGCTGTCCGTATCACTTCTGCTTCTTCCTTCACGTATTCAATGGCACGCATACTGTCATCCATATCCTGATGCTCTTGTGTAAAGTAACCAAGCTTAACCGTAGCGCCAAGCTGAACTTCACCTTTATCGGGTTGCAGCTGACCTGCAATCATATTTAAGAGTGTTGATTTGCCGCTGCCGTTCGGGCCGACGATGCCCACTCTATCCTGGGGTACAGCGATATAGCTGAGATCTTTGATTAGCTGACGACCATCCAACGCTTTCGACAGGTCATTAATTTCAATGATCTTGCGACCTAAACGTGTAGAAGCCACAGAGATATCCAATGAACCGTTCGAGCTGCTTCCCGTACTCTCTTTCAGCTTCTCGAAGCGGTCGATTCTTGCCTTCTGTTTTGTTGAACGGGCTTTGGCACCGCGACGAATCCAAGCCAGCTCTGTACGCAACAGATTCTTACGCTTCTGTTCGGCAGAGGCTTCTCGTTCTTCTCGATCGGCTTTAAGCTCTAGAAACCGTGAATAGTTAGCTTCATAACGATAAAGCTGGCCACCATCCAGCTCTAGCATGACACTAGCCACACGCTCCAGGAAGTAACGATCATGCGTCACCATCAAAAGAGCGCCGCGCCGTTTCTGCAAATATTGCTCCAACCAAGCCACGGAATCCGTATCAATATGGTTGGTAGGCTCATCAAGAATCAGCAGTTCAGAGGGGGTAATCAGTGCAGCTGCCAGAGCCACACGTTTACGTTGTCCACCAGAAAGTGTGTCCATTAACGCATCAAACTTTAAGATGCCTAGCTTGGTAAGCACGCTTTTGGCTTCACTCTCCAAATGCCATGTTCCCGCAGCGTCGATCGCCTGCCCAATCTTTACTAGTTTTCCCTCCAGTTCAGCATTACCAGGCTGCTGTTCAAGCTGGGACATAGTCTCCATATACTCACGCATGGTAGCAAGGTCTGGATCATCCCCGGCGAACACTTGCTGCAAAACTGTATTCATAGGATCATAAGGAGGATTCTGCGCCAAATATTGTACTCTTACATTATTCCCGATGGCAATTTGTCCACCATCCGGAGTATCCAGACCGGCAATAATCCGTAAAAAGGTTGATTTACCCGTTCCATTCACACCGATCAAGCCAATTTTATCCCGATCGTCCATACCAAATGAAGCGTCGCTAAAGAGTACTTTCTCGCCATAACTCTTGGAAAGATGTTCCACGGTCATAATATTCATGCTATTTCCTCGCTTGCCTTATATTTTCATAAAACCGGCCCGCATCTAACCAATGCTATTTATCCGGTCTATCATCCTATCCAAAATTCAGGTGATCATGGCCCCTCTAATAAAAAGACCAGCAGCGAAATCAGCGCGTTTATACGCGTCCTCCTCCGTAAAAGACGGATCAAATAAAATATCCATCTTCAAACGATCCAGCATCCCTATGTAGGACTGTGCCATAAGCTCAGGCTCGGATGCTCCACCTTCTAATAATACCTTGACCACATCTTGCATGTACTGCTCCATAAATTGAGTCATATACGCCACTAATTCAGGATTATTGTTAGGGGCACGGAAAAAGAGCTTCGTATGCCGCTTGCGTTCATAATAATAATTCAGGTGATGTTTAGCAATGATCGACAGTTTACCGGCCAAAGTATCACTAGCCTTCAGCCTTTCCTGTAATTGCAGGAGAAATCCCTCACAATCGCGGCGAGTCACTGCCATGAATAATTCTTCCTTGCTCTTGAAGTATAAATAAACGGTGCCCTTTGCTATCCCGGCTTGCTCCGCCACTTCCGACATCTTCGTTTCGTAAAATCCACCTGAACCGAAGAGCTCGTATGCGGCATCCAGAATAGCAGTATGTTTTTGATTGGATGTGCTACTCATCGGTCCCTCCCTAAACTGTGCCGTTCAAAGCTTAAATTCAAATGCTAAATGATCATGCTCAGCAGTAAGGCTGCCGCACCTCCTAGGATAGAGCTGATGGCATTGACTGCGTCATTGCTCATCCACTTCCAGCCTCTTGCGTGTACAGCTGGAGCCCCACAATGCTGTGAGCCTTCCACTTCGCGGCCGCATACAGTACAGCGGTTCATCTGCTGCACGGTTGCACCAAGGATAGAGTCGGCAAAGGCGCCGACTAATCCTCCGGCAAGTCCTGCTAGGGTAAGCAGCACGAAAGAGTGATCCGGCATGCCGGATATCATACGCAGCAGCCAAGCTGACGCACCGATGAGTGCGCCTCCTGCTGCCGCCGCCAGCGTACCCAAGCTGGATACACCACCCGAAGCTCCGGCAGGAAGAACTTTACCCGTAAGGACAGAACGAGGCGGTTTCTTGCTCAGTGTTCCGATCTCCGTAGCCCATGTATCCGAGGTTACTGTAGCCATTACACCAATAAATAGGAACCCCCACAGCTCATGCGGGAAGATCGCATTCAGAAGAACCAGAACCATGCCAAGTCCACCGTTAGCAAAGACCTGCCCGGCATCGCGGCGGCCCGTCTTAGCATACGTCAGCTCTAATTCTGCTTTATTATCATGATGAAGTTTGGACAGCAGGCTTGAAGTGATGAAGAAGATCAGCAATATCCCAAACCAAAAAGCATTTCCGGCACCAAAATAAATAGTGCCCATCACTACCGCGGCAATCATGCCAGAGAGACTTAAAGACTGCTTCCAATATGCCGCTCCCGCAACAATCAAAGCGCCTAAAGCGCCAATAACCCACTGCATAGATTCATCTCCAACAGATCTATTAACCGATCAGGCAAGTCCCCATCAGCTTGTCGCCCCAGTACAGCTCGAAAGCGTCGCCAGCTACAGTAGGACCCACGCCTGCCGGAGTACCTGTAAATATCACATCGTCTTTCCCTAACCCGTAGCGCTCCGCGATAAAATCAACAATTTTTTGAAGTGAAAAAATCATGTTTTTAACATTGCCGCGTTGTACTTCCACCCCATTTTTCACCACTGTAAAATCAGTTCCCTCCAGCTCTTCCTTATCTGGAAACGCTATGTAAGGGGTGAGTGGTGCGGCATTTTTAAAGCCTTTAGCTGGCGTCCACGGCAAACCTTTCTTCTGCAGATCATTATGCACATCACGCAGCGTGAAATCCAGTCCCAGTGCCATAACATCTACCAGATCCTCCACGCTCATGCCTGGTGTATAATCACGTGCAATACGCAGTACAAGTTCACCTTCATAATGAATCTGACCCGCATCCTTTGGCAGCTTAATTACTGTTTTATCGAGGGAAACAGCCGCATGTGAGGGCTTCATGAAGATGAGCGGCTCCACGGGCACATTGTTACCCAATTCCTCCGCGTGTAGCTTGTAGTTGCGTCCAACACAATATAGATTATTAACAGCAGCGCACATAAACAGTCAGCTCTCTTTCCCATCGATTTGGATTATTTATACCTTCAGAAAGGTGTCGCCCCATATATCCGGGCGGTTTGTACAGATCATTATATCAGAATGCATGTCGGCTAAGCGACGCATCTCTTTCGCTTTGTTCACAGTCCAAGCCATAATTTCCACCCCACGCTCGGACAAAAGCTTAGCCAGTCTAGGATTCAGACGCGAGAAGCTAATCGAAAGTAAAGAGCAATCCAGTTCATGCAGCCTGCGTGCAGGATTGCCAAATCTGGAATCAAAGATCAATCCGGTACGAAAACGGGGATCAATTTCCTTGACTTTTTTTAATGCTCCAGTATCAAAAGAGGTCAAGATCACGTCGTCCCGCATACCTTTTGCAGAAATAAGATCCGTCACCGTCTTCTCAATGCCAGGATACATATCTCCCACTGTTTTCAGTTCAATATTCAGACGCAATCTTCCAGAGGCTAGTGACAGCACCTCTTCCAAAGAAGGCACCCGCTCGCCCTGAAAAACACGCCCTTTCCAGCTTCCCGCATCCAGACGCCGGATATATTCCCAGTCCATGTTCTTTACCTTGCCATGACCATTGGTCGTCCGGTCCAACGTATAATCATGAATGACAACAGGAACGCCGTCTTTGGAGAGCTGGACATCAATTTCCATCCAGTGCACATAGGGCATGGCAATCGCCATCCGAATGGCTGCCAATGTATTCTCTGGAGCTTTACCGGAAAACCCTCGATGGGCTACACACAAATTGTTCATCATAAGGACCTCCCAGGAACCCTATTTGGTAACTTGAGTGACTTTACCGTCGCTGCCGATCTTTACCCGTCCTGCGGATAGAGCTTCTACTCTTTTTAACAAAAGCTTTCCATCCACTTCGTTCATTGGCACAGGCTGTGCTAGCTCGGCTTTCATAGGCTTCAGCTTTAAGGAGCATTGACCTTTTACACTACATTCCGCCTGAAAAACCGCAGTTTCCCAAGTGGCAGGCACTGTAGATCTCGTAAAAATAAAATTCCCGGTGCTGTAGGCAATCCATTTGCCCTTGTATGGCTCCACGCCTTGCAACACATGTGGATGGCCGCCAATGACAAGATCGGCTCCTGCATCGATAAAGCTATGGCCCAGCGACTGTTGCGTTTTATCATATTGTTCTACCCGTTCTTTACCCCAATGGACCACTACGACCACCAAATCGGCTTTCTTTTTGGCTGCAGCAATAGCCTTCAGTCCTTCTGCACTATCATATACGGAGGCAAGTCCCGGCTTATTTTTCCCTGCCATCCAATCCGACGCAGGAATCACCCGGGTGAATCCCAGCAAAGCGATCTTAATGCCCTTACGTTCAAAATATTGCGCCGAATATGCTTCTTTACTGTTAAGCCCCGCACCCACATAAGGAATTCCTCTTTCAGCAAGGTGGTTAAGGGTATCCCGCAAGCCTTGCTCTCCTTGATCAAGCGTGTGATTATTCGCCATATTTACTGCGTCCACACCCGCTGACTTAAGCGCATCCAGAGCGAGTGGTGATCCTTTGAATACAAATTGCTTATTAGTGGCACTTACGCCACCTGTGGTCACTGGAGTTTCCAGATTCAAGATCGTAAGATCATCTTTCTTGAACAGACCCTCCAATGCGGCATACGAATAATCATAACCTTTCTTCTCCAGCAGTTCTCCAGCTTTCCCGGAAAATATAACATCTCCACCAAAATTCAAAGTTACCGTCTTACCAGACGCGTTATCATCTGACGGCAGACCAGACACTGCATCATTATTTGCTGCTTCCGAGCTGTCCTCATCCTTCGCAGGGGTCGCTGTCGCTTCAGGAGCTTGTGTTTCAATGATCTCTTCGGGCTCCTCCTGCGGTGTAGGCGTTGGCTCTGGAGTTGCCGTAGGAGAAGGGCTTGGCGTCTCTGTAGCTTCAGGCGTTGCAACTGCAACCACCGGAGGTGCTGTCTGAGGCTGATCACTACTCTCTGGTATAGGCGTAGCTGTCGCTTCTGCTACCGGAGGCGGTGAGGCGCTTTTCTTGTCAGGGTCATTCGTAAAGCTATAAGTCAATAACACGGTAATCATCAAAAGAAGACCTGCATTGATCCAAGCCCAGGCCGTTCTGCGCTTGCGTTTGCTCTTATGTTTGTTCTTTTGTCTAGAACGCGATCGCGGCGGATACATGGTTTCTGTGATCTCCTCTACTCTCAAATTGTTTTTATTATAGCATATCTATCACAGCACCCTACAAATAAGAGAGTCGATAGAAATAGAAAATTTTACTAACTAAAGAAAAACAGTGAAGCGCCTCATGCTTCGCTTCACTGTTTTATTTAGTCATCGTACTCACATTTCATTCATTAGCTGTTTAGCAACGCTTTCCGCAATAAGCTTGGACTGCTTGATGCAATCCGGCATTGCTATGCCATTAAATCCGGCGCCAATGACATACACACCAGGAAGCGAAGCCGCTAATTCTTTGCGGAATTCGGTAATATTATCAAGATGTCCTATAGGATACTGCGGCATGGAATGCTCTAAGCGGGTGATTTCCGTAAATATTGGTTTCGCAGTAATGCCCATGATCTCTCGTAAATCTTTAAGCACAAGCTCCGTCAAAGCCTCATCAGGCAGCTGAACATTCTGTTCATCACCAGAACGACCCACATAACAGCGCAAAAGCACCTTATCATCAGGAGCCGTATGCGGCCATTTCGTAGATGTCCATGTGCAGGCAGTAATATTTCGCCCTTCTTTACGAGGCACAAAAAAACCTGATCCATCATATTCGTTAACAATATCCTTTTTGTTAAAAGCCATGACTAGATTCGCTACTGAAACATAATCCACCGCTTCCAGCGCCGTAACCTCCATATGGGGACGAAGTAAGTCAGCAGCCGAAAAATTAGGCGTAGTGATATATACATCATCCGCAAGCAACCGTTCGCCATTCTCCAGCTCTACCTCATAAATAGAAGGACTCCCAACAGCCTGAATAGAAACTACGTTAGATTCCGTCCGTTGTTCAACATCATGCAGCTCATAAATCAGACTATGCACGAGACTTTGCAGCCCTTTGCGGAACGTCAAGAAGGTACTCTGTGTAGTACCTTCCTGTGCCTTTTTATTCTTTCGCCCTGTGCGCATTCCACGAATAAGGCTGCCATACTGTTGTTCTAATTGTCCAAATTGCGGAAAAGTAGCATGCAGGCTAATTTTTTGTATATCTCCGGCGTACATGCCAGAGAGGAGTGGCTCGGTTAAGTTCTCCAGCACTTCAGACCCTAGACGGCGCTCAATAAGCTCACCAAGCGATTCGTCTTCATCATTACGCCGCGGAGGAAGAATAAAATCCATCATCGCACGTATTTTGCCCCCAAACGAAACTAACCCACTTGATAAAAAAGGTTTCAGTTCGGTAGGGATACCGAGTACAAGACCGTTTGGCAAAGGATTAAGCTTGTCCCGCTGCAAGATATATCGCTTCTTAGCAAGAGGGTTGGAGGATACCAGCTCGTGATCCAATTCCAATTCCTTAGCCAGCTCGCACATCTCCGCCCTTTCCGCCAGAAATGAATCCGGTCCCTTTTCAATCACAAAACCATCGCGATGTAAGGTTTCAATCTTTCCACCGAGGTTTTTCTCTTTCTCAAGTAAGACAATATCAGGCTTAATACCCGCTTCTTTATAAAATTTACGAATATAAAAGGCGGCGCTGAGTCCGCTCAGCCCTCCGCCTATGATAACAATTTTTCTTGTGGGGCCAATCATGATTGAGCGGCCTTCATCTGCTCCAGTCGTTTACGAATTACATCGCTCAATACAGACATATATGCGGGATCACTATTCAGTGAGTCAATCCGCATAAGACGCATATCAAGCTCTGCAGCTACGGCTGTTGCCTCAATATCGAGATCGTACAGTACCTCTAAATGATCGGATACGAATCCGATAGGGGCCACCAATACGTATTCCACCTGTTCTTTACTAAGCTGTTGCAGCGTGTCCAGAATATCTGGACCAAGCCACGGTTCAGCTGTGCGGCCAGCACTTTGCCAAGTAAACTGCCAGTTGGTTACGCCTGCTTGAGCTGCAATTGCCTGCGAAGTTTCCAGCAGCTGATCCCGATATGGATCACCCATAGCCAGAATACGTTCTGGAAGACTATGAGCGCTGAATAATACGCGAATCTCATCACGGGTCGCACCTGCTTCAATATATTGATCCAGCTTCGCCGACACTCTTTGGCTTAACACATCGATCAATTCAGGATGCATATGGTAACTCTCCACAAAACCCATGTCAATCTTGCATGCATCAGCCTTTTCCTGCGCACGCTTGATGTAGCTCCCTACACTCATACTGGAATAGTGTGGCGCCAAAACAATACCCACTGCTTGAGTAATGCCATCCTTCGCCATAGCCTCCACGCCGTCCTCAATAAAGGGACTGGCATGCTTCAAGCCTTGATAGCAGACAAATTCAACATCTGCTCCCGCTTTATCCGCATTTAATGCTGCTTGTAAAGCTTCTACTTGCCGGTCTGTATTCTCCCGCAGTGGGAATACCCCCCCGACGATTGCTTCATAACGGTCGGTTAACTCTTTAAGCTGCTCCGCTGTTGGCGGATTCCCCCGTCTAATATGCGTGTAATAAGCTTTAACATCTACTAGGCTCTTAGGAGTGCCATACGACATGACGAGAACACCTATTTTTACTGTCACGGATTCCGTCCCCTTTACAATTTAATAGCGTGGAACATATAAATTCTTATATTTTTACGAACGTTGCTTAGCCGTTTCTTGTAATACTTCCTGAGAATAAGCGTGAATATACTCCGTCAATTCTCTAAGTTTGTCTAATGAGGCCTCCGGGAATAATCCATGGCCCAGATTGAAGATATAACCTGGCTCAAGCACCCCTTCATCGATCAGTGCTTTCGCGCGTTCTTTCAAGAGGTCCATCGGAGCTGTAAGCAAATATGGATCAAGATTTCCTTGAATCGCAAATTTATTGCCTATTCTGCGTCGGCCTTCAGTCAAGCTAACTCGCCAATCCAGCCCGATTACGTCTGCTTGAAGCTTCGTAAGGCTTGGCAGCAATTCTCCAGAGCTTACGCCAGGAAAGTATATTTTAGGTACATCAAGATCAGATAATTCGGAAAAAATACGAGAAACCGTCGGCAGCACGTACGTTTCAAAATCGCGTGGAGCAAGCGCACCAACCCAACTGTCGAACAATTGGAAGGCTTTGCCTCCACTCCGCACATGACTTCGGAGGTAAGTGATAATCATATCGCCCAGCTTGTCCATCAGCATTTCCCAGACACGGGGTTCACTGTACATTAGCTCTTTCGTACGGATATATCCTTTGGAAGGTCTACCTTCGATCAAATAGCTGGCAATTGTAAACGGCGCGCCTGCAAAAGTGATCAAAGGAATGTCCAGTTCCTTATCCAGAATAGCAATCGTTTCCAAAATGTGGCTCAGATCACCCTCCACATCAATGGGTTTTAGTCTCTCCACATCAGCTGCACTACGGATCGGATTCTCAATCACTGGACCGATATCCTTAACGATATCGAATTTCACTCCGATTGAAGCAACTGGATTCATAATGTCGGAATACAAAATGGCCGCATCCACACCCAGCTTGCGAACGGGCATCATGGTTACTTCTGCCGCCAGCTCAGGCTGCTTGCAGATTTCAAGCAACGAATACTTTTCCTTAATTTTACGGTACTCGGGATCATAACGGCCGGCCTGCCGCATGTACCATACGGGAACGTGCTCCGTGTCCTGCTTTCTGCAGGCGCGGATAAAAGTGTCATTGTAGGTCATGATAAGATCTCCATTATATTTTATTAGATTTTTTTAATCGGCATATCTACTATTATGCCCTTTTTAAAAGCTTGTAACAACTAATACGAAGAGTTTGGAATGACAATCCTATGACATTACTATGACATGTGTTGCACACATGAAGCTGCAAAAAATGATATACTGATAAAATGGCATTTTTTCCGTGAATCATATATTCTCTGAAATTCTTTGAAAGGATGTGAAAGCACTATGAAGAAATGGGAGACCTGGAAGGTCAACCTCTTAGTGCTTTGGTTCGGGCAATTTTTGGTGAATGCTGGAATGACAATGATTACACCCTTCCTGACCTTGTACCTTGCGAAGGATCTTGGTGTCCAGGGTGAACATGAAATTGGAATCTGGGCGGGACTTATTTTTGCCGCAAACTTCTTAACCTCTTTCATATTCCAGCCATTATGGGGCAAGCTTGCAGACAAATATGGACGTAAAATCATGTTGCTGCGTTCCAGCTTTGGCATGGCTATTGTCATGGTATTAATGGGCTTCGCACAATCCCCTTTACAGCTGCTCCTGCTCCGTCTCTTAAACGGTACAATCTCTGGCTTCAATCCCGCCTCCATCGCACTGGTGTCAGGTACTACCCCCAAAGAACGTATGGGCTTCTCCATGGGATTGATGCAATCAGGATCTGTAGCAGGGACAATTCTAGGGCCACTGATTGGTGGCTTACTTGCCGATTTAATCGGATTTCGGCCGATTTTTTATGTCGTTGGAGCCTTGCTCTTTATCGCCTCTCTGCTGGCATTATTTCTTGTTAAAGAAAAATTCGACCGCGCCGAAGCCGCACAAGAGCCACAGGTTTCTGTACTCGCAGGCTTGAAGGAATTAATCAAAATCCCTCAGCTTCCAGCTCTATTCGGTGTAACCTTTCTGCTGCAATTTGCAATGATTAGTCCTATGGCCTTGTTGCCACTTTATGTAGAAAAATTAAATGGACCCGCTGAGAATATAGCTTTCTTGGCCGGGATGGTCAGTGCCGTTACAGGGATCTCCAATATGCTGGCTTCTCCCTTGCTTGGGAAGCTAAGTGACAAAGTCGGCGCACATCGTATTCTGACCTATGCGTTAATTGGCGCTTCACTCTTCCTAATTCCGCAGGCATTCGTAACTAGTGTCTGGCAGCTGATTATAGTCCGTTTCCTAATGGGAGTCTTCATGGGCGGACTGTTGCCCAGCGTTAATGCGCTTATCCGCTCCTATACCCCTGACGGAAAAGAAAGCCGCGCATTCGGCTTCAACAGCAGTACATTGGCGCTAGGCAATATGCTGGGAGCTATCTTGGGCGGCTTTCTATCAGGTTACATCGGAATTGAGGGGCTTTTCATTATATCCGGCTGCTTGCTGCTGGTTAATACGATTTGGGTTCGATTGAAGCTGTACAAAGTAACAACACCGCGGTTATTTCGCTAATCAGCTATTTGACCATCGCTAGTGCCAGTCCATCATAGGCAGGCAGACATGTACTGATAAGACGTTCATCCGTAGCGATCATCTCATTGAAGTGGCGCACAGCCAGGATGGCAGGACCATTTCTATCTGTATTTAAGGTCCGTCCACGGAGAAAAATATTATCACCCGCAATGATCGCTCCTGGATTGGCCAGCTTGATGGCATATTCCAAGTAGTTAGTGTAGTTCAACTTATCTGCGTCAATGAAAAAGAAATCGAACCTAGCGCCCTCTGCTTCCAGTGCCTTCAGGCTGTCCATTGCGGGTCCTATTCTATACTCCGTAGTATCCCCGAAGCCTGCCAGCTCTAAATTACGGCGGGCAAGCTCGGCATAGTCGGCTCTCAGCTCTAGCGAAGTCAGTGTGCCACTTTCAGAGAAACCGCGGGACAAGCAAATTCCGCTGTAACCGCCAAGTGCGCCAATTTCCAAAATACGCTTAGAGCGAGACAGTCTAACTAGCATGGTGAGCAGTCTTCCGTACCCCGGCTCGACAGACACCGGCGGCATGCCTGCTTGAACGATTGCTTCTTTTACTCGAAGCAGAATTTCGTCCTCTGTATAAAGTTGTTCACTGTATTCTTCTTGCGTAAGCATAAAGATTCTCCTTTGAGGATCCCCCGTTTGCTCATAGTAAGGGATGACGGGGAACATTTTATGATTTATGGAATGCCGGGCATTGTGAAGTGTCCCACATTCCCCTATACTTGTATGGATGCTTTAAAGGACGACAATGTCGTCTCTTCTTATTGTACTGGCTTTTTGTATTTATCTACAAGTTAAACGGAGTTGAGAGTATTTGAGCAAATTACAATTAATCGCTACTGCCCCTATGGGTTTAGAAGCTGTGGTAGCGCGCGAATTAAACGAACTGGGTTATGAGACCAAGGTCGAGAACGGACGAGTATTATTCAGCGGTGATTACATCGATATCTGTCGCTGTAACTTGTGGCTGCGTACATCTGACCGCGTATTGGTTAAAATGGGCCAATTCCCTGCTAAAACCTTTGACGAGTTATTCGAAGGGGTTAAAGCCTTGCCTTGGGAAGATTGGATTCCAGAGAATGGAGAATTCCCGGTTGAAGGACGGTCCCATAAATCACAACTAACGAGTGTACCCGCTTGCCAAGGGATTGTCAAAAAAGCTATTGTTGAGAAGCTGAAGCTTTCGTATCATACAGACTGGTTCCCGGAGAACGGTCCTCGATATGTGATCGAAGTGATTTTATTAAATGACATCGCTTTGATCACATTAGATACCACAGGACCCGCGCTTCACAAACGGGGTTACCGCAGACATGCAACAGAGGCTCCACTGAAGGAAACAATGGCTGCTGCACTAATCCAGCTTAGCCGCTGGAATGGCCATCGGCCCCTGTTCGATCCATGTTGTGGTTCGGGAACACTGTTAATTGAAGCTGCCATGATCGCTTGGAATATTGCTCCAGGACTACGCCGCTCATTTCCATCTGAACATTGGCCAGTCATCCCCAAACATCTTTGGGAAGAGGCGCGCGAAGAAGCTTTCGATGCGGTGCGCGATGATTATCCTTTGCAATTAACAGGTACGGACATTGATCCAGAAGCGATTGAAATTGCTGAAGCTGCCGCCAAGAGTGCTGGACTGTCCGGAGAAATTACCTTCAAAGTGATGGCTGCCGCCAAAGCAAGACCTGAAGGAGAATATGGTTGTATCATTACTAACCCTCCATATGGGGAACGGATCAGTAATGACAAAGAAGTGGAAAAGCTGACCCGCCAGTTTGGTGAAATGATGATATATCTGCCAACATGGTCATTTTTTGCGATCAGCCCTTACAAGGAATTCGAACAATTTTACGGTCGTAAGGCAGACAAACGCCGCAAACTGTATAACGGACGTATCGAGTGTCAATATTATCAATACTTGGGTCCACTTCCACCTAGAAATCCGAAATAATTAGGATCACCATTGTTTTGAATGCAGAACGGACATCTACCTCGTATGAGGAGGATGTCCGTTTTTCTCCGAGTATAAGACTGTTTTAGTTTAGCGCCTATAACTTTACGCTCATATATTTCTTCGAGAAACGTTTATCATCTAAAAAAGACAACAACATTGTTTATTCTGGTTTTATTTATTTTCTGTGTTAGGAGGTTTTATAATGTCTGACTTTCCATCAATTCGGAGCAACAGAACCGTAACAAGTACAATAGCTGCTGTGATTCGCTCCCGATATATCGGTTATCTCCTTTTTCTTGGCATCATGCTGGCCAAGTTATTATTTCTGCATAGTGGGCTGCATGCTCCCAATATAGATATGAACCGGCAGGACAAATGGATTGCTGTAGGTTCAGTCATGTTATTGTCTTTTTGGACCCTGTGGCTTCCCCGCCGGGGACAGACGATAGCGTTGTTAAGTATAAACTTGCTTCTGACACTGCTTATTTATTCGGATATCGTCTACTATCGTTATTTTCAGGATTTTATCACGGTACCCGTATTGTTTCAGGCTGGACAGATGGATGCGCTTGGTGGAAGTATCTTCGCCCTACTGCGTCCTTCCGATCTTTATTTGTTCGCTGACTGGCTTCTGCTTATTGCCTATGGAATCGGAATAGGGTTCTACCACCGGAAAACCCATACATACTTGTCTAATGCCGCCCCTCGCCGTTATGGGCAATCTCACTCTTATTCTCAAACCGGTTATTCCCGCCGCTCTTCACGCCTGAGCAGGATGCTAAAAAGAAGCGTGAATGGCATCGTTGCTCTGGCGCTAGGTTGCGTGCTAACCTTTGGACCTATACACACCTACGCTACTACCTGGGCTAAAGATCTATTCACTGGCAACTGGTGGAGTCTGGCGATGTATAACGTAACCGGACTAATCGGTTTTCACGGTTATGATATTTACTTATATGCTAAAGATCATCTAGGTCCGCAGCCCGAGCTTTCGCAAGAAGAAGCCACCTCAATGCAGCTCTGGTTCAATAAACAAAACACTGAGCAAAATGCCAATAATGACAGCTTTGGAAAATACAGCGGAAGCAACATCGTTGTTATTCAAGCTGAAGCTTTTATGAACTTTGTAGTTGGACGCTCAATATCCGGCCAGGAGATCACGCCTAATCTGAACGCTCTAATCAAAGAAAACACCTATTTCAGCAATTACTACCATCAGACCTCACAAGGACGAACTTCCGATGCGGATTTCACGTCCAACGCTTCCCTGTACCCGCTGGTCTCCGGCTCGGTATTTGTCCGTTACCCGGATCATCAGTTTGACACGCTGCCTGCTATTTTGAAATCAAAGGGCTACAGTACCAATGCTTTTCATGCGTACGAAGGCAGCTTCTGGAATCGGCAGATTATGTATAACGCGATGGGTTATGACCATTTTTATAACAAAAAAGACTATACAATAGACGAACCTCTAGGCTGGTCTCTGGGTGACAAATCCTTTTTGCGGCAATCCCTCGATATTATGGACACTTCAGAAACGATAAAGCAGCCTTTTTATTCATTTTTGACTACACTATCCAGCCATCATCCTTATTCTCTCCCTGCAGATAAACAAGGGCTTGATACTGGAGAGTTCAAGGGCACGATCTTCGGAGATTATTTGCAGGCTGTTCACTATACGGATGAAGCTTTAGGGGAAATGGTCAAAGAGATGAAGCAGCGTGGGCTGTGGGATAATACCATTGTTGCATTCTATGGAGATCATGATAATTCGATTCAGGAGACCTCTTATTACGAACAATTTCTCGGCAAAAGCCTTAGCGCACTCGATATGCAGCAAATAATGCATCAGGTTCCCTTGCTCATTCATCTGCCAGGCTCTAACGCCTCTGTCCTTGATTCAGCTCCAGCTGGTCAGTTGGATCTTACACCTTCCTTGCTCCATTTGCTGGGGATCTCACGTGATCCTTATTATCTCATGGGCAATAATCTGTTTAGCGGGCATGAGCGTCTTGTAACGCTGCGATCCGGCGCCTATGCCGATGCAAAGCTTTCTTATCTCCCCAGCGAAAATGGGCAATTTGCCAGCGGAACCTGTTATAGTCTCGAAAGCCGCGAAGCCGTTGACGTAGGGGAGTGCAGCATCGGGTATGAGACCAGTAAGCTCCGCCTACAGATCTCCGACGATATCATGAAATATGATGGAATCAAGAAGCTCAAGAACACACAATCTGCACCTTAAGCTTACATCCGGGTAAACGAAGAGACTATCCAAAAAAACTATCGAAAACGGCTGCTGCGATATCCTCTCTATGTTGGACATTTACCACTTGATCGTTGTTGGAAGCACGTTTGGTTTTCCGACTTAAATACGTAAAGTATCTCACTAACGGACACAGCTGACCCTAAACGCAGCATTATCCGAGATTTGGAATGCTAACGGACTCCAGAGCAGCTATTAGCCTAGAAAACGCCGATATGAGCCTCTTTTTAAGGAATAGCGTCACTGGTGCTTTAAAGGCTAAAAACAGGCAAATAACGTCATCTGAGTCCGTAACCCCTGTGAGATGGTGGAATGATAGGATGGTGGGCTCGATGAGACGGTGAGATGGTGGGACGATGAGATGATGAGACGGAGAAATGATGGGATGATGGGCACGATTGAAGTAAGCCGTCAATGGCCAGAAAACGCAGAGCAGCGATCCTCCAAATTAACAGGAGAATCGCTGCTCTGTTTACTTTTACTTATTCTGAGAATGAAGAGGGATCGACCCTATTATCTTAGTTGATAAGAACTCAGTATTATTTCTGAACGGAGGGCTGTTTGATAAAAGCTTCCGCTTTCTTCAACACTTCATCCTCCGTTGGAGCACTCACATAACGACCATTCACATAAACAAAAGCCCGTTTGCCACATGGACCGCAGTACGACTTGCAGCCGACCTTGATCTCGGCATCAGGTGCCATTTTTTGCAGCTTTGGGATAATACTTTTCAACTTCATGAAATTACATTCATCGCACACTTGTATTTCGTTAGCCATGGAGCAACCCTTCTTTGTGTTCGAAATTTACAGGCGAGTGTTTAGTGATCGCCGTGATTACCTTTAGAGGGATTCGTAATGACAAAACCTTCTTGTGGAAGATACAAATAATCAACGACCACGCCATCAAGGAGTGGTTGGCTCGGATCAAGAATAACATCGATTTCCTTATCTGTCGATACTACAACATCGTTCTCTTTAGGCGTGTCCAAGTCCAGTCCGTAGTGAGCATGATCACCGTGTGCATGTGTAATTGCTACGCGCAGCTTCAACTCACTGTTTCCTTCCAGCTCCATTTGTTTCTTTATCACTTTAGCCGCATTACGGGTAATTTTGACCTTCATCTATATTCCATCTCCTAGTCCGAAAATTAAATACTCAATTACTTATTTTAAAGGTAAATGACATCTAAAAGCAACTATATTGGCTAATTAGCTCTGAAGTTCTTGTCGAAAATGTGCGGTGCTATCCTTCACCCTGCTGAAGGGTAGGATATTTCCGGCCCATTCGTGACACGAACCAGCCCATTAGCAGCATGGTCACTCCAATATCATCGATCGGAATAAATGGCATGAAGTCCGGCAAGACCCAATAGAGCAATACTGGAATTGTAAATAACAGCTTGTCCCCCATTGCTACTTTAGGGGAGCGGATGTATTGCCAGGAGCTACTGAAGATATGGGACCATTGTTTTAGTGACAGTATTTTTTTCAGTTTCATGGTGACCCTCCTCCCAAGTAAAAAGGATACAGCCGCGGATAACGTGTAGTGACGACAGCGGCCATACCCTATGGTTTATTTTACGCAAGTTTACTGCAAATGTTTCATAATTATTTCACATTGGAAAGGAGCGTTGCTAATATAAGTCCTGTTTCCAGGGCCATATCTTCAAAATCTGCTAGTGGCAGCGGATTTTTGCCAATCCCAAGCTCCACAGTAAATCCAGGTTTGCGGAAGGTCTGAATAAACCAATCCTTATATCCGGCATCACTTCCCGTCAGCTCCACTGCCCGGTAACTGCTCGCAACTGCCAGCTGCGCGGCTAATTCACGGCTCTCGGGAGGCTCATACCCGCGGTAGTTCCAATAAATCTCTCCTCCTTGGCTATGCAGAGACACTGCAGCTTCGCCAGGCGCTTCCTCAGCCAGGGCTGCCAGAGCAGCTGCTTCAGGCTCACTCAGCGGCTCAGGGCCGCTGTAATCCCGATGTGAGGGCTGCCTTACTCCCCGACGTTCCCGCTCCTCTTCCCAATGAGCGGGAAATTGATCCCCAAGATCCACACCGCGGATGTTAGCTTTCCAATGCCGGAAGCTGCTTCGTCCACCATTCCATCTCATGAGGTCATCATAAAATGGATGGTCAGGCAAAACCCCTTCCTGAACCAGCTCCACACCATCTGGATTAGCCATAGGCACGACCCATAATGTCCAGTTTTGGAACCAAACCTCAGGGTTATGTCCATTCCATTCCAAGCCTTCAGCATAAGCTGCCGCATACTCCTCTATGAAGGACATCAAGCATGGCGAAGTCAGCCATTCATTGGCATGCAAAGCGGCGTTAACATGCAGATGACGAGTGCCGTTCCCTATCTTGAGTACATGGAGTGGCTTGCCGAGTACGCTCGTGCCTATTGTGGCTGCTTGTATAAACGGGTATTGGACAAGCAAGCTGTCAATGTCACTCTCAACATCAGCCGGACCGTACTCCCCGCGCAGAAACACTACGCGGTCTGGAATCGGGGGTGGAATGACAAGTATTTTTCCAGGTGTACAGCAGCGCCCTGAGGTCACACCAGGATTAAGCTTCTCCAAATCCTCTAAATTCACTTTAAATAATGAGGTTATGCGTTCTGGAGTGTCCCCTTCCTGCACAGCATACCTTTTACGCGGCGAAGATGGCAGAAATAAAACCTGGCCTGGGTATAAATAAGACTGCCTCCCAACCCATGGATTACCTTGAATAACATGCTCAGGAGTTAATCCATGTAGAGCGGCAATTCTGCTTACGGTATCTCCCCTGTTTGCAATATATTGTCGCATTAGGTCTCATCCTCTCGGCCTTAAATTGCTGATACAGCAATACAAAAACAGCGGCATACAGCACTTAACTCTATTGTATGCAAGCGCCACTACCCGGCATGAAGGAGAAATGAATCACAAGAAAAAACAACGTCATCGCCCTTTATAGATGGCAACCATTTCTCATGAAAATAAGGATATTACAGATCCGCAGCGTATAAATGCTTATATTTCAAAAAAACAGACTGGGAAATGTGCTTTCCCAGTCTGTTTTTCTTTTTACACTCCCATGGAGTTTGTCCCTATTCAATTCAACATTGCTCCTGCTTATAACGTGGATACTTGCCACACTACTGGAGTACGTCTAATTTGTTCTCCAAGCCAGTCTCGCGCGATGCTTTGAAACATCTCAGCATCACCGCTGCAGAAGAACTGATGAATTGGACTTTCATCGCCGATGGACAGCTTGCCTTTGTCATATAAAATTGTGCTGATCTCACGAGCGGTCTCATCTGCAGAACTGATCAGCTTGACTCCTGATCCCATAGTCTCACCAATGGGTTCTACAAGAAATGGATAATGAGTGCATCCTAAAATTAAAGTATCGATGTTAGTGTCTTTAATGCCTTCGAGTGCCTCTTCTACGATATCGTAACTTTTCTCTGAGCGGAACTTGCCTTGCTCGACAAGTGGGACAAGCGCTGGACAGGCTTGACTTACAACCTCAACAAAAGGGGACAACTGCTTTAATGCGTTAGTATAAGCTCCGCTGTTGATGGTTCCTACCGTACCGATCACGCCGACATGTCCGCTTTTGGTTGCGCTAATTGCTGCGCGGGCTCCGGGATGAATCACCCCAATTACAGGGATAGAGACCTTGGCTGAGATATAATCGAGTGCCGCAGCTGTTGCGGTATTACAAGCGATAACGATCATTTTAGGATTAAACTGGATCAAATAATCTACAATTTGTTCAGTAAACAGTTGTACTTCCTCGGTCGAACGGGGTCCGTACGGAGCTCGGGCAGTATCTCCGAAATAAATGATCTTCTCCCGCGGGAGTTGCCTCATCACTTCTTTGACAACTGTTAACCCTCCCACACCTGAGTCTAATATTGCTATAGCTTGCTGCACGAACACACCGCTTCCTTCTACTTGTTTTGTGTAGCTTATGTAAGGTGAAAACAAAATGTACCTGGCTTTCAGCCCCAATTGCAGATATTACTCCTTTTGCCCTCTTAGTTCAAGACTAGTCTTCTTCCATCATTTAACAAGCGGGTGCAAACTAATTAAAAAAGCCACCCTCCGCCCAATGCGAAAAAGCGGCTCTATTATAAGAGAATGAGTACTCTTTTACCACTGAAACAGAGGATTTAAACCACGGTCCCATTATAGAATTTCTTTATCAACCTTGTCATCTTGAACGACTTCTTCCAGGCTAACTTCTTCGCTTACATCTTCACTTATAGTGGCCTCAACCCACTCAGTTTCCATTTCCAAAGTGGCAGCAGCCTCTTCAACAGCTTCTACAGCGTCAACTGCTTCTACAGCATCTTCTGTAGCAATACCGCTTACAGTTACTGTGATTTTTTCTTCTTCATCAACAGCATTCGCACATGATTTGCTCCATTCCCGAACTTCATGCACTACATGCCCAATCGAATCTTTTGCTTTGTCATAAATTTCAATGCTCTTGTCTCCGGCTTGAACAGCAATTTCTTGAACCTTCTCAATACCAGCGGCAGTTCCTTCCGCAATATCCTTGCGCAGCTCTTTACCTGGTTTAGGTGCGAACAGCAATGCTGTCACCGATCCAACCACACTGCCGACTAAAGCGCCCCATAATAAGCCTTTGGTGTCCTTTTTCATCGTTTCATCTCTCCTTTAAATTCATTGCTCCCCGCTCTACCGGGCTAATGCCTATATCTGCTATATCATAAGCAGCAGGGGATTGTCTTGTGACTAATTATTATAACTTTTCAGAAGTTTTGTCTGTAACATTTTTGGGTACGATAGCGTAGCGGCAGCAATGGCCGCCCTCTGCCATACATTCATTACGTGTTACCTTAGCATCCAGCAGTTCTTCGAAAAGACTATGCTCACATTGGCAAGCCTTACGATACTGGGTAGCCACTTGGCGAATCGGGCAATTGTACTCCTTTATGACATATGAGCCATCCTCTTCGCGGTTCCATTCTGCCATATATCCACCGGCATTTTGGATGGAAGATAATTCGGCGACGCGTTCTTCCAAATTCCGCCGTTCCATCATCGGAGCATACTGAGCGAGCATTCGGCGGCGGCGTCCTTCAAATAATGTATTAACAGCATCCAGTCCACTGCCGTAATCCAATTCACGCAGAAGCTCCAAAGCCAAGTTGTGATAACTTTTTGGGAAATATTCTTCGGCTCTCTCCGTTAATGAGTACATATGTAAAGGCCGCCCCATCGCTTGCCGGACCACTTTTGTCTTTGCAAGCCCTTCTTGCTCCAGCTGAAGCACATGACGACGGACACCCATCTCTGTAATTCCCAATTCTTCTGCCAGCGCGCCGATGGTCAGTGTTCCTTTCGTCTTCAGGAGCGTCATAATCATTTGTCTTGTCGATCCGTTTTCCTGCCCCATCTTCATCATAAAGGAACCCCTCTCTTTCACGGCTATCGCCTATTCTATGTGATTCTATCCTATGCTATTATAGCGGTACGCTGGCTCCAAGCTCCTGGTCCAAATATTTCCGTACCTCAACGGCAAACTGCTCAAGTACTTCCGAAAGAATGGGGGTAAGTGGATGCAGATCACCTCTCTCCCAGGCATAATAATCCTGAACGAGTGGCTTACGCAGAGCAACTAATTCTATCAATCTCTCATAAATTTCACTTTGACCTAGCACTTTCTCTTCATGAATAATAGAAATTATATCCTCATAACTTCCAGCATCACGCATAATAAACCCGTCAATGAGACAGCTACCAACGTCTGTTACAACCTCTATTGCCAGATGGAGACAGCGTTCCTGTATTAGTCCAGTTAATGTTGTACCATCCCAGGAAGCTGCTACAGTCCGAAGACCAGCGGTAATATCAGGGATTTGAGCAAGAATGGTTTCGATTTGATTGCGGTTGACATAATACACAGCAATACCCCCATGTCGATAATTGTTAGAGAATCGTCCTAATCTCTACTTACCGCGTTTGCCACGGCGTTTCAGCCAGAAGAACATTACGAAACATGCTCCGAGAAAAACGACTAAATAAGTTAACGCTTCCATTGGATACTCAAGCTCACGCATTCCTGTCACCGCTTCCGGTATAAAATGATGATACTATATTCAAGCAGCTGCTTAAATTTCGTAATCTACAGCAATCGAGAGCTCTTTGACTTCATTAATGTGAGCAATAACTTCTTTATGCGCCGGATGAACCTGATACGCCTGTAAATCCTCTAGAGAAGCCACTTCTGTGACTAGAGCAATATCAAAGGAACGATCGGAATGAATGATGTCAGCACCCACCTCGATGGAGAGAAGCTGCGGGATCTTACCTTCCATATTACGCAGTACCGCTACCGTTGCCGCTACGCTTTCTTCGGACCGATCTTTTAATTTGAAAAACACAATATGTTTGATCATTCTATATCGCTCCCTAATGTAATATTGTAATTAGATATTAAAAATATATCATAAGCGTAGCTGTTCTGAAAGAAACTTAAACGGTGTTGTCAGAAATAGCAGCATTAACCATTGCCGATATACCAGAAAGTGTTGTAGTATATTTTTAAAAAATCGGAGGAATTATGCCTAATAACCAACAAGAAACTCATAATATCCAGGCGTGGTCTCTGATCAATCGCAAATACCTTGGACAAGGCGTTCGAGTCAAAAGATTTCGCCGTCCAAAGCGCAGCCAGATTAGAAACCGTGTGCTGCTTGCTGTATTGATGGCTAAGGATATCAAGCTGTCACGACTCGCAGAAGAGCTTGGTATATCCTCACGCAGTGTAAGCGCTTGGGTATACGAAGGTCGTATCCCTTCCAACAATAACATTGACAAGACCTGCCGCCTATTGGGGTACCCACCCCACATTCTGTTCAATGAAGCGTTGATTCGTCAAAGCCCCATTGTATGTCAGCCTACACCTTCACGTTTTATGAAAAGAAGTATTACCAGTTCACCGCGCAGCAATGTTATCCTGACCGGACTTTGTATGGTTTACGATTTCTCAGTAACGGATGTAAGTATCTGGATAGGCGTCCATCCTGGAACATTTCGAAAATGGCTCCACAACAGCCATCTGCCGACCCCTGCTCTGCAGGAAAAAGCCGAGGCTTTCTTTCGGATTCCACGCCATATTCTATTTGCAGACTGCGGAACGCTCTAATACAATCCTCTCACAAAACACGTCTAACACAGCCCTTCTTCAAGAAATCATGAGAAGGGTTATTTGCCATACCTTTTTTTCTTAAAAAGAGGTCATACTACTGTGTGTAAATATATTGTCTAGTACTAAAGAACGGGTCAGGAGGCGCAAGATGAAACTTAACGGAATTCTGTCAAAGGGCTATACCGATACTTGGAAAGTGGCCCCTGGTGTCATTGGACTTCGCACTATGTTTGTAAATGTCGCATTAATTGGCCAGCCCTCTTCGGATTGGGTTCTTGTAGATACTGGTCTTAGCTCATATACAGGCAATATTATTGATTTTGCTACGGAGCATTATGATAAACCTCCGGTGGCAATTATCCTGACGCATGGGCATTTTGACCATATTGGGGGTGTAAAAAGGCTTGTTGAGGAATGGAATGTGCCTGTATATGCTCATCCGCTAGAACTACCTTTTCTGACAGGTAAAGAAGACTACCCTCCAGCCGATCCGGCCGTAGGCGGCGGGCTTATGAGCATGATTTCCCCTTTATTTTCACATCATGGCATTGACCTTGGTTCAGCCGTTCATCCCTTGCCGGAAGACAGGACTGTTCCTGGTGCGAAGGGCTGGGAATGGATCCATACCCCTGGACATAGTCCCGGACATATCTCCCTGTTCAGGCCTGAGGATAGAGTTCTGATCGCAGGTGATACGTTCCTTACGGTCAAACAGGAATCCGTATTTGCAGTGGCTACGCAGCATCAGGTGGTGCATGGCCCACCCTCTTATTTCACGACAGACTGGGAAGCTGCTGAGAAATCGGTCCGTACCCTTGCCTTGCTGAATCCACATCTTGTTCTTTCGGGACATGGAGTACCCATGGAAGGTGAGGAGCTGTCTACTCAGCTTGCTCATTTGTGCAAAAATTTCAAAAAAATGGCGCTACCGGGTCAAGGTAAATTTGTGTAAAAAAGGTACTCCTGATCAGCGCACAGAGGTCTAGGGAAAAAGTCCCTATAATTCATTTGATATAGCCGATTCTACGGATATTCAACGAAATTATAGGGAGTTCCTCCCTAAATTACTTGCTTAGTGCAGATTTACGTGCGACGATATATCTCAGTATGTATTGATGTTTTTTTCCAAGCGGCCCACATAAAGTCTCCACACATGAGCCGGTCGTAATTATTTTCGTACCTGCAAAATGTTGTCTTAAATCTTCTTCACTAAAAAAATGGGCGTATTTTCCCTCTTTGTATTCGTAGGTTCCCGGTTCCAAAAGTGTTCCACAGCCGTTGTTCGCATCCTCATCGGAAAAACTGGTAAAATAGAGCAAGCCATCCGGCCGCAGCTGTTCCAGACAATTAGCTACGAGCCTGCGGCGATCCTCTTCGAGAAATAAATGCAATACGTCATAGCAGTAGACAGCATCAACCTGTACTTCAGAAATAGGATCTAATACGGAACCTGAGATAAAATGGCTCTTGGGATCCCATTCTGCCGCCATCTTTAACGCGTCCTCGCTCAACTCAATGCCTAAGGTCTTAAACTCATCTGAGAACACCTTCGTATTTCTTCCGTATCCCGCACCCGGGACTAAAACTGATTTCACGTTATGTTGCCGGAATATATCCCTTGCTGCCTGAGCTGTAGGACTAGGTTCACTCCCCCAGATCATTCCTTCCTGAGCAAATCTTCGACTCCAGTATTCGGACATAGATTAGACCTTCTTTTTAAATTTATTCGCTAATTTCATCGCAAGGAACTGAGGGATCAGGTTTAGCATACTAAAAAATATAAACGATCCTGTAGGTCCAAGTGGTTTGAAAAACGTCCCGTCCCAACCGCCTTCCCCTGACAAGTTGCTAATAAAATAATAAGAGACAAATGCAGAAGCGATATTCCCAATGACTATAGCAATTATATTATTAGACCATTTTCCCAAAAAAGCTATTAGTGATGTTATGACGATCATCATTAAATAACCAACCATTGAACCATTATTGAAATCTTTATCCATCGCGAAATATACAAATGGAAAACAGTACACAATAATGATCAGGAGATTCAATCCTAATTTTCTCACCGCATCCCCTCCTCAGCTAGTTTTTCACTCTATACCAATACTGATAGATCTCCTTAAAACCCAGCTTGTCATACAAGGCTGAAGCCCCCGTATTCGCTTGCACAACTTGCAGAAAGGAAGTTGTTGCTCCCTTTGCTCTCCCCCAATTAAGCAACGCTAGCAGCAGCTGTTCCGCCATTCCCTTTCTACGATGAGCAGGGGAAGTGACAATATCATACAGACCCAAGTACCCGTTCTGAATCACACCAAGACCGCAGGTGACAGGAACACCATGATTAAACAACAGGACATAACCCTGCTGCAAATGTGATGCAGACAACATTCTAGTTAAGGTTTCCCGGTTCTTATCAGACAAGCCGGTAAGCTCACTGAAGGTGTGCAGCCACTCTTCAGTCAAGCTCTCCTGTATCTGAACCGTATAACGCAGATCGGGGCTCGCTAAGTCCCCCAGATCAAGAAGCCTTACAGATGAAGGCTCGGCAATTGTATAGCCACGCTCTGCAAGAATCTCATCAAGCTTTGGCGGCTGGATGTAGGGGGTTATTTTGAACACGGACTGTAGTCCAGCATGCTCATAATAACGCTCCGCAAGCTTGATTTGTTCTGTGAGTTCAACCTGAGAGCTGTCAGCCCCGTATAATGGATTGACCGAATTGGCCCTTTTTGTATAACCAGCTGCCGAACGTAGAATCCAGCCCTGCAGGAGAACGCTTTGCTCCGCCGGCCAAGTATTAAGTGTGATTTCTTCTATGAATTTATACAGCTTAATCCGCTCCTTTTGAAGCACGTTTGTTACGCATCGCAGGCAGTAATTTCACAGCTCCCTCCCCTTGGGAGGTGAAATAGTCATATTCGGGAGACTCTTTGCCATAGAGAGCTATTTTCCCCTCACCGTTATAATGAACACCCCAACCAAAACGCTTCGGCAACAGTGAAGCCCTTAGACAAGGATGATTTTTGGAAAATAGTTCGTTCCATATTTCTTCCTTACGGGCCAAACGTTCTTCCTGTGGAATTTGTTTATGGCGCACATGAACCTCGTACAGAAGTTCTTCATGATTGTATTTGTAGGGCTCATTGATTAACAGTTCATATTGAATCACATGTGCAGGCGGGAGCGTTCGGCAAGACATCGGAGGAACTCCTATTTCCTCAGGACAGTCCTCTGCTACACGAATAAAAGTATCGGTATAGCTCATTTGCATCACCTCCATCTTAAATAGAAATATATTCCTTCTATGATAAATCATTTTCCTATTCTAAGCATAGCCGAATTTTCTAAAGCCCATGATGGATGAACAGCAAAAACGGCCAATCCTCTAAACTACGGAGGATTAGCCGTTCTCATTTACCAACTCGACTTGGTAATGCCCGGAATCTGACCTTTATGCGCCAATTCGCGGAATACAATTCGGGAAACATTAAATTTCCGCAAATAGCCTCGAGGTCTGCCAGACACTTGGCATCTATTTTTTTGACGAGTTGCGGAGGAATCACGTGGCAGCTTTTGCAAAGCCATATAGTCCCCCTGTTCCTTTAGTTCTTTTCTTTTAACAGCGTATTTGGCGACTAGTGCTTGTCTCTTCAATTCTTTCACAACTTTAGATTTCTTGGCCATGTTCGTTCTCCTTCCATCCTTTAAATCTACTCGTTCAATGCACTCTTCAAGGCTTCCAGGTTCTGACGCATGATTCCTAAATAATCCAGGTTTTGACTGCGATCTTCCTCTGTTAATCCTTCAATTGGGTTTAGAACGGCTGCTTTGGCACCAATCTCTTTTGCTATTGTGTCTGCCACACTGGAGGATACAAGTGTCTCGAAGAAAATCGTCTTCACTTTATGCTCTTTCGCAAACTCCACAATCTTACTCATATTTGCGGCAGAAGGCTCCTGCTCCGGAGATAGTCCGGCAATCGGGACCTGAGTTAATCCATACTGCTTGGCAAGGTATCCGAAAGCCGCATGCTGAGTAATAAAATCCTTGCGTTTAGTATCCTTAAGACCGTCCTTAAATTCTTGATCCAGTTGCTCCAGCTTAACTACATAAGCATCTGCATTTGTCTTAAAATCCTCGGCATGTTCAGGTGCGGCAGCAGCTAAAGCTGCTTCAATGTTATGCACTTCTTGAATGGCTAATGTAGGATTGAGCCACACATGCGGATCTAATCCACCGTGATCATGCGAATGCTCTTCAAGAGCATGTTCTCCTTCTTCATGAGCATGCTCCCCTTCTTCATGAGCATGCTCTCCTTCTTCATGAGCATGCTCTCCTTCTTCATGGTGGTGGTCAGCCTCTTCCTCTTCCGTGCCTTCCATGATGTCCAGACCCTTGCTCGCTTCTACAGTAATTAACGGAGTGCCAGATACACTTTCCAGCACCTGATCTACCCAACCTTCCATTCCTGCGCCATTATAGATCAGCATATCCGCATCTGAGATTTCTGCCATATCTTTTGCTGTCGGTTCCCAATCATGGGGTTCGATTCCTGCTGGTATGAGTGCTTCCACGTCCGCCAGATCTCCTGCCACATTTTTGGTAAACTCGTAAATAGGATAGAAACTGACTTTAATATTTAATTTAGATGACTCCGGAAGGGCTGTAGCTTCTGCGGCTCCAGAAGCATTCGTAGTAGTAGAAGAATTAACAGCATTATTACCGCAACCGGCGGCAATAAGTAACGCGGACAGGGACAAAATGGCTAAATGATGGATTCTAAATTTCATTGAGAGGTGTAACTCCTTTACTGGAAATAGTTTTATGAATTCGCCGACGATTTCTTAGTCGGATCAGCTTCTGTACCAAAATTGCGATTAATAAGAACGATAGCAGTATAAGAGCAATCGTCCCACCAGGCGGTGTATTGATGTAATACGAGGCACTTAGGCCACTAAAAACGCCGAGTAATCCTACGCCGATTGAGATCAATATAGCTGTCGTAAAACCAGACGCTATACGCAAAGCAATCGAAGCTGGCAAAACAATAAGCGCTGAGACTAACAGCACTCCAACAACTGGCATCGCAGCAGCGACTGTCATTCCAGTTAGTACAGCAAACGAAAATGATAACCAGCCCACATGAACTCCACTGATACTAGCGGTCTCTTCATCAAAGGTCAGATTATATAAGGATCTGCGTAACACAATAAAATAGATCAGACCGATTACAGCAACCACAGCGATAATCTTTAGTTGAGTGAAGCTGACCGCAACGATGGAACCAAACAGATAGGAACTGAAGCTTTTACTTAAATTCTGCTTTAAGCTCATAAGTACAACTGCCAATGCTAATCCAGAGGTCATAATAATCGCTACCGGAAGCTCGCTATATGTACGATAAGAACGTCGAAGCTGTTCGATGACAATACCACCGAGAATCGCTACCATGAAGCCACTTAGTGCCGGATTAAGCTGTAGTATTGAGCCTAGTGCTACTCCTGCAAGCGAAACATGAGAGAGGGTATCCGCCATTAGGACCTGACGGCGAAGCATGAGATATACCCCGAGTAGCGGACCGATAATGCCAATTAATCCACCGGCCCAAAATGCACGTTGCATGAATTCGTAACTAAACATTGCCAACCCTCATTCTCCTTTCGTTCCAGGCTGATCAACGTATCCAGATAGGAGCTGGTCTCTTCCAGGCCATGCGTCACCATGATTACGGTCCGGCCGTGTTCACTGACATCATGGCGCATCAGCTTATAGAACCCAATACGACTGTCCAGATCCATCCCCGTAGTAGGTTCATCGAGAACCAATATCTGCGGCTGTTGTGCCAATGCTCGAGCGATGCAAATCCGCTGCTTCTGGCCGCCTGACAGTTCTCCTATCTTCCGGTCTCGCAAATGCCACATCTCCACCTGCTTTAAACTTCGCTCAACGATCTCGTCCTGCTCAGGTGTAAAGCGTCTAAATAATCCAAGCCTTGGATAACAACCCGAGCGAACCAGTTCGATCACCTTACTTGGGAACCCTGCGTTAAAAGAAGCTACCTGCTGTGGAACGTAGCCGATAACCATCTTTCCGTTATCTGATAACTCTTTATTCAACTGAACCGTTCCACTCCATGGACGAAGCAGGCCGAGCATTAGCTTCAGCAGGGTGGTTTTAGCAGCACCATTGGGTCCCGTTATACCAATAAACTGTCCGATATGAATATCTAATGAGATATCATCAAGAACAGGTTCATCCCCATACCCGAACACTACATTCCGCATGGATGATAGGATCATCATGCCTCGCCTCCCTTCTGACTGATATTATGTCCAACCCAGATTAAATCGTAAGTTTTACGATTTAACAAATTTGATAATATCGTAATCATTACGATTTGTAAACCCAAAACTGAAAATTAATCGTAATAATAACTATTAGTCCTTTTTCGAATACAACAAAAATCCGGAATCCCACCTTCTGGATTCCGGATTTCCACCGTTAATTTACTAAGTATCTATTCCTCAGCAGCCGCAAGGAGTTCTTCAACAGGCCACGGAAGTGGATTGTTGAACTTTGTCCAATCCTGCTTCAGCTCCTCCGCTGTCAGCAGACATCTGTCCAATCTGGCTTCGAGTTGTGCCTGATCTATATTTACACCGATAAATACGATTTCATTTATTCTATCGCCCCACTGCTCGTCCCATTTTGCCCGCAGCTCAGGTTCGCTTTCCAGCACCTCCAACTGCTGATCCTTAGGCATTGTAGCCAACCAGTAACCAGCAGGTCCGAACTGAATGGAAGGTCCTGCCTGACTTACAGTAGCTGCAAGATCACCTTTTGCCGCTACCCATGCCACCCCTTTTGCCCGAACGACCTCTTCCGGCCAGTTGCTAAAGAAAAAACTTAATCTTTGCGGGTGGAACGGTGTTCTCCGGCGATAGACGAAAGAAGAAATCCCGTATTCCTCCGTCTCAGGGGTATGGGTCTCTTTATTCAGCTCCGCGATCCAACCAGAGGATAAGCTTGTTTTCTCAAAATCAAACAATCCGGTATTTAGAATTTCCTTTGGATCTACTACGCCGTTAATTGTACGGATCAGCTTAGCAGACGGCTGAAGCTTACGCAGCACAGCTTCAAGCTTATTGAGTTCATCTTCTTTCAACAGATCGCACTTATTAAGCAGCAAGACATCACAAGTTTCGATCTGATCAATAAGCAGATCCACAATATCGCGGAAATCCCCTTCTCCAGCCGTTTGGTTGCGGTCCATCAGACTATCACCTGAGGAGAAGTCATGCCAGAAACGCCCAGCATCCACAACAGTCACCATCGTGTCTAATTGAGCAAGCGAAGTCAGATCAATATCCAACTCGGGATTGGCATAGGTAAAGGTCTGTGCTACTGGTACAGGTTCGCTAATGCCTGAGGATTCAATCAGGATGTAATCAAATCGCCCTTCCGCAGCCAGTTTTTGTACTTCGACAATCAAATCATCACGAAGTGTACAACAGATGCAACCATTGGACATCTCAACCAATTTCTCTTCAGTCCTGGAAAGCGTATTTCCGGACTTCACCAGATTCGCATCCACATTCACTTCACTCATGTCATTTACAATAACAGCTACTTTAAGACCGTCACGGTTGTGCAGAATATGATTCAACAATGTTGTTTTCCCAGAGCCCAAATATCCACTGAGCACGGTAACAGGGAGCTTTTTCAACTATACCACTCCTATCGTTTATAAAATCAAGATTAAAAACATCCGCCCTTAACGGGTTTCGCGATGTAAGGTTACTCTCTTTAGGCGTGGACAATATTTTTTCATTTCCATACGCCCTGGATGATTTCGTTTATTCTTGGTAGTGGTATAGTTGCGATCTCCTGTCTCCGTACATGCCAAAGTAATGATTACTCTCATCGTTTCCATCTCCTTTTTATTAAATCGTAATAATTACGATTAACACATCGTACACGGTTTATTCACAATCTGTCAACTATGATCTTGTAAAAATTTCAACTCTCTTAATTTTGTGGTCTTTCTGGTGGACAAATTACGTATAGATGGAATTATAAAAAATATGATTCTTGTAATTCCTAGAGAATCAGGCAGGAGTGGAGATCATGAAGATACCAGTAATTATTTTGAGCGGGTTTCTGGGGAGCGGGAAGACAACTCTGCTGTTGTCCCTGCTGAAAGAGAGCAAGGTAAGAGGGCTGAATCCAGGAGTAGTAATGAATGAACTGGGCAAACGAGATGTGGACGGGTATATTTTGCAGGAGCATACCGGTACAGCTGTAACTAAACTGCTGGACGGATGCGTATGTTGTAGCCGTAAAGAGGATTTGGCAGATAGCCTGATGGTGCTGCTGAGAGGACGTCCAGATGCCATTTATATGGAGTTGACCGGCGTCGCCGATCCTGAAGAAATCGCCAAAACGTTGCAGGAAACTCCTCTACAGGATCTGGTGGAGCTGCACTATACCATCACTCTGTTAGATGCGGAAAATGCTCTAGAATATAACAGCAGACTCTCCTCTGACAAACAGCTCGTTCGGACCCTGCGTAAGCAGCTTTCCACAGCTGATCTTATTGTCGTTAATAAAAGTGATCTCGTAGAACCGGAAACCTTATGGCGAATTGAAAAGGGAGTTCGTAAACAAAATACGGAGGCTGAAATTGTGTACACCCATTACAGTGAAATCAACCTGTCTCCGATATTGTCAGGAATTATCCCACGTAAAATCATAGCTCCGGCTCCGCAGCGAGCGCCTCAAACCTTCAAAGGAGCATCACTGAAACAAATGCATTCAGAGCATGGGGGAACCGCTGTAAAAGAGCTGCATGAGGAGCAGCATGCTTCTTTCTCGCAGGTAACAGCCATCACGTTAACCATTCCGCAGGTAAGGACAACTATGCCTTCTAAAGAACGCCTAGAGGCCTTCTTCCAAGAATGGGGTGACAACCTATTACGTGCCAAGGGGCATATTCTTTTGTCCGAACAGGAGCCGGTTCAGCTTGTTCAATATGCGGGGATGCGTACTACCTGGGAAGCCTCTCGTTATCCTGGTATGCCTTATGTAGTGTTCATCGGGATGAATATAGATGAAGAACAGCTGGCAGATCGGTGGTCCGCCTTATTCGAGTTTTGACTACCTTTTTACCATTAAAAATACTGCCGTTGCTCCTCCCGATCTCGTTCCTGATTATCATTGGTTTTGTATGGCTGCCGTATCATCTGGAACTGTTGGATAATGCGTACATCGACACCTTCAAAACCGCTTTTATCGGCATATTGCTGGAAGCCTTGCCGTTTGTATTAGCAGGAGCATTGTTATCTTCACTGCTTCGCGTCTTTATCCCGGATGAAATGATTTCTCGGTGGATTCCGCGGCGACCTCTTCCGGCCATTCTGTTCGCATGTCTGCTCGGAATTATTTTCCCGGTCTGCGAATGTGGAATGATCCCACTCGTCCGCCGGCTTATCCATAAAGGTATGCCTGTTTACGTGGCTATCGTCTTTATTTTGTCCGGACCGATCCTAAATCCTGTCGTCTATGGGGCGACCATGACAGCATTTCGCAGCCACTCGGAGCTGGCCTATGCCCGTATGGGTCTGGCGTTTGTTGTAGCCTGTCTCATAGGCTTGATAATCTACGCAACGGTCAAAAAATCTCCCATCCGCCTAAATGTTCAGCGTGAAACGGGGGAAGCTCATCAGAATAATTCTCGCGGGGGAAAAATAGCCGCTGTCTTCGTCCATACCTCAGATGAGTTTTTTGAGATGGGGAAATATTTAATTATCGGCTGCTTGTTAACCGCTGGTATTCAGACATTTATGGTTCAAGACAGTCTGGCCGCGATCGGAGCTAAGCCGCTGGGGTCATATTTCTTCATGATGGGACTGGCATTTGTGCTCTCGCTCTGCTCCACCTCAGATGCCTTTGTAGCTTCCACCTTCGTACATTCTTTTCCATCTGGGGCTCTGCTCGCTTTTATGGTATTCGGACCCATGCTGGATTTCAAAAATTCATTGATGTTGCTCTCGCTGTTTAAGACCAAATTCGCTCTTTATTTGTTCTTTCTGATCTTCGCAAGCGTGTTTGTTGGGGCGGTATTCATGTCCTTGTGGCTGTAATTCATAGAGGTGGTAAGCTGTTGCTTACAACATGGGTAGGAGGATAGAGCATGAATGACTCTCGTAGCATCCGGTTTCACTATTTCTTAAGGGCGGTCATTCTGCTCGCTTTCGCCCTCTATATCGGGCATCTGGTACAGCAGGACGCTTTGCATTATTATGTAGCTCCTAAACTGGCACGCTGGGTTCAATTATGCCCAATCCCGCTGACACTTATGGCGCTCAGTCTGACCATACAGGCTTTATTTGGCAAAGGTAGTGTTCTCTGTGACTGCGAGCATCGGCTCCCACATTCTTTTTTCAAAAGTACAGCGCTATATGGATTATTCCTTTTTCCACTGCTGCTCGGATTTCTTCTTCCTGATCGCGCATTGGGAAGTATGGCTGCTGCTAAAAAAGGAATCTCCCTATCCTCCTTGCCCACTGAAGCTAAAAATTCCGCGAGATTCGAGTCCATTGATCCTTACCATGAAGAGCTTACCGAGCTGGCCAAGATCCTTTATGCACAACCTGTGGTCCCAGTTTATTCGGCGATTTTCTCCGAAACTTTAGGTGCGCTTGAGCTGTACAAACAACAATTTGCAGGCAAAGAAATTACTATTACCGGCTTTTTATATCGTGATCAAGGTGAACATTCAGAGAATTCTTTTGCCATAGGTAGATTTCTGGTCCAATGCTGTACTGCCGATGCTACACCTTTTGGGATATTAGTGGATTCCGGCAAGCTAAAAAGCCTGCCTACCGATACCTGGATAGAGGTCCGGGGCAAGCTTCAAGTTGTTCCCTATAAAGGTCAAGAAATTATGCAAATTAGTGCAGAGTCTATTACACCTATCAAACAACCCGTAACACCTTACATCTACACCAGTCCTGACTCTATCACCGCATGGAAGGGGCTAGAAGGCTCAACTAAGATTACTAAATAATCGCATCTAGCTCATCCTCATCATTCTCAGACTTATTAGGATTAAATACTTCTACCATAATACGAGCTGGAATACAGATAATTTGCTGTTTGGGTCTTGAGATGAACCCCATTTCCAAAGCAATTCTTAAGGGAGCATCAGAATAGGTCATTTGGATTCCATAATCAAACACCTTTAGCGTATTGTGACCGAATTTCGTTTGAATATCTATAATTTGTTCTTCTTTAGTCAAAGAAACGGTTTTGTACTCTTGACCGTCCACCGTAATTATAGCTTTCAAATCCCCTTGCTGATACTGCTCATTGCTGCTGTCCCACCACTTCATGCCATAAATCAAGCCCGCAGCTAACAAGGCTATCACAATAATTAAAATATCCCCGCGCTTCATTGTTAGCAAGATAAGAATCCTTTCATGACAAATAATATACGTAATGATTACGATTAATATCAATATATTAATCATAACCTTATTTGTCAATGATGCTCACCTAAACGAATTTGGGCAGACCACTCTCTTAATACCCGGTCGAGCTCTTTTATCGAGATGGGTTTAGAAATGAAATCCTGCATTCCAGCACTAAGACACATCATCTTATCTTCATCTCTGGCAAAGGCTGTAGCCGCAATGATGATTGGATTCAGCCCAAGCTTCTCACGTATGATTCCTGTTGCTTCTATTCCATCCATAATAGGCATCTGAATATCCATAAATACCAGATCATAATGATTGGAAAGCACAGCCCGAACTGCTTCCTCACCATTTAAGGCGATGTCTGGAACATATCCCCTCTTTTTCAGATACGCCTGCATAAGCTGCTGATTCACAGGATGATCTTCAGCAATAAGAATGGACATCGGTCCATATTCACCGGTAGTTAACTCTTTAACAGTGGATTTATCATTTCTGACCAAATCCGTTGAGGCGTTGACGGTCAATTTCTGATCCCATTCCTCTTTGGGTAGAGAAACCTCCACTGTAAAATAAAACTCCGAGCCTTCATCCTCACAGCTATTGACACCGATAGATCCGCCAAGAAGCTCGGCCAGCTTTTTACTAATGGCAAGTCCAAGCCCTGTTCCGCCATATTTACGATTGATCGACGGATGCAATTGCGAGAAGGATTGAAATAATAGACCTTGGCTGGAAACTGGAATCCCCAACCCAGTATCTTTTACGACAAATTTCACGATAAGATTTCCGGATGCCTCTGAGGCTTCTAGCATAACAGAGATACTGATTTCACCTGTCTCCGTAAATTTCACTGCGTTCCCAACCAGATTTACGAGAATTTGACGCAATCTCGCCCCATCAGTCATGATGACGGCTGGAAGCTCAGGAGATAACTCGCTAGTAAGTAAAAGCCCTTTTTCCTTAACCTTCGGATAAAACAGTTCACAAACGTTCTGTATCACTTCATGCAAATCCACCATTTGCAGTTCAAGCGTCATCATGCCTGCTTCAATTTTGCTGAAATCCAGCACTTCATTCAGAATATGAAGCAATGCCTCTCCGCTTTTGTTAATGATCTGCGTGTAGTAGCTTTGCTCTTCATCCAGCTCCGTCCCCGATAAAAGATCAGCCATCCCAATAATACCGTTCATAGGCGTACGCAGCTCATGGCTCATGATCGCTAGGAACTCCGATTTTGCCCGGTCCGCTTCCTCGGCAGACTCCTTCGCCCGCACAATCTCCTTCTCCTCCGTGATATCACGAAAGACGACAACCGCCCCAATCCGTTCATCACCATCAAACAGTGGGGTCATTCGATATCTGACTAAAAAGCTTGAACCATCCTGCCTCCAAAACACACCCTCCCTATCTTCAATAGTGAGATTATTGGAGCGCGAAGGAAGCAGCGTCTTCTGAATTCCTGTAAAAGACTCGTTATCCAGCCAGGTTTGGTGAATCGCATGAAATTTGCTGTTTCCCCACTCAGTAGGATCGAAACCCAACATAGTAATGGCTGCTGGATTAATGAACATCGTGTTGCCTTCAAGGTTCATCCCAAATATGCCCTCAGAGACCGAATTCAAGATCAGCGCATACTCGTTACTTAATTTCTGTATTTCTTCAAAATGACGCGTACGTTCCCCAATGTCGCGGGTTACACAGACAAGCTCTTGATTCCCGCAGGTCTCAGAGTAAATATACCGCAGTGTCGTTTCTGTCCAAATACAGGTTCCGTCTTTGCAAATAAACCGGAGAATAACAGGCTCAAGCTTCTTCCCCTCCATACAATTGCTGAGATATGAAGTTAATTTGATTCTGTCCTCCGGATGTATGTAATCAATCCCTCTAGTTCCGCACATTTCTTCTGGTGCATAGCCAAACATAGTCTGGCAGATGGGTGAGGCATACAGATAGGTAAAGCTCCCGTCCGCTGCATTACGTGAAATGAAGTCCATAGAATTTTCTGAGATCAGACGATAGTTCTGCTCACTTTCCCGCAGTTGTTCTTCCATTCGTTGACGTTCGGTGACATCCTGGGCTATCCCGCTGATCTGCAGCAGTCTTCCTTCTTCATCCGTAATCACTTCCCAGTGCGCATCCAGAAATTTCAGTTCTCCATCCGCACTATGAATACGGACCGTTACTTCGCCATTAGTCCCATTCTCCATGGATTGATGTACTAACCGTTCAAGTCTGATGAAATCGTCAGGATCAATGCAAGCAAAAACACGTCTGTAATCAAAATAAGAATGATTGCTCTCATCTTCCAAAAAGCCAAAAATATTACGCATCTCTCTGGAAACCGTCAGCCGTGATTTTGTCATGTCCCATTCCCAGGATCCCATCTTCGCAAGGTGTTGCGCTTTAGCCAGCATATCCTCGTATTTCTTGCGCTGAGTAATATCGCGACCAATGGTTAATATTTGTTTAACGTTCCCCTGCTCATCACGTACCACTTGGGAAGAACTCTCTATCCACAAATAATGTCCATCTTTATGACGGGCTCTACGAGTAAATACGTCCGTATCGGAATATATCTTACCTTGTTCAATCATCTCTAGAGCATCATCTACGTGATAATACTCGGGTCTTTTGGTACCTATCATTTCTTGTGCAGAATAACCTAATAGCAGCTCCACTGAGGGAGATACGTAGTGCAGTGTCCCGTCAGGATCGCCAAAAGAAATCATATCCGGTGTGTTTTTCGTAATCAAATTATATAACTGCTCATCTTCATGAATCTTTTGTTCAGCAAGTTTTCGGTCAGTGATATCCGTTAACTCAGAAATCAGGACATAGGGTTCACTGGAATTCTCCTGATAGATTAAAAATATATGTTGGGCTACCCAGATGATTTCTCCATCCTTACGCAAGAACCGCCGTTCTTTCTCCAATACAGTCCCAGGCTCAGCTAGCAAATCGTTCAGGATAACGGAATGATCGTTATTAGTTTTATCTTCCGGATACACAAGATCCAGATAATTTATATTCAAAAGATCTTCTTCTGCATAACCAAACATTTGGCATAGCGCAGGATTCGATTGTAATAACGTCCCGTCCTTCGGAGAGACTACCGCAATCCCGATAGAAGACCGTAAGTATAGCTGTTTAAAAAGAAAATCAGACACCTGTAAGCCTCCTCTTTTGAAAATGGGGGACTATATTAACAAACTTGTAATAATTTCAGTATACCTTTTTTTCGGTAAATAAGCTTGATAGTTGAGTCCTAAATGATAGACTGGTAACTTTCGCAGTAAAACTCCGCAAAAATAAACAGCAAGTCTCCCTCTGAAAAGGAAACTTGCCGTGTGTGCATGTTACAACTCTAAAGTCCTATTCTATTATCAAATTTTCCAGCTGAAGCTTCTTAATTTTCTTCCGGATAGGTGCACCAATAATTAAAAAAACAAGACCTAACAAAATCAACATTCCGCCCATTATTACGTTTACCATGCTGAGATTCTGTGATGAAAAAGAATAATTTATTACACCAATCATCACATTAAATAGGCCTAAAATCAACTCTAGCCACATTACAGATTTCCATAACCTGTTGATTCGCTTATAGTGTTTTATTCTGGATTCCAGATCTGTGTAAATATCAAACGGACCTTCCACTGACTTCTTTCTAAGGTAAACCCAGCGCATGTAAGTACTTACACAATCTATACCGTTTTCCTCTAAAAACTTGATATATTTGATGCTATCCGGATGATCCGGCAAGTTATCTAAAAGCTCAATTCTATACGTGTACTCATTATTGGGGGTCTCTGTAAACACATATTTGCACCAAGATAATTCTGATAGAGCCATCCCCTTCGCAGACATTTCATTAAGCCACTTTTCTTCCTTCTCATAATCCCAAATTAGCTTGCGAACCACATGTTTCATTTGGACTCACCTCCAGCTATTCTCTTCCCATTCGCTATCAATTCTTCCAGACGGATGATCTCTCCCTGAATCACTGACTTTCCTAAGCCGGTAATTTCGTATTCTTTTCTACGGGAACCTTGCTCCCCTTCCACTGCTTTTATCCAGCCTTTTTCCAGTAAAGTGTTAAGTGCTCCGTATAAAGTGCCCGCGCCCAGATCAACCCGACCGTTACTTAAGTCCTTCACATTCTGCATAATTGCGTATCCGTGCATTGCTGTATATAGAGACAATAAGATATAAAATACAGCTTCAGTTAATGCGCCTCTTTCTGTGCTTTCAGGCATCATTTCATCCCCATTCTATTACTGTTGTCGATATATCGGCTTCCGTAATATCATTATTACGGAAGCCGATATAATTGTCAATACAAAAACACCCATTTTTTTTCATCGCAGCGATCATGAACGCAACAAAAAAACGCCTAGCACTTAGCTAGGACGGATTTGTTGGGGGGCTACTCAACAGCTAGATACTCCCACCGTGGCACCTATTCCTTTCTCATTATGAAGTATCGGACTGAGATGCCGCTATTTCCGAAAAATAGCGTGTTTCAGCTTACATTCGGACTCAGATGCAGCTATTCGTCTCCAAACACTCGCTTTTCACACGATTCCTTAGCAATAAGCGCTATGCAGTCCGAAACCTCTGTAAAATGTGCCAAAAATCAATAATAGCGGCCATACGGTCCGTTAGCTGACACTGTTCGTACAGATTCTAAAACTACAAAAGTCTATACAAAAAATAGGCCAGATAAGATATGTAAAAAAGGAACATACCCAACCTGACCTATTCTTTATTTTGTTCTGCATAGTTTTTTATGGTCTCTCTTTTGAGGCATTTTGAACCATGACACCTAATACATTTTTAAACGTTTGAAGATCCTGTTCGGAAATATTGGTGATCGTATCATCTTTAAACTTTTCGGCAACCGGCAGTAAATCGAGATAGATCTGTACTCCCTTATCTGACAATTCCAACTGCTTGACTCGCTTATCCGCATGGGTACCAGAGCGATGCAAGAACCCCTCAGATTCTAATTTTTGAAGCAGCCTGACTACGCTGGGCTCTTTTATAGACATTTTATCTGCTAGTTCTCTCTGGGTAATGGATTCACTGGTATAGATGTAATACATCGCAATCCATTGGCTCCGGGTCATATTATACGGCCGAAATTCCTTTTCCAAGGCTTCCGCGAATATTTTTGCACTACGGTTTGCAATAAAGGCCATACAGTCATCTAAATTAAACAATGTTTACACCAACCAATCCCAACTGTTTTATCTTAAAATAATCAACTCTTTTCTAATTTATTATAGCAAAATATATTAAGGAAGCTGAACATACTTTTCAAGTGATCACATAGTTCATTTATTTAGGCTGCAGCAGGATCCGTCTCCCGAGATACTTAGAACAACTTATCCTTGATGCAACGCCCCAATTCCTAAACCGAATGCAGCTTCATGAATTACTTCCCCAGTAGTTGGATGGGCAAAGATTGTCTGTGTAATCTGTTGTTCCGTAAGCCCATTGGCAATCGCAAGTGTAAGACTACTAATCAGAGAAGACGCATCGGGACCAATGATAGACCCTCCCACAATCTGTCCGGAGCCATTATCTTTGATTAATTTGATAAAACCTTCCGGTTCATTCATTGTCAATGCTTTTCCGTTACTTGCAAAAGATACCTTACTCACACGATAGTCCAGCCCATTCTCCTTACATTCATCTTCCAACAGCCCGACGCTGGCAATCTCTGGAGAGGTGAAAATTACATTCGGTACCGCGGAATAATGCATATCTTGGGATTCACCGAGTAAGGTGTTTACAGCCGTAATGCCCTGATGTGAAGCAACATGAGCAAGCTGAATAATGTTAGTTACATCGCCAATCGCATACACATTTTCTACATTTGTACGCATTTGTTTATCAACGGCAATACCTTTACCACGTTCATTTAGTTGAATACCTGCTTTTTCGATATCCAGACCCTCTAGGTTAGGCTCGCGTCCAATAGCGACCAATACTTTTTCACTAACTAGCAAATGCTCACCCTCACTATTCTCATAGGTTACAATCGCCTGACCATCATCCGCACGTTGGATTTTGGAAACTTTGGAGTTGGTATGAATATGAATCCCAGCCCGCTGAGCTAAACACATAATTTCTACCGAAATATCACTGTCCAGCATCGTTAGCAGACGGTCCATAAATTCTACAACATGAACTTCAACTCCTAGGTTACGGTAAATGAAGGCGAATTCCATGCCGATAACCCCGCCACCGATGATAGTTATTACCTTTGGTAACTCTTCGCAGGCGAGCGCTTCAGTACTGTTCATTACAAATGGCAGATCAATTCCTGGGATATTCACCTTGGAAATCCTCGAGCCTGTTGCCACAATGATATTTTTTGCTGAAATACGGTAACTATTTTCGCCGGTTACCTTCACTTCATGCGCCGATAGGAACGAAGCGTGGCCGCGAACAACCTGAACACCGTTTTTTTCCATTAAATAACCAACGCCGGAGACCAATTTCTCTTTGACTTCATTTTTACGACGAATAACCTGCTTCATATCCACTTGAAGATCAGATCCTGTTGTTATACCAAACAAAGAGGAGTTTTTTATTTCATGACAGATTTCAGATGATTTGACTAAAGATTTTGTAGGGATACAGCCAACATTTAAGCAGGTACCTCCTAATTCTTCTTTCTCAATCATCGCTACCTGAAGTCCTTTTTTTGCTGCATAAATAGCGGCAACGTAACCTCCTGGTCCTGCTCCAATGATAAGCAAGTCAGGGTTTATAGCATGAGTTTGTTGCACGGCGACTGCAGGTTGTGGGACAGATAATTGGACCGGAGCCTCCACCTGGATTGGATTTACTTCAAATAAGACTTGATTTGAGGCAATCTCGCCCCCCTCTTCAAATAATATATTGATAATAATACCCTCTTCTGCCGCTTCAATCGATCTGTTGCCTTTTCCAGTTTCAATCTGTACCAAGGTATCTCCTGCAGATATCTTGTCTCCGATATTTACATTTATCTTGCCTGCTTTCCCCTTTTTGCCACCTGGAATCATAGACATTTTTATTTCCATCGTTATGCTCCTCATATCCTTGAGGGGACTCATAAAGAGCCCCCTCAAGCGAATGTATTAGTGAATGACTACGCCTGCTTTTACCAGCTTCACACCGTTAGCAAGACAATCTCCAACAGGACATGTCTTTTCGATAAAGTCTGCAAAAGCATCTGCCTTTTCTTGGCTTTCGTTGGTTTTAAAATGCATAACAAAACGAATTTCTTGGAAACCATTTCTCACATCTGCAAGACCCATGAAACCATCCGGATCTAAGTCTCCTTCAAGTTCAACATAAAATTCTTCGAAGCTAAAATCGTTAGCGTCTGCAAAGGCACTAGCGACAATGGACTGACATGCACCAAAGGCACACAATAACGCCTCGACGGGATTCAAACCAACATCGGTCCCCCCCAAATCCTCTGGTTCGTCCATAATAATCTTAAAACCTCTAGAATTGGTTTCAACTTGCATTCCATTAGGCAGTTTTTTAGCTGTCGCTTTAAAAGTAGTTAACATATGTATTACCTCCTCCTTAAGATTGTGAAAATAATAACATAGTAATCGATGAATATCAATACTTAGCTAAGTAAGTATTTTTTCGAAGAAGAACTCGAACCTGATTCAATAAAAAAACAGGTTTCCAATCTACCTGAATAGGTAAATCAGAAACCTGTTTTTGTTGGTAGGATGCGGTCAAGAGGACTCGAACCTCCACGATATTGCTACCACTGGCACCTGAAGCCAGCGCGTCTGCCAATTCCGCCATGACCGCATATTATGTAACTGGCGACCAAAACCGCCTGTACATAATACTATACTCCCTCTGCATTTAAAACGCAAGGTTTTTGTGTTATTGAAATAGGCTTCATATAGACTCATAGGCACAACCAATCAATATTATTCAGTTTATATATTTCTATTATAAAGCCTCCTATGGTACAACATAGATAAAGTAAGGCGCTATGACGGAGATGTCGGAATAATCGATCAATAGAAAGGATGAATACTTATGAACCAGCAGTGGAATACCCAAACCTATGATACTGATATGGCCTTTGTGTCTCAGTTTGGAGAATCATTAATTGAGCTGCTTCACCCACAGCCAGGCGAACAGATTATCGATTGGGGCTGTGGAACCGGGGATTTGGCGGCAGCCATTGCTGCTAGGGGCGCCACTGTGACAGGTATTGATGCCTCTGCCGAAATGATTCAGACAGCCCGTGACAAACATCCCCATCTAAGCTTTGTCTTAGCTGATGGGCAAACTTATGTCGCGGAACAGCCAGTCGATGCTGTGTTCAGCAACGCTGCCCTTCACTGGCTAACAGACGCAAACGGAGCGGCGGCGTCCATCGTGGCCAGCCTGCGGGTAGGCGGCCGTTTCGTGGCCGAGTTCGGTGGACTGGGTAATATTGCTTCCATCGTCGCTGGCCTTCCACAAGCTTTTGCAGCCATTGGCTGTAGTCATAAGCTGCATTTGCCCTGGTACTTTCCAAGCGTTGGCGAGTATGCAACTCTACTAGAGAAGCACGGACTGACCGTGGACCTCGCTCTTTGTTTTGACCGGCCAACACCACTGGAAGGCTTGGAGCAAGGATTTCAGCGGTGGCTGAATACTTTTGCCGATGGAATCTTAAGCGTGCTCACACCCACCGAACGCGCAGAAGTTCTCTCTTCTATGGAACAGAAATTGAAATCCAAGCTATATCAGGACGGCCGCTGGGTAATGGATTATCGCAGAATCCGGATTGTTGCTTACAAACGAAGCTAGAATAGATAAGAAATACTTCTCATGTTCAATAGCCAAAAAAAGAGTGCACTGGCGCTTAACACGCGCTAGCACACTCTTTTTACACGGGATCCTATTTTCTATCTCCAACGTACCGATCACTGCCAGCGCCAAGTCCCACAACCATCAAGAGCACACTTGCACCCAGCAGTAAAATCAATGGCACCGTCCAGCTGTTCGTTACATCATGCAGCCAGCCGAATAATGCCGGTCCCATTGCTGCCAGTACATAACCCACAGATTGGGCCATTCCTGACAGCTCCGCCGCTTCTTGCGTGCTTCTTGTTCTTAGACTGAAGAACATCATCGCAAGACCGAAGGCAAATCCTCCGGCAATACCAAAGCATACCGCCCAGACAGCCATTAAAGCGCCGCTGCCTTGCCAGATGCCACCTAATGCGATGAAATAAAGAACAGCAGTGATTATAACTAGAATACGTTGGTTCTTCATCCGGCCTGCCCACAGCGGTACGAAGAAAGTAAAGGGTAGCTGTGCCAATTGCATGAGCGAGAGAAACCAACCCGCATTACTCGACGACATTCCCCGTTCACCGAGAAGAACCGAAAACCAGGCAATAAAGACGTAATAAAGCAGTGACTGTAAGCCCATAAAGATCGTGACTTTCCAAGCAAGAGATGAACGCCACATATTTTTGCTTGAGGCTGCACTCTTAGAGCCGGTTCCTTGATTAAGCTTACGCATTTGCGGAATCCAGAACACTGTTGCTAGAGCTGCGATCATAAACCAGATGGCCAAGGTCCCTCTCCAACCGAATCCAGCATTCGTTGCCAGCGGTACACTAATTCCTGAGGCAATAGCTGCGCATAAATTCATAGAAACCGTGTAGATACCTGTCATTAGCCCGATTTTGTGAGGAAACTTCCCCTTAATAAGACCTGGAAGCAGTACATTACACACGGCAATGGATAATCCAAGTATAGCAGTACCTGTGAACAACAGACCTGCTCCAGATCCCGAGCGAATTAGAATTCCCATAGCCAGCATGACCATGGCAACTAATAACACATTAGCTAAACCAAAACGGCGGGCCAGCTTTGGAGCAAACGGGGACAAGATGGCAAAAGCCAATAATGGTAAAGTAGTAATAGCTCCTGCTAGAGTATTGGATAAGCCGAGGTCATCCTGAATCAATTGTATTAATGGACCCACAGAAGTAAATGGAGCCCGCAGCGCTGCAGCGATAAAAATAATTCCCAGCACAAGCAGCCAGCGATCATACTTGCTGTCCATTAAGCTATTATTCTGAATGTGTCCTTCGCTTTGTGAAGCTTTCATCGTGTATCCTCCTAAATTACAAACAAATAACCCCGCCAAGCACAGAGCTTGTCAAGGATTTGAAATATTTTAAACACTATGAACCATCATCTACTATTCTATTAGAAGTTACAACCCTTAAGTAATTTTATACCCGAATTATTGACAAAACCGCTGACCATCTTTAGTATCCATATCATCGGGTAGTTGAGAATCAATTTCATTTGAACTCATATTTAAACCACAGAAAAGAGTGAACAGAATGCTTCGAAGGTTTTTTTCCTACTATCGTCCGTATAGAAAACTATTTATATTGGATTTCTCCTGCGCTGTTTTTGCGGGACTGCTAGAACTGGCTTTTCCGGTAGCCGTCAATAAATTTATTGATGATTTGCTTCCTGGTCAAGATTGGCCGCTTATTCTTATCGCTTGTGTTGCGCTGCTGGCGATTTACGCCTTAAATACGGTGATGCAGTATATTGTCACTTACTGGGGTCATATGCTGGGCATAAATATCGAAACTGATATGCGCAAAAAAATGTTTGACCATATTCAGAAACTCTCGTTCCGATTCTTTGATAATAATAAAACAGGCCATCTAATCGGAAGAATCACCAATGACTTAAATGATATCGGCGAAGTGGCGCATCACGGTCCTGAGGATGTATTTATTGCAATCATGACCCTTGTCGGAGCCTTTCTCCTAATGGCTGATATTAATCTTAAGCTGGCGATTATTACTTTTATTATCGTTCCAATTATGGCTTGGGTAATCATCTACTTCGGCCGCAATATGACTTCAACTTATCGCCAGCTATTTGGAAATGTAGGCAGTTTCAATGCCCGTATCGAAGACAATGTCGGCGGGATTCGGGTCGTGCAATCTTTTGCCAATGAGCAGCATGAACAAGAGCTATTCGCAGTAGATAATCAAATGTTCCGCAAAACAAAACTTATGGCTTATAAAATCATGGCTAGAAGCTTGTCCGTCAGCTATATGATGACCCGCCTCATTACCATCCTGGTGATGATCTGCGGCGCATGGTTCTTCATCAATGGTGAGCTGCAAATCGGTGAATTTGTGGCGTTTATCTTGTTGTCGAATATCTTCTTCCGTCCTATCGAGAAAATCAATGCCGTGATCGAAAGTTATCCTAAAGGAATTGCCGGCTTCAGACGTTATCTGGAGATCATTGACACGGAACCTGACATCAGTGACAAACCGGATGCCGTGGAGATCAACGCTTTGCGCGGTGATATTACATTCCAGGATGTATCTTTTGGATACGAAGAGAATCGTCCGGTTCTGCAAAATATAAGCCTTAACGTAAAGGCTGGCGAAACCATTGCCTTTGTTGGGCCGTCCGGCGCAGGCAAAACAACAATCTGCAGCCTGCTTCCGCGCTTCTATGATGTCACAGCCGGGGCCATCACGATTGATGGCATCGATATCCGTGACATGAAGCTGGAATCGCTGCGCAAACAAATCGGGATCGTGCAGCAGGATGTTTTCCTGTTCTCCGGGACAATTCGCGAGAATATCGCCTATGGGAAACTGGATGCAAAGCTGCCTGAAATATGGGAAGCTGCGCGACGTGCTCATCTGGAGGAGCTCATTCAGAATCTGCCAGATGGAATGGAGACAGTCATCGGGGAGCGCGGTGTGAAATTGTCCGGTGGACAAAAGCAGCGCCTGGCTATCGCTCGCATGTTCCTCAAGAATCCGCCGATTCTGATTCTGGATGAAGCTACTTCCGCGCTGGACACAGAGACCGAAGCCGCGATTCAGCAATCCCTGGCTGATCTGTCCGTAGGCAGAACCACACTCGTCATCGCTCACCGTTTGACGACAATCAAAAATGCCGACCGGATTATGGTCGTGAATGAAGAAGGAATCGCTGAACAAGGCAGACATGAAGAACTAGTCCATGCTGGGGGAATTTACAGCCGTCTGCATCAGGCACAATATAACTTTTAAAAAGTAATTTGCCACAGCTGGGCAAAAATGAAGCAAGCCTAGTCACCATGTTTTTGGCGACTAGGCTTGCTTTTTCACGTAACTCCTCTATTTGCAGCAAACGTGATGCTTGATTAAGGAATTCCTCCCTGATTTTCTTTGGTTTATTGCTCTAACCCCTGCAATCAGGGAAAACCTCCCGCAATTCACCCCAATTTACTCATAATAGTGGAATTCAGGCGATATTTAGGGAGGATTTCTCTGAAAAGCTAAGTAACCAGCATAAATCAACTATTCTCAGGGAGGTTTTCCCTAAAAATTAAAAACGGCACAATTAAAGCTCAGTTCCCCTAGTTTCGCTATTGCGGCTCTGTTCCCCATACCAGCACTCCGTTCCGATAAAGGGTCACCTTGTTCCAATCCGCATAAGCGGTCTGAAGTGAATTAAACGAATAATCATTGGCCTCGTTAAAATTGCTCCAATCTGTCTTGTGTATCCGGGTCTGAATATCCCCGGAAGTTCCTCCAGCGGCAAGCATGCCCGCACCTGCGTTGAATTTCACTTCCAAATAGTAATCTGCTCCCGTTCGAGGCGTGTCCAGCTTTACAAAGCTGCCTGCTACCTTGCTGTTGCCGATCTGGGCATAATCACAGAAAAAGGATTGCGGCTTGTCTCCATCGATCGTATACCAGTAACGGATGCTCAGCTCGCTAAGATCGACTGCAGTTGTGCCGTTATTTTTAATATTAAAATAGGGCTTCATCTGGTTGTCATTTGGGTTAGTATCCGCTGTCCGATACGCCACTGCAAGCCCGGTGACCGGTTCGACAGGCCCCGAGCCTTGCGGTGTAGCCATCGCTTGTACAGAATTGCTGCTCGTACCCGCACTATTGACAGCATTCACAACATAATAATAAGTCGTTCCGTTGCTAACCGCCGCATCGCTATAGCTCGTCCCGGTAGCCGTAGTCAGAGTGGTATAAGGGCCACCACTCGTAAGTGACCGTTTCACCGTATAGGAAGTCGCGCCCGCCGAGGTGCTCCAGCTAAGATTCACGAGCCCATTGCCTACAGCTGCATTCAAGTTAGCAGGAGCTGCTGGAACTACGGGAGCTGCCACTGTCTCCAATACAGACCAGTAGGCCGGCTTAGATTGAAGGCGCTCATCGAACAATAAAGGCCAATTGTTACGGGCTACCGGATAAGTGCGCAACCAAGTATTACTGTCATCCTTCCCCCAGAGAGTGACATTCGTGACCGTATCCGTGTGCCGCAGGAAGATCTCAAATAATGATTTGTATAAAGCCGCTTGGCGCTGCTTCAAATTATCAGGGAAGATCTCATAGGCTTGAGAATTATCAGAATACACACTAATATCCAGCTCAGTAATATGAGTTTCCAGCCCTAAAGCCTTGAATTTGATAATCGAATTCTCGATTTCAGAGAGCGAAGGATAATACAAGCTGATGTGCGTTTGATGCCCTACTCCGTCAATAGGAACCCCTTTGGCCTGAAGTCGTACAATCAGATTGTATAGCGCCTGGCTTTTGGCTGGCTCATGCGTATTGTAGTCATTGATGAACAGTTTTGCATTAGGATCAGCTTCATGAGCGAACTGGAACGCCTTCTCAATATACTCTTCACCCGCGATCTGGTACCACAGGCTGCGGCGCATGCCATCCGATTGTGAAGTGTCAATCACTTCGTTGACGACATCCCAAGCATAGATTTCACCTTTATAACGTTCCATAACGGTCTTAATATGACTCTTCATCCGCTCATATAACACCGTTTTGGAGACCAAATTACCGCTGGCGTCACGGAACACCCAATCCGGTGTCTGCGAATGCCAGACCAGGGTATGTCCACGTACCTGCTGCCCATTTGCGGTAGCAAAAGCTACTGCCGTGTCAGCTTCAGCGAAATTAAACACACCTTCCTGCGGCTCCGTGCTATCCCATTTCAGAACATTTCCTGGCGTTACACTATCAAAATGCTTGTCCAACAATTGCCGATCCGGAGCTGTCAGCAGCTCACTATTCGTAAACGCCGAGCCGATCAGAAATTTGTTTGCAAACACATCCTTCAGCGAAGGAATTGCATCCTCGATGACAATTGGACCGAGATCCAGTAGCTTTTCCAATCGAAAATCATCCAAATAAAAAGAAGTTGTCGCGCTACCCGGCACTTCAAAATAAATAGAAAGTTGATCTGCCGGCTCCAATAGCTTGTACTGCGCCTGAAGCTTCACCCAACCGTTCGCTGTCACTGCTCCAAAGGTCAAATTGTCATAATGAATGGTAGCAGGTAATGTCCGCTGCAGTGACATATAGATATTCGCGTTAGATGATCCGGCAGGCAGCTTCACCCATCCAATAAACACATAAGTTTGTCCCACTTCCAGCTGGCTAGTCACATCCAGTGAAGGTCCATGCCACGTTTTTGTTCGGCCGCTTACCCCCAGGCCATATGTGCCGCTGCGTGCCGCATCTGTTTTGGCTGTAAGCACCTCAACTTCCCCACGTCCACTCCAACCCTGAACAGTGCCATCTTCAAAATCGCTTTGCTGAATAAGCGTGTTCTCCGCATGTGCGGGTGCAGCCCAATACGCAGGTACAAGCAAACATAAAACCAAAACAAAATTAAGCGCTTTCAAAAAAGTTCCTTTTTTCATCGCTTCGATTCTCCCTTCTGAGTTAGGTTCGAACCTTATGGCTTCGTTTCTTCCTGTCCCCGATACCGCTCGGGCCACACCACCTTCCTCATAAAAAAATCAGAGCCTATCCTCAGGAGGAACCAAGCTAGGCAGGTCATCCGTGAAGTATGGGCTCTATATCGCCATAATATCACATTTGTTTCCATTTATGGAACTAAAATTAATTATTTTCGATCTTATCTTACTTAAGCTGAACGGATCTGCGTTATCAGATCCGTTTAGCGTCGAAAAAACCCAAGAGACGACACCATTATGGTGTTGTCTCTTGGGTTACATAACATGCTGACTGAATGTACGGGATTTTTCCCGTACAATTCGGTATTTCCAGCTGGTTCAACGCATTGTACGGGATTTCTACCGTACATTTCGGCGTTTCCAGCAGGATCAGCGCATTGTACGGGAGTTCTACCGTTCATTTCGCCACTTCCAGCTGGATCAGCGCATTGTACGGGATTTATACCGTTCATTTGGACGTTTCCAGCAGGATCAGCACATTGTACGGGAGTTCTACCGTACATTTCGCCACTTCCAGCTGGATCAACGCATTGTACGGGAATTATACCATTCATTTGGACGTTTCCAGCGGGATCAGCGCATTGTACGGGATTTTTACCGTTCATTTCGGCGTTTCCAGCAGGATCAGCGCATTGTACGGGATTTTTACCGTTCATTTCGGCATTCCTGGTATGTACAAGAACATTATGCTAGTCAGCTATTGATTCTTCTTTCGTTACTATCATGATCAGTAGTAAAAAAATCAAAACTAGTTGAATACCTAAATATATTATAGGAAAAAAATAGATAAGACTTATCTGATCAAAGTCAGGCTTAATATCAAAAAAACTTAAACCAACAACCCCTGAACCACTTGACTCTTTTCCTTGTAATTCTTTTAAATAAAATAGAATTCTCATGCTAGGAACAATACTAATAACTAACCAAGAAATGTTGTACCTAAGCTTTTCCGTCTTTAAAGCTATCTTGCAAGACACATTCAGGAGAATTATTGGGGCTGCATACATTATAAACATTTGTTTTACTACTTCTACTTCCAACTTCCCCGTTTTCATTCCCAAAAGGTAGATAATAATTAAATGCAAGAAAACAACAATGGTGACTTGTAGGAGTACTTTCATCCTTGTGCTTCTTAATTCACCTTTCAATCTATCACCTCTCACAAGTTATATTCTATTTTCTATAATTTTACAATGAAAAAATGGAGATACTGAGATACAACAACAAATAAAAAGAGAGCCGTGTGGTGAACACGACTCCCTCTTCATATAAACCGCATCAGTAGCGGCATATTTGCAAGGAGCTTAGCAATAAGCTGTCATCCTTGACTTATTTTTTCGCAATATGAACCTTCAGCTGCTTGCCCTTCACGGTGGTCTCTCTCATCGCTTGCAGCACCATTGCGCCTTTACCGTTCAAAATATCCACATAGGTCACATTGTCCTGAATCGAGATAATCCCGATATCTTCGGCGGAAATACCTTCAAGCTTTGCTATTGTGCCGACAAAATCGACGGCTCTTAGCTTCTTTTTCTTGCCGCCGTTGAAGTATAGCTTCATAATCTCTTTGTTTAAGCTTTCGCTTTTGTCCTTCTTGCGGACAGGCTGCTTATTGATCTTCTGCTCGAACGCTTCCTTTGCGTAGGCCACTGCGTCGTCCGAAGGAGCTTTCATATGCGGAATGCTGAAGCCAATATAGCTTTCGATTTCAGTTACCCACTTCTGCTCATTCGGAGTGACAAAAGTGATCGCTTTACCTGTCTTGCCTGCACGCGCGGTTCTGCCTGTACGATGCACGTAGCTTTCTTTTTCCAGTGGTATATCGTAATTAATCACATGGGTGATATTCTCGATATCAATCCCTCTAGCCGCCACATCGGTAGCGATTAAATAGCGGAATTGCCCTCTTTTAAAAGCATTCATGACCTCAAAGCGCTCATCCTGCTCCATACCCCCGTGGATCTTATCACAAGGATATTCCAGATCCGCCAGTCCTCTGAATACAGCATTCACCTGCTCCTGCGTACGGCAAAAAATAATACAGCTATCCGGATTCTCCACCGTTATGATATCGCTTAGCAAAGAGAATTTGGCAGCTTGTCTCACTTCAATCAACGCATGTTCAATCGTAGCCGTCGTAATTCCACTTGCCTGAATCTCGATATCTGTTGGATCGCTCATATATTTTAGGCACAAATTCTTAATGACTTCGGGTAAGGTAGCTGAGAATAACATCGTTACTCGCTCTTTGGGCAGCTGCTTAATGATCTTCTCGATCTGCTCAATAAAGCCCATGCTCAGCATTTCGTCAGCTTCATCGATGATCAAATATTTGATTCGATTTAGCGGAAGTGTGCCTCTTTCAATATGGTCAAATACGCGTCCAGGCGTACCTACGACAACATGTGTTTTTTGCGTAAGCTCTATCTTTTGAGGGGCAAAGGGCTGCTTGCCGAAGAGAGCAACTGCTTTAATCCGTTTAAAACGTCCGATGTTCGTAATATCCTCTTTCACCTGCATCGCAAGCTCCCGAGTTGGCGTAAGAATCAAAGCCTGCGGCTTATTCTCCACCCAATCCACCAGATCGCAAAGCGGAATACCATAAGCTCCCGTCTTGCCACTGCCTGTTTGCGATTTCACAATCAGATCCTTTTGCCGCAAAGCCACAGGAATTACCTTGCTCTGTACCTCCGTAGGTGTCATAAATTTCAGAACATCCAGTGCTTTAATTATCTCTTCGTCTAACTCATAATCTCTAAATTGCAATTCACTCATCGTTCAACCTCTTCTATGCCGATTGTTCTGGTTAAAGCGGAAACTCCGCGATCCTTCCATCTTGTGCATACTTATCATTATAGCAGTTATTGGCGTCCTTGATTCCATTCCTTATAGAACTGGTCCAGAAAATTCAACATGAAATCATGCCGTTCTTCCGCTAACTTGCGTCCATAAGCCGTATTCATTAAGAATTTTAGTTTCAACAGCTTCTCATAAAAATGATTCACAGCCGTCCCTTTGCTATAATCCCTGTATTCCTTCTGCAGCGACTCCTCGCGTGGAGAAACTTCCGGATCATAAGCCGGACGTCCCTTTGCGCCTGAGAAAATAAAGGTTCTGGCAACGCCAATCGCGCCAAGTGCATCTAGTCGATCTGCATCCTGCACCACTTGACCTTCCAGAGTCTGCATAGGTTCTCCTCCACCACCACTAAAAGACATCGTTTCAACGATCAGCATGATATGACGAATTTGCTCCTCCTCTGTAAGGTTTGCCGTAAGCCAAGTGTGGACTTTAAGCAGACCTGCTTCTTTTGACGGATTAAGCTTCTCATCTGCAACATCATGCAGCAAGGCTGCCATCGTACAGATAAAAACATCCGCACGCTCGATCTCAGCAATTTCACATGCCGTGCTGCGGACCCGATGGGTGTGCCACCAGTCATGCCCCGTAGTATCTTGTCCTAGTTGTTCTTTCACAAATTCTTCCGCCCGGGCTATTATTAAAGGTTGATTCATCGTCAACAAGCTCCCCTCACCTATGAAATATCGAAGCCCTATTATAGCTGATTGCCTGTCCATTCGCCTACTAAAAATCTTTGTTATAACAAATTCTTACTTGCACGGCTCCAAATGATCCGCTATAATCGGCAGTAATCAAAATGTCGAAGGGAATTGATTCTGATGAACACCATAACAATCATGCTGAATCAACTTCATTATTATCACAAACAGCGTTAGCAACCCTGAAATTCTCAGGGAGGCTAACGCTACTCGCGTTGGCCTCCCTGCGGCATAGATCACGCGCAGGACCATGAGGTCCTGCGCGTTTTTTTATTTCTAAACTATGCCAATTCAAAGGAGCTACTAACGATGCAAAACATTAAAGGAACTTATGATTACTTCGGAAAAGAGCAGGCGCTCAGAAAGAACATTCAAAATACGCTGCAGGATTTGTTCGAACTCTATGATTTTGAATCCATGGACACCACATTATTAAATGAACTGGAGTTATTAACCTCGAAATATGCAGGTGGGGATGAAATTCTCAAGGAGATGTACCAACTCACCGATCAAGGAAACCGCAAGCTGGGCTTACGATATGATCTGACCATCCCTTTTGCCAAAGTGATCGCCTTAAATCCTGGAATAGTGTTTCCCTTCAAGCGTTATGAGATCGGAAAAGTATTCCGTGATGGTCCCGTGAAACGTGGGCGCCTGCGTGAATTTCTGCAATGCGATGTTGATGTTGTTGGTATTTCAGGACCTGAGGCGGAAGCTGAATTGATGCAGCTGGCCACAGAAGCTTTTCGCAAGCTGGACATCCCGATCATCCTAAAATGGAACAACAGACGTTTTCTCGGTGAGATCCTGGAATCGATTGGTGTACCTGCCGAGGACCAACTGTCCGTTATGCTAACCTTGGATAAATTAGAAAAAATCAACCTCGTCGGCGTGAAAAATGAATTGATCAGCAAGGAAATCGAATCTGCAACCATCGCTGATATTCTAGAGCTTATTGAAATGGACAATCCAAGCTTTGAGCAGTTATGCGAAAAATATAGTCTTACCGGACAACCGGGAGCAATGGAGGTTCTTGTCCTGCAAAAGCTGCTCCAAGACATTCAGCTGCAGCAGACTTGCCGTTTCGATCCCTTCTTATCCCGCGGGCTTTCTTTCTACACTGGAACCGTCTACGAGATCTTTGATGCATCCGGTTCCTTTACCTCAAGCTTGGGTGGTGGAGGCAGATATGACGCTATCATCGGACAGCTAGTGGGCAGAGAGGATATTCAATATCCTACGGTTGGCTTATCTTTTGGTATGGAGTCTATCATGGCGCTCCTTGCAGAACGTCCTATCCAAGAGCGCAAGACAGCAGAGGTTATGGTCATTCCGGTTGGCGAGACGCTCCCACAGGCTTTAATTGCAGCCGCCGAGCTCCGTGCCTGTTCTATCCGGACCAGTCTGGTATCCGGTAAAAGAAAACTTAAAAAGCAACTCGCCACAGCCTCATCCCAAAATATACGTTACGTTATTCTGATCGGCGAGAGTGAATCCAGTGCGGATAAGGTGCGTCTGAAGGATATGAAGGAACAAACAGAGGTTATAGTTCCATTAGATGAAGCTATCTACCTTATTACTAGCTAAACTGCTGCCTGATATCCTCCTAAAAAGATCTGCATAAAAAAAGACCCCGCCGGCGACCGGCGGGGTAAAGTCTATATATAAGGGAGGTTATACATGTACTATAACCCTGCAAGCTTAATATTTTATGAAAAAGAGATAAGGATTCCCTTAATTCATTTCAAACCCCTAGATCTTAAACTTATCTACTAACCCCTGAAGCTCTTTGGCACTTTGAGTATTTTCATCGGCCATAGTAACCTCTAGGAATGTTTTTTCCACGATATCCGCCGTTTTCACCGCGATATCCTGAATCCCTATAGCTCCTTCGTTTACTGTAGCAGCTACCTCATTAACGGCAATATTAATACTCGATATGGCCATACTCAAATGATCGGCTGCGCTCTCGAATTGTTTTAACAGCGTATTTACAGTAGCAGCATCACTGTTGTATTGCTGACTTACCTCAGTTAATCGTTCATAATCTGCTAGGACATTCTGGTCAATAAAAGAAAGTAATGCCTCAGAATTCTCCTTCATGGATTCAACAGAGGAATATACACCTGTTACCACACCTTGAATTCCGGCCGCAATCTTAGACGACTTCTCAGCCAACTTCCGAATCTCACCAGCTACAACCGCAAAACCTTTACCTGCCTCCCCCGCTCTTGCCGCTTCTATAGCTGCATTCAGGGCCAGCAGATTGGTCTGACTGGCAATGGATAGAATCGTATCCGTCAGTACATTAATCTCTGCAATCGCGCTCGACTGCTCAATCGCTTTTTCCATATCGATTCGCACGGATTCATAAATTTGTTTAGCATTCGTCGTAGATTCTGTTGCCTCATCCTGAAGAGTCAGCGCCCGCTCACTAATTTGTCTAGAAACGGCAGCGCCTTCCTTCACATTATTGGTGATCCCGGATACATTGTTATCAATTTCAGTAATTGCTGCTGTCATTTCCTCTGTGGAGGCTGCGGTCTCTTCCATACCTGCCGATAGCTGCTGCGTAGTCGCTGAATTATCGTGGGCATTTTCCCGCACATCTATAGACAGCTTCTCCAGCGTTTCTGCATTTTCAAGCACTTTGGACGAGATCGTAATTAAACTTCCAGCCATCTCACGAAGTGTAGCCCGGGTGCTGAACATCGCTTTGGCGATCGTCCCTGTCTCATCTTTGTTTTTAGTCAAATACTCATACTCTGAGTCATGCGTCAAATTCAATTCTGCCGTTTTATTAATCATGTCCGTTAGTTTAACAATCGGAGAAGAGATTTTTTTAGCAAAATAAAGAGCAATCAGCAAGGCAATAATCAAACTTCCCACACCAAGAAATAAGTTGAAATTTCTCATATCAGTGACAGGTTTCACGATTTCATCGAGGTCTGCGGTTAATACAAGCAACCAGTGCGTCTCAGATAAAACTGTATAGGTTGATTTTTTTTCCACACCATTATATGTATTATTGAGCAGGCCATCCGCTACCTTCTCACCAGATTTCACACGCTCCATAACAGCTGCGATCTGCGTATTCTCAATAGGCTGACCAATTTGTGTTTTATCCGGATAATATAATTTATTGCCGTTCTCATCCAGTAAATAAGCGTAAGAGCTCGTCGTGTTTACCACTTTGGTATCGGCCAAATACTTAATCATACTATCTGCGGAAACAGCTGATGCAATAAATCCAATCATCTTTCCATTACTCTTTACGGGCTGTACAAAAGCCACTACATAAGCTCCTGTAGATTTTGATTTCAGCGTTTCACTGATCACAGGCTCAGCCGTCTCCATTACTCTTTTCGTATAATCTCTTTCACTAAAATCTGTCCCTATAAGCTTAGTATCACTGTCAGCCACACTAATACCTTTCATATCACTGACTAGAATGTGCTCAAGGTTTCCTGCTTCCTCCACAATGCTTTGTAGACTGGCGTTCACCTCATTCTGAAGCTTATCTCCTTTGTTAACTCCACCATTCCCAGCTTGCAGCAGTAGATCAACAATTTCCGAACGGCTCGCAATAAGCTCTGTGCTTCTCCGCTCTTTTGCTATCATGGCTGATATAGTCTGAGCTTTGTTCGTATTGACCTGCTTCATAGAATTCTCAGTAAGATTCACAATCGCCTGAGTTGATTTCAAATACGTAAATATCCCCATTACAGAAATACATAAAAGGGTCACACCTATCATAACAAGTGATAACTTTAGGCGAATCTTCATATTCTTTTCATCCTTCCGACTGCTTGTTCATTTGCGAACAATGAAATTGTAAATAATACAATTACTATCGGGTGGCAAAGTTGAATAGTGAATATAAATCGCGCAAAAATAAGAAATATATCATAAAATGTCGAAAATTTTCATGTAAATGAATAAAATATCACAGCTTTTAGGTCATATATCCTTCACAAGATGGTTAACAAGGCCTGTCATCTGTCCTAGAAGAACTAGGTGGTTCTAGCTGAGAGACCGTATTCGCTTGCATTAATGCACCCTCACTTAACAGTCGTTTAGTTCTACTACGTAAAAATAGACCAGACATCGCAGCGAGTATTTGTTGGAATAACATCCCCGAAATTACTGGAAGCGCAACAGCAGGAGGAAAATATTTCACCGCTAATACAGCTCCTGCACTTAAATTCCGCATACCCGAATTAAACTGCACCGCAACGGAATCTTCATAACTAAAGCGGAAACGGCGTGACACCAAAGCTCCGATCACATAGCCAAGCACAACGGTTATGAAGGTCACTCCAATAATGATCGCTAATTTGCCATCCGGATGTTTCAGATAACGGGCAATGCTGGCCCCATTAATAGAAACAACTACAAACAATCCGACTTTAACAAACGGAGCAAGCGGCGGACCACATACCGTATTTACTTTCCCTTTTGTCCATTGATTCAGCAGCATCCCAACTACAGAAGGAATGACTACCATCCATAGCAGCCCTTTCATCATATCGCCTAGCTGAATTTCAACACTCGCTCCCATCAGCAAATATAAGGTACCCGGGACAACAATGGGCGACAAGAGCGTATCAATCAGAATAAGCGCCAATGTCAGCGCAATATTCCCTCCGTACATCGACACCCATACCACACTTACAACACCTGTAGGAATCGCGAACAACAATACATAACCAGTTACTGTATATGGATCTCCCGGAAAAAAAGCCATGGCTGCAAGCCAGCCGATCAGCGGCATTACAATATGTAAAATTACCATTAGAATAATCAGCTTCTGAGGTTTCAGAAGTACCCCCAACAGATCCTTTAGGTTGGACTTCAAGCTACCGATCAGCGTCATTACAGCAAAAATCCAGGGCACGAGACCTGTGAACGGCAGCAGTCTGCTTTCGTTAAGTACGCCGACCACGATGGCCGTGGGTGTTAATAACGGCATAATCTTTTCTAGAACAACATTAGATTTGATGAGTCCATTTCTTATATTAGCAAACACTTGGCAGTACACCTTATGTATGAAGCTCATACATCCCTTATCTTTGTTTTTTATTAAGTCTACCATAAAAAAATAGGAACCAATTCTTAAATTGGTCCCTCGAATTAATCTATATAGAGTGTTAAACTTCTATGCCTTGTGGAAACAATGCATCCAGTGCTGGGCAGGGTTGCTTATCCAAAAACTGTGCCAATGGCGCTGGCATATTATTGTATAAATCTTTTAGTGAAGTTCCTTGATAAATGTTGCCGATAATCACCGGATGGCAAAGCTCTGAAATCAAAATGTCGCCATTTCCATGCAGATGAAGCTGCTTCTTCCCCTCAATACAGTGAGGAAAATACACACCCGGCTGCTCTTCGAACCCAAGGGCGTCCATAAAGCGGTCCATACAGGTGAAATACAGAATCGTATCTTCTTTCTTCCGTGCGATCAGCTCGCTCACTGCATTCTTTAATTGTTCCCGTGCAGCTATAGACTTCCAACCCGTATGATCCATGATAATACTGTTCTGAATTTCATGTGTGCGCACGCCCATTGCGTAGACATGATCGCTGATCTCCTTCATATTATCCTGGGTTTCACTGAACAGCAGCGTCTCCAGTACGGTATCCACACTTGTTGCAGCGAATAGGGTAATATTTTCTCTTATTTTTTCATAGATGCTTGGATGAATATTATAATATTTTGAGAAAGCTTCCGCAGTAGTAAAATTGAAGGAAATATGTATAGTCGTTAATCCTGCGGAGACCAATTGGCCAATTCGTTCAGCATTTAAAAGACTGCCGTTGGAATTTAACTGTGTCTGAATCCCTCTGGATGCGCAGTAGGTTACAATTTCCACACAGTCATCGAATTTCAGCGTCACTTCTCCACCTGATAAGCGTACTCTTTTAAGGCCTGGAAGTTCGTCCAGAATGCGGATGACCTCTTTTGCTTTGATGCTTTGTCCATCATTTCTATTATATGCACAGCAATAATCGCAGCGGAAATTACAGTTCGAAGTTACCCCTATTTCTAACCCTTCCAGCTCATAAGTAAGCGGTTTGTCGAGCTCTAATGCTTTATATCTCATACTCTAAAGTCCTCCTGAAAAATAATGAATTTAGTTCAAAAGTTCAACCTTAGAGATTATATAGGTTTATGGCTTAGGTTAATGTGAGTTTTATAACATTCGAATTGCCAGCTATAACAGCTAACGATCGTGACTACGGAAATATCCGTTCTTCCAACCGGATTTTTCTCCAGTTTCCTTTGTTATTACCGTATCAATTGGTAATTTTACATTACTTTCACTCTGGATTATATAGACCATTTTAAATTAAAGGAGCTTCTATATGAAGAAAGAACGGTACTCTCGAAGCGCATTCCTGAATCTCTCCTTCATTCGATTATGTTAATCATTGACAGATTTTCATAAGATCTTATATACTAATAAAGAGCCAAAATATAGTATTTTTGGTAAAAAAGGAGGATTATGATGATATTCCGAAAAATTGCCTCATTAGTACTGATTAGTTCTTTACTTCTTGGATCAACAGGTGTTGTAAGCGCTTCAAGTAGCAACAACAACGATGTCGAAGCACAGATTAGTAAGATTTATCAAGAAAGAGCGGATCTACTGGGAGAACATAAGGCTGGCTACGAAATAGAATATGAAAAGCTAGGGAAGGAACTAGAATCTTTGGGGGTAGATTTTTTAACTCCAGAGGAAGCACAAGTTGTAATAGCACAAAAAAAATCCTTAGGAACAGACAGCTCACAAATACAACCATTTGTTGATTTACCGGCGAGCACAAACATTGTTTGGTCTAGTTTCCGGTCTAACTGGGTCAAAAATGGGGTTACATATGAAGTTCAACATGTAACGGCAGAATCTAATGCTCAAAATTCTGCACTCAAAAATACGGGAGTAACGTTTCTTTCAAACTCAAATTCGTTGCAAGCGGGGGTTTCCAATCTTTTGGTGTCAGCTGCGACAACTACTCTTGGTTCATTTAATAGTTATGTAGGTGCTACCATAACTATATATGACGCGGTAAAGAACTTTATTTCTGATTCTAACTTTAGTAAAACAACTACAGTCAAAAATATTTCGGCGAGTTATACTTGGAACTGGTACGAATCAGTAGATTTTATGTTTATAAAAGAAGCTAGCAAGTCTGATTCTTATCAAAGTTTAGCATTAATTACTAGTACAGTTAGCGGCGCTAGTGCATATTCTATTCCTACGTTTAGCTATGCTTCAACAACTGGTGCCACAACAAATGCAACAATAAATCAGGGATCATCGAAACAATTTAGTTATACTGCCCTGTATCATAGAGATTCTTCTGCCGCAATAAATTATTATCTCAGCGGGCCTACTGCAACTTCTTTCATAACAAAAATTACTCTTACCGGGATTGATGGTAAAACCGTTCAAACTATTACCCCTGCTATGCCTATGGGTATGGGTTATTTATTGTAATAGATTTCAATTATTTGAAGTTGAGATTTGCGTCAAAGCGTTTTTGACGTAAATCTCAACTATTTTAATTTGGAGGGGAATTATGAGATTAAAGAAACCTATAACCTTAATTTCAGTTGTACTATTTTTAGTGCTAATAGGTGTTGCTTTGTTTTTATATAACTACAATTTCCCGAAAAAGGTTAACGTAGAACGTACTGCCGTCGTGTTCACCCTTAACAACTCTGCTTCAGCTAAAAGTACCATAATTAAGGTTAATGGGACACTATATAAACCAATATTTGGTCAAAAGAAATTTGTTGGAAATGTCTCAATAGATGCCTATGACTTCACAAAAGATCAAGAGGTCACTGTATATATCACTAAAAGAAATAAAGGCATAAATATGAGTACTCTATTTTATCTAGACTCCTCCGCACCATACGAAATAAATCAATACGCTCTAATGTGGTTTGATGATAAATTTGAAAACATCAATATTTGGCCATCTACTAACTGGATAGATGTTAAAGAGAAGAATTTGGCTTTCATTGCTACGGGTTCTAATTATGAACAAGCATTACAAACTCAAATAATGATGAGAAAGAAATTTGGTGATATGTTTGTTCCTCATGAATATGATTCGTTAGTTAAATGACTTGAGTATTGCGATTAATGGAATTGATCCGATCAATAGAAAAGCCCTCTGCAGATGCAGAGGCCAATGAAGAACTTACAATTTTTCTGTGCTACTGCTTAATGAACGATAAAACACAACACCTGCTCCGAACTTCGGACTGGTTTCGTATTTTTGGTCTCTTTATGCCCTCAGTTGTGTTCACCTCCAACACTCGAAAGATTGGCGTTAAACGCTTATGAAGACAGCAATCGGCTGCCAGTTACGGAGGCTAATTATCCACGCCATCCATTTATCCATTTTTTCTTGAGATTTTGCATGTGCATAGTTATATCGTTGAGTGTAACCTCCGTATCTAAATAACGTTCTTCATACTTTGGTATTAAAAGATACTCGCAAGCAGCGGCATAGCAGTCCAATTGTTCAACACTCTCATCTGATATTCTCTCTAAACAGTTGCATTCTGCCCATAAAAAAACCTTAGGTAGATAAAACACCCACCTTCAATAGTATTTATTCTATAGAGAACAGAAAAAACCTATCGCCTCCAAAGAGGCGATAGGTTTAACCTTCGCGGTACCACTCTTTTTGATCGTTGCTGCTTACTCTACTGACTTCCCCATCTCGTTCCAGACAGGCTGTCCGATCAGACCTAAACGCCAGATTGCAATTCCTTTAAGGCCATAACGTTTAGCAAGTCCTACCTTCGAATTCACTGAAGATTCGTTTTCGCTATACACAGAGATCCCGAGGATCAGCTTATCCTTACTCACTTGCTGAAGCGCAAGCCGGATGCCTTCATCAACTAAACTCATCGGCTCTGGAACTTTTTTCTCTTGTAAATAATCGTACGCCATAATGACCAAATCATCTGCAAGTGTTCCTAAAGTTTTGTAATCATAACCTTTATAAGAACTATTTAATGGATGAAGAATAACGGTAAGTTTAAGTCCTGCTGCATGTGCTTTTTGTGATAGGTTTTTCACAAAAGCATTGTAATCCGCTTGCACCTTCGCCTTATCACCTGTTAGACCTAGGCCCTCCAGATCCAGGGTGATGCCTTGGAATCCTTTTTGCGTTGCAAGATCTACGATTCCAGTAATCGTCTGTTCTTGAAGCTGCTTATCTTCCAGGTTCTTAGTTAATTCTGATGCGGTATCTCCAGAGAAGACCATCAGATAAGGAGCTGTTCCACCTGCCGCTGCATTCGTGACAATTGATTCTGGTGTTACGTCACCAGCCGCCTGAGGCCATTTGAAATCAGTCCCCGTTGTGGTGAATTGCCCGCTTTTATCAATCCCACTCCAACCGAAGGCCACAGCATCAAAATTAGGAAGTAAGGAAATCTCACTATAAGAACTCAGCGCATAGAAACCAAGAGTGTACAGCTCAGTCTTCGGCGAAGTAATAGATACGGTCTTCGTGGATTGATTCCAAGCTACACCCGCACCAAACTGCTGGCCAAAGAAGCTAAGGGGAATCATCGTTGTATCCCGGATCGTTTGCGGAGCAACTCCTAACTTCACAACCGCGCCGTTAACACCTGCATTTTTGCTGCCAAGGGTCAGGGTTACGACTTTGATCCCTGCAGTATCTGTTTTGGTAGCCGTAATTTTCTTCTGCGCTTGATTCCACTCGACATTAATTCCCAAAGCTTCAGATATAGCTCGGAATGGCACCATCGTTGTTCCGCTCATCACAACAGGTTCTACTGGAAAGGGTAGTGGATAACCATCCAGCACAATACTAACTCCACCAGCTGTGGCTGCCTGTGTGGTATTTTGGAATAACGCCGTGGTGCCTCCTAGCGAAATAGCCATACATAATACTAATTTACCGATTCGCTTATTCATGAATGTTAAGTCTCCCTCTTCTATGATATGCAGTCTAATCTTGTAAACTCTTATATGTCCTCTACCATTTTACCAAAGATTATCCAATTGTAAAATTAATAGATTGTCATCTTTGAGCTTCGAAATTATTTGTCATATTAGAAGAGGTCGGCAAAATTACATAAACACGCTCAAAAAGGTTCCCACTGCTCGTTCAACATCTACATCCACTGCAACTTGTATGGGTTTACCCACTTTTGGCTGAGCCCGCAAGTCCGCTACGACCATTCCCGATGTAAACTCACCTTTATGCTCCACACGAACATTCATCTCTTTGTAGGTTACTAGATCTGGTTGCAGCGCAACCATAAGTGCGAGTGGATCATGCAGCGGTGCGCTGTTGATCAAAAAGTTCGCTTCACGATAGAAATTAAAATAATGAGTAAGCGATTGTTCCATAAACGAAATGATCGCTTTATTTTCTTCACGTCCAAAACGGTTTAATAAATCGATATGCTCTTGTGTAATCCGCGTCTTAAGCGTAACGTCTAGACCCACCATCATAACAGGAAGCCCAGATGTAAATACATGATCAGCAGCTTCCGGATCCCCAGCAATATTCGCTTCCGCAACCGGTGTTCTATTGCCGGGATTGAAGATCGTACCGCCCATCACCACTACTTTTTTCAAAGTATTCTTAATACCAGGGTCTATATCAAGCGCCATTGAAAGGTTGGTTAAATGTGCCAGTGTGACTAATACAATCTCTCCGGGATTCTCATTAGCCATCCGAACAATAAACTCAGATGCAGTTTCGCTAATGGGACGCTGGCTGGATGGAGCAATTTCCACATTGCCAATACCGTTCTCACCATGCACATGAGTGGCGTAGCCTGAGTGTTCACGAACAAGTGCCTTGGATGCTCCGATCGCTACAGGAATCTCATAACCGGGCTTAGCAAGCTCAATTAGCCGCAGTGAATTGTCCGCCGCCTTTTCGACCTCAATATTTCCAAAAACGGTTGTAATTCCTTCTACAATTACGTTTGGAGCACGTAAGGCATATAGAATCGCCAGTGCATCGTCAATACCTGTATCTGCATCAATAATAATTCGTGTTTTGCTCATTTATGTTCTCTCCCATTATGTTTTTTCATAAAAACTATCATATCACGGCCAACGAGGATCGCTCAATTTTTATTCAATTCCTGTTCTTTAAAAGCATCAATAAACCGCTCAGGATCACACTCTATCAAATAAGCATACACGCCCTTACTCGTGTGGAGATAGAACATACCACCCATATCCCCCATTGAGCGATAAGACATATCGAAAATATCTTTTAGCGGGAATTCCCGATGACGAGTTACAATTCTATCTTGATACAGATACATTAGCCGATTGGAAGCAACACTTCGTTGTTCTCCATCCCTAATTTCCCGTTGTATCTTATAATACGGAAGCTGAGCTACCCATTTCATTTGCAGTCCTCCTGCATGTCGTAATGGACTCCATTTTATTATTCTTTTTACCCTATTGCAAAATAAAGAAGCTTAACGATCCCATTAGCGGAATCATCAAGCTTCAGTAATCACCGTTTATTTCGTTGTATAAGCTGCGGCTGCCTTACAAAAGCGTTCCAATGCCTCAACTAACGTGGATCTCGGACAAGCCAGATTAATCCGCAGATGGCCTTTGCCTTCTGTTCCGAAAACAGAACCTTCATTAAACGCAACTTTAGCTTCTTTGTACATCAGCTGCTTCAGACCGTCTATTTCCAAGTTCAGTTCGCGGCAATCCACCCAGAGCAGGTAGGTTCCTTGCGGCTGCATCACATGAACCTGTGGTAAATGCTCCGCCAAATAGCTGACCGTATAATCCACATTATCTGATACATATTGTAACAGCTCATCCAGCCATTCTTCTCCGTCATTGTAAGCGGCTTGTACCGCTCCTTGCGCAAAGAAACTAGCCATATGTAAGCTCAAGGCTTTCATTTTTTGATCGAATTTACGTTTCAATTCCGGATTCGAGGACACGATAAAAGAGGATTGAAGTCCCGGAAGATTGAAGGTTTTGGTCGCGGCAAGTGTAGTTAACGTAATATTGGCAATTTCCTCAGACAAGGATGCAAAAGGAATATGCTCATACCCTGGAAGCGCCAAATCACAATGGATCTCATCAGAGATTACTGTCACTCCGTGACGCAAGCACAGTTCACCGAGCTTCAACAGCTCTTCTCTTTCCCATACTCTACCGCCTGGATTATGCGGACTGCATAACAGCAGCAGCTTCGCGCCCCCCAACATCAGCCCTTCTAACTGCTCATAATCCATCTCAAAGCGCCCATTACGGACGATAAGCGGATTTTTGGCAACCTTCCGGTCATTCATCTGAATGACATCATAGAAGGGATAATAAACTGGCGATTGTAAAATAACCTCGTCCCCAGGCTCAGTAAACAGTTCAACAGAGAGACTTAAGGAAGTTACAATTCCGGGAGAATCTGAAATCCACTCCGGTTTGATCTGCCAATCATGCCGTCTTTTAAACCATGACGTGATGGCTTCTTTATAAGTATCACTAGGTACACTATAACCGTAAACTCCTTGTTCTGCGCGGCGCAGAATGGCTTCCTTCACTGCGGGAGGACTTTCAAAATCCATGTCTGCCACCCAAAGCGGCATAATATCCTTCTCACCGAATAACTTCTCGGATTGGTCCCATTTGTAAGAGCTAGTATTACGGCGGTCAATTACGCGATCGAAATCATACTTCAACTAAAGTCACCTCATCCTTATAAACTTATCTTTTATTGTATCATGAGGAAACCGATATAGCATCTTAAGATAGAATCAAAAGAATTCACATAAATAGATGATTAATTTCAAGTCGTTAGGCGATAGAAAAACAATAGAATGTTAGCATCACCTTGATTAAAAAATGAACTTGTTCGATTGCTGCTTTTTTGAAAGCCAGTAAATACTCTGAGTAAAGAGGAAGACCTTCATTCGTCCTCCTCTTTACAATAATCATAAGTAAAATCACCAATATTAAGGTGACCAACTTATCTATACGAAATACACCTTGTTACGCTAATTGTGTAATAACGAGATGTGCTGAAACAGATCTTGTTCCTCCAGCGAGAGGAGTAATAGTAAGTGCAGTAGAGTTACCAGCAGGATTGCGAACGGTCAGGATGGTGTTAATGACCGTTGTTTGCACTATAGCCATTTCTACGATTTGCGATGTACCTGTTGCACGTCCAACAACAGTATAGGCAAGATCCGCACCATTAAGAGTCAAGATGAGTTGTCCCGCTTCGGTTACACTAACCTGAAACAAAACCTGATAAGTCCCTATTGCCGCTAAATTAAACGAACTAGGACCTGTTCGTGCAATTGTCGTCCCGCTAGTAGGTCCGTTTTGAGGAAAACTTACGTCTGTGCCCGGTGCTACAGTTGCTGCATTATCAGGAGGCATTAGGGCAAAAAAATCAGCAAAACCTAATACGCCTCCTGTTGCCCCGGTTGCGCCCGTTGCTCCTGCTGCTCCCGGTGCTCCGGTTGCTCCCGCGGCTCCTGCTGCTCCCGGTGCTCCTGCTGCTCCCGGTGCCCCGGTTGCGCCCGTTGCTCCTGCTGCTCCCGGTGCTCCGGTTGCTCCCGCGGCTCCTGCTGCCCCCGGTGCTCCTGCTGCTCCCGGCGCCCCGGTTGCTCCCGTTGCTCCTGCTGCTCCCGGTGCTCCTGCTGCTCCCGGTGCTCCGGCTGCTCCCGGTGCTCCGGCCGCTCCCGGTGCTCCTGTTGCTCCGGTTGCTCCCGGTGCTCCTGGTGCTCCCGGTGCTCCCGGCGCTCCCGGCGCTCCCGGCGCTCCGGTTGCTCCTACAAAACCTTGTGGTCCTATAGCTCCTGCAGGACCCGGTAAACCTTGCGGTCCCTGAGGACCTACAACTCCTTGGGCACCCGGAACGCCTTGCGCACCCTGAGGACCAACGGGTCCCGCTACACCCTGTGGACCAATCGCTCCCGCTGGCCCGGGTTCACCTTGAGGTCCTTGGGGTCCCGGAGGTCCGCCGGCAGGTCCTTGAGGTCCTTCAGCTCCTTGGAATCCTCGTGCTCCTTGAGCTCCGGGAATGCCTTGGGCCCCTTGTATTCCTTGGAGTCCTTGTGCTCCTTGCGGCCCTTGCGGTCCTGTAGCACCAACAACTGTCGGAGTAGTAACATTCACTTCTGGTGGAGGACAGGTTACTTTTACAATCTTCTTAATAACCTTTCGGCGATGTTCTTTTCTTTTTCTTTTCGAAGGAAATACAGTGGCGACTTTTTTCTTATGACACTTTTTATCGTCTGGACAACTCAATGCGTACACCTCCCTATAAAGATAGTTCAGTGTACGCATCTTATTAATTTTAGACATGGACCAATAACTAGTTTCTATTAGACTGGAACCTATTTTTATAAAAAAGGGCTAATAAAATAGGAGGTGGCCCTTAAGCACATTACAATGTCCACACCATTTTAATTTACTTTTCGTATTTTATGATTAGGACAACTGACACTTCCCTATTAGGCCCAAATCATAGATTTGGGTCTTTTTTTGAGCACATAAAAAAACAACCCCCAAACCACGGGAGCTGCTAATCATCAACTATTATATTGTATCAACAGGCTTACGAATGGTGTTGCCTACCTTCGTAAGAATATCCGCCATTGATGCCGAATCATTCACGTCATAATCATCAATGTTCAGTCGGAGCACTGGGCAAGCTGTAAACTCATTGATCCATTTCGAATATCTGCCATGCATATGTTCCCAGTAGGACACGTCCGTTTGAATTTCCATTTCACGGCCACGTTCATTAATTCGCGCTAAAATAGAAGGAAGACTGCCTTCAATATAAATCAGTACATCAGGGTGCGGGAAATAGGGTGTCATAACCATAGCTTCATACAAGCTTGTATAGGTTTCATAGTCTGTCTTAGACATCGTGCCTTGATCCGCATGCATTTTAGCAAAAATACCAGTGTCCTCATAAATCGAGCGATCTTGAACAAAACCACCGCCCATTTCGAACATTTTCTTCTGTTCTTTAAAACGTTCGGCTAGGAAATAGATCTGTAGATGAAAACTCCATCTCTCAAAATCATGATAGAATTTTTCAAGATAAGGATTATGATCAACTTGCTCCAGCGAGGTTTGAAAATTCAACCTTTTAGCCAAAGCACCTGTTAAAGTGGATTTCCCCACCCCCACGGTTCCTGCCACTGTAATTATGGCGTTATCTGGGATGTTATATGGATTCATTTCATTAGCTCCTTTAGGTGAGAGGCAATTTCGACGAAGTGTTCTGGGTTCTCCACGAAATCGACTGCATTTCCATCTATGGTAATAATAACGGTAGACGGCTCTTGAATCGCTAGAGAGGCCATCGCATCATCATAATCTTCTATCAATTGCTGCAAATACGCAGTATCCATCCCCCCCTCAAAAGGGCGTCCGCGTTTGGCAATTCTTTTTAACAAGGTATCGAGATCCGCTTTTATATAGAGAATAATATTTGGCTTCGGCAGGTCATCCGTCAGCACATGATAGATTTGTCGATACTTTTCTCGTTTCGTTCCCTTCAGCGTTCGTTCCCCAAAGATAAGGTTCTTATAAATATGATAATCCGAGATCACCGGTTTACCTTTATCTATGTATTGAGTTACTGTATCTTCAAGCTGCTTGTACCGATTACAGAGAAAAAACATCTCCAGTTGAAAGCTCCAGTCATCCATGTTCTGATAAAATTTAGCTAGAAACGGATTTTCATCAACAATCTCCTTAATAATCGGTAAGTTTAATTCCTCTGCAAGCATCGAAGCTAATGTTGTTTTTCCAGCCCCGATCGGGCCTTCCACTGCAATAAACGGTGCATGTTTCATTGATGCTGACTTCCTCCTCAGATACGGACCCTTCAATAACTATTTTTAAAAACAGACTAAATTATTGTATCACATGAGACCTTACTTGTGAGCGGCTAATTATGAAGAAACTTTTCCAGTAATACAAGTATCCAACTGTAAGATAAACCCAATAACAAGAGAAGCATCCCTATGAAAAAACGGTTCGATATCTATCTTCTCCCCATCCCCACGAGCATGAAGCGGACCGAGGAGACTCTATTTCCGAAAAATCGGCTGTATCAGCATACAATCGGACTCAGTTGCAGCTATTCTACCAAATGCGCCCTAAAAATAGTCACTATTCGGCCAATAAGAGCTATACTGTCCATAACCTTAGCTAAATAAGCTAATAAATACCAATAGCTGCTATACGGTCCTTAGCATCACTTCTCTTTTTCTAGATGTAATCGCGCATTCAAAGGACTGGAACCATAGCAAAAAAGGTGTCCCTGAAGGGACACCTTTTTAGATCATTCTATTAAGATAAACGTCCGCTGAAATCTTCGAAAGCGAACTGTTTGATTACTTTAATTCCCTCTTCGTCATTGTAGCTGACGATAGCTGGCAGATTCACGCCGTTAAACATATGGTTCTTCACCATAGAATAATGCGCCATATCTAGGAATACGAGTCTATCGCCGTATTTCAAAGGCTCCTTGAAGGAATAATCTCCAATCACATCTCCGGCTAGGCAAGTCATTCCACCTAATCTGTACGTATAAGGATATTCCCCAGGTTGTCCAGCATCGATAATGTTCGGACGGTATGGCATAGCCAGTACATCTGGCATGTGGCATTCAGCCGAAGTATCAAGAATCGCAATGTCCATACCGTTATGCATAACATCCAGAACGGTAGCTACCAAATATCCAGTATTAAGCGCAACGGCCTCACCTGGCTCCAGATAGATTTCCACACCGTAAGTCTCTTTCATATGCAAAATGCAGCGGACAAGGGTCTCCAGATCATAATCGGGACGTGTAATATGATGACCGCCACCAAAATTAAGCCATTTCATCCCTTTGAGATAAGGTCCGAACTTCTCTTCGACTACCTTGAGCGTACGCTCCAGTGTGTCAGAATTTTGTTCGCACATGGTATGGAAGTGTAATCCATCAATCCCCTCAAGCTCTTCAGGTCTAAAGTTAGGGAGAGTTACTCCCATTCTGGAATAATTGTAGCATGGATCATACAGCGGAACTTCGATCTCGGAATACTCCGGATTCACTCGAATGCCGCAGCTGATGTGCTTCGGTGCATTTTTCACACGATCCTTGAATCGATTCCACTGGTCAAAAGAATTGAACACAATGTGATCGGAGTATTCAAGAAGCTCATCGAATTCACTGTCCACATAAGCTGGTGCGTAGACATGAACCTCTTTGCCCATTTTTTCATAGCCAAGTCTGGCTTCGAATAAGGAGCTGGAAGTTACGCCATGCAAGTACTTGCCAACTAGCGGATACAAGGAGTGCATAGAGAAGCCTTTTTGCGCGAGCAAAATCTTAGCTCCTGTACGTTCTTGTACAGAATTCATAATCTCAAGATTGCGGGTAAGCAATCTTTCATCAACAAGGTAACATGGTGACGGGACAACGCTGATATCAATATCCATCAATCGCGCCTTAGTCTAGCAGCGTTGGCGAGAAATCTTCTTGCCAAGGCAGACCATGTTTATTCAAAGCTTCCATGAATGGATCTGGATCGAACTCTTCTACGTTGTGCACGCCTGGTTTCTTCCAGATTCCTTTTATAATTAACATTGCTCCGATCATTGCAGGAACGCCTGTAGTATAGGAAATGGCTTGGGAGCCAACCTCTGCATAACATTCTTCATGATCGCAAACGTTGTATACATAATAAGTTTTTGGCTTACCGTCTTTAGTACCTTGGATGATACATCCAATGTTAGTTTTACCTTTTGTTCTTGGTCCCAGGGAAGCTGGGTCAGGCAGCATTGCCTTCAAGAATTGCAAAGGAACGATCTCTTTACCTTCGTACATGATAGGCTCGATAGAAGTCATACCCACATTCTCAAGCACTTTCAAGTGAGTCAGGTAGTTCTGTGAGAAAGTCATCCAGAAACGGATCTTTTTCACGCCCTTGATGTTAACAGCCAAGGATTCCAGCTCTTCATGGTACAAAAGATAAATATCTTTAGGTCCAATTTCCGGAAGATCGTAAACTTTCTTCTCAGAAAGTGGTGCAGTTTCAATCCACTCGCCATTCTCGAAATAACGGCCATTAGCTGTAATTTCACGAATATTGATTTCAGGATTAAAGTTTGTAGCGAATGGATATCCATGATCGCCAGCGTTGGCGTCTACAATATCAATGGTATGGATCTCGTCAAAATAGTGCTTTTGCGCATAAGCCGTGAATACGCCAGTTACACCTGGGTCAAATCCACTGCCGAGCAAAGCGGTAAGGCCAGCTTTCTCAAATCTTTCTTTGTAAGCCCACTGCCAGGAATATTCGAATTTCGCTGTATCTTGTGGTTCATAATTGGCAGTATCCACATAGTGCACTCCTGTTGCCAGGCACGCATCCATGATCGTCAGGTCCTGATATGGGAGAGCGACATTAATAACGACATCCGGCTCAAAGCTCTTGATCAGTTCAATGACTTCGTCCGTGTTATCTGCATCGAGCTGAGCAGTAGAAATCTTCGTGCGGCCTCCGGCTAATTTATCTTTCAGAGCGTCACATTTCGCGACAGTTCTGCTAGCAATGCAGATCTCTTCAAATACATCCGGGTTCTGGCAGCATTTATGAACAACAACACTTGCTACGCCGCCAGCGCCAATAATTAACGCTTTTCCCAAAATAAAAACCTCCTAAAATTCCATTTGCAAAATCAACAAGGCTGATTATACATAATATTTTTGAATAAATCAATAAAAACCGACAAAAAATGATGTGTTTTGTGTAAAATCTCTAAGAAATCTTGTTAATACTCTTAAATGCTCATATTTCCTCGATTATCCACGTGTATAGATCAAGTGTTTTGCTGGAACAGAGTGGATTTTCAGAAACTAGGGCAACTAGATTATTCTATCACAAGAGGGTTATACTTCATACGATTTATTTTAAAATCAATGAAAAATCTCACCACCCTTTCAACTCCGCCTAAAGAAGTTCGGTTTCCACACATTCCAATCAACAGCACTGCAGCAAATACAAAGAGGCCGTAATATATACTCTTACCCGTTTTTGTCCCAATATTAATCGTTGTTGCTATGCCCATCCGTTTCGCGCCCATAATTGAACGATCATTGGGATAATTATAAGTTGTCCCATTTTTCCAATATTCATCATCATCCGTATAAAGAATCCTCGAAAAGATTCCCGCACACATTCTTCAAAATCGCGTACGCTTTGTTTACGGTCATTGCATATCCCCCTAAATCTTCTGCCTTCCACGCAAAAAAGCTGAGCTCCCCTGAAGGAGAGTTCAGCCTAAAGCTTCTAATATATAGTCAACTTATTTATTGGAATTTATTCGAACGGCATAAGCACCTGCATCCCATTCTACCTGCGCCCCCAACATTTCACTTATCAATCTGAGGGGTACATAAACGCTATCATTAATGAAGACCGGTTTTTGATCTGTTGCGATAATCTTTCCATTAACAGTCGTTTGTCCAGTTACCGAATTCAAGATCAGCGTTGTAGATCCCTTCACAGCAACCACAGCTCTCGATGGAACATCCCAACGAACATTAACTCCCATCTGCTCGAAGACTCCTCTTAAAGGAACATATGTCGAATTATTGATTAGTAACGGCGGCATAGTCAGTTCCATTTCATTCCCATTCAACAACACTTGAATAGATTTTTTCACCAGCTGAGGCGTACTCACCTCGATCTCTCTGACCCCCAGACCGTCTGTCCAAATTCATTTGCCCCCCAGGCAAGGACATGACCATCTTTTAAGAGTACATAATGATTTCTGCTCCCTTTAGAAACGGAAACTGCATTCTGGATGCCTTTAGACTGTGTAACATTAATCTTGTTCTTATCGCCAACCGTCCACTGCCACACGGTCCCATTCGCCTTCACTGCGGAATCTGTTGTCAGCGAAATGACGTCTGTAAGTCCTGGAACCTGAACAGGCTTTAGAGCTTCTCCCAGATATGGATCTATGTAATTATTCCAAATCCATACTGTGCCATCCCATCTCAATGCCGCCCCATAAAGTCCATAGGCTCCATCCATATCAACCGCTCTATATTCTCCGCTTCCTTTAATAAGCGTAGGCTTTAAGATTACGCCCTTCTGAGTTCCCAGCGGTTGCTGTGATCCCCACACCCATACCTCTCCGCCGTTACCAAGAGCCACTGAATTATTCGATCCCGCTGCTATAGACAGGACGGTGGGTAGTCCCTTCACCTGCACCGGGGTTAGCTTGTTTTTCCGCGAATCGTCACCGAGTTCTCCTTGTTCATTGCCTCCCCACGCCCAGACCGTTCCATCTTTAAGAAGAGCTAAGCTAAAGGTGCCCCCCGCAGAAACAGCTTTCACATCTGTTAGCCCTTGCACTTGAACAGGCTCTACAAGAATCTTAGAAGACTGTGTTCCAATGCCAAGTTGTCCATGCTCGTTCCCCCCTACCGCCCACACTGTACCATCGTCCTTCAACATCAAGTTATGGCGATAACCACCTGAGATTTGCTTTACATGATCGATATGCATTTTGACGGGAGTATACGCTGGTGTGGTCGCCCCATTACCAATAGAGCCATACCCACCACCCCACGCCCAGGCTGTTCCATCCGCAGTGACGGCATACGCACTTCTGTCACCAGCGTCCAGTTGGGTGATGCCAGACAATAATTTCTTTTCTTCAAGTGAATTCACATTATCTGCTGCTGCCACTAAAGGTGAGACCATAGTCAGGCAAAGAACAGTCCCGACAACAACTCTACAAATCCGACTTACCTGCACTTTTGACATCAAACTTTGTTTAAACACTTGAGATCACTCCTTTTATTAAAAATAGATAACGCAACAACTCACGGTCCCGTTCCAAAACCTCCAATCTTCCAGCCGTTAGCGTGTTTGGTCAACACTGCGAAGCGAGTCTCCCGGCCATCTGGGGTATTGAAGACGGGATTTAGTGATTTCATATACAGATCGACCACAATATTTAACGTTGTGCGGTCACCGATGTCTTTAATTTCTGAGCCAGTATCATAATCCATCACTTTATAAGAGGTAGGCTTAGCCTCAACAATACTTTCACTGAGAGCATTTTCACCACCAAAATCCGGGTTATAGAGTTGATGCGTTTGACGGTTAACCGTCAATGCAGTGAGTAAGGCATTAGGATTCAAACATGCGCGGGCACGGGTATGATTACCATCCTGAATAGCCTGAAAGAAAGCATCCAGAAGTTCGAAATGGCCTAATGAGGCTAAGTCACCATTCTCACCTTCCTCAGCAAACAAACCTTCTCTCTCCGTCCACTCCTCAAATGTAAGTCCTGTAATGTCAGTCAAGCTACGCTTCTTAATAGACGGGCCGATACTTTGAATATTAAATTCCAGCCACGCACCAACGGTATTCCCTGATTGCACAAGCAAAACGAGGTTGGAGGGATAAGAAAATTCTTTTTGTTCGCCAGAACCAGGTAAACCATCGACTAAGGAATACCGCTGCACCTCTACCGTGGTCCCCTTCAGCAGTGTCAAATCCAATCCTGCATCTTTAGAGAACTCATTCGCTAATTGCCAGTAAAGTCCCACTGGATACTCCCCCAGCTTAACCTCCCAGTTCTGCGGTACCTCAACTGCAAATACCTCCGGATGGCTCTGAACTTTATAATCCAGTGTTTGCAAAAAGTCTTCGGGAATCATAGTTACTTGAGCAGATGTCGACGTTACCTGTGGTACAGACGTTGAAGCTATAGAGGCAGCAGGTTCCACACCTATGGAGTTCTCCCCTTGATTACATCCAGAGTTTAAGAGTACAAAAAAACAAATCGTTACCACCGTTACAAACTGCCGCTTAGTCATCTGATTCCCGCCTCTCTAATCACTCCTCTATATTTAGACTGAGGAATATTATACAAAGTTGCGGGATACTGGAAATTATTAAAATCATTTTATACGCATAGGACCCTGTAGTTTGGGATTGGCGTTGATTTTACCTGCTTATGCGGCATAAATCGCCTGTTGCTTCGCTCTAGGGCTCCCGTCCACCTTTTGACACTTGTTAACTTCGAGAGCATAATAAGCTTCGGCATATTGCAACGGATTTCCATGAAATACAGGTATATGCAGGACCTTGGTGTAATTGCATCAGAGAGGATGATAACGAGTGAAAAAAGATTTTGATATAAAAAATAAACCCTTCCTAATCTTTAGCTTCGTCCTGCTGCTAAAATGCGCAGTGGCCTGGTTCGTAGTTTTTAGCGACGGTCCTAACTGGAGCATGCTGCTGACAGAGATCCCATTTTTCTTTATCGTATTTGGACTCATAGAATGGATGGCTTCCAAACGAAAGTTTCTGTATTACATGATAGCCAACCTATTGATTTCAGTCATATATTTTGCCGTGCTAATGTATTACAAATATTACGGTGTAATTGCTACTTATCATGCCTTAGAACAAGCAGATAAAGTAACTAAGGTGGGAGAAAGCACATACTCATTGCTGGACCCTTACTACTTGTTCATTTTTGTGGATATTGTAGTTTTCATGTTTTTTATGTTCCGTCCGAAATATATTGCGATCTGGAAAGAAAGAGGTATGAACCGCCGCATGAACCGGACTGCTTTGTTTGGAATCATCAGTGTTTCTTTGGCGGTCTGTGTCTTTAATGTTTGGCCAAATCATGCCAGTATGAACGAGAACAAAAAAGCGGAGAGTATGGGGATTCTTAATTACGAGGTCTATACTATTTTTGCCGATACAAGGGAAACAGAAGAAATAATCGACAGCAAAGAAATCACGCAACCATCCATTAACGAGACCAAAGGGATTACAGAACCTGTCTCACCGAAGTACTGGGCGGCAGCTCAAGGTAAGAATCTAATCGTGGTACAAATGGAATCTTTTCAGAACTTTTTGCTGGGCCTGAGCATTGACGGGCAGGAAGTAACACCCAATCTAAATAAGCTTTTGAAAAGCGAACATTATTTCAATAACTTCTATACTAATGCCGGGCAAGGAACAACTTCGGATGCTGAATTTGTAGTGAATACTTCGTTGTACGTTCCTCACCACGAAGTAGCCACTTCATCCAATTATATGGATAAGGCGCTTCCGAGCCTGCCTAAGTTAATGAAAGCTAATGGATATAACACAGCAACCTTTCACACCAATAGCGTAGAATTCTGGAACCGCAAAACCCTATACAAAGTTCTAGACTTTGATAAGTATTATGATCAAGCGTTCTATGGGGATGATGATCATATCGCATTCGGTGCTTCAGATGAGGTACTCTATGCCAAGACTGTTCCAGAATTAGTCAAAATGGATGCTAAAGATGATCCTTTTTACGCGATGGTCATTTCTATGAGTGCTCATCACCCTTATAAAATGCCAGAGTTAAAAAATAAAATGACACTGCCTAAACGGTATGAAGGCACCCTAGTTGGCAACTATATTCTAGCTCAAAATTACGCAGATTATGCAATGGGACAATTCCTGGATCAATTAAAGTCCAGTGGTCTATGGGATGATAGCGTCATTGTCTTTTACGGTGACCATCAGGGTGTATCGCTATATTCCCTTGATGGCAACGAGAAATCGTTAATGGAAGAAATGGTCGGACACGAATATGGTTATACCGATATGTTCAATGTTCCTTTCATCGTTCATGCCCCTGGTGTAGGTGAACCTGCCGTGTACAGCCAAACTGGTGGCCAAATCGACATTATGCCAACTGTAGCTAACCTGTTAGGGATTTCAATGAAAGACCAGCTCCACTTCGGAGAAGACCTGATGAACCAACAGACCAACATGCTGCCTGTCAGACACTTTTTGCCTACCGGCTCTTTCATTAATGACACAAGCATGTATTTAACTGGTGTCGATTACGACGATGGAGACAACTTTAATCTAATCGATGGCTCAGAAACAGAGGGCGGTTCGACAAAAGAACAATTTGACGCCGTTCAGCGGCTTCTAAATATGTCAAACAGCTACATTCAACAACTGCCGGATTTACCCTCTACGGATGATGCAAAGTAACTATAAAAAAATGCCCCTCAGCCAAATAGCTGAGGGGCATTTTTGTTTTTTTATAAGAATCTAAAACTTAATTAAGCTTCAACATCCTATCGATAATCACTGCTGCTTGAGCACGGTTGGCAATTTTTTTAGGACCGAAGGTATCCGCAGTCAGACCTTGCACAATGCCTTCCTGTGTTAGTAATGCCACCGCTTCTTTACCATAAGCAGCGATTGTTGCCTGATCTTTAAAGTTAGCCAGAGCGGCATTTGTATCACTTACCGACTTGCCTTTAAATTTCTTAAATGCATTGGATACAATGATTGCCATTTCCTCACGTGTAATCGCACGGTTAGGATCAAACTTTCCATTGCCTACACCGTTAATCAATCCGTTCTTGACCCCGGATGCAATGTATCCGTAAGACCAGTCAGAAGCTTTCACGTCACTGAAGGCAGCGGATGATTTCACATCAAGCAGATCAAAAGCTCGCACGATCATGGTAATAAACTCGGCACGCGTCACCTCTTTAAGCGGAGCAAAGGTATTATCGCTCACCCCTTGCAGAATCCCTTTTGCCGCCAGCTCTTTAATCGCCGATGCTGCCCACGCCACCTTACCTAGATCCGTGAAGTTAGAACCTATTGGGGCTGGTGTCGCAGACGGCTGCACAGTTGGAGTTGGAGCTGGCGTTGGTGTTGCAGACGGCTGCACGGTCGGTGCAGGTGTTGATGTTACAGATGGCTGCCACGGTGTCGAAGGTGTCGTTGGCTCTTGTTCATTCACCCCGTTATCCATACCATCCTCTTCAGTCGCCGCTGGAGCAGCAGCATAGATTGAATTGGCAAGCAATCTGAATTGATTTTGCGGATGATATTTATTCATCAGATCATTCGCAAATAACGTCACATGAATGTTGTCTGTATTGTAAGTAAGCGCCAATACTTGGTCTTGTGCAGCCTCGTTATTCGGCCACCAGCCTGCTTTGAAAAAGTCAGCGCCTGATCCGTATTTCGCCAAGATCTCTGCGCCTTCAGGCACTTTTGTAATATAAGCCGCGGAAACCGTGTAGAGGTATTCGCTATCGGCATAAGGCGCTGTAATTACATTGTCCTGAGAGACCTCAGCCTTAAATAATCCCTCATGAGCATCTTCTTTGCCATCCTTATTGACCGGAGTTGAATAGTCCAGCCCAGGGAGGACCTTAAGCCCTTTAACAGTTTTCAGCATCGTTCTTCCATAACCGATAAATGGTTTACCTGTAGCAATCAGATTCGTTCCCGAATTGATTAGAACATCTGCTGCCACTGTATCCGTAGTTACGTTAAATCCAAGATCCTTCAGCATAAATGCAGTCGCTCCTGCAATAGCTACCTTAGGAGCCTTAAGCAATTTACCCGTTCTGTTCTCTGAAGCACTAAACGGCACAATATCCAGCAGATATTTAGACGATACCGTTCTAAGGTTGGATCTGGATACAAGGAAACTTCCCTTCTCGTAACCCGTCCCCCCATTCTCCAGCAGTGTCACTGCCTTATGATTGGCTAGCAGCTCATTCACAGCTTTTATCGCATCATTGTTGCTGTTTTTAATCACATAATTTTGCTCGAACGGAGATTGATCCAGATTCGCACTAGGGATCGTTACACTGCTAACCTGTTCTGTTTTCCCAGTGAATGCTCCAACAGAACGGCTAATATATCGGTCAAAACCACGCATAGCCGAGAAATTCTGTACCGTATCTGAATACATCTCATTAAAATCCGAGACATCTAGTCCATCATACAAGACAAGATTCGCATAACCTCTTTTGGCTTGATGCATATTCACCACATAGGTTCCAGCCGGATAGACTACAGAATCTACAGTTACACTGGCTGTTGTCCGTTCTATTTTCACATTGTTACGCAGTAGGTACTGAACCATTTTGTAGGTTTCCAGATCATTTTTTTGCAAATCTTTTGCAACCGGAAGAATGTAATACTCAGGGAAGAAATTCGTATTCTCATCTACCCCTGGACGTCCAATGGACTCATTCTGTGCATTGATTAGATAATCTTTAACAGCAGCATTAGTATTCTCATTTTGGATACCCCGTTTGAAGATTTCCAATTGATTCAGGAACAGTTCCTGCTTGTTGTTGATCACATAATCGGTTGCCCCCAAAGCCGCATAATAAAAGGCATCCAGTGAATCTTCATTCAATTCAGGCACTTCAATCGTATGCCCAAGTGCTCCTTGATGCATGGCATATACAGCTGTGTAGGCTGGTGAAGCATCATCCCAACCTGTTGCATTCGTTCCTTTATAGTTCGGATCCTGTTGTGTTTTTTCGTATTCTTCATAAGGGATATGGTAGGAATCATATTTAGTATTAGCAATTCCCGCCTTCCCCATGGCATTTGCTTGCTCAAGCATACTTGGCATTACAAGATCATATTCAATGTTAGGATCATGAGGTGGTGTGCAAGGCTCAATCAAGAAGCCACTTACAAATCCATGCATGTCCAAAAAGGTAAGCGGCGTCCACTTAGCAATTTGTGCAGTTACCGCTTGTGTCTCAGGCTGGGTCTGGTAAGAGTTGTCCCGATTTGGATCAAGCAGCGTTGAAGTTTGACGCGTGTTTAACGCGCGACCGTCAGGATTCTCTACATAATCAAGCAGGAAAATCACATGGTCAAGCGCTTCGTCGATGTTCAGAACTACCTTTTTCGGATTTCCATTATCATCAGTGGTATCATAGGTGACAATTTGCTGTGTCATCAGCGTATCCAAAAACTTAATGATTACATCGACACCATTGGCTTCATCGGCATGAATGTTGTTCAACCAGATAGGTACCTTATAATCCTGCAGATCCCCGTCGTTAATTTTCTTTTGCAGGGCTTCAGGATCATTCATCATAAGCGGTAAGGTCTCGTTCAAATATTGATCTACTGAGGACTTATCCTTAGCAACAATAGAGAAATGAATGGCACGACCTTGAGTTGAGGTCCCAATTTGCTGATACTCTACATATCGATCATATTTATTATTGCTGTCAGCAGTAATCCTATCGATCGCCGGTTTAATCTCATCATATGTATGATAGGTTTCATATGGATTTAGTTTGACTTGCTGCTCTACCAGCACATCTCCAGCAGGTAATGTCCCGATTAGATTATAAATTCCCACTCGTTTGACGTACTCTGCACGTATACCCGTTAATGAGAGATTCTCTCCGTACAGCAAATCAAAATGAATTAAAGCCTTTACTTTTGAACCTGAGATCGGCTCATAGGTCACTGTTACGAAAGGATTACCTGAATAATCTTTCGCATCTTTATTCCATTTCTTCCACTCTGCCAGCGGCTTCATCTCTTCCGCCGTTCTGCCAAAATTCCAGATGATATCTTGAGGCGATGCCCCATCAGGAAGATCTAAAGTCAATTCTAATGTTCTAGCTTCCGTCATAGAAGCTTTGTATACTTCTGTGGAAACTGTCGCCGCTATTTGTTCATAGACAGCAGTCGCTACCGTAGTTTGTTCTGAAGAAAGCACCGCTGGATCAGCTGTGTTCTCCGTAGAAACCGGAGCAACAACCGCCTGCGGATTAATTTCGGTTGCAACTTCACCTGCATATGCAGCTGGAAGCAGACCCGACATCATAAGTGTAAAAGCTAGTAATAAAGATAGTATTCTCTTGGACATTTTTTACCTCCTATAATTTTGTCTACTTTCACCCCAAATTGAATGAATATACACTTATATGAATCTGTATTCATAACATAATATAGTATTCTATTAATTTTGGGAACAAAAATAATAGAAAAAATAATATTTTTATACGACTCGCCTAAGTAAGCGCATTCATTTTGTGCAAGAGCCCTACACTACCGCAACAAAAAAAGCGCCCGGATAACCGGACGCTTTGAATTACAATGAATATATTAAACGGTTTCTGGAAAAGAAGCTTCACTTAACTCTTGTGCAGGTACAAGTTCACTGCTACCCTCTTGCTCTACAGGTGCGTTAACCAGCATATACACACGGGACTCGTAAGGCCGTAATGCGACTGTCTCAATCGGCTCCGCAGGATCAACCTCATAGTTATGCAAGAGCAATTCACTAGTATCAAATTCCAAATCAAATGGAAGGTCAAACAGCGCTTCCTCTGCTGTCAGGTTAGACATGACCAGCAGTTTTTTATTTCCAAGCGTCCGCGTATAAGCATAAATACGTTCATCTTCAGGCAAAATGAGATCATATGTCCCGTAAACAGTAACGGGATTAGCAGCCCGAAGAGCGATAAGCTTTTTGTAATGATGATAGATGGAATAAGGGTCCTGCTTCGCCCGCTCCACATTGATTTCCGTATAATTCGGATTCACCTTCATCCATGGCTTGCCGCTGCTGAAACCAGCGTTTTCAGAGTCGCTCCATTGCATTGGTGTTCTAGAGTTGTCCCGACCGTTCTTCCAGATTACCTCCATGACTTCCTCATGTGGTTTACCGGCTTCAGTCTCCAAACGATACAAGTTCTTCATCGCCACATCATCGTAATCATCCATTGATTCAAATCTTACATTGGTCATCCCAATTTCTTGACCTTGATAAATAAATGGTGTTCCCTGCATCAGGAAATACATCGTAGCCAACGATTTAGCTGACTCTTTCCAATACTGGCCATCATTTCCCCAAGTAGAAACTGAACGCGGCTGGTCGTGATTTTCGATGAACAATGCGTTCCAGCCTCTGCCCTCAAGACCTTTTTGCCAACGGGAGAGCGCTGATTTTAGCTGCAGAACATCCAATCCACCTGTCACACTCTTATTCCAAAGAGCTAAATGCTCGAATTGAAAAATCATATTAAATTTGCCTTGCTCTTCACCCACCCACGACTCCGCCTGATCAACATTTACACCACTCGCTTCGCCAACCGTCATGATGTCATATCGGTCAAACGTCTCCTGCTTGAGCTCCTGCAAGAAATCGTGAATCCCCTCACGGTTCATGTGCCCATCGCCAGACGGAACATACGGAAGATTCTGTGGATTCGGTAGATCGGGATGTCCGGTGATTTTTTTAATATGTGAAATGGCATCCACCCGGAAGCCGTCGATTCCTTTGTCCAGCCACCAGTTGACCATGCTATACAATTCACGGCGCACCTCAGGATTCTCCCAGTTGAGGTCTGGCTGTCTTTTGGAAAATACATGCATAAAATATTGCTCTGTGGCGGGATCAAGCTCCCAAATCGAACCGCTGAAAATACTCTCCCAGTTATTCGGCTCCTTCCCGTACTTGGGATCACTCCAAATATAATAATCCCGCTTCGGATTATCCTTGCTTGAACGTGCTTCAACAAACCATGGATGTTCGTCCGAAGTATGATTAATCACTAGATCCAGAATCAGCTTCATGCCTCGTGCATGAACCTCGTGCAGCAGCTGATCAAAGTCGGCCATGCTGCCGAACTCCGCCATAATATCCTGATAATCCGAAATATCATAACCATTATCATCATTTGGGGATTTATAAATAGGACAGATCCAAATGACATTGATGCCAAGCTCCTGCAAATAATCAAGTTTAGAAATGACTCCCTGCAGATCGCCTACACCATCACCATTGCTGTCCATAAAGCTCCGTGGGTAAATTTGATACGCTGTGGCTTCTTTCCACCATGTTCTGTTCAATGCATGCAGCTCCTTCGTATTCATATACCCTTCACAGGAAAATATTTTCCCGAAATTCATTAGAATTAATAATTCAGTTATTGTTTTCAGCAAAAATTCAACTTTATCGTGCAAAACAAGCTTTTTTCAAGGAAATAATTTTCCTTCAGCGATCATTATAGGACCTTTTATTTCCTAGGTCAACAACAATCTTTTGGATTCTTGAAGCTATCCGTGATATGCTTGCGAGAGTTGAAACACCAAGTGAATCATATGGAAAGTTATGGTGATCTTCTTGAAGGTAAAGATAAAAGATATAGCCCAATTGGCGAACGTTTCGATCTCTACGGTGTCCAGGGTAATCAATAACAGCAAACCAGTTAACGATGATGTCCGTAAACGAGTACTGGAAGCTATTAAACAAACCAACTACCGTTCGAATGTCATCGGCCTTGAAACGGACAAAGCTAATACACAGCTGATCGGTGTGATCATTCCGCAGAATAGCAACACTGTACTGGATGACTTCAATGTTGGCATTCGCGATCTCGCGGATTTGTATGGATACGACATTATGGTCGGATTAACGGACGGCAGTGCAGAAAGTGAACAACATTATTTGAAGATGTTCCAGCGGATGGGGACAGAAGGAAATATATTTGTGGGTTCTATTCCAAACCATGAACATTTGGAGATCATCCGCAGCTCAAATACACCTTGCGTGCTTGTCGGGCAACAATCGCAGGTGGATACGATTCCTTCCGTTCATCTGGACAATATAACTGCCTCTTATGAAGCTGTTACTTATCTGATTCAAAAAGGTCATCGCAAAATCGCTATGATTCGCGGCTCGGGAGATAATGCGGTGGGTGGGGATCGGTATAAAGGCTATCTACAAGCCCTTATGGATGCAGGCATAACCTTAAGGAAAGAATGGGTAGTAGAAAGTGCGATGGCCGTCGAAGATGGGAGCGACGCCATGCGCCGAATTATGGATAGCGGAGAGTTACCTACTGCGGTGTTTTGCTCTACAGATTGGATGGCAGTTGGAGCCATGAATCATTTAACCGATAACGGTCTACGGGTGCCAGCTGATGTCGCCGTGTTCGGATTTGATAACAGCTTCATTGCCTCTATCGTTCGACCTAAGCTTTCCTCGGTTGAATACTCTGGAACGGAGATTGGGATGACCGCCACTCGAACTTTAATCAAGCTGATTAAAGGGGAGACCGTTGTGCCGCATCATGCAAATGTGGCTCATTATTTGGCTATTCGGGAAAGTACGGGTTAGGAGCTGTGGAGCTCCTAACCCTTTTTTATACAGATGTTGTTGTTGATGTTATTGTGTGAATCCTACTTTGGCTCGTTCACGCGTTTTGGTATCTAGAGAGATAGAACAGATCGAGCTGATTGGAATATAAAACTCTTCAAAATCCGTCCGGTATTTGACGAACTTTTCACTTACCGTTTCCAGCACTCCTTTTGTAGCGTTGGAGCCATCCACAAAATAGATTGTTACCTCTTTTCCCTGCAAAACCTCCAGCATAGCCTTCTTCACTCCTTCGTCTTAGAGATTTGTGATGACCTTATCGATAATTCCGTATTCAACCGCCTCATCGGCTGACATGAAATAATCTCGATCCATATCTTGCAGTACCTTCTCTACCGTCTGCCCAGTTCGGTCCGCTGTAATTTGCACAAGCACTTCCCTTGCCTTCAAAATACGTTTGGCACTGATCGCAATGTCACTAGCTTGCCCCTGCGCCCCACCATGCGGCTGATGAATCATAATCTCGCTATTCGGCAAGGCATAACGTTTCCCTTTGGCCCCAGCCAATAACAACAAAGAACCAAAAGAAGCCGCCATTCCTGTACAAATGGTATTCACCGGCGGCTTAATAAGCTGCATCGTGTCATAAATACTGAAGCCTGCGGTGATAGAGCCACCTGGACAATTAATATACATGTGTATATCTTTATCCGGATCTTCTGCTGATAAAAACAATAACTGGGCAACAATACTGTTAGCCAGCTGATCCTCAATTTCCGCACCTACGAACACTATCCGGTCCTTCAACAGCCGCGAATAAATATCGTAAGATCTTTCACCTTGATTCGTTTGTTCGACTACATAAGGAACGTACGCCATCCGTATTCGACCTCCATCTGTTTTAGAGTTTTGAAATCTACCCTGTAAACGGATTAGTAAGGGGATAGGATACGTTAGGCATGAGAATTTTTATTTTTTAAAATTGCGTATCTTAATTTCCTGCTCATTCGTTTATTATTAGAAGTAATCGAAATCACCTTACTGGAAAAGGAGTTATGCAGAGTGATCATCCTTGAGAAGCTTAGCACCGGAGATGCGCCGGATGAAAGTAACACCAGGTCTTTGCAGAAAGCTCTGAAGCGATATTGTCTTGCATTGACACAATCCCCGTGGGATGCCGATGATTTAGCTCAGGATACATGGGTCAAGGCCCTTGGTTATATGAAGCCATCAAACCCAACGAGCGCAAATAATGGGAACACTCCAATGAGTGAAGTTAAACAAAATAAAGAAACCATTGAAAATGATAAAGCTAATGAAGCTAATGGAGCTAATGGAGCTAATGAAAAACTTGAAACTAATCAAACTAATCAAATGAACTATATGGTTTCTACGGCTGCAACGGCTGCAAAGGCTGTAACGCCATCTAAGACTGCACCGTCTGCAAAATCTGCAATGCATTCTACGATTCCTACAAATTCTACTCATCATACCCGTTCTACAAATCACCCAAATCCTGAGGCATTGCTTTTTCGGATTGCCCGAAACACATGGATTGATATCATGCGGCGAAAAGCCACCTTGTCACGAGTGTTGGAGCTGGATCAGTCCCCCACTGAGGCCTCTGCGGAGTATGGTTCATTTGAGATTGAAGCTGCTTTTCAAGCACTACAGGGTCATTTGTCTCCGCTGCAACAGGCGGTGTTCCTGCTTCGAGATGTATTGGGACACTCTGCAATGGAAGCTGCCGACATTCTCGATACCACAGAAGGGGCAATAAAAGCCGCTCTGCACCGAGCCCGGCAAGCCCTCCCTCTCGTAAGACAAGAGCTGCTTCAGGCCGATGGTCCTTCCTTACCACAGGACACAGCCATGCAGATCGTCTTGAGCCGCCTTGCAGCCGCGTATGAACATGGGGAAATTGACGAGCTGATCGAGCTTGTATTTGCGGACGAAAGCCAGGAACCTGTAATGGCGGTATCGAGCCAAAGCTTGCAAGGCTTCCAGACCTTCCAAGCTGGTGGATTCAGTTCAAACAGCTGGAACTATACCACGCCAGGAATGTGTATGGTGGCGTAGTTTTTCGTTAAGCTGGATCTCGGGCAGCTAAGTGTCTCGTTACGTTAAAAAAGAGTAGATATATTTGCGAGTAGTGCGCTTAATGTGTAATTAGCGTTTGGGCGGTTTGTGGTAACTAGCTACAAACGTTGCATATTGTGCAACAGAATCCGCCGTCCTGGCAGCAAAAATTGAATCTACTGCACTCTCTGCAATAGATTCTAGTGAAAAGTTAGTTTAATGCCACTTGCTCATCCATTGATTGTATAGAGTGCAATAGGATCAAATTTTCTCCACTCTAATACGAATTCTATTGCACGAGGTACAATCAAACTAACTCTTTCCCTTTAGTCCAATTTGTATCACTCAAAACTCAATACATTGCTGCTGATCTGGCTGATCCCGCTGCTTATCTACAATGAGTCAGAAGCTTTATATAAACCAATAAACAGTCGTTTTAATAACCATTAATAGCAATCAAGGAGTGAGGTTGATGAGGAAGATTCTTATTTTAGGCGGCACACGCTTTTTTGGAAAACGTTTGGTCGAGCGTCTGCTTGAGGATTCTAAGAACGAAGTCACCATACTAACGCGCGGGGAAACAAGCGATCCTTTTGGCGATCTCGTTCACCGGATACAGGTAGATCGGTCTCAACCGGAGGCCTTCGCTCAAGCATTAGGTGATACGAGTTGGGATGTAGTTTACGATGATATTTGTTTTTCACCTGATGAAGCGGATCAGGCGCGCCGTATTTTTGACGGCAAAACCACGCGTTACATACTGACTTCAAGTTTATCTGTCTATGATTTCAGTGAGCAAGCGCTGACGGAAGAGATATTCGATCCTGAAACGTACCCAATTCGTTATGGAGGACGAAAGGATTTCACCTATCAGGAGGGGAAAAGACTTGCGGAAGCTGTCCTTATCCAACAAGCTACGTTCCCGGTAGCCGCTGTCCGCTTTCCTATTGTTCTGGGAACTGACGATTATACACGAAGACTCCATTTTCATATTGAACATGTACGTAACGAACTGCCCATCGGGATTCCGATCCCAGATGCAAATATCTGTTTTATCCGTTCGGACGAAGCTGCTGATTTTCTGTATTGGCTCGGCAACTCGACGGTGACGGGTCCTCTCAACGCTTGCTCAGACGGTAAGGTTAGTATTAAAGACCTTATCTCGCTGATTGAAAAAGAGACCGGAAAACAAGCCGTCATTCAAAGCGAAACAGCGGATGCGCATAATTCTCCATTCGGGATCACACAATCCTGGTTTATGGATACAGCTAAAGCTCAATCGGAGGGATACAAGTTTCTCACTCTAAGCGACTGGCTCCCAGAGTTAGTTAGCACCCTAAATCAAACGTACGAGGACTAATTACTAACTATGTTACTACGATAAAAAGCTGGCTTTTCGTGGACAACTCCCACGAATGAGCCAGCTTCTTCATGTAACCAAACACAATTATACGTTGATTTAATTGCACTCTATACAACTATTTTCAGGTATGTGTACTCCCATCTGGTTTTAGTTGTATTTCATGCAATTATATCCCCACTAAACCACCGTTATCGTCATTTCTCCTCGAAATAACTGCACTAAATACAACTAAACCCTAATCAAGCTAAATACAAACTTTTTTAGTTGTATAAAATACACTTAAAATCAAAACGGCAGGTAGAACCTCACTAAGCGCTAAACTTTAGCCTCTCATCTCTAAACTCTATTCTATAAACTCTAATCTCTAGACCCTACTCACTACTCCCTACTCACTACTCTCTGCTCACTACTCCCTACTCACTACTCTCTACTCCCTACTCCCTACTCCCTACTCCCTACTCCCTACTCCCTACTCCCTACTCCCTACTCCCTACTCCCTACTCTTTTCTCTACTCTCTACTCCACCTTACGCTACTAATGCTAATTCCCGCTGAGCTAAGCAGAGATTGTCAGATAAGACCCCTCTTTAGAACCGTCTGCATTTGGTGTACCACCATCATTTGGAGTACCGCCATCATCTGGAGGATCACCAGCACCTAATGTATCATCTCCTAATGCGTCTCCTAATGCGTCTCCTAATGTGTCCCCAGCTTCTGGATTGCCAGCATGCTTTGTATCCCTACCACCTTCATCGCTGACCCCATCGTCCCCATCCGAATTAATCTTAAAAATGTTGATTTCTTTGAATAAATTCTGCGAAATTTCGTTAATCTCAATGGCTTGACGGGCTATATCACGGATAGCATGATCCTGCTGTACGCTGGAGGCGTTCACCTCTTGCACCCCGGCCGCAGTTTCCTCGGCGATGGCCGCGACGGCATGCACAGACTCTGCGAGTCTACGGTTCATAGTCTGAGTCATATCCACTTTGTCGTGAATTTGCCCAATCTGTTTACTAATCTCCACAATAGATTGATCAATCGCTTCAAAAGAGGACAACGTTTCGGCCACTTTATGATCCTGTTCCTCAAGATTTCCTTTGGTCACCAGCATATATTGCTGGAATTCATCCATCCCGGATTGCAGCTCGCTAATAATCTGACTGATATGTACGGAGGACTCTTTGGTCTGCACAGATAATTGTCTTACTTCATCAGCGATGACAGCGAACCCTTTTCCGTAGGCACCTGCCCGGGCTGCTTCAATTGCTGCGTTAAGTGAGAGGATATTGGTCTGATTAGAAATATCTGTTATGGATTTAGTGATGCGCGAGATGTCCTTTGATTGATCACTCAGTTTGGTTAAAGCCAGATATACTTTATTAACAGATTCTCGCGAATGCTCAGACACCTCCCGGAGGGCGATGACGGATTCAGATCCTTTACGAGTATTGTGATTAGCCGTTTGACTGGTAGCCAGCATAACCTCGGTATACTCCGTGATCTCATTCACTTCACGTTCCAGCTCCTGTATCAGGCCAGCGCTCTGCTCAGATTGTCCTGCCTGCTGTTCTGCGCCTACCGAGATTTCCTGTATAGTGCTTACGATATCTTGATTCGTATGCGCCGTTATAGATGAAGATTCTTGAAAAGAATGCGAATAAGTTGCCAGCGAAGAGGCTACTGACTGGGTATGCTGAAGCATTTCCCGGACCCGCTCCACCATATGATCAAAATGATGACTCAAACTGCCCAACTCATCGTTGTAAGGTGAATTAATCTGCTGACGCAAATCTCCTTCGGCAATTTTTCGCAGAGCCACTTGCAGTTTATGAATAGGATTGAGGAAGGAACGTATGAGCATAACCGCAATCACTAATGTGAAAATAAACACTAGCACAGCTGCGTAAGCAACTATAGAGGTGGTCAGATTAAGCAGATCAAAAGAATAATCCTGTGCTTTTTCTGCATTCTCTGCTGCTGCCGTATACAATTGTTCATTAGTCACTAGCATGACTTCACTCAACGCTGTAGCTTTCGTATGTAATTCATCGATTTGTTCCAGCACACTCATGGGATCAAGCTGCTCGTCTTCTATGGTCTTTACCAATTCGTCAAAATATCCCGTATATTCCCCAATCTGACTATGTAATTGTTCTAACTCTTTAAATGCCGGCGAATCTGCCGCAAAATTCACCGTCGCCAACTCTTTAGTCAGCTTTGTTTGCTTGTCCTTAAAAGGTTGGACGAATTCCAAATCACTCGAACCCGCTAACGAAGATTCTACCGCATTCATTTCCTGCAGCAGCTGCATAATTATAGACACGGTAATTCGTTTTTCCATCTCAGCTTTTTGCGTTTCCATAGAAATCTCCACTTGGCTGATTTTATGGTTTTGATAAAACGCTACTCCCAAAAAGAAAAGAACAACGGCGGAAAAACTCAAAATCAACTTCCATTTCATAGTTAGATGCATAGACCTAGCTTTCAACAATATCATCCTCCGTATAAAGCTTCATATTGCAATAGGTACATTCTACCAATATCTTGATTGTAGAAGCTGGACGTTAAATACTGGACAATGTTTTGTATGAGAAATGTAAATTATGTCGAATACCCAATCATTAATTCTCCTTGCAATTGACGTAACGTTAAATGCTAAAATAATCCACATAAGGCGCCTTATCAAACTATGAAATGGGAGTTGTCTATGAGCGGATTTGTTACCATTGATAAGCTTTCTGCGCAATTCGGACTGACGAGTCGGACTCTGCGTCACTGGGAAGCACAAGGATTGTTTGAAAGTAAGCGGGACAGCAGCTCTGGCTGGCGGATTTATGATGAGAAAGCAATACTCGCCATTCGGGTTACCTCATTATTAAGAAAGCTGGATATTAGCATCAAGGATATTGGAACCGTGCTTAAAAATATGTCCGTTCAGTCCATGTACGAAGCGCTCAGCCAGCAAGCGGCTTCTATTCACAATCAAAAAACAGAACTAACAAATAGAGAAGGTGAAATCCATCTCTTTTTACAGTGGATATCCGCCCATCTCGAGGAACCCATTACAAATCAATTATTATCTGAACTAAACGAAAAGTCATGCAGTCCATCGGATGGTATGACTAAAACTGAGGAGGTTATATCTATGCCAACTATTAATCACTCTACCCCTATTCATGTAAGATTCATTACTCTCCCAGCTATGAGATTTGCCTACAATGTTGCGGTTAGTACCTCTCCAGAAGATGAAGCTATGATTCCAGTTAATGATTGGCTGGACGCTAGTCAACTATTAGGCACAGCACGGCTGTTTGGCGGCAATACGAACCCGCATCCAAGTGGTGAGAATAAACCTTACGGATATGGATTCTGTGCCTCAATTCCGGAAAATGTGAAGATACCAGCTCATCTAAAGGAAATGCGGCTCGACGGCGGCCTCTATGCTTTGACAGAAAGCACTGATGATATCTACGGCTCATGGCAAGCCCTAATGGGGTATCTGGATACTCATCCTGATTATCAAGCGGATCACAATTCCAGATTATGTCTGGAGGAGCATATCCGTAACGATAGTCCCAAAGGTAGCGGAAATGAGTATGCCCTAAATCTACTCGAACCTGTAAAAAAGAGAGTTCACGCGCTTGCGTAAACGAGCGAGCCATAGATAAACGTCTCTAATCTTTAAAAAAACAAAACGCTCACTTCTGCTTATTCGGGCAGACGGAGAGCGTTTTGTTGTACATTGCTTCTATTGATTTATTTCCTACGCAGACACAGCTGGAGTAATTTTCACAAAAATAAATCGTGTAAGCGGCCCAACTAAAATGATTTGCAGTGGAAGTGCAAAAATAAAATTTTTACCTATGGCAGACAGATAAGCTCTTGGTAGTTCAGCAGAAAATCCAACATGGAGAACTGCGCCATAGAAGGACATGAACAATACCATTCCGGTCACCATAAAAAAGGATATGAACATGATTTTTTTGATCATCGGATCATTTTCTTTAACCAGCTTATGCGCGATCCCCTTCGCAACCTTGCCTACAACAAACACATCTAGAATGAGTGCAACTATAAATGCAGGCAAGTAGCCGACAATCACATCCTTAACTATCGTGCCTGACCAACCCTCCATTAGTGCTACATTGTAAATACTCATCCCCAGCACCATCAAAAAACACATGATGAACGTAAATAAAAATGCCTCTTTTTTGTTTCTTCCCATCTTCAAGCTCCTTTTATCTCTATATTGTCAACTTGGATTACAATAACACAAATCCTCAAATCAAGTCAACCAAGTTGACAATAATCGCAAATGACTTATACTGGGATAAACGAGCCATCATTTAGGAGTGTTCTAATGAATAAGCAGCTGCAAAAAATGAACCTGATTGATTTACTCAGTGAGAAGCATCTAGCTTTACGTAAAATAGTGACAGACAAAGACCCGGATCAAATCAATAAGACCGAATCCCACATTCTTGCAGTTCTTGAGGCCCGAGAAATGTTATCGATCTCAGAAATCAGTAGAATAATTCATATTTCAAGACAGGGCACGCATAAAAGCATTCAAGGCATGTTATCCCGTGGTTATGTTGAAGCCGTTGAAGTCGAAGGAAATCAGCGTGACAAAAATATTGTCCTCACTCCAAAGGGTATAGAATGCAATAACAGAATGATGATCACCAAAATTGAATTAGAGCAGCAGATCGCTGCCAAGCTGGGAGTAACAAATGTAGAGCTTCTTAAATCTTTGCTAAAAGAAGATTGGCTCTAATCTCCAGCAAAAAAAAGCCGCAGAGTTGTCTACTCTGCGGCTTTAAAAAGATTGAATTATTTTCCGGGAAATTGTCGTTAATTAGCTTTCAAAGCACTGTTTGCCGCGCTCTCTCCACCTAGACGACCTGAGGTAAAGGAATAACCAATTCCGACCCCATTGCCCACATAGGTATCATTGAATAATACGCCTTCCGATTCAAGCCCTACAGCAAACAATCCTTTTACTGGTGTACGTTTATCATTTAGCACTTGGAACTTAGTGTTTACCAGCAAGCCACCTACAGAACCCAAGTTGTTGATTTCAGCGACGATGGCATAATACGGTCCTTCTTCGCCCATTGGCTCTAAATAATCAGCAGCTTTACCAAATTCAGTATCCACACCAGTTTTTGTAGCTTCTTTATAACTATTGTAATTTTCTACAAACACATCTACATCCATACCTGCATTTGTTGCTAATTCTTCGATTGTATTTCCTTTGTAGCCATCTCCGTTTTCTACCATAGAATCAAACACCTTTTCTGCATTTACCCATGGATTCTCTAACGTGAATTGATCTGCAAATTCGGCATAAAATTCTGGTGGCATTCCTGGCAGGCTTGGTGCGTTAACACCTTTCATCCCCTTGGACTGAAGAGCAGCCAATTGAGATTTTGATACGATAACCATATGGTAAGCACCATTAAATGCACTCGTATTAGCTGCTGCGACCGATGTTAATGTAGCTGCTTCATCTCTGAAACGTGCTCCGGAAGAACCGACATTCATGAAGTTAGGCAGATACGTCAACATCAGCGGATAACTTGCTTCAAAAGGCTCATATTGTGCTTTTAGTCCTTGTGTTGCTCTGGCTAATGTTTGGTGCAGCATTTGTCCACCGAAGTTATCAGGAACCTTGGCTCCTGCTTCCCAAGCCATTTTCAGACCTTCCCCAACATTCTGACCTAGTCCTCCGTTAACCCCTTCAAAACCAAAAGCTTCTTTAACCATTTCCGAATTTGCGGCATAACCGCCTGTTGCCATTACGACACTTTTTGCTGTGATTTCAAGAGTAGTCCCGTCCGATTTCTCAGCCACAATACCTGTAACTTCTCCTGCTTCATTGGTAATCAGCTTTTTGGCAGTGGTTTCGGTGATCACTTGTCCACCCTTTTGTTCAACCGATTCAGCCAACATTTTCCGAAGGGTCTCTTCCCGGGTTTCATAAGCTGGCAGCACATGCAGCTGCTCTCCGAAGAAGTTTAGGAAGCTGGTTTTATACCCTTTTTCTGCTAACCAATCATAAGTTTCGCCGGATTTCGTTACGTATTGTCTAATCGCTGCAGCGTCAACTCTCCAGTGATTGTTGACAATCCAATCGGCAATTTCTTTTTCCACATTTACTTTAAGATTATTGTCAGTAGCTGCGGAAGAATTATAGAACTTACCGGCCCAGGATAGATTACTTGCTCCCCCGATAACTCCTGTTTTTTCGATAATAATAACCTTGGCACCTTTATCAGCAGCGGTTACCGCTGCGGACACACCAGATGCACCGGCGCCTACTACCACTACGTCTGATTCAAGCTTTTCCGTTTTACCTTCACCTGCTTTTTGCACGCCACCGGCTTTAAGGACTTCCAGATTTCCTCCACCTTTGGTTACGGCATCTTCAACTGCCGCGAGCATTGCTTCACTGGAAAGACTCGCACCACTAACAGCATCTACTGCCAAGGTTTGTCCTTCCAGAATTTGATCTTTTATTTTTTCAAGTGCATTATCGCCTAGACCACCCGTTTCTGACTGGCTTACGATCTTAATATCTTTAATTTTATCTGGCTCATCCATAGTGACTTCTACTTTAATCACGCCCTCTTTGCCTTCCGCTTCCCCTGCGAATGTACCGGCTTTAAAAGATGATGATGACGAATTTGCCGACTCCCCATTTCCTTTGCATCCGCTCAGCATGGAAACGATCAGCACCATACAAAAAGTTAACATGAGCATTTTCTTGGTGAAATTTCTGTTGCGCATTCTCTTCTCCCCCAGTATCTAATATCTTATAGCTCGCCAAGAACGTGATATTTTTCACATTCATATCTATACATATCTACCGAACGTTGCCAAGCTATATACCGAAGTATAAACATTGGTGCAGCACCAAGGTCAATGTCCAATTCTTGTCCAAAAAGAAAAAACACCCGCTCTTAGAGCAGGTGTTTATAAAAATAAACTTATACAATTGGAATATTCACTTCCAAATATGAGCGGTTATTGCCTTCTATTTTTTCAGTAAGCATTAATTTACCCACCACATCACCCGCTATGGTATAACCATTTGCTTCGATGTAATCTATCATAAACTGCAAAGATTTCTTCGTGATATAATGTCCATCCGTAGATAACATGATAGCAGAGATACAGGTACTCGGGCTAATGTACTCTACATATTCATCGATATCCATTGCAAATTTCTGCACTTCCTCCTCGGGTAAGGTAAGCCCCCAGCTATAGTCAAAGTTATTATCACCGGATAACACCCCCGCGTCCTCAATCTTAAAAGAATAAAACGCATAAGGAAGCCTATCCATCCAAGTGTTGACGAGGCTTTTTACGATATCATTTTTTAATAATGCATTTTTATCCGTTTGCTTAAGCCTGTACATGCCTGGCAGTTGTTTAAGTTTACATATATATAATGAGGACTCTATTTCCTTAAGCTCTTTATGAATTTCATTCATCTTGTTTAGCAGCATCGTCTTTTGCTTAATCTCTTCTTCTAAACTCTGCTGAGACTGCTGCATCAATCCCATAACTTGCTCAATAGAGGAATCCTTCATCAGAAGTGCCACTTCGGGCAATGGAATTTCCATACTGCGATACCATCTGCTCATTAACAGATCCCTTGCATCTAAATCATTAAAATATCTATAATTATTGCTGTTATCTTTTGTAGGCCTAACAATATCATGTTTCTCGTATAATCTCAGCGTATCCGCAGTTACCCCGAGAATGGAAGCAAATTCACCTATGCAATACTTCACTTGAAGTCCCTCCATTCATTTCATGCATATCCTACCACACTAAATGATAAAGAGAAGGATGCTGTTTGGATATGAAGTAACTCATTTCATACTCAGGGTGTACATGCTAACTACGCTAGCGCAAGTAAGTGAACTAACATAAATCCAACTAAAGATAACATGACCGAACCTATAAGTCCCGCTGCAAAAGACTTCATTCCAAGCCGTCTAAATGCCGCCAAATCAACGTTTAATCCAAGCCCTGCCATCGCCATAGCGATTAACATATAAGCAATCGTAACGATCCCATTGGCTACTGATGCGGAGACGATTCCTAACGAATTCACACCACTGACAACTAGAAATCCTAGAATAAACCAAGGGATTGGAATGCTTTTCCACGAAGCTTTTGCCGCTCCACCTTGCACTTTTCTTTCTTCACGATTGGACCAAATCCCAATTAAAATAGCCACCGGCACAAGTAAAGCCACCCGGGTTAATTTAACGATGACCGCCATATCAACGGCAGCATTTCCACCAGCATCCGCAGCCGCGATAACGTGAGCAATTTCATGTAAAGTCGCTCCTGAGAATACCCCATAACCTAAATCTGATAAGCCGAGAAAAGGATATAAAAATGTGTACAGCAGTGTAAATATTGTGCCTAATATAGCTACTATAGCTGCACCAATAGCAGTTTCGTCATCTTTGGCTTTTATCTGTGGAGCGATGGCAACCACCGCTGCCGCACCGCAAATCGCAGTTCCGCAGGCAGTTAAGATACTGAGGCGCTTATCTACTTTGAACAGTCGAGCCAGTCCGTATACAACGGAGATCGCAAATATAATGACGATGACTGCCAAAAGAAATACCCGGGGTCCTGCCGCAACGATATCCTTTAGATTAAGCCGCATACCGAGCAAGATAATCCCAAGACGAAGCAGTTTTTTACTGGAAAAATCGGTGCCATGTGTGATGCTATTTGGCACTCCTATCGTAGCTCGCCAAATAATCCCGATTAAGATGGCAATGACCAATTGCCCCATAATAGATAGGAATGGAAAACCCGCTAAAAATTTCGCCAATAATGCGATAACTAAGGTTAGCCCTATCCCTAATGCAAACCCAACCTTTTTGTTGTGATCTGGTTGATACAAACCTTCTGATTGACCCATGTCGTATACACTCCTTGATGAATCTCTAGATGATGCTGTATAAATACATCCCATGACTCAACAATAATACGACACCGCCCGGAAGTTAAATACCAATATCCTATCCGTAAGATTAGGAATACTTATGCTTAATTTTAGACAAAAAAGCTCCTTCGAGTGAAACATAAATGCCGTAGCATCTGCCTCACCAAAGGAGCAATTATAATCGTTAGTGATATTTAAGCTTCCAGCTTCTGTAGTCGAGTCCCTTTTGGAAGTACAGAAGTTATATATTCGTGTACCGGATGTTGCCCTTCCTCTTCCGCAAGTACAGTTACAATTCCTTGATCTGTACCGGTTCGAATCAGCCGCCCCATCCCTTGTTTGAGTCTTAACAGCATGTAAGGCAAATCCACATCTTCAAAGGGAGTGGAGGTTTCCGCCCGTTTTGCCATAAACACTGGATCAAGCGGAGGATACGGCAGCGACCATATGATCACATTAGATAATGAAGGTCCAGGAATGTCCAGCCCTTCCCATAAGGTGACCGCACATAACACGCTATGCTCATCCCGTTGGAACGCCGAAATTAAATAGCTGATTTCTTGATCCCCTTCATATAAAAATGAATATGAACTGCTTTCCGGTCTTAACGAGTTAAGCTGCTTGAACTGCAGAAGCTCTTCACGAGTACGGAACAGTAGCAGTGCTCTACCTTCAGTCCGCTGAATAAGCTTCAGGGAAATTTCCATTTTCTCAGCAAAATCCCCACTCTGAAGCTCTGGCACATAGACATTCATCTGGTGCTCATAGTCATAAGGTGAGTCTACAGAGAAGGATAAAAAATCTTGTATCCCAAGACTGTCCTTCAAGTATTGGAATGATTTATCCACAGACAATGTAGCCGATGAGAATACGATTGGCATTTTTTGCGTGAACAGGCTGTCTTGAAGTACCTCTTTGACATTTCGTGGCATGACCGACAGCGTTAGACCATCACTTTCTTCTGTCGCCCAGCAGATTAGAGCTCCCGAATCCTCAAACAATCGCAAAGCGATCTCTATGGTCTCCAAACGTTCCTCCACAATTCGCAGTTGGTATTCATCAATCGTGTAGAGTCCGCTCTCGAATACTAATTCTTCTTCGATAGCAGCAATTACACTCCGCATCCGGTGTACCTCACGAATCAATGAAGCATTCAGCGCAATGCTTTTCCGATCTGATCCCGGTATGTTTCGGCATTGACGGCGAATCGCTTTGAACATTTGCTCACTTTGCATGATCGCTTCATCAATCAGAACCGCCAGCGTTTCACGGATTTCATTCTGTAGCAGGCGAGAAATCAATTCTTCAAAGACGACATGCTTCATCTTATAGCCAAGCGCCTTCATGGCCGCTGATTCTAATAAATGTCCTTCATCGAATACAACCGCACAGTGATCCGGAAGCAAAGGGATTTGCCCTTCCCGCTTACGCGCTTCATAGGTCCAAATATGCTCCATGTAATAATCGTGGGAACAAATGATCAGATCACTTGATTTCCGGTAATGATCACGGGACAAGGTCTGCCCGCAGCGGTGACGCATATCGCAAGTAAAGCAGTCCTGAAACGTATCCCAGTTAATCTTGTTCCATTGTTCGTCATTCAGATCAGGGTAATCTCTGCGGTCTCCATAAGCATGGAATTGCTGCATCGGTGCATGTGAATGTACAAAATCAGGTAATGTACTGTACAAGCTCTCCAGTGGTAAGCTTTCATCATCATGGTTCCGAGCCTGATCCAGCTTTTTCAGACACATATATTTATCCGGAGATTTCGCTAGTCTGGCATCAATATTCATGTTCAGATGCTTCGCAAGCTTGGCGATATCGCCTTCCGGTTTCACAAGCTGCTCAATCAAGGACTCGTCCGCACATGCAATAATCGCAGGTTTGCCCATATAACGCGCATAACAAATGCTATACAACAAATACACTAATGTCTTGCCTGTTCCGACCCCTGCTTCAGCAAAAATCGTCTTTTTCTCGGCAAAAGCCCGCTCTACCTGAAAGGCCATATATATCTGTTCATCACGTACTTCAAATCCAGCCTCAGGAAGAATTTCATAGAATACATCTCCGACCCATTCCCCTACTTGCTCCATAAAAGGTTTGGTCCGATCATATTCAAAAGGATACTGTTTCGCCAACAAGCCTACCTCCAATATTTGATCAGGCATCTCTACCATGCCATGAAAAATAGAATCAACGGAAAAACTCTATTATCTCATACGTTTGGAGGAATTACAAAAAATAATTAGAGACAACTAAAGATCTGATTAATAACGAAGATACTCATTTTCGTAAATATCACTAATCCTTTCCAAAACATTCCGGGCTTGATCCTTAAATTTCAAATCCGCAACCTGGCCTTTCCAAAGAAACACCCCCGTCTCCCCACGGTGTTCTCCCAGAGCACCCTCATACAATTGGTCGGCGCCGTGGGTAGGCGGAGAGAAAAACAGCTTCATCAACGGTTTAACTATTAGAGGCAGTCCAGAATTTTTTCCTTTTCGCAGCGTGTTATTGCTACCCGGATCAACACTGCGAATCATGATGCCCTCGTTAGCAAGCTGCGGCGCAGCGGCCTGTGTCCATAACGATAATGCCAGCTTTGAGGTGGCGTAAGGACCAAGCAGCTTGCGGAAGGTGGTGGGACGCTCCAGGATTTCAATCGTAAACTCTTTCGTAAACTTAAGCGCTGAGGATGAGGTGTTGATCACCGTTTTTAAGCGTCCTTTTTGTAGGATATCCTTCAATTCCATTAAAATAATATACGGCACAACGGTCATCAACTCATAGTGCTTTTCGCGCCCCTGTGTCGAATAGCTCAGTTCAGGGAAGCTCCCGCCGGCATTGTTGAACAAAATATCGATCCGCTGCTCCTTGCCTTTGATCTCTTCCAGTGTCCCTCTCAAGCTGGCAAAATCCGCGAGATCGGTTGTTTTATAAATACGAAGCCAGCCGTTTTTGATGGATTTTTGGATGTTCACATCATCGGCTGGAAAACCGGAACGGTTCAAAGCAACCACCTGCCAATCCTCCGCTAGCAATTTTCGAGTTAATTCCAATCCAATCCCGGCGTTAGCGCCTGTAATCAATGCGATATTTTCACGTTGCTGTGTACTCATTGTAAATCTCCTCCTGAATTCGGGATATCTTCTTCTTATAACGCACATTTTATTAATTGGAGTCGACTCCAAGTCAAGGCGTAATAAAAAGATTTTGTCCCAGAGATAAGGTCTTGACTTGGAGTCAGCTCCAAGTTGTATAATGCACACACAAAGCAATCTCCTGGAGGTACAGTATGAAGGCAGAGCAAACGTTTACGATAAAAGAAACCGCCGTGCAAACCGGAATATCCGAGGATACGATCCGCTATTACGAAAAGATCGCGCTGCTTCCCCGGGCGGACCGGAAGGACAACGGGCATCGCGTTTACCGGCAGGAAGATATAGATACAATCCTGCTGCTATCCTGCCTCAAAAAAACAGGCATGCCCTTGCAGGAAATGCAGCCATTTTTGGCGGTCTCCGCTGACGCTGATCCCGCAGATTATCCTGAACTGGTGGAGCATTTAAGGAACCATCGAGAAAACATCGTCAGCCAAATCTCGTCGCTGCAGCAGGTTGTCGATTTTATTGATATGAAGCTGGAACAAGGGAAATATCGCCGAGACTGCTCAGATAAAAGCGAGGACAAATCGAAATCAAAAAACATCTCCCCTGTTGAGATGAGTTATTTTTCTGGATCAGCAAAAATGAATAATTAATGGATTGGAGTTTTTAGGATGAAAGCAATGATCATAAAAAAATACGGGAATTCTCCTCTTCAACTAGCCGACATCCCAACACCCGCAGTGGGTGATTACGATGTATTGGCAGAGATCCACGCAGCAAGTATTAATCCTATCGATTTCAAAGTGCGGGATGGCAAAGTACGTACGCTGTTGAAATACAACATGCCCCTAGTTTTAGGAAATGATTTTTCAGGGATTGTCATCCAAGTAGGAAAGAATGTTAAAAAATTCAAGATAGGTGATGAGATTTACGGACGGCCCAGAAAAGATAGAATCGGAACCTTCGCAGAATATATCTCCGTACATGAAGAGGATATAGCGCTCAAACCTCACAATCTTTCCTTTGAGGAAGCTGCATCCATCCCATTAGTCGGGCTTACTTCTTATCAAGCATTACATGATATATTACAGCTAACGGCAGGACAAAAGGTATTGATTCAAGCGGGAGCGGGCGGTGTTGGCACCTTTGCTATCCAACTTGCCAAAGCGATGGGGATATACGTGGCTACTACTACAAGCGATGCTGGAGCAGAATTGGTCAAGTCACTTGGAGCCGATCAAATTATCAATTATAAAACCGAAGCATTTGATAAGATTTTACAAAATTATGATGGAGTATTCGATACCATTGGCGGTGAAACATTAGAAAAAGCTTTTAAAACAGTCAAACAAGGAGGACAAATTGTATCGGTTTCAGGGTTGCCTAATGCACGCTTCGGAAAAGAGTATGGAGCTGGGTTCATAAAAACTAATATTTTTCGCTTGATTACCCGGAAGCTGAGCAAATTAGAGGCAAAACACAAGGTCAAATACAGCTTTCTGTTCATGAAACCAAGTGGCAGTCAATTAGAAATCATTTCAGAGCTTATTGAATCCGGACAAATAAAACCTGTTATTGATCAAGTGTTTCCTTTTGTAGAGGCGCAGAAAGCGATGGAGTATTCCGAATCGGGCAGAGCTAAAGGAAAGATCATATTAAAAATAAAGTGATACAACATTTAAATAAAACGGCAGTCTAAGACTTTATGCTTCTGTCTAGACTACCGTTTTTTACTTGTGTACGCATTAATTAAAGTATCTATTTCCAAAAATCCGTTCCAGCAAAAATAAACTCTTTATCCAGCGTCTCGTCTCCATCTTCAAAGCAATCTGCCCAAGACACACGTTGCTTACTCAAGAGAATTGCATCCTTCACGCCATATTCCTGATAACTAACGGTTTGTTCATTAGCGGTGTTGTCCCAGTTATCCCAGCCAAGTGGATGAATATGTGCACCCAACTGGCAATCTACAAATACGGTTTTAGCATACTCACGCCATGGACGGCCCAGAAACACCGGAGCAATATCAGGAGCTGCTGTTAAAAAGCAATTTTTAAAAATATAACCATACGATTGTCCCTCAGGTGTGGAGGCAGCCGTAATATAACCTGCTTGATTCTCACTATGACACAAGCTGCGAATTTCACATCTGTCAAAATATGCTGTAGCCCCACCAAATATAAAGTCCACTGTTCCCTCTATATAGCAATGCTGATACAACTGCCGATATTGGGCATGGTGTTCTCTCAGTGGTATACCTCCAAACGTAGATCGCTCTTTGGGTGCAGGTGGCAAAGGTCCCGTGAATAACGTATCCTGATGCCCTTTTAAGGTGCAATTTCTAAATACGGTTTGATCACAATTAGCATACACGGCTACCGCCTGCCCGATATTTTCACCCTGCCCTGCATTATTGGTAATCACCAGATTTTCCAAGACCAGATGGCTCCCGCCCAGAAATAACGTTGGTGTAGAGAATGTATTGATTTCTTCGCCCGCTTCATCACGCTCTTTCGCGTAACGATTCATAACAATCTCCACGTAGCCAATCCCTATGATCGTAAGATTAGAACGATAAAGCCGCACTGCCTCTTTATAGACCCCTGACAAAATATAAAGCGTATCCGCTTGACCGGATGGCCCCTGCTCTAGTGAATCTATCGCCTCTTGAATCGTGTGATAAGCGCAAAAGGATTCTTTTCCTACAACAAGCATAGTGGATTCTTTTCCTCTCAATAAATTGATGACTCTCTCTTATGGACTGACATTCTGTTCTTCAGGTGACACTGTAGCTTGTTCTACTAATTTTTCCGGCTTCTTCGTGTTTTTTGATCGACAATTTATGATCTCTACAGCTTCTCCATTTTCAATGTAAAAAGCAGGCCCTTCATGGTTCTCAATCGTCACCTGATGAAATTGAATATCTCTTGCATTCCCGAGGAAAAATCCGCGATTATTCATGTTTTCGATCCCTGTCATCATGTCTGGATGGCCGGGAATTGCATTCTTCGCCATGGAGATGTCCACATTGGTAAACGTAATCTCGGATACATACTGCTCGGCAAGCCCGTATAAGAAACCCGCTGCGGCATGAACATTACGTGCGGTAATATTGGCAAAATGAATGCGTCTAAAACACGGCGTTTCCTCTGTAATCGGATAAGGATTTTTATCCCACACATATTTTTCTTTCCCGCGTGGTCCACAGAAATAATATAGATTTAGAGTAAACGGACAAATAACATCCTCCATTACAATATTGCTGATCCGAATATCTTCAATCGTTCCCCCGCGTCCCCGTCTTGATTTCATCCGGATTCCACGATCGGTTTGTTTAAACACACAATTACTAATCGTGACATTACGAATATCTCCACTCATTTCACTACCGAGTACGACACCCCCGTGTCCATGTACCATAGTGCAGTTGGTGATCGTGATATTCTCACAAGGAACTCGTTCTTTGGTGTCCTCAGTTCCTGCCTTGATCGCAATGCAGTCATCACCGACATCAATATTGCAATTGCTAATTCGCACATTGGTGCAAGACTCTGGATTAATGCCATCTGTATTCGGAGAGTCCGCCGGGTTCAGAATGGAAATATTATCAATAGTCACATTGTAACAGCCTATCGGATTAACGGTCCAGCTTGGAGAATTGACCAGCGCGATATCTTTAAGGGTTACCCGCTGACAGCTGTCCCAGCCGATTAGAGTCGGCCGGGGATACTGAAGCTCTTCCCGGCGGTTCCGAAACTTATCCCACCAGAGTTCACCATTTCCGTTAATCATTCCGCTGCCAGTGATCGATACATTAACTAACTCTCTTCCATAAATACAAGGTGAATGAACCTGCTGCTTCACCCCTTCCCATCTGCATTCCACTGCAGGGTAATCCTCCGGGTTCGTACTGAATGAAAGAATGGCACCAGGATTTAAATTCAATTCGATATTGCTTTTCATATGAATTGCACCGGTTAAGAACGTCCCAGCCGGTACATAAACGGTTCCTCCACCGGCTTTATTTGCCGCTTCAATCGCACGCGTTATCGCTTCAGTCGCTAACTTTTTACTATTCTTAAGCGCTCCAAAATCCTCAATATTGTAGATCAACATTCATAAGCCCCCCTGTTCTATATCAGATCCAGCCTCTTAATTGTTCATATTCCACACAAGCCTGTAGGAAAGCACCCACACCTTTTTGGTCGTTAGTGACAATAGGCTCGCTAATGTAATAAGCGAAAGTACCGTCACGTTGGTCCACTCCACCTAATCCGGCTACTTGGCAATTCTTATTTAAATTGACCCATTCTTCTTTGGTTTCTAGTACAAACTCCGAGATAAGTCCTTGTTGAGCAAGATCTAATGTTTCGTACCATCCAGCGTTTAACACGCCTAATCGGATACCTTTAGCCATGGCATACACGATCATACTTGAAGCAGAGGCCTCAAGATAATTTCCTTTGCGTTCCCCTAGATTCATCACTTGATACCAGACCCCGGATTCCTTATCCTGATATTTCTTCACCGCAGTTAAGGTATCATTTAGTATTCGTACCAGCTCTGGATAATCTGAGTGCTCACTAGGCAGCAATCCCAGAACATCAACTAAAGCCATGAGATACCAGCCAAGTGAACGGGCCCAAAAGTTAGGCGAAAGTCCTGTTTCAGGGTCGCACCAAGGTTGAATACGCTGTTCATCCCATGCATGATATAGCAGACCTGTTACCGGATCTTTCGTATGCTTCTCACACAAGATAAATTGTTTGGTTACATCCTCAAGTCCCCGCCCTTCTTCAAAAGCTAGCAAGTAGGCTAAATAAAAAGGAGCGCCCATATAAAGTCCATCTAACCAAATCTGATAGGGATATATATTTTTATGCCAAAAAGCACCTTCCGAGGTTCGCGGATGGGTCTCAAGTTGCTTTCTAAGTAAAGCAGCCGCTTTTTTGTATTTTTCCTGCTTCGTTTCTTTATATAGAGTCAATAATAATTTTCCGTTGTTAATATGATCGATATTATACTCCTCTAGGTGGTAGCCCTTGACACTGCCATCTTCCTGAATAAAGTAGTCCATATTATCTTGAATGAACTGCAGATACTTCGAATCACCGGTCTGCTTCCAAAGCCATTCAAAACCGTTCAATACCACGCCATAATCGTAGGTCCAGCTTCCTTTGTAGCCTTTATCTTCATAAAGCTTCGGTGTCCGCGCCATAATAGAGTCTGCCGTTTGAATTGCCCACTGTGATTTCTTCATCCCAACCCCCAAAATATTTATAAATTTAAGAGCTCAAAAACTAAAAATAGGTTCAGCCGATTTAAGGATTCTTTGCACATAAAATAATACGACTTGATTCTCCGAAATCTCAGAGAATCAAGTCATTGTTTAGTAAGGATACGGAGCGATTCACTCTTGAAGCATTGACTGTATTTCAACACAAGCCATCACCAATGCGCCCACACCATGCAGATCATTTTTAACCTTAGGCCGAGTCACGTAACTCTCGTAATCTCCAGCTGAGGTACCGATACAAATGTCCGGCAGAACTAATCGGTTATGCTCATCCCACTGGATTACTTTGGTTAACCCTTCATATCCTTTTTTAGCGGCAGCTGTAGCGATAGTCACATCACTTACAACGCCATGCTTCACGGCTTTGGCAATCGTATAGACGAACAAACATGACCCTGAAGTCTCCAGCCAATTATCTGGCTCATGCCCCTTATCTACGACTTGATACCAAAGTCCACTTTTTTGATCTTGGTAACGAATAAGTGCATCCACAAAATCTCTCAGCGTAGTAGAAAGCTCTGTCCGGGCTGAATCATGGGAAGGTAACAGATCCAGAAATTGCGATAAGGCGAGACCATACCATCCTAATGATCGGCTCCAGAACTCCGGTGAACAACCCGTCTCCGGATTCGACCAAGGCATCCGCCGGCTCTCATCCCAGGCATGGTATAACAAACCCGTTGTCTCATCCTTCATATGCTTGCGCATTAACATTTCCTGATGAAGGACCGTTTCACGCAAGCTTGGTTCATCGTAGACATTCGCATATTTCAAGGAGAATACGCCTGCCATATAAAGTCCATCCAACCACATTTGGTTGGCGTACTTATCCTTGTGCCAATACCCGCCCTCAGAGGTTTTATTTAGTGTGAGCAGTAAATTCCTTAGCTTCTCTGCTGCAATACGATACTTTAGTTTGCCTGTCCGTTCATAAAGAGTGAATAGTAGCTGTCCTGCTTGAACCGCATCCAGCTCATCACGTGCAAAATAAAAGTTCCCGTATTCATCCACCAAATCATCTACATATTCCTGAATATAGTTGATATAACGGTCTTCTTGATAAGCATTCCACAAAAGCTCCATGCCACACAGAAATACACCCTGATGATAGTGCCATCGATGCGCGGGGGGAAGCTCTCCCGCCCTGTAAGTATCCATTAGTGAATCGCAAGCTTTTTTTGCCCACTCTATCGGCGTTGTAGGTATCTGTACAGTCATCTCGAAGCTCCTCCCCTAAGTATAGTCTCTCTCTTTCTTGCTAGCCCTTCATAGAACCCAACATGGCACCTTTGGCAAAATGCTTTTGCAGGAACGGATACACACAAACTATTGGTAAGGTAGCTACAACGATAACAGCCATTTTAATTGATTGATCTGGCGGTGGAACAGCAGCATCCAGTGTAGCGCTGTGATCCATACCGCTGGCAAGGACGACAATTTGTCTGAGCAGAACCTGTATTGGCCATTTCGCACTATCATTCAAATACAGAATCGCATTCATGTAGGTATTCCAATACGTTACCGCATAGAACAATCCGATAGTCGCTAACGCAGGTAAGGATAGTGGCAATACAATCCGAAATAATATTCCAAAATCATTACAACCATCAATTTTGGCCGATTCCTCCAAACCTTCAGGTATATTTTGGAAAAAGTTTCTCAAAATGATCATATTAAAGGCACTAATCGCTGACGGTAGAATCAGTGAGGCGTACGTGTCAATTAGTCCTAATTCCTTCACCACGAGGAACGTTGGAATCATCCCACCATGAAAAAGCATGGTGAACACAACCATGAAGTTAACCACTTTACGACCATCCAGATCTTTTCTGGTAAGAGCGTAGGCCATCAAAGAAGTTATAAACAAACTAAAAATAGAACCAATTGCCGTGACACCAATGGAAACACCCATGGCTTTAAATATTGTATTCGTCGAAAAGATGAACTTGTACGCTTCCAGACTCCATACCTTTGGAATCAGTACAAATTTGCTAGAAGCTAGTTCTGCACTCGTTGTGAAAGAGCCTGCTACAACGTGAACAAGGGGAAGCACAGTAATTAAAGCAATGATCGCAAGCAGCGTAAAGTTTATAGCAGAAAAGATTCTACCACTGATTGTTTTATCTTCTACCATTTCGATTCCTCCCACAAAATATCAATAAACGCCTTCTTCTCCCATTTTCTTGGATAATTTATTCACCATCATCACCATTACAAAGCCTACAATCGATTTAAAGAATCCAATAGCTGTACTGTAACTAAACTGCCCCTGTCTCAAACCAGCAGTATATACATACGTATCGATAATTTCCGCAACTTCTCGATTCATGGAGTTAAGTAGCAGATATACATGTTCAAATCCAAGATCAAGAACGGAACCAATTTTCAGAATAAATAATGTAATAATTACACCTCTAATCGCTGGAAGAGTGATATGCCAGACTTGTCTAAGTCTTCCAGCTCCGTCCATACGCGATGCTTCATAAAGCCCTGGGTCAATCGCAGCTATGGAAGCTAGATAAATAATCGTTCCCCAACCTGCTTCTCTCCAAATCACCTGAATAATATACATGGGCCTGAACCACCCTGGATTAAGCAGGAAATTGATTGGTTCAAAGCCAAAATAGACAAGCAGCTCGTTGATAATCCCTCCATCCATCGTGACCATTACATAAGAAATGGAGACGATGATAACCAATGACAGAAAATGGGGCAAATAGAAGATCGTCTGAAAGGTTCTTTTGAAAAAGCTGCCTTGAAGTTCATTTAACATCAGGGCAAGAATAATCGGCATCGGGAAATAGATAAGAATATTTAATCCGAAAAGAATAAGTGTGTTCACTAATATATTTAAGAAATCCGGCTCTGTGAACAACCTGCTGAAATGCTTCATCCCTACCCAGTCACTACCGTTGATCCCTTGATAGGGTTTGTAATCCTGAAATGAGATAATTAATCCGTACATTGGAAGATATTTAAAAATCAAAAAATACAGTACTCCCGGAGTTAGCATGACGTAGAGCCATTTATTTCTCCACAGCCGCTTTTTCAGTTCGCTGCTGCTTTTATAAATTTCAGGCTTAGGATTCATTTGAGGAGCTGAGCTGGGCTGTGCGGTGACTTCCTGCATGATATTCTTCCTTTCTCCTTCTTTATTCAAACACGATATTTCTGAACCCAGTGAGGAATAGAAAAGGTTGTTGAAACAAGATCAACAACCTTTTCAGCTACAATTTGTCGCTTAACTATTCGAGTACGGGTTACTATTTTTTGTATAACGCGTTGTATTCTTCAATAATCTTATCTCCACCACGGCTCTTCCAGTTCTCTACTTCCTTCTCAAATCCAGCCTTGTCAATCTGACCATAAATATATTTATAGGTTGCATCTGTAATAATCTGTTGAAGCTCTACGCCTTTTTCTGTATAGGTAGCCGAATCCATAGCAGCTGTTGGATCCGCTACACCAACTTTGACATTCTCAAGAACCAATTGATCTGCATGAATTCTTCCTGGCAGCGTGTTATAGTTCTCGTACATTCCATTGGTTTCAGCTTCGCCGATAACGCTGTCCTTATATCCCTTTACTTCACGTTCAATCAATTCTTTGTCGTCAGTAGCTTTTGCTTTACCATCTTCAACGGTATAGTGAGTACCTTCAATTCCCCAATACATCAAATTAGCTACTTCTGGGGTCATCATTTGATCAAAGAAAGCAAGAATCTTCTTCAGCTCTGCCTCATCCTTGACAGCAGATTTCGGGAACAAGACAACATTGTTATAGCCTGGAATCATCCATTGAGCATATTTTCCATCTGGACTTGCAACCATACTATGCGCATCCAAAACAGCGTCAGGGTTATTCTTAATAGTATCTTTATTGAGGGAATCAATATCTTGCATGGAGCCCCCAATATAGAGTCCACCCTTTCCAGCCTTAAACATATTTACTGCATCCGTTTTACTGGTGGCAGCGAAATCTTGATTAATGTATCCGCCATCACGAGCTTTTTTGAAAAAATCCATTGTGTCGAAATATTCATCGAAGGTAAATTCAGGCGCTAATTTGCCATCCTTCTCACCCCAGGTATTCGGTGTTCCGAACCAAGACGAAACAGTTTTGAAAGCTCCATAGGTCAACTCATTACGGTCAATAATACCGGTAGTATCTTTCTTTCCATTACCGTCTGGATCTTGTTCTGTGAAGGCTTTAGCCATTTCAAATAATTCATCTACATTAGCTGGTGCAGCAAGTCCTAATTTATCTGCCCAGTCTTTGCGGTAAATGATCCCTTGGCGTGCAAGTGGACGCCCGATATATAGGGTATAAAGCTTGTCATCTACTTTCGTGTTATTAAGAATTTCTGGTTTCAATTTGCTCAAATTCGGAAATTCGCTTAATAGTGGACCGATTTCCCAGAATTGTCCGTCTTTTATCGCTTCTTTCATCTGAATGAAGGTTGTCTGATTCTTCAAATATGTTACTTGCGGCAATGAACCCGTTGCAAAAGATGAATTCAGTTTTTCTTCATAAGTATCAGCCGGAAAAAATTGATAAGTCAGCTTCGTGTTGGTCAATTTCTCAAGTTCATTCTTAATCGTATCAGGCGGAGTCTCTGATGTATTCAATGGAAGCATGATTTTGATTTCTGTAGGTTCCTCTTTAGGTGCTTCAGTCTCTTCCACCTTCGTAGTGTTCTCTGCACTTGTAGTTGGGGCTGCTGCTTCTTCTTTGTTATTGTTGTTACCACCGCATCCAGCTAACAATGTGCTGAATGTTAACAGTGCTGTTAACAACATGGTGAAGGATTTCTTCTTCATACCATTTTGACCTCCATAATTTGTATTGGTTACGAGTTCCACGTTACATCGTCGGCAAGGTTACGAAAACAATCATTTCCCCATAACGGCGCGTTCTGAAAGGGATCTGAGCAAATGATTATCGGGATATCGCAGCACAAAAAAAATCCACCGCATTATCCGCAGTGGATCAAAACCTTTTTAACCTATTTACTTTTCTGTCCCAAACTCAGCCTCAGCATATTCCTTAATAATAAGATTGCCTCCACGAGCTCTCCATTTCTCAACCTCTTGCTGGAATCCCTCGACGGTAATGTTACCTAATATATAGTTATATGTAGCATCCACAATGATTGTAGATAACTCCATATTCTTCTCATCAAAAGTAGATGAGCTCAGAGAAACTGTCGGGTCATCGACCAGAAAAGATTCATTATCTTTACTCAGCTGATCTGCTAGAGAGGTTAATTGCTCCTTCTGAGCCACTTCCATAATGTTTTTATTACTAATGTCCGCAATCATTAAAGCATATAGCGGATTCACTTCCTGTACCCGCAGTTGTGAGGTTTCCTCGGGAAGGATAATCTTGCCGCCTTCAAGCTTATAATGCCGCCCCTCAAAGCCATACATCATTATATTGGCTACATCTTTATCCATGGTCCGATCAAAAAATCCAAGCACCTGCCGAAGCTCCTCCTCTGTGGCAATGGACTTTTTGGAAAAGAGATACAGTCCGTTGTAATTGGGGATAGACCACACTTTATATCCATCAGACCCCTCGATACGATTGATCAGCGTAAGTTCAGCCTTTGGATTGTATGCTTGAGCTTCAATTGACAACCGCTGCACATCAGTCATGCTGCCAATAAACACACCAGCGATACCGTTAATGAATTTATCACGTTGAACCTCTTTACTGGTAAGAGCAAAGTCCTGATTTATGATTTTTTCATCATATAATTTCTTCATAAAATTCATTGTGTTCATATACTCCGCTGTTACGAATTCCGGAACAAATTGATGATTCTCTAGCTTCCAATTATTTGGTGTGCCAAAATAAGAGCTTAGTGTCTTAAATACACCATAAACAAGATCATTACGATCGACTAATCCAAGGGTATCTTGTTTGCCATTCTGATCCGGATCGTTATATGTAAATTGCCTCATTACTTCATATAGGTCATCTAAGGTCTGTGGATTGCTCAAATGAAGATTGTCCAGCCAATCCTTACGTATTATGACACCCTGTCTGGAGGAAGGGCGTTCTGTATACAGGCCGTAGATCTTACCATCAACAGCGGTCTGCTTAAGAATAGCGGGGTCCAGTGCTTTAAGATTGGGGAACTCCTGAAGATATGGGCCGATCTCCCAAAATGCTTCAGAACGGATGGCGTTTTTCACCAGATTATAGTCTGAGAACTTCACAAAGGTGACTTTTCTCAAGGAATTAGTGGTCAAAGCTGTGTTCATTTTATCGGTATAAACACCCTCAGGCACCCACGTGATATCAAGCTCCACCCCTGTTAATCTTTCGATCTCAGCTATAATCTTTTTTGAAGGCTGCTGTGGAAAATGAAGGGGTGCCAAGATGGAGATGCTCGGGCGAGCTTCTTGCAGTACAGAACCAGCTGACTTTCCATCACTGCAAGCGCTTAACATAGGGAAAACAAGCATGAAAAATAAGCAGCAACAAAACGTTGCCCTTCTACACATAAATTGTCTAAACATTTCTACAGCCTCCTAAGGTATTGTAAGGATTTTCACCCTACAGCTTGAAGATTTTCCATTTTGTAGTCATAATTAGGGTTAATGATTATTGCAGAACGAGATGATTATTGTTATTTTCCACCAGGTTTCATACACTAAGAACAAGTGTCTACTTCTACATAAGTAAAGGTGCTGAGTCCCGTGAGACCATTAAGCTTTTTAAGTAAATTAACGATTTTTGCCTTTGTAATTAGCACGTTGCCGGTGATATTCATCGGTTCTTTTTCCTATTTCACATCATCTAATGAGATCCAAAAGAACGTAAACAACAATAAAATGGAACTTATATTACAAATCACCTCAAATGTAGAACATAAGTTAACAACTGTCAATCAAACATTAAACCAAGTGATCAACTCTAGTGTATTAAAAAAAGCACTAAATAACCCTTTAAGTGAAACCGATTTCATTTTATATAATGATTTAAGAAACGAAATCCGTAATATGCAATCCTTCGATACGAAACTTGAGGATGTCATCCTGCTCAATCAGCAGCAGAACTGGATGATCAAAAATTCAGGCGTCTATCGTCTGGATGAATACAAAAACCATGCGCAACTCTCTAATCTAATGAATATAGCTGACGATACTTCATGGATTTTGAACCCATCGTCCTTATTTTATAGCGAGGAGAGCATTAACGTCACTGGCTGCAATTACAGCATCAGTCTTATCAAAAAGCTTCCCACCAATAAGCTGCAAAAATATGGGCTTGCCCTAGCTAATATTCCGGTCTGCAGTCTTCAGGATTTCATTAATTCAGATGTGCAGCCACTCGATGACATTATCGTTCTGGATCAAGCTGGCCGCTTCCTGCTCCATCCGGATACCAGCTTAATCGGAAAACCTAAAGAGCAAGGCGGATTTAAAGAAGTCCCTTTAATCTCTGATCCTTCTAAACAATCCGGACAGTTCAAGACTGTGATCAACAAAAAGAATTACTCCGTCACTTTCATGCGTTCTCAGTTAAATGGCTGGGTTTATCTATCGGTTACTTCCATGGAAAGCTTGACGAAGGAGTCCAATAAAATCGGTATGTTTACGATAATCGTGTGTACCATTATGCTCTTGTTCTCCATTCTTCTGGCCTGGATCGGCACCAGGCGTATGTACACCCCTATCGAAAGACTGCTTAATCAGATGGGCCAACGCAAACCGGATATTAAATCGAGACATCGCAATGAATTTCAGATTATAGGAGAACAAGTTCATTCTTTGTTCCAATCCAAATCACAGCTGGAAAAAGAAGTCCGACAACACTTTCAGCAGGTTCGTACGTTTTTTCTGATCAATGCCTTCCACGGCAATGTTAAGAAACGTGATTTGCTCGAAGAATTAGGGCAATTCGGCTACCAAACCCAGCTTGAAGAATGGAAAACCATGGCAGTAATTACGTTGTCTATTGATTATGCCGAGGATTCCAGCTATGAGAAAAAAGATCTCAGCCTCTTATTGTTCGCTGCCCACAATATGATCGAAGAATTAATCTGTCCTGAACAACGGCTGGCTCCAGTGATCATGGACCATGCGGTAGTCGTATTATTGGGCAGTCCAGACCGCGATACCCAGTCTTTTCATAAGACACTGTATTCGTTAACGGAGAAGCTGCAGCAAGAAATAAATAATTATCTAAAGGTGCAGGTGAGTATTGGGCTGAGCCTGCCCTTCAACGCCTTCGATAAACTAGCCATCGCCTACAGAGAAGGTCTTGAAGCACTGAAACATCGCATTAAGCTTGGCAAAGGCGTTATTATTCAATATGAGAACATTAACTCCGGCAAACATTATCTGAACTTGAACTACCCTACGCATAAAGAAAACGATCTAATGGATGCTATCAAGCTGGCTGAAACGGATAAAGCCAAGGAACTGATTCATTTGCTTTTTAAATCTATCTTTGCCCTAGAGCTTTCACCACAGGAATATCAAATCCCGTTGACCCGCTTACTCAATAACTTGCTCATTATGATGCAGGAATCGGGCATTAGCTTAAATCAGATCTATCATGCTAATGGCTCTATTTTTGAGGAATTACATGACCTTCATACCGTGGCTGAGATTGAGGATTGGTTCTGGAGCATGGTCATTTACCCGATGATCAAAATTTTTATCAGCAGGCAAAATGCCCAATACCAAAACATCTCTGAGAAAATCATTGATCTGATCCAACATGAATATGATACGGATCTAACCTTGGAAGAATGCGCTTCACGGCTGCATTACAACGCCAACTATATCAGCAGTGTCTTCCGTAAGGAGACCCAATACTATTTCAGCGAATATTTAACGATGTACCGATTTAAAATGGCAAAAAAATGGCTACAGGAAACCGATATGCCGATCAAAGATATTGCAGCCAAATTAAGATACAACAATTCTCAGAATTTCATTCGATCTTTCCGTAAACAGGAAGGGATGACCCCTGGACAGTACCGGGATAACAATACAGGCACTAAATCCAAACCAACATTTGACGAATCTATGTAAAAATCACAAAAAAATCGTTCAAGGCCGAATCTAAAAAAAAAAAGAGTCTCTCTTTTTTTCGGAAAATATGTTAACGTGTGCATATAACCATTTAGGGAGGAATTTGAACGCAATGTTGAACTTTCGTCTAAATACTAACCGTGTAGAACAAGATGCGATTTCTCAGGAAACCTCACTACTCACCCTCTATCCGCTCGAGACGGATCACCCCCGTCCTTTTATATTGGTATTACCTGGTGGAGGTTATCAGCACTTAGCCAAACATGAAGGAGAACCTGTGGCTCAATGGCTAAACAGTCTAGGTATTCATGCAGGTGTGCTAGATTATCAGGTCGGAGATTTCAACGTCACTTCTTTGTTAAATGATGTTGAGGAAGCTCTCAAATGGATTAGGGAAGCACCCAAAGCTTGGAATGTGATCTCAGACAAAGTAGGGATGATTGGATTCTCGGCAGGAGGACACTTAGCTTCTATCTTTTCTACCACTAGAGCAGAGAAACCAAACCTTCTTCTATTAGGTTACCCTGTAATCACTTTCCAAGAGCCCCATTCGCACAAGGGAAGCCGGCTACATTTTCTTGGAGACGACCCATCACAAGCGGAGCTTGACTCCTTTTCCTCAGAAGCCCAGGTGGATTCACTCACACCTCCAACCTTTATCTGGACAACAGCGAACGATGCCAGCGTTCCCGTGGAGAATAGTCTGTTGTTCGCCTCTGCCCTGTCTAATCAGGGAATTCCTTTTGAATTACATATCTTTGAAGAAGGGCGGCATGGTTTAGGGCTTGCAAAAGAACACCCTCATTGCCAGCAATGGCTTTCCCTTGCTGAGAATTGGTTAAGGGAACGCCAATACGTTAAAGGAGAAGAAGACCTTATGAGACAACAACTATTTATTGCAGGCGATTCCACTGCGGCCATTAAAGGCGCTGGAGAAAAACCTATGACCGGCTGGGGAGAATACCTGCAAAGTTATTTTCGGACTTCTATTCAAATCCAGAATCGTGCAATTAATGGTCGAAGCACCAAATCGTTCATAACAGACGGCCGCCTCGATGCTATCAGAAAAGACTTCCAACCCGGCGACTACCTGTTTATTCAATTTGGACATAACGATGAGAAAAAAGAGGATCCATTACGTTACACCGATCCTGAAACCGAATATCGCCATAATCTCATTCAATATATAGATGCTGCTAGGCAGCTAGGGGGGACTCCGGTTCTGTTAACCTCTGTAAGTCGCCGCCGCTTTAACGCCGATGGAGAGCTGGACCCGTTTGCTGTAGGTGCTTATCCCGAGGTAATGAGACAAGTGGCTGAAGAAACGCACACTCCGCTACTTGATATTTTCCCAGCCTCGCAAGCGCTCTATCGTTCATTAGGCGAAGAGGAATCCAAGAAGTTATTCATGCATTTGCCAGCGAAAACACATCCCAATTACCCAAATGGGGTTACGGATGATACTCATTTCTCAGATGAAGGTGCCCGGGAAATTGCTAAACTTGTGGTTCAAGCTCTTAAACAAAATACAGCCTCATCTCTATCAAACTTACAACAACTTTTATAAGGAGTGATCCAAGATGTCTCTAATTAAAGAAGTTATTACGGAGTACTATCGTATCCCTTTGCCAGAAATCATGGAGGATGCTAAACATGGCTTGCATACTCATTTTGAAGTTCCCATTGTCAAAATTAGAACGGATGACGGTCGTGAAGGTGTAGGTTATACCTATACTGGCGGATTTGGCGGCAAAGCGATCTGCTCACTAATTGCTAATGAATTAACACATATCTTAGTTGGCAAAGACGCCAGCTGTGTGGAAAGTATCTGGGAGCAGATGAACTGGGGAATACATTATGTTGCTCGCGGGGGCTTGGCTAGCTTCGCCATTGCGGCATGTGACATTGCGTTATGGGATTTACGTGCAAAGAAAGCAGATGAACCTCTCTACAAACTTCTGGGTGGCGCAAGCAATGAGGTCAAATGTTATGGTGGAGCGATTGATTTAAACTTCCCATTAGAAAAGCTCCTGCGCAACAATCAAAAATACTTAGATATGGGCCTCCAGGCGGTCAAAATTAAACTAGGCCAAAAAACATTAGCTGAAGATGTGGAACGAGTGGCTGCGGTACGCCAATTGGTCGGCCCGGATGTAGCCTTTATGGTCGATGCCAATATGAGCTGGAGTGTGGAAAAAGCGATAAAAGCCGCACGTGAATTTTTGAAATACGACATTCTCTTCCTAGAAGAACCAACGATTCCGGAGGATTATGCCGGCTATGCACGGATTGCTGAAGAAACAGGAATGGCCGTTGCAGGCGGAGAGAACTTGCGCACATTAACCGAATTCCATCACATGCTGCAATATGGTCATGTTGATTTTCCTCAACCTGATGCTTCCAATATAGGCGGAATTACGGGCTGGTTAAAGGTAGCTCACTTAACACAAGCCTATAACCTTTCCATTTCCACACATGGAATGCAGGAATTGCACGTTAGTTTGTTAGCAGCTATGCCAAATGCAGGTTATCTCGAAATGCATAGCTTCCCTATCGATCAATACACTACACGTCCGCTAGTGATTAATAAAGACAATGGGATGGCAGTTGCGCCAGAAGTAACGGGCACTGGTGTTACCTTTGACTGGGACAAATTAGCACCTCACAAACAACAATACTAATAGGAGCGATCGATCATATGAGCATTCCCCTTCAACTAGGTGTTCGAGCACATGATTTCACACAAGTTCCATTGCAAGAGTTAATTGAGAAGATTAAGTCCTATCATTTCACTCATATCCAGTTCGCACTTAAGAAATCTTTTCCTGATAGTGCCCCTAGCCTGACGGCTATAAGCCCTGGAACAGCCAGCTATTATGGCAATGCCTTTAGACAAACAGGTATTCAGATTGCGGTTCTGGGCTGCTATGTAAATATTGTAGACACCGATCCTCACAAACGGGCGCAAGCGTTAGCCGCGTTTAATACCCATCTGCGCTTGGCCAGAGATTTCGGCGCTAGTCTGGTAGGTACGGAAACCGGAAGTGTGGGACTTGGGTATACCATAGATAATTTTACAGAAGAAGCCTTCCAAGAGGTGGTGGGATCAGTTAAGGCCATGGTGGCGGAGGCCGAACGTTTTGGTGTGACGGTAGGAATCGAAGCAGGACTTCATCATCCGCTGTACACCGCGCCCTTAACCCGCCGACTTCTGGATGAAGTCCCTTCTAACAATCTTCAGGTCATATTGGATTGCGCAAATCTAATGTCGCCTACAAATTACTTGCATCAAGAAGCTATTATTACGGAGGCTTTGAAGCTTCTAGGAAATCGAATTGCTGTCATTCATTTAAAAGACTTTATCGTCCAAGAAGGAGCCATAAAAATAGTCCCTGTAGGTCAAGGGTGGCTAGAGTTTGAGCCGATCCTTCGTTATATGAAATATGAACGTCCTCATATTCAAGGAATCCTGGAAAGCACTCCTGAGTCACATTTAGGAGAAAGCATTACCTTTTTGCAACAGATATACGAATCCTTGTAGGGCTTCATCCCATTAAAACTAATAAATCCACTGCACACCTCTTTATCTTACCTGGTGCAGTGGATTTTTATATTCTGTTTAACATCCGTTTGACCTCCATCAAATAATCGCCTGTTATGATCAGGGCATCAAGAGTACCTGGGAGGGGTTCCATGCGTCTTGCTTTATTCACGGACACATTTCTTCCGCAAACCAACGGAGTTTCACGTACGCTTCAACGATTAACCACCCATTTGAAAGAGCGCGGTATTGAACATCTGCTTTTCTCACCAAAATCTGCTCCTGAAGACAGTTATGCCGATCCCATACGTCCCATTACCAGCATCCCCTTTTTCTTATACCCTGAATGTAGACTCGCACTGCCCAATATGTCCTCTATCCAATCAGAGCTGAAAGCTTTTCGTCCCGATCTGCTTCATATGGCAACTCCGTTCAATATCGGTCTCTGCGGCCTTCGTTATGCGCGCAAACATGATCTGCCCCATGTCGCCTCCTATCATACCCATTTTGACCGCTATCTTGAATATTACCGGATGAAAAAAATCGCTCCGCTCTATTGGAAATACATGAAGTGGTTTCACCGCTCCTGTGATGCCACCTTTGCACCATCCTACGAAACCCTCGATTCCCTCCAAGCTCAAGGCTTTCATCGCCTGAAGCTATGGTCCAGAGGCATCGACTGCCAGCAGTATACCCCCAAAAAACGCAGCCATGAGGTCCGTGAGCGCTACGGAATTACCGCACCGTTACTGCTTCTATATGTGGGAAGAATCGCCCCTGAAAAAGATATACAGACGCTTGCTCTCGCCATGCAGCAATTGCCCGAATCTACGCAATCTCAGGTTCATTGGCTGGTCGTTGGAGACGGTCCCCTTCTGCCGGAAATGCGGGCACAGGCGCCGCATAATGTCACGTTTACAGGCTATAAACATGGTGACGAGCTTGCCCAATTATATGCCTCCGCAGATCTGTTCATCTTCCCTTCCAGTACAGAAACCTTCGGTAATGTTGTCTTAGAGGCTATGGCCTCAGGACTGCCTGTCCTCGCAGTAAATGAAGGTGGGGTGAAGGATCTGGTCACACCCGGCCGCACAGGAATGATTGTCGAGCCCCGCTGCCCGGATGCTTTTATTCGTGAGATTTGTGCATATGTAGAGCACCCTCAAAAGCTAGCTGCTATGGGGCATGAAGGTCGACAGCTGGCACTCGGCCGCTCTTGGGAGAATATTTTTGATGGACTCATCCGCGATTATGAAGAGATCATTGAGAATAGGCGTTATGATCTTATACCGGCTTTACTACCATTAATATAATAATGACGATAGTAAGTACATGAACCGCCGCTTCTAGCGGAGCGATCTTGTTCATAGCGGTAGTATAACCATCAGGAATTTCTTCCCCTTCGCTGGTCATTACGAGCTGGGTTAGCTTTTTCAATCGGGGCTCAACCATTCCAATAATAATCACTTCGATCACGATAAAAAATAATAACGACAGATTTAACCACAACACCGACAAGCCCATTTTATCTATGATCATTAACAAAATACCTGTAACGATCAGGGTGATCCCACCTGTCTTAGGGAATCTGTTTATTTTCTTCATAAGACCAAATACAAAACGAAGCTGACTACCTGTCTTGGCTGAGCTTGTCAGTATTGGCAGCACAAAAGCTGGTCCAATTCCCACTATGGATGCTATAACATGTATAACTACCACAAGCTTTGAGATCATATGCGTCAAATCCATATTTACAATCCCCCCTATCATTCGTTGTTTAGATTCATATGAGGCTGTTAGGAGAATTAGTCTTGCAGAATCCTTTAAATCTTAGATAATCTAAAAAAAGCGCCTAGCCGGATATTACCGACTTAGGCGCTTTTTTAACAAATATTCAGTTATTTTACCGTAACTTTCATGATCGCACTCTCATTTACCCCTTGATCATTCAACAGCTCAGCCCGGTATTCATAGACGCCTGGAGAACGGTTAGTGATAGAAGTAGAAGCCGTTTGTGCGTTTGGGGTGCCCGCTGTTAAAGTCTGAGTATCGATCAGTATTCCGTTCTCATACAAGCGATACTCTTTGCCGTTCATCCCCCACCATAAATTCATAGTCACTTTATACTCTCCATCACCATCCCAGTTGTCATTGGACAACACCGGCTTAGCTGGTGCAGCATCCTTCACGATAACCACATGAGCAGCAGACACCGTTGTGCCAAAAGAATTGGTCAGCTCAGCCGTATAGGTGTAGGTTCCGTTTTCTTTTCCGGTAATATTAGTCACTGCAGTCTGTGCAGCTGGGGAATCATCACGTAAGGTTTGCGTGTCGATTAAGGCACCGTTCTCATATAGCTTGTAGACCGTACCATTATTGCCCCACCACATATTCATTGTGATTTGGTAATCCCCGTCCAAAAGTCCTGTATCCTGCCCATTATTATTGGATAGAACCCATTGCCCCGGAACACCTGTAGCCTTCTGAGGTCCACTTACGAACACAATCACTTGTTCTGTCGTCGAAAGTCCAGCGTTATTAATGGCTGTTGCGATGAACGTATGCGCTCCCGCAAGCCCTGTGAGTGGAATCTCATCTCCATAAACGACAGGTTTACCATCAAAGGTAATATCCAGACTGCGAATGCCAGACTCTGGATCTTCCGCTACGACCTGCACCTTCAATACATCCGTTTCACTCATTTGAGCAGAAGGTAAACCAGAAATCGTAGGTGGTGTAGTATCTTCAGTTTCTCCCGGTGAGCCTACATATTGAATTTTTGGAGCCGCTGGTTGTTCCATCCCTTCACCAAGAAAGAATCCAGGGTGCGGAGGTTGATTATAGCCTACATTTTGCCAAGCTACTGCCAGGCGGTAGATCGGATCATGCATCAATGTGCGAATACGATAATCTGTCATATCCGTTGTTGTGTAGATCCGTAGTTCAGAACTGTCCGTTGCCCGCCAGATCACTTCTTCACGCCAATCCCCGAACAGATCTGCCTGCAAGCTTGGATTCGCCTTGGTGCCATTATTTGAAGAAGCACCTACATCCGTCAATAAGTTAACCGTTGTCTGGTTGGTATAGTCCCACTTATCCACTCGATTCGCATCCAGTAATTCACGTAAAAGATCACCATCCCACCAAATACCAAAATTCGTGGAGGAAGGCAGTTTTTTAGTAATTAGTTCCCCTTGCGCACTGTATAGGCCCGTAACAGGTATATGCTCCTCGTTGGTGATCGTTGCAGCCCATACCTCTTCGCCAGCATATCGCGGATCAATATCTGCTGACATTCCCCGTCCAGTATCAATCCCCGTGAATACACCCCATAATATTTCTCCTGTAGCTGCATCACGCATTTCAATCCCATACTTCGAATCGGTATGCTCATGAACATCAAAGACTTCCAGCCCGGGTCTGGTAGGATCAAGGTCCCCGAAATGAATTGCATCACCATGGCCAAGCTTTGTATTATACAGCGGCAATCCGTCATCGTCGATTGCCATCGCGCCGAAGGTTATTTCGTCCTTGCCGTCGCCGTCCACATCGCCTACAGAAAGATTGTGGTTTCCTTGACCAACATAGTCTCCATATCCTTCATCATTAGAATCGAAACGCCATACTTTCTCGAGCTTGCCCTCGCGATAATTGTAAGCTGCAAGTACGGTTCTAGTATAATAACCGCGGCTAAAAATAACGCTTGGCTGCTCGCCGTCTAAATAAGCTACAGCTGCCAAAAAGCGGTCTACACGGTTACCATAGGTATCCCCCCAAGCGCCAACATCTCCACGTGGCGGATCATAATCAACGGTATCCAATGCCCGGCCTGTTGCCCCTTCGAACACCGTTAAATATTCATTGCCCAGCAGCACATAACCCGAACTGTTACGATAGTCTGCACTGGCATTGCCGATGACTTTTCCTTGACCGTCCACTGTGCCATCTGCCGTCTTGATCATAATTTCGGCACGTCCATCACTATCCAGATCATATACCAGGAATGGAGAATAGTGTGCGCCGGCACGAATATTAGGCCCTAAATTAATCCGCCATAAGCGAGTTCCATCTAATTTATAAGCGTCCATATAGACAAGTCCAGTATACCCAGCTTGAGAGTTATCCTTGCTGTTCGAAGGTGACCACAACATGATGATTTCATATACACCATCACCGTCCAAATCACCTACACTTGCATCTCCCGCACTATACGTATACGGTTGACCATCCTTGGTGTAATCATCTGCTGGCTTTTGCAAAGGGATCGATAGATATTGCTTCTGCCATACGCTGAATGGTTCCGAAGCAGATTTCTCGACTCCATTGATTACTGATGTGATTCTATATTTGGCATCCTCCGTGCCTTTAGTATCGAGATAGTTCGTGTTTTGAGTAATCAACGAATCATTAAGTTTCTTATCGCCACGATACAGATTGAATCCTATCGTTTCCGGATCCAGACCTAACATCCGCCAGCTGATATAAACACCCTCATCTGTCTTAACCGCTACAGGCGCACGATCCAGCGCCTCCATCTTCCGGTATAAAGTTGTCACCGCTGAGGTTTCCAACGTAGCGGATAGATCAGAGATGCCGCCTGCATTTACCGAGGCTACTTTGTAATAGTAAGGAATGGTAGTCAGAACGGTCGTGTCTGTGTACGAAGCTTCGAATGATTTGCCGATCAGGATGAACTCACTGTCTGCGGATTTCGCACGATAAATGTTGAACATCCGTGCATCCGGTACCTCATTCCAAGTAAAGGTCACATCATTTTTGTTCGTAGATTGTACAGCTAGACCACTAGGTACGGCTGCTTTTGCTACGGAGGGGTCAATCATAGACACTTTTAGCGCATTGGAGCCTACAGATTCCAGTCCCGTGCTGTCGACCGAAGTTACCGTATAGATATATTCCATACCAATATCCGCAGTGGTATCTGTGTAGAGCGGCTCTGTTGTCTCGCCCAGCAGCTCTGCACTATTCGCAACCGTAGCCTGACGATATACACGGTATTTCAGCGCACCCTCCATACTATCCCAAGAAAGATTAGCAGTGATAGGCTCACTGTTTAAATCCAGGCTACCCAGTTTCAGATTCGTTGGGGCTAATAATAACGGTGTGATCTCCAGCCCATTGAGATGAGCGGTTGTGCCACTAAAGACAAGATTCATCTGCCCGTCTTTGACAGCAATCTGGTTATACAGCTTCTCAGCAATATTTTCCTTACCTGAGGAGACTGTTCCGTAATCTTTGCCTTCAATGGCTACATTCGTCTTGGCAGATCCAATCCAATCTCCTGTATAGGTCTTAACAGAGTAATAACCATTGGGTAAATCAACTTTGAATTCATACGATCCTCCAAAATAAATCACAAAATCTCTGCGCAGATCGTCCGTCGCATTTCCCCGATCCCGATCAATCATCCCTGCACTCGAGGTCAAACCATATCCACGTTCTGGGGTATACAGGACATTCACATTCACTTCCGTATAACCCGCAGCAACGGGTGAACCAACAGGTCCAAAATCATAACGATACTGAGCGGATTTCGTAGTCAGCTTCACTTCATCTGAAGGCTCAGACTCTCCTAGCCCGTTCACTGCAGTCACTCTTACCGAGTAGCTTTGACCTTCAACCAACCCGCTTAATGTCAATGAAGGGACAGTTGAAGTTCCCGCTAATGTATAAGCAGATTCGGCTTCTGCCGCTAGCTTACGATAGATTTTATAGATATCTGTACCTTCTACTTTATTCCATTTCAGTACTGCACCTGCATTACTGATACTCCCAGCTACAAGACCTTCAGGCTTCACAGGCACCGTTTCCGGCTGTTTGATGTCCTGCACAAAGCTGGAGAGTGGAATATTTAATTCCCCTATTCCTTTGGCCAGCAGACGGGCCATTTGAATGGCTCCGTACTCTTGAAAGTGAGTATCGTCTGTCGAGCCATTTGGGAAAGCACCATATATCCCTGCATCGAGGTGAAGGAATACAGAGCGTGTAGCTGCAAAACCGATAGAATTGTAAAAAGCTACACTGAGTGCGCTAAGATCGACCAAATCAACATCAAGTTCACTTGCTACCTCTTTCATAGCCTGCACATATTCTGGAAAGCTCACATTGAATTTTTCGCTCGCAGCATTATAATCTCTGCGCCCCATGGGGGTCACCAGAATCGGAGTTGCTCCTCTTTGCCTAGCTCCATTGACATATGTTTTTAAATAAACTTTGTAATCGGCTGGAGAAGCATATCGGTCTGGAACGCTAATCGTTGCGTCATTATGACCAAACTGGATCAGGAAATAATCACCCGGTTGGATCTTACGCAGCACTTCATCCAGCCTTCCCTCGACAATAAATGACTTAGAACTGCGGCCTCCGATAGCGTGATTCTTAAACGTTACTTCCTCACTAAAGAAATCAGGAATCATTTGTCCCCAGCCTGCTTGTGGTATCCAATAAGGATCATAAGTCTGCACGGTTGAATCACCCGCAATATAAACCGTTGGCAATTCATTAGCAGGACGGTCTGGCTGCTTAGTAATCACCAGTGCATTGATATTTGGCTTAGTGCCAGAGAACACCAAGTTCATTTGTCCATCCACCAAAGCAATGTCAAAGCTCATTTCCAAATACTGGCCTGCTGTTTTGCTCGTCTGTTGAACTTTTTGAATGGATTCGACTTTGATGCCAATCTCTGTATCTCCGGCGCTGTCACCAGCGATAAGTGACACTGTATAATCGCCATTCGGTAAATCTACATTAAAAGTTGCATCCTTAGGGACCACAAAATCTGATCGCAAAGGATCTGAGGTTCCTCGGTCTACCCCAGTTACTCTCGATATATCTGTAAATCCATATTTAACCTCAGAGGAATAAGATACCCCTGCATCTACCTTAAGATAACCTTCAGCCACAGCACCCGGACCAAAATCAAAGGAATAAACATCCCCTTCTGGCAAAGTTCCAGGAGGCGTATACACGGCGCTTTCCACCTTGTTAGATAGCTCTGATTCGCCTTGGTCATTGGCTGCCTTCACCACATAATATTGCTGTTTTGAGGTGTCCGCTGAGGCATCCGTAAATGTCGTCTTCTCTGACTGACCAATCTCATGGAATGTTCCATCTGCTGAATCAGACCTTAAGATCGTATAGCGGCTAGCTCCAGCCACACTGTTCCAATTCAGTTGAACAGAACTTACACCGACACTGACAATTGAAAGACCGGTTGGTGCTGCGGGAACCTCTACCCCCGGAATTTTGTCTACGGTCACAGATGCGCTCAAAGCAGACTCCTCACCCTTTCCATTTACTGCTGACACATTGTAAATGTAACCACTGCCTTCATTTACATCTGAATCCACGTAGCTGTTAGCAGCAGCTTGACCTATGGCTTGAAGGCTTCCACTAGGAAGAACCGTTCGATAAATATTGTAATAGACTGCTTCGGTCACGCTGCTCCACCCTAGAGATACCTCAGTGGGAGTGATATTATGAACCACTAATCCCTCAGGGGCTTTCAATGGACCTGGTACAATCTGCTGAATAATTAGTCCATTTAAATATCCGCCAACCCCTGTACCCGTAATGCCGACGGTCAGTTGACCATCTTGAACAGTCGTCCGGTAGGTAGCTTGATTTACAGCTTGCTTGCTGCTTATCGACCCAGCCGTGCTACCTTCCAAAGTAATCGTAGTTTTGGTTGTACTTGTACCCGCTAGTAAATCTCCTGAGTATACAGTCACATCGTAATCCCCATTAGGAAGATCCACCAAAAAAGAATAGGACAGTCCCAATACAAAATCGTTGGTCATATCGTCTCCACCCGAGCGATTCCTCGAAGCAACCGCCTGATCTAAACCATACCCTAGCTCATTCGTATATAATTCAGATTCATGCACGCCTGTATAACCACTCATAACAGGACTTGTTGCTGTTCCAAAATCATATTGCAAGGTTATTGGGCCTGAAGCTGCACTGGCCTGTTGCCCCCCAAATGTTGTAGATGGAAGTATTGATGAACAAATGAAGATCCACGACAATAACACCATAAATATTTTATTTCCAAGTTTATTCCTCTTCATCTTCCGTGCTTCACCCGCTTTCTTATGATTGAAAGAACTTAGTACGCATCTAGCCCCGTTGTAGTAAACGCTTACAATAAGCTTCGTTGTCATTCGTTCTTCAAATATAAGTTCACTTCGTGCGCGTATCCCCTCCTCTTTGCTCAGGAAGCTGGATGGTAGATGATTCCAGTTTCACTCATATCCAACACGATACTACCACCTAAGTGTCACTCTGAACATTTAAAAAACAGATTTTATCATACACTAAACCGTTCAATTTCTTCGCCTATAGTTATAAAAACCTACGATTTGGGAAGAAGTTAGGACAGAAGAATCAGTGAGGGGACACCCGCTTTTGAGATTACGACAACAGTTTTGCTATTCCTTCATCCTTAACCATTCGCTTCTGAGCAATCCATAGGAATAAGTATCATGCCAGATTGGCTCTCCATTACTATCGTATTTAAAATAACCTGTCTGCAAAAAATGTCCTTCTCGACGAAGCTTCAATCGTTCAAGCAGTTTCCATGAGCGTGTATTTTCGGGATCACAGTTCGCAATCACACGTCTCATTTTCAGATTATCAAAGCCATAGTTTAACAATTGATTACAAGCCTCTGTAGCATACCCGCTTCCCTGAAAATCAGGGTTAAAAACATATCCAAATTCCCAAACGCCAAAAACCTTTGGTTCGCTCGCTTGAAAATATAAGTTGCCGATCATTTTTGTCGTAGATTTAAGACAGACTGCCCAAAAAGCACGGTCCGATGACCGTCTGAGCGCCTCAGTGCGAGATTCATCTGCATTAAAAACGGAATAGGGCTCATATTTCACAACACTTTCTTGCGACAAATATTCATGAAGGTCTTTCCAATCCTCTGCTGAGAACCTTCTAATCCATAAACGTTCGGTTTCCATAATTTCCATCAGAACAACACTTCCCCAATATCAATAGTAAATATATGCCACATACCCCATAATACCCCTATTCCTTTTTTATTTCATATGAGCAAAATCATTTCACAAACAGCAAATAGGCCTCCTTGGATTCCCAAGAAGGCCGATGAATGTTTCTCTATATCTTAACTCTGCTTAAACTGCCACCTGACGCAAATAATCGTTCGATATGCTTCTGAACGGTTGGGTCTGGGATCAGTGGCGGGGCTTGATGGGGTTTTACCCGAGCATCAATAATCACGTTATCACAGGACCAATGTTTATACTCAGTAGAACTGTTCACTCCATAGATATCATGAGATGGATTACTGCGGGTGAACGTCGCCCATAGGAAATTGTCGATCTTTTCACTCAAAAACTCGCTATCATCACACAAAATAATCATTGGGCAAGAAGGAAGTGACCCTTGCTCCTGAATAGCTTCACTAAGCTTGTTCATTTCCAGTGCTGCTTCAGCGTAGCTTGTGAATTTAGCGCCTTGAAGGGCAACAAGACCAGGCATCACCATTCGTGCATGTTCAAATCCCTGTAATTCTTTCAGCAGGCCTGGCACCTCTGTACATAGCTCTCTTTTCTTATCCCCTACTGCTGCGAAGATCACTTTACTTCCGCTGTTTAATCCTGTGCCGGAATAATCAAGTGTATCAATCGTGGTATTGGTATAGAAATGAATATCTCTATGAAGATTAATCCGCTCTAAGATATACGTCAAGAAATCCTCGATATTATGTGTGCTGATAGGCTGATTCTCTTCTGCTGTAATAAACAAAAACTTAGCTAAACTAAGCTGACCCGTCCCTAAAATCCGGTTAGCAATGGTCAGAATTTCCGCTGGCTGCTTTACTTGCTGATAAGGCGTATAACGTTCACTGCCAATGGCGAACAGCAGGGGATGAACACCCGCAGCATCGACTGCATGAACTTCTTTGACGCCCGGAATTTCTTGGCGGATAGCCCCACCTGTCAGCTCGTGAATTAACTCACCAAACGCGGTATCCTCTTGTGGCGGCCGGCCGACAACCGTAAATGGAAAGATTGCATTTTTTCTGGCGTACACTTTATGTACTCTCATTACTGGGAAAGGGTGAACCAAGCTATAATAGCCTAAATGGTCGCCAAAAGGCCCCTCCGGCTTCGTCTCACCAGGGTGAATTTCACCTGTTATTACAAAGTCCGCATCATTGCTGATACAATAACCATCCACATAGCTATAGCTGAAATGGCGTCCTGAAAGTAATCCTGCAACGATCATCTCACTCATTCCCTCAGGCAAAGGCATAACCGCCGATAAAGAGTGAGCGGGTGGTCCACCGATAAAACAACTTACTTTAAGCGGTTGTCCTTGGCGGTTCGCTTTTTCCTGATGTACGCCAATGCCGCGATGAATTTGATAATGAATGCCCACTTCTTTATTTAATTCATACTCATTTCCAGTCAGCTGCACACGGTACATTCCCAGATTGGAGTTCATAATGCCCGGCTTGTCCGGATCTTCTGAATACACCTGCGGCAAGGTTACAAAAGCACCACCATCTCCCGGCCAATGTGTGATTAGCGGAAGATCAGAGATACTAATTTCCTGAAAACCGCTTGGCAGACCCCCTGGCTTTTTAATAGGCAATGCTTTTCTCGCGGATAATCCGGTACCAACATATTTAAATGGATTTTTGAGTGCTTTTACGGGATCGTTGCGAAGGGCAATTACGTTATGTGTGGAGTCCCAAGTACGCCGAAAGATAAACTTACTGCGCTCTAACGTTCCAAAAAGGTTAGATACGGCCCGAAACTTCGAGCCTTTTACATTTTCAAATAATAATGCAGGTCCGCCAGCCTCATAAACCTTTAGGTGAATCGCCGCCATCTCTAGATAAGGGTCCACTTCTTCATGAATACGAACTAAATGTCCGTGTTTCTCTAAATCATTAACACACTCTTCTAAATTGCTATATTTCATTTCATTACTCCGATCTCTAGAAGGTTATTACAAGATTACTTGGATGCTTTAATTATACCCTGTAAGATATTAAAATAAAGCGCACGCGTACCCTATGTACTAGAACCTAACGTCTTTATCTTGTATTCTCTGGTTTCGGTTCACTCCGCAATATATTTTTAGCAGGAATACCTACAGCCGAAGCGTTATCCGGCACATCCTTTACCACGACAGACATGGCCCCGATATTAACATCGTTACCAATGACAACCGGTCCAAGAATCTTGGAGCCTACTCCAATAAAAGCTCTGTCTCCAATCACTGGCTCTCCTAAGTTATTTCTCCCGCCAATAGTCACTTGATGAAAAATAGTAGCATGGCTTCCAAGCACCGCTTTAGGACTAATGATAATCCCATTTAAACCATGCGGTAAATGAAGCGCGTCACCAATTTGAGCTTGAGCGTGAAGCTCGCCATTCGCAAGAATACGGACAAAAAGCACATCCATTATTCGATACAAAAGCCACAAAGGTTTTCGCACGATGCCATTCTTCACTCGATAATACACCCAATTTCCATAACGATAAGTAAACAAGGCCATAATCGTTTGAGGATTTTTCAGATTTGCTTTCCAGTCCGTTTTGAATGATTTCATCATTTTATCGTTCTCCTTTTTAGGGGCTAGGGTATGCACTGTATTCTGGAGTAATGAAGGCAACTGTGGATAAAACATCTGGGAGGATCGCGGGCTGGAGGGTCAGTCGGTGATTGTACTTTCACCAGTGTAAGATAGATTCTGAGATTCATCAAGCAAGTGGGCAGTTCTCTCTATATAATCATCAACCGATTTAGAGGCTTGTTAAACAACAACACGCGCCGAACAAAAAGATCGGCGCGTGTTGAACAGCATATTTTCTATTAAATCAGATCCAGAACAATCACATTCACGGAATTGGCAGCTAGCTTCACAATTGCCGTGTCTTTATCAATTACGATTTCCGTTTCAACTGGTGTAACCTTCTCATCATTTTTTCTGTTCACATTAGGTGTGTGAACCAGCGAGGCGTCTCCGGTTAAGGTAATCCGTTTACCAGTAGCAGCTACTTTTAAGCCTTTTAGATCAAGCTTCGTTGCTTTTTCTACACCATCCGCATTTACAAGCTTCACATAAAGATGCTTATCATCTTTAGTTACGGAATTGTATACCTCTCTGTTATAAGCCTCAAGCTTATAATCCAGTACTTTGCTTGTTACCTTGCCATCTGTATAAGAGCAAATCAAATGTTTGCCATCTGCTCCGCCATAATTAACGGTGATGGTATATTCCGTATGATCCGCAAGCTCTTCATAGCAACTGGCTCTAAGGTTACCAGCAGCGGTACTAGAGGAATAATCGCCGAGAGTATAAGCCTCAATCCCTTGCTTGTACACCTTGACTCCTGTGGCATCGCCATTGTAGCCAATCGCATATTCGATAACATCTTTATTTTCCGGTGAGATTTCTGTCAGACCTGCGCCTACATAGAAGCCATCTTCGCCAGAAGCTTTTTCAGCTACAACCTCTACTTTATAATTAGTCCACGCGTCATTAAGGATATACAATCCATTCAATCCGCCATTCTGCGCTTTCAATACCAGACCTTTGGAAGGATCAATCGTATATCCGGCAGAGCCAGGAATCACTTTCCAAGCTTCATCCAGCGGCTGCGTGAAATCTTGATCCAACCATACACTGCCATCTACATTCGAAGTCACTTTCACCCGTTTCACGATCACAGATGATTTCCCCGCAGCCACTTCAATTCCTCCATGAGGAATGAGGTCTACCTTCTCCCCGTTGCGATAAGTCGAAAATGAGGTGCCAACCACTTTGGTTCCCAGGTATTTAGCATACAGCTGCTGAACATAATAGTTCGGTGTGTACCATACGGTTTCATCATCGAACCAGATGCAATCCGGTGTCCATCTATAGGTGCCATCTGTCAGAACCTTGTTGAACAACGGTGCCGTTGCCGCCAATCTAATCACATCAGAGTTATTCTCGAAGCTGGACATAATCGCCGCCTCAGCAACAGCTCCTGCCAATGTGTTTTTATCTGTGGAAGCATATTCACCCACAAAAACCTTTGAAGTTTCAGCCTCATCCAAGCTGCCGTCTTCCTTATAGGCTCTGTAATAGTAGTTGTAACGATCAGCATTCTCTAACAAATATTCATTGGAACGGTAGTAATGCTCATCCGCAATGGTATTCATGTAGTTCTTTTGTTTTTCGTACCAGGTAACAGTCTCTTCGATGCTCGATGTACCATCCGTAAAGCTGATTTTTTCCGAGCCCTGTAAATTTCCGCTTAGGAATTTCCAACCTTGCTGGTAAGCATCATCATCTGCCTGTGCACCCACGGTAGAGAGAATAGTCAATTCATGATCAGGATAGTTCTTTACCATATACTCATCAATCACTGTTTTAAAATATTCGAAGTTGGCGAAAAACTCTGTACCCCAGTTTTCATTCCCCACACCCAAATAACGCAGATCAAACGCTGCTTCATGGCCCATCTTTTTACGCAATGCAGCCCACTCATTATTGTCAAAATCCATGCTAATCGCAAAATCAATCAGATCCGTAAAGTTCTTCACATAATAATCTCTTAACGCACCGCCAGCTGGATTCGCATAATCCGAACGAGCTTGACAGAGTACGCCGCAGGCCATAACCGGAAGTGGTGTTGCGTTCAAATCCTCGGCTAATTGGAAATACTCCATATATCCAAGACCCATGGTCATCATGTAGCCCCATACGTTATAGTTCTCTTTGCGCAATTCGATATCGTTGACGGACTCTTTCCAATCGTACACGTTCTCCCAAATGTGAGAACCTTCAGAAATACAACCCCCAGGGAAACGCAGGAAGGTAGGATGAAGATCAACGAGTGCATTCACTAAGTCTTTTCGCAATCTATAGTTTGAATTTCCTTTATAGTTAGCATGAGCTGTAGCAGAACGTTCCTCTTCACCAGCGCCCCAAACGTCATCAGGAATTAAGGAAACCATATCAATGGAGATCTCACCGTTAAAGGTTAAAGCCAGCTGACCAAGCACAGTTTCAGATCCTGTTAATACAAGCTTTGAATCGACACCATACTTCTTCCAGCTGCCGTCACCGTTTACTTCAACAACTGCAGTATCGCTGATGGCTTTACCGTCTTTGTCGAGCAATTGCAAGGTAATTGTGCCCGCTGCTTCTGCCTTCGCCCAAATCGTGAAGTTGTACTTGGCATCTTCCTGAATAAACATCGAGCAGTGCTGATTGGAATCGGCAAAACCTCTATTATTAATCGTCGCGCCATCCGCTACCGTCACATAATGCGCATTCATATCTTTATCATCGATGCCGAAGAAATCGTTTAATCCGCCTGTATTATGGACAGTCATTTGGTCTGTATCCCCAGACCATGCGTGAAGAGGTGTATAATTTCTTCCGGTGGAAGCACCATGTACACCACATACATGCGAATAGCTGTCAAAAGCAAAAGATTCGAAGGAGCGATTCTGCACTAGCTCTGCATAGATCCCACCGTCTGCTGCATTGTTAATGTCCTCATAGAATAAACCATATAGAATTTGGCTAACATCCAAAATCTCCTGATTGCCGTCAATCGTTAAAGTGTAAGGTGGCAAATCTTCCGGAAGCACAGACACCGTGAAGCTCTTTTCTACTGTACTAGCTCCCTTTTTCAAATGTGCTGTAAGCGTTACACCTTGAGCAGATTGAACTCCTTTATTCACAACGCCTTCATTAGAAATGACTTTGGAATCGCTGGATATCCAAGATACGTCAACTTTTCCGCCCATCAGCGAAGCTGGCAATTCGATATCTTTGGTAATAATCGAGCTTGGGAAGGTTAAGTATTTATCTTTTGCAAGCTTAACGATATCTTCATCCGTCAAAGATTCGCACATAATTTCAATCACTTCATCTTGAGTTAAGCCTGCTTTATATACACGGAAGTCCGAAATATAGCCGCCAAAATCAACATCTGCCGCGTACTGGGATTTCCCGATTGTATTATTGCTATAATTCAGTTGGTCTTCAAAAGTAGCAAACCATGTGCGCAGCTTAGCATATGTGCCACTCGAGGTTTGGCTGATCATTCCATCCGCAACTACTTCACCATTTACATACATCACAGGACCTGCACTGCTTAGTGTTCCACCTTTTGTGCCTGTAACTGCAAAGGAAACGTGTACCCATTCATCAGTCGCAAAGGATTTCCCTGGATCTGCAATTAAATCTTCCCCTGCAAAACAAGTGCCCCGCAAATTACGGGTTACAAAAAGATAAGGTCCTGTTTCACCTTTACCAAAATCAAAAATTCTTTCCCATAAGCTTGAAGCTTTGCTTACATACATCCAGGTCGAAATCGTAATTCCTGTATGGTCACTGACCTCTTTAAGCAGATCGTTAGGTAATGAAATATAAGATGTGCCATGTTCTCCCCCAGCAAGCGCAACAGCTTGTCTACCTGCTACGGATTTAATAGTCGGCAGCTGCGTACCTGAAGCGGTTCCATCATTGCCGTTCCCCGAGAAATCTTGACCTACATCCTCTGGATTATCAAACTTATAATGCGCAATTAGACTACCATTAATAAATTTGTTACCGTTGTCATTTTTCATAGAAGATCACCTGTTATCTTTATAGTAGAAATCTTAAAAACCTAACCAAATTAGTTCATTGCCGTTTATACGAAACATAATAACATATTTTATAGTCAATTAATATATTAACCAATTAATATTTATGTGAAATAAAAGAAAACAATTTTTATAATCAAATATTACCAAATCAATCATTTGTTTCATGGTAAAATATCTGTTAGTTAATAAAGGAGTGGTACAAGTTGAGCGAGGTTGTGAATGAAGAGGCCAATTCTAGTGATTTATTTACGATTGATTGTAAAGATATTTTTCTGCGGGAGTATAGCGTGGAGGATTTAGAGGAGTTTCATGCGCTTACTCTACAGCCTGAAATTATTGAATTCTTGCCAGATTGGAATGTTCCTAAAGAACAACGGTTGGACTGGTTAATAAACTATGAAATAAAAGAGAACCAGCAGTTTCTTCAAGCGATCTCAGCGGGCGGAGATATCGGAGAGCTTCGTCTTCGTTTAGGCATTATTTTAAAAGAGTCCGGTGAGTTTATTGGTTGGTGTTGTACAGGAATTAAGGATGAATTGCCCGTTCCTAACAGAGAGATTATGTATGCCATATCCAAGGATCATCGCGGTAAAGGCTACACTACTCAAGCTGCCAAGGGATTAATTAAGTATTTGTTTGATAATAGCTCTACCGATGTATTAAACGCCATTGCTCTGAAACACAATATCCCGTCTAATAGAGTCATTCAAAAATGTGGTTTCGAGCTTCTTGACGAGATTACAATTGAACATGAAGACTATAATTATTACCGGCTTTCCCAGCAACAGTAGAATGAACAGGTAGGATGTAAATAGCGCCCCACACTAAAAAACCTCTGTATGGGAAATGGAGATTCGGTCCATTTACCAAAACAGAGGTTTTATTGTGAATTCATGACTGTTGCTTCATGCGAAGCATTTGATCCAAAAGCTCTTTCACATCTTTTTCTGGAAAAGCTGCAAGCAGGGTCTCTTGAAAGGTATCTTGTGCACGAAGGAGCTTGTCTTCGCCAATGGCAGTCAAGGCAGTATAGATACTTCTGCGATCAGCATCACACGCTTTTCTTTCTAAAGCGCCACAGCCTTTGGCCTCAAACCGACTAACCAGTCGGGAAACTGCACTCTGGCTTAAACCCACCATAGCTTCGAGTTTCTGCAATTTCAGTTTCTTCTCCGGCGCTTCCGACAAAAATAACAGCAAATAAAATTCTTTCAAGGATAAGCCATGTTTGGCTTGTAGATTAGCTTCCAATTCATTCGTCACATTCATTTGTATATGCGTTAACGTCAACCAACTCGTTATAAGTTCATTGTTAAGAATGTCGCCCATTTTATTATTCATCTCCCGGGTGTATGGCTTTTCATGATCTTTTCCTTCTATATAATAGTACTACAATCCACAACCATACATAAAGTATAGGTTCGATACTTATACTTTATTTTATTTTAAAAAAAGAGGAGAGACCGTTTCTCCAAGAAGCCGGCCCCTCCACACTTTACAATTATTTTGTTTAGACTTCACACCATTTAAATTAATCTTTATCCATTAATTCTTGGAAACCCGAAAGAATATTGTCTGGGAATACCAGCATCTTTCTGAAGCTCGACCCCTGCTTCCAGCGTCCAGTATGGATTTCTCAACATGCCCCGGCCCACGGCAACAAGATCAGCTTCCTCATTCCCAATCACGGCATTAGCAAGTACAGGCTCATCCAATCTGCCAACCGCAATAACCGGAACATTCAAGCCATATTTGATTTCTCTAGCCAAAGGGACCTGATAAGCTGCATGCGTCCCTGGTTTCCCGGCAGCTGCGATAGGACCTTCACCACCTGCACTGATATGAAAAATATCTGCGCCTGCTTCTTTGTAAGCTTTACTAAATTCCAAGCTTTCTTTGATACCGTACCCGCCCTCAACATATTCTTGAGCCGAGATACGCATAATCAATGGCATTCCTTCCGGCATTTCACTTTTTGCTGCGCGAATGACTTCTGTACCAAACAGTGTTAAATCCTTGCCATATTCATCTGTTCTTTGATTGGTTAGAGGGGAATGGAACTGATGAATAAGGTAACCATGCGCTCCATGAAGCTCGATAACATCAAATCCCGCTTGAATCGCCCGCTTCACGCCCAACCGGAATTTCTCAACCATAGCTTTCACTTCTTCAGTTGTTAAGGCACGTGGTGTTTTGGAGTCAGCGTCAAAAGGAACGTTAGAGGAGGATACAGGAACTGCTGCGTCTTCTGCTTTACGTCCGGCGTGTGCAATCTGAATACCCACTTTAGCACCATATGAATGACAAGCTTCAACGATTCTGGCCAGTGCAGGAATTTGCTCATCAGACCAAATGCCAAGATCAAAATCAGTAATCCGGCCATCAGGCTCCACGTCCGTCATTTCAATAATAATTAATCCGGTTCCGCCAACAGCGCGGCTTACGTAATGATTATAATGCCAATCCGTAGCAATTCCGTCTTTGTTAGACACTGAATACTGACACATTGGAGGCATAACCACGCGGTTCTTCAGCTTCAAATCCTTCAATTCATACGGGGTGAACAAGTCCTTCATGATATCTCTCCTCTTTATAAAAAACTAAGTATAGTATGATCAATGCTTCCAGTGAACATGAGTTTCTAAGTTCATCTTATATAAAATATTTATAAATGCATGCTCATGCATGTATATTATTATAGAATAGCGATGATGTCAACCGTGAATAATCTTCTGCTAAATGGAAACTCCGTGTATTGTTGAAACTTCTATCTTAAGGTAATATATGGATATCTATTTTTTCTTTGAAAGGATGACCTCACTCGTGGACAAAAAGCTCTTACAATCACATAGTATTTTCCCTACGTTGAATATTGAGCAAACCGCTGCCTTCTACAGCCAGTACTTAGGTTTTAAAGCTGTGCCCTATTTAGATACACAAGAACCACATCTTTGTTTGTATCGTGACGATACAGAGATTATCCTTACGCAATCCCATGGACAAAAGGTCATTCCCAATCGAGAGTTGTACGGTTATGGATACGATGCCTATTTTATTACGAAGCAGCAACAAGAGTTGGAGAAGGAGTTCGAAGCCGCCGGTGTTCATATTGTTCGTTCTTTATCAAACACCGATTATAATAACAAGGAATTTGTGATCGAAGATGTGGATGGTCGCTGGATTGCTTTTGGAATCAAAAAATAAAAAAACGGCTCTCAGCCGTTTTTTCTTGTATTTAAAAGAGTCCCCATAACTTCTTACAACTATTTTTACGGGAAGGATCCAAAACATCCGTAACCCCAATCTTATTTAACTTGTGTAGTAACTCTTCCTCGCTATGCTTGATTTTATAATCTAACTCCTCCCCATAGAGCGGAATTAACGTATAAAAGTGCACCACTTTCTCATGGCTCATTTCTAAATTAAAGAAACCGGCTTTATCTTTTACATCTGGAACCCAAACGAACATCCCTTGAAATCCTGTATCCTCACTATAAGGCTGGGCGGGATTACCGTTCACAAGCGTATGCCCCATATAAAGCCATGTATTATATTCATGCGGAAACCTAGCCATTGTTTTCAGGGCTCGAATCGGCCAATAATTCCGTTCATCCTTAAAAGCCTCATCCGACAGCTTCCAGGTAGGAGGGAGACAAATCATTAGTTCAGCATATTGATATTCTTCTGCACCTTCTGGCACCGTCATCGGTAATTCGCTCATTCCAGAGGTAATTAAAGTATAGAAGTTCCGCTCAGGCGTCGGATCAAGAATTAGAATATCTATCGACAGAACACCTGAAATAATTTCTTTAAAAACATTATCAATAACACCTATGTATTTTTCAATATGATTACATATTTTCTCATTAGACTGAGCAGAATGCATTCATAATTCCCTCCCTTATATATGTTTATCGGTATAAACAAAGGAGAGTTTATTGCTAATTTACAGAATTTCTTCTCCACTACCATGGATCTCGCAAAAATCTTTATGAACCCTACTAATTAATACCGAATAACCTTGCCCCTGATCTAAAAGATGCTCCAAAAGGAACTTACTTATAAGCTCATTTAGGCAAGTATGAATTTCACAGGTTCTTTGTTTTAAAGTCTCTCCTTCCTCATAAAGGGGCAGATCGCTAAATGACATATGTGTAGCCTTTCGTATTTTTAGAAAAGATTTATGTCCCTTCCAATTCTGAAAAAGCGCCTCTTGTCCTTTGATGAAATCATTTGCCAGTTCCTCCTGTAATATATTACTTAAGGATTTTAAGGTCGAGGCCTTTTGCCTTAATACAAGAAGCGGCACAGTATTGTTCTTCTCTTCATTCTCAATATATAAGTGCATGCTTGCATCTAATAAAATAGCAGCTTTAATTCTATCGTCTTCCATAGTTAAATCTAATGCAGTAGCACCGCCGATGGAATGGCCGATAATACCAATCTTATTCATATCAAATAAGCCCTTCACATCTTTATCCATAGAATTAAGCGTGGACAGGTGATCCAGAACGTATTGGATATCTTTTTTTCGAATGGAAATTAAGTTATGTAAATCGGTATAATCCGCAGCTTTTATTTGCCTCATAGCTTCGGATTGATTAATAAATTCTCCACTAGGGCAAACAGTAAACATAGCTTCGTACGCAGCACTGACCGTTACCACTATGAAACCTTGCTTGGCCAGCGCTTCTATATTATAAATATACATATCTCTATCTAAACCTAATGCAGGTGAGTAGATGATGACTGGATAGGAGCGTTTGGATTTGCTTTGAAAGGTCCGATCGCTGATTGAGGTAGATAATGTATTTATGATTTCCATGTTCATGCCAATATCTTGTAGAAGCTCTCTCGCCTGTTGTTGACAGGGCCCGAAAAGCTCCATATATTTCATTGCAGATGCGTTTTTATTTAATACACCCTCTGTATCCGGATAATAAATACTTATAACTATTTTCCTTCCCTCTGACTCTTCTTGGAACGTTTCCGTGCGTGTGTAATCCTTCAATAATTCAACTTTTCGAAAAACTCCCATTGCCCCACCCCATTTTTCCTAATATTCTATATTTTAATTGATTTTCCCATTTACTGAAATGCAATCTCCTTAATGTCCATAATAATGTCGATTACAATGAATGGAATGAAGCTGTATGAACGGTTATAATACCTAAGTGCATAAGAAATCTCTAAAAACTTCAGGGATGTGGAAAATTTAATGGTGAATAATTCAGCATATACACTTTATTTACGTGAGGATTGGAAAAAACTAAGCGATTTCACCGCTATCCAATTATCAGAAGAAGAACTTATGGAAGTCCAAAGTATTAATGAAAAAATCTCCAGCGAGGATGTTAACGAGGTCTATCTTCCTCTGTCCAATTTGCTAAATCTGCAACTTCTATCTGCTCATAAATTTAATGAATCTATAAATCACTTTCTGAATAATGATCTAAAAAAAGGTCCATTTATCATAGGTATCGCGGGAAGTGTCGCTGTTGGTAAAAGCACTACGGCCAGACTCCTACAAAAACTCCTCTCACAATTACCTTCCCATCCAAAGGTGGATTTAGTTACGACTGATGGTTTTCTACATCCCAACGCAGAGCTGGAAAAGCGCGGTATAATGACGAAAAAGGGCTTTCCTGAAAGCTACGACACGCGTAGTTTAATTTCTTTTTTAACGGATGTGAAGTCTGGGGTGCCGCGGGTCCAAAGCCCTGTATACTCTCACTTAACTTATGATATTGTGCCAGATGAATATATTACGATTGAGAATCCGGATATTCTAATTGTTGAGGGCTTAAATGTTCTTCAGACTGCGATTACAAATAATCATAATATGCCTAACTATTTTGTATCTGATTTCTTTGATTTTTCTATTTATGTGGATGCCGATGTGAACGATATCGAGACATGGTACATTGATCGGTTTATTAAACTCAGAGATACTGCCTTCCAAGATGAACAATCTTATTTCAAAAAATATGCACAGCTGTCTCTAGAGGAATCTATTGAAATCTCAAAGCGGATCTGGAAAGAAATAAACTACGTTAATTTGCAGCAAAATATTCTGCCCACCCGAAATCGTGCGGATCTTATAATGCATAAGGACAACAATCATCACGTAGATCAAATTAAGCTGCGAAAATAAAGATTGAAGTCCTTAGCCGACCAAGTTGCTGAGATTCAGCACTTGGTTTTTTGGTGTTCACATCAAATTGGGTGAATATTCTGGGTTTAATGTCTCTGTCCTCTGATCAAGGCGAACGTATACTGTGGTACATTCGTACACAAACGTGAAGAGAGGATAAATCAAATGATCGATATCGCCTTGGCTTTTCAAGATAAGGATGGGAAATATGCTGAACATGCCGGAGTCGTTCTAGCGTCAATTTTTCATCATACGAGTTCCCCAATTCATATTCATATTTTACATGATGTTTCTTTAAGTGAAACTAATAAGCGCAGGCTTAGCGCATTAACTACAAAACATAATCATACCCTTAGCTTTTATTCAATCACTATGCCCGATGATCTAACTCAGGTGCTAGCCAATGTTAACTCCATTAATGTATGGACGCAGGCATGTATGTATCGATTGCTTCTTCCTGCACTAATACCCGTGGACAAAATCATCTATCTGGACTGCGATGTATTAGTAAATATGGACATTACTGAATTATGGCAGGTTGAACTGAATGACAAGTATTTGGCCGCAATTTGGGACCAGGGAATTAGAGAGGTTGCTCATATTGTGAGCGCTAAGGGATTAAATCCTGATCTTTATTTTAATTCCGGAGTGATTTTATTTTCTTTGCATAATATCCGCCAGAATACCAACTGGTACGAAGAAATGCTAACCTTCCTACGTACCTTTCCTGATGTCACCATGCCAGATCAGGATGTTCTGAATGCGGTTTTTGGTGGGAATTACCTCCCCCTCGATATCCGTTTTAATTCGTTCAACACAAACATTCCGGACCATGATTTCACTAACAAAATCATCCATTTTGCCGGAGATGATAAATGCTGGAATAAAGATTCCGCGGGTTCATCCCTATATCAGCAATTCCTAAAGCTAACCCCTTGGAGAATCACCAGAGCCAAAATCAGACGAAGAAAACGGAAAAGCAGCCCTTTAAAACCACACCTCACCCGAAAAAGAAACAAGCAGAAAATAAAAATTGTTCAGTTGAACTTAACCCCTATTCTTTTAGCCGATTTAAAACAAATTAGACCGATTAGACCGATTAGAAAAAGCCCCATTTGATATGGGGCGGCATTTCTTTAGTTCACTTTCGTAAAAAACCATTTCTGAGCATCACTCCCGTTATCCGTCCACTGCTGAACTGCTGCACCATCGGCTGTTGATGCTCCGGATACATCCATGGCTAATCCGCTCACTTTTGAAATAAGCTTATAATAGCCCCCTCCAACATCAATAATGCTCCATCGCTGAGCGTTGGTACCATTGTCATCCCATTGCTGCAGCTGTACACCGCTCGCGGTTGATGAGTTCGGCACATCCAACACTTTTCCACTATGCACTGCCGTAAGCTTGTAATAACCGTCGCCTGTACTCTCCACTTTAAATTTCTGATTATTGGCAGTGTAATTGGTCCATTGCTGCATTTTCGCCCCGCTTGCTGTGGATACATCCACTACGTCCAGAACCTTGCCACTAGCCTTGTCAGCTAAAGTGTAAATCCCACCACTAACGATGCTTGAGGTAGGCGCAGCCTGATACACACGTACGTAATCAACCAGCATTTGAGCTGGGAAAGCAGTTGAAGCATTTGGACTTCCCGGCCAATTTCCACCCACGGCAAGGTTTAGCAGGATGAAGAAAGGTTTCTGGAACTCCTCCGTATTTCCGGTTCCGTTCTCAATATAAAAAGCATTAAATGGGTTGCCGTCTACAAACCATCTTATATAATTCGCATCCCATTCCACGCTGTACACATGGTACTGTGAGAAATCGAGGTTACCAGACACCTGACCGTACTCGGCATGCCCATTGGCATCCCAATGTACCGTCCCGTTAACAAAAGCATTATTGTTCACACGCTCCATAATGTCCGTTTCCCCAGATTTCGGCCAACCCACTGAATCAATATTCGCCCCAAGCATCCAAAATGCTGGCCAGAGTCCCTGTCCTGAAGGCAATTTGATTCTAGCTTCGATTTTTCCGTAGGTGAAGCTTTTGAGTCCCTGTGTTTTGATCCGTGCAGAGGTATAATTCATCCCCCCGTACGACTCCTTTTGTGCAGTAATCACTAAATTCCCACCCGTTACCTGCAGGTTCTGCGGACGACTGGTATAATACTGAAGCTCATTGTTTCCCCAACCCCCGCTACCCGTACCTATTTCCGCCGACCAATTATTAGTATTCAGAGAATTCCCATCAAATTCATCGCTCCATGCCAGATTCCAGCTTGATGCCGCGCTTGAACTCCCTGTAGGTACCCAAGCAATTAAGAGGGTGAACAGCAGAAATAGACTTAACATTTTTCCTTTTCGTAACATCGTCTTTTCCTCCTACTGATTTCATTGCGCGGCGCGCTCGCACATTTGAAACCGGTTTCGAATAATGGATAAAACAAAACGTTATCCCATAAACAGCTATAACAGCCAGAGTCAGGTTAACGCCTCGCTTCATTTGATGTGTACGTCTTTTCTAAACGCAATATGCCAACATTTCGATTAAAGGGACCATTTTCCATAGTTCTGCATGCTTAATGTCCAGGTTTTCTCTGCGTATTTTACCGTCGCCATACTCTCTGAGAGCGTCCATGCGATACCAGCATACTGATCCTTATGATGGTCAAGGAATGATTTCCAATGTTGTCCCCCGTCTATCGTTATATATAACAATGTATGTTCATTTTCAGCAGGCCGAGTAATTAAGATTCCTTGATCCTTCGTAAGAAAGAGGGGAGGATAAGCATAGATTTGCGAGTTTACTAACTCATCCGGCACTGTGACAGTCTGTTCACTCCATGTAACTCCACCATCCATTGTTTTATATAAACCAACCTTTCCCTGCCAAGGCGCATTCGTTGTAATCCAGCCTTCTTTTTCGTTAACAAAAGTAATTCCCGATTTCACCCCGCTAGGAAGAGTACTTCCTGCTTGTAAGCTATCCCCAATCTCCTTCCAAGTCTCTCCCCCATCACTAGTTGTATAAAGCTCCATATCTTCACGTGACATTCCTTGAAAAGGATAGACTGCTTTCCAACCTATATTTTTGTTGAGGAACACAGTATCTTCTCTGCGGTTATCTGAAGGATCAGGAGAAGGAGAAGTTTCCTGATTAGAGGTTGGATGAGGAATTGGAGTGGAATTGGAACAACCAGATGCTATCACTGCAGCAATTAGTAGTATTGAAACTAGATATTTCATCTTGTTACCACGCCTTCGTTTATTTTTCTAAAAAAGTATAGTGGTGCTGTACATATAGCTTGGTCCGCAAACGTATTCAGTAACTATCTGAAAAGTATTTACAGTTTCTTTATATAATCCAGGAACACCAAGGCCTATCGGACCGAGGAGACGTTATTGGTTCATTTTCAAGAGAATTCTTCTGTTAACGGACTGAGATGCAACTATTTGGCTAATCCTCCTACTTTTATAGGCAATAAACAGACAATAAGGGCTATACGGTCCGCGAGTTCGGTAAATGGAGCTAAAAAGCAAAGATAAGCGCTATACAGTCCGTAGATGATGTGAACGAAACCTTCAAGCAGCAGGTTATCAGCTTAAAGCTATCAGCTCAAAGTAGATATGAATGAATTCATCAAGCAAGGATCTACTCTTTGAATGTCAAAAGAAAAAGAAACGGCATTTCTGCCGTTTCTTTGGGTTATGGATGGTCAGGGCTCAGAGCCTGTTTTACTCCAATCCATGTTCTTTGCGGATGTTATACATGCCTTGAACAAGCAGTTCGGATGGATCCCGGTTCAATTGCAAATGAGTCAGCAACAGATGAAGCGGGAATGCGCATACGTTATTCCCATCGGTGATCGCTGGAAATCCAGCCTCGAAGACTGGTCCCAATTTCTCGTTCCAAGCTAGCCCGACATGCACTTTTTCTGGAGCAAATTCTTGGGTAATTTCCTCAATACAAAGCGGAACTAACACATTATCAATAATCCCTTTTGCTTCTTCTTCACTTGCTGGTGGTTTTGGAAGTGTTTTGCCTCCCTCAATTTTCATCAGCTCAACGAAGAATGAGGCCATCCATGCTGCCGGATCCTTACCCGACTGGAATCTTGCAATTAACTCGCGCAGAAAAAATCCGCAGGAATACACCTGATCTAATTCAGTTTTCACGTGAAAAACAAAAACAGGGCCGTAGGCTTCCATGTTCAATACTTGTCCTTCAACATCTTTAAAGTGTACTCTCAACGCTACAAGGCCGTTATGGTGAACAGCCTTTAGCAGCTGCGCCATATCCTCTTCAGACATTTCTGTATTATCATTTACTTCCTCATTCTCATTTGTTATTTCATTTTCATTAGTCGTCTCATTGTTCATTTTATAATTCCCTCCCATACCTATCATACCATCTAGCGAATTGAAGGAACACTTTATAATAGAACAATTTCTACCAGATTGCAGAGAAAACAAAAAAAACGGCAGCTTTGCCGTTTCTCTGTTCGTCTCGCTGGAGCTTAAAAGCTAGGTCATATCCCTTACTTTCTTCACTATTTTTCCAGTTAATTGATTAATATCGCCCTCATTTAACTTATAAGCTGAGGTATCTTTACGTGCAGGTTTGTGATCTGCTGATATCAGATCTGCGATATGCTGCTCGATGAATACAACAGGGTCTGCTCCAGTTCTTTTTCTAAGCTCCCCTGGCACCTTCGGATTTGGACCGTCAGCTCCACCATTGATTGAAAGATAACCATACTTTTGCGGATTTTTCTTCAAGTACTTTAAATAGGCACGGAGCGGTGTGGCCACTTTCCCCATCCAAACCGGTCCAAAAAATAGGATAATATCATATTTTCCTATTTGCTCAGGCTTCGGTTGAACCAACGGTATCCTGTCAAAAATCATATCAAAGGTAATCCTACCGAGTGTTCGGGGTTTAGCTTCCGAGATTCGTATATATTCAGCCGACAATGCTTTCGCCACACTCCTTGCTAATGCTTCATTATTACCTGTGAATGAATACGAAATGACTGCAATGTTCATATAAATTCTCCTTAAAATGAATTATTTCGTCTCCGCTTGCAGTAGGGCATTTTCGAGTGCCTTAAGATGTGTTTTAGAGGTAAGCGTTGCCCCGCTGATAACGTCCACCTGAAGAGACTGCGATTCAATCACATGACCAAACAAATCACCAATGCTTAGCCCACCCTTCAGTTCAGCAGGGTTCCCTGTTTTGTCCAAGGCACCTTTGAGTATTTTGATATCTGACAGCCGTCCAGCAGATATTGTGGCCTTCACCTTGGTATCTCTGGAATGATCTTTGATGCCAATGTATTCCCCCACATAGCTGCCCTCCCGCAGTTTCTGTATATCTATGGCGTTGATAGTAAGCTGCTGAACTTCATGCCTTCCCGGAGCAGATAAGAGAATACCACCTATCCAACCTATGACTGTAATCCCGCATAGAATGCTGAGAACAATAATCCATTTATTGAATTTTCGCTTTTTTCCTCTTCTCTTACTCACCTGCTTGCCTCCTTCCTTTTGCTTTAAAATTTGAATGAATATTTAATAATTCATTCATTTCACTAAAAAAAAACTGCACCATAAGTGTATTAGGGGCAGTCTGTCAAACCCTTCATAATTAGTTCCAGCATATTGTCCAAAAGTTGTGGAAAATACTCCAGCCCGATTTCTTCCTTGTGGGTTTCCACATTAATCATTGCGCCGAAGATCATCATAATCATTTTACTATCCATATCGCTGCGCATTTTACCATCGGCTTGCCACTGCTTAATGATTTCATGGAAGCTATCATACAAGAAGTCGTTTACCTGAATGTTGGTTTCTTCCCGGTACAGCTGTTCGATTTTTGCGAAAACACTTTTGTTATACCATTCCTTAAGAATGGGGTTGGCTATCATACCTTCCAAATTAAGCACCATCATCTGCCGTATTAGTGCTAATGGGCTTTGGCTCATATCGAGCGATTGCATACAGCTTTTTTTGAGCTTTTCGTTTTCCTCTAAAAAAATATCCATAAAAAGCTTTTCCTTGGAGGGATAATAGTTGTAAAAACTTCCTACAGCTATTCCAGCCATTGTGGTAATGCCAGAAACATTCGTGTCTTTAAAGCCTTTATTGCTAAATAGCTCTTTCGCACATTCGTATATCTTTGTTTTTTTGTCTTCCACTTTTCGTCTCTCCGTGAATGAATAATTATTTTTTCATTCATATCATAGTGTTAACAGCATAATATGTCAATGCACAAATAGATCACCAAAAGCATCAACATCCTTAGCCGAACCAATGCCGCTGTTATATTCCACCCAGCCCTTACGCCCCTCATCATCATTGTCATTGACCAATGACGAAAATTTCAGCTTCATTCCTGGCTTCACCTGTACATCGTCGGATTTTAGTTCACGCCAGGGAATGGCTAGTTCGTAGCTGGTTTTTGAATCTTTACGTTCCACGGCATACTGTAATTCTATAGCATCACCCAAATTAAACCCCTTTGGTGCCAACCAGCACCATTTGAGTAATTCGCCCGTATCTCCGCGAGCCACACCGAGTTCATGGTACTCAGAAGGCACCGTTCCATCCCCGTTGGCAATGCCAATTCCAATCTGGATGCTGTCCCCACTCCAGATGGCATCTCCTGATGCTGACTGTGCATGATAATCATCGATAACTTCTACCCCAAGGTAAAGATTGTCGGCATCCCATGCTAAGGAACCCTTGGCGCTGAGATCCTGCTCTCCTTGCCAGCCCATGATTTTGACATCCTTCACATCAAAGGGAGCTTGATTCCCCCAGTCCGACAAGTTGCCATCGATTTGGACAGGCGGACTGAGTTTCGGCAACAGAAGCACGTTAAAAGAATCAACTGTCGATTGCAATAAGGTACCTATATCATTAAAAACTTTAAGCGACCGCTGGCCTTTTGCCAGCTCAGGAATCTCAAGACGAACGCTCTTACCCGGCTCCAGATTTTCCACAGTCGAAGCATAAGTACCTCGGGTAGATCGTTCCGTCTCATAATCAGCTTCCACTGAACCGCTGAAATTGCTTGTAGACTGATTAGTAACATCCATGTAGGTTTTTATCTCCTTAGTAGACTCCTCATAAAAAGTCTCGTAATACACTGCCAGCGGATCGATTACGTTGATATTCATAGTGAAGCTTGATGCCACTGTAGGATCTGCACCCCGAGAGACGAACAGCGAATCGTTTCCGCGCACCAAGCTTTCCGGAACCTGTATCCGCAGCGAACCTTCGTCTTCTCCACTAAGCAGCCATCCCTCTGGCAAATCGATATTAACCGGCTCCTTCGATGCGCTGCGATAAGCTTCAGGCAGCTTAATATCAAAAGCAGAACCAGAAGCAACCGTGATCCCCGAATTTTCCGGAAGACTCGCAAGGTCCGAACTGTTCATGACATTCCACAGAAAATGTGCTGTCGTCTCCATAATTTCATCGATGTATTTTTCATTTTTATAATCATGTCCGACTCCCTCCATCGTGAGCAGATTATGATAAATACCTTTCTCTTTCAATTGAGCGGCTAGGTCAACACTTTGCTGGTACGGCACCATTTTATCTATCGTTCCATGAATAATTAGGACAGGCGGCAGCTTGCTGTCAGCACTTCTTGTCAGTTCACCACCATAAATATCTATAATGGAAAATACAGACTTAACTAGGGAGGGATCTTTTGCTAAGGATAGATTCACAAAGTTCATGGCCAGATGACCTCCTGCTGAATCTCCGCCAATAACTATACGTTCCTTGTTCAATCCATAAGTCTCCGCATGCTCATTAATCCATTTGATCACATCGTTTATATCCTCATTCGCATCGTTAAGTGTGCGAGTGAAATTGAAAAACGGATCTTTTTTTAGCCTATAATCAATAGTGAGAACAGCATACCCCCGTTTCGCCAGGCCTTCGGAAAAATCTGCTGCATCAGACTTATCCCCTCCGGTATAACCTCCGCCATGAATAAAAATAAATACTGGCCTCTGCTTGGTTTCATCTCCAATGGGCTGGTACAAATCGAGCTTCAGCGGTTCTTCAGCATCCGTCTCGTTTTTCTTACTTGCATACAAAATATCGTGTTTCACTGTAACTTTATATGCGGGATCCAAGTACTGCACCGGAGTTTCTCTGTTATTTACAGTAACGTTAGCCATTGTTGTGTTAGTATCAACAGTACTCGTAGGCAGCACTTCCTGCACTTGCTTCTCCGAGGCGCTGTTATTTTCCCGGTGATTCAGCAGCAACCATGAACCTAATACAATAAACAGAATAAGAACAACATAAATAGGCCTTCGCTTCATTAGGACAACCTCCCAGAATGATTTTGAAACCAAAAAAGTAACATGATGCCAATAACATCATTCTAGAATTCAAGATAGCGTTTAACAATTATGTATTCCTTCGTGAATTAGGTTTAATATTACGAACTTATAATAAAAAAAGAGGACATCCATAGGTTGGAGTGCCCTCTTATTGCGCAAGAATTAGAAAAATTCTGTCTATTCATTCTAATCTTTGCCAAAATGCTTAATTACAACATTATTAAAAATCGCGGTGCCACCTTCAGAAAACAAGGTAATGCCTTGATCCTTTATTTCCGGGAAGATTTCATTAGAAAATACAATTTCACCATCATCTATAAAAACTTCAATACTTGTTCTATCCACAAGGATCTTCAGATGCACTTTTTTCTTGTTCACATCAAAGGGGGCCTTGCTTTCAAGATATCTGTCACTCTCATCAGGTTGTCCAGTGAAGGCTCTATTAACATAAGAATATTGTCCTTCAACAAACACTCCTACGTCCACGTGGCGCGTCTTATCTGCGGATTCACGAAGTCTTAAGCCTACATTGGTACTCTCTGACCAAGATAGATCTGCATCGAGCTGGTAATTTTCGCCTGTGATATCAAGTGTTGACGAGCCGTTCACTTTTATTTGTTGCAAGGAATCCGTTGAAGTTACCATTTGATCTAATGCTTCGATGGGCTGAGATACTAACTGATACGACTGCTCTTCATCTCGTGTTAATTTTATCTGACGCACGATTGAATCCATTCCGTTAAAACCTTCGTTAAGATTGGGGGTAACATGAGGGTAATCCCAATTATTCATCCAGGCCAAAGCATATCGATGATTGTATTGATCCTTGTCCTTTCCTTCTTCAAAAGTTACAGCACCATACCAATCAAATCCATAATCTAGCCACTGTGGTTCATGATAATCCGCGATAAATTCATTCTCATTAAAATCTCCAGTCCAGTAGGCATACGTGTTAGGTTTACCTATCGACTTACCATTTGCACTGACCCCAAGAACCCATTTATAAGTGCCATCATTTGCCCGCATCATATAGAAGTCAGGACACTCTACAATTCCGATATTTTCTGTTTCGAAGCCGCTTGTGTAGTGCCAATCTTTTAAATTGTCAGACTCGTAAAAGCCCACTTTCGTACCTTCGGCTAGCGTCATCACCCATTTATGAGAATGTTGATCCCATATTACCTTCGGGTCTCTGAAATCTTCTGTGCCCGGATTTGGCAAAATAGGATCATCACTATAAGATTTAAACGTCAGCCCACGATCCGTACTGAACCATAAATATTGTTCTTGCTTCCCCGTCTCTGCAGAGGGCTGTGTTAAAATCGCCACAATAGCCCCTTCGCCAAAACCTGCTGTATTGCTATCGTCAACAACAACAGATCCTGACCAGGGATCGCCATTGGGTGTTGTATATTTTGGAATCGCAACGCCTTCATCTGTCCAGCTCACCAAATCCGTTGATGTGGCATGTCTCCATTCTGTACCATTTCCATCCGGGTAATCAGCATTATAGAGATAATAGTAATGATATTTACCATCAAAATAAATGGGTTTCTGCGGATCGTTTTTCCAATGCTCAGGTACAGTGAAATGATAGCTAGCCCGAGTGGTAGGTTTATGATCAGGAACGTCGGTCCCCGGCTTCTTCTTCTCTCCAGCGTCATAAGTTACTAATACTATCGTCACAAAACAAATTAAACAAAGGATTAATATAGTGATTCCTATCATTTTTTTCTTATTCAAAATATACCTCGCTTTTTTACATTGCTAATCTCAGCTTATAAAAAGAAAAGTAAACGCCAACTACATTGGCATTTACTTTGTAAATGATTAATACGGTTTGTTACCTTTAAGCGTCAATTGCCCTTGTTCCAAAATGCTGTTCGGTACAACTGAAGTCTTGGAGCCTTTAATATTCAGCACAAAGCTTGGGGCAAAAGTGGAATGATGATCCCCAAAGTAACCTCTATTCGTCATGTAACTTGTGATGACTACATTATTCCCTTTCACTTGCGGAATCGCAAAGTGAGCATAAGTCCAGGTAATATCATAAGGATTAAGATCTTGATGGAGGACAAGTCCTGTACCATTTAATGGTTTATAGGGTCCGGTTAAAGAATTAGATACGTACCCGAGCATGTAGATGTCTTCATCATCAATGCCATCAATGAACATTTTAGAACCTCTTGAGCTTGTGAACAGATACCACTTGCCATTCAATTTAAATATGTTCGCACGTTCAATTTCATCTGTCACGGTATTGGAGGCAAGTAGCGGCTTCATTTCTTTTTTGAATGTATAATCATTATTTAATTCAATGATACCGAGCGCACCATTCGCGGTTTCCGCAGATGTTTTGTCAGCACTGCTTAGTAGTTTCTTTTTCTCCGCTTGGAAGAAGGCATTGCTATTACCATAATAAGCTTTGTTAAAAAGAGATTCTTCACCCTGGTAACCCGTATTTGTCCCTGTATTTGCTTCAAATACAAGATACTTGTGGCCTTTATCCTCCACATAGTGAGGATCTCTTAAGGTATGATTATCGTCGTAATCGCCTTTGCTAAAACCGGTGATATCAACACTTTGATAAATCTCACCTTGATTACCGTCATAGATGGATTTCATATCTTCTACGCCATCAATCTTAAGGGTATCCCCATCCGGGGCAGAGACATTAATTTGAGCTGTAGTTAAAGTTTGTTTCCCGTAAAATCCGCGATCTGGATCCCAAGGATGACGATTAGTGTAAAACAAGCGAACTTTGCCATCAGATGTCATGGTTGCTGAACCGGACCATTCTTCGGCTTGATTGTTTAAAACATAATCATCAGGAACAAGTTTGTCACTATCCTTAAACACTCTGCCGGCATTCTTCCAGCTGCTGATAGAGTTGTCTCCTTCTTTCTTATAGAACAAATAAATAAATGTGTCTGATCCATTATTAGGGTCGCCCGCCAGACCAAAAACAATTTGATACCCCTTATAACTGGCTACAGTTCCATCTGCATTTTGCAGCGGCCAAGTATCCCAAACATCCATTTCAATTTTGTTTCCATTCTCATCGAACTTAATGGCTGCAGGAATGTTCTCAATCGTTGAAGCATCAAATTTTGGGACTTGGAATTGTTTACTATTTTGTTGTTTGGGTAATTTCAACATGTCAGCGCGAGTGATATGAGAGAAACCATAGTCATTGTACTCCGGCTTGTTCGGCTTGTTATTTCCTTTCGCAAAGGTTTGAGTAGCTCCACCTAACATTAAAGCAGCTGTAAAGGTTAGGATTGTTGTTTGTTTAATCATTTTCTTGAAATTCATCATCTAACTCCTCTTATACTTTAAATTTGGGTTTCGATCTTCCTTTGTGCTGTTCCCCTTTTAAATTCTAATGAAGAGTAGACGTTATGAGTATGTCGTAAATTGATGCATTTACAGGGTTATATTGATTTGGTTTTATTACTTCACATGGGTATCCCACGATTTTTGAAGCTCTTGAAGCAATTGATCCCGATTAATTTGCTCTCCTACATAAGCTTGCATAAGATAGCCAAACTCCTCTCTTGCTCTGGGAGGGAATTTGAACCAATTCCAAGATAAAGTTTTCTGTTCATCGACGTATCGCATAAGATCTTTTACAAGCGCTCCCGAACGGTCCGTCTCTATATTTTTAAAAGCTGAAATAAAATGAAAGCGATCCTTCATGAACTTTTTCCCTGTTTCCGAGGAAACCATCCAGTTCAAAAACTTTTTGGCTTCCTTCTTCTTTTCTGGCGAAGATTCTTTATTAACAGCCCAATTATTAGATACCCCTACTGGCAACGCATTGTTTTCGGCACTATCATTAATAGGCATGGGTAAAAAACCGATATTCATATTCGGCGATATTTGATCAATTTTAGACTGAACCCAATTCCCTTGTTTTAGAATCGCCGTTCTCCCTGTTGCAAATAACTCAACTTCCGAATTATAATCTGTTGTCAAAAAATTTTCGTTACCATATTGTACGGTCAAATCCAGCATCCGAATGACATCTTTAACTTCCTTATTCTCTCGAAAAGATTGTGTTCCGTTGTTTAACCCTTGAATAAAAGCATCCGGGTCCTCCTGTTGTGCAATAGCAATATTCAACAGGAGTACAAAAAACCAATGATCGGAATACCCAACAGAAAAAGGAGTCACACCTATAGCCTTCAGCTTTTTCGCCGCCACTTTTAATTCCGTAAACGTTGTTGGGAGAGGAGTAATCCCAGCCTTTGCGAATAAATCCTTATTATAAATAAAACCGTAGCCTTCAAAATTGATTGGCATCCCGTATATTTTCCCGTCCATCTTCATCGGTTCTAGCGCCTCGTCATAAGCCTGTTCCACCCAAGGTTGATCTGATAAATCCTCAAGATATCTACTCCATGCCTTCGCTTCTTCATAACCGCCATTTGGAAAAATATCCGGACCAACATTGGCCGCAAACCTCGCCTTTAGCTCATCAAGGTAGTTAGCTCCCCCGCCAAAGGTTAGAATTTCTACGTTAATATTCGGGTTTTCCTTTTCATATTCCTTAACCATCTGCTCGAATTCTATAGAGATTTCCACTTTAGGATTCAGTACCTCCAAAGTGACTGCCTTATCCGCTACCTTCAAATCTGCTTCCTTCAGTGGACGTGTATGCGCACCACATGAAGAAAGCGTTAGCGTAATCAACCCCACGATAATCATTTGAACCCTTTTTATTTTCATAATTCCCCCAGATGCATTCAACAATGAACTTATGTACTGGCTATCCTGACTTCCGCGTCTATTTCTCTTGCTCCCTGTGAATTACGATATTCAGCAGGCGTCATACCGACGTTTTTTTTGAACAGCTTAGAGAAATAAATCTCATCTTGATACCCTAGCTTTAAGGCAATCGAGTACATCTTTTCATCCGATTCTAGTAACCACTGTTTCGCTTGATTTATTCGTAAATGAATGACGTAGTTCGTAAGAGTCATCCCTACTTCTTGCTTAAATCTCCGCGAGATATGTTCTCGGCTCAGAAAAAAACGGGTGGATAATTTGTCCAAACTTAGCTCTTCCATATAATGCTCATCAACAAATGCGACAATATCATTCATACGCCTAACATCATCTAAATCCGCCAAACGATGGATTGCTCTAAAATTTTGTTCAGCCATAGACCTTTGTGCAGATTGAAAAGATAACGATATCTCTGCGAGCGATTGGATGGAGGGGCCACTAACCAAACGAACAGGTATATCAAAATGCTGGGTAATCCATTCCTCTATCGGGAAAAACTGTCCATGAAGGGACAGAATCACACAGACATTAGGATCATTTTGAAGTGTAAATGCATTTCCCCACTCCCGTGTAGCCAGTTCTTCGGTCAAAAGCTGAATGTATGGCTCCGAATAATGAGATTGGTAAAAATACATCATGGTGAAGTCGTATACGTCTGCCTGTGGGAGAGCCGAGGCAATTTCGCCTGCATCAAAAGCTTCACCGTTACAAGCAGCAGTAATCTCCCTGTTTAAGCGAAACATTTTTACCTCTTCATAAAATCCGGACTCCATATTGCGACGTTCTCCCTCTTCTTTTTCCCAGGCTCTCAACGCCCCTTCTAAAGTTTCATTCAGCATTTTCTCTTCAATTGGCTTCATCAAATAATCAAAGCATCCCAGCTTAAACGCTTTACGCATAAAACAATAATCGTCAAACCCTGAAATCATAATCACTTTTCCCGGGTAGTCTTTAGCAGCCAACCACTCGATTAACTCCATCCCGCTATTTTTGGGCATTTTGACATCTGTCATTATGATCTCTGGAGATTTCTGCTCAATTAACGCCTTAGCCTCGAGACCATTTCTGGCTTCCAGCACTTCGGTAATCCCGTATTGTTCCCACCGTCCCAAAAAACGGATGATTTTTCTAACATTAGACTCATCATCTACAATAAGAGCTTTCATAAACGTTACTTCTCCTTTAGGTAGAGTGGAATTACTAGCCGTACAGTGAACCCTTGTCCCTGCATCGAATCTAGTTTGATTCCCGCTGTCTGATCGAAATGAAGAACCAAGCGATCATGAATGTTTTTTAACCCGATATGTGCAAAAGAAGGATTGCCTTCGTTAACCGATGTGTAGAGATTATTTTTTAATGCCTCAAGTTCATCATCCGTCACGCTGTTTCCGTTATTTTCTACGACTAGATTCAAATATTCACCTTGTATTTCACCATAAATATGGATGTAAGCTTGTTCATAGCCCTCGTCATAACAGTGCTTAAAAAAGTTCTCAACGAGCGGCTGCAAGATCATACTAGGAACCGGAATATCAAGAATATCTTTAGGTACATCAATGGAATAGCTAAAATCAGTCTGAAAACGTTCCGCTTGAAGATTCAAATAAGCCTGGACATAATCCACTTCGCTTTGAACCGTCGCCTTCTGATCCACACGAATCGAGTACCGCATCATTTTGGATAAAGAGGTAATCAGTTGATATACTTTTGGAGATTCAGAGAGTAGGGCAACAGCAGCAATGGATTGTAAAGAATTAAATAAAAAGTGCGGATTGATTTGCGACTTTAGCGCCCTATGCTGATTTTTCCTGTTCTCTATCTCAAGCTTATACTCCCGGTCAATATGACGGTTGATCCGATTCATCATCTCCTTGATGTGTCTTTCTAGAATACCGATTTCGTCCTCCCGCATATCGTCGAATGGGGCATTCATATTCTTTCCCTCGATACGCTGGACTTTTTGACTAAGCAGTTTTATCGGCCGTGTAAATCCATATGAAATGATTGTTATCATTATCAAGCCCAGTCCACCTACAACCACACCTACGATGATGTTTGTATAGGCAGTTTTCCTTACATCTTCAAATAAAAAAGAGCTCGGGGTTACCTTAGCAAAATGCCACGCTTTTATCGGTTCCTGCAATGTTCTAGTAAACACAATATCTCCTTCTGGAGATTTAGTATCTGCCTGTATCGGACTTATTTTCCTTTGCAGTTCATCGGGAACGGTTTTGCCTATCCATGTTTCATCACTTGCGTAAATGACATGATTCTCCGCATCGGAAAGCCATACGCTCTCTTTATTTTTCTGTAGAAAATGATTAGCGATATGAGCAATCTTGTCCAAATCAATATCTATAGTGATGACGCCCAGAAATTCCTGTGTTAGGACATCCACAATTTTGTGATGAACCGTCAAGACCATCGTTTTATCCGAAGGAGGCATAATGGAGGTATCGTTATAGTTCTCAATCGGATGCGGAGCTTCAATAAGATCATTGCTATTAGAGCTCATCAGCTTCTGAATGGAAGCTTGCTGTAATAAATCCGGATTCCTTTTACGGGAACTTAACATGGCATTATAAACTGTAAATGAGCTTTTCCCTTCATTTATGAATAAACGGATCTGACGAATTTCACTCCTCATGAGATAGAAGTTAGTCATACCCTTATTAATTTCAAGCTGCTTGTAATAAAAATCTTCTTCTAACCCTTCTTCAAACACCCTGAATAAGTCTGGATTTCGGTATAAAATATATGGAAGATTAATGATTTCATCAAAATATTGCTCTAGATCGGCTGACGCCTGCTGAATTTGCTCTTGGCTGTTCTCAAGTTCATGTCGTTCCACATTCTCTTTCGTCTGCCGATAGATCAACAACACGGATAAAAAATACGGTAGAATTATAAACACAAGCAGCAAGAATAATAAGCGCTTATGAATGCTTTTCAAATGAGCATTTTGCATAATTCAATTTTCGATTCTAAGGTCGTAGTCTAACCACTTCCAAAGCCCCGTTTTGTGATTTCGGTTATAAATGGTCAGACGGGCAGAATTTCGGAGAATCATAAATTTTAAGCGGCGTTTTGGACTCGTTGCTTCGCAATGGCAAGTGCAGCAGCAAGTAACACAATCGCATTTAAATATTGGTGGGTTGTTACCTTTTGAATCCCCCAGACATGGAGCTGGTCTGCGGTTAAATAGGTCTTCATTCGAGAATTACAGCGTTCTACACTGGTCCGTTTATTGTAAAGCTCCTTCCAGCCTCGGCTTTCTCGATGCGGTAGAGCGTAACGTCTAAGATCCGTTTGGCTGTCAACTTTGACCACCATTCCATAATTAGAGGACGAACAAGCGGCCATGCCTAAAGGACAATTCACATGTCCTGTCGCATGTGGACAACGGAATTTCAAAGATGTCTTCTCTTGCCCCCAATACGTCATGGGAAAGCCCATCGAACAACAGGGCGTACCTTTGCGCGTAATTCCTGCTGGCGGTTCCTTTTCATTCCGTGGATTCAGCGGAATAATGGCTTGTGCCTTGACGTTCCGGGCTCCCTCGTAGTTTTTCATTTGGTCGTAGCCCGCATCCATCATGAAGAATTTCACTTTGGATTTTGCAGCAGCCAGCGTCGTGAGTGCAGGCCCTTCGTCTCCGTCGTTCACATGGGCAGGGGTTACCTTCAGTGCCATCGGAAGTTCACTTTTGGCATCGACGGCCAGATGCAGCTTATAGCCAAACCACTTGATTTTATTGCCGAAGGTGTCAAACTTTGCACCCCAGTTGGCATTGCCAGTGAGCTCGCTTTTTCGCTTGGGTTCTTTTTTCTCGTAAGCGTGAATGGATGCGCTGTCGATGGCGACATGAGTGCCGTCGATGATTCCAGCTTCTTGGCACTGAGTCACAAGATCCTCAAACAACTGCTGGGCAAGGCTTTTCTGAGTCAACTCGGTAAAAACCCGGCTTAGAGTGGAAATCGAAGGGGCAGGGATGTCTAGCCGAAGTCCACATTGGTAACGGAAACGAAGGTCAAACTCCAGTCTGCGTGCGAGGCCAGTGAACGTATCGATGTTCTCCAAGGGAGCCGCGAGTAAGGCACGAAGAATGCCTTGCCGACAGTGCCCCTCCGCTCCTCGGGGTGAAGGTTTTCTCAATTCTCTCGCATAAGGACGCAGGTCGAGAGCGCTGAAAAAGATGGGAAGACGTTCTTTGGAATCCATTTTTTGAAGCTCTTCAAAGGAAAATAGACTTTCTTGGAGAATATACAAAGGGGGCTTCCTCCTCTTGAGTGTTTTGGTTTCGTCACCAAAAAACTTCTCCAAGTTGGGGTGAAGTCCTTTTTTATATCCAAAATTCCTTTGTGTAGCAAGGACTTAGATTAATGCAAAATGCTCAAATAAATACTCCTCTGTAAAAATTTCGGTTTTCAGCAAAAAATCTAATATCAGGTTTTATATTTTCACAAATATCCAACACAAAATCAAAATACTTGTTGCTGAGCAACAAGTATTTTTGCCGGATCAATATATGACAAACGCCAATCGTTTATTACCCAAATTATATCCATATGAAACAACCGTAAAGAAATTTCCGCAAATTAATCAGCTATTTGAAGATTGAAATAATTCCCTGCACAATGGGTTTCCAAAGATGTGGATATTCTTGCTCAATTAACTTTCTTACCTCCTCCCCCTTGATGTCGTTGAAATTATTATCTTGAGTAATAAAGGTATAAGCACCTTTTACGGTATCCCCTATAGCTATATGCCCGCTTGCATATCCACCCATTGCAATATGGGAAGCGATAGAGAGACCACCCAAGGAGAACATACCTACAGCTAAACCTCCAACAGCAAATATCCCCAATGCTATTCCACCAACGGCCATTGTACCCGCCGCAATGCCCCCAACGGCTAACAAAAGCCCTAGAGCCAGACCTGCAAAACTGATGAGTCCTAAAGCAAGCGCACCTAAACATAATCCGCCCAAAGCAACAATACCAATGGATACCGCACCAATCGCAACATTACCTATGGCAATAACCCCTTTGGCAACGTATAGCCCCCGCCCGATATGGATATGAACCAGAGGAATTCCAAAGCATGTTCTCTTACTTTTGTACTCATAATGAAACAAGGAATTCAGATCTACATATACGGGGCTTGCGACATGCTCTGCTTTGGTATCGCTTGAAGCATCCTTCACCAGATGATCCAAACTTACGTGAAATAATTCACTTAAACTAATCATCTTATCCATTTCGGGATAGGATTGACCTGATTCCCACTTAGACACGGCTTGCCGCGAAACACCAATCACCTCCGCTAAGTTCTCCTGGGACATTCCTCTCTGTTTCCTATAGCTTTGCAATTTATTTGCAAAGTCCATTCGCCATCACCTCATGCTCATCATATTATAACGTTCTGTAATTGACTACCTATCTACCCTTACATACTGTCAACCACTGGTTGCACAGCTGATTTTGCGGGCTTTTATCCTCATTAAACGTTCTTGATTTCCTATTCTCCCTGTTTCCGGGCAAGATGATAGCGTATAATATACGATATAGAATATTCATCAGAGGAGACTATAAAACCATGAAATTGAGTATGAATTGGATTACGCTTCGGGTCCGCGATCTGGAGGCTTCCCTTCATTTTTATAACCGGATACTGGGGCTACCCATTGAGCGTAGATTTGAGAGCAGTGGAAAACAGATCGTCATGTTAGGTCTGGAGGGGCAACCCAAGATCGAGCTTATTCAGGGAAGTGACCCGGCTTTGAAGCCGGAATGTGGCGTTTCTGTGGGTTTCGAAGTGGAGTCACTTGATGAAGCGATGGAGAGTTTAAAAAGCCAAGGTATCCCAGTAGCGCGCGGACCAATCGCACCCAATCCCCACCTGCGGTTCTTTTATATCCTGGACCCGGACGGGTTTGAGGTGCAGTTAGCGGAGCATAACTAACGTTTATCAAGCGTTATTACCTCAAAAAGAAATAGACCGCCCTAACCAAAGGTAGCGGTCTATTCTGCCGTAAGCCTAACCCCCACTCTTAAAGCAAGGCTTTATTCAACAGCTTTAGTTGATCTTTTTTCAGTGAAAAAGTAAACCAAAGCCAATAGCGGCAGGATCACTCCGATGAGTGAGGCGAAGGTCCATCCCCCATAGGCATAAGCCCAACCACCCAAAGATGATCCAACGGCTCCACCCACGAAGAAAATCGCCATAAAGATCCCATTAAGACGTCCCCTCGCTTCACTTCCCAATGAATAAATCACACGCTGTCCGAGTACAAGATTTCCGGATACGGCCATATCCAATGTAATCGCGGAAATAAAGAGCAGGATGAGAGCAAAAGTTGAGTGGCTATGGAAAAGATGAATTAGTAAAAAAGACAAGGTGGCAATGATCATGGCCAGCCCGGTTAACCATTTACTCCAACCTTTATCTGCCAGTCTTCCAGCAATCGGCGCGGCTACAGCCCCACCAACACCTACTAAAGCAAACCATGCGATCCCTTGCTGCGACATTCCAAAATCATCCGCCAACCGCAACGGAACCACCGTCCAAAAGAGACTAAAAGCTCCAAATAAACAAGCTTGATATAAGGCACGTCGGCGCAATATAGGCGTTTGTTTTAAAAGGGTGCCTAAAGAGACAATTAATTTACTATAGCTTACCGAAGGTGCAGGTTTACGTTCAGGAAGAAATCGCGACAGAAGAATGGCTAACAACGTGATAACGACCGCTGAAAAAATAAACACGGCTTGCCATCCCCAGATGCTGGTGATAAAGCTTGCCACGGGCCGGGCAAACATAATACCTAATAAGAGTCCACTCATAACATTACCAACCACACAGCCACGCTGCTCTTCAGACGCTAAATAGGTGGCATAAGGCACCAGGATTTGAGCTACCACAGAACCGGTTCCTATAAACAAAGATGCTGTCAGGAACAAAGGCGCATTAGCTGCGAAAGCTGCAACCAGCAATGCACCCACTGCAACCATTAACGTGATTATCGTGAGACGCCGATTCTCAACAATGTCACTCAGCGGCACGATAAATAACAAACCTACAACATAACCGATTTGAGTTAAAGTGACGATCAAGCCTGCGGCTGTAGAAGAAAGTCCTGTCGAGACACTGATAGGTCCGACAAGGGTTTGAGCATAATAAAGATTGGCCACGATAAGCCCGCATGCCGCTGCTAACATAAACATCATCCAACTTGATATGTGGTTCTCTTTCGCCGCTTGTTCTTTTTGCATGTGAATCCTCCTCAGATGATCATAATAATTTAAATACTATACGTTCAGTTCACTAATTCATGTTTAAATAATATACTGAACGTATCGTTTTGTAAATAGGCGATGGTCATTTGTTTTTCCGGATTTTTTTAGTATACTGAACGTATAGTTTATATTTTGATTGGAGACAGATTAACGAAAGGGTGATTTCAGATGGAGAGTAAACGAGGACGTCCGCGTAATGTTGAGACGGAGAAGTCTATTCTTTCCGCTTCCTATGATTTGTTATTGGAAAATGGTTTTGGAGCAGTTACGGTGGAAAAAATAGCGGATCGTGCCAAGGTCAGCAAAGCTACGATATATAAATGGTGGCCTAACAAGGCTGCCGTGGTGATGGATGGATTCCTATCCTCGGCTGCGGACAGACTGCCCGTACCTGACACAGGTTCAGTATTCGATGATATTCTCATGCATGCAACGAACTTATCCCGGTTCCTGATTAGTCGAGAGGGTAAAATCATTACGGAGATCATTGGCGAAGGACAGATGGATTCAGGCTTGGCGGAAGCTTATCGGACCCGATATTTCCAGCCTCGTCGGCTTGAGGCACGGCTGCTTATGGAACGAGGTGTTCAGCGCGGGGAATTGAAGGATAATCTCGATATTGAAGTTGTTACCGATCTTATTTACGGGCCGATATTCTACCGCTTGCTGGTGACCGGCCAACCCATAGACGATGCTTATGTGCAGCAGTTGGTGAGATACGCTTTTGAAGGAATACGGTAACTAACGGTAACGGTAAAATAGACCGCCCTCTCTCACAAGTAACCCGTTCCGTTTTGAGGTGCAAAAACCGATTTGACAGGTCAAATGACTAATAAAGTGACAGCTTAAATACAATAAAACGTCGTGAAGAGCGGTAACATTCCCCGTTCAAATCGACGTCTTTTTGTATCTTTTGATTAGGCTACGTTAAAGTTTATTGTTGATTTTCGACAAAAAGAAAACCGCCTCCTAATAAAGCGGTTTACCAATTTATCGCACCTAATTATTGGCTATTGTAATTATTGTTTGGAGGATTTTAAAATAGAATTCTGTTTTTCCCAGTCAGAGGAACCAACTTTTTGCCAATAATCACCAGTTTGCTTATCGAAAATGATAAAGTAATCACTTACTATCGTGATGAATTCATATCTGTTTTGTACGTCTTGTGTTGAAGTTTGCTTACTCGGCGTATCAACATATTCAACGTGTTTTGTTTCTAAAGATTGTGATATAAACCATGAGCTTAAAAGAAGACATATACCTAAAAATATTATTGATAAAAATTGAAAATTTTTACTCACAACACACCTCCCTAATAATGCTATACGTAATTCAAGAACAAAAAGATGTTTCCCTAAGTGTGGTATTTGTCTCATTTACAGTAAACAAGCACGAGATAACGAGCATATTATTCTTATTCGACGTTGTGTTTTCATATTCCTTGTTATCTAAATAACGAAACCAAGCCAAGTAATGTTGCATATACTTGGTTGATATACCATTAAAATAGTCAAGCCAACGATTTAAACGTCTATGATAGTTATTAACATTTTGAATGTGTTAACCCCTTTAACACGTTGGTTTCCATCCCGCTTGAAGCGGTAATGGGATAAGCCTCAAATATATCAATTATCAACAATAAGTTTTAACAGAGTTTTTGATTACGAAAAGTAGATAATATCCTTGATTTCATACTTTCGTCCAGCAATACCGAGACGCTGTGCTGGCGTTAAGGGGACTTTGTCCTTCGTTTTGTATGGCATACAAAAATTGTAGAAGGTGCGAAGGATCGTAATTGCCATTTGAGCATATTTGGGATTGAAATTGGCGTAGATATAACTTTTTCCGTCGCCTCTGGTGGTCACCAAAGGACGTTCTAAAATGCTGAGACGCCTGCGCGCCATTTGAATAAAGGCATTCGTGGCATGGTCGCTAACTTGCAGTACCATCTGTACGAGTTGCTCAGGTTCATATGCCGACAAATCGGTCAAAGCATCCACTGTAAACCAGCCTTTATCTCTCGTCGGCAACGGATGTGGAAACGAGCGCTTCGCCCACCTGCGGTAGAGATTCCCTTCGACAACGATTTCTTCATCAAAACGGTGGACTTCAAATTTTTCTTTTAAGTACAGATAGGCCAATTGGCTAATGGTATCTGCTGAGACTCCGCTGCTTAGCGCCCATGCCTGTAAATCCGCCTTCCCCTCTTGAAACTCCCGAAAGGCTTGCGCTCTGGTTTTGGTCCGATCCATCTTGCATAGAAAATGATGTGCTTCGCCGATTCGCACTTCCCTTTGAAAAGCGCGGTATAATGCGGTGGAAATCGAAGAATCTTCATCGGTCACAAAACGCCATTCTTTGGCGTTAATCTTCTGTTTGAGCAGCCAAAACTGCGCAAATGTCGTATAGGTGGAATTGACATGAAGTCCGTCAATGTAGGCTTTCCGACGTTCAAACGTTTTGAATTCGTTCACATACTCTTCGGTGGTTTGTAAATCCAGGGATGTAGGGGGCTGCGGAGCAAAGGAAAATCGCAGGCGTGCATTTTTACGTGAAGATTCATCCAGATGATCATCTTTATACAACAAGGTGTCTCTTTCGATGTCGGTTAACGAAATGTCCCAGTCATAGGCTAAATCCGAAGCAAACACGTAGTGGGAATGTACATCTGCGCTTACGACAATATGAGTTTGCATGAGGTTATCTTCGAGGTTATCGTAGCGATACTTGCCATGTCCTTTTTTTCGAACGTTGTTCAAGTGATACAGAATTTTATCAGTGTTGATCCAGATCCTTTTAAAGGTCTTATCCTGCAATGGCTTCGCTTCATGCTTCTCTAGAAATTCTAGACACCGTTTATAGAGCAGTTCCAACTTTGCGTAGTAGGTACTGGAGCCGATTTCTAAAATCTCGCAGGTGCGCTTTACAGGCGTTCTAGCGGTTAAGTTTTTAGCAAACATATACAGCACTTCGTTTCGCTGCTGGTGGTAGTTAAATGATCTCCGTTGATCGGGAAGAACGTTCGTTAACTTCAGACAGGTCTTGCATTGCCACTTCTGCGAGTTACTACTGCTTGTCCCCCGTTTATAAAAGGACTTTGGTTGTTTGAGTGGGGTTAGCGCTGCATTTAAGCATGCTTCGCGATGAAAAACATACGTCTCGTCGATGTTTTGTACGCTGTTTTGGGTCACCAAACGTTTGATTTCTTCTACGGCTGCCCAGTTTGACAAGGTCACGCTGTTACACCCCCACGTCAAATAGCCCGTACGTGGCAGTGGTTCTTCTGCATTACAAACGATTCGCTGGTCTTTTTCTTTGGGATTTCCTTTTAAACGATAACGATAAATCGGTTTTCTTGTTGATTTTCCAATGATGGTTTGCGGCATGCCAAACCACCGACAAAAAGGGTTGGTGCATGTATTGAGTTGAATGGAAAAGGTCTTTCCCTTCCACACAAAAGAAGTGGGATCGTACAGTCTGCGATACTTTTTAGCAAATTGCATGGGCGCTAACTGAGGGTAGTCGCTTTTTCGCTGTTCCAATTCTTCCACACTAGGTAAAGGAACATCCACCAAGTTGTCCCTAAGCGTAGCCAATCGCTTAATTTTCCCCACTTGCGCTCTCCTTTACGGCTTCTTCTGGAAAGAGCTGCTTTGCAATTCGAGTGTTCCGCCGCTTCTTCTGAATCCATGCGATAAAGTCGGGATCATCCAAAATATTCAGTAAAAAGGTATCGACCACCTCGTCTTCACTGAAGCCTGTATATTCGGCATAAAATTTGACGGTGTGTTTGGTTCGATCGGATACCTCCCAGATGGTTTTATTGACCGTTTTTTCTTTCGGTTTAATAAATTTCATTTGCCTTATCCCTCCAAACACTGATATTATGATTTTAATAATATTAAACCGATAATGAAAATAAAACAATAACAATTGACACAGAAATTGACAGCTTTATTGACTTATGAATTGACACAGAAATTGACGTCATTTTTAAATTGTAATGAATTCATTACAATTAAATATCCCTTACCTATTTATTAGCCAATTTTCGAGAAATATTCACTACAAACGTTGATATAACAACAAAAATGGAGTGCCAAAACTGTTGCCAGTTTGCACTCCATTTGCTATGTCATTTCTATGTTTTTCACCTCAAAATGGAACGGGATACTCTCACAAGGGATCGGTCTATTTCTGATCGTAGTACTATAAAATGTCGGACTGGCGGAATGTTGAGATACAACGGACCGAGGTGCTCTTATTTTCTCATTATGGGGCGTTTTCCCAAGCTATCGGACTCCTACGCACTTATTTAGTCTTTTCAAAACAAAATACTGCTACTGGAGAGGAAATAAGTGCGCTACGGTCCGATCACTCGACTAATTTCACTAAATAAAGAAAATAAGAGCTATACAGTCCGCAGGATCATGAATGGGTGATTCGAACGGACATGAGGTTAGTTTCACTAATTAAATCAGTTTCCAAAGAAACCTTTCTGCTGCAAAATGTCTTGCGTATCGTTCCATAATTTATTTTCCATTACCTTATCTCCTCCCGGTTGTACGGGTACAATGGGATTGCCTGTCCCAACGTTAAAATATCCCCCACTGCTCTCTTGATACTTAGGATCGGTCATTAAACGAATAATGATCTCCGCTCCTTTACGAGGATCGCCAATACGAAAGAAATTCAATAAGTGCTTAAGCATCGAAGAAAACCAAAGTTCACGCCCGAGACCTGTAACGTTAAAGCCCGGATTCAATGCATGAACGCGAATTCCCGTTCCCGCCCAGCGGCGTGCAAGCTCACTGGTAAACATAATGTTTAGCAGTTTGGTTTTCCCATAAATCTCAGAAGATCCTCTGGAAGTAAAAGAAGCTGTATTGAGCAAATCTTCTGGCAACTTTAGTACTCCATGCCGGCGTGAAGCTTCCGAAGCAACATTTATAATTTTTGCATTTCCTGCTGCTCTCAAAGAACGTTCTAAGGTTTGCGTCAATAACCATGGTGCAAAATAGTTCACAGCCATCATTTCTGAGAATCCATCGGCAGTTATCCGCTGTTCAAACCCATGAAGCCCTGCGTTATTTATTAACACGTCTATCTTCGGAAAAACACTAGATATTTCTTGTCCTAACCTAGTGACATCCCTCATTGAAGATAAATCTCCGTAGAAAAAACTAATTTCGGCTGCTGGTACGCTCTCCTTTATCATTTTTTCAGTTACTTCCGAACGGGTTTTACTCCTTGCAGTTAGAACAAGATGGGCACCCTGCTTTGCCATTTCAAGTGCAACGAGTTGTCCCAAACCGCTTGTAGCTCCAGTAATTACAATAATCGGCTTTGTCATCATCTACATTCTCCTTTATATCAGGAATTCATCAGGGGCAATTTCATTTTGACAGCGTATTGTCCAAATCATATAATTGATATATATCAACTATATGTTGATGATTGACATATGTCAACTAAATAGATGTATGACAACTTTAAAATACAAGGGTAGGTGGTTAAAACAATGAATACTGAACGTAAAGACACGTTGAGAGGACAATTAGAACTGAAGCTAGGTGGACAAATTAGTGCTCTCATTAGCGCTTCGCATGCCCTAAATGTCAGAACTGCTGCCGCTTTCGATTCATCTATACAGCCTGCTGCTTTCCATATAGTCCGTTGGCTGTACTCTTATGGACCAACAAGCGCCTCTGTGTTGGCAGAATCAACGGCTATGGATCGTAGTTCAGTCAGCCGTCTCATCAAGCAACTCGAAAATTTGGGTTATGTTAGAAGAGAAGACTCTCCTAATGATCGTCGAGCCATCCTTCTTACACTCACTGAACTTGGACGACAAAAAACCTTTGATGCGCTGCAGGATAAGGAATTCATATTTTATGAGCGCATAGCTCAATGGGATAATCAACAGCTTGAAACCTTTATTCAAATGCTTCAGGAGTTTAATGGATTTAATGATAATTAATAAATGGGAACAAAAAAAGAAACAGCATCTTGCTGTTTCTTTAGATATGGATTGTCTGTAATTGGAGCCAGCAATTGTCATTGATGTTCATGTTCGGCATGTTCATTATTGCACTGCTCAACTACCTCAAAAAGAAATAGACCGCCCTCTCGCAAAGGAATGCGGTCTATTTCCTGACTAAACTTCCGAAGCCGCCGCCCTTAAAAGCGGCTATTGCACTGGGAGTCGTGTTTCCGCACGACTCTCTTTGCATTGTACGTTTTATCTACCCAAACTATACCACGATCAAAACCAAATAAAAAGTCACTCTTCCCCAAACAACAAAGAAACGGCATTTCTGCCGTTTCTTTAGGATGGACTCTCAGGGGCTCGAACCCTGGACAAATAGATTAAGAGTCTACTGCTCTACCAACTGAGCTAAGAGTCCATATGATGTTTGGTGGAGCCAAGGGGGATCGAACCCCTGACCTCATCGCTGCCAGCGATGCGCTCTCCCAGCTGAGCTATGGCCCCAAACTGAAATTTCAGATGTATGTAATCATACATTTTTTAATTTTAGTTTGGTCGTAATTGAGTTGTTCCGATAAACTCAAGCGTCGTAGGCGACTTCTATATAATATAAAAAATCGCCCTCTATGTCAACACTTTTTTTTAAAATTCATTTTTCCACTCAAATTCCCCGCTCAAAACTCAGAGGAAACAAACCAGTACAAGCACTCCTAACAGACTCTAGGATTGGCTGTAACGCCCTAACTGGACAAAAACCTATAATCCCTCTAATTCTCCCGTACTCTTGGATAGCAGCCCCTTGAGTTCCTTCATGAACATATTAATATCCTTGAACTGGCGATATACGGACGCAAAACGAACGTAAGCCACTTCATCTACTGGGTAGAGCTGCTCCATCACGAATTCACCAATCTGTTGGCTTTCCACTTCCGCAACGGCGATGCCGCGCAGAGATTTCTCAACCTCGGACACGATCTTTTCTAGACGTTCCACAGAAACCGGCCGTTTCTCACAAGCACGGATGAGACCACGGAGTATTTTATCACGACTGAATTCCTCACGGCTGCCGTCTTTTTTAATTACAATGAGTGGCGTTTCTTCAATCATTTCAAAAGTAGTGAAACGTTTGCTGCAACGCTCACATTCACGCCTACGACGGATTGACTTATTTTCATTCGCTGGTCGCGAGTCCAGCACTTTAGTATTTGTGTGATCACAGTAAGGGCATTTCATAAGCTTCATCACTTCCTAATACATAATGGTTTGGTCCCGGAACGTTATAAATCCGGCTTTTGAACGGCTTTTTTATTATTTCCAGAAATCACCGTTTTTTTCTTGTAATGATAATGGCAAGTCCGGCACATAATACAGTTACCAACAGAGGAGGTGAACAGCAATGAGCCAAAGCAACAACTCCAATAACCTTGTAGCTCCAAATTCCCGCGGTGCCTTGGAACAACTTAAATACGAAGTTGCCCAAGAACTAGGAATCACGCTTTCCCCAGATGGTTACCAAGGCAATAAAACTTCTTATGAAAATGGTTCGATCGGTGGTTACATCACTAAACGTCTTGTAACCCTGGCAGAACAACAACTGGCAGGTCAATACAAATAACCTGACCAACATAAGCTTTTTGAAGAAGTATTAAACGACCTACAGGTCGTTTAATACTTCTTTTTATACATAACACGGTAGAAATTAAAATTCTTTGTAAATGTCCGTGTACTGATCATAGTAATAATTAACGCGCTGTACATAATGCCTGGTTTCACCAATGGGAATATCTTTAATGGTTGCATCTGTCCCATCCCAGACCCCTTCGTCCAACCAGCGTTGAACTTTTCCGGGCCCAGCATTATAGGCTGCGATAATTGCTGTACGTTTACCTTCGAACTGACGGGATAAAGTTGAAAGATACCATGTACCCAGTTCAATATTAGCCGAAGGCTCATGCTTGAGTTCTTCCATAGATACGTTTGGAAGCTTGGCCTTTTCCAGCGCCCACTTCGCGGTATCCGGCATAAGCTGCATCAGCCCTAGTGCGCCTTTTTTGGATTCTCGTCCAGTTTTGAAGTTCGTTTCTACACGAATAATCGCGGTTACAAGAAACGGGTCTATCTCATAAGTGATGCTGTGCTTGCGAATCTCATCTTTAAAATGGATGGGATAAAACCACGACATCCAGTTAGTGCTCAGAAACAATATTGCCGTAAAACCCACAAATAGCAGAAGCAGTACTCTTTTTTTACGTAGCCATTTCATGATAAACCCAGCCTGTCCCAAAAAACAGCAACCTGTTGCTCAGTGTACGCAAGATCGCCACTGTTGTCGATGATGTAGTCCGCTTTATTACGTTTCTGTTCAATATCCATCTGTGCATTCAATCGCGCTTCTGCTTCTTCTAAAGAGAGCCTATTACGTTCCATTAATCGAGCAATTTGCATATCACGGGGAACGTACACTACTACAATCTCATGGAACAGGGTCTCAAGCCCTGATTCAAAAAGAAGCGGAATATCCACAATAATAAGCCGCTTCGGCTCTTCCTGCTCCATGCTGTACATACGGTCTTTGATTTCCTGCCGGATGGCAGGATGCGTCAAATTGTTCAAGGTTTGCAGGGCCACAGGATCTTGAAAGACGATTTCACCTAATTTGGCCCTATTCAGTGTTCCATCCGTAAAAAGGATCTCTTTTCCGAATTGCTTAGCAGCAGCAGCCAACACTTCATGCCCGGGAAGCATAACTTCTCTGGCGATCACATCGGCATCAACCAGCCTCGCTCCCTTGTTCACAAGCAGTGCAGACACTGTGCTTTTTCCGGATGCGATTCCTCCGGTTAAGCCTATAATCATGTACTCACCTCATAATAGCTTCAGTATTCCCATTGCAATTAATAATAACGCTGGTAATGCGGCAGCATGCTTCATCCAGTAGTTCCCGGCAAATCTAAGTCCAGTCTTCATACCCAGCAATAGAAATGTACCACTAAACAAAGCTATTGTAAGTGATGTCCATATCGGATTGAAGCCAAGCAGCGCTGCGCCAAGTCCAGCCCCAAAAGCATCCAGAGAGAGCGCAATCCCCAGTATCATCGCTTCCATCGAAGAGATGCTTCCTGAGGCATCCATATCCGCAGAAGACGGGGTACGCAAGATCTGTACTACGATCCCCAAACGGCGAAGCTCAAGTGAAAAAACAGCTGATTTCAACGGTTCATCATTCATAACAGGTTCTGTACCCGCTTCAGAATCAGCAGCTACCTCTGCCCAAGCCTGCTCGGAAAATGAGCCCTTATCTACCGTTTCAGCTTTACGTCCGCCATCTGCATCTTTCTCTTTCTGCATCAGCATCTGAACAAGCGACCAGCACCCCATTAGCACAAGTATAACTGCACCAACTATAGAAGCTGCATTCGGAGACACTACCTTGGCAAGCAAAACCCCAACCTGCATCGATACACAGATAACTACCCCCGAACAGAGCGAGATAATCAGAACGGAGAGCAGTGGTATTTTCATTTTACGCAGCCCATATGTAATTCCTACACCAAAACCATCCAAACTCAAGGCAAACGCTAGCAATAGCAGTGAAAATAATGGGCTGAGCACCCGCAATCCCTCCTGTGAAGAACCGGAAAACTGAAATTTTATCGTTTCAGCTTCCGTTCTCTATTAAGCATTCTTCACACAGTATATGGGCGGGACAAGTAGTGGGTGCCAACCTTATTATTTCAACAAATTCAGTGAACAGTCGGACGCTGGCAATTTGGACAATAATGCGTGCCACGACCGCCTACAACCGTCTTCTCAATCATCGTTCCGCAGTTACTACACGGCTGATCCTTACGACCGTAAATCAATAGCTGCTGCTGATACGTACCGCTCTCACCTTGGCCATTAACATATGACTTAACAGATGAACCTCCGGCGTTAACCGCTTCGGCCAGCGTGCTTACAATAGCATGATGCAGCTTGTCCAATTGATTGTCCGTGAGCGCTTTGGCGCTGTCTTCAGGATGGATACCCGCACGGTGCAACGACTCATCTACATAAATATTGCCGATGCCGACGATATATTCCTGATTAAGCAGCAGCGATTTAATTTTGGTGCTTTTACCGGACACGATCTGCTTAAACCTCTCCGGTGTAAAAGAAGGCTCCAGCGGCTCCTGCCCCAGCTTATTTAAAGGCGGCAGCTGAAGATCTTCTCCCATCTGAAAAAGATGCATTGTCCCGAATTGGCGAACATCCGTGTAACGCAGCTCAGTTCCATCCGTAAAATGAAAAATCACATGTGTATGCTTGTCCAGTGGGTCATCATTTGAAAAAAGTCCGTAACGGCCTTCCATCCGTAAATGTGACACAAGCACCAGACCATCCAGCACAATACGCAAAAACTTTCCTCTTCGTTCAACTTTTACAATGCTATGACCTGCCAGCAGGTGGGCAAAAGCCTGAATATCATCCGGACGCTGAATAATCCGCGCCAACCGGACGGTTACATTCTCTATCTGCTTTCCATTAACTAACTCATTAAGTGTTCTCTTGACTGTCTCTACTTCCGGTAATTCCGGCATGATGTCTTCACCTCAACTACATTATAGCTGATATGCACACCTTAAAGGGAGTCTATTTCGCCTCGTACCAGTTACTTCCAAAGCTGACCTCTGCCTTAAGCGGCACAGATAACTTTAGGGCTCCACCCATTACTTCCGGCAAAAGCGTCTTCATAAGCTCCATTTCATCCTCTGGCACCTCGAATACAAGCTCATCGTGTACTTGAAGCAGCATACGGCTCTTAAGCCCACGATCAAATAACGCCTTGTCCATATGCACCATCGCCAGCTTGATTATATCCGCTGCTGTTCCCTGTATAGGTGTATTCATTGCTGTCCGCTCCGCAAAAGAGCGCAGATTAAAGTTCTTCGCATTAATCTCCGGCAGATAACGGCGACGTTCGAGCAATGTGGTCACATAACCATACTTTCGTGCCTCCACTACAATATCGTCCATATAGCGGCGCACACCCTGATAAACCTCAAAATACTGTTCAATAAATTGCGCGGCTTCCTTACGCGGAATATTCAGATTCTGCGAGAGACCGTAATCACTGATCCCGTAGACGATCCCAAAGTTAACGGCTTTTGCGGCACGGCGCATATTACTGTCCACCTGTTCTGCGGTCACACCGAACACATCCATCGCTGTCTTCGTGTGAATATCCATATCATGCAGAAAGGCTTCCTTCATCCGCTCATCACCGGAAATATGTGCCAGCACACGCAGTTCGATCTGCGAATAGTCGGCTGCTAAGATGGACCAGCCCGGTTCGGACGGAACGAATACCTTGCGGATTTTGCGTCCTTCCTCTAGACGAATCGGGATATTTTGCAAGTTCGGGAATTGGCTGCTAAGCCGTCCTGTAGCGGCAATTGTCTGCCGATAGAATGTATGCACCTTCCCTGTGTTCGGGGAAATTTCTTTAAGCAGCCCCTCTACGTAGGTAGATTGCAGCTTTGCAATTGTGCGATATTGCAGAATCAAACGCACCACATCGTGGTATGGCGCCAGTTTCTCAAGCACTTCGGCATCCGTGGAATAACCCGTCTTCGTCTTCTTGACGACAGGCAGACCTAGCTTTACAAACAAGATTTCACCCAGCTGCTTTGGTGAGTTCAAATTAAACTCAGTGCCACAAATCTCGTATATTTCACTGACCAATTTGGAAATTTGCGCCTCGAATTCTTTTCCAAGCTCTTTAAGATCACCAGCATTGACTGCAATCCCCTGTTTCTCCATATCCGCCAAAATCCGTGACAAAGGCATTTCCAGATCCTCGAATAGCCCTGTCATTGCGGTCTCCACCAGCTCCTGCTGTTGCTTCTGTGCGATTCCAAGAACCGTTGCACTCTTTCGTGCAACGTGATTTCCTAAAACTTCAAGCTCAGGGATTTTGTATTTGGCACCTTTACCAAATACCTCTTCATCAGGAGAGAGCCGCGGCAAGCCGTATTTAGCAGTGAGATCATTTAGATTCTGATTAGCCTCCGTAGGATCAAGCAAATAAGCCGCCAGCTGCACATCATGGGCTGCACCTGCAAAAGCAATTCCCTGCCAGTGTAGAGCCAAATCAGCGCGGTGAAGATCATATCCACTTTTCGGAGCCTTTTCATCTCCTAGCCAATCACGCAGCTTCGCAGCGGCCGGTTTATGCAGTAATTCAAACGGCACATAGTAATGCCGCTCCAGAGAGGACAATCCTATTCCGATTACCTCGGCACGATGCGGATTATCTCCATTCGATTCCACATGCAGCGCCGAAATACCAGCCAGGGCTTCACTAAGCTCCTTAAGTTCTTCTTCACTTACGATCGTAATATCAAGTGCCGCAGCTTCTACTTCAGCTGCACTCTCCTCACCCTCGGTAACAGGAGCATAAGCACTAAGCGACAAACGGTCCAACAATGATTTAAATTCCAGCTTAGCAAGCGCTGGTCCGGCTGTATCCGCTGAAATTCCATTGAAGACCATGTCTTCCCACGAATGCTCAAGCGGTACTTCACGATAGATGGTCGCTAATTTTTTACTCATCACCGCATCTTCCGCATGGGTTTCCAGTTTCTCTTTCATTTTACCCTTTAGCTCACCGGTTCCAGCTAAGACACCTTCCACTGATCCAAATTGATGCAGCAGCTTCAAAGCTGTCTTCTCACCTACGCCGGGTACTCCCGGGATGTTATCACTTGCATCGCCCATCAGCCCTTTAAGATCAATGATCTGCTCAGGGGTTAGGTCATATTTCTCCCGGATTTGTTCCGGCCCATAAAGCTCAACTTCGGTGACCCCTTTGCGGATTAAGGCAACGGTCGTATGTTCAGAGGCCAGCTGCAACATATCCTTGTCTCCCGACACGATCATAACCTGCCGTCCCGCTTCATCCGCCTGGCGTGAAATGGTGCCAATAATATCATCAGCCTCATAATTGCCAATTTCAAACTGCGGTACACCTAAATTAGTCAGCAATTCCTTCAACAAAGGGAACTGCTCGGAGAGTTCCGGCGGTGTTTTTTGCCGGCCGCCCTTATAATCTTGATAACCTTCATGCCGAAAAGTAACTTTCCCTGCATCGAAAGCGACAATCATATGTGTCGGTTTATGTTCTTCGATTAAACGAAGCAGCATCGTTGTAAATCCGTACACCGCATTTGTCTGTTGCCCTGCTGTATTCGTCAGCGGGGGCATCGCAAAAAAAGCACGGTAAATAATATTGTTTCCATCTATAAGTATCAACTTGTCCATAGTGCACCTCGCCTTTTTCATGCTTACTCCTTACATCTTACCATATGCCCTGTACAAGTAGAAACGGCTTTACCAACCTAAACAGTGGGATAAGCTGATATGTTAAGGATATACAACAAGTAGCCGCCCTTTTAAAAGGGCGGCTACTTAGTTTAACTAAAGATATAACAAAAGCTGTGTAAGTGCAAATTACTGATTCAAGTCCGGACGGCTGCCTGTGACCAGATAAACAACACTCTCACCTATGTTAGTCGCATGATCGGCAATCCGTTCAATATAACGGCCTACCAGCGTTAATAACATAGCTTGGGATACAGAATCCGGTTTTGCCACCATATAACTATATAGCTCATTGATCATCGAACCATATAATTGATCGACCTGATCATCATCTTGTGCCATTCTATAAGCCAGATCCGTGTTCTCATCCAGATAAGACTGGATAGCCTCATCAATCATGGTCGTCACAATTTCCGCCATACGTGGAATGTCTACAAGCGGCTTGATCAGCTGCTGTCCATGGATGCGCATAGTTGCTTTCGCAACATCAATAGCCAAGTCACCCATACGTTCCAAATCGCTAGATATTTTGAAAGCAACGATAATGCGGCGCAAATCTTTTGCTACAGGCTGCTGTGTAATAATTAGCCGTGAGCCAATTTCCATGATTTTATCTTCCATGGCATTCAGCTGCAAATCTGCTTTAATGATTTCCTGAGCGCGCACAGTATCAAGATTCTGTAAAGCAACAATTGCTCCACCAAGAGCATCTATTACATGTTCACCCATCTGCTGCAGCAGACTGCGCAGCTCTTCCAAATCTTTATCAAATTCTTTTCTGCGAATCATAGTAAGAGCGATCCTCCTCATTAATGTATGGTCAGCTTGCCATTTCCAAGGACGAGCGCCCTTGTAGCCCGTATCAGCCGAAACGTCCAGAAATATAATCTTCGGTGCGGGAATCCTTAGGAGTAGAGAACAACACCTCTGTATCCGCCGCCTCTACAATTACACCATTCAAGAAAAACACGGTTCGACCAGATACACGTGCCGCCTGATGCATGTTATGAGTAACCATAACGATTGTATACTTACTTCTTAATTCCTGTACAAGCTCCTCTATCTTGAGCGTAGACACAGGATCAAGTGCAGACGTTGCCTCATCCATGAGCAGAATATCCGGCTGCACTGCCAAAGCTCGGGCGATACACAGCCGTTGCTGCTGTCCGCCGGACAAGCTAAGGGCAGATTTTTTCAGAAAATCTTTAACTTCCTCCCACAGCGCGGAATGACGCAGACTTTGCTCTACAATCTCATCCAGTTCGCTCTTTGAACGAATGCCGTGCAGGCGAGGACCATAAGCTACATTGTCGTAAATCGACTTTGGAAAAGGATTGGGCTGTTGGAATACCATGCCCACCTGCTTACGCAGGCTTTCTACCTCTACCTCGTCACTATAAATATTTTTGCCGCCGATGTTTACAGTTCCTTCAATACGTGTACCAGGAATCATATCATTCATACGATTCAGCGTGCGCAACAGAGTGGATTTTCCGCAACCGGAAGGTCCAATAAAAGCAGTAACCTGTTTCTCCGGAATTTGCAGATTCACATTCTTCAGTGCGTGAAATGACTCATAGTAGAGATCAAGTTTCTCTATGTCAATGATGGATTTCATTAGTATTTACGTCTCCTTCTCATCATCTTCGTTCTCCATAATAAGCTTTTAATGTAAATACAGTTGGAGAGAAATGTTAACGCAATGTAAAATTGGTGAAGATGAATTAGTCCACGTGATAGTATTCCCTACAATTCGGCGTGTAATCTCACCTGAATCTTGTTTATGAACGGGATAAAGAAGAAAACTCCAGTCATGCTAAATGACCGGAGCTCTCTTTTTGTTAACAACTAATTTATAACCTACACCTCGAATGGAATCGATATGGACGGATTCTGGATCTAGCTCAAGCTTTTTACGAAGTGAACTTACGTGCACATCAACGGTGCGCTGTCCACCAATATAATCAAAGCCCCATACAGCGTTCATAAGATCATCTCTTGTCAGCACTACCCCCGGTTTACGAGCCAAATATAACAATACCTCGAACTCTTTAGGTCGCAGGTTAATGCTATGTCCACCTAGGGAAACTTCATACCGCTCAGGATAGATTTCTAGTTGTCCCAGAATGATCGTAGAAGCAGATATAGGTGTCTCTTGTGGAGCCTCCTCAGCAAGACCGGAAATCCGCCGCAATACAGCGCTCACTCTTGCAAGCAATTCGGATACCCCAAAAGGTTTGGTTATATAATCATCAGCACCGGATTTCAGCCCTCTAACCACATCTTCTTCAGCATTTTTAGCAGTTAATACGATAATAGGTGTGCGGATACCTTGTCCACGCAATTTATCAAGGATGTCAATGCCATTCATTCCTGGCAGCATCAGATCCAATACGATCAAGTCAAAAGGTTCCCTCGTCGCACGATCATATCCTGCCGTTCCATGATCCTCTACCGTCACCTCGTAACCTTCCTGCGTTAAGTTATAGGACAGCAGCCGGGCTAGTGTCGGTTCGTCTTCAATGACAAGCAATCGTTGAGCCATAGGTTCCCCCGTCTTCCATATAGTTTGATTTTTACAAAACAGCAACAAAACCATCATATCACCGTAATGTTAACTTAGTGTAAAATTGAAAAAGTGAATTTACAAAAATCTAATCGGTCTTTTCTTCCTGCAGCAAAGGCAATTCAATCACAAAGGAACTGCCGATTCCCAAATCACTTTCAACTGAAATCACTCCATGGTGCATATCTACCAAATGCTTCACAATAGACAGCCCCAATCCCGTTCCGCCGGAGCTTCTGGATCTTGCCTTATCCACCCGGTAAAAACGTTCAAAAATACGCGGCAGATCTTTTTTAGGAATCCCCATACCTGTATCGCTAACAGTAAATTGAACATTTTCGGAGCCGTCTGGTTTCAGTAGACTCTTAACGTAGACCTTTACGTTTCCGCCTTCATGTGTGTAATTAATCGCATTAGAGAAAAGATTCATAAAGATTTGACGCAGCTTATCCTCATCCGCCTCAATGAATAGCTCCTCAGGAACCTCTACATTAAGACTAATGTTTTTCTTCTCAGCGACTTTACTGATGGTTCCCAGCACGGAATCAAAGAATTCAATGATATGAACCGGTGAGCAATCGAGCTGCACCCGTTTAGATTCGATTTTAGATAATTCCAGAATATCTCCAATCAAGCGATTTAAACGCTCGTTCTCATCATAAATAATTTGCAGGAAGGATCTCGCCGTCTTTTCATCTTTAACTCCGCCACCCAGTAAGGTCTCGGCAAACCCTTTGACCGCTGCAACCGGAGTCTTGAGTTCATGCGATACATTAGCTACAAACTCACTACGCATCCGCTCCAAACGGCGAATTTCCGTAACCTCTTGCAATAGGAAAAGCATACCTCTGTACGTACCATCCTGGATCATCGGAACCGCGTCCATCCGTACAATTCGCTCTCTTGGGTTATAAATACTTCGTTCTTCATGAATCGGCTCCCGGCTTAACACCCCTTCTTCAAGCAGACGGGTTAGCTCATAATGCCGTTTTAACTCTTTGTACGAATGACCCGCCATTTCACCGTTACTGACATCAAGCATTCGCTCTGAAGCCCGATTAAGCAGCGCAATCTCTTCTTCCGCATTGATCATTATGATGCCGCCCGTCATATTATCCAGCACGCTTTGCAGCAGATCCTCATTATCACGAATCGTCTTAAGCTGGTCTTGAAGACTGTCTGCCATCGCATTAATCGCTGTAGCCAGCTGTCCAACTTCATCTTTACGCTTCAAATGAACTCTGGCATCATAATCCAGATCGGTAATCCGCCGGGCGACTCTTGTGATTTGCTCCAGCGGGGAAGTCATGCTTGAAGCTACTTTATAGCTCACAATAGTAGCTGACAAGAACAAGATAATTAGACCTGCAGCCATGATCATCCAAGCATGCTTAAGACCTTGCGTTACAGCATCAAGTCCCATTGAGACCCGAATATAGCCGTCAAATCCCTGATCAGAAGTTACCTTTCCAGCCACATATAACATCTCATGCTTTAGAGTTTCGCTGTAACGGATTGCCCGTCCAGTTCCCTCTTTCGCAGCCCCTATCTCTTCTTCACGATTGGAGTGGTTGTCCATTTCCAAGGGGTTTTTCTCAGAATCGCCAATTACTTTACCCGACTTTGTAATAAACGTTATCCGAGAATCTAAAAGTTTAGAAATATGCTCCGCCTGTTCAGTGTAATACGGGATCGCATTTGAAGAATTCATATCTACAAATTCCAGTGTTCCTGAGAGCAAACTTATTTCCCGGGACATATTCTCTTCCAGAGCAGTTATATGGGAGCTCTTAAACAGATGAGCCATCGTAAATCCAGTACCAATCATGGAAATACCGATTAAGGCCATAAGTATAAACGTAAGACGAGCGCGAAACGGTTTCATCTGAAATTTGCCTCTCCCTTTATCATTGTATCTTTTATCCTAACTTCATTTTCTTCAAAATACCAGTACGACTATGACCGTGACATAAGCCCCCCAGAGTAGATTATATAAAAATAACAGCCCGAGTTGATTAACTCTGGACTGTTACTTTGTATTACTTTTGTAAAAACACATGAGTTTATTCTGTACGGGTGGCAAGAAACCACTGATTACCCTGACGGTCTCTAACCCCTGCTCCTCTTTCTCCATAGGATTTATCCAGTGGTTCTTCAATAATAGAAGCCCCGGCATCCAGGCACTTGCGGTAGGTCTCATCAACATTTCTTACATAAAGATGAATGGCAAGCTGTACCGGTGAATACTTTTCATTCGCTTCGGAAATCTCAATGATGGAATCACCGATTCTGACCTCGGCATGCCTAATCCTTCCCTCATCATTTCGCAGCATATCAATAATTTTGGCATCAAAGCAGTGCACAACAAAATCTATCAATTGGTCTGCATCTTCCGCAATAAAATACGGCGTAACGTTAAGAAACCCATTTCTAATATAATGTGGTGCCATTCATTGTCCTCCTTTAGACAGGTAAAAACGCCTTCGGCGTTCCTTAAGGATCATTTATAGTCTGGACATATAAATCCTTATAATTTGATTAAAACCCATGGAAAAGCCATTCAGAGAATCTGCCCTCCTCATGACTTATCCACCGGTTGTAACCCCATTTATTTAAACACTGGCTCCTTGAATTGAGTCAATTTAGCTGCAGAATCTTTTTCCACATCCGCATGCAGACTGTTGCCGTGAGCATCCATCGTCACAATCGCTGCAAAACCCTCCACATCGAGATGCCACATCGCCTCAGGAATACCAAATTCCATAAAATCAACAGCGTTGACCTTCTTAATGCACTCTGCATAATACTGGGCGGCTCCACCAATCGCATTGAGGTATACCCCGCCGTGCTCCTGTAACGCTTTTAACGTTTTTGGACCCATACCACCTTTTCCGATGACTGCACGGATTCCAAATTTTTTGATAATATCGCCTTGATAAGGCTCTTCACGAATGCTCGTAGTTGGTCCCGCAGCTTTTACATGCCAGCCTTCCTCATCTTTCATCATCACAGGACCACAATGATAAATCACAGCCCCTTCCAGATCTACCGGAGACTCATGATCCATTAAATATTTGTGCAAAGCATCACGGCCTGTATGCATTTCACCGGATAAAATAACCACGTCTCCAACACGCAGACTACGGATATCCTCTTCACTTATCGGCGTTGTAAGACGTACTTCCCGCGATTCAGAGGCTGGGCTGTTAGCTCCCTCAGCAATTACTGCTTCAGATTCATGTGCCCCTTCATCATCTACAGATATCCCTGTACCACTCTCATACAACCAATCCTCTATATTGCCTGTGGATGGATCAACCAGCACCCCTTGGCGGCGGAAGGCCCAACAGTTATAAGCAACGGATACGAAAAAGCTAGCTGGCAGACGATTCATTACGCCAACCTTACAGCCCAGCAGCGATACTTCACCACCAAAGCCCATCGTGCCAATTCCAAGCTTGTTAGCATTCTCCATAATATAGTCTTCCAGCTTACTAAGGTCTTCTATTGGATTAACATCCTCCACTTTGCGGAACAGCTGCTTCTTAGCCAGCTCGTAGCCAGTCGTACGGTCACCGCCGATACCCACGCCAATAAAACCGGCACTGCAGCCTTGTCCCTGCGCCTGATATACCGCGTGTAAAATACATTTACGGATTCCGTCCAGATCCCGACCCGCTTTGCCGAGTCCTTCTAATTCTGCCGGGAGACTGTATTGAATATTTTTATTCTCGCAGCCTCCACCCTTCAGAATAAGTCTAACGTCTATTTTATCCTCTTCCCATTGTTCGAAATGAATGACTGGTGTGCCTGCACCCAAGTTATCTCCGCTATTCTCACCTGTTAATGAATCTACAGAATTGGGACGAAGTTTACCATTCTTGGTCGCTCGTACAATGGCATTATGAATATCTTTTTTCATCTCAATCTGATTGATTCCCACAGGGGTGTGAATGATAAATGTAGGCATTCCCGTATCCTGACAGATCGGAGACACTTGCTGCTCAGCCATTCCGATATTTTGCGCAATCGTGGTTAAAGCAAGACCGGACCGGGTAGCCCTGTCTTCCAGCGCGCGACCTTTTGCAACTGCCCGGCGTACATCTCCCGGCAAATTCGTGGAAGTTTCTACGATAAGGTTATAAATACTGTCTTCAAAATGCTGCATCTTCATTCAAGCTCCTCTCGGCAGTTCCAGGTTATCTAAAGTTTGATACAATTAGTATAATAATATCATACCTAGCACCGCATGAAAGGGGTTACTTTAAAATTGAGCTACCATTTTTCTGCCTATCTATATCGTCTTCAGTATATTCAGCGCTGGAGCTTGATGCGCAGCACCGCACCGGAGAACGTCGCTGAGCATTCTTTTCATGTTGCATTGCTCACACATATGCTCTGTTCCATCGGTAATGTTCATTTTGGACGTTCACTAAACGCGGAACGAGCAGCAACCCTAGCTCTGTTCCATGATGCCAGCGAAGTGTTCACAGGTGACATCGCCACGCCGGTAAAATACAACAATCCTCGCTTGCTCACCAGCTTCCGCGAAATGGAGAAAGTTGCGGCTGATCGCTTAACTGGAATGATTCCATCAGAGCTGAAAAGCATCTACACTCAGCTTATACGACCGGAAGACAGCCCTCCCGATTCGGAGGACATTCTGCTGCACAGCTATGTGAAAGCCGCTGATCGGCTGGATGCTTATTTGAAATGCGTATGGGAAGTTGCTGCAGGAAACCGAGAATTCGCCGCCGCGAAGGAGCAGACAGCAGCAAAACTTCGTGGGCTTGACCTGCAGGAAGTGGATTATTTTCTGACTCATATGGCACCGAGTTTCGAAATGTCTCTCGATGAGCTCTCTGCCGGAAACTAAACACCCTCTATACAATAAAAAATGGACCTCCGCATGAATCTCGCAGGGGTCCATTTAGTGATTAATAATTGATAATACAAGCGTTACGTTGTTGATTCGGTCAGGATATCCCAGTCTTTAAAAATGGGCTGCAAACCCTTCGTATATAGCATTTCCGTAATCTCCTGCACACTACGGCTATCGGATATTTCGAATTGCGGAGTTCCCCCTGCATTAGTGTGACCGCCCACCTCAGTAGTGACCCCGGCTGACATCTTAGTTATTCCTAGATGAATTAAATGATCGCGTAGAGAGGCAGGCTCTCTTGTAGATAAAGTAATGCCCGAACGGGGTAAAAATAACCGGTATGCCAAAATAATCTGCACTAGCGATCGGTCGGTAACATCACACTCCGGGTTAAATTCCCCTAAATAAGGCCGAAACCGTGGAGGTGACAGACTGATCTCGCAATCTGGATACCGATCCTGCAAATAACGGGCATGCATGGCACTTTGGAATGCCTCTTGCCGCCAATCATACATCCCGAGCAACGTACCAATATTCACAGAACGAAAACCTGCCTGACAGCCGCGTTCAGGTGCATCCAGGCGATTCCGGTAGTTTCTTTTAGGCCCTTTAACATGCAGCTTTCTGTAAGTCTCCTGGTGGTACACCTCTTGGTACAGTGTTAATCCATCCACCCCTGCTTGAAGAAGCTCTTTATATTCTGCAGTTGATAGAGGATTTATCTCAATACTGACAGAGGAAAAAAATTCCCTGAGTACATCTACGCAATCCTTAATATATGAGACAGGATTCTCCCGGCGCGATTCACCAGTCAAAATGAGGATATGCCGCAGACCTGTAGCTGCAATCTTCTCAGCCTCCCTGCGAACCTCCTCCAAGGACAGCTTTTTGCGCGGAAAATCATAAATGGAGCTGAAGCTGCAGTAGGTACAATGATTCACACAAAAATCCGCAAGATACATCGGTGTGAACAGCTGCATCGAATAACCAAAATGTGCACGGGTCAGTCGCTGTGCAGCCAACGCCATCTCCTCTAGCAGCGGCGTTGCTGCCGGAGAGAGCAATGCCAGCAAATCATTTTCGTTCAGCTTGTCTTTTCCAAGCGCCCGCTTAACGTCATCCTCCCGGAACTCCTTCCACAGCTGCTCATAAGGATACTGCTCCAAGCGGGCCAGTGTGTCAAAAAAGCTCATGCTAATCTTCCCTCCTTTCGTGACCTATCAAATTCAGTTCAAAAATCCAGTCAACGGTGACGAAGCAAAAGCAACTTCTTCTACAGGACCGAGTCCTGCCAAATAAGCTTTGCGGCCAGCGGATATCGCCTCGCGGAACGCTTCCGCCATGACGAGCGGATTACGTGCCGTTGCAATAGCCGTATTAAGCAGAACAGCAGCGGCCCCCATCTCCATTGCTTCCGCCGCTTCCGAGGGCTTGCCAATTCCGGCGTCTACAATAATCGGCAAATTCACTTCTTGAATAAGAATACGCACAAGCTCCTTGGTGCGCAGGCCGCGATTCGTTCCGATCGGCGCACCAAGCGGCATCACAGCAGCAGCACCGGCATCTCTCAGACGTAAAGCAGCCGAAAGGTCCGGACTCATATAAGGCAGTACTACAAAACCCTCCGCTGCTAAAATCTCTGTAGCTCGTATGGTCTCCAGATTATCTGGAAGCAGGTATTTCTGATCATTGATCACTTCGATCTTGACCCAGTTCCCCAGTCCCGCAGCTCTTGCTAATCTTGCAATACGGACTGCCTCTTCCGCTGAACGCGCTCCTGAGGTATTAGGCAGAAGAGTCATGTGGCCGGGAATGTGGTTCATGATATTTTCTGCTCCACCTTGCGGGTCCACTCGGCGAAGCGCTACAGTAATCACCTGAGAACCAGAGCTTGCGATCACTTCGGGGATCAACGTATTCCGGCTATATTTTCCGGTTCCGATAAATAATCTACTGGTTAATTCGATGCCGCCAATATGTAACGGGTCATGCATGAAATTACCTCCCTTTGGTTCTTATAAATTTCTCAAAATTCTATACCGCTCCATCTCAACCCCCACCAACAAAGTGCACCAGTTCCAAACGATCATCCTCGCTCAGAGCAGTACTTTCATAATTCTCCTTACTGACAAATTCTCCATTCAGCTCAATGATCATCAAACGACCCGACCACTCAGGAAGACTGATCAAATCAGCTATAGTTTGAATACCACCAGAACACTCTGCGGATTTCCCGTTAATCAACAGCTTCATTCTGAATCACCCCCTTCGCCCATGCTGTTACCTCCAGGCTATGAATGAACCGCCTTATGAATAGCTTTGGCGGCCTCATAAGGATCATCCGCTCCGCAAATACCGGACATCACAGCAACTCCTGCCGCACCTTTCCTGATGATCTGCGCCGCATTAGCGGGGCTAATTCCGCCAATCGCAATTACAGGAATAGAGCTGGTCTTCACCGTTTCTGCAAGCAGCTCTAACCCACGTGCGGGCAGCCCTAACTTGCTATCCGAGGGAAATACATGACCAAACAAGCAATAATCAGCTCCCTGCTCTGAGGCATTCGCCGCTTCTTCCGGAGAATGAACCGATCTCCCCAGCCGAAGCTGAGGTGCAATTCGCCGGGCTGTAACCGGACTCAGACTGTGCCAAGCCAACTGAACCCCCGCGGCACCAGCTGCCAAGGCTACATCGATCCGGTCGTTGATTATCAGTTTGGTAGCGGGCATACCGGCAGCCAACAGCTTCTGTGCCGCAGCGAGCAGTTCGCATGCAGGACATTGCTTATCTCTCAGGTGAATATAATCGACCCATGTCTGCACCGTGACAGCTAGTTCAACAAAATGTCTCAGCTGTAGCTTGCCGTCTGATATTAGATGGATCTCAGCTTGCAACATCACGATCTCCTCTCTCACTTCCCTGTAGGTCAGTAAAAAACAAAAAAACTGCCCCCCGTAAGGAAGGCAGTCAGAATCTGTATATAGACGGCACTACAAATAGCCCGACAACAGAAATTCGTTCTCCACTTCCCTACGCTGGTCTTAACCAGATCAGGTTCAAAGGGTCCGGAAATCCATTCCGTCTCAGCCAATCGGCACCCCTAGTGACATAAATATACAATTTTAAAATGCTAACGTGGTTTATAGTAACATATTTTTTTATTGAAATACACCCATTTATTCACATTAGCTGTACTGATCTAACCGTTTACTACCTCGCCACCATTTACATGAATAACCTGTCCAGTCACATAACTGGAATCGTCAGAGGCCAGATATACATAGGCTGGTGCCAGCTCTTCTGGTTGTCCAGGCCGTTTCATAGGCTGTGTACCTCCAAACTCGCTAACCTGTTTTGCATCAAAGGTAGAGGGAATCAGCGGTGTCCAGATTGGACCTGGTGCAACACCGTTTACCCGTATGCCCTTCTCTGCCAGATTCGTGGACAAGGATCGTGTGAAGCTAAGAATAGCTCCTTTAGTTGATGAATAGTCCAGCAGCTGCGGGCTTCCGCGATAAGCGGTAATTGAAGTTGTATTTATAATGGTAGATCCTGCTTTTAAATGAGGCATAGCTGCTTTTGTTAAATAGAACATCGCAAATATATTCGTACGGAAAGTACGCTCAAGCTGCTCGGAAGTAATATCCTCGATCTTAGCTTGCGGATGTTGCTCTGCCGCGTTATTGATGAGAATATCAAGCTTTCCTAAGCCCTCCACCGTCTGTTTAATAAGATCCTTACAGAATTTCTCGTCACCGATATCACCTGGAATTAGGATACATTTGCGGCCTTCCTGCTCGACCTGACGTTTAGTTTCCTCTGCATCTGAGTGTTCATTAAGATATGAAATGACCACATCAGCGCCTTCTTTAGCAAAAAGCACAGCAACTGCACGCCCAATTCCGCTGTCTCCACCGGTAATTAACGCCGCCTTGTCTTGCAGTTTACCTGCTGCTTTATAATTTGCCGGCTCGTATTTGGGCAGCGGCGTCATTTCACTCTCAATCCCTGGCTGATGATGCTGCTCCTGTGGGGGTAAGGTTTTTGTAGCTTGTTTATTGTTGCCTGACATCTTCCCTATCTCCTCTCGTTAAGCAAATTGATAGTTAACTGATCGTCTTAGGATGGCACAACTATGCACGTTTATACGCTGGGTTTGTCATTTTCTTAAATCGCTTTACGAATCTTACTTACCACAATGAAAGTAGATATAAACAACCGTGAGAGATATACTGCTGTAAGTGGAGAGGAATTCACTGCATACAAATAGACACAGCATCGCTGCTGTGCCTTGAATTGTTCACCCTGACTATTTTAGAGAAGAAACATGATTTTCTGCATTCACTTCATGTTCCAGCACCCACATAAAGTACAGAGCTTTGGCCGCTTTCTCCCGGGTCACTATAGCTTTAGGTTCTAGTTCTGTCCCATTGACCATTTCGCCTCTGGCAATCCCCATTTCAGATCTAAAGAGTCCTAATTCATATGCACTTTTTACTTTTGAAATTAAATAAGGAGAAATGTCCGCTGTATCAACAAGCTGCGTCCAGGATACAAGAGGATAGTACATCGCACCTCTAGCTCCTGGCTCCAAATTCGAATCATAGCCAGGATCTCCTGGCACTACTGCTGTGCCGTTATAATCAGTCATGTACTTAGGTTTATTAGCAAACTTTACTTGGTAAACATCATAGAGAATAGCACCCATCGATTCACGTGACAGCTTACCTTTCGGATAATAGGCAACATCAGATCTTTCCACTTTCATTAACTTAGAAATACTGCGTGTGAATTCAGCAACTGTCATCTCCGTATCCGGATTAAAATTCCCTTGACGGTCTTTGCCCATTACTCCCAGCTGGATTAATTTTTCAATTTGATTACGGTAATAAGCAGCTTCCCCAGTCGTCGTATCATTCGTTATTTCCGGAAAAATCTTACCCCAGTTCCCTGTTAGTGCCGCATGCTTAACGTTCCCTTTAAGGTAAGGAGTAATGGAGGCAGCAGTAGAATCGCCAGTAGCACCTTTCTCTACAAGCTCCGTGACAATCATCCGTGAAAATTGTTTGGCGAGCGCTTCTTTAAAATGAGTCCCATCGACTTTCTTTGAAGGATGCCCGTTAGCGTAACTTCCGTCATTTGTTTTGCCTGGCGTTTCTCCGGCTTCAATAGACATGAAGAGGGCTGTTATTGCTTCTACACCGATCTCGTTATAATATTTCAGACTTTCCGAGTTAAGGTCAATAAGTGTAACTCCAGATTCATCTGCGACCCGTTTAAGAATATCTACAAACTTTCTTGATTTAAAAGAATTTTCATAGATATATCCCGGACTTGCATTCCCTTTAATTCTGGACATTGGGGTTACCAGTACTGGTATCATACCCCGGGCTTGAATCGCAGGGAGATAGACTTCTTTAAGGTAATTTTCATACATTGCTTCTGTCGAACCTCTGCCGTAACGTCTGAACTCATCTGCGCTCTCATCATTGTGTCCGAATTGAATAAACACATAATCCCCAATGCTGCCATTCAGTAAAATGCCGTTCAGTCGACCTTCTGTATAGGCATTTTTAAACGAGCGTCCCCCCATGGAATAGTTAGTTACACTCAATTTATGTTGATTAAACATACTGCCAATAATCTGGCCCCAACCACTCATTGGTGCTTCGTCGAAGGTGTAGGACTTGACAGTAGAATCTCCAAGTATAAATAAATTCGGAAGAGCTCCAGCCGCTCTATGCTGAGTCAAAATCGGTTCCAGTATGATCTCCTCAATCCCCACAGCTGTGTTCACTTTGTTCGGTTCGATCTCAATATCTATATGGTCACGGCCGTTTACATACGTATAAGTCCACTCTTTCCCTTTGGCTACAGCCGTATGCTTGACGGGTACAAGCTTTGCAGCGTCCCAATGTCCACTTTTCAACAAGCGGCTGGTCTGCATTCCTGATACTGACACGATCCCATCCTCTGCGTCAGAAGTCGTTTTTACATATACGTTGTAGGTTCCAGGGGGAGCATCCATTCGAAACGCCATTCCGTAGTTGTTATAATTATCTTTCTCAGATTTAGGTTCAGCAAAAAAAATAGGTTCTGTGATGAAAAAACCTGTTCCATCGGATGTAATTGAGTCGGTGTGCACTTCTCTGGCGGGTAAAGCGTTGGTCTCTTGAACAAAACCATAACCTAAAGATGAGTCATACAATTGTGCACCGCGATTAGGATCATACCTAACGGATTGATATCCTGTTTTAACTTGGTTTGTAAAATTAAACTTGTATACGCTTGCAATTTGGGTTGGAGGTTGCCTCTCTGCCCCATCTTTTAATAGGGATGCCTCTGTTTTACCGTGAGTAAGAGTCAATGAAGCCATAAGTAAAGAAGATAAGATTAGTATATTCCTACACAGCTTTCTCACTTCATTACACTTCCTTCCGTTTCTCGAAATACTTCCCTAGGTCCCTTCATTATCCCTGTTCTCTAAAGTGATTCAAATGATGATTTCATTCTTTTTTTTGACCTTTTGTAACGAAAACCATGGAATGATCAACGGCTCACACTGCAAAATGGTCATATGTATAGGTATCCTTGATATAATTAAGAACATCCCTATTGATCCTAAGGAGGAGAACTCCTATCGCTTACAAAGTCAGCTTTCCGAACATTATAAGTACACTGCAGCTGATCGGTGTTCATTATCGTGTAGCAGAACCTGGGTGGACATACCCTGATCATCATCACAAAATCTTCGAACTATTGTATTGCTACGACGGCAACTCCCATCAATATGTAGAAGGAAGTTCCATTGCCTTTGGTAAAGGAGATTGGTTAATTATTCCGCCTGGCTTACGTCATTATGTAGTTAATTCTGGCCTGAGCAACTATATCTACCTCTCCTTTCATTTCGATATTGACGATTTAAAGTTTCGTGAATGGTTTCAGTCTCAGGCTGTACAGAAATGGAATAACCAGCAAATGCAGCATTCGGGATTAAATCACCAACTGGAACATTTGGATGAATTTATTAAGAACAATATTCTCGCCACGACGGCCTCCACTGGATTTCCCGAGGAAATTGAAGAAATGATTCTTGTAAAAGAAAGGCTTCGTTTGCAAGCGATCATCCTGATGATTTTGACTGAACTCATTGATGTACAGCTCTCGAATTCGGAGAATTCCAACACAGCGCGACAAGCAAACTCTTTGTACGAGGTGGAAACTGCTCATCAGATCGAAAAATATATTGCAGCCAATATTCATTTGCCGGAGCTCACGGTTAATTTGATTGCTGAGCAGCTTTGCTTAAGTCGGGTGCAGTGCCATAAGTTGTTTACAAAGATATATAAGATATCTCCTAGGCAGTACATAACTAACCTAAGATTAAAGAAGTCAAAACATTTGCTGCTTCATACCGATTTAAAAATACAGAGGATTTCTGAACAACTCGGGTTTGCTTCCCAGAGCCACTTCAGCCGACAATTCAAACGATGGACGGGTGTTTCTCCGTTAAATTACCGGCCGAAATCTTATACGAATCCTATCAGGGATTAACGTTTTATGAAGATAAATTACCGGAACATACGAAAAACCCGCTCTCCATTACGGAGGCGGGTATAATTCGCTATAGATTAAACTATATCGTTAAACACCATGAAGAATACCATTAGTAGCAATGACACCGTAAGCAGTGCACTAAGTGTGCGCAATTTTCCAGTCTCTGCGCTAACGTCGCGGTTCTCACGAATTCCAGCTGCTGCAAGACGCAAAGGCTTGCTCATAATACCGCCAAGTGCAAACATCGCTAGCAATAACACAACAACAATAATCATCCACGCTACTGAATAATCACCTTTGGTCATCATATAACCGCCTGTAAGGAGTTGGATCACCAATCCATACTGCGCAAAACGATTAAATCCGGTTACTGCACTTAACGTTCCTTCTTTAGCCCCAGACGACAGTTTCTCTGCACGTCCTAGGATGAAGGGTAGCACAAGGTAGAAGCCAAGTGCCAAGGTTCCGATCATATGTAAGAAAAACAACACGTTCCAATCCATAACATATCTCCTCCGTTTTAACTGTGATAATAGTTACATTTAATTATACCCATTATTGCTTGAGAAGAAAAGGAAACCCCCATTTTAAGTGAACAAAATGGGGGTTTCTTCATACCTCTGTCACAATCTATACAGTTAGCACAGCTGTTACGCTACGCACGGATTCAGCAGACTTATCTAAAGCCGCTTTTTCCTCAGCTGTAAGCTCCAGTTCAAAAATCTTCTCGATACCATTGGCACCAAGTAACGCCGGAACACCCATGAACAGGTTATCGTAGCCATATTCTCCTTCGAGCAAAGCGATAACCGGAATGATCCGTTTTTTGTCCTTCAAGATAGCTTCCGCCATCTGAACTAAAGAAGCCGCTGGAGCATAATAAGCACTACCATTTCCTAAGAGGTTAACAATCTCTCCGCCACCTACACGTGTACGTTGCACAATCTCATCAATACGATCCGCAGCTATCAATGTATCAATTGGAATGCCACCGACACTGGAATACCTTACGAGCGGTACCATATCATCGCCGTGTCCGCCTAATACGAAACCACGTACATCTTCAACAGATACCTTCAGCTCTTGTGCAATAAACGTGTTATAACGGGCTGTATCCAGCACTCCGGATTGTCCAATTACGCGACTCTTCGGAAAACCCAGCGCATTAAATGCCGCATAGGTCATAGCGTCAACTGGATTACTCAGAATGATTACGATGGAATCTGGTGCTACACGTTTTATGTTCTCGCATACCGACTTCACAATACCTGCATTGGTGTTCACGAGATCATCGCGACTCATTCCAGGTTTACGGGCAATCCCTGCAGTGATGATTACAATATCTGAATCCGCAGCATCTTCATAGCTTGAGGTTCCTGTAATTTGACTGTCAAATTTCTGTACAGGACCTGCTTCCAGCATATCTAGTGCCTTCCCCTTGGTTGTGTTCTCCATTTGTGGGATATCAAGCAGCACAACGTCACCAAGCTCCTTTTGAGCAAGCATAAGAGCTGTAGTAGCCCCAGTAAAACCGGCACCTACAACTGTAATTTTATAACGTTTGATTGCCAAGGATTCTCCTCCTAGAACGGTGTCGGTATAGCTTGTATTAGCTAAACTTCAATATATTCAGTTGGTTGAGCCAGCCTATCTTAGAGGTGATTAATAATCTCGTCGGCAAATGCAGAGCATTTCAGTTCAGTTGCGCCTTCCATCAGGCGGGCAAAGTCATAAGTCACGGTTTTGTTATTAATAGCTGTTTCCATACCTTTATAAATCAGATCTGCTGCTTCCTGCCAACCCAGATGCTCCAGCAACATTACGCCGGACAGAATCACGGAACCAGGGTTCACAACATCTTTGTCTGCATATTTAGGTGCGGTGCCATGAGTGGCTTCAAAAATCGCATGTCCAGAAATATAGTTAATGTTCGCTCCAGGAGCGATACCGATACCGCCGATTTGCGCAGCAAGCGCGTCAGACAGGTAATCCCCGTTCAGGTTCAAGGTAGCAATAACATCAAAATCAGTCGGACGAGTCAGAACTTGTTGCAATGCGATATCCGCAATGGCATCCTTGATGATAATTTTGCCCGCAGCTTCAGCATCCTTCTGAGCAGCATTGGCAGCAGCTTCACCTTCACGTTCTTTAATCACATCGTATTGATTCCAAGTGAAGACCTTATCTCCGAACTCTTGCTCAGCAACTTCATAACCCCAGTTTTTGAAGGCACCTTCAGTGAACTTCATGATGTTTCCTTTGTGCACAAGCGTTACGCTCTTGCGTCCGTGTTTGATCGCATATTCAATAGCAGCGCGTACCAAACGTTTCGAACCTTCGGAGGATACTGGTTTGATACCAATACCAGAAGTTTCAGGGAAACGGATTTTGTTAACTCCCATCTCTTTTTGCAGGAATTCGATGACTTTCTTCACTTCAGCAGAACCTTCTTGATATTCAATCCCTGCATAAATATCCTCCGTATTCTCACGGAAAATAACCATATCCACCAGCTCAGGACGTTTAACAGGAGAAGGAACCCCTTCGAAATAACGAACTGGACGCAGACATACGTACAAATCCAACTCTTGACGCAAAGCTACGTTCAATGAACGAATACCGCCTCCGATTGGAGTCGTAAGTGGACCTTTAATAGCTACAAAATATTCACGGATTGCCTCCAAAGTATCATTTGGCAGCCATTCGCCATATGTATTGAAGGCTTTTTCGCCAGCAAAAACTTCGTACCAAGCGATTTGCTTTGTGCCGCCATAAGCTTTAGTTACTGCTGCATCAAGTACGCGTTTGGAAGCCTTCCAAATATCACGGCCTGTGCCGTCACCCTCGATAAAAGGAATGATTGGATGATTAGGAACCTGCAGTTTACCATCTTTAATTGTGATTTGTTCGCCTTCTGTTGGCAGATCGAATTTTTCTAGTTTCAACATTTGAGTGTATTCCTCCTAAAGTTTTGTGGGATTTAATTTCTCATGGACAAGCCTCGAACAAAACTCTCTACGTATGAATATGCATTATTGCATATATTCTAGGGTTCATTCTACTAAACTTTAGGAGCAGCCCGCAAGGCTGCCCTTCTATCTTTCGTCTACTGGAACGTATTTCTGTTCAATCATACCTGTGTATTCTGCACGTGGCCGAATAATACGGTTATCTGTATATTGCTCCAGAATATGTGCAGTCCAGCCTGAAGTCCGGCTAATTGCAAAGATAGGAGTGAACAGCTCACGTTCAATACCCAGCTGTGTATAAACTGATGCCGAATAGAAATCAACATTCGGTTTAAGTCCCTTTTGTCCGGTAATCAATTCCTCGATATTTACGGACATATCATACAGCGTAGTATCATTTTTCATTGTGCCAAGTTCAAGTGACATTTTCATCAGGTGTTTAGCACGTGGATCACCATTTTTGTATACTCTATGGCCGAAGCCCATGATCTTCTCGCGGTTATCCAGCTTCTTACGAATATAAGGTTCAACCGCTTCCAAACTTCCGATCTCTTCAAGCATCTTCATAACGGCTTCATTCGCCCCACCGTGAAGTGGACCCTTGAGTGCACCGATAGCGGAGGTTACGCCGGAATAAATATCGGACAAGGTTGCAACCGTAACCCGGCCTGCAAAAGTCGAAGCATTCAGCTCATGGTCCGCATGAAGCACAAGTGCGGTATCAAGCGCTTTAACAGATACACTGTCAGGCTCTTTTCCCCATAACATATACAGGAAGTTCTCGGCAATCGAGACGCCTTCTTTAGGAGCCACAGGTTCCAGACCTTTGCGAATACGCGATAGGGCTGCCACAACCGTCGGGAGCTGTGCCTGTAGTTTTACTGCTTTAATCTCGTTAGCTTCTCTACTCATATCGTCAGCCGCTTCATCATAGAGAGCAAGGCTTGATACAGCAGTCCGCAATGCTGCCATGGTGTTGGTGTCTTTTGGATAGAGCTTCATTTGCTCGATCACTGGCTCAGGAATCCGTGCGAAAGCACTGAAATCCCGTTTGAGCGCTTCCAGCTCTGGTGTTGTTGGTAGACTGCCAAACCACAATAAATAAGCGGTTTCTTCGAAGGTAGCATTTTCTGCGAGATCATCAATATCATAACCACGGTAAGTGAGTACCCCATCCACAATAGAGCTAATGGATGAAGTTGTTGCAACGATACCTTCCAAGCCTTTGGTAGCTGTCATAGCATATCTCTCCTTTGCCAACAAGGTATAAAAAGCATTCTCGGTTTCATGTAAACATTTCCAATTTAAAGCATTGAAAAATCTAAGGAGTGCAGTTCAAGGACATATCCGGCGAGGATGTTGTCTGACTTTCGTAATCGAATCTTTATTCATCATACTGGATTTTGTCGGTTATGTGAACAATGTGGAAGCTTTGCAGCGCATCAAATGATTTTATCACAGAGATAGAAAAAAACTTCTAAACCCTTGATTCACAGTTGAGATTTTAGTTTATAGCATCCGGTTCAGCCCAATATTTATCCCGTTTCCTAGTCTTTAAATAGGTTCTATGAATATATATGAAGACGAGCTTTTATTCCCCTGCATCCGCAGGAATGAAGGAGGTGTAGATCTTCGTATGGACCGATTAGCATTTAAAAGACTGCTGCGCGGCCTGTGGGTCGTTCTGGCTACCTCTATCCTCCTGCTGGCAATCTATTTATTGCTTCCGCTGTTATACCCCCTCCTGCTCGCTTGGTTGCTCGCTTATATCATGCATCCACTAGTGTTGATTCTTAAAGGCCTTAAGCTCCCAGCGTGGCTGGCGGTGTCGCTCTCGCTGCTATTTTACATAGGCGGAACCGCACTAGTACTGACCGCGATGATTACAAGGCTAGTGAAAGAATTGATCGTGCTGCTGCAGACCTTTAATCTTCATACGGACCAATGGAGAGAGCTTCTGCTGTCCTTGAGCCAGAATGCAAGCATACAGAATATCATTAACCAGATAAATCAGTTCTACCGCGACAATCCTGACTATCACGCCACCATTGACAGCAATATCAGCAGAACAACGGAAACCGTTGGTTACGCAGTTACGCAAGTGGTGACCGGATTTTTTAATGTGATCTTAAAGCTGATCTCCGCTCTACCCAGTATGGGTACAATTCTTATCGTGGTCGTTCTCGCTGCCTTTTTTATTAGTACTAGCTGGGAAAGACATAATGCCAAACTCACAGGCTGGCTGCCAGCCCCATTCTTAAAGCCGGTATCGGGTATCTGGCGGGATCTGCGAAAAGCTCTCTTCGGCTATCTCCGGGCTCAGCTAATCCTGATCTCCATTACAGCGGTCATTGTCGTGATCGGGTTGCTGCTCTTGGGTGTAAAATCTGCTTTCGCTATTGGCTTAATGATTGGTTTTGTGGATCTGTTGCCTTATTTAGGGGTTGGAATCGTAATGATTCCTTGGGCGTTATACTCTTACATGACAGACAATCTGGCACTGGGGATCGGACTTACTATCCTATATGCCGTTATCCTTGTAACCCGCCAAGTGCTTGAGCCGAAAGTGCTCGCCAGCAGCATTGGGCTTGATCCCCTTGCTATGCTGGTCGGTATGTTTGCAGGTTTGCAGCTGTTCGGTATGCTTGGGCTGATCATCGGTCCCGTTATTCTAGTTATTCTTGTAGCCTTTAACCGAGCAGGTGTATTTCACGCATTACACAGCTATATTGTCAGCGGAAGACTAAGATAATAAACAATACCCTACAATTCTTGGAATAGCAAAACAGAGCGGGCTCCTATCAATGACAGGGGCCCGCTCTGTTTTTGTTTTGATTATGACTAGCGGCGGTAAAAGGTGAAGGTGCCGTTTTTCATCTTTTTCTCAATCCACTTCAGCAAAAATATACGATACAAAGGCCGAGTTAACGGAAACACCAAGGAGAAACCTACAATATCCGTTATGAAGCCAGGTAAGATCAGCAGTAAGCCACCGAAAAAAATGCATAGGCCATCCAGCATCGTCCGGCCAGGAACGCGTCCCTCCTGCATATGTGTTCTGCTGTCTTGCAGCACTTTATTCCCTTCGAAACGCATCATCAATAGTCCGATAACCGAGGTCGTCAACATAAGCAGCAGCGTTTTGAATGCTCCAAGTTGATCTGCTACAAAGATAAAGCCGAATAATTCCACGGCAGGAATGATAAATAATGCAGCCCACAACCATTTGCTTCTAATCATACAGAACCCCTTTCTTCCCGCAGCGCTCCTTTAATCGCGTGAAACAGCTCCGGAAGGGCTCTATCCAGCCTGGCAGGCTTCCATTCTCGATTCACCCAAACATGATTTGTCGAGCCGGTAACCAGCAGTTCCCCGGGGAGGTCCATCGACCGCAATTGTCCCAAAGTAGCCGCTGAACCCTCTAAATTCCTACCTTCTGCTTCCGAGAGCCTCCGCACCTGATACTCAAATGCGACTCTTAACGCCGAAAAGGTAGTCATTCGCGCATACACGGAGATAAGATCATCATATCGCGCCGGACTTTTAAATTGCAAATCGGCTGAGGTAACAGGCAGCAGCACTCCCTGATTCTCAAGCTCACGATAAGTAAAGCCAAGCTGACGTAACAACTCCGTACGGCCAGACTCAAACCAGTTCAAATAATTCGCATGATACACTACGCCCATCTGATCACTTTCCTGGTATCGAACACGCAGGGTAGACTCATACCACCGGCTTCGCAAGCCGTCTTGCTGTAATTCCATTTATAAATACTCCTTTCGGCATAGGCAGCAGGGAGAGCTTTAGGCCCGGGCCCCGTCTGAAGATAGCTTTGTCGTCGATAGTTTGCTTCGGGAGCTTCTGGCGACATAAAATAGCAGCATCGCTCCTGCAATTGAACTCAACATACAAGACAGGTTCATCACTTCTACGCCGCCTTGATTGAGCAAGAATCCATTTAATAAATTGCCTACAACACCGGCAAAACCCGAGAACACCATATTAAAAACACTTTGCCCAGTCGCCTGCATCTCATTAGAGGTGATCTGAGATACATATTCAACGGCAGCAATATAAAAGAACCCGAATGACAGACCATGCAGTACCTGCACTCCAATCATTACGGATGGATAAGGGAAAGCCACCTGAATACCCCACCGCAAGACATAAATAAGTGCGCCAAGGAGCAGCGTCCGCTCGCGCCCCAGCTTTTTGATTACCTTGGAAGCAAACAGCATGGAGGGCACGTTCGTTACAGATGCGAGGAAAAGCGCAATTCCTGCATAACGAGTTGAACCTCCAACCGACTGAAACGCAATGACGAAGTAGGTTCCAAAAGCAGTCATCGTCTGGTTCACAAGAAAACTGCCACCCAAAAACGCTAGGAACACCCGATTCCCCAGCAGCTTTTTAACCCCCTGAGAAAACGATTGCCGCATCATATGATTCTCTTCTGCCTGCTTCGGCAGCGTCAATGCAATAAGAACCGCAATCAGATTAAACATAAGAAAGGGCAACCATATCGTGGATACAGAGAAGGACGATACATACAATCCGCCTAAATAGGCTCCCACAGCCGCTCCAATGCTCATCATAAGCCTTATACTGCCATAAGTAGCCCCAGCCCTCTTCGCCGCTGAAATCGCGTAAGAATCGGCTATAGGCGCCTGTGTCGAGGAAAAGATTGTAGAGAGGGTATACACCAGCAGTAACACTATAAAATATTCCGAACGGTAAAAGACGGCTAATAAAGCCGGTATCGCCACACTTAGGATTAGTACCAAACGCGTCTGATTATACCGATCCGAGACAATTCCCCATATTGGCTGAATCGTGATCGCAATTAGCGTGCCTGTTGCCATTAGTATACCTATCTGCCCGCTATCAAGTCCATTGTGGACAAGCAGCAGCGTTAGATATGAGCCAAATGAACCGCCGGCCAATCCTAAAAACAGATAAAAGCCACGCAGCTTCGATAATTTTTCCATTTTAAGCTACAAATCCTCTCCAGCTTCTTAATCAAGCATTGCACTCTCTTATATTTTAGCAGAACACCCGTACTTCCTATGTAATCACCGCATTTAATATAGCAGTACTATAAAGGCGGTGGACAAGTTGAATGATAAGCAAAATTCTAATCGGGTCAATCATCCATGTCTAAAAGACAAATCTAATTCGAACAAATTTCAAAGCTCCGGCTTCGGCTGGTCTTCAACAAACTGGAGCGGATATACGATCACTGGAAAAAAGGGGGCTTTTAACCGCATTGCCGGTGAATGGATCGTTCCATATGTAAAACCAACCTCTAAACCTTCCTATTCCTCTGCTTGGATTGGTATTGACGGTTTCAAGAACAGCAGCCTGATCCAAACGGGTACAGGCCATGAATTCGTAAATGGCCGTGCCCGGTATTACGCTTGGTGGGAAATCCTTCCTGATGTCGAAACGGTAATTCCCCTTCCAGTGAGCCCTGGAGACCATATAAAAGCGAACATCACGAAGGTAGGCCGCAACAAATGGACGATTACGCTCCGCAATTTGAGCCGAAATTGGATTTTTCGAACATTACAGCGATATACCGGACCACAAACCTCTGGTGAATGGATTATGGAGGCTCCCGAGGTAGACGGCTCGATCGCAAAGCTGGCGCGTGTCTCCCCTACTTGCTTCTATTGCTGTCGAATTAATGGCAAAAGTCCGAGGCTCACTCTCAATATGGGAGGAATCATGGTGCAAAATAACGCTACTATCGCCGTTCCTTCTTGTCCAAACCATCGTGGGGATTCTTTTACTGTCAAACGAACATACCCCAAATAAAAATACTCGAACCTATCATTCAAGATTTGTTACTAACAGCATAAATGGATTTAACATAATCTTCAATCGAATATGTTGATAAACACGAAAAAAAGGGCTGCCTCGCTTGTAGATTTTCACTACAGTTGAGACAACCCTTTAATTAAGCTTTATGGAACCTGTTAAACAGGTGAAGCCAATCGAGAACTACTCGATTGTGCTTACTTTTACCAAGTTAGTGGAACCAGAACGTCCAAGTGGAATTCCTGCAGTAATCACAACTAGGTCACCAGTTTGAACCAGACCGGAATCCTTACCACCTTTGATTGCTGTTTCCAGCAGCTCATCTGTGGAAGATGCAACTTGTCCGAACACTGGCGTTACGCCCCAAACGAGGGACAATTGACGCATAGTTCTTTCTTGTGTTGTAACGGCAATGATTGGTGCTTTAGGACGGTACTTAGAAACAACGCGTGCAGTATGACCTGTTACAGTCGAAGAAATGATAGCCTTAGCGTTCAGATCCAAAGCAGAAATTGCAACGGATTGGCTGATTGCTTCTGTAACTGTAGTTTCTTGTGCAGTTTGTTGTTTCATGAAGATTTCATGGTGGTTCAGAGCGGATTCCGCTTTCTCAGCAATGCGGGACATTGTAAGTACGGATTCTACTGGATATTTACCAGCAGCAGTTTCTCCGGAAAGCATGATTGCATCTGTACCATCTAAAATAGCGTTTGCTACGTCACTTGCTTCAGCGCGAGTAGGACGTGGGTTGCGTTGCATGGAATCCAACATTTGTGTAGCTGTGATTACTGGTTTACCAGCAACGTTACATTTTTGAATCATCAATTTTTGAGCCAAAGGTACATCTTCAGCTGGGATTTCAACACCAAGGTCACCACGAGCAACCATCAGGCCGTCAGAAGCTTCTAAAATTTCATCAAGGTTGTCAACACCTTGTTGGTTTTCGATTTTGGAAATGATTTGGATGTGAGAAGCGTTGTTTTTCTCAAGCAGCTCACGAATTTCCTGAACGTCGCTAGCTTTGCGAACGAAGGAAGCGGCGATAAAATCGATGTCCTGTTCGATACCAAAAAGAATATCGTTGGTGTCTTTTTCCGTAATACCCGGCAAGGAGATGTTTACTCCTGGTACGTTAACGCCTTTCTTGCTCTTAATCGTACCACCGTTTACAATACGGGTCTTGATTTCTGTACCTTGAATGTCGACAACTGTCAAACCAATCAGACCGTCATCAATAAGGATTGTGGATCCTACTTGAACATCGTTAGGAAGTTCGCTGTACGTGATGGAAATACGATCTTGATTACCAAGGATCTCTTCCGTAGTCAGTGTCAGGTACTCGTCCTGAACAAGTTCAATCGGTTCTACTTCCAGCTTGCCTGTGCGAATCTCCGGTCCTTTAGTATCGAGCAGGATAGCAACTGTTTTGTTCAGTTCCTTAGATGCTTGACGGATCGTATTGATCCGAGCACCGTGCTCTTCGAAATCGCCGTGGGAGAAATTCAGACGGGCCACATTCATACCAGCCAAAATCAATTTTTTGATATTCTCCAACGATTCACTCGCAGGTCCGATCGTACATACAATTTTACTTTTCCGCATTAGGTTTTCCTCCGTTTTTTCGTTCTCTCTGTCTCACTTTTTCCAACTACAAAATCTACTACAAGGCTAACTAATAAAATAGGAACTTTGTCACATGTGCCTTTAAGTACGCCCTTATGAATATTACTGCAAACCAGACACAAAATCAATGTTGTAGGCACTTTTGGGTGTAACTTTAAGTCGAATTTTCTGTAAACATAAAAAAAATTAAAATAATCCCGTTAGTGGATCGAGATTATTTTAATTCCAATAAATTGTATATTTTACACTATATCCAAAAGACCCACTAAGTATAGCTATATGTCTTAAAGTGCAAATGATTTTGCACTTTTACACTTCTGACTTCACTTCTTCTTCAATAAAAATTTGTTCCTGCTGAGCCTCTGCAAACTCACCAATTTTACGGAATTTACGGTATCGATCATCCTTCAATTCCACTGAGTTCATCTGGGTAAGCTCCTGCAGATGCCGCCATAATGCATCCTTAATCGCCGCTGCCGTTGCTTCGTAATCCCGATGAGCGCCGCCTTTAGGCTCTGGTACGATCTCTTCTATAACTTCCATCTCAAGCAGATCAGCAGCCGTTATCTTCATGGCTTCTGCCGCTTGATCAGCCTTCGAAGCATCCTTCCACAGAATAGAGGCCGCTCCGTTAGGAGATATCGCCGAATAAATGGCATGTTCCAGCATGAGCACTCTATTTCCAACCGCCAATGCCAGGGCGCCACCGCTTCCGCCTTCACCGATGACCACACAGATTACAGGGACACCAAACTGAGACATCTCGCGTAAATTGCGGGCAATCGCTTCGGATTGACCTCTTTCCTCGGCTGTGTTGCCTGGGTATGCACCTTTCGTATCCACGAAGGTAATAATGGGACGTTTGAACTTGTCCGCTTGCTGCATCAGACGCAGCGCTTTACGGAAGCCCTCAGGGTGTGCACTGCCGAAGAATCGTAAAATATTCTCTTTGGTGTCTTTACCGCGCTGCTGGCCAATAACTGTAACCGGCAACCCATTTAGTTTACCGATGCCGCCTACAATAGCAAGATCATCCCCAAACATCCGATCACCGTGGAGTTCAATAAAATCAGTGAAGATCTGCCCCATAAGATCAAGGGAAGTCGGACGTCCTTGATGTCTAGCCAAATGCATTTTTTGCGAAGGAGAAATATTAGAATATATCTCTTCCTCCAGCACACGGTATCGTTCTTCCAGCCTAGCTACCTCGTCCGTAAAATCAATACCCTTCTCTTCGCCAAACTGCTTCAGTTCAGCAATCTTCTTGCGCATTTCTACCAGAGGCATTTCAAAAGGCAACTCTCCTGCCAACCTAAAATCCCCCTTTCACGTCATGCAGCTCCAAAATTTTAGTCAATGTAGCGCGCATTTCTTTGCGGTGCACGACCATATCAAGCAACCCATGCTGAAGATTAAATTCAGCGGTCTGGAAATCATCCGGAAGCTTCTGGCGAATGGTCTGCTCAATGACTATACGTCCTGCGAAACCAAATACCGCTCCAGGCTCTGCAATAATTATATCACCAAGGCTGGCAAAACTCGCAGATACTCCACCGGTAGTAGGATCCGTAATTATCGAGATGTAAAGACCTCCAACCTCGTTAAAACGAGCCAGCGCAGCGCTGGTCTTCGCCATTTGCATTAGACTAAGAATACTCTCCTGCATTCTCGCTCCACCTGAAGTAGAGAAAATAAGGAGTGGAAGCTGTTGCTCTGTGGCCTCTTCTATCGCACGGGTGATCTTCTCCCCTACTACAGAGCCCATGCTGCCTGAGAAAAATTCAAAATTCATCACAGCTACGATGACTGGATGGCCACCAATGGAACCCTGACCCGTAATTACGGCTTCAGTTTGTCCAGATTTCAGCTGCTGTTGCTCCACTTTGGAAGCGTAACCCGGAAATTTCAGCGGGTCGATAGAATACATTTCACTGTCAAACTCAATAAAGCCCTCAGGGTCTAATGTCATTGCAATGCGCTCCACAGCATTTAGGCGCAAGTGGTGACCACAATTAGGACATACCTTTAGGTTCTTCTCTAATTCCTTACTATACTGGATCGTTCCGCATTTATTACATTTGCTCATTAATCCTTCAGGGATTTCACGTTTGGGGCGTTCGCCTTCCGCAGGCCCGCCGCTCCGCTCCAGACGTTCTGAAGGAATAGTCGCGTACTTCCGTTTCTTCTGAAATAAATCTTTGAACACACCCGCACCTCTTCAGCCGTTTATTTGCGTTATGCAGCTTGCCGCTGTCATGACTTTTGTCTTGTAAGAAACTCAGGGATGCAGAATAAGATTAAGGACTTCCTGTACTTCCTCCAGCTCACCTGAAGGAACCAATATCTCAAACTGCTGCTTGGACATATTGATTGGACGGCATTCTACCAAAAAACCTTCTTCTGTCAGCTTACTCTTAATCATATCCGCCACTCTGGCGGTCGGCGCGATATATATTACCGTCCACATGCCCTGCAAGGCCTCCCCAATCTTAATTCCCAGCCGTATCCCGTATAATGGAATTATGATAACACAGTTTTCTTTTTTCCCGCAACAGGAGTAGGGCATAGGAAGCAAGACTGAGGAACTTGTTCAAACGAAATAAAGGGGCTCAATTATTCCTTGTCCGTGCCTAAAGGATATACTTTTGCCCCTTCATGCCGATGAGCAATTCTGGCGGAAGCGGCGGCAGCAATACCGGCAACAAGGTCATCCAAGAATACATGAATCCTACCTTTATCATCGTTCAGTTCACCAATGATTCCAAGCTTTATTTTGTCCAAATACCCAAAACCTGTCAGTCCGATCATCCCATATACCCCTGTAATACCAAGTGCCAGAGTCTCGTCCGCTCCGTAGAGGGATTCATCAGCCTCCATTACCGCCTGCAGCGGCTGTGGAAGCAGTTTTTTCTCGGCTAATTCATCAAGAGCAACACCTGTCATTAAAGTATACTGCACTTCTCTTTTGCCCAAAACAGACTTGACGCTGGACAGACATTCATCCTTGGTTAAACCAGGATAATAAACCGATTGTAAAATATATACGATTTCAGCAATGGAGGAAAGTGATACACCTCTGCGTTCCAACAGATCTACTGCCATTTGATAGGACATGCTGCGACTCCCCTTTCCGTACAGGGATGTGCCCTGTGGTTTCCTAATGTATGCGGAAAAGGGGAGAATTGTTCTTATTTTATTCTTACCGTACCTGCACCCAGCATAACCTCGATCGCCGCGAAAAGTTCCTCGGACGGCTTAATTCGATAATTATCGCTAAGAGCTAGGAGCTTCTGATCCTGTTCATAGAACAGAAGCGTCGCAGCAGGACCGGGATGATTCTGCAGCAGCTCTTTCAGGCGCGACAGCAACGCTGCATTCTCTGAGGCCGGCGTGATCTTGATAAAGACACGCTGGCCTGAGGTCGCCGCTGTTGCTGGCGCGGCCTGTGCAGGTGTTGCAGGCGGCGTTGTGCCGCCTGCTGGCCTGGCAGCCGGACCAGTGGCGGCACCGCTGGTCCGGGAAGCAGGAGCTGCGCCGCGTGGCGGCGCTCCTGCCGAGGCCGAGCGTCCCGCGCTGTACGAGCGGGACGCGGCGGCACTGCGGCGCTGCAACAGCCCGCGGAGAGCCTCCGCAGACAGCAGCGCCACTTCCTCGGCCAGCAGCTTGAAGCCTTCGTCTTCCTGCTGAACCTTAGCGCGCAAGGCCAGCAGCGCGCCCTTGGCAATCAAGCTGCGGCTTCGCTTCCACACCTCAGGGAAGAGTACGACCTCGCAGCGCTCGATCTGATCTTCCCATTCGACGAAGGCCATCGATTTTCCTTGCTTCGTCGTAATTTCCTTAACGGATACTACCATTCCGGCCGTAACCGTCTGGCTCTCATCCGCGGCTTCACCAAGATCCATCAGCCGCTGCATGCCGGGCTCCTCAAGCAGTTCCGCGCTATCATCAAGCGGATGGCCCGAAAGATATAACCCCAGCAGCTCACGTTCCATCTCCAGTTGCTGGCCAATGGTGAACTTAGGGATATCCGGATAGCGGATTTCCCAGTTCGGTGTCTCCACCAAATCGTCGAACAGCTGGATTTGCAGTTCATCCCGCTCCTTGCGCCATTTCAGCGCAGCGTCAACCGTCTCGTCCAGCATAGCCAGCAGCTGGGCGCGGTGACCTGGCAGACAGTCAAAAGCTCCCGCCTGCAGCAAAGATTCCACTACCCGCTTATTGCAGACCCGCAGGTCCACACGTCGACAGAAATCTAGCAGACTGTCGAACGGCCGCTCCTTGCGGACTGCCATAATGTTCTCCACTGCCAGCGTGCCGACGTTCTTAATGGCTGCAAGTCCAAAGCGGATATGCCCGGTTCCGGTTCCTTCGCCAGGAACCGGAGTAAACAATACGCCGCTCTCGTTCACATCCGGCGGCAACACGCCGATGCCTGTGCGGCGGCAGTCCAGCACATACTCCGCTACCTTGCGGTGAGTGCCCATTACAGCGGTCAACATAGACGCCATAAACTGCACCGGATAATGTGCCTTGAGATAGGCTGTCTGGAAAGCCAGTACTCCATAAGCCGCGGCATGAGCACGCGGGAAGCCGTAATCAGCAAAGCGCACGATCATGTCATAAACAGCATTTGCATCCGTTTCATTATACCCCTGCTGTAAGCTGCCTTGAACAAAATGGCTCCGTTCCTTATCCAGCGTCTCACGTTTTTTCTTTGAGACCGCTCGACGGAGCAGATCCGCTTCTCCTAACGAGAAGCCCGCCATCAGAGAAGCAATCTGCATGATCTGTTCCTGATACACAATGATCCCATAGGTGTCCGCTAAAATAGCCTTCAAATCAGAATGTGGATACTCTACTTCAATCTCACCGTGTTTGCCTGCTATATATTTCGGGATAAATTCCATCGGACCGGGACGATACAGCGCTAGAACCGATACAATATCTTCAAAGCCGTTAGGCTTCAGATCTTTAAGTACTCGTCTAACGCCCGCCGACTCCAGCTGGAAGACCCCTGTTGTCTCACCAGCCCCAAGCATTTCATACGTAGCTGGATCATGATCTGGGATAACACGGAAATCCGGAACACTTCCGCTCATTTCTTTAATCGAATTCATGCAGCGTTCGATAATCGACAACGTGCGCAAACCCAGAAAATCCATTTTCAACAGCCCGACACTCTCCAAATGCTCCATAGAGTATTGGGTTAACGCCGTACTTTCGTTACCTTCCTGAAGTGGGACTGCATCGGTCAACGGACCTTTCGAGATAACAACCCCAGCAGCATGTGTCGAAGCATGGCGGGGCATGCCCTCCACCTTCATAGCCATATCCAGCAACCCTTTAATCTTTGGATTGCTATCATACAGTGCTTTAAGATCTGGTGTACTCTCCAGCGCTCTGGCAAGGCTGATCCCTAGTTGACCAGGTATAAGCTTGGCAGCTTTGTCTACCTCGTTATAAGGCAAGTTCAGCACCCTGCCTACATCACGAACGGCAGCCCGTGCAGCCATAGTTCCGAAAGTAATAATTTGCGCCACATGTTCTTTGCCGTATTTCTCCACTACATAACCAATAACCTCATCACGCCGTTCATCACTAAAATCGATATCAATATCCGGCATGGTGATCCGTTCTGGATTTAGAAAACGTTCAAAGAGCAAGTTATATTTCAATGGGTCCACGTCAGTTATTCGCAAAGAGTATGCGGTGAGACTACCCGCGGAGGATCCCCGTCCGGGTCCCGTAGCAATTCCCTGACGATGACAATAAGCAATAAAATCCCACACAATTAGAAAATAATCGCTGAAGCCCATACTCTCGATAACACCCAGCTCATAGGTGAGACGCTTCTCAGCCGTCTCTCTTTGCTCAGGTGTAGTCCATTGCGGTGTATCTATATATCGTTCCTCCATCCCCTTCCAGCACAGCTCACGCAAATAAGCAGCGGAATCCATGCCTTCAGGGAGCGGAGAATAGGCAGGCAGAATATGATTGCCGAAGGTAAGCTCCAAATTACATTTTTCTGCGATCAATAAGGTATTGGCGATAGCCTGCGGCACATGCGGAAACAATGCCGCCATTTGCTCGCTGCTTTTTAGAAACAGCTGATCTGTTCCGATCTTGAGACGTTCCTCATCATCCACCGTTTTGCCTGTTCCGATGCAGATCAGCACATCCTGAACCTCAGCATCTTCCTTCGCTAAATAATGGACATCATTCGTCACCACAAGTGGAATTTCACAGTCCTCGGCAAGGGCGATCAGCTTGGGATTGACTCTCTTTTGCTCGGAGATCCCGTGGTCTTGCAGCTCCAGATAGAAATCTTCGCCAAAAATCGCCTTATATCGCAGCGCAGCCTTGCGCGCCTCCTCATCACGTCCATGCAGCAGATGCTGCGGCACTTCTCCGCCCAGACAAGCACTTAGGCAGATAATCCCCTCTGAATGAGCTGCCAGCACTTCCATATCAATTCGTGGTTTATAATGATGGCCTTCCAGATGGCCGATAGAGATCAGCTTCATCAGGTTCTTGTAGCCGGTTTCATTCTTGACGAGCAGAATCAAGTGGTAGATCGGTTGATCTTTTCGACTGCCCCGCTCACGGCGTGAACCCGCGGTTAAATAAGCTTCACAGCCAATAATCGGCTTGATTCCATTCTCTTTACACGCTTTATAAAAGGGGATGGCCCCGTACATCACTCCATGATCCGTAAGCGCCAGCGACTTCATGCCGTATTCGCCGGCCCGGTGCACGAGATCGGTAATGCGCGCCGCCCCATCCAGTAAACTGTATTCGCTGTGCACATGCAAATGCACGAAAGGGCTCATAACCCCACTTCCTCTCTACTGCAAAAATCAAACATAAGATGAAACTATTTTATCATATTAAAGGGGGACCCGCCCATAGAATGGATTAAGAGCATAAGGACAGGCAAAGCTTGTAAATGCCTCGTCCGGGAAGGGGCCTGTATGAGCATTTTTATGAGCAAAGCTATCCTCGACTTCTTTATCGCCTTCGGCATCGTGCTTGGCGGAGCTATGCTCGGCGGAATCGGCGCCGTTGTATCCCTGCAACCGCCGACGCAAACGATGCTGGATGTGGCAGATCGGATTAAAATATGGGCACTAGCAGCCGCTGTAGGAGGTACTATGGACCCCTTACGGGTCATTGAAAGCAACATGATTGGAGGCAACCTCTCCCCCGCCATCAAACAAATCATGTATCTTGCCTTCGCTTTTCTAGGAGCCCATATGGGCAGTGAGCTAGTAAAATGGGTGTGCGGCAGGGGGTAACGCCAGTGAGAGTTCCACCATTCAGTCGTTTTCGCAGATTCACCCAGATCTCCGCTATATTCATGCTAGGGATCGTCGTAGGAGCTGTCATATACAATGCTATTTACCATGTAGGATATAACGTATTATGGCTGCATAATCAAGATCTGCGTGTACAGATCGAGCAATATCAAAAAGATATTCAGACACTCAAAAAATACAATAATACCTCAACCGTGATCAGAGAAATCAAAATTCGATCGGAGGAAAGCAAATCCAAAGAAGATACCCCACTTGACCCCGTAACTGTAAAATTAATCATAAGCCAAATGGGCTCAGATCTGGAACCGATGCGCGGCCGCAGCATGTTCGATATTGATACAGACAGCAAACTGGTTAGACTGCTGTTGGATGGTAAGCTATACATTGTGCGTGACAAGGAATACTCTGTCAAAATCCGAACCATGCTCGTCATGGAAGGCGTCCTGCAAATCTGGGTAGAAATCAGTCCTTTTAAGCGCAGCTGACAGCCATCGTGTGATACAATAATGGACAGACGTGGAAATTACTTCTTGGCTACTGCAAGACACGATAAAGGAGCTGGCTGTCCATGGTTTTATTTATCAAGTATTTATTGTTTATCCTGCTGGTGATCTTTGTAATCGGTGCCGCTGTGTTCAGCATATCCTCCCGCCGTGCCTTAAATCCCCAAGATAAAGGGCTGAAACGCTCCGTCATGAATGTGATGCTCGGTGCTATGCTCGTAACGCTGTCCTTGATATCCATGTTTTTGTTTCGCGGCTCTACCGTTAATATCATTGTTGAAGCTGCCTTTCTGCTGATTGGTGCGTTCAACATCTTCTCGGGGCTACGCAGCTATAGTTTTTACAGCCGTAGTCGCAGCCGTAGCCAGGAACAACACTAGTCGAAAGCTTAGCTGCTGTTCTGACGGAATAGAAAGAATAAAATAGACTCCCCTCTCTTTCAATGATGAGGGCAGTCTATTTAGCATGTATACGATCCTATTTACCGTATGCTATCCAGCTAGCAAACCATTTTTAGCCATGATCAATGGATTGCAGCATCAGAACAGCTTTGGCTACCAGAGTATCCGAGTGGCTGATCTCAATTTCAAGCTTACAGGTACGGCGGCTGATTTCGAGCAGTCTCGGCATTACAATGATCGCATGTTCGATCTGTACCGGTCGGATAAAATAAGTGGACATATTATCTAGTACATAATCATTTCCTGTGATGTCCTTAGCTGCTTTAAATGCCGAGAGCGTCATAAGCGTAGACAATATTCCTTCAGAAATCGTCCCAAGATCCGTGGCCATCTGCGGCGTAATAAAGCCATGGAAGAACAATCGTCCCTCTTCGTCCCGCTCATCCGCAAAACCATTCCAAATGAGATGATCAAAAGTCTCTCCCAGCTGAGGTTGATTCCGGACATCGCGTAAGCTTTGCAGCACTTCTTTACGGGTTAGGGAGCCTACCAGTTTACGGTTACGGTCCACTATGGGCAGAAAATCCACGCCTTCCCACATCATGATCTGGGCCGCGGAGGCTAGTGAGGTTTGCAGTGCAGCCGTAACCGGACTGCGGATCATCGCTTTTTCAATGATCTGGCCTTCCGTCAATTCCTCTACATCGCGGCGACCGATAATGCCGATGACTCGGTTCCATTCATCCGTAACGGGAAAGCGCTGCTCTCCAGTTTCCTCAGAAACCTGTCGTAGCTCGCCGACGGTACTAGAGATTTTTAACGTATTCAGGCGCGGTTTGCTGTCGATAATATCCTCTACCAGCATAATTTTTTTCTTAATCAATCTATCAAAAATAGCACGGTTAATCATTGAAGCGACGGTAAACGTGTCATGTCTCGAAGAAATAATGGGAAGATCCAGCTCGTCTGCCAAGGCCTTCACTTCACGGCTCGTCCCAAAGCCCCCTGTCACCAGAACCCCCGCACCCTGCTCCAGCGCTAGAGAGTGAACATCATCACGGTTACCTACAATCAACAGACTGTCAGCGTCTATATAACGGATCATCGCATCGACCTTCATCGCCCCGATCACGTATTTATGCAGATGTTTATTTAGTCCACTTGCTCCGCCGAGCACATGCCCTTCAACAATATCAACTACATCGCCAAACGTCAGCTGTTCTGAAATGTTCCGAGGTTTCTTTTCTACACGAACTGTACCAATCCGTTCCTTCGTGATGACTATCCCGAGATTCTCAGCTTCCTTCACTGCACGGTAAGCAGTCCCTTCGCTGACTAACATTTCTTTGGCGAGCTTGCGAACAGATATTTTGGTGCCTACCTTAAGACCTTCAATATGCTGCAGCAGTTGCTCGTGTTTAGTAATCGCATCGCCTTGACCTTCCAACTGTTACACCCCCATGCTCCGATCTGTACTATACTGTACCTATTATACACGGATAGAATGGCTCAGTACAACCGATTCATAAGCTTCGAATTCGAATTTCACTCTCCTTACACAATCTACGATTAAGGTAGGTATTGCCACATAGTAAGTTTGAAAACCACCTTAAAATCGAATTTTTTGAAACTGAATATCTCTGATGCGTTTTAAGCTGACCTTAAACATTCGCTGCCTTTTTTATCAACCTTTTCCTCTTTTTTATAGTCTGAGAATTAAAGAATGTGTAAAGGAGCATTGAAGAGATGAACAAGACCGCTTTATTACTACTTACTATTACTTTGCTTTTTATAGGACTGGTCGGCTGTGGAAATACGGGAAACGAAGTAAAACAAGCAGGCCAGATTGAGTTGGATGCAAATAATATAGTTTTGAAAAAAAACAGCCCATGGCCACTATTTCGGATCCATCCTCGTTTGAACGTTTCGTTCAAGCCATAACTACTGCTGAATATGATAGAGGACAACTAGATATTGCTCCCAGCGATTACAGCACCACTGTGAACATGAAGGATGGCATAAGTTATGAGTTCTCTTTTTGGATCGGCGGAAGTAACAGTGGGTTACTCATTAAATCCGGACAAATGGGCCACTATCGTCTGTCAGATACCAGCAAAAAAGATCTATTGGACTTGTTTCAATCAACTTTTAAAGATAAGATTTCATCAGAAGACACTGCTAACCCACAGCCCCCAAGCGTTCAAGTTACTGTTGGCGGTGAGCGGTTCGAGGCTATTCAAGGCTCTTATTGCTGGAACGACAATGGCAAAGGCGTATGTGTGGATATGGCTTCTTACGATGAATTGGTTTCCAAACAAAAGGTACATCCTAAAGCCATCAGCGGTGATCGGGTAGAACTCGAGTTCTCATATGCACCCAAAGAGATAGAGGTTATGGCTTCATTTCCCCGTGAGGAACGACCGGACGAAGCCCTTTCCGTGGACAAAAATAGTTTTCAACTCGCAGCAGGTAGCGGCAGACAATAACATTTAGCCCCCTGCAAGCAATGCAGGGGGCATATTAAAGCCCACTGGCTTAGGCTAGTGGGCTTTTTCGTATGAGTGTGTCTCTCTGCGCGACTTCTGCGCTTTTCGCAGCATTCCGAGGCACTTATGCCTCTCTTTTCGCTACTTCTTCGCTTTTCGCAGCATTCTGAGGCACTTATGCCTCTCTTTTGGCTAGTTGTGCGTTTTGCGCGACATTCTACGGTATTTATACCTTTCTTTTGGCTACTTTGGTGTTTTGCGCGGCATTCTACGGTATTTATACCTTTCTTTTGGCTACTTTGGTGTTTTGCATGGCATTCTACGGTATTTATACCTTTCTTTTGGCTACTTTGGTGTTTTGTGCGGCATTCTACGGTATTTATACTTCTCTTTTCCCCACTTTTGCGCTTTCCGCGGCATTCTGAGGCACTTATGCCTCTCTTTGCGCCACTTCTACGCTTTGCGCAATATTCTAAGGCATTTTTGCCCCTCTTTGCACGACTGCCGCGCTTATTCGAGAAACCTGAAGCTAATCTAGCTTTTTAGTATCCGATGCCAACTCTATTATCTTTGCGAAACTCTAGTTTCTTCATTCCACTTTGTCTGCCATTGCTCCAGCTTTGCTTTTCGCACAGCTTCCAAACGTTTGGTCTTTTCTTCATCAACCCCGATAATAAAATGCAAATGTGCCGCAATGACCATAAACGCAAAAAGTGACCAGACGACTCCAAAACCAAACACCCAGCTCGGTCCATTCGCAAGCGAAAGCTTCGGCAGTGCATACAAAAGCATGGCCAACGCCAGCAACAGATAGACACCGTGTTTGAACTTGTTTCTTTTTCTCATTAATAACAGCTCCTTCGTAGACAGGATATTCGATTGAATCTATATCTCTACTCTATGAACATGAGGCCCGTAATATGAGACAAGTCCATTAAAAAATATATACCTTTTCAAAATTATGTATAAAAGGTTAGCATTTATATAGCAAGAGACGCTTATATATGAGATGATGATTTCATTTGGGGGAGGCGTTTTTGAATTGAATGCAGCTTATAATCATACCGAATACATAATTCGAAAAAAAGTATTTTCGATCATGGGTGCGAAACTTCATATTTTTGATAGCTCTGAGCAGCTTGTGCTCTATTCGCAAATGAAAGCGTTCAAGCTTAAAGAAGACATTGCACTTTATACGGATGAGTCCATGCAGAAGGAGCTTCTGCGCATAAAAGCCCGCAACGTGGTCGATTTTAGTGCTACTTATGATGTACACGATACAGAGTCCGGTGAGCATATTGGTGCTTTTCGACGTAAGGGTCTCAAATCTATTTTGAAGGATGAATGGATTATTCTTGACCGTCATGATCAGGAAATCGGAAAAATCAAGGAAGACAGCACCGCGATGGCTCTACTGCGCCGCTTCATCGCTATTATTCCGCAGAAATATAATATCGAGATGGATGATACTACGATCCCTGCATTCAAGCAAAATTTCAATCCATTTGTCACCAAAATTATGGCTGACTTCTCGGAGGATCGAAAAGGCAAGCTTGATCGCCGCTTAGGTTTGGCAGCTGGTATTCTTCTCTGCGCAGTCGAAGGTAAACAAGATTAGGTTGAGGTTGAGGTTGAGGTTGAACTTAGGCTAGCCCTATAGTCACAGCCACAAGAAAGAGGGTGTTTCCAGAGCCACCGGCTTCGGGAACACCCTCTTTTGATTTTCATTGCTGAAATTTATACACCGTACAATTGGGACAAACTCTCAGTGATAATTTTATTTACATCCTCGATTACAACGCTCAGACGGCGTTCCGCATCAAACAGACGACGAATGCCAAGATTCAAGTTAAGCACCTCGAACAACTTCTCCATCTTTTCCATTTCTTCCTGTGGAGGCATTTCTCCGCTCATCATCCGTTGTTGCAGCTCCATCTGACCTTGGCGGAAATTGTCCAGCATCGCTTTCGCTTCAGGATCTGTTTCTACGACCTTCATGGCATTTCTGATATCCGATACCTCGCTGCTCTCTTTAATGGCTTTCGCCAATTCATGTGCTTTGTCGTGAATGCTCATTATGATTCCTCCTAAAAGTTTTGTTAGCGTACACTCCTCAGATCGTCTTCGTACAAAACTCACTTCGAAAGCTTACGCTTAAGTTTTGTTAGCAGCCGCTTCCTGAATTCACGCTGCTTTAGTTTCCAATATTCGCTCATTCCATACTTGTTTCGCTTCTTGGGCCGAGCTTATGAAATGACTGGGCAAGGTTTTTAGCGGTTAGGTCAATCACCAAGGGTCATCTGTCTCCATATGATGAATGATATGTAACCCTTAGCTACCAAATTGCCGGCATCATGCTGCCTACCGGAAGGAGATCCACGATGTCCCAATTCAAGATCCCGGTCCATACGGTCAACTCGGGCATCCTGCAGGAAAACGCTATAATGCTTGGCGAAAAATCCATGAAAAGACTCAAAATCCCGTCTCACGGAACACTCCAGCTGGCATTCGGCTCTTTCCGGCAGGAGGTTACCATTATCTCGGCTCCCAAATCCGACATCCTGCGTGTAAGCGAAGGACTGGCGCAGCGGACCGGATGGAAACACCGACAAACCCTCAACGTTTCTTACAGCTCTGTAAGCCGCACCTTGCGGCTTGGACCGTTGATCGGCGTGCTCGTCAGTCGTGACCATCCAGATAATCTCGACAGGTTGTTTGGACCCATTACCATGTTCTGCCGGGAATTGACAAATGCCTGCCACACACAAGGCGCCTATGTATATTTCTTTACCCCGGAAGCGCTGGAAACACGCAGTTCTTCCATTCAGGGCTGGGTATACAACGAGGGTTGGAGAAAAATGAGTCTGCCCATTGCCGATGTAATCAACAATCGGTTAACGACGCGAAAGGTGGAGAATAAACCTAGCGTACAGCATTTTTTGGCGGATGTAAAATCACGATATGGAACGCATTTCTTCAACGAAAAATTTCTTGACAAGACAGAGGTATTTGAAGCTTTAGCGCAAGACCCTTCCCTGCAGCGGTATTTACCTGAGTCGCATGCGTTGAACGGCTTTGCCGTAATGAAGAAGATGTGCAGCCATTACCCAAGTGTATTTTTGAAACCTGTACGAGGCAGTCTCGGCAAAGGCATACTTCGTATCTCTAAAGAAGAAGGCGGAGGTTACCGTCTGTTGTCTACTACCTCCATAGGTACACGCAAGCAAAGCTACACCACTCTCGCTAAATTGTACCAGTCCATCGCTCCCAAAATGAAGACTACTCGATACCAGATTCAGCAGGGATTGCCTTTGATGGAGCTAGGAAGGCGGCCTGTAGATTTCCGGGCACTTGTTCAGAAGAATGGCAGCGGAAAATGGGGGGTTACCTCCATTGTCGCCCGCACCGCCGGAAGCAATCACTTCGTGTCTAATTTAGCTAGAGGTGGCAGTCTCAGCACTGTAAAAGAAGCGGTTAGCAAGAGCAGTCTTCCTCCGGGCGCAAAAGAAAACGTTCAGCTTCAGCTGCCCAGAGCAGCACTTGCCATTGCAAGAGGGGTCGAAACCTTTATCCCCGCTCATTTCGGAGAGCTCGGAATCGATCTGGCACTGGATCAATCAGGACGAATATGGCTCTTAGAGGTTAACTCCAAGCCCTCCAAGAACGATAATACACCGTTAAACGATCAAAAAATAAGACCGTCCGTCAAGCAAATGATTTTATATTGCCGCTACTTGGCCGGTTTATAAGGAGGACACGATGACTGAAACAGAAGTGGGGTTCCTCGGCATTATGACAGGCCGCCGCAACGGGAATCCACCGATCGCCGAGCCAGAGTTTTGCAGTCATTTATGCCGGGCAGCTCCTCTATACAGCCTAAAAGTCCTCGTATTTCATCCAGACGGAGTAGCGGCAGACGGTTCCTCCATTACCGGCTATACCTGGAAAGATGGAAGCTGGCAGAATACTACTTCTCCACCGCCAGATATTGTCTATAATCGCTGCTTTTACGAAGGTCCTAAAGAAAGAAAAGAAGCTTCCGCTGCTCTCTCTACTCTTCATCGTTCCCTGCCTTGGTCTCGAGGTTTGCCAGATAAATGGGGTGTACATGAGATATTGAAGCGCGACCGGAGAGCAGCGGCAATACTGCCGGAAACTGTACTCTATACCGGTACCCGCAGGTTAAGTACAATGCTTGCTGAAAGAGAATATGGAGTCTTTCTAAAGCCCAAGGCCGGCACCCATGGCAAACGTACATTACATGCCATACTGCAGAACAGAGGCATGAGAGTACGAGGGCGTGACGGTACAAATACACCTTTTCAATATGTTTTCGACTCACAGGCTGAAGGACTGAACTGGATTCATGAATTTATCGGCTCACGCCGCTATATTATACAGCCTTTCCTGCACCTAACGAATAGTAAGGGGCAACCGTTCGATGTGCGTGTATTGATGCAAAAGAATGGCCTTGGCCGCTGGACTCTTACCGGCATGGCCGTACGGCTGGGTAACCAAGGTTCGCTGACTTCGAACCTGCATGGCGGCGGAACAGCTGTTTCTCCCCTGCCTTTTTTGCTTGCTGAATATGGTCAGGGTGGAAAAGACATCATGCGTGAGCTTGCTGCAGAAGGTGCATACTTGCCTCCCCTACTGGAGGCTGCATGCGGCAGGCTTGGAGAACTCGGCCTTGATTTCGGTATTGATTCGAGCGGTCGGATTCATTTACTAGAAGCAAATTCCAAGCCAGGGCGCACGGTATTCCGGCTGACGGGCGACCGCCGGGCTGCTAAGCTCGCCGCCGAGAATCCACTGTCTTATGCGCGCCATCTACTGCTCACACAACGACGGATACCATCCCTATCTACGGGCAGCTCCGTTACAAACGGGAGAATGATAACAATGGTTCCTAAGGAGGATTCATAAATGAGTCTCACTTTTTGCAATGTGCATTTCACTAAGCAGCCCCAAAGAGTTGTATATGTATCAGGTGCACTGATGAAAAGCTTGAAGTTAACGGGGAAAAAAAATATACGCTTAAGGCTCGGTAAAGATGCCACCCCGACCATGATCAAGCCCATCAAGCGCGCCGGAAATCACCTATATCTCGCCTCAGGCGTAAAAAGCGCTATCAAGGTTCCGAAATCAGGTGGTGTCTATTTACGCAATCTACAGAATGACGAGGTGCAGCTAGGACCTTTAGTTGGCATATTATCCGATGGTCCTGCTTCCTCGTCTCAGCCCTTCGGTTCTCGCACAGGGTTCATCAAGCAATTACTGCGGGAAGGCAGTAACAAATGTTATATATTTGCCTTTATGCCGCGTGACATCAACTGGCAACAGGAACAGGTCTATGGATATTTTTTGACTTCAAGCGGTAAGTTTGAACGAAAAATGGTCCCTCTGCCTGATGTTGTCTATAATCGATTGCCCAGTCGGAGAGCTGAGACCTCACCCTATATCAACCAACTTCGCGAACGATTTATGCGGAAAAGAATTCCATACTTTAACTGGAGCTTTTTCAATAAATCCGATATCTATAAGCTTTTAGAAAATGATGGGGCGGCAAATCGATATGTACCTGAAACCCACAGCAATCCGTCCACGGAAAAAATGAGAGAAATGCTGGATCACCATCATTTTGTATACTATAAACCTTCTGCGGGAAGTCTGGGTCACGGCATTTATCGGCTTACCTATCTCCCGAAAAAGGGGTATTTTGCCCGCTACCGCCGCGGTGGAAAAAACGTTCTTTTACGCTTTACCACCTTTGAAGCCCTTATGCGTATGCTTCGTTCGCGTCACGGTCAAAATCTGCAAAATTATATAGTTCAGCAGGGAATACGTCTCATTGAAATAGATGGCTGCCCGATTGATTTCCGGTTCCATATGCATAAAAACGGCAGTAATCAGTGGATTGTAGTCGGCATAGGCGCTAAAAAAGCCGGCCGTGGCAGTGTCACCACTCACCTTAAAAATGGAGGAGCATTGCTCACACCTCAGCAAGCACTCGGACGTGTATTCGGCGCAAGAGCTGATGAAGTACTGCAGCGTGCAAAGACTACAGCCATCAAGCTGGCAGAATCACTAGAAGTCCAGCATCGTCATTTGCTCGGTGAAATTGGCTTTGATCTCGGAATTGATCAGGATGAAGACATCTGGATGTTCGAGGCCAACGCCAAACCAGGTCGTTCCATCTTCCGTCACCCTTCCCTGCGCGCTGAGGGCAAAGCTTCCATCGAGCACATTCTGGAGCATTGTCTATACCTCAGCAAATTCCGCAGGAGGGATGAGATGTGAGCACCCATAATCCGGAAGATACAAAACCTGTTATTGCCATACTGACAACCAGCGATAAAGTACGGCAATTTAATGGCAACCGCAGCAACTTCCGGGACATTATTCGCACAGGCAAAGAAATGGGATTTCTTGTCTACGTCATCACTGTCCGTGACCTCAAGCTTGAGGAACGGATGGTGAACGGATATGTCCCATCGTCCAGCGGTAAAATCTGGTACAGCATTCCTGTACCTCTTCCACAAATCATTTATAACCGAATTCCCACCCGTGAGGATGAGGAAAAACCTGCTGTGGTACGTAAAATAGCTCAATGCCTGGAACATCCAGGCATTAAGCTATATAATCCATATTTTTTCAATAAATGGAGTCTGTTCGAATGGTTAAGGGGTTCGCACTCCACCTCAAAGCATGTTCCAAAAACGAGACGATTACGCAGTGCAAACACCCTTACTGCCATGCTGAACCAGCATACCAGCCTCTACCTTAAACCAGAGAATGGCAAAGCAGGAAAAGGAATTATGCGCCTAAAATATCGTGCAGATACCGCTTTGCCTTACCGGCTCCAAATTCAAAGCGGCAAAAAAAATGTGACGTACAAAGCAGCTTCCATGGACCGGCTCTGGGCAAGAATCGGAAAAGAAAAAGGAATCTCTCGTTATATTGTGCAGCAGGCTATTGAACTGGCGACTCATCGGGGAAGACCGTTTGATCTGAGGGTGCTTCTGCAAAAAAACAGCAGAGGCGGCTGGGGAGTCACTGGCATAGGTGCACGCCTCGCCGGTGCCCGAAGTATAACGACACATGTACCACGCGGCGGTAGTATTGAAGAGCCTGCCAGCATGCTGGAAAGTACATTTGGAACCGAAAGAGCAGCCATGATCCTGAAGAGTGTGCCTACAACCGCCCTTCTTATCGCTAGACAAATTGAAAGAGCTTCTGATTCTATGCTCGGAGAGATGTCGATGGATCTGGGTGTAGATGAGAATGGGGGACTCTGGTTCTTTGAGGCCAACTCCCGGCCGATGAAATTTGATGAACCCGCGATCCGCAAGCTGTCCCTAGAGCGAATCTTTCACTACGGCCAGCATTTAGCGCGCCAGTTTAAATAGAAATCATTAAAAGGATGTGACACAGCATGCAGATATCCTCCATCTATGACACAAATGCCAAACAGTGGAAATCACGGCTGGCTGGACTGCTTGAGTTTATAAGAGCGCATGGGGAGAAGCGAATCACAAACCAAGCTTGCAAAGTACTGGCCCGATTAACACCGGATCAGTTGTCAGAGCCGGGTATCTCGCTGCTTGTCGCCACCGTACGCGGTCAGAATGGGCGCCAGCTCGCAGGAGTCAGCTTCGTATCCGGATTCGGTGCAGAAGCCTGTCTTGTCGCTGTGCACCCCTTCTACCGGAATAGACATACCGGCACTGCCTTAATGGCTGCCCAGCTGAAACGCCTCGGGCATCTGCAATGCAGTGTTGCCTGCGACAATACTGCTAGCCTAAAGATGTGCTTCAATATCGGCCTTGCTGCCGACACACTTACCACTGGTCCTACCGGCAAGCCAACATTACTGCTCCGGTCACCCCATCATACCGGCAGCACTACTATTTCTCCACAAGAAGGTGAACTCCTGTGCCAGAGCCCGTCTTAGGCATTCTTACTTTATATATTAACGAAGCTAAGCAGCTTGAAGAAAAGGCCGTGTACCGGAGAATGATCGTCGAGGGCAAACGAATTGGCTTGGATGTCTTTGTGTTTACCCCCATGGATGTTCATCCCAGCAAAGAGCAGATCCATGCCCTTGTCTTTGATCCCAAGAGCGGAAAATGGTCACGCAAATGGCGTTCTTTTCCGAATATGATTTATGACCGTTGCCGTATTCAGCGCAGCTCACGCTTTCAGCAACTGCTTCGTTTCCGAGAACGCTACAATCATCTGTTATTTCTGAATCGTCCACTGCGCAACAAATGGACCATTCACCAAACATTTTCACAAAAAAGCCGTTTCCGGCAGCATATGCCAGAAACTTTACTCTATCAGTCCTCTGCCGACCTGCGCCGGATGCTGAAAACCAATTCAGTAGTCTATATCAAGCCGGCAAACGGCACAGGCGGACGTGGCATCCTCAGAATTGAGAGAATGAAGGATGGGCGTGGGGTATATGATATTCAAGGCCGTCGCCAGGATCGCCGAATCATTCCCACCCGTAAAGTCTCTTCTACTCGGCTGGATTCCATCGTACGGCAATGGTGTATCGGCGGACGTTTCCTTATCCAACAGGGGATCCCATTACGTCTGCCGGGCGGACGTTTCCATGATTACCGGATGCTCGTTCAAAAGAATGGGCAAGGTGTCTGGGAACTGACAGGTATGGCAGCACGGGTCGGTGCAGCGCGGAGTGTAACCTCCAATCTTCATGGCGGTGGTCATGCCGTTCGAGCGGAAACGCTGCTGAAGGAATGGCTGGGCAGTCAGGATAAAACCGATAAGGTCATGAAGACTGCCGAGAGGTTGGGCCTTGATGCCGCAGCCTTCTTGGAAGAAAGTTACGGAGCCTTATGTGAGCTTGCATTGGACCTCGCCATTGATCGCGAAGGTAAAATTTACGTGCTGGAGGTTAATCCCAAGCCCGCCCGTGAAGTGTTCGCAAGATCAGGTGACGGAACCACATACCGCAAAGCCCTGATTCGCCCTCTAGAATACGCGCTGTGGCTCTACAATAACAAAGGAACCCCGAGCACAGCTAAAACGACTGAGGAATAAAAATTTATCATAGTAGTCATCAAAAAAAGACGCCACTAGCTCGTATTAATACGGAGCCTAAGAGGCGTCTTTTTCGATTTATTTGGCCAATGATCCCTGCAGGGAACCTGCATCGAAGTCCGGCTGTGCTTCGATATCGGTGTCACCTGCAGCTTTGGCTTTTTCAAGCGCCGCATTATAGCGAGTATTCAAGTCCTGAAGCTCTTTATCTAAATCTCCACCACCAAAAATATATCTATTGAAGACATCAACCTTCTTTAGTCCTTCCAGACGTCCTTCACTGATGACCATCGGAGTCGCTGGATAAATCCCGTCTAACTTCGTAGGCAGAAAATCTTCAATCCCTGCAATGTCTGGTGCCTTGGCAACTGTAGCAACCGATGGAATAACCGAAACCCCATACCCTGCTTCCTGGTAAGCAATCTGCACATCATCACTGTACATCCATTCAATAAACTTCCAAGCTTCTTCCTTATGCTTAGAATCCTTGCTCATAGCCAAATAACTTCCTGCAATAACTTGGCTGACACCCTTCTGCTCCCCGTCAATGGTTGGAGGAATCGCAGCTGCCCAGCGAATTTCAGTTGGGAATTGGGTTTTGTAGACCGTCGGCTCAACGGAATGGTTGAAATACATGCCGATCTTGCCTTGAGCGAATTGCGCACGAAGCGGGTCGATATCAAGCGATTCCGATCCTGGCATCATACTTCCATCCACCTTAATCTGCCGTAGCGCCTCAGCAACCTCTTTATAGACGCTAAAATCAAATTGCCCCGTCTGGAAGTCGAAGCCCTCTGTACCCTTAGTCTTGCTAAGTGTTGTTATTGGATAAGCGATACGCTCAAATCCGCTGGTACTTTTGAAATTACCCGCGAAGCCGTAAGCGCCTATGTCTTTTCCTGCTGCCGTAATTTTCTTGGCATCCTCGACCATCTCTGCGAGTGTGGTAGGCGGCTCTGTAATGCCAGCCTTCTCGAACAAATCTACGTTATAAATGAGGCGCCAGAACTGACCGATATTGGGAAGGCTATATATTTTGCCGTCAACGGTATTTTTCTCGTTGATAAGTACGTTCTCGAACCGGCTCTTCATCTCTGGTGAAATGTAGCTATCAAAAGATTCCAGATACCCTCTTTTGACCCATGTTGGCACGTTATAAGTATCCACCCGGAGAATATCAGGCGCCTGCATGCTGGAGAAGGCAATATCCACCGACTGCGTATAGTTCTCTGCCATAACCTTCATTTCAATCTCGATATTGGGATTAAGACCTTCATACTCACTGATCTTTTGCTCAATAAAATCAGAATCATGACGATCAATGGTCCAGTAGACCAATTTTGTTTTTTCGGAGTTTGTATTGCTGCTGCTTACCTCCGTATTAGATTCGGATGATGAACAGGCGGCCAACGAGCCAGCCAGCATCAGCGAAACCCCAGCTAATATCCATTTATTTCTTTTCATCTAAAATGCCTCCCTTTTCTTTTGAAATCGCATTCATTTCTTAAGAAAATTATAATTCCACTGCCCTTTTATCAGTGAAGGAGAAAACAACTGTCAATGGGAGACGAAATCACTGTTTCCCTCCACTTTGGGCAAGGTATATTTTGCACGAAAGTCAGTCGGCGTCATTCCGGTATATTTTTTGAACTGCTCTGTAAAATAGGGTCGATCCTCATAGCCCAAAGAGATGGCAATATCCTGAACCTGTATGCCTTCCAGCACCAGCTCCTTGGCTTTGTCCATTCGTCTCCCGATAATATATTGGGCGAGTGTCATTCCCGTCTCCTTTTTAAAAAGATTGGAGAAGTAGCTAGGACTAAGATGCACCTCCCGTGCACAGTCCGCGACGGATAGATTTCGATGCAGATTTCCATTGATATGAGTGATGGCCCGATCCACAAGCATACGCGCGTCACTGCATTGGCGTTGTTGCAAATACGTACAGCCCAAACGGCAAAATTCCCGAATCTGGCGGCTAAGATCTTCAAAAGAGACTGCACTGCTCATGTCTGCAAGCTTATTTTCCAGAGTTTTAACTTCCGAATCCGTTGCTTTTTCCGAGAAAATCCGATGGATAGAATGAGCCAGTTCAAGACATAACGTCTTAACGATGGACGGATTAGGCGTTGCCGGTGCAGTAATCCAATCATGCCAAATATGATCCAGCTGCTCCTCTGCTTTGGGTAAATTCGCCGAACGCAGACAATAAAGCAATTCTTTCTCCTTGTCATATGAGTATCTGGGTAGCGCGGCATTCACGACTGCATCTTCAACATAGGTGTACACGCTGTTCCCACCGTTCAGAAAGGTGTTCGCAAGTGCAGACAGCGCCTGCGCATAGGAAGCAGAAAGCTGCCCTACCTCCTCCACCTCTCCACCCAGTCCAATGGATACCGTCTGGTACGTATACCGATGTACATTTTCCCGGCATTTCTCTGCAAGTTGCTCCATATTCGGCTCCGCCAGAGGGTTCATCACAATAACGAACTGATTCACATTTTCCCGGAACACAATACCCCGAGTGTATTCGGATATTGTATTTTCCAAAATATTCTGTACGGCAAAGCGGATTAATTCCACCTCGGAAACCGTAAGTTCTGATGTACGTTCCACAAAAAAATCCACTTCCGCTACCATCACGCAAAAATTATAGTTATTCATCTCGATATTGTAAAAATCCCACTGCTGGCTCAAGTGCTGCTGTCTAGTTCCATAACGGATGAGCAGACGCATATATTCCTGACGCAAATAAGGTAAGCTCTCGCGCAGCTTTTGTTCCATGCCCATCATCTGCTCAGCTTGACTGCGTTCCCGCTCCAACACTTCTTTGGCCTTCAACACAGATTCAAGCACTTGAACCTTGGTATACGGTTTTACAATCAGATCAAAGGCACCCAGCTTAACTGCTTCCTGGGCATAGGTGAAATCAGAATAACCCGTCAAAAAAATCAGTTTGATGCCTGGCTGCTCGGCTTGGATGCTCCGCATCATCTCTAAACCATCCTTAAAAGGCATTCGGATATCCGTCAATACGATGTCAGGACGATGCTTGCGGATCTGCTCCAGACCTTCTTCCCCGTCTGCCGCGGTGGCCGCGATCACAATCCCATGTTCCTCCCAAGGAATCCGCTGCGACAATCCGCGGACCACTGCAGGAATATCATCAACAATACATATTTTAATTGAATGGGCGTTCAGGATTTATTCCCCCTTCCACAGGAATGGATAGAACAGCTTCGGTTTCAACACGCGGACTGCTTCGAAAGACCAATCCGGCTTCTTTGCCGTAGTACAGCTGCAGTCGGCTACATATATTAGACAGAGCATAACCTCCACTGCCGTTCGGCTCCTTCAGCCAGGCATTGAGTTTCTCCGCATTCATGCCGGTTCCGTTATCGGTAACCCGGATGAGCAGTGTGTTTTTGGCTACTTCTACAGAGATCCGGATCGCTCCCCCTCCCCTTAATTCCTTAAGGCCGTGCAGGATTGAGTTCTCCACCAAGGGCTGAATAATAATTTTCAATACAGGAAGCTCCAGCAGTTCCACTCCGACATCAATTGTATAGTCAAACAACCCTTCATAACATTGCTGCTGAAGGTTTAGATACTGGCGGACATGTTCCAGTTCCTTGCCTAAGGTCGTAATTTCCTGCCCGTTGTTCAGTCCCAGCTGAAACAGTGCAGACAGCGAAATGACCATCTGTTTCACATCTTCATATTCATCCATCTCACATTTCCAGAAAATCGTGTTTAATGTGTTATATAAAAAATGAGGCTCGATCTGCGCCTGAAGCGCCTTGATCTCCGCTTTTCTCTTTTCTTTTTCTGTATCCTTGACTTCAGCAATCAACTCACCAATCCGGTCCAACATCTGGTTAAATTTGCGTCCCGCCTCCCCAATCTCATCCTGGAAAGGACTCTGGAAGCGTGCACTGAGATCCTCTTGCTCAACACGAGACATCGTCCGTTGCAGTTTCAGCAGCGGTCCCAGTAGCAAAGCGGACAGATACCTTGCAAGGAAAAGCGCGATGACGATACATGCCGCCATGATCATCAACACCAGCCATTGAATACTCCGAACAGGTTGCAGCAGTTCCTTTTTGGACAGGTAGCTGACCAACACCCAGTCTTTTGCGTACCCTGAACTGGCATAGCTGAGCAGCATTGGCCCATCCCCAGCAGAATATTCAAAATTACCCCGGTCTGCTTCCCTCAGTTTGTCCAAAAACACAGAGTCCCGAGACCATTCCGGACGTCTCCCGTCTCCGAAGACGCTTGTTCCCTCTTTATTGATCAGTAAAAAACGCGCGGAGCCAAGACTCCCGCCTCCACTTACAGTATCTTCAAGAATGTCCTCTTTTACATTAACGATCAAAAATAGATCAGGGACATAATTGTCTGTAAGCGGCTGCAAGACTAGGGAAATAACATGGTGTTTCCCGGCAAATAGCTCGTCCCGATGACTCTCCACCCAATTGGTTTCAGGTTTCTCCTTAATCCGTTGATACAGCGAAGATTCTAGAAATGGGGTCAAGGTTCTGCGCTGATTGCTGGTAGAGTAGAAATCCCCGTCCGGCGTACTGATCAAGATAGATTCAATGGAGTTTTCCGTCAACTCTACCTGCGTGAAGGGCGCTTGCAGCATAGAAAAATTGGCAAAAAAACGTTCCATATTATGAGCTTTAATATCCCGGATGGTCTGCTGATAAGCTTCGCTCAACATCATCGTGGAGGAAGCCACAATGATTTGCTTTAACTTCTGGTCCAGGACATTGATTGACTGAGTCAGCACATTTTGATTTAACTCGACAGAGTTACGCTCCATCGCCCGAGAAGCGATGGAGTAAGCCAATAAACCGGTGACAGAAATACAGAATACCGTCAGTGCGGTAAAAGATAGCCATATTCTTTTCTTCAAAGAGGTACGATAAACCCAGGCCTTCAGCATGTATTCACATCCTTCTTGAATAACTGTCCGAAGCCCGCCCCGAATTTAGCCCTTTACAGAGCCAGCTGTCATCTGCATGAACGATTTATTAGCGAAAATATAGACAACAATCATTGGCAACATGGACAGACATGCACCCGCGAGCATCAATTGAGGTTGCGCCGCATCGCCGATACCATATTTTAGCCCCGCCAATCCTACGGTGAGTGTCTGTAATTTTGGCTGTGTCATGGTAAAAACCAGCGGCAGAATATATTCGTTCCATGCTCCGCGGAAGGTCCAAAGCGCCGTGACTCCAAGGGCGGGTGTCAGAAGCGGTAAGATAACTCGAAAGTATACGCTATAGAAATTACAGCCGTCAATAAAAGCAGCCTCATCCAGATCCTTCGGAATCGCTCGTACAAAACCAATCAACATAAAAAATGCCGTGGCATGCGCACTAATCAGAATAATAATGACACCCCATAACGATTTCTGTAGATTAAGCGCTACCATAAGGTCAAATTGCGGCCGAAGCACCACAGCACCGATCGAGATAAACAGCGTGCAGGACTGAATTACAACATATATACGTTTCCCGTAAAAATCGACTCTCGCTACCGCATATGCGGCCATCGTTCCAATGAATAGAGTGCCTAAGGTGGTAAAGATACTGATAAACACACTGTTCCATGTAAAGCGGGCAAAGTTAGCCGAATTCCAAGCCTGCGCGTAGTTTCCAATCTGCCATGACTTAGGCAGCAAGGTGGTTCCTGTCGTCAACTCCAGATTGGTCTTAAGGGATCCGAAAAAAGCCAGAATAATCGGAAACAACGCAAAAGCCGCCACTATAAGTAGAAAAATCCACAGCAAGGTCCGGGACAGCACCGCTCGGGTCTTGAAGGACCGGACAGGCTGGACCGAAGTGTTCTTCGTCTCCGCATGTAATGTACTCACTGTTCATTCTCCTCTCTTTTAATAGATATCATTTAGCTTTTTAGATACATAAAAGTAGACTAAGGTAATCAGACCTACAATAACTGCTGTGGCAAAACCAACCGCACTACCGTAGCCAAATTGCTGAATGCTTGTACCTCCACTGGATACAGGGAAGAACAGCTTATACAGGTACAGGTACATAACTTCCGTCTTGCCATAAGGACCGCCTTCGGTAAGCACCATAATACTCTCGTAGCCTTTTAGGGAGGCGGTAATAGCGAGCATAATGATCATTTGCAATACAGGTCCGAGCATGGGAACGGTGATGTTCCACATTTTTCTGAAAGGTCCAGCTCCATCTATAGATGCCGCCTCATAGAGATCCTCAGGAATGTTCTGTAAACCAGCGATAAAAAGCAGCATATAGTTACCGATAGCCCCCCATATCGCAATCATAATAGCGGTTAGTAAGGCATATTTCGGCCCTAGCCAATCTATCGGAGCGGAAATAATTCCAGAGCCGACCAATAGCTGGTTAACCATCCCATTGTATGAATTAAAGATAACGTAGAATACGATGGCCATAACCGAAGCACTGATTACGGTCGGCATAAAGTAAATCGCTCTTAGCAGCTGCCGCCCTTTCAAAGCACGATTGAGGACAACCGCCAGTAAAAATGATAATGGCAAGGTGATGAGCAGCTTGCCTCCAGCGTAGATAAAGGTGTTGACCACTGACTTCCAGAATTCCTTATCCCTTAATAAGCGCTCGAAATTCTCCAGCCCGATAAACAGGGGTTCGCCGAAACCCTGGTAATCATAGAACATGTACTTCAGAGCCCAAAAGATCGGATATACTCCAAAAACCAGCGTCAGAATCAAACTGGGAGCAACGAAGGTCCAGGCGTTAATTTGACGTTTTGATAAATTCATTTATTGTTCCTCCTGTCCATTGGACTAAGCTTATGTCCTTAATGATAATTCTATCCGTTCGTAACGGTTAGGGAGAAAGCGACTGCGCTTGGGGGAGAATTTCACTTTTTCAGTTGCTTTGTCCCCTTTCCTTCATTTGTTTATCTATCCCGTCCTTCGTAAAGCCACGTTTATACTAATTAAGAGAAAGCTCACCCACGAACCATGACTACTTTACAAGGAGGTTAGAACTACCGATGATTTCAGCATATGGTGGCGGTACACGCCCCTTCGGATGTTATACCGAAGGAGAGCTGGAGGGCATACGCCTTAGAATCGAACAGCTTCCCAAGGTCCGGCAAGAGTACGAAAGACAACAACAGCTGTCTGAACAATTTGCCAGCCGAGAAGCTGCTGCGCCCCTCCATAAACTCGGGGTGTTCCGGGTAGAACCCTTTGTTTTTAAAACCCCTCCCAGAACGGCCTTCCTCAAGCTTTCTGTACAGATTCGGGGAAAGGGCACGGCGCGCATCGGGGGCTTGCGTCTGACTCATTCGCAGCTTGGCTTGCCGGTTGAACTAGCGAATGGCGGTCTAGAATCTGGGATGCTGGGGTGGAGTCAAGACCGAGAAAACGGAAGCACAGTATATCTAGAGAAATTGGCCAGCTGGCAGCAGGGTCTCCAGCCATCTGGTGTAACCCCATCTGGCGCTAGTCTGGCAGACGATTTGCAATGTATCTGCATCAGTAATGAGGAAGTGAAAGGATTGACAATCCTTCATTATGGAGAGACCATACCTGTATACGAAGGTGATCATTACAGCGTGCAGACGGTGCTCAGTCTGGAAGCTCCTCTAGGCGAAGGAATCTGCATCGGGGTCCATTTTCTAAATGCTGCGGGGCAGCCATTGGGAACTGAGCTGCTCTCCCCGCTTTTTAATCGGCCGACACTTACCAATTGGGCCTTCCTGCTGGAGGCTACGGGAGCGGACGCCAATATGTATATGACCACGGGTGAAAGTAAATTTGCGGTTCGAGCCAAGCAAAAGCTCCAGTACATGCTTGCCGATATGCGGGTAGGCATGGATATTTTCCGTAGAGACGGCTGGCATGACGATGATACTTACGGCGCGGTGCATATCGGGAGGGGGCTCGCTGCTGCTTCGGTAATCTACGATCAGATTGCTGGCAGCAGTGTATTCCTCACTGGAGAAGAAACCGAACTTCTCGCTCATTTCCGCTATATCGCAGACATGATGATGGATACCCACTACTACCGGTTTGATCTGGAGACCTTCCCAGATGAAAAGGGGGGAAAACGCAGTAATTGGAATGCCGACCGGGCAACCGGACTGGGTGTATATGCCCTCCTCTTTCCCAATGAAAAACAAAGTGAGGCATATCTTGATCATGCCCTCTCAGTCATCAACTGGCAGCTGGCAGAAGTGGTGGATTCAGACGGCGCATGGCCAGAAAATATTCGCTACCATGGCGCAGTATTGCATCGCTATTTTCTCTTCTTCCTCCTATTAAAGCGTTTGAAGGGCATTGATTATTTCAAGCATGAGAAGGTAAAGGGCATGTACCATTTCCTAATCGGAACAGTGACTGCACCAGATATTATTCAAGGCGGCTCTTCTGGCTCCCCCGTCCTGCTTACACCAGCGGTCGGCGATGCCAATGTGCAGGAAAAATGGTTTCGCCTGCTTGGATATGCGGCCCCATTCTATATGGACGAAGACCCCCAGCTTGCCGGGGAAATGCTCTGGACGTGGAAGCACGGCGGAGAACCGATTGAGGATAGTGGCGCATTTCCTCTGCCTCTGGTCGCGCTGTTATATCCACAGCCCGACTTAACAGAACAAAGGCCTGCACTCGACTCCGTACATTATCCCGATATCGGTTATGTCATCTTCCGCAACGGAGAACAGAACCTTCAGCATTATGCAATCTACGAGGCGTCTCCGCTGACTTATCACGCTCATCATGATGAAGGGCACTTCTCCATCTGGGCAGATGGTGTTCCAGTAACCCTTGATTCTGGAACGGGAGGTTACTATAACGGAGATCGGCATTGGTATGTGTCCAGCGCAGCTCATAATGTTGTTCAATTTACCGATTCATTCGGAAATTTTGCCAATGGCCCACTGCAAAGCACATGCAAGGAAGTGCGCTTTTCAGAAGAGTTAGATCATGCCAGCAGTCTTATTCCAGAGGCTAACGCCAGGGAATATGAGCGGAATTTCTTGTTTATTAAAGCAGGCTTTAACGTCTACTTGATATGGGATCGAATCGAGGGAGCATCGAACAGCGTCTGGAATCTGCATACACTCAGTACTGATGCAAGTATAATGGAGCAATCCATTGATGCAGCTTGCCTGAACGGCAAGCACCTAAGCGCTTATATCGCCGAACCAGAACTTCCAGTGATTACAATGGGAGAAGGCGCTGTAGCCGGGAATTATCCGCTGGCAGAGCAGCAACATTTTCGTGTTTATGGTGGTACAAGCGATTACGTCATTCTGCTTCATCCCCGGACAGAAGATGCTTCTTCACTACAGCTTGAACAGCTTGATTATGAAGAGGCTGTCGAAGGAGTACGCTTGTACAGGATATCCCGTACGGATGGAAAATGGTTTATCGCCGCCATCAACGGCACCAAGGAAGAACACCTTGTTACTGTTCCGGGTCTCGGACCGCTTAGGCTGCTCGGAGAATCTGAGTCAACATCCGGGCAACCTGAAGCAACCCAATTAAGAATTGAGGCAGGCAGAATTCACATCGCCATGCCCCGATAACTATATACAAGGAGGAAGATTAGAACATGAGCAATCTTGGAGTATGGGAACCAGCAGAACCGGGAGTTAAACGCTGTATCTTGAACGCTGCAGCCAGTCTGATGATGATGGAGGTTCATTTCGAAAAGGGAGCCGAGGGCTATGAGCATAGCCATCCTCACGAGCAGATGAGCTACTGTCTGCGTGGAAGCTTTGAATTTCGTATTGACGGCGAGAAGCATAAGGTAACCGCGGGGCAAAGTATTGCCATACCGCCAGATGCAAAGCACGGTGTAACCGCATTAGAAGCAGACTCTGCGCTGCTCGATGTCTTCACACCTATCCGCGAGGATCTGCTGAAACGCTAATAAATATATATCTGGCAGCAAAAAAAGGCCCAATCATTCCATTTCAGAGGGAATGATTGGGCTTCTGTTATTTTTCAGCTTGGTACCGTTCCACCTCAAGTGATGCTAATAACAATGGAGCGACGCCCATAGGCACATCCGACAATACGTCCTCAGAGATATAGTAATCGTATGAGCCATTACGGTCTTTGCTCAGACCCGCTCCATGACAGATCTGGTGCAGGTGCACACCTTGTTCATCCTCTTCAGTCAAATGCGTCAAAATGCCTTCATACCCTTGCAACATCGCCTCTATAAAAGAGGATTCCAGATAACCTAATCTTAGTCCCTTAGCCATCGCATAAACAAACATGCACGAGCCGGAAGCTTCAAGATAATTGCCTTTTCTCCCCGCTTGATCTAACACCTGGTACCAGAGGCCAGTCTCCTTGTCTTGAACCTCCAGAAGCGCGCCGCACATCCGCTGGAAAATGCCAATGATCGTCCCCCGCTGCGGATGAGTGAGCGGAAAATGCTCCAGGCAATCAGCCACAGCCATCGCATACCAGCCCATCGCCCGGCTCCAAAAATGAGAGGACAATCCGGTAGACGAGTCAGCCCATTCCTGCTCTTTGGATTCATCCCAGCCATGATAGAGCAAACCGGTCCGTGGATCACGGGTCCGCCGCTCAACCAGCAGCAGCTGATGCGCCGCTTCGTCAATCAGTTCAGGTCGTTGAAAAACCTTGCCGTATTCCGCTAGGAATGGCGATGCCATGTACAGCCCGTCCAGCCACATCTGGAAAGGGTATACCTTCTTATGCCAGAATCCCCCTTCGGAGGTGCGGGGATGTCCAATAAGCTGTGCGGCCAGCAAATGGGCTGCTTCAGCATACCGTTCTTCTCCGGTTTTCTGGTATAGCAAGAACAGGTTTTTCCCCTCGTTAATCTGGTCCAGATTGTATTCTTCCAGCCTGTAGGTACGGATGGAACCATCCTCTCCAATAAATGTGTCCATATGCCGCTCCATAAAGGAGACATACTCAGGCTGGTCGAGCTGAACACCCGCCCGGGCCATTGCCATCAGCAGCATGCCCGGAACATAAGCCCATCTTTCCAGCACATATTCATGCTCTCCCTGCTTGTTGCACCCTCCAAGAATCGTACTCGCGATTTTACTGGACAAGCGAACGGTTGTTGCTTCAGTTATAGACATCCTTATTCCTCCTTCGTTTGTCATCCATATGAAGTCTAATCTTATGCTCAGGTGAGCTGCTTGCGCAGCCAGGCAAAGGCTGGTTCACCATGAATCTCATGACCTCCGGTGAAGAAGTCCGCTTCTACCTGTCCGATATGATTCGCCGACCTGTAAATCGTCTGCAACTGGGTTAAAGCTAATTTTGTTCCGCGTGGGCCAAACAGATGATCGGTATCTCCCGATTCGAGGAACAGGCCACGAGGGGCAATGAGGCCCAGTAGGTCAGGCATCTCCGCTTCCAGCAAAATCCCTGGAATATAATTATCAAGGCAATGATTGCGTGTCAGAATACTGTCTGCGAAAGTATTGGCATACCCGCTTACGACCGCACAAGCGATTCGTTCGTCAAGTGCAGCTGTGAAGCCAGCCACCAGTCCCCCGCCGGAAATACCCATAATTCCAATTCGTTCATCCTTAACTTCTTTTCTTGTCTGCAAATAATCCAGTGCCCGCATGGTTTCGTAGATACGGTAGCCGGCCATCGTCTTCCCAACCATCAACAATGCGGATGACAGGCGGAAGCAGGAATTACGTCCAGGCTCCCCGCTTGTTAGGTCTTCTTCCAATCGTCTGTCCCCAAAGCCGAGCAGCTCTGGGGCTGCCACTACAAAGCCCTGTTTTACCAGTGAAACAGCGAAGTCTTTGTGCAGCCCGGGATCTCCCTGCCGATCCGATCCGTCCGGGTTCAAGCCTACGATCTCCCGGCTTCCATAGCCATGTCCATGAATGGCAAGAACGGCAGGAACAGGGGTAGAGAACGGCTGATCCGGGATCAAAAGATACAGCGGCATGCGCAACCCTTCATAGGTAGTTATCTCTATACGTTCACGGGTATACCCGGAGCAGACGGTTCGTTCCAGCAGAACCGGTTGCAGCTCCTCAGCTATTTCTGGAAAGCCACCTAACCGCTTCGTAAATGCTGTGCTAAGCTCATCACGCCATTGCTGAAAGGGTATGTCTTTGCTGAAAGCCGAGTTGCGTTGAGCTGAACCAGCTAGTTCTTTCATGTATTGTTCCAGAGGCTCCATCCGAAGTGCTCCTTCCTTAATATCCTTCAGGATGCCAGCCATCAAGCACGGTCAGCACCCTATACTCCGCAGCTTCCTGTGGAATCAGCTGCCGCGACCATGCAGCTCTGGCTTCGGGATTGGCTCCCGGTCCACTGCTGCCATATTCTTCATAGCGGCTAGTTTCCTCCCTGTCCGGCTGCCCCCAATTATGCCAGCCTTCGCCGATAATCGAACTGTCTATGACCGTGCGGATAAAAGCCACATGTGCATAAGGGCGCCAAGGTCGGCCAAGATACACTTCACTTACACCTTGACCGCCAGTAATTTCACAATCGAGGAATACATAACCAAACGGTGCGTCTTCAGGCGTTGATGCGGCTGTTATATATCCTCTGGAACGCTTGTTATGCAGCCGGCAACGTTCAAACAAAGCCGTAGCCGCGCCAAAAATATAATCCACATCGCCTTCAATGTAACATTCGTTATAATATTGCTTTCCTTGCCCTGTATACAAAGTATCCTGATCACCCAGCAGGCGTACACGCCGGAATACAGCATGACCAGCATCAACAAAAGCAGCCACCGCCTGGCCAGTGCCGGGACCTGATGCATTTCGAATGGTCAGATTTTCAGCGGTGAAATGCTCAGCGAATACATTCAGGGTACCGGATTTGAATGTGCCAATCGGCTCTCCGTCCGGACCTAAAGTGTGCGCGTTGTCTGACCACGTAATGATGGTGGAATTCGTGTCTTCCCCCAGTAGCAGAACCGGAGGCGTTCCCTGTTTCACTGTAATTTTTTCCTCGTAAATGCCGGGTTTGATCCGAATCGTCACTTCTTCCTTGTGTTCCTGTGGAATTGAATCCAATGCTGCCTGTAGACTACTGAATCCTTCGTCGACACTCTTAGAGACTGTAATTAACATCTGCGGCTCCTTTCCTATCAACCTGAGTTTATTCTATAATAACCGTAACGCTTCGTAAGAGAAGAGGAGAATTATGACTACCCTGACTAGCCCCAATCACAAATATCATATTGAAGAAGACCGCTACAGCATCCAGCATATGAAACGTAAAGGCATCACTGCTATGCCACGTCCCCACAGCCATGACTTAGCCGAGCTGTACTATCTGATACAAGGGGAGCGGGTATACTTTGTGGACGACCGAGTCATTACGGTTCATAAGGGTGAGCTTATTCTTATCTCCGGAAGGGAGCTTCATTCCACAGCAAGCTCGGAAGTAGCCGAATTCGAGCGGATTCTGATCAACTATGATCCTGCTCTTCTACCGCCATCCCTGCAGAATGAAGCCATCTGGTTTCATGACCGCGGGTACCGCTTGTTCAAGCTGACCCTGCGCGAGCAGGACGAAGCGGAAATTCTAATGAACCGGATGCTGGAAGAATGCCGGTTGCAGCGCCCGTATTACGAAACCAGCGTAATCGCTTTATTCTCCGAGCTGATGATTCTCCTCCAGCGTTCAGAGAGTATCTCACAAGCTGGAGGGACGAAACATCCGCTCCATCATCTAGTAACGGATGTAGCCACCTATATCCGTGATCACTACCGTGAGGCCCTTACTCTGGAAGAGACTGCGAGTAATTTTTACATTAGTCCTTCATACTTGAGCCGTGTATTTCACCGATTGACGGGTTTTCACTTTCGGGAATACATCGTTCATGTCCGCGTAAGGGAAGCCGAACGGCTGCTTGTCGGATCTACAGGCAAAATCCAGGAGATCGCCTCCGCTGTCGGATTTGAACATCTTTCCCATTTCAATAAAACATTCAAAAAATCAACCGGTCTGACCCCGCTCCAATACCGAAAAGAAGCAAGGTCACACCCACGGAAGTTCAAGACGGATTTCCATCATCCATAGAATTTTTTTATCTCTCTGTGATCGTCAAATCTTCGGAATGAGTGAGCGTGACGTGGCTGCATCTATGCGCTGTTATCTTCGGCATTTGCGAAGTCTGCAACCGGATACGATCCAGCGTGAGCCCCGTAGCATGCCGCAGCACAATTCCCCGGTCACTCACTGCGTGGAATTTTTCAATGGTTAGATCAGCAAGCGGCATCTCCGGCAGTCCGTTCACTAATAGTGCGGTTGCTGCACCATGGCACACGATGTTCTTCAGGGTAATCTTCCGAAATTGCGGAGTTTCCTCTGTAACCGAAAATAACTGCTCGTCATACCCTTCCGATCCTTCAACCCCTGCATAGAACATATGAAAGGATACAGCCTCGTGGATGATGCCAGTCATGTTGATATTCTCCATTACAATATCCTCCACCACACCGCCTCTTCCCCGGGTGCTTTTGAACCGCAGGCCAATGTCCGTGCCGATGAACAGGCAGTCGCTAACTCGAACTGCATGGACACCTCCGGACATCTCGCTGCCGATCACAACGCCTCCATGTCCGTGATATACCGTGCAATTCCGGATGGTAATATACTGACAGGGCATTCCCCACTTACGGCCTTCCTCATCCTTGCCTGACTTGAGACAGATGGCGTCATCACCCACATCAAAGCTGCTGTGCTCAACTAGAGCATGCGTGCAGGATTCCAAATCAAGGCCATCCCCGTTCTGCGAATACCAAGGATTACGTACCTGAACATTTCGTACGGTAATCTGCTCGCAGCCAATGGGATGAAGACACCAAGCAGGTGAATTCTGGAAGCTCGGCCCTTCCAGCAGCACCCGCCGGCAATTGCGCAGGCTAAGCAACGTCGGACGAAGATACGTACGAGCAGGCAGATAAGCCTCCATACTAGTTTCTCCCTTGTCCCACAGCTTCCGGCAGAAGTCCTCACCTTCCATGGCTTCCCGGGAAGGCCACCATACTTCGCCCTGCGGATCAAGCACTCCTCCAGATTCGATCAAACGCTCCCATTGCTTCTCGGTCATCTTAAACCGCTTCACTGGGCGCCAGCCTTCGCCACTGCCGTCGAATATCCCCTCACCGGTTATTGCCACATCGCTTAAAGCTTCTCCATCGAGCGGAGCCTGACAGCGCCAGCCGGCATTCCCCTCATAATGGGAAGAAAGTAACGGATACAAGGTATGATCAGGGTCAAACTGCACCAACGCCCCCTTGTCTACATACAGATTAATTCGACTACGTAAAGTAAGGGGTCCTGTGCGCCAGATGCCAGCGGGAATAACAACCTTTCCGCCTCCCGCCGAAGCGCAGGCATCCAGTGCAGCCTGAATAGCAGAGGTACATAGCGTTAATCCCCCCTCTTCTGCCCCATAATCCGTGATTGCAAAAGTCCGTTCGGGAATCTGGGGAAGCTCGGGAATCGGATACGTGTTAGTTACAAGATTGCTGCTCATTGAATTTCACCTCCTCCTATTACTCAAGTCCTTCATAGCTAAACCAGTCGAAATCGGCATAGCTTTCGCTCTTTGCACCTTGAGAGCTTGTGTACATCCCGAGGTATGCTCCTGTGAATCCTCCGGCCAGATCGGTGCTGAGCACTCTGCCATCCGTCCGTTCACAGAAGGCTGTCCACTTGGCGGCTTCAGAAGCTCTGTAATAGAAGCTATACTCTTGTCCTCTGGCTTCCACCTTAAGCTGTACCTGATCCTGTAGATATGGCACTGACGCCAGCAGCTGCTCGCTGCCACCCATCCGATGAATCAGCTGTAATACACGTTCGCCTGCCTCTAGCCCCAGTTCATAACGGAAGTGGTGATCCGCATTTTGGAGGAGAACAAGACCAGCTACTTCCCCTTCTGCAGCGGGACTAAACGTCATGTCAGTCGCCGCTCTGAAGCTCAAATGCTGCTGGCGTCTACCGATATAAGATGGATTGGCAATCTCCGAGAGCCGTTCTGGCTTCAGGCGAAGCCGCAGAACTCCAGGCTTGTCGGTAAGACTCCAGAATTCACCCCGCGGTGTCCGCAGGAAATTCCAGATCGGTGCCAGCTCATTACCTATAAACTCATCGCGCGCAGGCAATTCCGGCCATTTTGTCTCTGGCAAATCCGGAGCCTCCGTCTCAAATTCCAGCACTCCTTTGCCAGGATTGACCACAGGCCATTCATTCTCCCAGATTACCGGTGTCAGGAAGGTTTCACGTCCCAGATTGCGGTAATAACCACCGCTGGTTCGTGAAGCCAAGCAGAACATCCACCAGTCACCATGCTGAGTCTCCACTAGCTCTCCATGACCCACATTAACAATAGGATACGCTCTGCCAAGATGGCGATGCGTCAGAATCGGATTGGCTTTATGGCCCTCATAAGGACCGGTCACACTCTTGCTTCTGGCAATCGTAATCGCATGAGTATGCCCGGTTCCGCCCTCGGCAATCAGCACGTAATACCAAGCGCCGATCTTATAAATATGCGGTCCCTCTTGCGCATGAGCTACCTTGAGTGCGCCTTGCCAAATACTCTGCTTCGGACCGATTAGCTTCCCTTGGCTGAGATCAATCTCCTGCAGCCAGATATCCATATGCTTCGGATAAGCCTGCCCTTCCGGCGGAACACGGTTGCCGGTATAATACACCTTGCCGTCTTCATCGAAGAACAAAGAGGAGTCAATACCGGGTGCATCCTCCAACCATACAGGGTCAGACCAGTCTCCGGCCGGATCGGTTGTTGTTACATAAAAATTATGCTGGTTCTTGTCATTGTCAATAAAAGTGGTAATCATATAAAAAACTCCCTCATGATAGCGGAGCGTCGGTGCCCAAATACCCATGGAGGGAATCGAGTGATCCAGATTGAGCTGGGACGGGCGGTCCAGTACATGGCCAAGCTGGCGCCAATTGACCAGATCCTTGCTGTGGAAGATAGGAACGCCTGGGAAAAATTCAAAGCTTGAAGTCACAAGATAATAATCTTCACCAACACGGATAGCGGAAGGGTCAGGATAAAATCCCGGCAGCACTGGATTGTGGAATGTTCTCATTAAAAGTAATCCTCCTCAAAACAATTCAAATGTAAGCACCACCAATTATAGTTCGTATAAGTTTAACTTTCTTGTATTTTCTATGTTCTATTTCTTCATTTTTATACTTTCATGCTATATTGCCCATATTTCACTCCTTGTCAGCGAATGGCTTTTCCCTCTAGAATGGGTGTAATAGGATTTACCTGAAGGGGTGAGCAGCTTGGGAAAAAGAAAGAAATTGTACTCCCGCTTTTTTATGAGCCTAACCGCGATTTCAGTTTGCTGTATTCTAGTACTGGCTGTAGTGATCTTTTATTGGTACCGGAATATTACGATAGATAATGTCAACAAGGCGAACCAAAATGTACTGGTGAATACTGAAACCGTTTTTACAAACTATGAAGAGATCGTCCAGAACTACGCTATGGACTTCTATAGGAATCCAAACATCAACGCGCTCATGATGAATGGCGATACCAGCTGGAGCGACCAGTTGTACAGTGCCTTAAGCCAAATCCGCGGAGCATTGGTTGTGAACCAATATATGGAGAACGCCTACATCATGGGAGTGGATGAGCCTGTTGCCATGTTCGAAAACCTTCCGCTAAGCCCTGAATCCAAGCTGGAGCTATTCTCGAGAATGCGGGATAACATCATTGTTGAATCACCGTTTCTGTGGGAGGCAACCTTGAATAACGGTACCCCCATTACCCTGCTCACCGTGTTTTATAATGACCGGGCGTTTGCGGATAGCGAATATAATGGTGCGGTAGCACTGACCGTCAATTTGGGAAAGCTGCAGAATAATCTGTTTACACAAAAAGAAGGCGAAGCCACCCGTTACGCTGTGCTTGACGGAAAAGCATCTGTGCTCATGCACAGTGCATTATCTGACATCCCTCTGGAAGAGGGCATGTTAAAGCAGGTGGTGTCCTCCACCTCAGAAAGAGGCTCTTTTGTCTATAAGGGAGGTGAAGAGCCACAGCTGATTACCTATGTATATTCTGCAGCGGACAAGCTGTGGTTTGTGTCGGAGACTTCCTACAAGGATAGCATCCGTGATATCTCCAATGCCCGTAATCTGATGACTGGCCTGTGCTTGGCCTTGATTGCCGCCGCATCTATAACCGCCAACCTGATCTCGCGGCGGATGTATAAGCCAATCGGCCGGCTCTTCGGCAATATCGCTCATCTATCTGGCAATGAAGAAGCGCTGAAAACCGGTGGCGATTTCGATACCGTAAGCCAGGAGCTCGAACAGATTGGCGTTAAGCTGGAGCAGCTAAAAAAAGAAAGCGATGATAGCGCCTTGATGCGGTGGCTGCTTTCCCCGCAGAGAACACCGGAGAACAGCGGGACACCCCTGATGAGCATAGCCGCTTCTGGGGGAGCATATTGTGTATGCGTGCTGACCGCTCTGGAGCCCGAACAACCTGAAGACTCCGACTTCCGGCATACTTTTGAGGAAAACATACAACAGATTGAACATGCCTTCAGTGAACTTGCAGCCATTCAATCCTTCAGCCCGCATCAGGGCACTGCTGTACTTATTCTGAGCGAGCTTCACAGCGGCAGCTTCGGCGATTACGCTTTGTACCGCGGTAAATGGGAAGAAACCGCCGCTCAGCTACAGCTTTCCGGAGCCTGCTGCGCCTTCGGAATCAGCGGGCTGACGGATGATTTAAACCTACTGAGGGCTAAATACAATGAGGCTGCGGACAGTCTGCAATATATTAAATTTCATGTGCAGCAGAACATCATCTTTGCCGATGATACGATCCACCTGAACAGCAGCCCAATGCCCGACAGTGCCCTTGAACCGGTACTGCAAGCCGTTAAGCAGACGGAACTCTCGAACCATATTCCGCAGGCAGTGGAGAGATTGCTGGCAGTAGCCTGCAGTTACCGCGTCGAGCCTGCCACCATCGCTTTATCGAGACTGGTCTTTGAGCTCAGTCGCACGGCTGAGCTTAATGCAGACGTCCAGCATTCCGGCTTTCTAGATAATTACCAGCATATCTGGCAGATCCAAAGCTATGACAAGCTATGGAATTGGATTGTAGACAGCTGTTATACCGCCCACGAGCGTATTGCCAGCATGAGCGCTGTACAGACCAAGAGCATTGCTGGTGAAGCCATTTGTTATATCAGAGATCATTATGATGACTCCAGGCTCTCCCTTAATGCCCTTGCTGACAAGCTATCGCTAAGTCCCGCTTATCTCAGTAGACTTATTGCCGACGAAGTAAACTGCAGCTTTCCCGATTTCGTTAACCTGCTGCGTCTGGAGCAGGCGCAGATGTTATTAGTCACTGAGCTTGGCTTGGATATCCGGGAAATTGCCGAGAAAGTGGGCTACAACAGCAGCACCTATTTTACAACCCAGTTCAAAAAGCGTTATGGGGTTACACCTTCTAAATGGAGAATGAATCATATTTTGCAGAAACAGAATCTTCCTGATTGACCCGCTAAAAGTAAGGAACAAAGGGGATGTCCCGGCAGCATTTTCATAGCCGGAGACATCCCCTTTTTGACTTTCAATGAATAACCCTCGCGCCGGCCTTACTATGAAATCCCCCTTTAAATCAGGCTTTTGAGCACCCTAAAAACAAAAAAGTTCTGTCTTTTTCGTTTTTTTAAGCTGCCCTTTTCCGCTTTTTTTAACTTTTTTCCGTTTATTATGATAGCGTTTACATTCCGGGTGGATTTATGATTTTCATGTAAAGCGTTCTCCTAAAACAAGGGACGGAAATGACAACGCTAGTATAAAGGAGTGGACTGTTAATGATGCAAGAAGCTACATCGGAGACACAAGGAATGCCAAGTCCGGGAATCAGGACGGCCAAAGCCAAGAGCTTCCGTAAATCCCTAAGGAAGGACAGCTCGCTTTATTTGCTCGCTCTTCCGGGAATCATCATTCTAATTCTTTTTGCTTATCTGCCGATGAGTGGTCTGATTCTCGTCTTTAAAAATTACAACTTCAACGACGGAATCTTCGGCAGCCCGTGGGCCGGCTTCTCTAATTTCGAGTTTTTCTTCTCTAGTATGGAAGATTCTCTTAGGGCTACACGCAACACGGTGATGTTAAATGCGCTGTATATGCTAACCGGCACGTTTTTTTCAGTGGCCATCGCCATTATTCTAAATGAGCTGCGCAGCAAATGGTTTATCAAAATCACGCAGAGCGTCATGTTTTTCCCGTATTTTATTTCCTGGATTATTATCGGAGCCATTCTGTTCTCCCTGCTGGATTACGACAAAGGCATTATGAACCAGTTGCTCCAGACATTCGGCTTCTCCCAGGTTGACTGGTATTCCAGCCCTTGGCTGTTCGTAATCATTCTCGTGCTAGCGAATATCTGGAAAAGCGCTGGTTACGGCGCCATCATCTATTATGCGGTGCTGCAAGGCATCGACACTTCCTATTATGAAGCTGCAAGAATCGATGGTGCCTCCAGATGGCAGATTATCACCAAAATTACGGTGCCAATGCTGATTCCGTCGATCATTCTGATGACGCTGCTGGGCATCGGGGGCATGCTGAAAGGCGACCTCAGTATGATTATGGGGGTAACGTTCCTGAATCCGTTGCTTCTGCCGACTACCGACATTATCGATGTGTATGTATACCGCACAGCCATCCGTTCCGGAGAATTCGGCTTTGCTTCAGCCATCACGCTCTATCAATCCGTCTTTGGTTTCATTCTGGTGCTGGTGGCCAACAAATTAGCCGGCTGGTATGACAAAGACAGCAAACTATTTTAGGAGACTGATAAGATGCAATCTACCGAAAACAAAGGCCTGCTCATTTTCTTTTACATCTGTATTGCCGTATTTTCAGTAATCTGTCTAGCGCCGTTTATTCTGGCAGTATCCGGCTCATTATCTACCGAATCCAGAATCGCCGCGGAAGGCTATTCGTTCTGGCCCAGAGGCTTTACCTTTGAAACCTACGAATTCCTGTTTGGCTCGAAGGCACAGCAGATTCTGCGGGCGTATTCCATGTCGGTGATCGTTACGGTGCTGGGTACCGTATCGGCCGTATTGGTGACCACCGCTTACGCTTATGTCATTTCCGTTAAAAGCTTCCGGCTCAAAAATTTCATCGCCTTCTTCGCCTATTTTACAATGCTGTTCAGCGGAGGAACGCTGCCATGGTATCTGCTTAGCACCAAATACTATCATTTGGGCGATACGCTCATCGGCCTGTTCATCCCTTATGTGCTAAGCGTCTTTCTGATGTTTCTCATGGCTAACTATTTCCGCAGCATCCCGCATGAAATCGTGGAATCTGCGCAAATCGATGGTGCCGGACATCTGCGGATCTTCTTCAGCATTATGATTCCGCTGGGCCGCGTCGGACTGGTCACCATTTCGCTCTTTTACGCACTGCAATTCTGGAATGACTTCTATTTGCCACTAATGCTGGTAACCGATCAGGATCTCTATACGATCCAATATTTGATGTACAACATGATGGCGAACATTCAGTTCCTGGCTTCCGGCAATGCTGCTCAAGTTGGTGGAGCTATCATCGCACCGCCACTGGAGACAGCCAAAATGGCAATGACCTGTCTGACCGTTTTGCCAATCGCCATATTATATCCTTTTCTCCAGCGCTTTTTTGTCAAAGGCATTATCGTAGGTTCAGTCAAAGGCTAATTTCCAGCAAAGATGCCATATTATGTTCGGTTGCACCGGGTTTATGCTCCCCTACTTCTTGATGTACAATGGGACTTAAGGGAGCACGGCCTTTGCAATAGATGCCTCAAACATTATGATTCTATTTCAGGAGGGTTCATCATGAAAAAGAAAAAAGGTTGGTTAAGTTTGCTCCTCGCTGCGGTGTTCTTGGTAAGTGGCTGTGCTCAGGGCAACAATGAAAGCGCTCCCCCTAGTTCTGGAACTGGAAATGAAGGTACCTCTTCCTCTACGGATAGCGGTAGTAAAGACGGCAGCGCCTTGGCTCCTGCCAAATTGAAAATTGTGCTGTACGGGGATGAGTCCAACCGGATGAAGGAACTAGCGAAGACATCGTTCTACGACACTATTAAGAAAGAAATCAATGCTGAGGTTGAATTTCAGTTTCTTCCTTGGACCGAATATGGCGGCGGTAAAACTGATTTAATGCTGTCTACGGGAGAAGACTTCGCAACTTATACAGATGCCAATTACATGGTAAAATCTGTGGCAAAGGGGCTTTATGCCGACCTCACTCCGTATGCCGATGCAGCCGCTGATTTGAGTAAAAATGTGGACGAGGCCTCCTTCAAAGCCTTTCAGCTGGAAGGCAAGCAGTATGCGATCCCCGTCGGCAACAAACCGAATTCTGCGGAATTCTACAGTGCGCTAGTTAGACAGGATTTGCTTGAAGAAGCCGGCATGACACAGGTCACTTCACTGGGAGAACTAGAGCAGTTCTATGATAAGGTCCATGCCATTCATCCCGAACTGATCGGGTACGCCAACACCGATGCGCGCAGACTCCTACAATATGATTACACGGACAAAAACCTCTATTGGCAAAATGATTTTATTGCCCTGGATGAGTCTGTGAAGGATGATCAAATTATTAGCTGGTTTGAAACCGAAGAGTTCAAGAGTTATGCGAACCTTATGCACGGCTGGTATGAAAAAGGAATCATTCCAAAATATGCCGCCACCAATGTCCCACAGCTGCAGTCTGACTGGAACTCCGGAAAAGCGATGTTCTGGGCCGGCACAGCAGCACGCCCATTCGAAGGTGCGGCAACCATCTCACAAGCAGTGCCTGATGCCAAACTGGTCAACTATTTCCTCGGCAGCGGCCGTCCAAAAATCAGCCGCGGCACTTACAGCACCGCCTTTTTTGTCTCCACCGCAGCTAAAGACCCTGAACGTTATATTATGTTCTTCAATCTGCTGCAAAAAAACCAGGAGCTGTACGACTTGTTCGCCTACGGGATAGAAGGAACAGACTATACGCTGGATGAAAACGGGCGTTTGACCAAAATAACCACTGATTCGCTGATCCCTGACTGGCTGCTGATGAACAAAAACTTCATGCGTTTCGACAACACGGTACCGGACGAGTTTATTGCAGAATATAAAGCTTGGGACGATGGAGCCATCATTTCCAAAGGTGCCGGCTTCAACTTTGACAATACACCCGTCAAGAATGAAGAAACGAAGCTGAACGGCGTATTCACTGAATACCTCGCTCCGATCGGCAGCGGCTTCAGTGATTATGACACCGCCTTTCCCAAAGCGCTAGACAGACTAAAAGCAGCGGGAATAGACAAATATATCGCTGAATACCAGAAACAATTTTCCGAATGGTACGCTAAGCAGCAGTAAGCACCGCCGCGGCAATTATCATACCGGTCAAGAAGCGTGTCTCCATTAAGGAGCACGCTTCTTTTGGCCTTCGAACACCGTGATGAAAGCGGTATAATGGCCAACCTTGAATCAATACGACGGCGAGCAGGATAATTCAATCAAAATGATTACGTTTGGGGAATTTTCGTTGCTGATACTCTTAGAATTATTTTCAAAGTAACTTGAAGGATAAGAGGGAAACTGCTCATTGGTTAAAAGCGCAAAAATAAAAATTTAAGCGGCATTTTATAGTGGAGATATACTCGTTATAGGTTAATACTATAAATATTATTTCTATTATATATTAGACCAATAAACGCCTATAGCGCTATTATGTTATTTATAATAATTACTCTCGCCAATTACCTGATCTTCAAAAACTTTACGAAATCCACCATGAGCAAGGGTTTGAAATACTTGGTTTTCCTTGTAACCAATTCAACGAGAAGGAGCCAGAAAGCAACTCAGAAGTACATGAATATTGTGAGAGCAACTTTGGAGTTAAGTTTCCATTATTTGAGAAAGTTGAGGTTAGGGGACCGTCTGCCCATCCTTTATTTCAATATCTAACACAGCAAGCACCATTTCAAGGATTCGATACTGAGACATCAGGCGGTAAATGGATGCAGGATTTTCTGCAGGAAAAGTATCCGGACATATATGCCGGCGATGGGATGAAGTGGAATCTCTCGAAGTTTTTAATCGATAGAAACGGTCATGTATACGGTAGATACGAAACAACGACTGAACCTTTTGACATAGAGCCATTTATTGAGTCACTTCTTTTAAATTAAATGAATCCGATTGGTAATTTAACCAACAGAGAACGATAGTTTAACTTAAAGGGTTTACATATTAGGCATGCAAAACATTTAGAACCCTTTATGTTATTTAAATTTCATTTCTTACTTTGATTAAATAATATAAAGTCAGAATAAATTGTATTAATAAGATAAGATATAAGCCAATAACCAGTAGTACATTAAGAATTGCCTGTCCTCCCCCCCTATGATTAGTTAAGCCAACCTGTAAGGAAAAAAAAGAGCATTGTGGTACCCACACAGATAAGGAGCAATAGCTCCAAATTTTTTTCAAATAGATGTTTTATAAACCATAGATAACTTACAATGCACAACAAAAGAACAGCACTATAAAAAAACAAGGAATCATAATGAGTTACAAATAGGCTCCCTCCACCAATAGAAAAGACTATACCTATAACTAAAAACCACATCCCCACTCCAATAGCAGCACTTAAAGCAATAAAAAAGAAACTCATTATCATATTTATGCTCCCTTGGCCCACTTCTCGCTTCTCGGTTTCTACATTTTTCCTCTCCATTTTTTATCGGATTACTCCCTTTATTTATGTATATCTTTGACATTAGACTGACCGCTCCTGCACCTGCATTTGGAGTATTGAAAATAAAAAGGCACCCTTCTTCAAGGATGCCTTTTTTTGATCAAGCGCTTGCTTGTAAGCTAAGCAAACTCCCCATCGTAAGTTCTTATTCACTAATCGTTGCGTTGTCGTATAAGTCAACCAATTCGTCGAAGGAGGTAATAATGACATCAGAGCCCTTCAGCTCATCCTGACGTCCGAAGCCTGCATAGGCGCAGCCGATTACGGTCTGGCCATTTCCTTTACCTGCCTGAACATCAGAAGAACGATCCCCAACCATCCAGGCACTGCTGATACCATGATTATCCAAAAGAATGCGTAGCAGCTCGGTCTTAGTCGCAGTGCCTTGACCTCCCGCACTATACAAGCCTTCGAACAACGCCTTAAGCTCATGCACCACAACGATGCTGTGAATATAATCCTCCAGCCCGTTGCTAGCCACAAACAGCTTCACTCCGCGCTCTTTAAGCGCTGTCAGTGTCTCAACCACCTGTGGATACAGTAGCGTGCCTCCGGCTTCAAGCCCTTCAATCTCCAGCTGCAGGAGCAATTCATCCGCCCGGCGGTGCACGGCTTCATCTGCTTCAGGCATAACATTCTTCCAAATGTCTGCCAGCAACATCCCTAAGCAGCCTAGAATACGTTCTTCTGGTGGTGTAGGTCCTACGTATAGTCCCTCTTTCCGCAAAATATCGAACATTTTATGATATGCAGGCAATAAAAGACTTTCAGTCTGGAACAATGTTCCATCCATATCAAATACAATCGCTTCTGGCTTGTTCAGTTTCGCATGAACCACGTTTTGTTCCATTCCATGTACTTCGTTACTCATCTGTTGTTCCTCCCCATTCTGTTCAGCTTCAGGTAAGACATTCATCTGTGCGATATTTCCAGTACAAGCCCTATGATATATGAAATCGCTTTGTAATGTCCATGCTCTTAACTTTTTCTGTTGCAGTTTATATTTCGTTATGATATATTTCAATCTGTAATATTACAACTTGAAATATAAAGGAGAAATAACCATGTCAAATCAATTAATCATGCGCTTCCTCAAGCAGCCTGCTACCATCATTGGAATTATAACTGCACTGTTGTTCCAAGTTTTTTTCAGCTTAATTTGGATTACAGGGTACGATCATGTAACGGATCGGGTAGATCAGCTGCCCATTGCTATTGTTAATGAGGATGGTACAAATGCCCAGCCTATAGTCGATGGGATTGCAGGATCACTTCAGTTCGTAACCAGACAGGATCTCCAACTAGAAAATGCAAAAGAAGCACTTGAGCATAGAGAAATCCGCATGATTATCAATATTCCCCAAGGGTTCACTGGACAGATCAGTAATCCATCTGCAAAGACTGAACTCCACTACTTCTTAAATGAATCTAATCCACAGATGGTCAGCAATGTGATGCAGTCGGTAGCACTTAAAGTCACGGCTGCAATGAACACTCAAAACAGTAATTCAGCACTAAGCCACACCTTGGATGCTATGAATCTGCCGCAGGCACAAGCGGAGATCATCAAAAGTGCTGCAAGCAGCCGCATTTCCGCCAACGTCGAAATCATTAACCCTACAACTAATTTTGCACAAACTATGGTTCCCTTAATGATCGTTACCGCCTCATTTACCGGTGCTATGTTACTCGCGATGAATCTCCATAAAGCTTCCTCCAACTTGTCTGGACAATTTAGTAAATGGAATCGCTTTGCAGCCCGATTTGTCATAATGGGTGGAACGGCTGTGCTTATCTCACTAGTGGGAACTATCATGGTTAACTCACTCGGTATCCACTCTAATCGTGGCTTTCTGCTTATGTGGCTGTTCGAGTTCACGGTAATTCTCTCCTGTATGATCCTTGCTCAGTTTAGTCTGCTGCTCCTCGGGGATGCTGGCGGCTGGCTAAATATTGCGCTTCTCTCCATGCAAATGTTAGCGTCCGGAGCAACTATTCCACGCGATGTGCTTTCACCTTTTTATAACTGGATCGGTCCCTTTTCGCCCGCTTACTATGCAGTTAATGGTATGCTCGACCTGGTTATCGGGGGTAACGGGGTATGGAAGGATATGTTCTATTTACTCTGTATTGGGGCAACAATTGCTGTATTAAGCGTACTTGTCACTTTCCTCCGTAAAGAAACTCGGATCTCACGAGAACAAGAGCCTGTGCCAGTAAATGCGTAATTATACAGTTTGCCACTCCGGCTATGCCATTTCAAATTGAGAGCGATATGCAGTTGTGATATGGTAGGAAGTGAAAGAAAGGAGCGGCAATGATTTATGAACATACAAGATGTTATTCTGGGGATTTTAAGCGAAAAACCTCATTCTGGTTACGAGATAAAACGACATTTCGAGGAATACTTCTCATTTTTCTTCGATGCCAGCTATGGCACGATCTATCCTACCCTAAGCAAGATGGAAAAGCTGAATCTGATCACTAAAGAATCTGTGCGACAGGAAGGCAAACCCGACAAAAATGTATTCACCATTACCTCTGCCGGCTTGGATCAGTTCCACGCTTATCTACAATCACCAGCCGAAAAAGATGTTCTGCGTTCTGACTTTTTTATGCACCTGTATTTTGGGGAAAAGACGGACAAAGAGAACATAGATAATCTGCTTCGGCAAGCATTGATAGAAAAGCAGGCAATGTACGACGATCTGGAACAGAAGTTGAACCAGCTAGATTACAAGTTATCTTCCTACCAGAAGTTGTGCATGGAGCTAGGCCTCGTACAATATGATGCTTTTATCAAAAAAATCCAAAGTGTGCTAGAGTCTAAATAAAACCGGCTTTCGAAAGTACACCATAAAAAAAGAACCGGTATTACATGCACATCTTGTGCTTGTAATAGCGGTTCTTTTTTTTGAAATCATATGTGGTATATGGATTATGCTCTATCGAAGCTTGCAATAAGTTCATCAAGAACATCTTTGCTTACCATTTTACCTTTGAAATTGATCAGGTTTTCTGAGCTTCCGGAGAAGATACAAGTTGGCTCATATTTTCTAAGGATAATCTTTTCAGCGTCTACAAAAATCTCGAGCGGGTCTTTTATGTCGATTCCCATTGTTCTACGCAGTTCAATAGGAATTACGATACGTCCCAATTCATCCACTTTTCTTACTATGCCTGTTGCTTTCATCATCGTACATCCTCCCTTGAAGTCACATTTATAATCATTCTTGCTAAAAGCTATGTACGCTTCTATATGATAGTAATGATTACGCTACTACCTAATTCTAAAGTTCTATTCATTTCCTGTCAATTATTTTTCTACATTATATGATATTATTCGACAAAATTTCGACAATGTATGATATCTGTTGAGCACCAAGATTTGAAGCCATGTCAGAACACAAAAAAATAGGGGCTTCTCTGGAATGTCGAAATTCACCCAGAATGTAACCCTACTTGATGACAATTCTACCCTAAAATACCTTCGTTAATCTATTTGTAAATCTTGTCACTCCGCTTATCCGCAATCACAGTAAGTAGGAAATTGTCGAAAACTAGCAAGAACGCTACTCCGTCATTTACCCAGATGTTTAGTAAGTCAAACTTAAATGTGGACTTTTGGTGAAAAAAAACAAAACCGCCTAAGAGGTCACAAACGCATTGACCCAGGCGGTAATTATGATAAAAAGTTCTTAATCATTTAATTAACAGGTTCTTTTTTCGCAGCATTGAATCTAGACTAGCTTGACGGATATTATTTAAATTCATGCTATCTTCTTCGCTGCCACTGGATATTTCTGTGGGTAACCCAAATTGTGATATGGGATCATTACTGCTTACTTTATTTAACGAGTCCAATTGGTCTGCAAGTTTCTTTTTGTCTGCCTCTACTTCTTTTTGAATCTTTTCCCGCTCGGCAGGTGTCAAGTAATCACCAATCACCCAAAATGTAGCTGTTCCATCCGGATGTATAACGACACCACTGACATCACCGGGTTTATCATTCGCACTGGAAGTAAAATGATCCTGTATGATCGCTTCTACTTTGTTTTGCAGTTGTGGATCTGTTGCCGACTGATTCAGTATATTTGGAGCAATGGTTACATTTCCTTTGCCTGCACAATTGGAGTAAACACCCTTTACCGCTTCTTTGCTCTTGGGTATAGCTTGCACGTTGATCTTAATGTCGAATTTTTCTTCCAAATGTGTCAAAACCGCTTCTGCATGGGTTGTCGATAAGACATCTTGAAAAGAAATCTCTGAATTCTGATTTTTTGGGCTTACTTTTGTTGTTTCCACACGATTCAGGCTACTGAGTGAAGCTACATTCAACAACTTAAACCAACTCCCTTATTCTTTTTTCCTGTAGAATGCGGCAAATTGTATTAGTTCGATCTAGGCGGTTAAAGCATCCATTTAATATATCGGATTCCTGAATTTGTATTTACAGTGTTTTCTCCAATTGAAATACAAAGAAGCCTGCTCCCAAGTATTAGATACTAGGGGAGCAGGCCTGCTGCAAGCTTTACGAAGTAATCTCAAACAATCTCGCTGTTTTTCCTGGTGGGAGCGCCACCGTCAAAACCCCTGCCGATTTATCCCAATTCCAGGTTGAGCTATGCTGCTGAGGATAGGCACAGGTGATCGCCGGATCAAGTCCCTTCAGCTCTACCATCGGCAATTGGACATTCGCAGCTTCTCCGGCAATCCGCCATACCGCGACATACCGTCGTTCGCCGCGCCGCAGGCCAAGGCTGACCCATTCGCCCTCACTGTCCGGCAGGCCGAGTGGCCAGAAAGGTGTGGCGTGTGGGATATCACTGCGAATGGTTTTGTAATAATCCAGCGCTTCTTTAACTAGACTTCTGCGGTGGGGTTCAAGCTCCGCCAAATGACCGCTCTGGTGTACACGAAGCAACAACGCATTAACCATATTGAAGATGACTTCCTCATCGTCCCCCTCGCGCAGCGGATAAGACCAAACTGCGGACTGCTCCGGTGTCAGTGCTGCCGGAGAACCTGCGGCAATGGCCGCATACTGTACATAATCCTCCTGGTCGCTAGTAGACTGGATGCTGTGTCGGCTGAGCATCGCATAATCCATGCGCATTCCCCCGCTGGAACAGTTCTCGATAACAAGCTTCGGATAACGAACAAAGATACTGTCCAACCAAGCCAGATAAGCGCGGTTATGCTGTAGCAGCCCATCTCCGAAGCTGTCCGCATTCGTTTCTGTCCCAATGCCTGCATTGATGTTGTAATCCATTTTAATGTATCCTACACCGTACTGCTCAACCAGACGCGCAATAACACCGTTTGCATGATCAATGACTTTCGGGTTGCGGTAATCTAGCTGATAGCGGCTACGGTCCTTAACCCTTTTACCATGCCGCATGAAAAACCAGCTGTCATCAGTCTCCGCAAGCTTCGGGCTGTTGATGCCCATAACCTCCAGCTCAAGCCATAGTCCGGGAATCATCCCTTTGCTGCGGATATAGTCGAGCACATATTTAATTCCTTCCGGAAACCGTTCGCTGGAAGGCTCCCACTGGCCTACACCATCCCACCACTCTCCGGGTGCATACCAGCCAGCATCAATACAGAAATATTCACAACCTACTTCTGCGGCAGCATCAATTAAAGGCAGTAGCTTCTCAGTCGTTGGGCTTCCCCATAGGCAATTCATATAGTCATTAAAAATAATCCGCAACAGCTCATTATCCTCATTAGGTCTGCGGATCATCCGGCGATATGACGTAAGCTGTTCAGCCGCGCCCTGGAATCCCCCCTGCACAGCACCCACGGCTACCGGCACCGAGGTAAACTCTTCACCGGGAGCTAGCTTCAGCCACCAATGGTTGTCATGTTCTGTAGGTCCGCTGACCAGCAGGGTAAGCTGATCGTATTGATCCGTCAGCTCCCAATGCCAGGAGCCGTTATGCTCAATCTGCCAGAACAGGCTTGTCCCGCTCTCCTTATTATGCAAAACCGCCATCGGCAGAAGTTCCGCTGCTGACCAAGAGCCTGTATTGCTTGAGGCAATTCGTTTGGAGCCACGGTCTGCCAAATGATACATTCCGAGCTCAGGCAGGCGGTAGGTCCGCCACTGAAGTTCACTCTGCCATCCGCTGTGAGCAAGGGATACTTCAATCTTATCATTGCGCTCCCCGCCCCCCTCTTTGTCTACACCTGTAAGAGCAAAGGAGGAGATGTATTCCACTGCCACCTCAGCTTCTCCAGCATTCTTTAGCACTGTCCAGCTTCGAACGATTTGCACACCCTTGTAGAACTGGAAATGCTGCACTGCCTGGATTTCCGAAATCGGATCAGCCAAGCTAAACTCCAGTTTACGTCCGAGCGCATTCACTGTATCGCTGTGCCCCGCATATACCATCCGAAGACCCGGATAGGATGCTCGGTGTGTGCGCCCGTGATATTCGGCGCGGTCTTCGCCCGATAATTGCAGCTCCAGCAGCCGGAAGCCTTGCTTGTTCTTATCTGCTATGGCTGCTTCCAAAGGTGCCGCTCCAAAATGCAACAGCCGTACATCCTGATCTTCCGTAACTTCAATCGTAAGATATAGTCCATTTTCAATGATTTCAATCATTTGGCTATTCACAATAATGTACCTCCTGACTTTGTCTCAGTATCTTCTTATGATTATATAACATGTAAAAAAAGGACGGTTCTCCAGTAAGTGAATCTTACCTTGGAGCCCGCCCCTGATCTGAACCTAATTATTCTGCCGATCCGAATTGAATCCAAGCTTTTTGAATTTCATCGATGGCTTGATCCTTAGTTTTGCTGCCGCCGATGTAAGCCTGCATGAGTTCACCAAATTTTTGGTGGAAGGTATCCAGAGAGTAGTTCACGGACAGGTCGCCGGATTTCTCTGTTTTGAGGATTTCTTCCATTTCTTTTGGCATTTGCAGGTCAGGCATAGGAGCATCCTTAATTGGAGGAATAACCTTAGCTACTGTAGAGAACCAGTTCTTACCGTATTCAGAAGTATACAGCCAGTTGAAGAATTCAATAGTCTCAGCAGCTACAGCAGAATCCTTATTGATACGCAGGGCTTGATCCGCACCAGTAATGATCTGGGACTGTTCAGCCTTGTCGCTGACTGGGTAACCCATAATACCCAGGTCGAAGTCCGGTGTAATTTTCTTAATGGCTTCTTCATCCCATGCGCCTTTACCCGTCATGAACGCTGTTTTGCCGGATGCAAAGTCGCTGACTTCAGCATTGCTGTCCCGTTCAAGCGGTTTGTCTGTGCCATGTTTAACAGTGGTATCAACGAAGCTGAAGAAGTTATTGTACAGCACCGGGTGATCCTTGATCGTGGTTTTTCCGGCAATAAAATCGTTTACTAGTGTCTTAGCATCCGTACCCGCATCTTGGGCTGCCACATCTACGAAGTGTTGGAAGATGTGTTTCCATACCCACCACTCTTTATAAGCGTTGGCAAAAGGAGTAATGCCTTTAGCTTCAAGCTTAGTAATCGCATCGTCCATTTGGGCTGTTGTCTTAGGAACTTCTGTAATCCCAGCATCAGCCAACAGTTTCTTGTTGTACATCAGGACGAATAGATTTCCTTTTACCGGAAGACCGAGCACTTTACCGTCCGAAGAACTCATGTTAGAACGCACTGCATCGGTCATCGCCGCAGCCAGTGGCTCATTAGTTAGGTCAGCACTATACTCCGCAAAGGTATCAATATCTCCGCCCGCTGTGGTCTGGAATACGTCAGGTGTACTTCCCGCAGCAATCTTCGATTTGAGCACCGTATTGTAGTCAGCCTGCATAATCTCCAGATTAATCGTCACATTCGGTTTAACTTTCTTGTACTCGGCAATATAAGCGTTAAAAGCATCAGTGTACTCGGGTGATGCGGTGAACATATTAATCGTGACCGGCTTGCCAGAATCTGTGGCAGGAGTATTCCCTGTTCCGCTATTGTTAGCGGCATTGTTGTTTCCGCCGCAGCCCGCCAGTAATCCGCCGACGAGCAGCAGACTCGCAGATAAAGCCATAAATCTTTTTAACATGATGTTGCCCCCTTTTCCTCATGCATCTAGTGGTCTTGAGACAATTCTAAAGAAAAAGAAAAAGGATAAGAATGTACATAAGTGAACTTATTAGGGTAAAAAAGTGTGTTCATGTAACCGCTTCACTCCTCCCCGTTCAATAGCAGAACCCGATATTCAGAAGGTGAACAGTCATAATAATTCCGGAACGCCTTGCTGAAATAATTTTTGTCCTTGTACCCCAACATCTCGGAAATGTCTTGGATTTTCAAGTCGGGGGTGGATAGCAGCTCCTTTGCCTTGTCCATTCTTACCTTTTGTACATACTCATGTATGCCATAACCATATTGCCCTTTAAAAAGTTTCATCAAGTATTCTCTGCTCAGGAAATATTTATCCGTGAACATCGATATTTTAATATTCTCAAAATAGTGATTATCAATGTATGCTTTAATATTTTCCAGTACGCTGGGGCGATTGCCAGCAAGGCTTTTGCTGATTTCATTGCCATAGCAATCTAGAATTCCGCTCAGCACCCGCTCAAATTCGCCAAAGGAAGCAAAATCGCTTCCGATGCCTAGCCCGCGCAATCCTTTATCTTTACCGCCACGGATACGTTCGGGGATCGCATCCAGCTCCGTCGCAATATCGTTCAGCAGAATAATAAATTCCTCTATCTGCCGGTCAGCCTCGCCCAGATTAAAACGTCCGGAAGCCTCCCATTTCTTCGTGAATTCGCTTAAAATACTTTTGGCATGATTGATATTTCCGCTCTCCAGTGCGTTGCGAATCAAGGGCATGCGCCCTGTCAAGGAAGGATTATCTTTCCCCTGGGAAGTATCGTTGCTGCTATTTGTGACAATCGCACCCTTCAGCGTCAGGAGGTCAATCCCGTCGAGAGAGGCTTTGGCAGTCTCATAGGATTGAGCAAGCGCCATAATGTCACCATAGGGCTGTCCGATTCCTCCGGCAACAACAATTCCGAACAGCTCTTTCAGCGTCGAGACTAACTTCTTCATATGATGTAAAGAGCGGAAAGTTGCGTCCTCCTCATAGCCGCCTTTCATCGTGAAGATGGCGATAAACTCGCGTTCTCCCTTATGGCTGGCGAAGCTGAAAGCCTGAAAATGCTCATCGCTATTCTCATTAATCACATTTGTGACGGCAAAATGCAGCAAATCCCGGTCCTCATGGAAGCGATTACGACGCACTTGTTCCAAATTGAGCACCCGCAGTACACCCGCAGCAAAATAATTCCCAGCTGTATCGGCGCCGATCAACGGCAGAAAAGCCTCGTTGGACTGATTTTTGAAGCTCCGCTCAATGATCGACAGATAGATTTTCTCCTTTAGCTTCGGCAGAGACATGTTGAGCGTAATGTTCCTGTTGATGAACTCGCTTTCTTTCTTGCGTTTAGCCTCCAGCACATCGATAGCTTTACGTAAGGCCGCATTCAAATCCCCCCGGTTGACCGGCTTTAATAGATAATCAACTACCTTAGAACGGATAGCCTGGCGGGTATATTCAAAATCATTGTAGCCGCTGATTACAATCGTCAGCAGTTCCGGGAACTCCTTCTCCACGATCTGCAGCAGCTCACTTCCGTTCAGCTCCGGCATCTTCATGTCGACCAATACGAGATCGATCTTTTGCTCCCGCAGCATGGCTAGGCCCATACTTCCATCCGTAGCCTCCAGTACCTGATCGACACCTAGTCCTTTCCAGTCTCCCAGGATGTTGATCGCCTCACGCAACGGTTCCTCATCATCTATAATCAGTACTTTATACATGGTTAATCCCTCCCCGCGGTAACCGCATGTCCATCTTTGTTCCGCCAGCATCACTGGTAATGGCCAAACCCGCAGCCTCACCATACAAAAGCTTCAGCCGCGTGTTCAAATTTTTCAGTCCGATGCTTTCCGTGTCACTTTCAGCAGCGTTCTCTCCGCCTTGATCTTCCCACTGGATTTGAAGAGAACTTCTCACTTGCTCCAGCCGCTCCCCGCTAAACCCCGGCCCATCATCCGTCACTGAAATAACAGTATGGCTAGGCGTCACATGCGCTTCAATGGTAATTGTGATCGTTGTGGATACTTTTTCCAGCGCATGCTTGATGCAATTTTCTACCAAGGTCTGAATGGACAGTTTCGGAATCTCCAGCTCCAGCAAAGGGTCTTCCCACTGGTAGGCCACCTGCATTCTGTTTCCGAAACGGGCCTTCTGCAGCGCTAAATAACGTTCAATATGCTTTAATTCCTCTCTGGCATGGACCACCTCTTTACCGCTAATGCAGTATCTCAGCGTCATAGCAAGATTATCGACCATATCGACAATATCATCATTGTTGTTTTTCAGCGCCTTGGTGGAAATGGCTTGCAGGGCATTATATAAGAAATGCGGATTGATCTCAGCTTCCAGTGCTTTGAGTACAGCATTTTTCTCGACAATTTTCATTTTGTACCGTTCATTGATCAGCTCATTCGTCTTTTCCACCATCTTATTGAAGTGGCGAGACAGATAGGCAATTTCATCCTTTCCTTCAACCTGTGCTTCAGCGTCAAAGCTGCCTGTACTGAACCGTTTCATCTGCAGCGACAGATTCTTTAGCGGGTTTGTTATTTTGTTCGAAATAAAGCTGACCAAGATGACCGAAACGATTAAAAATAACAGTCCTATGAAATAGTTCAATTTGCGTGTTGTCGTGGCCGCTTCATAAATTTCTTTGTAGGGAATCGGCTTAATCAGCTTCCAGCCTTCTTTTTTGCTGATGTCATAAATCACTAGATACTTCTCTTCTTTATCCGACCACGTCACGCGTCCTCCTGAGGCTGGTGTCAGCTCCTTAAGCAGTCCCGCTTGTTCACTCTGTTGATAAAACCCGGGGTCATCCACCACAAAAGGTTCATTATCGGGACTGACGTACATTAGGTGCTGCCCTTTACTGAAGGGAATATCCTTCATAATCTCGTCCGTAACCGAGGAGTTGAAATAAAGGGAGAGCACCGCCTGCGGCTCCCTGGAGACTATGGAGCGCAGCAATCGATGGTAGCCCATGAAACTTTTATCCTTATTTATGGGGTAGTCGGAGCTATTGATCATCGAGGATTGGTTTTTTACAAAAGACTGGTAAGAACGGTTAAACGGGCTGGCCAGCGCTTTTTTATACCAGGAAAGATTCTCAATCGACGGATGCTCGGCGACCCGCACGGTAATATTGTAGTTCTCTTTGGTGACATAATAATACTTGTGCTCCTTGATCACATACAGGTAGATAGCTTCCAGATCATTGCGGGAGAAGTACAGGTTCTTCAAGTAGTCCTCCACATACATCTTCGAGGCATAATCCTCCGATTCATGCAAAATCGCATAGGTGATCTCGTCATACGATATTTGCGGCAGGGATAATTGCTCGATGCCGTCCAAATAACTCTCCAGATTCCGGCCGACAAGCAACAGATTGTTGCTCGTACTGGCGATGCTGTTATCCACCGATTCTTTTCGCAGCATGCCGTATGAAATGAATGTCAGTGAGGTCACCACCAACACAATGATAATTGTAAACAGCAAAATAAGCTTGTTCGCCAACCTGCGTGAGACAAGCTCCAGCACGGGTTCAAACCGCTTTATGATCCACTTTTTAATAATGACCGGCAACCTCCCCCACGATTTACAGGCTTAATTATAAATATTTCAGTTCACCTTTTTACCCCTAACTGTACTCTTAAATCCATTTTTGAGTATAGGGTACTGCTCTATAATACACAATATAGACTAACCGGAATGGTTATGTGTGGCAAGCCTAGTCGATATTACCACCCAACAAATCAAGAAGAGGTGCATCCATGTTAAAATCACTCGGCAAAAGATGGCGCGAGAAAACAGAATTCGGATTATTCACTCTCCCAGTCCTAATCTGTATCGCTGTAGCATTCTACATTCCGTTTGCCATGACTATCCGCTATTCGATGACCAAATGGAACGGAATTTCGAAACACCCTAAGTTTGTCGGACTTGATAATTTCAAACAAATCTTTATGGGCGACACCAACTTCGCCAATTCAGCCTGGTTCACCATAAAGTATGCGATTCTGTACATCGTTCTCGTTAACGTGCTGGCCATTCTGCTCGCACTGGTTCTGGACATGAAGCTGAAGAGCACACCTTGGCTGAGAGCCGCTTTCTTTATTCCTTATATCCTCAGTCTTGTCATTGTCGGTTTTATCTGGAAATTTATCTTTATGCAAGGTTTCAACTCACTGGGAGAAAGTACAGGCTGGTCCATATTTGGTCTAAGCTGGCTAGGGACGCCGGGACTTGCTTTCGTCTCCATACTGGCCGTCTCCATCTGGCAGTCGATTGGTTTTTATCTGGTCATTTATATTGCTGGTCTGCAATCTGTACCTGAGGATCTCAAAGAAGCAGCCACAGTTGATGGCGCTGGGCCCATGAGAAAATTCTTCAGTATTACACTGCCGCTGCTCGCTCCATCCATTACGATTTCTGTGTTCATGGCACTGACCAATTCGATCAAGGTGTTCGATGTCATTCTGTCATTAACCGGGGGCGGACCTGGCGGAACTACCTACAGTATCGCTTACGATATCTACCGGGATACCTTCCAGAACAATCTGTATGGATACGGTACAGCGAAAGCGCTTATCCTGTTCCTAGCCGTCTTGGTGGTAACCATTCTCCAGTTAGCATTCTTCAAACGAAGAGAGGTTGAGGCATAATGAATACAAACCGCAAAGCAGGCCGAATTATTCTAGAGGTTGTTATGGTCATCCTCTCTCTTCTGTTTCTATATCCGCTATTTCTGACGATTATCAACTCGTTAAAAAGCTTTAGCGAAGTCATGACGGATGTCATCGCCCTGCCGAAACATCTGGTCTTCGGCAACTATTCCTACGTGTGGAAGTTTATCAACTATCCGAAGCTGTTCCTGAACAACTTTGTCATTACCGGTGTAGGTCTTCTGGGTATTGTGTTCATTTCATCCATAGCAGCCTACAAGCTGGCACGGACGAAATCCAGACTGAGCGGGGTGATTTATTTCCTCTGCATTATGCCGATGCTGATTCCGTTCCAATCGATCATGCTGACCGTTCTGCAAACCGCTAAAACCTTAAATCTCTCTGAGAGTACTTGGGGACTTGGGTTGTTATATTGGGGTTTCGGTGCTCCACTCGCCGTGTTTATCTACCATGGATTCGTCAAGGGTATTCCGATTGAAATTGATGAGAGTGCCACGATTGATGGAGCATCCGGCTTCCGCCTGTTCTTCAGTGTCATCTTCCCACTGCTGAAATCGGTCACAACAACCATTGTCATTATCGACGTAATGTGGATCTGGAATGACTTCCTGCTCCCGCTGCTCATGGTCAACGGCTCCCCAGATACCAAAACGTTGACACTGGCTGCCTACACCTTCGTGGGCCAATATACCTCAGATTGGCAATATGCGATGACAGCTATGGTCATGGCGGTGCTGCCATCAATCGTAGTATTCATCTTCTTGCAAAAGTATATCGTTAAGGGTGTTGTTGCGGGGGCGGTGAAGGGCTGATTATCTGATTCCAAACTTAGCTTCTGCATAAAAAGGGGGAGATCCATATGGATCTCCCCCTTTTTGCAAGCGTTCCAATACTCTACATACTGCTGCAGTCTGCTTTTGATGCAGACATTCCAATACTCTACATACTGCTGCAGTCTGCTTTTGATGCAGACGTTCCAATACTCTACATATTGCTGCAGTCTGCTTTTGATGCAGACATTCCAATACTAACTAGTAGTTTAACTGTATTTTGTACAACTATAATTCTGCAACTCGCTCGGCTGATGGATATAACTGTATTTCGTGCAACTATTCTGTTGATATATTGCCCTCTAGGTCGATTCTCTAGTTTTTAGTTGTATAGAATACACTTAAAAGCAGAATGGTCCGTTTTACATATAAAATAGGTGTATAGAATACAGTTATTTCACAAACACAACGGTGATACTTTATAGGCACTCCATACGGACTCCATAAATACTCACTGCACACTGCTGCAGTCTGCTTTTGATGCAGACGTTCCAATACTAACTAGTAGTTTAACTGTATTTTGTACAACTATAATTCTGCAACTCGCTCGGCTGATGGATATAACTGTATTTCGTGCAACTATTCTGTTGATATATTGCCCTCTAGGTCGATTCTCTAGTTTTTAGTTGTATAGAATACACTTAAAAGCAGAATGGTCCGTTTTACATATAAAATAGGTGTATAGAATACAGTTATTTCACAAACACAACGGTGATACTTTATAGGCACTCCATAGGTATTCCATACGCCACATCATGCCACCCCATACGGACTCCATAGGTACTCCATACGCCACATCATACGTACATCATACGTACTTCATCCCACCCCATACGGACTCCACAGTTACTCCACACATTTCGTATTCAAACGAGATCGAGCGCGATCCATGAATAGCTAATCAGAGTTTGTATTTATTAAAGCTGCTTTTCCGTGACCCTGCCGTTAGCATCTATATTGGCATTAAAAGATAGGGTGTTCAGGAGCTTAATCGTTTTCCTATTGTAGGAATCATCCATAAAATTGGGCTGTCCGCCAATGATTTTGACAGGGGTAATCTTGCTGGTCATCTTGGAGTCCTTAATCTCAACGTTCAATAGCATAGAATTAAGTGTTTTTTCCCCACCACGTGTGGAGCGATTAAACACAAAATTCCCAAGTGAATAATAAATGGGCTTGTGCTTATAGTATTCGATGCCCATAAGGCAGTGACTGTGAGCGCCAAGGATTAAATCCGCCCCGCTATCAATCATCTGTTTAGCTAGTGTGCGAGCGTACTTTTCAGGGAAATCCTTAAACTCTTCATTCCAGTGAATATATACGATCGTGTAATCATTCTCCTTGGACATCTTCTGAATGGCGCTAAGCATAGGCTGCGAGGTGTAAGCTGAAGCGGCTCCCGGTTTGTTTTTGCCGGCATACCATGAAGGATTTGAAAGCACACGGCTAACACCAAGGATGGCGATCTTTTTCCCTTTTACCGTCTTAGTATAAGGCTTGAACGCTTCGTCTTCATCTTTGCCAGCGCCTGTATGGCCAATCTTGTTTCGATCCAAATGGATCAGCGTGTCGAGCATAGCGTCTTTTCCATAATCCAAAATATGATTATTCGCCAAGGACACTCCATCAATCCCGGCATAGGTTAGGCCGCCTAACGTTGCTGGTTTGGATCTGAAGGCAAAGGTTTTCTCTGCCGCTTTCCCTCGGATAGACACAGGCGTCTCCAGATTGGCGAAGGCGATGTCAGCCTTTTGCAGCGTAGGTGCGACCTTTACAAACGGAAAGTTCACCCCATATTTAGCAATCTGATCGCCAACAAAACCGTCCAAAAGGATATCACCCGCAAAAGCAAGCTTTATAGGATCTGAAGATAGTGAAGCTGCACTGGAAGCAGATGTCACAGGAACTATTAGTGATAACAAAAGTGTAATGAGTGCTATTCTACGTAAAACCTTCGATCCTAATCTCAAAAAATACAGCCTCCTCTCATCTTTTGTTAGCATGATCCTAGCATACTGGAAAGAGGTTACTAAATTAAGAGTAGAAAGACCTGTTATTCCTTTGCTTTTTTCAGAACGGCTCTAAAACAATTTAATCCACCCCATGCATCCGTATGCACAGCATCCGCAGGTAATTCAAAATCTGTCTCCCCCCAATACTGAAATCCAGTTTGTAGCAGCAGGTCATTCATAAGACTCAGATTTACCGTTGGATAATCAAATGTCAATACCAATAATCCTTCTTCGTTCAACGTCCGGTGAAATTCCCGTAAAGTACCCACCGTATCCTCAAAGCTCAAATGCTCCAATACCGATATGCAAAAAACAGTGTCAAAGCTTTCATCCTCATAAGGCAGATCCGTCAGATTAGCTTGAGCGAAATGCAGGTTGTTTGTTCTTCTAGCGATAACCTGCTTCGCCGCTTTTTCCCCAATCTCATTCTCAATACATTCTTGGATAGCTTTTGGGTAAATAACCCTACTGTCCATATCGCAGGCATAGACCTCTGCACAAACCCCTGCTAAATAAAACTTCAAGGGATGAGGAATCCCACAGGCTGCATCCAGCACAACACCATGCGGAGAAATAAAGTTAATACACCACTCATATTCAAAGGGACGGCTCCACCATGATTCCGGCAGATCATAAATTAACTTCTCACGACGTGCATCTGAATTTACGAAAAAACGCGAGACAAAGGGATGGGTTGGCATGGCCAGGACTCCTTTTTCAACGGAATTTTAGGTAGTGAGAGTATATTCATGATTTGCTGATTCATTCCATAACCTTACATTGAACGAGACAAACCCAAAAAAACGGCTGCTCCCTTAGGAACAGACCGTCTTTAAATATAACTGTATAAACCTTATGCGTAGAATGAAAGAGGTTTGGCCTCAATTCCATGTCTCTCGATCAACTTATCAAGTAACGCAGACCATTCCGCATCGACCGTACATTGCTCAGGATGAGCCTCGAACCAAGCAACCGACTGCTTGATCCCTTCGGAGAAAGGCACAGTAGCCTGGAAGTCAGGCACGAAACGTTTGATTTTGCTATTATCAAAAACACTGCTTACCGCTTGATCACCGATCAAGCCATCCGCTGTCCCTGGAGGGGAAAAGGCTGTGATAAAGTCTGTGGAGATATGCACCACTTTAGGTTCCACACCTGCCGCTTGTCCGATGGCAGCATAGATCTGATTCCAATTTAATACCTCGTCGGAAGTTATATGAATGGCCTCGCCTATCGCTTCCGGATGTCCAAGCAATCCAACGAAACCTTTGGCAAAATCCGAATTATGTGTCAGTGTCCACAAAGAGGTTCCATCTCCATGTATGACTAAAGGTAAGCCGCGGCGGATACGATCGATCAGTGACCAAGGATGCTGGCCACTTGTGAGTGCCGCAGGGATGGCTGTATTTCCATAGGTATGGGAAGGACGAACAATCGTAACCGGGAATCCGTTCGCCTTGTAAGCTTCCATCAACAGCTGCTCACACGCAATTTTATTCCTCGAATACTCCCAATAAGGATTCTCCAGCGGTGTCTCTTCTGTGATTACATAATTACGCTGCGGTTTCTGATAAGCAGAGGCTGAGCTGATAAAAATGTACTGCTTCGTTTTACCTGTGAACAGGTCAATGTCTGCCTGCACATGTTCCGGTGTAAAAGCAATCCAGTCTACCACTACATCAAATTCGTAATCTCGTAATACTAATGCGGCTTCTGCCGGATTACGAATGTCTCCTTTAATTACTTTTGCACCTTCTGGAACGAATTCATCCCGCTGTCCTCTGTTGAACAAATACAGCTCGATTCCTTGATCTACAGCCAACGGGGATACAGCCTGACTAATTAATCCCGTACCTCCGATAAATAAGACCTTCATTTTGCACGCTCCTTATAGTGAATCCGGCTCGTTATTTACTGGTTAACATAATCTCGCCATACGTGCTTCGGCTGCCAATTTAGCAGCTTTTTGGCCTTCTCATTACTGAGTAGCGACTCGTGACCCTCCAGCGGCTGGCGGAAATCCGTCACCTCTGGATAACGTGCGGCCATTAGCTCTCTGCTAGGAACAGCCATGCTGGTCTCATCTGCACATATATTAAGAGCAACCGCTTCCAATCCATCCGTTTCGATTGCCAATTGGCAAGCTGTTGCTACATCCCGTGTATCAATATAACTCCATAGAATACGATCGCGCTGCGCTGGATCATGAATGAAGGAAGGGAAACGTTCATACGCCGATGGATCAATAACATTTCCGATTCTTAGGGAAACGACCTGTATACCCTTTCTGCGATAGAACATCTCAGCGGTTTGCTCATTCACAACCTTAGACAGACCGTAGCTGTCTTCAGGTAACTGTGGATGCTCCTCATCCATAGGCACATACTTCGGCCCCAAAGGATTAACCGCAAAACAGATTCCGTAAGAGGATTCACTGGAAGCAATCACTGCTTTCCGAATCCCGAGACCCGCTGCAGCCTCCAAAATGTTATAGGTAGATACTACATTATTTTGAAAGGTAACCTCACTTGTCTTTATATTTGCAGCTGGGATTGCAGCCAAATGTACAACTGCATCAGCGCCTGCGAGCACACCATATACTTCACCCAAATTATTCAAATCAGCAATCATCGTTTGGCACAAAGAATCTGCGGATTTTTGCGTATCTACATTCACAACCTCATACCCTTGCTCTACAAAATGCCGGACCACCCATCTGCCCAACATTCCACTGCCGCCTGTAACAACTACTTTCGCCATGAGTATGTCTCCTTTTTTATGAAGCTAACAACTACTCCAGAATCTCCTCAATCTGCTTCAAAATCTCTTCCGAAAGCTCAATACCTGAAGCCTTAACATTCTCTTCGACCTGCTGCGGACGGCTGGCACCCACCAGCGCACTAGCTACATTAGGTTGACGCAAAATCCAAGCCAAAGCCAAATTCCCAACAGAAATATTCAGTTCCGTGGCGATCCCACTCAATTGGCGGACTTTTTCAATCTTTTCTTCTGTAATCGAATCTTTTAATCGATCCAGCTTAGCAGCACGGCTATCCTCAGGGATGTCCGTGTTATACTTTCCAGTTAACAGCCCTTGAGCCAGTGGAGAAAATACTACCTGTCCAATCCCACGGCGCTCGCCAAGCGGAATAATCTCTTTCTCAATATAACGGTTAAACATATTATAAATCGGCTGATTAACAACAATATGATCTAGCAAATAGCGGTCTGCTACAGCTAACGCATCGGTCATTTGCGCCGCCGTCCACTCACTAACACCGACATAATATACCTTGCCTTGCCGAACCAGATCATCTAGCGCACGTAAGGTCTCTTCAATTGGAGTTTCCGGATCAAAACGGTGACAATACATAATATCCACGTATTCTACTCCGAGACGTTTCAAGCTAGCATGACACTGTTCCGTGATATGTTTGCGGGATAGTCCACGGTCGTTAGGTCCCGAGCCCATTTCCCCGTATACTTTAGTAGCTAATACATAGGACTCACGAGAGTAGTTACGTAAAGTCTCACCTAGTACTTTCTCGGCAGCACCTTTTTCATAAACATTTGCAGTATCAAAAAAATTTACGCCTAAGTCGTAAGCGGTTTCAATGGCATTAACAGCATTATCTCTTTCCACATAGCCTCCGTATGTCAGCCAGCTTCCCAAACTAATCTCACTGACTTTTAAACCGGTTCCACCTAATCTGCGATATTTCATAATAACTGCTCCTCTCCATAGTTCCGTGTTTGATTTTGGCAGGTTGCTTAGCACTCATATTCATTCTAGAATAGTTTGTATATAATAGAAAGAAGTGAAAATTAGTTTATTATATGATCTCTAGTGTAGTTACTATACTAGAGTATAGTAGCTTCACAAACAGGAGGAGATACCTTGAAGACAGCTAAATCTACTAATAATTATATCCCCAAAACCCCTGTTACTATTGAATGTAATGTTGAAAAAACACTTGAAGTATTAGGTGGAAAATGGGCCTTTCTTGTCCTCAGAGAGCTATTCGACGGCACGCAGCGTTTTGGGGCACTGCAACGAAAAATCACTAATGTTTCTCCCCGCGCACTAACCACTACGTTGCGCCATCTGGAGGAGCATGGTGTGCTTGAACGTCACGTATTTCCGACTGTTCCTGTTACGGTAGAATATTCGCTTACTCCCAAAGGTGAGGATTTACATCAAATTTTGAAGGAAATGAAGCTGTGGTCCGCGAAATGGACTTAGCTTGAGCAGATTGTGACTGATGAAAAAAGAAGCTGTCCAAAAAGTAGAGAATTCTACTTATAGGGCAGCTTCTTTTTTATAAATAGGCTATACAATGGATGGATTGTTACTTTAACCCATGGGATATGTGCGGCGTGCGATGTGCGGTGTGCGGTGTGCGATGTGCGATGTGCGGTGTGCGATGTATGATGTACGCTTTAGTGTAATTGGGGAAATACTCCCTAAAAATAGCCGAAATTCGCTAAAAAAGAGCATAATGAGGGGATTTCTCCCTAAAAATCGAGGTGATTCCTTTATTTTTCACCAAATCAGGTAAATTACAGGGAGGTTTTCCCTAATTATAAGTTAGATGACCATATATCTAAGAATTATAGGGAGAAATCCCCTAATTATAGAGTCGGAAGCGTATTTGGACATCTGAAAACAATCGAAGATACCAGCGATTTCTGCGATCACGTCATACACAAATTACCACTTGAGGTCAGCAGGCTTTGCCTTGCCTTCAATCTATTACTGAAGCAGATCGCGGATAATCAAAAACGCAGAGCAGCGAAGATCCAATAGGAGGATGAATCGCTGCTCTTTCCCTTGCATTTTTGAAAATGAAGGAGAGATCGTCTCTTTTCGTAGAAAATCCACATATAGAATAACCCCTCCAGCATTTTTTACTATATTGATCTAATATTTATCCACAATCACGCCGAGAACTGCCGTATTTACATAGGGTTTTCCTTTGAGGCTTTGCAGCTCTTTCGCAGTTCCAGTAACGACAACTCCCAATAGCTGTACATCACTGGCGTCCGGCGCCGCTTTATCCTTTTTCAAGTAATTCGAGATTCGCTCAAACTCTCCGTAATGCTTGCCCTTCATCTGAAGCCCATAGGTTAAGGATTGTAAAAAATCCTCTGGTTTCGGCTTAAATAACCCTTCCCATTCCCCACCGTAGCCATATACTTGTCTAGCAGATTCCGGTAAGGCATATTTATTCGGGCTGCTGTCATTCCTAATAAACTCAAGGTTCTTTTTATTGTCATACGTATCTACCCAATACCAAGTCTGTGACAAACCCGCCGGCAGCATCTTCTCTACCTCTACCTGAGTGTAGCTTTTATCAAAAGAAACAGCCATTTCTACGAGCTTGCCAGGTTCCATTTGTTCGAGTGAAGGCAGGTCATTCAGCACTTTTTCGTTATAATTCACTCCAGGCACATAAAACATCATTTCCCGCTGACCATTTTGACTGTTATATCCTCGGTAGTATTCATAATTTTGCTGTGTCATTACCGGGTCAGGAACATTTATACTAGAGTATCCCCTATTAAGCAGAGAAAACCGGCTGCCCATATCGAAATACAGTTTTTTAGTATCCCATACGATGGGCACACCCTCAACAACTTTGTAAGTGCTCAGTTCAACTTTACCCGATAGAAAACCTAAATCAAGCTCAGTTCTCAACTCCTGAAGGTTAGGACTGCTAATCTTCATCATGATCCTCTCTTCATCCAAACCACGCATCGCCAACCAGCTTGTCAGATGGGCGTTACCCAGCATCCCGCCGAATAATACTAGAACCGTCACCACTAGAGAAATGATTGTGTTTCGAATCATTGTTTTTCGTTTTGCCTTCTTAATTACTTTTGAAAGGTTCTGATCATCCTTTTGTTCCCATGGAGCTGTCATTCCGCTTCACCTCTATACTTTTTTTGAAATTGCTTGCGGGCACGAAACAATGCCGATTTCACTGTATCTGTCGTAATTCCCAGAAGCTCAGCTATCTCCTGATAGGACAGCTCCAGCTCATACTTCATAATAATGAGTTGTTTATGGAGCGGTAGAAGCTCATCCAACACTCTTTCGATGTCTTCCCGTTTCTCTTTTAACAGCACATGATCCTCTGGCAATTCCATATCCGGCACATCTACATAGTCAATAGGAATGACTATCCGCTTGCGGCGGCGGCACAGATCATAGTAGCGATTGATCGCTACTTTATATAACCATGCACTGAATTTGTTCTCATCAATGGAATCAATATACAAAAGAGCCTTATACACCGTATCCTGTACGATATCTTCAGCGTCGGCTGCAGGTGCCCCGAGACGAATCAAGTATTTTTGAATTTCTAACATTTTAGGTTGAAGTATCTGATGTAGCTGCCCGGGCTTCATCCTGCACCTCCCTTCGTATGTATAACGATAAAGTTCTCGGAATGTTAGCTTATGAGGTGAAAAAAATTATAAAACAAAAGACGGCTGCCTCAGAAAGACATGCCGTCACATTTTAAAGAATGAATAAGGTTCCAGTACAATTCCTATATATCCGTAGGATTCATTGCCTGCTGAGCTGTAGAAATGAGTATGGTTTGAACTTTCAGAGATTGTTTGTCAATAATGAAGCCTATATAGAACCCACCCTCCATATTATCCATTTCAAAAGGTGACAATCGGGGCTCATACACTCCACCCTTGTTCTCAAACCAGTAACTCACTATAATCCCGTATTCGTTATCCACTGCAACGTATGTACCGTATGCCTTTAGCACATCTTCCAATGTACTTATCCCAGGTCGAATATTGTTCAATGTACCTATGTGGATTGGATCAATGCGCTCATTATCTTTGTCTATTTTCCAAGCGTTCAGCCGACCTTCGGTATCATAATGTACAGATACTTCTTTATACATTTCATTATTGAATACATCTTGACCTGTTGAATCCCCGTAATGTTCCTCTATTAACATTCTTGAACTCCCAAAATCTATAAAAAGATTACGCCCACTATCCGCTATTCCGAAATCACGATCAGTTACAGGAACCGCTATAAAATCCTTCAAGCCTGTACCCTGTTCCGGTAATGACGGTAATAGACTCCGATCCGATCGTTCTTCTGGACGAGAAATTACAGTATATATTCCCTTAAGCTTGAGCATTCTCATCCATTGTATAGCCTCTGCTCTTGTAAGCGGGAGATTTCCTTTGAAACCTACTAGCGTTGGCTCTCCGGGAAGTGGAAGTAGAGAGTTACCCAGCAAATAAACCACGGAATCCGTGTCGTTGTAATTCATCCCTAGACCAGATACAACTAACCTTGCGGCGGCCATTCTGGTGATTGGAGCCGATCTTGCCACTGGATATTGTAGTCCAGTAACTGGATGATTCCACCACTTAGCCATTCTATACGGTGCTGCTGTCCATTCTTCGCCTATGCTAGTAGCCTTTGGATAGCCGAAAGAAAGATAAAATAATTTCAAAAATTCTGCTTCCGTAATCGGCTGATCCGGTCGAAAGCTCCCATCATCATAACCAACCATCAATTGGTTGCCCAACGCCCAGCGCACCCAAGGCTCGGACCAGTGACCTTGAATGTCAGTGAACAGTGAATATGCCGGATCCTCCTCACCGTCCTCTTCCACTTCTTCATATGTCCCTGTATTCTCGTACGTTGTCGTGTCAGCATGAACTCTATAACTCACGTTGCCGCATGTTACAATTGTCCCTGAGATAAGACCTAGTACCAATAGCTTCATTATCTTCAATTTAATAATCCCTTTCGTTCTTATCGGTAAGGGGTTCCTGCTCTCTTTGTCAGGTTTATCGTGATTAACCCTTTATCTTAACTATCGGGTAAAAAGTCTGATTCGTAAATATACTGCTCTCCTTTTTCACAAGAAAAGCCAAAAAAGATCGCTCCCCTTCATAGTGGGAACGATCTTAACCTACCTACTACTTAGACCTTTAATCGACGTTCGAAAGCTTTGGGGATAAGCATTATAGCAATTATACCTATAATTATCACCGAAAGGATTGACAAGGGTAGATGTAATATAGGGATGCCAAAAATGTTATAGGATACATATTTTTCGATTAAGGATCTGCTAACCATTACACCTGACGGCAAAAAAGAGATTATTTTGCCCAACATTCCAGGCAAAGAGAAAAGGGGAAGAATAACTAAGAATGCTGCCAGTCCAAGACTGCTTAAGCTACTCCGACACAAAGCGGATATCAGCGCTGTCAATAACAAAAGACCACATGCAGCCAGCAAGGTTACAGCATATTTCACGGCAAATCCCTGCAGCTGGGTTAAGGCATATGGAGTCTCATCAAAATAAAAGTAACTATTCAGCGGGGCATTCCAACCCACGAAGCCGAACGGTAAACAGGCCAGCAATGTGCAAATCCCGTAAAAAAGAGTAACCCAGCTAAACGTAACTATAAATCCAGCTAATAGTTTTGCCGCAACAATCTTCAACCTTCCGTATTTACTAGATAGAATAAGTGCATCCATTCTATAGTTTTCCTCGCCGGAGAACAGGGAGGCCAGTGCAAATACTAGAATAAGACCGATCAAAAGATCCCCGACGCCAGGCGAGCTCGAAAAAAATATATGTAATAAGTCCCAGTCCTCAGTTACATAAAACCCCCGTGGTTTTCCCTCCTCCAGCATGGAGAGCTTTTTAGTAACATCTCTTAGCGCATAAGATCCTGGTTCTTGCCTCTCCATTAAAACCTTCTGCTCTCTCAGCTCTGTTAAATTTTTGTTGAATTGATCTATCATATAAGCTGTACCAGCATAGTGTTGCTCCAGAATTCGTTTCATCTTCTCCTCTTTGGGCCAAGCGCTGTCTTCAGCATATTCTTCTTTGAGTCTAGGTGCGTATTTCAAAGCTAAATCTGGTTGAATCGGTCCTAGATGAGCGGCGATAGCTTCAGGCTTTTCCTTGTTTACAACCAATAGACTATCCGTACCGGATGGGTAGAAACTAACAAAACAAAAAATGGCTAATGCAATACTTCCAGCTATAGAAATCCAGACTCTGGGAATCATAATTTTACGTAATTCAAACATCACCAGACGTTTCATGTGTGTCATCCCCTCCGAAAATAATGCATATATACATCTTCTAATGAAGGATTCACCATCAGTGCATTCTCAACTGGCAAAGTCTTGCTGACTACCCGAACCACTAGTCCAGTATCTGTCTGCTGCACATTCACTACAGTTCCATTCTCTTCGATTTGAGCCAGCAACCGCCCGGGGACATGTGCCTCCCAAACCTCTCCTTGCAATTCATTGATCAACTCCTTAATTGTTCCTTGACGAAGTAACTCTCCTCGCCCCATCAGTAGCACCTGTTTAGCTATATGATCAACATCAGAAACGATATGAGTAGACAAAATAACGATGCGCTCATTTGATATTTCAGAAATTAAATTTCGAAATCTTACGCGTTCCGAGGGGTCAAGTCCTGCTGTGGGCTCATCCAGAATGAGGATGCCCGGATTATTAAGCAATGCTTGAGCGATACCGAGTCTACGTTTCATCCCGCCGGAATACTTACCACATTTTTTATCCATTTCTCCGGATAGATTAACCATTTGAGCAAGAACCTCTATACGATCACTCGCCTCCTTCTTGGTCAACCCCTTTAGGGCAGCAACATAATACAAGAAATCGCGAGCTGAAAAATGATTGTACATCCCCAGTTCCTGCGGTAAATAACCTATCTGAGCCCGGTACTGATCCCCCATATCATCCTTGTTTTGTCCATCTAAAAGTACATTTCCACGAGTCGGATACAGAATATCTGCAACAATACGCATCAATGTCGTTTTTCCTGTTCCGTTAGGTCCTAGAAGACCATACACACCAGGTGACATAGAAAGGTTGATCGTATTTAAAATTCGCTTTTTGCCGAAATCATGTACAATATTACATAGTTTAAGCTCCAATCAGAAACCCTCCCCTGCTCAATATTCTGGATTGAAACCTCATGGCTAGGCTAAATACCACTGCCGACAGAACGCCCAGTCCCATTAACCAAAATAACTCGACCGACATCGTCCATCTCACTGCAAATTCTCCGGAAAATAAAATCATCCAAAAGAGAGGCAACATGAAGAGTACGGTCGTTAATTGTCTAAAATTACGTATCAGCGTGGATAATACTAACGCTACCGCCGCATTGTTTAGGATCGGGATGCACCATAGCAGGGTCATACGCAGCATAAACTCCGTTCCCCCTACCGGGGTTACCATAGCAGTTACACTAACGTTAATCAGTAGTGAGATCACCCCTGCCATAAGGAACCGAGCTTGCACATACCGATGCAACGGAATTCTAAAACTACGTGCGAGTTCTCCCATTCCACAGAGCGTATTCCGAGCCGTATGAGAGACGACCACCAGTAAAGGAATACAACCCACGATGGACAGAATGAACATAGGGCTAACAATCTCCATAACACTCAGCACCAAATATCCTACTACAAACAAGATCACACCAAGCACAACCTCTTTCCACCATCCCTGTGAAAAAAGAATCCTCAGCTGTTGCCGTGCAAATAGAGGAACGGGTGGTACTGGCGCAGGTAAAGCCCGCTTGGATTTTCTCCACCTGCTCATGGCTTCTTCTGCAAAACCGTCAAGGCGTGGCGGTTCAGGAATGCACCTGATATAATTCACGATCTCCTCTACAGACTCTGCTGTCATCTCATCCTGTAAATTCAGATTGAGGTAATCTTGATGGTTACGTTTAACCCTCATTTTCCTGCTCCTTTCTTTAGGGGTTGGGATATGTCCTCTTGCTTGGAATAGCTTAGTAAATCACGTAATTTAATCAGCGATCGGCTTACCCTTGACTTCACAGTAGATTCAGGTTCATCAGTTACGGCAGCTATTTCTGTAAACGTAAATTCATATTTATACCTTAACAAGAGCGCATCCCTCTGTTCCTCTGGCAGTGAGTAAATCGCGGCGTATACCTGCTTAACCTCTTCACGAAGTAATATTCCTTCAAGAAAATCTCCTTCGACTGTGATTTCATCAGATAAGCTTTGATTCAACTCTGCTTGCCGAGCACCTTTGCTGCGAAAATAGTCAATGCAGACATTTCGCGCGATCGCCATCAACCAAGCTCGGAAACTCCCCTGTTTATTTTGATAGCTGTCAAGCTTGGCCCATGCTTTTTCATACACTGTCTGTGCAAGATCCCAGGCCAATTCGTCATTATGTATTTTCCATCTGATGAATCGATAAATATCACTATAGGTATGCCGAATTAATAATTCCACCGCTGCCTCATTGCCCTGCTGCGCTTCTGTGACCCATTTGTCCTCCCCGATTTAATTCCCCTCCAATCTACCAATCTACCAATCTACTAAATATAACGAAATCGCCTACGAAGTAGACGCATCACATTAAAAAGACCAACCAGAAGGTTCTGGCTGGCCGAATATAAATTTTCCCTAGATTATGTCCCCGGTTCAAATTGTGAGTGAACATTTTTAGCTTGTATCTTAGTGAATTATATAACATTAATTCTATTAATTTCCATAGTGTACACTCTTTACAAGTGGTCTTTTTGTGAAAATCTTCGTAAATGGTGAACCTCCTCTTGACCTTACCTTTAATTAGACACCGCAGGTTGATTGAAAGCCACATGTTCGTTCAAAAAAATCCATAATAAAAAACTGTCGATTGCTAGACAATTATATAGAGCCAAGTTATAGTATTGATAATACTTTTAATAACCATTTTCAAAAGTCTAGAGGTGAATAAAATAAACCAAATCGCAAACAATTCTATTCGTGTTAAAAAGATAAATCAGGAGCTTATCAAGCAGGCCTTGAAATCGATGAAGGAAGGAACCAAATCCACGATTGCAAGTGCCACCGGATTAAGTATTGCTACCTGCGGAAATATCCTGAATGAACTTCTCGAGACTGGTGAAGTCATTGAGACTGAACTGGAGGCTTCAAATGGAGGCCGACCGGCCAGACGATTTATATATAACGCTGATTTTTCCTATATTGCATGTATCTATGCCAAAATTGAGGATGGCCAGAAATCCATAACCTATGCGGTGACCAATTCAGTTGGTGATCGTGTGGATCATGGATGGATGGAATTAGAGTACATAGATACTGCAGCCATCGACCATCTGCTGGATACGCTTATCCAACAATATAACAACATCAAGGCAGTAGGGATTGGGATTCCCGGCCTTGCTCACCAAGGTGTCATTAATATCTGTGACATTAAAGAGTTAATTAATGCTCCCTTAGAATCACTACTCAGAGAAAAATACGAGCTTGAAGTCACGATTGAAAATGATATGAATCTGACCGTTTACGGGTTCTATAAACAGCAGGATTATGAAGAGGATAAAACCATTGTCGTGGTAACCTTTATCAAAGGAGCTTTTCCAGGCGCCGGGATTATGATCGACGGGCATATCCACAAAGGTAATACCAGATTTGCTGGTGAAGTCTCTTTTTTACCGTTTGGAATCTCGCGTGAACAGCAATTGAGTAGCTTGGACCACACGGATACCTTCATCCCTTTGGCGGCTCACACTATATCGTCCCTGATTGCAATTATTAATCCAGAGACCATAGCTCTCACAGGAGAGCAAGTCAAACAAGAGAATGTACGGCCGATTTATCAACGTTGTCTGGAAGTGATTCCAGAGGAGCATATGCCTCACTTAATTGTGCTGGATCAACCTGATGATCATTACATGAACGGATTAATTGCGATCACACTGGAAAGCTTAACCTATTCGTTGCAGCTGGTTGAGAAGCGCCGGTAAACATAAAACTAACATATACTTCAGGAGGAACTACAAATGGCAACAAACAAAGAAAACATGATTGCAGGAAAGCTATATATGGCAGGCGGTAAAGAATTAGCAAAGGATAACAAAAGATCCAGAATGCTCACTCGTTTATTTAACAATACGACGGAAGAACAAGGTGAATATAGAGTAGAACTACTCAAGCAATTATTTGAGTCTACAGGAGAGTCATTATATGTTGAACCTCCTTTCCGTTGTGATTACGGCAGTAATATTACCGTTGGCAATAACTTCTACGCTAATTTTGACTGCATTATCCTTGATGTAGCTAAAGTAACGATTGGTAACAATGTTCTCTTTGGACCTAGAGTAGGTGTATATACTGCTGGTCACCCCATAGATGCGGACGTGCGTATTAGTATGCTTGAATTCGGTACACCGATTACCATAGGAAACAACGTGTGGGTTGGTGGAAACGCAGTAATTAATCCTGGGGTAAAAATCGGCAACAATGTAATCATCGGTGCAGGTTCAGTCGTGACTAAGGATATCCCTGACAATGTAATTGCGGTGGGTAACCCATGCAAGGTATTAAGAGCAATCACCGACGACGATAAGCAACACTGGGAAAAACTTAAAGAAGAGTATTACAGAGACATTGAGCAATAAAGTAACCCGTTCTGGGAGGATCTCAATTTGAAAAAGCGCTTCGGGGGATTTAACAAGATTTACGCCATGCAGTTGGCAACCATCTTTTTAGGATTTATAGTGTTTGGCATATCGGAAAATATTAAAGGACCTGCCATTCCGCGAATCCAATTCGACTTTAATCTGGACGAGAAACAGCTCGGCACCCTTTTATCCCTAAATGCATTAGGTTATTTGATCGCCTGCTCCTTTACAGCTGTATTGGTTCGGAAGTGGGGGATCAAGGCTGTCAGTATTATTGCTTTTGCATCCATGATATTCTCAGGAGTGTTAATCTATATCTCCCACAGCTATCCCTTCTTCTCAGCTTCTTATTTCCTGATGTACATCGGAAACGGAATGCTCGAGATTGGTCTTGCCATTTTGGGAGCACGCATCTTCGTAAAAAATACCGGGACGATGATGAACTTATCCCATTTTTTCTACGGATTTAGTTCAACCTTAGCTCCACTGCTGGCAACAGGACTCATGTCGGTAAGTATATTTGGCCATCCACTCGACTGGCGCGGAATGTATCTGATTATGCTAAGCTTATCTTTACTGCCTATTCTATCTGCCTTGCGCAGTACATTTCCGGGTGATGATCTTCCGCAAGAGGACCGGATCTCTTTAAAAACGTTGGTCCGCGATCCCGCTTTATGGCTGATGGTGCTTATTCTTTCTTTCGGTGTAGTGTCAGAGCTTGCAGTAGGTGGATGGCTAGTGAATTTTTTGGAAAAAGCATACTTGTGGGATACAGTTACAGCTTCTGGTATGTTGTCCACCTTTTTTCTCTGCTTCTCGCTAGCAAGGCTCCTGCTGGGGCCGGTTACAGATAAGATTGGTTTCAATCTATCGCTTATTATCTTTTCAGCCTTCTCTGCCTTATGTACGTTTGCTGCTATTTTAGGTGGGGAACAGCTCGCGTTTCTATTCGCAGCAGCAGGCATAGGTATCGCTATGATTTATCCGACCGTTATGGCGTTTATCGCAAAAAGGTATCCGCATGGCAGTGACACTGCCATCACCTTTACAGTTACACTAATGGGAGTCGGTAGCGTGATTGGCAACTATGCCATAGGTGCAGTGATCGAAGGTGTAAAGAGGCTTTACGGAGCAGAAACACAAACTGGCTTGCTACGTGGTCTTCAAGCTGGGTATGGTTTTATCGGCTTATGTGCAGCTATATGCGCGATATCCGGTTGTGTTTTATATCGTTATTTAAATCACCGCCAAGAACTTATCTAGAATAGTTATCACACTTATTTCTGCTCATCCATGCAAAAAACCTGCTGATTTTATGGCAGGTTTTTTGTTGCAAATAGCGACCAACCTCCTACCATCGGACTCAAATGACCTTATTGGCTTCGAAATAGACAGAAATGAGGTTATTCGAACCCCCGAGTCGTTATTGAGTTGTTTTTGTGCAAAAACCGCTGTCTTCTGACTAGATAACGCCTCCTGAGTCCGAACACTCCGCCTAATGAAGCTAAATCCTGAAATAGCGACTATACAGTCCACAACAATGACCTCTGAGCTGGTGATCACCATCCCAACAATTATCGCAGACCTCGCACCAGCTCCATTATTTTTCTAACAATCTGCTCTTCACCGCTACTAACCTTTTCCGTTGCAACTTCTCCCAAGGTTATATGATCGCCAACACAAACCGAATGTGCGGAATGTCTAAACATTTCTATATCATTAGCATCGTTACCAAAAGCAATAAATTGCTGCGGTTCTATGCCTAATCTCTTTAGTCCTGTCCATTTGTTCACACCTTGTGGACTTATATCCATAATATCTTCTTGTCCATGCTGGTAGATCACAATCGGCAGATTTTGCAGCTTATGTATAAGTTGTTCCCCGTTCAGACTGCTCAAAATAACTACCTTCACAATCTCATCCAGCTCTGATGGAGTTACATTTTTGGCGCGTTGTTCTGGATCTACATTTCTCCGGATGGGATGGTTCGCAGAACCCGAATATGCATAGTCCCAATGACTATCAATCAAATAAGTTGCATCAAATTCTTCAATCAAATTCAGGATGTTATCCGCAGTCTGTGGGTCAAAATGTATCGTCGAAATAACCTCTCCACCCTTTGCAATAAACGCGCCATTCCCGCCAACCATAGAAAAATGATGCATACGAGCAGGCAACACAGGCAATAAATCACGAATAGGCCGGGCTGACGCAAAAATAACCTCATGTCCTTTTTCAATTAGAGAATCCAAGGCTTGTACAATAAATTCACTCAAAGGTTTGCCGTTAAAACAAATCGTCCCATCTAAATCAAAAATAAATTTCACAGTTAATAACCTCCCCTTTTTCTCTATATTAACGAGTTCAGATATAATGGAAAGGACCGATGTCCAAAAAGGAGTAAACGATGAAATCTATTCACGATCCAAATCTGATATCACATTACATTACACAATTTAATCTAGACCAAGTATTCACAACGTCAACACATGCTTTAATCCAGTTACTTGTCTATGAGCAGGATGAAATCATTTTGCGTGAGGGGGATGAGCTGGACGGAATTTATTTTCAAGTGGAGGGGCGTACCAAGGTTTCTTCTAGTGTGGGGACGGGAAAATCCTTGTTATTACGTTTCTGCTCACCCTTGTCATTATTCGGGGATATTGAATACGTGCAGGAAGTTGTGATCCAATCCCAAGTTGAAGCGGTACAACAAACCAGCCTCTTATTTATCCCGAAACAAAAGGTTGAGTCTGACCTAATGGATAACCACAGGTTTAAAGACTTGTTGCTGAAACATCTCTCCTACAAGCTTCTAACCTGCACATCCGCATCCCGAACGAACTTGCTGGGCTCTGTAGAAGAAAGGTTTGCAAGTTATTTATTGACCATTCAACTCCAACGTGAGTTTGGAAAAGAAATTCAGACACCCTATATCCCAGATATAGCTTCGTTAATTGGGACTACTCCCCGCCATTTAAACCGTGTCATTCAGCGGCTCACCGACATGGAAATTTTAAATAAAGTTAAGCAAGAAATTGTTGTACTCGACTGGGAGCGTCTGGATGAATTATCTAACGGAATAAGATTTGAATAGCCTAAAAACCCCTCATTTAATTGAGGATAAAATGATCGATGTCATCATAACGGATATCGATCTTTTCTCCGTTTCTTTTGACAAGATTTATATACAGAGGAGCTGCATCAACACTTCCCCCACCCACCAGCACATGGTAGTTTTCATTAATTTCATATTTACGGATGTACAAGCCTGAACCGACATCTTCAAAGGGATAACCTTCAAAATCCTTCCACGACAACGCCTCGCCTTGCTGAGCTAGATCTCGTATTTCATCCATGGATAATATCGCAGCTTTTTTATCATTACATGCTGAAAGTATAATCGTCAAAGCAAACAATAACAGCATTATCAATTTACGCTTACTTCTCATTCATAAACCTCCAAACTCTATAATTTGTTATTTATAGGAAAATATAAGGTAATAATAACATAGCTTAGACTAAATGTTAAAAAGGAGTAAAGCCTTTTAGGGGTGCTTTACTCCTTTGAAATCTTTATTTGTGAGGGATATTGGATGGACCCGCAAGCTACGACACCGGAAAATGAATATAAAAAAACAAGCCAATCATGGTGGTATCTGACCATAATCGACCTGTTCTATGTAACGCTTTAGTGTTAATTAGGTTATAAAATCTCAAGCATTATTGTGCGTACACACGAAATAGTAAAAATCTTTATATAGGTAATATATGAGATATATGTGTCATTGTTCGAATGATGGATTGAGTCGGCAAATGATTGATTCCCCTCGAGTTTAGACTCTTTTACTCATCATGATCTTCATCAAAGATAGCTTCAAACTCTTCATTGCTATAATTTCTATCGCTTGGTATATGATAACGTTGAGGTATCCCATTATGATCTAGCACATGATCAACAGCACTGTCTTCATCAGAAACCACGAAAGTAATTTCGTCATCACCTTCATAATCTTTAGGAGTTATATCCGCCAAAACAAGCCACACACAACCCTTAATTCTATAAAACTCATTATAAAATCTAACAGACTTTTCTATATCATCATGTATAACTCCATACAGTTTAAACTTATCCTTATAATCTCGAGCTATCTCCAAAGCTTGGTTAGCTGTTAGATTAGTATTTATTCTTTCTTGCATTATTCATCAAATCCTTTCCAATTCGATAAAGGCCATTGTCCGTTCCTTAGTTTGAATATATATCTTTGTGCTTCATATATTTCTTCAATACTAAATTCACCTTTATTTTTCATAATTTCTCTATAAACATACTCTTCCTTTATCAAAGTCGATAATTTCATATAATTTTCTTTTCCAAGTTCTCCAAAGTGCTTAGCGTGATAAGATTCATGAACTACACATAAGTAAGAAGCCTCAGGTCTTAATACGATCTGTCCAGTATTTGGATTGAAACCTCCCACAGCCTTTTCAGGTAGAAAGTTCCCTTCTTATCCATAATAACTTTTATATTATTTAAATTCATTTCGCTTTTAAACTTCTTTATGTCTCTGATACTCATAATTCTTAATCCATCAGTGGTTAATTTATTTTGTCCACTAACATGAATTTATTCCCATAATTTAAAATCAATAGTCTCTTGCACTAGATCTATTTCTTTTGGAAGCTTTGGCTTTAGCAATCCGCCTTCTGTGGATAATAAAGATTTTTCTGCCGGACCATACAACAACGTTACCATTCCCAGACTATTGAGCCAATGATCCGCTGACCATGCTTCGTCTGGATTAAATGCTCCTTTCGCCATCTCCACTGTCCCCAGTGTTAACCAATCCGCAAACTTCTCCTTTGAATCAAACATATGCTCTGATCGATCTTTGGCTGCTTCATATATCCCGACCGGAATATCTCCTGTTATCCCTAATGTTAACCAGTTGAAAAAGTCATAGGGGGAGTCTGTCGCTTTATCCGCACGAGTTCTTAATGTCCCTACAAAACCCGTTCCAATCTCTTTAAAACTGTCTATCGATTTATAAAAGGCATTTTTAGAATCCTCGGGTTTTGCTTGTTCCTCCGTTTTATTCTTTCTAAACAGATTATAGGAATCCAGTTGGGCGACTGATGAAGTCAATTTCATAACATCTCCCCAAGCCTTTCCACCTTGGTTTGTCATCACATGTACACCCAAACTTACTCCAGTAGCAATCATCTGTTCCATGGTGGTTTGAATGCCTTCCAGTTGGCCTTTTGCCCAGGCTCCCTTCTCCCCTTTTTCCATTGCCGTCCGTAGTAGCAACTTATACGTTTCATTCTGCACTAGTGGTATGCTTCTACTGGTAATCGACGGATCATAATCACATGCCTTAATGGTTCCTAAAATACTTTGCGGACGGTTAAGGCTTGTCTTTCATCCACTTGGATGTACTTCTGACGTTTCTTTGCCTTGTAGCCAAAGGTGGCTCTCCTTCCGGTATAGCCGCCCTGCTCCGCCTTCTTGTACCAGATATGCCGTAACTTAATATCAGCTTGAACGAACTTCTTGTATTGGAAGTTGACTAACCTTAGCGGATAAAATGGCACAGGGGAGAGTTATCGCTTCCTGCCATTTCTCTGACGCTACTTCATTCAGGTCAATAACATCCTGAGTTTTCATTTGTCCCTGAATTTGCTTACGGTAATAAGGGATCGTATTCTGCGGCAGAGATTAACCTTGCTGAATCTCCTGAACAAGTTACCCACCTTCGGGGTGAACTGGGACAAGTTCGTCAGCACAGCACATAGATACTTGCTGTTAAACTTAGGTGGATATTGAACCAATGAAGCAAGCGATTCCTTCCCCTTCGGAGCATATACAATCTCCATCCTCATTTGCTCCCCCTTGATTCCCTGCCGCCCAGTCTCCATCAACTGACGCTTCTTGTCATACACCCGACAATAGCCATCCTCCTGTCGCTGATGCTTGCCGTTATAATATCGGGTTCCTTTGAACAGTGTAGCTTGGGTTTTAGTTGTTCAGTACAAGTCAAATGAGCACACAGGTAAAGTCTGTTGAATTGGGGTGGAAATTGTACGATAGCTTCAAGTGGTCTCTTCTCGTCTGGTACATAAACAATTTCAAACCTCGTTAACTCTCCCTCTATAACCTTTCCATACCGTTGTATCAGTTGACGTTTCTTGTCGTAAACTCGACTGTATCCAGCCACTTGCCTTTGATGCTTCTTGTTAGAGTATCGAGTTCCTTTCCATTGATGTATATTCCTCCCTGTAAGCGATAAAGTAAACAATTCTGATATGGGTAACGGTATGTCAAAGGCTACATCACATCGAACAAACAAGATGGCCGTGGCGCAGTCCTTTAATGGCTTAAGCCAAGAATAGAAATGAATCAGACTATCAGGGTGACACTCGATTCTTAACGTGTTCTTTCTTGACTTTGGAACGAAGGTCAATTGATACGAGATATGCAGGTAATGCTCATCATCTCTTACATGTAAATGATACTTGAATCCCTTCTCCATTAATCGAAGTTTAGCATTCAAATACTCACAAAGACGTAATAGAAAAGGATTAAAGAAATCCCAGTATACATCTGTAAACTCTACTACAATACGGTCAATTGAAACTTGTACTCCTTCCATGTTCAGCCCCCAAACCGAAATTATTTAACGAATTTCGGACTATATTAGAGGGCAAGGTGGCTAGCCTAAAACATATCCTCACCTGCATATGTTGACTGGTCGTCACCAGATTGTATTTACAAGATAGCTATCGTAACGACGATCAGTAAAGTTGCGGTCAACATCCTACTTTTTACTGCCCCCTCACTATCAGTAGTCATTCTATCTATCGTGCTCGTTGCGATCTATGTTTCACCACCCATTAGCAAAGTAATCAGATGTAATTGATTTGGAAAACCGAGAGAAAACGAAGATAACAAAAAACAGGTCAATCATGGTGGTATCTGACCATAATCGACCTGTTCAATGTAACGCAATAGCGTTATTTAGGTTATACTTTTAAAGCATCTGATGTGCGTACAAATAAAGTGGTGAAATCTTTATACGGGTATTACATGGGTTAAATGTGTTATTGATTAAATAATGGATTCTTTCGGCACTGGGTAGCCCCCACCAATAATATCGTCAGCTTTGTATCTTCTCCAGAAAAGCTTCAAATACTTTTTTTGTCGCGTCCCCCGAATTTGGGATTAACTCATAAATCCTCTGTAGAATTGAAGGATTTTTTAATATCCGTTTTTTGCTTTCAGTACTAGTAAAACTTCTTAGTGCATCAATACATATTTCGAATAACTCTTCATCTTCAGTACTTAGCAGTTTTAACAACATATTCAATTCATCCATGCTAGATTCATTATGCAAACAATATGCTAATTTTCTTTGCCACTCTATTGGCTTATTTAACACTCCGTTTGATAATTCTTCCCAATCCCGTGGGGAGAATTTTAACAGCATCGCCTGTGCAATTGAAAAACCTTCATCATACCAATAATCATCTGAGAAATATCCTGAAAGATAGTCATCAAATTCTGTAAACATTAAAAAACTCCTTTGGATCAGATTACAAGTTAAGGTGCTGTAAAACCACTTAGAAGTTGTGTAGCTCCCCCACCTGTTGGATAGCCCGATACAACATTGTCACCTATTTTAATAACTTCAACTTGAACACCATTAACAGTTCCTCTATGAAGAGTTGCACCATCCGAGGCACGAACTCCAATGGATGCTGTATTACCAGTATCTTTTATACCATTAATAATTTGCGAATCACTCCATGAATCCGGGAATAAAGTGCTCGTTTTAATATTAGATAAATTACCATCAGGAAATTGAGTAGTAAACTTAACTTTTCTTGTTCCATCTGCATTAACTGTTATTTCTTGAACTGCATAATTAGGATTTACATTGTTGATTTGCGGAGAATGACCACCGATCAACTCATTCTTCGTAGGAAGTTTTCTTTGCCCATCTAATATTTTCTTTTCCATTTCTGAACTAATTACAGAAGAACGAACATTTCCCGTCCCCTAAGTAGTAATCTTAAACTCTACAAAAGGAAAAGATGATAACTGCTTTACCAATTACCACCATTATATCATCCTGCTTTTAGTTCCGTTAGAGGACTCGCCGCCCTGTATTCGGTTTTGTTCTTCATCATGCTGTATATGATGTTCACAAGCCTTCTCATAACGCATATGAGGGCTTGTTTCTTCGTCTTACCTTCTGCTAGCTTCCGTTGATAGAACTCGTAGAACAAGGGATTACGCTGTCTCTTGTTCTTCCCTTTGGCTACTTGTATTTGCTGTACGGCAAGGTTGTGGAAGATACTGTTCAGAACTCTATTACCTTGACCGCTTGCTTGGTCTTTGCCTTTGCCGCCCGAACTAAAGCGAATTGGAGCGATTCCGGCAAATCGGGCTAGCTTATCAGCATTGGAGAAGCGGTGAATGTCTCCAATCTCAGCGACTAGTTCTGCCGCTGTAACCACATTAATACCATCCATCGACTCTAGCTTGTAGTCGGTTTGAGCTAATACATGACAAAGCTGTTCCTCTGTCTGCTTGATTAGTTCTCTGCTTCTCCGCATGTCATGAACCATGTTAACGACTAGGAAGTCTCTGTATTCTTGAAAATTCCTCTTCGTCTCCCCATCCTGCCTAACCAGTTCAAGTATTTCTTCTGCCTTACGGGTAGAACAAGTATTGTTACTCGCTTTACGTAAATGCTCCGCTAGTTCTTCGACCCCCACCGTTAATGCTTGATGAGGTGCAAGATACTTCTCCCAGAAAGCAAGGGTGGCTTTACCATCTATGTCACAGAAGAACTTCTTATAAGACGGATAGTGATAGCTTAGTTGTAGGTGCATTTGATTCTTTAAGCCACTGGCATGCTTAACGATAGAATTACGTCTTGCAACCATTTGCCCGATTGTCCAATAAATGTCCTGTGGATTTGCATCTGGTAATTCATCTAGCCTTGCAAGCAACACTTTGGCGATGCAGAACGCATCCCAACTATCTCTCTTTTGAGTAGTCGCATTGCTCATTCGTTCATTGTAGGATAAAGCAGAATTGACTTCTTTAACGACTTGCTTGTTTTCGACTAAGTGAACGGCTAAGGATCTACCATTGCCGCCCGTATCTTCTAACCCATACACAGGGGTCAAGCCTTTTGTACATTGCTTCTTAACGAACTTCATCAATTCATCGAAGGCTGTTGGCTTGTTCTCAATCTGGATTTCGCCTAGTTTATCGTTCCAACAATTGACGATAACCGCTGTATGGTGAGCTTTATGTAAATCCAAACCAACATAAATATGTTTCTGCTTGTAATGTGTCAAAAGGATTCACCTCTGTATACGGATTCTGTCGTGACTTGGGTAAAGAATAGGGGCAACCTCAATGTGAGCGTTAACCTTTCGGTTCGCAATGGGACGCAAGCCTCTCTATTCCATGCCTAATTGTCACAATATAGCTTCATGTAAACCAATGGCTTCTATATCTCCATAGCGGTATGTTCCGCTATAAAAATCTCGTTTGTCTAAGATTCGTTTCACTTGTACTTTCGTAAATAAACTGCCTTGTTGAGTTGTAAAGCCTTCTTCATTCAATGATTCTGCTATTCGAGTCAAAGTCCATGTTGGATGCTGTTCTTTTAATTCAAACACTCTACGGACAATTTGTGCTTGCTTCTCATCTATTTGGATGCACTTCTGACCTTTCTTTGCCTTGTAGCCAAATGTTGCTCTTCCACCTGCATAGCCACCCTCTTGGGCTTTCTGGTTACGACCTCTGCCTAGTTTCAACGCAATCTCCAATCGTTGGTACTGGTCAAGCAATTCCATCAGACCATTTATCAGAAAGTCATTCGGGTCTTTCTTGTGGATACTGTATGTCGGTTGTTCAATACTCCGAACATCAACTCCATGCTTCTTAAACTCTCGATGTACCAATACTTTCACGATGTCAGACCGCCATAAACGGCTTGTGTTGAGAACGATAACTGTATCAATAGATTGAGTGGATAGGGCATTCAACATGCTCTGAAAGCCAATTCTATCCACCTCAAGCGCATCTTCATTGACTTTAGCCCCACTGATACCTTCATCGCTATATATGTTCTTCAAGTTCCATCCTTGCTCCTGACAATAAGAGCGGATTTCATCTTGTTGGTACGCTAAACTGTAGCCATCTTTGGCTTGACCTTGTGTAGAAACTCTTACATAACCGATGACATTCATGCTGTTTCCTCCCCCACCGTTACAGAAATCAGGATTATTGTAACGCTAATACGATACAATCACATTATATATCGCATTACCGTTGCAGTAAATAGGGTTACAATGATATATTCAAAGAAATACTTAGAATAACATCGTAACGGTAATGCGATGCATATTGGTGGAGGGAAAATAAATGCCTATTCGAGTACGATTACAAGCCATATTGGATGAACGGGGGATGTCTCAACGGGAATTAGCTCGTTTAATGAACATCCGCCCAAACACGATAAGTCATCTCTGCTCCGATAATGTTAACTCGGCTTACTTCGATACATTGGAACAGATATGCCGAACTCTTAACATCAACCTGCATGACTTACTTGTACTGGAAGATGATTAATCTGACCACATAGAACCGCACATGGAAGTGTTATGGCTTCCTTCCACTGTGCCGCTGCTACCTCATCGAAATTCAATGTAGGTCGCTCTCGCATTTCCTCTACAATCAACCTTCGGTAATAGCCCAACACATCCTTTTGTTGCAGTTCTCCGCTCATTAGCCCACTCACTCTTTCCCGTTGTTTGGGCTTTAAATGTTCTGGATGAGTCAGATGGGTGCACAGATAAAACCTGTTGAACTTGGGCGGAAACTGTATGATAGCTTCAAGTGGTATCTTCTCATCAGGTGCATATACAATTTCGAACCTCGTTAACTCCCCCTCGATGACCTTTCTATGCCGACTCATCAACTGACACTTCTTATCGTAAACTCTGCTATAACCTGCTACTTGTCTTTGATGCTTTTTATTGGAGTAGCGAGTACCTTGCCAAGTGTGCATATTCCGCCCTGTAAGTGATAAAGTGAACAACTCTGATATAGGTAACGGAATGTCAAACGCCACATCACATCGTACAAAAAGGATTTCTCTGGCGTAATCCTTTATTGGCTTTAGCCATGAATAGAAATGAACTAAACTATCGGGATGGCACTCAATTCTTAGCGTATTCTTTCTTGACTTAGGAACAAAGGTAAGTTGATAGGAGATGTGTAGGTAATGCCCACTATCTCTGACATGTAAATGATACTTAAACCCCTTTTCTTTCAAACGAAGGTTAGCATTTAAATACTCTCGAAGACGTAATTGAAAAGGATTAAAGAAATCCCAATATACATCCGTAAACTCTACTACAATACGGTCAATTGAAACTTGTACCCCTTCCATGTTCAGCCCCCAACCGAAATTTTTTAACGAATTTCGGACTATATTAGAGGGCAAGGTGGCTAGCCTTACAACGTTGCCTTACCTGTATATGTTGACTGGTCGTCACCAGATTTCTTTCCTGTACCGTAATCATCGTTGCAAGTGTCAGTTACGTTGCGGACAGCGTCCTATTTTTTTCATAACACCTTTACTATAGTTGTCGTGCTATCCATCTTGAAAGTTGTGATTCATGTCTTTCTCACCCTCACTATCGTTATATGGTAATCTACAGTTGCTAGTAAATTTTGAAAAAACCGCAAGATAACAAAGGTAACAAAAAACAGGTCAATCATGGTGGTATCTGACCATAATCGACCTGTTTTTTGTAACGCTTTAGCGATAATTAGGTTATACTTTTCGAGCATTACTGTGCGTACAAGCGAATTGAAGAAATCTTTATTGTGGTATTACAAGGGTTAAGTATGTTACTGGTTGAATAAAGAATTCATTCGGCACTGGGTAGTCCCCACATGATACATTAGAGGAATGGAAATTCTACGTCATCACAAAGAGTTCTATCCAATGATATTATCTTTTTAGCCGTAAACTAGTAATTAATAGCTCAATACTCTCTGAAATCACTTCGAATGAATTTCTTTCGAAGTCCTCGAGTTTCACAGAACCATCTTCGTTGTCAACCACTACGTTAAGCCCGTTGCCTTCTATCCCTAATGGAATATTCTCAAGTTTGTTGTCGTGGTTATTCTTGTATCCTTTAAGCGTGTTACTATAAGAATCAATATCTGCCTTTTGTAGTACCGATTCTAGTTTTATATAATGGTCTTTAATAAATCCATCTAAATCGGCAAAATAATATGAATTAAAATATTCTATAACAGACGGATGAATCCTGACACCTAAGTCCTCTTCTAGTGAATTGAAATCATAAAAGTCTTTTTCGACAGGTTGCCATGAGATGTACTCATCCTCGTCAACCTCCCCAATGTAAATAAGAGATTCAACATCTTCATCGAATGGTGTTTTAAATAAAAAGTCCAATCCTTCCTCAGCAATTTCTTTCCTTAATGAAAAATATTGATTCATAGCTTCCTTTATAGACAAACATATCACCCTCTACTTGTTTAAGAATTTTTCTAGTAATTCAGCATATTGGCTATCACTACCCCAAATTCCTGCTTCTTTTTCAGCATTGTGTATTCCACCTGACCCAGGATGTAATTTTGATGGTACTGCAACAGCTTGACCACCGCCCCCAATATGATGGTGAATAAGAGTGTCATTATTCAGTTCTTTAATATTAAACTGTGGGAAGTGTTCTCTGAACTGCTTATCATTAATTGGTGAAAAACCTAATTCAATTTTTTGTTTATTGGCTTTACTTATACTTTCAGGATATTTTTCCATTACCTCTTTCCAGTAATAATCTTTATCTCGTAACCATCCTTCTGAATTTGTACCATTCTTTCCCTTACCTACATATGGCATTTCCACTGTCAATTTAGGGTCAGCGGCATATTTAGCCTCGAGTTTACTTAGATCAGCATTCCGATATGTTCTAATTGGATGGTCAACATTACCCATCCCCTCAACCGCCTTCACTTCTACATCCTTTATTGAATGGTTACTGTCACCCTTCCCTTCCATCTTCTCTCTTAAAATCCGGTCCATTTCATTCTTAAAATTGATTTGCATCGGGGTCTGTGGAAGTGCCGGCGTATCTATATCTAGATTATTTATCTTGAATTGAAAACCTTCATTTGTGCTAAATGCCGGCAACGGTTTTTGTACCTCAATACCTTTTACAGAATCTAACCCTTTTGGAGGCTTTAGACCTCCGCCTCCTGTAGGAAGCAAAGATTTTTCTGCCGGACCATACAACAACGTTACCATTCCCAGACTATTGAGCCAATGATCCGCTGACCATGCTTCGTCTGGATTAAATGCTCCTTTCGCCATCTCCACTGTTCCCAGTGTTAACCAATCCGCAAACTTCTCCTTTGAATCAAACATATGCTCTGATCGATCTTTGGCTGCTTCATATATCCCGACCGGAATATCTCCTGTTATCCCTAATGTTAACCAGTTAAAAAAGTCATAGGGGGAGTCTGTCGCCTTATCCGCACGAGTTCTTAATGTCCCTACAAAACCCGTTCCAATCTCTTTAAAACTGTCTATCGATTTATAAAAGGCATTTTTAGAATCCTCGGGTTTTGCTTGTTCCTCCGTTTTATTCTTTCTAAACAGATTATAGGAATCCAGTTGGGCGACTGATGAAGTCAATTTTATAACATCTCCCCAAGCCTTTCCACCTTGGTTTGTCATCACGTGTACACCCAAACTTACTCCAGTAGCAATCATCTGTTCCATGGTGGTTTGAACGCCTTCCAGTTGCCCTTTTGCCCAGGCTCCCTTCTCCCCTTTTTCCATTGCCGTCCGTAGTAGCAACTGATACGTTTCATTCTGCACTAGTGGTATGCTTCTACTGGTAATCGACGGATCATAATCACATGCCTTAACCGCTGGTTTCTTAAAATAAGTGCTTAGATCCTTACCCGCCTGGTACTGGACCTCGTCTATACCCAAGGATTTCAGCTTCTTGCGTGCGTCTTCCGCTAGCTTATGCATTGCGTCCATTTGAGTCTGATTTCCAAACGCCTGATATACCTCATAGGCTGTCTGCGCCTTCGCGATCTGATCCCGCGCCAGGTAGATATCCTTCAGTTTACTTTGCGCGGCTATAGAGTCGATCGTTCCCAATCCTGACTTTTTAACAGTTGCCTCGAGCTTCTGCACCATAGGATCACTATTCAACTCATCCCAACCCATCAGAGTAGCAATTGAGGTGATCAGATTCGTGACCGCTTTCTGAGCCGTCGTCGGAATAGAAGACTGCCCAATTGCACTTCCGCTCCCAAACCTTTCGAACATCCCCCCAAGAACACCGAGCTGCTGAAAAAGTTGATTTGCCTGCCGCTTATTCTCATCCTGTGCGCCTTGAACACCTTTTATCGCGCCTCGAATGATGTCTTCCAATTTTTCCGCTTCTACCGTCAGTTCGTTGATAAGCGTCTGAGCTCGTATCAAATCTGAACCCAGCGGAATCCCACCCCAGTTATTGGTCTGACCTCTCAGCTGCAAGTACAGCCGGTTAGTATCTTGGCTTACCAGTCTTATTTTCGTCTGCAGGCGCTCGACTTCATCTTCTTTAAATACCATTTTGTCCAATGCCATTTATGACCTCCAGTTCTTACACTTAGACCATCCAATGCACTACTTTTTTCGACCCCTCAGGTCTTTATGTACTACTTCATATTTAAAAACTTAAGTATTTGGAGCGCACACCTAACCTATATATCGGCGTAACTTCCCATTATTTTACTTTAAATCCTTTCTTTTTTATTTTTTAATTCTAATCACTGCTGTACGAATAAGTAGACAGCAAAAAAACAGGTTGATTATAGTAGTAGCTCCCTATAATCACCTGTTAACTGAACGCTATAGCGTTATTTACGTTATACTTTTCGAGCATTACTGCACGAACAAACGAAATGCCTAAATCTTTATAGAAGTATTACATGGGTTTTATGTGTTGTTACTGGTTAAATCATAGGTTTATTCGACACTTCTTGATAGCCCTTCATGCTTTCTATTCAGATAACATTGTTAGAAATCCCTCGAAACTGTCTGCCACATGATAGCTGATTGGATCAAGTTCACCAGAATTTTCATGATCCCACACACAAACCTTTGGATTATTTCTAGATTCACAAAAATCTAAACATAGAAAATCACCAGCAAATAGAATCGCTATTGGTAAAATATCAACTCCAATCAAATCCTCATTATCGGTAAGCCTATCTTCAATTTGAGTTAGTGTTACATCAATATCATATGATTATCTCTGGGTGTTTTTAATAAGCATAGAAATCTGTCTATAGCATAGTCATGATTATTACATTTAAAACTACTATTTATTGGTCTACCACCGTTATTCACTTCTAAAAATGAAACAAAATCATTTGGTAACTTAATTCTCCAGAATCCTTCTTTTCTTCTAAACAGATCTTCCGTTGGTAAGGGTAGTATTATTGTGTTTGGATCAACCTTCATTTTATCCCCCCTCAATTTTCACTTTATGATTATGATTGAAATAAAGGTTTTAATTCAATTAAAAGATTCACTTGTCTTTGGGTATCCTCAGCCCGAAACGTCTCCTTACCTGTCTATGTCAACTGGTCGTCACCAGATTTGTTTATTCACGACAACCATCCCGGCAAGTAGTCCATTCGTTGTTCGTTGTGGACAATATGCAGATAAGTCCTGACAACATTAATAGTCGGGCTAACTACTCCAAAAGATGCTTTGCCTTTTCATCCTCTCTATCGGGGCGGCGCATTTTACAGTTGCGTAAATTTTGAAAAACCGCAAGAAAACGAAGACAACAAAAAACAGGCCAATCATGGTGGTATCTGACCATAATCGACCTGTTTTATGTAACGGAATAGCGTTATTTGGGTGATAAAATTAAAGCATTTATGTGCGTACAAACGAAATGGCGAAATCTTTATACGGGTATTATATGGGTTATATGTGTTATTGGTTGAATGATGGGTTCATTCGGCAATGGGTGGGGTCTGTACCAAATAGCCGCCGCGACAGTGCCATGAGCAAAAAACTGCCACAACACGGGCGGCTAGCTCGCATTGTGGCAGTTTACATGGGTTATAAGTGTTATTGGTTGATTGATGAATTCATTCGGTAAGGGGTAGTGCCTTCTTTATTCTAAAAAGCTCCCCTCATAATAACTATATCTATGTCCCTTAAGAATTTCAGTAAAACAACCATTATCCCAGACATGTGATGAATTATCCAAATATACATGTCCTTTGGTAAAGAAAGATAATTCATTATCACCATTCGATAAAAATAAAGCATTTAAATTATTGTTTTTCATCAAATTGAACACTAGAGATAGCACAAACTTAATGGATTCATCATTGTATAAATTGTTTATAAAGCGAATACTTAATGTACTTTCATACACAAACTCACTTCTCAAAAACTGAGTGTCATAAGCGTTATACGGATATTCGCCAGACTCCGTTAAGTAAACAGTCAAACCAAGTGATTTTTCAAATTGACTAATTCTAATTCCTTTTGGAAAGTCTATTGCATCAATATCTGTATAGCCCATTGATACAAGTTCTTGCAATAAACAGGATTCAGATATTTTTTGTTCTGTTTTGAGAGAATACTCAATAGCCACTTGACCACTCCTTTATTATGGTAATAGATGAATAGCATTACCGCTACCATCAATTGCAATTAATTCTTTTAGTCCAGTAATCGGCCAATCTGCTAATTGTTTCTTCAATGCGTTCATATCACCTGTCCAATCAGAGAGATTTAAAACAACTCTATCTGTCTGACCTGCTTCTACCTTAGCTTGTATACTTGAACCTATATTTCTTGGAGAGGTTTTTGGTTTTGGAGAGTAACAGTCAAAAATTTCTCCCTCAATCCTATAGTCTGGATTTTTTATTGTACTCGGTACATTCGGATTTTGCTCTACGTGGTATCCATTTTTAGCCAAAATCTCTGCGGCTTCATTTTCACGTTCCAAAGCTCGTATGTTATCTGGGTCTGGATCGTTGTAATTCACCTTAGTTTTAGTACCAGAGGGACTCGCATTGGGATCAAGAATACCACTAGGATTTGTTCTACCACCCGAACCTCCATTACCCGTCCCCTCAACCGCCTTCACTTCTACATCCTTTATTGAATGATTACTGTCACCCTTCCCTTCCATCTTCTCTCTTAAAATCCGGTCCATTTCATTCTTAAAATTGATTTGCATCGGGGTCTGTGGAAGTGCCGGCGTATCTATATCTAGATTATTTATCTTGAATTGAAAACCTTCATTTGTGCTAAATGCCGGCAACGGTTTTTGTACCTCAATACCTTTTACAGAATCTAACCCTTTTGGAGGCTTTAGACCTCCGCCTCCTGTAGGAAGCAAAGATTTTTCTACCGGACCATACAACAACGTTACCATTCCCAGACTATTGAGCCAATGATCCGCTGACCATGCTTCGTCTGGATTAAATGCTCCTTTCGCCATTTCCACTGTTCCCAGTGTTAACCAATCCGCAAACTTCTCTTTTGAATCAAACATATGCTCTGATCGATCTTTGGCTGCTTCATATATCCCGACCGGAATATCTCCTGTTATCCCTAATGTTAACCAGTTAAAAAAGTCATAGGGGGAGTCTGTCGCCTTATCCGCATCCAAGAACACCGAACTGCTGATTGCTCCTTTCTAATTTCTACTCTCTGCCCCTCTGCTGCTGCTGCAACTGAAATACTTCCTATTTGAGTGATAACGATTAGTTATCACAGGTTATCAGTATTAGCTCTGCTATAGTTTCGATCTCGTAAATCACCAGTTCCCATAAGAACTCTTCATGTTTCGTCATTATGCTATTTTCTCCTGTGGCTTTCGTATTTGTTTGCTCTCGTGGTTCCGTCCTACTGCGGTAAAATCTCTTTGGTTGTATGAACTCATTTGCCGCCTGTTCCGAACTCTCTTTCTTACTTATGGCTTGCTTCTAATGCTTTCGGGTTTAGTTGCGCCATTCGTCTAGCCCTCCATCTTTAAATCCATCTTCGTTTACCGGCTTAATAATTTCCTCTAATGGTTCAATTTCTTTTATAAACTTCCTACTCAACTCTATTCTCCTCCAATTCTGTCAACTTTGTTCGTTATCATTCCAATACTGTTCCGTTTCCCGTATTTTCCCCTTTGCTCGGGTTACCATTAATACAGCTTCTCGTTCTGTTTCTTCCAGTTCCATTTATTGACGAGCTAACACATTTTTCATTTTGCTGGACATTCCCCCATAATCTAGATTCTTAACTTTCCAAGCTAACTATGCGATGAAGAATTTCCAATCTGGGCTGTTCGTCCTTCTGATCTGCTAGATGGTTATAATAATTAGCCTGTTCCAGTAGCTTACTTATTTCTGTTGCTACTTGCGGATCGGAACTGCTAGAGTATCTCAACTCACCTGATGCCGTAACTCTCGTGCTTTCTGGCATTAACCTCTCATTTCCTTTACGATTGCCTGATACACTGCTTGTGCCTGAGTAATAAAACGCAGTTTTGTTTTGTTTCCTACTGCCTGTACTTGTTTTGCCATTTTCTCATTTCTCCTTTGATTTTGATTTTGAGCATGTAAAAAAGCTCATTCCTACTCATAAAACAAGTTGGAAAGAGCTTTGAAAGTTTATCAAGTGTTTGAATCAGTTAGTGTTTGGTTTGTATTGTACGATCTGGTTGTTGGAATTGTAAACTCCAATCTTACAATTCTAAACATATTCCCTAAGCTTTATAAGATTCTGATTTAATAAAATTATCCACTAAAAATTTATCAGACTCACTAAGTCCCTCAAAAAGCTCGTTAAACTTAATCTTTGCATCCTTATGACTTAAAAGGGATAGTGTAGCTATTGCAATATGTCCGAATTGCCATGGTCCAATAAACTTACTATCTGTTAGGAGTTTTCCTAGTTCAGCAAGCCTCTCTACAATTCCTATATCACAGTAATTTCTCTCAATCAATTTAAACGTTGCCATAGCAACAACCCTTAAATTCTTAGCTTCCAAGCATACTATTAAATCTTCATTTTTTATTGTATCAGCCTTAATTTCTTCTGCTAATTCAACTATTGAGGCCATAATATATTCCCTTCATAAAATTTATTCGTCTATAGGACCATATCTATCAATAATATATTGCTGCTCAGCTTCAAAGTTCTTTTGAAGTTTTTCTGCAACATTATCCAGTCCTAACCTTTTAGCCTCTTCAATTTCAATAGTGTATGCTTTAATCTCATCGGCGATTCTCGCTTCCCAATTCTGGTTACTGGTTTAATAAAGAATTCACTCGGCACTGGGTAGCCCCCACAACTTGTAAAACCCTTCACTTGAAGACTAGGATAATCATGATTCAAATGCAGTTCTTTCTGGGAACTCCCCCCCCTCTCTAACCAAGCAAACCACCAGTCTTTGAGCAGCTCTATCAAAATAAAATTTGCTAGGAATACTAGGGTCAGGTATAGACTCTAACTCAGAAAACATCTTAGTTATCTTATTCAATTCAATTTTACCCATAACATCTTCATTTGGTCCAAATCTGTAAACAACTGATTCATCATCTTCTTGTTCTTTTAGAAGCAATACGTACGAAGCCAAATTTACTCCTCCTCAGGTGGATACCACGGACGACCAGAATCAACTGTTTTATCGTGTGCAGTCCTATAGTCTGTTTTAAAAATACCTTCAAATTTAGATTCAAAAAGTTCATGATTCAATAAGTCAATATCTTGTTGTTTAAATCTCCCTTTTTGAAGTCTATCCCATGCTTGTGCAATTTCATAATCTGCTTCAAAGCGTCCAACACCATGTTCTTTAATATGTTCTTTAAAAAATAAATGGTCTTTTATTCTTTGAATTCTATTCTCGGACATACCTGTATTTTTCGCAATACTCTGAACATCTACATTCGATTTCCTAAAGGATTCATACATTGCATCAGAAATATCAAGACGCTTTAGATATTCATCAACTGAAAGTTCTCTCCCACCTGTCTGAGCATTACCCGTCCCCTCAACCGCCTTCACTTCTACATCCTTTATTGAATGATTACTGTCACTTTTCCCTTCCATCTTCTCTCTTAAAATCCGGTCCATTTCATTCTTAAAATTGATTTGCATCGGGGTCTGTGGAAGTGCCGGCGTATCTATATCTAGATTATTTATCTTGAATTGAAAACCTTCATTTGTGCTAAATGCCGGCAACGGTTTTTGTACCTCAATACCTTTTACAGAATCTAACCCTTTTGGAGGCTTTAGACCTCCGCCTCCTGTAGGAAGCAAAGATTTTTCTACCGGACCATACAACAACGTTACCATTCCCAGACTATTGAGCCAATGATCCGCTGACCATGCTTCGTCTGGATCAAATGCTCCTTTCGCCATCTCCACTGTTCCCAGTGTTAACCAATCCGCAAACTTCTCCTTTGAATCAAACATATGCTCTGATCGATCTTTGGCTGCTTCATATATCCCGACCGGAATATCTCCTGTTATGCCTAATGTTAACCAGTTGAAAAAGTCATAGGGGGAGTCTGTCGCCTTATCCGCACGAGTTCTTAATGTCCCTACAAAACCCTTTCCAATTTCTTTAAAACTGTCTATTGATTTATAAAAGGCATTTTTAGAATCCTCGGGTTTTGCTTGTTCCTCCGTTTTATTCTTTCTAAACAGATTATAGGAATCCAGTTGGGCGACTGATGAAGTCAATTTTATAACATCTCCCCAAGCCTTTCCACCTTGGTTTGTCATCACGTGTACACCCAAACTTACTCCAGTAGCAATCATCTGTTCCATGGTGGTTTGAACGCCTTCCAGTTGCCCTTTTGCCCAGGCTCCCTTCTCCCCTTTTTCCATTGCCGTCCGTAGTAGCAACTGATACGTTTCATTCTGCACTAGTGGTATGCTTCTACTGGTAATCGACGGATCATAATCACATGCCTTAACCGCTGGTTTCTTAAAATAAGTGCTTAGATCCTTACCCGCCTGGTACTGGACCTCGTCTATACCCAAGGATTTCAGCTTCTTGCGTGCGTCTTCCGCTAACTTATGCATTGCGTCCATTTGAGTCTGATTTCCAAACGCCTGATATACCTCATAGGCTGTCTGCGCCTTCGCGATCTGATCCCGCGCCAGGTAGATATCCTTCAGTTTACTTTGCGCGGCTATGGAGTCGATCGTTTCCAATCCTGACTTTTTAACAGTTGCCTGGAGCTTCTGCACCATAGGATCACTATTCAACTCATCCCAACCCATCAGAGTAGCAATTGTGGTGATCAGATTCGTGACCGCTTTCTGAGCCGTCGTCGGAATTGAAGACTGCCCAATTGCACTTCCGCTCCCAAACCTTTCGAACATCCCCTCAAGAACACCGAGCTGCTGAAAAAGTTGATTTGCCTGCCGCTTATTCTCATCCTGTGCGCCTTGAACACCTTTTATCGCGCCTCGAATGATGTCTTCCAATTTTTCCGCTTCTACCGTCAGTTCGTTGATGATTATCTGCGCCTGCACCTGGTTTGATCCTAATGGGACGCCACTCCAGTTACTAGCTTGACCTTTGAACTGGAGGTACAGCCGGTTGGTGTCCTGGCTTACCTGTCTTATTTTCGTCTGCAGGCGCTCGACTTCATCTACGTTAAATGTAAGCTTCGTTGACGCCATGTGATTCCCCCTGCTTGCTTCTAATAAAATTAGCTATGCAGCACTCTGCATAGCTAATTGAATTCTTATGTATTAGAGCTCTTGCTGTCTAAATCATATTAAAGATTCCTAGAAACCTTTTTGAGAAGTCTTAATATCTCTAGATAATTGCGAATAACTCTTAGATACATTATTCATATGAGTTCCAATATCCTCAAGCGCTTTACCAAATGCATCGAAAGTTTTCTGCATACTTTTTACCTTTTCAGCAAAGTCTCTAGCTGCTGCATCCTCCCAAATACTATTCAGATTCGTTGCAGTCGTCATAATCTTTTTCATTAATGCATCGTACTCTAGTTTTTGTTTCAAAACTGTACTTGCCTGCCCTGCTAATCCTTCGTAACTCAATGTAACTTTTTCTGCCATTATTAACCTCTCCTTTAAATGATTTTTTATATAAAAATGAACTTAAAAAATACTTTTTAACACCCCAAAAGATCTTTCAAATTCATTATTATAGCTCCGGTTTCCTTTATATAATTATCGGTCTTCAATGATATAAAGTTTATATTTAAATCCATTTAAAGATAAATAAAACATTTAAGTTATTTTTTTCTAAAGTTTATTTTGCCTGCCCCTGATAATCATTTCGTACAGAGTAATCTGATTCAAACAGAATGATATCCCCAGAGGAAAAAGAGAACGTTTGCCCCATTTCATCTGTGCTCCCAGTCATCTGACCTTCAATCGCCCACATGTTAGCAATAGGTGCCTTGTAGCCTAAAATACGAGTGTCGGCATCCCCATTTTTAACCGTATAAATTTCGAAATTTACCAGGATATAGCCGCCAGTGATAAACTCCTGCTCATGCCCATCTAGTGCCCCTCCATAATGATTCGCCAGGGTGACAATGTCTGTTCCTTTAGGCAGGATGTAAGGGGCTATCGGCAGGTTGTATTCTCCGTACCAGTGTTGAACGCTCCGAACCGCCGCTATCGGATTCACTCCATTAGGGATATCGGTCGGACCTACTAAGGTTCTCGATTTATAAGGTAGAAGCTCTAGGTTATAGCCTGTAGCGATTTTAGTTTTGCGCTTTGTATATTGCTGATAGAACTTCAGCCAAGAGGTCTTTTCCCGCTCCGCCTCGGACAGTATGTAATTGTACTCATAGCTTGCTGCCGTCGATAATTCACCACTCGATATATTTCGCAAGCCATCCGCCAAGCGGTAGGTCCGAGAATAACTCAGCTTATCCTTGGAAGAGCCGACTCCGATCATTTTATTATTCGAACCGGAGATATCATAGTACAGATCGACAGGTGTCGCTGTACCTCCGTTTTTCGGAATAAAATAGAAGCTTGGCTCGATCCGGATACCCTCGCCCGGCTGCCACAGGTTCCCGATGGTCCGGAAGTCAAACAAGAAGGAATAGCCGTTATGCGGTACCGTCCGTTGCTCCGTAGGATGAGAACCCTTGCGGATCGGCAGCTGCCACTGTAGTTGTCCGCTTAAAGCGGTCGGTATGCCATTCTCATCATTCCCTCCCGTATAGTACATCGTGTTGCTATGCTCAAGTGTCCCCACGCCAGTTCGAAACACCTTTTCAAACCGAAAATCACCGATGTCCCAAATCCGAAAATCGAACAGTCGACCGACGACCCCAATATTAAAACTCTCCGAAGCGCAGTAATTCGTCAAATTACCGTTCAAGTTCTCCTCACAAAGATCCAATCCATCTGACGGGGCGTTTATAGCCCAAGACTGCGTATAAATGGTATAGTCGCCTTCATTCACCCAGGTTGGCATAGTAAAGGTCATGGACGGTGTTCCAACAGGGATGTAGATCCAGGTATTCTCTGGGTAATACTGGCTGCCTTGAAACACACCAAACGGAAATTGAATCCGCTTGTTTTTCGTGTATTTGGCATAATCCCGGTTGCCGTACCCAGGGATATTGAGATGCTGGCCACTCTCCGTAAAATGTATGGTGAACGGCCGATCCAAGATCAGCACCGCCCTAGTCATATCCAGTGTCATACGTTGATCGAATGGGCGGTTATCGTCTGGAAGTAGCGAGTAGTTGACGACCGGTGTGTGCACGGTAACGGAGTTAATCGGAGAGATCAAAAATTCCTGATCTCCGTTTCCCTCTACGTTCTCCGACAGCATTGTATAATAAATGGTACCCGTGCTGGTTGTATTCTGCCGATTGAGTAAACCGCTATTGATCATCAACTGGCCCTCGTAAAGCACCTCGTCTCCGATGATTTGCGGATCAGGAATCCTCCCTGGGGTAGGCCCGGTCTTGTTAGCAACGGTATCATCCATAATCGTTTCCCCGTTAAATACTAGTCGGTCATTCTGCACCTCAGGATCTTTGGTCTGCATTTCCGCAAGGTCTGTGAGCACGTCTGTATCCTCAACATCTTCAGGACCCGGTTCGTGGTCTCCACCATCTACCACTTCTGGCTTGAATTCTATCCCTCCCGTATCTTGGGGAACAACATGGTCTTCTACTTCTGTACTATTGGTAAGCTCAAGCGTCGGCGAACCATAATTATTAGGATATAGAGTGACTTCTCCTCCAGGCAGCGCATAGTTCTCCATCTGGGCACGATCGATTTGATAAACAGCTAACTGATCTACCTGCCAGTACGCATATTCTTTTGGAGTCAAGTCAAAGGTATAGGTCTTATCAAATTTCCCTGTTTTAGGAAGCGGAGCTTGAGGAATCGATGTTCCATTTGGTCCTGGAAGATTCGGCTGCGCTTCCTCCCACTTCGTCGGATATGTAACTTTAACACTGCAGGAATAACGAATCTGACCTGCCATATTGGCGAAGGTATGTTCAAACAAATAGTTCTTTCCCCACACATTGGAAAATAAATTCTCAGAGGTGGGGATTCCCACCGGTGCATCAAAATGGCGTCCATTTGCTGTATCATCACCTAGAATTGCCCCGTTCGCATCCGGTTCCATAAATGACGTTTGCGGAGCAGCGATCTTGTTTGGAGGATCAATAGTATACTTACATTCGCCTGAGCCTTCTCCCTCGGTGGGAGGGCTACCAACTTTTTTGTAACTGGCCACCATTTTGACTCCACCTACATAAACCTTAAAATTACGCTGAACTAAGCTGGGATCATTCGAAGCTTTGCTTTGAATATATAATTGATCGCTTGGCCTCAGAATCGGAGAAAGCCAAGATTGGTTAATTTGATATTCCTCTCCCTCGTATTGAACGGTCAGGGGAAAAGACTTTACAATGTTATAACCAGCCTTATAATTACCAATTAATTGATCGCTCACCACGATTCCGTTCGAAAGTTTAAGAATCATATTAACCGGATAATTTTCCCCCTGAAAGGGAACTGTGACATCGAAATATTGTCTCAAATCTTCTGGATGAGCCCAACTCTCTGCGTGTTTAATATCATACAACGTATGATAGGGTCCGGAAACTTGGATTGGGTTCGTTCTGGACCCCGTCACTACTCGCATTATGGCGCTAGCGTATAATGGAGTGCCTTCAGAGATGACTTGTTCCGCCTTAGCTTGTCCAATAGCAGCGAGCACTTCTGCTTTAGTCCATTCGAAGTTTGTAGTCACTATCCCATCTACAATAGTTTCTGATTTCACATGCCCTCCGCCATTATCTTGTAATTTAATACGTTGATTAGAAGGCAATGAGGTAGGGTCGCATTGCACTTCACCTCCATAGGCTCCAGAGGATGCACACGTTGGTTGGGTATGAATATACCAACCTACCGTCTGGAATCTTATACTCGAAGAGGCTTCATTGGAAGTTGTTGTATAAAGAAATGCCCCGTCTTCAAACCTGGCCAAAAAAGAAGCGTCTACAACACCTACAAAAGGTGAAAGTAATAAAGAATTTATAAATATGACCATTAGACAATATAGACATTTACACCGCATCTTTCATCACTTCATTTCATGCAAGGTAGCATTTTCAAACAAACTTGAGAGTGAATCTAAATTCTTAGTTTCGCCTGGAGTACCATTATAGTAGTTCGTAGAAACAGATATATCAGCATAACCCTCATACCAGACTCCTTTTTTCAATTCACCAGAACGTCTGAAGTGAGCTATAAAGTACTCATCGAGTAATATGTCTCTATACTCTATAAAATTATTAATTTTGAAACGAAACTTGGATCGAATGCGGTAATCACCAGTGCCCGGATAATAGAGAACAGACGGTTCAGGATCAATCGCCCCTTCAATTTGAATTTTATTTTTCTTCACCCATTCAGCGTATTCTTTAATTTCATTCTCCCGGATGGATACCGATTGATTCTCCAAATTAAAAACTTCTTTTGCATAACTTGCCGGGTCAATCGTTTTGTAATCTACATTCAACCGTAGATCATACCCAATCTTCATACGTTTGATGATTTTGGCCATATCTTCACTAGTTACCTTAGTAATAAACATCTGTGCTCCGGTCTTAGCATCCCCAGCATAGTAGTTTATGGTATGCCTCATTTCGTACATTTCATTCGGGATGTCTTCCAGAATGTATGGATAATCTTTATAGTTCTTAGGTAGGTTTGTCGTACGTATTTTCCTTCCAAAATAATCAAGTTCCCCTAAATCTTTACCCGGCGTGTGAATGTGCACACTTTGAGAAAATTCGTCCACCTCCACTTCTGCGGATAACAGATCAGAGACAACGGTTAATGGAATCATCGTCATTCCATCTTTTTGTACAACCATAGCACCAAGCGCTACTGGTTGCCCGTTCACTTTCGCAAAAGAAGAACCTACTGTCAGTACAATTTTGTTTTCTTTTTGCTGCAGAGTTAACGTTTTGTTTGCTGCATTCCAGTTAGCTTGTGTGCCGAGTTTTCCTGAAATCATGCGGAATGGGATCATTGTCGTCCCATTTTCTGAATAAGGATGTCCCTTTGTCAGTGGATATTTAATGCCGTCCATGATGACGTTCACTGCTTTGGCAGCTGTTCCTGCCGCTCCCGCTGTAGTAATTAACAACACTAAGCTTGCGAACACACAAATGACTATAGTCATGCCTCTTCTTGCCTTCTTTGATCTAATAATTGCTGATAGACTATTAAACTTAAAATTCCTCATGTTCTCACTCCTCCACAATGAAACTTTTTTTTAATCCGATGACCCTATTTCTCCATACCAAATCTTTTACTCCCACATCTATCACCTAACCGCACAATCCTCAATAAAATACCCTTTTCGCGCAGCCTCCTCTGGATCGAACAGACTTTCTATAACAGTAACCCCCGGGGGTACACAGCTTTCTCCATAAGCAATATGTCTCCCTGCTGAATTCCGGGTACCTATCAGAACCTTTCGTCGCATTACTGCCCCACTACCTAAGGAATATGCATCCAGCAGTTCTCCCCCAGGAAGTGGATAACCTTGAATAAAAGCCATAATCCCTACATCCTGTATGGATTGCTCCTGCAAGCCGCGGGGAAGGGTGAACTGAATCGACAAGCCCATTCGTTTCACTAGCTCCAAATGTCTGTTAATGGCTGTTGCCAAGTCTTTTTCAACGAGTGATGTGATCGTACTCTGCCGGATTTCGTGAAATAGTTCTATAGAGGTCAGAGGATTAAGATTGGTCTCAGCCGCTAGGGTTGTATACTCCCCCTCATAGAATTCATTAGAGGTAGTATCAAACACCCGCGCATTATCGTCCAAAGTGAAATAAAGCAAATTGCCGTTCTGAAGCTTGTAATAATATGGACGCTCAGGCCAACTCACAGGCTTAAGTTCATCCTTCCCGCTATTACTAGCCGTGTCGTCCAAAGTAACCAACGTATAGCCGCTATATCCAAACATCACCAGTGCGGGTATATGCATTTTTAAATTGTTCATTTCAGTCTGGTTGTTCTCCAGCCCAAATTTCAAAGCTAAATCACTGTAAAAAACACTTAGCACATCCTGATCCAGTTGCAGTTGGCGTTCCCGCCCATAGTGCACTGCTGTGGTAGTAGGCTGCTGTTCCAGTCGTGACAGATAATCACCAGCATCATCCACTGCGGCTTGAAAATCATCCGAATAGCGTTTATACATGTCCTGATTGAAGACCTGAAGATCTTCTCGAGTGTCGCCCATAAGAACAAGAGGAATGACCAGAATTAGAAAAACAAGCACAACACTAAGGGGCTTCACTTCGGACCATCCCCCCATACTTCAAATTGACCGGAATCATTTCACTATGAAACAAGAGCGATCGCATCCGTGAGGCAAGTGTCGTCCCTTCAGATTCTAACCGGACATTGAACAGATCGCCTACATGCATGGTAAACCTTCTACCTGGATCATCTGCAGCCAGTAAAGTTCCTGAATGCGGATATAAGATTTCCAAAATATCCTTGCTGAAATATCCGTCATATCGGACACTAAAGCTGTTCTGGAATGTAGAATAATCATCAGGATTCGTATATAAGGGCTGTAAATTCTTTTTGTAATACTCCATTTGCACTTTGAAAACACCATATGAAGCATCCAACGAATGAAGAAACAGCTCATAATCGGAAGTATCCAAGTATCCTTTAGCACGAACGGTATCCACGAATTCCACCACAGCCGCATTGGCGGCGAGCTTAGTATTCCTTTCTACAACTTCGGATTGACGGAATGCCGGATAGACTCCGAACACAAATGCCAGCAAAATAATAATAATTACACCTTTCAGCGCGTCTGCCATGCGGCTCCTCCTTTCTAGCGGGTGGCGGAGATTTGCGTAATCATCTCATCGGTTCGCGTGACTCTTAACTGATAAGCAGCATCAGGCACTCCACGCAAATCCACTGCTGTAAGGTCCGTTTCCTCATTAATTGCAATGCCATCGATATATAAAATATATTCCCCCTCCAGTGCTGGAGAGATCATACCAATGACCTGCTCACCGCTAATTTTGTTCAAATCACCTATCCCTTTGTAAGGTGCCGATGCAACTGTCGGCAGCTCATAGTGCCTGTTTGGAACAGAACTCTCCATCTCCAACCGCAAAAACGTAAATCCGCCGACAGCAAACAAGATCCAAGCAAAGAGGGTTAGTAGAAATTGAGTGCTAGTTTTCATTTATGATCCGGATTCTGATTAAATTCAATAATTCGAACCTCATCATTTTTGTCCTTATGTAAGGTAGCTCTAAAAATAGAAAGCGTATTGACATTACAGTTTTTACTGTTATCTTGGTTAGAGCTCTGGTCGAGCATTGCTGATACACTAAAGTTATCAGCACCACTGTTCTTGTCTCCAAGATCAAGCTCTGATGCCGGGTTTCCGCCACTGGCCGCTTTCGCAGGCTCATAATAAGTTTCATATGTGTTTTTCGCATAAAAACCAGTTTTATTTACTCCAGTCTTTATCAGAATGGAAAATTGCGGACGTCCCTTATATCTCATTGCCGCGTTAATAACATCCTGACCAGATACATCCTTGTTATCATAAGAATTGAACTCCGCTTGATTGATCATCTGAGTCTGGGCCAAGGTCTGCTCCTGGGCACGGATGAAATAATTATTAATGACAAGATATATACTGACACCTGCGGCAATAATCAGAATGGTGACAATAATGCCAATCACCCATTTAAGTCCCGTAGAAATATTCTCCATCTATACCCACCCTTTTCTATATCGTTTTTATTTCTGGGTAAAAACTATTAAACGAACCTCCTCATTGCTGTCCTTATAAACAACCGCTTTAAAGACGGAGAGTGTATTTACTAAATAATTATCACTGTTATATGAATCTGAATTTGTCTGATCAAGCATCGTCGAAACACTGACATCACCTTGAAGATTACTAGTAGTAGATAAATCAACTACCGGATTAGTAGTGTCTTTAGGTTCTTCGTAGCTAGCCCCATAAGTATTCTGCGCGTAGAACCCTTCTGTATTTTCCCCTGTTTTAATCTTAATCGCGAACTGCGGACGTCCCTTATACCGCATTGCCGCATTAATCACATCCTGGCCGGATACATCCTTGTTATCATAGCTGTTGAATTCCGCTTGATTAATCATCTGGGTCTGGGCCAGAGTCTGTTCCTGTGCGCGGATGAAGTAGTTGTTGATAACCAGATAAATACTTACACCTGCGGCAATAATCAGAATGGTAACAATAATGCCAATCACCCATTTAAGTCCGGTCGAGATATTCTCCATGATGTTTCCTCCTCACCTTATTTGGAGCTAATTTTTATTTTATTGCTCTTAACGCATCTACTCCGCTACGAAAAAAATAGCTGCAATGCGCTCATTATTATCTTTTATCAGCCTCGCCCTATATTTAGCTTGTGGACTGATATAATATTGTCCTGAAGCATTCGAGATTTCTTCTTCATCTACACCACTTTCGCTTCCCTCCTTGAACTTCGCTCCGGAATAATCAAACGCACGGCAATAACCTTCTCCACTTGGATTCATGCTAAATCTTCTTTCTGCCTCATTCTGACCATTAGCATATGGTTTCTCAACGTATAGGCAGAAGCCTTGCTGCGACTCGTACCTCCGATAAGCTGTGAGAATCTGGGAGCCGCTGACAATCTGATTGTCAAATGCGGAATATTGCTGCTCCGAAAGCTCCCTGGCCTGTGCCGCCGCCTGGCTATTCGCCAATTCGACAACTGGCTGTGTCTTCCCCCACAAGAACAGACCGGATGATATAATGGCCAGTGTGATCAGAATCGATATTGTTGTTTTCAAAAAGCTTGCTATATTCTCCATGCCTGTATCTCCTTCACATTTTGCCAGTTACAACAGTCAGGTCACCCAGCTGCTGGAAGGCCATATAGACGAAGGGAAGCAGTAAATATAAGGTGAACGTTGCCTGCATCGGCAAGAACCCAAACATTTTACCCAGTGTACTTTTCCTGCTGATGACCTTCTCATAGTGCTCCTTGCGTTGATCCATCGCGAATGCCCTCTCCGCATCCATATCATCAAACGCCTTCTTCACCGGGATCAGATCGGCTGCAACCTGCAAGCGGTCTGCGAGCCGTTCGAGGGGAACGAAACGTGCGTCCTCCTTCAGATTCTCAATGGCACTCCAGCCTCCAGCCTCATAATCCAGCATGCAGCGCAGCAGCTGCCGCTCAAAAATATAGCTGTAACGATGCAGCCACTCTATCATTTCGTACACGCTGATATTCGGAAATTGAGACAGCATCATGGAAAGTGTATTGAAGCCATCCACCTCATTCTGCATTTCCCACTTTCGCAGCTGAGTACGAATGATTAAGTAAGCATCCGGAAGATAAAACCCTGCCACCGCCAGCCCAAAAGCCAGCAAAAGTTCATACCATTTGTAGTACTCCTCATGATATTGCTCTACCCTGTTCATTAACTGTGCAGCATAGGCATTCTGGTTCAGATTGTTCTGAAGGAAAGACTTATTCTCCGCTTTCTCCTGAATGTAGGGCAACATCTGATCCGGTGTAATATCCTTCGCTACCAGTTCTCCAATTAAAGTCTGCTCAAAAGCGTAACGTTCCTCGCTCAGCAGCTTCTGAGATTCTGTCTGATTGCCCCCTGTTGTAATCTGCTTATTGGGGTGCAAAATGTTGTGCTTGATATTGGCATGGATGGAAAATTGAAGCGATACGATCAGCATAAAGATAACTACTGCCGCTAATGTTTTCTGCAAAAAGAAGGCCTGTTGCGACAATCCGGAGTTAGCATCCTTCAATTTGCCGGCTACCTTGAAATGAAGAGGCTCATGTTCTGCCGGCGTGATTCGATCCACCAATTTAAAGATCCATTTTTTCTTCAGAATCCGTTTTAACCACTTACCCTCATCTTTGATAGATTGTGTATCTTCATCCACACCCTTGAGAATCCGCAAGGCAATAAACGATATTATGAACGTGATATAAAGTAAGATTAAAGAATATAACCCCCAGGCCGAATTGTAGTAATTAGATACAATAGGAAACATTCCCTCCGCCCAATTGCGGATTGGATCCAGCATGAATACGGGTGAAATGGCTACAAAAACGATACCATATAACAAACGATCGATTCGTTCACGCCGATTAATATCCATATGAATCTCTTCTCTGATATTGCCAAGCATCGATAGATAAATCGAACGCTCCCCTTTATGGATATCCGCATCGCCATATTCACCTATTTTGTAACTCACCCCAGCTAGTTGCTTCATATAACGGTTAGGTGCAATCTCATAATATTTCTGTAGTTCATCTTCCGGGTCCACCGCTGCCAGAATCCCGGCAATCTGCCGGGCATGCACGGCTACCATTGGTTTCGAACGTTCCGCAGAATTCTCCAAGCTGACTTGCACCATATGTGTCTGATGATATTCATGGCGAATATCCAGAATCATGGACGATTGGTCATATAACATCTGCTTTACTAAACGCCCAATGAAGAGATCACTAAGGACACCTCCAAGATAAACTGAGACTAGCATAATAGTCGCACGGCTTACCCACGATGAAGTCCAGAGGAATGAACTCAACGAAATGATCAGAATACAAGCAACAATCATTAGCGTCAGCGCAGCCGCGCGACTTCTGATCATGATTTCATTGCCTGCATGAACCAAGGTCAGACGCGAGCGCATCCGGTGAAGAAGTTTCTTCACTAATGGCAGTTCATCAAGTACCGGATAAGTTTTATGGGCCTGCTCCAACCATCTTTTTTCCTTTGTTCTCGTTGGCAGGAGAGCCTTTAGCCGCCTTTGCTCTTGATATTGTGTTCCCTTCAATTTACGCTGCACTATGTTAAGCAGCACAAGCAGGACAACCAGTAGCACTCCCGAGGTTCCCAAAATAATCAATAATAGGTTTTGCAGATTCATGCGGATTGCCCCCAATACTTCTCAAGAAATGCAGCGAATTCTAGTGCATCCTCTTCATCCATATTTTTGCGCATTTCATCGATTTTACGGCTGCTGATCGGATGTTTGGTCACGTATTCTCCGGCTTCCCACACAATGACATCCTTATAATCATAGGAACGCCGATCTGTCATCCGGCCAAAATATTCGGTCACGGTATCCATAAAAGCATCCAGCTTGTCCGTAATATTCTCAGGATCCTTGTAGTTCTGAGGATATTCGAACTGGGGATCTGCCGGAATAATCTCTGTAATCCGTTCGATATATCTTTTCCCAGCACGTAGTACCAGATGAACGTTGAAACCAAGCGCCTCAACAACCTGAACCTCAGCAATTTTCTCATTACTGAAAGCTCCCGATGCAATAAGACTGTTGCGCAAAGCGCTGACCAAATTGGGCAGTGTTTTGCCGTGGTGTGTAAACAATGTATATTCAGAAGCTACCTGGGCTGCCTGAATCACATAACTGACCACACTATGAGTAGCCGCCTCACCGACGATATTCACAGCGCCATCCGTTTTTTTCTGCACATCCAGCCCATCCTGCCCACTAACGGAGGGGGTTTCTCTAAAGGATAAAATATTTTTACCCGGATACATTTTTCTCGCCCAGATCTCGAAGGAAGTCTCCTGAATCCGGATATTCTTCGCATCAATATATTTGATCAGTGCCTTAAGCAGCGTTGTTTTCCCCGAGCCCTGTCTGCCAGTGATGGCGGTGACCTGATGGCCCAAGATGAGAAAAATAAGCATATCAATCGCAAGCTGTGCCCCTTGATCTTGGATCTGCTGATCCAATTCCACGAGCGAATCGTTAAATTTGCGGACAAAAAAAGCCCAGCTTTCAGCCATTTTGGGCCGCACAACCACGACCCGGCTGCCATCAGCCATATCGTTGATGATATAACCCTTGGATTCATTTAATTGCCCAGGATTACCAAACCCATAGATATTTTGGCAAACCCGCTTAAGCTCCTTCTCAGAACCAAAACTTAAGAATTCCAGGTGAAGCGACTTTCCGCGGTAGAACGTCCATACCGCATCATAGGATTGTGGAATAAAATGCTGCTGCTTCGTATATTCCAGAAAATCTGTAGTCTGCACGACATCAGGAGGCATGCCACTTGTTCCTCCATTAACTCCGTCAATGTTCTGATCTCGAAGCTCATCAATAACGCCGAGCCCCTTATAAATTTGATAAGCTCTCTGAACAATAATTTCAATCTTGTCCTGGATGGACAATCTCGGCTGCTCTGACTGATAGATATGGCGAATCTGTTCTTCGGTGATCTTATACCCCTTAGATCCATCAGGCAGCTTTTGCAATGTGTCCAGGCTATATTTGCTTACTATTACATTAAATGCATTCTGACCATGATCTTTTTTGAAAACATAAAGCAAGATATCGAAGCAATCCTGTGAAGTCAATCGATTCGTATGGCCGAAGCTGATAATCTTATCTACATTTCCTTCATCCAGACCGTAGGTCTGAACTAATAGATCCTTCATATAAAGCTTCACATATTTCTTAGCGGAAAGATCACCGTGCATGCAACTTCGGAGCGCTTTCTGCAATTCCCTTCTCCGCGCCTTCCGACGGTTGTATTCCTCCTCACTTGGGCTACCTTCATAAAGAGACGCCGCTATAATCTCCTCAAAAGCCCTTCTCAGAAACTGCACGATTTCATTCATATCATATTTCAGTTGGACGGAAGGTGGAGCAGCATCCTTACGTCTGCCCAGCCATAAGTACAGGAACACTCCAATAGCTATCAGGACTACAAAGATCAGAATCAGATTAATCATTCGCAGCATCCACTTCCGATACTGGAGAAATCTCCAGCATCCGGAGAATAAGCTGTCCCATATGTCGTACCGCCTCAGTGAAGTTTCCGTCCTCACTAAACTCCAGAAAACGGGATTTAGCTTCTCTTGCCTTCAATAGAAACTGAACAAAACGCCGTTCATTTTGAGCATCCATATAACCAATATGATGTGGGATAACACCTACTGCTTTTTTCTTCAATTCATACAGCTTAATAATTCTCTCTTTATTGAACCTGGAGCTGCGCTCATAAGCCCCAATACAATAGAGGACTGACTTATGACTCGGCACAGGAGCTTTGTTTTTGTTCAAAAAATAGGAATCCAGACTTACCTGATTCTGATTTAGGTTAACCACAATCAAATCTGCCTGTTCCATAACCAGAGATACGACCTCCGGATCATCTTCGGAGGAGAGGTCCACAAATAACAAATCATAAAACCTGCGATAATCCTTGAAGATATGCGGAAGCAAGAGCTTTGTCTCATGTTTCTCAGCACTCATAGATCCACTAAGCAGTTCCAACCGATCTTTAAGAATGGACTCCGCATGATCTCTAATTCCTTCAGGTGTAAGCATTCCACACTGCACTAATCTCTCAATCGCATCCATTCCACCTGTGGTCTTCGCAGATTGAAGCGTTGTTCTTGTCTGTGAGAACAAATGCTCAAGCACACCTTGCTCCAAATGCGTATGTGTCATTAACACGCGGATATGATGATCTAGCGCTATGGTAGCCGCAACAGCTGCCATATTCGAAGTTGTTCTCCCCTGCCCTTGAGCAGGTCCCCAGAAAGCCACTAGCACAATTACCTACCCCCGTTTCCTTGCATACTGCCACAGCTTCTTGATGTCTTGCTTTGGAACATCGCAAATTTCAATCAAAAAGTCATTTACAGCTTCGGCAAAATCCTTATCTACCTTAAGATCCACCCTTCCATCATGGACCCAATTAATTCTTCGCTCCGGACTACTGATGTAACTGATTTTCGAAGTAATCACTGGATAATATTTATCCACATACTTCAGCCCAAGTCCGCATTCTTCTTCTATGACAAGCAGTACAGTAGGCATCCGTTTCTGATCCAGCAACTTATCTACGTTCTCCATAGACTGACGGTCATAGGTAGTCGCGAAGACAATAATCTCCTCCTTAAGACCCTCAGGATACCCATGATGCCAGTCATACAGAACGATATCCGGTTTGTCAGCTACGGTTGAATCTGCAATCTTTATACCAGACACTTCGCCTTCAAAATACTGATAATTCCTGCTGTTATCCGAAATAATCATGACATCGTTGTTGAAATAATTTCTCAACAGAATAGCCGCTGCCAGTATGAAATCATGCTTCTCGCAATCCCCTGCAACAACAATGTGCAAATCGGTCACTCTCCTTCCAGCAGACTGTCATCTGTGGCTGCTTCTTTATTCGTCACACCCGTTGAACTCTGGTCTGCACTTGAATCGATCGGCGCTTGATTGGTCCGATCTATCACTCCGTTCACGGATTGGCTGTCATCAACTTTTGCAGCCTCCTCTGCTGCCGCCGCTCCCTGCACAGCCTTTCTCTGGATCACACCACTGCCGCTTGGTGCCTGTGCTCCCACACGAATTCTATCTTCATCCTCCATAACTTCGAGACGTTTCTCCAGTTCCTTACGAAGATTGGCAGCAAGACTCCACTTGGCCTGATCTATAATGAAAGGATTATCCTTAATTACTCCAAGTACATCCAGATTAGGGACATAATTGACTACAGGTTCAGGCTGAAGCTCCGGTTCTACGTACTGTTTCATATACAGCTCTGCGTTATTTATGTATGCATCCACCAGGGCAGCTTGCAGGAGCTGTGCTTCTTCTTCATTGTCATTAAAAAATGTATATTGATTCGCTAAATCTACGTCCTTCAGCGACTTCTTTCCTACTACTATGTAATCCTCGCCATTTGGAAAAACTATCCGAATATCTACGACATCTTTTTTCGTTAACCGAAGCGGCAGTTTAATATATTCAGTCTCTTCTTTTCGTTCTGAAGGCTCCAATCTCGCTTCATCACGTATCATTTCAGTAGTTACCGCTGTGCCTGATAATGCATCAATCTTCAAGTACTTACCAACAATTGCTTTAGACTCGCTGATCAGATTATCCGGTGAGGAGAATTTGGGTAGCTTCTCTTCCATTACATCCTCAGCAGTAATCACCTCTCCAGCTAGCTTTGGAGATATCAATACATAGGCTGTCTGGGATTGGTCCATATAGCGCTGCAAGACTTCATCTTTATCATTCAGCTGTTCTTCGTAAGCTGCCCGCTCATCGATCAGCTTAGCGTTATAATGGCGATAAGTTGCAAACCATACCCCGGATGTGGCAACGGCAACAAGACAACCTGATAGGATCGTATATCTCAGTATTTTTTTCCGCTTACGTATTGCCACTTCAAGACCTCATTTCCATTCCTATTTAATTTTCCCTGTAGATTTTGCGGCTGCGGCCGCCGCTGCCGCTGCTGCCCGTTCGGAGGCTTGTCTTTCGGCTTCCTTAATCCTGGCTGCCTCTGCTCTCTCTTCCTCCACCTGCAATTTATCTGCATAGTTCATCATATTTGCTTCAATTTGGGCTATGGCAGCTTTAAATTCGTTCATTTTCTTAATCCATTCCTCACAATGCTGCTTAAACTCTTCCCCACCCAAATCTACCCAATAACCAGACACTCCTGTGATTGCCGCTCTCATCTTATCGCTGCACTCCTGGGCAGGGGAGAGAAGTCGATGGCAATCAAAAGCAATGCCCCTAACCATACCTGAATTCATACCCAGCCTCCTGATTTATAATTACCGACTCTCCGGAACGAATGAAAATCCTATGCCTATTAATAACAAGGTCACAAACAAGACCATCCCAACAATTCCCCAGAGCAACGTTTGCTTGCGAAAGAGCTTTTTCTGAACGGTCAGCAGCTTCATTACCCATTCAACAGCCGCTTTATCTGGATACAAAGGATCTTGATGTGCAGGCATCAGAGTCGTTTGAATTTCTGAAAAATCCTTTTTCAACATTTGTAATACTTCCTGATGTCCATTTTCCAGCAGTAACCTGCACCGCTTGCGCTCGTAAGGATTAAGGGTGTTCAGCTTCTCTTTCAGCAGTTCATACTTCCACATAGCCCCGTTGCCTATCAAAATAGGAATTTGCGAGTTCCACCACAGCTCGAGTCCGCTGGTGCCCTTCCGCTCCCGATGGATATCCACCCATAGAATGATATGCGTGAACTCACTGGCCAAAAGCTCCGAAATATCCCACGAATACCCTCTGCGGTAGAAAGTGACTCCTTCATATTCGAACATGGTAGAAACCGAATCTTCTTTCTCCCCCTTAAAAACAATCTGTTCAAGCGAACTGATTTCGGGCCTGTCATCTCCGCATACCAGAGGCTTCCAGCCCAGTTCTGCCAGACCCGCAGCCAGCAGAAATGCCGCCGCACCTACATCTTCTTCCCCTCCGACACCACAAACTCCGATGACAAGTGGTACATTGCTGCCCAGAATTCTCGTACTTGCTGCTGGCATCGACTCTTCTTCTACCGGAATAGATTGTTCCAGACTCTCCAGCGTTTCCTCTTCGGCTAATGACAGGGTCTCCTTTCTGGCCGGAGGCCCCAGTCTAGGCGGGGTTGATCCTGCTGAAGAGCGAGGAGCAACGGAAGGTCTCCTGTTGGCGGAATCTGCTACAGTTCTGGAACCGGCCGCCACTGGCTGTGGACGGGTAAGCGACTCCACCGGTCTCGGAGGAGCAGACGGTGCCTCTTCCACTGCCGCGTCAGAAGCTGCTCTTGATGATGAGCCTTTAAACGATGCAAAAAGGCCTTTCTTTTTACCCAGGATATGATAATAATCCCTTGTAGTTTTTTTCTCTTTGATCCAATTCAGAAGATCATCGCCCTGGAATTCCGTAGTGAACTGAAGATCATGTATGTTCATATTTACAAGGGTCCGTATAAATTCAATATCCGTTTGCAGCACCGGGTCTAACTGAACAATCAGCCGCGTATGTTTAAGATATTTGCGGATCAGTGTCATGAAACTGATAATATCCGCAGCCTTGACCGGTGTGCCCAGACCCGCGCCGCCCTCCATAATTACAATGGATGAAGGATCGACTTCCTTGCTACTGAAACCACTTATAAAACTATGTAATGTAGAATGTTTACCGGAAATTACATAACCCTCATGCTCCAGTGACCTGGATAGCAGCATTATAAGTTCAGGCGAGCAGACTAAGTGTACGCTTTTCATAGGAATCCTCCTTTACGATCTCCCAGCTCAATAGGGTAAAATACGAACTATGGCTCCGTCCCCTTGTATAATCTCTGCGAGAACAGCATGCGGCCCCAACTCCATCCATTCTTCGCCCGTACGGCTGGCTTCACATTTAAATTCCCAGTTATCCGGAAGCCAGTTGGCTTGCTTAAGTAGCTCGATACATTGCCCTGTAGAAATAGAAAGAGAGACTTCCAAATCCAAATACTTCTCTCTTTCACCTTTAAATACAAAAGTAGTCAGTGCAGTTGACATAGTCTGATCCCCCAGATTTGTTAAGCTTCTTGCAGCCAATTACATAACTCATTAACTACTGCAGGCAAGGATTGCGTGGTTTGACTGACGTCTTCTTCCACCCCACGCAGCAGCCACATTTGTTCTTCATGAATCAACAGGTTCAGTTCGCGAATCACCTGTGCCTCCTCAGTAATGCATTGGATTTCTGCCAAGGAAGTTATGAATGCACCTGCTTGAAGAGATTTCCCCATCCACGTTTCAAGATCTACTTCTTTATTTATCGCTTTTTGTAATTTTTCTTTATCGCTCAATTCCCACACTAAAGGGATTCTTTCAATGACCTGATACATCAGCTCATGTAGTGCATAAATCTCCTGAAGCTTATAGGTGTTACTTTCCGGCTGATGCTCAAGTTCAAACCATACTTCATCCTGAACAAAATAGAAGACCTTGCAAGTCTGCTGATTTGTATGCATAAGCTGGCAACAATAAGATTTGCAACTGGATGCAACAGCGATACCTCTATGAAGCACTTCATTCACTTTGGCGAGCCCCACAAAATCAACCTCTAAATATCCCTTTACTTCCAGCGACCTCATCTGTGTATCCATTAGGGAGCGTAAATTGCGCTCCGATTCGCCTTTAAGATCGATTTCCAGACCTGGAAAACTGGTTCCTCCTATTAAAGCAGTTAAATAGATAATTTCTAAAGGATGCAATTCAAATATTTCACGAGCCGGCTTCATCGCTTTCTTCACCTGCTTATCTATAGTTCTGTAATCATTTTGAGGCGTGAAATGGATCCCTCTGTTAACAGCATCGCTTCAGTATTGTCCAACACCTCGTTCAGCTCATGGTATTCCAATCCCTCGAGTAGTGGAGCATAAGACAAATGATCGTTGGGTCTTCCATCGGACAACAATGCATGTCCACTGTTAATCAGTTCACCGGCAAAATCAGTGACCAATTGCATTTGACTCAGTTCAAACGAATCGCTGCCGACCAGCAGCATTACACCAAGTCCACCGCCAAACCTCGCTATCCGCTCCAAATGATCCAGTGAATCATTCTCCATCAGATCAAAAGCAGACTTAAGATGAGGCATTACAATGACAAGAAGCGGGTACTTAGACAGAATATACTCAGCCTCGTCAAATTCTTCACGGTTTTGGACATCTGCAAAAGCTTGCCGGGCATCATTTTTCCTTAGTTGCAGCTGATTCACTAAGGATTGTGTGAGCTGTAAAAACTCCTCAGCTGTACTCATATAGCGGGTAATCGTTGAACTAGCTTTCAGGCTTGGTATACTGACAACACCACTGTCAAACAGATGGAATTCCATGTTTATTTCGCCTGCCGATTTATCAAGAACTTGTATTAAGGCGTTAAATCTAAAGTCCACATACTTTTGAGTGGTGTAAGACACTACAAAATTGCTAACCTGCTTTACATTAATCTCTACCGGAAGTGTAGTATCCCAATCCAGCCCAAGCGGTACCAGATAATTCCCTTGCGGTTGTTCCTTATGCACACGTTCCAAAAGCTCTGCCAGTGAAAGCTTGTCCGGGATCACTGAAATTCCTACAGGATTATTCACACCTGCCACTGCTTTCATCTCCGAACTAATCCGGCGGAGAGAGGCAGCAATCTGATCATCCGAGCTGCCATCCACAGGAAGCGCGGTATGAAATTCCAAAATCCGGTTATCTTTGAGCAGTCCGCGGCCTACGGTATTCGTTGGCTCCATCCCTTCTGTTCTGCCCAGAATACTGGAATAATCCAATCTATCAGACATTTGATATACTAGAGCCTGCTTAATATTCTGGCTGATTCGGTAAGGATAAGAGGTTACAGCATTGGCAGCGAACACGAAGTATATCCCGTAATTACCACCTTCACGCACCAACTTGGAAAGCTCTAAGATAAAGTCATCATATGCTTCTGAGAATCCTGTGTAATTATCGAGCAGAATAACAATGTAAGGAACCTTCTCTCCAGTGGCCGCACTGTAAGAGACCAAATTGCTGATTCCAAGCTGAGAAAACTTACGTTTGCGTTCATCCAGTTGGGACAACAACCAACTGATCAGTTTTCCAAGCTTTTGTTCGTCCTCTGGAAAAATAATATCCCCTACATGTGGAAGCTCGTGGAATACTCCCAAGGTACGTGTACCAAAATCCAATATATAGAAATGAACGTAATCAGGTTCATATTTCAAGGCGAGGGACATGATAATTGTCTTTAACAGTGTTGTCTTACCACTGCTCGGTGCTCCATAAACCAGTAAATGTCCGTCCTGATTAAAATTAATATCCAGATTGTATTGCTCCTGATCTGACGGATTATCAATTCGTCCAACGGTGGCAATAAGATTCTGATCTGGCTGCTTCCATGATTGCCCATCCCAGATCTGATTCTGATCCATAACATCTGCTAAAGTCATGGTCTCCGGAAGTGGAGGCAGCCACAGCTGAAAGGCCTCTCCGATCGATTGCTCAGCAGAAATGGCAGCTATATGATTAACCACAGCCTGCAGCTCACTCAGTTTCGAGACATCATCACTGTTTTTCCCCTTCGGAATCAGGGCTCTGCGTTCACCACTTAGTGAAACGATATCCATCTTGGGACTTCCACCCTGATCTGTCTCCCCAGCTTGATAAGGCGCTCCGCTCCAGGAGGATTGGAACAAAGTGAATACTTCATTATTACCAACTTGCAAATACCCACGGCCTTTTTCTTTGATCTCTGCTGCCTCCGTGCGTTTTAGCATCTCCTGACTATCCGAAGGTGTCTGGACCTTCAGACATAATTTGAATCTGGAGTTACTCCAGATCTGGTCATCGACTACGCCAGAAGGTTTTTGTGTTGCCAATATTAAGTGAATCCCCAAGCTTCTTCCGACCCGTGCCGCACTGACCAGCTCTTTCATAAATTCCGGTTGATCTGATTTAAGTTCTGCGAACTCATCCACCACTATGATCAAATGCGGCAAGGGAAGGTTAACTTCCTTATTGCGGTAAAGAACGATGTAATTATCAATGCTGGTCACTCCGGCTTCACTGAACAGTCGCTGTCTCCGCAAAAGCTCACTTTTGATGGAGGCAAGAGCCCGATTGATCTGATTACCACCAAGATTGGTGATTGTTCCCACCAGATGTGGAAGCCCAAGAAAAGCGTTAGCCATCCCTCCACCCTTATAGTCAATCAGTACAAAAGCAATCTCATGCGGATGATAATTTACCGCCAGACCCAAAAGTAGGGACTGAAGCAGCTCACTTTTCCCCGATCCGGTGGTGCCGGCTACTAGACCATGTGGGCCATAGCTTTTTTCGTGCATATCGAACAAAAGAAATTTACCACCTGCCCCGAGCCCCAGAGGAATGGACATGGTACGGTTAGCCTGGTTTTTTGACCAGCGTTCCATTACGTTTAGAGACTCTACCTGCTCAACCTCAAAGCTCTCTAGAAAAGTAACCATTGGCGGGATATAGCTGTTATTTTGACCTTCTTTAATTCTGAGCGGAGACAAAGAACGGGCAAAAAACTCCGAATTTTTTTTATCCAGAGAATCGGCAGAAAAATAATCAGCTAAATGACTTAACAGCTGATTAGTATCTTTGCGAACCATCCCCTTACCGCCCTTAATTTCCAGAATAGCCTGGCAATTCAGCGGCAGCGCAACATCAATCTTCTCTGATGTAAAAATGCTGGTCACTCCAAGTGAAGCATTGCCCGAGAGCAAATACTTCATCATATCCGTGCTGTCCCACAGTTCAGGAGCAAAAACCAGAAAAACATAATGTGGGGCCTGCATTGGCTGTAGTCCATAACCATTCTTGCTGTTTTCTTCTCTTTTCCTAAGCTCCGGAAGTAATTCATCCGCAATATTAGAGGCATCAAAGGATGTTGTAGCCAAACTTCTCTGGCTTCGATCTTTATTCCATGTATGGGGCAGCCATTTTAACCATTCCCAGTGTTCCAGATCATCAGGCTGCATCACGCATATTACCCTTACATCATCGTAGCCTTGGTGTGTTGTTAAATGAACCAGGACAGCATTGAGGAAATCACGAACCTCCTGCTGTTTGCCGTATATTCCGAGCGTATTAATATTCCTTAACGGTATGTAGACTGGAATGTCTCGTACAAAATACATCTCTTCGCATATTTTACTGGCGATTTCTTCAAGTGGGTTGTCGTCATCAATTGCTTTCGCTTTTGAGCTATATGTTGGCACCAGAGCAATCGGCTGGATTCCAGCACCAACCCGGAGATTCAGAAAATCATCTTCAATTCCTGTTTTTTCCCATAGCTGCTTGCTTCTCCCCCGTACGATTTCAACACAAGATTGAATACTTGGATGGATATATGTATAGGCTTCTCGCTGCGTACTCGCGGCACTTTGTAAATCATTACGAACCTGAAATAAGTAGTTGAGATATTTCTTTTCAAGTTTTTTGTTCTGTTCATGATGTTTTTTCACACTAGATTTATAATTTAAAATTGAAACCATGACCGTCAGAAGAGTCATACCCATGGTTGATATCAGCATGGTAAATGACCTGGTCAATGTTGACATAAATATAGAGATGACTAACATCCCGATGGGGGGGACTATAATCGTCAACCATGAGAAGGTTGGTTTTCCCGATGGCCGGGCAGGATCCTCCAAAACCATTTCACCTTCCGGGTAATTTGGTTTAATTCGAGGGGTTCTTTGTACCTGATTGGTTAGCATTTCTTGAGCACTCATCTTTTTCATCACCACTGGATAGGAATTTTGGATTAACAAGAATCATTAGTGTAAATTTTAAATAAAATATAAATTTTTTTCCATTTTAGGATATACATACTGCATTATCGGTTTGAAGACTAAATAGTTTATATTTTCCATAACATTTTTTGCTAAAATGGTTCAAAGATCCCCAATAAATAACCATTATTTTCATAATAGTAAAATTACTAGTGTATATAGATCCAGTTCTAAGGTCACCTCATCATACTTTTCTTTTAGTTCAATTTAAGACATTTGGCACATTTACTTTTTCAAAGTTATTCATTACTCCTATCCGCTTCCATTGCCAAATAGAAGAATTCAAAGCTTTACTTTGAAATCAACATTCTATAATAGATCCTATGAATCAGAATATTTCTATCAAATTGAAGGAAACTTATGCTCTAAGAAGGAATTTAACTTGGGAGAGAACCAGGAAGTTACTGCTGACTCTAACTATTTCTCAAAACAAATAAGCAACCTCATAAGAGGCTGCTTAGTTTCAATAGTTTGACTACGATTTGTTATGTATGCTCTAATATAAATGAAGGGTGGAGCTGCATGTTATCATTTTTACTAACTTTAAAACGTTTATTCTCGGGCTTATGGAAAGCGCTCAAACGTAAAAATTTCCAAGCATTATTCTTATTAGTTTTGATGACGTTGTTGTCTGGAACCATTTTTTATGTCAAACAGGAAGGTTTGTCTGTCCTGGATGCTATTTATTTCTGCGTTGCAACGCTTAGTACATTAGGTCATCCAACATTTGTTCCCCAGACAGCACTCGGAAAAATATTTACGATCGTTTACATTATTGCAGGCACAGGGTTGTTCTTGGGAATGATCGGGTATATCGCTTATGAACTGATCAAGCAAACCGATAAAGATAACAATTAAATAATGAAATCCAAACTCATGACAGTATTAAGAGCCTTGTTAGCTGAAGCTAATGAGGCTCTTTTTTTTCAAATAATCGCTTAAATACTAACTTTCACCTAACTAAATCACATTTTTCATCTCATGTCACCCTTTAATTTTCGAGCAATAATTCATCGGTAAAGAAAATCGAGACCATTAATATTCATCTCTGGCGATCCTCAAATAAATAAAAAAGACCGTCTCTATTAGAGCGGTCGAAAATTTTAGAGCAAATTTGTAATAGATAAATTCACTCAAAAGAATTGCCCCCTATTAATTCATGGTGTAAAATATACTTTCGTTTAATTTGATAAAGGGGGCTTTTAATTTTAATGGCTTTATTTCTTACATACGTTTTGCTCGGCTTTTCCATCGCTCTCCCCGTAGGTACCATTACCATTGAAATGACCAAACAAGGCTTGAAAAATGGCTTTATGCATGGTTGGATTGTTGGCCTCGGGGGAATGACTATCGACCTCTTCCTAATTCTAGGCTTATACTTGGGTCTAGCTTCTATTCTTTCCATGCCTATCATACAAGTAATCATGTGGTTAGTTGGGGCTCTCTTCCTATGCTACGTTGGATATGACAGCATCAAGAATGCAGATCATGATATTTCCCTTGGAGGAGAGAAGACGTCCAAATCGCTGTTCTCTTCTTACAAAAATGGTTTGCTAGTGGCGATCTCACCAGGAAACCTGGTATTTTGGGTTAGTATCTTTGGTACCGTATTGTCCGACTCCTTTGACCGTACTAATACGGGCAGCTTTTTGCTCGTAGGATTAGGTATCCTGATTGGTATCCTGCTCCATGATATTGGCCTGATGACGATTGTATCCACCACACGAAAAGCAATGAACCGGACGGCTATTAAATGGGTGACTATCAGCGCAGGTGTTGTATTAATCGGCTTTGGCGGGTATTTCTTCTATCAATTCCTGCGGAGCCTCCATATTTTTTAACGTAAAAAAGCCGTTCTCTTTTAAAAGAGAACGGCTTTAAATGTCTTTTTCACAGAAATCCTTAGAACACCCGCTTCTGATTCCGATCATCAATAATAATCTGCACCGCTTCCTTAAACCGTAATGCATGCACAATCTCCCGCTCCCGCAGGAACTTAAGGCTATCCTGCAGATCCACGTCATCCGTCATGTCAATCAGCCACTGATATGTAGCCCGGGCTTTTTCCTCAGCCGCAATGTCTTCATAAAGGTCTGCCAGCGGGTCTCCCTTAGCTTGAATATAGGCTGCGGTGAATGGAACTCCGCTAGCATCCGTGTAGAACAGGGCATGATCATGCGCTACAAAATGTGGCCCTAATCCCGCTTCCTCTAATTCACATACCGAAGCATCCTTCGTCAGCTTGTAGATCATCGTGGCAATCATCTCAAGGTGAGCGAACTCTTCTGTAGAAATATCGTTCAACACGCCAATAACTTTATCTGGAATCGTGTATCTTTGATTCATATAGCGTAGTGCAGCGGCGAGCTCGCCATCTGCGCCTCCGTATTGCTCACTCAAATAACGCGCCATCCGGACATCACATTTACCCACCCGTACCGGATATTGCAGTTTTTTTTCGTATATCCACATTCGGGAACTTCCCTCCTCTAGAAAAATAGTTCCTTACGGTTATACTCCTCTTACACCTGCCAAGGCCAAGGGGGTTGATTCCATTCCCATGGACATTTAGAATATGCGCGGCCAAAATTCTGCAGCGGACCATATAACTCCTGAAAATGATTCGCTAGCTTAGTTCGTTCCAGCGTAAGCTGATTAAATTGTTCAATACTTCTCAGATCGTCAGGATGCGTATTTAGGTATAAGTTCAACTCCACTAAGGCAAAATCAAGGGTCTGCAACTGTTCAAGCAATTCATAATAACGTTGGTCGCAAGGATTTGCCTCCATAGTCTATTTCCCTCCTCCTTTGCACTTGGATTCATACGGACTAAATAGTGCTGGCCAGAGCGTTCCATACTTCAGAGCCTCCTGCAAACTAAACTGTGGTAAATCGGGTGGCTGAAAGGTGATAAATTGATTGGGTGGAACTACATACGTCTTGAACGGCACCGGTGGGCAAGGATCAAACGGGCCCCTAAAGGGGGTATACCTCCGCAGCTGTGATTCCATCTTTTTTGTACCTCCTTTGTTCCTGTTCCTTCTTTAAAGACTCTGAACATTACTCCCTTAGCTAACTTATGACAGCAGGACACAATATAAAACGTTATTCACAAAAAAAGCCCATTAGCAATTTTTTTTGTGCAATGTGCATGACAAATAAGCTGTCTCCGGAAAAGTACCGAAAACAGCTTATAACTTGGGTTTTTTAGTATTCAGCTTAGGGCTTCGCTCTTTTGAACGAATCTTCGTGGGTAATCTCAAGGATATCCAACATAAATACAAAGATAGGAATACCAAGAATAAGTCCCCAGACACCCATATAATGCTCAGAGAACAACAACACGCTAAAGGTGAAAAACATCGGCAAATTCATTTTTGTGGACATCAACTTAGGATTCAAGAAATAGCCTTCGATAAAATGCAACACCGCAATAATCGCCAGCACATATGTAACTGTTATCAGACCGCCGATGTTGTAACCAATAATTAAAAGCGGAATGAGCGAAATCAAAAAACCAACTACCGGAATGAGACTGAGCAGAAAAATCAAAATCGCTAGGGCAAATAAATACGGGAAGTTAAGCAACCACAAGCCAATAACAGTAAGACAGGTATTGAACATGGCAATGAGAATTTGCGCTTCAATTACTTTCCCAAAGGAAACGATGAATTTTCGGCTGAAATACTCCAGATCTATATAAAACCAGGCAATCCTGCTCTCTCTCATCCTAGAAGTGAAACTGACGACCCGGTTCTTCTCCAGAATAAACACAAAGCTTAAAATGGTTGATAGAACGAAAGTTGCACCCCAGTTGCTAACCTGCAGCACATAATCGATGCCTCTTTTGATATAGGACTGATAGTTAAGGTCCCTGAGCATATCATACAAATATAATGTAATCTTGTTCTGCGGAAGGTCCTCTGATTTGAGATTGGTGAGGAAGATGGCTAATTGCTTAATCTGCTCCAATACTTTAGGAAGATATCTTGCAAGGGCCAGTACAATCAATGCGATTAAAGCAAGGTATAAAATGACAATAATCACCTTACTGTTGACCTTCATGAATTTACCAATTCGTTTACTGAGCACAATCTGAAAGCTGTTCATGACAAAAGCAATCAGAAACGTCAGCAGTACCAGATTAAGCATCCCTCGAACCATGTACAGCAGCAACCCGATAAGTGCGAGAATAAAAAAGCGTCTGGTAGTACTATTCGCGTAGAATCGCTTGAATACATTCATTGATCTTGCTCCATTCAATTGCGATTAATAATGTTAAGCTTCAATGGCTATAAAAAGGAAAACTTAGCCCCCACAAAAAAGCCGATGGAAACAAAAAGGAGTGACCAGGTTAGCGCTCCTGCAGTCGTTATGAGTATATACTTTTTGAAAGACATAGCACTGATTCCAGAGATATAGCTCGATACATGCCTCAGACCTGGAATAAAATAAGCAATGAAAATCGCCCAGTTTCCGAACCGCAAAAACCATCTTTTCATACTGGCAAAACGCTTGGGTGTAAGGCCAACCCACTTGCCGAATTTAGCTACCACAGGTTGTCCTAGCCTTAAACCAATGGTATAGCTGATAAGCATTCCTGTGATGGATCCCATAAAACAAACCAATACGGAAAGTGAAAAATCCAAAACCATAACGGAGGATAAATAGCCTACAAACAGCATTAACACCTCATCAGGCACAGGAAGTCCGATAATCCCAAGTGCCATAAGGCCAAATATGGCTAAATATCCGTATTGTGAAATGAACTCTATAATCCAAGGCATGGGTGTATCACTTCCTGTTGAAGGATTTTTTAAGGGACGGAAATGGGATACGGCTGATCATCATTACGGACAGCAATGCCATTAATCCGATGACCAGTCCTGGTTTCATCCGTTCATCTAGTAAAGAAATCATCGACAGAATGACTCCAGCAGCAGTAATGGGCATCCCCACGAACCCTTTGGAAGGCGCCGACAGATTAAATCTGGCCAAACGAAGTGCGCCACAGATCAAAAAGAAAACTGTAGCTGCAGGTCCAATCCAGTGGGCATCTTCTAACCTATACAACAAGATAAGGAAGGTAGGCGCTAAACCAAATGATATAATATCCGCCAATGAGTCCAATTGTTTACCGAATTCACTAGTACATTGCAATATTCTTGCCAGTAATCCATCCAGTACATCACATATTGCCGCGAGCAATATCATTAATAAAGCTAGGCTATATCGTTCTTGAATCGTAAAATACAAGGATAGTGATCCTAGTCCCAAGTTTCCGAGTGTGCACGTTGAAGGCAACCAGTTCAATTTCATACAATTTCACCCCTTTCATAGCAGTATTTCTGTTGATTCGGTTTAACCTTCAAAGGTCACAGTAAAGCTGACACCGTTCTCCGTATTTTTCACTGTATAAAGACAAGCGTGCATATCTAGTATTCGCTTTGCAATGGAAAGCCCCAGACCCGTACCGCCTGTCATTCGACTGCGGGATGGCTCCGACCGATAGAACCGTTCCCAGATCTGCTCCAGCTGATCTTCAGGGATTGATTCTCCTATATTTTGAATTGTGAATACAATAGTCTGGGCATGACTCTCAATATTGACAGTGATAGAACTTCTTTCTTCCGCATGCCTGATAGCATTGGTCATAAAATTTAGCATAACTTGTTCGATCCAGTTCACATCCGCATAGACCGGTAATTCATTCGCAGGAATAATGATGACCTCCAAATGTTTTTCACTCAGCAAGTGGACCAGCTTGTCTGTCACCTTTTCCGTCAGTTCACTTAACATAAAGGAAGATTTCCGTAGTTTAATCGTGCCCGACTCCAACCGCGCTAGATCTAGCATATTTTTAACAAGAAACTCCATTTTATCGGCTTCCTCAATAATCACCTTAATGTAGTGATCCTGCTTGCCGGCACTAACGCCGTCTTCCAAACCTTCAGCAAACCCTTTGATAATACTGAGGGGTGTCTTCAATTCATGGGAGGCGTTGGCAAAAAAGTCCTGCTGCATGATCTCCATTCTTTGCTTCTGCTCCATATCCTCAACTAGCTGCTGATTGGCCTCTCTTAACTCCCCTAAAGCAGAGTCCAGACTTAGTGATAAGGTGAACATGCTGTTAGAAAGGCTGCCTAGCTCATCCTTCTGCCGAATCGATGTGTCCCCTGTAAAGTCCAGAGAAACCATCCGTTTTGCTATCTTGTTTAACTTAATTAGCGGACGCGTTACCATTTTCGAGAAAAAGAGAGAAAGCACCAGAATCAGGACAAAGCCACCCATTCCCAGATATAAAAAGAACCAACGTAAGGCATCGTTCGAATCCTTAACTTCCTGTAATGAAGTGACTGTGAATAGTAATTCAATTTCTCCGTTACTTTGCTTCAGGGGCAGAATAACCACAGAATTGCGACTCCCACTCCAGGGAGCAACCCAGTCTTGCTTCTGTATTTTCAAATTTTTAAAGTCTTCTATCTGCGCTGGTGTCAAAGGAAACCATTCCTCAAGAGCCTCAAACAATATTCCCTGGCGGGGATTCCATATTTTTAAATCAGGCAGTACAACTTCTGCAACAGTACCAGATGCATGAATCGTCCCAGTCTCTCCCGTCTCCCCTATGGTTCCGCCCCCTTTTTTTGTAATGCTTATGGGGTAGAGTATAACGGGTGAAGCACTGTCTTCATCCAGAAGTTCGCCTTCCACGCTCAACTGATCATCTACTTTAATGTTAGCTGCTCTCAGTGAATCTCCGTACTGATTCATGAATAGGGATAAAGAAACAACCATACTCTTCCCGTCATCATCGATTAGCTTTATATGAAATGGATCTTCTGAATTCATCCTTCCATCCAGCTTCAAAATAACCATTTGTGTTTTATTCCGCAGCATAAACCGGACAAGCTCCTGAGAGGTTCTAGTGCTTCCCCATGGTTCGCTAATATATCTTGCCGCAAAACTCTTAAGGTGTTTCTCCACACGGTGCTCTTTTTGCTTCTGATAGAAATTGTCAAACAACAGCAATTGGCTTAGAATCACCATGCCATAGAAGCAAAGGAAAAAGATAACGGTCATCACAAACAGTTTAAAAGTAATTCCCCGTCTTCTCATGCCTCTTCCTCGAACATGTATCCTGTGCCAATTACCGTACGAATAAAACGTGATTCATAACCCAATTTACTTCGCAGCTTTTTGATATGACTGTCCACAACTCTGGAATCTCCTTCAAATTCAATTCCCCAGATCCGACTGAGGATCGTATCCCTTGAAATAACAATCCCTTTATTTCGTATTAAAAGCCATAAAAGATCATATTCCTTAGGGGTAAGCTCCACTTCCGCATCTTCTACCTCCAACCGATGAGCCAAGGGATTGAACATCGCGGAACCAAATTTTATTATGCTAGACTCAGGCTGATGGGTGCCTTCAACCCGTTTCATAAGTGCATTTGCCCGGGCTACTAGCACCTTTGGACTAAATGGTTTTGTAACATAATCATCGGCTCCTAATTCAAAACCGTAGATTTTGTCGTCATCTGTAGACTTGGCCGTTAACAAAATGATGGGTACCGCTGATTTCTCACGAACTTCACGGCACACTTCGAAGCCATTCATAGCAGGCATCATGATATCCATAATCAGCAGATCCGGCAGCAGTGAATCAAACCAAACCAATGCATCTTTTCCATTATCCGCTTCAAGTACCTCCCAATCATTCTGTAAGAAATAATCAGATACCAGTTCACGAATACGAATTTCATCCTCAACGAGAAGAAGTTTCTTTTTCAATCTAGACCCCGCTTTCAAACAATTAATAAACATTAGCATAGACGAGCGTTATGTCCTTTATGTGTCCACAAAAAACTCCCCCTGTCATGAGCCATACAGCTCTTGCAGGAGGAGTTCATTATATCCCTGATCAACCGGAACAATACGTTATAATTTTCAATAGGTTATTCTTTATCCTCATTCAGTTCTGCTGAGGTTTCTTCGTCCTCGACTCGTGGTTCCCGGTGGATATTAATTCTAGTGATACGCAATCTTGTTGATTCCTCGACTTCAAAAATAACATCTTCTACTTTGACACGTTTTCCTTTGGTTGGATTACCCTCCAGCTCCTTAAACAACCAGCCGCCGATGGAATCCACCTCATCGTCTTCAATCACAACACCCGTAAGATCGTTGACATCCTCAATCAGCATCCGGCCCTCAACAGAGATGTACTCCCCGTTATGTTCCACACTTGGACGCTCATCTTCGAACTCGTCATGCAGATCGCCTACGATTTCTTCCAGAATCTCTTCTGCTGTCAGCAAACCTGCTGTGCCGCCATATTCATCGACAACTAACGTCAGCTGAGCCTTATTCTTCTGCATAAAACGAAGAGTGTGGCTGATTTCCATCGATTCCGGAACGTTAAGGATAGGCCGAACCAGAGTTGTAAGATCATTCTGCTGCTCCGGGGGTGCAAACAACAGGTCGGTAATATGAATAAAACCGATAATACGGTCCTTATCTTCCAGAGCAACCGGATAACGCGAATGTCTCGTTTCGGTAATAATCTTCATATTTTCTTCTAACGAAAGATTGCTGTAAAGCACATCCATATCTGTACGAGGCAGCATGACTTCACGTGCAAGCAGATCTGAGAATTCAAAGATATTATCCATTAGTTTCATTTCATCTTTGTCAATGACACCACTCTTGGCGCTCTGATTCATCAGAATACGTATTTCCTCTTCCGAGTGTGCTGCTTCACTTTCATTTGCAGGCTCCACACCGACCAACCGAAGCAACGCGTTGGCTGAAGCGTTCAGCACCCAGATAAAAGGCATGAACACATTATAGAAGAACATCAGGGGTGCAGATAACAACAGTGCCGAACCTTCTGTTCTTTGAATCGCGAGCGATTTAGGAGCAAGCTCCCCAAGTACAATATGTAAAAATGTAATGATCGAAAATCCAATAATCACAGATACGGTAGAAATCAGGGTATGATCGGTGATCCCCATCTGGTACATTAAAGGTTCGACCAACAGCTCAGAAATCGCGGGCTCTCCAACCCAACCTAAGCCCAGCGACGCAAGTGTTATCCCAAACTGAGTGGCGGATAAATAGGAATCCAGTCTCTTATTTACTTTCAGAGCATATCCAGCCATTTTATTACCTTCACTGACAAGTTGGGTCAGGCGGGACTGCCTGACCTTAACTAATGAAAATTCCGCTGCTACAAAAATACCGTTCAATAATACGAGCACCAGAACCAGCAAAAGATTAAGCAATAATCTCCCTACTTCAAATTCCGTATGCACCACTTAACAACGCCTCATTTCTACAGATTGATCGCTTTTCTAGTTTTGAAGTCAACTTCCGGATAATACATATCAGCCACTAACAGATTAGGTCCGCAGCAGCCTGCTGCATCGCAGTGGCAGTTCACCTTTTGGTTCAGCGGGTGTTTAGTCTGCCAATCGATAAATATATCATCCAGCTTTTGGTTCTCGATGTTGCCAAAGGCTGCGATATCAGCGAAATCTGTAACAAAAACATCGCCAGTAAACATGTTTACGTTCACTCGATTCCGGCCATCCGGATCATTGCGAAGGGTAACATTCTTCTCGGCGCGCATTCTGCTTATCAGCTTCTGATCTTCTTCCAGGAAGCTGCAAGCAAAAAACGGAAGGGTCCCAAACAGCATCCAAATCTCCGGATCACGGGTATCCAGTAGTTTATGGATTGCCGTCCGCATTTCATTCAAGGACAACACTGGCAAAGCCGAAGCAAAACTGGAGTTGTACATAGGATGTACCTCATGCCGTTTGGCGCCCATATCGAGAATCAACTTATGAATTTCAGGCAGCTTAGTATGTGTACGGTAATTAATCATAGTTTCCGCAGAAATTAGCATACCATCCTCACTTAGCCGTCGAGAATTCTCAATCATTGCATTATATAACCGATATGCACTTTCTTTTGAAACTGCATGCCCGCTGTTGGCAAAACCAACTTCATGAAAATCGTCTCCGTTCACATAATTAAAAGAAATATGCATAACGTCCAAATACGGAAGCAGCTTTTCATATCGAGCATACGGCATCGTCAGATTAGAATTAATTTGCGATCTAATCCCCCGCTCTTTGGCATACTTTAAGAGCGGCACTATGATATTATCCACCGTTCCAGCCAAGAACATAGGCTCTCCGCCGGTAATACTAATCGTCTCCAGATGCTCTACTTCATCTAAACGGTCCAACATATTTTTAAGCGGCAGCATATCCCCTTCTCTAGAGGTTAAACTATCACCTACCGCACAGTGTTCACACCGCATATTACATAAATTGGTTACTGTGAATTCCACACTCGTTAGCACATGGCGTCCATGCTTACGTAAAGAAGTAATGGGATCCCACGGATCGTAGCTTGGCGACAGCTCCTTCGGTGAAGATGTTAATGGTCTTAAAACATTCATTTGTACTAGCTCCTTTAAATCTTATTCCTATTATTAACCCATAATCATGAAGATTGAACGGTGTCTTATCCTATATCATACCACGTTAGTCAGAAAAACTGCACTTCGGATGTCTTTCAGACTGTCCTTACAAGCTTTTTCACTGTAAAAAATAATAGCAGCGAGACGAAAAATAGGCTTCCGCGAGTTATGCGGACAAGCCTAATCTTCTCTCTTCGCTGCTATGATAAATATTTTGGCGTTCCCACAGAATCGCCTTGATCTGCGACGTCAACGATAACAACGGAGAGGGCTTTTCCTAGATCCCTTTCGAACGGTACGACTTTCTCTCCTTCAGGCCCTGTAAGCACACGTACAATCGGTCTGTGAGGCGTACTTGGGTCTATTTTGACAACAACTCCACTTTCACCCGTACTGAGCTTCACCGTAAGACCAAGAGGATAGATAGCCACACGATCTCTAAATAACTCTAGCTGCTTCTGCTCATACAATGTACCAGAACCTACATAAAGCGCCTCAACGGCTTGATGTGGCAGCATAGCCTTTTTGTAGACCCGGTTGGAGGTCATGGCATCGTAGGAATCAGCCACGCCCAACCATTTGGCATATTCATGAATTTGAGGCCCTTTTAATCCCCGCGGATATCCGGATCCGTCAATGCGTTCATGATGCTGAAGCGCACAATGAGCCGCGAGCAGCGGGATATTCGGTTCTTCCTTGAGAATCTGATACCCGATCTCGGTGTGTGCCTGCATATGGCGAAATTCATCTTCACTGAGCTTACCGGGTTTTTGAATGATTTTTATCGGGACTTGGGTCTTGCCAATATCATGCAGCAGCGCACCCAGACCAATCACTCGAAGCTCCTCTTTGCTGTACCCATGCGCAATGCCAAGCACCAAAGTGTACAAGCAGACATTCAGGGAATGGACGTACAAGTAGTTATCAGCGGTGTGCATATCAAGCAGCATGATCATCGGATCTTCTTGTAAAGACAAATCATCCAGGATGCTATCCATGATCTTTGAGAATTTTTTATCCAGATGGTAGAATCCCTTGCTTATTCCTGAAGCGCCTGTCATTTGCTGAAACTGATTACGAATCACCTTCAGTGCCTGATTACGTGTCTCATCTTGAAGCATACCTATAATCTCAACATCGTCCGTGACAGAGTCCTCTATGTAAATATAACCGATGTCAATTCTTGAAAGCCTCTTGATCAATGCATCAGTAAGCTCCACCCCATCCGCGAGGAGAGTTAGACCTTCATCATTATATATTTTTTTACCTAATTTCATGCCTGCTTGAAGCTGATTCACGGATACTAAACGCACTTAGCTCACTCCTGCCTTTAACGGTAAAATGCTATTCTGTTTTGAAATCCTTGGGTCACACGCTTTGTCTATACCGTTTATGTAGAGATCAGACAGGTGCACCATGAAGAACATCGGGTGTGTCTAGGTCTTTGCCTATGGGCATTAACGCATAATAAACAACCAGAATATAGCAGCAAGAATAAATCTGTAGATCGCGAAATGCGTCAATCTAATCTTTTGAATCAATTTCATAAACAAAATAACCACTACATAAGCCACTACAAAAGAAATCAGAAATCCAATTACAAAATAGCCAATCGTCTCACTAGTGAAGTTCTTATAAGAATCCAACATTTCATATCCGGAAGCCGCACACATAATAGGAATGGCTATAAGGAAGGAGAAATCCGCAGACGCTTTATAACTAACCCCACTTAACATCCCTCCGGAGATCGTAGATCCCGAACGGGAAAATCCTGGCCACAGCACTGAAATAATCTGATACATCCCGATAGCCAGCGCCTGTCCGTAAGAAAGATCGTCCAGCTCATGCGCTGTAATTCTAATTTTGCGTCTGTTTACCCATTCTGCGATAATCATTAGAATCCCGCCGGCGACAAGCGCCCAAAGAACAGTCGTGGCTCCAAAGAGACTTTTTATAAAATCGCGGGCAAAAAATGCCACAGCTAGTGCTGGGGCAATCCCAAGTATTACATGGATTAAGTTCAAACGAGACGCCGGCATCACACCGCCTCTTCCTGAGTTCTTACGCCCAATGCCCAGCAAATTAAGCACACGCTCGCGGTAAACAAGCGCAATCGCCAATATTGCCCCTAGCTGAATAACGATTTCATAAGTCTTCATAATCGAATCCTGCTCCTCAAAGCCCAGAAGCTTCGAGGTCAAGATCATGTGTCCTGTAGAAGAAACAGGAATAAATTCAGTGATCCCTTCGACAATTGCTAAAATAATAGCTGTAATCGTGTCCATAATCTCCTCCTATTTTTCGGGAATCTAGCACTGTTTAAATGGAATCAAAAAGTATATCTTGTGAGCTGCAGGTTTACTCAGACTTGATCTCCCACCGAGTGAGCATACATTCATCAAGACTGTCCGGACGCTGCAATTCCATCCCAAGCAGGTCGCGTAAAAAATGAGGCAGCAAAAATACAGGATCCTTCCCATTGGCGATCGTCTCATAGCCTGCACGGAAAGTAAACATGTCCAGCGTACCAACATTATACTCTTTATCATCCTCCAGCGGGTTTCCTTCGACAAAAACTGCAATATTGTTATCATACGGTATCTTCTGCGGATCGTACAAGATTTTTATCCCATCTACTGCTAAGCTGCCCAGATAATTCCCGCGAAAGCCATACCCAAAAATCACCTTATTATAAAATTCTTCAGTAAGACTCTGCTCCAAAGCTATGCGAATATCTAGGCCTTTCAGCTTGATTACGCAGGTGTTAATGGGAGAAGGACATAGGGCGTGCAGCATTCCCGCTGTAACCTCCCCTTCAGGCAAAGGTCCTAGAAGCTGACCTGTGTTAACTATCGACAAACTAGTGCCTGTAAATCTACGTACAGCTTGGGCTAAAAGATTGCCAAAAGGGGATTCTCCCTGCAAATTCAAAGGAAGCTCACGATCTGTGATCGCAACGGTCTGCTGAAGAGCCTCACGACCACGCTCCAAATGAATAGTAGCGGCAGGACCTACAATCTCTTCCTTCAGTCCTGGGTCAATCGGAATACATTCACCCGCCACCAGGCTAAATCCAGGTTGTCCCTCTCTCCGCTCAAATTGAAGCCGCCCGAGGTAACGCCCGAATTTCCCGGCTCCACATACAGCTGTTCCGTTAATCATGAGCGGTTCTTCCAGCATATGATGTGTATGTCCACCTAGAATAGCATGCACACCTTCCAGCCGCTCTGCCAGAATTCGATCTGCGGGAAGCCCCAAATGAGAAAGGATGATTAGAATGTCCACCTGAGGAGCTAGAAGAAGGCATTGTTCCCGAAGGGTTGTCTCGGGATCCAGAGCATCCCAGCCCAGCAAGGAATAAAACGAAGTAAATGCCGCTGTCGCTCCAGTCACTCCTATTCTGATTCCGTCCTTCTCCAAGATGGCATGACGCTTCATCCAGTGGGGAGGTTCCCCTGTTGCAGTCTCCACAAAATTACAGCATACCACTGGACACTGTAACCCGGAGAAAATAGAGGATAACATCTCCTGTGAGAATGTTAACCCCTCATTATTACCGATGGTTACAGCATCATATCCTGTTAAGTTAAGTACATCGATGTTAGCCTGACCCATAGTTCCTTCTGTCTCGACGGCTGCACGATCCATATGATCGCCAATATCCAGCAGCAGCACAGGCTCTTCTCCCGCTGCAGCTCTTTGTCTCTCGATTTCTGCTGCCAATGGACTCACCATTTCGAAATGGCTATGTATATCATTGGTATGAAGTATGGTCAGTCTTTGCGGCACATGCCCCATTAGCAACATTCCTCCTACCTGTTGAGCCGCTCTTTAATGAAGCAGCCGATGCATGATCTTATAGAGCCTAGCATAACATTTTCAGGCTCATTATGGTATATTGTAGACATTACAACATATTTCAGAGGTGAATAAGTATGCATATCACAATCCGCCTGTTCGCGGGTTTGGCTGAGATTATCGGTTCATCTTCTCTGACCTTTCATGCGACGGAGAATCCCTTAACCGCTGGGAAGTTAAAAGAACTCCTTTCAACCTCTTATCCGGATGCAGCATCCCTAATTGGAACTTCTTTGGTCGCTATTGACCGGGAATATGCACCTGATGAAGCCCTCATCACCGAGTCTGCCGAAGTTGCATTAATCCCTCCCGTTTCCGGGGGAGAGAATGGTTCTTTATATGAGAGCACTCCTGACGGCCTCTATAGCATAACGGATCTGCCATTAAATGCTGAGAAGCTTCTGGATGCCGTCCTCGATGCCAATCATGGAGCATCCCTATTATTTGTAGGAACTACACGCGAAATGACCGGAGAACAACGCACAACAGCATTAGACTATGAAGCCTATATTCCTATGGCCTTAAATAAGCTGAAAGAAATTGGTGATGAGGTACAGAATCGCTGGAATGCACGCTGCGCGATTTCCCACCGCATTGGGCTTGTTGGTCTTAAGGAAGCAAGCGTTATCATTGCTGTCTCCACCCCTCATCGCGATACCTGTTACGAGGCTAGTCGTCGGGCCATTGAACTGCTGAAACAGACCGTCCCTATCTGGAAAAAAGACATCAATGAATCAGGCCAGCACTGGGTAGGCTCTGAACAAAAGGCTGCCGATTCCCTCCACAATTAATCTTCACTCCTTTTTCATTGAAAAATCTGCACTTTGTTGATATTCTGGATAAAATCGGATAAAAGGTGGCATAGGCATTGAGAGTACACGTCTCGGATCTAAAACCTGGTAATCACCTCAACTCAGACGCTTATAGTTCAAGAGGTCTGCATGTATTACCAAAGGGATCGCTGCTCCAGATAGATGATATCGCCAAGCTGATGCAGCATGGAGTTGATTATGTTGATATCCAGACGTTAGTGGAAGAACCTGCCCCATTAAGCAGACCTTCAATTATTCAGACGGTGACCACTAGTTTTGATACCATGATTGACGGCTTTGAGAATCTTTATATGGAAGCACTATTAAAAGGAAGCTTTAACCAATCCGTGGTTAACGACATTCTTCAGCCTTCACTTCAATCGTTGGACAAGCAAAAGGATGTAGTCTCCCTGCTGCTTCTGCTCGATCGCGAAGATAATTATACCTACAACCACTCTTTGCAGGTAGGTATGCTCTCTTATTATATTGCAATCTGGCTTGGGTATTCCAAACAAGAATGCTATGAGATTGGACGAGCTGGATATTTAATTGATATTGGAAAATGTAGAATCTCACCTGCTCTATTAAATAAACCTGGGAAATTAACCGCGGAAGAATTCGAAGAAGTTAAACTACATACTAAGTACGGCTACGAAATTATCCGCAATTCGATGGATGACTCACATACAGCTTTGGCAGCCCTACAGCATCATGAACGTGAGGACGGCTCTGGCTATCCTAATAAGCTAACCAAATCCGAGATTCATCCTTATGCGCAAATTGCTGCTGTAGCTGACATCTATAGTGCGATGACTTCTAAACGCGTCTATCAGTCCAAGCAAGAGCTTATTTCTGTCCTACGTGAACTAAATGACCTCAGCTTTGGTAAGCTGAACGGCAGAACGGTTCAAGCCTTTATACAACATTTAATGCCCAACTTTATCGGCAAGCGTGTGTTACTGAACACGGGGGATACAGGTGTGATTATCATGAACAATCCAGTTGATATTTTCCGTCCGCTGGTAAAGATCGATGGATTATTTGTCGATCTAGCCCGCGAACGTAACGTTACGATTGTGGAAATCTACATGGACTAGGGCGTTTCTTGAGGTCCTGCGTTGCTTAGCAGAAGGTTAAGAGCTGCCGATCCCCCGGTTTAACTATGGGGGATTTTTTAGTTGTACTTTGTGCAACAGAACCCACGTCTACCAGGCTGAATTGTGATTTAGTTGTACTTTGTGCAACAGTATCCACGTCTTGCGAGCTGAATTGTGATTTAGTTGTACTTTGTGCAACTAATCCACGTCTTGCGAGCTGAATTGTGATTTAGTTGTACTTTGTGCAACTAAATCCACGTCTTGCGAGCTGAATTGTGATTTAGTTGTACTTTGTGCAACTAAATCCACGTCTAGCGAGCTGAATTGTGATTTAGTTGTACTTTGTGCAACTAAATCCACGTCTAGCGAGCTGAATTGTGATTTAGTTGTACTTTGTGCAACTAGAATTAAGGAAAATGCTCTTTATAAGCACATTTCTCGAAAATAGCTGCACAAAGTGCAATTAACAGTATTTTTATAACGAGAATGATGGTTTCTATTGTACAAACTGCAACTAAAGATTGGTTTCCAGATTACTCCTAAACATTCCTCGATTTTCACCTCTCTCACCTCTCTCACCTCTCTCACCTCTCTCACCTCTATTGTTTCCTTCTGACTTCGAAGATAGTTCCTTCTACCCTCAACATAGTAAGGCCCCTCAATTTCATTATCTGACGTAACGTTTGAATTTCTCTTCTCATGGCGAGACTAATATGTGGTTTTAAAATGCTGTAGGAGGAAAAAAGCATGCTTCCTGTCCATGAACGCCTTGCCGAGTTGTTCACCCTAAGCCGTAGACGGCAGCTTACTGCTGCTGAGGAAACGGAGCAACAGCAGTGCCTGCAAATTAACGCTACCTACTGCTATGAGATGGCCCGATTACAAAATGAAATCCTATTAGCGGAACAGACAGCTGATCTACAATGGCATCAAGATATTTGTGCACAAATGTTTGAGCTGCGTGTGACGGGCAGGGTATCCAAACGCCCTAAGTAACTGAATAGAAATCTTACCCTGCTATATTATTTTCTGCCGTCCTGCTGTTCTGCCGTTCTTCCGTTCTTCCGTTCTTCCATTCTGCCATTCTGCTGTTCTGCTGTTCTTCCGTTCTGACATTCTGCCGTTCTGCTGTTCTGCTGTTCTTCCGTTCTGACATTCTGCCGTTCTGCTGTTCTGCCGTTCTGCTGTTCTGCCGTTCTTCCGTTCTTCCGTTCTTTCGTTCTTCCGTTCTTCCGTTCTTCCGTTCTTCCGTTCTTCCGTTCTTCCGTTCTTCCGTTCTTCCGTTCTTCCGTTCTTCCGTTCTTCCGTTCTTCTCTGATCTACCAACCATTATTTTCTACATCCTATATCCCTATAAAAACAGCTCACCCCCATTTGCCTAAGCAAAGGGAATGAGCTGTTGTTGTGTTCTGTCGTGTTCTCTTCTGTTCTGTTCTGTTCTGTTCTGTCGGTCTATAGGAAGCGGAATTGCGCTTCGATCAGACCGTTGTATACCCCATCACGGGATGTCAACTCATGATGGTTTCCTTCTTCTTTAATCTCTCCGTGATCGAGGACGACTATTTTATCCGCATGACGGATGGTAGAGAGTCTGTGCGCTACGATAAAGGAGGTTCGGCCTTGAAGCAGGATTTTGAGTGCCTCCTGGATCTTCAGCTCCGTCTCCGTATCAATGCTGGCAGTTGCCTCATCCAGGATTAGTATCCGCGGATTTGCCAAAAGCGCCCGGGCGAAGGAGAGCAGCTGACGTTGTCCCATCGACAACGCGCTGCCGCGCTCTTCCACCTCAGTCTCATACCCTCCGGGCAGCTTCATGATAAAGTCATGGGCATCCACGGCTTTTGCGGCATTTTCCACTTCTTCATCTGTAGCCTCCAGACGGCCAAAACGGATATTATCCCGAATCGTTCCCGAGAAAATAAAGGTATCTTGCAGCACGATTCCGATCTGCCTTCGCAGGCTGTCTAACGTAACCCCGCGGATATCTTCACCGTCTATCGTGATTCGGCCGCTCTTAATATCATAGAACCGGCCAATCAGGTTAATGATCGTACTTTTACCAGAACCTGTATGACCTACGAGCGCGATCGACTGTCCTGCTTTTACATCCAGATCAATACCTTTTAGTGCAGCCCGGCCTTTTTCATATTCAAAAATGACCTTTTCAAAGTTAATATCCCCACGAATCGTTCCCATTGGCTTAGCACCAGGATTATCTTGCACCGCCGGTTGCTCATCCAAATATTCAAAGATCCGTTCCGAGGAAGCCATTGCCACAAGCAGCTGATTGTACATCTGCCCAAGGCGATTAATCGGGTCCCAGAAGTTGCTGACATAAGAACTGAATGCTACCAGCATACCTACTGTGAGTTCTCCAGATTGGATCAGATAAGCCCCCAGCCAAAAGAGGATCATTGTTCCAAAACCACCTGTGACCTCAATAATCGGACCGAACGCCTGGTTCATCGCAGAGGCTTTGTTCCAGGATTTTTTGCTGTCGGTATTCATAACATCGAAATAATTCATATTTTCTTGTTCTTGGGTGTAGGCTTGTGTGACTCTGATTCCCTGAATCGATTCATTTAAATGAGAATTAATTCTGGAGTTCTTCATCCGCACATCCTGCCAAGCGATCCGAATCTTTTGGCGCAGCTTAGTTGAAACAAAGAACATAATCGGAACCGTAACCATTACTGCAAGACCTAGCTTCCAGTTAATCACTAGCAGAATAATGGTAATCCCCATAAGCTGCACGCAGTCAATCATCAGATTGACAACCCCGTTTGTGAACAGATCCTGCAGAGAGTTGATATCATTGGTTACCCGTACTAATACCGAGCCTGCCGGACGTTTATCAAAGAAGTTAAAGGAGAGCTTCTGAATATGCTTGAACAAATCTGAGCGCAAATCATAAATCACTCTTTGGCCTATGATGTTCGTATATTTAATCCGGTACACTCCCGCAATCCATTGAATCAGATATAAGACGATTACCCCTGCTGTAAGCGAATAAAGCAGTGATAAGCTGGGATTCCCCACCTTTGGCGCAATCGCACGGTCAATCGCTAAACTTGTTAGGAACGGGACGGTCAACTTCGTGATGGTTCCCAGAATCATCATGATGGACACCAATGGAAGCATCTGCTTTGCATAAGGCTTCATGTACCCGAACAGTCTGGTGAATTGCTTCCAGTCAAAAGCCTTATCGATGACATCATCATCTTTGTATACAAAACGTTCATCCAGCTCTTGCTGCTCGGCTGCTTTATTTTTTGCTCCCGTAGCGGTCATTGGTTTGGCTTCAAGTTTCATATGCCTCACTCCTCCCCTCTTCCGGTCGCTCTGGCCAGATAATCAGCATACTGTATCCGGTATACATCCTGATAAGGACCCGGCACTTCAATTAGCTCTTTATGGGTACCACGCTGCTGTACATGACCTTCGTTCATGACGATAATTTGATCCGCATGGCGCAAGGAGGAGATCCGATGGGCAATAATAAGTGTAGTGCGCCCCTTCATGACCTCTTGGAATCCGGCTTGAATCTCGTGCTCCGTCTCCATATCGACAGCGCTGGTCGCATCATCGAGGATAAGAATCCGCGGATTCTTAAGCAGGGCTCTAGCGATGGCAATCCGTTGCTTTTGTCCACCGGAAAGACCCATTCCGCGCTCACCCACCACAGTGTCATAACCGTCTTCCATCTCCATGATGAAATCATGGGCTTTGGCAAGTTGTGCAGCTCGGATAATTTCTTCCATGCTTACATTCTTCAACCCATAGGAGATGTTGTTGCGAATTGAGGAGGAGAACAGGAAGGTCTCCTGAAAGACCGTCGCGATCTGTGAACGCAAGCTGCGAACATTGTATTCTCTGATGTCCATCCCATCCAGTGTGATGCTGCCTTCATTAACGTCATAAGCACGCATCATCAGCTGTGTAATGGTCGATTTACCAGAGCCCGTACCTCCAAGGAACCCTATAACCGCACCAGATTTGGCCTCAAAATCAATGTCTGTAACCGCAGGCATTTTGTTCCCATAAGCAAATGTGACGTGATTAAACGCTACATCTCCTTTAACCTCAGAAGGTACCAGTTCACGGGCGTTCTCTTTATCCTTCACATCAATATTCTGATTAAGTACTTCCAATACACGTTCTCCCGATGCTTTGGACTGTGTATAGTTATTAATATGGAATCCAAGACCCCAAATCGGTCCAATGATGTACCAAATTAAGCTGAAAAAAGCAACCAGTTCGCCTAGTGACATTTTCCCCTTAATAACTAACGTTCCGCCTACTCCAAGCAGAATAGCTGCACTGATCGATGCTAAAAACTCCATCGCCGGAAAAAACTTACTCCAGAGCTCAGCGGCAAAAATCTGGTTATTCTTATAACGTTCGTTGCGGTGTGAGAATTTCTCTACTTCATGAGCCTCTCTCGCAAATGATTTGACGGTGCGCACACCCGTGATATTCTCCTGTACAGCCGTTGTCAGAGAACTGAGTGCAAGACGCATCTCTTGAAAGGCCGGGTGAATCTTAGACTCGAATTTTAGCGCAATAAACGCCAGGATGGGCATCGTAATCAAAGTTACTAGAGTAAGCTGCCAATTGAGTGAGAACATCATAATCGAACCAAAAATGACCATAAAAAAGACATTCAGCAGCTGAGCAAAACCGAAACCGATAAAGTTACGAATCGCTTCCAAATCTCCGGTTAGCCGGGACATCAAATCTCCCGTTTTCGCGGTATCATAATAACGGAAAGATAGGAATTGCAGCTTCTCATAACAAGCATTACGCAGCCGGTATGCAAGAAAGTTACCTAGCCGTCCTCCAAAAAATCCATGTGCAAACTGCAGGCATGCTTTTACTATTACTACAGCTAACACGCTCAATGCGAGCACTGGCACCTCTGTAAACTTAAGTGGCACAATAACATCATCGATCAGCTTTCTTAACAAATTGGGGGTAATCAGCCCCACTGCAGTTGCAGCGGCCAAACATATAATCGAAAGAATCAGAAAATGCAGCTTCTCCCGATAATAACCGCGCAGTTGCCTGAGAACATCCATATCTCTCCTCCTTAAGGCTTACTTAGTAAGCATTTTTTTGTATAAAGCAAATGTTACATCGTAAGCTAGCTTTTTTTAGCGCTTACAATTTAGTGACTTTAAGCAGTGTATCATCCATAATTTAATGCGGCAAAGGGGAGAATTGCGCGTTTTTGCGGTTATTTCGGAAAAAAGCAGCATCTACATGATATAAAGGACCCTCGTTATCTTAAAATGCTCGTGTTTCCTCCTTAATCCTGATGAATTAAGAATCTACATGATTATTGTAATCATCGTGTAATATTAGGAGGACCTTTATTCGGTTTTTTGCATAATTATTGGAATTTATTCCGGGTTACGAAGAGTTCACTTTTTCGCCGTCTTAAATTTGCTTCAGATGTAAAACTTTTACCACAATTTACCGTAATATAGTAATACAACACTTTTTACTTATATTATGGAGGGGAACTATATTGAAAAAGCAGCTTGTTTTATCTTGTATTATCGCCATTATCCTTCTTTCAGGGTGTAGCAATACAAATAACATTAACCCTACGGACGCAAACACTGCGATCAACGAATCTAAAAACTTGTTTAATTTCGGAGAAATCTCCTCAAAAACTGATACAGCACCCTCACCTGAAAAAATGCTAAGAGAAATAAGCAATTTTGTTATTGCTGACATTTGGAATGTGGGGTTTGTAGATGTTATCTCATACACTAGAAGTGGTACAAGCAGTACAGGAGCGAGCATGGACATTGACTTTACGATCGAACAGCTTGGCAAAGCCATAGAAGAGAAAAAAGAATACGATACATATATGAATGAGTTAGATACAAAGTATGATTCTATAAAAAAAATATGGGCCAAGCTTTCCCCAGAAATTGATCTTTTATATAAACAGATCCAGGAGACACCTCCAAAAGCAAACGATAACAGCTTAAAACTTGATGCAGGTAAATTCAATCAATATTCAGAGGCTTTTAGTAAAGAAGTGAATGATCTGGTAAAACAGTAGCCTTTACTATATATATAAAAAAACCGCCAATGATTTGGCGCCATTCTATTCTTTCTCTCATAAAATGTAAAATCAACAATGAGAGGTTAGGTGAATTGGATGAGTATACAGTTTCTTGATATGCGGATCTCACAGGACAGTACTATGGATTCACAAAGTCTTAATTTAGTTCGTTCAAGTGCAATTTTCGGTGACATTGGACTTCAGACAGTAAATGTTACCCCTGCCAATGCAGGTTTAGTGAGAGTCACATTGAATGCTTTTGCCAGACTTAGTGTTGATGTCAGCATTATAGTTCAGAATGATGTTACTTTTAGTATTTACCGCAATAATATATTAATTTTTAGTACAACCTACCCCGGAAACATTAATAATACAACGACCCAATATGAAATGGTTGGAATAACCGCTGTCGACTATCCGCCTTCGACCGATGTGCTTACCGGCCAGATCCAATACACCATTGTAGCATCAGCAATTAGAACGGCATCTCTGGGAGCCAGATCCTTCAGTGGAATTGCCGTTGCCGGAAATGGATAATTAAAAATATTAAAGGTGTGTCCCCGGAGCATTCGGGGATTTTTTCAATTGTGCCAATAAAAAAGCATCCGTAGAAAAATATCTACGGATGCTTTGAAGAAATATAAGCGTTGGGAGGACAAGCCTCCATTCATAAGCGCTCTTATTAGCCGATAGAACCTTCCATCTCGAACTTGATCAGACGGTTCATTTCGACCGCATATTCCATCGGCAGTTCTTTTGTGAACGGCTCGATGAAGCCCATGATGATCATTTGAGTCGCTTCTGCTTCTGTGAGGCCACGGCTCATCAGGTAGAACAGTTGCTCCTCAGAAACTTTAGACACGGTTGCTTCATGCTCAAGAACGATGTTATCGTTCATGATTTCATTGTAAGGAATAGTATCCGAAGTGGACTCATTATCCAAAATCAGCGTATCACATTTAATGTTCGATTTCGCACCTTCTGCTTGACGGCCGAAGGAAGCTAGACCACGGTAAGTTACTTTACCGCCATGTTTACTGATGGATTTCGATACAATGGTGGATGTTGTATCTGGAGCCAAATGGATCATCTTGGCACCCGCATCCTGATGCTGGTCTTTACCTGCTACCGCGATGGATAGTACTGAACCTTTAGCACCACGGCCTTTAAGAACAACCGCAGGGTATTTCATGGTCAGCTTGGAACCGATGTTACCATCGACCCATTCCATAGTAGCATTCTCTTCTGCAACCGCACGTTTCGTAACGAGGTTGTAGATGTTTGGAGCCCAGTTCTGGATTGTGGTATAACGAACGCGGGCGTTCTTCATACACAAGATTTCAACAACCGCACTGTGCAGAGAGTTCGTGCTATAGATTGGAGCAGTACATCCTTCTACGTAGTGCACAAAGCTGTCTTCATCAGCAAGGATCAAAGTACGTTCGAATTGTCCCATGTTCTCAGAGTTAATACGGAAGTAAGCCTGCAAAGGAACTTCACATTTCACACCTTTAGGAACATAGATGAAGCTGCCGCCTGACCAAACTGCACTGTTAAGTGCGGCAAACTTATTATCGGTTGGAGGGATGATCGTCCCGAAATATTTTTTCAGAAGCTCTGGGTGCTCACGCAATGCAGTGTCGGTATCTGTAAAAATAACCCCTTGATCTTCAAGGCTCTTCTGCATGCTGTGATAGACTACCTCAGATTCATATTGTGCCGAAACGCCGGCGAGGAACTTCTGTTCCGCTTCCGGAATCCCCAGCTTATCAAAGGTTTCTTTGATTTCGGAAGGAACTTCTTCCCAAGTCTTCCCTTGCTTCTCTGAAGGTCTTACATAGTATTGAATATCCTCGAAGTCCAAATCATCCATATTGCCGCCCCATGTTGGCATTGGCATTTTACGGAACTGCTCCAAAGATTTCAAGCGGAAGTCAAGCATCCACTGTGGTTCATTTTTGATTGCTGAAATTTCTTTAACAATTTCGGCCGTCAAACCTTTACCAGACTGGAATATCGATTTATGCTCATCACGGAACCCGTACTGGTATTCTTCCATATCAGGCGCTTTCTTAGCCATGGTGTCAGCCTCCTTGTTCTACTGTTATTTATGTTGCTCTTCTTCGTCAATTCCTTTACGAAGTGCGTTCCAAGCCAGTGTTGCGCATTTGATCCGCGCAGGGAATTTATTCACACCCGAAAGGGCTTCAATGTCTTCGTAATCTCCAAAATCCACGTCTTCACCCTTCATCAGTAAGGAGAAGTTATCAGCCAGTTCAAGCGCACGTTCAACCGTTTGTCCTTTGATCGCCTCAGTCATCATCGAAGCCGATGACATACTGATCGAACAGCCTTCACCATTATAACGGGCATCCTTTACGATTCCATCCTCTACCTTAAGCTGAAGAGTAATCCGGTCACCACAGGTTGGGTTATTCAGTTCAATTTTTAGAGCATCATCTTCAAATGAACCGCGATTTCGAGGACTTTTATAATGATCCATAATTACGCGTCTGTATAAGTCATCCAAGTTCATAGCTGAAGTACTCCTTTGTCTTGATTAAAGCGTCCACCAGTCGATCTACATCCTGCTCGTTATTATAAAGATAAAAGCTTGCACGTGCTGTAGAGCTGGCTTCCAGCCAGCGCATCAGCGGCTGACAGCAGTGATGCCCGGCGCGGATGGCAATGCCTTCCGCATCTAGCACTGTAGCGACATCATGCGGGTGAACGTCACCCAGATTAAAGGTGACAACGCCGACTTCACGATTTCGAGGACCATAAATGTTCAGACCCTCGATCTCTGACAGACGTTGCTCTGCATACGCTGCAAGAGCTTTCTCATGGCGGTGTATCTCATCCAAACCGATTTCTTGTAAGAAATCAATGGCTGCACCTAGACCAACAGCACCAGCTATGATCGGCGTACCGCCTTCAAACTTCCAAGGCAGTTCTTTCCATGTGGATTCATAAAGACCCACATCATCGATCATCTCGCCACCGAATTCGACGGGCTCCATGGCTTCGAGAAGTGCTCTCTTGCCATACAAAGCGCCAATTCCGGTGGGTGCGAGCATTTTATGACCAGATAGTGCATAGAAATCACAATCCAGATCCTGCACATCGACCTTCATATGTGGTGTGCTTTGTGCACCATCTACGACAATTACTGCACCATGACGATGAGCAATAGCCGCAAGCTCTTTAATAGGATGAGTTACTCCCATAACGTTGGATACATAAGCGATAGCAACGATTTTGGTTTTATCCGTAATCGTCTGCTCGGCAGCTTCCAACGTAACCGTTCCATCAGGTTGCAACGGTATATATTTTAATGTAGCACCTGTCTTCTTAGCGAGCTGCTGCCATGGAATCAGATTACTATGATGCTCCATTAAGGTGATGACGATTTCGTCGCCTTCACCCACAGCAGAGGGTCCGTAAGAAGAGGCCACAAGATTTAAGGCTGTAGTTGTTCCGCGTGTAAAGATAATTTCTTTAGTGCTGCGGGCGTTAATAAACTTAGCTAGCTTCTCCCGGGCTCCCTCGTAGGCATCGGTTGCTCGGCTGCCTAAAGTATGGACGCCACGGTGTACGTTGGCGTTATCCCACTCATAATACGACTTGACCGCCTCAATTACTTTCCGAGGCTTCTGTGAAGTAGCAGCACTGTCCAGATAGACCAGTGGATGTCCGTTCACATTTTGGTTCAGTATGGGAAATTGCTCCCGGATGGCGTTGCTAATCATTGCACTAACTTCCTTTCCACAAGAGATTGGAGCTGATTGCGCAGTCCCTCCAGTGGAATTTGTGACACAACAGGAGCCAAGAAGCCGTAGATGATCAGAGTCTCTGCATCATGCCGTGTAATTCCGCGGGACATTAGGTAAAAGACTTGCTCGTGATTGACCTGACCTACGGAAGCGGCATGGCCGGCTGTAACATCATCTTCATCAATAAGCAGGATCGGATTGGCGTCACCACGGGCTTTTGGACTCAGCATCAATACTTTTTCCGTTTGCTGGCCGTCCGCTCTAGTAGCACCTTTCTCAATCTTGGTGATTCCGTTGATGATAGAAGTAGCAGAATCACGCATAACTGCACGAGTGATCATGTCACTTGGTGTGCTTTTGCCAAAATGCTGAGCTTGAGTGGTGTAATTCAGTTTCTGTGATCCCGTACCTACTGCAATTACTTTAGCATCGGAGCTAGAACCGTTGCCTTTAAGCACAGACTTGGTATCACTCGCAGTATCTCCGTAGTTCATCTCACCAACGATCCATTCGATGACTCCGTCATTCTCAACAACAGCCCGGCGATAAGTTACATCTGTAGTATCTACACCAAGCTGATGCACTGTAGCATAACGAACTTTAGCGCCAGCGCCCACGAATACCTCTACCGCACCATTGTGTAGTCCAGCTTCTTCTTTATCCGATACGTAGTTATCTACATAGGTTACGGAACTGTTAGTATCAGCTACGACCAGAATGTGTGGAACAAAAGTAGCTTCCGCATCATCCGTTAACAGCACTGCTTGAAGCGGAGTTTCAATAACAACATTCTTAGGAACATAGAGGAATACTCCACCATTCCACAATGCAGCATGAAGCGCTGCGATAGAATGTTCGTCTGGCTGAATGGCTTTATGCAAGTAACGTTGAACCAAATCTCCGTGTTCTTTAACAGCTGTCTGTAGATCTGTAAAAATAACACCCTGTTCTGCAAGCTCAGGAGCGATACGTGTATATACTGCACCAGAGTTGCGTTGAATAATCAGGCTGCCTTCCTCCTGATCCTTGATCAAGGAAGAAATAGATGCAGGTGCATCACTTAGCGAAGCAAAAGGTTCACTTGCTTTATAGCTACCATAATTATTGACATTCCAACGATCAATCCGTGTCTTCTCTAATTTAGGCAGTGTCAGAGTAGCTGCCAATTCTAGTGCCTTCAAGCGGCTTTCTTTCAGCCAACCCGGTTCGCCGCTGCTGTGCGATAATTCGCTCAAGCGTTCGGCATCCACCGGAAGAATGGTCTGTGTCGTCATAGTGGTCTCCTCCTTCCTGGCGTTTCTTACGCTTCTTGCCCTACAGTTTCATCTTCAATTCCAAGTTCTTCTTTAATCCATTCATAACCCTCTGCTTCCAGACGCTGTGCAAGCTCTGGACCACCGGATTTCACGATTCTACCTTGCATCATAACGTGAACATAATCAGGTTTGATGTAGTTCAAAAGACGTTGATAGTGGGTAATAACTAAGAAGCCGCGTTCTTCGCTCCGCATGGAGTTTACGCCTTCAGCTACAATTTTCAAAGCATCAATATCAAGACCGGAGTCAATTTCGTCCAAGATCACGATTTTTGGATCCAGCATCATCATTTGTAGAATTTCATTACGTTTCTTCTCACCACCGGAGAAGCCTTCGTTCAAGTAACGGTGTAAAAACTCAGGGTTCATATCTAGTTCTTTCATCTTTGCTTCCATTTGGCGAATAAAACGAATCAACGAGATTTCGCTTCCCTCTTCACGACGGGAATTGATGGCAGAACGCAAGAAGTCGGAGTTAGTTACTCCAGAGATTTCGCTTGGATATTGCATTGCCAGGAAAAGACCTGCACGTGCGCGTTCATCAACAGCCATCTCCAGAAGATCTTCACCATCAAGAGTCGCAGTTCCATCAGTTACTTCGTATTTAGGATGACCCATTAGCGCCGAAGCCAAAGTACTTTTACCTGTACCGTTTGGTCCCATGATGGCGTGAATTTCGCCACCTTTCATTTGAAGGTTAATCCCCTTCAAAATTTCTTTTCCCTCAATCGTCGCTTTAAGACCCTCAATGACAAATTCTGCTGCCATAATATTATTCCCTCCATTGATCGATTTGCGAAATCAAAAGTTGTATTGAAACAGGATAATCCTGATTCCCAGCACAATTAGATTTTCTATCACATTATAATTATTATAAATTGAATCACAATGATTATCAATGATTCTCACTAATTTTATATCAAACCTTGTTTTTTTACAAATTTCTCTTTAGCTAATCACTTGTGACTCAGAGAAGATTTTCATTAAGTATAAGACTAACGCAAAAATAAGACTTCCCGCAGGAAGCCTTATTCAAACTGCTTAATGATTAGCTAAGAAATGAACGTAGCATCCATTGGTGTTTCTCCAGATCACTACGGATTTTAATGAACATATCTGAGGTTGGCTGATCCTTGGTTTCTTCGGCAAGCTCGATGCCTTCTGTCAGCTCTTCAGAGATGGTGGCGAAGTCTTCAATCAGAGACTGAACCATTCCCCGTGTATCTTCCTTACCTGTAGCTTCTTGAATTGTAGCTAATTCCAAATATTCTTTCAATGTTGCTGCCGGACTGCCTTTGATGGTTAGCAAGCGTTCTGCTACTTCATCCATATGAAGGGTTACTTCATTATATAATTCCTCAAATTTCACATGAAGGGAGAAAAACTGTTCTCCTTTGACGTACCAATGAAAGTTATGAATTTTTACGTACAGGACATTTAAGTTAGCAACCTGACGATTCATGATCTGTTCCAGTGAAGTTGTATTTACTTTATTCGATGCTTTAGCCATGAGATGATCCCTACCTTATCCATTATATTTACCGGTTACTATTTCCTTCGTCCGGTAGTAACTTGTCTATTCTTAATTTACCCTTTTACCTGTAATACGAAACAAGGAGAAGCCTTCCATAACACCTTTATTTGTACTAGCATGAGCAAAGACACACCCGATTATGCTTAAATGTGAATACTTGCACACAAACAAAAAGGGCCTAAGCCCCGTTTGTTTGGAATTGTTAAATTTTCCGGTCAGACCATAAGAAGTAACGCTTCCGCACCCGTCATACCTGGTACGATGCCAAGACTCTCTGCTTCTATCGTTACAGACTCCAACGGGGCAGCTAAAAGCTGGGCAAGCGTCCGTACACCCACCGCACGAGCTGCGATGATATGCCGATCACTAAGTGTTTCATTGAGGAGACCGACATCCAGTGCACCGCACATAATATAACCTCGGTTCGTGCTGATGGAGAGCAGTGTAGTTTTGGGAAGCTTAACCTCTACCCCGATCAGCGTATGTTCACCTACTGTAATAGGCTCCATAGTAACCAATAGCAGCACCTCCTTTTTTTCACTATCCACGTTGTATATGTATGCTAATTTTCCTGTGGGTGTGCTGACGGTAGTCCTATGCCTAGTATAAAATGCAGTATAATAGTCCCTATTCCAGTAGTCCTGGGTATATGAATATTGCATGTTTAATGTTATAGTTAATTACATTCCTGTAACCATTCAGAGATGTTCTAAACGAAAAGCTGGGGGATTTATGGACGAGAAACTACAACGCACAGACGGCAATTATTTATTTAACGTCGACATCCTGATTAATGCCCGTACCAACCCGCTTGCACTGCAATTTCTGCTCGAAATGTTGAACAATAATGACCATATCACAGATTTCAACATTAACTCCGGTCTTGAATTAGGGAGAACCATTGACAGCTTGCTACGCTCCGCTAAACTAGCTTTGAATCAAAACTCTGCTCCTCCCATTTCATTAAAGCTGCCTCCAAAATCTACGAAGAAGCAGCTGGATACACCGATAAAAAAACAGGCAGAAACGCCTGCACAGCAAACGGCCATTGAGACGCCAGCTGATGCATACGGGAAGATTCGTCAGTATATTCAGAATAATCAATTGGTACGTTTACGAGCGAACCGGTACGGGAAACAAGTGTCCATGCCCTGTCGTATTTTAAACTTTGATGAAGCAGCCAACTCTATAAGTGTCTACCATGTGGATGAGAAGCAGGTGTACAGCTTTAATCTAAATGAAATCGACGAGTTTCTGTAAGCGCATGCGTTACAAGCAAATAAGCACCCTCCCTCATTGGGGAACAGGTGCTTATTGGTCTTTCTTTTTTTTTTAACAACTAAGACGACGTTTTACGTGAAAATCCCTCTATCGCAAGGCATAACCAGCCAATTATAAAGCATACCCCACCGATAGGTGTAATCGCTCCTAGCACCTTAATTCCGGAGATACTCAGAACATACAAACTGCCAGAGAACAAAATGGTACCTGCAATTAACAATCGGCCCGCCCAACGTAATCGGACACTTTCGCCCCATTGGCCCACAGCCAGTGCGATGAGAATTACCCCCAGTGCATGTACCAAGTGATACTGCACACCAGTCTCATATACCTTCATATAGTCTTCACTGATCACTGGTTTTAGTAGATGGGCACCGAAAGCACCAATTCCTACTGCCAGCATTGCTAGCACAGCCCCCCAGGCCATAAATTTCCGTTGCAAATGATTACACCCCCTTAATTTTAGACTCATTCTATCATAACGTAATGCCAGTTCCTATTTCCAGCAGTCATTTTTAAATTTGCCTCATTCAGGGGTTGCTTTTTTAGCATCAATATGAAAAAGTGGATATTAACAACATTTTCATTCTAATCTCTCAAGGAGTGCAAACCATGGACTTAAATTCTCTGTCAAAATCAGACGTACCTGCGGCAGAGGTGGGAAATCCCAACCCTCATCCGGATTACCCAAGCGCTGATTTATCATCTACGCATCAAAAAGTAGAACATGATCTTCAACATTCTGGACCTGGTATTGCTTCGTTCATTATCTGTCTCGTGTCGATCATCGGCTATGCAGCCATCTTTATCTCTATTATAATGAAGTCTTCTTCATTGGTTAATGAGAATTCCGAACTATTAAGCCAGTCCTCGCAATTCATAATGCTTCTAGGATTAACGGTTATTATTCTGGCTGCTCTTAATGTAATCGGTGTAGTCATCGGCATCATTGGGCTTTCCATTCGGAAACGCCGCAAGGTGTTTGGCATTATTGGCACGATAGTCAATGGTGTTATTATCTTACTCTTTATGCTGCTTATTACAACCTTCCTAGTCAATGCTGGAACGCTTTAAGCTTCTTTTAAAAATGCTAACTTCATTAAAAAGGGTATCCCAACAACTTTGAGCGAGTTGTGGGGATACCTTTATTTATGTATGAATCTAAAATCTGCATTGGGGAGTCCTCATCTTCATCTGCGGCTCACGGACTCAAATGACGTTATTTACGTTTTTTTCGCCTTTGGAGCACAGTTTCGGACCCCAGTGTCGCTATTGCATCGAAAAAGGATTATATTGGGCTCTTTTTATGGCAATAGCTGCGATGGGGTCCGATAGCGAATCAAATGTGGGGAAAAGCTGCGTTTAAGAGCTGATGGGTCCGATAATACTGATTCCGATGATGATAATTCCGATAATGCTGGATCCTATCCCTCATCCGCGGCTTGCGGACTCAGATGACGTTATTTACGTTTTTTTCGCCTTTGGAGCACAGTTTCGGACCCCAGTGACGCTATTGCATCGAAAAAGGATCCTATTGGGCGGTTTTTATGGCAATAGCTGCTATGGGGTCCGATAGCTAATCAAAAGTGGGGAAAAGCTGCGTTTAAGGGCTGCTGGGTCCGATAATGCTGAGTTTTCCCCGTCATCCGCGGCTCACGGACTCAGATGACGTTATTTACGTTTTTTTCGCCTTTGGAGCACAGTTTCGGACCCCAGTGACGCTATTGCATTAAAAAAGGATCATATTGAGCGATTTTCATAGAAATAACTGCTATGGGGTCCGATAGCGAATTAAATGTAGGGAAAAGCTGCGTTTAAGGGCTGCTGGGTCCGATAATGCTGAGTCCAATATAGAGGTTACTAGATCCGTTAGTGGGGCTGCTAGATCCATAGTGGGGCTACTAGTTCCGTTAGTGTGCTGCTAGATCCAATAGTGGGGCTACTAGATCCATAGTGGTGCTGCTAGATCCATAGTGGGGCTACTAGTTCCGTTAGTGTGCTGCTAGATCCATAGTGGGGCTACTAGATCCATAGTGGGGCTGCTAGATCCAATAGTGGGGCTGCTAGATCCATAGTGGTGCTGCTAGTTCCGTTAGTGGGGCTGCTAGATCCATAGTGGTGCTACTAGTTCCGTTAGTGGGGTTGCTATATCCATAGTGGTGCTACTAGTTCCGTTAGTGGGGCTGCTAGATCCATAATGATGCAGCTAGGTATGCGGACTGTGATTGATCAAACAAAGTCTAGTGTTTTGAGCAAGAACTATGCTTAAAAAATACGAGGTGTCCCAGCAACCACTATATGATTGCTGAGACACCCTCTACTTGCAAATCAATACATTCAATTATTTTGCTAGAGCCAGCTTTGTCAGCACACGTTGCTTGACGGACGGATCGCCCTCCACTGCTTTTTCCACGTATTCAATAACTACGGAATCATCTGAATTCAAAGTATCAAGTATACTCTCCATTCCAGCTGAAATCTCAAAAGCGGTTGGACCTTCTTTTGTCGCAATCTCAACGGAATGACTATCTATTTGTCCGATATAAACGGCCGTCATTTTTATTGTTTTACCTTCAGCTTTTGGAGTAGAACTAGGTTTAGCTGTGCTCGGATTTTCGGTTGGTGTGGCTGTACTTGGGTTCTCAGTGGGTACGGGAGTGCTTGGAGCTTCTGTAGGCTCAGCTGTGCTTGCGCTCTCGGTTGGAGTTGGAGAAGGTGTTGCAGTCGGTTCTCCTGAAGTCTGTGCCGAATTATTCCCACCGCAAGCGGTTAAGGCAAATGTTAAGGCAGCAATCGCTGCTATGGCGGGTAATGAACGTTGTTTTTTCATGTTGAGTGCCTCCTCTATGTGGCGATTATTTTCAAAGTCATCTTCATAAGTATACTCTTATAACGTTAACCACTCTATGAAAGTTTCATATGAAGTAATTTTAGATAACTTCCAGCCTCTATTAGGCATCCGTCGGATGCAGGCTACAGCGGTATTAATACAATAGTGTGAGCCTGATTTATCCCAAAGGAGTGAGCCCCTTGAAAATCGATATCGGCTGTGGATCTAATAAGGAAGCAGGTTATCTCGGGATCGATCGGATCGCGGGTCCTGTTGTAGATATTGTCTGTGATATTTGCCAAGAGATTCCTCTCCCTGACAATAGCGCTGAGTTTGTTATGGCTAGCCGTGTACTGCCTTATGTGGACAATTTATTCGCAGCCATGGCGGAAATTCACAGAATTAGCATCCATAAAGCAGTTATTTGCATTCTAGCACCCTATGCCCACAGCTTTGCCCATATGTCCAACCCTTCCTTTAAGCAGAAGTTTGACGAATATACCCCCCGGCATTTTACAGGATCCTTCTTCCAACCCCCATCCGGTCCAGTATGCCCAGCTATTCCAGACTACCCTGTACCCGCACCACCCTTCGATTATCGGTTGCTGCGGATGGAGTTATTCTATCAACACCCTTATGAAGATCCGCTTTACGAAACTGAAGAACTAGAAATACTAAAGACCCTTCAAGCAAATGTAGTGCATGAAATCATGTACCATTTTGTCGTAGTCAAGCACAATATCACTGATCAGGAGCTGGAGCTGATGAGCAGAAGTCATTATCCTGAACCTCATGTTCTTGTCGAACGAAGACTTAAATCACAAAACAGACATTTTTTTCTATAATTTTAAGATGGGACATACACTAATACCCATTTTGTATCATAGGCTAACATACAGGTATTAACTGTGCCGTCCTAACTATAGGACGGTTCACTTTTGGCCAAAATCAACCTCGAAGGAGGTGAGAATCATTCCACTAGTCGTACGGGCAACGATCAATGCGACCGGTGCTATCACATTTACCGGCAACACGCTTGGACTTAGCCGCTCCGATACGATCGGAGTGCCAGGGACACTAGACAGCATCGGTGGCTTTACGACTGTTAATACTTCATCGACATTTGGTTCCTATCCTAGCGGAACTACTAGTCTTTATACAAGCAACAGTTCAGCAGCCATACTGGTCCTACCATCTGGCAGCACAGTGCTGTATGCAGAACTGATATGGGGCGGTACCTATATTAACGGAACCGTTAACCTCAGTTCGGCCATTAACAATCCTGTCTCCCTAATAACTCCTGCTGGCACTACATTCAGCGTTACTCCCGATTCAGCAACGAGCAACGTAGTCGATTTGGGAGGTGGTGCATCAGCATATGTTCGTTCCGCCAACGTGACCAGCATTATCCAACAAGGCGGCGCCGGCACCTACACCACTGGCGGTGTAGTGGGTACGATTGTTATCCCTAGTGATTCCACGGCCAACCATGCTGGCTGGACATTAGGCGTAATCTACCAAAATACAGCCTTACCTTTTCGCAATATGTCCCTACGGGCAGGTGCAATACTTGTACAGGCAACCTCAGCCCCAGTTTCAACTACGATCACAGGCTTCGCAACACCAATTACAGGTGCGCTTGGCGGCAGAGCGTTATTCAGCGCACAGGAGGGGGATGCCAACCGTTCGGGGGATCAAGCGTTATTTGGTCCAACCTCGGCTACACTTGTTGCTTTATCGGGACCAAACAACTTTGCCAACAACTTTTTTGCGTCACAGATTAACAATGATGCAGGTAATCTAAACACAACAGGTACCTTTGGAAACCGCAATCAAACCAACGGAAACCCAGGGACCAACATTATCGGCGGCCGTCAAGGCTGGGACATTACCAATGTTGACGTCTCCGCCCGGCTGATAAACAATCAATCTTCAGCCGTATTACAATTAACCACCTCAGGCGATGCTTATGTACTCAACGGTAATGCCATACAGGTTGATATCAATGCTCCTAAAATAAACCTCACTAAAAGCGCTAATGTAGCCGGCCCCATAGTCGGTGATACGGTAACTTATACGGTGACTGTCAGTAATACAGGAACAGCGGGAGCAGCAAGTGTCGTTTTATCAGATGCGTTGCCGGCAGGATCCACTTTTGTAACTGGAAGCGTAGTCGTTGCTGGCGTCGTAAGGCCTACTTTTGATATTACAGCAGGAATCCCATTAGGCTCATTAGCTTTAAGCAGTTCAATAACGGTTACATATCAAGCCAAAGTCACTTCATTGCCGCCAAGTCCACAAAATATCGCAAATACTGCCAACGCTGCCTTTACGTTTCAAAGTGTAGCCGGAGGCCCTATCATGACGGGGGTCATTCCATCTAATACAGTAACCTTACCTGTATATTCACCCGTCCTTAACATTGTGAAATCAGCCAGTACCACCAATGCTACGGTTGGAGATCAGATCACCTATACTCTTCAAATCACGAACACAGGAAATATCGGCGCGTTAACAACACTTACAGATAATATTCCTTCAGGCAGCTCTTATGTCGCAGGCAGCTTCACCGTCAATGGAAATCCTGTCGCTGGTAACCCTGCCACAGGGATTGCTATCGGTACGGTTGCTGCCGGTGGCAGTTCTACTGTTCAATTTCGGGTCATTGTAAATAGTCTTCCCTCTCCGCCACAACTGGTCGATCAAGCAAGCGCCGCTTATACGTTTCAGGTTCCAGATGGGCGAACTATTGCTGGATCAGCCTCATCCAATACACTATCTATTCCAGTTAGAACACCCAATGTTACCGTAGTCAAAAGCGCAGGATTTGCTGACGTTGTTGTCGGTGATACACTACTCTACACTTCCGTAATCAGTAACAACGGCATAGCGGCAATTACCAACGTCTCACTCTCAGATACCATACCTGCGGGGACATCGCTGGTCCCCGGAAGTGTTACCGTCGCCGGTGTATCACAACCCTCAGCTAATCCTGGAACAGGGATTGCTGTCGGTACCATCGCTCCAGGAAGCTCCGTCGCCGTCACTTTTCAAGTCAACGTTATCTCATTACCAAGTCCTGCTCAGCTATTGAATAAATCTAGTGCCTCTTTTAGCTCGGGTGCTTTTACTGGCATTTCAGTCTCAAACACGACTACAACTCCCGTGTATCAGCCTGTAATCCAAATTGCAAAAAGCTCGAACGTTTCCAGTGCAACTGTAGGCGGCAATATTCTTTATACGTTAAATGTTCAGAATTCAGGGAATATCGGGGCGGCTGTAACCCTGAGCGACAATATTCCTTCAGGAAGCGCCTTTGTCTCGGGAAGTGTAACTGTTAACGGTGTTGCTAGACCTGCTGACTCTCCAATTACAGGAATTAACTTAGGCACTTTAGCTTCAGGGGCAGCTGTTCCTGTGACCTTTCTTGTCTCGGTACAATCTCTGCCTGCTCCACCTGTTCTGAATAATCAAGGCAATAGCAATTACACCTACCAACTGCCAAGTGGAAGATCATTCTCCGGGACCAGTCTATCCAATACCCTAACCATTCCGGTCTCCGCTCCAAACATTACACTAACCAAAACTGCAAATCTAACTAATGTAGCGGTTGGAGAAAATCTTACTTATTCAATCATAGTGTCCAACCCAAGCAGCGTCACTGTCACTAACGTTGTTGTCTCTGACCCTATTCCTACGGGGGGAGCTTTTGTAGCAGGCAGTGTGACTGTCAACGGTTCGACGGTTGCAGCGGCTAACCCAAGTACAGGTATAGCAATCGGAAGTATCGCCGCGGGCAGCTCTGTCACGGTGTCTTTTAGAGTGAATGTTGCTTCCTTGCCAAGTCCAGCACAGTTTACAAACAGAGCCAGCGCCTCCTTCACCTCTGGGGCGTTCACCGGTTCTTCGCTCTCAAACACGATAGTAACACCTGTATTTCAGCCCATCCTTAGTATGGTCAAAAGCGCCAATGCAGCACAGGCATCTGTAGGGGGATCTCTCTCATACTCCATCCTGATCAGCAACACCGGGAATATTGCAGCTACTCTATTAGTAACTGATATCCTGCCACCCCAAGCCGTGTTTGACACGAATAGTGTCATTATTGGAGGAACACCTTTGCCCGGATATAATCCGGCAACTGGCATTCCAGTTGGACCGCTCGCTCCTGGTGATAGTGTCACCGTAAGTTTTCTGGTCACAATCACAGCCCTACCTCCATCACAAGTATTGCTGAACTCTGCTTCAGCGACATATAATTTCACCCTTCCAGACGGGCGTCAGCTCGGTGGAAATGTAGTGTCCAATACGCTCTCTGTCCCAGTGTCCGCCCCTAACGTCAGTGTTGTAAAAAGCGTAAACGCTGCTACTGCTGTTACTGGTGATATCCTTACCTTTACCTCTGTATTGACCAACAACAGTATTGCAACAGTAAGCAATATCATTCTCAGCGATCCTCTGCCTGAGAATGTCGCTTTTATTCCCGGAACCGTAATTGTAAGTGGCACTACCCTGCCGCTAGCAGTTCCGTCCGCCGGCATTCCAATCGGTAGTTTGAGCCCTGGCGCCACAGCTACCGTAACATTCGAGGTGAGGATAACGATGCCGATACCATCACAGATTAACAATCAGTCGTCTGTCAGTTTTACATCCGGTGTATTCTCCGGTTCTTCTTCATCTAATATCACAACTACACCAGTTATTCAGCCCCAAATCTCCTTAGTAAAAAGTGCCGCTGATGGAGACGGCGATTTCGATGCTCTAGTCGTCGGTGATTCTATCATCTACACAGTGATTGTTAGCAACACAGGTAATCTGGCTACAAATTTAACACTAACTGATAACATTCCAGCAGGTACAGTTTTTGTTCCTAATAGTGTCATTGTAGGTGGCATGCCTCAACCCGGATCAGCCCCAGATACAGGGATAGCTGTAGGAAATGTCGCTCCTGGTGCCAGTATTGCAGTCAGCTTCACCGTTGATATCATCTCCCTGCCAACACCTCAGCAGATTAGTAATCAGGCTTCTGCAAGCTTTACCTTTACTCCGCCTGACGGTAGACCGTTATCTGGGACTGCTGTGTCTAACACTGTAACTTTACAAGTCTCTGCTCCTAACATTGTCGTTACCAAGAGCACTACTTCAACATCAGTTGCTGTTGGTGAAACGGTCACATACAACGTCAATATAACTAATAATGGTATAGAATCTGTTACTAGCGTCTTACTCAATGATCCTACACCGGTAGGGAGTACTTTTGTAACAGGCAGCGTGTCTGTCAACGGAGTTCCATTCCCGAACTTGAATCCTGCTTCGGGGATATCTATCGGCACTCTAGCAGCTGGTGCATCAGCGCTGGTTACCTACAGTGTTACTGTTACCTCCGTCCCTCCTACAGCTTCACTCATCAATCAGGCATCTGTTACCTTCACTTCAGGCGTTATTTCAAGCTCCACTTTTTCTAATACCGTTACAGTCCCTGTGTTCCAGCCGAACATTGCCGTAGTCAAGAGTGCTAGTACAGCCAATGCCACGGTTGGCGATTCCGTTAGCTACACACTGACAGTGAGTAACACAGGAAACTATGCTGCTAATTTAACATTGACGGATAATATTCCCGCAGGTACGGCTTTTGTTCCGAATAGCGTGCTCATCAATGGACTCCCTTTAGCGCAAGCGGATCCTTCCACCGGAATTGCAGCTGGAATAATACAGCCTGGAGGAACGACCGTAGTCATTTTCACGGTTGACATCACTTCATTGCCTAGTCCTCAGCAACTGGTCAATCAAGGAACCGCAGCATACAGCTTCACCTTACCCGACGGACGTACACTTAATGGGTCTGCACTCTCTAACACCGTCACTATTCCGGTCTCCTCACCTAATATTGCTGTAGTTAAAACTACAACCACAACATCAACTACAGTCGGTGACACTATTACTTATTCCATAGCTTTAACTAATAACGGGATTGCCACTGTAAATAATGTGGTCTTCACAGACGCCCTTCCTGCCGGCACCACCTTTGTGACAGGCAGCGTGCTTGTGGACGGTGTGCCTCGCACAGGAGTTAGCCCAGCTACTGGAGTGACCCTAGGCAGCATAGCACCCGGTGTAACCGTAACTGTTGCTTTTACCGTAAATGTAGTTTCACTGCCGCCTACTGGATTGTTAAATAATCAGTCAACAGTCAGCTTCACCTCAGGTGTTGTCTCAAATGTAGCCTTCTCAAATATCGTCACGACGCCTGTCTATCTGCCTATCCTTGCAGCAGCAAAAAGCTCCAATTCAGTCAATGCTACCGTTGGGGATACGATTACTTATACTATAAATGTGACCAACACAGGTAACTACGGAGCTTTAGCAACCCTGAGTGACACCATTCCAGCGGGTACAACGTTTATTCCAAACAGTGTACTCATTCAAGGCGCTCCTGCTCCAGGAGCAGACCCAGCTGCCGGGATCTCACTGGGGGTAATCTCCGCGAATGGAAGCCTGTCTGTAATGTTCTCAGTGCTTATCACAACATTGCCGGCAAGCCAACAGCTGCTCAATCAAGCTTCCGTCGCGTTTGCATACACACTTCCAGATGGACGGACATTTAACAATTCGATCAATTCCAATACAACAACAATCTCAGTATCCTCACCGAACGTTATCGTCACTAAATCTTCGACAGCTACCGATGCCGTTGTTGGGGATACCATCACTTATAACTTCACTGTTACCAACAGCGGAATAGCAAATATCAGTAACGTTAACCTCAGTGATCCAATACCTGCAGGCTCTAGCTTTGTCGCTGGCAGTGTGACCGTAGATGGCACTCCACGCCCTAGCGCCAACCCAGCGAACGGGATCTCGCTCGGTACTCTTGCACCGGGAGCATCTTTCCAAGTCTCGTTCAACACGATTGTCAATGTGCTGCCTAATCCTGCAACACTTAGTAATCAAGCTTCCGTCAGTTTCACCTCCGGCGCATTCTCAGGATCTTCATTCTCAAATACACTTGTTATTCCGGTATATCAACCTATCATTGTAGTTGTCAAAGGGGCGGACAGAACCGCCGCAACTGTCGGAGATACGATTACTTACTCCTTAAATGTGACAAATACTGGTAACCTCATAGCAAATGTAGTTATTACCGATACCATTCCGAACGGAGCTGTCTTTGTTCCAAACAGCGTGCTCGTGAATGGGGTACCACAACCAGGATCAGATCCGGCTACTGGCTTAAGTATTGGGTCGGTAGCTCCGGGAAGTACAGTAACAGTAACCATTACGTTGCAGGTTACTATTGCTTCCCTCCCTTCGCCACAACAGTTAGTCAATCAAGCTACAGCAAATTTCACATTCACACCACCAGATGGACGTTCACTCACGGGATCCTCTGTCTCAAACGTCCTAATTATCCCTGTATCTTCACCAGACGTAAGTGTGGTTAAGAGCACTACTTCTATTGATGCGGTTGTGGGCGATATCATCACCTATACGATTGTTGTCACCAACTTAGGGATTTCACCAGTTAATAATGTCATCATGGTTGACCCTATTCCAGCTGGCAGCCAGTTCGTAACGGGAAGCATTACCGTAGATGGAGCCCCACGTCCTAGTGGCAGTCCAGCTTCGGGAATCGCAATTGGTACAATTGCTGCTGGTGCTTCTTCAACCATTACCTTCCAGGTTCAGGTAGTAGCGTTATGATTCCCGGCTCACGTACCCAACCTGTCGTAACCAATCAGTCCATGGTACTCTTCAACTCGGCAGCGGGTGTTGACGGAATTGTCTATTCCAATACCGTTAACACCCCGGTCGTGGGCCCCGTGCTTTCATTGCTGAAGAGTACAGATAAACTCCACGCCTCTTTAGGCGACACTTTGGTGTATACCTTTAAAGCCAGTAATAATGGAAATACAGATGCTTTTTTGACGGTGTTTGACATTCTTCCAGAAGGTGTATCCTTTATTTCCAACAGTGTGCTCAGAGACGGTGTGCCTCTTCCGGGGGCTACACCGTCTTCAGGCATCCCCCTTGGTTCTATTGCACCGCAGAGTCAAGTGAGCATCGCCTTTCAAGTCGTCATCATTTCCCTGCCGTCTTCCCTAGTGCTGCAAAATAAAGCGCTGGGCCGTTTTTCTTTTTCCACACCGGAGGGAAGAATCGTTAAAGGTGAGCTTACGTCTAACGTTGTGCTGGTTTCTTTACGCTCCTACCAGCTCTCGACCTCCTTGTCTGCAAGTACTCCGACTTCTTTTATAGGGGATGTAGTCACTTACACCTTGCGGCTTACAAATGAAGGAAACAGCCTCTTAACTCAAATCAGTGCAACAATTTCTATTCCAGACGGGGCGGTGTTTATACCGGGGAGTGTCATCGCAGGTGGGATTTATTACCCAGAATCAGACCCGGCACAGGGGATATTACTCGGTTCCCTGGACACAGACCTAAGCGTTGATATTACTTTTCGTGTCCGAGTAACAGAGTTTTCTCCCTCGTTGGCCTTAACCAACAGCGCGGTTGTCACCTATTCAGTCGATGAGCATACAATTACGACCGAAAGTAACACTGCGGTTGTCTCACTTGTCCAAGCGGGGGTCACCATTAGCAAAAAAGTAGATCATGTTACAGCAGCTCCGGGCGATAATTTGAGATATGAGCTTACGGTAACGAACAACGGGAATCTGGCTGTAAATGCAGTCCTAACAGATGCCATACCTTCAGGTACTCTTTTCGTATGGGATAGTGTTCTCTTAAATGGAGTGTTGCAAAAAGGTGCACGACCAGCGGAAGGCATCCAGTTAGGTACTTTAAGAGGCGGAACTACAGCAGTTGTAGTTTTTCAAGTGAGTATACCTGCAGCCATTAACATTCATGAAATCGCAGCCGTACAAAACCATGGTAGTGTTCAGTATACCTTTGTGCTTCCAGACGGACGGACCGTACGGCAAACCTCTCGTTCCAATACAGTTACCACCCTAGTAGTCACACCTATCATTTCACTCGTAGTCCATGCAAAACCAACTATCGTAGAAGCAGGAGAGCGAGTCCAATGCTGGATCTCACTAACCAATAGTGGAAATTGGCCTGCGGAAATATCTCTGAATCGGCTAACCCCGGAAAAATGTTTTCTTGATCCCAACAGCATTGTGATTGATGGAGTTCCGAATCCACAATCTTCATTTGCCGGCACCTTGCCGCTGGGGGTAGTTAATGCTGCATCTATGGTTAACATTCATTATTTTGTCCAGGTGAGTGAACAGGTAATGGGTCGTTTCCTTAAGGGCTCCGTAAATGCTCAATACTCTTTCAATATGGATGGACGTAACTACTCTGGCGAAAGCCAATCTAACAGCTATGTGCTGACCGTAGATGAGATCAGTGAATAAGAAATCACATATCCCTCATCCCCATGAATATACTTTAGTTACAACCCCAAAACATCCCCACAAAGTGAGGCTTTGCTTTCTATGCGTACTCAGGTGCTTTGCGGGGGATCCAAATATATACTTTGCAAAAAATTGCCTCAATCAACATTTCATATTCCATGGGAGGTGGTCATCCTGTCGCAATCATCCGGTCCCTTTTCCTTCGTAGTCTCAAAAGAAGACTGGTCCCTTCATCGTAAAGGTCATCAGGATCAGGAACGCCATCAGCAAAAGGTCAGAGAAGCCATCAAGGATAATTTGCCTGACCTCGTTACCGAAGAAAATATTATTTTGTCAGGCGGTAAGCAGATTGTGAAGGTTCCGATTCGCAGTCTGGATGAATACCGGATTATTTATAACTTCCGTAAACAGAAGCATGTAGGACAGGGGGACGGGGAAAGTCAGGTCGGCGATGTGCTTGGGCGCGATTCACAATCGGCACAGCCCGGTAAAGGAGAAAAAGCAGGCGATCAGCCGGGCCAAGATACCGTGGAAGCAGAGGTCAATCTGGAAGATCTGGAGGACATTCTGTTTCAGGATATGGAATTGCCTCATCTGAAGCCTAAGAATAAGGAAGAGATCGAGGTCAAATCCATTATTTTTAACGATATTCGTAAAAAAGGGATGATGTCCAACATCGATAAAAAACGTACGCTGCTGGAGAATCTCCGACGCAATGCAAGCAGCGGAAATCCCGGCATTCACAGTATCAGCCCAGATGATCTGCGCTACAAAACATGGGATGATATTAGAACACCTCATTCCAATGCGGTCATTATTGCGATGATGGATACGTCAGGTTCGATGGGTTCATTTGAAAAATACTGCGCCCGCAGCTTCTTCTTCTGGATGACCCGTTTTCTGCGCCGCCAATATGAGAAGGTAGAGATTGTTTTTCTCGCCCACCATACGGAGGCTAAGGAAGTCAGTGAGCATGATTTCTTCACCCGTGGCGAAAGCGGGGGAACGATTTGTTCCTCGGCATATCAGCGAGCGATTGAAATTATCGATAGCCGCTACCCACCTGCGCAGTACAATATTTATCCATTTCACTTCTCCGATGGTGATAATCTCACCTCCGACAACGAACGTTGCGTGAAGCTGATCGGAGAACTGCTGAAACGAAGCAATATGTTCGGCTACGGTGAGGTGAACCAATACAATCGAAGCAGTACCTTGATGTCAGCTTATCGCCATCTGAAACATGAACAATTCATGCATTACGTCATTAAAGACAAAAAAGAAGTGTATCAGGCGCTGAAGACCTTCTTTAGTCCAAAGGGTACGGTTAATTCTTAATCCCCCACTCCAAAACGCGGGTATCCCAAAAGCCAAAAATGGCTGATGGGACATCCGCGTTTTTGGCGTTGCTCCTTCTTGAACAAAACAACAAACTTCGTAAATTGCGTCATCTAAGTTCGCAAGTATCAGGGGATGGGCGAATAGCGACATCTGGGTCCGTAAGATCAGGGGATGGACAAAGTGCGTCATCTGGGTCAGTAAGATCAAGGGATGAGCGAATAGCGTCATCTAGGTACGTAAGATAAAGGGATGGACGAGTAGCGTCATCTGGGTCCGCAAGTATCGGGGGATGGGCAAATAGCGTCACCTGGGTCCGTAAGTATCGGGGATGCGTCAGAATAGTATGTAGGGCAACTGTGGGATTCTGGGGTTAGGCGCTTTCGGACACAGATGACCTTATACGTAGCTTTATCGCATATTTGGCTTGCTATCGGACCCCATAGCCGCTATAGGCATGAAAAACACCAAAAACGACCCTCATTCTGAGCAATAGCTGCACTGGAGTCCGATAATATGCTCCAAAGGCGATAAATTTGCAAATAGGGTCATCTGGGTCCGCAAGTATCGGGGGATGGGCGAATAGCGACATCTAGGACCGCAAGTATCGGGGAATAGACGAATAGCGTCACCTAGGTCCGTAAGTATCAGGGAATGCGCTGGAAATCCAATTAGGGCAACTGGGGATTTTGGGGGATCGGCGCTTTCGGACACAGATGACCTTATAAGTAGCTTTAGCGCACATTTGGATTGCTATCGGACCCCATAGCTACTATTAGCACGAAAAACACCAAAAAAGAGCCTCTTTCTGAGCAATAGCTGCACTGGAGTCCGATAATACGCTCCAAAGGCGATAAATTGCTAAATAGAGTCATCTAGGTCCGTAGGTATCGGGGATGGACGAATTGCGTCATCTAGGTCCGCAAGTATCGGAGGATGGGCAAATAGCGTCATCTGGGTCCGTAAGATCGAGGGATGAGCGAATAGCGTCATCTAGGTACGTAAGAACAGGGGATGCGTTCAGTATAGTATGTAGGGCAACTGGGGATTCTGGGAGATCGGCGCTTTCGGACACAGATGACCTTATACGTAGCTTTATCGCATATTTGACTTGCTATCGGACCCCATAGCCGCTATAGGCATGAAAAACACCAAAAAAGAGCCTCTTTCTGAGCAATAGCTGCACTGGAGTCCGATAATACGCTCCAAAGGCGATAAATTGCTAAATAGCGTCATCTAGGTCCGTAGGTATCGTGGATGGACAAATAGCGTCATCTGGGTCCGTAAGATCGAGGGATGGACGAATAGCGTCATCTGGGTCCGAAAGTACCGGGGGATGGGCGAATAGCGTCATATGGGACCACAAGTATCGGGGAGGGGCAAATTGCTCATCTGAGTCCGTAAGTATCGAGGAATGCGTCAGTATAGTATGTAGGGCAACTGTGTGGGATTACTGTAGCGCTCGGCGCTACGGTATAGATTAAAAAATAAGCCAGTGAAATTAAACTAACTTTCTTTTTTCAGTTACATAATAACTCCTACTATAAACCTAATTTCACAATTTGGATCGGTACCGATAAACTTGTACTCCCCACCCATGTCAGCTTATTTTCGTAAGCTATGACTGCTGTTTTGTTTTTCCCCCTCTTAGATTTCCATCCTAAAAAAACCTCCAATCCCAAACTATGGAATGTGGAGGTTATTTATAGTTAAAAAGCTTTCAATGCTACACCTTATTGAACCTTCTCTCTATCCTTGCCTTTATCAGACTCACCAGCATTTTTGTTCGCTGCTTCCCGGTCCTGCATCATCTCATCCACCGTCTTCACCTTCAGGCGAGCAGCGCCCTCGTTGTTAGCGTTCGTTGGGATAAGCTCTCCTGAAGCCAAACGTTCCTTGGCTTTAGCAATAGCTTCGCTGTATTGAGGCAGCCACTGTTCCCCTGCGACGAGCATCTCATCGACCATCTGCCAGATTTCTTTTGGATTACATACAGCACCAACGAGTGGATCCATCATAAATGCCTGACGTAACAGCTTATCATCGCCGTGTACAGCTGCTTCAACCGCCAGACGTTGCACTGAAATGCTCACGTTACATACGGCGGCAGGACCCAGCGGCAATTCACCTACCAATGGCATGGAGATCCCGTTCCGGTCTACATATCCCGGTGCTTCGATGATGGCATCATCTGGCAGATTAGAGATTACACCATTGTTCACTGTATTAAAGTGCCCCCGGTACACTCGTCCCGTTTCCAATCCTTCTATAATATAAGAGCCGTGCTCTTCCCCGCGATTCTCCTTCGTATACTCCAATGCCGGGTCTTTCATCCAGTTTGGAAAATCGGTCTCGAACCAATTCCGACCTTCCGTGCAGACACGCAGATAACCGCCTGTTTCTCCGTTAATCCAGCTCCCAAGATCGATCCAATCCATAATTTCATCACTGCGTTTACGGTACCATGGCACGTACTCACTTAAGTGTCCATTGGATTCTGTACTATAGTAGCCAAAGCGACGAAGCATATCGATGCGCACTTTTTCCGTACGGCTGAATTCCGGATGTTTCTCAAAAGCCTCTAAAAGACCTTCGGTCAGATCCTTCCCCTCATGACTTGCTGAAATATACCAGGTCTGGTGATTGATGCCCGCACAGATAATATCAACTTCGGATTTCTTAAGACCATACACATCCGCAATTTGTTGGTGCCCATGCTGTACACCATGACATAGACCGATGGTCCGAACACCACCATATTTATTGCAGGCCCAGGTCAGCATAGCCATCGGATTCGAATAGTTAAGCAAAAGCACATCCGGTGCTGCCATCTCCCTAATATCACGGCAAATATTCAGCATCTCCGCAATTCCGCGTTGCCCGTACATGATGCCACCCGCACACAGAGTATCTCCCACACACTGATCAACTCCGTATTTTAAGGGAATGTCCACATCCGTAGCAAAGGCTTCAAGCCCACCCATCCGAATAGTACAAAATACGTACTTGGCATCCTTCAGTGCTTCTCTGCGATCCGTTGTCGCCTGAATTTGTATATTTAAACCATTCTCCTTAATATCACGCTGGCATAGCTCCGTGACCATCTCCAGATTGTGGCTGTTAATATCCATAAATGAGACTTCGATATTTTTAAATTCCGGTACAGTTAGTAAGTCCCGCAACAATCCACGGGTAAATCCAATGCTGCCTGCCCCTATAAAAGACACTTTAAATGACATGGTTATCATCCTCCGGTAATGAATTGGTTGTTCCTGTCCATTGTAGCAAGGGACCTAAGGAAAGCGTAACCAATATCATGACCTCTTTTGAAAGAAGGTGTCAAAAATCCTAACCTATCTACTGAAAATCATACTCTTCATAACTCCAGGCGTGACGCTCAATGGAATTGCGGAATTCTACAGGCGTGCAATCGGCGTATTTTTTAAAAAGAAGGTGAAAATATTGCCTGCTGCTAATTCCTACGTAATCTGCAATTTCAGCAATCGGGATGTCGCTCTGCCCAAGCAGCATCTTCGCTTTCTCCATTCGCAGCATATTCAAGTAATCGCTGAGCGTCCGACCTGTATGGCTCTTAAAAATTCGATGCAAATATCCGGGATGCAGATTAACTGCGGCAGCGATGTCCTTAACCTGAATGTTCTGGTCATAGTTCTGATGCAGGAATTCAATGCTCCGCCGCACATAAAGCTGCGAGGGCTGTTGGCTGGTATGAAGCTGCTCTTGCCGAAGTCTGGATAACCGCAACAGAAGCTCACAAAATAATAAATCAACCATACTTCCACCCTTTCCGCCGCTCTGATCAAGCTCTAACACAAGTCCCTTTAGAACATGATAGATTTCCTCCGGATCAGGCATTACTAAACTGGAAAAAGGAAGCTGCAGCATTTCTGCGAGCGCCGTTTCTTCACGGGCTAGCTTGCCAACAGAGGGTGCAACCCCTCTATATTCCATGAACCCAAATTCCACATTTAGCATCCGACAAGGTGCCCCCTCTTCAACAATCAGCCTATGCGGAACATTCGCGTCTAAAATGATCAATTCTCCCCGCTTCAGCCGAACTCTCTCTTCTCCTCCTGAGCTTGGACGGACATCCACGATACAACTTCCTGAGATCAAATACATGATTTCCGTTGAATTATGCTGATGGTAAGACATATTGTAGTTATTCCACTGTTTATAATAGTAAGCAAAAAAATGAGGACTATAATCTCCCTCGATTAAAACCTGCTGAAAAAGACTCCCGCTGGGGCTCAGATTTAAGTTCGTCAATGGATCACTACTTTCTTCATTTATTACTTAATACAAGTGTATCTCTTTAGCCACTTCGAAGACAAGATAACGTCCGATAGCAATCAAATCAACAAAAACGAGCAACTCTCCATTATATTGGAAAATTGCCCGTCTCTATTAGAATAATATTGTCATACTTGAAAAGAAACCAAAGAGTGCTTAAGATCGGCTGCCAAGCCCTCCAGCTTTTCCGATAGGGCAACCAATTCCTCACTAACCGTGAATTGCTGAGATGACATAGAAGCTACCTCCTCCGTCGAAGCAGTGGTTTGCTGGACGATGGAGCTTACGCTGGCCATGGATTCACCGAGTTGACGCTGGAACTCAATCAGTTCGAGGACAGAAGCAGAAGATTCACTAATATGTTTCATGAAATGTTCCATTTCCTCTTTGACACTCGCGAATATCGTTGACGACTCTCTTACAGAAGAGATTTGTTCACGGAACTTAGGAGCGGCTTCATTGATATCCTTAACGGTGTTCTCGATATGTAGACCAATCTCTTCCGTGATCTTGGAGACCGATTGAATCGATTCATTCGACTGGTTAGCGAGCTGCCTGATTTCATCAGCAATCACTATGAACCCTCTACCTGCCGCACCTGCTCTAACTGCTTCTATGGTAGCATTTAGTGCCAAAATATTGGTCTGCTTATTCACAGCAATCATAGGGCTGAGTATACTGCGAATTAAATGAGTGCTTTCTCTGAGCTTAGTAGAATTATCTTGAATTCGATTGATCATCTCTACCGTAGACTCACTCTGCTCTACCAGCAGTTTCATCAGCTCTGTACCTTGATTGCTAACCTCAATGACCCGTTCTGCTGAATGGTCCATCACTGTATTTATTTCCGTCACTTCACTCATTTTGTTGCCGATAATCTCAACATTGTGATAACTGCGTTCGGCTTCAACAGCGAGGCTGGCTGACCCCGCTGCAATCTCACCGGTAGCGGTCGCAACCTCTCTGGCATGGAGGGAGATTGTACTTGATGCTTGTACTAATTGTTCCGAAGTAAGGAGGACCTCATCTGCCGAATTCCCGCTCTGCCTTGCAAGTAAGGAGATCTGCTCCATCATTTTGTTGAAGCTTTGACCCAAGCGGCCAATCTCATCTTTGCCCTTGAAATTGGTTCGTACCTGCAGGTTCCCACGCTCTCCTTCCTCCATCAAGATTGCCAGCTTACCCAGCGGGCGCCCTACCAATCGAACAAGAATATAACCAATTAGTAGTGCTATTAAGGCTGCCGCCAGCACCACAGAAAATGTGATATATAAAAGCTTGTCCGCAGACTTAGTAAAATCACTGACAGGAGCATACCCCATAAGCATCCACTTGGCAGTCGCCAGGGGCTGGTATACAACAAGCTGAGAACTTCCGTTCTCATCCTCCGCTGTAAATGAATGATTTTGCTCTTTCCCTTGTTCTTCTGAAACTTTTATGTAAGAGGGTTGACCCAGCTTGGCATGATCCGCACCATACACAATGCTGCCATCCGCACTCAAGATACGAATTTCACCGGTCATCCCAATCTGAAGGTTAGACAGCATTTCAGTCATGGCCTTCCCTTTCACTTCGATTAGCATGTAATACTCCGCTTCGGGATGTAAAAGATTACGTAGCAATCTCCCCATAGTTAAGGAGGGCTCAGTATAAGCATCAAAAAAGCCTTTCTCACGAACGGGAAACCAGACTGGCTCTCCTTTAGCTGCGGCAATTTGCTCTAATCTTGCGGAAATGCCTTCATCACTACGAATCCCACTTATACCAGCAGACTTATAAGATTCTGAGTCTACCAAGCTCTTGGATACCAGCCTGACGCCATACATCCGCTCATCAGACCCTTTTACCAAGTCTAGCTTTCTGCGAATCCGATCTTCAGCACCGGCTTTGGCCACAGTTGTAAGCTCGCCACTATTTATTTTTTCTAAATCACCCTTTAACACAGAGTCGAGTGCAAACTGCCTTGATAGTGCCTCATACTCTGCCAGCACAAAATCCAGCTTGTCCGCTGCCTGAACTACAGATTGTGTGGAGGCTGCAGCAACCTCATTCGTAATGATATTTTTAGCGGCAAAATAGGAAGTCAATCCTAGCACGGAGGATAAGAGAACTATAGAACTAAATAAAATAACGAACAGTTTAACTCCAACAGATTTAAAATATAGAGTCCAGGACTTTTTCATTAAGTTCACTCCCCATGACGAAATAAGGGTACAGCCCTCCATTTCTGTATAAAGGCTGTACCCTGATCATTTATTAGCATGAAGCGAGCGAATGGGTTTACCCCTTACTAGCTCCTGCTGTCAAGCCATCTACTAGCAGACGTTGCAAGAATACAAACAAAATCATAATTGGAATGGAGATCAAAACCGCACCCGCAGAGAACAAGGTAAAGTTAGTGTTTTGATTGGTGTTAACCATATCCCACATCCCCACTGCAACTGTCCAGTTCTCCTTAGTCCGCAGAATGAGTCTCGCAAAAATGAAGTCCACCCATGGTCCAACAAACTGAGTCAGCGCCATATATGTGATCATAGGACGTGACAAAGGTAAGATGATTCGCATAAATATTCCGAAATTGCTCGCCCCGTCAATACGAGCGGCCTCATCCAAGGAACGAGGAATCGTATCGAGGAAACCTTTGGCGATAAAGGTCCCTCCCAGCGGCGCCCCGGCCGCATAAACGATAATTAACGCAATATGTGTATCCAGCAAATTAAACTCTTTAAGCAGCATATAAATAGCGATCATACTCATAAAACCAGGGAACATACCAAGAATCAATACGGTGGATAACGCTGTTTTACGCGCTTTAAACCGGAATCTGGATACGGCATAACTGGTTAACAAAGTAAGAACTACCCCGATAAGCATCGAGAACACAGCTATTTTCAAGGTATTGGCATACCAAGTCCCAAACATATAGCTGGGTGATGTGAACAATTCTCTGTAATGTGATAAAGTGAATTGCTCGGGAATAAACGTTTTGCTGTACAATGATTTACCAGGTCGGAAAGAAGCTAAAAGAATCCAAAGGGCAGGATAGAGTGCAGCTATCGACAAAGCAATCAAGATAATATAACTACCTGCTAAGCGAATAAAGTTCGCGACTTTTCTGCTCATTGGATCATATCCTCCTCTTTAAATGACTTCGTCCGGCGGTAATTGTACAGGGAGAATGAAGCGACAATGATAAAGATAATAATCCCTATTGCCGAAGCCATGTTGTTTTTATTCTGATCTAGCGTTAATTTGTATAACCAGGTTACTAGCAAGTCCGTAGAACCGGCATATTGATAGTCACCATTTACCGGACTACCACCAGTTAATAGGAAGATCGCGTTAAAGTTGTTGATGTTACCTGCAAACTGCGTAATCAAGGTCGGTGCTGTAGAGAACAATACCATCGGCAACGTTACGATACGGAACTTCTGATAACCCGATGCTCCATCCACCTCAGCAGCTTCATACATATCCCGTGGGATAGTAGTCAGAACGCCCATGATAAGCAGCATAGAAACAGGAATACCTACCCACATATTAACGATAATTACGGTAACCTTAGCCCAGAATGGGTCAGTCAGCCACGGTAAACCATCCAATCCAAAATACCCCATGTATTGATTGATAGGCCCGAATTGACCGTTAAATAAGTTGCGCATGAGCAGAAGCGAGATTAACTGTGGCACCGCGTAAGGCACAATCAGAATTACTCTCCACATTCCTTTGAAGCGAATGCCCTTCTGACTCACCAGCAAAGCGACCAACAGTCCTCCGAAGTATGTAGTAATGGTTGAAAGAACTGCCCATATAATTGTCCATGTTAATACACCATAAAAAGTGTGGCTCCATGTCTTAAGGACCAATAAATTACGAAAGGTCTGAAATCCAACCCAGTCCACCAATTTGGCGGGTGGAAGATGATCAGGTGCGGAATAGTTCGTAAAGGCCAACAGGATCATGAAGATAATTGGCATAATCGTAAAGAATAGAACACCAATGCCCGGCAAGACTAGAAACGCTTGAGCAAACTTGTAATCCAGGATATAACGAACACTTTGTTTAAAAGTGTTTGCCTGAAGACCGTTATCACGTTTTTCTCCAATCTTGTAAGCATCTCTGATATTCAAATACCACGCGATAATCAATAGAATAAGAATAAGGATGGTGATCAAGCTTTGGATCATGATATAAATCGAGTGATCACCGGTAACCATCTTGGCGATCCCCTTCACTTTAACCAGACGACTCGGATTCTCTCCTAGTGTTACGATGCCCCATAAAGAGTTGGCAAGGTTCTCAATAAAATAAAAAACGGCTACAGCTTCTACGGCTAAATATAATATTCCTTTAACGAATTGGCGGTTATATATTTGTCCCAATCCCATAAAAATCGTCGACAGTATTGCGGCCCTCGTGCGATGTCGTTGCATTTCGCTTCCGTTCTCCTCTCCGAGTGAAAATAAGAAGCTGCCAGCCGCTAAACATGCGGCGGGCAGCTTGATTCACTGTATGCTGTTAAGACAGTGAATTATGATCCTTATTGGGATGCACTGTTATTCAAATCTTTGATTTGTTGTACAGCTTTGTCCATTGCTGCTTTTGGATCCCCATTTTTATCCCAAATTTCTGGAAGGGCAGCATTCACTGGGCTCCATACGTTACCCATTTCAGGAATAGAAGGCATCGGTTGGGAGTTCTTAGCTTGTTCTGCAAAAACAGAGACATATGGATCGCTAGAGATCTGTGGATCAAGAAGCGCCTCGTTGTTTGTAGGAACCGAACCAATCGTTTTGTTCAGTAACAGCTGAGCGTCTTTGCTTGAAGCAAAATTCGCATACAATTTAGCAGCATTCGGATATTGAGTAAACGAGTTAACTGCGAAAATTTTAATACCAGAGAATGTAATTGCTGTTTTGCCATTCACTGTAGGGATTGGAGCAATACCAAGGTTGTCACCAAGAGCTTCTTTGTATCCTCCAAGCTCCCATGGACCTGTGATATCCATAGCTACATCACCAGAGTTGAACAAGCTGCGTTTGATATCACTGTTGATATCACCACTCTTAATTGGCAATGCTTCCTTCAGTTTCACAAATTCTTTAAGTCCTGCAATTGCGCCATCGTTAGCAAGACCGATATCATCTTTATCCGTACCATCCTTACCGAAGAGGTATCCGCCATCGGAAGCGATAAACATGTAGTTGAAGTACAAGTTTCCTACTTCCCACATAATCCCATATCTATTTTTCGATTTATCCGTGAATGTTTTGCTGAATGCAAGAACATCATCAAATGATTTAGGTGCTTCTTTAACAAGCGATTTATTGTAGAACAATGCATAAGTTTCTGCTGCTCTTGGGTAACCATACAATTCGCCTTCGTACGAAGATCCGATAATCGAAGCTTCAGTATTGTTAGCTTTTGTTTCTTCACCGAAGACATCGTTAGGAAGAACCAAGCTCGCGCTTGCCGCTTTACCTAAGTTATCGTGAGGGATAAGAATAACGTCTGCCGCTAATCCTGAAGGACCATCTTGAGTAAGTTTAGTTACTTGATCTGGTGGTGCCAATTCTTCAACCTTGACTGGAACGTTATATTTTGCTGTGAACTGTTTAGCAATCTCATCTGCAAAAGGTCTTTCTTCTTTACTTTCCCATACCACTAGAGTTGCGCCATCTTCAGGTACAATTTCATCTGTTGCTGCTGCATCTGTGCTCTCTGGCGCTGCAGTCTCTGTAGTAGCATTATTAGTAGCTTTTGCTGCGTTGTTGCCCCCGTTATTCGTACTGTTGTTGTTGGAACCGCATGCTGTAACGGACAGAGCCATTGAGAAAGCTGCGGTGATAACCATCATTTTTTTCAATTTCATTACTTTAACCCCTCCCAATTTTTAAAAACGTAAGATGGAAAATAGTAGTGCTGTAATCTGCGCAAACGATTTCAGAAAGGCTAAAAAAAAAGTTCTTCTTTTAGCTTGCTCCTTCTGTATCTGCATTTCACAGGTAAGAAAGCGCTTCATTCATGAGTACATCATACAACAGTAACGATTGTTTTTAAAAACGTTTGCATATACTGTATTGGGTCATTTTCCATTATTTGATATACATTATAGGCATATATCTCCATTTTTCACATGATATCTTTTAATTAGTCGATAATTCATGTGTTTATTATTGGAATATCTATTTTATTTGCCCCTAATATGCCACATTTTCTCTATTTCAAGAGATTTCTCATAAATTGCCCTTCACAATGCTCGTTTACTTTAGTGAAATTTAGTGCAATGGTTTGAACAAGAGTATTGAAAGCCCTTTTATTCCATGCTATAATCCAAAACGTTAAGAGGCTGTCCAGCATGAAGCACAACATCCCTTGTCTGCCTCCTGTTCTATATAATTAAAAGGCAATGTTACTTATCAAAGGTACAACCTCGGGCAAGCTACTTCGCGGTGGTTGTGCCTCTTTGTTATGTGCTACTCGGCTACTGATTTAGTGCATGTTGCATAAAAAACTGTGCAACCAATAACAATAGCGACATTCTACATTCCACGCGCTCTGTGGAGTATCGTCCGGGAATAGTTTATGCTTTCGAGAAAGTAGCGCTAACAAAACTTAGCGTATGCTTTCGATGCGGTTTTGCCGAAGTCTCCGAGGAAGTAACGCTAACAAAACTTTAGGAGGATTTATCATGTTACTGGAAGCAGTGTATCATCGTCCGCGGTTAAATTGGTCTTATGCCTATAATGAAAGTACGATTCACCTGCGTCTACGCGCTAAAAAAGGGGATTTAACCGAAGTGTTCGCCTTTGCTGGAGATAAATATGCTTGGGATACCACAAAAGAGCTAATTCCCATGACCCTCTTCACCTCCGATGCTATGTTTGACTATTGGGAATGTGCTTCAGTACCTCTCTACCGCCGCTTGAAATACGGTTTCTTACTTCAAAAAGATAACGAACGAATTTGGATGACCGAAAGTGACTTTCAAACGGTGCGGCCGGAAAACCCAAACAAGCTGTTCGAATTCCCTTTCATTAACCGCGTTGACGTATTCGCTCCGCCTGCCTGGGTAAAGGACGCTGTTTTTTATCAGATCTTCCCAGAACGCTTTGCAAATGGTGACCCGAGCCTTGATCCGGAAAATGTTCAGCCATGGGGCTCCGAACCAACACCAACCAATTTTTTTGGCGGCGACCTGCAAGGGGTTATTGATCATTTAGATCATCTTAACGAGCTTGGGATCACTGCTATTTATTTCACACCTATCTTTGATGCAACTACTAATCATAAATACGATACAGAAGACTATATGAAAGTCGATCCGCATTTTGGAGATATTGAGACTTTAAAAAAGCTCGTCGATAGCTGCCATAAACGTGGGATTCGTGTCCTGCTAGATGCCGTATTCAATCATTCTGGCAAAACCTTTGCTCCTTTTGTAGATGTTCAAGAAAAAGGAGAGGCTTCCGCCTTTAAAGATTGGTTCCATATTCGCAAGTTTCCGCTTCAGATTGAAAACGGTGTCCCTACTTATGACACCTTTGCTTTTGAACCGCTAATGCCAAAGCTAAACACAGAACACCCTGAAGTTAAACAATACTTACTGAAAGTCGCAGAATACTGGATCAAAGAAGTCGGGATCGATGGCTGGCGTCTGGACGTTGCCAATGAAGTGGATCATGATTTCTGGCGGGAATTCCGCAAGGTGGTTAAACGTGCTAATCCTGAGGCCTACATATTGGGGGAAATCTGGCATGAATCTGCACCTTGGCTGGAAGGCGATAAATTTGATGCCGTTATGAACTATCCTTTCACTGACGCCGTCCTTGACTTCTTTGTGCATGGCACTCTTGATGCTGAAGGATTCGCCAATTCCATTGGTAAACAGTTATCACGCTACCCGCTGCAGGCTAGTGAAGTTGCTTTTAATCTGCTGGATAGCCACGATACTCCACGACTGCTTACGCTGGCTGCTGGAGACAAAAACAAGATGCGATTAGCGGCACTGTTCCAATTCACCTTTATGGGCACTCCCTGCATCTATTACGGTGACGAGATCGGCATGGACGGTGAAGGTGACCCTGGTTGCCGCAAATGCATGGAGTGGAACCCTGAAAAGCAGGATCGAGAGCTCTTCGAGTTCTATCGTCAGCTTATTAAAATACGCAATGACCACCCTGCTCTCCGCACAGGTACATTTACCTTCCTTGAGGCAGGACAACAAGGCAGCAAGCTAGCCTATGAGCGCCGGCTGGATCTGCAGACGATTGTGGTACTAATCAACAGTGAAGAGACCGCTCAGACCTTCCGTATTGACGTAGACGAGCGGGATTGGGAGAACTTGTTTACAGGCGAAACAATGCGCACAGAACGCAGCAAGCTGATCGTGAAAATGCCAGCCTATGGATTCGCTATCCTAAAGGCAATCATCTAAAAGATTTCTTTTCTTCCCACTGCCCAGCCATACAGCATAACAAAACAGGGTATCTCGCAAGCGATAATCGCTTCGGGATACCCTGTTTTCTTTTGGAGCATACTAAAATGCTAACCGCTGCTCAAACTAAGGGGTGCCAGAATTCAGCACACCTTAGTTTAGCCTACTTGCTCAGCAGCGTATAAATAACCTGTGCGCTTTCTGCGCGGGTCATCCATGCTTTTGGAGCGAATCGATTGTTCTCTCGGCCTTGCAGGAGTCCTAAGTCTGCTGCAGTCTTCACATAGGCTTCCGCCCACTTGCTAATACTTGAAGCGTCAGTAAATGCCGTAGAGGCTGCTACAGGTTCAAGCTTCTTACCAGACTTCACTTCAAGTGCGCGGATCGCCATAACAGCCATTTCCTCACGGGTAATTGATGCATTCGGCGCAAAACTATTATTACTCCGTCCACTAACAATACCCAGCTTAGTAGCTGTGGCTACATATGAGGCATACCATGCATCTGACCTGATGTCAGTAAACAGGACCTGCCCTTCCGCTTTTAAGCCAAGTGCACGTACTAGTAGTGCTGTAAATTCCGCACGGCTAACATTACTTTTTGGATCAAACTCAGAGGTAGTGACCCCTGACACAATTTGTTTGGCGGCAAGTGATTGAATCGCCTTAAATGCCCAATAGGTTGCAGGAACATCTTTGAACGACTTATCGATTTCAAGCACAGCATACTTACTGAAATGTGTGACTTGTGCCGTGATCACCTCTCCATTCAGCTGTCCTCCCACGTACTCTAACCCGCCATTATCACTTAAATAATAGATTCCGATTAAGTCCTTGTTGAATTGCCCTTTAATCTTGAATGAGATCGTAATCGGCTCATCGAACTGCTTAATTACAATCCGAGTACCGTCTTTCATCAGCACGCTAAGTCTGAATTCAAATACATCGGAAAGAGAGCTAACATGAGCACTGTCTTTATTTAAACCGTCTACTATGGCTTTCGCAGCAGACTGCGCCAGTGGGTTCAGTTCAAGCAAGATTTGGGCACCTACCCCATCAATACCTGAAGCTAAACTTGGCATTGTACTTAAAAGCTGGCTAGGGATAGTAACTAACAGATCCCCCATTTTAAATACAAGATCATTAGTTCCTAGTATTTGTGCAGCTTGTAAAGGTAAGCGTACCTCTGTCTTACCGGCAGCAACATCAATTTGCACCTTGCCGTCTTTACCATTCTTCAAGCTATCCTCATTCACAACCTGAGTATCCGCTGGCGGCGTAGGGCTAGGGTTAACAACAACTCCAGAGGTTGGTGCCGCTGTGGCTTCTGGCGTTGGTGTTGGTGTCACCTCAGGCGACGGTGTTACTTCTGGTGTCGGCGTTGGCGTCGATGTTGGTGTCGGCGTCGGCGTCGATGTTGGTGTTGGCGTCGACGTTGGTGTCGGCGTTGGCGTCGATGTTGGTGTCGGCGTCGGCGTCGGCGTCGGCGTCGATGTTGGTGTTGGTGTTGGCGTCGACGTTGGTGTCGGCGTTGGCGTCGACGATGGTGTCGGCGTCGGCGTTGGCGTCGGCGTTGGCGTCGGCGTTGGTGTCGGCGTCGGCGTTGGTGTCGGCGTTGGTGTCGGCGTCGGCGTTGGTGTCGGCGTCGGCGTTGGTGTCGGTATAACATCCGATACCTCCGCCAAAATAACCGTGCCTCCATCATCTCTGCCTGGCAGATCAATATTTACCTTTTGATCTTCGGAAACCATGTATGTTTTACCGCTGTATTCATCGGTTACCGATGAATTGGCAGCAAACGGTACTGGAATCGTTACAGAATTCCCACTAGTTTTAGTATTGATTACCGTCACTACGTTCTCATCTTCATAAGATTTGTTGAAAGCTAAATAACCTGAATCATCTGAACCTGCGAGCTTCGTGCGCGCACCTTTGGAATACACTTTGGAGTACTTCGCACGGATATTCAACAGCTTTTGATAATGGTCATGTAGTGGCTTCTCTGCCGTCAATTGATCCCAAGGCATATCCTTACGGTTCTCACTGAATTGACCTTCAGACATATTTCCAGCATTGCTGCCGGAATTCCCCAGTTCTTCTCCGTAGTATATTACCGGCTGTCCTTTGGCGGTAATTTGCAGAGCTGCAGCAATCTTCAGCTTGCCTTTATCGCCTCCCACATAATCAGACAAGAAACCATTCTCATCGTGACTGCTCAGGAATTGAGCCATCATCTTCGTATTATCGATCTTTAATTCACGTTCCTGCAGATAAGCATCCACACTGTTTACCTTACCATTTGCAAAATCTCTGGCTGCATCTTTAAATCCAAAATCAAGCAGACCATCCATCTGGCTAGTTTCGAGCATTCCACCATTGTTATCAATGGTTCCACCGAAGTATTCGCCGGTCATTTTGAAGTTTGGATCAATCGCTGTCAGTGCATTTTTAAAGGCTTTCCAAGTCGTATCGTCCACGTGCTTGACTGTATCCACACGGAAATAATCAATCGTGTCTCCACGTTCCGTACGTGCGTTGTCTAACCAGCCTGTTTGCCAAGCGATAATTTTTTCACGAACGGCTGGATCTTCCGTCTTGAAATCTGGCAGGAAAGCAAGCTCACCCTTAATTGGATCTGTATCTGCGGATACACCATCCGTGCGCAGCATCCCTTCGAAACGTGCTTTATCCTCAGCTGTAATTGTCGGATAGGTATCCTCAGCTTTCAGACCGTAACCCGTATGATTGAGTACAACGTCAACCATGATCTTGATCCCTTTGTCATGCGCCTTTTCGATTAGCTCCTTGAAGGTTGCCATATCGCCAAGATGCTCGTCGAGCTTGGTAAAATCTTTTGCCCAATACCCATGGTATCCATATTGTTCGCTGCCAAAGTCAACACCTTTGTTAAAATCAATATTATCTACGATTGGCGTGATCCATAACGTGTTAATTCCTAGCTCTTGCAAATAATCGAGATTGTCGATCATCCCCCGGAAATCTCCACCATGATAAGCTTCCAGATGATCTTTATTTACATTCTCATTATTCGTTGGGTCACCGTCTTTAAACCGGTCTGTAAGCGCGAAATAAATCCGGGCCTCATCCCAATCAAAATCCAGCTTATCCCCTGTATAGGTTCTTGCTTTTACCTCAAGTGTAGCCTTTTCCTTATGTGCATTGCCGTATTGGTCTACGAGCGTAATCGGAATTTCCTTGATGCCCGCTGACACCGTGTCTTTCACAGCAACCGTTTGTTTCAAGAGTTCCGTATCCAGCTTAACTTTGCTAGGTCCTCCAAGATTGGTTAAATCCATATATGCTTCAGAGTAAGTTACTTCTTCCGAAGAGGAAGCGTTGATGCTTACAACAGCATTCTGATTGGATGTGACTGCCTCTGGACTTACGGATGCCGTAATCGTAACGACAGGTTGATGATAATCAATAACAGATTCATCATTCACCGTATTCTTTGGATCTGTAATTTCGGTAGTGACGCCGTCTTTAGTAATCAAGAAAGTATATTTATACATACCTTCTTTTAAATCAGCCAGTGTATAAGTGAACCACTCGTTAGCCGGATCATAGATCATTGGATACGAAGTGCCGTTCACTTTTACTTTAGCAGCTGTTATTGCGTCCATATTTCCAGTACGGAACAAAGCGTCGTCGCGATATCTGAAAGTAATCGTTCCATCTTTTAAAATGGGGCCGCTAATACTTGGTTTGATATCAAGCTCTTTAACCATACTGGTTACATACACCTTAGTGAACGGTTCACCAGGGGTCAACGGTATGACACGATCGTCCGGGTAGTCTTGTTTTCCCGTGTTCCAATCCGTACCTTTGCGCAGGACAAATCCAACGCTTGTTGCATTCTCCGCAACCTCAATCAGAACGCTCGCTGTGCCATTCTTAAAGGTTGTGAAATCAATCTGGTCATTTTTAGCTCCAGTGTTCCAAACCCAGATATTCCAATCCTTATAGTCCTTATCGCTACGGGTATAAGTGAATTGAACATATCGTTTGTCAGTAACTTTAACGGTGACGGTTGTGGAAACACCCTCATAAGAGATAGTAAGGGTTGCCGTACCTAGCCCAACCGCTTTGACTAGACCTTTATCAGTTACTGTAGCCACTTCAGGTTTATTGGAAAGGTAAGTAGCCTTCTTAGTAACATTACTTCTGCTATTGTCATCATATTTCGCAAAAACAGCGGTTTGATGCGTATTTCCTGCTGCCAGCGTGTAGCTTGCACTATCTGTTTCCAAAGAGGTCAGCGTAACTGGTGCAGCTTCCTTTTGAATAATCACAGCCGTCAAAGGCTCTAATGTAATTGAATTTGCTGTCAAAATAAAACCTGTCTGCTGCGCAGCCGGTATCGCTGTAACACCAGCTTCATCGTTGTCCACAAGCACTTGACCACCCGTCAAATCCTCAGATAAGGTCAGCTTTCTAGTTGTGCTGTCACCATTCATGAAGACATAATAGATGCCAGTACCATCTGTTGCTTTGTTGGAATAACCGATGACAAGATCGTTATCCTTCATTTCTGGAGCAGGGATCAGGTTAATGTTAGAGTCAATCAAATCCTTATCGCCCAATCGGAAGGCATCCGTTGATTTTCTTAGCTCCATCAGACCCGACGTATATTTTCTTGTCGTGTTCTGTACTGGGAACTTAGATTCATCCGTTGCTTTGGTCCAATCAAACATGTTAACTGCATCCGATGAATCGTAAGAATCATGAATGAAATAGCCAAACGATTGGTTGTTATTGTCGAACATCTCTGTGAATTTATCCTCAGGATCCGTTGTGCCCTTCCACTGCTTAGTCCGCCCATATTCCTGACCGGCATGGATGAAGGCTGTACCTTGAGAAGTTAATACGAGCATATTTCCTAATCTGATCCGCTGCTGAATTTCAAGCTCATTCTCAGCAATATCCGGATCCTTCTTGATCGATTGTGCTATTACATCATGAAGTGTCAGATTATCATGAGCTTCGATGTATGGGACGATATCACCCGGATCATCTGCTGGTGTATTCGAAGGTTGAGCTTTAATATTGTCCAGGATTGTAGCGATCGGACGTGCTCCACCGGTAATAAATCTAGGCTGACCTTCGGAACCATAACCAGACTTCAATTCATTACGGAATTCATCGGAGAAAACACCGACACTATCCGTTTTGTCCATCCAATCCTGATCTGCACCTTGCCCAGCGAGAGAAGGATCAGCCGCAGCGCCGCCGAATGTTCTCCAGCCTTCACCAATAAAGAGTGCCTTCGGATTCACTGCTGCCGCGGCATCATAAGCATGCTGAACAGCATCAGCTGTCGCATCGCCCATCATATCCCAGCGCATTCCATCAATCTTATACTCTTCAAACCAGTATTTTACCGAATCAACCATCAGCTTCTCAGCCATTTTATGGTTGGTGGCTAAATTGTTGCCGAACCCCCCGATAAAGTTGCCGTTTGCATCTTGGAAGGCATAGTAATTAGGTACGATGTCGTTTAAAAATTCTTTTTTAGCCATGTGAGTATACACTACGTCCAGAACGACACCCATTCCAGCTTCATGCACGGCATCAATCAAACCTTTTAGTTCTTTAATCCGCTCTTCTGGATCGGCAGGATTCTGTGAATAAGCCCCGTCCGGAGAGAAATAGCTATGAGGATCATACCCCCAGTTGTATTCATTGTTTTTTGCGGAATAATCTGGCTCTCTAGTCCCCATCTTCGTCTCATCCCCGTAATACCAAGCCATCACAGGAAGCAACTGAACATGCGTTACACCAAGAGATTTAATATAATCAAGTTTCTTTTCAAAAGCGCTATAAGAACCCCATCTTTCCCCACTCAGACTATCCTCGATCGATACATCCGATGTAAAATCTCTCACGTGGACTTCGTAGATGATGGCGTCCTCACGTTTTTCGTAGCCTTTTATATCAGCATACCCAAAGGTATCAGGGTTCGTCTGGCTTAAATCAACGATAGCCGCTTTGCCCACTGTATCCCCGCCGGCACCAGCAGCACCTGTGGTATCCACAGTGAATACCGCCATTGATTTAGCATAAGGATCAAGGACCTTATGGGTTACACCGTCATTCGTTACTTCGTATTGATAAAAGAAGCCCCTTACATCTGTTGCCGTTGTGCCTGTCAAATCAGCTGGCTTCAGCTGGACTGACCAAACCCCTTGCTCGCCGAGTGTTAAAGCAACACTACCCACTTGCACGTTAGAGTCATTCTTATCGTAAAGATTTACAACGACTCCGCTTGCTTTAGGTGCCCATAATTTCAATGTGGCTGTTTTGTCAGCATTATACGTAGCTCCAAGATCGTCTCCTGTATAATTGTACATTTCATCAAGCATTCTCCAGCCACTTGCGGCGGAGACTGTTTTACCTGAATAGGTAACGCTAAGCGGAACTTTTTCCAAATCAAAAGCTTCTGTATCCACTTCGATTGAAGTTTTGCTTGTAAGGGTTACAGCAGTAATCGGGACTGCAGCACCCTCTTTATCCTTAACTGTAATTGCTGACTTTAAGGCTGCTGGATCCAAACCATCAGTCAGTGTGAAGCCGAGAAGGATTTTGCTCGTCGACAACACCTCTGCGGATACTAAGCCAATTGGTGTCTCTCCAAACGGAGAAACATAAACATTGTTGTCTCCTTCTTTAACCCATAGCTGATTGTATCGATCCAGCAGGCTAAAGGTTTTATTGTCACCGTCCTTATCACCGTTCGAAGGTTTCATCACAATAAAGCCGATTTTCTTCGCGTTCTCAATAAGTGGAACATCAACATATGCACCATAACGATCTGTTTGATCTGCCACAAAAGGAGTAGCTCCAGACGGCCAATTTTCGGATTGGGCTACGACGTCATCCCACAGCCACAGTCCGTATTGATCATGATTTGTATCAGCTCTGGTATAGTGAATTCGCACTGTATTAGGAGCAAGTGCAACTGGTTCATACGGTGTTACATCATTTGACCCTTGCTTGATCCAAATTTCATTCGTCTCAGGCGTGTTAATGGCAAAGAGTTTATCGCCTTCATCCTTAGCCTGAGTGACTCGGTTTACCACAAGGAACGAAATTTTCTTGGCCCCATCCTTCACTGGCACGTCAACATAAGCACCATATGAATCGATTTGCCCTTCAGGAAATGGAGTTGCCCCTGTTGGCCAATTTGCGGAAGGGGATTGAACATCATCCCATGTCCATAATCCCTGATTTTCATAGTCACCAGCTGTCCGATTGTAGTGAATACGGATGTGTCCAGCCGGAACAGGGGTAACCTCAACAGGTTCAGAAGGAATTTTATATTCAGCTGTCACACTGCCATCCAGTGGATTAAATTTAAAGGTAACCGGCAGATCGGAAGGAAGACTCAGATTATTAGCAGTTTCGGGATACAATTGATCCCCGGCTTCACCGTCTCCTGGAACAGAAACTTGGTAGGTGTAATCTCCCTTAGGAAGGGTAGCCACCGTACTATAAACATCATCAAAATCAGGATCAGATAATGTGGTAAGTGCTTCTGCCGGCAGGTTTCCTGTCAATCTTGGTAGTTTAGCGGAAGCAATCGGTGTGTAATACGTGGAATCGGCTATTTTATGAGTTAAGTCATTATAATAAAAGGTCACGGCAGTCTCTGTTTCCAGCTTGATATGAATATTCTCCCCATCATTGCTCCCCTGAGGATTGGTGTAACTTGTGAATCCATAGTTCTCATCCCATAAATCATTTAGAGTAACCTTGTAGTTATATTCTCCTGCCGGCAATGTGCCTGTAAAAGAATATAGGCCATTATCTGAATAGGTCATTTGGGTAACTACCGATGTCTCATCCCAATCCTTACCCGGCGTTTCCGCATCTGTCGATGTAAATTTAGACTGCAGATCCCCGACCAACACAACCTTCGTCGTTGCTGCTGTAACATTAACAGGATGTAGTCCAAGACCAGAGAACACGAGAGCAATGATCATAAAGATCGCAAATGCCCTCTTCCCCCATAAACTTATTTTCATTTTTGAAAAACCTCCCATAATTATGAATTCCCTTTTTGCAAGCGGATACATGATTTCACAAACCCCACCAATTTATGAGATTATAAATCATGCGAATTCCTTCTGAAGGTGAAGAAGGTCTATATGTAGGGCTCGTCAAGCCAATTCAACGCTGTCACCATCCTTCTATCAAAGTAAAAGCTTGATACATCATGTCGAAATTAGTGCAATCGTTTGCAAAAAGCTATGCACAAACACTAGTCCATAAAACCCGATCGTTAGTGCAACTGATTACAACCTAAAAATACCCAATGAAAACGCTTGCTGTATTTTGATTTACATACTAATGCCGAATTTACGGTATTGTCAACCAGTATTTTCTAAAATAAAAGCTCAATTTAAAGCCGCAATAAAAACGAGACTTGTTCTTCCCTTCCTTTCAGCTAAGTTCTTGCATCCTTTAAGCCATACGTTTGCATTCAGCGAATGCTCTTTTCACAAAATTCAGACCGCATTTATACATATTAAGATCAAAATTCCCGAATCATTCATACTTTTTTGGTGAAAAGCAACAATATTACATTGAAATTTCTTGTGTTCCTTCCAAAAGTAGCAATTTCCTCCTTTTGAATGACTTTATCTATTTACAATTTAGAACTCTTAGATTAATATTACTGTGTAAAGCAAACGGTTCCATAAGGAGGTTTCAATGACAGTTACCATTAAGGATGTGGCCAAGAAAGCGGGAGTATCTCCCTCCACGGTATCCCGGGTATTGTCCAACCATCCCAGAATCAGCCTGGAAACTTCCCGCAAAGTTAAAGCTATTATGGAGGATATGGGCTATACCCCTAACATGATGGCTAAGAGCTTGGTGTCGAAAACTACTAACAGCATCTGCTTCAGTCTTCCTAAACCTGCTGAAGAGCTGTTCTCTAATCTATTTTTTATGGAATTAATTCGCGGGATCGTTACACAAGCCAGCCGTTCCGGTTATGATGTGCTGATAAGCTCCGGAGCGAACGAGAAAGAAGAACTGGAAGCCGTTTCACGACTTCTGAAGGGTCGCCGTGTTGACGGCGTTATTCTGCTTTACTCTCGTACGGATGATGCCGTTATTGATTTTCTAGAGAGCAACGATTATCCATTCGTGCTTGTTGGCCGGAGTGATAAATATGAGAATATTTTATCAGTCGATAATGATAATGTGATGGCAGCATACGATGCTACGAACCACCTCATTTCCATGGGGCATAAACGTATTGGCTTCGTAAGTGGACCACCTAATCTAATCGTTTCTCGTGACCGTCTCGCCGGATATCGTAAAGCATTGCAGAATAGCGGTTTAGAAATGCGGGATGAATGGATTGTAGAGGGTGAATTTCTACAGGATAGCGGCTATAGAGCGATGTCCTTTTTCATGAATTTGCCGAATCGACCCACTGCGCTGGTAGCGGTGGATGACATGGTATCGTTCGGAATTTTGCGCGGGTTGAATGAACTGAAATACAAGGTTCCAGACGATCTCGCCATTGTAAGCTTTAACAATATTCCATTATCTGAATTATCTAGTCCTCCGATCAGCAGTATTGATATAGGAATTTATCATCTTGGCTACACCGCATCACAAGTACTTATCCAAAATATCAAGAGTCCGGATAACGGTTCAGGTCATACCAACCGATTTGTCATTCCCCATCGTCTGATCGTGAGAGAGTCATCCATGCACTCTCAGGCAAAGCATAAAACCGAATGAATAAGTGAAGCGTTTAATCGCTTCATTTATTTTTTGAAAATCTGTACAAACGTTTGCGCTAAATCATACAATACTTAATGATCCAGTTCTTTATGGGTGATTTCTAGGATCTTAGGTTAGGATAAACTTACACATCTTAATCAAAGTTTAAACGGTTTAATAAGATTCTAATACGGCATCCGCTGGATCACGACGCTGTCAAAACTTTTAGGAGGTACTACAATGTCGGAAATTAAAGCCTGCTTGTTCGACTTGGACGGAGTAATCGTCGATACAGCCAAATACCATTATATCGCTTGGAAAGAGCTTGCAGATGGACTGGGGTTTCTTTTCACAGAACAAGATAACGAACGCCTTAAGGGAGTCAGCAGAACGGCTTCACTAAATATTTTGCTGGAAATCGGTGGACTAACGATTGCTGAAGAAGAGAAAGCTAAGCTTGCGGAACAGAAAAATAATCGTTATGTCGAATATATTGCAAAAATGGACAGTTCTGAGATTCTGCCAGGTGCGCTTGATTTCCTAAAAGAGTGCCGTACGAATGGCATCAAAGTCGCTCTCGGTTCTGCCAGTAAAAACGCTATGACGATCTTGAATAATACCGGATTAACCCCTTACTTTGATGCAATCATCGATGGAACTCATACTAGTGCTGCTAAACCAGATCCGGAAGTGTTCCTGTTAGGAGCCAAAGCACTGGATGCCGCACCTGAACATTGTGTAGTCTTCGAAGATGCAGAAGCGGGAATTGAGGCCGCTACCCGGGCCGGTATGTTCAGTGTTGGCATTGGTTCGCCGGAAACCCTCAGTGCCGCGAATATTGTGGTTCCATCGCTCGCTCATATGAGTGTGTCCATGCTCAAAGAATCTTTTGCATAAATATAGTGAACATAATGAACTCAAATAGTACTGATTTGAGTTGTTATGGACATTCCTACCAGAGATTAAATGAACTAATAATTAATCGTTAACTTTCTGGTGATGAAGTGACGGAGAGGAATTTTGGAACTGTAGAAGCATAGCGTTCGCCTTTATAATCAGATTTCATCCGCAAAATGTGGTTTAAATATAGAAATCTGATTATAACAGCGATCGAAAGTCCAAAGATTCATCGCAGTCACTTTTATATCACCGGAAGTTTAACAAAAGATTTGTTCATTTTATATATCCCCCTAACATATTTAAAGGAGCGGTTATCGTGAAACAATATTTAACAATTGATGAATGGTCCATTATTGAGGAATCCTTTGATCCACAGACGCAAGAAATTTCTGAAAGCGTATTTAGTCTTGGTAACGGATTTATGGGTGGCCGGGCTAATTTCGAAGAGCAATATAGCGGCAACAGCCTGCAAGGCAGCTACATGGCGGGCGTCTACTACCCTGACAAAACACGTGTCGGCTGGTGGAAAAACGGCTATCCTGAATATTTTGCCAAAGTACTTAACAGCACGAACTGGATCGGTATTAACATTGATATCGAGGGTACACCCCTTGATCTGGCAAAGTGCACCGTTTCCGAATTCCGCCGTGTACTTAATATGAAAGAAGGAACGCTCTCCCGTAGCTTCACTGCCACTCTCGAAGATGGTAAGGAAGTTAAAGTAGAAAGTATCCGGTTCGTAAGCATGACTCGTCAAGAAATCGGCGCGATTCGCTATTCCATCATTCCTGTTAATTTCTCAGGCAAGATTACGATTACTCCTTATCTTGATGGTGATGTGAAGAACAAGGATTCCAACTATGACGAGAAATTCTGGAATGAAGTTGAGAAACAAGCGGGACCTGATCATGGACATCTCACCCTAAAGACTAAGAAACTCGACTTCCATGTCACCTCTGCTATGGCTTTTGATATCCTTGTCAATGGTGAGAAAGTAACTGCCGAAGCAGAAGTCATCGAACAAGAGAAATATGTAGCCAGCAAACTGGACGTAACCGCACAAGCGGGCAATCAAATCGTCATTTATAAATATGTAGCCAATGTTACTTCTCGGAATCACGGTTTGGGACAATTGGTCGACGCCGCCCAAACTGCTCTGCAAGCTGCTAAGGAAGCCGGGTTTGTAACTCTTTTGACCGAACAAATTGAAGCTTGGAGAGAAAAATGGAAAGAAAGCGACATCATCATTGAAGGTGACGTTTCGGCTCAGCAAGCGATTCGCTTTAATATTTTCCAACTCAATCAAACCTATAATGGTGAAGATGACCGCCTGAACATTGGCCCGAAAGGCTTTACCGGTGAAAAATACGGCGGCAGCACTTACTGGGATACAGAGGCGTATTGCGTTCCCTTCTATCTCAGTACGGCGGACTCCTCCATTGCCCGCAATTTGTTGATCTACCGTTACAAGCACTTAGAGAAAGCTAAAGAAAATGCCCGTAAGCTTGGATTCAAAAAAGGTGCGCTATACCCAATGGTTACGATGAACGGTGAAGAATGCCACAACGAGTGGGAAATTACATTTGAAGAAATTCACCGGAATGGTGCCATTGCCTACGCTATTTACAACTATGTGAACTACACCGGAGACAAAGCCTATCTGGGACAATATGGCCTTGAGGTTCTAGTGGAAATCTCCCGCTTCTGGGAAGAACGTGTTCACTATGCATCACGCAAAGACAAATACGTAATGCTCGGCGTAACGGGCCCGAATGAATATGAGAATAACGTTAATAATAACTGGTATACGAACCGTATGGCTTCGTGGACTATGGAATATACCATGGAAGCACTGGCATACTTGCAAGAAAATGAGCCTACTCGTTATGCTGAGCTAGTTGACAAACTAGGGCTGCAAGAGAGCGAAACTACAAAATGGAAAGACATCATTGCTAAGATGTATTATCCTGCGGATGAAGAGCTGGGTATCTTCTTACAACAAGATGGCTTCCTGGACAAAGAGATCATTCAAGTCAAAGATCTGGAACGTGAGCATCTGCCACTCAACCAAAAATGGTCATGGGACCGTATCCTGCGTTCTTGCTTCATTAAACAAGCAGACGTTCTGCAGGGATTATATTTCCTGGGTGACCGTTACGATCTCGATACCAAAAAACGTAACTTCGACTTTTATGAACCGATCACTGTTCATGAGTCCTCCCTTTCCCCTTGTATCCACTCCATTCTAGCCAGTGAGCTGGGATATAAGGATAAGGCCTATGAAATGTACTTGCGTACTTCAAGACTGGATCTTGATAACTATAACAATGATACAGAAGACGGCTTGCACAGCACTAGCATGGCTGGTACTTGGATGTCAATCGTACATGGTTTCGGCGGACTCCGCGTGCATGACGGCAGACTGACACTGAGCCCATCTAACCCAGGTCACTGGACCGCTTACTCTTTTAAAATCATGTTCCGCGGCTCCCGTCTGAAAGTAAGCGTTACGGATGCACAAGTTACTGTTACGAATGAAACTGATATCCCTGCTTCTATTACTATCTACGACAAAGAATATACCGTAAACGGACTAAGCAGCATCACTGCTGATAGCAATTCCGTCACAGTATAAAACTTACACCCAAGAGACCCTTGAAGCTTAATGCTTTTGGGGTCTCTTTATTTTTTAGGAAGATAACTTATATAAGGAGTGATTTTGAATGAACAGAACCTTTTGGAAAGAAGCCGTTGTCTACCAAATCTATCCCCGCAGCTTTCAAGATAGCAATGGTGACGGGATTGGAGATCTGCAAGGAATCATTTCACGTCTGGATTATTTGCAAAAGCTAGGTGTCGACGTAGTTTGGCTGTCACCTGTATATAAATCACCAAATGACGATAACGGTTATGACATCAGCGATTATCAAGATATTATGGATGAGTTCGGCACATTACAGGATTGGGAAGAATTACTGACTGGATTGCACGCCCATGGCATAAAACTGATGATGGACCTTGTAATCAATCATTCCTCAGATGAGCATCCCTGGTTCGTAGAATCCCGTTCTTCAAAAGATAATCCATATCGCGATTACTACATTTGGCGTCCGGGTGGACCAGATGGTGAGCGTCCCAACAATTGGAGTTCTGTATTCAGCGGCCCGGCTTGGGAACTGGATGAAACCACTGGTGAATACTATCTGCATCTGTTTTCGCGCAAGCAACCGGATCTCAACTGGGAGAATCCGCAGCTGCGTGAGGAGTTATACAAGATGATCACCTTCTGGCTCGACAAGGGTGTGGATGGTCTACGAATGGATGTAATCAATATGATTTCTAAAGTGGAAGGTCTCCCATCCTCTCATAGAGACGGCCTTGCTCCCGGGGAACTTGCTTGGGGCGGCGAATATTATATGAATGGACCACGTGTTCATGAGTTTTTACATGAAATGAATGACAAAGTGTTATCCAACTATAACATTATGACTGTCGGCGAAACTCCTGGCGCTACAGTTGAAGATGCCATCCTTTACACGGACGAGGAACGCAAAGAGCTGCAAATGGTATTCCAGTTCGAGCATATGGATGTGGACTCGGGTCCTGACGGCAAATGGGACGTAGCCCCGTGGACGTTGTCGAAGCTGCGCGATATTCTTCATAAATGGCAAGTGGGTCTGGCGGATAAGGGTTGGAATAGTCTTTATCTTAACAATCATGACCAGCCACGTATGGTCTCAAGATTCGGGGATGACGGTAAGTATCGTGTGATCTCTGCCAAAATGCTCGCTACCTTACTGCACACGCTGAAAGGGACACCCTATATTTATCAAGGCGAAGAAATCGGGATGACTAATGTAAAGTTCACAGCCATTGAACATTATAAAGACATTGAAATCCTCAATATGTATCGCGAAAAGGTTACCGAAGGCGGCGCTGATCCTAACAGCGTGCTAAACGCTATTCATATCAAAGGCCGTGATAATGCGCGCACTCCGATGCAATGGGATGATTCTGCGAATGCCGGCTTTACTGAAGGGGAGCCGTGGCTCAAAGTTAATCCGAACTACAAGGAAATTAACGTGGAGCAGGCCCTGGCGGATTCGGATTCCATCTTCTATTATTACCAAAGGCTGCTTGCTTTGCGCAAAAAAAATCCGATCATGGCTTATGGCGAATACAAGCTACTTTTGCCAGAGCATGAGGATATTTATGCCTATACGCGTACTCTGGATGACGAGAAGTGGCTGGTGCTGCTCAATTTCAATGAGGTTCCACAGACTGTTGATCTTTCCGCAGAGCTAAGTAAGGCTACGGAACTTATTATTGGAAATTACCCTGATGATGCACCCACACGGGAATTATTACGACCTTATGAAGCAAGAGTGTATCGATTGAAAGACTAACTTTGTCTATCTTCCTGAGTTATACTATTTAGGATGATTTTTTATGAGATTATCCTTCTGCCTGCTACCTGTCATTAGAGAGCACGGAATAACAGGATTTTGCAAATGCAGCCTGATAGTATGAACTTAAAGGGAGATGACGGACTTGGAATGGCTTATCCGCATGAAAGAAGCTTTAGATTATATGGAGAGCAAGATGGAGGAATCTGTGACCATTGAAGAAATCGCCAAGGTTGCTTACTCCTCCCCCTTTCATTTCCAGCGCATGTTCAATATGCTTACCGGAGTATCTATCAAAGACTATATCCGTAAGCGCAGATTAACTCTGGCTGCACAGGAGCTTGCTATTTCTAAAGTTAAAGTGCTGGATGTTGCACTGAAATACGGATATGACTCGCCCGAGTCGTTTGCCAAAGCATTCCGCAAGGCACATGGAATTACTCCTTCTGCTGCGCGGGAGTCAGGGGTACAGCTCAAGGCTTTCCCTAGACTCTCCTTCCATCTATCACTGAAGGGAGATAAAGAAATGGACTACAGAATTGAGAAAAGAGACGCTTTTAATGTTATCGGACTAGTAGAGGAAATGACAACGAAGGATGGGGAGAATCTGCGCCGCATCCCTCAGTTGTGGATAGAAGCTAATGAAAATGGTACGTCGGATAAGCTGATTGAGCTCGGTGAAGATAAGGATTTATTAGGCATCTGCTCTGACATGAACCATGATAAAGAAACCTTCTCCTATTGGATCGCTGTCGAAGCTACTCCAGAGACTGATGCACAGGGCTTTGCTTCTACAACAATTCCAGCTGCAAGTTGGGCTGTGTTCACCTCAGTAGGGCCGATGCCTGATGCGATCCAGCAGGTATGGGCACGCATTTTCCAGGAGTGGTTCCCTTCCACAGGCTACGAGCACACAGGCGGACCTGAGTTTGAGCTATATCTTCCAGGGAGACCAGACGCAGAGGACTATCGCTGTGAGATATGGATCCCTGTTACGAAAAAAGATTAGAACTAAAAAGACTATCGAAATCCCGATAGTCTTTTTTTCTTGTGATTGCCTACTATTTCATTTTGAGAATTGGCATAGTCTTGGTATAATAAATAGATTATGTAGTTCTATAATGATTATTGTCATCCGAATTATCGGTGAAGGAGAATTTCATGTCTACTGTAAAAATATTTTCAGACAGCACTTCCGATTTACCTCAAAACTGGAAGGATACTTATGACATCGGCATCGTTCCTCTTTATGTTGTATTTGAAGAAGGTACCTACAAAGATGGTGAAGATATTACACCCGAGGAAGTGTATCGCCGTGTAGCCGCTAGTGGAGTATTGCCGAAAACGGCAGCACCTTCGCCAGCAGATTTCATTGCTGCATTTCAACCCGTGATTAGCAGCGGACAAGATATTGTATATATCAGTCTCTCCTCCTCACTATCCTCTACATATCAGAATGCACTTTTGGCTGCCGGGGAATTTCCTGAGGGACGCGTACAGGTTATAGATTCACAAACCTTGTGCGGAGGCATTGCCCTCCTTGTTATGAAGGCTGTCAGAGCTGCTGAAAAGGGCCACTCTGCCGTAGAGATTGCAGCCATGCTGGAGCACAGCCGCAGCCTTGTGGAAACTGAATTCGTTGTGGATACGCTAGATTACTTATATATGGGTGGACGCTGTTCAGGCATGCAGAACTTCATCGGTAGTCTGCTCAAAATCCGTCCTGTTCTTAGACTGGTAGATGGAAGCATCATACCTACCAGCAAAATCCGTGGCAAAAAAGAAAAAGCTGTTGAACAAATGCTCCAGAACGCTTTGGTTCATGTCGATCGAATGGATAATGAGTTGCTCATCGTGGTCCATACCTTGGCGGAAGAAGATGCGCTCTATCTGGAGGCAGCACTACGAGAGAAAACTCAAGTTAATGAAATAGCAATCCTCCATGCGGGTTGTGTAATTGGCAGCCATTGTGGGCCGCATACTGTAGGTCTCATGTATATGCTTCAGGACTAATAACACACAAATCTCCGGCCATTGCCTCTTAAGCAAATGGACCGGAGATTTGTGTGTAACCCCCCTAGTTTGAAGTTACTTCCAGCTCTATATCTTCTGCTCTGCAAGGCAACATAAAACGAAACGTAGAACCTTGATTCTCTTCACTTTCTACAAAGATCGTCCCACCCATCAGCTCCACAAGCTGCTTGCAAATAGCCAGTCCCAATCCTGTACCTCCATATTTACGGTTTATGGACGGATGCAGCTGTGAGAAAGATTGAAACAATAGATTGAGTTTGTTACCGGCAATTCCTACACCTGTATCCCGCACTGAAAATTCCAACAAAAATTCTTGTTCATCAGATAGTGGAATGTTCTTCACCGATAGGGTCACGCTCCCACGTTCCGTGAATTTCAGCGCATTGCCTACCAGATTCACGACAATCTGCCGCAAGCGGATCGGATCAGCAATGATTATGGTTGGAACGCTAGTATCCATCCACCAACGTAATGCCAGCTTCTTCTCTTCCGCTTTCGGTGCAAATAAATCAATGACGTCTGAGATCATCTCGCGGAGATCAAACTTCTCGGATTGCAGTGACATTTTACCTGCTTCCATTTTGCTGAAATCAAGAATATCATTCAAGATCTGTAATAACGTATAACTACTGCTGCGTAAAATCTCGGCATAACCTCGCTGCTCTTCTCCAAGTTCAGTATCCAACAATAGATCAGCCATTCCGATCATCCCGTTCATCGGCGTCCGAATTTCATGGCTCATCATCATTAAGAAATCAGATTTGGCTTGCGCTGCCTGCTCTGCTGATTCTTTCGCACGAATGATTTCTCGCTCATTCGTAATATCACTGAAGGCAATAACCGCACCTGCGATCAGCCCTTCATCAATAAGAGGTGCTACCCGATAATTAACAAAAAAACTGGTGCCATCCTTACGCCAGAAGATCTCATCATCTTTCTTGCGGATGACTCCATCCTCTATCGTAAGACTAATCTGGCAATCAGGTGTCGAATAACGCGAACCATCACCTTGGATATGATGGATATAATCCATAAGCTTCAGACCCATCAATTCTGTTGGTTGGTAGCCTAACATATCCGCTGCCTCACGGTTAATAAATAGAGCACGCCCCGTTGTATCTAGCACAAAGATTCCCGCGGAGACGGAATTCAGAATGAGACTCGATTGTTGATCCTTCACAGCTACTATTGAGCTATCTTTGGAGCTGATCTCCACTTCGCCCGTGATAGGTAATTCAGTATCTAAGGTGTCCGCTAATTCATCTAGCCAGTCTTGTAACAATTTTGCATGTAAAAGAGCGCTTCCGTTAGCCACTTGAGTAATCGCGAATACCCCGGCGATCCCTTCTTCCGTTCTGATCGGTAATAGTTTAACGCCTACGCAATCTGAGCCTTTTTTGGGATTCTCTAAATCTTGTAGCTCAAAGCTTGAGGAGTTCCCCTGCAGAGCAGCCTCAAAACTAGCAATATTGCCAAGTTTTTTTCTCTTTGCTGATATCGGACTTGTATTTTGCAACTTCGCTTCTGCGCTCAAGCCTAGATGAAAAGTTCGATTGGTTCCTACGCAGCGACCTTGTCTATCCAGAACGAATATCAAATCAGGATGATGGTCATATAACGATTTATAAGCGCTCTCTTCCGAAAGCAACCGTCTCAGAATGGACGTCCAGTCTTTATCCACAGTTCACATCCCCTCAGGCTCTCTCATCCATTATCATTACCCCTAAACGAGTAATGTTCATCTAAAATTTAAAATATATTTCATATCTATTATATCAAAATTACGGAAATCAGTCGTAGATAAACGTCAAATCCCCCCTTTATAACCCAATCACGATGCTTTTTCATCGTTACAAAAGGGTTATAAAAGGGGGTGAATTCCGAATCTATTAGGCTATATCTTTATGTTCAATGTTGCGAATAGCCATATAGGCAATACCTGCTCCTAGCAAACCAAGTGAGATCGACACCGCCGCTAAATTACCTAAGCGAGCTTGATCAAATCCCCCAGAAATTAGGGAGGTAACTAACACAGCTGAGACGATGGTGGCAGGGACCGATTTTTTCTTCATTCCAAAGTACAATGGGATTAGAGCAATACCCGCTGCGTAAAAAGCGTTTGCGCCTAACTTAATCAGCTCTGAAGTGATTACATGAAGGGTCAGTTCACCCGGAATAAGCCCTGCAAAGGAATTGAATCCTATTAGGATAGCGCCGACTACAATGTCTGCCACGATTATGGCAACAAATGTGAAGGCGAACACTATCAATATTTTCGCAGTCATCAGCTTTTTACGTGAGATAGGATACATGAAGAGAAGAGTAATGGTGTTGTTCTTATACTCATCAATCACCAGCTTGCTAATAATAACCGAAGCGAAAATAATATAAGCAGCCTTTACAAAAACGAACACGCCCTCAAACAACTCTGCATAAGAAGCAAATGACGGTTCGCTCTCATTTTGATCAACGAATAAAACCATAATCATAAACGCAAGAATCGCAAGATTGACGATTGCTGCACCTGTAAGAAGCGTTTTTAGCTTATTCTTCCGAATCTCCAAAGATATTAATTTAAGCAATGCCTTCACCCCCAATCAATTGCAGAAAATGATCTTCCAGCGTATGTTGTTTTTTGCTGATACTTTCAATTTCCACATCTGCTAGCACTAACGCCTTATTCAGATCACGTTGTGAGATTCCACCGTCATATATTCTAACTGTAATATGGTCCAGCACTTTGAAATTATTAAGCCCAAGCTTATGCTCCAACACATACACTGCTTTATTAATCTCATTCGTAACCACTTCGATATATTCAGTATTTTGGCCACGAATGGAATCCATCGCCACTTCTTCTACCAGAGCACCCTGCCGGATCACACCGATCGTATCAGCAATCTGCTCTATTTCCCCCAGAATATGACTAGATACAAGTAACGTCATTCCATATTCACGGCTAAGCATCCGGAACACTTCACGCATCTCCTTGATTCCCACAGGATCTAGCCCATTAATCGGCTCATCCAAAATGAGCAGCTCAGGTTTCGTCATGAAGGCTCTGGCAATACCCAGACGTTGCTTCATCCCAAGTGAAAATTGCTTCACCGGCTTTTTATCGACACCTGTGAGCTTTACCAGCTCCAGCGCTTCACCAATCGCTTGCGGATCATAATAGCCCATGTACTCTCCGTGCAAAATCAGATTTTCTTTGGCTGTCAATTTATCATAAAACACTGGATATTCAATGATGCAGCCCATCCGCTTCAGCATTTCGTAAGAATGCTCAGTCATTTTTTCATTAAAAAATTCAATTTCTCCACTCGTAGGTTTAACGAGGTTCGTGACCATTTTCATCACGGTAGTTTTGCCAGCACCATTGGGTCCAAGAAACCCGTAAATTTCACCTTGCTTAATATTCATATTCACATTGCTGACGACTTCTTTACCTTGATAGGTTTTCGTTAAATTTCTTGTCCGAAGTATTGTAGTCAATTCCGCGCTCCCCTTTGTTTTCGTCTCGTCTTCCTTAGTTCTTATTGTACACAGCAGAATTTTCTTTTTTATTACTCGTTTCTTACGAAAATCTTAAGCTGCGCACAATTCTATTCCTTAGAAGCGTAATCTGCGAAAAGTAAGGGTAAACACCGTTCTCACATACGGCTGACTAACCAGTGTAATCGTTCCATTCATTTGCTCCGTTAATCTTTTGGTGATCGTCAGACCTAGACCGCTGCCTTGATAAGCCCGATTTCTTGAATCTTCCAGCGTATACAGACGCTCAAATACTTTATCCTGGTGTACTTCACTGATGCCTTTTCCCCGGTCCCACACCTCTATGTATACTTTGTTCTCATCACTATAGAGCCTTAATCCTAATACGCTCCCAGCGTCGCCATAAGAAATTGCGTTCGACAACAGATTGGACAATATTCGATCAAGAGCCTCTTCATTTCCCATGAAGTAAACAGCCTCATCCGGAATCTCAATCTCCACCTCACTGCCCTTAGCGCTGAGGATATCATAGAAAGAAAGGATGTTGCGTCTGCATACTTCACCTGCCTCAACTCGTGAAAGCGCAATTTCCCGATCCCCTGATTCCAGCTTGGACAAATCAAAAAACTTGTTCATCAGCTGGATCACTTCATTGGCTTTTTGATGAATCATCTTCATCATTCGTTCCCGTTCCCCGGCCGGCAAATGCTCATCCTGTTGAATGGTCTCAATATAACCAAGCACAACCGTTAGCGGAGTCTTAAGATCATGAGAAATATTAGACAGCATATTACGCATGGATTTCTCCAGCCTTACGCGCTCAATGCTTCCTTTATGATTGATATCCAGCAGCCGGTTCAGGTCAATCAGCACGCTTTGCAGCTCCAAATTACCGCTGAACAGCAGCAATCTTTCATGTGAGCCTTCCTCCATAATGCTGCTTAACTTGTCATGCATATATCGCAAATCATTAGAAGCTTTACGCGAATTCTGATATTGCCACACAATGACGGCGAGTAAGAGCACAATGACAACACCTAGCACCGCAATCATTATAGCTGTTCTCCCAGCTTATACCCGATGCCCCATAACGTCTTAATGTATTCGGGATGGGAGGGATCGTCTTCTATTTTTTCACGCAATCTTCTCATATGTACATTAATGACGTTCTCATCCCCGAAATAATCATCCTCCCATACGCTCGCATAAATCTGCGCTTTGGTAAATACTCGGCCCGGATGCGTCACAAACAGCTTAAGAATATGAAATTCCTTCGACGTTAGCTTTACTTCTTCCCCGTTCTTCAACGCAGAGAAGTTATCTAAATCTACAGTCAATCGGCCAATGGAGATCATTTGCTTCACCGGAGCTTGATCTTCCACTTGGATACTGGGAGATGCATAACCTGCACGACGGATCGCTGCCTTCACCCTAGCCGCTAGCTCAATCATAGAAAAGGGCTTCGTAATATAATCATCCGCCCCAAAGCCTAACCCAAGCGCTTTATCTACATCACTGTCTTTAGCGGACATGATCAACACTGGAACCAGACTCCCCGCACGAATAGTCTGAAGAATGTCAGTCCCGCTACGCTTCGGCAGCATAAGGTCTAACAGTACAAGATCAAATGGACCACCGGTCAGAAATGTTCTCTCCGCTACTTCACCGTCAAATACAGCTTCAATCTCATAACCTTCTTTTACCAAATAAGACCTGACCATTTCACTGATTGCTTCGTCGTCCTCAATCAGCAGCACACGCTGTGGCATGTCCAAACCTCCCCGTAGTCGAAAACCTCTTCGTTAAATTATACCAATTTCCCGGAGCTCTTACTATTTCGGTTTTTATTTCAGCTTTTATTTCAGTTTCATTAAAGGTAGCCCAGGTATTATGGCCATAACAACTTACAAAATGAGGTGATGCTTCAATGTTGAACAAGAGAAGTAAGCAAGCCTGGAGCTTCAAACGAAAGCTGCTGATCGTGATGATCATTGTCCTCCTGCTTCTCGGCACAGTGATATATAGTCTGGCAGATCGTTACTTAATCGAACATGTCGAAGTCGTAGTTGCGGATGATGCAGCTACAACTAGCAGCTCAGGAGCTACAGCCGTTACAGCTGCCGAAGTTAACGCAACCTCTGACGACTGGAATTACTCCAGCGATGATATTCAGATCCAGATCGACCAAGTGCAGACCGGTTCCGGATCAGACCAGATCACTTATTTTGTCGCTGATATCGTCCTCAAGGAAGCGAGCAGCCTGCGCACTGCTTTTGCCGACAACAGCTTTGGAACAAACATCACTGAGGATACCTCGGACATTGCTTCCGCGAACCATGCGATTTTTGCCATCAACGGTGATTACTATGGCTTCCGCAATGACGGAGTGATAATCCGTAACGGCACGGTGTATCGTGATGATCCTGTGCGGGATGCAATGGCGCTGTTCGATGATGGGACAATGCAAACCTATAACGAGGAAGAGATTTCTTCCTCTGAACTGCTGGCGCAAGGGGCCACCGATACCCTTTCCTTTGGTCCGATTCTGATTCAGGACGGGGAGATTGCCAGTGATTTCAGCAATGTCAAAATCGATACTAACTTCGGCAACCATTCCATCCAGAATGCGAATCCCCGCACCGCAGTTGGTATGATCGCACCAAACCATTATGTGTTTGTCGTAGTTGACGGGCGCAATGAAGGGTACAGCCGTGGGATGACCCTTACTGAGCTAGCTGATGTAATGTCCGACCTTGGCGCCACAGAAGCCTACAATCTGGACGGCGGTGGTTCATCCACTATGTACTTCATGGGACGGGTCGTAAATAATCCGCAGGGCAAAAACAAGGAACGGGGCGTCAGCGACATTCTTTATATCAAGGAGGGTGCAACATCATGACTATACTGATCCCAGCCTATGAGCCCGATGAACGACTGCTCGATTTGATTTTACAGCTGCATAATTTCCAGCTTGAACCTATTGTTCTTGTGGATGACGGCAGCGGCCCGCACTACCGTGGAATCTTCGATATGGCCGAAGCATTCGGCTGCACTGTCCTAACCCATGAAGTCAACCTCGGAAAAGGACGTGCTCTGAAGACAGGGTTCCAGTATATTCAGGAGGCCGGTCTGCCGGATTATGTAGTCTGCGCGGATAGCGACGGCCAACATCTGCCTTATGATATTAACCGGATCGTTGAATCTCTGCGGAACCAGACTACTCCGGGAATCGTACTCGGCAGCCGCCGGTTCACCGGAACCATTCCTCTGCGCAGCCGCTTCGGCAACTCTGTAACCCGGACGGTCTTTTCCTTAACTACAGGTACTAAGATTTATGATACACAGACTGGGCTGCGCGGCTACCCCCTATCAATGCTTGATTGGCTATGCCAGATTCCCGGCGAACGGTTTGAATATGAAATGAACATGCTGCTGACTGCCCATAAAGAGGGATACACCATTACGGAAGAGTACATCGATACCGTCTATCTGGACGATAATAAATCATCCCATTTCCGGCCTCTGATGGACTCCTTCCGGATTTATCTGCCGATACTGATGTTCAGCACTTCTTCGCTGCTGTCAGCCCTGCTCGACTTCACACTCTTATTCCTGTTTCAGAGGCTCAGCCATAACCTATTCCTGTCCGTCGCGGCCGCGAGATTGTGCAGCTCTGTCTTCAACTATTCTATGAACCGAAAATATGTCTTCACGGGCGGCAAACGCTCCAAGATTCAGACATCGCTTCCCAAATATTTTGCGCTGGTGATCCTCGTGTTGCTATTCAACTATGGACTACTCTATTTCTATAATGAAAAGCTGATTATTCCGCTTGTCGCCGCCAAGCTACTGACCGAGGCTTCAATCTTCCTATTCAGCTATTGGGCGCAACGGAGGTTTGTGTACTGAGGGTTTGGGAACTATGGGGAAGGTTACGTTCTCTCGACTGCTTATGCTCGTGTGGTGAGCAATTGGGAATTTGTGAAGCACTAATTGGACACTTGTGGAGCACTTTTCGAACACTTATGGAGTACTAATCGGATACTTGTGGAGCTTCTATCGGGCACCTATGGAACTGCTCCTCGAACACATATGGAGCATCTATTGGGCACCTATCGGACACAGATGACACTAATCGCAGTATTATTCCACTTTTGGTATGCTAACGGACCCCATAGCCGCTATTGGCAAGAAAGACACCACATATGAGCCTCTTTTTGTGGGATAGCGTCTGTGGGGTCCGAAACCCTGCTCAAAAGGCTGGAAATTTGCAAATAACGTCATCTGAGTCCGAATTCACCGAGAAGGATACCGTTGATAGAATTCGCATACAAAAAAGCTAGTGCTTCCTTCCAATAATGTATACAAAATCACATTATCTTCACTCAGAAATTCAGAACGTCATACACTCATCTTCTCTCCCATATACTTAAATGGAACAGTCCCGGACATTGTCGCGGAACCTTTGCAGCCTTGTCAGAATAGGTTGCAGCATAAGCCCAAGCTGGAGGGAGAGAAAGATTCATGCCAAGCGAAGAAATTAATGCGCTAGAGCGGGCCATTGCCGAGATTACGGAAATAGCCACTGGCTTCGGTTTAGATTTTTATCCCATGCGTTATGAAATATGCCCCGCAGATATTATTTATACATTCGGCGCTTATGGAATGCCTACACGATTTGGACACTGGAGTTTTGGAAAAACCTTTCATAAAATGAAATCCCAATACGATTTCGGACTGAGCAAAATATACGAGCTCGTTATTAACTCCAACCCTTGTTATGCCTTCCTGCTGGATGGAAATTCACTGATTCAGAATAAGCTGATCGTTGCCCATGTGCTAGCGCACTGTGATTTTTTCAAAAATAATATGCGTTTCTCCATGTCCAACCGAGATATGGTCGAGAGTATGTCAGCTACAGCAGATCGGATTGCCGGTTATTCTGTAACCTACGGTACTGATGCTGTGGAGAGCTTCATCGATTCAGTGCTGGCTATCCAGGAGCATATAGACCCCAGTCTGATCCAGCCACGCAAGCTGGGCAAAACTCACCTACTGGAAGCTAAGATGAAGGAGCTTAAAGATGCCCCTCCAGGCGGCACGAAATCATCCAATCCTTATGACGAATTATGGAATTTAGATAAAAGCAATACTGGGCCACAGGAAGCACCCTCTGGAAACCGTGCTTTCCCCCCTGAGCCAGAAAAAGATATGGTCTGGTTTATCCAGCAATATTCTACTGTTTTGGAGGATTGGCAACGCGATATCATGACGATGCTCCATGACGAAATGCTCTACTTCTGGCCGCAGATGGAGACGAAGATCATGAACGAAGGCTGGGCTTCCTACTGGCATCAGCGCATCGTTCGCGAACTAGATCTGACCGAAGAGGAAACAGTGGAATACGCAAAACTAAATTCATCCGTCGTGCAGCCCTCACGGCAAAGCCTGAATCCTTACTATCTGGGGCTGAAAATCTTTGAAGACATCGAACGCCGCTGGGACCGTGAGAAAATCTTTGAAGTACGTGAGTTGGAATCCGATACCTCCTTTATCCGCAGCTATCTGTCGAAGGAATTGGTGAACGACCTCGATCTTTATGTTTTTGAGAAAAAAGGCCCCGAATGGAAAATCACCGATAAAGCATGGGAAAATGTACGAGATCAACTGGTGCTCGCCCGGGTCAATGGCGGGTCTCCTTACTTGGTAATTGAGGACGCAGACTTCGAGAAGAATGGTGAATTATTTATAACTCATCGCTATGAAAGCATCGAGCTGGATCTGAAGTATCTGGAGCGCACACTCCCTCACATCTACTCTTTATGGGGGCGGACGGTTCATCTACAGACGGTTGTGGAAGACAAAAAGGCGCGTTTTTCATACGATGGCAAAAAGGTGCAGCGGAAGTTTATTTAAACTAAAAAAAGCGGCAGACCTAAACGGGTATTAACACCCTGGTCTGCCGCTTTTTGCTATGACTAAAATGAGGATTCAGATTCTTTTAACGACTTCGAGAAATATTTTGGAGCCTCAACAAATCCTTGCCGAGCATAAAATCTATGCGCATCAGTTCTTCTGGAATGACAATGAACCTGAATTTTATCACAGTTTCTTTTTCTAGCTAAATCAGCGCAATACGCCTCAAGCTTTCGTCCAATTCCTTTGCTCCTAATGGCATTGCTCACCACAAGATAACTTATAATTGCAGTATCTCCTACCAGACCTAATTGGGGTATGTAATGCATGGAAATACAAGCCACCACTTGATCATCTTCCTCAAAAACCAATAATTCCTCGTCCGGATGTAGGATTAGCTTTTCTATTTTTTCTTGCATGAACACTTCTGTATCCGGATATCCCAACTGTTCTAATAATTCCGCTATGTCTTTCCAGTCATCAGCTCTCGCTTCTCTAATCATCTGCTTCACTCCCTGTTATTTTCGAATTACCTTACTTATTGACTCTATTACACTACGGAAGATCATACACATCAAACATATTAATTTCGATATATAACTCCCCCAAGGCATCTTCGGTTCCCATATGGGAGTTCCTAAAAAAGAAGACCCACAGCGGTAACACGCTGCGGACCTTCATCGACACCCTCATATCGACTTAATATCTTCACATGGCAAATGCTCAGGGTGAACGTAAGGAAGTTTGAAAATATAGGCGCGTAGCGTTCGCCTTTGTCAGCGACCTAAAGTCCAAACATTTCTGAAATTACGGTTATCACCGAGCAGCCTTTGCCCTTATCGACTATTCAGTCAACTTTTTCACAGGAACGTAAATCTCCATCACTGTATCTGGCCGCGAATGGCAGCGTTCATCGTAAAACTCAAAATCCAGCTTAGTCTCGTCATAAACGTAACCACTGTCCTTAAACCATTCTTCGAAGATGTACTTCCAGCTGCTTTTTATGACTTGGGCAAACTCTATTTGCTCTGTATCCGTTGAAGTATCCACTGGGGGTGTTGTAAACACGGCATATTCGGCTTCTGGCACATCCATCGTCAACATATCAGCTTCTACCTTGGAGTAGTCCTCAACAATAACACCCAAAAGATAGGTGGCATTACCGTTATCTGAAGACGGAATACATAAACCAACTTCTCCGTGTTTAGGCGGGTTTAGTATTTTATACATTTTGGACTCCAGGTTTTCACCCTCATAATGGCTCCAAAAAGAAGCAATATCCTTAGTGTACATACTACCCGCAACATTAGTTTGGATACCATAACCTGCCACCTTAAAAGCAGGTTTACGAACAAAAACAGGATTCATAATATAACCTCCGATATCAAATATTGAATTTCCTTTACTAAACCCATCCATCCGCGCTGCATATTGTGTCGGACTATAACCAAAGGTTTTGCGAAAAGCTTTAGTAAAGCCACTTTGTGTTTCAAAACCATAGTCCAGCGCAATATCAATGATCTTTTTTCCAGCAAATAATTCAATTGAGGCTAAGGATAATTTTCGGCTCCGCACATACTCCATCACAGACATTTCTTTGCACAAGCTAAACACTCGGCAAAAATGATACACCGAATATCCGACCTCCGTCGCTATTTCTTCCACCGTTATATTTTCTTTGATATGAGCTTCTATATATTCAATACATTTTTCTATATCTTTACTGTAATTCAAGTGCAGCACCAGCCTTTCCCCGTACGGTGATTTCATTATATCAACTGCACTGCAGATGGACTGTTCCTGTTTTGCTGAGCTGCATTATTGCCTGTATAGAAAAACAGAGCAATGATCCTCCATTTACAAAAAGATCACAACTCTGCGTATTCTTAGTCACCATCATTTTGGGTAAGCCTCGAAGTAGACAACGCTGGATCCACGTAACTACTTACTCTTCAGTTCTGTTGCTCCCAACGACTGACTAAAGGACCCAGATGACGTTAATTGCAAAAAAATCGCCTTTTGAGCGGAGTTTCGGACTCCAGTGCAGCTATTAGTCAAAAACGGCTCATATTTAGGGTTTTTCCTGCTAATAGCGACCATGGGGTCCGATAGCCTGCGAAATATGCTCAAAATCTACGTTTAGGGTCACCTGTGTCCTTTAGCAACTTCTTACGCACAACAGCCAAATTAGTCAGACGGGTTGCGGCGTTTAGATTAACATTAGGAGGGTAAAAGGAGGAAGATACAACATGGAAGGGCAAAAAAAGAGTGCTCCACAGCCATTTTCATGGCTTTTGGAACACCCCGCATAAATGAATTCTTTTTTAACGGTTAAGCAGACTTCCCACGTATTTCAACAGCTCGTTGGCGCAAATTGGGCAGTAGTGATGTCCATCAATAAGTCTGGCGCATACCTCGTTAATTCGTTTGAGCTGACTTTCATCAGGTGTTTTGGACGAGGTGGTGATTTTGACAATATCTTTGAGATCTGTGAACAGCTTTTTCTCAATCGCTTCCCGCAGGCGGTCGTGGTTGTTGTACTCGAATTTCTTCCCTTTGCGTGAATACGCGGAAATCCGGATCAGGATCTCTTCACGGAACGCTTTTTTTGCATTCTCAGAGATTCCAATTTGCTCTTCAATCGAACGCATTAACCGCTCATCCGGCTCCATTTCCTCATCCGTCAGCGGATCACGAATTTTCGACCAATTGCAGAAAGCTTCGATATTATCTAGATAATTCTCAAAAAGTGTCTTCGCAGATTCCTCAAAGGAGTAGACAAATGCCTTTTGTACTTCGCTTTTCGCTAAAATATCATATTCCTTGCGGGCAATGGAGATGAAGTTCAAATAACGCTCCCGCTCCTCTTTTGTAATCGATGGATGCTGATCCAGGCCATCCTTTATCGCCCGCAGGACATCCAGTGCGTTCATGCACTGCAGATCTCCTTTGATCAGAGCGCTGGAAATGCGGTTGATAACATAACGCGGATCAATTCCGGACATGCCCTCATCTAAATACTCCGTTTGCATCTCTTTAAGATCGGCCTCTTTATAGCCTTCGACCTCTTCGCCATCGTACATCCGCAGCTTTTTGATCAGATCCATACCTTGTTTTTTGCTTTCTTTAAGACGGGTTAGGATAGAAAAAATAGCGGCGGCACGCAGCGCATGTGGTGCAATATGCACATGACTCATATCACTCTGGGCGATCAGCTTCGCGTAGATTTTTTCCTCTTCCGAAACTCTGAGGTTATACGGAACAGGCATAACAATCATACGGGATTGGAGCGCTTCATTCTTTTTATTAGAAATAAACGACTTATACTCGGTTTCATTTGTATGAGCAATTATCATTTCGTCCGCACTTATCAACGCGAAGCGGCCAGCCTTGAAATTGCCTTCTTGCGTCAGTGACAGCAGGTTCCATAAAAACTTTTCGTCGCATTTGAGCATTTCCTGAAATTCCATCAGCCCACGGTTAGCTTTGTTCAACTCACCATCAAAACGGTAGGCACGCGGATCAGATTCCGAACCAAATTCAGTAATGGTCGAAAAATCAATACTTCCTGTCAAATCGGCGATATCCTGAGACTTCGGATCAGATGGACTAAAAGTACCAATCCCTACCCGCTCTTCTTCTGACAAAATAACACGCGTCACCTTAACCTGCTCAATGTCACCAGCATAATCATTTCTTAGACGCATCTGGCAGGATGGGCACAAGTTGCCCTCAATACGTACACCAAGTTCCTTCTCAATCTCCGGACGGAGCTCCAGCGGGATCAAATGCAGCGGGTCCTCATGCATCGGGCAGCCTTCTATTGCGTATACCGCACCCGCATCTGTCCGCGAGTACTGTTCCAAACCACGTTTAAGCAGCGTGACCAGGGTCGATTTCCCCCCACTGACAGGTCCCATCAATAACAAAATCCGTTTGCGAACATCAAGCCGACGTGCTGCAGAGTGAAAATATTCCTCGACCAACTTTTCGACTGCACGATCAAGTCCAAAAATCTCCTGTTCAAAAAACTTATACCGTTTGCGTCCGTTTATGTCCTCTACGCCGTGCGACTTAATCATGTCATAAACGCGGGAGTGAGCGGTTTTTGCGGGAGAGGGGTCTTTTCTCAACAGTTCTATATACTGCTTGAAGGTGCCGCTCCACGCCAACCGGTCGTTCTCAGCCCGATACGAAGCTATACGCTCAAAAATGTCCATTGCTCGCTGCCTCCTCTTGCGCTCCTACTTGCTCTTCTACTTGCTCTCCTATAGCGTTAAAAAGTGTATTACATACCTATGCGGCAAGCGCGGAATAGTTGACCTCTTTTTTACTGTGCTATAATAGAGAATCAGAAAATGGCTGTAAAACCTTATTGGGAAACCCGAAAATAAAGGCCTACGGGAGTGACAAGATGGCGGTACGACATGAAACGGAGCTGTATGCTCCTTTGAAGATTTTTTTTGAAAAGCAGGGTTACAGCATCAAAGGTGAGGTTCGGACCTGCGATTTGGTGGGGATTCGGGAGGACATTGAGCATCCTCTGATTGTGGAGATGAAAAAATCATTCAATCTCGCCTTGCTGCTGCAAGGGGTAGAACGGTTGAAGCTCAGTCCTACCGTCTATCTCGCAGTGGAACGTGTCCGTGATAAAAAAGGAGCGGTGAACCAGCGCTGGGGCGAGCTTAGCGGATTATGCCGCCGGCTCGGTCTTGGGCTGATCACTGTTATCTTTTATAAGACCAAAGCACCGCTGGTCGAGGTGCTCGTAGAGCCAGACGAGAAGCCGCCTGCGCAGCGCAGCAACAAGCGGCGGCGCGAACGCCTGCTCTATGAGTTCCGCGAGCGCAGCGGAGACTACAACACCGGCGGCAGCACGCGCGTCAAGCTCGTGACGGCCTACCGCGAGAAAGCGCTGCGTGTCGCGCTTTCTCTGCAAGCAGCGGAGGCGGACGCCGCCGCCGCTGCAGAGAAGGCAGCTGCGAAGGCTTCGCTTGCAGCAGCCAAACGTTCAGCGGCGGGCACCGCTGAACAGGTTCCGGCGCTGAGCTCAGCGCCGGAGAGCCGTGCTGCCGGGGACGCGGCAGCACGGGAGGCAGCGGCGGCAGGCACGCGAAGCGGTGCCCCTAGCGCTGCCTCAAGCACGCTTCCAGCGGCCGTATTGGCCGCAGGAAGCGCTCCCCGCTCGGCCGGCATCACTCCGGCCGAGCTGCGGAAGCGTAGCGGCGTACCCACTGCCGCCGCTATGCTTCAGAACAACTACTACGGCTGGTTTCACCGGGTAAGCCGAGGGCGTTACACCCTAACCCCAGCCGGTCATGCGGCGCTGGTGGAATATGCCGCGATAACAAGCGGCGTACCCAATAACAGCAATCATCCCATTAATTAGCTAACCTAGCCTGGACAGTCCTTCTATCGATTATTTCTTTTTAGTCGGGTCTTACTCTTTTAGCTCGGTTCTAATCATTTACTCAAACTTTAAACTTATTATTCTGATGCACACATAACATGTGTAAATAACGCCAAAAAGCATCCCAACTACGGGATGCTTTTTCGTATGTCTAATCTTATTTAAATCCTATCTCTGTGCATTCCATGTTCTTAACTTACACTTAGCATATTAGTATCTGGAGCGTACCACGCTCTATCTCATACATACCACATTCGTATTACACGTGCGTAACTCGCTCTTCCCACGTTCGCAAATCATTCTCATCACATTAGTAACTCATTCTCATCACATTAGTAACTCATTCGTACCACGTTTGCATCTCACTCTTACCACGTTCATATCTCATGCGTACCTCATCCGGCTCTACTTAACTGTACTTAACTAACTTATTTACAATCTTCGAACACGAGCGCTATTTACTAATTACCATTTTCTCTACTTTTACTTTAACAAGCTACTCTTGCTGAATCATTCACATTAGAACCCTATACTACATTCAACATCCACTAATACTGAATCATTCAAAGCAAAATAAGCTTTAAAAACACCATTCCGAAAAAGGCACACTAAGTTATTAGGGAAATCCTCCCCAATATTCTTCGATTCACACGCTAAAAACTGCATTTTAGGGAATTCCTCCCTGATTTTCGCCAGATTTACCCCTAAAACGGGGAATTCCTTGATTTTTTAGGGAGAAATTCCCTAAACAGTCCATTTTAGAGTTCAAATCGACCAGTTTTAGGGAGGATTTCCCTAATTAATCTCACATCACGAACTTCGTCTTGCCCGACTTGTAATTCTGTCCTTGTTTTAGCTCTAAAAGTGTCTTGTGTTTTCATCATGTCATTCATTTCAATTTTTCATTCACAACTTTCATTCCACTACCTAACTCCGTGCTGTGAACTCCTTAACCGCTTCGCTCATCAGATTCATGCCAAGCAGCAGCTCATCCCGGCCGGGATGGCTAAAGTTAAGGCGAAGGTGATTGCTGACTCCATCTACACTACATAACGGACCTGGCAAAAAAGCCACTCCCTTACCTAGCGCACATTTGAGCAACGCCATAACATCCATTCCCTCTGGTGGTGCGACCCACAGGAACATGCCTCCTGATGGAAGGTCATAGGAGCTGCCCTTCCAAGCAGGCCGCTTGAGCAGTTCAACCATAAGCTTCAGACGGGTGTTATACTCTCGATTCAGCTGCGCGATATGCTCACGCAGATCAAACGCAGACACATCCAATAAATGATGCAGCAGCCGCTGATTTAATGCGCTCGACTGCCAATCGGCCATCTGCTTAGCCGCAGACATCATTCTGATCAAGACTCGGCTGCCTGCCGCCCAGCCCGTCCGCAGCGCGGGCGCAACGGTCTTGCTGAACGAACCGATATAAAGCACGTGTCCGCCATCGCTGATATTTTCCAGTGCATACAAAGACGGATATCTTTTAGCCTTTTGTTCACCCTGCTTCTGGAAGTGCAAATCCCCATAAGAATCATCTTCCACAATCAAGATGTTATATGCGATACATAAATCCAATACTGCGCGGCGTCTCTCCAGACTCCATAAAATGCCGCTTGGATTAGTAAAGCTAGGGGTTGCGAACAGCATTTTCGGCTTATGCAGCTCAATCTGGCTCCGCAAATGCTCCGGATCAAGCCCGTCCAAATCACCCTGTACAGGAATAATAACGGCCCCCTGCATCCGAAGAGTCTGCAAAAATCCTGGAGAGGTCGGATTTTCTACTAATACACGATCTCCTGGATCAATATACACCCGCGACAACAAATCAATGGCTTGCTGGCTACCCGTTGTTAGCAGAACTCCACCCTCAACAACATTTACCCCTTTTTCTTTAAGCCAATCCCCTGCGAGCCACTCCCGAAGCGGTCCGTACCCTGCAGGATCACCATATTGCAGTGCTCCCGCATCTGCTGAAATCACCGTAGATGCTGCTTCAGCAAGCAGTGACAATGGGAATAGTTCTTCCGCTGGTAATTCTTCAGCTAGCGATATCATGGAGCTTCTCCGTGTTTGGGTGCGGATACTAAGAAGCGATGACGACAACAATGTGTGTGCGCGAGCAGAAAATTCGTAAATCATGCGAAATCCCCCTTCCCTGTTACCAAGTAGAAACGGTTTCGTCATCCTCATCCAAGGATGGGATGGTTACCCATTCAACATGATATTCTTACTTCTACTCCAAGAATATTCCACCCCATACGTCATTATGTCGTAAAGCGTGGGTTAGGCGTAGATTTGCCTGTTTTGTCTTGAGAAGAGCGCGAATTTCTCAATCGCTTGTGCCCGGGTCGAAACATCTAGCTTTACATAGATTTTGCGCAAATAATTATCAATGGACCGACGGCTTACCGCAATTTCAAGCGCAATTTTATCGTAGGTAATCCCTTGAACGATTCGCTCCATGATAAACATCTCTGTCTCCGTCAGTTGCAGAACATCATCTAATCCTTTAAATGTCGAAATCGGCCAAGCTCCTTTTTCAATCCATTCCAACGGCATTGAAAGAAAACCCTCCCGTAAACCCAGGATCAGCTGTAAAAGCTGACGGGGAGAAGCTCCCTTCGAGAATATCCCGCTGGCTCCTAGTTCTACGAGGGGCTGAAGCAGTTCTCGCCCGTCTTCGTCTGTCATCACGACAAAATGTGAGTTTGGTGAGCTTTTTTTCATATTTAACAGCACACTCTCAATATTCCCCTCAGGCATATGATAATCTACTAGCACTAGCTCGGGATTTTTTTCCCTTACGATGGTAGCGCCTTCGTCCCAAGTGGAATACATTCCCAGAACCTTAAGCCCCTCTTCCTCTTCCAAAATCAATTTTGTCCCCAGCATACTTGTAGGATGACACCCCACAATGACCACCTGCCAAACCTTCATCATTAATGCCCTGACCCCCTGCTCTATATATAATCATCTAGAAAGGAAAGCGCCGCAGCGTTTCCGGTTAAAACGCAAGCAAGGCTGTATGATGACTTGTCTGTATAATCTCTAGCTGGTTACCTTGTGTACGTCTATCAGAATTCCAATCTATAGAAATTGTATCGCAGTAGTTTAATAGGATGCAATTACTTTTTCTAGTTTTCATACTCTCTTACATTTTTGCGAATCTTGTCAAAGTCTGATAGAATGGGGACTTGAAAAAAAGACCAACCCGAGGTGATAAAATGCAACCGCTAGCGGAAACGTCCCCGGTACGCTCGCGCTCTACTACTGCGAGAAACGGCCCTTCCGTAAAATGGTTTTTACTGTTCTGGATTATGATGATCGGACTCGGCGTATATGCTGTATACAGCTACACGAACCATCTGAAGCAACAGGTGCTTACCGAACTTAGTACTCAGAGCCAGCAGCAGCTTACCGTTTTGAAGACCGACTATGAAGCAAAAATTGCCGTTCTCTCTGAAGAAGTGAAGGAATTGCAGAATACAGTGCAAAGCTTTAACGAACTATTAACCTTCACTAAAGATAATGCTAGTGCCAAGACAGATAACAGCAACAAGCTATATACGCAATTGAGTGAGGTAAGCAAACAGTTAGAAGCATTGAAGAAAGAAATGGATCTGATCAAATGATGACGCCAGTCAAAAGAGTAAACCGCTTCTTCATGCTTCTAACTGCACCGTTCATAGGCTTGTTTATTTGTATGTCGTGGTATCGACCACCGCTACAGCTAGACCTTGATGTAGGACAATTCACACCAAGCGCTGGGCCAGTGAATGAAACAGCTTCCTTAAAAAAAGAGCTGACGCTGGCAGAGGCCTCCGCAGCTTACACCATTGATGCTGTCAGCGCTAGTGCCAAGCTATATAAAGAGACTACCACTACGATGAATAAGCTGGTCGAAACAGCACAGACTCAAGCGAACCGGCCTGAACTGATCTATAACCGCAGGATTTCAGCCAAGCTTGGTATACCTTCAGAGATCGTTACTAGCGACCGTATAAGAGTTGAGTTATATCGATTGAATCCAGGAAACTACAAAGCTTATGCGTTGAAAATCAAATTGAAGGACCCGACCGCTATGAAGATGAGCTTGGCGGAGACAGCCTCCGGTGCGGAAACTACTATGCATGCCGTACAGCGTAATGGTGCCATTGCTGGTATTAATGCGGGCGGCTTTGCAGATCAATCCGGAAAACGTTATCCCTTAAGCACAACTGTAGTGGATGGAAAGTATTTATACGGTTTTGAGCCCACGTACAAGGACCTAAGTTTTGTTGGGCTGAACAAATCCGGGCAATTAATCGGAGGGAAATTCTACAGTCGCGCACAATTAGATCAGCTAGATCCGGTATTCGGCGCCACCTTTGTGCCTGTCCTCCTTAAAAACAACATCAAAACACCCATACCCGAAAAGTGGAAAACATCCCCTAATCGGGCACCACGTACCGTGATCGGCAAATATAAAGATGATCAGATCCTGCTTTTTGTAGCGGATGGATATAATGAGTATGGCAGCTCTGGTGCACAGCTGGAGGAGATTCAGAACAAATTATCGAATATGGGTCTCGTAGATGCTTATAATTTAGATGGTGGTGGCTCTTCCTCATTGATCTTTAACGGAAGAGTTATCAATAAACCATCCGATGGAAATCTAAGAGCTGTGCCAACGAATTTTCTGTTTTTTAAATAATATAGTAAATTGTCTATGTAACATATCACATTTGCGTTTATTTTTATTAAATTGCAGGTTATAATCTTGATAACGAATACATTCGCTATTGGAGGTGCCAGTATGTCGTTCTCATTAACCTTTTGGATCGTAATGTTCGTATTTGTGTTATTTACGGTCGGCATCCTTACCTCATCTTACAACGACGACAAAACAAAAGGCCTATAAAGCCGATATGTCCCTGCAGCCACTTGGTGCGGGGGCATTTTTTGTATACATAAAAAAACTGCCCCCCAAGTAGAAGAGTTCTACGAAGAGGACAGTTTTTTTATAAGCTCTTGGCTGTCAAAATTCAAAATATGTACTTCTTAGGCATGTCTTGGCAATTGAGTCATTTCCGAAAGGCATGCAGAACAAATATAACGATCTTTATATTCGCTTACACCATCCATCGATCCACAGAAAACACATTTTGGACGGTAACGCTCCAAGATGATATGGTCACCCTGTACCAAAATTTCAACCGGGTCGCCTTCATTCATCTGATACCTTTTACGCAGGGACTTAGGCAGAACAATTCTACCCAACTGATCCACTTTGCGAACTACACCAGCAGGTTTCATAACTAACGTACACCTCTCCTGTTCAAGAAAAATTATTTAGTAGCTACTACTTATTTCGGCTCTTTCAATATATTTCGTTACCTAATTGTCGAATCCTGCTGAAAAAAATAAAAAATTTGTCTTTTTTTAAATAAGATTAGGGAAATCCAATTGTCGAAGCGCCTCGTACACAATAATTGCTGCCGAATTGGATAAATTCAGAGATCTCACAGCATCACTCATTGGCATGCGCATTTTTGTTTCTTTACCTGCTTCTAGAATCTCTGCAGAAAGCCCCTTCGTTTCCTTGCCAAAAACAAAAAAATCGCCATCTTGGAACTTAAAGTCGCTGTATCTTTTCTCTGCTTTCGTCGTTGCGTAAAAGAAACGCCCCTCGCTATATTTCTCCAAAACCTCAGCAAAGGAGTCGTGATATTCAATAGTAACAGCATGCCAATAGTCTAATCCTGCTCTTTTTAATGTAGCATCGTCTGTACGGAATCCGAGTGGACGAACCAAGTGAAGATGAGTGCCGGTAGCGGCGCAAGTACGCGCAATGTTGCCAGTATTGGCCGGAATTTCCGGCTCGACTAATACGATATGGAGTGCCATTATATGGTTCCTTCCTCTCTAAAGGCTTAATAGCCAGATGTTTTACTCTAGTGCCTAACCATAGCTTCTCCAAACAAACTGAAAACCTTCCACCAAGAAGGCGGAAGGTTATAGATAGAATTCATTAACCTTGAGTTTGCCGGAAATGGTTCATGAAATCGGATAGTGCTTTTACACTTTCGTAAGGAACTGCATTGTAGATGGAAGCACGCAAGCCCCCAACACTGCGGTGACCCTTTAAGCCGACAAAACCTTCCAGTTCAGCAGCTTTGACAAACTGCTTTTCGAGTTCTTCTGATTGCATCCGGAAAGTAACGTTCATAATAGAGCGGCTGCCTTGTTCTGCAACACCACGGTAGAAACCGTCACTTCCATCGATGTGATCATATAACAGACCCGATTTTTCAAGGTTCTTGGAATGGATGCCAGCTAAGCCGCCTTGCTCCTCAATCCATTTTAATACTTCGTTCACCATATATACAGAGAAAGATGGAGGTGTATTGTAAAGAGAGTTATTCTTATAATGAGTGCTGTAACGCATGATAGTAGGAATGTTAGAAGGTGATTCTGCAAGCAATTCTTCTTTCGCGATAACTACAGTCACGCCTGAAGGTCCAAGGTTCTTTTGTGCTCCGGCATAGATCATTCCGAATTGGTTCACATCGATTGGACGGCAAAGTATATCACTAGACATATCCGCGATTAACGGAATCGAGCCTGCATCCGGAAATTCTGCATATTGCGTTCCTTCAATGGTCTCGTTGGAAGTAACATGAAGGTAAGCAGCATTCTCCGCAGCTTTGATCGAACTTAATTCAGGTATAGCCAAGAATTTCTTATCTTCGGAAGAAGCAGCAACATGAGCGCCTCCTACCAATTTGGCTTCTTTATAAGCTTTATCTGCCCAGCTACCTGTCATTACATAGCTACCTACTTGGCCTTCGGAAATCAAGTTCATAGGGATCATTGCAAACTGCGTGCTTGCTCCGCCTTGTAAGAACAATACCTTATAGCCCTTCGGATTGCCGAGGAGTGAAAGCAGACGTTCCTGCGCTTCATTATGCACGGATTCGTAAATTGCACCACGGTGCGACATCTCCATGATAGACATTCCACTTTCCCGGAAATCAACAAACTCCGCTTGTGCGCGTTCCAGTACCGTAAGCGGCAATGCTGCCGGTCCGGCATTAAAATTGTATGCTCTCTTATTCAAAACTGCTCCCCACCCTTTCTCTCCTATCAATATGGATATGGTTATGATAGCAATATTCTCCCGCACCAGCAAGTATAATTATTCACATAAAAGGTTAAGACGGTACTCATTTCGCAGTGAAAAACCGGTAAGATCGGCGCCAGCTCTTGCTTTGACGCGGTAAAAGACTAATGTTCACAAATACTTCAGGAGAGACTACATGACCTTCTCCCCACAGGGCCATACGTTCTACTGGAAAGTCCCCACTCTCTCGCACGCCTGTTCCACTAGGCTTATGAACCAACTCCCAGGTGAACTCATTTTCCTGACCTTCCCAACCGCTCAACTTGCAATAAAAGGGTTTATCCGGTTCCTTTGACCAAGTAAGGGTATTCCCGGATACCTCTAGCAATTCTTTCGTATAGGAGGATTCTGGTTCTACTACCTTGAGTTCCCTCGGAAGACGCAGTTCGAAATCCTGCCCAATATTCAACCCGTCGATTCCGATGAAGTTGTGAATATATTCCTCCGTATGGAAAGGCTTTTGCCCTTTGTTATGCAGTTCATATGCAATTATTAATTGATCCCTCTGTAAAGAAATCGTTTTGGTTAGCTGCACAGCATATCCGTTGCTTTCCATCGGGTGGATCGTATAGGTGACCGCATCATTCCCTGCTTCGATATCCTTACTAAAAGAGGTTAAGGGGAACTCCTCATTGAAACTGTATAATGGGGAATTTCCTTTTTGTAACAATCCGACTCCGATTTTTGGAAACCAGCCTCCGATTGGTGCTTCATCATATCCAATTGCCCGGGAAATGCCAAACTCATTACAAAGCCCCTTGCCCCCAGTTCCTTCGCCTGGCTTCAAGCTTTCCGGCACACAAAACGTATGTTTCCCCTCTTCTAATGTCACCTGTGTAATAAATCCTGTCCAGTCAAAACGTGTGCCCTTATACTCTCCGATATCAGCGATATCGACAGTTAATATGCCATTTGACAGTCTGTAACCCATACCTAACGCGCCCTTTCGTTCATTGTTACAATGAATAAATATTCATTATTGAAAAAAACGTCTGCAGCCGCTATGAATAACGGTGCAGACGTCTTAAAATATCGTATAAAGCTACGCCAATGTCACTTCAATCAAGTGGCATTTCTCTGTCTGCAGAGAGAGCAACTCTTCACGCGGAATAATCGCACTTCCTGAGCCGCGCTGCAGCGTCACCTCGCTGCCATTCAGGGTAACAGCGTGTATTTGGTACTCCCCGTAGTTTAAGCTTCCTGTGGCTTTATAGACCACTTCAAACTCGCGATCCGCGAAGATTGTCTTAATAGAGGCTTTTCCCTCAGAATTAAACTGCGCTTTAACAAGCTTCGGTTCCAACAAAAGATCGCCTAGCTTACCTTTTACACCAAATACTTCAGTAACCATAGTTAACAGCAGCCAGCTTGCTGATCCTGTTAAATACGTATACATCCCTCTGCCTTGCTCGTTAATATACTCAGGAATTCCTGGGTATATGCGGGCTTTTGCAAAGTCAGTACTTAAGCTATACAGAGATTCTAATACTTTATGTCCTTCTTTCACATATCCGCGTTTATACAACGCATTGCCATACATGATGGTCATGTGACTGAACATAGCACCGTTCTCTTTATGTCCAAAGGCAAAGCCAAAGGCGCGACCCAGATTCTGCTGGATGCCTCCGAAACGGGAATTAAGTCTGTACCCAATTTTGTCATCCAGTAGATTACGATCCACGGCGGCAATGATATGCGGAATTTGCTCTGGCGCAGCTGCATGACCCATCAGCGGGAATACTTGACCTGTAAGCGTCATTCGAACGCCTTCTGAGAATTCCCCTTCCACTTGTTCTCCATCATTATTATAATAACCGTTAAACCAGCCTCCACCTTGTTCACTTTCCACCCACTCATTGCGGCGCAAGTGATTAAAGATCCACTCTGCTTTTTGTTCCAGATCGTCCGCTACTGTCTCTATGTCGAGTGCTGCACGAATACCGCTAACTTTGTTCGGAGCGGCAGCATAATATTGATTAAGTCTTTCATGCTTGCCTGATACAGATTCATAATCCACTTGCTCACCAAGCGAATCTAGCAATAGTTTCATTTCTTCTGCCAATTCAACTGTCTCTTGCCCTTTAGAAGTCTTTAGCGTACGCAGCACACGAGAAATATCCAATAAGTTACTTGCGTAGAATGCTGTGAAAGCTACACTCTCACCCCGGTCTGCGCCCATATCAAGACCATCATTCCAGTCTGCACCCTCCAGCAGGATATTATTGTGCTCTCCAACATTAAAGAACGGAACCAGATTTTGCAGCAGGATATGTTCCAGAATCGTACCTTTATAAACCTCACCAGAAGTTGTTCTGAGATCACTTCCTAGCGAGGTATCCCATGAAGTATCACGTTCCTTACAGCGACTCATAAAGGTATCGCGGAAATACGTCTGTTCCTGCAATAAGAAATCAAGATCACCACTCTGATCCAGATATAACATAGTAGTTAAGAACGGCCAAGCCCCATGATCCATCCACACCCGCGGGATGTTGTTACGGTCGGCAATAAATTCACCAGGCTGTTGACCGATAATAGTGGCATTACTACCATCTATTCTTACCCCAGCGTAGTTGTTCAGCAGTAAGCTCCGTACTTCAGCCGGTTCCATAATAAGGAGTGCTAGACAATCCTGCCAAAGATCCCGCCAGCCACGTCCGCCTCTTCCATAATCATGATAAGGCAAGAAGGAGTTACCATAAAGTCTTCTCAGCACGGGTTGAATCGTAACCCATTTCATCCATTGGTCAGCATCTGAATCACCGGTATGAAATTCTACCATATTCACTTTATCTGCCCAGAAGGCTTTAGTTTCCTCAAGCAAATGATCAAAAGCTTCAGATGTACCATATTTGTTCATCAAAGCATCCACGTCAATTCTCTCATTATGGATCGCCATAACTACTATATAAGAATGGCTGTCACCAGGAGACAGAGTAAGCGTCTCGTAACGAAGACCCCCGATAGCCTCATATCCCTCTCTTTGTACGCCTCCGCCCTTGCCAATCTGCGGCGTGTTGTTCAGGATAACAGCTTCTGGCCAATCCAGGCTTCCACCTTCTCCAATGAACTCCTCCTGCACCGGAAAGAACCCCGCAGGTTGACTGCCGTCACCCTCTGCACCAAATACTCCATAAGAAGTGTGATTGATGCGGTGTCCCCGCTCATCAAAGGAGAGGGCAGGCTGAACCTCAACACCATAGGGTGAAGTATAAATCCGGTTAAGCAAAGAGGTTACATGTCTATGATCGCGCAGATCATCCGCCGAACGCGCGTAAATCGGAACTACCGCTGTCGGTGTCAGCGTAGTAGCCTCTGCTGCTGTATTGGTCAACTTAACCTTCATTAATTCGATTTTATCATTACCACTTGGCACAAAGCTGGTGATTTCTGCTTTAACACCCATCTCTGCGTTACAACGCGTTACGCGTTGCCACAAGAAACCAGCCTCTAGTACCGCTTCATCAGTAGACGATGTATAAAAATCGGCATTTTGCTTAGCGGAGTTCCCCACTGCCGACCAAGCTCCCTTGCCGTCTACGTATACCCAGAAGTTGCGGGAAGCCCGCGAATTATGCAAATCTTCAACCGATAATGGCGGTGTTAAAAATGTATTATGACCTGTGGTAACCTGACCATGAAGTTTTGGAGTTACTGTCGACATCATTCCCCCTTCATTCACTAGAGGGAAATATAGAAAACTGCTGCGATCCGGTTGCTGAAGCCTGAATTCCCCATCATTTCCGGTGAATTCGAAGCCATGAATTTTATTACGATCCATTCTCTCCATCCTCTCATTTACACAACTACTTAAGCTTTAACCGCACCTGCCAATGCACCGTCAACGATATACTTTTGAATGAAGGTGTATAGGATGATAAGCGGTGCAGATACGATCATGATCCCGCACGCCAACATAGGCCAGTTGTTTCCGTATTGACCGCGGAATTCTTTAAGCCCGAAGGTGATTGGATAGTTTTCTGGACTCGGTAAATACATGACCGGCCCCACGAAGTCATTCCAGATACTAATTGCTGTTAGAATAACACCTGTAGCAATTACTGGTTTCATAAGTGGCATGATGATCTGGAACAAATAACGCATATATCCAGCGCCATCCATACCTGCTGCTTCATCCATCTCCCGGCTAATTCCTTTGATGTAACCTACAAACATCATGAACACGATACCCGTTCCGCCTGTTTTAAGGAGAATGTAACCCAGCTTCGTGTCATACCCTACAAATCCTAGCTCCTGTTTCATGGTAAGCATCAGCTTGAACTGTGCGACCATTGGATTCGGCAGGAACTGAGACATCAAGAAGAACAAATAAATAAATCCGCTCCACTTCACATAATTTCTCGCCACCGGGAAGGCCCCGAATAACGAAACAATTAGGGTCAGCACTGTTGCTACGGCTGTATACAGCAGACTGTTTAAGAAATAATTAGAGAAATTCCCCTGTAGCCAAGCTTCTTTATAATTATCCCATTGAATACTTTTTACGAGACCGATAGGATCTAACAGATATTCCGTAAAGGACTTGAATGAAATATTGATTACAAATAACAACGGCATGATATACAAAACAAGCAACACTGCAATCAGAATATAAGAGAGAGTTTTGGCGGTTTTGGAATCCTTCATTAATATTCCACCTCTCTCTTACGCATTTGTTTCACTGCAAATACTACAAACACCAGAATCATAAGGAACTGAACCACGGAAAGCGCGGAAGGAAGTCCCATCTGTAGAGAACCACGGAACGTCTCTTTATAAACGTCATATGCCATCGTTCTTGTGTTAAAGCGACCGTCCGTAGTTGCGAGAATAATATCAAAGGTGGACATCGCACCGATAATAGACAAAATAATGTTAATCGTAAAGGATGGAGCGATAAGTGGGAATGTGATATTTTTAAAAGATTGCCACTTCGTAGTTCCGTCTATATATCCAGCCTCATACAAATCTTTCGGTACGGATTGTAGTCCCGCAAGGAAAATCAACATCGAATATCCCATATACATCCAAATTTGCGTAAATATAATATAACCGAACGCATGAGTGAAGCTTCCAAAGAACATATCTTTATAACCGAACAAAGAATCATACAGTTGGTTAACCGGACCACTCAGCGGATCGAACATCATGCCCCATACCAGTGCAACTACCGCCACACCAAGCACAACCGGTAAAAAGAATACCGCGCGATAGAAATAATCGCCTTTCAGCTTCTGATTGATAACTACGGCCATAAGCAGACCGACACCGTTCTGTACAATGGTTACAATGACCATGAAATAAATAGTACGTATAATGGAATCCCAACGCTCGCCTGAATTTCCCGAGTAAAATACATCATAATAATTGTCAAGGCCTACGAAACTCATCTTGCTTCCAGGAACGTTAGTGATATCTGTAAATGAATAGATGACCGTCATCATAGATGGGCCAAAATAGAAAATTACATACAATGATAATGGAATCATTAGCAGCAGAAGCGGTATATATCGTTTAAAACCTTTCCCGAACGGATACATTTCTCTCACCTACCCAATCCTAATTCAATAAAATGATCGGGGCCTGCACAAAACAGACCCCGAAGCTGTAAAACATGTTTGGTGTACAGTATGTTGTAGATTCTTTTTTATTTATCGGGATAGCTACTTATTTAGGTGCTGCTGCTTCCCATTCTTTTTGTTGTACATCTGCAAGCTCTTTAGCGGTTTTAAACTCGCCGCCTGGTGCCAAATACTCAGTGTGAACGCCTTCAGCTGCAATGTGTTCACCAACGTTGTCACGGTTAATCATCATAATTTCATAAGCAAGCTCGAAATCTCCAGTCATGTATGGAGCAAGTTCTTTGTCAATAAAATCACTTTCAGTGGCAATATTGTCTTGTGTAGGCAAGAATCCTGCTGCTTTAACATATTCTGTGTAATTTTCTGGTTCAGAGAAGAATTCCAGCCATTTCAAAGCACCTTCTTTGTTCGGGCCTTTTTCTGCTGCATACCAAGTTACATCGTATTTACCGACAAGAGAATTATTCTTAGCAGCATCTTCTGTAGCTGGGATTGGGAAGTAACCAAATTTCACATCTGGATTTGCTGCCGCGATCGTAGGAGCATCCCAAGTTCCGTCAGCAATCATAGCTGCTTTTCCTGTTGCGAAAAACGAAGGTGCTGTTGCATAGTCGATACCCAAGAAACCGTCGATGATGTAGTTATCTTGAAGCGTCTTCATTTTCTCCAATACTTCTACAGCCTCAGCATCGTTAAATGCCGAAGTTCCCTTCCAAACGCCCTCAATCCATTGTTGTTGGTTGCCGCCACCCAGAATCTTAGCTTGCAAACCGAACACTGGCAGTTTCAATGGCCATACGTCTTTACCAGCCACTACGATTGGAACAATACTCTTAGCTTTCAATGTATCTAGAACACTAATGAACTCTGTCCAAGTTGTAGGTACAGTCAGACCGTTTTGTTCAAAAATTTCTTTATTATAGAAGAATCCTGACATTGCTACTTTACCGGTTGGGATTGCATACACTTTATCTTTATAAGTGCCGGCTTTAGCAATATCATTCGCATTGTAGTTTTTAACGAAAGCTTCGTTGCTCAGATCAGCAATCAGTCCGGAATCAATCCATTGTTGCCAGTCTGGCACTTTCGCACCTGGTGTCCAATCTTTCGGGGACAATCTCATACCGGATAGATCGGCAAGAACATCTACGTCACCAGCTGTAATTCTTGCTCTTTGTGCTTGTTTGAATTCATCATCCGGACCCGTGGTTGTGTACTCCACTTTGTATTCCGGATATTTTTCTTCAAACTTTTTATTAATTTCTGTAATGACCTTGTTAATATTCTCTTGTTTCCAGTGTAAGATCTTAATCACTTTCTTATCACCAGATGCAGGCTTGTTTGTTCCGCTGCCCGGAGTAGCCTCACCATTCGCGTTGTTATTGCTGTTTCCACATGCTGCTAATGAGAGCACTAGCGCTGAGCTCAACAATACCGCAGAAAGCTTCTTTACCATTTTGTTACCCCCCAGATAATTTGTTATGACCCTTTTAACGAAACCACATGTTAATTTCTGAAAATCACGAAACAGTAAGGACGATATCACAGAAAGCGGTTTCGGTTTTTTTATTATTACATCGTTATTTGTCTTTGTAAAGTCTTTTTTCTTTGTTCGTTTTTGAACGTTATTTGAACCGATTATTCAAAAAAACCTTTAAAACCAAGCATAATCCTAGTTTAAGAGTAAACATTCCATTGACTATAATCTTATTGAACTATAAAATAAGTAACGAAACTATTTCGTAAATCATAAATTCAAGTCATAAAAAATAGCCTTGAGTAGATTTTAAACATATATTACGGAACATTTTTCACTATAAGGGGGACTTAATTTGGCCTACAGCATCAAAGATATAGCGAAAATTGCTGGAGTTTCTGTTTCGACAGTATCCAAAATCATTAATAACTACAGTGATATTTCGGAAGATACCAAGACAAGGGTTCAACAAATTATAAAAGAAACTGGATATACCCCCTCCAATTCAGCTAAAACATTGGCTACGAAATCATCCAATCTAATCGGAGTGATTTTTGCCGGAATGCTGAATGTCGACTTTACCCACCCTTTTTTCATTGAGGTGCTAAATTCATTCAAAAAACAAATGGGACTACTAGGTTACGACCTTATCTTTTTTTCCAATGAAAAATTCCAAAGTGGCGATACTAACGATTATCTTGCCCGTTGCCAGCATTTTAATGTAGATGGGTGTGTGCTTCTATCCGGACAGGAGCTAGAAACCTCTATCAGCGAATTAGACAACAGTGCAATTCCGTGTATCGGCGTAGATTTAAAGCTGACCGGTGACAACTCTGGTTTTATCATGTCGGATAATTTCAAAATGTCCTCCAAAGTGGTGGAACACTTTTACTTACTGGGCTATCGAGAGCTTGGCTACATCGGCAGTTCCTCAGATTCAGACATCTCCAATATGCGCGAAAGTGGTTATCGCAAAGCTCTTGAAGATTTAGGACTGCCTATTAACGAGAATTGGTTCTTAAACGGAAGTAACTTCTTTGAGGCCAGCGGGTATGAGACGATGCGTAGAATGATTGAGAATGGAAATTTACCTAGAGCGATCTTCGCGGCGTCGGATCAGCTTGCTATAGGGGCGATGCGTGCCCTTAAAGAGGCTTCTATCGCCGTTCCTGAAACTGTCGCAATTATTGGCTGTGATGATATCGAGGCCTGCAATTATACAACCCCCCTACTGACTACCATCCGCCAAAATAAAGATAAGATCGGTCGCCTAGCAGCTCTAATGCTATATGATCTAATAAACAACCAATCAGGCACGAGTTCTTTCAGCGTGGAGCCAGAGCTTATCATTAGAGAGTCCTGCGGCGCTCCTGAACGGGGGCTAGTATAGTCTTTCTTAGCATATAGTCATAGGGCACAGTAAAACCCATTACTTTTCCTGATTCATAAAAAAGAAGCTGCCCCAAGTAGAATTCACTACTTTTGAGACAGCTTCTTTTATTATAAAGATTATAATAGAGGAATCTTATAGATCGAAGTACAGGGCATATTCATGTGGATGAACACGAATTGCAACCTCTTGTGCTTCAGAACGTTTCAGAGCAATATAGTTATCGATGAAGTCCTTAGTAAATACGTCGCCTTCTGTTAGGAACTCGTAATCAGCTTCCAAAGAATCAAGCGCTTCGCTCAGGCTGCCTGGAACACTGCGGATTTTTTCTTTATCTGCATCAGACAATTCATAGATGTTCTTATCCAGAGGACCATAACCCAATTCTTGCGGGTTAATCTTGTTCTTGATTCCGTCCAGACCTGCCATCAGCATTGCGGAGAATGCCAAGTAAGGGTTAGCTGTGGAATCCGGTGTGCGGAATTCGATACGACAGCCTTTTGGTGTCACAGCTGCTACCGGGATACGAACTGCTGCAGAACGATTTCCTTTGGAGTAAACCAAGTTAACCGGTGCTTCGTAGCCAGGAACCAGACGTTTAAAGGAGTTGGTGCTTGGGTTAGTCAAAGCGATCAATGCTGGTGCATGATACAAAATACCACCGATATAATGAAGAGCCATTTCGCTCAGGTTAGCATAAGCGCCTTTTTCGTAGAACAAAGGAGTGTCTCCGTCAAAGATGGATTGATGCACGTGCATTCCGCTACCGTTATCACCGAACAGCGGTTTTGGCATGAAGGTTGCTACCTTGCCATACTGACGTGCAGTGTTTTGTACAATATATTTATAAGTCATGAGATTATCAGCAGTTTTCTTCAAGGTATCAAAACGGAAGTTAATTTCCGCTTGACCTGCAGTGGCTACTTCATGGTGATGACGTTCAATGCGTAGTCCAACTTCAGCAAGCAGACGGCACATTTCACTGCGGATATCCTGTTGGGAGTCAACTGGTGCTACAGGAACATATCCACCTTTAACGCCAACTTTAAATGCCAAGTTGCCGCCCTCTTCTTTACGACCCGTATTCCAAGCCGCTTCTTCAGAATCTACGAAGAATGAGGATCTGTTCATGCCACTTTCGTAACGAACATCGTCAAAGATAAAGAATTCTGATTCAGGCGCGAAGAATGCAGATGTACCTACTCCGCTTTTTTGCAGGAATTCTTCTGCTTTCACAGCAATACCGCGAGGATCGCGCTCATAACGTTCGCCATCAGGAGTGAAAATGTCGCACATCACGTTCAGCGTTGGATGAGCTGTAAACGGATCTATGAATACACTATTCGGATCAGGCATCATAACCATGTCTGATTCTTCAATACCACGGAAACCTTTGATGGAAGAACCGTCGAATGCTACCCCATTTACAAAAGTTTCATCTTCCACTTCAGAAGCTGGCAGAGAGATGTGGTGGGCACGACCACCTAAATCTACGAATCGAAAATCTACCCACTCGATATTGTTCTCTTTAATTGTTTGCAACACTTTTTCAACCGACATGAATTTTTCCTCCCCCAAGTTCCGAACATTAGGCCGCTCACAGTATGCAAATGTTCTTGTTTTAATTTTTTTTGCTGTCGTAATTATAAATCTCATACCTAACATCGTCAATGCTTATGTCAGGTATTTCTTTCAGCAATGTAAGATATTCTAACGCTTTCGTGAAATCTGTTATTTTCGCATATTTTCATGTCACATTTATTTTATCCAACTCCAAAAAAACCCTCTTTTCCCACTAGGTCGCGGGTTAAGAGGGCTTCCGAGGAAGCTATTAGATTAAATTTTATAGGACCGAAACCGCTTCTGGCGAAGTTGAAAACTTACGTCCAACAATTGGAGCCAGCTTTTCCAGATCCTTAAGCAGGTTATCAAACTGATCAGGGAATAACGATTGAACACCATCACCTGTCATGGAATTGTCCGGATCTGTGTGCATTTCAATAATTAGACCATTTGCGCCAGCAGCAACAGAAGCTTTGGCCATAGGCTCAACTAACTCACGACGACCGGTTCCGTGACTTGGATCAGAGATTACTGGAAGATGGCTTAAGCTTTGTAGCACAGGAATAGCCGATAGATCCAGCGTATTACGAGTGTAGGTCTCAAATGTGCGAATCCCGCGCTCACAGAGCATCACATCCTTATTACCGCCTGCCAAAATGTACTCCGCTGCATTGAGCAATTCATCGTAGGTCGCACTGAAGCCACGTTTTAGAAGAACAGGTCTGCCACAGGTCCCCAGCTTGCGCAGCAAATCAAAGTTTTGCATATTCCGTGTACCCACCTGCAGAATATCCGCATGCTCCGCACAGATATCAACATACTCTGGTGTCATAACCTCTGTAATGGTCAACAGCCCATGACGCTTTCCTGCTTCAGCCATCATAGTCAAACCTTCCACACCTACGCCTTGGAAGCTGTACGGTCCTGTACGGGGCTTAAACGCGCCTCCACGAAGTACCTGAGCACCAGACGCTTTAACAAGCCGGGCGATCTCATCAATCTGCTCTGGAGACTCAACGGCGCAAGGTCCGCCCATGATCACCAGGTTTTCTCCACCAATCTTCACACCCTTGATATCAATAATCGTATCCTCAGGATGGAAATCCCGGCTGGCCAGCTTGTAGGATTTGGAGATCTTCACGACGTTCTCTACACCCTTCATTTGCCGCAAATGCTCGGCGAGCTTAGGAGTGACGACTCCCACTAAACCTATCACCGTGTGATCTGCTCCTCTGGAGAGATGCACCTGCAAACCTTCTTTTTCGATTACGGCAATTATATCTTTAACCTGCTCTTCCGGTGTTTGATTTGATGTAATGACGATCATATTTATAACTCCCTCTCTACACTTAAAATTTATAATAATTCCGCTAAATACTATCGCGCTACGACGCGTGTTCGCTTTTAAGCTTTTATGCTTTTAATCACTAAAGCAATTTTACCTCAAAAAACGATTATAGTCAATCTATATTCTAGATTCCTATGCCGGAAGCGTTCTTTCGATAAAAAAGAGCACTTAACCTCGACTGACGAAGTTAAGCCCTCTTGTTGCAGCGTTCATAATATATAAGTTCGAGCCTAGCCCATTACATTAAGTAGTACTTGCACTCTTATTCTTAACCGGTGGCAGCAGCTTCGCCATATTCACTGTACGTTTGATCTCCCACGTCTCCGGATTAGCCGAATCATACTGATCTAAGTAGTTAATCACTTCTTTGGTGATAGGTGTAGGTGTGGACGCGCCAGAAGTGACCCCGACGATATTTACACCCTCTAGCCATTCTGTTTGGAGTTCAGACACATCAGAAATACGATGGGCAGGAACCCCAGCGATTTCTTCCGACACCTGTGCCAGACGATTGGAGTTGTTGCTTCGCGGATCACCGACAACAATCACCAGATCACATTGCCCCGCTTGTTCCGCCACAGCCTCTTGACGTACTTGGGTAGCCATACATATCTCATTATGCACTTCAGCACCTGGGAAGGTCTCTAGAAGCTTTTTCATGATGTGTTTAATATCCCACTGGCTCATAGTAGTCTGATTCGTAATGACAATACGTGAAGAAGAGATGGATAACGTAGCAATCTCATCTTCTTTTTCAATCAGATGCACATGCTCAGGGGCAATACCCACAGCACCCTCCGGTTCCGGATGGCCTTTTTTGCCGATATAAATGACCTCATAACCATCATCTACTTTTTCCTGAATAAGATCATGGGTCTTCGTGACATCAGGACAGGTGGCGTCGACCGTAGTCAGACCCTTGTCCCTAGCCATCTTGCGCACCTCAGGAGAAACCCCGTGTGCAGTGAATATGACGGTCCCACTATCCACTTTATCCAGAATATCCAGACGATTATGTCCGTCCAAAGTAATAATGCCATCATCTTCGAACGAATTCGTGACATGACTGTTATGAACAATCATACCCAGTATATAAATCGGCCGGGGAAGATCGAGATTTTGCGCAGCCTGCCGTGCCATAACCATTGCATCGACAACTCCGTAACAATATCCCCGGGGAGAGATTTTAATGACTTCCATGAGTTCACCAGCTTTCTGCTTTCATTGACCTCTGTAATAGGACACTTCTAAATTATACCCTATTCCAGCGGCGGAGCAAAGAGAAGCGGCAACCAGATGACAAAAGTGGTCCCCTCACCTTGGCGTGTAACAACCTCCACAGACCCACCATGCTCGTCAATAATCCACTTAGCAATGGATAAGCCAAGCCCAATCCCTTCCGTAATTCCACGCGATTCATCTGCACGATAGAAACGGTCAAAGATATATGGAACCTCATCTTTATCCATACCAATCCCTGTATCTGTGATCCGAATGCCAATCTGATTCTGATAGAAGAGGGTATCCAAACTCACGATGCCTGAAGGCGTGTACTTAAAGGCATTATCAATAAAAATAAAGAGCATTTGCTGTAGATAATCTTTATTCCCAACTATATATTTGCCATTTAAGACTGACATATCACCTGTAACCCACTCGGCTTGACGGGGCAGGAAAGAGGCGCGGCGCGCAATCTCATTCATCATCGGTTCCAGTGCCACGGGCTCTATATCAAAAGTACGTCCAGTATCCGCACGCGCGAGCGAGAGCATATCCGCTACCAAGCGGCTCATACGCTTAGACTCGTCTGCGATATCCTGCACCGATTCAAGCGATAGCTGGCGAATCTCAGCTTCACTCATCTTCCCTTCTCCGGGTTCCATCTCCCAAACCTTTTGCAGCAGATCAATATTTCCGCGGATCGTAGTGAGCGGTGTCCGAAGCTCGTGTGAAGCATCTGAAACGAAACGGCGCTGAGCCGCATACGAATCCTCCAGCTCTGTGTAGAACCCTTCCATACGCCCAAGCATACTGTTAACGGTCTCAATAAGTCTTCCTATCTCGTCTGGCGGCCCATCGTATTCAATCCGCGAGCTTAAATCATTCCCCGTCTGAATCCCATTCGCAGCTTCAATTACTTTGCCGATTGGACTCATGGATTTGCGCGCAAGGAACAAGCCGAAGGTAAATGCCGCGATCAGAGTAGCAAAAGAACCTACGAGTAGTATATTTTTTAAACGCTCCAAGAGCTTGTCTTCCGAATTTGACGGTGTTGCCACCTGCAGAAGGGCCACAGGACTCTTATTCAAGTCATATATCGGTATCTGATAAACCATCAAATGATATCCGCCAAGCGTAGTCTGTTTGAACCCGTGAGCTTTATCAATATCCTCCAGTTTCGGAACATCGAATTGGATATCTAGATAATGCAAGTTCTCTGACTTTTGCAGGTTCTCATTATTATAGATATAGGTTTGCACCAGAATATTAGCTTCCTCCAGTTTGTTGCCGAAGAAGGGGTTTATGCTCACACTTTGCAATGAACCGTCATACGCCCAGTTAGGATTGAGATTGGTTACAAGCTGCTCACCCTGTTTTTGTATACGATCCTTCAAGTCCCCATAAGTATTAAAATAAACAAAACCGTAAATTGCGGCTGATAAGGCCAGCAGCATAACGGCCAAAATCCCTGAATACCAAGCAGTCAGCCGCAATCTTATAGACATGTTAGTTGTCACCTCTTAGAATGTAACCGGCACCCCGGATCGTTTGAATGAGGCGTTTACCGCCATGCTCCTCCGTCTTTTGACGTAGCATAGCTATGTATACCTCAAGCACATTAGATTCACCGCTATAATCATAACCCCATATTTTATCCATGATCAGATCCCGTGAAAGCACACGTTTCGGATTTTGCATAAAAAGATGAAGCAGCTCAAATTCCTTCGCTGTTAGCTCCAGTCTTTTACCGGCGCGGGTAACCTCACGTGAATCCACATCCAGCGTAATATCTTCATAAGAAACCGCTTGCTCTCCACCTTCGTTTTGCTCACTCTTACGCCGAAGCAGCGCACGTACACGTGCAAGCAGTTCTTCCAGCGCGAAAGGTTTAACCAGATAATCGTCCGCACCCAGATCAAGCCCTTTTACACGGTGCTCAATTTCATCCTTCGCGGTAAGCATGAGAACAGGAACATTACTGCCCCCTTCCCGCAAGCGGCGACATACTTCAAAACCATCCACCTGAGGCATCATTACATCCAAAATTACCACATCCGGATCACTGCTCAAGATTGCCCGTAATCCATCCGCTCCATTCACCGCTGTTTTCACATCGTAACCTTCAAAAGCTAAACCTCTACGCAGCATAGAAATAATCTTTTCGTCATCATCAATAATTAGAATATTCGGTCGCATCAAGCAGCCCCCATTGTTCAGTTCTTTTTATATATTGTAGCAGTTTACATCACAATTAGACAAAAACGGAAGGGTCGCCCCTTCCGTGTGACTTACCGTCCGGTATTATTGCTGCTGACTTTGTTGTGTAGTCGTTGTATCAAAATCATTTTTGTTACCGATGGTAACTGAGAGATCCATTGTTTTACCGTCGCGCACAACATTTAATGTTACTTTATCACCAACTTTTAACGTTTGAATGAAAGTAATCAGATCTTGGTTGGTTGCATACTTCGTTCCATTCGCACCGGTAATGATATCGTAAGGGCGCAGGTCAGCGGTATACGCTGGGGATTTATAGATGATATCTGCAACCACAGAACCTTCTTTAATATCCGTACCCATTTGCTTAGCAACCTCATCTGTAATCGTCATAAGAGTTGCACCAATGAAAGGTACCGGCTCTTTCGGAATGGCTTGGTTGGCTTCCAGTTTATCTACGACTTCTTTAATCGTATTCACAGCGATTGCGAAACCAATACCTTGAGAATCCGTGCTGACGGCTACGTTCATCCCAATTACCTGCCCATTCATGTTGAGCAACGGCCCACCTGAGTTACCCGGGTTGATAGAAGCGTCGGTTTGCAGCAGGTTTTTGTAATTACGTGTTCCACTGCCATCTTCTTCGTTAATATCAATACTGCGTCCTTTTGCACTAAGAACACCGGAAGTTACAGTATGGTCGAAGCCTTGCGGGTTACCGATAGCAACCACTTCTGAACCTACCTTTATGCTATCCGAATCTCCCAGTGCTACTGTAGGGAAATCACTATCTCCTTCAATTTTAAGCACAGCCAAATCCAGATCTTTGCTAGAACCTAGCAGCTTCGCTTCATAAGGCTTGGTTACTCCATCCACGGTGACTTGGATTACATCGGCATTGTCAATTACGTGCTGGTTGGTCAAAATATAGCCGGATTTCTCATAAATGAAGCCTGTTCCAATTCCATAAGGGATAAGCTGTGATGAAGAATCCGAGCCTGATTTGGAATCCTGTTCATTTTGGGAAGAACCATTTCCACTGTATTGATCCCCGAAGAAAAATTGTGAGAAGGGATCACTCAGATTCGGGCTGGATGAGCTTCCATTACGCGAATTAGATTTAACTAGTGTCTCAATCTTAACAACTGCTGGTCCCACCGCATCAACAACACCTGTCACATCACGAGATCCAGTCACCAAGGATGTAGTAGAAGTAGAAGGCGCAACACCTGCACTTTCGCCCGTTGTCTTCGCCGTTCCATTCGTTCCGGAGCTAGCAACCGTTGTAGCTGTATCTCCCGTAAACCAGTTACCTCTGTCTGCCATATACATTGAGCCCGAGAGAACGACCATACCGGCTAGGAATGATATCAGCACTGTTTTTAACGAGCTTTTTGGTTTTTTAATATATTGCCAGCCGCCGCCACCTTCAGAACCGCCACCGCCATTTCCTCCGCGGCCACCACCATTGCCATCATAGCCAGTGGTGCGAAGCGATGTGTTATAAGGTAATGGCTTTACAGGCTGTGGAGGTGTAACCTCGACACGTTCTGGCTCCATCCGATTGTAGTGCTGTGCGCCGCCGTCAGCGTTATTCTCATCTTTGTTCAAAGATTTAAAAGGTCCGTAAGAATAGTAGTATGATGATGATCCTGCTTCAGATGAATTATTATTATTGCTGCTATTGTTATTATTGTCCCATTCCCGATCTGGTGCTGGTCCATTGTCGCGATTGAAGTTGTTTTTGTTATCGTCCATGTTTATCTTTCCTCCTGCTTCCTGTCGCCGTGACAAGGATTAATTTGTTTTCATGTTCTTATTTTGTACTTTAAACCTTAAGGTCACATTAAAAACAATTTAAGCGCAGATAAAAGATATAGGCAAATGGGAGGAGATTAGGCAGGAAAGTAAAAAAAGAAGCTCGGGCGCGAAAAACATCGCGGCCCGAGCTTCTAAAACCATTTCAAATAGTAATGCACCTTAGTCTACAAGTCCTACCCCTGAGCCCAGCCCTTCCGATGAGCGTAAATAGCCAACTGGGTACGGTCATCAAGCTCGCATTTCATCAAAAGATTGCTGACATGCGTCTTCACTGTCTTGATGCTGATATGCAGCTCCTCACCGATATCCTTATTGGTCTTGCCCTCAGCTATAAGCAGCAGGACTTCCTTCTCACGCTCTGTTAAACCGGAGGAATCACCTTGCACGGTGCGCTGGCGAATACCACGGGTCAGCGCCTGTGACACATCACCCGTCATGACTGGCATGCCGCGGTAAGCCCCTTGCAATGCGTAGATTAACTCTTCTGCCGACACTGTTTTGAGCACGTAGCTGACTGCACCAGCCTCTATAGCATCTACAACAAGATCATCCTCCAGGAAGCTGGTGAGGATCACGATTTTGAGGCCAGGAAATTCAGCCAGCACTGCTCTTGTGGTCTCGGCACCATTCATCACTGGCATCATCAAATCCATCAGCACGAGGTCAGGCAGACCTTCATGTCCACCAGCACGCAGCATCTCCAGCGCCTCTTGTCCATTCGCCGCCTCACCGATGACCTCGAATGTAGGCTCCAGCATTAGATAAGTTTTGAGGCCCATCCGTACCATATCATGATCATCTACGAGCAACACTTTTATGACACTCATGCTCTACTCCTCCTCGTCCTGTGTATCTGTTCCTAACGATCTATTCTGCTCTAATTCTGGGTTCCCTTGAACAAACTTAGGAATATGTACACGGATCGTCGTTCCCGCACCCTTGCGGCTAATAATCTCCACTTGCCCACCCAGTTTCTCCGCGCGTTCGCGCATGGTGGTGAGACCGTAGGAGCCTTGTTTTTGCTGCACATGTTCAAAACCTTGACCGTCATCACTAATACTCAGCACAACTTGTCTTGATCCTTCACGCAGCGATAGACTCACCAGTCTAGCCCCGGCATGCTTCACGATATTCGCCATCGCCTCTTGAATAATTAGGAACAGCTGATGTTCGATTGCTTCCGATAACTCGCCCTGAAGTTCGAGCTCCTTCATTCCTTTCAAGCCATTCTGGCGGCAATAATCGGGAAACCATTTTTCCAGCGCCTCGAACAGATTTCGACCTTCCAGCTCCACCGGACGCAGTTGTGCAATTAATGCTCTCATTTGTTTTTGTGCCATCTGAGACATTGTAATCAACTGGTCCATGACCATTTGACCTTGAGCTTCATTGACCTTCAGCACTTTAGGCAGCGAAGAAGCCGACATATGGATGGCAAAAAGCTGTTGGCTCACCGTATCATGCAGATCCCGGGCCATACGCCTTCTTTCCTCCAACACCGCACTCTCCGCTGCCTGTTCCTTCTCAATAACCTCTTGTTCACCCAATCGCTGTAGAAGCTGCATCTTATTCTCGACCGTATCCATCATGACATTAAACTCGTGATACACTCGGGCAAAAGACTGATCGTCACTTTCTGGCATCCGTACGGACAGATTTCCTTTGGCGACCTGCAGCATATTCAGATCCAGATGATCAATCCGGCGCTGAATCCGCTGGCCTGCCATATAGCCGATAACTACAGTGAACAACACAATCCCGAGACATAAGTACAGCCACATCCGATAATCCTTCACTTCGATATAACCAAGGCAAGTGCCTGCATACATCAATCCTGCGCTTACCGCTCCAGTGAGCAAAAAGTAAAACAACAGCAACCATTTGGTATTACTGAAGATTGTCCCCATCTAACCCACCGTTTTAACTTTAATGTCACCTATAAATGCACTTACATTTATACGGACTTTTTTGCCTGCTTCTTTATAATAAGGAGTCTTGCACTGTACACTGCTCATAAAACCACTGCGAGACTGATCCAGAACTTCCATATCCCCGATAAAAGAACTGCTGTTCACCGAGATGCCAAGATCCATATCATTCGGAATGTACACTTTAATGTCGCCTATAAAAGCGGAAATATTAATCCTCGTTTCGCCATAAGCAATCTGTGCATTCGTCAGATCCAGTACGGTATCGCCGATAAACTGCGAGATATTCGTGTTCTTCAGTTGGAAATGCTCGCGCCCCATGTGGACATCTCCGATAAAAGCAGAGCGATTGGTCGATTCCTTTTGATTATTTGATTCATGGAATTCCTCATGCCATTTACCATGTCTATGAGCATGACGCTCATGACGTTCCTGACGTCTGCGCTCGTGTCGTTCCTGCTTCTCTTGCCAACGTGCTTCAGCGCTGGACTTATAAGATCCTGTTTCGTCCTCATCGTCTTCTTCATCTTTTTGAAGATAGTCCTTCCAGTCGCGTTGACCAGAAGCCTTGCCAAATTTTTGCTCAAATTGTTCATCAAGTGTGGAATCCAGTGGTTTGGGCGGCTCCACATCTAGTGAGCTTTTTCCTGAAGGAAAGTGATCTGGTGGTGACGGTGGAGCTGGTGGCACAGGTGGTACTGAACCGCGTGGTTTAAAAATCACATAAAGTCCGCCGCCGATCAACATAACTGGAATGAACATTTTGAAAAAATCCCCGGCCGAAATATCGAACCAATCTAAATTCCGTCCAAGGAAAAACACTCCGATCGCCAGAAAGAAAAAGCCGCCGATAGGTGAAGAACCTTTGGATTGTCCATCCCCTGTACCTAAAAGCCGGTTCATTCCCATTAGGATCAAAATTACCGGCCAATAATTCGAAATCAGGTAACCTAAGCTGAAATCAGTGTAACCTAATTGTCTCAGTAGAAACATAGCTCCAATCCCTATCAGGATCAGGCCGCCTAAAACCTGGCTGGTGAACCTTCTTTTCATCATTCATTTCCCCTTTAAAGTAGTGGAACGCTCTCTTCTTCAATCTTATAGCCTTAGTCTACAGGAATGAAGTACTGAGAAACAGCGGCGAGAGAAGGAACTTCCCCTCAGTCTCTAGACTGAGATGAATGGGATAAAATTCTATTTACTTCATTATATATGAAAAAAGACTGTCCCTCAGTAATTAACTGAATTGGACAGTCTCTTTTTTTCAGCAGTCTTCTGCTTCAGTCAGCGCATTATTGTTGCGGTTTCTGAGCTGGTTTAGAAGTATTTCCACTTTGCTTAGTAGCGCCGTCATTCTCAACAGCAAACTCAGCATTGTATTTTTCATTTGGTGTTTTGTAATTTTCTTGTACTTTAGATTTCTTGTTATTGGCCACGGAATTCACCTCCTTTTCTCTTATGCAGCATAGAATATGCTTACTAAGAGAACATCTCGGAAGAGGCAATTGCTTTGCCCCAGTCCGTATTATGGCAAGGTGATGTCACTATTATGCATGACCAAGTGAAAATAAGTTCAATCCCTTTAAATGGATTCTTCGAGCATGGATTGCGGTACTGCTTTGTAAGTCTCAATCGCTTGGCTCAGCTTCTTCAGCATGACTTCCGTACAAGTCCCGTTACCACGCTTAATGAGTTGAACTACAACTGATTTTTTGCCCCATTCCTTATACACCTGTTTCGTAGTAGCAAAATACAGATCAATCTTCCGCCCTTTAATAGCCGAGCCTGTATCAGCAACTATGGCATATCCATAGCCCGGTATATAAAGAATACTCCCCAGCGGCAAAACCTTAGGGTCCGCAGCAATGGTTGAGACTGTATTTTTGTCTCTGCGCACTTTTACCCCTGAATAGGTAATTCCATATTCGGGATGTTTAGATGTTTTACCTGTAGATTCATAACCCGCAGTATATCCAGTCGCCATCACTTTCATTGAAGTAATGATCTGGTCTTCCGCAGGTGCGGCTACAGGAATAGAATTTGGTAACTGTTTGGAAGATCCGCTGCCACCGTTTGCTTTAGTGGTTGGAGCTTTGGTGCTCTGCGGTGCCTTCGTCGCTGCTGGTTTATTTTTTGTTGTTGCAGGTAATACAGGTGCGACGGAATGCGCCTCGTTTGACATAAGTGTGGCACGGCCAGTCGTAAGAATGACCTTATCATCTGTAGTTCTCATAAACACAGAATTAGCCTTGGTATATTGCAACTCGTTCGATAGCGTTTTGTTAATACCCGTGTGTTGTAAAGTGTCTCCTGTCCCAATGGCCCCTACTGCCTGTTGCTTAGATTCTGGAATGATTCCAGCAGCGGTCAATAGCAAAACGATGGTGACAAAAAGACACCAAAACCTCTGAAATATGCCCATTTTGTTCATGTGAAAAACCTCCCCCTTATTAGCGAAGGTTTCCCGATTCACAAAATTTTATACATGAAGATCAGAAGTTGATCCTCATTGGCATATAACAGAGGTCTTATTTAGACGTAATTTTGGTGTTGTTAATTACAAGAAACTAGGAGATCACACGATCAGCAATTTCCTGAGACAAGAGCTCAATCACTTCTTGAAGCGGCTTAGCTCCAATGTCGCCTTCCCCGCGTTTACGGATGGAAACCGTCTGAGCGTTCATCTCATTCTCGCCAACTACGAACATGTATGGCAGTTTCTCAAGCTGAGCTTCGCGAATCTTATAACCCAGCTTCTCATTGCGGAGATCTGCTTCAGCAGAGATACCACGGCGACGCAGCTTGTCTGTAACTTCCTTGGCATAATCGTCGAACGCTGTCGATACAGGAATTACTTTAACCTGCTGTGGAGATAACCAAAGCGGCAGCGAGCCCGCAAAGTTCTCTAACAGGAAGGCAACGAAACGTTCCATTGTACCCAAGATTCCGCGGTGCAGAACGACTGGACGGTGTTTTTGACCATCATCGCCGATATATTCCAGTTCAAAACGTTCAGGCAGCAAGAAGTCGATTTGTACAGTAGACAGAGTCTCTTCTTTACCTAATACAGTCTTAATTTGCACATCAAGTTTAGGACCATAGAATGCAGCTTCGCCTTCTGCTTCGTAGAACGGCAGTCCAGCTTCCTCTACAACCTCACGCAACATCCGCTGTGCAGTTTCCCACATTTCGTCATTTGCATAATATTTCTCAGTATCCTTAGGATCACGATAGGACAACCGGAAACGGTAGTCATTAATACCAAAGTCACTGTATACCTGTTTAATCAATTCGATTACACGAATGAACTCGCCTTTAATTTGGTCCAGACGGCAGAAAATATGGGAGTCATTAAGAGTCATCGAGCGTACACGGTGTAAGCCAGTCAATGCGCCTGACATTTCATAACGGTGCTGGATACCAAGCTCAGCAATACGGATCGGCAGATCACGGTAGCTGTGCATTGAGCTCTTATAAATCATCATGTGATGCGGGCAGTTCATTGGACGAAGAACAAATTCTTCATTGTCGATAGTCATCTTAGGGAACATGTCCTCTTGATAGTGCTCCCAGTGTCCTGAAGTTTTGTACAGCTCAACATTACCCAGAACTGGTGTGTATACATGCTGATAGCCAAGACTTGCTTCCAGATCTACGATATAACGCTCCAGAATACTGCGCAATTTGGCACCCTTAGGCAACCAGATTGGCAAGCCTTGTCCTACCAATTGATTAAATGTAAAGATTTCAAGCTCTTTACCGAGCTTCCGGTGATCGCGTTTCTTCGCTTCTTCAAGCAGACGAAGATGCTCATCAAGCTGAGCTTTTTTAATCCAAGCTGTGCCGTATACGCGTTGAAGCATCTTATTCTTGCTGTCGCCGCGCCAGTAAGCACCGGCTACATTCATCAATTTAAAGACTTTGATCTTAGCAGTCGACGGCACATGGGGTCCACGGCATAGGTCGAAGAATTCTCCTTGTTCATAGATAGAAATTACGCTATCTTCAGGCAATGCCTCGATCAATTCCAGCTTGTAAGGATCACCTAGCTCACCGAAAATTTCAAGTGCTTCCTTGCGGCTAACTTCTTTGCGCACGATCGGCAGGTTCTCCGAAATTATGCGGTCCATTTCCTTTTCGATTTTGAGCAAATCTTCAGGATTTAGAGGATGTTCCAGATCCATATCGTAGTAGAAGCCATCTTCAATGACCGGACCTACACCAAGCTTAACTTCTTTTGTTCCGAACAAACGTCTAACCGCTTGAGCCATCAAGTGAGCTGTACTGTGGCGCATAACCTCCAGACCTTCAGGTGAATCCAAAGTTACGATCTCTACCAGTGCGCCCTCTTCAAGGGGAGTAGATAAATCTACAACGATACCGTTCAATTTCCCCGCTGCTGCATTTTTGCGCAGGCCACTGCTAATAGAAGCTGCTACATCATCAATACTGCTACCCTCTGCGTATTCACGGACAGAACCGTCCGGAAGCTTAATACTTACTGACATTGCTAATTCCTCCTTCATATAATTAAGCCTAAGGGCCCTTTAACCTTTGCGGAACAATAATATCCACGCACACAAAAAAACGCCCGTCCCGCAAAGGGACGAGCGATTACACCCGTGGTTCCACCCAAATTCGATTCTCTCTAGCCTCCCTTGAATCCTCAAGCGGAGTGAAGATAGAATCCTTCGTAAGCATGGAGTAACGACCATGAACCGGCAGCTCTTACTATCCCATTGCAGGGAATTCAAAACCGCAGCTACAAAGGGGTAAATCGAAAGCAGGATGCCGGAGGAAATTTCAGCCTAAGTTTCCTCTCTCTGAACGGTCCAGAACAATCAACTCATATCTTCGTCAATGCTGTTAACGTGAATTATGGAGTAATTATAAATCTGTCCTCTCTGACAGTCAAGTCAGAAAAGGGTCCAAAATGATAGAAACACAGTCAGAAGACACACATAAGGACTGTTCTTGCAGCCAATACATGGATGCTGAAACAGCCCTTCTATGGTTATTCCTCTCGCCGTTTTTTTTCAGGTAAGCGGCCTGCACGCTTCAAAGACTCACGCAACAAGTATTCGATATGTCCGTTTACGCTGCGAAATTCCTCTCCCGCCCATCGTTCCAGCGCCTCATGTAAATCCGGATCAATCCGCAGTGGAAAGCTTTTCTTGGCCGCCATGATGCACCGCCTTAGTACAACGAGCCGGCGTTAATGACCGGACTCGCTCCGCGCTCCGACACGATCGCAACCATCAGATTATTAATCATCGCCGCTTTGCGTTCCTCATCAAGCTCAACCACGCCACTCTCTTTAAGCTGTTTAATCGCCATATCGACCATGCCCACGGCGCCTTCAACAATGATTTGACGAGCGGACAGAATTGCAGATGCTTGCTGACGTTGCAACATTGTACTGGCAATCTCTGTGGAATAAGCCAAGTGTGTGAGCCGCGCTTCAATGACCTCTACACCAGATATCGACAAACGTTCTTGCAGCTCGGTTGCCAATTCTTTAGCAATCTCATCTGCATTGGCCCGCAGGGACATGCCCGATTCATTGAAGTTATCATACGGGTATTTACTGGCCACATGACGCAGCGCTGTTTCACTTTGAATTTCCACAAACGCCATATATTTATCTACATCAAAAAGCGCTTTTGCAGAGTTAATTACCTTAAATACGATAACTGCAGCAATTTCAATCGGATTACCTTCCACATCATTAACCTTCAGCTTGACACTGTTAAAGTTACGTACGCGGAGGGAAACCGTCTTGCGCAAACTGAACGGAATGACTGCAAACAAGCCACTTGTCACGATAGTCCCTACATATTGCCCGAAAAAGGTAACTACAACCGACTTATTGGGCTGCACAACCGTAACACTTGTACATAATACCCCAGCTACAACGAACAGAATGACTGGCACTGCGACATACTCTTGAACCGCACCATAAATTCCCCCAGCTAAACAAACTGCAATTAAGGCGAGAACCCAAAATCCACTGACAGGACGAAGCGTTTTCTCTTTCATAAAAGCACCCCCACTAGATATTCTTTTGATATGATTATGATATCACTTTTGGATAATAATGTGAATGGGTAAAAAGAAATAAAAAAATATTTTTATGTTCACATTTATATAAAGCTTCGTTAAAAGGCGTACTCCACACCAACCCTCGTTTGTGTAGTTAACATTAGTTCATATTGTTCGTATACATCAGCTCTATCGGACACTGATGCTCTTATACGCCACATTTTCCGATTTTCCCTATGCTATCGGACCCCACAGTCGCTATTGCACTAAAAACCAGCCTATATGGGGCTCTTTTCAAGGAATAGCGTCGCTGGGGTCCGAACCCCGACTCAAGAAGCGCTGAATTTGCAATTAAGGTCCACTGGGTCCGTACGCCTAGCGGATGATATAACAAGCGAAGATTCAGATGTGTTCTGCAATAAGGCTTGCTAATGATCGTAATCCTAACCTTACAAAAAAAACGCTTGATGCTCAGTAATCCACTTAAGGATTAACAAGCATCAAGCGTTGATTAATAATTAATATATATTAGTTCTGCATTACAAAATCATTATCAATCTTCGCATTAGGATCATCGAACACCCGCAGAATATCATAACGTGTATTCCGCTGTGCTGGAACTTTGCCTGCTTCGCGAATCAGCTGAGTAATCGACTCGATGTTTACCTTGTAAGTCGCACCCGCAGAAGATACTACGTTCTCTTCAATCATTGTGCTGCCGAAATCGTTGCAGCCATATTGCAAGGAGAGCTTGCCGACCTCTGGCCCCATAGTGACCCAAGAAGATTGGAAGTTCTTAATATTATCCAACACAAGGCGGCTGATCGCTACCGTCTTCAGATATTCCTCAGGCGTTTGTCTGTCCAGCTTCAGGTTGGTATTGTCCGGCTGGAATGTCCATGAGATAAAGGCCAAGAAACCTTCAGAATCATATTTGTTGGCAATACACTCATCCTGAGCCTCACGTACACGTAGTAAGTGCAAAGCTCGTTCTTCCATACTTTCTCCAAGCCCAATCACCATTGTTGCTGTTGTATTCATACCCACTTTATGTGCTGTCTGCATTACATCCATCCACTCGCGCCACGAGCCTTTTAGCCGGCTGATTTTGCGGCGTGTACGGTCATCAAGAATTTCTGCGCCTCCGCCTGGCAAGGAATCCAGACCCGCAGCATGAATTTCACGAACCACTTGTTCCAACGGTAATCCTGATACTTCTTTCATCTTCATAATCTCCGCAGGAGAGAAGGAGTGCATTGTAATCTCAGGGAAACGTTGCTTAATTCCGCGCAGTATATCTGTATAGTAGCTAAATGGAAGGTTAGGATTAGTTCCACCTTGCATAAGAATTTCTGTACCATTAACAGCAATCGTTTCAGCAATTTTTTGATAAATCGTTTCATCTGGCAGCACATAGCCTTCATCCGAGCCTGGTCTGCGGTAAAAAGCACAAAAACGGCAGTACACATCACATACATTCGTATAGTTAATATTACGGCCAATTACAAATGTGGCTAACGGGTCCGGATGCCAGCGTTCCATAATAGTGTTTGCAGCAGCACCCATTTTCTCAATTTCGTTGCTCTCGAATAGTCGGATGGTATCTTCCAATTGGAGACGGTCACCCCGCAGGGCTTTATCCAAAATAAGATCTATCGTACTCATCGTTCGCATCCTCCTTTTAAACCCTTAGGGATATGGTAGATTCACAAAATCACAAGAAAAATAACGTTGTCGTCCTTTAGAGATAACAACCGTTTCTCGTAGTAACATAAGGATAAAGTATAGTATGTAACTTATACCTTATATTTTAATAAATGAACAGTTCATTTCCTCATCGTATCACAATCTGAACAGCTTGAAAAACTTTTTACTTTCTTAGCAAGATACCATCCAGCAGAAAGAGTCCTTACATTGCTGCCTGCACCCGGTGAATCAAAATTCCTTGAGGCTGCCGGACACAGATGACGTTATTAGTTAGTATTTAGCCTTTGGAGCATAGTTATGGACTCCAGCCACGCTATTCCTTGACAAGAGACTCATGAAGGCTGGTTTTTAGCGCAATAGCTGCTGTGGAGTCCGTTAACATTCCAAATGTGTAATAATGCTGTGTCTAAGGTCAGCTGTGTCCAATAGCAAAAAGTCCAAAAAGAAGAGCTATCCCAGCAGCCAATTCCCGGCTTATGAGACAGCTCTATTTCGTCCTGCGTCCAACACCAGCTCTAAATCAACGTTGAGATAGATCCTCGATATTTTCCAGCAATTCGGTGCCGATCTGGGTTGCCGTTACTTTTACTTCGTTTCGATTTCCGCCCGCGCAGCCTCCAAAGCATGACCAAGATCAGCAATTAGATCCTCCGCATGTTCAATGCCAACCGAGAAGCGCAGCAATCGATCATCTACACCCACCGCATTCCGAATTTCCACAGGAATATCGGCATGCGTCTGTACTGCAGGATAGGTCATTAGCGATTCAACCCCGCCGAGGCTCTCCGCGAAGGCAATAAGCCGGATATGACGAAGCAGAGGTTCTACGTATCTGGCATCTTTTAATTTGAAAGAAAAAATTCCGGTATTGCCCGAGGACTGGCGATTCTGGATTTCATATCCCGGATGATCCGGCAGGCCTGGATGGAACACTTCCGCAATCGCCGGATGCTCTTGTAGATAGCGGGCAATTGCTAGCGCATTGCTCTCGTGCCGTTCCATACGCAGGGCCAGTGTCTTCATGCCTCTCATCAGCTGATAACTGTCTGTTGGCCCAAGCACAGCGCCAATAGAGTTATGTAGAATCGCTATTTCAGAGGATAATTCAGCTCCTTTAGATACAATAAGACCAGCAAGTACATCATTGTGTCCGCCCAAATATTTGGTAGCACTATGGACTACAATGTCCGCACCTAATTCCAGAGGACGCTGGAAAAATGGAGTCAGCAGTGTATTGTCTACAATTGTGAGCAGCCCATGATGACGGGCCCAAGTAGCAACGGCTGCAATATCCGTAACCATCATCAAAGGATTCGTTGGCGTTTCAATAAATATCGCCTTCGTATTTGGAAGGCGTGAAGCCTCAAGCGCATCCAAATCATTCGTATCTACATAGGAAGCAGTGATTCCAAACTTGGACATAATTCGTTCCAACAAACGATAGGTCCCGCCGTAAAGATCCAGCGAAACGATCAAGTGATCGCCTTGCCCAAACAGGGTAAATATGGTTTGAATAGCTGCCATCCCAGAACTACAGGCAAAACCTGCATCACCAGACTCCAATTCCGCAGCCGCATTCTCCAGTACGGAACGGGTTGGACTTTTGGTACGGCTATAATCGAAACCTGTGCTCTGCCCAAGCTTCGGGTGACGGAATGCCGTAGCATTATAGATAGGAAAATTAATGGCTCCGGTAGCCGGATCTTCTTGTGAACCTATTTGTGCCAGTCTGCTTTCAATCCTAAGTTTGTCGTCCATGATAAATGCCTCCTAAATTGTAATGTAGCGCTGATCTTAATAAACAATCGGGTCGATATCGTAAGGTGTCTCTTGATATACATAGTAATTGAGCCAATTAGAGAATAATAAGTTGGCATGTGCACGCCACACTGCAGGAGGTGTTCGTTCTGGATCATCTTTAGGGAAATAGTGTTTCGGCAAGGCCATCTCCATGCCCCTCTCCAAATCACGATCATATTCCCATTTCAAGGATAATGGATCGTATTCGGAATGTCCGGTCACAAATATTTGTTTGCCGTCGGTCGTAGCTACTAGATACATACCAGCTTCTTCGGATTCCGCCAGAATCTGCAGATCTGGATTGCTCTCAATATCTTCGCGGGAGACATCGGTATGACGGGAATGCGGTACATGGAATACCTCGTCAAAGCCGCGCAGCAATTTAATGTTATTTTGGTTAATCGTATGGGAGAATACTCCAAAACATTTTTCAGGCAAAGCCACTTTACGAACACCAAAATGATGATACAACCCTGCCTGCGCCGCCCAACAGATATGCATGGTCGAGGTCACATTATCCTTGCTCCATTCAAAAATCTCTTTTAGCTCTTCCCAATAGGATACTTCCTCAAACTCCATTTGCTCTACGGGTGCTCCTGTAACAATAAGACCATCCAAACGGCGGTGGCTGATCTCGTCAAAAGTTTTGTAAAAGCTTCTCAAATGCTCAGCAGAAGTATTCTTAGAAGTATGTGAGCGTGGATGCAGCAAGGTAACGTCAACCTGTAGCGGTGAATTTCCTATTAAACGCAGCAATTGAGTCTCCGTCGTTTCTTTAGTCGGCATGAGATTCAGAATAGCAATCCTTAGTGGACGGATATCCTGATGGAAAGCCAAACTATCATCCATCACAAAAATATTTTCACCGGATAGTATTTCTTTTGCTGGTAAACTGTCGGGAATTTTAATTGGCATTGTCTTTCCACTCCTTAACTGTATTTAGGTTATGTTGTCACATCGCGGCTTTCTGAACAATAAAAAGACCTTTCTCGGAAAACGAGAAAGGTCATATCTACAGTCATATGCGCCTCTCTCATCTGCCAGAAACTTTTGGACGAGGGTTAGTCGTCAGCAAAGTTCCGCAAGAATTAGCACCGTGCGTTCACACGCCGGTTGCCGGGTTTCATAGGGCTAGTCCCTCCACCTGCTCTTGATAAGATTTAGCTGTATTCAATTAAATTTCTTTAAAATTTACTTTAAATCATGAACCTCCTTTTCGTCAAGTCCATACAATGCTGAAGTAGCCTCAAAGTAACAATAAATTTGCTTGAAAGAGGCATACTCCGTTGTTATACTAGACAAGTATTTCATACCTGAACGAAAAGAAGAGGTGAGAAGAAGAATGGAAGGCGACCCGAGCTCGCAATTAAGTGTACAGAATGAGCAACCACACAGGATAATCATCAGCTTGCCGGCGGCGGGAGCAGTTCTTCTTCATGCCCTCGAATCGTCATTCGGCCTCTTGTATTGATTGTAACGCCGGCCAAGCTGATTTTTTCTCTGTGCTTAATTAGCAGTCCCTGGTGAAGACCCGGGGATAGAAGGAGTGGAATCAGATGAAAATCCGGCTGGTGAATGCAGGGGTTTTTACACCTATTGATGAAATTGATGAAACATTGACACCCCCAACAGAAGGGTTCTATTGGATTGATGCAGATGTGGAGGATTTGGAGCTGCTTCAGCCCCTGTTCAACCTGCATGATCTCGCTGTTGAGGATTGCCTTAGTGAAGAGGATCAACGTCCAAAGATCGAAATATACGAAAGTCATTACTTTATTGTTGTAAACAGCATCCGCTTTGATGATGAGGAAATCTTCCTGCGGGCGCTCAATATATTCTTGGGCAGACATTATATTATTACTGTAACGAAACAAAAGATTCACGAGCTACGCGTCCTGAAGCCCATGTTATGGGAACAAGAGGTTAGCGAACCCGACCAATTCCTTTACCTGCTTATCGACCTTGTCGTAGATAATTATTTCTCCGTAGGTGACCGAATTGAAGCCCGGATTGAGAAGCTTGAAGAGGATATTCTAATGCATACCAAGAAATCTCATTTGAGTGAGATTATCGGTCTGCGAAGTGAGATCTTATGGTTAAAGAAGATGCTGGGACCACAGAAAGAGGTTATCAATACCCTGAATAAAAAAGACCTCCGTCTGATTGATGATCAGCTGCAGAAATACTTTAGCGACATTTATGAAAATGCAGTTAAAATATCCGAAACCTTTGAGACGTACCGCGATCTCATGGGCAACTTACGTGAGGCCTACCAATCCAGTATCGCCAACCGCGCCAATGAAATTATGAGAGTATTTACCGCGATTACAACGATATTCATGCCTTTGACCGTAATTACCGGAATCTATGGGATGAACTTTGATCATATGCCGGAATTGCATACGAAATACGGTTATTTTGCCGTTATAGGTCTAATGTTGACGTTAGGCTGTGGGATGCTGTATGTATTCCGCAAGAAAGAATGGCTATGAAAATAAACGGACGAATAGGCAAGACGAAGGCCCTTTAACCCTATGGTGTAAGGAAGCCTTCGTCTTTTTGATATGATAAAAAGCTACTAGAAACTGGTCGCCATGCCCACTTTAGTGGCTTGCTCCCGCCGGAAACGAATGCGGATCAGCCGCAGACGTTCATAATAGCTATCCAGCCCTTCTGCTGCTGAAAAATCCTCCCCATACACCTTATGCAGCACTGGCTTTAGAAAAAGATCTCCTACCTCTGCATAGGCATTCCATATCGCCTCCTGCTCATTCTGCGGCACATTTTTCAGTTCTACCTCGATCAGTTTCTCCACGCAATAACCTTCTCTTTCCAGCTCCTCTACCGCTTCAATCAGTTCGCGACGGTTCACTCCACTGTTCACCTTAAGCTGTTCTAACCCTAACCCATTCTCGATCCCTTGCAGCAGAATTCGCCGTAATCGCAGTCTTTCTAGCTGTTTCTTATATTTGACCTCTTTCTGTTTATAGAGCCAGGATACAAAAGAATCCTCCTCAATTTCTTGGTGTACCCAATTCAAAGGAAAGGAATGTTCCCTTGCAGCCGTAGAGGTTATAGCCAACCAATCCGTGCCATATTGGGCTACCTTTCCTTCCCCTACACCAGGGATCTGCAGCAGCTCCTCTGGTGTATGCGGCAAGAAAGTGCTTATCAAACGTAACAAACGATTGCTGGCAAGAATGTAAGGGGCTTTCCGTTCACTAGAAGCTCGGCTGCGGCGCCAAGCACATAACTCCTCATATATAGCTTCGTTCCCATTATATTCACTGTAATATTGCAGCCTTAGCTGCTCCTGATTACGCCCGGTAAGGCCGTCTTCTTCATGAAATACGCCATCAATCAACGGCCGATAGCCATCCCCCATCTTCACCGCCAGCTCATGCCTGTAAACACAAAGCATTTCATTCCATGAACCACCCGCGTACCACAAATGCTCCTGTGTTTCCTCACCGCCTGAAAAATCACGCCAGCCCAGGCTCCACACTCCTTCTTCCTCTCCAATCCATAGCTGAGCGAACACCTCTTGATCCACCCCAGATATTCTGGATAAGCGATTCATAAATACAATTTGCATATTCATCCCTGCCTTTCTAGTCTTCAGCAAGCACTATACCTACCGGTCTGAGCTACTTATTCGCTGATGTGAATCCCACACTGTCAGACTCGGAAAACGCAAAAAAGCACCACTCTCACGATAAACGTGAAAGAGGTGCTCCCTCATTAAATGCTATACTGTTAGATCCACAATACCATATATTTCCTAACAGTCAATATCTTTTTATACTAGTTCCTTGCCAAAGCTAAAGTTGCCAGTCCAATCGCACCTGCAAGTCCTGCATTATCTCCAAGCTGCGGTGGCACAACATAATTATCGATGTCGGTATTGAGCGCTGGATGCTGAACATAACCCTTCAGCAGCTCCTGCAGCTTGGTACGAATTAGCGGGAACAAGTGGCTTTGCTTCATGACACCACCGCCCATTACGATTTTTTCGGGAGACAGAATCAACACGTAATTCATAAGTGCATGTGCAAGATAATGAGCTTCCATATCCCAAGCTGGATGGTCAACAGGCAGCTCGCCTGCTGGTTGTCCCCAGCGTTTGCCAATCCCCGGACCTGCGGCTAACCCTTCAAGGCAATCGCCATGATAAGGGCAGTAGCCCTCAAACGTGTCCTCTGGATGTCTGCGAACAAGAATATGCCCCATCTCAGGATGAGACAATCCATGCACCATCTGACCTCCAACTACTGCTCCCGCTCCAATGCCTGTCCCAACCGTAATATAAAGGCAGCTGTCCAGACCTTTAGCCGCTCCCCATTTACTTTCCGCAAGCGCTGCACCATTCACATCCGTATCAAAACCGATCGGCACGTTAAATTGCTCAGCCATTGTACCTACCAAATTATATTGTCCCCAGTGAGGTTTTGGTGTCGTTGTTATGTAACCATAAGTAGGGCTGTCCAGCACGGGATCAATCGGTCCAAACGATCCAATACCAAAAGCTTCTACATTCTTCCCATTAAAATAGTCGATTACGAGTCCCATCGTTTCTTCCGGTGTTGTTGTCGGAAAGCTAACTCGGTCCAGAATGGTACCGTCCTCATAACCAATTCCGCATACAAACTTCGTTCCGCCTGCTTCAATCGCTCCCAATAACTTCATAGCAACTATCTCCCTTCTCCATTAAGCAATAATCCGCCATCCAGTTTGAAAATAAAAATTAATATAAAATAAAACAATCAACAGCCCTTATTATACGTTGGATGAAGCGCTATCACAATAATAAAACTCCCTTCATGCTTTTTTGCATGAAGGGAGACTATTCTTAACCCAGATCACCTAACTCAATCTGTACAATTCCCCGTTCGTCCTGCACCTCAGCGATCAAATGCATCAGGCTGCCAAATTCCAGTTCTTGAAATTTACGCGCGGCTGTTTCCCGTTGTAATTGCCATAAAGCTTCCGCCAGCTCACAGACCACAGGCACATCACAACGGATTTCAGCCAGCTCTCTTGATAGATGCAGCATATCAAGGTCGGCTTCAATTTTGGACCGTACACCTTTAGGGAGTAAGTGAAGATTCTCAATTACACCTTCAACTGTACCGTATTCCGTTAACAGCTTCAGCGCGGTTTTCTCACCAATCCCTTTTACACCAGGGTAATTATCACTTGTATCGCCCATAAAGCCCTTCAGGTCAATAACCTGTCTAGGGGTTAGACCTTTATCCTCAAGCAATTCTGCAAGGTCATAAACTTTATAGTTGGAGCGTCCTTTTTTCATAATGACGACCTTAACATTCTCATCAATAAGCTGCAGCATATCATGGTCACCCGTCAGAATGTAAACCTCAGAATTATCGCTGTAACAGGATGCTAGCGTACCAATGCAATCATCTGCTTCATAGCCGGCAAGACCGATGTTTGGCACACCTAGCTCAGCCACTACTTCTTTGACTAGATCAAATTGCGGAATTAATTCCAGCGGAGCTTCGATCCGGTTGGATTTGTATCCATCATATTTCTCGGTACGGAACGTTCCTTTACCCATATCCCAGCAGCATACGACATGAGAAGGCTCAAACGTACTTACTGCATCAAAAAAATACTGCAAAAATCCATATACCGCATTCGTCGGTAAACCTTCCTTTGTCTTGCGAATATATCCTCCATAAGAGGTCGCATAAAAGGCCCGGAACAGCAGAGCCATTCCATCTACAAGCATTACCCGGCCCGTTGTATCTGTTCTCACTTATAAACCTCTCCCTTGATCGTTGTATTGATATTAAACATTAGCCCAAGTATCGGCATATTGGTCTTCTTTGAATCCCACCGTAACTTTAACTCCATCCGTGACAATCGGACGTTTGATCAGCATCCCGTGGCTTGAGAGCAGCTCTAACTTCTCCTGTTCCGTAAGCTGGGGCAGCTTGTCCTTCAGACCTAATGATTTATATACTTCACCGCTTGTATTAAAAAACTTCTTCAGCTCAAGGCCGCTGTTCGCGAGCAGCTCACGCAGCTCGTCCACCGTAGGTGGCTGCTCTGCGATGTGCTGAAGCTCCAGCTCATGACCTTGTCCCTGCAACCATTTTACTGCGCTGCGGCAGGTGCTGCATTTGGGATATTGATATACTTTTAATTTGCTCATGCTGTGCTCCTTTAATAATCGGCTAATAATATCGTAACTATGGGGAATGTTTGGACTTTCGGCCGCTGTTGTCTACAGATTTCTTCAATTTTACCGTTAAACACGTTTGAAATCCGCAGACAAAGGCGGTCGCTATCGCTCCTACAGTTCCAATCCTCCCCTTCGCCACTCCATCGCCTGAATCATAATTTTATCACAAATTCACTGTCGGACCTTGCTCCAATATTTTCTCCAAGGCTGCCATGTCAGGTGGCAACGGGGCTTCGAAAATCATTTCTTGCAGAAGCACAGGGTGCTTGAACGTCAGACGGACTGCGTGCAGCGCCTGACGCGGTATGGAAGCATCGAGTGCTGCAACGGTCTCCAATTGCTCGCTTTGAGTTGAAGTCAATTCTGGTAGATTGTACAGCTCATGACGGTACATGCTGTCCCCAATCAGCGGACAGCCGATTGAGGTCATATGGACCCGAATCTGATGCGTACGCCCACTCTCCAGCTTTAGTTCAACTCTAGAGCCAGCTGAATACACCTGCTTAACCTCATATCGGGTTAGGGAAGGATATCCATCCGGTGTCACGATACGCCGATGTGGCTCCTCAGGATCACGATCGATAGGGCCGTCGATATCGCCGGATAACTCCGCAGGAACCCCGTGAACAAATGCAGCGTAACGCTTATCCACAGTACCGGCGATCATCTGCTCGGAAATATGCTGATGGCTGTAAGGATTTTTGGCGATCACTAACACACCGGAGGTCTCCTGATCCAGACGATGAACAGGCCGGAAACGAAAGCGTTCATTCTTCTGTGCCCAATAATAAACCACGCCATTGGCAAGCGTGTCGGTGTAATGTCCATGGGTGGGATGAACTATAATTCCCGCTGCCTTGTTAACCACTAGCAGATGTTCATCTTCAAATAAAATCTCAAATGGAATCGGCTGCGGCAAAATATCATCCGAAGTCTCCGTTTCCATGCGAATCTGCACGGTATCTCCTGCCTTTACATGCACACTAATGTATACACGTTCACCGTTTAATGTAATGCCTTGCTCCGTCTGCTTCAGGCGAGAGAGCAGCTTGCGTGAGACATCCATCCGTTTGTGCAGGATGGTCTTCAGCAGGAAGTCATCCTCTTCAGGCGGTATGATATAAGTAATGGGTGAATAATAGCTTGTCATATTAGTCTCGGAACACCTTTTTACTGCGGATGTATTCTACATCAGTAATCCCTGACCGTGTATTAGCCGTTCTAGCCAAAGCGAAAAAATAATCCGACAACCGATTGAGATAAATCACCGCTTCTGGGTTAATGTCCGCAGTTCGCCCTAAGGTAACCGCCCGGCGTTCTGCACGACGGCAAACCGTGCGGCATACATGTAGAACCGAAGCCAGCTGACTACCTCCTGGCAGGATAAATTTCTCAAGTGGCGGATTCTCCTCTTGTAGAGTATCTATCCAGCCTTCCAGCCGCTGAGCCATCTCACTTGTCACCATATATTGACCACCATCAGCAAGTCTAACAAATGCTAAATCCGTGCCGCAATCAAACAGCTCATGCTGTATTTCGAGCAATTGCTCGCGGACATCGTCGAAATTATCACTTTCCATCAGGCTTCGTGCTTGCCCTACAAAACAATTCAGCTCATCGATCGTTCCGTAGGCCTCGACGCGGACATCATCCTTGCCGACCCGGCCGCCAATCACTGAGGTCTGACCTGCATCACCCGTACGTGTATAAATCGCCATGGTTTAAGCCTCCTATCCATTCTTAAAAAACATATACTGATAGTTTAAGCTTTCTGCTATAAGGAAGGCAATAAAGATAGCAAATTAAGAGTATACACAAAAACACCATCATTAGTAAGAGTGCACAACAAAAAGAGGACCCTAGGGTCCTCTCAAGAGCATTCAGCAGCACTATTTTCCAGCTGGACGCCCCTTCATGTACTCATTTATTTTGAGGTCCAATAAACTGCTAATTTCAATCACATTATCCGAAGTGAATGATTTTTCCTGCAGGAAAAGCTGCTCCATCTTGCTGCGGAGTATTCTAATTTCATCTTCCAGAGAGAGTATGCGAGCAGAAGCATCACCCTTGGGGGGTATTTTCCCATTTCCAGAGAAACATTTCCCACCATAGGAAGGTAAGTAATAATCGGCGCTAAGCACAATCATCCCTCCCAAAAGTATTATTGAGCGCGTGCTGCAAAAGAGCATAAAAGTTAAATAAAGCAACTTCAAAGCAACGCCTTAGTTCCAGAGTAAATGAATCCTTTTAAGTTCTATTATAGGGGCTAATTACTCTCAAAGTAAAATAATACCATAGGATTGTATGATCGGCTATAGTTCAATTTTCACTAATCCGTTCTCTCACGTGTAAGCTTTGTGACAAAAGCACCAATGCGTTCTACTGCTTCGTTCAGTTGGGATACTGATGTGGCGTAGGAACAGCGTAAGTAACCTTCTCCACCTAATCCAAAGACACTTCCTGGCACAGCTGCAACCTTGTATTCAAGCAAAAGCCGCTGAGCAAATTGATCAGAAGTCAGCCCTGTCTTGCGCACGCTTGGAAAAGCGTAGAAGGCGCCCTGCGGCTCATGGCACTCCAGCCCCGCATCGCGTAGGCCCTTGACGATCAACCTCCGCCGTTGGTTATAGGAATCCACCATCCGGTCCTTCTCTTCCATCCCATTGGTCAGCGCTTCAAGTGCAGCCACCTGTCCCATAGAAGGAGCACACATCACAGTATACTGATGAATCTTAAGCATTGCAGCGATAAGATCCGGGTGACCACAAGCATACCCCATCCGCCATCCGGTCATTGCAAAAGCTTTGGAGAAGCCGCTAACCAGAATCGTACGGTCTATCATGCCTGGTAAAGAGGCAAAGCTGACGTGATTAATGCCATAAGACAACTCTGCATAAATCTCATCTGAAATCACTATAAGATCATGTTTCTCTACTACCTTAGCAATCGGCTCCCAATCTTCTCGGGTCATTACACTTCCCGTAGGGTTACTTGGGTAACATAAAATCAGAACCTTGGAGCGCGGAGTGATTTTGGCTTCCAAGCTTTCTGCAGTAAGTTTAAAGTTATTCTCACCAACCGTTTCAATACCTACAGGTATCCCTCCACCAATCGCGGTAATCGGCGAATAAGAGATGTAACAAGGCTCCGGAATCAGAATTTCATCCCCCGGTGAAATCAGCGCACGTAGTGCCAAATCGATGGCCTCGCTTCCGCCAACGGTTGCTATAATTTGATTGGCAGGATCATATTCCACAGCAAAACGGCTGTGCAAGTAATTCGCGATCCCTTCCCGCAGTTCAGGCATCCCTGCATTGGATGTATACCCTGTAAACCCTCTTTCCAGCGAATAGACGCAAGCCTCTCTGACATGCCAGGGGGTCTTGAAGTCAGGCTCTCCAACTCCCAAAGAGATGATATCCTTACTGCCTGCAGCCAGATCAAAAAACTTGCGGATACCCGAAGGTTGAATTTGCTGTACCAACGGGGCCAAATAAGAATCCATTGATTTGCTGTCTTCTCCAGTTAGCTGCGATTTATTCGTGATCATATGATTACTTCCTTTATGGAGAGATCATCAGACGGTTGTCTTCCTCATGCTCTTCGAAGATGATCCCGTCCTGTTTGTATTTTTTAAGGGTAAAATTCGTTTTGGTTGAAAGTACTGAATCAATTGGAGACAGCTTCTCAGATACAAAATTGGCCACTTCACGTAAATTCCGGCCTTCCACTTCCACCAGAAGATCATAAGCACCAGACATCAGATAAACTGATTTGACCTGTGGATACAGGTAGATTCGCTCGGCAATCCCTTCAAAACCACGCCCTCGTTCAGGCGTAATCTGCACCTCAATCAGTGCGGTTACCTTCTCATCGTCCACTTTATCCCAGTTTACAACGGCGGCATATTTTACAATGACATGATCTTTCTCCAACTGCTCAATCGCAGTCTTCACATCTTCTTCTTCCGCGCCAAGCAGCGTTGCTAAGAGTGCAGTAGATCTTCTCGCGTCTTCCTTAAGCAGTTCCAGCACTTTCCTCTTAAGCTCGTTCATTTCCTTCATGCCTTCCCTCCGGATAGTTCGCCAATGACGGTACGCTATTAATGCGTCGCCCCGCGAAAAGAGTTTAATACTAATATGACATGAAATGTGCATCTCTGCAAACAAAATAACCCCATAGGAGCTTCCATGAAAGGCAGAGTTTACATAGAACATACACAAAAAAATAGAAAAAACGCCCGTTCTACCGGATTTAACCAGTAAAAACGGGCGTTATCTCCACACACATGAAGCGATTTGCTTCATTCGCCAACCATCATGGTTACATTAAATGAGAAGGCTGATGTTGTCCGTTAGCCGGGATATGAGCATTCTGAGCGTATGCGCCAAATTGCCCGGTTTTTTGTTGAACAAATTGCCCGGTTTGCTGTTGCATTTGCTGTGCGGTTTGAAGCTGCTTGTCCACATCTTGGCGCAATGCTTTTGCAGGTGCAGGATACATATTCAGTTGAGACATATGCGTGTATAAATCACCTTGGAGTTGCAAAGTGTCCATGGTCATAGTGTTAAAAACCCTACGAACGGCTGGACATGCTGATTCTGTAGCAGCTGTAGCATATTCGCGTACGGTCCGCTTCAAATCACACAAAATGGTGTTTAGTAAATCCTCATCCGGCATAAATGCCCCAGTATTTTGCGCGTTCATTAAATAACCTCCTTAGAATTAATATTGCAATTATTGTGGGCTTGTTGGCGCGTATTGTTGATGTTGTTGGATTAACTGAGTGAGCTCAGTCATGTGTTTGGTGTGATTTTGCATATGCTGCATACAAATTTGGCGAACTTGTTGATTCTGTGTTGTCGCAGCCGTTGCTGCACATTGCTTGAGAAGCAAGTCCTCATTAGAGATGGAGTCAGCGATATATTCCAATTCCTTACCACTTAGCGCTTGCATTTGCGTTGATTGCATTTGTTGTAGTCCCTCCTTGTAGTTGATTCATACAGGCTTTAGTATGCCGCCTATGCCCACGATTTATTTGCCGAAAGGTACTAGAGAGTTATGACAGAAATAAGAACATACCGCGAATGAGACGATAAAATGCCGCCAATACTAAATCACGGCACGAATGAAGGAGCGAACAATTCATGAATTTAAATAGTGGAAATACACCTTGGTCAAGCACTTTACAGAACCCTCCAACTTACCCCTCTCTAGAAGGTACTATTCATTGTGATTGCCTGGTTGTAGGCGCCGGAATGGGTGGGGCAATGGCCGCCTATCGCTTGTCCTTAAGTGGAGCGGATGCTGTTCTGATCGAAAAAAGACGGGTCGGCAGCGGCAGCTCGCATGCTAACACTGGACTTTTGCAGATTTCCAACGATAAATCATTAACCTCATGTATGAACACCTTTGGGCAAAAGAACGGTTTGCTCTTTTATCAGTTATGCCAGGCTGGGGTAAGGAACATTCTGGACCTGCCGGACAAGCTCGATATCGATCCGCAGATCATTCCTCGCAGCAGTCTTTTGTATGCCAGCACTCCTGCGGATGTACCTGCATTGCGGGAAGAATATGAGAATCTCGTGGCTAATGGCTTCGATTCTGAATTTTGGGAAGAGGATAAGATTGCAGCTCTGTACTCTTTTTCAAAACCAGCAGGACTTTATTCACGCGGGGATGCCGAAGCGAATCCTTATCGAACGGTGCACAGCCTAATCGCCAAGGCAGCGTCGAATGGCGTCCGCGTCTTTGAACAGAGCGAAGCGAAACATTATGAGTTTACTGAGGATGGCGTGATTTGCCACACAGAAAATGGCCGGATTATTGCCAAGGATGTTATTTTTGCAATGGGTTATGAAACACAGGAATTCAAAAAAGACCGGGGCGCTGAGCTGATCAACACGTATGCAGTGATGACCAAACCTCTAAAGGAGTTTCCAAAGTGGCATGACCGTAGCCTGCTGTGGGAGACAGCCCGCCCTTATTTATATTTTCGGACAACCCCTGAAGGCAGGATTATTGCGGGAGGTAAGGATGAGCAGCTGACAGACCCCGAACGTCGTGAGGTCCGAGTGATTTCTCAAGGTCAAAAATTGCTCGAAGAGCTTGAAGCCTTATTTCCAGAAATTAAAGGCATTGAGCTGGAGTACTCTTGGGGTGCTGTGTTCGGTTCTACTCGTGATGGGCTTCCATATATCGGCCCACATCCAAAGTTCCCTCACTGTTACTTCATCGAGGGCTACGGAGGCAATGGGACGGTGTACAGTATGATCGCTGCGGAGTTGTTAACGGATACGATTGCCGGCAAACATCGGCCTGAGTTAGATTTATTCTCACTCACCCGGTCAGCCAAACCCTCTCCTTCTAAGAGTTTGGACGTGATGAAACAAAGCTGATTTTTGTAGAAAATAAAAACGGGGCTGGCCCTCCCAGCCGCTTCACTGCTTTTTGGACAACCCCGCTTTTTATTTTCCCTGCTTCAATCATAAATCCATCAGCCCATGGAGCTTACGGACTCAGTTGACGTTATTTACATGTTTTTAGCCTTTAAAGCAAGGTTTCGGACTCCAGTGATGCTATCCTTGGAAAGAGGCCCATATATAGGCGTTTTTCAGGCCAATAGCTGCACTAGAGTCCGATAGCATTCCAAATATCGGATAATGGTGCGATTAAGGTCGGTTGTGTCCGTTAGCGGGTTAATAAGCGCATCCGACAGTGATTTCATATACACACGCTTTCGACAACGGTCAAGTAAGGTCCAAAAAAAGAAGGGGCACGCCCCAGCAGCTATTAGCTTATGGGACCGCCCCTTTTTTTATATACTTATTCTTACGCCTGAGCGTTGCTCAAATTGCGTACGAGCTGAATCCGATCTTCCTGTGCCAGACTGTGCTGAACATGGAAGCAGGAAGGACATACGTAAACATTGAGTGAGAATGGAGCGGTTAATACCGACTTACCTAGTGTAGCTGGAGCAGACGGCTCAAAGCCGCTCACAGGCTGCTTACCCGCAAGGATCGTAAGCTCATGGCATTGAGTACATTCCGGAGCTTCCTCCTGAATGGCTAGAATAGCTGAGACACTCTCTTCGTACTTGTTCAAGTCATAATCATCGCCGAATTGATTAAGCGTATTATAGATTGGAACTACGCTGTCTTTATCAGGCGCTCCCCAAAGATCATCGTCATTAACAACCTCTTGTTTGGGTTCCTCTACGACTTCCTCTACTTCTTCTTCTTCGATGCCGTCAATCCCAACAGTGACCGTACGGTATCCGCTAAGCTCATTGTTACAGTGAGGACAATTCTCCTCAGGTCCAAATTCCTCGTCCCATACAATTTCAGTATGACACCAAGGGCATACAGTTGTTTCCATCTTTATAATCTCCTTCATACTTTCACTTTTAAATTTAATTCATCATTAAATAAATAATACCGGCTGCTATAAAAGCAATCGCTGACAGAAACAGAACTCGGGTGAGAATCTTCATGATTTCCTCCTAAGATACCCCACAAAGAGTGGGACTGCTCAATTCAAAGCTTGTCCAGATCCATAATCCTTTGCAGGGTGTCCTTATAAGGACGGATTTAAAAAATAGCCGCACCTATTACATAAGACAACGATACCGAGATCAGCATGGCAATAAGTCCAACAGCACGGTTATCCGCAGCGATCTCCTCGTCAATAGAGAATACAGGGGTCAGAAATTCAAATAAAAAATAGGCAAGCAGCAGCAGCAAAAAACCGACGACGGACCACTTCATTGTCTCGTAAATTGAAACACCAGCTTCAATACTGAAACGCAGTACGTTGCAAATTCCGAAGATTTTACCGCCTGTCGCCATTGCCACTGCCAGGTTTCCCTTACGTATTTCTTCCCAGCAATTATATTTCGTTACCATTTCAAAAAAAGACAGAAATACAACCAGCCCAAGAATCGCCACTGCAAAGTAGCCAAGCAAGGCACCTAGCGGATGACCCAGCAAAAGATCAATATCTTCTTGCACGCTTTCCCCTTCTTTCTGCCGGGAAATCCCGCTATTGCAGCTCAGCCACAGTTACGCCCGCGCCGCCTTCGTTATAATTCCCGAGCCGATAACTCTTCACATGCTTGTGCTTACGCAAATATTCCTGAATTCCTGTACGCAGCACACCCGTTCCTTTACCATGAATGATGGCGATCTGACCCAGATTACCTAAAAAGGCTTCATCGATAAAACGATCTGTCTCCATGATAGCTTCCTCCAGGTTAGTCCCGCGCAAATCCAGTTCACTGCGAATGTTCTCATCACGGGAACGTTTGACGGTTGTCGCATGGCGAAGGGCCGTTGGCGCAGCTGTTGCCTTCGAGGAGAGCAATTCCAAATCATCCAGCCTTACCTTCATCTTCATAATGCCAAACTGCACCAGCGCCTCTTTAGTACCGCTTAGCTCCACCACAAAGCCCTTTTGGTTCAAGCTGTCGACTTTCACTTCATCTCCAGGACCAATTGTACGTGGAGCCTTGGTAGTCTTGCGGGTAACAGCCTTCTTGCGCGGTGATGGCTCAGCTTCATCCAGACGTCGCCGCGCTTCAATCAGCTTATGCTCTTTAACTGAAGCTCCTTCTTCCATAGCCAAGCGGCGCAAATCACTGATAATTCCCTCAGCTTCCTTACGTGCTTTGTCCAGGATCGCGCTGGCGTCCTTCTCAGCCTTCTCGAGGCGTTTCTCACGCTGGCTTTCCAGCTTCTCAAGCTCTTGCTGTTGTCTGCTGCGCAGCTCCTCCACTTCGCGGCGGATGCCCTCTGCACGTTCATACTCCTGTTCCGCTCCCAGCCGATTCTCTTCGAGAGAAGCAATCATATGCTCCACGCGCAGATCTTCTTCCTTCACTTCGCCGCGGGCATGCTCCAGAATCGCATGAGGCAGGCCTAGACGCTCGGCAATCGCAAAGGCGTTGCTTCGTCCGGGTACGCCGATCAACAAGCGATAGGTTGGGCTAAGGGTCTGGACATCAAATTCCATACTGGCATTGATGACTCCCTTACGCTCATAAGCGTATGCTTTCAGTTCGCTATAATGTGTTGTTGCGACCATACGGCATTCGATCCGGTGAATATGCTCCAGAATGGCAATTGCCAGCGCAGAGCCTTCTGCCGGGTCGGTTCCAGCCCCCACCTCATCAAGCAGAATAAGGCTCTTAGGAGTCATTCTACGCAGAATGGAGATAATATTAGTCATATGACTAGAGAAGGTACTCAGACTTTGCTCAATGCTCTGTTCATCGCCAATATCAGCATAAATGGCATCAAACACACACATCTGGCTGCCTTCCTCTGCTGGAATAAACAAGCCGGACATCGACATTAAGCTCAACAAGCCGATGGTTTTGAGGGTAACGGTCTTACCACCGGTATTCGGTCCGGTTACGATAATTGAGCTGTATTGATTGCCCAGCTCCACGTCCAAAGGAACCACATGCTCCGCTGGAATAAGCGGATGCCGCCCTTTGCGCAGCTTAAGATAACCGCGGTCATTCATACGCGGCTGAGTAGCCTTCATATCACGAGCAAGACGCGCTTTGGAGAAGATGAAGTCCAGTTCTCCCAGAATATCAATATCGTAGGTCATTTCTTCCGCAATGTCAGCTACAAGTGCCGTCAGCCTGTGTAAAATGATCTCGATTTCTCGTTCCTCACGCAGCCGTGTTTCACGAAGTTTATTATTCATCGCCACAATAGACTCTGGCTCGATAAATAAAGTCGCTCCTGATCCAGACTGATCATGTACGATACCACCGAAATGGGCACGGTACTCCGCTTTTACAGGAATAACAAACCGATCACCACGAATGGTTACCAGCTGATCCTGCAGCATTTTCGCTACAGAAGACGAACGAATCATCGAATCCAGCTTCTCACGAATTCTGGTCTCTCCTCCGCGCAATTCACGGCGAATGTTAGCCAGCTCAGAACTAGCTGTATCAAGTACATCAGCATTCTCGTCTATACATAAACGGATGGCATCTTCCACATGTTTTTGCTCCGATAAAACGTCGCTCAGTGAGAACAGGAGCTCAATCTTTTCTTCCTCATGCATAGCTGCCAGGAAACGTTTGACTCTGCGTGCGCCGCCAATGGTATTTCCAACGGCCAGCAGCTCAGTTGTTCCCAGCATTCCGCCTATAGACGCACGTTTGAGTGCAGCTCGAATATCGCTTACCCCGCCGAACGAAGGAATGCCCTTCAGGCGATCCACATTAGCCGCTTCATCCGTGGCTTGAAGCAGCTTCTTCACACCTTCGAAATCGCCGGAGGGCCTTAGCTGCTCCGCAGCCAATCTTCCCATGGGGGTTTGCGTATATTGCATTAATTTATTTAAAATCTTGCGATATTCAAGCGTATGCAAAATTTTGTCGTCCAATTACAGTCACAGCTCCCTTCATAGATGTTTCCATTATACAGAATTCAGGTCAATTTCGCTATTTGGGTCTTATTTTCAAGCATAGAATCACGTAATAAGGTCACAATAAGAACTGCACATATCCTTAGCATGGGCCAAAGGAGGTTAGTACAGTGAATTTCTTAAGTCATGTTGGTCGTTTTGTGGTCGCAGCGCTTGTTCTGATGGTTGTGGGCTGGATTGTTCCACAGTTCACGGTTGGTGGGTTCTGGAGCGCTCTAATCCTTGCACTGGTGATTGCGCTACTCGGCTGGGTAGTCGAAGGAATCTTCGGCAAAAAAGCAACGCCTTTCGGTCGTGGTATCGTCGGCTTTATTGTCAGTGCGGTAGTAATCTGGGTCGCTCAATTCGTAGTCAGCGGAGTCAGCGTATCCATTCTGGGTGCCATCTTAGCAGCTCTTGTCATTGGGATTATCGACCTGTTTCTGCCGGTATCCACTCCATTTGAGGCCGCTAAGTAACAAAAGCTCTTCACAACACAGAACCCCCTATTCCGGTTCTTCTCCGGCAATAAGGGGTTCTGTGTTGTTTTTATGCAAAAGACACAATCTCCTCTTTATGACTCTCCGCACAGTTGACCACTCTGTTCTTGCCTTGCTTTTTAGCGGTATAGAGCGCTTTGTCTGTTTTACGAAAGAGAAGCTCTTTCCCATCCCCAAGCTGATAATCACAAATTCCAATGCTCACGGTGATCGGCTTGTTACCAGCCTGCAAATGTTCAATTTGAGCAATATTTTTCCGTAATTTCTCTACTGCTTCATAGGACTCCGAGAAACTTTTATCTGTAAAAATCACAGCGAACTCTTCCCCGCCATACCTAGCCGCAAAATCATTTAACTCAATCATGCCGCCTACCTTGTCCGCTATCACCTTAAGTACAAGGTCTCCAACCCTGTGTCCGTAGGTATCATTCACTTGCTTGAAGTTATCAATATCGAAAAGAGCCAGCTGTAGCTGAAGGTTGTTGCTTTCACATTGCTCCAATAATGAATCCAAATATTCATGAAAGGTTTTATGATTATAGAGTCCAGTGAGTGCGTCTATCTTCAGCAGCTTATCCGAAATAGCCCTCTCCACCATTAGATCTTGGCCCGCCTTGGTTAATCTTTCTAAATTAATACGCGCTTCACGAGCACGAATAATTACTGCAATAGCCATCAGCACAAATACCAAAAATACACACTCTACCATCAAGAATTCAAGCAGCGGTTTATGTAGGAATGGCCGTTCCAACCCAAAATATACCCCGGCATAAAACACAATACTAAATAACCCCATTATGTACAGGAGCTTACGATCAAAATAAATAAGAGCAACCATAATCGGCATCATAAGTGTCATCTGAGCACCGTCAACAAAAGGCTCTAATACAAAATACATAAGATAGGACACTAAAAACCCGCAGCTAACCACCCCATATTTAGGGGACTGTTTACTATAACGCAGCCACAGCTCCGCAGTAATCATAAGGAACACAATTAGTAAATTACAGGCTATAAATAAATGCCATAGATTCGTATCCATGGTTGTTTTTATTTGGAGTCGGTCAATATTCGACAAAAACAGCAACTGTGAGATTAATAAAAGAATGACTACCATCCAATAGCCTTGTAAGATTCTACGGTGCCAAACCTCCGTACTTAGCGCATCATTAATACTTGTAATATGTATCCCCTACTTTTATACGTTAATGTAATAGCTTTCATTATAATAAATTTTAGTTATATTTTCATCATTTTTTTGCAATTTACGACAAAGTTTGAACAGTCTGCCTGTTCACATATTTTTCACATTTCATCAAAGCGCTTACTTAAATTTTAAGTTATGATGTCTACATAATTGTCACATTTTCACTATGCTTGGACTTCTTTGGAGGGGATTAAGATTATTAAAAAATTTGCAATTCTACTTTCAATGGTGTTCGTTATAGCACTTACAGCCTGTGGGAACAACAATGATAGTGCTGCTGGCAATGCTAACACAGCGGAGCCGGAAATCGAGGCAGAAACAGAACTCATAATTACAGCTACAAATTACAGCTTTGATAAGGAAGAATATCATCTAAAAAAGGGTGTTCCCGTCAAAATCATTTTTAAAAATGATGACGGCAATCACGGTATCCTTATTCCAGAGTTCGAGCTGCAGCTTAATGAAAAAAAATCCTCAAAGGTGATCGTACCCGAGGAAGCTGGAACTTTCGAAATGACCTGCTCCATTATGTGTGGCTCCGGACATAGCGGAATGAGAGCTACAATCATCGTGGAATAGATTACACATAAACAGCCGATTATTAGGGATTCCCCTGAGATCGGCTGTTTTTTTAATTTGAGCTCATTAATAAAGAGAGCTGACCCGAAATAGATCTCTCTACTCATCAGGTCAGCTCTTTTACTTGCATCCGGCACTCAACTGTCTTGCTCGATCAGTTGAATCCATTCATTATATTCATTTTGTAGCTTGGCATATTCTTCTTTAAGGTTACGATGCTCATCTGTCAGCTTGTCAAGCTCTTCCTGACGCATTTCAAACTGGAGCTGCAACAAACGAAGCTGTCCTTGAACCATTTCATAGCTTTCACCAACTTCACCTAGCTGCTGAAGCACTTCGCTACGTTCACGATCAATAACTTCCTGCTTCATTTCAGCCTCACCGGCTTCCTGCTGCCAAATGTCGATCTCCTCACGCAGCTTTGCTTCGAGATCCGTCCACTGCAGCTGCTGATCGGATAGTTCCTCGTACTTATGCTTCCAGGAAGCTCCGTACGCCTCTGCTTCCTTCAGCACTTCCTGTTGCTCAGCAACAGTAGCAGCAGCTTCACGACTAGCTTCAGATAACTCTTCTAAGCGTCGTGTTGCCTCTTCGCCTTCTTCCTGCAACAGTTGATATCTTTCCTGCAGGCGTTCTCCTTCTTGCAGTACATCGTCGTATTGAGCAATCAATTCCTCATAACGAACACGAAGCGCAGACAATTCCTTCTGAGCCTGCACACCTTGCTCCCGAAGTACCGCTGTTTCGCGTTCTGCATCTGTACGAAGCTGAACCTCCTGATCCAGCTGCTGTACTAATCCATCGGCTTGCCCACGTAGCGTGTCGATCTCTTTCTGGAGCAACACGGATTTCTCCTCAGACTCCAGCAGATTCATTTCCAGTTCACCAATATCTTCCATGCGTTTATCCGAAAGCTCCTGCCAGTTAGCCGCCTCTGCTGCTGATCCCGCAAGCTCTTCCTGAACACGGTGCAGATTTTCACTCGTCTCCTGTAGTGACGCTCTTAGCTCTGTAGCTTCATTCTGTGACTGTTGATAACGCTGGCGTAACTCTTCCAGCTCCTCATTCAACAGTGTGCCCAGCTCAGTAGCCGTGTGAAGCTCTTCACTGAGCTGTTCTTCACGTTTAACAATCGCTTCATATTGTCCAAGAAGCGTCTGTCTTGCATCTCGCTCACTCTTAAGACTGGCTTCAGCCGCACGTAATCTGGACTGAAGTTGCCCTGTCCCACCACGAAGCTCAGCCAGCTGTTTCTCCAGCTCTTGAATATTTTGCTTATGTCTATGCTCTTGAGTGCCTTGTGACTGCCGCAGTTCCTTATTCTTGGTTTGTTCCCGCTGCAGTGCTTCACGTTCTTCCGCCAGCTCTTTGCCCAACTTCGCTTTGGTACTCTCAAGCTCTTTACCTAAGGTCAACTTGGTATCTTCAAGCTCCTTACCTAACTTCAACTTGGTATCCTCAAGCTCCTTACCCAGCGTCAATCTGGTATCTTCGAGTTCTTTACCTAATGTAGACTTGGTAACCTCAAGCTCTTCCTCCAGTGTTGACTTGGTCTCGGTCAGCTCAAGCTGCAGAGCAGACAGCGTGTCTGTCTTCTCCTTGGTCAGCGTCACCCGGATGTTCTCCAGCTCTTGCAGATGAGCAGCCTTCTGCTCCTCTAGCTGCTGCAAGCGGATGGCTTCCGCCTTCGCCAGTTCCTGCCGCTGGTGTTCACGACTAGCTGCCTGCTCTTCTTCGTAGCTTGTCCGCAGTGCTTGCAGCTCTATCTCGCGCTCAAGCAATTCTTCTTCCAGCTTCTTGCGTGCAGCTTCCACAGCTTGCACTGCCTCCTGAAGCTGTTCCTCATGTACCTTGCGTTCATTCTCCTGAATCTCCAAATGCCGCTTACGTTCTTCCTCCGCAGCAGCAATCAGTCGCCCAGCCTCTTCTTTGGCCGCAGCTTCTAGTCGCTCGAATTCTTCTTGCCGCTCCCGCTGTACCTCCAGCAGGCGAGATACTTCCAATCGCAGTTCACTGCGTTCACCTGTCATCATGTTTAGTTCATTTTTGAAGTCCTGAACCTGAATAGCCTGCTCCGCCATATGTACAGCTGCAAGCACCGCTATACGCGGTGTGTCCAGTCTGGTGTGAGATTTAGAAATCGTGCGCATATGTTCATCAACATAACGGGCCACTTGTTTCATATATTCAGTACTGCTTCCGACGAGTTTATAGGAAGTTCCGTATATCTCCACGGCGACACGTGTCCGGTCCATAGCCACAGTTGTGCCCTCCTTTGTATGTGTGCGGATTCTAAGCTAGTTTCACTTCTTCTATTGTAGCTTTTTTGGTAAGCATTTGGCAAAATCCCTAATATTCAATAGATTATGGCTGATATTCTCCGCTTTGCACTCTACCTAGAAAAAGCCGCAGCGAATCTCAGTTTCTAAATGGATTCGCTGCGGCTTTACACAATTCCTGCTACTTTCTTAATTCTGCACCAAAAGTTTGTTGAAGAGATGCTAATACCTTCTCATGCACCTCTCCTACTTCCTCATCAGTCAGTGTATGTTCACTATGACGATACAGCAGTGAGATCGCGATGCTCTTCTTTCCATTCTCCAGCTTACCACCAGTATAAACGTCAAATACCTGTACGGACTGGAGCAAAGAACCTCCGTTATCGCGGATGGAAGCTAGCAGATCGCCCGCTGGTACAGCGGAATCCACGACCACAGCAATATCCCGCTCCATTCCTGGGAAACGCGGAAGCTCATTATATTGCAAACGGCTTTGCGCACTTTCATATAACGGCTGCAATAAAATTTCTGCCGCATAAGTATCCACCAGATCCAGCTGTCTTTGCAGATCCGGATGAATCTGTCCCATCGTTCCGATCTTCACACGACCCTCGTTTCCGAGTAAATATACCGACGCGGAACGCCCAGGATGATATCCTTCTGGACTATCTCCTACATAGACGATTTTATCGGTCAGCCCTAAATGAGCAAATACCGTTTCCAGCGCACCCTTCAAATCAAAGAAGTCCACAGGCTGTGCCGAAACATTCCATTGCTTCACTGTTAAGCTTCCGCTAAGCAGCAGCCCCAGCACCGGCAGTTCGCGTGGCTGACGAGTCAACTGTTCTTCATCCGTGAAGAAGACGTTGCCGATTTCAAACAATGCCAAGTCGCTTTGACGACGATTGGTATTGTAGCTGGCAATATCCAAGAGTTGTGGTAGAAGGCTGGTACGCAGTACGCTGCGTTCTTCACTCATCGGCATAGCCAGCTTCACCGCTACTGCTCCTTCTGATAACTCAGGGAACATTGTGCTTTGTTGCGGCTGGATGAAGGAGTAACCCATCACCTCTTGGTAACCGCCATGTGACAATAGGCGACGCAGTTCACGACGGAGCGCTTGCTTGTGAGTTAGTGCTCCTGGCGTTGTAATTCCTTCAATTAGAGTCGTTGGAATATTGTCATACCCGTACAGGCGGGCAATTTCTTCAATAAGATCAACATCATAGCTGATATCGCCACGTCTGGTTGGGACTTGAACTTCAATCAGCCCTTGTGCGGTATCTCCACATTTGAAATGTAGACGGCCAAACAATGTCTTCACTTCCAACAAGGACAAATCCGTTCCCAGATAACGATTCAGTTTCTCTAAGGACAAGGTGAGAACCTTCTCTTGAACAGCGTCAGTTCCTGCTTGCACGATGCCTTCATGGACCGATCCGCCAGCATAACGTGCAATCAGTACGGCTGCACGGTTCAATGCAGGAATAACTGCACTTGGATCCACTTCCTTCTCGAAACGAAGGGAGGCTTCAGAGCGAAGTCCCAATTGACGCGAGGTTTTACGGATCGTTCCTCCATCAAACTTAGCAGATTCCAGAACAAGGTTTACCGTCTCAGCAGTAACCTCTGTATCCCGTCCACCCATTACTCCGGCCAGACCTACAGCTTTTACTCCATCAGCGATAACGAGCATTTGCGGCTCTAGCTTACGCTCTTGACCGTCAAGTGTAACCAAAACTTCACCTTCATGGGCAAGACGAACGCCGAGTTCTCCACCTTGTACTTTATCTGCATCAAAAGCATGCAGCGGCTGTCCATATTCCAGCATCACATAATTGGTAATGTCCACAATATTATTAATTGGACGAACCCCAGCAGCCATCAGACGATTCTGAATCCACAGCGGTGATGGTGCAGGTTTAACACCTGCAATATAACGAACTGCATAATGGCTGCAGTATTCTTCATCTTCAATCTTGACGGAAATGGAATCCGCAGCAGGACCACTGATCTCAATCATTTCGCTTTTTGGATCAGGTAATTTAACTTCACGCCCAAGAATTGCACTTACTTCATAAGCAGCTCCAATCATGCTGAGGCAATCTGAACGGTTCGGAGTCAGATCGAATTCCAGAATCTCGTCATCTAAGCCGAGGACCTTGGAAATATCCTGACCAATCTCTGTCCCTTCAGGCAGCACAAGAATACCTTCTTGTTGCTCTTTTGGAAGCAATTTATCATTCAGTCCCAATTCTTTGGCCGAACAGATCATTCCTTGCGACAGGACACCGCGCAGCTTGGCTTTTTTGATATCCAGTCCTGGCAGCTTTGCGCCAACCATTGCTACAGGTACAGTTTGACCTGCAGCTACATTTTTTGCGCCGCAAACGATTTGTAGCTCCTCATCTTGGCCCACATCCACGATACATACGTTCAGCTTGTCTGCATCAGGATGTTTTTCCTTTGATTTCACATAGCCGGTTACGATGCCGGAAATACCTTTATTGCGGCGCTCTACGCCGTCAATCTCAATGCCGGCAGCGGTAATCTTCTCCGCTAGCTGTTCGGCGGTTACTCCTTCAATCGATGTATAATCAGCCAACCATCCGGTTGATACTTTCATATCCGCTCACTTCCTTTATGTTTCAGATGTATTTATTTCACTGTCGTTCGCGCTGCTTCCTGTGGGAGAACGGTCCAAAGCCATTCTCCGCCACTATCAGCCAGCGCGCCCACAAAAACTAAACGCCCTTGAATTGCTTCACAAAACTCATGTCATTACTATAGAAATGTCGGATGTCATCGATGCCGTATTTAAGCATTGCAATCCGCTCTACACCCATTCCGAAAGCGAAGCCGCTGTACTCAGCAGGATCATAGCCACCCATTTTCAGTACATTTGGATGCACCATACCTGCGCCAAGGATTTCTAACCATCCGCTTTGCTTGCATAGTCTGCAGCCATCGCCGCCACATTTGAAGCAGCTTACATCTACTTCAACACTTGGCTCAGTGAATGGGAAAAAGCTCGGACGAAGACGAATGCCTGTATTCGGTCCAAACATCTCCTGCACAAATTGTTGCAGGGTGCCCTTCAGATCACTCATTCGAATGTTACTTCCAATGACCAAACCTTCGATTTGGTGGAACTGGAAGGAATGCGTTGCATCATCATCATCACGGCGGAATACTTTACCCGGGCAGATGATTTTTACCGGAGCTTCACCGTTCATAGCCTGCATAGTACGAATCTGTACCGGCGAGGTTTGTGTGCGCATTAACAGGTCATCCGTTAAATAGAAAGAATCCTGCATATCACGTGCCGGGTGATTCTTAGGCAAATTTAGAGCTTCAAAGTTATAATAATCGGTCTCTACTTCCGGACCTTCAGCTACACGGTAGCCCATGCCGATAAAAATATCCTCAATCTCCTGTACGACTCTGCTAAGCGGGTGAATGCCCCCTTGCTGCATACGGCGACCCGGTAAGGTTACGTCTACTTTTTCAGCCTGCAGACGTTGCTGGGTTTCCTGCTCTTGAAAAGCCTCCTGCTTCGCGCCGATAATCTCCTCAATAGCACTGCGAACCTGATTCGCTACTTGCCCGATTACCGGACGTTCCTCAGCACTAAGTCCTCCCATACCGCGCAGAACCTCTGTAAGCTCACCTTTTTTACCGAGATACTTCACTCTTAGATCATTTAGTACCTGCGGATCCATAACCTCCTGCAGCTTAGCCAGCGCTTCAACCTTCAATGCTTCCAACTTCTCTTTCATGGCCGTGTACAGCCCCCTTCAATCATTGTCTAGTTCAACAAAAAAAGGCCTTTCCTCCCGGTAAGGGACGAAAAGACCGTGGTACCACCCTTGTTAGACAAGCTGATCTGTTCCCCTTAAGAGCTTCATTCCCTCTTTTGGCTGGACAGATACCTATCTCACTTTATACAGAAATAACGGTCTGTGACCGGTATCCCCTACCCTTCCCTATTAGACAGCTTAAGGAATTCAGGGAACTGCTCCGGAGTGAACTTCGACAGCTCTGCTTCTTAGAAACGCTCTCAATCCGCGGCGTCTCCTCCCTGTAAGTCAGGCACTGTGTACTCTTCTCCATCACTGCATTTCACAATTCATGCTAATTGTCAGGTATCTCTTTACTACAAGAGATATGTCTCTTTATTATATGCAAAATCTGTCGTTTTGACAAGCTGGACAAAATTAGGCTAATTTTTATCTTCTTTTAAGCTGGCTTTAAGCTTCAGAGCCATTTTTCCAACTTTTTTTCAGCTAACATTCAGCGGGGCTTGATAATTTCCATTACTAGGAAGGCTTGCTTATCCACTCGGGTGCACCTTCGCAGACTATTAACTATCCTATTGGGAGGAAATCAAATGCATGTACGGAGAATAAAAGTAGCCGCGGTGCTGCTAAGCACAGCTGTACTTAGCCAGTCTGCAGCGTATGGAGCTCATACCGCTTGGGCCGGGACTACATCCACCAAAATAGCAACAACAGCTTCCGTATCCGCTCTGGATAAACTAGGCTCCATAGCCTTGAAGACTAACATCAGCGCAAAGCTGACGGATGTCAGCTTATTAACTCAGGATGGCGGAAATATTCTTACATACACACTCAGCTACTCTAATGGAAGCAACGCTAGCCTCAATCTGGTGGACTTTTTCTCCAAAGTAACTACTAGCGGCGGTACAGTTATTCAAGGAAGCCCTATTACCAGCAGTGCAACCATCAAATCCATTGCCGCGAAAAGCAGTCAATCTATCACCTACTATGTAAACATCGGCAAATCCACCTCTTTAAACGGGGTCAAAATTTCATTGTACGGATGGGACTTCAACACCACCGATTATCAAAAAAAACTAGGGAACTTCACCGTACCAACAGGATATTCACAAGCTGTCGCCAGAGGGCAGAGTAAAAAGATCACCCTAAACAATCTCCCTGTAACCACCAAGGCAGAGAGCCTGCAAATTTATAAATATAACGGTAAGGTCTATGCCAAGGTTGGCGTTAGCTTCACTAATCAAGGAACCAAGGTACTCAGTGATACTGGACTTAAAGGATACCTCGCTTCCGCTGGAGGATCTGTATTTGAACTCGCACTTGAAGACACCAGCACCAGCTATAAAGTACAGCCTCAGGAAAAGAAGACGATCTACTATTTGACGGAAATCCCTTCTTATATGAAGACAGACAACATGGCGCTGCAATTTGCCGGAGAAGATGCCTCATTAAAAATAGCTTTGCCGGTTGTCGCCTACAATCTCCCCGCTGCAACAACACCGGATCTTGTCGTAGCCAGCAATGTCACGAAGAAGCTTACAATCAGCAATAATACAGTCGAAACACAGCTGAAAACGGCTAACGTCTATGCTGACAATGGCAACGCAAAGTGGACACTACAGTTCCGCATCAAAAATAGCGGCAACAAAGCGGTGAATGTGCCTGCCTATGAACTTGCTATTAAAGCCGCTGAAGGGTATAGCTTTCCGGTAGATACGAAGGATTTTACCAGCCTAACATTGAAACCGCTTGAAGAAAAGATTATTGAACTCAGCGCAGATGTACCACTCACACTCAATCAAGGAACATTGCAGCTGCAAATGACTGAGCCGGCTGCTGAAGGCAAGATCATTTTTCCTACCGCCTATTATCAGATCCCTTACACGCTGCAAACTAACAATTGGCAGGACACGGAATACCCCATTGAGAACAGTCACGGTACATTTGTTGTCAAAATTGCAAACATTCAAAGACTCCCTTGGTCCGACAAAGACCAGATCGTAGCTAAAATCAACATCCGCAACACTAAATCAACCTCTGTTCAGCTTCCTGCGCTTACAAGTGTCGTCAAAGCTGGAGAAAGTGACATCAGCAGCACTTCCCAGGTTGTCTCAGAAAGTACGCAAACCATCCTCGGTCCAAATGAATCGGCTGCTGTGTATGTCGTAGCCAATGTTCCTTATAGCTATACTTTCAATCAATTAAAAATCACCCTGCAAGAAACTTCAGGTGAAAGTAAGCTTAACTTCCTTTCTCTAAGTACTACCCAACTGGACAGCCGGGTACAGAGTGTTGCAGCTGAAAATTCTTTCCATCTTGAGCTTGAAGGTAAAAAAGCGGAATTACTTGTACGCCGGACCCTCGTGTACCCAGGTACAGATTCAAATCTCTTGTACACAGAACTAGAAATGAACAGTGAGGAATCGCGTAAATCCGAACAGGCTCAGCTCGTAGCCTATTACAAAACACAAGACAATCAATATTATGAAGCCGAAGTCACCCAGTCCAAAACCTCCACCAGTCCTAACGGAAAAAGTCTGGTCACCCTCTGGAGTAAGCTCCCTCTCGGTATAGATCCAGCGAACCTTGTCCTTTACATCGGGGAGGGTGTTTCTGAAGGCAAGCTTACCGCTCCTGGCGGTCAATCGTCGGGTTACATCAATACGGTATCGCTTGGACTGAACCAGTTGGGGGTGGAGCCCAAAGGCAATCTTTTGAACGTGGAAATGTTTCCTTATACTCTATCCGTTACAAATGCAGTCGCCACCGTCACCGCTGGTAAAGATACGCTCAGCACTGCACTAACCTACAACATGTCAGCCAGCACGCTTTATGAATCAGGCACCTATGAGCACAAACTGGTGTTGGAGCTGATTGACCCCTTAGGACAAAGCATGGAAAAAACATTAACGCTTGGCACAGATCTACAATTAGGTAACTTCAAGTCGTACACCACAACCTTCACAAGCAGCCTGTACAAAACACTGGGTGGCGGCGCAATCCGGTTGAATCTATACGACGAATTCCAAGGCCATCGAAATCTGCTGGGAACACAAACCTATGTTGTCACTTATCAGGCGGCAGCAACGACTTCGAACAGCAACTCTACTTCTGGTACAGATCCAGACACCAGCAATACATCCGGCAATTAATATGATGAGCTAGGGAGGATAGAAATGAAGAAGAAAAAAATAGTGTTCTGGACTCTTGGAGTAGTAGTTGTAGCCACAGCAGGAATGCTGGTTTATACATTGTTACCTGATAAGAACAGTCAAGCCGCTGAAGCGCCTGTTAATACAGCTACCGTTACAAAGGGCGATATCGTAGTTAGTGTATCCGGAGCCGGCTCCGTGATTGCTACAGAAACTGGTAAAGTAAAAACGAAGGACAGCGGGACCGTAGCTGAGGTTCTTGTCAAAGAGGGCGATCTCGTGAAAAAAGGCCAGACTTTGATTACCTTTGAAGGCAATGATCTGAGTGACAATCTCAAGCAGGAGCAAACTTCACTTGCCTCGCTTGAGACCGATCTTGAGGACAAGCAGGAGCAATATAAGAAGCTGGCCGTATCAGGTGCAGCAGAAGATGAGCTGGCAAATGCCAAACGTTCGATTGAAAAGGCCAAAACCGACATTTCGGCGCAACAGGAAAAAATAGCTTCTGTCCAAGAAGATATGCTTCCTCCTGATCCGTTAACGGCTCCTATTGACGGAACTGTAACGACAGTTAATATTGCAAGCGGCGAAAAAGCCATGGACGGCTCTGAACTCATCGACATTACCGATTATGCTAATTTAAGTGTAGTTGTGCAGGTGGATGAGCTTGATATTCCTACTGTAAAGCTAGGGATGCCTGCCACTATTTCATTGGATGCTCTGCCTGATACGGAATTCAAGGGCACGGTTACGAAAATAGCTAATGAGGGCACCGCCTCAAACGGTGTTTCCCTCTTCGATGTTACCATAGGTCTAACAAGCTCCGAAGGTGCTCTTGTCGGAATGTCTGCGGAAGTTTCAGTAACCACTGCTGAGAAAAAGGATGTATTAACAGTACCTATTGAGGCTGTACAAGAAAGAAACGGAAAATACACAGTTTCTATTCCTCTAGCAGCGGGTTCAGCCGCAACTTCCAAAACTACTGGCGAGGGCCAAGCACCAATGCCCAGCGGGGCTCCTGACGCTCGCAGCGGCGCTATGCCCAGCGGGGCTCCTGACGCTCGCAGCGGCGCTATGCCCAGCGGGGCTCCTGACGCTCGCAGCGGCGCTATGCCCAGCGGGGCTCCTGACGCTCGCAGCGGCGCTATGCCCAGCGGGGCTCCTGACGCTCGCAGCGGCGCTATGCCCAGCGGGGCTCCTGACGCTCGCAGCGGCGCTGCCGGTGGAAGAAATCGCGGCAATAGCTCAGGACAGATGGTCACTGTCGAAGTGGGTCTCCATGATGAGAGCAGCATTGAAATTGTCAGCGGACTCCATGAAGGGGACCAGGTGATCATTCCTACCGTAATCTCTACGAAAACCGGAACAACCAGCACGGAAACGGAAACTAGAGGTGGTATGGGCGGTATGGGTGGCGCTGGCTTCGGCGGCAGTGGCTTTAGTGGGGGTGGCGGCTTCAGCGGAGGTGGCGCTGGTGGTATGGGCAGCGCACCAGGTGGTGGCGGAGGTGGCGGCAGATGAGTGCTTCAGCACCTCTGATCGAAGTTCACGACATGTCCCACGGCTACACAATGGCCGGAGAAACCATGACGGTCTTAAATAGCCTTTCCTTTACAATTGATCTGGGGGAGTTCGTAGCTATTATTGGTCCCTCCGGTTCTGGTAAATCAACACTCATGAATATGCTTGGTTGCCTCGATATCTCCGATGAAGGAAGTTATCTTCTAGATGGACAAGAGGTTCGCAAGTTATCCGACAATAAGCTCGCAACGATCCGCAATGAGAAGATCGGCTTTATCTTTCAAAATTTCAACCTGCTCCCCAAGCTGTCAGCCATTGAAAATGTGGAGCTGCCATTGATTTATCGTGGCCTCTCCCATCGGGAAAGAAGACAACTAGCACAGGAAGCACTCATTAAAGTAGGGCTGGAGGATCGGATGCATCACCGCCCTTCTGAGCTTTCGGGAGGACAGCAACAGCGGGTAGCGATTGCCCGGGCTATGGCGGGATCTCCCCCTATTCTACTTGCCGATGAACCAACCGGGGCACTGGATACACGGACGGGGCAGGAAGTCATGCAAATGATACGTGAGTTAAATAAGCAAGGGCATACCATCATCCTTATCACACATGATCTGGAAATAGCTAAACAAGCGGAGCGGATTATTCGTATTCAGGATGGCAACCTCGTGGAAGATCGGAGGAATGCGGGGTGAAATTGTACCAAAGCATGCGAATGGCCCTGAAGAGCATCAACAGCAGTAAGGTTAGAGCGTTTTTAACGATGCTTGGGATTATTATTGGAGTCTCTTCGGTCATCATTCTTGTTTCTGTTGGGCAAGGAACTACTTCACAGATCACAGAGCAGCTAAACGGACTAGGCACAAACCAACTCACTGTAAACATTACTGGCCGTGGGGCGACTACCTCTCTCACCTATGAGGAAGCCCTTGCTCTAGGGGATATAGAGGGTATAGCAAATGTAGCTCCTGTGATCAGCGGCAATGCTACAGCCAAGAATAAAACAGACAACGTTAGTGTAACTGTAGAAGGAATCACCCCCTCTTATGAGGAGGTAAAGGATTTTCATGTACAGGCAGGCCGCTTCTTGCTTGATATTGATAACGAATACCGGCAAAAGGTAGCGTTGATCGGTTCAGGTACGGCCGAAGATTTATTCGGTACAGACAATCCTGTAGGGCAGAAGGTCCAGTTAAACGGAATTAGCTATAAAATCGTTGGGCTTTTAGAAACAAAAGGCTCCAGTCTAAGTGGTTCCAACGACGATATCATACTCATTCCTATAAGCGCGGCAGAACGCCAATTAAAAAGTAAAGGCGTCCGTTCCATCACCATTAAGACAACTTCAGCAGATACTGTAGCAGCTGCAAAAGAAAAACTGGAAAGTACGCTTGATGCTAAATTCAATTATGCGGATAATGCTTTTAGTGTGTTTGATTCTCAGGAAATGCTGGAAACTGTCAATTCCACAACAGATACACTTTCCATGGCGCTTGCAGGCATAGCAGGCATCTCACTTTTTGTCGGCGGCATCGGAATCATGAACATCATGATCGTATCTGTCAATGAAAGAACACGTGAGATTGGTATCCGTAAAGCAATTGGTGCCAAAAAATTCGATATCCTCGCTCAATTCATGATTGAATCCATCGTGCTCAGCGGTTTGGGTGGGGTGCTTGGGGTCGGCATTGGTATCGCGGGCAGTTGGCTGCTGGGTAAATACTCTGCACTTACAGTTTCCATTGCTTGGGATATGGTACTGATTTCTTTTATTTTCTCCTTACTCATCGGCGTGATTTTTGGAATGATGCCTGCGAACAAAGCCGCACGACTTCGCCCCATTCACGCACTGCGTAACGAATAATGAATGTTTAGCTGTCCTATAGTCATTAAGATGACTAAGGGCAGTTTTTTTCAGCAGCTGTAAAAGGTATCATTTATGCTCGAGTTGGGTAATAGGAACCATCGGTTTGAATATAGATAATTCAATAGGCCCATACACTAAACTTTAAATTTTGTCATTTTGATTATTATCTGAGTAAAGATTGCTCTATAAGCAGCACGTCCTATATACTTGATATACTAGAAACTACCATTTACTCACACGTACACTTTCCTATGTTTTCCCACTATGTATACAACACCTCTTTTATCCCAAAAGCACCTTCAAACATCAGTGAATGAATTAAATTACGCCTGACCATAGATTGCGTTCTGCAGGTTCTACTTAAGCAGCAATAGATTTTCTTAATCATCTTATACAGGGAGAAGATGACTGTGGCAGGATTCTTTGAGTTCAAGGTAACACGCAAACTATTCTATGTCTTCGCTGCAATCTCCGTCCTTCTGGTTGGGATCAGCGTCGCCTCGCTACTCTATTTAAATTACACGATTAATAGATTGTCAGATTCTCTTTATGATGATATATATCAGAACTCTAAGCTCATACTGAGCGCGGATCGTGATCTGCATCAAGCCGCTGTAGCCTTGCAAATCGCAATGGGTCCAAACCTAACAGCCGCAGAAGGTGAACAGTTCACTAAGGAGTTTATAGATAATAATCTTCAAGCGGAGGAACGAATAAGTGTAGCAAGATCAAATATCAACGCTATAAAAAACCCTTACAGTGATATGAAACAAAGTGGAATTATCCTTTCCGAATTAAAAAACGAGCTCAGCTCCTTCGAAACTACCATTATCAAATGGAAAAATTCAGGGTATACGCTAATAACAGAACGGACGAAGAGCAGCTGGAACTCAGATTCATATTCTGCGCTCACCCTAAACTCGCAATTCAATGAAGCTAGGGCACATCTCGACCAAGCAGAGGACTTGATTGGCAACTACGCCTTGCAAGTAACGGATGGATTTGGAGATAAAAAAAGCGCTTTGTTCTCTCTTTATTCACTCCTCTTATTTGTGTTTCTCCTAGTTATTATTTACCTTGGACGCAAAATCATCTGGCTCCAGAATGAAATGCTGGAAGAACAAACACTTTATCAGCTTATCGGTGAAACCATGTCTGATTTCATTATTTTGACGGATCCCAACGGGTTGATTCTATATGCTTCTCCCTCACACTCCAGTATTCTAGGTTATGTGCCTAAAAAAGGAGATCCGTTATCCAACTACATACGTGAACCGGAAATTGCCTGGGCTAAATTAAAAAGTGTTGTTCAGGGAACTCCGCGTATTTCTGAACTGCGCATGCGCGGAGCAGAAGGCCAATGGGTATGGCTTGAAACTAAGGTGTCACCTGTTCTCGGCAGCCGTAAATTCCCAGCACAATTTATGCTGTTATCTCGGGAAATTACCCAGCGAAAACAATACGAAGAACGACTACATAAGCTAGCCTTCTATGACCATTTAACTGCGATTCCCAACAGGGCTCATTTCAAAATGTATATGGAGAACCTTATCACCCAACCCGAAGGACGGAGGCAAAATATTGCGCTTGCCCTGCTGGACTGTGATAGATTCAAGCAGCTAAATGATACCTTAGGCCATCTGGCTGGAGACGAATTTCTTCAGCTGCTCTCCCGTGAACTTCAGCATACGGTTAAAGGAATAGGTCAGGCCTTCCGGATCGGCGGAGATGAGTTCGCAGTTGTACTGCATCGATTCACTTCTCCAGAGATGCTTGATGAAACACTGCAGCGGTTACTTAAACTGTTCAACAAGTCTTGGTCTGTTGATAACGGGTCGAGCTTCCATACCTCCGCGAGTATCGGAGTCGCTTTATTTCCTGAACACGGAAGCAGTATTAATGAACTGCTGCGTGCCGCCGATTTGGCGATGTATCGCTCCAAAGACCATGGTGGCAATAAAGCCAATCTCTACTACGAGCTTGTGGACGAAGGGTTAGCTAACCAGACCATTGTAAAACCATAAGAGCAAATAAAAAGCTGTCTCAGGAAAAATCAACCCTGAAACAGCTTTTTTTGTATGGCCTCTAACTGCTTAACCGAAGATGATCTTCTGAAATTTCGTCAATCTCCTGATCACGATCCCGAACTAAGACCTTGGTTAACTCTCCATTCGTAGAACAATCAATGAAACGGTCTCCGTCCCCATCTTTTTCTTCCCAATCATTAAGCCGCAAAATATATCCGATAGTTTGGGTATCTGGCAGCACTTCGATGCGGGCTACTGCACGCCCGTTCTCCATATAACGGAAATCGCATTGTCCATCCTGGATTCCTGTATCCCAAACCCAAAGATTCCAGCCTTGGTAATTCTGATCTGGGCGTTCATAGTGTATTTCGATGATTTTAGAGCGTGGGGCTGTCTCACCACATTTATCATAAAGGACCATCATCGACAACCCTTCCACTTCTACCTCATTGCCTTCGATTCTGCGGATGGCTTCTATCCCGGCACGGGTATGGTCTACTACTACGTTCCAACTATCAGCAACCTCAGGAAGTGATACCGACATCCGGTCATTATTAGCATTGAAGACAACGGTAATATTGTTCCAGAGATCACCTCCTGCATGGCTTCTAAGCAGATACGATACTATTCCGCCATCACAACGCAGAAATTCTAAGGAGCGTTCAATTTCCTGGCGGCCATGCAGACGAAATGCCGGATGTGTACGCCGCAGCTCGATCAGGCCTTTATAATATTGAAATACGGGCTTAAATGCACTTTTCATATTCCAGCGGATCGAGTTGACCGCATCACCGCTGCGGTAGCTGTTATGATCTCCAAATTTACTGCGCAGGAGCTCATCTCCAGCATGCAGGAAAGGAATCCCCTGCGAGGTCAGAATAATTCCGTTAGCAAGCAAGGATCGACGTACAGTTTCATTACCGAGAATATTCTCCTGATCTACATTCACGTATGGATTGGCAAGGGCCACTGCCTCTTCCAGATCTTCGTCATCCATGTTAGCGATTACCGGAAAATCAGCTTCCTGACTCCCTCCTTGAACGATAAGCATCTTATCCCATAAATTCAAATTATCATGGGCAGTTACATAGTTCACCGATTCCACAGGCGAGTCCGTAAACTCATGAATTGCTCCTTTAATTCCGGCTGCAATAGCACCTTCTTTGCCGTATTCGCCTGTCACGAACCCTCTTCCGAAGCCATCACTATCCCCTTTGATCGCTGAACGGAAGTTATCGTTGAAGACAGCATAGCCCTTGCCCCGTTGTACACCTTTTAGCGTTTTAGTGGCCAGCGGAGAATCTCCACCCGTCCAAGGTTCACCGTAAAGCAACAGATTCGGATTCACTTCTAGCCGAAGCTCTTCGGTAATCTCCCGCATGGTAACACTGTCCATCAGTCCCATTAGATCAAACCGGAAACCATCAATATGATATTCCGAAGCCCAATAAGATAAGGAGTCCTTAATAAATTTACGGACCATCGGACGTTCTGTAGCCAGCTCATTGCCAACCCCGGAGCCATTCGACAAACGTCCCGTAAAATCGCGGCGATAGAAATAATCTGGGACAAGCGGCTCAAAGGGGCCATTCTCCACAGCATACGTATGGTTGTAAACGACATCCATAATTACCGCGATCCCGCGGCTGTGTAAGGCCTGCACCATCTCTTTAAATTCACGAATCCGCAAGCCAGGATTGGCAGGATCGGTGCTGTAAGATCCCTCAGGTACATTATAATGCTGGGGATCATACCCCCAATTGTAGTCCACATTAGTTATGGAGGAACCCCGATTGACCACCTTCAGCTCATCCACGGTCTGAAAATCAAATACCGGCATCAGATGTACATGGGTAATCCCTAATTCAGCCAGATGATCAATCCCCACTGTATTTCCTGCCGAATCCTTTAATCCAAATTCGGTAAATGCTTTGAATTTACCCTTATAATGCATACCTGAGCTCTCATGTGAGGAGAAGTCACGAACATGCAGTTCATAAATCACTGCGTCGGCAGGATGCTGTAACGGAGGCGCTACATCCTGATCCCAATGTTCTGGATTCGTATCCTGCAAATTAACGATTGCTGATCTTAAACCATTTGCAGATACCGCTGTTGCATAAGGATCTACTGCTTCCGTCACATTGCCATCTGCAAAAACAGCACGGTACATATAATATTTCCCTTTTAGATCACCTGATAACTTGGTCTGCCAGACTCCACCATTACTACGCTGCATATATACAATACGTCCATTGTCCATAACACTCTTAGGTGACTCAGTATTCAGTTGATGCCCACCTGTTTCGTACAGTACAAGGGACACAGCAAGTGCCGTAGGTGCCCAGACTTTAAATACACTGTACTCCGTTGAATACGTCAAGCCTAAATCCTTGCCCTCGTAGACTTCCATCATCAATTCTGCATTTATATAATTTTTACTCATGAATTAACACCATCCTATGGCTCCCCACCTAACCTGTGGGGTTGCTTATAAGTCCATATATTACCAATTCATTTCATATTAATACTTGCACAGCGCTGCAAGTCGGCAAATGGAGTATAAACTTTCTATGGATCCTTACTATTATATGTACGACATATTTATAGGTTTGGGTTCCTTATCGACTTTATGCTCATTACTAATACTATCGGTATAGACATCTGCGCAATAAAGAAAATAAACAGTGAACAGTAAATGAGGTCGAATTACAGAAAATTATAGGTTAAAAAACATAAAAAAGCCGACCTCCAGCCATCGGAAGTCGGCAATAGTAGTTGGAAAAACAGTAGAACGCTAAAACGGATTAATGCATGCGTAAAAAGTTACTTAGCGATACTTTGAACAAGCGCAGCGACTTCTTCAGCCGTGCCAAGCTGCAACGCTTTTGCAGCCAAATCCTTCATGTCGGCAGCCGACAATTTAGATATTTGACTACGCGCTGGCAAAATGGAAGTTGCACTCATGCTGAATTCGTCGAGACCAAGACCCAGTAGCAGCGGAATAGCTGTTGCGTCACCAGCCATTTCACCACACATCCCCGTCCATTTACCTTCTGCATGGGCTGCATCAATTACATTTTTGACCAAACGCAGGATGGCTGGATTGTAAGGCTGATACAGGTAAGATACCTGTTCATTCATACGGTCCGCAGCCATTGTATATTGAATAAGATCATTCGTACCGATACTGAAGAAATCAACTTCCTTAGCAAACTGGTCAGCCAGTACAGCAGTTGATGGAATCTCAACCATTATGCCAAGCTGAATGTTGTCTGATACTTCCTTACCTTCTTCCCGAAGCTTAGCTTTCTCTTCGAGCAAAAGATCACGTGCAGCACGGAATTCACCAAGCGTAGCTATCATAGGGAACATAATGCGAAGATCCCCGTGAACACTCGCTCTTAGTAACGCGCGTAATTGAGTACGGAAAATATCCTGACGATCCAGGCAAAGACGGATCGCACGGAAACCAAGGAAAGGATTCATTTCCTTCGGAAGGTCAAGATAAGGCAGCTCTTTATCGCCACCGATATCCAGGGTACGTACGACTACCGGCTTACCCTTCATGTTCTCAAGTACAGTACGGTAGGCGTTATATTGAATTTCCTCAGAAGGCAGCTTATCGCGACCCATGTAAAGGAACTCAGTGCGGTACAGACCTACACCTTCGCCACCATTCTCAATGACACCATTCACATCATTTGGTGTACCAATATTGGCAGCTAGCTCAACATGTTTACCGTCTGCTGATACTGTAGGTTCGTCGCGAAGTTTCTTCCATTCTGCGATTTGCAAGTCGTAAGCTTCCTGCTTGCGAGTGTACTCTGCCACTTCAGCTTCGCTAGGATTGATCAGAACGTCTCCGTTCAGACCATCGACAATCACCAAATCGCCAGAATTCACTTCTGACAGAACCGTTTTAGTTCCCACAACCGCTGGAATTTCCAAAGAACGTGCCATAATTGCAGAGTGAGAAGTCCGTCCACCGATGTTCGTTGTGAAGCCTTTAACGAACTTACGATTAAGCTGTGCTGTATCCGATGGTGTTAGATCTTGAGCAATCACGATTACTTCTTCACTGATTTCTGCAGGACTTACATAATGAATGCCCAGCAGGTGGTTCAGCAAGCGCTTGGTAACATCACGCATATCAGCTGCACGTTCCTGCAGATAGGCACTCTTCATATTTTCGAACATCTCAATGAATTGCGTAGCCACTTCGTTTAGCGCATAGTCCGCGTTAACCGATTCCTCACGGATTTTATCAATTACAGGATTGATCAGCTCTGGGTCATCAAGAATAAGCAGATGTGATTCGAAAATCTCAGCCTTTTTCTCCCCCAGCTCTGCCAAAGTACGCTCTTTAATCGTTTGCAGCTCCACTCTTGATTTGGCGAGTGCATCATTCAACTTAGCGACTTCTGCTTCAGTATCACTGATACTTGTCTTCGTAATCGTATAATCCGGATGTTTCAGGATAAAAGCACGGGCTACTGCAATCCCTGCTGAAGCCGCGATTCCTGAAATCTTATTCATGGATTTCCCCTAGCCCTTCTTTAATCATTACTTCTTGAAGAGCGTTCAAAGCTTCTGCTTCTTCGCTTCCTTCAGTAATCAAAGACAAAGTATCTCCAGCTTCAAGACCCAATGACAATACGCCAAGAATGGATTTCAAAGTTACTTTTTTACCTTTAGCTTCTGCATATGCTTCTGTACCTTTGAATTTTGTTGCTGTATTTACCAAGGCAGTTGCTGGACGTGCGTGAATTCCATCTTCATCGACAATTCTGAATGTTTTTTGCATAATATTATCCAACTCGCTTTCTGTTATTAAAGTATTTTAAATTTATAGTGAAAGCTTCGCTTCCTTGTATGAACAAGGAAGCATCGGCCCTTGCACTTTTACTGAATCGTAATGATGTCTTGGTCTCCTATAGAAACCTTACCCGGCTTCTTCAATGTTACAGAAGAGCCTTCTGGTAAATTAGAGAAAATAACAGGTGAGATTACAGAAGGTGCATGTGCTTTTACATACTCTAAATCCACTTCCATAATCGGTTGTCCAGCCGCTACAAGATCGCCCTCTTCAACTAATACCGTGAAGCCTTGACCTTTAAGCTTAACCGTATTAACCCCAATATGAACGAGCACTTCCTTGCCTCCGTCAGACATAATACCGATGGCATGTTTGCTCGGGAACACGTTAAATACCTTACCGTAAACCGGTGAAGCAATCTTCCCATCTTCGGATAGGAACGCGAAGCCGTCGCCCGTCATTTTTTGGGAGAATACTGGATCTGGCACCTCTGTGATATCCAACAACTCACCGTTTACTGGAGATACGATATCTTCCTTGATAATCGCTTCACCAGCTTCACCTGCCTGTTGTTCTTCTTCTGGCTCTGGAGCAACCACTACTGGAGCTTCTGAAGCCGCAGGTGTCTTTCCGTTAATCACATCTTGAATCTGCGATTTAATCGTATCTGAACGTGTGCCAAAAATCGCTTGAACGTTATTACCCACTTCCAGCACACCTGATGCACCAAGTTTCTTAAGACGGTTCTTGTCTACACCTGCCTTATCTTTAACTTCAACACGAAGGCGGGTAATACAAGCATCTAGATGAGTGATGTTTTCTTTACCACCTAGAGCGGACAAAATGTTCCGCGGTAGATCATCACCGGCTCTGGAGACAGACTCCGTATTCACTTCTTCTTCATTGGTATCTTCTTCACGACCCGGTGTCATAAGATTGAATTTCCGAATTACAAACCGGAAGCCGAAGTAATAAATTAAGGCAAGGACCAGACCTACCGGAATGACCAGCCACCAAGCTGTACGGTTCGGGATAATACCGAAGAGCACAAAATCGATAAAGCCACCCGAGAATGTCATGCCGATTTTAACATCCAGAATATGCATAGTCATAAAGGACAGACCTGCAAACACAGCATGTACAGCGAACAGCAACGGAGCCACGAATAGGAACGAGAATTCGAGCGGCTCAGTAATCCCTGTCAAGAACGATGTCAATGCCGCGGAAATCATCAAACTTCCGACGATCTTTTTATTCTGAGGTTTAGCTTCATGATAGATAGCCAAAGCCGCTGCTGGAAGACCAAACATCATGAATGGATATTTACCTGTAGTAAATGTCCCTGCTGTGAAGTCTACTCCATCGCGAAGCTGCTGCATGAAGATCCGTTGGTCACCACGTACCAATTCTCCAGCTTTATCAACGTAGGTACCAAATTCATACCAGAATGGAGAGTAGAAAATGTGATGCAGTCCAAAAGGAATGAGCGAACGTTCGATCGTTCCGAAGATAAACGCTGCAAGCGTTTTGTTCGTATCAATCATACTTTGTGACACATAGTTCAGACCATGTTGAATAGGTGGCCATACTATTGTCAGTAACAAACCCAAGATTAGAGCTGTTACCGCCGTCATGATCGGTACGAAACGTTTACCTGCGAAGAAACCTAGGTAAGAAGGAAGCTCAATTTTGAAGAATCGCTTGTACATGGCCGAAGCCAATATCCCGACGAGTATACCTCCAAACACCCCTGTTTGCAGTGTTGGAATCCCTAATACGCTGGCATACGAGAAGTCGCCTTGGCTCAGGACGTAATCATTAACACCAATAACTGTACCCATCGTAATGTTCATTACGAGGAAACCGATAATGGCAGCTAGACCCGCAACACCTTCACCGCCGGCTAAACCTATCGCAACCCCCACCGCGAAGAGTAAGGCTAGATTATCAAATACAATTTGTCCTGAGTTCATCAATACGTTGGCAACAGCCTGAACAACATGGTTCTCCAGTGCTGGAACATATTGCAGGAAGTCTGGGTTTACCAGCATGTTTCCTATTCCAAGAAGCAAACCTGCCGCAGGCAGAATAGCTACTGGAAGCATCAGAGCTTTACCAACTCTTTGTAAAACACCAAACAACTTTTTAAACATTTAGGTTACTCCTTTCATTAATTTCACTAAAACAGATGCCAAAAAAGGCATGAGCAACACAGTATAGAAGTTGTAATCTAACGCTATCGTTAGATTGCCCCAAGAAGGGGGTTAACAACCAAAATACTGTAATTCACTCATGCCTGATCGAATCAGTTACACGCTCGATATTCTGTTTTGTTGATGACAGTGAACATTGTAGCATCGTTTTTTTTAAGTGGCAAGCGTTTTTTTTGAAACCATGATTTGTTACAACTTTTGCACTTTAAGGAGCTTCACCATTCTTGTCCATATCTTGTTCGTCCACTTTTTTCTGGGCAATACGCTGCAGGTGAATCGTCAAATAACTCACCTCAGCTTGATACACGGGAATTCGCACACGCTGTTCGATAATTTTTGTTAATTTCCAAGCCAACGAATACATCTCAGGATACTCCCGTTTCATGAGTCCATCCAGGGTTGAGGTCTCTTGTACCGCCTCTCCACGGCGTAATCTTTCTAGAACGAATCGCAGATGGGTTACCAGTCTTGAGTAATCAAGTGAATCACGTGGGATTCGATAGTCCAGATAATTCTCGACTAACCCAACCAGCTCTCCAATCAAGAGAGAATGTTGTCTAACCTCGGAAATTTGCCTATTACTAAGTGCGCTGACAATATGAAGAGCCACAAAACCTATCTCATCCACCGGCAATTCCACGCCCATAGCCTCATTGATCCGTCCAATCGCATATTCTGCCATCTTATATTCCTCAGGATAAATCTCCTTAGTTTCATACAAAAATGGATTATGAATTGGGATATCTTGTTCAAAACGACGGATAGCAAAGGAAATATGGTCGGTAAGTGCAATGTGAATATGCTCATTAAGCGGCTGACGGCTACAATGCATAATATGTAATACTATTTCTTGAACGACCTCAATCAACTTCTCATCCACTTGGGGAAGAAGCTGTTTATATTGTTCCTGCTCCTCCTGGCTGCGAAGAATAAACATCTTCTCCACGGAGGATAGATTAATCTGATCACGCAGCTTGCGGTTAAACCCTATCCCTTTACCGATAACTACAACCTCGGAATATTGAGGATGCTGGGCAATGATAACGTTGTTATTCAACACCTTCGCCACTGTTATGCTACTCATTTTTGACACCTCTTTTATTTCTAAACACCTAACTTCCAGCAGCATACGCAATAAGAAATCGTACGATGAATACAAGCTTTGCTACCATCATAACACCAAGAATTGCATATTAGAAGAACACTCTGTGTCCTTACTAAGCTAGTAGATCAGAGTGAACAGCCTTAAAGGCTTTTATTTTACCTGAAAAAATCTTTAAACACCAGTGAAAGCGTCGATGTCTATATATACAATAATTCCCACGGGATGCCGATAAGCTATAAAGCTTCATCAAAAATCACCTGTAAACGCATGAGCTTTTTATCATGTTGTCTAATTTAGATCAAAACAGATCAAAACATAAAGATTAAGGTATGACCAGCAGCTTTGCCAGTCATACCTTAAGTAAATTAAAACCATATAAATTGCATTAAACTATTTTTCCTTTTGTTCAGGCACAGAAGTTAAAGTCTCGCTGGCTGTACTAGATGTTGCTGATGGCTGAATATAAGTTGCAGGTGTAGCTGGTGCAACAGGTGCGACTGGTGTAACTGATGCTCCTTTGCTTCCGGAAGCTTTAGAGGTCAACCCCTTGATCAGTGCCTCTACATCAATCCCTGAGACGCTCTTCAACATCTCTGGAGCGGTGGACATTAGCTGAGTCACATAATTGCTGACCCGGGCTGCACCTTCTCCGTTACCTGTATCTACAACGGTAAGTTTATCAATAGATGCCAGCGGCTTCGCAATTTGGCCAGCCAAATCAGGCAGCATTTTGACGATGATATCGAGCACCGCTGCTTCGCCGAATTTCTGGAAAGCTTCCGCCAGTTTCTCTTTGGCTTCTGCTTCCGCTAGACCACGCAACCGGATAACCTCAGCATCCGCTGTACCTTTAGCCAGCTCTGCATCCGCCATCGCTTGACCTTCAAGACGCTTCTGCTCAGATGTCGCTTTAGCTTGCGTTTCAATACTATATTGCAAGGCATCTGCCTCACGCATTCTCTTCGCCTTATCGGCTTCCGCCGCTTGCTCTACTGCATAACGATCCGCTTCTGCTTTTTTCTTCACTTCAGCATCATACTGCTTCTCGCGAACTTGAATTTCTTTGGCTTGCAAATCGATTTCACGTTCCTTACGTACCAGCTCAACCTTCATCTGTTCTTCAACAACGGTCTGCTTTGCACGTGCCTCTTGAATATGATAAGCCTGATCGGCTTCCGCTTTCGCTGTATCCTGATCCCGTTTAAACGCAGCCACCTTAAGCTGGTTTTCCTTGGAGGCTTCGGCAATATTCGTATCCCGCAGCAGCTCAGCTTTTTGCCCTTGCTCTTCTGCGTTTGCCTTTTGAATTCTCGCATCCCGCACTGCTTCTGCTTCAGCGATCTCTGCATCCCGCTTCACAGCAGCTATCCGCGGTTTACCCAGTGCCTCTAGATATCCATGTTTGTCTCGCACATCCTTGATGGTAAAGGAAACAATTTGCAGACCCATTTTCTTAAGATCACGTGCCGCCACGCCTTGAACCTCTTGCGCAAAGCGGTCACGGTTACGATATACTTCCTCAACGGTCATCGAACCGAGAATGGCCCGCAGATGACCTTCAAGAACCTCTTGTGCTTCGCTCTTCAGTGCTTCAATCGGTTTGCCCATAAATTGCTCAGCAGCTGTCGCCACATCTTCCGTTGAGCTACCCACTTTAATGATCGCTACGCCGTCGGCAATAACCGGAACCCCTTGTTCGGTGTATACTTCCGGGGTCGTCACATCGAGTTTATGAGAAAGAAGCGACATAAATTCAGCCTTCTGAAAGACTGGGAGTATAAAGGCCCCGCCCCCGCGTACAATCTTTATTTTACGACCAGAACCATCGTCTGAAATATGATTTTTCCCTAAGAACGACCCCGTTACGATCATCCCTTCATCGGGTCCAACCGTTTTGTAACGTGCCCAGAATGCGATACCTAGCACAAACAAAACAGCAACGACAACAGCAGGGACTAACAAATACTCAGGAATACCGAACATTAAAGATCCACTCCTCTTCTCTTTTCGAATTCTGACACCAATGCAACGCCTTCTCTAACCTCCACTACAACAACTTTAATCCCTGCCGGAAGCAGCTCATGATCAAAGCTTGCTGCCGTATGCAGGCTATTGCCGGCGCCAAACTTTACCATAATCTCACCATAACCAGTGGCGGGAACAGGAATTGTGATTTCCCCGATCTTGCCAGGCAGATCACTCATTGAGAAACCATTGGACATTTCGCTTTTTTCCATGGGCTTAACCACCCCTAGATACATAAGTACTCCCAAAAAAGCGGCGGCTAACAAAGACAAAGCAATGATCGCCCCAGCTTCCAGAGCGCTGTACCGGGTTAGAAGAATGCCCGCTCCGCCGAACACGGTTATTCCTCCTGCCAGTACGGTGGGATTCAGAAAATCTACGGATACGAAATCAAAGACCCCATGCAAGGCATCTCCGATCAGATCTCCCACCAGGACGCTGACTATGGCAAATATGACGCCTAGCGCCAAGCAGCCTAAATACAGCGTTTGCATTTTTGTTTCCTCCTGTCTTCAATCAGGACTGTCATATTACATTAAACGTACAAAGTAGGTCCTTGGTTTCACAATCTTTGGATATTCACCCAAATAAGTTCCATTCAGAGGATAAGCATGCTCACATTGGCACTATTTTATTACATATGCTGGGTTGTCCTAAAGGCCGTTCAATAGTTGGTGGAGCACGGATTTTTGTTGGTAACACTCTCGCGCGTATGAAGAGGCTATGTTGCTTTCGCGCCTCGGCACCTCGGCCTATCGGACTCAGCAGACCCTATTCGACGATTTATCCGACATTGGGTATGCTATCGGACCGCATAGCCTCTGTTGGCATAAAAACCAGCAAATATAAGACCATTTCGAAGTAATAGTGTCTCTGGTGTCCGAAAACTTGCTCAAAAGGCTGAAAATTCGCATATAGCGTCAGCTGGGTCCGTAGGGTACGCGTGTATTGGTAGAGGAATCAGTCGTGAGGGGATCTTACAAACCCTAGTTGGTTAGGTATCACTCTCGCGCGTATGAAGAGGCTATGCTGCTTTCGCCTCGGCCTATCGGAATCAGTAGACCCTATTCGCCGATTTATCCGACATTTGGTATGCTATCGGACCGCATAGCCCCTATTGGCATAAAAACCAGCAAATATAAGACCATTTCGAAGCAATAGTGTCTCTGGTGTCCGAAAACTTGCCCAAAAGGCTGAAAATTCACAGATAACGTCAGCTGGGTCCGTAAGGGTAGGCCGTATATTGGTAGAGGAATCAGTCGTGTGGGGATCATACAAACCCTAGTTGGTTGGGTAACACTCTCGCGCGTTTGAAGAGGCTATGCTGCTTACGCACCTCGGCCCATCGGACTCAGCAGACCCTATTCGCCGATTTATCCGACATTTGGTATGCTATCGGACCGCATAGTCCCTATTGGCATAAAAACCAGCAAATATAAGACCCTTTCGGAGCAATAGTGTCTCTGGTGTCCGAAAGTTTGCTCAAAAGGCTGAAAATTCGCATATAACGTCAGCTGGGTCCGTAGGGTAGGCGTATATTGGTAGAGGAATCAGTCGTGAGGGGATCTTACAAACCCTAGTTGGTTGGGTAACACTCTCGCGCGTATGAAGAGGCTATGCTGCTTACGCACCTCGGCCCATCGGACTCAGCAGACCCTATTCGCCGATTTATCCGACATTTGGTATGCTATCGGACCGCATAGTCCCTATTGGCATAAAAACCAGCAAATATAAGACCATTTCGAAGCAATAGTGTCTTTGGTGTCCGAAAACTTGCTCAAAAGGCTGAAAATTCGCATATAGCGTCAGCTAGGTCCGTAAGACTCCCGAGGACGGTCGACGGATTAGATTACGGGTGCGAACAGTGATAGATGAGGTACGCCAGCGGCAGCGGAGGTTCGGTCAGCGGCAGCGAAACCTTGGGATGAAAGCGACCGAAAAGTATAGCAAGAGGAGCAAGTCACACTAGACCATAAACACAAAGAAGCGAATCCTCCATAACGGAGGATTCGCTTCTTTGACATTCTATTGTGGCTTCTAGAATAAAGAGAAATGGTCTCTTTTCGTAGAAGAGTTACTTACAAAGCCATTTTATAAATCTCAACTACATCTTCACGCTCAAGCTTGCGGAAATTACCAAATGCTCCGAAACGAACAGCCTTGTCAGCCATACTGCCGATCTCGCTGTCATCAATATCATAATCTCCGAGCGTCTTCGGCGCACCGATGGAATCCCAGAAATTACGCAGAGCCTCAATACCCTCCAGCCCGATTTCTTCATCAGTTTTGCCAGCAGGTTCAACTCCGAACACATTTACTGCAAGCTGACGGAAACGCGCAGGGTTTGTGCTGAGATTATATTTCATCCATTGCGGGAACAGAATCGCCAAACCTCCGCCATGCGGAATATCGTATACAGCCGACACTGCATGCTCGATATTATGAGTCGCCCAATCCCCGGCAAAACCCATGCTGACCATTCCGTTAAGCGCCATCGTACCGCAGTACATAATGGTCTCACGCAGCTCGTAGTTGTTCAGATCTTCGATAAGCTTCGGCGCGGTTTCAATTACAGTGCGCAGCAACGTTTCACAGAACCCGTCTTGTACCGGTGTATTGCCGTCTGTATGGAAATAGTGCTCCAGTACATGTGACATGATGTCCACCATGCCATAAACGGTCTGATCACGTGGCAGAGAAAAAGTGTTCTCTGGATCAAGAATCGAGAATGCCGGGTAGGCATGCACGCTGCCCCAGCCCATTTTTTCCTTAGTAACCTCGTTTGTGATTACGGAGCCGTTATTCATTTCAGATCCCGTAGCAGCCATTGTCAGCACTGTGCCCAGTGGAAGCGCGTCTTGGGCCGCTGCTTTACGCTCTACAAAGTCCCACATATCACCATCATATTTCGCTCCAACAGCAACAGCTTTTGCGCAGTCCAATACGCTTCCGCCCCCTACTGCGAGAACAAGGTCAATATTATGCTCCCGGCACAGCTCTACGCCTTTATGTACTGTGGAAAGACGTGGATTGGGTTCTACTCCAGAGAGTTCAGTCACTGTAGCGCCTATTGAACTCAGCTCAGCAACTACTTTATCGTACAAACCGCTGCGCTTGATACTGCCGCCACCGTACATCAAAAGCACATTTTTACCGTACTTAGGAACCTCCGTCTTCAAGGCTTCAAGGGTACCCTGTCCAAAAATCAGCTTGGTAGGATTATAAAATTCAAATTTACGCATATGTGTAAACCTCCAGTAGTTAATTCATAATGTCTTACTCCTTCGTATTATAAACCTCTGGTTACCCGCATTCAAATTAGGTGGCTGGGTTTCGTCATTCCGAATAAAAAAAGATGCCCCAAGCCCATAGGCTTGAGGTCATCCTTAAATCCAAATTCACTTACTACAGAGCGCCGAAGCTTGTTACGAAACGGCGGAAAGCCGCTTGACCTTCTGGAGTCCGTTTGTAAACGCCAGCGTGTTCAAGAATATGCGTAAACTTGATGCCAACTTCGTTCTGCACAATCTTGAGCGCTTCCTCGTGTTGCAGTGCAGTTCCGAATCGCTCCACCAGCTCCTGAATCCAAGCCGCATGCTGCGCAAGAGAATGACTAGGGTCATTCTTCACCGCTTCTAACAGCGCTTGATCTCCTGCAAGAATACCTGCGATGGAATCGAGTTCTTCCTTCAAACGGCCTGGCAGAATCGCCAGTCCCATAACTTCAATCAAGCCGATGTTTTCTTTCTTGATATGATGCATTTCCCGGTGTGGATGAAAAATCCCTTCAGGATATTGCTCATTAGTCCGGTTATTCCGCAGCACAAGATCCATCTCGAAGCTGCCGTCCTCGGCCCGGCGTACGATAGGAGTAACGGTATTATGAGGTTGTACTTCACCGTCAACCTCACTAAAGGCTAGCACTTCCGCCTCTGGATCGCTGTAGGCTTTCCAAGCTTCGTAAAGCGCATTTCCGCATTCCAATAGAACCGCAGGATCTTCTCCATTTAAGCGCAATACGGACATCGGCCATTTTACGATATTAATGCTGACACCCGGATAAGAAGCATGTGTAAATGTATCTTCCTTAGGCGCTTTTTGAATCGGGAATGTGTGGCGTCCGCCCTGAAAATGGTCATGCGTCAGAATAGAGCCGCCAACAATCGGTAAGTCTGCATTGGAGCCAATAAAATAATGCGGGAATGATTCCACGAAGCTAAGCAGCCGCTTCAAGGTATCCTTGGTAAGCTTCATTGGCACATGATCATGATGGAATACTATACAGTGCTCATTGTAGTAAACATATGGCGAGTATTGGAAGAACCATTTTTCATTATTCAGGTTAAGCGGAATGATACGCAGGTTCTGGCGCGGCGGATGATTGATCCGTCCGGCATAACCTACATTCTCACGGCACAGCAGACATTTCGGATAGACTGGCGGCGGGAGCAGCCGAGCCATTGCGATTTCCTTCGGATTTTTCTCAGGCTTGGACAAATTGATCGTCATTTCAATGTCTCCGTACGGCGAATCCTGCAGCCAGTAGACATTCTTCGAGATCCGATCCATCCGAATATAGTTCGAATCAATGCTCAATTTATAAAAACGATCTGTAGCCGCGGAGATGCCTTTTTCAGCGGTCAGACTATAGAACTCAGCATTTACATCCGAAGGACGGGCCATGAGAAGTCCCATAATCTTGGCATCCAGCAAGTCACGGTAAGTATCACTATTCTCTGGGATCAATCCGATTTCAAAACCATAATCAATCAGTGCATCGAGTGGAGCCTGCGGCCCTTCCAATGGACTTTGATCGATATCACCTACATGCGGCTCACTGAAACCAAACTGTTCGAGCAGCACATTACGGCTATAATCTTCATCGGATGGAGCTATAAGCTGCTGGCGCAGTGCGAACAGAACAAGCTGCTCAATCGCATGTAATGCTTTCTGGCCAGCAGGTGTAATCTTATTCTCGTTGTGCATTTTAATTCTCCTTAAGTAGGGTCTCAAGTTCAAGATAAGCTAACCTAAAGTCCCTTATTCTCCGTATCCTTGCGGATTGGCAGAGTGCCAGTTCCATGCACTTTGAATGATATCTTCCAAATCTGCATGCTGCGGGTTCCATCCAAGGACGCTACGCGCTTTGTCGGAGGAAGCTACCAGCACAGCCGGATCGCCGGCACGGCGTTCTTGAATGACTACAGGAATTTCAAGTCCAGTAACCTTCTTCGCCGTTTCAATCACCTGTTTTACCGAGAATCCAAGTCCATTGCCCAGGTTGAAAATATTGCTGCTGCTTCCGCTGCGCAGATAAGTTACCGCACGGACATGGGCGTCAGCCAGATCGCTGACATGGATGTAGTCGCGCACACAAGTACCGTCTTCTGTAGGATAGTCATCTCCGAAAACTGCGATACTGTCACGTTGCTTCAAGGCCGTTTGCAATACCAGCGGCACCAAATGACTTTCTGGACGATGGTCTTCACCGATTTTGCCACTGGCATGTGCGCCAGCTGCATTGAAGTAACGCAATGCTACGTATTTGATGCCCAGTACTTTGTCAAACCAAGCCATCATCCGTTCCATGGTCAGCTTAGTTTCTCCATACACATTGGCTGGTTCAGTGCGGTCTGTTTCTTCAATCGGCACCTTTTCCGGTTCGCCGTAGGTTGCGGCAGTGGACGAGAATACGATCTTGTTCACGCCAGCTTTTTGCATAGCTTCTAGAAGACATTGTGTACCATATACGTTGTTGTCGTAATATTTTACAGGGTCCTTCATGCTTTCTCCGACCAAAGAGCTTGCAGCAAAATGGATAACCGCTTCAATCTCATTTTCAGCGAACAGCTTACCCAGCAGTTCTTTATCACGCAGATCACCTTCGTACAGCTTGCCACCCAGCAGTGCCTCACGATGCCCTGTTAGCAGATTGTCGATGACCACCACTTCTTCGCCACGATCCAGCAGCTCCGCTACAGTATGAGACCCAATATACCCTGCTCCACCTGTTACTAAAATCGCCATCTGATTACACTCCCTTCAATTCTTGGACACCATTACCGATGCCGCAAACGTAGAACTCGCCAACCAAACCAGATCTTGTGGTATAGGCTTCACCAACTTCACGAATAAAACGTTCTATATCATCTTCATGTACCAAAGATACTGTACAACCTCCGAAACCCGCGCCAGTCATACGGGAACCGAGTGTACCTGGGATGCGCCCAGCTTCTTCAACCATAATATCAAGCTCTGCACAGCTAACTTCATACAAATCGCGCAAGGACGCATGCGAATCATTCATAAACTGTCCAAACTGCTTCAGATCATTGTTTTTTAATACCTCAACGGAATCTAGCACGCGTTGATTCTCTTCTACAACATGGCGAGCGCGGCGTCTTACAATTTCGTCTGTGATTTTATCTTGATGTGCTTCGAACTGTTCACGATTAAGCTGTGCCAGATAAGCTAGTGAAGGCACTTCTTTTTGCAAAATAGCCAATGCCTCATCACACTGCTGACGGCGTTCATTGTACTTGGAATCTACAAGCCCTCTGCGTTTGTTCGTGTTGCCGATAACCAATTTGTATGAACCTGTGATGAACGGTACCAAATTGTACTCAAGTGTGTCGCACATCAGCAGGATCGCATGATCGCGTTTGCCGTTAGCAACTGCGAACTGATCCATAATTCCGGAGTTTACACCTACGTACTGGTTCTCAGCACGCTGGGACAAAAGTGCAATCTCAACAGTGTCTGTATCGCCACCTTCGAGAGTCAGGAACGCATAAGCAGTAACGACTTCAAGAGAGGCCGAGGAGGACAAGCCTGCTCCATTCGGAATATCGCCATGGAACAGCAGATCGTACCCTTTGGATACTGGTGTGCTTTTCTTATCCAGCTCAACCATTACCCCAATCGGATAGTCAATCCATTCACCCGTTTTGGCCTTGCCAATTTCGCTATAATCAATAGAAGCTTCGTAAGGAAAATTAGTTGATGCAAAATTCACTTTGCTGTCACTACGTGGACGCACAATCAGCGTTGTACCGAATTCCAAAGCTGCGGGAAGTACATACCCGCCGTTATAATCCAAGTGCTCTCCGATGAGATTGACACGACCTGGTGCATAAAACACCTTAGCCTCTTCCCCGCTCACCCCATATTTTTCAATAAATTTGTTATTAAGTTCCTGTATGCTCATTAATGCCACTCCATCCTTTCGCTGCTTCAGCCAGTGGGAATTAGTAAAGCGTTCTTTATGTACTCATTATAATAGATTCATTCATCCTCTGATAATGCAATCATGTGTGTAATGTATGGATAAATGTGACTTCCCATAATATAATAATTACATATATTACTGTTACTCTCTAAACTATAAGCCATTAAATGACATTAACACAAGAAAGGCTGTCCCAAATGGAGCATACTTATTCCGTAGGATCCAATCCAGTGTATTACGATAAACAGAACCTTCATGTACTGTTTGCCGGCCAGAGTCAGACCCTGCCCATGCATCAAGCTGGACCCAAGATCTATGATTATTATTTGCTGCATTTCATAGAATCTGGCTCGGGCGTTTTCCGTACAGAACATCATAAATATGAGTTGGGTAAAGGGGACTGCTTCTTGATCCATCCGGGACAATTAGTCAGTTACGTCTCGGATAAAGACCAGCCCTGGTGCTATCGCTGGGCAGCTTTTACTGGCAGCGAAGCTGACGATCTGGTGCTGCAGACAGGGTTCACACCACAACAGCCTGTGGTGACTACAACAGGTGAAAGCCTCATTCCAGGTGCCCTATCCAGCATCATGCAAGCCTTCAACGCCAACAAAGAGAGTGCCCATCTGACTTCGCTTGGCTATCTCTATCTCATTGTCGGCGAAGCAGCTGATTTGCTCTCTTCCTTCTCTCGTCTTCCCGGCGCAGAATCACAGGTTAAGCGTACTGTGAAGCAAATGATCCACTACATGGCTTCTCAATATGCGCACCCGGTCTCTATTGAACAAATGTGTGATACGCTGGGTTATAATCGAGCCTACCTGTCCCGTGTATTTAAGCAAGAGACCGGATTATCTCCGGTGACCTACTTGCTGAAGCTGCGGATTGAAAAGTCCAGACAACTGCTGCGTGAACGACCGGAGCTGTCCGTGGAACAGGTAGCAGCATCTGTGGGGCTCACCGATGCTTTATACTTCTCTCGCCAATTCAAACGGTTTTGTGCCCAGTCACCGACGGCTTACCGGATGACTACAACGAGACAAGCAGAGAAACCTGAACGTTAGTTTGCCCTTTAATCCGTAAATCCATAAATCCATAAATCCACTATACAACAACAGCCCGCCTTCCTTAACGTAAGGAACCGGGCTGTTACTGTGTTCAATATGCTATAGTTCTGTCTTTAGAATCGTTTCAATCCGCTCTAACTCCTCCGGACTGAAATCAGGATTAGCTAAAGCAGCTATATTCTCTTCAATCTGATCCACTCTGCTTGCTCCAATTAAGGCAGAAGTAACCTTGCCACCCCGGAGTGTCCAAGCCAGTGCAAACTGAGCCAGACTCTGTCCTCGCGAAACCGCAAGCTGATTAAGTGCGCGAATCCTCCGCTGCACCTCCGGTGTAATCCGGCTCTCATTCAAGGCGGCAGACGGCTTGGCAGCTCTTGACCCTTCTGGAATACCATTCAAATATTTGTTGGTTAACAAGCCTTCAGCCAAGGGTGTAAAAGCGATGCTTCCTACACCACTATGTTCCAGTACATCCTGTAAGCCACCCTCAATCCAACGATCGAGCATAGAATAACTAGGCTGATGGATTAAGAGCGGTGTGCCCAGGCTTTTTAGAATACTGAGGGCTTCAGCCGTCTGCTCCGCATTATAGTTGGATAGTCCTATATATAAAGCTTTGCCAGAACGTACCGCATAATCCAGCGCCTGCATGGTTTCTTCAAGCGGTGTTTCCGGGTCTGGACGATGAGAGTAATAAATATCAACATAATCTAGGCCTAGCCGCTTCAGGCTCTGATCCAGACTAGCCAGCATATATTTACGTGAACCCCATTCCCCATAAGGGCCGGGCCACATGTTATACCCTGCTTTTGTAGAAATCACTATTTCATCACGATAAGGATACATATCATTGGCAAGAACTTTACCGAACAGCTCTTCTGCTGAACCAGCTGGTGGACCATAGTTGTTGGCCAGATCAAAATGGGTAATTCCAAGATCAAAAGCACGAGTGATCATTTCTCTGCCGTTTTCGTAATTATCGATCCCACCAAAATTCTGCCATAATCCTAATGAGATTGCTGGGAGCTTGAGACCTGAGTTCCCGCAACGATTATAACGCATGTTGTCATACCGTTTATCGTCTGCTACATATACCATTGCTTATCCCTGCCTCTCATTACACGCTGTTGTGAGCCTACCTTATCTTTAAACTTCTGAGCGTAATAATAATCTGGCAAGAGAAACCAAAGGACAGCTTTTTCCTTCTAGCTTAATAGATCCTTGACACTGCCCATTACTTTTCCAATTCGATCTGTAATCAGCAGATCCGCCTGATCATCATAAGGTGTGGGATCTCCGTTCAGCAGCACCGTACGTTTGCCCCGGAAATAAGTCACCAGACTGGCCGCAGGTTGAACCGTTAGCGAGGTTCCACCAATAATAAGCATATCTGCAGAGGCAATCGCTGCTACAGAGCCCATAAGCACGGAGTGATCCAATTCTTCTTCATATAAAACCACATCCGGCTTGATAATTCCGCCACATTCCGGGCAGTGAGGAACGATCTCAGTCATTTCCAGCAGTTGATCCAGCCCGTAATACCGTGAGCAGTCCATACAATAGTTGCGATGGATCGAACCATGCAGCTCAAGGACACTACGGCTACCCGCCTGCTGGTGCAGGCCGTCAATATTTTGCGTAATCACCGCTTTCAGCTTCCCCTGCTGTTCCAACTCCGCTAGTAGCTGATGCGCACCATTCGGACGGGCCTCTGGATGAATCATTTTACTGCGGTAAAAATCAAAAAAAATGTCCGGTGAGGACATAAAAAAAGTGCGGCTCAGCATCACTTCAGGTGGATAAGGTGAATTGTGCTGAGTTTGATATAATCCAGCTGCGGAGCGGAAATCAGGAATTCCACTCTCTGTAGACGTACCCGCCCCTCCGAAAAAAACGATATTGTCACTTTCTTTGATCCAAGAAGCAAGTGTCTGCAATTGATCCATGCTAAGTAGCACATCCTTTCCTTTTATTAGCTGATCAGTAAGTGATCCGAAGCTCATTGAAACCGGAAATGATTACATCTGCATCTATAAGGTGCTCCCCATCACCACTGGCGGAAATCCCAATTGCGAGGCGAAGTCCTGCACCTTTACCTAATTGCATATCGGCATTACTGTCCCCAATAATAATCGTCTCTTCAGGCGAAAGCCCTAACTCCCGGCAGGCCAATTCAGCCATTTCAGGAGCTGGTTTTCCGTTTTTTACTCTGTCCCTAGTAACTACCGAATCAAAATAGCCTGCCACATTAAGCCATTCCAAATGCTCTCCGGTGGTCTTTGCCCCGTCGGAGGTAACCACGCCAAGCTTAAGCGATGCCGCAGAGCATTGCTCCAAAAAAGAATGAAGTCCCGCTAAAGGCTGTGCCATACGGCGTCGGCGTAATTCATACATCGCGTTTTTAGTTATGCTTTTCACACGGGTCAGCGCTTCATTCCAAGGAACTCCTGCTGCATATAGCTGCCATGCGAGTACACCGTAACTTTCTTCTTCTGTAGCCATGGTAAGCGGCCCCGCCGGGTCGTACCCTATTAACTTCCCTTGCGGATCATGTTGCGTACCCAGCACCTTGCTGCGCTCTACAATAAATCCCGCTCCCATGATCGCGAGTTGATCTTCCAGTCCACGCAGCACAAGCTCCGCCCAATTCCCCCAGTTGGCTAATAGATCGAGTAACGTCCCGTCTTTATCAAACAATATTCCGGAGCAGGGAACGCATTCATCGTTAATGTGTAATATGGGCATGAATTGTTTCCTCCCTCTGTTGAATGACCCGTAACTACCTCAGATTTCCCAGCCAATCCAACAGGGCACTTACTGTGCGACTCTGCTGCTCTTCCTCGGATATTGTGGCTTCGCCGTCCCCCTTCTGAGGCCCGTAGCTGCCAAATTGCGCATGATTCCCACCTATAATTGAACTATAAACTGTATTATCTGGCAGATAGGAGCGCCCTTTGTTGTAGCTATCTCTGTCAATCACTTGATCCTCAGTACCCACAACCGACAACACTGACAAAGTAGTCTCTCGTAGACTGCCCTTTTCATCTGGATAAGAGGCTAAGAAAAATACACCTTCCAGTTGGTCCGTATGCTCAATTGCGTAACGTGAGGCCATGACACCCCCAAGTGAATGTCCACCCAGCACAAAAGATTGCTTCGGATGCACACGAATAATCTCTTCTGCAGCATCCCCCTTCGTTACGGCTAAATTAAACGGCATTTTGGCGATGTAGAAGGGATGCCCTGCAGCAGCGACGCTCTTCGCAAGAGGGGAATAGGCTTCCGGTTTAACCAAAGCCCCGGGATAAAAAATAATCGAGGCGCCTTTAGTAATGGAAGGTTCGAACGAGATCCAATTATCATTCTGTTCGACGGTAACTCCGCCACTTGAAATCAGTGCAGTTTCGGCTTCTTGAGCCGGTGCATATGGCGTTAAATACTTCCATATCAGCAACCCGGCTACCACTAAAATAATCAATACAAAAATAGCGACGCGACGCTTAGTTATTCTTCTCTTCAACATGTTCCACTCCCAGATGTTAATGCATATAAAAATTATAGTGGAATCCCTCTATTCTAACAACCTTCAACACATCGCCACATTTCGCACACATGATAACGCTTTCTATTGTGACTTAATTCACAATTAAATCAAAGAAAATCTAGTATTTTAAAATTAAATTAATTTGCATACAGCATAATTTGGAGGCTAAATCATGGTAGGGGAAAACTCGCTGGAAACGCGCGGAGAAACCTTTTTTCTCAACCTGCGTTTTATGCTTATTATCACTGTTTTTGCCGGTAATGCAATTGAACCTCTGATTAACAAAATGAGCGGAATACACGGATTATATATGTGGATTTTCAGCTTTCACATGCCGCTGTTCGTACTGGTGACCGGCTATTTCGCCAGAAAAAGCCTTGCCGGAACTACCGGCCGCAAAATGCTGCTGCAAATTGGATTGCAATACCTCATTTTTCAAAGCTTATATTCCGCACTCGACGTTTCCCTCTTTCATGTAAGCAACATCCAGCATTCCATTTTCGCACCCTATCTGCTCCTATGGTTTCTGGCCAGTCATGCCTGCTGGCGCCTCCTGATGCTCGGTATGAGCAGATGGTCCATAACCGCTAAGCTCCTCTTCGCTGTAACAGCGGGGGTGGCTGTCGGATATCTCCAGCTGGACGGTGTATGGTTTAGCATCAGCCGTACCTTTGTATATTTGCCTTTTTTCATTATCGGCTATCATTTCTCCTTCGAAACCTTCGTCAAGCTCTATCAGAAATATATCAAAATCTTTGCAGCAGCCGCCTCCATTCTACTCCTTGCCATCATGGCCGCATGGGGGGTAGGATTTCCCTTTGGCTGGTTATATGGCAGCATGACCTATATGCAGCTTGATGCCAATGTATGGTATGCAGGCGTATACCGTCTGGGACTGTACGGACTACAAATTGTCGCTTCACTCGCTTTCCTCGGCCTCGTACCTTACGGAGCGAGCCGCATGACCGACTGGGGGCGCCGCACGTTGTATGTTTTCCTGCTTCATGGTTTTATCGTTCGTCTGGCTGCCGTTTCCGGGATTTACACCTATATTGGCAATGCTGCTGGGGCAGTAGTCCTGCTGCTCACCGCCGTATTATTCACCGTATTGCTGGCTCAGCCGTCCGTTAAACGGCTCTTTCACCCGCTGGTTGAGCCGTCCGTTGACTGGATGATCACCCTTCAGCGTGCCGCCCTACGGCGCACACTCTAGCTTTACATCCAGAACAAACAAAGCAAGGCGGTTCCTTGGATACGAAGATTCGTTTCCGAGGAACCGCCTTGCTTTGTTCATCTCCTAAGCTAAAGTTCTACTTCATCCTGATCCATGGTATATTTTACCTTCATCATAATATGTTGTTCATAATCGCCAAACTGGCGCCCGAACAGGTTAAGTCCGCCTTGATGAACTGCATCAGGGTTGATTCCAATGCGCAGCCGCAATTTAGGGCTCCGGTTAATCAGAAGATCATTTAAGGAAACATTCGACACCTTCTCCATATCAAGTGTCGTCTTTTCATGGTCAACACGCCAGGTCTTGAGAAACCCGTATTGTGTAGATCCATCCCACCACCAGTTCGGATTCAGCTTGCCCCGCCGGTCACCGAAATCACCGGGACTGGTCCACATGCCGATCTCCGATCCATTCACCCATACAGAGATGTTCGAAGGCCAGTTCTGGTCATAATTCGGAGCTTCCGAACAGATCTCCATGGATAATTCCAGCGATTCAATTTGTGCTCCGGAGGGGATATCCATAGGCAGCAAATATTCCAGAAATCCTTTGCGGAGCCAGATCAGCTGGGCGTTGACATGTTTAGGGTGATAAAAGCTCGACGGTTCATCTTCTTTGATAATAAGACCCTCGCTATTAGCCATTCCGCAAGTAGGAGATACCTCACAGTCGCTATAATGGCCGATCGGCATCTCTACTTCATAGACATGAGTTAATCCCTTTGACATCGGTTCTTTCAAATTCAAGGCAATATGAAGATCATCATAATTCCGGCTGCAAACTTTCATTGCCCCGCGTGAAGCCGGAAGCAATTCTGTATGAATTAACTCTGCTGCTTCTAATACTTTAATATTGCTTGCTACCGTCGACACTGGAAGCTTCAGCCTCTCAGCGATTTCAATAATATTTAAGTTTTTGGAGTTTAAGAGCCGAAGAATATCAACCCTAGAACGAGTTGATAAAGCATGCGTTACTGTGACTAATTTTTCCGGGTCGTTTAAGCTAAGTTCCAGCACAAATCAGCTCTCCTTGTATCCTAATAATTATCCTAATCTTACTTCTTAATGAGATGAAAAACAATTACACCTACAAGCCCTTTCACCTAGAAATGACCTCCGGAAAACCGGAAGCCATTTCATATGTCTCTTAGGATTGTTCGATTCACAATGGCTTAATATCAATGAAATCAATTTCTCCGTAACCTTCGCCTTTGGTAAAACGAAGCTTGTTCATGCCTGCCTTCAGTTGAACCCGGGCTGTGGACAGCCCCCAATTCTCCCACCCTTTATTGGTGATATAGAATGGGCTGGAAGGTCCTGCATTGACACTAAGCTGAAAATTCGACCAATTCCCGCCAGCCGTTCCATTCGCCGTTCGAGCCAAAAGAATATACTCGCCTGCGGCTGCCGCATCAACCGAAAATTCCACGTAACTGTCCGGCGTATCAATATGACCCGCCTTAAGCCCACCCGAGCCCTTGGGACTCGAAGAGGCATAGGCATCGCCGCCAAATGTCCCTTTTTCCGCTTCGTAGCGGGTATGCATGGTTTCACCTGAAGGCAAAGTTATCGGAAGATTAGGGTCAACGGGAATACCCAGATTAGGTGTATGATCAGCATTCCAGCTGAATTTCTGCATCCGCACCTCGCGGTTCCAGCCAGCGTTATTGTATTTGGCGACATGGTACATGATCCAATCCTCTTGGCCGTCAGGAGACTTTGTAAACGAATGGTGTCCAGGTCCATAAAGTCCATTGCCTGAGGAAAAGATAGGCTGATTGCGTTTATTCCATGATGCCGGATTCAACAGATCACTGGAGATGTCTGCGGTGATCAGTCCCAGACAATAATCATTAGTCCAGCTTCCGCTTGCCGAGTAGACCAAACTAATGACTTCTCCATTTATAATCACCTGTGGTCCTTCATTCACATTTGGGGAATGATTCGTTTCCCAGCTATACGTTGGTCTTGAAATCTCTACGCGTTCGGAATCAATGGTCCAGGGATTACTCATATGCGCGATATAGAGATTCTGCCGCACATTAACATTCCCCTCCCAGCCGGACCAGATAAAATACAGCTCGCCGTTCACTTGCAGCACAGTACCGTCTATAGCCCACTTATTGCTTGAATCTGTGATCTGGCCTTTGTACTGCCAAGTTCCCTGCATCGGGTCTGCCGCTGTGTTCTCCATTACATGCATGCGGTGGTTTACGTTATCTCCGTCGTCCATCGCATAGTAGATATACCAAGCTCCGTTTATATAATGTAGCTCAGGCGCCCAGATGCCGCTACCGCCCGTGTTGACAACTTTAGTAGGCGCTGCATCAATAGTGGTCAACTGGGCTGACTTCCAGAGGGTAACATTGCCACCTGTTGTTTTGGTGAAATAATAGAAGCCATCTGTATGTTTATACACCCATGGGTCCGCCCCGTCCTGCATAACCACATTGTAAAAGTCATTATGATCAGAGACAGCTAGGGTCACCTTCCCCATTGGAAGAATAAGAAGAACACTTAAGGCGACCAGACATTTTTGCCGGAAATTCACTTTCATAATCTATCACATTCCTTTCGAATGAATAGTTACGTAGCGCCTCTAATCTTCAATTGCAGCCTTACGCGCATTGATGCCGCGGATTCGCTCGGGGTCGAACTTCGGCTGTCTGTCATAAGTGTACAGTCCATTGACTTCCTGCTCCACATCGTACAGCTGGGTATAGCAGAATCCAAACATCAGCGGATGATCCAATAGAACATTCGTCAACCCCTCGTAGCGTTCGATAAACATTTGCTCTGAGGTCGGTCTGTCCCCATACCCCCATGATTTTTCATCTTTCTGCTGCGGGTTCCACCAAATTCCGCCATACTCGCTGATGAAGTAAGGTTGACCTTCATATGTTTGGCGATCCGGGAAGGTATTGAATACTTCTCCGCCACTTTTCATCGGTTCATATCTGTCCCGGAACGTCTGCGGATTCTGGTCATAGTCATGAAGATCGAAGATATCTGTAGCCACATGGAAGTTGCCGCTTGTATCAATTACTGGACGTGTTGGATCCATACGTTTTGTTACGTCGTAAACAATCTGGAGCACGGGGTTATGCTGTTTCGCACCGTCCCGGTCCCAGGTCTCATTAAAAGGGCACCAGCCGATCAGCGCGGGATGATTGAAATCACGCTGCATACCTTCGAGCCATTCCGGTAGGAAGTGAGTCAGGCTATCCGCTCCAGTAATATTCAGCCCCCAATTGGCATGCTCTCCCCAGACAAGATAACCTAATTGGTCAGCCCAATAAAGATAACGCGGTTCAAAGATCTTCTCGTGAAGCCTCGCGCCATTGAAGCCAAGCCCTATTGAGATTTCGATGTCTCTGCGCAGATCTTCATCAGTAGGAGCGGTATAGATTCCCTCCGGATAAAAACCTTGATCCAGAACTAACCGCTGAAATACGGATTTCCCATTGATCCGGAATGCCATCCCATCCAGTCGTACCGTGCGGAGTCCAAAATAAGAATGGACCACGTCACTCTCCCGTCCCTGACTATGCAAGGACAACTTCAGGTCATACAATCTGGCGTTTCCAACTTCCCACAAGTGAATCTCTGATAGTGGAATCGTAAGTTTTATAGAGGGTCCGGAAACGATCACACTGCTGTCCCCAACGGGTTTGCCGCCATAAAGAGCAGTGGCCCTAAGCGTGTCCCCCGCTGCGTTCCCTTGTACCTTCATTTCGAGGTGCACACAGCCATTGTCGGGATCAGCGACAACTTTCAGATTAGACAGATAGGTTTCAGGGACTTGCTCAAGCCATACCGTCTGCCAGATTCCTGTAGTGCGTGTATAATCACAGCCGTGCGAATGGAACTGTTCACTCTGCTTGCCCCGTGGCTGTCGTCCCGATCGAACGTCGTCTTCAGCATAGACAGTAATCACATTACTGCCCGCTAAAAGATTAGAAGTAATATCAAAGCTAAACGGAGTATATCCTCCGCGGTGCGTACCTACGGATACGCCGTTCACCCAGACCTCCGCCATATAATCAACGGCGCCAAAATGAAGGATAACTCTGCCATTTGTCCAGCTCTCCGGCACGGTAAACTCCCTTTTATACCATACAGCAGCCATAAAATCTTTATATTCTACACCGGACAGCTTGCTTTCCGGACAGAAGGGCACAGTAATTGTCCCTGAGAGATTATGTTCGTTAACAGGGTATCCGCGTTCCTTCCCACTTTTGCCATGATCAATTTCGAATTGCCACTGGCCGTTCAGATTGATCCACTCTGGTCGAATAAAGTCAGGGCGGGGATATTCAGGACGCGGAAGCGTTGCTTGTTGTGTCATGGTGTAACTCCTTTTAGTAAATGTTATTTATTGGATATGCATCATAATGTTGCGGATCGCTTCAAGCGGAGCTTTGGGCTGTCTATCATAGGTGAGCAGTCCGTTGATTTCCTGCTCGACATCCGTCAGCTGGGTATAGCAATACCCTTGGATCACCGGGGAAGTGAACATCGGGTCAACCACAGCCTTGAGCTTCATCAGGAAATCCTCTTCATTCTCTGCCCCAGAATAACCCCAGCCCTCCCACTCACTTTTCTTGAAGGCAATTCCACCAAACTCGGATACGAGAATCGGCTGGCCTTGATACGAAGCTCCACCGACAAATATTTTGCGGTTGGCCGGCATCGCATTTACAGAAGATTCTGCCGTGGCATATCTCTCCTCCAGCACTGCCTGATGGCTCTCATAGTCATGAATAGTCACCAAATCTGTAGTCATATGCTCCCACCCATCGTTATACACAACAGGTCTCATCTCATCCAAGGATTTCGTTAAATGATACATAGCCAATCCGTGCTGCTGCTGACGTGTATCAATCTGGACATTGGGAACACCCCAGCTCTCATTAAGCGGAACCCAGGTCACAATACAAGGATGGTTATAGTCGCGCTCGATGATCTCCTGCCATTCCTTCGTGAAGCGGCGGACATACTCCTCGGAATATTCGTAAGCATTGGCTGCCTCACTCCATACCAGCAGGCCGAGCTTATCACACCAATACAGGAACCGGGGATCTTCTGTCTTCTGATGTTTTCTCACCCCGTTAAAGCCCATTTCTTTCGTCAGCTGGGCATCCCGTTTCAGCTCTTCGTCTGTAGGTGCGGTTAGTATCCCGTCAGGGAAGTATCCCTGATCCAGCACCAGTCTCTGGAAATATGGGCGGTTATTCAAGCATAGCTTGCCATTTTCAATCGACACCTTACGCATGCCGAAATAACTCACTGCTTCATCAATTACTTCCTCATTCCGAAGCAATTGGAATTGAATATCATACAAATTCGGATGCTCAGGGCTCCATAAACGTCCAAGACCATGATCCGCAAAATCACCCAAGCCGATAGTGCGCAGCTGCTCACCATTCATGACCATATATTGATCTTCCGCAATTACTTCACTGTCATACGATACCGTTATGCGCAGCTTGAGCGGATCAGCAGACTTAAATCCTTGCAGAAAGGTTCGAAGCCGGATTTCATTGCGGTCAATATCAGGTGTCATCATGGATTTACTCAGATGCACTGCAGACAGCGGTTCAAGCCAGACACTCTGCCAGATTCCGGTTGTGCGGGTATAAAAGATAGCAGCAGACTGCTCCAGCCAATATTGCTTGCCCCGCGGCAAGGTGACATCGCGGCTGAAATCCTCTGCGCGCAGTATGATGGTATTCCTTCCTTTGAGCAGCGAAGGAGTGATATCGACCTGAAATGGTGTATGTCCGCCTTCATGCACGGCCACCAGTTGACCATTCACCCAGACTTTTGCCAAATAATCAACGGCGCCGAAATGGAGGACAATCCGCTTCCCATTCCAATCCTCAGGAACTTCAAAAGTTCTTCTATACCACACAACATCATGAAATGAAGGATCTTCAATCCCGCTCAGCTTGCTCTGAAACGCGAAGGGCACTTGAATAACCCGTGAAAATAAACCCTTTGTGTCCGTCCGATACCATTGTTCTTCCTCACCGACATCTTCATCATCAAACGTAAAATCCCACTCTCCATTTAGGCTAAGCCAATCCTTACGGGCAAATTGGGGTCTTGGATATTCTGGACGTGGAACGGATGTGCTGCTTGCTTCTGTCAACATGGTGTACTTCACTCCTATTAAATAATTTCTATATAAGATGAACTTGTTTTTTTGCCCGCTATCCTTTAATCGAACCTACGTAAACACCTTTAACAAAATATTTTTGCAAGAAAGGATATACCATTAATATAGGAAGCGTAGAAACGACGATCGCACAATACTTAACCAGCTCGCGGAAAGCCGTCTGGCTCTGGGCACTATCGATGACTACCCCGCCTGCACTGCCGATCGAGGTTGCGGTTGCATCATTAGCTACTAATATTTCCTTCATTAATAGCTGCAGTGGGAACAGCTGTCTGTCCTTCAACAACACCATCGCATTAAACCATGAGTTCCAGTTCCCCACTAAATAGTATAAAAAGATTACGGCCAGCGTAGCTTTGGACAGCGGAAGAATCACATTCGTTAAAATATGGGCCTGACTTGCCCCGTCTATGGTAGCCGCTTCTTCCAATTCCTGCGGAATGGCTTGAAAGCTAGTTCGTAGGATAATAATGTTCCATGTGCTTAAAGCACTTGGCAAAATCATGGCCCACAAATTATTGTACAGACCAATATCCTTCATTAATAAGAACCAGGGAATCAACCCGCCGCCAAAAAACATGGTGATTGTAATCAGGATCATGATGAAGTTTTTGAAATACAATCCTCGTCTGGATAATACATAAGCTCCCAGAATGGTCATGATCATGTTGACTAATGTGCCTAATCCTACATATATAATCGTGTTTTTATAGCCGTTGATCAGACTGTTATCTTTAAATACCAGCTTATAGCCATCCAAAGTGAATCCCAGCGGTTTCAGCAAAATCCCTTTATGAGCAATCAACATGCCGGGGTCGCTGACGGAGGCAAACAGGATGTGCAGGATCGGATAAAAACACACCAAGGTTAATGCGGTCAGCAGAGTATAAAGTGTGCCGTCAAACACTCTGTCGCCGATGGATTTATGTTTTCGTCTTTTTTTCGCTTTACGCTGCAAATTATCTTTCATAGCTGTCCCTCTTTCTTACCATAAGCTGACCTCGGACCTGCGTTTGGCTATTGTATTGGTCATCCAGAGCAGCCCGAAGTTAACGATTGAGCTGACCAAGCCCACAGCCGTGGAATAACTAAGACTGGCTTCTCTTAAACCGCGACGATACACGTAAGAGGCAATAACATCCGCCGTATCATAGATCAGAGGATTGTACAGCAGGATAATCTTCTCGTACCCGGACGACATCAACCCGCCGATGGCAAAAATAAACAGAATGATGATAACTGGGCTGATCTGCGGCAGCGTAATATGCCACATTTTTTTAATCCGTCCCACTCCGTCAATTTCAGCAGCTTCATATAATGAAGTATCGATGGAACTCATCGCCGCAAGGTAGATGATGCTATCCCAGCCGATGCTCTGCCAAATGCCGGAGAAGGTATAAATCGGCCGGAAGAACGAAGAGTAGCCGAGCAGTGAAGAGTACTCTTTTCCGGTAATAAATTGCAGGATTTGCGTGATAATCCCTTCATCTGCGGCAAAGATATGAATGATCCCGCATACCACCACCAGGGAAATAAAGTGCGGCATATAGGTGATCGTTTGGACCACTTTTTTAAACTTAACCCCACGGATTTCGTTCAGCATCAAGGACAGAATAATCGGGGCTGTAAATCCAAAGGCAATCCCCCAAACATTGAGGAGAAGGGTGTTTTTAACGACCCGCCAGAAATAAGGCCCTTGGAAAAAATCAATAAAGTGCTTAAACCCTACCCACTCGCTCTGGCCAAACCCCAGCAGGGGTTTAAAATCCTTGAAGGCGATCATAACCCCCCACATCGGCCCGTAGCAGAAAATCAGGAACCACGCTACAACAGGGACAGCCAACAGATAGACAAACCAGTTCTTTTTCAAATCCTTCTTAATCACTAACTTGGTATTTTTAGGTTTGGCATCCTGAGGAATGGGCTTTATCGCTCTGTTTTTTCGTAATATTTCCATAAAACAACCACCTATCGTTTGTTATATCGATCTAAGGCTGCCTGATGGATACTCAAAAACTCTTCCAGTCCCATACTCTGAGCTTCTTTCAAAAATTTATCATAGGCATCTACCGGCAGGTCTCCCATTATGATTTTTGCAAAATACTCTCCACGCAGTGTCGACAGCTGGTTTCCAAGCTCGGCTTCCCGCGAAGCTTCATCTTTGGTAAAGGAAATAGGTGGCATAGCCATACTGGTGTCCATATTTTCTGTCCAATTCTTGCGAATGTCTCCCGAGTAACTTCCTTTGGCAGCGATCAGCGGGTTGGAATGATGCTCATCCCGGATATCCGGCCAGTTGTGCATCCGGTATTTCCATAAGGTTGTCGATACGGGCTGACCTTCAGGGTCTTTAAAGATATAACTGTTCTCTGGATAATAAGGCATTCCCGTCTCATCAATCAGGTGGACCGTGCCATATTCACCAAAGTTAATCAATTCCCAGCCCTTTTTACTGTAATTAAAATCAAGCCAAGCCATTGCCGCTTCTACATTTTTGCTTTGCGTGGTGATTGCAGCTTCGATCCCCGCTCTTTTGAAATTTTTGTACGTGGTTGCGGACTTATCTCCTTTGTTCAGAACCGGGTTCAGTGCGCCCACAAAGTCGATACCGCTCTGCTCTTTCCAATAACTCCACATCGTATCCGGAGAGTCCATCATCATCGCGGTATCTCCCGAAATGGCGCTCGCCATTCTCTGGTTAAAGTCTGCCGTTGCCCAGTCCGGGTTCAGTAATCCTTCTTTGTTCCATTGCTGCATGGTGGTCAAATATTCCTTAGCTTTCGGCTGTGCTGGCCCCCAGGCCACTTTTCCATTCTCATCAAGGAACGTCCAATCCCATACTCCATATGCGCCATTTATGATGCCGGTAAAAATCTGGCCGTAAGTAGAGCCGTAATTAAGTGGTGCTTTGTATCCGACTTCCTTTGCTTTTGTCAGGAAGGTATGCCATTCATCAATCGTATTTGGAACTTCAAGCCCTGTTTTGTCCAGCGCTTCCTGCTTAATCAATGTTCCAAACCAAGTCCACTCTGAATATGGGGCGATGCCATAGAAGCCGAGCAGCTTGCCGTCATCCGTGACCGTGGTTTTTCTTCTTGATTCATCCGAATTGCGCCACTTCGTATAGTTCGGAGCATTTTTCTCCATCAGATCTGTCAGATCGATATAAGCACCGTCATTTACGCCCGCTTCAAAACCTCCCGGATAACGTCCCGGCTCAATGATAATGTCAGGCAGTTCACCGGAGGAGATCATCAGCGTGAAGGCATCCGCTTCCTGGCCGATTGGCGGCGTGATGAAGTTTACTTTGATTCCCGTTAATTGCTCCACCTGCTTCTGGACAGCATGATTGTTCATATCCGGAATATTGGAATTCGCAGGCATCCATACATCCAGAACCACATCACCTTTAACAGGATAAGCTGAGTAATCATTTGGAATGACTTCATCGAAGACGTCGCCGAGGTATGTATCATTCAAGGAATGATTAACTTCGTCGATTTGCTCTTGCGTTGGGGCTGTATTGCCGCGTATGTCTGCGCTGATATCTGTAAACTCAACCGGGTCTTTGGCTGTGCTCTCGTTCTCTTTGTTGTTGGAGACACCCTTATCAGCCCCATTGTTTGCACTGTTGCCACTACATGCTGTTACAGTCGAAATGATCAGTATTAACACAAATAAAAGACTAAAATAACGCTTTGCATTGTTCTTCATACTTAACCTCCCACTATAAAATATTTGCCATAACGCCTTAAGCAAATCCAAAGCTTGGAACCACGCTCCTTTTTGCCCTGTAGATAACTCCCCTTGATTAATACAGTTTTTCTGTATCTCAGATCGAATTATAAGCATCCAAAATTAATATGTCAACGCTTTCATACAATAATTTTGTAATCTTATGAACTTTTCTCAAACAAATATATGGCTATACCAACTACAAACCTATTAAAAAAGCGTACTAACCATCCTGTATTTTGGCGAAAAACCCCTTATAAAACAGGCATTTTTCGTCAATTATTATCGACAGCGAATAAAAATATCTGCATTACATGAAAAGGCCATTTATTACAGTTATTCTGTAATAAATGGCCTTTTCAGTCTTGATTTCCTGTTTTATTCTTATTCTCCCGACGGTACGGTCTGAGCAAGCGTATCCCTACAAGGAACCCCAAAATCTGGTGTCCCATCCACCTTCCACCCAAATTTCTGGATACGGGTCGCGCGCAAAGAGACATCCGCTCCAGCGGAAGGAAGCGCATGATAGACTATCCAATCTTCCTTGCCATCAGGAGAATGTGTGAAGCTATTGTGCCCCGTGGCAAAAATCCCGTTCTCTACACTTTTGCAAAATACAGGCGACATTGATTTTTCCCATGACAGCGGTTGCAAAGGATCTGCCGCTTCGCTCATGGTGAGCATCCCTAGTGCATAATCCTCAGACCAAGTCGTACTTGCCGAATAAACCATGAAAATACGATTGTTTCGCTGCAAAATTACCGGACCTTCGTTAATCGCCATGCCACCTTGCTTCTCCCATGACAGAGTTGGAGCGGTAAGCAGGTGATGCTCCCCTTCCAAGGTCCAAGGATTACTCATTCGCATAATGTAAATAGCCGACCCATAATCAGGAAAATGACCATATCCCGCATACAGAAAATACAGCTGATCCCGCAAAGACATTACTGTTCCATCCAACCCTGGGACAGGTGTCTGCAAAGCCCCTCTCCATACCCACTGTCCTTCCAGCGGGTTCGCTGCTTCATTCTCCAGCACGCAAATCCGCCGTGAATCGTCGCCTCCTCCGTCATTCGCAGTGTAGTAAATGTACCATCTGTTGTCCAAATGATGAATTTCCGGCGCCCACAGATTGTAACTGCAGCTGCCCCCCGGTTCGGGAGACCAGATCACTTTCTTGTCGCCCTCCGCAAGGCCGGTCAAGGTTCTAGATCTCGTCAGCTCCAGACATTTAGCTTTTGTGGCCATAAAGTAATAATAGCCATCGGTATGTTTGAATACCCATGGGTCTCCTGAGCTTGCTACAATTGGATTTAAAAAAGTTGTACGCTGTGACATTCCCTTTCCCTCCTTAGCTTTTCATCCCCGTAAAACGATCCACCGCGGCGATAATAATAGACAAATCCCGATTTTCCAGCACCTCCCATAAAATAATAACTCCCATCATACTCAGCTCTCCTAAAGTTGTCTAGAGTGGTAAATAGATACATCCGAACCCTGTTCCATTTTCCAAATAAAGCACTTTCCTTTCGAAAATGAGCTTTTCCTCCACTTCCCACGCTTTGCGTCAATCGACAAACTTCACATTGTCCGGTAGAAAAAACGTGCTCTTTGTGATAGACTCACTAATAACAATGACTTCTCCGTTCATTTTAGGCGGTAACTGTTTATACCAAAACAGCGGCTTTTTTTATAGAAACGGCATCGCTTTTCTTATTGAGGAAGCAGGTCCCCGTTCTTTCTATAAACCGTATATACGCAGGTCTTTGGAGTTCATTGCGTTAATGCGACACTATATTTGATTGAAATTCATTTAGGGGGGAATGTCATTATGGCAGCCAAGAAAATGCGTTCAGACATGATTAAAAAAGGCTTTGACCGTGCTCCACACCGTAGTCTCCTGAGAGCAGCCGGAGTAAAAGAAGAAGATTTCGGAAAGCCGTTTATTGCGGTCTGCAATTCCTATATTGATATTGTTCCAGGGCATGTGCATTTGCAAGAGTTCGGTAAAATCGTTAAGGAAGCGATTCGCGAAGCTGGTGGCGTTCCTTTTGAATTCAATACGATCGGCGTAGATGACGGGATTGCTATGGGACATATCGGCATGCGTTATTCACTGCCAAGCCGCGAGATCATCGCTGACGCCTTGGAAACTGTAGTTTCCGCGCATTGGTTCGATGGCATGGTCTGCATCCCTAACTGTGATAAAATTACACCGGGCATGATGATGGGCGCACTGCGTGTTAACATCCCAACCATGTTCGTAAGCGGCGGCCCAATGAAAGCCGGCGTAGATAGTAAAGGTAAAAAGCTCTCTCTGACCTCGGTATTTGAAGGCGTTGGTGCTCACCAAGTCGGCAAAATCAACGATGCAGAGCTGCTTGAATTAGAACAATTTGGTTGTCCTACCTGTGGATCTTGTTCCGGAATGTTCACTGCCAACTCCATGAACTGCCTTGCAGAAGCACTTGGACTGGCATTGCCAGGTAACGGTACGATTCTGGCTGTTGCTGATGAGCGTAGAGAATTTGTTCGCAGATCCGCAACACAACTGATGGAATTGATTAAGCTGGATCTTAAACCAAGAGATATCGTAACTAAAGAATCCCTTGATAACGCATTTGCACTGGATATGGCAATGGGTGGTTCTACTAACACAGTGCTGCACACCCTTGCATTAGCTCAAGAAGCAGGTATCGATTATCCGCTTGAACGCATTAACGAAGTTGCAAACCGTGTTCCCTATCTGGCTAAGCTGGCTCCAGCTTCTGATATCTTTATCGAAGATGTGGACCGTGCGGGCGGCGTTAGTGCTGTATTGAATGAACTGCTGAAGAAACCAGGTGCTCTGTTCGGGGAATGTATGACCGTTACCGGCAAAACATTAGCTGAGAACGTAATCGGACACGAGATCCAAGATACTTCCGTAATTCATACTATCGACAACCCTTACTCCGAAAGAGGCGGTCTGGCCGTACTTTACGGAAACTTGGCTCCAGAGGGTTCTATCATCAAGGTTGGTGCAGTTGATGCTTCAGTAGGTGGATATCATAAAGGTCCTGCGATCTGCTTTGATTCCCAAGAAGCTGCACTGGAAGGTATCGCGAACGGTAAAGTTAAAGAAGGCCATGTAGTCGTTATCCGCTATGAAGGTCCTAAGGGCGGACCAGGAATGCCGGAAATGCTGGCGCCTACTTCACAAATCGTGGGTATGGGGCTAGGTGCTAAGGTCGGTCTGATTACAGACGGTCGTTTCTCGGGGGCTTCCCGCGGAATCAGTATCGGTCATATCTCTCCAGAAGCAGCTGAAGGCGGTCCGATCGCTTTTGTTGAGGATGGAGACATCATTGAGCTGGATCTCAACAACCGGAAGATTGAATTGCTGGTTGAAGAAGAAGTATTAGCAGTTCGTCGTACGGGTTGGAAAGAATTCGAACCTAAAGTTAAAACTGGTTACCTGGCTCGTTACTCCAAAATGGTAACCAATGCAAGTAACGGCGCAGTGCTGAAGATCTAATCCCTTTAGCAAAAAAGAATATTAAAACAAGCAAGAGCAGTCCCACCTTAGTATTTCTACTGGCGGGCTGCTCTTTTTTTAATTATCCCAATAAAAAAATGTTCCACAACCCATCGCTGGATTGTAGAACATCTCTTTACATGTCCACTGTAAAATATTTATCAATAAGATCATGAATCAATTGGTTACTGTCGCACCTGGCATTTCTACATCTGCAACCGAATCATTAAGTGACAACGATTCTTCCTGTTGCGATTTGCGTTTTTTTGCAGTTTTCGGATGATGAGGCAGCTGTTGATTCATCTTTTTGAGCAGCTCTGAGACAGGCATCAGGATAAGCTTCGGCACAAGGACCTCGCTCCGTTCTTTAAGCCTTGCCCCACCTGCTGGATGAATCACACTTAACAGGATCCTTAAGTAAAATTTGGAGGAACGTGCGAATAAGCCATCCGGCAAATCACGTACGGTAAAGCCGAACTTCTCCGGTCCCCGGTTAATCATACTGACTCCATAAAGCGCTTTGGCTTCCGCAAGATCCACATCTTTGGCAATGATCTCAGCAAGAATGGGCAGATCCTTTTCCATTCTGCGGATCATTCGAATCGCAAGTTGAGCGGAAGAACGTGAATGAATCCCTAATTCGAACAACTGTTTATTATCGATGTGCAGCTCAATGACTTTGTCACCTTTACGCAGCAGTTCTCCGCCCTCGAGTTCAACCGGTTCACCCTGATATTTCCGCATCCGATAATGCAGGAAAGGATCTGACGGAGTAATCGTTTGGAGATGAAAAAGAGCTTGAAATACCTGTTCCCAAGCTAACCAAAGTCCTACAAGCACCCGTTTACCAAAAGATAAGCGCCGGATAGGTGACGTCTCAGCCATCTTAATCATCTCATCAATCCGAATGCTGCGTAGTCCCCGTTTACGGGCTTCCTCCAGAGTCTGCTCAAGAGCCACAAGCATATTCCCTGGAGCATCCGCATCTGCACCCAGCGTTGTGCCACTATCATGCAACAACATCACTTCCCCGGGATTTAGACGGGCCAGCATCTTCTCAGTGAGTTTTTCGGCGCCGAGCTTCTCACGCCAATCGCCAAACATTGCCGACCAAAGCACAATTTCAACTTGGCGTCGTTTGGAAATATCAAATAAATTGACAATACCCCAAGGTGGACGGTAATACGTACTGCGTTCGCCAATAATATTATAGATAATATCATTCGTACGTTGAATCTGCCGGCGGACGGTTGCTGGCCGCATGAGCCAGTTCGTCTTGTGAACATAATTATGAATTCCGATGAGATGTCCCTCATCATGGATACGCTGAATAAGATCAGGATAACGTTCAGCATTAGAGCCGACTACAAAAAAGGTTGCTTTTGCATCATACCTCTTCAGTAATTCCAGCAGTAATGGTGTAAATCGAGGATCAGGTCCATCATCGAAGGTCAGTGCGAATTCATTTCGCCCAGTTCCTTTACGAAAGACACGGTAACCAAAAATCCGGCTGATCATACCAGGGATAAAAGCATAAAATGATGAGATGTAAAATAACCAGAGCAGCAAAGTCTGCATATTAATTCCCCGCTTTTCCAGAGTTGACTTTGGCTCGCCTAATGTCTGCAAGCAGAACCCGTGAAACGGCCAAGTGAAGTAGAATAAAAAAACGTTACCCCCTATTTTAACACATGTATCAAAGAAATAGACGCTTTTAAAGTAAAATCATGTACAATGTAATCAACCTGGCGTATCCACTTATAAAAAAAGGGAGTTGTTTATATCTATGCTGCCGTTATACAAAAAATATTGGCGCACATTTTTTGACATCGGATTAATTGTCCTCACGGTTTATCTAATTATGTTCTCCTTTAGTAAGCTGTATCAGTTAGCTGCACCTGTATTCCTGTCTTTTTTTGTATTTTTGCTTATCGAACCCTTGGCCCGCTTCTTGAACCGCCGTGGTCTTGGTAAACCTTTTGCCTCCGCCATTTCAGTGTTGCTCTTTCTGATTGTGCTGTTAGGTACATTATTTGGTGCCGGTCTACTGATTACGATCCAGGCCCTTCACTTCCAAGAGAACCTCCCTAAATATACATATGTGGTGCAGCAGCATTTTGTGGAGACCACGACCTACCTGCAGCAAAAAATAGATAACTTGCCACCCGATATTACGAACAAGGTCAACGGGTACTTTAAAGATGCCACGGATGTTCTAACAGGATGGCTGATTACTTTTCTAAAATACATGGCCGGTATTCTAGGCTCCTTCTCCACCTTCATGGCCAATTTCGGGATAGCCATTATTTTGGCATTTTTTCTTAGCATGGAAATCAAAGATTGGCGTAAAATCGCGCATGACAAAATGCCAAAAACCTTTAAGAACGCCTTCGCCTTTTTGCAAGGCAATGTATTCAAAGCCATCGGTTCCTATTTAAAAGCACAACTTATTCTGATCAGCATTACTTTTGCCATAGTTCTAGTCGGCTTATTTATTCTGCGAACCGGCAACGAAATCACAATGGCATTAGTCTGCGCGGTATTTGATGTTTTGCCGCTTCTTGGCGTGACGACAATTTTAGTCCCTTGGATCATCTATTTGTTCATCGTGGGCAATACATCACTGGCTATTGGATTAATTATCCTCCTTGCCATTGTACTAATTGTTAGGCAGCTGCTTGAGCCGAAGATTACCGGGAATTCAATTGGCGTATCCTCAGCCTTCCTTATGCTGTCGTTCGTCATTCTGTCCACATCTGCTTTCGGTATGGCTGGTCTGATTCTGTCGCCGATTCTGCTTATTCTGATAAAAGAACTGATTCAACAAGGGTATCTTCAGAGCTGGATCTATCTCCCGCAAGAGGAATTTATCGTTTCACCCTTTGCAGCTAACGGTCCAGCTTCCAATCAGACCGGCTCTGCGCCACCACCTGAACCTCAAGCTCCAGAGGGAACCGATGATAATAAATCCAATATCTGACCGAACAGCTTAACGGCTAGATGTGAGCTGTCCGGAGCGACGTTCTCCACCGCTACCGACACAGCATATCTGGGATGATCCAGCGGCCCATAGCCGATAAACCATTGATTGTTACGCGGCATACCCTTAACAAGGGTTTGTGCCGTACCTGATTTCCCGGCAACCGGCCATTTCGTGCTCTGCAGACTTGTGCCGGTTCCATCCGTAACTACTTTACGCATCCAGGACAGCAGCTGGCGGGCTGTAGATTCTGAGATCCTCCCGGCAGTTGAAGGGGAAAGATGACCCGGCAGATCCTCTAGCTTTTGCCCATTTGCAAAGGTTACACGCTGGAGAATTCTTGGCGCTCTCACTTCCCCGCCATGCAGTAACGTCACCACCAGGTTCGCTGCCTGAAGTGGGGTCACTTGCACATCTCGCTGCCCAATGGCCGTCTGCACTCTGGCGCCTGGATCATCCGGCAGCAAAGAAGTAAAGATCGTCCCCTTCTGCTCACCGGACAGTGGCTTAAGAACTGGAAAACCAAGCGTATTCTCCGCTTGCCAGCTAATATCTCTTCCGAGCCCCAGCGCGAGTGCTGTCGCTTGAAGCTGCGCCCCACTCAAACGTTCTGCCAGCGCAGCAAATACAGTATTACAGGACACGGCGAACCCTTGCGCCAGCGTGAGGGGACCGTGTCCTTTTCCTTTTAGACAAGACAATCCATATTTCTCATATTGCCCTGAACAATAGAAGAGCTCATCCGCTGAGGTGACCCCGGCTTCTAGTGCTGCTGCTGCTGTGACGATTTTGAAAATTGATCCAGGTACGGCAGCCTGCAACGCCCGGTTATTCCACTCTCCCCCTTCAGGGGATATCTTCTCTGGGTCGTAAAAAGGTAAAGATACCATGGCTTCAATATCTCCCGTTCCGGTGTCTAACACCACCACGGCTCCTTCCTTCATTCCAGCTTTGACAGCTAACTCCTCTATTTGTTCCTGAAGCTTTTTATCAATCGTTGTATATAAAGACAGCGGATAATACGGATTGCCCGGGGCTCTTACTTGAATGGGACTGCCCGGGACACGTTGCCCGCGCGCATCAACCTGAGCGTATGCCTCAGTATGCCCTACACCTCGAAGCAACGGCTCCAGGGTCTTTTCTAATCCGTCCGTTCCTGTCATCGGAATTCTCAGCCCCGATGGCGAAGCCTTCCCACCAGGGTTTGGGGCCGCTTCCGATAAATATCCAAGCCACTGCCGTCCAGTTGCGTTCCCATCATATCTGCGAGCAAAAGGAAGCACGCCTACGCCGTCGATCCCCAATGCACTCACTTCTTCCGCTTGTACGGATGTAAGTGCGAGCGGTCCTTTTCCCACTGAGGATGGCCAAAGCAATGGTTCTTTAAGAGAAGAGCGCTTGTTTAGCAATTGCTCATAACTCACTCCAAGGATAGCTGCCAACCGGTGCATGGACTCAGCTTCTTCGTATACGACCTGCGTCACGGTATTCCTAGTCTTCGCCTCTTGAGGAAAAAACGCAGCCGTCCAAATGGTTTCCCCGGCAAGGGGTTCACTCTTTCGGTCATACAGACGCCCCCGCCCAGTGTCCAATACCGTCTCCCGTTCGCTTTGAATTTCTGCCATCTTTGCAAGTGTATATTTCGTTCCAGGGACCGTCTGTTCCTTCATAAACAGTTGAATCCACGCCAGCCTAAGGACCAACACGGCTACAACTGAACATAAAATAATCAGTCCGCCGAGTATACGTCTGTGGACATTATTGTGCAATCCCATTCCTCCTGACTGACGTTCATAGCCTTTATTATGTCCCACCCGCTGGATTATTTACACTCATGCTTAGTTAGCTAATTTATAGCCTTTTGAATAGCACAAAGACCAGTCCCAAATAATTGGAGACTGGTCTTTGTGTTAAAAATATTTACTTAGGTTATGCAAAGTTACAAATTAAACTTGGACAGTTTTTCTTGCAACTGCCGGGACGCATGCTCAAGCTGCTCAGACAGCTCCACTAAATGATCACTCACACTTTGTTGCTCCCCGCTAAGCGAAGCCACTTCTTGAGAAGCTGCTGATGATTCTTCTGCAATGGAGCTGATATTGCCCATCGAATTTGACAGCACCTTCTGGGATTGGCTCAAGCTATCCATCGATAAAGCAACAGATTCCAAGCGTGTAATAAAATGACGCATCTGATCCTGTACAGATACGAAGATATCGCTAGTGCTCTCCACTGAAGTAACCTGCTGATTAAAAAGAGGGGCTACTTCCGAGAGAACACCTACGGTCTCGTTCATATCCTTCATAATTGTGTCTGTTATATTAGCCACCACAGCAATGGATTCTTTGGACTGATCTGCAAGCTGGCGTATTTCATCGGCCACTACCATAAATCCCCGGCCGGACTCCCCTGCCCTTGCCGCTTCTATCGTTGCATTTAGAGACAAAATATTCGTCTGCTGTGTAATATTCTGCATAACATCAAGCACCTTCATCACTGATGATGTGGTGTCTTGCAGCTCATTCACTTTCATCACAAGCTTATTCGTCATATCGCCCGTCTTATTGGTCTTGCCAAGCAGCTCTTTTAACTCATTAAAACCTTCTTCACTAAGCATGCCGATACTATGTGCGGTATGATCCATCTCATGCGTAGCTGAGTTCACTTTGTTCATTTGCACCGAAATTTGCCCCGTAAGCTCGTTACCCTGGTCCGCCTCCAAAGCTAGGCTGCCTGAACCTCCGGCAATTTCTTCTGTTGCTGCGGCAATCTCTTTGGCTGCCATCGCTGTCTTACGCGATACTCTACTAAGTTCATCGGCAGTTTCCATTACCTTCCTCGCGGTTTCATTAGTATGGATTACCAGTTCTGTGATCCGTTCCATCATCCTATTAAAGGAACCCGATAACTGACCAATTTCATCTCGTGAGGTAATATCCGTACGTACTCCAAGATTTCCATCTGCCCCTTGAGACATTAGATCCTTAAGTCGGGTCAAGGGCTTAGATACCATTCTGTACATCCAGTAACCAATTAGAATGGCGACAATAGCAGCCACCGCAACAATAATATATGTAGTTTTTAGAATACGAAGTGCGTCTTTCGTAAGATTCTCAGCCGGAACAACACCAAGCAATCTCCAGCTGGAGCTTTCCATCGTCCCGTACACAGCCAGAATGGATTTTCCTTTCTCATCCTTCGTTGGCAATGACCCAGCCTCATGCTCCAAACCATGAAGAAGAGTCCCTCCCAGACTGAGATAAGTATCTGTTCCCACTTGCTGGGACGATGCGATCAATTCATCCTTATCCGTCAGCAATTGCATGTAAGAGCTGGGTCCGAGATCAACTTTACGAAGCTGATTTTCTAATTCACTAATTCTAATATCACAGATAATTATGTATCCCGGGCTTTGTGTATCCCCAGCTATCGATTGTGCCAAATGAAACATACCCGAAGTATTTCCGGCTTGCCCCTGTTCTGTTCGGGGAATCCACAATGTTTGTGGTTGCTCCTCAAGCTGCTTGAACCATGAGGACTCTCTGAATTCTTTGATAAAAGCGCTGTCTTTTGATCCCGCTGACGAAGTAGGGACTTCCTGATTCATCGGGATGAGGTATACAGCTTCTACCCCCTTTGATGCGGTCAGCCAGGCATTTAGCTCGGCGCTAATCTGGTTGGACTGCAAATTAAGTTCCTCATTACTTGTAGTGGGATTATTCCCTTGTTTGAGTGCATCCTGAATCTCATTGTTGTAAAGAATTCTTCCTAGGCCATCCTCATAACGCAATAATTCAACATCAAACTTCTCTGCAGCTTGGACGACTGTCTGTTGATTGGCTGACAGCGCGTTATTCTCGATCGTTTGCTCAGCTACGGAATAGGAAATGTAGCCAAGTGAGAGAACGAGCACCATTGTTGAGATGAAGAAGATGAGAAAAAGCCGCACCCCAATCGATTTGGCAGGGTGCAGCTGGAAATGCGCCTTTTCTTTTTTTACTTGCGACTTCATCAATTGTTCACCACCGTTGTCTTCAGTTATGCCTGCTGGCTTATCTCTTACAAGGTCATGAACAATTCCAACGCCCGATCGGCAAGATATGGTAAATACTCATGACCGTACTCATAATAAACCATAAGCTCTTTGGACGCTAGTATTTTATTGTATGCGGCAAATTGAGTTGAAGGTGGACAAATCGTATCGGATAACCCGGTAACCCACAGTACTTTAGCCTGTATTCTTTCGGCAAGATTCTGAATATCGATATAACCGAGCCTATTAAAAATCTCATCCTCACGCAAATGATGGGGATCAAAAAAACGGAAATAATAGTTGATCTCCTCATAAGCTGAGGTGGTAATATCCAGCTCCCAAGCACGTTTATAATCTGAAAGGAAGGGATATACAGGCAGGGCTATTTTTATGCGAGGCTCTAATGCTGCACAAGCCACAGTCAGCGCTCCACCTTGAGATAGTCCAAAGGCACCTACACGTTCAGGATCAACTTCATCCATAGACATCAGAACTCGGGCAGTCTGTGCCGTATCCAAAAACACATTGCGATAATAAAGGTTATCAGGATTAGGATCATCCATCCCTCGAATGATATGTCCGCGTATCGTAGTCCCTTTTACGGTAAGGTTATCTTCGGAGAGGCCACCCTGGCCGCGACAATCCATCGCCAGGACGCTAATCCCGTGAGCAGCATATGCCACCTTCTCCATCCAATCCCCGCTGTCACAGGAGTATCCATGGAACATCACTACACCGGGACCTTTTTTATGTACGCTGTTCTTCGGTCTTACATATTTGCAATGGATTCTTGCACCGCCAACTCCGGTAAAATACAAATGAAAACATTCCGCAAGTTCACTGACAAACTCCGCTGGTTCCAGTTCATAATCCAGCGCCTGTGCATCCAGATCACGCAATGCCCGCTCCCAAAATTGCTCGAAATCATCCGGTTTTGGACTACTTCCGTTATATTCCTTTAACTGTGACAAATTCATGTCGCTTCCCAAAATATTGTTCCTCCTTAAGTTATGTAACGATATTGTTCGCTTGCTGTTCGTAACCGCGAAGCAACGTTAGAGTTACTATGCTAGATAGAAACGGAAAACCCAATATGGGTTTTCCGTTGATGTATGGATAGTTGCGATGGGATAGTGGGATGGGATAGTTGGGATGGAAAAGTTGCGATGGAGTGGGATGCAATAGTTGCGTTTTCTGCGACTGGATAGTTTAGTCGCAGCTCCGAGGCTGGATAGTTGCACTTTGTGCAGCTATATTTCAGCTGAATATGTGTGTTTTCCTCTTAGTTGCACTTTGTACAACTAAAAAACAGTAAAAGGAGCTTTTGGTGGTTACTTGGCTGATATAGTTGCACGAAGTGCAATTATATCGCCTAGTAACCAAAGAAATGTTAGTTTAAGTGCACAGAGTGCAACTATTTACGTCAGAGCCATAGAGTAACTTAGCAACAGACTGACTGAGGTCGCCAACTGAGCCACATTCACCACTCACTCGCTGCTTGCCTATTACCTCCACAACTAATCATATTCCACGTACCTACTACCTTCTTATTACCTCTACAACCACTCACATTCCACTTATCCGCTATCTTCTTATTGCCTTCACAACTAATCACACTCCACGTACCTACTACCTTCTTATTACCTCTACAACCACTCACATTCCACTTATCCGCTACCTTCCTATTGCCTTCACAACACCCACATTTCCATCTCGCCTATTAACTTCTTTATAATCGGCACAGTAACAGCTTCTGGCTGGATAGTTGTACTTTGTGCAGCTATATTTCAGCTGAATATGTGTGTTTTCCTCTTAGTTGCACTTTGTACAACTAAAAAACAGCAAAAGGAGCTTTTGGTGGTTACTTGGCTGATATAGTTGCACGAAGTGCAATTATATCGCTTAGCACCTTAGGTATAGTTAGTTTAAGTGCACATAGTGCAACTATTTACGTCAGAGCCATAGAGTTGTACTTTGTGCAGCTTTATTTCAGCTGAATATGTGTGTTTTCCTCTTAGTTGCACTTTGTACAACTAAAAAACGGCAAAAGGAGCTTTTGGTGGTTACTTCGCTGATATAGTTGCACGAAGTGCAACTATATCGCCTAGTGACCAAAGAAATGTTAGTTTAAATGCACAAAGTGCAACTATTTACGTCAGAGCCATGGAGTATCTAAGCCACAGAGTAACTAAACAACAGAGTGATCAGAATCGCCAACAGAGTTGAATTTCCTCCTAGCCTGCTACTTATCTATTACAGGCGATAATGTGTCGTTTTGTTGTACATTCTGCAACAGAACACGGAGGTCGCACAAGGCAACCTCCGCACTGAGCACACCCAACAACATTCAACACACCAAACCCAACACACTTCTTTCGAACTCTACGCTACGCAATTCTCCGGAACTCTAGCAAACTCACTGAAAATATAGGTTATTAAGTCCAATTAGATTTTGCCTAAACCTGCATCATCGCCAACCTCTTCATGGGTTTCGATGACATAGTTGACGATTTCATTAACCGTTGTATAAGCAACGCCTACATAAGTATCAGCAGCGCCATAATAGATGGCGATACGGCCGGTTTCTGCATCATGCAGAGTAGCACATGGGAACAGGACGTTATTCACAAAACCTCTTTCCTCGTACCATTCTTCTGGTGTTAATACAAAGTTCTTCGAGCGATATTTTACTTTCGAGGGCTCATTGATGTCCAAAATAACCGCTCCCATACTATACACAAGACCATTGCACGTTCCAGTCACGCCATGGTAGAACATCAACCAGCCTTCAGTAGTTTCAATCGGCGCTGGTCCGCCACCAATTTTGACACTTTGCCACCAGCCTTGACCACCCTTGGTCATTACATGGCGGTGTTTTCCCCAATATACGAAGTCAGGGCTCTCACTAAGGAATACATCACCAAATGGCGTATGGCCACTGTCACTTGGACGGGACAACATCACGAAGTTGTTGTTGATTTTTCTAGGGAACAGTACACCGTTCCGGTTGAATGGCAGGAACGGGTTTTCCAAGCTGATAAATGTTTTGAAATCTTGTGTTTTTGCTACCCCAATAGCTGCTCCGTAGAAATCTGTACACCAGATAATATAAAATGTATCTTCAACCTTCACCAGACGCGGATCGTAAGCATAACGCGGCTGATAAGGATTACCTTCTTCATCTATAAATCGGATCGGCTCATCATCGATTTTCCAATCCAAACCATCCACACTATGTCCCATACGCAGATGCGGACGAGTAGTGTTATCTTCTACACGAAATACACCAATAAAACTGCCTTCATACGCAGCAACCGCACTATTGAAAATACGGGCTACACCTTTTGCAGGATTTCTTTTGATAACCGGGTTATCATTATGTCTCCAAATCGGATTCTCGTAGCCAGCAGGCTTTTCTTGCCAAGGCATGTTCGGGATGTTAATTGCACTTGCTCCAACCAATTTTACTTCACTCATTAGTTTTCCCTCCAAATGTATGCAACTTTTCAGTATGCTATTTTATCTAGTACTGTTATTAAATTTACTGTTGAGCTCACTTTACAGAACCTTGTGAAAAACCATTATAGATATATTTTTGCAAGGCGGTAAACACAACCAATGTCGGTATAATTGCGATCATAATCGCCGCACATATTACTTCCCACTGCGATCCATATGGACCTTTAAACTTGAAGAGTGCTGTGGAGATCGTTTGCAGATCTGTTTTCGGCATATAAAGGAAAGGGGTGTAAAAATCGTTATAAATATTAACACCCTTCACGATCACTACAGTTACAATCGCCGGCTTCAACAGTGGCAAAATAATTCTCCAATAAATTGTCCAATACGAAGCTCCGTCCAGCATCGCGGATTCATCCAGTGACTCGGAGATCGAGTCCAAAAACTGCATGAAGATATAAACAGCGATAATATCCGTGCCCAAGTACATAACAATTGGTGCCCATCTGGTATTAAATAATCCCAAGTGATTGATGATTTGGAAAGTAGCTACTTGTGTAGTTACGCCTGGAATCAGGGTAGCAATCAGGAACATACTAATTAGGATCTTACTGCCTTTAAATTTGAAGCGCGATAAAATATAAGCCATCATCGAACCCGTCAACGTAGCACCCGCAATAGAAATCACAACGATAATGACAGTATTTTTAAAACCGAGCAGCATTTTTCCGTCTACAAAAGCCTTAGTGTAGTTGGAGAAATTCAACCAATTCTCTGGCAGCGTTAACGGTCCGGTAGAAGCATATTCGGCTCCGGTTTTTAATGAAGCGAAAAACACGACCACGATAGGTATCAAAGCTACAAGTGCTCCCAAAATCAAGGTGAGATATTTGAATATACTAGCAGTGGTATATTTTACAGAATGCATAGTTTATTTCTCCTCCTTGATCAGAACGCGCTGCAAAATAGTAACTATGATAACAATACCCAGCAATACCACGGCCATCGCCGATGCCAAACCAACCTTGCTGTATTTGAAAGCTACATCGACCGTCTGAATTACGAATGTACTACTTCCGTTAGATCCGCCTGTCATGACGTACGGAATTTCGAATACCCCAATGGCGCCACTAACCGCAAGAATCAAGTTCAATTGCAGAATACGTTTAATGCTTGGCAAAATAATATGCATAAACTGATGCCATCTGTTTGCACCGTCAATTTCAGCGGCCTCATAGATATCCTTACCAATAGAAGAAATAGCTCCGAGGAAAATCAGGAAGTTCATTCCCATGTATCTCCACAGTGACGCACCTGCGAGCGAGAAGTTGATCAAGTTAGGATTCAGAAGCCATTTCTGCTGCAGACTGCCAAGCCCAATCAGATTAAGAATCGTATCTAACGTTCCATCTGGTTTGAAAAAGAACAGGAAGATAAAACCGATTGCTACACCGTTTAGCAAGGTTGGGAAGAACAAAATCCCTTTAAACAAGTTTTTCATGCGAACACTAAAGCTCAAGATGGTTGCAAAATACAAGGCAAGTGCCATCTGAATAAAGGTGGTAAAGAAATAATACAAGCTGACCTTAAACACAGAAAAATACTCAGGTTTCGTAAAAATGGTCTTGTAGTTTTCTAAACCGACATATTCCATATTTTTGCTCAATCCATTCCAACTGGTGAAGCTGTACCGAAACATACTGATGACTGGATAATAAGCGAATGTGAGCAGCAACAATATCGGCACTAATGAGAATAAGATGATGATAGCGATTCTTTGATTTTTATAGCTCAAATTTGAAAACTTAAACACCCGATACACCTCCAGAAAAAGCATCCTCAATTATTTATGACTCGTTTAAATGTGAAGGGGGAAATGCTTGTTAGCATATCCCCTCCCACATTCACTACCGCCTAACCACCTATAGCATCTAAGAAGCTTATAGTTGTTACTGTGCTGTGACTTTAGCGCGAGCGGCTTTCCACTTGTCGTTCAGGTCTTTCATGATGTCATCATAGGATTCTTTTCTGTTGCCAATCGCTGCTTCAATAATCCGTTTCTTGAAGTCTGGCTGCCAAGCACCGATTTCAGCTTGTTTGTCGATTTCATCAGACCAGCCTTCTTCGCCAGCTTTAGCAGGAGCAAGAGTATCAAAGGTTACATCTGTACCTTCATATTGTTTCAGGATTTCTGGAAGCTCTGCACCGATAGCCGGGCTCATACCGCCGCCTTCAGTTGTAGGGTAGTTAGATTCGTTGATGAACCAATCCACCCAAGCTCTAGCAGCTTCTTTGTTTTTACTGTGCACGCTGACACCCAGATTGTAGTCCCCAGCAAGCGGCACAAGGATTTTATCCGCATTGGTTGGGAAAGGCATAAATCCAACATCGTCTGGATTTGTAGCCAGGCCTTTGATTTGGCCAATTGCCCAAGATCCAAGCACCATAGTCCCAATTTTTCCGTTGGCCAGATCAGCTTTGGAAGATTCCCAGTCTGTTGTAGTTGGATCTTCTTCAATCAAACCTTTTTGTGCTGCATCGTACAAAATTTTGTACAATTCATAGTGTGGTTGACCCGCTACATAGTTGTCGTCGCTAGCCACTTGAGCAATGTTCACATAATCACGGTCACCAGCTACTGTAGCCAGATCCGCTTCCCATTGTGTCAATGTCCAGCCTGCTGCGTAATTTGTGTAAAGAGGAACAGCTTGTGTTTTGTCTTTAATAGTCTGCAGGGCAGTCAAGAATTGTTCAGGGGTTTTGGGAACCTCTGTAATTCCGGCATCTTTGAAGACTTGTTTGTTATAGATAATCCCGTTAAAGTTGATAGTCATCGGAATACCATAGGCAACTCCGTCTACTGCACGTTCTTCCAGCCCTGTGTATTGTTTGCTCATTTCTTCAAGCTTGCCAAGGGGTTCGAAGAAATCAGGAATATCTTTTACAGCTATGCTAGTAGGTAACAAAAGAACGTCGCCATAATCACTAGTGCTCATACGAATTTTAATTTGATCTTCGTAAGTAGCGAGCGCTTCAAAGTTCACCTTTACATCAGGATATTTCTCATTAAATTTAGCCGCATACTCTTTGAATACGGTATCAACAATATCTGTTCTTTGCGTTATGACTGTGATATCCCCTTTGATATCCTTAGCTGCTGTACCATCAGCTGGAGCAGTTGCCTCTGCTGAAGAACCATTGTTTCCTGTGTTTTTAGCAGCTTCATTGTTAGTGTTGTTGTTTGAGGAACAACCGCTAAACAATCCCGCCACAAGTGTTAGTGCCATCAAGCCCATCATTGTTTTGCCTTTTTTCATGCTGTTACGACCCCTCTCTTCAATTCAACTCTAGTTTTAGGTAAATAACAAAAATAATAACTTTTATCATCACTCATAACTTGAAAGAGTAGCCATTAATACCGGATTATCTGAATTACTCTTAAAAACAAGTGATGATATCGCTTACAAACCCATTATAAATCTATTTTCGACGCAAAACGATGGTTTCAATTGCTTTTTCTGGTCTTGTATTTGTTATTTTTGTTTTACTTATAATAATTTTGTTATCTAATTTATAAAAACATCCACAAAAAAAGAGAGCTTTTCGCCCTCCTAATAAATAACTTCCTATATATGCCTAAAACTCACGTTCAATTTTCGGGAATTTACAGCCGCTTTTATAATCCTTAGGTGTCATACCACACATTTTCTTGAACAATTTATTAAAATATACCGGATCGCTATAACCCACCTTCTCGGCAATTTCATAATTTTTCAGGTCAGGATGCTCCATTAGCAGTTCCTTTGCTTTAGAAATTCTAATCCGAATCAGATAGTCTGTGATCGTCTGCCCCGTCTTTAATTTGAACAAACGGCTGAGATAACTCGCATTCATGCCCACCATCTCCGCTAGACGTTCAAGCTCGAAGTTCTGATCATACTCTCTCTCCAGAATACTTTTTGTCTGCTCAACTACATAATGTTCTCCACCATCCGCAGCTTGTGAGAAAATCTCCTCATGCTCCGTCACGGTCTTTTTCTTTACATCCTCTACTCTCTTAAGCAGTTCATATAGCTGAGTCTTATCAATCGGTTTAAGCAAATAATCCATCACCCCATGACGGATCGCTCGACGGGCATATTCAAATTCACTAAAACCGCTAAGGACAGCAATAGGGATATCCTCCATATGGTCTCTAGCCTGTTCAATCAGCTTAAAACCATCCATTCTAGGCATTTTGATATCTGTAATAAGCAGATCTATATCCTCCCGGGATAACTTTTCTAAATGTTCCCAGGCTTCCAACCCGTTGCCGTAAGATCCAATTACATGTACGTCTATTTCCATTCTGGATGTGATTTTTTCGAGCCCCCTGCGAATGACTTCCTCGTCGTCCGCAATCATAACATTTATCATTTGAGTAATTCCCTCCAGTTGTATCCGCCAGTTATTATGATTGCGCTATCATCACAAATAGTATCTCCCCATGTATTACGTCAATGTACGATTGCGCCCTTTTATAGTCTTATATTTACTATAACTAAAGTTATTCAAATTTCCCAGCTTCAACTACAAATTGTCCTTGAAATCATCTGCGAAAAAGTATATAACTAAATTAAGTTGTTATTATAAACTAACAAAACGATAATAACTATCTAACAAAATGAAGATTGCTAATTTTTCTATTTTTGTGTGTAAAGTGAGGATTCTCGATGATGTTAAACAACGAATACATTGCAGGCGTAACCTGGGGTTTCTCGGGTAGACGTGGTTCATGGACAACAAAAGAAGCTGAGTGTTCGCTGGAATTAATGTCCTCTGTCACCGGAGCGAACTGGACGGCCATTGCGCTCAGCGCGCTTCAAGCTACCGCTCATTCTACGGAAATCCCTTACTGGGAGGCTCCAACCGTTAGCGACGAAGAAGTTAAATGGGCTATCAGCAAAGCGAAGTCACTGCAGCTAAAAGTATGCCTGAAGCCGATTGTTAATTGTGCTGACGGAACTTGGCGTGCCCATATTAACTTTTTTGATAAGGATGTCCCTTGCGAGCCTAAATGGTCTGAGTGGTTCAGCTCTTATACTAAATTTATTCTGCACTATGCCGCTATCGCTGAGGAAACAGGCTGTGAAATGTTCTGTATTGGCTGTGAGCTTGTACAGACGGATAGACGCGAAGCCGAATGGCGTTCGCTTATTGCCGAGGTGCGGAAGGTCTACTCAGGTATTCTTACTTATAATTGCGATAAGTATCAGGAGGATAACGTAACCTGGTGGGATGCGCTCGATGTGATTTCTTCAAGTGGGTATTATCCAGCTAGTGATTGGGAGGCTCAGCTCGACCGGATTGAGCAAGTGGTGCGCTCACAGAATAAGCCGTTCTTTTTCATGGAAGCAGGTTGCCCAAGCCGGAGCGGGAGCGCTGCGATTCCCAATGATTGGACTTTAAAGGGCGAACCAAGTCAAGAAGAACAAAGTAAATTCTATCAGGCAATGTTTCAAGGCTGTGAGCACAGAGATTGGGTTCAGGGCTTTATGCTCTGGGATTGGCCTACTCATCTTTATCCAATTGAAGAAGCAGCACAGAATGATGATTACTGTATGTACGGTAAGCAAGCCGCTGGGATCATCAACGAATATTTCACCTCAAAAATCACCAAATAATGTGAGGAGTGACTGATTACAATGATTAATTCACCAGAATTATGGTTGACCCAACTTGAGGATGAGCTGAAGGATAATATTCTTAGTTTTTGGATGAAACAGACGAAGGATGAAGTAAACGGCGGTTTTGTAGGTGAAATCGACAATCAGCTGAACATTACTCCTAACGCAGAGAAAAGCCTTGTGCTTAATGCCCGGATCCTTTGGTCCTTTGCGAGCGCTTACCGGATCTACGGTAAACCGGAATATCTGGCGATGGCAGAACGTGCTTATACCTACCTGCTGGAACACTTCATTGATAAAGAGTATGGCGGATTATACTGGATGGTGGATGCTGAGGGCAGACCTTCTCAAGAGAAAAAGCAGATCTATGGCCAATCCTTTGCTATCTACGCACTGGCTGAATTCTACCATGCGACCGGACGTCCAGAAGTCTTAGAGGATGCGATTCAATTATTCCAGCTAGTTGAAAAATACGGCTATGATTCTATTTATAAAGGTTATGTCGAAGCTTTATCACGGGAATGGCAAATCACTGATAACCTCAGTCTCAGCAGCAAGGATATGAATGAAAAAAAATCTATGAATACCCATCTGCATGTTCTGGAAGCGTATAACGGTCTCTATCGAGTATGGAAGTCGGAGGAACTAAAGAGCACGCTAACTGAGCTAATCGAAACGATGCTGGATCATATCATTGATCAGGAAGGCCAGCATTTTCATCTTTTCTTAGATGAAGCATGGAATGTGAAATCAGATATTATCTCCTACGGACATGACATCGAAGGAAGCTGGCTGCTGGTGGAAGCTGCTGAAACCCTTGGAGAAGAGCAGCTGCTGCAGCGTGTGCGAACAGTCGCTGTCTCCATGGCAGAAGCCGTTCTTGCGGAAGGTATTGATAGCGATGGAGGGATATGGAATGAAGCTGACCCAAGCGGGCTGCTGAGCAAAGATAAAGATTGGTGGCCGCAAGCTGAGGCGGTTGTTGGATTCTATAATGCTTATCAGCTGACTGGTAACAGCAAATTTAATGAGGCTGCCCAAGCCTCCTGGACTTTTATCGATAAATACATGGTGGATCACAAGCTGGGTGAATGGTACTGGGGCGTGGACGAGAACCTTCAGCCCCTGCCTCACGGATCAAAGGTTAGCGCCTGGAAATGTCCTTATCATAACAGCAGAGCCTGCTTCGAAATGATCACACGACTGAAATCAACTATAAAGGAGACTGTCTAATGTCATCATTATTCCAAGAACGCAAACAACAATTAACAGAACGTTATGAAGCCCTGATCGCTCGCAAGAACGAAAAGCTTCCTTATGGAAACGGTATTTATGACCGATATGCTCATCCACTGCTAACTGCTGAGCATGCGCCCTTAATCTGGCGTTATGATTTTAACCCAGATACCAACCCTTATTTTGCCGAAAGAATTGGCGTCAACGGCGTCTTCAACCCGGGTGCTATTGCACTGAATGGCAAATTCTATCTTGTTGCTCGCGTGGAAGGCAATGACCGCAAATCTTTTTTCGCTGTAGCAGAAAGCGACAATGGCGTGGACGGCTTCCGCTTCTGGGATCATCCAGTTGTGCTGCCGGAGACAGAAGTTCCTGATATCAACGTCTACGACATGCGCCTCGTTAGCCATGAAGATGGCTGGATCTACGGCCTCTTCTGTACAGAACGCAAAGATCCAGAAGCCCCACAGGGTGACCTTTCTAGCGCAGTAGCACAGTGTGGTATTGTTCGCACCAAAGATCTGAAGACCTGGGAACGTCTGGCGGATCTCAAAACAGGCTCTGCTCAGCAGCGTAATGTCGTGCTCCACCCTGAATTTGTAGATGGAAAATACGCTTTCTACACTCGCCCACAAGATGGCTTTATCGATGCAGGTTCCGGTGGCGGTATTGGCTGGGGACTCTCGGATACAATTGAAGATGCCGTAATTACCAGCGAGACTATCATGGACGAACGCTACTACCATACCATCAAGGAAGTTAAAAATGGCCAAGGTCCAGCTCCAATCAAAACTGCAAAAGGCTGGCTGCATATTGCTCATGGTGTACGCAACACAGCTGCTGGACTCCGATACGTGCTATATGCTTTCTTGTCTGACCTGGATGAGCCAAACAAAGTTACTCATTCACCTGGTGGTCATTTCATCGCACCAGACGGTGAAGAACGTGTCGGCGATGTCTCCAATGTCGTGTTCTGTAATGGCGTGATTGCACATGATAACGGTGAAATCTATATTTACTACGCCTCCTCCGACACTCGTATCCATGTGGCTACAACTACCGTTGACCAAATGTTAGATTATGTGCTGAACACTCCAGAGGATCCCCTTCGCTCTTATGCTTGTGTACAGCAACGTATTGCTCTTATTGATCGTAATTTAGCATTGTAAAAAAAGTTCATAAACCCTAAAAATCAACAGAGCAGCGATTCTCCTATATTAGGAGGATCGCTGCTCTGCGTTTTGATCATTCACTGTTTGCTTCAAGCGAATATCAATCATCTAGAGTAACTTAAGGACTCAGATGACGCTATTCACATGTATTTAGCCTTCAAAGTAAGTTTTCGGACTCCAGGGGCGCTATTCCCTGAAAAGAGTCCCATTTGGGGCGTTTTCTAGGCCGATAGCTGCGCTGGAGTCCGTTAGCATTGTAAATATCGGATAATACTGCATATAGGGTCTGCTGTGTCCGTTAGCAGGTTAATATGCGTATTTGATTGCGTATTTGATTGTGGTTTTAATTGCGTATTTGATAGTATTTGCCGTTTGCCTTTTCGACACAAAAAGCCTTTTACATGACGCACATCCATACTTTTCAGCCCATTCATGAGTAATTCCTATAGATTAAGCTCAAAATAGGTCAGTAACCCCTAACTCCAAGGAGGCTGAGATATTAATGTTCAAACGTATGGATGAAATCATGATTGAGATTCCTGAAGTTGAGAAGCCCGATCCCAATGCTGCTGCCGCTGTTCAGGAATTACTTGGCGGAAAGTTCGGAGAAATGTCGACCCTTAACAATTACCTCTTTCAATCCTTTAATTTCCGTTCAAAAGACAAGCTGAAGCCTTTTTATGATTTGGTGATGAGCATAACAGCGGAAGAGCTTGGCCATGTCGAGCTGGTTTCGCATGCCATCAACAAATGTCTTCGAGGGTCAACAAGTTATAAAGAGCCCGATTCCACCCCTCTAGGGTCCGCAAAAGATGCGCGTCTATCCTATCACTTTCTGGCTGGTGCACAAGGGGCTATGCCTTTTGATTCAACGGGGAACCCGTGGACCGGAGCAAACGTCTTTAATAGCGGCAACCTAGTGGAAGATCTGCTACATAACTTCTTCCTCGAATGCGGAGCCAGAACACATAAAATGAAGGTCTACGAAATGACAGACCATCCAGCTGCACGCGCTGTAGTCGGATTCCTTTTAGTCCGTGGTGGTGTCCACGTGGTCGCTTATGCCAAAGCCATCGAAGTGGCAACAGGTGTTAATGTAACTAAGCTCGTACCGATTCCTTCGTTAAATAATAAATCATTCAGTGAAGCAAAAAAATATGAAGAAAAAGGCGTGCATACCAAGCTATACACCTGGAGTGAAAGTGACTTCGGCGCCATCGATCAGATTTGGAAGGGAACCCACCCAGAGGATAATCTTCCGCTTGAAGTTATTCAAGGAGCCCCTAAAGGCTTTCCGATCCCCGTTGCTCCGGCAGTCGAAGAGGAATTCGCTCCCGGAATCTCCCCCGAAGACTTTAAAGAAATTGCCAAACGCCTCAAAATGGCTGGAAATATTACAGACTAATATTCATAGTGAATCTGGTGAGGAAGTTACCTACAATCTTCCTTACCCTAGATTCACTTTTTTTAATTGTACAAACTGCGGAACTCCTCTTCAAGCATGGACATCAGAATCATGTTATGAAACTCTCCGTCTACATAAAGAGCATCCCGCTCCACACCGTCGCGTTGAAAACCAAGCTTCTCATAGACATGAACGGCTCTGGGGTTAAAAGTATATACGCCGAGATGGATGCGATGCAGCTTCAAAGTTTCAAAGCCATATCGCAGCATTTGAGTCATAGCTTCAGTACCGTAACCCTTACCCCGATGTTCTTGTCCACAAATGCCGATCCGGATATTTGCACTACGATTGTCCGGATCTATTTCATTTAGTACCACTTCTCCAATGAGCTCACCCGTGTCCTTTACTATAATCATAAGATCTACACGATCCTCGGCTGGAACACTAATCTTACGAATCCAAGCTGCCGTTTGCTCACGAGAGAAATCTCCTTGCGATCCTGTTAATTGCCCCATCTCAACATCAAGCAAAAAATTATAATAAGCCTCCAGATCGGATGCTTGCACACCACGTAGTTGAATCTGTTCACCATCAATCTTTGGGATGGCAACTGGTTCTGTCATAACTAAATTCCCCCTTACTCAAGCAAAACTAGATTCCATGGCTTTTATATACTTTTTAGATCAACAAAGTTCTAGTCTCGCGGCTTATCCACGGAATCACGATGAACAATGTCCGCTGCGATAAGGATTTTCTCAAGCGGTGCAGAAGGATTATGAATACGGCTCAGAAGTTTCTCCACTGCGGCTCGGCCCATCGCTTCTTTAGGAACATGAACAGTTGTAAGCGGTGGAACGCCTCTTAAGGCATCCTCAATATTATCAAAGCCAGTAACCGAGATATCCTCCGGAATATTAAACCCTTCTTCCTTGAGGATGTCACTGACCGAAAGGGCTGTGGAGTCGTTAGCGCAAACCAAGGCTGTCGGGAGTGTTTTGGCTTTTTTACGCTTATTCACCCAGCTTTTAAAATCCTCCTGAAACAAGTCTTCCTCCACCCCTTCCAGAAAAAGATTCGCATCATCTTCCAAAGGCAGTCTTATTCCGCTCTCCTCCAGCGCACTCCGGAAGCCAATCCACCGGTCGCGGAAACTGCGTGAGAATCCAATATTGCCGATAAAATGCATTTGGGTATGGCCTGTGCCCATCAAATGATTCGTAAGTCGAGCCATAGAATCCACATTATTCGCAAACACGGTATCACTTGGAATTAGCGGATCTTCATGGTCAATCAACACCATCGGCAAACCAATACGGTGTACCTCAAGCAGCAAGGAAGTAGAGATTTGGCCCACACCTATCAAACCAAGGATTCCATTGGGATTCAAAATATTAACGAAATTATCCGCACGGTTCTCGGAGATAATGACCATCCCAAGCCCTTCCTGATCCAGCGCAATAGCAATACCATCCACAATTTTTCCCCAATACAAGGAATCCTGCGTCTGAGAACGAATATTCGGCATTAACACCAGCACGGATTGCTTATTCCGATCCCCGCCACCTACCGGAGGCGTGCGTTTTATACCTTGGACAAAAGCATTTTTTTGAGTAAAATAACCCAGCTGCGATGCCGCTTGAATCACTCGTTCTCTTGTCGTCTCATTAACGCCGCCTTTACCCGAAAGTGACTTGGAGACAACGAATTTGGATACGCCGAGATGATCAGCGATTTTTTGCATGGTAACCTTTTTAGCCATATATAACCCTCCAGAGAATGTCATCAAATTTATGTAGTACTAACTTTAAGGCTGAGAAGTTTGTGACGCTCCTGCCCGCGCTTCCTTCCATTTTGCATTTAATTCGTCAAAAGCCTTTTGTAAATCAGGCGCAGCCAGTAACTCCTGAATATAATCCCCGGACCAAAAGGACAGCTTGGCTCTATTCGCCAGCTCGATGAACGCATCACTTTGTACAGTAGCATCGAGTAGCTTAGGCTTATAAGATAAAAACTCACGGTACTGCGACATAGAGGGATTCAAGCTTCCATCTGCCGGAAGGAATCCCCAATCATCTCGATAGGAAGTCTCCTTCACAAAAAAATTCAACCACGCCATAGCAAGCTCTTTGTTCTTGGTATATTTACTAACCCCCATGAACCAATCTGGATTGATCGGCGCATAATGAGCACTGCTATTATCATACGGAAACGGGAAGAATCCAATATCATCCGGGGCAGCCCCCACATCAAGGACTTGTCCAATCGTCCAATTTCCCAGTAAATACATCCCTGCTTGACCTTTAGCTAGCTTAGTCTTCGATATCTCCCAATTGTTCGAGAATAGTTCATCTTCAACATAGCCTTTACCAATTAAGGTTCGAGCAATGGAAATTGATTTCCCCCACTCATTATCAAGCTGCCACGGGTTATCCTCATTTACCATATTATTTAGATACTCTGGATTACCTGTCATATAGTTAACCAAACTGTTTCCCCATTCACGTAAAGGCCAGACGGCTCCATAATTCATATATAGGGGGATAATACCCGCTTGTTTTAATTTCGCACAAGCTTCGTAGAATTCATCCAGCGTCTTAGGAACAGTAGCTATTCCTGCTTTTTCGAATGCCTTTTTATTATAGACAATCCCAACCGTAGTAGTCCCCGTGGACAGCCCATAACGTTTCCCGTTATACGTAGCAAAAGAGGTGAAACGCTCACTAGCGGCGGTTTCTTCATCCAGCGGTTCGAAAAAATAATCCAGCTCCTTTGACGGAAGATTCACCGGAAGCAACAGTACATCACCGGCATCTTTCGTGGACAGCCGTACCAGAATATCCGTTGCATAATTGGACAAACCTTCAAATTCCACATTGGCTTCGGGGTATCTCTGTTTAAATTGGTCCGCGTATCCTTGAAAAGTTCCGTTCTCAATCAGATCTATTCGATTGGTCATCATGACTATGGTGCCGGACAAGTCAGACTTCACCTCGTCTCCAACTGGAGGCGGGGTGGATTCCGTCTGCTTATTGTTATTGGCACAGCTACTACTCAATAACACTAAGAGAAGTAACAGTATGGTCCGCATAGTCCATTCTAATTTCAACCCCTTCAACGGACAGCCCCCTCTTATTTCGTTACTCAGGTAAGCCAATTAATTCCTGCTCCAGTAATGGCAGCGACAAAATAACATCGGTCCCTCGTCCAAGCTCACTATATACCTGGATCCCAAATGCCGCTCCATAATGAAGACGCACTCGCTGCTGTACATTTTTCATGCCTATCCCCCCGTTAATGCTTTTTTTAGGAGGACTTTCGTTCTGCAGCCCATCATTCAATTTCTCCAAAGTCTTCTCATCCATTCCGATCCCGTCGTCTTTAATATGAAACAACAGCATTTGCTCTGTAATCTCGCAGCGGATGCTTAAATGCATTTGCGGCTTATTATCATCTAAGCCATGGTAAGCTGCATTCTCAATGATAGGCTGGAAGACCAGCTTGATAATAGAGTAATTATCTAACGACTTCGGCACATCGATATCCAGTAAAAAACGGTTAGGATAACGATAGTTCAGCAGCTCGACGTAATTACGCACATACCCAAGCTCTTGCTTCAATGTCGTATTGCCACTCAGATCACTTGTACTGTACCGTAGCAGTTTGCCCAGAATAGAGATCATATCCGCAGCTTCGACATCATCATTCAGCTCGGCGGTCATTCGGATGGACTCCAGTGTGTTATAGATAAAATGAGGATTGATTTGACTCTGCAGCGCATGAAGCTCTGCTTCCTTTTTCTGTTCTTCTATGCGGTAAATATCCTGAATTAGCTGCCTGATTCGGGCTAACATACGATTAAATTGATGCCCCAGCAGACCAATTTCGTCACGCCGTTTAACTCTGAACATCACATCCAGATCGCCGCCCTGAACTTTTTTCATCAATTGAATCATTTGAGTCAGCGATTTAGTAAGGGCAACGGAAAGAATAATCGAAATAATTAACGCTAGTACTATGATACTTAATGTAGCAGCAAGTGTTGTATTACGGGTCAGCTTCACATCACGCATCAGTACATCAACAGGAATAGAGATAATTACCTTCCAATTGGTTTTGGTAGAGCCAGAGTAAATATTCAACCGCTCTTTTCCGTTGACTGTATCATAAAAGCTTCCAGAAATGCCTCCAACTCTTTTGAACAAGTCTGAATCAGAAATATCTGTGGCCAGCAGCTTCTTGTCGCTGTCGTAGATGACCATTCCCTTCTCATCCACAATCAACGACTTCCCATGGGTGACTTTATCCAGCCCCGTAACTTGATTCTCCAAATTGCTAATATTCGCTTCAACCGCAATCAGCCCGATTGGATTTAACAAGCCATCCACGATTTTGCGAACAACGGTAAAAGCATATCGGGTGCTCTGCAGATTACTTGTATACGCTTGAGTACCGAACAATAATGCTTCTCCGCTGGAATCCTTAGTCTGCTGGCTCCAGTATTTATAGCTTTGCTCGAGATCGAGTCGTACGCCACCATCCTTCGCAGAATAATAACCATTTCCGTAAGCGTCAAAAATATAAACCGAGTTCGCACCTCGCTTAATATTGTTAATAAACGAAATATTGCCCTCTATCCCCCGTTGAATGGACAACAGAAGATCAAAATCACCGGGCGACAAAGCAGCACTCCCAGTTGCGCCTCCCATAATCTTTTTCTGCTCATGGTAGTTGTTCGAACGTATTAAATTCTGTTTGATATCATTCACATAGGCGGGCATAGATGAAATACGCTTCATATCTTCGATATAATCGTCTACTCCATCCATCATTTGATCGATTAATTTCTCAGAATAAGCAATGGTGTTCCCCTGAATAGATTCTGAGTAGCTCTTGAAGGTAAATACACTGATGAAGGATAGCGGGAGGGTAATGATAATTAAAAAGACGAGGAGCAGCTTGCGTTCCATGCTCATGTCCCCGATAACGGACCACCAGCCAGAGATGCGTCTACCTTTCATTTGGTCCTTCTCCTTAATACTTTTTACCTAACTTGTTATTAAATTATAACAAATACCTAACAAAGTTATTATACGGTGTAGTTCTTCATTACACAACAACAAACCGCCTCTTCATGTTGAAGAAGCGGTTTTGTTAGGTAAACAATTTAGAAATTAGTGATGAATCCACTCATTTTATAGTGAATAATGACAGCTTGTCCTTCAATTGACCTGAAGCACTTTCCAGCTTGCCAGATAATGAAACGAGTTGATCACTTACATTTTGCTGTTCATTACTGAGTGAAGCTACTTCTTGGGAAGTTGCTGAAGATTGCTCAGCTACGGCGCTAACGTTCCCCATAGCCTCTGACAACACACCTTGCGAATGATTCAGACTGCTAATCGCTGTCGTCACCGATTCCAGGCTTGTTATGAATTCATCCATCTGTCCTTTTACGGACAGGAAGATATCACTTGTACTCTTCACGGAGCTTACTTGTTCTTTAAACAGTGGTGCTACTTCGGATAATACAGCTTCCGTTTCGTTCATTTCCGCCATGATCTTATCCGTAATTCCAGCAACAAGGGCAATAGATTGTTTCGATTGGTCAGCAAGCTGCCGCACTTCACCCGCAACTACCATGAAGCCCTTACCAGCTTCTCCTGCACGAGCGGCTTCTATTGTCGCATTTAATGATAAAATATTCGTCTGTTGCGTGATACTCTTCATCACATCCAACACCTTAATTACGGAGAATACTGTCTCCTTCAGGTGGTTGACACGTTCGACAAGTGCACTTGTTTTTTCTCCAGTGCGGCTAGTCTGATCCAGCAGGTCAGTTAATTGCTTAGCACCTTGAGCACTAGCTTCACCAACCCCACGTGCTGCTTCATCCATCTCAGTGTTGGCGTATATTACAGTCTGCATTTGCGTAGCAATCACATCTGTAAGCTCATTACCTCGTTCAGCTTCAAGCGCCAGACTGCCTGCCCCACCGGCAATTTCTTCCGTAGCGGCTGCGATTTCCTTCGCAGAAATAGCTGTCTTCCGTGAGGCTTCACCAAGCTCACCAGCGGTCTCCAGCACATCCCGAGCGGTTTCTGTCGTTTGCGATACAAGCTCAGTAATACGCTCCATCATCACGTTAAAGGAAGCTGATAGCTGGCCAATTTCATCTTTAGAGACATATTCTGTACGTACACTTAGATCACCACCTGCACCTTGTACCATAAGATCCTTCAAGCGTGCTAGAGGGCGAGCAATCATACGCACCATCCAGATCCCGATTACTATGGCTAGCAGAGCCGCACCAGCAGCCGCAATAAAAGTAGTCAACAGAATCGGACGTGCTTCTTTTACTAGCTCATCTGTTGGGACTACCCCTGCCAACTTCCAATCCGCCCGGATCATTGGATTAAAGACAGCAAGGATCTCTTTCCCGTTTGTATCCTTCTCATCCAAACTTTTGTTATCCTTTTTACTTGCCTGAATAAAAGCGAACTCTGAAGGTTTACCATCGTCTTTTGAATCCGAAGAAGCTACTACGGTTCCATCAGGAGTGACAAGTTGAATTCGAGAGCCATCTCCCAGCTGTACACTTGCGAATGATTCCTCCAGCAATGTATTCTTCAACACAAGGATGACTATGTATCCTGTACCTGAGCCCAGGGTTTTGAGAGATCTTGCCATAGCAATATTTTTGTCTCCATCACCTTGAACAGCTGTCGAGAACCATATGTTCTTGGCTGCATCACCATCACCTTTAGAATAGTAGGATTCATAAGATGCAGTGTTGTCGACAATCTTCTTATACCATTCTTGTTCTCTTATGTTATCTAACTTAATGCCGCCACTGCCACTTGTAACAATGTCTTGATCAGGCGACTCCGGGATCAAAGAAACACTAAGAATATTAGAATCCGTTGTAATCTGACTGGACAACTTTTTACTTACTGCGCTTGTAGCTTCAAATTTCTCATAGGAAGATTGTGCAGTCACTAAAGACTTCAAATCTTCTTGCATCTGCGCATCAAAATAAAGCTGTAAAGCCAAGTTCTCGTACTGCTTCAAAGTAATATCTAACTTCTCTGAGGTCTGAATAATAGTCTGACGGTAGGCTTCCGATACGTTGTTCTTAATTGTCTTCTTGGCTTTTGAATAAGATAGCAGTCCAAGTGCCATTACCACAATTACAATTGCACACAAAAATATCAGGAATATCTTCACGCCAACAGATTCCATAGGATTAACTCTTTTGATCTGTCCCCGCAAATCTATCCCATTCTTCAAATTAAACTTAGGTGTCTTAACTGCCCCTTCAATCTTGCTTGTTTCCTTGTTTCCTGTGATCGCCGATTTCTTATTCTTTTTATTCATGCTAAACCTTCTCTCATTATGCTTTTCACTAATACTATCTTGATCAGGATCCCCCATCTTGATCACCTACCCGCTAATATTAGAATACGCATGAAAGCGTTAACCAATATATATATCGGCGTATTAGGTCTTTTTCCTTAGCTTTACGAGACTTTTTTTACAACTTTTAACCTATGTATGTTTAAACATAATAAATAGCTTGCTGCACCTCCTCTCTTGGAGATATTTGTTAATCCCTAATATATATAACTTATTGTTTGCTTTGTCAAAAAGAAAAACAGGGAGGCTCTTGGATGACCAAAGGCTTCCCTGTTTTTTATTAAAACTTCTTCTTACGCATCATATCAAAGTATGCAACCGGTTGATCTACCTTCATACGAATAGGTTGCAGTGGATGACGGGCAGCATCAAGCGAATTGCCTTTCTCATCCCATATTTCGCCAACCGTTTGCTTGAAGAACGTATCGTTAGGTCCAAAGAATTCTACTTCCTGACCTGGCTTAAAGTGATTGCGCTGTTGAACTAGTGCCGTACCACTTTCAGCATCGTACTCAATTACAAGTCCAGCAAAATCATACGGAGCTGCTTTTTCTTCAGGCTCATAGATATGATCTTCATGATCCGGAGTATCATAGAAGAATCCTGTGTTTAGCGGACGGTTAGCGGCTTTATTAAGCTCATCCAGCCATTCCTGCTTCAATTCATACCCTTCCGGATCTGCCATATAAGCATCAATGGCTTTACGATATGCATTAACGACAGTAGCCACATAGTGGATTGACTTCATTCGTCCTTCGATCTTGAAGCTGTCGATGCCCACTTCAATCAGTTCAGGTATACTTTCCAGCATACACAAATCCTTAGAGCCCATGGAGAAGGGATTATCTCCTTGCTGATGCAGTGGAATCTGAGTTACCCCGGGAAGCAAAGGAGCTGGAGATTTCGCTTCAGCCTGCTCTTCCTCAGACACCCAAGTCCCTTCCGGACGTGCATCCTCAAACAAATCATATTTCCAGCGGCAAGACTGGCAACAGCCCCCGCGATTGGAATCACGGTCGGTGAAATGGTTGGACAATACACAACGACCCGAATACGAGGAACACATTGCACCATGGATGAAGCTTTCGATTTCAATGTCGACATGTTTTTTAATCTCAGCGATCTCTTCCAGGCTTGTCTCACGGCCCAAAACAACACGCGGAAGCCCCTCTTCCTTCCAGAAGGACACCGCTTGCCAGTTCAACGTAGACTGCTGTGTACTCAAATGCACTTCAAGACCAGGCACTAACCGGCGTGCTGTATCTACAATGATTGGATCAGCTACGATAATAGCAGCAATGCCAGCTTCATATAAGTTACGCAGGTATTCTTCAATTCCCGCGACATCTTCATTGTGAGCATAAATGTTTGTTGCAACAAATACCTTAGCGCCATATTTCTTGGCGAATTCAACACCTTCGCGCATTTCCTCGAAGCTGAAATTATCTGCGCCGGAACGCAAGCCGTATTGTTGTCCTCCGATATAAACAGCATCCGCACCATAGTGTACTGCGAACTTCAATTTTTCCAAATTACCAGCCGGAGCGAGGAGCTCCGGTTTGTCCAGACGGTAACGTTTGCCCTTATATTGCGGCTTTGTCATGGTTCCCATTCCTGTTCTCCCCTCCATCGCCCACAAAGCTAAGTCACATGCTATAAATGCTGTACCTAATCTTCGTGGGGACCTATAACCTCTTTAATTTTGTCAAACTTAATATACTTGCTCTTTATAGAAAAATCCGAAGCTTAACTCCCGTTCAGGGTCCTGCACCGTTCTGATTACATCCATCCATTCCTCATTGAAGGCATAACCTTCCGGATCAGCCGCATAAAGATCTATAGCTTTACGATAAGTCTTCACAACCGTTACATTATACGCTATCGATTTCAAGAGTCCCTCAATCTTAAGGCTGTGTATACCTGCAGCCATCAGAATATGCAGATCCTCCAAAATACAAATATCATCCGAGCTCATAATATGAGTGCCGTTCTCGTCTTCATAAATCGGGAATTTCTGGTCATCTCGTTCTTCCTCAATCAGAAATAGTCCGCGTTCCTTCCCGAGACTTCCTCCATCACTAGGACGGCCTTGATGTGACATATAGCTTTCAACAAGCTTCCGCTTGGAATGGTATATATTGGTCATTCCATGAACCTGCACCTGTGCCTCAATCTCCAAAAGCGGAACCATTTCCGTCATTTCATCCATATTCAGCTCACGGGCCAGCACAACGCGAGAAGCCCCCTTGCGTCCCCAATAATTCGCTGTCGCATAGTTGGTGGAAGTCATTTCCGCATTCCAGTGCAGCTTCATTGCTGGCGCTTCTTTCTTCACAGTGGTTAACACTGCTGGATCCCCGAATTCAACACCATCAATGCCAAGCTCACCTAAAGCCTTCACATAGGCAGGAAGCTCATCCAGCAGACGGTTGGACATCAGCCCACCCAAGCTTGCATACACTTTGCAGCCTCGCGAATGTGCCATTTCTACGACAGTCGCTGTATCCTCCAGAGAGAAATGTCCAGCAAGCCGCATCCCGAAACGGTCATCCCCAATGAGCAACGCATCTGCTCCAGCATCCAGCAGAGCAGCAGCTTCCTCCAAGGACGCTGCCGTCACCAGCAATTCCGGTTTGTTAGTCATGTTGTACCTCCTACTTGTACAGTTATTTCAACCGCACCACTCTTCATTTTAATAGTTTATTTCGATTCTTGCTTACTTTTTTCGATATTGGCTAAATGTTCCTTGTAGGTCTTAGCAAATAAATGGCCCTGTGTACCATCTTTTTTGGTCACATAGAAGTAATATTCAGAAGCTTCTGGTTCGAGTGCCGCTTGAATGGACTCCAGCCCCGGATTACTAATAGGTCCCGGAGGAAGTCCAATATTCTTATACGTATTATATGGACTATCAACTTCCAAATCTTTATACAAAAGTCTTTCCTTCTGCTTATTGAGTAAATATTGAACGGTAGCGTCGATCTCCAGCTTCTGCTCTTTCTTTAGGCGGTTATAAATAACACCAGCCACAAGCGGACGTTCACTATCCACCACAACTTCCCGCTCAACCAGCGAGGCTACGGTCAACAGTTCATGCAGAGACAATCCACGCGTTTCTAGCTTTTGCTGCCAGTTAGGAATCGTATCGAGCTTCTTCTGGAACTGATCCAAAAGCGCTTCTACAACTTCCTGGGGCGTGCTATCTTTGACCAGCTCATAGGTTTCGGGGAATAAATATCCTTCAAGACGGTGGCGTAGATTCTTATCCTGCGGGATACCAAGAATATCAATCCCCTTCAAACCTGCACCAGTATCCATAATTTCAAGAAAAGTAGCCGCATCCTGATTCCAGGCTTCAGCGAGCTTCTTAGCGATCTGCTCAGCAGTATATCCTTCGGGGATAGTAAAGACCACAGTTTCTTCCTTAACTACATCACCTGCATTTAATCTTGCAATGAGTTCATCATAGCTATCACCGGGCTTAGCGATATAAGTACCTGCTTTGAAGCTAGAGCCTTCTTTAGTCCATTTCAAATATCCCTTAAAAAAAAGACTCTTACGGATAATGCCATTCTGCTCAAGCAGATCAGCAATCTCCGCACTTCCCATGCCCTTCTCTATCGTAAATGTTACAGCAGGACCTGCAGGCTCTACCGGCTGCATCCCGTTCCAAATGTACCATGCGCCCCCACCTCCTGCTGCTACCAGCAAAAGAATAATGATTAACACAGTACGGATTGCGGATTTCAAGTCTGGTTCCTCACTTTCCGACTATAAAGTATAAAAGTGTATTGCCTAAAATTCAATATATATTTCCTTAGATTGATGTATATAGGATATTGCTCGCATTTCAAGCAAAAAGAGCGCGGAATTCTCCGCCCTCTTCCGTGCCCATCATAAATGTAACGTACATGTTTAAGTTTTATTCAGCGCCATCTGCTGGAAAAGTCATCTCATCGTATAGCTCAGAGATGTCTTCCCACTCTTCATCGTCCATAATGCTCTCCAATTCCGGAAGTCCGTCAGAAGAGACAACGATACGCAGGATTTCATACTCCACGTCTTTGCCAGAGCCTTTCAGCACTGCATATCCGCGATCACCGACTTCAAATTCGGCGATAATATCGTAAATGGAAGATTTGCCTTGCTCATCTTCCAGTTCTACAGTTTCTCCGTATGCTTCTTTAAGCCGTGAAGTCCATACCGCTTGATCAGCGGATATCTCAGTCATTCTCCGATCCTCCGTCCAACTCGTCGACCAGTGTGTTGAAAGTCTCTTCGACAATCGCCCACTCCTCGTCATTATCGATCATGAACAATTGAAGATCGTCGCCTTCTTCCACATAACGGAACGCGTATACCTCATCGGTTTCCTCGTCCTCGGAGTCTAGCGGAACCACCATCATATACTTAGCGTCCGAGCCATCAACCTCAAACTTCATAATGACCTCGAATTCCTCTTCATTACCTTCCTCATCGGGAATATAGATAATTTCCGGTTCTTCCTCTTGGCCAATCTGTTCGTTTGTCATATCCTCGCACCCCTCACCTTTTACTGTTAGCATCCAAAAAATTTTGCAAAATCAGGGCTGCAGCCATTTTATCCACAATCCCCTTGCGTTTCTTCCGGCTGACGTCCCCTTCAATCAGCACCCGCTCTGCGGATACCGTCGTCAGACGCTCATCCCAAAGGTGTACGGGCATTTCTAACTCTTCCCGTAGCTTATCAGCGAACTCTATACAGATTTCGCCCCGGGGTCCTACTGAGCCGTTCATATTCTTCGGTAGACCAACTACAATCTCTCCAATTTCGTGCTCTGCAACAAGTTCACGAATGCGTTCGAACTCATTACCCGTACCTCGGCGCTCAATCGTTTCAAGAGCTTGTGCCGTCCAGCCAAAAACATCACTTGTGGCTACACCGATTCTACGGTCGCCGTAATCTAAACCTAACTTCTTCTTCATTTCGGATTGTCCACCCTGTGATTGACGAGATAGAATCTAACCAGCTCTTCAATCAGCTCATCACGTTCTTTTCTCCGGACCAAACTTCTCGCATTGTTATGGCGCGGAATGTAAGCCGGATCTCCGGAAAGAAGATACCCTACGATCTGATTGATCGGATGATACTCTTTCTCCACCAGTGCATCGTATACTGCTAGCAATATTTCCTGGGGAGAAGCTTCCTTTTCGTCGCCCTTCACATTGAATTTGACCGTTTTGTCCATGGAGTCCATTTGTGACACCTTCCTTCTGCAAAATCGCCTTTTGGGACGGCTTCGCAAAGTTGCTACTGTGCAGCTCGCTTGCTTCCTTTATCATAACATATTCATGCCCCAACGAGGAAATCCTGCCCGTTATTAACGCTTTTTTTGGCATTTTCTCTACAAAAATTATGATATTTTTGGCTTTTAAGCTATTGTCAAGCACAATTATTCATGAATATCTAACATCCTGCTAATAAAGAGTAGCGGTACTGATATCAAACTCTCAGTACCGCTATGTTTTCTCGTAATACGTTTAGTTAGAGAAATGGTTTCGTAATTTTAACTTAGGCTAAGGAAGCTACCAATTCTTCAGCCTTTGCCAATGCTTCGTTTAGCTTAGAAGCATCTTTACCGCCGGCTTGCGCCATATCTGGACGTCCACCGCCACCACCGCCGCAAACCGCTGCAATTTCTTTAACGAGTTTACCAGCATGGAAACCTTTCTTCACAAGGTCTTGCGGTACAGATACTACAAAGTTTACCTTATCATCCATCGCCGCACCTAATACAAGCACTGCATCCGGAAGCTTGGATTTCAATTCATCCGCTGTGGAACGCAAAGCATCCATATTGCCTGCTTGAACAGCAACAGCCAGGAGCTGCGTACCTGCGCCAACTGTCTTCACACTGCTTGTAAGTTCAGCAGCAAAAGTAGCACTCAGCTTGGATTGCAAGGACTCATTCTCACGCGAAAGCTCACGCACCTGGTTATGCAGCGCTTCGATCCGTTTCGGAACGTCATTCAGAGAAGACTTAAGAAGGCCTGCTGATTGTTTGAGCAAATCTAGCTGACTTTCAGTGAACTGGTAAGCGTAACGTCCGGTAACCGCTTCGATGCGGCGCACTCCGGAACCAATGCCACTTTCGCTAAGCAGCTTGAAAATTCCGATTTGCGACGTGTTGGATACATGACAACCACCGCAAAGCTCAAGGCTATAATCGCCCACTTGAACGACACGGACGATATTACCGTATTTTTCACCAAAGAGTGCCATTGCTCCCATTGCTTTAGCTTCATCAATCGGCTTGTTCTCAATCACTACATCTAGACCGCGCCAGATTTGTGCATTTACGCGATGTTCGATATCGCTCAATTCTTCTGGAGTAATCGCTCCAAAATGGGAGAAGTCAAACCGCAAACGAGCACCTTCCACTAAAGATCCCGCTTGATTAACATGCCCGCCAAGAACTTCTTTAAGCGCTTTGTGCAATAAATGGGTAGCTGTGTGGTTCTTCACGATATCTTCACGCTCCGCACGATCCACTTCCGCGCGAACGGATTCGCCCACTTTCAATTCTCCCGCTTCCACAGTTACCAAATGTACGTGTTGGCCGTGTGGAGCTTTAAAGAGTCCTTTTACCTTAGCTGTAACTGAACCCCCAGTAAGCACACCCGTGTCACTTACTTGTCCGCCGCTCTCAGCATAGAACGGTGTTGTATCAAGAATAACTTGGCATTCTGCGCCTTCACCGGCGACATCTACCAATTCATCACCCACAACAATAGCCAGGATTTTCGACTCTGTTACCGAGTCATTATATCCAACAAATTCACTTTTAACCGTCAGGTCTGCTAGTGCGCCTCCCTGGATCTTCATGCTGCCGCCATCATGACGTGCAGCTCTCGCGCGGTCACGTTGCTCCTGCATAGCCGCATCAAAACCTTCTCGGTCTACAGTTAAACCTTGCTCCGCTGCGAAATCTTCGGTCAGGTCAAATGGGAACCCATAAGTATCATATAACTTAAATGCATCGGCTCCAGCAATATTGCTGAGACCCTCTGCTTTTGCTTTAGCACTGATCTCACCCAAAATAGCCAATCCGTCAGACAATGTTTCGTGGAAACGTTCTTCTTCTGTACGAATAATCTTTGCGATATATTCGCGGTTGTCCACAACGGATGGATAGTAGACACCCATAATTTCGCCAACGGTTTCAGTCAGCTCATACAGGAATGGACGATCCAGACCCAAGGTCTTTCCGTACCGAACAGCACGGCGAAGCAAACGGCGGATAATATAACCGCGTCCTTCATTAGAAGGAAGTACTCCATCCCCTACCGCAAAAGTAACGGTACGCACATGGTCAGCGATTACTTTAAGCGCGATATCCTGCTCAACGTTATCTTTATAAGTTACACCCGCGAGCTGTGCTGTCTTTTGAATAATAGGTTGGAACAAATCAGTGTCGAAGTTGGAATCTACATCCTGTAGAATGGATGCAAAACGCTCCAAGCCAGCCCCTGTATCAATGTTTTTATTCGGAAGCGGCGTATAGCTGCCATCCTTGTTATGGTTGAATTGTGAGAACACCAGGTTCCATACTTCTAACCAGCGTTCATTTTCTCCACCTGGATACATTTCCGGATCGCTCATATCACTGCCGTAAGCTTCACCACGGTCATAAAAGATTTCCGAGCAAGGACCGCATGGGCCTTCGCCAATATCCCAGAAATTATCGTCGCCCAGCTTAATGATGCGTTCAGCAGGCAGGCCAACCTTTTCATTCCACAGCTTAAATGCCTCTTCATCCTCTGCGTACACCGTTACGGAAATACGTTCCGGGTCAAAGCCGATCCACTCTTTGCCGGTTAGGAACTCCCAAGCCCATGTGATAGCTTCTTCTTTGAAATAATCGCCGATGGAGAAGTTACCCAGCATCTCGAAAAATGTATGGTGACGGCGTGTCTTACCCACATTCTCGATATCATTGGTACGAATACATTTTTGTGAGTTAGTCAGGCGCGGATTTTCTGGAACCTCCCGGCCATCAAAGTACACTTTCAAAGGTGCCATACCCGCATTGATCCACAGAAGCGAAGGATCGTTGTGAGGAACGAGGGACGCACTTGGTTCAATCTTGTGACCTTTACTTTCAAAAAATTTAAGCCATTTGGAACGAATTTCACTTGCTTTCATCATTTACAGCTCCCGTCTCATCTTTTTACTTCGGCATTTACACCGGAAATTACAAAATACCTAAAAAATAAAAACAAAAAAACGCCCCTGAATAATTCAGGGACGATTAATATCGCGGTACCACCCTGGTTATCGCCTTGACCCCACTAATGGGACAATTGCAGACGATCGCCTTGTCGCGGCTGATAACGGGCGCCCCCCGGTGAGCATTGATCTCACACTCCGAAATTAGCTTTCCACCGGCCTATCTTCAAGGTTCTCACAGCCATTACGAAACGTTTCGTAAAGGAACCTTTTCTCTGATCAAGCCATCCTCCGGTGTACTTCATTTTCATCAACGATTTGTCCGATTTGCATTTTAACATTTCAAGTATAGCCAGTGCCCTTGCTTCTGTCAATCTGGGGATGGGCGAATGTGAAGAATAACACATGATTTTTGTAACAGTAAACTTGGCCTCAAAAAGGATATAGTGAAATCTAAGGTTAATTTGGAATATTTTGTATCAGGAGGACTGCCGTCGATGCTTCACGCCAAGGAGTTCAATCCATCATCGATTTTTGAAGCAAAGCCTACACACTACCTTTTTATAGCGAGCCTCATTTTTATTCATATTATCTTTACTCTTGCGGTTAATCTCATCCTTTTTGAGCATGGATATTTAAGTTTTATTGCCAAAAGCACAAACCACTGGATCAATGAAACGTTAGCCGCCAATCTAGTTGGGCTTCTCTTAGAAGTAATTATTTTTTTGATTCTGATAGCTAAAGTTTCGCCCCGGGATTTTGGGTTAAAAATAGAAAAATTAAGAGCCGGACTGCTGGGTACCTTTCTGTTTTGGCTCGCTATAAATATAGTAGATTTGTGTATGGTACACCTGAATCACTCAGAGCTAACACTTAACAATGCTATCTTCAGCCATTCAAATTTAGTTTTCGGTGAAATTCTAGGTCAAGTCTTGGGAAATGCTTTATTGGAAGAAATCTTATTTCGCGGCTTCCTGCTCGTTCAAATCTATCTATACTTAAAAAAAATCAACAACAAAACTACACGGATGATCTCTGCAATGCTGATTTCACAATCGATCTTTGCCGCCATACATATCCCAAACCGGATTTACTCAGGATTAGTTGGAATGGAGTTTGTTTATGATTTTATCATGCTTCTAATTCTAGGAATTATATTCGCTCTACTCTATATCTTAACCCGAAATTTATTTTTCGTGATCGGCGTTCACTCATTAATGAATATTCAGATAGCGTTTTGGAACAGCAATTTCACATATACAGCAACTTTATTATGTGTCTTATTACTGACTTGTCTTTTGCTTTGTATAAAAAGGAAAACATTTCGTGCGCAGCAACGGGCGGATATGGGGCTCTGATAATTAGAACTTTAATTATTCACAAAAAGAAGTTCCCCCCTTTAAGCAGGAGGAACTTCTATCACTATTACTATAATGTCTCTATTAATTCGCACCCTCTGCAATAGCTTTATAAGCAGCTAAATCCGTATAAACTTCATCTTTAAGCGGATTGCGTTTATGCTTGATGATTTTATAGAAATGATAACCAAACACTGCAATATTAGCAGCTAAAGATAATGCACTTACTATCCACAGAGCGGTTTCACTATGAGAGGATTGTACAGAGAACTTTGACTCGCCAACAAACGCCGGGAACGACATCGTAAACATCATCCAAATCGCCAAAGTCTGTGCACGATGCTGCAGCCATGCCCCTTTTTTAAAGAAGAACGCCGGGATGGTACAAGAGATCAACAATGCTGCACCTGCATAGAAGGAATGGTCAGAAACTGCATTATATACATAGGCAAAGTTCCAAATGTCATAAGCAATGATCCAGAACCAAAGCTGGTCAGGCCACAACATATCTTTACTCTTATCTTTACTGATCACAATACCCATCCAACCAGAAATCGTAATAATGTTCAGAATACCTGCGATCCCGTTCATAATGTTCCAAGGACCACCTACCATCATTACGCCATCCACCATACCTTGCAAGCTGTACACTTGGAAATCACGAATAACTGCTTCAAGAATGTTAACTGCAAGGATAATAGCCGGGAACATTAATATATATTTATTTTTGTCCCATCCTTTAACATAACGGATAGCCATAAACCCTATACATCCTGCCAAAGCAGAATATACTTTTACCCAGTGAAACCATGTTCCAGTACTGGAACCTTCTCCTGCCGTATTTGGCCAAACCGCTATGGTAAGAACAATAGGGACAACTATAAAAAGAATGATTGAGAACCACTTGCTCTTCCGTGCGATTTCATTTACAAACATTAATCCTGCTAGTACTACTAACCACATTAGCGCAGAGTACCAGGGAATCGATTCGAATAAAAACATGTTTTACTCCTCCTTGTAGGTTGGTGTATGTAATCTGTGTCTCAGGTCCAATATAGCCCATCCCTCTTTAAACGATCAAATCGCTTAAAACGTTGATTTATCAGTGTTTTTTTAGTTTCATTTCAAGTTGAGTTTACACAACCCTAGCACTAGAATTCGCCAAACTTTCTACCTTTCTTCTGAGAAATCTATTAGAATACATGTCTATAGAACTATATACTGCAAACCTAACTTGAATGTAAAAAAACCTTGTCGACAAATTTCTTTGTGGACAAGGTTCCTCTTTAATGTTATTCAAAAGAATCGTTCAACCAAGTGTTTCGCGTATATAATACAATTCTCAAGTGTAGGGAAGTTCATGATTTCTCCAGCTAAATAGATATTGTTTTTCCCCTGCATCTGATCAACCCGTTCATAAAATCCCTCATGTAGCGCATTAGAATCCACATGTGGGAAATGCCTCCAACGCTTCATCATATATAGTCGAATGCTCTCTCCGCCCAGCTCGCGAAGTTTATTTTCTACCGTCTCTCGCATTTCCAGATCAGTCATAGCTTCATTCTCTGCTACATAAACCGTAACTAGATCCGTAGTTCCCATATCTGCCCACCGATAGTACCATGCCATCATATGCCCTTTACGTTCAGGGTACATATTCCGGGGGATATAGCCAGAAAGCTCCGGCAACCCCTTCACTCTATACGCATATACCCTAAACCATTCATAGGTTATATTCGCTAATAAAGTTTTGTCCTCACTTGACAGGCTAACTGTATCGCCCATTTGCTCTAAAGCTGCTGTATAAATGACCTTGTCAAAATAAAAGATGTCCTGACTCGTCTCTACTCGAACCTGCCCATCTTGTTCTTGCTCCATAAAAAGCACTTCACAAGTCAGGCGTAGATCGTTCACTTGGTCGGCCATTCGTCTAATCAGCTCAGTAACACCCTTAGGCCAGGTTATCATATGAGTAATTTCAATAAACGACAACAGATTATCATAGCTTAGAAATTTCAGCACATATGCAGCGGGCACATTATGGATACCACCGAATCCAAAAGTATTAAAATAATGCATGTAGACCTGCTCAAGGACAGACAGCTTATTCTCTACACACCACTGCGAAAATGGCTGACATAAATCTGGCGGTAAGTGGAGAAAACCCGGTTCTTGGAGAGACTCATAGCGTTTTAGAATATCCGGCAATCGTTTGAATTCTTGTGTAAACGCCTCTATCTGCTCCATGGGAATCTGTGAAGTTTTTCTCCCATTATTATCAAAAAATCCACGTTCTAACAATGGTCCCCTATCCATAAGATCAAAATCTCTCATAAAATCCATCGTATGTTTATAGGTAGGCAGGCCGATTAGCGTCCCCATTTCATAACTTTTTCCTTTGTACTCAATAGAATGACACTTTCCTCCTACTCTATCCGACTTCTCCATGAGGGTAATGTTGGTATATCCTTTTTTCGCTAATTCATAAGCAGCCGTAACCCCAGAAATCCCTGCACCGATGATTCCAATTCGGTCTTTATTCTTCGTGTTTGTCATCATCCGTTATCTCCTTGTAAATAACCATAATGGCAAAGTTTCTCGTTGTCCCGTATAGGCAAGTGCGACATCCGATGGTATTTTACCTTGATTAGGTCCGTCTGTAATTTGCCTGCTGAAGTTGTAGGTTCTCAAGTATTCATGTAAGCGCTTTTCTAAAATCTCAAAAGAATCTATCGTATCATCTACCCAAGCCTGCTGGTAGAATTCTTTGGTCAACACCGCCGCAAATTGCTGCAAGGGCTGAAATATCTCTGTTTGGTCTACCGTTATAGCTACTTGATTAATATTGTTCTTATGTAAAAATTCACTATATTTATGTTTTCCTCTGTCCCAGTTCGTAATGAATTCACGGCTTTTGTTCGTAACCAGATTATCGATATGAAAATCTAATGTCTTCATCAATGGGAGAACTTTCAGATGCATAAAATCTATAAAATGAATGGTAGATTTCCGATTGTATAGCTTAACTAGACCTAGTCTGGAGTAGGCATCATAAATTACATATTGATATACCTTTCCGACCCTCGGGAAAACTCCCAAATAGCTAATACTCTGCTGACACATATACCCGGGATGAGCATTTATCGGATTCTTCATCTTATAATCTAGTATTTTCCGTTTCTCTTTAAATCCTTTAGTGTGAGTGGATTGTGCGCCATTCCTCTTCTTTGCTTTGATTTGATTGGCGTAAGCTTCACGTTCTATTCGTTTATTTAGTCCGTTTCGACGTAGTACATTATAAATACCGGATTCCCCTATTTGCATACCTTCATCTTGCAGTTCATAAAAGATGCGTTTAGGCCCATCCTCAGGAAATCTGGCGACGTACTCCAAGATCAATCTTTCCGTTCTCTTATCTACTTTATTAGGCATTACCGGCTTTCTTTTCTTCTCCCCAAGTCCATCCATTCCATGTTGTTGATAAGCTTTAGACCACTTATAATAGATCGTCCGGGAAATGCCAAACTCCTTACAGGTTTCGCTCACATTCTTGCTGATGGCCCCTTGCATGAGGATATGATATTTGTTGTTCGCATTCACCTATTTGCACCCCTCCTATCTTTATTTTATACATAGTTAACGTTTAATTCATTACTATTCTAAAAAAAATGGGAGAACGCTCAAAGCGTCTCACCATTCCGAACAAAATGCGTTATGTATTTCCCTGCGGAAATCTCCAAGCAATTTAGTCGTTGGCCATATGCACAGCCGCCATCTATGCCAATTTTATCTCCCAGTGGACTAAACCAGATTTCTTCTGAATCATGCAGATCCATCGTCGAAGTATGACCGAAAACAACCGTTTTGTTAGTGCTAACTACCGGATTCTTATAAAAGGGTTCTCTAATCCAGATAAAATCATAAGGGTCTTGCTGCTTCCAATCCTCTATTAATGGATTAATGCCTGCATGAACAAAAATATGTTCTTCCGTCTCATGATAAAGCGGCAATGTGCTCAGAAAGTCTATATGATGTCTATAGTCCCGCCTAATTTTTTCTTTTAGCTGCATATAATCCTTCCAGCCAAAATCCTTCTGCAAACCTTCGTAGCCCGCCTCGCAATAACTCATCAGTGTATGAAATCCGCCGTTAGTTAGCCAATGGGTATCCAATTTATCATCTTCGCTGGTGAGCGCATCGCAAGCCATTTTATCGTGATTTCCTTTGAGAACTATCGCTCCACATTCTTGCTGCAGAGTCATCACTTGCTCCACAATTCCTTTACTGTCCAGACCTCTATCCACATAATCTCCCATTAAAATAAGCTTATCCTCCGCCGGGCGATAATTCACTTTTGATAATAGGGCATTGAATTCTACATAACTTCCGTGAATGTCACTAATTGCTAATATTCTGATGATAATCACTCCTTGCTCTAAGATGCAAAAAAAGATGTTCCCGCAGGTCTGCAGGAATATCTTTTGATGTTGGGCTTTCTATACTGAATCTATAACTAATGGCTCCTCATCCGACTGTGGAAAAAAATGACGGCTTCTGACCTCATGCACCGCTTCTTGAAAACGATCGCACAAAAAGATCAGCTGGTCGATCTCTTCCTTACCGACCTTTTGCGTGATTTCACTCAAAATGCCGGAATAGGATGCCATCTGCCTGCTATAAATCTGCTCTCCAAGCTCACTCAGACAGATATATACGACCCGACGATCTGTATCGGATGTTGTACGCACTACGTAACCTTTTTCCTCCAAAGTATTTGCCATTTGCGTGGCAGTAGGTCTACTTATCTGGAGCAGGTCACTTAATTTAGAAATCATAACTCCCCGGTGCTGTTTGTCACCTTCAGTGGCTTTCTTTTGCTTCATTACAGTGTGAATGACGTACATCATAACAAACTCTCTATACGATACTACATCAATCGAGTAGGGGCGAGCAGTCAGACGCTTTATATTTTCAAGGGCTATGATCAGCTTCTGCTCTTGATTGTCATGGGTATCCATAGGGCACCTCCAATATACCTCAATCTAATTAGATTACTTACCTATTCCCAAAAAATCAAGTCAAATTCAAATTCTCTTTAAATTAAAATTTAATATAATTAACCTGTTGTGCTAATTGATGAATTTGTGTATTATACATAAATGATAGTTTGGCTACCTAATTATTACGACATGAATTCCCAAACTACAATATATAGAAGTTAAAGGAGAGGAACTGCTCTGGAGCATCTCACTCAGAAAAAGAAAGTTACAATTATGATTGCTTTAATGGCGGCTATGTTTTTCGCAGCAATCAACCAGACGATTGTGGGCACAGCAATGCCCCGAATTATTGCGATGCTTGGAGGTATTGAACATTATACCTGGGTAATTACCATCTATATGCTCACCTCAACCATTGCTACCGTACTTGTCGGTAAGTTATCCGATATTTACGGAAGAAAGCCCTTCCTGTTATCAGGGATTGTCATTTTTATTATAGGTGCTTTCCTATCCGGATTGTCGACCAACATTTTTCAAATGATCACTTATCGCGGGATACAAGGTCTAGGCGGCGGGATTCTAATGTCGGCTACCGTAACCGCTGTAGGTGATTTGTTCGCTCCAAGAGAGAGAGCCAAGTGGACTGGAATTATGATGGCGATATTTGGTTTCTCCAGCGTAATTGGTCCTACCCTTGGCGGATTCATGGTAGATCACATGGCTTGGAAATGGATCTTCTGGATCTTCTTACCTTTCGGGATCGTGGCCTTCTTTATGATTTTGAAAATGTTCCCTAAAACAACGCGTTCTACATCTGAGTCCATCGACTACTTAGGCTCCATTTTCCTTTCCCTGACCATCGTTGCGCTCCTGCTGGGCTTTTCATGGGCGGGAACAAAATATGACTGGGGTTCTCCGGAGATTCTAGGCTTGTTTGGGGCTTCCATTCTGGGTCTGATTATCCTGATTCTGATTGAACGTAAAGCTAAAAGCCCAGTATTGCCATTATCCTTATTTAAAAATTCCATCGTATCCATCTCAATGATTGTCGGCTTCCTGATGAATGCCGGTATGATGGGCGCAATGATCTACCTGCCTTTCTTCGTGCAAGGGGTAGAGGGCGTCTCCCCAACTAAATCTGGTTTTATCAATATGCCAATGTCACTTACTATGATTGTACTAAGTACTTTAGTGGGAAGATGGATCTCCAAAACAGGAAAATATAAACGTTATGCTCTAATGGGGATGCCATTCATGGTTGTAGCCATGATATTAATGGCCTTTATGAGTAACATTGCTACGGCTGTAGTCAGCATGATTATCTTCGGGGTTGGGTTAGGACTATCGATGCCTGTATTTACACTAACCGTACAAAATGCTGTAGCGCCTTCAATGCTAGGTGTTGCTACTGCTACAAATACTTTATTCCGTAATTTAGGTGGAACCATAGGTATTGCCATCATGGGTACCATTATGAACTCCTCATTAACGAAAAAATTAGAGGCAGCGGTGTCCTCTGGCAAAGGTCCGGATTTATCCAAACTTGATCCTGAATCCGCTAAACAGCTTTCTGCCTTTATGAATCCTCAAATGCTGCTAGATCAGCCTAAGCTTAAAGAATTGCATGCAACACTGCCAGAGCAAATCCAGCCGCTCTTCAATCAATTGATTGAGATGCTGCGGAACGCACTAAGCGATTCCCTGACAGTTGTGTTCTTAAGTGGTACGGCGCTGTTAGTTATCGCAGCACTGCTCGTTCTGTTCCTTAAAGAGATTCCATTACGTAGTGGAGAGAAAAAAATGGAGACACACGCAGAGGATAAAAACGGGAGTAAAAAACTCGAAAAATCTGTGCCTGCTGCACATTAATCACAAATAACCTTACATTAGAGATGTCCGTAAACAGCTTAGGCTGTGCGGCATCTCTTTTTTTATAAGAAGGGCTAGGATTCATTTGGTTGATCGTTCAATTCTTCGAAGTAAACATAGACTCCGTTTAACAGCTCCATTAACGTATCCGTCTGTTCTTTGCCCATGTAATCAATCATACCTTTAAAGGTATTCCGGGATTTCGTTACAGCCATCTCAGCCAGATGCTCCCCTTTTTCCGTAAGCGTGATCTCGCTAACTCGGCGATCCTGTGCATCAGAAGTACGCGCCACATATCCTTGTGCAATCAGACTATTGAGCATTTGGGTAACCGTAGGAGAGGTGACTTTCAGAAACTTGCTAATCTCCGAAACTGTCTGTCCCTTCTTCCCTTCCCGTTCTTTACCAAGCTTTAAAGAAACCAACATCCGGACCTCACTTGGCTTCAAGCCCCAAATCGTGGTTTTACGCCAATTCATTCTAGCGAATTGTTGGAAAGCCTCCATTAATCCATCCACATTCTGATATTTCTCTTCGTTCATCAGTACACCCCATAAAATCATTTAACACTAAGTATAGCCTAATATGACGTAAAAAAGAATTGATAGATGTCAGATTACCCATTCTCAAAAAATAACTAATGGGATGTATAATATAATAATCATCCTAAATTGAAAGTGGGTATCTAATTTGTCCTTTTCTTACTCTACCTATGACGCTCTAGGACTTGCTTCACTTGTCAAAGCACGTGAAATTTCACCTCGTGAGCTGGTCGAAGCCGCCTTCGCTCGGTTAGATGAGATCAATCCGGTCATAAATGCGGTGGTGCGCACCCGTCGTGAAGCTGCTCTTAGAGAAGCCGACGAGATGCCTGTTCAAGATATCACTCGGCCGTTTGCTGGCGTTCCGTTTCTATTAAAAGATATTTCCCAATCTATCGCTGGCGAGCCCATCACTTGTGGGGCTATGCTGATGAAGAACAATGTCGCACGGTGGGATTCAAATTATGTTGCACGAATTAGGAAAGCCGGCTTTATTCCACTTGGACATACAAATACACCCGAGTTCGGCTTAAAAAACATTACAGAGAATGTCCTCCATGGCCCTGCTCGTAATCCTTGGAATCTCGAATATTCTCCTGGAGGTTCAAGTGGCGGAGCCGCGGCGGCTGTAGCTTCTGGTATTGTTCCAGTAGCGGGAGCCAGTGATGGTGGTGGGTCCATCCGTATTCCCGCCTCATTCACAGGCCTATTCGGACTTAAACCCACGCGCGGGCGCACACCAGTAGGACCCGGAGTCGGCCGTCAATGGCAAGGGGCTTCTATTGATTTTGCCTTAACCCGGTCCGTTCGCGATAGCGCTGCTATGTTAGATCTGCTGCAGGTTGTGCAGCCGGAAGCCGCCTTCCAGACCCCGTTATACCCGGGCGTATATCTGGATGATCTGTTTAAGCCTACGCAACGTAAACTACGAATTGGATTTACGACTGCTTCCCCAGTAGGTACGCCTGTCTCTGAAGAGGCCGTAAATGCTGTTCTCAAAACCGTGAAATGGCTCGAAGCTGAAGGACATGCGGTTGAAGAAATAGAAAGTCCTGTGAATGGCACAAGACTGATGGAGAACTACTATACGATGAATGCCGGAGAGGTAGCAGCGATGTTCGTCTCCCTGGAGAGAAATATGGGACGTTCCATAACTGCTTACGATGTCGATATCATTACGTGGGTCCTTGGTGAGACCGGAAAAAATGTTTCAGCGGCCGAATTCGTACATAGTCTGGATGAATGGGACGTTGCAGCCGCCCAAATGGCGGAACTGTTTAATCATTACGACTTATATATAACACCTACGAATGCAAACTCTGCTCCCAAAATTGGTGAATTAACGCATAAACCTGCAGAGATAGCAAAGCTGCTGCACGTAAACGAATTGCCAAAAGAAGAACAGAGCCGCTTAATTTACGAGATGTTTGAGTCAAGCCTAACCTATACACCGTTCACACAGCTCGCAAATCTGACAGGCCAGCCTGCAATGAGCGTGCCCGTCCATAAGTCAGCAAATGGCCTTCCGCTAGGCGTTCAAGTCATGGCGAACAAAGGCCGTGAAGATTTATTGCTTCAGCTTGCTGCCCAGCTTGAACAATCCGCTCTTTGGGTCGGCATGACTGGAAATCCGCTGTTCACCTGATCAATTAAGGGTGATGCTCTCGCAGCTCAAGCTCCCCTTACTCTTTCCCGCAAATGCCATAGAAGAAAATATGGATGGCTTCCTCGATGAAGGCATCCATATCTACCTGTTTGCTAGCTTCGTCTAGAAGTTCACCCGCATTACGCATATACATCCCCATTAGTGAAAGTATCCCTTTGGTGGATACTTTATTTGAGATTTCTCCCCGCGCTTTCCCATCCTCGACCATCTTCACCAGCACCGGCAAAATGTCATTCGCATATCGTTCCTCAATATAATGGAACATTTCTTGATCCTCAACCATAAGCTCCTTCACAGTTGCGGGAGATAAACCGCTGTAAGTTTCCCTCTCCATGGTTAGAATGTAACCAATAATCTCCTTTAGAGAATGCTCTTGATAAATGTAATCTTCAAATTCCTGAATTTCCTTCTGAACAAAGTCCTTAAAAGACTCACTAAGCAGCGCTTCCTTACTGCCAAAATAATTATAAATCGTCACCTGAGAGACCCCTGCTTCTTTCGCAATATCAGCGATCCGTAGACGTTTCGGTTCCCAGTTCTTGAGCATCTCCATGGTAGTTTTCATAATTTTGAGTTTAATCTGTGCTGCTCTCTTCTCAAATCCATTCATAGCTTCCACCCTAACTTCGTTATTAAGTATGCATATTCAAATTTAATGAAATATTCCATTTCAATTATTTCATAATTATATTGACTTCATTAACCACTAGGAATAATATAACATATGAAATATCTGATTCATAATAGTTCATTATTTTGCGGCGGGGGTGGCAGCATGCTGGTAGTAGAAGGCTTAACTAAACGATTTTCGAATGGCAAAGGAATCGAAGATGTAACATTTACCGTAAATAAAGGCGAGGTTTTTGGATTTCTGGGTCCTAACGGTGCGGGTAAATCGACGACCATACGGCATATCATGGGTTTTATGAAACCAGATCAAGGGCATGCGAGTATCCATGGGCTTGATGTATGGAAGGCACAAGGGACAGTCCAGAAGCATATCGGCTACTTACCCGGTGAAATCAACTTTTTTGATGGGATGACGGGTCTTTCTTTCCTTAAATTTATCTCAGCCATGCAGGGAATCAAAAATACTACCAAACGCGAGCAGCTGATTGAACGTTTGCAATTTGATGCCACCACTCCGATCCGAAAAATGTCAAAGGGAATGAAGCAAAAGGTCGGAATCGTCGCTGCTTTTATGCACAGTCCTGACGTTATTATTCTGGATGAACCTACCTCGGGTCTCGACCCGCTCATGCAAAAGGTATTTATTGATCTGGTACTGGAGGAAAAATCAGCCGGAACTACCTTTCTCATGTCCTCACACAGCTTTCAAGAAATTGAACGCACCTGTGACCGCGCCGCAATTATCAAAGACGGACGGATTATCACCGTAAAAAATATTCATGAACTGCAATCGATGCAACGGAAGCTGTTTGAGGTCATTTTTGCGAATAGTGAAGATGCAGTGAATTTTGCCGCCTCCGGCCTACAAGTGGAAGCTCACGAGGGAAATAGGGTCCGCATAGCTGTGCAGGGCAATTATGACCGATTCATCCGGGAAACTGGAAAATACAATGTCCGCAGCATCGACGTATTCACGCAGAATCTGGAGGACATCTTCATGGACTATTATGACCGCGAGGGGGCAGTGCAATGAATCTTCCGCTCTATAAGGAAATGATGCGAGTGAACCTGAAAGGAATATTGAATTACGCCTTTGGTTCTGCCTTCTATATTCTGTTTATGATCTGGCTTTATCCTGGGATTGCGGGGAGCACACAAGCAATTGATGACCTTATTAAGGCGATGCCAGAGGGTGTGGGTAAAGCCTTTGGATTAAATAGCGGATTTACCAGTGCTGAAGCTTTTATCTCCGGAGAATATTATGGACTTATACTAGTTCTGATTCTTTCCATAGTTTGTGTGCAAATGTCAACGCAGCTTATGGCTCGACTCGTGGATCGCGGCGCCATGGCTTATCTGCTCATAGCCCCAACTACACGGAGAAAAGTCGCTACCACGCAGGCACTTGTTCTCACTACAGCATTACTCTTAATTATGGGTGTAACCACCCTCGCCGGATTATTAGGTAAAGCATGGTTCCTTGGCAGTGAATATGACTTTAACAGTGGTCGCTTCGCTCAGCTGAATACCGTGGCGTTTTTATTATTTTTTGCGGTAGGCGGCCTTACCTTTCTCGTGTCCTCTGTATGTAATGACGAGAAAAAAGCGCTCGGAATTTCCGGCGCCATCGCCTTCGGATTTTTCACTCTGGATCTACTCGGTAAAATAAGCGACAAACTGGAAGGACTGCGTTTCCTAACCTTATTCTCCTTCTATCAACCCGGGGAAATCGTTCAGGGCAACGTGGAGATTATTCAGGTCTCCAGTTGGCTGCTGTTGATCGGAGTGTTCACCTTTTCCTTGGGAGTAGAGCTGTTCAGAAGACGGGATCTTCTATTATAAGAGTACCTCATTTGATCATCTTGCTTTTACGCGTTCCCGAAGCAACTATCGGACACCGTTGACCTTAAATGCAACTTTATCACAAATTTGTGTACCTAACGGACCCTAAAGTCGTTATTGGCTTGAAGAACAGCAAAAATGAACCTTTTCTAAAGGAATAGCTGCACTGGGGTCCGCAACCTTGCTCAAATGTCCAAAAATTTGCAAATAGCGTCAGCTGAGTCCTTAAGCCTCAGGAGGGTTATAACTATGACTCTTATAAAAAACAACAGAGCAGTGTTTCTCCACCTCTGGGAGAATCATTGCTCTGTTGTTTTATGCGACAAATCCCTTTTTATTTCGTATCCGGTCTAGGTACACCAAAGTTTGGCGTTCCGTCTTCATTCCACTGGATTACTTGCACACGTGCGTGACGATTCGGATCGTAAAGCGGATCACCGACAATTTCCTTATAGCTTCTAGCATGGAAAACAAGGATATCCTGTGTGCCATCCTCAGAGACAGTGAAGCTATTATGTCCCGGACCATATTGGCCGTTTTCCTCAGAAGTCGTAAACACAGGTTCAGGTGTCTTGACCCATGATTTTGGATCCATCAAATCACTATTCTCATCAGCAGTCAACAATCCCATACAATAGTTGTGATCTGTTGCACTAGCTGAGAAAGTCATGAAAATGCGTCCATTACGCTTAAGGATTGCCGCGCCTTCATTCACCAAAAATCCGATTTTTTCCCAATCGTATTCAGGAGTGGTGATGCACACCTGCTCGCCTTTTAGTGTCCAAGGGTTCTCCATTTCGGAAATATAAATATTTGAATTGCCAGGGATAGCAGGATCTTTTTGTGCCCAAACGTAATATCTAACTCCTTTATGCTCAAAAGTTGTTGCATCCAAGGCAAAAGATTCCCATTTTGTTTTTATTTGACCCTTTTCCACCCATTCACCCTCTAAAGGATTTGCGGATGAGTTTTCTAGTGCAAACATGCGATGATCAAATAAACCATCTTTCGTATCAGAGGTATGTGCAGCTGCATAATACACGTACCATTTTCCATCAATATAATGAATCTCTGGCGCCCAGATATTAGCACTCATCAAGCCCGTTTCATGCTTAACCCAAATGGTCTTCCCTTCAGCCTCAGCTAATCCTTGAATGGATTCAGAACGGCGAAGCTCAATTCTATCGAACTCTGGAACTGAAGCTATGAAATAGTAGTACCCGTCAGTATGTTTATAGATCCAAGGATCTGCTCGTTGCTCAACTAGTGGATTTTTCACATTAAATTCTCTCACAATGACAACTCCTATATTTATCTCTTTTTTTTATATTTGCAGGTCACCAAAACACACCCTTCCTTATAAGAAGTCAAGGTGTATTTAAGTTTAAATTCATTCGATCTAACCTTTGATACCCGAATTCAGGTTGATGGATTGAACAAAGTATTTTTGTGCAAAAACGAATAGCAGCAATGTTGGAATAATCGCCATGATTGCCGAGCCCATTAATTGTCCGATCATACGGTAGTTTCCGTATATGTCTTGCAATAAGAGCAAACCAGCAGTAATTGGCATTTTGTCTACGTCTGTGTACACGATAACCGGCCAGAGGAAGTCATTCCAAGATCCAGTAAAGGAGAACAATCCGCAAACAATCAATATTGGTTTAACTAACGGCAATATAATTTGCGCGAAAATTCTAAAGTCACTAGCACCATCAACTTTAGCCGATTCATCTAATTCTTTTGGGATACCGTTCATAAACTGTCTGACCAAGAAGATATTACCCATACCCGCAAGACCAGGGATAATCATAGCCCAGGAAGTATTCACCCAACCAAAGGAGTCAATGATTTTATAAGAAGGAATCAAGTTAACAACACCCGGGAAGAAGGAGATCCCCAGCAAAGTAAAGAACAATGTGTCTCTTCCTTTAAACTTAATACGGGTATATCCAAAACCTGTAATCGAAATAACAATAACAACCAGAATGGTGTGAGATGTAGCAATAAACAATGAGTTACCTAACCAACGTAGAATTGGAGCTGTAGAGGTATTGTTTAGGATTGTAACGTAGTTCTCAAAGACCCACTCTTTAGGAAATAGTCTAAAGCCCGAGGATACTACTTCCGTTTGTGATCTAAATGAGGTGGAAATCCCGAATATAACAGGAATGATCCAAATCACACATAGGATACCTAGAAATATATAGGAAATATATTTTGAAATACTTACACTGGAGGAGCCTTTTATTTTGCCTGTTGTATTTACAACTGGATTTACTGCCTGGTTTGACATTTTAGTACACCTACCTTTTCCATTTCCTTGTTAGTCAATTAGTTTCTGCGAACCTATGAAGCATTTCGGTTCATTACAAAATATTGCAGCGCTGAGATCACCAAAATAACTAATCCCAATAAAACTGCCATAGCTGATGCCATCCCGGCGATGGACTCACCGTTACCGAAAGCTAATTGACGAATATACATCATTAGAACGTGTGTACTTTGTCGAGGTCCGCCATCGGTCATCATTAACGGTTGGCCGAATACATTAAAGGCACCCGCAGTTGTCATAACAAAGGTATAAATTAATGGAAAACGAATAGATGGCAAGGTAATACTAGTGAATTTTTTAATAGAACCCGCACCATCGAGCTCAGCCGATTCATATAACTCTTGAGAAACGCCACTTAAGGAAGCACGATAGATAATCATGTTGCCCCCAATACCACCCCATAAAGTAATTACAATGATAATAATCCACGCATAGGGTTGATTTGCAGGCCAAGCAATTTGTGATCCAAATAGATTACCAGTGATCCCAAGTTGCTTATTAAAGATCAACAGCCAAATCAGTGCGGCCGCAGAAATTGAAATCAAGCCAGGAATATAAAGAATAGATTGAATTAAGCTCTTCATTTTAACTTTTTTATGTTCCAACGCCACCGCGACCATTAATGGAATAATAATCAGCAACGGAACAGACATAGCAACGAAAATCAATGTATTTTTTAGACCTCTGAAAAATTGAGTATGAAAGGTTGAACTGTTGTCAAAAAGAATAGCCTTATAGTTATCAAAGCCTACCCATACCGGATCACTCATTAAATTCCATTTTGTAAATGAAGCATAAATCCCATAAATCGTTGGCAATAAAATGAAGACAGCAAACAAAATGACATGCGGACCTACAAAGAAAGCAGGTGCCCAATTGATTTTCTTTTTCATAGGAATTCATTTCTCCTTTTGCACAAAGTAATGCACCATAACATGGCACATTACTTCGTACAATCTATTCTATTTTGCTTTATTTTGCTGCACTGCTGCTTTCCGCAATTTTATCTTCAACAAATTTTTGCATCGTTGCCAAAGTCTCATCAATATCAACGTTGCCACGCACGATATCCGCACAGTAAGTATCTACAGCTTCCGCAATGTATGGGTAGTATTCATAGGTGTAAATGTATAGGGATTCGATTTCTTTTTCATCAGATGTAAAGAAGGATTGCATAAAGTCTTTGTACTCAGGGCTTTGGTTAACTACGTTACTTGCTACGTTTTGTCCAGCTTTTGCCCATTCCATCGAATTCGTACGAACATATTCCAAGAAGTTAGCAATACCCACTTCTTTTTCGTCTGTTCTCTTATCATTTTTCAACATAGCGAACAAGTGAGAAGAAGATCTGTTGGTGAATTTATCAGGAGTAGGAGAATAAACATTGGTCACGCCAAAGTTCAAGCCTTCAACCCCAGCATGTGCTGTAGAACTCCAAGTTCCGTCTGTCGAGAAAAGTACATTTTGAGATTGGAACATCAAGTAACCGTCTTCACCAAATGGAGTCATCAGGCCAGCATCGGCGATTTTCTTAACATTTTCAAACGCTTGTTTAAATACAGGGGTATTAACAGCCGGTTTTCCATCGACTTGGATATCCCCGCCCAAATCTTGAATTTGAGCCAAGATAACCCAGCCCAGCAAGGCATCATTAACTACGTAATCGCCTTCATCCAATTTACCTTGTAAGGAAAGCATTTCATCAATAGTAACAACGTTATCATCCAAGAAGGATTCAGCGTTATATTTTTTCAGCAAATCTTTATTGTAATACATTACGTTACTATGAATATCAAGAGGAACTGTGTATTGAGTTCCATCGATATTACCAGTGTTCCAAGCTTGTGGTAAGTAGTTTTCAGCTTTCAGTTCAGGTTGTGCTGGCAATACGGTATCTTGCATGGATTCCAGTACACCTTGTTTAACAAACCCAGGAACACGGTCAGCGTGGATAATTGCTAAATCAGGAACACCTTTGCTAGATGCCAAAACTGTAGAAATTTTTGTGTACATATCAGCCGTAATAACATGTTTTACTTTAATTTCGGGATTCGTTGCATTGTAGTTTTTAACAATTTGATCCATATAAGCACCGTCATCACCGGTCAGCGGTGTCCAGAACGTAATCGTCTTACTATCATCTTTACCACCGCATCCTGCCAAAACTGTCGATAATGTTAGAACCGTTGCTAATAAAACTCCAAATTTCTTTTTCATTACTCTCTCCCCCTGCAGCTGTAATGTTAAGATAACCATTCATGTTCACTTTCTTTGAAAACGATTAACTTGAGATTAGTATACATTCATTGTGAAAGCGTAGTCAATAACATTTAAATAAACTTAACAGAATTTTTTTTCGTTTAATTAACCTTTTGATTCATCTCTCGGAGATGAAAGCGATATTATATTTACTTCGGTTACCTTTCATGTTACTTTATATATAGATTAATAAACTTTACAGTATATGAAATAACTTTGAAAGAAGTGGGTAAAATGCAGTTGGAAATCGACAAATCCTCTCTTGTTGTTTACGAAGCTTTAGCGAGTGAAGTACGCATCAAAATTATTCAGTTGCTCTCCAAAAATAAGATGAACATCAAAGATTTGGCAGAAGAACTTAAAATAAGCAGTCCTATCGTTACCAAACACATTAAAAAACTAGAAGATGCAGGGCTCATAAAAACTGAAAAGGTGCCTGGTAAATCAGGAATGCAAAAAATCTCAATCCTTAGGGTGGATCATATTGAGATTAACTTCCCGAAAAAAATCTTTCACTCCTTTGCCTCCTACGAGACATCAGTGCCGATTGGTCATTATACCGATTATGATCTGAAACCTACTTGCGGACTTGCTACGGATAAGGAGTTTATCGGCAGAGTAGACGAACCTAAATATTTCATGGATTCTAAAAGAGTGGACGCAGAGATACTCTGGTTCACGCAAGGTTATGTGCAATATAATATCGCTAATTTCCTAAAAAAAGAGGAAACCTTACAGCAATTTGAAATTAGCTTAGAGCTTTCTTCCGAATTCCCCTTTGCTAATGACGTATGGCCTTCAGACATCACCTTTTCTTTGAATGGCTTGGAATTAGGGACTTGGACGAGCCCCGGAGACTTCGCTGATGCTAGAGGTAAATTCACACCGGAATGGTGGCCACACAATATCAATCAATACGGATTGCTAAAAACGATTAGAATTACAAACCACAATGGAACTTATATTGACGGTGACCCGCTGTCTCAGGTTTCGATTGAGGATTTAGATACGAATTGTGATCGTTGGACCTTTCGGATCGAAGTGAAGGAAGATGCAAAACACGTAGGAGGAGCAACGATTTTCGGAAAAAAATTCGGAAACCATGATCAAGATATCATTTTCAAGTTGTACTATCTGTAAATTTTTCATTTATGATCTAAGCAAAACTGGTTTTTTTGCGGGGGTGAACAACTAATTAGCTATTCTTCTTTAGCTCCCCCCCACCTGTTATGCCCTATCCCCTCTCTTTATCTTGCTGATATATCCCGCCTAGTCATCCATTCACTGTATTTCACTCTTATCCACTTCAGCAGTAATCACCAGTAGTTAAATCATTTGCCTCTATTTTGAATTTATAATTTATAAAAATATAAAAAGATTCATAAATCATTAAATTTCTGTTTGACTATTTGCTGATATCATGCTTAAAATGAGAGCATTATAAAACGTTTTCCGTATTATGGTTTAGTAATACATAAATTAAAACCATTTTCATATTCGAAAGCGTTTTTTTAGTAGCTAATTATGTAAGCGTTTTACATTTTTTTCAGTAAAGAAGGGAGGAATTGGAAAAATACGCGTGTACAAGCTCTACATCACTAGAATCGGAGGATCATACATTTGAGAAAAACTACTGGTAAACTAACCGCTTCCCTGCTTGCCCTCACTCTATTAGTGCCTGCTCCATTAATTTCTGCTGCTTCTGCAAGCGATTCCAAAGCAGTCGCATTATCCACTCAGCAACAAACTGCCGATTATTCCGGCCACTGGGCACAAAAAGATTTTCAAACCTGGGTAGATAAGGGCTTGATTCTGGGTTACGGAAACGGAATATATAAGCCAAATCAAGAAATCAACCGTGCAGAGTGGGTTACTCTGGTTAATCGGGTCTTTAATTTGCAGGAAAAAGCCGATATAGGCTTCACGGATGTTTCCACGACAGGTGCTTATTACGGAGATATCCAAAAAGCAACCGCTGCAGGATATGTAACAGGATACAGCGATGGCACCTTCCGACCCGCACAGCAAGTAAGTCGGCAAGAAGCTGCAGTAATGTTATTTAGACTGTTCCAACTCAACTCATCTGTTGGCACTTCTGCACCAAAGGATGCTGCTGATTTGCCAGAATGGAGCCAAGAAGCAGTATTGTCTTTACTTGGTGAAGGTTATCTGCAAGGCTACACTGACGGCAGCTTTAAAGGAACTCAGGCTGTAACAAGAGCGGAAGCACTGCGCATGATTGAGAAGCTTAGCGGAGAAATCACGCCTAAGAGCGGAAGCTATTCGGGGATTAACACTCGGAATATGGTTATCAGCAGCCCAGGCGTAGAGTTGAAAAACTCCACAATCTCAGGGAATCTCTACCTTACCGAAGGTATTGCTGAGGGCGATGTCACACTGAATAATGTCACTGTTAAGGGAAAAGTATTCGTTTCTGGTGGCGGTGAAAACAGTGTCGTACTAAGCGACTCCAATGCTGCTGAAATGGTAGTAGATAAGCATAACGGCAAGCTGCGAGTCGTTACTAGAGGCACAAGTGCCGTACCAAACGTACGCGTACATTCCAGTGCAATACTAGAGGAAGATGCATTAACGGGGGCAGGTTTCAGCCGGGTTATTGTTGAGAATACGCTGCCTAAGGATTCCATCCTCAAGCTGAAAGGAAGCTTTGATTCCGTTGAGCTTCAAGCGTTGGGAGAGCCTACACTCCATCTGACAGCAGGCAGTATTGCTGAAGTTACACTGAAGCAAAAAGCCAAGCTGCGTGTAGAGGCAGGTACAGAAATCAAGAATCTAATCCTTGGTTTCAACGATATCCTAACCATCCAAGGCACGGGTAAGGTTATCTTTGATAGCAAGTACAGTCAGTTAATCCATTTTGAAACACCAACTCCAACGGCTACGGCAACCACTGGTACCGGTGGATCTAATGGCGGTTCTGTTGCTACTTCGGCTCCGGAAGTTACAGCTACTCCGGCCCCAACGGCTACACCAGATCCAACGGCTACACCAAATCCGACGGCTACACCAGATCCGACGGCTACACCAGATCCGACGGCTACACCAGATCCGACGGCTACACCAAATCCGACGGCTACACCAAATCCGACGGCTACTCCGGCACCAACGGCTACACCTAGTCCGGGAGCAACTGCACCAGCACTCACCAATGTCTCGGTACATGATCCATCGGTGGTAGTGGATAATGGAACTTATTATGTATTTGGCTCTCATATCGATGCGGCCAAATCAGATGATCTGATGAACTGGACACAGTTCACTAATGGTTATACAACACCGGGCAACGTGATTTTTGGTGATCTGTCCAAGAATCTGGCAGAATCCTTTAAGTGGGCTGGCGAGAACGATTCGGACAGTAAAGGCGGATTCTCCATCTGGGCACCGGACGTATTCTGGAATAACGATTATAAGAACGCTGATGGAACAACTGGCGCTTATATGATGTATTACAGCGCTTCTTCTACTTATATCCGTTCGGCGATTGGCTACGCCACTTCGCAAAATATCGAAGGGCCTTATACTTATGGAAATACCGTAATTTATTCCGGTTTCACCAAGGAAGAGGCTTATGACAGTGACAGTAAAGTAAATAAGAAATGGGACAATACAAATATCAAGGACCTTATCGACAATGGAACGTTGGAAGGTGTCAATCCAGATTGGTTTAATGCAGGTGGTTTGTATCAAAACAAAACCTATACAAATGCAATTGACCCAACTATTTTCTACGACAAAGACAACAAGCTTTGGATGACTTATGGTTCATGGTCAGGTGGTATATTCATTCTGGAGATTGATCCAGCTACCGGAGAACCTAAATATCCAGGCAAAGATGGAAAGACCGCTGATGGACGTCTTATCGACCGCTATTTCGGAACCCATATTTCTGGCGGAATGACCAAATCGGGTGAAGGTCCGTACATCGTTTATGATAAGGATACTGGTTACTACTTCTTGTATGTAACTTACGGTGGACTGGACTCCAAAGGCGGTTACAGCATGCGGCAGTTCCGTTCAACAAATCCGGACGGCCCTTATACGGATGCAGCAGGACAGAATGCTGTTCTAACTACCGATGGTGACAACACACCATATGGTAATAAGCTGTTAGGAAACTTCATGTTTACAAATCAAAATGCAGACCCGAATTTCCAAACGTATGGTTATGTGTCCTCAGGACATAACTCGGTACAATATGATGATGAAACGGGTAAAATATTTAACTTCTTCCACACTCGTTTCCCACTCCGTGGTGAAACACATGAACTTCGTGTGCATCAAATGTTCACTAACGAAGATGGCTGGCCAGTAACTGCCGTACATCGTTACACGGGTGAAACTATTGGGGCTGTAGCACGGGATAATGTTGTCGGCTCTTATCAGTTCGTTAACCACGGCAAGGATGTTTCAGGCGTTATCAAACCTACAGTAGATATCGAGCTAAAAAGTGACGGAACGATCGCTGGATCGTTAACCGGAACTTGGGAATTGAAGGATGAGTACTTCGCTCATTTGCTCATTAACGAAACGGAAAATGGAAACACCGTACAACATCTCTACAAAGGTGTATTTGTGAAGCAATGGGATTCCTCACGACAACAGCATGTTATGACGTTCACCGCAATGTCAGATCAAGGAATCACTATCTGGGGCAGCCAGATGCAATCGATGAGCGTTGAGCAGATTTTGAACAATATTGCTGCAGGCTTGAGTATTGGTGACACAAGAAAAATATACGATGACATCACCCTCCCTACGGAAGGCTTGCGCGGAGCAGAAATTTCATGGTCCTCTTCCAATGAGGCCGTAATTGCTAACAATGGTAAGGTTACTCGTCCTGAACTTGGACTTGGAAACGCTACAGTTGAACTGACTGCTACAATTAAGCTAGGCGAAGTCGCAGTAACTAAGACCTTCACCGCCGTTGTTATGGAAAAAAAGAGCACGCAATTGGAAGACGGCTTAGTAGCTGCCTTTGACTTTGATGGCGACCTTGCAGAAAATGGGGATCGCACAGCTGACGGCATAGTCACCGGAAATCTGATCAACAACACTGAGGATGGAGACATCACTTTTGAGGCTGGTAAAGACGGTCAGGCAGCCAAGTTTGATGGTAAATCCGGTGTTCGTCTACCTGACGGATTAATTCAAAGTAGCGCATATTCGGTAGGGATGTGGCTGAACCCATCCGAATTAAAAGCTTTTACTCCTGTATTCTTCGGTGCTAAAACCGAAACGAACTGGTTCAGTCTCCTGCCATATGGAAACGGTGGAGCAACCACCAGACTCTGGTTCGGTAGCGATACTTGGCTAGATGCTGATACAGGCTTACAAATTCCAGTTAACCAGTGGACGCATGTTGCCTTCACTTACAATGCTGGAACAGTCAATATGTACGTAAATGGTATATTGAAATCCTCCGGAAAAGGATTCACAGATATTTTCGATACAGAAAAAGGTGTATTTGCTCTTGGTGTGAACTACTGGGATGCACCATACAAAGGTTTGGTTGATAAATTCCGCGTGTATGATAGAGCATTGTCTGCGGAAGCTGTGGGCTGGCTTGTAAACGGTGAGCCTGATACGAACATTAAAGTAAGTAATATCTCATTCAGTGAAGCTGTTAAATCAGTAGCTGTAGGAAATACTTTCACCCCTCAAGTTAGTGTGCTTCCAACCAATGCCGGAAATAAGGCGCTAACTTGGAGCTCTAGCGATTCCAGCGTAGTGGCTGTTGACGCAGCGAGCGGAATAGTAACAGCACTAACTGTCGGTGGCCAAGCTGTAATTACTGCAACAGCGACTGATGGAAGCGAAGTTTCAGCCAGCTACACAGTAAATGTAACTGATGGAAAAGTAGCTCATTATGCTTTTGATGGCGACCTGGACGACTCCTTCCAATTGAACGGAAAAGGCGAAGTTACAGGAGCAAAAGTAGATAGCCCAACTGTAGGCAATATCACATACGGTAACGGTGTCCTCGGTCAAGCTGCAATATTCAACGGTACCTCCGGTATCCGTTTGCCTGATGGATTAATTGACAGCAATACCTATACCGTATCTATGTGGCTAAACCCTGAACAACTTACAGATGCAACAACTACTTTCTTCGGCGCTGCCACTAAAAATAGCTGGATTAGCTTCGTTCCTCAGAACGGCGGCGGTAAAACGTTATTATGGTCCGGAGAAGCTTGGTATGATGCTATTTCTGCCATGAAGATTCCAGTAAACGCATGGACACATGTTGCGTTTACGGTCAGCAATGGTACCGTAAAAGTTTACCTTAACGGAGTAGAGCAGTTCTCTGGTGAGGGCTTCCCGAATGTCTTTAAGAACAAAAACGGCGTTTTCGCTCTAGGCGTCAACTATTGGGATGCACCATTTAAGGGCATGATTGATGAACTGAAGATTTACAGCAGAGCGCTCAAGTCAGATGAAGTACAGGCAGAGTATAGCTCGAACGTAGATTAAGCAAGATTTGATTTGGAAAGAGAGCGGAGCCACAGGCTCCGTTCTTTTTTTAAAGTCCCATATTGTAAAAAAAGTATTTAACTAATATAATCATTAACTATACGTCCGAAATAAACGTCGATTATTATATTGTTATTAATAAATTTCTTAATCATCGGCGATTAGCCCATAAATTTTAATTGGAGGCCACTTATGAAACTTGACCTGTCGGAAGAATCCCTTCCCGTCTATGAAGCTTTAGCCAGCTCAGTACGCCTGCACTTGTTGCGTTTGCTTGCCGAAAATCCTATGAATGTTAAGGAATTGGCCGCAGCAGTAAATTTGAGCAGCGCCATTATGACTATGCATGTGCGTAAGCTGGAAGCTGCCGGACTGATCCAGACGCATATGGCACCTGGTCGAAGTGGTCTGCAAAAGATCTGTACTCTAGCTGCTGAAGGAGCAGAAATCACCTTCCCAGGCAGACAGATCAATGAGCGCAAAAGTTATCGCAAGGAAATTCCGGTTGGACATTACTCCGACTTCCTGATCGAGCCAACCTGTGGTCTTGCAACTACTGAGAAAGTGATCGGCAGTTTTGATGATCCCCGCTATTTCTGGGATCTTGAGCGTATGAATGCGGGGATTCTTTGGTTCGGCAAAGGATTTATCGAATATAAAACCCCTAATTTCCTACTCTCCAGCCAGCATCCTGAGGAACTGATTATAACCATGGAAATTGCTTCCGAAGCACCTTCCATTAATAATAATTGGCCTTCGGATATCACATTCACTCTGAACGGAGTGAAGCTTGGATTCTGGACAAGTCCCGGGGACTACGGGGATAGCCGTGGTAAATATACACCGGCCTGGTGGCCAGCACTCACGAACCAATACGGCTTGCTCAAGCAGCTGCGTATTACAGCGAAAGGTACATTTATGGATGGTTTAAAGCTCTCAGAAGTTACCCTTGATCAAGTGAATATCCGTGACAAACAGTGGTCTTTCAAGCTTTCCGTAGATGAAGATGCCGAGCATATTGGCGGGATTACTCTTTTTGGCAAAGGTTTTGGAAATTATAATGAAGATCTAATCGTTGAGTTGTTCTATACGGATAACCAAGAATAAAGCCGCATTCACCTCCCATTGGAGAGTCGAATGCGGCTCTTATTTTAGCTTAATTCTTTTCGATAAAGGGACCCCACAAGCCACCCCCCGGCAATGGACAACTACGTTCCTTAAGCTTGGCTACTACGGGGATGATGCAGCCGCAAGCGACGCAAGTTACCCCTTCGTGCAGCTTAGGGCAAGTCCCACAAAGGGCAACCCGTTCAGCGTAAACTTCATCTGGAACACAAAACTCTGGCTTAAACATGGAAGAAGACAAGATACGATTAATCTGCGTTGGCGTAACTTTATAATCCTCTCTGCATCCCTTGCATGTTGATGTTGTTGACATGGTAACACCACCTTAAGCCTTCGGCGTAATCTCCAGCACAGTTACTGACATTGGAGGCAGTTCAACATTAAGAAGATCACCCTCCAGAGTGAAGGCAGTGAAGGCTTGCGGCACTACCGCCTCCGGTTGGCTGAAGGTATTGTGAGCATCAATTTTATCACCGGCAAGTGTTGTGCCTGTCACTTCAACCTTCTTCCCGGAAAGACCACGAAGCTCAAGTGGAACAGCAGCAGAAGCAGCATGGTTCAAGTTGCAAAGACTGACATGGATGATTCCAGAAGCAGTTACGGAAGCCGAAGCAGATACTTCAGGAATCTCACGGCCTTCAAAGCTGTAAGTGCCACTTTCCAGTGCTAAATCCAGCAACTCCGCATCCTGATGGACTTTAAACATATTGAATACATGATACGTTGGGGTCAGCACCATCTTTTCCCCTTCGGTCAATATAACTGCCTGAAGTACGTTAATCGTCTGCGCAATATTTGCCATCCGTACCCGGTCACTATGTTTATGGAAAATATTCAAGGTCACGCCTGCTACAAGAGCATCCCGAATTGAATTTTGTTGATACAGGAATCCTGGATTCGTCCCCGGCTCTACATCATACCAAGTTCCCCACTCATCTACGATAAGACCTACTCTTTTATCCGGATCATATTTATCCATAATAACGCCATGTCTGGTGATCAGCTCATCCATGCGAAGGGCTTTCTCTAATGTACTAAACCATTCACTCGTTTCAAAGCCTGTAGCTGCACCTTTATTCTCCCATGCTGGACCAGGAATTGTATAATAATGCAGGGTAATCGAGTCCATAAAGCGTGTTGCCTCACGCATCAGAACCTCCATCCAGTGATAATCATCCACGTTAGGACCACAAGCAATCCGGTGAATACGATTGTCCCCGTAATTTCGTACATACGTCTGATATTGGCGATAAAGATCTGCATAATATTCTGGACGCATATTCCCGCCGCAGCCCCAGTTCTCATTCCCCACGCCAAAATAAGTCACAGCCCAAGGCTCTTGATGACCATTCTGCTGGCGAAGCTCGGACATTGGAGATACGCCTCCAAAGGTTAAATACTCCACCCATTCGGACATCTCTTGAACGGTACCACTGCCCACATTACCGTTAATGTAAGGCTCACATTCCAGCATCTCACATAATTCCATGAATTCATGCGTACCAAAATGGTTGTTCTCAACCGTTCCGCCCCAGTGAGTGTTAATCATACGTTTACGACCTTCACGGGCTCCGATACCATCTTTCCAGTGATATTCATCCGCGAAACAGCCACCTGGCCAGCGTAGTACAGGAATTTTAATTTCCTTAAGCGCTTTCACGACATCATTACGAATACCGTTGGTGTTAGGAATAGTTGAATCTTCTCCAACCCAAATCCCTTCATAAATGCAACGGCCAAGATGCTCAGAAAAATGTCCGTAAATATTTCTGTTAATCGTCCCTTTGCGAATGTCAGTATTAAGGATCGCACGTTCTGCCATGGTTAAATACCGCCTCTCAACGTTTATATTTTTATTAACTAATTAATAATTATATAAACATTATAAGACGCTGCTTAGGTATCCGTCAATCTCCAATATGAACAAAAGCTATTCTTTATCAATAGGTTTCTTTATCCCGTCTTCATAATAGTCAAAAATCAGCTGCTGCTGCGTTCCTCTTACCCCGTAAAACACATCAGAAATTTGTTTTCCCTTACGCCTTAACTCGTTCTCCAGCCACTCTTGGGTCAGGCCATTATCCTTAAGATTATCTGCAAGCACTATTCCATCCATAATCAATTCAACGGGAAAGCTCTGAGGAACGGACAACAGCTTTAGATCTTTTCGGGTAACATATTGGTACTCTTGTTTCTTTAATACAGACACCATTCCGTTATCTTCCAGCACAGCGTATTCTACTACCTCTAGATTAAAAATTTCCTTTTCTCTCAAGGCCTGATCCAAAGAATCCAACGAATACCTTACCTTTTTCATATTTTGCTCAAGAATTTTCCCATCCTCAATAAGTACAGTGGGTGAACCTGAAATCCAGCTTCTCATTTTACGACTTTTTAAAGCGATGATAGATAGTAAAAAAGATGTAACGGTAACGACTATAAGCGCCAGGATCATGTAGGAAGAATGCAGCTGTTTATTAAACGCCAAGTTCGCGGCTATTGAGCCCAATATAATACCCGTCACGAAATCGTGGAAGGTCAAGTTAGATAACGTTTGTTTTCCCAATATTTTGGCGATCAGCAAAAGCATGATCATAGCAACAAAGGCCCTAAGCACAATGTCCATATACACCTGCATCTCTAATGCTCCCTTCCTATTCAATCCTCCATTATTCACAAACCGAGTAGAAATGAAACCTCAACGAAAGCTCTGCCCATCCAAATCTGCCGATTTCTCTAAACGCCAAAAGGGCTCTGGAATGGTTCTACTGAACCTACCCAAAGCCCTGGCTTCAAATTCTTACTTTTCAGTCTTAATTGCTAAAAGATTGTATAGAACCATTGCGCTCTCAGCTCGAGTTGCTGAGCCTCCCGGAGCGAATTGCTGGTCACTTCGACCCTGGATAAGTCCAAGGGCTTGGGCAGCAATGATCGATTCACGGGCCCATGAGGCAGCCGCACGCAAGTCACCGAATTGGATTACAGGCTTCGGTTCCACCTTTTTCCCGCTGACATATTCGTAGGCTCGCATCACCATGACCGCCATCTCTTGGCGGGAAATAGAGGCTTCTGGAGCGAAGCGAGTCTCACTCACCCCATGGACTATCCCCGCCTCTACAGCCTGCGCCACTTCCTCCGCATACCACTCATCCGCAGATACATCCGCAAATGCTGTAGATGATTTCCCTTCAAGTCCCAGCAAGCGGATCAGCATAGCTGTAAATTCTGCACGAGTCACAGAGCGGTTCGGCTCGAAATTCCGAAGTCCGACTCCTTGAATCAGATGTTTGGCCGTTAGCTCTTGTACAACCGCCGCCGCCCAATGTCCAGAAGGAACATCGTCATACGATTTGTTGTATTCCAGCACGGCATATGTGCCTAAGTGTTCGGTGCGCAGAGCCACCTTGCCCTTCAGCCAGGAACCTCCCGCATACTCTATATTTCCGGAATCCGGAAAATAATAGCCGCCAAGCAAATTCCTTTTGGCCTCAGGGTAGGCGTTAAGCTCTAATGTAACGGGCTCAACAAATTTGGAAAGTATGCTTCTTGTACCGTCACCAGCAACAATATACAGGTTAAAGAGAAGGAACTCTCCTGCCTGGTTTAGCACTGCACCAGATTTCTTCTCTGCGCTAGCTAGTATTCTCTGCGCCGCTTCCCCATTCACCTCAGAAGCCTCCAGAAAGATCTGGCTGCCGGCCAATTGCTCCGCAGGAATCAAACCCCGCAATTGTTGAAGCACCGCTGCCGGAAGGGTCAGATTAAAGTTAGAAGCCTCTACCCGAAGCGGCTTCTGTTTGAGCATGTCTGCTGCCATCCCCGGCAATACTAGCATTCTCAATTTACCCTCGTAGACAATGGCTTCCGAAAGATCGTTCAACGAAGCTGCGTTTAGTTGCAGCCGCCCCGCCGTTACCTCCGGTACGGAAGGCACTTGTGGTTGCGGACTCGGAACAGTTGAAGTAGTCTCTTCCGCTTGTAGAATCTGAAGCCTCAGACTGCTCTGCCGTCCTCCGTAACTTGCAGTAATCACAGTCATGCCCGGATCAAGTGCTTGCAGCTGCCCCGTTGCCGTTACTGTGGCTACCTTCCTGTTACTGCTCTCGTAGATCACACCCTCGGTTACCGTAAGGTGGCTATCATCACTATATACCGCCGTTGTGACCACCTTACCGCTCTGCCCTATTTCCAAGGATGTCGGACCGCTTAACGAAATAGAGACGAGCTCCGGCAGTTGTCCATACACCTTTAATAAATAGGAAGCGGTCATGTTGTCATATACGGATGAAATAACCGAAACACCCGGTCCTTTAGCTTCAATATGGCCATCTTTGCCTATACTTGCGACGTTAGGATCGCTGCTCTCATAGACTATACCTTCGGTTACTATATAACGGCTGCCATCGCTGTACACTACCGAAGTAACCGCCGTTCCGGTCTCCCCGACAGCCAGGCTTTCCGGGCCGCTAATTGCCGTTGAGACTCTTTCTGTAGGCTCCATGACTGTCACCTGAAGCTGTCGGAAAGGCTCTACATTTCCAGCCTTATCCACCGAACGATAATCGATCCCGAAGGTTCCGGGGTTCTCGATATATACGCTCTGAGTAACCGTACTCCATGAACCACCATTGAGCCGGTATTCTGTCCGCTTGACTCCCCAGCCGACAGCTCCCCCATTGGATTGGTCGGTGACATCAAAAGTGATATTGACTTTGCCCTTATATGCGCCCCCTTCTCCTGTTTCTCCAAGTATGGTAGCCTTCGTGACTGGAGGTGTTGTATCTTTCGGCAAAATTTCCAGATACGCGGCATATTTGCCATTCTCATTCTTACGGCTTCTTATGTCTGTGGCGAGATTATAGCCTACCTGCCTAAGAGCCAGACTTATCACCGGATCGGAAGGGAACTCCGTGCCAACCCATGAGGTAATATCGAACTGCCGCCACTGCTCCGGTCCGGAAAAAGTCTGCAGCGCAGCTTGAGTACCGATTTTTGGAGCATTATTGTAATTTAGCGTTGCCTCCGTCCAATCATCATCTTGGACTCCAAATACACCGATATCGGACAAAGTGCCTGCCCCGTCATTTGTCTTTCCGAACACATTCAGCTTCACAGAACCAACTTCACCGAGAAATGGACTCAGATCGAATTTTAGATAAACCCTTCTGTCTGTGTCCCCGCTGCCATTTCTGATCTGCAAGTAATTGACCGAACTATAATTGACTGCAGCTTTCGATCCTCCATTGACATACGCATCTTCAGAAACATACAGCTTCGTTATTGCCGCTTCGTCTGGTTCCGAATCGGAAGGCTCAGAAGGCTCGGCATTCGGATCAATTCTGAACTTGACAACATGGCTTTTTCCTTTGGACCCGCTGGTATGAATTGCGAGTTCAACCCTCGGCGAGGTCTGCAGTACCGTTACGGTTGGATCTTTCATCAGCTCTTCCAGCGCGGTTCTGCCGACATCCACATTCACCACAGATTGAGACTGTGTCGGATCCGAAATGGCTATCGTCAGTTCATCTCCAGACTCCTTGATAATAATGGAGGCTGGATGATTGGCGCGCACGGATTCGATCATTCCCGGTACCCAGAAGTTCATAGCCGTAAGTCCCAGCTTCTGTTCCTTGACGGCTTGCACACTATCCGTGTTGGCTATAATTTCGATGTCAGGACTACTGCTGTAGCGCGCTGTCGCCGTTTCATCCTGATTCGGCAGAAGCACATACGAATACGATTGATTCACCGGATTCGTTCCTTGAGCAATCGACAGGCTGGCATAATTTCTCGTAATCGGCTCCGTTGATCCCCCTTGATTAATATCCTTCCATGCGCCAGTCCGAGACTCACGCAGACCGTCTATCGTTGGGGCATCAGGGAAATAATAACCGATTCCCGAGCCGGGAACATTGCCTTCCAGATGTGCCCAATGCACCTGATTCATTGACTCAGACCAACCCAGCGCGGATGGCTTGGCCTCTCCGTTGACCGTAAGTACATTGTCTCCGCTCGCCTTGAGCTTACGGTTATCTACGATGGTCTCCACCTTGCGGTTATCCGTGCTTGTAATGCCTGCCCCAAGTGCTACGATTTCATCATCGAACATGAACCAGGACTTTTTACCGGACAATGTGCTGTTATCCGGATCCAGATCCATGCCGGCCGCTCCATAAAGGCCGTCTATGGATGATCCTCCCACCCATGTTTTAGATGTAGTCTTGGCTGCACCGCGACTTGCCCCATCCGATGTAACCCCAGGCAGACGATAAGCGTTCACGGTCGGCCAGAATGCATCTGCATATTGATCCAGATCCTGATTATACAGATAGGTCATGCCTTCGCCTGTATACCAGCCCTTCAGATTCTCTGTGCCCGCTTCATAGTTGGCAATTCGGGCCGAAGACATGCTGATCCCAAAGGCATATCCAGGCCGATGGTGGACAATCCGGTCCATAGCCGAAAACTGCTTATGCACAGTAAGGTCTCCTGATGGCTGCACCTCTGGATCGTCCATAAGCGTCTGGAGCAGAACAATATCGGCTACTCTTAGACCGTCGTAATAACTTTCTACTACCGTATCGGCTTCGAACCAATACTTCACCATCGATTTAAATCGGGCCGCTTGCTCCGGTGGCGCGGAAGAAGCCAGCCGCAAAATATGCGACCAAGGCACGAGCTGCCGGTTTCCCCGGGCTATCGATCTACCGAACACCATATCCATCATTAATTTTCTGTAGACGAGAGGTTCATAAGAATCCGTTACCCAGTTGTATACATTCTTCATATTGGTATCAGTCAGCGGCCAAGAGGACCCTGTCAGCAAAGTCATCATTTTCATCATATCGCCAAGCAATACAGCCCCATAACTGCCGGTATAAGCAATATTATTATGCTGGATAAAGGAGCCGTCCTCATAAAATCCGTCTCCGCGGGTCACATAGGGTAATACTTGGCTAACTGCATCCCGCCCTTGTTTGATCTTCGCGCTGTCACGATTATAAATGCCCCTCAAGACCACTGCCAGTGCTTTATCCAGCCGATTCGCGCCGGTTTCCATCAACGAGGGTTGATTGGTCCGTTTGGTTGGGTCCGGGCAGAATTTATCAATGGCTTTGGTATATTTGGTAATCTGATCGGCTGACAAATACTCGAACATTAAGGTCATCGTATCTCCCAATGCAAGCGGAATGCCGATCTCCCATTCGAACCAATTGCCTTTCTCCAGTTTAGTTTCGTTATACCAATTCGCGTATAAGAAATCTAAACCATCCAGAATATCTGATTTCAACTGCATATTCTCGTACAATGGTGAGCCGGATGTCGAAAAGGCAATAGCCATATCCTTCAACCGGTTATAAGAGGCTGCCGTATCAAAAGCATCCGCTGTGCTGCCCGGCTTATCGCTCCATAAATAAGTACGGTTCATTTGCTTGTTCATCGTATCCCAGAATCCAGTTCGCTCCTGATTACTGATCTTATCGGATAAAGTCTTTATAGACTTGGCAATGTCCGGGTTATTCGGGTCGAAGGATTGCCCTCCGGTCAAATACTCCACCCATCTTCCACGAAGCTCGTCATATTCGTCTTTTGGAGTCTCTCCTTCAGTAATATTAAATTTCAATACATGCGTTGCCCCTATAGAATTCTTCACATCCACCGTTATAACTGTATTTCCCGAAGCTTGCACTACATCCGTCTTGCTATCTTTGCTGAGCAGTGTCAACCCCGGTATATCCAGTTCCAGGGACAATAGGTTTTGCGACTGAGTAGGATCAGACACCGAAACGACAAGCTCCTGATCGATCTGCCGAATCATCACGGAAGCTGGATTGAGTGCCTTGATGGAATCTACCGTTCCTGGATTCCAGAAATTAGCGGCGGTTATGCCCAGCTTCTTCTCTCTGACCGCATGCACATCCTCTGTATTGCGCAGCACTTCGATATCCGGGTTGCCACTGTAATCCTCAGTACCTGAAATGTCACGATTAGGCAACAGAACATAGGAGTATGAGCCATTCGTAGGCGTATCTCCATGCTCAACTGCCAGGCTTAAATAGTTGCGCGTAATGGGAACATCGGATTGAGTGGCATTAATCTCTTTCCAACTGCCGGTTCTGGCTTCACGTTGCGCCAGTATACTTGGAGCTTCAGGGAAATAGTAGCCCACGTCGGCACCTGACACATTACCCTCCAGATGGGCCCATTGAACGTTCTTTAACGTCGCTGACCATCCGGACTGTGACGGTTCTACAGCTCCGTTGATTAGAAGTTTGTTGTTTCCCACTTCGTTAAGCATCCGGTTATCGATAATCGTCTCAACAGACTGCGGGCCGGCAGTTGATTTGGAAATTCCCGAACCAAGCGCCACAATCTCATCATCGAACATAAACCAGGATTTCTTGCCTTGCAAATCGCTACCGGTCACTTGGGAGAGTGAGAAATCCATACCTGCTGCACCGTATAGGCCTTCCAGCGACGATCCACCCACCCAGGTTTTCGGATTCATGTAACTTTTCCATTCCACAGGCACCATTCCCTGCCCCGATCCATCCGTTGTCGTGCCAGACAAGCGGTAGGAATTGACGGTAGGCCAGAAGTCATTGCGGTATTGGGTCAGATCCTGATTGTATAAATAGGTCATCCCAATCCCCGTATACCATCCTTTCAGGTTCTCGTTGTTCCCTTTCTCAAACGCCGAGATGCGATTCGAGAACAGACTCAAGCTGAAGCCGTAACCTTCGCGTAGATGAACCACCCGGTCCATGCCGGCGAATACCTGATTCTTAATGAGAGCTCTTCTTGGATTGATCTTCCCGTCATTCATCAGCTTTTTCACAATCGTTATATCGGCAAGCGACAACCCTTCATAATAATTGCCGGATGTCATATTCGCTGAAATCCATTCTTTCGCCGCTTGCTTAATAGATACTGCAATATTCTCCGGAGCAGTTTCAGCCATCCGCAGCAAGGTGACAATTAACCCTCTTGCGCTGCCGCTTCCTTTTCTAGATATACCTCTGCCATTTACCGAATCCATAAAATGACCGTTGTAGATCACCGGCTCGTAAGTCTGAGCCACCCATTCGTAAATGTTCAGAACATTCGGGTCCGTTATTGGCCATGGAGAATCGGTCAGCAGATAAGACATGTCCGCCGTCCCTTTGAGCCAGACCGAACCATATCCTCCCGTATAGGCAATATTATTATGCTGAACGAGGGAACCATCCTTATACACACCGTCACCATGAGTCGTGTACACATACTCGGAGCCAATGGAATCACGGCCCTGAATGATCTTTGCACTGTTGTTGCCAATCACGCCTCTTACCGTGACCACAAGCGCTTTATCTAGTAGATTTGCTCCCGTCATCTTCGTGCCCTTAACGCCAAGAACCGACCCTACTTTGGGGTCTGGACAGAAGGCATCAATAGCCGCAAGATACTGATTGATTTGCTGCGGTGTTAGATAGTCATACATGAGCACCATAAGATCATTCACAATCTGCGGCGTGCCAATCTCCCAGTCCCACCAGTTCCCATAAGCGCTTTTGCTCGGATTATAGCGGTTTGTATACATCCAATTGATTGCGCTTACAATATCATTCGCCAAAACGCTGTTGCCGTAAAGCTCCGATCCCTCCACAGAATAGGCCAATGCCATAGTCTTCAAGCGATTGTAAGCGCTTGTAATAAACTGCGAATCTGTAGTGCTCGCGGTATCACTCCACAAGGAGGTGCGGCCGGAGGATTTATCCATACTCTCCCAAAGTACAGCAGCCGATGCAGCCTGAGCGCTAATACTAGCAGCTATATCAGGATCACTCCCATCGTATTGACCACCACTTAATCGGTCGTACCATTTCAGCCTCAGTTTATTGTAGGCCTGTATCGTGTCGGGAGCTTCGACAGTAACCAGACATTCGGCTGCAAGGCTACCATCCGGTGTGGCGATCTTGATGGTCGAAGAGCCGATCCCCGTACCCATTACATTACCAAGTGCGTCCACAGTCGCAGCTTCTGGATTGCTCGAAGTCCACACTACCGTTTTATCCACCGCCGTTATAGGGGATAAAGTCGGCAGAAGTGCAACCGTGTCCCCTTTGACCATAGAAAAGGCCGTACGGTCTAGCGCAATTCCTGTAAGACCCGCATATTCCTCCAATGCGATATCATCTATCCATAGCTTTCCTTTTCCGGTCTCCAAAAAAGGCTCGATGACTAGCTTCGTCGCGTTAGCCGGCATAGTTAGAAGTACTTGCTGCATACTCCAGTCCTGTGTGCCTGTTATTTTGGGAGAGGAAGGTCCATCTCCCACTTTGGCAGTATTGTAATACTGTGTTCTAAAGTAGGCTCCCTGTCCAGTGACGTTGTCCGTCTTTAGCCAGACTTTAAGTCTGTAGGATTTACCGGGGATAACCGAAGTTACCCCCTGATTGATGGAAATCCTGCTTGTGGCAAAGGCATCGAACAGCATGGACCGGGTTCCTTCATGCGCAGTGCCAGCGTCTATCTTGATATTCGCTGTTTTATTCGTGCCTTTCCCGCTACCTGTAGGGACCCATAAGCTCCAGCCCACCGGAGCAGCGTCTGTAACCCCTGTCCAGGTTGAGTCAAGGGCTGTCGTTGTATTCTCAAAGCTTCCGTTAAGCATAAGATTTGATGCAGCCGCAGATGCCCTGCTATACGAGGGATAAAGAACTCCCCCACAGGAAGAAAAAAGATCAACAATGAGAACTAATACTAAAAATAGACTTGGTTTACGCATTTGTTCACCCCAATCTTAGAATTGGTTAAAGCTAAAGGCATCTACAAGTTATCATCCTGCACAAAATTCAACACGGCGTCATCGACGGCCGAAGTTCTTCCCAGATCAGGTAGGTCCACAAGCTCAATCTCGCAAGTCTCCGCACGGCCGTGCAGCTCCAAAAGAACCAGCTCATTGCACCCCTTGCGCAAGAGTGGACCAGGGATATATAGCGCCCGCTGCGGTCCAACGTTCCAGTAACGGCCCAGATTAAATCCGTTAATCCAGGCGACCCCTTTATTCCATCCATCGAATCGTAGAAAGGTATCGCCAATCTCCTCCGCCTCGAAGCTCCCCCGGTAGAATCCGGGCAGACCCGAAAGGGGCGCAGCTTGCTGCTTCTCCACCGGATGCTTCTTGTACGCTAGTGAAGCCAGCTGTTCCTGTTCCAACGGCAAAGTACGAATCGTCCAGTTATATTGCAGCTGGTTATCAATCCGAACCCCGTCCAGAATCCCTTTCGGATCGCGAATGAGCGGCCCGTAATTGATTCGTCCCATGTTCTCGACGAGGATATCCAGCTGCGCTCCCCCAGCGGGGATGGAAAGTTCCAGTGGCAGCGGATTCCAGCGCTCAATCACCCCAAGCACCTGTCCATCCAGGAAGACCTGCGCCCGATCGCGCACGCCCTCGATGTAAAGCTTCTGTCTGGACCGCGGTCCCTGCACAAAAGTGCTGTACAATATAAAACCATAGGATTGTCCGAGCTTCTCCATCGGCTGTACACACACGCTGTTCACCGTCTCTGATAACTTCTCCAGATTGGAAGCCGTGAATAGTTCCGCTCTTTCCGTCAAAGCGACTTTCCCGTAAGAAATCTTCGGAATCGGCTCAGGGAGTGGACAAGTCGGGGCAAATCCATGGTTGCTGAGTACCGACCGGACAGCTTCAAATTTCGCCGTCGTATCTCCCCATTCCGTGAGCGGGGCATCATAGTCATAGCTTGTAGTCGTTGGCTCGTAGGTGACGATATGATTCGCACCATTATAGAAACCAAAATTGGTTCCACCATGGAACATGTACATATTAAATGAGGAGCCCTGGGTCAGAATCTCATCCAGAACACCTGCTACATCCCCGGCATCGCGTACATGATGATCCTCCATCCAGTGATCAAACCAGCCGTTCCAGTATTCCATCACCATAAGCGGCTCTTCAGAGCGGTATTCCCGATATTTGCGGAAGGATTCCTCTGTACTGGAGCCGAAATTGACTGTCGCATGCACATCCTCCAGTGTTCCGCCGAGCAACATCTCATCGGTTGGCCCGTCGGAAGTAAAGAGCAGCACATCGATCCCTCTGCTGACCAGTCCATCACGCATATAGCCCAGGTAGCCACTGTCATTACCATAGCTGCCATATTCATTTTCTACCTGAACGGCCAGAATTGGTCCGCCATGTGTGGAGAGCAGCGGAACCAGCAGAGGAATTAGCTCATCGTAATAACGGTCTACCTTGCTTAAATAAAGAGGGTCACAGCAGCGAAGCTGGAGTTCCCCGTAAGCTAGCAACCAGCCCGGTAGGCCTCCGAACTCCCACTCCGCACAGATGAATGGACTCGGTCTGACAATAACATGAAGCCCAAGCTCCCCAGCCAGCTCGATAAAAGATACCACATCGGCCATGCCATCAAATACGAACTCCCCTTCTTTAGGTTCATGTATATTCCAGGCGATGTAGGTCTCCACGGTATTGAATCCGCAGGCTTTCAATTTCAGCAGCCGGTCTTTCCAATATTCAGGCACAACCCGAAAATAATGAATGGCTCCCGATACGATACGATAAGGCTGTCCGTCCAGCAAATAGTGTCCGTCGTTCCAGGTGAGCAGGCTCATTATCGACAACCTCCTTTATTAATATTTATTCTAACGATTCCCCGCAGTGGTAGACGGCAAGCCGTCTGATCTTGGGGCTTGCGGCAGCTTCTGACACCCGTAAGCGGATTTTCTCTGCGACAACCGGAGGGAAGGCGTCGATTTTCTTATGGCCAATCGAACTGCCACGCTTCAACTCCAGCCACGCTCCGTTGCTGTACGCTTCCAGCATATATCCTTCTACTCTTTCGCCGTAAGCGATATCCTCCATAATCTCGGCATGATCAATCACAGTAGCTGCTGGCAATTCCAGTTCAACAATATCTCCAGTACCTGCTGTTACCGCCAGAGCCTTGTCAAATCTGCGTCTTATCTCCTTGCCGAATTCCAGCAGCCGCTGCACATCAGCCTCCGGAAACAGCCCGCGGTTGTCAGGGGCTACATTGAGCAGCAAAGTTGCCCCATGTCCAACCGAACGATAATAAATATCCATTAGCTGCTCCGGAGACAGCAGCAGATGCTCCTCCTCAGGATGCCAGAACCAGCGGTCTTTACGGATGGGCACATCGCATTCCGCAGGCACCCAGCTCGGCGTTCCGGGAAGCCAGTTCAATGAAGCTTCACTGAACATGCTACCCCGCGCAGAATTCGCAGTGTTCCAGCATGGATAAGGAGCAACGCCATCCTCATTGCCAACCCAGCGGATCGTTGGTGCCCCCATATTAAACACCATGGCGCCTGGCTGATGGCGCTTGATCAGATCCATAATCCGCTGCCAATCGTAATTGCGGCCCTCCGACCCTGCGCCGTCGAACCAAATTTCCGTAAGCGGACCATAGCCCGTAAGCAATTCCTGCAATTGCAGGGCATAGAAATCATCGTACGCTTGCGGATCTGCATAACAGGGCTCATGTCTGTCCCACGGAGACAAATAAATGCCGAAGCCAACTCCAAGTTCACGGCAAGCCTCCGCGCATTCCTTGACGACATCGCCGCGCCCTTCTTTCCATGGGCTAGAAGCCACAGAATAAGTACTTGTCGCAGTCGGCCACAAGCAGAAGCCATCATGATGTTTAGCTGTCAGTATAAAATAACGGAATCCAGCTTCTTTGGCTGTACTAACCCATTGGTGGGCATCCAAATGAAGCGGATTGAAGACCGCAGGTGAATCATTGCCTTCTCCCCACTCCTGATCGCAAAACGTATTGATGCCAAAATGGCAAAACATCCCCAGCTCCAGGTCCTGCCACTCCAGCTGTTCCCTAGAAGGCAGCGCCAATTTCTCTTCCGGCTTGTTCTGTGAAAATCTGCTTTCCATCATTTCTACACTCTCCCATATGTTTGTGTAGACCCAATATATAAATAAGGCTTTGGAAAGCCAGTTGATGACCTTCCAAAGCCTCGTCCACAACTTGTGATACTTGCTTATTCCCTGTTTATTTGATGACACCTTTTTCGTTGATAATTTTTGTTGCTTCATCAACCATCCATTGCTGCACCTTATCAATCGATTCATTTCCAAGCATAAATCTGCTGAAGCCGTCATCGATTATTTTGGTCAATTCGGACGTTGCCGTCGTCATCACCTGCGCACCATCAAGGAACTGGATTGCACTGTCAAAGAGTGTATATTTGAGTGAATCCATATCATACATATCCTCTTTGCCAGCTACCAGTTTGGTCAGCAAGGCTTCATTATCCGCTTTTTTATAACCGGAGAATTCCAGTCTGTTATCACTAACAGCCGTTGACATAAATCTCATCAGTTGGAAAGACGCCTCTTTGTTCTTCGAAGTAGCGCCCATCGCCAGCATATTGCCGCTGGTGAAGTATTTGCCCTCGTATTCTTTCGGTTCCGATCCTGCCGGAGGCACCGGTACCGGAGCAAAAGCTGTCTTGAAATCATGCGGATACTGCTCTGTATTGCCCGGATCAGCAATCGTCCAGTTACCAGCCAGAATCATAGCGGCTTCTTCATTAAAGAATTCCGTGCGGTAATTGAGCTTAGCCGCTAAAGCGTCTGCATAAGTTTTCGCAGATTTATCAGCAGACTCCATATCTTTGCGCAGCTGGAAGAAGTATTTATAGGTTGGATCCGCGAAAATGGTCGTCCCGTCATCATACACGAATGGATCTTTCATCATCGTTTGGGCCGGTGCGTTCATATACAACTCCCAGGTGTGGAAGTATGTGCCGTAACGTTTGTCTACGCCTTCACCTTTGGTCAGTTTTTTTGCATAGTCGCGGTAGTCATCCCATGTCCAGCCAAAAGTAGGTACAGGCAGACCCGCTTCATCCAGTGCATCTTTGTTCAGCATTACATAGTTGCTGCTCTTGGTATATTGCATCCCATAATAGTTGTTGTCTACCTTAGCATTCACATAATATTCATCCTCAGGAACGAGGTTATCCTTCTCATAGAATTCGTTCAGCGGGGCAAGCGCTCCCCGGGTCGCCCGTTCAAGTACGCCTCCAAGGCTTGGTACCTGAACAACGTCAATCGCTTCGCCGGATGAAATCAGGAAGTCGAGTTTCTTCAGCATCTCCACAGAATCACCGGGAACGAGTGTCACATGCTCTACCTTGATATTTGGGTTCTGATCCATAAATTCCTGCAGCATGGCATCCGTGCCTGCTGATTGGGCTTCATTGTCCCAGTTGTAATATTTGATGGCGACTTGCTTGTCCACCTTGGTGTTCCCGGCATTCGTACTGGCTTCAGCACCGCCATTCTTCTCTGAATTTCCGGAATTTCCACAGGCGCTTAACGTTAAGGAAACCGCCAGCATGGAGCCTAGTACAACGGATAATCTTTTTTTGCCCTTTGTTTTCATTTTACTTCCCCCCGCACTGAAATTTAAGTATAGTGCCTTGTTCATTTCTTATTATAGGCACCCGCTGTACAAGCCAAGTGCACAATTTTGCTGTAGTAGGATCACATTTTTGACTTTTACCCTCTTTTGCATACTCGCAAGTCAGCCCTTTACGCCCCCCAAGGAGATTCCGTTAATGACTTGCTTTTGCAGGGCAATGAACACGATGACCAATGGGATGATCGCCGAAACGGCTGCCGTCATCATAATCGCATAGTTGTTCGAATAATCATCTCGGAACAGTGTCATACCGAGTGGGATAGTGTACAGATTCTTGTTTAGCAAGAAGATCAGCGGATTCTGGTAGTCATTCCAGGTCCAGATAAATTTAATGATCGCCACGGTAGCGAGCACCGGCTTGCAGAGCGGAACAATGATAGACCAGAATATCCGCAAATGGCCTGCACCATCAATTCGCGCCGCTTCAATATATTCGTCGCTGATACCAATCATAAATTGCCGCAGCAAGAACGTGAAGTAGATGGAGAACATACTCATTAATACGATAGCAGCATGAGTATCATAGAGGCCGAACCAACGAATCAGCAGAAAACGCGGAATCAGCGTGGCCTGGTCAGGAATAATCATGAATGACAGCAGCGCCAGAAAGACCATATTCCGTCCTTTAAACTTGATTTTGGTCAAGGCATACGCCGACATAGATGAAATGATCAGTGTGATGCAGGTTGTAATAATCGCAACTTTAAAGGAGTTTAAATAGAAATGGGAGAAAGGTACCCGTCCCATCCAAACCATCTTGAAATTATACGCTACATTGATCTTCTCGGGAATCCATTGGATCGGGAAGCGCATTACATCTTTTTCATATTTGAAGGCTGCGGAAATCATCCAGATCAGCGGGATAAGAAATACAATGGACAAAGCCCCCATGATGCAGGTAGTGATCACTCTGGACATATTTTTTCTAATCAGTTGCATGTTAATCTCCCCCCTTTATTCTTCATTTCTCATTTTCCAAGTGGCTGCGGTAATCAAGCCGATGACAGCGAATAGCAGCCAGGAAATTGCAGAAGCGTAGCCCATGTTGTAGTATTTGAACCCTTCCTCATAGATCCTGAACACAAGCACGGTAGAAGAATTATTCGGGCCACCTTCGGTCAAAAAGGCGATGATGTCGAACACCTTAAACGAGCCAATCAGCATGGTAATAAGCAGGAAAAATGTGGTCGGACGCAGCATCGGAACTGTGATGGCAAAGAATTTTTTCAACGCGCTGGCGCCATCTATTTCGGCGGCTTCGTAGATTTCATCGGAAATATTCGTCAAGCCAGCCATATAGATAATTATGGTGTAGCCAAGACTCGCCCAAGAACTGATAATAGCAATGGATAACAGTGAGGTCTTTGGATCAACTAGCCATTTCGGAGGGCTGGAAATTCCAAACTCCATCAGCAACTGATTGATCGGTCCAAGAGACGGATGGAACAATGCACTCCATACGGCAGCTATCGCAATAATCGAAGAAATATAAGGAATAAAGAAAGCCACTTTAAAATAATTTTTGAGGAACACACTGTTTTGAATCAATGCCGCGAGCACCAGCGCAATCGCAATCGGTATCGGCACGGTCATAATCATATAAAAAGCATTGTTCTTCAAAGCTTGAATGATACTCGGATCATGGAACATTTTGATATAGTTATCCAATCCGATGAACTCGATTCCTTTGACTCCCGACAATAGATCCCATTTCGAGAAGCTCAAATAAAGTGAGAATCCAAGCGCAAATACATTAAGAAATAGCATCCCGACAATTTCGGGTGCCAAAAACAGCCACCCGGTTAAAGCCTCTTTCCGTTGCGGAGTCCAGAATTTCCGCTTCTCTTGCAGAATTTTTGGCACAGGTTGTTTTGCAGCCTCCACGTTGTATCACCTCGACAATTTGATTTGTCATTATAGTAATACATCCGCCTTCCGCAAGAAGGAGTGATTATGACCCGGAATGTGCAAGATTTTGACCTTTGTCCGCCGACAACAAAAAACCGCCCTAGAGGGGCGGCGCGTCTGTTCATATCATTAACAATTGTGCTTCTCAGCGTACCGAATGTTTGGATTTATATTCGCTTGGCGTTGTTCCTACATATTTTTTGAACACTTTTGAAAAATAGGTTCTGTCCGAATATCCCAGGCCGACGGCCAGCGACTCCAGGTTCTGGCTGGAGATTTTCAGCATTTTGGTAGCGACCTTCATCTTGTGCTGATGCACATAGTCCGTAAAGGTCAGGCCAGTCATGCGCTTGAAATAACGCGAAAAATAGCTTGGATCCAGAAACAGATAACGTGCCATATCAATTGAAGTGATATTATCGCCTAGATGCTGGTCGATATACTGCTGGATAAGCTGCAGCTTGGGCTCCTGCGGAGAAGCTCCTGCCACCTGCTGCTTGCTGCCTGTAATCTGTACAAGCTTTCTCTCCACCAGTTCCATCGTATCTTCAAGTGTGCGGGTCTGCACGAGATAGACGAACAGATCCTCATCGAACATCAGGCTCGTAAACATTAACTCGATGCCGCGGAGCATAAAGGATAAATCCCGGGCGAAATCGCCAGGATGAATAGACATAACTTTTGCAGTCCTAGCGATTTCCTGTAGAGTGCCACGGATGGCTTCAAGGTCTTTTTTAATCACGGCCCGTTCCATCTGCGGGATATAGCTGTCCAGAAATCCTTGGGGAGCAGGCTGGAAACGTGGAGAAGCGATTTGCAAAGTATCCAGAACCGTGTAATCCGCACTTGCATAGAACTCGCATTTGTCCTGAACAATCTGCCGATGGATCTGGCCAATCGCCTGTAGCTCCATTTTCTCTGTGACGGCAATAATGCCCGGTTGAATCTTAAGAAGATGGGAGCATTCAGAACACAGCCGCTGTAAATAATCGTGAAAATGAAGACTGGCATTCTGCGCCAGATTCACACGGTAATTATATAAAATCACAATATTCTTTTGCTCCAAGAAAGGCGTAACCCCTTCACACGTTTCGGACAATTCCAAGGCTATATTGTAAATAGCATATAGAATAAGTGGATACTCACTCTGCTTGTATCGCTTGTCGAAACTGGAAAAATGAATACTGACCGTGCCCAGCATAAACCACGGATACGTCCAGGATATGCCGATTTGCGCCGCATAGGCCAGTGTGGTTTCAGGCGGAGCACCGCCAATCACCCTTTGCAGCAGGTTCTGCCGGAAGAGCTGGCTGTTGTAGCCTGTCTCCCCATGGCTGATCAACCCGATCTTCGACTTAAGCAAGTGTACGGACTTGGCAAGGCTTTTCTCCAGTTGCTCTTCTGTAAGCTGGTCCTTGATTAAATAATCATCCACTTTCAGCTTTACCGCTTGCTGAGCATAATGGAAATCCTCATGACAGGTCAGGAAAATAATTCTGACCTCCGGCTTCATGCGGGTAAAGCAATCGGCTAGCTCAATCCCGTTCTTTTGCGGCAAACCAATATCCGTGATCACAATGTCAGGCTGCACTTCCTCAAACATTAATAACGCCTTGGCACTGGAATAGGTGCTGCCGACAATCTGCAAGCTATGTGCCTCCCAGTCAATCATCTGCTGAAGCACTTTGAGCATAGGAACATCATCGTCTATGAGCATCACTTTATACATCAATATCCCTCTCTCTCTGACAGATTAACCTGATGATTGCCTTGCGGCAAATACAGAGAAACGGAAACCCCACCCTGCGGCAGATTATGCAGCGACAAGCGGGTATCCTGACCATAGGTCAGCCTCAGCCTTTGAACCACGTTAATTAAACCGACCCTTTGATAAGCTTCATCCTGTTCATCGTCCTTATACAGTAACCTGCGGTTCAGGCCCGCCAGAACTTCAGCCCCTGCACCGCAGCCATTATCTTCAACTTCAATCATGATCCCATCAGGGACCGTTCGCGAGCGAACGACAATACGCGGTGCCGGGTGGTCAACCAATCCGTGGACGATTGCATTTTCTACAAGGGGCTGCAAAATTAGCTTAGGGACGATGAGCTTCTCTGTATCCTTTTCCAGATCGACCTCCAGTTCAAGAGGGATTTCGTTACGGATCTTCATAATATCGATATAATGGCCAAGCAGTTTGCATTCTTCCCGCAAGGTAGCCGGTTCATTGACCTTCAAATAGGCCCGGAGCAGACTCATTAATGAATCGATGATCCCGCTATGCAGCTTATCTTTGGCCAAAATAAGGCTACATTTAATCGAATTCAACGTATTGATCAAAAAGTGGGGGCGAATCTGCATAAACAGCGCCTCCAGCTCCATCACCCGCTTCTGTTCCTGCTCCAGCTCGATGTCGTGAATCAGTCCTTGCAGCTGGTCCAGCATAGTATTCAACGTCTGCCCTAGCTCAGCGATTTCATCCTTGCCCTTGACCTCCAGCCTGACATCAAGATTCCCCATCCCGAACTGGCGCACAACGCGCTGCAGCTTCATGATCGGACTATGCAATCTTTTGGCAATCAGCATGGAGGTAGCCGAAAAGACAATAAATAAGAGGAGTACCAAGCCAATGCCACTATAAAACGTCCGCGAGATCTGGCCCGACCATTCTTTCTCCGAAGCTTCATAGATCAGCTGCCAATTGGATTTGTTGATAGCTCTGGCTGTACGAACGCTTCCTCTCGCTTCCTTGCCTTCTGGAGCCAATTCTGAGTTCCCAGCGATCAAGCCTCCTCCAGAATCAAATAACGCAACCTTGCCAAATTCGACGGGTCCGAGCAATTTATTGAAATAGGATTCAGGAATTGAGATAAGCAGCACGGACACCTGCCGTTTCTCCCGGCTGTCATAGATTACTCTGGCAATATAATAGCTGCTGCTTTTACCGGAACCGCTGTCAGCCATCCCAAGCCATTGCAAGGTCTCCGGTTCGTGGATATTGACACGGCTCATCAGCTTGTCCAGGTTAGCATTGATTACAGATAAATTCTCCGTCCCAGAGGAGATCACAAAGTGTTTCCGGTTGACCAAATACATGCGAATATTATTATTCAACGGCTTAGAGTTGATGAGCGAAAACACATCTTGAATTTGCGTAAAATGTACGTAATCCTGATAGCTATTTAGCCGCTCAGTATCCGCAAATGACTTCAGATTAGCGCGGAAATTGGTGTCGTTTACAATAAAATGGGAAGCGAACGTCACATCATCAATAGTTTTGTTTAGTTCGTCAATCATAACGTTCAGGAAGTTATCGTTGCTGAGCTGCAGCTTCTCTACCATCGTATCCCGGATGAGCACGAAGGAGATGATCGATACTGCAATCAGCGGGATAAAAATCAGCAAAAGAAATGAAACCTGGATACGTCTATAGTAAGTGAATTTGAACATGTTTTCTCCGCGCCTCTCTCATGCTCTTTTCTTTTATTCTATCAGCCCGTTGTCCAGTATTCATACATTATCTGATTACCGTGACTTTCTTTTGACCGTCTGTAGAAACAATAAGCACTACTACTCCAAAAATTTGTACGCCTTCCACTACATAGGAATCTAAATGACTGGATGGAATCTCGTGGCTGATCACGATAATATGCTCCTCATTCCTTTCGGGGAGGATGATGCGACAGGCCTCCGCCTGTGCAGCAGCCACCGGTTCACCCGTATGGCGGTAAATCGGCACCTGTTCGACCAGCGGACAGAACAACTCACCCGCAGGCTGCGGGTACAGCACCTGCATGATCGAGACCGTTCCTTTCCCCTTTCGGGAGTACACAGCATACTGATTGGGTTCCAGCAGATTATATTCGCGGGAGATTACCCCAGCATCAACCCTGCCCTGAAGACCATCAACATGAACAGGAAGGATACAAAGATTGGCTTCCCGCTCATTTTTGGTACGGCATATTAGCGTTCCATCTTCCATCTGAACCGTTCCGGGTGCAAAATGAAAATGCTGGGAAAATGTATGCTCCTGCCGGGAACTGAAGCTGTCCACCAGAAGCCAGTAAAAAGGCTTAATAAATAGGATCCTCCTTAACGGGTAGACCGGATCATCCAAATGACGGTAGCCGTCGTGGCTGCCCTCTACATAATCAAAGTCCGGATGGCTGCTCCATTGGCAGCCCGTTGGCTTCGCAATCTTAGAGAAGGACCATGTATCCGTGACTTCGGTAAATCCAATTCCGTCGACAGTGGTCGTATTATGGGCAGCGCTTTCTTTTAGCGCTTTTCTAAGTGGTGTATGATCACTATAGTTGTATCTGCCAAGATCGGTAAGCAGATCCCGCCCATAGGCATACAGATCGAAATGTAGCAGATCCGCGTGCCCATGTCCACCCCCAAGTGGTCCGCAGTGAAAATATAGGTACAAACCCTGCTCGTCCCAGCCCGTTCGCATCACATAATGGCCGGAATGTGCATAGGCGTGTGACAAGTTTGGCGGTAGCTCCGCAATCAGCCGCTCGTAGCCCTCAACTCCATTTATCCCAAACAACCAGGCATTGTCATAATCCATTTGATCGTATCCGCCAAAGCGGAGTACAGCATCCTGAAATAACCAGCCCGCATAAGTCAAAAGCGAACGGATATCGCTGTCATCACTATCGCCAAGCATCGGCTGCTGGTGATTCGGCTTGGCCCAATACAATGAAGCGACAGCCATTTGCTGAACCTTTTGCTGAAATTCTTCCTGAAGCTCCAGTCCGTTCAATCGGGCTAAGCGGATGCAGTCGAGAAAACATACCAAAACCTCATGGTGATAGGTGGGCGATTGCTCCCAGTGGATGCCGTCCGCCATAATCTGAATTCGCGCCGTCTCTCCCAATCTCTCCTCACTGAGCTGTCGCCAGTTATTGGCGCTAGTGAACTCAGGGAAGTAGAGCGCAGTTTGGAACAAACCACAAGTCTCCAACACCCCCCAGTTGCTGATCTTCTTCCAGCCCGTAAACGATAAAGCTAAATATTGGCCGTGTTCATGGAGAGATATCATCACTTTGGCCAGCAGCGTCGGTGTGAACAGCGGACTATCCTGTATATAAGACAGTGCTTTAATCCAGTTAGCACAACGAAGACCCGCTTCAATTGTACGCCATGTCAGCGTATCATTCGCAGGCTTGTCTGGAACGGGGTTACGGTCTATCCAATCTTCAAGCTGGCAGCAAAATACCCTCGCATAATCCTCTTTACCTGTTATCGCATACGCTTGTCCTAATGCCACCCAGTAGCGGTGGCGATTCAGCATATAAGCCCATTCTACATCCTTGTCCGGAACATGACGCCAGTCAATTTCTTCCTCAAAGATAACCGGAATGCGGCTGCGCTCCATATCCCAGGGAAAACGAAAGAGAAACGTCTGCTCCACAACTTCATCCGCTGTCTTCATTACAGCTTCCAGCTCGTCTGCACAATAAAGCCGTACATAGTCAATAAGCTGCTTCCGGTTATCCTCTTTCCGCCAGCCCGGCGTGCTCCGTCGGGTCAAATACCGATGTAATTCAGTCAGCGCATCGTCCTGCCGCGCTTGGCTGAGCGCATTCTTCACTAGAGCTAAAGCGGGCAACTCAAGGTTGAGCAGCGCAAAGACGGCATAGGGGGAAATTTGTCTGACATCAGTGTTCATACCAGTACCCCTTATTGCCTTTTTGCAGCCGCATCAATGCTTCAAGATAGAAATAATCTCCCCAGATCATGAAGTCATCTGGAGACAGATCGCCGCGCACATGGTAAGAACCATGCTTCAGCAGCCCCTCCGCCTCTTCACCGAGCGTGGAATAGTTCTGCACAAGCGAAGTCATCGACTGCACTAATCCCTGCTGAAAATAAGCCCGCTCCGAATCCTCCCCATCCATTAGCTCCAGCAGTTCCTGTAGTCCGGCTGCTACTATTGCTGAGGCCGAGCTATCCCGGTAAGTATCCGGAGATACCGGAGCATTAAAATCCCAGTAAGCGACATGATCCTGCGGCAAATGCTCCAGAAAATAGCGGGCCATCCGCTTGGACGTTTCCAAATACAACGGATCTTTGGTATAGCGGTAGGATAACGCAAAACCGTAAACACCCCAAGCCTGCCCGCGCGTCCAGGTCGATCCGTTAGTAAAACCCTGGTGTGTGGCGCCGCCAATCGGCTCTCCGGTCTTCGGGTCGAAGAAAAACGTATGGTAAGAGCTGTCATCTCCCCGTACCAGATACCGTCTCGTTTTCTCCGCCTGCATGACCGCCACTTCCCTGTATACGGAATCACCGGTCTGTTCTTCTGCCCAATACAAAAGGGGAAGATTTAACAGACAATCAATAATGATCCGCCCGCCTTCCTGAGTATCCCCCTCCGGTCCCCAAGCCTGAATATAACCGCCAGCTGTACGCCAGCGCTTCAGCAGCAGGTCTGCCGCCTGCAATGTCAGTTGACGCGCTGATTCGTCTTTATCTATAATCCACTGGGCTTTAGAGGATAACGAATACAGGAAGCCAATGTCGTGATGATCAAGCACGGTCTTTGCCGCGAAACGGCGGTGGAAATCTTCTACGGTATGGGATGCCGCAATACGGAAGCTGTCATCCCGCGTATATTCATAACACAACCACAACATGCCGCTCCAAAATCCGTTAGTCCAGTCGTCGTTGTTATTGAGCTGATAAGTTCCATTCCTGCTGACATGAGGGAAACTACCCCCGAACCGGTCTATGTTCTTACGTACCTTCTCTATCGCATCTTCAATCGCACTGCTCCACATAAGTTCCTTGCTCCCTTCAGGCTCTTCGTTTCTTACGTTTCATGATAAGGAGAGTGAACAGGATCTAATAGGGGCGATTTTTGCTTTGATGTGCATTATTTTGACTTTTGAATGACGTGAAGTACTGTAAGTTTACTTTCCAATCATAGGCATCAAATCAATATAGTAACAAAAGGTATAACTGTTTATGGGAAAATACGTTAAAATCAGAGAGTGACTTACATCTTTCATTCTTTTTTAGAAACGGAGTGTCCTATTAATGAAAAAGCTAGGTGCATTATTTTTATCCATTTTCATGGTTATGTCTGTCTTTACCACTGCGCATGCTGCTGAAAAGCCTGTCGGTGTATGGATTGATGGAACCGAAATAAAGTTAGGCAATTCTAACCCTGTTGTAGAAAAAGGAACGACCCTAGTTCCTATGCGTCCCCTGCTAGAAAAGCTTAATGTAAATATTAATTGGAATAAAAAAACCCAAACCGTAACAGGGACCAAAAATGGACTGGCCCTCTCACTGACCATCGGTAGCACAACCGCAACGGTAAACGGGGAGAAGAAAAAACTAGAGGTGGCTCCTAAAACCATCAACAATGTCACCTATGTTCCTGTCCGCTTTATAGGAGAAACGATCGGCTATAAGGTGGAGTGGAGTCCAGCGCTGCGCACCATCACTTTTGTGGCCGATACTCAAGCTGCCGGAAGCACCGGATTCTTATGGAAAGTGGAGAACAACGGCAACACCGTCTATCTGCTTGGTTCTATCCATGTGGCTAACGACAAAATGTACCCGCTGCGTCCGGAGATTGAAGCTGCTTTTGAAGCCTCGCAATATTTAGGTGTCGAAGTAGATATCTCTAAGATTGATCAAGCTGAGATCCAAAAGTTTATTTTGGAAAAAGGCTCCTATACAGATGGAACCAAGCTCAAGGATCATGTATCCGCAGATACCTATAACAAAGTAACTCAGCTGCTAAAAGCAAATGGTCTGGCGGAAAATGCATTCGATTCCTTCAAACCGTGGGTCGTTACCCAAGGTGTCTCAAGTCTACAGATGCAAGTTACAAGTTATACGGCGGATACCGGCATTGATTTATATTTTTTACAAAAAGCAGGCAAGCTGAACAAACCTATTATTGAACTGGAAAACACACAATTGCAGCTGAATATGTTCGACCAGTTCTCAGATGGATTGCAAGAAAAGCTTCTTGTCGACACACTCGGCAGCCTCAATCAAACGGACAATACTTCCGCAGCAGCTTCGCTGGATGCACTATCCCAAATGTGGATGCAAGGTGATGAGCAGTCGCTCGTAGCGATGACAAAAGCGGTCGCGCAAGAGCCAGAGTATTATAAAGGCCTGGTTTCGGATCGTAACGTCAACATGGTGAAGCATGTAAAAGAATATTTGAAAAGTGATAAAAAAGCGACTTACCTTGTCGTCGTTGGCGCGCTGCATATGCTCGGTGACGATGGTATCGTGACTCAATTGCAAAAAGATGGCTTTAACGTCGTCAAACAATAATTGAGTTTTAGCTAAAATAAACAAGGCTGTCTCTTAGTCATCTACGATGATTTTGGAGACAGCCTTTTATTTTCACTTTTTTTAGCTCAATCTAAAAGTAGAAGTTGGCTTAACGTGCGGACAGAGCGGAGGGCCCTCCGGGATTCTGGAGAAACGCTCCCTACGAACCCAAAGCCGCTTGTTCATAAACGGGCTACTACAATTTTATTAACTGATCTACCTTAACTGGAAGTCCAGTAGCTATTGAACGATTTGCCGCAATCCCGGTCATAATAGACAACGCTCCGTCCACATGGGATGCCGCACGATTAAAGCGATCCTCCAGCGGACGTTCAAAAATATCACGCAGCATCACAGGATCTCCGCCTCCGTGCCCCCCAACTCCTTCTTCAATCTCCACTTCATAAGGTGCTGCGAAATGAGGGAAGACCGTGATCCGCTTGTCTTTTAACGCCCCTTCATCTTCCTTATTTCCTCCGGCATTTACATAAGACTGTTCGACGACCTTTACTTCCATCCGCCCCTTGGTCCCATTAAATACCACAATGAAACCCTCCCAAGGCAGATAAGCATTAAGTGAATAATTCATAATCGTCTTATTTTTGTATTTGACCATAACCGCCATCGTATCCTCAATGCTGATATTATCACCGAACACACTTTGGTCACGCAGGTAGCCATCCTCATGCTCCGTATCCAGATACATCTGCTTTAACTGCTCATTATCTTTAAGATGCAGGGCAAACGGATCGTTTTCCGCCGCACTGCTACCATGAGCACGCTGATAAAACTCAGTCACCCCGCGCTTCTCCGCGTTTTCTCTGCCATAAAATCTTAGATCACCCATCGCATAAACCGTATCTGGGCGCGAACCCAGCCAGAAATTCATCAAATCGAAATGATGTGTGGATTTATGAACCAACAGACCTCCGCTGTTCCGTTTATCACGATGCCATCTGCGGAAGTAATCCGCCCCATGCTGCGTATTTAGCAGCCACTCGAAGTTGACGGAAAGTACTTCTCCAATCGCGCCGTCCATAATGAGTTCACGGATTTTGGTGTTGTGTGGGGCATAGCGGTAATTGAAGGTCACACGCAGCTTTTTCCCAGTCCGCTCAATCGCTTCAAGAATTTCCTGACATTTCTCTTCATCCACTGTCATCGGTTTCTCCGAAATAACATCGCAGCCAAGCTCCATCGCCCGGATAATGTAACGATGATGCGTGCGGTCAATACTCGTGACAATAACCGTGTCAGGTTTGGTTTCCTCAATCATACGGTCAAACTCATGAGCTTTATAGGTAGGAACCGCTTGATATTTATATTTTTCCTCCAGCAAACGGTTCGCATAATCCATTCTTGCTCCATTCACATCACAAAAGCCTACAATCTCAGAGGTTTCACGATAATTCGTAGTGATCTCACCATAAAAAAACTCCGCTCGGCCGCCGGTTCCTACGAAAGCATATTTCTTGTTGGACATCAGGATCACTCCATCACTTATTAATTTAAAAGCGTTTTCTTCTTATAGTGTATAGTATAAAATATATCTTAATCTAAGCGATTCTTAGCAGAAAGAACAAAAACTTTGCATATATTATCTTCATTATCAGAAAGGAGCAGATTTAGCATGGAACAGGAGCCTCAGCCTCCTTTTATAATTGAGCAAATAAAAAGAGCCGGTCCATTCAGCATGGATTCCGACCATTATCACGATACTTATGAAATCTATTATTTACTCGCCGGGGAACGCAGTTATTACATTAATAACCTGATCTACACCTTGCGTAAAGGTGATCTGATTTTTATTAACAAGAACGAGCTCCATCGTACCACGTCTAAAGGCTCTGCAAGCCATGAACGGATCTTAATTAACTTTGAGGAAAGCTTTCTGCAAAAGACATTGGCACATTTCGAGCTGCATTTTCCATTTATGGCTACACAAAGCTTGCTTTTGCGGCCCGGAGTACATGAGCAGGGGGTCATTGAATATCTTCTTTTCAGCATGCTAAAAGAACAAACAGAACCACGGACACAGCAAATCCCCTATCTGCAGACGCTGCTCATCCAACTATTTATTGAAATGAACAGAATACAGGAAATAAGCCGCGAGCCCATTGCCCCTGAGAGCAGTGAGAAGCAGCTAAAAGTCTACGAAATTATTGATTTTTTACAAACACATTATGCTGAAAAGCTTACATTGGAGCGGCTATCTGAGACTTTTTTCATCAGCAGCACCTATCTCTGCCGAGTGTTCAAGCAGACAACTGGCTTCACCATCGTAGAATATCTAAACTACATTCGGATCAAGGAAGCCCAACGTCTCTTGCAGAGCACCAACGCTAAAGTTACGAACATCGCCGAGGATACCGGCTTTGACAGCATCGCCCACTTCGGGCGTGTGTTTAAACAAATCGTTAAACGTTCGCCTTTGCAATATCGCAAGCAAAACCGCTGATCCACAGCTAGAAATCACAACCAGTTCTCTTTGTAGCCGCTCCGTCGCCCGGAAGGATACATGTGAAATGTTGTCGGCATATGGGGGCATCGGGGACGGGAGCATCGGGAGCATCGGGAGCATCTGGCATCGGGCATCTGGCATCTGGAGCATCTGGGGCATCTGAGCAACAACAATATCTCGTCACTAGATTACCTTTTCGCGCGAACAAAGTTCATGAGGCTATCGGACCCAGTGGACCTTATTCGCAGCATAATCGCTATTTTGGGATTTTATCGGACCCCATAGTCGCTATTGGCATAAAAAGTTACCTATATTAGCCGTTTTCGAAGCAATAACGTCACTGGAGTCCGAAAATGGCCCCAAAAGGCGATAAATCTGCAAATAACGTCATCTGAGTCCGCATAACTTTGTCTAGCAGGAGTAATCGGCAGTTTCGGGGGCCGGGGGCCGGGGGGTTTCGGGGGTTTAGGTAGCAATGTAACGCACAACAAAGAGCAGCGATCCCCACTAATGGAGTATCGCTGCTCCGCTGTAATTTTGTGATTAATACGGTCGTCTCATTCCTCATCATGCCATTCATTTTGCTTCGTCATGTGATTTCATTTCCAAATCTCGTACGAGCCTGTGAACCTCAATTCCGGCCAGCAGCACGATGCCAATCCCATGTGTATCGTTTAATTGCCAGGTCAATTCATCTTTATAATACAGTTTGTTAAACGAATAACCCGAACCGCGGCAGACACCGTAAACATTGCCTTGTTTGTCAATACAATAACGGGTTAAGCCACTCCAGCCGTTGATTGCAGAGGTTACGTATGACTCTGGCTCCAGCAGCCAGCCGCAGCGTACGCCTCTAGCAAAAGCGTAAATAAACATAGAGGTACAAGAAGCCTCCGCGTAGGACTCAGGATCCGTCAACACTTGATGCCATAGGCCCCGCTCATCTTGCAGCTTAAGATAGCCTTTACTAAGCTCGCGGAAATAATCAAGCAAATCAGCTCGCAACGGATGTTGCTCAGGCATAACTTCAAGCAGCTCAGTCAGCGAAAAAATCACCCAACCATTACCTCTGCCCCAAGGCACGCCATTGGGTTTATTAAACTTATAATCATACACATGATGCATAATGCCAAGCTCCGGCTGGAACAGCCGCTCCTTGTAAAGTAAAAACTGCGCCGCCGCATCATCAAGATAAGCCGCATTTCCGGTCAATTCATAATATTTACTTAGAAATGGCGTGCTCATATACAGATCATCACACCACATCGTCTGCTGCATAAAATCAACTGTGCCACTGGTCCGATACAGAGCTCCGTCAGGCAGCCTGCTCTGCACTTTAGTAATGTAATTGGCAATTTCAGCAGCAGCTTCCGGTGCGCCCTGTAGTGGACGAAGCTTATGTGCTTCCAGCATCGTTGCCCCGAAGGATCCGCAGTCGTCCAGCGAATCCATCAGCGCCAGCTGATGATTGATGCCCGGAGCGCCATAACGTCCAAGGTCCCATAAGGCATATTTATGCAGCCCTGTACATTGCTCAATATGGTGTTGTGCATATTCGGCATAATGGGGGGCCTTAAGCTCTACTCCTGTTCTCAGCAATCCGTACAGGGTTACGCCTAGAGGGTAATTCCAGCGCCCAAACATAACACTCTCCAAATAAGGCCTAACCCAGCTATTCGGCTGGTCTACACGCCAAAAGGTTACTTCATCCGCTTCCCCAAATAAAGTATCCATAGAGGTCAGTTCTAAGACTTTCGGCGCTGCCTCCTTGGTGAACAATCCAAGGTACAACCATGGATCAGTTAATCCTTCAACGGGATATGGTTGCACGAGACTACTCTGAACACCACCAGACCGTACGTCCAGTTCAAATCCCCAATTCCCCTCTCCACAGATGGACTCCACGACCAGATCATGTAGTCCATAACCAAGCTCCAGTTGGATATCAAGCATACCTTTCACGTTCTGATGCTCAGCTACAAGTTTCCCATTCACATAGATAGAGATTTCAGCCATTCCACGATAGCTACCTTGCAGACGAATGTCGTCTTCCTGTAGGCTGTTAACTTCCAGCTTACACCAAGCATACGCCTTGGCTCCCAGCATTTCCCCAAATATGCGTGAACAGTTGCCAGTTGCCTGTTCCTGTGGCGACCATTGCTGTGTCGGAAACCAAACGCAGCGAGCTGTCATTTGCTCTTCAGTGAATTCAGCTTCCAGCCAAGCTGCCCAAGATGTCTGCTGGGGTCCACTATAAATCCAACCTTCACAACCGCTTAACTGCGCCGTCGGAGTAAGAAAGTGTACTGGTGCACCTTTGACACTGCCCGTTCCAAAAACCCCTCCGCAACCTGTACCTGTTGCAACATACTCCAGTACCAGATGGTTCCAGCCTTTATCCATGCTCGCCCGAAAAAACGTCCTTCTGTCCGGAAACACATCATCATTTAGATTGGAGCTAAACACCAGCCGTCCATTTATGTAAACCTTAACTGGACTGTAGCAACTAACTGAGAAAGGGGCATCTACCTCATTGTCACTCCACAGCTTTCCCCACACATATACGAATTGTCCTGCCGCTAGCTCCGGCAGTCGTTCTTCCAGATTCATATCGTAACGGCAGTCGCGGAGCCGGTTGAAACCACTCTGCGAATGTACCCGGTACACCGGAGGCTGCGGGGGATAGGCACCGATAAAACGGCTGGCCACTGCGGCCAGTACATTTTCGATTTTGCCCCCATTATATTTGGCAATACAATCAGGATCAGGAAAGTATTCTGGAATATAAGTACTCACTAAGCGTATCCTCCTTCACACCGTTATTTCTCCACCGGGATACAGCGTCGAGTTGTACAATCTTTTAGGGTGAGGTAACGATTTCTCAGAGGCACAGGTACTAATATCTATCCACTCGCTTGAATATACCGTTGCGGACTCATCATTATAAATTACAACCTGTTCCCTGCCACATCCCAGAAGATCGCCGTGAACGGCATAACCTTCCTCCTTGAATTCAGCTACAACCCGCATATGTCCATCGTACAAAGCAGGATATACTCCGCCTCCCCGGCGGTACGCGAGAATATAATCCGGAGAACCAAATTGCCAGTTACTCACGGCTTCAACTATAGTCAGCCAACCGTCGCTTGTACGTTCTTCTTTCCACAGTTCCTTGCCATTACAGTCTAGAAGAAACAACGCATCCTTGCCCTTCAGCCCTTTGCCGTCATCTTCGCGGATCATTCGGTCCAGCCCGGCAACCTGAAGACCAGGCAGTTCAGGCCGGAATCGGCCTAACGCCAGATGCTGTGACTCGATGGAGCCGTCATAACGCCAAAGCTCTTGTCCGTCCCGGTCATACATCACCGTTACGCTTCCGCCGACAACCAGTTCAGGATAGCCATCTCTATTCACATCGCCAACCCAAATACAGTCCGCATGGTCGTCAAGATCATGGCAGCTCCATAATAAATCACCTTTAGAATCAAGCAGATCATAACCTGCCATCACTTGATCCTGTCCATTTCCATGAAGATCGTGAACCCACGGATAATGTCCTACATTGCCTTTATGCGTCCATAATAAATTGAAATCCTGATCCATGGCCCACAGTTGATGATAACGGTCCTTCAGAATGATGTCGGAAGCGTGTTCTTGCCCTGTTAGATTGGCGATGATAATACAATCATGTGCATGTTCAGCAGGTAAGTCGTATATCGACTTAACCGTTCCTGTTGAACCTTCAAGAATATGAAACCGTCCATCCATTACACATAATACTTCCAGCGCCCCATCACCATCTAAATCATAAATTTGCGCTGGATAGTCCGAGCCTTGGCTGCCAGCGTCAGGATCGGGTGTGCCCACCTGCCACAGCAGCTTGCCATCCATATCAAAAGCAGTCAGGCATTGCACCTGATGGGGAATATAACGTACATCCTGGCGATTATCCGGCTGAACCAGCAGCATTTCCGCACGTCCATCCCCATTCAGATCGCCAATAAGCATTTTGCAGCGTGGACCGGCAGCGGAAATATCTACTTTTGCCAGCTGATAGACTAATTGTGTGTCCTTCGTTTTCATTAGAATCCTCCTGTCTTCTCTCTTCGATTAGATCTCTGGGAAACGGACGGTTTGTCCGCCTGCTACTTCTATAATCACACCGTCGATTTCCAGCCAGACAGATACCGCTCCCGGATTATATACAAAATCCCGAGCAGCGGAGAAAATAAGGGCTTCACAAGCCTTCATATAATGAACGAGTTCAATATTTGTCGCGTACCAGATTTCCTCTAGTCCTCCCACTGCTTCACAGAAGCTTTCCATCAGCTCCCAGTTATTATCGTTATCAAATTCATAACTATGGCCCCACACATACATCAGATATAAATACTGCCGTTTATGCAGCTTCACGAACTGCTCCGCATGCTCCAGCAAATGATCATTATGATGGCAAGTCCCCCGCCATTCCAGCCAATCCTCCGGCAGCCCAAAGCCGCCGCCAGTGGTCTGTACCACACGGGCATATTCCATGCCTAAATGAGGCAAAAGCTTCTTTATCTCCTTGTTAAAGGAACCGTTAGGATAAGACATTCCCCGTATCGGCACCTGGAGCAGCGTCTCAAAACACTTTCGATCCTCCATAATCTCATGGATGATTTGCTCCTGCGGACAACGGGCTATCGTCGGATGGTGTTGCGTATGAACAGATACCTCATGTCCCTGGTACAGCTCAGTTATTTCATCTGCCGCAATACGATTACCTTCACCCAGCAGGCCAGAATTGAGATGAAATGTTCCTCTAATCCCATGGCGGTTAAATAGTCTTACCAATCTTTCGTCAGCCCGTCTGCCGTCATCATAGCTCATTGTAAGCGCCTTATGTCTGCCTTCAGGGTAACAATAATAAATAATAGACATCCATCTGAAGCCTCCTTCGCATTACTGTCCAAAAACCGTCAGATTTGAGTATTCAGCCATCAGGGGTGCCATCTGTCGAAACCCAATTTTCCCGCCTGTCAGTAGCGGCCCATAGGTTTCACCATCATCTATCCATGTAAAAACCGGCAGTTCATTGATTGCAAAAAACAGCATAGGACCACGCTTTACCACTAACATCCGGTAGGGCTCAGTCATGTCGCTGACGTCCGGAAGCGGATCGGCTGCCTGCGTAACCAGATGAAAACCATAGCTTTTACGCAAATTACAGGTATGAAATTCACGTTCTTCCACCCAACGCCTGCGAAAATACGAGATATGATACGTGTCTATCTGCCCGTGATGGTATTGATCATATTCACCCGTACGGCGAGCAAGCGCGGAATCAAATAAATCCTTCCCACCCTCTCCTTTGGCCGCGATAAACAAAATCGCCAACCCCGGCTCACGCAATGGGCGGAAATTCCAAGATACGGCGAGGTCTGCCGGGAACTCTTCTGGACACCAGAGAACGACATTTGCTTGTTGTCCGGCCTCGGCATGGATAGTACTCTCCAGTCTCATTCGCTGCAAAGGGAAGGAAACTGCTCCCGCTCCCTCCATCTGGAATCCAGCGATATCACTAGTTGAAGCGAGGGGATTATGGTAGATTGGTTTCCATGCTTCAGGGATCAAACCACCTATACCCGTGTCCTGCATCGGCCTAGCCATAAATCATTCCTCCCCACAATGAAGCCTTTAATTCGCGCGTTCCGGTAAAGCACTACCGATTAATTCCAAGGCAATGATCGTATTTAAAGACCACTGCGAGGCTTCATTTGTATTCATCCAATCGATCTCATTTAACTCAGTCATATAAGTGACCCGATCAGCTTCCTCCTGTAGATTCACACAACCAAACGGATTCTCCAGCAAAATCGACCAGCACCGCTCTGCCGTCGCTGGATCCTTGCGGTAATATGCTCCATATGCAGCAATGGCTACGCTGAGTACAGGATGCTCAAAACGGAGTTTTCCTGAAATCAACCCTCCTGTAAATGTGTCCTTCTCTTCTTGTGGCAAATTATAAAATACGCCGAACTCAGCCAGCATATCTTCCCAGTCCGGGTCCTCCAGCATTGCCGCCAGCTCGAACCACACCTGCGGACCTCCCATGCTAATGGCTAAATGACGCCCCCAGTTATCGTCGCCCATTCCCGACAATAGGCCAGTTGCCGGATCATAACCATATGTGGGACCAGATAATAGCCGTAAATTTGCCCTTTTGATGCAATCCATACCTGTTATAATCTTGTCACGATAAGCGGTATCCTCGAACCGCTCCCAGCGGGTCATCCAATTAGAGCTAAAGGCCGCCCAGTCCGGACCCACCCTAACATGAGTCGGGAATTCATCCTTCGGAAAATACGCCCGCATCGGGTCCAGAGTAACTGTTGAATAATCAGCATCCTTTACACTGTCCATAATATCGCCGACCCGCTCGTCTCCGGTCAGATAATAATAGTAGCGATGCAGACCCGCCATGGCGATACGAGCCTCTTTGCAGCCGCAGCCCCAGTGGATGACATTATGCCGCGAGCCTAGTCCGGCGTATTCGCCAAAATGATATACATCTACCTCACTCGTATGCCTGGTCATAGCTTCGGCCATACGGAACACATCCGCTCTCCCGGACCGGAGAAACGTTACCCACAACCACATATTTGGCACCAGCTCGGAATTCTGCCAGGCGCAGCCGCCAAGATCATAGTTCCATACATGTCTGACCGGATCGTAGCTGTGCATGAAATCTCCATAGTCCCAGAATCCATACCATTTGCGCTGCTCGATCTCTTCCTGGTAAAAGGAGATGATCCCGTCCAGCCGCTCTTCCAGATATGCCTTGGCTGGCGTGCTCCGATCAGGCAAACTCCAGAAACCAAAAGCACCCGCTTCATGATAATAAGTTGGTTCGCAAACCAGCAATGAAGGTTCTTCAGCTTCTGCCTGCATCCGCTGCAACAATTCAGGCCCGGGAGTCTGCGCCGTACACCAGAATGTTAGCTCGCTAGTATTAGCGATACCAAATGGAGTGGCCCGTAATTCTTCTGCACCTTCATACGAGGATTCCACATGTGTTTTCGTATCATAATGCCGCAAGTCCATAGCTGCCGCATCAGGTGACCAGAACCAGACAGTAAGCGCTGCCGCGTCAGTGGCAGTGGAACCAATCTCCATTCCTGCCGGATGCTTACGCCAGAAATTCTTCATCCCGATTGCTAGCCCTCCGCCCTCTGCCCCAACATAACCAAGCCCACCTGCCCGGCGGCCTTCTGCTGCCTTGATCCAAGCGCAGCCATCCTCTGTCCGCTTCCAGATCCCATAATGCTCGGAAGAATCTTGAACCAGCCGAAAGCTGCCCCAAGTGGCGGAGTCATCCAATAAATTAAGGAAATAGGCATCCTCTTCTGGATTAAATTTCACAGCACATCCTGCTACCTGATCGAGGAATAAATCACGGTACTTACCTTTGGTTCGCCGTGTATGCAACGTCTTAGGAGACTCGCTAAACAAGCCGCTATCTCCGGCAAAACGAACATGGCGGTTGTAAAGAGGTCCACGCATCGGCACTGTGAATTCTATTCCCAATCCTTTAATAAAATCCTGCTGTGGATTACCGTCATAATGAAACGTATGAACTAATCGAATAGACTCCAGCCCAGCATAAAAATATAAACGTAACGTATAGGGAAGCCACTCACGAGCACTGTGCGAAGCTTGGTGAAGTCCATCTAGCTTCACCACTGCGCGAACAGGTCCGCCCTGTTCAAGGATGGCACTTAACGTTCGTCCTGCGAATCGCTCCTCACGTATGCTCAGGGTGCCAGCACCCTCATCTCTCTGTTCACGTATACATACAAGCTCGCCATTACTGCATACTTCGGTTCCTTCCGTGTCCGCCGGATTTCTGCGCACAATACTGCGGATAAGACCCTTCCCCTGCTTGTTAACCGTGCAAATAATAACACCTGTATCTATAATGAAAGCTTCCTCTGTTTCCTGCACAGTGAGTCGCTCAGTCACTTCCGTAGCTGGAGTCGCTTGATTTATTGTCATTGTCGCTAATGAATCCTGCTGAACATCCGAATTTTTGTTTACTACCGAGTGCGTGGACCATTTGATGCTCCCGTCTGGCCAAAAAGCTGCTGGCCAGCTTTGCAGCGGCACATGCTTTTCGTTCTTCGGCATACTTAAGCAGAGATTCTTTAACGATTCCCTGCCGAGCGCTCCTTTTTTCCAAGGAACCCCCCAGGTAACACCCACATCAATAGCGGGCTTTTTTAGCCAATGCAGGCCAATCGGCAGAGCCGTAGGCACAACAACCATCTCCTTCATACGTTCTTCGCCGCACGTCCTCTTTACTTTTAAAGAGCTTCATTATTATGGCTTAGTTCTCTATAGCGGCTTGGAGTTATTCCCTCTTGTTTCTTAAAAATCCGGTTAAAATAGCTATGCTGATAACCCACCTGTTCAGCTACATCGTTAATTCGCAGCGAGGTATCACGCAGCAGCTCCTTGGCTTTATCAAGCCGTAATTCGGTCAGATAATCGATGAAATTTTTCCCGGTGACCCGTTTGAATGATTTACTCAGTAAAAATGGGCTGATTCCTGTATAATCCGCACATCCATCCAGCGAAATATTATCCATATAATGCTCATTGATATACATCATGGCATGCTCAATCGTCCGTTTGATTCCGGCATCAGAACGTTCACTCAGCTCCGTCAGATACGGTGCGACTACCTTTTCCTGAAACCAGGCAAGGATAAGCTTCGGCTCATGAATTTGCGACAGTGCCGCGTACAGATTAGCCCCTTTGAACAGTTGGTTTGGATGAATGCCTGAGACCATAATGGCGTGCTGAATACTGCCTAACAAATGAAGCATACCCTGCTGTACATCAATCACTTTTGCCCCATTGGCACACAGTGCCTCCAGAAATTCCTCCAACAGCCGGTAAGCCTCTTCCGCTTCTCCTGTGCGCAGGGCCTGAATCATTCCGCGCTCCAAAGTGAACGAATATTGCGGTTCTGGCGTACTTTGTCCCTCACGATCCAGTAGCTCCATATTAATAATCTGGTTCTCACCACCAAACTGGCGATAACTAGCGGCTTGCTTCGCAGCCTCGAACGCTAGCGGAATACCGGATATCCTTCCAACCGGTGCACTAAACGCCACTGTTACCCTCATTTTTAACATGCGATTAATCGTTCCTGTCAGTTCTTCGCTAAAGGCTTGCACCGCTTCCAGCGATGGATTCGCAACGGGTTCGATAAGAAGTAATCCTGCCGTGAGATCATGGAAATTGATAATATCAGCCTGGTTGAAGTGCTCGGCAGACAGTTCTCCGATAATATTGACGGCGGCGAATGATACAAGACTTTCATCACCGTTGCGGAATTTCCCCTCCTGGCTGGAGATGCCTGTAAGCTGAATATAAAGAATAATATAATGACAATCCTCTACTTCCCACTTAAAGCGCCGCATCCGGCTTTGCAGATCCTGCTCAGAATAGGAATATAAATACCCCTGAAACAGCTGATGCAGAAAGCTTTCTTTCACATGTGGAAGCTGCTCGGAAAGAGTGTACTTCAGGGCATGGCTCTCCCCGTGCAAGTTCTGCCAATGCCGTTCAATCAGAATGAACTCATCCTCCCTAATCGCAGCCGCCGCTTGGTCAGGCAACAAAGTCTGCAGCAACCGTCCTATCGGTGAATAGATTTTACGGGAAGCAAACCAAGACAGAACCGCCGCCAGCAGCAAAGCACTAAAGCTAACTAAAAATATCAGTCTTGAAATGAAGACGACAGGTGAAGTTATGCTGGTTATCGGTGAAGCGGACACATAGAGCCAGTCTGCGGAGAGTCGGGAAAACTCACCATAAGTCACTGCATATGTAGCCTTACCCCAGTCGAAGAGAAAAGAGGACTCAAGATTTGACTCATGGTTCGCGCCCCGTTCCACAATCTCATTATGCAATGCGGTAAGTAAGGGAGAATCCTCGGCACTGTCTCCAGCAGATACGTACAAATCCCCCGTCGTCTGCAGCAAAAATGTCTCGCCGCTATTATAAGGTGTCATAGTTCGTAGCATCGCAGCTACTTTCTCCGTATCCATGCGGAGCAAAAGAGCCCCGAAGGGCTTCAAGCTTCCGCCCGGAATATGATGGACAAGCGTTAATTCTTTGACATTTGGTTTATTGGGATCGAATGCCCACTGCGTCCAATAGGTGCTTTGTTCAGTATCAATCAATTTGTCATATTGACCAGAAACCATGCTGGAGTCAATCGTGCCATATTCGGGATTAAATAGTAATGGATGATCTCCTGATAGATAGAGTTCAACGTTACTCGTCATCGTGTTCGAGCCCTGCATCACTACGAGTGTCTTCGTAATATCCCAAGCCCGCTCATGATCCTGAATAAAATCAAGGCCATTCAAGCTGTAATCAAACTTGGGATCAAAAGCCCAATGTGCCAGCATCAGCTCCAGATTGGACAGCTGATCATCAATATTAGCCGCCCGCTGTTCAATCTGCCTGTTATGCATCTGCAGCAGCTCGCTCTCCAGACGTCCCCCTGCCATCCAGTAGACAAGCGCACCAATAATAAACCCCGGAATGGATGACACCACCAGCATAATGATCAGGTTTTTCCGATAATACCGGCCTTTACAGCCTGACCAGCCTTTTGTATAACGCTTCCATTTCGCCACATTTCTCATCACTATGCTCTCACCAGCCGAATCAGATAAATTTGAAGTGCAATCGAACCACATTCGTTTTGCTCCTCAGATCCTTTCCAGCCGGATAAAAACACCAGGAAGGATCTAGTGGTCAGCCTTAGCGTATAATTCGTTCATTTCCTTTACTAAATCATCTCCACCTGTTTTTCTCCATACGTCAAATGCGGATTTCAATTCAGCTTCATCAATTTGTCCTACAATATACTTTATGCGTGCATCATTAATTACATTGTCGAGTTGAGCACCCTTTTGCGAATATACTGTGGAAATAAAGGCCTCTGCCGGATTAACCACGATCGAAGCTTCATTTGCCTTTTGAACTTCAGTTTGTTTAAGACGCAGCGGCGTTTGTGCTACAGTCTTGGACTTATCCTCAGGAATATAGGCCAATATTTGGTTTAGACCTTCCACTTCTGACTCCACAAGTACAGTGTCTTTGGAGCGTTCAATAAAACCATCCACCATAGTGTAGTGAGTACCTTCCAAACCAAAACCCAACATCGTTTGTAATTCCGGATTATTGATTTGATCTAGAAAAGCCAGTACCCGTTTCAGTTCTTCTTCGCTCTTCACAGATGATTTTGGAATAGCCAGCATGCCCGAGAAACCAGAGGTCGGCAATGTGTGTAGCTTGCCATCCGTACCTGTTACGCCCCCGCTTACATCTACATAATGTTTATCCGGTTCGTCTTTGCCTTCTTTTTCTAGCGCAGCGTGAATTTTATCATCCACCCGGGCGCCTGTATCGACCACATCGACGATTACTCCTGCCTTATTGTTCACGATCGGATCTGTCCATTTGGCACTGTCCATTACAGCAAAGTCGGAGTTGATCAATTTCTCATCATACAGCTTCTTCATGAACTTAAGCGCTTCCAAATATTCTGGATATTCATGCTCAGGCACCAGCTTGCCATCTTGCACGCCCCATTTATTCGGTGTTCCAAACCATAACTTAATGGTATCAAAACCGCTGGCCCACTGGCCGCTCCATTTGACAAGCACCATGCCATACGTATCCTCTTTACCATTGCCGTCTGGATCTTTTTCCTTGAACGCTTTCAGCATATTGTAGAAATCATCTACCGTCTGCGGTGTTTGCAGCCCCACCTTCTCTAACCAATCCTTGCGGAAAACCATACCGTTACGGCCGAGTACACGCCCCCGATAGATCCCGTAATTCTTCCCATCAATGGCCGAGTTTTTCAGAATAACCGGGTTCGCTTGGCTTAAATTCGGATAATCCTTAAGGTAAGGCCCTACTTCCCAGAATGCACCCGATTTGGCAGCGTTCACAAAACTAGAAGCCTTAACATCCCCCACGTAGATAATGGTCGGCAGCTTCCCAGAAGCTAGCGTAATATTAAATTTATCTGCATAAGATGCATTCGGGACCCACTCAAAGTGGATTTTTGTATTGGTCTGCTTCTCAAGTTCAGCAGCAACCGGACTGCCATCCTTCGGATAATTTGTTTTGAATATCGGCAGCATGAGGGTCAGATCCAGCGGGGACTCGCTTTTCTCTTCTCCAGTATTACTACTCCCCTCACTTTTGCTGTTAGAACCTGCAGATTCATTACCTGAGCAACCTGCAACAACAGTTGTAACCATCATAGCCACAAGTAAAAGTAACAACCAGCGCTTCTTTTTTACCGAACGATTAGCTTCCATTATTATACCTCCAAATTGGAATAAGTTAAGTTTGTTATCCTTTAACAGAACCCAGCATCACCCCTTTAGCGAAATGTTTTTGCAGAAATGGGTACACACATAAAATTGGTAGAGTACCTACTACAATAACCGCCATTTTAATCGACTGCTCCGGTGGCTGCACAAAGCTTGGATCCATAGAACTCATATCGCCAGCCGCAGATTGGGATAACATTACGATCTGTCGCAGCATCACCTGCAAAGGCCATTTTGTCGGATCCGTAATATAGAGCAGTGCCGAGAAGAAATTGTTCCAATGTCCCACAGCATAGAACAACGTAAATGTAGCGAGAACCGGTTTGGATAAAGGAAGGACTATCTTCCACAACAAGCCCAGCTCAGAACAACCATCAATACGCGCCGCTTCTTCCATTTCTATAGGCAGCTCCTGAAAAAAGTTTTTGACAATAATCAGGTTAAAGGCGCTAATTGCTCCCGGTAAAATAAGAGAATTGAGCGTATCCAGCAAATGCAGCTCCCGAATGACGAGATAGGTTGGAATCATTCCTCCACCGAACAGCATCGTAAAAATAACAAGGTTGAGTACCAAATTACGGCCCATCAGATATCGTTTTGCCATCGGATAAGCCATAGTTACCGTGAAGAATAAATTAACGACAGTTCCGATTACCGTAACATAAATAGAAACCCCTATACTGCGCATAATCGTATCTGTTGAAAAGATAAATCGGTAGGCGTCAAATGAAATCGTGGTCGGGATCAGGAATACGGCACGTTTAGTAATTTCCGCATCCGTAGCGAAGGAGCCCGAAACCACAAAGAGGAAAGGGAGAATCGCTACGATTCCGATAATCCCTAAAAATATATAATTGAATATATCAAATGCAGTTCCAACCGTACTCTTGTATTGTTTGGCCACAGCAAGCTTCTCCCTTCTCAATAAAGTCCAGATTCACCAAATTTTTTGGCGATCCAATTCGTCCCGAGCACAAGCGTCACACCGATTATTGATTTAAATAATCCAACAGCCGTGCTGTAACTAAAAGCTCCCTGGGTAATTCCCAGCGCGTATACATAGGTATCGAACACCTCACCTACTTCACGATTAAGAGCATTCATCATTAAATAAATTTGTTCAAAACCGTTATCCAAAATCGTTCCCATCCGAAGAATAAGTAAAATAACGATTGTACTGCGGATAGCAGGCAACGTAATATGCCAAATCTGCCGCCACCGGTTCGCACCATCTACTACCGCAGCCTCATATTGCTCCACATCTACACCGGCCAGCGCTGCCAGGAATATAATCGTCCCCCAGCCGCACTCCTTCCAGATCGTCTGGAGAATAATCAATGGACGGAACCAGTCAGGATTAGCTAGAAAGTCTATTTTCCTGCCTGTAAACGTATACAAAAACTCATTTACAGTCCCGCCTTCCGTAGTTAGAAATACATAGCTCATACTGGCCACAATGACCATGGATATAAAGTGCGGAACATAAATCATCGTTTGTATCGTCTTTTTATAGAAGGAAAGCCGTATTTCGTTTAGAAGCAGTGCCAGAATAATCGGCGCCGGAAAAAAGAAAATCAAATTATAAAACGATAACAATAACGTATTGCGCAGCAGCATAAAGAAATCAGGATTCTGGAAAAAAACACGAAAATGCTCAAAACCTACCCATTCACTTTTCTGAAAACCAAGAAACGGCTGGTAATTCTTAAAAGCCAGCAGCACGCCCCACATCGGAACATATTTGAAAACAAGAAAATAAAGGACTCCAGGGAGCAGCAGAATATATAACCATTTATCACGTTTAAAACGTTTCCATCTTCTTACCCGGATATTTCGATAGGTCTGCGGCTTTGGCTGTTGTTCTGAAGTTCCCGGAACTGTTACGTGCTTCATCCTGTTCACCTCCATTTGTCATGTACAGCTCGCGATTACTGTAGCCATGGATTACTGCAATCACCCTTACTGCGACTCCTATTATGCTGCTAGTGATTTTTTCCAGCAATCGGACTTTTTTGAACGCTCTATATAAGCTAAAAATCCCATTTTATCTAAAAAGTCCAAACCGCGCAAAAGTTTACTATTGTCCGTAAGACATTAAGCACCTATGATTCCAAGTGATGATTTCCAGCAAATGTTTGCCTTAAAGGAGGAACTGAATTGAAGAACAAGCTATACTACGGTGCTGCTTGGTATCCCGAGCTATGGAGTGAAGAGGTGCTTGAGCAGGACATCCTTCTAATGAAAGAAACGGGGATTAATATCGTACGAATCGGAGAATTCATTTGGTCTGCTTTGGAGCCAGAAGAAGATAAGATTGATATCGGTCCCGTCGTGAAATATATCGAAAGGTTACATAGAAACGGAATTGACACAGTAATGTGTACGCCGACACCTACACCCCCCATCTGGCTTACTCATGGACATCCTGAGCGCTGTTATGTGGATGAAAGCGGAACGGTAATGGGACATGGAGCACGGCAGCATATCTGTACGAACAATCCTTATTTTCGTGAGCGGGCAGCCATTATTACGGAGCATATTGCCAAGGAGACCGGAGCACTGCCGGGGTTAACCGCCTGGCAGCTCGATAACGAATTCAAAGCGCATGTGGCGGAGTGTATGTGTGAGACCTGTAAAGGCTTATGGCATATCTGGTTGCAGCAGCGCTACAGCTCCATTGAAAGGTTGAATGAGGCATGGGGAACAGCCGTCTGGAGCCAAACTTATCAACGTTTTGATCAGGTGCCACAGCCAGGACCCGCACCTTTCCTCCACAATTCATCCCTGCGGACGATGTATCGCTTATTTTCAATGGAAAAGATCGCTGAATTCGCCGATGAGCAGGCTGATATTATCCGCCGCCACTCCACTGCGCCAATTACCCACAACAGCAGTGTCGCTTTTCATCTAGATAATGAGCGGCTATTTCAAAATCTCGACTTTGCTGCCTACGACACCTATGCCTCACAGGAAAATATGCATGCTTATCTGCTTAACTGTGATCTGTGGCGAAATTTCAAGCCGGGAAAAGATTTCTGGATAATGGAGACCGGACCCTCGTTTGCCGCATCTCTAGTCAGTTTTGGTGTGCCCCATCCGAATGGATATCTGAAAGCAGAAGCAGTTGCCGCCTATGCGCTGGGTGCAGGTGCATTTTGCTATTGGCTCTGGCGCCAGCATACTTCCGGAAGTGAACAAACACATAGCTCGATCCTTAGTGCCTGGGGAGAACCAGCTCTAGGGTACGTTAATGTGCTGGAGGCCAATCAAGCACGGCGGGAAATTGAACAAATTATGCTCTCCACCCGGCCCCTTCGGGCAGATGTTGCGATCACCTATTCGGACAGAACCAAAGCTTATCTCGCAACTGAACCTCATCGGAAGCTAAATTATCGTAGTCTGCTGGGCGATTTCTACAAAAGAATTCTTCATATGGGCATTCACAGGGATCTGCTGCCCGAAGGCGGAGACTTAACCGGATACAAGCTGTTATTCACTCCATTCGTACATTATTTGTCCCCCGAGTATGTGCAAAGTGCCCTGGCCTTCACAGCAGCTGGCGGGATTTGGATTGTCGGTCCTCTTACCGGAGGACGAACGAAGGAGCATACCCTTCATACGAATGCCGGACTTGGGGAATTGGAGCGGTTAGCAGGCGTCAAAACTAAGTTTACCTATCCGCTGGAATCAACAGGCACGATTGGACACGCTTTTGGGGTATCTGCTCCCTTGTCCTTGTGGAGTTCTGTTTTTGAACCCGTTTCAGAGTCCGTTTCCAGTATCGGAATGGTTACGGAGGGGGTGACGCCGGGGTTGTCCTTCCTGACGGAGCAGCCTTACGGACAAGGCACTATTGTTATGCTGGGTTCAATGCCTGCCGGTGAAGAAGGCGACCTAATGTTATATAAACTCATTGATCATTATGCAGAACGTGCTGGTGTTACCCTACGCAGTGATGTCACTAAGGGAACCCTTGTCTGCCCTAGAAGCGATGACCAGGCTGCCGAAGTCTGGACCCTTGTAAATATGGATGGACACGGGGGAAGTCTCACACTCCCGCGGGACGGACATGATGTTCTCTCAGGCAAATCCGTGGCCTGCGGCCCCCTCTCCCTTGGTGCATATGAGTACCGAGTAATCCGGTTATAAATACTTATCCTTGCAGCATAAAAAGCCGCTAACTCCTTGGTCACCCAAGCGGTTAGCGGCTTCGTTTCCGTTATTTTAACTTTTAATAACGCCTTTTTTAAGAATAACGTTCCCATACAACGCTTCTTCACCAGTAACTATAACTGCATAACTTTGCTTAGAACGGTTATAGAAATCAAAACGTTCCTCATGTTTAATCGTGGCTTCAGCATCATGTTTGGCGATGATTGTCTCGTATGTGGTCCAAATGACCGGCACAGTTGGATCTCCTGCAACCACTGCCATAAAAGCCACCTGTTGCTCTGCGTAATGATCCAGAGGTAACAACTCTAAGATGGCATCCAGCAGTTCAGGAATACCGATGCCATCATATCTCAGTACCCTCGGATTCAACGAATGTCCGGGATAATTCGCATCAGCCAATACAAGCTCATCCCCATGACCCATCTCCATCAGAATGCGTACCAGCTCCGGAGACAGCAGCTTAGGAATTCCTTTTAACATAAGGCACCTCTTTACTTCCCATAAAATGATCGCAACGCTACCAGCTCATCAATCCGATGCTGTGGCAATTCTCTCTCCCCGCCAATCATCCGGGTAATGAAGGTGAGCTTGGCGGTATACTCAAGCCGCTCCATATTCAGATATGCTTCCATAACATCTTCTCCCCAAGTAAGGGCTCCGTGATTCTCTAGCAGAACCGCAGTTTTTTTGCCCAGGAAAGGCATCAGTGAATCTGGAATTTCTTCCGTCGATGGTGTTCCATATTCCGCCAACGGAATATCTCCGATCATAATCACCGACTCTGGCATCATCATCTTGTCGAGCGCCTCACCTTTTATGGCAAATGCAGTAGCATACGGGGGATGTGCATGGACCACACCCTTCATCTCTGGCAGCTCATTATAAATTCTTAGATGCATTTTTGCTTCCGTTGAGGGTCTGTAGCCTTCAGCTGCTTCAAGGACTTCACCTTGCAGATTCACTTTTACAAGCATATGAGGCTCTAAATATCCCTTACTCACCGCTCTGGGGGTAGTCAGAATTACATTCTCTGATAAGCGAGCAGAAATATTCCCATCATTAGCCGCGATAAAATCTTTATTAAACAGGTTTCTCCCGATATCACAAATCTGCAAACGTAATTTTTGTTCTAAGGTATCCATAGGGTTTCTCTCCTCGTATCCTATTTTTCACAAACCTTCACCAAAGAAGGCTGATATGTCTTAAAGGCAAAAGATCTTTCCACTACCTGCTTGCCCCCGGAGATTTCCAGTTCCCCTAGGGCAGCCAGTTGAATAATTATATTGCCAATTGCACCGGCTTCCACAGGCCCTGCTACAACTTTTCTCCCCGTAATATTAGCGGTAAGCTGACAGAGCAGTTCATTCTGAATCCCACCACCGACCATATGAATGATATTGATTTTTTTGCCGGTGATCTCTTCCATTTCGTCAATCGTATGGCGATAGGACTCTGCTAAGCTCTCAAGTATGACGCGTATAATCTCAGCTTTCGTATAAGGGGCTTGCTGGCCTGTTCGTTCGCAATATTCTCTAATCCGTTGGGTCATCACACCGGGTATACTGAACAGCTCGTCATTCGGATCAATAATTGCTGGGGCATGATTTATGGTTTCGGCTAGCTCAACCATTTGGCCTTGGCTGACGTATTTTCCCGCTTCTGCCCAATTCCTTTGCAGCTCCTGCAAAATCCATAGTCCCGTTATATTTTTGAGCAAACGATTAGATTGGCCGTAACACTGCTCATTTGTGAATCCGTATTCATAGCTTTTCTCTGTAATGACAGCTTTAGGCGTCTCCATGCCCACTAACGACCATGTACCACAGCTAATAAATGCTGCATCTTCCTTTAGAGAATAAGGAATAGAAGCTACTGCTGAAGCCGTATCATGAGAAGCACCCGCAATTACCTCCATTGAACCTACGCTAAGCTCCTCTTGAATTACCGGAAGGATAGAACCAATAACCGTTCCCGCTTGAACCCGTTGTGGCACTATACCAACCGGGATATTAAGCCTGCTGAATACTTCAGTGGAGACTTCACCAGATACAGCGTCCATTAAGCCACTTGTACTCCAAATCGTGCTTTCTGCTGCCGCGATACCAGAGAATAAATAGTGGAACAGGTCTGGCATCATTAAAATAGTATCTGCAACCTCTAGCAGAGAATCGTTATCCTGAAAATCAGCAAACAGCTGATAAACCGTATTAATCAAGCTCGGTTGAATACCTGTAATGCTAAATTGCTCCCTTGGTGGAAGCAGCGCCTCCAACCCTAGACGATGGCTTCCCATTCTCCTATCCCTATAATGATGGGGGGAATAGAGCAACATCCCTCTTTTATCAATAAAACCGTAATCGACTCCCCACGTATCCACGCTTAGAGACCTCAATTTTCCATGCGCCCTATAAGCTCTCTGGATTCCTTTTTTCATTTCGTGGAAGAGCTTCAAAACATCCCAATACAAATGCCCGCCAACATACACCGGCGTATTAGCAAACCGATGAATTTCTTCTATGCGAAGGGTGTTACCGTCATACAATCCCAACATCACTCTTCCGGAACTGGCGCCAAGATCCATAGCCAGAAGCTTAATCGTATCACCCATTTCAAGCACACCTGCTCCACAAGAAGATTTTAATATAGCGGTCCGAAATTCTGACAGGCTCTGTAATCTGCTCCTTCCAGATTCTCCGTCCCAAATAACGACCACACCCGTGGTCTGAAAATACGTGATTCCTCAACGTTATGCATACTTACTGGAATGCGTAAAATCGACGCCAGCGTAATCAGATCCGCCCCGATATGGCCATAACTGATCGCCCCATGATTCGCGCCCCAATTATTCATGACATCATATACCGATTGGAATGAACCACTGTTAGTTAGCTTAGGAGCGAACCAGGTCGTCGGCCATGTCGGATCTGTTCTTTGATCCAAAGTATGATGAACCTCTTCAGGCAGCTCTACAGTGTAACCTTCAACAAGTTGAAGAACAGGTCCAAGCCCCTTCACCAGGTTCAAACGAGCCATAGTAACCGGCATTCCGCCTTGGGTTAAATAATCGGTAGAGAAGCCGCCTCCCCGGAAATATTCTTGAGAAGCTGGCCGGAATTGTGTATTGCTTAGACAAGCCTCAGCCTCTTCGTCTGTAATCTCCCAAAACGGTTTGATTGCAGGCTTACCCTCTATCCTTTGCTCACCTGTACCATCAAGCGCTGCCGAACCAGAGTTGATCAGATGTAGTATTCCGTGAGCTGCTTCTCCCTCCAATTGATGACCCGTCACTCGCTTCACAGCATCGGGACTCCAGAAGGTTCGGACATCCGCAAAGATTTGTGCTGTATTCGTAAGCAAATAATTGAACAGCATCGTTACCCCATTCAAGCTGTCATTCTCTGTCGCTACGAGATAAGGTGCACGTTTGCCGTTCCAGTCAAAAGAAGAATTCAACATCGTCTCCATGAAATCGCCGTTAGGGAAATGGTCCGTCCATTGTCTCTGGCCTTGGAAACCGCCAACAATTGCATTGTGGCCGTTAGCTTCCTCCTCAAAACCAAGCTCAGCGAGAACCGGATTGCCGATCATCAGGTCGCGGGCGATCAATGTCATTTTCACACAGGTCTCCCACTGCTTCTCTTTCTCTTCTGCACTGATTTGCAGATGCGGCGGATTATTATCGGCGCCAACTTGGCAGTTTTCTTTAGTCCACGCTAGCGCACGCTTAAATTCCCCTTTATCATAAATCTCTTCTTCAAAGCGCCGGACATATTCAGACATATCTATATATTCATTGCGCATGCCCAGATACTCTTGGAAAAACTGTTCATTCACAATGGAACCCGCAATCCCCATCGAAACAGAACCCATAGATAAATATGATTTCCCCTTCATTTGAGCAACTGCTAAGCCTGCTCTAGCAAACTGCAGCAATTTAGACTGCACATCCGCTGGAATCTCTTCACTGCTAGACTCTTGAACATCTTCACCATAGATACCAAACGCAGGAATTCCCTTTTGAGCATACGCCGAGAGAACAGCAGCTAGATACACAGCACCCGGCCGTTCCGTTCCGTTAAATCCCCACACGGCATGCGGAATGGATGTATCCATATCCATTGTCTCTGAGCCATAACACCAGCAAGGCGTCACGGTGATCGACACCCCTACGTTAGCCCCGGAGAATTTCTGAGCCGCAGCAGCAGCTTCTTTAACTCCACCGATCGTAGAATCGGCGATGATGCACTCTACAGGACTCCCATTCGGATACCTTAAATTCGCTTCAATAAACTTAGCCACCCGCTGAGCCATGCCCATCGTTTGCTCTTCCAGTGATTCACGAACGCCTCTTCTTCTGCCATCAATGGTTGGGCGGATACCAATTTTCGGATAGTTTTCTATCAATGCCGTTCCTCCTCAAGATCATCTTAGAGTCATCGTTAATAGATCTATTTCTCCTTCATCATAAAATCTGCAAGCGCTTTAGTCAACACAAAACAACATATCTCCTAAACAAAAGTGTGGTTTTATGTGATATTATTATTATATATTGTGGTTTTATGTGAATATGTAATTATTTTTAGATTTAAACAACAATGTAGTACACTAGAAAGCAGACGATTTATATATAAAGGTGAGTGAATGAATGAAAGCATTTGAACGACGGGATCTAATTATTAAAGAGCTTTACAGACAGAAGAAGGTCCATGTCGCAGAGCTAGCGCAAAAATTCAACGTCTCGGAAGAGACCATTCGGCGGGATCTAGATAAACTGGACAAAGAAGGCCTTGCCAAAAAAAATTATGGTGGAGCCATTCTCAACGCCCATACCAATGAAGATCCTTCCTACATCAGCAGACATCAGGTCAATATTGAAGCAAAGCGAATCATAGCCGATAATGTACTGCAATTAATCAATGATGGAGACAGCTTGGTGACAGATACGAGCTCAACGGTGTTTGAAGCCTTGCGTAGAATTATTGAGGAGAAAAACAATCTGACAATTATTACGAACTCTCTGGTGGTATTATCCGAATTTCAACACTCCGGTCAAAAGCTGATTTCCACAGGTGGAATTTTAGGTCCCGAGACCAGCTCCTTTGTTGGAAATACCGCTTCACAGACGATTCGAAAATATAATGTGGATGTAGCTATATTCAGTTGTAAAGCATTGTCCATGACAGGCGGGCTAAGTGATTCAAATGAAGAAGAAAGTGAACTGAAGGTGCTTATGCAGCAGCAGGCAAATAAAGTGGTTCTGCTCGTAGATCACTCCAAATTTGACCGGACTGCGTTCATTAAGTTGTTCAGCTTTGATAGAGTGGATTATATTGTTACAGATCAGAAGCCTTCTGAGGAATGGACCGATTTCTTAAATAATTACCATGTATCTCTTATCTATGCGCCCGCTGAGTGATCAGTAGGTGCATAGATAAAGAGAGATAATAACTTTATAACTTAGTTGTTTAAAAGACCACTTTCCAAGACGACCTCCAGCCATTCCCCAGCAATCAGATCATGCCCGGCAGTCGTCGGATGAACGCCATCCCACAGCCAGTAGGCTGCTTCTGCTCTCTCCACAGCTGCATTGAAAGCATCCTGTAAAGGTACATAGACCGTATCAAATTGCTCAGACAGCTGCTTAACCACTCCCTGATAATGTGTAATCTTCGCTTCCCATTCTGCCCACTGTTCAGCTGGAGCTCCGGTATTTAAAATAAAAGGCTCACATAAAACCAGCTTCGTATGTGGCAGAACTTCACGTGTTTCTTCAAGTACGTGACGGTAAGCGCGTTCAAAACGGTCCGTAACTCCACTTGGTTCCCCTTTCATCATTCTCCAAATATCGTTAACCCCAATCAATATACTAATGATGTCAGGCTGCAAGCTAATTGCATCTTCATTCCAGCGTGCATATAAATCGGAGATTCGATCTCCACTCACTCCGCGGTTATAGAATACCAGATTCTCTTCTGCCCGCTCATTCCCTAGCTTGCCCCCAATGATATACGCATAGCTATGTCCAAGAATATGATTCGGGTCTTCATCACGACCCCGATTCCCATCCGTAATGGAGTCACCCTGAAATAAGATCACTTTTGATTTTTTAGTAGCTGGATTAGTCATTGAATCTTTCATCTCCTTGATTACTAGTATATTAATCATTCAACTTGAATGTCTCCTATAATACAAGTAAAGTTATCATATAGAATACAAGGAGGAAAGAGAAAAATGAAATATAGAAGACTAGGCAATTCAGGGCTCAAAATCAGTGAGATCGGACTAGGCAGTTGGCTTACATATGGAACAGCAGCAGAGCAAAAGGCAGCCGATGCTTGTATCAGCAAAGCTTTTGAATGCGGTATCAATTTCTTTGATACGGCTAATGCATATAACCGTGGTGAAGGCGAAAAAGCGATGGGTGCTGCTCTACGCTCCTATGAAAGATCATCTTATGTGCTAAGTACAAAGGTCTTTTTCCCCATGGGAGACGATGTTAATAACCGTGGTTTGTCCCGGAAGCATATTATGGAGCAATGTGAAGCCAGCCTCCGCCGCTTAGGCACCGATTATATTGATGTATATTTTTGTCATCGCTTTGATACAGAGACCCCTGTAGAGGAGACTCTACGCGCGCTGGATGATCTGACGGCTCAAGGTAAGATTCTCTACTCCGCTGTTAGCGAATGGAGCGCAGCCCAAATCTCCAATGCAGCTGGTATCAGCCGCAGACTGAACCTGCGTCCACTGATCTCGAATCAACCCATCTATAATATGTTCGAACGTTATATTGAAGATGAGGTCCTTGAAGTATCCCAGCGTGAGGGGCTGGGCCAAGTGGTCTTCTCTCCACTAGCGCAAGGAATTCTGACTGGCAAATATAAACCGGGGCAACAACCTCCAGCAGGAACCCGTGCAGCGGATAATTCAGTTAATGGTGTGATCTCCAGCTACCTCCGTGATGATGTGTTGTCTGTGGTTGGACAGCTGGATGAACTCGCTCACAGTTTAGACCTGAAGCTTTCGCAATTGGCATTGGCATGGATTCTACGCCAGCCTGGTGTAAGTTCAGCATTAATTGGTGCCAGTAAGCCAGAACAAGTTGCAGAGAACACCAAAGCTGTAGATGCGGTACTCTCCGCAGATACTTTACAGAAGATCGAGGAGATTCTTAAGCCGGTAGCTGATTTTGCTCCTGCCAGATAACCTTTTGCACAATTGCCATATAGTACACAAAAGAGGTTGTGCCAAAAGCCATCACCATGGCTTAGGTACATCCTCTTTTTCTTTAAGAAATCAATTTAGACTCTTCGGCTTGTTCAGATGCCTTATGGATAAAAGGCTCCAGTGGTTTCTTGAGGAGTAATGCCAGCAAGAGTGCCAGCACACCGAAGATAATCAGATAAATCACATCACGAATCGCCACTTCCGGCAGAATTCCCCCAACCGCCTCCCGCATCAGACTAATTGCATAGGTAAACGGCATATACGGATTTAATATTTGAAAAAAACGCCCAGTCGTACTAATCGGAAATGTGCCGCCGGAGCTAGAGAATTGAAGCACCATGAATACGATCGCTATCCCTTTTCCCAGGTTGCCAAATACAGCGACAAGCGTAAACACAATGGTTACGAACACGATGCTGATTAACACTCCAAAAAGTACAAACCACACCTTATTCACCACATAACAGTGCAGAATAAAAATGTTGCCAAGGACAGCCACCAGCCCCTGAAGAATTCCCACCGTAAGGAAGGTCAGCAGGCGGCCAAAATATAGTTGATATCTTTTGTACGTTAGCCCCCCCGTATCCACACCTGTGCGGAGAAGAGAGACAAGCAGTGTGCCTCCGACCCATAAGGAAAGTACGACATAAAAAGGAGTCATTGCTGAGCCGTAATTCGGAATGGGATATAACTTATTCTCTTTTAACACTACCGGATTGGCCAAAAAATCACTTTTGCTCTTAATATCTCCTCCGAGCAGTTGCGCAATTTCCCCCAGATCAATCTCTTCTTTAATTTGGCGGATCGTGGAGGCGGCTTTTCGAATCGAGTCTTCCAGTACTGGAAGATCATTTCTCACCAAATCTGCGGCAAGCGCCACTCCTTTGTCTGCACGGGGGAGTCCTGTACGTATCAACTCCGAGACCTGATGAACCCGCTCTTCTACAGTAGGCAGATCCTGACGCACGAAATTCGCAGCTTGCTGTATCTTTTCCCCTGCAGTAGGTAAGCTGCTCTCCAATAGCGGAAGTGTATCTCGGATGAAAGCACCAAAGCCCTGGGTCTGATCGGCAACCCCACTGGCTGCTGTGTGGACCGCTTCGCGTATAGCTGGCAAATCCTGCTGCAGACTAGCTAAGCTTGTCTGCCCGAACTCAATCGCCGACATCGTCTCTTCCAGTAGGGTACCCAGCGCGGGTATACGATCTGGCACCTGCTGCAATGCGGTGGCTGTGACATCTGCCGCCGAAGTTATTTGCTCCAGTGTATTTTTTATGGCAGGGATAGTCGACGAATCATACCCAGAGATAAGCTTCGCAATTGCCAGCTTCCCAAGACCAGACTTTAGGAACAATTGGTTAATTGCACTGGAATCAGCGTTATCCTTATTCTGAAGGTCAGCCGCCATAGCATTTACCAAGGACTTCTGACTGTTCAAAACACTGTCTACACCTTTCAATGCCGCAAGATCAGCAATAGACACTGTTTCAGGTGAAAATGTGTTCAATGCATTTAACATAGAAAGTGTGTGTTCAATCACGCTGCTTCCTGCAGCCAACTGTGCTGAGAGTACCTCCAACTGCTCACGTACAGCTTGTGGCTCGTTATCCTCTCCCTTTAACTGTTCAGCAAGCTTGACCACTGAGCTCTCCGTTTGCTGTAGGAGATTAAGATTCTGTTTGACAGCTGCTGGAACAGCTTCAAATGCAGCACTGCTCTTCTCCAAAAATTGTTGAAGCTCCAGAACAAAATCATTTCCGGCAGTGGCAATCTTTTCTGCCTCAGGCAGTGCTGTTAAGGCAGCATTAACGATTTTATGCGCTTCCGTAAGACCTTGCGAGGCCTGAGCCATGATCTGTTCAACTTCACCATAATGGTTATCAAGTTGAACGATTAGCTGTGCCGCTTCTTCAATCTTGGGCAGCTTGTCCTGTAGCCCCCCTAAATGATCTAAGGTACTCGCGATTTGCGGCCAATGCTCAGCAATTTTCTCTAAAGCCTCACCCGCTTTTTCCACCTCTGGCAGCTTATTCTCCAATGTGGAAATACGCTCTGCTGAGGCATGAATCTGCGGCCAATTTTCCTGAATTTTTAATACACGTTTACCTGCGGTTTCAATTTCTGGCAGACTCGCCTCTAATTTAAACAATCCTTTTTCTACCTTGCGTATAATGGGCAATTCAGATTGAAATTCCTTATCAATTTGACTTAAAACAGTAAATACCGTCTCACTAATCGTTTCCGTGAAATTCTCACTGATCTGTGTGGTGATTGAAGTGGCGCCTTTATCTGTGATTTTAGGAGCAATCGCATTTATTTTCTCATTGACGGTATATTCGATCTCTGGTTTCACAATCGTTCCTTCAAGAATTCCAGTCATTCGTTTGGAGAAATTTGCAGGGATAACAATACTGGCATAGTAGTCTCCGCGTTTGACACCATTATGTGCAGTCTCTGCATCTACAAAGGTCCAGCCCAAGTTTTTATTGCTCCGAAGACTTTCCATGACCTCATTGCCGATATTAAAATCCTTCTCCTGCACCTTAGTACCTTCATCTAAGCTGGTAACAGCAATTTTAATGCCAGAAGTATTGCTATAAGGATCCCATACTGACGCAACGTTCACCCAATCATACACGGAGGGCAATACCACCAAAGCGGCAACCAGCAATACGGCCACAGGAACTCTGAATAAGTTACGCCAATCGTTCCTATAAATCCGTAGTATTCCGCCCATTCGCTGCTCCCCCTAATCTGCATGTTTTGATATTTTAATATGCCCGAGGAGACAAGCTTTTACTATTCATTTTAGGGAACTCATGACTTCTCATTGCTTTTCAAAAAAACTTTTAAAAAAATGCAACAAAAACTGCTCTTCTCACGTAAAGAGTAATATAAACCCGTTTAAGAAAAAACAGAGCGGGTAATAAGTTTTATACAACGTCTTACATATCTCAAGGGGGAGATTAATAATGTTTAAGAAAAAGTCAGCGTATGTGTTACCGGTTGTTGTTCTGTTGTTTCTTTCCCTCATTACTTCTGCAAGTACCGTTGGAACACGGGTAGATGCGCAAGATAGTGACAAGACCCAGCATCAAACAGTTTACTTTCATACTATTGAATCCGACCATGGCAAGCTCTCCGGTATGACCGATGAAATAAACTGGTATCAGGGTGCTGATGCCGATCGAATCTTTGCTGAAAGAGATCCAGAAGCTGCAGCAGAAATAGGCGGAGCTCCAGACAGTTATTATATTGTAAATGATGTTGATACTCTGACAACTTATCCGATTGCGGATAACGCCACAGTGACGATGCAAATTTTTGATCACACTGGCAATATGGATGACTTGGATATCAACTGGAATGAGTCCATCACCTTACAGCAATTTATGGATCAATTTAATAAAACGGATGTCATCGACTTGAGCCAGTTCCCGTATCACATCACCATTCAGGACGGCGTAATTACTTCTATCGTTCAACAATATATACCTTAAGGTGCAACATAAGAAAGAGGGTTACTCAGCAGCCATGTAAATGGCTTATGATATGCTCCCCATATAGTAGACAGGTGAAATAATAAAAACCTGTCGCTGTATGGGGAGCATTTTTATGGAACAAAAGAAGTTTACAGCACTGGAAAAGTTAACGATTCTCCAAGAAATTGAACGGGGCGACATTGGTTTGAAAACTGCGGCCCGGAAGTATGGAATATCCAAAAACTCATTAGTGAAGTGGCGGCAACGTTATCAATTGTATGGATACGAAGGGCTGGAAGTCCGAAGCTACAATCGTACATATTCTGCAGAACTTAAACTCCATGCCGTTAAGGACTATCTCGAGGGAGGATTGTCGCAAAACCAAATCATCTGCAAGTATAAGATTGCAAGTTCAACCCAACTTGCCAACTGGATTAGGAAGTATAATGGTCATAGCAACAGCTTAACAGCTCATTCAGGAGGAACTAAAGCTATGACCAAAGGACGCGTAACCACTTGGCAGGAACGGATAAATATCGTGCTGTACTGCCTTTCGAACAGAGAAGACTATGCGAAGACGGCAAGCCATTTTCACGTGTCTTACCAACAAGTATATAGCTGGGTAAAGAAGTACGAAGCTGGTGGTGAAGAGGCGTTACGAGACGGTAGAGGACGCACTAAAGCGCCTGAAGAACTTACGGAAGCAGATCGCCACAAACTCGCGATGCAAAAACTGGAATACGAGAATGCACGCCTGCGTGCGGAGAATGCTTTTCTAAAAAAGTTAGAGGAGCTCGAAAGGAGGAGACGTTAAGGACCATTCGCCAGGTGAACATTTACCTGGCCATTCAGGCCGTTCAGCAGGAACAATCTTGCTCCATTCGGCTTTTGTGTGACATCGCAGGGATTTCACGGTCAAGTTATTACAAATGGTTGAATCGCAAACCCAGTTCTCGAGAGGCTGACAACGAGAAACTGACAGAGGCTATGCTCCTCTTGTATGAGAAGGTGGAGCGAACCTTTGGGTATCGCCAATTGACCCTGCATTTGCGCAGACAAATGGATAAATCTATTAACGCAAAGCGAGTGTACCGGCTGATGAAATGCCAAGGCATCCAGTCAGTCATCCGCAGAAAGAGAAAGAAGTATGTAGGCTCCACGCCTCAGCAGGTTGCAGAGAATGTGCTGAACCGTAATTTTGAGGCTGAAGCTCCAAACCAAAAATGGGTAACGGATGTAACGGAATTCAAATACGGAAACGGCAAGAAGGCGTATTTAAGTGCAATAAAAGATCTGTATGACAAGTCGATTGTTGCTTACGTTCTGGGTCATTCCAATAATAATTCGCTAGTTTTTAACACACTGGAATTAGCTTTGAAGGCAGCACCGGAGAGCCGAACCTTACTCCATAGCGACCGTGGTTTTCAGTATACCTCTCTGCATTTTAAAAAGATGCTGGACGATGCAGAACTGAAGCAAAGCATGTCCCGAGTAGGCTGCTGCATTGACAATTCGCCGATGGAATCCTTCTGGGGAACATTGAAATGTGAGAAGTACTACTTACATTCCTACCAGACCTTTGAAGAACTCCAAACAGATATTGATACCTACATTCATTTTTACAATAACGAACGGTTACAGGCAAAACTAAACGGCCTCAGTCCCATTGAATTTAGGACTAAGGCCGCTTAAACTACTTTTATTTTTTTTGCTGTCTACTTGACGGGGTGCAGTTCATTATAAGTAACCCTCTTTTTTTATTTCCTTAACAAATTATTGTTTAGCTGCATCCTTAACGGGAACCCCAAAATTCGGCGTACCATCTTCATTCCAATGGAAGACTTGAGCACGAGTATGACGGTTCGGATCGTACAGCGGATCGCCGGTAATTTCTTTATAATTGCGGCAGTGGTAGATGAGTACATCTTCCCCATTTTCATTTACAGTAAAGCTGTTATGACCCGGTCCATATTGTCCATTCTCTTCATTGGTCTGGAATACCGGTTCCGGCAGTTTGGTCCATGAAGTGGCATCCAGCAGGTCGCTGTCCTCATCTGCAACCAAAAGTCCCATGCAGTAATTGAAGTCCGTAGCGCTAGCCGAGAAGCTGATAAAGATACGGCCGTTACGTTTAAGCACTGCAGCTCCTTCGTTTACCTTGTACCCAATAATCTCCCAGTCATATTCAGGAGTAGCAATCATGGTCTGAGGACCGGTTAGCGTCCATGGATTACTCATTTCCGAGATATACAGGTTAGAATTCCCCTCAATATTCAGATCCTTCTGTGCCCATACATAATACAATTTTCCTTTGTGTTGAAAGGTGGTTGCATCCAATGCAAAGGATTCCCAAGCGGTTTTTACCTGGCCTTTTTCTACCCATGTTCCTTCTAAAGGATTGGCAGATTCATTCTCAAGAGCAAACATACGGTGATCGAATAATCCATCCTTCGTCTCCGTAGTACGCGCCGCCGCGAAATAAATGTACCATTTCCCGTCAATATAATGGAGCTCTGGTGCCCAAATGTTTGCACTAAGCGGACCCGTCTCATATTTACGCCAAGCTACAACCGGTTCTGCAGCAGCCAATCCCTCGATTGTTGTTGCTCTCCGTACTTCGATCCGGTCGTATTCTGGGACAGAAGCAATAAAGTAGTAATAACCATCTGTATGTTTATATACCCATGGATCAGCACGTTGCTCCACCAATGGATTTTTATATTCTACACTCGTATTCATAATCTCTCTCCTCTATTTAAACTTTAACAATACAGAACCATGCTGTGGAAGAGTTTGAGAAATACCTTCGTTAACCACTTCCAAATCGCGGCTTTGCCATAGATCACGTATAGTACTAGGAATTGAAACCTTAAGCTGCTCGAACGACACCTGAAGCGTTAAAGCTTCATCGCTAAGATTAAACAAAGCTACATAATGGTTACCTTGTTCATCCTCAGATGTCCAGATCGCATGCTCCTCATTTAGCGCCACCTGTCTGCCGCCTTTACCATAACGATGCAGATGAAGCACTTCCTTATTGGTCAATAAAGATAATGTCCAATCATCATTGTCCCGAAGTTCTCCTCCAAACATTAACGGGGAGCGGAAAATACTCCATAGTGTCATCATGGTGACCTGCTCGTCATGAGTAAACCGCGTGAACCGGTCTCCCCCGCCATCTACAGAACGAATGCCCAGATGACCTAACGGAAGCATGTCACAATCCGGCCAATGGCCCGGCTGCACATAAGGAGCCCATTTCTCACAGCGCTCAAACATCCCGCGCAGCAAATGCCAATGATCCCAGTAATCATCGGTCATTCTCCAAAGGTTAGCGTGTCCGGCTAAGTGTTCAGCCTCTTCCACTGGAGCAGGTCCAGGCGAAAGACTGAGCACCATCTCGCGACCACTGCGGTCAATAGCCTTACGGATCATAGCAACTTCTTCTTTGTGATATCCATAAATGCGTGAAGCGGCAATATCATCCACTTTCACATAATCCACACCCCAACTGGCATACAACTGGAACAGCGAGTCATAATACGCCTGACTGCCTTCTTTTGAAGCATCTACTCCATACATATCCGTATTCCATGGACAAATAGAATTTGGGTGAGCCACATCGCGTGCGGTTTGCTCAGATCCTAGAATGGCACTGGCCGCATGAGCAGCCTGACGCGGGATTCCGCGCATAATGTGTATGCCGAATTTCAAACCCAATCCATGTACATATTCAGCGAGTGGCGCAAACCCTTTGCCTCCCGCTGCGGAAGGAAACCGGTTCTCAGCAGGTTGAAGTCTGGAGTACTCATCCATAACCAGCGGTACAAAGTTGCGGTACTGCGAAGAATTCGCTCCAGGCTCATACCACTGAATATCCACAACTACATATTCCCAACCAAAGTCCTTCAAATGGGTAGCCATATATTCTGCATTGCCTCTTACTTCTTCTTCATTTACACTGGCCCCGTAACAATCCCAACTATTCCAGCCCATCGGGGGCGTAGCAGCTAACAAATTTTGTTTGATGATTTTCACGTCCTTTTCAAAAACTTAGTATTCACTCCCAGCGAGGTGCCAAGGGATAAGGGCAAGTAGAGTCCTGCAATCTTGTTCTTACCTCTACAAGACAGCCACAATAACGGCAAGTGCTACCAAATTGCAGGCCAGAGCAATCTCGGCAATGTTCAATACGCTGCAAATATTGCTCCTCCGGTGCTAAAGGTCTTTCTCTAGTGGCTATTTCTATTAAACGCTCCAATTTTTCTGGGCTTATTCTCATGTTCTCATCACAGCTTTTGCAGCGACGGTTTTTTTCTTGGTTCTCTGACATGATGTTATTCCAGAGTCAAGACTACCACGGAAGCAGGTGGAAGCTCACAGCTCAGCTTTTCACCTAATAAAGACGCACCCTCAAAAGCTACTGGAGTAACTGTATCCGGTGCCTCAAATGTATTGTGCGCTCCCAGCACGGAATGCGTTAAAATCTGACCTGTCACTTTGCTAAAGCTAACCTCTTCAATACCAATACTTAGCGATGCGCTGTCCTTATGGCTCAGGTTACAGAGTGAAACATATACTTTGCCATTCGTATCACGAGATGCAGAAACGCTAATCTGTGGAATTGTAAGCTCCCCAAACGTATAATCAGGGCTCTCAATAGTAACTTCAAGCAGTTCATTATCCTGATGCTCTTTGTACATTTCAAATACATGATAGGTAGGCGTTAGAATCATCTTGTCGCCCTCCGTCAGGATAAGAGCCTGCAGTACATTGACCACTTGAGCCAAATTCGCCATTTGCACACGACTGCTATGCTTTTGGAAAATATTCAGCGTTACCCCTGCTACCAATGCATCTCTGAGTGTATTCTGCTGATACAGGAACCCTGGATTCGTACCAGGTTCACTTAAGAACCAGGTTCCCCACTCATCTATAATCATTCCAACCCGCTTATCCGGGTCATATTTATCCATAACCGCTGAATGTTTAGTAATCAATTCATCCATATGCAAGGTTTTTTGCATAGTCTCAAACCATTCGGCTTCATCAAAACCTAAAGCGTAACGTTTCTCTTCCCAGCTTCCAGGAATCGTATACGAATGAAGACTGAGACCATCCATAAACCGTCCAGCTTCGCGCATTAGCACTTCCGTCCAATTATAATCATCAACGTTGGCGCCACCAGCGATTCTATAGATCTGATTTTCACCATAATTGCGCACATATGTCTGGTAACGTCTGTACAAATCTGCATAATATTCTGGACGCATATTGCCGCCGCAGCCCCAGTTCTCATTACCTACACCAAAATACTTCAACTTCCACGGCTCTTCACGCCCATTTTCACGACGCCAGTCCGCCATCGGTGATTCGCCTTCAAAGGTCATATATTCAACCCACTCCGACATCTCCTGAACAGTGCCACTGCCAACATTCCCGCAGATATACGGTTCACAATCCAGCAACTCACATAATTCAAAAAATTCATGCGTCCCAAAATGATTATTCTCGACGACACCGCCCCAGTGCGTATTCACCATCCGCTTACGGGTTTCTTTTGGACCAACGCCATCCTTCCAATGATACTCATCGGCAAAACAGCCCCCCGGCCAACGAAGGACAGGAATATTAACTTTTTTGAGTGCTGCTAGGATGTCATTGCGGAAGCCCTTGGTGTTCGGAATCGGTGAATCTTCCCCCACATAGATCCCGTCATAGATACATCTGCCCAAATGCTCAGCAAAATGACCATATAGATATTTGCTGATCTTATTAATTCCTTTACCTGCATGTAGCTTGATCGTAGTCATCTATTCTCTTCTCCATTCTTTTGCTTACCCCAGATGGAAATTCCATTTTCATTTAATCCAGTAAATACAAGGGTCTGAGTTTCTTTCTCCCAATCCCATGACGGAAGCAATTGCACCTTCTCTATCCGGCCTTCACCCTCGACAACATCATTCCAGACCAAGGTCAGGACTCTGCATCCATCAAAAGACCAGCTTCCCTTTCCATTCGCACCTTCCAGCTTAAAGTCAGAGGATAGACTTATGACGGCAGACTGAATCTGGCCATCCGCTGAGGGGTCCATTACAATCCATTCCCACTGTCCTGCGATTAGCTGTTCTGGAATATCCTGTTCCACTTCACCCGCATACCGTTCTGGAGATACAACAGGCCAACCATCCTCTGTCCACAGAATTCGACGAACCTGTAAATAGGACCAATGTTTATCGATTTCACCACGTGCATGATGAACTATATAATAGCTGCCATCCTCATGAAGAACTGAGTTATGGCCGGGAGCTATCCAACCTGGATCTTGTCCAAAGCGATAGCCACCCAGTATTTTATTGCCGACCTCATATCGGGGTTGATGCGCACTATCAGTCATATCTCGTCCGTTATAATCCACATATGGGCCGGTAATAGTATCTGCACGAGCGACACGAACGTTATAATCCTCAAACAGGGAGTCATAGGAGACGAACAAATAGTATTTTTTGAATTGCTCGTTATACACTATGTACGGTCCTTCAACTGCTCCATCTTTAATGGTATTATCCCGTTTAGCGATCAGCGTACCAATACCTTCTTGCTTCGGTTTGCCTGTTTCCGCATTCAGCTCAATGATATGAATTCCACCAAAAAAAGAACCATACACCATCCACATTCGCCCATCTGCATCCGTAAGCACATTGGCATCAATCGCATTCAGTGAATCTTCAGCACGCGTCTGAATCACTACACCTTCATCGGTCCAAGGTCCCTCAATAGAAGCTGAAGTTTGAAGTCCGATTAGTGATTGTCTACTTCCGAAAGATGAGGCCGAGTAATACATTCGATACTGTTCACCGTATTTCACCACATCGGGTGCCCATAAATTAGTAGCCCCTGCCCATTCCTTCGCAACTTGGGGAATTCCCGGCAGCGCATAATGAACCCATTCCCAATGGATAAGATCCTGTGATTTCCGAACCATTACGCCTGGACGTAATTCTCCTCCGACTCTTATGTCGGTAGAAAAAACATAGTAACCCTCATCTGTTTTAATAATGCCTGGATCATGTGTGTTGTGAATCGTCCATAAAGACTCGATATCAATCACTGATAGATCATACATTGGCATGTTCCCCGGGGAACTTGGAAAGACAAGATCTGATGTTTTTTTTACCATTAAATTATCACCTCAGAAATAGCAACAGATTGAACAGCAATAAATATTAAATTTAAAATGAAAAAATATGTATTCGCTTACAATATAAAATAACATATATAAAAAGCCTTGTAAATATATTTCTATAAACCTTTTTATATTTATATGAAATTAAACTCGAAATAAATGAATTAGGGCGAAATAACAGCCTTTTTCTTTAGATTAATTCTTTATATGTTTAAATTTTACTAAATCAAATAAAAATCATGCCAAAAATCCCTCTTATATTCGTACATTCTACAAAATAAGGAAGTATACTTTATTTATATGCCTTATTAGTTTATAATTTTATAAAATAGTATAATTTATGACGTAATCGGAAGAAGGTATTGATAAAATGATCTATATTAAAGATTTAATGAGTGGATTAGAAATTTTTAAGGCACTAAGCTCAGAAATCAGAATTCTCATTTTAGAGCTCCTTGCCACCAATCAAGCCTTGAACCTGAATGAAATTGCCAAGAAACTGAACCTCAGCAACGGCGCCATCACCATGCATATTAAAAAGTTAGAAGAAAGCGGTCTCATTGAGATAAACACATCAGTGGGTAAGCACGGTATTCAAAAGGTCTGCTATTTAAATAAGGACAAGCTTATTGTTGACCTTCGCAGCAAGGATGTTGATAATCTTTACGAAGTAGAAATTCAAGTAGGTCATTACAGCAACTATCAGGCTGTTCCAACTTGTGGACTGGCTACCAAAGACAGCATCATCGGGGATTTCGACGAGCCGCGTTATTTTGCAGATCCGCAGCGAATTGAATCCGAAATTATTTGGATGGCTGAAGGGTTCCTCGAATATAGAATTCCGAACTACCTTAAAGCCAACCAAACGTTCCGCGAAATTCAGTTCTCGATGGAGATCGGCTCTGAAGCTCCTGGGTCTAACGATAACTATCCGTCCGACCTTTATTTCTATTTAAATGGAATTGAAATCGGATTCTGGACTAGCCCTGGCGATTTCGGAGATACCCGGGGAACATTTAACCCCGATTGGTGGCCTCCGCACCTAAACCAATACGGTATGCTGAAGCTGATCCGTATCAATAATGAAGGCAGCTTTATTGATGGCTGTCGGATTTCTGACGTGACCCTTGATGATATCCAATTGGATTACAAAAGTGAACTCACTTTCCGTATCGCAGTAACCGACAAACCTACAAACAAACGCGGACTCACGATTTACGGAAAACATTTCGGCAATTATAGCCAGGACCTACTGGCACGTGTGTTGTATGATGTACATGAAGTTGGAGAGGGCCTCCCTCGTAACGCTGTTATAATAGCAGAGTAACAACCCCACTTGAATAAAAAGACCCTAGATTCAGCTAACGCTGATTTAGGGTCTTTTTGTGCTTCGTATATTTTTTCGATATTGAACCATAATAACTTTGTCTCCCAAACCACCGAGAAGGAGTGTTTCGAATGCGTGAAGGTCTAATTCCCGCTGTTCTTGGAACCGTCGTAACCGCTTCTAGCGCCGCTTTTCTTGGAAGCAAGTATAAGATGGCAGCAACAGGCGTACTTGGATTTGGTCTGGCTCATGTCGTATTGGGTGCCATTGATCTGTTTGAGCATCGGTAAGGATTGGAAGATGCCGGGTGGTATGAACACTGCCCGGTTTATTTTGTATTTCTTATGTTGGCGCAATTACAAGCTGCTCCAACAGATGATGTCATAAAAAAACAGCGCTTCTCCTGATATCGGAGAAGCGCTGTTTATGATTGGGTCACTGGCTGGTTGCTCCAACCTTGTCTCCATCATCTCACGTATCTCACGTGGCTTACGTGGCTTACTGGCTTACGTGGCTTACGTGGCTTACGTGGCTTACGCGGCTTACTGGCTTACACGGCTTACGTGGCTTACGTGGCTTACGTGGCTTACTGGCTTACGCGGCTTACGTGGCTTACGGACCCAGATGACGTTATTTGCATATTTTTAGCTCTTGGAGCATGTTTTCGGACTCCAGTGACGCTATCCATTGGAAAAAGACCAATATTGGACGTTTTTCAAGCCAATAGCTGCAATGGAGTCCGATAGCACCCCAAATATTGGAAAATGCTGCGTATAAGGTCCGCTGGGTCCAATAGCTACTACTAATACGTATATCTGATGGTACTTGTGCATGCATGCGTGATGGGTAGTGAAAACCCACACGCATGCGGCAGCGGTAATGCATGAGCATTCGAGAGCGGGAATCCACACGTTTACGCCGGCGGTGATGCATGAGCATTCGATAGCGGGAATCCACACGTTTACGACAGCGGTAATGCATGAGTATTCGATAGCGGGAACCCACACGCTTCCGCAAAGCGGCAATATATGAGCATTTCAGAGCGAGAACCCACACGCTTCCGCCAGCCGTAATGCATGAGCATTCGATTGCGGGAACCTACTTGTTTCCGGCAGCGTCAACTTATGTGCTTCCAACAGCAGCATTCCACTCGCTTCCCCCAGCAATAAGCTAAAGTCAAAAAAAGGGGCTGTCCCAGCAGCTATTTTCATAGCTTATGGGACAGCCCCTCTTAGCATTTTGAATAATTATTTTATAGCTACATAAAATAATCGTTCAGCATCATCTTCTGCCTCTACCCACTCGAAATCGGCGTAGATCTTCACATCACTAAACCCAGCCTTAAGCAGTTCTTCCTTCATCCAGTTAGGATCGTAGGCGCGCTGAATATGGGTCTCTTCGAATCGGCGATAGCGATCGCTATGTCCGTCTTCACGGGCAAAAATGGACAGATGATGTTCAATTTCGCGGCGTGGAACATCCATCTCACAAGTCCAAATATAAGAAACAGATGGCTCGTCCAGAATAAAGGGCTGTTCTTCTTCATAACGAATTAGTGTGTTTGGATGATGCACATCGAACAGGAAGGTTCCGCCTTGCTTTAACCCTGCATAGGTACTGGCAAAAACAGCGCTGATGTCATCCTCTTCCAACACATAATTCATACAATCACAAAAGGAAATCACAGAATCCACCAGCTCCGGAAGCTCCCATTCCTTCATGTTTTGTCTAATCCAACGAACACTGCCTTCGCGCAAAAAGCGCCGTCCCTGGGGATGCTCCTCCATTTTGCGCTGTGCCACTGAGAGCATGTCAGAAGATAAATCGATTCCAGTCATATGATATCCTGAACCCGCCAAAGGAATTGTAATACTTCCTGTTCCGCAGCCAAGCTCGGCTACAGTTAACGGTTTGCCGTATTTACTCCATGCGGCTTCAGCAAAGGATATCCAATCTGGATACGGCATATCTGCCATAAGCTCATCGTATACATAAGCAAATTTCCCATAGGAAGACACAATTACACCGCTTTCTATAACAACATTTTATAAATTCCGTCTATTGAATCGTAAGCTTAATCCGTCGTTTCTTCTTGCCCTTCGGTTGTTCCTTCTTCATTATCCTTAGTAACAAGATACGTCCAGTTCTCTTTTTGAGTAATATGGCCTTCCTTCATCAGCTTCCCAAGTGCACGCTTGAAGGCGGATTTACTGATTCCGAACCGTTGTTTGATAATATCTGGCGGCGTAGCATCCGAATAAGGCATCGCTCCACCTGGACGAGCATGTAAGAACTCCAAAAGTGCGGCAGAATCTACATCCATCCCCACTTCTTTACGAAGACCCATAGAAAGGTTAACACGTCCATCTTCACGGATATGAGAGACACGTGCTTCAAACTGCTCACCAAGACGCAGCAGACGGCTCCGCTCCGAGGAATGGACCATACCGATAATCCCAAAGCCTAGCACACCCGCATCCACAAGTACAAAAGTACCCATTTGCAGCGGCTTATACACTCGGGCGGTTACAGTCTGTCCCATCCAAGATTCAGGTGCAGGCAGTGCTAGTGGAGCAAGCTCTTGTTCTCCGGCCAGCTTGGCACGCAGACGCCCCTGTTTATCATGCTCCATGATCGCAAACACATAGTCCCCAACCTGCGGACGCAGCTCTGGAAGCTCTGGAAGCTCACGGATAGGCAGCAGCAGCTGACGTCCAAGACCCATCTCCAAAAAGCAGCCCAGACGCGGATGAATATCAGCCACTTCCAATAACGCCATCTCGCCCAGCGTCAGAAATGGTTTTTTCATCGTTGCCGCAAGACGGTCCTCGGTATCAAAGAAAATGAAAACTTCAACTTTATCGCCGGCTTTTACCTTCTCTGTCAGCTCCGTATAATGCAGCATAACATCCTGGTCTCCAGCATTCAGAAAAAATCCGTATGGGGAAACTTCCCGCTCTACATGAAGTGTAACCGTAGTTCCTGCAATCAGGCTCATACAGTCTCCACAACCTTGGCATCGGACCACAGACGCTCGATATTGTAATATTCACGCTCATCGCGGTGGAATATATGAACGATAACATCGCCAAGATCCATCAGCACCCAGCGTGCTGAATCCATGCCTTCAATCCCTTTGATCACTCCGCCTGCTTCATGAACCACTTTACGGACTTCGGTAGCGATCGCCTGTACCTGAATATCCGAGTTACCGTGACATACGATAAAGTAATCACTGATTGGTGAAACATTACGTAGATCTAGTGCCACGACGTTCATTGCTTTTTTATCTTCAACAGCCTTAAGGGCCAGTTCTAACAGCTTGCTTGGTTGTACACTCATATTTTATCCTCCAATATTCTAACTAAATCATTACGCGCCAGTACCGTTAAGGGGAAAATCACCCGGCGTTTCTCCAGTAACAAACTAATCGTAGAATCGAACCCAGCGACTAATCCTTCTTCCAAACTTACTTGTGCCTTCTCGCGTATCTTATCAACCCCGGGAAAATCACGCCCAGGCTCGATGTAGTCAGCTAGGCAGACGATCTTTTCAAGTAAACTCATGTCTTCACGGCCTGAGGTATGGAAACGAATCGCATTGATAATATCAGGATCCGTAATCCCATAGTCTTTCTCAGCTACAAAGGCGCCTACTTCCGAATGCCACATCTGCTTGTCATACACCAGAAGATCCAAATTTAATTGATTTTGTTCAATGATCTCCTTCATACGCTCAACCGGCCAATACTTGGCCACATCATGCAGAATTGCTGCTTTCTCTGCACGCTCAGGGTCAGCACCATATTGCTTCGCCAGTTGAATAGATGTCTCCATCACGCCGAGTGTATGCTTCCAGCGCTTATCAGGCATCTGTGCGGAGACCGCTTCAATCAGCGCTTCGCGGCTGTATGCCATACAATCCACTCCTTTGAACATAATCGAACACTGCCTCTGGAACCATATAACGAATAGATTTACCTGCTGCCGCCCGTTCTCTTAACATCGTTGACGAAATATCAACCAGTGGCATATCTGCAAGCAATACCTTTTTTGCTATAAAGTCTGGCAATGCATCCAGATCAAGAGGTGTTCCCGGACGACCCACACCAATAAATGTAAGACGTTGCACCAGTTCTTCAATCTCGTTCCATTTCGGCAAATACTGGACCATATCCGCTCCAATGATGAAATAAAGATCGAAATGCGGATACTCCTCTTGCAGACGTCTTATGGTCTCATAGGTATAGGAGACGCCACCTCTGACCACTTCCCAATCTAATGTGCAAAAAGCTTCGTGATTCTTCACCGCTTCCTGCACCATGGCTAGTCGGTCTTCTCCAGATACACCCGCCTCATGTTTATGAGGAGGGATATGTGAAGGCATAAACCATACCTCTTGCAGCCCATAAGTATCTCTTGCGGCTTCCGCTGCCATCATATGACCGATATGAAGAGGATCAAAGGTACCTCCCATAATTCCAACTTTCAAGAGGACGACCTCCTCGGTAAGGTATACTTACAGCTATTAACGCGGCAGCTCAATGGTTTTGTTATCACGTGATTCTTTGTATAGAACGACAGTCTTACCGATCACTTGCACAAGCTCAGAACCCGATTGTTCAGCCAGAGCAGCACCGATTTCCTTGGGATTCTCAATATTATTGCTCAGTATACTAATCTTCATAAGCTCGCGCTTCTCAATAGCTTCTTCAATATGGCGTACGAGGTGATCGTTTACTCCACCTTTGCCCACTTGAAAAATAGGATCGAGATGATGCGCCAATGAACGAAGATACCGTGTTTGTTTACCAGTTAACATAAATGAATAACTCCTTAATTAACATATATTATTACCTATTATTACCCTAACTTGATGAATCCATTTCTTACTCATTTCCACCCAAACAATCGAGAATAGTCTGCCGCATGATTTCCGTAGGTGCAGGCTTCCCTGTCCAATACTCCAGAGCATAAGCTCCCTGATAGACAAACATACCAAGGCCTCCATGAATCGTACAGCCCCGTTCGAGTCCTTCCAACAATAGCCGCGTGCGCAGCGGATTATAAATCAGATCGCTTACGACCATTCCTTCACGAAGCAGTCCAGGATCTATCGGTGTCTCATCCATATGAGGATACATACCTACGGAGGTAGTATTGATCAGCACGTCTACACCACTTAGCATTTCTGCTACTTCGTTCATGCTAATCCCGATGACATTCCCTTTGCTACGGCATTGTGTCGCCAAATCCTCTGCCTTATCAACACTGCGATTAGCGATAATGATTGAAGAAGGCTTCTCCTGAAGTAGTGCGGCAACAATTCCTCTTGCTGCTCCACCGGCCCCGATAACCATAATCTTCACACCAGACAAATCAGAAATAGCTTCCGCTTTGAGCGAACGCACATAACCGATCCCATCCGTATTATATCCGGTGAGCACTCCGTTATCATTAACAATCGTATTGACTGCACCAACGGCTACTGCACTGTCATCTAATACATCCAAATATTGCATCACCGCAACCTTATGCGGAATCGTCACATTCACTCCACGGAAACCAAGCGTACGGATCGCTTGCACCGCATCGCCCAGCTTCTCCGGGCGGATGTGAAGCGGTACATAAGCACCCGGAATTCCCAGCGCTTGCAGCGCTGCTTCATGCATAATTGGAGATTTGGATTGTATAATAGGATCTCCCATTACACCGAGTAGAATATTACCGCTATTGTAGCCTTCGACTGCAGTTGTAGACAATAGATTATCCTCCCTCGTTAAATCATCGAAGGGCGGGTAAGCACCTTCACACCACGCGGAACATGAATGGCCACAACTGCACCTTCAGTTCCATTAACCTTAATCCAGCCCAGACCCGAAATATACAGATCGGCTCTGCTGCCCCGGTTAATCCGGAACTCATGCCGCTGCCAAGGTGGCAGCTTGTCCATCCGGTCACTTCCCGGTGGAGACAGCATTTCACCGCGATGATCCTGATAGAGGGAATCTGCGCGTTCCAGCTTCGTGCGATGGATTTTTAAAGTACCACTAATAAAGCAAGTGAAGGATTGATGCGGGCCTTGTACGAAATCAAAACGTCCCAATCCACCGAAGAAAAGAGTCTGTCCTTCGTTCAACTGATAAACTGTCGGCTTCAAAGGATTGGCAGGCATAACTGCATCCAGATCCTGACGCTCAACTAATTCACTATAACGCCAAGGATACACAATCCCTGGAGTATCTATAATGTAGTGGCCGTCATCCAGTGGAATTTTGACCGTATCGAGTGTTGTGCCAGGGTAACGTGAAGTCGTTAACTCCTGCTCTAAATCGCTATAGTCCGAAATCAGACGATTAATAAGTGTGGATTTGCCCACATTGGTAGCACCTACTACATATACGTCGCGTTGACCGCGCAACTCAGTTACGGCTTCCAGCAAACGGTCAAAACCTTGATTGCGTTTCGCACTGCAAAGTACGATTTCAGCCGTCCGCAAGCCTTCCTCTTTACAGCGCTGCTGCATCCAGTTACGCAACTTGTTCCAGTTTGTAACCTTCGGCAGCAAGTCACATTTATTCACTGCAAGAATAACAGGGTTATTGCCAACAAACCGCTGCAGGCCGGAAATCAGACTGCCTTCGAAATCGAAGATATCGACAATATGAATAACAAGCGCATTCTTCTCTCCTACTCCACTCAGCAGGCGAAGAAATTCATCCTGATTCACCGAAACAGATGAAGCCTCATTATAATTTTTAATCCGGAAACAGCGTTGGCAAATCACCGGGTCCCGTTCAAGTGCAACCTTCGGAAGGTATCCTGGTTGATCCTTATGCTCCGTCTGAAGCTTGATGCCGCAACCGCTGCACTTCTCAGGACGCTGTGTTTCGCTTTGTTCGTTCATTACTATTTATCCTCCTCGTGCCACAATCCTTTTTTGCGAAGCCGTGTCAGAGCAACCCGCTCTACCCGGCGATTAAACCTTGTGCCGAACCCCTCGTCCTTGACGGAGATTGGCAGTACCAAAACAGTATACAGGCCAAGGCGATTGCCGCCGTATACATCAGTAAGCATTTGGTCTCCCACCACAATCGTTTGTTCAGGGGGCAGCTCCATCTGCTTCATCGCTTTGAGAAAAGGAGCATTACTCGGTTTACGAGCCTGGTGCACAAATTCAATATTAAGCGGTGTTGCAAAGCGGGACACCCGTTCCATGTTATTGTTAGATACGATGATGAGCTTAAAGCCCAGTTCCTTCACCTTTTCGAACCATAACAACAGCTCCGGAGTAGCCACAGGCGCTTTGGCACCGACCAGTGTGTTATCCAGATCCGTGATGATTCCGCGATATCCCTGTCTATACAGCTCGTCCAGAGCAATATCGAATACCGTATTCACCCGGAGTTTGGGAACTAACATTTCAAACAATACGTTCACCTCGATTTCATACAAAAAACTATAACATACTCCTAGCGCATCGCAAATAAATCTGTAGCTATACTTTCACGCAAAGTGTTATTTCTTGGATCTCATTTTTCTCCGCACCCACAAAGCTTCAGTATACACGCTCTGCCAGTCTTTGTCTTCAATAACCTCAGGGCTATATTTCGCCTTTTCGAACATTGTTAGTAGCGAGTGTAGATGATCAGCCACTGCCGGCCGTTCTCCACTCCAGCGATCTACGGCTTCACGTAAAGTTTCGTGTTCTTCTTTTAGCATTCCCTTGCGATGCAAATACCTTACCCAACGCTCAGTTTCCGCCACTACTTTCTGATCTGGCGTTAAAGGCCGGCCATTGCGCAACTGCTGCATGAAGAAGCGAAGCTTAAAGCGTCTATGCCAAACTATAAAAATCGCCCAGGACAGCAACACCACTACAGCTGCCACAACAACCCATAGACCTACATGAAACCCTTGATCTTCTTGTGCGTTATTCACAGGCGCTGGTGTAGGTTCTGCCTGCTCTTTTTGATCTTCTGGTTCGACTTCAGGGGTTTGCTCACTCTGAGTTAAAAGCGGAATATTAAATCCAGGTGTAGCTTCAACTGGAATCCAACCATAATCACCAAAATAAACCTCAGCCCAAGAGTGGGAATCCGCATTGGTAATTGTATAGTTATTATTCACTGTGCCTGATTGCTGTTGTGCCGGATTCATTGGGATTTCCGGCTGTTCCCCAGGTGCGTACCCCTTAACCCATCGTGCAGGGATGTTCAGAGAGCGCGCCATAGTAACCAGTGCCGTAGAATAATAATCACAGTAACCTTCCTTTAACTCAAACAAAAACCCTTCTACAAAATCGTTGCTTGTGACACGTGATATATCTGGATTATTGGTATATGGAAAGGTTTGTTGTAAGTATTGTTGCAAAAGCGCTGTTTTTTCATACGGCGTTTTTCCTTCAGCCGTGATTTCCTCAGCCAGCTCCCGGACTCTTTTAGGAAAATCGTTAGGCAGTTGAAGAAACATTTTCTCCAAATCGTTCCCTTTATATAGCTCCTCATACGTCTTTGTTGTCAATTCTTGAACAGGAATTACAGGAACCTCAGACGTCACCTCAAAAGTAGACGGATAAGCGAGTTTCTTCCCATCCACATCCCAGATCAGCTCGCTGTCTCGGCTTCTCCAGGAGAGTCCATCTCCAGCTTTTTCCCCATTTAAAGAATCCACCGAAGATACTGAATAAGTGCCAAATAGTACGGGAAATTCATTATTATTAAGCACGGTTACTGTTTGTTTCAGTGTTCGTGTATTTACTTTAGAACCCACACTGCTCTCTAAAGCTTCACCTACATCCACCGCTTCTAGAGGTCCCCGATTTAACCGGTCTCTATCGACCCAACCTCTTCCGGAATATAATCTGCGCGTTTCTCCCCGCATATAAATACGCAAATCAGAAACCACTGTCATCACCGGTGTATAATCGAAGGTAAAGCCGCCACCTAGTTGATCATCATTCAGACTGTAGCCTGACGATGTATTGTTAGTAGGGGAGACAGAACCCATCTCAGATTTCGTGGTCCCAACTGTGCCCTTCCCAGAAGACTTCCCAATCCCATTCCATTCTTGCCAAGCGGTATAAGGATCGGTTAGGGTAGGCCTTACCCCAGGCATATTCACTCCAATTAGGATGACCAAAGAGAAGACGATGGCAATATTAATGACTATTTTCGTGGGATATTTCAGCAGATGCACCCAACCACGCGGATATTGAAGCTGGAAGCTTCTCAGATGCTGGCTGACCAGCCAGCCCATCCCCGCAAATACCGTCCAGGCTACTTCCTGCCACAAAACAATAGATGTAAAGGAATCCAAGGCAGCCAAGGCCACTATGTTCATTCCTATAAACCATAAAATACGTCTTTTTGAGGATGCCCACCAAGACGACAACAGCAGCAGGGCTGAGGCTCCGAGAGCAAACCAGATATAGGGCACCATATGAACTGCAATATCCTGCAGTCTGTCCGGGAGGGTTGTTGCCCAAGGATCAGCAACGTATATACCATAATTGATAAGTATCCGATAAACGATATAAATAATAGCTGCCGCTTCAATAAAGAGCCTTATCTGAACTTTTACAGGAATTATGATTTCAATAACAGTGATCGTTATTAATGCAGCCCACACAACAGCAGTTGTCTGTCTTAACCAGATAGGTTCCGTATAAGAGACCCACTGGTGGGCTATAATCAAAAGCCACAATAGACCTAAAGAACGGTGCCAGGAGAATTTCATCTGATTCCACCAGTTTCTCATATCAGACTTCCCCTCCTAATACTATGGGAAGCTCTTGCAGTGAGCTAATGCTGTAGCCTGTAATCCCCCGTGATCTTAGAACGTCTGTCCAATCTGTGCTGCTATTCGTTTCTGATAAATTCCCTATATGAATGTGCGACGGAGTCATCCCTCTGCTGTCAGCCCAACGTAGTGCATCCAGTACAGGCTGACCACGTTGAGGACTAATTAGCACGAAGTATGAGCCTTTAGGGAACATACGGTAACCTTTTTCCAAACGGGATATGAGTGGACCGTGCCCTTCGGCGTTAAGATCGATCAAATATTGAATCATTTTCTGACGCTCAGCAGCACCTTCAACAGGTGCAAATACCTTCGTGGTCTTATCCAAACAGCAAAGACCGATCCCAATTCGCTCTCGAATGCCGAATCCAAGTAGTGAGGCTGCGACGGAGACTGCGAGTTCAAATTGGTTCGAATTCATATAAGCAGAAGCAGAGCCGTCCAGAACTAGAATGGTCTTGGGAATCGACTCATGCTCGAACTCTTTGGACTTCCACGAGCCTGTCTTTGCCGTTGCATTCCAATGAATGCGTGTTAGGCGGTCGCCATATACGTAGTCGCGTACACCGTTAATTTGGGTAGTCTCACGTCGTGATTGAACAACAGAGGTCTGTGGCCCAGAAAGACGGGATTTTCTTTCATATAACTGCCAGCGCGGAACATAGATTGCACGAGGCAACACCTGAAACTGGCCTTCAGCCAGAAAAGTACCTTTATGCTCAACAAGGCCAAAAATATCTTGGCTGATGATATCCGTATCTGAAAATGTATAAGTGCCCCGTTCGAGAACTGGTGTCTGAAACCGCAGTTCCCCAAGTCCTCTGAGGCTGGGAATCAGGCTTTCCTCAAATACCCAGGATTCGCCATTATGCCGTTTCAGAACTTCCCTAACAACTACATAAGGTAAAGGCAAAATCCCCGGGATTGTGACCTTCAGACCTACACGAAGATACCCACCGGCAGAGAGCAAATCTCCCTTATCCTGTTCGGCATAAAAACTGCGAACACCCTTAGCCCGCCGAACGCCTCCCAAACCTCCAGCAATCAGATATGCAATAAGTACAGAGACCATAATAAACAACATAAATGCAGTTTTACCGCCCTGAAATAGTACATATAAGAGCGTAATACTCCAAATTACAAGGATGCTGGCGAACTTAGTAGGCTGAATGCGAGCTGCCATCGTAGACAAATAACGTCTCATATTATTGCCTCATCGTAACAGGCACTTGAATGCTCTGCAGAAGCTTTTGAAGCAGTGAATCTACGCTAACATTATCTAGGCGCGACTCTGGACGCAGCAATATACGATGACCCAAGGCAAATGGAGTAAGCACCTTTACGTCATCTGGAAGCACATAATCTCTTCCCTGTAAGAAAGCATAAGCTTTACAAGCCAGCATAAACGATAACGAAGCTCGTGGACTTGCACCGAGCAATACAAGCGGATGCTCTCTTGTCTGGCGCACAATATCTAACAAGTAATTCAGTACAGGATCACTCATATAAATCTCACGAATCTCCTCCTGAATACTAGCGATCTGCTCCATACTAGTGACAGCCGTAAGCCTGTCCACTGGTTGACCTTCTTGATGGCTCAACAATAGATTTTTTTCGGTTGCTGCATCAGGATAACCAAGACTAATTCTTAGCATAAACCGATCCAACTGAGCTTCCGGCAACGTGTAGGTTCCCTCAAAATCTATCGGATTCTGGGTGGCGCACAACATAAATGGATGCGGCAGCGGATAGGTCTCCCCATCTACGGTTACATTTCGTTCCTCCATCACTTCCAGAAGGGCGGATTGTGTCTTTGTGGTGGCTCGGTTAATTTCATCGGCCAGCAGGATATTCGTCATCACTGGACCTGGGCGGAAATGAAACATCTCGTCTCTCGGATGATACACAGATACACCGGTAATATCACTCGGAAGAATATCCGGATTACATTGTATCCGGCGATACTCTCCGGACATTGATCTGGAAAGTGCGCGAATAAGCTGGGTCTTTCCTGTTCCCGGTACATCCTCGATCAGAACATGACCACCGGCAAGCAGCGCTGTTAGCAGCAATTGTATTTCAAATGATTTTCCAAGTATGCAGGATTCTAGATTATTACGGACAGCATTCATGATGTGCATTGATTCTTGACGAACGGGCATATATGATCCTCCTAGGTCAGAATAAGCAGTAATATTTATATTTTACATGATTAGGGGACCCAAAGTACATTGTTGAAGCTTACGAAGTGTAAACAAACCAAAAACCCGCAGGACAAAATGTCCCGCAGGTTCTAATCTAAATCGCTAAAATCCCATTATCCTTTAGGCCGAACAACCAATGCAGCCAGAAAAGAGAACACAATCGCTGACGAAATCCCTGCGCTCGTGATATCAAAAATCCCTGTAACTACACCGATCCAGCCATCCCTTTCCAGCTCTGTCAATGCTCCATGGACCAAAGAGTTACCGAAGCTTGTGATTGGAATGGTTGCGCCCGCACCCGCAAATTTCACAAGTGGATCATAGATGCCAAAAGCATCAGCAATCGCTCCGGCTACAACTAATGTACTCATCGTATGTGCAGGTGTCAGCTTCAATACATCAAACATCAGCTGGCCTATAACGCAAATGGCTCCTCCGATCAGAAAAGCCCATAAGTAAATCATCATTAAACTCCACCTCCACTTTCTATAGCAACAGCATGAGCCACACACGGAATGCTCTCTCCCTGCTGGTATGACAATGGGGATAATAAGGCTCCAGTTGCCACAATCAGCACCCGTTTTAGTTCACCTTTTTTAATACGCTTCAGTATATGACCATAAGTCACTACCGCGGAACACCCGCAACCACTTCCTCCGGCGATCACATACTTCTGTTTCTCCAAATTGTAGATAAGCAAACCACAATCATCAAAGGTTGTTTGCTCCATTGGAATCCCTTCTTTAGCTAATAAGGTTTTCGCAATGGGCAAGCCTACAGATGCAAGATCACCTGTAACAATTAAGTCATAATGCCCGGGGGATAGTCCTGTATCCCGAAAATGCGCAGTGATCGTATCCGCCGCCGCCGGTGCCATCGCTGTTCCCATATTAAAAGGATCTGTCAAACCGAGATCCATTATTCGTCCAAGGGTAGCCGAGACCACTACCGGATTGTTGCCAGTCCCATCATTCTGACCTACTACAGCACAGCCCGAGCCTGTGACCGTATATTGCGCCGTTGGCGGCTTCTGTGAACCGTATTCGGTAGGATAACGAAATTGCTTCTCCACCGTACAGTTATGGCTGGATGTTCCCGCGAGCACGTATTTGCTGCCTCCGGAATCAACGATCATAGAGGCAATTGCAAGGCTCTCCATAGAAGTGGAGCAAGCACCAAAAACTCCAAGATAAGGCACACCTAATTTTCTTGCCGCGAAGGAGCTGCTGATAATCTGGTTCATCAAATCTCCGCCAACAAAAAACTCCAGCTTCTCCTTATCCAGGTTTGCATTAATCAGTGCCAATAGGGAGGCTTTTTCGAAAAGAGCCCGCTCAGCCTTTTCCCATGTTTTTTCACCCATTTCCAAGGAATCAAATATAAAATCAAAATCTGACGTTAATGGACCCTCTCCCTCTTCAGGACCCACTACAGCGGAAGAGCCTAAAATAACGGGACGGCTCGTGAACTCCCAAGTCTGACTGCCAAGCTGTTTCATGTATGTGCACCTCCGCCAACGCCTAAAAAGAGATAGACGATACCAATTATGAAAGCAGCAACGGCACCAAATACGATGACTGAACCCGCCAGCTTGAACATATTGCCGCCCACACCGAGCACAAGTCCTTCCGCACGATGTTCAAGAGCTGCTGAGCACATACTGTTCGCAAAACCAGTAACCGGAACCGCAGTTCCTGCACCGGCCCATTGCGCCAGTTTGTCATACACGCCAAAGCTGGTCAGGATTACAGAAAGTAGAATCATCGTCGCTACAGTTGGACTTGCGGCTTCTTTGGAGGTCATATCGAATATTGCCATATAAGCCTCCTGAATCCCTTGTCCAATTACACAGATTAGGCCGCCAGCAAGAAATGCTCGCACACAGTTTTTGAATACGGGCCTAGCGGGTACAAAGGGCTTGGACAATTTCTCGTAATCTTGCGGGGTCAGGGTATCAAGCTTCAGCTTGACACCCGATTTTTTCGTTTTCGCCGGCATTGAGGGCACCTCCTGAAAGTTAGGCGAAGGGGGCTGACAAGCATCATAGTAGTACTCACTTTGAGCCCCTCAAGTTGTTTCTTCGCTTAGAAGTTTTCCTTATTGTTTGCCATACCCCGCTTCGTTATGTCCCTCCAATTCAGGAAAAATACAGTAACACAACTATCAGCAGCAAGAACAGCACAAGAATAAGCACTGCTTCCTTTTCCAGAGAGTTGTGGCGCCAGTAACGTCTGCGCGCTCCGCTAACCTTTAGGTTTCTTTTGGAGTATCCTCCCTGCACCCTTCTTTTGGGTACACTACCTGCTACCCTCATTTCCTTCGCATCCTTTCTAAAGCTCCTGCCACCAGAGCCCCTATTGCATTGTATTCGCGGAGCGTTCACCGGGTGTTCATTTGTCTCTTTAGCATGGACAAGTGAGCTCACAATGTTCATACTAAGTGGCAGGAAGAAATAACGTTGTCGTCCATTTTGGATGGCAACCGTTTCTCGTAGAACTATAAGGATGATGTATAACGCAAAGCTTATACGTCCTTATATTTTAATAAAGGAGTGATTTCAAATGAATCAAGAAACATTGGATCTATTCAAAACACTTACCGAATTCCCTGCAGCCCCGGGCTTTGAGCGCGAACTCCGCGCTTACGTCAAGGATGCTATGACACCTTATACCGAAGAGTTCGTGCAGGATCGTCTCGGAAGTCTGTTCGGCGTATTGCGCGGTGAGGAAAACGGGCCAAAAATTATGGTCGCTGGACATTTTGACGAAGTGGGCTTTATGGTCACCGGAATTACTAGCACCGGAATGATTCGTTTTCAACCGCTAGGCGGATGGCTTGCTTCTGCTGTTGCTTCCCAGCGTCTCCAAATCATTACACCAAAAGGCACATTGACCGGTGTTGTTGGCAGCACGCCTATCCACCTACTAAGCGCAGAAGAACGCGGCAAGACGGGCGAAATTAGCAAAATGTATATTGATATCGGTGCAGACAGCCGTGAAGAGGCAGAAAGCTTTGGCGTCAGACCAGGTCAACAAATACTGCCGATCTGTCCGTTCACCCCGCTTGCCAACCCTAAAAAAATCATGGCTAAAGCGTGGGATAACCGTTACGGTGTAGGTCTCGCCATTGAGCTGGTTAAGTCATTACACGGCAAAAAGCTGCCTAATACTGTTTATGCTGGTGCTACTGTACAAGAGGAAGTCGGACTTCGTGGAGCACGTACAGCCGCTAATCTTCTGTCCCCAGACATTTTCTTCGGCTTGGATGCGAGCGCTGCTGCCGATATGACCGGGGATAGCCAAGCCTTTGGCCATTTGGGAAAAGGCGCTCTCCTGCGCATTTATGATCCTACGATGGTTACACATCGCGGCTTAATCGAATATGTACAAGACACAGCGGATACTCACAAGATCAAATACCAGTATTTTGTCTCCCAAGGTGGAACAGATGCAGGTCAGGTTCATGTAAGTGGCATCGGCGTTCCTTCCGCAGTCATCGGAATATGCTCCCGCTACATTCATACTGCTTCATCAGTTATTCATAGCGATGACTACGAAGCTGCTAAAGAGCTGTTAGTTAAACTGGTAGAAGGCCTCGACCGCACTACACTGCAAACGATTATTGAGAACAGCTAAGTTCTTATTTTTAAAAGAGCAGCGATCCTTTTTGAAGGATTGCTGCTCTTTTTTGGGTCGGGGCTTACGGACCTGTGTCACTTGCGCCCCAGTGGTGTTTACAAACCCCGATATTACTTCTAAAAAACAATTGTGCTTATGAACCCCGTTGCCCGCTGATCCCGCCATTGGTACTACGACGAATCCATGATGCTTACGAACCCACGTTGTTTATTGTTTACGCTCCCAAGGTTACTTGCTTACGGCGACGAAACATTGTTTATTGTTTACGCTCTCAAGTTGCTTGCTTACGGCGACACGTTGTTTATTATTTACGCCCCCCATATTGCTTCGGACTCAGATGACGCTATTTGCTAATTTAGAGCCTTTTGAGTAAAGTTGCGGACCTCAGAGACACTATTCCAGAGAAATGGGCTCATAATCGGTGTCATTTATGCTAATAGCGACTATGGTGTCCGATATTCCTCCAAAAGTGGCATAATTCTGCGTTTAAGATCATCTGTGTCCTATAGAGACTCCCCCTATCTCTTTTCATATAAAAAAAGCCCGCCTCAACGGCGAGCTCTTTGACAATTCTCAGACAGCTATATCAACTCATATCCAACGGCACTTTCCACGAAGGTATCGGGAAAGCCTCATCCAGCTTCCATCTTTCTTCTTCACTCAGCGTAATTAAACCTGCAGCAGCATTCTCAATTACATGCTCACGTGAAGAAGCTTTTGGAATCGTAATGATGTCCTCCTCGCGGATCGTCCAAGCTAACATAATTTGTAGTGGGGTTGCGTTATGAACACGGGCAATTTCCTGAACTGCCTCACTCTCGATAACCCCTTTGCGGAGCGCGCCTGCTTGTGCAAGCGGAGAGTACGCCATTACGGGCATGCGGTGACTTTTCTGCCATGGCAGCAATTCAGCTTCGATGCCCCTCGACCCTAAATGATACAGCACCTGATTCATAGCACAGTGAGTCCCCCCAGCTATACTAAGCAGCTCTTTCATATCGTCAACATCGAGGTTCGATACACCCCATCTTGCTATTTTACCTTGAGAGACCAGTTTCTCCATGCCTTCCACAGTCACTTCAAGCGGAATATCTCCCCGCCAGTGCAGTAAATAGAGATCCAGATGATCCGTATTCAGTCGTTGCAAGCTTTCTTCACAGCTGCGAATAAGATTCTCGTTGCCGGCATTATGTGGGTATACTTTGGATACCAGAAAAACGTCATCCCGAATTCCTTTAATAGCGTCACCTACTAAAAGCTCTGAGTTTCCTTCCCCATACATCTCCGCCGTATCTATCAAATCCATGCCTAATTCCACGCCTAATCTAAGAGCAGCAATTTCTTCCTCTCTACGGGAAGCATCATCACCCATATTCCAAGTTCCCTGTCCTATTCTAGGCACAGAGGTACCGTCTGGAAGCAGCATGCGGTTAGCTCGGTTCACTTTCACAATTTCAGCCAAATGCTCGATTGAATCCTTAGTCATTGTAAAAATCTCCTTACCGATAAATTGTATACTTACTTTATACGACCTTTATGACCCTTTCGAAACATCTGAATCGTGTCTAATTTATAACTTATCTTTCCTTTAGGAGAAATCCTTTAGGAGAGAAAAAGTAACAAATTGATTGCTAACTACGCTATCAACTTCAGCCCCACTGCCGCTCCCAGTATCATAAAAATACAGATAACCCGCCGCCAGTCTTTGGCCTCCCCATATAAAAGCATCCCCAAAATTGCTCCACCGGATGCACCGATCCCCGTCCATACCGCATAAGCTGTGCCCATAGGCAAACTTTTCATTGCAAATGATAGAAAAAGAAAACTTCCTCCAAAACCAAGGAAGAGCAGCAAAAACGACTGCAGATTCCGGTATTTATTCAACCTGTTGATCATAGCCACTCCGAACATTTCAAACAATCCTGCAACAACCAAAAATGCCCATGCCATTTAAGACTCCCCCTTTATTTCAGTTTCTTTGATATCTTTGGTTTCGTTAGTTACCATTTTCAGACCTATAACTCCTGCCAGCAAAATAACCACCAGTACCAGCTTCATTAGCTTGAAGGGTTCACCGAATAAAACCATGTCCGCAATGACTGTTCCTGCCGTCCCCAGCCCAACAAATACAGAATATACGGTACCCACCGGTAATTTACTGCTTGCTGAAATAATGACATAGAAACTTATGATTATGGCTACAACTGTAATCAGCCACTCCCATACGCTTGAAGCATGCTTTAAACCTATGACCCACATGACTTCGAAAATCGCAGCGCCAACTACCTTCAGCCACTCTGAATTCTTTTTCATTTCAAGCCCTCCTTCAATTCTCCATAACTTATGATTGCCCACGGACAAACAAATAAGCCCGGAAGGTCATCGCCAAATGGCGATACCTCCCGGGCTTTTATCCCTCCGTGTAGACACAAACTTAATGTTCGTGCGTTTTCCCTCGGACCAGACCAGCTGTGCACCCGCTGCGGAACCCTAGAAAACAAATAAATGATTAAGTTACATCGTATGGTAGCAAATCGGGCGTATAAAAGCAACCTTTTCTATTCCGAGCGTAATTAAATCATAGTATAAAATTCCATAAAATTATAAAATAGATATAAATTTCATTCGATTATCTAGGAAAAGAGGGTAATTCATGTTTCTTTCCAGACATTTTAACTGCGTCCCTCTAGTGGAAGGCATTTATTGCCTTGAAGCGAAGGAGCAAGGCGGAGCCATGAGTAATGCCGGTTTGATAGATATGGGTGATTACACATTAATCTTTGATACATTCAACACTCCACAAGCTGGCAAAGATCTTAGGGATGCCGCTCTGTATTATTTTAATAAACCTATCAAATACATCGTCAACAGCCATTGGCATGGAGACCACGTTAGAGGGAACCAATTCTTCTCGGATGAAGTAATCATATCCTCCAGTAGAACTAGAGAGCTCATGATAAAAACTCAACCAGACTGGCTTGCCCGAATGAAGAAACTGCTTCCTAATCTTGAAGAAGATCTTACGAAGCTTAATACATCTCTCGAGCTCGAACTGAACGATTCCAAACAACGAGAGCTCCTTTCGCAAATAGGTTATTTACAAGAAACCAAAGAGTCTATACTAACGCTTGAAGTAACCCTTCCCCAACTAACTTATGACCGCAAAATGACTATACATGGCTCGGCAAGGACCGTTGAACTCCTATCGGTGGGTACTGCCCATACGGAATGCGATTCTATTCTATTTTCTCCATCCGATTCTTTAGCTTTTGTTGGAGATATTGTCGCAGTTGATAATCATCCATTAGTAGTAGACGGTAATCCCTTATCCTGGTTGGAGGCACTTACTTATGTCGAGCGCTTAGATGTGAACATAATTGTTCCCGGTCATGGGCCCGTTACTCAAAAACATTATCTACAGCAAATAAAACGGTATATAAATGATATAATCCATATTAGCGAATCATTGATACGCGAAGACATGAATGTGAATGTGAACCATATAGAAATTCCCGAGCCTTATCTGGGCTGGAATTATGGGAGTATTTTTTACAGAAATCTTGAGTTTTTGACGAAAGCAGCTAGTAACTAATTTTTGGAGTTGAAAGGAGCGGTTCGTTATGGTTTTTGGGATACTATTTGTAGGTGTTGCTGTATTTATTATTATACAAGCCGTAATACGTAATGGCTCGAGCTCAAACAAAAGTACCTTTGATAGAAATAGGCAAAATGATGCCGCCAACATGTCTTTTATGGCTGCCAGTCATCCGGATCTGCTGGATCCAAACCACTCTAACCACTCTAATCATTCTAACCACCACCATAATCACCACGGAGATCACTCGCATCACCATTCTGGACCTGACAGCGGGGGGCATAGCTGGGGTGGAGACGGCGGACATAGTGGCGGTGGAGACTTCGGTGGGGGTGGAGATGCTGGCGGGGGCGGTTGTGATTAATTGAAAAGAAACGAAAAGGACATCCCTGATCCTTCAGGAATGCCCTTTTTTTTAATGCTCATTTATGATACTGAGAATTTTAGCTTGATTTTGGCTTAATAACTTTTCGGCACCGTGCGGATGGAGCGTTCTAGCTTATCTTATTGATTAAATTGAAAACGGCTAAGCAGTACCTCACCATTAAAGATGAGATAAACATCGGTAGTTTCAGATTCCACGGACACTTCACCAGTAAGTGTGTTCCACTGCTGCAACACGCCACCCGACGGTACAGTCACAGATCCAACCAGCTTCCCTGCTGGGCTGCCCGTTCTGATCTCAAGGGTGCCACCTTTTGCAGAGGATACCAAGGCTTCAAAAGCTCCTGCCCCTTGCTCGAACAATACATCTTTAAAAGCGATCCAAGCGCCATCTTTTACCGGATGTATGGAAGCACCGCCTGCTTTGCACTCGTCCAGATATACACCTTCGTAGTCATCGTAATTCTCTGCTTTGGTATTGATATACAGATTACGCGACGGAATAACGTCCCCCTGGACCGATAGTTGAGCGGATAATTGGATGTCAGCAGATGAACGGCCGATCAGAACCATATACTCTCCATTTTCCACGCAATATTGCTCACGGGTAACATCCCAGAATGCCAGCTCGGCAACCGGTAACGTAAACTCTATGGTTTGCGATTGACCTGCGGTTAGGTTTACTTTTTCAAAACCCTTCAACTGTTTAATCGGACGTTTGACCCGGGAATTCAGAGCTTGCACATAAAGCTGCACCACTTCGTCCCCATCAACAACGCCTGTATTCTCTACTTGAACAGAAATTTTCAGCGTCTCATTCGCTTGCAGCTCCTTAGCGCTTAGGCTTAGGTTGCTGTAGGAAATTTGGGCATAACTTAAGCCGTGTCCAAACGCATACAGTGGCTCTCCGTCAAAGTACATATATGTTCTTTTGCCTTTGATAATATCATAATCCATCAGCTCAGGCAGCTGTTCTACAGAACGGAACCAAGTCATGTTCAGCTTGCCGGAAGGACTGTAATCGCCGAAAAGAACTTCTGCCACCGCATTGCCCAGCTCTTGTCCACTGTGGGAGGTATACAATACAGCCGGGATGTTCTCGTCAATCCAAGTGGAAGTTATCGGGTAACTGCCGACAATGACTACAACTGTATTCGGGTTCGCTGCATAGACAGCCTTGACCAGTCGCTCTTGCTCCTCTGGAAGCACAATATCCGGTCTGTCGATTTCTTCTTTTCCGTTAAGGAGTGGATGGTTGCCCACAAAAACCACAGCGATTTCAGCCGCCTTGGCAGCTTCTACTGCAGCCTCTATGCCGTTAGTTACGATGTTCTTTTTGAAAAGACGTGCTTGCGCATTGGCATCCTGATCTGCCGCCTGCAGCGTTCCATCTTCCGGATTCACCGAGATCATTTTATCATTCCAGGTCCGCAAAGATACCGTATCTTCGCTTTCCGGAACGATGTTAATCGATTCTTTTACAAACCAGCCGTAAATTTCCTCAGCAGATGCTGTAAGAGTCTCTGCTTCGCTTAAAGTTACATACTGACCGCGACTTGTCGACTTCAGAGTATTGCTAGTCCAGCCCCAGGCTGTATGTTGGAACAATTCTCCGTGCGCTGCTATGTCATGCTGTACAGCCAGTCTTCCGTCCTCACCTGTGATTCCAATGGCTTGGCCGTTTGCAGCTGAAGTAAGAATGATCTGATCTGCGCCACTCTCAAAAGTAACGTGTTTACCAGGCAGCTTTTTGCTAACCCCCTGCAGCGGAGTCACTCCATAAGGTAATGTGCCAGAATACCAGTCTCTAAAAGCTTCATCACCAAGTGGACCAATAATCGCCAATTTGCTCAGACTGCTTTTGCTCAATGGCAATGTACCTTGGTCATTCTTCAACAATACTATCGATTGTTTCGCTGCTTCCAAGGAGAGTGCGGTATGTTTTTTGCTAAGTATAACGGAATCGTCGATCGCTGCGTATGGGTTCCCTTCAGCCGGATCGAACTCTCCCAGACGGAAACGAACTCTGAAAGTGTTGGCAAGCGCACGATCCAAATCTTCCTCTGCTAAGAGGCCTTGGTCTAGTGCTTCGTGAAGAACCTTGATTGTCTCTGCGGTTTCTTCTGTTACGCTGTCAATTCCATTTTTGATAGATTCAGCCATCGATTGTGCAAAAGATTCATAATACTTGTGATCCTTCACAATCCCAAAAAGATCGCCGGCATCGCTTACGATAAAGCCATCCATTTCCCATTCGCCTTTGACCACATCCATTACTGCCGGATGAAGAATAACAGGCACGCCATTCACCGAGTTATAAGCGGTCATCATGGACTGTGCGCCACCTTCTTGAAAAGCAGGCTTAAACGCTTCCAAATAATACTCCCGCATATTTCTCGGATCGATGCTCGCGGAGCAGTTCCCGCGTTCAATCTCATTATTGTTGCCGAGGAAATGCTTCAGCGTTGCTACCGCTTTCAAATAGATCGGGTGATCACCTTGGATTCCCTGCACAAGTGATGTGCTGAGGCGTCCGGTCAACTCTGGATCTTCGCCGTAAGCTTCCTCGGTTCTTCCCCAACGCGGGTCACGTTCCATATCCACCGTTGGCGCCCATAATGTCAGACCGTTCACCGTTGGATTCTTTTTGTAAAAGGCTCTAGCTTCATCTCCGATGGCCGAACCAATCTCCTTCAGCAGCTCTGGATTCCAAGTACAAGCCAGTCCGCTCGGCTGAGGAAAAGAAGTCGCTTTTCCAAGCCAAGAAATCCCGTGCGCCGCTTCCGTACCATGCTTGTAGGCCCCAACACCCAAACGCTCTATGGCAGCTTGATACTGAGGCATCAGGCTTACTTTTTCATCAAGTGTTAATCTGGAGATCAGATCCTGCACTCGCTCATTTAAAGGTAAATCAATCTGTTGAAATGGATATTTAGCTATATCTGTTCCCATCAAAATCGCTCCTTCGTCTCTTGTTGATAGCGGTTTCATTCATTCCCGAGGACAATCCTTCGAAAAAACACCCATACGTCCTATCCATCTAATCATAGAAGATTCCCCTCCTCCGCAACACCTTAACAATCTAAATAGAAATCAGGTCATAATTAGAGATTTAGGGGGGATGATGTGAGTGTGAGAGCATGGGTTTGCTCATTATTCGCTCCATCTCCACAATCTGCGGGATTTCTACCGTTCATTCGCCCACTTCTCGCTCCACGCCTCCAATCTACGGGATTTATACCGTTCATTTGCTCACTTCTCGCTCCACGCCCACAATCTACGGGATTTATACCGTTCATTCGCCCACTTCTCGCTCCACGCCTCCAATCTACGGGATTTATACCGTTCATTTGCTCAATTATCGCTGTACGCCCACAATCTGCGGGATTTCTACCGTTCATTTGCTCACTTCTCGCTCCACGCCCACAATCTGCGGGATTTATATCGTTTATTTGCCCACTTCTCACTGCACGCCTCCAATCTACGGGATTTATACCGTTTATTTGCCCACTTCTCACTGCACGCCTCCAATCTACGGGATTTATACCGTTTATTTGCCCACTTCTCACTGCACGCCTCCAATCTGCGGGATTTATACCGTTTATTTGCCCACTTCTCACTGCACGCCTCCAATCTGCGGGATTTCTACCGTTCATTTGCTCACTTCTCGCTCCACGCCCACAATCTACGGGATTTATACCGTTTATTCACCACAGCTGAATATCGTTAAGTGAATGTACATATTCATAGCGACAAACCCTCCCACTCACCTGGGAAACTATCGGCTTAAACTTACCTTTCTCACAAAGTGACCTCATACATTTCCTAACTGTACGCAGATCAATGCCAAGCTCCCTCACCAAATCAACAGGCCGAATGTCCCCGTTCGAACGCACCGCAATTTGCAAAATATCACGCTCCAGTCGGCTAAACGCCTCCTTCTCTTCTGTCCTTAAAGCGAGGTACGGCATCAGTAATGATCTCAACAAAAAAATAGTATTCTCAGGACTCGCTTCCAGATCATCATAGGGTATCGCAACTACCCGATAACCCGCAATTTGTAGATAAGTCTCTCGATTCAATTCCTGCCGATAACGCGTCCGATCTGTGTTTTGCACATGTGGACCGTAACCTTTTACCTCAAAAGCAAACTTAACCTGCCCAGGCTTCCACGCAAAATCAACAAAATAAGGCCATCCCCGCCAATCCAACACTTCATATTCAGGATGAAGATCATTAAAATGACCCATCATTGGCCACCAAACCTTCTCCACAAACATCCGCTCACCATGCCCATGTCCCCGCTCCAATCTCCCCCGTCTTTCTCCCGTTCTTCGACTAATATGATCTTCCACCCACTTACGATGTTCTTCCGTAAACCCCATAACGTTCTCCTCCTCCTTGGCATAAAAAAATCCCGCACCCAATTATGGATGCGGGACGTGCTTCGTCCTATTACTCAAAAGTATAGTATTCGCCTTCTTATGCTGTCAATGACACTCTACATTCAACGTTAGCACTCAAGCTAAACATGCTTACCTATTAAAAAATCACATTGGTTAAAGTGAGTCGCATTAAAGTAAGTTCAGTTACAGTTAGCTCATTTAGAGTCAGATCACTAAAATTAGTTCAGCTAGAATTCGATCACTACAGTAAGTTCAGCTACAGTTAGATCACTACAGTAAGTCCAGCTAGAGTTAGATCACTACAGTTCAGTTAGAATTAACTCAGCAAGAGCAATCACGGTTAAGTAAACTACATTTGAGTTAGATGACTAGATTCAGCTCAATATAGTAGGTTTTGTATAGTAGGTTCAGTTAAAGTAATCTCGGTTTGACTAAGTTCCGCTAGAATAATATTATTCGACCTACCTTTTTGAAATTGCCCAAAACCGTCCCCCATTCTCCACTATTCACTGGCTATCGACCTGTGATTTTTTTATTTAATTGTATTTCATGCAACTATTTAACTCTTATCCCACTAAAAGTCCATTTAGTTGTACTTTCTACAACTAAAAAAGGAAACATTAGGTAGTTAGGCGTAAATGATCAAATTTAGATGTACAAAGTGCAGTTAACTCTTACTTTTCCTAAAACTACTGAAGTTTAACTGCACAAAATGCAATTAAAACTGAGTTCGAGATGAGGCTGACTGGATTGCGACTTAGTTACATTGACTTAGCCGCCTAGCTATAACATTGCGAATTAGCAACATTGACTTAGCGGCCTAGCTACAACATTGCGACTTAGTTGCATTGACTTAGCGACCTAGCCACAACATCACGACTTAGCAACATTATATAGCGGCTCAACTAGAGTGACATATTGCTCCCTCTTCACTGCCTTCCCTCACCTAGCAAATGTGCAGGCCGAGCGCCTTGCCCATAGGCATCAAAAGAGATCATTCCATCGTCACCCTGACTTCGACACCCCAGCTTCAACCCGAGACGGCAAATCATTGACTTTAAATCCATTATCCATTATCCTTCACAACAACCTTTCACAGAAATGTCGGAGAGCGTTCTTTTGTTCCCTAACAAATCACCATTTACCGCATATAGCTTACGAAATCCCTGCTTATAAAGAATTCGCGCGGCTTTATTTCTTTTGTAGTAACTTCCTGCAAGAATTAGAACCGAGTCGCCCGGAGATAGACAGTGCTGCCAGACATAGGGTAATCGCCCCAGCGAAATATTTATCGAACCACGGATACTGTCCTTCTGGTAATCAACGGCATCCCTGACATCGAGCATTTTCATAGCCAATGATTGATCCGCTAATTCGCGAACCTCACGTACTTCTATATAAGTAAGTGAACGAACAGGCCAAGCATAACGCAAAAACCTCACAATACTAAAGACAATTAAAATACTCAGTAGGATCCGAACCATCATGCTCATATCATTACTCCCGTACCAAAAAATCATCCGTCCAAGCGCCTAATCCACCCGTCATGTTCACAACGTTATACCCCTTTTCACTCAGCAGCTCACAAGCCAGTCCACTACGGCCACCACTTAAGCACATCACAATTATCTCTCCATGAGAATCCAGTTCATCTGTGCGCATCAATAGCTGTCCAAGCGGGATATGTTTAGCACCCATTACATGTCCCTCCACCCATTCGGCGGGTTCGCGTATATCCAACATGGTAAGAGTCTCGCCATTCTTCAAGCGTTCCGCCACTTGCTGTGGGGTAATTTCCTTTGAAATTTTAAAAGACATCGAGCATCTCTCCTTCACCTTTATAAAAATAACTTGATTTTCATATCACTATATCATAATATTACGATATAAGGATATTGTAAAGCGAGGTGTTCGTTACCATGGACAAAAATTTCAAAGCCTATAACCAAACCGCCGAAACCTTAAAGGCTATAGCTCATCCCGTGCGCTTGTGCATCATCAAAGGACTTCTGGAAAAAGGCAGCTGCAACGTTAGCTTCATGCAGGACTGTCTCGATCTTCCACAATCTACGGTGTCCCAGCATTTACAGAAGCTTAGATCACTAGGCATCGTTGAAACCGAACGTAATGGGCTGGAGATTAACTATTCTGTTAAAGACGAAAAAGTCAAACATCTGATTCAGTTATTTTTAGGGGAGGAATAAGTCATCATGAGTAAAAAAGTATTAATTGTTGGCGGTGTTGCAGGAGGCGCGTCAGCAGCCGCCCGACTTCGGAGATTAGATGAAGATGCGCATATTGTAATGTTTGAGCGTGATCCGTACATTTCTTTTGCCAATTGCGGACTTCCTTATTATATCGGTGGGTCCATTCAGGACCGCTCCAAGCTGCTGGTGCAGACACCGGAGGCGATGCACAAACGTTTTAACATCGATGTTCGGATTCAAAGTGAAGTCGTGTCTATCGACCCCGTGAACAAAAAAGTGCGAGTAGAAAGCATAGAAAAAGGCTCCTATGAAGAGAGCTATGATGCGCTTATTTTATCGCCAGGTGCTAAACCGATTCGTCCGAATCTGCCCGGTATCGAGAGTTCCCAAATACACATGTTGCGTAACATTCCCGACACTGACAAAGTCAAAGCTAAAGTCGCTGCGGAAGGCACACGTTCGGCCGTGGTGATCGGTGGTGGATTTATCGGTGTGGAAATGGCTGAGAACCTTAGAGAAGCTGGTCTGGAAGTTTCCTTAATTGAAGCAGGACCACAAATATTAGCTCCATTCGATACTGAAATGTCTTCTATTTTGGCAAAAGAACTCGACGAGCATGGTGTTAATCTTATTTTTTCCGATATGGTCCAAGGGTTTGCTGAGGTGGGAGAACAAATACAGGTGCAATTAGCAAGTGGCACTATACTGCAAAGTGATATGGTTCTGCTGGCTATCGGCGTTTCTCCGGATACCTCTTTTCTGAAGGACAGTGGCTTAGAATTCGGTCCCCGCGGCCATATTTTAGTCAATGAGCGGATGGAGACTAATCTGGATCAAGTGTTCGCTGTAGGTGACGCGGTTGAGGTGGTTGATTTCGTAAACGGAACAAAAACCGCTATTCCACTAGCTGGTCCTGCCAATAAGCAAGGGCGGATCGCTGCGGACAACGTCAGTGGTCTCGGCACAACTTACAAAGGATCACAAGGGACTTCTATTATAAAGGTTTTTGGAGTCACAGGTGCTTCTACCGGAAATAACGAAAAAACATTACAACGTTTGGGTCTGCCGTATCACGTGATTTATATACATCCAAGCTCACACGCAACCTATTATCCGGGGGCAACCCCGATATCTATGAAACTGATTTTTGATCCAAAAGGTACGGTGCTAGGAGCACAAGCTGTAGGTTACAGTGGTGTAGACAAACGTATCGACGATATCGCTACAGTTATTCGTTTTAGAGGTACGGTCACTGATTTGACGGAGTTGGAGCTATCTTATGCCCCTCCTTATTCTTCCGCTAAAGATCCGGTGAATATGGCTGGCTTTGCCGCTGAAAATATTTTGCATGGTTTGACTACGGTATTCGTCCCTAAGGATTTAGAAGGTCGTGACAAAAACAATACCATTTTAGTTGACGTACGTTCGGAAATCGAACATGCTAATGGTCATATTGAAGGGTCCATTAACATCCCTGTGGATGATCTGCGTGGTCGGCTAAGCGAGCTTGACTCTAGTAAAGAAATTTGGGTGTATTGCCAAGTTGGACTCAGAGGCTACACCGCTTCCCGGATTTTACAGCAAAAAGGTTACCGTGTGAAGAATCTGACCGGCGGTTATAAAACCTATCAGATGAGCCAATTTACACCTAAAAAAAAAGATAACTTGACGCCAAACGTTGGTACACCAGCAGCCAGTAAAGAAATCGCAGCAACGGGAGCAATGACGGAGACTGAGACTGGTATTGGAACTGGAACTGGAACTGGAACTGGAACTGGAACTGGGACAGAGACTGGAACTGGCACAGTTACACCAACCGTTAACGCTACAGCTTTCACAACACCTGATTCCGTGCTTGATGCCTGCGGACTGTGCTGCCCAGGGCCGCTGATCCAAGTTAAAATGAGCATGGACCCGCTCTTGGACGGGCAAGTCCTGAAGGTCACTGCTTCCGATCCCGGATTTTATGAGGATATCAAGGCTTGGGCTCGTATGTCCAACAATACGCTTTTGCAGCTAACAAAGCTGCCTACTGGCATGATCGAAGCTTATCTGCGCAAAGGAGTTATCGAGACTTCAGCATCAGCACCAACCGGAGCAGGCGCACAAGTAATTCAAACTAGCAATGCAAGCACAATGGTTGTTTTTAGCGGGGATTTGGATAAAGCGATCGCTTCCTTCATCATTGCCAACGGAGCAGCATCCAGCGGCAAAAAAGTCACAATGTTCTTTACCTTCTGGGGCCTCAATATTATCCGCAAGGATGAGAAGGTGCCTGTGAACAAAAACTTTATCGGAAAAATGTTCGGTGCCATGATGCCACGCGGCAGCCGGAAGCTGACGCTTTCAAATATGAACATGATGGGCATGGGCTCGAAGATGATCCGCTCTCTAATGAAGAGCAAAAATATCTCTTCCTTGGAAGAATTGATTCAGATGGCTATCGACCAAGGTGTGGAAATCGTCGCCTGCCAAATGTCCATGGATCTTATGGGCATCACTCGTGAAGAACTGATTGACGGTGTCGGAATCGGCGGCGTTGGTTACTATCTCGGCCAAGCCGATCAGTCGGGTCATAATCTATTTATCTAAATACCTTAACGCCGCAAAGAGACTCCTCTATTTAAATAGAAGAGTCTCTTTTTTATATAAAAATGAACTCACGAGAATCGGTGATATAGATTTGAATAACCAAAATGCAGAAATTGGCTGGATCTGGATACAGAATCTAAAACCTGCTATCCTATTTAATAGGCATTCATCCGAACAACGACCTATTTCAGGTAAAAAAAGGAGATTAAATGAATAACCCGATACATATTCTTGTTGCTGAGGACGACAGCGACATCAACCGATTGCTGTGCAACATTATTAAGAAAAGCGGCTATATTCCCCAACCTGCTTACTCGGGAACGGAGGCACTTCTCTATCTGGAGCAACGTCAATGGAGCATGCTGCTACTGGATCTGATGCTGCCAGGCATGTCAGGTGAGGAACTACTTGAGAAGATTGCCGGGCGGGATGATATGCCGGTAATTATCATTTCTGCCAAGGGTGAGCCCCAGACCAAGGTGTCTGCCCTGCGGGCGGGGGCGGATGATTTCATTACGAAACCCTTCGACGTTGAGGAAGTCTCTGCACGGATCGATTCTCATCTGCGTTTGTATTCGCGGATTACGCAATCGGCTTTGCCTAACGTGCTCCAGCATCAGGGTCTTGTACTTCATCGAGAGGCGATGTCGATTACGGCAAATGGTGTGGAACTGACGCTCACAGCTCTAGAGTTTGAAATTCTCTCGTTACTTTTGTCAGCCCCCAAAAAGGTGTTTACGAAAGCGAATTTGTATGAAAGAGTCTGGCACGAGCCATATTACGGGGACGATAATACGGTCAATGTCCATATGAGCAACTTGCGCAGCAAGCTAACCAAGGCCGCACCAGGAAGCGAATTTATCGAGACGGTATGGGGCATAGGTTATCGGCTCAAGCCTTAAGACATTCTTAAGATTTGGCTTTAGCTCTTCTTATGTTTTCAATTCTATACTTGGTCTATCACGAAAAGGAGGCCAAGACGAGATGTACGAGTATGTATTAAAAACAAATCAGCTATCCAAAAAGTTCAAGGGCCATACAGCGCTGGACAAAGTCAATTTGTCAATCCGTAAAGGCTCTATTTATGGTTTTATTGGACAAAATGGAGCCGGAAAATCAACATTAATCCGGATTGTGACCGGACTTGCTTTTCCGACTCAGGGGACGATCGAGCTGTTCGGAGCCAGTGAAGAGCAAGCCCTGATCCAGGCTCGTAAGCGAATCGGCTCGATTATCGAGAGTCCCGCTTTATTCCCCCATATGACTGCGAGTGAAAATTTAGAAGCAAACCGGATTCTACGTGGTATTCCCGGCAAAGATTGTGTTCCTAGAATGCTAGAGCAAGTTGGACTGCAGGGCGCCGGAAAGAAGAAAGCCAAAAATTTCTCACTTGGAATGAAGCAGCGGTTAGGTCTTGCCATCGCCTTACTGGGAGATCCAGAATTTCTGATTCTGGACGAGCCAACTAATGGGTTGGATCCGATGGGTGTCGTCGAAATGCGCGAACTGCTCAAGCGACTAAACCGTGAGCTAGGCATTACGATAATGATCTCAAGTCATATTCTAAGTGAGCTGCATTTAATGGCAAGTCATTATGGCATTATTCACCACGGTCAGTTGCTTGAACAACTCACTGCGGAGGAATTAAACGAGAAATGTCAGCAGTATTTATTTATCAAAGTGGATGATCCGGGCAAGGCAACAGCCGTCATTCAGAACGAGCTGGGTACGGCCGATTTCGAAGTGATGCAGGATGGAACCATCAAGTTGTATAGCCGTATTGAGCAGCCAGGCAAAGTATCAACTGCTTTATTCTCTGCGGGCCTCGAGATCGAGAAGTTTATGCCTATGGGTGAAGACTTGGAAAGTTATTTTACAAAGCGGATTGGGGGGAACCCAAATGTATAATCTGATCAGAGTGGAGTTTTTCAAGCTCCGAAAGAATAGATCATTTTGGACTTTTCTATTGGCACTTTCCGTCCTCTCGCTTGCGTACCCTTTGCTATATTATTTTGATCATCGTTCCAATGGGGAACCTCAGATCACCGGCGCTGAATTTCTGACTACCTTTATTTCAAGCAATGCCTACATTATTAAATTCGGCGTAGCCATTCTGGCTGGATTCTTTATCTCTAACGAATATTCCACAGGGGTCATGAAGACGATCGCCTCTTCGGGCAACACCAGAGGCCGGCTGTTCGCAGCAAAACTAATCGTATTCGCAGTTGGAGCCATGGCGATTTCGCTCGTCTTTCCTATTGTCAGCACAGTCGAAGTCACGCTGCTTTCGGGCTTCGGTCATCTGCCGGAAGGAAGCACTACACTTTTCATACCGCGAGCTCTCGGGCTAACGTTATTGTACACGGCTGGTTACGCAGCCATTGGGGCGCTGTTCACCGTAATCCTAACCGACAGCGGCAAAACTATCGGCTTCTCAATGATTTTCTTCCTTATGATCGATACGGTTTTGGCTAGTATAGGTTCGAAGATCTCTTTCTTTAGTAATTTGTACGATTATTCCATCTTCAAACGGGTGAGCGATATCGGTAAGCTCAGTATCGACAGTGGAGATTGGCCAGCACTTCTACTCGTGCCGTTGTTGACAATAGCCGTTTCCGGGGTACTCGGTATTCTCGTATTCCACCGAAAAGAAATCAAATAGCAAATGGGGGGTGCAGGAGAGTGTTGCTTATTCTGACAATCATATTGTTTGCGGCAGGAGCTCTCCTGCTTTTCCATTTTTTAATGTTAAGGCGAGAACTAGGGCGGATAACAGAGCAATTGCATACCTACAACGAGCGAGCATCCGGTAAAAAAATTGATGTGGCTCTATTCGACCAGAAGCTTGAGGCGCTTGCGGGACAAATCAATCGTCAATCTGATTTAATCGTCGAAGCGGAAGCCCAGCGAAAACGTGTCGAACAAGAATTCCGTCAGGCTGTGGCGAATATTTCACATGATATCCGTACACCCCTCACCTCCATCTTCGGTTATATTCAACTGTTGGAGGATGAGTCTATTACCCCTGATGAAAAGCTTGAATATGTTGCCATCGTTAAAAATCGGACGAAACGGCTGCAGGCGCTGCTGAATGATTTTTTTGAGCTTTCCTTGATCGAATCGCTAGATTATCCTCTACATACGGAAAAGCTTGGGATGACGGCCCTGCTCTCGGAAATTCTGGTCGGATTTTACGATTCTTTCAACGAACGCAATATTACACCGGATATACGGCTACCTGAAGAAAATGTATCCGTATACGCCGATGAATCCGCTGTGCGGAGAGTTGTCGAGAATTTACTTGTCAATACGGTCAAACACGCGACCGGGTATGTAGAAATCCATTTCGAACGACGGCGGGAAACAGCTGACTTAACGATAGTAAACGATGCGAAGGAACTAGTCGGAAGCGATGTTAACCTCTTATTTGACCGATTCTATACCGCAGACCGTACCCGATCTTCTCAAGCTTCCGGGCTGGGTCTCTCCATCGCCAAAAGTCTAATGAATAAAATGGGTGGCACGCTGACAGCCGAACTGGAGGGTGAGAAGCTGATAATGACCTGCCGTTGGAAACTAGGCGATGCTGGCATTAGCTTGGCTACTTAATTCATTTTATAGTTGGTCTAGACTAACCATTGTTCTAACCCGTTTATGGAAGGTAGCTCATTCCCGATAGCCAATGGCCTTCAGGTTTTTCCGGACTTCTTCGAACTGATCTCCCACCCGTTCAGGTTCATGGTTCTGAACAAAACTTTATCGAGAAATTATTCAATAAAAGGGTCTCTGAATTTACGAAGCAACCTCCCGGCTATGAATTATATTTAAAAACACTTATGTTTAAGCTGCTTATTTATACTTATCGCCACCAGGAAGCTCGTGCCTTGTTAATCAATACTGCCTTTAAAGTAGCCAAGATAGCTGAAAATTTTGGATTTGATAATATGACTCACTTTGGTCGGGTATTTAAGGAAATCACCGGGCTTTCTCCACTAAAATACCGCCAGACTTATAAGATAGAAAGTCCATGATGTATCTACGAAAAAGGAGCAGCTGCAATCTTTTTTATTACAATATCTAAACCAAAAAGACTCCTCTATTTATATAGAAGAGTCTTTTTTTTTGTTACGACAGGCTAACGGATTATGTTTAAAATCTAACTCAGCAAGTTTAGGCTTGCTTCTTCAAGCGAGGGTATAAGAAATTTATAATCGATTGGTGATGACATCACGATCAGAATCGTGTAAGTACCGTATTTGTCACATTGATTTCCGAACTCCTCGAGGGCTCGTGTAGAGTCGGTTACTACCTTCAATAAGTAGTTGTGTTCCCCACTTATACGGTAACATTCGACGACATCAGGACTTGAGCGGCAGAAATCAAGGAATGCATTACAATCCCTAGAATGAAATAACATGTAGGCAGCTGCTTGTTTCCCAATCTTTTCAGGAGAAATTATGGTGCGATATTCGCTGATGATGCCTTTTTCCTCCATACGCCTAACTCTCTCCGTAACCGCAGGTTGCGATAAACCGACACATTTGCCCAGCTCTGTCATAGAAATTCTTGCTTGATTTTGAAGATGGAAAAGAATTTGCTTATCAACATGGTCCATCAAAATCGCCTCCTTTAAATTTAAGGTTTTCTATATTAACTAGATTGTAATTAACCGTTATAAAGCTAATTTAGCTTAGTTGCCTTATGTAATCAAGATAACTTGTTATATATAATAACCCTACAATAGTAAAGTGTTCTTGACTTTAACTATTCCGAAGGGATGAAGACCGTTGAGTATATTGGATTCAAATAAAATAATTACAGAATGTTTATCAGGTCGCATCGATAGAGTAATCGATCGAACCCTCGCTGACAAGCGCTTGGTCGGTGCTGTCATTAAAGTGGCGATAGATGGGGAACTGGTTTATAGCCGTGCTGCCGGTTTTGCCGACCGCGAGCTAGGCCGACTTATGCGAGAAGATGCCTTATTCCGGCTCGCTTCAGTTACTAAACCTATCGTTTCAACGGCAGCCCTAGTATTAGTTGCGCAAGGTCGTCTACAACTGGACGACCGCGTTGATCGTTGGCTTCCAGAGTTTCAGCCGCGTTTGCAGAATGGCGAGTTCGCTTCCTTGACGATTCGTCATTTGATGACGCACACCGCGGGCCTGTCTTACCGATTTTTCCAAGAAGAGAAGGGTTCCTATCAGTCAGCAGGGGTATCAGATGGTATGGATCAGTCCGGCATCACATTGGAAGAGAACCTGCGCCGTCTTGCCTCTGTCCCCCTCCTTTATACGCCAGGTACCGAGTGGAAATATTCCATCGCGACAGATGTGCTGGGAGCAGTAATTGCAAAGGTCACAGAAACACCGCTCAGTGAGGCTGTACATTCACTCGTGACCAAGCCGCTTGGCATGAGCGACACGGGTTTTATTGCAGTCGATCGAGAACGGCTGGCCACTTCCTATGCCAATGATACTCCAGAGCCACGGCCCTTACTTGATCCTGACAGTATTGCCTTTGTGGAGGGAACGGCTGGGTTCCTGCTTGCCCCTAGCCGAGCACTTGACACTACTGCCTATCCTTCTGGAGGAGCTGGCATGGTCGGCAGCGCCGGAGATTTTTTGCAACTGCTGGAAACATTACGTAAGGGCGGAGCGCCGCTGCTACCGGAGTCACTGGTTCACGATATGACGACCAACCAGATCGATGATCTGCCAATGGCCTTCTGGCCAGGACGAGGCTTTGGCCTAGGCATCACGGTACTAAAGGATCCTGTCGCTGCAGACACTCCAGAATCTCCGGGTACTTGGCGCATGGGGGGTACTTATGGTCATTCGTGGTTCGTAGATCCCAAGCAACGCCTCAGTGTCGTCGCTTTCACTAATACCGCATTGGAAGGCATGTCGGGTCAGTTTACTGTAGACCTTTGTGATGCCATTTATGATAGACGTAATAAATAGAGCATGAACACAAGAAGCCTGGGTCGGAATGAACCAGCCTAGGCTCTCTGTCCAGTAGACCCTATTCGTCGTCTATATCATTGAGTTTGCTAAAATTATATAAGAGAGGGGCTTCTCTATGAGCCAAAACACATCTTCTGCCACACAAAGTGCCCCCAGCACTCCCTCTTCTGAACGTCTGCCATGGGCTGGATTACTCGCCTTAGCTATGACGGGGTTTATCTGTATTCTTACCGAAACGATTCCGGCAGGCTTGTTGCTCCAAATAGGTGAGGGGCTTGGTGTCTCCGAGGCCCTTGCCGGTCAACTTGTCACTTTGTATGCTCTTGGTTCCCTGTTGGCCGCGATTCCCTTAACTACCGTGACGCGTGGATGGCGGCGGCGACCACTGCTACTAATGTGCATCCTTGGTTTTCTCATATTCAACACCGTCACCACTTTTTCTTCCAATTATATACTTACGCTAACAGCTCGGTTCTTCGCCGGCGTATCCGCTGGAGTCTTATGGGGCATGATAGCAGGTTACGCCCGGCGCATGGTGCCGGAGTCACTCAAGGGACGAGCAATGGCGGTAGCGATGGTTGGCACACCTCTCGCTCTGGCACTCGGTGTCCCTGCTGGAACCCTTCTTGGCACCCTTGTAGGCTGGCGCTCTATCTTCGGGTTCATGTCGCTATTAGCTCTCATGCTGATCGCTTGGGTATTTTGGAAGCTACCGGACTATCCAGGAGAAGCCCCTGAAAAACGGCTCCCTCTCTACAAGGTTTTTGTTATTCCGGGGGTACGGCCGGTATTGTTTGTCGTTCTGGTATGGGTACTAGCACACAACATCTTGTATACCTATATTGCCCCCTATCTTACTCAGGCCGGGCTAACCCAGCGGGTTGACTTGGTGTTGCTTGTTTTCGGCATTACAGCGCTTGTTGGCATCTGGGTCATCGGTATTTTGATCGACCGCAAACTGCGTCCATTGGTTCTGATCAGCCTAGCTGCTTTTGCCTTGTCATCCATTGTACTAGGCATTAGTAGCAGCCAGCCCATAGTGATCTATTTAGTGGTTGGTGTATGGGGGTTGACGTTCGGAGGAGCAGCTACTTTGCTACAGACAGCCGTTGCCGAAACCGCTGGCGAAAGTGCAGATGTGGCCCAATCGATGCTGGTGACGGCATGGAACCTAGCTATTGGCGGTGGCGGAGTGATAGGCGGAATTCTTATTGAAACACTTGGTGTCCGCTCCTTCCCGTGGGTAATGTTTATACTATTGATTCTTGCGCTGCTAGTAGCGTGGCGCGCTAAAGATTACGGATTTCCTTCAAGGAAACGTTGAGGCACACCTATCGAGTTAATGGGTAAGTGTCCAGACAAGAAATTTACACAAATAAGGCCAGTGGTGCATATTAGATAGGACTAATATGTGCCACTGGCTTACTTCTACTTAGTAGCCAATGTATTAAATTCTTGCAGATCCTTGGCTAAATCTTCTTCCGTGTATTTCCCTTGGCCGAAACCGATCATTGCCCGCAGCGGCATATATTTCATCATCGCCATGTACATTTCCGGGTTATCGTCCATCGCACCTTCTAAGCCAAAAACACTGCTGAATTTCTTCACTTTTTCCGCTGTCCGTGGATTATCCAGCAAATCACCAATAGTACTATTCCGATGATAACGCATCGTAAGCGGATTGGTCGATTCCACTCCGATACAAGTTGTCAGACGAATATCCCGCGATGATGAGCCAATAGCAATTTCAAAATTTCCACTTTCCACATACCAATCACCAATGTTAACGTTGTAATAAGCAAAGGAGCGTTTATCTAACTCAAAGGTTACCTCCTGCTCTTCTTCAGGCTGAAGCTCTAGCTTCTTGAAGCCTTTTAGTTCCTTCAGTGGACGGATCACGCTGCTCTCCACATCACTAACATAGAGCTGAACGATTTCTTTTCCTGCGCGAGTGCCCGTATTTTTAACAGTAGCCTTAACCTGAATAGTCTCGGTGTCCTTTATGCTGCTCTTGGAAATTGTTAAATGACTGTATTGAAACTCTGTGTAGCTGAGACCAAAGCCGAAAGGAAACAGCGGTTTTATCTCTTTTTTATCATAATAACGATAACCTACGAACAAACCTTCCTTATACTCTACCTTATCCCCTTCCCCCGGGAAATTAAGAAAGGATGGATTGTCGCTCAGCTTCATGGGGAATGTCTCTGCCAGTTTACCGCTTGGGCTGACCTCTCCAAACAATAAATCTGCTACGGCACCCCCAAACGCCTGCCCACCTAGATAACCCTCAAGGACTCCTTTTGTTTTATCAATCCAAGGCATCTCTACAGGTGAGCCATTACTGAGTACAACAACGATATTACTCTGCACCTCAGCTACCACATCGATCAGCGCTTTATGGCTCTCTGGAAGAGACAAGTGGCTGCGATCATAACCCTCTGACTCATAATTATCCGGCAGTCCAAGGAACAACACCGCTACATCACCTTTTGCCGCTGTTTCTCGTGCCTCTTGCAGCAAAACCTCATTAATCTCATCATGCTCCAGTTCATATCCTTGGGCATATAGCAGCTCAGCAGACCCCGCAAGACCTCTCATCTCTTCAAAAGCATCATCCAATTGAGTTGGATTCACATGCGAGCTTCCCCCACCTTGATAACGCGGATTTTTAGCAAATTCCCCAATGATCGCAATAGTACCTTGTTTAGATAAGGGTAGAACTTCCTCCTCATTTCTAAGAAGCACCATGCTTTCCCGCGCCACTTTCCGTGCCAGTTGGTGATGCTCTTCAGCATTAAATGAAGTATTATCTTTACGATTGTCTACCGCCTTAAAAATAAAAGTGAGCAGCCGCTCCACCGCAAGGTCTAACGTTTCTTCAGCTAGTTCCCCACCTTGCACCGCTGCGACAATCTTGGCATCGCCAAGTCCTCCCGTTGACGGCATTTCCAGCTCCAGCCCTGCTTGCAGCGCCTTCACTCGCTCATTGACCGCACCCCAATCCGAAACTACAAATCCTTCGAAACCCCATTCATCTCTAAGAATCCGCGTTAGAAGCGTTTCACTCTCAGAAGCGTATTCACCGTTAACCCGGTTGTAAGAACACATTACGCTCCAAGGTTGACTGTACTTAACTGCACCTTCAAAGCTAGCCAGATAAATCTCCCGCAGCGTCCGTTCATCAATAACCGCATCTACCGACATTCTCCGGTGTTCCTGATTATTGGCGGCAAAATGCTTAAGCGAGGTGCCGACTCCTTCGCTTTGCACACCTTTGATATGGTTCCCCCCCATCTCCGCAGAAAGATAAGGGTCTTCCGAGAAATATTCAAAGTTACGACCGTTCAGTGGAGAGCGTTTAATATTCGTCCCCGGTCCCAACAGAACAGCAACGTTTTCTGCCTGGCACTCCTTACCAAGCGCCTTCCCCACTCGCTCAATTAGTTCCCGATCCCACGAAGAAGCCAACCCTGCTGCTGAAGGAAAACAAGTTGCGGGAACACTGTTATGAAGCCCGAGGTGATCGGCACTCTCTTTTTGCTTGCGTAAACCATGGGGTCCGTCCGTTACCATCAAAGAAGGGATTCCGAGTCGTTCAATCCCCTTGGTATGCCAGAAATCAAGCCCTGAACAGAGTCCCGCTTTCTCCTCAAGGGTCAATTGTGATATGAGTTCATGAATTTTGGTTTTCATAAAAATGCCTCCTCTGAATGTATACTATCCCCATTTTAATATACTTCATGCTTGATTTATGGCATTATTATTGTGTTTTTGGTATTCTTGTTAGGTGAGGAGGTCATAACATGTTAGATCATTTGGAGGATAAGGAAAGAGTCCAATATATCTGTAAAGTGATGTATGAGTCACAGCAAATTCCCGTGTTCCTGCTCGACGCCACTCGGGAAATTGAATTTGCTATGCCTTCCTCCTTCGAGTGCGCCCCTTGGGTTCATAACCTTAATGAGCCACTTTCTGAAATTACTAAATCTTTTAATCGTGAGAACAACTCTAATGGCAATGGACCGACTTGTACTGTACCAATCGTTCGTACCACAAATTTTCTAGAGAATTACATCATTCTCCATTTACCCTCAGACAACAGTAACGAGGGAAGCATTGTGATTGGCCCTTCATTGTATGCTCAACCTACGGAGGATAATGTGGCAAGTCTGATGCGTGATCATGAAGTTCCGCTTAAGTTTCAGGAGCAATGGCTTAACTATTACCGCAGCCTGACCGTGTTAAATAAAATGAGACTATACCATACCGCTATGCTGCTATACTCGCTCGTTACTGGAAAAACCTTGACCCTTAGCGAACTACTGCTGGACTCCCGCATTCTTGCCTATAAACAACTGCCCTCAGGCAGTTTGGATTTGGATATTTCTTATCGCCGTGAGAATACGTGGCTGCACCACGAGCCCATGCTAGAAAAAAATCTCTTTCACTATGTCAAAAAAGGCAATAAAACTGAGCTGCTACGCGTTCAAGCTTCGTTCTCCGAAGAGAGTTACGGGCTTCTCTCTAAAAGGAGCCAATTACGTAACAAAAAGAATCTGGCAATCTCTTGTATTACACTCGCTACACGTGCAGCTATAGATGGAGGGCTGTACTGGGAAATTTCTTATACCCTAAGCGACTTTCATATCCAGCATATCGAAGAACTAAAAGATATTCCCGCTGTAGATCATGCCGTTCTTAATGCCCTTTGCGATTTCGCAGACCATGTCAAAGAGAGCCGGATGGCGAAACTGTCGCGCACCGTGGCTCTCTGTCAGAACTATATTTTCAATCACCTATATGAGGAACTTTCCTTAGATAGACTGGCTGAGGTTGCAGGATTAAATAGAAGTTATCTCTCCCTATTATTTAAGAAGGAGACCGGCATCACCATCAGCGATTTTATTCAATTGGAGCGGATTGAAGAGGCAAAACGACTAATAGAAGTACCAGAGATAAGCTTATCGGACATCGCCTCACGCCTACATTTTAATGATCAGAGCTACTTTACCAAAGTGTTTAAGAAATATACCGGAATCACCCCTAAACAATTTAGAACAAACAGGGAAAACACACTTTAAGAAAAGTAGACACAACAAAAATTCTAAATGGATATGAAAATAGCAGCTGACATCACAGCTCTGTGATTGCTGCAAGAACAGTATTGTTGAAGTAATCAACATACATATTTTTAAATGGCTTCTGGTGATCCAGTTCTACGGATAAATGAACCGTCACTGTCTGATAAATCGGATCCACGCAGAGGAAAGGACCTGCCGCCCCCCAGTGTGAATAGGCATCTGCAGAGAGCAGATCTCCGCCGTCACGCTTCGTGCCATTAATCGCCCATCCGTACCCCCAGTACGCTTCAGGGAAAACTTCGTCTCTATATTGTGAGGATACGCCCGGAATTTGATTGCGGGTCATTTCTTTTACTGTTACCGGACTAAGCAATCGTACTCCGTTATAAATTCCGCCGTTAAGGAACATCTGGCCAAAAACAGCCAAATCCATAGCCGTTGAGTAAGCCCCGCCCCCCGCAGATACAGAATTCAAATTGTATTCGCTGTCTACCCATTCCGCGCATGCTGCCTCAGGGGCACGTCTAACTACTCTGTTCCGCACTTCCATTGGCACACGATAATATGTATTTTCCATTCCAAGCGGTTTAAATATGGTTTCCTTTACGAATACATCATAAGCTTGTCCACTAACTCGCCGTATAATTTCACCCAACAGCTCATAACCATATCCACAGTAAGACATCACAGTACCTGGCTCGTGGCTTAGTGGTGCATCATAACCGCCATTAACCTCAATTCCAGAGGTATGTGTCAACAAATGATGTACGCATACTTTTGTTTTGTTCTCCCCTGTAAATTCGGGGATGTAATCAGAAACCGGCCTATTTAGGCCCACTTTCCCTTGTTCCACTAACATCATAATAGCGGTTGCAGTAAATAGTTTTGTGATGGAACAGAGTGGAAATATAGCATCCGCTGTTAAATCTGCTGCGTCTGCTTCAGGTCCGAATTTTCCATTCGCTTGATGGACCAGCAGCGTCCCCTTTCTCGCAGCAACAATAACTTGCGCAGGTGTGATATTGTCTTCAACCATTTGTGCGGCGGCTGTACGAATACGCTCCACACCAAAAGCCGAGACACCCGCCTGTTCTAAAGAATTAAATACTAACCCTCTCATCGGTAGCCCCCCAATATGATTCATTTAATACATATATAAACTATTATACAAATATATTAAATAATCCTGCTAGCTTACTATTATCCTGTGACTGAATTGTTGAGTTTCTATTAACTATTTGCTAAAAAAACTAAAGCTGAACCCGGTTTTTCCCGAAAATCAGCTTCAGCTTAGTTTTTGCTAAGTTACCGCTACCTTAAAAGCATCTACATTAATTGTTGTCCCGTTGATGGATAATGTGGCATTGTAATAACCCCGATCACCATTTGTTTTACATTTATATTCCCCAGAACATCCGCATACGAAAAATTTAGTTTTGTTGTAACCGGGATATATATTACTAAGCTTTCGGTAAAACAGATGTCCATGATGCGTAAAAATAGCTAACACCTTATCTCTCACTTTTGTAGGAATGGATGAAAAAAACTTATTCGTCTCCGATGCGCTTAATACATGGGTTGGGTCCACCGTAATCCCACTTACTTTGAGGGGCCAATGAAAATCTATAATATAATAAAAACTATCATCTAAATTTCTCAACAAATTTATACTACCCGGAGTAAACCGTCCAAGCGCACAATTAAGCCATACATACTTGACCTTCCCCTGCGTACCCGGAAAATTCATTTGACCTTCAACAGCACCTAAATATTGTGTGAATAAGGACTGTGTGCTTGCCTCCCAATTTCCTATAGATGCTTTATAAGGAATACTCCCAAGCGTGCTTGTTACCGTATCCTTGAAGTCCTTGTAGTAAGCATTCGCATTATTTCCATGATTAGCTCCCGCTTGCGTATTATCTCCTCCAAAAATAACAAATCTCTTATTCCCGTTATTCACAGCTTTAGGCAAAAGATTACTAAAAATGCTTGAGCTGTTTCCATACCCCACATGACTATCACCAATAACCGCAAAGTTAATGATTTGCGCTTTTGCTTTAAGAATTAAACTACGTTTAGGCTGCAGTCTGGAGGCAGGTCTTCTTTTCCTACTAGGTTTCACCTGTCTTTTCATCTTAGATTCACCTCTTTTAAAATGGATGAAGGATCATAGTAGTATTTATATTCGCTTGACCTTAGGGACTCTTGGACCAATGGATTCATCTAGGAGATTAGTTTCTCTTCTACTTTGTGGTCATTTATGCGGCTTGTCCCAAACGAGAGATGTTATAATTAGTCCCATAGAAGTGAAGAATATAATACCATTCATAGAATTATAGGTAACGGAGGCTTAAGATTTGAATAACGTAGTCCCAGAATGGGCGGAGTCCCATTTCCCTTTATATACCGCTGATAGTATTCAGTCGATGTATGGAACCTCAAATCTGCCAAGACTTCAGATTCATGAGCATTCAACCGTCCTACTAGCTATTGCTGCTGGTAAGGGTATGCTTGAGGTCAATCATCAGACTTATGAGCTAATGGAAGGCATTGTCGTCCTTCTCCCCGAGAATACTTACGCCTCTCTAATTACAAATCGCCAGCAGCCGCTACATGCTTATAAGCTTTCAATCCGGATTCAAGAACAGACACGAGCACTGCCCTCCAGTGCTATGACGCGGACAAGCCAACTGACATCCAATTCAAATATGCTGTTGTTTCCTCATGAACCAGCCATTGTATCTAATATGAAGGAATTGTATCTTCACCGGTTGCCAGATCGTGAAATACGTCATGTGCAGAACCAGATCCTGTTCCATCAGATCCTTCTTCAATTGCTGGAGCAGCAGGAAACAAGATTTGAAGTGAGTGAGCAGCCCTCAATGGAACGCAGTATCACATACTTAGAGAATCACTTCAGTGAAAAAATATCACGTGAGCAATTAGCTGCAATTGCGGGTGTGAGCGGTTCACATTATTCAACGCTATTTAAACAATTTACGGGCTTTACCCCTAATGAATATCTGTCCAGGTTAAGAGTTCACAGAGCGAAGGAACTACTGCTTAATAGTTCAAGCACACTAAGAGAAATTGCTTTAAAGGTGGGCTACAAGGATGAGTTCTATCTTAGTCGGCGCTTTAAGCAGCAGACCGGCGCATCTCCTTCAGGCTATAATCTTATCCCTTTCCAACGTGTAGCGGTGATGCTCACTCCCTATGCCAGTCATTTGCTGCTGCTTGGCCTGGAACCTGCAGTTACCATTTCAGAGAGCAGCGAGTATTTAAATCTTTCTGACCAGGAACCACCACAGTCTATGAAATTCATCCATACGAACAGCTCGGCTGAGCAGATAAAAGCGTTATTACTGGAAGCAAACATTGAATTGCTTATTGCAGCCACACAACATCTGGAAGAATTCGGCTTGAACGCTGAGCAGCTGCGGGCGGTCGCTCCTATTGTTGAAATCTCTTGGCAGGAACTAGGATGGAAAGACCACTTGCGCTTGATCGGCCGTGCCATTCACCGTAGCGAACGTGCTGAGCAGTGGCTGGACGATTTTGAACAAGAGGAGCTGGAAGCTCGGGCCGTGGTGCAGCAAAGCGCGGTGGCTAACGAGATTGTAACCCTTCTGGTCATTAAACCAGATGGACTATTCGTATACGGGGCAAGAAATGTTGGGTATGTGATCTATCAATCGCTAGGTCTCAAGGCTCCTGCCTTGATTGAGGATCAAATAAATAAACTCGGCGACCAGTTTCATTCCCTTGTGATTGACGTCTCTGAGCTGGAGGCTTATGCCGGTGACCGATTGTTAGTCACTGTATTTCCAGACGCAAAAGGCTCCACTGCACACAGTGAAGAAATCTTCCACTCCTCTTATTGGAACCAGCTTTCTGCTGTACAGAACAAGAAGATCCATCTGCTTAATCTGGATGAATGGGTGCCTTATAATCCAGTTTCCATTCGTTTGCAGCTTGGACGTGCGGTTGCATTATTCGAAGGCCAATAATAGTCCAAGTCTTTTTTCCAACAAAAAGGCATGGTTAGGCACATAAGTGATCCCTATAATGATTACAAATGCGAATGATTCTCATAATCAATCTATGGCGCAGCCTGGGATTCATTAAATAATGGAATTATTCACGGAAACATAGTCATTAAAAGGGGAGAATTATTTAAATGAGAAAGATATTTATTCCGTTTGTACTTATTTTAGGGCTTACCCTTAGTGCTTGTGGGGGAAATCAGGCGAAGAATGAGGTTAGTCCTACAAACAGCCCATCCTCGGCTCCTGCTGCGGAGTCAGAAAGTGCGACTTTTACTTATGAATCGGAAAATGGACCTGTTGAAGTTCCGACACATCCTCAGCGTGTCGTTGTCCTCACTCGATTTTTAACAGGTAATGTTATGGCTCTAGGTGTACCTGTTGTAGGCGTAGATGAAATGTCCAAAACCAATCCTCGCTTTGAAGAGCAATTGAAAGATGTAGAAGCTGTAAGTGATGAAAGTCTGGAGAAGATCATTGAGCTGCAGCCGGATCTGATTATCGGTCTCTCCGATATTAAGAACATCGATAAATTCAAGCAAATCGCACCAACGGTTACTTATACTTATAATAAAGTTGATTACTTAACCCAACAGCTGGAAGTCGGCAAATTGGTGAACAAAGAAAAAGAAGCCCAAGCTTGGGTAGATGACTTTAGTGCCCGCACCAAAAAAGCGGGTGAGGAAATCAGAGCGAAGATCGGCGAGGATGCAACTGTCTCTGTCATTGAAACCTTCAATAAGCAATTGTATGTATACGGGTATAACTTTGGCCGCGGAACTGAACTCCTCTATGGGGACTTCAAGCTCGGTATGCCGGAGACAGTAAAGGAAGGCACCAAAACAGATGGTTACGTGGCCCTCTCAACAGAAGTGCTGAAGGATTATCTAGGCGATTACGTTATTTTTAGTAAAAATGCGGATGAAGATAATTCCTTCCAGGATACAGAAATCTACAAAAGCATCCCTGCTGTCAAAAATAATCATGTTTACGAAGCTGATGCCAAAGCATTCTATTTTAACGATCCGCTTAGCTTAGAATATCAACTGGAATTCTTTGAAAAAAGCTTTCTAGGAAAATAATAAAGATGACTACGAAGCAAACTTCCATTCCATTCTTTTATAAGCTGCTTGGTAGCGTGCTGGTAATGGTTATTTGCCTCGTGATCGCGATGTTATTCGGGGCTAAAGAAACCACCCTCCATGATCTGTGGCTTGCCATCACTTCAAGTTCAACGGCAGACAATGTCCTCATTCTTCGTGAGATCAGGCTGCCGCGTGAACTGGCCGCCATGCTGATCGGCGCCGCCTTTGCCGTATCCGGGGCTATTATGCAAGGCGTTACGCGCAATCCGTTAGCCGATCCCGGCCTGCTGGGGTTAACTTCAGGAGCTAATATGGCACTGGCGCTTACCTTCGTATTTATGCCGGGGCTGAACTATTTTGGCACCATGATTGCTTGCTTCTTCGGCGCTGCTCTGGGAGCCGTTCTGGTTCTTATTCTCGGCTCCGTGCGCCAAGGTGGCTTGTCTCCGATCCGTATCGTACTCGCTGGTGCTGCGGTATCTGCATTCCTATATGCTATCGCAAGTGGTGTCAGCATTGCCTTCAAGATATCCAAAGATGTATCCATGTGGACTGCCGGTGGGCTTATCGGCACAACTTGGGGCCAGCTTCAGGCCATTGCACCTGTGATCCTCATCGGGATCGTGGTGGCATTAATATTTTCTAACCAGCTGACTATTCTTAGTTTGAGTGACGAGGTAGCGATCGGATTAGGACAAAACCTTGTTTTGGTTAAAGGGATTCTGTTCACGCTCATTATTCTGCTGACTGGCGCATCAGTCGCTCTAATTGGGGACATGGCTTTTGTAGGGCTAATGATTCCGCATATTGTCCGCAAAATAGTCGGCACCGACTACCGCTATATTCTGCCGATTTCAGTATTCACTGGGGCATCCTTCATGCTACTTGCGGATACCATTGGACGTACAATCCATGCCCCTTATGAAACGCCGATAGTTGCTGTCGTGGCTATGCTAGGACTGCCTTTCTTTTTGTTCGTTGTTCGTAAAGGAGGACAAACACTCTCATGATTTCCTCTGCTCAAGTACGAAAACAACGTCTTATCCTGTGGGTATGCACCGGACTGATCCTGCTTACGGCTATTGCCAGTATGGGAATTGGCTACTCTTCCCTGTCTTTTGACAGGCTGCTTCCCGTTCTCTTCGGTCATGGAACCTTTAAAGAGGACTTTGTATTATTTTCTGTGAGACTGCCACGTATTCTAATTACGCTACTGGCAGGAATGGCCTTGGCCTTATCTGGGTCGATTCTGCAAAGTGTTACCCGAAACGATCTAGCAGACCCCGGTATTATTGGGATTAACTCCGGGGCAGGTGTAGCTGTCGCTGTATTTTTTCTCTATTTCCCGGTTAGCGTTGGAACCTTCATTTATGCGTTGCCGCTGGTTGCTTTTATAGGGGCTATAATTACGGCAGCATTAATTTATCTTTTTTCATATAGTCGGACTAGAGGGCTTGATCCTATTCGGCTAGTTTTGGTCGGGGTTGGATTTTCCCTAGCGCTGTCGGGAGTTATGATCGTAATCATTTCATCCGCAGATCGTGCCAAAGTTGATTTTATCGCAAAATGGATTGCCGGGAATATTTGGGGTACAGATTGGCCCTTCATCTGGGCTTTACTGCCTTGGTTATTGCTGCTAGTTCCCTTTACCCTGTACAAATCGCTGCGACTCAATCTGCTCAGTCTAAGTGAGGTATCAGCCATTGGTGTCGGTCTGAATCTGGAGCGCGAACGTATTGTCCTGATTCTTGTCGCCGTCGCAGCTGCCGCCTCCGCGGTATCCGTAACAGGTGGAATCGCTTTTATCGGATTGATGGCACCACATATTGCGAAATCGTTGGTCGGTCCGCGCAATCAGAAGTTTATTCCCGTCGCAGTATTGCTGGGTGGCTGGTTGCTTCTGATCGCGGACACCGTTGGCCGCAATCTAGTCTCCCCTGATGGCATCCCGGCTGGGATCATGGTAGCGTTGATCGGCGTACCTTATTTCGCTTATTTATTGATTAAGAAATAAATAAGCATATAGAAAAATCAAAAAGAGGTAACTCAGAAGCCATGAATGGCTATTGAGTTACCTCTTTTAGTTAGAACACTCATTATTAAATCTTCATATCCTTACCCGTATAGTCTACAAACATGAATTGACCTTCCGGTATAGTCCGCTTCTCGATCAAGTCCATGATGCCCTCAGCACTTTGGGTTGGATTCGTTGGCGCCTCTGCCCCGCCCATATCCGTATGCATCCAGCCGGGATGTACGCCGAGTACTTGTACCCCGCGTTCTTTTAAATATACATGCAGCTGCTGTGAGAACATATTAAGTGCCGTTTTGGAGATGGAATAAGGATAGTCTCCGGAATAAGCATTAGAAATGCTGCCTGCTTCCGACGATATGTTGATGATCGAAAGCTCGGGTTCAGTGAGTAGCGGCAAGAAATGCTTAACCACTCGCATCGGTCCATAAAGATTAATATCCATCGTGGTAAGCATATCTTGGAAATCCAGCTCTTCAATCTGTGTGTCCCTTGCAGTCAGTACTGCCGCATTATTGATAATGGCACCAAGCGTCCGGCCTTGTCCTTGCAGATTTGCAGCAAGTGCCGCGATTCCTTCTTCATCCGTCACGTCCAGCTGGGCCACAGTCAGCTTCTCCCCGTAGGTCGCAGCGAGCTGAGATAGTGCTGTTTGTTCCTGATCGGGACGGCGAACCCCGGCAATGACTCCATGCCCCCGCTTCAATGCCTCAGCCGCCAGCTCATAACCTAGTCCACGTCCGGCACCAGTAATTAGAATATTCACTATACATCCTCTCCTTTATCTTTATCTTTATCGTTCTCCAGCAGCTCCACAATCACCTTTAACTCCTTGAACGTGTCCATATAAGCATAACGCCCCCCGGTATACTCGCCCTTTTACTGGAGTGGGAACCCTTTGCCTTCGAGCAGCATAATCTTCTCCTTCATTCCTTCAACCACAAAAGCAATATGATGAGGTCCCTCACCATGTTCATTCAAATAATCACGCCATGTACTGGGCTGCTGGTCTGGCTCAATCAGTTCAAGCTGCAGGGAGCCCATATCAAAAAAAGCCAACTTCCCCCGCGCCACCGTCGCCTCGCCATTATACCGAGTCTGCGCCTGATCTTCTGTATCTGTAACGATAATTTCCGGCTTTTCCAGTCCAAAAAACTCCGCATAAGCCGTGCTTACCTTTTCAACATCATTCACCAAAATTCCAATCTGCGTAACAAAATGATTCCCCAGCCATCCTGACATGTACCCTACCTCCCATTTGTCTGACAAGTCCACCATACCGATTCTTTGAAAAGGCTGTCAAGCCCGAAAAGAAATCGCTCCGGGCCAATGAAAATTATCCAGAGAAAGCTCAGCCGACTTCCGCGCTATCAAAGGCATTTTTGCCTCTCTTTTCTCCAAACCGCACACTTTCGGCGCTATCAAAGGCATTTTTACCTCTCTTTTCTCCAAATCGCACACTTTCGGCGCTATCAAAGGCATTTTTATCTCTCTTTTCTCCAAATCGCACACTTTCGGCGCTATCAAAGGCATTTTTGCCTCTCTTTCCTCCAAATCGCACACTTTCGGCGCTATCAAGGGCATTTTTGCCTCTCTTTTCTCCAAACCGCACACTTTCGGCGCTATCAAAGGCATTTTTGCCTCTCCCGATGCCGCAACTGGTTAAGAATACTCGGTTAGTAATATTACTTTTTGTTTCGGTTAATCACCAATTCGGTTATAGAATGAAAAGTTTAAATTAACAAAAGGGGTGAGGAACGATGGACCATAGAAAAAGATCACGCCTGATGCAGCAGTTTATTTTTGTCGGGCCAACTTCCTTGTTTTTCTTTATTATTGTGCTGATTCCTTTCTTTTTGGGACTCTATTATTCATTTACCAGCTGGAACGGAATCTCGCGGCATGTCGAGTGGACCGGACTACGGAACTATCTACATATTTTCACCAAGGATCCTTCCTTTCTTAATTCATTCTGGTTCACGGCGAAGTTCACTTTCTTCGGTCTAGTGCTGACCAATCTGCTTGGCTTCGCACTCGCTTATGTGCTGACGCGCAAACTGTTCACACGTAATGTCCTGAGAACTGTATTTTTTGTACCGCATGTCATTGGCGGACTTTTGCTCGGGTTTATTTGGCAGTTTATTTTTGTCAGAGGATTCTCCTCTATCGGGCAGGCCACCGGCTGGTCCTTCTTTAATCTTCCCTGGCTAGGCACCGGAGGGACAGCATTCTGGGCGATTGTTATCGTATTTGTCTGGCAAAATGCGGGATATCTGATGGTGATTTACATCTCTGCTATCAACAATGTTCCCCAAAGCCTAATTGAAGCGTCCAAAGTGGATGGAGCCGGACGTTTTCAGGCCTTGCGCCATGTCACTCTTCCACTGGTCATGCCTGCTGTAACTGTCTGTCTATTTCTATCTATCTCCTGGTCCTTTAAGCTGTTTGACCTCAACCTGTCGCTGACCAAAGGTGGACCCTTTAAAGCTACCGAATCTGTAGCCTTGAATATTTACAATGAAGCCTATACCATCAGCAGGTTCGGAATGGGCTCGGCTAAAGCGATGGTTTTCTTCGTCATCGTGGCCGTGATCTCCCTACTACAGGTTAGAGCAACCAAGAAAAGAGAGGTGGAGCTGTAATGGAGACTACCGCCAAGAAATTTAATGTCCCCCTGCTTCTCATCGAAGTGATTGTAATCCTGCTGGGACTTCTATTTTTAGTGCCCTTTTACTTTTTACTGGCTAACTCAGTGAAAAGCTATAGTGAAATACTTTCTGACTCTGCTGCGCTGCCTTCAGCACTCCAGTGGAGCAACTACGCGGAAGCTTGGAAAGCTACCAATTTCCCTCGCGCCTTCCTGAACTCTTTTATCATCACGGTGATTAGTAATGTTCTGCTAGCGTTCCTCTGCTCTATGTGCGCTTACAAAATGGTCCGCAACAACAGCTTGTATAACCGTGTGCTCTATATTGCATTAGTAGCCGCCATGGTTATTCCATTTCAATCTATTATGATTCCGCTGGTACAGGTCGTCAGCGGTTTGGGCGTCATGGATTCAACCGCCGGTTTGATTTTAGCATATCTTGGGTTTGGGGCCCCGATGACTGTTTTTCTATTCCACGGCTTCGTCAAATCGGTACCTCTCGATATCGAGGAGGCTTCAAGAGTGGATGGCAGCAGTCCTTATGGTACCTTTTTCCGGATTGTTCTTCCGCTTATGCAGCCGATTATCGTCACCGTCATCATACTGAACACCCTGTGGATCTGGAATGATTACTTGATGCCATCGCTTATTCTGCAGGATCCGGTGCTTCGCACCATTCCTATCGCCACTTATAGCTTTTTCGGACAATATACGAAGCAGTGGGATTTGGCGCTTCCAGGACTTGTACTCGGGATTACGCCGGTGGTCATCTTTTTCCTAGTGATGCAAAAATATATTATTGAAGGCATTGCCCAGGGCTCCGTGAAGGGCTAATGATACACGTGACTTTCAGCCAGAGAGGATGAATGAATATGAGAACAAAACGTGGAATTCTCCTCGCATGCTCCCTGCTGCTGGCTGCCCTGACAGCCGGTTGCGGACGCAGCAGCGACAATGCAGATGGAGTCAAAACCGTACACATCTACCAGTTCAAGGTTGAAATATCTGAAGCGCTGGCTTCGCTCAAGACCGAATTCGAGAAAGAACATCCCGATATTAAGCTTGAGGTGCAAAGCGTGGGTGGCGGGACCGATTATGGCGCCTCGCTGCGTGCCAAATTCTCTTCCGGAGATGAACCGGATATCTTTACCATCGGCGGCAACAATGAACGTGATATGTGGCTGGAATATCTGGAGGATCTGAGCGGCGAAGCTTGGGCCAAGGATGTAAAGCCACTCGCAGCAGAACAAATGACTATAGATGGCAAGCTGTATGGGATGCCGATGAATCTGGAAGGATACGGCTTTATCTATAATAAGGATCTATTTAAAAAAGCCGGAATCACTGAGAAGCCATTGACGCTAACCGCTCTACGCGAAGCCTCCGAGAAGTTAAAAGCGGCAGGCATCACACCTTTTGCGAATGGATACCAAGAATGGTTCGTGCTTGGCAATCATAATGTAAACGTGCCTTTCGCCCAGCAGCCTGATCCAGAGGCATTCATCGCCGGACTTACAGACGGTTCCAAAACCTTCGCCGGAGACCCTATTTTCTCCAAGTGGATCGATCTACTTGACCTTACTGTTGAGTACGGCAATAAGAACCCGCTCTCAACCGACTATAATACACAAGTCACTATGCTAGCGAGCGGCGAAGCTGCGATGATGCAGCAGGGTAACTGGACACAAGGGCAGATCGACGGCATCGATCCCAATCTAAACCTTGGCATCCTGCCCATGCCCATTGACGACACTCCCGAAGACAACGACAAGCTTTATGTAGGCGTACCCAGCAATTGGGTTATCAATAAAAACTCTCCCGTTAAGGAGGAGGCCAAGGTCTTCCTGAATTGGCTCGTCACCTCCGAGACCGGAAAAAAATATATCACTAAGGAATTCCAATTCATCCCTGCGCTCGACAACATTAAGGGAACCGAACAAGATCTTGGAGCACTAGGTGCTGAGGTGCTGGCTTATACCGATAAAGATCAAGCGCTGACTTGGAACTGGACCCGCCTGCCGAACGGGATGCCACAGGAATTATCCAGCAGCATTCAAGGGTATCTCGGCGGCAAGCTGACCAAAGAAAGGATGTTGAAGGAATTCCAAATCAACTGGGATAATCTCAGTGTGCAGTGATTTACCTGCTCTAGATACGACAAACAGCCGCGCAACGATGCGTGGCTGTTTGCGCGTGTTCATTTAATTCCTCTCCGTTCATGAGTCGGAACCCGTTGCTAGTTCGCACGCAGCATGCTAATTTGTCTGGCAAGATACACAGGCGTATAGGGCATGTCATCTCGGAGCCAAGAAATAACCGTGCCAATTAGAGCTGCTGAACCGTACCAAACGGCAATGTCCTTTTGTATCGGTACCTTTGAATGATCAACGGCCCCCTCCTTTTTCTTCTGGTGTGCAGAAATGATTTCCGCCATCAAATTAAACAGGCGATCTGTAAAAATCGGGCTTCGTTTCGATGTGAGTATGACTTTGTAGAATTTTGCATTTTCCGCAATATGCTTAAGCAGACTCTCTAATATTCTCAGATTCTCTTCATCAACCGATTCATCATGGTTGCCATCGTTGTTCACCACTTGTAGAATGTCCTCCACCATCTCATCCGCCATCTTTTCTAACATATCCGGGAGATCCCGATAGTGCAGATAAAAAGTAACACGATTGATTTTAGCCCGCTCTGCAATACGGTTTACGGATATTTTCTCAATATCCATTTCCTCAAGCAATTCAATTACAGCATCTCTAAGCAATTGACGTGTCCGAAGTACCCGGGGATCTGTACGTTGCGTTGCGTTATTCATCTTCTACTCTCCAATCTTTTACTTTCATATTGTAAGCTACATATTTTAGATAATTGTTGTTTTTTAAAAAGAAAAAACTACATTTTCACAAAGAATGTAAACTACTTTACATTTTTTCGCAAATTGTTGCTTGATTACATGAAAATTTCATTTATAATCTAATTCATGCATTGTAAACTATACAACACACTGTAAATTTAGTCCATGATCGACGAGTTGAAAGGATGGAGTGGAGTGAGTACAAAGAGAGAAGTAACAAGCAGTTCCGTGAAAAAGGGCCCCATCTTATTCATTATGATTTTGGGCGCCTTTCTTGCAACACTGAATCAAACGGTAATGAGCGTTGCCGTTCCGGAGTTAATGCATGATTTTAATATCTCAGCGGCTACAGCTCAGTGGCTGACAACGGGGTATATGCTGGTTAATGGTGTTCTAATTCCGATTACAGCTTATCTAATGCAACGATTTACGACGCGAGAGCTTTTTCAAGCTTCTATGTTTATATTTTTGGCTGGAACGATCGTATCGGCCGTCGCGACAAACTTCCCTGTTCTGTTGACCGGGCGTATGATTCAGGCAGCTGGTGCCGGGATTATCATGCCACTGCTCACGAATGTCATCTTGACCCTGTTCCCTCCTGAAAAGAGAGGGGCTGCTATGGGGATGGTAGGGTTGGCCATTATTTTCGCACCTGCGATTGGACCTACTCTGGCTGGATATATTTTGGAACATTATTCTTGGGAGATTATGTTTTATGGCATGATTCCTTTGACCGTCATTGTAATCATATGCGGATTTATTTATTTAAAAAATGTATCGGAACGCATCTTTCCCAAGTTGGACATTGTTAGCGTAACTCTTTCTACCATCGGTTTTGGAACCTTGCTGTATGGCTTCAGCCGCGCTGCCAGTGCGGGTTGGTCGAGCGCAGAAGTGTTATTGTCTTTAGCAGCAGGTGTGCTTTCCCTTGGCTTGTTTACTTGGAGACAGTTGGCTTCCCAAAATCCACTGCTTGATCTCCGGGCCTTTAAATACAATATGTTCTCCTTAACAACTGTCATCAGTATCGCAGTTACAATCGTGATGTATGCGGATATGATGCTGCTACCTTTGTACCTGCAGAATGCCCGCGGTTTTACAGCGATGGAGTCCGGCTTGTTGCTACTTCCTGGTGCACTCGTAATGGGATTGTTGATGCCGGTAACCGGCAAGCTGTTCGACCGGTTCGGGGCAAAATGGCTCGCTATTATCGGTCTTCTGATTACAATTGCAACGACTCTAAGCTTTGTAAATTTAACAGACTCAACCAGCTACATGTATCTGGTATACATGTCAACAGGCCGCCGGATCGGTATGGCTTTGCTCCTCATGCCTATACAAACTCTGGGTCTAAATCAACTCCCCGCCAAGCTTAGTGCGCATGGTACAGCGATTTCGAATACCATTCGACAAGTAGCTGGCGCCGTTGGGACTTCCCTGCTCGTCACCGTAATGACAAGCCGTACTACAACGCATATGAAGGATATGCTGGCCTCTGGCAGTACACAGAACGGAACACAGGAACATATGATTATGGAAGCATCCATTCAAGGGATCAATGATTCCTATCTAGTGATTGTGGGAATTGGTATCCTCGGTCTGCTGCTATCTTTCTTTATTAAACGTGTTGGGCAAGCGCCTGACCCTGAGCAAGAACCCAAGGTGAAGCTCAAAAAAATCATTGCCAAAGAAGCTTGATATAAAAGTTATCAGCACTGTGTAAGCCTCATAAAAAAAGAGATCAACGATGAATAACATCGTTGATCTCTTTTTCTGCTAACTTGCATAACTATTTCAGTTTGAAATAGATGGACGTTTTGTCGGACTCAAGCTTACTATCGTTTCTACGAAGAACAAGGCTGTTCTCCTTGCCTTTGATTATTGGCAGAATAACTTTACCCGAAGCTTCAAAAGAACCCGGTTTACTTGGGGTGACTTCAGGAAAATCAGCCAACAGCTTTTCGATATTTTCTCCGAGAGATCCCTCAAAATAATCACTAGAGCCACCAATATAGTATTGTCCACTGGAAGTTTCTGCTCCCCAAATGGTAGGTGTAAAACTTGAAAGGAACTTCCACCCTTGGCCCTGACTACCTTTTACAAGACTGGCGTTCTTCACCTTAAGCGTTACATCAAGCAGGACATAATCTACAGCTACATCGGGATCAGTGACATGTTCTTCAAACCCAAGAGCTTTTAATTGTCCGAGAGTAGTCGACGTAACCTTATTGATAGTGAAAGTATATTGAGCAGATGTTGAATCACCCTTAGGGCTATAATAGTTATCAAGGTCCGTATAAGTAAAAGAAGTACCCAACTTCACTGCATCTGCAAACGAAGCGCCGCTGTTACTGGAAGTTGAAGCGGAAGATGATGCAGCAGGCTTTGGTGTTGCTTGCGGAGTGGACTCAGTTGCAGGTGGAGTAGATACGGTTGCAGGCTTCGCAGTAGCTTGTGCAACAGTATTGTCCTTATCCGGGACAACGGATGTTGATGTTCCGCCGTTCGCCGATGTGATCACAACAGCTTGACGACTGTTATCCCATTTCACGGTTGCCCCCAGTGCTTCAGATACAGCCTTGGCGGATACATAGCTATGTCCCTCATAGATAATTGGGTACATTGTTCCTTCACTACTTGACAGGTTCACTTTCTGATTATCCACTTCAATGCTGATGGCCGCGTTCTGATATGCGGAAATCTTCTTCAATGTCGTGTCTGCGTAAGCGACTGCACCCACAACCAACAGCATTGAACTAACTGTAATAATTGACATGACTTTTTTGCTTGTTACCTTTAGCATCTTACACTCTTCTTTCATGTTTATGTATATGAATCTCGAAAATTATATCACTTTATATCGAATTTTGTAAATATTGGTATGATAGGATATTCGTTCTTTATTTGTGAATACTTAAAAAAGACACATTTCCATTCTCCAACGCCAAATTCCCCCTCAAAATGGTCGATATTCTGGTAAGCCTTAATAACTATGACCTTGTTGCTAGAGTCTGATAATATTTGAAAAAAGATAGACTTTCTTTTCGTGACATTTTTTTTCCTTTTCAGCTCCAACTCAACGGAACATACACAAAAAAATCGCTGCCCCTCTCCGCAAGGAGGTGAGCAGCGATGCTTAATACAGAAGAATGCAAGGGATGGTTGCACACGTATTTCCACTCTTCAGACTAAATATGACCTTGAGACAATTCAGACTTTTTTTCTGTGATGCCGGGACTACAGCTTCCAGATACGATACAGAATGACTGCCGCTTCTGCACGGGTAAGGTTATCGTTCGGTGCAATTCTATTGTTCTTTCCGTTTACGACTCCGGATTGGATCAACAATGATGCACTGTCTTTTGCGTAGCTAGAAAGGCTTGCTTCATCTAGATAAGCAGCAGCTACAACGCCGCTCGCCTTAACTTGCTTACCGGCTGCCGCCAGCGCGCGTGCTGTCAGCACCATCATATCTTGTCTGGAGATATTGCTATTGGGTCTGAACGTATCATCTTTAAAACCTGTAGCAATTCCCAATTCCTTCGCGATGACCAGTTCATCATAATAGTAGTCTGTCTTTTGGACATCGTTGAACATTATTGCACTTTTGCCCGTTCCCTTCAGTTCAAGCGCTCTTACGATGAGAGTAATGAAATCCGCTCGTTTGATTGAATCTGCAGGTGAAAAGCTGTTCGTGGACGTTCCTTTGATGATATCGCGAGCCGCCATAACGTCTATAGCTAGTTTGGCCCAAGAAAGATTCTGCAGATCTCCGAAGTTTTTCTTTACGAAGGTTACTGCATAAGTGCTGAAGTGGGTTGTTTGAAAGACCACCGTTTGGGTTGCAGCATCATATCGACTGCTCGGAACCGGCAGTACGTTGCCTTTGCCATCGATGTACCAAACGACTATAAGCTCTGGATGGCTTAGCTCCTCCGCTGTCGGCACGTAAGGAATGGCTACCGTTACAGGTGCTTTAGGGTTATTCCAAGGAATAACTTTGTCACCTGCTACTACGCTTAGACCGATAATTGGACGGTTGCCAATCATATTGCGGGTAGCTGCTTCCAAGCTGTCCGTGGTGACTTTACTTATTCGTATAGATACTTGCTCAGCATTGTCTGTTACGTTAGACAGCATATTGCTTGGAATTTGAATTGTGGCATTTTCCGTCTTAAGCCATAGTTCAAAGTTTTCTTTCCCCGTTAGGCTTTGGGTCGGTAATTGTATATCATACCCTTTCGCGTCCGTTTGCTTTGGCACTTCAATGATAATTTGTTTCTTGCCGTTTGCCGCTACAGTAGCCTGCTCAAGCGCTTTTTTCATGTTGTCGCTGGAGATGGTACCTATAGCACGCCCGTTGTCGGACTTTACCTCCAGTTTAATCGTAACAACACCATCTTTGTTTGTAATGGCTCCAGGCTGTGGAGTTGATACTACATTACCCGAGTTACTGCTACCCGTTGGCGCATTTGTTGGTGCTGGCGTCGCTGTTGGAACAGGTGTCGGGGTTGCCGATGGTTCCGTTGGGTTTGTTGGATCGGTTGGATCGGTTGGATCGGTTGGATCGGTTGGGCTCGTTGGTGTCGGTGTCGGTGCTGTTGTCGGCGTTGGAGTGGGTTCCGGACCCGTAGATTTACCCTTTAGAGTAAGCACACCATAAACGGATGTGTCCATATACCCAGTTCCACTCGTATCATTCCAAGCCGCGACACTTTGACGTGAGCCCTCTTTAGCATCGTTGATCTGTACATCAAAACCAAGCTTTTTATCGTTGTCCGGAGTGATCCCTTGAAGTGGAATCTTCACTTCAACCGTATAGTTGGTTCCGGAAATCTGGGTTGCCGATTCAAAACCGGCTGCGATACTTAAAGGATTAAATGAAGTCTCGTTGTCAAAATTGATTCTGTACTGGCCGTCATCATCTTGATAGAACGTCGTTTTCCCATTATTTTGGTCCACGAAGATTTCGACCGAATCCTGTTCATGTGCATTCACACTGCTCTTATCAAGCTGTGTATCACTCACCTGGATCAGGACATATAAATTGTGATCATCCCAGAGTGCTGTTGCCACTCCACTCGCTCCTTGCCAAGCGGTTTGATACCGATTGACCGGAATCTCAGCGGTCTGGCTCCAGATCTCGTCAACTGTTCCGTCTATAACAGGTGCAGCAAATTTAGCAGTAGATTGATTAGCTTCTACTGATTCAGGCTCATGCTCTTCAATGAAGGTATCAGGATCGATAACGCCATAGTAAGCTGGCTTGGCTTGCAGATTTTTATCGAATAACAACGGATTGGATGAAGCTCTCCAGCTTGTGTTATCATCCATTCCCCAGAAGGTAACACGTTTGATAGAATCAGCGTGATCCCTGAAGATATTTAACAACTGCGCATATAGATAACCCTGCGCATTAGCAAGCTTTTCAGAGAGCTGATAGTTGGTTCCGGCCTGAATGTCCAGCTCAGTTATGCTTACTTCGACACCCAAGGAAATGAACTTTTCCAAGGAAAGCTTCACATTCTCTGGGTTCGTATTAATGCTGTAGTGCCCCTGCATGCCAACACCGTCGATAAGCAATTTGTCAGGGTGAGTCAGCGCGTACCTATCATTGATTTCTTTGACCATACTGTAGATGGCTTGCGCTTTATTCTGATTATCTTCGTTATAATCGTTGTAATAGAGCTTAATATCCCAATCTGGATGCGCGTCCAATACTTCTCTTGCCGCCAGGTAGGCTTGCTCTACGTAATCTGCTCCAATGGCACTTTTCCATGGGGCGGATCGCAGCGCTGTTTTCCAATCTGTTGGGTTGGATGGATTATCGCTCATCGCCTCGTTTACAACATCCCAAGAGATCACCTTGTCACCAAAATGCTCCATAACGGTTTGGATATGGGTCTGCAAATTCACAAGAGCTTCATCCCGTCCCAAGGGGATTGTGTTGTTAGCTGCGTCTGTTGTTGTATTCAGCCATGCAGGCGATTGTTGATGCCATACCAACACATGTCCATGCATCTGCATGCCCTCAGCCAGTACTTTATCTACAATTGTATCTGCCGCGGTAAACGTGAAGTTGTCCTTTGTAGGCTGCAACGCGTCCGGCTTCATGGCATTACCTGCCGTAGCAACATTATGATGCATTTTCAAAAGCTCAAGTCTGACACCTTCCAGATCCTCAGCGGTTATCGCATTTCCGATCAGAAAATCATTCTGATAAGCATCCTTAATCGGTATAAGATCTTTTTCGATATCTACCGGGCCAGAGCCTACCTTTTCAAAATTAATATCATCAATATAAAAGGAGGCCGTGCTATTACTGGAGCTTTCCACATAAATGGTCAAATACTCACTGCTTACATTGTTATAACGGTAGGATCCCTCAAACTGAATCCAGCCATCGCTTGCACTGATGGTTTTAGGTGCGAGCTGCACATAATTGGCGCTGCTGCCATTGCCAACCTGCGTGGACAGCTGGAGCTGCGAGCTTGCAGGCTGGATCAGCTTGACCCATAACGAAATTTTATATTCGTAGCCTTTGTCCACATACTTCTCCACACGTAATGTCGGCCCATGCCATGTACTGGTTCTTCCCTCAACCTTCAAAGCGTATGAACCATCATCCGTATGATTCGCTTCATTAGTAACCGTAAGCGTTTCTGTACCTGCCCTGCCTTCAAAACCACCTGCCGTTTGATCCTCAAAAGTAACAGTGGTAAAAGGTAAAGCTGGGTCTCTAGGTGTTTCTGGTGTTGGAGTTGGCTCTACTGTAGCCACCTTTTCTGTGACCAATACATCCCCAATGTAGAACGGAACCGTTTTCCCGTCATCATTGGATTGAACGCGCAGTGTCGTATCTTTGTCCGTATCCACGGTAAATTCTTTCGTCAATATGACCGCTTGGCCTGCTTCATAATTCGCATTTGCCAAAAGAGCATAGCTGCCTATCGCTTGAAGATAAGCTTGGGCACCGCTGGGTACAATCACATCAGTGTCTACATACACGGATGCAGTTACCGTGTAGGTTTTGCCGTTCTCTAGGCCCATGTCGCTGAATTTAAAATCAGCCGCGTCCCAGTTATTCGCTCTATTGCTTACATATAAAGCTGCCCCGTCAGCATTGCCCGCAAAAACCTTTCCGGTGACAGGGGTTAGGTTAGCGCTGCCTGATTGTGAGGCTAAACCTTTGCCACTCACAAAAGTTTCGTGATAGATTTCTTTATCCGTTTCCGTCACTGCTTTTTTTGCTGTAATGAGAAGCTCCCCAATGTAGAACGGAACCGTTTTCCCGTCATCGTTGGATTGAACGCGCAGTGTCGTATCTTTGTCCGTATCCACGGTAAATTCTTTCGTCAAGGTGATTGCTTTGCCTGCTTCATAATTCACATTTGCCAAAAGGGCGTAGCTGCCTATCGCTTGAAGATAAGCTTGGGCACCGCTAGGTATAGCCACATTAGCATCCACATAAACGGTTGTAGTCACCGTGTAGGTTTTGCCGTTCTCTAGGCCCATATCGCTGAATTTAAAATCAGCCGCGTCCCAGTTATTCGCTCTGTTGCTTACATATAAAGCTGCGCCGTCAGTATTGCCGGTAAAAACTTTATCATTCACAGGTGTAAGGCTAGCACTGCCTGCTTGAGCTGCAATCCCCTTGCCACTCGCAAAAGTTTCATGATATACCGTTACCCTATCTGATGATACTGTCGTATCCTGCGCCGCAGCTTCAGTAACCGGAGCGATCCAGCTTGTCGGAATAAGCAAGGCAGCTGCGAGTAAGATCGAGATTACTTGTTTAAGCATTCTACTCATTTAATGCAATCCTCCTCTAGTGATTTTCATAAAAATCAGTTAATGACCTACCTTATTAGCACCAGCCCTATATTCCCACGCTAATTTCCTTACCTGCTAAATCCTTAATTTCAACAGTGGTACAATCATCCCGAAGAGCAGTAGAACATCATCACAAATGAATCTTTTTACTTACAGATCCCCTCCTTTTATGTAAACGCTTTCATGTCTACTCACACTATTTTACAGCCTCGCTACTACGCACTACTACGCTAATATTAAAGGTGTTACCCCCCATAATTATAGGAAAACATAGGTATGATTAAAGATTCTACAAATTTAACCCAAAAAGAAAACCCCACTTACGGACCATTGAACGTAACGGAAGGTAACGGGGAATTGGTTTGTTAGTTGTTCTGCCGCATAATTAAATGGTCTGTTTGGATAACGCTCCAAAATATTCTACAACTACCTCCCGAAATTCCAAAGCGGCCTGCGAAATGTACCGGCTCCTGTGCCACAATAAAGCTATCTCCCTTTCCAATTCGTGATTCTCTACTTGGAGGTATTGGATATCTTCCCGTGAATTCCGTGCCGTGCTTGGTATGAAAGCTAAGCCAATTTCAGCTTCCACAAGAGTGCTAAGCCTTGCAGGTTCATCCCCCTCATACACATATTTAGGTACAAATCCAACTGATTTGCATACAGAGTCTATTAAATCGCGAGTACCATAGCCACTCTTTACACCAACAAACCACTCATCCCTTAGCTCTATCAAGGATACGCTGCTTCGATTGGCCAGCCGATGCCCCTTTGGAACAGCCACAAGAATTGGATCGATAAAGACGATTTGACATTCGATGTCATCCCCTTTTATTGGAGGTGAGGATAAGCAATAATCAACCTCTCCTCTATTAAGAAGTGTAACCATTTCCTGCGTGGTCAGCATTTGCACATGGTATTGAATATCAGGCCGCTTTTTCCGAAACTCTCGCAGGATATTGGGTAATGTGCTTGCGGTCGTCACCGCTAATTCGAGTGTGCCATGTTCAGGACTGGATAAATCGCTAAGCTCCTGTTTTCCCTGCTCCAATTCAAACAATGCCCTTTCAGCTCGGCGAAGGAACCGGCTTCCGGACTCATTCAGTCGCAGCTTTCTTCCTACCCGATCGAATAAAGGTACCCCCAGATCCTCCTCCAAACGCTGAATCGTTTTGCTTAGTGAAGATTGAGTAACGTGTAGATTTCGTGCAGCTTCAGTCATATGTTCCAATCGAGCTACCGCGAGAAAATATTGCAGTTGCAAAAGTTCCAATTCGCACCTCCGTTCATTCCCTCAAGTCAATGAGATCATAACATAAAATGCGTTGGAATGAATAATCGATTTCAAGTACGATGACATTAATAAGCTTTAGGGGGATTTAAAATGAGTGTTCGCAACAGGTGGTTAATGATTTCAGTAGGTCTGGGGATTTTATTGAACCCTTTAAATTCTTCGATGGTATCTGTGGCTATTCCAAGGCTGCAAAATGTATTCCAGCTTGACTATACAGGTGTTTCCTGGATTATTTTTTCTTTTTACATTGCAAGTAGCATCGCTCAACCTGTCATGGGAAAGGCCAGCGATTTATTCGGCCGGAGGAAAATATTTCTTACCGGGCTTGTCGTATCCTTCATTGCAGGTTTATTAGCTCCTTTCTCCCCAAACTTTGGCTGTCTCATCGTGTTCCGTATTGTGCAAGCCATTGGAACTAGCATGATGGTTGCCGTTGGAATGGCCATTGTGCGGATTCATATTACGGAGAAACAAGCGACCGCACTATCTGTTTTATCCATCTTCCTATCCGGCGCGGCAGCAATTGGTCCCTTTATTGGAGGGGTTATTATTCACTGGTGGGACTGGCCAGCTATCTTTTTCGTCAATATTCCATTCGTGGTCGCTAGCTTTTTATTATCTTGGAAGCATATCCCCAAGGACGAACCGTCAACAACCGTTACCCGGGGAATGTCCCTGCGCAAATGGTTTGATTTGATTGATGCGTCAGGAATCCTGCTCTTCACTGTGGGGCTGATTGCCGTGCTCCTTGGATTGCTTTCAGCAAAATCATCCGGACATATCTCATTAATACATGTCATTACCTTGCTAACAGGACTCGTTCTGCTAGGAGTATTCGTCAGGCATGAGCTAACAGCGGCATCACCCTTTATTCCTTTACGTACATTTGCCAAATACCCGGCAATGACTTGGGTTAATGTTGAATTCATGCTCGTTAATGTACTTTTTTACTCACTCTTTTTCGGGATCCCATCCTACTTGCAAATGGTACGTCATGTCAGTGAATTCCAAACAGGAATTCTCATGCTAACGCTGGGATTATGCTCACTGATTACTGCTCCAATAGCAGGACGCTGGATCGATAGATCAGGACCCCGGCCAGCATTGCTAGTGTCCGGGGTCCTGATGACATTGGGATCAGTGTGGCTTGTGACCTTAAATCAGACTTCACCAGTTATCAGTGTATGTGTGGCTTTAGCTGCATTCGGTATTAGCAACGGATTGAACAATGTCGGCCTGCAAGCAGCCTTGTTCCAAAGTTCTCCAAAAGAAATAATCGGTGTAGCCTCCGGATTATTTAATACATCGAGATACCTGGGAACCATTCTCTCTTCATTGTTAATAGGTATCATAATGGGAGGTAAGTTTAGCTTCGAGGGATTTCAAGTCCTTGGGGTTATCCTCACGGTAATTGCATTGTCTTTGGTATTCATGAGTCGGAAGCACCGTGAGTCAGGGCAATTGCAGAAATCGGCTAATTCGGGCGCTAAAAAATAGGAAAGTGCAGACAAATAAGACCTGTCATCAGACGGGTCTTGTTTTGTTATTTTAATGCGTAGCCTCAGCTCTTTATGAGTTTTATTTAACTCTTCAAGGTGGGGATAAACTCGATTCATAAATAGGATAATAAATAAAGCGCCCATAGTAAACTTGTGCTCGGTGAGCCAAAAACATAATGAAGAAACCAGATTTACATATATTTTTCCGTCCAATTTCAAGCTCAAAAGACACATTTATAATGTAAAAACAGTTTCGGCAGCTCGATATTTTGAAACTTGTCCCGGCTTGAACCGTAATTTTTAAGAACAAAGACACAGCACAGCAGAGAGGAGCTATCATTAGTGGAATATTACCGCAACAATGTAGCCGACAGTTTACAGGATGTTCAGAGTTCAGCTAACGGGCTTACTTCGGCAGAAGTCGACAAACGTCTGAAAGATTATGGTTTTAACGAATTAAAAGGAAAGAAAAAAGATCCTGTTTGGAAGCTTTTTCTTGAAAACTTCAAAGACCCTATGGTAGTCGTACTGCTTATAGCCGCCATTGTCCAGATTGTTATGGGACAAGTTATGGAGTCGCTTATTATTTTCCTCGTGTTGATTCTCAATGCAGTTATAAGTGTCATCCAGACCCGTAAAGCGGAGAGTTCACTTGATGCCTTGCAGCAGATGTCAGCACCCGAGGCCAAAGTGCTGCGTGATGGAGAATTAAAAACCGTCCCGGCAAGGGAACTTGTTCGCGGTGATATCGTATGGCTGGAAGCCGGCGATTTCGTACCCGCCGATGGCCGGATTATAGAATCGGAAAGCTTAAAAATAAATGAGGGTATGCTAACCGGAGAATCCGAAGCTGTGGAAAAGCATACGAATATCATCGCGAAAGAATCTCCGCTTGGAGACCGGCGTAATATGGCGTTCAGCGGCTCACTAGTTGTATATGGCCGCGGAAGTCTGGTAGTAACGGGAACTGCACTCACTACCGAAATCGGTAAAATTGCTGAACTCATTGAAAGCGCCGAAGCCAAGCAAACGCCGCTGCAGCGCAAGCTCGAAACATTCAGCAAGCAGCTGGGGGTAGCAATTATACTCCTGTCCATTGTAATCTTTGCCATCCAGGCCGGACGTGTTTGGTTGTCGAATGATACTGTGGATACAACAGAAGCTATCCTGAATGCGTTAATGTTTGCAGTCGCTGTGGCAGTTGCTGCGATTCCCGAAGCTCTTTCCTCAATAGTAACCATTGTCCTATCCGTAGGTACTAATAAGATGGCTAAGCAACATGCGATTATTCGTAAGCTGCCCGCTGTCGAAGCCCTTGGGTCAACCAGTGTCATCTGTACAGATAAAACCGGTACCCTCACCCAGAATAAAATGACTGTTGTAGATTACTTTTTGCCAGAAGGGGACCGTGATCAATTCAATCAAGCGCCTGAAGAATGGTCTGAAGAAGCCCGGCGGCTCCTGCATATTGCTGTGCTCTGCAACGACTCTAACATTAATGAGGATGGTAAAGAGCTGGGTGATCCTACAGAGGTAGCGCTTATTGCCTTCAGCAACAGCAAGAATAAAGATTATAAGGAAATACGCGATAATTTCCCGCGCGAAGCCGAGCTACCTTTTGACTCGGATCGCAAGCTAATGACGACCTTGCATACTTTTAACGGGCAAAAAGCAATGATTACTAAAGGCGGGCCCGATGTGCTCTTTGGTCTATGCTCGCATGTACTGTTAAGTGGAAAAGAAGTGCCGATGACACCAGAAGTTCTTGAACGCTTCTTCGAAGCCAATGAGGAGTTCTCCAGCAGAGCACTACGTGTACTTGCCTATGCCTACAAAACCGTACCAAATACGGTTACTGAAGTCGGATTAGAGGATGAACAAAATCTGGTGCTCGTAGGTTTGACAGCTATGATTGATCCACCTCGGGAAGCTGTCTACGGCGCGATCGCAGAGTCTCAGAAGGCTGGCATCCGAACCATCATGATTACCGGTGATCATAAGACAACCGCACAAGCGATCGGCCGCGATATCGGTCTGATGACTGAGAATGAAATTGCCGTAACCGGCCAAGAACTCGATGCCATGTCTGACAAGGAACTTGATCAAAAACTCGAACAGATCGGTGTGTACGCCCGTGTCTCCCCGGAGAACAAGATCAGAATTGTCCGCGCGTGGCAGCGGAAAGGCAAAATAACAGCCATGACCGGTGATGGTGTAAATGACGCGCCTGCTTTGAAACAAGCAGATATCGGAGTTGCCATGGGCAGTGGAACCGATGTTGCCAAAGATGCGGCTGCCATGATTTTGACCGATGATAATTTTGTATCTATTGTCAATGCTGTATCTGTGGGCAGAACGGTATTTGACAATATCAAAAAAGCGATCGCCTATTTGTTCTCAGGTAACCTGGGTGCAATTATCGCCATCCTCTTTGCCCTTATTTTCAACTGGATTAATCCTTTCACAGCGATTCAGCTTCTATTCATCAATCTGGCGAATGATTCTCTGCCCGCCATTGCTCTTGGGATGGAAAAACCTGAACCTAATGTGATGAACAGAAAACCAAGAGAGCTCAAGGAAGGAATATTCGCAGGAGGAATGATGCAGGCCATTGTCACTCGTGGTCTACTCATAGGTATAGCTGTAATCATATCCCTGTATATCGGACTTCAGGATTCGCCTGATATGGGCGTAGCTATGGCATTCACAACCCTGATCTTGTCTCGTACGTTGCAGACCTTTGCCGCCCGTTCGAACAGTCAAACTGCTATTGAAGCTGGGCTTTTCAGCAACAAATACGTCATCGGAGCCGTTCTGGTCTGCTTTGCCTTTTACGGCATTGCAGTTCTGCCAGGGGTTAGAGAAATCTTCTCGATTCCGGCTTCATTTGGAATGTCAGAGTGGCTGGTTGCAGCAGGCTTAGCCCTCGGCTCCCTCATCCTAATGGAAATAACGAAGGTTGTTCGAAGAGCTTTTACACCCAAGTCTGTTGAACAGAATCCTGTAAATTCCTGAGTAAGCTATAATCGACCGAAAAGACAAAACAGCGATTCTCCAATGATGGAGTATCGCTGTTTTTCTGACATCTAGAGTTAAACCTAGAAAAGCTTCTATTGATTTTAATCAAAATAAAATAATTCTTCGAATTTTTTATCCAACGCAATACATAAAATCAAAGCCAATTTTGCAGTAGGGTTAAACTGTCCGGTTTCAATCGAGCTTATAGTATTTCTTGAGACACCCACCATTTCTGCCAATTGTGCTTGCGATAATTTTTGTTCTGTTCTTGCTTCGCGCAGTTTATTTTTTAAAACCAAATGTTCACTCATACTAATCACTCATTCCATAAAAGTAAATAAACAAAAAATAAACACTTATAATTAATCCTAAAATGAATTTGAGTAAATCCATCTTCTTCTTAGTTACAGAATACATTCCAAGTCCTTCAAAGCCCAAATATCCAAAAAACATAGCTATCATAGCTTTTAATGCAAAATTTGTTTCCTGACTATGATTATATAAATTGAAGACACTCAGAATGCAAAATACAATCAACATTCCAATGAATCCGCTTTTTCTGCCTTTAGCAAAAACAAATTCTTTTCCTTCGTCTCCTTTTTCATTTCGGCTTTTTTCTAATATTTCTTCCTTTTTCATAAAAATTTCTCCTTTCAGATTGAAAAGATGATGACAAGAAAACTTGTCATCATTATTATAATACGCCAAGTTTTCTTGTCAAACAAAAAAATAGCCCACTCCAATCCAAAGATTGGTAGTGAGCTATTTTCTATACCTTCATATATTCGTTATATAATTGCTCGAAAGTATTATATCGTTCGACTTTCCTGCCTACCTTGTTGTATTCCTCCAGATATTCATCCATGACCTTCAGAAACTCATTCTTAAAGACTTGAAGATGGTCAGAATCAAAATACTGCATGATATCAAACTTTTTGGTTCCCTTCCATTCTGTCATTTCATCAAGAAAACCTTGTATGCCCATTGCTGCTAGATACGCATACGATCTATCACCCGATTCTACACTTGCTATAATCTTATTGCGGTAGTTGCACCATAATTCCTCATAAGTTCCGCCAAGATTATCATAGCTTGGGACTGGCTGCACTACAAAATCCTTATACATTTTATTATATAGATCGTTGATGTTTCTAAGGGACTTATATGCTGCACTTCTGATTTCATCGATAGTCTTCGCCTCTATCACAGCCATATATGTCTTTTCAAAATCATCAGGAACATAACGGTACGTAGCTATTTCCTCCAAATATCTTTTCATTCCCCGTTTGAAATAAGTATTGTTCAAATGAGTTAGCGCATTTAACAAATTGTATAAAACTTCGCTTGAAGCATATCTTACTGCTCCTATATCTTCAGAAAGTAATGTATTCGCATATTCCTGTTTTGCTATGTCTATACACTTTTTCGCTCTACTGATACATTCTCTCCCTATAGGCATTGCCAGAGCATCGAGTGCTCTCTGTTTATATAAATTTAGCTTTTCCAAATATTCGGGTTTTGCACAGTATAACACCTGTAAATCAACCAGACATGAAATCATTGGACTCTCGAGTTTGGCTTGATCTTCTATCCTTGTTTCCCATGGCGTACAATATAGATCGTATCCAATATCATCCAAAATAAAACATGAAGATATTCCCCAGCCTTGCTCTGTGTTATTAATTATGATTAGATCAAGATCGCTTTTTTCATGAAAATCCCCAGTACTAAAAGAACCTGTAAGCCCAATAATTGCAATATCATCAGAAAAATCTCTCTTAGCCCGTTCAATGACCATGCTAATAAGCTTTTCATTTTTGATTAAGATCTTTTCTTTAAGAACAGCATCCATATCCATGTCCCCTCTCCAACCTTATTAATTCTATTGTATAAGCATGTTGTTAGAGTAGGTATTCCAACTTTAATTATATTAAATCTATACCAAGCCTTTCCTCTCCTTCAAAGAAAACAAAAAAACGCGCTGGCAAGAGCATAATTAGCTTCTCTCCAACACGTTTTATAGTCGTTAGTGAATATTTTTCTTTTTGAAACTGCCACCTTTAACTTCTGCAACATCGTAGACTACTACAAAGGCATTCGGGTCAATTTCACGAATAATATCTTTTATTTTACTTTCTTCCAGACGGTTAATGACACAAGTGATTTCTTTGAATTGTTCATTGGAGTAGCCGCCATAAGCATCTGTATAAGTTGCTCCACGACCCAATCGGTCACGAATAGTCTCGACCATGATTTCCGGTTGAATGGTGATGATTTTAAACGTTTTAGAGCCACTCAAACCTTCTTCAATAATATGAATGACCTTAGAAGCAATAAAATAAGCAAGCGCTGATAGAATAGCCCCTTGTAGGCCAAATACTGTTGAAACAACAATAAAGACAAACATGTTTAGAAATAAGATTAAATCACTGGTCCCAAAAGGTAATTTTCGTGAAAGTAAGACAGCTAACATATCTATCCCATCTAATGCTCCACCATTACGTAAGGCTAAACCCATACCAAAACCGATAATAATCCCGCCAACAACGGTAATTAATAAGGTATCACCTTCTATAATCGTCGGTACATGATGCATAAGACTAGTGCCAATAGCCAGTGAAGCAATACCGATAACGGAGTAAAGAGCAAAGCTTTTACCAATTTGCTTATATCCTAGCCATACAAAAGGGATATTAATTATGCCAATTAGCAGCCCTAGCGGTAAGCCAAACAGTTCAGAGCCAACGATGCTTAGACCTGTGACACCTCCATCTGAGACGTTGTTGGGTATCAATACGGATTCTAGACCATAGGCAGCTATTAGCGCCCCAATAATAATCATGAATACTTTTGAGAATATCTTGAGTTTATTTGATTTCTGTTTTCGCGTTTCAATCATTGAATTTCTCCGTTTCACATTGCTTAATTTAGTCCATAAAAATTTCCTCTAAAGGTCTTCCGTCACCTGGATTAAAATCAATCCCTAAAATCTTTGCCATCGTGGGGGCTATATCTACCATTTCGATGTCCCCTATATGATGCCCATTTCTAATCTTTTCCCCGGAGACAACCAAGTTGCATCTATAGCCGTCTTTATCAGGAGAATAGCCATGCGTGGCAAATTTAACGCCTTGTTTGTCCAAATCAACAATCGTTGGTTCATCCATACTTTCGTCGAAACAATAACCTCTCTTAGCCTCAAGCATATACTTTGTGGTTTGGCCCACATGAAAATAATCCAGTTCATCTCTAGCATACAATTTCTCTATACCTGAGGATTCATCTCTCATATTATCTCCAATAACAGCTAATGCTATTTGCTCAGCTTCTTCATCGCCCTGCCGGATATGCAAGTAAGCCGCTCCACCCCCACACTGAAAGTAAGCTCTCCACTTCATTTCGCCGTTCTCTTCATAGATCAGGCCCTTTTCCTGCAAAAGGTTGTTTAAATGCACCTTGTACCTAACATTAAACTGGCCATGGTCCCCCAAAATTAAAAAAATCGTATCATCCTTTATCCCCGCTTCATCCACTGCCTGCATAATATCGCCTACCCTTTTATCCATACGTGTGATTACCTGCTTCACTTCGTCACTGTCAGTTCCATAAGCATGTTTGGCATCATCCAGATCGATCAGATGCATCATTAGAAGATTAGGTTTTTTGCGCTTAATCGTGTCTATAGCACATTTGGTCGTGAAGTCATCCAGATAGGGCTGCTCAATCCCTTTGCGGATCCGGCCATATTTCAGCTCCATATCCACGCAGTATAAGGGGCTTCCGCTTTTTAATATCTTCAGTGCCTGATTTTCGTTTTTGATGGCTCTGATTTCAGGTATATTGTATTGGATGGAGGATTTACCCGATACTGGCCATAGGATTCCGGCGGTGCTCATCTTATGCTCGCGCGCAACATCGTAAATCGTTGGCACCTTGATCGCATTTCTAAACCAGAACCAATTCTGCTCCTCTTCCTTAATAAAGGGCTGAAACGGATTGTTGTGATGGATGCCATGCTTATCCGGATATACACCGGTTGCTATGGTGGTGTGCACTACATATGTGAGCGTGGGATACACACTTTTCAATTTATGGCTATGGGCTCCGTTTTTAATTAATTCCGCTAAGTTTGGAAGCCGGCTGGCCAATGCCCAGTGGTCTTCTGAAAAGGCATCGTAAGAGATGACGATCAAATGCTTGGCCATAGCCGTTTGTGCTTTAATTGACTTCATAGAATAAGCCCCTTAGGTTCGTCATGTTCAGGCTGCTCTTTAGGTAAAGTTATAAATACGAATAATCCAATAATAAAAAGGGGGATAATCGCTAAAATACTAAATTTAGCATTACCTGTTAAGGTTGTTGTTAAAGACATTACAGCAGGACCAACAATGGCCGCGAACTTGCCAAAAATATTGTAAAAACCAAAGAATTCATTGGAATTCTCCTTTGGAATGATCTTCGCATAATAAGACCTGCTGAGCGCCTGAATGCCTCCCTGAGCGGAACCAATTAGCGCACCTAGAATAAATATATGCCACACTGAAGTGATAAAAAAAGCTGCGATGCAGGAAATGATATATGTAACAATCCCCACGATGATCAAAGTCCTGGCGGAGTATTTTTTGGCGAGATTACCATACAGGATTGCACAAGGAAAAGCGATGATCTGGATAACTAATAATATCCCCAGTAAGGTAAAGGTGTCAAAAGCATCCGCACCCAGAACCGATGTGGCATAGGGCACCACCATTTTAATAATCGTATCTACCCCATCAATATAAAGAAAGTACGCAATTAAGAAAACAAATACAACTTTATGCTGTCTAACATTCCTAAAGGTGTCTCCCAGTCTTTTAAAACTGTTGATTACAGGTCTTGGTTCAGGCTCAATATAATATCTCTGCTTCACATCTCTGATCATGGGTATGGTCAACAGCCCCCACCAAAGGGCAGTAATGATAAACCCAATCTGATAACCGATCGACTTATCCATCCCCATAAACAGAATCAATAGCAGGCTGATGCCAAATGGAATGACGCTGGCTATATATCCATAAGCAAAACCTTTTGTGGATACCTTATCCATCCTTTCATCAGTGGTTATATCCACAAGAAAAGAGTCATAAAAAATATTGGCTCCGGCAAAACCTATGACGGACAGGATGTAAAACACAATCAATAACTGCCACTGCCCGCTCGCAGGTGCAACGAATGCCAAGGAAGCCGTAGCCAGCACACCGATCAAAGAGAAAAATAAGAAAAAGCGCTTTTTCTTATCTTTGTAATCTGCGATCGTGCCTAAAATCGGACTAAGGATAGCCACAAGAATACTAGCAATGGAGTTAAAGTACCCTAAATCCATGCTGCTGTTAACATTTGAAAACATGCCAAATACAATAGGCAATAATGCAGTTGTAACCGCCATCGAATAGGCTGAATTCCCGCAGTCATATAAAATCCATGATTTTTCCTCTTTGCTAAGTTTCATCTAACAGCCACCTTTTCACCTATTTGTAACTGTTATATCATTTCAGCATAAGGACCATGTTAAATGAATGTTAATTCCATCACAACTTATTCATAAAAAAACGACCTTTTAAAATCGAAAGGCCGCTTACTCGCTTTTATATATGAATTTAATATTTGACGATATATTCGCAATATTCATCCCCATTAACATTACATTTTATTTCCCGGACGGAAACCCGCTTTCCACGAATTTTAGTAAGTGCTCCTTCGATAATGGCTCCCTCCAGGTCACAAACCATTTTCCCTTCCATAATAGGTAACCCTTCGCAGAAACAATCGTGTACTGCTATCGTCATCCCCTTGTCATCTTCATGGGTTATTATAGGAATCCCTATCTTCAATTGTTCGAATAACTCGAATAGTTCATTAACCGAGGTAACACCAAACTCTTCCCCAATTTTTCTTCCTATAGTCAACGTTGTACCCTTACCATTCATGGGTAACGCTTGATATAAACCAATAAGTCTAATCGTTCTGAAAAGCTCTAAAGGTACGACATTACCTAAATTTTTTCTCTTTATTTTTTTCATATCTGTAAAAGTAAATTGATCCATGCCAGTAGCCTCCAATTGCTTATGTAATATATATTTCAAATTTAATTGATATATTGAGTATAAACGTATCCAATAATTGCTTTGTGATCTTACGCACATCCTGATTTTTTGTAGAACCATAACAAAAAAAGCAACTTCCCTGTTGGCAAGTCGCTCCTTCATTCATTAGCTGCAGCTGCATCTCAAATATGATAATCATAAACCCAAGGCAAAATAACCCTCACGCTAGTTCCAACCTGAACCTCTGAATCTACCTTAATATGCCCCCCATACATTTCAATTAATTGTTTACAAATCGATAATCCAATCCCTGTCCCTTTTTGCTTGGTAGTAAAGAAAGGGTCAAATATCCGTTTTAATTTATCCTGTGGAATTCCTTCTCCGTTGTCTTTAAAGAGTAGAATAATTTCGTTTGTCTCAGCAGCTGTGGTAACAGAAATATCTATTCTGCCTCTAAAAGCTGTGAAGGAATCGATACTATTTTTCAAAATATTAAGAATTACCTGCTCTAGCTGAGAGGCGCTTCCAAACGTTAGTACTTTTTCTAAAGAGCACTCTACTGAAAGTATAATATCATCACTAAGTATGAGTTGATTCACAATGTTATTAACTCTATGTATAACCTCCATAACGTTAAATACTACGCCGTTATTTTTCGTACTGTCACCTTTTCGAGCCAGTATTAGAAAGTCCGTTACTAATCCATTCAGAGCATCAATCTCTTTGATGGTGATATCCAGATATGCACGCAATTCATCCGCTTTGATCTCCGGCTCATTTAGCCTGATATTTACAAGCTGAGCAAAACCTTTAATCGAAGCTAGCGGATTTCTTATTTCATGCGCCATTCCTGCTGCCATTTGTCCCATAACAGCAATTTTTTGTTCATGTAAATTGTCAATCTGTTGATTTTTATTAGACAAATAACCTTGTGCAAAGCCAGTAAAACGGGTCCAGTTGCATTCCATTAAACGATTATAAAAAAACAATCGGATCGCGGAATCATCTACAAACTCTTCAATGATCTTAAACATAATATTCTGAGCGGTTAAATTTAAATCCTTGCTCATATCAAGTAAAATATCAAAATGATCACCGAATATTTCTGCAGTATAAACCCCTTGCTCAGCCCCCTCTTTTTCTAGCAGGTTTAAGTATTGATCGTAACCAAAAGAATCAAAAAACAAGGCTTCTACCATACTCATTAATATCGTACTGAATGATGAATCTAACAATTCCTTATGCGTCTCTACAAACCAGGAGAATTCGATGTTTTTCATAGTCATGGAATGATAATGCCTGTTTAAAATGATTGGAACTGCTAAGATTAATGACGAACGCAATTCATTTTCTTTGTATGACATTGTCATCCTCCTTCTTTGTAGTTTGTATTCAAGATATGTGTATATTTTCCTGCTTCAAAAACACAGTAATTCACTTTGTTTTAATCATCATATTATATTCTGGACTTGACTGTTAGAGTGGCATCGAAGATAATTACAACCTCACCAAAAAACCAAAAAAACTATAATTAGGAAGATCATTGATTTTGAAAAGGGGCGGTCGTCATTAGCTGGTTAAGTGATCTCTACAAATTACAGAAGCAGGAGCTAAAGAAGGACATCGAGCCCTCTTTAGTCAATGCTATCTTTCGCATGTATGATAAATTTCCCAGGATTGGACTTAAAGAGCGGATCGGCCAGCAGGATATGTCTCTAGATATCGCTGATGCCTATATTAATGGTCGTAACGCGATGATTGAAGCTGGAGTCGGCATCGGCAAGTCCTTTGCCTACCTCATTCCCAGCCTGCTTATTAACCAAATCTCAAGGCAACCGGTTATTATTGCGACATCCTCCATACAACTTTCAGAACAAATACATAAAGATCTGAGATTCATCGGAAGTCGGCTCGGATTTACAAGGGTACGTTCGGTAGTTGGAAAAGGCATGGGGCAGTATGCTTGCCGGTATAGGGCAGCAGATCTGTTCCAAGCGGATGATTCAAACACCCCTCTGTCTGCGCTTGCTCAACAGATTGTGAATTATGAAATTGATGAGCGGGCGGATATTAAGGGCGGGGTTAGTGATGCAGTATGGTCTAACGTTTGTGTGAATGATTGCAAATTTGAACGTTGCCATTATAAAAGTACATGTACGTTTTATGAGATGAGAGCTAAAATTAATGCCAACGCGAGCGACATGGATTTTATTATCGTAAACCAGGATCTGCTCATCCGTGATTTAATTAAGAAAAAGGAAGGAACGAAGGGGTTAATCACTGAACGGCCGGCTCTGATCGTAATTGATGAAGCTCATAATCTGGAAGCGAAGGTTAGAGATGCAAGAACGCTCGAATTTACAAACCGGGGAACCTGCCGTATTCTGGATGACGCCTTACAGATTCTCTTCAAACAATCTGCCGATACGGAGCTTATGCCGCAATTTAAATTTATAAAAAGATGCGTTGGCCATATTTTCAAACAAGTTGAGGCAGACTTACTGCAAACAGCCAAGCAGGACAATGACCGTATAAAAATATCGCAGATCACAGGAATCCCCTTAAAACGAGCAGCACAGGTTTTAAAAGATTTTAATCTCAGCCTTTCCGTCTTAACTTCACGGCATGAGCGGGAGATTGACAATATTTTCGAAGCCATGAACGGACTTATCGACCTCTTTGATGTACTCGACGGAGTAGAGGATAACTATCTGATCTGGGCAAGCAATACCCAGCGGGAGAGTACCCTTAGTATCTGCCCTAAAGGGATAAGCCAGTTTCTGAAATATACCTTATTTAACGGGAAAACCTCTGTTATTTTAACGTCAGCAACGATGTGTCAAAGCGGAGAAACGCTGGAGGAACAATACGCTTATCTCACTGAGTCCCTCGGTTACAGGGGAGATTATATGGAGCGCCAAGCTTCACCGTTTGATTATGACAACCACACCATGCTGTATATTGCCAAGGACATCCCCTACTATAACCATCAGCGGCGGGAAGATTATCTTGAAGCGGCATACAAGGAAATGATGAGGCTCTGTAATTTAACAGACGGGCGGACATTGGTTCTTTTTTCAGCTAAAGAGGATATGAAGTATATTCATAAGAAATTAAACTCTGAGAAGCTGGCATGGGCATTACATGTTCAAAGGGAAGGTTCGTCCCAGGACGGGGTGATCGCTGACTTTCGGGGCAGTAAAGGCGTTCTACTTAGTACCGGTGTATTCTGGGAAGGTGTGAATATCGAAGGTTCCGATTTGTCGCAGTTAATCATTTTCCGTCTGCCTTTCCCTGTTCCTGCCGATCCTGTCTATGAATATAAGACTTCGATGGCAAAGAATCCCTTGAAAGAGGTTTTTGTACCGGACATGCTGCTTCGGTTAAGACAAGGAACCGGGCGCCTGATCCGCAGTGAAACTGATCTGGGTGTACTCAGCATACTCGATTCCCGCCTGTCCATTGCCGCCAAAAAGGATTACCGGGATCAGGTACTGGAAGCCTTACCTTTTAAAAAGGTTACTGAGGATTTCAAGGTTCTGGAGAAGTTTGTGAAAGAAAAAGGGATACAGCTTAGTGATACGTAAAGAGATGAAAAAAAGCAACCCATCCGCAGACAAGTCGCTTCTAAACCCTATAACGTTATCTGCAATTAAACTACTTTATGTTTGTATACCCGCATCGCTATTAAATAAGCAACTACTAGAATGGCTATGCACCATATGATGGCTCCCCAAATATCATTGCCGACAGGCTGCCCCATCAGGAGGGAGCGAACCGCCTCTACTATAGATGTAACGGGTTGATTTTCAGCAAAGGCGCGAACGACTGGCGGCATCGATTCGGTAGGCACAAAGGCCGAGCTGATGAAAGGAAGGAAAATAATCGGGTAGGAAAAAGCAGTCGCGCCGTCCACCGATTTTGCGGATAGTCCAGCAATTGCTGCGACCCAAGTTAGAGCCAGCGTAAACAATATCAGGATGCCGGCAACCGCCAGCCATGATAGCACTCCTGCCGATGAACGAAACCCCATAATCAATGCAACAAGAATGATGACGCTAACTGAAATCGCATTGGAAATCAGGGAGGTCAGCACATGTCCCCACAGCAGGGTAGAACGTGCAATCGGCATAGAATGGAATCTCTGAAAAATCCCTTTTTGCACATCATTAAACAGGCGGTAAGCCGTATAAGTTACACCACTTGCAATAGCGATCAGTATGATCCCGGGCAATAAATAATTCACATAGTTATCCGTACCCGCCTGGATGGCCCCACCGAACACGTAAACAAACAACAGCATAAATGCAATTGGCATGATAGTTACCGTGATGATGGTATCCATACTGCGGAGAATATGGCGCATAGAGCGTCCGAGCATTACACTCATGTCACTGAAAAAGTGCTTCTTAATCATTTCCATTTACTTTCCCTCCTTTTTGCCGATGATTGCGAGGAATATTTCCTCCAGCGTCGGCTGCTTTTCAATGTACTCAACTTTTGCGGGCGGAAAACGCTTTTTTAGTTCTTCGAGTGTACCGCTCGCAATAATTTTACCTTCATGCAGAATGGCGATTTGATCAGCAAGCTGCTCTGCCTCTTCCAAATACTGCGTCGTCAAAAAGACAGTCGTACCGCCGTCGGCAAGCTCCTTAACCATCTTCCATACATCCATCCTTGCCTCAGGATCAAGTCCAGTGGTTGGTTCGTCGAGGAAAATAATCTGCGGTTTTCCAACAAGACTCATCGCGAGATCTAATCTCCGGCGCATCCCGCCTGAATAAGTGGATACCTTGCGATCCGCGGCAGCGGTCAAAGTGAAGCGTTCCAGCAGATCGTCCGCAACTTGACGCGGATGCTTCTCATGGCGGAGCCTCGCAATCATGATCAGATTTTCCCGGCCGGTCAGAATCTCATCCACGGCAGCAAATTGACCCGTCAGGCTGATGGACTGGCGTACATAATCAGGCTTTGTGGCGACATCAAATCCGTTCACTGCAGCAGTCCCGCCATCTTGATTCAGCAAAGTGGTGAGGATTTTGACAATGGTGGTCTTGCCTGCACCATTGGAGCCCAGCAGAGCAAAAACGCTGCCCTGCTCCACTTCAAAATCCACCCCCTTTAAAACTTGAAGCTGTCTGTAGGACTTTTCCAACCCAACCACTTTAATGGACTTGTTCATTGCATTCCCTCCTCAAGGTTTTGTTAGCATATCTTTATGGAATTCTCCCCGCAAAACTCACTTCGGAAGCTCAGGCTTATAGAACTGTAACCTTTGTCAAATCAGCTTCCATGCCTTTGAGCGCAGCAAAGGTCAACTTATCCATCATTGCACCATCAAAGTTGATCGTTTTGATTGCACGATAAAACTTCTTGGATAACGAAAACCCGGAGAGGAATGACACATTTTTTAACGTCGCACCTCTAAACGAAATATCGTTCAGCGCCGACTTTTCAAACTTAACCCCGATAAAGGTCTGGCCGTCAAAACATAATCCCCGCAGATCAGAGGTTTTAAATTCCACACCGTCAAAGATACAGTTCTCAAAGATTGTTTTCGTGAGATCAGTCGTACACAGCTTGACGTCGGTCAGTCTTGCACTGATAAATTTCGCCCCTGTAAGTCCTGATGAGCTAAAGTTGGTGCGAACAAGAATAGATTTGTGAAAGCTCGCATTTGCGAGTTCAATGCCGGACAGATTGCAGTCGGTCAGATTAGCGCTGTCGAACTTGGCCTCGCCTACGTCACTGCCCGCGAAAGAACTGCCAGTCAAGTCAGCGCCTGTAAAATCTGAGCCCCGCAACGCGCTCACTTTAAAATCCCCTTTATGGGCGGTAACGCCTGCAAAATCGCTCTTCGATAAGTTGCTCGCCCTAAAGCTCGTCACCACCTGCCGCTCAAGTGAACGGGAGAGATTGGCAACCTCCTGCACCGTCTGTTCAATGTCGCCGATGCTGTCTATCGTCATCTTAAACGCCGTTTCATCATCCTTGCCTTCAGCCTTGAGTTCACTGAACCGCTCCTGCAAATCGGAAAGGAGGTCACTCTTTAATTCAGCAACGCTTTTTATCCCGTCATAGGGTGCGAATACGCCATTTAAATACATGTTTAATTTCTCATTCATATTATCAAGTCTCCTTATAATAAGTTTTCAAGCACACGCTTTGCGTACTCCCAATTAGTCTTGTTATTGGCGTAAACAGCTTTCCCCTTCTCGGTAATCCGAAAATACTTCCGTCGTCCCCCCTGAGACTCATCCCCCCAATACCATTCAATGTCACCGTCTGCCTCAAGCCGCCGGACGCTGGAGTACATCGTAGCTTCTTTTAATTCATACTCGCCTCCGGAACGCTCAGCAATCAATTTGACGATTTCATATCCATAACGATCGGCTTCGGACAAGAGCCGTAATACCATCGTATCGGTATGCCCTCGCAGCAGATCGGATGTGATTTTGTTCTCACTCATTTCATCACCTCATAATCGCATTGTATATCATACTACTGTGACAGTCAAGGTACTTTGATCATCATGTTTATACAAAATAAAAAAATGCCGTCCTTAGTTGTCTAAGACAGCATTTTTCTCTTTTAAGTCTGAAGTTCCAATTTACGCTAACCAGAAATAAGTTAATTTATGTCTGCTGGTAATTCACAGCTACCTGCCGGCAACCCTCACACAAAAATGCATAATAAATCCCCTCGCTGTCCTCGGCCTGTTCCATGTCCATTTGGGCAATAAACTTCATCGTCGTCGAACAGCAAGGGCACACAGGATATTCCGCATCCTGAATCCAAGCCGGATGTCCTCCAATCTGCGACGCAGGCGCCTCAAGCATCCAATACGAATTTTCATAGGTTCCCATCTGCCGTTCCGATAGCTGCATGGCATGCCATGCTATTTCTTCCCTGTCTTCATTTGCAGGCAAAAAATCAGGAACGGTATTATATTCACTCCACGAATATTGGCCATCCAGCTCCGCTTTCATAAACACGGTGCCATAACAATTACAATGCATGCAAGCTGCAACCCTTAACCGCTGGCCGGAAAGCTTCATAAATTGAACCAGTGGATTCTGCAAATCGTAATCAAACAGCACTGTCAATTTACCGCCACACCAAGGGCAGGAATGCTCACCCTCCTGCAGCGCCGCTACCGCCGTATGATCCCGATCCAGCTCATTTTTTCCGTCCCTGTTTACTTCAAAATGATAACTCTCGGGGTAAAAGAGCAGCCTTTTCCCACCGTCGGGATCTAATTCCCATCCTGCTTCGTGAGCATAGGTTTCCGGAGCCACATTTAACTCCGATGTCCATCGAGGCGGATGCTGCCGCCATGTCTCGAACTGCCGTACAACCTCTTTATCGCCAATCCAGGCCAATGCAAGCAGCAAATGATTACGGTTTTCCGAGTCATGCTCTAACTGATGAATGATCATATCGCGGATCTCCTGACCCGCTTCTTTATAGAGAATACCGGGATAATACTTCCCTTTGTGAAAAAAAACCTCCAGCCCCCGTTCAATGAACGCACTTGAAAAACATATAAGCGACAGTAAAATAGCCTCAGCCTGGTCAAAATCATCTTCTTCCATCAATTCAATGGCGTAGGATTCCAATCGCTCCCTTTCGCTTTCAGTCAGTTGACGATACAACTCTTGCGCGGTTTTGTGATAGGAGATTTCGTGTTCAAGCGGGCTCCATCTCCGCGGTTTGTGCATGATTTTAAGAATTTCAACCGGATCATTCACACCTGCGTACAAATCAATGTCTTTTCGATTTTGTTCAATATAAGCCTTTTGCTCCAGCGCAAGCTTCCTTTGATGACAGGGCATGCAGATTCCCCCCGTCTTTAAAGCAGTTGCAGGAAGTATGCTTCCCTTGCAGCCTGAGGTTTGGCAGGGTATACGCTCGCTCATCGTATCTCTCCTATTCTGTATAAGTTATTCTCAAAGACTATTATTAATAAGCTAAACTGCATTATAGAATTAGCTATATTATAGAATTAGCTGCATTAAATATATCACCGGATTTAGCAGCTTTAAATTCATTTCAGATTTCAATTGGATATATCCCCCACCATCACCTTAAACGGAAACAAAAAAAGGTCAACCAAATATTTCTGGTTAACCTGATAAACGAAAACTCCCCCGGATAAAGAAGAACCGGTGCCCTTGTATTAGGCTTAATCCGTAATCTTCACATTTCCAAACACAGCCTTATTCCTCGAGTCATCCCCGGGATTGCTAAGTGCTATGCCAATATACACCTTGCGGTTCATCGGAATCTGAACAGTTCCGACCGTTTGCCAGTTATTCCCGTTCGTCGAAATAGCCCCTTTGAAGGTATTTCCACTTCGGGTCAGCTTTAGCCATCTTGGAGCCGAGGCAGCCGCAGTCTGATCAACCATATTGCCCGCAGTCTCTGCACGATACTGGAAGGTGGCCCCATTCTCGGGGGTAAGCATCATATCTGCGTGCTTCGAATTATGACCCAGCGACTCCCGAATCATAATGCCGGCCTTGGCCCAGCCGTCCAATCGGCTAGTGGACTGCACTTTAACAATAATCTCCGCATCGCCCCGCACGGATTGGTATATATAATTCAGTTGATCTCCATTTCCCCAGATATCCGTAGAGCTGCTGCTGAGTGTAAATTGCTCATTGGAAGAATTGTAGGTAACATTCCCCGGCATGGAACCAATATTTCGCGCCTTCCACCCTGCTGGTAATTGAGCCGGATAATCTTGTTCTACCGGAGGCGTCCAGCCTGGCGTAGGCCAGGTTTCACGTTCTTTGATATTGGCTAGCTCATCTTCTGGCCAGGCCCCGTAAGCAAAGAACGACAGACGCTTCACACCTGGATAATTCTCGCGGATTCCCTTGTAAATCTCCTGATATTGATCATCTGTCCAGTCATTATCCAGCGTCGCAACAATTTCCACGTCACTGCCGCTAATCCGGTCGCTCGTATCCTTCAGGATTCCGTAGGAAGTGCTGTATACCCAATCACTGTTGAACTCCCAGTCATCAAAGTACGCCATTGGTGCAACAAAGTCGATATCATCCTTGAATTTGGCTACATTCTGCCCAACTTCAATGAATTCTGGCGGCAAAATATACACGCCGAGCTGCACATCCGGCTTCGAGGACTGGGTGATATCCTGACGGATATCGCCCACATACTGTCCGATTTGTTCGGTTCTCCATTCATTCCACTGCTCACGCTGAGGCGAATCTGTCTCGAAGTCAATGCTGAGCGGTGAATACCCGAACTGCGCCTGATACTTCAGGGCCGTGTAATCACTGACGTCCATGTTGTAATTGTCGAAGCGGATCCAATCCAGCACAACGCCATCCACATCATAATTCTCGATTACTTCCTGAATAATGGAACGCTCATACTCCTGCACTTCATGGTGAATCGGATTGACGAAGTATTCGTTGCCGTTAGAACCTGTAAACGGTGTCTGAACCCCGTCAACCAGCGCCTGCATCTGCCATTCATCGTGCTCCAGGAAAGCCTGCTGATCATGGAACTGCGGAATCCAGGCATGAACCTTGATTCCTGCAGCATGGGCTGCCGTTATGACAGCCTGCAGGGCATCGAAATTCTGGTAGCCTTGGGCAATTGGTGCGATATCACTCTGATAAAATACACTTCCAGACGGAACCTCATCATCTTCATCCTGCTTCACGTTCATGCTAATAACATCGACGCCATAGCTTGTAGACAGCGCGATGAAATTCTGGACATCCGTCATGTTCTTAAACTGGTTTACGGTCCGTACAATAACTTCCGTTTCGAAAGGGGGGTTACTCTCCTCTTCGGCCATAACAGGAACGGAACCACCGGCTATCGAAGAAACCAACACGATGCTTAACAGTGCTATGAACCTCGATCTCAACGCAAATGCCATAATCTCGCCTCCACAATTATAAGATTTTATAAATAGTCTTATTTCGTCGCGTTGATTTTCTTAACATTTTCCTGCCATTTTTCGGTTCTGAATTCAAGCAGCTTAGCAAGCCCCGCTTTTTCGGTGTTCTTTTTAGCTGTCTTTAGCGCCGACAACACCGCTTCATCCGACTTCGCCTGAACCATCTGGGCGTAAGCAAGGGTATAAATATCCCCGATATTCTGTGCGATGATGCCGATCTCCGTATCCGGAATAGGATCGGTATTTACAAACTCCGTGATATCCAACGCGGTTTTCCAGGTCACCGTGGACTGCGCCACGGTCTCCCAGGATTTCTGGTTCGCGGAAAGCAGCGCCTCGAGGCTCATTTTCGCCGTATCAATAAAGGTCGTATTTCCCGCCCAGTTAAAGTCCTCGAATTTCCGCATCGTTTCCGTACGCTCGTTAGCAGGAGTCGTCTTGTATTTCTCGTTCGGGATTGGAGCTCCGTCCGCATCCTCTTTATCCCAGTACAAGCCTTTAGGACCGAAGAAAAGCACCTTCTGCCCCTCCGGACCCGTAATCCAGTCAAAATAAGCGAAGATGGCCTCCGGATCCTTGGCCTTTTTCGTAATGACATTAACGTTCCAACCCAGCGTCTCAAAGCCGCTTACAAACACTCGTGTTTTGTCTAGTCCGGATTTATGAATCGGCCATATAATCTCATAACCGCTGTCCGGATTATTCGCTGTCAGTGCCCGGTGTCCCTCTGCTCCATACGTAGTGATATTGGATTCGACCATGACTGCTACCCGGTTGGTATTGACCTTTTCTTTGACCGCATCCTGGGTTTGCTGCAGTGCATCCTGCGTAATCAGCCGTTCACGATACAGCTTATTAATATACAGCACCATCTCTTCGTAAGCAGGATCATCCAAGATAGATGACAGCTTGTCGCCATCCGGATATCCCATGAGTGAAATAAACTTACTGGTGGAGTTCTCCTTAAAACCACCATACATAATTTCCAGACCTGCCCCCTTCTCCCCAACCTCCAGAGGTACTACATCCGGATACTTTTCTTGCACCTTAAGCAAATATTGATACAAATCATCAAAGGTCTCCAGCGCCGGTCTGCCGAGTTCGTTATAAATATCTTTATTCACCATCCATCCGCCGTTGCCGAATTGCCCGGATGTATACCAGTTCGGGATTTGATAGATTTTCCCGTCTTCTGAACGGAGCAAATTCAGGGTGGATTCCTTCACATATTTCTTGAAGTTCGGATACTTCTCATAGTAATCATCCAGCGCAACGAGTTGTCCTGCCTGCACCAGCCGCTCCACTGAGGATCCCCGGTCAGTAAAAATGACATCCGGTAAATCACCGCCGACGATCATCGTGTTGAGCTTTTCTCCGGCCGCTCCTCCGGATTGTATGGGTTCAACAGTAACCTTACGGTTCTCCTGAATCCATTTTGTCGCCTCATTATCCCCCCAGGGTGATGTCGTAAGCCAGTCATAGTTTCCATAGAAGCTGAAGGTGACGGGCTTGATCCCGCTGCCGTCATCTGTGGCGGCCTCAGTATTCAGATTTTTCTCGCTTGTGTTTGGTGAAGTGTTAGAATTTCCTCCTCCGCTACAGGCAGCGAGAAGAAGCACCAGTGAAGTCAGCAAAAGAGATACCCATTTCATACGATTGCGCATCTTTTCCCTTCTTTCTACATAATATGGAGACTGCTATTCTTTCATCGAACCAATCATTACGCCCTTAACAAAGTACTTTTGGAGAAAAGGATACGTCAGGATAATTGGAATGGTAGCGATCATCATCGTAGCCATAGTCAGTGACTTCGTGGTAATCGTCCGATTCCGGTTCATATGATCCAGCGCGATAGCATTCGATGAGCCAATTTGGGTCATGATGTTGGAGTTCATAATCTGGCGCAGCAGGGTCTGTATAGGGAGCAAGTGATCCTTTGTAATATAGATCGCTCCCGTAAACCAGTCATTCCAATAACCTACTGCGGTGAATAAGGCAATCGTGGCCAGCACCGGGCCGGAGACGGGAATGACGATTCGGAAAAAAATGCCGTAGTTGCTGCTTCCGTCGATTTTGGCAGATTCCTCCAAACCCTCCGGCAGAGCATGGAAGAAGGTGCGGATGACAATCATGTTCCAGACACTGATGATGCCGGGGATAATCAGCACCCAAAAGGTGTCCAGCATACCCAAAGAGCGAACTAGTAAATAACTAGGGATGAGCCCTCCACTGAAGAACATCGTAATCATGAAGAACACCATATATTGTTTTCGAAAAAGCAATGTCTTCTTGGACATTCCGTAGGCTAACAGTGCCGTGAAAAAGACAGACAATGCCGTGCCGCTTAACGTTCTAAGAATGGTGATCAGAAAAGAATTCAGCAGGCGTTGATCCTGAAACACAATATAATAATTTTCCAGGGTAAAAGCTCTCGGTAACAAGGTTACACCGCCGAGCGCCGTATCGCTCCCTAGATTAAAGGAAATGACCAACGCATTCCAAAACGGGTATAGCATGAGTAACGCCAGCAGCGTCAAAAGGGTATAAATACTCCGCTGCATGATTTTGTCGCCTAGGCTTAGTCTCATTGTTCACTCCTCCTAAAAGGTTTATGGAGCATCGGAAGCATTCGCTATGAGTAGTAGTACTACCAGAGACTAACATCTGCCCGGCGAGCGATTTTGTTGGCCGTCACTAGCAGAATGACACTGATCACCGCCTTGAATAGCCCTACAGCTGTCGCATAAGAGAATCTGGCATTTAAAATCCCAACACGGTACACATAGGTGTCGATAACATCGGAGTAGGGTCGCAGAATTGGATTGGTTGCCAGCAGCAAAATGTCCTCGAAGCCCGCACTGAGCAGACTGCCGATGGCAAGAATCATAAAGATAATGATAATGGGGGTAATGCTGGGGAGTGTAATCAAGTGAATTTGCTTAAACCGGCTTGCTCCATCTATAGAAGCGGCCTCATATAGGGTTGGATCAATGCCTGCAATCGCGGCCAGGTAGACAATGCTCCCGAATCCGACCTCTTTCCACACATTTACGCTTACTAGAATCGACCAAAAGTATTTGGGTAACGCCAGGAAGTTAACTGGCTCCCCTACCAAATTGAATCGCTCCAGCAAATAGTTCACCGTTCCGTTATCAACGGATAACAGCGAAAATACAAAACCGGATACAATAACCCAGGACAGGAAATAAGGTAAATAGCTGACGGTCTGGATAATCCGTTTAAAGCCCATATTCCCGATTTCATTCAGCATCAGTGCAAGAAGAATCGGGGCAGGAAAAGAGATAATCAATTTAAGCAAGCTAATCACAAGGGTATTTCGCATCACATTCCAGAACTCCGGCGCCTCGAAGAACATTCTGAAATGCATAAATCCAACCCAGGGGCTCTTCATAATGCCGCCAAAAATATCGTATTGCTGGAATGCCATAACCACGCCATACATCGGAATGTAGCTAAAAATGAATACAAAGATAATTCCCGGCCAAACCATGGACTGCAAATCCAATTGACTGACAAATTTCTTCCATCTACGCGGTTTCCCGGCCGTGTTCATCCGCTTTTCCTCCTCTGGACGATTCTAGTGAAACAACGGCAACAACGATTTGTTCTTCTCCAGCATTTCATCCAGCAGTTGTTCAGCTACGGTGACCGAAGGCACGAGCGGATGATGAACCATAGCCTGTAGGGCTATATCCCGGTCTCCGTGCACAGCCGCCTCGATGGTGAGGCTCTCGTATTGCTTGACCGCGGCCAGCAAGCCTTTGATGGGCTGAGGAATTATACGCAGCGGAATCGGCAGCGGGCCTTGCTTGGTTACCATACAGTTCACCTCAATAGAGGCATCGTCCGGCAAGAAGTCAATCATTCCGTTATTCCTTACATTCAACGTCTGGATATCGCGGGAATCATTATAAATGGAGCGCATCAGCAGCACTGCTGCCTCCGAGTAGTAGGCTCCGCCGCGCTGTTCCAACTGCTTGGGCTTTTCCTTCAGCTCTACGTTCCGGTACAGTTCAAACAGCTCTTCCTCCACCTTCTTCACTACCTCAGCGCGCGATCCAGTCGTTGCTGCTGCTTCCTTCTGTTCCGCAAGCATCGCGCCCGTCATATAGTAATAGCTCAGGTAATAAGAGGGAATCGCTTTCAAAGCATTCAGAAACCGGTAGTCCCAGGAATCAAACGGCACATTGCTCGCCTTGTAACTCTGCGGGTAATCAATGAGCTCCTGCAGCTTGCTTTTACCGTCAATCACGATATCGGATACCCAGTGCAGATGGTTGATGCCGACAAACTCCGCGTAGATCTTCTCCATAGGAAGTCCGAAGAATTCGGAGAGCCACTTTTGAAAACCAATCGGCGAGTTGCACAAGCCTACGCTTTTTACCGATGAGTATTTGTGAACAGCTTCAGTCACCATACCGGCCGGATTCGTAAAATTCAGCAACCAGGCATCCGGAGCCAGCTCCTCAATGTCTTTGCAAATATCCAGAATGACCGGGATGGTCCGTAGACCTTTCATCATCCCTCCGGGACCTGTCGTCTCCTGGCCGATGACATTGTATTGAAGCGGAATTAATTCATCCCATTTGCGCGCTTCCAGCATGCCTACCCGGATTTGCGTACATACAAAGTCCGCTCCGGCAATGGCTTCCCTGCGCTCAAGCGTCTGGACCACGGTAATCGGCAGTCCGGACTCAGCAATCATGCGTTTGCTCAGTTCTGCAATCGTATGCAGCTTCTCCCTTCCCTCCTCAATATCCACCAGCCATACTTCGCGAATGGGAAGCTCTTGGTGATGCAGGATGATGCCTTCAATAAGCTCAGGCGTATACGATGATCCCGCTCCGATGACAACCAGCTTCAATGTTTCCTCCATGATAGACCCTTCCTTCATCTTTTTCATTTTGGTCTTATAAAAACTAGCCTATTGTGTTCAGTACTTTCCCCTGTGATAGATTATCTAGAACCTTCTGATCTACACGCATACCGCTGCTTTCCATAGCCAGAACGACCGATCCTACAACCGGCTCCCGGGTCAAAATCCTTAAAGTGCCATTCGGAGCCGACAACTTCACTCTTCTCTCAATGGCCCGCCGGATGATGCCTGAGCGGTCTCCCTTTGTCAGCAGGCTGCCTGCAAGTACGATGTCGAAGAAGTCCTCCTCCATGCCCAAGCGATGGATGGCCGATGCCGCGGCCAAACCCAGCTCATCCCCTTGCTTGACCAGCAGCTCGGTGGCAACCTGGTCCCCTTCCTCTGCCGCTTGAAACAATAGTTCAGCAATATGGGGAGGCAGGTCTCTGAAATGATCCAGGTAATCCTCTCTTAGCTCCGAAACATTGGAATAGCCCAACAATTCCGTTAAGCGTTCGGTTAGGACCGTCTCCTTCTCTCTTCCCTCATCCGCCCGAAGGACGCTACGGAATACCTCAATACTTAAATCATAGCCACCGCCATAATCCCCGAACCGGTAGCCGAATCCACCACATTGGTATGTAGCACCCAACGGATTTTTACCACTACAGTTCACGCCTGATCCGCAAATCAGCACGATCCCATAGTTCTTCTCTGTACCTGACCGCAAGGCAATCCAGGTGTCGCAGGAAATCTCAGTTTGGGGAAGATCAAAGCTGCTGATGATCGGTCGCAAAATCCGGAAATCAGCCTCTCTGTCCGCTCCCGCTAAGCCGAACCAGGAGTAATCCAGCTGATCCTTGGTCAGCCCTGACGCCATAATTGCTTCCGATATGGCCTGCTGCAAACTGTTCACCGCCTGCTCACGGTTTATTTGATGATTTCCGATCCCACCCTTGCCAACTCCGATGACCTTCCCTTGTTCATCTGCAATCATTGCGTGGGTTTTACTGCCTCCTGCATCAACTCCCAAAAAATACTTCACGGATGATTTCACTCCTAAAATTCAAGGTAATCTAACAGATGCGGTGGATTCACGAATGAGTAGCTGCGGAGCAAGCTTCGTTACAGCGGGCGGCATCACCTCCCCGTTGATCATTTTTAGTAGTAAATCAACGCCTATATTGCCCATTTGTGCCTCAGGTTGTCTGACCGTCGTTAACCGCGGGTAAAATTCACCTACGAACTGCTGATCATCAAATCCAACAATTGAGATATCGTGGGGTACTCGAATTCCCTCTTCCCGGAGAGCCTGAACCATTCCAAGAGCAATAAAATCGTCCCCGGAAAAAAAAGCTGTCGGCAGCTTATCTTCGCGGATCCATCTCTTGGCCACCTCATAGCCGCCGCTTACTGTAAAACTGCAGTATTCCGTTCCGAATGGCGTTAACCCGGCATCCTCGAGCGCTTGGACATAACCGCGCTTACGCTCCGCTACACTTAGAAATATCGAAGGGCCGCCAATATAGGCGATTTGAGTGTGCCCAAGATCGAGCAAGTGCTTTGTAGCCTCATACCCGCCTTGATAGTTATCGACCACGACGCTAGGCACATCCTCATGCTGAAACTGGTTATCCAGCAATACAAACGGAATATTTTTTCTTTTCAGTTCCTCTACATATGCCTTTTCTTCAAGTGGGGACAACAGGATAATTCCATCAACGCGATCCTTCTGAAACAGGAAATTATCGCCCTCATCCTCATTCTCGGCGATCGATAGGGCTAAAAAATACCCTTGCGCCGCCAGCTTCCGGTTTACCACGCGAATAACCCGGTCATAGAAAGAGTCGTTAAAGTTGGTAATCGACATCCCGATGACTCCCGTTTTGCCTCTCACAAGACTCCGCGCTGCTGAATTGGGCTGATAATTTAATTCCTCCATAGCTTTCAGTACTTTCTGTCTATTAGCTTCCCGTACAGAGGGTAAATTGTTAAGCACCCTGGATACGGTCACTACAGAGAGTCCCGACTTTTTGGCTACATCATGTATATTCATCTTAGCTTCCATACCTCCGTCACCCAAAAGTTTAAACGATTAAACTTTTTAGGTAAATAAAAAAACCTTACCTTTCGTGATATTTCTATGTTCTGATTGAAAATTGCACACTGAATGTCAGCTTTGCCTTTATCAAGAACACCAAAATTCTTTACAAAAGTTTTAAGGTTTTAACTAATTTACATTCTACTTACATTTCCAATATCCGTCAATACATAAAATGCAGCCAAAACAAAAAGCAACTCATCCGCAGACAAGTTGCTTTTTAGACACGCTATTCCCCCTTCCATTGCTTCTATCATCCTCAGGTTAATTGGTAATTACCCATTGTTGTCGATCAAGAGTAGGATCAAGCTCGCTAAGGGACAGTGTCGACCCATCCGCTGATACTTCCAGCGCTTTCTTATGATGAGCAGAAATAATACTTACGGTACCATCATCATTTTTGTGAAAAATCCAACGCTGATTGTTATATCCGAGATAAGGGTATAACTGGATTTTATTTTGCCCTGTGTCTAGATCAAGCGCCTGACCGGCTGTTGTACGAATAGAATAGGAACCTGCATCGTCCCCCGTCGGCACGAATACCCACTTCTGATCCGTAAAATCATTTGCAACCTTCAGTGTAACAGCTTCACCATTTGCGAGATTTGCTGTATAAAGGGATTTCTGTAGTTCTGCATTTACTAGACTGGAAGTGGTCAAATTAGCCGGTGTTGCTCCGCTCACGTTAACGTTTTGATATGAAACATTTCCGCCAAATACATTTAGTCCAAAGCGGCCTTCTGCAAATGTGCCGTCCTGCAGGTCGATCACTTTCTGCCCATCCACATAAACCACGATATGCGGGCCCTTCGCTTCGATTTTCACTTTGTAGGTTTGACCCGGCTGAATGAACGTCGGAACTTTTGCTAGAATCTGACGCTCTTCAAAACGGCCGTCGATTTTATAAAACAGACGGATGGACTTCATATTCGGATCCAGATTTAAGTAGTATCCGCTGCGTCCATCTTCGCTGGCACGGAACAACATAGAGCCTGCTCCTCCGGATTTCCCTAACATCATCTCTGCTTCATAAGTAAAATCTCCTGCCTGCTTCTCTGCGATATAATTCGCGTCACTCCAGTAATTTCCACGAATCCCATTTTCACCAATGACCCAGGAGGCTGCAGATAGATCTTTAGTCCACCCACTTAAGTTCGTATGAAATTCACCCCCAGATACCTTAACTAATAAGCTAGCGGATGTCTTCCCATTTGGAGTAGAGACGGTAATGATAGACTCGCCTTCTTTTTTAGCTACAAGGGTTGCCTGGGATTTATCCACCACGTTTAGTTCAACAACATCCTTGTTACTGGAATTCCATTTAAGCGGCTGTGCCCCATTACCGGTACCATTCTCTACCATCGCCAAAAGTATGTCGCTTTGCCCCTTGCTCAGTTCGCGATCACTTGTATCCATCATTATCTTGGTAGCTGAGCCCGTCTCCTGATTCCATACAGAGCCTAACTGATTCACCTTCAGAGATACGACTTTTACGTTGCCTCCTTTGGTGTAAAAACTCAAAGCTCTGCTGGCTGGATCCGGAAAAATGACGTCAGAGAAAACAACTTTACCGTTGTTGCCAAAAACCTCAATAAAAGACTCATCTACAAGGATACGCATCTTAACTCGCTTGTTCTCCGTTTGCATTGCCGCTTCATGTCTTGTACTAAATAGACTCGAAAAATCCGTCAAACCAGATGCAGACCGATCCACGAAAATCCGACCCTCACCAGGTTTATATCCAACAACCGTTTTTTGACTTCCCCCTACACGAACGTTAAAGCCAAATTCACTAACCTGACTACCTGCTGGAATTTCTACTTCAGCTTCAATCTCGTATGCACCAGAGGTAACCCCTTTCAATAGATTCTGAGAAGAAGGACTCACCTCTTTGTTAGCAGTAGAATACAGCTGACTACGCAGCGATTCCAACTCCTTAATCGGACTTTGAGCGAGCTGAATCCCATTTTTTGTCGTTACTAATGAGACTTCTCTTGGGATTGACAGTACGCCTTTCCAATGGCTTGTTGGAAAAGCAAACGGATAGTCCCAGTTTGTCATCCATGCCATCATTACGCTGCGATGATCTGGCATGTTCGAAAAAGACATTGAAGCGTAGAATTCTTTTCCAAAATCTGTTCGCAAAACTTTCCCTGCCGGATTATCATTAACGAATTTACCTTCCGCTGTTAAATGACCCACAAAATATTCAGCATCTGATCCGCCTGTTTTTGAATTCGCTCCTGTACTAATCATCAGAACCCATTTCTTCTGTGATGTTCCGTCTACCGAAAGCTGAAGCAGATCCGGACATTCCCATACACCGCCGCGAACATAGTCCCCGTATCCCCAACTATCTGTCAGGTTCCAATCAAGTAGATTCGTTGAAGCAAAGAAACGAATATGGTCTCCACCGGATACAACCATTACCCACCTGTTATTGTCATTATCACGAATCACTTTCGGATCACGGAAATCCCAGCCTCCCGGCTCCCCTCCATTATCGCCTGGATTTCCGATAACCATTGGACGCGTCTTGGAATATTCCCAAGTACGACCTTGGTCCTTGCTGTATGCAAGACCGATACGCTGATTCCCATTCGGGCCATCGGGATTATAGGAAGTGTAGTAGGCAATTAGACCTTTACCTCCTGAATCCCCGAACAAACCTGATGCATTCGTCAAATCTGCCACAGCTGATCCAGACCAGACATGCCCATGATCATTCCACGGCAGCGCAATCGGAAGCCGCTTCCAGTTCAGCATATCTTTACTGACAGAATGTGCCCAAGTGCCTCCGTCCTGATGGAATAGATGATATTCACCTTCGAAGTAGACAAGTCCGTTCGGATCACTGGCAGAACCACGAATTGGCGTATAGTGGTATTGAGGACGATATTTTTCACTATAATAATTGCTGGCATCCGTCACATAGGTATCCTGGAAGTAAGCTGTTCCCTGTTTAACAACGATTCCTGCATATCCATCGGTATAGGTTTTATCTGTTAGATCGATTGCGGCCGGGGTGTATCCGTCTAGAAAGACCTGAATTCTGTTTCCCTTCGCCTTTATCTCTACATGATGTTTTGCTCCGGCCTGACTTGGATAGGTATGCTGTGAACTTGCAATCGTTGTTCCGTTAGCTTTCGTCAGACTTACACGAACCTGATTTCCTTCCTTTGTCAGGGCTGCTTCATATCCCTTTGTTCCATCAGCCGATGAACGAAAGGCGAGCGCTGCAACAGAATCAGGACGAAGAGATAGATTTCCTTCATATACAAAATCAGCAGCTTGTTTATTATAAATTTGCTGTGACTTCATCTGGTTTACTGCCATTCCTTTTTTGCCGTTGATATTAGGCTGCCATTGTCCTTTATTTGTAACCACAGCACCCAAATTCCCTTTCAGGTCGCTTACGATAATATTTTGGAACAAAACAGAACCATTCCATACATTGAGTCCCAGCTTACCAGTACGATACGCATCATCCTGAACCTCAATCACAGGTTTATATTCATTGTCCCAATATACTTTCAGTGATGAACCCTCTGCTTTCACCTTGAGATGATAGATCTCTCCTGCCTTAACAGTAACCTTCCGCTCCTCTTTTAATTTCCCTTCACCATCACTTGCGTCTCGTAAGCGGATCATACCTGCATTCGGAACAATTTGGAGCATGTAGGAACCCCAGCCATCTTCATTAGAACGGAACAATAAGGTCGCGTCCGCTTGCATATCCTTGATCATGACATCAGCTTCATAGATAAAATCCTCTGACACCGTTTCGGAGATTGCCATTACATTTTCTTGTGGATCAGAAGTCAGTAAAATCCCTTCCACAGTATCCGCCAACTTACCTTTTCCTTTTATTTGCCAACCTGTCAAGTTTGTGTTTGTTTTGGTTACGCTTTCAAAAATAGAAAGCCCCTCCTTAGCTTGTTTACTTACCTCCTGATCAGCGGGCGCAGCCCAACCCGTACCGGGATTGGCTACATAAATGCCTGCTGAAGTCATAACAAATCCTGTTGCCATGAGAAAGCATAAAACTACTTTTCCCTTATTAACCATCCTCTTCACCCTCTTTTTCTATCATCAATCATTTCTTTTATAGTAAAATAAGAAGGAGGCCAATTCATTGCACTGACCTCCTCTCTATATTCTTTTACAATTGAGCAGAACTCTGACTTTCCAGTGCTGTGAGTCCAAGAGCGAGAGCACCACATAATCCCGCCTGTTGGCCTAGTCCTGGTGGAACGATATACTCATCTATGTGTTCCAAAATAGTACTTGAGCTGACATAACCGTTCAGGTTCTGTAGCACGGCCTGCCGAATAAGTGGAAACAATTGTGACTGCTGCATAACACCACCACCCAGAATGATTTTCTGAGGAGAGTTAAGCAATATAGCACCCGTAATCGACTGCGCAATATAAAATGCTTCCATTTCCCATGCAAGGTGATCTATAGGAAGTTCATATCCCTTCTTCCCCCACCTTGCTTCAATAGCAGGACCTGCCGCCATCCCTTCTAGGCAGTCCCCATGATAGGGACATCCCCCTGGGAATTCATCTTCAGGATGGCGTCTTGTAAGAACATGACCCCCTTCAGGATGCACAAGACCATGAATAAGTTTGCCTTCTGAATACACTCCCACACCAACACCCGTGCCAACTGTATAGTACAAACAGCTGGATAACCCTTGGGCTGCGCCCCATTTGGCTTCACCAAATGCCGCTGCATTGACGTCCGTGTCCCAGCCAAAGGGAACCGAAAAGTTTCTTTTCAAAGTGCCCAGCATATCGTAATTTCCCCAACCTGGTTTTGGTGTTGTTGTAACGTAACCATACGTCGGACTATCTGGGCTTATATCGATTGGACCAAACGATCCAATTCCGATAGCTTCTACTGGTTTGTCTTGAAAATATTGAATAACTTTGGGCAACGTCAACTCAGGATGTTCTGTCGGGAAACTGATCTGATCTTCAATGATCCCATTTTCATTCCCGATGCCACATATAAACTTCGTTCCGCCAGCTTCAATCGCTCCTATACGCATATACAAGACTCCTCTCGGTGACTAATTCTTGTCTTGCTCAGCAGAGAGAGTAAGCTCATAGATATCCAGGGAAATCAGCAAGTCATTCTCATTTTCTGCAAACACAGCAATACCTTTAGATTCTAGTCCAGGGAATATAAGATCCGTAATCACTGCCTGACCTCCATTACTAAACGCCTCAACGGAAGAGCGATCCACATAAATACGGAGATCATTTGACTCATCAAGCGCTGCGAGTTTGGCTGAATGATGTCCTACGAAATGTTCATGGAAATCATGCTGGCCCGAAGCCTTCCGGTCTACATAAAGTTCCTCTGTCTCACCGTTGATACCGATCACTGTTTGTTCATCCGCACCAATTCTTACCTTGAAACCTACAGATTTATCCCGAGCGAACTCAGCTATAATCTCATAAGATTCCAAGTGAATCTCTTTAAGAAGAGTATTGATTTCTTGCACCGTTGCATTTTTTATAGAAAGGACTTGTACACGAGCTGATTCCAACTCTTGGACCGGCTTCTGCACAAGAAAGGTTCCCCCTTGTCTTGATTCGAGCTGAAGTTCTCTTGCAATTGTCATCGCGCCACGGAATTCTTCTGCTGGCGTCTTGTTAGCATACATCCAGTTGCTCATCCAGCCGATAAATAGCCTTCTTCCATCTTCCGCCGGTATATCGGACCAACTTACACCTGCATAGTTATCTCTTCCATAATCAAGCCAGCGAACTTTTATCGAATCTTCATCTGGCGTGAACACTTCTCCATCAAAATCCCCTGTAAAATACTGTGTTCTTGATCCTTCCACAAAAGCGGGATCCGCACCGATGCTCACTAGCATCACCCATTTCGTGTTCGAAGGATCGCCATCAATGGCCAGCGGGAACAAGTCCGGGCATTCCCATACCCCGTCATGAGAACCGATTCCTTCTCCGAATTCACTGGCAAATGTCCAGTTCATCAGATCAGGAGAATGATATAGACACACCGTTTGACCACAAGCTACAATCATCACCCATTGATTAGTATCTTTATTCCAAAATACTTTCGGGTCACGGAAATCAATGAATGTATCATGTTCAAGCACCGGGTTTCCATCATATTTCGTCCAGGTTCTTCCGTTATCCTTACTATAAGCCAAGCTTTGACGCTGAATGGCTGGCTTGCCTTCCGGCATATCCAAATGGTGTGTAAAAATCGCTACTAGACCTGGTTTATCTTCAAAAAATCCAGTCGTATTATTCCAGTCAACTACGGCACTGCCGGAAAAAATCATACCTAATTCATCTGGAGCAAGAGCGATAGGCAGCTCCTCCCATGTAACCAGATCCTTGCTGACCGCATGGCCCCAGTGCATAGCGCCCATAGTCATTCCACCTGGATGGTGCTGAAAAAACAAATGATATTCATCCTCAAAATAAACCATTCCGTTTGGATCATTCATCCACTTTTCCTTAGGGGAAAAATGATACACTCCGCGGTAATTTTGTTTCGCAATCGTAGACATTATTGTTTTCTCCTTTACTCCCGAACACGGTCTTTACCGTATATTATTTATAGTTTATTATTTGCTTGCTCTGTCATAGCCGCCTTGTTTAATTTCAAGCCATTCTTGCAAGCCCAGACGGTCCAATTCTTTCAAATATTCATCCCACTGCGCTTCGACTTTACCATTTTGGTACCATTCAGTACGCATTCTAAGCACGTAGGCAAAAAGATCCGTCTCAATTGTCGTAAGGCGATCAAGCTCTTGAATGGAATGGAATACACTCGGCATTACGTTTTCTGCTTTCATTTTTGGCGCCATGATGTTCTTGATAATATCCATTCTGCCTTTGGCATCATCCGGCATGGTTGTGTATTTGCCATAATAGGAATCAAGGATAGCTAAGGGTCCACCGACACTTGTTTTCTCACGTAGTTCTACAGGAGCTGCACCCTCCAGCGGCAAATGCTTCAGCATTTCTTTTTCTTTATCAAATTCGAAGATATTTTGCTGTTTATCGTCTCCATACGTTCCCCAGTTGTTCTGTACAGATTGAATCGGATCGTAGAGTTGATCAACCCATTTCGCTGTCGTTTCTAAGTTCTTATTGGCGCTAGTAACAACCATCTTACCTCTGCCCAAACCAAGCGCGTTCGTTCTTGTTACGTTAACTTCACCATCTGGTCCAGCAAGTGGAGGCATAACCTCGTAAATGTCATTTGCTCCAGTGATGTTAGCTTTATCCCATGAGAAGTAAAGTCCGTATCTCTGATCCTTTCCTTTTGCAAGGTAAGTACTCCAGTCCTGAGTATAGGCTTCAATATCAATGAGTCCTTCTTTATACAGCTCGTTAATAAAAGAAACGGCTTCTTTGTAGTCATCTTGTGACGCCGTAAATATTACCTTTCCATCATTGCTTACAACCGCGTGGTCGGGGTTCTCCCCCAATCCGAATGAAGCAAATAGGAAAACCAGATCTTCTGCTCCAGGCTTGTTAATAAAGGACAAAGGAATTTCGTCAGCCTTACCATTGCCATTTGGATCTTTTGTCTTGAAGGCAATTAATACTTCTTTTAATTCTTCTGTTGTTGTAGGCATATCAAGGCCCAGCTTCTCAAGCCATTCCACATTGATCCAAGGCATACTGTCTACCGCCTGGATTCTTTCTTTGCCATTGCCCAGCTCTTCGATCCACGGAAAGGCATAAATATTACCGTCTGGTGCCGTAATCATACTCTTGTATTCCGGTGCTTCTTCCAGCACCTTTTTGAAGTTGGGCATATTGTTCTCGATAAGCTCATTCAGCGGAATAATGGCACCATCTTTAGCAAGCTTGAGCAGCTCATAGTCGCTATAGTCCGCATTAAAAATTGCATCAGGAAGATCGCCGCTTGCCACAGCCAAGTTTCTTTTTTCAACAAATACGTCTTTCGTGAAATTCTTCCAATTAATATGAACATTCGTCTTTTCTTCAAGACGCTTATTAATCAGTTTTTCATTTGGATCAACGGGTGCAAGTGGAGAGCTTTGCGTAATAAAGTTCAAAGTTACTTTACCGCTGGCGTCCTGTTCTTTACTAGCTGCACTTCCCCCTCCTCCTCCGCCACCGCATGCAGTAAGGAACATAAACGAAGCAAGTACAGATGCAGAAGCTACTTTCGTTGATACTCTTGATTTCTTAATTCTTTTCATAGGGTATGACCTCCAAATTAGATATGAATGAATTAATCTTTATCTATGTGCAGCCTGTTTCCTACTTAAGGGAACCGACCATAACACCTTTTTCAAAGTACTTCTGGAAGAACGGATACATAACAATAAGTGGCAAACTGGAAACAACAATGGCAGCGTACTTGATGATTTCAGACAATCGTTTCATTTCCGCCATGGCGAGTTGATCGCTGATCATGCCCGGATCTACCTGATTCTGGATCAAGATGGACCGCAACACGAGCTGCAGTGGATGAAGATTCGGATTATCTAAATAGATCATGGCGTCAAAGTAGGAATTCCACTGGCCCACAAAAGCATAAAGAGCGAGCACGAAAACAATCGGTTTGGAGAGCGGTAATACGACACTGAAGAAAATCCGCATCTCCGAAGCTCCGTCGACATTAGCGGCTTCCTTCATTTCATTCGGTACTCCTTTGAAGAAAGTTCTAGAGAGAATGATGTTCCATACATTGACTGCTCCTGGAATGATCACCGCCCATACTGTATCAAGCAGACCAAGATTCTTAACGAGCAGGTATGTAGGTATAAGCCCACCCCCAAAGAACATGGTGATAATAAACAAGGTCATGAAGAATCCTTTTCCTTTGAGCCTGTCATCAGACAGTGCGTACCCTGCACAGATTGAGACGAGAACGGTAAGCATAGCAAATGAAACAGAGTATAAAACAGAGTTTCCAAAACCTCGGATCATGGCCGGATTAGAAAGAATTTTTATATACCCTTCTAATGACCAGTCCGAAAGGTTGAATGATAATCCTTTACTGAGCAGAACTGATGGATCCATAAAAGATGCAATCACTACATAAATCAAAGGAAGTACAATGATAAGTACGGCCAGTGTCAGGAAGATCGCGTTCAGCACGACGATAAAGCGATCTAATCCGGAATGTTTAATGGGCATAGCTTGTTGCTCCTTTCTTAGTAAAGACCTTCGCCCTCATTCAGTTTCTTCACGGTGAAGTTAACGGTGACGAGCAAGACGATGTTGATGATAGAGTTAAACAACCCTACTGCGGCTGAATAAGCATAATCGCCCGACTGCAAACCAATTTTATAAACGTAAGTCGGAATGATTTCTGAGGTTGGCAAGTTCATCGCCGTTTGCATGAGATAGGCTTTTTCGAAACCAATGGACATAATCCCACCAGCTGCAAGGATAAATACGATAGCCATAATTGGACGAATGGTTGGCAAATCGATATGGCGTATTCTTTGTAGAAGATTAGCGCCGTCAAGATTGGCTGCATTATGTAACTCAGGATCGACATTAGCAAGTGCTGCTACATAAATAATGGATGCCCAACCGGCTCCGGTCCAAATATCGGACAGAATGTAGATCGAACGGAAGTACTCCGGACGAGACATGAACATGATTGGTTCACCTGTAAGCCACGTGAAAAACTGGTTAATCGGTCCCGTTGGGGACAAGAAGATAAACAACATCCCGACCACAACGACAACAGAAATAAAGTTAGGTGCATACAAGAACAACTGAATGTTCTTTTTGACGCCTGCACGGCGAATTTGATTTAACATCAACGCAAGCAGGATTGGAATTGGAAAACTCAGAATTAATCCGAAAAAACTTAATTTAAGCGTATTCATAAAGATAACTTCGAAGTTGGGGGATGACAGGAATTTCTCGAAGTTGTACAAGCCTACCCATTCACTCCCCATAATCCCTTTGATTGGGCTGAAATCTTTAAAGGCGATAATCGCACCATACATAGGACCGTATTTAAAAATCAGGGTCAGGATCACAGCTGGTGCGAGCAAAATATAAAGAAAGTAGTATTTCTTTAGATAGTCTAGTAAGGAGCTCTTATGTTTGGACACCATTGTTCTGTGTTCAGCTTCTATTAGGTTTTGCAATGCCTTTACCTCCGTTCTTATCAATGTTTATATCTTGATGCAGTAAGGGCTTTCAATTGGCTTATGTCCTGCTGCTTTTACAATTTACCAAACACTTAATCGTTCGTCAATACATTTTGTAAAAATATTTATGTGCATATGACAAAATATTTTGTTCATAAATGACGCTTTAAATTTTACAAAATTACAAATACAGCCAATTTAAATAGGATTGTATACTTTAAAGTCAACATATTCTCATTAAAACGAAAACAAAACTACCTTTTTTGCACACTTACCCACTGGTAAAATGTAAACTAAATTGTGCATTTGTAAATATTATATTGCTATTTTGAGTAAACTAATATACATTAAAGAGAGTTGGAATCATGACAAATAGTACACTATTTGTGGCGAAGGTTAAGAACAAGAATATAGAGGTGAATTACATAGATGGCCAGGGAAAAAGTAACCATACAAGACATCGCGGATGCTTTAGGAATCTCCAGAAATACAGCTTCCAAAGCCTTAAATGGAACGAATGGTATACCTGATGAAACCAGAAACAAGGTTATAAAGAAAGCGATAGAGTTAAAATATAAACAATTTGCTTTTATGGACACCGAGAGTGTTCAACCAAGAAACTCTGGAAACATCGCTTTATTAACAGAAAACTTACCTAACACTTCCCACTTTGGATCGAAACTGATCAGTGGCATGGAGAAACGAATCAGTGCAGAAGGATATAATTTATCCATGCACATTATAAGAGACATTGATCAAGAGTCCCTGTCTCTTCCAAATAATTTTGATGTCGCCAATGTAGACGGAATTATTTGTATTGAGTTGTTCAATTCGGAATATAGTAAGCTGATTACAAGTCTAGGCATTCCAACTATTTTCATCGACTGCTCTGCCGATATCTGCTACCCTGAATTCCAAGCAGATGTACTTCTCATGGAAAATGAACACAGCACATATCAACTTACAAAAAAGTTAATTGATGGCGGTTACACATCACTGGGATTCATCGGAGACTATAATCACTGTAGGAGTTTTAATGAAAGATGGGTGGGCTTTAATCGCGCATTGATAGAATCTGGGATTCAGCTTGATCTCTCACAATGTATTCTCGATGACGATCGACTATTTTTTTCGAGTCCGGAGTGGGCAGATGCTAAGCTAAGCCAAATCAATCAGCTTCCTTCTGCTTTCGTGTGTGCTAACGATTATATTGCGGTTACCTTTATGAAGTCACTCAAAAATATGCTTTCCATTCCTAATGACCTCGTGATTTGTGGTTTTGATAATGGTCCTGAATCAAGCATTGTAGAACCCCATCTCACTACTGTTCATATTTATAGTAATCAGATGGGTGTCAAAGCAGCTGAAATGCTACTTTCCCGAATTCATGATCCGAAGCAACCCTATCAGGTTTCTCATATTTATACCAAACTCATCCTAAGAGACTCTACACCTAATATCAGTTGATGAATTTAAAAGAACCCAAGCGATTAAAAATTCCGTCGCTGGGGTTCTTTTTTTCGTTGAATTGCTCCAATTACAATATCCTGTATTTATACTCGCCCACAATTAGTTTATGGAAGGATTGTATTCTTCATAGGATAGAACAATATGCTCTCGTTTTAGCAGACAATGCTCTATGATCGCCTTACGTTTCGCTTTCAGGACAATTTGTTCAATATCAGCAAAACTGCAACCGGAAAGACGTTCACATGCCTCGTCCATCAACCCAGCTTCACTTTCAAAGTCATTAATTAACAGTTCGACATATTGACGCCTACTTGATTCATCCGGGTTAGCATAAATCATTTTTGTATCAAACCTTCGCCAAATAGCTCTATCCAGTTCATTTTCTAGATTCGTCGCTGCTACAAAAATGCTATTGTCACCAAAATCATCGAGACATTGCAGCAGTGTATTCACCGCACGAGCCATTTCTTTAACCTCGTCATTACTCTCCCGTGTTCTTGCAATGGCATCAAACTCATCCAGGAAAAGAACACAAGGAGATGCTTTGGCATACTCAAATATTTTACGGATATTACTTCCAGTCTCGCCCAAATGACTGTGAATAATTGCATCAAGTCGAACCAGGATAAGTGGAAGCTCCAGCATTTGAGCCATATAAAATGCCGTCAGTGTTTTCCCTGTGCCCGGTGGACCATACATAACCACTTTATTGGGAATGGGAACTCGATGCTCTTCAAATCTTTCCCTCATACCTAAGATTGTGATGAATTCTTCGACAATCTTTCGATTCATATCGGGTAGGATCAGATGTCTAACCTTTTTGGCACATTCTTTGGGTGTATAATAGGTACCCATATCAATCCCTTTTGCTCTGGGTAGACGTTGATTGGTGCTGCTTTTATTCATTATTTATTGAAGCTCCTTTAAAATGGTTATTTTCAAGAAATCCAAAAGATCCTTTCTGAATCCAGTTCAACCTGCTCTAATTGCCGCTCGAAGTTCTCGTGAGGAACGATAGAGTCCGCTTGTGACCATTCATTATCCACAAATCAATTCAAATACACATTTTTTTATTCGTAATTATTACGATTTAAAATATCATACTTTCTTTTTGTTTATAATGTCAACCAGTAGCACAAAAAAGAGCCTTTATAATTCCAAGGCTCTTTTAGGGTATATCTATTAAATCGGCCATCCAGGCAAAGCAGAAGTTCCAGCATCTTGCCTTCACATATTGTAAGTCCTGGCTAGCTTGGACTTAGCTCTGAGCCGGGTGAATTCCTTAGTTACCAGGATTACCGTCCACACTACAACCACAGAATCAATTACAAGCGAACCCCAATATACTCCGGAGACGCCTAACCATCTTGGCAAAACAAGCATCACTGGCACATAAAAAACAAGTTGTCTGGTGATGCCGATAACGGCTGCCGGCTTCCCTTTATTAATCGCAGGGAAAAAGGTCATGGCCATAAAAATGAGCGACAATAACGGCAGAACCGCCATGTTCAACCGGAAATATAACATTTCGCTGGTCTTAAAGATTTGATCCGGCAGCATTAGCCCCAGAATGGAAGCCGGCGAGATCATGGAAATTATCCAGAAAGGCAAAGTCAGCAGCATGGAAACGAGTGTGAATATTTTATAGGCTTTGATGGCGCGCTCATACTGTTCTGCTCCAAAATTTATGCCGATGACTGGCTGCAAGGCGCGCATTAATCCGAATATCGGCGTCAACAGGAAGGTGAAAACACGAAAAACCACTCCATAAAATGCAATATCTGCTGTAGTCCCGTATCTCGAGAGTGCATTAAATACTACAACAGCCTGTACCAGATTCATAAAGTTCATAATGAAAGAGGACATTCCCAGACCAATTATGGATTTGATTGTGGCAGCATCCCGATAGATTGCGAAGACATTCGTTCGGAATGAGGCAAATCCTTTGCCAAAATAAATCCATCCCAGCAAGGTGTAGACCAGCATCCCGATATTTGTAGCCCAGGCAGCACCCTCTACTCCAAAATTCAGCCAGGCTACCAGAATATAATTGGACAATACATCAACTGCCAGTCCAATGCCCATTACCACGGCTGCCGATTTCATTTTCCCTTCGGCACGTACAATCATGTTGGCAGCCAGTCCATAAATCCAGAAAAATGAACCAATCACCGTAATTCTAAAATAGCTGTCTCCAAGAGCCAGAGTTTCCCCTTCTCCTCCCATGATTCGCACCAGCTGTGTAGAGAAAAGCAAACCCAATACCATATAGACAAGCGTTACAAGGATGGACAGATAATTAACATTCCCCATCAAACGCTTCTGCATTTCTTTGTCCTGCCTGCCGAGGGCTAAACTTAAAGCAGAACCGGCACCCACCCCAATCAAGGAGCCCAGTCCCAAGCTGATCTGGGTTAAAGGATAAGCTACCGATACCCCAGCCAGTGCTTCCTCTCCGACAAATCTTCCCACAAATACAGCGGCAATAACCGCATTTAAGCCATAGAGGACCATTGCGATGATAGCGGGCCATGATAACTGGACCATAATATTCCAAAGATTACCGTTGAGAATAAAATGCGTCTGCTTGTCTTTGCTGTTGTTTATCTGTGTTACTGTGTTCATAATATGAATTTTCTCTCCTTCTTTTGACTGAATATGCAAAGTCGTCGTTCAAAAATTATACGGGACTCCTTGCATTAACTAGTCTATAAGACATGTTGGCTAGCAACTACCGCAAAAAGGATTGTTTCTATCTCATATAGGATTTTATCTTTGAATTTATATAAATCTCCCCGGAATAGCCCCCTCTCATTTCCATTCTATTAAAAAACTGCAGCAGGAGTGGTCGCGGCTCCGCAAGTTTCCGGTACATGGTCAATTTTGAATGCTAGGCAATCATTTAGTCCCCCCTACTTAACTCAACAAAAAAAGCAACTTCCCAGTTGGCAAGTTGCTTTAAAAAAAACTCTTTTGTGATAAAGTAACGATGAAAAAAAACGATTGAAGTCAAAAACCGACCTAATAAGCAGCGAACGGATCCGCATTATTCGAAAGGAACTGAGCCCATGTGAATTTGAATTCAGGACTGCCTACAACACTTTCTGCTATATCACCTGGAACAAAAAACACAGTGAATCCTGCATTAGTCAAGTAGAAGTTATCCAGGTATGCATTAGAATCTTTAGTTAACTTATTGAACAGGTCAATAGAGTAGATAGAAGACTCAGTACCTTTTTGGACTTGTTCTTGAAGTGATTTCTTAATAACCTGACTGTAATTGCTGTTGGATTTCAGCAAATCTCCCAGCTTCATTGTCGTACCATCCTGCAGAGAGTAAGTAAGACCTGTTTGTGAGCCGCCTCCATGAGCTCCGCCGAGGTATTGATAATTGGTAAGCAGGAAGCTAATCACTCCATTTTGATTGTAAGTCACCTTGTAGGCCAGTTCGAAATCGTATGTCGCTCCTTCCGCTGGAGCACCAGACTTAGCCAGTTGTTTTTCCGAGGCATCTAGAAACTTCTGTGCCTGAGCTTTCACCGCTTTATTAATTGCCGCTTCGGCATTTTGATTCGCAAGCTGCGATACAACTGGATATACGATATTGATGGTTACATCCTTATGGGAATTAGAAGACTGGAGTTTACCGGCAGTTATAGTCAGTTCATTCATTCCTGCATTCGTGATATTGACAGTACGGGTTTGTCCGTTCCATTGGGCCAAATATCCGAAAGGTTCAACCAAGGCTTGCACTGCAACAAAAGAAGTTCCTCCGATTACCTGAGCTTCATATCTTTGTCCCAGACCGCTTCCATTTAACTTTACAAGTGCACTGTCGATATCCAATGAATAATTTACAGTATTCTCTCCCAGGGTAAGCTCTACACTATGATTTTTGTTATCGTATTTAACAGCTGCGCCTAATGCTTGCGCTGCGTCTTTAAGCGGAATGAGTGTATTACCTAATGGGCTTAGGAAAGCCTGAGTCCCGATTGCTTTACCTTTAACCTGGACATTCACCCTGGAGGTTATTGTTGCAGTAATGGCTGCAGCATGAACTGATCCGACAGACACGGGTAAAGCCGCCGCTGTGCCAACTGCAGCCAGTGCTGCTGACAATAGAAGTACGGACATCCGCTTTTTAGTTGTGAATTTTTTAACTTGAGTTTCCATTTTTGAAGATCTCCTTTTAGTCATTTTCTTACTATCACACTATAATCCCGTCATTTCCCGGATGGTTTACAGTATTTTCAGAAAAAGATTACAATTTTTACATGGAATTCTCTAATCAATGATGCATTGAAACCATAAAGGCAAATCCAAAAAGTGTCCAGTCATTTAGCACATGCACTATAAACGATGTCCAAATGTTTTTAGTCTTAATGTATGGATAGAGCAGAACAATCCGTACAATGCCGATACCGAGAATGGCTTGTGCAATATTCCAATTATAAGTTGGTAAATGGTATGCGCCAAAAATAATGGATACTACAATCCACGCTAAGATAATCGCAGACTTTCTGTTCAGTTTAAGTTTTTTTACTCCTAAGTACAAAATGACTAAGAATGGAAGGATCGTTATTAATTCTTCTCCAAAAAGCATCGGGAGCATTGTCAGGAACGTCGTAATTGTATCGGAAAAATTACCATTGAATCCTTCACTCACTGGATTTGCACTAAAATTAAATAATTTCGTAATAATAAAACCAACACCATAGGTCACAATAAGATTTACAATGTACGTCCCAAGAATTAATATAATATCTTTAGCAACTAATTTTCTGAAAAGTAATGTCCACTGACTCCGTGCAACAAAGATAACTGCTGCTAATGGGAAAATCACATTTATAAAAGGATGTCCATAAGTACCTCCAAACCCAATAAGAAACAATGCAAAACCTGCAGCAACAGCTATCAGAAATATTAGGCTGGTTTTCAAATTTAGAGTAGGGGATTGCAGTTCACTGTAGAACGGAAAATCATCATTTTTACGCTCAAATCTAAAAAAATTACTTTTACTCATCATTAATCAAATCCTTCCTGAAAATAATGAAAAGCTATACTCTCTGAATACTAAAACCAATGATGCGGAGAATAGAAATACAGTCAGCTGTTTTTTGTACTATCACACTATACTCCCATTTTTTTCTGAAACATTTACAATTTTTTCAGAAAATAATTACAATATTTACACAAGTTTTGAATAAACTGAAATTAATTCATCACTTAATTTTGCAAATTCATGAAAATGTTTAAAAAAATGAATCTATTTCAGAAATAATTATGTTGTTTTGATAAAATAGACAGGTAATAATAGAATAAACAATTGCCTTGTTAAAAAACTAAAAAGCGAGGTTTACCAATGTTATGGACCTGAAGCTGTTAAAAAAAATTAAAACGATAAATTTCTTCACATTCTTCTTTTTTTGGACTGTCATCTTTTTTGCTCTTGCGGATAAGCCACCACCTGCTGGTTTCTATGGGCTTATTGCCCTATTATTAGTTTATGGTATTTTACTTATTATCTATTTAAATGATTTTATTGAAAGCTTGATTAAGAAGCGAAGAGGAGTTTTTCTACTCAATTTGTTATATTTCTCCTTGGGAGGTTTTGCTTTCAGTCTAATTCTTTCAATTATTGTCATTAATCTTGTTTCAAATGTAGAAAATGAAGGATATCTAATCTCGGCATTCAGTTCAACCGTAATAGGATTGCTTAACGGGTTATGTTTTTATTTTTTCAACAAGCTGCTTGTGAAGAGGTACAATCTAATGATTGAGCAGAACCGCTCTGAATAATAAAAGAGCCGAACTAGCTAAAGAATGACGTATCGCCAAAAAGCAACTTATCCGCAGATAAGTTGCTTCTTTATCATGATTTTTAACTTCTACACTATATAAATAAAGTAACGTAAACCGACGAATCCTCTGTCCTTACAGGTATTAATCTATTCCCAGACTTTGTTTCTTAAATTCACTCTCGAAACATTACTCCGTGAGATCCCCAGCTCCTTCGCTATCTCCCACTGTATCCGCTCTTCTCGATCTTCAGATATACTCCCTTGAGCAAATCATCCACTTCAGAATCAAAATATCGATAAGTGTAATGTTTAAAAAACTATATTCACAATTCAGAATGCTCGTGTTTCGCTTTGAGACGACTCCAGCGGCGCTGAACTTCGCTCTCAAAGCTGCGCAGAGCCGGTTCGTTCTCAGGCTTGAGCAGATGGCGGGTCTTACCCATCGTCTTCAGCCAGGCAGAGACTTCAATACGTTTGTCCTTGTTCTCCGGATTGTACGTAATGGTCGTTGTGCCTTGTTCCACTTCATACAGCGGGAAGAAGCAGGATTCCACCGCCAAGGATACAATATCCGTCCCATCCTTGTCTTCGGTCATCCAATTCAACGGGCAGGCAATCAGAATCTTGCCGTAGACCAGACCTTCATTCTGCGCGTACCATTGGGCCTTAGCTGCTTTTTTGAGCAGATCCTGCGGGTAGGCTTCACAGCCGGTGAATACATAAGGAATATTAGTGGCTGCCATGATCTGGGCAGTATCTTTATGCTGGGTAACTTTACCCTGCTGGGTCTTGCCGATGCTTGAAGTAGAAGTCCGGTGACCGAGCGGTGTTGAATAAGACTGCTGTGCACCAGTGTTCATATAACCTTCATTATCATACTCGATGATAATCATTTTATGTCCGCGCAGTGCAGCACCAATGGCTGGTCCCATCCCGATATCCATACCTCCGTCGCCTGTTACCATAACGAAAGTAAAGTCATTCCTCAGGCCCAGTCCATCCAGCTCTCCGCGGCGTTTGCGTTCCCAGAACATTTCTACCACCCCGGACAACGTAGCCGCACCGTTCTGGAAAAGGTTATGGATGAACGTTGACTTGTGCGACGAATAAGGATAGCCGGTTGTTGTAACCATTGCGCATCCTGTATGGTACAGCGCAACGATATCTCCTTCAATTCCCCTGAAGAACAGCTCAAGACCCGAGAAAATCCCGCAGCCCGGGCATGTGCCGTGACCCGGAGCCAGGCGTCTTGGTTTCTTCATCAAACTGCGGATCGGGGGAATCTTCACGGCCAGCTTTCCGGTTTCTTCATTTTTAGTAACAGTAATGAGGCCCGTCTTCAACAAATCGAAATTCATCGGCTTAAGCAGGCGCTGCGGTGCCTTTTCCGGTTCACCAGGATTGTGGCCGTAGTAATCAAACGGTACTTCAACACGGTCAGCAACAACAGCATCCAACGCCAGCTGGAAGAAATGATGGCCATCTTCAGCATAGAAGTCCTTTCCGCCTAATCCGTAAATCCGGCTGATGACTTTAGTCGTTGTATTCCCGTAAGTGAACAGCGCTGCTTTGATTTCGTTAACCATGTTGCCGCCGTGTCCGCCGAAGGAATCCGCACGGTCACCAACAGTAATGGCTTTGACATTCTTCAGTGCTTCCGCGATCTGCTTCTGCGGGAACGGACGGATCATGTTCGGTGAAATCGCTCCGGCTTTGACTCCCTGCAGTCGCAACTGATCCACAACATCCTTAATGATCTCGGACGCGGAATTCATCAGGAAGACAGCCACATCGGCATCCCCCATCCGGTACTGCTCAATCACCTCATAATGGCGTCCGGTCAGATCAGCAAATTCCTGAGCGATCTCTTCGAACACTTCACCGGCATTGTACATGGCCACAGACTGCTGATAGCGATTATTGATATAATCCGGTTCATTCATGTAAGGACCAACAGTAACCGGATTGTTGCGGTCAAGGGTATCGGTTGAGCCGGCTGGCGGCTGTTCGCCTACGAATTTATGCACATCTGCGCGGTGCGCAAAAGCCTGTACGCGGCGCTTCTGGTGAGAAGTGAAATATCCGTCCGAAGCTACCATAACCGGCAGGCGGACTTTGACATGCTCAGCCAGCTTCAGTGCCATCAGATTCATGTCGTAGACCGACTGCGGGTCACGGCACATCAGAATCGGCCAGCCGGTATTGAGTGCAAAATACAAATCGGAGTGGTCCCCGTGAATGTTCAGCGGTCCGGAGATGGAGCGGCAAATCAGGTTCATAACCATGGGCATCCGCGTACCGGCTTGTACAGGCAGCTGCTCAAGCATGTACATGTAGCCTTGCGCACTGGTGGCGTTAAATACGCGTCCGCCGGCTGTAGAAGCGCCATAACAGATACCTGCCGAGCTGTGCTCACCATCTGAGGGCACGAGCATAATGTCATGCTGGCCGCTGGCTTTCATCGTATCGAGGAATTGGGCAACCTCTGTCGATGGCGAGATCGGGAAATACCCCATGACATGATAGTTGATCTGATGCGCAGCATAGGCCGCCATCTCATTGCCTGATTCATATAGGAATTTCTGTTCTACTTTGGCAGAACCTATTTCTTTTTCATAATCAATAGCCATTGTTCATTCCGCCTTTCTAACCAGATTTACGCTTGCGTGATGAGATCGAATGGATGATGCACTGTATGGCTGTCGGCATAGCCTTCCTTCTCGCGCATGCTTGAGAGTGCCGAGGTCGGGCAGGCGCCTACGCATTTCAGGCAACCCTTGCAATATTGATAATCGATGCCCCGCAGGAACATCTGTGAGCGCCCCTTGCGGTCAAGCCGTTCTTCCCACACAAAACACTGGTCAGGGCAGACGGTGTCACACTGTGCACAGTTAATGCAGGACTCATTTTCATAAGCCGGAATCATTCCGGAACGGGAAATGCTCAGGTTCTTGAGGAAGCTACTTCCCGGATTGATGATCGTACCGCCTATAGGCTGAGTTTCATAGCCAAACGGCGAAATGTCGGAACGCACATATTCAGGCATGCTGTCCCCTGCCTCCAGCTCGAAGTGCATAAACTTCACTTCATTGTAGCCGCGCTCAAAAGTCGTAATAGCCGATTGTACAGCCTGCGGATATTTTTTGCCGAGCGATTTCTCAATAACGCCCTTCATCGTTTCAGCAACCAGGAATGGGCAGAGCCGGAACAGGGCACCCAGCATCGCCATGTTTACACGGTTTTTCTCTTTCAGTGCGATGCTTGTCGCGTCGATCACAGCAATGGTTCCGGCTTTCATCTTCAGCAGCTCTTTGAGTTCTTCCGGCGTCTTGGCCGAGTTCACAAGAACAGTGCTGTCTTCATTAATCCCGCTGGTGACATTAACGGTCTTGACAAGCGCTTCGTGGAACACCCCAACCACATGGGGACGCTCTACCGGCGAAGTATCACGGATATGCGTGTTTAAATCACAGAAGCGGATGTGGGCCTTTACAGCAGAGCCCTTTTTCTCTGATCCATAAGACGAGAAGCTTACGCCGTTCAGCCCCGCTCCGACGACTCCCGCTTCTGCGAGCATTTTACCCGCCAGGTTAGCTCCCAAGCCTCCAATAGACTCCAGTCGAATTTCAAAAAATCCGAGATCGTTAATTCGTGGTAATTCAATCATAAATGAACTCCTTTCACTAGAAGACTAGTAATACTCTTGCGAGCATTAATCCCGTTCAGGTCTGGAATAAGCTAAATAATTTTTGTACTTCTTCAACCGTTCAGGCAATTCGTCAGCCTTTGGATTACGTTTTAAAGAAACTTGATATAATTCATCTGCGTGGCCAAGCTTTCCGGAGATTAGAACATGGGAATGTGCTCTATCTTCCTCGGCGATATCAAATCTTACTTTACCGTCTTCCACCTCCAGAGTCCCCCTGACCCCGCAAATTCCACATATTGCTGGGTAATTATCATCATGATTTCTGATTTCTATGAGTTTGGAATGACAGATTGGACATAAACCAGGTTCGCCAATATACTTCGCTTCCGTATCTGGATTCATGAGTGTTTCAGCCACATGACGACCGGATTGTCTTGCTCTCTTAAGTTCTTCCTCCCTGAACACAACTGCTCCAGGTAAGCCAACCCAATTGACCAGCATTTTATCTATTACATTAATTTGCATCGGCAACGTAAAAAGGTGGAGCATCGGCAATGCGAGTGTGTCCCACTCACTTCCTCCTACAGCAATAAGAGAAGCTACTCTTGTTTTAAAGCTTCTTTCATCCGGGCCTTTGCCGGTAGTAATCCCTCTTTCCTCGCGTTGCTTCTTGGCAATCATCCGGAAAGCAATGTCATGAGAAGGCCCCATCCGGTCATTCAGAATCTTCAATAATCCGTTAGGACTCTTTTCATAAATGGCTGAGCTCAAGATTAATCCGTCGCATTCCATTAATTTTTCATCAATAAATCCATAGTCATCATTCTTTATCACACAGTCTCCTGAGCCACACTTTTCAAGCAGACTCACTACACAAGCATTACAACCGGTGCAAGGTTTAATATGTAAATCATTAAGACGCACAAGTTCTACTTCGGCACCAAGCTCCTCAGCACCCATTAAAGCTTCTTTAACAAGGATTTCTGAATTGCTCATTCTTCTTCCGCAACTGATCCCTAAAATTTTCATTAGTAGCCTCCTACAATTCGAATTTGTTAAGCATATTTTCAGAAACTGATCCACGAGATCGTTTCAGCTTTTTCACAAGAACTGGAGTGACAATTGCACTGGCAACAACTGCGAATGCAATTTGTGCGCGGGCACTCTCAACATAAGGCAGATATGCCTGATCGACCTCTGCCATAAGTTGAGGTACCGTTATGGATAACCCGGCTACACAACAAATCGCCGCAGAAGCATGCCCGTCTTGTTTCAGACAGAATCGGTCAACTAACAACATGGGGATGTTATTAATCAAGGTAAAGATCAAGAACAAAATCAGCCCCAGCCCACATGAGCTGAGTGCGCTCTTGAGATCGATATTCGCCCCAAGGCAAAACCCCAGAAAAGGCACCATAAGTGAGGTCCCTGATTTGGAAAAATTACGAACAGCAGGATCAAACATACCCAGAAGAAATCCGACTACAAACGGAATTAAAGTAGCCATGATGCTTCGAGCGTCAATCCCATTTCCGGAAGAGAAACCAAGAATACAGACGGGTATGAACGGTAGCCCGATAAGGTTCAGCAGAGCAAACGCAGAAATGTCAGTGTCATCACCATAATTCTCCATCAGCGCAAGGTACATGCCGGGATTGCAACTAGTGATGCAAGCCACAAGTGCCAGGGTAGAGATTCCTCCAAAACCCGCCAAACCGAAAAGCTTCATAACAACGATCCCAAAAACAACACTAAGAACAAGTTTTACCGCAACTAGTATGCCGCCCCGCCGCAGAGTTGTCACAAGCTGTTGAGGTTTGAACTGAATACCACAGAATACTAGCAGAATTCCCACGATCGTCATCGTTCCCGCATTCGAAAATACAGCAGTGGACGGATTGCCAACCATCAAGGTTCTCGGATAAAAAGTATGCATTATTGCAGCGATTCCCATAGGAAGCAGCATCATTCCGCCTGATATTCCCTGTATTCTCTCTAATATTTTCATGTACGGCGATTCCCTTCTTCCAAGTAATCGTGTCCTTCCTCTATCTGACTGTTACTCTTGCGCATGCTTTATTCCCGGCAGCTTTGGCTAGAGGTGTCATGATCATGGTCATTAGATAGGAAACCAAATAAAGCACCGGATAATTCCCAGTAAATGAGGTGAGAAAGCCTGACAGGTTTGATGTGCCAAGCAGAGCCATCACTCCGCTGATTACAGTTACAGGAATGAAGTTTATTAGCAGACAGCCGACACATTGACCCGCCAGTAAATCCTTCTTTAGAGCAAAAAGCCCCGTAAACCAGTCGCTAATCCTCATCAAGGGAATAAAATCGTTAATAAGACAAGCCAGCGAGAAACCAACCAGGGTGAACACCCATGTTCGTCCATTAATCCCCTCATTCATCAGGGAAGCTGCAAGCGACATCGCCGCCGCAGAGGGAAGATTCAACACAAGCTTAAAATACAAAGAATATGTCTTACTCATTTTCCTGCACCCGCAGCCGATATGGCATGCTCTTTCCATTTTTCTGTTACTTACTTGAATCTGCCCACCCTGGTCAGCTGTTTGGGGACACGGATGCGACCAGATGCAGTGACAATCGCATTCTCTTCACAGACTTCCGTACACCTTCCGCATTTTTCACAAATCGCCGGATCGATCATATGGATATAGCCTGATTTCCCTTGGATTGCATTTTCCGGGCAGACATCAAGACATTCCCCGCAGCCGCTGCATAATTTCGGATCAATGACATAGGCAAGAAAATGGGTACACACCGAAGCCGGACAGGTCTTGCGTACAATATGGGCTTCAAGATCAAGACGGGAGCAGGCAACAGCAGATAACGCCGGCCCCACCATATTTCTTCCAAATGCGCAAAAAGATCCTGCTCCGATTAATTCGCCAATATCTGTTACTAAATCAAGATCCTCTTTTTTTGCGCGCCCTTCGGTAACATCAGTGAAGACTGCTTTGAGTTGCCAGCTCCCCTCACGGCAAATCACACATTTTCCACAGGATGTCTCCGCTGCAGCGCTAAGTAACCCTTTGGCGATAGTTGCCATACAGTGCTTGTCGGTAAAGATTCGGATACTGTCATAAACAGAATCATAGCTTATGAATTCCGAAGTTAAGGCCGGAGCCGATGCGAAGTGCCCGAGCATGCCACCCAGCAGCAGGGGCTTGGCTGGCGCAAGTTCAAGCTCCTCTAACAGAGCAGACACAGGGGTGCCAAGTGCAACTGCCACAACCCTGGTTCTCTCATCTGTTGTAATCATTATTAATTTCTCCTGACGGCGGGAACTGCTTACACCTTCGTAAATCCAGTACGCAGTCTCCACATCCAGCAGGAAGGTAGGTCTCCCTTGCCAGCCTTCGGCACTGAAGCTTTTCACCCATAAGTCACAACGTATTACACCATTGTCTATGGCATTGTATAATGCTGTTTCTTCCCGCAGGACAGGAGAAGCCGGTCCGTACTTCACTGATATAAGCGAGGCCGGAGCTATCTCACGCAGCGGTGCCGCCAACATCTCAGCTTGCGCCTCTGTCTCGGCATAGATCAGAATCTCACAATCCATGCAAATCTTTGCAGCCATTGCCAGCCCTGCTGCTATTCGACTCGCGACATGCGCAAGAATAAAGTCCGTGAATCCATCTAACTCCTGTGCGAGAGAGCAGATTAATACGGGTCTCCCGTCATCTGGATTGATTGCGGATAAACGTTCATCGAGAAGCACTCCTTGTTTATCCGTCAATGCAAGTGCTCTAATTCTTACTGCCGCGTCCGAAGCTGAAATTGCTAGCCTATTCTCCAAAAGCTCCTGAATAGCAGGCTCTTCAGCATTCGGGAAAGGCGACAGAAAATGGGGAGTTCGGCTGACTTCATGTGGCATCTTTATTCACCTCTGGCAACACTCGAATAATCATTCCAAAATTTTTGCGCAGCTATTTCTAGTCGCAGATCACACTGCAGACAACGTTGCGCCTCATCCGGTACTTGCGCTTCAGAATAACCCAGATCCATCGGATCAAAGCATTGGCAACGCTCCTCTGGTGCAACAATCTGTGTTTTCTTTCGCTTTCTATCACTCATGCCTTTAATTGCACCAATTCTCGGGCAAACCGCCTGCTCCGGTGAAAGATTTTCCTCAATATTGCCGTCCCCGCCGAGAAACCGGTCCATCTCTGAAGCAGCCAGGCGCGCACCTGCTATGGCACGAATAACTGAATCTGTGCCTGTTACACAGTCTCCGGCTGCGAAAATACCGGGAATGCTTGAAGCACAGCTATTCGCTTCGACAACAATGCGGCTGCCACGACCAAGGGCTAACCCACAGCCCTCTGCCAAATCAGGTCCTTGACCTACTGCAAAAATCACTGTATCAACCGGGAGTATCGTTTCGCTGCCAGGTATAAGATCAATGACACTCCTGCCATTCTCATCAAACTGGAAGCCTTTCACTTCTGCCATCCGCAGCCCGTTCACTTTACCGTCGCCGCTGCCGTTAATGGCGAGAAACGTTCGGCTGTTATGCACCAGCACTCCCTCTTCTTCAGCCCAGCGAAGCTCTTCAGGAGATGCGGTCATCTTATTTCGGCTTTCAAGGCAAGCCAGATGAACGGTTTCCGCGCCAAACCGTTTTGCGATTCCTGCACAGTCCAAGGCAACGTTTCCCCCACCCAGAATAATTACGTTCTTACCGACAGTCGGAGCCTCCCCCTCTGCCGTCTGGCGCAGAAATTCAATATTCGTATATACGCCTTCCAGCCCGGCGCCCTTCAGTGGCAGACGCGCTCCCTTATGAGCCCCTACGGCTACCAAAACAGCGTCAAATCCTTCTGAGATCAGGGAGGCAGGAAATTCAATCCGAACACCGGTCTGTAATTTCACACCCAACTCCAGGATCATGCCGATTTCTCGGTCAACGATCTCCCGGGGAAGACGATACTGTGGAATCCCGTATTGCATCATACCGCCAGCCTTTTGGCGTTCTTCATAAATAGTTACCTCATGACCTAGCTTTGCAAGGTACATGGCTGCCGTCAGACCAGCAGGACCTGCACCAATAATAGCGACCTTTTTGCCAGTGGCCGATTTTTGGAAAGAACGAGTTTTCCAACTACCGTCATCATGCTCGCAGGCATGGCGTTTCAGGTCACGTATGGCCACCGGTTCATTGAGAAAATTACGTTTACACTCCAATTCGCAGCGATGGGTGCATATGTACCCGAGCGCGTGGGGAAACGGTACTTTTTCGCGCATGACGGCAGCCGCAGCCGGATAATTTTTTTCCCGTATGAACCGCAGATATTTGGGTATATCAATATGGGCAGGACAAGCCGCCCGGCATGGAACCAGGGCATCTGTACGGGACTTTCCAGTCATCTTCTGCGTAATGGCCTCGTGTTCACGAATAGCTCCTGTGGGGCATACCTCTACACAAGCACTGCAAAAGCGGCAATCTGCATCCTGCAGGGAATTACCATCTACTACAACCTGCAACCGGCCCTGAACCTTCTCAAAGCGGATAGCTCCCACACCCCGCATCTCTTCACATGCACGCACACATCTTCCACATAGAATACAGCGGGTCATTTCATGAAGAATAATCGGGTTCCTGACATCCTCAGCAATACGGATCGGGTTGGCCCGGAGGCGGCGCCCCGTATCTCCGACAAATTGGGAAATGGATTGGAACTGGCAGTGTCCGAATTTTGGACAGCCTGTACACTCACTTGGATGTGTTTTGAACATTAAATCAACAGAAAGCTTTCGTACGTTTTCAGCGAGAGCATCCTTACTGTCAATGACCATTCCTTCTTCCGCCTTTACAGCACAGGCAGCCACGACACCCTTTTTCCCTTCCTGACGCACCATGCAGAGTCGGCAGGAGGCAGTGTGACGAAGATTCTCATGGTAACAGAGGTTCGGGATATAGATACCGTTTGATAGTGCAGCTTCTAGAATCGTTCCACCTGTACGCACAGATACGGTCTTTCCGTCAATCACCAGTGTCACTTGTTCGTCCTTCATCGTTTATTCCTCTGCTCTCACATATTCAGCGGCACTTTCACCAGCAAAACGTCCCGTATTCAAGCAATAACCCATCGTGTTTCCGGGTAAAAGAAACATATAGCTGTCCCCGTAAATGGTACAGGTATCTGTACCGGCAGCGTACAGACCGGGTACAGGCAACCATTCCTTATCCAGCACTTCTGCTCTATCGTTTATTTTTATACCGCCAAGTGTGCCATACGCGCTGGGACGAAAGCATCCGGCATAGAAGGGTGCCTTCACAACAGGCTTCATATAAGTCTTGTTTTTGAAGAAGAGCTCATCACTTCTATCACACATATCGTTGTATTCATCAACTGTATCGAGCAAAGCCTCTGGAACGATCCCAAGTTTTTCAGCTAGCTCCTCAATGCTGTCTGCTTTGATAATGTCCGGATTGCCCTGAAGGATGTAATCCTCTACGACCTCATCAAAATCACTGACATCATCCGGGTCATGCACAAAGTTTATGACATCAAGACCATTGCGCTTATACCCCTTTAGAATAGTGGAATCAATAATGGAATAACCTACACGCCCTTTTTGAATAGCGATGGCGTTGCCGGTGAAGGTATTGTTCTGCATTTCTTCCTCATTAATAAAACGTTTGCCGAGTTGATTCACCATCAGGTTAGGTTGCATCAGTACGGCAGGCACACTATCCGGACCGGTATCCGAATGTGGCAGAATGTAGATCATTTCAACAGTCATATCGGTTGTCGCAGCCCCTGCCTCGCAGGCCATACGAATTCCGTCACCCTTGAGTCCGGGTATTGCAAAATTGAACATATCCTCCTTGTAGCTATAGCCGGTGCGCTCCTTAATCATCTCTGGATTATCACCTGCACCTCCCGTAGCTACAACAACAGCCTTGCATCGGAACTCAGTTTCTTCACCATCAGGCCCTCTGCCAATAACTGCGCAGACCTTGCCCTGTCCATCTGTAAGAATACGCTGAGCAGGGGTTTCAAGATAAAACTCAACCCCATGCTCACGTGCGTATTCCATGATTGCTTTATTCATGATGGCACCGCCATTGCGGCCAATGCCACCGTTCACTGCTACGATATGCCAGGTCTGCTCAGATTTCGGAAAATATTTGTATGCGCCAGCAAACTGGACGCCCATCTCTTCTAGCCAGGTAATGGTATTGGCGGAATTTTCAAAATACCTTTTCACAAGAGTGGCATCTACGCGCCAATGCGTATATTCCATAAACATTTTGAAGGCCCGTTCTACACTGATATCTACCATCATGGATTTTTGCTGCCGCGTACCTATCCCCAGAGGTCCCATCCCCATATTTGCTGCGCCACCTACCGTACTGTTTTTCTCCAGCACTACTACCCTCGCTCCGTTCTCAGCAGCTTGCGCAGCGGCTGCCAATCCGGAAGGTCCTGCGGCAATTACAACTATTTCTGTCTCGATCCGTCTCATATAAAGTTCCTTTCCTAGAAACATTAATTTAAATACATCCTTAACCATTGCGCACTCCATTCCACCGCCTCATTTGCCAGCTCACGGAAGTTGATTGCATGGGTTTCTTTTGTATCTATGGGAAGTTCGTTATAACAGGCACTATTAAAAGCATCTTCTATATAGCCATGGTGCGCAGCTTGCATCTGCCGTATAAAGACTGGAACGCCTGCCCTGGACAAACGAATTGCATATTGTTCGCCTTCATAGCACAACGCATCACACTCGGCAAGTACTATAATGACCGGCGGCATATTAGTAATGAACCGTTCAGGCGCATGGAGCGGTGATACATAGGGTTCCTTCCGTTGCTCCTCACTTGAATATAGAAAAGTAAACGCTTTCATCAACTCTGGGGCCATATCGGACAAACAGCGCTCCTTCGCTGCCGGATCAGTTACGGCATCAAGATAGGGGTAATGCAAAATCTGGCAGCAAATAGAGTAGCGATCCTGTTCCCTTGCCTTCATTGATGCGGCTGTAGCAAGAGTCGCCCCTCCACTGAATCCCATAACTGCAAACCGTGAAGGGTCCATACTGAAGCTTTCAGCATTTTCGGCAAACCACTTCATTACTCCACAGACGTCATCTAGCGCTGCAGGGTAAGGATTCTCAGGAGCTTTGCGGTAATTTATCCCTACTACGTGACAGCCAATAAGAGTTCTGACTTCCTCGCACAGGTTATCATCCTTGGCAGCATCGCCAAGCACTAGCCCCCCGCCATGCAGCTCAAAAAGTACTGGCGAGTTTTGCCGCTGGGCACGATGCAACCAAACTTCAACACTGTGGCTTTCACCGCAAGGTATTTCCAGCCGCTCTCCATGAATATGCTGTGACAACAGGACCATTCTTTCAGATGCACGAATGGAGGGTATGATTTTAATGAAGCTTTGCAAGAAATCATCCATTTGATTTTCCTGTTTCTGTTCTGTTGAAACCTTCCCATACGGGATAACCCGTATACACTTTGGTTTCTTCTTCACCGTTCAGAGCACGCACAGTGCCTGCCGCAAGTGCCTCCATTTCAAAATCACCCCCGTACACCTTAACAGGTGCGATCCAGCCACAGTATAGCTCCACAAAACCTGTAAAATAGAGGTCATTGCTGACGCCGCCTGTGAGAATGATCCCGTCCACTTGGCCTTGAAGAACTGCTGCGCAAGCACCGACAGCTTTGCATAACTGATAAGCCATAGCATCATAAACAAGCTTCGCATAAGTATTTCCGCTAGCAATTATTTTTTTGATCTCCATGGTGTTATCTGTACCGAGATGACTGACTAGTCCTCCTGTCTTGCTGATCTTCTGGATCATTTCCTGATGGGTGTATTCACCGGAGAAGCACATATCAATAATGGGGACGGCAGGGACTGAGCCAGAACGATTCGGCGCCATAGGACCTTCTCCATTTAGTACATCATTGCCGTCTACCATTCTTCCCTTCTTATGGGCAGTAACAGATAGTCCCCCGCCCACATGCGCCACAATAAAGTTGCATTCCTCATACGGTCTCCGTAGTTCTTTGGCATACCGCATGGCGACTTCTTTCTGATTGAGCACATGTACTCTACTCTCTCGATAAATGCCCCTTATCCCTGTAAAACGGGCCAGCTCCTCATATTCGTCAACATCAGGCGGGTTGACCAAATATGCAGGTGCTCCGCCAAATTCATCCGAGAATGCTTGAATAAGCTGTGCGCCGAGAATTGCCGGATGCTTGACCGTTCTTCCCTCCCGGGAATGCTTAAGAATGGCTTCATTAATCGGATAAATGCCACCAACCATGCTTTCCAAACCTCCACTGTACGCAGCGTAAGCATCCATAGCAGTAAGGCTGATTTTAGCCTTATATAACTCCGATAGAATCGTCTCGCGCCGGTAAGGAAGTTGGTCGCCAATAGTTTCAAAGGTCTTTAGAACTGCCGGGTCATGGGCAACATTCGCTTTGAATACTTGTGTGTTGTTCTCAAAAACCGCCAATTTTGTTGAAGTAGAGCCTGGGCTGAGCGTAAAAATTTTATATATCCTTTCCATGTCTTCACAGTTCCTTTCCATGCTGTGCGCGTACAATTAGCATAATAATATTGCCCATCATTTCGGAAAGCGGAGCACTGCGGGAAAAATCGCAGATCGGCTGTGCAAAGCCTTGAAGTACAGGCCCATATGCATCGGCTTTACCAAAAAGCTGTATCAGCTTGACACCTATATTCCCGGCATGCAGATTTGGAAATATAAGCACATTTGCCTTGCCAGCGACATCACTTTCACGCTTCACTTTGTTTGCAGCCACCCCTGGGGATATAGCTGCATCAAGTTGAAATTCACCATCGATCTTCAAGTCCGGCACTCTGCCATGTACAATATCGATTGCCTTGCGGATAACATCAATACTCTCATGCTCCGTGCTGCCACATGTAGAAAAGGAAAGCATAGCAATACGAGGCTCCCAGCCGAGCAGCGTTTTGACAGTATATCCAGAGGATATGGCGATGTCAGCAAGTTCGTCAGCATCGGGAGCGGCATTCACCGCACAATCAGCTATAGCAAGCAGCTGACCTTCAGGACCCTCAAAGCCCGGCACATTCACAATACCAAGACTTGAAATGCTGCTAAAGCTTTCCTGCATCCCGATAATGCTTTGAGCCGCCACTATAACCTCAGCCGTAGTATACTCGCGTCCAGCAGCTGCACAATCAGCCCTGCCGGTCTTAACCAGCAGCATCGCACAGTTTACTGGATCTTTTGCCTTGCGCAGGACCGCTTTTCTGCTCAACTCATCAAAACGTGCTGTATATTCGTCAGCGAGTTCTTCTAACTGCTGCTCATTCGAATTATTGAAGAAACTGAATGCCTCAGTCGAAATTCCAAGTTCCGCCGCACGCGCACTGATACTCTCTGAATTGCCAATTAGCACAGGTTGGCCTATCTTGCGTGCGACCACCTCCGCGGCGGCTTTCAAAATCATTTCATTATCACATTCCGGGAAAACCACCCTTTTGGGATGAAGACGTGCTTTTTGCTCGAGCGTTTCCAGCAGGCTCATTTATATACTCCTTCCATCTGCAGCTATGGCAAAGGCCACCGCGTAGTCTGTATCATAAGAAAGGGAAATTTTCACTTGCGCACATGAGCTTTGCAGCGCCCGTTTGGCGATTTCCCCATGCAGTATCACATTAGGCCGCCCTTCGGCATCATTAAGGATTTCAATCTCTTTGAGACTAACTCCCTCGCCACTGATAGCTAGAGACTTGAACACCGCTTCCTTGCCGGCAAACCGCGTTACATAGTAATAAAAAGGCTCCGGACGGCTTATAGCTTGCGCGATCTCATTCGGAGTATATGTTTTTTGTATAAATGGATCTTCCTGCACCAGCGTAATGGCTCGCAGATGAGAAAAATTCACGATATCTGTCCCCACACCGATCATCGGACTTTCCTCCATATCTAACGGTAGATATATTCACCAGATTGATAACGTGGCGGAATTACCGGTACCTGAAGGAAGGATTGATATTCCCCGCCAGTGCGAATGATGTGTCTGCCCTTATTGTCTGTGTCCCACGCTAGAGGCTCGAACCAACCCTCCCGGATATAGCGGCCTGCCACCTGCACCCGCAGTTTCTCACCTTTATGCCAGATCCGGCTGGAAGGTACAATTTCGATATCCACCGGAACTACCTCTCCCCCAGTGAGCTTCAGCTCACGTTCGTGAGAAAGCACAGGCTGATAGTGGGTACTAAGCTTTGAATCAAGCTCTCTGTGCGAAACACGAATCTTACCCCATGCTCCGGGATGCGGCTCATCCAGTACATGCCAGGGAATCCAATTGCCCTCTCCATCAGCCTTCTGAATATTAATGAAAAGATCCATGTCGTCATGCCCGGCTGCTTCAACATAAAGCCGTAAAAACATATAACCGGTCAGCTCAGTATCCTCTTTAATTTCCATATCAAAGATTGCTTCTCCACTGTCCGAGTCGTAAGTTGCTTCGGATGCGGCAGAAACAGGACCTTCTTGCATGCTCATGCTGGCCGCATCCAGGTAGTAACGTGTATATTGAGTTCGCTCCAGAGGAAATCCTTTTTCCTTGCGCTGTACCTGGTAATCACAATCGAAAGCATCCATAACATCAAGCCGGACACGGGGGGTTAATTCCCAGCCATTATGAATGTCTTTCAGGTAGCGGTCATAGAAGCGCTTCAGGTCCTCAAGATTGTAAGGATCATAAGCATCTGCCCATTCAAAATCGCGATGTACGCGCAGCCATTTCTGCTTCGTCTTAATTTTACGATAGCCCTGAATTGAACCACGCAGATGAAAATGACTCCAGCCGGCGGTACAGTAACACGGAATCGTAATCTTGCTGAAATCAGGAATTTTGTCACGCCAGTAACCGTTCATTAAAGGATATTTCCGTGCCATAGCCACTTGATCATCGACACCGCCATTCCCCGTAACCGAAGCTGCGATGAATTCATTGAAGCTAAGTGCTGGGATGCCCCCTTCATAAATTGCTTCCCGGTACACATCAGTCGTGCCTTCCCACGGGGCTATACAGGCGAGATGGGGAGGTTGATAAGCTGCTACACGATACTGGGTCATGGCTACACCAGAGTTTCCTCCCATACCCACTCGACCGTTACACCAGTATTGAACACCCAGCCATTCGATAAAATCATAGCCATCCTCACAATCCTGACGACTGAACATGCTTACATCACCTTCGGAATGACCTGCACCGCGAGTATCAACGTTGGCAACGGCGTAACCCATTCGGCACCAATACATAGGGTCCGGAGACTCGAACTTTGCGAGTTTGGATACGGTCTGCGGAGGAACGCCCATAATCTGCCACTCACTCATTCCTTCTCCTGGCCTTTTCCCGAAAAAACTCCAGGAAACTAGTGCAGGAATCTTGTCTATTCGGTTTTCCGGCATATATATATCACAGTAGATAGTCACCCCGTCACGCATTTTAACGGGTACGTCTTGCTGACAGATCACGCCTTCACCCGCAATGTATGTTCGTTGGTTGAAGGGAGGACAGAAACCTTGTCCCATTGCATCCATTGGATTTTCACTTGCAGAAAGATCAATATCCTGCTCTTTATTAACAGGCCGACGGGCCACACGGTAAATACTCTCAAGCTCTTCGCCCTGAAACATTTCTTTCTTTGTAAAAAATTTGTTCATTGTCCTTCTCCTTATCCGTTCTCGCAAATTTCCAGCACATAATCAACAGCCTCAGCGATGGTTTGTTTCCGGCGAAATTTCATATATGGAATTTCAACATTAAAAGCGTCCTCCAAGAAAGTAGTGATCTGCGAAAAATGCACAGATTTTGCCTGTAAATCACTCGTAAATGAAAGACTTTCCGACAAATCCTCCGGCTTCTTCCCGAATAAAGGCGAAGCTCTTTCCACCAGCTTCGCATAAATTTCTTCACGTAATTCCAATACAATCCCTCCTTGTTGAATACAGCTCATCACACATTTTCAAGCTAAAGTGTCATTTATTGCTGCATGTGATAATTTCAGTATATATAATGAGAGCGTTATCTCCCATGTACTGCAACTTAATCGTGATCGGTTATTTCAACAAAGTTTTGTAAAATTGCACAAAGGTTCCTAGTGCTATTGGAGGCTGTTCTCGTGAATCTTCAAAAGATCATCAGAAAACTTAGCGACTGTTGTCTTGCCTGGCCGGAAGAGGCATTACAAACCAAAGAGATTAACGAATTTGCTATCCTGCGACCCTGCTCCGTATTCAAGACTGACACTGCCTATTTAGGCAAGCTTTCAGATATACCAAGGGACTTTCCAACAGACACCCCACTTTTCTGTATTCAGGATTGTGACGCATCTGTTGATTCTTATACTTGCCTTACCCTTCTGCCAAATGAACTGGATTTGCTTGATCTTTCAGAGAAAATCTCTACTATCCTTGCTCATGAGAATCGGCTTATTGAGCATATGCACACGCTTATCTCCGCACTTAACTCCAACAAAGGATTGCAGCACATGACGAATGAAGCCACCCGCATCTTTGGTAATCCGGTTATCATTGTTGATGCTGGCTATAAATTACTCGCTATGTGTCAAGCACCTATTCCCAGCCGACCTGATATTGAACAACAGAGACACTTAGGTTATGTCCTTGACCGAAATATTCAAAGCATGAAGAAATCCAATTTATACGAGCGGACCCGGATGGCTCTTTTTCCTTATTACTCTCGTGATCCCGAGACCAAGAACGGTTGGATTACAGCTTTTGTGTACGTCCACGGTATAGAATTTGCACAGGTTAGTGTTATGGAGCTTGATCGTGAATTTACTGATATTGATTTTGAACTAGTAAAATTTCTTTGCGAGCTGGTTTCGGTAGAATTGCAGAAGAGTGATTTCTATAAATCCAATCAAGGAATGGTTCATAGCTTTCTGCTTACCGAACTCCTTACTGGTGATCTCTATGATGCTAATGTCATTGCAATGCGCTTGGCTCATATGGAGTGGCCGCTGTCCTCTAACTTGCGTGTGTTGACCTTAATTGACCAAAACAACGGTTTTTTTGAGGGAAAAGTTCAACTGGTCGCGCAGCATCTAAGTCAATTCCTGCCAAACAACCGTTGGATCGTTTTTCAAGGGCGCATTGTATTTCTAATCTCTCTCACCGATTCATCCCACGAAATAATTACTAAAGAAGAACGGATTCTGGAGTTTCTGCAAGTAAATAGTCTGACTGCTTCAATGAGTGACTCCTTCAGTCAATTAAATTTTTTGCGAAAATATTACAAACAATGTCTGGCTGCCATCGACTTAGGACTCCAACTTGACTTTAACAAGTCAATCTATGTGTATGAGGAATATCTCTGTGAGCATATTGGAAAAATCATATCTGAACATCATGATCTTGCTGATTTCTGTCATCCGGTTATTCAGAAGCTTATTGCTTATGACCATACCCACAAAACAAGTTTGCTGCCTACCCTTGAAGCCTATCTTCAGTATGTGGATACTCCAGCTCTTGCGGCAAAAGCTCTTTTTATCCATAGAAACACTTTGTTCTATCGTATCAACAGGATCCGGGAGCTTTTCCAATTAGACTTAAGCAACGGTGATATTCGTCTCAAACTGCAATTGACATTTCATTTTCTGAACTTAAAATACGAAGTACATAAATAAAACTAATCTTCGAGGAGCTTGTATGGACGTTCCATTTCAAAGAGAGGACTCACCCCAGCAAACCTATATAACTTCATTCATAATCTGTAGAAGCTTTTACAGCACAAATAAAGGGCACCTTATACCGCTGGGCTCGGAACTTAAGCCTTAGCAGAAAGGTGCCCCCATTAATACTTCAGAGCAGATTACAGTGCGCTATCTTTAGCCATTGGAGCTAATTTTTCAGTCCTGTCAACGTGATTCCTTCTACGAAATATTTTTGACCAATCAGATAAAAAATGACACCCGGCGCAAAGGACATACACGTAGCCGCCATCGTCAGCGACCAGTCCTGCTTTAGTTGGCCTCTAAAGGCGGTTAGTCCCAAGGCTATCGTATACTTATCGCTTGAGTTTATGTAAATCATCTGTTGAAGTAGATCATTCCATAAACCGATAAAGATAAATAATGCGACGACGATCATCGCAGATTTAATGGCCGGCATAATAATGCTGAACAAAATGCGGTAATATCCAGCGCCATCGATCGTTGCTGCTTGATCAAGCTCTCTCGGTATAGACATGATAAACTGCCTGATCAAAAAGATATTAAAAGCCCCGCCACCACAGAAATAAGGCAAAATCAACGGCAGATAGCTGTCATGAATTCCTAAGCCTCTCGTCCACCCAATATATAGCGGAATAAGTGTAACCATGGCAGGTAGAAGCATCGAACCGACACAAAGAGCCCAAATCAATTTTTTGCCCCGAAAACGCAGTCTTGCAAAGGCATAACCGCATAAAGTCGCTGTAAAGGTTCCTGCCAGACAGGCGGGTACAATAATAATCATAGTGTTCCATAAATATTTCCAAAACTTAAAGATCTCTAGCGTTTCTGCATAGTTTGAAAACAACCAATTTCCTGGCAGCAGTGAAGGCGGATATTGGTATATCTCGGCATTCGACATGAGCGACGTGCGAAATATCCACCAGATTGGAAAGAGCACGAGTATAGTAAAAAAAATAACAACGACAAACGAGATCAGGTTCATCCATTGATTATTACGTTTTTTGCTCTTTAATCTTCCGTATGAGGCTACACTCATTTGTCATCGCCTCCTTCATTAAAGATCCATAGGTTGGAGGTTTTGAATAATACACCAGTAAAGCCTGCAAGAATAACAAAAATAACGGCTGTTGTCGCACAAGCATACCCCAATTTATAATTTACAAAAGCTTGATCATACATCAGATAAGTTAAAAAGCGTGAAGAATTACCCGGGCCGCCATTCGTTAATGAAAGAGCCGGCGTAACAATTTGGAGATTGGCAATCAAGCTCATTAGCAAATTGTAAAAGATAATGGGCGACATGCACGGTAAAGTGATATGCAAGAATCGTTTCCATCCATTCGCACCATCCATTTCAGCCGCTTCATGGTAGACGACCGGAACATTTTGCAGCCCAGCTAAGAAAATAACAATTAAGTTACCTGACAGCCAAACCGAAATCAAGGATAGGGATGGAATGACATAGCTGGAATCCGCGATAAAAGAAACTTTGTTCAAACCCATCTCAGAGAGAATAAAGTTAAAAAATCCAAAATTAGCTTCGTATAACCAGGACCATCCTACATATATTGCGGCTGCCGGCAAAACGTACGGTACATAGAACACAGCCCGGAAAAACCCTCTAGCCGGAATTTTACGATTCAGTAGCATCGCAATAAAAAGTGAATAAATCATGCCTCCAACTACCGATAAGACGGCAAAGTAGACCGTAGCGATAATAGAATCTTTAATATAAGGATCAGTGGTAAATAGATTAATATAATTCTCGAAGCCAACAAATTTGGGGTCTGAAAGTCCCGTCCAATTCGTTAAGCTGATCCCGAGCACCCCAATAAGAGGTAGATACGTTAGAAAGATCAGCCCAAGGAAGGCAGGGATCAATAATATATACGCGGCTCGTGCCTCACCTGCATGAATACGTGAACGACGTTTCGGAGATTTATTAATCATTTCCATCTCTATCTCCCCACCTGAAGATCATAATATGGCCGCCGCGTGTGTGAGCTTGGCAGCGGCCAGTCTTTTACGAACTTTACTAATTGCCTGAATGGGCTGCTTTCAACGCATCGAGATTTTTAGAAATAGCATCCTTAGCGGTCGTCTTTCCAGTCCATACATCCCCTAGAACCGACCCTAGCAAGGTGTTAAACTCCGTCGTATGATTCGTATAGAACCACGCTGCAGGCTTCACAGCAGGTGATTGCGCATAATCGACTACTGCAGATTTATATTCGTCATAAACAGGGAAGTTAGGATTTTCGACCCATTTACGGGTAAGGGTCTCATCCGTGTACCACTTCTCCAGTGTTGGCATCCAGATCCCCGAGCTAATGAGGCCCCAGTTATTTTCTTCTGAGTTGTACCATTTCAGCCATTCCATCGCTTCTTTTGGATGCTTAGTCTGGGAGAAGACGACATTGGCGCCACCCGTGTTGAGAGTAACCTTATCCTTCATGTAAGGCAATACTGCGACGCCATAGTTCAAGCCTTCATTCTTGGCCGTATTCAGACTAGTTCCCACGTTCCACGCACCGTTAGTAGCCATGGCAACAGTTCCCGCGATGATGGTTCGTTGAATGCCATCATCAGTCTGTCCGACAGACAACGGAGCAACATGATCCTTCAAGTAAAGATCTGCAACCTTCTGAATTCCCTCTATACTGGCGTCTTCTCCAATTCTCACCTCAGTCCCATCACCCGAATAGAACCCTCCACCATTACCAAGCGCCCAGGTCTCAAGCTGCCATGGTAAGTTTTCAACGGATGCGCCAAACTGTACGATACTCTGCTCATTAAAGCCACTCTCATCAGGATGTTTACCATTTTTATCAAGGGTCAGCTTCTTTGCTGTTGTTACAAATTCGTCCCATGTCCACGCTTGGTCTAAAGCGGCTGGGGGATAGGGTACATTGGCTTTGTCAAACATATCTTTGTTGTAATAGAGGAGTAAGATTTCATTGGCAGCCGCGTAGGCTACGGTTTTCCCTTGATATTTGTAGGCTAAGCTATCGAGTGGTTTGCTGTCGCTTCCTTCGTACATTGTATTTACATCATTCAGCATGCCTTGGGTAGACCACTGAACGACCCCATCTTCTCTGAGCATCCCTGTGTCAGGCAATTGCTCTGCCGTAGCCATTGTATTCAGCTTAGTCATGTAGTTTTCCCAAGGAATTGCTTGTACTTCTACTTCAATTCTGTCTTGAGAAGCATTAAACTTATCCGCCACTCCCTGGGTTACATTTCCCTCTTCCGCACTTCCCCACATCGAATAGATAATTTTGACCTTCTCCTCAGGCTTGGAGGTTGCGTTCTCAGATGCTTTGGGTGCATCAGATGCCTTGGTTACTGTGTTTGTCTCGTCTTTCGCGCAGCCAATGACACTTAACGCTATTGCAGTTGAAAGAATACCTGCCCCGAATGCTTTACCTACTTTCATTTCCCTCTCCCCCTTCATAATTACATAGATATGTCTAACCGTTTGACCCCTTAAGTTATTGAGTTAAACGTTTAGTACCAACTTTTTTAATAATTTCAACCTTTGCTTGGAATCCGAAATTTCGGCCAGCAGATACGACTTTTAATATCGTGAATATTTTCAAAAAGTGGTATAGAGTCTTCATGAACTTGGGATGTTTTAATGAAGTAAGCGCTTTATTGTTATTGTGTCATGATTTTCTATTAGGGAAAATAGCATTTTTCAACCTGATTTTTAAAAATTCCAACCTTTAAAGAATCAGCTTTTTCATAAAAACGGCAGAATCAGCTGAACCAAAATATTCAATTGCAGTAACGACAATAAGCAGAGCCGTCCTCCTACCCCAATGGTAGAAGCACTGCTCTGCCTATTTAGCATTTATACACATATGCTGCTGTATGCAACAACGCCTTTTTTCTCTTCTCGAAACATAACTGCGTGAGATTTCCAGCTCCTTAGCAAATTCCCGCTATGTTATCGAATTTCTTGAGGTTGTGGCCACGAACCGAGGTCAAGAATGAAGGCGTCTCTTATTCGTTCCCCATCGTGCTGATGTCGATGACAAACCGGTAACGGACATCTGAAGCAAGCACACGCTCCCAAGCTTCATCAATCCGGTCAGCAGAAATGACCTCGATTTCAGAAGCAATATTATGTTCAGCGCAGAAATTAAGCATTTCCTGCGTTTCACGGATTCCGCCAATCATCGATCCGGCAAACGAACGGCGGTGGCCGATCAGCGAGAATACGTTAACTGCCAATGGATCAGCGGGCGCACCGACATTGACTAATGTACCATCCAATGCCAGAAGTGAAAGATAGGCATCAATATTAATTTGTGCGCTTACTGTATTCACAATAAGATCGAATGAACCGGCAAGCTGCTTAAATGTCTCCGAATCGCTGGTCGCATAATAATGATCCGCTCCTAATTGCAATCCGTCTTCCTTCTTCTTCAGTGACTGTGATAACACAGTAACCTCAGCTCCCATGGCATGAGCAATCTTCACAGCCATGTGCCCAAGCCCGCCAAGACCCACTACAGCTACTTTTTTGCCGGGAGCGGCTCCCCAATGGCGCAGCGGTGAATAGGTGGTGATTCCTGCGCATAAAAGCGGTGCAGCCGCATCAAGCGGAATAGTGTCAGGAATCCGGACCACGAAGTCTTCTGTTACAACGATGTGCGTGGAATACCCGCCCTGTGTATAGTGACCGTGCCGGTCGATAGCTCCATAAGTGCCCGTATTTCCACTCAGGCAATACTGCTCCTCACCTTTTTGGCAATTACTGCACTCTCCACAGGAGTCAACCATACAACCTACCCCTACACGATCGCCGACTGTGTACTTTGTAACTTTGGAACCGACCTGGCTGACAATACCGGCGATCTCATGCCCTGGAACAAGTGGATACTTAACCGGTCCCCACTCCCCGCGGGCTGTATGAATATCCGAGTGGCAAATGCCAGCGTATTTAATCTCAATAAGAACATCGTGCGGCTGCAGATTCCGGCGTTCAATTGTAGTTAGCTTGAACGGGCCTTCCTGACTGAATGTAGCACGTGCATTTACTTTTATCATAGTGAAACCTCTCTTCTAGTTAATATAAAAAGCTGTAACGTCGACTTTACAAAACCTATGTTATTACTTAAAGTTAACTCTAAGTCAAGCATAAAATATAATTAAGACTGGAGATAGATGATGAAAACATACTCCATAAGTGAAGTTGCAGAATATTTTAATATGACATCACATACCCTGCGTTACTATGACAAGGAGGGACTTTTGCCTTTTATAGAAAGAACCCCCAGCGGGAAACGCGTTTTCAAAGAAACGGATATGGATGCTTTAAAAGTAATTGAATGCCTGAAGTCATCCGGGATGCCAATTAAGGAAATAAAACATTTCATTGAGTGGTGCTCTGAGGGGGACTCCACCTTGCAGCAGAGATATGATATGTTCCTGGAGCGGAAAGCTTCTGTAGAAGCACAGATGGAAGAATTGAGAAAAACGATGGAAGTCATAGACCATAAATGCTTCTACTACAAGACCGCCTTGGATAGCGGCACGGAAGATGTTCATAAAAAAAATAACATTAAGAGTGCATTTACTCATTAAAAATGGACCTTCAAATTACAGTAAAGGCGGGGCAGATTGGTCTGCCCCGCCTTTCTTAATTTGGACGCTTTTTTGCCAGCAGCTTCTCCGTAAAATTCACATCAAAAAAATGAATAATGGGTCCCAAACCAAGTGCGGACACTAGAGTACCTAAGCCTATAACGCCTCCTGCCAGGAAGCAAATCAAAGCACAAAGAGCATCCGTAAACATCCGGTGCCAAAAATAAGATATTTTCGGGACGTTATCCCTCATAATCAGGGACAGGCTGTCGTAAGGAGCGACTCCCACAGCCGATGTCTGATACAGGGATACCCCAAAACTGCATACCACCACGCCAATCGCTACGACGACCACCCGCTGCCATAACAGCTGAGGTTCGCCTAACAGAGATAGCCAAGTACTATGAAAGAACGTAGCGATATACCCCAAAAAGATTGCGTTTACAAAAGTCCCGGCTCCAATATACCTTCGTCCGGTGATGAATTCGATTACAAACAATACCAGGTTCAGCAAGATCAGAAAATTTGCATATGTTATACCCACGCACTCTGCAAGTGCCATTACCATGCCGCTAAAGGGATCATTCCCCATGCCGGACAGCTTAAAAATACTAATTCCCATGCCCAGAAATACATTGCCGATAACCATAATAATCAATCGTTTTTTATCCACGTTATAAAGATAACCCTTCATATTGCCCATCCTATTTTTCATATTAAAATTGCACCTTACAACAACCACGTCATTATATCATATATTCTATTGTTTGACGGTTATCTTTATTGATAGTATTCAATGATTTGGATAAGCAGATCGGTCAGGACTATATTGTTTTGATGGGAACTGAAAAAAACAAAAGCAACCCGTCCGCAGATAAGTCGCCTTTGTAAAACTTTAGTGTTAACGGATCTAACTTATGACTTTAAGCTCAGCGCTTAGCCTTTTAAAAATGATGATAAAGCTTCATAAGAGTATATTTCATTCCACCGGGTTCTATAAGTTAATTTCAGACTTCTCTACTTCATGCCATTGAAAAAGCATTAACACAGGAGGAATATAAATTGGCTGGCCCCAGCAATAAATCAAATCAGGTGTCAAATTCGCAAGCCATAGCTCCCCATTCTCATCTAGTTGCATTCTCCACTTTCCGCTGGCAACAACTTTTTCCTGCTCCATAAGGAAACGAGCCTCATCATATGAAACTTCAATTCCTTTATTGCGCTCTATGAAATCAAGGGCAGCTTGGTAATTACGTTCTTGCTCTTCTTCTTTTTCTGCAGTAAAAGCTGAATCGTATACCTCTGAGAAATCTAAGCCCTTAAGGTCATGGAGTTCCACTAGTTGTTTAAATGCGTCCGTTACAAAAAATTGAACGATAGCTGTTTCCTTTATTTTGAACAGTCTATAATCAACACTATCAATTACATTTGTGGTGTTAAGCAAAAACAACATCAAATCAGGATGAGCCAAGGGAAGTGTTTCGTCTTCTTCCGCAACAATTGGCTATCCAGGTAAATATCTCGAAAAATCATTGTACTTCCCCTTATTCTTGGTGTGCATGATTCTGGGTTCTCCTCCTTTTTTTCTCTGTATGATTGTACTGACAATAAGGTACCAAAAAATCTCCATTCAAAGAGAAAATCACGCCATTGATTCCATCGGCTGGTTCGCCAATTATTGATATTATCCCAACACTACCCAAGCAATCTGTCACTTCTCATTATTTTATTTGTGTTCAAAACTCCCCGTTCTTTGCCAATGATAAGAGTAGAAGAGTCTCCATTGCCAGCCAGCTAGAGGCCGACTCTATCCACCCCTTCAGCAAATGGTTCAAACAAATGTCTGGCTATCCGCCAGGCAAGTTTCGCAGCCGCAGCAGGATGATTTAATATAGAAAACGGCGCTGCATCAGTGCAGCGCCGCTGTACCATTTTCAAGTTTGATCACAGCATCCAACCAACCTCCCTGTAGGCCCTCCAAAGCGCCTGAAAAGATTGCGACTGTGCCAGGTGTCATTTCGTACAACGTGTCTAGCAGCAGGAAACGAATCTCGATATCCATGCCATAGAGAGGCTCATCCAGCAGCAGAAACCATGGATCAGCAAGCATCGCCTGAGCAATCATAAGCCGTTGCTTGTTGCCGCCTGACAACCGCTGAATGGGCGTCTTCCACTCGGCAGTAAGCCCGAGCCGTTCACATAGCTCACGAGATCGTTCTTCAATGGTCGCCCGTGGCATCAGCTTCATCTCACCCACATAACGCAAGTATGCCTCGACATTCATATTGTCATAGTACGCTGCCTGCTGTGGCTTGTAGCCCAGATAAGACTTGAAAGCATTCCCTGACAACGTCACGCCATGAAGCTGATAGGTAATCAGGCCGCGTACAGGCTGGTATAGACCAGCTATCGCTTTGAGCAATGCTGTTTTCCCACTGCCATTGGCGCCCTCCAGACCATACCAGCCTGGCGGCAAAGCCAGATTCACATCCCCTAGCAGCAGGTGACCATTATCTGCAAGAAGTTCAACCGCGGTAAGTTTTAGCTCAGCTCCTCGCACCACTCTCCCTCCTATCCATATTGCTTGTAATAATGCCGATGGCGCAGCAAAATACTTGTTATAACACCCAGCGCTATTGCCAGACTAACAGCAACAAGCTTGCTTGCAAGCCAGTGTTCGGACCCGTATTCGCTGAACAATTGAAATACGCCAAGCCTCTCGCCAGCGGAAAACTGGATGACGCCCACTGCGAGGACAACCGCGGTACCAGGCCATGTCCCGAAACGAAGCATTGCAGCCAGCGCTGCAAAAGCGCTCAGGCAGATCGGCAGTAATAGATCTGTGATCAGTAAAGTAGTGTTAGATCCGAATTCACCGCTGGTACCCGTCATAACGAGTATTCCATAAAACAACAGCGCTAGAAGGAGGTCATATAGCAGTATGGTTCCTATTCTGGCTACCATAAGCTGTACGGGTGTAACAGGAAAGGTCGCCTCAAGCTCACTCATTGGCGTATGCATGGATCGGAGTGAATAGGCCACACTGGCTACAGGAAGCAACAGAATCGTAAATAAAAATACATCCGGCTTGGCAGAGCTACTGAACCATTCACTTGCTACCAGCCCCTCAACGACTGCTCCTATGCCAATCATAAGCGCTGATGTAAGCCAAAACAGCCAATGCATCGTCCTTACCTGAGCTGCCATGCGTTGCATAAGCCTTACTGGTAAAGATATAGCGACAGTTGCTTGCCGCCCAGGCCTGTCATGTCTTGCCACTCGCTTGGAAGAGGGTACAGCAACCGCCCACTCAGGCTGTGTGGCATATGTGGCGGCAAGCGCCAGCAGAGATTCCGTCTGCTGGCCGCTGGGACCATCGACGGTATAGCGATCCAGTTGGCTGAATACGGCTCCGATCTGGTCATGCTCCCATCGATCCGCTGCTGCTTCACCCTTTTCCTCTAGTTGCCGCTGCTCTTGCAATTCCCTGTGCAGTTGACTGTCGCGACTAGCCTTATCGGCGCTACCGGCTCCGGATATGTAACTCATCCTGATCCTCCCCTTTCTGCAATGTATGGGCCAGTCGCCTGAACGCCCGATACAGCTTGGACTTGACCGTTCCAAGCGGCAGTTCCAGCAACTCGGCTATTTCATCCAGCTTGAGCTCCTCATAAAAACGCAAAATAACAATTTGCCGCTCCTCCTCAGGCAAAGCGCCAAGGGCAGCAACGACTGCTTCACGCTCATATTGCTTGTCTAAAAAAGACGCTACCGTATCCTTACCTCCATCTGCCGCATCATACACTCCGGTATCCTTAGCCGCTACTTCATAACGATAAGCTCCGGACTTCCATACATCACGGCACAGGTTCGTCGCAATTCGATAAATCCATGGTCGAAACCGTTCAGGCAACCGACCAGCTTGCAAAGCCGTGAATACTCTGACAAAACACTCTTGCACCAAATCTTCTGCGAGCTGACGTTTGCTGGTCAGTCGGTATAAATACGCATAGATGGTCTGATGATACCGATAGACGAACAACTCCAGCACGGCTGTATTCCCTTGCTTGTATTGCTCGAGCAGTTGCTCATCCGTAACAACAGCCCTGCTGTTCACTTGACTCTCTCCTTTCTCGCTCAGCACTATTGCCTGCACACGAGCCAACCTCTGCCTTTCCCCAATAGAAGCATACAGCAGAAAAGCAGTATTCCAGCTGCTGCAAATAATGCGATAGCGTTATGCGATTTATCTGCGAACCGGCTCACCGGCCAGACGGCTTGAAATAAATAGTACCGATTGAGCGGCATACTGGACATAAAATACTCCAGCAGCCACACCGTTGCCCCCACTCCTAGCCCGACAGCCATATTGCGCCCTAGCAGACTGCCCAATGCCGCCAGACCGCCAAGGAACATATTCACACTGAGGCTATGTTTAATTATGTAAGCTAGTTGTGCCGTACTTAAAACGATCGCCCAGCGGTCAATTGCCCAGAGCAACGCTGCTTCATAGATAACTAGCAATAGCGCAGCGACCGCTCCTCGCTCGGCGAACACGAGTAATTGTGCATATGGATAGCTGAAATGATGGGCAAAAGTACCCTCACTGAAATCATCGGCGAACAAGGCAGCACTCAAGGCAATCGCAAGTAAAGGCAGCACAAATATAAAAGCCACTTTGACATGATAAAAACCAGGAGAGGGCATCATCATTGGCAGCAGGAGGCAACCAGCTGCTATCAGCGCCGCAATAATAGCTATAGCTAGCAAGTAGCCGCCCCATAGGATGCGCCAAGCATATTTTGCACGGGACAAAAGAATGAGGGCAACCTTCATTGTCCTCCCTCCATTTTCCTTTGCAAATAGCCTCGCAGAAGCGCTTCCATTTGTTCATCACTGTCCTCGATTAGCTGCTCTGTGCCAATACTGTCATAGACAAGCTTGATGACATCGTAGACACTTTCAATACCGTACTGGCTGTATATGGTATTCATAAGGTCATAAACCTGATTCGGTATACCGTTCAAAAAATAGCTGCTAACAGGTACGAACAGTCGATCTGGCAGTTTCCCTCCGACCAGCTTGAGCTCGTTATAAGCCTGAAAAAAGTTATTCAGTGTATATTGGGCGTTTAAATTTAACATTCTCGCATTTCTAATCTCTCTACGTTTGGCACTGTAATCAAGCCAGTACTGCCCCGTTCTCAGTTGGATATTCCCATTTTTCCCTCGATCAATTTCCGCCCCAAAATAACTTGACACAGACACCTTAGACAAAAAGTGGACATCGCGAGCTTCCGGACCTCCAACTGATGCATCTACCATGCCAAGGGTGCTCATACTCACCATATTCAAACTATAATACGGATAATCGGCAAGTGCCATAGTAACCGTCTGGGGAAAACTCGTTGCAGCTTCTCCATCCAACTTTTTCAAAGTACGCGCCGCTTGGGCGTAATGCCTGGCTGCGAACTGTGCTGCTTCTTCGACAGAACGGGCAGGCAATTGACCAGATGCCAACAGACGAAACATCTTGCCGTCTGCCGTCGCTTCTGCAAGTTGCAGATCGCCCCCAAATAATGTAAGTCCGCTTGCTTCATCCAGCTCCAGGCGCGTGATGGTCGCTCCCTTCTCTCCAGCCATCTTACTAGTAATGACAGAGGCGTTGGAGAACAGTTTCAAGCCACTTGGCCCTGTGATAGCAACTTCAAAGTCCGCCATAGGGCGCGGCAGTTGTGTGTCCAGAATATCTGTAGCGTGACGCCCCCATTCATAGTGATCGGTAAGCAATTCCGATAGCCGGCTATTGCCGATAACAGGGTACCAGCCATAGAAAGCTGGCAGGAAAATCCTGTTATCGTCGATAACAGCGATCTGCTCCCATCTATCCCTGCTAGGAGCGACGGAATAATAATGCCGCCAATCATTTAGGGTACCTCTATATGTCATCTCGATCTCCAGATGCTCCCCTGGCATAACATCCGTTGCAGGCTTGATCCAAAGTACATCTGTAGCCTCTTCCCACTCATAGGCAGCAGCAGCACCGTTCACCTTCAGTTCCTGTACATCAAAGATATGTCGCAGCATGATTGGGAATCGCTCTAGTGTTGCCGCTTGTCCATTGCTTGCTTGCATCGTCGCCTGTATTTCTAACCCATGCCGCGGCAGTAATTCCAACTTCAGCTTGTAGCTGTTAATGTGTAGATCCTGGAACTTCATTCCGACAAGCAGATCTTTAATATGCGATACCGAGAGCGGATTGCTGGTATTCCCGTTTGTGTTAAGGGTGATCCGAGACATTTCCTCAATATCCGCCTCCGAATATTTATCCGCTGCAATTCCAGCAACGAGCAGTTGCTCCAATTCACGCTGTTGCGTGATATCATTGGCTGAAGTAAGACGTTCGCGATAGAAACGTTCATTGGCATCCGCAATATCTGCCCGTTCCTGCAGGTATCCGTACATCGCACTACCTGCCCATAACAATGCTGCACCTAGAATCAGCATCGTGGGATAGACAAGCCATGCCTTGACCCGTTCCCGCCTGCGTCTACATACTACAAGTAGAACGGTCATGACCATTCCTGCTGCTAAAGCTGCAACGATGCCGCGATGCAGCCAAAATGCCGGATCATATATAAATCCCCACATACGTGAGTAAGACTTACCAATATATTTAACTAGTGAATAATCGAACCAAATCTGCGTATGAGGGGGTAATGAAAAAGAAGGGCGATCGGTCTTAAAAAATTCCGGTAAAATAATTGCCAAGCTAAGCAACAGGACGAAGCTGATCAAGTAACTGTATCGCTTGCGGATAAGGATACCTACTAAGTAGGCAATTACAGTTGCAAATAACATCGGGATGGCAAAGGAAGCCAATACAGCAGAGGTATACCATTCACGCATTCCCCATGAGATGCCATCATTTACGACCAACCATACATAAGCCCCCATCGGCACGAGCGCAGCTGCTAACGGAAGGGTTACAGCACAGAGCAAGCGTGCAGCCTCCATTTCCCATGTTCGATACGGAAAGGTAGCCATCATGGTTGCTGTCTTCCATTCTTCATCCCGCCGTGCTATCGCTGTTGCCAGCAAAGGCAAAATAATGAGGGCTACAAGGCAATACACCTCAGAAATATCCATCACGTATACTGCACGATCCAATTTGGCATCGGCGGTCTGAAACATCAAATACAGGATGCCGACCACAGTTGCCAGCATTAGATACAAGCCTGGGCCACGCAGCAGTAGCTTGCACTCTGTTTTGTAATAGCGAATCAGGCTCATTGGCTATTCCCCGCTCTCATGACCGCGATATATCCGTCCTCAAGTCCTGCCTTTGCCTGGACTGCTCCAGGTAATGGGACAGAACTGGCAAGAACACGCGCCTCATAGCCGGCTCCTGAACGCTTTGCAGTCACGATGGCTGCAGTTTCTTTGAGCTCTGCAAGCTTCTCATCACCCACTTGGACCGTCCACACTTGTCCCTGCACACGCTGGAGCAATTGTTCTTGCGTACCGTGAAATACGATGCGCCCTCCGCTCATAATCGCCATACTCTTACAGTTATTATCAATATCGGCGACGACATGTGTAGACAGTAGCACAGTACGATCTTTACCCAGCTCAGTCAGCATATCACGAAATCGCATGCGTTCTTCGGGATCAAGCCCTGCCGTAGGCTCGTCCACAATAATGAACTGCGGATCACCTAGCAGCGCCTGGGCAATACCGATGCGCTGCCGCATCCCGCCAGAATATTTGCCTATACGCACATGGCGCTTCTCCTCCAGATTGACTCGGCGCAACATTTCGGCTACTGCTTTCCTCCGGGCTTTTCCATTTGTAATGCCCTTCATGGACGCGACATAATCGAGATATTCTGCGCCTGTCAACTTGCGATATACGCCAAACTCTTGTGGCAGGTAGCCAAGCAAGCCACGAATTTCACGTTCATCCCGCCCAAGCTTGCAATGTCCAATTTGTACATCCCCTGATGTTTTCGGTATTACTGTTGCCAATATTTGCATCAATGTCGATTTTCCCGCCCCATTGGGACCGAGTAAGCCGAACATACCCGTACCCAATGTCAGGTTAATTCCGTTCAGTACTTGTTTACTGCCATATTTTTTGCACAATTGCTGGATAACTACATGCATCATTACCTGCCTCCATTCGTACTTGGCCAACTACCGTGCGCACGAGTAGATTGTCGAACAGTATAACGACACTCCCTTCTAAAAGTTTAAAAAACAGGTGATTTTTTAAAATAATAGTATCCTTGCGCTGCCAATATGACATTTGTTCGATGTGTCTACTACGACAAAAAAACCTCCAACCCCGTATATGCGGCTTTGGAAGTTATTCATTAACCTGCATTTCGCAGTTACTCTAAGTACAGAATCCCAAAATCACAGCTTCTATGAAATTCTGGTTTGTTCGAATGAACTTTGCTCCATGTTCCAAAGTGCGGATAAACCGTTTCATCGCCGCACTTGTAAAAGTTTCCTCTTATCCTTTTTCCCGGCACTGCCCGAAAATCCGAAAAATAAGATTGTACCCATGCCCATGAGATCGAAAAGCTTAATTCCCAATACGCTTCCCCTTTATCATTAATCTGATCCGTGGTGGATAGGACTTGGAAAAGTGCTGGATTGATAGTGATTGGGAAGCGATCATACCGATCCGCTCCTATCTGCAAGAGAATTGCGCCATTCGCATTAAATTCGAAATTCATATAGCGCTGGTCCGAATCCGGAGTAGGCTGAAAAAAGAACTCGATGCAGCTATCCTTATACACAGGATCATTCATGTTTCTATATGTTCGTATTGGATTCTGTTCGTAAACCTTAAACTGAAGCTTCAGATCCTCCTGACTGTAATTTAATCTTGCTGTAACGACCGGGTTATATCCTTTAAGCCATTGATACTGTTTAATGATCTGGAAATCTTCTGTAACTGAAACATCCGTCTGATTTATCAGGCGGGAAATCACTAAGGTTTCTAATTTTCTTTCCATGGTTCATTCCCTTCGGTTGGAAATCCCACTAGGCTAACACAGCAAAACAACCCTATTAATTAACTTGATTATTTAGACCCGCGACTTACCGGTTTTCCAATACGCAGTCTCGATCCCCGAAATTTCGCACGGCCGTCTGCCGTTACCTGTATTGGCGGATGATGGAACTGCACACTCTATATCCCCTCGGGCGCATCCCCCACTTCCCGATCGATGGTCAGATCCCCCCGTATCCGTGTTCTCCTGCAATGCGTCGAAATCTACCTTCACCTCGCCGAATGGAACCTCCCGGAATATGGCTCCGGAGCTTACTAGCCCTGCAATCCGTTGATGATCCAGCGGGTGGTACCCGACGGCACCGTATACATCCCTCAGTTCGACTGACTGATGTCGGCTGCCGTACTTTGCATGGGTGTGGACAATTTATTCCTCAGCAGGTGTACACCATGCACCGGTTCATCCCCTGTTACCATCACCATGTTGGTCAACCCTTATTTCGCGCAAGGTAACGTAATTCCTTCATGGATCGCCCGGTCGGCTAAGAGAGCGATCTCCATCGCCCGGCAGGCTTCCTCCATTGCCGGTATAGGGGGCAAGTTGTTCTCCAGCATGGACAGGAAATAGTCCAGCTGGGCACCCGTAGGCTTTACGGAGAAGTCCATATTGATCTGCCGGACCGCTCCTTTCTGGTAGTCTTCGACCTCGATCAGATTCCCCAGATGCTGATCCTCTCGCGGTCGTTCGTTCTTGTATATGATGCGAATCCGGCCTGCCGGTCCGATAAATTCCTTCCGGTTATCAGTCGGAAGCCCCTTGCCCCACCCTGTCTCAAAGTAGCCGATGGAGCCGTCCGACAGACGGAGGGTCATGAGTCCGTAATTGTAAGTATACGGCGGGACTTCTTCGTAGAGACGCTGCCCGATCCCATTGACGCTTACTACGTCCGCCCCTGTAGCCCAACGCATCACATCGATATAATGGACGCCGCAATCCACGATCGGCGAGACGTCCCGGAGCAGGGATAAGTGGGAAACCCAATTTTTGGAGGGCTTCAATTGGGATAGCCGGATGACCAAAGGGAAGCCGATGGCGCCCTCCCGGATCATCTTCATAACCGCCTGGTACGTAGTGTTATGGCGAAGGATGTGACCGATCAGCACCTTGGTTTTAGCTCCACGGGCCAGCTTCATGAATTCCTGTGTTTCCCGTGCATTGCCCGCCATCGGCTTCTCGCATAGGATATGCTTCCCTGCAGCGAGACAATCTTTTGCGATCCCCAGATGGGAGGACGGGTACGTGGCGATAATGACCAGATCCACATCATCACGCTCTATCAAGACCCGGTAATCCGTGCTCCAACACTCAGCTCCGTATTGGCTTGCCACTAAGGAGGCCCTGTCCCGGTTCCAATCCGCCACGCCGATCAACCGGACCCGCACCTGTCGTGATATCGCGTCCAAGTGGAGAGAGCCCATATAACCGCAGCCTATCACGACCGCCCCGTACCTTTTCATGATGCATCCATCCTATCCTTCTCACTCGCGGAGGTTATTTTATGTTGATCCAAGCTCCTTGTTGGGAGAAACCGAAGTCTCCTTACAACGTCTAGTCTTCTTGGGCATTGATGATTTACCATTCTTCATGCATATACTTCTCTTACATTTGTACAATACCGGACTACTACAGAATAACCTGCATCTTGTTATGATACCTTGTCACCTTTATTATATAAGAATGATGGATATTTTTATTTAGCAAAGAAAGTTACTTTTTGCACGATTCCGTTATTCCTTCTAATTCTATGTAGGGGAAGGGCTCGGTTCATAGGTTCTTTCTTCTATCGCTTGCCGCAAGGTCTGCCATTTTTGTACGATGTATGCGGAACTTCAACCCTATAGATCGCCAATGCTGGGCGCACATAAAAAAGCAACTCCCTTTTTGCAAGTCGCTTTTAAAACACTCTATAGTGAATCTTAAGTTATTATCTAATATCCTCACCGCTTCGCCTTATAAAACTCATGATACAGCTTCAGAGCCAAGGATATCGATAAGTGTAATTTCATTACCTTCCCTGTCCCAATCGGATCGTGCAGAGATACGTCTTTACGTGTTTTCTTGAGCGAACGCAGGTGCAACAGGATTTCGTTTTCAATACAACGAGCAGCAAATGTGGCTAGTTTGGTTCCTTTGTTCGGACGATAGCTCTCAATAGCTTTTATCAGGCCGATGGTGCCGATGGAGATCAGATCCTCCATGTCTTCCCCAGTGTTATCGAATTTCTTGAGGTTGTGGACACGATACGATGTCATAATCCACTTTCTTGATAGAAAAGCGTTGATAGAAGTATGAAGGTTTTACCGGATGGATGGCTCTTTTTTTGTTATTCATTGTCCTTTTTTTAATAGTCACTTCGTTTTCTTAAATTTTCACTTGATATCAACAACTTAACAGTTGAAAGACATGATATTTAACATAGTTTGAGCATGTTTACAGTCACATCCGGGAAAGAATTAGCTGTGTTACGATATATCTTATTACTCTAGAGGAGTATTAATAATGTCAACAACTTGCAAAAGAGGTGTGTAATTGAAACTTCCAACAATCCAATTCGGACATATTAAATCGAGAGTTCCTGTTATTCAAGGTGGAATGGGTGTAGGCATATCCTTAAGTGGACTAGCCGCTGCTGTAGCCAATGCAGGCGGGATCGGCACCATCTCTGGTACAGGGATTACTCCTGATGAGCTGAGAATGCATATTCGCAAAACAAGAGAACTCTCTAAAGGGAATGGCTACATCGGTGTGAATGTACTATTCGCAGTGAAGGACTTTGCCGAAAAAATGAAGATTGCTTTGGAGGAAAAGGTTGACTTTATTATTTCCGGAGCCGGAATCTCTAGAGATATTTATGCTTGGGGTAAAGAATATGGTACTCCTGTCGTAACTATTGTTTCATCCGCCAAATTAGCCCGAATTTCCGAAAGACTTGGTGCCTCCGCAGTCGTTGTAGAAGGGTTCGAAGCTGGAGGCCATTTAGGTACAGACAGATCCATGTTTGATATCCTTCCTGAAGTCTTAGAGGCCGTTTCGATTCCTGTTATTGCTGCGGGTGGAATTCTAACAGGGGATGATATCGCAAAAGCCCTTCGGATCGGCGCATCTGGTGTTCAAATGGGTACCCGTTTTGTGGCTAGCCTTGAGTGTGATGCTCCCTTAGCCTTCAAGCAAAAGTATGTAGATGCTCAGCAAGGAGATACTGTCCTAATCAAGTCTACTGTGGGTCTAGAAGGTAGAGCGATTCGGAATGAATTTACGGACCGGATCAGTGATGATGCCAAATTAAAGATAGTCAAATGCTATAATTGTCTAAAGGTTTGTTCACATCGCTTCTGTACAATGGAATCCCTGCTCACTTCCCTTAGAGGAGATGTTAAGAACGGATTGGTTTTTGCTGGGTCCAGAGTTCATGAGATTAAAGAGATTTTGTCCGTACAGCAGATTATCGACAATTTAATGGATGAGTATCAAGGGGCATTGAACCCGACAACTTAAGGTTGTTATAAGATTCAAAAGCACGATTAACCACTTAAGCAAGCTTGGGATTTCCGAGCATAAGTGGTTTTTTTATTTCGCTTGATACTCAAATCTAGTTATATTTAATAAGCTTTTGTGTTGTATTTAACTAAAGATTTCCGTACCTTTCTTTTTAATTGCAACAACAGCTAAATATCTTCACAGCCAAAATGCAATATGCCCAATCCCCAGGATAATCGCAAAAGATGACTGGATATATGTACTCTTCAGAGCACCACTTAACAATTTTCCCTCTCCCTTTCTCATGTATTTTTATGAGTTGGTTTAATACAAAAATTCGCTGAACTATATCTTCTCTAAAAAATTTAAATATGGTCCTTGAAGCTTTCTATGTATGCCGGTTAACGGATACTACCTTGTGATTATGAGTTTACCGCTCAGCCTTATAAAACTCATGATAAAGCTTCATGGGCGCCCTCTTCTCTATCCTCGAAACATAACTCCGCGAGATCCCCAACTCCTTAGCAATCTCCCGCTGTGTCCTCTCTTCTCCACCTGTATCCAGCCCAAACCTACCCACCACAACTTCTTTCTCCCGGTCATCCAGAATATCTAGGTTGCGATATATTTTACTCTTCTCGATCTTCAGATCGACTTCTTTAATGGCATCATCAGCTTCGGAGCCAAGAATATGGATAAGTGTAATTTCATTACCTTCTTTGTCCGTCCCAATTGGATCGTGCAGGGATACGTCTTTACGTGTTTTCTTGAGCGAACACAGGTGCATCAGGATTTCGTTTTCAATACAACGTGCTGCAAATGTGGCTAGCTTTGTTCCTTTGTTTGGACGATAGCTCTCAATAGCTTTAATCATTCCGATGGTGCCAATGGAGATCAGATCCTCCATGTCCTCCCCAGTGTTATCGAATTTCTTGAGGTTATGGGCACGATGTGATGTCAAAAAATAAACCAATTACGATCGATTCTGATTCGAATTGGTTTCCTTTTGCACATTATATTTAATTTGTAGTTTCCGATTGATTTCTTGTGTACATCCTGGTAATCCACTTAAATAACACTTTACTTGATCAATTAACTCTAAGTGAGATGTCAGAGTATTACACTTGTTAAATTGAGTCTAACAATATCCTCGGTTTCAATATGATAGCTAACGTTTTTCACACGTAGAGCAATACATTCAATATTTAGCCGAACATCTGCTAGTCCCATATAAAACACAATAATTTCAAAGCCTTGTTCCTTTGCATCCTCATCTGCCTTATAACGTTATCACCCGCTAAAATGGTTTCCACAATGAAATCCCACTTATTCCAGATACACTACCTGGCTATTCTTATGGCTTCTTTCCCAGCAGAAACTTTACTCTTTTCAGGATGCCCATTGGTGATCTTGCGGCTATGCATCTGGAATCATCAGTGATTCTGCTTTATGCCATGCTCCGATATAGAATCTTCCACTTTCATGAAATGAAAAAAATAATATTCTCCGTTAATTTTTAGCTGTTCCTTTTCTTTTTGATTTCGTCAAATTCACATAGAGATAAGTGAAATTCAAGGTTTTTGGTGATGCAGCCGGATGATGATACTCAATATCCTATAGACACTCCAAAACCTATCATAAATTGTAATATATTTAACACAATAGTTTACATATACGTTACACATAATAATTAAAAGAGCCGTTTTTTCCTTTTCACAAACTCAAAATATATTAAATTTATAATATTCATTGACTGAAACAAATACTAGTGTTATATTTCCTAACATTAAATAATAAAATACATACAGGAAAAGGAGATTACGCACATGAATAAGTTCAAACGTCTACGTGAAACTAAAAGAGAGCATTCTGGTTCCACCCGATCTGAATATTCACCAGCAAAAAAAAATTGGAGTAAAAAGCAATTTATAGCTACTTCAATTGTGTTATCTGTTATTGCTACGAGTGTAATTCCGTTCCAAACAGCTGACGCTTTAACTAGAGTTACTTCAGAAAGTGGCACAGTATGGGAGATTCAAGATGTTTTTGCTCCTAGCTTAGACACAGGAAGTTTACGTACAGTTGGTGCTACACAAGTACAAGGTTTCGGCAATATCTTTGTTAAAGTGTCCTCGCCTTCAGCTCCGCTGATGAATGGTCAAATGATGCGTGGGTTTGACTTGAAATATGACGGCGTTAATAAGTTTACTTCGGCTCAATCTGTAAATCTAGGAAATGTAACTGTAACACGTGAGGTGTATGTGGATACTATTCATAATCGAACGAGATTCTTTGATACTTTCACTAATAAAAATGATGTGGCAATAAAAGTTGATGTATCATTCGGTGGCTCTTTAGGATATGGTACAACAACAAATGCTTCAGTAGTTAAGGCAACCTATTCAGGCGATCTAAAGGTAACTACAGATGATTCATGGATTGTTGTAGATAGTAGCGCCAAAAACAATAAGCCGCTAGGCGTTGCAGTGGGATCTCCAAAGCCGTTTGATAATGGATTAACCGGTCTAGGTAATCAGCAACAGGATCCATTCACAATACCCTTAGCTGAGTATGGAAATGAAGCGAATTTCTATGGGTTCATTAATTCACTAAATATTGGGCCGGGCGAATCGAAATCCCTAGTAAATTATGTACAAGTTGGAGAAGCTGGTGAAGAAGGGTTGAAAAATCTGGTTGCTATGCTAGATGGACTTAATAGTCTGCTGGATGTAACAGGATTAACAAACGCACAAATTCGGTCAATTAGCAACTGGGATATATCTGCTATAGAGGGACTTGATACTGGAGATCATCTGGTTATACCAAATGCTCCTGCGCCTAAAGAATTAGTAACTTCATCGCCGTATGATGTTAAGAATAAATCAATTGCAGAAATGCAACAGGATATGATTACTGGCAAAACTACCTCTGTACAAATTACTCAAGCCTATTTAGATAGAATCAAGGTATACGATGAGGGACAATTGGGATTCCATGCATTCCTGCATGTATCTGAAACTGCGCTTAACCAAGCAAAAGCTGCTGACGATGCCCGTGCACAAGGTGTAAAAGGTGATTTATTGGGTATTCCAATTGCGATAAAAGATATTTATGATACAAAGGATATGCCTACTACCGGTGGCAGTAAAGCTCTTGAAGGCTGGCAGCCTGATTCTGATGCATTCCAAGTGAAAAAACTGCGGGAAGCTGGAGCTGTAATTATTGGTAAAGTAAATACTTCTGAGTTTGCTAACAGCGGAAGCTTTAGTGAAAGCGGCTGGCAGCAAACATGGAATGCACTCTATCCATCGAAAACATCTTTTGGCTCAAGCGGCGGGTCTGCAGTATCTGTTGCAGCTGATTTTGCAGCAGCAGCAATGGGATCGCAAACAGGGGTATCTCTATATGCACCAACTACAGGCGCTAGCTTAAAAAGCTTCCGGGGTACAGACGGTATGGCAAGTACTACAGGTGTACTGCCACTCACTTGGGGACAAGATTATGCAGGTCCCATTGCTAAAACAGTAACTGACCTAGCCATTATATTGAATGCTACAACGGGTACGGACCCACAGGATATTTTCACAGTCACTGCTGATGCAGATCATAAGCGTCCAGTGGATTGGAAGGACTCTCTGGATGTTAATGCATTGAAAGGAAAGAAAATTGGATACATTCCTGCATCCTTTGTATCTGCATATGCTGATGATGATACTGGACAGGCAGTGATGGATAAGTTCTCAGAGCTTCAAGCAGCGGGTGCGACTATGGTTGAAATGTCAGCTGTACCATCAGGCCCTAGTCGTCCTTCAGGTATTAATGGATCTACTGAAGGTTGGGCACGTTATATTGAGTTGCATAAGGACTTCCCATATATTGATGGAGCAAGTGTACTAGCTTCAGATAAAGTGCTTATCTATAATCAAAGAGGATACAGTACCCCAACTCGTATGACTGAACAGGCTGTACAAGATTACATTAAGTATAGAACTGACTATAAGGAAGTTATCAAAGGCTGGATGGACGCGAATGGTGTTGATGCTGTTGTTTATGCAGGTTTTATTAGCGACGTATATAACAATGACGCAGCAGCTTCTCAATTAAGTTCAGACCGTAACACAGGCGTATTAACCTCTACTATGGGTCTACCTACGGTAGTTGTTCCTGTAGGAACGAATGACAGCGGATATTCTATCTCTATGCAACTGGTTGGTAGAGCATGGGACGATGCAAAAGTTTTAGGCATGAGCTACGCTCTTGAGCAACAAAGTCAAGCTAGACTACTTACAACATTTGCTCCAGCACTTCAATACGTTTCAAACTCTACTAATCCTGATCCAAACACAGATAATGGACCAACCCATCCAAATACTGGAGGAGGTACAGTGACACCTCCAGCAATAACAACGCCTATAGAAACACCGGCACCTGCAGAAACAATAACACCAGCAGATAAGCCAAAAGTTGTTAGTTTTGTAGATACAATGAATCATTGGGCAAAAACAAGCATTGACGCACTAATTGCTAAGGGATTATTGACGGGGTATTCCGATGGAACATTCCGTCCAAATTCAGGTTTGACTCGTGCGGAAGCCATCAAGGTAATTGCAACGCACATGAAACTTGAAGGACAAGAAAGTAACTTTATAGATGTATCTCCAACTCATTGGGCGAATAAGTTTATTGGTGCAGCTGCTAGATCAGGCTTGATGAACGGATATAGTGACGGAAGCTTCCGTCCAGATGAGAAGATTAGTCGTGGTGAATTAGCGGCACTAATCACTCGAGCTTTTAAGCTAACAGGTACTGGAAACACATCATTCAAAGATGTTACAAGAAATGCATGGTATTATGATTCCATTGATGCACTCGCATCCAATAATATTATTACAGGATACGCAGACAGTACATTTAAGCCTGAAAAAGATATTACTAGAGCAGAGTTTGCAACAATTGTTTCCAGATTACTAGAGACTACTAATTAAAAGAAATTCAATTAAAAATGACAGAGTACTCGAGTAACCACGTTTACAGGAAAGGCCATCCCGAAAGGGATGGCCTTATAACTTGCCGTTACAGATAGTGCGATGAACCGTACCACAAGTAGAACGAAAAGACTTTTTTTCGGATTATGGAAAGACGGTCTCGTTTATAGCAGAAGTTCCCTCTGTAAGTCGTTTGTTCCTAGCGGGACTATCACTTTTTATGGCGGAAAAGTAGAGTTAGGGACTGTATGCTAGGGGACTAGCGGTCTATGAGGTGTCAGATCTTACGGTTGGTAATCACACTATTCCTGCAAGCTACAGCGGCGATAATCACTATAAAGATTCTACAAATAGTTGGCTACAAAACGTGAATAAAATATGGTCTCAAATCAGTATGAATATCTTACAATCTACTATGGTGGGGGCTCGGTCGATGTACAAGTCGGTACACTCGGCATGTCATCCCTACTCGATCTTACTCCATCCAGCGCCTAGAAAATTATTTGCTCATATAAACATTTTCATATTTATTTCCTCATTGAGTTCCTGGAGACATTTGAATATTCCTTCATGATTATCATGCTCTGAGATTCCTTGACACTCACTCCCCGACCCGAAGATCGGTTTCATCCGTATGAATCAGCGGTTTTCGTAACAAAGTGGAGCGAATCTCCCGTTTTGGCCGCTAGCACCTTTATGATATATTGTTATACTCTATGCGCTGGAACGCAAAAGAAGACAACTTCTACTGAAGGTGCTCCTAGAGTGTCGATAAAGTCCAATGAAATAGTTAGGGGAAGATGAGCTGCACGGGAATGACGGCATTCTTAGGTGAATATATATTCTCTATTTGTTCAAGTAACAGCTTTACGGCTGTACGTGCCATTTCCTGTTCATCCTGTTGTACATAAGCTACGAATGAAAGATGTGGATTATCGAAAGATAGCAAATCGATATTTGAGTGATTGTTGAGACGGCTGATAGCGGCCGATGTAAGGCGTGCGGTTTCTTCGGTTAAGGAGAAAGCTGCCGAAATTCCACTATGCCCCTGCAAGAAGTCGCTTACATAGTCCAATGCTTGCTTACCGCGTAGAATGTCGAGAGGGATGTGACACCACAAGCTCTTGTCGATTGATATACCTCGATCTGTGTACGCCTTCTCGAAGCCGAGCGTGCGATCCTCGATGGCTGTATTGGCATTCTCAGGTGAGATGAGCGCAATCTGATGATGACCCTTGGATAGCAAATGAGAGACAGCCTTATACGCACCGCCGTAATTGTCTGATGTAATCGTGTATGTCTCAATGTTGCGCAGGTAGCGGTCGATGAACACACATGGGAATTTATCGAGCGACAGACGCAGTAGTGATTCGTTGTACTTCTCATCTTCTGTTGGAAAAACGATCAGTCCCTTCACACCGAGCCCCGTTAGTGTACGAATGGCGTTCGATTCGATAGAGGAGGACTCTCGCGTGATGCTTAGTACCATGCTGAGGCCAGCTTCAGACAGGAATTGTTCCGTGTAGTCGACGAGCTTCTGAATGACACGGGTTACCATCGTCGGAATAATGAAGCCGATGAGCGGCAAGGACGACGCGCTGTGTGGAGATAATGGAGAATCAATGCTAGAAATATCAAGACTAGAAGAGACGAATGTGCCTTTGCCTTGTACGCGTATAATTAATCCTTCGTCAGCTAGCTGGGTTAAGGCGTTTTTGACGGTTATTTTACTTACTTTGAATTCGTCCATTAATTCTTGTTCAGAAGGGACGCGGTCCGTTGGCCGAAGCTGCCCAGATTTAATTTTCTGTACAATATCTTCTTGAATTTGCTTGTAGAGCACCAGCTTTTTCAAATAAGTACATCTCCCTTAAAATTTAATGATTTTTATAATCAATTGGTTATATAAAATATATTACGTATATATTATAATGCAATTTATAAAGCGCTTACAATACAGAATTAGGAAATTTATTACGAAGGTGTCTTTTCATTAAAAGGTTAGAATCATGTTAAGAAGGTTGGTAACGAGACGTATTGAAACCGCTTAAATTAACAGAAGTGACCAGTCACCCAGCATCTCAAATGAGTAACAAAAAAAGAGAGGATGACGAACAAATGAAAAAACGCATTACATTAATCTCCATCGTTACAATCCTTATGATGTCACTAGTTTTGTCGGCATGTAGTAAGTCTTCCAGTTCATCAACGGAAACACAGCAGTTAGGCGCTGATGCCGGTGAGAATGCAACAGAAATGTCATTTTGGACATTCGTAGATTTGCATGGCAAGCATTTGGATAAAATGCTGGGGTTATGGAACCAACAGAATCCAGACAAACAGATTAAGTTGAATGTAACGGTTATGCCTTATGATGATATGCACAACAAGCTCTTATTGGCAGTTACAAGTGGAAAAGGTGCTCCTGATATTGCGGATATCGAGCTTGGTCAGTTCCCTAAATTCTTGGAAGGGGACAACGTTCCACTGGAATCTTTGAATGATGTATTTGCACCATACAAAGACGTTGTCGTTCCCTCACGTGTCGATATTTACTCCAAAGCTGACCAGGTTTATGGCTTTGATTATCACGTAGGTGCTACGCTTGCTTTCTACAACACGGAAATTCTCGAACAAGCAGGTGTTGACTACAAGATGATCAAAACTTGGGAAGATTACAATCAAGCAGGTATCAAGGTTTATGAAAAGACTGGTAAGTACTTAGGTACTGCTGATACATCCGCTACGTGGCAAGCCTCGCTGTTACTTGCTCAGCAAAACGCTGATTTTACAGATGAAAATGGCAATCCAAAAGTTAACTCCCCTGAGATGATTAAAGCATTTGAAATGTTAGTTGACCTGCAGAAGAATAATGTTATTCATACGATCCCAGGCGGACAACCCGACACAGAAGAAGCAAAAGGCGAATACAACAAAGGCAACTACGCAAGCGCATTGATGCCTGAGTGGTACATGTCCCGCTTTGTAAACGAAATGAAGGACCTTAAAGGTAAGTATGCAATTGCTCCATTGCCTGTATTCGAAGAAGGTAATCCTCGTTCCGTTGGCTTAGGCGGTACTGGCACAGTTGTTACTAAGACTGGTAAAGACGTTCAGTTGGCAAAAGAGTTTGTAGCTTTTGCTAAGCTTTCGAAAGAAGCTACTACTGAAATCTGGAATACACTTGGATTTGACCCAATCAATATGGAAGTATGGAAAGATGAGGCTGTAACGAAAAACCCTGATAACGAATACGTCCAGTATTTTAAAACAAATGCATTTGATACTTTGAATGAAATCAAAGACGAAATTAGAGCTATCAAATCCGTAAAAGCTTCACCGACGATCGGCAATGTGCTCAATACGGTTACTCTGAATGCGATCTTTGAAGATGGCCAAGACGTGAAGGAAGCTCTCGATGAAGCACAGGCAGCAATTGAACAAGAATTGAAATAAAAATAATAAGTAAATGGTTATGATTAAGCCTGTCGGCAAGAATGGTGCTCGACAGGTTTAGTCATAGTCAAGGGAGAGTGGGATTATGATAAAGAAATTTGTATACTCTCAAAAGGTTGCACCTTATGTATTTGTGTTGCCATTCATAATCATATTCTTGATATTCTGGTCTTATCCACTTGTAAATTCATTCGTAATGAGTTTTCAAGATAGGATGTTGGGACAGGATCCAAAATGGGTTGGTGAAGCGAATTATTCGAAGTTATTCACAGATAAAGTGTTTTTGACGGCTATTAAAAATAGCGTTGTATACATGCTAGGAACCTTAGTGCTGTTAATCCCTTTCCCAATGTTATTTGCAGTTATGATAAACAGTAAGTTAATGCTGGGGAGGGAGTTTTTTAAATCTTCGTTCTTTCTTCCTGCATTGACATCTGTCGCAGTGGCGGGTACTATTTTTCGCCTAACATTCGGCGAAATGGATGGTTCATTAATGAACAGTTTTCTAGGTCTATTTGGTGTAGAGCCTACTAAATTCTTGAAAGATGCAGAATGGAGTATGGCTGCACTATTAATTCTTGCATGTTGGCGATGGACAGGTGTTAATATGCTGTACTATCTATCTGGTTTGAAAAACATTGACAATGATTATTATGAGGCTGCTTCAATTGACGGGGCATCTGCTTGGCAGAAGTTCAGATCGATTACAATGCCATTATTGAAGCCGACCACGATATATGTTACGACAATTAGTGTTTATGCAGGTTTGGCAATGTTTACCGAGAGCTTAATGATGTTTAACGGTAACAATTCACCGAAAAATATTGGCCTAACTATAGTCGGATATTTGTATAGACAAGGAATTGAGAAGAATAAGCTCGGTTACGCTGCAGCAGTTGGTATCGTTCTATTAGTCATTGCTATGATTATCAATTTAACGCAGTTGAAATTTAGTGGAATGTTCAAAAAGGAGGAGGATTAAAATGGGCACTAGTCAGATGAAGAACAACGTAATTGCTAGAATAGTCATAATTAGTACCTTTATTATACTATTCGTTATAATTATGGTTCCATTCTATGCAGTGGCCCTCTCTTCCTTTAAACCAGGTGAAGCTTTAATAAGATATGGTCTTAACTTAAGTTTGAATTTTGAAATAATGAGTTTTGATAATTTTATCTATTTATTCACTGGACAACATGATTATTTTGTATGGTTTTGGAACAGTATGACGTTAACAATCATTCAGGTTGCTTTAACACTGTTTGTAAGCGCTTTTGTTGCATATGGTTTTGCAGCGTATGATTTCAAAGGTAAGAACTTCCTCTTTATATGTGTGTTGCTCATTATGATGGTGCCATTTGAAATATTGCTGGTTCCTTTGTACAGCTTAATAAATGATTTGCAAATGGTGAATAGCTATTCGGCAATCATTCTGCCGGGTATAGCTAATGCCGGGACGATATTCTTCTTTAGGCAATATCTCAGAAGCATACCAAAAGAAATTATTCAATCTGGGCGAGTTGATGGAGCAAACGAATATGCGATATATTTCAGAGTGATTATGCCGATTATGAAGCCTTCCTTTGCGGCAATGGCCATTCTGAATGGTATGAATAGCTGGAATAATCTATTGTGGCCATTCATGGTGTTGGGAGATCAAAATAAATATACACTGCCAATCGGTTTAAAAACATTGTTAACTCCTTATGGGAATAACTATGACCTTCTGATCGTGGGCTCCTTCTTCTCCATCATTCCAATCTTCATATTGTTTATCGCTTTCCAGAAATATTTCATTGATGGTATGACTGCGGGTGCTGTTAAAGGTTAGTATCTATTACTTATGAAATAGGTGATAAGATGGGAGTCCAACAAGAGGAGTTACGCGTCATTAAACCATTGATCGAGCAACGAGCTGATCCTTTTATATGCCGACATTCAGATGGTTATTATTATTTCGTGGCCTCGGTTCCAGAGTATAATCGGATTGAAATCCGTAGGGCACAGGACCTTGTAGGGCTTATTACATCAGCTCCTGTAGTGATCTGGAGAAAGAGAGAGACTGGCATTCTTAGTGCCAATATTTGGGCGCCAGAGCTGCATTTTATTGATGGAAAATGGTACGTATATTTCGCTGCCGCGCATACGTCGGAAACTACAGAAGGCTTGTTCGACCATCGGATGTATGTACTGGAGAATGAAAATGCAAATCCGCTCGAAGGCAGCTGGACGGAAAGAGGACAGGTTCGTACCGCTTGGGAAAGCTTCTCCCTCGATGCCACTACCTTTGAGCACAATGGTAGCCTCTATTACGTATGGGCACAAAAGGATCCGGAAATCGAAGGCAACTCTAATCTCTACATATCTAAAATGAGCAATCCGTGGACGTTGATTGGGGCGCAAACGATGATTACGATGCCCGAATATGACTGGGAGATCATCGGGTATAAAGTGAACGAAGGCGCGGCATTTGTTCGCAAAGATAATCGGGTATTCCTCACTTACTCTGCTAGCGCTACTGATTTCAATTATTGCATGGGCTTGCTTGAAGCCGATGCGGACTCGGATTTGCTCGATGCTGCCTCATGGCGCAAGTCGAAAGTACCGGTTCTCACGACTGATGAGAGCATCTCGATGTATGGTCCTGGTCATAATAGTTTCACGGTGTCAGAGACTGGCGAGAAGACGCTGTTTGTGTTCCACGCAAGAACGTATAAGCATATTGCAGGAGATCCGCTATACGATCCGAATCGCCATACATTTGTAGCGGAGCTGTTGTGGACGGATGACGGCAGACCTGATTTTCGCGGCTCTGTTGCGGCACTTGCACGTTCTGTACAATACGAATAGATCTGCAAGCGCTTCACAAAATTCTAAATGGATTTAGTTGACTTATGTCGTACATGGGGAAGCCTTTATAATTAGAAATAAAAACAAGTACCCATCCAATCGATGGGTACTTGTTTGCAATGCAATAGAAGTGATGAATTACGTAATGTTGTACTAACTATTTGGTGATCGGTATAGACGAAATAGTAATCATAGCATTACTGATTGGCTAAATGTGTTGCTACTGTCATGAGTGTCATGCTAAGTTAAAAACAATCTATTTCATGAAGCAATAATCAATACGATGTGGGTAGTACAGACATAATAGTGATGTGGACGGAATCCTGTAAATGGTTCAAGGAACAAATCAACATCTTATATTAATCGTGTTAACGTAAATATATGTATTGTATGAAAGTGGGTATACCTATTGGATTCGAAGCTAGCAGCATATATAACATTAGTTTGTACTTCGGCTGTTCTGAATTTGTCTATACTTGTCTTTACTTATTGGAGGAGACATTATTATACAAATATCGCTAATTTGTTCATGTGGAATACATTAACTTCAATGATTTATTGCTTTGGTTATGCCTTTAGCTTAACATCGACTTCGTTAGAACAGCTTAGATTTTGGAATATTGTACAGTATGCAGGGATGCCATTTTTCCCTCCGTTAGGATTAATGTTTGTCATGCAATATTTGGGTTATAAAATAACGAGAAAAAGAATAATCGCACTACTTACAATCCCTTGTATTACTTTTCTCATCAATGTAACTAATGAATCCCATCATTTTTACTATAGAATATATGATATCCATTCGGTGCTTGGGGCTCCATATAGTGAGATTGAGTATGGGGCATGGTTTGCCGTACATAATATTTACATTTTCTGTTGTATGTTAGCTGCGCTCTTATTGCTGCTTTCACGCTGGAAGGAAACCGTTAGTGTATATCGATCTCAATTATTTGCCCTCATCTGCGGTCAACTGCTTCCAATAATGACTGCATTTTTATTATTCATAGGAGTGACACCCGATGGTATCGATCCTGTACCCATGGTTATTTGGTTTTCTTCTGTTTTGTACCTTTGGTCTATTACCTCCTCTCGAATGTTATCAATAATGCCAATTGCAAAGGAAACGATCTTTAATAGTATGAACGATGGTGTCATTGTGCTTAATGATACCTATCAATTAATCGAATATAATCAAGCTTGTAAAAGTATGTTTAGTGAATTGGATCGATCAACGTTAGGGCAGCCATTTGATCAAGTTTGGTATATGCTAACGGATCAATCATTCCCTGTTCAATTAGATACGATCTCAGATAAATTGAATGTTACGATTCATCAAGGTAATTATATATATCAGCTACGTATTTCTATGCTTCAACAATCTAATAATAACTCTGGCTTACTAATTATATTTACGGATATAACAGAGCTACATACATTACAACAAAAGTTAGAGCATCAAGCCTATTATGATGATCTTACACAAATATACAATCGTCGTGCCTTTTTCCAGAAAAGTGAGCAAAGCTTAATGAAAGCAAAGGGTGAATTATCATCCTTTGTGATTATTCTATTTGATATTGATTTTTTCAAAAAAGTGAACGACACTTATGGGCATCAAACCGGAGATCAAATGCTAGTACATGTGGCTCAAATATGTAAGGCTGAGATGGGAGAACATATACTATTTGCTAGATATGGTGGTGAAGAATTTGTACTCGCTTTACCTGGTTATACACTAGCGGAAGGGGAAAACTTCGCTAATTACCTTAGATTTTGCATTGAACAGAAGCCTCTAGTTGAAAATGAAAAATTGGTAACGATTACCTCTAGTTTTGGGGTATCCGTAACGACAGGAGCTGTGGAGGAAACAATCCATCAACTTCTTCATAAAGCTGATGAAGCACTTTATGCTGCCAAAAGAGCTGGTCGAAATCAAGTGCGGGTTTTTAATGAAAAGTACGAATATGTGGAATAGTACAGCAAATTAAAATAGAGGCGTACATCGGAGCCGTGCTTAGTTTAGTAACTTGGTGGATTGAGAGCAAAATGCCTCTCAATCAAGAAGAAATATACTTATGAGTGACTGTTTCAACAGGATATAACAGTCAGTTATTCTGATATTGAAGGATCATATGCTAGTGATGCTATTAGGCAATTTACAGAAAGAGGAATTGTAAACGGTATAGGTATGAGAATTACCTGTATTTCGCTCTATAGATGTTACGGTGAACCGTATCATAAGTAGGGCGAACCCTATCTACACAAAAAACGACTCATCCTTAGACAAGTCGCTTTTCAAGTTTTATTATTAATGGATTATTACTGTGTAATTGTCATCAGTCCTACCGCTTCGCCTTATAAAACTCATGATACAACTTCATGAGCGCCCTCTTCTCTATCCGCGAAACATAACTCCGCGAGATCCCCAACTCCTTGGCAATCTCCCGCTGTCCTCTCTTCCCCGCCTGTATCCAGCCCAAACCTACCCACCACAACTTCTTTTTCCCGGTCATCCAGAATATCGAGGTTACGATAAATCTTACTCTTTTCGATCTTCAGATCTACTTCTTTAATGACATCATCAGCTTCGGAGCCAAGGATATCGATAAGTGTAATTTCATTACCTTCTTTGTCTGTCCCAATTGGATCATGCAGGGATACGTCTTTACGAGTTTTCTTCAAGGATCTTAGGTGCATCAGGATTTCGTTCTCAATACAACGGGCAGCAAAAGTGGCTAGCTTTGTCCCTTTGTTCGGACGATAACTCTCAATAGCTTTAATCAGGCCGATGGTGCCGATGGAGATCAGATCCTCCATGTCTTCTCCGGTGTTATCGAATTTCTTGAGGTTATGGACACGATGCGATGTCATTAACAGAGTACCAATATGATGATTTGATACAAACACATTTCCGCCATCCGGGGAAAAGCGGTTACGCTACCTGGGGACTGCCTAACAGTCTACTTCAACCTGGATATTGTGCACCATGGAGTGAGGAATCTCCAGATAAGGGGATTTATTCTTAGATAGGAACAAGCCTGATGCGGTTTCGCTTCAGGCTTGTTTGGTTTTTGGCGCAGTAGCGGAGGCATTTGTCCGGCTTGGATCTTCTGAAAGGTTGTAAGATTAAATCCCATGTTTCCCCAATTCCGTATTGTTCACTACATCCACAGCATATGCCGGAAGGATCTTTAGTTACTGAACTCAGGATAAACCTCTGGTAGCCCCATTTTCATTTTTAGGAATATACAGGATTAATGAATCTCCACAGGAAAGACAAAGAGACGAAATATCAATTTTACAACACGTGTAGAAGAAACAGAACAATATATTTATAAGAGGGTAATAAAGAAACAAACAAAAAAATTCTTAATATCGTATGACATAAATTAAAAAGTTTCTTACATATTGCATGCTTTTAATTTATCTGTGGACTATTAATCTTCAAATCAGATAATCAAATACTTGATTATGTGGGTGAGCAGAGGTTATGGGCAAGAAATGATTGACTCAACAAAAAGCGAGTTCAACTGTACCGCCTTCTCCTTTTATTATGTTTTTTAATGAATCTAAGGCTTGAACAACATAGCCATGACTTAATTCCTTACGTTCTAATATCATTTAGGTGTATCTGGTGCAAGAAACGCGGATAATCCCTTTGTATCTTGAGGTCGAGCTGTATGATTTGTATTGGTCATTGATCCACTATGATATATTGTCTGCTGTTTCTTATTTGAGGAAGTAGCTTCAGTTACAGATTCTCCCACTGACACTGCAGCCGTTATTCCTATAGTTTTCACCAATGCTTCATTTACTTTACCTGCTTGTGCACTAGGATATGGGACAACTGCCGCACCGCCCTTGACCACGTAATTATGGGGGTCAATCTTTGGAGCATTAGCAACTGCTTCTGCTAGATTTTTTTTATAGATATCAAGTAGTTGTGTTATGCTTCTTCCAGGGTTATTATTCTTAATGGTATCTGGAACAAATAAAGAGCTAGAATTGGTACACCCCCCAGTATGCGCATATCGACCATTACCCGACTCACAGTAATTTCCAGTTGGATCAATATTAATTAATGGATTATTATGAACATAAGTATATAAGTTCAAACTAAGCGGTTTTGAATCTGACCTTCATACGTATCTTCCGTTATAAATCGCCCTATTGAAGGATCATAATATCTAACCTTAAGATAGATTAGTCCCGACTCAGCATCTTGTAACTCTCCTGTATATTTGTATGGGTTGTCAAATCGCCTGAATTGACTGCTATTTTCATTAGTTTGATTTCCCCAAATATCATAGTCATAACTCTTAAGAGTCGTCTTTCTATCATATGCGTCGATAATTATGGTATGCGTGCAAACACGTGTTAACTTAGATATTTAGCATGGACATCGAATTTATTTTATTACAAACGTTTTATTTTCTTATGCAATTAGTGGATAGCATATCATCATTATTGTTACTCCAAATTTTTATTCGAAAGATAGTACCGATTGATTTCATGAATCTCCATTATTATTTTCTACACAAATTACATATCAATTGACTAATTATTATTTAATCTGCTTTAACATAGAAAAACTGCACCTCAAATTGTGAGTTTAGTCAACAATCGAGGTACAGTTCAGAGTGTTACACATGAGGTAGAATGTCTTACATTCTATAATTACTCACTCGTGTAATATTATAATTTAAACTAATATATAATGATTTAATTTCAAATTAACCTCTCCAAAATTTCCATTGTGATTTCATCTATACCTGCGTCTTTATCATCAAGAGTTGGATAAGTGGATAACCGCTGAAGATCTGGTACTAACTCCAATTTATCCCTCAAAGATAATTTATCAAACAATAGACTTAAGATAGAACACTTCCACAGACCATCTTCAGAATTTAAAATATCTCTAATAAATGGAACTAATTCTGAATTGAATTGTAATAGGATATCACTAATCTCTATTGAAATTGGCCAATTTGAATCTTGAAGCCATTCAAATAAATCAGGTAAAATCGTTCTAATAGCATCCTTATCACATTCCTGCAATATTTTCACACTATCGAAATCATGTTTATCTTTTGGTAATAATTTTCTAATGCTCATAATATTCCTCCAAATCAAAATTCACTTACTAATACTTAATACATATTTTTTGTAATAGTTTTGTTAGATAATACGGATTATCCGGTGAATTTTCTCTTGATGCCATCCATAACTTATGCTCATACGGGTCAACTGCAATAATAGCAACGTGACCAGTTGCAGGTTTATCAACAAAGGCATATAATTTCCCAGTTGCATTCACTGCTTCCATTGTAGTAAGAACTCCTTTTGGTTGCCGCGGTGCAAGAAAAAAAGACAAACCCAATGCATCTATTCCTGGTCGTGGCGTAAGGTTTTTATTACCTAAGCCATTATTTCTAAAAATAAGGCGATCATCACCAGATGGGTTCATCTCATCTACTTTAACTTGATCCATTGCTATTACTGATGTAATCCCTGCCGCTTGAATTAATCCCTTTAAAATAGAACCTCCAACTGAATTTGGATATGGTGCCGCCACTTCATTTTTTTGAACTTGAAAAACCTGAATATTCTGAGCTTTCTTTATTGCTTCCTCTTTCTCATTATTATAAATTTTCATAAGTTGAGTTATTGATTTTCCTGGATTTGAATTCTTAATATTATCAGGGATATAGATACTACTTGTACTTGTACATCCGCCACTATGAGCATATCTGCCGTTACCAGATTCACAATAGTTTCCACTAGGATCTGTATATAATAAAGGATTATTTTGGACATACGTATATAAATTTTGACTCAGTGGATTTGTAATCTGCCCATCATAAGTATCCTCCGTTATAAACCTTCCTATTGAAGGATCATAATATCTAGCCTTAAGATAGATTAACCCCGATTCATCATCTAGTAACTCACCTGAATATTTATACGGGTTGTCAAAGAACCTTAATTGATTACTATCTTCATTAGTTAGATTTCCCCAAATATCATAGTAATAACTTTTAAGGGTTGCCTTGCTCCCATCTGCATCAATAATTTTTACAATATCACCATGAGCATTATAAAAGTAATATCCAGCTCTTGAATTAACATAATCTTTTCTAAATAACAATTTACTTCCTTGAATATTTCTCGCTTTTGATTTCCCACTAGCATCAAGCTCATCAATAACTTTCCCATTCACATAAACATATCTAGTGAAGACTCCATTAACTGTTTTAGTTGCCCTCAATCCATCTGGATAATATGTGTAAGTAGCACTATCGTTACTATCACTATAAGCCTTTAATAAATTCAGACTATTATACGTATATTGTTTTGATTCCATTAAGAGATCAATTTCTTCTGAATCCTTTGAAGTTGCCCTATCCCCATTTGCATTATATGTGTAATTTTTGTTTGCAGAAGGAACAGGATTTTCATCCATTATTCGATTAAGAGCATCGTATTTATATCCCGCAATAACACCATTTCCATCAATTTTATCAATGTTTCCAAACCCATCATATGAATAAGTTTCATTGAAATTTGTTGTTGAGCTATCGTTTATACGATTGCTGAAAACTTCACCAAAGGCGTCAGTTACAGTTAATTGCTCAAGTGATCCTGGAAATGTGGTTCTAATGGAATTAAAATCGGATGAAGTAACATTTACATTAGTTACTGTTCCCATATCAGGATATGAGACTGTATTTATTCTATTCAAATTATCAAATTCGTAAGATACTTTTTTCCCATCAGGATAAGCAATTGTATTCATCCTATCAAAGCTATCATAACCTAAAGTATAACTAACTCCCGATACAGACTGTACATCTAGTCTTTTCCACTGGTCATAATGATATGTTATTTTATTATTCTCACTATTCCATGATTTTGTAATACCTCTAGTAGTAGAATCGTATTCAAACTGTTCCCAATACACCTCAGTTCCATTTTTAGTTATTGATTCACGCTCTTTTTGATTATCATGAGTATATGAGTAATTGTGTATTTGTCCTACTCTATCAGTAGCCTTATTCAAATTCCCATTTACTCCATACTCATATGTTTCTTTTTGATTACTGTTGTTCTTTTCAGATAGTTTCCAACCTATTTCATTGTATGAATTGTATTTTTGAAGGATATTGTTTCTATAAATTTCAATGACTTGTCCTAAACTATTATGTGTATACCTCGTTTCTTCTCCTTTAGCATTCATTATATAGATTAAATTGCCTTCACCATCATATCGGTATTTGGTTATATGGGTATTTCCATCTTTATCCTCAATTTTTTCAGATGAAATTTTCCCAGTAGGTGTATAAGTATAACTTTTAATTCTTAGCTTCAATCCATTTGGTGTTTTTTCAACTAATTTTGTTAAGCGACTATTAAAATCATAATATGAGGTTTCTTTTTTTCCATCACTAAATGTCTTTTCAATTGTATCCTGAGATATAGCTACATTATCCGAGCGCTCAACAACATTTGAATATAAATAAGTTGTAGTTTCTCCAATTGCATTTGTTTCTTTAACCACACGTCCATTAGTATCATATACAAATTCTACTTTTTTATTAGAGTCTCCGTAAGGCATTGTTTTTGTAACCATTACACCATCAGGTACTTCATTTGTATTAATAGTCCGTGTTACACCATTAATAGTCCGTTGTTGTTTTGTAAGTGTCCCAAAAGGTGTATAGAATTCATCATCAATTTCTCCATCTGGCATAATGGTTGAAATCTGGCGTGTACTGTTATTATAAATGTATTTCTTTTCTGTTAAAATACCAGTTCCATTATTAACTTGTCTTAAAATCAATCTATTCAAAACATCAAATGTATCAATAAAACTACTACCATCAGGATATGTAGTTTTTTTCAATTTACCGTCAAGATAATATTCATACCCTAAAGTTAAATCTTGAGCACTTGCTCTTTCTTTCAGTTTTACCTTTGTTGTCTCATATTTCACATTTCCTTTGTCAGTATAAACAAAATTAATTTCTGTATCATTATTTCCCAAACCAAATTGTTCACCCCTCATATTGGTTTTGATTTTAGTTGGTGCTTTATGGATAGCATCATATTGAGTGTATTCAGTAGTCTTCAGATCGCTCTTCATCACATTAGAAGGATTCTTGTAACTATATGTCTCAACTGTAATCCAAAGTTGATTTCGATTGTTAATATTAAAATCTGTATCTGGATAATAACTATTTTCTTTGGTTGTCTGAATATCTCCACCTTGCTCAGTATAAACTGATTTACTGAGTTTATGATTTGGCCCATTGTATTGCATAACCGCCATGTTACCCAAGTTATCACTTTGTGTTAAAATATTCCCCCAATCGTCATAGGTATATAGAGATGGAATTTTTTCTGAAATCGAAGTTATAGAATCGGGATTCATTAAACTATTAATATCATCTATTGAATTATTCGCTACAAATGTAGACTTTTTCTTAGGTTGAATTTGACCCGTATCATATTCGTATTGAGTATAAACATTATTATAAACTTTATAATAGTTATTTGATTGATCTTTTATCTTATAACCATATTGATACAATTCATTTCCATTTGGTGCGTTGCTTATCATGCTATAATCCATCAAAAATCTTGAACTATTTAAGTAATAATGTAAAGACGATACTTCTTTTTTTCCATCTGCAGCTGTTACTTTCTTAAGTATAGTTTGTTTATCACCGAAACGTGATGAATTCCTTAAGCGAGCGATATCTTGTTTATTACTTTTCCAAAATTCATCCACTTGCCACCCATGATCATTGTGTACATTGGAATAGTAATTAGAAATAATAATCGGTTTTGAATCCTCAGTGTAAATATAATCCAATGACTGAACTGGATGATAAGATACGTATTCTAATGCATATTTATCTTGGTATAATCTTGCTACTTGACCTTGGTTCATTAATGATGTGGAATTTCTCCATGCCGAGTCATAATTCGCATATGAAAATCTAGCTGTCAGGCCATTATAATACTGAATGTCCTTTAGAAGTAAATATGGAACTTCTCCGGAAGTAAGAATATTATTTTTTTGAATACTATTTGCTTCAAAATAAGTATTATCAGACCAGCCATAGCAATTATAAAAGTTATTATAACTAATATTTAATAATTCACCTGCCGAATTCGAATAGAATCCATTTAAAGGTGTATAAACATTAAAATTAAAATCAGCCAACTTCGTGGAGTCTACCCCATAGTAAGTATATTCTTCCATTTTCACTACAGCATTAGTTGTATAGTCATATACAGAATTTAAATTCCAATAAACAACATCTTCAGTGACATTTTGATATCCACTTGTTGTCCATTTCCTAAATGTAATAGTAGCCTTCTCTTGAGTTGTACTATACATTATTTTTTTTACTCTTACAGATCCATCATCCAATAATAGGCCTGAAATTACATTATTCGAATCCCTAAGTATCGTAATAATTCTTTGATACGAATCAGTAATAACAATATTATAATTATTCGTAGTTGCATCTGTATTGAAAACGTAGGTAACCTGGTCGCCAGTTGCATTGCTTTTACTGACAATATTACCCTGATCATTAAACTTGTATTTTATTTCATTGTTTAATTTAAGAATAAAGTAGTATTTAGAAACTCCATTTTCAGTATATGGCTCCTTACTAAGAACTACATTTTTATAAGGATAATTAAAGATCGTTAAATCATGAAATTCATAGGAATCTCCGCTTTCTAATGTGAAAACAGTTTTTTCATATGGCGTGATCATTTCTTTATAGGAATACCCATCTTGATAGCAAGGTTGTGGAGTATTGATATAGCAGGATGAACTTTCATGAGTGTTTACAACTTCCGCCTTTATTTCCGATTTTTCCATAACAGGAATATTTAAATTCCATCCTGCTGCTATATATGCAACACGATCACCCTTTTCTAGAGGAACAGCCTCATTGCCGCCATTTTGCTCATAGAATTTACTTGAAGTGCTAACTCCTATTTCTAACTTAGGCTTCAATAATTTACTATTTAAAGAATTGTAAGTTCTTTTCAAAACAATATCTAGATCCGATTTCCCTTTAATTTCAAGATCCACAACACTTCTATTTGCTGTCCGATACACGGAATCAACAAGATCATCCGTATTAACTTTGTAATTATATACGTTTTTAGATTCAGTGATAGTATACTTCTGATTAGTTGGGCTGCTAGCAAAGGTATTAGTAGCAGCATTTTTCTTGCTTTTCAAGGTATTGGCTGCCTGGCTCTGTTTTGACAGTTGTTCATGAACCTCACTTTTGTATATTTTCTCATCCGCAAGTGTAAGCATCGGTTTATGTTCATTTAAATATTTGGTAGGATTCTTATAATAATCTAAAAAATCCTCAGCCATTGGTACATATTGATACAATTTTGTTCTAGAGGTTTCATTTAGAGAAAGTAGGAGATTCACAGCTTCTTTTTCATCCCAATTAGAAGCTTCAAGTTTCTCAGTGTTGGTTAGATATTGAGAGAATTCTGGATAAAAATAAGCTGTTATTTGTTTCATTTCACTTGAAAATTCATCGAGGAATGATTTAGTCCGATCACTCGGTTGTACAGAAGGCTTTAAGAACTCTTTATTTCTCCTCAAGACTTTATCAAATATTGATTCAGAACCAAATTCATCTCCTATTAACTCTTCCTCAATTGGAGTCTCAAGATCCTCACTTTTTATATTTATGTTTTCTGAAGATGCTAAAGGCGTTTCTTCCACCGCTGGAGACCCTTCATTATAATCAGACTCAGCAAATACATTCTGAACAGTTTGTAAATTATTAAAACTAGACATTGTGATTAGCATTATTAATATTAAGAATATTATTTTTTTCACTATTATCACCTCAGTTAAATATTCAATCAAAATTTATCAACTTTTATATCAAGCTACTGTATTAACTTAGTAATCGCAGAAAGTAAATTTCCATTACCATCGTATACATAGTCGCGCCGATAATTAATATTCCCTTTATGAATAATAATTGCCGATAAACGATTATCGGAATCATAAATATATTCATTATTATGACTAGTATCAAACTTGATAACGTTTACTGGAAGACTTGAATAAGAATTCATTGATCCATTACCTAATTGACCAACCTCATTATTTCCCCATGTTATAACCGCATTTTCTGTAAGCGCTATACTATGTGATTCCCCTGCATCTATTTTCAATACATTAGACGCTTTCACTTTGGTAGGAGCAAGTTTTCTTTCAGTCGTGCCATCTCCAAGTTGGCCCTTGTTATTTCCTCCCCAACTCCAAACAGTCCCATCTGACTTTAATGCTAAAGAATAATTTCCACCACCGCTAATAGCGATTATATCTTTTAGTAGACCTACCCCATTTTCCCCTCTTACTTGGACAGGAAAACGACGTTCTATTGTAGAACCATCACCGAGTTGCCCATTATCATTCTGCCCCCAGCTCCATACGGTCCCATCATCTTTTAATACCAAGTTAAAATTATCTCCTGAACTAATTGCTTTAATATTTGTCATTGGAGGAGCATTATTCGGTCTCATTAGTATTAAACGTGGAATATTACTACCTACGAGGGTTCCATTCCCTAGTTGACCGTGATTATTGCCCCCCCAAACATATACATTTCCATTTGAAGAAAGTGCAATAGAATGTGTCTCACCAACATCTGAAGCTATGATATTCGTAAGAGGAATCCCATTTACTCCTTCGATTTGTTCAGGAATTGTAATTAACTCTGAACTATCCCCTCCTACTTGCCCATATTGATTATCTCCCCATCCCCATAATGATCCGTTCGATTTAACAGCAAGAGTATGATAGAATCTACTGCTAATATTATTTACATTTGATAATCCATAAATGGAAGTTGGAAAGACAGTAAAATCAGTCTGATCTCTAGCAGGACCCAAACCCAAAAACCCCCAATAATTGAATCCAAAAGCCGTCACTGTACCGTCAGTTTTCAAAGCATATGTGCTATAAGTACCACCAGTGATGCCTTTATTCATCGCAACCACATCGGTGCCAGCTAACTGTATTGGTTTATTACTAGATGGAGTTATAAAGTCTCCCAACTGTCCCATATCATTACTTCCCCATAACCATAAATCTCCATTTGCACCTATAAAACCACTCTTATCTATACCAGCATATATTTCCCCACCAACTTGTGCACTTTGAGTTAAAAATGGAACTAATCCATTAGTACTTTCACTTAAAAAAATAGATTTCATTAAATGCTTACCATGAGTAGAATTAATCACACTAAAATCATCATATGTGGATTCAACTACCGTTAAATTTTGATATGTAGAGTTTATTACAGAGTCTTGTTGATGACTCTCGTCACTAACAACTTTAAATTTAAGTATGTAATTGTCTTTCAATTTTTCTCCATTTATATTTGAAAGGGAGTACGGAGGTATATACAAAATATATTCTTTGGCGTTTTCCAAAGCAATTTGCGGGGTTATTATTAATTGATGACCTTCGATCGATTTCGTTATATCTATCGACTTGTTACTATTAATATCCACTAAATTAATCAAATTAAAGAATTGACCTTCGCTAATACCCTGATCAAATTCCACATTCAACGGAGAATCTTCTGATAAATCAATTGTTTGTTCTTCTGGAATCAATTTTAATCCAACAAATGACTCTTCTGATTTATTTATACTATCAGCATTCACATAAGATATAAGGCTATAAGATGCAATTAAAAGAAATAAGGCAAGCAAAAGTGCATTATATTTCTTCATATTTTTTCTCTCCTATCAAATAAATTCGCTCTCACGAAAATGTACAACTGATAAAATCAATTGTACAGTATTATTTAACAACTGATTCTATTTTGCCGCGGTATAAATATAGGAGAATTATCGATGGTGATACAACATCAGTAACCACTAATAGTACATGTCAACAGCAGCACCTCTGAAGCTAACAACGAAACATTTTCCGTATTTATGAATCTTTGAAATCCATTAAGAATGAACATAATTGATTCAATATCACTCTAATAAAATAAACAGTAAAGCACCAAAAAAAAATTTGGACATGACAAAAAACACCTCCCCCATCCTCGTGGGATCTCTGAATTTATTTATGGCAGGTATTCTGACTTCGCAGTTTATTAGGAATTACACCATCAACTGTTTTTAAAGTTAACAATGTAATTCTTAAGTGCGTTCACAGTGGCGGGACCGCGTTGGAATTTCACCAACATTCCCCTTTTAAGTCACATGGAAAGTTCTATGTGATCACCATAAATATTTATTTGAATAATATACCATGAAAAGAAAAATGTTCATATCAATATTTCTAATGACTTTTTTAACATTATTTTCACATGAGATTTTGCATAATTCATATTTTGTTACAGCGTTATGATCAGTCCGCAGCGAAATATCAGTGTTGTGTGAGCTGAGCAATAAATGGGCAGACGGGCAGTTAAATTTCTGAATATGCTTTTTTTATGTTCATTTAGCCCAACTACTTGAATTAACAAAAAAAGCAACCCCCTTGTTGGCAAGTCGCTTTTAACAAAATCTATTGTGAATCTTTAGTTATTTCTAAGACCCTACCGCTTAGCCTTATAAAACTCATGATACAGCTTCATCAGTGCCCTTTTCTCTATCCGCGATACATAGCTGCGACTGATTCCAAGCTCCTTAGCAATCTCCCGCTGTGTCCGCTCTTCTCCACCTGTATCCAATCCAAACCGCCCAACGACAACTTCTTTTTCCCGGTCATCCAGAATATCAAGGTTACGATAAATCTTACTCTTTTCGATCTTCAGATCTACTTCTTTAATGACATCATCAGCTTCGGAGCCAAGGATATCGATAAGTGTAATTTCATTACCTTCTTTGTCTGTCCCAATTGGGTCGTGCAGAGATACATCTTTACGAGTTTTCTTCAAGGATCTTAGGTGCATCAGAATTTCGTTTTCGATACATCTGGCAGCAAAAGTGGCTAGCTTTGTGCCTTTGTTCGGACGATAACTCTCAATAGCTTTAATCAGGCCGATGGTGCCGATGGAGATCAGATCCTCCATGTCTTCTCCGGTGTTATCGAATTTTTTCACTATATGGGCAACGAGCCGCAAATTATGCTCAATCAACAAATTGCGGGCCTTGGCATCTCCCTCAGCCATCATCCCTAAGTATCGGCTTTCCTCCTGCTCCGAGAGCGGTTGTGGAAATGCATTATTCCTTACGTATGATACCAGCAGCGTCAGTTCTTTGATCAGCAACGCAATCGTGCTTAAGAATCCAGGCAACTTGGCGACACCTCCCGCACTTGTACAATGAAACCGATCTGTTTGCCTTACGGGTTCATGGTCATCCTTATTGTATGTGGGCGTGCGCCTAGAAGTGCCTGTACGGGGGAAATTGTACAACCACAGAAATTTATTTTTCATACGAGAAATCAGTCATACTCTACTCAATTACTTGTCTTTTTAACACAATGTTGTTAGCGGTAATTCTCACTCTCTTTTGATAATAAATTCCGCTTCACTAGACGTAAAAACCTTTATGATGTCCTTATCAAAAGTAACCTTCAAAATAGACTCAGGTGATTGTTCAAGAATACCACCGCAAGAATCTCCCGACGGATCACCGTATACAGCCGAAGCCAGCCAGTGGATTCCAGGCTCAAGGAAAGTCGTCAGTGTAGGCAAAACAGTCCGGGGATGAAGCAGGTTTGTGTTGGCATTAGGCCAAATTAGCTCAGCCTTTTCATAGCCGATCAAACCCTTGACTCCGCTTGTTCCCCATGCTGTAGATACTGCGGCGGTTGTAAGGCCGATCTGCTGTTCCACCCCCGCTTCCTGACCAAGTGCGAAGCCGCCCTCTGCAGCGTCCAACGGTCGTCCGGTCTCGATCCGGTGTATCCGAATATGCCAGGGCAGCCCAGCAACGATCCAGGTCCGAACCTCCACATTAGTCCATGGCTTCCAGACGGAGTGCAGCACATTGTCCACAATTTTTGACTCCATATTCCGCCGTCTGACCCGATACAAGTTGTCCCCGCTCTCACTTAGAGCGAGCATGGAATCAAATGCCCCTTGAGACAATCCCCATTCGGAGCGGGGTACGCTGAACCCGAAGCCTGTTGAGTATACGAATTTCTCATACTTGGCAGACGTGTGGGTATGCTCATTCGTATATAGATGACCACTGTTGAAGGCAGCGACATGGCCGGAAGCAGGTTCGCGGACAATGACAAGATGCGCAGGTTTCTGGACTATAACTGCAGGAATATCCGGCAGCGGCAGTTCCTCTTCTTTCCAGAATGGATGCTCCGCGCTGAGAGCCAATGGCAGGAATGTCTTTAACGCCCAGTAGGGCGAACCGGGAGCGTTATAATTCTCCGCCATGACCAAGTTGGGGTAGGTATAACCAATCGTCAGAACGCCTCCGGCATCAAAGATCGGTTGGCTGAACCACCAGCGCAAATTGCGCAGTACTAATCCTTTGACCACACCTACAGGGAATACTTCAACGCCTGCATAGACGAGTGCGCTCCAGAAAGCAGACTGGGCAAAGCGGTAGGTTAAGCTCCTTCCATAAGGAAGGGCAGATCCGTCCGGAGCGAACCAGCCCAAGAATTCGGTGGCAAAAAGCCGGGCCCGTTCTTTGAACACCTGTGAACGTTCCGGGTCCTCCTGTTCCATCAGCTTCGCGTACAGTAACGCATAGTAATGGATGGCAAAAGGAACATAATAATCGCTATGCCCGTTAATTCCATCACTGTACCAGCCATCACCCAGATAAAAATCATCCATTCGCTTCAGATTGTTCTCTAGCTGCTCCGCGTCGTAGGGTCGGCCGATTCTGCGGAATCCGACATTAACTAGCACGTTGAAGAACAGCCAGTTGCAGTCATAGCAAGGATGGGAATTAATCTGATTCAGCCAGCTGTACAATTGCTCCTGTTCCTTCTGGGTAAGTGGTGACCAGATCTGTTCAGGAATGGCGGCTAAGGCGAAACCGAAGACCGCCATCTCTACCAGACGCTGGTCATAATCTTGAACTTCACCCCAGTATTCTTCATGGGCAGGATCCGTGCCGTGGCGTATGCCATCCAGCACAGTATCCCAAAGCCCGTTTTCTCCGCCTCCCATGAGCAGGGGCACTAAGCCCCACAATACCCGGGAGAAACCTTCCATTTCTGCAGTTGCTGCTGAATAGCTGGCTCCTGTTCCGCCGATTGCCAGCCGTGCGCCGCCTCTGCTGTAGAGCGGCCGAAGCGGATCTGTAAGCTGTTCAAGAGCAGAGACCAGATCCTCCCGGGTCTTTAGCGGATTTTTAGCAATAGTCGTAAAAGTCTTTTCAGTCTGCATTATATGCCCCCTATTCCCAGTAGAACGGTCCGGCATCTTTTAGCCGGGCTAGCGCTTCGACATAGAAGAAATCACCATAGATAAGCGGAACATCTATATTCCGATCTTCAGGATAGTTACTCGTACCATGAAGCAGCAATCCTTCTTCTTCTGCATTGTCCCAAGTTCCATAATTCCGATAAAGGGATTCAGTAATTCTTATAGCCCCGTTCCGATACACATGAGCCTCCGAGTCGTCCACCTGGCTAGCTAACAACAGCAAGCCACTCGCTGCACAGGAACCAGCAGAGCTATCACGAATCTCGCCAACTTCACCGGGAGCACGGAAATCCCAATGTGGAACGTGATCTTCGGGCAGACGGGTCAAGAAGAAATGCGCGACCTGCTTGGATGCATTGAGGTAACTCTGTTTGCCCGTATGATGATAGGCCAATGACAGTCCGTAGAGCGCCCAGGCTGCCCCGCGCGACCAAGCCGACTCGGGCGCATAACCTTGCCCGCCAAGCTTTTCAACCACTTCGCCCGATTCCGGGTTGAATTTGACGATGTGATAAACCGAACCATCCGGCCGGATGAAGTGCTCCAGCACCGTATCCATATGCGCCTCAGCGATATGCCGATAACGTGGATCCCCTGTTACTTCGGAGGCCCAAAAAAGCAGGCTGGTATTCATGCAGCAATCGATAATGGCTACCCCGCTGTTATCCTCGCCTTCACTCCATGGATTCCAGGCCCGGATGTAGCGTCCTTTCAGATTGAAGCGGGCCGCCAGATAGTTGGCTGCCTTCAACGCCCGGACTCGTGATGCTTCTCTGCCCGTGAGCTTGTAGTTCGCAACACTGGTCAACAGCCACATAAAACCTAGGTCATGGTCCAGCTTCACATAACCATCCAGCACCTCGTCAAGCCGTTCCTCACACTGCTCAGCAATCGCTTTCAAATCCTCATCACCACTCTCAGCATAGAGCTGCCAGAGCATTCCCGGCCAAAAGCCAGCCGTCCACCAGTTTGGTGCTTCAAGCACGTATTTGCCGCCTTGACTGGCATGGGGGAATTCTGCACCGATTCTCCGGCTGTTCGTTCTAGTCTTCTCCAAGGCTTTGCCCCAAGCCTCGTCTACCCAAGCTTGCTTTACTAATCTACTCATCTAAATCCCGCCTTTATTCGAATTAGCCTCTACCCTCTGATAGAGGATTTTTTATAAGCTCAGGCCCATCTTTTATAGAAATTGAAAAGTGAATGCCAGTTTGCCCACCGCGCCAAGCTGAAGCACATGGAAGTCCAGACTATACCAGAGCTTCTCCATGCCAAAATGATCCCGGTACATATGCACAGTAATCTCCAGCTCAACTTTCAGCGAATCGTATGTCACTTCAACGCCGCGAGCCGTAGTCCCCGGCAGCAGCAAGGTACCCGGATGAAGGAGCTTCGGCTCACGCCAGGTGACAAACCGCTCCGTCCAGCTCGCCGGAATTCCCGCATACCGGTAAGTGTCTGTCAGCTCCAGCCGTGGACATTCCTCTTTATGCCAGACGAACGAACGGATTAAGGACTGTAGTCCTGTTACCTGATACGCCTGTGTCAGATCCAATGTCAGCTCATCATTCTCCTCCGCCGATGCATGCAGCACTGTGGAGCTGAACGCCCGACCGGCCAGCTGATACTGGCCATCAATGATCGGCAGCGAATGGCCCTGCGATCCATTGCAGTCATACTGGTAACGGCCAGCCCCAAAATAATCAGCGGTATACTCTCCGCTTCCAAGATCGGATGCGTAGATCTCTCCCCGGCCGCTCAGAATGAAATGTCCCAGATCATTATGGTTATGCGGTTCAGCATTGTGCCCGCCCTTGGCTGCGAATCCGAATGAACCCGCCTCCGACACATAACGCGAGACAAGCCAAGCGGCATCAGGGAGATAATAGCTGGCGGCTTGCCAAGCTTCGTCCTCCTTGCCAGCCGTCGTCCAGATCAGATTGCGGAAAGCCGGTGCAAAGCGGCTGCAATGATCTTCAGTGTAAGGAGCGCGCAAAGCGGATGGGGGGCGTTCGACATCCGTACAGACTTCCGCCAGATAATGAGACAATCCCATATGTACTAGCACCTGAGGCACTGAATCAGAGAAATTGGCTACATGACTTCCGTCAATGAAACATTTTTGTTGGAAGCGCGCGATTTGCGCTACCTTCTCTTGGTTGAACCAGTCCAGTCTGCCTGCGCTTCTGGAACAGAGGAGATCGCTATAATAAGTGAAATAACCAAACCCATAATTCCAGTATCCAAGGCCTTCCAGACAGGCACCGTCCTCACCGAACCCTTCCAGGTAATACAACATGGCGCGCTCTGTCCTCAGCAGAATATCCGCAAGCATGGCTGGGTCCTCCACAGACAGCAAGGCAGCAGCCCCGATTGATCCCGCACAGACCGCTGCCCAATTATGCCGCGCTGTCTCCCAATCATAAGGACCATTTTCAAGAAATGGACGAAACAGTCTTCGCTCTACTTCATGGTGGATTCGGGATCTCAGAAGCTGCGAAAGTCGTTCCCCGAGCAAAAGTAAAACTTCACTTAAAGTAAATCCGGTCTCGGAAGAAAACAGATCAATATACCGGTTGATATCAGCTGCATTATGATCCGCTGGGAGGTGGGCCGGAAGACACCAGGTGTACTCATCGCATATAGCCCAGAGGATGTCCTCCAGCTTCTCCAGTACTTCCGGATGTTCCGGCTCCAGCAAAGCCAGAAATACATAAGTATTCAGCCTTCTTCTCCGTTCAAAATAGACCCGTTCATATTCCAGCCTCGAACCCGTACGCGAATAAATGGAAAATAACGTATACGACAGTTCAGGTATAGACTGCCCGTCCAGCCTTACCGCCTCCGCGCGGATCTCGCTGATATCTGCCTGTAGTACTCCCGATGATAACGCCCGTTTCCAAAAAGCAGCCGCATCCCCCTTTGGATAATACAAGCTCAGATCGACTGGCTTCATTTCATGCACTATTTCCAAAAGCATCTGTTTATTCATGCCTTTTTTCCTCCTTAAAGGTCAGTCAGATCCGCGAAGCATCTTATTCTTCACTAATATGGCTGAATACTTTTTATTCCAAGGCATGATCTCTCATAACATCCTCACCGGCTGCAATTTTTAGTGAAGTCCATTTCATCTCTTCCCCTGACCAGAATGGATCAGAAGGGAGCAGCCCCAGCGGGAGGAATACGGAGGCGCATAAATAAAGACTGCCTGTATTGATATAGCTCTCCGCAAGCTCCGGCTGATAACCGTATACCCCCGGACGTAGCCATCCGGACTCATCAAGCGTACCCGGATATTCCATAATTCGCGTAATCACAGCTGTCAAAGCGCAGCGTACCTGTGCAGGAGGCAATGCTTCCTCCAAAAAATGCTGCAGCGCCGCCTGCGACAGCAGTTGAAATGCCCCAAAACGGTAAACGATCGAACGCCCGATAAAGGGATAGGTTCCATCCGGTGCAATGATCCGTTCGAGAACAGTAGCGTATCGCTGTGCCCGTTGCTGAATCAGCGGTTTCAATGCGGAATATTGCTCCGACTCCTGTTCAAAAAGTGCTACCACATCCACCAGCATCGGCTGAATAACAAAGCTGTTGTAATAATCCCAGTGAAAGTCCTTGCCATCCCCGTAAACTCCGTCGCCCTTATACCAATCCATGAACATATGGACCGCATAACCAACGCGCATCCGGTCATATTCAGGATCGCCGAGTATATACAAAGCGGCTTCCACCATCGCGCTGAACAGCAGCCAGTTGCTGCCGCTTGGCGCTGTCCGGCGTGTCTGCTTCAGCGCTGTTATTACATTGCCTTTGACCCGCGCACTCAGCTTGCCGGCAAGCTGCTTTGGTGCACGCACCAGCGCATGTGCCAGGAATGCCGCATCTACCAGCGGTTGGCCTTCAGCCTTGAATTCCATATAGTCAGGTGAATTCGGATCAACAGCGGCATCAATGGCTTCCAGCATTAGCCCGGCATAACGCGCTCTAAGCTGTTCTTCCTCACCCACAAGTCCCTCTAGCTCAAGCCAAGGGGCCATTCCGCATGCCAATCTCGCAAAAGCCTCCAAATGGGCAAACTGGCTCCGGTCACTATGAAACTTAGTAGGCAACTGTTCCTTTAATTTCCGCTCAGCCAAAGCATTCAGCACAGGCCCCCCGATCAGCAGCATTGTATCCAGCCAGTATTTACGCTGTTCCTTCCCATTCATGCACAATTCCACCCTTTCAATTGCATCTAATCAGCTACAGCTACTTCTCTTGCCTACCGCCTGAATCTTGTTATATTGCGTAATCTTCTACTATAGTTTAGTGTTGTATTATTGCAATGTCTTTGCGAATAATGATGTTTTATTGCGTATATTGTGATCAATCTGAAAGGGGCAGTTCCAATGAAGCATGCCCAGTATTATGAGCCGTTCGATGGAGATATTCTGGCAGGTATCGGAAATTCGCCGATCTCACCTACCAGGGATTTCCACATCCATGACCACTATGAAATTTTCCTGTTCTTGGGCGGCAAGGTGAACGGTTTTGTAGATCAGTTCAGCTATCCCCTGCAGCGGGGCAATGTCCTGTTGTTCAACAATCACGAGATTCATAAAATCATCAATTTATCTCCGGAGCCCTATGAACGGTTGACAATCCATTTCAAAGCTCCACTTGTCTATCCCTTCTGTACCGCAACTACAAATCTGCTCGCTTGTTTCCAGAACCGCCAGCCCGGAGAGCATAATCTCGCGCAAATGGATGAACCGCTGATTGAAGAGTATACAGTCCTTGCTTCCCGCCTGATTGAGACATTAGAGAATCAGCAGTACGGGAGTGAAGTTCTGGCTCTGACCTACCTGGTTCAGATCCTCGTCCTCATCAATGAGCTGTACAGCCGCACCCGATCTACCGTGCCCAGCATCATTTCCTCACATATTCAATCAGCCATGAGCTATATCGACAACCACTTGCATCTAAATCTGTCACTGGAGCAAATCGCTGGAGAACTGAACGTCGATAAATATTATCTCAGCCATCTGTTCAAACAGCAGACAGGCGGAACCATCTACCGTTACGTCTTGCTCAAAAAAATTGCGTTATCCAAGCAGCTCTTGTCCGCCGGGAACTCCGTATCCGATACCTGCTATCTGTCCGGCTTTAACGATTATGCCAATTTCATCCGTACCTTCAAGAACATCACGGGCATTCCACCCGGAAAATATAGTAAAAGAAGCTGAGCTTTAAAACTCAAATTCAAGGATTCTTCAAAAAAGATGCAATCGCTACTGCGGTGAATAGTTGGACTTCCGGCCGCTGTTTTCCTAAGCACTCCCCCGTCTCTCCAAATCTATAAAGAACCTGGCAGCCCGCTTAATGCAGCCTGCCAGGTTCTTTGAAATGCTACTTACAAATATCCCAGCAGATTGGAGATAACTTGCGCACCTTCGGCACGGGTCATCGTCTCTTGTGGCGCGAATTGCTTATTGCCGCGTCCCTTGATCAGTCCCGCCTGTTCGGCGATGTTTGCTGCGTTCTTCGCCCAGTCATGAATCTGGGAATAATCACTGAACGATCCTACAGCAGGTTCATTGGCCTCGCTTCCCTGCAAATATTCATAAGCACGAACGATCATCACAGCCATTTCCTCGCGGGTAATGCTCTGATCCGGGGCGAACGAATCCGCACTGCGTCCGAGCACGATACCCGTTCCGCTAACAGCTGCAACGGCTTCGGCATACCAGGCTTTGGAATCCACATCACCAAATGTTGCATGGCTTCCTGCCTTAAGCCCAAGCGCGCGTGCAATCATAGCAGCGAATTGTGCCCTAGTTACATCCCCTTGCGGATTAAACTCCGTACTGGAAATGCCTTCAATAATATGCTTCGCAGCCATGGTCTTAATCACATTGCTGGCCCAGCTGTCACTGCTTACATCTGTGAACAGCTTATCGTATTCCAGGACTGCATACTGGCTGAAATGCCGTATTTCAGCAGTCCATTTACCATTAGTCAACGTTCCGCCCATGAATTCAAGCGCACCATTTGCAGAAACATAGTAGCTACCGAGCAAGCTTATATTGGCATCCGGATCTACGTTGAACGTAAGTGTCAACGGTTTATCAAAAGCAGTTACCGTTACAGCAGTGCCGTTGGCAGCAACAACCTCCAAGCTGAAGTTAATCACATCACTTGCCGCAGATAAATGTACGGAACCATTAACAGCCCGATTATTGATTAACTGTTCCACAGCATCTCTGGATACCTTCACTGCTGAGAGCTTAATTCGCGCCCCCTCCGTTTGACCTCCAGTAGCTTTTTCTTGAATGCTCTTCAGCACTTCTGGGGTCAGATCGATAGCAACCTTACTCCAAGCCAGACGTAGAGTGTTCTCTCCGATGATTCCTGATAGTCCTGCTGGAAGGAGCACGGATTCTGTAGCTTCAGTGAGCTGAACCGTTATTACTCCTCCAACCGGTGCCGTGAAATCCTTTCGATCAAGAACCTTTTCGGTCTGCAGCAGCGGTGTTGGCGTTGGGGACGGGATGACTGCTGGTGTCGGTGCTACCGTCCACACTGGTGCTTCCGTTGGCGCCGGCGTAGATGTTGGTACTGTTGTTGGCTCCGGTTCCGGCGTCGGCGTCGATGTCGGTGTTGGTGTTGGTGTTGGCGTCACTACCGGAGGTTGCTCTGCTTCGCCCACTGTCACGAATCTAGTCACTTCGATAGCCGCGTTGCCCGCCGCATCACTCACATTATAATGATAGGTGTAGATGCCTGCCGCCTTAGTGTCCAGTGCCAGCACATTCTCCTCATTCTTCGTAATCGTTGCTATAATAAGCTCCGTAATGTCGCCGTCACGGTCATCTACCGCTGTGGCTCCAGCATCCATATAGCTTGCGCCATTTTCCAGTTGAATGGACGGTTCACCAAGCAGTGTAATCACCGGCTTCATTACATCCGGATCAAGTGCAACGACTACTTTTCTTGTCACTTCTTCAGCCTCATTGCCCGCAGTATCGCTGACATTATAATGGAAGGTATAAATATCAGCTTTCGCTGTATCGAGAGCAGTCAAACCGTATACTTCACTGCTAACTGTTGTAGTTATACGGTCTGTAATATCACCATCCTTGTCATCATAAGCAGTCGCTCCTGCATCTGTATATTCAGAACCGATGTGCAAATTCACTATTGCATCACCTAACAGAGTAATCAAAGGCTGAACAGTATCCGGTTCCGGCAGCTTGATTGTTCCGCTCACCGAACTGTCCGCTGTGGCCTCTCCCTTACTCAGTGATACCGTAAAGCTGAAACTGCCGTTAGTCTCATCGGTTGCTTCTTGGAAGGAAGACAAGGTAATCTCACCGATCGCAACTCCGGTATCATTGAGACCGGGCAGAGCGCCTATCGTCTGCAGCAGCCAAGTCTGGACAGCTTCTTCGCTGTTTGCCACTTCCTTCTGCACGCTGTATACCGCACCTTCTATGATACTCTTAGCCTCATTTACAGCCTGCTCATTAGCAACACTGGCTTTATCTCTAGCTACAGCCACATAGCTGATCAATGCAGCCTGATTGCCTGAATACGTATTGTTTATTGAGTATTTCACAGTACCGCTCACCGGAAGCGTGAAGTCATAGTTAATCATAGCGCCATTAGGACCTGCGACGAGTCCGGTTCGGACCGGTTTGGTCACTTCTTTCCCTTCAGCGTCGATATAGCTAAGCGTAATATCCATCGTGCGGTTGGTGTTGTTCCACCAGTCCCGATGGAATGACGTAATCGTATATTTGCCTGCGTTCAAAGGGAGCAGGTATACAAGTGGATTATTTTTTGTATCCGAACCATAAACACCTGTCTGACTTTTATCAGAGAGAACTACAGCGCCACCAAGCCCCTTGAGGAGGTACTTAGTACTGGTATGCCCCCATACGCCATTGCCTGTCGAAGGCTGATCCGCCTTGTTATTAAGCAAGCTGTCACCTACAAAATCCTTGATTAACGTATACGGCGGCGTGATACCGTCCACCGATACACCAGAATCGAGGAAGTATAAGAGCCCCTCCGGTACCACTTCCACATAACAAGTTGTTTTCAGATTTCCATAAGTGCCGGTTACAGCTACCCGTTCATACGGATTGTTGAAGCTGGCCGCATTTACATTCCACTTTACTGATACCAGCAATTTGGATCCGTCTGCCCGAGTGGCTTCCACCTTGTCTGGAAGATTCGGCAGTTTTCCAGCATAAGTAGCCAAATCCTGAGGAGCGACAAGCTCCCGTATATCTCCCGTAGTCAACTGGTTCTGGGCGGAGATCAGGCGTGCTTCAAGCTGAGTAACTCCTTCCTGATCCAATTTGTATAAAATAGGATTATCCAGTGCTTCCTGTGCAGCGCTCTGTGCATCTACGAAGAGCTGCCAGTCTCTGTCCGAATATTCATCCTGTTTGTTCATTTCTTTCGCGGCTGTTACCGCCGCCTGAAGAGCAGCAGTATCTACAGTACCGGTTACTTCCCCGGAAACAACCGCCACCGCGTCGACAACCAAGGTGCCGCTTACCACCTTTATCTGCACATGGTGCTGGCCATATTTAAGCCCGCGGAGTGCGTACGTCTGGTACAGCTCCTTGGAAGCTAATGTATCAGCCGATAGAACAATAACTTTTCCGTCCACCGTTACCTCAAGCTTCGCCGATCCGTTATTCGCTCCTAGAATATCCAGTCCGGTGCCTTCAAACGTATATTCCATTGCAGCGTCTACAGCCTGGCTGGTAGAAAGAGAACGCTGGTAAATGTACATGCCCGCTCCATTTATATGGCTCCACGACCCGGTATATATCAGTTTAGGGTTCGGAGCAGCTGCCAGGTCATACATCTCAAGATTGTCTAGAAGCTCTGAATAATACGGCGTGTAGCCCTCAACCTTCTCCACCTTCAAATTATCGAAGCGGACGTGATAGTAGCCGCTGGCCAGATCTACCCGGCCGGACAATTCAGGAGTAGGGTCGGTATAGGAAGCCAGCTTCACCCCATCCAGATAGGCAGTCACTTTATCGCCTGCAACCTGAACGGCAATATTATGCCATGCGTCATATGCGGTATCGAATCCGTCGATCTTCACGCCGCCGGAACCGTTCGCGGCATTTCCGCTCGCAACTGCGCTATTGTTGACCAGCAGCTGCCAGCCGCCGTCGAACCAGAATTTCAGCACATACGGTGTACCGGTTATGGAGTGGGAACTGCCACCTCCCTGATAACGGGCGCCTATCGCAGCATAATTTGCTCCGCCCTGAGTATTGTTTGTTTCGAACGAAACATCAACACTGGCCTTGTAGTTCATCCACCGGTTGTCGCCGATGGCCGTTACGGGATCTCCGCTGTTCCATGTGCCGCCAAGCCCCATGGTTCCCGTGTCCAGCTGCTGCCGCAGGACATAATTGTCTGAACCGTCCGGAAGATAGGCCTCAAATGCCCCGTTGCGGTCATGGGTATAACGCGGGATAACGCTTTGGGAACCGCCGCGGGATTTGATATAGCTCTGGGTACCCTCAGATTGACCGCCTGCACCAATCTTCACAACAGTCTGCTTGGAATAGTCAAAATCATCAGCGTACAGAATGTTGTCCCCAGTACTGTGTCCTGCTCCTGTAGTATCGGTATCCAGTACGGTACGCTCGCCTTCTACAGGCAGCGGTGTATTATATTCTTCTTTGTCCTTGTTCTTCAAAGTAGACACAGTCACGGTCGAATACGGTTTAACCTTAACGGTATACACCCCGCTGCCATCAGCAGTGGCATCACCGAGATACTGCATATAATTGCTGTTGAACGCTTCTCCTGCATCAGCGGCACGGGTTTCCCATACTTCCATGGATGGATTACCCGTATAAGCCATATTGACTGTCTGCAGCTTGTAGATTTTGGAATACTCGCTATCGTTCACGATAACCGTCGAGAAATCTTTTTTATCAGGTGCTGCAAGGGTTATATAGCTAGGGGAACCGTTGCGGCCGCTGACCGGATTGGTGCCTGTCGCACCTGTAGAGCTGGCTTGAGGAACCGCTCGCCAGATCCCAGCAGTATTATCCTCGTTCTCCCAGCCTACATTCGCAAACCAGCTGTAATGCTGCAGAGTGACAAGACCCGCATCATAATGAATCCATCCCGACCACGGATCGCGCATGCTGACCAATTCCTTGAAGGAATATTGTCCGCCTTCATAAAAGGAACCAATGGCTGGCTGGTAAATAAAGTGTGTCCGGCGGGAGTTAACGAATCCTTTAATAATCGTGTTACTCATCTCCAGCGGACTGCCGACACCACCAATGCCGGTTCCTGCCACTGTAGGATCTTTCATATTGTTGTTGGGACGGAAAGAGGAATTACTGAAGGTAGACTGCGCCTCGCTGTTCCAAACCTCAATATCATATTGTTCTGCAAGTTTTTTGAAATTGCCTGCGCTGTCGTCGTCCGTGTTGTAGTGGTATCCAGCGATCGGCACAGCTTCCCGCAGAGAAGGATCACTCACCATACTGGCACCGAAGCTGCCAATCCCGACTTCATCGGATATCACAGACTTGATCCGGTTGTACAGTTCCCGCTCTTCGGTGCTGTTGAAGCCTTCGCTGTCAGTCTTGACTCTCTCAGCGTACTGTTTGGTCCACGCCAAATCTGGAGCGTGCTCGTTGATATAAGGATTAACGTAATCGGCCATATAACCGTATTCACGATAAGCGGCCAGAATGGTTTTTTTGTACCAGGTATAGATTTTGTCGTTGTTATTCGCCCAGGCCGGAGCACTCCATCTCAGGATGCTCACTTTAAGATCAGGGTTCACTGCCTTGGCATCTGCGGCAAGCTGGAAGCCGGGATGCCGGGTAACATTTGCCTCTTCATCGGCCGTACGCATAGTCGCCGGGTCAGGTCCCGTGGAGTTATTGCGGTCATTGCCCATCTCGATTTTCACATGCGTCATGAGCGGATGTTCTCCACCAAACAAGATCTGTAGCATTTCTGCATAAGCCTCTGGATGCTCTGACTTATAGTCCATCAAAAGCGCATTGGTGCTGTTAGCGCTTAGTACGCCAAATCCCTTGAATGTGAGGCCGTTGACATTGTCAGCTTGGATATCGTTGCCGTCAAGCAGAACCTTGACCATAGAAGCTGCGCTCTGTGTAGCCTCTTCGATCTGTTTCTTGATTCCGCCCTTGGCAACGGCGAACCAGCTCAAAATAGGTTTTTCGTCAGCAACATAGGCGTAAGTCAACGTCATTGGACTACTAACGTCAATGTCTCCAGGAATGGTGAATTCGCCGGAAATTAGCTTAGTCACATTAGTGTTGAACTGGTCAAACAAGATCGTCTTGGTTGCCCCGATAGCATCCTTATACTCGATCTGAGGACGTATTACACGGGAGCGGCTGCCGTACCAATCATGGAAACCGCTGCTGAGCGTATAGGTTCCAGCTTCAAGCGCTTTTAATTTATACACGATATGATTGCTGGCAGGGTCGGCACGAAGTCCGACAGTCCATAGGGACGGATCGGTGGCTGGATCGGTAAGTCCCCCGTCTTTGGAATTCTTGACCTTGTTTACGGAATCATCAAATCCCCAGTCCGCCGTACCGCTGATATACTTCTGGTCGGGTGACTGGTTGAGCAAATCGCTGCCGCTCAGCGTGCGGACCGCTTCGTACAGCGGCGAGGAAGTAGGCCCGTTGCCTACGGAATCGCCCCCTCTGCCGCTATCCACAAAGTAAACCAACGGATTACTTGCGGGCGGAATAACTTCCACACTGGCTACGACCGGCCCCCCGTTTGCTGTACCGCTGACGGTCACGGCATCGTATGGCACGGCAAAGGTATCTGCTCCAATATTCCAGTTCACTGCTGTGCTCTGGCCTCCGATATCAATGCTGGCTGGCAGAGTAGTATCTGCAATTGTTGTAGCCCCCATATGGGCGGCAGCGTAGATAGAATTTACGGTAGCAGCAGAGGCTGCAGGCAGAGTGAATGCCGGAAACATCCCAACTACGAGCGCAGTAGTCATCGTTATTGAGAAAAGCCTTTTTCGAAAGTGCTCTCTGTTCATTCTCTTCTCCTCCTTTGATGGCCAATAATAAAAGAAAGCGTATTCATTTTATTGTTAAATGAATAATTACTAGAGTTATACAGACCCCTTTGACTTATAAAAAACCTGGCAGCCTATGAAGCATGCAACTGCCAGGTCAAATACGGTTCTAGCCCTTAATGCCCGATGCTGCAACACCTTGTACAAAGTACTTTTGCAGAGCCAGGAAAACAATTACAACCGGAATAATGGACACCACACTCGCGGCCATAATCAGGCCATATTCGGCGGAATATTGCGAGATGAACATTCTTAGTCCGATTTGGATAGTCTTGAGTTTCGTATCTGTCAGATAAATCATTGGCCCTAGGAAGTCATTCCAGGTAGCGACAAAGGTGAAGATCGTCAATGTAGACAAGGCTGGCTTGGACAACGGCAGCATGATTCGCGCCCAAATTCCATATTCGCTCAAGCCGTCAATACGGGCAGCCTCGCATAATTCATCCGGAACACCTTGATAGAACTGGCGCATCAGAAATACTCCAAATGCCGAGAATGCCTGCAGCAGTATGATTGCCAAATGCGTGTTGTTAAGTCCCATGTAACGCATCAGGATAAATTGCGGCACCATGTAAGCCTGCCAAGGGATCGCAATCGTTGCAATATATCCAAGGAATAGAATGTTTTTTCCCCGGAAATGCAGTTTGGAGAACGCGTACGCAGCAAAGCTGGAAGTCAGTAGTTGTAGAATCGTTACGATAATCGATAATTTCGCCGTATTGTAAATAAAACGGCCCAGCGGAATCCGTGTCCAGATATCCGCGAAATTCTCCCAGCGCGGATTCTGTGGAATCCACTGCATTGGGAAGGAAAACACATCTTTGTTCATCTTGAGTGAAGAAGACAACATCCATATATACGGAACCAGCATCGCCAGTACTGTCGCAAACAACAAAATATACACAAGAACCATAATGCTGATTCGAAGTCCTTTACTTTTACCAACCATATCTTTTGAATCCTCCTATTGTCCGTATTTCTTCTCGCCGCGGAACTGGACGATGGTGATGCCAAGTACCAGCAGAAACAATACAATGGCCATGGCGCTGGCATATCCGTAATCAAGCGAGCGGAACGCCGTATTATAGATTTGATACACCATAACCCTTGTAGAATCATTCAACTGGTTATCGGCGCCGGCAAATAGGTTGATAAAGATATCGTAGACTTTGAACGAATTGATGACTAGAATCATCAGAACAAAGAAAGAGGTAGGCGCCAGTTGAGGGACCGTCACATTGCGGAATCTTCTCCACGCGCCCGCACCATCAAGTTCAGCAGCCTCATACAATTCAGGGTTGATGCCCTGAAGACCTGCCAAGTAAATAACCATGTAATAACCCATGTTTTTCCACACTGTAAACAGTATTACTGTGAACATCGCCCAGTGTTTATCCGCTGCCCAGCGGGGAAGATCCTCCAGCGGGATACCGGTAAGGGTATGCAGGATATTGTTGATCGGACCCATCGTAGGACTGAAGATAAAGTTCCATACGGCAGCAACGGCTACCAGGGATGCTACATAAGGGAAAAAGAATACGGTTCTCATGAAATTGCGGGCCATTATCTTCTGATTAAGCAGAATCGCCAGCGCCAGCGCGACAATCATGGTGAACGGTACTACGCCAATAGTGTAAACAATGGTATTCCATAATGCTTTGTGAAATGTTGTATCTCTGATCAACCGGGTGAAATTGTCCAGCCCGATAAACTTCATTGGATTGGCCCCGTCCCATTTCACAAAAGCAAGGATAAAGGCAAAAAACATAGGTACCAGTGTAAACAGGGCAAATCCGATAAAGTTCGGCGCAATGAAGCTGTAAGCTACCAGGTTTTCCCGGACACCTTTTGACAAATGACGTTTAGGGATCTTTTTTGTACCCAATATGGTTTCGTTCTGCATTCTTTCTCCTCCAAACCTTCTAAAACTTTCCCCACAAATCTATACTCTTTAATATAAAAGGCGGGCTTTCACCCGCCCTTAGAACCGGCTCTCTTAAGGTTAATTATTCAAGAGCTGCTGTACGCGAGCATTCATATCATCCAAACCTTCGTCAATCGAAGCATTTTTAGTCATAATATTGTCATGCGCTTCATTCAAAATAACTTCGATGTCTGCGCTCTTTTCATGCATAGGCATTTCCAGATAAGTCTTAACAGTAGTCAGTGCCGCTTTGCTGTTCTCATCCGTAGGGAAGCCCTCGATGGAAGTAATGGAATTGATAACTTCATCATTCTTAATCGCTGGAATGGTTCCGGTGGAAGCAATGACTTTAGCGCCTTCTTCACCAGTCACGAATTTCATGAAATCAAGTGCGGCTTCTTTATGTTTGGATTTCTGATTTACAGCTAGGGATGTAATTGTACCCAAGGTTGTACCGGCTTCCACACCATCCGGATGAGGGTATTTCGCAATGCCCCAGTTAGCCGATTGGGACTCGCCGCTCTTCACTTTCTCAATTTGTGTAGCGATAAACCAGCTGCCCATGTTCATAGTAGCAACGGAATTATTGTAGAATACGCCAGAATAGTGCGTGCTTGAAGTCTTCAGTGTGGCGTAATCCATTACGATGCCGTCTTCCTGTTCTTTCAGGATCCGCTCATAGGTTGGTTTCAAGAAATCGTAGTTTCCGTCAACAACAGTGTTCTTGCCGTCCAGAATACCGAACAGTTGAACCGCACTACGCCAAGTATGGTAGTGAGCTCCGTACACTTTTTCAGAACCGCTGCCGGAAGTCATTTTTCTGGCCAACTCATCATATTGCTCGAATGTCATATCATTGCTTGGATATTCCACGCCTGCTTTGTCGAACAAATCTTTATTGTAGTAGAGAATCCAGAAATCGCTGCGGAAAGGAAGCGCATACACCTCATCGTTCACTTCGATTTGTTCTACAGTACCTCCATATACCGAAGGATCAATAGCGTTGCCACTCATAAAGCTTTTAAGCGGCTCCAGGTGATTCTGTTTCACAAGGTTCGAGTAGCCCGGAATATCTTTAATTGTAAGTACGTCCAGATCTGCGCCACCGGACAGTTGTGTGCTTAACATGGTCATATAGTCCGTCGACCCCAGATCGACATATTCGATTGTTACATTCGGATGCTCAGCTTTATAGGCATCGATTAGCGGCTTGTAGTAAGCGGTAGCTTCCCAATCCCACAAGGCCCATTTCAAAGTCACAGGCTCCTGGCTCGGTTCAGCGGAAGCGTTTGCAGAATTCCCCGTTGCTGGAGCTGTCGTTGCAGCAGCACCTTCGTTGTTGTTATTACCAGAACATCCAGCCAACAGACTCATGGAGAATACTGTGGCGAGGGTTATGCCATAGAATCTTTTCAGTTTCATTTAAATATCCCCTTTTCTTCTGATTGTGTAACTACGATCGGCTCTTCTGAGCTTAGTTCAAAGTTTATAGCTTTTTTCGCAAGAATGGCATGCATTATCAAACAAAGTTCATTCACTTTTCTGTGTTCTTCTTCCCTGCTCCGGTTCAAACCTGTAATTTTCTATCTAAAACATGTAAAATATTCAGCTTATGTACCTCCCCCTGTATCGGAACGCAGGAATATGCTATGGTATATGAAAACGCTTTATATGTTTTCACATTTTGTAGAGGAGTGTTAAATACGGTAAGAAAATCCACCATTAAAAGTCGCATTATTCTGCTCATGGCCGTATTCGCACTGCTGATAGCGTCGCTGTTGTCTTTTTTTAGCTATGAATTAATTACTTATTATCAGCGTAAAACAACCATCCAGGCGACCGAATTCAATCTGCAGCTGGTATCCCATATTATTGAACAGGATTTAATTGATCTGTCATCGCTGGCGATGACTTGCAGCACTAACTCTTCTACTAATACCCTGATTACAGACTACTTCAGCTCACCTAAGGCTAGCTCTAAGGAAGCAGTTAATGTATTCAACTCGATGCAGCAGGACTTCCTGAACAACCGCTCCAACAGCTATGCCCGCCGTCTGATTGTTACGGACAGCAACGGAAAGTTTCTGCAGGTGGATAAAACCGGCACCTCTGTTCCGCTTACCATACACAATATCGGTCAAATTACCGGCCTTAGCAATGATGCCGAGGAGAAATGGGACCGGGTGATCAAGGACCCGCTCTCCAACACGAACGGAATTCCTTTTGTTTTTCCTATTTACGGCAAAGGAGCTTCCCGCGTTGGAACAGTGTACCTGTTAGCGAATACCACTGTTATTACCGACAAGCTGAAAGGGTACTCCCTGCCGAAGAATTCCCGGCTGCTGCTGACGCTCGGCAATCATCATTATCAGCTCATCGGCGACCAGGTCATCGCCATTGCAGAGCCGTATGAACCGGTGGCCTATACCAATGATAAACCTGTCGGTCCGCAAACTGAGCTATCCATGGTCAAGCTCGAGGACGAGAAAGAGAGCCATATCGTGGTATCTTATCCCGTACGCAGCGGAGTCATTCTGTCACAGACTTTATCCAATGACCTGTTCGCTCCCAAGACAAATATATGGATTCTGGTTATGCTCGGCGTCTGTCTCCTGGTTATTGTCTTAAGCGCTATCATTACGCTGTATCTGACCCGTACCATCAGTCTTCCGGTGGAAAAACTGAAGAAGCGGATTGATAAGATCGCCCAGGGCAATTTCCTGCTGGACCGCAATATCGAATGGAACAGCGAGCTTGGCGATGTCGGCCGGGGCATTAACCGCCTGTCCCAAGATATCGTAGCGCTTATGGACAGCCGGCTCGCTGACGAGAAACAGAAGCAGGAGCTGGAATACCGGATGCTGCAGAGTCAGATCAATCCCCATTTCCTGTACAACACACTGAATTCGATCAAATGGATGGCTACAATTCAGAATGCTACCGGCATCGCGGAAATGACCACTTCACTATCCAGACTGCTGCGCAGCATCGCCAAAGACAACCGTAGACTAATGCCGTTGAAAGATGAGCTGAGCCTGCTGGATGATTATTTTCTAATTCAGAAATACCGCTATGGCAGTACGGTCTCTATGGTAAAGGAGATTGACAACGAGGAACTGCTAACCGGCCTAATTCCACGATTCACGCTCCAGCCCCTGGTCGAGAACGCCATCTTCCATGGCATCGAGCCCAAAGGCAGAGGAGAAATTCTCATTAAGGTGACCAAAAGTGGATTCGCCGATATTCTAGTTACGATTGAAGACAATGGTGTAGGGATGAAGGAAGAAGAAATCTCCACGATTCTGTCGAATCCAGGTGATGGAAGCAAAGAAATGCCCGAGAATATTGGACTCCGCAGCGTAAATGAACGTTTGCGCCTGGCATTTGGGGATAATTACGGTCTTTCGATTGAGAGTGAGTCGGGCCAATATACCCGGATGAAGATTCTTCTGCCGTTCCTGCAAAAGGAATAGAGTAGCATATCAAGCAAGGATGTGATGGAATTGATCAAGTTGTTAATTGCTGATGACGAGGCGCTGGTCTGCATCGGCTTGCAGTCCATGCTGAAGTGGGAGCAATATAATATAGAAATTGTCGGCATTGCACACAACGGGGCTCAAGAGGAAGAAATGATTGACACCCTACGTCCTGACATCGTAATCAGCGATATAAAAATGCCAATTAAAAGCGGCTTAGAAGTTGCCAATGCGGTACGCAAAAAACACGGCCGGCTTCCGCTGTTCATCATCTTAACAAGCTACGAGGAATTCGAATACGCGCGTGGAGCGATTGAAGTGCAGGCCACAGATTATCTAGTGAAGCTAGAACTGACACCAGAGGCACTTGATGCCTCCATTCGGAAAGCAATTTCCCAGTTGGAGGCTTTTCAAACCCTAGACAGCTATCCCATGCTTACTCATAGAGGCAATCTACAAGCTCAACGCGATAAATTTTTCATCCGCCTGTTCAATAACTTATTCGCAAATAAAAACCAGTACCTTTTGCAGAGAGATGATTTAAACCTTGAGCTCAAGGAACCTGCTTATCTAGTCTGCACTTGCCGTATTTTGGGGCCAGACAGTGTCCCGCCCCGCGGCGATAAAATGGTTGCTCTGTGCTCAAGTACCGTCCAAATGGCTAAAGATACGCTTACTTCCATAAGACCTTGTTATGTGAGCAGTCTGGACTTGCGCAATTTTGCTGTAACCCTGCCCGTCAACGGGACGGATTCACGGCAATGGATGCCTGAGATTGAAATGCTATTGACCCATATGGCCTCCATACTCCATAACTACTTCAATGTAAGGATCATCGGCGCGATCGGCTTTGCGGTCGAGGATCCTTATTTGCTGCGGGAAAGCTACCTCGCTGCGCGAAAAGCGCTTCCTGCTGCGGTTAAAGCACAGTCGTTTGTGTTTTTTGCCGAAGGAGAGTCGCTGGAGCAGGATCATCTGTTGTTTGATTTCTCCGAATTGCGTACAGAGATCCGCCGTGCTTTTGAAGAAATGGATACCCAAGCTTTATACGCCATTATCTCCAAAATGATCGAAATCTTCGACGGCCGGGCCGACCTGCTGGTTCCCGCCACTGATGCCGCCTGCAACATTCTGTACATGGCCACTTCACTGCTCGCAGACGGTGAGAACATTGTGGAACAAATTTTCGAAAATGAACCGGAGGGCTACCGGGCTATCTACCAGATGCATACGATTGAAGAGATCGCTGGCTGGCTGATCCAGTTCCGGGACGGTTGCTCAGACATCCTCTCTACCCGCAGACAAAGCTACAAGGAGCAGCTCGTCAAAAATGTCCAAGAGTATATTAAACGAAATCTCGGAACTAAGCTCTCGCTCAATCAAGTGGCTGATGTCTTCAATTTCAGTCCCAACTATCTGAGCCACCTTTTCTCCAAGGTTGCCAAGGTCAACTATGTGGAATATATCACGGAGATCAAAATCACGACAGCCAAAGAAATGATGGCACGTGGGGAAGGTCGCATCTACGAAATCTCACAGAAGCTGGGATATGAGAGTGCCTTCTATTTCAGTAAAGTTTTCAAAAAGGTAACCGGAATTTCCCCCAGGGAATACATGCAGCAACTTAAAGCAGATTCACCATCTGACCGAAGCCTCGGAGTGAACAACCGTTCTTGAGATCAAGAGATTATTAAGAATAATCCCACTTCGCAAAAATAAAGCCAATAAATCTGCAAGGAGCAGGCTCTGTTCCTTACAGATTTATTGGCTCGCCATCACCCTCAGCAGCATCCCTAAGTATCACCCTTATTCCTGCAATTTTTTTATTTTTATTTTTAAACTAGCAAAATGCTAATACTCCGGTCTTTCTGCCCTAAAAGTCTACCAAAAAACCGCTTACGAGACACTTTCCCAGCTATTAAGACTGCTGTTCCCATATTGACTTTTCAACATATAGTAATTAAAATAAACAACGCACACTAAATATAGTATAGATACGATTTTTCAGAATTTATAGCTTATCCATTCAGTTTTCATACTATTTTCAATAGTTTTTAATATTTACAGGGGGACAGACACCATGCTAGTCGCGTATGATTCAAAAACAGGAAATGTCAGACGCTTCATCAGCAAACTTAAGTTGCCGGCTGTGCAGATTGAGGAGCATATGACGATTGATGAGCCCTATGTGCTTATTACATATACCACCGGCTTTGGACAGATTCCAGAAAAGGTGTCTACTTTCTTAAAGAACAATAATGCCAATCTTAAGGGCATCGCCGCCAGCGGCAATAAGAACTGGGGCGAGCTGTTCGCGCACAGCGCGGACTTGATTGCAGATCGGTATAACGTGCCCGTTATCGGTAAATTTGAGTTATCGGGTACATTTGGCGATGTAGAACGGATTAAACAGGAGGTGAGCCGGGTTGCGGCATATTGAATTAAACAACATGTTGATGAAGAGAGACGAAAGTGGCTTCTTTCAGCTAGACAAAGATCTTGAGGCAGTAGCCGAATTTATGCGGGATGTAGAGCGGCGGAGTCTGGTTTTTGCGAATACAAAAGCCAAGGTTGATTATATGATTGAACAGGATTTCTACGAGAATTTTTATGAACAGTACAGCACGGCGGAAATTGAAGAAGTCTACCAGATTACCCATGCCTACAACTTCAGTTTTCCATCTTATATGGCAGCTTCGAAATTCTACACGGATTACGCTGTAAAAACCAATGACCGCAAACAATATCTGGAGCATTATCCGGACCGTGTGGCGGCAGTCGCCCTTCACCTGGGACGCGGCAACGCCGATACTGCGGGGGTACTTGCCCGTTCGATGATGGAACAGCGCCTGCAACCTGCGACACCAACCTTCTTAAATGCCGGTAAGAGCCGGCGTGGTGAGCTCGTCTCCTGCTTCCTAATCGAAATGGACGACTCGCTCAATTCCATCAACTATGTGCTGAATACCTGCATGCAGTTGTCGAAGATCGGTGGCGGTGTGGCCGTTAACCTATCCAAGCTACGCTCCCGTGGTGAAACTATCAAGGGTGTTGAGGATGCTGCGAAGGGAATTATACCTGTACTCAAGCTGATGGAAGACGGCTTCTCCTATGCAGATCAGATGGGTCAACGTAAAGGATCAGGAGCAGCCTATTACAATATTTTTGGCTGGGACGTTCTGGAATTCCTCGACAGCAAGAAAATCAACGCTGACGAAAAAACAAGACTCAAAACCCTGTCCATCGGCCTGATTATTCCAAACCGCTTCTATAAGCTGGCGAAGGACAATGAAGCGCTGCATGTATTTGCTCCTTACAGTGTGTACAAAGCCTACGGCACGCATCTCGACGATATGGATCTGGATGACATGTATGATAAGCTGCTGGCCGATCCACGTGTCAAAAAGAAGAAAGCTATGAGCGCACGGGATATGCTGACCAAAATTGCCATGATCCAGCTGGAATCTGGCTATCCATATATCATGAACAAGAGCAATGCCAATGCGGCCCATGCCCTGAAAAACGTCGGACAGATCAAAATGTCCAACCTTTGTACTGAAATCTTTCAACTGCAGGAGACCTCAGAGATTGCCGACTACGGACAGGAGAGTACAATCCGCCGCGATGTAAGCTGCAATCTGGCTTCCTTGAACATTGTTAACGTGATGGAACATGGCAAAATCCGTGAATCCGTACATGAGGGCATGATCGCCCTGACCGCTGTTAGCGATATGACCAGTATTTCCAATGCCCCAGGCGTAGCCAAAGCAAACAAGGAAATGCACTCTGTCGGTCTTGGCGTCATGAATCTGCACGGCTATCTGGCTAAGAACAACATTGCTTATGAAAGCGAGCAGGCCCGCGATTTTGCCCGGACCTTCTTTATGACTATGAATTTCCACTCGCTGGAGAAAAGCATGGAAATCGCTGCCGCAACGGGCCGATCTTTCCATGGATTTGAGGCTTCTGATTATGCTACGGGAGCTTATTTCGAGCGTTACCTGACTACTGATTACCGCCCGGCTACCCCAAGGGTACAAGAGTTATTCGGAGATATTTATATCCCATCCCCAGCAGACTGGGAACAATTGCGGGATGCGGTAAAAACAAATGGCCTATACCATGCTTACCGTTTGGCGATTGCGCCAACGGCCAGCATTTCCTATATCCAAAACGCCACTTCAAGCGTTATGCCGATTGTTGAGCAGATTGAGACTCGGACTTATGCTAATTCAACTACTTATTATCCGATGCCGTACCTGCGGCCGGACAATGTGTTTTTCTATAAATCGGCTTACCAGATGGACCAGTTCAAGGTAATCGATCTGATCGCGGAAATTCAGCCCCATATCGACCAGGGTATCTCGACAGTTCTGCATGTTAACAGTGATGTTTCCACCAGAGAACTGGCCCGCTCCTACCTGTATGCGGCGCATAAAGGCTTGAAGTCGCTGTATTACACACGGACCAAAAAGCTGTCCGTCGAGGAATGCCTCACCTGCTCGATCTAAAAGGAAGGCTATAGCCGCAGAAAAGGAGATTGCAATATTATGACCGCTATCCAAGCCGTTAACTGGAACCGTCCCGACGACGATTTCTCATTGATGTTCTGGAATCAGAACATTATGCAATTCTGGACGGACGATGAAATTCCATTATCCGATGATAAAATGTCCTGGCTCACGCTCAGTGAGCAAGAAAAGGACTCCTATATGAAGGTGCTGGGCGGTCTGACACTGCTGGATACGATTCAAGGCGGAGTCGGAATGCCACAGATTATGGAGCATGTCGAAGGCCTTCAACGTAAAGCCGTACTGGGCTTCATGGGTATGATGGAACAAATTCACGCCAAATCGTACAGCAGTATTTTCACCACTTTGTCCTCTACAGAGGAGATCGACAGTGTATTCCGCTGGGTAGAAGAGAACCCCTTCCTCCAGTTCAAAGCGGAGACCATCTCACAATATTACAAAAACATAGACTCACCAAAAGACCTGTACCTCGCCATGGCAGCCTCCGTGCTGCTCGAGAGCTACTTGTTCTACAGTGGTTTCTTCTATCCCCTATATCTGGCTGGGCAGGGCAAAATGACTTGCAGCGGTGAGATCATCGACCTTATTCTACGGGATGAGAGCATCCATGGGGTATATGTCGGCGTGCTGGCACAGGAGATCTTTGACGGGCTCCCAGAAGACGAGCAACGCGAACTTCACCATACGCTGGTAGAATTGCTTCGACTGCTGCATGAGAATGAAGAGCGTTATACCGAGCAGATCTATGCCCCTATCGGATTGGTGGACGAGGTTAAGACTTTTCTAAGATACAATGCCAATAAAGCGATGATGAATCTGGGCCATGATCCGCTATTTGACGAGGAAGAGATCAACCCGATTGTTCAGAACGGGATCAGCACCCACACCAAGCAGCATGACTTCTTCTCGAAGAAAGGCAACGGATATGTCCGGGCGCTTAATGTGGAGCCACTGAAGGATGAAGATTTTCAATTTTAAATATAGATAAAACAAAAAGTGCGGAGAAAGCTCTCCGCACTTTTTGCTAACTCTATTTATTAGATTATTGCAATTTTTTCAGTACTGTTCTAGCTTCTTCATAGGTATCGTAAGCATCAGCAAAATCTCTGCCAAAAATACGTTTCAATTGCATTTTCCAAATTGGGTTTTTAGTTACATAAGCCCATCCTGCTTGGCCAGCTGCTTTCGCCATCTCACCTGTTGGAGCCAACATTGCTGCAACTTCAGGGGAAAGTACACTTGCAGATTCAGTTACATCAGTTGTACCTGTAAATTTAGGACTAACAAGCTTCATGATATTCTCAAAATCTTTCAAGTATCCTGGAACATCCTCAGCAGAAAAATCGATAGATACTACATCGATGTGGTTTTCACTTTTGTTGTATTTAATTGTGTATGACATAATTGTATTCCTCCAAGTTTTAATAGTTATTTTTTAATAATAGAAAGTAATGTATGTAACTCCAACAGACAAAAAATTTCTGCCCAGGCTTTTCAGTAACTTCTACTTTTGGCAACTGGGTTTGGAACAAACTGCCTTGTTTAAATGATGCCATATCGTTACAATCAATAGTTAATGACATCTATTTCCTGTATCGTTTTATTGCAACATCCTTTCTAATATATTTTAACTCATACCTATTACCTATATTATTATCGACAAATTTCTTTTTTTATTTATATTAAAATACAAATTTCTACAAATTCCAACATATCCATGGTTATATTTGCCTTAATTTCATTCACACTTGTGTAATTCCGTTATCGTTTAGAAACAACTAAAAAAGGCTCTGCGTGCGCCTTCCAACTCCAGTCCATTCATCCTACAGGATATTCGAACAGGAATACGCCGCAAAGCCTTCAATACTAAATGCTTATATAAGTAAATTAATCCGTCTAATTACTTAGTTGCGGAGTAGCCCCCGTCAATCACATGTGCTGTACCTGTAATAAATGAAGCCTCATCACTTAGAAGGAAACATGCAAAAGCAGCTACTTCCTCAGGCGTACCATATCTGCCCAAAGCCGTTCCAGAAGCGATAAGAGATTGAAGCATCTCTACATCATCAGACAACAGCTTTTCGTATCTGTTCATGGTTGGTGTAGGAATAGGACCAGGGCAAATAGCATTTACTCTGATATTACGGTGACCCACTTCTTTAGCAACCGATTTAGTCATGCCCACAATGGCGTGTTTACTTGCTGAATAAGCTGCATCATTTGCCATCCCAATAAAAATACCATGCAAGGAGGAACAGTTTAGAACGGAAGCACCGGATTTCATATGTGGTAATGCATAATGCAACATGTAGAATTGGCCATTAAGATTTGTCTGAATCACCTTTTGAAACAATATCGGATCATATTCTGTAACATCCGCATTATCTCCTGTAATTGCTGAGTTATTATAAAGGCAATCAATCTTTCCATAAGCTGCTAAGGTTTGATCTACGATATTTTTGCAGTCTGCTTCAACTGAAACGTCTGACCGCACAAACAGCGCTTCTCCACCTAAAGCTTTGATTTCTTCGACTGTGTTAGCGCCAGCATCTGATCGATTGGCAACTACTACAGTACCACCCTCTCTTGCTACTCTCAATGCTGTAGCTTTTCCGATTCCGGTACCAGCACCCGTAATAATAACTACTTTGTTTTCAAATCTGTTGCTACTCATTATGCGCACCACTTTCTTATGTCTTTTTCAGGAAGAGGATTTGAACCTCATAGACCCTAATGTCACCTGATACAATGTGGATTGGAACATTTTTGCAGAAAAATCGACAAAATTATCCTCTATATGACAACTTTATTGTATTTAATTGTATATAGCAATCAATATTTTAATCTACTTTTCCAACAATTGAGAATTTGGTTTTGATCGTCATAAAAAATACACCCCTTAGAATTTCATCAGATAAACCAGAAGTTTTATCCAATGTTATTCTAAGAGGTGTAATAAACCTCTACCTAACTCCACGAACTGGGACGTCGATTCGAACTTGACCTCCACCCGTCAGGGGAGAATTGCTAATATGCAGACTACCCTGATGCTGCCTGACAATGGTGTCGGCAATGTAAAGTCCCAATCCATAGTGACTTTTGGAGGTACGGCTACTGTCCCCTTGATAAAACTGCTTAACTGCTGATTGGAGTCCCTCACTTGTAAATCCTGATCCACTGTCTGTTACCGTTATACTCCACCGATCTTGTTTTGCCTCAACCTGCAAATAAATCACACTCTCATAGGGGGAATACTCTACCGCATTAGCGAGTACATTCATCATAGCCCGATGAAGTAGCTCATCGTCAATCAACACCTCAGGGGGCAGATTATTGTCCTGGTGAAATTCTATCTGAAGACGCTTAGGGACAACCAACGCATCTAACTGCATACGAATTTGCTGGATAAAGGCATCCGTTGCAACCCATTTAGAGCGGGGAGAAATTTGTTTTCTTGTATTAGAAATCTCAATGAGTGTTGCCATGTATTGTTCGATTTGATCTGCATTTTTGGAAATATACCCTATATATTCTTGCTGATTCTCTGCTAAATCTGAGTCTATCAGCAAATCTGCATTTCCTTGAATAATCGTAAGAGGAGTCTTAATGTCGTGGGCAAGCGCAGAAATCTGCTCTTTTTTCATTTGTTCCAGATTCCATTGCTGTTCTAGCGACTTTTTCAATTCCTCTCTCAGCTGTTCCAGGGATGATAGCACCTCATCAATTTCACTGACCCCAGAATACACGACAGTAAAATCCAAATTCTTAGCTTCAATGTGATGTGCAGCTTCCTGCAAGGAAGCCATTTTTTGACTCAGTCTTCGAGCGAAAAATCCAGAAATCAGAATAACTTCCAGTAACATCAGAACTACAAAAAACAGCAATAGCGTTAATTGCGGATTAGGCAGCGTGTTATGCAGAAAATTCGAGGTGAACTGCGGTACGATCGCATATTGCAGTACGATAACCTCATGCTCCCGCTCAATCACATCGCTGCAGTTTGTACCCATGAGATTGCAACTGCTTTGATTCTTCTGCAATATATCTAGAGCGCGTTCTTTAGGAATATTTCCTGAAATATAATTCTTTTGCTGATCCAATACCGCATATTCCGCTCCCCAAGGGATCATTTCTTCCGTAATTTGTGGCGCACGCTGCAAAACATCCCAAGACTTTGCAATGGATTGCTCGGTATGGTTTGCTGGAACAATCATTCCATACTGCATTAAGAGAGTAAATACCCCTAAACACAGAAATGCCAATAATAGAGTACACGCACCTAATGATAATAAATATTGAATGAAGACTGTACGGAGCCGTATTCGTTTCACACCCATTTGTAACCTATCCCCCAAACGGTTTCAATCGGTGAAACCTCCCTCGCACTCAGCTTACTGCGGATATTTTTCACATGTTCTGTAATAGTTGAGCTATCGCTTTCTCTGTCATAGCCATAAACCGATTCATAAATTTGTTCTTTGGAAAAAACCTGACCTTTATTTCTAGCAAGAAATTCACATATCTGATATTCACTTTTAGTGAGATTTATTTTCTCTTTATCAACAAAAATCTCCTTTGCCGAGAGATTGAATTTCACTCCAGATGCGCTTAACATATGATTTTTCCCTCGATTTTCACGCCGCAAATGAGCGTTCACCCGAGCCTTCAACTCGCCTGCGCGAAAAGGCTTCACGATATAGTCATCTGCACCTACACTAAGTCCAAACATAATATCCGTTTCCATTGATTTAGCTGTAAGAAACAGAATCGGACAGTCTACGATATCCCTGATTTGAGTACAGAGCTCAAAACCATCGATATCTGGCATCATCACGTCCAACAGGATTAAATCAAATGTCGAGTACTCATTCAAAGGCATATGTCGTGCACTTGTTTTTATCGTAACCCTATGGTGATCTTTGCTAAGAATATTATTTACTAGCGCCAAAATATCAGGTTCATCATCTATTATTAAAATATTAGCCAGTGACCTCACTCCTATTTATTCATATGATTTCCTACCCTGAAAGTAATGAAACCATATCAAGCCTAACACTGCCATTACCATTGTACTAATAAGTATAGCAGGTACGGAATGAAGAAGTTGCAGCTTCAATACTTCCGTTTCAATGAGCCCGTTGGGTTGTGCATAAAATAAGGGAAGTTGAATCATCCGCATCGACCAGGCCCACGGTATGTATAACCACACTTTATCTCCTACAATTGTTCCACCTACGATGGCTGCAATTAGCGTACCTGCACTACCCACCGTTAGAGAAAGTCCCATGCCTCCAGCATAACTTAAGATGAGATGAAAGATCATTAAGATTAGAGCAGTGCCTACTACCCAACAAGCTCCTTGCCAGAATATTAGATATTGTATCCGCTCTATATGCAAAATTTTTTTCATGCCCAGTATTAGAATTGATGTTGAACCGAATACGATCCATATCATCGCCAAGATTATGAACCCTAGTTTTCTTATATAACACTTCGGACGTGAAAGAGCACTTAATAGATTATAGAATCCCCCTGCCCCCTCCTCTAAACCACTCATTAAAGCAGAGAATAATCCTATCCCAACAGGCAACCCAAAGGCTAGTAATGAAAAATAACCATCATAGATGTGAAGCTGATCCGCACGCTGTGAAAAATACCAAAGTACCATCATCGGATATAGAACAGGAACAAGGAATATCAACCAACGAATTGCAGTGTGCTTAGTCATCAACCATTCAGCTTGTAATAGTCGGAGTATCACCATCTCTATCGCACCTCTCTTCTACTAAACCAGCAGCTAGTTAAGGTGAGGGTTACCAAAAAGAATACAAGCGACACCACAATTCCAGGTAAAATAACCGAAGAGTCTCTTAGAGCATCCTGTGCTGAAAGAGCCACACCATTGGGACGCACACCAACAATCGGACACATTAACCTTAAAGCCCAACTCCACGGAACATAAATCCATGAAGGTTGATCCGCTGCTAGTACACTCACAATCATCCCAAACAGACCTGTAAGAATAGATACTACCGCCCCAAATTGTTCGGCTAAGAATAGATAGATTGGAATCATCCCCAAAGAGGTCAACCAAACAACAATAGCGGCTGTTGTAATTTCAGATAAGGGTGCTGCACCCAAAGGAAACAAAAGACCAGATAGGTACATTACTGCAATAAGGAGCAGCGAAGACAGCAGCAAATAATATGACACCACAATTATTTTACTGAGCCAAAGTTTAGCGATACTAATTCCGTGACTGCTTAAGCTACGGTACCCTCCAGCCTTACGATCCTTGTTATTCGATAGTGTAGACAACAAAGCAGATCCTATGGTCATGAATAACAGCGGCCACCAATTAAATACCATTTCCATAAAATAGTGGTCTTCCGTTTGCAGGTTCTGTTGTGTGAAAAATGAAAATAGAAGAAAAAACAGTGGCACCACGACAATCAATTTTCTCGAAAATGTTCGTTTGAATTTAAGATTTTCGGATAACAGATAGTGGATCATCTTGTTACCTCCTGTCTGTTCCGAGTCACGACTTCCATGAACAATTCCTCCAAATCATCACCAGGATATATTGCATTCTGATACCCTAGAACACCATTACTAATGATCCCAATATGATCGGCAATTTGCTCCACCTCATGAAGAATATGACTCGATAAGATGACGGTAATCCCTTGTGCAGGAAATGAGCGTATAAGCTCACGTAATTCCTGAATCCCAATCGGATCAAGCCCATTTGTCGGTTCATCCAGAATCAAGAGTCTAGGTTGATTTAACAAGGCGATCGCAATCCCGAGACGTTGCTTCATGCCCATAGAGAATTGTCCCGCTCTTTTTTTGCCTGTTGTTGTTAAATCAACAATTTCAAGAACTTCCCGAATCCGAGAATCCGGTAAGTTTAATATTGTCGTATGTACCTTCAAATTTTGGGCAGCAGTCAAATTCCCGTAAAGTGGCGGGGACTCAATCAGCGCTCCAATGTGTAGTAAATCCTTACGTGTCCATGGATGACCGTCAAATAAAATTTGTCCTGACGTCGCTCGAAGAATCCCTGTTATCATTTTTAGAGTCGTCGATTTACCTGCGCCGTTTGGGCCTAGCAGTCCATAAATCGAATTAGTTTTTACGGTTATGCTGATATCGCTAACCGCACGCTGCCCCCTGAAACTCTTGGATAAATTATTAGTTTGTAAAATATACTCTCCCATCCTACATCATCCTCTCATTTGCTATACGTTGATCATATATAGCAAATCTAAGGACTTTATAAGGTTTTACTGAGCTCAAATTATAAGGAATTATAACGAGCATAAAAAAAGCTCGGTTCAAATTTAACATTGAACCGAGCCTGTTGAATTTTTATCATCATGCTCTGCGAATTGTAAATTCAAAATCCATATCTAAGGATGGATTGATTTGATATTCATCAAGAACTGGAGCTCCCCAGCTGTCATCCCCGCCTACACCCATTTGACGTCCAGCAATGGTAACAACGGTATAGTGGACGTTCGGCAGCTCATAATGATGTGTCGCATTCTCCAGCTCCATTGCCGAGTAAGGCGAGATATTGGCTTCAACAGGGGCTGTAGCGGGTGCCGATATTATAATGCCTTGGCCATAATCGTTCTTAATCGATACTTCGCGCACACCTGTGCGGTTGCCCGATTCCTGCGGCACCAAATAGGACGACACATTGTCCACCGCATGATTCTGGAAGCGACACAATCTCGCCCCACACGCACGGTCGATATAATTTTCTTCCGGCCCATTTGCATACCAATTCAGCTGGTGATAATCCGCTGGCACCTTAAAGCTTAAAGCGAAGATCGGAAGCTTTGGTAAACCCGCTGCTCCATGGTAGCTTGATTTCACCTGTATGCTTCCATCGGAGAACACTGTGTAAGTTACACTTACACGTACCTCCTCTGATACACTAAGCTTATACACGTAAGTCACCGTCACACGGTCTTTCTCCTCCACGAGTTCGAAGCTTAACGTTCTACGGGTCAAGCTTGCTGCATACCAAGGGGAAGAGTCGAAATGCATTCCTGCCCCCTTGTCATTGTCTGTCATTGCTCTCCAGAAGAGCGGTGCGGGCGGTGAAGAGATCATTTCCTGCCCTGAATATTTAACAGAAATTAATGTACCCGCCTGCTTTGAGAACATTACGGAGAAGTCGCGACCATGTACGCCAATATTCACATCTCCTTCAACCACGCGAAAATCATTCACGACAGATGTTATCTTAGCATCTGTTAAAGACTCCTCGGCTGACGTATTTGCCACTTGAAAAACATGCTGGCCAAAAGCGATTTCATAACCGCTATTCGCCCATAATGAATTTTCCTTCAGGACAAGTGAAACATCCAAGCTATACTCGCCAGGCTGATTCTTAATATCAGGTTGATCCACTTGTACATATTTTTCCTCGCCCGGATTAACCTGAGCGAATACAGTTCCACGCTGGATGACCCTACCCTCATAGTTCAGAGCGTATTGTAATTCATAAGCATCCAAGCCCACAAATAAGTTTTCATTTCTGATTGTAAAACCCTGACTGTCCGGGAGCAGCTTGACGTTCTGATACAGAAATTTCACTTCCTGCATTTTTGGCGACCATCTCCGATCCGCATACACAATTCCGTTACCGGAGAAGTTGTAATCGGTTGAACGGTCATCAAAGTCTCCTCCATAAGCCATGAAGGGCTTACCGTATCGATCATTTTTTATAATCACCTGATCCATATAATCCCAGATAAATCCACCCTGATACATTGGATACTTCTGTTCTAGCTCTGTGTATTTATGCAGTCCCCCGACGGAATTACCCATCGCATGCATGTATTCACAGCTAATATATGGCTTTAACGGATCTTCTGTTAAATATCTTTCAATATCTGCCGCTTTCGCATACATGCGGCTTTCCATATCGCTCGAATCATCATATTCACGGTTATGGAACACCCCTTCATAATGAACCAAACGAGTAGGATCCTTCTCTCGAAAATAATTGGCTACGTTCAAAATTACTTCTCCTGCAAAAGATTCGTTCCCACAGGACCAAATTAGAATGGAGGGATGGTTTTTGTCTCTCTCTACCATGGAAACCGCACGATCCATCACGATATCCTGCCATTCAGGCTTATTGCCGGGGATGTTCCAAGACGGCTCAATGGCCCCCATTTTCTGCCATGATCCATGCGACTCTAAATTCATCTCGTCAATGACATAGACTCCGTATTCATCACACAACTCATACCAGAGTGTCATATTCGGATAGTGCGAGGTCCGCACAGCGTTGATGTTCGCCTGCTTTAAGGTTTTTATGTCCCACAGCATATCTTCTTTTGTAATGCTGCGTCCAAAGCGCGGATTAAACTCATGTCGGTTGACACCTTTAAATACAATACGTTTGCCGTTTAAGTGCATAATCTTATCTATCATTTCGAATTTCCGAAAACCAATTTTTTGCGGCACAACTTCTACAAGATCCCCGGATGCGTTGTAAACAGAGACGTAAAGGGTATACAGATTAGGAGCTTCAGCGCTCCACAGCTGCACCTTTGTTGCCGCAAGCGTAAGCGAAAGGGAATCTCCTGAAACTTCACTTTCAGTACTAGCCACAAGATTACCTGCTCTATCCTTAAGCTCAAGGAGCACTTTTGAGGCAGACTTACCTATCAATTGCATGACAGCCGTCAGCGTTCCTTGCTCAAACTTTTCATCCAAATCGGTTTGAACATGGAGATCCCGCACATGAACATCCGGCACGGTGTATAGATACACCTCACGAAAGATTCCCGAAAAGCGCCAGAAGTCCTGATCCTCCAACCAACTCCCCGTGCTGCGCTGATAGACTTCGACCGCCAGCTTATTTTCACCTTCCGTCAAGTACGATGTTAAATCAAATTCACTCGGTGTAAAGCTATCTTCGCTATAGCCAACAAATTCCCCGTTTAGCCATATATAAAAAGCCGATTCAACTCCTTGAAAAGATATATACACCGGACGTTGCTCCCAGCCCGCAGGAACTTCAAGATATTTGACATAGCTGCCTACAGGATTGTGGTCCTCAGAGATCATTGGAGGTCTAAGATGCTCATGACCGTCCCATGGATACATCGTATTCACGTACTGTGGCTGTCCATAACCCTGAAGTTGGATATGACCGGGAACTTTAATATCCTTCCAGCCTCTGCAAGACACGTTCTCCTTATAAAAATGAACCTGTCGTTCCATGGCATTTTGGGCATAGCTAAATTTCCAGCTGCCGTTCAGGCTGTGGCGCCAGGGCATTTCTCCAAGCGCTTCGGCTTCATTTTTCGTTTGGTAATATCGATGGTCAGAATGCGCGTGCACTCTGCCTATTGCATAAATGGAAGGGTCTGATAACCATTCCAGACTTGGAGTGAGGTTTCGTTCAACCTGCTGCTTCATCTATATTTCCTCCTCTATTCATAACATGATCGCTAACTTATTTAACCGAACCTGTCATCCCAGCTACAAATTGCTTTTGCATCATGAAAAACACTAGTGCTGTCGGCAAGGTTGTAATGACAATCGCAGACATGATCAGACCATAGTCAGGGGCATAACCTGAGCCTAGATTCGAGATAAGAAGAGGCACAGTCATATTTTCTGGTGATTGCAATACGATCAAAGGCCACAGATAATTGTTCCAGCTGTTTAAAAATGTGATAATCGCTGCGGCGGCGTAAGTTGATTTCATCGTTGGCATATAAATGCGGAAGAACAAACCAAATTCCGAAAGACCATCGATGCGCCCAGCCTCCATCATATCCTTAGGAAACATTTTTGTACTTTGACGAAAGAAGAAAATTAGAAATGCTGTTGTAAATGTCGGAAGAATGACCGCCGATGCTGTATCGATGCCCAGAAAAGGCACTACACTAGATACTTTTGCGAACATTTGAAATAGAGGTACCATGATCGCCGCAAATGGAATCATCATTGAAGCAAGTAAAATATTGAATACGATATCTTTACTCCGGCTGCGGTACATTTCAAAACCATATCCAGCCGCCGATGCGACTAGCAGTGAAAGCACAGTAGTCACCACAGAGATTTTTGCAGAGTTCCAGAGAGCCTGCCACATATCCACTGAACTAAATAGATTGTTTATATTTTTCACTAAATGTGCACCCGGCAACAATGTTCCTTTGGTTACATCAACCGACTGGTTCGTGGCGCTTATAACCATCCAGATAAATGGAAAGATAGAGATCAGCGCAGCGATGATTAGAAAAACGTAAGTAAACATGCGTTTGGTTTTCATTATCTCTTATCCCCTCCTACTTTGTTCTGAATAAGCGTCAGAATGAGCACCATTACAACAATCGAATAGGAGACGGTTGCAGCGTATCCAAAGTTAGGTGTGTATTCAAAGGAAAGGTTATAAATATATTGGGAAATCGACATGGTTGCATTGCCGGGTCCACCTTTCGTGATGTTAACCACCTCGTCAAACAACTGAAGGGTACCAATGGTCGATGTGATCGTCGTGAACAAGATAATCGGCTTCAATAGGGGAATTGTAATTTTGAAAAATTGTGTAAATGCACTCGCACCATCTATATGAGCAGCCTCATATATTGATTTGTCGACATTTTGCAGTGAGGACAAATAGAAAATCATATTATAGCCAGTAAAGCGCCAAGTGATAGCGATAATGATAGTGACTTTGGCCCAGAAGGGGTCAGTAATCCATTGAATCGGTTCGCTGATTAGATGCAGATTCACCAGAAATTTATTGACGATACCTTCGGCTCCAAACATGTACTTGAAAACAACGGAGTAGGCTACAAGTGAAGTTACCGTTGGCAGAAATATGGCCGTTCTGAAAAACCCTTTAAATTTCAGTCTTTCGTCATTTAGCAGCACAGCGATAAAGAGCGCCAGCACCAGCATAACTGGGACCTGAATAATCAAGTAAATAAAAGTGTTTTTGACGGCTGTAAGGAAAGTGGTGTCGCTAAACAGCCGAATATAGTTATCAAGGCCGGTAAAATGAAGATTGTTGCCTCTACCTGTCTTGAAGGATAGAATTAAGGCTTGAATCATTGGATAGAAATAGAAAATACTGATCATAATTACCGGCACAATAACGAATAACCAACCTGTCAGATGGATCTGCCGTTGACCCTTAGAGCTTTTATGTCTTTGAGAGCTTAGCCCTGGCTTTACATTTTCCACTCCACTTCACACCCTTCTGTCTGATTTATTAGAGATGAAAGCCCCTGCTACCCATCCTTCTGTAGAAATCCAATTTACAGGAGAAGTAGAAGCAAGGGCTTAGATTGTACAGCCTAAGTGTGATTAGCGAACTTGGGTATCTGCTTGCTTCTGGGCATCTTTCAGAACAGTATCTACATCTTTTCCACCAAGATAAGATTGCACTGCTACAACCATAATGTCCTCTATTGCGTAAGTGTTCATGCCGTAGTTGACGTTAGGAATTTGCTCGGTCCATGCCGCAAAATCTGATACAACCTTTTGACCTTTGAAAAATTCATCCGCTGCTGAATAAGCTTCTCCGCTTGCCGCAGCTTTTAAAGTGCCGATAACACCAACTTTTGTATTCAACGTCTGATACAAATCAGCATCAGAAGCAAATGTTTTTGCAAGGAACTCCGCAGCGGCTTCTTTACCATCTACATTCATTACATACCAGGAGCTGCCCCCAAGGTTAGATGCATGGACGGAGCCTGCTGTTGCTGCCAGCTTAGGAAGTGGAGCTACTGCCCACTTACCGGATTGGGAAGCTTCGGCTTTAATTGAAGGGGTAATCCAGTTACCCGTCGGCACGGTTGCCACTTCACCGCTATTAAATGCGCCTACAAATTGGCTCCAGTCTGAGTTAACTTTCACGATGCCGGAATCCATCATTTCTTTGTACAATACAAGTGCCTCTTTCAAAGCAGCGTTGTCTGCAATGGTCGGAGTCTGACCGTCTTCACCCGTATACCATGCACCCGCCGATTGAATCATGACCCGGATAAGTCCAAGATCATTGGGATCCAGTGTGATCATGCTTTTGCCGGTTTTTTCTTTTACAGCTTTACCGATCTCGATATATTGCTTCCAGTCGATATCCTGTAGTGCATCCAGGCTGTAGCCTGCTTGCTCAAGATAGTCTGTCCGTACATACATTCCAGTCACACCAGAATCAAACGGAACACCGTATTGCTTGCCGTCAACACTGGTCGGGCCAATCTTATAATCCGCAAAATCAGCGGCTTTTACAACATCAGTCAATTCATAAAAGGAATCCGGATACGCTTGTAAAAAGCTTTGCGCACGGTAATCCTCGATCAATACAATGTTAGGAAGACCCTTCGTAGATCCAGAGTTCAGCCCTGTGTTCAGCTTTTGCACGATATCAGCCTGCGCGTTCTCTACGACGTTTACCGTTATGTCTGGATTGACTTTCGCATAAGCTTCTTTGGCAACATTCATGGCTGCAATGTTAAACGCTGGGTCCCAAGCCCAAACTGTGATTTCTTGTGGCTTACTGCTACCTTCGCTTCCGGAGTTGCCCGTTTCGTTTTTCGTTCCACCTGAGGAACATGCCGAAAGTAGAACCACACTAGCCAGCATCACGGATAATAATTTTTTCACTTCGTAACCCCCTTGTTAATCTGTAAAATAATAAAGATGGAAGCGTTTTCTCTGCTACAATTCCATATTATCATTTTGTATTCGCTTTCTTTGGCAGTATCTTTGTTAGCTTTGGTGTTATTATTGGATTCTATTTTCCCTCTGAGATCGACGCTGGTACTAATTTTAGATTTTTGTAAATTTTTTAGCCTTTTAACAATGGAAGCGTAATTATGATCTTCGTACCTTCATTTCGTTTGCTTGTAATGTTAATACCGTAACTCTCTCCGTACAGCAATTTGATTCTGTCATCAACATTCCGTATACCGATCCCGGAGAACAATTGGCGTTTGTGCTTCGAGGCTGGCAACTGTTCTTCTTTCAGAAAATTAGGATCAAGGTCCATCCCGTCACCATTATCTACAACTTCGCATACAAGCTGATCTTCCTGAACGGCGATCATGATTAGAATTCTTCCCTCATCTTTAAGATTGAATGCATGAAAGAACGCATTTTCGATAAAAGGCTGCAGAATTAGCTTTGGCATATGATAATCCAAGCTTTCAGGCTCCACAAAATAATTCACGCGGATCTTCTCGCCGTACCTTACATGATTGATATATACATAATGCTTCAGCGATTCTAATTCCTGACTAACAGGTATAGTGGATTGAACATCACTGACAGTATTTTGCAGGAGTGAGATTAGCGAATTTATCGTGCCAGCTGCTTTTTCTTTGTTGCCCTGTTGCACCAGAAATTTGATAGAAGCCAGTGTATTGTATAAAAAATGGGGATTGATCTGCATTTGAAGAGCGGCCAGCTCCGCATTACGCTGCTGCTTCTGGGTCTCCATCAACCGATCAACATAATCATGTAGGGAATCAAGCATAAAATTAAAGGCATTGCCTAGCTCCTTAACTTCATAACTACTAGTAGCGACATCCACGTGGTTATCGAATCCCCCCTTAGGAATACTCGACATCTGTTCAACGAGTACACGCAGGGACTTCGTCATTTTCCTTGTAATTAAAAATACAATAATAAGCGAAATGGCTACGATAGCCATGATCGTCAACGACACTGCTTTGGCATTAACCATCTGCCCGGTCACAGCTTTTTTATCGATCAGATTCACCAAATAAACATCAAATTCAGGCAAGTATTCCGAGAATACTACCCGTTCATTCCCCATCACATAGACAGATTCTCCATTGTCTCCTGTGCTCTGTTCGTCAACTACTTCTTGAAGCAGCTGTTGATCGTTCAGTCCAATCAGCTCTGTCCTGTTGCTGGATACGATTTGCCCTTTTGCATTCAGCAACACAACATCATTACCTTCACTCGTAAAATTGGCATAGAAGGCCTTGAAATCGCTATCACGAATTGCAATGTACATAGTGCCATAGATACTGCCGGTCGAATGATCAAATAGAGCTTTAGAAGCCACTAACATGATCTCTTTCTTATGGGTTTGACCATCCTCTTTTTGATAAAGCTGGTACAGAATTTGCTGCGGATGAGCCACTGTCGCTTTCGTAATCGGGTGGTTCTTCAATTCTTCAGCAGTAGCAGACCAATACCAAGGGTCAGTTGAGTAACTTCTGCCATTCGCACCTACAATCATAATCCCCACATCAAAAGCACTTAGGTTGGAGCGGACTGCCCGCATGCTTTCTGTCATCTGGTAGGTTTTGATAGCGAGTGTCAATGAATCCGTCTCTCCCCCAGACAAATAGCTGCGGATGGCACCTTTCTGAGCTGTCATTGTAGCACCCGTAGCTACAACGTTGTTGTAGGACTCCAAGTTTGTCTTCATCTGATTTAGTAGTTTGCCATTCGTTATGCTGAAGGTCTTTAAGAATAAATTTTCTGACATACGGATGGTAATAGACAAAGTCAGCAGGGATACAGCAACAATGCTTATGAGGGTCACAAGAAAAAGCTTAAGAAATAGGCCCTGCTTTCTAATCTTGTTAATGATAGTTCCAATCATGGTCGCTCTACGTCCCGTCTTCGGTACTGGCTCGGAGAAATACCAGCCTGTTTCTTAAACACTTTAGTAAAATAACTCTGATCCGAATACCCCACACTAGCGCTGATATCAGAAATTGTTTTTTCCGTCGTCACGAGTAACTCCATGGCTTTCTCCAACCGGACCTTATTCAAATATTCATTAAATCCTTCACCATTCTGAGCAGTGAAATGGCTCGATAAATAAGAAGCGTTGAAATGAAACTGCCGTGCAACCCCAGTCAACGTGATGGGATCAGCGTAATGAGTCTGAATGTATTCAAGCAATCGGGTCATATTGGGATTGGTCGTTAGGTTCGTCTCACCAATCGCACGTTCAGCTTCGCGAATAAAGGCTTCAGCAACAGCGATTGCGTCTCCGGCATACATCGCTTCATCTATTTTTCGAAAGAAATCGTATTTGGATGCCTCCAAGCCTCCAGTCTCGTACTTCATTTTTCCAAGTGTGGTCGCTACGTTAAATATGAAATTCCCCAATAACGATTTGAATTCGAAAATATCGGTCCGATAATCCATCGAACGGAGATGAACATATTCCAGAAATCCAGTAAATGCCTTCTGGTATTGCTTACGTTTCAGTTGTTCCATTAATTCGCCCATATCATATTCCTGATAGGCTCTCGGAAGGCTGGGCAAATGATCGTTTTCAATTAAGCTTCGATCCGGCAAGTAGAAACTGTATCGTGTAAGCTTTAAATAATTGTCTCGATAAATCTCTCCCAGCTTATTAAAATCCGTAAAGCTTTGGCTGATAACGAAATGTGTTTCTCTCGCCCAATGATCCATTTCCGAGACCAGATATCGAAGCTCTATAACAAGCTCGTCCCACTGTTCCGGGTTTGCATTAAGCAAATAAATAACTGAATCATTGACAAACTTCAACCGAATAGACACTGTATCACCCAAAGGGAGCGTACTAAGCCCTTTTTCTATTTTCTGTGTGAAAGTTAACCTATCCCCAGAATCTTTAATATGTCTCATATCCGCTCCGAAGAAAGCGAATAGTGGGTGTGGAAACTTCGCATGAAGCAAAGCATGTTCAATCCCAGACTCATATCCGGTCATAAGCTTCTCGATAACTAGCAAAATTTGCTTTTCGCCAGGTTCCGTTCCTTGATCGGACATCTCCATCCCTACCAATTTAGCAGTGGTTTTATTTAGGATGGATAACAAATAATCAGCTTCCAGCTTTGGCTTCAGAATGTAGTCCGCTACCCCACTTTGAAATGTGGATCGGACATAATCGTATTCACTGAAACTACTTAAGACGATTACTTCAATATGAGGGTATTTCTCCTTAACAATCTTAACCAGTTTCTCTCCGCCCATTATTGGCATAACAATATCTGTAATGATGATATGTGGGCTGACCTCATCCATCATATTTAGTGCTTCAAGACCGTTAGCAGCCTCACCAACAATTCGATACCCTTCATTCTCCCAATCCAAAAGATGTTTGATTCCTTGTCTTACTAGCATCTCGTCATCAACAATCATAATTTTGAATATTGGTTTCATTTCTTCCCCCTTGTAACCGTTTTCTTTCCATTTGTTAGTATACAATACATCCAACAAGGAGCAAGCTTCTAGACAAGTAAAGCCGTAAGCTTACTTAAAAATTGTTCATTCCAAATCATATGCCCCACTGACAAATATGGTCAACCTCTCATTTTTCATCCCATGAAATATTCTTAAATTTAAGGAAAAAACTTCTAGATGATGCAACAAAAAAAGCTGCGATATTTGCAGCTTCTTTGTTAATGAAACAATAATCCAAATAAATTATTTATTGGCTTATAGATAAAAATAATAAGAAACAGCGGACTGGGGATGTTCAATTTTAACAACGAGCAGAAGGTCGCACCAAGACCCAAAATCCAAAAAATAAAATATACGCTAAGATCACGCACTCGGCGCTTTCGCATTAATTTAGGCAAATCAAGTGCCATACAACCTACAGCAATCACCGAGAATAACAGTACTAGCATCTGACTTCACTCCTTGATTTTTTCAAGAAAAGAATTATCTGTGAGACCCACGCGGTTAATAACTGCTGAGGCTTTGTAATGGATGGGCAATGATTTAAGGTAATCGTCCCCCTTTTGTTGCTGCAGCTTTGCCCAAGCTTTAGGGCTGGCATGGTAGATCGATTGTCCGAATCCCATAATATCAACATTGAAACGATCATTTACATGCTCCACAGTTTTTTGCATCCGCTCTATAATCCGCTCCTCTGTTTCCTTTTCCAAACGTTTTATAGTGCTTTCCGATTCCAAATTTTCTACACTTTGCACTTCTTCAATATTGCAAAGCGTCTTAACACTAAGGTAAATATGCGGCTCCCCATTAATGATTTTCACTTTGCGTTTAGTTGTAGCCTGGATCGCTTCGATTACAATGGGCTTTCCGTCTTCCCCTGCGATCGGGCCAGAATGTGCGGTTACCTTATCGTTGATATAATTGTAACCAATCGTTTCTCCCTCGGTTAGCCAACCGATCAACTTGTCTTTTTTGAATACAGCTACAGTATGGTATTCCAATCTTGCCTTAGGCATTGTTCGCTCTACATTGCTTTTGTCCTCTCCATCTTTGGGATCGCCTATAATTTTCACTCCGGTTAGCACAGGATTCTCGCCTTCAGACAATAAATTCTCAATAAAATCATCCAGTGTAACAGCGACTGTTTTTGCTGAATCTTTATAAGAATTATCCAAGGAACTAAATAATTTGTTCGCTGGTAATTTATCCATAGGTGTAAGGACATTCAAGACATTGCTGGCGGTTGTATCTCTGGCAACCATAACGTAGAAATCCATCCGGGGTTCCCGACTTCTTTTAAATACATCGAGTATCTCACCCACTCCGGTGCGGGCAAGCTCCTCCCCAATCACCAACACCCGGATATGACCGAGATAACTTGACCTAGAGCTATCCAGATTCAGCTTACGCAGCGCATCATAAAACGTAGGTACAGTAAATTTATATACAACCACTGGGACTCCACTGCCTCCCCCTCCTCCATTCGTTTGAGAGGAAATCGCAGATGGAATAACGACCTGCATCGAAACGGTATAACCTTTTTCTGCCTTGTCAATCCCTATCCCCAAGACAAAAGCTATCTCATTCAGCTCATTTCTTTCCCAACAGCCGCTTAGCACTAACGTAAATTGGAGAGCTATCATTAATCGAAGAACGCCTCTAACTAATTTTTTATTCATTTTGTTGGTTCCTTATCACTGGATGTGCTTTGACGAAACAGGTTCTGCGTCTTATTCTCAGCAGGCCTTGTCTTTAAAAACGGCCACGGAAAGCGAAAAATAGAGTCTTTTAAATCTTTGGAATTATACGGTCCGAGCGGACTCATATAAGGCATTCCGAAAGAACGCAGGCTCGACAAATGCAATACGATGATGAAAATACCGAAGAGAATTCCATATAATCCGATAAATCCGGCCAAAGCTATAAGCACAAAACGGATCATCCGCGCAGCAATAGACATTCCTGTCTCCGGAATAACAAAACTAGAAATGGCTGTTAGCGATACAATAATGACCATTGCGGATGAAATAAAACCCGCTGCTACCGCGGCTTGTCCTATCACCAGCGTTCCGACAATGGAAATCGCCTGACCAATATTTTTGGGTATCCGCACCCCGGCCTCCCGCAAAATTTCATAAGTCATTTCCATGATCAGCGCCTCAATAAAAGCAGGAAAAGGAACACTCTCCCGCTGGGCAGCTAAACTGATTACAAGATTGGTCGGTATCATCTCCTGGTGATAGGTAGTAATCGCAACATACAATGAAGGGGCAAGCAAAGTAATAAAAAATGAAATAAAACGAACTAATCTCAGCAATGTTCCAATATCGGCCCTTTGGTAATAATCCTCAGCTGACTGGAAAAATGCCACAAAAAATGTGGGCACCAACAGTACAAAAGGAGTTCCATCAACAAGAATGGCCACTTTTCCTTCCAAAATACCCGCTGCAATCGTATCTGGACGATCACTGTTGTATACGGTAGGAAAAGGTGTAACTGCCGTCTCTTGAATAAACTCTTCAATATATCCACTCTCGAGAATACTGTCCGTATCTATTTTATTCAGACGGCGCTTTACCTCTTGCACCAGTTCCTTATTCGCAATGTTACTTAGATACATAATGGATACGCTGGTTTGAGTCACCCTTCCGATCTGAACGGTTTCCAGCCATAAATGGCTATCTTTGATTTTTCGCCGAACCAGTGCCGTATTCGTCCGTAAATTCTCAGTGAATCCTTCCATTGGACCCCGAACAACCGACTGTGAGCTAGGCTCCCCTACATTACGATCTTCCCAGCCTGGTAAGCCGATCCGCAGAGCGCTGGATAACCCGTCAAGCAGCAGCATTATATTACCGGACAATAAATGATGAATAAATTGGCTGTAATCGTCAATGACGGCTATATCGCCGGCTATTAATATCTGTTTCTTAATCATCTCAAACTTCTGCTCGGGAGAAAGCCCCCTCAGCTGTTCGTAAGGAATGTGTTCCTGCAAGGAATACAAAATTGAATTATGCAGCACCTGAGTATCCACAAGACCATCTATGTAAACCAAAGAAATATGAGTGTTTTCTTCTATCTGCAACTCTTTTATGACTACATCAGAGCTTTCCCCCATCAATTGGTACAAATTAGCAATATTAACTTCCAACCGGCTTGATAATGTACCAATCTCCGTATCTTTCATGATGCAACCTCCACTTCTCCATAGATAGATGAGTATAGTTTGATGTTAATTATGATAATTATTCCTTCGGATTAAAAAATCGGGATGGCATAATTCTGGTAACTACAACCATACTAAAACTAGTCCAATAAATTTGAGGGGGTATATGAGTTTGGAGAAAGATCGAATTAGTACCAATCAAATGATTATACTCGGGCTATTCACATTTATTGGGGATATGGCGCTTGTGTATCCGGCGTTAATGATATCAGGAGCGAAACAAGATGCATGGATTGCTGCTTTGATTAGTATTCCCTTGGGTCTAGTGACCATAAAACTGCTACTCTGCTTAGCAGACCTTGAGCCGAACAAGAATATTATCGAGCTTAGCCTACAAATTTTAGGGAAATGGATCGGATCTGCTGTAGCCTTGTTCTATTTAGTGTTCTTCCTGATTGCCGCCGCCACTTACATAAGAGAAATTGAAGATTTCATGTGTACACAGATTTACGAGAAAACACCCGGTGGGGTTATTCGTTTCATGGCCATTTTCCTGCTGGTATATGGGGTACGACTTGGCCTAGAAACCTTGGGCCGGGCAGCTCAGCTTTTTTTCCCTTTATTTGCAGTTTTTTTAATCGGTCTGCTGCTCCTGCTGACCCCCGATGTCAAAATGGAACGTTTATACCCCATCTTGAACACACCAGTACCGGACATGCTTCATACTTTGATGTATGGTGTTTTTTATCCTTTTGGCGAATTGTGCGTGTTTCTAATGATATATCCTTATGCTCAGAAAAATGGCAAAACAAGCCGGGATATTTTCATAGCCTTGATCATCGGAGCTCTGGGCCTTAACCTCATCTTATTGTTTTCCCTTACCGTTCTAGGTGTTTACGCTTCTGAACATCAATTTTATGCCGCTTATATTCTTGCTCAAAAAATTAATATTGCTAATTCTCTGCAACGTATTGAAGCGCTTATGGCTACAGCATGGATTATCAGCACATACTTCAAAACTGCAGTTTATTACTATGCTTTAACCTTAGGTACAGCCCAATTATTTAAACTCAAAAGCCACCGTCCTCTGATCATCCCCACTGGATTTTTGTTATTCGGCATGTCACAGCTGATTGCCAAAGACATCATTTTCTATGTGAAGGAGATCCCCGCCTACTGGGTAGATTGGGATTTCACCTGTGCATTTGTTCTGCCGCTTATATTGCTAGTTGTGTATAAATTTAAGAAACGCCACGCTTCTAAGGTTTAAACGACACTAGATTGTGAATAAGTGAAATTAAGATTGTAGATACGAATCCCGCTTAATGATCTAATTACGCTCCACTAAAATAATTGGGGAATTTCTCCCTGAAATTCACAAAGTGAATATTCCGCCGCCCAACCTAATGGCATAGAATACTTTGTGTGCGTAGCCCATAGTCTATTGGCTAAAGCAAGAATCCGCTTATAGACTATTTACTAAAAAAGAAGCTGCCTCATAAGTAGTATTCACTACTTTTGAGACAGCCTCTTTGTTCATAAGTTTCTTGTATGAAGTAACTCTATTCCTTCTTATCCAAAGAAAACGACGATGGAGTTACATCACTGACAGGTTCTTTTGCCACTTCAAAAGTGGATCCGCAGGCCGGACAAAAGCGTGCCTCGATCGCCACATTCCCACCGCATGCTTTGCAATGCTTTACATCGGACAACTCAGCTATTTGCTGAAGGTTCGTCTCAATCTCCGCCTTCAATTCGAGAATACGATTGATATTAGTCTCGATTTGCTCACTTGGCAGTGGTCCTGCACCTTGAGTTACGGCTTCAAATAACAGTTTGCCCATGACCTGATACTGCTGGTCAATATCATTTTGCTTACCGTTATTTTGCAGCTTCAACCGGTTAATCTCCACCACTGTTTTTGCTTTATTCCCAGCCTCGCTTACCCCTGCTTTTACTTTGTTAAAAAAACTCATATTCAGCCCCCAATTCCGTAGTAGTCATATATAAGCATATTTCGACACCGCCAGAAGTATTCCTTTCTTTATTGTACCTAACTTCGTCCATGGTTTGTAGCCTATAACCGATTTACTAACCCTTTCCCCGCCTTCCTGCGGGAACGAACCTCGACTCAGGTCTGGTATACAAAACCGCCTTCAGGCCGTTTTTTCGCATGCAAAAAGACATTAGAATGAGTACATAAGCAAACGGGTTGCAGGATTCAATAACAATCACACCCATACGAGAGGAAGAAAACAATAAATGAAAAAATTATATCGTTCCCAAAGTGATCAGAAGATAAGTGGTTTGTGCGGAGGTCTTGCTCGTTGGTCTGGTATTGATGCTACAGTAATCCGTCTTGTTGCTGTTGCCGCAGCATTGTTCAGCTTCGGAACAGTACTTATCTTCTACGTCATCGCTAGTATCATCGTTCCTAAAGAACCTTTTAACAGCTTTTCAGATGGACATGATTTCTATTAATTAATCGTCGTTTAATACAAGCCAGCCCTAATATAGCCATAAAAAAGGAGAGATAGAACATGAGTCTATTAAAAAGAATTTCCACAATTACTAAAGCAGCCCTACACGAAGGTCTAAATAAATTAGAAAACCCGGTATTGCTGACAGGTCAGTATTTACGTGATCTTGAAAATGATATTGCTAAGGCGGAACGCAATGAGCGTGATTTACAAGTAACAGCCAGTGTGTTGGAACGCCGCAAGCAAGAATATACTCAGTTAGTAGAGCAAAGTGAAGCCGAAGCCGTTCAAGCAGTTGAGCAAGGAAATGAAGAAAGAGCTGGCCTGGCACTCATAGCCAAGTTACGGTACGTGGAACAGCTGGAAGAGTCCATAAATAGCCAAGTACAAACTAAGCAATCCCTGGCAGAGCTTGAGATCAATATCGCTAGAGCTAAAGAAGAGCGTGAACATCTCAAAGCGAAAAGAACTGAGCTTATCGCTCGCGCTCAACAAGCCACAGAAACACTCCACTCAGCTCCACGTAGTTCTACGAAAGGTCTAAATGTAGGATCAGCTTCACAAGGCTTCGAACGTATGGAAGAGAAGATTTTCGAGTGGGAAGCATTGGCGGAAAACTCCAAAAATAAATTCAATACAGGCACAGGAATAAGTCCTTCCATCGATCCTAACCTGCGTAGCGCTGTTGACATCGAAATTGAGCGAATCCGCAACCGTAAAACTAACACTGAAGTAAACACTGAGAAAAAATAAATAGACAACAAACCCCTTATTACTCAGCTATTGTGCTGAATAAGGGGTTTGTTTTTTACTTCTTTTCATCCCACGAATCCATTTTTTCGTTTCCGGATCCACGCGATAAGACTCCGTGATTTTCTGCAAAGCCTTGTTGTAAGTGAAATCATCTAAGCTGTTGTTTCTCAAATAACTCATCGTAGGCTCTGGCAATTTCACATAACAAATCGAAAGCGCCCAAGAAACCGCCATTTTTACATAATAGCCTTCATGACTGACCTTATCGAGCAATGGTAAAATCCGGCTGATATACGTTTCTTCAATAAAGAAATTAAGCAGCATTACCACAGCAAATCGGATCTCATATTCTTTATCTGATGATAAGTACGGCATTATAAACTCCCATACCCGTTCTTTATTCTTTACGGTAAACTTCAGGCCTGTGCAAAAGCTATCGCATACCGACCAGTTATCGATTCTGGGAATAAAGTCAGCGATATAACGTAGGATTTCTTCAAGATCTGTCTTCACGTAGCCAAGCACCATACCTTGCAGCATCACTTCTTCAAAATAATCTGTCTCGGCATGCTCCAAATAGGCTCTCCAATCACCCTTTGCAATGATTTTGGCAAGCTTGCGCAGTTCCGGTAGCCTGACGCCTATAACATTATCTATCGTCGGAATTAAGGCCGCAGAAAACTTTTGGTAGTCCACATCTGCCAAATTCAATAGCTGTTCTCTTATTGTTTTTTCCATAGTAGTACTCCTTACCCGTCCATTATTCAAATGAAATTTCCCATAAATATATAGAAGCCACAGAACCCAAAGGAGAATAGTTTAGCCGGTATTGTTCAAATTGATCTTTGGTAAGCTTATCAAGTCCATATAGCTTCATCATCCCCCGACGAATCGCAATATCTCCCCAGCTGACCACATCCCGTCGTTCCATAGAATGGATTAACATCATTTCTGCCGTCCACTTGCCAATGCCCTTTAACGTCATAAGTTTTTGTATAACCTCTTGATCTGATAACCCAGGCAATTCCTCCAGCTTAAAATCACCCTGAGCGACCAAATTGGAAATCTCATGGATACATAGTGCCTTTTTCATCGTCATCCCACAGCTTTGAATCTCATCCGCCGTATGTAAGGCTAACTGCTGCGGAGTGATGTCTCCGAACTGAGCCAACATTCTGTTCCAAATGGTCCGAACCGCTTTTACTGAAATAAGCTGTCCTACTATAGCATAGATAAGCGCAGCAAAAAGATCCGGTATAATTACACGTTCCACTCTGCCCATCCGTGCCATAGCTGCGCCAAGTACTGGATCCACACTTCGGAGATAATCTATGTCTTCTTGCCCATAATCAAAAAACTTAGTAACTACGCTGCTCAAAGTGTTTCCTCCCGTATCTGATAGTGATGACCCTAATCCTAATATACAATACCTATTTGGCAGTGTAAGGATTGTTGAATAGAATAGCAAGATAGCGAAACTAAAAAAGCCATAATACCTCCTAAGATAGGTGGTTATGGCCTATAGTAACGCACAGGCTTATTCATTTTCAGTAATGTATTTTTATGTTCGCAGGATTCTTTTTTCTTTCGCTGCGCTTAGCCACAAGGGGAATTCATTCAGCAGCTGATCATACAGATCTTCATCAGTCACCTTTTCAATGTGGTCCAGATGAATAAAATTGGCGTTATCCACCAAACGGCCCTTCATCGTATCAAGTTGCTTCAATACTTCAAAATCCGAGTTACCGATTCCGACAAACTGCCAGAAAATCGGTTGGACCGAAGCAGCCATAATCACATTTTTAGTGGATTTCACTACACCACCATCGTTAATAAATATGATAAATACCGGTGTAGAATCGGGTTCTTCCTCCGTATATTTTTTAATGATATCCTCCATTACTGGCGGTTCATTATTGCGGCCAAACTTATGAATGGTACGATTATTTAAAATATGTGTAAACACATATCTTCCTAATTCCTGCTCTGTCACAGGTGGCAGCCGGCTAAACTCCGTATCGTACACCCAAACATCTAACGATTGGTTATCATCAAATTTGCAGGCAACGGCTAATATACGCTCAACTACTTCTTGAACGGTTCCATTATTATAAAGATTTCTCATAGATCCTGTAATATCCAGGACAACGCCTACCCTTGCAATGACTCCTGTCAGATTCTTTTTTTCTAAGGTAATCTGAACAATTTTTTTACGTAAATCAATAGAGGACAGTACATTCTTCTCTTCATAACGGATCGTCTCTAAAGGTAGGGTTAACTCAGCTGTGGCCGCTACCTCAGGGTTCCCTTCCTCTTCTTCAATAACGAGCCCATAGTTTGTACATAACGCAGCCAATCCTCCCTCAAAGCCACTACCAATAGCACTGAATTTCCACTCTGGGCCATAGCGATATAGCTCTCCAACCACAATAGCTGTCTCCGTCGACAGGTCAGAGCCATACTCGAAAACGAATAATTCCTCACCGCTAGCAGCATCCACTAAGCGTAGATAAGGAGAGGTTACTTGCTTCATAGAGTGTCCTAATTTTTCTCCTTCATAGATCGTTAAAGTTAAAGCTATTCTAGTAATATCCTTAGGAAGTTGAGAAAATGTAATGGCGATAGCTTCTTTATCCCCTTGTTGTAAGACAGAATGAGTTACAGCTTCGTCTATAGACAACGGATTACCATAAAAGATAAAGTTCTCATCGCGTTCGCAACGGTTCTGTTCTGACAGTAAAAAAGCAGCAGAGTCTATGCCAATTCTAGTATCAGCAGTCATCCACCCAAATTTCAGCAAAAGCTTGTTCACGTTTCTCCCTTTCGTAATATCCACCTTTTGCCCCTTTATAAGCCGCACTCTATCATCTCCTTATTTTTACTGAACAGCTCATTGTGATTCACTAGATTGTATTTATCATTTTACTACTTTAATATGAAACGTATATATGATAGATAAGGAGCTTTACGAATGGACTTTATAGCAATTGACTTTGAGACCGCGAACTCCAGTCGATCCAGCGCATGTGCCTTGGGACTTGTGGAAGTTAAAGCTGGAAATATAACCGCAGAGCATTCTTGGCTAATTGACCCGCAGCAGCGGTTTGATGGCATGAACATTTCGATACACGGCATCACGCCATCAATGGTAATCGGGCAACCTACTTTTCAAGAACTGTGGCCCACCGTTGAACCGTTACTACACGGACAAATCGTCGTGGCGCATAATGCTGCTTTTGATATGAGTGTCCTGCGTTATTGTCTCGATGGAATGTCCCTGAGCTACCCAAGCTTTCAATACTTATGTACCTATTTATTAGGCAAAAAAATGCTGCCCGACCTGCCCTCCCATAAACTTAATGTAGTCTCCGATTTTTTCGGCATTACGCTAAAGCACCATGATGCCTTGGATGACGCACGCGCAGCCGCTGCAATTCTAGTAAAACTTATGGAGCAGGAGGAGCACTATGATCCTCTATTGCTCTCTGCCAGTCAAGGATATACTAGCGGAACGATGTTTGCCGGCGGGTATACCCCATTTTCCACTCGCGCGAAAAAGCCTGCTAAGAAACAAGGCACTAAACATAAACCCTCCATTTATAGCAGCCGCGCCACTTTGTCCAAATAACCAAAGAACATCAAAAACCCCCAACCAGCTCTTATCTGCTGATTGGGGGTTTGGTTTTACAGGGTATCTCTTAAATCTTCAAACGATACACAGCCTTATTCTCTAGACCTCTGATGAACGGTGTCCATTCCTCGGTCTCCGGTGTGGTATCCAAAGCATCCTCCACCATTTGCAGCTTCGCATCCATCGCATCGATATGATGCAGAGCGACTGCCTCAGCTGTCTGTGGCTGAACAGGACTACCCCATTCGCCCAAATTATGATGTGACAATACGAGATGCTGTAACGCCATAACCTTTTCCGAATTCAAATCAATATCTAAACGGATAGCCGCTTCCGTGATCCAGTTAGACGCCATCGAGATATGGCCAATCAACTTGCCCTGAACGCTGTATTCCGAGACAATCCCAAGCTGGGAGACCATCTCCTCCGGCTTCGCGATATCATGCAGAATGATTCCTGCCTTCATTAGATCTGGATTCAAGAACGGACGCTGCTTGCACAGAAAATCACCAATCTCCAGCATACGCACCATATGATAAGCAAGTCCGGCAAAATAAGCATGATGATGTGTTTTGGCTGCCGGATAATGCATCAATTTCTCTTCCACTTTACCCACACAAAAAGAGACAATCGAAGCAATTTCCGGATCTGAAATACTTGCCATAACCCCTTTAATCGTATGAATAAGGTCTACTGGACGAATTGGGGCAGAACGGATGAAATCCGTAAGTGCAACACCATCCTCATCGTTAACCAACCTGATTTTAGTAATTTTTATTTGTAATTTCTCACGATAAGTATGAGCAATCCCGCGTACCTTCACAAGCGCCATAGGAAAAAAAGTTTCTTTATCGGTTGTGCTGGCATCCCAATATTTCGCAGATAATTGTCCAGTGGAATCCCCCAGAACGATGTCAAAATAATCTTTTGGAGGAGTGCCGTTCGTTTGTTTAATTGCCAGCTCTCTTAAAAGATAAAAGCCAACAAATTCATCTTGTGGAGCGAGCTGTTTAATTTGTGTCATGTTGGAGCCTCCTATTAATAACAGGCTTTTGGCCTGCTCTCTATATTAAACTTTAGACACTCACCTCCAAAATCCCTTTAAATCACTATACGATCTATTTTCATATTTATGTACAAGCCAAGAATATTTGAAAAAGGAGGCTACTCCCCGGCCATATTCTGGCACTGGAATATCCTCCTTTTATTATAAAACGATAATTATTTACCAGCCGATTCAAGCGCTGATTTAATAGCTTCTACCGCTTTAGCGGATATTTCTTTCTCTGCATCATTTTTTCCGAAGGCTGCTGGACGGTAACCATATTTGTGCAGGCTGTATCCGGTCGATGTCGACTCGATTTCACCTTTCACTGCCAGCTCCGCGTCCGTTAACTGATTGATTGTTCTTACACTTCCGTTTTTATCCAAATAATAAACAAGCATTTTGACAGGAACACCGTACTCTACATTCACCATAACATTTACAAGCTTATCGGCACTTACACCAATGAAGATTCCATCGAAATAAGCCGCTTTATTAGCTTCTACAACCTCAGCTTTTCCGTATGCTCTATCCACCGCAGTCTTCAAAGCCACGCTGCTGCTGGTTGCACCAGACACAGCATCTACTTCCTGCACACCTTCTCTAGTCCCTGCTGCGAGGAAGCTAGCCGTCAACTGAGGAATTGCTTTTACCACCTCAGGATAAGCAGCGTTCCCTCTATCTACAAGGTTCATTCCTACACGGTACAAGGCTACATTTACGATTTTGCCGTTACGCAGGGTAACGTCCGCTCTGTTCGTTCCTTTATCATAAGCATCACCAAATGCAGTAAAGGTTCCGTCTTTATAGGTTCCTTGGACTTTGGATGCATTGTTCAAAGCATCTGTCAGTGCTGCTTTAGCTGCTGCCGACAATGCTTCTTGGCCTGTAATATCGGCCATTTGCACACCTTTTTCTAACAGCCCGGATGTGAGTGTAGCTACCCATCCTTTTTGTTCTGCACTCAGTTTATCGTCAGCAATCAGCTTGCCGTCAGCTCCAAACAGACTTACTTTAATGCCTGTTACCGCATCTGCATCAACATCAACTAGCAGCAGTACTTTAGATTGGTTATCTACTCCGGCAAATTTGCCGTCAAAATATTGACCTTCAGCAGGAACCTTCAGCGCTTTCTCAAATGCTCTTTCTACAGCTTGGTTCCAGCTGTGACTGCTTTCCGTAGCTCCGGAAATTCCGTCAACCTTTTCATCATAGTTAGCGATATATGAACCATTCGCTAGCAGCTTAGCTGTCATAGGAGCATTTGCTTTTACTACTTCCGCATAAGCTGTTGCCCCTCTGTCAATCAGGTTGTTGCCAAGTCTAAACAGCTTCACATCAACCAACTTACCGTTGCGAATCACGATGTCGGCTCTTTCAACGCCAACACTTCTTGCCGTACCATAAGAGGAATAGAATCCGTCTATATAAGCAGATGTATTGTTGATTATTGCATTCTGCTCAGCATCCCAGAAAGCGTTAATCGCTGCTATAAAGTCGGCTTCAAGACCTGCAACAGGCTGTGCCTCTGTTCCTTTGGCCAGCAAGGCTGGAGCTATAGCTGCAACCGCTGCCGCTTGCTCAGCTGTGTAAGCTTTCTCCTCAATGAAATCACCAGCGCTGTTCATAGGATACACTTTAACATCTGTAAGCTTGTTGGATTCGTAGGTCGCGAATACAGAATATTTACCTGTAGGATCTACGCCCATATGAACTCCATCAAAGTAAACGGCATTTGTATCTTTCACTGTCAGAGCTCTTTCAAACGCTCTATCTACAGACAATTTCCAGCCATTACTGGAGCGGGTAGCTCCCGAAACAGCATCAACTACCGCTGCTCCATCTCTTGTTTTGCCAAGCAATCTATCCTTCATCAATCCATAAGCTTGCCATAAAGCACTATAATTGTTACGAGCATCTCTATCAATCAGCTTAGGACTGGTTCTCAAAAGCTCAATGCTAGTAATTTTACCATCTTTAATTTCGATCTTGGCACCTTCCGTGCCTTTGGAGTATGCATCGCCATAAGCTACGTAAACTCCATCTTGGTATACGTTTTCATTAACTGTAACAGGCTTTGCTGTAGCCACAGGCTTAACAGTTTCCGCCGGTACTACTGTCGCTGCTGGTGCAGCGGTTGCTTTTGGGGTTGCTACTGGTGCTGCTGTAGCTTTTGGGGTTGCTGCTGGTTTGGCTGTTGCCTTTGGTGTTGCTGTTGGTTTTGCCGTTGGCTTTGGCGTTGCTGTTGGTTTTGCCGTTGGCTTTGGTGTTGCTACTGGTTTTGCCGTTGCTTTTGGTGTTGCTGCTGGTTTTGCCGTGGGTTTTGCTGTTGGTTTTGCTGCCGGTGCATCCGCTTCTTCGGAGGCTGCCGATACTGCATCCACCTTCAAGTTTACAGCAGGCACATTAAGTGTGTAAGCAAACGGCGCTAACAATATAGCCGCGCTAACCGTTAAAGAAATTAGTTTTTTCAATGAAAATTCTCCTTTACCAAACCCCAGTGATATGTAGCTTTTTGTTAACCAAACCTTTTTCCTACGATGCCCCTTCTCTTCTTATGAAGCATAACTTCTCTCTTCATAAGAACTCATCCCCCCTCTCATGCCTTTACACGCTCGATTTTCAATAAAAAATAGCTTGAATCTATTTCATTTCTTCCTTTTAACACAAAGCTGTATAAAAGGTGAAATAATTCACATAAGTTACTATAAAAACACTTACACCCGTTTTCCATCAATTTCTGGTTTGATACTACCAGACCTTTCTGCGGTTCTTCTGTATCGAAAATCACACACCCTATAAGAAACATCACTATTTGCGATTAAATTTAATTTATACGCGCAAAGTGATCTCAATAACTGTGCATTCAAGGCTAGCTATGCTATTTTAGAACGATCTCTTATATGGGAAAGGAGTTCTGTGCTTTGAGCAAACAGCCACCTATTGGAGTTATACTCGCCCAAATCGGCACCCCTACTGCACCAACTGCAAAAGCTGTACGGCCTTATCTGAAACGTTTTTTATCAGATCGCCGAATCATAGATTATTCTCCTCTGCTGTGGCAGCCTTTGCTGCGAGGTGTCATTCTGCGTTCACGTCCACGCCGGTCCGCTGAGCTGTACAGTCAAATATGGACAACCGAAGGATCACCATTGCTCTTTCACTCTTTAGCTCAGCAATCTGGATTACAAGAACTGCTGGGTCCACGGTATCAGGTAGAGCTTGGATTGGCTTATAGCGAACCCAGCATGGAGCAAGCGATGGCGAAATTCGACACCGCCGGAGTTACCCGAATTATCATTGTGCCGCTGTTTCCGCAATATTCGTCCACGACTACCGCGTCCGTATTCGATCAGGCCAGCTTTGCAGCCTTAGGTCGCCAAAGCTCCACTGGACCTGTAACTAAACGTCTGATTCCGGCTCTAAGATTTATTGATGCCTACTATAATGAGCCCGGTTATATTTCAGCCTTGAAGTCACACCTACTGCGTCAAATGGAGATTCTGAGCAAAGAACCTGATTATTTTGTACTGACCTTCCATGGGATTCCCAAACGGTATGCGGATACCGGCGATCCCTACCCGCAGCAATGTATGGAAACCGCGCATCTTGTTGCTTCTGCTATGAATTGGGAGCCCGAACGCTGGCAGCTTAGTTTTCAATCACGTTTCGGACGAGAAGAATGGGTAGGACCCTCTACTGCGGATGTTCTGGGAGAGCTTGCCGGACGAGGAATACGTAAGCCTCTGATTTTTTCACCGGGTCTTGTGACCGATTGTCTGGAAACGCTGCATGAGCTAGCCATAGAAGGACGAGAACAATTCGAGGCTGGTGGAGGACAAGCAGAGGAATTTATGGCAATCCCCTGTTTGAATGACCATGAGGATTGGCTTGATTTTTTGGCTGAACATGTAGAAAAAAACGCCCAAGGATGGTAAATCAAAAAAAACCGTCTTGTCCACAGATCATTTCTGCTGAAAACAAGACGGTTATCTATATCAATTGTTAAGCATGAAGAATCGAAAGGATACTTATGCTGTAAGCTGCTTATATTTCGTAGTCAGTTCATGGAACCACTGCTTGTCCTGCAAGGTCAACGCAAAATCAATCAGCTCGGCAATCTCACTCGGCTGTAAATCTGCTGAGTCATTAAAGGATACTTCAGCCGTAGCTGTAGCTGCGCCATTCCCATCCTCTGCGTAATCATAAGAAAAACATAACTTAATGTCACTTTCCAGAAATTCATTACGAAGGAAATATAATACCTCACACATTAACACAGGTCTAACATGATCATCAAAGACACATTCCATAACCTTTGCCCAATATTGCTGGTTGTTGAGGTGTAACTTATCATTAGTTAAGAGATATTTCTCACCCTGAAAATCGGTGACAAATCTCAGTTCAAGCGGCTTCATCTTAAAAATAGTAGCAATTTGCTTCATGCTAATATTCAAAATATCTTGCGTTTCTAGTCTGATCATCTCTCCATGCACCTCGTCCCTCTTAGTTGGGTTATTCGAAACCTGCCATTATCTATAATTCTTTATATGCCATTAATGTAAAATTAACTCCATTAATTCACTTTAATTTTATCTAATTTAACATTATTATCGTCACCTGACTATGCTTTATTTATATTTTTTTAGAATTTCGCTCAGAAAAATGTTTCATTCTCTAAAAATCTGTTTAATATTATTGTTCATTACAAAAGGATGTATAAAGATTACGCATCATGTGAAGCTTTTGCTTTCTTATATTTAAACAAAAAAAACTGTTCTGAAGGGTCATTATGACCTCAGAACAGTTTTTTGCATTAGGATTATACTTCAGTTAATTTACTTAAACAAACAATGGCACTAACTGTATTCCCTCGGGTGAAATCCGCACGAGTCCTTTATCTGTGATACGTAACGTTGGGATAACCGCCAAAGCAAGCAGCGATAAAGTCATAAACGCGTAATTCAAAGTACAGCCGGCATCATACAACGCTTTGCTGATCGCAGCTGATTTCTCAGCAGCAATTTCAAATGGCTCTGTAGACATTAGGCCTGCAATGGCCAACGGGAATAACGTTTCTCCACTAGATGTAATTACGGCGACCCCACCCTGAGCGTCCGCCACCGCGTTCGCAGCTTTGGCCATTAGCTCATTATCATTGCCGATGACGAGTACATTATGACTATCATGAGCAACAGTCATTGCGATAGCAGCCGGTTCTTTAAAACCGATGCCTTCCACAACAGCCACTGATTTATTTCCTGTTCCTTTATGCCGTTCGAGTACAGCGATTTTACACAGACCCTCTACAGCATTTACATCCAGCTGCCCTGCTACTACAGGTACCGAAACCATACGTTCAATGGTCTCCACATGATTTTCTCTTACTTTAATAACTCTTGTAGTAAGTTCACCTGTTTCAATTGGAGCCGCGATAATAAAATCTTCGGCGGTAGGACGCTGTGGCAAATGAACCGAAGCCAAAACTTCCTCTGGATATGAGAATTTAGCAAGCTCTGCCGTCATCACACCGTTTTCGGCAACGACTACACCAGCAGCAATCGTAAGTACCACGTGAACATCGGCCAAATTCCCGTCCAGCAGAATAATATCCGCAAAAGAACCTGGAGTAATAGATCCGATATCCTGAGACAACCCAAAACGCTCTGCCGTATTAATAGTTGCCATTTGGAAGGCTGTTACTGGCTTCACGCCTTGAGCAATCGCATGGCGAACAACGAAATCCATATGACCTTCGTCCCGTAACGATTCCGAGCTGCGGTCGTCAGTTACCAGCATCATGCGACGCGGGTCAAGTCCACGCTCTGTATGAGCGGTGATGGTCTTGGCAACATCATGCCAAGCCGAGCCCCGGCGCATTTTGGCATACATCCCCAGTCGAACGCGCTCAATCACATCGTCTGCTGTAACACACTCATGATCACCAGTCACCCCTGCCGCAGCATACACTGGCAGTCTCCAGTCGCTGGAAGGCCATGTGAAATGACCGTCAACAAATCTGCCTGCCCGCAGCGTAGCTTGAATCTCTCCAAGCATTTTCTCATCGCCGTAAACAACGCCAGGGAAATTCATCACTTCGCCCAGAGCAATCACATCTTTGCCCCACGTAAAAGCTTCGGCAACTTCTTCAGGACCAATTGAGGCACCCGTTGTCTCGAATTCCGCACCTGCCGCAGGCACACAAGAAGCCACCTGCATGTAAGCAGCTAACGGCGTCCCCCGCATCTCATCCAGCATCAATTGAATACCCTTCAGCCCGAATACATTAGCAATCTCATGTGCATCAAAGAAACCACCTGTTGTGCCAAGCGGCAGAACAGCGCGGGAAAATTCAGTAACGGTTAGCTGGGTGCTCTCAATATGGCAGTGGCCATCGAGCAATCCCGGAGCTATATACTTGCCGTTCGCATCAATAACTTGCGTTCCTTCGCCAATCATATGTGTCACATCTTTACCAACATAAGCAATTCGTCCACCTTGAACACCAACAGACATTCCTTCTAGAATTTCACCAGAGCATACGTTGACCAGCTTTCCACCTGTAATTACCAGTGTTGCCGGTTTATCGCCTCTTGCCGTAGCCACAAGCTCAGGTACACAATCCGCTAAAGGCTTTCTTGTAAAAGTTGTCATCTTCATCTCTCCCCCGTTAGTATCCAAGTGTTGTCTTGATGTAGTGAATAGATCCGTAATCATAGAGGATTGCCTAACTATTAAGCCTAGGATAATATAGTTGCGCAGGTCTGTACTTGTAAGAAAAAACGGCTCAATCATCCCTGTAGATGATAGCCGTTTACTTATTCCCAAAGATTGTCCGAACCATCCGGACATGCCCCTGTTTTTACTCTCCCGCCATCCGCTCTATTCCAACGATTATCTTACTTTTGCCTCATATACGTCAAGTGCTGCCTGAACCCCAAACCCGCAAGGCCCCTTAAATCCATGACGCTGTAATGCGGCTTCCAGCGCTCCAAGCAGCCGCAACACGTTATTCTCACGACAGCTAAAACCCATCGTACCGATGCGCCAGATCCTTCCCTTTAACGGTCCAAAAGAACTGGCAATTTCAATTCCGAACCGCCCCAGCAGCAGCGAACGGACAGCTTCCCCATCTATCCCCTCAGGGATCAGCACACAGGTAACAACAGTAAGCTTGCAGGAAGGATCCCCGTATAGTTCTAAACCCATAGCTGCTAATCCAGCTACAAGTGCTTTTTCATGGAGGATATGTCTGGCGAATCGGGCATCCAGCCCTTCTTCAAGGGTAAGCCGCAAGCCCTCCCGCAGTGCATAAAGCATTGAGGTCATCTCTGTATGATGATTGAGACGTTGTGGACTCCAGTAATCCTGAAGCATGCTGAGATCAAAATAATTGCTGCGGACAAAAGATAAGTCACCTGGCTGGACATCACTTGTTCTAATCCCGCGTTCTACTCGTTTTCGGGTCATGAGCTTAGCTTCAGCACGATCATTATACGTTATCGGTGCCATTCCGGAAGGGACGGACAGGCATTTCTGTGTACCGCCAACGACGGCATCCAACATCCAAGCATCTGTCTCGACAGGAATGCCCCCAATGGTTGCAACTGCATCGACTATGAATAAAGTATCCATCCGGCGGCAAGCTCTACCAATTTCCGCGAGTGGCTGCACACGTCCTGTAGAGGTCTCCCCGTGAACCATTGCCACCACATGTGGCTTAAAAGTCTCCATAGCTGCTATCACTTCATCCGGCTCAAACACACTCCCCCATGGCTTTTCCAACACGAACACCTCAGCGCCACATCTTTCAGCAATCTCATGCAATAGATGTCCGAAGCGGCCAAAGATCGGAATCAGCACACGCTCACCCGGCAGGATCAAACTAACCATCACGGCTTCAATTCCAGCACGGGAGGTACCATCAATTGGGTAAGCCCATGAATTAGAAGTAGCAAACAGCTCCCGCAGCATTTCCATCGTTTCATTCATAATAGAGGTGAACTCTGGATCAAACTGACCCAGCACCGGAAAAGACATCGCCCGCAGTACACGCGGATCTACCTCGACCGGACCCGGAGTCATAATACAGCGTTGGGACGGCGACAAATCTTCGTAACGCTTCATGATGATCCTCCCTTAAAAGTTCGGCGAACTCTTTTTAATAAGCTAACTCATATAACATCGCAGTCAGAACCTCAAGCCCAGCAACGAGCTGCTCAGGGGAAGTATACTCTTCCGGAGAATGGCTGATGCCAGCTCGGCTTGGCACAAATATCATCGCAGTAGGGCAACGCGGCGCAAACAGCTGGGCGTCATGTCCCGCTCCACTTACCATCATGCGGTACGTCTTCCCCTCTTGGCGGCAGATATTTTCCAGCATTGCAGATAGCTTCGTATCCATAGGTGCAGGGACTGTGTGGAGCACGGATGTAACCTCAAGAATCACCCCACGTTTAACAGCAATTTCATTACATTCCGCAAGAAGCTTCTCACAGAAACGTTCCAGTTCGTCCTCTTCACTATGGCGGATATCTAGTGTAAAAAGAACCTCACCCGGGATCACATTTGGCGTATTCGGATACACCTCAAGCTTACCCGAGGTTGCTACAAGAGGTTCACCAGCCGTTTTAGCAGAGCTTTCAAGCACGTACAGCATTTCAACCGCACTAGCCAGTGCATCCTGCCGCATAAACATCGGTGTCGTGCCCGCATGATTAGCAATACCACTGACCTTGACCACATATCGTCTCTGGCCAACAATCCCCTGAACTACGCCTATCTGAGTGTCCGTCTTCTCCAGAATAATCCCCTGCTCGATGTGCAGTTCTACAAAAGCACCAATATCATTTCTGACTCCAGTCCGCTTAGAAGCTTTCTCCTCCGTTATGTCCTGTAAGAAGCTGGATTGTGCCATTGCTGCTTTTAACGTCACTCCCTCTGCATCCATACAGGTCTCGGCCTCGCTTCCGTCATACCTTTCCGTGACATGGCCCGAACCCCAATAAGCAAGCGGAAATCGGCTCCCCTCTTCTTCACAAAAAGATACGACCTCAAGCGTCCGCTGCGGCTGGCCAAAGTTCCTCTGCAAATCTTGAAGCGCAATCATAGCCGCAACGATCCCATACGCACCATCATATTTCCCGCCATTGACTACAGTATCAATATGCGATCCGGTTAAAATAATCTTTTGCTGCGGATTGCATCCACTCAATCGTCCATATACATTGCCAACCTTGTCTACGGAAACTTCTAAGCCGAGCCCAGCCATTTTTTCCTGCAAAAAAATCTGCGCCCGGCTCCATTCCTCCGTATATAGCAGTCTAGTAACTCCTGGCCCAGGTGTGCTGAATGCCGCCAGCTCCTCCAGCAGCTCCAGCAGTTTCTGAGTCGACGCTTGAACTCTGGAATCATTCATAGGCTGTACTGCTCCTTCCTAATTCGCAGCCACTGTCCACCTCCCTCACTGATCACTCCTTCTTCAGAGGTATAGATCACATTCCCGCGACAGATCGTAGCAACTACTTTGCAGGACAAAGTTCTTCCGATGTAGGGGCTGTGCTTGTGGCGATACAATAAATCCTCCGCAGTCAGCGTATAGGTTGTATTTGGATTCAGCAGAACTAGATCGGCATCTAGACCTAGGGCTATAGCGCCTTTACGATGCTCTATTCCAAAACGTTTTGCGGGTTGCCCTGCGAGCAGACTGGAAATTAATGTAACATCCAAACCCCGCACATTCACGCCTTCATGGAACATAAGCTCCAGACTGCTCTGCGCACCCGAGATCCCACCCCAAGCTGCAAAAAAAGATAAGTCCGGCTTCACCTTCAATTCCGTTGGACAGGGGGAATGATCCGAAGCAATCAGATCGATTTTGCCTTGGGCCAGCATCTCCCATAACTTCTCCTGCTCCACCGCACTTCGCAGCGGAGGCGCACACTTCGCCACAGGGCCTAAAGCCTTCATATCATTTTCAGTGAGGACCAGATAATGGGGACAGGTTTCGGCCGAAACGTCCAGACCTCGAAGCTTAGCTTCATAGATTTTCTCAATGGCGGCGGCCGTGCTGATATGAACAAAATGCAACCGGCAGCCCGTACGTTCACCGTACAGCAGCGCCCTGGACACTGCCTCCAGCTCTGCTTCAGCAGGGCGGCAAGCCGCAAAATCACTTGCGCTGGTTCTGCCATTTCGCACTGCATCTGCGGTCAACACCGCCGTGATAGCCTCACTTTCTGCATGCAGCGCCAGAATCCCGCCCAGAGAAGCGATTCGCTGCATCCCTTGATAGAGTGTATCCTCATCCACTTCACGGAATCTGCCTTCGCCCTCCCCTCCAGGATTGGAGAGAAAGGCTTTAAACCCAGTGACGCCAGCGGCTGCCAAAACTTCTAGATCATCCAGATTGCCGGGAACGAGCCCACCCCACAGCACATAATCAACGGCAGAGTTTCCAGCCGCAGCATCTACCTTTTGACGAAGCCCAGCCTCGTTCACAGTAGGTGGATTGCCGTTAAGCGGCATATCTGCATAGGTTGTGCAGCCGCCAGCTGCCAACGCCGCAGAACCGCTGCGAAAGCCTTCCCAATGTCCAAACGTTGGTTCATTAAAGTGGACATGCATATCAATCATACCGGGGAGCACATAGAACCCCTCTGCGTCGATGACTTTGGTTAGCGGCGCAAGCGAAAGTTCCTCTCCAAGTGCGACAATCTTACCCTCTGATACTGCAATATCCAGCTTGAGTACCTGATCGGGCAGCACTACATTCCCGTTCTTAATCACAAGTTCATAGGATTCCTTCATGAGCTGCCACCTCCTCCGGTCGTCAACTTTCTCTTAACTTCCCCGATACGTACTATATCCACCAGGTGCTACTAGCAAAGGTACATGGTAGTGTTGCATGGAGCTCTCTATATGAAAGCGAATAGGTATCTGTTCTAGAAAAAAAGGCATCTCACGTTGAGTGTCTGCTGACGCTTTGGCATCCGCTCTACGGTAGTAATCGCCAACCATAAACAGCAGCTCGTAACATCCAGACTCCATTTCGTTTCCCTCCAGCAGCGGAGCATCCAGCCTCCCGTCACTGTTCGTGACTTCTTCACACAGAAGCTTGCTCATCCCATCCGTAAGCTTCCAGAGCTGAAGCGTCAGACCTGTAGCAGGAATCCCCCGCGACAGATCCAACACATGGGTGGTAAGACGCCCGCTCATTACGCTGTCTCTCCGGCCAGATCTGCACGGCTGACAGAAAAGCCCTGAAAACCATAGGGTGGACGAGGTTCGGTGAAGACTCCACCTTTAGTTTCTTCAGGCTCAACAATGGTTTCCCAAGTCCGGTTATTGGACTCAAATGAAACGGTAGCCAGCTGTGGAAAACGGGACAATACGCGCAGCCCAATTTGATAAATCAACGATTGGATTGATGGACTGTTCAGCTCATGAAAAGCGTTATAGGCGATATCGCGAACCTGCTCCGATGCCACATATTGGCCTAGATCTCCATCCAGAGCATGCTGAACATCACTGTAGGTCCAGTTAATATTCAGAAAAATATAAAGCGGACGGTCAAAGCTCTCCGGCAATGTTGTGTACTCATCACGGACGAATCCATAAAACGAGCTTCCACTCACTTTTATCAGCTGTAAATCCTTCAATCGGCATTCATGAGCGATAACCTCAGTCCCATTCTCTCCACGTTTTATAGTTAACGAAGCCGAATAAGATTCATTATTGGAGTGACGCAGTACTAAATGACTCTGTTTAAGCCCCTCAACCCCGGGCACCATCACCTGTTCAAAAGGTAACCGGTCTGCGGAAACTGAAACTGCGGTGACATGATCGTATTTATCGAGAAAACGGCTGCTTAGAAGCTGCAGTAGCCCCTCCGTTGTGCTTCCAGTGTAGTCCGCGGTATTGCGCAGGATGAAATTTTTCATAGAATCGGTAGCAACAACCATGGAATTATCCCCCTCTGAGAAAGAAGGAAGAAACGCCTCACCCGTGACCGCGAATGTAATATTATGTGCGAATATAATGTTGTCGCAGCCCGTGAAGGAAGATTCGGGAACGGGGGTAACGGCCAGCGGTTTAGCATAGGTACGATAAGTTAGCACATCACTTTTTCCATAAAATATTGTACGTCCGTTAATTGGTTCCAGCATGGCTGACACCCTCCCCGTTTATGATGAATGAATGAATAATTAAATAATTAAATCACTTAGGCGAAATCTCGTAATTGTACCGACTTCAGAAAAGGCTTGAACCCATTCCTCCTGAGGGGAACGCTCAACTCGCACGCCAATGGCGCTGATAATGTCATCTTTGTTTTTGCCACGAACAGCTAGAATAAAAGGGAAATGAAATTTGTCCGTATACTTTCGATTCAGATCATTTAATAGATTGAACTCTTCCGTTGTTAACCGATCCAGTCCAGCTCCCTGCTGCTCAGAAGCAGATAAAGCCGTAACTTGAAGCCTAGTCGCCAAATCCGGGTGAGCTTTTAATAGTCCCTCCATTCGGCTCCGGTCAGCACTCAGTACGGTCTGCATCATTGTGCTATGCAAATGTTCTAAAGAATGGAACGGAATCTGCTTATAAGCCTCCTCTGCTACCCACGGTGAATGTTCAAAAATGCCGCCTAGATGCTTCACAAAATCCGTTATACTCATGGCATTTATCTCTTCCAACGCAAACCTGCCTTCAGAAACGACCATCCACTCAACCTCCAATAGCTTTGTTAACAGCTCGTAAAATGCCACCGTACCCCGTACAGCGACAAATGTTACCCGATAAAGCTTCTTCCACTTCAGCCTGAGTAGGATGCGGATTCTCTTCCAGCAGAGCAACCACCGAGATAACCATCCCTGGTGTACAATAACCGCATTGGAACCCCCCCTCTTCTAAAAAAGCCCGCTGAACGGGATGCAGGCCTACTTCACTAATTCCCTCAATCGTTGTAATTTCCGCACCTGAGCATTGATAGGCCATGACTAGACATGAATTCACTGGACGTCCATCCACCAGCACCATACATGCCCCGCAGCGGCCAATCTCACAAGAACGTTTTGTGCCGGTCAGCTCCAAATCTTCACGTATGACCTTTAAAAGCCGGCGGGAGGGTGGAATCTCCGTGGATATCGCTTTGCCATTAAGATTACAATTAAAGGTGAACCTCTCTTCTGCAAAGGCTTCCTCAGACGATAAGGGGTCAAGGTTATCTTCATCTAGATTCGCATCTGAATTATGGCTCGGCATGGATGTTCACCACCTTTTGTGGAATAAACGGTGTAGACTGCAGCCATTCGGGATCAATGGGCAGCTTGGTTACCCGTTTCCCTACAGCCTGAAATATGGCTGACGCGACTGCCGGAGCTAAATTGACGGAACCCACCTCTCCAATGCCGCGAGGACCGTACGTGTCATGATCCGGCAAATCCTCTATCGGCTGCACCTGAATGCTGCCATTCATATCGGCAATGGTCGGCACCAAATAGGTGTCTAAATTTTTGGTGACATAGCTGCCGCCAGACATCACAGCATCCTCTGACAAGGTGAAACCGACCGCCATACTGCTGCCACCTTCGATCTGTCCAAGATAACCTTGCGGATTAGCCACCGGTCCCGCCGCTACCGCATGATATTGATCCAGTACACGAACACGTCCTGTAAGCAGATTAACTTCCACACGGACCGCGATTGCGGAATAGGTGTATAGGAAATGTGCCCCCACTCTTTTAAAGGGTGTGGTTGGATAAGTAAACTTTGTATTACAGACAATGGGTTCTGAAATACGCTGTGCCAAGTCCTTGTAAGTCAGAAGCAGACCGCCGTCTTTTAGCCAAATACCGCCAGGGCCGAGCTTCATTTCATAGTTATCCAGCTCTGGCTTTATCATCGCAGCTGCCTGCAGCACTCGAGCGGTGAAGTCTGGACGCAGCCGTTTTAAGGCCATCCACATCATGCTGGTTGATCGGGAAGCCGTACTAGATCCGCTATCGGGCACAACATCCGTATCGCCAATGACGATGCTTAGATCCTCTGCCGCCAAGCCAAACTGTTCAATCAGCATTTGTTCCATTGTTGCGATTAACCCCTGACCAAACTCCTCGTAACCAAACACCGCCTCAATCTTGCCCTCTAGCGTCAAAGAGAGCCTGCCACCCGCCGGATCGGGAATACCATAGCCAAGTCCTGCACCATGCATAGCTATAGCAGCACCCGTTCCAGTTACGATCCAAGGTTCCACAACACCTGAATCACTGTCTGTAGATGCGGCCTCAGTCATAAGAGGCGAACCCGCCAGCGCTTCCCACACCTGAAAGGCACCATCGGTCTGAGCAATTTCCTGACCCAGCGGCCCCAGATCTCCATATTTACGCAAATTGCGGCGGCGCATTTCCCACGGATCGATCTGCAATCGCTCAGCCAACCGATCGATTTGTCCCTCCAAAGCGAAAATCGCCTGATTGCCGCCAAAACCGCGAAATTCACCAGATACACCGTTATTGGTATATACAGCAAAACCCTTCACATCCACATGATCGATGATATAGGGGCCCATCACATGTTCTGTCGCAAAGTTGAGCACCTCCGCCCCCAGTGTTGCGTAAGCTCCCGTATCCGAAATAATTCTGACCTGATGTGCCCTGATGATTCCTTCGGGGTCGCAGCCAGTTTTCATGGTGATTTTCATGGGATGGCGTTTTAGTCCTGCACGTACCGATTCAGCTCTCGAATTATGCAGTCTTACCGGACGGAGTGTCCGCAAGGCGAGCAGCGCTCCATACGGTTGTACATTCAGCTCGTCTTTTCCTCCAAAGGACCCGCCGATAGGACTCGAGATGACGCGAATATCTTCTTGAGGAATAGCCAGAATTCTGGATAGCTGCAGGCGATCCATCAACCCATGTTGTGTAGCTGAATATACGGTAAGCCGTCCGTTATCCTCTGGGATAAACAGTCCACCTTCAGTCTCCATATAAGTGTGCATTTGGCGTGGTGTATAATAAGTCTCCTCTACCACATGACAGCAATCCGTAAATACCGCTTCCGGCTCCCCTTTCCGATATTCCGTATGATGAAGCACGTTTCCCTCGGCATGCAGCAGAATTGCGTCCTTTTTCATCGCCTCTTCCGGGTTCTCGAGTAAGGGTAGAAGCTCATAATCCACTTCGATAAGAGATAAGGCGTATTCCGCAATTTCGTCCGTCTCTGCCGCGACTGCCGCAATCGCATCGCCAGTGTAACGCACACGGTCACTGCAAAATACCGGTTGATGCGGCAAAGCTATGCCAAAGCCGTTAAGTCCGGGCACATCCTCATAAGTAATTACAGCGTGTACACCAGGGACTTCAACGGCCTTCTCAATGCGTATGGACAAAATACGAGCATGTGCCTGCTCACTGCGGAGCACGCGGCCGATCAACATTCCTTCTGCCCTCATGTCGGTCAAATACTGCAGCTTACCGGATACCTTGCCCTCTCCATCGGGTCGTGTACGCCAGCGGCTACCGCTGGATTCCTTATTCAGCAGCATTTTCCCTCTCTCCTTTCGTCGGGTTATTCACCTCTTAACTCCGTATATTCATAGCCTTCCACAGCTCAGATACAACCAAATTCCCAGCAGTCTTTTTCTTGTAAAGTTCTGTTGCAAAGGGATCACTATACGTCTCAAAGCTGTTCTCAACCTCTTCATATAAAGAAGCCAACAACTCCTCTGTATACCTCACACCTTCAAGCATAACTTCAGCTCTACTTAGTCGCTGCGGCCGCCCAGAGCCCCCACCTGCGGCGATACGCACCTCACGGAAACGGAGTTCCTCATCGATTGATGCTGAGATTGCTACCGTTACAAGTGAAGGGGTGAACACTTCCCTGCGGCCAACCTTACGAAAAATTTCTAGCCTATCCGTTAACGGACGCTCTAAGCGAGTAGGTGAGATGCGAATCTCAGCCACAAGATCTGCCGCAGGTTTTATCCCGCTCCAGTGATTGTTTAGCCACTCTATCAAAGGTAGTGCCGTCATAAATTTGCCGTCAAAGGAGATTAACTCCGCGTCATAGACCAGTAACGCAGGTAGAATATCTCCGAAGCCAGAAGCGATATTGCCCCCGAGCGTGGCAAGATTACGCACCGACGGAGCCGCTATGCAACGTGCAGCCTCTTGCAGCGCAGGAGCCACGGCCTGCAAATGCTCATTACTGCGGCACTGGGAGAGTGGAACAAGAGCGCCCAGAGATAAGTGAAATTCCGTTAAGGTAATGTCGCCGAGATTTGTGATTTGCCGAAGATCAATCAGCTGTTTGGGCATATGATCCGTTCCATTTTCCCACCCTGTTCTCAGCAATGTTCCTCCTGCGACATATCGGGAACTGTCTCCAAACGCCGTTTTTCTCTCCCAAGCTTCGTGCAGGCTGCGGGGTTGAATTACTTCAGGTAGCCTTCCATCCTCTTCCCTTATAACTCCCATACACTCCGCCCCCCTTTTTGAGTACCAGATTGCCGCTTCCCTTCTCGTATAGCCTGCCTTAAAACCTTTGTTCCCGAATATAAGGAACTCCCAGCCCCTCCGGTGTACCGGATGGTTTGTTGCGATTGCGGTACCCCAGGTACATCAGGACCAGAATGGTCACAAGGTACGGAATCATTTTGAGAAAATAGGGCGGAACTGCACTGCCCAGCAATTGAATGCGGAAGCCAAGTGAATCCAATGCCCCAAAAAAGTAAGCGCAGAACAAGGCGCGCAGCGGATTCCATCTGGCAAAAATCACTAGCCCTACCGCAATCCAGCCTCGACCGGCTGTCAGCCCTTCATTCCAGGTTGGCGCATAGGCCAATACCATATCCGCTCCGGCCAGACCGATGAGAGCAGCACCGGTGATCACATAGCTGTAGCGGATAAGCTGCACACGGATCCCCATCACATCTGCGGTAGCCGGACTGTCTCCGACTGCCCGCAAATGCAGGCCCCATGAAGTGCGGTGAATTAGCAGATGCAGAGCAAGCACTAGCAGCAGGCTGAACCAGGTTAGGTAGTCCATGTTGCCGAATATTTTTCCGATGAACGGTACATTTTCCAGCCAAGCCAGATGCAGCTTAGGGGAGGTTCCCGGCAAAGGAATGCCGCTGATCCGTTTACCAAGATAAGCGCTCAACCCACTGCCGAACAAGGTCATCGCAAGACCGGACATCGTTTGATTCGCCCGCAAGGTCACACAGAGAAAAGAATGCAGCAAACCAAGCACAGCCGTTACAGCTACGGTAGCCAGCAGAGCCAGCAACAGGTTTCCGGAGCGAATATACACGATACAAGTGGTGACCGCCCCCATCAGCATCAGACCTTCAGCCCCAAGCTGTATAATGCCGGCTCGTTCATTTAGAATGCCTCCCAGCGTAGCCAGCAGCAGCGGGGTCCCTGCGGAAATAGCGGCAATAAGTAGCTGTGTTGTAAAATCCATCGTCTATCTCCCCCCTTTCAGCTGAACCCGGCTACGACGAATGCGGAAACGATAGATCATATCGCCAGCAATCAAGAAAAACAGGATGGAGCCCTGCAGCATTTCTGATATCGATGAGGGCAGCCCGATGGTTTGAACACTATATCCGCCAACAATTAAGCCACCGAATAAAATAGAAGTAACGATTAGACCGAGTGGATTCAATTTGGCCAACCAAGCCACAATAATGGCGGTGTATCCATAACCCGGTGAAATGCCTTGCATCAGCTTGTGTGTAACACCGGAGACCTCCGCCATGCCAGCGATCCCGGCGAGCCCCCCACTGATCAGCATGACGATAATAATATGGCGCTTGATAGGAATCCCCGCGTATCTGGCTGCAACAGGATTGGCCCCAATCAGCCGGAGCTCGTAACCCCACTTGGTAAAACGAATCATTAAGTAATAAATCACAACGGCGATAAGTCCAAATAACAATCCAATATGCAATCTTGTACTTCCGAGAACAGGCAGCGACTGAGCCGCAGTAAACATAGGTGATCCCGGGAAATTAAAACCTTTAGGATCTTTCCAAGGTCCGAATACCACGTAATCGAGCGCCAATAGGGCAACATAATTCAGCATTAATGAAGTGATTAGCTCATTCACTCCAAAATGCGTCCGCGGAATAGCAGTCAATAGTCCCCAAAGCGCACCCGCGGCAATCCCGAACAGCAGCATTAAGCTCAGGGACCAGAATGAAGGTAAGTCAGGAAAATAAATCGTGACCGCTGTGGCCGCCATAGCCCCAACGGTTAACTGGCCTTCTGCTCCAATATTCCATACCGAAATGCGGTAAGCCACAGCAATCCCAAGCCCACATAGAAGTAGCGGGATCGCTTTAACCATCGTTTCCGTGAGCCCATACGCAGTGCCAAATGCGCCACGGAACATTTTTTCATAGACCAGCACCGGATTCATACCATTCGCCGCAATAAATAGGGCACACAACAATAGCGCTAAAACTATAGATACAATAGGTGTCCACCAAGGAGAACGGATGCGGCTGGCATCGTATTCGAAACGTAGAGAGAATCGTTTTCCGGAGTGGGAGGAGAGGGGTTCCAGTACTGCTGCTGCGGTATTTCTTCCATTCTCCGGGCTCATACGGCGCTCTCCTCTCTATTATGAATACCAGCCATTAGTAGTCCGATGCTCTCTCGATTCGCTTCCTCTTGTGTACTCTCACCAATAATTGAGCCGTTATAGATCACTAGAATCCGGTCGGACAACTGAAGCAATTCATCTAAATCCTCCGAAATTAACAACACGCCACTACCTGAACCACGCAGCTCCATAAGAAGGTCGTGAACACCAGCCGTGGCACCTACATCCAGCCCTTGTGTCGGATGAACGGCGACCATCAGCTTAGGCCGATGACTGATTTCACGTGCAAATAGCAGCTTCTGCTGATTACCACCTGACAACTGTTGTACTGGCGTCTCCAGCTCAGGTGTCTTGACGTTAAAGCGCTGGACCAGCTCCTGTGACCACAAACGGTTCTTCGCGGACTTCAAGAAACCAAATTTGGAGTGCTCCTCTGAGCGGTAAGACTTAAACAAAAGATTATCCACCGATCCGAGGCGTCCAGCTAAACCGCTCTTCATCCGGTTCTCCGGCACGTGGGAGATTCCTGAATCAATTGCCCCTCTAACCGAAGCCGATTTCACCGTTTTTCCATCAAACGTGATTTCACCACTTTTCCAGCCTCTAAGACCTGTTAACACTTCAGCCAGTTCCTTTTGCCCGTTACCAGCTACCCCAGCTACGCCTACAATCTCCCCTTTACATACGTTCAGTGAGAAGTGATCCAGTGCTTTTCGCCCGTGATCGGCATATACGTCCACATCTTTCACTACTAATAAAGAATCCCCTTCAGTGGCTTCCCGTTCTTGACGAGTGATGGTTACTTCCTTGCCCACCATCAGACGAGCCAGCTCCAGTTCATCTGTATCTGCCGTGGTCAGTGTGGCGATCATTTTCCCTTTGCGCATGACGGAAATCCGATCGGAGGACGCCATAACCTCTTTCATTTTATGAGTAGTCATAATGACCGTTTTTCCTGCCTGCTTCATGACCCTCAGCGTTTCAAATAGCTGTTCCACCTCTCCCGGGGTCAATACAGAGGTTGGTTCATCCAGAATAATAATGTCAGCCCCGCGATACAGCGTCTTAACGATTTCAACACGCTGCTGCTCACCCACGGACAACTGCCAGATCGGGCGATCCACCGGGAAATTCAGTCCAAACCGTTCCGCTAATGCCTCTATCTCCTCGCGTTTGTTCTTCATCCACTTACGGCCGCGCCAGAAAGACGACTTTTCGCCAAGCACGATATTTTCTGCTGCTGTGAGGCTTTGCACCAGCCTAAAGTTCTGAAACACCATACCTACACCCAGCTGCGCAGCATCTTTAGGAGAACGGATCTGAGCACCTTTCCCATGAATGAAGATTTCTCCTTCATCTGCTCTGTACACCCCTGACAGCATGCTCATCACCGTGCTCTTCCCGGCCCCATTCTCCCCAAGCAACGCATGAATCTCACCCGCATTTGCCGAAAAGTCGACTTGATCACTGGCGGTTACCGAGCCGAATTTTTTCACAATCCCCCGCATTTCAACTGAAGTTCCCCGCATGGCCTGAACCCCTCCTTCCTTCAAGTTGTAGTACGGGTGGGGAAGTTTCCGCTTAACGGAACCCGCCCCACCCATAGATTGTGCACATCTTATTCCCTATTTTTAAACATTATTGCGGGATAGTTCCTTCCACACCTTTTACGAGCCAGTTCATGCCCAGCACTTCCTCCAAGGTCAGCTTCTGACCCTCCTGAACCTTCACATTCCCTTGATTATCTGAGATCGGACCTGTGAAAACCTCAAGCTCACCACTGATAATTTTGGCTTTGGCGTCTTCGACAAGCTTTTTCACATCATCTGGGATCTTGTTCCCGAAAGGAGCCAGCTCCACCATACCGTCAGCCATATCACCCGAATATTGCTCGCTCTTCCAGGTTCCATCCATAACTGCCTGCACAGCTTTTACGTAATACGGCCCCCAATTCCATACCGGATTCGTCAAATAATTGTCCGGAGCGTATTTACTCATATCCGAGTCATTTCCCCCGGCAAAAGCCCCTCGTTCAGCAGCAGCCTGCAGGGTTGCAGGTGAATCCTGATAGGCCAAAAGCACATCCGCCCCCTTATCCAGCAAGCTGATTGCCGCTTGACGTTCAGTCGTCGGGTCATACCATGTATTCGTCCATACCACATTCACCTGTACATCAGGATTGACACTTTGTGCTCCAAGGGTAAAAGCATTCAAGTTATAGATCACTTCGCTGATCGGAAAAGCACCCACATAACCCAGCTGATTGTTTTTGGTCATTTTTCCTGCCGCTATGCCGCTCAGATAGCTGGCCTGATAGTTCTTCCCGAAGTAGGTCCCCATGTTCTCTGCGGTTTTGTAACCCGAAGCATGCAGGAACTTCACGTTGGGAAATTTGCCCGCTACATTTAATGTAAAATCCATATATCCGAAGCTCGTTGTAAACACGATGTCGTGTGATTGCGCAAGCTCTGTGATGATTCGTTCGGCGTCAGCACTTTCAGGGACATTTTCTACAAAGTCAGCTTTAATCCCAAGCTCCTTCTCCATATACAACCGTCCTTGATCATGTTGGTACGTGTAGCCGCCATCCCCTGGAGGTCCGATATAAACAAAAGCAACCGTCGGTTTCTTTGCAGCCGGTTCTGTTGTTGCAGTTGCCTCTGTTGCCGCTGTAGTTGTCGCTGGTGCCTCCGTTGCATTTGTAGAAGTATTATTATTGCTGCCACACCCCACCAAAGCCACCGTCATTAGAACCATTAATGCAAGACAAGATGTTATGAACTGACCCCTTTTTTTCATAATTCTCCTCCTCCAAATCATCTCTCATCATGGCTGCAACCATTAATGTACTTCTACTATACTTAGAGGTGGCCTTGGCGTAAATTTATATAACATACGTTTGTATAGGAATATAAGAATCAGAACTTTTTTTGTGTGTAATGCACTAATTGGTTTTCGTAAGGTGAGTTGTGTGTCATATTATATGACCAAAGGTGGAAAAGGAACACTGTTTCAGATTACTTTCCAGACTATTCTTTACTTCACTTTCCATTTCTCAGAATCCATTGCTCCTGAATCTCACCAAAATCTTCTTTTGTATCTGCGTCCATGAAATAATGGGCAGACTCAGATTCCAGAACAATCCCCTTATAATCAGGTGAACGCAATATCCCCGCCGCTCCTCGATCTCCATCTAATCCCTGTAGTGCTGGAAACAACGTCTTCGAGAACAAAGCCGGGGGCATAGCCGACCCATTGCTGACGCTAGCGACATAGTCCATCTCCGGAGATTGTTCAAACGTTTGTATTAGACGATTCACTAATGCTGTAGTAATAAATGGCTGATCCGCAAGCGCCACAACTACTGCATCGGGCTGTAAAGGTAATACCGCATTAAGACCGCAGCGCAGTGAAAAAGACAATCCCAGATGTGCGGTTAAGCAAGTTTCGGTACGTCTGGAGCCTTGCGGCTCAATCGCGGGTGGCAGCCATTCCAAGTTGTCATCCGCACGCACTACCACGATTAGCGGTTCTAGATTGCAACGATCCAATTCACTAAGCGCGACGCTCCCGAGTGAGACCTCCTGCGACAATTTCAGTGAAACCTTGGACACGCCCATCCGCCTGCTCTGCCCCGCTGCCAAATATATTCCTGCTACCTTCAATACTATCCGCTCCTTTGGGCAGCTCTCGTGAGCCCACCCTTCTAATTTGAATAATTTCTGCTATAATACTGACCGCAATCTCCTCCGGACCTTCTCCTCCAATCGGCAACCCTACAGGTGCATGCAAAGATGCAGGAGCCTCAAACCCTTCCAGTAAAAGAGATATTCGCGCCTTCGAACCGATAATCCCTATATATAGAGGAGCAAGCGGAATCACACTCTCCAGGAACTGTCTATCCCGCCCAAGTTGATGACTGCAAATCAATACATAATCCTCCCGAGCTACGCCCAATCGCTGAACAACCTCCATAGGGGAACAAATTACTTGTTCAGCCCGAGGAAACTTATTGTGCAAGCTTCCTTCGCGCCAATCCGCAACCGCAACCCGAAAGCCAACTCTGTCAGCAAGTTCCGCAATTGGAACCACATCACGTCCCCCGCCAAAAATCACAAGCCGCGGTCTTGGCACGAAAGACGTATGGAATGCTGTCAATTCTGCTGGAGCGGCCATAAAGCGACCTGTCGCCAGGTTTTCTTTTGCCGAGTGGGATAATTTCGGATGTTTCTTGCTCTGCGGCAGTTCATTGTCTGGATCCAGCTCCAGCTTATAGGCAAAATCGTTCTCCACTGCTTCGCGGAACAGAATTAGCTTTTCTCCCCTAGCCAATCTGTCACTCGCCTGCACTAAAAGCTTGTAGAGCTGACCCTGCACGGGTTCAAGCACTACTTTGATTTTGCCTCCACAGCCGACAACCTCACCCCAGGACAGATCATCCGGAGACAGCATGTTGTATTCCACAATTTCGGGCAGCCCTCGTTCCCAGATTTCAGAAGTCCGCAGCTGCAGATCGTTTTCCAGACAACCTGGACTCAGGCTCCCAATCGTACCTCCTTCAAAAAACAACATCACCGCTCCGGCTTTACGATACGAGTGTCCCTCCACCTCTATCAGCGTTGCCAGCACCGCAGGCTTCTGATGGGTTTGAATATGCATTGCGATCTCATGTGTATTCACGAGGTCCCCCTCCTCCGTGTTTGCATTTCAATCCAGACCATAGAACTTAGAACTTAGAACTTAGAACTTAGAACTTAGAACTTAGAACTTAGAACTCAAACCTTAGAACTCACACCTTAGTCCCGTCCGAGCATCCTCCGAAACATGAATACTAACTTCAACCTCATGAGATCATTTATTTTTTTAAAATCGACGTCCAGCAGCTCACTAAGCTTCTCAATCCGGTAGGTAGCCGTGTTTCGATGAATAAACAGTTTCTTAGCCGTTTCATTAACATGACCATCGTTCTCTAGATAAACTTCCAGCGTCCGCAGCATTTCCCTGACATACTCCGGTTCTCGGCTAAGCAACCCTCTAAGACTTCCATTACAATATTTCTCCATAACCTCTGCCGGAATTTGCCCGAGCAGCAGGTTAAGCTCAAGCTGCCGGTAATGCACAACACTCCCTTTTACTCCCCCGCCCTGAAGCATTCCCATACAATCCTTTACCTCGGCAAAAGCCTCCTTCAGCCCCTCCGGCTTCGCTTTACAACTGCTTATCGCAGCTCGCGGATAATATCCCTTATCAAACTTCATGTTGTCAAAACAAACCTGGATTAGATCCCGAAATTGTTCAGGACGCTGACGATCTCCCGGATATATAGACAAAAGTCCTTGATCTATGATCACATGAATTCCCTTTACTTCCCGCAGCCCGGGATGTTCAAGATATTCTTCTTTTAGCCTGAGCAGCTCCCCTTGGCGTTCTTCCCCAGTCGCAGCTGTATCGGTCAATAAGAGACAAAATGGTGATTGAAGCAGCTCAATCTCCAAGTCGAGAGCAGCCTGCGCCAAATCTGTGTAAGATAAATTACCACTCAAACAACGTCTCAGCAATCCGCTAAACTCCCTGTGTTCTGCCTGTTCAAAATAATCTTCGTATCCTGAATGAATATGATATGAAATAAGTTCAGCTCCCTGAACGAACAAACTTTCTTCCATTGGGAGCAATAAAGGGTCGATGGCACAAAACAATAGATATCCGGAACACTTCTCTCCTTGCAAAAGTTGCGTACGGTAGCTCACATGATCTCCCACACGAAAGCGCTGATTCCGTTTCTGCCATGGCCACCCCTCCAGCAGCTCTGAAGGATGGTATTCAGAGTTGTTGTAGATCACATCCCCCCGTGCGCTAACCACCACAAGTGAATGGCCAATCACTTCAGACACCGAGTCAAACAACGGACGGCTGCGGACAGATCTTAAGGCGAATTGCATCAGCTTTTTCTGCTTCTCCATAATGCTCTGTAGAACGTGAGTGCTGCGGCTAAGCTCGGCGCGAAACAGACCATTCATCTGATCCGAAAAAGTAAACTCGAACGGCAGTTGGATTAGAGGGAAGTTAAGACTCTCCGCTTCTGCGACCAGTTGCTCTGGTACTTCATCCCAAAACCGCCCCAGCTTAATGCCCAAGGCCGAAGATCCCCGGCGATTTAAAGTCTGCAGCAAGGCAGAGGCTTCCTCCATATTGTCCTTTATCAAATAGGCTGTCGTTAGCAGCATCTCGCCTTCTTTGATCCAATCCGAGATATCGGGGGCATCCATCACATTAATTGACTTCACAATTCGATGTTTCCCTTTAGACCCAGCGATAAGCTTCGCCTCGGACAAAGGATAAATGGACAACGCTTCTTCAACCGTAAGATGCATGCCACCCCTCCTTATTAGGATCAATAGAACCATTTCTGATTTATAATGTTATTTTATGTAACATTATAATTAAAATGAACCGTGTTGAATAGAGGAAAGTTAAAATTTCATGATTGTATGTAAATAAACTTAACACAAAATGAACATGGATGATGAATTATGAATTATGAATTATTGAACTTTAGCTCATATCGTTCATGTGAACTGTATAAGGGGATTGGAAAATAGTAGGTGGAGTTGAGGGAGGGCTTTCGAGTAAAAACAAGTTTTTACGGGTTCAACATGGGAGTTGATGGGAGGGTATTCTCGGGCCATTCGCATTGGCCATCGGATCGAAGTCGCAGGCACACCAGCTCTGCAAGACGGGGAATTGAGCGGTGTAGGAGATCCGTACGAGTAGAGATAATACCACCCCACTGTAGCTGTGGCGGAGGTACAAGCGCTTATAGATCTACTGCTGCTGGTAGAAGTGGAGGGCTTTTTTGCCCTTCTTTTTGGCTATTCGACCGGAATTGCCGAGGTGTGAGGCATTTTTGCCCTTCTTTTTGGCTGTTTGGCCGAAACTGCCGAGATGAAGGGCACTTCTGCCCTTCTTTCCAGCTATCCAGCCGAAATTGCTGAGGTGAAGGGCACTTTTGCCCTTTTTTTCAGCTATTCGGCCGGAATTGCCGAGGTGGAGGGCACTTTTGCCCTTTTTTTCAGCTTTCCAGCCGGAATTGCCGAGGTGAAGGGCACTTTTGCCCTTCTTTTTGCCTATTCAGCCGGAATTGCCGAGGTGGAGGGCACTTTTGCCCTTTTTTTGGCTACATAGGCGTCTTTGCCACATTCTACGGGATTTATACCGTTCTTTTCATTTACTCGAGCCAATTCCCCGACTTCTACGGGATTTATACCGTTCTTTTCATTTACTTGAGCCAATTCCCCGACTTCTGCGGGATTTATACCGTTCTTTTCAGTTACTTGAGCCAATTCCCCGACTTCTGCGGGATTTATACCGTTCTTTTTAGCTTCTTTAGCCATTTCTCCGATTTCTGCGGGATTTATACCGTTCTTTTCTCTCCAGCGACGTATTCACTTAATTCCACTGGTCTTACACCACACAATCGAGCGCTGAATTTATCTTTTTCACACTACTGCCCCACTATTGAGCTAACTCCAACTACCTTAGTATTAAAAGCAACTCCACTAGGCTCCCCGGTGTCAATAAAACTAAAAGCAGGAGGGAATAACATGTGCATTTCGTTAATTTGTGAATGAATAAGTGAGTGTGGCGTTAGAGTGTATTGCTAGAATGTAATCCAAGAGTGTATTCCTAGAGTGTATTCCAAAAGTGTATTCCAAGAGTGTACTCCAAGAGTGTATTCCTAGAGTGTATTCCAAGAGTGTACTCCAAGAGTGTACTCCAAGAGTATATTCTTAGAGTGTATTCCAAGAGTGTACTCCTAGAGTGTATTTCTAGAGTGTATTCCTAGAGGGTAATGGAGGAGTACCGGTTAACAGTAACTAGAAAAGTATCATCAAGATATGTTGTTCAGTACCTTCAGTCTGTTTAGTATCGCTTTTTCAAGGCCGCTATACCCAGCTTCTCAGGACTGCTGCCACACTTCATTTACCCAAGAGAGTAACCGGAGATCCTGACCATGTCCGGCAATAACGGATAATCCCAGTGGCAATCCACTTGTGGAGAGCATAGGTATTGTTACCTGAGGCAAACCCGCCAACCCTGCTATGCAACTCAACATCATCGCACCGCTACGATTCTCCTCCAATTGGCGCAAATCCCCTCCACGCAGCGGCGCTGGTCCCGGAACTGTCGGAATCACAAGACAATTGTCCTCACCTAGCAGCAAGCGCATCTGATTAGAAATCTCTTTTTGCTTACATTTCGCAACACTATGATCCTCTTCCGCCAAACTAGCAGCCCACGAGAATCGCGCTGCAATATCAGGTCCAAAGACTGGTTTCTCGTTCTCAATCCAAGCGCCATGAGTTTCCCAAATTTCATTCCCCTGCAATTCTCTAAAAACATCCATCCAGACCTTTAAACCCTCCAAAGCAATCTCTATCTCCATGAGATGATCTGCCCCTGATCGCAAACACCTTAATCCCTCCGATAAAATAGCTGCATTCTCCAGATTAACCAAAGCCCAGCAGTCAGTAGCAACAAATAAAGTACCCATTTTGTTTTTGTCTTCTATTATCTTTTTTACCTTGTTCTCCGGGCCAATCTCTAAAATTTTCTCCGTACTCTTCTCAGCACTCTTCTCAATACGTTTCTCCAAAATCGTTTCTAAACTTTCCTTCTGGCTCTTTTCTAAATTATTTTTATCAGTCTTCACCATGTCTCCCTCTAAGTTGTTCTCTAAATTTTCCAATACATTCTTCTCTATGCTCTTCCCTACAGTTTCCTCTATACTACTTTCTATTTTCTTCGCCGTCTTCACAGATGTACTCCCAGCCACAAGCAACACTTCCCCTACCTGCTGGAGCACATCCAAACGATCTGACATCCAGCCAATGGTATCAAAAGCCGGAGATAATGGAATAACACCTTGGAAATCCACAGCTCCATGCGTTGGTCGAAAGCCATATACTCCGCAATAGGAGGAAGGTACTCGAATTGAGCCACCGGTGTCCGTACCGAGCGCAAAATCAACACTACCAGAAGCTACCGCTACTGCCGAACCACTTGAAGATCCGCCCGGGATACGACCTACAGCACGCGGATTAATCGGCGTTCCAAAATGATGGTTCTCGCCGCCCAGACTATACATCAGCTCATCCGTATGGGCAGCACCACGAAGTGTAGCACCCGACAACAGTAAACGATGTACAGCCACCGCATGCTCCGTGGACGGATGGTGGCTATGCAGCCAATCAGGATTACCTGCAGAAGAGCTGTGTCCAGCTACAGCGAATACATCTTTTACTGCAAAGGTCAGTCCATCCAATATCCCGCTACCTAAACTCTCAACCGTAAGCTCAGGATCTATAAACGCACCATACCGATTATCCAAAACCATAATTACTCCTCCTCCCTTCACCATTACTATCACAATCCCTCTAGTAGCCTTTCAGATCCCACACAATCCCGCCTACGATTCCTCCAGCAGTCTTTCGAATTCTTTACCTTTTTTCCTACGATTGCTCCAGCAGTCCCTTCGCTCCCTGATCTTTCCACCTAGGCCCCCCTCCACTCCTTTTTACCCCTCATCTTTCTTCTACGACTCCTTCATAGCCCGTTAGCCTCTTAATCCTCCCTCTTACGATTCCTTCAGAGTCCTTCCGGTCGCTCCATCATTCCTATACTTACCACCCAATCGCCGCACCATCGCAGCGCGGGTCCGTTCCCCCACTGCGGTATCCATTGTCATCTATCGAAATCACATGAGCGTGACCCATAACCCCATCATAGTCATCTACTTTCCGGACAGTATGACCGGCTGCGGCCAATTCTGCCAGCACCTCATCAGCTACCCTACTCTCCACCTTCAGTTCTTGCGTAGGCTCTCCCCACGTTCTCCCCCACACAAAACGTGGCTCATTCACAGCTTTTTGTGGATTCATGCCATAATGCAGCATCCTTGTGAGCAGCAGAGTTTGAGTCTGTGGTTGACCTTCGCCACCTTGCGTCCCATACAAAATCACAGGTTTGCCCTCGCGGCAGGCCATCGCTGGCATCAGTGTGTGGAAGCTGCGCTTATGCGGCTCAAGCGTATTGATATGCCCGGGATCCAGCGAAAAAAACGAACCTCGATTCTGCAGCAAAATCCCCGTATCCCCAGCGATCACGCCCGAACCAAATTCAAAATACAGACTCTGAATAAAAGAGACCGCATTCCCGTCTTCATCCACAACTGCAGCATAAGCTGTATCACTGCCGATAGGCTGACTTGTCAGTTGTGTAGCTTTTTGCATCGAAATCGCAGATGCTAATTGTCCTGCATAACGTTTTTCCAGCAGCTGCTCCAAAGGTATAGCACTAAAATCCGGATCCGTAAGCACCCTATCCCGATCGTGGAAGCTTAACTTCAACGCTTCAACAAGCAGGTGATAATATTCATACGATCCATGCTCGATTGCTTCAAAATTGAAATACTCCAACATATTAAGACTCATTAGTCCTGTGAAACCTTGAGAGTTAGGCGGCACTTGGTACACCGTATGCCCGTGATAATCCGTATGAAGCGGCTCGCCCCACTCGCCCTGATGATCCGCAAAGTCATCCCGAGTCAGATACCCGCCAGATGCCAGCATAAAGTCACAGATGTCCTCCGCAATCTTCCCCTTATAAAAAGCATCCCGCCCACCCGCCGCCAATGTCCGCAGGGTGGCCGCCAGCTGTTTTTGCTGGAATCGCGATCCAGCACAAGGAATCACGCCGCCTGGCGTGTAAATCGCTGCCGCCTCCGGCGACAGCGCAGAGCCCGCAACAGCCGTGTTATTCCGCTGATCCGGCGACAGCGGAAACCCCTCCAAAGCGTAACCAACGGCAGGCTCCAGTACTTCCGCCAGCGTAAAGCGGCCATACTTACTCAGTATGGCATCCCAACTGTCCGCCATCCCCGGCACCGTAATGGCGCTGCGAATCCCCCGCCGCGGGATGAAAGCTTCCCCGGCATAGCTGCTTCTGCCGACTCTGTACCCGGAGCGCCCGCTTCCGTTATAGGCCCGAACACGCGCCTCTTGCGTGTTATAGGTCAACCAAAAGGAATCTCCGCCTAGCCCCGTCATATGCGGATATACTACAGCTAATGTCGCACTGATCGCCACCGCTGCATCAAAGGCATTCCCCCCTTTTTCCAGCATACGTGCACCAGCAGCCGAAGCTAAATAATGGGGACTAACTACCATAGTTTTTGTGCCTATTACGGGTTTTTCCGCCATATCCCATCCCCCTATGTTTTACGGGTTTCACCGCCATGCCTATCCCTCTACGTTTTACGGGTTTCTCCCCTCCACCATGCCCATCCCCCTATGTTTTACGGGTTTTTCCGCCATGTCCCAACTCCTTATTTTTTGCGGCGGGATTCTTCAACATATTCAATCTCCTATATTCTGCGGCAGGTTCCTCTGCGAGCCCCCTATAACTTCTGGTTTAATTAGTGTCATTTAACATTACACGAAAATCCTTTGTCAATCGGTTACGCTGAAACGCAAAATAAACCTCTTCTTTTTGTGAGCTATGCACAAATAAGAGGTCATCTTTGTTTAACCTTGTAGATTCACGCCTACGAATATTATAAGATCATTTTAATTACAGGGAGCCGCATACTACCATGGCGTACTACCGTGACCTTTTGCCACCAAATCGCTACCTATCTCGAATATATATAGTCACCTTTTGCCACCAAATCGCTACCTATCTCGAATATATATAGTCACCTTTTGCCGCTATATAGCTACCTATCTCGGTTATGTCTTGTGGCTGCCTATCTCAGATATATCTAGCTGCATCTAACCTTAGTAATCTTAGCCACTTTTACTTAGGGGGGGCTTGTGCTTTGGAACACCGAATAAACAATTTATTTTAAAATATATTGCGATAACACGGCCTGCACCTCGTAAATATTTACGGATTTATTGAAGGTCTTCTTCACCGGAAGCGTGCTGCTGGAAATGTAGATACATAGCTCCGCATCCAGATCAAAATGCCCTGCCGTCTCCACGGAATAATGCGAGATGCTTTTGTAAGGGATCGAATGATATTCTGTTTTTTTGCCCGTCAGACCTTGTTTATCCACCAAAATAAGCCGCTTGTCCGTAAAAATGAACATATCTCTAATCAGCTTATAGGCGCGTTCAATTTTCTCCTGAGGGGCAAGAATTTGTGCGTATTCCCGCTGGACCTCCGTAAGATTCACTTGCGATGCATTGCCCATTAATCCGTCAAAAAGTGCCATATCTCTTCCTCTTTTCATCCGTTAAATTTAGCCACTTGCCCCCCACTACAGAACCATATTATTCTATTTTTCATATTCTATGCTGTGTAAAAATACTCTCTGACATCTTTTTACTTGCTTATTTTTTGATTTTTGATTACACTGTCATTAAATTTACTAAGAGAGGGGTGTGGAAGGAATGGATCACAATTGGACCAACAGTGTTATGAGTCGGCTACCTAAAGCGATAGCTGGCATTGCTCATGTAAATGGCGATAACGGGAGAAGTCTGTCCATTTGTATGAATTTAATAACACTACACAATTGTGAAATGCCTTTCCTGCCATCACCCGGACGGATCAGTTAACCGGAGAATGATAAGGCCGTGGGGAAATTTCCCTACGGTCTTTTTTTATGGTTTTTCACAGGATTTCGGAGCCATTTAGGGTACTGGCGGTGCGAAGGGCATTCTTAAAGGAGAATATATATGATCATCCAATGCCAAAATGTTCAAAAATACCACGGGGCACAACTCGTGTTGAATAGCATTACCTTCGATATCCGCCAAGGGGAAAAAATTGGCCTGATCGGCCGCAACGGTTGTGGCAAAACGACACTATTCCACCTGCTGAACGGGGAAGAACGTCCCGATGAAGGGCAAATCTCAATACGCAAAGGTAGCGTAGTAGGCCTGCTGGCTCAAATACAAGAAGTTAGCGAAAAAGAAACCGTATATGATGTTCTACAGCGCAGCTTTGCTGAACCTTTGCAATGGCAGCACCGCCTGCGGGAGCTTGAGCTGGAAATGTCCAGCTTTAACAGCGGAACGGATGAATCCCTCTGGAATCGGCTGTTAAAAGAATATGGCAGCTTGCAGGATAAGTTCGAGGCCGCCGGAGGTTACGAGATCGAATCCTCTATTCAGCGCGTAGCCTCGGGTCTCGGGATCGGAACCGGACAATACAGCCGACTGTTCGCCTCTCTTTCAGGAGGAGAAAAAACAAAAGTCGGACTTGCGGAGCTGCTGCTGCGCCGTCCAGACATCCTTCTACTGGATGAACCAACCAATCATCTCGATATGAATGCCATCGAATGGTTGGAGCAATTTTTACAGAGTTATGATGGAACAGTGCTGGCGATCTCCCATGACCGCTACTTTCTGGACGCTGTAGTCAAGAAAGTCATTGAGATTGAAGATGGCGAGGCTTTTACCTTCCACACCAACTACAGCGGCTATCAAGTGGAGAAGGAAACACGACTTCTTCAACAATTTGCTGATTATCAAGAGCAGCAGAAAAAAATAAAACAAATGCAGGAAAGCATCAAACGTCTCATTGAATTTGGCAATCGCGGGACTCCTCCTAACCCTTCCTTTTACCGGAGAGCAGCATCCATGCAAAAAGCACTGGATCGTATGGTGAAGGTTAAACGTCCTATTCTGGAGCGCAAATCGATGGATTTGCAGCTACAGCAAAATGACCGTTCCGGTAATCAGGTTGTCATTTTGGAGGATATCGGAAAAGCATATGGTCAGCGAAGCCTTTTCACAGAGGCAAACGAAGTGCTTCGCTACGGAGAGACTACGGCACTCATCGGCGGTAACGGGGCAGGTAAAAGTACACTTTTAAGAATTATTTTAGGGCAGGAAACCCCGGACAGCGGAAGCTGTACACTCGGTTCAAGAACTGTGGTCGGCTACCTCGCACAAGAGGCTGTTCCGGAAAATAACAAACAGTCTGTACTCCGCTACTTCCGCGAAGAAGCTGGACTTGAAGAAGGTGAAGCTCGCGGGCAGCTTGCACGTTTCCTATTCTATGGTCCCGATGTATTCAAAGACATTACGAATCTGTCCGGTGGTGAATGGACCCGCCTGCGTTTCGCTGTACTAATGCATCGCAAGCCAAACCTGCTGATTCTCGATGAGCCGACCAATCATCTGGACATAGATTCTCGTGAAGCACTCGAAGAAGCATTAGAGGAGTTTCCAGGCACAGTTCTGGCGGTATCTCATGACCGTTATTTCATCAATCGTCTATTTCACAAACTATGGTCCATTGAAGACGGGCGGTTTGGAGTGTTCAACGGAAACTATGAATATTACAAGGAAAAACAAGCTGAAAAAGCATTATTAGCTCCCTCTTTTGCGGATCAAGCTAAACCTTTCTCTGCAGAACGAACAAGTTCAGGCTCTGATAAGCCTCAATCTAACAATTCAGGGAAAGAAACCAACGCTAAATCCTCCAGTTCCCGTAGGAAAAACACCACCTTCGACTGGGAAACGGCCATTGCAGAGGTAGAGAAACGCCTTGGCGTGATCGATGCCAAGATGTTAGAGCCCCTGATCAGCAGCGATGCAGTTGAACTTGCTGAACTGCAACAAGAACGTGATGCGATACAGGAACAGTTGGATGAGCTCTATACAGGATGGATGGAGACAACTGATCTATAAATTGATCTATAAGGAGATGAGCATATGAGCAACAAAGAGAAAATTAAGTTGTTATGGAAAGAATATACCCAGCTTCATCCACAAAAAGCGGATAAATATGACGCCTGGGCCTTTGGTGACAGTCCCCAGATGGCCGATAAACTGCTCGATCTGGTGATTCGTGGGATCAAGACAGGAACTGCTTCAAATTATGATATATTTGAAACTTGTGACGAGACGTTTCCGCAAGTTGGCGGGCACAGTATCGTGCTGGATGGTTCTGGTGATCCGCAGGCAATAATTATTACTACAGAGGTACAAATTATACCTTTTGATGAGGTTAGCGCTGAGTTTGCCTATACTGAAGGAGAGGGTGACCGGACGCTTAAGTCATGGCGTCATGATCATGAGCAGTTCTTCACCCGAGAATCCTTAAAATTCTTAAACAAACCCTTTGATCCAAAGATGAAAGTTGTTTGTGAGAATTTTAAAGTGGTATATACAAAAGGCTAAGATCTTCAGAAAACGCAAAAGGCTGTCTCTTCCACAAGGAAGGGACAGCCTTTTGTGTATACTATAAATTCAACAGAATTAGATCCTCATTAATTTATGGTTTAGTGCCAAAATCCCAAAATCCAGCCAATAACAGAGATCCATAACGGAATGCTGATTAAGATACCCCAAACCAGCCCAGTGGCAATATTGCCTTCTGCAGGACGCACCACATTTTCCTGTTTCAATGGAATGCTCAATTCTTCTTGTTCCATGCGATCCCCTCCTAAAATATCTTATCGTCACAGTAGAGGAAAAAATGTAGACCGCTCGACCCAAAAAATTAAAATTTTGAATTTTGGTAGATATAAAGGCTCAGCGGCCAAACCGTTGTAAGTGCTTACATATTAGATATTAACCAAATTTTGAATAATTAAAAACTTAAATTTGCGGAAGTCATACAGTATATGCAGATTCTTAGTCCAATATTACTACTTTTTCCGGATTTCGTAAATATTCAAACATCGTCCGAATCTGTGCCTCTGTATTCCGCTCTGCTGAGAGCTCAGGCAGCTTATCTTCTGCAAAAAAAGAAACTTCGCTTGTCTCTACCCCTTCCATTGCCTCTCCGCCCACAATGCGGCATAAAATAAAGAACTTATACACGTGATAAGGCTCCGGTGGATGGTTATGAAATTTCTTATCTAATACAGCCAGTAAGCGAACTGCTTCTGCCTCAAAACCCGATTCCTCTTTGATTTCTTTCACAACAACCTCACTCGGGGACAGTCCAATGTCTCCCCAACCACCAGGAAGCGCCCAATTCCCGTCCAACTTCTCGCGAACAAGTAGAATTTCATCCTCCCGGAATACAACACCACGGACATCAACTTTTGGAGTAGCATAACCCCCTTCACCCGCAAAGGAGAGTCTAATTCTCTCCTTGCTTTCGAAGGTATAATTAGCGAGGATATCTACACTGAGCTCCCGCAAAGCTTGATACCGTTCTATATCATAAACATCCTTAGCATAAGTTAATCCAGTCTGTGCGATGGCCTGAATTTCTTTGGCCCACGTTAACCATTTCTGCTCCATTGCTGCACCCCTTTTTCGGTACCTTGATTAGGATTACTGGCAAAGCATTAAATGACGCGAGAAGGCTCCTTTTTTAGCTTCACAACGGTCTATGATTGTAAATCCAGCTTCAGTGATCATCTCGTCCATCGGTTCAATCGCAACGATAACCACCCGATCTGCAATCCGACGCGCATTCACTAGAATCGCGAACTGCTCCTCAGGTGTAATACTAGAATATAGATTATATGGCATATCTACAATGGCTACATCGTAATGATCAGTGATATCCGCAATATCCCCAAGCGTTACCTCACTGGTGAATCCAAAATGGGCAATATTTGTTCTCGCACCGGTAGCAATCATAGGGTTAATATCACGTCCAACCATGTCGATTCCCATTGACAAGGCTTCTACCATTACAGTTCCAATACCACAGCAAGGATCTATAGCACGTATACCTTCAGGATTCGGAATAGCCATATTAACCGCGGCACGGGCAACACGTGTACTAAGCGCGATAGAATAGCTGCGTGGCTTCTTCATTTGGCGGAACCAAGTTGCCTTGTTTTTATGATAAGATCCGAAGTACCAGCGTCCACCCAGCGTAACAATGCCGTATACCAGCTCCGGATGGTTAACATCCGCTTCTCCTTCAATCCGCAACCCAATTTCCCGCTCGATCACTCTGCGCTCATCATACTCTATTTTGTCTGCAGGGCCCAGATCGTTGGTCTTCACAAAAATAACCTTAAACGTCTTGCCGCCAAGCTCCACCTGCTCCGTTTGATCATAAATCTCAGGCAGACTATCCCCTTCATACATTACATCTATCCGCTCTTTAATGAAGGGACTGCGGCTGACATCCACTTCAACCTCACTCTTAAAAAGAGCAGTCGGCACCTGCTCGCCAAAAAGACATCGCAGCTCCATCTGACACAGCGATAACTCGTCCTCTGAACAGGTGTAAGTATAAATAAATGTGTTTGTTCCACTTTCCGTATGCAATATAATCCATCCTCTATCCCAGTGAATTGTTCTGCTGTCTTGTTACTCCTGTGTGTCGTGCTGGTGGTCATAATCTATACGCGCTTTGGCGATCTTCCCATTGTTTTTGTTGACCCAGTCCACAAGCGAGGTTAAAGGTCCCAACAATGATTCTCCTATGCTCGTCAGACCGTATTCCACAGTCAGTGGGACTGTAGGCGTCGCCTTACGCCAAACTAATCCATCCCGTTCCAAATGGCGCAGGGTCTGGGTCAGCATCCGTTGTGATATCCCTCCAGAGCGCCTTTGCAACTCTTTGAACCGCAAAGCTTCAGCACCTAAATTGACTATGATCAGTACACTCCATTTGTCTCCGACCCTGTCCAGAATCTGGCGGGTAATGGAGCAATCCTCCAGCATCGGCATGAACCGGGTGGGTTCTTCCTTTGAATGTTCCAACTGTGGTTACCTCCATGTAACTTAAGCATGTAATAGTGCCTTCTTGTCCCTCAAGCCTATTCAGCTTATCATGGTTACTGTTAGTAATCAACAACCGGAAAGGAACTAATAAATCATGAAAAAGACCATTGCCATCATGGGTGCTGGACCCGGCCTAGGACTCTCAATCGCCAAAAAATTCGGAGCCAACGGATTTCAAGTGGCATTAATCTCTCGAAATGAAGAGAAGCTGAACACCCTTGTTCAGGAACTGCAAGCACTAAATATCGAGGCTGCTGCTTTTCCTGCCGACGTATACAATAAAGAACAAGTAGCCACAGCCTTCGATAATATCAAGAAAAAATACGGCTTTATCGATGTGCTCGAATTCAGCCCGACAAGTGGAAATTACCCTCCTACTCCTGCTTCACAAGTAACCGAAGAAAATGCACAGGATGCCTTTCAGGCACTGGTTGTAGCCGCTATCCGCAGCGTAGCACAGGTATTGCCTGAGATGCTGGAGAAACGCAGCGGCGCACTGCTGTTCACAACCGGATTGTCCTCCGTCTATCCCATGCAGATGATGGGTAATGTTGGCATTGCGCTTAGCGGATTAAGAAACTACGCACTTAACCTGCATGCAGATTTGGCTCCACAAGGAATCTATGTAGGTCATTTAGCACTTGGTGTATTCATTAAACCCGGCACTGCTACAGATCCAGGACTCATCGCTGATGTTTGGTATGAGATGTATATGGACAAAAGCAAAGCTGAGGATACTTTTCCCCAAGGTGTGACACCGGCTACAATCATCTGGTGAGAGGTTTGCCCCATCGCTTTTGATCCATAGTGAGTTCTCCAGTATAATGGTTCCTATAGAATGCTAAACAAGACGGTCACGCATGGCCAATAAGCTTATGCCCAGGCGCTTACAAAGCCGGTTTTGCGCAGCAAAACTTAAGGAGGTACATACTCACTATGTCATACGAAACTTATTTTTCAACCCACCGGGATGAACATCTCGAAGAACTAAAACAATGGCTCAGAATTCCAAGTATTTCTGCCTTATCTGAACATAAGGACGATGTACTGAAGGCAGCCCATTGGTTGACAGACACCCTGAAAAAAGCCGGACTTGAGAACATTGAGTTGCATCCGACAGCGGGACATCCCGTTATATATGCCGATTATCTTCATGCTCCAGGCAAACCAACCATTCTCGTGTATGGTCACTACGATGTACAACCAGTAGACCCATTAAACCTATGGACCAAACCTCCATTTGAACCAGAGATTCGTGATGGCAAGCTTTATGCACGCGGAGCAACAGATGACAAAGGACAAGTATTCGTTCACCTCAAAGCCATTGAGGCGATCCTGAAACAAGAAGGTACTCTTCCTGTGAATCTCAAGCTTTGCATCGAAGGGGAAGAAGAAATCGGCAGTGTGAATCTGCCTCCGTTCCTTGAAGCCAATAAAGAAAAGCTCGCTGCGGATGCGGTGTTAGTCTCCGATACATCCCTATTGGAACGCGGTCGTCCTGCCATCTGCACTGGGTTACGTGGACTAGCTTCCCTTGAAGTTGATGTAACTACCGCTTTGACAGACCTGCACTCCGGTTCTTACGGCGGCGGTGTTCCGAATGCACTGCATGCCCTAGTATCTTTACTAAGCTCGCTTCATGACGACAAAGGACGTGTATCTGTAGACGGATTCTATGATGGTGTTCCTGAACTATCCCCAATGCTGCGGGAAGAATTCGTGAAGCAAGGTGTGAATGAAGATAAAATCCGCGAAGGTCTTGGATTGGAATCGTTATACGGGGAAGAAGGTTATTCCTTTGTAGAACGGATTGGCGCTCGTCCTACGCTTGAGCTTAACGGCGTATACGGCGGTTTCCAAGGGGAAGGCAGTAAGACGGTTATCCCTAAAGAAGCCCATGCGAAGATTACCTGCCGCCTAGTAGGCGATCAGGATCCACAGCATATCCTCGATGCCGTTGAAGCACATCTGAAGGCTAATATTCAGACCGGAGCGAAAGTGCATGTTAAGCAAATGGAGAAGGCACGTGCCTTTAACATCGATCCGTCGAATCCTATTCTGCAAACTGCAGCAGACGCATATGGCAAAGTATATGGAACCCGTGCCCTCTTCACCAAAGACGGCGGCTCCATTCCGATCATGGAGAGCTTCTCCCGTGTGCTGGAAGCACCTGTCGTTCTGATGGGCTTTGGTCTCGATGATGAGAACCTGCATGCACCGGATGAGCATTTCAACCTGGAGAACTTCGACAAGGGATTACTCACCATTGTTGAGTTCCTAAAGACTGTATAAGCTCCCTACAAACAATTAAAGCCAGGTTCCCTAAATTGGGAGCCTGGCTTTTTAGTATGCGGCCAAACAAAAGAGCATCATTGCTTAGTCCATTTATAAAACCACCATACCATTGCTATCACCATTATTATTAAAAGAAAAATCAGGCTTTTAACTGAGCTACTTATTATTAAAGGTCTTAAATAAGCGATCATTATCCGTCCCCCATATAGAATGAATATAAAAGAGATATAATCACCATATCACTTAATACAAAATATTGAAATAGCAGAGAAACTCTGTGCTTAATCACCATTATTATCCTTCATGTAATATCTCCAGCAACAAAAATAAGCAACGTTTCAATCGTCCCTGAGATATTCTCCACTTTGCCATGACCATAAGGATGAGCTTTATTCGCAGAGCGACTCGACCATCGGACCGAGAAAAAAGCAATCAACGAAGCAACTAAATCTAAGGAGGAGTGGATCGCTTCCGAGATAATTGCTACTGAACCTGTAAGTACTCCGACCATAAGCTTTAAAGAAACGATAAATGTATTACTAAGTACAGATAGGAACGCAATCTTTGCACCATTCAAAAGTTTCACAACCTTTTCTTAAAAGTACGCTATATTAAAGTTTTTCCATTAGGCAAATAGCATAAACAAAAAAATCCCACCAACCATTAATAGGCTGATGGGATATAAAAAAACCCTTGCATCGCAAGGATTTGGAAGTTTGAATTATGGAGCGGGTGATGGGAATCGAACCCACGCTATCAGCTTGGAAGGCTGAAGTTCTACCATTGAACTACACCCGCACTAGAAAGTGAATACAAGAGTTATTGTATCATCTCTACAAGTAAAAATCAACATTTTTTTAGTTTACAGGGAAGCGCCGAGGGGTGCCTTTTTTAAAAATATCGCCTCAAACTCTGCTGGTTGAATAGGTTTGCTGAACAGAAATCCTTGAGCTTCATGACAATGCTGCTCACGCAAAAACTGCAGCTGCTCCTTGTTCTCAACACCCTCAGCTGTAACCTTCAGCTTCAAATGATGCGCCATAGAAGTGATTGTAGAGACTATAGCAGCATTGTTGCTGTCCTCCATAACCTCTGATACGAACGACCTGTCGATTTTCAATCTGTCGATCGGCATGTTCTTTAGATAATGCAGGGAGCTGTAGCCTGTACCAAAATCATCAATACTGATGAAGACACCAAGCTCTTTCAGACGCTTCAGCTGATCAAAGGCTGTTTCTTTATCCAAGGTCATACTCTCAGTAATCTCAAGGTCGACATAACATGGATCTAATCCAATGTCGGTTAAGATGGTATGAATCCTCCCTGCTAGATTAGGCTGAAGGAATTGCCGCATAGATAGGTTGATGGAGACGCAAATCGGCACATAGCCGGCCAGCTGCCATTTTTTATTCTGCAGACAAGCTGTTTTGAGTACCCATTCCCCAATCGGAACAATAAGTCCACTCTCCTCAGCTAACGGGATAAATTCCGCCGGAGAGACCAGACCACGTTTCGGATGATTCCAGCGGAGCAGAGCTTCCATTCCTACGATCTCTTCCGTCTCCAGCAAAACCTTTGGCTGATACACCAGAAAGAATTCATTGCGTTCAAGCGCTCTGCGGAGGTCATTTTCCAGCTTTAGACGTTCCTTTGCTTTCATCTGCATAGCTGGGATATACCGGCGAATCTCCACTCCCTGTTCCTTGGCATTATGTACAGCCGTATCAGCATTCTGAATTAGATGTTCCGCAGTTTCACCGTCACCGGGATAAATACTTAACCCCATACTAAGCGAAATATGGTACTCCCCCGACTCTAAGGCAATTGGTACCTCAAACAATCGATGCAGCTCCGTAGCTCGTACCAAACATTCTCCAAGACTTGCTCTCTCCATCATAAGAAAAGCGAACTCATCCGCCCCCATACTATAAAGCTCTTCAGTAGATTTGGCCTCATTCACAAGCCGCTCAGACACCAGCTTCAATAAATGGTCTCCGGCAAAATGGCCCAGGGAGTCATTTATATTCTTGAAATGATTAATATTCATAATAGCTAACGCTGAGAATTTATCGCTCGTTTTCTTCTCTCCAGCAATAATCATCTCTTCTACACGCTGCGTCAGACGACGTCTATTGGGAAGTCCCGTTAAATCATCATGATAGGCTAAATAATTGATCCGCTCCTCAGCCAACTGCTTTTCGTAAAAAGGTTCTTCAATCGTCAGACGATATACTCCGGTAAGCAGCAAGTAGTAAGCAACTCCGCTACACACCATTCCAAAAAGATCATCTATATTGCCACTACTGAATGGACTCATAAAAAAGGCTTGGCCCAAAGAGAAAAAGATAAGTGCTCGAATAATAATAAGCAGTGAGGCTGACTTTTCACTTTTTTCAGGAAATACAATAACCGCAACACCTGCCAAGTAAACAAAAAGAACTGCTAAATCAGCAATCTGCTTCAATGGATTCATCCAAGGCTTAGTTAATAACTGAGGCAATGCCGAGTGGCTGAAAATAAACAAAACAATGGAAAGCACAATCAACATGAAGGCTATTCTAAACAATTTTCTTTTTTCAGAGACAGACACGGGCTTATCTTCCCTGCTAAAAATAAACAACATTCCTAAACCGCTGATTAGTCGTGAGAGGGTTCGCAGCCACAACGATTCTTCAAAAGTTATGAATGATGAAATCAACGGGACGCCGACAAAACCCAGTGTATGCAAGAAATCAATAATACATATTCCACCAAAAAGAGCAGCGGCATATAATCTTCCTTTAGATAATCTGCTAGAGAAGAATAACCAGCCCTGTGCAAATATTGCAAATCCAAAAGCAACATTACAGCAGCCGACAATGAGATAGAGAGAAGAAATAATATCCCAATCGTCCAATCGGTTAAGCGATGTATGGAAAATTTGAATTAAAAGGAACAGCAAGGCGCCTACAGCAGCTGCTTGAATTGTCTTTTTCTCTTCTTGTCTCATAAGTCCCTCGCGTCTGAAAATAATATCTATTAATTAACATTCAAGTATAGTTATGTCCTATGTATAAATATCGGCGGGATAGGACTTTTAAGTTACATTTCTTTTATGGGCATTCAAATGGAAGGCGCGTTTATAAGTTATATATTCATAAATCTTGCATAAATATAAACCATTTTCTGCTAGCAGGCAACCAAAAAAGCACTTCCCCCTACGAAAGGGTTCAGTGCTTCTAAGAAACTCAAGTTTATTTGTCACCAAAGGTTACTTCTGGTGTTGTAAGCTTATCAAAAAAATCAACGGATTTATCCTTGTCTGCAGATGCACGAAGTGCCATTGCTGAACGTGGATGCTCATCAAGTGTACCTGTGATCATATAAGGAATGATATAGCCCCACTCCTCTTTCTCACGCAAAGGAATCATCAGGCGTTCAATAATATCAAGCACAGGGCGCAAGGAGTAACGTGTATTCTTCAAATGAGTTACTAACAGCTCTGTAGGGCAATTTCCTGCAGCTCGTCCCATTCCATAACAAGAAGCATCCAGTAACTCTACACCATTCTCAGCAGCAATCAACGTGTTGGAGAACGCCAACTGAAGATTATTGTGAGTATGTACGCCTAGACGTTTGTTTGGCAGATGTGTCTTGAACTTCTCAACCAGATAATTCATGTCATTGTGATCCAAGCTGCCGTATGAATCTACAATATATACCACATCAACAACGCTCTCACGGATCATTTCAAAAGCTTCCAACAATTCATTCTCCATAACATTAGACAAAGCCATAATGTTGATCGTTGTCTCATAGCCTAGATCATGGAAAGTTTGTACCAATTGCAAGGCTTTCTCTACATCTTTGCTGTAGCATGCCACACGAATCAAATCCAGCATACTTTCGCTGCGAGGCAAAATATCATTCTCATCCACGCGGCCGATATCAACCAAAGCAGATAGCTTGGTGTGACCTTTTTGCGGAATCACTTTACGCAGGAAATCATCGTCCAGAAAACGCCATGGTCCGGCACCCTCTGCTCCTTTGAGCAATTTTGGTGAATTTTTATAACCGATTTCCATATAATCAACACCAGCTTCATTCAAGCCGGCATATAAGTTTTGTACAAATTCCACACTGAAATCCCAGTTGTTCACTAGGCCCCCATCTCGGATGGTGCAGTCAACAATCTTACATTGATTAGTCTTCATAATTATCTCCCTTCAACTATTGCAATCATTATAACCGCGAATATAGCTTTACTATGCAATTTATATCGTATAATCATACTTTAATGAAGAATAAAATGTAAAGGAATTTCATCTTCTTCTCTTTAATGCTATTACCACATCGTGTCAGCGACAATGATCACAGTAAATAAGCCCTAAAAATGCTACATTACAAGAAAATCATTGAGATTGATTATCAGTCTCTTTTGGAGGGATAAAAATGGCTTCTACCTCTTGCTCATTACTGCGACTACAACCGGGTTCGACCGGATATATTCATAAAATAGAAGGAATCAACCCCATCCTGCGTCGTCGTCTGGCTGATCTTGGAGTGTCCGAGGGTGTGAGCATTCGCCTGAAAGGAAAAGGACCTTTTTTAGGACCTATTACCTTGGAATGCAATGGACAACTGTTCGCCATCCGCCGGAAGGAAGCTTCATTGATTGAGGTGAACGTGTCTTGAGTTCAATAGCACTTGTAGGTAACCCCAATACAGGTAAAACCTCTCTCTTCAATACATTGACCTCCTCATACGAATATGTTGGTAACTGGTCAGGGGTAACGGTAGAAAAGAAGATCGGCAGCCTGAAGAACGGCGCTGGCAAGCTCATTGATTTGCCGGGCATCTATTCCTTGCACCCACTCTCACGTGATGAGGGAGTTGCTGCCCAGTATTTAATAGAAGAATCTCCTGAAGCCTTAATTAATATCGTGGATGCTTCACAGCTGGAACGAAATCTGCTGCTCACGCTTCAATTACTTGAGTATGGCAAACCTACCTTACTCGGACTGAATATGATTGACGTCGCCAATGCACGTGGAATTCGCATCAATCATGAAGTCTTACAATCACGACTGGGTATAACTGTCCTCCCGCTTGTTGCAAGAACGGGAAAAGGCTGCGCACAAGTCCTCAGTATTTTAGAGAAATCCTCTGCGATTCCCGCTGTAAAGTTCAAGTTGAACTATGGTGAGATTGTAGAGCATGCGATATCTTCTATAGAAAAGGAATTACTTCCTATCAAGGACTTACCCAATCACCGCTGGATTTCTCTACAGCTTATGGAGCAGAATCCGGTTATTCTTCATTTTCTAAAGACACGTATGGACACCTCTCGCCTGCTAAACATCTGTGAATCCTGTCAGAGTGAGCTACAGATCAAAAAGCTGGCCCTGACGCTCCCCCAATGGATTCGCTCACAGCGGATGGAATATATTCACTCCATTTGTGAGGTTGTACTTGATACAACAACGCAGAAGCCTCATAACTTAACAGAAAGATTAGATTCCATATTGACGCATCGTTTTCTAGGACTGCCCTTATTTATCTTCTTTATGTATGCTCTCTTTAAGACCACATTTGACTGGGTTGGCGGACCTCTATCAGATCTCCTCGATGGCCTGATCTCCGGACCGATTAGTGATGGAGCCAATTCCCTGCTACAGACGCTTGGAGCATCCAGCTTCACGCATGCCCTGATCGTCGATGGATTAATTAGCGGTGTAGGGGGCGTCCTCGTCTTTGTCCCGCAAATCTTCATTCTCTTCCTGATCATTTCCTTCTTGGAGGATTCAGGATACATGGCTCGGGTTTGCTTATTAATGGACAGCACGATGGAACGTATGGGACTAAACGGAAAAGCATTTATTCCATTCATCATTGGCTTCGGCTGCAATGTACCTGCCATAATGGCGGCGCGCAGCATCGAACAGCCCAAAGACCGAATGCTGACCACCTTGCTAATGCCACTGATGTCCTGTTCTGCGAGACTGCCTGTTTACGCTTTATTCGCAGCAGTATTTTTCCCGGCGCAAGAGGCCGTAGCAGTTCTGTCCATGTATGTGATGGGTATTGTGTTTGCGCTGATTCTTTGTAAGGTATTCTCTAAATATTTATTCAAAAATGAATCCTCAGTTTTCATGATCGAGCTTCCACCTTATCGTATGCCGCAGATCAAGACCTTATCGCGCAGCACTTGGGAAAAGGGCAAGGGGTTCCTGCGAAAAGCTGGAACTATTATTCTTGCAGGCTCAGCAATTATTTGGTTTATGTCTTATGCGGGTCCTGGCGGGTTTGATGTGGACATGGATCACAGCTTCCTGGCTAAGTTTGGAGGTATGATCGCACCGCTACTGGCACCGCTTGGTTTCGGAACATGGCAGGCTGGCTCTACATTGGTTCCGGGCTTTTTGGCAAAAGAGGTCGTAGTCTCTACCATGAATATCATCTATCATGCACCAGATGCTGCTGGTTTAGAAAATCAAATTTCTCAAGTCTTCACACCATTGAGTTCGATCAGCTTTATGGCCTTTATCCTGCTTTATATTCCTTGTTTGGCTACTGTAGGGGTGATCAAAAAAGAAACAGCATCTTGGAAATGGACCTTCTTCTCCATGGGGTATTCTCTCGTTCTGGCGTATATCGTATCTTTAATTATTTTTCAAGGCGGACGGTTATTAGGATGGTCGTAGACTTGTAAATTATAAGATTCTCATGATGAAAGTGGGGTACCATTATGATAAATGTTGTGATTGTCGCCTTAATTTTCGGTTATTCTGGCTGGACCATCTATCGACATGTGCAAAAGGGGAAGCAGGGCGCTTGTGCAGGCTGTGATAAAGGAAAAAGCTGCTCGGCAGCATCGATGGATTCCCCTCTTTCTTGTTGTTCAACACCGGTTAACAACAAGAAGTAAGCTTGTAAAATGAGCAATAAATAGAGATTTATCGTTTAGCCTCCTTAACTAACGGGTATGTTTGTTATAAGCAACTACAGACAATACCAAGGAGGTAATTCCTATGAATACCAAAAAGACATTATTTACAACAGTCGCATTGGGAGCAGTATATTTACTGAAGAATAAGGGAACTCGCGATAAAATTATGAACGGCATTCAATCCTACACTTCCCAATCGAAGGCAAAAAAATCCAGTGGTACTGTTTAAGCTTCTGCTCTTGGATTTCAATAAAGGGGTGTTCCCTAAACCAGACTCTGGTTTAGGGAACACCCCTTGTTGTTTAGAACGGACAGCTCCCCGGATGTTTAGATCTCGCTTTCGCTCAGCAGCCACTGAATGATAGAACGAACCATGACACCTGTTGCTCCCTTAGGATTAACTCCACGTTCTTTAGATACATATGCAGTGCCAGCAATGTCTAGATGAATCCATGGCAAGCCCTCAGCAAACTCACCTACAAATAATCCGCCTGTAGTAGCTCCACCATATCTTCCAGCAGTGTTACGGATATCGGCAACCTCGCTCTTTAGCATCTCACGAAATTCCGGGTATGCCGGAAGCGGCCAGACCTTTTCCCCTGAATAGCTTGAAGCGGCCAGAAATCGCTCCAGAAACGCTTCATCATTAGTCACAGCACCTGTTGCTATATCTCCCAAAGTGGACAACACAGCGCCTGTCAGCGTAGCTACATCGATAATACGTTTCGCTCCCCATTCCCGAGCATAAGTCAGCGCATCTCCCAGGACAATTCTGCCTTCAGCGTCGGTATTCAACACCTCTATCGTTCGTCCGCTCATGGAGGTAATAACATCTCCAGGCTTAAAAGCATTGGCCGATGGCATATTCTCAGCAGATGGAATAACCATAACGACATTCATTCGTGGACGTAAGCGGCCAAGCGCATCCATTACTCCGAGTACAGCCGCTGCCCCTCCCATATCACTAATCAGCTCTTCCATGCCTGGTGCTCTTTTTAAGGAGATCCCGCCGGTGTCAAAGGTAACTCCCTTCCCTACAAGTCCCACTACGTTATCCCAATTCCCTGTCCCCTGATAACGGATGACGATCATTCGTGGAGGGTTTACACTTCCTTTTCCAACTGCGAGCAATCCGCCCATTCCTTTTTGCTCAATTTCCCGTTCATCCAGCACCTCAGAAGGAAAGCCATATCGCTCAGCAACCTCTATAGCGGCCACAGCAAGGTCTGAGGGGGTCAATAGATTACCAGGCATGTTGGTCAAGCTCCGCGCCAAATTCGTGGCCTCACCGAAAGCTAGCCCCTTCTGAATGCCTTGAGTCCAATCCCGCCCGGCAGTACCCTCTAATTTCTCTTTTATAGTGAAAACAACTGCTGTTGGGCCTGTATAAAAAGACTGCACCTGCTTATAGGTAGCCCGACGATAGGAACCAAGCATTAGCCCCTCCGTCAGCGCATAAGCAATAGAAGTCACATCCTTCTCTACGGTAAGCTCCTGTAATTTTTCCGGCACTTCAAATACCAGCTTGAGCGCCTTCAAACGAAGTGCTGCACGGGCTGTCTGAGCCCCCATTTGCCTTAGATCCTCAGTCGTGAGAAGTTGGTCCCCCCTGCCAACCAAAATAACAACAGGACAACCAGATGAATTCTCAGCAGGTAGTACATAAGTCTGATTAAGCTTGCCTTTAAATAAACCTGCCTTTCCCAATAGGCGAATTCTGTCATCCCAGCCCTCGGAAAAGCCTCCATTTTCGACCTCAGACTCAGAAATAATAAAGATAAGGGCATCACCCTGCACATTGTTGGCAACACCACTGTTGTATTCTATATTCATTGTGATTCCCTCCATTTGTTTCCCCAAACCAACACCCATTGTAACATAAGCAAAGGCTGATCTCCGCATCTGTATTATCCGCAGGGATCAGCCTCTTATTACTTATTCTAATGGATTAATGGCAAAGAGATCACAAAATGAGTACCCTCGTTAACTCTGCTGCTAACAGAAATGCATCCGCCATGATTTTTGATGATGCGGTCACTTACGGAAAGACCCAATCCTGTACCATTCTCTTTGGTAGTAAAGAAAGGATTAAATAACCTGTCCAGTGTACGAATATCCATTCCTTTACCGTTGTCAGATATGAACATACGGACCTCAGAGCCTTCTCTGCGGGCACCAACCTCGATTTTCCCCATCGAATCATCTTCTCGATCCGCTACAGCCTCCATTGCATTTCTAATCATATTAAGCACAACTTGCTTCATCTGTTTGACATCGCCAGAAATCACCATGTCCTCTTGAAGAGGATGAAGATTGATCTGGCAGCCCTTCATTAAAGCTTCGCTCTCTGTAAGGAGAACAACCTCCTTGAGCAATGCGGACACGGGTATCATCCCCACCTGCGGAACTGACGGCTTAGAGGAGGACAGAAATTCATGGATAATATCGTTCGCACGATCGATCTCGGCCAATATAATCTTGGCATATTCCTCTTTCCCCAGTTGATGCAAGTATGGATGAAGCAGTTGAATAAATCCCCGGATCGCGGTCAACGGATTCCGGATTTCATGGGCAATAGATGCGGATAATTTGCCTAGCATAGCCAAGCTATCGTTCTGGTAAGCCGTTTGTTCGATTAACTTATAATCCGAGATTTCCTTGACAGTGAACAAATAACAGCCTTTCATTTGCTCTCCGCAGCATAAAGTAACCTTCCAGTAACGGCCATACTCGTCTAGAAACTCATAATTTGATTTTCCTTTGTATACCATCTCTCTGTAGCTCTGCAGTACTTGTTTTTTCTTGGAACGGCTCAGTCGAACATTAGACAGCAGATGGGAAAATGTGCAGCCCACAAGAGAGTGACGGGTAAGCTCAAGCATCCCGTACATTTGCTTATTTACAAAACTTATAACTCCCTCTTCATCAAAAAGCATGATTCCGCTGTCAATATTCTCTAGAACATCCTCGTATGTAGTATCCACAGGTCCAGTTTGATAGGTTCTTCCCGGTAATAGAAGACTTTCTTGATATTGGCTAATCACGATACGAAGTTCCCCCTTTTACTGCATTTGACGAAGACGCTTAAGCGACATCAAATTACTATGTATTTGAGTGTATGACGAAGCCGCCAGAACATTCGGTAATCGTTGCACTTTTTCCAACCGGTTCAATTATATTCCAATCATATCCAAGAGAACTAGACAACGCAATCGGAGAAACTGTCGAATGGTAAAAAAATTCATAAAATGATTCCAAAGACATATGAAACATCACATCAAATTATATTTATCGCTATTTATTCGCCTAAATGATTTAAAAAAATCTAAAAAGGATCACGAAAAACTAAAAAGGATTATAAAAAGCTAAAAAGCCCCCGCGATTGCGGAGGCTTACATGGAAAAATGGGGCATGCCCAAAAAATTAGTAATAAACTTATGCCTTTTGTTGCAGGCGTAGACGGCGCTGACTCATCACAGCTAACCTTTTTTTCAATTCCCGTTCCCACTTGGTATCCTCAATCTGTTTGGCTACAGCTAGCAGGTCAAGCGCCATATCGATCTGATTGCGTACAACGGCTAGAGGATCTTCACTCTCGACGTTAATGACGTTCTCGAATATTGCAGTTTCGTCTTCCATGACATAGTCCTGAAAGTCCACGTCGGTAACACCATCTCCATGTGCATATTCCGCTAAGATCTCATATTCATTCTCGACCTTGTAGTGAACCTCCACACGATGACATACCGGACAAAAAAGCAGGGGAACATTATGGACTTGCGTGCGATAATGTTTTAGGGTCCCCTTTGTTCCTACCATACTCGCTCCACAGCAAAAGCTCATATTTGTTCGCCCTCCTTAGAAATAACCCTTTGATTGTTTATTATTGTATTACATTACCCCAATGGAGATTCCTCCACTCGAGGACATAATATAACTTTTCGCGCCTATTTTCAAATCTATTTAGATATACAAGATCTTTTGGAGCAAAAAACCCCCTTACAGAAAATTTTCTGCAAGGAGGTAGAAATCAGAATATCAAGGATCACTATGATAACGGTCTAAAATTTACAGATTCTTATCTCCCGGCTTCCAGTTCATTGGGCATAAACCACCAGATTGCAAGGCTTGCAGAACACGAAGTGTTTCTTCCACGCTGCGGCCTACATCATTGTGGTTAACGACTTGATATTTCAATTCGCCTTCAGGATCGATTATGAACAAACCACGCAATGCGATACCTTCTTCTTCAATCAGAATGCCATAGTCTTTAGAGACTTGTTTCGTAATATCAGCTGCAAGCGGGAAATTCAAACGACCCAGGCCATTAGAATCCTTAGGGGTATTGATCCAAGCTTTGTGGCTGTGGATCGAATCGATGCTTGCGCCAAGAATCGCTGTATCAAGTGCTTCAAACTGTGCTGCTGCGTCACTGAGAGCTGTGATTTCAGTTGGACATACAAATGTGAAATCAAGCGGATAGAAGAAGAATACAAGCCATTTGCCACGATAATCAGACAAGCTTACTTTACCAAAATCCTTACCATCACCTGATACGGTTTCCATAGTAAAATCGGGAGCCGGTCTACCTACTAAACGTTCCGCCATTGCTAGAATCCTCCCTCTGATTATGTAAGAAAAAGTACCATTTGTATCTCTCAATATACTGAAATATATTGAAATTTGCAGAAATCGATAATATCTTGTCTACTAAACAAATGGTATCATCGCACAAAATCAAAGTCAAGATTAGATCAATTATTTATTTATAATTATTATAAATAGAAGATTAGGCTTTGCGGATTGCTGCAACAATCAGGTCGCCCATTTCAGTTGTACTGATCGCTTTGCTCTTATCCACGGCGATATCACTTGTACGGTGCCCTGCATCCAATACTGCAGCAACTGCAGCTTCGATTGCAGCAGCAGCATCCTCATAACCAAAGGTTAAGCGGAACATAAGGGCCAGCGACAAGATTGTTGCGATCGGGTTCGCAAGCCCTTGTCCGGCAATATCAGGAGCAGAGCCGTGAACGGGCTCGTAGAGACCATAGTTGCCGTCACCCATCGAAGCCGAAGCAAGCATACCGATAGAACCTGTCAGCATAGCAGCCTCGTCGCTCAGGATATCACCAAACATGTTCTCAGTAACGATAACGTCAAAGCTAGATGGACGGCGCAGCAGCTGCATTGCGCAGTTATCAACCAGTACATGCTCTACCTCTACCTCCGGATATTCTGGAGCGATCTTATTCACAACCTCACGCCACAAACGTGAAGTTTCAAGTACATTCGCTTTATCAACACTCGCCAGTTTATTGCGGCGCTTGCCGGCAATTTCAAAAGCTTGGCGGACAATTCGTTCTACTTCCATTACGTTATATACACAGGTATCCACAGCTTCTTCACCATGTTCTCCTTGACGGCGCAATTTATCTCCGAAATAAATCCCGCCAGTCAGTTCGCGAACTACCATAAGATCTGTGCCTTCCAGGACTTCAGGCTTCAAAGTCGAAGCATCCTTAAGACAGTCAAATACGACAGCTGGACGCAGGTTGGAGAACAACCCCAGTGCTTTGCGAATTCCGAGCAGTCCGGTTTCAGGACGAAGCTCCTTTGGATTATTATCCCATTTCGGTCCACCAACAGCACCCAATAACACAGCATCTGCGCTACGACAGATTTCAAGTGTATCTTCCGGCAGCGGAGTGCCCTTCTCGTCTATAGCGATACCGCCAAATAATGCATGCTCTGTTTCAAAGGCATAACCGAATACTTCTTCTGTTACTTTCAATACTTTTTCCGCTTCTGCTACAACTTCTGGTCCAATACCGTCCCCTGCGATAACGGCGATTTTTTTAACTTCACTCATCTCAGTCACTCCTCAAGTTTTCTGCTCTAACAGACATAGTTCTTCTTTATATTGTTGTATCATACCCAGTCGTAAAGGACAAAGATATAGATTCTATTGAACTGATAGGTATAGCCTATAAACAGTGAGAATCAGAACACCACCGTAAATGTTGAGCATATTTGCTCTTAGTTCTGAAGATGTTTACAATTACTATGAAGTCATCTATCAAAGGAGTGAATGCGAAGTGCATTATACAAAGCTTGGCAAATCCGGCATGAAGGTCAGTCGCCTATGTCTAGGAACGATGAATTTTGGCCCACAGACGGATGAAAAAGAAGCCTTCCGCATCATGGACGCTGCACTGGATGCAGGTGTTAATTTTTTTGATACCGCTAACATTTACGGCTGGGGCGAAAATTCTGGCCTGACTGAAACCATTATCGGACGCTGGTTTAAACAAGGCGGCGGGCGGCGGGAAAAGGTTGTACTAGCCACCAAAGTTTATGGAGCCATGAATGATAAGCTTGATGGTCCTAATGATGAAGAAGGATTATCCTCATATATCATTCGCCGCCATCTTGAAGGGTCCCTGCAGCGTCTTCAGACCGATCATATTGAATTGTACCAGATGCATCATATAGACCGCAGTACGTCCTGGGAAGAGCTCTGGGGGGCTTTCGAGCTGGCTGTGAGTCAAGGCAAGATTGGTTATGCCGGTTCCAGTAACTTTGCAGGCTGGGATATCGCCATAGCACAACAAGAAGCAAAGGCTCGTGGTTTTCTTGGACTAGTCTCAGAGCAGCATAAATACAGTCTGACCTGTCGGCTTCCTGAACTTGAAGTTTTGCCAGCCGCTCGCCATCTGGGGCTAGGTATTATTCCTTGGAGTCCACTCGATGGAGGTCTTCTCGGAAGAAATGCACTCAAAAAAATAGAGGGCAGCCGAAGTGGCGGAAATGCAGATCGTGTAGAGCAGCACAAGAGCCAGCTTGAGGCTTTTTCCAGCTTATGTATGGAGCTGGGAGAACCACAGGATAATGTCGCTCTTGCTTGGCTACTGGCTAATCCTGCTGTAACAGCTCCTATTATCGGCCCCCGCACACTGGAGCAATTTGAGAGTGCGCTGCGCAGTCTTGAGATTGTACTAGATGAAGCTGTGCTTAAACGACTAGATGAAATATTCCCTGGACCCGGCGGTGAAGCCCCTAAAGCCTATGCTTGGTAGGTAAGTTCTATCACAAAAGGAGCTGAGGCCTCAGCAGAATCCATTCGCTGAAGCCTCAGCTCCCTTTTACTCATACTTATTCAGCTGTGTCCACGGTCACACTTCCATTACTCGTGCTTAAATCCACAGTATACGTGGCTTTACCAAGCACAGCGGTACCATAGCTATCGCCGTCCCGATCCCAGGGTACATTCCCCTTCAGCGAGCCATTGCTTGTATCTGCAATAATCTTCGCATCCGACACGGCCGGCAAGCCCACTATAATCTTTCCGTTACTGGATGTACATTTCCAGTTTCCCGTCACTGCTGAGTTTATAGTAATTTTGCCGTTGCTGCTCTTGGCTGACAACGCCCCATCAATGTTATCCAATACTATGGCTCCATTAGAGCTCACAAGTTCAACTTCACCTTGGATATTCTGTACGGATAGTGACCCATTGCTGGTATGCGCATCCACTTCGCCGACAATATCATGAATATTTAATGCACCATTACTTGTCTCAACCTCTATACCTGACTTAAGATTCCAGGCTTCTATAGAGCCATCACTTGTCTCAACCTCAACAGCAAGGTTATTGGGTGCACTTATATTTAAATAAGGACTTTTGGTATTGAATCCAAACTGAATGTTAGAGAACCAATTATGATCGGTATCGAGCTCCATAATCAGTGTATCTCCTTCAGTACTAACCTTCCATTTCTTTTCTAATGCACTTTCAGCATCACTTTGCGATTTTCCAGGCAGCAGTAAACTTCCCTCATAATCCAAAGAGCCTCCAGCTACACCCTCAACCTTTACTTTTCCACTTGGAAGTACGATTTTGAGCGTCGTAATATTCTCTTTCACTTCCACATTCCCACTAAGCGGAGTTAGATGTGTATTACCGATCAGATTGCTGAGTGAACCTCCGGCCATTACTGTCTGAGCACCACTTGCTCCGATCAGCACAATAATTAACAGGATGGCCCAGCCGCTTACACGGCTTTTGACATCGGATTTGATAAAAAGTCTAATCAACATCTCAAGTCCGAATAAGACCAACAACGCCGGCCATAAAAAACCAAGCACCTCATAGCTGATCATATCATACTGAGCCATCACGATAATGACACCAAGGGCAATGCAGCCCAAGGCTGCTGTGAAACTTCCTATTTTCCATCTCCCCATAGTTAAATCCCCGTTTCTTATGCTCTCGTATTGTTCCTTAACATCTTCAGTCCGTACGCAATCAGACCCACTGATAATAAGATCGTGCCGATGTTGATCTCAGTCAGCATATCCCAAAGGGTAGGGAAAGCTGTGATTACCAACATAAGGAACCCAGCAACAACACAGCCGATTCCCACCCAAGCTGGATTGATCTCTTCATGTGGATATCCAGGCATAGAGGACATACCCATGGTCCAAGGGGCTCCGAAGCTGTCTGGATGAAACATCATTCGTTCGTGTTCAGCAGCAGTTATTTTCATCCAAGCCGCCTTCTGCAGGGCATCAAACAACTGATAAAACCACAGCGCCGCCAGGGCAAACGGGAAGATCAAGGGCTCGGACGGAATAAACATTATACATAAGGAGGCCCCGATCATAAACTGTAAACCCTGCTTTTTAAAGCCTAAGTACAAATGACCTACTCCAGGTATCATAGCCAGCATAAAAGTGAGCCAACGTCTCTTCTTAATCATAATACATCCTCCTAAAATTTGGGTAGCAAAACTTTAGCCAATTTAAACATCTATTGATGATCAATTATTTTATTACTATCTCCCAAAGCCACCAAACCACTGGGTTACTGAATTCGACATATGGCCGTTTATTTCGGTAATGCCATAGGCCAAATTCTCAAATACCCCAAACTGCAACAATAACAAACTGAGGCAAGCAGCCACTCCATAATGAATCCATGAGGTTTTTGGGGCAGAACGACGTCTTACATTGGTTGCCTTAGTCGCTCGTGATCTGCGCCCTGTTTCGAGCTGCTCAATATGTGTCATAACATCTGCTGCGAGATCCGGGAAGTCCATCTGCGCCTGCAACTGTTCTCTGTCAGCATCCATTTCCGACCACAGCTCCGACATTGCTTTGGCTTCCTCCAGCCACTCTGCGCAATCAGGACATGACTCTATGTGCAATCGGATACTCAGCTCCATCTCTGGAGACAGTAGGCCGTCTATATAATGTGGCATCCATTCCTTCACTATTGCACAATTCATCGCCATTCCTCCCTTTGTTTACGCATCATCTGTCTGGCTCGATAAAGCTGCGATTCGATTGTTTTCACGGAAACTCCCTTTTGCTCTGCAATCTCTTGATAGGAATTGCGCTGAAAATAGTACAGCTGGACGACCGACCGGTACGGTTCCGCCAGACTGTTCACATTCTCTCCTAATTCAGCTGATGTTTCCTGCTCAAGTACCTCATGCTCCGGAGTTTGAGACGTTACCCAATCATTTTCTGTGTAATCAGCTGCACTTCGGTACTTCCACTCCCTATCGTTGGCCCGTTTCCAGTCCAGACAGGTTCGGTAGGCAATCCGATACAGCCATGTCGAGAAGGAGGATTGTCCTCTGAAAGAGGGGAGCGCTTTATATGCTTTTATAAAAACCTCCTGGGCCATATCTTTGGCCGATTCGGCTTCTCCTGTGATTTTGACACATACTCTGTATACCATGCCTTGGTAACGTGTCACCAAATGCCCAAAGGCTTGATGTTGACCGTTCAGCACAGCAGCAATCCATTCTGCCTCTTCCAGCTTTCTCCCCTCCTTCACCTTCATAACGTTAGACGCCAACCAATCGTTCTCCCCTGCAACCTATACATAAATTTTTTTGGTTTTTTTGAAATAGGCTGAAGAGAGGAATATATAGTTTGTTGTCGAATAATGTTTAACTACTATGACTAAAAGAAAACTCTTCTTAATTATCGCATTGTTTCTTATTATACTCACTGGATTCCGTATCCTATGGGTAAAGATTTCTCCGCACACCACACAACCACCACTGATCAATGGTGTGTTGGATTTACGGGATAAACAATGGAATCAGGACAAACTCCTTATTTTAAATGGGCAGTGGGAGTTCTATCCGGGTATGCTGCTTCCTTCATTCAACGAACAATCTGTAACTGCTGCTCCTGCAAAATATATACAAGTCCCGGGGAACTGGAAAGATGCCCTTAGCGATAGCGATAAATCTGCTTATGGCTACGGCTCCTATCGGCTACGTGTCCTAACAGATAATCATAAGAAGCAATCCTATAGTCTTCTAATTTCCGGAGCTCGGTCCTCTTCAGAAGTGTATATCAACGGTGAACGGCTGGACAGCTCTGGCACTCCTGCTGAGAGTAAAGAACACTATATTCCGTACATACTGCCTTATTCAGTATCCTTTACAACCGATAAAAGTGAACTTGAAATTGTGATCCATGTAGCCAACTATTCCTTTTCCCAAACGGGAGGAATTTCTAAAACGATTGTATTTGGCAGCGAAAAAGCTTTAACACAGGAAAGACTGCTCTCTATTAGCCTACAGTTGCTATTATGTGTTGTTCTAATACTGCACGCTGTATATGCTGTTATTTTATATATAATTGGGCTGCGGCAAAAGATGTTGATCTATTTTTTTCTACTGGTAATATCCGCTATAACTACCGTACTCATAGATGATGACAGGCTTCTATTGCACGTATTTCCCTTGAACTATCAATGGAATTTCAAACTATTTTACATCTCTTATATTGCTGTATTTATTTTTATCCTGCAGACAAGCAAACATCTTTTGTTCACGGATTTAAAAATAAAAAGTATTCGTATCCTAACCATCCTGTCCGTAGTAGACATCCTGTTCATATTATTTGGACCCGTTGTTCACTATTATGAATTTCACACACTGATTTTCGGCATAAATTTATTAGTTTTAGCATTAGGTGTCGTAATTCTTTTTCTGAGATCTATTGTTAAAAATTACGAAGGCTCTATTTTCCTGTTGTTATCTATGTTTGCCATCGTTAACAGCACACTTTGGGGAATGTTCAAGAATTATAACTGGGTTAACGTTACCTATTATCCTTTTGATCTAATTATCGCCTTTTTGTGCTTTGCGACTTTTGGATTTAAGCGATATCACTGGAATACTAAGGAGACAGAAAAACTGGCGCACAGCCTGCAGAGAAGTGTTACACAAAAGGATGCTTTTTTGGCTAACACCTCACATGAATTAAAAAATCCGCTGTACAGTATCATTAACATTGCCGAAACTGTCCTGGGCAGCGAGCGTGACACTGTAACGCATCAAAATGCTGAGAATTTAAAACTGCTCATTACCGTTGGAAGACGTATGTCTCTTCTGGTAGACGATCTGCTGGATCAATCCCAGCTCCGTGAAAGCAATATACAATTGCAGCTCAGAGAACTTAAGATCCAATCCTTCGCAGTGGGTGTGCTTGATATGTTCAAATTCTTAACGGAAGGGAAATCTTTATCCTTAGTCTCAGAAATACCAGATTCATTCCCTTCTATTGTGGCTGATGAAAAAAGACTCATTCAGATCTTGTTCAATCTGCTTCAAAATGCTGTTAAATATACGACTGTAGGCACGATAAGAATCCATGCAGATATTCATAAAAAATCGGCGCAGATTCATATTACGGATACGGGTCTTGGCATGAACGAGGAGACGTTGCTCAGAGCTTTCCAGCCCTATGAACAGGGCGATTCCAGCATGAACGAAGTTAGCGGTGGCATCGGGCTTGGATTAAGCACCAGCAAGCAGTTAGTTGAACTTCACGGCGGGAAAATAAGTGTAGTCTCCACACTTGGAGAAGGTACTACCTTTACATTCACAATGCCATTATACGATTCAACCAGCCGGGTATTGAGTTCAGAACTGCCCTCTATGACTGAATTCTCAGACACGCCATCTATGATCACTTTATCCAAATTAACCGCACCGGGTATCGTTTCATCAGCCCATGGAAGGAGACCAAAGCTTCTGGCTGTAGATGATGATCCGGTTAATCTAAAAATACTTACCAACGTACTTTCCATCAAGGACTATGAAATCGTTACGGTGACCAGCGGAAACGATGCTTTACTATTGCTGGATACCGTTCAGTGGGATTTAATTATTACAGATGTAATGATGCCACAAATGTCCGGGTATGAGCTGGCGCATAGAATTCGTGAACGTTACACCATTGCTGAGCTTCCCATTCTGCTTCTGACGGCACGAGGCCAAGCGGAAGATATTTATACCGGTTTTATTTCAGGTGCAAATGACTATGTAATGAAGCCTATGAATGCAATAGAGCTGAAGGCCCGTGTACGCTCCTTAACAGATCTAAAACAGTCCGTAAACGAACGGCTTCGTGTGGAAGCTGCCTATCTTCAAGCGCAAATACAACCACATTTCTTGTTCAACACATTAAATTCAATATCCGCGCTGGCTTCTTTTGATATTAATAGAATGAGTCACCTTGTGGATGCCTTCAGCTCTTATTTGCGTTTAAGCTTCAATTTCCTGAATGCTGAGCCTATGATACCGATTGAACGAGAGCTTGAGCTTGTTCATGCCTACCTCTACATAGAAAAGGAGCGCTTTGAAGATAGGATGACCATTCTTTGGGATTATGAGGAAAGCTTGCATTTTCAGCTGCCGCCCCTGACTATACAGCCACTGGTTGAAAATGCTGTCCGGCACGGTATTTTGAGTCGCTCCCAAGGAGGAACGGTGTCCATAACCATCAAGGAACAAGCTGGCGATATTGAAATCACGATATCAGACAATGGCCAAGGCATGAAAAACGAACAACTCCAGCAGTTGCTCAGCAATCCGTCTAATGATGCAAGAGGAATCGGATTTTTAAATACACATAAACGGCTGTTGCGGGTCTACGGAAAAGGGCTGCAGATTAAAAGCTCCGAAGGGAAAGGAACTTCTGTGAGTTTTATTATTCCTTCTGACAAAAAAAATCCGCTTCGAAAACTTTCTGATTAACAGACAAACTATTGTGAACCGAAATATCAAGTAAGGATTCGACGTATTTTGGCTAAAATACTATATCTGAGTGGTGATTAATAATGATTCAGGCAATATTAGTTGACGATGAACGGCTTGCCCTTGTGAAATTAGAGTTTATGTTAAAAAAAATACCATCTTTACATATAGCCGCTTCCTATACGGACCCCTCACAGGCCATTCAAGAGGCTCCGTCTTATCATCCTGACGTTATTTTTATTGATATTGAAATGCCTGAAATTAATGGTCTTCAAGCTGCGGAGATGCTCCAAGAGGCCTGTCCAAATGCAAATATTATCTTCGTTACCGCGTATAACCATTATGCTGTGGAGGCTTTTGAGATCAATGCGCTCGATTATATTTTGAAGCCTGTGCGAAATGACCGACTATTGAAAGCTGTCCAGCGGTTAGAAGAAAGATTGTCACTTGCACCAAAACTCATAATTGCAAAAGAAGAGGTAACCATTCGTTGTCTTCAATCGCTTCGTTTTGAACGAGGCGGACAATCTCTGAATAATCTGCGTTGGAGAACCTCTAAGGCCCAAGAGTTATTTGCCTTTTTGCTCCATAATCGCAACCGCTTCGTAAGTAAAGACATGCTGATTGAACTGCTGTGGCCAGACTTCAATCTGAAAAAGGCCTCTACCCATCTCTATACAACAATTTATCAAGTCCGGCAATGCTTAAAGCAGAATGAAGTCGACCTGCATATCAGCAACCTTAGCGGGGGGGAAGGCTATACCCTTGAAACCGGATCAATGTTGATTGATGTAGATAAGTGGGAACAGGGTATCCTGGCTCTGGAAACCATCAGTGAAGTTAATTGTGCGGAGCATCAAGTTTTATTCGAGCTTTATTCTGGAGATTACTATGACGATTATGATTATTTATGGGCTGAAAGTGAGCGGCAACGTCTTCGTACCATTTGGTTGCACCATGCAATGGGCATAGCCCAATTTTATATAGAAAGCAACAGAATTGCCGAGGCCGTTACTGTCTATCAACGAGTAGTGCAGTTACAGCCTTATTTTGAACAAGGGCATTTAGGATTAATGAAGGTCTACGACAGCATTGGAGAACGTTCCGCTGTGGAAGAGCAATACAAGCTGCTAAAGGGTTTATTCCATCAGGAGCTTAACATTAATCTTCCAGCCAGCGTTGAGCACTGGTACGAGCAATGGGAACAGCTTAACCATAGAGTGCGATGAGCTAAATACCCTATCAAGACATAATAAAGACACCCGGATAAAACCGGGTGTCTTTATTATTACCTTCCTAGTTATTACGTTTGAATCGTCTTGTTAATACAAACCCTAAAAGCACCAGACTTCCACCAGCCAAGTAGATCGGAAACGCGCTGTCTTCTCCTGTTTTCGGAAGCTGAGTCGGTTTATTGCTGTTATTTCCCGGCTCAGTAACTGTACCCTTTGGTACTTCCTCCACATCAATCTCTATGAGGATTTCTTCTTCATTTCCATTCTCATCTGTAACAATAATGGTGAACTTATCTTTACCAATATAGCCCGGATCAGGTGTGTAGACCCATTTGCCATCCTTAGTAATAGTCACTTTACCATGTCCCGGCTCATCTCCCAAGCTTGGCACTCCCCCAAGTGGAATTTCACCTTCAATAGGAACATCTTCATTGGTAATCTCTTTCTGCACAGGTGGGGTTACCTGCGGAACAACAGGCGTACTAGTTGCCACAGGCTGGCTTGGAGTAGCTGTTGGCGTAACCGTTGGCGTTGCCGTCGACACTGGCGTTACCATCGGTGTTGGCGAAGGTGTTGCCACCACAACTGGTGTTGCTGTTGGTGTAGAAGTAACGACTACTTCCGGTGTCGGTGATGGTGTCCAGATAGGACCTGTCGGTTCCTCTGGCGTCGACGTTGGTGTTGCTGTTGGCGTCGACGTTGGTGTTGCTGTCGGCGTCGACGTTGGTGTTGCTGTCGGCGTCGACGTTGGTGTTGCTGTCGGCGTCGACGTTGGTGTTGCTGTCGGTGTCGACGTTGGTGTTGCTGTTGGCGCTGGCGTTGGTGTTACCGTTGGTGCGGGCGTTACAGTCGGTATAGGCGTTGCTGTTGGTGTCGGAACTTTGTTTTTTACCTCAAGGCTTATCCCTGTCGTCGAAGAAATAGTCACTTCATGTGGTGTTTGATCAAGAACATAACCAGCAGGCGCTGTTTTCTCAATTAATATATATTTCCCACCTGTTAGTTTGGTAAATTCAAGTATCCCGTTTGTATCCGTAGTGCCTTCCTTAATCCAGATCTTATCGGCATCAACTACCCGATACAGATCAAAAACGGCCCCACTTAACACCTTACTCGTATTCCCGTCTTCTACTTTGGTAATCGTCAACGGTCCTCTTACGCCGCTTCCTGTGCCGGAGCCGCTAGAGAGCTTAACGATAATTTCCTCGGTGCTTACACCTGGAACTACCTTGATGTTTTTACCATCGAAACTAACCTTATTGGTTACCTTATCATTGTTTTGTGCTGTGATCAGGGAGTCATATTTCAAAATATAAGCTTCGGAAATATCCTTCAGGAAACTAAGCTTAAAGCTTTCTTTTCCGTCATTATCCGTAGTGATTTCCAGCTTATAATCTGTACCACTCACCAATTCTTGGTTGGTCGATGTTACATCCCCATTGCTTGCAACTTTCGTTTTGTAGACATGGAATGTATTGGACAGCAGGATTTGATTGTCGCTTGGAATATCCGTAATTACCGCTTCTTTTACAAAAGATTGGTTACGGTTGATGTAAACCGTCCAATGTATTTTATTTCCATCCTGCGCACCTTCTTTGTTAACGTATTCCCCGCCCTGAGGGATATTAACAGAAGCTTGCAGTTTAGCGGACTCTACTTTCGCACCGTCATATAACGTAGCTGTATTTTTAATTTCATTTGAATCAATCGCTTGATCCGCGAACGTTGTTTTGAAAGTGACGTAGAACGCATAATTAATCGTTTTATTAAATGTCACCTTCAGCTCACTGCCATCCAGCTCCACTTTATAGTCCGCGGAATTCACACTAGCTTGAGGAGAAGGATTTCCATCCTTTCCATACTCCCATTTATTCACTTTCACAGAATCCATATTTACAACTTGGCCAGCTGAAATGGTATCAACCAGTTGAGCTTGGTTTAACGTTTTCTGATTATAATTAGCCCCAATGTTCCAAGTGATTTCCTTAGTTACAGCATTGTAGGAACCACTCTTCTTCCCATTGTTTTTAACCTCATCTCTTGGATTAAAGGTTACGGTCGCTTCTTTATGCTTAGACTCCTGCACCCCATTAACCGTTTCTTTCCAATCGAGTGCACCTGTATTAGTGAATTGAGTTTTGCCCGGAGCCAGCCAATCATAGTTAAAGCTTGTTGTATAAGTAATTGTGTAAGGCTCATTTATCGGCGCATTAAAAGTAATCACAAATCCATCGTTTACTGCAGCCGGATCATGCGCATTGTAAACAACACTATGGACGGTAGCAGTTCCGCCTTTAGTTGGTTGAACCTTTAATGTACCCGGAACAAGCTTTAATCCGGCATTGCCAAAAGTGTCCGTCACCACTAAATTTTCCATAGTCTTGCTGTCGTCGTTAATTTGGATAGTCCAATCAAGGGTCTTAGTCGCATAATTAACGTTGCTATAATATTTATGGAGAATTTGCTGCTTGATATCACTGTAACCCGTTTCTGTTTTTCCATCATAAGTAACTTTGTTCGTAATCTTGCCATCATCAAATACTCTGCCATTTGCCTTTGTCTGATATTCAATACGGTAGGCAGAATTTATATCATTGTTAAATTTCAGATCAAAACCATTTAATCCCGTTGCAGTTGTTGGAGTTATTGTATATTCGCTTGAAGCGATTTCCGCGCTTTTAACCCCGTTGCCATTACTGTCGATCGTTACAGGATAAACTTTAACCGAGCTGAGAATTAGATCTTGGGTGTTATTGAATGTATCCTTCAAAATAGCATTTGCCGCTAAAATTGTTTTTTCATTGTAATTGAAATTAACAGCCCAGGAAATCACCTGATTCGCTGCATCGTAATTGATGGACTCTTTCGATAGTGGTTTGCCACGTCCTACTGTAACTGTAGTGCTAGCCTTTTTAGAAAATCCGTTATCTCCTGTTAAGACTGCCTCATTCAAAAAGGTTTTCGCATCTACACCAGTACCAGTAATATCCGTAGAGAAGCCAATCCGGTAAGCCTTAGTAAGCGGGTTATCCGCAAATTTCAGCTTTAACTCTCCCAAAGTGGATCCTGTCACATCATACTTGCTGCTGTCCACTAGATTGCCAAGACTCACAGTCCCATCGACCTTCACATCAAGTTCATAAACAGCAATAGATACCGTATTCAGTGATAATCCCGCAGGAAGTGTGTCGGTGACAACTGCATTTTTTACGCTTTCCAGTGCCTTATTCACATCAACCGTCCAAGCGATGCTTGTTGGGTTATAATACTGCGGCTTAGGCGAACCGTCTTTTTCTATAGTAGAGCTAACCTTCGGCTTAAAATTAAGCTCAATAGTCTGAGTACCGCCTTGTATCGGGAAAATCAGGGTTTGCTTCGTGGAGCCTGTAATTTTCTTGGAGCTCAAAAGCGACCTTACGGAGAAAGTCCCTCCCACTTTATCGTGAGTTTCGATATAAGCATTAAATGTAAATACAACGCGGTTAGTATTTTTGTCGACGGTATAAGTCCCTACAGGCTCATCGTCAAAAATAAGATCACCATTCAGATCGTTATAAAGTTCAAACTGTGTTGGAAGATCAAAGGTATAGGTGGACCCATCCTTATATCCATGCCCATCTGGAAGTGACCATGTATAGTTCAATTCCGAATAGGAATCAAGTTCATATACGCTTTCTGTAACCGTATTTGTGTATTTATCATCAGTGTATACAGCAAGCGTAACACTAGTAATGAGGTCATCTCCAATTACAGTACCGTTGCCACTCGCATATGCCTGCGAATTGACTCCAAAGCCAAAGCTGTAAGCCCATTGCGTCACAAGCAAGAATACTACGAGCAATGCGCTAATTTTCTTTTTTGATAACATTATTAAAAATGCCTCCTTTATCACTCCGTTTATCGTGCTTTTCCTAAGCTTTATCCTTTGAATCCCGTACTCTACTCCCCCGCATTAACCTCCTTGACTCTTTCTCATGATATAAATTTGCAACCTAACAACTATTGTAAATAGTCCATCTATACATAATCTGAACAGCGTCCTATTGCAGTCTTGGAGATCTTTTTATTGCAAAAAAAAACAGGGATATGCGCAATAACTCGCATATCCCTGTCGTATTTACTACTTAGTGGAAAATAAAAATAACATTGTACATCTTATAGACTAGCGTGATCACGTTTGGTGTAAGTCTTACGCTTCTCCAGAAGCTTGTTCAGCGCATCAATATAAGCGCGGGCACTTGCTTCTAGAATATCGGTGCTAAGTCCACGGCCTTGTGCAGCTACTTCTCCCTGCGAAAGCACCACATGAACCTCACCCTGCGCATCTTTACCACGGGAGACCGATTTAATCGAATAATCTCCAAGGGTAACTTCCTCATTCGTAGCTTTATCAATAGCATTGTAGATGGCATCTACTGAACCATTACCTTCGGCCTCAGCTACAATCGGCTGGTCTTCCGGACCCGCAATGATAACCTTGGCGGTTGGAACAGCTTCATTACCATAAGTAACGAACATCGTTTGCAGCTTAAAGACTTCTGGCGTATCAATTAATTTCTCTTCAATCAAAGCCAAAATGTCTTCATCTGATACTTCTTTTTTCTTATCTGCCAAATCCTTAAATCTAGAAAAAGCGGTGTTCAGCTCTTCTTCGGACAAATCATACCCAAGATCACTCAACTTATCGCGGAAAGCGTGCCGTCCAGAGTGTTTGCCGAGTACCAGCTTGCTCTCTTTAAGTCCAATAGTCTCCGGTGTCATGATCTCGTAGGTAGTTTTCTCTTTTAGCATCCCGTCCTGGTGAATACCCGATTCATGAGCAAATGCGTTAGCTCCTACAATCGCTTTATTCCCTGGAACCACCATACCTGTCAGCTTGCTGACCAGACGGCTTGTGCGAGAGATCTCAGATAACGTAAGCGATGTTTTTGCACCAAAAAATTCAGCCCGTGTCTCAAGCGCTAGCGCAACTTCTTCAATCGCTGTGTTCCCGGCACGTTCACCGATACCGTTGATCGTTCCTTCGATCTGATCTGCACCATTCTGAATCGCAGCCAACGTATTTGCTGTAGCCATACCAAGATCGTTATGACAATGGGCACTAAGCTGTACGCGTTCAATATCAGGCACATTCTCTTTTAGATATTTAAAGATAGCTCCGTACTCCGAAGGATTCAAATAACCTACAGTATCCGGGATATTAACAACATTAGCGCCTTCCCGGATAGCCATGCCGACCATTTCAGCCATGAAATCATACTCCGTACGGCCCGCGTCTTCTAATGAAAACTCGAGCTTAGGGAAATATTTTTTAGCGTATCGGATAGCAGACTGTGCAGTTTCCAGCACCTGAGCCTTATCCATCCGTAGCTTATGCTGGCGGTGAATAGGAGATGTAGCCAGAAAAATATGAATACAAGGGTCCTGCGCTCCCTGTAGTGCTTCTTTTACAGCATCAATATCTGTCTCTCTAGAACGAGAAAGGCCGATTACCGTGACGTTCTTCACAGCTCTTGCCACCGCATTAACAGAAGCTAGATCACCTGGAGAAGCTGCAGGAAAACCCGCTTCCATGCGATCAATTCCCAGCTTCTCTAACTGGTAAGCGATCTCCACTTTCTCACGCGTGTTGAGGTTCACACCTGGTGACTGCTCTCCATCTCGCAGTGTCGTATCGAACACATAAATTTTCCGCATGCTAAGCACCTCCCAAAAATTGTGCTGAAACTCTCAAATGCGGCTCGCAAAGTCACGGCCGCATTTGAAGGTAATACTATTTAATCATAAGTATGATTATGATTATTTCTTAATCCAGTGCATCATTTCACGCAATTGGCTACCTACAACTTCTACTGGGTGAGCAGCTTCGTTGCGGCGAGTAGCGGTAAGGAAAGCACGTCCGGATTGGTTCTCAAGGATAAAGTCACGAGCGAATTTACCTTCTTGAATATCTGTCAGAACAGCTTTCATAGCTTTTTTAGTATCTTCAGTTACAATACGTGGTCCAGTTACATAGTCACCGTACTCAGCAGTGTTACTGATAGAATCGCGCATGCTGGACAATCCGCCTTCGTATACCATGTCAACGATCAGCTTCAATTCGTGCAGACATTCGAAGTAAGCCATCTCAGGAGCATATCCTGCTTCTGTCAATGTTTCGAAGCCAGCTTTGATCAGTGCGGATACACCACCGCAAAGTACAGCTTGTTCACCGAACAAGTCAGTTTCGGTTTCTTCACGGAAGGAAGTTTCGATAACCCCTGCGCGTGTACAGCCGATACCTTTTGCATAAGCAAGACCGATTTCTTTAGCTTTTCCAGTTGCATCTTGTTCGATAGCAATCAAGCCAGGAACGCCAAAGCCTTCAACATAAGTACGACGAACCATGTGACCTGGAGATTTTGGTGCTACAAGCAGCACGTCTGCATCTTTAGGAGCAACGATTTGTCCAAAGTGTACGTTAAAGCCGTGGGAGAACATCAAAGCTGCGCCTTTTTTAAGGTTTGGTTCTACTTCATTTTTATATACCGAAGCCTGTGTTTCATCTGGCATTAGGATTTGCACAACATCTGCACGGGATACTGCTTCAGCTACTGGCAATACTTCAAAACCGTCATTTTTCGCAGTTTCAAAAGATTTACCTTCACGAAGACCGATGACAACTTGAAGACCACTGTCACGCAGGTTTTGTGCTTGGGCATGTCCTTGGCTACCGTACCCGATTACCGCAATTGTCTTTCCTTTTAATACACTAAGTTCTGCATCCTGTTCATAGTACGTTGTAACTGCCATTGTCAATATCCTCCTTTAATTTGAGACCCATCATAAAGAGCGGGTGCTTCAAGAGAACTGGAATCATAGAAGATCTAGCTGCTCCTCAAGCTCCCGCTCTTTAGCGGGAAGTTCATTCATATCATATCAGATTAATGCAATCAAGCAGTAATCCGTTAAAGTCGCAAAATAAAATATTTAAGAGTTACCGCGTACCATAGCCGTAATACCCGTGCGAGACAGTTCTCTGATTCCATAAGGTTTCAAAAGCTCGATCATCGCATCAATCTTCACTGTATCTCCAACTACCTGTACTAACAATGTAGTGCTGCCAATATCAACAACTGAAGCCCGGAAGGTTTCTACAACGCCCATAATTTCCGGACGCTCACTTGGATCAGCATTCACTTTAATCAGAGCCAGCTCACGAGCAACCATGGGCTTAGATCCAAGATCAACGACTTTAATTACATCAATTAACTTGTAGAGCTGCTTCTCGATTTGTTCAAGCGTATGCTGGTCTCCAAGAGTAACGATAACCATCCGGGACAATCCAACCTCTTCAGACTGGCCAACCGTTATACTCTCAATATTAAATCCGCGGCGACCGAACAAACCCGACACCCGTTGAAGCACACCCGGCTGGTCATTTACGAGTACAGAAATCGTATGTCTTGTCACTGTTATTCATCCCCCATCAGCATATGATCGATGGTTGAACCTTGAGTTACCATCGGGTAGACATTCTCGTCTTTTGGAACAACGAATTCTACCAATACTGGACCCGGTGTTTCCAGTGCTTTCTGCCATGCATCACGTGCTTCTTCCTTATTCGTCGCCCGTAGACCTTTTACACCATAGGCCTCAGCCAGCTTAACGAAGTCCGGACTGCCTGCGAGGTCTGTAAAGCTGTAACGTTTATCATAGATAAGATTCTGCCATTGGCGAACCATGCCAAGCACCTGATTGTTAATTACTACAATTTTGACTGGTATATTGTTAATCGCACATATCGCTAGCTCTTGGGAACACATTTGCATGCCGCCATCACCATTAATCGATACTACCAACCGTTCAGGATGTGCCATCTGTGCACCGATAGCTGACGGGAATCCGAAGCCCATCGTTCCAAGACCGCCTGAAGTAATCCATGAACGCGGATGATTGAACTTATAGTATTGTGCAGCCCACATTTGATGCTGACCAACATCCGTTGTAACAATCGCTTCACCTTTAGTGGTGTCATTGATCATTTCAATCACCCATTGTGGTTTAAGCTCTGTTTCTGAATCCTTATACCGAAGCGGCTGATCTAGCTTCCACTGAGCAATCTGTGTTCTCCAAGCATCAGCATTAGATGCGCGGCCAACCTCAGGATTCAGCATTTCCAATACCGTTTTCACATCGCCTACAATCGGAATATCAGGCGATACATTTTTCCCGATTTCTGCAGGATCGATATCGATATGCACGATTTTGGCTTTTGGCGCGAAGCCGTCCAGTCTGCCAGTAACACGGTCATCAAAACGTGCACCGATATTAATGAGCAAATCGCACTGTTGGATCGCATTATTCGCGGTATACGTACCATGCATACCCGGCATTCCCATCCAAAGTTCTTCTGCACTAGGGAAAGCTCCGAGACCCAGCAAGGTTGTAGTAATTGGAATCTCTGTCCGTTTCACGAATTCGAACATAGCTTCATGTGCTCCGGAGTAAATAACTCCACCACCTGCAATGATGATCGGACGTTCAGCAACCGCAATCGCACGAACCAATTTATCAAGCTGCAGTTTGTTTGGAACTGTACAAGGATTGTAGCCCCGAAGATTCACTGTTTTCACTGGTGTGAACAACGTCTTCGCTGCTGACACGTCTTTCGGAATATCGATCAACACTGGACCTTTACGACCGGTATTCGCCACATGAAAAGCTTCATGTATAACACGCGGGAGATCCTCAACATCTCTTACAAAGTAGCTATGCTTAGTGATTGGCATCGTTATCCCGGTAATGTCTGCTTCCTGGAAAGCATCTGTACCGATCAGGCTGGAGAATACGTTACCTGTGATTACAACCAATGGAGTGGAGTCCATATATGCTGTAGCAATACCTGTTACAAGATTCGTTGCTCCGGGACCTGAGGTAGCTATACATACCCCTGGTTTGCCACTTGCTCTAGCGTAACCGTCAGCTGCATGAATAGCACCTTGCTCATGACGTGTTAACACGTGATTGAAATCCGTAAAACCGTACAATGCATCATAGATGTACAGTACAGCTCCACCCGGATATCCGAATACAGTGTCTACACCTTCTAATACAAGGCTGCGGAGTAATATCTCGGAACCGGAAATGACCTCCGGCTCCATCCATTTTTCTTTTAACTGCTCAGTAGACCGTAATTCCGGTATTTGCGCGCTCATCAGTATTCCTCCTCCGATATTTAACATTCATTATGCAAATGACGGACCGTCCTTTATACATCAGCAAATGGTTCCTTATAAAACAAAAAAACCTTTCGCCTCCCACGCACAGTATTAGCGCGTGAGGGACGAAAGGTTGATCTTCCGTGGTACCACCCATGTTTGCATTACATCTCGCGATGCAACGCCTTATCAGGTATACAAAAATCCATCGATGTAGGCAAGGGCCCTAATCTCTGTAACCTGAAGTCCCTAACGCGGACTAAACGATTTCCCCTAATAATTCCACCACTCTAGCCAGTGGACCTTTCAGGAAAACAGCTCCGAGGTGAGCTCGTATATAAGGGATTTCGGTGGAGGTTGCAGCAGATCCTCACACTCTCTGAGCAAAAGAGCCCTTAAAACTTCGTCCTCATCATTGCCGATACATGTATGTTCGATAAAATGTTTAGACACATTATATGATTCCTAACATGGATAAGTCAATACCCTTATTTTTAATATTGTCACAACTCCTACTTCTACGTGCTGGGAACCCCCACCATGCTCCCGACATATGATGTACGACAATGCGTAGAAAGGGGGCGCTCTATGATCCGTTATCGTCGACCCAAGCAGGATGACGTCATTATCCTTGATTTAATCGAGCGACAGCTTGTACCATTATCTCATTTGCCAAAGACTGAAATTGCCAAAATCAAAAAAGATATCCCCCGTCGTCTGGGACACGGTATCACCTTAGTCGCCTGTCCCGACTATGAGAGTGATCCAATGGGGTTTGTCCATTTCCTGCTGCATGGTGATTTACTTTATATCGATATGTTAGCCATAGCACCCGCAGCACGGCGCAAACACTTGGGGAATATGCTCATGGATCGAGCAGAACGATTTGCACTATCACGCGGATGTCATCGGGCTAAGGTATCCGTCGATTTAGGAAACACAGCAGCTCTTGCCTTTTATCAAAAATTGGGCTACAGCGTAGCCCGTTATCAATCCCTAAGCTTCTGTTACGAATTGGAGAAAAGGTTCATCTAGTTAAATCAAATTTCAACTGAACTTAAAAGAATCCGAAAGGTGGATAGGGTGTGCCTCCGTACCCGTAACCTCCATAAGGATTGCCATAGCCAGGACCTCCGCCATAAGGCGCTCCACCGCCATAGCCACCACCAAAAGCATAAGGTGCTGTACCAATGGCTAGCAAATCAAACAACACTAAAGGAATGATTGCTTTGGTTTGTACTTTTTTACCACTTACGCGTTGTAATATCAGACGATTTCCGGATACACGAAGCAGTTTCCCTGTCACCTGAGTACCGTCCTTTTTTACTGCAATGATCTGCTTACCTACGAGTCTCATAACTTGCTTCTTCGTAACTGGCTTAGTCATATGATCCCCTCCTAAATGTTTTGTACGCCTCTCATTCGCATCATCTACAAAACAGTCTATTCGTTGGAAAGGACCTTCGCCTGTACACTTGCCCTCCTGCCTCAATGTTTATCCTTGCTGATCCTAATAAAAAAGCCGTATTTCCGGGAAAAGACCGGAAATACGGCTTTGAATAGTTACATGTCTATCGCTTACCAGGATCGTATGGCTGACCTAATGCCTTAGGAGCAGAGGAACGGCCTACAGCCCCTACCAGTACGATGATAGTCAGTACATAAGGGATCATAAAGATAAACTCTTGAGGAATATTTTGTGACCACTCATACAATTGAACATAGTTGCGAATCGCTTGGGAGAATCCGAAGAATACCGCTGCACCAAAGGCGCCAAGTGGATTCCATTTCCCAAAGATCATCGCTGCAATGGCGATAAAACCTTGACCAGAGATTGTATTATGTCCAAAGGTTCCGGTTGTTGTTAAAGTGATTGTAGCCCCACCAATACCCGCCATCAATCCACTCAACATTACACCGATATATCTCATCCGATTAACTTTTACACCCAGTGTATCTGCAGCACTTGGATGCTCACCTACTGCACGCAAACGCAATCCAAATGGCGTCTTAAACAGAACCAAATAAATAACGATGACCAGTATTATGGCCAGATAAGTTGTAGGATAGGAATTAAAAATCCCTTCACCAATCACTGGGATTTTGGAGAGCCCAGGAATTGCAACCTTGCTAAACCCATCAATGATCGGAGTTTCAGCAGATCCATCAAACAGGAGCTTTACCATATAGAGCGTGCTTCCTGCAGCTAAAAAGTTAATAACCGTACCACTAATCGTCTGATCAGATTTAAAGGTTATAGATGCAACCGCATGAATTAGTGAGCCTAGCACACCAACAGCTATAGCACAGAGTACACCAACCCAAGGAGCCCATTCGCCCATTCCAGCGTCCTGAGCATAATAACCGCCTACTGCTGCCGCAAAGGCACCAAACATCATCAAACCTTCAAGTCCAATGTTTACGACACCGGAACGTTCAGAGAAGATGCCGCCAAGTGAGGCAAAAATGAGCGCTGTGGAAAAAACAAGCGTTGTATTAAGCAGTTGACCTAACGTCTGCAGATCCATCTATAACACCTTCTCTTTCTTGCGCTTGAAGTAAAAGGGCTTAAGCACCCAGCGCACAATCCCTTGTGCCGCAATAAAGAATATGATTGAACCAATAACGATACGAATAAGCTCTGGTGGAACATCTGCAGCAAAACTCATACCCGCAGAACCATAAGTCAGCGTACCGTAGAGAATCGCAGCCAGAATAACACCAAGTGGATGTGTTAAACCAAGAAGAGCAACAGCGATACCATCAAATCCATATCCTGGCGATGCCGCGAAAATAGCTTGATAATGGAATACACCAAGCACCTCTCCTGCTCCGGCCAGACCGGCGAATACACCACTTATGAACATTGCTTTCATAACGTTACGTCCAACATTCATCCCTGCATATTCGGCAGCATGTGGATTGTAACCAACTGCACGCATTTCGTAGCCCTGCTTGGTCTTCCATAAGTACACATAGAAGAATACCGCTGCAGCAAGAGCAATAGCTGTACCCCAGTGTAGACGTGCATTATCAAATATCGAATTCAAAAAGGTCATGGAAAGCGAGGCCGGAATATCCTCGGAACGATTTTGTCCTGGAAGCAACAAAAAGTTTCTAACGATATAATTCGACAGGTAAAGAGCAATCCAGTTTAACATGATTGTGGTAATAACTTCGTTAATTCCACGTTTTGCTTTCAAATAGCCAGCGATCCCTGCCCATAAACCACCGCAGACACCCGCAATAATTACAGCAAGCGGGACAAGCAGGAAGGATGGCAGACCTGCCATCTTAATACCCACCACTGTTGCCGCTGTCATACCAATCATTACTTGGCCATCTGCCCCGATATTAAACATCCCTGAACGGAATGCGAAAGCTACGGCTAGCCCGGTGAGCATTAATGGTGTCATTTCGCGCACAGCTTCACCAAAGTTATACAAATTACCAAACACCCGTTTGAACAGTGCGGAGTAAGCAGTTATCGGATCATAACCGCCCAGAAGCATAACTATTGCTCCCACAAGAAAACCAAGCACGATGGCAACCAGAGGAACGATGTAGCTGTCAGTTGTGAAGATTTTTTTGAACTTATTCAACTGCCTTACCTCCCCGCTGCAAGCTGCCTGCCATCATAAGACCCAGTTCCTGATCATTCGTATCTTGCGGGAACACTTCACCGACAATTTTCCCTTCATAGATAACAGCGATTCTGTCAGAGACGTTCATAATCTCGTCCAATTCAAAGGAAATAAGTAGAACAGCCTTTCCTTGATCACGCTGAGCTATGAGTTGCTTCTGAACAAATTCGATAGCCCCAACATCTAAACCGCGCGTAGGTTGTGCGGCAATTAACAATGTCGGATTTTTATCTATTTCCCGCGCAATAATCGCTTTCTGTTGATTTCCGCCGGATAAAGAACGGGCTTTGGTCTCTATTGAAGGTGTACGTACATCAAATTGCTCTATAAGCTTCGCTGCGTACTTATCAATGACATCATTTTGCAAAAAGCCATTTTTGTTGTAAGGACTCTTATAATAGGTTTCCAAAACCATATTCTCACTCATGGTGAAATCAAGCACTAATCCATGCTTGTGGCGGTCCTCAGGAATATGAGAGACATTCATCTCTGAAACCTTCCGCGGTGATAAATTAGCAATTTCATTGCCAGAAACGGTTATCGAACCCGAATCAATTTTGCGCAGACCTGTAATGGCCTGGATCAACTCACTTTGTCCATTGCCATCTACGCCAGCAATCCCGAGAATTTCCCCTGCTTTAACTTCAAAGCTAAGACCATCCAGTACGGAGACCCCGTCTTTACTCTTACTGCTGACATCCTTCAGTTTGAGTACAGATTGGCCAACTTCAGGAGCTTTCTTGTCCACTTTAAAAGTTACGCCACGCCCAACCATTTTTTCAGCTAGCTCATTAGGATTGGTCTCTGCGGTATTCACAGTATCAATTACTTTCCCACGTCTAATAATGGTGACCCGATCAGATATTTGCATGATTTCTTTAAGCTTATGCGTGATCAAAATAATGGATTTTCCCTCTGCAACAAGCCGCTTCATAATCGCCATGAGTTCCGTAATTTCTTGAGGCGTAAGTACTGCGGTCGGCTCATCAAATATGAGAATATCCGCTCCACGGTACAGGGTCTTCATAATTTCTACCCTTTGCTGCATACCTACCGAAATGTCATGAATAACGGCATTTGGATTCACTTGCAGGCCATATTGCTCCGATAGCTTCCGAACCTGTTCCGCAGCGGATTTATAGTCAATTTTAAGACCTTTTTTCGGCTCCATCCCAAGAACAATATTCTCGGTCACCGTAAAAGGCTCCACAAGCTTGAAATGCTGATGAACCATACCAATACCAAGCTCAATAGCTTTATTGGGGTTATCAATAATAACCGGTTTCCCGTCGATTTCAATACTGCCTTCATCCGGTTGATACAATCCAAATACAATGTTCATTAAAGTGGACTTGCCTGCACCATTCTCACCAAGCAATGCAAGGATTTCACCCTTTTTAAGCGTCAAGCTAATGGAATCGTTAGCAACAATACCGGGAAAGCGTTTTGTGATTTGCTTCAACTCTACGACAGGAGCCGCAGCACTCATGGAATCACCCTCATCACAGAATATATAACTACCTTATAGACACGGATGTACCGCCCTTTGTAAGGCGGTATATCTATGTTCCTCTTATCATAACCAGTGCTTTAACAAGGAATAAGGCCAGCACAACACCGGCCTTATTCTTTGATCCTTATTGTATTGCAATAAATGGAGACTAACTATTACTCGGAAGGAACAGTGATTGTTCCATCAATGATTTGTTTTTTGTATTCTTCAACTTTAGCCAGGATCTCTTCAGAAACGTTGTCCTTAGTATCAGAAATACCTACACCATTATCTTTCAGACCAAGAACGGTTGTAGTACCACCCTTGAACGTACCGTCAATTACTTCTTTAGAAACTTTAAGAACAGCTTCGTCTACACGTTTGATCATGGAAGTCAAAGTAACGTCAGTACCAAACTCGATGGATTGGTCTTTATCTACACCAATAACCCATACTTTAGTACCGCCTGCTTTGTTACGAGCTTTAGCTTCGTTGAATACGCCATTTCCTGTTTGTCCAGCAGCAGGGAAGATAATGTCGTTTCCGTCGTTATACAATGTAGCCGCAAGAGATTTACCAACGTCTGGTTTGTCATAACCACCAGCATAAGTAGGTGTTACTTTAGCTGAAGGGTTAACTGCTGCTACACCAGCTTTAAAGCCAGCTTCAAAACGTTTGATTACAGGGCTTTCCAGACCACCGATGAATGCAACTTTGTTAGTTTTTGTAGTCAGACCAGCAACCACACCAACCAAGAAGGAACCTTCATTTTCGGAGAAAGTAACGGAAGCTACGTTAGGAGCTTCAACTACGCTATCAATGATAGCCAAGTTAGCATTTGGGTTCTCAGTAGCTACTTTTTTAATTGCGTCGCCAAGATCAAAACCAATACCCCAAGTCAAATTGTATCCATCTTTAACGAAGGAGTTAAGGTTTGGCTCATAGTCAGCATTTGATTTACTTTGCAAGTACTTAACGCCACTACCTGTTTCTTTTTCAAGAGCTTGCAATGCTTCCCATGCGGATTGGTTAAACGATTTATCGTTTACGCCACCAATGTCAGTAACCATACCAAATTTGAAATCGGATTTAGGTGCGTTTGTTCCTGCATTGGTTCCTGCATTAGTTTCACCTTTAGCGGCGTTGTTATTGTTGTTTCCACAGCCTGTCAAAACGACTGTAAGAGACAGCAACATTGCAAGAGATAGCTTTAAACCTTTTTTCATTGAATGTAATCCCCCTTAAAATATTGGATGTCTTCTGTGTTCTGCTTGGACATTCCATTAGTTCAAATTATAACTGCAATAAAATCTAAAATCCAGTGCATAAATGACCTCAGGTCAATAATAATTTGCACTTTTTAGCAAGTAACCGCTTTCCATGACATAGCATGTTACAGTTATGTCTGGTTAATGTCAGAAACCCTGATTTTACTCTGTATAGTATTCCAACACATTACAAATATTATTGCACACTTAAGTGTTTTCTATTATTATGATTCCTTAGTAATTGCACTGAAAGGAAGTTATCAGATCATGACCGAAGAAATAAATCCACAAACAACACCGGCCTTCAAATATTGCCGTGAATCCCGTGTCTTCAAAACCGGACGCGTTTTCCCTAATGATGTCAATAATCACAAAACATTATTCGGTGGCAAGCTTATGAGCGGCATTGATGAAGTAGCCTCCATTTCAGCTATGCGCCATTGTCGAACTAACGTCGTCACAGCCTCTACAGACTCTGTAGACTTCTTGAGACCCATTCGCCCTACTGACTCCGTATGCTTTGAATCCTTCGTCTCCTGGACCGGACGGACAAGCATAGAGGTGTTTGTGAAGATCATTTCAGAAAATCTATATACTGGAGAGCGCGCTGTCGCTGCTACTTCATTCCTAACCTTTGTCGCAGTCGAAGAGGATGGCACGCCTACTCCGGTCCCAGCTATCATCCCAGAGACAGACGAAGAGAAGCTGATCAACGAATCTGCTAATGAACGTTCCGAGCTACGAAAAGTTCGCCGCAATATCAGCAAAAAACTCGCCGCTCAATTAAACACCATAAAGTACTGGGAATAGCTCTGCAGATGCAGAGCTTTTTCTTTTATGTAGGGAATGTCAACGCTGCTTCATCCCTATCTTACCGCACAAAAAAGCACCGCTGCATGGGCAACCCGCAGGCGGTGCTTTTCGGTTATATTACAACACTTACGCGTTGATTTTCTCTTTAGCAATACCAGCCAAGGAGTTGAATGCGTTAAGATCATTCACAGCCAGATCAGCCAGCATTTTACGGTTAACTTCTACACCAGCCAATTTCAGGCCGTATACAAGCTTGCTGTAAGAAAGACCGTTCAAACGAGCTGCTGCATTAATACGAACGATCCACAGTCTGCGGAAGTTACGTTTAGTTTGACGACGGTCGCGGTAAGCGTAAACCATCGATTTCATTACTTGTTCTTTAGCTGTTTTAAAAATACGGTGTTTAGAACCGAAATAACCTTTTGCCAATTTCAACACTTTTTTATGTTTACGACGAACTACAAATCCGCCCTTAACTCTTGCCATATTAATAAACCTCCCAAAAATGTGTAATAAACTATTTCAAGTTAGCCAATCCTTGTTTCAAACGTCTTACATCCCCAGGGGCCATTACTGGATTTCCGTTCAGAACGCGCTTAGCGCGTTTAGATTTGTGGGACAGCAAGTGGTTTTTGTGAGCTTTGTAACGTGTTACTTTACCAGTTCCGGTAATTTTGAAGCGGCCTTTCAGGCTGCTGTGTGTTTTCATCTTAGGCATGGTGTTTCCTCCTTGAATATTATGCGGCGCCAAATTGCAGATAAGCAAGTGACTCCAGATTTATTGAGCTTTAGGAGCCAAAATCATAATCATGCTGCGGCCTTCCAGCTTTGGCTGGCGCTCAACAACAGATATATCAGCCACTTCGTTCTTCACTCGTTCGAGGATTTTTTGGCCGATATTCGCGTGTGTAATCTCACGTCCGCGGAAACGTACGGAGCACTTCACTTTATCGCCCTCACCCAAGAACTTGATCACATTGCGGAACTTAGTTTGATAATCATGTTCCTCAATGTTAGCACGGAACCAGACTTCCTTGATATCAACGACCTTCTGGTTTTTACGCGCTTCCTTCTCTTTCTTCTGCGTTTCATAACGGAACTTGCCGTAATCCATGATGCGGCATACCGGCGGCTTAGCCTGTGGTGCTACATTGACTAGATCCAGATTAAGATCGATCGCCATTTGCAGCGCTTCGCGGATCGGTTTAATTCCGATTTGCTCACCTTCCGCACCAACCAACCGTACCTCTTTGGCCCGAATTTCATCATTGATCATATGTTCCTTACTGATAACTCTCCACCTCCGGATCTTTTTAACAACTATTCTCACGTAACTCCATAAAAAAGGGGTGCCGGTAACACCCGACACCCCGTGTTTGATCAACGTTCATGAACATTAACATTCATAAAGCATTGAGATCAAAACCAGCCGGCGAATATGCCAGTCAGGTGAGAAGCAGGTGCTTCTTCTTGCAATCCCTATGATTTGCGTACTTGAATACTATACACCACACTATTCGGGGTGTCAATCCTTTTATGCAGAAATTTCGTGAATTTTATACCTGCTTACTTTGTACTTCTTCAAGTCGTACTACGCGAGTATGCTTGGTATGGCTCCATTGCTTATTGTTCTGCGTGAAGAACGCATAGAACGTAATCGGATACCACGAGATCAAGTAGATCGGGAAGAATACAAGATAAGCATATACTTTCTTGAACGTAACCTTCTCCAATGCCATCGCAATACCAAAAGTCACCAGATTGGCGCCAATAGCCAGGAAGCTGAGCCAGATCGGCAAGCTGCCGTAAATGTTAGCGATATTCGGTCCGTTAAAGAACGCCATATCCACCCACATTACCGCCGTCATTAAAAAAGTGAGCAATACAATATATACATTCGCTCCATAAAGCGCGAGGTCAAACTTCGTTAAGCTGCGTTCTTTAATACTTTGCCAAAGCAATGGGAAAAAATAACGGCGAGCAACAGTGAAGTGCCCCTGCATCCAACGCAGACGCTGTCTTGAGGAGGCCTTGAAGGTTAACGGCTTCTCATCAAATACCTTTGCATCATAATTGAACTTAGGATATACACCATGTGCTGCACTACGCATCGTAAACTCCAAGTCCTCGACCAAACTTGTAGCTCCCCAGCCCATTTCTTTAAGAAGTGTGGTCTCAAAACACATTCCGGTTCCGCCAAGGAAGTTAGCCATATTTAAATTATGGCGTGAAAGTTGCCACAAACGGTTAATATACCAGTACGAAATACCATAAGCAGCTGTAATCCAGGAATCCTCTGGATTCTTGGTGTCGATATAACCTTGGATTACCCGTGCACCTGAACAAAGATCATTATTCATCTCCATCAGGAACTCAGTATGCGCCAAGTTATCGGCATCGAACATGACAACAGCATCATATTGCCGGGGCATAGCCCACAGCTCTTTAAGCATCCATTCTATTGCGTAGCCTTTACCTCTCAGATTTGCATTGGTGCGGACACAAGCGTTCATGCCGTGTTCTCTAACGATGCGAGCTGTACCGTCTGTACAATTGTCACAAATTACAAATACATCGTACAGTTCTGATGGATAATTAAGCTGCTTCAGATTCTCCATTAATGCGCCGACAACTTCTTCCTCGTTATGTGCGGCAACAAGTACGGCAAAAGATTTTTCCGGCTTATACTGCGTTTTTTTCTTTTTCCTGTGCAGTCCGAATAATGAAAACGTAAACTGATAGACTGCGATTGCTGCCAAGATCACTTGGAGCGTAACAAACAGTGCGTCTGTCATGACCTTTTGATGCCCCCTTTTTTCACTCTTGGTGTTCTTTTTTTCTCTCTAGCTTGCTTGACGTTCTTTCTGACCCTTTTGTTGCATCCCTTAACAATAGACCAAGAGTATTCTTATTCTCGGCAGACTTTACAATTTTTATATATGCTGTTTAAAAGAATTCTATGGATTCCTTTTTTTGAATCCTTATTTATCTCTTACCCTTTTAAACAGGTTTAGTCTGCTTGAATCATTGTAAAGCGTAATAGTGCTCTAAGTCAAAACTGGCAAATTTCGTGTAAACCTGAGCTTTTCCTTGAAATGAACTACCTTTAAAAAGTATGATTAAGACAGATCTAAGCTATAGAACGGATTACTGCATTAACATCTGTTAACGGTAGCCGGACTAGCGGAGGGAATTAGATATGAGACATTTATTCATGAAACTACATCTCTGGGAGCGGCATCTTTTTAAGTGGATCAACGGACGAATGCATAATCGTTTTTTGAACTTTTGGCTCTTTTACCTTACTCATTTGGGTGGAGCTACAAGCACGATTGTTATCAATATACTGGTATGGGTATTAGCTCCTGAGCCTTGGAGAACTACAGGTTTACAAGCCTTGACAGCACTAGCTGTCAGCCATATACCCGTAGCTATCGCCAAAAAACTGTACCCGCGTATGCGTCCTTATCTGGCGTTACCGGAAACCAATACTTTTCGTAATCCATTAAAGGATCATTCTTTTCCATCTGGTCATACTACAGCTATCTTTGCTTCTACGGTCCCTTATATGCTGGCGTTTCCTGCTTTGACCGTTATTCTGCTGCCGCTAGCTTGTATTGTCGGATTTTCTCGTATTTATCTTGGATTGCATTATCCATCAGATGTTATAGCTGGCGCAGTGATCGGTTCCTGCGTAGCAGCTGGTACTATAGCCTTATGGATGTAAAGCATTTATTGTTAATAACCGGGAAAACCCTTGAGAATAGGTGAATCAACATTGCGTAAAAAAAGAATCTTAATACTCTCGGAAGGTTTTGGCGCCGGACATACACAAGCAGCTTATGCGTTGTCGAGCAGTCTGCGCCAATTATCGCCTAATTTACAAACGAAGGTGCTAGAACTTGGAAATTTTTTAAACCCCAAGATGGCACCTATTATTCTGTCTGCTTACCGAAAGACGGTAACGACACAGCCTAAATTGATGGGTTATGTCTACCGTCACCAGAAATCATTCAATCGTCTTACCACGCTTGCCTTGCATCGTATATTTTATACGCATGCCAAAAATATTGTGAGACAACTGAAACCCGACGTAATTGTCTGCACACATTTTATTCCAGGTGCTGTAGTGTCCCGCCTAAAGAGATTGGATCCTACCCTAAATGTGCCGCTCGTCACCGTCATAACCGATTATGATGCGCATGCAACCTGGATTAGCCCAGAGGTAGACCTTTACCTGGTTTCAACACCTGAGGTTAAATCCAAATTGCGCAGCCGAAATATTCCTGCCACGAAAATTCAGGTAACAGGTATACCGATACACCCTAATTTTTGGAAGCATCCCGGAAAGCAGGAGATTCGAGAGCAATTCAATCTGCGGGAGATGCCAACCGTTCTTGTCATGGGCGGAGGCTGGGGAATCATGAACGACCAAGTCGTAAATGCTTGTCTGGCGGAATGGCGTGACAAGATTCAGATTGTTTTCTGTCTCGGCAATAACGAACAGCTGCTAAAGGAAATGAAAGAAGACCCGCATTATAATCATCCTAATATCTCCTTACTCGGCTTTACGCGTGAAATCCACAAGCTGATGGAGGTGTCCGATCTGCTGGTTACAAAACCGGGAGGAATGACCTGCAGTGAAGGGCTTGCAAAAGGTATTCCGATGCTCTTCCATCACCCTCTTCCCGGGCAGGAGGAGGAGAATTGCCGCTACTTTACTGCAGCCGGCTTCGGAGAACCCATCGAATCTTTAGAGGTTGTCGAAATGTGGATGGAGCGCCTCTTAAACAACTATGAGGATGTGCAAAACAAGCGCAAACTTCATCTTGAAGAAATTGCGCGATACCATCCTTTACAATGTGCTCAGAGTATCATCGAATTATTGGAATAGTTAATTAAAAAAGCGGCAGCCTCCAAACTACTTTACTTGGAGAGTTGCCGCTTTATTATTGAAGCATGCCATTTGAAGCAGTGCTTTGTAACTACAGCCGATATTTATCCAATCGGGTAGCCTGATACTGTTTGAGTGCTTCTGCACCTACAATTGCCTCGCAACGATGGATATTCACGCCACGTCCGACAAATTTCGTCTCATATTCTGTCATGATATGATCCTCGTTGATGATGCCATCTGCATGTAGGTCCAAAGAAATATTTTTCATCTGCAAGCCAAAGTCCGCAAAGGCATTTAATGAGAACTCAAAAAGACTGCGGGAATCTGTTTTTAGATGAATTTCACCTAGATCGCTAAGCAAACCGCGATATTTGTCAAGAAAACGCGGATGTGTCAAACGACGCCGGGCATGCTTGCTTTTAGGCCACGGATCGCTGAAATTAAGATAAATCCGCTCAAGCTCTCCCGGAGCAAATACTTCCTCAGCATAATCGATATTTGCAAGTGCCAATTTCAGGTTAGGCGGTGTTTCATGTCCTGCCGGCTCCCATACTGCTCTAGCCTTATCTCCAGCACGGCGGATCAGCTCATCATACATATCCACTCCGATAAAGTTAATATCAGGATATTTAAAGCTCATTTGGCTGATAAACTGTCCTTTGCCCATTCCGAACTCCACATGGATCGGATGATCGTTACCGAACAGCTTGGACCACTCACCTTTATAACTCCGAGGATCTAGAATGACTAAATCCGTCTGTTCTTCCAAACTTTCACGTATTCCTTTTCTTCCGCGTAAACGCATAGGTATTCCTCCGATTATCTCTTATACGATAACTGTCACTTGCAATATTGTGCCGAAATTGTCCCAAAAAGTAAAGGGATTGCGGTAAAAAAAGAAAAAGGAATTCTCTGGTTCAGCTCTTAAATGAGCTGTTCAGAGGAATTCCTTCGTTGTTGTATATTGGAATAGATTTCGTTCTTGTCTGGCAAATCAGGATTTACTTTGTGTTTGTGGCAAATGTCTTTTTTTCGAATGCGCTACGAATTTTGCGCTGCGCATCTGTCTTGATCTTAGGGTTGCCGTTAAATTCCACGCCCGTTAGTGCAAGGGCTTCATCTGGTGTTAAGTGGACTTCAATCGAATCTTTACCCTCAGCATATACCGTTTGAGAATTCATTGCTATCACCTCACGGTTATTATTATGGATCGGACGACACGAAATTATGAACTCTTGGATGAATTTCTTTATGCCACAGCAGCTTTTCACACTCTGAATATAACATACTATGTAAGCATTTTCAAGCTGAAAGCGCCTTATTTCCTGCCTATTTTTCATACCGTTATGAGGAGTCAATGTTACGCCGAGCTCGGTTTTTTGATACAATGTATTGGATTATAAGAAACGGCTGTGCGTTCTCTGGGATAAGGACGCCATCTGTCTCAGAAAAAGATAAGGATAAGGAATCTTATCCATAATTATATTTTCAGAAAGGGGCTTCTCGTGTCTAATCTTCAATACACTTCTCCTCCGCAACTTTGGGGAGATAAACGTTTTCATACTTGGAATTACGAAATGCGTGAACACATGAACACCAAGGTATTCAAAGTTATGCTTGATGCAGGCTTTACCTGTCCCAATCGTGACGGCTCCATTGCTAAGGGAGGCTGCACATTTTGCAGTGCCAGAGGTTCTGGTGATTTTGCCGGAAGCCGCCGAGATGACCTAGTCACACAATTCAATAACGTCCGTGACAGACAGCATCTGAAATGGCCAAATGCTAAATATATCGGTTACTTCCAAGCCTATACTAATACGTACGCTCCGGTCGAAGAGCTGAGAGAATATTTCGAAGTTATTTTGCAGCAGCCTGGTGTCGTTGGATTGTCTATTGCTACTCGCCCTGACTGTCTGCCGGATGATGTGGTCGAATATTTAGCAGAGCTGAACAAGCGTACGTATCTTTGGGTAGAGATGGGTCTTCAGACTATACATGACTCCACTTCTGAGCTTATTAACCGGGCGCATGATACGCAGTGTTATGTGGAGGCTGTGGAGAAGCTGCGCCGTCACAATATTCGGATCTGTACCCATATCATTCACGGTCTCCCACAGGAGACGCACGAAATGATGCTTGAAACGGTATCTGCTGTAGCTCGCATGGATGTGCAGGGAATTAAGATTCACCTTCTGCATCTCATGCGCAAAACACCAATGGTGAAGCAGTATGAAGCAGGATTGCTCCGATTCATGGAACAGGACGAGTATGTGAAGCTGATTGCTGATTCACTTGAAATTCTGCCCCCTGAGATGATTGTTCATCGCTTGACTGGAGATGCCCCACGGGATCTCTTAGTTGGACCGATGTGGAGTCTCAAGAAATGGGAAGTGCTAAATGCCATTGACGATGAGCTTGTTGCTCGTGATACTTGGCAGGGTAAGTATTGGAGGAAGGGCTAATGGGCTTTATGTCCGTTCTAAGCTTTGCTCATAAATTAATCTCTGAGCGGCTAACTTTAGGTGACCGTGCGATTGATGCAACTGTAGGTACTGGTGCTGACACGCTTTTTCTAGCCAAAACAACCGGAGCTCGTGGCGAAGTCTACGGCTTTGACATTCAAGCTGCGGCGCTGAAGCTGGCAGAAGAACGTCTCCGGCTTGCGCGGGAGGACACTTCTTCACTCTCTGCCGTTACCTTACTGGAACGCAGCCATGCCGAAATGGCAGAAGCCGTCCCGGCTAACTGGCCAGGCACCGTTGGTGCTATAATGTTCAATCTTGGCTATCTGCCTTCAGGCGATGCCGACAAGAATATCATTACTGAGCCGGATAGCTCTATTGCAGCCCTGGAAGCTTCACTCCAACTGCTGCGTCCGGGGGGAATTATTACGGCTGTACTGTATCCTGGCCATGCAGGCGGAGATCTCGAAGCCGCCGCTGTTGAAGCTTGGGCTGCGACTGTTTCCCCTAAGGTAGCGCAGAGCATTGTATACCGCCAGCTGCAGCGCACGGACGCACCTTATGTAATTGCCCTCGAGAAGAAAAAAGGTTCCCCATCTTAAGCTTTGTAAACAATCAAACTATCTTGTAATTGGGAAGGAAGATTACGAATGACACAACCATATCCTTTAAAATTTCAACCGGAGTTTAAAGAACGTGTCTGGGGTGGCCGCGCGCTGGAGAAATTCGGCCTGAATCTACCAGAAGGTCATATTGGTGAAGGCTGGATGATTGCCGATCATGCGAATGGAACATCTTCAGTGGTTAATGGAGAATTAGCTGGACAAGGTCTGGATCAAATTCGTGAGCAATTTGGTCATGAGTGGTTCGGAAGCAAGGGAATATCAGAAGCTGGCGGAAGATTTCCACTCTTGATCAAATTGTTGGATTGCAACGACAACCTTTCCGTTCAAGTCCACCCTACGGATGATTATGTAGGATTGCCTAAAGGTGAACTGGGTAAAACAGAGATGTGGTACGTATTAGACGCTAAGCCAGATGCAAAAATCATCTACGGCCTTAAAGAAGGCGTAGACCGTGAAACATTACGCGAAGCACTGGAAAAAGGCACGGTTATGGATAGCCTTCAAGAGGTATCTGTCTCCGCTGGCGATTCCTTCTACATCCCTGCCGGAACGGTACATGCTCTATGTGCTGGTGTCGTTGTAGCGGAAATTCAACAGAATTCCGACACTACATACCGTATTTATGACTACGACCGTCCAGGTCTAGATGGAAAACCACGCGAGCTTCATATCGAGGATTCTCTGAATGTTACAGCTTATGAAGGCGCCGGCGCTACTTCGATGAAGACCGATCATGCAGTGCCTGGAGAGTGGCTGCAGCTTGCCGCTTCACCTTATTTTATTGTCGAAAAAGGGATCGTAAATGGTTCATGGGATCTCACCACTTCAGAAGACAGCTTCACTATTCTGGTTATCTGCGAAGGCAGCGGACATCTGACTTGGGAAGGCGGCTCCCAGCCTTATGCCGCAGGGGAATGTTATCTGATTCCTTCCAACCTAGGCCGTTATACTATCGAGGGTCATTCTACTGTGCTTCGCTCTTATTTACCATAAGTCGAGAACCTTTAGGAGGAATGGACCATGAAGGAAAACAGCTTTACTCTAACGGATCCCATAGGTGTAACCATCCATGTCTATGAATGGTTACCTGAGTCCGATGTGCCAGTTAGAGGAATCGTGCAAATTTCACACGGGATGTGTGAAACTGCTGCCCGCTACGCTCGTTTTGCGGAAGCTTTAACCGGGGTTGGTTATGCAGTATATGCCAATGATCACCGGGGACATGGTAAAACCGCTGGTCAAGTCAATCTGCTTGGTGATGTTGGGGAGGACGGATTTTATTGGATGCGGCGTAATCTTCTGCAGGTAGGTGCCGCAGCACTCTCCAAGCATGAAGGAAAGCCCATCATTTTATTCGCACACAGTATGGGTTCCTTTCTGGGTCAAAAACTCATGTGCGAAGAAGGCAACGAAATCTATTCAGGGTTTATCCTCAGCGGGACAAACGGTCCACGCAGTATGCTACGTATTGGAGAATCTCTGGCTAGCGCGCAGCTTAAGCTAAAGGGTGAGCATCATCGCAGTGTACTGCTGAACAGTCTGGTATTCGGCAGCTATAACCGCGCCTTTTCCCCGGTCAGAACAACATTTGACTGGCTGAGCAGCGATACTGCGGAAGTAGATAAGTACATTTCCGATCCATTCTGCGGAGCTATTTGTACAACACGCTTTTTCCGTGGTTTCTTCCACCTCCTAAGAGAGATCCATACTGAGGAATCACTTAGCACATTATGTACAGGTAAGCCCATTTATATATTCGGTGGGGATAAAGACCCTGTCGGGATGAACGGTCAAGGCATTCCCCGTCTTGCGGAGTTGTATAAGAAACGAGGAGTGTCAGACGTTGAGTTCCGACTCTATCCAGAAGGTAGACACGAAATGCTAAATGAAGTGAATCGAGATCAAGTCACAGCCGATGTGCTCAACTGGTTAGAGCGCCACCTTCCTTCAGAGGTTTCAACGATAAGTTAAGAGAAAACGCGGTTGTTAGTAAATTTATGAGACGAGAAATGAGACAACATAGAAGCGATGCTCCCGGTATTTGGGAGATCGCTTCTTTGCGGTTTGCGTAGCTTGTCTCAGCAGACTTCTCAATCTAACAATCTCCAGTGCCTCCGCGCATCTGAACTTTAGTAAATAAACTTCCCCCACCGCTAATGGACTCAGTTGACGCTGTCTTCAGCTCATCGTTCTCCCCCTCCACTTTCGGACTCAGTTGACATTAACTACACATCATTACTCTTCCCGCTAATTTCGGACTCGGTTAACACTAACTACACATCGTCACTCTCCCCTCCACTTTCGGACTCAGTTGACACTTACTACACATCATTACTCTCCCCGCTACTTTCGGACTCAGATGACGCTATTTGCTGATTTATAGCCTTTCGAGCTAGGTTTCGGACTACAGTGCACCTATTCCTTCCAAAGAGGTGTATATTAGGTGTTTTTCGTGCCACTAGCGACTATGCGGTCCGTTAGCATCCAAAAAACAGGATATTTCCACGTATAAGGTCCGCTGGGTCCGCCTGCGTCGGGTTACTCACCGCTTCCGGACTCAGTTGACACTAACTACACATCATTACTCTCCCCGCTACTTCCGGACTCAGATGACGCTATTTGCTAATTTATAGCCTTTCGAGCTAGATATCGGACTCCAGTGCAGCTATTCATGTGAAACAGGTTCATATTGGGTGTGTTTCGTGTCAATAGCGACTATGCGGTCCGTTAGCACCTAAAAAACAGGATAATTCCACGTATAAGGTCCGCTGGGTCCGCCTGCGTCGGGTTACTCCCCGCTTTCGGACTCAGTTGTCACTAGCTACACATCATCATCATCTTCCTCCTCCGCTTCGGACTCAATTGACACTAACCACACATCATTACTCTCCCCGCTACTTCCGGACTCAGTTGACGCTATTTGCTGATTTATAGCCTTTCGAGCTAGGTTTCGGACTCCAGTGCAGCTATTCATGCGAAACAGGTTCATATTGGGTGTTTTTCGTGCCAATAGCGACTATGCGGTCCGTTAGCATCAAAAAAACAAGATAATTCCACGTATAAGGTCCGCTGGGTCCGCCTGCGTCGGGTTACTCACCGCTTTCGGACCCAGTTGTCAATATCCCCACCATCTCTCTCCTCCACCACATGCGGACTCAATCGCCACTAGCTCCACCTCATCCCCTTCCCAGCCACTTGTGAATCCAGATGACTCTATCGCCCAAGGCAAAAAAATAGACCGTCCCATAAAGGAACGGTCTATCCTTCCACCCGCCTATTACAAAGGCAGTGTGTAGTACTGAGCGCGTTGGCTCTCGTTCTGCTGATACATTACGATTAGTAGCGTGCGCCCTTCCCTAATGGAAGCGGGCTCCGCTACAGCTACAGCCGAGCTTGCTGCTTGCGCAGTCTCTTCTAAACTACTATTCGCTGCTCCCTGTAATGACGAGTCTGCTGAAGCCAAAGCCTCCGGATTAGCCATATCAGCTTCACCATCCTCAAGGCCCTCATCGGCACGCATGCCGCTGATGGAATCCAGCACCGCTTCCAGCGAGAATGGCAATACTTCCAGCACAGTATACTTTTGCAGTTCTCTTTCGTTAAGTCCTGCTTCTGCTAACTGGGCAGAAATTTGACCCGGATTAGCCGCGATATCTTTTAAATAGCTCGACCAATCCGACTTATCCAGCACGAAATCCCACCAGATTTTGCGCGGCTTGTACTTGTGTCCAAGAAAATAATCCAGCTTCATCAAGCCAGTTATAACATCCATAGACGGCGTCCCGCGATCTATCAGGAAGGACTGCAAGCGGGTGAAGAGATCTTCCAGCTGATGGCCAATCTTTTGCCAGCCTCTCTCCTCCCAATAGTCACCGAACTCCTGAAAGAAATCGAATGGCGAATCAAATACATGACGGATCAAGTACTTGGCCGTATGGTCCATCCGGTGGCTGTTCCAGTATTTCTCCAGCACATCCTCAAGCCGCTTCAAACGGATAATGTCTGAGAAAGGCATCATATGACTGCTAAGGATTTCATAAGGTGCGTGTTCCATATACGTGTACTCATATTTAGACGCCTGCGCCCGCAGCCCCGTTCCCCGCAGCATTTTGAGGAATCCTAGCTGTAGCTCTTCCGGCTCCATAACGAATACATCATTAAACGTTTTACGGAAGGTGCTGTAATCCTCCATAGGTAATCCGGCAATCAAATCCAGATGCTGATCGATATTGCCGCTTGCCTTAATCTTCATTACGGTACGGGACAGCTTTTTGAAATTCTGGCGGCGTTTAACAAGCTCATTCGTCTCATCGTTGGTAGATTGCACCCCAATCTCAAATCTAAAAATACCCGGAGGCGCATTCTTAGATAGGAAATCCAGAACTTCCGGCCGCATGATATCTGCGGTAATTTCGAACTGAAACACGCAGCCTTGATGATTATCGATCAGGAATTGAAACATTTCCATCGCATAATTGCGGTTGATATTAAAGGTACGATCCAGAAATTTAATGATTTTGGCGCCATTCTGTATTAAATAGAGCAGATCAGATTTCACTCGTTCAATATCATAATAACGTACGCCTACCTCAATACTAGATAAACAGAACTGGCAGTTAAATGGGCACCCGCGGCTTGTCTCAAAATAAACAATACGTTTACTCAAATCTGGAATATCCTCAGGAAAACGATGCGGCGTAGGCAGCGTATTCAGATCGCTTTTGGGACGTGGTGGATTGACAATGATCTCTTCTCCCTTGCGATAAGCGGCTCCATACACAAAGTGAAACTTACGATCATCCCTTAGCTCCTGCAGCAAATGGTGGAACGTCTCTTCCCCATCTCCATTAACTATAAAATCAATGCCAGCTTCTCTTTTCATCAAATGAAGCGGCTCATACGAAACTTCCGGTCCTCCGAGAACAATCGTAACTTCAGGCATCACTTGCTTAAGAATACCAATCAGCTTCAGCGTCTCTTCGATGTTCCAGATATAACAGGAGAAACCAATCACATCTGGCCGTTTCTGAAACAAGTCGGACACAATATTCATCACGGGATCTTTGATGGTGTACTCTGCCAAATGAATATCCTTAAATTCATGCTCACTGTACGCTTTTAGCAAGCGGATTGCGAGTGAGGTATGAATATATTTGGCGTTTAACGTGGTCAGGACGATTTTCATGCTACACGACCTTTTCTACATTTCATTTTGAAAAAACTCTAAGAATGCCTTACCGTACTTCCGGTATTTCACTTCCCCAACACCCTTTACCCTCAGCATTTCCGCTTCGGTCTGCGGGCAAACCACACTCATCTCACGCAGCGTAGCATCATTAAAAATAATGTACGACGGCACATGCTCGCGTCCTGCCAATTCACGCCGGATAAGACGCAGCTGCTCAAAGACAGTCTCATTGACGGCTGATGGCGACAGGTCATGCCCCCGACTACGAACTCTCGTACCAGATGTTGTACCTGTCCGCGAAGGCCGTGCCACACGCTGCATCACCTCACGCTGTCCGCGCAGGACCTCGGCAGCCACAGGCTGAAGCCGTACTACAGGGTACTGGCCTTCCGACAAGGCAAGATACCCTTCTGAGATGAGCACATTGATACTCTCTGAGATTTCCTTCTCCGTCCGGCTCGACATCGCCCCATGTGTGGGCAGCTTATCGAAGCCGTACTGCATCACCTTTTGATTGCGCGAGCCTTTCAGCACAGATGCCACCAACGCTACACCATAACGCTCCCGCATGCGGTGGATGCAGGAGAAGATCTTTTGCGCATCGACGGTCATATCCACTAGCTCTCGTTCATCCGTACATGAGCTGCAGATACCACATGGCTTGTCCCCATGCTCTTCCCCGAAATAATCCAGCTGGGCACTGCGCAAGCAGCGGGTAGTATAGCAATAATCAATCATTTGCTGAAGCTTGCGATATTCGTTAGCTTTACGGTCAGTATCCTGTGGATTCTGCTCGATCAGGAACTTTTGCGTCATAATGTCCTGCGCACTAAACAGCAATATACATTCACTCGGCTCCCCGTCACGTCCAGCACGACCTGCTTCCTGAACATAAGCTTCCATATTTTTGGGCATATTGTAGTGAATTACGTACCGGACATTGGATTTATCAATCCCCATCCCAAAGGCATTCGTAGCCACCATGACCCGGATATCGTCATAGAGGAACCCTTCCTGGCTATCTGCCCGCTCCTGGTCGTTCATACCCGCATGATAGCGACCTGCCGCTATGCCCGAAGCTTGCAGCCTCTGATACAGATCATCTACTTCTTTGCGGGTTGCCGCATATACAATCCCCGGCTGGTGAGAATGCGTAGCCGCATAATCCATAACGAACTCCCGCTTGTTCTCTCCCCGCAGCACGGACATTGCCAGATTATCTCTTCCTAGCCCCGTCATGAAAATACCCGGCTCGCGCAAGCGCAGTAGCCGGACCATATCCTCCATAACCTCCGGCGTCGCCGTGGCGGTAAATGCTGCCAGGATCGGACGTTTAGGCAGCTCATCTACAAATGGAGATACCGACAGATAACTTGTCCGAAAATCATGTCCCCACTGGGATACACAGTGCGCTTCATCAACAGCCACGCAGGAAATAGACAGCTCAGCCATTTCCAGACGGAACCAGTCCAGCTCAAGTCTTTCGGGCGCAACATAGAGCAGCTTCAAATCGCCCCGCCGGGCAGCCCGAATCCGCTCATTCACTTCTTTTCCGCTTAACGTGCTATTAATAAAGGCTGCCGGAATACCCGCAGTAGTTAACGCATCCACCTGGTCTTTCATCAGCGAGATCAGTGGTGATATCACCAGTGTCAGCCCTGGCAGGAGCAGTGCAGGAACCTGATAACAGATCGATTTCCCGCCACCCGTAGGGAGGATTCCCAGTGTGTCGCGTCCTTCCAGCAAGTTCTGAACAATCTTTTTCTGGCCATCCCGAAAGTCTGGATAACCGTAATATTTTTGCAGCTCAGCCTGCGCCTGTTCAATAGTAGGTGCTTGCATCTTCATATCTCTCATAACTCCTTAGGCGTTTCTATCTTTAGTTTAGCGGTCAATGGTGTAATGAGCAACACTTCTTAACTATCAACACCCTGTTCTTCTTTTGAAATATTTACATAAAAGGTCTTCTTTTAAGCCAAGCTTTAATAAGCGTGATTTCATAGAAAGGTGGAGCGACCGTGCAAAATTGGAAACAAAAATATACCTCCTTTAAACAAAAGCCTGCACGTAAAGAGTCCTCTGCCCAGGACAATCGTCCGGTAAAGCCATTGGATTCCAGCCTGAAGAGCAATATAAGCTTCATTCGACAAGTCTTTGGAGAAGACAGCGACCTTATTGTCCGTAACTTCAAGGTATACGGTAGATATGATGCGGCTATTATCTTTTTTTCTTCTGTGGTGGACCAGAATCAAATTCAGAACTATGTTTTAAAGCCATTAATGAATGTTTCCTCCGACCACTCAGAAATTCCAAAAGATCTAAAGGATTTACCTGATTACATCTGGAGTATGACGGTACAAGTCACACAAGGTAACCGCACTAAGGACCTAAATACTCTAGTCTCCGTCTTGTTGGATGGAAATGTAGTTCTAATCATAGATGGAATGGATCAGGCACTTTACTTCAATCTGCGTAAAATTGAGCATCGTAGCATTGAGCAACCTCAAACTGAACAAGTTATACGCGGTTCGCGTGATGGGTTTATAGAGAATTTAGAATCCAACATCTCTTTGCTTCGCTATCGACTACAAACGCCGGATTTTCGTGTAGTAACTGCCCCTCTTGGCGTACGGACGCGCTCAAAAGTAGCTGTTTGTTATATCGAAGGAATAGCCGATCCAGGGCTAGTTCAAAAGGTGATGAAGAGATTATCAGCAATAAATGTAGACGGCATCCTTGATGCGGGGTATATCGAGCAATTTATAGAGGATCATCCCCTTTCCCCGTTTCCACAGGTTCAGCCAACCGAACGTCCGGATAAATCTATAGCCTCTTTATTAGAAGGACGAGTCATCATCCTTGTAGATGGCTCACCTTTCTGCCTCATCGTCCCGGCACTTTTCAACCAATTCTTTCAGACGATGGATGACTATACGGAACGTTTTATCGTAGGAAGCCTCCTAAGAATGATCCGCCTGATCGCATTATTATTTTCCCTTTTCTTCCCTGCCTTATATGTATCCATTATCTCTTTCAATCCTGAGCTACTGCCGACAGAGTTCGCCGTAGCAATAACAGGTGCAAGAGCTGGCGTACCCTTTCCAGCCGTATTGGAAGTTCTGATTATGGAAGTCTTCATGGAGGTGCTGCGCGAAGCAACCATTCGCCTACCGCAAATGATTGGCGGGGCTCTTTCTATTGTAGGTGTGCTTGTCATTGGTCAGGCAGCCGTAGCAGCAGGTCTGGCGAGTCCAACTACCGTAGTTGTTGTCGCTATAACGACCATAGGGTCTTTTGCCACACCCGCTTACAATGCCGCAATCTCTTCAAGAATGCTTAGATTTCCATTGATCATATTGGCAGGCTGCTTTGGCCTGTACGGAGTAATGCTGGGCACTATTGTTATTATCAACCATTTGTTATTCCTGGAATCTTTTGGCGTTCCCTACATGACACCCTTTGTCCCTACGATATGGAAGGACCTTAAGGATAGTATCGTTCGGGTACCTTTATGGTGGATGCGAAGCCGCCCAAGCTTTCTTAATACACCTGATCCTGATCTTCTTGCCAAGGATATTCCGAAAATGCATACCGATCTGATTTTTAAGGAGAAAAGTGAAGCTGATGAATAGTAACCGCCCCATAACAACGATCCAAGTCATGGCTGTAATCGTCAGTACGATTATAGGAATAGGAATCTTAAGTATTCCTCGTTATATGGCTGAAGCCGGAGACAGTGGTGCACCGCTCGTGACTGCTTCTGGTGTACCTGTTGCTTTTTTGGGTTGCTGGTTTACAGCAGCTGTCTGCCGAAAATTCCCGAACGAAACGTTGTTCGTATTCAGCCGCCGCCTTCTCGGAACTGGGCTCGCGGATATTTTCTCCATTTTTATTTCTTTGTTTTTTGCTTTTTCTGCCGGGATCACCATGCGCCAATTCGGAGAAGTATGTGTTGCGGTTGTCTTTAAAAAGACACCCATCGAAGCAGTAATTCTCTTAATGCTCCTACTGGTTGCCTTATCAATCCGAAGAAATATTGTGAAATTCACTTATGTTCATGTTTTCTATTTACCTTTTATTCTATTATCTGTTATAGCAATTGCCTTGGTAGCTATGAAAAATGTTGACGTTCTAAACTTGCTACCCCTCACCGGAAATCACACCACCTTTTCAAGCTTTTCCAAAGGAACGATTACGTCTGCTGGCCTTTATCAGGGCACATTTGTCATCATCCTGCTGGTTCCTTTAATGAAAAAACCTCAACAGATCCTTAAAGCAGGCACTGTTGCGCTTTGTATCATTGGATTCATTTATGTAATGATCGTTTGGGTCACTTTAGGCATGTTTGGAGCTCAAGAAACCAAATTACTTTCCTATCCAACCTTAGAAGCAGCTCGCTCCATATCCATCGGCGCAGGACTTTTAGAACGGTTTGATGCTCTTTTTATAATAATTTGGGTGGTTTCTATATTCACTTCCATCTTTACGAACTACTACTTAGCTGCATACTCTCTGCAACAAGTGCTGCGGCACAAGGATCACCGCCTAATATCCAGCTTCTTACTTCCACTTATCATCACTTTTTCACTTTTGCCGAGAAATATATTTCAGGTCTATTCATTTGCTAGCATTACAGCGATAATCGGTTTGATTTTTTTGACCTTCTATCCTCTTTTATTATGGTTAGTCTCTCTAATCCGAAATAAAGGAGCCATTTCTCATGAATAAAAAAATTTACAAGCGTGTAGTTCTTATATTTATTCTCTCACTCATGTCTGGCTTACTCTCAGGGTGCTGGGACCAGCTTGAAATAGAAGACCGTGCATTGGTGCTAGGGTTATCCATTGATTCCGTCCCTCCAGACAGCAAAATAAATGATGATCAAACCACTCATCTTAAAAGCGCAAATATTAACCTTCCCAAAATCCGTGTGACCGCCCAAATTGCGGTTCCGGGAAGAGTTCCACTCGGACCAGGCAGCGGGGGTGAAGGCGGAGGCGTGAATCAAAATCCAGTATGGGTCGTAGAAGTGTACGGGTACACCTTAGATGACGCCATGAACAATTTACAGCAGCAAATTTCTGATCCACGTTATCTAATTCATTTACGAGTGATTATTATTAGTGAGGACATCGCAAAAAAAAGCATGAATGACTTAAATGATTATTTGCGGCGAAATCCAGAAGTTCGTCGCCGGACCTGGCTGCTAGTATCCGAAGGGGAGGCTGCTAAATTTATGAATATTAATCCTCCGCTCCAGCGAGTGCCGACCCTTTACATCCTCTCCACCATGGAAAAAGCAGTAACATCAGGAAAATTCCCCGCTGATTATATAGGTGTATTCTGGTCAGCAGAATCCAAATGGGGCGAAAGTGGTTATCTGCCTTACGTCTCATTACATCAGGAAGACAATATCATGATTAAAGGCCTAGCTTACTTTAGTGGTGGAGTGATGGTCGGATCGACGATTCCGATTGAGATTGGCGCATATATGTCCATGAAGGGCATTAATCCCGGGGGATACTCCGATCTTTTTTATGCTGATGAATTCGGTCCGGTGATGCTCAAGGTCAACGACCGGTTCACGAGGGTGAAGGTTCATTTCAAAGAGGGCAAACCTCACATCACTTATAACCTCACTTTAGAGGCGGCTCTAGATGAGCATTTACGTAGTGATATCCCTATCGATTCCAGCCGTTCTTTAGAAAAGATTGAAGATATTTTTCAAAAGAGAGTGATCGGTATTTTCAACCACCTTATCGAAGAAACTCAACAAGCGCATTCCGATGTCTTTGGCATGGGTGAATATATTCGTGCATATGCTCCCTCCTACTGGAAAGCCAATATTCGTGACAAACATGACTGGGAGCAGCAGTATTCCAATCTCAGTGTTGAAGTTAAGTTGAAAACTCACATCGACAGAGTAGGTCTTAAACAAAATTAAATAACGTTTATGGGAGGCTCTACTATGCTCTATCACCAGCTAACCTACGTAATTGTTGCGCTGCTGATCTCCAGTGTTCTGTTGCTTACTGTGGATACTAAAATATATGCAGTCAATGCCATGCACCGGGAAAAGAAATATGCCCGCATATTAGGCTGGGTATATCTCGGTTTATTCCTGCTTCTTGGATTAGCCCAGCTGTTCTATCTATGAGCATTTACAAACCAAACCAGCAAGCCTGCCCTCTCCATAGTATTTCTTCACAGCCCATGGTATATTGAGGAGTACAATATTAAAGGACGGAGAATGCATCCATGAACTCAAGAAGAAATCCTAAAGAAACAGCCAAAAGAGGTACTCGTTCTCACAGCAAGCCTACTGGCAAGCTTAACCATAAAACTAAAACAACCGCAGCACCCAAGTCTTTTACTGTAAACGAACCTTCTGAACTGTTGCCCTTCTTACTCACCCACGTCACGGGTCGCGGACGAAATGCGATTAAATCCATCCTATCGCGTGGACAAGTGTCGGTGAATGATAAGGTAGTTACACAGCATAATTTCCAACTGCATCCGGGTCAAAACGTTACTATTGATCAAGAAAAGCCTGTACAAACAGCAGAGATGATCGGACTTAAAATCGTTCATGAGGATGAAGATCTGATCATTGTTCAAAAGGATGCTGGACTGCTATCTATCGCCACTGCGGAAGAAAATGAATTGACGGCTTACCGCCAGCTTATGGAGCATGTCCGTGTTAGCAATCCAAAAAATCGGATTTTTGTCGTACACCGTTTGGACAGAGATACTTCAGGCGTAATGATGTTTGCCAAAAGCGAACGGATTCAGCAGGCATTACAAACTACGTGGAAAGATACTGTGAAGGAACGTTCTTACGTAGCGCTCGTGGAAGGCGCGGTTAAAAGACCTGAAGGCAAGATAAGCTCTTGGCTCAAAGAAACCTCAACCCTTAAAATGTATTCCAGTCCTCATGAAGGCGATGGACTACATGCAATTACACATTATAAACTTATTCAGGCTAACCGCCATTTTTCCTTGCTAGAGGTTAAGCTCGAAACCGGACGAAAAAATCAGATTCGGGTGCATATGGCAGATATCGGCCACCCTATCGCAGGTGACAAGAAATATGGGGCAGAGACCAAAACGGTAGGAAGACTTGGCCTACATGCTCGAGTGCTCTCTTTTATTCATCCAACCACTGGAGAACTGATGACCTTTGAGAGCCCGATTCCGAAGACGTTCCTGAAATATACTGCGCCTGCGCCTACAAACTAAGAATTGAACGTATATCCACGACTGACGAGCCTTCCCGCTTATAGGAAGCCGTAACTTCTACACAAGATGCCCGGTCCATTTGGTCCTGGGCGTCTTTTTTTAACTTCCTATCACATCATGTTACAATATAAATAAACAAAGAAGGTGCCCTTATTGTTCCATCCTACTGTTTTCGATAATATTAAGATCGCCTTTGAGAACCAGGTTTATGACTACGATAATTTAGACGGAATACTGGTGGTTACGGATCGCTCCGACCTTCTGAATATGGCGCTGATGTCCAGAGAGTTCAGTCTCTCCTTCCAATTAACTGCAGGCAGGAAAGTAACCGCCGAAATCCTGCTCACTTCGACCACGAAAGATCTCAGCGATGAAATCATGGAGGTTCCTAATACGGATCCCGGCTGTAATCTTTCACTTCGTTTTTATATGGAAGTCGAAGATATTCCTAGCGAATGTCAGGCGATAGACAGTATTCTAAAAGCGATCTGGGGACCTGATTTCCAGCCTGTGCAATCTTTAAGCTTCATATATGGCCAGGAAAGTGAAACTTACAATAACTGCATCGAGCTGCAATTCAAAAGACAACTTACAGAAGAACAAATGGAGGACATTCCAAACCTGCTAAGCCACCTGCTGCAAAGTGCAGAAGAACTGGAATCCTTCACGGTATAATTCCTACTTTTTAACGTTCGAACTATGGGAAAAGAGGTGTGCATGAAATGAAATTCCTGCCTGCTGCCAAAAGTAAACGTTGGTTTCTCTGGATGACCGTTTATGCCATTCTGCTATGGCTTCTTTTCCCTCTGCACCGATTTGTGATGCTGGCCCAAGAAATGGATACCACACTCTTACTGCGCTTTGCTCTTTTTTCCGTAGTAGTGGCAGGCATCGTCAACACTTTAGGCTGGCTCGGAGCACGTCTGCTCTGGGTATTTAGTACGGCGGGAATAATCATAGGCGCGGCATTTATGCTGGGCTACACCTACAAAGAGATGTCCGGTTGGGAGGATCTCGCAGGCTTCCTCGCATTTTCCTTATTTTCATGTGCCGGATTTGCACTGGGTTTATTAGCGGAAGGTATTCGTCTGCTGTATACGCGAGCATCGAAGTCTTGAATGGAAGAGGTGAAACGCTGTTGTCCAATTCTTTTCTAACCAAAAATGCATTGTCCCATTCTTTAAAAGAACTAATGGAGCATACACCGCTCAATAAAATTACTGTTAAACAACTAGTGGACCATTGCGGACTAAACAGACAAACCTTTTATTATCATTTTCAGGATATATTTGATTTGCTAGGTTGGATCTATAAGACTGAGGCTGTCGAAAGCCTCGCCCAGTATCGCAGCTACAGCACTTGGACGGACGGTTTTTATAGAATCTTCTGCTATATTGAGCGGAATAAATCCTTTTGCTGTAACACGCTAAATTCACTAGGCAGAAATCACCTGGATGCATATCTGTACGAGGTGACAAACGATCTCATCATGGGGGTTATAAACGAGCTGTCCTCCGGGATGGAGGTTTGCGAAGAAGACAAGCATTTTATAGCCAATTTCTATACGCTAGCCTTCACAGGCCTAATCATTCAGTGGATGAGAGAAGGCATGAAGGAACAACCGCACCATATGATTGAGAAGCTAAGTGATCTAATTGAAGGAAATTTTCTGAAAGCTTTACACAAATATGAGAACCATCCGTTGTAACCTTTGGTTGCAGCGGTTTTTTTTGTCTAAAAACTAGACAGATCACCCATAATGACAAAAATCCAGACACTCTAAAGAGTTTGATTATACCTTCAAAATAGGAGTTGGTTTACATTAAGAGTGTGATTATTTAAACAACTACTTGGAGGCGACCATTGTGAAAAAAGAGTACGGTAATAGACAGGTTTATTTTGTCGGTGGCGGAATTGCATCCCTAGCGGGCGCTGCTTACCTGGTCAGAGACTGTGATTTTCCGGGACAAAACATTCACATTATTGAAGAGATGAAGATTCTTGGTGGTAGCAATGACGGCGCAGGTGACGCTGAACATGGTTACGTTGTCCGCGGCGGCCGTATGCTCAACGATGAAGCTTATGAAAATCTCTGGGAACTATTAACAACGATTCCTTCTGTCGACCGTCCGGGGTTGTCTGTGCGGGATGAAATTATTGCTTTTGATACCGCTAATCCAACACACTCAAACGCCAGACTAGTAAATAAAGACGGCAAAGTAGAAGATGTATTGTCCATGGGTTTTGATATGGCTGATCGTCTCGCTATGGGCAAGCTGATTATTACACCAGAAGATAAAATGGGGAAAGCGCGTATCAACGACTGGTTCGCCCCTCACTTTTTCACAACTAACTTCTGGTATATGTGGGCTACTACTTTTGCATTTCAACCTTGGCACAGCGCTGTAGAGTTTAAAAGATATATGCTCCGTTTCTTCCATGAATTCCCAAGAATTCAAACACTGGAAGGCGTAACCCGCACTCCTTATAACCAATATGATTCCATCATTCTGCCTTTGCACAAATATCTTGAACCATTCGGTGTCGATTTCACACTGAAATGTACAGTGACTGATCTGCAGTTCAAAAAAGGTGACGGAATTACCGTAACCCAAATGAATGTAGTGCGCGAAGGTGTCAAAGATGTGATTGATGTAAAAGAAGATGATCTCGTGATTATCACAAACGGTTCTATGACCGAAGGCTCCAGCCTTGGTTCTATGACTTCTGCTCCACGCCTTAACGGCAAGGGAAGCTCGTGGAAATTATGGGAAAACATCGCTTCCAAGAAACCAAGTCTTGGCAATCCTTCTTCGTTCGATGATCATGTAGACGGTTCGAAATGGGAGTCCTTTACTGTAACGTTCCATGACTCCAAATTCTTCGATCTGATGGAAAATTTCACACGTAACCGTGCCGGCACAGGCGCTTTGGTCACATTCAAGGATTCGAGCTGGTTTATGTCCGTTGTACTGGCCTACCAACCGCATTTCCGCAATCAACCTGAGCATGTTAAAGTGTTCTGGGGTTACGGACTGTATCCAGACAAAGTTGGGGATTTCGTGAAAAAGAGAATGTGTGATTGTACCGGCGAAGAAATCATGCAAGAATTGATCGGTCATCTTCACTTTGAAGAACATAAGGACGAGATCATGGCTACCGCCAACTGTATTCCTTGCATGATGCCTTATATCACTTCTCAGTTCATGCCTAGACTCAATAGTGACCGACCAAAAGTTGTCCCTGAGGGTTCCACGAACCTGGCCTTTATTGGACAATTCTGTGAAATTCCAGATGACGTTGTATTCACTGAAGAATACTCCGTGAGAGCAGCGAGAATTGCGGTATATACTCTACTTGGTATCGAACGGCCTATCGAGCCAATCAACCAATATCAATACGATGTACGTACACTATTCTCAAGCTTTGTTACATCTTTCAGATAAAACAACAATCAGCAGCGAGCGCTTCCGGATATCGGGAGCGCTTGTTTTTGAGTGTGGGAAGCAACAAAAGAACAGTTTTATCGAAACAAAAAAGAGCTGAGGGCTCCCTCAGCTCTTTTGTTTTACTCGAATCTAAACTTTAAATATTGCAAGATCCATCTGCGCAGCCATCATCGGTGGATACTTCAGAATTCCCCTTACCAACCACTTGTAATGTTGGCCCTGCTTGTTCCTCCGCCCACACAGTATCCAGTACCTCTGTAAATACAGGACCTGGTTGTGCACCAGATAAAGCATATTTATTGTTGAATACAAAGAAAGGTACACCGGTAATATTAAGACGGCTTCCTTCTTCAATATCGCCATTAACCTCATTCGCAAAAGCATCCGTTTCCAGCATTGCCGCAGCTTCTGCTTGATCCAGACCTACTTCAGCAGCGAGTGAAGCCAGTACACTGCGATCTCCAAGATTTAATGAATCCGTAAAGTAGGCGCGCAGCAGACGTTCGGACATTTCTGCACCTTTTCCCTTTGTGCTTGCAAAATGACTCAGTCGGTGACTGTCAAAAGTGTTGGTATGCTTCACTGTATCAAAATTAAATTCCAAGCCCACATCTTTAGCTTGCTCCGCTAGTTGTGCGTTCATTGCTTTTGCCTTTTCGACGGTCATCCCGTATTTGGTAGCCAGCAGCTCATGAATACTCTTGTCTGTACTTACCTCTGCATGTGGATCCAGTTGAAAGCTACGGAATACTACCTCCACTTGATCACGGTTCGGGAATTGGCTTAGCGCATTCTCCAACCGTCTTTTGCCAATATAACAAAAAGGACATGCATAATCGGACCAGATATCTATTCTCACGAAAAAACCTCCTAATATTATTGATAATTTGTAGCTGCTATATAAGAGTAATAACTAAATATACGTCACTTACTATTATATAGTTAAAAACTCAAAATTACAAACTTAACTTTTATTAAAATAACATTTATAGACGTGAATGTTAAAGCAAAAAGTAAACGAAAGTGGTATATACGCTCCCCTTCAGGGCAGATAGAATAAAGTTAACACCAGAAATTCCGAAGGGAGATCCCCATATGCATGATGTATCTATAGTGATACCTACCCGTAACCGTATAAACGACCTTACAGTGTGCATAGAGTCTATTAGCAAGCAGACACAGCTAGAGAATGTCTCCATCGAGCTCTGGATTGTGGATGACGGTGAGATTCCTGAAGAAAGATTAACCTATTATCGTAACATACTGAACAAATTGCCACAGGCTGAGTTTCGATATCATCGTAAGACTAATCCGGGACTCTGGCTTTCCCGTTATGAGTCACTTGGACTAGTAAATGCTGAAATTGTGCTTCATTTAGACGATGATGCAGAATTAGATGATTCCTTATATATTCGACGATTACTTGATACTTATGCAGCGGACGATTCAATTGTCGGTGTAGGCGGTGTGGCAAAAGGCATGCGCAGCAGCAAACCGGGCCGGCTGTTTGGCATGCTGACCGGACAAATGTCCGGATCCCCGGGCAGATTATCCCCAAGCATGTTTGCAGGCTCCCTATTCCTGTGGGGAGAGAAGGAGCAGGTTTTTGAGACAGATTTTTTTCACGGCTGTAATATGTCATTCCGGCGCTCAGCATTACAAGATATGAAACCCTATCCCTGGATGACAAGTTACTCCATTGCCGAAGATATTTACTTGTCCCATTTGGCTAGCCGTTATGGCAAGCTTGTCATTAACCCGGCTATGAAAATCATTCATCATGAGTCGCCGGGTTCTCGGGATAAGGCGGGCGTTGTTGCAAGAGCTACTGCCATCAATCATTATTATCTGCTCAACTTACGTAAAGCACCCCCTATGAATTATGCCGCATTGATCTGGACGTTAACCTGTCTGACAGGCAAAGAAACTCTCAAACGAAATTTCAAAGCCGTTAGCGGTTATGCCAAGGGAATCCTTTTCGTAATGAATCCTCGTAAAAACAAATACCGTGAATACATGCTAGATTAGCTTAATAGTTACCTCTATATCCACAGCGTTGCTCCGAATCAGATTGCGGGGCTTTTTTTTCGTGCAGACAGAGTTGTACCTAAATATGCCATGAAATTAATTTCCATCAACTTCTGATCTAGGGTATGATAGTGATAATGTGTTTTAGAAACTAACTTTATGGATGGTGGAATATGTTCAAGAACAAAAAAACGACGTTGATCCTCGTTGTTATCCTCATCGTCGTCATAGCTGTCGGCGCTTGGCTAATTACTAAAAATAAGGATGACAAAGCGACGGAAACACCGGGTGGCGCAACAGCTTCAGGAAAAGGCGAAGCCAAGTCACTCTCACAGACCTTTTATATCTATGACACGGTCGTGAATATCAAAGTGTTCGGAGAAAATGTAGCCCAAAAAAATATGGATGATATCCAGCAAATGCTGGAGCGAATGGATATGGAGCTTAGCCGTACAAAAGAAGGCGGCGAGGTTTACGCAGTCAATCAAGCAGCAGGAAAAGAAGCGGTTGTCGTTTCGGAAGAGACCTTAGATGTTGTAAAACAATCGGTGCAATATGCAAAAGAAATGGACGGGCTATTCGATCCCACGATTGGTCCGCTGATCGACCTCTGGAACATCGGTAGTGGCGGGGATAAAGTCCCTGATCCAGCAGCTATCGATGCAGCCAAGAGCCTAACCAATTACAGGGACGTTGAAATTGACGAAGCTGCTAAGACCGTGAAGCTACTGAAGGAAAATATGGTACTGGATCTTGGAGGTATCGGCAAAGGGTATGCTGCTGACCGTATCGCTGATTATTTAAAAGAGCAAGGCCTTAACAGTGCAATGATCAACCTCGGCGGCAGCAGTATTATTGCGTTAGGTACGAAACCAAACGGAACGGATTGGAATATTGGTCTGCAAGACCCTGACCAAAGCCGCGGCACACAGCTAGGAACGATTAAAATCGCAGATGAGGTCATCGATGCTTCTGGTGTTTACGAACGTTATTTTATGCAAGACAATGTTCGTTACCATCATATTCTTGATCCACGCACAGGTTACCCTTCTCAGAACGGTCTCAAAAGCTTGACCATTATGAGCCCTAATGCAACAGATGCGGACGCTTTGTCCACTGGGGTATTCTTGATGGGGATCGAAGAAGGCATGAAATATCTGGAGTCGTTACCTGAAGATGTAGAAGCTTTCTTTATTACCGATGACAACAAAATCTACGCCACACCAGGCATTAAAGAAAGAATGAATCTGACTGACCCTACGTACAGCTTCGCTGATTAAATGAAATAGAGCTTGCCCCCATAAAGCCATTATTGGCTTTGGGAGGCAAGCTCTTTTGTTGTGGATAAAGGTTCTTTGGCGTGGCTGAGGGAATACTATCGCCCAGCAGCCTGATAATCAGGGAATTCCTCCCTAATTAATTCCCGATCAAGATTTTTGCAGCACCAAAGGCAACTCGCTAAATTCCTTATAATTCGTGAAAATATAACTAGGCTTATGATCCGTAGCCGGCTGTCTGCCTCTCGGATTATACCAGCAGACCTTCCAGCCAGCCGCAAGCGCTCCTACTACATCGTTAGCCCAGGTATCACCTATATAAAGTGAATGGTCTGGTGAAGTGCCAGACTTCTGATTCACATGCAAAAAGAGTTGCGGATCTGGTTTGGCCAGACCTACAGCGTCAGAAATAAAAATCATCTCCTCGGGGATCATCTGATCCAGACCTAATCCGCGAATCTTTTTCATTTGATGATCTTTGGGTCCATTCGTAATGATGCCTACTTTATGACCAGCAGTAATGAACCTTTCCAATTGCTCCCGGACTCCATCTATCATTTGAATGGTGTACTGACGGCCAATGTAAGCCGCTTGTACCGCCGTGGCTTGATCACGATCGAGCTGTAAACCATACTCTGCAAAAGCAAGCTCCAATCGGCGTACCCTTGTCTCCTCCAGCGGAATTTCTCCACGTAAATACATAGGCCATAATACATCACTATGATGTCTTACTTTATAAAATAATTCCGCAAAGTCCAGACTGCTCTCATCCGGTTTAAGTACTTGACGCACCGCTTCTTTAAATGGAACCAAATGATCATATAAGGTATCATCAAGGTCAAAAAAGATTGCCAGCTTATTACTTGTATCCACTTTAACGCCCCTTACTCGTCTTTCTCTCTAGCTTTAGAAAAAAAGGTTATAGGTATAAAAATCATCATCCCGAATGTAGCCATGCGCTTCATATAAACGCTGTGCCCCCACATTCGCCATCATTGTTGTCAGGGACAAGCCCTTCGTATTCGTAGCGAGCGCATGAGCTCTGGCACTTTCCAGCAGCTTGGAGCCGAGCCCATGACCTCGCAGTTCCGTAGTTACATATAGATCATTCAATATCCAGAGACGCTCCATAGAGACCGATGAAAAAGAGGGATAGAGCTGGGTGAAGCCCCACGCTCGTTTCTCCTCGCCTTCTCCCTCCACCGCAATAAAGATTACCGAATCGTTCAGCTTCAATCGGTCTGATAAAAAAGCACGTGCACCATCCAGATCAGAGACTGCCCCATAAAATACCCGATACTCATCAAACAATGGGATAAGCCGTTCCAAATCATCATAGATCACACGTTCAATACGATAGTTGTTCATCCTCAACGCTCACTTTCCGGCTTGGGCCGTTTTAACGTTATTGTATATTTCAGCCGTACCGTGCACCATGGAGAGAACGCCAGATCATTTGGACAATTATTCTTATTCTTTGGAATCGTAGAACACATGCCGGGCACTGACTTTACCCTCTTCGATATCCAAAATTCCGAAGGAATACAGTTTCTCACGTCGTTTATCTGTTGGCGATCCTGGATTAAAGAGCAGAATCCCATTCTCTTCCCGCAATAAAGGCTGATGCGAATGACCGAATAAAATACAATCCACCTTATCGTTCGCAAAAGCAAGCAACGCATTCCCGTCCGTTCCTTTGCGGGAGTGTGGCGTATGACCATGGACCATTCCGATCCGGACTCCCTCAAGCGTTAGCAGCTTACGCTCCCCGAAACGCTCGATGATCTCTATTCCATCGTTATTCCCAGCAATCCCTTCCACTGGAGCCAATTCAGCCAACAAATCGTAGATTCCCATACTCACCCAATCTCCAAGATGCAGAATCAAGTCTACATTCCGGAATTCAGCAACAAGTGCTTTGGGCAGAGACTTAGCCATTCTTGTCATATGTGTATCTGATACCACGCCTACTTTCATATAACTCAGCTCCTAATCTATCATACTCATCTCATATTCAAATAATTGTACGATTTGCTTAAACGAGAAGCAAGTTCTGTGACTTCTCCCACACAGAAAAGCCGGGTACACCCCACTAACACAGGGCATATCCGGCTGCCATTAAGGAATTACGAAGAAATCATTTACGCTTACTACCTTCTACAGTATTTAGCATCCCGACTCAGTTCTCTCTATCCCGCCAATTCCATAATCTTACTTCTTCAACATGAATATTGCTGACCCATTTTTCTTCCTTTAACTTGAGCAGTTCTTTAACCGGACCGGTTACGACAGCTCCATACAGCCTAACTCCGTTCTTCTCCAGATAACTAATGGAGTCATCCAGATCAATAAACGGAATTACCTTGTTGGCGATCGATTTATGCTCCTGCATTAAGTGCAGTGTCTTAAGGAAGTTCGCATTACGAAGTTCACCATCCCCATATGAGTCAACAGATGGAGAAACACTCGTGCGGCTAGTCACCCCTCCAAACCAACCCCACTTTTTCTTTGACTCTTGTGTCACCTTCATATCATCGGCATGCCAGATGGGCGTACTTGGAAATCCTAAGGGATCATTTATTACTGGCTCTTGTGTCCTTGGACCTGTATCTGCTGCGAACCATAAAAGCTCAAGATTTTTATGCTGAAACTTCTTCAATAGCTCATCTGTCGTAAAAAATTGTTCAAAAGACAAATAGGCTTCTCCTACCGTACCTTCAGGGAGCTTTTCTAGTTTTTCCCACTCACTGCTGTCATCCATCCTATTTTCTGCAGACTGGTTCTCAGTGGGATAGATAAAGTAATTACCTGTCCCACTGCGTTCATATGTCCATGAATAACTATATATTCTGGGCCAGCCTAATAGAAACTTCATCGAATAATCTCCAACATTAATCCGCGCATCACCAATTTGTTTTATTATTTCTCCCTGCAGATTCATACTAAAAAACGGTCCGGAATCGCTACTCAAATGGACGATTGTATTCGGCTGTGAAACAGCAATTGCGGAAGAAACGACATCACGGTAAGTCTCTCCTCTTTCTCCAGTGCCATAAAATACCGCTGTGATGATACTGCTGACGATCAAAAAAATCAAAAATGCAGAAATCACCGTCAAAGTATTTGATATACGTGCTTTCCACTTGCCACGGCGGATGATCTTTTTTTCTTTGCCGGGTCTGTTTCTTTTACCCTTTCCGAATTTTATGCTCTTCTCCTCTTCTGAAGCCGGCTTTTCTTCGCCCATCAGTTCATCCAGATAGGCCTGGTAAGCTTCCATCTTCTCTAGCTCACGTTCAACCTCATCCCTATCCTCATCAGCAAGAGTGCCTTCGCCATACCTTCTTAACTTCTCCTTAAACTCTTCACTCATGTTCATTTCTCCTCCGCTCTGCCTCACGCAGCTTCTGTCTGGCCCGAAAGATCAATATCTTATATTGGGACAAGCCCACATCCATAATGTCCGATGCTTCCCGATAACTCAGCCCATGAAAATCATGCAGCAGCAGTGCATTTCTCTGATTGTCCGGTAGCTCACCTACTGCTATCCTCATCTCTTCCCAACGTTCCTGATGAAGCAGTGTGCTTTCTGTGGTATCTGGATGAGCAAGCTTTTTGAAATAATCCTCACTCTGAACTGTACTGCGGCCTTCCTTTCGCTTGTAATCTACGAAGGCGTTATAAGCGACACGGAACAACCATGGCTTAATCTTCTCTTCTTTACAATCCTCCAAATGTAGATAAGCGCGATAAAAGGTTTCTTGCATCAAATCTTCAGCCGCATAATGATCACCACAAAGGGAGCGCAAATAGCGGTAAATATCCATCACATACATCTGATATATTTCATCCAATGACTTTCGCTTCATGCACTCCCCCCTTAACCTAACCACGTATCCCAGCCTGAAAAGTTACAGATAAATTTAGCAACTAGTATGAATATACCAGTAATTCCATGGAAAAAAGCGAAAAAAAGCCTGCTGGCAAGGAGTATTACTCCTGCCAACAGGCTTTTTAATTCACCAAGTTACTCTGCTTACAGAACAACTTCAACTTCTTTGAGCATTTCGCTAACGGATATTAAACCGCCACCGGACAAATACCAGTAGTTAGGATCCAAGTAAATGATTTTACCGTTTTTAAAGGCATTTGTGTTCTTCACTAGATCGTTTTCAACTGCTTTTTTAGCTGAGCCGGCTTCGCCGCCATCACTCTTCACAGCCGCATCTCTGTCCACTACAAACAGATAATCCGGATTCTTATCCGCTACATATTCGTAGGATACGCTTTGTCCGTGAGTGGATACTTCAATTTTATCATCAGCCTGTGCAAATCCGAACACATCATGGATAATCCCAAAACGGGAACCTGCACCGTAAGCACTGATTTTTCCTTCATTCGCAAGAATAACAAGTGCTTTTTTGCCATCAGCTGTTGCCTTCGTATTCAAAGCTTTGATGGAATCATTGATAGTCGCAAGCTCAGTTTCTACTTCTGCTTCTTTTCCAAAAATTTGACCCAGCATTTTCACGTTATTCGTAAAAGATTCCATGTAGTTTGCATTATCTACAGCCACATACAGAGTAGGTGCAATTTTGCTGAATTCTTCATAAGAATCCTGTTGTCTGCCGGAAATGATGATCAGGTCCGGAGAAAGACTGTTTATTTTTTCGAAGTCAGGCTCTTTCAAACCCCCAACATTCTCATATTTAGCATCGTTATATTTAGAAAGATAAGCCGGTACATTACTTTGAGGCACTCCAGTCACCTCTACACCCAGTTTATCCAGCGTATCCAGTGTACCGAAGTCAAAAACAACCACTTTTTGCGGATTGCTTTTGATAGTTGTTTCGCCAAGCGCATGCTTGAAAGTAAGCTCTGTCGGTGCTGTAGTTGCTTCCGTTGTTGGTGCAGTAGTAGCCTCCGAATTGCCTGCCGCTGCTGTGTTGTTATTTGAAGTTGCTGCATTATTGGAGCCACAAGCCGCCAAGATTACCGCAAGAAATACTGTCATAATCAGTAAAGATAAGTTCTTCTTCAATGTATTCACCCCTAATTTTTATAGTGAAGCTATTTGAATTATTCGCGTATGCGTTAAGAAGCTGGCGCCTTTCACTTCTTACGTTACGCATAATAATATCCGCATAGTAATAGTTACCTTTTTAGAAATAGACACCGATTTTTCGGCCTCCTATAGTTTCAATAGGAATGTCCATGTCATATACCTCTTTAAGAACTGCAGAATCTATAATTTCATCCGCTGTACCCGAAGAAGCTACTCTTCCATTTTTAAGCGCAACAATGTAGTCAGAGTAACAAGAAGCAAAGTTAATATCATGGATAACGAGCACAATCGTCTTCCTCTTCTCGTCCACCAAACGGCGAAGCACCTTCATAATTTGGACGGAATGCTTCATATCAAGGTTGTTGAGCGGTTCATCGAGCAGAATGTACTCTGTATCCTGAGCCATAACCATGGCAATATATGCCCGCTGGCGTTGTCCTCCACTGAGCTGATCAATATATTTATCCTGCATCTCTTGGAGATCCATGTAAGCAATCGCTTCGTCAACGAACGCCCGATCCTCCGGACTCAGCTTCCCCTGTGAATACGGGAATCTCCCAAAAGAAACGAGCTCCTTCACAGTGAGGCGTACGCTAATATGATTGGACTGCTTTAACACCGATATTTTACGAGCAAGCTCATTACTTTTGCAGGTACCGATTTCCTTACCTTCGATCAGCACCTCTCCCGCGTCTTTGGAGATAAGTCTGCTGATCATGGAGAGCAGTGTACTTTTACCCGCACCATTTGGTCCGATAAACGAGGTGATTGCGCCTTTTTTGATGGACAAGGACACATCATCAACGACGGTTACTCCGCCATAACGTTTGGTTAAATTTTTAACTTCTACCACGACTTATTCTCCTTTAACAGCAGATAGACGAAGTAGACGCCGCCTGCAAAATTGATAATCACACTAACCGTAGTGTTGAATCCAAAAACACGTTCGACCAGGAACTGCCCGCCGACAAGCGCAACAATGCTCAGCAGAATCGTTCCAGGAATCAGATAGGCATGCTTATAGGTACGGAACAGCTGGTGTCCCACATTAGCTACCAACAAACCTAAGAAAGTAATTGGTCCGACTAGAGCCGTCGAGATCGAAACGTAGATAGATACAATAACTAGCAGCCTTTTGACCACATAGTCATAATTGATGCCCAGATTAATGGCTTCATCTTTTCCAAGCGAAATAACATCCAAATACTTAACAAATCGCAAGAAATACAACGTAGTTAGCGTCAGAACAATGGTGGAAAGAATCAATAGGTCACTGCTGACATTGTTGAAGCTGGCGAACATTTTCCCCTGTAGAATCAGGAATTCGTTCGGATCAATAAGCACTTCCATAAAAGAAGACGCGCTCTGGAACATCGTCCCCATGATCAGCCCTACCAGCAGCAGGAAATAAATATTTTGTCCTTCCCTACGGAACATTAGCTTATACAATACGCCTGAAAACAGGACCATGAGACACGCAGAGAACAAGAAGTTGATGTTTTTATTCATAAAGGTCATATTCGATGAACCTAAGGCATATACACCGAACGTCTGGATTAACATGTACAGGGAATCGAGCCCGAGAATACTTGGTGTCAAAATACGATTGTTCGTGATGCTCTGAAAAACTACGGTAGAGACAGCTATCACAGCTCCGGTAATCAGAATGGCCGCCAGCTTTCTTCCCCGGCTGGGCAGAACGTAGTCCCAATTTCCCAAAGCATGATACGTCATAAACAAGACGATGAGGGCGACAGCACTTATAGATAATATAGTTAGTTTTGTCTTCATCTCTAGTTCGCCTTTCTTCTCATCAGCAAGTAGATAAACAGACCACTACCGATGACGCCTACCGTGAGACTGATTGATATTTCATATGGATAGATAATGAGCCTGCCCAGAATATCGCAGAACAGGAGGAACACCGCTCCGAGAATGGCTGTATGCGCCAGACTTTTTTTGAGGTTATCTCCTATGTACAACGTTACAATGTTAGGTACTACCAGACCCAGAAATGGAATCGTACCTACGGTTAAAATGACAACAGAAGAGATTAACGCTACAATTACCAATCCCACGTTGACAACCGCTTTGTAATTCATGCCAAGATTAACGGAGAAATCCTCGCCCATACCGGCTACCGTAAATTTATTAGCGAAGAGATACGCCAGGATGACAAGTGGAATGCTGATATAAATCAATTCGTATTGGCCTTTGATAATCGTTGAGAAATCTCCAAGCATCCAAGACGAGATATTCTGAATCAAATCATTTTTATACGCAAAAAAAGTGGTAATCGAGCCTACAATGTTGCCGAACATGAGTCCGACCAGCGGGATAAAAATACTATCCTTGAACTTGATCCGATCCAAGATTCTCATAAAAATAAAGGTGCCCAATAGTGCAAAAACAAAAGCAACCAGCAATTTCTGCATTGGAGTTGCGCCTGTGAATAACATGAGGGATACGAGAATACCAAATTTCGCGGAATCCATCGTCCCTGCCGTAGTCGGGGAGACGAATTTATTGCGTGACAGCTGTTGCATAATTAATCCGGCAATACTCATGCTGACTCCAGCGATAATCAATGCGGCTAACCGGGGAATCCGGCTTACCAGCAAGGTCTGTGCTTGAGATTCCGTAAGATGAAAGAGATCTAATGGGGATATATCTTTAACGCCTATAAACAAAGATATAAATGAAAATACTATTAGAAGTAGGGACAAATATTTTAGTTTCATGAGTTGTTCCTTATCTGTTTAATAGTTTACACATGCGATTTTATGATAATGATTTTCATTCGCAATGTTTTAAATTATACCTAAGCCCACTTTGAGGGTCAACCCTTTCATATACTTAAATTTAAAATAATTAAGACTTAGGCTTATCTGCTTAAGTTACCTAAAAAAAGACACCCTAACGGGTGCCTCTTTAATCTTTGCCATATTTTTAGCGCTAAGCTATAGGATTTATTTATATTTCTTCCAATCCTGATTACTGTTCTCCAGCAGATGTGCAAAATCATTATCCAACCGCTTCTGCTCAGCCTTGCGCTGATCTTCCACTGCCTTACGGGCAGCTTCTTTACGGTCATTTTCCTCCGCTTTCAACGCATCAGATTGCGCCTTCAGCTTTCCTAGAACATCACTGCTTAGCAGATCTTTTAACGTAGCAGGGCCATCATTCGTAGCGGCTCTTGGTGTGGTAGGCATTTTCTTTTTTTTAGCCACTGTCCATCATCCTTTCTAGTACTGAATTAAATTGGAATTTGTTTAAGTTATTGGTCTTTTCGTTTATAATGTTTACTAAGAGGTGAGCCCTATGAAGTCCAATGATTTATGTCCCCGGCTACAAAAAAGTATGGATATTATCGGCAGGCGTTGGACTGGTTTAATTATCTACCAGCTCCTTCAAGGACCCCAACGTTTCAATGTAATTGAAGCGGCATTGCCCATCAGTGGAAGACTGCTCTCCGAACGGCTCAAAGAGCTGGAACAGGAAGGGATCGTTCTTCGAGAAGTGTTCCCAGAGACCCCCGTGCGGATCCAATATTCTTTGACGGATAAAGGTCTTGCCCTGGAATCAGTCATCCGAGACTTACAGAGTTGGTCCAAAGAATGGGTCGATTGTGACACCGATAATCTAAATTCAACTCTCAAAATGTAAGCGTTTTATATGAGGCGTTAGATTTTAAGGCCGACAATGACTAAATCACGCTCTATACCGTCAAGTTCAGCCACACCAGGCAGCATTCCCCACTCTTCAAAACCAAACTTTTTCAACAAACCAAGGCTTGGATCATTATGTCCAAATACAAAGCCGACTAGATTCTTAATTCCGAGACTAGGGGCTTTCTCAATGGCCTCTGTCAGAAGAATTCTGCCCGCACCACCACCACGGAACTTTTCATTCACGTATACACTGATTTCTGCTGTTGCATTATACGCTGGACGACCATAGAAGGATTGAAAACTGAACCATGCAGCAATTTCATCTCCTTGCTTCAGTACCCATAAGGGACGGTGATGGCTATTATGCTCAAGAAACCATTTCTCCCGGTCTGCAACAGTAATGGGTTCCAGATCTGCAGTTACCATCCTCCCAGCAATCGTTGAGTTATAAATATCTACAATAGCTGCTAAGTCTGCAGATGTTGCATCTTCAATTCTGCTGTTCTCCCAATTCATCCCTTAATTCCTCCAAATGTATTAATTAACTCAGGCCGACCTGCTCCTGGCTCCATTGCCACAGCCGTTCGGCTTCTATTGTATTCTGCGCTCTGGGAGACAGTTGTTTAATCTTTCTTCGATAATAATATTGACCGGTTACCTCTCCAAGATCGGGATCTGTAGCCAAATAAATCGCTGTATCGGCACCTTGTTCAGGTGTTAAGAAAAAGTATGAGAGTAACTTAAGTACCGACTTGCCGAAACCAGTCTCCCGGTTTACACCTATATTCGTCCCCACTGCTCCTGGATGCAGGCAATTCACCGTCACCCTTGTTCCGTGAAGACGCGAAGCCAGCTCCCGCGTGAAGAGAATATTGGCTAGCTTGGATCGGGCATAGGCTTTTGCAGGATTAAAACGGCGAGCGAGGGTTGGATCTTCATAATGGAGCGCACCTATCTTGTAAGCACCAGAGGCAACCACAATGATACGGCCTTGCTCTGCTGCCTGCAACGACTCAAGTAACAGATTGGTAAGTAGAAAATGCCCCAAATGATTTACGCCAAGATCCATCTCAAAGCCGTCCTTCGTAAGCTGACGCTTAATCGTGACTACCCCGGCGTTATTGATAAGTATGTCTAGCATCGGATATTTCATAGTGAATTCCTCAGCAAAGCTGCGAATGCTCTCAAGTGAAGCCAGATCACACAACATGAGCTCGATATCCTCGGAGTGGCTCTTTTGTTTGGCGGCAGCAAGTGCTTCTTCTCCCCGCTGGCGATTACGGCAAACCATAATAACTTTAGCTCCCTTGCGAGCCAGTTCAACTGTTGTGGCCAGCCCCATACCGGAATTCGCTCCGGTAACAAGTGCGATTGTTCCTCTCATTGCAAGAATCACTCCTCTCTCAACAACCGTACCCGAATAAGCTTCAGCCTAACCTTAGGAGAAGTATATTTAAAGATATGTTACACCAACTAGTAGGGTTAAGAAAAGCTTCATGTCATGATTAGCCAACGATAGTTATAGTTCGTCAGGTGCGTCTGGTCTATTTTTGATCTATAATAGGAATATTGCAGTTCTAATCGTGAAGTTGAAAGGGGAACACCAACTATGAATAATGCTCTGACAAGCCTAGAGCAGCAAATGGCAGGCGAAGGTCTGGATGCCCTGCTCGTAACAGATCCTAAGCATGTCTACTACTTAACCGGCTTCGCCAGCGATCCGCATGAACGTTTTCTGGGTCTGCTGCTGATACGCGGAGAAGAGCCTATGCTCATTCTGCCTGCATTGGATGCAGAAGCAGCTCAAGCAGCCTCTTCGGTCACCAAAATCCTAACTCACACTGACACTGATAATCCCTATAACCTGCTAAAAGATTGTTTCGGCAGCAGTAAGCTAGGTACTCTCGGCATAGAAAAAGAACATTTCTCAGTAGCCCGTTTTGAGCACCTAACCGCTGCTGTTCCAGCTGAAAGGTTTAGTGATATTGGTCCATTGCTGCGCAGCATGCGCTCCAAAAAGACCCCGGATGAAGTTAAGCGCATGAAACATGCCGCTGAGCTAGTTGAGGAAGCCTTGCGCCGCGTTCTTACCCACGTAAAAACAGGCGTTACAGAAAACGATCTAGTAGCGGAGCTAGAATATCTAATGAAAAAGGTTGGCGCTTCCGGCCCTTCCTTCGACACTATGGTGCTTTCTGGTCCGAAAACTGCCCTGCCTCACGGTGTTCCGGGCAACCGGGTCATTCAACCCGGCGACTTCCTGATGTTTGATATCGGGGTGTATGCCGATGGTTATGCTTCTGATATTACACGTACCTTTGCTATTGAATCCGTGGACGACAAGCTAGTCACTATCTATAACACTGTGCTGGCTGCCAACGAAGCTGGGATCGCTGCCTCCAATCCTGGAGCACCTTTCGGCTCAGTCGACAAAGCTGCACGTGATGTGATTGAAGAAGCTGGATTCGGAGAATATTTCTTACACCGTGTCGGACACGGACTGGGCATGGATGTTCATGAATATCCATCACTTCACGGACAGAACGACGACATTATCGAGATCGGCAATGTGTTCACCGTTGAGCCAGGAATTTATGTGCCTGGACTAGCGGGTGTACGTATCGAAGATGATCTGATTATTACAGCTGAAGGTGCAGAGACCTTAACAAGCTTCCCTAAGGAACTGACTATTCTTCATTTGTAGAAAAGAATTACAAGCCATAGCCAAAAACACAGAGCAGCGATTCCTCCAATAAAGAGAGAATCGCCGCTCTGTGTTTTTTTAAATTCAAACCTGTGTTCCCCACATCCCGCGAACCAACTTAGCCTCTTTCACCATCCTGCCGATCAGCTCCGCGACTGTAGGAATATCTTGGATCATTCCTGTCACTTGACCTGCCCAGCCGATGCCCTCTTCTTTGATATCATCATAGATCCAGCGCTTGTTGGCTGCACCACTGATATACTCTTTTAATGCTTCATAGGTCGGTGTCACGCGCTCGATTTCAAGAATTTGATCAATGTAGTCACTACGTAACACTCGTGCGGGTGCTCCAATAGAACGTTTGATTACAACCGTATCCGACTCTGAGCTTTCTACTAAAGCTTTTTTATAAGAAGCGGCCGCATGAACACATTCCACTGTAGCAACGAAACGAGTGCCCATTTCGATTCCTTCAGCCCCAAGTGCATGAGCAGCCATCCATCCACGGCCATCTCCGATCCCTCCGGAAGCAATCACAGGAATATTAACCGCATCAACCACTTGGGGAACGAGCACCATGGTTCCAACATCGTCACGCCCTAAGTGGCCCCCTCCCTCATGCCCAACAACAATAACCGCAGAAGCCCCTAATTGTTCAGCCTTTTGGGCTTGTCTGCGTGAGGAGACGAGCACGAGTGTTTTAATATCGGTGGGCTGTAACATTTCCAGTATAGGGGCTGGATTCCCTCCAGTGAGGCTCACCACGGGAACCTGCTCTTCGATGGCGACCTGCACCCGATCTTCATAACCAATCCCATGCATGCCGATAGCAAAATTAACACCAAATGGTTTGTCCGTTAGTGTTCGTACCCGACGTATTTCTGCACGTAAGGCCTCCGCATCCGGAAGACTCATTGCTGTGACCTGACCCAGTCCACCGATATTTGAAACCGCAGCCGCAAGGTCTGCATAACCTAAATAAGCAAGTCCTCCTTGAATAATAGGATATTCTATGTGCAATAACTCCGTAATACGGGTGTTCCATTTCATCTTCATCTACACCTTTCCTATCTTTAAGCAAAGCAGAATCACGGCAATTAAAAGGGCAGCTCCCCCTACCAGATAATCTATTTGCTGAAATTGCAGTCTTTTAAAAGAAGTCCTTCCTTTACCATTCCCATAAGCACGCGCATCAATTGCATAGCTCAGCTGTTCAGCACGTTGAATCGTTGTGAAGAGCAGAGGAATAATGATCGGAATGTACGCATATATCCGTTTAGGCAGTGATAATACTGTGAGATCATAACCTCTAGCCTTTTGTGCGAGAAGGATACGATCAAGCTCCTCCTTGATGGTAGGAATAAAACGGATCGCAATCACTATCATTAAAGAGAACTGCTCTACGGGTACCCCCAATTTGGACAGAGGGGCAAGCAGCTTCTCCAGACCATAAGCTAAGTCTAGCGGTTTAGTAGTTAATGTCAGAATTGAGGCCAACAAGATGAGCAATATAATCCGCCATACAAAACGTAATCCTATCCGCAATCCCTCTTCAGTCACCTCGATAAAAAACCATGACCAGAGAATCGTCCCCTTGGTGAACACGGCATTGTAAACAAAAGTAAATAATAAAATAAATAATACCGGCCGTAGCCCTCGCCAAAAAAAATGCACAGGAACTTTAGACAGTAATAACATTCCCAATACAAAAAAGGTTGCAACAACATAACTAAGCCCCGTACCAAGCATCATAAAGCTAAGCATGAGCATCACGATACTTACAAGCTTTGTACGAGGATCTAAACGATGAACAATCGAATGCGTCTCCACATATTGACCGACTAATACGGAATCAGCCATGCCCTTGCCCCCTCGAATGCCAAATCGGCAAAATCGCTTCGAAGATATCCTGCTCTTTACAGCTGGCAACTTCAATCTTCTGACCAGATAATTCCTCCACTAGCTTCAAGAGCTGTACGGGTTCAGGCAAGGATAGTCCAAGTTCCAGCAGTAATTCTTCCTTTTCCAGAAACAATGTTCTGGTATCATGATGCCCTTTTAACTGACCTTCATGAAAAACCATGACCTCATCTGAGAATTCGGCAACATCACCCATCTGATGCGAAACGAAGAGGATGGTGCGATTGTCTTGTTGCTGCCATTCCTTTAGTAGCCTCAGCAAAGACACTTGGCTAGCTGGATCGAGACCCGCTGTCGGTTCATCCAATATCAGCAGCTTCGGATTTGTCATCAGCACGGAGGCAATGGCCACACGGCGCTTTTCTCCACCGCTTAATTGGAATGGATTTAACGGGAGAATCCCCTCTGGCAAACCCACTTGCGGCAAGATCATTTCAATCGCCTCTGTAATTTGCTGACGTGAAGCACCCTGCTGATTCAGAGCAAAAGCAAGCTCCTTATGCACCGTTGTTTCGAATAGCTGATGCTCCGGATATTGAAAAACGAAACCCAACTCGGGGACAACCTTTAAGCGTCCTTTAGCATCTCTGCTGGCAGGCTGCTGGTTAATCCAATAATCTCCTTTTGCGGTGGGAATCAAGCCCTTCAGCACTTTGACAAAGGTAGACTTTCCTGCGCCTGTTGGACCGATAATAGAAATCCATTTGCCTTCAGGAATAGTGCAGTTTATATTGCGCAAAGCCACATGATCGGCATAGTTCACACTTAGATTTTTTAATTGGTAGACCATTGTGATCGAATTATCCCCTTCCAATCGGCTGTTAGCGGTGCTGCTGAATGGAGCAATGTATGTACACGCACTGCGAAGGGCAGTTGTAATTGATAGTCCGCAACAGGCATGGTTTCAAAAAAAGTCAGTGGATCGCCGTCAAACTCAAGTCGTCCTTGGTGCAGGAGCAATACGCGTTCTGCTGCAAGCACTTCCTCCATATGGTGGGTGATATGAATAAGCGTCAGGCCTTGACGATGCAGCTCTTGCATAATAGAAAGAACCTGCTGTCTTCCCTGGGGATCAAGCATTGAGGTAGCCTCGTCAAAAATAATGACTTGCGGGCGCATCGCCAATATAGCTGCGATAGCGACACGTTGCTTTTGACCTCCAGATAGCTGATGTGGCATAGCTTCCAGATAATCCTCCATATGAACGGCCTGTAAGGCATGATCCAATCGGCTGCGCATTTCCTCCCTCGGCACACGGATATTCTCCAAACCAAAAAGCACCTCATCCATAACGGTTGTGGTGATAAATTGATCCTCTGGATTCTGAAAAACAAAACCGATTTGCTGATGAATCTCCGCAAGATCCGTTGGTTTTGCTGTGTCCAAGCTCTTAAATTGTACAGTCCCTTTTCGCGGCAGCAGCAGTCCGTCCATGAGCTTTGCAATAGTGGATTTGCCAGAACCATTCGCCCCGACTATCGCCACAAACTCCCCTGCGTCTATCGTAAAGCTAATATCCTCCAGGAGAGGTTGTCCCTTTTTATAATAAAAACAAACTTGATCGAAGGTAAGCATTTATTCAGTCCCCTTTTGACGGTGCCAAGCAGCAAAAAATGCCTCAATGCTATTCTCGGAAAATGCAGGTGCAGGCTTCTCCCATTTTGTCACTTTTGATCCATTCACAGCAAAGATTTCACCGGTTAAATCCGCGTCGGACTCATTCAATAATGCAGTCACGAAGGAAGCAATAGCCTCCGGGTCACCTATTCTCCAAAAGTCAGGCAAAGGTTCATTACGACTGAAATATTTTTCCTTCAAATGGTCAATTATAGGTCTGGTCATATCCGTTAATGCCGCTGGAGAAATCGCATTGACCCTAATCTGGTCACGTTTCAGCTCTGCTGCGAGCGTCCACATCATGCCCAGTATTCCAGCCTTGGCTGCACTGTAATTCACCTGACCCACGGAACCTGCTAGTCCAGCAGCAGAGGTCATCAACAGGATATCCCCACCTGTTTCACGCATATGTGGTAATACTCGTTGAATGCAATAATAAGTGCCATTTAAATGCACATCCAGAACATTCTTCCACTGTTCATCCGTCATACGTTGACATTTCTGATCCTGCACAATTCCCGCGTTAGCTATCAATACCTCGATACGACCGTATCGGGCAATGACCTCACCTACCATGGCAGTGACTGCGACGGAATCGGCTACATTAGCAGCGTACCCTAGTGCCTCTCCGCCTGCCTGGTGGATCTCGCGCACAACCTCATCAATTAAGACTTGTTTCGTACCATTTACAACCACTATATAACCTGACTTGCCAAGCTGTATGGCGATACTACGTCCGATCCCTCTTGTTGCTCCAGTAATTAAGGCCACTTTATTCATCACTACACCTCTTTCACTGCAAAAGCTCCCGCAGCAATAACATCGCCAGCTTCTGTTGTAAGGATCACTTTCACAAAGCAATCGTCCTCTGCAAAATCAAAAATCACGACACTATCGACCTCTATTGGCTTATGAAATTTCATATCATATTGAGTGATCCACTGTGTAGGGTGCTCAGCAATATACAAAGATTGGGCTAATCCCATAAGATACATCCCATGTGCGATGGGTCGCTCCAAACCAGCCTTGGCTGCGGCCTCTGCATCTAGATGTATAGGCGCCAAATCTTGGGAAGCAGCTGCATATTGCCGGATAGCCTCAGCTGTTATGCACTTTTTTATCATGATCATCACCTACCCGAATTAACACCGTTTCTGCGGTGACTATAAGCTCACCCTCACACCTACAAACCAGCGTATGTGTGTAAAAAGTCAGTTTACCCTGTCTGCCTTCTTTTTGCACCTCACCCGTTAACGCTAATTCACAATCCAAAATCATCCCCGCCGTAATCGGAGCCTGATATGAAAACTTCTGAGTGCCGTGAAGCAAGGGTTCACCGATGATTAACCAAGGAATATCGAAGTCTTGCCAGAAAATAATAGGCATCGTCGCAGGAGCGATCAGCTCTCCATTTATCGTCTGCACGGGTGCTTCAATACTCTGTGCGTAGTCCGAAACCCATTCAGCAGTCATATGGATCTGATGTCGGACACTGTTCATTCTATAACCTCCACGAGTGTTGCCAGACCTATCCCACCGCCGATTCCCAGAGTAGCAAGCCCTCGTTGGTAAGGGGCATTTTGCATTTCAGCACATAAGCGAGTCATTAAAATAGCCCCGGAAGCTCCGTATGGATGGCCTATTGCTAATGCCCCCCCGCCAAGATTGACCTTTTCCTGTGGCATTTGAAGCTCGTTCAGTGATGCCAATACTTGTGAAGCAAAAGCTTCGTTAAACTCTACGATATCTAAATCGGCAACGGTAAGCTTTTGGCGTTTTAACACCTTTTGCACAGCTGGTACAGGTCCCATACCCAAATAGTTCGGATCTACACCCGCAGCTTGCGCATCCACGACCCGCAAAATAGGGGTAAACTTAAGCTGCTGGCATTTCTCTCGAGACATCATTAATAGAAGCGCTGCGCCATCATTAATAGGACAGGCATTTCCAGCAGTGACGGTACCCTTTTCTTCAAAAATTGGCGGCAGCTTTTGCAGCTTGTCCAGACTCGTATTTGCCCGAGGACATTCGTCGGTGTTCACCCACTGCCCCTCTACCTGAAGAGGTACTATCTCCTGCTGAAACCGGTCACTTTGCTGAGCATGAACCGCCTTTTGATGGCTTTTTAAGGCATATTGATCCTGCTCTTCTCGAGAAATCCCGTATTTCCTAGCTACATTCTCTGCAGCAATTCCCATATCCGGATCACCGTAAGAGCTAGGCGTAAAATGTGCACGGGTATACAGCTGTGGAACCCCCATTAACGTCTGTGGTTTAGCCATTTTCCATGGAGCACGGCTCGTACTTTCGACACCACCCGCTAAATAAATCTCACCAGCGCCGCTTTGAATCAGTCTTGCTGCTATATTAATTGCCTCTAGCCCAGATCCGCACTGACGATCCACGGTGACACCCGGAACCGAAACAGGCAGCCCCGCTTCAAGCGCAGCTACCCGGGCAATATTACCTCCTGGGCCCACAACATTCCCAATAATGACATCATCGATCAGTTCTTTAGGCAAGTTCGTTTCGGCTACAATATGCTGAATAAGCGGCGCCAGTAATGCCTCCGGCTCAAGTGTACTTAATAAGCCACCCATTCTGCCAACCGGTGTACGTTTTGCCATGACAATTACTGCTTCTATCATATCATCGCTCTTTTCACATAGTCTTTCATCGCTTGCCGGGCAATTTTCCCGCTACTTGTATAGATAAATTCATCCACGGTTAGCAGCTGCTTCGGCGCTTTGTAGCTCGCTAAATACTGGCGGCAATAATTCTTAATTTCTTCGACAGATAAATGCTGTTCTCCGCTCCACTTCACGAGGGCTATCAGCTGTTCTCCCCAGTAATCGTCAGGCACGCCAAGCACCATCACTTCATCTATTTCCGGAAGAAACTCCAGCACCCTCTCTATTTCTTCCGGATAAACGTTCAGCCCTCCGGATATGATTTTATTCTTCAAACGTCCCGCCATATATAAATAACCAGCTTCATCCTGATAAACATAGTCTTCTAAAACAAGCCATCCCTCTCTAAAAGCTGCTGCTGTCTCATTCGGCAATTGATGGTAGCCTAAAAATATCATATCACTACGCACATATAGCTGCCCAATCTCCCCAGGAGGGACTTCCCGGAACTGGTCATCACGAATGGAAATTTGCACACCGGGATAAGGTTTGCCTACAGAGGTCGGATTATGCTCGGTCAGAACATTCAAATAACTAATATAGCTCGCTTCTGAAGAACCGTAGGATTCATAAAGCCGCGCTCCACCAAACACTTCCATGCCCCTTTTCTTGGACAACTCCGACCACTTTGCACCTGAGCTAATAATCGCATCAATCTGTATCTGCCCAGGTACAGCCTGCTGCATCATGGATTCGATCATTGTTGGTACGACGAACAGCACCACGCCCGGAATTTGCTGGCACAACTCTAACACCTGCGTGGCACTAAATTTTTGTGTGATATGAAAGGTTGCTCCACCATATAGACTCTGCATTACGGCGAATAAGGATAGGGAATGCACAAATGGACCTGGTGCCAAAACATCCTTCATAGCGTCCAATTCAAAAGCAATATTCGAAACCTCAAAGCTTTTTAACCATGATAAATGGGTACGCATATAACCTTTGGGCAATCCGGTTGTGCCTGAAGTAAAGCCAATAAATAATAATTCATTCGTCTCATCCAACTCAGCCTCCGGCTTCAGGGCAGCCAGCCACTGATCATAGGAACCTGTTCGTTCATTTGAGAAGGTCAATGTTTGGATCATTTGATCCTTGAAGGTCAGATTCTTTGCGGCTTCCGGCTCGGCAAAAATCATTGTCGGCTGGCACTGCTCTATAATAACCTGCAGTTCATTAGCACTCCACTTGGGATCTAAGGGAATGGGAACACAGCCCGCATAAATCGCCCCCAAAAAAACCTCAACAAATTCAATACGATTCGTAGATAAAATCGCGATTTTGTCATGCCTCAGACCCTTTTGCTGTAAGCCATTCGCGATTCTCCGCATCGTTTTTACTAATGTGGCATAGGTATGACTTGCTTGGTCATGGGTTAAGGCAATGCTGTCGGGCTGCTGTGCTGCATGACGCAGTATAGGAACTACTAGATTCATCCTAGATCACACCTGTTCGTATTTTCTGTGACTACCGATTATATACATTCTCTTCAATCGGACTGCCCCGCAAGTCCAGCCCAAACTAAAGGATATGTGATAAGCGCCATCGCCGGCGCTCCTGTTAAACTAACCCGCTAGAATTGCTACGATAGCTTATTTTAGCTTTATATTATTTTTATGTACACATCTTTCATGTAACTATTAAGTCCATCTTACAACGAAAAAACAGCCAGCACGCATCGATTATGATCGGTACGCGCTGGCTGTATTGTTGTTTAGTCCTTCTTTTGAACGGATGATGGTGAACCCTCTTCAGCAAAAGTAAAGGTTCGGGCGATATATAAGATAGGTGTGCTTACTGCGGTTAGTAAGAACTTCGCTAGATAAGTCGTAAGCAAAATTTCAAGCCATACATTCCAGTCATACAAGCCCGCAAACGCAATGGTACAGAAAATAAGTGTATCCACAAAGGAGCTAATCATCGTACTACCGTTGGAACGAATCCACAGCTGACTTGAGGTGCTGTAATATTTCCGAATCCAAGAGTACAACCGAACATCTAGGAACTGACTAATGAAGTAAGCAGTAAGACTACCCAAAGCTAGTCGAGGCATCAGCCCAAAAATCGTCTCCAAAGAAGACTGAGCGATATCGGTCTCCTGCGGCTTAAATACTAGTACCATCTGCATAATGACTGTAGTCATAAGCAAGGTGAAGAAACCAAACCAGACCGCTTTACGTGCTTCCGCTCTTCCGTACTTCTCATTAAGTAAATCGCTGGTCATATATAAAGTGACATACATCGTATTTCCGAGTGTCATCACAATATCAAATGGCATAGCAATCGTCTTAGCTACCTGAATGTTAGCAATTACAGTAGCAATACCTACCCAGGCGTACATTCCACTTTTCCCGAACAAGCGGTAACAGAGTAGAAAAAAAGCAAAATTGACAATAACAAATAAAACTCCCCACAGCAAATTAAACATATTACTGAAATTCCTCCTAGTTTTGTTTACGCGGGATGGTTACGAACCGCGGCTTACAATATTAAATTTTCGGAACAAAACATAAATACTCTATCACAATAGCGCTTAACAATCCATAAAAATAATATTTTTATATGAAATTGGTAGTTCCATTTCTTTTTTTTCGCCAATTATCTAAAATAGTCAGCAATAATTCATTTTTTTCAGAAAAAAATGCTCTATAGGACAAAACTTTCACTATTCATCCAGAGGTTAATTCTATAGAATAGTATCAAACACCTTATTCCCGATCCATTTAGTAGAAATATGACATAACTATGGAATATATCTCGGGTCGCCAATTTCCAGCAGTTGGCATGGAGTATCTAGTGAAGACTAAAAAAGAAATGACCTCACCGTCCATAAAAAAAGGAGAGAACGATATGTTTCGTATCAAGCATTCGATCAGTCGCAAATTTACGCGTTTATTATTTGTTGTTCTGTTGCTCACGTCTCTTTTGTTAAGCACCAGCTTCTATTTTATCTCTATCAGTATCTTCAACAGCTATGTTATGCCGCAGATTAACAAAATCCTTACTGCCGCTGCTCAGGACGTATATAAGAATCTCAACGTAATGCACGCCCAGCAAACCCTAAATAAGAACGATCAGTCTGCCACCAATCTCGAGTTCTATTTTCAGGAAAAGAGGAAACAACATGGAGTGGAAACCATTTTTCTGGTCAATCTGAAGGGGAAAGAAGCTGAGATTCTATCCGCAGATCACGATGCAAAATTGCAACGGGCAGAAAGTGTCACCGTATCCTCTGCAATGCAACAAGCCTCTAAAGGAAAAACTGGACTAAGCGATACATATAGCGACGCACATGGTATACATAAAACAGCTTATATCGGTATTCCCGGAAGTACGATGGTTATCGGTGTAAGCAGTGACGTAAGCTTCATTCAAGAAAAAACAGACAGTATTCTATGGACAAGTGCCGGAATCACACTTCTGACGTTGATCATCGGCCTAACTGGTGCATGGTTCATGAGTGTGCGTATAACACGTCCAATCTCAAAACTGGCAGCTTATAGTGCCCGGCTCGCAGAGGGAGATTTCACCGAAGAATTATCAGTTAAAGGAAATGACGAAGTTGCACAGTTGTCCGTAAGCTTCCAAGCGATGACCCAACGCCTGAAAGAAATGATTGGACATGTACTGGTAACCTCTAATACTGTCGTTGCGGATTCCAACTCTTTGAAAGAACGTGTTGAGGTTCTCAATGATATGGCGGAACACTCCAGCTCATCGGTAGTAGAAATCGGCAAAGGTAGTACGACTATCGCTAGCAGTGCATCAGATAACTCGAGAGCAATGGAAGAAATCAATTTAGGCATTCAAAGTATTGCTTCAGCAGCGAATGAAGTCACGGAGCAAATCAGTGAGGCTTCCGCTGAAGCAAGTGGCGGTAATGAAATTGCTCAAAGCGCTGTGCTGCAAATGCGCCAGGTTGAACGTGCTTCCCTACAGTCGCTGGATCAATTACAAATCATGAATGAGCGTTCAGTAATGATCGGAGAAGTCGTTCACAGCATTACTGAAATTACGAAACAGATCCAAATGCTGTCGCTGAATGCTTCAATCGAAGCTGCACGCGCAGGAGAGCATGGACGCGGCTTTGCTGTTGTTGCGGGAGAAGTACGCAAGCTGTCTGAACAATCCCGTAACGCAAACGAACAGATCCGTGACTTCCTACTTGGGCTTCAAGAAGATATGAGTCGCTCCGTTACCGAGATGAACCACGTGAATTCTGAGGTTGCCTCTGGAGTCGGCAAAGTAGCAGAAGCAGGTGATGCCTTTAATCACCTCCTGATTCTTATCCAAAGCATCAATCACAGCATCCAATCCGTATCTGCGGCTACACAGCAAATCTCAGCAAGTACAGAAGAAGTCAGTGCTTCCGTCGAAGAAACTGCACAAATTACATCAAGATCGCAAGAAAGTGCGGACACACTCGCTGCTAACTCAGAGCGGCAGCGCGTCGAACTGGAAGGCCATGCAGAAACCGTTAAACATCTGTATGAGCAAGCCAAGAAACTCCAAGAAGCTGTGCAGCAATTTAAGATTTAACGCTTGTAAATTAAAACCCCCGTTCACACGAAAGTGTTGAACGGGGTTTTTTAGTTTGCGATGGCTCGCTTAGAGTTGGGGGCATACGCTAGGCTTGCGCGAAGCTCTCGCTTAGAATCGGCGCGTCATGTGCTGCTGGCTTGCGCGATACTCTCGTTTAGACTCGGCACGCCATTTGCCGCTGGCTTGCGCGATAATCTCGTTTAGACTCGGCGCGTCATTTGCCGTTGGCTTGCGCGATAATCTCGCTTAGACTCGGCGCGTCATTTGCTACTGGCTTGCGCGATAATCTCGCTTAGACTCAGCACGCCATTTGCTGCTGGCTTGCGCGATACTCTCGTTTAGACTCGGCGCGTCATTTGCCGTTGGCTTGCGCAATCCTCTCGTTTAGACTCAGCACGCCATTTGCTGCTGGCTTGCGGACTCAGATGCCGCTATTACTCGAAAAACTGCCATTTGGAGACTTTTTCGGACTCGAGAGACGCTATTGCCTCATAATCAACCCAGACTCAGCCTATTTCGCTCAAATAGCGCCTCTGGTGTCCGAAAACGCTCCAAATTAACCCTTTTATCACAAATAAGGTCTCCTGAGTCCGGAACCAAGTTACTCACAGCGAATTACTTAAAGTTCATCCGTGGATGCTACCTACTGCAAATTACTCAAAGTTCATCCGTGGATGCTACCTACAGCAAATTACTCAAAGTTCCTCCGTGGCGCTACCTACAGCAAATTACTCAAAGTTCATCCGTGGATGCTACCTACTGCAAATTACTCATAGTTCCTCCGTGGATGCTACCTACAGCAAATTACTCAAAGTTCATCCGTGGCGCTACCAACAGCAAATTACTCAAAGTTCCTCCGTGGATGCTACTTACTGCAAATTACTCAAAGTTCCTCCGTCGATGCTACTTACAGCAATAGACTCGGCTACATGCGCTAGCTTGCGCGAAGCTCTCACTTAGACTCAGCACGCCATTTGCTGCTGGCTTGCGGACTCAGATGCCGCTATTACTCGAAAAACTGCCATTTGGAGGCTTTTTCGGACTCGAGAGACGCTATTGCCTCATAATCAACCCAGACTCAGCCTATTTTGTTCAAATAGCGTCTCTGGTGTCCGAAAACGCTCCAAATTAACCCTTTTATCACAAATAAGGTCTCCTGAGTCCGGAGCCAAGTTACCTACAGCAAATTACTCAAAGTTCATCCGTGGCGCTACCAACAGCAAATTACTCAAAGTTCATCCGTGGCACTACCAACAGCAAATTACTCAAAGTTCATCCGTGGATGCTACCTACTGCAAATTACTCAAAGTTCATCCGTGGATGCTACCTACTGCAAATTACTCAAAGTTCATCCGTGGATGCTACCTACTGCAAATTACTCAAAGTTCATCCGTGGCGCTACCAACAGCAAATTACTCAAAGTTCCTACGTGGATGCTACTTACTGCAAATTACTCAAAGTTCCTCCGTCGATGCTACCTACAGCAAATTACTCAAAGTTCCTCCGTCGATGCTACCTACTGCAAATTACTCAAAGTTCATCCGTCGATGCTACCTACAGCAAACTACTCAAAGTCCCTCCGTGGATGCTACCTACAGCAATAGACTCGGCTACATGCGCTAGCTTGCGCGAAGCTCTCACTTAGACTCAGCACGCCATTTGCTGCTGGCTTGCGGACTCAGATGCCGCTATTACTCGAAAAACTGCCATTTGGAAGCTTTTTCGGACTCGAGAGACGCTATTGCCTCATAATCAACCCAGACTCAGCCTATTTTGTTCAAATAGCGTCTATGGTGTCCGAAAACGCTCCAAATTACCCCTTTTATCACAAATAAGGTCTCCTGAGTCCGGAGCCAAGTTACTCACTTAGTAAAAACTGGGTTACTCAGCTTTCATTCCGCTTTTATGACTAAGCAAACCTCACTCAACCTAGTGCCGCGGTGCCCAGAGGATAACCGATACACCGATCACACAAATAACAGCTCCGACCCAGTCGTATACGTCTGGTGTCTTCTTGTCTACAAGCCATCCCCATAAGACCGCGAGTACGATAAACACCCCGCCGTAAGCCGCATACACTCTCCCGAAGGAAGGGAATTTTTGCAACGTAGGGATAATCCCATACGCTATCAGAATCAAAGACCCCACTAAACCGTACCAAAGTGGCCGTGATTCTCTCAACCATAACCATACTAAATATCCGCCACCGATCTCAGCAAGCCCAGCAATTATAAACAGCAGAATGGCAAATAACATGTCATCCCTCTTCCCTATCTATCTCATAAAAACGCAAAGGTTGCTCACAACAAATTGTACTCAAGGTTCACCCGTAGAACTCCTACAACAAACCACTCAAGGTTCTCCCATGGAGCTACCTACAGCAAATTACTCAATTACTCAAGATCCACCCTTAGAGCTACCTACAGCAAACTACTCAATGTTCATCTGCGGAGCTACCTACAGCAAATTACTTAAAATCCACCTATGGAGCTACACCTACAGCAAATTACTCAAGATCCACCCTTAGAGCTACTTACAGCAAACTACTAATGTTCACCCATGGAGCTACCTACAGCAAATTACTCAAGGTTCATCCGTAGTACCACCTACACCAAATTACTCAAGATTCCCCCGTGGAGCTTACATTAAATTGTGCTGGAGCAGCAATAACACTAGCAGCAGCACAACCTCCAGCAGCTCGTTCAGCGCGCCGTACACGTCGCCGGTAAGCCCGCCGAGCCGGCTGCTGATCCGCCGCGCAGCCGCGGTGCCGCAGGCCAAGGCCGCGACCGGCAGCAGCAGAGCTGCCGCCAGATGCAGCGGCCACGCGGCTAAGCCAGCGCCGAGCGCCAGTGGCGCAGCGGCGGCGGCCAGCGAGAGCAGCGCGGCGACTGCCAGCGCGCGCCGCTCATGCGAGGAAGCTAGGCCGGCGAAGTTCGCGGCCAGCCCCTCGTCTCCACGGGCAATGGGATAACGCACCATTGCCCGCACCATATACCAGCGGCTCCAGACCGCTGGTACCAAGAGCAGCGGCAGCTCGTAGTAGGCGAAGCCTTCGATTAGAGCTGCCAACAAAGATGCTTTAAACAGCAGGAGCAGCACGCAGGCGAGTACGCCCATCGCACCCACACGGCTGTCCTTCATAATCTCCAGGGCTCGCTCCCGTGGCCGATAGCTGAGCAGACCATCCGCGCTGTCCATCCAGCCATCAAGATGCAACCCGCCAGTGAGACCTACCCACAGAATCAGAGTGAGCACAGCTGCTGGCCAAGCAGGTAAAAGCAATCCCGTCAGGGCTGCTCCAGCAGCTACACACAGCCCAATTGCTGCGCCTACCATGGGATAAAAGATTACACTCCGGCGCAGCAGTTCAGGAGAGAATCCCGGATCACCTTTTACAGGAAATCGGGATAAGAACTGAAAGGCAGCTACGGCCGCATCCCTACGCTCCTTCATAAACGATACTCCCTGCTCTTCAGCTCAATCGGAATTCCAACAGTTACTAGAAAGACCTGTTCGCATTGCCGAGCGATCAGGGCGTTCATTCGTCCCGCCAGATCACGATACAATCGGCCAAGCGCATACTCCGGAACAATCCCGTCGCCAACCTCATTAGTGACCAGAATAAGCGTCCCTTGAAAAGAACGCACACTGTCTTCAAGCCTTGTTATTTCACTCTCAACAAGCTCTTGTCTATTTTCAAAACCTTCCACAGCCAATAATGCATTGGATAACCATAAGGTTAAACAATCTACGAGCACCGCTTTTTCACCCGATAATCGCCTTAGCAGATCTGGTAAATCATACGGTTCCTCAAGCGTCTCCCAAGCGTAACCACTTTCCATTCGTTGATGCTGATGCAGAGCAATCCGTTCCTTCATTTCGTCGTCAAAAGCCTGTCCGGTTGCTACATAGAAGGCCTGATCTGCCAGTGACTGTATCAGTTTTTCTGCAAAACCACTTTTCCCGCTACGTGCGCCTCCCGTTACAAGAATGCTCATCGTTGACCAGCTCCAGAGATGCCTGCACTTTCAAAGGTTGCCATTTCGCTCAAAATGCGGCAGATCGCCTCGATTAAATGAAGGCATAATACGCCCCCTGTTCCCTCACCCAATCGCAGACCGAGGTTAAGCAGCGGTTCAAGCCCAAGCTGCTCCAGCATTAACTTGTGTCCCCGTTCTCCTGATACATGAGACGCTATCATATAAGCGATGGATTCAGGTGCAAGGGCTTTTGCCACAAGCGCTGCCGCCCCCGAAATAAAACCATCCAAAATGATAGGTGTCCGATTAGCAGCGGCACCAAGAATCAGTCCCGCCAAGCCAGCGATTTCCAGTCCGCCAACTTTAGATAATACATCCAACGGATCTGCTGAATTCGGCTGATTTACCTTTAAGGCGCGTTCCACCACTGCAATTTTATGTAGTAAACGTTCATCATCAATTCCCGTTCCTCGTCCCACAGCTACTTCAGGGGCTATTCCTTTGAGAGCACATAGAATGGCAGCACTAGCCGTAGTATTTCCAATGCCCATTTCGCCTGTTATAAAAATCTCCGTTCCGTTCTTAACCGCTTCCTGCGCAACGCTTATCCCAACAAGAAGAGCATTCATGGCATCCTCACGACTCATCGCAGGTCCCACAGCCATATTATCCGTTCCCCGGCGCACTTTACGATCAATCAGATCGACATGACTAAGATCGCCGTTTATGCCGACATCAACAAACTGTACCTCTGCCCCAGCTTGACGTGCCAATACATTCACAGCCGCTCCACCGCTGAGAAAGTTATGGGCCATCTGTAGCGTGACTTCCTGTGGAAATGCGCTAACCCCTTCGCAGCACACCCCATGATCAGCAGCCATCACAACAACTGTTCGTTTGGTGAAACTAGGCTGCTCCGTACCCGAAATTCCAGCGAGCTTAACGGCCAGAGGTTCCAATTGTCCCAAACTGCCCGGAGGTTTGGTCAGAATGTTCAGCCGATGCTCCGCCTTGAGGATGGACTGATCATCAGCCGGAATGATTTGTTTAATTACGTCTTGAATATCTGAAAGCATATAATTACGACCTCCTATTAAATGTATCCGTATAACCTATTCTATCTCATATTCGCAGAAAAGCCCCCATCTATGATAGAGGGGGACTTCTAGAATTACAACTTCACTTTCATAAAATCTTCGATTCTCTCCAGCGCCTCCGTCAATTTTTGTAAGGAAGCGGCATAGGAGCAGCGAATATAACCCTCTCCGCCTGCTCCAAACACATGACCCGGAACCGCAGCGACACCGACCTCCCTGAGCAGCTGCAAAGCGAAGTCTTCTGATTTCATTCCGGTATGAGCGATGGAAGGAAAGGCATAAAATGCACCCGCAGGTTCATGGCAAGGTAGTCCAATGGATCGAAATCCACTAACCAGCAGCTTTCTCCGCTCATCGAAGCATTGCTTCATATGTTCCTTATGCTGCATTCCGTTGCGCAATGATTCAATCGCAGCAATTTGACCGAGCACGGGGGCACACATTGCAGTGTATTGATGGATTTTTAGCATCGCAGCAATTAATTCTCGATCGCCACAAGCATAACCCACTCTCCAGCCAGTCATTGCAAAAGCTTTGGAGAAGCCGCTAATCACAATCGTCCTTTCCAGCATCCCGGGAAGAGAGGCGATGCTGACATGCTGACTGTCATACGTAAGCTCGGCATAAATTTCATCTGAAATGACCAGTAGGTTATTCTCTTTTACAATCTGTGCAATAGGCAGCCAATCTTCATAAGTCATTACTGCACCTGTAGGATTAGTCGGAAAATTCACCATAAGAAGCTTCGAACGCGGAGTAATCACCTTCCGTAATGCTTCAGCAGTAAGCTTAAACCCCTGCTCGGCCGATGATTCTACCTCCACCGTAACCCCCCCGTTCAAATGGGTAATCGGCGAATATGCGATATAGCTGGGAGAAGGGACGATAATCTCATCCCCGGGTGTAATGAAAGCTCGTAATGCCAAGTCCACAGCCTCGCTGCTGCCCACCGTAACCATAATCTCATCGTTTGGCTCATAACGAAGCTTGAAACTTGTGTGCAGATAAGTAGCGATCTCCTCTCTAAGCTCCAGTAACCCGGAATTTGGCGTATACATCGTTTCCCCATTATTCAAGGCATGAATACAGGCAGCTCTTACATGCTCCGGTGTAACGAAATCTGGTTCCCCTACACCCAGCGATATAATATCCTGATTTCCCGCACTTAGGTCAAAAAAAGCCCGAATCCCCGAGGGTGCAATCTCCCGCACACGTGGAGCAATCCATTCATTATGCATGGCTGTACACCTCTTCCTTTGCACTCTTTTCCGTTAGGGAAAGGGAGATGATTTCGTCCAGCAGTCCGCTGAAGGTGTAGCCTGCCGCTTGCGCGCTTTTGGGTAAAAGACTGGCCTTCGTCATGCCTGGTAACGTATTCACCTCCAGCACATAAGGAATACCCTCTTTAAGCAGCATATCAACCCGTGCATACACGCTACATTTTAGTGCTTTATAACAGCTCAAGGCAGCCTCGCGTACCCGCTCATGCACCTCAGTAGGCAATTCAATGACCCGTTCATCTGCTCCGCCTTCTTCATACTTAGCACTGTAATCGAACCACTCGGCATTTGCTGAGGTAATTCCCAGAATAGGCAGCAGCTCTCCGTTTAGAATAGAACAGGTGATTTCTTGACCTTGAATGTAGCTTTCAATCAAAATCGACTGATCACAGGCAAAAGCCTTCTGCACTGCGCACAACAGCTCCTCGCTGCTGCTCACTTTTTCCATTCCGATACTCGAGCCGCCTGAACATGGCTTCACCATAACAGGATATCCGAGCCGTTCCACCGCTTCAGCCGAATAATCCTTTATGCTGTCCCAGCATAGCCAATCTGCTGTATTGACGCCTGCGCAGCGTATAAGCTTTTTGGAGAGATCTTTATCCATGCAAATGCTGCTAGACAAAACCCCGCTGCCCGTATACGGAATCCCCATCGTCTCCAGCGTTCCCTGAACCGTACCATCCTCGCCGTAAGCTCCATGAAGTGCAAGCAGTGCGATATCGATCCCTTTTGCCTGCTCAATAAGCTCCTCACGCTTGGTGATCACAATTGGAATAATTTCATATTTATTGGGGTCTAGATTCTTCAATATTTCTCTACCGCTATTCATGGATACCTCATATTCTGAGGATACCCCGCCCATAATTACGCCTACCTTCATCTCAAGCACCTCTTTATCCCATTAGTTGTCGAGCTGTTCTGCCAATAATCTCGATCCCCTTGCGGATATCCTCATCCGTCACTCTGGAGAAACCGATCCGTATCGTATTTTGCCCTTTACCGTCTGTGAAGAATATATCTCCTGCTGTAAAAATAACCCCTTGCTCATGACAGGCCTCCAACAGCGTCCTTGTATTAAAGCCCTCCGCGAAGGTTACAAAAAGATGTAGGCCACCGTCCCCTGACAGCGCCGTATAAGGAATAAAATCCTTGCAGCATTGCAGGGTTAATTCATACTTTCGTTTGTATTCTGCTCTGGCTTTTTTCAAATACTTCTCTAAATGACCACCCAATAAATACTGATACAAAATGGATTGATCCAGCGTCGAGGTGTGAATGGTACGTGCGCGCTTGACGCTTTCGAGGGAATTGATCAACTCCTGATCCGCCAGCACCCAACCTACACGTAGTCCCGGAAATAATACCTTGGAGAAGCTGCCGAGATAAATCACGCTGTTGCCGCTGCCTGCTGCTGCGATAAGTGGAGCCACATGTGAGCCCGAATATCGTAATTCCTCGTTAAAACCATCCTCAATCACCGGGACTTGGTAGCAATTCATCAGCTTCATTAGCCGCTGTCTTTTCTCTGGAGACATTACAATTCCGGTTGGATTATGATAAGAAGGGACGAAGTATGCACAGTCAAAAGCTTGCTGTTGCAATGCTTTCTCCAGCTCCGCCAAATCAATCCCATCACGCTCCATCGAAATCCCGGTGATCTCAAAACCGTTCAGCTTCAAATTTTTGATCGCTGTATGATGCGTCGGATTCTCACAAATGACCGAACCATTTTTTTTACTCAGAGCAGACAATACAATATCGAATCCCTCAGTAAAACCATTGGTGATCAATATATCCTTGCCCTTCATTTCAACGCCCTTGTGCTCCATATACTGCTTCAAATAGTCTATTAAAGGCTTATACCCTTTGGCATAGCCGTAATTTAGCAGAACGTTGCCTTCTACCGACATCCGATCCATAAAGGATCGCTTCACATTATCCAGATCAAAAAGACTCTCATCAGGCGCTATGCTGGTGAAGGAGATCGTCCCCTTCTCCGCTCGAATCCCGCGCTTCATGATATCCAGTTCCTCCGCCAGCACCGCGTGATCATTAAGACGTGACTTCCAGTCCATCGTCCAGGAAGAGATCGTTTCACTGCCGGGCGGCGTAGCTGCAACATAACTTCCTTGCCCTTGCACGGCATAAGCAAAGCCATCGTCCTCAAGCCCTGTATAAGCAGAGATTACGGAGTTGCGGCTAACCTTAAGCAATGTGCTGAGCTCTCGTGTGGAGGGCAGCTTTTGATTGCCTTGCAGACCGCCTTTTATGATTAAGTGCTTCATATAGTCTTTAATTTGTATATACACCGGCCGTCCGGCTATGAGCTTAAAATCCTTAAACATCTCTCAATCGCCCCCATGACTATCATGGCACAATCACTCGCTTAAAAAAAGAACCACAGCCATGGGATTTTAATCCGGCTGTGGTTCTATGAGAGGACAAATGCCCAAAAAATCAAGTTACAGCTCTATGCTTCGATCACAAGCTCCCCTTCTCCAGCAGGAATCTCAAAACCATTTAAAAACCGGGTTAGTATCTCCTCAGTAATCGGAAATGCGGCATTGGCGTCAAAACGTTCACTCCGGATAAGCAGTCTCTGACGCAATTCATCCGGCTGAACCTTTAAGTGAATCAGTTCCCACACGCCACCATAACTCTCAATGAGCTGCTTGTAATCGTTCCGTCTCTGACGTTGCCAGAAGCTGAAATCGATAACAACATGATGTTTTGCCTGAAGCAGATGCACCAGCTCCCCCCGCAGCTTTATCTCCGACTCTTCCTTATAGGACTCATAATTGTCCTCTGGATAATCCACCCCGAAACGGCCGTGCGTGGCCCAAATATCTTCATCTATCGAAAGTCTGGCGAATCCCTCTTTCTCCAGCTTTTTAGCAAAGGTTGTTTTACCCGACCCCGCTACACCGCACATCATCACTACGCTGGAAGCAACACTCGTACGCTTTTGCTGAAGCAATTTTTCAATAACCAACTTTTCGCTCAGCATTATAAATGCATCTCCCTTCCAATTGATGGTATACTCATCGTTACAAAATACTTTCTCAAGGGATTGTGATAAAGATATGGTGAAATCAGTCCAGCAGACCTCCTAAAATGAAAAATGAAATAATTTTAGGAGGTCATAATAAATGATTTTTAACCCGATTGTCATTGATAACTGGAGTAGAAAACCCTATTTTGAACATTATTTAAACAATGTCAGATGCACCTACAGCATGACTGTAAATATTGATATCACCCTTCTACTGTCAGAGCTTAAGCATAAGGGAATTAAGCTGTACCCAGCACTAATCCACATGATAACTACGGTGGTGAACCGTCATAGTGAATTCCGCACATGTTTTGATTCTGAAGGTAGATTAGGTTATTGGGATAGCTTGTCCCCTAGTTTTACAATTTTCCATGATGATGATAAGACTTTCTCAAGCATCTGGACTTCGTACGGTGAACAGTTTAATGATTTCTATAACCGTTATCTCGATGATATGAAAATGTACGGAAGCGTGAAACAATTTATCGCTAAAGCAAACGAACCGCCGAACACCTTCCCTATTTCCAGCATTCCGTGGGTCAGCTTCACAAGCTTTAACCTGAACGTGTATAACGAAGGAACCTACCTACTTCCCATCTTTACGATAGGGAAATATTTTCAGCAAGACAAAAAAATACTATTACCCATCTCGGGGCAATTCCACCATGCCGTGTGCGACGGTTACCATGCCAGCATGCTGTATAATGAATTACAATCACGTGCAGATACCTATAAGGAATGGTTACCTATTACCTAATATCTAATTAACCATGTTATTCTGCTGACAGCAAACGATAGTTCAAACATAAAGGGTTCCACCTATTAGGTTTTCCTAATGACGTGGAAACCTTTTTTCATGTAATCATCCTTTTTCCAAAATATGAGCTTTATCAGCTGACCATTGTCCATGCTGCCAGAGTATTTTTAGTACCATTACATTCCCTGGAGAAGGAGCCACTGCACTGTAGAATGTGAGACCAGGAACTAACTGTGCAAGTAAATTCCTGATAACACCCCCATGCGTCACTACCAATACTCTATTCGATGTAACCTCACTTTTTTTCTCCTTGATAGCACAGCATCCAAATGCAGCCACAGCAGCTTGACCTAGGTCCAACAGGAAACTACGCAACCGAGCATCGAATGCTGTCCACGATTCTCCTTCTGGCGGTGTAACCTTTGAAGGATCATCAATCCAACGTCTATATAGAGAGTTATCTTTCAGTTGCTCATAAGTGCAGCCTTCCCAAGCTCCGAAGTTCATTTCACGAAGCCGCTGATCATAAACAGCGTCCTGCTCTAGTGAAGGTGCTACGAAAGCCAAGGTCTCCCGACACCTTAGCAAATCGGAACAGAACACACGCCAAAAACCACCTGATAACTCAGTCTGCATGCAGATCTGCTGCTGAGGTTGGGATAGCCGCTCACTTGCTTCAGGAAGCAATGGAAGATCCGTATGTCCCAGGTAACGATGCTCAACATTCCATTTCGTCTGCCCGTGTCGGATAAGCACTAGCTCAAGCTCTATAGAGGGAATTGCCATACCGACGCTCAGCCTCCAATCCATATCCATGCCACAACCGCGCATAGACCTACAAATATTGAAGAGCAGAGCATCATCATCCGCGAGGTCTGGATGATATCATCCGGTTCCATCGTACGTACCGGATCACCCATATAAGCCCGAAAAGAAGCGACGCCATGATACACATTTTCGCCTCCGAGTCGGATGCCGAGTGCGCCAGCCACAGCTGATTCTGGATAACCGCTGTTAGGGCTTGGATGTAGATGTGCATCCCGCTTCACCATTTGCAGGCATCTGCGCCAATCCAGACGAAGCATCCCTGCACATAGAGCCAAAAGCAATGCCGTAATCCGTGCCGGGATGAAGTTAGCCACATCATCGAGCCGGGCAGAGGCCCAGCCGAGATCACGGTATTTATCGTTCTTATAACCGACCATTGAATCGAGTGTATTGACCGCCCGATAAGCCATAGCAAGCGGTGCACCGCCAATCAGCGCGTAGAAAAGTGGAGAAATAATCGCATCGACGATGTTTTCTGCTACGGTCTCCACCGTTCCACGGACAATTTCCGGGGCGTCTAGCAAAGTCGTATCACGTCCCACGATCATCCCCAACGCCTTGCGGGCAGCAGGGATATCGCCCTTCTGCAATTCCACGTACACCGCCATTCCTGCATCCTTTAGTCCCTTGGAGGCAATCGTGGTTGAAATCAACCAAACCTCGGCTATCCAGACGAGCCACGGTGAGATAGATGACAGCAGCCATAGCAGGATGGCTGTCAGTGCCCAAGCACCGCCCGCCACACATAGCGGAAGTAACACCCCTGCTCTGCACAGGCTTTGCGGGCGGGACCATAAACGACGGATCGCCCGCTCCAGAGCCGTGATTGCTTTGCCCATACCAATTACGGGATGAGGCAGGTTACGCGGATCACCTACGATCCGGTCAATCACATAAGCTGCAAGCAACACCAAAGCGATTGTCACAAGCAATCACCTCTGAACAAGCTTCTACTTCTCCAGCTATCCATTCTCATTAGCCGTCCTTCCTTGCCTGCACCGACAGCAGGCTGCCCGTCACAGCGCTATATACAAGCCGGCCGATAGCGCCTCCAAGATCGGTTGCTGTGCCGGCATATACATGCTCGGCGCTGTATCGCCCGCTTTGGCTCACAGCGAGTACAATAGCATCCGTAGTCGTGCCGGTTGCGATCAGGCCATTCTCGGGATCGGTAATCCCGAGATCTGCCAGCGCAGCAGCTTTGGCTTCGACAGCTGTCTGCACAGCATTGACCATGGCCGCCGGTGTCAGGCGGCCATCAATGCAGAGCATGATGTTAATCGTACCCGGCCGATACACAGCCAGCACATTGCGTTCCACACCTGCGCGCGCAGCATTTCCTGTGGCGGCTGTAACGCAAACAAAAATCCCCGCTGAACCCGTGTCCTCTTCAGCTACCGCTGCATGCTCTAGCGGCACAGCCGTCATCAGACCAGCACAGCCGGATAAAGGATAACCCCAATCGTGCAGCTTATTCTCCATATCCTGGACAGGATCACTACATTCGTAATTGCGATCTACATATAAATTGACGGCTCGCTGCAGCCGGTTCATTCCTCCGCCGTAGAACGCGCTCGATAAACCATCGGCTTCTGCTGGCAGCTCCAGCAGAAGATGCTTATCCTTCCATTGCAGAGCAAGCCCTGGCCAGACGGCCGGACGATACTCCCTGATTCCCCCTGTAAGATTAAATGGAATCTTCACTTCCACCATAGCCGATCCCGCTCCTTTCACCGCTCATTTCTTTCATTAAATACTTACAACCATCCGCGAAAGGATGCCCCGCCAATCGCACTGTCAGCTCGCTCCGCACATAGAGTCATTAAAGACTACATCCACCTGTCACTTAGTCGCTAGAATCTCCGCCATCTGCAGCAAAAGGCGGGCATTATCCTCATGTCCCTTAACGGCAACTCGAATATGCTCAGCTCCTAACCCTGCATACATAGCGCAGCTGCGCACTAGTATACCTACGCGGCCAAGCCTAGTCTGAAACTCAGCCGCGCTCCACGGTGATGGCAAGCCACAGAGCAGAAAGTTGGCTTCTCCCGGTGGGACATCGCAGCCCAGCTGCATAAGACCCTGCCGCAGTTTTTCGCGTTCTGCTGCAATAAGCTCACGCGTGCGCTGTTCATAGTCACGTCCACTTGTAAGGCAGGCTTCCCCTGCCAGCAGCGCCAAGCCGTTCACACTCCAGGTGACCTGCTTTCCGCTCATCGCCTTCGCCAGCTTCGGATGTGAAATCGCAAACCCGAGACGCAAGCCGGGAATCGCATAAAACTTCGTCATCGACCGCACCAGAACCGTATGCGGAAACCGCTCCAGCTCCGGCAGGAGTGTATTTCGCTCTGACTCCGGGATAAAGTCAATAAAAGCTTCATCCACAGCCAAATAAGTCCCGCAGCATTCAGCCTTCTGCGCTAACAAGCGCAGTTCCTCCACAGCATACTGAACGCCATTGGGATTATTCGGCTGTCCGAGAAATAACAGTTCCACCTGTTCCAACAGCCCGGCAATCTCCTCCACTCCAGCGCGAAAATGCTGTTCCCTTGTCCCCTGAACCGATAATACTTCAGCGCCAAATTGTACGGAAAGCTGCCGATACTCAGAGAAACAAGGCTCCACGATGCCAACCTTTTGTGGAGCTATCGCCAGCAGCAGCAAAGCCATAGATTCCGCTGCTCCGTTGCCCACAGTTAACCAGCTATTATCTACGCCAAGATTTTCCGCCAGTAGGCGTTTAAAGCGTCGGTGTCCAGGGTCCGGATATGCCACCACCGTTGACAGTGCTGTTCTGAGCAGCTCCAAAACTTGCGGTGGAGGACCGAGTGGATTGATGTTGGCACTATAGTCGAGAAATGTGCCCCCAGCTTCTCCATAGAGCTCCGCTGCCGTCAACAAATCACCGCCATGCCCATATTTTTCAAGCATAATTACACTCCCTCTATCTACTTTCTCTAGCACGATATGTATGTCATTGCCACCATTATTGCCTCTTTGCCGGAAGAACGTCAATGCTTTCGCAGAAGGAATCAGCTAAATCCCCCGCTTCCCTCAAACCGACATGAATCTCAACAATGTGATCTCTTTTGTTAAAAAACCGCTTTTGGTTTAAAATGAAGGTTGTAATCAATTTTGCTGCGACGGAGGAATTCACTATGCTTTTTATTGATAACACAGGGATTACTGACGCATCCATCAATTTGGCGATTGAGGAATATGCGCTGAAGCACTTGCCGATGGACGAGAGTTACCTGCTTTTTTATATCAACAGCCCATCCATCATCATAGGGAAACATCAGAATACTATCGAAGAAATTAACCAAGAGTATGTAAAAGATAATAATATTCAGGTCGTACGTCGTCTATCCGGCGGTGGAGCTGTTTATCACGATCTTGGAAATTTGAACTTCAGCTTTATTACCAAGGATGACGGCCAATCCTTTCATAACTTTTTGAAATTCACCCAACCGGTCATCGATTACCTGCAAAGCATGGGTGTTAACGCCGAGCTAAGCGGACGGAATGACCTGCAAGTTGGTGAGCAAAAGATTTCCGGTAACGCTCAGTTCTCCACACGCGGACGTATGTTCAGCCATGGTACCTTGATGTTCAATCTTAATTTAGATGATGTACAAGCCTCTCTAAAAGTGAATCCAGAGAAGTTTAAATCAAAGAGCACCAAATCCGTACGCAGCCGTGTAGCGAATATCAAAGAGCTGCTGGGTACAGATATGACGATCGAGGAGTTCCGCGCCGGCCTGCTGCGTTCGATCTTTGGCATGGATTCTTCTGAGGTTCCTCAGTACAAGCTGCAACAAGCCGACTGGGACAAAATTAATGAGATCTCCCAGGAGCACTACCAGAACTGGGACTGGAACTACGGTCTGTCACCAAAAAGCAACGTTAAGCACACGCGCAAATTCCCTGCCGGAATTATTGATATTCGGATGGATATTGAAGATTCCCTCATTAAAGACATCAAAATCTATGGTGACTTCTTCGGAGTCGGTGACGTAGTAGATGTTGAAAATGCACTTCGTGGCAAACGTTATGACGAGGCTGAGGTTAGAGAAGCATTAGCTGATCTCGATTTGAAGCATTATTTCGGTCGTATTGAGCCGGAGGATTTTATCGGATTGGTCTTCCTAGAGGAATAGGATGAATTCACTGGTCATGATTTGAATCAAAAAGAGGACTCCTGCGCATTCGCCAGAAGTCCTCTTTTGCATGAATTATTACTCTTCGCTTTATCCTTTTACAGCAGATCCAACTGTCATTGCCCGTTCTACCTGCTCACTAAAGAACAAATAGACAATAACCATTGGCAGACTCGCCATCGTCATAACCGCCCCCATGCCACCCCAGTCTGTGCTGTATTGGCCTTGGAAGAACAATAGACCCAGCGGCAGTGTTTTCATCCCCTCATCAGAGATCAGAATATAAGCCAGCAAAAATTCATTCCAGTTGTTCAGAAATTGAAAAATGGCTACTGTTGCGACAGCTGGCGTTACAACCGGCACAATAATCTGCAGAAACATCCGGTATACATTCGCGCCGTCCATACAAGCGGATTCCTCCAGCTCCCCAGGAATACCCTTCATAAAGCCGTAGAATACCAGACAAGAGAACGGCAATCCAATGGCGACATAAGGAACAATCAGTCCACCGTAGGTATTAGTCAGATGTAAGTCCCGCACGAGTATAGCAAGTGGAATCATAATTACCTGCAGCGGCATGAACATTCCGATCGTCATATACAATCTGACCCCTTCACGGAATCTCCACCGCAGCCGGGAAATTGCGAATGAGAACATCAGCGATAATATGATAATAAGTAGCGTTGAAATCGTAGAGACTACCAAGCTATTCGTAAAATATCGCGGTATATTGAACTGTGACCAAGCGGCCACATAGTTTTCAATCCGGAAATTAGTCGGAAATCCGAAAGGGTTGGTGACAAAAATCTCATCGTTATTTTTCAGAGAATAAGAAATCATCCATAATAGCGGATAGATGGAAATGATAAAATAAATCCATAAGGGAAGCTGTATGAGCAATGCTCTCACTTTTTTCATAACGTTCCTTTTCCTTTCCGGCGTACTGCCTTATGCTTCATTTCGGTCAAATGTCTTGTTGATAATAATGGTGGCCAGAAGCGACAGAAGGACAAGCACAACCGATACCGCACAGGCATAGCCGTAGTTGCTTTCCAAGAAAGCATAACGATAAATCATAAAGGTAAGCGTATAATTGCTCGTTCCCGGTCCGCCGTTAGTCATAATCAACATTTGTACAAAAGCACCGATTCCTGAAGTAATGGCAATGATCAGACAGAATTTGAACGTCTCCTTCATCATTGGAATCGTCACCTTACGATGCGCCATCCATTTGGAGCAACCGTCAATCGTGGCAGCTTCCATGTACTGCTCAGGGACAGATTTAACCCCCGCATATAAAAGACTGAACTGGTAACCCATGAACTGCCAGGCATTAACAAAGGCAATCGCAATTATGGATGTGGTTGGAGAAGTGAGCCAGTTTTGTTGATAAGGAATATGCAAAATTTCAAAAAGCCTATTGATCAATCCGTTATTCGGATCGTAGATGGCAATCCATAGCTGACAAACAACCGTAACCGACAGAACTACGGGGATAAAATAAGCTGTTTTCAATAACTTACGCCCTTTGATTCGCGGATCGGCACAGGCAAGCGCAAGAATGGTTCCCAATCCGATCTGAAATACAGCGAGCACCAGTGCAAAAATAAGGCCGTTACGAAGGGATGTCAAAAGCAATGGATCATCAAACATCTCTACATAGTTGGACAATCCGTTAAAAGTAGCCGTACTGAGCCCGTCCCACTCGAAAAAGCTACGATAAAAGGATTGAAGCACCGGATAGATAATCACTACGCTATAAATCAACAGAGCGGGAAGCAGAAACAGCATTATGGCTTTCTTATTACCTAAGTATTTATGCATGCGGTAAGATTCCACTCCTTCCTTGCCAAGCTGCTCACCCGATATAAGGGCTCGATCCGGGTGAGCTGCAGGGCATGGACCAATTTTTATTTATTTTATTTCTCTAATTATTTATTTTCTTTGTTCAGCACTCGGTTCATGTTATCCGTGAACTGCTTAGCCGAGAATCCTTCGATCAACATATTTTGTGTATTGTCGTCCAGTGCATTTTTAATTTGAACACTGCTTACCGCATTGGCGTAACCCTTCACGTTTGGCAGCACTTCTTCAGCGATTCTTTTCATCATGGCAGGCACTTCACCGGTCATTTCTTTATCCACTTTAGTCGCTACGATCGGGCTACCCAGCTGTGTATATTTGTATTCGCTATATTTTTGTGCGATAAAACTAGCTACTTTCACTGCGGTCTCAACATTCTTGCTGCTAGGAGAAACGGCAAAGCCACCAGGACCTCCTGCACCGTTAATGTACATTTTGTTGTTCTCATAAGTCGCTTCGTCCTTAGCTGGCCAGTACATCCAATCCACTTTATCCCCAAGCTTCTCAGCACTGCTGTAGATTTCCCACTGACCGTTGACGAACATGCCAGCTTTTCCTTGGTAGAACAAAGATGAAGCTTGATCATAATTGGTATTCGTAGCATTGACGTCGAACAAGCCTGCTTCTTCCAGCTTCTTCATTTGTTCTGCTGCTGTTACATAAGGCGAAGGCAATGTTGTCGTTCCCTTCGTTTCGAGTGGGCCAAACCCTTTCGTCTCCTCACGAGTCACAAGTCCGCTATAAAAAGAAGTAGTGATCCATTTCTCCTTCGCGAAAATTGAGAGCGGTGTATACCCTGCTGTAGAAAGCTTCTTAGCCGCTTCAGCCAGCTGATCGATCGTCTTGATCGGCATCTCGATGCCTACCTCTTTAAAGATATCCTTGTTGTAAAACAACATTTGGAATTCGATTCCCGTATATGGGAATGCGTATACATGACCGTCTGGGGCAATCAGACGGGACTCATTCCCTGTGTTTAGATTCGCTTTGAAATCTTTGGTGGCTTGGTATTCATCAAGCAGCTCGACATTTTTAGATTTGGCGAAGGTTTGCAGTGTAGGCCAGTCTGTTTCATAAATATCCGGCATGTTCCCAGTCGCGGCATATGTTTTCAGCTTCTGGTAGCCATCTTGAACAGCCTCATCCAGTACAATCTCCACCTCCGGCATTTCCTTTTTCAATTCCTCTACGGCATAATCAAATGGCTTTGAAGTATCTTCGTCAAAATGCTGTGCATAAATTTTTATTTGAATTTTCTTATCGGTGTTCCCAGCGGTCGTATTGGAATCTTCAGAGGTTGAACCACCGTTTCCGGCATTGTTACCACCACAGGCTGTAAGTGAGAAAGCTAAGGATAAAACGGTTGCAACCCCCAGTGTTCTGAATAGCTTGTTGCTCATAATGAATCCCCTTTCTGATGCTCTATTTAGTGGAGCTAGTTGAATCCGCTATTTGTTAGCGTTTTCATCGTCCTGTTTCTATTATATTTGAGCCTTGAAGACCCAAAAAGAGCCATATCGGGCACAATCGGTAATAAACAGGACAAAATGAAAGCGGCCTCACCAGAGAGCCGCCACCAAATTGGTTTATTAAATTTCATTATTAACGCCAATATGGCGGGAACGGGCAGCCAGCTGCTCAAATTCAGACGGCGGCATGCCATAGTGTTTTTTAAAGCATTTACTGAAATAATTCGGATCATTATAGCCCACTTTACCGGCGATTTCAGACAGTCTCACATTTCCTCCAGCAAGCAGTTCCTTGGCCTGCTTCATACGAGTATAGGTAATGAAATCAAGTACAGAGATTCCACCTTCTTTTCGAAAAACCTTCCGTAAATAGCTGGTATCTACATACACGCCATTCGCCACCTGGTCAACTGTCAGCTCACAATCGGAATAATGCTCCCGGATGTACTCTTTGGCGGCAATGAATAAATTGTACGACTTAGAGGGGCGGTGCTCACGACCTTGATCAATGACTTTACTGTACAAGCCTTTTATCCAGCTTTCAGTCTCATCCCAGTTATCCATCTCCCGTAGCCGCTGCTCTGATGAACCTGCTGGTTTCCAGAAACTTTCCGGATTGATCCCTCTTTCTCCAGCATAGGCAAGGCAAAGGGATACTATACTCATTAAAAGAGTAAAGGAATAGCTGCCTCCCCCTCTCTGGCGTCGTAGAATCTCAATTAATTTGCTTATGTCCTTCGCCGCTGCATCGCCATCCCCCATCTTTAACGCCATCAGCATGGCATCCTGAATTCCAAGATGAGTGATTTCTTTGGATGGAAAGGAGAACTCCTCTATCCCTTCAGAGGAATTCTGCTCGTCCATTTGGAGTGGAAAGAGCTTACTAGAAGCCGTCCCTTCTGCAATTATTTCCGGCTTACCAGCTTTGCGTGCACCTATTTTATGTGACTGAAGGCGCTGCTTCACCTTGATCATCATCTCGTTAAACTCTTGCTGGTTAAACGGTTTCAATAAATAATCTTGTACACCTAAGCGAATCGCTTTTTGCGCATAATCAAATTCATTGTGCCCTGTTACAAAAACAATCAGCATATCAGGAGCATTGGCCTGTAACCGGGTAACCAGCTCCATACCGTCCATATAGGGCATGCTAATGTCCACTAAAGCCAAATCAGGTTTCGTCCGTTCCGCTTCTTCCAGCGCTTCTCTGCCATTTGACGCTTCACCACAGACACTGAAATCATATTTACTCCAATCCAGCTTGGTCCGCATATAATAACGAAACAGCGGCTCGTCATCTACAACCATCACTTTATACATCTATGCTGCCCCCCTGCACTTCCGTTCCGGGAATCGTCATTTTCATAACAGTACCCTTTCCCAGTCTACTCTCCACCGATAGGCCATATGGTTCTCCAAAATACAGCTTAATCCGTTCATGAACGCTGTAAATGCCAATGGATGCCGGTTTTCCTTCTCGTGAGCGGTATTCTACAATCCGGGACACCTGCTCCTCGGACATGCCAACACCGTTATCCTCCACGGTAATGATAACTTCTCTTCCGTGTGTATAAGCCTCTATTGAGATAAGCCCCTGACTACCCTTTGTTTTTAATCCATGGTAGATTGCATTCTCTATGAGTGGCTGTAGGGACAATTTGGGTACCTTAACTCCTTCGAGAGATTTCGGGATATTAATCTCGTAACGTAATACGTCGGGGTTGCGAACCTGCATAATAGCCAAATAATCAGCTGCATTTGATACTTCCTCGGACAGTGGAATAACCTCGTTTCCTTTGCTAAGAACAACCCGATAGAAGTCTGCCAGTGCCTTGGTCGTATCCCGAGCTGCTTCATTAAGCTCCAAATCGTTGAGTACATAAATCGTATCCAGTGTATTGTACAGAAAATGTGGTTTAATCTGGGCATGAATCAGAGCTAGTTCATATTCACGTTTCCGGACTTGTTCGTTCGTAATCGTCCGCATCAGCTCCTGGATACGACCAACCATGGAATTGAATACGGTGGAGATCAACCCCGTCTCATCCTCTGTAGTCACTGGTGAGGTGACATTCAGATCGCCTTCCCTTACTTTACGCATCGCCTTCGTCACCTGAAGAAGCGGATTTACGATAATCTGTGACAGCTTTCCTGCAAGCAGCAGAGACAGTAACAGGCATCCAATTCCCACGAATATAGTTAACGTTATATTGCGATGAATATCAGCGGTTAACTTTTGCAGCGAAATGGTATTCACAAGCTTCCAATTCAGCTTATCATAATACGTCACTGTGACCAGCTCTCGCCCGCTCCCCCTGCCGATAATTTCCGAGACAGAGCTTCCCTTCTTCCTAAGACTGCCGTTCAGTCTGTCCTCAGGCTTCAGTAGAAGCTTTGATTTATCAGGTGTAGACACGGTCCTTTGCGTTCCGTCTACTATAAAATATTTCTTGTCCGAAGAGGTTTCTCTAGCAGTTTCCAGAAAAGCAGAGAGAGCATCTTCTTTTACGTTCACAAATAATGTACCTATTAGGTTGCCTGTTTTAAGATTGTACACGACTTTACTCAGTGTGAGCACCGGAACTGCCGGATCACTAACCAGATAATCTCTCTGCTCCATGGGAAGCCAACGGTTAACTCCGTAGCTGCCTTTTTCTTTAGCCTTCTCCAGCATATCGCTGGTGAATACCTTCTGCTCGTTAGGATTACCGTAGGCGTAAGAGGAATATATCTGCCCTTCCGTATCCACAAATACAGCAGAGTCGACATCCGGAAAAATAATCAGATCGATAGAAAGCTGGCTCTGCATTAAATTGCGAAACCGCGTCTGCTCCACTGTCGAGGATAACAACGGACGTTCAGCATACATCCGATGGATGTCGGTAGTTATAATGTTGGCACTACTCTCCGTATTTTTTACAATCGTATCTATTTGCTGCATGATGAGCTTGGATTCATCTTTAAAATTGTACTTAGCCTTTTCGATCATCGAACGGCTGAACATCTGCCCTGAGAGCAAGCCTAAAGCAAGCAATGGAAAAATGATCAACGGTATAAAAATAAGGATAATTTTATTACGAATCTGCAATCTTCCAAACCACTTCACTAAGGAATCCCCCCGCATAACAGCCGCCTCCTGTGTGTTCTAGCGGTAATTCATTATGTGCTTCAAATCCGTAAATCTCAAGGAGAAAGTATAAATACATATACAACTAGGGCGAGTGTCAGCAGGATAAAAACATTCTCTACAGCTCCACCTTTTTTCGTGCCTGTACTCATTAGCTTTAGACGCAGCTTAAATGGAATGGGCGGCAGGGGCGTAATTCCCCTTTGGGTGAGAGAGTCGGCCAATAGATGAAGCGCATAAGACATGCCGCCTGCTATCCATAGACTGCCACCATCCTGTATACCCGATGAAGCAAAATACAATAAAGTGCTCCAGCCTGCAACAGCATATAAGGTATGAGTCAATCCACGATGCGGGACAAGTGATGTAACTACGAGTATACAAGCTACTATGTAGTTCCAAGGATCATATGCCCCTCCGTATGCAAATACCGCAGTAGCGATTAGTACCATCACCAGATGCCGCAGCTTTCTTCCCGGCAGGAAAGTCACACTCCCCACAAGTAGGGCCAGTACAATATTCCAAGGGCTTTCAACGATTCCTGCAAAATAAAGATAAATCGCTGCTCCTATCAAAGCAACCTGTAGTACCCTGAGCAGAAAGTCAGGAATCGCCTTGCGTACCAGTAACGAATTCGGTTCATCAATGTCTGGCAGGAGCGAGCTTAATGCGGCGACGGCAATAACCGGGATTGTAATCTCATGGGCCATCAAACTCATAACAGATAGGGTAACCCCGGTGCTGATAATTAAATGGGATCTGCCCATCATAGTGAAACCGCTCCTTTCTAAGATGCAAAAACAAGAACAAATGTGCGGTTATCGAAGTATATCAAGACCCGGTTTTTTTGTCTACATAAAACGCTGAAATCGCTTAGTATATAAGCCTTTGCGCGATTTCTATCTTGTCCTCCCCATGAATATACGATACAATTTGGACAACTTGTCCTTGTCGTCTACATAGAGACGGCAGCTGCTGAAGAAAGGATGACCTAAGTAGTGAAGCGTTCCCGTATAGCCGATTCCAGCCTGCTATTGGTGGCGATGATGTGGGGATGTACCTTTCTGATTGTACAAAATGCTGTCAAGGTGCTGCCACCGCTCGCGTTTAATAGTATCCGCTTTATGGGCGCTGCCCTGTTGCTGGCTCTAATCACAGTTATTTTTTACCGCAAGGATTGGAAACAGCTAAGTTTCCGCATGGTACGCGATTCTCTGCTGCTTGGCCTTTTTTTGTTTATGGGCTATGGCTTTCAGACGATGGGACTTCTATATACAACAACCTCTAATACCGGCTTTATTACCGGGCTATCGGTTGTCCTAGTTCCCTTTCTGTCTCTTGCCCTATTGAAGCATGCGATTTCACGATACACTTGGTTCAGTGCGGCACTCGCCGCAATCGGGCTTTATCTGTTGACCTTCACGGGCTCTGCATTATCCTTGAATAAAGGCGATGCCTTGATTCTTCTGTGTGCCATAGCTTTTGCGTTACAGGTAGCCTATACTGGCGTTTATGCACCTCATTATCCGGCGTTGCCGCTAGCTACTCTGCAGCTTGCTTTTGTTGGGCTGTTCAGTATTGCTGCCTCGCTTATTTTTGAAGGGGCAACACCGCTCGCCCACAGCGGGGAGCTGATTAAGGACCCAGATGTGCTTTGGGCTCTGCTGATCTCCATCGGGCCAACCAGCGCTTTTGCCTTCTGGATTCAAACCGCCTGTCAGAAATATACTACCCCATCACGGGTAGCCATTATTTATGCCACAGAACCGGTATTTGCCGTTCTGACGGGTTTAGCCTTTGGCGGGGAAACACTCGGGTTGTCCGCTCTGCTCGGTTGTGGTTGTATTCTGGGGGCTATGCTTATGGCAGAGCTGAGCCCGGAACCGGGTCAGAATCAACATAAGAAGAGTTATTTTTCCAAATTACATCTATTTAGAAAGAGATAAGGAGAGAGACAAATGTACAAATTGATCGCGATTGATATTGATGACACTCTGATTAATGATGACAAGGAAGTAACACCTGCTACCCAAACTGCGCTTGAAGAGGCTGTTGCCGCAGGTGTTGTTGTAACCCTTGCTACAGGCCGTGCTTACGCTTCCGCTCAAGCCATTGCCCGTCAAACTGGACTAAACGTACCTATCATTACTTACCAGGGTGCACTCGTTAAGAACTTGCTCGATGAAAAAGTACTGTATGAGCGTTACGTCCCGCAAGATGCAGTCCGCAAGCTGTTCACTTACTGCGTGGAGCATAATCTGCATCTGCAAACTTACATTGACGACAAGCTATATGCCCGTGAAGACAACCAAAAGATCAAAGACTATACGGACTTGAATAAAACGCAATATTTTATTGAGCCTGACTGGGAAAAGCTTGTCCCGCAAAAAACACCAAAAATGCTAATTATCGATGATCCTGATTTCTTGGATGAACTGGCTCCAATCCTGCATGAATTGCTTGGTGATTCCGTGCATATTACCAAATCCAAACCACACTTTCTGGAAATCATGCATCATGAAGGAACCAAGGGCATTGCACTTGAATTCCTAGCCAAACATTACGGCTGTGAGCTTTCCGAGACTATCGCTGTAGGTGATTCTTGGAACGACCATGAGATGCTGGAAGCTGCCGGACTTGGCGTCGCTATGGAGAATGCTATTCCTGCTCTGAAAGAAATTGCTGATTTTGTGACCTTAAGCAACAATGACGATGGCGTGAAATATGCGATTGATAAATTCATTCTTAATAAAGTGAACTAAACTTCCTTAAGCAAAAGGGTGCAGCAACGCCATATTTCATGACGTTGCTGCACCCTTTTTTATTCCAACACTCAAACACCTGTAGAAGCTAATTCCACTTTCTCGGGTCCCATTCCACTCTCTTCTTCCTGCTCTAGCTGAGAATAGTACAGATCATTATATCTTCCTTCAGCAGCAAGCAGTACATCATGCGTTCCACTCTCCACAATTTCACCATTCTCCATCACGAGAATGATATCAGCGTTCTGAATCGTAGATAAACGGTGCGCGATAACGAGTGTAGTTTTGTCTCCCATTAGTTTACGAATGGCCTGCTGCACCAGTTTTTCTGATTCATTGTCAAGTGCAGCAGTAGCTTCATCCAACAGCAGAATAGGAGCGTTTCTCAGAATTGCTCTTGCAATGGAAAGCCGCTGACGTTGTCCCCCGGACAGTCGTGAGCCTTCCTCACCAATATCAGTATCCAGTCCCTCAGGCAATTCCATTACAAAATCATAGGCATTCGCTTTTCGCAAAGCTTCCAGAATTTCTTGCTCATCCGCCTCTGGATTTCCATTCCGGATATTATCACGAATGCTTCCCGTATAAAGACCTGCCTCTTGCGGCACATAGGAAAAATAACTTCTAAGCTTAGCCAGACTCATCTCGTTGATCCGCTGCCCATTGATTATTACTTCGCCTTCATCGGGTTCATACAATCCCAGCAATAGTTTGAAAAGCGTAGATTTACCTCCACCACTCGGTCCCACAACCGCCATCTGTGTTCCTTTTTGAAGCTCTAAGCTGATCTTGTTTATACTTTGTCTCTCTGCTCCCGGATACGAGAAAGAGATCGACGACATTACCATACTCTCAAATTCTGGTTGCTTTGTCTCCACTTCTGGAAGGGTCTCAACCTCCACCGGGCTATCCAACACCTCAAAGATCCGTCCCGCCGCCCCAAGTGATTGCTGCATCGAATTGATCAGTCCCGGCAATGACGAGAACGGCATCACTAAATAATTCATGAGCTGGATGAAAGCAATCATCGCACCGACCTCAAGTGATCCTTTTGCCACAAAATAACCAGCCACGACCAGCGCCAGAAGAAACGTAAAGTTTCCCAGAAAAGAAGAGAATGAGCCAGTAGCTCCCTCAATTCTTCCCCGCTTTAATTCTTCAGAAGTAATATTCTCACTATGCTCCTGATACTGCTTCATTAGTCTGCGTTCAATGCTAAAGGATTTAAACACCATACTACTGCCTAGAATGTCATGTAAAAAGGAAGTAATCTTACTCATATTAGTCTGAATCTTCACACTGTTCTCACGCATCGCTGAACCGAAGATTTTTCCCGTAAGGAACATCAAAGGCCCCATTGCAAAACAGATCAATGCCAGTAACCAGTTAATATAGAGCAAATAACCAAAAGCCGCGAGGGCTAGTAAAGGGTTACGGATTAGATCAATCATTACCTCGCCTGCAGCATTACCAACAGATTGATTATCATTAGTAAAGCGGGACAATAAATCCCCGGAATGATTACGGTCAAAATAAGACTGAGGAAGAGCTAAGGCATGCCGCATCATATCCAACCGCAGCTCATTTCTGATCTTGACAGAGATTTTATTTTTGAAATATCGATCGATGAAACCGTTAATTGCACTCACTAATAAGTAGATTAATCCAAAAATAACCAGCCCTTTAAAAGCTTTCACATCGAGTCTAACCGCAGCATCCGTAATTACTGAGAGCAGCCAAGCAATCGTTAAATCCAGAACAATCCCAAATAAAGTCGTAAATAATAAAATCGTATACAAAAGCTTGTGCCTTAACATATATGTACTTAATCTTGAAAATACGCCTTTCTGCTTCAAAGAACCAGCCCTCTCACTTAAAATTCTATACCTCTAACCTTAGCGAACACCTTATTATCATGCCGTTCCCCGTCATACCCAAGACTCGCACTGCGCAGGATCCCTTCCAGTATAAAACCCGCACGTTCGGCTACCGCGGCACTTTTGGTATTTCGTGCACTACAAAAGATTTCGAGACGATTCGCCCCTAGTTCCTGTATGGCAAAATTGGTGATTCCATTTACGGCTTCTGTCATATATCCTTTGCCTGCACAGGCACTCCGGATCCAATAACCAATCTCAAAATTGCGGAGTTCCCAGTTTAGATGATGCAGGCTAATGCAGCCGATAAAACCCTCCGTATCCCTTCTAAAAATACGCATATGTAGCTTATCCCTTTTTAGAAACTCCAGTCTGCCTTCTCTAGTAACTTTCTCTGATTCTTCTAATGTGGGTATTACTTGAGCAAAAGCCATCCAAGGTCTCAATTCATCTATACTTTCACGGATAGCCTCATTCATGCTAACTCCATCTCCCCATAAAGGGGCACGAATGAGCAGCCTCTCTGTTTCAAAACTCTCGGGAAAATCAAGCAGGATTGGATCCTTGGAGTCAGCCACTTCATACTCCTCCTTTGGCGATGATAATTATTCTAAATATGTAAAAATAATACGATATGCTTTTTGATTATATAGTATAAATGGGGATCTGAATACTGAATGCAATAGAAATCACAAAAGGAACATCAACAGGCTGAAGTTGCCCGAATGATGTCCCTTTTTGATTTAGTGAATATCTCAACTAAAGCGGACCACTCCATTTCTTGGCTCGAAGAGTTAATTAAATGGATTCAACAAGGCGGAATATAACAGGTTAAATAGGATCAAGAAAACTCCCTTCCAGCAAAAGGGAGTTTTCTTTTTATCTAAATTTCAGCTGATCTCCGAAGATCCTAAGAGTATTCTCATCCCCGTCTCGGCCAGCGTAACATTTTCCGGTAAAATATATGATTTTCTCATATCCACATCATGCGACATATGGGTATAGATTGCCTTTTGAGGCTTCACAGTTTGCAGCAGCTCCGCTGCTTCCGTCATATCGTATACAGAACGAGTCGATAACTCCGCTGCTTCGTAATAGAAGCTTGTACCTAATACCAGCAAGTCAGCTCCATGCATCAGGCGTGTCTCTTCAGCTCCAAGAGAAATGGAATCTGGACAATACACCCATACATAGCCCTCCTTCTCCAGACGAAAAGCATACGAGTATCCATTCTTGCCATGGTTCACTTTCCAGGTATCTATTGTCCAGCCGTCTAGCTCTATGCCTTCATCACAAGGAATCATCTCGATCTGATTGCGCAGCCATGGATATTGCCGCTCTATTATCGGGATCACTTCTGCTGGGGCAAAGAGCTGGCCCTTATATCCCATCCAGCGGCAAGAATCCGCCCATTCCGGCAGCCCACCAATATGATCAAAATGAGCGTGTGTCACCAGCAGTCTGCGCATATTCCGTACTCCCTGCGCCTCCATCTGACGCCGCCAGTCAGGCCCACAATCGATCACTAAAAAGTCACTGCCATTATCTATAAGTACAGAAGAGCGCAGGCGAATATTTTCACCCTGTTCCCTTGCCTCTGTACAGGTCTCACAGCTGCAATATACCCGAGGAACCCCCATGGCATCCCCTGTACCCAAAAATACCAACGTATCCATCTATTATCTCTCCTTCAGGTTCTCTTCAACGAAGTAATATATCTAAATTACCCTCTCTCTATCTTAAAGAGACCCACCAAAAAAAGCCATCCCCACCACAGATGAACTGCTGGGATGACTCTTTTGTTATACCTCTACCTTATATTCCGGCAAGTACCTGATACCAAATTCCACGCTTGGAATAAAGTGAGCTTCGCACCTCATCCCAGCCTCCTAAATAGTTAATATCAAAGAGGCCCGCCGGATCAGGGTAATCGCTTTTGTGCTCAGCATAGACTTGTTTATCCACGGGACGAAAGCCATATTTTGCAAAGATCTCTTGTGCCTGTGGGGTTATCAAAAAATCAACCAGTGCTTCTGATGCTATGCGTGTCCCATGCTCATCCGCATATTTCTCTACAACAGCCGCCGGATTCTCAATCAGAATTGTATTTTTAGGAATAATGACTTCGTATTTGACTCCCTGAGCAATCCGAGCCAGCAGTTCATTCTCATAGGTGACAATTACATCCCCCACTCCATACTCGAAGGCTGCCATAGAAGCGCGGCCACTCTTATCCAGAGACTCTACATTGGCATGGATGCTTTCCAAAAAAGCTTTGGCTGCTGCTGGATCCTTTGCCCCCTCCTGCTCCTCTGACAGCTTCAGACCAGCCCCATAGATCGCGTTGATATCCCATTGCGCACCACCAGAGGTCTTCGGGTTTGGATATAATACTTTAATCCCCGGCTTGGCTAAGTCCGCAAAATCGCGAATGCCTTTAGGATTTCCTTCGCGGGTACCAAGAGCTACTACTGAACGTGTCACCATGCCTTGTTCACCCTGCTCTTTCCATGTCGGCGCTACGAGTCCAGCCTTAACTAGCTTCTCGACATCACCTTCCATGGCTAGCAGCGTCACATCCGCTTCAAATCCACCTACAATCGCTCGCGCCTGTGTCCCTGAAGCCTCATAAGACTCCTGAAAATTAATATCCTGACCCGTATCCGCCTTCCACTTGGCAGCAAATAACGGCAAAATATCCTGCATCGCATCCTTAGCCACACTGTATGCGCCAATTACCAGCGTAACATCCCCTTGCTTCGAAGGCTCTGCCATCGTCGTAACTGCCTTCTCATTCCCGCAACCGACTGCTGTCAGCGTGAGTATGGCCAGCATTAGGGCAGCAAAACATCCGTGCAGTTGTCTGCTCCTTTTGACATTCATTGCGGCCCACATCCTTCGAGGTAATGATTTTTAAATAAAAATCGGCATTGGATCTTCTTTCAGGTTGTTCTCCTGGATCCAGCTGCGCTCATCATTAAACAGATAAGCCCGATGTACCAGTACTGAGATTTCCTGACCCGGCTGCAAGGTTTCTTTCTCCAACGAACGGTAGGTGACCAGCTTGTGGCCATTTACTTCAACCTCAACGAGCCATTCGCTGCCGCGGAAATGCAGATGTTTCACAACACCTTTTTCCGTGGCAGAAGCCATCTTGAACTCATGCAGATTACCCACTTCAATGTATTCAGGACGAATCAGCGCTTTGGTAGGCTTGCCGTCCCCCGCACCTGTAAAGCCTTTAACCTCAGAAGCGTTCTCAATCAGCGTAGATTCGCCGATAAATGTTGCCACGAACGGTGTTTTGGGTTCCTTGTAAATATCCCACGGGGTACCCTTTTGTTCCAAACGTCCTTGATTAATGATCATAATTTCATCCGCTACTTCAATCGCTTCATCTTGGTCATGGGTTACGAAAATAGAGGTGATACCTACACGCTCGATCAGTTCACGCAGCCAAGCGCGCAGCTCCTGGCGGATCTTCGCATCAATAGCGGCAAAAGGTTCATCTAAAAGCAGCAGCTGTGGTTCAGGCGCAAGCGCACGTGCAAAAGCCACACGCTGACGTTGTCCCCCTGATAGCTGATGCGGATAACGTTTCTCGAACCCTTTTAACCCTGTAAGCTCCACAAGTTCCATAACGCGATCGCGGATAGCTGTTTTGTTAGCCTTTTTAACCTTTAAGCCAAAAGCGATATTATCAAATACAGTCATATGTTTGAAGAGTGCATAGTTCTGGAAGACGAAGCCGATCCCACGTTCTTGAGGAGGAAGATTGTTCACCGTCTGACCATGAAAAATAATCTCTCCGGTATCCGGTGACTCCAGTCCCGCCAGCATACGTAGAATTGAGGTTTTCCCGCCTCCACTTGGGCCGAGCAATCCAATCAGGTGACCTTTTGTAATGGTGAAATTGACGTCCTTGACCGCATGAAAATCTCCAAAATGCTTGTTTAACCCCCGCACTTCTACATGCATATTACTGCACTTCCTTTCTTCTCTTGGTCCATTCCATCAACAGCAGCAGACCTGCGGAAAATGCAGCCAGAACTAGCGCTATTCCTCCAGCAGCCGTCACATTAAAATTCTCAACATCCTGATAGACTAAAGTTGTCGCCGTCTGAGTTTTGTTCATAATGTTCCCCGAAACTACGAGCACCGCGCCGAACTCTCCAAGTGAACGTGCCACCGTAAGAATGACACCATACACAACCGCCCAACGAATTGAAGGCCAAGTTACCTTCCAAAAAATAGTCCAGCTACGAGCGCCCAATGTCGAAGCCGCTTCCTCCTGCTGTGAACCAATCTCCTGAAGCACCGGCATCACCTCGCGCACCATTAAAGGAAAGGTAACAAATAAAGTGGCAATGATCATTCCAGGAATCGCATAAACGATCTTTAGTCCAATCCCCTCAAAAATCGCTCCCAAGGTACTATCGGGACCCAGCAACAGGACAATCATCAATCCTCCGATTACAGGGGATACCGCGTAAGGCAAATCCACAATACTGTTCAATAATCCTTTTAGACGCTTGCCGATCCAGTTCGCCCGAACAAGATACAGAGCCATCATAATACCGAACAATGTATTTAATAACGTAACTACTATCACAACAAGCCCAGTCATCATGAGCGCATGCAGCGCTTCGGGCCTAGTCAGAGCATTCCAGAAACCACCAAATCCTTCACTAAAAGCACCCATAGCCATTTTTCCTAATGGAGCAGCAATGAGCAGAAAAAACACTAAATAAGTAAGAGCAATCCATAATTTCCTCATGAGCGTCTCCCCCGCATCTGCAGCATATTAATCAGCCAAAGAATGAGAAAGGATAAGGTCAAGAGAATAACAGAAACCGCAGCGGCGGAGACCGGATTATCACTTTCAACTTCACCAAAAATAAAAACAGAAGAGACAAGCGTACGGCCCGGAATATTACCTGCGACGAGTACCACTGCACCAAATTCCGCAAGTGCTCTTGAAAATGCGAGCATCCCACCACTGATCATCCCAGGCGCCATTGATGGAAGAATAACTTGCCAGAATACCCTTGCCCCCTTGGCACCCATTGTATATGCTGCTTCCTCTTCGGATGGATCCAACTCCTCCAGCAAGGGCTGAACCGCTCGAATCACGAATGGAAACGTCACGAACACCATAGCAATTACGATAGCCGGTTGATGAAAAACAATTTCAAATCCAAGTGCCTCAGCTGCTTTGCCGATAAGGCTACCTGGTCCAAGCAGCAGTAGAATCATCAAACCTCCGACAGCTGTTGGCAGTGCAAAAGGTAAATCGACCAGACTGTTTAGCAGCGCTTTACCAGCAAATTGATAACGAATAAGGACCCAAGCAATCATAGTTCCTAACAAGACATTAATTAAAGTAGCGATAATCGCCAGCTTTAAGGTTAACAGCACCGACTTCCAAGCAATTGGATCGCTGACGCTTTCCACAAAATTGCCAAAACCAAGAGAAAAAGAGTTGTAATAGACCCCGAGTATGGGCAACACGATCAATACTACAAAATAGAGCAAAATTGTAGTTCGGAAACCCCAAGTCCAGCCTTTGTGTCTAAGCAGCGAATTCAATGATTTTTGCCCTCCCACCTCCGGATAACCGGTCGGTATACTAACCAAAATCCTCATTAATTATTCCTATTTATATACTTGGTTTTATATTATTACTACTTTACCAAATCCTTCTCACCGCCGTCAATTACTTTCAAGTGAATTTGGGTTAAAATATATGTATCAAAGGTACACTAAAAAATGGCACCTCACAGGAAGGGGATTGATTATGTTGCATACTCTGGAGATCACTACTACAAAGCGGGATGAATTACGTGATATTACTCGGGAAGTCATTTCTTATGTGAAAAAAAGTGGAGTTCAAGACGGATTGATTGTAGTTTATTGTCCTCATACCACTGCTGGTATTGCTATTAATGAAAATGCAGATCCTGATGTGAAGCATGATGTTCTGCTGCGTTTGGATGAGGTCTACCCTTGGGAGCATCCGAAGTATCGGCATGAGGAAGGCAATACTGCCTCTCATCTTAAATCTATTACTACCGGGCCTTCCCAGACCCTGATCATCCACGAAGGTGAATTAATTCTCGGTCGTTGGCAAGGTATTTATTTCTGTGAGTTCGATGGACCTAGACGCCGGCAATGTTTCTTAAAAATAGTAGAGGGATAATAAACATACAAATGGCCGCTTCCGTTATCGCTGCGGAGCGGCCATTTAGACTATAACTAGAGTCTAGTAATACTTTCATCAAGCAGAGAAGCAGTGTTATACCAATGCACAGCTTTAAAGTGAAGATCTATAAAAAAAACAGCATTTTAAAGGCTGCGACATAAAACCTTTATATGAGCTAACGCTGCCTCTTTCACATCGTCAAACGATACTTTATCCTGGATATAATAAGAAATAAATCCGTGTGCAGACAAGAACATTGTCAACGGCACATTCTGCCAGTCCTCAGACACATATCCCTCTTCCTTCATATGACGGCGCACAATACTTGAGAATAAATCAAAACATCGTCCCTGTTCTGCTCTACAATAAGCTAGCAATTCCTCATCGCGAATCATGAACATAATTTCATATTGATAGGGATGATCTATTCCAAATCTAATAAATTCCATAATCAGCTGTTCTACCCTTGTCATTCCTTCTTCAGGCGGTTTATTCATCACTTGACTGAGTAAAGCAGCCACATGATTAAAATCCTCTACAACAATAGCGTAGAACAACTCCGCCTTTTCCTTGAAATGATAATAGAGAGAGCCGTGGCTATATCCCAAATGCTGACCAATACTTCGCATTGAAATCGCCCGATACCCTTTGGTTATAAACAGATGCCTAGCGGCCTCTAGAATCCTTTCCCTCGACAACTCCTGCTCCACTGCTCTCCTTGCCATATACTAATCCCCTTCGCTGTAGTAAATCCGCCGCCCTTCTGTTATCAGGGCTTGCCCTTGGGTTAGATCTGTTATCCATGCCATAAAAGTCTCACCCTCATCATTTCGCGGCAAACATAACAACGTTACTTTGTCGGTGAACAAAGTCTCGCCAGTCTGAATCCCTCTTCCTCGAAGTTCGTTCTCAACCTTGCCCAGCCAAGTGTACTCGATCTCTACGAATACCTCTCGTCTCAGTACACGGGTGATTACTTCTCCTGCTTCAAGCGCAAGCACTGCTCCATCCGTATAAGCTCTAATCAGCCCACCGGCACCCAGCATAATGCCTCCGAAATAACGGGTAACTACGATTGCGACATTTTTAACTCCCTGATTGCGGATTACTTCCAAAATCGGTTTGCCGGCTGTCCCACTCGGCTCCCCGTCGTCCGATTGCCTCTGGATTTCGTCTCTCTCCCCAATCACATAAGCAGAACAGTTATGCGTTGCGTTCCAATGTTTCTTCTTGATGTCCTCGATAAACAACAAAGCTTCTTCTTCATTCTCCACTGGCATAACATGACCAATGAAACGGGATTTACGGATCACAACTTCCTTTGAGCCGGAAGAGCGGACCGTTTGATATTGTTCTAACATAATTATTCCAGTCCTTATTTACATATGATGTCTTCATATAATGTCAGGAGCAGTCCCGGTATTGGATTACCTATGGACTGCTCCTGGTGACTTACATTAGTATGAATGTTCTGTGATTAATAGCCATTGTAAAACCTACTGCAATACTATTCAGTAAGTCTTGCTTCCAGCTCTGCTTTTTCTTTTTCGTAACCTGGTTTGCCAAGCAATGCGAACATGTTTTTCTTGTATGCTTCTACGCCTGGTTGGTCAAATGGGTTAACACCGAGCAAGTATCCGCTGATACCGCAGGCTTTTTCAAAGAAGTACACCAAATATCCAAAGGTGTATGGTGTTTGATCAGGAATAGTAACGATAAGGTTAGGTACTTGACCATCTGTATGTGCAAGCATTGTACCTTGGAAAGCTTTCTTATTCACGAAATCCATAGTCTTACCTGTTAAGAAGTTCAAGCCGTCCAGATCATCCGGATCATTCTCAATCGTAACATGATGAGCTACTTGATCTACTTGGATAACCGTTTCAAAAATGTTGCGGTTACCTTCTTGGATAAATTGACCCATGGAGTGTAGATCTGTGGAGAAATCAACGGAAGAAGGATAAATTCCTTTGAAGTCCTTACCTTCACTTTCGCCAAACAATTGTTTCCACCACTCAGATACAAAGTGTAAGGAAGGCTCATAGTTGACGAGGATTTCAGTTGTTTTACCTTTACGGTATAGAGCGTTACGAACTGCAGCATATTGATAAGCTTGGTTAGTAGCTACATCTGGATTGTTGAACTCATCCGCAGCGGCAGCAGCACCTTGCATCATTTCTTCAATGTTAATGCCAGCTACAGCAATTGGCAGCAAGCCTACAGGTGTCAATACGGAGTAACGTCCGCCAACATCGTCTGGAATGATGAAGGATTCATAACCTTCTTCAGTTGCCAATTTCTTAAGGGCACCTTTTTCCTTGTCTGTAGTAGCGTAAATGCGTTTACGAGCAACTTCCTTGCCGTATTTCTTCTCCAGAGCAGCGCGGAAAATGCGGAAAGCAATCGCTGGCTCAGTAGTAGTTCCTGATTTGGAGATTACGTTCACGGAGAAGTCTTTGCCTTCTACTAGATCAAGCAGATGCGTGATGTATGTAGAGCTAATGTTATTACCAGCGAAATAAACTTCTGGAGTCTTGCGTTTATCTTTAGAAAGGTTATTGTAGAAAGAATGCGATAGCGCCTCAATAGCTGCGCGTGCTCCCAGATAAGAACCTCCGATACCAATTACAATCAGTACCTCGGAATCGCTTTGGATCTTCTTAGCAGCTTGTTGAATGCGAGCGAATTCTTCCTTATCGTAAGCTGTCGGCAGATCGATCCATCCAAGGTAGTCAGAGCCTACACCAGTTTTGTTATGCAACTGTTCGTGTGCTAGCTTAACTGGGGCGGAAAGGTTGTCGATTTCTTGTTGGTTAAAAAACGAAAGAGCTTTTGTGTAGTCAAAATTAATCTTCTTAGACATCGGTAATGGTAACCTCCTGTTTTATCTCTTTAAATTTAAAACCGTTTGTTACAACTTTATAATTAGGATACTTTAATTTGCCTTGACTGGCAAGGTCTTAGGGCACATAGAGGGCATTAGAACCAAGTTTTCCAAAGTTCCTTGGAAGCGTTTCCTGTATCAAAAGACATAGGTGTGCTGTGGTGCTGGACAAAGTGCCGTGATAGAATAAAGAAAACGGAAGGTGGCTATATAAATGAAACAAATCGGTTTTATCGGACTCGGAACAATGGGTGCGCCTATGGCCTCCAATTTACTACGTGGCGGCTTTCAGGTTACGGTATACAACCGTACGGCAGCCAAGTGTAAACCTCTTGAAGCAGAAGGTGCCCAGACTGCTCTCACGCCCCGCGAAGCGGCTGAGGGTAAGGATGTTATTATTACCATGATCAGCAATGATGATTCGGTTCGTGAAGTGTTTTATGGTCAAGATGGTATACTTGATGCTGTGAAGCCTGGTGGACTAATTATTGATTCCAGCACAATTTCACCAGGACTAGTTCGTGAGATTGCCGCTGCTGTAGAAGCGCGCGGTGGACATTTCCTAGACGCGCCAGTAACTGGAAGCAAACCGGCAGCGATTGAAGGAACCTTAGTGTTCATGGTCGGCGGTAGTGCTGAGGTCATAGAACAACATCGTGATATCTTTGATACTTTGGGTAAGAAGCTGCTACATATGGGTGAGAACGGCAGCGGCGCTGTGGCCAAGCTGGCTCACAATGCTATGGTTGGTATTCATAATGTTGCCCTAGCCGAAGGATTCGCCATTGCTGTTAAATCAGGCGTACCAGCAGACAAGTTCCTGGAACTGGTACAACTTGGTTCTGCGGGCAGCAAACAAGCTGAGCTTAAAGGCCGTAAAATCATAGAAGATGATTTCAGCAATCAATTCTCCCTCGCTCTAATGCTTAAGGATTTGAAGCTTGCCTCTGCCCATAGCGATTCAACAGGCGTTCCTTCTCCTATGCTGGGCTTGGCTAAAAGCATGTTCCAAACTGGATTCACCCAAGGTTATGGTGAAGAAGATCTCTCTGCCGTAGTGAAATGTTACGAAGAGTGGATCGGCCAAAAGATGGGTGCAAATGTATCCAATAAATAAATCCAAGAGCTCAAAACCTACTTCATAAGAACATTTACGACCGCCTCGCACATGATATTGCGATGCGGTCTTTTCTTTATGGACAATCCCATTGTCGAACCAATTATACGAACGTTTGTTTGTATAATTATAATACCAAATTAACAGTTGTAGTGCAAGAAAATATTGGTTGCTGTGGAGTTACTCAGAACGTTGTGGTGGTGTTGGTGGGATAGTTACTAAGAAGGTCGCGAAGTACTGGTTTGTCGCAAAAGTTACTGTATTAGTGATGAAACGGTGGATTGGTGCTGGTGGAGTTACTGATGAGTTGCTAAATAGTCGCTTAAAAGTTACTGAGGGAGTGCTGAATTGTTGGGTAAGTGCTGGAGAAGTTACTGGATGAGTTGTTAGATAATTTCAGAAAAGTTACTGAAGGAGCGCTGAATTGTTGGATAGATACTGGAGAAATTGTTGGATAGTCACTGGGTGAGCTGCTGGTTAGTTGCAAATTGGTTACCAAGACGATCGCTTGATGACTACGGTATATCCCGTATTTTCTGGAACCTCTCCCTCGCTCCAAACCTTAAGCTCCTTTAACTAAGTAACCTCTGCGGTACACAGCCATCTCTATTGGACTCAGCTGACCTTATTCGCAGTATAATCTCACATTTGGCATGCTATCGGACTCCATAGTCACTATTAGCATGAAAAACGCCAATTATGTTTCTATGGAATAGCTGCACTGGTGTCCGAAAACCTGCTCAAAAGGCTATAATTTTGCTAATAGCGTCAGCTGGGTCCTTAAGCGGTAGGATTGGTGGTGACCAGGTGCTACATTGGTGTTGATCTAGTGTTAACGCCATCTGAGTCCGTACGCAGTGGGTTGGCGCTAACCGTGTGCCAAAGTTGGTGATGACACAGCACCATCGGACTCAGCTGACCTTATTTGCAGCATAATCCCACATTTGGCATGATATCGGACTCCATATTCGCTATTGGCATAAAAAGCGCCAATTATGAGCCTGTTTCTATGAAATAGCTGCACTGGAGTCCGAAAACTTGCTCAAAAGGCTATCAATTTGCTAATAGCGTCAGCTGGGTCCTTAAGCGGTAGGATTGGTGTTGACCCGGTACTACATTGGTGTTGATCTAGTGTTAACGTCATCTGGGTAGTTACGCAGTGGGTTGGTGAGGACCCGGTGCCTAAAGTTGGTGATGACACAGCACCTTCGGACTCAGCTGACCTTATTCGCAGTATAATCCCACATTTGGCATGCTATCGGACTCCATAGTCGCTATTGGCATAAAAAAGCGCCAATTATGAGCCTGTTTCTATGAAATAGCTGCACTGGAGTCCGAAAACTTGCTTAAAAGGCTATAAATTTGCTAATAGCGTCAGCTGGGTCCTTAAGCGGTAGGATTGGTGTTGACCGGGTGCTTCAGCGGTAGGATTGGTGTTGACCGGGTGCTTCAACGGTAGGATTGGTGGTGACCAGGTGCTTCAGCGGTAGGATTGGTGGTGACCCGGTACTACATTGGTGTTGATCTAGTGTTAACGCCATCTGGGTCCGTACGCGGTGGGGATGGTTATGACTCAGTGCTAATTTGGTGATGATCCGATTCAGCCCTAACGTCATTTGAGTCCTTAAGCCTCAAAATAGAATGATGAATACATAATTGAACATCAAGCAATATCACCAACCAACAACACAAAAAGCAGCGCTCCTCCAATAACAGGAGAACCGCTGCCTTGCTGACTTTTACGATTTTTAAATTGAATCCGGGTCGTCTCACTCATAGAAAAAAGCTACTTATAGGACAGCCCTTAGAAAAGTCTGTTTTCTATAGAACCGGGTAAGAACAGCAATAATCAGTTACTTCAAATACTTCCAACGCAAATTTAGAGTTGCCAGGAACATTGAACGTTGATGCTCCCTTAATCTCCTGCCATACCTCAGTGCCGGGAAGCAGCACTTTAAGATCGCCGGACAGAATCTCCATAATTTCAGGACCATCTGTACCAAATTCATACACACCCGGCAACATGATACCCAGTGTCACCTTAGATCCATCTTGCAAAATTACCGTACGGCTGGTTACTTGTCCGCCATAATATACATTGGCTGCTTTTTCGATCGTTGCGTTGTTAAACTGACTCATTACTTGTTCTCCCCCTAATGATTATTCAGTTAATTACAGAAGTGCTTTCACACGGCTAACTACGTTCTCTACAGTAAAGCCGTATTCTTTCATAACTCTATCGCCAGGGGCGGAAGCTCCGAAAGTAGTGATGCCTAGGATATCGCCTTGGTCACCAGTGTAACGTTCCCAGCCGAAGGTTTGTGCCATTTCGATAGCAAGACGGGCTTTGACTCCTGGAAGAATTACGGAATCACGATATTCTTTGTCTTGTTTTTCGAACAGATCCCAGCTTGGCAAGCTGATTACACGAACATCGATGCCTTCTTCTGCCAAAGCAGCTTGCGCTTTAACTGCCAACTGTACTTCAGAACCAGTTGCGATAAGTTGTGCTTGTGGAGTGCCATTTTTGGAATCAGAGACAACATAACCACCACGTTTGATGTTTTCACGAACGCCATCTACGGTTCCAGCAAGAATTGGCAAGTTTTGACGAGTCAGAACCAACGCAACCGGATTCTCTTTGTTTTCCATAGCATAAGCCCATGCTGCAGAAGTTTCGTTAGCATCAGCCGGACGAATAACAGTCAGACCTGGGATGATACGCAAGGAAGCCAATTGTTCGATTGGTTCATGCGTAGGACCATCTTCACCAACTGCAATACTGTCATGTGTCAGTACATAGGTTACTGGCAATTTCATGATCGATGCCAAACGAATTGCTGGACGCAGGTAGTCTGTGAATACGAAGAATGTTCCTCCGAATACTTTAAGACCAGTGTGTAGAGCAATACCGTTCATGGCAGCAGCCATACCAAACTCACGTACGCCGAAATAAATGTTGCGGCCATCATAAGATTCTGGTGTGAAAGATGTCAAACCATTCAAATGCGTCATAGTGGAGCTTTCCAAGTCAGCGGAACCACCCACTAGCTGAGGAACGCCAGCAGTCAGACCGTTAAGCGCACTACCGGAAGCGACACGAGTCGATACTGCTTTATCTTCAGTAGTGTAAGTTGGAAGGTTAGCATCCCAGCCTTCTGGAAGATCGCCATTGATTACAGTTTCGAATTGTGCAGCCAGCTCTGGATATGCTTTTTTGTAAGCCGCAAATTTGTCGTCCCAAGCTTTGTTAGCTGCGATTCCGTTTTTCTTCACTTCTGCAAAATGTGCACGAACTTCATCAGGCACATAGAAATCTTCTTCGTATACCCATTTGTAGAAATCTTTGGTCAGCTTAGCTTCTTCTGCTCCAAGTGGGGAGCCGTGAGTACCGCCATGGCCGCCTTTACCTTGTTTGTTAGGGCTACCATAACCAATAACTGTCTTCACTTCGATCAAAGTCGGTTTGCTAGTCTCAGCTTGCGCCTCAGCGATAGCTTTTTCAATAGCCGGAAGGTCATTTCCGTCTTCTACGCGCAGAACTTGCCAACCATAAGCATCAAAACGTTGAGCTACATTTTCGGAGAAAGAAAGATTCAATTTACCATCAAGGGAAATATCATTTGAATCATATAATACAACCAATTTTCCGAGTTTCAAATGACCAGCAAGAGAAGCGGACTCAGAAGAGATCCCTTCCATAAGGTCACCGTCACCACAAATAGCATAAGTATAGTGGTCAACTACGTTATGTCCTTCTTTGTTGTAGGTTGCGCCCAATTGAGCTTCGGCCATAGCCATACCAACGGCCATACCAATACCTTGTCCAAGCGGACCTGTAGTTGCATCAACACCAGCTGTGTGACCAACTTCCGGGTGACCAGGAGTCAAGCTACCCCATTGACGGAATTGTTTCAATTCTTCCATAGGAAGATCATAGCCGCTAAGGTGCAGCAAGCTGTACAGAAGCATGGAACCATGTCCAGCGGACAATACAAAACGATCGCGGTTTACCCATGTTGGATGATCAGGGTTATGATTCATTGTTTTTGCAAACAGCTGGTAGCCCATTGGTGCAGAACCCATTGGCATACCTGGATGGCCGGAATTCGCTTTTTCGATAGCATCAATAGCCAACGTACGAATTGTTGTGATCGACAGGTTATCTACTGTTGAGTTTTCTTCCTTCTGGATCGCTTGTTCTTGTTCACTCATTTAATAGTTCCTCCTCTGAAATCTCAAGAATGTCATTTTGACTCTTATTGTATCACTAGTGTGGAAGCAATTCCAATTGTTTTTAAAAACTCTTTGTTTGACAGCTTATGTTTTGCAATATCTACGCATTTATATACGCAAAAGTAACTATGTCATGAGACGGGTTTTTACTTAGCCTATGGTCTAGTTTTCTATTGCGACTAAAGTTTGTTTTACAATGCTCGAATATAAAGTAAGATGGAGTTACTCAAGTAAAATTTTCATTCATTATCCAATATCTCCAAGTGGAAAGGAATTCTGAACATGACTTCGAAAAAGGATGTTTATATTGTGCTTACCGGTACAGGTACAGCCTTCAGTGGTTTCATTAAGTGGTTTACAAAAGCTGATCTGAACCATGCTTCGATCGCCTTTGATAGTGAACTACGTGAGGTGTACAGCTTCGGAAGAAAAAAAATGCACAATCCATTCGTCGCGGGTCTGATTCAAGAAAATTTCATTCACCCTTTCTATAGCAGCGCAAATTGCTCTATTTATCAGTTACGTGTCAGTGCCACGGAATACGATGCCATGTACAATCATGTCCAAGGGATGATGAAAAATCAGGAACGTTATAAATACCATCTTTTAGGCCTGATCGGCGTACTTCTAAATGTTAAAATAGATCGAGAGAACGCTTATTTCTGCTCTCATTTTGTTGCTTCCTTATTTGAAAATACCGCAGTTCAGCCTGTGAATAAGCCTTCCTGCTTTGTTACCCCGGAGGATTTCGCTCTTTCACTCTGTTCCCATAAAATATTCAGCGGCAAGTTATCCTATTATGTGCGTAGAGCTCAAAGAGCCTCTGCACGTTCGACGAATATACCTTTACATACCCCTTCTGTTGCGACAAGAATGATGAGAATGAATGAAGAACGGACTGAAGGAGTTATATAAGTTGTTGCTCGTAAAAAAGGGCTATGCGGATCGTATTTCCGCGTAGCCCTTTTTAGATGGAAAAAGGATAAATTCGTAGATGTATCATTACTTCACACGATGGTTCCGAAAATATTCAGACCAATCGCCAGCAATCACAACAGTAACTGTATCAATTTTGGTATTGTACTCATTCTTAGCTGTGAAGGTAAAGGTCACTGGACCATCGGGAAGTTTCACAAATGCCGGATTATAAAATTCGCCTGTCCACAAGGTTTTATCACTGTTCGTTGGATTTAGTTGCGTAGAATAACCTCCCGTCATCGTTACCTCAACAGTATCAGGTAGACCGGTTGCTATCCCTTGCAAAATAAATCGCTCACCTGCCCAAAACACATTATAGCCTCTTGGACTCTCCTCATTACCGCTCTTGTTCAAATTGTAGCCTTTACGGTTGTTATTCCATTCCTCTGTGTGCTGGACCCCACCTTTAATACTCAGTAGATTAACCATGAAATATTTACGCGCTGAGATATTACTCCAGTTATAACCATCAAAAGCTTCCACTTCCACGGCATATTTTTCGTTCTCAACCAATATTCCCGCGGGCACTTGCCACTGTTTGGCACTTGAATTTTGTTCGCCAGATTGAACCTTAACCATCCCTGTCGCCAAGTTGATAATTTGTACCTTATACCGCTGTTGTTCATCTCCATCCTCATCTTGATAATCCCACTTGATGATTGGTGTAAGCGTACTTGCGATCATAGGCTTACTTGAGTCAGTACTTGTTGGGTACGTTATCGTTACGGTAGGTTTACGGTTGGCTACGGTGATACTCAGAGATAGCTCTCGATACAGTCCTAGAGAATCCGTAACGGTTTGTTTCAAGGTAAAGACGCCATTTGAGGTGAATTTCTTCGTAAATTCAGCTTGAGTACTAGCCAATCCTTCCGTCCCGTTAGATGATTTCAAATCATACTTATGGCTGATCGTATCTCCTTTTGGAAGGTCTGGATCCGTCGCTTTGCTCTTGATATTTAGAAGATCCGTGCGATAAATCGGCTCTTTGGCAGCATCTCTGCCTGTATCCGTGATAAGTGTGAATCCGGGCTGCGGCGGATTGTCGATGATAAACGTTTTTTCGTTAGATATTTCTGACCAGCTTAATTTGGAATAAGCCCGCCCATATACGGTGAAGTATTCAAAGCGATTAAATGTATGGTTAGGGAGTTGATACTGCCGCAGCTGACCTGTGGTGTCAAGGTTTTCAACTGTCTTAACTAAGAGTCCGTCTTTCGAAAAAAATTCTAAACGGTACTTCTCCTGCGGATCACTCTCTGGGTCTGTATAATTCCATTTAATTAATGGATCTCCTTGTATTTCGGCATCTATAACGGATGGATTGGTTACGGTTCCCGCCGGGGTTATCAATGTCATTGAGGGCGCTAGATTTTTAGTAACACTCACCTTCAACGTAGCTATATTAGACTTATCACCGATCTGATCGATAACCCAGTGTTCCAATGTATAGATACCGGACTCAGGAAAATTAACATCAATACTAGGAGTTCGAAGCCATTGCGTAATGCCATCACTATCCGTTACTTTCCAGAAGTATTGCAGACTAGCGATGTCGGAGGGATCTCCATCCTCATCAAAAGATGTATATTGTCGGGTATCATATTGGAATACTGCCGATGGACCATTAATAGCAGCTGTTGGAACATGATTTTTAACAGTAAATACGCGTGTTGCATTGGAACTTAAAGCTCCAATACTTGAGGGATTAGGTACATCTGTTGCCTTAAGGCGCATTTCCCATCCTTCTGATATAGCCTGCTGCGGTGAAATTCCGTTTCCAGCAATAAGATCTCGTATCGTCAAAGATTGGTTGCGGTTACTGCCAGCATAATAATAAGGACTATTGTTGAGTTTGGCGTACCATAAATAAGCAAGCGAATCTCCATCTTCATCAGGATCTGGTGTTAGATTATCCATTGTAATTACAGTGTCTCGATATACTTCAGCTGGCATGTTAAATGCTGCTGCGGGTGGGTGATTAATCACCTGAACATTTTGGCGATACCAATCTGACCATAATCCTCGGTTGTCATGCACTTGTAAACTAATTTGATAATTACCGATTCCAAAAGCTGCGATATTAGGTGGCGTTGTAGCTCCACCCCAATGCTCCCAAACTTTGTTCCAACCGTCTTTGATAACCGTCCAGTAATACACATCTAATGGATCATTATCCGGATCAAACGATTTGTCAGTTATGGTAGTAGCTTTACGATAGGAAACAATATTAGGATCCACAGTAAATAACGCTACGGGAGGTAGATTACCTGCAGCTCCCACCGTCCTTACACACCAGTCGCTCCAGACCCCCAACCCATTTTCACCATCGACATCCCGTACTCTAAGACGTATGTCATATTGTCCAGAACTCGGTAATTGAGCTGGCGGTTGACCATCTGTCCATATTTCAGAATCAGTTTTTTTATACTGCCATTGCCAAGCTATAAGCCCCTTATTAACAGCCGTGATGTGGTCCAAATCGTAGGAACTATCTGTTAGCTGAAGAGATCCCCACGCCAGTTTGGCAGCAAACAATGCAGTTGGCTTCCGATGAACATGATAAGTCATTGAAGATAAATTATCTCGGCTCCATAAACGATAGTCATCGAATCGGTCATCGTTTTTAGGATTATCTCGTGCTTGAAAGGTTGCGTTATAGAGTCCGCTATATGGAAAGGAGGTATACCTTTCTGAACGCCATAACCCACTATCCGAAATGATACCCATCGAATTATCGAAGAAATACGGGTTATGGTCGTATCTATAGCGTTCTTGATATTTAGAATCTCCTTCATAGTCCTTGTATGTGGTTGATACGTCTATAGGAGTGTTAATCAATATAAAGGATTTATTCCTAAGCCTATAGGATACATTAACGACCAACGATTTCTCATCCTTATAATTATAGGGATCCACAACCTTGATAATGATATTGTGTCGTCCGGGAGGAATTCCGTCTGCCAAAACATCTATTGGGATGGAAAACCATTTATTATTCAGTGCCTGTTGGACATTGACTTGTTTATAGAACACATTAGGAATTTCAGCACTAACGACTAGATCATTATTGTCCACATCTCGAACATATCCTTCGATATTCATACCACTGAATCCTGGCTCATTCAGTAGCTGCTGCTCGCTTGGTGTAGTCACTGTGAGCGTAGGTGCTGAATTTATTACTAGAGGTATGTTAACCCAATCATAATATACGTTGTTATGCCAACCATTCATCCATTCGTTAGGTTGGTGTTGCGCATCACTTGCTCTTAGTGCGACTTTAAGGGCTTTTGGAATGCCATACTTCGCTGGATAAGCATAACTTTCATAAAAAGCGGTTGTATTTCTGTCAAGGTTAAACTGAAGACTATCCGAACTTTTCACAGGTGGCATTTCTTCAATTCTCCATGAGGCATCAGTAGCATAATCAGTATTACCACTTCCATCTGTCCTGTACATATAACTGTAGATATTAAGAAATCTAGTACGCTGCGTATCATAGTACCAATTAATATCCCCTGATGTTAAAACTACAGGCGCATCAGGTACATAATCGTAGCGCAGTATTCTTGTTGTTAGATCAAAAGTAATATTGGTTAGGGTTATAGCAGGCATATTCAAACTTAAAGATCCTATATTCCCCATAGCTGGCTCCCAAGGAGTTGTTTTATTAAATCCTTCAAGACGGATATCCATAAAATTGATGATATTTGGGTCACCTGTCGCCTCTACCTTTGCACTCCCCGAATAAAATTCAGGGAATGAAAGAAGTAGTAATACAAGGGCCATAAACGTTGAAATTGTTTTTTTTAATTTCTGCATCTCTAATCCTCTCTACCATGACCAATCGACATCAGGTGCCTGATTTTTAACCGTGAAGATCCGTTCGATCACATTTTGTGTAACTTCTGAATCTATGGATTGCCGATCAGCCTGCGTCACAAACTCCTCGATGGTCGGCTGGCCAAACTCTTCAAATACAGTTAGTCTTACTTCGTATTTTCCGACTTCCTTTACCTTGAGATTCAAACGATCTAAATTCTGATTATTAAAAATAACCCATGGTTCACCCGAAAAATTTCCGTTGTTATCAGAATCGTAGCGGTATTCCCAAAGCCTTCGAGCCACCATATCTTGGTCTGGTGAGTACGACATATCATCTATTGATAGGGTCGCTTGATTACCATCTGAAGGATTGCGATACACTGTTCCAGCCATCGTAAAGTATGCAAAAGGTTTCTGGTCTGGAGCTATATCAAAAGTTGTTTCGTTTCTCGCAGTTAGCCCTAATGTATTCTCCACATAAATGGTTGCTTTATATTTCCCTGGCTTCTTGAATAGCACATCTTTGCTATATACTCCGTTCAGCGATCCGCTATATTTAATATCAGAATTCGTTCCACCTGATACGGCTGTGATCGTGAATTTAGTCTTAGCATCTACTAATGGGTAGTGGGTCGGGCTACTAACGTAACTTTGTATGATAACCTTTCGATTTTGCTTTAATGTACCATCTACCCTGATAGATGCATCTGGTTTTGGCTCAATGACATTAACCTCAGTACTAGTACTTCCAGTCATTTTGTCGTCGTCCATTACAGTCAAAGCAAGTGTTTGTTCCCCCAAATGGTCTTTATCATACCAAAGCGTTCCCCTTGGCAAAGTGCTCAATTCTCCCTTAGCATTAGGCGTATCCCAAAAGTAATCCGTAATATAACCATCGGGGTCATACGACCCTGCTGCACTGGCTACAAACTCTTGTCCTGCTTTTACAGTTTTCGGTGCATTTATAAGAGCTACTGGGGGTTTTAACTCTCTCGGTAGTTCTGGCGGTGATGTAGGACCTGGAAACCCTCCTCCCGGAGGACCTGAGGTTGTATACACTCCTGCTTTGACTGTAAAAGATTCTTTTAACGAGTCGAACTTACTTCTTTTGGTCACGACTTCATTCTTAAATCTCACTACTATACTTAGTTCGTACTCTTGACTGTAGTTACTTTTACCTGCCACTTTCTCCTTCGGAATTTCAAACTTGAAAGTTTCGTTTGCCGTTAGAGTTTTGATATACATCTTTTTTGTCTGGAGTGAGCCTTCATTACCTTTCTCTTTGGCATAAAAAATCCATTCTGAAATGTTTGATGTATCTTTATAGGATAGCAGCTCACCCTTCAATGCGATCTTAACCGAAACATTCTTATTATCAAACTTAATTGGGTTTGGATTAGGTTGTTCTAGAATTGCAGAACCTGTGAGTGTAGCTTCATCTGGGAGACCATATTCAAAGCTGACTGTTCCCCCGTAGCTGTAGGTGGTGACTTTAGCGTCTGCAGTGTAATAATAGGATGCGAATGCTTTATACTTTCGTCCTTCCGCTTTACCAGATAATCCGTCATTACTTTCTTTATCCCAAGGAACACCGTCAGGGATCATATAATTCAATATAATTCTCCCATTTTTAAATTTAGGATCGTCTGCATATGATGATTTTTTAAAAGGAATAACTTTTATAGTAGATTGAATGATATCTTGATCATTAATAACATCATTTACCGATCCGTTATACCATTTTAGATATTCTTTATCTTGATAAGGTCCTGCCGTTACCTTTGTTCTAGGTGGATTTTTTGAGGGATACCCATCAGTGGCAATTTTATCATCTGTCACCATCCGATCATTTCTTTCATCGTATTGATTTATTTGCCATCTTCTTCCGTCTGAATACAACCAAATCGAGTTGTATATGTCTGTTCTATACATTGCTTTCCAAGAAGCTTTATATCCTACTACATTACTAATATATTTTTGATTAGGCACTCCTTTAAGTGCAACTTTGATTTTCCCATTTTCCAACGAGATGCTTATTTTTCCATTAGATCCAGTATATTTTAAAGTGCCTGTTTTGATAGAAGAGCCAGTTATACCATTAGGTAGCTCCAAATAAAAATCTTTAGCTGAATTGTTAGATCCAAGCAAACCAGTCGTAATAGGAACAGAAATTGAAGTTAATTTTGTTTCAGCAGCTTGCACAGATGTGGAGAATGCAAAAGGAACAAGTAACAAAAAGCACATACATATTAAAATATCTTTTTTCATATTGATTGTCCTTTTAATAGTTGACTATTAATTTTTCATCAAATCCACCAGCATGATACATACGAATTGCAAAATAGTCAAAATCTTTTTCATATAAAAATGCTTGATAAGTGGATAGTTGTTCCCCTGGCTTGAGCGTGTAGTAATAGAATGCACTTTTATTGTTGATTTTCTCTTCATTTACCTTCGGCCAAATCGGGTCTAATTCCCCCCCATCTTTTAGTGATAAAACCCATTTATCTTTTTGATCATACAATGCTCTTTTCACAATACTTTTGCTGTTGTTTTTAATTATTATCTTAGTCCAAACCAAGTATTTAGGATTGCTAACCATTCCTCCAAATGAGTCATATTTAAATTGTTTCACTAGATTTTGTGCATCTTTTGACTTGAAATCATAAATCATGAATTTCTCCAGCGTATAACTAAACCCACCCGCCGTAACCGTAACCGGCAACTCTAAATCCTTTTTCAAACCATATTTACTTAAGTTATCCCTCATAATGGGTGCTGGTGTAGCAGCAGGTTTTGCTGTAACTGATGGTGTAGCTGCGGCTATTGGTGTAACCGCTGCTGCGTTAGTAATCACGTTCTGCCCCAATACCATGCTAAATAACATTGTCGTAGTCAAAACTGCCCTTACAATGGTCTTCTTCATCACTGAATCTCTCCCTTTTCTTTAATTGGCATTTTATTACTTATTGAACTTATACTCCTGAACTGCTGGCACCCTGATGGGCTGTTGTGTTTTGGATCTTGAGATCAGAACCGGGTGTTCCGTCTCAATGACGGCAATAACCGAAGGACCTGCGATGTATTTGGTTATGCCATATTCGCTATCCTCGTATAAAAGTGGAAAATTCACGCCATCGGAATCGTCAATAATATCGAACTTCACAATCTTTACTTGTGTCTTAAAACGACTGCCCCCTTGGGGGGAAAGGCCGCTATCAAGGCCTAGATTGTTCTGCAGGGTTTGCTGAAAAGTATCGTACGCATCTTCGGGATCTATAATCAGACGACCACGAGTCAATTCGGTCTCATCTAATTCCTGTGCGGCATCGTGAACAGCGATATTATTTGCGTCTTTTAACATGCTGCGCAGCTGGTCCCACTCCTGATTCTGGATCTGAAAGAACCAGGAGTAGATAAAGATCAGTAGGACAAATGCCAGCTTAATAATGTAATCCATAAATTACGCTCATCCCTTAGTCAATCGAGATACTCACTCATAATTGATCCATGCCCATAATATCGAGTCGGCTGCGAAACCGTAGAAAAATTATAAGGAAACAGATTTATCCGCGGCGCGGTTACATACACATCAATTCGTTGCTTTCGCTCTTGAACGGTGTCTGTACTGCTAGTAATTTCTATCGAAGCTTCAGAAAATCCAATCGCCTTCAGATTTGAAATTACTTCATTCCGCATAGAAGCTGTAACCATCCCCTCTGTTGCTGCTTTTTGTGTGATATAGGACGTATTAGCTTTGACCTGTAAATCTAGCAGATAATCTATGTAGGAGAAGATAGGCTGCAGGATAATAAACAGGACTAGCCACATGAACAATGCCCGGAGGACGGTCTCCTTCATTAGACACGCCTCCTTCTAATACTGTTCCACTTGCTTAGTATGTGAGATGATATCATCCTGACTGCTGCCGATCATATGCGTAGCTACCGTGACAAACATCCCCGCAATTACAAAGCCAATGGCCAAAAACATAGCGACGGAAATAGAGTCTTTTTTCATCTGACTTATACCGAAACGTGAGTCATGGACATAGTTAGTGCAGTCTGGCTGGAATCCAGCGGTTGAGTTAGAGATACCCCCGGGATCGTCGGTCTATTATCATCGGCAGCATTAATCACGTCACGCACCAGAGGAATCAAAATGGAAATTACGATGGCCACACACAAAAAACCGATAGCGATAAACAAACCTGTAGAAATAGCGTCTTTTTTCATTGTTAATTTCTCCCTTTTTATTTTAGGTTTTAAAAATAAGGTTGAATATACAATTTTTCACTGGAACATGCCGACTCCATTAAAATTTCCTTTGATTAGCAAAATGTACTGCATCGCCATGGCAACGATCATCAAAAAAGTAGCAATCGATGGAATAACATTAATAATCGTCGATAGATCACCGATGAAAGACCATTTTTTTAAATACTGATCGCTGGAGATTTTGGAGATAATCTTGCCTTGTTCACGCAAATAGTTTGCAGCTTCCGTGTCATCATCCATGCCTTCTGTCGCCAGCAAAATGGACCGGATGTCATTAATAAAGTGATGGTTATCCGGAAATTTGGCACAAAACCATTCAATCGCCCCCTCCACACCCTCATCTACTGCCCGTTCTGACAGCTCATACAAATCCTGACGTATATATTGAAAATGTCCCGCTGTACTCCCACAAAAAGCACCAAACTGCACATATCCGCGCTTACGTAGGCGATTATTCTCATAGAGACGAATGAAGGAGATCAACTCGCCATCTTTTTGAATATTCGTCTTTTGGTGAAGCCACGCCAACACCCAACCAAGCGGAAGATAACGCATCGGACTGCTGATTACGAGAATAAGTAGAGCAATTAGAGGGTCATAGAATGAAAAAGGAACAGATCGGATGAAATCGCTGACGACTTGGCTAAATAAATAGATGATTGCCGCTGAATAACGAAATAGCGTAACTTTTCGAGCCGAAATTGATAAACCGCATTCATTCAACAATTGCTGAAATCTATCACTCTGCACGTGTTCACCCAGCGAATTCCACCGGATGCCCAGTCGGACAAGATATCGTTCCTGCTTACTGCTGCTGCTCACAAACACAAGTAATGCGACATACACGATCCCGATCACTGTAATTAGTAGTAATAATCTATCCATAGTTCATCACCTTAGTGGTAGTCCAGTTTGGGCCTGGCAAGAATAGTACTGATCACAAAAGAGATAAAAAGGCCGGAGACGATCACCATCAAAAAGGAAAGGCCTACCGTAGTTTCGAACTGCAGTTGGAAATAGACATCGGGCTTCAGCATATACATAAAGGTTCCAACCGTAGATACCAGCACCAGAAGATTCCCATATAAGCCAAGGCTGATCGCATCTCTGCTTCCTGCTTTTACAGTTAAAATCGTCTCTCTCTGCTGCTCCATAGAACGATTCAACAGCATTAGCGAGCTTTTTAAATAACAGGTTCCCTCCTTCTCGGCATAGAGCAGATCTGATATAAACTCTAAAGCGAAGGTGGTGCCGATCGCACTGGAGAATCTCCCTGCCTCCTCAACAAGCTCCTTCTCATTACTGTAATTAGAAAATGCGGCACCTAGCAGCTTCAGAGGGCTCTTTAGTACATTTTTATCCGTAAGAAAATCCGCTGTCCGATCAAGGATCGAATCTACCGACAAATGTGTGAATTTGGTGGAGATTTTGACTACATCGAGGAGAGCGTAGCTTCCATGTACCTTCCGCTGTGCATAGATGTATCTCATACGAAAATAAGGAATCGTCGCAGATATTACAGCTATAAAAAGCGGAAATCTCCACGCCCCCTGAATCGGCTGTCCTTCATTAAAAGTAATCCCCTCCAAAAAAGGATTGTTAAAACTCAACCTTCCAGGGAGCTCACTAATTGTCAGTAGTCCTGATAAGAAAACCGCAATAAACAAAATGGCTGTACGCATAACAAAACGCATAACGCTAATACCCGGTTCATACTTCCGGTGTACGAAATACAGAAGCTTGTCCAGATGGCGGTAGAGCCACAGCCTTTTTTTAACCGAGCTAACTCTTTTGCCAAAAATGCTCATCTTATGTTTAATTCGAAAATCGAATTTCTGGACTACCTGCCGTAAATGCCTTTCGATGAGCAGTTTGGTGAGTAACCACAGTCCCCACACAATCCATAAATGAAGGACAAAACGAAAAATATAAAATAGTAAATCCATATCTGCACCTCCTCACTCATCAAGTACTATCTTAGATTTCAAGCTTTCTTTAAGCGGCTGATCCATTGGCTTTGTTAAAGCAAGTCGTCCCAGCTCTTTTTGGAGAATCCGCGTAGCCTGCGCATTTTTCTTAGTCATTTTCAGCATCAGATTTTTCGTCAGCTTGTCATTATAAGACCAACACATTTCCTCCGGCTCCCAGCGCATAAGATCATTAGCAAACACTGAATTTCTCTCCTCTTCGTAAAAGATTTCTGATATTCGCGCCAGCCGCTTCTTCCCGTTCGGGACACTCTCCAAAATAAACACCAGCTCGCATGATTTCAGCGCAGAAATCAAATGCCCCTTTAGACTCCCGCCAATTCTTGTCGACACAGCAAACGCACCTTGATAAGGAATGTCCTCCGAATCCACGGTGTGGAAGGTTCCGGTGATCCCGTCGTATCCTTTTTCCCCACTCCACAAATAAAATTCCCACTCGTTATAACGCATCTCTGTCGTGCAATAATTTCCCCGTTTTTATCTCATGATTAATTTACATCGTATTTTTAGCACATTTTCATCGTAAATATGTTTGTTTTCTCAGATTTGAATAGTAATAAAAAATATCGTTGTGGGGAAAATGTGGGGAAATAAATAAAGCCTTGCTTATCTTGATAAGACAAGATTTCAAGGCTCTATCCACTCTATATTATAGAATCAATTATTTTTGATTGAAGAGTATTTTCTAGTTCAATAACATCTTCGATGACACTAAGAATATCATTAGATGCTTCACCTTTAGTACACCCGTTTTGTTGCTTGAGCTGCCAATACACAGACATCATTTTTGATTTTATACTAGCGACCCTAGATAAATCATTCATATCAACTTCCATGAGTAGTCCTCCTTGATGTGCTATAATTTGCTGGTATAAAAACTGAAATTGAAGGGAGCTTGGCAGCTTGCGCGTAACTCGCGGAAGGTGTCTACTCCAAGATTGGATCGACAGTAAAGGCTGGACTCAAGCAGAGTACGCCAAACGATCCGGTCGGCCCAAACGTATCATCTCCCATTTTTGCAATAATGAGAGAGTGATGAAGCCAGAAGATGAGTACGCAGCATCTCTCATATTTGATTGCAGAATGGAAGATTTACACGAATGGATTGTTGTACAAGACAACAAGGAGTAGGCTGTGCGGAAAGTCCGCACTTCCCTACTTCAATTAGGAGCATTTTGCTCTTAAATCATTTTAAATCCGTTTATTGGAATTTACTGTCGCTATATGTCGAAACGTCTATCGGTAATTAAATACAGACTTTAACAGTTAAGACCATATTCATATAACAACGACAATTAATACTACGAAGTAAGGAAAATTTGCCTTAGGGGATGGAAGAAGTGAAAATCGAAGAGTTAAAACTTGGCGTTCGAGTCCGTATCAAAGAAGGTTTCCATATCGGTAAGATCGGTATTGTTATAGCTAAAGGAACAGAAACTGTCTTGCTCGATATTGGCGAGCCATTACTTATTAGTGAACCACCTGAACATCTGGGACCTGCACCTGAGGATCCATTACCACCAGGATGGGAAGAAGTTGAGCTATAAAATGACTTATACACCATCAAACCTTAAAGAATTAGAAAAACCTTAAAACTCAAAGATACGTATAATAAACACGTTGACACGTACATTTAACACGTGTATAATAGGAACATAAGGAGGGTTGAGATGAAAGCTTATAATTCAAGAGAAATCATAAATATTCTTGAAGAGGACGGATGGTTCCTAATCGGAGTACATGGTAGCCACCATTACTTCAAACATTCGAAAAAGCCCGGAAAAGTTACAGTGCCACACCCTAGAAGCAGCTTTCCTCCGAAGACACAAAAGAGTATTCTAAAATCAGCAGGGTTGTAGGGGCGAAAGCCCCTCTCCACAAGGAGGTTAATATAAATGAGCAAGAAAGATGTTTATCGCTACTGGGCGTTGCTAGACACTACAGACGAAGGAATCTCTGTTCGTTTCCCCGATCTTCCCGGATGTCTGACTTCCGGTGATACAGCTGAAGAAGCACACACCGCAGCACGTGAAGCTCTTGAAGGGTTTATGTATATGATGGAGCAAGACAATGACCCTATTCCTTCACCGTCTGTTCTCGGTGATATCTTGAAGCAAGCAGATCCGACAGAGGCCGCCTGTGAAGTGCAGGTCTATATGCCAACTGTTAGGGATGCAATGGAAGCCAAGGCTGTAAAAAAAACATTGACTGTACCGAAGTGGTTAAACGATGAGGCAGAAAAACAGCATCTGAACTTTAGTCAAATATTGCAAGAGGGATTGAAACGAAGCCTTGGAATCGAAAAGCAACGCATTTAATTAGTTACCTCCTTGCGAACATACCTATCCTATAGGGACCTTCGCAAGACTACCTAATTCAACCTCCTCAATGATGTATTAACGTCAAATAGAAAAATCCCTACCGACCATATAGGTTAGTAGGGATTTTTTTATAGAATCAATACAACTTTCACCATAACAGTAAACGTGTTATAGTGTCCATATAATTTGATGGAGGTAAATCATTATGGAGAAAATCATCGATGAAAACACAGCATTAAGACACTATTTCCCGCTTCCAGCACATCTTTATTGTATGGATATCGATTGTTTAAAAACCGTGGCTCATGAAGAAGAACGAGGACACAATTTAACGGGGCTTATAAACGCTCTATACATTCAAGGTCATTTAGATCTTGATCGTTTATTAAACTGTACTTGGAAGGAAATATGTCAGGCGCGAAGAATAGGTGTTAAAAAGCACGAACTTTTAATTAGTTTACTAGAACGGATTTCTGCAGAGCCCATGATAATAGAAAATCACAAAATCGCCCCAACGATAACAATGCACACTGAAAAAGATATCGGGGAATTAACCTTAAAGAAAATCATTGAAAAATATAAAGAAACACCCGTGGATTTATTAAAGATGCAAGAAGCAAATGAAAAGGAAGCTCGTTTACAGAAAATTAAAGATAGGCTCCGTGAAATGGGGATGATACATTAAATAAGCCCTTCCAGTGTCATTACTGACTAGTTTTTCACTCATTCTCTAGACCAGGAAAGAAACTCATTTATTTCTAAAGCCCATCTATTTCCACTATTTAAACTGCTTTTAAGTTTACTAGCCACTTGTTCAGCACTCATATTCACAATCGATCCCTCGTTTACTAACCCCCCTACCTGAAATCCCTTTTACAATCGAAATAGATTTTTTTATCGGTCTTTTTCTATGAATGTCGTAAACAAATGCTAATGCTTTTTCCATTTCATTTTCGCTAAGACTTCGGTCGATTAGAATCATCATGTCTAGAACTGGGATGAAGTTTTCCTTGTATTCCACTAACAATCTCCTCTTCTTCCAACTTGGTCTTCCGCGTATCCTTTTCTAGTTTCCTTTTCATCGCCAAATAACAAAGTTCGTAAATGAAATTTTGTGTTTCCTTTGGGAATTGATCAAGATGCACAATTAACACCCTCTAATATAACTTTTATCATGAATTATTCCCAAAACGATCAAACGTTAACGCGATTCAATAAAATGACTACAATATATATAAAAACCTATATAATTACTGACGGAATTGGTTATATGTATTTATATGGAAATTCACTTTACACTTTTAAACGTTTTATGTATAATTACTTTACACCGAAAATGTAAAGTAAGGAGTGAAGCTATGATTAATGAAGTGACATTTACCGAGGCTATGTTCAGAAGAGATTTTAATCCACGTTTACTTGGTCACTTAAAACTCGCAATTAACCACGGCTACATAATGTCAAACAAGTGCATAGACGACAATGATTTCTTGAAGGATTTTGTAGGTAAACGTGACAGATCGAGGTTACAGAATACAGCAGTTGAATTTGCTATCAAAGACAGGGCCGAGCGATTTGGGTTGGAGTTAAAAGCTGTTCCATCTAACAATGTCCGTGGAAGCTTTCCGCATTATGATTTTTTTACTGGGAAGTCTATTTTCACTGTCAGTAGAACTGATAAGTACGATGCCTTTCCTCGTGATGCTGATTTTAGGAGTTTCAACGGTGGAATGAACTCTCAAATCGAAATGGTGCATGATGGAAATTCATTGGTTGTCGTGAATGACTTCGATGATGTTGAAAAATATTACTCTATTTTAACCTTCGGCGGAAAATTAGATGTTGAATTTATGTACTTGGGAGTACCAAATATGACCATCAATAGATGGTTACATCAACAAAATATCGCTACTGCACTTACACCAGTAGAAAAGATAGTTCCACAAAAAGAAGAAATTGCAGAAACTCAAGTAGCAGCCATTAAAGATGAATTCTTAAAACGCAAGGAAGTGTCACAGGGTGAATAGAAATAACGATCACGGGAAATCATCTAAAGCCGCGCATTTACAACAACAATTTGTCCCGGATCGTTTACGACAACTAAGGGTTGCGCTTGGATACTCCACTATAGATTTCTCAGATAATATCAATGTTTCACGTCAAGCTCTAAATCAGTTTGAGACAAATCGCATCACACCGAGTTACGATACAATGCTGTTGATTGAAAAAGTAACTGGTTTTCCTTCAAGTTATTTTTTCAAACCTTTTTCAGCCGCAAACGAAGGACCTTTTTTATTCAGGGCAAATCGTACATCCTTAAAGAAAACTAAAGAGTTCTCACGATTCATCATGCTACAAATGCAAGAAATATATGAGTACTTTAGTAACTATTTAGATTTCACCCCTGTAAATATTCCCCTTTTAGAGTTTGATGTCAGTTCTTCTTTAGATGATATCGAAGAAATCGCTATTGAAGTTCGTAAGCATTGGGGATTAGGTTTAGGTCCGATAAGTCATGTATATCGGCTACTTGAAAACAATGGTGTCGTTCTTGCTCGTTTGAATAAGAAACTGGATAAAGTTGATGCTTTCTCTCAGTGGAGAAACGGAAGACCGTTTATGGTTGTTGGTAATGAAGATTTCACTGCATGCCGACTGAGACTAAACGCAATGCATGAATTCGGTCATTTGCTTATGCATACTGATAGTGAGTTTGAAGATAAGGTGAATCTAGACCCCGAGTTTAATGAATTGGTGGAAGCGCAGGCATTTAGATTTGCGGGCGCCTTTTTGCTACCAAGAGAATCATTCTTAAATGAATTGTTCTCCTTCTCGCTCCCTCACCTTATTGAACTCAAACAAAGATGGGGAGTCTCGCTAGCTGCTATTGTGCGGCGCTGCAAGGACTTGGAAATAATTACTGAATCGAAATATGAAACACTGATTAGACAAGTCAAAAAATATGGAAGAACGGAACCATTGGATGATGTAATAGAACGTGAAATACCTACGGCATTCAGTCAATCTGCTAATCTTCTTATTGACCATGGGATTAAACAAAGACAAGAAATTTTAAACGATCTAAGAGTCCCTGCTAATTTAGTTGAGGTACTAATGGGAGTGAAAAACGGATTTTTCTCTGAAGTTGAATCTCCTTCGAATATTGTTAACATCCGATCGTTGAATAATAGACAGACTTATTAAAAAAACAAGCCCTATCAGAGTTAACTGGTGGGGCTTGTTTTTTTATGAGATCACTTCTATAATATCCTCTATCTTTATCCATTCCCAATCATCGCCATAACGAAACTTAATCTGTCTAAGGTGCTGATCTACTCTCATGACTATTCCATGGATGGATCTGTCCTCATATTCCCCAAACAATGTAATCGTGATCGGACTGCAATCCTCTAAAGATTGAGCTAATACCTGTGAGATTTCAGCTAATGCTTGGGGATCCAACTCAGGCTTTGATCGCACCTCTTCATTCAGCGAATCGTCCAGAATCCTATTTTTATGCTCAGGCATTATCATCCGACTTCCCTCCCAAAGTCCATTACCTTCAAGTTTCTTACGCTGTTGTGGTTTCATTGTCTTCGTCTACTCCCTTAATAACTCTCAACGCTCGTGGCAAGTTCTTACCTCTCTGTATGTACCCCTTGATCTCTAAGCGCTCCATATGTGCATGTATTACCGCTGTAGATGACAATCCTACCTCCTTGGCAAGCTCCCGCAAAGTAGGTGGATAGTGATTAATTTCGATCATCTTAATTAATGATCTGAGTATTTCTTTTTCTTTATTCGTTAATGGCTTCATGCAATTGCTCCTTTATCACTTGGCTGCCAAGCTAATATGTTTACCATTAGAAACACTCTTGGCGCTCCTGTATTTAAGCATGTTGCGCGAATCTTGCCGTCATTCATGCTTTTAACTTCAATTTTGCGCTGAGTAATCTTGCCGACTTTATCTAAGTAAACAATTTCAACGGTTTGACCAATCTGCATTTGCAAGTTGATAGCCTTCCAAAATAAGAACGTTTGTTTGTATTATAACCAAACATACGTTCGAAAATCAATGTAAAAAAGAGCCACGATTATTCTCCGGGCTTCTTTGTGTATTCAATTAATTTGATTACTTTTTCTTAGAGGTTTTCGTTATTGTCATTTCTAGACCAACCTTTGAATTTGTTTTGTCTAACCTCACAGTTAACTTCTTGAATATAAAAACACACTACGAGCTTAATAAGCGTAGTGTGTTTTTGTTCATCATTCAATTTTTAAAATCTCATTTATTAAAATCTCATTTATTAAAATCTCATTATTCTGGCCATTGTGGGAAAGTTCCTAAAACCATTACCCCAAAAGTATATTTCCAAGTCGTGCTTCCTCTTTTAAGTTGCGTTGTGAATTTCACTCCAATTTGAGTGCCTAATCCACTAGTTAATACGGGTTCCCAATTATAATTTTGGACTTCAAATAAATATGTATTTCCAGATATTATATTCCAAGGATTTCCGGGGTGATTGCCCTCATTTGTATAATTTTGATTCGTGACGGCTCCGTTTTTTCCAGGACCGACCTGTATGATAGTCGAGTCTGCAGTCATAGATGAAATCGTAGAATCTTCTTTGTCCCAACGGACATAGGCTTTATCCATTCCAGTATACATGTCATTATAATAGGTACTAGAATAGATCGTTATGGATAGATTCACACCTCCGGAAGGATCCCATTTATTGTCTCCCTTAAATGCTCTTAAACTAACATCAGTTTTATACTGAGTTCTTTCTTCACCTGTTTCAAGGTTTTTAATATCACGGATCTTGTGTGTTTCATTTTTGAGGATTTCAGTTTCTAATGAACTTTCCGTTTCACCATCCGTAGACAGTAGTAAAGCCTTCTCATTACTGTTATCAAAAAAACGAGCAGCCTTCTGTTCACTCACATTGTAATCTAAATCCGTCTCATCGTAAGCTTTGGTTACTGTAAAGCCTTCCGGAATAAAATCATTATCAACATCCTCTACATTTTTAGCTGATACAATACCACCTACACTAGTCAATGATAACGAAAAAACAAGTGTCATAATTCCAAATTTAATTTTTTTTCTCAACATTTCCAAATTCCTCCTTTAAATGTGATATATAGACACTATACCACATTAAAATAGTATTACTAGTATAATTTCCAGATTTATTGTATTATTTTAGTAGATTAAAATACATTAAAAGTAGGTGTCCATCACGAAAAAACTAATTCTATTAAGTATTTTGCCATTATTTTTTTTGATTGGTTGCTCTGATAAAACTCTCAGTTGGGAAGGACAAAGTGCTCATTGGACCGCAACAATAAAAAACGAAAAAAGTTCAGAACTAACTAATTTCACTATTAAATATATCGGAAAAGAGAAAGAATTAACTACTATCTCTTATCAGTTCGCAGGGCAAGTTATAACAGCTAAAGGGCTGTACGATGATAAAACTTATCCTAATTCACTTCAAATTCAATCAACTTCAGAGAAAAATATGGAACGCGAAGAATCTTCGGTAAAACTTATAATTAAGTGGAACAATAGTAATGAAGAAATCGTACAATTAAAGAAAAATTAAACTTTTATGAGATATATCACAATGTTCACTCGTGCCGTTCGATGTAAACCTAGGCTTAGAGCAGTAATAGAAACTCCGAAATCATTTTTAAGTAAATTAATGAGCAGATCAACAAATACCCCGCCAACCACTTTAGGTTGACGGGGTATTTGTTATACATACTTAAGCCAAAACCATCCTAAACTCAAATTCATTTCTCATGTAATAAGCATCAGCAATCTTAACGCTCACTGGACTCCATTTCTGAATTGGACCCTCACAATCAATTGTACAGTCAGCTAGATCACCGCGACGTTCAAGTATATCCACTTTAGATTGTTTAAGGGCAGCTGTTAGAAATTCAGAGTCTGTCTTGAGGACTTTGTATACATTACTCAACAAGATCACGCCTTTGTTTTAAATTGAAGTTCTACATTATGTATACTCTGAATTCAAACCGCCCCCGAACAAAATGAGCTCCAGCGAGTTTAATAGAGTCTGGTGTATACCCCTCTACAATTCCACCATAATCCATAATATGCCCCATTGGATCTTGTTCCAGCCGAAACCATACGGTTACCTTGGATTGGGACAGGGCTGCTGCTAGAAACTCGGAATCCGAGACCAATACCTTATATGTAACACTCACTTCTTTCACTCCTATGTATTGAAATCACGAACGATAACTATTTCTTCGCGACCAGTCGTTTTTCTGCTTTAAAATCCTTCTTAATTACTTTATTGTTGTTCATGTAATTATCCCATGAATCATACTTCCAATGTGGATCTCCTTCAATAATATCCTTGACCTTGTCTATTTGCCCCATTTTAAATAAATCAATTATCTCAATAAGATCATTTCTGCTATGTAATTTAACGCCGTTATATCCTGCAAGTTCATCACAAGCAGCAGTGTACACATTTGAGGCTATCACCATAGACTTCTTGGCTCGATAGTACCTCATTGAGCTATACACCTCTTGAACTGCTCCTAAGCCTACTGGGTACGAATAGCGCTTCGCCTGGACTACATCACGATACCCTTCACGATCTGTAAAAACTAAATCAGTACCAAAGTCTCTACTTCTAGGAGTTTTGTAAGCATCCTTATATCCCAAAGCTAAAAACAGGAGATATAAATATTCTTCAAAGTCTGATCCATCCTCCATCTGATCTATGTCCTTGATTGTAATCTTCAGAGGATCGATTATTTCACCTTTTGAGTACTGCGGTTTTCTTTTCGATAAAAGAAGAACTACAACAACTGTAGTAACGACTACGATAATCCCAGCAAAAATTAATACCTTAAGCAATTTTTATCCTCCTCAGCAAAAAAAACTCACGAGCTTCCTCGTGAGACCTTAACTACAATATAATTCATTTGGGACATTATGTATATGTTTCTATATCATTGGTAAGAATAGGGTTCCAAACAAAACACCTCGCCAATAAATGGCAAGGTGTCTATTAATAACAATTATTTAAACCTCAAGAAGCCTTTTTCTGTTATTAACCTCAAAAGCAAATCGACGTTTAATTGTTTCATTTATTGTCCTATTGGCATCCGAAAACCCTAAGTGTTCCTTTATGAAGTCAAAATCATAAGTCTCAAGTAAATCAATAAAAGCCGAGTTAATGAATGACGAAGATGCGCTGTCAATTCCTTTGAAAGAAACGATTACTTTTTCGCCGCTTCTAAAATGCCTTAATAGCAGTTTTTGGATTGTTTCGCCGTCATCATTGGAGTAACATTGACTTACAAAATCAATGATCTTCAATAATCGTCCCATGAGAAATCCTCCTTAACATATTCAATTGTGTCCGTTCTGAAATTTAATTCAAGTAATGTTCCTGGGTAAAATCCCTCGCTCAGTTCTGAGCTGATAACCATATGCTCACCATTATGGTTACAACATAGTATACCACTGTTTGAGTGTATGTAAACATCGCCTTTATTATTATTTACCACATTATGTAATAAGAAAGCAAGACCTGCACCTCTGTTTCTAGGGGTAGATTTTGTTGTAAACCCCTCTTCAACAGCCTTAATTAAGGCTTCAGCATCATTAAGCGATGGATGCTTAGTTTGCACACTTGATGGTATCCCTATTCCGAAATCCGAAATAGCTACAGTAACCAAATTCTTCTTTGCGAATTGTTGTATGAAAATAAATCCATTATTCTCGCTCGAATGATCTTTGATGTTGTTAAAGACTTCTTTAAGACATGTTTTAATATCTCCCAAAGACTCTTTGCTTAAACTCAACTTTAGTGCTAACCATTCCATAGCGTTATCTAAGTACTGGTAACTTCTGTCATAAACCACATTTTCTAAAGGAAGTGTTGTAGCTCTCAAAGCAGAAGTTGAGTCAAGTGTCTCGTTTAGATAGCTCTTAAAAAACATTGAATCGTCAAGGTATGACATAGTACACCACTTATTCTTCTTGTTTGGCTTTCTATACCTGAAGGAAACTGAAGATCCATGTTTCTGTAATTTTCCAATTAAATTGCTGAGTACCGTTATTCCAACTGGTTGTATGAATTCTAAAGGTCGAAAATCAAAAATTATCTTTTCATCCCTTGGTAACATTTCCTCATCTAAAATCTGTTTAATAAATGGGTACATAGACTCTCTAGTAAACCTCGAAGGTAGTTCAACTTCCATGCTAAAATCTCCTCTGTAGCGTTATAGATGTCTATTGTACTACCCTTATCAACAATTCGTATACAATAAAATCCAATTGTTTTGTATTTATACAAAAATCCCACCAGCTGAAGCCAGTGGGCATACTTTTTTTACTCTTTTGTATTCCCTGATCTATTACTAAACGCCATCTCAAATAATCCCGTTGCTGATAGTCCCGCTAGGCCGCCCGCCCATAATCTAAGCACTAAGCCTAGCTCTGTAAATGGATAAGCAGCTGCGCCGATCAACAGGCCGATAACTAATCCAATCAAGGGCAATATATTTTTAGGCACGTTAAACGAAGTCTTTACGAACTGCACTCCTGCCAACACAAAAACGGCGATCACCGAGGCGAACGCCAGTACATTAGTTAGGTTTTCATTGTCCATAAATTATTTATCTCCCTTCGCAAATAATCCCATATTGTACAACATTTGAATCACATTAAGTTCTAGTTTTGATTTTTCTGCCGATGTAGTAATCGCTCCAACCGCTTTAGCAGCTGTAATAGCCTCACTATAATTGATGGCATATGTTTCCTTGCCCGAGATGTTTAATCGCTTTTCTACGTCCATTAGGCGCTCATCCTGTTTCGCTATGATTGCTTCTAGCTCCTCAATTTTACTCATGTCTTCCTTTACCTCCTCTTTTAGTCGATCTATAATAGCTGTTGCTTTTGCCATAGCAATCTCTGACGGATTAGCACCCGCACGTAGTTGTGAGGTTGTCATTCCAAAAGTGATTTGAAAATGTGGTGCATCCTTAATCGAGACAAAATCACCGCCCCATTCAAAACCAAGAGCTTTAGCCTCCTGAACTACCTCAGTCCAATCAGCTACCTTGTCACCATCACCGTCACGTTTTAAATCCCATGATACCTGTTTCCCATCTGGTAGTAACAACGCGAAGTCGATAGCTAGTCCAAAGTTATGATAACTGGTCCCGCCCTTAGCGTTGGTGACCTTTAGTTTATCAGGCTGTGCCTTAACGCTAGATAATCCAACTGCATTAAGCTCTGCTTGCGTCCGTCCCTGAGCAAATAGTCCATTCTGCTCAGCTATTGTCCGCAACCCCTGAGTTATCAAAATAGGCACTCCCCGAGCGTAACAGCGTTCAATTAAAACTGTCGCAGCTGCTAAAACTACGGGATGTAAACCAATCAATCTCGTAGATGATTTACTCTTTACTTGATCCAGCGTCAACATCGTTCTTCCCCTCCTTCTTTCCACCAGATTTAGACTCCAAGACTGCAACAGCATCCCGCAGGATTGGCGGCATAGGTAAGCCCATTTTCCCAGCGTTCTCAATAATGCTCAAAAGCTCGTTTGCCAAATAAAAAAACACTACTGCATCCCGCAAGTAGTGCATGTCACCGAGTACAACGTCTATAAAATGAGCGACCACAACAAACATAAAAATGGATACTTTTTTCGCCACACCAATGTAACCCTTCATACTTCTCAATTCTCCGTTTATCCAGGCGGCGATCCATCCTGTTACAAAATCCACGCAAACTAACATAAGAAGTGCTTGTAACATAACAGTCCATCCTCCCCAAATGTATCCAACAACAACGCCTGCTGCTGTTGATACAGCTTTTATAATTTGAGCCTTGTCATCCATACGCCCCCGCCCCTTCTATCTCTGATTTTAAAAATAGCCCCCGGGGATCCGAGGGCAAAATAAAAACGCCTCAATGGGCGCCAACTTTATTTATTCTTCTTCAGCAAGGAATTCAAGTCCGCTATCAACCAAAATTTCTTTTACTCCTGGTCTCAAAGTCGATGGAACCTCAATATATTTGGTCTTACCTAAGATTACGCGCTGTGCAAAAAACATAGCCATCATGATGTCACCCCCTTTCCTCTTTGACATGAACCAGTAAAAAATGCGCGCTATCATTGGTATATCTGCATTGCCATTTCAGCAATGATATCCTCAATGAAATCGGCGCGTTCAGTTATTGCGTTGTTCTGTGCTTTTAAGAGCATGTTTTCTTTTTTTAGCATCTCAATTTCTGAGAGTTCTCCAGGCTTCGTCAACTCCGCAATCTCTTCTGGTGTTAAGCTCTCGATCCATAGGTTATCTGGCATCATAGGTGGCATATAGATAGGCTGCTCGCCTTGTTCTTCGCCTTCTGCATAACTCTCCCGCCAATCGTGTAGCTCGTCGGCATAGTCGCTCTGTGCCTCTAGTACAACGTCCTGATATGCTTCCCATGCTAATAGATCAAATCGAGGATGATACAATCCGGTGGGCATCGGAACACCTACAAGATAACCGATGATCTCTCTTGGCTGTTCTGGTTCTTCTGGCATGTCCGGTTCATCTTCGATCTCTTCATCTCCCGGCAGCTCAGGAGCTTCTTCCTGCACTGGCTGGGCATAAATAGGGACGACCCCTATTAAAGAGTCGTCCGGTTCTACATCTTCTATATACAGTCCGTTTAGGTCTACTTTCGGTACTGCTTTTCTCATGATATCGCCTCCTTTAATCTAACGGAAACCGTAGACCATCAAATATAATATTTTGCTTTACGTTGACCTCTGTTGTTATATCTCCATTTACACCTACTGACACTGCGCTCGACATTGGATCTACTTTTGATGTCCATGAGGATGTAAGCATTCTAGTGATTCGCACAGGTCGAAACTGCGTCGGCAAATTAAAAATCTTTGTACCCACTGGTACGTCAGTAATGTTGTAATATACGTACCCACGAAATTCAATAAATCCTTTATTCACGCGATAAGCTAAATCGAAGGCAGTAAATCCGCTTAGCACTGCGGACGGTGTAATCCAAGGCCCTGCATCCTTCTCCGCTTTCTTGGCAGCTAACACACTAACGGTTGAGCTTATCTCTGTCACTGCATCTGTTAAATCATGAATTTGCATCTTCTCAGTGGCGGCGTACGCTCCTGATACCGAAGGTACTGGTGATTTATCCAGTTTGATGTAAGAGACGCTGTAGGAAGCAGCTGTATCGTAATTATCCGTCCATGCATAAAACGTTCCGTCTGCTAATTTATCAATATTCCAAAAATCAGGCAGACCGTTTTTAAAAACTTGTTTAATTTCGGAGGCGCGTTTTTTCAGGCTAGAATCTCCACCATTGCCTGCGTCATTGAGTCCAATGTAGTATACGTCTGATAAAGCATTTTTCTTCGGTCTCGCAGGCTCCCTCGATATATAACCACTGCCTACCTCGATAAAGTTATCGCCTTCGAGCAGAGAAAGAGCGCCATCCTCTTGTACCGTCTCCGTGGTCGGTGTTGCTAGACGGTATAGAAGTTGATACGGTGTCCAGCCCGAAGGTATTGTTGTTGGCAATACTCCTACCGGATTGCCAGCACTCAAAATCTCGACCCATCCTTTTGTTTGTCCGGCCGTACCGTTATATGGATTTGTAGCCACTCCACTAGCGCCGTTGTACATCCGCCAGCCATTAAAATATGCCTTAATTTCGTCAGATGTAGGAGTGTAGGAGTCCCCCCAACCGGAATCTGTGATGGCAATAGTAATGTATAATACACCATTGTAAAGCGTTGATTGATCAGCAGCTGAATAAACACCCGCTGAAGGATATAAAGGGTATCCGTTATACTTAGTCACTCGTTCTGATGCGTTTATGCCACTAGAAGTTGGTAAAATAACGCGTACACGTTTGAAACCTGTGTAATTCGTATCGAATAACCACGACCAGTCACCCACAAGATTGGATTTACGCCATAACCTCGTCACCTCATACCGTCCGTTAACCTCACGCAGTATATCCGGTTCGTTGCCATCCGTTGGGTTAGCGTGTAACTCTACTCCACCAAAAGAGATAGGAGAGTCTTCGCGGGGCTGAAACGGTGTGGCGACGTTGCCGAGTTCGAGTTGCCAGTTTTTGAACCTATATACTCCATTGATTTCATTGGACAAATACACTCTAATTTTAATCGCATTAGCTGGGGCAGGGCCTATATTAATACTACCGCCAGTCATGGGCAAAAATGCTTGCATAATATTTTGACCATCGCTGCCAAAAAATCCGCCATCAGCGTAGGCGCCTGCATCTACGGTATCCATGCTAAAAGTATATTTTTGTCCAGGTATAACCGGAAAATCAATGTAGGAAGTGTTGTATATGCCTTGTGCCGTAAGCGTCATATCATATGGCCCGTTCATCTTTGCGTTGGCGTGCAAACTATCCGGCACGCTTGGCAGCAAATTACGTCCATACCGTCTAACCCATAACCCATCCACTCCATTAATACCAGGAGGTACATAAGGCAATAGAGCATCAATAGCAGCGCCTGTGATCGTGGTTCCGATGGCTGCATAGTCTGTTGCGGATACGGCGTATAGGCGTAATTCATCGTAATATACCGTGCTTGCTCCCGCGCTTCCATAACCAACTACAATCCTCAACCCATTGCCAACCAAAGAATTGTTTACTGGTAATTTAAGAGGTACAAACTGCCAACTACCAACAATACTTGTGTTTGGAGAGGTTGAGTATCTTATTGTATTTGTCCCCATATCATATAATGCAATTGTCGGGGCTCCCGCAGTGTAGGACTCAATAAATACCCAAACACCAAATACATATTGCAGCGGCTTATCAATTTGAACTGAGAAGTCACGCGTCATGTAGCTCCCGCCTGTTGAACCCGATGCCATCTTAAACGATGAAGCACCCGATTTTTTCTGAGCGGTAGAAATAGCCGGGAGTGTTGACCCAGCCAACGACCACCCCGTTAAACTCTCTCCACTCCCAGCCCCACCAAGTAAATCTATTAACGTCCTACCCTGTACCTTTAATCCTTGTAGTCTAGCGTTCTTTGTTGCGTTTAGAATTTGCTGTCCAGCCACTAAATTGATAGCTGTGAGAGATTCAGTATTTAGCCTGTTATTAATCGGAAGCACTGCTGCATCCGCTTTAGCCTGAGATCCTGTTGTTGTTTCTTTGGCGTTCCATGTTGCCTTTTCAGCATCAGTTGCAAAACGATGTGTGGCATCTTCTACAACTTCCGATCCGTTAACATTTCCCCATGATGAGCTTCCGGCTGTTGTTCCAGCTTTAAGTACTTTGCCATTGTTACTAGTACCCGTAGCTGGTACGTGTTGATTACCATCTCCTGTAGGATGTGTATAATTATTAGCTCCGGTAGCTACTCCAGACAATTTTGTCTTTTCCGCTGTCGTGTAATCATTGGTAGATAATTGCTTGCCGGATACCTTATCTACCTTATTACCAACAGTTGTGTCTATTTTATCCCAGTTATCATTGAGCATAGTATCGATGTTAAAAGTATCATTACCATCGGTAACTGGGTTAACTTTGAGTAAATTCAAATTGGGTGTATTACTGGACAACAGGCCCACCTCCCGCAAATTTATTTAATAGCGTCTGCTGCAATTGGTTGATTGTCATGATCTTATGCACCTCTTTGATAAGCAAATAACGGTAGGCATAAGACAAAGTCATATGAGCCGGTTTGATATCCTCTAAGGCTTTTTTAAGGTCATCTATGTTAATTGGCACACCCAATGTATCAATAAAGGTAATCACGATCTTATACTCAGCTGGAGATACAGCCACATCAACAGTGCCGCCGTCATATGCCTGTGCTACATTCTTAATCATGTCTCCGGATACCTTGCCAAATCCACGCATTTTTGAAATGATCACAGACCGCCGTTGCTCAGTAGGTTTGTTGGTATCGACTACGATTTGTAATTCCTCTTCGTATCTCCCCAATGCCCAAGTAGCCGACTCCGGGAATGCTTGGTTCAATAATTCTTCAACCCGTGCGCCAAGGAGATCAAACTCTGGTCCTTCACCGTTCATCAACTCGTTCATTTCGAGTATGTCGGCATAATAAGCTGGGAGATATCCTTTTAAATGGTCAGCCCCACTCATGTTACAGTCACCGTCCCAAGCACTGCTACAGCATCATCTGGTATCTGAATATTAACTGTTTGATTGTTTACTTTCAGATTTGTATAATCAATCACCGGTGGTATATCTAATATTAGACTCTGTATCCGGGTATAACGGACTAACGAGTCAGTAAAGGCAAGAGTGGCCAGATAATTCCTAGTCGCTGTCTCCAACTGCGTTTTTACTTGATCCGTTGTAGCTCCACTTGCAAGAGTTACACTCACCGATATATTAATAGGAAACTCAGTAGCCCCAACTACCGTAACAACTGCACCGATCGGTGCTACTCCTTCACCCATCCCGTCCTTTGTCGGATCAATAAAATTCTGAACAGCCTCTACAATCGCTGTCGATGGTTTTCTCATATCATTGTTTAGCAACACTACCTTAACGGTACCAGGTCCATTCCATAGAGGGAACGCCTTAGCCCGACCAACACCGCTGATTTCCCGAGCCCATTGCTCATATTGGTATCTGTTACCGCTGGTGACTGGTTTGGTTATCCGCTCCTGATACCTCTCGTAGAGCGCTTTATCCGTTTCCCGGTCCACTCCGGCAACAAGCAGTTCTGTCAGTTCGGCCCGAGCTAGGTTATTAATAAAATCAATTGGCAGTAGTGCCCCGAATGTTTGATTTCCAGCAGCTCCTACAGTTTCTGATTCCATCCGGTAATTACCAAGAGAAAGCCGTTCTATTGCCTTGTAGTTGATATCACCTATTGCAAACCGACTGCCTACCGGGATATCTAAAAGTGTATTGGATGAATTGTAAAACAACCCTCTTAATTGCGCTTTAGTAGCCACCTTTCTGGTAACACCTGACCATGCTACTGCCCGATCTAAGTAATCACCACTCGTTGTGTCTGCGAAGATCAGGTTTGTATTAATATCTAACTCGACATACATCTGAGCTAATTCCATTGCTGCTGGAGCCATAGCATCATAAATAATGCTACCTTCTCGCTTGTCCAGCCCATCTGGTACCCTGTCTAACATCCGTTCTAAGATCGTTTCAAACGTTTGATCTTCATACACCACCATTCACCTCCAATCGGTCTGTATAGTTTCCGTAATCACTCTCTACGTCAAACAAGACGAGCACCGCATCGCCATCATAGGTAAATCTAAAGTTGGTTACAGAAACGATACGATCATCCTGCAGTAACGCTTCCCTAGTCCATCGTTCCACTTCAGTTTCAAACACCGCACGGCCCCGCATCGCTCCAACATCTGCCTCACTACCGTAATTGTCACTGTAAATCAAGTTTTCAAATCGGATTGTCGAGAGTATTTTTATAACTGCCTGTTTTACGGCATCCAATCCATCCACTACCACAGATCCTATACGCCCATTTACAAGGTCTAATTTATAAGTAAGACTTGGTTGGGGTGTATCCTCCATATCCTCATTCAGTAGCACATTATCGCTCTGTGGTATCAAACGCTCACCACCCTATCCATGATTACGTAGCGTTGACCACCTTGCATGCGGATAAGTAAAAGTTTATCTCCAGTAGCTAACGGCTTACGAATTACGTATTCTTGGATTCCTATTGATATTTTCTGTTCAGATAAGGTTTCCGGAACAATTAAAAAATCCTCCGTAAGTGAAAGCCGATTATCGACCAACACTACAAGAGGATTAATTTTTTCTACAATTCCTAGCTGTACCAGAACTGGACCAGCAGCATTCACCGCTTCAGTGGCAGCGCGTTTTATCGCATCTATCATGATCACACCAACCTTAGCTCTAAGTCCATGGTATGCACTCCGCCTTCTTTCTTATGAGTACATTCATCGACTAGGAAGAATTTATTTATGTTCATTACGTTGATATATAAATTAACGTAGCATCCTGCACGCATCCGGTAATCTCCAAGGGCCTCTATACTAAGCGTCCGCTTCTCTCGATTCTTCATAAACAGTTGCTGAGTTAGTTGCTCAGTAATTTGAGCCTGATTCAGATTCTCATCTACCGACTCGTAGAGTTGTAGCAATCCCCACTTAGCAATGCTGGCGCTATCCTTGGTAACGTAAGTTTCCCGCTTACCAGTCTCCTTGTTGTCTCTGTACAATACAATTTGATTGTATGTCTCATCGTCAATGTTGCGGCTGTAAGAATAATCCGTCATGAGTGAATCATCACCCACCACAAAAGGAAAGCGCATATTAGAAGCATTACGTATCGTCAAGCTCCCAAAATCGTCAAAGAATACAAAGTTGGTCCCGTAGTTAATCAGGGTCTCATCTAACGCCATGCAGATCATATCGATAAACGTTTTATCGTCGCGGATCTGGGAAGGAATAATGTACTTTGTATCTTCCAGCGTTCCGGTCTTGAGCTGCATGTCTTGAGCGATCTTTTGAACTACCTGAGTTGCTGTCTGTTTCGTAAATACATAAGTTCCGCTATTCATCAGATACCGGATCTGATCATAAGCAAGGATGCTTATTTCTTCCGTCTTACCAGTTTCAATACTGAAAATATATCCATAGAAAACCTTATGTCCCTCATCTGTGTACCTAACCACATCGCCATTATTCAGTTGGAATTTTTTATCTTGCCATGGGCCATGGTCTACAAGGGTGAATTCTAAGGATGCCGCCTTACCTATACGGATCGTCTTCCAAGATATATCAGTAACGATGCTGGAAACATCCCAGACGGCGCCATTTTTATTATCGATCAATAATTCCATGTATCATCACCCCGGTAGCTTCAGAACAGAGCCGATTTTGAGTGTCTTCAGCTGCGCGTCTGTTAAGCCGTTTAACTTCTGAATCTCTTTCCACCGGCTACCGTCACCGAGTTCTCTTTTAGCTATCTTCATCAAAGTGTCCCCGGATTTGATGGTAACCGTTTTAGACTTGGTACGTTCATCTGCGCGTTTCGCTGGCTCTTTCTTAGTGGTGGTGGTTGTTGTACCAGCTGGTGTTGTATTTGTCTTCAACGTCACCTTTTTAGCAGCGTAAAATACATACTCCTTCAGGCTGATTTCATATTCAAAATCGCCCGGGCTCCCGGCAACCTCTTTATAATTAAATTCTTCGATACTGGCAGCAATATTTATTTTGAGACCCGTTGACGTAAAAATAAACCGGATCGGCTTGCGCTTGTTCATCCAGGTTTCAATTAATTGGATGTAGTCCGCGGGTTGCCCCCAGTTTTTTGATGATACATAGCTTGGTACAGTACCACCGACTGCTATCGCCGGAAAAAAACTACTAAAGCTAATCTCTTTCAGCTTAGCGGCCTTGATTACATTAATTTCACCAAGATCCGTTATATCATAAGTCTCTCCGTCACCTTCCCCGCCGATCTCTATTTCTTCCGGAAGGACGGGGATTTCAAACCATATTGCGCGGTTGTTAAAACTCAGTTCGATGCTGTAGTCATTAGCCACGCTATCGCCTCCTTTAGCTATAGAGACCCTTTGCAGTACTAGCTATATCTTCGTTAAGTTTAGTTTCAATCTTCTTAACAATGGAATCGACATTAGCCTCATTGGTTACTGGTCCTGTCTTGACCTGAATAGTCGGTGTCAATGTCACAAAGTTTTGAATGTTCTTCATTTCCGCGACATCGCGCATAATCTTCAGGTCTTCTTTAGAGATATCAATCGGCTTCTCTACTTTGCCGACCTTATCGACTTTTTTTAACTTATCAGTTTTTGGAGCTGCAGCAGCTGCGGCACCACCAGCAGCAGAAAACCCCATTCCAGCAACCTTATCATCTTTTCCTGATTTTGCATTTTTAGCGTTCTCAGCAGCTGCTTCAGATTCACGTTTCGTTGCACGTTCATCTAACATTTTTTGGACTTTAGCCTCACGTTCTTTAGCCTTTGTTGCTGCACTATTCTCCATTGCAGCTAAGTTTGCTGCCCTCTGTTGCTTCGCAGCTTCTTCTTCAGCGGCTTTTCCAGCAGCTAATTCTATGTGGCTAATGGTCTCAAGTTCAACAAAGGGTAGTTTATTCAATGTATTAATCAAATCATTAATTCGATCAATAGCGCCATTTGCCAAATCCTCCATAAAAGTTAAGGACTTGGTTTTAGCCCATCCGAATGCATCCGCTATTGCGTACCCTATACTTGTGAAGAAAATTGGTACCTGATTGAAGAAATTCATTATTCCATTCCAAACCCTAAGAAATCCGGCTGCAAACGCATCATTTGTATTCCATAGTTTTATTAGCCACATAATCAAACCTGCCAGAATAGTAGCAACTAAAATAAATATATTGGCTTTCATAGCTGCGTTTAAACCTCGCCATGCGAGAGCCAAACCACCTGTAGCAGCTGTTTGAAGAAATACTGCCGCTGTCATTATTCCTGTTCCAATTGAAGCAAATATAGAGGCAGATCCAACAGCCATAGATGCGAGTTTCCACGCCGTTAATGCCGCTGCAATCCCCCAAACAATTGGCTCAATAGTTGTCCAATTCGTAGTAATATAGCTATACACCTGTGCAGCAGCATCTCCTAACGAAACAACAATATCGACAGTTGTGGTGATGCCTTCGCTTAAACCACTCAAAAATTGTTCTCCGTCACTCGTACTTAACCATGCAGTTAGATCCTGTAGCATCTTAGTAATCCTACTAAGAGGACCTTCTGCCCCGTTGATTGTTCCAATCCACTCAGCTACTTTATTCTTCATAATTGTCATTGCCGAACCAAAAGTCATAGGCATTTGACTAAACATCTTATCGATTTTTCCGCTTTGCTTTTCAAAAGCTTTAACAATCATCGCAGATGTTAGTTTACCATCAGCTCCCATTGCTTTAAGTTCCCCGCGTGCTACACCTAGCCCCTCCGCTAATAGGCTCATCACCGCTGGAGCATTTTCACTAAGGGACCTCAATTCATCCCCTTGTAAAACCCCACTCCCGAGCGCTTGCCCCATTTGCAATATAGAGGCAGTCGTTTCTTGGGCTCCTGCACCTGAGATTACCAAAGCTTTGTTGAAGCTCTTCGTGAATTTAATAATATCGTCATCTGTTTTAAAAATACCCTGAGTACTCATAGCGAGTTTAGTGACCATATCCGCTGTAGCTTGGTAGTTTGCCCGAGTATCATTCGCCGCGTCCATTACCTGACGTTGTAACTCTAGCTGTGTTCGAAGGCCATCATTAACCATTGCTAATCTAGCGTTAGTCAACGCCACATCATCTGATGTTTCCAAAAGTTTTTTAGCTGCAGCAATAGATAGATAAGCTGCGACTACATTTTTGAGGCTACTTAACCAATTAGATGTGTTTTTCGTTGCATTATTAATTTGTCCGTTCACCCTAGACTGTAGGTCGGCAATTTGCCGTTCTAACCTAGCGATACGTTCTAGAGCTCTTTGCAATTCACCTGCGTCTGCACTGCGTGTTCTTAATTGTCGCGTTGATCTAATGAGTTGAGACACCAAGCGTTGGAGATTTGTAAACATAGCCTCCAAAGACCGAGGTAGCTCAATTCGAATCTGCGCAACGACACTACTTAATTCAGATTCAATCTGTCTTTTTATAATTGCAATTTGCGAGGAAATATCAGCGGTATTGATTTTTATTTTAATTAACGATTCTTCACCGCCTAACCGCTGCCTGATTACTGCTAATTGCTGTAATATTTCTGTAGTATTAATGTTTATTCGTATCAGGCTACCTGTTCCTAGAGCTGAAATCTGCTGTTTAATCATATCTAAATTACTGATCACATCAAAAGCGCTGATTCTTAATACCATTGGATTCTGCATTTGAGATTGCAATCGTGCCATTAACTGAATAGTCGCTGCTAAAGAAGCGTTAACCTGATTCAAGCGCTGACTAAAGACATCATTTAATGCAAGACTCGCTGCAATGCTTGGCAATTTGGCTTCCTCCTTTCTACACAATATAAAAAAAGCACTCCAGCGTGGAGTGCTTCGTTAACTACAATTGAACTGATTGCTTTGGATTGTTCGTTATTATTGGTCTAAGTTTATGTGTTATTTTTTGTGCCGATGCTGCTGTATGACCTCCATCAAACATGAGCGCGGCCATCTCGCCGTTAGAATTCGTATAGTTAATTATAAGATAGTGCGTGTTAGTTCTTTTTTCTTTGTTCGTCGCTCTTGATCCGACAATTAAACCGATTGGGCCAAACAACAACCCTCCAGCGATTCCTTTAGTTGCACTACTATGGACTATATTTGCAATTTCCGTATCCGTTTTTACTTCTACAGCCCTTATCTGAGAGTTGTTAATGTTAAAGTCAGTGCCACCCCCATCTATCACCAGTTTATCTTGTGTTACAGATAGGTTGCACAATGTTCCCTCACCTAATGGCAATCCTTCAACATGATCCAATGCACTTGTTACTAAAAACTCGTTTTTATCATCGTTTGAGTCTAAATGGTTATGTGGTTTAACTCTAAGGAAATAACCTAAAGCAAAGAAAATTAAAGTAAATATTACGCCAATTGTCCCTCCATTTACATCAGGCTTAACAAACAAAAATATAGTGAATGTCAAGAAGAATATAGAGACTATGAAACAAAGCACCGCTAAAACATTGCGTAAGCCTTTCATATAAATTCCACTCCCAGAGGTAATATTTACTAACAATATACCAAACAGGCAATGAACGGTCTATTACTTTTTACGTCCTTTAGAACTGGCCTTAGACGCTTGTTTCTTTTCCTTATCCACCCGAAGAGAGATCATAGCATATATAGCGGCACGTTCCCTCTGTCCCATCGCCATAAGGTCATGCGGTAAAATGTGAAGCTCATGGAGGGCGTAGTAAGCTAAGTTAGCCTCACCGTCACCCTCCTCTATTAGTTTTTTACTTCTTCTATCTGCTCATTGATATCTTGATCAAAACCGTTTAGTGTCTGTACCCGTTCGCTGAGGGCTGAGAATTCGCCAGGAAGCAACATTTTGCGTAACAGAACTTCTGAACCAAGTACTCCATAGGATTTTTGAATTTCTGCGTTTTTGAGATCTGGATAAGATACAGAAGCCACCACCATTTTTGCCATGTATTCATTAGCATCCATTTCAGATGTAAATTGTCCGTATTTACCTTTGGTTCGCTTCGTGGCAGCCTTACGAAGTTCTTTATTTTCTTCTTCCGTGATACTTCGTAGCTTCCAAGGAATCGCCTTTCCATCTTTATCTTTAAATCTAGGAGAGACCACGAAATCCTCTGTAGTCTCCACCGCTGCGTTTTGTGCGTAGAATGCTGAAAAATCGCTCATATTATTAATTCCTCCTGAATTTTATTTTAATTGGCTGGTGGGTTAAATGCCTGACCCATATCAATATCCTCAAAGGTAAAATCGATATCCTCTTCTAGTGCATCAGATTCTGTATCCAGTGATACCATAACTACACTATCAAGGTTCACACCTAGTAGAGTAATTGTTTGAGACCCAATGGTAGATCCCGGATCTTCATTAGTTACCGTAATATCAAAGTTGGTATCTCTACCCGTTTTGATATAATCGATCATTAACTGGCGGAAACGACTTGTTACATAATAAATCGTCATGCTGCCGGTACCCGACCATCCAGTAGTTTTATGCTGAGTACCACGGCGGCCTAATGTTTTAACTTCAGCCTTTTCCTTCTCTACGGAAGCTTCTAGCGTTTTGATATAAAACATTTCCTCAACCTGGCCGTTAATTGTGGCGTAAGCCCGCCCCTCTTGTCCGCTAATCGTGTCATTCGCCTTTAAAAACGACATTTATCTCACCTGCACTTTCATATATACTTTTTCGATACTATCTACTGGTTGAATATTGGCTTCCACGTAGATGGCATCTGAGTCAATACCAGGAAGTACCGTGATATCCGTCTGGGCATCAAAGTTTTCAATGGCATCAATACTCTGTAGGTTATCCAGATAGATCACAGCCTCTTTACGAAACAGAGCTCGACCATCAACATTATTTGATACCTTACCGATGTAAAATGATTCAAAGATACGCTTCAGATCATTCGCAATACCATCCAACACACGGAGCACACGGTTTTTTTGAAGTTGTTTTCCCTTCTTTGGAGTGTAAGAGAGGAAAGTGTTAATATCCTGTTCTATCACAGCCCGATTAACGGAAGGGGTGAAGACAAATTCTCCGGCTTTCAGAGCTGCTTCAATTTGTGTACTTGTATACCTTGGTGCCACATCTACAGCATCGTCGTATGCCGAATAAGTAAGAGACTCATTCATCTCAGCTGCTGCCGAAGCACCTGCTACCCAAGCAGTAGCCTGGGCTGCTGTAAGGATGGTCCCGTCTGAAAGTACCACGCCATTCTTGACGCTGATTACACCTTCGAAATCGGCTACAGGGTAGTTCTCAAGTGCTGCCTGTACCTTTTTACCTTCTGACTCTCTCAAGCGCCGTACAAAGGCAGCATATACCGCTTTGAGCGCATTGTCCGTGGATGTCAGTGCCACTGTCTGGAAATCGTACAGCTCTAGTGCAGCAAGATATGCAGTATGATCCGCATTAGTCACAGTGCCGTTTGCTCCACCAATCAAAGGAGCTCCAGCATTTGCAGTTAGTGTGCCGGTCCCGCTCCATATAATCCAGTCATTCGGGATGAGCCCCGCAATATTAGCGACTACCTGCGTGTCCACTACTGCATTATCCAGCAACGTTTTTACATCAAACTTGCTACTATCGTCGATGTTGGTTTGTACGACAACCTTCAGGCTATTACCTCTCGTACCACCGTATCTGGCTGTAGCCATCAGAGTGCCTACTGATACAGTCGCTTTAACTCCTTCGTTAAGCTTGTAAAGCAACACTGTACGTGCTCGTTTCAGTGCCTCACGCACTAGCAATAGTTCCGGGGCTGTAATGTCATAGCCAAGCGTTTTGAATGTATCCTCACCAGCTATAATCGGTGTGATGACCTTAGCCGCTCCCCATGGGAGAGTTAGCGCTAAAGAGGTTATTCCCCTGCTGCCAACCGTGCCCAATGCCCCGCCAGACGTTTCCACGTTAACATATACACCGGGTCTTACTTTATTTTGAGTTGTCCATGTTCCACCGGCCATAATCTACTCAGCCTCCTTGTTCTTAAAATCTTCGATGACCTGCTGTGCCTCAGACGCCGTATACAACTTCTCCGGCTCCAGCAGCGCCGACAGGACATCTTTATCCTGGTATGAGTATTTGGTAGAGTTCAAGAACTGCTCCTTTGTATACGAAGCTTCAGGAGCTTCAACACCTGACTTTTCATTTTTAACACTCACTTAATACCGCCTCCTTGCTTCATAGTCTGCATTTTAATATCCGGTGCTTTATCCCGGATCAGGTGAACATTGTACTCAACGAAGAAATGCAATACTCCATCCACTATTTCATGCCTCATACCTGTTCCCCGGTAGAGCCCATCATGCCCAGTTACATATTCCAACTCGGTATACAATTGTTCAGATATCAGCTCGCATTCTTCTCGGGGAGCTGCTGATTCCTGTTGCGGGAAGTAATGAATGTCAAAGGGATTGAAGCGCTGATAACGCCGGTTAACCCCTCGGACCTGACTGCTTTCCAATAACAGCACAAAAAAGCACGGCTGCTTCATGCCCTGCTCCACTGCTTCGTCATAAACCGGATACTCCGGAGTAAATAACGATAGCTTTTTTATGAGTGCGTTTTTTATATCCTGCATACTCACCGCCCCATATGCTTCTCCATATATTTTTTCAGCTTCCGCTCCATGATCCCTGGTAACTCTCTCTTAAGTTCCTGCTCAGACAGTGTCAGCATGAATTTACCGTTAACCCAACCTGTCCGTAGTCTGGTAACATGGCCGTACTCTACATAGAGGGCATATTCTACATTATTGACGATCTCGACGTGTACACCGCCTCCTGGGAGCCGAACCACATCACCAATTTGCCAGCCTCGCCGTAAGTCTCCCGTTTTGACCGGGGTACGTGCTACGGTTTTAGCTAGCAACCTCCCGGCAAGTTCGCGAATACATTCCTCCATAAACTGAGGAAACTCATTTTTCATCCGTTGTAGGTTTTTCTGAAGCTTCTTAACGTCCTTGAAGTCAAACTTTCCCATGCTCATGCGTTCAGGACCTCTTTTAGCTTAATCTCCTGATGAGTAGCATACCTGAATGCCTTACCCGTCTGTTCTCCTTTGAACTCCATGCCGTTCTGCTGAACCGTGATTCGGCTCCCTGGCTTGATAGTTATATCAGGGGAGATAAATAACTTGGCATCATAATTGATCTGATCGGCTGTCACTGTTTGCGTGGCAGCAGGTAAGGAAGACTGAGAGAGAGCACACGGCTCATTAGCCAAGATAATGATAGGCTGCTGTCGTGTTTTACCGCTTAATGGATCTTTTACATCCTTCATTTCCGAAACAGTACATAGGCCTTCATAGGTGCTCTCAATAGCTAACCGCTCTGCTGGTATATTACCGAAACTGACCATGTTACCACCTCAATCTTCGGAAAGCCTGTAATTGAGCTGCGTAGTTCCGAACGAATGCTGCTCCGTTGCCTGCTACAACTGTAGCCTTAGCTGATCCGAAAGCCGTAGTCACATCACCGCGCTTGATGCTAGTGACAGCCGGGACCGTCTGCTCAAACTCCGTTGGATGCTTGGTCCGATAATAGTCCTCTGCGATCTGCAGCACGACATTATCCAAAGCAGCCGGAATAGATGAGATGTTACAATAGGTTTTGATCTCCTGAATGATAGTCTCCAAAACAAACTGCAGCCGGCCATCCTTGGAAGTATCTTCGATGGGGATGGAAAGCAATCTCTTCAACTTATCGAGATACTTAAGATACTCCTCCATTAGGGTCACCCGCTTTCAGGATTGCCGCGAGCACTTCCTCCTTCTTGGATGCATCACCCAAATCGATGGCATGCTCAAAAGCGTAAGCCTTAAGCTCATCCACTTTCATCTTTTCTAGCGGTTTATCTACCTCATCGATTTCTGGTACATCTTCCCGTCGGATTACTCCATCCTTAATCAGGGATTCTACTTCACTAGGGAGGATCAAAATCCTATCACTCGCCTTATAGAATTTCCGATTGTATTTCGCTCCAGTTATCAGAGCTATCTCGATTCTCTTTTCCTCAGACACTCTCATCATCCTTTCAAAATAAATAGGAGAGGCGTTAGCCCCTCCTTAAACCACTTTCGCAATAAAAATATTGTCGATAGTTTCAAATGATGGCAGCGTGATTGCAGAAACGATTGTTTCCACACTTACTGGGTGTGGCTGCTTAATTGTTGTGATGGCCACACCTGTATTCACGATAGATACTTCTGCACTTGTTGCCCCGCTCATAAGATCAGCTTCTTCTGGAGTAGTACCATACCACGTTTTACCCAAAGCTCCGTCTGGAATCAGTGTGAAATAATCGTCTGGATAGAATTGGTGTGAGCTGCCATCTTGTAGAGCATATTTCTTGTTGTAAACCGCAACCGTCAATCCCAGTTTGGACTCCAGGTATTGACGCATCAGTGCATCAGTCATGATGATGTTTAGCCCGCCAAGAGGATTCATATCCAAACGCACCTTTTCGTTAGCTAGAATGTTATTCCACGTCTTACGAGTAACGATGGCCTTTGTTGGACGCACACCTTGCTCATCTTCAATCGTGTCCTGCCATTCTTTGATGTCTCCCACGATATTAGCTGTTGGATCATCCCATTTATCTGATCCTGTAAGAGTGGTCTTATGCCCAGCCTTCATGTTGTAGTCATAATCATAGTCAATCCGATTGGCCGTGATTCTGATTTTACCCGATGACAACAATTGCATTCGCATGCGCTCAGCATTAACCTCTGCACCGCTAACCAAACTAGCTCTATCATCGTAAATTTGAGTAATCAAAGATTTTACATATTCGCCGTTGTTCGAGTCCAAAAGTCTTAGCAATTCTTGACGATCTTTTTCTTTTAACAGCATAGCCTCACGGAAAAACGGCATCTCTGTTTCTACCTTTCCGAATCCGATTCGATCTCTCAGAGTTGCTTTAACATCGAATTCCGATGGCATCAAGGCTACAGGCAGTCCTCCTGCTCCTTTGATCCAACCAATATCTAAACCGAGCTTTTTTGCTGATGGAAACAACGTTGCTCCCAGATATGGAATAGCGTTTGATGGGTTAGCCGCAATATAAGCCGCAATCTCTGGAGCTCTTACTAAATCTTGAATGTTAGGCATAATTTATTTTCACCTATCCTTTCTTAGTCGATAAATGTGATCTGCTTCAATGCTGTCAGTTCTTCAGCAGTAGGAGCAGTCGGGATTTTATTTTTATTAATGAACGCATGAATGAGCATCGCCCCTGGTGCTGGACCACTTGTTACATCTGTATCATTCAACAGAACACCTTCAGCATTGGATACTCCAGTAGTGGTTGTAGCCTTGACCGCCAGTTTAGTATCATCAGCAATCACACCGCCACCTAGAATAGTTCCAGCTGGCACAATCTTTTTACCATCAGCGTTAGCAGTAACACCTGCATCGCTCACCGTGACGGCAATTGCTACATAGTGATCTGGGAATTTAAGAATTTCTTTCTTATTCCCATAGGTAGTTTCTTTAAATTTACTCATTTTGTTTATCCTCCGTTCTTATTTAAAGTAGCTTTCTCGGGCTGTATCCAACCCTTCAATGCCTTTAGTAGATTCCGCCAATTGTTTACCGAAGCTACCGACCTTGTCATCGCCTTGTTCACCCTTAGATTGATCCTTGCCGTCCAATAGAGAGGTTCCTTTAAACTTGAACCCTCCACCACCGCCTTTATCCTCGGTTTTAAACAAGTAGGCATCCGATGTTTGTAAACCCTTAAGCTGCTCGTCTAAGCCGACCACTTTACCGTCATCACCGATGACCAGCCTTTCCTTGTCTATTAGCCCAGTAACATGCTTCTCGTTATGCACCTTACCAGTTAGCGCAGCAGTAATAGCATTGTCCAACTTAATCTGTTGCAGGTCGGCGTCATATTTTTCCTTTGCTGTCTTGTTATCAGTTTTGAGCTGGTCAATCTGCTTCTTTAGGTCATCTGACAGTCCGGCAGCTTTACTCAGATCCTCGATTTGCTTGTCCCGATCAGCGACATCCTTCTCTGCCTGCTGCTTAGCCGTAGAAACTTCGTTATACTGACTCTTCGGAACGAAGTGCTTCGGTATCTCTTTGCCAGCATCTGCAATAGCTCCGTCAATCTTGGAATCTTCAACGCCCAACTTCTTCAACAACTCTTTCAACCAATCCATCTATCATCTACCTCCATAGATTTGTATAGCTGCTCTCCAGCTTAGGGAGTGAACCGATATGCTCCGGTTCATGAGCAAATAGGCCGCGGTAGTCTCAACCACGGCCTAACTTTTTCTTATCCCGTTTCCAAATGTCCGAAAATCTCATGTAACATCCTAAAGGCGTCTTCATGATTCCGACTTTATTAAACCAATGATATAGCCCTACTCGCTTGGAACGAAAGAATACGTAAATCAGCTTGAAGGGATATGCCCACCATCTGCATAAGCGTATGGATTGAGTCCAGTGGTCTATTTCCCAAACAACCCATCCAACAACTGGGGGTTTCCTTCTGTAGTCACTGAAACTGACCTTCATGGTACCCTCCTGTTCAGCAATATAAAAAGCACCCTCGCATATTGGAGAGTGCTTTACTTTAACAATTCATTAAGTTCTTGTCGCAATGCTTCAATTTCCCGGGCTGTCCTGTCAAAATCCTCAGAAGTCCCGCGATCATGGTTAACTTGATCCTCGGAAACTTCATAGCTTTCGATTAACTGCTCACAAAATTCCCTGATTTTTTCTTTATCCACCGACACACCTCACAATCCATATTTCTGTTTGATCATTACCCACTTCATACCTTCTTCACGATTTAACCGCCGTTCATCCGCCGCATTAGCGTCTAGAACACCTACTGGCTGTTTCGAGAGCTCATCGCGCTTCTGAAGGTACTCATATCTAACGGCGCTGATCTCGTCTACCAAAGCGTCAAATCGTTCGCCTAGCTTATCGCGTTGCGGGGCAAACTGTTCAGCAATAGCCGCTCTATTCTCTTCTTTAGTTCGCAAGATCATCACTCCTTTGTATATTGTAGCGATTCAAGTAGCATTACTAGCTGTTCCATGGTTAGATGCTTTTCGTCATAACCTGTGAGTGCCTGCTCAATAGTTAGTAATGCAAGATACGAATCTTCTGCTTTATCAAGTAAACGGTTTATCTCATCTGTACTCAGGTTTATTGGGGCTGACTTCTTGAGAATGTACGTACTGCTGGAATCAACAGCTCGTAATTCCTTAATACCCTTTTGTATGAATGCTAGGACATCGTCACGGCTAAATGATCCACCTGCTTCACCGTCTATCGTAGGGTGATTATGGGTAACAATGCTCTTTTTAAGTACATCAGGTGGTGTAATCTTGTTGATATCAACGGATGCTTTATCACCCTTAACATGGATAACCTCACCTTCTTTAGTAAGAGCTATTGCATGTTCTTCCGGTGCATTCCTGATGGCTTGCTCCGCATCCTTTACATAGTTGCGGACGATATCAGGTTTAGATAGATCGATATTACCTAGTTTACGCGGAATGTCTGGCTGCAGCTTCGGTAGATCCATCTTACTGAGATTAATCAGCGGTGGTGCAGTCTTTCCGGTTTCATCATACCATTTCTCTGGTTCCAGGGTATATATGCTTTTCTCAGGAATTGGAATATCCTTTGTTGGCCCACCTGGAACCTCAATAGTAGGTAATGGAGTCTCCGGCGCTTGCTTAGTTGGGGTTTCAACAGTAACTGTCTCAGTAGCTTCGGGAGCGTACTTTTCAGCCCAGTCATTGTAGTTGATATCCTCTGGAACCTTATACGTTTTGCCATCTTCATCCCTAGCAACCCGCTCTTTGATGTTGTCCTCATAGTGCGGTATGGTGGTTGATCGGCAATAAGCATGCATAGGTGGATAATTGACATTAACCTGAGCATCTTCGATATCAAATACTTTCCCGTCTAGGTCTCGGCAAGTAATGGATGTCCGGCTGTCCAGTGTAGCAGTGTAGCGGTATTGCTCTACTCCAAGTTCTTTGTAGCCGGCTATACGAGACTGACCAGCGAAGTATGCTGATTCCGTCAGTATTAACCGCTCTGCATTCTTCCGTGACACATCGAAGCGTTTCATAAGCTGCTCTATCATTTGCTTAGAGGTATCACCACTAATAAGCCCCTGACTAAAGATGTTACGAAGCGTTCCAGTCAGCCTGACGCGATCAGTCCATATACGTTGGGAAAAGCTGCTGCCATCTGGTGCCCAAGGTGCTGATAGGATAGCTTCCAACTGCCTTTTATCGATCTTTGCAAATGAAGCTCCTATACCGATACCCTTTTCAAGTTCAAAAATACTTCGATAGTAACCATCCTTGTAGACGTTACCTAATAGCTCTGTTGTGCCTGATAGACGCTTAACAGATAATTCCTCGACATGTTGTTTCATCTGCAATTGAATGGATTCTAAGCGGGTAACACGTACTCTAATGCTGGCATTCTCTAGTTCCTTCATCCACCGCTGATCTATGGCGTTCTCTTTACCACGAGCAATGTAATCCTCAACGGTCCACTTGAATTCTTTCAGCTCTCCAGCTTTAAGAACTTGCTTAGCAGCGGATAAGCTTACAATCCCATTATTATCTGCAAACCGTTGATAGAAATTGTTAACATCTGTCTGGATGGATATCTGAGCCTTCCGATATTCCTTATTCATTGCCTTTGTGAATGGTACACCCTTATTTAAAAGTGATTCATTCAGTTGCTCCATTCGCTTAGACCAGTAAGCTGCTGACTTCATTCGTTATCAGCTCCCGCCTCTTCTGATGGATTAGAAATAACGAATCCACAAACGGGCGGCTTATCTTCGGATATCCCTCCAGCTGTAACCTCTATCAATCTCCTTAGGCTATCAATAGTACTTAGCGGCACAGCAGAGCCAGAAACGATATCGGTGGTTGCTCGATCACTCAAGGCACAGATTAGATCGTTAATTTTCGCTTGTGTCTGTTTTGTTATCATCAGCTCCACCTCCTGAGGAAGTGTCATTATTAGGGAGCTCGTATTCATCAATTTTTGCAAGACTTGCGGCCTCTTCAGCTTCCAGACGTTTCAATTCTTCCTTTACATCAGTAACCCACGGATGATTTGCTACTTGTGTCTCTTTGGATACGATTCCCTCACTGTTCTTAGCATCAGTGATAACCTGTGATTCATTAATGACGATGTCCCGATTAAATAGGAAGTTGACTGTTTCTTCAGAAAAATCGTCGCCTGTGGTGTTCTCGATATGTTTATCAACGAACCAAAGAAGCTGTTCAAGTGCTGCTTGGAATTCATTTTCTATGTCATTAGCATCCATGTCCAAATCAGCATATAAGAATTTTAACGCTTCCCCGCTCGGTGCTGTAGCAAATGAATCTGCTTGAGTATCTACCCCACGGCCAAATTCATAGATATCGTTTCGAGTCATATCCATATGAGTCTTGTACGCTTCCGTGTCGATCTCTAAGTTAAGAGTGTCTACTCCACTGTTATCATCTGCTGACACCTTAACAGCCCGTAGTATGGACAGGTTACGACGGAACTCACCTAAATCAGAGCCCTCATATCCACGGATTACATAAACACTGTTCGGCAAATCCTCCAAGTTATTGCTATTGTCAGATTTTTTTTGATCATACTCATCAATCTGGCTCTTGAGCAATGATATTAGCGGTAGCTCATCCTCGTTGTATTTAAAGCATATGAAGGGGATTCGCTCCCAGTTCAATGCCTTCTCATCTGTCTCTTCCTTTTCATCAATTACAGAGAAGTGGCCGCTATTCCCTCCCGATTCCACATCAGAGATGAGACCGCTTATAGATGGCGTGGGCAAATGGCTACTGGAGCCAACCACATAACGGTTAACACCCTTAGAATGCCAATACTCAACTTTCTGGATAGTGGTCTTTTTAGTTCCTTGATAGGCTTCGACCTCATACACCCGGATGAGCGCTTGCAGATCAGTGTGAGCAGCGTCCCTCCATAGGGGAATGATCTCTTCTGACGGCAGCATTTTAAACCGGAAATTGCCCTTTTCATCATAGTAAATGTGAAGCCAAGCGCGGCCCTTCTTAATGGACTCCTTTAGCAGGCTCTTGAGCATCCGTTTGAATCCTTTATCAAAGAATCCGCTCAGCAATTCATCGTAGACTTTGTTTTCTGTTTGAATGCTCATTTCCTTACTCAGCAGATACCCCGCTTTTTGGTCAACAAGTTTCCTCAAGAATCCATGAACGATTTTATTATTAGCCAGGTTTTTAGCTTCAATTTGTGCCCCACCATCACCGATCGTCATACGCTTTCGGTCCAGTATGTCGCTCTTATTTCGGTAATACTTCTCCCCGGCAAGCATGTCCTTGCGATCTTGGGAGTTGTACCAATCATCGATTTCCTGTTTGATGATCTGTTCAATCGTCATAGCATTTGCTGCTCCGTCTTCAATGATTTTGAAAACTTCCTGTGTGGTACTCAAATAGGTTTCCTCCTCTCCTATTAATCAAATGAGAATGCATCTGGTTTGCGGATTTGTTCCATAGCATAACGCAACGCATCCATAGCATGGTTAAAGTCATCTACTGGCTTTTTCGTGAACTTCCCAGCTTTATTCTGTTCCCATACATAGCTTGATAATTCTATGCTGACATTCGGGCATTTGAATTTATGAACTATAATTTCATATTGCTGAATGGTCTGAATACCAACCTTAATGCTATCCCCGCCCTTTTCAGCAGCTCTAATCCTACCGATCCCGAAGCCGCGGATTTCAGCAATGGACTTCGGCTCTGAGGAATCCGCAATGATACGCTCCTTAGAGTAGCCCTTTTCTTTCAGCATATCGGCAATATCATCATTCAGCATGCCGTGCTCATAGTGTTCATCGAAGATATACAGCTTCTTCTCCTCTTTGTTGACCAGAGCGCATACAAGAGCGGTAGGGTCATTCGTATAACCAAAGTCGAGTCCAAACACTGCCCTGTAACCCTTTTGCTTGGCAATAGTTCGGTAATCAAACTCTTCTTCCCGCCAGTCTTCATATATAGCACCCTCAGCGATACCCCAATCTCCGTCACCCTCTACCCTATGACGCTTTGGTTTATGCTTCTTCATCCATTCAAATAGCTTGCGGTCCTCGTCTCCCAGGAACTCATTACAGCGGTATGTTGTAGTATCCACGAATGTATCTGGGTTCTCGGTATCAAAGAAGCGATGTTTCAACCAATGCTTTTCATTCCATGGGTTAAAAGTAATCGTTAGCTGCTTATAATATCCTTCAGGCAGCAGACCACGAATAGACATATCCACCTTATCGAAATCATCTTCGTTAAGGATCTGATAGGCTTCTTCAAACCATGCCCAACACAAATATCCGGTGTCCACAGTAATAGAGGTGATTGACATCGGATCATCTAGGCCTCGGAACAATATTTTTTGTCCTGTTGGCTTATATATAGCTTCCAGCGGAGATTTCTTGAAATGCCACTTGTTACCTACACCCAACCTATTAGCCGCCCATTTGAGTTGCGCCCACGTCGAGTCTTTATGTGAGTTGAATGTCTTACGAAGCACCAAGGTATTAGCAAGTGGGTACTCCATCATCTTTGCGATGATCGATAGAGCAGCTGTTACACTCTTTTTGGAGCCCCGTCCTCCCTTTACAACCCGATAGCGTCCTTTAAAATGCCAGAACTTTGCGTATCCCTTACCAACGGTCTCCTGTAAGCTGATAACCTTACTCATGGAGATCATCCTTTATGAATACGACCTCAGATTCGACTTCTTTACTGATGGCTGCAACCTCAAGCTGCATCTTCTGGACTCGGAGTTTAGTCTCTTCATCCATGTAGCCTAGATATTTCTCCAGTTCTTTCAGGGCCTTCAATTTATCGTAGAACTTAATACTGACTCCATCGCGCCCCTGCTTAACCTCGCTTATTAGCGTTCCGTCAACTTCATAACTGTTTTTAAAATGTACGAAATCAACGGTACGGGTCAACTGGACACCTTCTTGATCTAGCACCGGACCATATTCATTCAGCACGGGTTCCTCAGTCTGTCCAAATTCAACATAATCTGAGGTATCAGCAAAGGCGATCTTAAGATATTCCGCAATTACACGCTGAACACTTAAACCAAGTTCAGAGGTAACAGCCTCTTTATGCTCTGCAATTTTGGCCTGTACCTTAGGTTTTCTAAGGTTCTCCCATCCAATTACATAAGCAGTCTTCTTACTGTAGCCTGCTGCCATTGCTGCACGAGTTGCATTGAAGTCTCTGAGGTATTCAAGAATGAATATTTCTTCCTTCTCCGTGAGTTTTGCTGAGTCGCTTTTATCCGGGTCACCCCTAGCCGCTATCTTTTGGCTCTTGTTAACCTTTGGATTCTTTTGTTGTACAACACTCTTCTTTGGCTGTTGTACAACGTTATTTGATAATTGTTGTACAACACTCCATTTATCACGCTGCTTCCATACGGCTACCTTCTTCTCATCAACGTCTAGTTTCTCCGCTATCTGCCTGTTTGTTATTTCCCCACCGTGTTTACGCCATATCTCTAGTGCGCGGTCACGGTTTGGATCGCGTGCTCTTGGCATTACATTATCACCACCCCCGTATTTAAGGCATGAAAAAAGCACCCTAAGGTGCTAAATTTTTTTTATCAATTGCTCTACCTCATTAGCAACACCAAACGCCATAGTTTTGATAGGGCCTGAATTAAGTTCATAATGTGAAAAAGTAAAGTCATCTGTGTCATTATCAAACCAAAAATCACTATAGTGTTTATCGAACACTTTAATTATTTTTGGTAATGCATCGATCTGCGTTTCATTGAAGAATTGAGCAAATTCATAAGGCGATGGAAGTGTAATTAATTTCGCTTTCTTTATCGCCAATTTATTAGGCGCTCCTGAAGCAATCCCAGACAATACATTATGGATGTAAATGGCATCATTTCTATACCTTTCTTGATACACCTTACTCATAATTTCTCTTTCTTTTTCCTGCATAACGTTTTGTCTCTCGTTAAATTTGAGGCTCTCCTCAGCAGCTAAAGCACTCCTATCCGCCGCTTTTGCAGCTTTAACAGAAGCGATCAAGAGAAAAAAACTAAAAACGATCGATCCTGAAGCCGCTACTGCATCCCAATTTATTTCTACTGTCATTCAATCCCCTCCTAACCAAATATTTCGACTACCGGGGAATATTTTCCTGCTATTATTTACCCATGTACCTTACTTCGCCGTCACCTCTGCAGCTTTTTGGGTTTAGATTATGGGCAGGTATTAATTTAGGATAATCGCTGCCACAGCAGCAAATGCCAAACAATAAAAAGCTTCATTCCAATCCTTCTTACCACGCGCTGTATTTGATTTGAAGAGTAAATATCCCATGCCTATACTTCCGATGATTCTAAATGCAACCAGTACATATTCCATGAGTCACCCCCGTTTCTATACTCCCTGCTGGAATCGAACCAGCGGCCGCCGAGATATAAGCTCGGAACTCTTACCCCTAATTTAAGGGAGTAAATAAAAAAGCCGCCTACCGGCGACTAGGATTCTTTAGATATTCTCTTATTGATGTGTAAGACAATTAGGTTAGAATCGATGTCTCTAAAATTAATTTTAGCGGAGTTATTAGACACCTCTTCTACACCTTCCTCGGTGATTTCACCCTTCTTACCATACTCAGGAAGTATAAGGTGGTTTCCATCAAGTTTATAATCAACAACATGACGAACTCCCGCTTTGACTACTTCACCATCATCCGTCCAAATCGTTATATCAATTAACCCTTTACCATCGAATAACTTTTTGACCTGATCTACTTTACTCATACAATCGCCTCCTGTCATCTAATTCAACAAAAGGTGACATATTCCTTTATTTGGTCGAGCTCAATTAACCGTGAGCTCATCGGCTGGCGTGGGGTTTTACACGTCATTCATTATAAGAGTCCAACCGTTAATAGGTTCCTCCTATATATAGTGGGCGTTTACTAGACAAAAAACAGGGAATTCTCTACGGTATCGCTAATCTTACGCTGCGCTCGTTGAATATATTCGCTAACGCTGCCGTAGGTAATGCCGAGCATCTTGGCTATTTCAGAATGTGGGATGCACTGCCCATGTGCTAGGGTATAACATTCTCGTTCCCGTTCGCTTAATTGATTTAGTGCGAATTCTAGTTGAAACCGTTGTTCGTCCGAAAGATTGGCGGGGCTTCCCGCTTTTGAGTCACTAGCGAAAGCCTGCATTCGTATTGGATCAAGTAGTATTTCTCGCTCATAACCAGCTCTACGTTCAATTCCTCTCTTATTTCCCGGTCTTCTTCCAGTGCTTAACCACTCTATAGCAAATTCACAATCTGACACCATTCCGGAGATTACCTTTTTATCATCAGCGTCAGCCTTCCTGTATGCTCGCTCCGCGCCTTTGAGGGAGAGTTGATAGTTTAGGGCAGTTGCTGGACCTAAGTCCGTTACCTTCACTACAGGAGCCTTGCTATTGGCGATGTTCATCCTCATTCCCCTTTGTGGTATAATTTGGTCGAGGATAAAAGCTGCTATTGCCCTGACGCTTCAGGGCTTTTTTCTGTATAAATACCTTCTACCAACATAGAAAACATCTTCATATTTGTACTGATAGGATATGTGTTATACGGATCTTTGAATCTAACCCAGCTCGGACCCCACGCCAGTACATTTACAGGCTCTCCAGGGCTTGCAGTAAAAATATATTGTCTATGCCCGTCCGACAATGCTTTTTGAATGTCCTTGTATCTCATTGTCTGTACCCTCCCTCGGAAGGTTGATATGGGCATAGTGAGTGACCTCATGTAGTTCAATAAAGTTATGATCGTCTCTCCATACCTTTGTTTGGTTATTATAGTCTGCTGTCCATATGCAATCCCCGTCCTCTAAGACGATATAATGGCCGGATTCTTTCGGCGGATTTTCCGGGTCATACTTTATCCAATTGATCATAGTGTCTTGTTCCTCTCTTTATGGGGAGCAGATTATGTTAACCTTATCCGGCCCCCGTTATCACTGGGATTATTCGGTCTGACTCGATGACCTGCAGCCTATGATTTAGGTCTGATCTTCATACTGTTCTTCTTCACCATACCCCATACCCAATCAATGCAATGCTCGGCTGCTTCATTTCGTGTAATGGAATCCACACCAGAATCCGCGATCATCTCCATAATTTCGCCCAACTTCTTGGCTTGTTCTTTACCGATTTCTACTGTTTGCCTCATATCCTCTTCTCCCCCTTATACCTCTAGATTCTCGAATTCATTGCCTATGATATTGAATCTACATTTTCCATCCTCTTCAACGTACTGCCATAGAGGGAATGAAGCATTTTTTATGAGTACGGACTTCGTTTTAATAACCTTCACCTTAAATTGAGCCTTTTCGCTGTCCCAAGAAATTAAGTAAGTCGCATGTTCTCCTTCGGCTATATCACCATTGCATATTTCCTGACCGTCTTTGTCCTTTAATCCGGTATACTCCATTAGTTCGAAATCCGACATCCTCAGTACGTGGTATCCCTTTCCGTCCATTTCCATGTATACGCCCAATACTTTAGTATCGAAGTTGATCATTACCAGATTTTCCGGCTGAATCATGACTCCTAATGGTTTGTACCACGCGCGATATTTTGGGACTCTGCTCAATCTGATCGTCTCCTTTGATTGGGGTCTCAGCCCCCTAAATTACCAATTAATCCAGTACACCGGATCTGCATGCACTACGCCGATCAACAATTCATGTATTGCAAAACCTATAACCAACATTGCACAGAGAGTTTTAAACGTTTCCCACGTATTTTTCATGTGTCTCAGCCCCCTTATAAGTTCATCCAGCCCTGCGGCCTCCGCTGTCGCTAAGTAATGCGGTCGAATCGGAGGCCTGACGACCGTTATAAGTTCAGTACTGCCAATAGTGCTACCTTACAAATTGCATCAGGAGTTGTTTTACACATAACCTCTTCAAATGCAAGTCCACTGGCTGTCGATGGGTATACAATAGAGTAGCCGGATTGGTGTACATATAAGTTTAAGTTGAATCCAAGGTTCCTCATCTTCTCTACAACTATCCATGCTGCGGATATGTCTTCGGAATACCTAGATATGTCAATCCAAGTTACAGAACCATCCGTGTTTTTGAACATACTGTTTCCTACACGCGCCCATTGGAACCCCGATAAATCAACGTTGAAAATGTGTTCTTCGATAAGGGCATCCAGCTTACGTCCCGGCTCCATAGCCAGTATCTCTTCCCTTGTGAGTGTCATTGGTTAGCTCCTTCCTCAACCTTATAAGCATGAAACCCTTTAAACTCATCTGCGTGCTGCCATTGTCTGTACCATTCCCGTGCATGTTTAGCAAAGACTGCGTTATGCTCATCTTGATTGTTGACCGCCCATGTTATTTCGTGGTAACTATACTTGGGATGTTGGGTTTTCAGATCGTCGATCTTATAACTACCGCTAAGCTTCCGTTCTCCGACTTTCCAAATCTTAATTTTATCGTTTTTAAGAATGACGGAAGCATGCACCTCATGTGGGTAAACATCTAACCAGTGTGGCATCTATTCTCCCTCCTTGGGTGCTGGGGCTGTTGGAATCACGATTGGTGTCCAGTGCGTATAACAATCAGACCAATCGGAATCCAGTGGATTGCCGCAATATGGCGGTTCCTGAATCGGAAACATCCACCACAGCATATCTCCCATTTCTTCATGCCATTCGTCTAATGGTCTTGCGGCAAATTGTTGTTTGATCTCTGGTGTGGGTGCTGGGGTATCTGGGTAAAGGGTGGATAAAATATCGTTACATTCCTCGTGAATTCCTCCGTAGTAGAAGTCATGAGCGCTGTTTTCTTCTCGAAGCTTTTCCACAAATGCTTTCAGTTGTTGTTCTCTTGCCTCTGCTGCGTCTGCACGGCCTCTATGCTTTTCTAAAGCTGTACACGCTGCTTCATACGCTTCTGGTGTTGGATACTTCCTGAACGCTTCCTTTCGCCATTTCTCAGCTTCTTGTAGCCAGTGGGAAGCAATGTGCAATTCATTCGGGACACTACCTAGTACTTCCCATCGTTCCTCTTCGCGTATGATCAGCGCCATATCCTTTTGCCAGTCCCTTTGTGTCATTGGTCTTCCTCCCCGATCTTGATCAAATCACCTTTAAACATTTCTGACTCTTTTCTGCACTCTGGATTAGGGCAAATGTGAAATGAATTGTTTTCCCTTTGTTGAATCTCGCAAATTTCATCTGAGTATGTTCCGTACTTTTTCATTGTCTCGGCATTCCAAAGTTTTGAGTAAGATTTAATCCTGCAGTGTGGACATGTATATTTCAGTTTCACGTTACATCCTCCTTGTGGGAGAGGAGGGCTATTAACCCTCTCTGTCCCTGTATCTTCGTACTGTGCTTTATACAATCAAAGTTCCAGCGTTCCCCACGATAGTCCAGACACCATCTGGATAAACATCCAGCCAATCCCCTAGACCAATGATCTTATTTTCAACCGCCAGACCTCTTACACCCGCCTTATTCTTCGCTTGGACAACTAGCGCCATTTCTCCAGTCTCTTCGTCCTTCAACACATCATGCTCCTGTATAAGCTTTCCTGTTGTGTCGTGTCTTGGTTCAACTATTCTAGCCATTACCTATCACCATTCCTTTATAGTTTGTTTTACTCTGCCTTTGGGAGAGGAGGGATACTCCTACTCCCTTAATGATCTGGTTCGGCCCCCGGCTAAAGCCTGGGGTTATGCTGTCGGACGATGGCCTTCGTCCGTTTCTTCGTACTGTGCCGCTTTTGAAATATATACCTCGCCTTCTCCAGCACAAGTATCGCAATCTCCATAATCGGTATAACCTCTACCATTACAGTCAGGACAAGTCTTATTCATTGTTTTTCTCCTTCACATCTACTTTTCCGGTCTCGTCGTACACATCAAACAGCTCATTGGTGGCCCTGAGCGTGGACTCTCTCAGCTCAAGGATGCGCTTAAGCGTCTTGCAGGTGTACACCTTCATACCTTGGTAGCGCCCATCAATCCCTTTAAATCCTCCTCGATAGAAGCGAGAGAATTCGTGGGCCTTGTATACTGCCCGATCGTCGCTCATGAATTTCCGCTCTGGGATGATGTTACCGTTAGTTAGAGGAATGGGCGGAATCGTCTTTTCCTCTGGCTCCTTGCGTAAATAGTACATATACTACCTCGCCCCCTGTAGCGTGATATATGCCGCCTCTGCCCTCTCTCGGGGGCTGGCGAGCAACAAACTTGCTATAGCTCTATAGCTTGGTTCTGAACATATCGTGAGTTCATCAGTGTTTACGAACTCATCCAAATGGTCAATATACGCCTTGTAATTCAATTCAAGCGCCTTTGCCTGTACCTCTAGGATGGCAGCAGGGTCGGTGCAATAGTCTGGCACCCAAGTCCACGCTATTTCCTCAGAGTTTCTACCGAAGGGGTTTGCAGATTCCTCTCCTGTTGGATTTACTAGCCAATAGCAGCTTCCTTTCAGTCTTACTTTGTACCCCATCAACTCCGCCAGCACCATGTTAAGCTGCTGGTTTGTCTTATTCTTTACCTGTGTCATTGGGCTCCCTCCATTCCGAGCATGATAACTCGCTCACCGATCCCTTTCCCCGTTATTAGGATGCCTTCAACCTCTATTGACTTACTAGGCAGATGAGCAACCTCATACCCTTTATTGCGAATTGCTTCTGCTAATGGTCCGATCATACTTGGCAGGATACCTATAGTGTCGTATTCACCGCCCTTGACCAAAACCGTTATTACGATTGGCTTTTCTTGGCTCATGCCTTGTTGCTCCCTTCCTTATTTCCTAGGGCTGCCTCTATATTTTCTACGCCATCCGATAGATCCGCCCACGGACATAACCGTGTGTCAAAATCTTTGTACCGTGCCTCGCCTACGGATAGAGCATCCTCCATTGTGTTTCTTGCTGATTCAAGCGCCTCCTGTTGTCGGGCTATGGTCTGCTGTGCCTCTGCTAACTTAGTGTCGCGTTCTCTTAACTTCTCATTAGCACGTTTTTGAGTATCCTCGCGGTTGAATTCAAGTGACTTAACATACAGTTCGAGTTTCCCAATACGTTGTTGTGACTCTTTTAGAGCAGCCAGCAACCCCAATACTTCTTCGTAGGTTATATCTGATATATCGTGTCCATATCCTTCGCTAATTTCGTGAGCAGCATCTTCTTTTATCTCTTCTATCCGTTCTGGTGTCAGCATTGAGATTCCCCCTCACCAAGTAATTGAATTAATAGCCCTTCTGCAAATTCTGCTGCTTCCACTTCTTCGCTTGGAAGTAGTTCTCGGATATATCTATGCCCAGCCCGGAATGTTGCCAGTTTGCGTATCGCCTCCCATACTTGCGCCCATACACCAACGCCGAATTTTTCATATAATGGGCCTTTATACTTAGCGTATAGATCAGCTAAAGGACTCTTTGCCGCAGAGTGGCTCACTCTTAAATCCTGCTTGGTTAGGTCTCTTAGGATTTCAGATTTTATATCTGCTTTGAGCAATGCAAGCTGTTCTGGTGTCATGCTGGGTAAGGAAACTTTTCCTGCTTCGCTCATGCATTCGCCGCCTCTCCTCCGAGCAATTCCGGATTGTCGTGAATGTTTCCGATGATCGTAGTTTCAGCCGTTTCACTAAATAGGTAGTCTCCGTCCTTACCGTCCATATTTTCAAGCAGAAATGAACCATCATAAAACTTCACGATCCCTGTCCTAGTACCAGAAAGGGGAAATAACATTTCTTCGGCTTTACATATATCTCTCTCATAGATCTCAAGGTCATTCCGGTCATTTATGCCGCTGTACTGCCCCTCAGTTCCCTTGATGATTTCATGCAGCTTAAGGTGTCCTTTATTATCTAGAGTGGCTATTGCCAAAGATCCGGCACTACTTACCTGCACCAAACATCCAAACACCCATTGGCCTGTTTCTTTCGACTTACCGCGAAACTTAATGGCTCTGCTCATACTGGTTATGCCTCCTTATGGTATAATTATGAAAATTCCATGAGGTGATCATTGATGAATCGCAAGGTACTTATCTGGCTTGGTATAGTGACAATTGCTCTATTAATTCTCTTTTTCATTGGACTCAACTATATGTTTTATTATTCGGGGAGGTAGAGGGTGGTTAATCCTCAATTCTCTTTGGTCATTAAGATGCTAATGCTCCTATTTCCCAGGCTATCTTCCGAACTTCCGGCCAGTAATGTGCGTCTGGTCCCTGCCCGTTGCTATCCTTACAAAACCATTCTGTAATCGTTCGTTTGCCATGAACCACGTATTCTCTCAGAGCCTTTACCCAATAGCTTTCTGTACCGGACATTGGTAACGTCCGTCCATATAAACTAAGCCTTATTGGATTCTCATGTACCTTATGGGTTCCCCATGCTTTGCTTTCGATTTCAATAAGTCCTAAACGTCCGCTCTCTTTGATCTCGAAGACAAAATGTCTTGAAGTCCAATCAAATTTGTAAAGCTTCTCAAGCATTTGGTTCGCTTTCAAGAGACGCCCCTTTTTACCGATTTCCTTACATTCTTTGCTAATCTGATCTGTAGCAGGACCACTAAACTTAATGCGAGCTGCTGGTTTGTGATGTCCTGATTTCTTAATTAATTTTGGTTGGCGGTTTTCCTCACTGTCTAAATCGAAGAATTCAAAACTAGCAATGTTTCTATATCTGTATTCGTGCAAGATCACCCACCACATGTTGTTGATATTGTGATAAACGATACCGCGCTGTAAACATCCTTTACGATCTCTGAAATACTTAACTTCTCCATTCCGGATGCGTTTCCCGTCTTTATCTTTGCTGTTGTAACTTGGTACCTCGTACTCCGGTAATTCTTTACCTTCTTTGTAATGGCATGAGCTTTTAATGTGGTCCATCACTTTATCAAAAGCCCTGACTGTAACCGGCTTGGATTGATCCAGATACCCATCTGCCTTGCACGTTTCTTTGATGTGTTTTAATTCAGTTAGAAATGACAAGCGAAGCAAGTATGGCATGAGCTTTAATTTATCGAAATCATAGTAACCGCCGCTTCTATTGACTGTGTTAATTTCTTGGAAAAATTCAATTTTGAATCCCATGCGGTATTTTTCAGCCTTAAACTTAAGATCGCCTTTATGCCCCTCAAAGTGGTCTTTTGCCAAACAAGCGTAATCTCTTAAAATACGCTGATCTGTCTGAATGAGCCATCCTCGCAGTTTCATCTTTTCAAAAATAAGACCCATAACAGCCGAGGCATTATCTGATTCATCTCTTAGATAAAAACTTGTTCCCTGCGAAGCAAGATTGTCTTCGAAATACATTTCTTTATTGATCATTTCTCGCTCTCTCCTTACGGCCTATACCCGAATTTGTATTAAACTCCCAACTCTCGCATTTCTGCATCCTCTGTAGCATCTAACGTGATTGATGGCATGCCATCCCATAACTCTCGAATCTCATTAGCCTTAGCAACTACTGCTGCTTTTTGCTTGGGGGTTAATACGATATCCATAGCCTCTTGATAATGGTTTTCTGCCTTGGTATAAGCTCGGGTATGCAGTACATTCATGTAGCGCCAAAACTTATCGTTACTCAGGGATTTAATCCTCTGGAAGTGTCTACGCTGTTCTGTTTCGGTCATTAAAATAATCGCCTCTCGTTGTTATATGAATTATTTAATCTTCAAATCGGTCATTAGGATGGTAAGATCCCTGAGCAGCATAGCCATTAAGAGCATCAGTAAACATTCCAGTAAAGGTATTTAAGTCCTTAGTTTCTAAAGACTCCAGTAATCTAATTTCCTTTACTCGGAGATCCCTACCGGCTGCCGTTGCGATTAGATCCGCTATGGGTTCAATCTGCTGAAGCCGTTCATCCCTTGCTTTCTCCAACTCAAGTTGTTTATTTAGTTTATGATTGTGTTCGTCCCAGTCTTGTTCATCAAACCAGAAGTAATCGCCGTACTTGTTCCAAAATACTGAAATCCAGTATTGCAAGAGCTCTTCATCCGTTTGGATAATGTCATGACACACTCCACAAAGGCGTAAGCCGTTTGTTTTAACCCCTCTGCCCTTGCGTCCTCGCGGCATGACGTGATGTGTTGTTGTATCTGGGGCAGTTTTACAATGTGAACATTTACCGTCAGCCTCTGCAATCAATTCCTTAATTACTGCCGCTGGAAACTCACAGCGCTGTTTTGAACTTTTACCTGGCTTGTGTTCTGCGAATATCTTTTGCTTCAAAGGAGATACCTCTTTCTTCTCCTTCTTGCGCTGCCCTAGGCTGTTTGTCTTCTTAGGTTTCTCTTCTTTCTTAGGCTTCCAAAATGTTTGATGGGTCACATTTACCCACCTCCTCGTTTGCTCTCCGTAGAAGTACTCTTTCTTCTAAGTAGTTTGTTTTCCTTCGATTAATTTCGTGAGCTTGTCTATGGTAAAAAGGTACGTACCTGTAATCATCTTTGATTTCTACTCGATAAATGAAGGCCACTGGATCTTCGCGATCTTTAACTGGTGCGCCCAGATCAGCGCAACGTTTACGGGTTAATACTATTCCATCCGCTGGCAGTGATCCGTACCATCTGCCCGTTAATGAACCAGTAGCATCAGGAATAAAACACGATGCTCCGGTATCCATCATTTCATTTTTAGTGAAGTATCCTTTTCCGTTTGGCAATTAGGATCATTCCTTTTAAGATGGGGCAGCCGAAGCCGCCCCAGTATGTTTTGTTAAGCGATAATGAATACTCTTCCAGATTCAATATCTTCTTTAAGTGATTGCATTAAATATTCTTTGATGTCTGCCATTGCCTGCAACTTCCAAGCTCCTCCATCTGCTTCAAACAACGCAGCTCGTGGACCATCCTGCATGCGGAAGACAAAATCACAAGTTGGTTGTGAAATCTCAACAAAGGTGCGGAACGGTTTTAACGTCACTGGATTAGGGACTTTAACATCTGCTACCGCTGTGATACCTGTTTTCGCGGTAACACTTTGGGAGATACCATCATCTCCAGTGGTTTTCACGTTATCTTCTTTGATATTCCCTACTACTTTTAGCAGAGTGTCGCGATCCGCGCTCTGAACAAAGCATGATTGCAGGAGGATATTGAATTCTTCGACTGATAAAAAACTCTTGAAGGGAATACTTGGTAACAACGCTTCGGCTTGGACAAGTACGTTACGACGCTTGTCCCGGTTAAATGTACTCAAGACCCTAACTTCTGTTGGGCTTTCGATATGAACTAACACCGGAGGTTGCTGGTCATAATCATTTTGGATGTACTCTACGATTCCGGATAAATTGCGAACCTTGAGGGTTGTTGTAGTTGCCTCCGCGACTAATTCCAAATTTCCGGTAGCATAAGTTTGCCCTCCGACTGGTATAATTCCTTTATTACCAAGCCCGACGATATATTGAAATGCTTCTTTTAACATGAATGATTCCTCCTAAGGGATAAATAGATTATTTGAAATTAACTACATTACTTTCCTTTTGCTCTACTTGATTAACTTTGTTACCTCTATCGTCAGCTACATCCCCGTCATTATCGATCATCATCTGATCCTTAACGCCGGACACAAGTTCCGCTGCCTGCGCTTTACCTTCGTTATCCATTCCGAAGATAATTGTTGTTGATACGCCCTTCGCTGGTGCCAATGCTGTTTTCACATCAATATCAACAGACCCTATCTCTCGCTTTTCATTAGGCTTTATTGCAATGGTCAGCGTTAACTTGCGAACGTTCTTCCAATTAGTGTTTGGGTCCAAAACGTTAGCGGCCAGTTTTTGCATTTCAATGTTCAGACGTTCACCGACAGCACCCTCAGCTAGATTATTAAAGTTAATTTCTTTACTCATATTTAAATCCTCCATTATCTAAAATTTGTATATATGGGTACATCAGTTCTATTTTTTGCTATGGAGGTGCCCGATCCCCTATCATACTCGGGGTCTATGCCGTTTCCGCAAACCAGATTTTATCTACTGCAGCCAAATAATCAAGAGGAACACGGCCTGTCCTAACTTCAAATGCGTCAATCTCGAAGTTATCTAATGTCATGCTTTTACGTCCGCCCCTGGAAGCCTCAACCTTGTATGCACGTAATGCTGTGAAGGGTAAAAGGTATGTTTTACGTTGTTTTCTAAACTCGACTAGTACGAAACATAGAGCTCCGAACTTATGACACTTCTCTAAATGTTCGTACTGATGATCCTCAACCTTTTTTAGGTCAAATCTATCAAGCTCTTGGATTGACTTAGCTTCGAAAAAAACAGCTCTTCCACGATAGATGCCATCGTAATCAACAGTTGATTTAGCTTCAAAGAATCCAGCAAGTACTTTTGTTCCTTTACTCTTTGTTACCTTTACTGGCGTTGATCGCTTATTGATGACGGCTAATTCTCTATGTTCATAGGATTCATTTGTGAAATTAATTAAGTTTTCAAAAGCTGCACCTCTATTTCCTTGAGCCATCTTTACCACCCTTTCTAGGAGTCCGCGGCGGATCAAGTACATAACGCATATCATCAATCATTAGTACGCTCGGGGCATCCTCATGCATTTTTGCAACTGTTACGATCTTTTTATATTTCTTACCAACCTCGTAATGTGTCATTTCGAATCTTTCCTCGCTCTTTTTGGGGATTCTAATTCACGTTTTTCAGCTATTTGGTCAATCATGTCCTCAATCTTTGCCCGTACAACTTTTTGACTAGTTGATAACCCAACACCTGCAGTTGATGCCTCTGAAATAATTTTAGCTACGATATGGTCAGCTGCTGCCAAATGTTCAAAAAGTCGATATTCCAAGGATTCAAAAATTCTATCGAATTCATTTAGCAAGTATTTCTCCCGGCGTTCAGCAGCAGTCATAGTCACCACGCCTCTGAACGTCTACGATCGACGAGCACCATTATGAGTTTTTTAATTTTTTCTCTGGCTATAAGCTCCATGGTGGCGTGAATCCGTATGTCATAATCTAGAGAGTCATTGTTGATTATCTGCAGAAGCTCAGTGTCAGTCTTCCAGTTTAGAAATTTCAACGTCTTTTCTCCTCCTCAGCTCGTTTTCTTTTATCAAGAAGCTCAGCCATGGACTTCTCATGAAGTTCGATTTCTTCTTGTGTAGGAGGAGCAACGGGGTTCTTAGTAATTTCAATTTGTGGTTTCCCACTTTGCCCACCCCGCCCATTCCTATAACTATTACTAGAAGGATTGCTTCGTAGTTCTTTCTCCTTTGTCCATGGCTCGTCTATGCCTTCGGATTTCCATCGTTTTAGAATGGCACGAACATAACTAAGATTTCGCTTGCCAGCAATTATCGAAGTACGCATAGCCTCGCATAGCCATCTTTCGCCATAGTCATTTATAAAGTCATTAAGCTGATCAGATATCACAGAACTGATTGTGCCAAACCCTTCAGCTTCAAACATCCGGAACGGATTAACTGGCAGAGGCACCTCTATCTCTATTGGTTTTATTTCACTTTCTTTTTCTTTACTTTCCTCTCCTTTACTTTCCTTTACTTTACTTTGTGTACTTTCTGCTGACATTTTCCCTTGTTTGTCGGGATTAATGTAAACATTAACTGGTGTACTTTCAGCACTGACGATCACGATTGAGTGTGATACTTTCTTACTTTCTTCTAACGGATCAATGAGTAAATGACCTTCAAATAAAGTTACTTCTTTACGTCTTTTCGCTGCCTCAATATATCTTTTCTGGAACCCTCTTGATGTCAACACCTTGTAATTTTTGTATACATTTTCATTGAAGAATCCCCAGTTTATGCATTCATTTACGATCTCTTTTACAGTGTTAATGTCAGCATTAACCTTACTGGAAAGGGCATAGTGTTCACGCTCCTCCCAGGGATAAAAATATCCATTGCGATAAATATTCATCATAATTTTTACGATAACTCCGAGTCCCTGCATTCCATATTTAGCTATTGGGACAACTAATTTATCATCCTGATCAAAATCAATATCCAATGGGAAATAGTCTAGGCCTTCTTTTAATGGCCTTGCCATGATGTCAGACCCCTTTCCTTAGCTTCCATTCATCGCACCAATCAGACACTTATAATCGCAGCACAACCCCTTATGACCGTATTTAACAACTGCTTGTCCGATTGGTATCTTTTTCCGACACTTAGGGTTAATACAATTTCCAGGTGATCTTTGTTTGTGCAGAGTTTTAGGATTAAGAAGCTTAAGTTTAGGCTGGTAGGTTTTATTAAGAGATTTCATTTTTTGTTGCAACTCAAAAATTTCTTTTTCTATTTTATTTTTTCGTTTCTGAGTAAGCTTCGAACCTTTTTTATGTTCGGCGTATAGTGTTCTCAACCGTCTCCTAATAGCCGTTGCTTCTAAAACCTTCATGGCAGATTCGTCTTTCATTAATCCCCACCTCCTAATGTGTTCATATCAACCCGTACTCTTAATCTGAGTTCATAAATGTACTCACGGAGAGAAGAAAACTCATTCTTCCACATCATCTTTTCTTCAAGAGCTGTAGCCTCAACCATTCGCAAGTCCTCAATAGCAAGATCGCCGGCTATCTCTTTCTCTCCGCGCTTTGCTTCCTTCCTAGCTTTGGCATAAGCTATTTTACGGGCTGCATAGATACGAGCATGCTCACCGTCTCTAACAGCCGACACTCGTCCAATAAGCATGTGAGCAGCTGTAAGCAGGCGTATTTTTTCCATGATTGCTCCAGGAGCATTGTCATCGTATGCGTCAGCCTGAGCACGCAATTTTCTGATGTCCTTGATATACTGCTTAATATCAATGTCCATCTGATTTCACTCGATCTCTTATTAATTTGTTGCCGAAGCAATGATAATTACAGATATGACCGCCATGGGCTGATAGATGTACCTTCCCTTCAGGAATAACTGTCTCGCAGGCTAGACATTTAAAATTACCGTTGGTCCAGCCTGTAGTTACTTTCTCACGCTGTATCTGACGCTCTAAAAAGTCTCTTCTCCTTTGTTCTGGAGTTCTCATCCATTCTGGATAATTCATCGTTTCTAAAACAAGGTCTAGCGACTCTTCACGCATGTCCTTTACATATTTAGAGTGATCTATTGCTGCACGTTCTTGAGCCGTGAAATCCATCCCATCAAGGATGGGATCGGCATAGGGTTGGCGTTTATGCATAGATAAAACTGCATTAAATAAACTTGTAGATTGGATTGTAACCTCATATATCCGCCCAGTTACATCTACCATAGGTAAATTCCAATCTTTAGCTTGCATTGCTTTTTCCTCCAAATCCTGATAAACTGACCGTAATTGAATTTGTTGTGCACGTGTCTAGCCTTCCGGCTCCTACCCCGGTGGGCTGTTTTTCATTTAATCGGCCATTTCGGAACTTGTCTAAGGCGATTTCATCCCAGACTTTCAGTAGCTGATCCTGACATCCGCGCCGAATTCTAGCAGCAAATAAATAGATACTGAAATCAATCTCGCCACCTCGTAACAACGCATCATCTTCAACTGTCTTCCAAAATGCAACCTCTTCGCGAAGATCCGCAACAACTGTATGCTTGTCCATAAGATCCCTCCTATTCTTGATGAGTTCAAAACAACATTTGACCATTTGCTTGTTCAATCTGTCTCATTAGGTTGTTGGGTGGATTCCAATGTGGAACGTAGTGAAGCGCACGATCGTAATCTTTAATGAATGTGTTGTTATATGAATTGATCTCAAAGAACTCAGTGAATTCATTCCACAGCGCTGAATATACTTGCGTCCGAAGGCTGCTATCCTTATAGGCTGCTGATTTCTTTCCACCCACGATTTCTAGAACTCGTTTGTTCCCTGCCTTTTTTAGTGTTCGTTGCTGCCCGTAATCAATCGTTGTTCGGTTTTCTAAATGCTCTACCCGGTCTTCCATTTCTTTAGTTCGAATATCCAGCATTAGAATTGCTTGTAATTCTTTACTAGCCCCAGCGAATGGATTCTTGATCTTTTCTTCCATAGCTTCGAATTTAGTCACATAAGCAGCTGTGAAGAGCACACCCTTTTCTCCTGTCATTTTATTGGCTACCATATCGCAACCTTTACGAGTCAAGAGGTAATTAGGCTGTTCTTTGTTCTGTGCATTGAGATAATGGCTTGGAATGAAGAATTGATGACTCCCGAGATCTTGGGAGTCCAAAATCTCTGCATATCTCCGAATGTCTGATAAAAGATGGTCATGACGTTTACCCATCATGTCTGCTACTTCACGGCTGTCAATTGTAACTGGCTCCTTAACAATTTGTTTATGCATAAATCGCTACCTCCCTTTACTCCTAGCTGATCTCCTATCTTTCGCGTTATTGGAGTCGCTAGGGTATCCGATATTTAATCGCTGAATTGGCGTGTGTCCTTCTAGATTCTTGTTTGCGGCTTGAGGATCGTATCCGATACTTTGCGGTTTACCGAATCTCCCGAACAGTTCTTTGCGCTCCATTTTATGAGCAGTGCGGCAATGATTGACTGTGATTACATCACCTGTATGACCACAATTGGGATAAGGGCATCTGACTGTACTGCATATGATTACTGTCACGTAACTAAACCTCCTTGCCTTCACCTAGAGAAGTTATATACCTTACTTCTAAGTCATCAATGAGTGCCAACATACTTGGATTATCCAACCAGTTACGACGAGTACGGTCAGTGAAGTCTTGTATTTGCTCTGGCGTACAACCACGATTCAAACAGTTTTGAAATATAGTTGTCAGATCAGGGTATCTGCTTTTCTTTTTACTCATGGGGTACCTCCTTTCAGGTATAAAACCATATGATGTGGTTATGATGGCTGATAGGGCTACACCTGAGAACTGCAGCTTGCCCTCTCTTGTTCGTTCAACCAACCCACGAAGGCATCTTTCCGAATTCTCCAGGTCCCGTTCAACTTAATCCCAGGCATCTTGTTAGCTCTACACCAACTGTAGATTGCGCTTCGGGAGACCCCTAAGTAGCCAGCAGCCTGTTCAGCAGTTAATAGATTCGGCATATCATTAAGATCCATCATTTCTCACCTCCCCCCTCTCATCTTCCGTTTGATCCGAAGAATCGAAAAGATAGTCAATACTGCTCTCTGGAAAAAAAGCGTCTTTAATTGCAAAAGCTTCGTCGACGTGCATTCTGTACCTCCCGTTAATTTTGTCACCAACGGTGGAACGCCGTTTTTGCAGAGTCTTAGCAATATCTGACACAGTGATATTTTTCTTTAACATTTCCACTCGAAGATTGCTATACACCCTATTCCCTCCTTTCGCAATGAACGCAATTTCGTTTGCGATGAGTTGACTATAAACGATATAACGGTCACAGTCAACCTAAATTTCGTTCAAATGAACTAAATTTCGTTCAAAAATACTTTACAACTATATACAACTCATGTATTATAAACACATGAACGATTTATCGTTCACATCTAAAACGAAGGGTGAGTATTAAATTGGAGAGAGCTAAAATATTAGTCCGACTAATTAAAGAAAAAGGCTATCCCAGCAATCGAGCTTTTGCTGACGAAATTGGTATTCCGCCTACTACTCTGCAATCAATGCTAACCAGAGGAATTGGAAAGGCATCTGTCGATAATGTAATTAAAATATGCCGTGCTTTAGGAATAACTGTGGATGAACTACAAGAGATGTCAAAAAAGAGTGAGGACGAGGCTGAAGTAGAGATACAAACCATTGCGGCCCATCATGACGGATACGATTGGACTGACGAAGAACTAATGGAAATAGAAAAATTCAAAGAGTTTGTTCGCTCAAAGAAAAACCAACAATCCTCAGACAAGTAACTGCTATCAGGAGTGGTGTTATGGTATATGATCTATTACTTCAAAAAGCTCACCTTCTGTTAATAGAAGTCATAGAGCGCCCCTTAGCGGGTAAATTAAGGGGCATATATGCTGACGGAGTTATTTGCATCGATAGCAGACTTGAATCGAAGACAGAGAAAGCTTGCACACTCATCGAGGAAATCGGACATCACGAAACCAGTGCAGGAGATATTCTGATGCAAGACTGCATTAATCAAAGGAAGCAAGAAAAGAAGGCGAAAAACTGGGGCTATGAAGAATTAGTGCCACTTTCCTCTTTTCTTCTGGGACATGAAGCCGGAGTCAGAAATATTTATGAATTTGCTGAGTTACTTGGTGTGACAGATGATTTTCTAATCAATGCAATTGATCACTATTGGGAAGTATACGGACCTTGCACAGTGTACAAGCCTGAAAATGATGAATACATAATTTACTTCGATCCCGTCGCGGTAATAAAAATTTTCAAATAACCTATGATTATTAGCCGCATAGGGCGGCTTCACATATGAATTCAATAGAACATATATTCGTGAAAGGAGGTGAATTTAGTTATGGGTAGAAAACCAAAGGAACCTAGGGAGGAAATAAAGTATCCAGGCGTACGTTCGGAAAATGGTAGACATACATATCGCTACAGTGTTCCGGTACCTGGAAAAAAAGGGAGAAAACAAAAAGAAACTCCTAGCTATCCAACAGCAAAGGAAGCTTTTGAAGCAGGAATTAAAATTAAAGCCCAGTTATTAAACGGAACTTACTTCGAAGAAAAGGATATCGTATTTGATGATTTTGTTGTGGAGTGGCTTAAAATGTACGAAGCAACTGGCAAGGTTAAAAATACAACTGTCGATATTCGTATGCGTGAATTACAAAAGTGCAAAAAATACTTTGGTCATAAAAAAATTGGAGAAGTGTCAAAAAGGGATTACCAAATGATGCTCGATGATCAAAAGAAGCAAAATTATTCATTAAACTCAATTAAGCTTCTCAATTCGTCTTGCTCACTTATTTTCAAAAAAGCCGTTGAATTAGAAATGATTAAATCAGACCCCACTTCTGGTGCTGAGATACCAACTTATCAAACTACTGTTGAAGATTTAGAAAATAAAACTGAGATTCCAAAGTATATGGAAAAGGAGGAATTACTAAGATTTCTGAAAGCAGTAAAGGAACATGGAGATAGGCAGGACTTTAATCTCTTCTTTCTAATGGCCTATACAGGAATACGGATCGGTGAAATGAGCGCACTAAATAAAAACAAAGATATTAACCGGTCTGAGAAATTCATATCTATAACAAAAACGCTCTATTGTAAAAAGAAGATTAAAGAGTATGTCATTAACACACCTAAAACAAAAGCATCACGACGAGAAATTGATATTACCGATAGTGTCATTGATGTTGTTGATGATCAAATTGCATGGCTAAATGAATTTAAAATGGCAAATCGAAAAAACTACTACGATGCTGGATTCTTATTCGTAAACACCAGAAGAAATCCAGGATACCCCGAAGCTCATCCAAACATCACTTTGAGAATGAAAACTTATTTGGAAATCGCGGGTCTTCCATCAGCCCTGACCCCCCATAGTTTAAGGCATACTCATGTGTCCCTATTAGCAGAGGTAGGAGTGGCGCTTGAAACAATACAAAAACGAATGGGTCATAGTAGCGACGAAGTAACCCGTCTGATTTACTTGCACGTAACCAAGAAGAGAAGAAAAGAAGCTCCTGAAAAATTTGAAAAACTCATGAATGGTTTATAGTGTGGGGATCCTGTGGGGAAAACCTCAAGAAAACGTTGATCTGTTGCGAGTTATAACGCATCTCTGTCATATACAAAATATTTGGGTCATGCCGCAGCGACTCTACTCCCACCTCCATCAGTTCCTCATTCGCAGCTTGAATTGGAATAATTCGATGCCCTTTAATTTGATACGGTAAAATGGATTCCGGATGTTTCTCTATCATCACTACTCCCATGCAGGAGGAAGAGCCAAGCAGTTGCTCACCAACGATCGTATTGGCAAAGGTTGTTTTTCCTGACCCTACAGCACCCGCAATAATGGTGTTGCGAAATGTGGACGATAACGCCCGAATGAACTCAACCGCCTCGGCAGGAATACATTCCGTACCCGCTTGATCCTCCAAATCCAGGAATTCTACAACCTGTCGCCGCAGTGATATCGTAGTAAAACCCTCCCAGACCCTAGGTGATACCCAAATCGCAAGCCGAATAAATCTACCTGGCCAGAGCGGATCATCCATTTTGAACTCCACCGAAGGATTATCCTTGTTCAGCTTTTTATTGGGATCACTTTTTAGCAAGGAACGCTTCAGCTGCTCCACCCGATCCAGTGAAGGCATTTCATACGGATAAGCTATAAACTCACCTTTATGGTTATAAAAAATTTGCTTCCCAATCATTTGTAATCCGGTTGACTCGCTGTATGCACGATCAGTAAACCAACGATACGCTGGTCCAAAACCCTTCCACTCGTGATACAGGGCCTCTGCCGCCGTTCGGTACGCTTCTGGAACCTTTCCAGTAAAAGGTGTTTTTCGTAAGTACTTCTCAATCTTATTCATAAAAAAGCTAACTGCCAGCGGATCGCCAATCAAAGCCTTTGCATTTAGCTCGAAGTAAGCGTCATCCTCACGTTCTAACCCTTCGTTCATCTCGGTTTTCATTTTTTGTAAAAAAGCATAGAAATCTTCCTTGCCCGGTTTACTAGTGCGTAGCACGCTTTGTTTTAGAGAAAAGAGTGGACGACTCGCGAGAGTTTCAATCATAGAAATATCCCTTTCTTTTTGGCCTCTGGCGCTAATCCCATCGACACCAATAGAGAATGTACCTTATCATCCACATGCTGTAGCTCTTTTTTGCCTAGAGGCAAGCTTTCCTGCAAGGGCTGGTAATACGGTAGCTCCAGCAAGATTTCAGTGCCAAATCTAAGGGCCATATTTTTGGACGAAGATATTTCCTCCACATTACTGCGGTTAATGATCAGCTGGAAATCATGCGGACGCAGATCTATATGCCCCGCAAGCTCGAATAGAGGTTCTAATCTGTATTCATGTTTAGGATGAGTGACAATCATACGTAACGACGACTTTTGCATACCGACATACCACGCAGCACTCTCGGGAATTGAACCGAAATCAGCAATAACCACATCCGCATTTGCTCCAGCTCTAGCCAAGAAATATTCGATCTCCTCCTCCAGATAATCCTGGACACTTAAGTAGTCGTAATTCCCCGGTAGATACAAATAGCCATCCTGCCTAATCAATTGCTCGAAATCTTCATCATGAATCATCTTCCCTGTAAGCTTGGGGCGCAGTTTGTCTAGACTTATCGTCGCTTTTCGGTCATACCCGGGGTCATATAAATCCAAACCAAGTACAAGAACACGTAGACCTGCCGCAGCAATTCGTCTTGCGAACAGCTTCGCCACACTCGTGCAGCCAATGCCTGGACCTGAGCCAAAAAAGCCAACCAAATTGCTCCGTTCCTCGCCATCCTCTTCCAGGATAAAACGAATCTTCTCTATCACTGCTGACGAGGTAGAACGAGGAGGAATAAAATATAAACCTAAGCTTTCACATAACATATGCACAGCTTGATAGCCGCGAATTCCCTTTTGCAGATATAAATACAGGATCATAGAGCTTGGATATTTGTGTCGCAGCTCGCTAAGCGCTTGAACAGGTACCTGGTCACTAGTAACCATTAACATATGACCTTCGGTATGCGCCGGATCGGGATACACGTTTTGTGTAACTACATTAAATCCCGCGTTTTTGATATCATTAATCGTTAACTGATCTATGCCCAGACTAAATATTTTCAAGGCAATCTCCCCCTACTCTACCCGTACGATCCACAGCTTTTTGCCCTGCTCCAAAAATTGCCCTAGCCGTTGACCCTCACTTTTCTTCAGCTTCAATTCTGGTGTCGCTACCTTGCCAGTAGAAGTGAATCGGTTATTGTTGTTGCCTTTCTCAGAATCCTGCACATCATTATTGTCTTCTGTTCGCACATAGTTCACGGTAACTCCAGATAAAAAGATCTCTTTAGCAGGATCGCTAAGCAAGCTTTGTTCTTTCACCTGTTCCTCGTTTTCTTTTTTAACTGTATTTGAACCAAGCGCCTCTCGCTGCTTCTCTCGCTCACCTTCTACAAGATAAATGTCTACCTTATCCCGGCTTCGCAACGAACCATTGATGGCATAAATAGCCTCCTTCGGAATAGGAAATATACCTTCATCCTGCAAAGGCTCTAAATCATTAACATCCACCAGTGATGCTGTCAAAATACTACCGTTAGTCAGATTCACATTCGTAATTTTGTACTCCACTTGTGCGATTTCCGTAATTACACCAGAGGGTATGTCCTTGGTCTGAACAGAATCCAGATATAAATCACTTGCTTTCAGCTCATAATTTTTAGGTAGAGACTCCCCAGCTCGCACCTTAACTTTGACCACGGTTTGGGAAAGCACGTAGGGCTTGAAATAGAGATCATAACCTAGCAATCCCCCGAATCCAGTAATCAAAATGAGACTTGCGAAAAAATAATTACGTTTTAACAAACGTCCCCGCTGTAACGCCAAACCTTCCACCTCCTTAACTACATGATTTTTGAGAACGACAAAAAGCACCTTGGCATAAATAGCCAAGCTGCTGGTAAAATGCTTTTTTACCTGATAGAGATTTAGTGAACTATTAAATTAAAGGATTCCGGTGAAAGCCCTCGGGCATAACCGTTGCTTTCACCGGAGAATACCTTTATTTAAATACTACAGTTTTATTCTGATGGACGAGAATCCGGTCCTCGATATGCCATTTCACCGCACGAGCCAGAACAACACGTTCAATGGTACGTCCAATCCGTTTCAGCTCAATAACATCATCACTGTGGCTTACCCGCTGCACATCCTGTTCAATAATCGGTCCACCATCTAGTTCTTCAGTAACATAGTGAGCGGTTGCCCCGATTATTTTCACCCCACGTTGGTACGCTTGGGCGTATGGATTGCCGCCAATAAAGGCAGGCAGGAAAGAGTGGTGAATATTAATAATCTGATGGCGATAATGCTCAATAAAGGACGGCGAGATAATCTGCATATACCGTGCCAATATAATCACATCGATATCGTCTCCGATGACCTCTAACTGGCGTTTTTCTGCTTCAGCCTTAGTATCCGCTGTGACTGGAATATGATGAAATGGAATGCCAAACGACTCGACATAAGATTTCATATCCAAATGGTTACTAACGACGAGGGCAATATCGGCATCGAGATCGCCCGCTTGCCACTGCCAGAGCAGTTCAACAAGACAATGGTCTTCTTTAGAGACGAATATGGCAAGTTTCTTCTTATGACGAACATTAAAGATCTTCCAGTCCATCTTAAAACGCTCCGCCACTCCGCCAAATTGAGAGCGAATCTCTTCCAGACGATCGCCTAATTCAGGTAGGTCAAACTCGACTCTCATAAAGAACATTCCACCATCTGGATCCATCGTATACTGATCCGACTGCACAATATTTGCGCCATGCTGATACAGAAAGTGTGATACAGCCGCCACAATTCCCGGTCCGTCAGGACAGGAAATGAGCATACGTGCCCGGTTGGAATAATGCTCGACACCTGACGAATTGTTTCTTTTTACGTGTAATTCCATGACCCTCTTCCCATCCTCTCATCTACATACGCAATCTGAAGTATAGCTTAAGCGTTCACGAGCACTTAATTGCCTGCTAACCAAGCAATTAAACGATGATTAATAGCTTCCTCACTTAGTTGCGGGAACAACTGGGCAGCGACAACTTCATCGTACAGACGCTCCAGTGGTTCACGTGGATCAGCTTTTTTAGCTTTGGCATCGTTCTTCAGCAGCTCCCAGACATTAAGTACATATTGACGGGAATCAATCTCCTGCTTGGCAAAAAATTCACGTAATGTTTCAACATCCTGCACGAATTCCGGTCCAAAGCGTTCAGCTACGTTACCACGCAGCAAAGCGATCTCCACCTCATACATCGGACGTTGTGTCTTAGCATCTTTACCAATCCATGGGGTCTCCAGAATGAAAGGCAGACCTTCCAGCTTTTCATGGTGTACGATTTTGTTAATCGTATCAAACCCAATCCAACCCGAGCCAATTGGCGTGTGACGGTCTTTGCGAGCGCCACATGGATTTTTACTGTCATTAATGTGGATTACACCAAGACGATTCAACCCGATAGTCTCATCAAATTTGTTGAGAACACCGTCCAAATCATTAACGATATCATAACCAGCATCATGAATGTGGCAAGTATCAAGACAGACCGATAGACGTTCGTTATGTTCGACCTTAGCAATAATAGAAGCGATTTCTTCGAAGCTGCGGCCGATCTCTGTTCCTTTGCCAGCCATAGTTTCTAGAGCGATATGCACTTCCGTTTCATTCGTGCCTCCAAGCACCTCATTCAGACCATCTGCAATCCGCTGAATACCATATTCAGCATCTTTATCAGTGAACGCACCTGGATGTAATACAATATGCTTGACCTCAAGTGCATGGGTACGGCGTATTTCCTCTTGCAGGAAATCAACAGCCAGTTGGTACGTATTCTCTTTATAGGAAGCGAGATTAATAATGTAAGGTGCATGGACAACAATCTCCTCTACACCATTCTCTTTCATAACCTGCTTCCCTTCGTTGGGATACATGGCATCAATCGGCTTGCGGCGCGTATTCTGCGGCGCTCCTGTATATATCATAAACGAGCTGGAACCATACTCATTTGCTTCATTTGCTGCGGTCAAAAGACCCTTGTCCGAGCAAGACACATGTGAACCTATTTTCAGCATACTTCTTCCCTCTTTCCTTCACGAATTAACCCCTATTCTACCGTGATCGGAAAAATAAATCTAGACGAGGCCAATATGCCGGGTTCTGCTTCGCAAAACTTTGGAAATAAGCTATACTTTAATATGAGAATAATTCGTGTGAGAATCCTCATTGCCAAAAGGTGGTGTATGCATGTTTATCCAATCAGGACTTGGTTTATTATCCACACCGAGCAATTGGTTTATGAACTCTATCGCTTTCTGGACATTTATGCTGCTTGGTTCCATGTGTATCGGCGGTTTTTTTATGTTCCGCAAATTCCTAAAGGTCCTGCCCAAAGCTGATGGAAAGTCAAAGCTAGACTGGCAAAATTACTGGGTGGAACGTAGCCGCCCGCTCTGGAGTGACGAAACAAAAGCCTTTTTGGACCAGCTTGTTCAGCCTGTACCTGGTCCATTTCGTGATATTGCGAAGCATTCTATTGCTGCCGAGATCGGAAAAATCGCCGTCGAGAGTAATGCAAAAGAAGTTACTCGCGATCACTGCATTAAAGGTTACATAGTTGCCACACCGCGGCGCGATAACCGTTTTCTTGTCAATTTTCTCGAAAAGAATAAAATCGATTACTCTGCTTACCAGCATTTGTTTAAGTAATTTTTAATGAATTGTACGATTTAGAACGGAGGCCCTCCTTTGAAATATGTGATATGTGGCGGCACCGGTTTTATAGGTAGCGAACTAGCAAAATACTGGCTGCAAGCAGGTAATGAAGTTGCTATTGTAGGTCGGAATTTACCAAAAGACGCAACAACAATTCATCCTAAGCTGAGTTACCACACCTGGGACAGTCTAAGTTCTAATCCCGCTCCAGTGGAAAATGCAGCTGCCCTAATTAATCTCGCCGGAGCTTCCCTTAGCCAGCGCTGGAGTCCAAGTGGCAAAAAAGCGATTATGCAGTCCCGACTTGCAACCGTTTCCGCAGCAGCTAAATTAGTAGATCAAATGAAGCAAAAGCCCTCCGTAATCATTCAGGCTTCCTCCGTGGCGATTTACGGTACCTCTTTAGAGGATACTTTTAGTGAGTCCTCACCAGCCCAGGTCATGGATTTCCCTTCAGAAGTAGTTAAGACATGGGAAGAGGCTTCAGATGAAACTTACCATGGTATCCGCGTGGTCAAGCTGCGTACCGGAGTTGTGCTCGGCAATGAGAGCGGAGCATTCCCCAAAATGAAGCTGCCTTATTTATTAGGTTTTGGCGGTAACATTGGCTCCGGAAAGCAGTGGGTCTCTTGGATTCATCTGACGGATATCGTCCGTCTAATTGATTTCTGTACGCAAAATCCCACGATTAACGGACCTGTTAATGCGACTGCTCCACATCCGGTAACGAACGAAGAGTTCGGAAGGACGATTGGCAAAGTCTACAAACGGCCGCACTGGTTCCCTTTGCCAGCCTTCCTGTTAAAAACAGCAGTCGGAGAATTATCCGAAATCTTACTCAAAGGTCAGCGCGTCCTGCCCGCAGCGGCATTAAATCATGGCTTTGACTTTACCTTCCCTACACTTCAAGTCGCTTTAGAAGATTTGAAAAAACAAAAATTGTAGAGCCACATTCATCGTTGGAACTCACCTTCATACTATATGGAATGTGTAGCTTCCTTTTATAATTTTAAATGTGGTCCCCTCTGTTAGTGGATACTCTTTATACGGGATCATGGCTTCACCTTGAAAAAGCGTTCCATTTCTGGAGTCAAGATCCTTGAGAATATATCCGCTGGTGCTTCTAGATATCTCAGCGTGTACTCTAGAAGCTCCTTCTGATCTTTCCACATATTGAGCGACCTCTGCCGATCGGCCGATAATGAAGCTAGTTCGATTTAACTCGATCATTTCCGCCTCTTCACCCTCCTCACCGCTTCTTTGAAGATAAGGAATACTCTGATCCAGCTTTTCGATTTGTCGTCCTTGCTCAGGCATTTTCTCCCGTGATAATAAAGTTGTTGGTGCTATGGCTTCTGGTGCTTTAACAGAACAATGTTCCTCTGCTAGTGATTCATGACGGGTTGCCGGAACGTTAGCTGCTGAATCTGAGGATTGCGGAGTTATCTTTGGAATTGATGTTGGAGGACGTGTACAAGCCACAGGGTTCCTGCCAAAATTCCACTCCAATTCTTTCCGACTCGGATTACAGTTAGTATCTTCAGAATCCTCACTCAGACAATCCTCATCTTCTTTACCAACCTTTAGCCTTCCGCTCCAAACCATCCAGCTTAAAACAGCCAATACAATCGTCACAACTACACAGACGGCAAGCCATAACGGCTTTGGACTATCCAAATATAGAAACTTCCACAGTAGTGCATCTCCTAATAGACACCCTAGCACTATATAGGTTCTTGAGCTTGAGGCTTGCGGATTCGTTACCTGCTCATCCTCCAAGCTTAGAGACACGCTCTCCTCCTCTTTTATCTTAAGATTAGGATAGCTGCTGATCCAAGGAGTAGCAGTCGGCTGCTCCAATCCCTTATCTTCGCGATGCTCATATATTTTTCTTAATGGTGGAGCTGCTGCCTCTTTCACTAGATATTCTTTTACGCCTTCATGAAGCTGTCTTTCAGGTGTAACGGGCTCTCTTTCTGTCAGCAACTCTGATAAAAGAATCTTTAAGCCAGCTGGAGTAAATCCCTCTTCACTGCAATATTGCAATAGTCTTTGCACACCACTGCCAGTTAGCTCTGTGATAGATGCCATTAACACCATGATTAGTGACTTGAGTGACTCTCCAAGCTTTGAACCAGACTTATTCTCCTGAATGGGTATGTAGGTCAGGTATACTTTACCGCTCTGTAACGACCCTTCAATAAAAATGTAATCTGCATGCAAAGCATACTGTTCCGCCCGCAGCATATATAACCTGCCATCTTCCATGCCTTGGGCAATTTGCAGCAATAACCCGAAAAATGAGCTCATACTTAGCTTTTCTCCTTTGAGTAGATGACTAAGCATTTTTTTGCGTAAAACAGCGTATTCCATAGTAACCTTCATATCTATTTCTCTAAGTAACAGCCTCAAATGATGAGGAATGTCGGTGTTCATCAGCATGCGTGCCTGAATCAAATTAAGCTTCTCCGCAGGTATTCCTTCGGGTTCACCAAGGATCATATATATACCATCCTGTTGTATAAAATCACGGGTTAATCCGAACAACAAACATCAGCTCCCGAACTAAAAGTATAGATAAGCGCATATGGAACCAGGGATAACAGCCAGCATGAAAGGGAATTTCAACAGTTCACTATCGTTATTTTTTAATAGAAACGGGCTCTTCCATAAAATAAATCCAGAAATTCTGCTGATGATCTTACGTGAACGACTGACCGCCTCCCGTCTCTTTAAAACAATTAACCAGCCTATTAAAGCTCCAAATAGTACGGAGTACATCACGACTTGCAGCGTAAACAACATCCCTGTCCACGCGCCGATTCCAGCAAAAAGCTTAACATCCCCCGCGCCAACCGCCCCTATTAAATGCATGATCAGAAGGACTGTAAATCCTACAGCAGCTCCCCCGAAAGCCCACAGCAGTCCATGCCAGCTATTGATCACCCCTTGTGCAAGCAGACCGGTGAGCAAGCCTGACAAGGTGATCCAGTTTGGTATTCTCATCGACTTCAAATCTGTAATCAGTGCCGCTGCTAAAAACGGTAGACATCCCCAAAATGTCCACTCTGCCATTTATTACACTCCTTTTTCCACCCTTTCACTTCACTACTGTGAACATAACCTCAACAGATCTACCATCATCCAGTTGTATAACAAACGGCCACGAGCCCGGTGTGGTATTTACACCAATTTTCCATTCCCACTCGATATATCCATCTTCATCCGCTTGTTTCCAGCCTAAATATTTGGCAGTACTGCCCCCGCTCTTATAAAAGACTGACAAGCTGGCAGAAGCATTCGGCGGTATTCTGGCACGAACCTTGCCTTGCTTATTCGCTACAGCCGGGTTCGGCTTTTCTAAGATTTCAATGAATTCATCTGGTTGGCCAGTACCGTTCCCCTCCTTGGCTGTGCCTTCTCCCGTGTCCCCGATCCAGAGACGTTCAACAGCACTTGCTTCTAAAACAATACTTTGGTTTAGAAAGGGGACCTTCATCGGCAGCTTATAACTAACCACTAGCCCAAGGTAGGGACGAGTACCCTCTTTTAGCTCCGGCACCATAACATTAGATACATGAATTCGCTCATAATCCAGTAAATCTGATGTCAGGTATGGTTTCAATAAAGGTTTGATCGCAAGATCAAGTACACTTTCACTAGTCTCTGCCTGAAGCTTCTGCAACGGTCCCTCACCACTTTCTAAAGCCGACATAACCCACTCATTTAACGGCTTGGGTAAAGACTCAGCATAACTATCGCCCCAATCAGTAAGTGACAAGCGAGGAATAGTCCAATTCAGGCCAGCAGAATGATCACTGTCATCCCCTCCTGAATCATCACTTACTTCGCTGAATATTCCCCATTTCTGCACCGCCAAAGCCGTAGGATACATATGAGTTGAAATAGACTTTACAGTGTCTGATGCTGTACTTTGCAAAGCTGTCGAATACAAGGTCATCTGTACGATAGAAATCAGGAACAGGACGAATAGCAGGAAGAACGGAAGAACCATCGCCGCTTCTACTACCATGCTACCTTCTTCCTTGTCTTCCCCTCTGATTCCATACCCATCCCCCATCTCCTTACCAACCTCCCGCTAATAAGAATAATCAGCTTTTACTGCCCTCAGATACTTATTCCCTTGTACCTCTCCCGGAAAACCAGCAGTGTAATTCAACATTTTAACTACACTTGGCAGAAACCATAACTGCATTTGGAGCTTAATGTCCGATGATACATAGGTGTTTCTTTCCGCTGGATTTATTCCTGTGTTCAGTTGAATTAGAGCCAGCATCCGCGATAGCTGCACTTCCCCGCCTCCATGCATTATCATGAACAGTCGCAGATGATCACGGTAAGTCAGCTGCGCCGGCATATATTTGGATAAAGGAATCGCATCCTTCTCACAAAGCTGCAACATATCCTGAATGGCATGCTGGATTCCATACAACAGTGCCGCCGCTAGAACAGCCAGTGGATTTCCCAAGGTTGCCTTTTCTATAAATCCTTCCATTGTGCGAATGGACAACCTCGTCGCGAATATTTCGGCATAGGCTGCGGCCACATTCCCTGCGGGATTATGAAATCCGTATAAAATGTATTCCAGCTCCTGAGCGCGAGGATCAAGCTGATCTGTGAGCTCACTAGTGTCTTCCAGAGAATTCAGTGCCAGACTAGCTAACTTTGAAACATCAAAATGCTGAAAATAAAGCGCGGAATACTCTGTTTGAAAAAGCCTGTCTCTAGCGCCCCCCATAATGCCACTCATTGCTGCATAAATCCCGTCAATATCCTTCATCGCCGAGCTTCCAGCAGCATAGAGATCTGAGGATACTTCAGATTTATCAGAGGATTGAAACTCCAATCCGTTGTTAAATGAAACATTGTCCTCATAAAATTGATGAAGGATTTGATAACGTTCCATCGAAGCTGCCGCTCCGCTACCTAACATTCTAATTTTGTTCAGCAGTGCTCTAACCTCGCCCAGCTTGGATTTGGCTTCCCACTCTACTTGCTTACGTGCTTTATCCGAGCTGCGATGCTCTTCAAGAAAAGCCAAATCACTAGCGATAACACTTCCCTTCTTACCGTATTTTTTATAATAGTTGTCCACTACATGCGAAGCCCCTAGAACAGAGGAGTTCATTTGGTAGGAATCGCCGTTGACTCCCAAAGCTTCATGCAACACTCCTGATAATCCTGTTACCGTCGGTTCAATGGACTCGTACGCACTTTGCTGCTTAAATAAACTATTCTCCATACTACTAATGTCAGCCGAAGAGAGGATTAAGGCGTCCTCCTGTTCATGCAGCTTTTTAAGTGGCTCAGCACTTATTTCTCCCGAGTTTCCCGGAATATCCCAGTCCTTAGCAGGATCATCTGCCAGATTTACGCCACTAATTCGGGAAGCTGCTAAAACATCTCTCATCTCGTCATTCAATTGCTGCGCCTTGTTGAACGCATCCTTTGCTTCCTCCATTGATTGTCCATGTTCTTCACGAAAGGTTGTTAATAAGGATGGGAGCCGCGACAACATCTCTGAAGTTCGGCTCTGATAAAGTGCCAACTGATAAGTGTACTTTGCAGGCTTTTTACTATCACGATACAGATCGTCGTAATATTTCCCGAGATAGTCACTATACTGTGCTGGTATATCCGCGGCTGCTTGCATGCTTCCGAGCGAATGGGCCGAGATAGAATCCCCGGGCGGGTTCATAATCCATAGTAGTACTCTTCTTCCACTCTCCGCCGCTTGGCTTCTCCGCTCTAACATTAGATCCAAATTCTCTTCACGTTCATCATATAAAGGTTGCAGCTTACTGAGTAATTCGGTAGCTCTTGAGGCCTCTGCCATTACGCCCGACAGCGGCTTGAATTTACCTGCCAGCTCCAAGGCGAAATCAACCGGAGCCTTATATTTCATCTCTTCCAGTATTTGATGACGAAAAACATCATAACTTCCCAGCGGCCGGCTCCATTCCAAGGAGGAGGATTCCAGTGCAAAGGGTAAGAGATTGAACGTATCCCCCCGCCCACTTTTATGCAAATTTTCATTGAGCACTTTGGACAGCAGCAGATCACCATCACTATCACCGAATGCAAACAAACCGTATCTCTCACGCAATTCAACATGATATGAAGACATAACAGAGCGGACACTGGCTCTCGCTAATCGTTCCTCCTGAACGTTGAACGCAGCGATTCGCGCATAATCAATCAGCACAGCAGTAAACAGAAAGACGAAAGCCAGCACCATGATTAGAAAAATTGTAACTGAGCCTTCTGTTTTGCCCTTAGCAGGACAACCCGTATTTATAATTTTCATTATAACCCCCTCCCTTGAACAGAGTTTTTACTTATCCTGAAGCTTGGTCAGCATAGCAGAAGCATCCTTCTTATTCATGTAGACTGCTGATCCACTGCCCTCAGAGCCCCCTTTAAATTTAGCTCCGAAATAACGCATCAGATCGACCGTACGAATAAACTCGACAGGCTCAACAATGATAGACTGGGCTTCAACAGTTGGTTTAGCCTCATCCGATAGAACCTTATCAAGCACAGGTAAGCTCAGCAGACGGTTTAACTCGGTCTTTACTCTCCGTCCTGTAAGGCTGTGAGCATAACGCATAGTTCCTGGCATATTATCCGGAATCATGGTAGACGAATGGCCCAGTTTAAGCACTGGCAAATCACTCTTCTCTGATACTTCACCGGGCAACTCTATTGTCACGCTAGCACTGCCAGCTTCTCCACCGAATAATGAGGTTAGCAAGGCATCATCCCCAATTCTCCAATAAAGGGAGTCATACTCACCAGCCATGTAAGAACCAGAGACCTCTTTGTGACTGTTGTCCCAGTTGTAAGCCGCCCGTTCAGTAGCTCCTGAAGCCACCTGCAACAGCATGGACTTCTGATAGCTATACAAGCAAAAAAACAAAAGAAGCATCGTAATAAACATGACGATCGGCAACAGAAGTGACGCTTCAATAGTAAAACTGCCTTGATCACCCTTAAACTTGTTCAATCGAATACTTCCTGACTCTTTTCACCCGCCGTTTTAATTAAGGCTTCTACTACCTCTTGAATTTTGTCCTTAAACAAAAGAACAACTGCAATCAAGACAGCAATAATCAAAATCATCTCCAAAGTTCCTAAACCTTCCTCGTCTTCCCAAAAGTTCTTCATACTGTCCAACATTGTTGATACCATCAGCTTCAGCCTCCTACATTTTTAACATCAAAAATGCTGGCGTTCCCACCAGTACAATTACTATTAAAAAGATAACTACCATCGGAAAAACTAATTTAGAGGATGCTTGCTCTCCGCGCGTCCGGCTAAGAGCCTTTCGTTTATCCCACAACATCCGCGACAGATCACGTAGCGATAGCACAAAATCCGCTCCACCTCTGCGATAATTCAGCAAAACTGTCGTTGTGAATACCGATACCTCCTGCACAGCGCATCTCTTGCTGAAATTTTCAAACGCCTGCTGGAAAGAATATCCGCCCTCCCATTCACTAGTCATAGTCATTAGCTCCTTATACAGAGGATGATTCGTATCCCCCCGGTGGCTTTCCACACAGCGAATAATAGCTCGTTGCACGGTCTCTCCTGCGCCAACCAACAACACAATACTGTTCAGCAGCTCTGGCAATTCGAGCATAATATTCTGCTCCCTAACTCTCACCTTTTTGTGCAGATCACTGACCATAGCGGTTGGTAGAGCAATTGCCAAAAACACACCCAATATCATACCTGCCTGTTCGCCACTAAATGCTGTAATCAAGCTTCCACCTACAAGCAACAGCCAGCTGTAACTTAGCATCTCACCCATGAACAGCAGGGTCCGCTCTGCGCTATAACGCATCCCATAACTGCGCTGTAGAGAACGCTGAATTCTGAACAACAGTGAGGGAAACCGACTGGCGATACCACTCTTCTCAATAAGCAGTAATAACGGTTCGCCTAACTTCCGAAGCCGTAATCCTTCCATAGGAAGACTGCGTAACGCGACATATCTGTTGCCGCATTGAATTCGCAGTAGAACCCAGACTATCAGCAAAATAACAGTAACCACCGCACATAGCCAGCGCATGATTTCACCCCCTTCACAGTGGAATGTCCATTATTTTAGTAGTCCAGAGATAACATAGGAATAAAGCAACAAGCGCTAATGTCGATATGGCTATACCCGCTCCTGTATACATTGGCTCCATATATTCTCCAGCCGTCAAACTCATAAACATCACCATGATCAGCGGAGCTATAAGCAGTGCCTTAGCCTCAAATTTCTTCTGAGCAATACTTACAGCAATATCCTGCTGAATATCCAGCTTCTCACCGATAATCGTTGATGTACGGCGCACCACTTCTACAAGATCACCACCAGTACGCTTACAGACCGAGAACACATCCGCGAATCGCTCGATGTCCTCCATTCCCGCTCTTTCACTAAAGTTCCGCAGCGCTTCTTCCACAGGCTGTCCATATTCCATGCGTGCACAGATAATGTTTAACTCGGAGATCATATCACTGCTTCCCTCCGGGTCGAGCATACGTAAATCCTGAACCGCCTCTCGGAATGCATTCTCCACCGAACGCCCAGCTGAAAGGGAGGAAGACAGCGAAAATAAAGTCTGCTTAAATTGTAAATTCAGTGCATTTCGACGTCTTTTCAGTAGATAGTTACGCAGCATATGCGGGGCATAAGCTCCGCCAGGCATAAGCAGCAACGACAGCAGCCAATGATGATAAAAAAGATATCCAATTCCATACATCAGCAGTCCACCTGCAGTAAGGGTCAGAATCCTCTGCAGCAAGGTCAATTCGTATACCTTATAATCTGGTAATAACGAAGGACCGTCAGGATCCGCTTCTACAGGCTTTGCAGCAACAAATTTAAACTTAAGCATGACCTCCCCCCTTCTGAAATTTTGCATCTCTATTGAGCCAATGGATAGGAGTTTACACCAGCCATCCTAAGCTTCGTTGTATGCAACAATGGGTTACCACAGGGAAGCAGCCCCCCTTGCACCCTTCCCTCTCGTTCACCAGCTTCTTGAAATTCATATAAGGGATTCAAGATCACTTCCCCGTCTTTCAACCCCGCAACCTCACTGATTTCCATCACCCGCCTGGAACGATCACGGAGACGTGATAAGTGTACGAAGATATCAATTGCGGATGAAATTTGCTGGCGAACAACAGCTACCGGAAGCTCCGCAGCACTTAGCACCATCGTCTCCAGTCGGCTGACCATATCGTGTGCGCTGTTACTATGGCCGGAAGACAAGCTTCCATCGTGTCCGGTGTTCATAGCCTGCAGCATATCGAGACATTCCGCTCCCCGTACCTCCCCCACAACAATCCGGTTAGGGCGCATTCGCAGAGAAGAACGAATCAAATCTCGGATGGAAATCTCCCCTCTACCTTCCGTGTTAGCATTCCTGGTCTCCAGTGAAACAAGGTTCGGCACGGTTACAATCTGCAGTTCAGCGGAATCCTCTATCGTAATGACCCTCTCCTGTGGGGGGATATACTGAGATAATGCATTAAGAAAAGTAGTCTTCCCAGAGCCGGTCCCGCCACTAATAAAAATATTGTATTTAGCAGCCACTAAAATTTGCAGCAACTCTGCAGCTTCCAAGCTTAAGGCTTCACGACGGACTAAATCCTGCATCGTCATCGGTGTTTCAGGAAATTTCCGAATGGTCATCGCCGGGCCTTTCAGAGCTACCGGCGGAAGCACGATATTTACACGCGATCCGTCTTTTAGCCGAGCGTCAACGATAGGAGAAGAGTCATTTACAACCCGGTTCACACCGGATACAACCGTTTGGATAATATCCTCCAACCTGCTGCTGGACTCAAATTCCAAATGGAGACGACGAATCTGCCCCTCCTCTTCTACAAAAATCTCAGTATGGCTGTTAATCATAATCTCAGTGATCGCCGGATTATCCACTAAGGGCTGGAGTACATCCAATCCTCGAAAAGAATCGAACAATCTCTTCACGAGCTCATGTTTCTCCTGTGCTGTTAAATAACGCAGATTTTCGCTGTCCAAAATTGTCCTTTCAATATATTGGGTGAGTTCACGATTTCCAACTGCAGAAGTAACATCTAATCCTGCCCGGATGTCACTGCGAAGTGCCTTAAACATTTCCTCATTCATGTAAACCCTTACCAGTGAATACTTGCGGAAGCGACGGTTCTATAATCTGCTTGCACAGCTGTAAGATCTCCTTTTGGAATTGTGGTGAGTTCAGAAAAAGCTCCTCACGGTGCTGCAGCGTCCAAGATGGGATATACGGAAGTACACCTTCAACGGTAATTCCTTCCGGAGGTGCCCACACCTCTAAACCCTCTGCGGCAAAATTCACGGCAAATCTACTTTTGTCCATCACTTGGCTGGGCATACCAGAATTAGGAGCATTGCAATGGGATAGCCATCTCATGGTCTTATGAATGCTTACCTCGTCATTTCTAACTACCCACAATAGAATTCCGCATTTATGTAACACAGCTTTGGCACGTTCTTCTTCAATACTGCCGGTATCTATTATAACTACGTCAAAATTTCTTTCCGCAACCAACAGCGCCAACAAATCTAGCGTATCCTGCGTAGTCATCTGCAGCATTTCTTTTACATTAATAATTGGCCTAAAAGCAGCACTTCGAAGGTGATCATACCTAATCACGTATTGCCCCAAATCAATCGTATCGGCTCCGCCCTTATCCCGGCTGGCTTTGATTTCATAAAGGAGCCGCTCTAGTCCAGGCGTATTTCCTGCAGGGGGCCGTAAAAATAATCCACTGCTGTCCACACTTTCAAGATTCAAGTAAAAGACCGAAAGCCCCAATTCACCTAGCTGCTTAGCCATATTCATAGCTACTGTGGTTTTGCCCGTGTTCCCGCTTGAGGAGACGATACCGAGCAGCAGCGTTTCATCTAATACAGAGGAACCTCTAGCTCGTTTCACTTCACATAGTTGAATAAATGCTCCCAGCAGAGAAGGCAGTGCCTGATATTTCGCAATCATGATGCCTCCAGCCAGGCTTTTAGAACTCCTGCTAAGATAAGCTCCCTCCTCACTCAAAACTGCCCAAGGCACCTTAGTTCTTCCCTCCACAAGCCAAGCCTCGATAAAAGTAACGTCACCTACAACAGCATCCGGCATATCCTCTCCCCTCATAAAATCGATAAAAGCATCCAGCCGACTAAAAGCCGTGATTCGCAGCATTTCTCCATACTCACTATGATGAAGATAGTGTAGCAATGGTTCGATATATTGGCTTTCACGCACTGCGAGTACAATCCTTGCCGCCATAAAACCTCTCTCCTTTCGCAAGAAATTTATAAATATTGTCAAAAAAAAGACAGCAAAAAAGCACCGACAATAACCGTGGATACGGTACATTGAACGGTGCTTCCGTTACTATCCCTTTAATTTACAGCTATAGTAGCATATATATAAGAAGGCAGCAATAAGTTTTTTCGCACATCAAGTGGTTTTTAGACTCTCATCGTATCTTCACGCCAATTCTTGATGGCAGACCGGATATCGGCAGGACTAAGCTTTTCCTTCACCGCCCGCTGACATAGTGCCGGAAACTCTTCATCTCCTGCATACCGAAGTGCAATAATCTGAGCTAATTCAAGCTTTGGATTTAATGCTTCGCCTGTCAATCGGAAATACCGGAACTGCTCCTCCACCCTCACTACTCGATCCTGATTTTTTGTGGCATAAATTCGAATTCGAGTAATCGCAAATAACAGGCATAGAGATAAACCAAATAATAGCAAGGGCACTGTTAAAGCACCATCATCACGTAACACCTGAACGACATAAATTCCCGACCACACAAATATAATCAGCGCTAGCGGCATAGTTACAAAATGATAAGGCCAATCAAAACGCATAAAACCTTTAGGCTTCCCCTTGTTCATCATTCATCTCCATATTTATATGACTTGTATATTGCTTAAAGCTTAGTCTCTCCGGGAATAGCTACGACAAAAGGTTCATTATTCCCCCAGTACAGAGACTGTCCTGAAACTTTAGTAGTTCCATCCGCATTAACCATTCCATAAATAATCTGACTTCCCCAAACACTCGTATAAAAAGAGGCATAGGATGGAGCTAGAACAGGTGCTTTACCATATTCCTTCGCAACTGGGTAACCGAATATCGCGGTAAAATCTTTATTTGTAGCCTCTTTGGACATATCCAGATCAGCTTCCCAAACTACTTTTACAATATTATCCTTGATCTCATAATACTTTACGAAATGTCCATACAATATAAAATAACCATCAGATCTGCCTTCAGGAAAATAATACGTCATTGACAATGCTTCATTATCACCCGTCAATTTGGAGGGTTCTCTTTCTTCAACCGGGAATTGCAGAGCAGCTATGCGGGAAACAACTAAGTCATTACTATTATAATTCTGCACAAGTTTAGCATTGGCCCGTTCCTGAACCCAGACTGTATTCGTAGCAGCATCTACTGTTACTCTCGCTCCAAGAGCCTCCGCAATAAACCGCAGGGGTACCGCTACTCTTCCATCCACTATTTTGGCCGATACATCCAGTTGTACAGCATCCGAGTTCTTCCAAGCCGTCCGTGAGCCAACCGTAAGCTTAATCTTCATAGAATCTCTAGCAATCGTAGCTTGCTTGGTATTGGCATCCCATTGAATAGAAGTATTCTTGAATCTTTCAAAAGCCTTCAGCGGAACCAACGTCTTCCCCGACACGATTTGCACACCAACATCCACACTTGAATTGTTCACCATAATGCGAAGCTTGGGGGCAGCTGAGGCCGTACCGATCATACTTAAAGATAATAACATGACTATAAAAAACAGAAGCCCTTTCCGTTTCACTATTCGTTCACCCCTAGTCATAATATGAAAAAACTATACCCATTTATAGTTTCATTATAACATTCTCCCAAATTATGGATTACAAAAATCTCCGTTTGATCTCTGGGGTAGGGAGCATACACTGCTCATCACGTCCGAACCAACGATAGCGGTTCTTGGCTACATACCGATAAAGGGCATTGCGCAATGGGCGTGGTACTAAGATGAACACGTATGCGGCAGGCCAAGGAAATCTCAATTTACGGGCAATTCTTAGCGCAGCGGCCGACTCTGTATAATACACTCCGTTCTCCAGTAAAATCACTGTGTTTAATTGTCCAGGCTGAAGTCCGGACTCTTTCATTAGCTTTGCCGCAATCTCATTCTGTAATGGTGCGAATAGAAATTTAGCGTCGGGGTCACGCGGGATAATGAAACGAACTACCCCCTGGCAAAGATGACACACTCCGTCTATCAACACGATAGACTTATCTTTCATAAGGTTCAGTTCCTCGTTCATGGCTCCCCCTCCGTCTTAAAGGCGTAAATTTCTGCTTTTTTGGGTAAACAAAAACGCGGGATAACCTCCCGCGCCATCAAGTGCCGTTCTTTAATTATTCTGCGATTGCTTTCTCAATCCATTGATCCCCGATCATTTGCCCTTCGAAATCAGCAGTGAATGCCTCCATGCATTTGCAGATGAAATCTTTGCGGCAAATTGGACATGGAGTTTTAAGCAGGCGGCTGATGTTCGTCATTTTCCATTCCGGAAACCGATGATAAAACGCGCGGCACTCCGTTCCATCAGCAAGCTTGATAATGAACTCGTACAATCCTTCCTTATCGTTGCTGCTGGCTTTGGTCACATTCGTAATATTCGGTCTGTAAGACATCTTCATCACCCATTATTTAAATTTTTGGTTGTAAATTGCACACGCAGGCACATTCTCAGATACTTAGACATATTAAAGAATTTTAAGGGTGATGTCAACCAAAGACGCCTAACACGGCAGCTATTTATTACTCTTTTATGATTTACGTCTCTATTTAGCCATTATTTCCATAAAATATATACAGATACATTTAATCGACAATCTTTAATTCAACCTCGATATTACCTCTGGTTGCTTTGGAGTAAGGACAGAATTCGTGAGCCTTCTTCGCCAGTTCCTCTGCTTTGTCGTGTTCAATCCCTGGCAGCTTCACATCCATTCTCACAGCAAGTCTAAAGCCTCCATCGCTGTCATCCTTCCCAATGGACACATTACAAGTTACCTCCACGTCATGGAGTTTCACGCCCTCTTTACGGGCGATATTCGCTAGTGCACTCTCGTAACACGCTCCATAACCAGCCGAGAATAGTTGCTCTGGATTGGTACCGGAACCTCCCGGCCCTCCAAGCTCTTTAGGCATGCTTAGATTATGCTTTAACACGCCATCCGAGGATTCAATGGAGCCTTCACGACCGCCAGTGACTGTTGTAGTTGCTGTGTATAATGCTTTCATGAGTCATCTTCTCCTTCATCAAGCTGTATTGGTCATGCTCATACTTTATACTTTAAACAACAGGTATGATTTGAAACGATGATGAGGAATGATTCATAATACTTTCTTATTTGGCTCCAGACCATAAATAGTGTACAATTAAATTGTTAAAAACTTAAATTAGCTATGGAGGTGTCATCCATGAGTATTTATGATTTTGAGGTCAACACTCTTAAGGGTGAAGAGGAATCATTGTCAAAGTACAAGGGTAAAGTACTCCTGGTTGTGAATACTGCCAGCAAATGTGGATTTACTCCCCAGTATAAAGGTCTTCAGGAAGTGTACGAGAAATTCAAGGACCGCGGGTTCGAAGTTTTAGGATTTCCAAGCAATCAATTTGCTGGACAAGAGCCTGGCGAAAGTGATGAAATTGCGGAATACTGCGAGATTAATTATGGGGTAACCTTCCCTATGTTCGAGAAGATTGACGTAAAAGGCGATGAAGCACATCCATTATTCAAATACTTATCCAAAGAAGCCCCTGGTGTCTTAGGCTCAAAAAGCGTGAAATGGAACTTTACGAAGTTTCTGGTTGACCAAGATGGCCGTGTTCTAAAACGGTTTGCTCCTAAAACCACTCCACAGCAGATCGAATCCGATATCTCCAAGCTTTTGAAATAATTCATTAGAAAAAGGATACTCACCACATCACACAGCCCCCTGTTGTTATGCGGTAAAGTATCCTTTTTAACTAGAAAGAACGTCATAATATCGCTATATATCAGCACCCTTTAATCTCTTGGAATATTTTATAATATTGTTGAAATATTTTTGCTGGGAGGGACAATCGGTGACTGTTCAACTGCTTGATATACCCGAACTAAATGTTATTGGCTGGGCAAATGTAAACTCATCCGGGGAGCCATACGCGAATCTTTGGGAATATGTTTTTGGCGAGCTGGATATTGATACAAAATTTGATACTATACCCACAAAAGTTCAAAGCAGCGGTTGTTATCTCGGTCTATTTCAGAACCGTACATCCGTGCCTAGACTGTGGGAGCATACCGCATGGGATATTGATTTTTTCCTTTGTGTTGAAGTCGAGCAGTTAGATTGTATCCCTGAAGGCCTTGTTCATAAGAAACTTCCTGCGTCTACCTATGCTATATTTACTGCTAACGGATTCCCTCAGTTGGCTTTTCAACATACCTGGAATTATATATATAATGAATGGCTGCCGGATTCCGGTTATAAGTTCAACCCTGATGGAGTCTTTTACATCCAATACACGGAAAAGTCCGGTCCAGATGATGAAGGATTCGAAGCCAATCTATGCGTGCCGCTTGTAAAGAAGTAGGTTGTGTGATTGAGGATTGAACAAAAAAAGAAGCCTTGCATCGCAAGGCCTCTTTCTTCATTCTGTATGCGGTAGAGAGGACTCGAACCTCCACGGGTATACACCCACTACCCCCTCAAGATAGCGTGTCTGCCATTCCACCACTACCGCGCGGTGTGTAAAACATAGAACATAAATTTGTTTGAGGTCAACATTCATTATTATAAATGTACTTTTCTCAAAAGTAAAGATGCAGATTTTAAGATTCTTCGTCGACCATTTTCTGTTTACGATATTCAGCAAAAGCTATATATTCCTTGATAAAATTCTTTTCTGCTGGAAGTAATTCATCTACTCGGCTTTCCGATAGCTGAACATCACTCAAATCATAGTCTACGCCGCTCTCTCGTACAGTATCCGGTGTATCTTTGCCGAGAATGAGCCAGTCCAGACTAACATGAAAAAAATCACCGATCTCAATCAGCTTATGTGTTCCTGGAGTAGTCTTCCCCCGCTTCCAATCTCCCATATTACCTGTGCTGATATTTAACTGCTCACAGAATGATTTTTTGGTCAAACCTTTCTGCTTAATCAGGTATTCTATACGTTCGTATATGGTCTGCATCGGTGAATCGCCCTCCATCTAAAAATAAATTACTTATTTACGTAATCTTCTATTGCAAAATAACGTAAATAAGTATATAATTAGTATTGTTATGTATTATCCGATTATATCATATGGCTGGAGTGACGATAAGAGGCGACTCAGGTGACAAGTATCTGTTAGAATACCGTCTGGCCCCCTTTGTTAACTTATCATCCTGAATGATCTCTAGGAGGGAGCGGTGACTTTTGTCAAAATGCTTATCATCTTCCATTATCCATTCACTTGAAGCTTTACCGCACAATGCGGTGGTAATCAACAGTCATGGGATTATCCAGTTCACCAACAGTAGGTGGAAGACCTTTAGTCATGAATATGGTCTTTCTACTAATAAGAAATGGATTGGCGCGTATTACTCAGAGCTCATGCAAGATGTGATTGTCGATCCCGATCAATGGGCCAAGCTTTATGAATCAGTGAAATATATACTCCGCAGAGAGCATCAGGTTTATACTTCCGAATTCTCCATACAAACCGCTAATAAAGGGAAACGAATCTTCCGTTTGGAGATCTACCCATTTCTCTCAGATCCGCACCCAGAAGCCACTTTTATAATTTCACTATATGATGTGGGCCCCTATAAAGAAGAACCTCTTCATCCGGAGATCATAAACCTCCGTTCAACCTTACCATCATCTTTTGAGCTAATCCCAATCTGTGCTTCCTGTAAATGTATTCGTAATCCCAAGGATGAATGGATCACCATTGAACATTTCTTAAAGCATCAGCTTTCTTTGCAATTCACTCATGATATCTGCCCAGACTGCATAAGACAGCTCTATCCCCAGTATGCTGGGGCTTTTAAGAGATGACCTGACGTCACTGAATTTCACTTCTAATCTTATAAAAAAAAGTAAGAAATCCTCTGCGAACAAAGGGTTTCTTACTTTTTATTTGTATGCGGTAGAGAGGACTCGAACCTCCACGGGTATACACCCACTACCCCCTCAAGATAGCGTGTCTGCCATTCCACCACTACCGCATAATATGACCCGTATGGGATTCGAACCCATGTTACCTCCGTGAAAGGGAGGTGTCTTAACCCCTTGACCAACGGGCCATGCTTTACAAGTTATTTTCTTGTCACAACAAAAATGAGTATATCAAACCATAAGAATTTTGACAAGTCTTTTTTTAAAAAAAGTTAAAACAAAAAGAAACGCGCACCAATAAAGGAACGCGCCTCTAATCACAACGCTTATGGATTTACTTTTGCCTCAAAGGTTTGTACCCCATCTACAAACTTTAGCACCACAGCTGCTTTTACCGGGTCATGCGTTTCATTCATTGTGATTTTACCCGTGGCCAGTTGTAAATCCTTTGTCCCCGCCAGTGCATCCTTCAGCTTCTCAGGTTCTGTGGAATCCGCACGTGTAATCGCGTCTGCCACTAGTTTCACAGCATCATATCCAAGCGCAGCCATCCCATCTGGAACAAGATCACCGTTAGCAGCCTTGAAGGCATCTACGAACGATTTTACTTCTGGCGAGCTATCTTCAGGTGAATAGTGATTGGACATAAACGTATTGTTCAGGGCATCCGCTCCGGCAATCTCAGCCAGCTGAGGTGAATCCCAGCCATCTCCGCCCATAAACGGAACGGTGATCCCCATTTCGCGAGCTTGCTTTACGATTTTGCCGACCTCCTCATAATAGCCTGGAAGATAAATAACATCGGGATTAGCTTCTTTAATACGTGTTAATACAGCTTTAAAATCAGAATCTTTTTGTTGATAGGATTCTTCGCTTAAGATAGAGCCTCCGTTCTTAGTAAACGTTGCTTTAAAGAAGGTCTGCAGCCCTTTGGAATAATCGCTTGAAGCATCCGTATAAATAACAGCCGTCTTCGCTTTAAGTGTATCCTTAGCAAAGTTAGCCATTACTTCACCTTGGAAAGGATCAATAAAGGAGGCCCGGAATACCCATTCGTTCAAATCTCCAGTACGTTCATCAACTGTTACTTTGGGATTGGTGGCTGAGGAGCTAACCAGCGGGATGCCTTTTTCTTGAGCAACGGGAACAATTCCGAGTGTATTCGTAGATGTAGTTGCACCGATAATAGCTACAACTTTATTGGTAGTAATCAGCTTTTGCGCTGCGCGTGTCGCCTCTTCCGACTTGGAAGCATTATCCGCTTCAATCAGTTCAAGTTTTTTGCCGAGTATTCCACCTGCGTCATTAATTTCTTTTACCGCCAGCTTTGCCCCTTTGAGTGCAGAATCACCGAAGGAAGCCTGGCCGCCTGTAAGCTCAAGGTCTGCTCCAATCTTGATGGTCCCTCCACCAGCGTTCCCACCTTCAGCGGTAGTGTTGTCTGTCTTGTTCCCACAGCCTGCCAGCAATCCACCAGCCAGCAATGCAGTCAGCAATATGGCCCCGATTTTCTTCATCCTCTTCCAGCCTCCCAAAATAAATATTTTATAGGTTCTTTCTGTGATGCTGTTGTGAACTAGCCGATGAATTAATGTCCCAGATAAGCCATTCTGATCTCTTCCGAATCTGCCAATTCCTTGGCATCTCCCTCAAGCACCACTCTGCCCGTCTCAAGAACGTAAGCCCGATGAGCAATTTTTAGCGCCTGATGGGCATTTTGTTCTACAAGAAGCACTGTTGTTCCAGAGGCATTTACTTCCTGGATGATCCGAAAAATATCCTGAACGAGCAATGGAGCAAGCCCCATCGAGGGTTCATCTAATAATAAAAGCTTGGGATGCCCCATCATCGCGCGCCCCATAGCAAGCATCTGCTGCTCCCCGCCGGATAATGTGCCGGCAAGCTGTTTTTTTCTTTCTAAAAGACGCGGGAAGGTGGAGTAAACCTTGGCAAAATCAGCAGCTAAGCTGCCCGAATCTTGTAAAAAAGCTCCTAGCTCCAGATTTTCTTCCACAGACATATTAGCAAATACACGCCTGCCCTCCGGACAATGAATGAGCCCCTGTTTTACGATGGACTGAACACTCTGATTCGTAATAGATTTATCCATGAAATCTATACTGCCTGTTTTGGGTTTCAGCAGTCCCGAAAGCGTCTTAAGCAACGTGGACTTGCCTGCTCCATTTGCGCCGATTAGAGTTACAATCTCGCCTTTTTTTACATTCATACTTAAATCCTTCAAGGCATGAATAGCCCCATAATATACATTGATCCCCTGTACGCTAAGCATGGTCCACTACGCCTCCTGTCCCAAATAGGCTTCTATGACTTTGGGATGATTCCGTATTTCAACGGGCGTACCTTCAGCAATCAACATTCCGCGATCCAGCACATAAATCCGGTCACACACCCCCATAACCAGGGACATATCGTGCTCGATAAGCAGGATCGTCAGCTCAAACTCTTCACGGATCCAGGCAATAAGATTCATTAGATCCCGAGTTTCATTCGGGTTCATCCCTGCGGCTGGTTCATCCAATAGCAAAAGCTTAGGTCCTGCTGCAAGCGCGCGCGCAATTTCCAAACGCCTTTGATTTCCATAGCTAAGATTCCCGGCACATTCATCACATTGATCGGCAAGATTAAATATTTTGAGAATATCCATAGCCTTTTGCGTAATTTCGTTTTCTTCTACAAAATGCTTAGGCAGACGAAGCATGGAAGTGAACATCGAATGTCTGGCATGCTGGTGAAATGCGATCTTAACGTTATCCAGCACCGTCATAGAAGTAAATAGACGGATATTCTGAAATGTCCGCGCTGCCCCTTTTCGGTTAATCCGATAAGGCTTCATCCCGCCTACTGCCTGATTGCTGAGGATAATATCGCCACTGGAAGGCGGGTATACACCTGTCAGCAAGTTAAAAAGGGTTGTTTTTCCCGCGCCATTAGGTCCGATGAGCCCAATCAACTCGCCTTTATTAATATGGAGAGATACCTCGTTAAGCGCCTTAAGCCCGCCAAATGCACGACTTGCTTGTTGAACATCAAGAAGCACTTCCACTGTTGATGCTGTCACTTGGCTTGACCTCCTTTTTAGACCATTTCAAGAAAGAAAAACCCGTGCTGCCAAGCAGCCCTTTAGGCCGAAAAATCATCATCAGAATTAGAATCGCCGAGTAAATAATCATCCGCAGCTCCGGATATTCCTGAAGCACCGTGAAGAGCACCGTCAGTACAATCGCACCCACGATGGCCCCGCTTGTACTTCCTAGCCCACCTAACACTACCATGACTAGAATTTCGAATGATTTCAGAAAATTAAAGCTGCCAGGATTGATGACGTAGAACTTATGAGCAGAGAGACCACCAGCTATTCCCGCAAATAATGCTCCAAGTGAAAAAGCAATGACTTTGTACAAAGTTGTATTAATCCCCATCGCTTCAGCAGCAATTTCATTCTCCCGAATCGCTATACAAGCCCGGCCGTGAGTGGAACGTATAAAGTTATTGATCACAACAATCGTGACCAGTGTGAACAGAAACATAATCGTCCAAGTCGTTTGATTAGGGATGCCGCTTAGGCCTGAAGCTCCGCCCACATATTCTGTATTGAGCAGGACAATCCGGATAATCTCACCAAATCCCAGCGTAGCAATCGCCAGATAGTCTCCATTCAGCCGCAAGGTCGGAATCCCGATAAGTACACCAAAAAATGCAGCAACCAGTCCAGAGATCACTAGCGCCAGCACGAATGGCATCTCAAAGTTCAAAGTTAAAATGGAAGAAACGTAAGCACCAATAGACATAAATCCAGCATGCCCGATTGAGAATTGCCCCGTTATCCCATTAATCAGATTCAAAGACACCGCCAGCATGACATTTATACAAATTAGAATTAGCGTAGACTCCATGACATCATCAAATATTCCCGTTGTTAGAAGAACTTGAATGACGATATATAGCATGACAGAAAAGACAATGCCTATCCAAAATGACTTGTTTATCTTCTTCATAGGCATCTCCCTACACTTTCTCGCGGACATTTTTACCAAATAGCCCGGATGGTTTAAAGATAAGGATTAGGATGAGTACAGCAAATGCCACACCATCACGCCAAGAAGAGTATCCCAGAGATGAAACCTCTGTCTCGACTGTGCCCAGCAGAAGTCCCCCTACCAGAGCACCAGGAATACTGCCAATGCCACCTAGAACCGCAGCCACAAAAGCTTTAAGCCCCGGAAGCACCCCCATCATCGGATCCACTGAATTATAAGTCATTCCGAAAATAACGCCTGCTGCTGCCGCAAGTGCAGATCCTATAGCGAAGGTGGCTGAAATGGTCCGATCTACATTAATCCCCATCAACCGTGCTGCTTCCATATCAAAAGAAACGGCCCGCATCGCTTTACCAATCTTTGTTCGGTGCACAATATACTGAAGGATGATCATCAAAATAACCGTCGTCCCCAAGATCATGATTTGATTGGAGTCCACCTGAATCGAGGAACCAAACAAGTTGTATTGCTGCTTATTAAGAATCTCCGGAAATCCTTTAGCCTGAGGACCAAGCACAAACACACCGCTGTATTCCAGCAAAAAAGAAACGCCAATTGCAGTAATCAACACAGCGATTCGCGAAGCTTTTCGTAGAGGTTTGTATGCTAGCCGTTCGATTGACATCCCCAGCAACGCACTGATTGTCATAGAAATCACCAATGAGATAAGTAAGACCAGTATCGGAGGAAGCCCTGCTGAAGCCAAGTACCTGGCACTGAACAATCCAATAAACGACCCAACCATAAACACATCCCCATGGGCGAAATTGATCAATTTAATAATCCCGTAAACCATGGTGTACCCTAGTGCGATCAGAGCATAGATGCTCCCTACAGAAATCCCGTTAATTAACTGTTGAATGAAATACTCCATCGCCGTCCCCCAATCCCCATATTTATTTTTAAAAACACCTTTCTTTAGCTTACATTCATTTTCATCGTTTTATGTCACTTATATTAACACAGTACTATACATGCGTCAGTAAAATTTGTGGTTTTTACTATAATATTCAATATTTTATGTTATATTACATAACAATTTGAGTTAATACTTTGGGATGTATAGAAATAAAAAGTGGGTAAAAAGAAGAAAACAGGAGAATTATGGAGATTTTTAAAGTTTGATTTTCAGTGGGGGAGTCTTTGATTTTACCTACAGATTGCATTTAATGATAAATAATATAACATTTGTCTCTTTGGACATGTGTTTTTCGAGTTTATTATGAGTTACCGGTCAAGTTGTTTCTCTATTTTTGCGCAAAAAAAAGCTCTGGCCCACACAATAATTCGAGTGAGAGAAAGCTAATTAGGGTGGTCAGTTCCATTCTTTGCACTTCCCTCACGAGTCAATTACTCATCATTTTCTTGTTTAATTCTTTAATCTGCATCATATGATGTAGGTCATGCGATATAAAATCCTTTAAATAGGACTCAAAGGAAAACCTTCCGTCCACATATTTGCCTGAGTATTTTCCCTCCTCAAGACTACTTATACAATCTAATATTAAGTTACGATACTTCACAGTCAATTCTATTAATTCGTCTTTGGTTTTTGTTTTACCATATGTAACAGCATCATTATTGAATTGATCGAAATCAATAAGTTGAAGTGTTATCGCTTTATCGTATGCTATCGGTTCGATCGTCGATTCATAGAAGTATTTATCCCATAACAAAATATGACTAACAACATCATGAATGGTCCATTTTCCTTCAGCGATGGGTGTTTTCCAATCTAAATCAATAATTTCTAGAACAAATCCATTCCATTCCTTAAACTGATTTAGCAAATCTGATCTGTTATTCATTGGCACATCTCCTTTTCTGGTAAACATCAAAATTCTAACAAAATCTCTTTAATTCATTCTTATATAGTTCATAGTTCGCTTCATCGAAACATATAAAAATAACCTTATTTATTTCCGACTTATTATTTATAATATATTTTGAAACTTCATCTATAGCTATGCTACAAGCAAGATCTTTCGGAAAATTATATATTCCTGTACTTATATTAGGTATCGCAATACTTGTTACTTCATTAGATTCATCCGCCTCCACCCATCAAGCTTGTGTTTGCTGCATTGACGATAGCATCAACATCTAATTTAGTTATATCTCCTTGAATCAACTGAATCATTGAGTTATTTATAATTACATCCATCTGAAATCCCCCCCGAAGTATAATGGTTGCGAACAAGCATCAAGTGCTGATTGACATTCAAGCGGCTTAAATCACCCTAGGAAACAGTCGCTAGCATTAGACTCGCGGGGTTGTCCACCTAGCTAACTCTTCTTCAAACCTTTTCCTTTATCGAACCAACACCTCGTGGTCCACGGCGTGAACGTATTGTTCGCAGCTATCTAGCTTTTTCGGAGCTACTAATATGTTCTTCAGCATCCAGCTATTTTTTATATATGTAATCGATAAATCCTTGTCGTATCCATTCGCCTTCAAACTTTCTTTCCAGTACTCGATCTTCTTTGTATATTAACTGCAAATCATCAAACATAGAATCCGCCTCATGATAATCATAATAAGAGTGTATTACGAATTCATCGTCTTCCATTTGTTCAAACTGATTATCCCCCAAATCAACTCCATCGCCGACTCTAAAATCCTTTAGGGTTAAAAAATTTACAAATAATAATCCATTAGGTTTTAGAACGCGTTTCATTTCATTTATCGCTTTTTTCACATCTTGTTTTCTCATATGAAAAATAGAGTTATATGAATACACAAAACTCATCGACTCATCACTTAGTGCCAACTGTCTCATGTCGCCTTGTTGTATACTTAGATTCTGTCCTCTTTCAGTTGCGAACTGACTAGCTCTTTTAATTTGTTCGTCATTCATCTCAATACCGTATGTACTGTATCCATAGTTTGCAAACAAACTTAGTGGAGGTGAATCCCCTCCCGCCCCGCAGTCTAATATGTTTTTTTCCATACCACTTTCATTGCATAATGCCAAAAATCTGTACAAGGGGATCTGCTTAAACAGTTCCATGTTGATTCCACTCCTTTGATCATGCAGTTATTGGATTCACTCATAGATCTTTCCCATATAAATTATTTGAGCACATCTCTTCCATGGGTTTTCAGGTTTACTTTATTGAATCCCCGCAGTTCCAAATGTCTCTTTAATAACTTTTTCGTATTCATCCCATTTAAAGCAAAAAGGGCCTATATCAATAGTCTTATTACCGGATTCTAATTTGAAATCTCTCCATATAATAAGATCCTCTTCTCTCTCAATAAATACGGATATAAAGCCACATTCTTCATCGCCACACCAGGGACAGACTAATATTGGGTACCTGTAGTACAAATATTCATGCATTTCGTTTAACAAAAAATAATTAATCATTTTCCTTTGATGCTCTTCACTACCCCACCCGAGCGAAGGAACCCTATCATATTTTTTTAACATTTGGTAAAGAGACCTATCATCAATTATTATGTCGGTAAAATAGTATTTTTATTTCCCTCTTGATCGGGATCAAAACTATCATATCGGCTTGACGGTTTTGTTTGTATTTGATTTATAGTTTTCATGCTCCTCCTTTAAACTCTTCACACTTATCAAATAAACATTCGATCCCTCCACTCCATTCCCCTTCCAAAATATTGAATTCACCGTTCTCAGAATCGCATATAGCAACCAAAAAATAAATTTACACAACAAAAAAAGAGCTCCCAGAATGGAAGCTCTTCTTATGTAATTCAGAACGGAGAGAGTGGGATTCGAACCCACGCACCGCTTACGCAGTCTAACCCCTTAGCAGAGGGTCCCCTTATAGCCACTTGGGTATCTCTCCATGAAAATGGCTCCCCGAACAGGACTCGAACCTGTGACAACTCGATTAACAGTCGAGTGCTCTACCAACTGAGCTATCAGGGAACATTACAAGTGAACATGAATTAATTTATCATGATTTCAAGGTCTAGTCAAGCGGGCAAAATAATTTTTGTGATCGTTTTCAAATTTATGCTATTATTCGGCCGCTTGCTAGATTTTTTAAAGAGATTTCCATCCCTCTCCGTCTATAGATTACACCATTCTCCATCCTGCGGAAGCTGTACCCGATCCCCCAACGATTCCTTCTCTAAATGAGCTTTTAGCTTATCTCGGGTAACCAAACAATGGTTAATGGCGTCCATGTGCACAGCAATCACTTTAGTAGAAGGAGCATATTCACATAGGTCTACGACATCCTGCTCATTCATTGTAATATGGCATCCGCTTAAAAACTGCGCACCACCAGCATTCACAACGGTCACCTCAGGTTTAAAAACCTCCAATGCCATTCTCACCTTATCACACCAAATCGTATCCCCAGCCACATATAGAACAGGTTCGCCTTCCGCCTGAAACACAAACCCGGATACCTTACCCATAAGTTTACCAGTCACTCCAGTGCCATGCCGTCCATCAGTACGTGTTATAGTTATTCCATTAAACGTCAGTGAACCGCTAATTTCCGTGGTATGCTCAAACCCCTGCTTCGCTAATTTATCTCCATCTCCTTCCTGACATAATAGTGGTAGATCATGCGGCAACAAAGAAATGGCAGCAGCATCCCAATGATCCTGATGAAGATGTGTGACAAGAATTGCATTAGGACTCAGCCATTGTTCTACGGCTCCCGGCAAAGGAACGAGCGGATTGCGGCGATCATTTTCAGTATTAAAAATAGGCGGATTAGCACCCTGTTCACTCAACATAGGATCAATTAAAAATGTACTGCCACCATACTCTAGCCATAGGGTCGCGTTGCGGATATGCTGTATTTTCATCGGAAGCCCTTCTTTCTTTCAGTTATCTTCTGCTACAATTAATTATAGTTGGACCTTAAAACAGAATACATTGAGATTGGAAAAAGATTGGCCTGTTCTACTTTCACGCAGAAAGGATTTTAGATAATAATGAGTTCTTATTTTATAGATGATGTGGATTTTCGCATCCTGCAGCTTCTAATTGAAGATTCCACGATCAGTCACAAAGATATTGGGCAGCAAGTGCATATGACCGGTCAGGCTGTGGGCGCACGTATTCGCAAAATGCAGGACACCGGAGTGATTGAAGGCTACACGGTCCGCTGGAATCCGGATAAGGTTGGGGAGACTATTCATGCCTTTATTACTGTTTTTTTGGGTTCGAATACGGTTCACCCAGCCTTTCAGACATTCGCAAAGCAGCATGATAGTGTAAAAGAAATACATAGGGTCAGCGGAGAAGGCTGCTACTGGATACGTGTTCGTACCGGAAGCCAAAAGGAGTTGAATAGCTTTCTCGACGAACTGCTGAAGTTCGGAAATTACAGAGTCAATCTATCGATGGGAAAACTGAAATAAGTCTGTATCGGAATCGGATATGAAGCTACTATCGGACCCAGTTGACCTTATACTCAGCATAATCGCATATTTGGCATACTATCGGACCCCATTGCCTCTATTGGCACGAAAAACACCAAATATGAGCCTCTTTCGAACGAATAGCATCACTTGAGTCCGAAACCCTGCCCAAAAGGCTAAAAACTTGCCAATAGCGTCATTGGGGTCCGCAAGCCTCAGCCAATGATAGCTCGGCGATGTTGGTGTTGGTGCAGGTGTCGATGTTGGTGTTGGTGTTTATGCAAGTGATTGGGTTACTCAAAGCCAATGAGCTTTCGCTTGCTCATAAGCTTTTATAGCAGACCAGCCATCGTCAAAAACGCAGAGCAGCGATCCTCCAATAACCGGAGGATCGCTGCTCTGCTGTCTTTTTACTTATGCCATATTGTAGCTTCTACTGCGGTAGCTAATTCAATAATTCAGCTGCTCTAAGCAACCGGACAAGAATTATGGCGGCTTCTGCACGGCTAGTATCACTGCTAGGTGCAAAGCTTCCTGATGGTTGACCTTTCATAATACCTTTTGCAGCCAGGTCAGACACTGCTTCTTTAGCCCATGAGGAAATAGTTGAAGCGTCTGTGAAAACATCTGTAGCATCGTTTGTTCCAGATCCTTCAGCTTCTAGGTTCAGCAGCTTCATTGCTCTGGCTGCCATAACAGCCATTTGCTCCCGTGTAATAGGGGCGTTCGGACGGAAGGTTCCATCCTCATAGCCTTGAACCAGTCCTAAGGCTGCAGCAGCTCTGGCGTCCGCTGCATACCAAGATAAATCGGACACATCACTGAAGGTCTTCGTCGTGTTCGCAGCTACAAGACCTAACGATCGAATCAGCATAGCTGCGAACTCGGCACGACTGACAGATTTCTGAGGTGCAAAGGTATCTGTGGATTGTCCGGTCAAGATCAGTCGGCTGGCAAGTCTCTCAATCTCATTTCTCGCCCAATGTGTGGAAATATCTCCAAAAGTCACAGGGTGCAGCGCAGCGACAAATACACCGCTCGCAATACTGCTCTTAACCGTAACCTTGGTCATCCCATTAACGAGCTCATACAATGCCGGTACATAACGGAAGGAACCCGTCTGTTCATCGTAAATAAGGACTACACCTGTCTTCGCATCCAGCGCCTCCTTAAGCATAAATGTACGATCTACATAAGTGGTACCGAACCCGCTTGCTGCTACAGAGGTTTTTCCATCCGTTACCTTTAGAGTGAAATTAGCCGGTGTTCCTTGCACAGTAAAGCCTTGCTGCTTAGCTTTGGCAAGCAGTTGTTCCAATCCTTTTCCGCTTAGCAAATTTACATTGAACTCCAGTGTGCCTGTCGGCATTTGTGCGGCTTTGAGCACACTCTCCACAAGCTCTAACGGGAAGCGGTAGCTCATCCCCCCACTTTCAATAACAAGCACAGCTTTGGGGCTAAGTGCCGCCGCCTTACGTAAAGCATCTGCACTAAACCGGGCTGTGCCGTCACCGTTAGCTGAAATCTCGATAACAGCCTGCCCTGCAGTCGCCTTAGCTTTTAGCTGCGCATCATGATTAGCTGCTGGCGTAGGTGCTGGTGTAGCCGTCGGTGTGCCGGGTTGAACAGGGTTCACTGACCCTGTAGGGTCTGTTGGACCAGGAGTACTTGTTGGTTCTGGAGTATTCGTTGGACTAGGAGTACTTGTTGGATCCACAGGATCGATCGGGTCTACAGGATCTGTCCCGCCAAGTGATAGCACCTCAATTGTATATCCCCTCTTATCGCTGCCCACAGTTACCGTGAAGTCTGTGATACCCGCTTTAATTCCATTAAGACTGTCGTTGGTAAATGTAGCAATCTCATTGCTCATAATATTTAGAGTAGCTTGTGCGGTAAGATCTCTGCCTTGTTTATCTAGTACCTTAAGCGTAGCTGACTTACCCTGCTCTAATACCACAGGCCCGCTCTGTCCATCTACTAGTTTGATAGAGAACGGTTTAATGGCTGAGGCTATTCCTTGATTTTGTTCTTTAATGCTTAAATCAGGAGAGGCATTGGTCAGTAGGTTCATCCGTTCGCCACGAATAATCATGTTGTCGACCAGCAGACTCCCCTTCAGATTTTTCGTAACTTCTATACCGCTTGTACCTGCGCCATCCAATACATTATTCGTCAGCACAACTCCATCAATGGAAGTGAGAGTATCTCCCTCTAGATCACCTTGAGCAATCAGCCCCGAATAAGTGCTGTCCAGTGCTGTATTGTTGCGAATGAGTACTTTTCCTTTCAGATCACTCTCACCAGCATAAAGCCATAACGCACCCAGATTCACGCCGTAACCGGAATCGTAACTGCCAGTTCTAAGCAAGGTATTTCGCTCCACAATCGTTGTTCCTTGGAATGGCTCGGCGGTGAAACGGGTGGACACTGCAATCCCGGCTCCATTAGTCACAGTGTCTTTTACCACGTTGTCCTGGACTTTGTTATCTTTCCCCCCAAAGACTACAATGTTATCCGCTAACCAAGGCAAGGATACCGTATTAAAACGTGCCGTGTTGTTATAGCTCGGTGTACGTTCCGTACCATTCACATCCGTCAACTTGCCGTCAGTAAACGACCACATTGCGATTCCATCATCCCCTGGATAGCGGATGTCACTTTGTTCCATCATGCTGTTGCCAGTCCCTACGGCAAAGTTAATTCCGTCTGCCATAAGATTGCGGATCCGCAGACCTGCCATGTACAGACCATTCGTACGCGCCTTTTCACCCATCGGCTGAGTTAACCACAAGCCTGCTTTGGTATGTTCTATCCAAACGTTCTGTATAATCGAACCTTGGCCAAAAGCACCATGAAAAGCGTTGGTGATCGCTTCATCATCCCGTTCGTTAATGCCGCCTTCAATCATCAGATCGTAAACACCAACCTTACCGCCGTGACCATAAAACTTAGCTCCATTCAGAACCGTATACCACATGCCGGCACCACGTATTTCAGCGGTATCCAGATCCAGCAGACCCTCACCGACATTAAAGGTACCCGCCGGGAACCACACACCTTTACCTGTCGCATTCGCTTCGGCAAGGGCTGCCTTGAAGGCTGCGGTATCATCTCCCTCATCATTCGCTGCCGCTCCAAAATCCGTTACGGAAATAAATCCGTCCGGGCGAGCCAACTCAGGGGCAACCTGCTCCATATCCACCAGGTCAATGACGTAAGAAGCTGCGTTGTCTTCTGTTCCCTTCTCTAAGCGAATAGTTGCTCCGGCAGGAGCATCGCCGATCAGAGCATGGATTTCGTCAAAGAAGCGGTGTCCACTGCCTTGGCGAGGGTCATTTGACCATGGGTAGCTGCCATATTCCCAAGCATATCTGGATGTCAGCTTAAGCTGCTTCTTAACTCCATCCACATATAGAGTCAAGGTTTCTTCCGCACCAGCCCCATCTGGACTATCAGGAATGGAATATCGAAGAACAATGGAGTTAGCTGATTCTGCAAGCTTGAACTCTAAATAATCTCCCGTATTCTTCAAGGCCACCGCTTGTCGTCCAGAAGCCTCGGAAGCCATGCTGAGATATTTCCGCGACGAGCCACTCAGCGTTCCGTTTGTTGCCGCATCCTCAGCTTCATAGCTGATATATGGAACCGTTGCTCCACGGTATGTTTTGTTAACGCTGTTTTTTACGGTCAGGCTATCAAGGGTTACTTTACTCCAATCCACGTTGTCACTGCTTAGAGAAACCGTGTTGATGCCTGCACGAAGCTGCAATTTTACCGCTATAGTCTTCCAAGAGGCAGACTTGCCAAGACTAACCTTGCCCCCTTCGTTTAATCCATTCACCTCTAGTGCCAGATCCGTTGCGGCAGCAGCGGTATTTTTGTATCGAATAACAGCATCGTATTCCCCAGCCTGCTGGGCGTTGACTGCAAACCGTATAACACGTTCCCCTTTGAATGCTTCTCCTCCTGCATAAATTGCATCAGCAGGGATAGGTAAGAAGCTCCAGAGCTCACTATCAGTTCCATTTGCAGCAGAACCAAGCTGAACAGCCGATGTGCTGTGAGAAAGAAGACCTGTTCCGTTCGCACTTAGCAGAAGAGCATAACCTAACTTCTCTTCCAGCTTCCATTGGGATCTTTCTGTATCTCCAGCAGCTAACAAGACCACTTGGCCCGATTCATTGAGCGAAAGATAATGTTGTGTCTGAACATTCATAATCCGTTTGCGTCCGTTTATCTCCTGGACCAGCCACTGGGATTGAGCCGCCATATCGGAAGCATCTGCATATAGGACAGCCCCCTCTTTTTCGGCCAATACTTTACCAGCCATGCCTTTCGGTACAATGGTTATGATGTTGGTATCATCTTGAACTGGAGTTGTTGTATTGTTATTACGCAGTTCTCCAGATGGAGTAGTAAACTCCTGTGGAGCTGCCTCAAGTGTCCATAGTGCCGTACCCTCACTTTCTAGCAAAAGCGCACGTTCAGCATATCCTGTCTTATTGGCAATGTTTATTAATTCATCGTCGTATTCTCCAAAGAGACTACGAATGGTGTAATGTGTATAATCGGAAGCCAAGCTTACTTCCCAGGCGGATGCTCCGTCTACAGCAGGATCTGTACTACTGCTCTCCAAATATGAATAATCACCATTCAGCGTTAAAAAATGACCTGTTGCCCGGTTGGTGATCGTCTGTTTACCCTCCTGCACAGATACATTCCAGTGCGAAAATCCATTGTCTGCTGACGGCTGCCCGTACAGAACAACCCCATGCTCATTTTCGTATAAATACTCTCCGCTGCTTGCATTCTTGAATCTTACAGGGTAATCAGGCAGCGGCGGAGCAATCGCTTCAACCGCTTCAGCAGTAAAATGTGCACTGCTTTTTTCCGCTGTATCTGCAGCTTTACTGATTCGGAGAATTGGGTTGCCGTTATCATCAGGCGCACCATAGATATAGTGACCAGCCCATGAGCTCATAATGGTAGTCACACCGGACGGTTGCATATCAACCTTCCACTTAATGCTGGCCCATACATCGTACACTGTTTGCAAAGTCTGAACGCTAACTTTAGGATCAATCTCATCTACAGCCCCACCTATATGCTCAAGGGAGAGATAGCGTCCAGTGCCTTTATTTTTTATCTTCACCGATCCATTGCTGCCGGTTATTTCTTGCAGCTGCCAGACAAAGGAATCGTCATTCAAATCAAGTGGACCATAAGTAGCCTGGCCTACTGTTACATCCTCGTTCTCAGCAGCTAGAGGTGCAAGATTTTCGTTAGAGTGTGCAGATTCCAGGTCAGCATAGACAGCTTCAGTAACCGTCTTGGATTCTGGCAATTCCTCTAGTGCGGCTGAAGAAGTCAGCAAAGGACCGTCCTTAAGATATTGATCCTCTCCATTTACAGCATCTAGCTGAAAACGGAACAAATCTTGTTTTTTCTCGGTGACCGGAACAAATCTCCACTGCGGACTGCCCCAACCTGGATTGATCACTCCGTACTCAGCATATTTAGTGAGGTTTTGAAGTGAAATATACTTCTCTGGGATTTTATTAGGTTCCTTGTCGAGAACGCTACTGATTACGTAGGTGTTGTTCCCAACATTTTTGCCTGTCCAGATGTATTCTCGTTCCACATGATTTCTGTCTGGAAGCTCTGTGACCTGAAGGTGGCCATTTGGCATATTCATCGTGTTCATGTAATGGCCTGTTTTCTTGTTTTTGAACAGCTTGCGGCCGTTATATTTCTCCACGAGCCACTGATCGGAGCCGTCCTTCTGCATATTTCCATATTTTAAAAGACCATCAACACTCTCATACCAATAAAATGACTTCCAGCCATTCTGAATCCGGTAATAGGGCACGGTGCCGTCAGTTGGTGTGTTAGGATCTAAAAGCTGCCACTGAGCGCTCAAAGAAGTCGCATCCCCAATCGCACCCGCATGTTCTCCACCCAATGTAGACAAATAAATGCCTGTGCTTTCGAGATTCTGAAGCGTCTGGTAATCATCATAATCATCGGAATCATTAAAAATCCATTGATCCGACGGCTGACTTCCGCTAATCTGCAAGGCCTTGGCAGTACCTTCACTATAAGAAACATAATGATCGGTTGCCGCATTACGGATACGCTTATTACCGTCATAATCTTCTATATACCATAGATAGTCAGAGGTGTTAGCGGCATCTGGCGCAATAATTCCATGCTTAAGCTCGCCGTTTGCGGATTCATATAAGAAATCTGTAGCCACTTGTGCATCCGTATAAGTTGCCAGTCGTACAGGCTGTAATTCGGAAATAGGCACGATTCTCCACTGCGCGCTTGGATTAGAGGCTGAACCCGGCCAGCTGTTAGATCGCACATTATTGTCATCGCTGAATTGTGGATTTAGCCATAATGGACTCCCCTCTTCAGTTAAACCACTGTTACGAAGGGTAATGAAGCCCGTCCCATCAGGGCCTGGTGCATGCTCTTGGACCCATTCACTTAGCTTCACGTGATCCATATCGACTTCCTGCGAAAAAACCCCAGCCCAGGTCACTTCATTTTGCTTAATATAATGACCTGTCGCACGGTTGCGAATCATTACTGTTCCGTCATCCGTCCCTGATTCAAGATACCACTGGGCCGCTTCATTGCTGACAGGCTGTTTACCGTAAAGAACATTCCCTTCACTTTCATACATTACCTGACCGGGGCGGAGACGACTCTCTAGCCGTACAGGTGCTGCATTTAGATCTATAAAAGCCCACTGCGGACTCTCAAACGTAACATTGATATCCGAGCTTACTTGCGCATAACCAAGCTGATTCTCCTCGTGGATAACCAACTTCCCCTCTGGCACAGTCGCACTTCGGATGATCATGTATCCATTGCGATTGGAAGTATCGATTAGCCACTGATCCGCAACACTTCCTGAACCTTGGTGTTCTGCCGCCTTAAGTGAATCCTCTTTGCCGTTGTTACCAGCCATTGTAATGTAATGGCCTGTCTTCACATTCTTGATTCGTGACAGCCCGTTCACCGTCTCAACCGTCCAATGCGCTGAAGCATCGGCTGGATTGGTCATGCCATAACGCACGATTCCTGCGGATGTCTCATATAAAAAGTTGTTTTTCCACTTATTCTTGATGAGTACCGTACCTGATGGAATTTGCTCAGCGCCTGTTCCTCCAACCCCTTCTGCTCCCACGGAACCACTACCGGTTCCCATTACAGGCAAGCTTGAAAAAATCAGCAGCAGCGCGAGCAGACCCGCCATTGCGGACCTGATTCGTTTCATACATGTGCCCCCTCTAATTAATATGGACTTCCTTTTCATATTAGTTTGGGAACGCTTACAAAACGATGTGCGATTTTATCCAGAAAAAGGTGTATTTGTACGGATATCCAATCCCTACAACCTTCATGAAGATTGACAAATCGGTTTAACGCGATGATAGTTAGTTTTAGCTACCCGCAAGGAGTAAACAAACGGAGGTACATATGAATTTCAAAATTGATTCGCCAAAAATAGCAGATCCTGACTCTCTTCTTCCTGAGCAAATATATTCACTGCAAACCAAAGACGAATTCAGCTGTTGCAGCATCAGCGATACGGTTATTGATAATCAAGAGGCTAATAAGGTCAGCTTCGATCGCGTGATTTTTAAAAATGTAACGATTACGGAGTGCTCCCTAACTGGGATCGAGCTTATGGACGTGATATTTGATCACTGTGATCTATCCAATGTGGATTTTACGAATGGCATTATTCATCGAACTGAATTTAGAAACTGCAAGCTCATCGGCACAGACTTTACAAGAGGCAGATTCCAGAATGTTCGTGTAGTAGATTGTATCGGGGATTTTGCTACGTTTCGATTCGCTAATCTGAAGCAGGTTTCTTTTGAGAACAGCTCATTAATGAGTTCCGACTACTATCAGTCAAATTTCCAAAAAATCAGCTTCAGCGAGTGTAATATGGATCAAGCCACATTGTCAGGATCAAAGCTTAATGGGATCGACCTTAGTGACTGCGAGTTCAGTGGCTTGATCGTGGATATCAAAGATTTAGAAGGATGCATCATTTCGCCTCAGCAAGCTGTTTCTTTTGTCGGATTATTAGGTTTGGTTATAAAATAAATAACTTCAACTTGCCCGAACATTTACCGCAGCGATAACGCTTAGGGTCTACTTTTCGCTTACGCGGATACTCCATGGCACAGGCACTGCATACAAGCTTATATCGATAGGGCAGCGGCTTCCGAGCTTTTGCACCCGGCAGTGTCTGACAGTAGCGGCTTCCGCCGACTTGCGCCAGCAGGCTTTTGAAATCAGCGTCACGATGCATATACCCTCGCTTAGCCAAATGCAAATGATAATGGCAGAGCTCATGCTTTATAATCCGCTCCGTCTCTTCTCTGCCAAACATGGCAAGCTGATGGGGATTAATCTCTATATTATGGCTTTTGGTAAAATATCGGCCGCCCGTTGAGGACAACCGGCTGTTAAAGCTGGCCTTATGCCTAAACGGCACGCCAAAGCTGTCCCGTGATACCTGCTCAATCCACAGCTGCAGCTCTTCGTTGCTCATAGTTTCCATAGCGTTCTATCACAAGTCCTTTCCACGGGAAATAAGATCTCTACTTGAATTGTAACTTGTGCATAGGCTAAACTGTCAAGAAGGAAGACAAGTACGGAGGGAGAATGAACAATGCCGAAAATGCGGTATGTAATTTTGCAGCAAAATCAAGAACTACAATTCGTGGAAATGCCTGAGGAATATGCGTACCAACTAAGTGCGCTCAATTTACGCCTGAACAAAGAAATCGACAAGCTGACAGCCGATAATGTTCCGGATCTGCCCTTAGCCATCGCCGAGTGCGATTCGCTGGATCTGTTACGTGAGGATTACTCCCTGGAGTCCGGTCTGGATTATATCAATAGATTGGAACAAGCCTTCGCCTCTGTTCAAGAGCAGAAGAACTACCCACTGATCTCCCTGCTTACTGAGATACGAGCACTACAGGCTCAATTGGAGCAGTGGTACGAAGAGGAAGCAGAAAGCCTACTGTAATCCGCACCTTTAGGCTTATTTCTCCATATTCTAACTTACGTAAGTTGTTAGAGGAGGGATTCGCTTGCCACAGTGGCTCTGCCATCAGCTAATGAAAGCTTATTACAAAAAAGACCGCCGTCAGATCAAGCTGCTGAATGAGTGCTGGTTCTTTTATCGTAATTCTGCGGAATCGAGTAATGAGATGAAGTTATAGCCTCGGATGATTAAGATCTAGGACATATTTAAAGCAGCGGATACCGTCTTTTAAAAAGACGGTATCCGTTTTTGTTAAGAAAGGGGACTTATAATTATGATCAGTAGAACAAGACATATACAGCTGTCTCCGGAAAGTGGGACTGAGGAAGAGGACAATTATAATCTCTATGTTATAGTCACATTCCCTGACCGCTCCCGCTGGGCATCGGATTTCTACACCTTCAAGAACATCGAAGCGATCCGACAAGACTACATCCAAAGTGGTGCTTGTCTAAATGGGGCCTACTGGAGTGCACCTAATTATCTAACTGTCGTGGATCATATTGATCGCAAGCGAATTGAAGAAATCGTCGATTTATATATTTCGGAAGGTACATTCGAATACGCCTTTGAATACATAGGACAGGTCACGGAGCGGGATCTGGAGATTATCGATTATCCGGAAGGCTTTTTCAACCCTTTAGAAAAGCTTGAGCACAGGTACGTTATGCGGCAGTTCGCTGCAATTGAGTTTATGCTGGAGAATGCTGCACCAGAAACTATAGCAGTAATAAAAAAGATCATCGCAGAGAAACAATAAGACTCCGCCTTAAGAATCAATCCTTATTAAAACTTAGGAAATACATATTTAACCAAAAAGAACAGAAAACCAAAAAATATAATAATGTAAGCAGCATATTTAATAAAGGTAGATGCGACAACGCTGGAATCCGATTTCCGTTGTACCTCCCTATGCTCCACTTCAACACTTCTATCCTTATAGCCCGGTTCCATCAGCAATCTCTCCTTTCGAATGTTCATCTTTGATAGCCTCCATTAACCCGAGGCTTTCAAGATTGAATCAAAATTCTAGATTGGATTAAAAAAAAGACCGGAATTCTCTTCAGCTTTTCGAGCTGAGAAATTCAGGTCTTCTTTCTACTTACCCTTTAACCGAACCCGCCGCAATTCCCTCAACGATACGGTTACTGAGGAACAGGAATGTAATCAGAATAGGCAAAATACTGATCATAAGCGTTGCCCCGATCGCACCCCAATCCGTCGTATATTGACCAATGAAGTTTTGCACCCCCACGGTCAGCGTCTTGTAAGAATCAGAACTAATAAATGTGTTTACAAAAATAAATTCGTTCCAGTTATAGATCATATTAATAATGGCTGTAGTCGCGATCACCGAGCTTGTCATAGGAAGTATAATTCTAAAAAACATTCTGTTCACGGAACAACCATCAATTACTGCAGCCTCTTCCACTTCGCGTGGCAGTGCGTAATAGAAACCCAGCAAAATCATAATCGTTATCGGCATGTTAAAAGCGACATAAGACAAAATAAGTGACAAAGGGTGATCCGTTAAGCCAATCTTATTGAATATACTAAATAACGGAATAAGCGTGGAGTGAACAGGAATCATCATCGCTACCATAAACAATCCCAGTACGAACGAGCTTCCCTTCCATTTCATCCTGGTAACTGCATACGTAACCAAGCTCCCGAAGATAACCGTTAACACCGTAGCCACGATGGTAATCCATACGCTATTGAAGAAATACACGTTGATGTTCCCTACATTCCAGACCTTCGCGTAATTCTCCCAATGAGGATTCATCGGCAACGATAGAGCAGGAAGGTTGAACACTTCCTGATTATTTTTTAATGAGAAAAACAGCAGCCATACAAGCGGAAACAATTGCAGAGCAGCAACGGCAATCAACACGATATATAGCAATGAGTAGCCTAATTTACGTGTGATCTCCGCACCTGCGCCGCCTGGCTTTGGCCCGATTTCTAGCCTTCCTGCAGTTCCAGACATCATGAAGCGCCCCTCCTTATGAGTATTGGATCGAATCTTTCGTAGCAGTTAATTTGCGAATGACCCAAGTAATGACGAGACAGATGACGAGCAGGAAGAAACCAATTGCGCTCCCGTAGCCAAAATCATAAGCCCGAAAAGCCTGATGATACATATAAGACGCCATCACTTCACTAGAGCCATTAGGACCTCCATCCGTCATAACAAAGATTAAGTCAAAATACTTCAGAGAACCTACAACGGCCAGAACAATCGTAACTTTAATGACTTCCATTGCGAGTGGAAGCTTTATTTTCCAAGCGATTTGTAAGGCAGAGGCTCCGTCAATCTTTGCTGCCTCTTCCAGAGAGGTCGGGATATTCTTGAGTGCTGCGTAATAGATCAGAATATAGAAACCAGCATATTGCCACAGAATGGGAATAAATAAAGCAAACAAAACTAATGTAGGCTCTGCAAGCCATGCAGGAGGATTAGCAAAACCAATGGATACTAATAAGCTGTTCACAATTCCGTTCGTCGGATGATAAATTCTTAGCCAAAGCTGCGCAATCGCAACGGACGATAGCAGCATCGGAATCAGATATATTTTGCGAAACAAGTTAGCTCCCTTGATCCGGGCGGCTAATACCATAGCAATTGCCAAATAAATAATGAGACTTAGGGTAGAAAACAACGCTAACTGCAGAGAATGCCAAGCACTATTCCAGAAGGTTTGGTCTGTTAGCAAAGCTTTATAGTTATCAAATCCGATAAAAGTCAGAGCACCTATGCCATTCCATTTATTCAGTCCATAATAACCCGTTAGAACAATCGGAATATATACAATAGCCAGAATTAGAAGCAAGGCGGGAAATACATATAACGCGATTATTTTTTTGTTAGACATCACTTTATCCAAAGTGTCCGACTCCTTTCCTTCATAAACCGTTTGAGGAAAGGCTTATCCGGCATCACGCTGCCGGATAAGCTAATTGTCCCCTTCGCCTAGTTGTCGAAGCTTTAGTTGCCTTTGGAGATGGCCGCGTCATGCTCCTCGGAATACTTCTCTGGCGTCACCGCTTTGCCAAAAAGAGCCTGGATCATATTCAGATGCGTTTCTGCTGCATTGGCACGCATTTGAACATCTGCGAATAAAGTGATGCTGCTAGCTTTGTTCATTTCGTTAAACAAATCGATGTAGAGCTGTGGTAGATCCAGTGTGGCGGTGTCCACCTTCGTAGCTGGAATAACGCCTGCTCCAGTTACGGATTGCTCTCCCCATTTGGATACGAAATACTCGACGAATAATTTTGCTTCTTCTTTTACCTCAGAATTCTCAGCAACAAATAATCCTACACCTGGTCCACCTACCCAGCTGTTAATGTCTCCCTTCCCGCCTTCCACTGTCGGGAATTTGAAGAAACCAACACTATTACGGAATTCCAGTGGAATTTCTTCATTCGTTGTGAAGTTTGGCAGATCCCATGATCCCATCATGTACATTGCCGCCTTGCCATTTACGAACTCTGATTTTGCCTCTTCATTTGATAAACCGTTGAATCCCTTAACAAATGCATTGCTGTCTACAAGTGATTGGACCTCTGATGCCGCCTTTACTAATCCTTCATCCATAAATGAGCCTGATCCACTGATCGCACCTGCAAGTGCCTGTTGGCCTGCGATCCGATCAGCCAGATACATATACCAAAGCGATCCTGTCCAGCGATCCTTATTGCCGAGAGCAATCGGTGCAATGCCCCCATCAGATAGTGTTTTTACAACTTGCTTAAACTGATCGTAGGTTTGTGGAACCTCAAGATTATACTTTTCAAAAATAGCTTTATTGTAGTAGATAGGTGCGATGTTAAACTCAAGTGGAAGCGCATACGTTTTATCGTTAATAGCATAAGCCTCTGTAGTTCCTGCGACGAACTTGTCTTTTAATTCACCATTCAACAAGTCATCTACAGGTGCGAACAGATTTCCTTCAACGTAAGGCTGCAAAAAGCCAGCGGCCCAAGTTACCCCAACGTCTGGCAATTCGTTAGAAGCAGATAATACCTTCAACTTATTTTTGTATTGCTCGTTGTCCAGAACCTCTTGCTTGATTACAACATTGGGATGCTCTGTTTGATATTCTTTAATGATTTGATTAACAATTTTATTTTGTCCGGCAGAAACACCTTCTGGCCATAAATGCATGAAGTTAACGGTGACTTTGTCGCTTCCCCCATTTGCACTACCTTTAGATTCACCTGCATTGTTATCTTTTTGACCACAACCAGCTGTGACAAGAACGAGGCACATCGTTAAGAACAATATTGTCCATTTTTTATTGCGCACGCTTACAACCCCTTTTCTATTGTTGTCTAGCGGCCTTGTAACCGCTTAACTAGATTGTAGCTTGGATCCCATGATGTCGTAAGGTCATAAGGATTGGGACTAATACCACTATTATTGGATTCTTTCCTCCGTGGTCATGACGTTCTGCCGGTATTGCCCTGGACTAACATTTTCGAGTGCACGAAATACCTTCACAAAATATTTGGCTGTTTGATAGCCTACTTGTTCCGCGATTTCAGCAATAGACAACCGTGTGCTCACCAGTAGTTCTTTGGCTCGTTGTACTCTCCTTCTCGTTACATATTCACTGTAAGTCAGTCCCGTCTGCTCTTTGAAAAGGACGCTGAAATAGCTGGCATTCATGTGTAATTGATCCGCTATATCACGCATGGATATCGATTCGTGAAGATGTTCGTCTAAGTATTGGAGTGCCTCACGCACTTGAGTGCTATACACTTTCTCCTGCTGTACCGTTTCCATAAGCTTGGGATCGATCAGCTTCTCCATTTGTTCGATTCGATAAATATCATCCTTGCGTTTCAATGCTAATTCCACTGCTCGGACCAGCTTCGTTTTGTCGAGTGGCTTCAGTAAATATTCAACTACACCAAACTGCAAGGCTTTCTGTGCATAGTCAAATTCAGGATGCCCGGAGATCACAATAACCACTGGAGAATGAGGCATTTCGTTCAGCTTTTCAACTAATTCTAGCCCTCCAATCTCAGGCATGCGCACATCGGTAATAAGCAGATTAACTTCGTTATTTTGCAGCCATGCCAGTGCCTCAACACCGCTTGCTGCGGTTTCGATGCGATATTGACCGGATGACCAGGCTTCTAATGTTTTACGAACCCCTTCTCTTGTTCTCGGTTCATCATCTACGATGAGTATAGTTTTCACGTGTTTTTCCCCTCTCCAGGTTCATTCGGTATTTCAAAAGAGATGCTAGTTCCATAACCTTCTTCACTTCGTATTTCAAGCCCGTCCGTATTGTCTACGTAACTGAGTTTCAGTCTCCGCTCTATATTAGCAATACCAATCCCAGTCCCTTTGGAAGACCTCATGCTCCCCTTCTCCATGGTGTGATAGATAGACGATATCTTTGCTGCATCCATCCCTGGACCATCGTCAGTTACCGTAACCAATGTATATCCCGGACGACTTGAAGGTCTGACAATTAGCATGACTGTCCCCGGTCCAACCCTTTGCTCTACGCCATGAAGAATCGCATTTTCGACCAGAGGCTGGATTAACAGCTTCGGTAGCGGGACACTTCGGCAAGCTTCATCTGACTCAATCCGCCAGGATAACCTGTCGAGCATACGCATCTCCATAATCTTCAAATATCTTTCGGCATGGTCGAGCTCATCGCCGATAGTCACCCATTCATCATCATCAGTTCGATTGATGACATAACGAAAAAGCCCCGACATATCAACCACAATTTGAGCTAATTCCTCCTCACCTTTTTCATCGAGGGCCCAGTAGAATGCTTCTAATGTGTTAAATAGAAAGTGCGGATTGATTTGAGCCTGAAGTGCCTTTAATTCTGTGCGACTCTGGACGATCTCCTTCTGATAGACGACTTCAATTAGTTCATTCAGAGAGTGAACCATCTGGTTGTAAGTATTATTGAGCTCATTGATCTCCATAGTGGTAGAAGTGACTGAAATCGGTTTCAAGGTTCCAAATCGTGAACCGCGCATCACTTTTATCAAATTCAGTATGGGCCGTGTAATCATCGTGGATAAAATAAAAGTAAAGATGAGAAACAATAAACTGCCAACAACACCGGATACGATGATCGCTGTACGAAGGACAGATATCCCCTCTGTCGTATAGTCAACTGGAGTAAGGATTACTAGCCTCCAACCTGTTGCCTTGGACTGCTTCTGAATTACAATGTAGTCTTCTCCGCCAACCTCAACCTTTTCTCCTCCATGATCCAGTATCTTATTTGCATTGACATTTACGGAAAAATCGGAAGAAATTTGCCGTCCCGCTTCATCAAATAATCTCATTAATTCACGCGTTTCCGCCTGTGAGCTGTCCACCTCATCCGTAAGCTGGAAGTAACTTTTCTCAATTTGAACCATAATATAGCCAGCTTTCGTGAATGAATGATCAATCAGCCTAATATTACGAATCGCAATGACGATATCCGAATTCCGCGGGTCAAGTCCAAACCATACGAGACGTCCTTTGCCCTCGTCCACCCGGCTGATCCATTCTTCGGATACTCGATTGTTCAGGCTGGCGTCATCAACCGAAAGTAATTTCTGATAATCACCTGCATACAGCTCAATGGAACGAATCCCTGTCGCATACGCCTCATATTTACGTACTTCCTGCTGGATGGTTTGACGTTCGGCGAAGCTGATCGGCTTTCCTTCAGCCTCTTGAGCGAGCAATCGCTGAATGGAGGCGTTGGTTGCCACTTGCGCCGTCAACGTATTAATCTGCCGGATCAGTACATCCAATTTGCCCGTTGCCTGAACTGCAGTCTGTTCAATGTGCTTCTCCGCACTATTGCGTAATAGAACCGAAACTTGCCCGTACATAAAAAAACCAACCGTGGCTAGTACGATCACCATGACAAACATAAAACCCAGGAAAATTTGATTACGCAATGTGTTTAACTGTCCAAACCTCGTCAATCTTTACACTCCCTTCCGCCTGATAAACTTGATTCCTCATCAAAAAAGATGACCCTTAAATCTTCAGGAATCATCTGCAGCTCTAGTTATTTGTTAATTCAGCCTTTGGATTATATGATATCAGTGATTAGTTTCTGAGCCCATATCCATATCGCGTTTTAATTTATCCAAATCAACCAAAAAAAACAATATAGAATATATACTCGTGCCTACCAGAGTTGCACAAAAAAAAACCGTACCTCCGCTGACCCGGGTATACCGGAATAGCAGTGTACGGCTTGTATTTTTAAATGTGGAGGTTCTAATTAAAACTACGGTTGGACACCCAAGAACCCTGCAATTTACGCAGCATAATAATTTGTCCAGTATGGTAAGAATCGTGTAGGATAAGGCTCATTACTTCTTCCCCTGGCGCATGACCCGAACCGCCCCAATCATACGCGCCTTCTTCCAACGCTTCAATGATTTCTCTAAGAGCAGCATGCACGTCCTTCAGGTCTGCAACGGCTTTCGCCCATGCTTCTTCTCCTTCAGCTGTTACAGTAAAGGTATCATCGTTGCTTTCAGCATCGGGTTGTTTGGGCAACCCCTTTAGCTTTCGCAGCAAACGCACCTTATAATAAGTTAGATGGTTAACCGTTTCCCAGATAGAATTGGCCGCCCCACCCTCTGGCTTCCAGAGAGCCTGTTTGCTATCCACACCTTCCAGCGCATCGCTAAGCGGCGGAGCCCAATCCTCGATATCCATGCAATAATCCCAATTTTGGAGCAAGACCTCACTGATTTTATTTTGCATGTTCAACCTCCTAAAAATTTGTGTAAGCATAAACTTCATGGTGTAGCTTCAAAAAGAACTACTTCAAAGCGAACTAATATGTAACTACTTAAACCATAATATAGTGGTTACAAAAGAAATGTAGCATATTTCCAGATTGTATTCAAGTAACTAGCTAAACTTATTTTTAACTGTTACAATGATTTGTAATGAGCGTTGAATCGGAAAGGATGAACAGACCGTGTTGTGGGAGGATTTCATTAACAGCTACTGGCGGGATTGGCGAACAGGAGATAAGAATAAAGATCGGGACAGGCTCGATGAAGAAGAATGGGTTTTTAAATGGCTGAAGGAGTATTCTCTTTTAGAAACACAGATGCCGAACACGATAGAAATGGCGCAGCTTAAAAAGCTTCGCTCACTACTATGGAACTGGGTACAGGCTATTGTGCAAGGAAACACAGTGTATGGAGAAATGCTTGAACAGCTCAATATCTATTTGGACAAGGGTCCTGTTACACGGCGAATTGTATGGAAAAGCGACGAGCAAGCGGAAATAAAGCTTTTGCCACTCCATAGCGGTTGGGAACAGGTGATGGCGGAGATTGCGGCGTCTTTTGCCGAGGCATTGCTTGAAAAAGAACCCACAAGATTCCGCATCTGCGAGAATCCCGATTGCCTCTGGGTCTATTACGATGATACACGCAACCGTTCCAAGCGGTACTGCGATGACAAAGCTTGTGGCAACCTTATGAAGGTGCGGCGCTTCCGAGCGCGGAAGAAGGCTGAGTCTGAGGGGGAATAGGCGGTTGTAGCAACGATACTCCGGTTTGCGGTGGCTTGCTACGGCAGATTATGGGCAAGTGGAAAAAGGCTGGCAGAGCTTAATGAACTCGTAAAATAACTGCATTTCATACACTTATTCCGCATCCAAAGGGGATCATCAGGACTTTAATTGTATTCTGTACACTTAAAAACTAGAAAATGTGCCCATAGAGTAATAAATCACAAAAATAGATGTACGAAATACAGTTATATCCTTTGGCGGGTTATTTGCAGGATTATAGTTGTACAAAATACAGTTAAAGGCTTCTGCACATCGCTCCCCTTGGCTCTTAATCCCCAACAGTCCCAATATCCCTCCACCCGATCATGATCTCTTCAACAATCTCATTCCTAATCTTCACTTCTTTTGTCGCAACAGATTGCCCACCCACTTTGTGGTAGAAATGAATCGCGGGATTTCCTGTTACCACCCAAGTCATGAACGAGCTATAATTTTTCTCCAATAAATTCTGTGCTACGCTTCTTATGAGTTGCCTTCCAAGACCCTTTCCTTGCTGTTCCTTAAGCAAATAGAGTGCATATAGCTCCGCATCATAGAGATCAGAGAGATCTGACCCTCTTCGCGTTCCTCCATTTGCAAAACCAATAATCGTCCCAGCCCCATCTTCGGCCACATACATAACCTCGTCTTTATTGGGGTTTTCAAAATTCCGAATCCAGAGCTTTCTTCTTACTTCCACTGTGATTTTATCGAGAAACTCGTCCGAAATTAGCCCTCTGTACGTGGTTTTCCAACTCGCAGCGTGGACAAAAGCGATCCCGTCTATATCACTAGCTGTTGCTTCTCTAATCTTCAATTTATTTCCCCCTCAGATTTCCGATAAAAGCTTCAGCTAGTCCAAGATTGACAGTACTTGCTTATGAATAGTAACTATTTAAGGATTCTCTAAAGACATTAATGGGCTCTTTATAATCAATAGGTTTATATATAATAGTGTTCAACCACTTATTCCTCTCAAGCAAGCTGCTGAAATCACTTTGAGCTACCGAATTGTATAGTGTTATTTCATTCATTGTTCCAAGTACACTTTTATTATTTGTACGGGATATAGTGATTTCTCCGGCCTCTAGTAAATACTGATTTATGAGCTGCTTCTTAAAACCCTCCTGCAATAAATACTCCTTAAGTTCTATTCTGAACTTTTCAACCAATTTATCAGCTTGACCACTTCTTATTCCATCCAATAATATACATAACCGGCTTGCATCATGTACAAATAAAATATGTTTTTTTCTGAGTTGCATAATATTCACATGCCAACTAAAAAAGGAGGAGATGTCTTCTACTTCTACTGGAGCTACTTTCATATCTTTTAATAATTTCTGAGTATATCTTAGTACTAACATCGCTGACACGCTCCTTTGTCTTCACCCTGCCTATTAGTCTCAATAGTCCTTCTACCTCAATTTACCCTTGCAGTGCCTTTCGCACGCTTAATATATATTTCGCCTGATCAAGTGGGTTCACGCCCCGGCGGGTGCGCTCAGCAGATACGTCTGGTGGACATTCTTCATAGCCGGCAAAAAAAGAAGTAAACGTGCTGCGCCCCTTCGTGTAGGAGCTTAAGCTGACAGGATAATCGAGTGACGTTGCCAGCGGCAGACGTCCTTCGATAATCATCCGTTCGCCTTGCAGCACGGGAGGCTCGAACGTGCCGCGCATCTGCACGAGGTCGTTCATCACCCGGCCGCCATTCTCCTCAGGGACCACGATGCGAACCTGCAGAATCGGCTCCAGAAGCTTAGTGCCTACCCGAGCGAGTCCGTCCATAATTCCCATCGGAGTCGCCACAGCAAAATCCAGCGGATGGGTATGCCATACATGATGCTGTCCCTCGGTCAAGGTCACTTTAAGGTCGGTAACCTCCCAGCCATACAAACCCTGCTGCAAGGCTTCCGGTACACGACGTGCGGTTTCGCTCTGGTATTGCGGCAGCAGATCGGAACTCCGCACTATCGAATCATAGACTAAACCACTGCCCGGAGGTCCAGGCTCAATCTGAAAGCGTAGAATCGCCCAGCACGGTTTCGGCATCGTGTAAGCGATAAAACCTTCCCCTGCACGGGCTGGCGTTTCTTTATAAATGACAGAAGGCTGACCGAAGGTCACCTTCAGCGCATATCGCTCCTCCAGAACACTGTTCAGAATCTCCAGCTGAATCGGTCCCATTACTTTGATATGCAGCTCCCGCTCATCCTGCAGCCACTGTGCATCCAAAAGCGGATCTTCATCCGCCAGCTCCTGCAGCGCCCCGATAACCTTATGGTCATCCATATCTGGCTCCCAGAATACACGCACCGTTAGCAGCGGCACAGCCAGCTTCGCCTCCTCCGGAATGGCCCCCGGATGGCCGAGCACATCTCCGATGCGCACCCCGGAAAGACCATAGATAACAGCAATATCTCCCGCTTCAAGCGCTCCGACATCCTCGGTCCGACCACCTTCGACCTTGCGGATCTGGGTCACTTTTCCCTGAATATCCTGCGTATAATTCAACAGCGTATCGCGGTTACGAATCGTCCCTTCATACAGGCGGACAAACGCCATCCGTCCCATACTTTTATCACGCTGAATATTGTATACGATGCCTGACACCGGACCCTCCACATTCCCACCAGCGCGCGGAAAATACTCAACCATCGCATCCAGCAAGGCAGTAATCCCAAGCCCCTTGGCGGCGACGCCATAAACCATCGGAAAAAAGCGACCTGATGAGGCGGCTGTTTTCATATATTTTTTCCATTCAGCCAAATCAATCGGACTACCAGACATATACTTCTCCAACAGCTCTTCGTCCCGTTCAGCTAAAGCCTCTAATAATTCTGTTCGCTTGTTAGCATCAGCTTCATTCTCCCATAAATCTCTTGCTCCTATGTACTCCTTCTCTTTGCCGATGGGTTGCTGAACTGGAATGATATCACTAGACAAATAATTTCGCGCCTCTGCCAGCACAGCTTCAGGGTCAGCACCTACACGATCCATTTTGTTCACAAAAATAAGTGTGGGGATTCCCAGCTTGCGCAGCGCGTTCCAGATCATCTCGCTTTGGGCCTGCACACCCTCCACGGCTGAAAGAACAAGCACCGCACAATCCATCACCCGCAAAGACCGCTCAACTTCGGACAGAAAATCGACGTGCCCCGGGGTATCGACCAGATTAATCTGCACACCTTTCCAAGCAAAAGAAGCCAATGCCGCCCGTACGGAGATCCCCCGCTGCCGCTCCACATCCATAGAATCCGTCAATGCCGTCCCCGTATCTACGCTGCCAAGCGCTCGAATGCGACCGCTTTCATACAAAATATGCTCCGTTGTTGTTGTCTTCCCGGCGTCCACATGGGCAAATATCCCCACATTAATCCGTTCTGCTCCCTGCTGCTGAATCATCTATAGTTCCCCTATCATGAGCTAGATTTATCTAAATTTATCTGAATTTATATTATTTACATCCTTATGTTCCATAGTAATATATCCATCCACGTTGTTCCACCCTCCAGTTCAAATGGTTAGATTCAGCTATGCCGGGTATGTAATTACTAATATAAGAAATTTAACGCCGAGGAGGAAATTCATCATGACAGATAAACGTTTACAGGATAAAGTTGCAGTGGTTACAGGTGCTGGTTCCGGTATTGGAAAAGCTACAGCGATACGGTTTGCCCAACAGGGAGCTAAGGTATATATGCTTGACCGCACTCCCGAGGATTCCTATGAAACTAAACGTGAGATTGAATCTATTGGCGGTACAGCAACAGTAATTGAATGCGATGTCTCCAATCCAGGTCTGGTCGAAGAAAGTATTCGTAAGGTTGGGGAGGCGGCCCAGAAGATTGATATTATTTTTGCCAATGCTGGCATTAATGGTACATGGTCTCCCATCGAAACACTAGAAATCGAAGATTGGGACCAGACACTGAATACCAACCTACGCAGCACCTTTGCCACAGTAAAATACGCCATCCCCCACATGAAAGAAAATGGCGGCAGCATCATTATCACCAGCTCCATTAACGGCAACCGAGTATTCTCGAACATTGGCGCTTCCGCTTACTCATCTTCCAAGGCAGGACAAGTTGCTTTTATGAAAATGGCTGCACTAGAGCTGGCGCAATACGGCATCCGTGTAAATGCCATCTGTCCTGGATCAATCGATACACAAATTGGAGATAATACGTATAAAAGCGATGATCTTCAAGAAGTGAAGATTCCTGTGGAATTTCCGGAAGGTAATCATCCGCTGGAAAATGCACCAGGTAAGCCTGAGCAGGTTGCCAATCTGGTATTATTTCTCGCATCGGATGAATCTTTTCATGTGACGGGAACTGAAATTTATATAGATGGTGCCGAATCGCTACTGCGTGGATAATATTTTACTTGAACCGTTATAATATTTTAAATTCTATGCAACATTTTGGTCTAATCTACCATCTAAGAGTATGGAGGTGACGCAAATGAAAAAACCATTATTCATAAATAACGCTAAAAAAATGACTATAGCCTGCGGCATTTTGGCAGCGAGTGTGTCTTTTGGGGCATCCGCTTTTGCTTTTTCAGATTTGAAAGGTGATCCTGCGGAAGCAAAAATCAACTCTTTGCATAAAGAGGGGATTATAAACGGAGTAGACAAAGATAAGTTTGCTCCTAAATCTAAAGTAAGCTTTGCGCAAGGGATACAATTCATCGTTGGGGGTCTGAATCTGACTCCGCAACCAGCGGCAGGTAGTAGTTCTTCCAAAGCGAGTGATTATTTTGATAAAGTGAACGACAAGGCCTGGTATGCTTCGGCTTTCCTGACTGCCAAGCAAAATGGCCTTTCACTCGACCGGACAGTGGATCCTAACGGAACCATCACCCGTGCTCAGTTCGCGCACTTATTGACGCAAGCGCTGCAAAGTAAAGGTAACTTCCCTGTTACGCTGATGTATGTAGATATTAAGGATGGCGATAAACTCTCTACTGAGGTTATAAATAGTCTCCAGATTCTGCTGAATACACATATTGCCACACTCGATAAGAACGGTAATTTCCGGCCAAATGATGCTATTACCCGCTCTGAAGCAGCCGCTCTGATCTATGATGCAGCCGCTTTTGCTAAACGTGTAATTGTATCTAATGGCAGTCCCACTACTCCAACCTACGAAACAGAGGTTACGTTGACCAAAGCGGGTGAAGGCGTAAATAAAGCCACCCTTACCGTTAATAATCTACCTAACCCCGGGTATGGGCTGGTGATTGAGCGAATCGAATTTGGTAAAGACAATACAGCTGTGATTTACTTTAACGTGACTGCTCCTGAACCAGGGAAAATGTACGCGCAGGTGATCACAAAAGCATCTGTTGCCACTTATCTGCCAGATGGATACAAAGCTATCGCTCAACCTGTAACTGGCTCCGCCTCTTATTCGTCTAGCGCGGCACAATAATATAAATTGAACTTGAGGGTTTTAGAGTTAAGAGTCAGTCGCAGCTGCGGTGAATATTTGGATTCCAGCTACCGTTTATGACGGCTGAGATACGGAGAAGCTTATGCTTACGAAGATGGCTTTCCCATGGAAATCTTAGCAGCGGTTGCTATCGCTCCTACAGTCCCAAAGTTCCCCTTCGCCTCTCTTCCCTTTCCTCAGGTATCTAAGTTCATTTTTATAAACAAATAAGGGATGCCTCAAAAGCCATCATATGGCTACTGAAGCATCCCTTGTTGTTCCTTCCCCCTTTATCCCAACTCCAAACTCCGAATGATAAGGTAACGGATGCAGCCGCTATCGAACTACATAATTGCTATTGTCTTAAAAAACATCCAATATGGGCCTATTTCTAACGACTAGCTGCACTGGGCCCGAACTGTGCTCCAATCGCAATAAATTTGCAAATAACGTCGCTGGGTTCGCAAGCTAACTCAGGCTCAGAAATGCTGATTACTTAGCAGTGATGAACATCAGACTTCGAGCGATTAGATCATTTTTGTGTGCATAAAGCTACTTGACGGGGATGAACATCAAACTTCGCGAGATTAGATCATATTTGTGTGCATGAAGCTACTTGATGGGGATGAACATCAAACTTCGAGCGATTAGATCATTTTTGTGTGCATGAAGCTACTTGACGGGGATGAACATCAAACTTCCAGGGATTAGATCATTTTTGTGTGCAAGAGGCTACTTGACGGGATGAACATCAAACTTCGAGCGATTAGATCATATTTGCACGGACGTAGCTTCTATCGGACCCAGATGACCTTATTCGCAGAAAAATGCCAATTTCACGATACTATCGGACTCCACCGTCGCTATTGGCACAAAAAGCACCATAGATATGCCTTTTTCTAATGAATAGCTGCACTGGAGTCCGAAACTATGCCCTAATCGCTAAAAACACGCGAATAGCGTCATCTGGGTCCGTTAGGCTCAGCGTATATCAATGGATATGAAAATCCGCTAAAGCAGGTAGCCAAAAACAAAATACAGGTCAGCGATGCTCCAATGTTTGCGGTATGCGAACGTAGCAGATGGGTGTGTAGCAGTTAGGTATGCAGTAACTAGGTGTTCAGTAACTAGGTGTGCAGCAGTTAGGTGTGCAGCAACTAGGTGTGCAGCAGTTAGGTGTGCAACAGATGGATTTGCAGCGGATGGGGTTGCAGTAGCTATCGGACCCAGATGACCTTATTCGCAGTATAATCGCACATTTGGACTACTAAAGGACTCCATCGTCGCTATTGGCACAAAAAGCACCATAAATGTGCCTTTTTGTAATGAATAGCTGCACTGGAGTCCGAAACTGTGCTCCAATCGCTAAAAACACGCGAATAACGTCATCTAGGTCCGTAAGGCTCATCCTGTATCAACGAATATGAAAATCCGCTGAAGCAGGTACCCAAAAACAAAATACAGATCAGCGATGCTCCAATGTTTGCGGTATGCGAACGTAGCAGATGGGTGTGCAACAGTTAGGTGTGTAGCAGTTAGGTATGCAGTAACTAGGTGTTCAGTAACTAGGTGTTCAGTAACTAGGTGTGCATCTGTTAGGTATGCATCAGTTAGGTGTGCAGCACTAGGTGTGCAACAGAAGGATTTGCAGCGGATGGGGTTGCAGTAGCTATCGGACCCAGATGACCTTATTCGCAGTATAATCGCACATTTGGACTACTAAAGGACTCCATCGTCGCTATCGGCACAAAAAGCACCATAAATGTTCCTTTTTGTAATGAATAGCTGCACTGGAGTCCGAACCTGTGCTCTAATCGCTAAAAACACGCGAATAGCGTCATTTGGGTCCGTAAGGATCAGCGTATACCAACGGACGTGAATAATAAGTTGAAGCAGGCAAACAGCGTCCATAATAGCGCCGTCTGAGTCCGTAAGCTAAGGCGTCCATTGATCATGAATAATGCCGACTAATGCATGGTCTTCTCCGATCTTTTCGAAGACTAGGCGCAGGCTGCGCCAATCCATACCCTCGACAGAAGGATCGATACCAGCAATATGATATTCAACGAAATCATATTGCTCCTTAGGATACACTTCGTTTAAGTTATTGATCGTCGTCCCTTGCCCAAGCCCCTTGTTCACAGCAATTTCGGCCTTCTGAATGAAGTCCGCATCATAAACAAACCGCTTGTAGTAATCTGCGAATGTCAGCTCGATTAAATCACCGGAGCCAGCAAATGTTCGCCAGACTCTTTTGGTAGAGTCATTCATTAATCCTTCTACTTCCTCCCGGGTGAATACAAGATCATTTTTTGTATCCACGTATGCATATGGAGAGAAACGTAGCCCTTTATCCCGATGTACCCATGCCGCTAATTGCTTCATATCCTTGTTTTTAATTGACCTTATAACCGTCGTCGCTGCTTCCTCAACTGATGGCGGTAATCCCTCTAGATCCTGCGGCTGCCCCGTACTTGATGTCTCAGTCTCCTGTGGTGATTCCGTAGTAGCCGCTGACTGTGCAGTTGATGTCTGCTCTGGCGTCTGCTTTTCCGTCTGCTCTGGTGCCTGCTCGGGTATCGGCTTTTGCGTCTGCACTGGCGTCTGCTCTTGTGAATGCTCTGGCGTCTGCTTCGGCTCCGTCCCTGCTTCTGGCGTTCCGCTACATGCTGTAAGCCATAACATTGCTGCTATCAGCGCCAGCCCACCGATTTTTTTTGCGAAGTACATAAGATCCCTCCTTAGCTTCGATCCTTCACTCTTTAGACTGATTTGAACAAATGAAGGTTGCAAGCTTATACTAAAACTATCAATCATACAACTCTTATGAGAGGGCGGGGTTATCATTCATTTAACAGAAAAACTTAAAAGCCTTCCCCTAACTCCCGGTGTTTATCTCATGAAGGATAATCTCGGTCATATTATATATGTTGGCAAGGCAAAACAGTTAAAACGGAGAGTCCAATCTTATTTTCAAAACTCAAAATCTCATTCCCCAAAGGTTAAGCAGCTTGTAAGAAATATTAAAGATCTGGAAATCATCCTTACGGATACAGAATTCGAAGCCTTTATGCTGGAATGCAAATTAATTAAAGAGATCAAACCCATGTACAATAAAAAAATGAAAAATCCGCAGGCTTATACCTATATCGTAATAGGAGCGGATGAAAAAATACGTTCGTTAGAGATTACCTATGATCCTGCGGTCAAAGAAGGCACTCAGGTTTTGGGTCCCTATACAAGCAGAAGCACGGTTGAACGGGCAGTACAAGGCATTAAAGAAAGCTCAAAAATCCTTTGCAGCAACCCTAGCTTTAAAAATTCCCTATGCCTAAACCATTCGCTTGGCCTATGCATTGGGATGTGTGCAGGCGGAGATGCCGCTGTTCAATATAATAAAATTATTGATCGGGTCATTGGCTTACTAAACGGCTCAGATTCCAGCATCCTCGAGGAAATGGAGCAACGGATGGCAGTGGCCGCGGAGCACTATGACTTCGAAACCGCCGCCAAATACAGGGATTATATTGGAGCTGTTAGCTTCCTGATTCACAAAGAAAAGGTCATCGAATTCGCTCAAGAGAATCAGAGTATTGCTGTTCTTGAGGCCATGAATGAACAGACGCTTAAACTCATTCTGCTCAAGGGCAACCGTATCCTGTCCCATACCAAGCTACAATATGATCAACCGGATATCACCCACCTGCAAGCGGCAATAAAGTCAGCGATTATGACCACTTTTCACAGTGAACCCAATCAGACCCCGGCAGCGATCGGCCGCCATGAAATTGACGAAGCACAAATAATATACAGCTATTTAAAAAGCAGCTCCTGCAGCTATATCATCATTCAAGAGGATTGGCTTGCAGCTGAGCAACGTTCCAATATGGAGGCTTCGGTAAATGAGCTGTTGCAGATTTTTTTAAATGCGCTTCCCTCTCATTCCTATAATTAAAAGGTACGGGTTGTAACTGCGGTAAATGTTTGGACTTCCGGCTGATTATAGTAAACGGCGGCCTGCCTTTGCAGGCTGCATTTTTCGGTTTTGCTTCTTCAACAATCTTTTATAGCGTTTCTGAGTGTAAAGCACCTCACCCGCCTCCATTACCGTTTCCTTCGCCTCATTAACAACCAGCTTAGTTTCCTCCACACATTCCTTCATACGATTGATCTCCGATTTGAATCCCTCAGACCTGTCCTTCGCCTGCTCCAACGTGATCTGAATGTTTCCCTTCATCTCATCTATAGGTTCTTTCAACCCCTCTACTGATTGCTTAACTCCGTCAAGGGATTGCTTCAGGCCATTCACACTATTTTTTAATTCTTTCAATGGATTTCCCACATCTATCTCCTCCTAATAATAAGCCATTAGTTCAACTGTTACTCTAAACTTACCCAAAGAGTGCACGTCCTTCACTTCTATAATGACAAAAAGGGTTCCAGCTGAAAATAATCAACAAGAAGCCAGTCCCCAATAATGGAGACTGGCTTCTTGTTGTCGTTCTTTGAGGATCACTGCGATCTGTCTACTTTACGCTTCCCGCCTCAACACGCGGCGGACGCATCGTCAAGCTGACCCGGCCCTTCTTCAGGTCAACCCCCATCACCCAGACGGTAACATTGTCTCCTACGGAGACAACGTCCATCGGGTGCTTCACAAAGCTGCCGCTGAGCTGGGAAATATGCACCAGCCCATCGTTTTTGATGCCGATATCGACGAATGCGCCGAAATCGATAACGTTGCGGACGGTTCCCTGCATTTCCATGCCAGGAACCAGGTCCTCGATCTTCAGCACATCGGTGCGGAAGATCGGCAACGGCAGCTCCTCGCGCGGATCGCGGCCCGGACGCTGCAAGCTCTCCAGGATGTCGCGCAGCGTAGGCACGCCGACATCCAGCTTCACAGCCAGCTCCTCGGCATTTTGCACCTCAAGCTGTGAGGCCACTTCTTTGCTGCCAAGCTTATTCACATCGAGGCTTAGCTCACGGAACAAACGATCCACCACCGGATAGGACTCGGGGTGAATAGGCGTGCGGTCCAAGGTGTTGTCTCCACCCGGAATCCGGAGAAAGCCGATACATTGCTCATAGGACTTGGCACCTAGACGAGGTACCTTTTGCAGCTGCTTCCGAGTCGTGAACTTGCCGTTCTCTTCCCGGAATTTAACGATATTCTTAGCAATTGTTCCATTAACCCCTGCTACATAAGAGAGCAAGGCAGGAGATGCCGTGTTCACATCCACGCCAACATGGTTTACCGCTGATTCCACGACGGCTTTAAGACTCTCCTCCAGATGCTTTTGGGAGACGTCATGCTGGTACTGTCCCACACCAATAGCTTTCGGATCGATTTTCACCAGCTCCGCCAGCGGGTCTTGCACACGACGGGCGATAGAAGCCGCGCTGCGCTCCGCTACATCCAGATCCGGGAATTCCTCCTGCGCCAGCTTGGAAGCCGAATAGACACTCGCTCCCGCTTCATTAACGATCAGGTACGCCAGCTCTGGATTGCCAATCTCGGCAATCACTTCTGCTGTAAACTGCTCCGTTTCACGCGAGCCTGTACCATTGCCGATTACGATGAGCTGAATGCCGTACTTAGCAATCAACTCTTTGAACTTAGCAGCAGCTTCGAGCTTCTTGTTGTTCGGCGGCGTCGGATAGGTCACAGCTACCTCTAGCAGCTTACCTGTATCGTCTACAACAGCCAGCTTACAGCCAGTACGGTATGCAGGGTCAACACCCAGCACACAACGTCCCTTTACTGGCGGTTGCAGCAGCAGGCTACGTAGATTGCCAGAGAAGATCGAAATCGCCTGGTTCTCCCCACGTTCGGTCATCTCTCCACGAACTTCACGCTCTACAGAAGGAGCAATCAAACGTTTGTAGGCATCCTCAGTCACTGCTTCCAGCAGTTCCTTCACCGGGGATGGCCCTTTAATGATCTTCCGTGCGATATAGGCATGAATTTTATCAGTGACGACCTCAATGCCTACCTTTAATATATTTTCACGCTCACCACGGTTAATTGCTAGGATGCGGTGAGGTGGCATTTTGTGTACAGGTTCACGGTAACTATAGTAATTTTCGTATACAGATTCTTGTTCTGCATCCTTTGCTTCAGACACAAGAATACCTTGACTTGCTGTATACTGGCGAACCCAAGAGCGGATCGCAGGATCATCTGCTATGTTCTCGGCAATGATATCCAGTGCGCCTTGCAGCGCTTGGTCTGCGCTCTCTACTCCCTTTTCCACATCAATATATTTCGATGCTTCAGTCTGTGGATCCCCTTGTCTTTGCTGCTCCAAGATCCAGTTAGCAAGCGGCTCAAGTCCTTTTTCCTTCGCAACACTAGCCCGCGTCTTACGCTTTTGCTTGAAGGGACGATACAAGTCCTCTACTTCCTGAAGCTTGACCGCATTGATAATTTGCTCATGAAGCTCTTTGGTCAGCTTGCCCTGCTCTTCAATATTGCGTATAACGTCTTTTTTACGTTCGCCTAGATTGCGAAGATAACCCAGCCGTTCTTCAATATCACGAAGCGCATTTTCGTCCAGCTCACCCGTCATTTCCTTCCGATATCTGGCGATGAACGGAATGGTATTTCCCTCATCCAGCAGTCCTACCGTAGTGCGTACCTGTTTCAGACTAATGTTCAATTCCTTGGCAATCGCTACGGTTATCAATTCCTGCTCCCGCTGTGCGTTTGCCTCATCCGTAATGACTTCCGTATTGCTGTTATCTACCGCCATTAGTATCCCTCTTCCCGTACACAATCTGCTTATACATATCTTGATCTCATAATTAAAATAGTATCACAGATTCGGCTCTGCACCAAAGACCAGCCCGAATAGCGCGCTTTGTACTGAACCGCTGTGCGATAAAGCGAGGCATGGTAGAGTGGTCAGAGCCCGGATTCGGCGATTACGCCCGCTGTCCCATTCCCCGTTTTCCGGAACTCAGTGACAATACAAAACACAAAGCCAGAACGAGCGCGGCTGCCCCATATGGGAAGTTAATACTAAGATCAAACAAATACCCTGCGACGATAGGCCCAGCAATATTTCCGAGACTTGTATAAGCTGAGTTCATTCCCGCTACGAAACCTTGCTGCGATTCTCCGGCCATCTTGGAAAGCTGTGTGCCTACTGCTGGACGCAGAATATCCATTGCAAAGAACACAATAAAGGTAACCGTAATAATCGCCCAAAAGCCGCTTACAAACAAGGTCAGCAGAATAAACAATGATGAGACTATAAGACAAGTGGAGATCACCTTGTTCTCCCCGAATTTATTCAAGATCCAGCCAAACGCGGACACCTGCACCACCGCACCTGCAATAGAACCAAAGGTAATTACAAAAGCGATATCCTTAGGCGTAAAGCCAAATTTATGGTCCACGAACAATCCGAACACCGTTTCATAATTAGCCAGCCCAAAAGCCATGACAAATACAATAATTAAGCCGAAAAAATACGGTTCGCGATAAGAACGCATCAGCTGCGTCAAGAAGCTTTCCTGATTATTTTTTGATAACGTCGCTTCCTTACGTTTCTCTTCAGATAGAGACTCAGGCAAAATTAAAACTGTAATTAGAGCTGCAACTCCAGCTGCCCCAGCCGCACAGAAAAAGGGTACCCGCATTCCAAGCTCAGCAAGATAACCGCCAATCCCAGGACCAATAATAAAGCCGGTGGTAATGGCTGCATTAATTAGCCCCATTCCTTTAGCTCTCTCTTCAAAAGAAGTCGTGTCTGCTACATAAGCCATAACTGCCGGCATAATTAAAGCAGCTCCTGCACCACCAAGCAATCTCGAAACGAACAAGAGCCAGGGTACATTGGCCAGACCAAAAATCAGCTCCGATATCGCAAACACGATCAAACCTGCTACAATCACCTTTTTTCTACCGATTCTGTCGGATAATCTGCCGGCAAATGGCGATATTAATAATTGGGCAAGCGAGAAGGAGGCGACCAAGAGCCCGACAGTACTTCCGCTGATCCCAAGCTCATTCATGTAGGTTGGCATTATTGGGACTACTAGCCCAATTCCAGTAAAAGCCAGAAAAATATTAAGCATAACAAGCAGCATAGCGCCTCTGTTTCTAAGTAACAATGACATTGTATTAACCCTCCGTGTGTTTAAAGCCAAAACTTCGAATATTATGCATGTTAAGACCGACCATCCGGTCTAAATAATAGTAAAAAAATAACCCTTCCTATTCCGGTGCCTTTGAGAAGCTTCAGCCTTCATGTTCCTGAATGTAAAGCTTCTTTTCATGCCCCTCGTTATCTTACCCCGTACGGATCCCTTGTAATAATAAATTTACTGCTTCCCGGTAATATTTTTTTATATCCTCCTGGGTCTTCTCATGAATCGAGAATTCAGAAACTCTTCCAATCCCTTCAAGCATGCCACTCACGATGATTACATAGTTCTCTAAGTCGCCCTTTACCAAATATCCCGTTTCAATACCTTCCTTCAAAAGATCACGACAAGCATGTGAGGCTGCTTCATAAAGAAGTGAAAGCCGCTTGCTAATCTCTTCCGGGTGGCATCTGCTTCTGGAGAATTCCTCGAGCGCATGAATCAATGGATTCTGAAAATCATTTGCGTAGTGTTCGGCTAACGCATAAAATCGTTCTTCGATCCCTACAATTTCCTGTTTCTTATCATCCCACGCTTGCAGCCACTCTAACGTATCCACTTCCACTACAAATAGAAAAAGCTCATCCTTGCTCGGAAAATGGTGATACAGACTGCCTTTACTGACATTCGAGGCTACACAAACTTCATTCATAGTTACGGCAGCATAACCCTTCTGTACAAACAGCTGCGTGGCCTTGCGCACAATTCTTTTTTTAGTTTCTTCTCCGTCTGAGCGTCCTTTGATTCTAAGCACCTCCTAAACCGACCGTACGGTCTAATAATATCAGATCATTTTCAAAAAGTGAAGACCTAACGATTCTTTATTTACTATACGCAAAAACGCACATTAAAAGACGCCCGGATTCGTACCCGAGCGCCAATCTCATGAGTTATCTATAACCTAGGGTGATTAAAAATCAATCAGACCAAGGCTGATTTGCAGCGATTCATCCACCTTTTTCATCGTTTCATCATCAAGGTGGGTGATCTTGTCAGTTAAGCGTTGTTTGTCAATCGTCCTAACCTGTTCCAGCAAAATAACAGAATCTCTGTCAAAGCCATGAGCAGCTGCGTCAATTTCCACATGTGTAGGTAACTTAGCCTTCTGGATTTGGGCTGTGATTGCAGCCACAATTACCGTCGGGCTAAAGCGATTGCCAATATCGTTCTGGATGACCAGAACTGGCCTTACTCCGCCTTGTTCAGAACCTACAACCGGCGAAAGATCAGCAAAAAAAACATCGCCACGTTTAACGATCAATGTCTACACCCCGCTTACTAAGCGGCCAAGAGTGCTGTCTGCATCTTCCTCCGCGAGGAAAGCCTCGCATGCCATGGTCAAGTTGATCTTAGCCATTTCCATGTAGCCGCGCTGCATGGACTCCCGGATGGAACGTTTCCTCCGTTCGCTCAAGTACAGCTTCATGGCCTGCCTAATCAATTCACTCCGGTTGGAATTCTCCAATTGAACAATTCCGTCCACTTCCTGCAAGAGATGATCGGGCAAGCTGATCATGATTCTTTTGGTGTTCTGCAAATTAGCCACCTTCTCTTCCACCCCCACAAACCTTCTGCCCTTGTGTTCCAGTGTTACAATATACAAGGAATTTTATACAAGGAATATATGCCGCCAGTATATCAAGTATGCTGCATCCCATTATAAACTAGAAATGGTGGTTCGTATAGGCTTTTAGTCACATCTCCTAATACGAAACAATTCCTTCTATTTTCTCCCTTGTATAACATCACTGTCAAGAACTTTCAGTTTGTGAGCAGAGCATTTACTAATTTAGGAAGTGTGCCTTCACTTATATAAACGCGGGGCACCCGATGAGCCAACATGCAGATAACCTCGTAGTGAATTGTTCCAAGCTGGAGAGCCAACTCGTCTGCCGTGATCATCACGTCAGCTTGACGGCCGATGAGAACAACTTCTTCGCCTGCTTTAATTTGTTCCGCTTCTGCAGCGAAAGATTTGAGTGATACCATACACTGATCCATGCAGATTGTTCCGACGACAGGAACGCGGCGTCCACGTATTAGCACCTCCGCTTTGCCAGTTAGCATGCGGGAATATCCATCTGCGTACCCCACAGGTAGCGTTGCAATAATCTCCTCGCTCTCTGTGATGTACCTAGTGCCGTAACTGACGCCCCAATCGGCAGGCAGGCTTTTGACATATACAACCTGCGTCTTCAGCGTCAATACCGGACGTAGTTCTACCAGTTGACGGTTCACCTCTGTGGAGGGATAAAATCCGTACAAGCTGATGCCTACACGCACCATGTTGCTGGATAAATAAGGTGAATCAATGGCCGTAGCGCTATTGCCCGTATGTATGATCGGGATCTGAATGTTCTGCTCCCGCAGCGTTTCCGCCACGCTCATGAACCGTCGATGCTGTTCCAGTGTATAGCTTTTGTCTTGTTCGTCTGCCTTGGCAAAATGGGTAAACATACCCTCCAGCTCCGCCTGCGCAACAGACTGCACTTCAGAGATAAATGCAGGTGCGTCAGCTGGTAAAAGACCCAGTCGTCCCATCCCGCTATCAATCTTGATATGCACCTTCAGCCGATGTTCCGGATCTATAGGAAGCTGTCTTATAGCCTCCAGTACCTCCGGTGTGAACAGTGTTACAGTTACATGGTTCTCCCAGGCAACGGCTATTCCTTCTGGGGAAGTGTAGCCAAGCACCAGTATAGGAATCAGTATTCCCGCCTGACGCAGCTCCAATGCTTCATCCAAAAAAGCCACACTAACATAATCTGCTCCGAGTCTTTCCAGCTCCCGTGTCACTTCCACTGCTCCATGGCCGTACGCATTTCCTTTGACGCATCCCATAAACTTTGTCTCTGCCGGCAAGTAGCGGCGAAAGGCTTCGTAATTGGCACGCAAATCATCCAGATTAATTTCGGCTACTGTCGGTCGATAGCTTGCTTGCACTTCAAGTCACCTTCTTACGTTGTAGTAAAACGTCATTGCTGCATTGCATTAATCATTGTCTTAGTACCAATGGTAATGCTACAGAAGGTGGCTGTCAATGTGTGCTGGAGCCCCGGCAAATAAAGAAAAGCGGATACTACGTTGTAGAGGAAAGAATCCCACAAAACGCAGTATCCGCCTACTTTTTATTATTTACCCGATTGTGCCTCCATAGAAGCGGCAATTTGCATCATTTCATTAGCAGGAAGATTGGCACTTGTAATTCGGTACTCTACTCCCTCAGACATCCAAGTCAATGTCTGCTGCTCATCCCCACTCAGAACTCCCCATGTAAAACCAAGGTCTTTCAGGGTTCCAGGCGCCAGTGCTACCGCACGGTCCAGTGGACGGGATTCCATAATAGTGTACTGATAAATCCCATCATATCGGATGAGAACAGCATGGTCTTTGTTCCCCTCCAATTTATGGGAGTCCTTAAACTCTACACCAGCTGGAATATAATCAGGTTCAATGATCCCAAAGTCTCCAAGCTCTGCAGCCACTGGTTGCTCAGCCGGTTCTTGGCCTTCAGGAGCTGTAATTGGATTACCATTCTCATCAACCTCAGCTACTGTGCTCTCTGCGGACTTACCCGAGGCCATGTTCTTTTCCATATCAAAAGAATCCTTGGTGAAATCCGTATCGAATTTGAAGGTGTCAAACTTCACGTTTACAACTACCTTCGCTTCAGAATCCGAGACTTGAACCTGTTTAGGTTCATAAGTCTTTTTATCAAGCCAAATCTTTTGTCGTACAAGGGCATTGCTTTGATAATTCGCGGCTACCTCGAACACATAGTTATCCCCATCTTCCACAAATTGGCGATTATTATCCGAAACTATGCCACGAACCAACGTCTGATACAGATAGACCTGCCCTTGATCATCCGGCCAATCGCTTTGGAAGCGGAAGCTCTTATTCATACTTGGTGTGAGTACGAATACTCCCTCATCATTACGAAGTACGATCTGCGTAATATCCTTCTGAACATTTGCCAAGCTGATCCGGTAGTAGGAAGGATTCTTGTACCATACCTCTACCTTATACTCCTGCGGCTGTTCCCCGGTATACAGGGTCATTGTGCCAGAACCTTGGTACGTTCCCTGCTTACTTTCCAACTTGTCAGCCACATTGTTCAAATCCTTGACTACGGAAGCGGCATCCTTCTTCCCGCACCCCGTCATCACCAGGGCCACGCTCATAATGATCGCGAGTACCCATGTTATCCGGCGCATGACATCATCCCCTTAACCTGTTTTGAATGCATTGATTAGTACATGTCTATGAGGGACTTGGCCGCAATATGCAGACGGGCATGACAAGCGTGCAGCATTGATTTATTTTATGAGCTCCAACAAGCCAAAAAGCCCGCGCACAGCGCTGGCTCTATACTTCATCAGAAGTTGCAATATCATTATGTAGGGTGTTTTAACCATTCTCTTCAATTCTCGTTATCACTATGTACTGCTTTATTGTACTGATTAATTAATTCATCTAATCTCATGGACTGTCTGATCACATTTGGATGCGAAAGCCCTCCATGTTGCCTCTCCATCAAATAAAGTTTGTTTCTAGCACCCTCTATTCTCTTTTGGATAATTTCCTGATCATTCATTAACACTACCTCCCTAATGAAATATTCTAGAGGTATATGTCAAATTCTTAATTTTACATTGAAGTGCATTACTAGAATTCAAAAAAAGCGATTCCTGATTTAATCAGGGAACTCTCTTGATTGATATCTTCTATGAAACTATCACTACTAAGCACTGTCAATAACAAAGCAATTTTTCTTTTCATTGATTCTAAGCAGATTCTGGTACTCTTTCTGCGTTTCTAAAGATGCAATATGCCGAAGCTGCTCAAACATTCCGACACACTTAATTATACATGATTCGTTATTAATCCTTACAGAATTCTCTAAACTATCCATTATATATTTTATACTAAGCTCATATTTTCCTCTTCTTATATAATACAATGCTATTTCAGCCATAAAAAAAGTGTATCTGTCTTCGATAATTTGTCGATTATAACATTTAAGATTTCGCTGCTGATCTCTAAAATCTGATATTTCTGGCTCAAACCGCTGAAGAATATCATCCACATTAAAATCATAGTGGTTGGCTGCCTGAAAGATTTTGAACAGGCCTGGAAGAAATTCTTCTTTTCTATCTTCAATATAGGTCACATATTCCGGAAGCATTGCTGCATCACCTTTTAAAATTTTCAGCAAAAAAATATTAGCCTGCGCCCAACCCATACATTGATTCATGAGTTGCAAAGCTTCCTCCGTATCCTCACGAATCCAGCTCATGTCCATGTAAAGGTTGATATAATGCAATGCTCTATCATAATCTCCAAGCTCTCTGTAAACTACTGAACGTAACACATAAGAATATAAAATATATGAAAATAAGGGCATTGCAGGTTCCTTTTGTACCCCGTTTTTTCTGGCTCGCTCATTATTATAATTATATTGAATGGATGCTTTTTTGCCCAATTCCTTAGTCATTACCATTACCTTATCCCAATGCCTCAAAGCGCTATATGTATTCGCCAGAACCTTCAGTGCGTCAAGCTGATCAACTTCATCAAGCCGATTTACAAAGCCCTCAAACTGCACCGCTGCCCGCAAATTCACATCCTGATCGCCCCCTAGAGCAATCGTAAACAATCTGTATTGGCAAAAAGCCAGCCGCTCTGAATGCTGATACTTCTCACTCTCCGCCACACTCCGGTATAACAACGCTGCAGCTTCATATTTCCCTTGTGCAAAGAAATCTTCTGCTGTATCAAACAACGGGTGTGTATAAGATAGGCTGTCCATCATGATTCCAATCACCCGGCTTATACATTCCAGCTTATCTAGTTCAGCACAGCGATATAGAAAAGGTCGAAGACGTCTCCAATTGGGATTGGAATGTATAAAACACTCCTCCACATACATATCGTAAAAGCAGCCTTCCTCTAATCCCATACCTTTTGTAATCCGATCTAATTGCTGCATGGCTATAGGACGATTCCCATTCATAATGTTGCTAATCGTGCCTGAATTTACTTTAGATACCTCTGCGAATTGATTAATTGTTATTCCATTCTTCTTGAGGTAGTCCGCCAGTTCTGCACGAATGGTCATCTGCTTCATGATCAAAGCCACCTTTCGCCATCATGATTCATATATAGATCAATAGTATTTAAATAATAATATGTCTAATTATTCCAGTGGTCAAATACTTTTTTTGACTCAATTGATTATACATTTATTCAATTAGTGATGTATAAAATACAAATTAGCCGAATGTAAAAAACCACCAGAACACAAGGTGTATTAGACCTTTTCTGGTGGCTTTTCTAATGTTACTTCTATCCATCGTTATTCAATACATGCATTTAAATTCAACTAAGAACTAGGTTTAATCATCATGTCCAGCTTATTTATATAAGGGCCGAGCGCTTCAATTAACTTCTCTTGGTTTTGTATCTCCTCTTTCGAAAGCCGATCCATATGAACACTTCCATCTGCATCAAATACCTTGGCATCATAGCTTTGCAACTCATTTATTAATTGTTCGATCTCCGCAAACTCTTCTTTAGTAAGCCTCTGTTCTGCTTTTTCCAGCAAGCCATCCCAGAAAGTATCACGATCAACGACAGCTGACTTTGCCTTAGGGATTTCCGTTTCATTCATTTTCTCAAAATAAGGTTTAAGCTCAACCTGTAAATCGTTATATGCCTTTTGATCCTTCGCACTTAACTGTTCCAGGTGAAAGACTCCTTCAGCATCGGCCATTTGCAGATTGTAAGCTCCCAATTCCTCTAGTAATGACATCAATTTTGTGAATTCCTCTTCGTTAAAACTTTGCTTCGCGCTCTGCAGTTTGGCTTCAAGCCTGTCATATTGTTGCTGGGTTACTCCAATCGTAGCAGCAGTTGCTTGTGAGCCATACAGGGTATCCGCCAAATAATTATATCCGGCATATGCTCCAGTAGGAATTAATAATGCAGCCGCCAAAATGCTTGCTACAAGCCATTTTTTCATTCGTCTTCCCCCTAACCTAGTCTCGGTCTGATTTAGTATTTGCTCCTTCAGTTCCGGTGGGGCACTTAGATTTCTCGCCTCTTCCTGCAGAACTGTCCGTAACTCTTCATTGAAATTCATGCAGGTCCTCCACCTTTCCCTTAAAAAGAGTATGATTTTCTGGCTTCTGACGAAGCTTATGCAGTGCAGCATGAATACAGGATTTCACCGTACCCAGAGGGATACCCAGTATCGCGGCACTTTCTTCCTGTGAATATTCATTTAAATAGTGCAGAATAATCACCTGCTTCAGCTTAAATGGAAGACGATCAACACTTGCTAGTAGACGGCGGTTAGCTAACCTGTCCACAACATCACTAGTGAAATCAGGTTCCATCCTTAGATCAGTCTGCTCTATTTTTTTGACCATTCGGAGATGCGTCCATCTCTTTCTTCGATAGGCATGAATTTGCCGCATAACCAGCCCCATAAGCCAAGGCCTAAAAGGACGATTGACGTCAAATTGCTCAAGCGACCGGTGCACCTGAATATAAATCTCCTGAACAACATCATCCACATCGGAGGTTTCGCGAACGAGAAAATGAACGGTCTGATACACATCCCGAATCGTTGCTTCATATAGTTCACTGTACGCTTCACGGCTGCCGGCTAGCGTAAGCGCAATGAGCTGAGAATATTCATTTGGATGTTTCATCCCTCTCAATCCCTCCTTCGGTCTTACACTATGTATTGGTAAATAGAGAATAAATCGTTCGATTTATTTTAAAAAAACAACCAGGCAGCGATTTTCCGGTTATTGGAGAATCGCTGCCTGGTGTTTTTACTCTGCAGCGGCTTATTGGAGTAGATGAAGTCGGCGGAAGCTGGTCTTCAGCTTTGCTTGAGCAGATTATGCGCAGGTGGAAGCTGGTCTTCAGCTTTGCTTGAGCAGATTATGGGCGGTGGAAGCTGATCTTCAGCTTTGCTTGAGCAGATTATGCGCAGGTGGAAGCTGGTCTTCAGCTTTTCACACCCGCTTTGGCCGGACCCTGCCGAAATCTATGAGATAACTGCATTCTGTACACTTATTCCGTATGTAAAAGGGTTTACTCTGATTTTAAGTGTATTCTATACAATTAAAAAGCAGAGAAACTTCCTATAGTGGTGTAAATCGTGAAAATAAGTGTACGAAATACAGCTATTTTCATTGGAAAGATATTTCGCAGAAATATAGTTGTACGAAGTACAGCTATATTCTCCCAATCGTTGTTTGCATGTGCCCTCAATAAAGCGAAAAAGGGGAGATCCATATGGATCATCCCCTTACCCGTTACACTCGAATAGTAACCACCTATCTTACTAAAAAATCAGTCAGCGGATAGACTCAGCAACTTTGATCAAATCATTCTTGTCCAAGCTAGCTGATGTTACACCGTATAACACTCCATTGGCTTCCCAGTCCAACCCTTTTCCATTAACCAATACAGCATCAACTCCGTTAATCTTCACTTTTTCGATGGTGCCATCCGTCGACATCTCATAAGCCGTTTCGGAATCAGCGTGCCGCTGCTGCATCGAGATGATCTCATCGGTAGCTTCATTAACAAAATATAAATTAATATATTTGCTGTTGATCACATCACCATTGCTATCCTTATAAAACTCTGCACGATCAAAGGTATAACCCTCTGGTAAATACGCCGGTAAGCCCACATCAAAAATCGTATATTCGTTTAGCTTGCTAGAATCCCTCTCGATCAGCAATTCCGCTTTCTCTTGATCCCTCTCAGATTGCGTAACCAGTCTGCCGTCTTCAACTCCGACGATTTTTTCCCCATCAGCATTGTAGATATCACCTGCCTTTTGAGCAGCGTCGAGGGTCACAAGCGCATTTCCTTTGCTATCAAAAATCTTCCCCTTTAAGTCATCCGGAATCACGTTGGAATCCGCAGAAAATTCTACTTCATGGGCTACAATATGGCCTAAGTTTATCGTTTGCAATACTTTCATTAACAGCTCCTGCGCAAATGACGGCTGCACAAAAGTTACACTTAATACGCTAACCACTAGCAAAGTTGCCAGCATAACAGCAGGACGTCTTAATCTATGTTTTGTATGCAATCCTTTCTCCTCCTTTTGGCCGGCATACTTTCTCCGTGCCTTATTCAGAATGGCTGTTTTGTCAGAGCCCTCGCTGAGATCTTTATGGGCCAGAACCCTGCCTAGCTCCAGCAGCTCCTTGTACTCCCCAGCACCCTTTAAATCATTTGCCGCTCCATATATACTTTCATCTAAATCTGCTGAGAACTTCTGCTGTATGTCTTTACTGTTCATAGCTGCTCCACGCTCCCTATTTCAGTCTTCAGCTTTTTCATAGTCCGGTAGAGTATCACACCGATATTGCTCTCCGAAATTCCCGTAACCTGGGCAATCTCTCTATTTCTCAGATTAGCACCAAATTTTAGAGCCACAATATTCCGCTCCTTTGAGCTCAATGTATTCAAGGCTTCGTTAAGCCTTCCACTACGTTCTCCCTGGAGGATCAAGCTTTCCGGATCTTTCCTGCTAGAAACCAGTTCCTTGACGGCATCCAGCGAAAAGAAAATTTTCCTTTTAAAACTCCGGTAATGATCATTGACCACGTTTCTGGCAATGGCGAATAACCATACCTCTAAAGGAGCTTTTTCCTGAGAATAGGTCGATAGTTTCGCCAACGTTTTCTCAAAAACGAGGCTTGTCAGATCCTCAGCCGTATGGAGAGAACTAACCCGGTAAGCGATGTAGTTAAATATTCTTTTATAGTAGGTTTCAAAAATCGTTGTGAACAAAACATCTATGTCAGCATTTTCCTGTATATTCTCTTTTACAAAAGGATGAAGCAATGCGCGCTCATGCATCAATCGAACTCTCCTTTCCCACCACATTTTCACTTAGCTAAGTAAATTCATCAGTTAATACGATATATTTCCAATTCCATTACAAGATATAAAAAAAGAAGAGTTCCAGCGCTAATTTCAGTCTTTCTAACCAAGCTACAGTAACCCGTCAACTTGACAAGCTTATTATAGCTTCTATATATTTTAGTAACTAAAGTAAATTGGAGCGAGGCAATGTTATGAGTACAAAGGAAGAGAAACAAAATGCTATCCATAAGGTCATGGAATCTATGGCAAATGTGCAGCAGAAATCCCAGTTTTTCATTGATATGATCACTAAAAAGGAAACCCTGACTCACAATCAGATCATGCTGCTGTTTCAACTCCGGCTTACCGGAAGCTTGAACATTACTGACATCTCTGAACGCTTCGTGGTTACACCCGGAGCTGCTTCTTCCATGTGCGATAAGCTTGAGGAAGCTGGACTTATTGAACGGGTGCGGACTAAAGAAGACCGCAGAGTTGTCAATATTGTCCTTACAGAACAAGGTGATCAGCGTATCCATACAATATTTGAAGCATTTCCTACCCCTGATCTGAATAAAATCTCCGGAACTTTAGAACAAATAAATAAATTGATGGAACAAATGATGCACTAACAGCCTTCATTTTGCTCCTTATCAGCTATACTCTTTTCTATAAACACTGTCTGTCAGGAAACTGACGGCAGTGTTTTTTTAGCTTTAACTCCCAAATTATTATATTGACTATATATTATAATGAATATATATTTTAATCATTAAAATATATTTCGAAGGACGGTACTGTAAATGTCCAATAATAACAATACTTATGAACGTACTGACATGATCGATCCACCATTGAAGGTAAGAGGTTCGCAGTTTGTTCGAGAGAATATTAATGCGGTCACGGTTGATGTGTTTGGCCACTTAAGTACCAAAGGGAGCGTCTCGACTTCTAAACTCAAAGTATCTGGTGACTGTACAATTGGGGGCAATTGTAAGGCCAATCAGGTAAACAATCTAGGGAGTCTGCGCGTTCAAAATATCCAAGCAGATAATCTCCGCTCTTCTGGATACATGTCCGTAGCAGAAAATGCTGCAGCGGGGACTTTTTATGCTGAAGGTGCTGTGAAGATAAACAGACTAACTGCAGATTCATCGATTGAGATCCGTTTAGGCAATAGAAGCACTGTCGAGGTTATGAGAGCTGACGGTAACATTATCGTTAAACCCTCTTCCAAGTTGATTAATGCGCTGATGCACCCTTTTCGAAAACTTACCTGCACAACAATTGAAGGAACTAACATAACGTTATACCGGACGACAGCTGACCTTGTGTGCGGTGAAGAAATCATCGTCGGACCGGGTTGTACCATTGGGGAAATCCGCTATAGCAAAAGTCTGACGGTGGATCTTAAGTCGCAAGTTGACCGAACTGTATTTTTAAACCCATAAAGGAGAGTTTACATGGAAAAAAGCACTCATTTGTCAGGAGCCACTGTGCTCAAAAACATCGCCAAAGGAGCCATCATCTTATTCTGTGTACCAATCCTTAGTGTCTGGGCCGTGGGGAGTGTTGTCTGTGCAATCATTGCACCTATCGGTGGTGTACTAGGTATTGTTGGCATCCAAGGAATAGGACTAAATGCCTTTCCAGATTATGATTTACCGAACATTCTCAGCCTTCCAATCGGTCTCTGCCTCTCCTTACTTTTGTTCATTTCTTTCTATTACACTCGTCGTTTATTGCGTGGATGCCTGCATTTTATTAAAAACTAGCGAACTGTAACAAGCTTGTATTCTCTTTGTTAATAGAAAGTGACCTACAACGCGCTGTTTTATTCTATACTTAAGGGGACTGGACTTTATCCTGGAGGTAATTATGAATAAAATCATCGCTATCGGAGCTATCACGCTCTTTTTGGCCGGATGCGGAGCATCGGCAACCATAGATATGGATACAACAATGGCTATTAACCAAACACAAGCTACTTCAGCACCACTGAAACTAATCGTCGACGGTGAAGCCGTTCTTCCTACCCTCTCCCCTTTTTTCCTAGATGATAAGGTCTATGTACCTGCAAAAGTATTAATGGAATACTACACCTCAGAACAAAAATGGGATAATAACTTAAAGACCTTAACCATCTCTGACGGAAGCAGCAGTTATGTTCTGACGCCGGACAATGAGTATATGCAAGCTGACGGATATCAAACCTCACTTGAAGGACCAGCTATTCTACGAAACGGTATTTTATATATTCCAGCCGATTCCTTAAACTCTCTGTCTGGTGCCACTGCGCAGCTGAATGCAGCTGAAACTGAAGTATTAATAACATCAGGGGATGTTAGTACTACCGTCAGAACACCCAGCGAACCTCTTGCTATTGCTACAGAAAATGACCAAGTGAAGCTGTATGCTGCCCTTAAAGATGGCGGTACCTATGAGGGATTTGTTGTAGAGGTGAACGGTAACAAGCATACATTTGATTGGGAAGCACCCAGACTCCTAAGTTACCCTCCTGAGATTCATTATGCCGACGTCGATCAGGATGGGCAGGAAGAAATCGTTGTCATTCTGTGGCTCGGAACAGGTACGGGCATGTCCATGCAAGAGCTTCACGTGATTAAGCCTAACCAGTGGGAAGAAGTCACTGTCCCTTCTGCAGATAAAGCTGCCTCCGCATTGGTTACGTCAAAAATTTCTAATGAAAAAGGGGACGCCCTGATTCAAATTCAAGTTAAAGGCTCAACTCCATCCATGGTGACTTTGCGATATCCAGATCGTGCTGAGGATGGCAATCTAGGCGAACAAGCCGGCATTGGTGCTGTTACTCACTACATAGTGGAAGAGGGCAAGCTGAAGGCGGAAACAAATGTTTATATTGGATTTCTGGAGAGTATTGGCACACTAACTTTTGCCTACAAACCGGGAAAAGCTGGAATGGAACCCGACTCTATTCGCTTTGAGGTTCATGAGGAATTAGCTTCTTACGTGGAGGGTGAACAGTTATGATTGATGCCCATATACATTTAGAGCAATATGAACCTGAAGTTGCCGAACAAATACTGAGTGAACTGCCTGACATGGGAATTAAAGCCCTTATCGCTGTCTCTATGAACTTGGACTCTTGTATACGCACCCAAAGACTTGCAGCCATAAATCCCGGCGTGGTCCGTCCAGCTTATGGCTTTCATCCAGAGCAACCCTTGCCGCAGGATGCTGAGCTGGCTGCTCTACTGAAATGGATCGAGAGTCAATCTAGTGAGGATTATATTGCTGTGGGGGAAATCGGGCTACCTTACTATTCGCGTGCTGAAGCCTTAGAACGTGGCGAAACCTTTGATATGGAGCCCTATATTGAGCTGCTGGATCAGTTGCTTGGGTTAGCTTCCCGTCTCAATAAACCTGTGGTGCTGCATGCTGTCTATGAAGATGCGCTTATTGCTTGTGATCTCCTGGAGAAACATAACATACAGCATGCCCACTTCCACTGGTTCAAAGGTCCGGAAGAAGCCATTGCCCGCATGATGAAGAACGGCTACTATATCTCCTTCACCCCGGATATCCTGTATGAGCCGGAGATACAGGCGCTTGCCCGCCGTTATCCCCCAGAGCTAGTCATGGCTGAAACCGATGGTCCTTGGCCGTTCGAAGGACCTTTTGCAGGGAAAATCACCCATCCGTCTATGATTCGGGAAGTCGCCGCTGCTTGGGGAGCGCTCCATGGTTACACTCCCGGCGAAGCGGAAGAGTTACTGACTGCGAATACTAAGCGATTTTATAGCTTGTAGATGCTCTATAGCTTGTTGATAGGTCTATAGATTATAGATAAAACTATAGCTTGTAGATAGATATATAGCTTATAGATAGATCTATTCTAGGAGTAGAGGAAAGTCAGGGCCTTAGCTAGCCTAGCCTAACGCCAGACCAACATTATGAATAAACACAGCTTGGCTTGTGAATCCGTATTTTTCATAGTGGAAGTACTGGTCACAAGCCGACCTTACTTAATCCAGATCCCCTTACCGATTTTCGTTTAATTCGGTAATATTTTCGCGTACATATTTTTGCGTATGCATTTACGTGTACGTAGTTTACGCGTACTTATTTATCTGTACGTATTTACGTGTACGTAGTTTACGCGCTTATTTACCTATACGTAGTTACACGTACCCATTTACATGTATGTATTTCACGTACGTATTTACGCGTGTGAAGCTGCTATCGGACACAGCTGACCTTATATGCAGCAATTCCCCACTTTTGGGATGAGAACGGACCCCAGAGTCGCTATTGGTATAAAAAATACCCAATAAGGTGTTATTTTTAAGGTATAACGACGCTGGAGTCCGAAACCTTGCTCCAAAGGCTAATAATCTGCGAATAATGTCATCTGGGTCCGTAAGTCTCAGGTTGATGATGCTCGAGGTGCCTGTAGGCAGCCCCCAATAATCATAACCGCTCCACACCCACTAACGTTCCGCCTGTGAACTCCATTTTATAAATATCCGGCTTTGTGGTTTGAAGTAAAAAATTCAGATCATATTTGGCATCAAAATAGTTCATCATAAGCGTCATGACTGCACCGTGAGTTCCAATAGCAACCTTTTGACCGCTGTGATTACTAAGAATTTCTGCCAGTACACTAACTGAACGCATCTGACACGCATGAATGGATTCCCCACCAACTGGGACAAAATCCGGCTCTTCAAACATTTTTGCAAGTAATGGATACAGCTCCTGATCAGACATAATCTTATTTCCGTCCGAGAAATGGATTTCCCTCAGATCTTCAACACTTTGAATCTCTGCTCCTAACTCCTGCGCCAATCCGGAAATCGTATGTATAGCCCGAAGGTATGGACTTGAATAGAAGACTTGAATTCCTTCCAGACGTAATTTTTCCGTTATCTTGCGGGCATCTGCCTCCCCTTTCGCGGTTAGTCCGCGAGTCCTTTCAGTTCCTCCGGGCAGTTTGGGCGACTCACCGTGCCTCACCATATAAATAAAAGTAGCCATCCTTTCCCTCCTTTACCTCTACAAATTCTAATGTTCTAGCCAATCTCCTCTACACACTAAAAAAGCCCTTACGGACGAGAAACTGTCCTATCGGGCTAGGTAATATTGTAACTTATAACGTTTCGTGCAGCAGTTGCTTTAGATCACAAAGTTATAACTTATTGAGAAGTCACTTATCAAGATGATACAGAAGTCACTTACTGAGAAATCACTTATTGAGAAGTCACATATTAAGGCAACTATGACTATAGAGACTCTTAATTGCACTATATACAACTATTAAGCGTAAAAAGAGAACTCCTGAGCAAATAAGTGTACTCTGTGCAGCTAAAAATCATCTTTCCTAGACTAAAAGGGAGAAAATCAAATAATAACTGCACAAAGTACAACTAAATCCCAGTTCGATCGCTGAAAGGGAATTTAACTGCACATTCTGCAACTAAATGCTAGGGAGTCACGCTAGGTTGTATTTGCCACTCAAGCTTTCTAGTCCCGCCAGGGATCGGCTAGGGAGTCACGCTAGATTGACTCTGCCACTCAAACTTCCTAGTCTCGCTAAAGATCGGCTAGTTTCTCTCTCCCACTCAAGCTTTCTAGTACGGCTAGGAAGTCACGCTAGCTAGACTAGCGTGCTACCTGCTAGCTACCCTCCATCACCTCAACCGTCCTAGCCTTCTCCGCAGAGCTATCGCTCTTCTCTTTCTGCGCGGGCCACAGTACGCGCCCGAATGCGATGCCCAGCACACCAATCAGAGCGATTACGATGCCAAAATTCAAAAAGATACGGCTAGGCCCAGCGGCCTGAACCATCATTCCGCCAAGGAGTGGAGCGCCAATCATAACTCCGCTAAGAATGGTACTCTGAATACCGAATACACGCCCTGTCATGTGCGGGGGGGTTTCTTTTTGCAGACAATAATTGAACGTGATAATAAAAATTCCGTTCCCAATACCTAGTAAGAACCCTAATAGCAATACAGAAATACTGGAAGCTCCTGGCTGAAGCAGTCCAAGTCCCCCGACCGATAAACCCATCAGCACATAACCCGTTCCAAGCTTCCAGCCATAACCTGTTCCGCGATTCATTTTGTTCATGACCATAATGATGAATACAGCACCACCTCCGGATGCCGCCACGAGCCAGCCCAGTAAAGATTCATTAGAAGGTGCAAGTACCCTGAATAGACTGGTGAATTGAAAATCAATCATCTGAATAGCCATTGAACAGACTATGCCAAACAGCATGGTATTTAACAGCAACCTACTATGCAGCATAAAGCTCCAGCCTTCTTTCCACATCGTGCGTAGAGCAACACGCTCCTCTTGATCCCCCTTACCTTCTGTGCGAACTTGTTCTACATCACTTTTCTTAACTGTAAGTAGAAGCAAATAGGAACAGCCTCTAAGGCAAGCATTGATTAATATACACCACTGTGGCGTAAGAACAGACAACGCGAAGCCGCCCAGTAAAGGTCCCGCGATTTTCGAGCCTTGATTCACAAGCCCATTAAGCGAGGTGGCTTGGAGCAGCTGATCTTCTCTAACCATACTACGGGTCATCGACTGCTGAGCAGGCACGTTTAACGTAGAAATGGCAGCACGCAACATCAGTAATGGGAGCAACCACACCATACTGGGTGCAAATAATACGAATACGGTTAACAGTGCCGTAAGCAGATCACACATTCGCATCAGCTTCAGCTTGTTCAGTCGGTCAGCCACTACCCCTGCGAACGAGCCCAGCAAAATCCCCGGCAAAGCTATGGAGACCGGAATCAAAGCCAGCATTAGCGGGCTGGCCTGCCAGCGGTACCCTACGAGTACCTGAATCGCTAAGGCATCGAACCAATCCCCAAAGGTAGCCGTCGCATATGCGCTGTACACACGCATATACACCTTGTTCTTAAGCAGGCTCGTGCCTGCTTGTGTTGAAGCATTCATTAAACATTCCTCCAAATTACAATTAAGAACTTATTAGCATGACCTTAATGTAATGGAGAATTGTCAGAGAATTATCAGGGGGCAGTCAGGGGGCAGTCACAAGGTTCGTAAGCACGGTATCCAAGGATTGTTCTAACCGATGGAACCCCCGCTCTTCCTTCTCTCGTTCAAATAAATTCACATATTTGCGATACAAAGCTGGCTTGGGTGGAAACTCGTTACAAAAATGAACTATTCGATACAATGCATATATCCGCATCGGCACGAACCCTGACATCTCAAGCACCTGAAGTGCCTCATCCAACAGTTGCTCGGCTTCACGCCAAGACTTACGCCGTAGAAACCACAAGCCCCTTGTAACTTTATAACTACCGATCTCACGCAAATAAGGTTTCTCCAGCAAAAGCGCTTCAATGTCTGTTGCCATCCGTTCTATTACGTGATCTTCTGTTCCCATCCACAAGTGTGCAAGCATTTCTGAGGTCGCCGTAATAGGAATGAAACTCTCATACCCCGGCTCTTTAATCACTTCATATGTTAGCTTTAGTCGTTCCAATGCTTTTTCCGGTTGCCCAGCCAGTATGTACAAATCCAGAATATTAAGGATCTCCACTTCTCGATGCTGAGGCGGCAAAAGAATCTTTTTCTCAAGGACTAACTCGCAGAACTCTAGTTTTTTCTTAGGATCACCCAATAGAACATAACAGATTAATAAGGAATAAAACCGTTCCTCTATCCCCACCTCGGTTGTGTTCAGCAGCCAATCCAAATCTCCCTGTACAAAATGAATATAGATCGAATAAAACGGATCCATCGCATACCCCAAAACATCCTGTTGGCGCGCGAGGATTAACATCGAGCGACCTTGGCCATATAGGTGATATTTCTTGAATACTTCCCGCATCGTCTTTTGCATCTCTAAGTCATATGTAGTCGGATTGGCCATAGCAGCTGAGGGCTCCTGCATAGTCAGACTATAACCAAATCCCCGAACAGTCTTAATATCTAAGTCTTGAAGCTTGCCTAGCTTTTTACGAAGCCGATAAATATGATCATCTACCGTTCGCTCTACCGGATATTCAAGCGGCCATACTTTATCTAACAGTTGTTCTCGACTGAATGTACGCCCTCTATTTTTGTACAAGAACTGAAAAAGCGTAAATTCTTTTGGGAATAATTCTATCGTTATCCCTTCTGCGGTCACTTTATATTCACTTTCATTTAATTCCAGCTGCATGATAGAACCTCACTTTCCCCGAACCCGCTCATTGGTTTCATTATAACAGTCCGTCCAAGGCCTACTCCACCTCAAAAAAGAACATACAAAAAGAGCAACCCACAGATTCCTCTGCATGATTGCTCTCTCCTCTTCTAACCCATGCCACTTACCCAGCCATATTGTTAAAAGAATCCTGTTCACTAAATACGGATATGTGATCTACTGTACCGGTCGAGCTTGGAATAATAAATTTCAGCTGGTATTGGTCATTGGCTTGATAGGTGTAAATCTTATCCTCTCCGTTCACTTTGGTATCGTCAGGCTTACCGAGTGTTGCCTCAATTTGCTTCAGCGTCAGCTTTTGCAGCGCGGAATCACTTGAACGAACATCGAAGATTAAACTTCCTTTATTAAATCCAAACACGACATGTCTGTCAGTGTAGGTAGCATAAATACCTTTTCCCGCTGACTCTTGTTGATCAGGTTTGCCCCAATCCGCTTCGACCTCATCAATGAGTCCGGTATGAGCGGCATATTTTACACCAGGCACCTTCCCTTTTTTGGCAAGCTCGAATAACTCTTTAAGCTGTTTGTCGCTATTTTGTGAATTTGAGCTGGTTGAATCTTTATCAGTCTCCGTAGGGGAGGAAGTCGCTGCTGGTGCAGTTTCTGGTGCAGTTTCTGGTGCAGTTTCTGGTGCAGTTGCTGCTGGGGTGCTTGCTGGGCTCACTTCCGGCTCAGAGGTTGCTGTTACAGCCGTTTCTGTTGGGGCCGTTGCCTGGGATTCTGAATTCCCCGCCTCATTGTTCGAACTGCATCCAGCAAGCCCAATCATTCCTGTGAGCAGGATTGAGCAAGCAATTAATTTTATCTGTACTGACATGATGTCATCTCCTTAGTAGATTACCTTAAAGTCGTCTTGCAAAAAAATGAAACTGAACATACAGACGAGGTGAAAATCAAATAGTTGCAGGATAGCGGCAATACTTCTGGCTAACCCTCTTTTACCCATATCTACAAATATAAATTCATAAACACTCTATTTTTCTACATAAAACCCTTTTTTCCGACACCTAACTCAAGTAAGTTTCTCTTTAAAATCTCCACATAACTCCATTTAACTATAAACTCGTGAACTCATAAGCTCATAAACTCATGAACCATATGACCTTAGACGTCATTCCCTGCCTCGAAGGTTTCATTGCAGAACGTACAATAGAAAGGAGATAATCCTGCTTAAAAAGCAATCCATTGCATTCTGTGCAATAGATTCCAACAGTAAACCCATATCCGGCGTTCCTGCGTCCTTCTGAGTACACGAACTGTAATGCGACATTTGTTGAAGAATTTTCCATTCAAACGCAACCTTAATCCTCCAAGCCGCATCTTATTAGTAAAGGGAGGGGAGCTGCATCTGAATATTATAGAGAGAATTGTGGCAAAAGATGAGTCAGCTCTCCGCCTGTTAATGGACGAATATGGAGATATGCTGCTGCGAACCGCTTCTTTACTGCTTAAAGATAGACAAAGTGCCGAAGAAGCGGTACAAGATACTTTTATTCAAGCTTATACCAAAATGAGTCAGTTAAAGGAGCCGGACCGGCTGAAGGCATGGCTGATACGGATAGTGGTCAATCGCTGTCGCATGAGGCAACGGACTTGGAGCTGGCGTAATATTTTCCCGGCGGGAGGGTCAGAGCTGCAAACTAACGAAGATGCTGACTTCACAGCCGGAGCGGAAGAGCTTTTTATGGTGGAATGGCATAATGTCAGGCTCGCCGAGTCCATGAGAAATCTTGATTATCTATACCGGGAATGTCTGACTTTATATTACTTTCATGAAATGAATATCCGGGAAATTTCCGAGCAATTAAATACTTCTGAAAATACGATCAAATCCAGACTCGCCAGAGGCCGGACGCTCTTAAAAAAGATTTTGGTGAAGGAGGGACATTTCTTATGAATACAGAACGCGATACGGTCAAAAAGCAGCTGGATGAAGAATTAAAGAACCTCCAGTTCACTGGACACGACCGGGTCATTAAGCAGACTCACCCTCCAACCTTTGGAGCCCGTTTATTGGCGCTGTGGAATAAAGAAATTGAGATCCCTGTCAAACCTATAGGTGCGATCGGTGCCATAATTCTAATCGTTTCGCTGACCCTGCATCAGCCAGAGATTAAACAGCAGCCACAACAAAATACCCCGCAACGTGTAAACCGAGAACTAATCGAAGCTGGAGGCAATACGTATTGGAAGGATATCTACGAGCAGGCGGTGAAAAAACATGAGAATTAAGATAAAAATCAAACATCTGGTGTTATTCGTGTTGCTCCCTGCCTCCCTGCTTATTCTTCTGTTTAACTTCTTACCTTCACAGAGGCAGATAGATCAGAGCACAGCTATTCAATCTAACATAGCTAGAACTGATCTTCTGCAAAAGCTGGCATCCACAACCGGGAGTAAACGTATGGAGCTAATCCGCACAAACATCCTTGATAAGGATCACAGCTATGATCCCTACAGATATGACGTTAATGTCAGTCCTTCGATGAGCCAGTGGAGTAATGATGAAACCCAGCGTTCCGGTTTATTACCGGAGGACATAGTACCTTTACTTGAGGAATATATCCTTGAGGGGCCTTCGGATAATACACGTATATTTGCGGCTAAGCAGTTAGCTTATGAATATGATGCTCTTGGCCGAAAGGAAGATGGAGATCAAGCGCTAATCACCGCAGCGAAACCGTTAAACAGCAGCTCCTCTGTAGCTAAACAGCTGGAGCTCCTTCGAGCGGAGCGAGCCCTAAATAGTGGCGATATAACAACCGCTGAAACAATTCTTGAACAAACCCCCTTTCCATCCGAGTCTCAGGAAGAGCTAAACGCACAAAAGGCATGGCTTACCGGGCGTTTACTCTTTACAAAAGGCGAAGCGCAGGAAGCACTTGCCGTAGTAAACGATGGCTTGGAGAGCTACAAAAAATTCTGGCAGGATATTCATAAACAAATGAACGCTGCCACCAGCAGTTCGAACGAAGGCTCCAGAGACAATACAGGATCAGCAGCAGCACCAGAAGCTGGGACTTCGGATACTGAAAGACAGCTGGAATCGCTTCGAACCGCAATTCAGTCTGCTATAGATATGGGAAATACCTCAACTGCTGTCGTCTCCGGTACCCTTACACGAAGCGATGGCACCCCAGTTCCGCGGGCAGGTATTTTTCTCCGCGCTGAAAGCGAAGTTAACCATAGCATCACTTCTGCTGAACCCTACCGAATCGTCACAGATACTGAAGGACGTTTCGAATTTCACGGTGTGATTCCGGGCTTTTATCAGTTACAGCTTGGACTTGGCTATGATCAGATCGACGGCTGGACTTGGCCTGTACAATATGACGATTGGATTGAAGTTAAACCAGATGACAGGTTGAATGAGAGCATAGCTCTACAACCTCTGCTTGAGCTGCAGTCTCCCATTAATCAGGAAACCCTAACAGGCAAGACCATAGATTTCCGCTGGAAAGCTGTTGAAGGAGCAGCTTACTATCGTTTAAGCGGTGGCGGGGAGGGGGCCGTGTTGGGCGTACAAATTCGGGATCGTATTGTAGATAACCATATCTCCATTCCTGTAGAAGAACTTTACGATGGCAGCGGTTTTTCCTATGGCAGCAGTGGAGATGGCTGGGAATCTATTGACCCCCTCTCCCTTCTCGGATTTATGAATCCCGAAGTGCGCTTTTCTTGGAATATTGAAGCCTTAGATGCTGATGGACACCTGATTACCCGCAGTAATGGCTACAGATTGAACGAAGACACCGTCGGCAATCTGCCGTTCTTTTATCTCAAGGAAAGAGAGCTTACTGCGGCTGACCAACTCTTACTGGATAAGAAACCGGATCAGGCACTAGAAATGTACCAAAAAAATATTGCCGATGACCCACAGGATGTTCATGCCCTGCACATGCTAGTAAAGTTGATGCTGGCAAAATCATCCCTCACAAAGGATACAACATTAGAAGATAAGGCGATTCCCTTACTCGAAAAGCTAATACAACTACAGCCTTCTACTAATTATGCCTTCACATTATCGCAGTACTATTTTGACCATGCGGACTGGAAGTCGTATAACGAATATTATTCCTACTACAACGAACTAAACGGACCCAATACTAACGGTTATGTACTTTCTATTAACGCTACAGCCCTCATGCAACAAGGGAAGCTTGAAGAAGCTCGTAAACAATTCGCGATCGCCCTAAAGTATGATGATAGCCATCGTTTTATTGGCAGCTTTTTGGCGGCAGAATTATACGCTGGTGAATCACTCTCTTCGGTAATGACACTTGCTGAGCGTTATCCTGAACTCAGCTTTGGTCATAGTGGGTATCGCTGGCCACGAATGATTAAACAACTGTTAGCGGAACAAAAGAATCAACCTAAAGTCTTTGACCAAGAGTTAAAAGAGAAGCTTGAATGGTACGTGAACGGTCAGACCGATGTGCTGAAGCAATGGATTGCAAGTGCCAAACCCTCTGCTCTGAAGACCTTTATGCAGGAGGTTTTAGAGGTACGCTAATTCATTAAAATAAACAAAAATCCGGTCCCGCTCGACAAATTCGAGCATGGACCGGATTTTTAATTACGCGTAGTCTTTTATTTAGATTTAGCTTCCATCATATAATTCTGGAAATCCGTGATACTTGGGTTAGACATATAGTGGCCACCCTCTACTTCAATCGTTTGGCCTGTGATGAATTTGGATTCATCCGATGCCAGGAACAAAACCGTATTGCCGATATCATCAGCTTCACCGTGATAAGGAAGCGCGTTGAATTTTTGGAAAATATCCAATACCGCTGGCGGCATATTTCTTGCTGCCGCAGGTGTCAGGATCAGCCCTGGTGCCACCCCGTTACAACGGATTTTGTCTTTACCATATTGTGTAGCGATGTAACGAGTAAGGTTCACAACAGCTGCCTTAGAGGAGCCATAAGCAGTACGCAATGAATCCCCTGCGAATGCTGACATCGAAGCTGTGTTAATGATCGAGCCTCCGCCCGCTTTAATCATATGAGGAATAGCAAACCGGCTGCCTAACAGAACACTTTTGGTATTTACGTTCATCAGGCGATCCCACTCTTCCAAATCTATATTGACCACATCAAGGTCTTTTTGCAGATTAGTTAGACCTACATTATTAAACAATATTGTGATGGTGCCATACTGAGCAACTGTGAAGTCAACAGCTTCCTTGATCGAATCCGCTTGGGAGGCATCTAAGAAAAGACCTTCAGCTTCTCCGCCTTCATTTTTAATCTTAGATGCTGCTTCTTTGGCTGCTTCCACATTAAAATCGGCAATAACAACCTTTGCTCCTTCTCTAGCTAATAGAGTGGCAGCTGATAAGCCAATACCTGAAGCGCCTCCAGTTACTAATGCAACTTTACCTTGAACTCTTCCCATGTTCATACCCCTTTATAATGTTATTGTGCTTCTAAGATGACTTGGTTTATGTTTCAGAGCTATCAAAGCTCGTTAACAACTTCTCATAGATTTTCAAGAATTGCTGCAGTTCCTCCTCATTGAGCTTTTGGAACATTTCAGCTCTTAGCTCCTGTCCCTTAAGCTGTGCTTCCTTCAAAACGTCTTTTCCTTTGTCCGTGATAGATAGAAGTACATTCCGTCGATCATCTTCGTTATATTTTCGCTCGGCCATCCCCTGCTTAATCAGGCGATTAGCAATGTTAGTCATTGCTCCCGGCGTATATCCTAGTCTCTTAGCCAAAATAGTCTGCTTCAAGGGGCCTTTTTTATTCAATTCGCCCAAGACTAGAACTGGAGATATCCCAATATTGTGATCAAATGCGTTCATCCATCGGACAATAACTTCATTCGTAAATAATTCAACTGCATGTATTAGCTTAAAAATATCTGGATTTTCCAAGAGGTTCTCCTTTGGCATTCATGATGATCGGCTGCTTATAGAAGTATTTTAACACTAAAATATTTAATAGTAAAATATCTAATATTAAAAAAAAGAATGCTTGGTGAAAAGCATTCTTCAAATTGCGGATTTCTCAACAACATAAGTGCCAGCCAGCAAATCGTGAATCGCACGTTTACGGCGATGTAATCCAACCAACAAGTAATCCACCAGCATGATTGGACCCAGGATTTGAGTGAGGTCAAAAGCCAAATCCGACCATAAGGATAATTTGGCGGAAATAACGGTAAAGTCATAGCTGCTGACCGCAATTACCATTGAAAGAATCATACTAATCATTCGGAAAACATTTCGAATCAGAGCTTCCTTCACTGTAGGGTAATTCCCTTGCTCATTGACAATTTTTATTTTTAAAATCAGCTTCCCTGGAGTTCCGCCAAATCTAACGATCATAAAGATATCAAATGCGATAAACAAAATGTACTCCAGGATAATAGGTATCTCCGAGTGTAATGAAACAGCTAATGAATTGAGTATCAAGTATACGATAACCCCAGGTATTCCAATGACCAGGAAATCAAGAATGGAAGCCAGCACTCTTTTCCAAAAGCCTATAAAATTCTCCTGATCCAAATGCTCGGGTAGAATGTTATCCATGCAAGCACTCCTCTCTCTATCATTTACTTTGTCGCTCAATCCCTATTTAACAATCCCTTCCTCAGATGCTCTTGGATAATGGACTCCAGCTCTTTGTTATTTTTCACAATTACCCGTTTATCAGACAGAGTATCCGTTAACTCTATAATCCTATGTGCGGCCTCCTGATCATATCCACGGTTCCATTCAAAAATCATCACATACAGATTCTTAAATGACTGCTTGTAATTCGCTTGCTCTAAACCCAGTCTTGTTTTTATAAACCTTGTAAACACTCTCAAATCCCTGATCACTTTATTAGGATTCAAAATAACGATTAAGTCAGCAGCTTTAAAACTCTCTTGTCCCCATTTGTAATGTGCGCCTTCCAGAATCCATGAGGGTTTATCAAGGATTTCCTCCAATTGGGCATCTCTTGCTTCAACTGAAAAGCGCAAATTCTCGGCACTTCTGTCCCATACCAAGTTGTCAGTCTCGTAATACTCTACACCGTATTTTTTAGATACTCCCGGGCGATATAGGATTTGCCGCTGCCGCAAGCTCCAATGATTCTAATCTTCATAAGCTCAGCCTAGCCCTATCGGCAGGATTATTAGTCCTATAGAAATTACGGTGATTATTCTTGTGGTGAGGAGCGTTAGCTTTTGATTCTTCTCTGATTTATACCAGCCTTTAAACTGAAAATGATTCCGGTACAGCATAAAAAATAACAATAAATTCCCGAGTCCCATACTCCAGTTATACACGGGCTGACCAAATATCAATTGATAGATCAATCTTTCTGCCCAACCCAAAACTAATAAAGTCAGCACAAGCAATATACATAATCGAAGTAATTCCAATATAAAAGAGCCCAATTTCAGCAATTCTGCAACCATCCTCTCAAGGTTTCTTTATCGCTAAAAAAATCCACATTCCTCCAAATTATACACCTTACACCTTACGACTCCTACCTAAAAACACAACCTGCCCAAGATAAATTTATCCTGAGCAAGGTTGTGTTTTTTATCAGCTTAGGAGGATAAGGGTTTCCCCTCGCCCCTTAGTTCCTGTATTTGTCGCTGCAAATTAACGATTTCCGCCACTAGCGCTGCATTCTCCGCCTCAGAATCCACACTGCTACTCTGAATCAGCTGATTCAGACGCAGCTGCAGGAGGGCAAGGTCATCCTCCCGAGCCTGTTCTATACCAGTAAGCAGACGGGTTCTGTCTTTTTCGAAGTATTCAGCATACGTTCCTTGAAAAAACTTTGGTGCCTGAGACGGCTCTAATATCACCAAGCGATTAGCCACTTTAGAGTGAAGATAACGGTCATGCGAGACCATTACTAACCCGCCGGGATACACCATAAGTGCCTCTTCTACTCGTTCCCTAGTATCAATGTCCAGATAATTAGTGGGTTCATCTAAGACCAATAGATTTGCTTTTCCAAAATACAACTTGAGGAAAGCCACACGGCATTTCTCCCCCAGACTCAAATCCCCAATCCGTTTAAATACATCGTCCCGCGTAAATAAAAAGCAACCCAGAATCGTCCGCGCCTCCGTCTGGGTCATTCCCGGCAGTTCAAGCAAGCTATCCAGAATCGTAGAGTTCATTTCTAAGTTATCTAGCTCTTGTGCAAAATAACCGATTGTCGTCCGTGGATGCAGCCGCACTTCACCTTTTGTAGGCTTATTGATCCCTGCAATCAATTTCAGCAGCGTAGACTTTCCAACACCATTAGGACCCAGAATAGACAGTCGGTCTCCCCGGTTTAGCGACAAACTGAAATCCCTAAGAAAAGGCGCACTCCCCTCATAGGCAAACTCTATCTCACGGAGTGTCAGTAAAGAATCTGCCAGAAACTCTTCGCTTTCCAGCTTCATCTTCAGCTTGCCAGTCTCATGGGGCAATTCTACACGGTTCTTATTTAACCGTTCCAGCGCAGCTTCCTTGGCATGGAAACGAGACACATTTTTCTTGGATTTCGAACGCAGAAAATCATTTTGTCCGGCAGCACGATGCGCTTGCTGGAACCATTCTGCATACCGCCTAATGCTCTCCAGCAGCTTCTCCTTTTCTTGCTCCTGCTTTTTATATTGTCCCTCCAATGTTCTCAGCTCTATAGTCTTCTGCTCCCGGTACTGTGTATATCCACCCGAATAACGCCGGCATCCCTCCGGACTAAGCTCCAGCACAGACGTCGCAGTTCGATCAATAAATGTACGATCATGTGATACATAAAACACGGTTCCAGGGTAGGTGCACACCCAATGCTCCAACCACTCCATCGTTTCTCCATCTATGTGATTGGTCGGTTCATCCAGAATCAATAGCTTGGGCTGCCGGGCTAATAATGCTGCTAATTGCACCCGTGTCTTTTGCCCTCCACTAAGTGAGGCGTATGGCAAATCCCAGACTGCATGTTCAAGCTTGAGCTGCTTTAGACTTTTTTCCGCTTTGACCTCCCAGCCATATCCATCAAGCTGCAAGTAACGATCGTACACCTCTGCATATTCAGCCAATTCAGCTTCGTTATCAGCTTTCTGCTCCTGCAGTCTCTGACTGAGGGCTTCCAGCTGGCGTTTTAATTCAGGCAGCTGTGCTGACCCTGAAAGAACGTAGTCCAATGCGGTTACTTCCCCCGGTACCTCAAGCTGTTGATCGAGCACACCCCATTCTTCAGATGGCAAACCATGATAGATACTTCCCTCTTCAAAAGTAAGGCGACCGATCAGCCCCTTAAGCAGTGTGGTTTTGCCAATCCCGTTTCGTCCGAATAAAAGCACGCGCTCTCCCTCAGCTATCTCAAAGGATACCTCCTTAAATAAAGGGATCCCATTCCATTCCTTACGTAAATTCTTCACTTTAATTACAGTCATCTTTCATTCCTCCGATTTCATTGCAAATAAAAAACCGCAGCCAACGGTCTGCGGTCGAATAGCGTATGAAGGGGGAATGTGCCCAGACATGGATAAACTACGGCTGTGTTCACCTGCTGGATGCAGAGTAAACCAACACAATAGATAGAACTATCCATATAAAAGCATCGTAAGACCCCCGACCGACACACGTATCCCTGACCGTTATCACCCTGCGCGGGTGCTCCGTGACTTGTGCATATGCACTTCACAAACTTTATGGTCTGTTTCAGGAAACGTGTTAGTTATTCATCAGTCGGTGGCCCTCCATAATTGTCCGTATTTTAGAATAAGTACAGTATATAACAATTTAAATCAGAAATAAAAGGCCAAGAACAATTATAACTTAATCTTTACCACCTGAGTCTGCGCATTCCACTGCACCTGAACAGCGAATAAATCAGGTAAGATACTCAGCGGAATTAGTAATCGGTTATTTTCGTTGCGTGACGGTAAAATCGTAATGGATTTCCCATTCACAATAGCCTTATTGGATAATGGCTTATGTGTCACCGTACGATTGCCGATCGTAATTATCAGTGCTCCTGTCCCCGCTTCACTCTGCAAAGTACCACCCAGTAAGGCCACGGATTCTCTCAGCGGAACAAACACACGGGAATTTTCCAATATAAAAGGATCCTTCAGCTTTGTTGTCGTCCCATTGATCTCAAAAGTTCCCGCAAACTTATTACTTCCCACAGAGTACCCGTTTTTAGTTGCAATATTCTCCATAGCCAGTGTGCTCGTTGTAATGATAACTCGAGTATTCTTGGCTACTTTTGGATACAGCCAATGAATATCATCATTATGCATTCGAATACAACCGGCGCTAACGTACTTCCCTATCGATGACTCATTATTATTGCCGTGAATCGCATACGTCGTGCCATAGGTCCCGTTCACTTCCAGCCCCAGCCAGCGGTCGCCAAGCGGATTTGCCGGATCCCCACCGGGAATTTTCTCTTTGTAGTAGGGTCTGTTTTTTACTTTAACCACCATTTTGAAGCTACCTTCTGGCGTCAGTTCCTTCGACTTTCCTGTGGCAACCGGAAAAGTCTTCACCAGCTTGCCGTCACTGAAATACGCGAGTTTGTTTGTTTTTTTGTTCACGATGATCAGATCTGAGCCAGCAGCTTCCACCCTTCCAACTCCTGTAAAGCAAGCAGCGAACAAAAGTCCAAATACAAGCATCAGTTTAATATTCCGCTGTAAAAAAGTTTGAAACCGGCCTCCCGAAAAGCATAAATTCATCTTGCTCCACCTCCGTTATATAAAGACGAAATCATTTCAAATATGTTGCGTACCAGCCTGTACCTATTCTTTTCAACTCGTCCACTCCCGCTTGACGCAGAGATTGCAATACTGTAACCAGTGAATGCATGACAAAAAGCCGATCTTTAGATACGCAAAGATCAGCATGCGCATAAACACATAAGTTGCGGACTCCAGAGACCCTATTTGCAACTATTGCGCTGTTTTGGGATGTTTTCGGACTCCAGCGCAGTTATTTGCTCAAAACACCTCGAATTCCTTGCTCTTCACGACCAATAACGTCTCTCGGGTCCGAAACTCGCTCCATAAACCCTAAAACACGCGAATAGCTGCATCTGAGTCCTTAGCACAGTTTTGCCTTGTTCTTTCCTATGTCTCTATCATTTCTGCCCTATGTCTCATACATTTCTGCGTCTGCTCATTTGCCCGTTACCGTTAGCACAGTTACCTACCACATCTCCACCACATCTCCACCACATCTCCACCACATCTCCACCACATCTCCACCACGCTCCTGACGCTCCAGCCCTAAACTAACTGCGCTGCACATTTGCCCGTATCCCATTCTCCCGAAGCTCAACGCACCAGCCCCCAAACTAACTACGATTTACCGTTGAAAATAGCTAGCGCATCAGCGCATAAGTCGCGGACTCCAGAGACCCTATTTGCAGCAAATTCGCTGTTTTGAGATGCTATCGGACTCCAGCGCAGTTATTTGCTCAAATACCCTCGAATTCCTTGCTCTTCACGACCAATAACGTCTCTCGGGTCCGAAACTCGCTCCAAAAACCCTAAAACACGCGAATAGCTGCATCTAAGTCCGTTAGCACAGTTACCTACCACATCTCTACCACATCTCCACCACGCTCCTGACGCTCCAGCCCCAAACTAACTGCGCTGCACATTTGCCCGTATCCCATTATCCCGAAGCTCAACTCACCAGCCTCCAAACTAACTACGATTTTACCGTCGAAGATCAGCTAGCGCATAAGCGCATAAGTCGCGGACTCCAGAGACCCTATTTGCAACAAATCCGCTGTTTTGAGATGCTATCGGACTCCAGCGCAGTTATTTGCTCAAACACCTCGAATTTCTTGCTTTTCAGGAACAATAAGGTCTCTCGGGTCCGAAACTTGCTCAAAAAGGTCTAAAAGTCGCGAATAGCTGCATCTGAGTCCGTTAGCAAACTAGTTCATTTTTGATTGGTAGTTAGTTAGTTTCTAGTTCGTTTCTTATTAGCTCCTACTCGTCCCTACCTCCTCCCTATCTCTTTGCCAGCTCGTTTTTACTCCCTTCCGCTCTTCCGCTCTTCCACTCTCCCCCCCCATCCCCACTACACGCAAAAAAAGCCTTGATTCTCTAAATAGAGAATCAAGGCTTTCTAATTCGACCTTACACCCACCACATACCCTGAGGCTGGTCATGAATAAGAATGGATTGCAAATTGGTTACTGCACGTTGGAAGCCTTCGTCAACCGTCATAAGAGGGTCTTCGTGCTCGATACTCACCACGTAATCATAACCGTAAGTGCGCAGCGCGCTCATGATATCTGACCACTCAGATATGCTGTGACCGCAACCAACGGAGCGGAAGGTCCATGCGCGGGTCTGCACATCGCCATAAGGTTGCATATCGGTCAGACCATACATATTGATGTTGTCTTGATCCAAGTAAGTATCCTTGGCATGGAAATGGTGAATCGCGCCAGCTTTACCGAGAATCTTGATAGCACCTACAGGATCAATGCCTTGCCACCACAGATGGCTCGGATCCAGATTGGCTCCGATAGCATCGCAGGTTGCTTCTCTAAGCTTCAAAATCGTATAAGGGGTATGGCACAGAAAGCCGCCATGCAGCTCGATGCCGATCTTAACGCCATGCTCCTCGGCCAGCTTGCCGATTTCCTTCCAGTAAGGGATCAGCTTATGTTCCCACTGCCAGGTTTTGATGTCGCTGTACACGGTAGGCCAAGGTGTGACTGGCCAGTTCGGTGCTTTTGCCTCATCGCTGTCCCCAGCCGTTCCCGAAAAAGTGTTCACGACCTTAACACCCATGAGTGAAGCCAGCTTGATCGATTTACGGAGAATTTCATCCCCGGCGCGGGCTTCTTCTTTATCTGGTGAAATCGGGTTATTATGGCAACTGAAGGCACTGATCATAATGCCACGTTTCGTGAACTTTTCCAAATATTCTTGACGTGCTGACTCGCTCGCAAGCAGCTCATCTGTCGGACAGTGAGCATTGCCGGGATTACCGCCCGAGCCGATTTCTACCGCATTCAAACCTGCGGCGGCGATTTTATCTAACATCTCGTCAAGACTCAAGCTTCCAAATACAGGATCAAATACGCCTAATTTCATTTATACGACCACCTTTTCTTTGATAGGCTCTAAGGCTTCAGAATGTCCGTAAACCGGATAGTCACGTTTCGTTGGTGCACACCAGTTCACGCCATTGATGATAACTTTTTGAATATCCTTGTTGTAATAGGTTGGATAAGATTCATGACCAGGCTGGAAATAAAAGATCTTCCCGCTGCCTCTACGGTAGGTCGATCCGCTTGGGAAGACGTTGCCGCCTTCGAACCAGCCGACAAATACAAGACTCTCTGGTGCTGGCACATCAAAATGCGCACCGTACATTTCCTCTTGCTCCAAGTCGATGTATTCACCAATGCCCTCAGCAATCGGGTGACTTGGGTCCATGACCCACAGACGCTCCTTCTCCTCAGCTTCACGCCATTTCAGATCGCAGCTGGTGCCCATTAATTTCATAAAGATTTTGGACATATGGCCCGAATGAAGCACTACAAGTCCCATACCTTGCAGCACTCGCGCATGTACACGATTTACAATCTCATCACTTACTTCATGATGGGCGATATGTCCCCACCAGATCAGTACATCCGTGTTATCCAATACCTCTTGCGTCAGTCCGTGCTCTGGTTCATCCAGCGTAGCTGTCTGAGTGTCCAGTCCTGCCTCTTGCAGAAAACTTGCCAGTTGTCCATGAATACCTTGCGGATAGACCTTAAGAATTCTTTCTTCCTGACGTTCATGACGGAATTCATTCCATACGGTTACTCTTGTCACTTGAGACACGCTCCTAGTTCATATTTATCTATGACCATCGAATTTGCTTGATTATTCAAAAAACACAGGCATACCAGTTTCAGAGGATTTATAAATAGCCTCCAAGATGCGAGTCACAACCAACGCCTGCTCCGGCTTCACTACAGGCTCGGTGTCATTTACAATGCTGTCAATCCACTGAGCTGCCTCTATCACCGCAGGATCATCTCCTGCACCATCATAAAAGTCGACGCCACCGGCATCCAGACCGATATACTTTTCAAAGGTTTTACCGTAGGCTTCTCCGTTAATGCGCAGACCCTTCTCCATATCTGCTCCGCCTTCAGTCCCACAAAGTACCGTTTTGGCCTCACCGACATCGAGTGTATTCAGTGCCCAGCTTGCTTCTAAGACGATGGTAGCCCCATTCTCCATAGTGATGAATCCAATGGCGGAATCCTCCACTGTAAACTTCTCAGGATCCCACGGGCCCCAAGCATTTGCAGCATTTTTACGACCGGACAGCTTATGATAAGCGTTGCCCACGACATATTTAGGTTTGTAATTATCCATCATCCACAGGGTCAAATCGAGCGCATGGGTGCCGATATCAATCAACGGACCGCCGCCTTGCGCTTCTTCATCCAAAAACACACCCCAAGTTGGGACCGCGCGACGACGGATAGCCTTAGCTCTGGCGTAATAGATCTCACCAAGCTCATTATTCTCACATACCGCATGCAGATAAGCTGAATCTGGTCTGAAACGGTTCTGATAACCGATGGTCAGCTTTTTCCCAGTTCGCTCTGAGGCCTCGATCATCGCTTGTGCTTCTGCCGTGGTTTTAGCCATCGGCTTCTCACACATTACGTGTTTGCCTGCTTCCATAGCCGCAATGGAAATCTCCGCATGGGAAATGTTCGGCGTACATACATGTATCACATCTATACTTGCATCGTTAAGAAGCTCTTTATAATCTGTGTAAACTACGGACTGCTCATCTCCAAACTCCGCTTTTGCCTTCTCGGCACGTTCAGCGACGATATCACAAAAAGCAACCATTCGCGCACCTTCTACTTTTTTTAACGCGGGCATGTGCTTGCCGTTCGCAATACCTCCGCAGCCGATAATTCCTACTGTTAAAGTCATTCTGGTCTAACCTCCACTTATTCCTGTTTTGATATCTCTATCATACAAAGCTGAGGAAGGGCTTTCTTCCTGCAATCTTGCTGTATTATTCCCGAATATTGTCTTGTGGTATTTCAGCGGGGATATCCCCGTTGCTTCCTTGAAAAAATGATGGAAGGTCTTCACGCTGCCAAACCCGGCTGCTTCCGCCACGGCAGACATCGGCAGATCTTCATTGATCAAGATCCATTTGGCTTTGTTAAGCCGGTATTCGTTTAAGAACGCGATAAAGGTCATGCCCGTGTTTTTCTTGAACAATTTGGTAAAATAATAAGGACTAAACCCCATATAATTAGCTACCTCATTCAGCGTAATAGCCTCCTGGTAATGCTGCTCCACATAGATAAAAATCCGCTCTAGTCTCTCCAGTGTTTCTCTGGATTGATTCAGTGTATCTTCCGAGAACTTAGGCTGTTTCTTGATCGGACTCTTCGGTACCTCCCGTAGAATAACGGTCAGCAGTTCAAACAATCTAGCCTTGATTAGAAAAACATATCCTTCTCTTCGCTGTACATCTTCCTCGTAAATACTCTCAATCAGCCCTTTGACCTTCGCGGCAGTTGCCACGGGCCATCTAGAACTGGAATACTCCATAAGCGTAAAGACCTCACGAAGTGAGTAGTCATTACCGTTCAAAGCGGCTACTTCTTGAAACAAATTCAGGTCAAATTGAATCACTACCCGTTCACTCTCAGGGGAAGAGAGAAAATAATGCACATCCCCACCATTAATAAACTGAACCTCGCCCTGCTCCATGTGAATAGGGGTATCATTAATTCCCAGATTCAGGCTTCCTTTGGTAACATAAATAATTTCAATTTCTTTATGCCAATGCGGATAACACAACGTATCACCATTGCAGAGTAAACTGCGGTAAGGAAAGTGCTTATCCACATCCGGAATCTCGAGATAAATATTCATAAATGCAACTCCTTATCCGAGTAAATCATTATAACCAGGGCTTGCATGCCATATTTAAAAATTTTACGTAAGCGTTTACTCTCTAAATGTTAGACCTCCAATATTCTTTTGTCAATTCCGATATTTCCAAGTAAATTTTTGGTATATACATTGGTTTCATTCCTATTTAAAGATTACTGCTCTTGCGTAGTTTTGATCATTTTTTTATTTTTTAGGTACAGTTGACAAAAGCGCCTACCAGCATTTATATTCGGGGTAAGCGTTTACGTTCTCTTCTTTCATAACTTACTCTCATCAGCGTAAGCGTTTAATTCAAGGATAACCGTAGTTTAAGGAGCTCATAGGAATGAACCCAACGATTAAAGATGTTGCACAGAAAGCGAACGTTTCCATTGCCACAGTCTCTCGCGTGCTAAACAATTTAAGTGGGTATTCGGACAAAACGAAACAAAAGGTAAATGAGGCGATCAAAGAAATTGGTTATCAACCCAATGCGATTGCCCGGGGTCTAATCAATAAGCGTACACAAACCATTGGTGTTATGTTCCCTAGTGTTTCTGGTGCTTTCTCTTCCGATCTGCTCAAAGGTATTGAAGAATTGGCCAATGACCGGAACTACAGTGTGATGGTATGCAATACCGATCAGGACGGTAAAAGAACGTTGAAGTACTTACAGCTCCTGAGAGAGAAACAGGTTGATGGCATTATTTTTTCTAGTGAAGTCCTTAAGAAAGAATATTACGATGTGCTCGAAACCATGAGGATCCCCGTTGTATTGGTCTCTTCCCAAACAGAATTCGCCAAGGTCCCTTATGTGAAAGTAGATGATTATCGAGCAGCTTTTGACGCTATCCTCTACTTAATTTCAAAAGGTCACCGCAAAATAGCCATGATTAGTGGAAACCCTAGCGATCTTATCGCTGGTGCGCCAAGAGCAGAAGGTTATAAGCATGCGCTTGAAGCAAATGGTATTCCTTTTGACAGCCGCTATCTTGCTTACGGAGATTTTTTGTATGAGAGCGGAAGTATAGCTATGGAGACTCTTTTGGAGCAAGCGCCTGATGTGACTGCCGTTTTTGCTGCTAGTGATGAAATGGCGATTGGTGCCCTCTCCACCGTTATCAAAAATGGTCTAAGCGTGCCCGAGGATATCTCCATTATGGGATATGACGATCTTGGATTAGCCAAAATGGTTATTCCGCCTTTAACAACAGTACGCCAACCGCTGTACGATATTGGAAAGATCGCCGTGGAGAAGCTCATTCAGATGATTGAAACAGGCGAGTCTGTCAACAGCCAGATTGTCGATCACACAATTGTGGAAAGACAAACGGTAAGATCGCTTACCTAAGTCTTTTTATCAATATTACGTAAACGTTTACTGTTCACTTTATTGCATACCCGTCGCTTAGAAGAACACGAACATCATTTAAGTTTGCCGTCAACGTAAACGTTTACTCTTATCAAATTCACCATAATACCAACACATTATTAGGAGGATTTATCATGAAAAAAACAATCAAACCCGTAATGGTTAGTCTACTGGCTATGTCCGTGCTTAGCGCCTGCGGTAGCAATAGTGGTAACAATGCGGCTGACAACACATCTAGCGGCGGGAACTCCTCCGGTGACAAGGTAAAAATCGAGTTTTTCCAAAATAAGACCGAAGCCAAAGCCACCTTCGACAAGCTGGTTGCGAAATTTAATGAAGCCAATCCGAACATCGTAGTCACTCAAGTGAACCCACCGGATGCCGAAACAGTGCTGAAGACTCGTGCAGCTAAAAAAGACATCCCTGACGTGGTCGGTATCGGTGCCACTGACACCTACAAAACATTATCCGGAAGTGGTCTGTTTGAAGACTTCTCAAGTGATCCACTTGCTGAAAATATCCAGCCTGCTTATGTTCAAATGCTGAAAGACCTGACAGGTTCGAGCGAGCTGAATGGTCTTCCATTCTCTTCGAACGCAAGTGGTGTCATTTACAATAAAGCGATGTTCACTGAAGCCGGCGTTACCGTGCCAACCACTTGGGATGAGTTCATTGCCGTCGCTCAAAAGTTCAAGGACAGCGGTAAAAATGCTTTTTACCTGACCCTTAAGGATTCCTGGACAACCCTTACGCCGTTCAACTCCCTCTCTACAATCATTAAAGGCAATGATTTCTTCAAGCAACGTACTGAAGGTACTGTGACTTTCGCAGACAGCTTCACCGAAATTGCTGAAAAGCTGCTTAAGCTGACGGAGTTCGGTCAAAAAGATATTTTTGGAAAAGGCTACAATGACGGTAATACAGCTTTCGCTAAAGGTGAATCTGCAATGTATCTGCAAGGGGTATGGGCGATTCCAGAAATCGTGAAGGCTAATCCATCCATTGAGCTTGGTGTATTCCCTTTCCCAGCGACAAATGATGCTGCTAACAATAAGGTCATTTCTGGCGTAGACACATTGTTGACTATCTCTAAGAGCACTAAACATAAAGAAGAAGCTAAAAAATTCGTTGAATTCCTGCTCCAGCCTGAGAATGTCAGCCTCTACATTAACGAGCAAAAAGCATTCCCAGCCGTGCAAGGTGTAACTCAAGATGATCCAACAATGGACGGCTTCAAAGCAGCATTTACCTCAGGTAACTTGGCCGACTTTGCAGACCACTACATCCCAAGTGCAATGAAAGTGGATACCATCAATCAAGCCTTCCTGCAAAAGAAAGATGTTGATGCGTACCTGAAACAGCTTGATAAAGAATGGGATAAGGTAGCTGACCGGAAATAACGAGACCTGACAAATAAGAGCCGAGAAAGAGAACGGGACTCCCCCTTCTCTTTCTCTTTTCCAAGGAGGATTACATGATGGCCAAACGCCGAGTCGCCTTTTATCTAATGACTATACCGGCATTGCTTCTTTTCTTTGCCTTTCACACCTTTCCTGCACTGCAGGGTATTTATTATTCGTTCACTAACTGGGACGGCTTCAGTGACAGCTTTGATTACGTAGGATTTAAGAACTTCATTAACATTTTTCAAGATGAAAATGTGCTGAATTCATATGTGTTCACTTTTAAATATGCCATCTTAACAACTATTCTCATCAACATCATCAGTTTGTTGATTGCGCTTGGGCTTAACGCCAAGATTAAAGCCAAAAACTTTTTCCGCGGTGTATATTTCCTGCCAAATATCCTCAGCGTGCTGATTGTCGGCTTTATTTTCAACTATTTGTTCGCAAATGTATTCCCTATCTGGGGCGAGAAGCTTGGCAGCGAATTCCTTTCGCAGAACATTCTCGGCAACTCCGATTGGGCCTGGATCGGTATCGTCATTGTAGCCGTTTGGCAGGGAATTGCTTATAACACGATTCTCTATCTGGCAGGTCTACAGACGATTCCGCAAGATCTTTACGAAGCCTCCAATCTGGACGGCGCTAGCCGCTGGAGAGAATTCTGGAGTATTACTTTTCCAATGCTTGCTTCCTTCTTCACGATCAACATGGTGCTGGCGATGAAGGGCGGCTTAATGGTATTCGACCAAATCGTAGCCTTGACAGGTGGGGGACCTGGACGTTCAACACAATCCATTGCCCACTTAATCTATACAGGCGGCTTCCAAGGCGGAGAATTTGCCTATCAATCGGCGAACGCCGTGATTTATTTTATCGTGATCGTTGTGATCTCCGCCCTTCAGCTTAAATTTCTGCAGAAACGGGAGATGGACTTATGATCAAAAAATCAAGCAACTGGCCTGCAACGATTCTTATCGCGCTAGGCTCACTACTGATCCTTTTTCCGCTGTACATGACTATTGCTATCGCGCTAAAAAATCCCGAGGAAATGGCTCAATCCATCTTTTCACTGCCGACTGGCCTGCATTTTGAGAACTTCGCCAATGCCATTAAGGCAACCAATTTCTTCAACGCCTTAGGAAATAGCGCCACGATCACAATAACATCAGTAGTGTTCATCTTGCTTACCAACTCCATGGTAGCCTACGCGATTGCCCGCAATATGAACCGAAAATTCTTCAAAGCGCTCTACTTTTATTTTATCAGCGCAATGTTTATTCCTTTCCAGATTATTATGCTGCCTGTGGTCAAAGTGACAACGGATCTGCATATGAACAACATTCTGGGTCTTATTATTCTATACATTGTTTATGGCTTGGCTTTTAACGTGTTTGTATACACTGGCTATATCCGCTCTATTCCTTATGAGCTAGAGGAAGCTGCCACAGTAGATGGTGCAACGACATTCGGAACGTTCTGGAAGATTATTTTCCCACTTCTTGCTCCGGTCAGTGCAACAATTGGTATCCTCTCCTGTCTGTCGACTTGGAATGACTTTATGCTGCCGCTGATTCTGCTCGGTGATCAGGATTCATACACACTTCCGCTTGTACAGTATGTCTTCCAAGGTCAATTCAGCACAGATTTCAACTTAGCCTTTGCTTCGTATCTGCTTGCTTTATCCCCGATGCTCGTGGTCTATTTGTTCGCGCAAAAATGGATTATCAGTGGACTAACATCAGGGTCCATTAAATAACTAAGATTTATATAGAGAGATAGGAGAGTTATACATGGATAAGAAATGGTGGAAAGAAAGCGTAGTTTATCAAATCTACCCCCGCAGCTTCAAAGACAGTAACGGGGACGGCATCGGTGATCTGCAGGGCATTATCTCGAAACTCGATTATTTAAATCAGCTTGGCGTCGACGTAGTCTGGTTATGCCCGGTATACGAGTCGCCAAACGACGATAACGGCTATGATATCAGTAACTATCAAAGTATTATGGATGATTTCGGAACACTCTCTGATTGGGAGGAACTGCTAGCTGGACTTCACAGCCGTGGCATGAAGCTGATTATGGATCTCGTGGTCAACCACTCCTCTGATGAGCACGCTTGGTTCGTGGAGTCCCGCAAATCGCAGGATAATCCTTATCGTGATTATTATATCTGGCGGCCGGGCCAGGACGGACAGACGCCTAACGACTGGGGTTCCTTCTTCAGCGGTTCGGCTTGGGAATTCGATGAGAAGTCGGAGGAATATTACCTCCATCTCTTCTCGAGAAAGCAACCCGACCTGAATTGGGATAATCCTAAGCTGCGCCAGGAAGTCTACGATATGATGACCTGGTGGCTGGACAAGGGCATTGACGGATTCCGCATGGATGTAATCAACTTGATCTCCAAAGTACCGGAATTACCTAGCGTTGCCCCAGAAAATAACGGAGAGCAACCTACGTACCACTTCGGAGGAGACTATTTCGTTAACGGACCACGCGTACATGAGTATATGCAGGAAATGAACCGTGAGGTCCTGTCCAAGTACGATATCATGACAGTAGGCGAAGCCGTTAATGTCACTCCCGAGGAGGCTTCGTTGTACGTTTCCGAGGATCGCAACGAGCTGAACATGGTATTCCATTTCGAACTTATGGACGTCGATTCTGGACCTGGAGGCAAATGGAATGTGCAGCCTTGGAAGCTGGCGGACATCAAGTCCATCATTTCCAAATGGCAAATCGCGCTGGACGGTAAAGGTTGGAACAGTCTGTATATGAACAACCACGATCAGCCGCGTATGTTATCCCGCTTCGGAGATGATAAGTTATATCCGAAAGAATCTGCCAAGATGCTGGCAACACTGCTGCACACGCTCCAAGGCACACCTTACATCTATCAAGGCGAAGAAATCGGCATGACGAATGTACAGTTTGATTCCATCAACGATTACAAAGATATTGAAATCTTGAATATGTATAAAGAATACTTGGCTGCCGGACATTCGGAAGAAGCTATCATGAACTCCATTTACATTAAAGGCCGGGACAATGGCCGTACGCCGATGCAATGGAACGCCGAGCCGCAGGCAGGCTTCACGACGGGCTCTCCTTGGCTAGCCGTAAATCCTAATTACAAGGAAATTAATGTGGAGCAGGCGCTGGCTGATCCTGATTCTATTTTTTACTATTATAAGAGACTTATTGAGCTGCGCAAGCAGCATGAAATTATCGTATACGGAAATTATACAATTCTGGCTGAGGAGAATGAACAGGTATATGCTTATCTGCGTACTCTTGGAGAAGAACAGCTACTGGTTGTATTGAATTTCTTCGGAGAGCCTGCGACCTTCGAACTTCCTTCTACTGTGAAGTTCCAAGCGAAGGCATTGCTTATTGCCAATTACGAAGTAAATCCAGAAGAAGAACTAAACACAATTCAGCTTCGTCCTTATGAAGCTCGTGTGTATAAGCTTAAATAAACTAGACCCCCTACATGAAACAATAAAAAGGAGCCTCACGGCTCCTTTTTACTTTCCTCCAACAGCTACCGGATTGACCTGTACCTGTCCCGCGTTCAATTTCTCAATAATCGCCAGTAAGAAGGTTTCGGCTAGGCTGTTCTTTTTAATCGCTCTGGCGGCTTCTTCCAAAGTAAACCATTCAGCATGATCAACCTCAGTACTCACCTGGCTCAAGTCCTCCGAGTCTGCAACACCTATAAAATTCAGCATTAGCGTATTGGATGGTGCGAAGTACAAGCTGCGCATATATTCATAAGCGACAATATCAAGTCCTACCTCTTCTTTTACCTCACGTACGAGAGTCGTTTCCGCATCTTCACCTTTGTTCACGTATCCTGCGAGTAATATGTAGTCTGGCCGATTATATTGCTGAATTAATAAAATCTTGTTTTTCCCCCTGTTTAATACTGCTGTACTAATCGCCGTGCTGAAAATAGGGAATCGGAACATTTCACACGCATTACAATAAGGTACCTGCCCTTCCCCTTCATTTTCTTTCATTACTAACTCTGTCCCACATTCCAGGCAATACTTCAAACTGATCGCTTCCTTCTATTCTAAGTTAGCCTAATTCTACTCCAATTGAGGTGGAATCCGGTGATACGTAGCTTGTTCAAACCCGTATGCTAAGGCTATGAGCGTAGGCTCGCTATAAGCTTTTCCGGAAAAAACAACACCAAAAGGTCCCTTGGTCGAATCCCCATCCGCATCAATAATGCCTTGAGTTACATATCCCGCCGGAACAGTAACTAATGGATAACCTAAGCGTGCCGCAATATACATGCCATCTACATCACCAGGCAGCAATAACGCGTCTAAAATATATTGTTCCAACACATAATCTATTCCTTGCTCAAGCGCTAATTCCTTGTATTCTTGTCTCTTCTCTTGATAGGCCTCTTCAGTTAATGTTACTTCTTCTGATCTTGTCAGGGTGTCTTGCCCATATTGCAAGGCAATCTCAGCATGTCTTACATTATAGGCTATCAATTCTTGCAAAGAGTGAATCGGAACGGAATCATCTACTTGTGCTAAATACTGGTTGAGCCCTTTTTTAAATTCATAACAAATCACATCATTATTCCAATTCTGTTGTTCAACATGTACTGTGACAGGATCTATAAGGGTAGCCCCTTCATTCTTCAAGGTCAAGATAGCTGCTTCCATAATTGCAAGCCTCTCAGCGTCTAAATGCTTATGATAATGCCGTGGAATACCTATTCTTGCTTGTCGTATAAAGCTTTTATCTAAACTTGAAGTATAGTCTGTATAAGCGTATTTTTCGCTTGAAAATGTTGCTGAATCGTTGTCATCCACTCCGGTTAACGCCCCTAAAATAATTGCCGCATCTGTAACCGTTCTAGCTATAGGCCCAGGGGTATCCTGGCTTACTGAAATGGGAATGACTCCAGAACGGCTCACTAATCCCACCGTAGGTTTGATTCCGACAAGAGCATGTTGGCTGGCTGGACCGACAATGGATCCTGCGGTTTCCGTTCCGATCGCTGCTGCTGCCAGATTCGCTGCTACGGCTGCCGCAGGCCCAGAGCTGGAACCACTGACAAATACCGTCCCAGGTCCATACGGATTCAGTACAAGCCCTCCCCGCGAGCTATATCCCGCAGGCATTGTACTAGACATAAAATTAGACCACTCCGACATATTCGCCTTCCCAAGTAAAATAGCCCCCGCCAATCGAAGCTTGGCCGCTACAAATGAATCTTTTGCCGCAATTGATCCAGCTAAAGCTACAGAACCGGCACTCGTATGCATCTTATCCGCGGTGTCTATATTATCCTTCAATAAAATAGGAATACCGTGCAGGCTCCCGCGGCTCCCTTTTTCTGCTCGTTCTTTATCGAGTGCTCGCGCGATTTGTATAACCTCTGGATTTATTTCTAAAATAGAGTTTATGTCTATATCGTATTTATGGATCCGCTCCAAATATACTTGAACTATATCCTCTGAGGTAATTAAACCTGCTTCCAGAGCCTCTTGCATTTTAATTATATCCGTCTCAATAATCCATTCCTGAAGTTTATTCTTCATACGAATAACTCCTTCCAAAAAAATAAAATTGCCTCTAGTATAAACCTACCACAAAATTTCACCTCAATAATATGGAGAGTTTAACTATAGTTATATTCAGCTATTTGACTCCCTCGGCTACAGATGATAGGGTATTTTCGAAGTTAAATTTTTCCGGGAGGGAACACCCATGACGGAAGTAAAGCTTAGTATTGGATACGACGAATTCGAAGAAGGTCAAAGAATTGGCGAAGCAATTGAGAAGTTAAGCAGCAGCCCTGAAGGTGCGTCGCTGACCAGCCTAATTATCGGTGATTGGGGGCAAGCCTACGAGAATAGCTCGGAAGAGGTTGTAGAGGCACTGGTTACGCATAGCGCCAGCTTCCCTGCTTTACGCAAGCTTTTTATTGGTGAGATGGGCTATGAGGAATGCGAGATTTCATGGATTACCCAAAGCGATCTATCACCGCTGCTCCCTGCTTTTCCAGAATTACAATCACTCACGATTCAAGGCGGGAATGAGCTGAGCCTCTCAGAGCTAAAGCATGACAAGCTGGAGGAACTGATAATTATTAGTGGCGGCTTAAGTAAAGCCGTACTTGAAAATATTGCAGCCAGCCAATTGCCGAATTTACGTAAGCTGGAACTATATCTTGGCGTAGATAACTACGGCTTTGACGGAAGCCTCGCAGATATTCTACCTCTTATAGAAGTAGGAAAGTTCCCTAAACTTACCTATCTGGGATTAAAAAATAGCGAAATACAAGATGAAATCGCCGGTGCAGTAGCAAATGCGCCTATCTTAGATCAGCTGGATACGCTAGATCTATCTCTGGGTACCCTCAGCGACGAAGGTGCTGAATTGCTTCTTGCCAGCGAGAGAATCAAGGGACTAAAAGCATTGAATCTAAGCCATCATTTTATGTCCGACGAGATGATCAGCCGGTGGCAGCAGAGTGGATTACCTGTCGATGTCAGCGACAAACAGGAAAGCGATGATGAGGAAGACTGGCGTTATCCTTCCATCACAGAGTGAGCCCCCTATGCGGCCGATGATCGTTATCGGTATTCCTGGGGATAAACGGACTAGCGGCATTCAGCAAGCACGTTCCGATCTCGGAATGCCACCTGCCATCATTTTATCGTACGCTGAATTTCTGCAAGGCCAATCGTTAGGTGATCTGCTGGAAGTGCAGAAGCAGCAGTTATCCAGCCAGCCGGCTGTTTATAACGGAATAGATCTCAGTGCGGCTCCCCCGCTGCTGAGATTGGAATCGCCTGGCAGCAGCTTTGAAGTAGAACGTGCCTTAATCGCTCTTGGCGCACCTGATGCCGTTGATGTTGACGATTCGCTGCATCCCTACGCTGAAAGACCTGATCCGCGCCCACTCCGTGTGAAGGTAGCCCATCAATTGAAGGAGATGCAGGGTGTCCTGCATCATCCTTCACAATGGTTCCGCGGTTATTGCCGCATGCTGGCTAGACTGCAGCGCGAAGCCAAAGAGGTTTGTCCAGGCTCGCTATGGTTAAATGACCCCGCTGATATTGCGGCCATGACCGATAAACGGCGGGCACAACAGATTCTGAGTGGGGCAGGCATCACTATTCCTCGTCCATTAGGCGAGGAACAGCAGCCTACCGACTATGCCTCTCTCCGTGAGATGATGATCTCCCGGCGAATGCACCGGGTATTCATTAAGCTAGCCTTCGGCTCTGCCGCTTCCGGGGTGATTGCCTATCAGCTCCATCCCGTTACAGGTGCCGAAATTGCCTTAACTACAGTGGGGGTCGAGAATTACATCACCCGACCGCCCATTTACTATAATTCCGGTAAACTGCGGCGATACACAGATACCGCCACGATCTCCGGCATTATTAACTGGATTTATCGGCATGGTGGTTATGCCGAGCAATGGATCCCTAAGATCGGCCATAACGGCAAAGCCTTCGATATCCGCCAGCTCGTGGTTCTCCGTGAGGCCTGTCATACAATTGCTCGTGTAAGTTCCACCCCAATTACGAATCTGCATTTACGCAGCCAGCGGATGTCTCCTTCAGAAGCCGGTTTATCAGAATTCATACAGGAGCAGGTACGAAATACCGCGTTGCAAGCGCTGGCGGCATTTCCCCGTTCTGGAGTTGCCGGGATAGACGTGCTGATATCTGGAGGATCGCAGCAGTGTTTTGTCGCCGATGTTAATCCTTTTGGCGATTTGCTGTACGATGTGAAATACCGTGGCTGCAGCACCTACGAATGGGAAATGAAGGTATTGACCGCCAGAGACTATATTACTCATCCCTCAACACCGCTTATAAAGGAAGGATCCTCTTAATGGATATGAACACTATCGTTGGCACCCATGACATTCTAATGATCACACTTGATACCCTTCGATACGATGCAGCTACTATGGAGGAAGCGAACTGCCCGAACCTGTGCGGAACGGGATCCTGGGAGAAAAGACATACTCCCGGCAGCTTTACTTATGCGGCCCATCACGCTTTTTTCGGCGGCTTCTTGCCTACTCCAGCTACAACGGATAAGACTGAGCATATCCGTATGTTCCATTCCCGAAATACCGGAATGAAGACGCATCCTCATACATGGCTGTTCGATACGCCGGATATCGTGTCAGGACTTGCTGCCGAGGGCTATCGCACGGTTTGTATTGGAGGTGTTATTTTTTTCACCAAAAAAAATCCACTCGCTCGTGTGTTGCCAAGCTATTTCCAGCAAAGCTACTGGCGGATGACCTTCGGTGTGACCAATCCGCGTTCCACAGAGCATCAGGTGAACCATGCCTTGAAGCTGCTAAAGGATACTCCTAGCGAGCAAAGATTGTTTATGTTCCTCAACGTCTCTGCCATTCACGGACCAAATCATTATTTTGTACCTGGTGCTAAAAAAGACTCCGTAGACAGCCAGCGCGCCGCTCTTCGTTATGTGGACGGTGAACTGGGCCGGTTGTTCGATGCGTTCCGGGAACGCGGCAATCCTGTCTTCTGCCTGGCTTTTTCAGATCATGGAACCGCTTATGGGGAAGATGGCTATCAGGGGCATCGCCTTGCCCACGAGACGGTATGGAACGTCCCTTATCGGGAGTTTATTTTATAATATTTATAACAAGGAAAGGATGGAGAACTGATATGACGTTATCGTCCTTCTCTTTAGAAGAGCTTCACAAGTGGAAAGACAGCATTACTGCTCACCCTTACCGTTCTTATCTGTATTCCTATCCACACAAAACGGCTTACAGGGATTTGCAGCCTCCGATGCCGCTAGAAACACTCTGGCGTGATGAGCCTGCGGAATCTTTCTTTCTATATATGCATATTCCGTTTTGTGGCGCACGCTGCGGATTCTGCAACCTATTTACCCTGCCTGATAAACGCGCAAATGTTCATGCCACATACGTGGATGCCCTGGAACGCCAAGCAAAGCAATGGGCGGAATTCACCAGACATAAACCTTATGCGCGTTTTGCGATCGGCGGTGGAACTCCCACCCTGCTGGCAGCAGATCAGCTCCGCCGCTTGTTCCACATTGCCGTTGATACGATGGGACTGGACACAAATACAGCCTCCATCTCAGTGGAAACTTCACCGGAGACGATTACCGAAGAGAAGCTGAATATTCTAAAAGAGTATACGGTGGATCGGGTCAGCATGGGCATCCAAAGTTTTGTCGCTGCTGAATCGGCGGCCATCTATCGCCCACAAAATCCGGATGAGGTATATCGGGCACTAGAGCTGCTGGGGAAATATGATTTTCCCATACTGAATTTAGATCTGATCTACGGGCTTCCGGGGCAGACGGTCGACTCTTGGCTATATTCGCTCAATCAAGCGATCAGCTTTGAGCCAGAGGAAATTTTCATCTATCCGCTCTACACCCGTGAGCATACGATTGTGAAGCCTGGTGATATCCAGCGTCAGGACGATATTCGCCTAGATTGCTACAAAGCCGCTGGGCAGCTGCTTAGAGCGAGAGGATATCGCCAATACTCCATGCGTCGTTTCGCCAAGGAAGACGCAGGAACAGCTAAACCCATTCTCGATTATAGCTGCCAAGAAGAAGGAATGGTCGGATTGGGCTGCGGAGCAAGATCCTACACCCGCCATGTGCATTACGCTTCCCGTTATGGGGTAAGCCGTAAAGCAACCGAGAGCATTATTGCTGATTACGTGGCGACGGATCGTTACGATACTGCGGATTACGGGATTGTGCTGAGTCTTGAAGAACAGAAACGCCGCTTTATTCTGAAGGCGATTCTACATAGCGAAGGGCTGAAGCTTGAAGATTACAGCCAGCGTTTCGATCAATCGCTCTGGAGCGATTATCCTGAGCTGTCCAACCTGCTTCATTCCGGTCTTGGGCAGGAGGAAGATGGCATCCTGCGCCTTACCACCGAAGGGATGGGTTACTCTGATTCGATTGGGGATTGGTTTATTTCTGGGGAGATCCGAGAGCAGATGGAAAGGTTCGTATTGCCATGAATGCGGTCCTCTACTACCGCGGTTCCCTCACGTCCTGCAACTATGATTGCCCCTATTGTCCTTTTGGCAAAACAAGAGACAGCGCAGCTACGCTCGCCAAGGACCGCCAGGGGCTGGAAGCCTTTGTAGCGTGGGCCTCTGAGCAAGGTGCGGCAGGTCATCGGCTTTCTATATTTTTTAATCCCTATGGCGAAGGGCTGATTCATCGCTGGTACAAAGAAGCAATGATTGCCCTCTCCAATATGGACCATGTAGAGAAGGTAGCGATTCAGACCAACCTATCTGCCAACCTGGATTTCATCTCCCAGCTGAATCGTAAAAAAGCGGCCTTTTGGGCCACCTACCACCCCGGACAAGTGCGGGAGGATAAATTTCTGGCGCAATGTTTGACTTTATATGAGAACGACGTTCCATTTAGTGTGGGAAGCGTTGGAATACGCAGTGCTTTTTCAGCTATAGCTTCACTTCGTTCTGCGTTACCAGAGAACGTGTACTTATGGGTCAATGCTTACAAAGATAAACCTGATTATTATACAGCTGAGGATTTTGTCTTCCTTAGCGAGATTGATCCACATTTTTCTGTGAATGCTATGGATTATGAAAGCCTTGGCCAAGCCTGCAATGCAGGAAAAGATGTTTTTTACGTACAGGGCGCTGGGCTTGTGAAACGCTGCTATAAGGACAGAAGGGTCATAGGCAATCTTTACCGTGATGGGCTAGAGGGTCTCTCTGCGGTTAGAAGCTGCCGAATGAAGGTATGCGATTGTTATATCGGTTATATTCATATGCCCGAGCTGAAGCTGCGGAGCATCTATGAAGCTGGACTTTTAGAACGAATCCCGTATGGCGCTATGAATAACTGATTTAAAATTCCAGACAGGGTTTCTTTACTCTCTGTGGAATATGACAAGTAGCCCCCATCTATAGGGGCATAGCAAACACTAAAGTTGGAGGGACAATAACTTATGAACAACATCATTAATTTTGCGCATCGTGGAGCGTCGGCAGTGTGTCCAGAAAATACTATGGCAGCATTTCGCAAAGGTCTTGAGCTGGGTGCAACCGGAATAGAAACTGATGTACAAATGACCAAGGATGGCGGCCTAGTCCTCATTCATGATGAAACTCTAAACCGCACAACAAGCGGAACCGGCTATGTGAAGGATCATACACTCGCAGAACTACTGGAAGTGGACGCAGGCTCATGGTTCGGACCTGAATTCAAAGATGAGCGCCTTCCATTGCTGGAAGATTTATTAGATCTGCTGCAAGGTAGAGATACCATCCTAAATATCGAGCTTAAAAATGGCACTTTTTTATATCCGGGTATGGAGGAAAAAGTGATTGCGGCCGTACGTGATTTCAAGATGAGCGATCGCGTCATTTTTTCGAGCTTCAACCATTATTCACTAGCTTACTGTCAGTCGCTGGCACCGGAGATCAGAACAGGAATTCTATACGGGGAAGGCTTGTATCGTCCTTGGGACTATGCTGCTACACTTGGAGCGACTGCGTTGCATGCATATCATTTTGCAGTACTGCCTGAATTCGTCGAAGAAGCGGCGAAGCATGGCGTTGTCTACCATCCTTGGACCGTTAACGATCCCGAGCGGATGAAATATTTAATTGAAGCTGGTGTATCAGGCATTATTACCGATCATCCAGACCTACTCGCTGGACTTCTGGCTGACAAGGGAGTGTGATGGTGTGAAAAAAGTCTGGCTGCTCGGATTCGGCTTTTTCAGCATCAGCATTACATGGAGTCTGTATAACGCATTTGTACCTTTTTTCCTCGAAAAATATGTACATAGTGTAGCCCTAATCAGCTTCATGATGACGATTGATAATTACTTCGCCTTATTCTTGCAGCCTTGGATCGGCAATCGGAGTGACCGCACGACCTCGCGTTTTGGACGCAGAATGCCTTATCTTATGATCGGTATGCCCTTCGCTGCCGTGCTGACTATGCTGATTCCGTTTCATACCGGACTATTTACACTGCTTTTATTTATGATGCTGATGAATTTAGCCATGAGTTTATACCGTTCCCCTACCGTCGCTCTCATGCCCGACATAACACCTGAAGAGCAGCGTACAAAGGCTAACGGATTAATTAATTTCATGGGTGGATTCGGATCAATTCTGGCTTTCGGCGTGGGTTCGATCCTCTATAAATCAAATCCTGCGCTGCCATTTCTCGTTGCTGGACTGATTACCCTGTTATGTCTGTTTATCGTATCGCGCTTCATCAAAGAAAAACGGGATGGTGTGAATATAAGCCCTACGCTTCTATCCGATACAGCGGGGAGCCCTTCTACGACGATAGTTAAGCCTTCCAGAGTCTCCTTTCGCGGCCAGCTGGATCGTACTACAGTCTTTCTACTGGCAGCGATTTTCTTCTGGTTTGTAGCTTATCAAGGGGTCGAAACCTTGTTTACATTGTATGGAAAAAACCATCTGGGCCTCAGTGAACAAGCAGCCTCCTTCTCCCTTACCTTCTTCTCCCTTGCCTTTGTGCTGTTCGCTATTCCGAGCGGTTGGCTGGGTGGGCGATTCGGGAAAAAGAAGATCATTATCGTCGGCGTATGTGGCCTGATGACGGTCTTTGCGCTTGTTGGGTTTGCACAGGACCTGCTGGTGCTTCGAGCGTTACTCCTGACAGGAGGAATCTTCTGGGCTTGTATCAACATCAACTCTTATCCTTATGTTGTTGCAACGGGAACTGAGGAGAGTATCGGTACTCGAACAGGGATGTATTATTTGGTCTCTTCACTGGCAGCGATCAGCTCGCCACCTTTGCTGGGGCTAATGATTGATATTTTTGATTACTCCATCCTGTTCTATGTAGCAGCGATTAGTATGGCGGTTGCCCTGCTCTGCCTCTTCTTGATGAAGGGACGCAAGCAAGTCCCCCACAAGTTTCACACACCGGGAGCCTAAAAAAAAGCGTCAGCCTTAGACATCTATTTATGTCCAGGGCTGACGCTTATATTTTACACTTAACAAACTAATTTTTATAAACTGAATAACGACCTGTACCCAGCTGTTTGGCGGTGTACATCGCTGTATCTGCTTCGTGCAGCAGCCTGAAATGATCCACCTTGCCATGACTAATGCTGATGCCTATGCTCGCAGATACAAAGAGGTTGTGCTCTCCCAGCTGATAATGTCTGGTCGTCTTCTCCAGAATCTGCACCGCTAACTGCTCCGCTTCCTTCTGATTGCAGCCTTTAGCTACAATCACAAATTCATCGCCGCCTATGCGGAAAATATGGCGTTTTCTTTTGCTGGAGAATTGACTTAACCTTCCTCCCACCTCTTGCAGCAGTAAATCGCCCACATGATGTCCTAAGCTGTCATTGATTGATTTGAACCGGTTCAAATCCATAAACAATACGGCTAGTTGCTCATTTACTTTGCAGCGATCCCAAAAGTGATCCATTCCATTCTTGTTTAAGAGCCCCGTTAAGCCATCCTTATAGGCAAGTTCCTTAAGCTGCTCTCTTTCCGCCAAAACAAGGTTCAGCCGTGTAAGCAAAAACATTAAAACAGCTATCGTAAGCGCGTATATCAATAACGGAGTGAAAATCCCCCCATTGACCTCTATAGTTTCTTCTAAGGATTTTTTGCCTAGCTGATGCATTGCCCACAATCCAACGACGATAGTTATAATGGAAAGGCCCGTGTAAACTGCTCTTTGTTTTGGTTCCTTACTAGCAACATCCCGGTAAAATCTCAATACTAAATAACCTACAACCCCTGCGATGATAATGGACATTAACGTTTGTAAATAAATCTGAACCTCTACCACCTTTAATTCGCACATCCTTCTGAACTACAAATAATAATTAGCTTACTGTACTGCGATACCAATATATAAAAAAGCTCTGAACATTATCTGAACACTTACTCTTTCTCCAAATGCCGCGCACAATTATATAACTCGCAGTTCCAGGAGCCATCCGATTCGGATTTTGTTATTCGCGTAATTGACGTATTGTTCAATAATACTGTGCCGTCCAGTTCTGGAAGTAGTCTTCTAAGGCTACTGCGTAAAATTGCACCATGGCTAACGATCAGAATATGGCTGCCTGGATGTCTCGCCGCAATTTCTTCAATCACTTCGCTGCCTCTGAGCTCGCTGGCTTCTGGAGTTTCCAAACCCAAATCTAACGTCTTCCAATCGGTTCCCCATCGTTCAATCCGCTCTTGCTGCGTAGTTCCTTCAATAAGTCCCGCATACATCTCTCGAATGCCCGGCGCTAAACCCGTGATCTCAAGGCCTAATCTTTCTGCAATAACCTCTGCCGTTTGCCGCGCTCTGAGTAAATCACTTGAATATATGTAATCCCATTGTTCTGTGCTAAGACGTTCAGCCAGTAGTTGTGCCTGTTGCAGGCCTTCAGCATCCAATGAATTATCCGTATGCCCTTGCACTCTGCCTTCTTTATTCCACGCGGTACTTCCATGGCGAATTAAACCTATTGTAGTCATAAGAATCTCCTTTTAGCTATTGAGTCTAGCGGCAGTTGTGATGCTGGTTATGGTGCTAGTTATAGTGCTAATCTCAGTGCAATTTCAGTGCTAATATAAATAATATAATCTATATTCTATCAGATTCACCCTATGAACATTTAAAAATAAAGGTTATCCAAGTTTTTGAACATGAGGTATAATAAACCTTGTCGTTTTTTACAACAGCTACAAGATAAGGAGTAATTGTTTATGATGAAAAAGCTAGGGTCCACTCTGTTTCTTACCTTCTTACTGCTCGTTCCGCTTGTCGCCACTTGCCCATCCACTGTTGGTGCAACACCAGTTCCTAAAAACACCGTCTATGTGGACAAGAATAACCATTCATACATACCACTGCGTCTCTTAAATAGCTTCACTGGTATACAGTCTGTATGGAATCCTAACGAAAAACGTATAAGCATTACGAATGCAGACACCACCATAACGCTTACATTAGGTCAAACCGCTGCGCTCGTCAATGAAAAGTCGGTTACACTAACTGATCTTGCTTTCAGTGATAATGGCACGGTATATATCCCGTTGTCTTTTATCAGCACAACACTTGGCATTCAATTAACTTGGGATAAGGAAGCCTCTTCATTAACCCTTAAGAGTAATGATATTGCAACCACTGTTCCTGTACAGTCCGGCGCACTAATCAAAGCGGATTCTTCACCAGTTGTCAGCGCTAGTAAAACCTTCAAAGTTGGCGGCAGATCCTTCAAAGCCCAGACGGTTACAGTGTCCCTGCTGCATCCTAAGGTGAAACTTGATGTCGTACTGGCTGGAAATACGGTCGGAAAAGTGGAGGACCTAAGCAGTCTGGCTAAACGTAATAATGCCGTAGTTGCGATTAACGGAACATTTTTTGATGCCTATACAAAAGGAGCATACAAAGCTCCATACGGTTACATTGTCAGCGGCGGAAAAATGCTTAAAAATAGCTCCGGGGATCGCCGGACGATTTTTACCTATGACAGCAACCATCTGGCGTCACTGATTCCTGGGCTGGATTTCACAAGCCGCTTCGCTTCCGGCTCCATGGAAGGAGCTCTTCAAGCCGGCCCGCGTCTTCTTGTGAACGGTAAGGTATCCCTTAATGTCGCGGCAGAAGGCTTCAAGGATCCGAAAATCTTAACCGGCGGCGGAGCCCGCAGCGCGCTCGGATTAACACGTGACCATAAGCTCATTCTACTGACCACTGGTGGAGCCACCATCCCACAGCTGGCAGAAATGATGAAGCAAGCTGGAGCGTATCAAGCCATGAATCTGGATGGTGGTGCATCCAGCGGGCTCTACTACAACGGCAAATATCTTACGTCCCCTGGGCGTCAGATCAGCAATGCAATTGTAGTCAAATATCAATAAAATCTCTTGGCCAGACGGCTAGTTGCGAGTGCTGTGCTTCGTGATTTGGCTTGGCTCAGCCACGCTTCGGCTTCGGCTTCGGCTTCGGCTTCGGCTACGGCTACGGCTACGGCTACGGCTACGGCTACTAAGAATACATGATTCTATTGTACAAAGTGCAATCTGAGGCAGTTTGCAGCGCATAATTGCTATAGCGGTATGATTGCTGTGCGACGTATGAGATTACTTTGCAGCATATGATTGCCGAGCTCAAACCCAAAAATCCCCTTGATGACTTACCCATCAAGGGGATTTTTCATAAAACGTTGCCAGTTTAGATACTGCTGACAGATCCAATGTTAGGGGCAGCCGGTGCAACTTAATCTGTGTGACCTGAATATTCCCACACCTGCAACCAAACTTCTGTAGTAAAGCCCAATTTCTCGTAGAAAGGCTGCATCGAACCTACGTAAACTTTACTAGCTCCGAGTTGTTTTAAACGGTTAAATCCTTCGTGTAGAACCGCCCGTCCCAGTCCCAGCTTTCGATAATTAATGGATGTGCCTACAGGCTCCAGAGCACCAATTCTATTGCTGCTGTCCCAAAAAATATTACAAAAGGAAACCACTTCGCCCGCGTCATTCACAACGCTAAGATCGAGCTGCGGATTATAGCTTGGAGCGTTACTCATATTCCCATAATGCAGCAGCGTGAGCTCTGCCTCCGCCGTTTCTGCATAGTCGAAGGCCATGATATGTCCAAGCGCTTTTGCAGTAACCTCGATCTCATCCCCGCTGCATATTCTAAAGCCAGAGGGGAGCTCCACAGGAAATTCCTTATCCAATCGCAAGGAGTTTACGCTTTCCTTACCACCCGTTTGATGATACCCCCTCTTACGAGCAACCTCCGCCGCAGAGGTCATATTCTCCGGTATTGGCACATACAGCTCTACGTAACCACCGTTCTCTTCCTCAGCTTTTTGTTCAGCAAAAGCAAACATTTCTTCAAGTAATTTTTCCGGAGGATTCATCTCAGCACACTGAAAATAGAACCCATCGTCCCTGCACACTACAGCTGCAAGCTCTCCATTGTCATACTCCCATAAGCCCACTTTTTGTTCCCACTGCTCCAGCGTTCCACTTCTCGTCTCCTGAAAAAAAATAACAAATTCCCAGCGGTCTATAAGCCAGGTATTTGGAGTCTTTAGCTTACTATAACTTTGTATAAGAAAATGACGTACCTTTAGCAGATCTTCAGAACGGTAGCTTCTAAAATTAAAGTTCATTTTCCACGCCCCTCTCTTAAATTTCATATTAAGGGGGAAGCAAAATGAAGCATATATCATAATTAGTTATTATTATTTTATACTACCGAATATGATCCGTACGTTCACAAAACAAACATTTCTTGAGTGAAAATTATGAGCTCCTCACATCCGTTAACTGCATTTAGTGCAACTATTCCTCAGAAAGTTACTTAAAAAGATAGTTAGTTGTATTTCGTGCAGTTAAATTTCTGGTTTTCCTTTAATTGCACTAGATTCACCCTTTTTAGTTGCACGAAGTGCAATTAAATGGATTCTAGGGACTATTTACGGAGAAATAAGTGTACAAAGTGCAATTAGAGAAAGTTTTGGAGTGGGCGATCTTCTTCCGGAGGAAATAGTCACTGATCAAGCTTTTTCAAGCGATAATTATGAGCTCCTCACATCCGTTAACTGCATTTAGTGCAACTATTTCCTCAGAATGTTACTTAAAAAAATAGTTAGTTGTATTTCGTGCAGTTAAATTTCTGGTTTTCCTTTAATTCCACTAGATTCACCCTTTATAGTTGCACGAAGTGCAATTAAATGGCTTATAATGACCAACTACGCAGAAATAAGTGTACAAAGTGCAATTAGAGTAAGTTTTGGAGTGGGCGATCTTCTTCCGGAGGAAATAGTCACTGATCAAGCTTTCTCAAGCGATAATTATGAGCTCCACGCATCCGTTAACTGCATTTAGTGCAACTATTCCTCAGAATACTCCTTCAAAAGATAGTTAGTTGTATTTCGTGCAGTTAAATTTCTGGTTTTCCTTTAATTGCACCCAGTTTACCCTTTTTAGTTGCACAGAGAGCAATTAAATGGATTCTAGGGACTATTTACGGAGAAATAAGTGTACAAAGTGCAATTAGAGAAAGTTTTGGAGTGGGCGATCTTCTTCCGGAGGAAATAGTCACTGATCAAGCTTTTTCAAGCGATAATTATGAGCTCCTCACATCCGTTAACTGCATTTAGTGCAACTATTTCCTCAGAATGTTACTTAAAAAAATAGTTAGTTGTATTTCGTGCAGTTAAATTTCTGGTTTTCCTTTAATTGCACCCAGTTTACCCTTTTTAGTTGCACAGAGTGCAATTAAATGGCTTCTAAGGACTATCTACGCAGAAATAAGTGTACAAAGTGCATTTAGAGAAAGCTTTGGAGTGGGCGATCTTCTTCGGGAGGAAATAGTCACTGATCAAGCTTTCTCAAGCGATAATTATGAGCTCCTCACATCCGTTAACTGCATTTAGTGCAACTATTTCCTCAGAATGTTACTTAAAAAAATAGTTAGTTGTATTTCGTGCAGTTAAATTTCCGGTTTTCCTTTAATTGCACCGAATTCACCCTTTTTAGCTGCACGAAGTGCAACTAAACGGCTTCTAGGGACTATCTACGCAGAAATAAGTGTACAAAGTGCAATTAAGTCTGGATAATCCGCTTGAGCGAAATCTGGATTGCTTAGAGCTAGATCAGCTAAAGCTAGATCAGCTAAAGCTAGTTCAGCTAAAGCTAGATCAGCTAGAGCTAGGCCAGCTAGGCTAGATCAGCTAGAGCTAGGCTAGATAAGCTAGAGCTAGATCAGCTAGAGCTAGATCAGCTAGGCTTAGATCAGCCAAATTTCCCTTCGGTAAATCTAGCTAGATTCTTACGTTGACCACGAATAAGAGTACTCTTTTTGCATAATTTTCCTTGTCCATGTTACTGTATAACTGAACAAAGGAGTGAAAATATGGAGACGATTCTAATCATAGAGGACGATGCCAAGCTGGCAAGCTTGCTGAGCACGTACCTATCGAAATATGGGTTCCATACAATTATTGTAGAAGATTTCAACAGGGTACTGGAGACTTTTAATGAAAGCTCGGCTGACCTTATCTTACTGGACGTCAATCTGCCTAAATACGATGGGTTCTACTGGTGCCGCCAGATTCGTACCCTCTCACTCTGCCCGATTCTGTTCATTTCTGCACGGGATAGTGGAATGGATCAGGTGATGGCGCTTGAGAATGGCGGGGACGATTATGTCACTAAGCCTTTTCACTATGAGGTTGTACTTGCCAAAATCCGCAGCCACATACGTAGAGCATACGGTTCATACTCACAGACTCAAGAAGAGCATAAACTCCAATCTGGAGGTTTAATCCTCTATCCTGAACGATATATGATCCAATACGACGGGCACACGAGTGAGCTAACCCAGAAGGAAGCGGTTCTACTGGAAGCTTTACTGCTTAAGGAAGGACGAGTGGTTAACCGGGAGCGTCTGCTCGATCTCATGTGGAAGGATCAGCATTTCATAGATGACAATACATTAAATGTCTACATAACCCGTGTCCGCAAAAAGCTCAAGGATCTCGGTCTTGGCGACATTGTGGAAACCGTAAGAGGCGCTGGCTATCGGCTTAATGTTTCTAAGGATACGCCATGAGGCTTTTTTGGAGAGACCAGATCTCACTGATCCTATTCTATCTGCTTCAGATGCTGCTTATCCCTTTGCTGTATTGGCTGTCTGGTGAGAACAGACCGATCTCTATCATGCTTTATGGAATCGCCTTGAGTACCGTAGTTCTATTGCTATATCTAGGCTACCGATACGTTCAGCACCGGAGATTGTATGCAGCATTAAGCGAACCTATGGACATGCTCCAAAAACATCTTGTTTCCTTAGGAGACACTCCTCTTTCAGAAGCTATCCATGAGTTATTGCAGCTGATTGACCGCCAGTATCAGGAGCAAGTGAATGCGCATGCGCGCCAGATGGATCAACATATCGTATTCATGAATCGCTGGGTTCATCAAATGAAGACCCCGCTCTCTGTAATTCAGCTTACGCTAAAGGATCTTGAAGAGGAGGCTGCCGCAAGTATTCAGGAGGAACTGGAACGTCTGCGCGGAGGGCTGGAGATGGTTATCTACACTTCAAGACTTGACCGATTTGAAAATGATTTTCAAGTTGAACCGTTACTTCTGCGCAAAACCGTTAGTGAGGCGGTAGCCGAAAATCGCAGACTATTCATACGCCGGGGTATAAAAGTAGATGTACAGGTGGATGACAATCTCGCGGTATATAGCGATGCTAAATGGTTAATGTTTATGCTGGCCCAAATCTTAACCAATGCCGTAAACTATACCTCCGGTACTGGCAAGACCGTTACCCTCTCAGCTCAGCGTGTAGGCACCGACACGATTCTGGATATTACCGATCAAGGGATCGGCATTTCTCCTGAGGATCTGAAGCGGGTCTTTAATCCCTACTTTACGGGTGACCGCGGACGACATTATCATGAATCGACAGGGATGGGGCTGTATCTCGTCCGGGAGATTTGCAACAGGCTCGAACACAAGGTGGATATTCAGTCCCGGCTCGGGAAAGGAACCCGTGTGCGACTTATTTTTAGCAACAGTGATCATCTACAGAAATAATATTGAGGGGACTTCGTCGTCATTATTCATGGCTTTGAAGCCTCCTTCTTCTTTATAGGCTACTTATCTCTCAACCCATTCTCCACAAGGAGAAAGGCGAACATAACCTTAACGTCTCTGTAAGGAAACCTTAAGGTAAATCCATAGCAGCTAATCTCTCGATCTTATAAATTATATACATAACCCGTTCCCCGAATAAGGCGGATGAAATCATTTTTGTATTGGAAGGAATGAATGATATGAACGTATTGGAAGTCAAAGGACTTCATAAGGTATACCCCGGCAAAATAGTGACCCAAGCCCTCACCGATATTCATCTTAATATTGAAAAAGGTGAATTTGTCGGAATTATGGGACCGTCTGGTAGCGGTAAAACAACACTGCTCAATATGGTATCCACAATCGACCAGCCGTCCTCTGGCGAAGTGAATATCAATGGCAGCAACCCTTATCTTTTGAATAAAAAAGAGCTCGCTCACTTTCGCCGAAAACAGCTAGGCTTTGTGTTTCAGGACTTCAACCTGCTTGAGACGTTAACCGTCGCCGAAAATATTGTGCTGCCCCTGACTTTGGATAACCGTAAGCTCTCACAGATGGAAATCTTGCTTCAAAGAGTCGCTGAACGCTTAAACATTACCGATATTCTGAGCAAACGCACCTATGAAATTTCAGGGGGACAACGTCAGCGGACCGCAATTGCCCGGGCGATCATCACCTCTCCTTCGATTATATTGGCCGATGAGCCTACGGGTGCGCTTGACTCCAATTCTTCGCGGATGGTGATGGAATCGCTGGAGGATATTAATCACAAAGAAGGCACCACGCTAATGCTCGTAACACATGATCCACTGGCAGCGAGCTACTGCAACCGAATTGTTTTTATAAAAGACGGCAAACTAGCAGCGGAAATTCACCGGGGAGATAACCGTCAGGCCTTCTTCCAAAAGATTATCGACACACTTTCGTTCTGGGGAGGGAATAGTCATGAACTTTCCTCAATTCGCGTTTAATAATGTACGCCGTAATTCGCGCGCTTATTTTGCTTTTTTCTTAAGCAGTGCTTTTATGGTCATGATCTTTTTCTCTTATTCAGTCTTTATTTATCACCCTAGTATTACGAACATCGCGCTGGGTGCGAATTCAGCCTCCGGCATGCAAATTGCTTCTTACATTGTGTTTATCTTTGCGTTCTTTTTCGTACTATATTCGATTAGTGCGTTTCTGAAAATGCGTAATCTGGAGTTCGGCATACTGATGATTTTAGGCGCACGCCCTGGCCAGATCAACAAGCTGATTCTTATAGAAAACATGCTGATCGGACTGCTCTCTATAGTAACAGGTGTGTCTTTCGGCATGCTTTTATCCAAGTTATTCTTGCTGCTAAGCACGACAATTATGGGCATGGAGCCACTACCCTTTTATTGGCCAATGAAGGCGTTAATGATTACTTCTATCTCTTTCATTTCATTATTTCTAGTCATTTCGATCTTCACATTATTGTTCATTCGTAAACATCAAGTTCTTGAACTGCTTAAGGGAAATGTTAAACCTAAAAAAGAACCCCGTGTCTCCTTGTTGTTCTCGCTCTTTGGGCTTCTACTGTTGACCGTCGGCGCTCTCGCGATTCGGAAGCAATTGTCCCCGTCCTCACTGTTAGTCGCCGCTGTCACAGGTATCGCTGGAACCTACTTTTTCTACTCTCAGTTATCTGTATTGGGCATTCGCCTACTAAAACTAAGACGCAAACAGTTGTGGCGCGGGACCAATCTGCTGTGGATTTCCGAGATGAGTTATAAGATTAAAGACAATGCAAGAATGCTGTTCCTTGTAACTGTGGTTACCTCGCTTGCCTGCATGGCTTCGGGAATTCTTTTATCGATTAATCAAGCGAACTCAGACCTCTATAAAAAATCCCCATTCGCTGTGAGTTATACGATTTATGATCCGAAGGATGAAGCACCAGATTTAGAGCCCATTCACACTAAATTAAAGAATGCTAAAGTCGAGTATACAGAGAATAAAGTAGATCTAATCTCTGCTTCCATTCAAGGAATCGATAAGGAAATAATACTTGGAATTGATCTGATCTCCCGCTCACAGTTCAATCAACTGGGCTTACAGATGGATGTATCCGAGGTTGGACCCTTGTCTGAAAAAGAAGCTGTATTACTGCTGAACCCACATATGGATTCACAGAATTATGCTGCTAATCGAGCGATTCATTTGAAGGTTCAAAAAGATGAGGAACTGATGTTAAAAGAATTACGAACACCAAAGGTGCATCCAGTAGATCCAATGGCCACCTCACTTCTAATCGTAGATGACAACTTATATCATAAGATTTCTAATTCAACAGAGAAGTACACGAGACCTTATGTGAAATATCTATACAAAATCCCTGCATGGGACGGTCCTACACCTAATGACAGCTCAGCTGAAGCTGTTGTCACCAGAGACCTTATCCAATGGAATAAAGCCGCTAACAAGGCTAACCATCAATACAGCTCTATACTGGGATCGCGAGCAGACAGCTATCTATCTACCAAACAAGGGGCCGCCATGCTTAGCTTTATAGGGATTTTTATCGCACTGATCTTCTCGCTTTCATCAGCCAGCTTTCTCTTTTTTAAGCTTCATACTGAGCTCAATACAGATAAGCAAATGTATAATGCTTTGTCCAAAATCGGTTTAAGTACTAAAGAAATGTCAGCTTCTGCTACCAAACAGATTTCTGTGCTTTTCTATATTCCGATTATTATTGCCACCATTCAGACCCTTGTCGTGATACGCCCGATACTGAAACAGATTAATATCACAAATGTAACTGTGCCCGTGCTTACTACATCTGCTGTATTTCTGGTTGTGCAAACTATCTATTTCCTTATTGCGAGATCACGGTACATTCATAGTCTCAAGAAAATAATGGTGTAACACCATGTTGAAAAGAATCGTAACCCTGGATGTACTTCGCGGCTTGGAACTTATGGCAGCACCAAAAGGTTCTCTAGCTGATCAATAGGCAATTTGCTATAGTTAGTAAACTATTACTAATTAATGAGGCAAGGAGGTTCCTGATTTATGTCCAAGGCTGATCACATGTTATCCATTCTCTGGATGCTCAAGCAACGGGGAAGAACCGCCGGGGAACTAGCAGAAGCGCTAGAGATCAGTGTCCGCTCTGTCTATCGTTACATCGACGCGTTATGCATCAGTGGCGTACCCATTATCGCGGATAGTGGACCTGGTGGTGGCTATAGCCTTCCGGAGCATTTTTCCGAGGTCCCGTTATTCTTTGACTCCGACGAACAACGTTCCCTCCTGCAAGCCGCCTCCTTTGCGCGGGGAACTGGATATCCTTATGTAGAAGCTCTAGATCAAGCAATCGCCAAACTGAAACGGTACAGCAATGCGCAGCAATTAGAACAGATGGAGCGTCATGAGAGCGGGATAGAAACCATCCACTCCCCTGCTGCGCCGCTTCCCCACCTACTGCAAGAGCTTGAATTAGCGACGGCGAACGGACATACCCTCCAGATGGAATATCGGAAGGGAAACGGGGAGACGATTTCTTCCCGCGCTATTGATCCTTATGGACTTGTCCTGTGGAAAGGGCAATGGTACACCGTTGCTTATTGCCATCAGAGGCAAGAAATTCGGTCTTTCCGAGTCGATAGAATAACTGAACTGCACCGCACAGAAGCTCTGTTTGCCCGTCCTGCTGACTTCTCTGCACGTGATTTTTTGTTAAAAAGCTTGCTGCCCACACCAAATACTCCAGAGAAACTCATAGCAGTAGTCATCGCCGCCGATGAAGGAATCCTGAACGATCTATGCAGTCATTGGCTGTTTGGACATGCGCTGGTGCAGCGCATTGACGGACAAGCCCGTTTTCAAGTCGATGAGACCTCCTTACTGACTTATGCGCCTTACTTCTTGTTGCCTTATGGATCAACACTACGAATCCTAGAGCCTTTAGCTCTGAAACAAAAGCTGTCCGCTATAGCTACCGATCTGGCAGCTTATTATAAAACTTAAAATGATTATTTTAGGATCACTGACCGTAGTTGTCAGTGATCCTTTTGTATAGTGTAAATAAGTCTAAGGGAATAAATGATTGTACAAACCAAGGAGGAATAAGGAATGAAAGAACTTCACTATGAATTTTATATTGGCGGAACACCTGAGCAGGTATGGGAGACTTTGATCTCTCCCGAAGGTACTAAACAGATTTACTACGGGAGCGTAATCCAATCCACTTTTAAAGAAGGTGAATTGCTGGAATATGTTGGTCCCGGTGCAGATGGCGATGAAACGATACATGTATATGGGACTCTGCTGGAGTTCACTCCACAAAAAGCGTTTCGTTTCACGCATAAGGTCGGCCCCTCCTATCATAAGGGTACAGAAAGATATGAATCGCGTATATCTTGGCTGCTTGAACCGGTGGGTGGAACTACTAAGCTTACGCTTATCCACGATGAATGGCATCCTGATGATCCTTCATATGCTGGCAGTATCAACGCCTGGTGGCAGGTTCTGAGTAATATTAAAACCTTGGTCGAGACCGGACGTAGACTTGATTTTGGCAGCTGGTCGTAATTTTTATGTTAATTAGGAATTAAGCTCAACCCTGCGGAAAAGTGCGTACAAGCCCTCTTTCGTCAGGGGCTTTTTTTGCTTAATTTTATTTTGCCTAAGGGAAACATTCTTGTTGCAGGGACAAAGTTGTTGCCATATACTAATGTTGTGCCAGACTACAAGAAATGTTCTAATACACAAAATAAAAACCATAGGCGGTAAAAATATAAATGAAAGAAGGGATCTCATGACTGGAACAACTATTCCTTTATCAGAGGCTGCAAAGGGTAGCACGCTGCGCATCAGCGACATTGAAGTTCAAGGTGTGCTTAGAAGAAGATTACTGGACCTCGGGTTCGTAGTCGGGAATATCGTAGAGGTGTTGCGGCGTAGTCCATTAGGAGATCCTATAGCTTTTCGGGTAAGCAATACGACCATTGCATTGCGTAGAGAAGAAAGTTCTTTAATATTCGGAGAATTAATTGGAGGTGTAGAAGCATGAGTCAGTTCACCGTCGCTTTTGCAGGCAATCCTAACACCGGAAAAAGCACACTATTCAACCTGCTAACCGGCATGCGACAGCATACTGGAAACTGGGCAGGTAAAACCGTCATTACTGCCGAAGGCGAATTCAAACACAATAACCATTCATACCTCGCGGTAGATTTACCAGGAACGTACTCCCTATACTCAAATTCCGCGGATGAAGAAGCGGCTAGAGATTATATTATTTTTGAACAGCCAGACGTGACACTTGTAGTGCTTGACGCTACTTCGCTGGAACGTAATCTCAATCTTGCCTTGCAAGTACTGGAGATTACCGGACGGGCGGTTGTCTGCATCAACCTCATTGATGAAGCACGTAAGCTGGGCATCGACATCAACCTGAAGAGTATTTCCAAACGTCTCGGCGTACCCGTCGTTGCGATATCGGCGCGCAATAAAATAGGGATCGATGCCTTATTGGATCAAGTGGAGCGAGTGGCTACAGGCTCATTCACAGCGCAGCCGCTGCGGATTAGTTACAACGAAGAGATCGAACGGGGAATTGCCGAGCTTACACCATTGGTAGAGCAAACCATCGGTACCAAATATCCTGCTCGCTGGATTGCACTGCGCTTATTGGACGGTGATGACAGCCTGCTTACTTCACTTAAAGAGCATATGAAAAGCAAGGATTTACCCGAAGCAAAGGAGGTCATCGGCCATGGAGTCACTGCCTATCACTAAGGGATCTGACGCTCTAGATTCCCTATTGTCCACCGCAAAAAAGCTCGCTGACGGCGGAGCCATTCGGGATGAGATTGTCAGTGGTATATATGGCGTATCCGCAGGCATCTGCGGAGATGCAGTTACTTATCGGGATAAGAAGAAACTGAACAGCACTTATAAGCTGGATAATATCGTGACCTCCAAAATTTGGGGTTTTCCCATCATGCTCGCCATTCTCGGTGTCGTATTCTGGATTACGATTGCCGGGGCTAACTACCCTTCTAGCTGGCTCGCTTCCTTCTTTGGCTTCATCGAAGGATATCTGACAGCGGGATTTGAGGCTCTCCATGCCCCAGCTTGGCTGCACGGCGTGCTTGTGCTTGGCTTGTATCGAGGCACCTCATGGGTAATCAGTGTCATGCTGCCACCGATGATGATCTTTTTCCCCGTATTCGCTCTGCTTGAGAATTTCGGGTATCTGCCACGCGTTGCTTTTAACATGGACCGACTGTTCAAAAAATCAGGTGGTCATGGCAAGCAAGCTTTAACCATGTCCATGGGCTTCGGCTGTAACGCGGCCGCTATCCTCTCCACACGAATCATCGAATCGCCGCGTGAACGAATGCTGGCTATACTGACCAACAATTTTGTCCCTTGCAACGGCCGCTGGCCCACGCTGATTTTATTGTCTTCCTTATTTATGGCAGGAGCCGCTACGACAGGCGCGCTTCGTACATTCACCACTGCCTCCGTCCTAATGGGAATGGTTCTAATCGGCATCATTGTTACCTTAACCGTTTCCTGGGTCATGTCCAAAACTGCGCTGCGTGGGGTTCCCACACATTACACACTGGAGCTTCCTCCCTACCGCCGTCCACAAATCTGGAAGACCATACTTATTTCCTCCAAAGATAAGTCCCTTAACGTACTTACTCGGGCTATCGTCGTTGCTGCCCCTGCCGGGATTATCACTTGGATTCTAGGCAATCTGTTTATTGGCGGCGATTCTGTACTGAATCATATGGCTGCATTCTTTGATCCGTTCGCACATTTGCTTGGCATGGATGGCTTTATCATCATGGCCTTTATTCTTGGACTTCCTGCGAATGAAATCGTATTGCCTATCCTGCTTATGGGCTATATGTCCTCAGGCGCTATGGTTGATATCGACAGCTTAGGCAGTATCAAAGATGTCTTTCTCTCACATGGCTGGACCTGGCTGACCGCACTCAACATGATGCTGTTCTCCCTGCTCCACTATCCTTGTGGTACGACACTCGTGAACATTTACAAGGAAACAAAAAGCATGAAGTGGGCCGTTCTCTCAGCAGTCATTCCGCTGGGTATCGCCATCGGAGTAACCTTTGCTGTCGCTCAGCTTGCCCGGTTATTTGGGTGGGTGTGACGAGGGTGAGGTAGGCTTGCGATCTAAACTCAACTGACTTCAACTGACTTCAACTGATTTCTACTTACATCGCAAAAATTCATCATTAACTCACTAAATTCACCTTAATCACATCACCCAAATTAACCTTGCTACACGGAATTCACCTTACTTTACCTTACAATCTAAAGTTCAACTTGCTTCACAAAATTCTGCCCTCCTTGAACTGATATTTAAGGAGATTCTCCCTCAAATTCGACTTTATAGGCGCGCGTTAAACTTTTTGCGGAATTTCTCCCTGATAATCGATCTTTATAAGCACACATTGGACTTTTTGCGGAATTTCTCCCTAATAATTAGCCAATTATAGGCAAAAAGGGCAATTTCCGCAGAATTTTAGGGAGGAATTCCCCAATTATCGCTAATAATGAGTAAAACACGATAAAATCAGGGAGGATTTCCCTAATTATTGATTCTAGATGATTCCGAGCTACACTTGAGCACCAGCACTAGACCTGCATCGCCCTTCCACACATACCAACTCTAGACCGCCGCCCTTCAGCACACACCAGCATTAGCATCAGTACCTTTTTCGCCCACCAACATACTCCACCACTGGTCCACCAACACAGCCCAACACTAGTTACTCAAGGTCATCTCAAACAAATAAGCGGTCGCTCGGATGTTTATCCCGAGCGACTGCTTATTTTATCACAACCCCTTATATATTCTTACGTCCTAACTTGATCCCACCATTACATTACATGACGTGACTCTACAGTTAGAGTCATTTTTTGCGCGTTCCATCATTTCTACGACGGTATAGAACAGCCCCAGCTATAGCTACTAGAACGATAATTATTCCACTAATCCCCACATTAACAAGTGGAAAGGAATCACTGTCCCCAGCCGGGTTCCCCGTTTGATCAGGCTCATTACTCCCAGCTTCTGACTCCGGTGAATTATTCGGGGTTACCTCCGGAGAAGCGGTAGGCGTTGTAGGCGAAATACCCGGTCCCAGCTCTTTTAGATCCACTGAGTCAGCGGTTAGCCGCTTAGTTCGACTGCATAAACTAGCCTCCAGATTACCAGAGTCTCCGCCGTCTCTAGCATAAGCATAGACAATGTAACTTTCCCCTTCCACAAATTCAAAGCCGCAGCTTGCAGAAGATAAAGCCGTAGTTAATGTAACTTGATTCCCCTTGACCCCTTTCCAGCTGGAATCCACCTCAAAGGTTATCTTTACTGGATCAGCAGAAGAAATTATGTTCCCCTGTGACGGCTCCTTCATATCCACTACTTTCCCGACAAAAACAGCTGTACTTTTCTCAAGAGCTTCCAGTGGCTCCGCAGGCATAACACAGGAACAGGCGTAAGTGACCGAGGGCCGTACCGTCAGCAAAGCCGTAAATATTAATAGGACACCTAGAAATATCATCATTGGACTTCGGAAATTGATCTTTCGGAAATTGATCTTTCGCACTTTGATAACCCCCTTCTTTACCTTACAGACGGAGCAAATGTGGAAAGTGTTACAGGAATTCCCAAACAAGTGATACAAGTTTATCCGGTAGCAACTCCTCTAATCCTCTTCTTTAATTACCCTAATCTTCTTTAACTCCTCATATCCTCTTCTTTAATCCCCCATACCTGCTGTACCACTCACAAACTGTGCGCGATCCCAATCAAACGCTGTATTCCTTCGCGCAGCACCCCTTCGCTTGCAAAGGAATAACTTAGGCGAAGCCTTGACTTCATTTCCCCCAGTGGATCAAATAACTCCCCAGGAACAAAAGCGATAGACTGCGCCATACTTGAAGCAAACAGGCGATCCATCGTAAGATGCTCCGGTAGTTTCACCCATAGATTTAGTCCGCCTTGCGGAGTCGTCCATTCCCAGCCAGTCCCCGCCAGCTCCTCTTCTACAATTTCCTTATGCACTTGAAGTGCAATGCGCAGCTTACCGAGATGCTGTTGCAAGCGTGGGGAGGTGTAGTAATGTAGAAATATTTTTTGATTCAGCAGCGGAGTGCCATTGTCCGCGAGTGATTTGGCCGTGATCAGACGCTCCATAAATGGATATCGGCAGGCCACCGCACAGATTCGTAAGCCAGGGGCTACATATTTACTGAAGCTGCTGATATAGATCACCCACCCCTCCGTATCATAAGCAAAAAAGGGCGGCGGCGGCTCCTCATCAAAATACATATCGCGGAACGGGTCATCCTCCACCAGTAAACAGCGATAACGTTCGGCCAGTTCTACCAACAGCTTGCGCTGTTGCACAGGCACCGTGTATCCAGTTGGATTGTGATGCGTTGGATTAATGTAGAACATACGCGGCTTATGCTTTTTCATCAAAGTTTCTACTTCCTCCAGATCATATCCCTCCGGAGTGATCTCTACCGGGACCAACCGTGCCCCCTCCCGGCGAAAAATATCCATAGCAACACTATAAGTAGGCCGCTCCACAAGCACCGTATCCAGAGGACCAATCACAATCCGGGCAATCAGATTGATCGCCTGCTGCGCACCCGAGGTAATAAGCAGCTCTTCCGAAGTTAACTGCAGCCGATGTTGCTTCCGAAAGTGGTGGCTTAACGTCTCACGCAGCTCGTTATCCCCCTGGACCGAGGCATACGTTCCCATTACCTTGGGATATAGATCGAACACTTTTTTGACATAGTCAGATAGAAAAAGATTCGGCAGCAGCCCCGGATCAATCAGCGCCTGCGAGAACTGATACTTAACTGGCACTCTCTGAATATCAGACAGCGGATTAGTGAGCGCATAAGCCGATACTGCGGCTCCTACTTCAATAGCAGGAAGCGAGATTATGGGTGCCACGTAATATCCTGATTTATCTTTTACATAAACCTTTCCATCCTCCGTCAACCGTCTGTACGCTTTGAATACGGTCAGTCGATGTACCTTAAGCTCCTCCGCCAGCAGCCGTATAGAAGGAAGCTTATCATGTGCGACCCACTCCCCTCGCTCCATGCGATTTAATAGAAATTCATAGACCTGCCGAAACAAAGGATGATTATGCTCCGCTCCCACAACCTTTTTCATCTGGCTACAACTCCTCTCCGAACAACCTTGTAATCATATTGTACACGATTTCCGAATTAATCTGTTCTACACAAGGCAATCTGTTCTGTCCTCTCCCCTATATGATTAACAAAATGCCAGCTTATAAATTCTTATATTTTATAAAGCACACAAAAGGGGACTTTCAAAATGATCTTATTTGCTTATGCACTTGTATGTCTGATCTTCGGCACGACCTTTCTAGCTATCAAAATCGGCGTAGATGCCGGTGCGCCTCCTTTCTTTTCAGCGGGCTTAAGATTTTTTGTCGCAGGCGCTGTTCTATTCCTATGGATGGTCTGGAAACGAAAAGCCAGCTTCTCCTTGCTGTTGCGCAAAGAAATGTTGTTCACCGGGTCTGCTCTAACCTTTGGCACCTTCGCGGGTCTCTACTGGGCTGAACAATATGTTTCTTCAGGGCTTGCAGCTGTACTCTCTGCCACTGGACCGATCATGATCCTGCTGCTCCAAACCTCTATTCTTCGGCAAAAAGCACCCGCCATCTCCCTATATGGCTGCATCATCGGCTTCACTGGCGTACTGCTGCTGGTTCTCCCCAATCTCGCCGTTGATATTTCACCACTGTGGCTCATCGGTTGCGCCGTAGTCCTAATTGGAGAGTGTTGCTATGCTGTAGGTGCGATTTACTCCAAAAAAGTAATTAACAGTATGCCTGAGGTCTCACCGATTGCGCTGAATGCGGCTCAAATGATGTATGGCGGTGCGCTGTTATTCATTCTTTCTTTTGCCACGGAAAAAGTACATCCTGCATTTCTCTTCTCATTCGAGACAGCAGGTTCACTGCTCTATCTCACAGTTATCGGCTCCATGGTCGGCCATACCTTGTTCTACTGGCTCGTAGCTAAGACCAACCCAGTGTTTCCTTCTACCTGGCTTTATATTTCTCCACCGATTGCCGTGGGTGTAGGCTTTTTCTTTTACAAGGAGTCCGTATCTTGGATTACAATTCTTGGAGTGTTCACCATCATTGCCGGAACAATCCTAGTGAATGCTGATGCTCTAAAGCAATTACTGCAAAAAAAGAAGATCAACACTGTTGCGTTAAAAAAATCAAATATATGACGTACTATATATTGCATTTATGACCACTATTGCGTATTATATAAACAAGTTAAATTAAACACAGCTAAATATGACTCATATATGAAAGGAGGATTCGCTTAACGGCGCTTCTTTTCTAAAGAGGAATGCCTTTTTTATCGGAAGTGGAGGGAATTGTGATCGAACTGACATCACGTCAAATAGAGATTATCGATATCGTTAACAAAAGAGCTCCGATTACCGGCGAACAGATTGCCGAAAGTTTGAATCTTACCCGGCCAACAATTCGCTCGGATCTGTCTGTTTTGGTTATGCTCAAATATATCGACGCCAAGCCGAAGGTCGGGTACTTCCCAGGATTGAAATCATCCAGTCGTCAGGGAAGCGGTTATCTGCTGCAGGAAACGATGGTCAAAGAAATTCAAAGTGTACCTATAGTTATCCGTGAGACCACAACTATTCAAGATGCCGTAGTTACGCTTTTTCTACAGGATGTAGGCACTCTTATTATCTGTGACGAAGAGGGTAAACTCACAGGCGTTGCTTCACGTAAGGATTTCTTAAAGGTAACCTTGGGTAACCCCGGTGCAGTCTCCATGCCCGTAAGCATGGTTATGACGCGCCAGCCCAAAGTGGTCACAACTTCACCGGATGAGCCGGTGCTTGAAGCTGCACATAAGATGATTTTTCACGAGGTAGACAGTTTGCCGGTGGTTGTTCCCAGCGCTGCTGAAGACGGTGGTACAAAACTGGATGTGGTAGGACGTTTAACAAAAACCTCCATCATCAAACTTCTCCTCGAACTTGAAGCCAAAGGATAACAGGAGGAACCCATGAGCATCGAGCAATCTTCCAACTTAATAACGATATGCTCGGATTCTATAGGAGATACGGCAGAGGCTGTCGTGCAGGCCGTTATTCACCAATTTCAGAATCAGCAGGTCACCATTAAAAGATACGGCAATATTAGGCATGAAGACGAGCTACGCAAGCTTATGGAAGAAGCAGCTCAGCATAAAGGTTTTGTCGCCTATACATTAGTGCAGCCAGAATTAAGAGAAATGATCCGCGAGGAAGCGGTACGTCTTGATTTACGGATCGTTGATATCATGGGCCCTATGATGCAGGCCTTCATTGATACCTTCGACGATGCTCCTCAGCAACGGCCAGGTCTTCTCCACCAGCTCGACGAGAATTATTTCCGCCGCATAGAAGCTATAGAATTCACCGTCGCCTGTGATGACGGCCGTGATCTGGGTGCCATGCTCAAAGCCGATATCGTTCTGCTGGGCATGTCCCGTACTTCAAAGACACCGCTTAGCATCTTTTTGGCCCATAGAGGAAAAAAAGTCGTTAACTATCCGATTATCCCGGAGATTGGTCCTCCGCAAGAACTATTAAGCTTGCCGCCGAACCGGCTTATCGGATTAACCATGAAACCCGAGTACATGCTGAAGGTCCGCTCTGAGCGGCTTAAGGTTCTCGGATTACCGACAGGCTCCCAATATGCAAGTCTGGAGCGGATCACCGAAGAGATGGAATACGCCGCTTCATTGTTCAACAAGCTGGGCTGTCCTGTAATTGATATTACTGACAAGGCTATAGAAGAAACCGCTGGTATTATTATGGGTTATATCTAAATTTCAGTTTACAAAATATATAGAATGCACTGGAGGGAATTAGAATGGAGCGCGAACTGGCCCTTGAGATTGTACGGGTAACTGAACTAGGTGCTTTATCCTCGGCTCGTTGGATTGGACGGGGTGATAAAAATGCGGCAGATGATGCAGCCACGACTGCGATCCGTTCCATGTTCGATTCTGTGTCCATCGACGGAACTGTTGTGATAGGTGAAGGAGAGATGGATGATGCTCCAATGCTCTATATTGGTGAGAAAGTCGGGAACCAAAAAGGTCCCTCTGTCGATGTAGCCGTCGATCCTCTCGAAGGAACTGAGGTTGTTGCCTGCGGCCTGCATAATGCGCAATCTGTTATTGCTATAGCAGATAAAGGTAGCCTGCTGCATGCCCCGGACATTTATATGGAAAAGTTAGCCTGCGGGCCTGAACTTGCCGGTAAGCTTAGACTCGAGGACCCTGTAGAGATCACTCTGCAAAAAGCCTGCCATTACACTGGCAAATCCCTCTCCGAGTTAACCGTAATGGTGCTGGATCGCAAACGGCATGAGCAGCTGATTAATAGCCTGCGTGAAGCCGGGGTACGAATTAAGCTGCTTGGTCACGGAGATGTCGCTGGCGCTATTGCGGCTGCACTGCCAGACAGCGATGTCGATTTATATATGGGTTCCGGCGGAGCACCCGAAGGTGTTCTTGCTGCCGCTGCACTGAAATGCCTTGGTGGTGAAATGCAGGGCAGATTGCTCCCGGATGGACCAGTAGAGCTACAGCGCTGTGTACGCATGGGAATTGCCAATCCAACGCGAGTGCTATACATGGAAGACATGGTTGGCACGGGCGACGTCCTCTTTGCCGCCACGGGTGTAACGTCAGGTGAGTTCCTGAACGGCGTCCGTTTCATCGGTAAAGAACGCGCGGAGACACATTCGGTAATTATGCGGGCACAGAGCGGGACGATCCGCTATATCCGCAGCATTCATTTCCTGCCAGGAAAAGAAATACCGGCTGCGCTAACCGTTAGGCAAAATGCTGTCTCTCTATAAAACCACAAAAAACAGGCTATCTCACTAGCAGTATCCTTTGCTAGTGAGATAGCCTGTTTTGTTTTTTTACACTGAATGCTAATTGCTTCTTATTTATTTCCAATACGTTCACTCGCTAATGGATCTATATTAGCAACTTTCTCAAAGCGTTCTGCGTTCAGGCTGTTATACTTTGCGAAGATTTGTTTCACTTCTTGCTCCTTCTGCTCGCCTTCCACATCCGCCATTACTAGAATATGACCTTCATCCACGTAATTATCGTAGCTCTCTGCTTCCTCTTCAGGGATGCCAAGGCCAATAAGTCCGCCGACTAACCCGCCACTGCCTGCGCCTATCGCCGCTCCGGCTAGTGTTGCCGCAAGAGGGCCGGCTGCAATAATAGGTCCAATACCAGGAATAGCCAAAGCGCCAATTCCCATCAGCAGCCCCGTTACTCCACCCAGCAGGCCACCAGTAGCTGCACCTGTAGCCATACCTTCCGGGGCCACGGTTCCTGACTCGTCTCTAAGAGTTTCCTCATCCGCTTTATTTCTCGCGATAATCGAAATATCCTCTGTCCTACAGCCCTGACGCTTCAACTCCTCAATAGCTCGCGAAGCTTCGTATTCGGCAGCAAAGACACCCACTATTCTCTTATTCATCTCCATTACCTCCTATTGATGTAGTTAGCTCATACGTTCAGCTTCATAGCTTACTTAACCAAACTGGACAGGGATAAACTACGATCTTTGAATTGTCTGCAATTACGAGTTAATATTCCTTCTAAAATATGCTGTATAATAAAAGTAAGCGGGTACAACTACCTTGATTAACTCTATAGAAGAAAGAGAAGGAATCATCCATGGCGATATTTAACTATAATTCTGAGCGTCCCTTCCGAGGCAATCCCGACCTGCATCTCCATTACTGGGGGCGGGAGCAGTGTCTTCCCGGACATTTTTTTGGACCTGGGGTCCGTGACGTATATAAAATACATTTTATCCATGCAGGAACAGGTGAAGTTACTGTGGGTGAACAGACCCATTATCTTAGGCCAGGACAAGCTTTTCTCACCTATCCGCATATCGTAACTGCCTACACAGCAGACACTGCAAATCCATGGACCTATTCTTGGGTAGCTTTTACCGGGGAGCAGGTTGATTATATTTTGGCCAAAACCGCCTTGTCACCTGAGCACCCGATCTTTCCAATGGATGAACAGCTTATGCCGAAATTATACGAGCTCCTGACACAAGCAGCTGAAGCTTCGGACAGTCTGGATCTACCTCTAAAAGCAATTATGTATGAGTTCTTTTCTCTGTTACTTCGAGCGGTGCCAGCAGTTCCAGATGTACTTCCTTTACCACGTCAAAAGAGTATTTACGTCGAGCAATGCCTGCACTTTTTGCATACACATTATTGTGAAAATATTTCGGTTGAGATGATGTCCTCTTCGCTCAAGCTGGATCGCAAATATTTATCCTCCTTGTTCAAACGGACAATAGGTATGCCACCACAGCAGTATTTATTAAATTTCCGCATCGCTAAGGCATGCGAGCTGCTGACAGAGACCTTATGCACGATTGGTGAAATCTCACGTTCTGTGGGCTATCAGGACCCCTTACTCTTTTCACGGATGTTCAAGAAGGTGAAAGGTTGTTCGCCAAAAGAATACCGTAGCCGTCATCTCGAAAATGACATTGTACTATAAACTTCTTCCTTGCTGACATACGTTTGTCCGCGATCTTTCGCTACAATAAGGACGTAACGTACTAAGTAATAAGTGTTTATAGGAGGAATAAATCATGTATAACGCAAGCGCTACCAGATATGACAATATGAAATATAATCGCACCGGAAAGAGCGGTCTACTCCTGCCAGCGATCTCGCTTGGTCTATGGCATAACTTTGGCGGCAACGACTTATTTGAGAATGGCCGCGCCATGGTAAGAAGAGCTTTTGATCTTGGAATCACTCATTTTGACCTTGCCAATAATTACGGTCCACCCGCAGGCTCCGCCGAAGAAAGTTTTGGCCAAATTCTTAAAAAGGATCTGACCCCTTATCGTGATGAGATGGTTATCTCTACTAAAGCTGGTTATTATATGTGGGCTGGTCCTTATGGTGAATGGGGCTCCAAAAAATATCTCGTCTCCAGCCTAGATCAAAGCTTAAAACGTATGGGACTGGATTATGTTGATATTTTCTATCACCACCGCCCAGATCCAAATACACCACTGGAAGAAACCATGGCTGCGCTGGACCTCGTGGTACGCCAAGGTAAAGCGCTGTATGTCGGGATTTCGAATTACGGACCTGAACAAACACGCGAAGCGGCACAAATTCTGCGTCGACTTGGCACGCCATGCCTGATTCATCAGCCAAACTATTCCATGATGTCCCGCTGGATTGAAGATGGCTTGCAGGATGTATTGTCTGAAGAAGGCATCGGCTCCATTGTGTTCTCCCCGCTACAAGGTGGCATACTGACCGATCGCTATCTAAACGGAATCGCTCCTGATTCCCGTGCCGCTGGTCCAAGTGTATTCCTGTCTGAGAATGCCATTACCGAAGAGGCGATCGGCAAGGTTCGCAAACTGAACGAGATTGCTGCTGCACGTGGACAAAAAATGTCTCAGCTAGCGTTATCTTGGGTACTCCGTGGAGGCAAAGTAACTTCTGCATTGATCGGCGCAAGTAAGGTAAGCCAGATTGAAGATGCCGTCGCTTCCTTAAATGCCCCAGAGCTTAGCACTGAAGAGCTAGAGCAAATTGAGGCAATTCTGCGGGGATAAAGCTTAGTTATAACAGCAAAGACCAATGAGGTCAGGCAGCTTAAAGCTGCTCTGGCATTTCATTGGTCTTCTTTTTTATAGATTAGAGTTAATTGCTCACCCAAATATCTGCGTGATGTACACCATGATCAATAATCCAAAAATAAAAGAATACGTCGAAGGCCGCTCATAACCATGGCCATGACTCTCCGGAATCAGCTCCTTGTAAACGATAAAGAGCATAGCCCCGGCTGCAAAAGCTAGACCATAACCCACAACATTATGCAGGTAACTGGCAGTAAAATACCCGATCACCGCAGATACCATCTCCATCAAGCCGGTAAGTGTAACGATTCCTAAGGCTTTTAGCTTGCTAGTTCGCGAATTCATCAGAAAGACCGCAAGAATCAAACCTTCCGGCATATTCTGTGCGCCAATGGCAATCGCCACGGTAGGACCTAAACTGGACTGTTCGCTGGCATAACTGAAACCTGTACTGAGGCCTTCTGGTATGTTGTGGATGAACAGCGCAATCATAACAAGCAGCGCTTTTGAATCCATATTGGTATAACCGGGCTTATTCTCCACATCGATATGTGGGATGTTATTTTCAATTAAATCAAGCAGCAGCACTCCGGTAATCAAGCCCAAGGTTAAAGCGATAATCCCCGATTCTTTGATCGATTGCGGCATGAGTCCAAACGTGGAGGCGGACACCATAATCCCCGCAGTGAAGGCTACGAGGATATCTTTCCACTTCTCGGATAACCTCTTCACGAACAGGATCGGAAATGCTCCAAGAACGGTAGCCATTGCCGATACAAAGCTGCCAATAAGCGCAGATTCCAAACCTTCAACTCCTTTGGTACAAGTCGGATAGACCAACATATGTTTCAGAAAAAATAATTATTACTTTTTCATACATTTTCGAATGGTCCAATATAGTATGGATCATATCATAAAAGACCTCCCCTAGGTTCGGTTCATACCCTAAGGAGGTCTTTGTCTTACATATCATTATGCAACTCGGTTACACCAGCTTCTTCCGGATCTTGCCGGAAATCAAATCAATAATTGTGATCATCGCAATGATACCTAGCAGTATAATCCCCACGCGGTCCCAATTCCGTGAACTGAGCGCGAAGATTAACGGTGTGCCGATCCCCCCTGCTCCAATCACACCTAGAATCGTAGCCGAACGAACGTTAATTTCGAATCTATATAAGGTATAGGATAAGAATCCCGGCAGCACCTGCGGCAACACCGCAAACCACAATACCTGCATGCGGCTGGCACCAGAAGAAATTAAAGCTTCGAGTGGACCGTTGTCGATATTCTCAATCTCATCCGCGAACAATTTGCCGAGCATGCCCACCGAATGTAGTCCCAGAGCCAGCACACCTGCAAAAGAACCCGGTCCAACAGCCTTGATAAATAACAAAGCCATAATAATCTCAGGGAAGGTTCGTATAAAGCTCAACATCAGCTTGCCGGAACCTGAAATTACCTTTCCCTTGCTCATGTTAACTGCAGCCCAAAATGCAAAAGGAATACATAAAAAGGTCGAGATAAAAGTGCCTAGGATTGAAATAGCTAACGTCTCGAGCAATCCCCGCAGGAGATCCTCCCCATCTGGTAAATAAACGAAGGCCCAGTCAGGTGAGAATATCCCGGCAAAAATTGCTTTAGTAATGATCCCGGCGGTTTCTTTGAATCCATTAAACGGCACTCCCGAAAAAGCCCAAATATATAACGCGGCTAGGGCTACATAAATCAGCCAACGAAAACGATTTTTACGGGGTTTAGGGACAAGGGTATTCCATGATTTACTCATATTAATTTCTCCCGCAGCTTAGTGCTTACATAATCAATAATCAGTACTACTGCTAATGTGAACAAGATGATGGTGCAAGTCTTATCGTATTCCAAAAAGCCTAGGGTAACTTCATAATAGTGGCCGATCCCACCCGCTCCTACCAGACCTAAAACCGCCGCAGCACGAACATTAATCTCGAAGGCATATAGGACATAAGACATAAAATGAGCCTGTACCTGTGGAATGACTCCGAACATAATGCGTTGAATCTTATTAGCCCCCACTGAAGTCATTGCTTCCAAAGGTCCTTGATCAATCGTCTCCATCGTTTCATAGGTAAGCTTAGCGATCAGCCCCAACGAAAATATCGTCAATGCAAATATCCCAGGAAGCGCACCGAGGCCGAAAATAGCCACAAAGATAGAAGCCAACAGCAGATCGGGAATCGTACGGATCAGGTTCAGCAGCATACGAACCGGATAATGAAGCCAACGGCTTTGCGTAATATTGCTTGCACACAACAGCGCAACCGGAACCGCAAGAATGGCACCAAACGTTGTGCCAACCAGCGCCATCCGGATCGTCTCCAGCATCGCATCTATAATGTTGTCAAAATACCCCCAGTTCGGGGGAAACATTTCCTTAAGCAAATCAAGCATATTCGGCAGACCGGAGATCAGCTCCCCGAAGGATGAATCGGTTAAGACAGCACTTCTCCACAGTAATACTACTAATATAATGGCTGTGAAATAATGTTTTATCTTCCTTGGCGGTTTGGGATGTAGCTTCTCTGCATTCACACTCATCTCACACGCCTCCGAGTACAGGCTCACCTAACAACTCATCCTGATGAATCGGTCTGCCGTAAATCTCAGCAAACCTCTCATCGGTTGCCTCTGATACAGGACCATCGAAGACAACCTCTCCTGCCCGGAGCCCGATAATCCGGGTAGCGTATTCTCTAGCCAGATCAATAAAATGCAAATTCACAATGGTTGTAATCCCGAGTTCCATATTAATCTTCTTTAGATCATCCATAACCTGCTTGGTTGTGAGCGGATCTAGTGAAGCTACAGGTTCATCTGCGAGGATAATCTGTGCCTCCTGCGCAAGAACACGGGCAATAGCTACACGTTGCTGCTGACCTCCAGATAGCTGATCTGCACGTGTATAGGCCTTCTCGGCGATATTTACCCGATCAAGGGATTCGAAGGCTAAATCGATATCCTTTTGTGGGAATCTGCCAAGTATCGTCCGCAGTGTGGAATGATAGCCCACCCGTCCTGCCAAAACATTACGAAGCACCGTCGTACGTTTCACTAAGTTGAAGCTTTGAAAGATCATTCCGATATTCCTACGGATCATTCGTAGCCGGCTTCCTTTTGCATTCGTGATGGACTGCCCGTTAATAAGAATATTACCTTCGGAAATATCATGAAGCCGGTTAATGGAACGCAGCAAGGTCGACTTCCCTGCTCCCGAAAGACCAACAATAGCTACAAATTCTCCGGCTGGAATGGTCAGGTTAATGTTGTTTAATCCTTTGGTTCCGTTTAGATACGTTTTGGATACATTACGAAGCTCTATCATGAAATCATCCCTTTATGTGTTTTCGTATATTCGTATAAAAGAGATAGCCAGATCCGGGGGGAAATCCGGAGCTGGCTATCCTTAATGCCTGTTATACACCAACATCGTTGTATCCTTGAACGGCCTGTTCTACTCTGTTTTTACTTTACTGTTGTATTCGCGAACAATGTCAAAGTTGCTGTCTTGTGATTTCACATAACCTTCATGAGAGTAAATGTCTTTGATAATCTCATGGCCTTCTGTGTCAGCTGCGATATCAATGAATGCCTGCTGGATTTTTTCTATCCATTCTTTATTCATATCTGAACGGACCGAAATCGTATCGTTAGGAATTTTATCAGTAAAGGCGAGAACTTGAGTATCTTCAAATACTTTTGGATAATCCTTAACGACCGTGTTCCGGGCATCTTGGAAAATAGCTGCTGCATCTACGTCACCATTCAGCACAGCAAGCACGCCTTGATCATGACCTTTAACCGTAATGGCTTGTACATCCTTCAACGGATCAAGTCCTGCATCCATTAGTGTTGCAGCCGGCCATACAAAACCTGCTGAGGATGTAACGTTTTGATAGGCAATTTTTTTACCTTTCAAATCGGCAACCGATTTGATCGCAGAATCTTTCTTGACGATAATCATAGATTTATAGAAATCCGCTAATTCATCTGTTGGACCACCGGTTTCATCATTTACACCAAAACGTTGAGCCTGAAGAATAACCTCAGCTGCTCCTTTTTCTTTAGCTAACACGTAAGCAGTTGGAGGAAGGAAACCTACATCCACTTTTTTAGAGGCCATAGCTTCGATAACGGTGTTGTAATCAGTAGAGACACTTACTTCTACAGGAATACCGAGCTTGTCACCCAGTAATTTTTCAAGAGGTTTCGCTTTAGCTTCGAGCGTATCTGCATTTTGAGAAGGAACAAATTGTACAGTAAGCTTCTCTGGAACATAACCCTCTGCTACAGGAGCTGCCGTTTCCTTCGGTGCATTTGCCCCGTCCGTCGATCCTTGGTTTGCATTATTTGTAGTGTTGTTAGCGCCACAACCACTAAGCAATGTAATAGACATCATTAGCGGCAATACGAATTTACTGATTTTTCTCAAACGAAAGACCTCCACTGTTTTCTATTTTTATTTTTGAGTACTTCTAAACTATAGATGTGTTTTATTAAATCAATAGCAACCAAGCATCAAATATATGTAAAATTTATTCCAATCTCTTAAAGTTACCAAATTATCTGCTAGAATGAGGTCTGAACTTATTATCAGGAGGGGCTATCTATGAATAAAGAGAATTCAATAACCTGTGAAATCCTCGTAACAAGTGATCTACATGGACATTTTGGGCCCGTCGATTACCGCACGGGGGAGAAACGACCAGCAGGCTTAGCAACAATTGCTACCCTCATTAAACAAGAAAGATCCCATACTCCTGAGCTGATCCTTATAGATAACGGTGATCTTATTCAAGGCACACCGTTAACTTATTATGCAGCTACACATTATAGTAATGAGCTGAATCCGGGCATAGCTGCACTAAATGAATTGAAATATGACGCTGCAATTATTGGCAACCATGAATTCAATTTTGGCAAAACTCTGCTGAATAAAGCCGTTCAGGATTCCTGCTTTCCTTGGTTATCAGCTGGAATTATAGATAACACGACAAATCAACCCGCCTTTGGTAAACCCTATATCATCAAATGGGTAGATAAAATCAAAGTAGCCGTTCTAGGGGTTACGACGCATTACATCCCCCACTGGGAGAACCCTAGCCATATTGAAGGGCTTCAATTTGAGGATTCGCTAGAGACTGTAAAGCATTGGTGTGCCATTATACGGGCAGAAGAGCAGCCTGATCTGCTCGTTGTAGCTTACCACGGCGGATTCGAACGCGATCTAAGCAGTGGAGAACCTGTAGAAAGACTAACGGGGGAGAATCAAGCCTACGCCATGTGTACAGAGGTAGAGGGCATAGATGTGCTAATTACCGGACATCAGCACCGCTCCATAGCTGGAGAGTTAAACGGTGTTACAATCATACAACCTGGTTGTAATGGACTTTCCCTCGGTAAAATCTCGGTTATTTTCCAAAAAGAAAATACACACTGGAAGATTCAGCGTAAACATGCCGAGCTCCTTAACGTTAATGAGACAACAGCTGCAGATGAAATAATCCTAGAGCTGAGCAGTACTCTTGAATCAGAAACACAAACTTGGCTGGATGAGAGAATAGGAACGGTTATCGGGGACCTGTCTATTTCCAGTGCTGATGAATGCCGCTTAGCTGACCACCCTTTTATAGAATTTATGAATAAGGTACAAATGGAGGCTACTGGCATAGATATTTCTACAGCAGCCTTACTCAGTAACGATTGCAAGGGTTTCAGCGAAACCATCACACGCAGAGACATTTTATCGAACTTCATTTATCCCAACACCTTAACCGTCCTAAGACTGACAGGACAAGATATTAGAGAGGCCTTAGAACAAACCGCTAACTATTTCCAACAAGACGAGAACGGAATAATAATCGTTAACCCCGCCTACATCGAGCCTAAACCGCAGCATTACAATTATGATATGTGGGAAGGAATACAATACGAGCTTGATACCGCTAGACCTGCAGGCGAAAGAGTCCTCCATCTGCTGTACCAAGGACAGCCTATAGAGGACTCTAAAGAATATGAGGTTGTTATGAACAATTATAGAGCCAGCGGTGGCGGAGATTATGAGATGTATAAGGGTAAAGCGATTGTTCAAGAAATTATGATCGACATATCTGAAATTGTCACGGACTACATTGAAAAGCATGGCCAAATTGAAGCTACCTGTGACCATAATTGGAGAGTTGTTTAGGCTTTAGCGATGAACACCCCAATATCGCTCTCTATCAGCTTCAACGCACTTCTCCAGAAGTCGACGGAGTGAACATCTAGATCCATTGTTTTTGCTACATCAACAATATTATGTTTGCTGGTATCCCTAAGGAACTGGCGATACTTAGGGGCGAACTCTTCGCCCCTCTTTAAATATTCCGCGTACAGCCCTTTAGAGAATAACAAACCAAAGGAATACGGAAAATTCAAAAATTCATTACTAGCCATAAAATATCCAGCTTTGTTCATCCACATGTACGGATGGATTGTACCCGGGTCAATGCCCTCACCATAGGCTTCCACCATACAGGCAATCATCAATTCATTTAGCTCTTGAACAGACAGCGGGCCTAATGCTCTTCTCTCATATAATTTGATCTCAAATAAATAACGGGCATAAAAGTCTACAAGATAATAACCGGCATCAGAAATACTTCTCTCCAGAATAAGCAGAGCTTCCTTCTCCGTTGAATTTGTAATTATGGCATGGTTCACTATCGTCTCACAAAAAATCGAAGCCGTTTCAGCAATCGGAATCGGGTAATCCGTATTCAGCATCGTTTCATTAGCCAGACAGGAGCTATGATAGGCATGGCCGAGCTCATGGGCAAGGATACTAATATCTATGGCATTTCCGGTGAACTGGGTCATAATTCTGCTCTCGCCAATCGGGAAAATATCAATGCAAAGTCCATACCCCCCTTTGCCTGATCTAGGTTCTGCATCAATCCATTGCTGATCAAAAGCCTTCTGAGCAAAACAAGACAGTTCCTCACTAAAGGTTGCGAAGCTCGAGAAGATTGTATCTTTGGCGTTAGCGTATGTAATTTTCCCGTTTTCTACACCGACTGGTGCAAAAATATCGTAAAAAGGCAGCTTTGCCGGATGTCCCAGCAGCTCGGCTTTCTTTTGATAATAGGTATGAAAGGCTGGCAGGCTCTCCCGAAGAGCAGTGAGCATAGCGGCTAAAGTCTCACTGTCCATTCTCGAAGCGATTAACACTTTTTCCAAAGAAGATTGATAACCCCGCATGCCATAAATCGTCAGCGCCTCACCACTAATGCCATTTAAGCTGGCTGCGCAGACCTCAGCAATACGACTACAGGCTTCTGCCTCCGCTTCATAAGCAGCTTTTCTTAAGCTGGCATTATTCTCATAAGCCATACTTCTTAGCTCCGCAAGTGTCACTTGTCTAGTTTCCCCATCTACCACTAGATCTGCAAGTGCACTTGAAGTCCTCTCCATATACAGTCTGCTCCATGCTTTGGATCCTGTACTCTGCATTTTGGCTATGGCCATTTCAAGTTCTTCGCTTAACTCATAGCGGGATTGTAACAGGAGTTCTCGCAAATAAAATTGATGCTCCATTAGATAAGGTGAGCTAACGATAAGCTCATCCATATGATCACAAGTGCTAAACCAGCGCTTAAAAGCCACAACTACCCCGATGATTTCTGAATTGGCCTCCTCAATATCATCAGCAAGATTCATGCCTTCCTCGGAGCCACGATCTGCGCTGAGTGTTAACTCTGCATAAGCTAACAAGCATACATATATGCTTTTATAATCATTATAAATTCTTAAAAAGCCCTCCACAGGCATGGCTGTAACGTCTTTTACATTCAAATGGTGCTCAGCCCACCGCTTTAAATCTTGTATATGCTGGGCCAGTAGCTTGCGATCCCTTTTTAACTGCTCCGATTCAAAGGAAGGATATAAACTATCTAAGTTCCATGTCATATTCATCCGCAAATCTCTCCCCCTTCGATTCCTATTCTTCTAAGCATAATCCATACCACCAGAAAAGTGCATCGACATAATTTACTTCTTCTCTTCATACACAAAAAAAGGACCCTGCCAACGTCCGGCAGGGTCAAAGTCTATATTATAAGGGGGTTATGTGATTACTATAACCCTCTTAGCTTAAAATAATATGAATAGCAGATAAAGATTGGCTTAATCTCCGAACCCTATTGACTTAAGGTTGAAGGATTCACTCTAGCCTTGTTAATCTGAATCCCCACATACACGATAAGGAACAACACCATAAACCCAGCCGAATAACGATACATTATCCCATAATCAGTTGCTGCCGAGATTGCCCCCAGAATAATGGCTCCGCTGGCTACACCCAAATCCGTTGAGTTATAGAACATACTGTTGGCCATACCATATTGTGCAGGTGTTGAGGTGCGAAGCATCCAAGCCTGGATCGTTGGCTGAATAGCACCGAAACCAAGTCCATACAGCAGTGCAGAAACGATGAGCATTGGCATAGAGGTCGTATAAGAAAGCACAGTTAAGCTTGCAACGACGCAAACCGCCGCCGGAATTAGGACAGAAGCTGGTCCTCTTTTATCAAATAATCTGCCGGAGATAGGTCTTATAATGATGATCGTAACCGCATTAAATAAAAAGAACAAACCCACTTGCTCCAGATGAACTGATTCGCCGAATAAAGCGATAAAGCTTAGCAATCCCCCGTAGGTAATTGCCAACATGACATTTAGAATGGCAGGCAATACTAACTTTGTATTAAACGGAACCTTGAGAGGTTTGGTGGATTCGCTTTGAGTTGGGGTAGGCTTTTTTTTCGGTTGCGCTGGAAGTGAACGAGAAAATAAAAGTACTGGAAAAGCAAGAAGTAAAGTTACCATACCGATCATAGCCAGTGTTCCAAAACCCGATTGTTTCATCACATTCAAGCCAATCATTGGACCGATCGACATCGCCAGGCTGGTGGATAAACCGAAATAACCTATCCCTTCACCCATTCTTTTGCTTGGAATAATCTGTGAAACAATCGTTGGGATAATCGTGCTGGCAATCCCGAATCCAATCCCATAGCCCACACGCATCAGCAGCAGTGATCCGATAGAATCTGCTACAACATAAAGGCCGGTAATAGCGGCGGCAATTGCTAAGCCAATATATAATAATACATTGCGGCTAACCTTCCGCATCAGAAAAGCGGTCATAAAACGTGAAGCGATCGCAGTTAATGCAAAGACGCTGGTAACGAGGCTGACCATAATATCTCCGGCCTGAAATTCGCTTTTTACGTAAGACGGAAACGAAGATAACAACATCTGTAAATTCATAAATAAAAATAAAGCACTAATCGTTAAAGCAATAAAAGATTTGGTCCATAATTTCGTACGTAGTTCTTGTTGTTCTAACATAACTTGCCTTCCTACTCTCCATCTGTTATTTGATCTACATGATTGTTTATTCTTAGCAGCAATTCCATGAGCAACTCATATTCCTTACTAGAAATACAGTTCATAATCTCTTCTGTCACCTTATCTTCAATAGGAACGGTTTCCTTCACCAGAGACCTTCCTTTTTCCGTAATATAGACTTTAAAAGAACGCCGATCGTTCTCACCGGTTCTTTTATAGATCAGTCCCTTTCCTTCCAAATGATCCAGAATTCGCGTTGTAGTTGGCTTATCCTTACCAGAGCGCTTAGCAATGTCCTTCTGAATCAAACCTTCCGTTCTGTCAATATGAAAAAGGACTGACCATTGCTCCGGTGTTATATCATGTTCTTTCAGCCCACTTTGAAATAACATGCTTAATTTACGATAAGTCGTGCCCATCATAAATCCTAACGTAAGCTCGGATTGGTTATGCTTTGTCGTCATGATCGTATCCCTTCTCAATTAACACTGTTTTAATAGTTGCTTAAACAATTATATTCCTAACAACTAATTTTGTAAAGGTGAAGCAAAGCTATAGACTAACTATTATAAAGTTGCTTGACAAAGCACACTATGTGCGGTATTATTATCTCATCTTAAAGATACTTAACTTAAAGACAACCAGAGTTTACTACTCTTGAGATAAATAATTTTTAAAGGTTGTGTACTTCATGGGATTTCTAGACAAACTATTTGGTAGAACAAAAATTGAGGAGGAACAAACAATGTCAAAATTAAACATCGGTATTATTCTCGGAAGTACTCGTCAAGGTCGTTTAAGCCCGCAAGTAGGAGAATGGGTTAAAAAGATTGCGGATGCACGCGGGGATGCTAATTATGAGATCATAGATATTGCAGATTTCAAGCTTCCACTATTGGGTGAGGCTGATGCAACTGAACAAGCAACAGCATGGAACACTAAACTTGCTACACTAGACGGTTTCGTATTTATCGTACAAGAATATAACCACAGTATTTCTGCATCACTGAAAAATGCGCTCGATTATGCCCGTGAAGCTTGGAATAATAAAGCAGCAGGTATCGTAAGTTATGGTTCCGTAGGGGGCGCTCGTGCAGCTGAACATCTACGCGGAATCTTGGGAGAACTATCTGTAGCAGACGTTCGTGTACACCCTGCATTGTCACTGTTCACTGATTTCGAGAACGGAACTGTGTTTAAACCAGCGGATCTGCATCTTACCAATCTTAATGGGATGCTGGATCAAGTCTTGGCTTGGAGTGGCGCATTGAAAACTCTACGTTAAGATAGCGCCTTACCCCTCTGTTATGTTATGAAGTACACCCTTTAGAATAGACATTTGATAAACCTTTGGTTTGTCCGGTCGATTCTAGAGGGTGTATTTTTTATGTGTGATGAAATGAGCACCCTGTGTAGAATCTAATCTGGTATAATCGGCGGGGATTTTAATCTACAGCAAGGAGCAATGATTATGTGGTTTATGTTTGCATTATTAACAGCCTTCGCTTGGGGAGGGGCTGACTTATTTTATAAAAAGGGGACCGATAGTCAGGATCGGTATAGCCATATTAAGATTGTCATTATCGTGGGGATAGTCATGGGTATTCACGCAACAGCTTATATGCTCATTCAAGGATTAACCTTTGATCCTATGGACTTAATCCGATATTTCCCTGTGTCTGCACTCTATATCCTGTCGATGGCAGTTGGTTATATTGGACTCAGATATATTGAGTTATCCATTGCCTCCCCCGTACAAAATTCATCTGGCGCTGTAACGACGATATTATTATTTATCTTTTTCACCCATGAGCTAGGGGCGCTTGAAATCGTTGGTGTTGCCGTTATCACCTTGGGCATTATCGGGATCGCCATCTTGGAAAAGAAAGCAGAACACCAAGCGCTTCAAAAGAGCACCACACAGATTGATAAAAAATATCAGATTGGCGTGATCGCCATCATTTTTCCAATCCTATACTGCCTAATCGATGGACTTGGCACCTTTGCCGATGCTATTTATTTGGATGAACTCAGCCTGATTAGCGAAAAAGCAGCTCTGCTCGCGTATGAATACACCTTCTTTATATGTGCTATCTTGTCTTTTACATACCTGAAATTTTTTAAAAAGGTAAAGTTCAACCTATTTAAAGAACGGGATAAGGGCTTCGCAGCCATTCTGGAAACGACCGGACAATTCTTCTACGTATTTGCTATGTCCAGCAACGCGATTATCGCGGCACCACTTATTGCTTCATACAGCATTTTTTCCGTAATATTATCGCGAATCTTCCTCAAAGAAAAACTAAGCAAGGCACAATATGCCGTTATTATCGTTGTGATTCTAGGGATTGCTTTGTTGGGGGTTGCGGACGAGCTGTAGCTTCGGTACACAAAAAGACCTGCTAAGTAGGCTTCATTGCTTACTAGCAGGTCTATTCTATAGTTGCTTATTCCGGCCTATCTATTGTAAAAATCTCTCCAAGGGTTGCGTAATTATTTCCCGCCAAACGGCTCACAGCGTTTAGAACTCTCGGGTCAATATGCCCTTCCTGATAGATCGATTCATCGATATGGAATTGAACAATTTCGCCAATAAACAAGTCACTCCCAGGTTCTTCGCCCCCTAGAGGAATTGCTTGAACAAGCTTGCACTCCATCCGCACCTTCGCTTCCAAAACGCCAGGCACAGCTACACTTGTACTTTGAATCGGTGTAAGATTCGCCAATTCAATTTCACTTTCAGAAGCAGGTAATGTGGCTGCAGTCTGATTGATCTTCGCAACATTCTCCTCATCTACAATATGCACAACAAACTGTTGATTATCGTAAATATTACGGGCTGTATCTTTTAAACGACCTGCCGGTCTTTGAATAGCCAATGAAACCATTGGAGGATTGGACGAAACGATATTAAAATAGCTAAAAGGTGCACCATTTAAGAGACCCTCTTCTGATTGTGTTGTGACAAAGGCTATTGGCCTAGGAATAATAGTGCCAATTAATAATTTGTAATTTTCCCGTTCACTGTTGTGCTTTGGATCCATTGAAATCAATTTCCTCAGCCCCTTCTTCACTCTTTCACAAAGTCGATCGTACTTCTAACGGTATCAATAGGACGGACTAACTTCTCAATTTGCTCACGTTTAGGTTCCAAGAAAGGTGGCAAAGAAAGCTTCTCGCCAACGGTCTCATATTCCTCATCTCCCATAAATCCTGGCCCGTCAGTGGCAAGCTCAAACAATATTTGTGGTGCAACACGTGTATACAACGACTCGAAGAAGTGACGATCTACATATCCTGAAGTTTGGAATCCAAAGCCTTCAAAACGCTCTGTCCACTCGTCCAGCATCGCACGATCCTCTACACGGAAAGCAGCATGGTGAACAGTCCCAAAACCTTGGCGTGAATTCGGTAAGAACTCGTTATGCTCTACAATAATTTGTGCACCGTTTCCGCCTTCGCCAACTTCAAATAAATGATACGTCTCTTCCTGAGCAATTTCTTTAAACAACATCACTTTCTCCAATACTTCTTTGAAGTAGTTGAAATCAGCAATTCGTACAAAGATCGGTCCCAAGCCAGTTATTGCATACTCCAAAGGGATAGGTCCTTTTTGCCACGGTGTACCTGATACGACACCTTTATTCAATTCATCTGAAATAAGTTGATACTGTTGATCATCGAAATCTACGAAGGATAATGTCTTTTTGCCGAATTGCTCTTTAATGCCGGTATGCTTCACTGCAAGCCGATCAAAACGCTTAACCCAGTAGTCTAATGAAGCATCTGTTGGTACCCGGAAGGATGTTTTCGCAATCTCGTTAGTTCCATGAACCCCTTTAGGGATGTTAGGAAAATCAAAGAAGGTCATATCTGTTCCGGCGCTGCCCTTATCATCTGCAAAAAACAAATGATACGTCTGAATATCATCTTGATTAACTGTTTTCTTCACTAGACGCATACCTAACACGTAAGTAAAAAACTCGTAATTTTTCTCTGCGCTGCTTGTGATGGCTGTAACGTGGTGAATCCCTTTTAAGTTTCTCATTGTTATACACTCCTAATGTTTAGTTGATTTTGACTCGTAATATAATTCCCAAGAACAAAAAGGTTTAGTTTAATTATCTTAATGTTAAGATATTACTTAAAAAAAAGATCTTTTTCTACTGTACAAGCTCTTTGGTGGATAGCATCGAGTTTTTATCTTCACTTTAAATATCTTTAACTTAAGATAAGTTTAGCACTGAATCTGTAGGAAGTCAACGCTTTGAAGCTTTCCATATAAAAAAGGCTCCACACAAGTTCAATGAACTCGTATGAAGCCGGGATATTTTATATCATCTCATTAGGTTAAGTTATGATGCTGAGTGATGACCGCTGCTTGGCTTTGATGATCCATCTTATAACATATCAACGTAATCACACAGGCCAATATCGCCAGGATGGCAGCAGCTATAGGAAGAGAGATTAATCCTCCATGCCCGGCAACCACTCCACCGATCGCGGACCCGCCTGCAATTCCCAGGTTTGAGGCTACTGGATTCAATGAGGCAGCAAGATCCTTCGTTTTTGGTGAGAATTGCTTAGCTAAGTCAATCAAATAGAGCTGCGCAGGGGCGCTCACAATACTCGACATCATGGCTAGAGCCATTAGCACAATCATTCCTAGAATGGAAACAGATGCGGTCATACTAAAGATAACATAGACCACAGCTTGGATAAGGAACACGAATCTCAGCTTACTAACCGCATTCCCGGTCGCAACCTTGCCACCAATCCAGTTGCTGACAATCGTGGCAATTCCGTATACAAACAGCACACCGCTAACTGAGCTTTTAGGAACGTTCATGACTTGCTCCAGTATAGGTGTAATGTAAGTGTACATTACAAATACGGCTCCCACTGCCGTAACCGGAATGAGAAATGCAAGAATAATGCGGCCGTTTGTGAGCAATCCGATCTGATCCTTGAGTGAGCTAGGCACAGGTTTCGGTAATTGGCGTGGAATATAGATATAATTTAGGACTATGGCAACTCCAGCTAATATCCCATTCAGAACAAACGCTGCTGGCCAATTAAAAAACTGCCCGACGAAAGTACCGATCGGCACACCAAAAACATTCGCAATAGCAAAACCACTCAAAATTGTAGCAATCGCTTTGCCTCTCTTCTCCTGATCAACCGCTTCATTCGCTACCGTAATGGCTACAGAAAGAACAAAGCCACATAGTATGGCAGTAACTATTCTAGTCACCAGCAGCATACTGTAAGTTCCAGTTACAGCACTCCACAAATTTAGCAGTAAAATCAATACAAGTGATACAAGAATCGTAATCCGTTTCGGAACACGGCTGCACAAGGACATCATAATTGGTGTGCCAATGGCATAAGAAATCGCGAAACCAGATACCAATCCCCCGGCTGTCGCAAGCGTAACTCCGAGGCTTGAGGATATTTCAGAGAGTAAACCAACAATAATATACTCCGTCGTACCCAGAATAAAAGCCATAAAAGTAAACGAGAAAATCAATGCGTTCTGACGTGTTGTTTTCATGGTGCTCTCCATCCTGTTTATCTCTATTTTTATATGAACATACCTTACTCATAATACTCATTTAGACTATATTGAGCAATCCTATTTTTTCATAAAAAAAGAAGCTTCCCACAAGTTCAAAGAACTCATGAGAAGCTTCTAGTTTAAGCCGGTGGCAAAATAATTAAGGTAATGACTTGTTCCTCGGAATAAGATCTGGCTGTTCCAGGTCCATCCGCATCTGCTTTGAACTTAATGAGATAGGTCCCGGGTGCCGGCATCACTTTATTATGAAGTTCAAAAGCGATATCCGAAACACCTATGTTACTTCCTGTGAAAGTTAACGTATGCCCATTATTGCTAATTTGATCACTCGTCGGATGTGTCCATCCACTAATGGTATAATAGTCGTTTGTGGTAAAGGTAATGCCTTCCATCGTTACCTGAATTTCAGCATTCGTAAAGCTTTCTCCGGAGAAAAAGTCGAAGCGAATGCGCGATTGTGTAGAACCCGTTATCAGTTGTTTTGTTTTTGAACCGCCGCCTCCGTCAAAGCCATATATAGAGCTAGTAACCGTAGGTGTGGTCAGAACACCATTAACAAGCTCAATCGTAACCGCATGTACAGCGTTCTTCGTTGATTCATTATTGGATGAATCCTTAGCGGTAATCACGAAACGATACGTTCCTGCGTTCAGATCCCCAATATTGGCCGCACTCACAGCTCCGTCTGCTGCACTAGTGCCTAATGCGATGTCTGTTCCTAATTCGTCGGCATCTACTTCGCCGTTCTCATTCGCATCCGTCCACAGGTAGGCTTGTACCGCTGCTCCTTGCTCCCCGATGGCTCCCGCTAACCCGCGAAGCTGATCTTGTGTCCCGTTGTAGTTGTCGATCGCCTCGAACTTGGCTGCGTCCACTACCGGTGCAGTCGTATCCGGAACTTCGTTTTTGCTTAAGGTCACTGTAACCGCATGTGCAGCGTTCTTCGTTGATTCATTATTGGATGAATCCTTAGCGGTAATCACGAAACGATACGTTCCTGCGTTCAGATCCCCAATATTGGCCGCACTCACAGCTCCATCTGCTTCGCTGGTGCCTAATGCGAGGGCTGTTCCTAACTCATCGGCATCTACTTCACCGTTCTCATTCGTATCCGTCCACAGGTAGGCTTGTACCGCTGCTCCTTGCTCCCCGATAGCTCCCGCTAACCCGCGAAGCTGATCTTGTGTCCCGTTGTAGTTGTCGATCGCCTCGAACTTAGTTGCGTCCACTACCGGTGCACTCGTATCCGGAACTTCGTTCTTGCTTAAGGTCACCGTAACGGCATGGGCAGCATTCTTCGCTGATTCATTATTGGATGAATCCTTAGCGGTAATCACGAAACGATACGTTCCTGCGTTCAGATCCCCAATATTGGCCGCACTCACAGCTCCGTCTGCTGCACTAGTGCCTAATGCGAGGGCTGTTCCTAATTCGTCGGCATCTACTTCACCGTTCTCATTCGCATCCGTCCACAGGTAGGCTTGTACCGCTGCTCCTTGCTCCCCGATGGCTCCCGCTAACCCGCGAAGCTGATCTTGTGTCCCGTTGTAGTTGTCGATCGCCTCGAACTTAGTTGCGTCCACTACCGGTGCACTCGTATCCGGAACTTCGTTTTTGCTTAAGGTCACCGTAACCACATGTGCAGCATTCTTCGCTGATTCATTATTGAATGAATCCTTAGCGGTAATCACGAAACGATACGTTCCTGCGTTCAGATCCCCAATATTGGCCGCATTCACAGATCCGTCTGCTTCGCTGGTGCCTAAAGCGATGGCTGTTCCTAATTCGTCGGCATCTACTTCACCGTTCTCATTCGCATCCGTCCACAGGTAGGCTTGTACCACTGCTCCTTGCTCCCCGATGGCTCCCGCTAACCCGCGAAGCTGATCTTGTGTCCCGTTGTAGTTGTCGATCGCCTCGAACTTGGTACTTTCAACCATAGGTGCATTTGTATCTGAATTGCTGCTATGCTCACTTTGCGAAGAGGAAGACCCTCCAACAACAGGAGTAGGCACTGTTACCGGCTCTTTACTCGGTTGAGCAGTTGGGGTGGAGGCGGGCTGCTCAGTGTTTCCGTTCTCCTTAAACTTCAGAAACTTAGAGGCTACTAGAGCTACGGCCTGACGATCTACTTTGGCATCAGGATTAAAAAAATTATTATATCCGGTAATCAATCCATATTCCACAGCAGCAGCTATAAAATCTTTGGAATAATCAGCAATTTGGCTACTATCAGCAAATTGTAAAGTTCCAGCTTTACCCGTAGGATTGACTCCCAATGCTCTCACGAACATGACGACCATATCCTGACGTGATAAATTTTGCCCCGTACCGAAAAGATTACTGCCTGTACCCTTAATCAATCCGGCTTTGACAGCTGCCTCTACATAGCTGTATGCGTAGTTGCTTGTGGGAACGTCCAGAAAGGTTGGCAGTGCAGGAGGGTTTGAAACATCCAGCTTTAATGTCTTTGCTAAAATAATTGCAAAATCCTGCCTTGTAATATTCGACGTAGGATAGAACTTACTCTCTCCGACACCGGTCACTATCCCCTGATCGAATAGCTCAACAATCGCTTTCTTTGCGTATGAGCCATCAATATCAATAAAGGAAGCCGCTGCCGATCCTTTGGTCGGCATAATGATAGGGCTTGATAATACAGCAGCAGCCAATATAGAGCTTATCCATTGCTTTTTGTTCACTTGCTTATCCCCCTGTTCTTTGGATGCGTTATGTCGTTTGTCTATAATCGATTCGTTAACACGATTCGACTTTATATTACAAACTTTTCATCTACAGGATTATAACAAGTATCAATAAACAGATTATAAACAAATAGCCATGGATGAACATTCTCATATCATTGATTCTGTGCATCAAACGAAAAAAAATGATACTATGTATGATGGGTATAGGACTTTGCTATCCTTATATCGTTTTTATATATTACAACAAGAGGAGATAATATGAGTAACGAACAAAACTTTTGGCTTGATTTACCGAAGCCGTTTTTTATATTAGCGCCCATGGAAGATGTCACAGATGTTGTATTTCGGCACGTCGTTAGTGAAGCTGCAAAACCCGACGTATTTTTCACAGAATTCACAAATACAGAAAGCTATTGTCACCCTGTAGGAAAAGACAGCGTACGTGGTCGATTAACGTTCACAGAAGATGAGCAACCGATTGTCGCTCATATTTGGGGTGATAAACCCGTATTTTTTGAACAGATGAGCATTGATATGAAAAAACTTGGTTTTCGTGGTATCGATTTAAACATGGGGTGCCCAGCACAAAACGTTGCATCGAATGGAAAAGGTGCTGGATTAATAAAACATCCTGAAGTTGCTGCAGAAATTATTCAAGCAGCAAAAGCAGGTGGATTGCCGGTTAGTGTTAAAACAAGATTAGGATACTCTGATATTGACGAGTGGCGCGATTGGCTAGGACATATATTGAAACAAGATATTGCGAACCTTTCCATTCACCTTCGTACAAAAAAAGAGATGAGTAAAGTAGAGGCACACTGGGAACTAATCCCTGAAATAAAAAAATTACGCGATGAAATTGCTCCAAATACGTTGTTAACTATTAATGGAGATATTCCTGACCGCGCAACAGGATTAAAATTAGTAGAACAATACGGCGTTGATGGAGTCATGATTGGCCGCGGCATTTTCACCAATCCATTTGCTTTTGAAAAAGAACCTAAAGAACACAGCGCGAAGGATTTTCTCAATTTACTTCTTTTACAGCTGGATCTTCACGATAAATATTCAAATGAACTTGAGCCACGTTTATTTAAACCACTTCTTCGCTTTTTCAAAATCTATGTTCGTGGATTTAGAGGCGCAGGCGAACTAAGAAATCAATTAATGGATACAAGATCAACAGATGAAGTACGTCGTTTAGTAAAAACTGTTTTAGAGCAAGAATTAGATTAAATTATACCCACAAAAAAATGAGAGACCTCTCAAAAGTTCAATGAACTTATGAAAGGTCTCTCATTTTTGTACTATGTGGTCAAATGGTGTTTCCTCTCAAGGAAACTCATCATCGAATTGCTTCGATAATGATTTCCTTACATCATGCCGCCCATTCCACCCATGCCGCCCATATCTGGCATGCCGCCGCCTTTTTCAGGCTCAGGCTTGTCAGCGATAACTGCTTCAGTAGTCAAGAACATAGCCGCTACGGATGCAGCATTTTGAAGCGCGGAACGAGTTACTTTAGCAGGGTCAACGATACCCGCTTCGAACATGTTCACCCATTCACCAGTAGCAGCGTTGTAGCCGATACCTACTTCTTCTTTTTTCAAGCGGTCCACAATTACGGAACCTTCTTGACCAGCGTTAGCTGCGATGGTGCGAATTGGCTCTTCCAACGCGCGAAGCACGATGTTAACGCCAGTTTTCTCGTCACCAGTTACGTCTACAGCAGCAACAGCGTTATATACGTTCACAAGAGCTGTACCCCCACCGGATACGATACCTTCTTCAACCGCTGCGCGAGTTGCGTTCAGGGCATCTTCGATGCGAAGTTTGCGCTCTTTAAGTTCAGTTTCAGTTGCAGCGCCAACTTTGACAACGGCTACGCCGCCAGCCAATTTAGCCAAACGCTCTTGCAATTTCTCTTTGTCGAACTCGGAAGTTGTTTCTTCCAGTTGAGCACGGATTTGGCTTACGCGTGCATTGATGTCCGCTTTGTCGCCGCTTCCGTCTACGATTGTTGTGTTTTCTTTAGTTACGCGTACTTGACGTGCGTTACCCAGTTGTTCAATGGAAGTGCTCTTCAGATCAAGACCGAGCTTCTCAGTGATCACTTGGCCACCAGTCAGGGCAGCGATATCTTGCAGCATAGCTTCACGACGGTCGCCAAAGCCAGGAGCTTTAACAGCAACAGCGTTGAATGTTCCACGCAGTTTGTTCACGATCAGCATAGCTTGTGCTTCGCCTTCGATATCTTCAGCGATAATAACAAGCGGTCTAGCTTGTTGAACGATTTTTTCAAGCAATGGAAGAATTTCTTGAGTGCTGCTGATTTTTTTATCAGTGATCAAGATGTATGGATTCTCCAAAACAGCTTCCATTTTGTCTGTATCAGTAATCATGTATGGGGAAATGTAACCACGGTCGAATTGCATACCTTCTACTACTTCAAGCTCAGTAGCGAATCCACGGGATTCTTCAACAGTGATAACACCGTCTTTACCTACTTTTTCCATAGCTTCAGCGATCAATTGACCTACTTCATCGTCAGCAGCAGAGATAGCAGCTACTTGAGCGATAGCTTGGGAATCTTCGATAGGCTTAGCGATTTTTTGCAATTCTTCAACAGCTGCACGAACCGCTTTGTCGATACCTTTACGGATAACCATTGGGTTAGCACCAGCAGTTACGTTCTTCAGACCTTCGCGGATCATAGCTTGAGCCAGAACCGTTGCAGTTGTAGTACCGTCACCGGCTACATCATTAGTCTTAGTAGCAACTTCTTTAACCAGTTGAGCACCCATGTTCTCGAATGCATCTTCAAGTTCGATTTCTTTAGCGATCGTTACACCATCGTTAGTGATGAGTGGGCTACCAAATTTCTTCTCAAGCACCACGTTGCGGCCTTTTGGTCCAAGTGTAACTTTTACCGCGTTTGCCAGAGCATCTACACCACGAAGCATAGAGCGGCGAGCTTCTTCACTGAATTTAATTTCTTTAGCCATTGTGTAATTACCTCCTAGAATTTTTTGTATATCATATTACTTTAAGTAGTTTAGATTTAGCTTATGATCGACTCTTGCTTAGTCAAGAATCGCGTGAATGTCGCTTTCTTTCATAATCAAATATTCTTTACCTTCATATTTGATTTCTGTACCTGCATATTTTGAGAAAAGAACACGGTCGCCTTCTTTAACTTCAAGCGCTACACGTACTCCATCTTTCAAAGCTCCGCTGCCTACTGCAATAATAGTTCCTTCTTGTGGCTTTTCTTTCGAGGAGTCCGGAAGCACAATCCCGAATGAAGTTGTTTCCTCCTGCTCGCTCGGTAGCACCAATACGCGTTCACCTAATGGTTTGATCATGAAAAAATAGCCTCCTTTAAAATTATGTTATTTTGCTTCAAAACATAGTTTAGAACTTACCGGTCAAACTTAGAATGCTGTGATGTTCTTGAAAAATATCAATGGAACCCTGCTAATCTCCAGCCCATCTCCTATTTTTCAAGAGCGTTAGCACTCAACAGCGTGCAGTGCTAACAACAATTTTTATGATACTCAACTTGAGCCCGGATTTCAAGTCTTTTTACACAAATTCGTATTAGTTTTCGCAAAAAAATACGTTTCAATGCTTGTCCAAGCACACACTCTATTACATTGTATCCACGGGTTTTGAAAATATGCGTAGGATTCCAGCGCTTTCCTCTCACCCCTTATAGATATGAAGGTTGCTAGAATGGTTAGACCTTTGCATCTAATGATCCTGATCGATAACAATTACTTACTAAGTGTATTCAATCCAACTAATGAAATCAACTTATAGCAAAAAAGCTGCCACATTCGTAGAAAATCTACTTAGCGGCAGCCTCTCTCCTCACTCCTGCTTCTGAACATACCGTTCATCCCGTGCCGCGTCCGCAGCAAGTTGCTTGCGATAGACAAATGCAGATAAAAATACACTGAACTCATACAAAATGAGCAGTGGAATCGTCACCAGAAAGTCTGAGATAAAATCCGGGGGCGTGATAACTACAGCAATAAAAACAAGCGTGAAATAGGCGTACCGACGCATTTTACGCAAGCGTAGCGGGTTGAGTACTCTTAGTTTGGTCAGAAACATCACCAGCAATGGAAGTTCAAACAGCAATGCCAGCGGCAATACCAGGCTGAACATGAAGTTAAAATACTGTGCAATCCCGTAGGTCTCTTCCAGTCCCATGCTTCTGGTAATTGAGATCGTGAACGAAAGTGCCATTGGAAAAACAATATAATAAGCAAAAGAAAGACCGATAAGGAAAAGAACAAACACATAGGGAACATAACGAAGTGTCGCACTTCGCTCCTCCGGCCGCAGGCCCGGACTGATAAATGCCCACAGCTGGTAGGCAATAAACGGGACAGAAATCACTAGCGAAACGGCCATCGCGATCTTCATGTACATCCCAATGCCATCCCAGAATGAGAATGCATGCAGAACAAAACCTTGCGCCAGGTCCGTGCTAATCAAATAATCGTAAATGGGCTTTGCACAAAATAAACCGCCAATTAATCCAAGGACAAATACGATTAACACATAAATAATCCGTTTGCGCAGCTCGGTGAGATGATCCACCACCGACATTTCTTCCGATTTCAGAGACATCCAGACACCATCCCATGACAAGAGTAAAAAAGATAACACTAACTTTCTTCAAAGCAGTGTCCGTTGCTGCGGAAAGCAAAGAAAAAGGGGCGTCTCCTCAAGTCTAGTAGACTCCTGAGATTGCCCCATTGAAAGATCTTCTATTATTCCGGCAGGCGTTTGTCCTGAGGAATATCTGCAGCGACCGTTTGCGGGGCCGTCGGCACAGGAGCTTCGCTCTTCTTCACCGGTTCATTATCCCCGATGATTTCACGCGCGCCTTCCTTAAATTCACGGAAGGTTCGTCCAACTGCACGGCCTAGCTCTGGCAGTTTATTTGGGCCAAAGAGCAGAAGTGCCAGTATGACCAACAAAATAATACCAGGAGTACCAATTCCACTAAACATTATTATTCCTCCTTGTCCACCTGTCCGTTCATGGTATCGTTTACTTTAATTTAATAATACCATAACTTATGTCACAGTTACATCCACTTTCTTCTATAAATAGATTATCATTGTGACGTGACAAGAAGATGACAAAGGGTTATTGACGGTATTGGCCAGTTACCATGAGCAGTGCTTCCGGTAATTGATCCATAATAGCTGCCAGATTCTCATGAACACCCTTCGGCGTTCCAGGTAAATTGACAATCAACGTGCGACCGCGAATGCCGCATATCCCACGAAAAAGCATAGCTGCACGGTTTTTTTGCATCACTGTGCTTCGCATAGCTTCTGAGAGCCCAGGCACTTCCCGTTCTACCACTCGTCGAGTAGCGTCCGGGGTTACATCACGAATTGCCAGATCTGTGCCTCCGGTGGTCAGTACCAAATCTGCCTGAAAATAGTCTGTCAGTTCAATCAAGGCTGCGATAATCTCATCTTGTTCATCGGGAACGATTCGATATTCAATGATCTCGCCACCTAGTTCCTCTTCCACCAGCTCCCGAATAACCTGGGCGCTCGTGTCTTCCCGTTCGCCCCTGGCCCCTTTATCACTGGCCGTTAGGATTGCTGTCTTCCACGCCATAGGTTTGTCCTTCCTCTCTATATGTATAGTTGGCTGTACAGTTCAGCCTGCTCGCCTCAGCGCTTCGAACAAAAGCAGCTGATACTTATTCGAGCGCATAATCTCCGTTCTTGCCCCCGCTCTTAGATACCAGAAGCGTCGGTCCGATAATCATATCCTTCTGAATAGCCTTACACATGTCGTACACCGTTAGTGCTGAGGCAGAAACAGCGGTTAAGGCTTCCATCTCTACTCCGGTTTTTCCTGTAGTACGGACTGTTGCTTCTATATAAAGTTCATCTTCGCTGTTATCGGAGAAGCTGATATCAATACCGGTAAGTGGCAGCGGGTGGCACATAGGAATCCAGTCTGACGTCTTCTTAGCCGCCATAATCCCGGCGATCTGTGCAACAGCAAGGACATCACCTTTGCTGATCTTGCCACTCTTAATGGCGCTCAGCGTTCCAGCAGCCATCTTGATCATACTCCGCGCGACAGCTGTCCGCTTCGTAATCTCCTTCTCACTCACATCCACCATACGAGCTCTTCCCTGCTCGTTGAAATGGGTCAATTCCATGGCTCACTCTCCTTTTCGGCAGTGCACTATACCATTTTCAGTAATCAGCATGTCCATTAAAGCATCATGCTCATCCATCGGCACCCTTGGAACCAACTGCATGCCGTAAGCTAACCCGATCCATATCGGGGGCTGTGCGCTAACGTACCCGGCTTTCTCCCAAGACGCACGTAGCCGGTCATAGTATCCTCGACCGTAGCCAAGCCTGCCGCCTTGAAGATCAAATGCTAGCCCTGGTACGAACACAACAGCAGGTAGCTTAATCTCTTCAATCTCTAATAAATCTCTGCTGGAGACAATAGGTTCATGGATTCCATAAGCCCCCGGCTCTAAATCGCTCCATGCATTCACCGCGTGGACACTCATTTCACCACTTGCTGGAATTACACGCGGCAACAGCACCTTACGCTGATCTTTCCACGCCTGTGTGATAAGTGGGCGGGTATCAAGCTCTGAACGAAAAGACACATAGGCCATTAGTGAAGTTATACCCTTCGTCTCCAGCCACTCCAATGCATAGTGGCAGACTTCAGATGATAGTTTACTTCTCTGGTCCGAAGACAGCTCGTTTCGGGCGATGGTCTTCTCCGTTCGTAATTGTTGCTTTACTTTGGAGATCTCCGACTCCTTGCTGGACATTGTCGGCCTCCCCCTCTTATTCATCCCTAGCTTATCCTTGTTTGTAAATCCAGTTTACCACTCTTCTCCCCGGTTCGCCAAGGTGGATAGAACTGTGTTATCGGACTAGGTCGTTATTCCCTCCTTACATTAGATCGAACCCTCGCTTGGGAAACGCTTTTCATGTAAACTATAGAATAAGTTGTTCATACGGCTGAGGGATAAATACCAAGGCGAAATATGCAAGGGTGGAGGTTTCATCGTTATGCTTCTTCAAGCGACAGGAATTACTAAATCATATGGTATACAGAACGTACTGGATGGCATAAGCCTACAGGTAAATGAAAAGGAACGTGTCGGGCTAGTGGGTGTGAATGGTGCCGGCAAATCAACTTTTCTACAAATTCTGGCCGGTGAGATGTCTTATGACAGCGGTCAAATTCATAAATCAAAAGAAACAACAATCGGATATTTAGCTCAGAATAGCGGACTGCAATCTGACAAAACCATTCATGAAGAAATGATGGCGGTCTTCGCTCCGCTGATCGAAGCCGAAACTGAGCTGAGAGAGTTAGAAGTAAGTATTGCTGATCCTAAGCTCGCGGAAGACCCCAAGCGGTACGAAGAACTGCTTGAACGATATGCGCGGCGCTCGGATTGGTTCAAGGACCACGGCGGCTATGAAATGAATACACGGATTCGCAGTGTCCTACACGGCATGGGCTTCAGTGATTTCCCACCAGATACACCCATTTCTACCCTTAGTGGAGGCCAAAAGACCCGGCTCGCGCTGGCCCGTATTTTGCTTCAGGCTCCAGATCTTCTGATGCTGGATGAGCCTACTAACCATCTGGATATCGAAACGTTAACGTGGCTGGAGGATTACCTCCGCAGCTATGCTGGCGGGATTCTGGTTGTATCCCATGACCGTTATTTCCTAGACCGTCTCGTGACCACTATTGTAGAGATCGAGCGGCACCAGTCCCGGCGTTATACGGGTAACTACAGTCGTTATGTAGATTTGAAGGCTGCCGAATATGAAGCACGGATGAAGCAATATGAGAAGCAACAGGATGAAATTTCTCGAATGGAGGATTTCGTTCAGAAAAATATTGTCCGGGCTTCCACCACAAAACGTGCGCAGAGCAGACGCAAAGCGCTTGAGAAGATGGATCGTCTAGATCGTCCAATGGGCGATCTGAAGAAGGCTAGCTTCTCCTTTGAGCCAGACTTCATGTCTGGAAAAGAGGTGCTTCAAGTGCGCAATGTTGCGGTTGCCTTTAATGAAGGTTCACCTTTATTCAAGGACGCTTCTTTTGAGCTTCGTCGTGGGGAGACTGCTGCCCTGATCGGTCCCAATGGTATCGGTAAATCCACACTGCTGCAGTGTATGACCGGAACCCGTGAGCCTTCTGCTGGAACGGTGAATTGGGGCACTAAAGTAAAAATTGCTTATTATGATCAGGAACAGACCCGCCTTAATCCACAAAATACGGTTATGGAAGAACTGTGGAGTGAATATCCAATGATCGAGGAAGCCAGAATTCGTACGATCCTTGGTAATTTCCTTTTTAGCGGAGAGGATGTTCTTAAGAAGATTTCCGCACTCAGCGGCGGCGAAAAAGCTCGGGTTTCGTTATCTAAACTAATGCTCCGCGGTGCAAATATGCTAATTCTCGATGAACCTACCAACCATTTGGATCTGGTCAGCCGTGAAGTTCTGGAATCTGCTTTAATTGATTTCGAAGGCACCCTGCTGTTCATCTCCCATGACCGTTATTTTTTGAACAAAATGGCGGAACGGGTACTGGAGCTACATCCCGAAGGGATCGACCAATACCTCGGCAACTACGATGACTATGTCGAGAAGAAACGAGAATTAGAAGAGATTGCAAAAGATGCCGCTGAACTAGCTACTAAAAACGTCAATAAGGACAATGCTGTACCTGAAAAAAGCGCTGTAACCTCTTTTGAAGCAGACAAGCAGGCTAAGCGTGAAGAGCGTAACCGCAAACGGCGTATCGCAGAGCTTGAGGAGAAAATTGCCTCACTTGAAGAATCAATCGTATTTATAGAGCATGAAATGACTAAACCTGAAGTTTATCAGGATTATTTAGCACTTCAAGGTTATGAAGAGGACCTGAAGAACAAAAAATCTCAGCTGACAGATTTCTTTAGCGAATGGGAAATCCTTGCTGACGAATAATGTAAATCCTCCTTATAAATATTTTTTCATCGTTCTAGATTTGTTCATAAATAGTTATCCACAGCTCTATACACAGGTTCCGTGTATAACTCTCTACTTCAAAAGACCCTTCGGGGTCTTTTTTATGCGTTAAATCGGTATTTTCAAGGAAAAGGAATTATTATCCACGGATCTATCCACATTATCCACAATTCTCACAGTGTTTCATTGCCAACAAAATTGTTTATTAGAGCATTTTGAAAAAAGCCGTTATTGCTGATTTTACGCACTTTTTACACAACTCAGGCAGAATATGTGGATAACGTTGTCCACAACTTGACAAAAGACGTAACCCCATTTTACAAGACTGATTTTATGCTAAAAAAGAACCCGCTATCTCCTAAACTGACAGCGGGCACGTCGTATTTTAGACAATCTGTGTAGAGAGCAGGGCAGCATTACAGGCTGCGATATAAGCGATGCCTGCCGCCATAATTATATCTTGGTGAGTGGCCGTGCCTCTGAATTTAAGGCCCTCCCACTCCACCATCACCGCTGCTTCTGCTTGCGCATTCTCTCCGCTTCCAAGCGAATGAAGCTCGAGTCCTGCAAAGTCTATCTCCTCAGCAATCCCTTGCCCAATAGCGGCGATAATCGCTTCAAGCGGACCTTCACCAGTGCTGGTATGTGACGTTTCCCGGCCAGTCTGCAGATGGCGTACCGTAACTGCAGCTACACGGCGCTGGGCACTGCCCGCCAATACCTGAACCTCACCCAGCTCATAGACCTGAGCTTGTTGTCCAGTTGTACTGCTTACCATTTGCAGCAGCTGGTCATCACTGACGACCTTTTGACGGTCAGCGGTCTCTTTAAAGGACTCATAAAGTGCATCCAGCTCCGCAGGCTCCAGCGTTATTCCATACTTCGCAGCCCGATCCTTCAGCGCATGTCTGCCAGAATGTTTGCCCAGAATGATCATGCTGCGGGGGATGCCCAGCCGTTCGGGATCCATAATCTCATAGGTACTACGATCCTTGAGCAGGCCATCCTGATGAATCCCGGATTCATGCTGGAAGGCATTTCTTCCGACGACCGGCTTGTTATAGGCGATTGGAAAATGCATCGCTCCACTAATCAGCCGTGAAGTATCATACAGTTTATCGAGCACGATGCCTGTTTCTGCACCGATTGCATCGCCGCGGGTTTCGAGCGCCATAACAAGCTCTTCCAGTGCGCAGTTCCCTGTGCGCTCGCCTACACCATTCACGGTGACTTCTATCTGAGTCGCCCCTCCATCAATCGCTGCCAGACTGTTAGCTACAGCCAGCCCCAAGTCATTGTGACAGTGGGCACTATAGCTGACCTTGCCGCCGCCTCTTGCTCCCTGCCGCACTCTCCGGAACATCTCGCCATATTCATGTGGCAATGCGTATCCTACTGTATCCGGCAGGTTAATAATGGAGGCCCCTTCCTCTATAACTGCTTCAACCATTTCAATCAGATCATCAATCCCTGTCCGCGCAGCGTCCATGGCCGTGAATTCAACTACATCACAGAATTGTCGCGCATAAGCCGTCATCTCGCGCGCTTTAGCTACGACTTCAGCTCTGCTCATACGCAGTTGATGCTGCAAATGAATATCAGAAGAGGAAATGAACAAGTGAATCCGCCGACGTTCAGCATCTTGAGTCGCCCGGACTGCAGCATCGATGTCTCCTTTTACGGCCCGCGCGAAACCACAAATCTCCACGTTGCGCACCTTGCGCGAAATCGTCTGCACCGCTGCAAAATCTCCAGGACTCGATACCGGGAACCCCGGCTCCATTACATCAACACCCAGATCAGCTAGCTTATAAGCCAGCAATATTTTTTGCTCAGGAGTCAGACTAGCCCCAGGGGCCTGCTCACCGTCACGCAGGGTCGTATCGAAAATTTGAATACGTTTCTTAACTGGAATAATCATCTGAATTCCTCCTAGTTTTGTTTTCATGTAATTGGATGCCTTATCTCTATCCTATGCTTCAGCGCAGAACCACACGTCGACTTGCGGTTCTGCTCATTTCCCACCCACTGCTGCCGGCAGCTGAAACAAATGAATCTCTGCACAATGTGCAGAGTGTTCACTTTTGGCGTCTTATGTAGCGTTGAGTCCATTCCCCGGACTTCTTCTACAAGAACGCAAAAACCCGCCGTCTCTAATAAAGAGACGGCGGGTTACCCCTCCGCGGTACCACTCTTTTTGACGCATCGGCTGTCTTAATAACAAGCCTTAAAGCTGCGTCCAGCTCTTCTTCCCGGTTCAAGCTGGCGTGCCAGCTTAAATCCGGAAAGGTCCGATAACGAGGACAGCCGTAGGCAGCGTACTCTTGTTCCGCCGCTCCGCTCCCGGGCGAGCTTCAAGAAATCCGGTGACTGCGTCGCACCAACCCGCAGCTCTCTGTTCACCGTCAAACTCTACTACTCCCGTTCTTAGCGTGTATTATATAAATTATTCACCACTCTAAATCCATACAAAAAAGCCTGCCATCTCATTCAAGAGACGACAGGCTGTTAACCTTCGCGGTACCACTCTTGTTGATGCTCTGTATCAGCTAAGTTCCTGCCGATTCCAATTGAACATCCACTCTACGGTCCAGTATGTTAGGTACTAGACCACCCTATTACGGAGGTTACCCGTAAACGGTGTACAAACGTTCCGGCGACAATTGCCAGTAATGCTTCCACCGCTCCGCTCCCAGACGAGTTCAGGACTCCTTCGACTGCGTTGCACCCACCCGCAGTTCTCTTATCCCAGAGTATCCTTACTACTTCCGCTCATCGCGTTTGTCTTGTTTAATTGAACTGATTATACTCGTTAGCTCCAAATGATGTCAATAGGCAGATACAGACCATTGTTCCAGTGAGAATCCAGGGTCAGCTACCATATCCAGCGGTATTCCACCGTCATGCTGCCACTTCACGTATGCAGCCGCTCCAATCATCGCCGCATTATCCGTGCAATACACCGGTGGAGGAATAATAAGTTCAATGCCCTCCGTTTCACAGCGCGAAATTAATGCCGAGCGGAGTCCACCATTAGCAGCGACCCCCCCACAGAGCAATAACTGTCTGGAGTTAGTGGCTTTAACGGCGCGTACCGCCTTTTCCACCAGCACTTCAACTACGGATTCTTGGAACCCCCGGGCGATGCCTGCGACATTGGGTTCAAGACCTTTCATTTTGCTCTGATTCACCACATTCAGCACCGCCGATTTTAGACCGCTGAAGCTGAAATCATAAGAGTTCGGCTCCAGCCATACCCGCGGCAATGCAACAACTTCCGTCGCTTCGCGTGCCAGGCGATCTACATGGGGTCCGCCGGGATAAGGGAACCCTAGCGCCCGAGCCACTTTATCATATGCTTCACCTACAGCATCATCACGCGTGCGGCCGATAATTCGAAACTCACCCTCACGCTCCATATGAACCAGTTCAGTATGTCCACCTGACACCACTAGTGTCATACATGGATACTGCAACTCTGCAACCAGACGGTTAGCATAGATGTGGCCTGCAATATGATGCGTGCCAATTAACGGCTTGCCCCATGCAAGAGCAAGGCTTTTAGCTGCTACTACCCCGACCAGTAAAGCTCCCACCAAACCCGGGCCTTGAGTCACCGCTACCGCAGTCAATTGTTCGGGTGTAACGCCTGCCTTGGCGAGCGCTTCCTCGATTACGAGCGTAATTACCTCCACATGTTTACGGGAAGCCACTTCTGGCACCACGCCCCCAAAAGCACGATGTGTCTCTATTTGACTCGAGATGATGTTGGATAACACTTCTGATCCGTTTTTGACCACGGCCACCGAGGTTTCATCACAACTGGTCTCTATAGCAAGTATTAGTACAGGTTGAGCTGCGCCCGTTTCTGTCTTCATTTCAAGTCCACGCTTCCTTCCAAATAGCCATGCTCCTTATACTCCGGTAGATCCGCCCACATAATGAGTGCATCCTCGCGATTATCGGAATAATATCCTTTGCGCGTACCGGCAGAACGAAAGCCTTTTTTACGATATAAATTCTGAGCTACCTCATTTGATACCCGCACCTCAAGCGTAATGGATTTCATGCCTACGTAAGAGGCAGTATTCATTAACTCCTCCAACAGGCGCTCCCCCCATTTACGTCCACGATAAGCTTCGAGTAAGGCAATATTCGTCACATGCGCCTCATCCACGATAGCCCACATTCCAGCATAGCCAATTATATGACCTGCCAGCTCCATAACCATGTATTTAGCAAAATGATTATGCGTCAGCTCATTCCGGAAAGCTTCCTCCGTCCACGGCATGGTAAAGGCTTCGCGCTCAATAATAAGAATGTCCGGAATATCCTCCAGCTTCATCAGACGAAAAACAAGGTCAGCCTCTTGTGCTCTCAATGATTCCACTTCCGTCATCGTTTTAAGCCTCCTTTACTACTTAACCGCAGATTGGCCTCCGCTTCCGAAATCTGAGTATAGTTAGGGATCAAGCTATGAATATCATCATTCTCTACTTGCAGCCGGGCTTCACCAAGGAAGCCTGTCCAGCGGCCCTCCAGCTCATATGGAACAGCTGCAGAAGTGCCGAGTTCCGCCAGCGGATGTAGTGATTCTTCGCTGCCATGTACAGCGGTTTCTCCAACAAACCATAGAATAGCTGGTTTAGTTCCTTCAGCTGAAGCCTGTTGTAAACGTTCTGCCAAGTACTCCACCCAGTCGGCCATCAACCGGATGGCATCTGGTTCAAGGCGGCTAAGAGAACTATTCTCATCCGCTGCGAATAATCCTGTGTAGACCTGTCCCCGACGCGCATCCATCAGTGGAATGATCCAGTCTGGACCGTAGCCACTGTTCGCAGTGGCTTGTCCTGACTCTGCTGTCGTCTTATTCTTAAGGGCTGTTTCATACCCACCCCATGCCACAGCATGCAGGCTCGAAATACCAACTACCGGGACATTCCATGCCCAAGCCAGTGTTTTGGCAGCGGTAACCGCGATCCGTGTTCCCGTATAAGATCCCGGGCCCACACCAACCGCAATCCCGCCCAGATTAGCAACGGTTGTTCCCGAAGCTTGCAGCGCCTGCTCTATAATCGGCAACAAATGCACCGAATGATTCCGTTCACCGGAAGCATTAATTTCATGCAATAATTCTCCATTCTCGGTCACTGCAACCCCCAATACGGCAGTTGATGTATCCAGCGCTAAAAGCCGCTTGCGCGGCTCTGTATTCTCGTTCGTCATTTTTATTAACCCCACTTCTGGATCAGCTCCCGGCAAAGCTCACCATAAGGCTCCCCGATTGCGGTCACCGTAATGATTCTTTCCTCCGGTCCAACTGTTTCCATGTATATATGCATATGCCGCGGCGGCATTAACTCCGTAATAATACTGCTCCATTCTACCAAACAAACACCCTGACCATAGAAATACTCATCCAATCCAAGCTCATCTGCTTCCTGAAGTGAAATCCGATATACATCCATGTGATATAACGGCAGACGACCTTCGTACTCTTTAATAATAGTAAAAGTAGGACTGTTTACGATCCCTTTCACTCCAAGATGGCGAGCATAACCTTGCGAGAAGGCCGTTTTTCCTGCGCCTAGATCACCGTCCAAACCGATAACCATGCCTGCCGTTGAAGCAGCAGCTATTGCACTTGCCAGTTGCTCCGTATCCTGCAGATTGTAAGAACGGTAAGTGAACACCGTTTCGACTGTTTTGTCCAACTACAACTACCACCTTTTAAAATATACCTGTCGAAAACCATTACATTCAATTATATCGGTATGGTCCATCCACCGCAACAACTGTCCCTGCCCATTGTTTAAGCCGAAGGAGGTACAGCCCTCTTCTTCACTTGCGTGGTTAAGCTGAATTTCGATACCGAACGCTGCGAGATTGGGTGGCTTCGACTGCCGCTAATCCGCTCATGCTGCTCCTACCATATCTGTAGCCTGAAAGAATAATACTGTGGCAATAACTCCTGAACACAGCGCAACAATAATGGACTGTCCTGCCTGATCCAATATATTGGTTTAAATCTTACACCGTCAACCTTGATGTCAGTTATGCTCCAAATCAAAAAGAGACCTTTACGCAAACTTAAGCATAAAAAGTCTCTTTTTTTAAAAACTATAATTCAGCTTTAACGTACGCTCTAAGTAGACCTTTGTTAGTGCTCTTGCTCTTCGAGTCGTTCAACACCCACAGTGTGCGTATTGGTTGGTCGAGAGCCAACTTGTACCGTAGCCATTCCGTTCTCTTCATCCACATGTTCAATCCATACAGGCTCCCCATCCAAATGTACACTTACAGTTTCTTTAGAAGCATAAATATCCTGTGCCCGTTTGACGTCCACAACTGTTCTCCTCCTTTATCTTTCCTAAAGTTTACGATTCTAAGGGTGACGTATCTTCGAGGGTTCGTTCCGCATCTAGCTTTTCCGAATCGGAAACCTGACTGGCCTCCGTGGACGCAATAATGCTCTCCCAATCCACAACTGTGGCCGGAATATCCTGCTCGCTCAGCGCATCGCTCCATTCGTTATCTCTTGGTTCCATACCTTAGATTCTCCTCCTCAACTTCACAGGTCCGAGTTTATTTTTTCCCAAGCTTCTCAAAAAATGCACCCGGCTAGAAAAGCCTTTCCTGCCTCATACTAACCCAAAGCAAATCAACTTAGATCAGGAGGTGTTTCTCATGCATACCGTTTGGAAAGGAGCCATCAGCTTCGGGCTTGTGCATGTTCCGGTTAAAATGTTCTCCGCTACGGAAGACAAGGACATTTCTCTGCGTTATATCCATAAGGAGTGTGGCAGCCCGCTGTCGTATGTACGCAAATGCCCGGTGTGTGACAAAGAGGTAGCTTGGGAAGAGATCGGTAAAGGATATGAGTATGAAAAAGGGAAGTTTGTGCTCTTCGACAAAGAGGAATTGGATCAACTATCCGACGAGACCAGTAAAAGCATCTCCATTCTCGACTTTGTAGACCTGACGGAGATCGATCCGATTTATTTTCAAAAAACCTACTATTTATCCCCGGATCAGGCAGGCTCAAATGCTTATCGACTTCTTATGGAGGCCATGAAGCAGACAGGTAAAATTGGTATCGCCAAAATTTCAATCCGCTCAAAAAGCAGTCTGGCAGCGATCCGTGTGCTTGAGGATTGCCTTGCGATTGAGACCATTTTTTATCCTGATGAGGTGCGGCCGATCTCACAAGTGCCTGGTCTGCCCGAAGCAGGGACAGTGAACGATAAAGAGCTGGAAATGGCTAAGCTGCTGATCTCACAGCTATCCACTCCTTTTGATCCGGCAAAATATACCGATGATTATCGCCAGCGTATGCTTGATCTGATCTCACATAAAATTGCAGGCGAGGAATTTCATATCGCTCCTGCTAAACAGGAAAGCAATGTGATTGATCTAATGGCTGCCTTGCAGGCTAGTATTCAAGCTGTGCAGCATATTCCTTCAGACCCTGGTCCTTCATTAACAGGCAACACAAAAACCAAAACTAAAGCGGCTCCTGCTGCCAAAAGAAAAACAGCCAAGACCAAAACAACCGCCGCGGAACCTGCGGAGCAGCAAAACGAGGTCTCCGGGCCGACTCCAGTCATCACGCCAAAACCGAAACGCCGCAGCACGAAAAGCAAAACAACCGTATCTTAGGAGGCTCTGCGGATGAAGCTTCAGCCCATTATTCCTTTTGAACCTATACTGGCTGGGCAGCTTCCAGCAGGTGACCAGTGGATCGCACAAATTAAATGGGACGGCGTACGGATGTTGTCCTATTACGATGGAAGCACTACTCAGCTTATTAACAGACGTGGCAATTACCGTACCACGCAATATCCAGAACTTATTGATGTATCTGCTTACTGCAAGGCTGACTCCGTGATTCTTGATGGTGAGATTATCGCACTCAAGGACGGCAAACCCTCATTTCATGAGGTGATGCGGAGGGACAGTTTGAAAAACGGTTCCACAATTTCCGTCGTTAGGCATCAGGTTCCTGTCATTTATATGATTTTTGATATTCTGTTTTATAATGGCCAATCTACGATGGATCAACCATTATTCTTGCGGCAGCAGCTGTTAAGTGACATTCTGCTGCCGCATCCCCATGTTCAAGCTGTGCCAAGTTATACCGATCCTACAGAACTGTTCGCCGCCACTCAGAACCAGGGCTTGGAAGGAATCGTCTGCAAGGACATTAACAGTACTTATGCTCCGGGCGGAAAAGATAAACGTTGGCAGAAACGCAAAATCAGTTCTGATATTACAGCTGTAGCCGGGGGTGTGACGTTCCGTGACGGTATCGTCAACGCACTGCTTCTTGGTCTTTATGATGATAAAGGAAATTTGCATTATATCGGACATACCGGTCCGGGAAAATTGACTGTACAGGATAAACGCGACTTAACTGCGGAGGCACACCGCCTTAAGCTGGATCGGATGCCCTTTGCAGATGTTCCACAACGAGGTAAGGGTGCTTTTTGGATAAAGCCGGAGCTCGTCTTCAAAGTTCATTTTCTGGAATGGAACACCTCGGGCACTCTGCGTCAGCCTGTTACTCAAGCTAAAGTGGATCTTCCCCCGGAGGCATGCACAATGGAGCAAAAAGGATAAAAGAACGTCCTCCCAATCTGAAATGGGAGGACGTTTCTTATTGTGCTGTAAAACTTGTTACAAGGGCCTCAAGCTCTGCCTTTGTCTGCGCAGTATTTTTTGTACTCGTAAGTGTATAATCGACACTTCCATCAGCACTGGACCATACCAGCTGGACTTTAAGATCACCGTGATGAGGCCCAAAAACTGTGTAAATCGCCTCAACCCCGTTGAGGGTCAAGCTCTCATCCTGATCCCCAGGCAGCTGGGCCAAAGTCACCCCTTCCGGTAGCGTGTATGCAGGTGCAGATCTTAAATTCAACCTCTCTCCATTTCGTAGATAGGTGATAGAGGTTTCTGTATTGCTCCACTTCAAGCTTTGCGAAATCACCTTTTTACCACCAGCTTGGGCTTTAGCTTTTAACTGATCCCTAAGGGTTTTATACTCTGAGCTAAAAAACATTGGAATCACTGGATTTAAAACGACATCCTGTAACTTATAATCCTCTGGTAGAGAAGTAGGTATCAGGAGTGACTTCCCGCTTAATGAAAGTAACTTCTGCGCCGCTTCGTTTATAGAACTGAATCTATATGGCATATAGCTTATACTCAAGGTTTCATGTGGATTAGATTTCTTATCATTTACATACAGGATCTTAAGTTCGCCTGCTTGTAAGGGAACTGTATTTTCTTTGGCAATCAAAGCTTCAATCGTTGAAGATATGGGCGTATTCTGGTCAACGGGTGCGGTAGCTTTACTTTTATTATTACTCCCCGCAGGCACTGCGCCTGCTGTTCCACTCACCGCACTTATCAATACTAATAAGCTTAAGGCTGTAATCGCCGCGCTTTTCTTAATCATCATTATAATATCCTCCTTTAGCCCCTTGGTTATTTGATCATGGTTTTAGCTACCGCCAGCATTTCATTTGTCGTCAGCGTACTGGCCCGATTGTCTGAAAGGGTATATTGTATCGTGCCTGAGTTATCCAGCCATACTAGCTTTGTGTTAAAGCTTGCGTCTTTAGCGGAATCAGTTGTAAGTACTACTTTTCTGCCGTTGACCGTTAATTCTTTCTTAGATTCCGAAGCTCTTACAAAAGGTACCGCTCCTTCCGGAAGTTTGGATGGCGGCGACCCAGTTACAATGCTAAAATTGGCTTTTCCTTTCGCATACAGTTGCATAGACAAATTCGTCTGGTTCCAGCTGATGATTTTACTAAACAACTGTTTATTAGAATTACCAGCAACCGCTGCTGCCTTCAATTCCTGCTCTAGTTGCAAATACAGCTCTGAATCATTAGCTACAGCCGGTGGATAGATGATGGCTCTCGCCAGAGTGAAGCCTTTAGGAAGATTTCCGGGCTGCGGAATAGACGGACCCTTTAGCGCTTTAAACTTCGCAGCAAAGGATTTATAGTCTTTAAAAACAAACCCTTTGCCAGAGAAGCTGATCGCATCCTGTGGATTGGAGACTTTATCCCGTACGTAGTAGGCCAAAAGCGTACCTTCCTTCACTCCAGCTACGAGTGCCTGCAATTCCTTTTGGGTCTTCTGATCGGTTTGTGAGGCAACCTGCGCTCCTGATGCCGCCGCAATTGTAAGAGACAAGCCGGGTACATCCACACCCCCGGCCACTCCTGTTCCTAGCAAGATTGCTGCAGAGAACGCGATAACTGTTTTTTTGAAATCATAATGGAGCTTCAATTTCTAACATCCTCTCCTTCAATAAGGTAAATGTATTTTCACCCCTGTTTTTAACTACACTTCTATAACAATCCAACATTAGAAAAAGGGACATTTTTTCACAAAAAAGAGGCTGTCCCAAAAGCCATGAAATAGTTGCTTGGGACAGCCTCTTTTTTGTTCTTAACATTACAAGTGCCGCATCAAGTGACGCTCCTAATGATGCAATAAGTGAAGTACTTATAGAACAATTGAGGAATTTCTCCCTAAACCTCAGATATTTCTGTTCATTGGACCTATAATTAGGGAAAACTTCCCTGAAATTCAGCCAATTCGGCAACGAATAAAGCAATTCTCCTGATTATTAGGGAGGAATTCCCTGATTTCGTTCATTTAGAGCAAATAGCGGCTATTTTCAGGGAGTTTTTCCCTAATTAGTTTAAAGCATTCTATACATTGCACAAACACAGAACGTATCGCCCATAGTCCACCGTCACATATACCACTAATTCCACAAATCATCTACTGCAAGCCGCACGAAAATCATACATAGCACATCGCCCCAACCATTAGCATAGAACACTACGCGTGGTATATCGTCACATGGCACAGTAAAATCCATTATTTCCCTATTCCATAAAAAGCTGCCTCCCAAGTAGAATTCACTACTTTTGAGACAGCTTCTCCTAATGTACAGTTAGAACAGTAGCTAGTGAATAAAACTGGTGGCAATCTTTTGCCATTGCTCACGAGTCAGTTTATTCTCCTGCTTGTCGCTCAGAGAAAGAACCATCTGGGTGGCTTCATCATACCAATACAATCGATTCTGAGAAAACCAGGCATTCTTCCCTTTTCCAGTACCCGCCGCGATAAATATTGCCTCTTTACCTGTACCTGTCACAGACCATTTTTCAGCAGTCTGGCCTTCCAAGATAGACACTTGCATGGTATAACCCTTAAAAACACTCTGCCTTAAGGATAGTGTAATTCTTTGATCTCCGTTGTGGTAGGTAACCTCAGCATTATCTATGGAATTTGCAGCTATCTTCTCCATAAACAAGTTTTGTCCAGTTTTATCGGTTGTAGCCTTTTTTTGAAATTGTTCAAGGATTTCTTCATATTCTGTGTCTAGCGACTTGTATAGGGGAGCTGCGTTAAAAGTTCCTTGCTCGAATTCATAACCATCAGCTAACGAGGAAGGCAACCCTGGCCAGAAATCGCCAACCGTTTTTAATTCTTTTACGAAGTCTTGATATTTCGAATACACCGGCGAAATAAAAGCAAACTGCAATTGATTTCCATAGCCTAACCCTAACTCCAGCTTATTTAATTCAGCATCCTTCACATAATAAGCAGCCATTTCCCCAGTGTTTAAACGAGCAAGCACTTGCTCTTTATAAATCATAGATAAGCTCTGATACTTCTCTATCGCAGGCGAGGTTGTCGGATCAGGCGTATTATTATGCATCGTCTTCACAACAGCCTTCCCTCCGCTGTTCACTAGTGTAATAATACCACCTTGGGGTTTTGTGATATCAATTGTAAACTGGCTACCTTGTTCCGATAACTTTCCATGTTCAGACAGCTGCAGAGCACCCAACCCGATAATCCCCAGCAATACAGCCGCGGAGACTCCTGTGAGCACTCTTTTTCTAAACCTAGACGGGTGTTGGGGCATCTCCTTTTGCTTCTGCATAATAGGATCTTCCGGTTCTGGGAACGGCTTCAGCTCGATAACGATGCTCGTCCTTTCACCGCCAACCCTATTCTGTTGTTCATGAATTGCTCTTACCCGCTTCATAACAGCTGCTTTTACATCCAGCTCATCGCAGCTCCCTACCGCATCCATTTTCTTGATCATTTTCTCTTCAACAAAGCTTCGTTGCCGCACCATTCCGTTCCCCCTTTCTGAGCATTCAGCATTTTACCAAGCTTCGTAATCGTTCGCCTGTATTTCTTCTTCACAGTATCAGTATTCTTATCCAGAATCTCCGCAATCTCCGGGAAGCTCTGTTCCTCAAAGATTCTAAGTACTAACAGGTTTCGCTCCTCTGTCTTCAGCTTCGCGAGGGCAAAAGTCAGATGTTCGTTAAATATGTAACGGTCCATCAACTGTTCCGGGCTTTCTGCAGGCGGATCTGGTTGAAAAAGCGCCATAAACTTTATTTGACTTTGACGTTTGCGGATCAGACTGAGGCAATGATGGTAGGCAATTTTATATAGCCATGAAGAGAAGCTCGCGATAGGGCGGTATGTGCCTATATGCTGATATGCCTTTACCAGAATTTCCTGTACTGCATCCTCCGCTTCAGTACGGCTCCCAAGCAGCCGACAGCAATAGCGGTAAATCGGCTTTTGAAAAGCCTCGACGATCAAGGCATAGGAATCCACCTCGCCTGCCTGTACCCGAACAACAGTGTGCTCGATCCCGTCCAAAATCAGCAAACTCCCCTTTCTCATTAACGTATATCCTTATAAGTCTTATGATCATCCAAAAGGGACACTATGGGAATATTTTTTTCATGAAAAGGAGCAGACTGACACATAATACCTTCATTCCTATCACAGAAAGGAGTTTCCCCGATGCCGGCAGCGATCAAAGGTACAATTACCATCGACGGAGAAGAAATCATCATCACTAACCCAGAGAAGCTGCTGTGGCCTGAATGTGGCATTACCAAACGGATTTATCTGCAAAAGCTCGCTGCACTCTCTCCCTATCTGCTGCGTTATTGCCGAGACCGGCTGCTTACCGTCATTCGTTATCCGCACGGCATCTCTGGAATGTCCTTTTATCAGAAAAATGCGCCTGATCCGCTTCCGGCCTTTGTCCAAACCGCTGTGCACGAGAATATTAACTATATCAAGTTGCAAGGTTTACCTGAGCTGATCTGGCTGGGGAATCTGGCTGCTTTGGAATTCCACCCTTCCCTGCATTATGTAGGCAGCGAGCTGCCCTGTGAGTGGATGATTGATCTTGATCCGTCACTTGAGATCGAACCTCGCATCATGGAAGCAACTGCGATCGTTGGGGCGGTCTTAACCTCTCTTGGCCTCTCCTCTGTACCCAAAACCTCCGGTGCTACCGGGGTGCAAATCATCGTCCCTATCGAGACTGGCGTTACTTTTGATGGATTGCGGAAAATCGGGCATTTTGTGGGTCGTTATGTCACCGAAAAGCATCCCAACCTGTTCACCCTGGAACGTCTAAAAAAGAATCGCGGAGATAAAATTTATTTTGACTACCTTCAGCATTATAGCGGCAAAACATTAGCTGCACCTTACACACCACGCGCAAGACCATTTGCTACAGTTTCTACACCCTTGCTCTGGGAGGAGGTTCAGCAAAATGTATCTCCCTCTAATTTTCATCTGCTCAATATCGAGGAACGCCTTCTGCGTATGGGAGATCTTTTAGAGAAAGTGCCCCCACAGCCCGTTGAACAGCTCATTGCTAAGCTCCCATAAAGGAGCAATCCCATAGAAAAAAGACCCTAAAAACAGCAATAAGCCCGCAGCATCAACTACATGCTACGAGCTTATTTGGCGTCCCACTCAAGGACAGAAGGTATACTATATAAGAATACGGCAGGCCGAGCTTTGTTCACCGTATTTATTGCTTTTTTATCCGTAAAAATACCTTCTTTCAGTTAATGATACTTAAGAGCTACGCTAGTGGATGGATTTCTTCTTGAAGCGGCCACCTTTAACATCATGGATGTTACCTATTGCGATGAATGCATCAGAATCCCAATCTTCAACAATGGTTTTAAGCTTAGCTTCTTCCAGACGGGTGATAACTACAAAGATCACTTTCTTGTTCTCACCGGAAAATCCGCCTTCTCCATCTAAATAAGTAACACCACGTCCAAGACGCTCTGTCAGAGCTTCCCCGATATCGCGGAATTTATCACTGATAATCCATACTGATTTCGATTGATCCAGACCCTCAAGGGTGATGTCAATAACCTTAAATGCAATATAATAAGCAATCAGGGAGAACATCGCGTTATTCCAACCGAACACAAATCCAGCTCCGGACAAGATGAACAGGTTGAAGAACATAACTACTTCACCTACAGAGAAGGGAAGCTTCTTGGCTACCAAAATCGCAACAATTTCTGTACCGTCTAGAGATCCCCCGAAACGTACAACCAATCCAACACCTACACCTAGAATGATACCTCCAAACACGGCAGCAAGCATCGGTTCAACTGTAAAGGCCTCTACATGATGCAGCATTGAAGTGCCGATAGACATAAGTAAAATCGCATATAAGGTAGATAAGGCAAATGTCTTACCGATTTGCTTATAACCGATTAACAGGAACGGAAGGTTGAGCAGTGTCAATAATATACCCAGAGGAATGTCAAATAAATGTGATAAAATAATGGAGATACCGGTAATCCCGCCATCAATCATTTGATTAGGTACTAGGAATATCTCAAGTGCAACAGCCATCATGGCGGCCCCTACGGATAACATGATCATACGCTGCGCGAACTTAGCCATTTTATGGGCACCGGTCTTCTGCAGTTTGTTCTGCTCCTCTTTGGTAAACATTTGTGGACTCACATTCATAGAACTCCCCCTACAATTTAACAGTATAGTTTTGAAACATTCGGAAGTATAACTACAATCTATACTTTCTTACATTTCTTCTTATACAATTATTATATCACAAAATATGCTCTAATAATGAATGGAACACGTACTATCCTTCGAAAAATTCAGATTTAGTCCTCTTTCCGGTCATAACAGCGGTGATAACAACTGACATAGCCCTTCACCGAGTTTGACAATTCTCCCTCTCTCCTTAAATTTTACAGGATCAATGAATTCACTGTTCTTTTGATCCTTTTCAAACCCCGCGACTAGCTCTGCTATCGTCTCAGGATGCAGCAAAACCGCTGTCATTTCGAAATTAGAATAGAAGCTGCGCATATCCAGATTCGCACTTCCCACCGTACCCAGCAGATCATCCACAATCATGACTTTGGCATGCATAAATCCTTTGGTGTAGCGATAGAACTTCACGCCTGCATCTTGTAAATTCTCCAGATAAGACAAAGAAGCATGATAAACAAGCTTATTATCAGGCTTTGCCGGAATGATGATTCTAACATCCACTCCACGAAGGACTGCACTCTTCAAAGCACGACAAATCGCAGGGTCCGGAATAAAATACGGTGAAGTAATCCAGATCCGTTCCCTAGCAGAGCAAAAAGCGGCAAAATACATCTCCTGAGAAGCATCGATCGCAGCATCCGGTCCACTTCCTACAATCTGCACGGCCTCTTGCTCCTTGCAAGAGTGCTCAGGGAACAAACGAGGATGACTCATACCTTCACCAGAGGCCAGTCTCCAATCCTTCAGGAAGACATACTGAATATAATAAACAGAATCTCCTTCTAAACGCAGATGGGTATCGCGCCAGTAACCCATCTTGGCGTCCTTTCCTAAGTAATCATCACCGATATTCATTCCCCCCGTAAAACCAATCAATCCGTCCACCACTAGGATCTTCCGATGATTGCGGAAATTAAACCGACGATCCAGTAAAGAACTAATCGGAGGTAAAAAAAAGTGGAACTCCACCCCGGCATTTCTCAGGGTTCGAATAAACCTACGGCTTAATCGATGACTGCCCAGTCCATCACAAAGCAAACGCACCTTTACTCCCTGCCGCGCCTTTCGAATCATAACGTCCTGAAACTGTTCTCCGATCTCATCATCACGATAAATATAAAATTGCATGTGGATATGTTCTTTTGCCTCTTCCATGGCTTCCAGCATAGCGTCGTAAGCTTCTCTTGCAGTTGACAGCACTCTGCTTTTGTTATGGCCTGTAATAGGCCCTTCCGAGAGCTTTGCAAGCAAAACCAATAAACCCTCGTTATTCTCAAACTGAGCGTTTCCAGTATCCGACGCTTGTTTTACTACCTTAATCTTACCAGTGACATACGAACGGATTTCCCGGAAGAGTGAAGTACATCTTTTGTTCAATTTTCTATTCTGTCTGTAGTCACGACCTAGAAAATAATAGAATGCCAGACCGAGCGGTGGACAACAGAAGGAAATAAACAACCATGCTATAGCCCTTTGCGGGCGTCGGTACTCCAGAAATACAATCAATGCAATCTGTATGATAAAAAGAATTAGAATTATCGCGAAAATCTTCAATTCTCTACCCCCTCAATTAATAAAAACAGATGCAATAGACTCTCTGCGATGACTCTAGTACAGGTTTTGCCGTAACTCTCCTTCTTTATTCAAACAAACCGTTGTCATGTTCCTGAAAGATATGGAATACATAGAGTAGTAGGACAATTCGGATGAGCCTAATGGAAGAAAAGTCGTTAGCCTCAGGTATCGCAAGCGGCTGCCATAAGCCGCAGAAAGGAGAAGCCATGAAGAGTCAGCCAGATCATAAACGGATTACGCTGCTTGTCGTAAGGGATGCCGGACGTCCAGTCAAACAGCTCCACATCTCCAAACCGCTAGCGTTCGCCTTACCGGCAGCAGCAGCCCTGTCTATCTCCAGTCTGGTCACCTCTATGCATTTCCATGCCTCTCAGTCCATCTCACAGCTAGAAGCCGAGGCAGCCGCACTATCGCTAACCAATCTCCGCATGGAAATGAAGGTCGCCGACAAGGATAAAGATTTAACACAGCTTCGTAGCCAGGTCAGCGAACTTTCGGAAGAGGCAGATAACATTAAAGACAAGCTGAAGAGTGTAAATGCACTGGAACAGGAGCTGCAAGCATTGATTAACAAAAGCAAAGGTGCTGCTGCCGCTACAGACACGAATGAATCTCAACCGGAGAAATCCGCAACAGAAAAATCAAAAGCTGGATCGGCCACTTCAAATTCAACATTAGGTTTATCGAACCGTCTTTCTTCTCCTGTTCCTAAAGAGACTTCCTTTAAGCAGAGTACAGAAGAGAACTCATCTTCCACTTCTCTATCCGCCATAAGTTTCCGCTTTGGGGCCATCACCGCAGCCCTTCCAAAAACACTCACCCCGCAGGTTGGTGGAGAATACATCGCGGTGTATCAGAACGACGCTACGAGCTTGGTGGAAGAAACTAAGGATGACTTTGAGGAGATTCACGGGATGCTTGATGAAATGGTGGAAAGTATCACACAGACGATCACACAGGCAGAGCATGAGAATAACGTACAGGCAAATCTGCAAGCTCAAAAGGCCCGTGCAGAAAAGGCTAAACTTAACGCTGTACCGCTCTGGCCTACCGAGTCCAAAGTCATTTCTTCAAGCTTCGGCTACCGCTCAGATCCATTCAAAGGTTTGTCTGCGTTCCATTCCGGTGTCGATATTGCTGGGAACATCGGTGATCCTGTATATGCTGCCTTAGATGGCGAGGTTATTACTGCGGAACAAATGGGCGCACGCGGAAAATACATCGTGATTAAGCATTCAAATGGATTGGAAACCTGGTACATGCATTTGAACGGAATGATCGTATCTGCGGGAGACAAGGTTAGCAAAGGGCAGAAAATCGGCTTGCTTGGAAGCACTGGCCGAAGCACAGGTCCTCATCTTCATTTTCAGGTTGTGAAGCAGAATAAAACAGTCAACCCTTTGGCGTATGTCAAACCCTAAAGGGTTGCATTTAATTTCAAAATAGGAGGAATTTATAAATGTGGAACAAACGGCAGCAGCGTGTCCCCTTTAAATCTACCGATTCCCTAATTGGGCATGGAGGAACACTGGAGGGTAAGGTGCAATGTGATACAAACCTGCGGATTGAGGGTACCTTTAGCGGTGAGATTATTTGCAGTGGTGTCGTGACTGTAGGAGAAGAAGGAACAGTGCGCTCCAGTATTAAAGCGGAAGAAATCGTGATTGCCGGCAAAGTATACGGTGATGTTACGGCTGATCGCAGACTCATTATGACCGGAACCGGAGAATTGCATGGCAATATTTCAGCAGGAGCACTTAGCATTATGGAAGGCAGCCTCCTGAATGGCTCCATTGCCATGCAAGAACAGCCCACCTCTGAAAAAGCAGGTGAGCCCAAAAGTAATATGAAAAAGGACAAGGCAGCCAAGCGCTCCTCCAAAGCTCAAGGAACACTTGAAGCCGGCTAGACTTATTTCTATGAAGCAACGTCCCTTTTACGGAAGACAATCCAGGAAATGGCCAGGAATAGGATATAGTACACCGCTAATACAGCTATGGAGAAGCCAAGTGTTGAGCCCCCCGGACCCGTATCCGACAATAGGTAACCTCTTAGATCCATATGTGTGAAGATCAAGTATTGGGCCCATTCAAACCGTTCTGGACTAAAAATAACCGTAAAAATACTCTTGGCAAACATAATAAATAAGGATAATCCAATAGCCAGCCCACTTGCGCGGAATACGCTAGATACCATGAAAGCCAGAGCAGCAGTCAGGAAAAGCTCAATGTAACGACATAGGAGATCTAGGAAGGAATATTCCGCTGGACTCCAAGCCGTAATGGATGACATCGTATCTCCCGAAGATGAGGAGAAGATTAACGAAGCACCAAACCCAAAAGCAATCAATACTGCGGTGCTAAGCAAACTGAATAACACCATGGAAATATATTTCGAGAGCAGGATCTTGGAGCGACTCCACGGGCGAATCAGCAGCAGCTTAATGGTTCCCCAGGTAAATTCGCCCGCTACGGAGTCAGAAGCCACTACAACGGTAAAGATTGTATTCAAGAAGAACGCAATACTCACCGTCATCTGAAAGTTGTCCCAAAGCCCCATAAGCGATGAATCGCCTTCGCTTGTGAAATAAATAAGCGCAGGAAGCAGCACGCTCATCACTGCAAGAATAAGCAGCATAATCCATGTGCGGACACGGCTGTATATTTTGATATTCTCATTATGTATGAGAGCTGTAAACTCACCCAATTCCTTCACCTCCTGTAACCTCTAAGAATTGATCCTCCAGCGTACGGGCAAGGGTTCTGATGTTATACACCTTAATCCCACCTGCCACTAGCTTGGCATTTAATTCTGCAATCTCCTCACGCTCTGCCTCAAGCACAAGTCCCCCACTCTTAAATACTCCACGTCCAATGAGGGCTAACGCAGCCTCAGCATTATCAACCTCGAACAAGGTTTCTCCCAGAGGCATTACAGTATTGCCTACCCCTTTCAGCTGCTTCACATCCACCAGTCGTCCATTTTGGATAATCGCTACGCTGTCACACATGAGCTCCATCTCGGAAAGTAAATGACTGGAGACGAATACAGTTGTTCCTTCTTCCTGACATAAACGGCGTAAATAGTCTCGGAGCTCGCGTATCCCTTGTGGGTCCAGCCCGTTGGTTGGCTCATCTAGAATCAGCAGCTTGGGTCTGTGCAGCAGTGCTTGAGCCACTCCCAGCCTCTGACGCATACCTAGCGAATAGGTCTTAACTTTGTCATGAATTCTTTGACCTAGTCCGACTAGCTCGACAACCTCATCTATCCGTTGCTTTGTTACCCCTGGCACCATCCGTGCATATTGGCGCAGATTCTGATAACCGGTGAGGAACTTGTACATCTCTGGATTTTCTACAATGGCCCCTATATTTGCGATAGCCTCTTCAAAATGGTTTTTAATACTACGGCCACAGATCAAGATGTCTCCACGACTAATGGAAATCAATCCTACCATCATCCGTATTGTAGTAGTCTTACCTGCTCCGTTGGGTCCCAAAAAACCGAAGATTTGTCCAGGCGGGATGTCCAGCGTTAAATCGCTCACCAGCGTTTTCGAGCCGATTTTTTTGGTGACTCCCTGCAGGCGGGCAACAGGCTCCATCAATATTTCTGTATTCGACATAGTCTCACTTCCTTTCATCTATAACCTAGTTTACCACATATACCCTTTTTTCCGAAAATCACTAGAGGATAAGAGTCTGCCAGTAAAAAAAGGAACCTGACTTCTCCGGTATTAGGAAGAGTCAGGTCCCCTTATTCATTTAGTTCCTATTTCATTCAAGTACAACAGTTTAACCGCCAACACGGGCAAGCTCGCGCATATTTGCTTCAAATGCAGCCATCAACGCAGCTTCTCCGGTCAATCCGGTTTGTTCTACCTTGCGAATTTGCTCCATCATCCGTTTGTAATCCTTCGGAATGACACGAACGAAGTTCGGCAAGCTATCTGCCCACTGATTCAGTACTCGTGCGCCAGCCGCACTACCTGTAAGCTCGGTATGGCGGATAATCAGCTCACGCAGCTCTTCGATCTCCTCAGACTCTTCCACTCTCTCGAGCAGTACCATTTCGAGATTGCAGCGGCCGATGAAGGTTCTATCTGGGTCGTAGACATAAGCGATGCCGCCTGACATCCCTGCCGCAAAGTTACGGCCAGTTTCACCAAGGACAACCACTCGGCCTCCAGTCATGTATTCACAGCCGTGGTCACCCACGCCTTCTACAACAACCTTCGCTCCGGAGTTACGGACGGCAAAACGTTCACCAGCGATACCGTTAATATAAGCTTCTCCACCTGTTGCACCGTAGAATGCAGTATTTCCGATAATGATATTGTCCTCAGCAGCAAAGGTAGCTTTCGGAGATGGCTTGATAATAATCTTACCACCCGACAATCCTTTACCTACATAGTCATTGGAATCTCCTTCCACCGTAAGCGTGATTCCCTTAGGCACGAATGCACCCAAGCTTTGACCAGCAGAACCGGTGAAATGAAGCCGAATCGTATCATCAGGCAAACCTGCGGCCCCATACTTGCGGGTCAGCTCGCTGCCAAGGATAGTTCCGACGGCACGATTAACGTTCGTGATTGGCAGTGATGCCTCAACAGCCGTACCTGATTCCAGTGCAGGTGCTGCCAGGTCGAGCAGCTGCGAAACATCCAGTGTCTCTTCCAGACCGTGATTCTGGTATTTACTGCGGAAGCGTGTGCTTCCTTCCGGTAATTCCGGTGTATGCAGCAGGCTGCTCAAATCTATGCCTTTCTTCTTCCAATGCTTCGACGCCTGAGTTGCGTCTAGACAATCGGTACGGCCTACCATCTCTTCAATTGTACGGAAGCCGAGACTTGCCATAATTTCACGTAGATCCTGTGCCACGAAGGTCATAAAGTTAACTACATGCTGCGGATCACCGGTAAAATTCTTACGAAGATCCGGATTCTGTGTAGCTACACCAACCGGACAAGTATCCATTTGGCAGACACGCATCATAATACAGCCAACAGATACTAGCGGAGCAGTGGCAAAACCATACTCTTCGGCCCCAAGCAATACAGCTACAGCCAAATCGCGGCCGCTTAGCATTTTACCATCTGTTTCCAGAACTACACGGTCACGCAGATTGTTGAGCATCAATGTCTGATGGGTTTCAGCCAAGCCAAGCTCCCACGGAAGACCCGCATGACGAATGGAGTTCATCGGCGATGCCCCTGTACCTCCATCATAGCCACTAACCAAGATAATATCAGCGCGCCCTTTGGCTACACCCGCAGCAATCGTACCCACTCCAACTTCCGATACGAGCTTAACATTAATGTTTGCACGTGGATTTGCATTTTTCAGATCATAGATCAGCTCTGCCAAATCCTCGATAGAGTAAATATCATGATGCGGTGGAGGTGAGATCAGACCCACACCTGCTGTTGAGCCACGTACTTCAGCGACCCAAGGATAAACTTTACGTCCCGGAAGCTGTCCACCTTCCCCTGGTTTAGCGCCCTGAGCCATTTTAATCTGGATCTCATCAGCGTTAACTAGGTAGTTCGAGGTAACACCAAAACGTCCAGAAGCTACTTGTTTAATCGCACTGCGACGTGAATCACCATTGCTATCCGGAATATAGCGGGCTGGATCTTCGCCGCCTTCACCTGTATTACTCTTGCCACCGATCCGGTTCATCGCAATGGCCAGTGTCTCATGTGCTTCCTTACTAATGGAACCAAAGGACATTGCACCCGTCTTAAACCGTTTCATAATGGACGATGCAGATTCTACTTCTTCCAGTGGAATCGGTTCATAGGCTGACTTGAATTGCAACAAGGAACGAAGCGTCAATTGTTTCTCGCTTTCTCCTTGAACAAGGGCAGCATATTTCTTGTACATATCATAATTCCCGCTACGCACAGAGTGCTGAAGCAGATGAATCGTCTGTGGATTGAATAGATGCTCTTCTCCATCATTACGCCATTGATAATCGCCACCGGAGTCAAGCACCTTATCATTTCCGTCTTTTTCTGTAAAAGCACGGTTATGATGGATAAGCGCCTCAGTTGCCACTTCCTCCAGGCCAATCCCCCCAATCCGGGAAGGTGTCCAAGTAAAGTAACGATCCACGAACTCAGAGTTCAGACCGACAGCTTCAAAAATCTGCGCACCGCGGTAAGATTGAATCGTCGAAATTCCCATTTTAGAAAGAATCTTAACTACGCTCTTAGTCGCAGCTTTAATATAGTTCTTCACTGCTTTTTCATGCGAGATTCCCCGCAATAAGCCTTGGCCGATCATGTCATCCAAGCTTTCAAAAGCCAGATAAGGGTTTACTGCACTCACACCATAACCGAGCAGCAACGCATAATGATGGACTTCACGTGGTTCACCGGATTCCAGCAAAATACTAACCTTCGTCCGTGTTCCTTGGCGGATCAAATGGTGATGCAGACTCGATACCGCAAGCAGAGCTGGAATCGCAGCATTCTCACTGTCCACACCGCGGTCAGTCAGAATCAGAATGTTATGCCCTTTAGCCATAACACGGTCAGCAGCCTCGTTCATGCGCTCAAGCGCGATGCGTAATCCTTCTGACCCAAGCTCAGCCGGGAAAAGAATTGGAATAGACATCGATTTGAAGCCTGCACGGCGAACATGGCGAATCTTAGCAAAATCTTCGTTCGAAAGAATTGGCGTTTGCAGCGAGATCTGGCGGCAGCTTTCCGGTTCCGGTTTAAGCAAATTACGCTCTGGTCCAATCGTAGTCGTTGTGGATGTAACCAGCTCTTCACGAATGGCATCGATGGGTGGATTCGTTACCTGAGCAAACATTTGTTTGAAATAGTTATAGAGACGTTGCGGGCGGTCCGAAAATACGGCGAGTGGAGCATCATAACCCATGGAACCGACAGCTTCAGCACCAGTAGATGCCATTGGCTCAAGCACCTTGCGCAAGTCTTCAAAAGTATAGCCGAAAGCCTGCTGTAGCTGTTGTACATTGTCATGCTTAGGATTTGGCAGTTCAGGTGCATCCGGAAGCTCATCAAGACTGATCAAATGCTCATCCAGCCACTGGCGATAAGGCTTCTCAGAGGCGATAGCCGATTTAACTTCCTCATCAGAGATAATGCGGCCTTCCTTCGTATCCACGAGCAGCATGCGGCCAGGTTTCAGGCGGTCTTTATATAAGATGTCCTCTGCTGGAATGTCCAGTACACCGGCTTCTGAGGATAAAATAATCATATCGTCTTTCGTTACATAATAACGAGCAGGACGCAGGCCGTTACGGTCCAGAATAGCGCCGATTTGTATCCCATCGGTAAAGCCCATTGCAGCAGGCCCGTCCCATGGCTCCATTAGAGTACTGTGGTATTCATAAAATGCTTTTTTATCAGCATCCATACTATCATGATTGCTCCATGGTTCAGGAACCATCATCATGGCTACCTGTGGCAGGGAACGTCCGCTCAAATAGAGAAACTCAAAGGTGTTATCGAACATTGCAGTGTCCGATCCATCCGGGTTAATAACAGGCTTGATCTTGTTCAGATCTTCACCAAACACTTCGCTCTTAAACAATGACTGGCGCGCATGCATCCAGTTCACATTACCACGCAAGGTGTTGATCTCACCGTTGTGGATCATAAAGCGGTAGGGATGCGCACGTTCCCAGCTTGGGAAGGTGTTCGTGCTGAAACGGGAGTGAACTAACGCGATCGCTGATTCCAGCTCTTCGTTCTGCAAATCCAGGTAGAATTGTCCGACTTGTTCTGTAGTCAGCATGCCTTTGTATACAATCTTACGGCACGACAAGCTTGGAATATAGAAGGATTCATCCTCTTCTGCACCACCGTAACGAATGGCAAGCTCTGCACGTTTGCGGATTACATAAAGCTTACGTTCAAAAGACAACTCATTCGTGACCGAAGCCGAGCGGCCGATAAATACTTGACGCACAAAAGGCTTAGCAGCTTTCGCTGTCTTGCCAAGCATTTCATCATAGGTAGGCACATCACGATAGCCGAGTACTATTTGACCTTCTTCAGCAATAATATTGCTTAAGAGAGCTTCATGCTGCGCCCGAACTTCTTCGTTATGAGATAAAAAGATCATGCCCACGCCATAATGGCCTTGTTCCGGCAAAGCAAAGCCTAGCTTCTGAGCTTCGCTTGCAAAGAAACGGTGCGGAATTTGAAGCATGATACCTGCTCCGTCACCAGAGTTGGGTTCGCTACCTTGGCCTCCCCGATGCTCCATATTAAAGAGCATTGTCAAAGCTTTACTTACGATATTGTGAGACGGTGTGCCTTTAATATGAGCTACAAATCCCATGCCGCAAGCATCTTTTTCGAACTGGGGATCATACAGGCCCTGTTTTACGGGCAGTTCAGTGTGTTTCATCGAACGCAACCTTTCTATTATAAAGTATGCAATGTGTTAGGAAAATTTTTCACATGAAAATCTTAATAATTATTCAATCCAGATTAGTGCTATTATTTTATCACCGAGGTATCATCAGCGCAATTTAAACTTTTTTATGATGCTGATTAACAATTGTTTTTGCATCACAGCTTTAGCGAGTAAAAGTTTAAAAAAACTTCATGTTGCATAATTATACATAAATAACGCATAAGTGCATATGCAATGAAAGCGTTACAAGATTTTTCACTCCTTCTAATATGTTTGCAAGAAAAAGGGTTTTTATGATTTTAAATCAAAAAAAGCGTCTCCCAGAGGAGACGCTTTTTTATACTTTTTTTTCAAAAAATTTATCAGTTTATACAGTCAAAACTTGTTCACTATTCACTCCAACTTCATTCTCACGGCTACGTGTCATGAAGTAAGCGAAGGTAAGAGCAAGGAATCCAAGACCAAAGATTGCCAGGATACCTACATCTCCCCACATTGCACTGAAATCACCTGTAGAAATTACTGCTTTGAGACCACTAACTGTGTAAGTCATTGGAAGCAGTGGATTAAAGAATTTCATCCAGTCAGGGATCAATTCAAGTGGGAATGTTCCGGCACTAGTTGTTAATTGGAAAATCAGAATAACGATAACAACGAAACGTCCCGGTTGATCCATCCAAGTAACAATCGCTTGAACTACCCATGTGTAAACTAAGCTTGTTAAGAATGTAAATACGAAGAATAGCGGTTTACTTTGTACTTCCAGTCCAAGTCCGTACAATACAACCACAGCAGCCAGCATAGACTGGATGAAGCTCATGATTGTGAAGGTAAGCGTACGGCTGATGAAACGGTTCATACGGCTAGCACCAAGGACAGCCGAATCACGCATTGGAATAACAATTGTTGAAATCAAAGCACCTACAAACAATCCAAGGGATAGGAAGTAAGGAGCAAAACCTGTACCATAGTTCGGAACATGATTCACAACTTTATCCTCAACCACAACTGGTTGTGCGAACATTTCCATCATTGCATCTGTTTTGTTCACACTGCCTGTTTTTTCAGCAGCATCGCCAAGCTTAGTTGCCAGTTCTGTTGATCCAGATTTCAGATCATCCATACCATCTTTCAGCTCGCCTGCGCCATCAGCCAGTTTTTTCGAACCATCTGCTACCGCACTGATACCGGAACCTAGTTCGCCTACACCGCTAAGCAGTTTTGAGGTACCATCACCAAGTGCTTTACCGCCTTCAGCCAGCTTGCTGCCTCCAGCTGCAGCTTCTTTAAGCTTCGCACCAAATTGTTGCATTCCTGCATTCAGCTTATCGCCACCAGCTACAAGTGCAGATGCGCCTTGTGCCAGTTTTTGTTGTCCTGTCAACAGCTGTGTGCTACCAGCATTTAATTGCTTAGCTCCATCATGCAACTGAGTTACACCAGCAGCTACCTGCTGTGAACCCGAGTGCAGTTGAGTTGCACCTTGTGCCAGTTGCTCTTGCCCACTGTGGAGTGCAGTAGCACCCTGTGCCAGCTGCTCTTGGCTTTGTTGCAGTTGCTCACTGCCTTGTGCCACGGCTGCACTAGCTGCCAGCAGCTTCTGTACCGCTGGATTTTGTGCCAGCTCAGGACTAGCCTGTGCCAATTGCTCCAATCCTTGAGCTACCGCTTTAGCACCCTCAGTTACCTTCGTGCTGCCTGCGGCGGAAGCTTGCAAACCCGCTTCCAGTTTCGCGCTGCCATCTACGGAAGAAGTTAAGCCCGCTTCCAGCTTCGCGCTGCCATCAACTAAAGATTGTGTTCCTGCTTGTAGTTTAGAAGTACCATCCACAGCAGACTGTGTTCCCGCCTGAAGCTGTGTAGCACCTGTTACAGCTTGTTTCAAGCCGTCACTAAGCTGTTTACTGCCGGCAGAACTTTGTGCAACACCGTCTTGAAGTTGCGTATGTGCAGTAGACAATTGTTGCAATCCGCTTGCCAACGTGGTTGATCCTGTTTTAAGCGCCGTAGCACCTGCATTCAAATCAGTCACACCTTGTGTAAGGGGTTCTACACCATTTTGAAGTTTACCTGTACCATCTGTCAGTACAAGTAGATTATCTTTCAGCTTCAAGGCTCCGTCATCTAGCTTACCAGCGCCATCAGCGATCTTGGAAGCACCATCTCCGGCTTCGCCCAATCCATCAGATACTTCTGTAATCTGATTGAATACAGACTCAACATAAGCTTCTGTTACTTTAGCAGATACTTTATTTTTAATTTCTGCTACAGCCGTACCACCGATCTGACCAGCCAAGAAGTTATAACCTTCATTTGGCTCATAAATAATTTTTGCCGGCTGTGGTTCATCATCCATAAGAGTAGTAGCTTTAGCAGAAAAGTCTTCCGGAACAATGATCGACATATAATAAGTATTGTCCTTCATTCCTGCTTCCGCTTCTTCAAGGGAAACGAAGTTCCACTGGAAGCCGTCGGTTACCTTCAACTCTTCTATAAGATCATTACCGGCTTGTAGTTGCTTGCCTTCATAATTAGCGCCGACATCCTGGTTGACCACAGCAACCGGAAGTTCATTCATCTTGCCATACGGATCCCAGAATGCCTTCAGGAAGAATCCGCTGTACATCACCGGAATAAATAGGATAGCAATCATCGGAATCAGCACCTTCGGATTTCTAAGGGCTGCTCCAAGATCCTTGGTAAATACGGATAATGATTTCATTCTGGTTCTCTCCTTATGAGCTTATGCTCTCTTTAAAATGCTTTGTTTGCGAAATATTACGTAACACTAAGTGACTGTTTTCCCCATTCGGTCAATTCAGGGTATAAAAAAATGCCTTGCGGCTCTTCTTCAATGCCTAATCATCTTGAGAATTGTTAAGGGAAAGCGAATCGAGTGATGCTGAGAACGCCATCCCTATCCTGAATCAACCCTTACTGTGCCAATCCTTCGGCGAGAAACAAATGAAAATACATCTTGATCTGTTCCTTGTCCAAGGGAGTATGTGTTTTATTCAGTTCAGCAGTCAATACAATATATAATCTGAACATGACTACCGAGACGATTTTGGGATCGCAAGGTTTGATTTCTCCCTGTTGGAGCGCTTGTTGCACCTCCCGTTCTAAATATTCTAAAACTACGTTCTCGATCTTCTCGAGTCCTTCTCCAGCCTGCGGCGTACCGAATTCGCGATTCTCCTGGGAAAGTTTTATGAATAGCTCCTGCTCACTTCGAAACTCAAGCAGAGCATCCAGCACACGATGCAAGTTATCAAAGAAAGGTCTGTCTCGCCTGATCTCCCGTTCAGCTATCGTCTTCATTTCCATCATCATATCGCGCAGGATCTCGTCAAACAATTGCTCTTTGTTTGTAAAAAAGGTGTAGATGGTTCCCTTACCGACATTTGCAATCTTAGCAACCTGATCCATTGTAGTTGCCTTGTAGCCAAATAATGAAAAAGATTTCGCTGCGGCCTGAAGCACCTGCTGTCTTCGATCCACCACTGCCACCTGTGCACACTTCCTTTCTCCAGAAAATATCGTTCCCGCTGACTTCTGACCACTTTACTAATCCGGTCAATTGGTCATTCACAACTTTATCATGTTGTTTTCTAGTTTGCAATACTTTGGGCGAACCTTTTATTTTTTTATTTATTGCAGGGTTTTAACTTTCTATTTACGTCTTACTTGTATAATGTGAGTATAGTATAGATTTCCTAGTATAATTAGAAGAAGGAAAGCATCTCTATAGAAAAGGAAAGTAGCAGGTGAACTTATGCGAAAGAAAAGAGTACTGCTGTTTTCGGAAGGCTTCGGTACGGGCCACACAGGAGCAGCCTATGCTCTGGCCGAAGGAATAAAGCTGCTGAATCCGGATGTCCAGTGCCGAGTCATCGAGCTGGGGAAATTTCTTAACCCGACGGTCGCCCCTTGGATTCTTTCCGCTTACCGCAAAACAGTTAGCAGCCAGCCTAAGCTGGTCGGCATGATGTATAAGACACAATATCATAAATCATTGAACCCGTTGACTAAAATGGCGCTTCACCGGATTTTTTATACACATGCTTCACAGGTGATCGAACAGCTAAAGCCTGATTTGATTATCTGCACTCATCCCATTCCGGCTGCGGTCATTTCCAGACTAAAGCGTCGTGGATTAAATGTGCCTCTGTATACATTAATTACAGATTATGATGCACATGGGAGCTGGGTAAATTCCGAGGTCAATCGTTATCTCGTATCTACCCCACGTGTCAAATCCATTCTGACAGGCCGTGGGATCGCTCCAGAGCTAGTAACCGTGACTGGCATCCCAGTGCATCCAAAGTTCTGGGAACGCTCCAACAAGACGCTGCTGCGCAAGGAACTGGGATTGGCTGATATCCCAACCGTACTCATTATGGGTGGAGGTTGGGGGTTAATGTTCGGCAAAGAGATTATGCATTCCCTCACCGCCAGAATGGATGATATTCAGCTCGTCTTCTGTATGGGCAGTAATGAGAAGCTAATCGCCAAAATGAAGTCCAATCCACTGCTCAATCATCCCAATGTTAAAATTCTGGGATATAGCAGTGAAATCAATAAATTGATGGATGCCTCAGACCTGCTGATCACGAAGCCTGGAGGGATGACCTGCACAGAAGGTCAGGCCAAAGGAATTCCGATGCTTTTCTATAAAGCTATTCCAGGTCAGGAAGAGAAAAACTGCCAATATTTCGTAGAGCTTGGGCTGGCAGAGGTGCTCGACTCGGAAGTAGTGAACAAATGGTTCACTATGATGCTTCGTGAATATTCAGTTCTGGAAGAGCAACGCAGACGACGTCTCGCTCCAGATAAACATCAACCGCAAAGCTGTGCGACTACTGTTCTGAAGATGTTAGGTAACCCCGTAAGCGAAGCAACTGAAATCAGAGGCTCTAGAGCGCAAGCACGTAATGAAGAACCTGTATGTATTACACCTTAAAGAATAAGCAGGTAGTCAGGGAATTTCCCCCGGCTACCTGCTTTTTTTAATATAAATCGGATTGGTTAAAATTCTACACTCTCACCAGCTTTAAGTGGGAAACCTTCCACTCCCTCTTGGTGCAGGCGATCGCAGAAATCAGCACCATCCTGAGCAATATCCGGAAATGTATTGTAATGTAGCGGGATCACCTTATCCGCCCGCAGCCAGCGTGCGGCCAGCAAGGCGTCATCCGGTCCCATGGTAAGCATATCGCCTATAGGCAGAGCTGCCAGGGCAATCGCATTCCTTTCTCCAATGAGGCGCAGATCACTGAATAGCGCGGTATCCCCCGCATGGAAAATCGTCTTGCCCTCAAACGTCAATAAAATCCCCGCGGGTTGTCCAGCATAAATCCAAGAGTCGCCCTCCTGAATGGATGAGGAATGAAATGCCTGCGTAAATTTCACAGTCATCCCGGCATAGGTATGACTACCACCTATATTCATGTGCTTTACCTGTGCACCCTTCATCCGGCAATATTCGGCAAGCTCAAACACCGCAAAGATCGGACAATCATTCTGCTTGGCAATTTCGACAGCATCTCCAAAATGGTCAGAGTGGCCGTGAGTAAGCAGAACGGCATCAACGGAAATATCGGCAGGTGAAATACCGGAGTTCGGATTGCCTGACAAAAAAGGGTCAATAATAACCTTCACGTTCCCCGTCTCTACCAGCAGAGCTGAATGTCCATAATAAGTGATTTTCATGGTTATCTTCCACCTCCAGATTCATATAGTTTAGTTTACCCTATATAGCGCTGAGGTTCACAGATCCACCAAATTTATTTATAAAAAGTATGATTGCCAATGGTTTTAACATAAGTCTGTGTATGATGTACGGTCAGATCCTGTGCAAGTTTTAGCGACAAGAAAAAGTAAGTATTATCGGGAACTTCCTTTACTCCGGAGAGTGCAGCATTCACCGCTTTAATACTATCATCGTTAGGCTTCACACGGTTAAGACGCCCGTTAGCTACAGGGCTGAACTGGCTCTTCTGATAAATAACCTTATATATCGTGTCGGGGAAATTGGCTGACCGCAGCCTATTCAGAACAACGTTGGCAACTGCCACCTTGCCCTTGTACGGTTCACCTTCCGCCTCTGCCATTACAATTTTTTGTAGCAGAAGCAGTTCTTCTTCGGATACAGCGTAGCGCCGGGTTGCTTTACTTTGCTGCTCCTGGCTTAATAGCTCTGTCCGAGAGAAGTACAATGTTGTGAGGGGATGTTTCTGAGAAGCCGAGACTGTCTTCGCTGTCGCCTGACTACTCTTTGTTGCTGTTTCCGCCAATTGCGACGCTTTTTGCGCAGCTGGCTTGGATTGTACTACATCAGCCTTCACCCGAATAATGGAAACGTTCGATGTGTTTTTTGTGTTTTTTTGTTTTAATTTTTTTACACTAAGCCATTCCACACCCTTCGCCGGTTTCCAAGCGGAACTTAAAAGACTGAATGTGTTATTAAGCTTATTGGCTTGTGTAACTTCAGTAATGCCCCTCGTAATGCTACTCGTTATACTAGACTTCGATTCATCTTGCAAAAGAGAAAGTACGGATGCACGGCTAGTGGATTGCAACTTATCCATCTGCACCCTGTCCACCTTCCCTTCCGCAACTTGTTCGGGTTGCAATAAGCTTATGGCAGAGAAACACACTAGTATAACGCCAACGAGCAACGCAATATAGCGGTTTTGTTTAAAAATTAACATGATATTCCTCCTATTTCACGGCACATTCCTATTGTATGTAACCGAAAACGGAAGCTTTGAAAACTTTATTATCGATTTTAAACTGTAAACTTTTCAATAATTTCATACATAGGAATGGCATACATTCTGGTAGCATACAACACAAAACTATCAATCGTCCAGTCTCTCTGATAGTTTTTTAGGTTCCAATCATCATCCAATTTCAGTAAATTTTCCAGCAATTTATCATCATATGAATTTTTTCCCCGGTACTTTCGAGCCACAGTAAGATGCGGTTTATAGGCCCTGGATTCGCCTGAAAAACCTAGTGGAAACGTCACTGAATGCACTCTGGCAGCTAATTGATTTAATGCCTCTATTTCGCCGGAAACCCCTATCCACAGGACTCTTGGGGAAGCTGGAAGACCAAATGTGTCCCATTTGTCCAAAGAGAGATTGAAGGGTCTGCCTTGCCCCGCAGTCTTCCTCAAGGATTTCACTAAATCTGGAATTTTGGCCTTTGGGGTATCTCCTAAAAATTGCAGGGTAATATGATAATCTTGCGGATTTGTCCATTTAGCAAAATCAAAATTTTCAGATAGCTTTGAACATGCCTGCGCCACTATTTCTTGCAGCTCAGAAGGTAATTTCACAGCTAAAAAAAGCCGTTCTGATTCGTTCTCTGATGCTTTAGCATCCATGGTCAATTTCACCTTCTCCAATAGATTTGGTATTCTTAACCTATAACATGATCAATATCCATTAAACCACAAAGTAGGAGGAACACATCATGACTAAGTCTATAGTATGTCTACAACCACTTACATCTCAGCAGCAGGAAAGGATCAAAGCGGCTGCCCCAGGCTATACATTTACACAAGGAGACGCAAAAAATCCGGATTTGCAGCTGCTTGCAGAAGCAGAAATTGTAATTGGCTGGGCAAAAGGTATTTCGGATACACTCCTTCGCCCCGAGTCCTCCCTTCGCTGGGTTCAGTCCTGGTCTGCTGGTATTGAGAAGCTTCCTCTCGATCGTCTTAAGGAACAAGGAATCCTGCTCACCAGTGGGAGCGGGGTTCATGCCGAACCTATTTCTGCGGTAATCTTCGGGTTCATACTTCTCTTCACCCGTAATTTGCATACAGCTGTACGCAATCAGCAGAACCGGATTTGGAAATCTGATGGCAGTGAAAGCGAGCTGTTCGGTAAAACAGCCGTAATAGCTGGAACTGGAGCGATCGGCAGTGAAACCGCCAGAATTGCTAAAGCCTTCCGGATGAAGACTATCGGTGTCAGCCGTTCCGGTAAGCCAGTCGCAGACTTTGATCAAATCTATACAACAGATCGTTTATCCGAAGCTGTAAGTCAAGGCGATTTCATCATCAATACCCTTCCTATTACCGATGAGACCAAGCATTTATTTAATGCCACCAGCTTCTCCGCGTTTAAAGAAGGCTCCTATTATATTAACATTGGCCGGGGCGCAACTACCGATACAGAGGCGCTGATCGATGCATTGAATCGCGGACAACTCCGTGGCGCTGGGTTGGATGTTTTTGAGACTGAACCCCTTCCGCAGGATCATCCGCTTTGGTCTATGGAGCAGGTTATTATCACTCCACACTCCGCTGGAATTACAGATCAATACGCTGACCGGATCGTTAATATTTTTACCGAAAATGTGAAGTCTTACTTATCATCAGGCACGCCTTCTCTAAACCTTGTTGATTATGACCGGCAATATTAATAATAAGCTTTACAAAACAGGAACATCTGTTCTATAATAAGAAAATCCAAAGTTATCCATAAAGAGAGGGTTAGTGCAATGAAGGTCACGGTCACAGAATTTAACGAACAATGGGGTCTAATGTTCAACGAAGAAGCTCAGAAGATTAAAGATATCTTTGCTGATGCCCTCGTTGATATTCACCATATTGGCAGCACTTCTGTTTCCGGACTCAAAGCGAAACCAATCATAGATATAATGCCTGTATTACGAAATATCGAAGCTGTAGATGAGTTCAACCAGCAAATGACAGCACTTGGTTATGAATGTATGGGTGAGTTCGGTATCAGTGGCAGAAGATATTTCAGAAAAGGCGGAAATAGCAGAACCCATCATGTTCATGTCTTCCAAATGGATAATAAGATAGATATCGGTCGTCATCTGGCTGTAAGAGACTACCTCCGATCACATCCGGAGGCGGTTAAACAGTACGGAGATTTAAAAGATACTCTTGCCAAACAATTCCCAGAGGACATTGGAGCTTATATAGACGGGAAAGAAGAATTCGTGGTTAATCTTGAAAAAACTGCATATGAGTGGTATTTAAATCAATAATCCTTATAAAAATAGCCCCTGCTGTTCATTTAGATCATCCTAAATGAACAGCAGGGACTACTTGTCTAAGAGCCTCTAATCCAAATCATAAATCGAGCCGACTTTCAGTCCGTACAGTTCATTATATATTTTCTCTGCAAAAGCATCAGTCATCCCTGCGATATAATCAATCACCATATGCTCCCAGGTCCAAATCGGCTTTGCCTGCTTCTGATCTTTCTCAAAGCGCTGCAGCCAATCCGATGGAATAATGGCTTTAGAGGTCTGTGGATCCAGAAATGCTCCCCATAGTCGGCGCAAAATCCACTCACTACGTTTCTGCAGCCGCTGCACACGCAAATCACGGATCATAGTGACCCATGCGAAGCTTTTCAACACACTGACGGTCCGCAGCATATCTTCATCTTCTTTTCCTTCCTTTATAAAGGTGACCTTCTTCCAGTCTCCATCTTGGATCACTCCCAAGCTTGCGACAAAGGTACTTACCCAATAAGCCTTAACTTCACGTCGAGTGCGGGAATAGTCGTTTTCACAGGTTGGCATTTTTTCCTTCCAAACCCGAAGAAATGAACTAAGCACTTCCTCGACCTTCGCGCGAATGCATTCCTCTTCCCAGCCCTTCCAGAAGAAATCCTCGAGCGTGGTGATTTTCTCCACGATTAACCGTTGGATATAAGAATCATGCATAAAGTGTTCATGCACTTCAATCTTTCCGGCTTTAATCCCATCCTCCAGATCATGTGCAGAATAAGCGATATCGTCACAAAGGTCCATAAGCTGAGCCTCCAACGTTTTCTTACCTGCTGGTATTCCCCACTCTTTGCGGATCTCCGAAATATATCCCCATTCGTGCAGGTACATCCCCTTCTTCAGCGAGGTGCCGGGAAAAGGATACTTATTTATGCCTAGCAGCACAGCATCCGACAGATTTAGGCCATCAATATTTTCACGCTTCTCCAGAAACATAATCAGCCGATAATTGTGGGCATTGCCTTCGAAATGCTCATAACGTTGCTTCATCTGCTCATGGATCAGCAGCCGATCCACACCCGTTGCGCCTGATTGCAGCGCAGCTTCGTTAGTTTTCTTTTCAATAAGCTGTTCCAAAATATTATCCAGCACTTCTTCCCCTTTATGTCCAAAGGGAGGATGGCCAAAATCATGAGCGATAGCTGCGCATTCCACTACCTCTGGATCGATAACAAGACCCGGATTCTCCGCCTTAGTGGTTTCCACTTCTGGATACGATCGCAGCAGACTTTTCGCCGCCTCACGGGCAATCTGCGCAACTTCAAGTGAGTGAGTCAGACGCGTACGGTAATAATCACCGGTCCCTGCTCCGAATACTTGTGATTTACCTTGTAGCCTACGGAAAGTAGGCGAATGAATCAGGCGTGAATAATCACGCTCATAAGCAGCTCTCGACGTTTCAAGGCGGGTAATCTCCGGATATTGCCGGTGTTCTCTTTTTTCAATAAGTGTCATATTCCCACCCCTAACCAAATGTCTGTATATAGTACTTCATTATAAGGCATTTTCATAACTATTTTCACATCAAAATACAAAAGCTAATTTAATTATAAACGGGCATGTCGATAACTATGTAATCATCAGAAGCCAAAATGAATCTCATAACCTGTACATGAAGGATAGTAGAAAGAAGAAAGAGCACAAAAAAAGACTGGTTGTCTATACAAAACTTAAACTATGAATATACCGACCCCCAAAAGGAGCACTCTAAAATAAAAAAAACAGGTGAAATGATGAAAACTCGCAGCAAAATTATGATGATCACCCTTACACTCTTTTTATGCTTCACGAACTCTGCTCTAGGCAGTCCAAGCAAAAACCGCGACTACTACGAAAAAAGAGGAGACATGATTTGGGAAGTACATACTAACCAAAAAGTGATTGCATTGACGTTCGATGACGGTCCTGACCCTACTGAAACCGATCAAATCTTAAAGGTATTGAATCAATACCATGCGAAATGTACCTTTTTTGCGATAGGAAAAAGAATTGCAGCCTATCCAGAGGTAGCGAAACGAGTGATTGCTGAGGGGCATGAATTAGCTAACCATACCTACAATCACGTTTATTTTAAAAGACCTATTAATGAAGCCCAATTTGAGCAGGAGCTAAAATTGACCGAAGAAGAGATTATAAAAGTCTCCGGTAAACATAGTTCACTGTTCAGACCACCAGGCGGCATGTATGACGAGACCTTAGTAGATCTGTCTAACAATATGGGCTTGAAGCCAATATTATGGTCCTGGCATCAAGATACACGTGACTGGAATCGCCCAGGGGTATACAGTATTTCGAACAAGGTCATTCGAAATGCACGTAATGGAGACATCGTTCTGTTTCATGATCATGTGCACGGGCAGTCACAAACTAGAGAAGCGCTTAAAATTATTTTGCCCGAATTAGAAAAGAAAGGCTTTCGATTTGTCACTGTCTCTGAGTTGATCAAATTATCCAGTACACAACAGGCTGGGAAACAACAATAGCCTAATTGCACAGGACTTCAAAATAGGGTAGTCTTGTCCTAATATGAAGTTCTGGAGGCTTTTGTGATGTCCGATAATACATCCTATACGACAGAGGAAATTGCCCGCTTATTAAAAATATCAAAATTAAAAGTATATGATCTAATTAAAAAAGGGGAGCTCCCCTCCTACCGTGTAGGAAAACAAATGCGCGTGGATCAATCCGATTTGGAAGCCTACAAACAAAATACACGGAGTGGGGTGTCTACCGCTAACCCTACTACTATAATGGGCCAGACTCCACCAGCAATCCCCTTGGCCTTTTCCGGTACAAATCCAGCTCAAATGCCAGCACAATCTCCTCACCTTAAAGCTGTAGGACACAGCTTGGTGATTACAGGTCAGGATATGTCACTGGATATTCTAGCTACCTATTTAGAACGGGCTCTGCCTACTGAACGTCCTCTTCGTTCTTATGCCGGGAGTCTAGACAGCCTGATTGCCATGTATAAAGGGGAATCGGACATTGTCAGCACACATTTACTCGACGGGGATACTGGAGAATACAACCTACCCTATATCCGTAAAATACTCGTCGGATGTTCTTATGTTGTAGTTCGCCTGCTAACCCGAAGTGCTGGTTTATACGTACAAAAAGGGAATCCCAGAGGTATTCAGGAATGGTCTCACTTAGAGCAGGATGGACTCACGCTGATCAATAGAGAACGAGGCTCAGGTGCACGCGTATTATTGGATGAACAGCTTCGATTGCATGGCATTCCAGCAGCCAGCCTATCAGGCTATATGAACGAGGAGAACAGCCATTTGGCAGTTGCCGGTAAAGTGGCCCGGGGAGAAGCTGATGTAGCCATCGGCACCGAGAAAGCCGCTAAGATTGTCGACGGCGTTGATTTTATTCCTATGATTCAGGAGTGCTACGACCTGGTGATGATAAAAAAACCGGAGCATGAGCAATGGATCGCTGCCGTGATTGATATTTTGCGTTCACCAGCCTTCCAGAATGAGCTTGGATCCATTCACGGATATGATCTCACGGAAACTGGGACGATAATTTATGAGACTTAATGGTCGCAGACAGAAGAAGGAAGCAATCTGCAGAAGCGTTTAACTGCATTTCGTACAACTATATTTCTTTGAACAACTCGCAAATTAGATATAACTGTATTTGGTACACCTATTTCTTTTGATTTACTACCCCATAGGCGTCTTTTCTAGTTTTAGTTGTATAGAATACAATTAAAACTAGAACGTTCCCTTATGCAGACCGAATAACTGTATAGAATGCAGTTAATTCACAGACTCCATCAAAATTTGGCGGCGCTAAAAGCTGCATCAAAGTCGCCGGGTTTCCACTTGCCCAGCATCTGCTCAAGCCGCCCGCTTCAAACCAAAAACACCAGGCAGCAACTCTCCCATAACCGGAGAATCGCTGTCTGGTGTTTTTTAAGAACGCCGATTCACAAACATCAGCATAGCGGCTGAAATAACAATAATTGAGCATACCCACATCCACGCGAGCGTCATATTGCCTCCATCTACCGCAACATAGATCGCTGTGGGTAAGGTTTGCGTACGGCCCGGAATATTGCCAGCTACCATGATGGTAGCGCCAAACTCCCCAAGACCGCGGGCAAAGCCAAGAACATAGCCGGCTGCCAGCGACCGGCCCGCAAGCGGCAGCGTGACATAGCGCAGTACCTGCAGTTCACTTGCCCCTTGTGCCCGCGCTGCATCTTCAAGATCTGCTTCTATCCCTTCGAAACCCGCCTTCACTGTGCGGTATACGAGTGGAAAAGCTACAACTACAGCAGCGATAACAGCTGCCCCCCATGTGAACAGGATCGTCTGCTCCGTCATCTGTTCATACCATCTGCCGATCCAGCTTCGTCGGCCTAAAATAACTAAAAGTACAAATCCTACGACCGTCGGCGGCAAAACGAGCGGAAGCAGCATTATAGTCTCTACCAAGCTGTGGCCGGGAAACTTCCGGCCTGCCATGGCCTTCGCAGCAGCTGTTGCCAAAATGAATACAATAATGCTGGTAATCACAGATATTTTTACGGAAAGCCATACCGGGGCGAAGAAATCAGTCCAATTTATTTCCAACCTTATTCCACCCGCTTCTACTCGTAATTTCTATTTAAGGAAGCAGGAAGCCATAACTTACAAAGATATCATTAGCTTCCTTGCTCTGAAGGTAACTATACAACTCCTTAGCTGCCTTTTGATTCTTCGAGCTCTTCACGATGCCTGCCGGATAATTAATGGCTTTGTGTACATGTGGACCGACCGTCAAAGCGATTTTAGTTTTCTTTGAAGTAAGTGCATCTGTCTTATAGACAAAACCGGCATCGGCATTTCCTGTTTCTACATAAGAGAGAACCTGACGCACATCCTTGGCGAATACGAGTTTGCTTTGCAGCGGATCCCATACCTTTTTCGCTGCCAGCGATTGCTGAGCATATTGACCCGCCGGCACAGATTCAGGCTGCCCCACTGCCACCTTCTTAAAAGCTTTATCCGTAAGCTGAGTAATCGTAGTTAATTTGACCTTTGAATCTGAGGGTACAACTATAACCAATTGATTCTTAAGCAGAACCTTATGATCGGAGATAAGTCCACCTTCCACCAGTGCATTCATCTGTTTATCACCTGCAGAGAAGAACAGGTCCGCCGGGGCCCCTTGCTCAATCTGCTTTTGCAGAGTGCCGGATGCTGCATAATTAAAAACCAAATCAATATCGGGATGTTTCTTTTCATAAAGGAGAGCAATCTTATCCAGGCTGTCTTGCAAACTAGCCGCTGCGGAAACAATAATTTCGGTCTTCTTGGTGGCTGCTTGCACCTCTACACCTGAACCTGCAGATAAATTTACAACCAGAAGGATTGCCAATATCCCCATCACGGAGAGTGCCCATTTCTTAAACATTTCCATTCCTCCCAATTTCGTATGTATATATTTAGATGCTATTCTAGCATACAGTTTTTCGTTTTTCTACAACTACAGTTGTGTTTGGATATGTTTAGTTATATATTGTTATAATTAGACAATATATAACGATGATTTTGGCTTTTTGCACACAAAAAAGATGCCTTTGACGCCCCTAAATAGGGCTGCAAAGACACCACACGAATGATATTAATTCTTCACGTTAAAGCCCAGTACCGTCAACATAATGGATAATCCACTTCCCCAGGAATCTCACCCGGATTAATATATTCATTTTTAAGAATCAAATGAATCTAGAGAATAGCTTTCTTCTGTATAAAATTGAACAAAGGTCAAATTCGAGGATAAAAACAACTCTATAAATCGCAATTATGTTATTTAATGTATGATGATATTATAAAAAGACTCACCAAACAAGAGAAATATTCTATAATTTTTGATTTGTAACAATATATGTAAACGAATATTTCATTTGAAGGTGAGAATCCATCTTATTTATATTGTGATATCCATTTCTCCAACTGCTGCCTGAGCACTTCCCGATAATATAACGGCTCTATGATTTCTGCATCCTCTTCGAATCTCTTAATCCAGCGGACAAATGCAATATCTTGTTCCAACGCGACTTTAAAATAACAACACCGAGCTTGACGGTCTACTTTATTCGGCTTATAGGGCAGATCCTCTCTCTTAAGCCCTTCCATGATTCGCTCCGAAAATTTCACTTTAAACTCTACCTGCAAACTGTCGCGGTCAAGTGACCATTTTTGCTTCATAAAAGCTTGCAAATCAAATGATTCCTTTGAGAAGCAGCGGTTTAGTGGCTTCACGTTTGAAAAATCGTTGATATGATATGTACGAATAACACCCTGATGATGGCAAAATCCAATGAGATGATAACGATTTTCCAGTGGGACTAAACAATAAGGATCGATGGTTATTTCTTTCTCCTCCACTGCATTCTCACAATAATTCGCTTGAATACTCCTCTGCTTTAATAAAGCCTCCAATATAGGTGTTAAAAAAGATTGATGCTCCATCTGTGCACCGCTTCTTTCCAACCAGCTTGTACCTGCTTCTCTTCTTGCACGTTCTATCGTTTCTTCCCGCTCCGCCTTTCGCTTGTATTCAGCTGCAACTACTTTTTCATAAGCGCCTTCAAAACCGATAGGCAGAACGGGTTTAATATCTTCCATAATATAGCGTAGTTGCGAAAACGCAGACGCCTCTTCTTCCGACCAATCCAAAGGATAAAGTGCAAAATTGCCAATAAAAGCATAGCCTTTTCCATGTCCAAGGTGGGTTATAGGAATATGCATGGCGCTAAGCGCGTCCATATCCCGGTATATCGTTCTCTCGCTGTTGCCGCAGCGTTCCGCCAATTCACGGGCTAATATCCCTGGCTTGGCTTGAACAAGTGTAATAATGCGCATCAGTCGGATTAATCGGTCTGTCATATTCAGTTCCCCTTGATTTATGGTTAAATAGACCCATTATTTTATGAAAAAAAGTAATAGTGTGATAGAACTTTTTTACTATGTTACCACATTTTATATTACAATTCTTCTGATTATTTTCCGCCGAACCCGCTGACAAAACAAATTTATGTATAGGTCTTTTTTCGTCAATATGCATCTTCTAGTTGTATGTCCTATATCAATTTCCAGTAGCAGTTTTCCCCCGCTTCTGATACTCGAATCCAATCTGTTTATACAACATTTCGGCCTCTTTAAGTAGTAAAGGATCTCCAGAACGTACGGCTAGTAATAGTAATTTATCTGCGTGACGGCAAAGCATTTCATGAGCTTGACTATGTTGTCCTTCATTTTGCAACGTGGTTGCCTCCTCAATCGTTTCAGCTGTTTTTAACAATTCCAGATGTTTCTCTACGTGAAAGCAGCAGGTTTCACTCAGAACCTGAGTATGATGGGTGTATTCTAGCTCAAGAACCTTTACTGGAAGCTCTTGAACACGCTCTACGGTTGGCTTTTTATATTTCCACTGTAAGGAAAGAGCTTCATATCTACCTGCAATAGTAGTAGAGATATTGAATTCCAAAGCAATAAACTTTCGTTGCCCCGTTTTTATTTTGCCAAGCTTAAGAAGTAGCGATCTGCCCTCACCGACTTCAAACTCACACCCATACGAACGCTTAAAAGTTACATGGGGTTCAAGCCAAACTCGCAGCTCAATTTCACGCGCAACCACTTTATAACTGCTGGGTCTGCTGTGCTCTGCAGGTATATTCCCTTTCCATTCGACAAGCAAAATAACCTTACGATTGCCGCCTGCAAAAATACGATTTTGACTCCATGTGAATACGGGATGAATACTTTCTATCATTATTTCCACCTCTTTCTTTTTTTGGGTCTTCTATTAATGTACCAATAATGGCGGACAACTCCATGTCATGGAATGTATGTTCGGTTCTATATTATCGACAAAAAAAGAGTCATTCTACATGCTTAGTAGACTGACTCTTGTAAAAACAACTCCTTTTGTCTATTTATGACGAAAATTTTATGTTTTTTTCTCATCGACTCCCTAATTTAGTCTGCATTCGCTCTCGCTTGAAAAATAGTCCCAGTGCCCATTTGGCACACCACAGAGAAAATATAAAAAACAGTGTGGCCCAAAATATAGCGGGTATGGGAGTCATTCTTGCCAGATTGCTGGCATCTCCTGCACGGGACGGTGATACAGCAGCCGCGTATACCAGAAATAAACTTCCCATTACAGACTCCTCCAAGGTTAAAAAGGCCAATAACAAATAATAATATTTGCTGGCCGTCTTCCAAACCAGCAGCATTAGAATATTTAGCGCAATAAATCCGCCCAACCACATCATGCCAAAGCTTCCTCGCACGTATAGCAGGAGCATAATCAACGCCACACCCGTAGCTAAGATAAGGCCCCAATCATGGCGTCCCTTACTGTATAAATAGAAGAGCAGAAGTGCAAATAAGGAGGCTAGCAAATAACCCGAGAGGGAAACTAATATTGCCTTGCCCCCTTCTTGAATGGCTGAATAGGTTACACCGCTATGATCGGCGTATAATTCAATCCTCAGCACACTACCCGACAGTAGTAAGGTCATCAGAGCATGCCCAAATTCATGAATCATCGTGTCTAAATTCCGAAACAAAGATGAAAATGGGATGAATCTAGTCAAAAAAGCAGATCCGATCAGAAGCAATATTGTTTTAAGCCATTTGTTCAATCGACAGCAGCCCCTTTCGTCCAAAGTATACGATAAATAGTACCTCTTCTCAATCGAGATAATCACGGACTGATCGTGTTTAATAATGAGTAAACGAAAACCTTAAGGAGGTAAAAATTACTTTCATTATAAGCATTACCAGTCCCATGGCGTACGCTGTCAGAAGCTGTCAAGCTGTGTTAAAATAAAAGAACTACAAGCCTAAATTGGGTGGTGATTATATAGATGAAACGACATAAATCCCGAGCATATCTACAGCTGTTATATTCGCTCCTGTTCTTGCTGACGCTTACTGTATGCCTGCCAGCTCCTGTAGCAAAAGCTAATATATTCAGTGATATCTATAATGGAGTTAAAAATTTCTCCGAGCTGCCAAACGAAGTGAATGAATTAAAGGAAGGTTTTCAGCAAACCGCTGAAGAGCTTCAGCAGGCAAAGGATAAGCTCGCGAATACCACGCAGGAGATAGAAGCTTACCGGATACAGAACGAAAGCCTACAAGAGCAGAATCGCCAACTAACGCAGATGGTTGATGAATTAAAAAATGACCGGACGGCACGCGAAGAATATTATCATAAAATCAAAGTGACTATTTTTACAGGGATTGGACTAATCCTAGGTTATTTTATACTGATACGTTTTATTCGTTTCAGCATGCTTTACCGTTCGCGAAAAGGCGACCGTCTGCGTTAGTCTTACGTATTCATTGAAGATCACAGTCACAGCATGAGGGAGATGAACTATGAACATCGATATCCAAGATGAAAGCGACAGTGGAAGCGGACAAGCCGTAGCCTTCTCCCTTGGGGAGAAAGAAGAGGTTCATATACTCCATCCACAACAAATTATCGCTTATCAAGGTCCTTCCTCAGGACGAGCGGACAGATTTATGGATGTGAAGGGCATATACCGCAAGCGAAAGTTGATTCGTTCCGATATGGCAGGTCCTTGCCATTTCGTCGCCGCCCTTCCACCAGGCTATCGCATAAAAATCCTGCAGCTCGATGGCAAAAGCGATCTGCTGTACGACTTTAAGCATCTCTTCTTCTACAGTATAGGTATTTCACTGGAGACCCGGGTGCTAAGCATGAAGAATGTGCTCGTTACACGGGATATTGTAAAGGTGAAATTCTCGGGCAATGGCATGATTGGCATACTGACGGAGGGTACGGTCTGTGAAGCTGTACTGCACCCGACCAACCCCCTTTATGTCGATGCAGGCAGCATTATTGCCTACCCTGAGAATGCCAAGCTGGAGCTCACCGTTTACGGCAACCATTTGGCTAGCCAGCATATGAGCTATCACTGGAAGATGACAGGTCACGGGCCTGTGCTGTTTCAGGCAGGACGTCAGAACCGCCGATTCGAAAGAGATAACAACGATGATGGAATTGTTAAACGATTTCTACGCGAGGTAGTTCCCTTCGGGGGTGTGTTTATTAAATAGTTGTGTTCAGTAGTAAAACAACAAAACAAAGAGCGCCATGCGTATCCTATATGCAGGCGCTCTTTGTGGTTCTATCCTTTATAAGAATGTTGTCTTAGGCGATAAAAGCATTCAACATCCAAGCATGTTTCTCAATGCTGCTTCTAATACCAATCAGCAGATCCGCAGTGGGTTGATCAGCCAGTTCTTCTGCAGTAGCAATCGCAGCCTGCAGTTCTTTAGAAACAGTTGTAAAGTCTCTAACCAGCTCCATTACCATACCCTTGGCATCTTCGCCGCCACGAGCTTCCTGTAAATCGGAAAGCTCCAGATATTGTTTCATAGAGGAGGCAGGTTGTCCACCAATAGCAAGCAGGCGCTCAGCCAAATCATCTGCATAACCAGCAGCTTCATTGTAGAGTTCTTCAAACTTCTCATGCAGCGTGAAGAATTGGGATCCGCTAACATACCAGTGATAATGATGAAGCTTTACCCCAAGCAGGAACCAGTTCGCGGTCTGGCGGTTCAAAGCAGCGTGCAGTTCAGTTTGGCTCTTTAGTTGTGTAGTCATTAATAAAACCTCCTATGGTTAATTTATTATATTGTATTTAGACTCGTTCTAAATCTATATACAATTTAACACATCCTTTTGCTTTTTGCAACCACTCTGAAGATTTGCATGTTGCCGATTCTAGCATAACTTTTGTTATAACGCCTATTATCTCTGTCACACTCTGGATAACGTCCTCTTTCTAGACTTAAATCAAAGATATATTTTCCTCCGCCGTCTTCCCTTTCTGACTCCGGAAAAAAGCCCTCATCTCATCGCGTTTGCTCTTTGGACTTAAGACATATACAGTATCCCCTGGCTCAATGACGGTACTGCCATGGGGGGTGACAATGCTTTTATTCCGGATAATAGCAGTAAATAAGATATCATCTGGCAGTCCGATATCGGAGATTTTCTGCCCGGCAATGGGCATGTAAGGTTCAATTCCTATGTGGTTGAACTCGGAATCCGTCTTGCCAAGGGCGACCAGCTCCATCAGTGATGGCTGTGCTGAATCCTCTTGCCCCACCAGCTTCAACCGGGAAGCCAGCGGTGAAATGCTTGTTCCTTGAATCACTGCTGAGGTCAGCACGACGAAGAATACTACATTAAAGAACAGTCGGCCGTGGGGAAGATTAGCTAGCAGCGGATAGGTTGCCAGCACAATTGGAACGGCTCCGCGCAGGCCGGCCCAAGAAATTAGTGTTTTTTCACGAATAGAGAATCTGGAAAAGAGCAAGCTTATAAACACTCCTATTGGCCTTGCCACAACCATCAGAATGACGGACAGCAATATACCTTGCCAAGCCACCTCTGCCAGCTCCTGTGGAAATACCAGTAGACCCAGCAATATAAACATAAATATTTGCATCATCCAAGCAAAGCCATGACTAAAATTCATAATGGTTCGATGATACATCAGCTCGGAATTGCCAAGGGTAAGACCCATTACATAGACAGCCAGCAAGCCGCTGCTATGAACGAGTGCAGATAAGCCGTAGGTTAGGACAGCAAATCCAATTGCCAATACCGGGTAAAGTCCCGTAGAATCCAGGTTAATTCGATTGATAAGATATACTGCGACTTTACCAAGTACAATCCCTATCACCAAACCAACTGCCATCTCCCATATAAAGGACAGCACAAGTCCCCATATCGCCATATCCGGATGCTGAATCCATTCGATCAGCGATACTGTCAAAAATACCGCCATAGGATCGTTGCTGCCTGATTCCGCTTCGAGTGTCGAGGTCAGTCGTTTGTCAATATTCTTACCGCCTAATACCGAAAAGACCGCAGCAGCATCAGTCGAACCCACGATAGCTCCGAACAGAAAACTTTCTGCCCATGACACCTCAAGAATCAGCTTAGCGAACACCCCAACGATAGCTGTCGTTAACAATACGCCTACCGTGGATAAGGATAATGCCGGCCGAATAATAGGCTTGATATCCTTAATACTGGTCTGCATCCCACCTTCGAACAAGATAACAACCAGCGCAAAAATCCCAGCCATTTGTGTTAAGGAAGCATTGTTAAAAAAGATAAATTGACTCAGTACCATCCCCGCAGCAAGGAAAAGCACTAGAGCTGGCATTCCAAATTTAGTGGAGAATTTGGTGGAAAACACACCTACAAGTAAGAGAGCTGCCAGCAATAATATGATATTATCTGCAAGTTGGGTCACCGTTTATTCACTTCCCTTTCGCTTCTAGCTTAAAATATAAGCTTCCTTATTTATGTACGTTATTACCCTTATCCACCTCCTTTTGAGACATTGAATAATATAAGCAGGATTGAAGATTTCATCCGCTGGGGCTTATACTTAAAATAATTCCTTTCTACCCTACTCGTATTTACATATAAGGAGGCTGACTGTATATGCAATTGAGATTAATTAAACCTGCGGAGCTGGAGCAAGCCGCTCTTCTAGCCCATTCCATCTTTCGCCAAGTCGGCGACACTTCTATGAAAGAGCTGTTTCCGCTGATTTTTAGCCCTGGTTACACTCACTCTTATGCAGCCGTTGCCGAGGACGGTAACATCGCTGCTTTTATGGGATTGGTGCCCTCCACGATCTGCACTGGAGAAGCTCTCCTGAACGTGTTCTCCATCGGCGCGGTTTGCACAGATCCTGCTTATCGCGGCCAGGGACTAGCCGGTCAGCTTCTACAGCTATGCCAGACCCATGCTGCGAATGCCGGCGCATCGCTTATCTTTGTCTCGGGTGACCGCTCGCTGTATACCCGAGCGGGATGCGTACCGTTCGGCGGTACGCAATTTGCCGAGCTGAACGCAAGCTCGGCTCACGCACTTGCTGCCGCAGCAGGGGAAGAATGGACGCTGCGGCCAATGCAGCCGGGCGACTTCTTCGCCGTCAACCGGCTGCTGAATGAACGCGAAGCCGGACAGGTGTACAGTCCGGGTGAGCTGGCGCTGCTGCTGGGTGCCGAGGCTTACGCGGGTGTGCTGGGCTTGTCCCAGCGCACACTCGTAGCCGTGCGGAACGGCAGCATCGAGGGGTTCGCCGCGATGGCTGTGCCCGCGGCGGATGTGCCGGCGCCGAGCCCAGCGACGGCGGTGGAATGGGCCGGCCAGCCGCAAGCGGTAGCGGCGTTGCTGGCCAAGGCGGCTCTGTGCAGCGGCGTTGGCACGCTGCAAGTGCCTGTGCCGTGGCAGGAGCGCAGCCTGCTCGCGCTTCTGCGGGACGCCGGCGCCTCCTTAAGCGCCGGTGCGAACAGCGGGACGGTCTGCATCGCAGACCGGGAAGCGCTTTTGCGGCAGACGGAAGTATGCCGCAAGCGTAGCCTCGACTTGTCGTCTGTGGACGACAAGGAGCTGATCTCGCTGCTGTTTGATCCAGCGAGCCCGCTTCGCACCTCTGATTCCTTGGGGGAATCAGAGGCAATCCCTTTACCTTATATGTCAGGCCTCCATTTTATTTAAAGCACAAAAATAACCTCAGCGGGAGAAGGATCCCGCTGAGGTTATTTAGTATGCTCTATTAACAGTTATATAAATTCAAATAATTCTTATTCTCTGGAGTACACCTGTAGCTCTTGAATAGACCAATAATTCCCGCCGGCTCCGTTCTGCACAATTTTGACATACCTCGTCTTCACTTTAGAAAAGGATATCTTAGTAAGCTCTTTCGTACCTTTACCAGACGTGAGTTTTTTCCAGTTTTGAGCATCGTCAGAAATATAGACTACATAGTCTCTTGGGTAATCAAACGGTGATAACGTGCTATCCAAATCTATTCTTTCAATTTCATGTGCTTCACCCAGATCAATCTGAAAATACTCACCGGAAACCTGATGTTTCCCCGTATCCCAGCGCGTGCGCCGATCCCCATCGATAGCCAGACTAGGAGCTGATGCTGCCGTATTCACATTTGAGGATACCTTCCATTTAGTACGATCCAGAGGAACCAGTCCGGTGGCTGTAATCTGAACTTTATCGGACAGTAAATTAGAGCCGGATACCCTTACCGCGTAGGTATATAACGTCCCTTCACGTAAATTATGATCCGTATATTCTGTAAGCTTCACATCGGTGGCCACCACCTTCATTTCCCCGTCGCTACCTTCAGCGCGAAGCAGCTCATAGCTTGCTCCTGGTGCCTCCAACCAATTTAATTTTACAGCTAAACCTTTTGTTGCTGCGGCTTTGAATCCTTTAGGGGCCGATGGCTTTACTTCAGAGGAAGGCTGCAAAATATACTGCACAGCCTCTCCTGGAGCAAGTGTCTCCGTAAAGGTTAACGTAGGAGTAGCCTTTTTACCTGTTACATAACTTCTTGCTTTTTCATACGTATCCCCGTTTCCAAAACGTTCCCCTTCATACACCCCGTTCTTCGGCATAGTCACATTTACACTCACAGTTTGTGGAGTAGACTCAAAGTTAACGAAATTAACCAGCACCTTATTTGAGGTCGCTCCACTTCCCGCAAGAGGCTTCAATGTAGAAGTATCCACGGCCCGAACATATACCAGCTTGTCGGCTAATACATCTTTGTTGGCAATTTGATAAGTTAGCGGAGCTCCATGTGTAGCATAGGCAAGACTGAGCCTTCTCATAATGCTGACACGTGAATCCTCATTTTCTTTTGTATAATAAATCTCTGTGGTCGCCGGATCATGCTCTTCTAAATTAAACCCGTATTTGAATAAACTGAAATCCTTAAAAAAAGCAGCATGCTGCACAAACATATCCGCATAACCAATATGTGCACGCATGATCCGGTCGAATACAGCCGCTGTCCGCTCCGTTGCCCCGTATTGATAGGCATCCACATGACTGTCCGAGGTACCAAATTCAGTGGTCAGCATTTTTTTGCCGAGTCCATTGTCTGCGCCAGTGAAGGTCTTCAAATTCTCAGTAAAGCTTCCTCCATTACTAAAAATATAAGAGTCACCGTAGGAATGTCCATTGGTCAAATCCGTAACCTTCTCCAACTCCATACGTTGCTCTGGATCACGTTCCCAGCCATCCGGATCTCCACATTCCTTCCCAGTTCCCTTCTGATTACCACAGGAATCCTCACTGTAGCTCGGCCAATATGCCCAGCCCGGAGCAACAGTTTGTAAATGGGGCGCGATTTGCTTGCCCTTTTTATTCAGCCAGTCCGCAATTGCCAGGTTCACTGCCTTAGAACGATTGAATAATCCTGGCTCATTATCTACCTCATAATATTGAAAATAGGGGCTATATTGCTCAAAATAATCTGTCAGCTTTTTCTCCGCGTCAGCAGGCAACGATCCATCTGCCTTAAGCTTAATATCACCAGTATGCAAATACAAAGCAACCGCCTGCATGTTGTAATCCTGCAATACCTTGTAATATTCCATCATATCCGAGCAGGATCTCCCGACATCACTGGCACAGCTAGTACGCATCACATTCCCGCTATAAGCCATCCCTAGCCATTTGATAACATAAGGCAAGTGCGTAACTGCACCTTCATCGAAATAAAATTGTTTATTATTCACTACTGTTCCCGTCAGTGTATAGCTGCCATGGATAGGCTCAGAAATTGGAGCGTTAAGAGATTCTAAACGGAGATTATCCCAAGTCCACCAGGAATATTCGTCTTCTTTGTCACTGCAATATAAACAGCGAACCGTTTGCAGCTTCAATTCATTCGTTCCTATCTTTAATTGCTCCTTGGGAATATATAATTCATAGGTCTTTTGAAAGTTATATTCGCTTTCTGTGCCAGCAACGCCCGCAATTTGAATGATCCCCGACAATTGATGATTGGAGAACACACTCATTTGCGGCACGGATTTATAAGCATCCAGAATACCTACGCTAAATAAGACCCCATTCTCCGGGATCTTATTTAGCTGATAGGTGATCGTTAATTCCGGCTGGGTCTTTCCATTCAAGCCTGCAGGCAAGCTCTGAAGAGCCGATGATTTGAGCACCGAAGAAGTAACATTAAATTCCTTCTTGCTGCCAGAAGTGCCACTCGCAGCGAATTCAGCTGCTGAGCCATCATGTTGTCCCAGATTCCAGATCACAGTACCATCCGGTATTTCTGCTGCAGCATCAGTTCCTGCAGATAGTCTCGGTATATTGGCACCTACCTTATAATCGTTTGTCCTATTCGTTCCGAAGACAGAGACAGACAACAGAAACAAGACGGTTAATGCGGCGAATTTTAGTAATAACAGTAATGGTTTGTTTGCAGATATCTTATTTTTTCTATTAGATATTCTCCTCGTTATTCCCATCCATAGGTCCTCTCTTTCTTCCGGAATGTCTTACCCTATCATTTCATTAGATTAAGGAAGGAACAATGCCCCTTGTGGAATTACCTGCTGCTTCTGGCTGGAACTCTCCCATAGCAAACGAAGATTGGCATCTCCTTCATTCTCATAATATTCAATTTGGATATCATAAAGCGTTCCGGCTGTGAGTGGGATACTTCCTTTATGAAGGGTTGCACTTTGATTTTTCCAATTGTCGATGATCAGCTTTCCGTCAATCCAGACACGGACTCCATCATCAGAGGATGCCGAAATTGTATATTTTTCACTGAATTTAGGTTTGAGTTTCCCTTTCCAGCGTACAGAAAAGTGATCTTCATTTATCTCTGAGGCAGGGGACCCACCATGCCAATTAAAATCAATCTTACGGTCATTGCGGATAAGTACCGCTTCTCCATCTAAATCAGTATTGTTATAGTATTCTCCAGTTAAACCCGTTAGGGTTACCGGAGTTACGGGTGCTATCGAAGGACCTCCTGTTGTGAGAACATAGTCCTCTCTCGATACTATAAATGAGTCTTTCATAAAGCTTTTAATTGACTGTAGCGTATTATTTTCTGTCAGTAATTTTCCCCAGGTCATCATATAGACCCATTTATTTTGTTTCTCAGTTAATACATCCGGGTTCGGCAGTTGCCCACTCTCCCCGATTCCGATAGGTTTACCCTCGGCCAATGCGAGCAGATCCTCATAGTAGGACTGTTTATAATCGTTATTGTAGATATCCGCAGCCAGAACATCGAGTTTATCCCCACCGGGATAATATGCAGCATATGGATCTGACCATTCATTCGGTGCATTTGGATTCCACACCCACAGTAGATTATTTAGCTTGTGTGTGTTTACAAAACGATCATAGACAATACTCCACAGCTCTGAAAAATTGTCCTTTTTCCCCCACCAAAACCAACCACCATTCATTTCATGGTAAGGTCGCCATAAGACCGGCACTCCGGCATCACGCAGCTGACCCAAATATCCAGCAACCTCGTCTAGATCTGAAATTAGCCTCTTATACTGAGCTGTCCCAGGTGTAACATAAGCATTAAATTTCTCTTGACTGAGACTTCTGTTTACATTGGACCATTCTGGTGAGGTTCCCGGTAAGCTCTGATGGAAGGTCATGGCTACAATGCCACCCTCCTGATGCCATTCAATTGCACTGTCTATAACAGCTTGCCGCTGTTCTGCGATCGTCCCTTCGGATTGATTATTAATCGCCCCTAATTCATAACCATGTAGAACGGCATTTTGTCCCGAAGTATTCTTCAGCTTATGAACCAGTTCATCTGGACTTTCTAGATAATCATGCTGGCCGGACAAGATCCCTTTGCCACGTAGATTCACCAAATTACTCAGCAGTTGCTTGGCTTCTTCAGAAGCCGAAGGATTGCTTGGTATAGCCGGAGGTAGAGAGGAAGAAACACTCATAGCCTTCGGAAGACTTTTAACCTCTCCCCAAGGCAGCAAGGAAAAAATAATAAACACCGGTAACATAGTAAACAACAATCTGTTTTTCTTATAATATTTACGCAAATAAATCCTCCTTTCGGTAGCTGTACTGCCTCCACAGGTGTTAAAAACATACCTGTTATCGGACAATCGTCTTCTGACCTAATGAGGACTATAGCTTAGTAGCTCTGCAATAACGCAGAGCCACTAAGGATCGACCTTTAATTTTCATCAATCAGGAGACATCCGGAAGAAAAAGTGCACTTGCTGGAACTGTCTCTTTAGCTTGACTAGCACTTTCCCACATCAAGCGGACTCTCGCATCGCCTTCATTCTCGTAATACTCCACCTTGATATCATATAGCTGGCCAGCCTTCAGCGTTATAGTGCCCTTACGCTCAGTACCACTTTGCTTAGTCCAACTATCAATCACGGATTCCCCATTCACCCAGACACGGATACCATCATCTGAGGTAGTGTAAAATGTATATTGCTCATTATATAATGGCTTAATTTTACCGCTCCAACGTATGGAGAACCGATCAATCCCGAGGGCGGCATCCGGGGAGCCTTGCCGCCAATTGAAATCGATTATTGCATCAGTTCTGTTAAGAGTTGCTGCTCCCGACAATTGCATGTTGTTGTAATACTCTCCTGCAAGCCCCTTCGCGAGAGGAATTGCTGCCTCCCCCTCTTCTTCAGAAGGTGCCGGCGCTGGTGCGGCGCTAGGTGTCGGTGCCAGACCAGTATTTAATTTATCTCTGGTCAGGGTATAGTTGCTATTCATAAATGTTTTGATTGTGTCTGCACTGTTATTCTCGTAAAGCATTTTTCCCCAGCTCATCATATACGTCCATTTACTTTGCGATTGCTGAAGCTTCTCCAGATTAGGCATTTCACCATTTTCCCCGATCGCAATCGGTTTGCCTGCGGCTAGACTCAATAAGCTGTCATAGTATTTTTGCTGGTAATCATTTTCGTATATATCTGCTGCCAGAATATCTACTTTATCAGCACCTGGATAAGTTAGCGCATAAGGATCTGACCAAACATTGGGAGCATTCGGACTCCATACCCATAACAAATTATTTAATTTATGAACGTTAACAAAACGGTCATACATAATATTCCATAGTGTAGAAAAGTTATTTTTCTTCCCCCACCAGAACCAGTTCCCGTTCATTTCATGATAGGGTCTCCAAAGCACCGGAACGTTGGCATCGCGCAAGCTTTTTAAAGAGACGGCCACCTTATCAAGCTCAGCGATCAGATTGTTATATTGCTTGGTACCCGGTGTAACGTAACTATCGAACTCACTCTGGCTAAGTGTTTTTTTCACATTATCCCAGTCATAAGAGGTGCCCGGCAGGTTAGCATGAAAAGTCATAGCTACGATCCCGCCCGCTTTATTCCAGTTGATGGCGCTGTTCACCACATTTTGACGTTGCCAAGCCATCGTTGCTTCGGACTGGCCACTGATCGCACCCATTTCATAACCGTGAAGAGCCGCATATTGTCCGCTGGTTCCCTTCAGCATATTGTTAATTTCATCTGGACTTTCTAAATAGTCATGTTGACCAGCAATAATGCCTTTTCCTGAGATCGAGTAAAAATAGTTAAGCAGCTTTACGGCTTCAGGTGAGGCACCTGGGGTAACCGGCGTTCCAGAATTTGAAGCAGCTATGACAATAGACGGCGAAATTCCAACAGCCAGCGGAAGTGCAGTCAGAAACAGGACGAGTGACAGAAATGCACCAAACAATCGATACGTACGGTAAGCTTTCAAAATAATCTCCCTTTCGGTAGCCAGGCTGCCACTCTTTCGAAGGCCCTATAGCTTTGCGTCCCTACCTTTCGATAGGTTTGCCTTTTCAATTTAAGAGAAATAATCTCTCTTACCGTAAGTATCGACGACAATTAATGATCTATTTAGTGTTTTTATGACTTTTTTTGATAATTGAGTCAATTTACCTGTTTCAAGAAATTTTGAATTGGTTAAATAGATAGGTTAGACCTATGAAATGAATTGTTGTAGTTCTATATCATTCCAGTCTAAAGTAATACGTATGTTATCTTCTTCTACTAATTCAGACCCCGTCTGTACCTCTATAAACTCAACATCCGTCAAAGCAAGGATCGCGTGCTTCGTTCCTTCCGGTATACGTACCACGTCCCCAGCCTTCACATTATGTTTTTTCTCATTCAGCACAATACTTGCTTCGCCGCTGACGATTGTCCAAATTTCACTACGCTTGCGATGTAATTGATAGCTGATATTATTCCCCTCGGATATAAAAATCCGTTTGGTCAGCACTTCATTGCCTTCATCATATTTCACATAATCAATAACTTTGTAATGGCCCCAACGGCGTTCCTCGTACATCGGTCTTTGTTCAAAGGTCTTCAGCACTTCTTTAATCCGTGGGCTCTCAGCTTTATGGGTAACTAGAATTCCATCCGGGCTAGCCGCAATGATCAGATCCTTCGCACCAATTACCGTTATCGGAATGTCCAGCTCATTAATCAAGCAAGTCCCCTCAGAATCCGCCGTCACAAAACCTTTTCCTACATGCTTGCTGCTCATTTCCTCTGTCAGCGTATTCCACGTTCCAAGATCCTTCCAGAATCCATCATACGGCTGCACCACAATATGTTCTTCTTTCTCCACCACTTCATAATCAAAGCTGATGGAAGACAATAGCTTATACTGCTTCTGCAATTCTTCATATCCTAAAGGCAACCCTTTACGCTGCAAAATATCTAACAAGTACCCTAAGCGGAAGGCAAACACGCCGCAATTCCACAAGGCATTTTGTTCGATGAGCTGTTCTGCTTGTATGCGGTCTGGTTTCTCTTGAAAGTGACTCACCTTCATAAAACCATTTTCCCCCGCCTCTTCGGTGGTAGGAATAATATATCCGTATTTCTCTGAGGCATGTTCAGGAACAACACCCATTAGAGCCAGATTTGCTCCACTTTCCAGCATGGTCTCCTCAAGCATAGCTATGGTATCGAAAAAGGATGCTTCTACATAAGGGTCAACAGGCAATATTGCTACCGTCTCCGCTGGAGAAACACCTGCCACTGAATAAAGATAGGTAGCTGTTAAGGCGATAGCCGGAAAAGTATCCCGACGCTCCGGTTCAACGATAATCGGCACATGACTTCCCAGTTGGCTTTGTATCATTTCTACTTGGCCGCGGCCGGTGGCCAGATAAGATGATTCTGCCATCCCTGCTTCCTCCAACTGTCTCCAGACACGTTGTACCATGGATTCTGGTTCACCTTGAGGGCTTTCAAGTACCTTTAGAAATTGCTTTGAACGTGAGTCGTTGGACAACGGCCATAACCGTTTACCTGAACCGCCTGATAGAAGTACCATTTTCATAGAATGAACCCTCCTTGAATTATGGAAATCGAGCATATTTGAATTGTTATCAAAACGTCAGCTTCCACTTAGCCTTATTTCGAGCGGATGCACTAAAAAAATTTGTTAGGTAGAAACCACTCCAAGGGATTTTGGACTTCCGATCGCTGTTATCCTCAGATTTCCTGATTGAACCGCTTCTCGCGGTAGAAATCCGAGGATAGCATATGCTTTCGAAGCTAGCTTTCCTACGGAAATCTTTCGGGCGAACACTCCGTTTCTACAGTTCCAAATTCCCTTTCCGTTCTTAACCTAACCAACTACTTTTTAACACTGATCCGTGCGTACCGGGCTGTACCAGCCGGAAGCAAGCACGTTTTTCTAAAGATTTGCTTCTGCTCCGGGGGAGGCAGCTGCAACTGCAACAACTGTAAGAACAACTGCAACTACAAGAGCAAGACTAGTTGCCACCACAGAGACAGAGACAATGACAACTACAAATGCTACTGCGGTATATAATCAGAGTACCTAACTTTATAAATTGCTTAGAACCTTAAAATAAGGGAACGAAGGGGCGGAGGGGAATTTGGGAACTGTAAGAGCGTTAGCGTCCGCCTTTGTCTGCGGATTTCTACCGCTATCAGCGGTTAAAATCAGGAAATCTGCAGACAACAGGGGCTGGAAGTCCAAACATTCTCTGGAGTCACGGCTCATCCCTAAATAGAAAAATCACAAGTTCAATCAATATAACTTAGATTAAACCGCTCCAGCCACACTAGCAGAATAACCGCTCAATCCACCCATCTGCGGGCGGCCGACAGAATGATAAACGAGGCCGGTACCCTCAATTTGCTCCTTGGAATACACATTGCGTCCATCGATCAGCACCCCATTGCGCATGCTTTTCGCCAGCTGATGCAGATCAATATCCTTGAGTAGGCTCCAATCGGTCAAGAGGCATACGGCATCGCTGCCCTCAGCCGCTTCCTCAGGCAGATTGCACCAGCGAAGCTGCGGATGATCATATTGCTGCCTGAAATTTGTAGCTGCGATTGGATCATATAGTTTGACTGTTGCCCCTTCAGCCACCAGTGCCTCAACAATCTCTCTGGCGGGAGCTTCGCGGACATCATCAGTATTAGGCTTAAAGGCAAGCCCCCATATCCCAATCGTCGAACCGCGCAGGCTGCCAAGTGATTCATGCAGCTTGGAGATGATCATAAACCGTTGTCCCTTGTTCACTTCGACTACAGATTTCAATAATTTGAATTCGTAATCGACGTTGCCCGCAATTTGAATGAGTGCATTAGTGTCTTTCGGGAAACAGGAGCCTCCATAACCGATACCAGCCTGCAGGAAGGATGACCCGATTCTTTGGTCCATACCCATTCCTTGTGCTACCTCGGTTACATCAGCTCCCACTTTTTCACAAATATTGGCGATCTCATTAATAAAGGAAATCTTCGTGGCCAAAAATGCATTCGAAGCATATTTGATCATTTCAGCACTGCGTATATCTGTTACAAATACATTTTCTGTGAAACCCTTATGAAGCTCGCGCATAGTTGGTTCCAGCTCTGGATTATCAAGGCCAATGATAATTCTATCAGGATGGAGGGTATCGCGAATCGCTGACCCTTCACGTAAAAACTCAGGTGCAGACACGATATCAAAAGAATGTTGGGTATACTTAGAGATCATTTGAGAGATTTTTTCATTTGTTCCTACTGGAACTGTAGATTTAGTCATTATAATTTTGTGCCCTTCCATCGCTTTGGCGATTTCAGCGGCTGCACCCTCAATGTAGGTTAAGTCTGCTTCACCGTTAGGCAATGATGGCGTACCTACAGCAAGAATGATAATATCTGAACGGCGCACCGACGCTTGAAGATCTGCAGAAAAAGATAACCGTTCCTCACGAAGATTCAGTTCAATCAGTTCCTCGATTCCCGGCTCATAGATGGGCGATTCCATCTGTTTCAGCTTCTTAATCTTTTCCTCGTCCTTATCCACACAGATGACATGATGTCCGCCCAGTGCAAAGCACACGCCAGATACAAGACCCACATACCCAGTACCGATTACTGTCAGCTTCATATAATCATCCTCCTTTTAGAAAATTGACGTACGCCTGCTCAACATACTGCTTGAACTTAACCATAAACGCCTGCTCATCGAATTTACGTGCATGCTCCATAATTTGATCGATATCCCAAGCGTAGGACTCTACCTCATAAATAGCCTTAAGTAGATCCTCCACTTCTTGATGCTGAAAGAACACACCATTTACATAAGGAATAATAGTATCTAGTGCCCCACCTGCTTGATAAGCAATTACCGGTCTTCCTGCAGCGTTCGCTTCCAGCGGTGTAATTCCAAAGTCCTCTTCTCCTGGAAAAATAAATGCTCTACACTGTGCCATCATTCCAGTTACTTGTTCATCTTCTAGCCGGCCCAGAAACGATACATTATCCTTAGCCATGCCTTCGAGACGCTTGCGATCCGGTCCATCCCCTACGATATAAAGCTTAAGACCGTTACGATTGAAAGCCTCTACTGCCAGATCAATCCGCTTGTAGGAAACAAGCCGGGAGACAATTAAATAGTAGTCACCAATGGTAGAAGAGCTTGTAAACCGGGCTGTATTAATCGGTGGAAATATGACATCTGCATCCCGGTGATAATAATTCTGAATTCTCGTCTTCACTACTGAAGAATTGGCTACGAACTGATTCACATTTTTGGAAGTCCGTTGGTCCCACGTTTTGAGCTGCTGCATGTATACCTTAAGCATTTTTTTGAACAGCCCGGAATTCGACTGACGTTCCATGTAGGTGTCATAATCCCATGCGAAGCGCATAGGCGTATGGCAGTAACAAAGATGAAACGTATGTTTAGGAACTTGAATACTTTTCATAAAAGCACTGCTGGAACTCAGGACGATATCGAAACCGCGAAAGTCCAAATCACGGATGGCCATTGGATAAAGTGGCAGCACCCCTTTAAAATTGGTCTTTACCCCCGGAATCTTTTGCAGCCAGGAGGCACGGATATCCGCATCTTTGAGATTGTCAGTAAGGCGGCTTCCGTTAAAAACCGTTGTGTAGATTGGAGCCTCGGGATACATGTGATGAAAGACTTCCACCACTCTTTCCGCGCCGCCCATTTGGATTAAGTAATCGTGCGCTATCGCAATTTTCATGTGAATCATCCTCAAAGTTTTATGGAGCATCATCTTCAGAATTACCGCGTCATATCATCATCTGTCAGGTGCCCGCCAACAAACCTTTATAGTAGTCAACGATGTCCTTGACCGTATTCTCGATAACAAAATGCTCTTTCACTCGTTTCATCCCATTGTCCGCCATCCGCCGTCTTTCCTCTGGGTGATCCAGCATCCATTTAATGGAGTCTGCCAGTATCGCCGCGTCACCAGGCTCTATCAGTAGCCCTGTCTCACCTTGAACTACAATTTCTACCGGCCCGCCTTCATTGGAGGCGATCACCGGCAATCCCGCTGCCATTCCTTCAACGATAACTTGGCCAAAAGGCTCAGGAGTTACCGAAGTGTGAATCAGTAAATCAGCAGTATTCATAAGGCCTTGGATATCATCCACATGCCCTAGCATGCTTACATTAGTAAGCTCGTCGTTTTTTATCTTTTGCAGCAATTCCTGCTTATAGGCCTCTTCTCCAAACAGAGCATCTCCGGCCAGCCAGAATTTCACACGAGGTTCATTCTTAAAGCTTTTTGCGGCTTCCAGCACAATATGCTGACCTTTCCAATGCGCCAATCGACCAACTAGCAGTACGTTAAAATCCTTCTGGTCCCGCATACCGATCCCATTACCAATCGCTTTAGCAAAAGCGGAGTATACGACCAGCGTTTTTTTCGAACGCGGCAACTCCAAAGCATTCAGCGTAGAATGTGAATTTGCGATGACTCCATTTGGGAGCAGACGCGACAGCAAACGAATTCCTTTGGCAACGATTGGCTTTAAATAAGGAGCTCCAATATGATCCCGGATGTGCCAGATCAATGGAACGCCCGCTATTTTTGCAGCGATGGCTCCGTATAATGCAGATTTCAGGGAATTGGTGTGCACGCAATCTACCTTCTCCGCTTTTAAAAGCGGCGCAAGCTTGCGGCCATAAGCCAACAGCTTGAAGGCTGCAGCAGGTGCTCCCAAGTTAACTGCATTTCTACCACGACTTCTGATGCTCTCATCCAGCGGAATAATACGGACATCCATCCCTTTTTCTCGTAGCCGTTCAGCCAGGGCACCATCCTCAGCCAGGATTACCAGGGGATCGATCTGTTCTCCAATATGGGTAAGGATGTTAAACAGGGCAACTTCTCCACCACTCCATTTAGCAGTGTGATCTATATAGGCCACTCTAAGCATTACGTGGTCACCTCCTCTCCTAAAGCTTGTAGGAACACGGATTCTACTTGATCCGTAACATGCTCCCAGGTATATCTCTCCAGTACATGCTCCCTACATTCATCCCGGCTCGGAAGCAGTTTTCGATTGCTAAGCATATGGATCATGCCTTCAGCCATGTGGTCGCTACTTGAACTCTTAAATAGCAGCTCCGGCCGGAAGCCTTGCAAAATTTCCTTATTGCCGCCAATCGGTGTAGCCATCACTGGCAATCCTGAAGATAAGGCTTCAACGGTAATCAAACCAAAGCCCTCCAATGCCTGTGAGGGAACCACGAACATGTCCGCTGCCTGATAATAAGAGGCCAGTTCATGATCAGGAATGTAGCCTAGCAGTCTTACCTTGTTGCTTAAGCCATAGTCGGCGATCTTTTCTTCCAGTTCCCCCCGCAACGGCCCTTTACCACCAATCAGCAGAATTGCATTTGGGAATCGCTCCGCAACTTGCTTCCAGGCTTCAAGCAGCTGGAGTAGTCCCATCCGATTGACCAACCGCCGGACAGTCAGCACGGTTGTTGCTCCCTCAGGTAAATTCAAGGTTCGGCGAATCGCCAATCGATTCGTAGCGGGGATAAAACGTTCCACATTAGCTGCGCCTGGAATCACAATAATTTTGTGTAGTGGCACTCCGTGCAGCTTATGGAGAATATCGCGGAACGTCTCACTAAGCACGATGAACTTATCCGCTAGCTTATAGGCTCTATGTTCAATGGATTTGGCGATGGTTGTTTTGACCCGGTGCTTAATGCCTTGGCCTTCGATTTTCATTTCTTCATTCCATGGGCCATGAAAAGTCATCACTACAGGAATCCCACGTTTCTTTGCTTCCAGGGCTGGACCAATACCATAAGGAGCAAAGTGAGTGTATAAAATATCTATACGGCCACTGCCCTCTCCCATCAGATCGGCCGCCTTACGCTGGAAAGCATCCTTACGTTTCCAGATCCCATCTTTTGGATCTCCGGCATTGTGAATAATCAATTCCTCAGGGGTAGTAGGCGTCTCTTGACTGCAAATCAGCGCATGCACCCGATTACGTGAGGAGAGTTGCTCGCAAACGGATTTGAAATACGTGTTAAGCCCACCCGGCTGTAGCGACGGCCAGCTAAGGCCTGTCGTCATAATGTTCAATCCGTCACTGTACGGCATAGCTTCTCTCTCCTTTATTCTCCTTCTCGGTCTGACTCGTCTTCGCATTGTGCTGAGTCAGCTTTCCCGATCTAATTAATTCGTAATGCTTGAAGCCGACCATGAATTCATACATGACCCAGAAGACGGATACTCCGAAACCTGACATTCCCTTCTTGAACAACCCGTGTAAGAAATACTTTTGCAGGAAACGGGCTGGTGGTCTTAACAGCAGATGACTGACCCGAAATCGTTTGCCCTTGGCATACGCACTTTCAGCTTCCAAGTCAGTGTACTTATTGAAACGTGCCACATGATCGTTAATACTGCGGTAACCATAATGCCAGAGGGTTCCTGTCAAACGTATGGTTCGCTCTTCAGAGACCTCGGGCATCTCGTGCACCAAGCTATTTCGAATGCCATAAGCTTTGCGGTTGTAAAGGCGCACTAGATATTCGCCACGATCCAGCCATCTGCCCATAAAATCACCGATCCGGTAGATAGAATAGGCAACCGATTGATCCATAAGCCCCGGTTTCAGTTCAAGAATACTCGCGGCCAACTCGTCGCTGACCACTTCGTCAGTATCAATAAGGAAGACCCAATCATGAACCGCGCGTTCTACTCCGAACTCCCTCTGTTTCGCATATCCGGGCCAAGGGTTGACGTATACACGACAATTCAAGCTTTCAGAAAGCTGTACTGTCCCGTCTTTGCTGCCTCCGTCAATCACAACCACCTCGTCGGCGAATAACCTGCAGGATTGTATGGCCTTAGATATTCGAACTTCGTCATCCTGAGCGATGATGACAGCCGATATTGGATAATTGCCTTGGCCGCCTACCACGCTTTTTACTGAATCCATGAAGGTTTCCTCCTTTATCTTTCGCATTATCCATTCATATCCATAGGTTTCTTGCGAATGTAAGAATTCATCGTCGTCTTCATCCACTGAATGTCCTCCCGGGTAATGAGCAGCCGCGGAAGTTTAACTTTTAAGGTGTACTTTATATTGAGAACAATGAAGAAAAATCGCAGGATTGCTGATGACAACATCGCTATCCCTGCTCCGAGTAAGCCAAATTTAGGGATGAGCAGGAACAACATTGGGATAACCAAAAGTAAGCCGAAACCTTGAAGCATCGAAACCACTTTTGGCTTGCCTAACGCCATAAATGCCTGCGCCAGTATGATCGTCCCTCCGCTAATGGTCACTTCAAGGAGCAATAAGCGAAACACGGTTAATGCCGCATTGAAGTCTTTGCCGTACATCAACGGAATTACTAAAGGGGCTAAGAGCATCAGGAATACTCCGCCAAGCATGGTGAAGGTCGTACTTATTCGGAAGGCTTTGAATGTTAACTCAACTGCCTGTTCTTTGGACAGCTCAGAAGCCTTAGGAAACAACACGATCGTAATTGAGCTTGAGAAAAAATTAACCATGCGTGATAGACTCACAGCCACTACATACAGCCCCAAATCAGCAGGTCTTAACAAACCGGCAATTACGATCTGATCGATATAGGTAGAGAAATTGCCAAGCAAGTCATTGCCGTAGGAACCAAGCCCGTAAGTAAACAATCTTTTTAAATTCTGATAGGCCCCTCTCATCTTCACCTTATAGGTACGAAGCAAGGAAATCGTCATTCCAATAAACAGCGGAGCTCCCGGAAGAAGATAGGCAACTGCAGTTGTAAATGGATTCATCTGATCCAGCGCGATCAATATCCCGATCATCGTCAGTGTAAGCAACGGCACTAGATAGCGAATCCAATTAAACCTCTTGTATTCGCCTCTGAATTGAAAAGCTGCATTGTTAATTTGAGAGATCACTATAATCGGACACAGAATCATAGACCACTGAGCAAAGGTCACGACCTCCGGACTGAAGGATTTCAGCCAATAAGGCAAGACCACGATACCTATAATCATCGCTATGACCCCAAAAATGGTACCGAGCAGCAATGCCATACGATAAAGCACTCCGGCATCCTCCGGATTTTTCTTAGCGTTATAGATGAGAGCTGAAGGAATGCCAAAGCTCATGCTAAACGCCAGAAACTGTGACCAGTTAATCATTGCCGTCTGTTCCCCACGACCTGTCGGTCCAAGATAACGTGCGGTCAGTACACCAGTTAACATGTTAATCAATAGGATCATGACACTGACAAACATAGTTTTTACGGCTGCCGAGCTGTTGTCCTTGCTCTTGGCGAACAGTCTAAAAGATGACCAGATTGTTCTAGCGGGGAGAGATTTTGCATTCAACTGCTGCATACGGTGTTCCCTTCCTTCTACTTTGAGTAATCTCCCTTGCGCTGAGGCCAAGACCGATCAGCATCCAGATTAAGTATCCCTTGAGTCCGGGAAACCCATTATCTGAAACTAGACTGACAATCGCACCGGTCCAAGTAGCTAACGCAAGTCGGGCGTAGGGCTGCAATTGGTCCCTGCTGATTACTCTAGCGAATATCTGTTTGACAACTGCGCCTAAAGCTCCGAAGAAGAAAACAGCACCCAGAACACCAAAGGTAAGCAGTAAAGCGATAACTCCGTTATCCATAATTCCGTACTCTCCAAGCTCGCCGTCATTACCAAGCTTAGTCCCTTGGCCTACACTACCAATTCCCTGACCTACTGGATTGGCGGCAACCATCGGCAGCATGTTTTGCCATAAGCTTAGCCGTTCATTATAAGAGTGATCTTCCTGAACAGAAGAAAGTGTCTCTACCCGAGCAACCAGTCCTTCGGCACCAGGCAATTTCGGCACAACCCAGAACAACGCAGCAGCCACAAAAACTAATTGGATCAAGGTTTTCCACTTTCCCTTAGAAGGAGAGGTTCCAATATACATGAGTAGCATCACCAGGAGTATCAGCCATGCCGCACGTACCAAAGTAGTCAGCAGGCAGATTACAACTAGCAGAACGCCGATCCAGCGCAATGTTCCCCGCCATTTTTTCTCCAGTATCATCGGAACTAAAGCAAACGTTAAGAAGGTTGCAGCCGGTCCGGGCGAATTCAGCGTAGAGAACACTCGGATTTCCAATGGATATGGATTTCCGATGGACATCATATCCGCATGTTTCATCCAGAACACATCCCAAGGTGGCACCGTCAAATACTGAACAATCCCGTAAATGGCAACTAGGACTGCAATATTGGCAAAAGCGGTAAGCAGTCGATCGATATCCTTCGGCTTGAACTTCGTGACGGCAAAGTACGGCAATAACAGCAGTGGCACAATATAATTCGCTAAGTCATAAACTGAGCCCATGCCATTCTTAGCCAAACCGATTAAAGCACCATAACCCAGCGCAACTGCGAACATTAACATGATCCGCGTGGAGGCTTTTTGAATATTATGAATCTCCTTCAGCAGCGGAATGATCAAGGTTACACCGGTTAACAAGGGAGCTAAGCTCAGCAAGGATACAGAGTGATACACTCCTTCTGACCAGTCAGCAATGCGGCGCAGCTCTGGAGCTACGGCCCAGATTAGCAAGGTATAAGCAACCAGCATTTTCGGTCTAAGTATGGCTAACAAGAAAGCTGGGAATAGGATGGCTGAGAGAATGGCTCCCTGCAGACTGTTCGATGAACTCAGCATCGCACTGGAGAAGCCGATGATCAGCGGAAGAGAGACACCTACAGCAGCAGTCCCCCCTATTAATCCAACTGTCTTGATGAACCTAAGTGATGGGGGCGTAAATACACTCATTCCAAGCCTCCTTCCTTCACCTTATCCCGCTTACGCAGTTCCTTAAGTAATAAAAGTAGAAATTGTGCATCGTCCACAAGATATCTTTTCCAGAGCCGGCCCGGCTCCTGGCTAAGCCGCCAGAACCATTCGAACCCTGTTTTTTGCATGAAGCTAGGCGCTCGTTTCACTGAGCCTGACAGAAAATCAAAGGTCGCTCCCACTCCGATCGATATCGGAGCTTGATAAGAGGTATAGTGGCGGTAAATCCACTTTTCCTGCTTAGGTGCTCCTACACCAACAAACACGATATCTGGCTGGCACTCTGTCAGCATTTCTATAATGCGTTCATTCTCCTCCTCATTGTGCTCGAATCCATAGGATGGAGAATAACAGCCAACCACATTTATTCCGGGATGTGCTGTTTTCAAATTCATCGCTGCCCGTTCCGCCACGCCTTCAGCTGAGCCTAAGAAGAACAGCCGGTACTTCCTTTGCTCAAAGGCGTTGCCCAATCGATTAAATAGATCCGCGCCGGATACCTTCTGCTTAAGCGGCTTGCCTAGCATTTTGGATGCCCAGATCAGTGGCATTCCGTCAGCAACAACTGCGCCTGCCTTCGAATATACCGTTTGAAATTCTTTATCCTTACGAAGCTTGATCACATGATCTACATTGCAAGTGAGGATATAAGACTGATTCCTCTCCTGAATGGTTTTATCAATGTAATCAAGCAAATCCATGAAATCATAGTTATCAAAATTGACATCGAACATATTCACTTGACTCATCGTATCACTTCTTTTTGTGGGGAATCGGTTGGCTGTGAAGATCGATACAGGCAGTTCAGGTACCAACAGAACGGAATAATAAATTGGACCGTCGACAGCGTGTTATCGGAGAATGAGTAGATTAAAAACGCTGCAATAAATAACAGATAATAAGGTTTGATCGGCGGAGCCAATGCTCTGTACACCAGAATAAATACAGCCAATAAAGAGAACATCAACAGAATAGCGCCAATATATCCCCCATCGAAGTAAAAGCGGATATACTCGTTGTGCGGAACTACAAAACCCTTATACAATGTTCCATCATTTGCTACCGTCACTGCTCCAAGCCCTCTACCAGACCAAGGAGAGTCCGCAGCCTTGTTTAAGAAATACTCCCATGCCTCTGACCTTCCTGATAAATCAACAGCCGTATCTGTCTGTCTCTCAAAGGAACGTTTCTCAAAATTATCGAGCTGCCAGAAAACGGCGACCATAATCAGGAAAAATGCACCCATCAACGGAATTAGCAGATAGGTTCTGCCCTTCAAATATTGGCGGAGAATATCATAGAAGTAATAGAGAACGGTAAGTCCAAGTGCCAATATAGGCCCTCTTGTTCCTGTTCCAATCAAGATAAAGAAATTTAGAACTAACATGATATAGAAAAAGCGTGCTTGCTGCGGATTCCGCTTCACCTCTATAAATGGAATCGCTACTCCCATAAAGGCCAGCATCGCTAGATGCGCAGGAATATTAGCCCCCTGAATCCGTACAGCGCCTGTATACTCGATGTTGAGAAAATTATGAACATGCGCAAGCTGCAGCAACAAACCAACCACTACACTAACAAGGGGAAGCATACAGATAATTTTGATTTGCAGCTCGGCTACATTCTTTTTCCAGTTGATTAATAAAAATACGAATGGAATGGATAGACCGATAAAAGCTTTAACTGCAATGGATGAGGTCATTTCCGGCAGCCAGATCGAAGACCCAAAGGTAATCACCAGCAGCGCTACCATTGCCCACAAGGGGTGACTCAGACGAAACCGCAAGCCATTGACCAGAATACAAGGAACAAGCAGCATCACGATAACCAATTTATAAAGGGACAGTATCTCCATTCCGAACATGCTGCCATCATATAAAAAGTTAATCGATATTGCCGTCGTGATTAGAACGAAATAACTGATCAGTTCAGGCCGTGAAATCGAGATTCCCAGCAAAATTATCAGAAGCACGGCAGCTATCGCAATCATCGGCTGGTAGATGACCGCCGTTCCAAAGAACAGGGCCGACATGAGATAGAGCATCCCGTATGGCAAAACATTTAATTTGGAGCCCCACTCAAAATTTGTCATGTTAATCCCTCACCCCGCTGCGGAATGCCTCTCCCGATTGAGAATCATATGAAGCGTTCCACGAATACTCTCCAGCCTGCATTTATTCAAAAGCCTTCTTCCTTTACTTCTTGAGAGGATAGAATCAGCCAGGATATACACGAGCTTAGCGGCTGTCTTTCCCACTAGAAGCAGCTTGCCTTTTAGTCCTTCGCTTTTCATAGCGTTAGAGATACCTTGGCTATAATAGCGCCTCATAATCCAGTCTTCCGTCAAACGGGCCGCCGGAACGAAATGGTCAACCGCCATTTCCGGATGGTAGAGGATGGAATGCCCTTCTTTTTGAATCTGTCCGAATAACCAGGTCTCTTCACCGGAGAGCAGAGAATCACCCTTTCTTCCGAGATCTAGGGGAAAAAGACTGATGTCGAATACGAGCTTCCGCATCGCCATATTGGCCCCACAAGGATGAAGTTGCTTGGGATATTCCTTAATCCGGCTACCTAAATCAACAATCGTGTACGGAAGCTCAAAGGGTTTAATCAACCAGTCCGGACGTTTACTTTCAAATATCGGAGCGATTTTGCCTCCCATAGCCATGACCTCCGGTTTACTCTCGAAAGTACTGACAATCGTTGTTATCCAACGCTGGCAAGGTATGGCATCATCATCGAGAAAGGCAATCAGCGGCGATTTGGAAGCCAGAATTCCTGTATTTCTAGCCGCTGAAAGCCCCTGCATCGGCTCCATCATGTAGCGGATATCCACATCAGCTCCATGCTTTCCTATAAACTTTTTGACGCAAGCTTCAGTATCATCCTTGGAACAATTATCCACAACAATGATCTCCGCCTGCTCTAAGTGATCCAGCTTTAAAAGTGACTGAAGCGTCTTGATCAATAAAGGTGCTCTGTTGTAGGTACAGATGATAATGGAAAGCTTAGGAACGTCTCCGTATTCACGCATCGGCATTCACCTAATTTCCACATTATTAATAAGCATCTTTTGAACCGAGTAACATCAGTCCGGTTTTAGCAATGATTTTTAGATCCAGCATGGTGCTCCGAATATGGATGTAGGTTAAGTCCAGCTGTACCATTTCGTCGAAGCCGACACTGTTTCGGGCATTTACTTGCCAATATCCGGTACAACCTGGAGTAACCGTCAAACGCTGTTTGTCATAATCCGTATACTGAGCCACCTCTTCTGGCAGCGGAGGACGAGGACCGACCAGACTCATTTGACCTATCAGCACATTCCACAGCTGAGGTAGCTCATCGATGCTCGTCTTGCGCAGGAATCTCCCTATTTGTGTGATCCGCGGATCGTTCTTAATCTTGAACATGGCACCGCTCACTTCGTTATAGGCCATCAGGTTTTCTTTTAACTCCTCAGCGTTACTGACCATGGATCTGAACTTATACATCGGGAATTGCTTTTCATTCTTCCCAACCCGGTTTTGCCGAAAGAACACCTTTCCTTTCGGATCCTCCAGCTTGATCAGAATCGCCACGACAACAAATAATGGCATTAACACGAGAAGACCAAGAGCGGAAAAAAAGATATCGATCATCCGTTTCATTATCAAATAGGACTCTGCTTCTTTCCTTCTCTCATCGGTATGCAGCATGTAAAGTTTCGGCAGGACCGCCTCGTAGTCTTCCGGCAGTTTTTGCATGCTCATCCTCCTCATCTAAAATTTTGCGAACTCAACTTAACTACTCAAGCTGGTTTGTCCCATTTTATTCAGCCATTCCGCCATTGCATCCATCACCGGATAGCGCAAATCTTCGCTTTGCAGTGCAAATTCAAGTGTTGTCAAAATATATCCAAGCCGCTCGCCGACATCATATCTTGTTCCGTCAAAATTATAGGCATATACCCGTTCGCTCTGATTCAGCTTCTGAATGGCATCTGTCAACTGGATCTCTCCGCCAGCGCCTTCTTCCATCAAATCGAGATACTTAAAGATCTTCGGCGTAAACACATACCGGCCCATGATCGCAAGATTGGAAGGTGCCGTACCTAGTGGCGGCTTCTCTACAAAATTGTTAACCCGATACAATTTACCGTCCTGCAAATCCGGTTCAATAATACCGTAACGATTCGTGAATTCATCAGGAATCTCTTGAACTCCGATAACCGAGTTTTGTGTTTCTTCATATTGATCGATCAGCTGCTTAAGGCAAGGTACGGCTCCTGTGACGATATCATCGCCTAACATGACACCAAATGGCTCATCTCCGATAAACCGTCTTGCACACCATACGGCATGCCCCAGACCCTTCGGTTCTTTCTGGCGGATATAGTGAATTTCTACCTTAGCTGAACGTTGAACCTCTTTAAGCAGATCCAGCTTTCCATCTTCCAGAAGCCTAGACTCCAGCTCAAACGCATTGTCAAAATGATCCTCAATGGCTCTTTTACCTTTACCAGTAACAATGATGATATCTTCAATACCGGAAGCAATAGCCTCCTCAACAATGTATTGAATGGTTGGTTTATTGATAATCGGAAGCATTTCTTTAGGCATGGCTTTCGTTGCAGGAAGAAAGCGCGTACCTAGTCCTGCCGCGGGTATGATTACTTTTTTTACCTTTTTCATCGCACTTTACCTCCTAAAAGTTTTGTGAGCATTAGCTTCAATGATTTGACTTCGTACAAAACTCACTTCGAAAGCATAAACTTAAGTTTTGTGAGCATTAGCTTCAATAATTTGACTTCAAGCAAAACTTCCTTCGAAAGCATAAACATTTACTTCGCCTGGTTCATGGCAATTCCGATTAGATTAGAGCCGGTCTGTTCAAGCAGCGTCTTCGCTTTGCGAATCGATTCCCGTTTGGACTTTCCGTATCTGGCCACCAGAATCACGCCGTCCGCTTGAGGTGCCAATATACGAGCATCACTGAAATCGACTGCCGAAGGAGAATCCAGCAGGATCAGATCGTAGTTTTCTTTTAGTTCCTCAAGCAAAGCGGTCATTTTGGAGTTCCCCAGCAAATCCGGCGGACTAACATGAGTTTTTCCCGCCGGGATGACTGACAGATTGGCTAAGTTTCCGAGGACTGCGATGTTATCTGCTTCCTCTTGCCCACTTAAATAAGCCGCAAGCCCGTCACTCCCCTCTACTTCAAACACGGTATGAAGACCGGGATGTCTCAGATTGCAGTCAACCACCGCTACCTTCTTGCCGTCCTGGACGAAAGAAACCGCGAGATTCGACAAGATTGTCGTCTTGCCTGCCCCAGCTTCTGCTGATGTAAAGAGCAGCACTTTTCCTCCGCCGCCCTGCGCTAGTTCAAGCTGACGTATATATGTGCGCAGTGATCGGAACGATTCGGAGATATGCGAGGATGGATTAACGTCTGTAACCAGACTCTTATTTAGCCGCAACATAAGCACCCTCCTTCACTCTGGTGTCGCCTGCCGCCTTACCCAAATCACGTTTGCGAATGGTTGCGATCGAAGCAATTACCGGTAGACCAAGGTCATATTCCGCTTCCTTTTCAGACCTTAATGTGCCGTTAAGTGTTTCCATCAGCAAAATAATTCCTAAGGCAGCCATAAGGGATACAACAAAGCTAATGATGAGATTCATCGCAAACCCGCCGTTCGAGGGCCCTGGAACATCAGTCGGATCGGCCGGTGTCAGCAAGGTAACATTGTCTACCCTCATCAGCGACGGCAATTCACGAATGAATGTCTGCGATACCGCATTTACGATCCCGGCAGCTTTGGTGTAGCTTTCATCCTGAACATTGAGGTTGATCACCTGACTCTTCTCTGAAGTTTTAATCTCAAGCTTCTGACTTAGTTCATCGGCCGTGAGACCAAACTCCGGGTGATTTTCTATTACGCTTTTCATGATGGTTGGTGATTTCATAATTTCCTTGTAACTCTCAATTAAATTCAGGCTAAAGCTCAAATCGTTAAGATTGTTGCTCTCGGTAGCTTTGGCAATGTTGTTGACAAGCAGCTGTCCGGAAGCGGAATAGACGGGTTCAACGAAGTTTTTGCTAACATAGTAAGTCGTAGCACAGGAGATCAAAACGAACACCATGATGAGCCAAAACCTTTTTTTTATCAGGTTAATGTAATCCAGAATCGTCTTTTCCACAGTAACCCTCCTTCCGCTAAAATTACATTCTGAAAGCATTCATGAAAGTTTCAGTTGTTGCTTTAATTCTATCAATCCACACCATTCGCCACATGGCTCATACCATCACTTTCCTCTTCACTTTGGAGTAAGACGTTATACCTCTTAAGAGGGGGATTAGGTATACTTTAGTGCCATATATAGGGCTAATTTAAGTTTTAACGCACAAAAAAAACACGGACAACCTGTCCGTGTTCATGTACAATGCTTACGAATTATTTCAATTTTCACTCGTATGACATTTCATATTTGGTTAATCCGACAGCATTTGCATAAAGCGCTGCCTGTGTACGATCAGCCACCTGTAATTTTGCTAAAATCTGACTGACATGCTTTTTCACCGTAAATTCGCTAATGAAAAGACGTGAAGCAATTTCTCTGTTGCATGCGCCCTGCCCCAGCTCGATCAGGACTTCCTTTTCTTTGGGTGTCAATTCATCCGTTGGGCTGCTTCCACTCATGCGCATTTTATCTTCCATCAGACCAGGATCGTAATACTTTCTTCCCTTATGCACCAATTGGATAGCAAACAGTAACTCCTCAGGCAACGCCTCTTTCAGTACATATCCATCTACTAGTACTTCTTCAGCCTTCAGGAAATCCTCTCTGCTCGCAGATGACGTCAACAGAATGAACTTACTAACGATACCACGAGCACGTGCTGTCTTAATGACATCCAATCCCGATTCATCTGCTAGCTTAAGATCAATCAATACAAGATCAGGCTGCGTCTCCTCAATCACAAGAAGCGCTTCTTGGCCATTCGTTGCCTCACCTGCAAACTGCACATTCGGCTGCATTGAAATGACAGATGCCAGTCCTCTTCTAACTAAAGGATGATCATCTACAATGACGATTTTCACAGAAACGACCTCCCGCCTAAAGTTTATGCATTCTTTAATTCAGCTACACCGACAGGAATCGAAATCATAATTCTTGTTCCTGTGCTCTCATTACTGGACAACTGAAAGTCGCCGCCGAGCGACTGGGTCAAATATTGCATATTCTTCATGCCAAGTCCGCTTACACTATCTTCAGATTCAATCCATAACAAATCAGTATCAAAACCAACACCATTATCACAAATCAATAATCGAATCCAAGTCGGCTTTAGAGACAGTTCTACATCCACTCGACTGGCAGCACCATGCCTGATGGCATTACCAGTGGCTTCGGAGATAATCCGAAAAAGCGCTTTGTGGTAAGGATAAGGGAGACTGAAATCATCGCCCGTTATTTTTAAATCAATATCAACATCATTTAACCTGGATAAGCTCTTCAAATGTGATCTTACCATGCCCAACCAAGTAGGACCGCCACTCTTCTTGGAGCTAAGACTGTAGATCGTGATCCGCAGTTCTTTAGCAACCTTTGTAGCAGAATCATGAATAAGCTCAATTTGTTCTTCTAGCTCATGATCTGACATTCTCTTCCACGATTCCTTCAGCGAATGCGTCGCATACACAATACCAAAAAGGCTCTGCGATACACTATCGTGCATTTCATCCGCAATCCGGTTCTGTTCGTTCGTGATGATCAACCGGTTCTCGATCACACCAAGCTCATGTCTTTCAAGAATATTCGCACTTAGCTCAGATAAGAATATCAATTGTTGAATATACCATCTGCGGCCTTCCAGCCCCTCTGTAGACTCCAGCTTGAGTCCAATCATCCCTACAAAACGGGTGCTCATCCGTACAGGCATCAGCAGGAAATCTCCTAATCCCGGCAGATTTCTAAAAATAGGCTCTCGCTGCAATCTCCATTCATGCTCATGTTTTCCCAGTTCTGAGAATAGGAACTGTTCCTCTTCCTGCTGCCAGCCGGTCTGCCTGCTCTGCGGAGCTGGTTCTCCGCTTTTCTTGGCGAACCAAAACAAAGCCTTATCCAGCTTCGTTAGCTTAACAACATAATCGGTGATCACTTGACCGATATTCATGAAATCATGTTGGCTTGAGGTTTCCACGATATGGTACAGGGATTTGATATGCTCCATCGTCTCTTTCGTGCGAGCATTCGATTCTTCACGTTGCCGCTTCATCCGATTAACGATCTGCATTATTATAACCGTAAGTACCAGTGTTAGAAACAGATTCCCATTTATAAATACAATTTCCAGAAAATTTCTGTTCGCAGAATTGATAAAAAAATAACAGAGCACCGCAAAAATACTGATGTAGCTTAAGAGCAACGACCATCCAAAATAAATGGACAATGAGCCTGCAGCAATCAATACAGGATTTAGCACATAAAGCCTAAAAGAGCTTTCGTACCCACCCGTAAACAAGGTCAATGCGATAATTCCCACCATCTCTATACTAACAGCCAGGACGAGAGTCTTCGGCCTGCTGCGTAGCCTTCGATAACAAAATGAGAACGTTTGTGCAAACATAACAAGTATAGCAATAATAAGTGATTTATAAATTATGGAAGGTCCCGTCTGATCTAGAAGATACATGAGTGATGTGAGGGACAATGAAAAATACCTGTAATACGCAATCAGTTTGTCTTCTGCAGTTGGTTTGATTTTCATCCCACCACCCTATTCTCCAGTTTTTTGGAAAATGTAAGATTGTACTGTGCTCGATAAAAGCATCATACATGAGAAAAATCACAATAACAAGTTGACATTTCCCATGTTTGCGCTTCCATTTGAAAAATAGTTACAAAAAATTTATTATTTTTTTAGTAGGTTTTATCACTAAAATTTGGAATTTTATCCACTATAGTTAATAAGAACTAACGTATTTATGTAATATTAATCCATAATTTTCAACATATCTTATAAAACGACAACAATTATACAAATTATAACAATTGCTGTTGGGACTCTAGTAGGATGATGTCGATTTAAATGTTATTCCGGCAAAGCTGGGGTGCGATCCCCATATATTTTTTAAATAAACGAGAAAAATAGAACGGATCATTATAATGAAGCATACTAGAAATTTCCTTAATTTGTAATGATGTGTTGAAAAGCAACTTTTTGGCTTCCGCCATTTTTAGACGGTGAATATATTCATGAAGCGGGTATCCACTGCTGCGCCGAACAAGACGACGAAGCGTAGACATCGAAACATGATGTTTTGCCGCTATTTGTTCTAGGTCCATTTCACCATAAATGCATAAGTTCAGGTCTTCCCGAATCTGACGCATATAATCAGCCTGAGAATTCCAACTTTTTTCTTCTATTATAAAAGAACACTCCAGCAGCATTCTTTCGAGCAATAATGCTGCCCGATCCGCATCTACAGGTTCTCCGCTCTCCATCCGTTCCAGCACTTCTTCAAATAAGGTAGTAAGACCTACTATAGATTGGGCTTGAAAAACATTTCCCCCGGCTATGAGGCCCGATTCCAGCCATTCCGATACACGCGTGCCATTAAAGTTAATATAATACTCATCCCAGCTGCCTCCCGGTGGTGGACCAAAGTTATAACTGTAACCTGGGCGGAAAAAGTATAAGCTGCCTTCACGCACCTGCTGCTCTTTTCCCCCAATCTCCATGTAGGAGCCACTACCTGACACTATGTAAACAATGGCCCAGTGCTCAAAAACTACACCTGAACGGAATAACGTTCTTCCTGGCAGATGTCCTGCCTGTCCCACCCTTATATTCTTGAGCTTCAGCTTGGAGGATTCAACCTTGGGATCAATAATTCTTATTGGATATGGACTGATCATATAATCCATGTGCTTGGACATTATAGGCATTCCTCCCCTTGTTTAGTAGTGATAAGGTTATTGTGAAGATGATCATATTCTACATGAATAAGAGGTGTCCACGCTATGCTTAATCATTCTACACTACTGCTTTTCCCTAATCCGCGTGAAATCACATTGTCACAAGGCTCCTTCCATTTCCCAACAAGCGGAAGCATCGTGCTTCCTAATATGGAAGAACAATCTGCCATGCCAGCTGCACGAAAACTACAGGAAGTAATTGCACAAGCATTGAATCTGCAGCTGACTTTATCCATTGGCTTACGTCCAACCGTTGTATCTGTCTGTAACTTTAACTATGTGCCATTATTGTCTGCACAGGCCTATGAGATTGTTGTCGAACAGAAGGGTATCGTTGTCTCCTATAGCTCTCCTGTAGGCGCTTTCTACGCAGCAGCAACCCTGAAACAAATCATAGAACAAAGTGGAAAATCTATACCTCAGCTGCATATTCGCGATGAACCTGATTTTGGAGCCAGAGGCCTGCTCATAGATATCAGCCGCAATAAAATCCCGAAGCAAGAAACCTTGTACCGGATCATTGACCTTATGGCTGATTTGAAGATGAATGAACTTCAGCTATATATAGAAGGTGCTCCGTTCGCTTATGAATCCTTCCCTCAAGTCTGGGAGCTTGAAACCCCAATTACCGGAGAGGAAATCCTGCTTCTGGATGCCTATTGCAAAGCACGTTATATAGAGCTTGTTCCCAATCAGAATAGCTTTGGGCATATGGAGGGCTGGCTTTCTCGTCCAGAATTCAACGCTTTAGCTGAAATTCCCGAAGGCTTTATGCTTCCGAAGAATTTGTATGCGCAGGACGTTTATCCAGAAGGCTTATTTATGCACCCTGGTACTTTTGATACCGAAGATCCTGCTGTACTACCTCTGCTAGACAAAATGTTTGACGATCTGCTGCCCTACTTTAGCTCCAATCAGTTTAATGTAGGCTGCGATGAGACCTATGAACTCGGCCTTGGTAAAAACAAAGCTCTGGCTGAAACACAAGGCAAAGGTCAACTCTATTTATCATTCCTGCAAAAAATTTATGAATTGGTTACAAAACGTGGCAAAACGATGCAATTCTGGGGCGATATCATTATCCAGCATCCCGAACTGATTCCTCAGCTTCCTAAGGATATTATTGCTATGGAATGGGGTTATAGCGCGGAGCATCCCTTCGAGTCCGATACGCTCAAATTCCGTGAAGCAGGTATTCCTTTTTATGTCTGCCCAGGCACCAGCTCATGGAACTCCATTACAGGACGCACAGACAATATGTTAGCCAATCTGCGCAGTGCAGCTATTCATGGCAAAAACAACGGCGCTATCGGTTATCTCATTACGGATTGGGGAGATTTTGGACACTGGCAGCATCTGCCGGTCAGCTATGCCGGCTTCGCCTACGGCGCAGCCCTATCCTGGAGTGTAGATCATAATCTGGAAGCAGATACTGCACAGTATTTAAATAGATTTATTTTTGCAGATCGTTCTGAGGGAATTGGCCAACTGCTCCTGGATCTCGGCAATTACTATCAGCTTGAATCCAGTATCAACCGTTCAAATGATGCAGAAATGTCCCTGCTGCTGCGTACCCATCTAGACAATTTCCTAATCATAGAGAAGCTTACTGAGGAACACTTCAATCATCTCGAAGAATATCTACTCTCCATTGAGGCGCGGCTATCGGGGCTAGATCTTCAATGCGAGGATGCTGCTCTTGTGTTGAAAGAACTGAGTAATGGCATCCATTTCGTGAAGCATGCTGTGCAGCTTGGCAGAATCAAGCTACAGTTGACATCAGCACCAGATTCGCTTGATCCTGCGCTGATTACAAAGCAAATCAATGATCTTGATGTACTCCTTCACCAATATCGTCTCTTGTGGACGGAACGCAACCGGCTCGGCGGCTTGGAGCAAAGTATCTCGAAACTTCAACGCCTGCGGAGTCAATATGAAGCATTAAAATCAGAGCTCTCCGCATCCGTAAGTTCCTAATCCCTCTTATTAAGATTCACTATATAGCTGCTGTTGGGTAATCGAACGTTGAACTAACGTTTTCGGTTCGCCCAACGCAGCTCTTCATATTGATTCTCAAGCATCTCCCGCTCACGTTGCTCGTGTTGTTCCCTGCCAATTCCCTCCTGCTGGCTTTCCTGATCCTCATAGATTCGCCATAGGTCAGAGAACAGATAGTCTTTAATTTCTACCACTTTTCCCTGCAGGATTCCGTTTATCCAAAAAAGTCCTGTGGAGGTACGCATAACCATGCGGCCATCCGGTGTTTCCGCCTTTTGGCCCATTCGAATCGCCATAAGCATTTGGCCGAAAGTATACCATTCCATATTTGCTAATACCTCCTAAATTTTAGTTGTAATGGAATAAAGAGAAAGCTATAATCAGGGCAAAAGAACCATTTTCGTAAAAATTTTATAGGAGGATTGTTATGGATTGGCTAAATGACTACGAAGATGAACTGCGCTTGGTATTCCAAGAAAGCAGACGGATTATTTCCGAATTTCCAGAACCTCTAAATCAACAAGGCATGTCCTATCTTGAGCATTTTAACGTATTTAACGCTGAAAGCCACAAAAACTACATATGTTATCTTTTACCCTTTTGGCTGCAGAAGGGATGCGGAATCTCTGCAGAGGTTACTCGCCAGATGTCGATGGGCAACGTCTTTTTTATGTTGTATTTCTTCATACAGGATGACCTGATGGACAGCCAAGAATCCTCCGCATACGAAAAATTGCCCTTGGCGAATTTGCTTTATGTCGAATTTTTAAATATCTACCGGATACTATTTCCGGAGCCATCTGCTTTCTGGATCTTATTTAATCGTTATATCATGGAGTGGGCAGATAGTGTTAGCAACGAAAATACCAGTGACTATTTTCTTAATGATCGGGTCAAAATCTCCTATAAAGCCAGTCCGCTCAAGCTATCCAGCACCGCTGCCCTTCTGATGTCTGGAAAGAGTGATTTAGTGCCGCAAGCTGAAGAACTTATCCATTCGGTTTTGCTTACACTGCAAATGCTGGATGACTATGAGGACTGGAAAGAAGATTTATCCGCGGGCAACTATAATTGTCTTCTCTCCCTAACTCGCAAACATCTGCCAAACAGCAGTGCAGCTAAACTCACTTCGCAAGAGGTCGAATTTTATCTATTCACTGCAAATGGTCTACATACCTATACGCAATTAGCACACGACACACATAACAAAGTTACAGCTTCCGACCTTGATGCCCCTCATCTTATCGCGTTCCATTCCATGCTAGTAAGTAACTTACAACAGATCTCTGATTCCATCGAAGCGGACAAGCAGCTCTTGCTAAACGGAGGATTATATCATTGGTTGTCAAAAAATGTCCATTAATTCTATTATTTTGTAATAAAAAGAATAGTATTAGTAGTTTTGCTATGTTATATTATTAAAGGTAAATATATACAATTTGGGAAGGGTGATTATTATGTCAGAAGCAATTCTTAGAAATCAAGTCATTCAAAAGGCATGGGAAGATCCAAGTTTCAAGAAAAGACTACTCTCAGACCCAAAAGCGGCTCTCCAAGAAGCACTAGGCGTAATTATTCCCGACAGCGTTACCTTGAAAGCCGTAGAAGAAGGCTCCAACGAATTCTATCTTGTAATTCCACCAAGTCCTACTTCCGATGTATTGAAGGCAACCGCAGCACCACGCGGTTCGTGGTAAGACAACAAGATTAACCCCCTAAGGAGTGAGAATCATCCGGAGCTTCTGCCAATGGCAGTATGGTGATGGATTCGGTTCCCACTCCTTTTTTGCTTGTGAATTTCACTTTACCTTGCATAGCTTCGATGATGCGGAAAGTGACCATTAATCCAAGACCTGTCCCTTTATTCTTTTTAGTGAAATAAGGCTCTCCCAATCGGTGCAGGACATCCGCGTCCATCCCTTCCCCGTTGTCTTTGATATGAATAATTACGTTCTCCTCTTCCGCATACACCGACATATAGATAAACCCTTCGTCACGGAAAGATTCAATGCTATTTTTGATAATGTTGATGAAGGCTTGCTTAAACTTTGAGGAATTCCCCTTCACCCATAATTCGCCCGATACATCGAGAATCATTTTCCCTCCATTTAAATGACAAAGCGGCTGCATAATACTCTCAATATGCTTAAATTCATTATACAAATTCAGACTGGAAATCGTCTCAAATTCCGGTTTTGCGAAGGTTAAGAAATCCGTAATGATCCCGGAAGCACGATCCAGCTCACTAAGGGCCATCGACATAAATATTTCCTCTTCACCAACGGATTTCTCGCTAAGCAGCTGAAGGAAACCCCTAGTTACCTGGAGTGGATTCCGCACTTCATGAGCAACAGATGCAGCAAGCTCGCTAATAATTTCCATTTTTTCTGAACGCTGCAATTCGTTGTTAAAACGCTCTAATTCTTTAGAATAGTTAACAACCTGTTGATGGCTATAGGCTAGTCTTCGCTCCAGAATTACGATCAAGGAGATTATGAAGGCCACAATGCCCCACTTCCACAAGAATAAATCATAGTTCCCCTTATGAATGTAATACCACAGTAACTCTGACACTACAGTAAATGCAGCCGTTCCAAAGCCAATGGCAAAAATGATAGCGTCCCTATTCCCTTTAAGCGAAAATATAATCACACATACGATCAGCAAGATGAACTGAAGGATGAGGATGAACCCGATAATAGTGGTGGATACAAAATAATAAAACTCAATATAGCTATTATTCGATAGAAAATTGATCAAAAGACATAGCAAACAAAATGAGGAGTAAATGACTTGAAATTGACGAAAACGACGAACGATCCCATATTTTCCACTGCCAAATATTTTTTCAAATAAAAGAGTAAGCGCCGGTAAAAGTGAGAATAAAGCCAAATCAAGAAATACATTACTAATCGCGCCTAAATCGCTGTAAAAGGTATAAATAAAAGGAGAATAGGTTATCGAAAGAATTCCGGTTGAACCTATTACAACGGCTAGTGAAGCCACACTGGAAAAATAGTCCCTATTAATGTATAGAGAGCTTATAAATAGAACGATAGCCACAAGAAAAAAAGCACAGCCCAAAATCACATCGCTGAGTCCATTTTTAATATAATCATTGATTAACAGGTTGTGTTCACCGATCACTACTTCATTTTTAATTCCGATTCTATCCTGCAGCGTTTCAGTCCAAATGTATAATGTTTTCCCACTATCGCTTTGACTCAAAGGCAACAACAAAGAATAGTTATCCTTAATATAATTACGATCTTCCTCGAAGATCAAACGGTCATTCACATACACCTTCACATGAAGAGCATATAAAGTATCAATGTAGATTGAAGGGGAGATATAACTAAAGTTAGGTATGGAAATACGAGTCCAAGAAGTGGATACGCCTGATGGCAGATGTGGGATTTCCTTCGTAGCATTCACATTTATCCAATACTGCTGGTCATTATTCTGTGGAACCTCTATGCCGCTGTTTTCGGTTCCATCGCCCCATCTCATCTGCCAACTGGTAATTTCTTGGGATGGATATGGGGTCGCTGCTGATACAACAATTGAACTATATCCTATCAGAAGGAGAGTAAGAGCTATTGCTATATGTAGGACTTTAATCATCAAGCGCATATATGCACCTCAGAAGTAAGTATCAGAAACAATATTCTGTCTGTACTACTTCGCTCAGCCCCTCACTCTTTCCTTCTAAAAAACGGAATTATCATAAATTACTTCTAAATTCTTCTAAGTTCTGGTATTTTTACTATAATTTCAGTCCCTTCCCCTTTCTCACTGCGAAACTCAGTGCATCCCTCCATCGCCTCAATAATCCGAAAGGTTACCATCAGTCCAAGCCCCGTTCCTTTGGTCTTATTGGAGTAATATGGTTCCCCTAACCGAGCCAGCTCATTCCGGTTCATCCCTTCCCCATTATCATGAACACTGATTATTATATGTTTTCCAGACTTCCAGGCTGTGACTTTAATCAGCCCATTGTCCTTTAAAGCTTCGATGCTATTTTTGAGAATGTTGATAAACGCTTGCTTGAACTTGGCAGATGATCCAGTAACGTAAAGTCCTGGCTGCAGATTAAGTTCAATGACGCCCCCTTGCAGATTCGCTAACGGAGAAAGAATACCCGTCACATGCCTCAACTCTTCAGACACATCAAGCTGCTCTACGGTTTCAAGTCCTGGTTTAGCGAAGGTTAGGAAGTCTGTAATAATGAGCGTAGCTCGATCCAGTTCTGTCACTGCCATTTGCAGATATTCCCGCTCCTTTTGATCTGAACGCTCCCCAAGAATCTGCAGAAACCCCCGGGTAACCTGCAATGGATTCCGTACTTCATGGGCAACCGAAGCTGCCAGCTCACTAATAATCTCCATCTTCTCCGAGCGCTGCAAATCATTATTGAACTTCTCAAGCTGATGGGAATATTCAATAAGCTGTTCATGGTTTCGAGTAAACCTTCTTCCCAGAATGACGATTAAGGCAATTACGAAAATCACCATTCCCCATTTCCACCAATATAATTGATAGGATTGCCCCGATGCATAGAACATGACCAGTTCACTAAGAGACATGAAAGCAAATATTGAGAAGCCTGAAGTAAAAATAACAGCATCTACATTGCCACGGTTCGCGTGTATAAACGCTAAGCTGATCAAAAGTATAATTTGTACAATCATAAGGATACCTAGCACACTCGTAGTCATCAATCGATAAAAGTCATCCACCTGATAGGACAGAAGAATATTAATAACCATTAGGGAAAAACAAAATACAGAATAGACAATTTGAAACTTACGGAAACGTGTAACGATTCTCTTTTTCCCTGGACCAAATATTTTCTCAAAATAAAATGTAAAGGATGGCAAAAGCGTATATAAAGCTACATCAAAGAAAACAAGTACGATCTCTCCATAATCGCCGAGGATTGTCGGCAGGAACGATGAATACGTTACCACTAAGACGCCAATGGATAAAATAATCAGCACCAATAGATATCCGCCTGAAAAATAGCCTTTTCTCATGAATAGCGAGCAGATCAGCAGTACAATCGCAATAAAAATAAGCGTCGTTCCAATGATCAGATCCATTAAGCCCTGCTTTACATAAACAGATAACAGCTCATCGTATTGGCCTACTCTTATTTCGCCGTGAATCCCTAAGTCTTTGCTGCCACCATGGGTCCATAAATATAGCTGTTGTCCTCCAACACTTTTGGACAGAGGAATGAAAACCTTACTGCCATTGAAATTAAAATCTTTTCCGGAATCATATATTAATTCGTTATTTAAATAAGCCTTAACATTATTTCCATATACTTTATCTATGAATAACGCAGATTTATCACTAATTTGTGGTAAAGTAAACCGCAGCCAGGCTGAGGTTGCTCCACTTGGAGTCTCTGGGCTTTTCCCATGAGGCATAACACGAGTCCATTCTTCATCAAGAGCTGCCACAGCTTCTTCAATATGATCTATTTCTATACGTTCAAATTTAATCTCCCAATTGGGCAGCGTAGAGTCTGATGATTCAGCACTCACTATCGCCGTACCAAAAGGAACCATAGCGGTCAGCAGTAGAATTAATAAAAAAGCAGCCGCTATATTGAGCTTTGGCAACTTCATCGTAGCACCTCAGTAATTCATTAGTTGTTTAAACGTTCATATATGCTTCTTAATTTCGACAAGCTTCGCACTATCCCTGCCTATTCTTGTAAATTTTCTCGAAAAAGAACGTTTTTCATCAGCTTTTGCTTTCACCCATTTTTTACTAATCCAATATAGACATACCCATTTATTGGATCAGCGATTCGATCATGGTCAAACGGGTAAAGATAAACATAGGAAGTTCAAATTTTATCATAAAAAAGGAGTGAACGGCTATGGATAGTTCACCAAATAAAACTGAAGCTGACTTTGAATATGAACGTTATATACAAGCTGATATGGACGAAGAGGATATTGTTGATGATGACGCAGATCCTGTCTTGGTTGGCGATAAATACTTGGCAGCAGATATTGGTTTAAACTCACCTAAGGATGTAATCGAAAGAGATGAGCTGGTGGAATCCGATGCATATCTAGCCGCTGAAACCGCAGGATTAACCCTAGATGATACGGATTATACTAAGGATGAGGAACTCTTGGAGATGGAAGAAGAAGATGAGCCGCTGGAGGATGTTCCAGATGCGGACGATGTATATCCAAATTCCATTATTGACCCTGCCTCCCCGCCAGTGGATGTTATGCCGGGAACAGACGTTTTGAACGGTTCGCAGGGAGAATAGCAGCTTAATATGAATAAAGCCGCCGGGCTGTGAGCCCGGCGGCTTTATGTTATTTCTAAATAACGACATGCTCATTGAGGTAGCAGTTAGCCCTGCATCCTTGTTGGCTGTTCTGCGGGACGAGCAGCGGCGATTTGTGCTTCCAGCTTGCGGGTCTTAACCAATATCGCTGCTACCAGCAGCATCACTCCATTGATTACAAACACCCAACGAATTGGAATAAACGCGCCCAATAAGCCGCCGATAATCGGTCCAGCCATCGTCGCAAGCTGAGATGCCGCCTGATTCAGGCCAAAGGCCCGTCCACGGAATCCCGGCTCAATTACTTGTACAATCATGGCATTGACTGACGGCAGCACACCTGCATAGAACAAGCCGTATGCAAAGCGAAGGATAGCGAACTCTACATAGCCCGAAACAAAAAACTGTAGAATATTACCGATCCCGCCCCCGATCAGACCAATAAATAAGATCATCCCAAAGCCTTTTCGGCTGCCGAGTCTGCCCCACTGCGGAGCCATCAGCACCGTAGCAATCCCCACAGCAGAGAATACGATTCCCGAGCTTAGCGAGGCACTATTTTTGGAGATCCCCATGTCCAGTAGATAAATTGGGATTAACGGTTCCAGAATCATAACGGAGAAGGTACTGATTCCCGCCAGCGAGAGCAAAGTAATAAAAGCTCGGTTACTTCTCGCTTCCCTGATATCATCACTTACATGTGACCTTGGAGCCGAACGGTCGAAGTTCTCCTCTTTTGCAAAAAAAGTAGCAATGAGCGCTGAGATAAGTACAATACCCGCTGAGAATAAAAAAGCAATCCGGTTGCTGGTATAATAGCTCACTACACCGCCAATTAATGGTCCAATAATACTACCTGTCGCTCCGGCTGTAGACATAATACTTAAAGCGTACCCCGTCTTATGCTCAGGTGTATTGGTGGCTACCATTGCAATAGCTGCTGGAACAAAACCGGCAAGCAGTCCTTGCAGCACACGCACAATCAAAAAAACATAAGGATCATGTACAAAATAATTAATAAGGTATAAAGCTGCCAGACTAAAACCCGAGCGAATAAGCATCGGTTTCCGACCATACTTGTCGGCTAGCGAACCCCAATAGGGAGAGATTAAAGCGCTGGCAAGAAAGGTTATTCCAAAACTAACCCCTGACCAAATCTCCAAATGATTTGAAACCCCAAGTTCGTCGCTCAAAAAAATGGAAAGGAAGGGAATCGAGATCGAATAAGCTGTACTACAAAAGAAAACCCCTACCCAAAGCACGATCAAATTCCGCTTCCACGAAAAGAGCATCCTATGCACATCCTTTCTCGATGTTCTCTTTGGAAACATCCTACCATTGTAAACTTCTTTTTAAGATGTGCCAATCCCAGAAGTCATAACTGACCTTTGCATGTAATAGGACAAAGGAGGTATTATGGGAAGTACCTACGAGATTATTCAATAAAAAGGAGAGATTATTTAGTGAAGTCTACACGAACAAAATCCGCTATTCTTCTGATCATGTTATGCCTGGTCATGGTTATTGCGGCAGGTTGCGGTAACAAGCCAAACAATAACAATGCAAGCAGTAATAATGGAAGCAGCGGATCAGCACCTGGGGAAAGTGCAGCCCCAACTGAAGGCGTTCCTTCAGCTACGGCAAGTCATCCCTTAGTAACCATTGAAATGGAAGACGGGGATATCATCCAAGCTGAGCTATACCCTGAGGTTGCCCCTAACACCGTAAACAATTTCATCTCACTTATTCAAAAAGGATTTTATGATAACACTATATTCCATAGAGTAATTCCTAACTTCATGATTCAAGGCGGCGACCCTGATGGTACAGGTATGGGAGGTCCGGGTTACAGTATCGCCGGAGAATTCTCTGGCAACGGGTTCACCAATAACCTTCTGCATACAGAAGGTGTTCTATCCATGGCAAGATCACAGGCTCCTGACTCTGCCGGTTCCCAGTTCTTTATTATGGATGCAGCTTACCCTAGTCTAGATGGAAGCTACGCCGCTTTTGGTAAAGTAACTGAAGGTATCGAAGCTGTAAAAAGAATTGTGAGCCTGCCTCGTGACGGTTCTGATCGTCCAGATGAGCCACCAGTCATGAAAAAGGTGACGGTCGACACCTTCGGCGTCACTTACCCAGAACCGCAAAAGGTTCAGTAATTAGGAATAAGCAGAAACCACGTTACCGTCCTCGAAAGAGAATAAACGTTTCTTGTAGAAATAAAAGAACATAAAAAAACTCGGCAGTCCCTCCGAAGTTGTAATCGGATGGAAATTGCCGAGTTTTTTATTACAGCTTATCCCCGCAGCGATCTTCTGCTAAGTGCATGTTGACCATTACGCAGGAAGGTGCTGCGGCTATTTCTTAATAGCGCTATCCGGTCCTCTGCAAGCTGGTTCGCAGCGGCATAAGTAGGTATTCCGTTCAAACGGGAAATTTCCATTACGCGGGTAATATTATCGTAAATCTTCGCCACCTGCTTAAAGGCACGTTCCTTATTATAGCCGTTCAGCTCGTCCGCAATATTAATGACGCCACCTGCATTAATCACGTAATCTGGAGCATATACAATCCCCATCTCATGAAGTGCATCACCATGCGAGGAATCCTTCAGCTGATTATTAGCAGCTCCTGCAATCACTTTCGCCTTGATTACCCGTAAGGATTCATTGTTAATTGTCGCTCCAAGAGCGCAAGGAGCATAAATATCACAATCTACACTGATGATATCGCCTGGATCTACAGCCTTGGCGCCATAGGCCTCTACTGCACGTTGAACGGCTGGTTTATGGATGTCCGTTACGATAAGCTGTGCTCCTTCTTCATGAAGATGTTTGCACAGTGTAAAGGCCACGTTCCCCACGCCTTGAACAGCTACTGTCTTCCCTTCGAGCGAATCACTGCCAAAGGCGGCTTTAGCGGCTGCCTTCATTCCTTGGTAAACACCGTAAGCCGTTGCTGGTGACGGATTGCCCGAAGAACCGTACGTAGGTGAGGTGCCAGTAACATAATCTGTCTCTTGATAAATAATGTTCATGTCCTCTTCCGTAGTCCCTACATCTTCAGCAGTTATGTACCGTCCATTTAAACCTTGTATGTATCTTCCGAAAGCACGGAACATGGCTTCATTTTTATCCTTCTTGGGATCTCCAATGATTACTGTTTTCCCACCACCCAAATTCAGGCCGGATACTGCATTTTTATAGGTCATCCCTTTTGCTAATCGAAGCGCATCAACAATAGCTTCCTCTTCCGTAGCGTAGGTCCACATCCGTGTTCCACCCAGTGCTGGTCCCAGTGTCGTGTCATGAATCGCGATGATCGCCTTTAATCCCGATGCCTTATCCTGACAAAATAATAATTCCTCGTAGTCGTCCCGTTCCAATGCTGCAAACAATTCCATTTCCAATATCCCCTATCCCTTTGTCATATTCCTCATGCTGGTTCAAAGTTCATGCAATTAGAAGAGGATCTGTTGGATCTCCTCCCAAAATATTGTAGCAGAATACGCCGTAAAACAAAAAGAACTCATGCCACCATCTTAACTACTGATGGGGCATGAGCTCTTTTTATCCAATCTACTCTCATAGACAGGATTTCTATTGTACAAAATACAACGCAACTGTCAAAATGCTTTACAGTTTAGCAATTGTCTCTGTAAGTACCGGTACGATTTGCGATTTACGGGATACTACACCCTTAAGAAGTGCTTTATTGTCATCAAGCTTCACGTTGTACGCCTGTTCTACTGCACCTGCAACACGGCCCAGAGCCAGACCCACCGAATCGTTGTTGAGGATATCTGTAACTACGAACAGGAACAGATCCAATTCTTTTTCAGCAATAATGGAAGTCAGTGCAGTTTCTAGTTCAGCCTGCTTGGAGAGTACATCATTAACGTCGACCGCGTTCACTTGGGCGATTTCTACTTTGTATTCACCCATTTTGAATTCCTTAGCATCCAAGGAGATCAGTTGAGCGATACTCTTGTCGCTAAGGTCAGCACCAGCCTTCAGCATATCAAGGCCGTAGCTTTCTGCATTTACACCAGCGATTTCAGCCAATTCGCGTGCTGCAGCTACATCTTCAGCGGTGCAGGTTGGAGATTTAAACAGCAAGGAATCAGAAATGATTGCAGACAACATCAATCCGGCGATGTCTTTAGGGATAGCTACACCGTTTTCTTTATACATTTTGTTAAGAATAGTAGCAGTACAGCCTACTGGCTCAGCACGGTAGTATAACGGATGTGCAGTCTCAAAATTAGCGATCCGGTGATGGTCGATAACTTCAATTACACGCACTCGATCAATGTCATTCGCACTTTGTTGGCGTTCATTATGGTCAACAAGAATAACCTGATTAGCTTCTCCAGCTACGTTCTCTACCAGACGAGGAGCCTCAACTCCGAAATGATCAAGCGCAAATTGCGTTTCACCACTAACGTCTCCCAGACGAACTGGCTCAGCATCCCAGCCTAATTCTTTTTTGAGTGCTGCATAAGCAATTGCCGAACAAATAGTATCCGTGTCCGGATTTTTGTGTCCAAAGACCAATGTTTTTTCCATTTCCAATCTCCTTACTATGTTTTAGTGAGATTAATATACCATACATTGATAGCGGCTTCCAGATTGTGCGTGCTGAAAAAATGGTTTAGCCTCTCCCACCTACGGTTGTTCACGTCTGGTCTTTGGAAGCGGATCTGGTTTCGACTCACCATGCAGCGGTTCATTATCGGAGAAAAGATCAGGATTCTCTTTTAGCATCAGGCTTAAAATATCCGTCGTTTCTACTGTTCCACACACTCTAACTAGTGCATCCCCGAAGTTCCCCTTACGCATGGCACCGCCTTCCTCAAGCTCGCGTTCCACTTTCCAAAAATGCTCCGACCAAGAGAGACCACAATGTCTGCGAGAAGGCACCATGATTTCATCGCCACCCGGCGTCACCGTATATAATTCCTCATGACTATCCGTCATTCTGCCCGGAATATCCACCCACTCTTCAATACCGTGAATGAACGTATTCCGCCGCAGATCGACGCCTAGCAGTACTATTTCCGCCTTCCGATCAAGCAGCTTGCCCCACACTGAACCACGGGCGCATGGCGTATCCCAACGTTCATCCCCTGCAGTAAACGCCTCAGCATCAACACCCAAAGCCGCTACAGAGTGAGTCGGATGCCAAGAGCGGACAACACCTGGACGTTTTCTGAACAGCTCCGGTAATATCCCTACACAAGATGGGGAATCTTGAACAAAGAAGCGCGGATTATCCGCATTAATATAAGCCCATGTATGCGTTGGCAAAACAAGCAGCCCATCCTTCATATATTCACTGAGTGCATCCAGCACCGTGTTCGCGCCTCCTTCTACTTCGCCAACACTTTTTAACGAGGAATGAACTAGAATGGTCCCCTGTGGATCAATCCCTAACTCCTGTAATTGTTTCATCAAGCTTGTTGTTGTGTGCACTATACTCTCTCCTTATGTATGAATTAAATTTCATGAAACATTAATATCCACTTGCAAAAGTTTCTTATTACTATTAAAATTATAGTAACTTAATAATATTCACCAAAGATTCTATCGATATATTAAAAATAAATTAAAATAATCCACAAACCCAAAGCATTTACACGGAGGTAACTACCATGAGTTTAACGTTAAAAGGACTTCACCATGTCTCAGCTATTACAGGCAAAGCACAGGAGAACTTTAAGTTCTATACAGAGGTACTCGGACTGCGTCTCATTAAAAAAACAGTAAATCAGGATGATATTTCAGTGTACCATTTATTCTATGGAGATGAGAAGGGGAATCCCGGAACCGAATTAACCTTTTTCGAGCTTCCGATGGCAGGCCGCAACCGAGAGGGCAATAACAGCATCTCCGCGCTCTCCCTTCGAGTGCCAAGCGATGCCGCACTTACCTACTGGGAGCAACGCTTCACCGAGCTTAACGTGGAGCATGGGACGATACAGGAACTTGGTGGACGCCAGACTTTATCCTTCCGCGATCACGAGAGCCAACGTTTCATTCTCGTATCCGACGAAAATGATAACGGTGTTGCCGGCGGTACTCCTTGGGCTAAAAGCCCAGTACCTGCCCAATATGGCATTGTAGGCTTAGGACCCGCACATCTCACAGTAGAAAGTGCAGAACATACAGCGGTAGTGCTAGAGCAGTTGCTTGGCTTCCGCCGTATAGGAACCTACCCTTCAACAGTTGCCGGCCAGCCAGATGTGCTCGTATTCGAGACTGGTGAAGGCGGATCAGGTGCTGAGGTTCATCTGGAGGAACGCAATGATCTGGAGCAAGAGCATTTGGGACGTGGCGGGGTACATCACGTCGCATTCCGCGTAGATAATGAAGACGAATTGAAGCAATGGATCGAACACATCCGCCAGGCACAGCTTCCTAATTCCGGTTTCGTCGACCGCTTCTACTTCCGTTCCCTCTATTTCCGCGAGCCTAACGGCATCCTTTTTGAGTTGGCTACAGACGGACCAGGCTTTGCTACAGATGAGCCTATGGAAAGTTTAGGTGAATCCCTTGCGCTGCCGCCATTTCTGGAATCGAAACGCCAGCAAATCGAGGCGTATCTGAAGCCGCTGGATACTCGGCAATAAACCTCTTTCAGGTTACTAAATAAAAGGTGTGAGCCGCTTATGCGCTCACACCTTATTTTATTATTGAAGGTTAGTAGCTTTCCCTACAATATCTAGTAGCTCCGACAGGTTTCGGATTTCGTATTTTGGCTGAACGCCGGACTCATTAATCTTCCCTAGCGGGTTAAACCAGCAGGTATCAATCCCATAATTAATTCCGCCTTGAATATCAGAGGTTAAGGAGTCACCCACAATCAATACTTTTTCCTTATCTTCAATCCCCAATTTGGCAAAAGCATAATCAAAAATCCCCGTCTCTGGCTTCTGACATCCTGCCTCCTCTGAGATAATGATCTGCTCAAATGTATCACTCAGCAGCGATCCTTGGATTCTGGAAGTTTGCACATCCTTGATTCCATTCGTGATAATCGCCAGGCGGCAATCTGCAAGCTCTCCGCATAGCTCGATTGCTCCCTGCATCAGAAAGGTTCCTTCGCCTAAGAAACGTAGATAGGCCTCACTGAATGTTTCAGGATCAAGCTCAAGCGCATGTGCAGCAAACAACCGATTGAACCGCTCTACCCGCAGCGCCGCAGATGAAATCCTTCCTTGTTCTAGATCCCTCCACAATGCGTGGTTAATCTCTTGATAACTGGCAGCATAATCTGCTGCACCTGTGGGCATCCCAAAGTGTAGAAAGGCATTAGACAACGCGTGACTTTCTGCCATTCCATAATCAAACAACGTATCGTCGGCATCAAATAAAATAACATCGTATTTCATAAATATCCCCCAAAGGCTTTTCTCAACAAGGTACTACAGCGTTGCTGGCAAGTCAACTTCACACCCCTCACGACAAAATTTTACTTTTTTAAGGTAGATTTAATCGATCTGTGGTATTTTAAAAAGAAAACGGTGGTGAGCGTCATTTTATACGTTTTATCATTTCTAATGTCATTTCTTATCGTCTACTTTCTAATTCCGCCGCTCGGCAAGCTTGCTTTTCGGCTTGATTTTGTGGACAAGCCTCGGCAGGACGTTGAGCGTAAAATTCATAGAGAGCCCATTCCGCTAACGGCCAGCTACGCCATATTCATCGGATTTTTTATCACTTATCTGGTGTTCGCGCGTGATTTCTCCATGGAGACTGTCGCATTATTTGTAGGTGGCGTACTGTTGCTGACCATAGGCACGGTGGATGATTGGTACAAAACGAAAGGCAAAGATTTCCCAGCTCTGCCCAAGTTAATTGTACAAGTTAGCGCAGCGATCCTAGTTTATGTTTCTGGCAATGCCTTTACCGGATTCTACAATCCATTCTCAGGCGATTATATCGTTTTGCCTGTCATTCTATCGTTTCTGCTGACGATTATCTGGATCTTCGGTGTAACCACAGTTATTAATTTCTCGGATGGCATGGACGGTCTGGCTGGTGCCTTGACGGCCATTTCGGCGATTACGTTATTTGTTGTCGCACTGGCAAAGGGGCAATCCTCATCTGCCATTATGGCAATTTCACTGATTGGCGTTACGCTTGCTTATCTGCGCTACAATAAGCCGCCCGCCAAAATCTTTATGGGCGACGCCGGGGCAACCTTTCTCGGCTTCATCCTAGCGGTAATTGCACTCGACGGAGCGTTCAAGCAAGCCACCGTCCTGTCGCTGTTCATTCCGATTCTGGCGCTGGGCGTACCGATCTTCGACAACATTTTTGTCGTAGTCAAACGTTTCATCCAAGGCAAGTCCATTTATCAAGCCGATGCCACCCAGGCTCATTACCGCCTGCTTCGGGCAGGCCTGAACCAGAAGCAGGTCGTTGCCGTGCTTTGCCTGATTAGTGTTTGCCTATCCTTATCCTCTATCATTCTGCTGCTGATTGAGACCTAATGTATTAGGGACTAAGGGCATGTCTCATATACTGAGACTGCCCTTTGAAGTTATAAAAGGAGCAAGATTCCGATATGGAATCTTGCTCCTTTTGTGTTTGAGGGTATTCTAGAGTAGCGAGAGATAGCTAAGATGCGAGAGTTTGCCAGACCTTGCGAGAGCTACGGGATCTGCGGGATCTGCGGGATCTGCGGGATCTACAGAGATCCACAGAGATCTACAGAGATCTACAGCGAACTCTCCAGCCTTTATCCTTACGGACTCAGGCGCCGTTATTCGTGGATTTGCGGCCATTTAGTGGTGTTTTCGGACTCCAAAGACGCTATCTACCCAAAATGGACTCATAATCAGTCAATTTCCACCCAATAGCTGCATTGGAGTCCGATAGCACACAAATTAGAGTGACTTGTTACTTTTAGCGACTCCTGTGTCCTTTAGCTCCATTTGCAGCGTTACTGCTCAGTCTTTCTAACCTACACTCTGCTGCTAGTGGGAAGAGTTACGATCTACGGGATCTGCGGGGTCTACGGATTTACGGATTTACGGAGATCAATGGCCAATTCCCCAGCTTTTACTCTTACGGACTCAGGCGCCGTTATTCGTGGATTTTCGGCCATTTAGTGGTGTTTTCGGACTCCAGAGACGCTATCTACCCAAAATGGACTCATATTCAGTCAATTTCCACCCAATAGCTGCATTAGTGTCCGATAGCGCACAAATAAGAGTGAATTGTTACTTTTAGCGACTCCTGTGTCCTTTAGCTCCATTTGCAGCATTACTGCTCAGTCTTTCTAACCTACACTCTGCTGCTGGTTGGAACAGTTGCGATCTACGGAGATCTGCGGGATCTGCGGGGTCTACGGGATCTACAGAGATCTACAGAGATCCACAGAGATCTACAGCGAACTCCCCAGCCTTTATCCTTACGGACTCAGGCGCCGTTATTCGTGGATTTTCGGCCATTTAGTCGTGTTTTCGGACTCCAGAGACGCTATCTACCCAAAATGGACTCATATTCAGTCTATTTCCACCCAATAGCTGCATCGGAGTCCGATAGCACGCAAATTAGAGTGATTTGTTACTTTTAGCGACTCCTGTGTCCTTTAGCACCCTAACTCCAAATACATCAATCACCCATCGTTCTCTTGCGTAAACTCGGCTAATCTGCGATAAATCCCAACTATCTCTTCCATCGGCATTCTAACTAATCCGCTAGAAGAGGGTGCAACAAATTCACGGACACCATCTACCTTTGGAGGCACGTCCCCTTGAAATCCCCAGTTAGCTTTTGTTCTGCGGCTAAACTCTGTATACACACCCTTACCTACAAAACAGGCGACTTGAGGCCGATATTTCTCCAGCTTGGAGCGAAGCATTTCCCGACCCTCCTGGTATTCTTCACGAGTAATATCGTCGATTCCCCGTGTGGGACGGGCAACAATATTTGTAAACCCATAGCCCAGCTTAAGCAAGTCCCCATCCTCAGACGCATCATACAACCGGGGAGTAAGTCCAGACTGATGTAATATTCTCCAGAAATTATTCCGCGGATTCGCGTAATGATGTCCTACCTCGCCAGAACGGATACTAGGATTGAATCCAATAAATACAATCTGTAATCCGTGATCTAAGTGATCTGGAATTTCATCCATGTTATTATGCCTCCTGACCAAACGTCGATCTAGTTCAACTTACGGGGTACACCTTAAGACAGGAAGGCGGTATATGACCTGCCAACCATACCTTATTACCCGCCTTATAAAAGGTTACACCCATTTGACCCGCTCTAATCGTATCAACGGTTAACAATATCAATTTCCCTCTGCGACTTCCGGCTAAACTGGCAAAATGAGTCCCTTCAGACAAATGAACATACTGCCGTCCCATCGATTGGAGCCCCTCCTCCAAAATCACAGAAAGCACACCAGAATGAGTTCCGTGAAAAAGTATAGCAGGCGGAGTCCCCGGCTCATAAGTGATTTTTGTGTGGCTATGCCCGTACCGGGCTTTGATCCGGTCATCAACGATTTCCAATCGTTGCTTGTCGCAACCTGCAACCACTTGCCGAATATCTCCCACAGTCACCTCTGACCATCTAGGAGTGCTTACAATAACAAACAGTAAATCATCCAACCTACAGGAACCATCCTCTGGATCCAAAATAAGACCATATTGCTCCGGGGTATGCCGAAGCAGCTTAGTCATAAATTTACTTAACGACACTTCCGCTGTATTGCTTAACATTATATTTTCACCTCAATTTTTCCTATTTATATTATTCTACAGTAAAGGATCTCTTCGAAGCAGATTCCAGAGGCATTACAGCAATCACACATCCATGTATTACCTCTTACTATGCAAAAAAGACCATGGACTCTATCGTCCATGGTCGGGCTTCACCTAAATACAAAACTCCTTACCAGTTAATACAGCGATGTTATTTTACCGGAACGAATATACTGGTTCAGAGGCTGACCTAAAAGTTCCATTTCATCCTTCTCCTATCTCCAAAAGCATAATCCAACTATCCAGTTTATGTCAACCAGTAGTCTTTTATCTGTAATCTTTTACTTACCTTATTCTAAACTTATTCTTAACTTATTTCAGCAATGCTTTCAATTCAGGCGTCATATCCGATTCTTTTAACATTACGAAATCGCTATAACCCTCTTTGTACATCAACTTCACAATGTAGTTGCCATTCTCAACACCATAATGGAAATGATGGTCCAAAATATCTGTTAATAATGTCTTATCCTTCGTAACAGCCGTACGATTCTTTTCGCGTGCAAGCGCTACTCTTTGTTCAGGACTAGTAGGGTTCTTAGGTGTTTGCTCGTCCATATAATCATCTTTTATAATCTCTGCCGATTGGATATCTTCAGCTGTTATTTGTATTTTATCGGCATAACCTTTTTCGTTCATCCACTTTTCAAGCTCATGGAAAGAAGATTTCCATGGATAATTATAACCATAACTTGAAGAAACTTGATTGCTGTCCTCTTTTGCCTTTACCTCTATTTGGATATTAGCCACATCAGGTATTCCATCCTTATCTATCTGTACTTCGTAGGACATATTCAAAATTTCGCGTTTGATAATCTCCTTTAGCTCTAAAATTTCCCCGGGATCAGAGATCGCTACTTTTTTATTCCTGTTAGTAACCCACATATAATCCAGGTCTTTGTCTAAGAGAGCTAAATTATACTTTTCATACTTGTAAGCTTCGGTATCCTTAACCGCCTTGAGCTCTGATTCAAACCCCTTATTAGGGATCCAGTATTCCCTCACTAGCTTGTGACCATTCTCCAATTGATAAGCCAGAGTAAAATATTCATAAACGTATTGTTGTGAGGTAAGTTCTGGACGTACCGCAACTACCGCTTGATGGAGTTTACGGACAGCTTCTATATAATCTTTATCATCGGAAAAAGGGTTCTGCCCCATGTAGGGTGTAGTGTACAAATCATCCGTTGGGGCATACAACCGGTAGTTAGCTCCCATATATACACCGCTAATCTTATCACCGGAAGGCACTCTGGCTTCATACCCCGTAACACTTGATACCGGGATATACAGAAGTAACCCTATCATTACCGCATAAACTGCAAACTCAGCTACCATTTTACGCGTCATAATCTGCCATGTTTTCCGAACAATCATTTCTGCGGCAACATAACCAATAATGGCTCCGATGGCATATCCACCAATCACCCAGCCCATTTGCTGTTGCTTCATTTGCGCAAAATAATTACCGGCAATAAGCATGGCACATAACATAACCCCTGCTTTAAACAGTGGGTTGAAATATCCAAAGGCAATAGCCTGACCCGCTTTTTCCGTATTACGTTTACGGTATAACAGGTACGACAACCCGATAAATAGAAGTGCCAATACCCCATAAATCCATAATTCTGTATTGGTGAAGGGTTTGCCGGTAAAATAATACACGATATGAACAAAAGGAGACCATATCTGCGAAATAGAATCACGCAAGTTAGAGTTTGCATTTGCATATCCATAAAGATACATAGCTAAATGGCTGTGGATTAATGAGATCAGTACAGCAGGAAGAATAAGCAAAATATAAATGATAATTCCCTGAAGAATAGATTGGCCCGTACATATTCCCACAAAAACACTAAAGCAAAAGAGGAACAAAGTCAGAATACTAACTGTAATACACCATTGCCAAATATCTGCGCCTTGAAAAATATAAAAATTACCACTCCACGGCTTAACAACGGCAACCACCCCAGCAGTTAACCAAACAGGCAGCAATAGTAAGGTAAGTCCATTCGTCAGATGAGCTGTAAATATATGCTCTCTGCGTAAAGGCAGGCTATGCCAAAGATCTGCAGGTGATTTTGCCTGAAGGTATCGGAATAAGAATAGTCCTGCGGCAACTGGGATCGTAATGATAAACAAGGCTTGCACACTACCAGCTATGCGAAATAAATGATCAACTTCCTGCGGTTTTGCATCCGGATTGCTGCTCATGAAGAGCTGTAATGGAAGTGCAAATAATAAGCCGAGTGCATATATAATCCCTATCCAGCCATGCTGGCGGAAGTTCTGGCGAAAAATACTGCTATTAAAGTAGTAATGGCTGCGCATCATATCCGACATCCCCCATTTCATAAATAAAGATCTCTTCTAACGTTAATGGAAGCAAATCGAATACGTATGGCTCGTACACCTGAAAAGCCGCTTTGATCCGTTCACGATCCCCTTTTACAATATATAGGTTCACACTTCCCCGGCGCTCTTGATGCAGAACTTGTAACTTGGCAGCTAACGGAATCTCATGCCGTTCATCTCGGAACACCACTTGAATCTTATGTGTATCCGCCTTAAGATCATCCAGATCCTTCTCAATCAACATCTTCCCACCATGCATAATCCCGACATGATCGCACAGATCTTCAATCTCACGAAGGTTATGGGAAGAAATGATTACCGTCAACTCGCGTTCAGCAACCTCCTGAAATAGCAGGTTTTTGATCTGACGCCGCATCACCGGATCTAATCCGTCAATCGGTTCATCCATAATCAGCACATCCGGCATACAGCTTAAACATAACCAAAATGACGCTTGCCGCTGCATCCCTTTGGAGAAACGACTGAGTTTGCGTTTTTTATCGAGCTGAAATACGGTTCCCAAATCTTCAAAACGCTTCTGATTCCAGCTCGGATAAATCGAGCGATAGAAGGCCGCCATTTGCAGCATGGTGGATTGTGGGAAAAAGTAAGGAGCATCCGGCATAAAAATAACCCGTTGCTTAGTCGTCGGGTGTTCGAATACCGCTTCACCATCCACCCGCACGGTCCCCTTATCTGGAGAGTAGATGCCCGCCAATGTTTTGAGCAGCGTAGTTTTACCCGCGCCATTAGAGCCGAGCAGCCCATAAATTGTTCCTTTATGTACCGTTAAAGAGATATCGTCGACTGCCTTCTCGCCTTGAAATAACTTGCTGACTCCCCGAATCTCAATCATCACTCTTCCCTCCTTCTCTTTGCTTCTCCACTTGTTGGTACAAAGAACTAATCTCAGCTGCGGTGAACCCAAGGTATACCGCCTCCGCCATCAGCCTCAGCAACTCGTTCCGGACTTCCGCTTTTTTGATCGCATTTTGTTCTTTTTTCATCGGGGCTACAAAACTTCCTTTCCCCTGTAATGAATAGATATACCCCTCACGTTCCAATTCACGGTAAGCCTTCTGAATCGTATTGGGATTCACGGTTAGCTGCTGGGATAACGTCCTTACAGAAGGTAGCTGTTCATCCGTCTGCAAAATACCATGCAGAATCATCTCCTTGACCTTATCGGTCAGCTGCTCATAAATCGGCTTCCGACTACGAACGTCCAGTTCGAACATAACCTTCCTCCTTCCACTATCTTGCATTAAATCCATTATGATGTGTACTAACTGTACTACTATTATTAATACAGTTTTATTTATATGTCAACAAAAACATCCCCAAGATTTTCCTTCGGGGATCTATCTATCTCTTGCTATTAATCAAAATTACGTCCGATCGCGCCGAGCCAACCTCATCCACAGTAGTTTTAGGACCCTGATGACGCTGATTCCTGCTTATAAGCTCATCTGAGTCCGACAGCTCCGAGCCAACCTCATCCCCCGTGGCTTTCGGACTCAGATGACGCTATTCGTACATTATCCGCCTTTTGAGCGAAGTTTCGGACTCCAGTGCAACTATTGCCTAGAGAGACGCTCATTTGGGGCGTTTTTCATGCCAATAGCGGCTTTGAGGTCCGTTACAACTCCAAATGACGCTGTTTCATGCTTTTAAGCTCACCTGAGTCCGATCGCGCCGAGCCCCCTTATCCCCGCTAGCTTTCGGACCCAGATGCCACTATTCGCACATTTTTCGCCTATTGAGCGAAGTTCCGGACTCCAGTGCAACTATTGCCTAGAAAGGCGCTCATTTGGGGCGTTTTTCATGCCAATAGCGGCTTTGAGGTCCGTTACAACTCCAAATGACGCTGTTTCCCGCTTTTAAGGTCACCTGAGTCCGACAGCGCCGTGCCATCCTCATCCCCCGTAGCTTTCGGACTCAGATGACGCTATTCGAACATTTTTCGTCTTTTGAGCGAAGTTTCGGACTCAGTTGCAACTATTGCCCAAAAAGACGCTCATTTCGGGTGCCTTTTACACCAATAACGACCTTGTGGTCCGTTACCACTCCAAACGCCGCTGTTTCCCGCTTTTAAGATCATCTGAGTCCGATCGCGCCGCCCCCCCTTATCTCCCCCGTAGCTTTCGGACCCAGATGACGCTATTCGCACACTTTCCGCCTTTTGAGCGAAGTTCCGGACTCCAGTGCAGCTATTGTCAAGAAAGATGCTCATTTGGGGCATTTTTCACACCAATAGTGGCTATGGGGTCCCTTAGAATTCTAGATACCGTTGATTCCAGCTTTTAAGGTCACCTGAGTCCGACAGCGTTGTGCCATCCTCATCCCCCTGGCTTTCGGACTCAGATGACGCTATTCGCACATTCTTCGCCTTTTGAGCGAAGTTTCGGACTCCTATGCAGCTATTGCCCAAAAAGACGCTCATTTCGGGCGCCTTTTACACCAATAACGACTTTGGGGTCCGTTACCAATCCAAACGCCGCTGTTTCCCGCTTTTAAGATCATCTGAGTCCGATCGCGCCAAGCCGACCTTGTCTCACGGGGCTTTCGGACTCAAACGCTGCTGTTTTTAGCTTATAAGCTCCTCTGAGTCCGATCGCGCCGCCCCCCCTTATCTCCCCCGTAGCTTTCGGACCCAGATGACGCTATTTGCACATTTTTCGCCTATTGAGCGAAGTTCCGGACTCCAGTGCAGCTATTGCCTAGAAAGGCGCACATTTCCGGGCATCCGCTACAACAAACCTCCTAAATAAACGCAAAAAAAAGAGACGCCCCTAAGCCATTTTGGCTTTAGAGACGTCCCTTTGAGTATTAGTGTCTGTAATTAAGCATACCAGCCCCATACGAAGATGAAGAGCGTACCGAATATCGTAACTAGACCAACGAATAAGGCATAGGCGATATTGATGTAAAGTTCTTTCTTGGTATCTGCTGATTCACCAATATGCATGAACAGGAAGAGCTGCAAGGAAGCCTGAATGAGGGCTGTAACAAGCAGGATAGCCATGTTCGCAGTGTTGGATAGATCAAGGTAGATTACAGCAAGTGCAGCCACAGAAAGGACAAGAGAGGCTAAGAAACCCATCACATGGCGAATTGGAAACAATTGCTTCATCATGCTACATCAGTCCTTTCAGATAGACGAAGCTGAAAATAAAGATCCAGACAACGTCCAAGAAATGCCAGTACAGCGAGAAGATAAAGGATTTATTGGCCGTAGCCGGATTAATACCTTGACGCTTCAACTGGATTAGAATAGCCGCACCCCACAGGAACCCGAACGATACGTGAGCTCCGTGTGTTCCCAGCAGTACAAAAAGACTGGATAGGAAACCACTGGTTTGAAGTGTAGCCCCTTCGTGAACATAAGTGACAAACTCCGTGATTTCAATACCAAGGAAGCCGAGGCCCATTAGAAGGGTTAGTCCGAAAAAGACCATCATGGCTTTTTGGTAACCATGCCGCATGGCATGAACTGCAAGACCAATCGTGAACGAACTTGTCAGCAGCAGCAATGTTTCGATCATTACTGGACCAATTTCGAAAAGATCCGGCCCGCTAGGGCCGCTGGCAAAACGGTCTACCATTACAAAATAAACAGTGAACAACGTAGCGAACAGTGCAATCTCCGCTCCTAGAAAAACCCAGAAGCCAAAGATTTTATTACTATTCTCTTCTGTTGAGTATTCAAGCGGCTTAGACGCATCTATTTTCATACTGTCTCACCCCGCAATTTCTTTTCAGTAGCAATAACTTCTTCTGCTGGGATGTAGAATCCGTGATCCCGATCAAAGGACATAGCAGCTAGAACAATGAGGATACCTACTCCAGAGAGGATCGCTGGAATCCAAAGACTGAAGACCAGAGAGAACCCTGCAATGAAGAAGATAACACCCAGAACAAATGGTTTTCCTGTGTTGCTAGGCATATGAATCTTAGTAATCTTATCTTCAAAAAGTGGTACTTTATCTTGTTTAGCAGACCAGTAAGCATCGCGTGTTTTGACATTTGGAACCACTGCGAAGTTGTAAGCTGGAATCGGGCTTTTCGTTGCCCATTCCAAAGTACGTGCATCCCACGGATCTCCATCAGTATCTCTTGGTTCGTAACGAGTACTCCAGTAAATGTTATAAACCAGGATTACAAATCCAATAGCGAGACCGATCGCACCTACGAATGAGACCATACTCAGCGGGCCAAATCCGGTATCCGCAGAATAGGTGTATTGTCGGCGGGTCATACCCTTAAGTCCGAGAATAAACAGCGGGAAGAACGATACGTTAAAGGAAATGATAATCCACCAGAAGGCATGCTTGCCAAGACGTTCATTCAGACGGAAACCGAATACTTTAGGGAACCAGTAATGGAACCCTGCGATAACGGCGAAGACCGCACCCGGAATAAGAACGTAGTGGAAATGGGCAACCAGGAACATCGTATTATGGTACTGGTAATCGGCACTGGCCATAGCCAACATGACACCTGTTACCCCACCAATCGTAAAGATCGGAATAAAGGCCAGGGTGTATAGCATAGGTGTCGTAAAGGTTATTCGCCCTTTTCGTAAGGTAAATAGCCAGTTAAATATTTTCACACCTGTTGGTACGGCAATGGCCATGGTTGTAATCGAGAAGAAGCTGTTAACCATAGCACCTTGACCCATTGTATAGAAATGGTGAGCCCATACTAGGAAGGACAAGAGGGAAATGATCAACATACTGAATACCATGGATGTATATCCATACAGGTTCTTTTTAGAGAAGGTGGCGATAATTTCACTATAAATACCGAATGCCGGTAAGACAACGATATATACTTCAGGGTGACCCCATACCCAGAACAGGTTGGCCCATAACATATCCATACCGCCATTGGCCATCGTGAAGAATTGAGAGCCGAACAACCGGTCGAACATCATCAACGCGAGTGCAACCGTAAGCACAGGGAATGCGAATACGATAATTACGTTGGTGATCAATACGGACCAAGTAAACATCGGCATTTTCATCAACTTCATGCCTGGTGCACGCATTTTCAGAATCGTTACAATAAAGTTAACGCCTGTGAGGAGCGTACCAATACCTGAAATTTGTAGTGCGAGCGAGTAATAGTTATTACCCACCGTTGGACTGAACTCTAGACTTGCTAGCGGGAAATATGCGGACCAACCAGCATCTGGCGATCCCCCGATAACAAACGAAATGTTAAGCAGCATAGCTCCAAAGAAGAAGAGCCAGAAGCTGACAGCATTCAGACGCGGGAAGGCAACGTCTCTAGCACCGATTTGCAGCGGAACGATAACATTCATCAGACCGATAATAAACGGCATGGCCATAAAAAGGATCATAATCAAGCCGTGTGTTGTAAATACCTCGTTGTAATGCTGTGCGTCAAGAAATTTCATGTCCGGGGCTGCTGTTTGCAGCTTCATCATAATAGCGTCAACGCCGCCGCGGAAAAGCATAAGCAATGCAGCGAGGATATACATAATCCCAATACGTTTGTGGTCAACAGTAGTCAACCATTCGCGCCATAAATATCCCCATTTTTTAAAATAGGTCAGGCCGACGATAATCCCGATTGTAGCCAGAACAATACTTGCCATAGCTCCGTATATCAGGGGTTCGCCGTGGACCTTAAATTTATCCCAATCCATTAGGAATCGCTCCTTTCAAGTTGTTCAATTAACATTGACTAGTGTCCGTCATGTGTTGTGCTCTCTTCTAATGGAGAACTAGGTGTCGGCTCATCCAGTTCTGGATTAGGCTCGGTGTTGAATTCCGTCTCGCTGGATGGTGCTGGAGTCGGGTGAATTTCTTTATTATCCTGATGCTCCATACTTCCGTTATCCGTATCCATTTCAGTGCCACCATTACTCATATGGTCACCATGGCTTCCCGGAGGCGGGCTAAAGGATAAGTGAGTATTCGTATACGTTTTACGTCCGACATGTTCCATTTCCAAAAGACCTTTAAATTCATCTTCCGTCAGTGGACCCGCCGTTTCTTTAACGTCTTTCACCCATTCCTGATAGTCCTTATCTGTCATCGCAAGTGTTTCAAACTCCATGTGGGCAAAACCCTTACCATTAAAGTTCGCATTTCTTCCGACATAAGAACCTACAGTATCAGCTGAAAGATGCAAGGTTGTGATCATGTCGCTCATCGCGTATTTTTGTCCTCCCAATTGTGGGATCCAAAGACTTGAGATCGTACCGAAAGAATACAATCTGAACTCTACAGCGCGGTGAACTGGAATGTTAACGTAGTTTACTGTTTCGATACCTTCTTCTGGGTAGCTGAAATGCCATTTCCAGTTAGAGGAGGAAGCATAAATTACAAGCGGTTTCTGATCTTTATAATCCGCTGCAACATTTTCTACATCTACTGTTGTTTTGACGGTGACTACGGAGAGGAATGCCACGATAATAATCGGAATGGTAATCCAGATAGCCTCCAGCCATTTGTTTCCTTCCTCGTGAGGAGGAATATAATCTTCGTTGCTTTTTTTAGCACGGTATTTCAAAAGCACAAAGACATATAAGATGTAGACAACTGCCAGAACGCCGAGCATCATAACAATGGAGAGAATGATCGTGTCAGATAAAGTTCTTGCAGCCGGCCCCTTCGGATTCAGAACAGCGATTGAACTGCATCCTGGCAAGAGTAAAATTAGGCTGAGAAATAAAGCGTATAACGGTCCCTTTTTGTTCATGCTTAAGCTCCTTCCTTCAATACTTCTTTTATTAACCCTCAACATTAACCTTTATATATAGTAAGAATTTATGGAGAAGAAAGCAAAAGACTTATTTTTCCATTTATCCTAAAAAAGACCTTAATAATGGCGAACAAGTTAAATATGTGTGATCAATTTGTTACAAGTTTCTAATAGTATGATAAAGATCACTGTAACGGCGCTGTTTATAGGTTGAAAAATTCCGTTCAAACTTTGTTCAATAGTTTACTAAAGTTGCTAATTTAGACACATCTATTCTGCGCAAAACGGGGTGATTTTAACCATTTTTTGTTGATGCGCCAGTATTTAGCCGGAGTCGCGTGCTTTTTATGATTGTGGTTGAAATCACAGTTAACTTCTAAAAGGTAACAAATTATTCTGCTGGGGGTTACAATCTCTCAAATTTCATTCTATCAATGTATGATAAGGTAATAGACAAATATACATAGATAGGAGATTTTTGACGATGTCTTTAAAGAAAGTATGGCTATTATTAATCGTATTATTCATTGGTTCCGGATCAATACGAGCGATAGATTCAGTGAATGCAGCAGGTGCAGGCTCCCTTAGGTTAGGTGTGAACGATAAGTTAACAACTATTGAAGCAGTTTCGGTAAAAGATACCTATTACGTTCCTCTACGTGATCTATCACAGGAACTTAAGTTAACGCTAACTGGAGTGAGCGATGGGATAAAAGTTACAGGTCAGAACAGATCAATCAAACTGCTGAATGATCATGCAACAGCTACTCTAGGCGATGGAAAGACCATATCCATGAGTACATTTTTGAAAAACGGAAAAACAATGGTTCCACTGAAATTGACCTCTTATCTTGGTTTTGGAATTTCTTTTAAAGCAGATCAATATTTATTGCGTGTAAAAGATGGCTCGGCTACATTAGATGATGCAACATTTGTAAGTAAGTTTAAAAAGGAATTGAAGCCAACCGCAACTCCTGGAACTTCTACGCCAACTGTTGGGAAGCAAGGTAAGACCGTATACCTCACCTTTGATGATGGGCCAACGGCTACAACTTCTACATTGCTTGATATTTTGGCAAAATATGATGCGAAGGCAACTTTTTTCATGATCGGACCGAATATGAACCAGCATACTGCGCAAGTGAAACGGATTGCGAATGAAGGGCATGGTCTCGCATTGCATGGAATGACGCACCGGAAAGAGAAGTTTTATGCTTCACCTGCGGCTGCGCTGGGAGAGATGGATAACGATAATGCCATTTTGAAAAAGATTACAGGTCAAAGCACTACACTGATTCGTCCTCCTTATGGAAGCAAGCCTTATTTCACAAAGGCCTTTAGAGATAAAGTCTTGGCTCAAGGTTATCATCTATGGGATTGGAACGTGGACTCAGAGGATTGGAAATACAAGGATGCTAGTACGACGATCTATAATTCGGTAATGAATCAGGTTCATAAGCTGCAGAAATCGCAGACCAATCCAGTGATTCTGATGCATGATCAAAAAGCTACGCTTAAAGTACTTCCGCGTATCTTAGAGTCATTGAAAAAAGAAGGCTATACATTCCACGTCATTAGCTCAGATCTGAAACCTCTGAATTTCTGGAAGGATACACGCTGAGTTTTTCAAAAAAATCAAGAGGGAATCCCAACAGCTGTGAACTAGCTATTGGAATTCCCTCTTTTTTTGGTCTTGAACTAAACACTAATTTTTGTTTAATCCAACCACATTCATGCTCCCGAGTTTTTCTATCGGACCCAGATGACCTTAATTGCTGGATTTGCCTCTGTTTCGGGTGCTATCGGACCACATAGCCGCTATTGGTGCAAAAAACACCAGTTATCAGTGTTTTCCACACCAGCTGCACTGGAGTCCGAAACTTTGCTCCAAGGGCGATAAATGGGCAAATAGCGGCTGCTGTGTCCTAAACTTCGCTCCTATGGCGACAAATATGCGAATAGCGGCTACTGTGTAGTCCGAAACTCCACTCCCAAGCCACTAAATGAGCGAATGGCGTCTGCTGTGTCCGATAGCCTATGGGGATGAGTATGGGCCCACGCTATCGGATCCAGATGACCTTAATTGCTGGATTTAGCTATATTTCAGATGCTATCGGACCTCATAGCCGCTATTGGTGCAAAAACCACCAGTTATCAGCGTTTTCCACACCAATAGCTGCACTGGTGTCCGAAACTTTGCTACAATGGCGATAAATATGGAAATAGCGGCTGCTGAGTCCTAAACTCCACTCCCAAGCCACAAAATGAGCGAAGGGCGCCTGCTGTGTCCGCTAAACCAGTTGGGATGAGTATGAGTCCACGCATCGGACCCAGATGACCTTAATTGCTGGATTTAGCTATATTTCGGATGCTATCGGACCTCATAGCCGCTATTGGTGCAATAACCACCAGTTACCAGTGTTTTCCACACCAATAGTTGCACTGGAGTCCGAAACTTTGCTACAAAGGCGATAAATGGGCAAATAGCGGCTACTGAGTCCGATAGCAAATGGGGATGAGTATGAGCCCACGCTATCGGACTCAGATGACCTTAATTGCTGGATTTAGCTATATTTCGTATGCTATCGGACCTCATAGCCGCTATTGGTGCAAAAAACACCAGTTATCAGCGTTTTCCACACCAATAGCTGCACTGGTGTCCGAAACTTCACTACAAAGGCGATAAATGGGCAAATAGCGGCTACTGAGTCCGATAGCATATGGGGATGGGTATGAGCCCACGCATCGGACCCAGATGACCTTAAACTGGGGAATATCAAGTAGACAGTGTGTTTGAAAAACTAGAGATCAGCCGGGAACACTAGGGGTACGGGGTACGGGGTACGGGGTACGGGGTACGGGGTACGGGGTACGGGGTACAGGGTACAGGGTACGAGGTACGGGGTACGAGCATACCGATCATCTCCAAGGTTTTTATTGTTTCCACGCCTCCGTCTTACCACTAGTGTCGCTGGAGATCACATAGCATATGTTTGCCCGCAACCTGCTGAGATCAGCTTACGTCTATACGCTCCTGAGCTGCTGACCAACTTACATCTCTCCCCCCTGACCTGCTGAAACCAGCCTACGTCTATACGCTCCTGACCTACTGAGACCAGCTTACATCCCTCCTCCTTGACCAACTGAGATCAGTTGGCTCGCACTTGCTCCCAATCTGCTATAACCACAAACAGCAGAGCAGCGATCTCCGTTACTGGAGAACCGCTGCTCTGCTGTTTTAATATTATTATGAAGTCTATAGTTTGAAGCTGGACAATGTCTTTTGCAGATCTTCTGCGAGCACCGCTAAATACTGAGCTGAAGCCGACATTTCCTCCATTGCGGATAGTTGCTCCTGACTCGCTGCACTTGTGTCCTGAACACCTTCTGCACCTTTACTAGATATAACGTTGACCTGTTCCATAGCTGCTGCCACACCTTGTGATTCCATGGCGACATGAGCAACCGCTTCTCTAATCTCCGCTGTCTGTAAGGTAGCTTCTTTAATGGAAGTCTGAATCTCATGAAAAGCTTGAGATACCAGATGACTTTGAACTACGCCATTGGTGACTAGCTCAGTACCCAAAGCCATGGATTCTACTGCGCTTTCGGTTTGCTTTTGGATATGTGTAATAATATCTGTAACCCGCAAAGAACTATTTCTAGTTGCTTCCGCCAGATTACGAATTTCTCCAGCAACTACAGCAAATCCCCGTCCATGCTCACCGGCCCGTGCTGCTTCTATAGAAGCGTTGAGCGCAAGCAGATTCGTCTGTGTAGCAATACCGTTAATCGTTGTAATAATTGTATTAATCTCTTGTGACAATGTCCCCAGATTAGAAACAATCTCCTGACTCTGAGTTACACTGAGGTCAATTTCCTTCATCTGCACAATGATTTGGTCTACAGCCTCTACTCCACGATCCGATGAACCGGAAACTACTCCCATTAGATCCGACATTTCATAGCTGCTGCCCTCTACGGCTGCAATATCATTGGTCATTGCTTTTATTGAACGTGTTGTACTGTTAATGCTCTCTGTCTGTTCATCAAATCCCGCAGCAATCTCTCCAGAAGATACAGCGATCATTTGTGAAGCCAATGAGGTCTGCTCAGCACTAGCGCTCATCTCTTCCGATGAAGCTGACAGCAGTTCTGCACTCTCTGCAATCCCTTGCATCATCTTCCGCAAGCCCTGCAGCATATTGTTAAATGAACTGTTAATTTGGCCGATCTCATCCTTGGCGGTGTACGTTGCTACCACGGTCAAATCTCCATCTTCTGCCCGCTTCATTAGTCCTTGCAGTTCTTTAAGCGGTTTTGTTATCAGGCGAATGATTGCAATACTAATCAAGATACAAATCACCCAAGCGAAAGTAATCATTATGGTATTGTTTACACGCATGCTTTTAGCGGTTGCCATGGAACCTGAATTGTGTTCATCAGCATCTTTAAGCAAAGAATCACTAATTCCTTTAAGCAGATTGATCATTTTTTCACGGGATTCGTTAAATTCGCCTGAAAATACTTTATAGGCCTCTTGATTATGATTACTATCAGCAATCTTTATAATGTTATCCCGCTGTGCACGATAATCTGGCAAAAAGGACTCATACTCTTTGATTTTACTTACAATAGCAGGATCATTATACTGAATCGCTTTCACCTTGTTCATAAGTTCATTATTATCTTGAACCTTCACTTGGATACTCTCAGAAAGTTCTTTGTTTTTGCTGGCATCAACGCTAATCAAACGCTCCAAAAGATAGGATTCAATAGCCCTATTATTCGTACGCATCTGCCCTACGTAAGAAACAGGCAATAAATTTTCATTATATGTCTCATTTGTCTTTTCGGCCATTTTGTTCATTGTGATGATGCCTATGCCCCCTACAGCATTCACCATAATTACTGCGAATACCAAAAGCAGCCCTATTTTGTATTTCACTTTCAAATTTTTCATCTACACTCCGCCTTCACATTATCTTATGATCTATCTATTTTTATCGGTCGGAAGGGCTAAGAGTTTGATGATTTTTAAAATATTGTGTCGAATAAAAGTATATATTGTCATAAAACGACTTTCCTCAAATAAAAAGGGCGGGCACCCAATCCGCTATTACTCCGAATCCAAGTGTGCCCGCCTAATCAAACTTCCTCTTCCTTATTCTCCAGAGGTATAGTACCAGTACAAAGTATCACCGTTCTGCAAAATATAACTGTCTGCACTGATGCTTGGATCCGCATCCCGGTTCGTTTTATACTTCCATCCGCTGCTTGGGCCTCCATCAAATTCAGCCAACCCGTCAATAGATTTCACGTAGATGCTTCCAGCGTTGCCGGATGATACTACCTTAGTCCCTAATTGACTGACTAGTAAGCTATAAGCCGTTTCGCCCTCTTTTAGAGCTACTGTTGTACTGGCTAGGATGGTTCCTTTCCGGCTATCTCCAATCACTGAGAGGGTAGCGGTAGCTTTTGCTGGAGCAATAACAGACGATCCGACAGTCAGAGACTGAGTATAACGCGCTACGCTCGGTACGCTATCTTTAGCATAACCGGTAACAGTTATTGTATAGCTATTTGCTGGGAGACCCCCATCAACAACAGCCATACCTTGTTCATTCGTGATTACCTTCTTATCACCAACCGAAACCTGCACACCTGCAGCCGGTGAGATAACCGGATCAGAAGTGAAGCTTTCCTGATTCCACACCCACTTTTTCTGTGAAACCTTTACAGTAAAAGCTTCATTAGCTTTTGGGTGTGATGGGGAAAGCACCACAGCATCTACAACCTGTGTATTTTCTCCTGCATAATAGACAAGCACACGATCGGATTCCTGTAGTTCGAACGCATCCATACCCACACTTGGATATATCCACTCCCCGCCGCGTGATACCACGAAGCTCCACCATCCGTCGTAAGTACCTTGCGAAACTCCATGGATACCTGATACAAAGTTGCCATAAGACGATTTGGTGATATCTACTTTAAAATCATCGGTAGACCCTAGTTGTTGCAACGCTTCAAGGGCATTGGAGGCTTTCAAAGTCCCCTCACTAATCAACCCTTCCGGGCCTTCAACGGTTAGCGAAGCTGTTACATTCTTAGAAATCACTTTTAGAGCTTTTGTATATTTAGCAATCGTTGGGGCTTTGCCTTCACGGTAGCCAGTTACAGTCAGTGTATAGTCACCTGCGGGCACATTTCCTGAGAATACGGCCTCACCTTTAGCATTCGTCGTTACCTTGTGAGCTCCAATTTGGACCTGAACACCCGCAGCTTTTGCAGTTACAGGAGAGGAAGTGTTCGTAGCAGCGTCCCATTTCCACGTCTTACTAGTTACAGTGACGGTAAAAGAATCGCCCTCTTTAAGATTTGCTTTGGAAAGCGTAACGGAATCCACAAGCTTAGTGTCATCTCCGGCATAATAAACCAGTACCTGATCTGAATCTTTAAGTACAAAATCACTCATGCCTACATCGGGATTAATCCATTTTCCGTCACGTGATACAACATACATCCATCCGTCATAACCACCAAAGCTTCCAGCAACAATATTTCCAATGCCAGTCACATAACTGCCTGAAGGATTCGTGATCGGCAAGTTCGTTTGAAGCGCCAGCTTCTCTAACGCTCCAAGTGCGTTGCCAGCATAGGCGTACCCTTGTGCCAACGTAGCCCGTGGTCCCTCAATCGTTACAGGGGCGTAGATGAGTGAGCTCTGAATGGAGGATTTGGAAAAATCGTATAGCTTACTGTTGCTTCCTTTATACAGCAAATTATAGGCAACCAGCGCCTGAAGCCCTTGCTCTGTCGCCAGAATATTACTGCTTCCACCACGGCTATGGGTGAAGCTACCATCAGCTAGACGATAGCTAAGCAGGTTCTCCATTAGATCCACTTTGTTTTTGGTGTATTCTAATCCACTAGGATCAACTCCGAAGGATGTGAGTCCAAGGATTGCTTGTGCGCTACTTTCAGCACTGTCACCGTAACCCCCATGGCTATCTTGAGCTGCAGATAACCAAGCTACGGCTTGTAGCCCTGCTAAGTAGGCTTCGGGATTATTTTTATGTGCCGCCAGAGCCGTCAAGGTTATCGCTGTCATATCAGGCTCACTTGCGCCTGAGGTTAGTGCAAAGCCCCCATCCGGATTCTGTTTGGAGAGAATCTCCGTAAGGAGCTTATCCGCCGTCCATTTCGCGTCACTTGGGATATTATATTTACCAGAATCCAGCGCAAGTAAAGCATATACCGGATTATTAAGCGTCTGTTCACTGATCTTGCTATTATTATAAATTTTCTCAATCAGATTATAGCCAGGAGTCGTTCCGTTACCAGCAAAGCTAGTAGGATCTGCACCAATCGCTCTCACTGCGAGCACGATTCGAGCATAATCGGTTACATTGGTGAAATCGCCAGATGCATCCTTTACTTTTTTCTCAAGCTCTGAAAGGTAACTAGCCGGCAGCTTGTACCCTGCTTGCGCTAATCCAATGGCTTGCCAATCCGATTGCACGCCACCTTTCAAGAGATATTCTGCAGCCGCATAAGTCGCATCCGCAACATTAATCCGCTCCGCGGCAGTTGCCTCCAGACCGGCGCCAGCGCTCGCTTCTGCAAATATTTGTCCCGCCGGAGCAAGAGATGTTCCTAGAATTGAAATGACCATGAATAAGGCCAGCCCAAGTGCTACAAACTTGGAAGACATGATTTTCTTCATTGTTTAACCTCTTTCTGTATAAGAATGGGTACTGCCGGGAATAAGACGCATAACATAAAGACCGCCCCTTTGGAGGGCGGTCAGGGAAGATTACAAATTGAGGCTGCGGCGCTTGTTTCCTGCCAACAGTCCATCTGTATATGTTCCACATTCTTACCCCACGAAGAATAGAAACGCTCACGAAAAAGGCAGGTCTCCTGGCTAATGCTTCATCGCTGTTCTTCACCTTCCCACCCTACCTTCGGGGCAGTGGCTTATAGAAGAAACGCTCCGCACATACAGTGGCGGGACCGCGCCGGACTCTTGCACCGGACTTCCCTTTTAAGCAGACGACTAGATTGATAGAGTCTGCACCTTTTCCAGTATGTAGTATCTTATTTTGACATCCATAATCATATCTATTAATACATAGCATGTCTATAGAAAAGCTTAGTATGGGCAGCAAAAAAATGAACAGCAATACGCCACCTTCCGGTAGTTATTGCTGTTCAGAAAGCTTGTTATTCGACTGTTCCATCCGGACTTGCAGTCGGGGAGGGTTCAGCACTTGAATCAGAAGCTGGTGGAATATTAGGATCGGGATCTACGATCAATGTAAATCTTCCGGCTTTGATCATACTTTTCTCTAGAATTGTCGCTCCAGACTCCAATGTAACCTCAACCTGATAGGAAGGTTGTTCACCTTCAGTCACAGCTGTTGCGGAAGGCAACCCAGTGCTGTTCTCAGTATCAGAGGAAGGCGTAGTGGACGGAGAAGCATCAGCTACAGCGTTAGTAGAGTCTGCACCTTCTGCTGTTCCTCCAGTAGTGCCAGCGGCATCTGACTCGTCAGCAGCGTTTCCCTCATCCGTCCCATCCGTTGACGGCACTGGACAAGTCCCATTTGTAGCAGCGACCTTAAAGCTTTTATCTATCTCTGTAGACGAAGACATTAAACTAACCTCAGTCGGTTTAAACTGCACACAGTCATCTGCACTTGCGAAGGTGAACACCAATATGCTGCTCCCCTTATCTCCTTCGACGCTCTGATCCTTCAAGTATACTGAAGCCGGAGGCAGCATATTGCCTGCACTCTGAACAGGGGTCGGCTCAGGGCTTGTCCCCGGCAGAGCCGTCTTCGTATCATCCGGACGCAGCATACTGAATACGATAATTGCAATAATCACCAGAATACCCGTAATGGAGCCGGAGATTAAGAGTCGAAATCGGCTGCGGCTGATCCAGCGCGCCAGCGGGGAAGCCAGTTGGGAGCGGGCTTCATTGTACACATTTTGCAGAGCAGGCCGAGCTGCCGCGACATAGTTCTTTCGGAATTCCCGATTCTTGAACGCTTCACGATCACTGCTCAGGAAATACTTCAGAATCGCCTTACGGTAACCCGGTTGCAGCTTTTTATTCGAAACCGTAAATAAAGGATTGCCTTGCGACCAAGCAAAAAACCGATAGATGATTTCTTTGTCGGAACCGGCTTTACGCTTTAACAGCTCCAGAAGCGCATCGTAATCCAGCGGACCCCTTTCACGCTGAGTTGTATAGTAAAAGGCTAGCGGAAGCCGTTCAAAGGGTTCCAGAACACGCGCCTCTTTTAGCAAACGACGACCCAGTAGCTGCACATCGTCTAGTTCCTGCGGAGACAATCCTGTAAAAATCTCCTCATTCGGCTTCTCTTCACCAAACCAGCGGTAAGCGGCACGCAGCGCATTCTCTTTCTGCTTGCTAATCCTATCCAGTGGCGGCTGCCAATCGACAACATTACCATACCGTAAAAAAACTACCTCCAGAAGCTCCTCCTGCGTCATATCAGAAAGCGATAAGCGGTTCAGTAAGAATCTATCTGCTGAAGCAGCAAGATCCTGCATTAGGGAGAGTGCCTTAGGAGCAACTCCTGTTCCTTTGCGGCGATCTTTTTCTGCCTTATCTACAATTTCATGAATTTCCGCCACAGAAGCCACCGGATCATGCTCCAGCTGGAGCTTTTCTAGCAAATAATCCTTCACAGCATTTTGAGCAAAAGACTGCTCTAACGCCACTGGCAGGAACCGCCCCCAATGGAGCACAAAGCTCAGAATATCCGCAGATCTGGACGCCGCAGCTAGTCTTGATTCCATATAAGGCTCAAGTAGCTGCTTACGGAAATAAGTTTCAGACATCACGCGCTGGAAGTAAGCTGCACTTAACTCATCATTACTCTCAATGATCCCGTAAGCAGCACTCAAAATATCCTTGCGGCCCGCTTCCACACTATGAAGCATCCCATTGATGAAATAATCCACGATTCTGACCCTGTAATTGTGATCTTTAAGTACAAAATACTCTTTAAAGCATTCCATAATCGCCGGATCTGGCACATTTCTTTGCCGAATCAGATCAAATTCCCGGTCAAACCGTTCTAAGAAAATATCATTCAAGCGGATTCTAGAATGAATTGCTCCGTCTGGTTTAAGGTAAGAAAGCAAACCACTTAGCACCGCACTCTTGTTTTCCGTATATAAATGCTCGTTCCCTTGCTCAATCTCATAAAATATAGCCAGCTCATTATAGAAAGAAAGGGTTAGCTTGTGCTCAGGACTCTCTCCACGCAGAATCTGATCGGCGAAGCTTACGAAGTCGTTAATATCTCCTGGATTCAGCAGTAATAGCTTCCACACCAAATCAGCATAAGGCTGGCGGGTCTCGCCAAAATCGACATTCCCCATCCGTCCGGAAGCCAAATCAAAGGTATAATCCTTCTCAATACTGCGGTCACCGGGACGAAGTGAACCTTTTTCCACAAAGCTAAGATGTATATATTTACGGCTTTGCGGTTCATTCGCATAGGTAATCACGCCTAATCTACGGCGGAATTCATACGGCAGCACGCTATACAGAATTTCTGTAAGTTCCACCGCCCGCGCAGACAACTCGGTGATAGGTACGTTTAGAGCCACGTAGATTTTTTTCTTACCTGCTACAGAGAGCATCAGCGCTTGCAATAACGCCTTGAATATCCCTTCATCAATCCCTAACAAGCGTAAGCCTGCGATTGGATCAGGGCTGCGGTCTGTGCGAACAACTGGAATAGAGGGCAGCTCCGGCAAGGTTCCACCAAGCTCTCCAGTATAACGCTCTGCAAAATCAGCATGCAGCCAGTCTCCATAGCTCTGCACAATTTCTTCGGAACGTGAAGCAGGAACTACATAGTTATGTGCAAAAAAAGCGCTTCGTTGGCCTGTGAAATCGGCCGTTTGATAACGACTAAGCCCAATAACTGTATCCCCGTTCTCGGCATGAAATAGGTGCAGCGCACCAGGATATGCAGCCTCATCCTTCTCCCCACGCGCGGTTAACTCTGCAGGAGCATCGTAGAGGCAGAAGGGATGAAGGATTTTTTTCACAAAATTATTGTCTAGACTATCTGATTTCGCTACCGTATCGAAGCCTTCTGTGGAACGAAACACTCCGCGACGTTCGCGGGTGTACATCTGTTGGGCGATTGTTGACCCTGAGAAAACATTCACGGGCCGTCGCTCCCCTCAATATACTTCAGCTTATGCAGCAGCCAAATAAAAGGCTCGTCTACACGAATCGGGCTTACTACACCCTCAATCTTTTGATTCACAGGGTTGCTGCCCAACGCAGATACTGCAAAATAACCCGTATTCGCGAAATAAACATCCATCGTATCTTTAAAGGGTCTGTCCACCTTACCAATAAATCTGCGAATTTCCCCGTCGATATTATGGAACTCGTCCATGTTTAATGTTTTGCGGTGAACATAGTTATTGAACACATTGCTGTTAGACTTGATGTAATCGCCATCTTCATCCTTGAGTGAATGCAGCATATCACTTTTGGCAAGCACAACCGCTGTTGGAATGTCTGTTTTGCTCTTTTCCTGATAGGCAATAAAATCACCGAACATCGTCAGCACCACATCGCGCGGCTCGTCATATTGTGAGACCCATTCTCCCGGGCGGTCACCGATGTTAATATGAATTTTTTCACGGATAGAACGGATTTGCAACGGATCGACCATAAACAGAATACCCGCAGAGTTCTTGATATGCTGACCATGAAGTCCAAGATAATCCTGATCCACCATCCCCTCACCTGCTACATCAAAGAATACAAGTGTCAGTGGCGGTTTATTTTCATCCTTAAAGACAAATTGAAAGATAAAAGGCTCCTGCATTTTTTCCTTCTGTGTAGAAGCCAGCAGATCCCCACGCTCAAAAAGCGGTTCCTCATATAATGTACGGAACTTACGGCTAATCTCTGCATTAAGCGGCATACAAGCGGCATCAAAATGACCTGCTGTAGTATGCTGCAATGTGTGGATCAGCGAGGTCATATACACCGATTTCCCGACTTGGGATGCCCCGATAATCGAGATGATGTTACTTGGCACCTTCCCGGCAGTCACCGGCAGCTCATTATGGCAGGACGGGCAAAGCCGTCTGCGTGTAAGCACACCGTAACGATCCGTAAGCCCAGTTAACACATGATCCGTGTAATGATGATATTCTTCCGGAATATCCGCCGGGTTGATAATCGCTTCTATGTCATCTACCGTATCGAGCCCGAAGCGCTCACGGTATTTGTTCAAGGCGTCATCCTCACCCAATGCGTAATTTTCATCGTCCTCCCGGCTGTGCATAGCCCGAAAGACGACATCCTCCGGAGAGAACTTGGTGAAGCAATACGGACACACTATATCGTAAAAAAGCGGCCGCGGCTCCGGCTGATTCTTTTTCATAAAACGGCTAAAAAAAGACATCTACTCATCCTCCCAAAAGTTGTATCTACGTACTTGCTATGAACGCACTGCTCATTACCCGCTTGTACGCGTAGACCAAGTCTCACTCCGGTACCAATTCGTAATAAAGCCCATATTTCTTGCCATCGGTGAAAAAGATGCGTACAAAATCATCCTTACCGATTTCAATCGGCGGAAGTACATTGCGTCCAGGAGCGAAATCCTGGACGAAGGGAAAGAGAATACCATCCTCTTTCCCTGCCGGATGCCCTCCACGTTTCTTGACATAACAGAGGACATCCCGTGCCACGGGCACTTCTGCCGTAATCGCCATATGTACGGTCTTTTGTTTTCCGAATAAGGCCTTTTTTTGTTGAATGGAATAATAGATCCGGGCTTTGCCTGCACTGACCATCACCCGGTTCACACCATCATTTTGCCTCACCAGGGCAGTCTCACCGTTCTCAGCAAGACGAGCAAATATCGTATAGGATATCAATCCGATCTCATCCAATCGATCACGATAACCATTGTTAGATTTGTATTCCTCACGAGTGTAGAGCTTCATCCCGATCGGCGGATCATCTCCGGTTCCCATGTCAGCCGCTTCTGCGGAGGTTTTGTGGATGTACACCGCCTGCACGCCGTCCGGCCAGCGCCATCTCAGCGTACAGAATCGGTCATCCACTTGGGATGTCACATCCGTTATTCCCGGAGCGGAAGCATTAACCTCGGCGTACCTCATTACTGTAAACCCCTTTCCGCTACACTAGAATCCTTTGCTGTTCCGGCTTCTGCGCCGACCCGGAAAGTTATCCGATGCTGGTGCAGGCGCTGCGTTATTGTTTCTTCTATTTCGATAAATACGTCCTTCTCCTACCGGAATGACGCCTGTAAATAATGCAATAATAGCAGCTAATATAAGAACAGCCAGAAGACGAATAAGACTATCTGTAAAGGAGTCACCGCTAAGTCCAAATTCCAGAATCAGTCCTGCGAACAAGCCTGATATTACGCCGCCAATCCCAAAGCTTTTAGCCAAATGACGGTTATCAAACATAATTCCCAGACCTAATCCAAGCGCAGCTCCCATCAACATCAGTGACAAAATACGAACCGCAGCATAATAAGGACTGTCTGCCGTTGAATCACTGCGCTCAGTTAGCAGCGTCCGATCTCCCAGACGGTCATAGATCTGCTGGAACACATCGCCCAGTAGGGCTGAATCCTTGACATCATAATAGTGTCCGCCTGTCACTCTCGCAATATCCTGCAACAGCTGAGTGCCTGCTGGATCATTCAAGCCCAGACCAATGGTATTCACGGCAATGCCGCGCTCTACATAAGCCTGCAACTCTCTTGTGGTATCGAAATTACTCACTCCGTCAGACAACAAGATGACCATGGCTCCTTGGTCTTTTTTGCCGTCACTGTCAATCTCCTTGAGTGCCTCCGAGACCGCACCGCTAATATTCGTACCGCCTTCGGTTGGCTGCAGATTATCGATTGCAGTCAGCACCTTCTCACGATTCTCCGAATTTGAAAGTGGCGTTAAAGGTTGGACAACTACAGCTTCGTTGTTAAAGGTCACCACGGCTACCTTATTGTCAGTGTCCATTTTTGTAATTAACGCTTTTGCTGCGGAATACCGGCTATTATCGGGATCACTCTGTGTCATACTGCCTGAGTCATCGATAGCCATTACTACATTCTTAACTGGTCTGGCTCCGCCAAAATTCAGCTCATAAACAAACTCCGTTAAAGCTCCAACACCAAGTGCAAGAACAATCATCAGAGGCAGCAGCTTCCACGATAACCCCAGATAGCGCTGCTTCCATGAAGCTCCGTTCAGTCGTGGCGAGATCATCTCTGCAAGCAGGCAGCCTACACCGACTCCCATCGCCACAATGGCAAAATAAATACCCACAAGCAGGATGGAAGGCAGATCGTTATACCAGCTTAGCAGCCATTCGCCAAAAAGAAAGGCGACCCCGCCGCCGATCAGACTGAAGAAGAGCAGCAGCAGATTGATTTTTCTCTGCATCGTTATACTTCCTTTCCGGGTAAAATCTGAATTGTACTCTTATCCTTTAAACATTCCGGGGGTTATGCTGCCTGATAAACGGGCTACCCGGATGTGTTATCATCCCCCAGATTGCACTTTGTGCAATAGAATGGAATAGGAGAAACATCTATTTCTATTCTATTGCATAGTGTGCAGTGGAAATAAGGAGAAATGTCCCTATCCCGGAACTCTAATTAAGAGTTATATCCGATGACTCTATTGCACAAAGGCAATAAAGGGACTCAAAGTGAGGGGACCTATCTATTACGCCATCAGCGCATCTCAGGAAGCTGATCTTCACTCAGCCCATGGAGCTGATAGCCATTCTGAGCATAAGTCTCATAATAGACCTTACCGTTGCGATAATAGAGCAGGTCCTCTAAATGAAAGCCGCCCATCAGGTTTAGCTTCTCCACTCCGCTCCTCCGCTGCTCATGCACGAATCCTAACCGGTAAATCCGGGTTGTCTCATCTACTCCAAAGGCGTAGCGTAGAAACTCTGATGAACTGTCTCCGAAGAAATATTTCTCCTCATGACGATGCTCTTGCGTATATTCGAATAACCGAACATTAATGGCCGCGCACTCTTCTAAATTATGATACAAGCGCTTGAACAGCTCTTCCCTCGATAGAACCTGACGATTCTCATAGGCTGCCGCAACATTTGCACGCCGCAGAAGCTCTTCCTCAAAAGATAAATTGAAAGGTTCTGCTGTCAGCAGCTCCCGACGGCAAATATCAATCAAACGCTCAATCACAGCTTCTTTCCCTTGTTCTAAGAGCTTGGAGATACTGCCCATGTACTTCTCACTGAAGAATATTCCAGGTCCACGCCGGGTTTCGATATCCTTCATCACTTCTTCTGTGACTACGCGGTAGTATTCCATTACGTTCTGGCCCGTTGTTTCGTTTGTTCGCCCAATGCTGTCCATAACAGTAATACGCAATTCTTCCTCCAAAGTCTCCATAGCTTTCACACGGGCCATACTTTCCATATGAAGCTGCTCAAGTGCAGATTCCAAACGACTGCATAGGGCAAGCTCACTTTCTAGGCCCAATAGTTCATATTTTTTGCCATATACGGCTGAGAATAAATAATGAATGAAGTTACGTACTGTTCTTTTATCAAAAAGCGGCACACGCTGGAACGGCTGGCGCTCCACGCTTTCTGCGTAAAGGTCCTCAAGCTCCTCCTGCATGGAGAGAATCGCGGAACGCAGGCCTGCCATATGCTGACGTAAAAGATGGAGCACACTTCCGGCTTCATCACGATCTGCCGTCCACTCCGCAAGCTGATAAAAGCTTACCGCTGGCGTAGATGTTTCCTGTGCCGCCAGCATAGTGCGCCATTGGCGTAATGGATTCATTCCCTCTACTCTCCGGTTTGACTCTGCCACAAAGTTATTGCGGAAATAAGCTTCGCCCCCGTCACCGAACAACTGCCGTTCAGCTTCACGAAGTGACAGCTGCTTCAGTTCATTATAGGTAGGGCGTCCGTGACTCATTAACCCCGTCATTTCATTCAGGCCGTCTTTCTCCGGAAGTAGGTGTACCGCGTGTTCCCGCAAGCTGTCAGGGTCCAGCCCTAACAACGCCTGCCGTTCACGTATAGTCCACGAACTGCCCTCACGCATATCGGAGACAAGCCGCCGAAACGCATGATACAGCACCGCCAAAGCAATTTGAACATTAGGTCTTCTTACCCCGGAAAAGCCAGCAGAGGCGTAGCCTTGTCTTCCAGTGCTGCCCCTGATGCCGCTTTTGAAGGTCATATTGTTATATCCGCCATGACCAGTAGCCTGATCAGAAGCCGGGCGGACCCGATTTTTGAGCAGACTAATATGAGAAATAATCTCGTAGTTGTCATCCATACCGTGTGCAGACATCATACCGCGCTCATTCTTATCGGAGAGCAGATACACAAGGTCAAATAATGCGGAAGGACCATGGGCAACTGGAATCGACAGACCGTCTTCCGTCACAAGTAACGGCGCATTAAACTTATAGTCCGTAGCTTGCATTCTGTCCAATTCACGCAGAAAAGCCAGCCCTACTGAGCTGGAATATCCAAAATTATCCCCTTGCTCCCGCTCATTGATCAGAGCGTAGAGATCTGTCTGTACGGACTTAAAGGACTGGCCGAGTACAGCACGAGCCAACAGTGTAATTTCCGGCAGCAATACATTAAGCGGATCATCAACCCGCGTAATGATAGAGAGATGGATGACGTCAAAAGATGAATATAGACGTCCATAATCCGCTATACTGTTGCTCAGCCGCCGGATAACTTTATTCATTTCAGCAAGATAACGTGTATCCTCATGAAACTTGCGGTAAAGTTCATGACGCACAGTGCGTGGATCTGACCCTGCCGTTTCCGGCAAGGCCATGGCCAGCACCCGGTCTTTTCCTCCCGCAACAGATCCACTTATACTTCCGTCTATTCCTTCTTTTGCCGCACCTGACACAGCATGTAATGCCATAACACCGCCGGCGTTATCCCATTTTCGTTCGCAGCTATCCAGCACCGGACCGATGGCCGGAGCAACCTTGTCGCCTACGAACAGAAACAGGGCAGGGTAATGGATGCTGCTGCGTCCATCCCCTTTGCTGCGCTGTGCCTCTTCCTGTACCGCATATTGTTCACCATAAGATAATGCCTGTGTTTTGATCATAGGCCTATTTCAACTTTCTGCGGATACTGCCGAGCTTGCTAGTCATGCTCTTGTAGAATCCGTACATCTCATCGCCGCTCTCATACTCTACCCGTTCGTACTCCAAGCTATCGCGTGCTTCCAGGAATGATACATACAGTCCTTCCAGCTTATAGAGCAGCGGGGTAACGTCTTCAGCGGCAGTCATTTCACCTGCACGACGTGCTGCCTTACGCAGCAGTACGCTGCGGCTCTTCTCATCCAGCTCCCGGAAGTGCCGATACACGGCATACTCTACGTAGCTGCGCTCTTTCATCAAATTAGCAAACGGCTCCCAAGCGTCCTCTTCTTCATCACGGTCATAAACGTAGAGTGCGCCTTTTTTGATAATGCTGTCCGTATACAAAGCTTCAATGAACTGATCCATCCACTTATCTTCGTCCAGATATTGATGAAGCACACCTTCAAGCTCAGCGGCTTTGGCAGTCAGTTCAGCATATTTAGCCAGCTCCACACGAACACGTGAAATCAGCTGCGGTGAACGAATGAGATTCTCCTGCGCCATGTCCTTGTTGATGCTGCCAAAGATATCTTTAAGGCCTTCCCGCTCCAAGCCCTTCTCACGCAGGCTCTTCAGCTCATCAACCGCCTTCTTCACTTCACCGAGATTTGGGCGTGTAGATTGCAGCTGCATATCGAAACCGTTCAAAATGGCGTCCAGATCAAAAGGTTTGGTGAACACAACAGAATATCTGTTACTTGTGTTCTCATCTACACCTTTTTCAATAATGACTCCACTTGCCAGCGCTTTTGCAAAGTCTGCACGCACTCTAGCGTTATAATCACGTACACGAGAATTGACGTAAGTGTCGCCCCATGATTTTTCTGGAATCGGAGAAGGCAGGTACGTCCAGTTGTTCTTATCCGTCATCACGAGATGGCGACCGATCCCTTCCTTGTCGAGAATGGTCCGCTCATAGTTCTCTTCAAACACCCGCAGCGGCGTGTATACGAAAAGTGGCACACCATTACGTGTATTAAGCCAGAAAATACGATTTTTCACTTGGCTTTCCTTGATCGTAAATTGCGATTTGCCAAGCGCATTATTCTGATAATTACGAATCCCTTTTAGGATACCCGGCGCTTTAACAGGCACGGAAACGAAACCCCATGATGGGAAATGTAAGCTGCCTGAGCTATTGCTAAGGTGGAAGGTAGGCACAGCCTCTTCGTCCAATTTACCGGCAATAATCCGCTCAACGAATTTATCCAGCGGCTCTTCATGGCCGAATTTCATCACAAGGAAATCCTCCATCGAACGGGTAATCAGATCCCCAAACTTATCGCTAAGGAATTCCGAAATTGAGCGAACGATATCAATCTCCTGCTCTTTGACCCAACGTCCGGAATGCTTCAGCATTTCACGGGTGAAGTCACGAATCAGGTCGTCGCCGTCCTTCTGATCCATAATCTTGGAGATGGTCGCCGAAATATCCGGCACGTTCACAATGTTCCAATAATAAGTTTTGTTTCCTTTATAGTCTGCCTGCTCTTCGCCATTGATAAGGATGTCCCCGTTCTTGGCAAAAATCGAGCTAAGCGCACTAAGAATCTCTGTAAACACACCGTAAATCCGGCTGTTCTCATCATTTAAGAGCTCATATAAGTCCTCGTAAAATTGAATCATTTGCTCAGTGCGTTCTACATCGGCGTGCAGCCAATACTCATTGATTTTAGCCTCAATATAGGCATTTTTCTTCTTCTCTTTGGAGACAAAAGCACTGCGGGCATCGCTCAGCTTCTCATCCGCACTGTCCTGCGCCGTCTCAATATCACGTGGCAAACGCAACAAGCTTTCACGTAAAGCCTCAATATAAGACTGAATCAGCTTCAAAATACAGAAGCCCTTCTCGGTATACAGCAAGCGGGAAACGTAGAACGGCCCTTGCTCTGGATGCAGGAAGATGCGCTCCAGCTCTTCACTGAAACGTCCCACAATTTCGCCAGGCAGCTGCTTTTTCGATTTGATATATTCTTCACGGGCACGAGCCAGGAAGTTCTGCTCCAGCTCTGTATCCATGCTTACCACTTGATTCTTAACAACATTGGCATGGCTCAAGCGTTCGCTGTTCTCGTAGCCTGGCAACGGCTCAGGCACACGGGATTCAAACGTCTTGATCATACTGTCGAGATCAATTCCAAGCTTACGTGCGAATTTCTCTACATCCTCTTGACCTGGCGCCTGCTGGAACATTTTTTCCATTTTATCAAACAAGCGGAAAGCCAGGTAAGTCGTCATTTCCTCAATCGGAAGCACAGCGGACGAGGCACCGATAATGTTGTATTCATAGTTAGCTGGGTAGGTCTTGTTCATCTGCGCAATGTTGGTGCGAATATTACTGATATAGTCATGGATGGCGAATTCTTCACCAGACTGTTTTTCTTCACTCGCCATAAAGTTCGTGATGTTCTCCGCCGTTACGTTCATACAGTAATCGTACGCATTCTCCAGCAGCTTACCCTCGGTATTCGTTGCAGAGATCAAATGACATAGATTAAATGGAGGCAGCGGTGAATTTACCGTCAAAATATTACCGTATTGCTGCTGGAACCGCTCACCACGACTGTCCACATTCATCCAGTAATCCAGCTCTTTTAGCGCTGCATAACCGTTCTTGCGAATATATTCACGCGTGTGCTCGCTTAGACTTTTATTAGATAAATTCACGTCAGGTGTAAAGAGGTACCCCAGCGTGTTCACACGGTCAATACCAGCTGATCCATAGTCACGTTCAATAATACCGCGCACGATATAGGCAATATCCAAGAAAGCCCCACTGCCTGTACCGCCCGACAGACCTGTCAGGAGAAAGACCATCAGCTTTTTGTTAGTGCCTACGGATAACGTCTTGATCTTCTTATCAATCGCGCCTACAACCTGATTAATCTTGGTGAACAAAAGCAGACGTCCAGCCTGCCGCACACCAGCAGCACCATTCATACCATCTGTAATACTCAGCTCAGGTGACAGCCAATCCGTAATATAGGAATCGAGGATACTGCGGTTCTGCAACAATCCGCCGATTTCGGCATTCGCCAACAGTACAAATTCATTTTGCGGGTCCAGCCCAATGCCTTTGTATTTTTTTCCACGATCCTGTTCATTCGTCTCAAAAGCTAGAAATTCCACATTATCCGGCTTGTCCCGTTTCTTCTTGGATATCGGATCCTCCGGCAGCTTAAAGCGGCGGTTAATCTGATATTTAAGACGCAGCAGGGCATCAATGCCCGTGCCGCCTAGTCCAATGATCAGGATCGGATTATCAATCGTATCCACCCTGATTTTATCGCTGACAATCCCGCCGCCTAGTGATACATCCAACTGCTGTATATGCTCTCTTACTACTGGTTTCATATGCTTATCCTCCTAAAAGTTTTGCGGAAGCTGTACTTCAGATATCTTGCAGCAAAACTGTTTCTGCGGCATACATTGCCATTGCCTACTATACTAAATATTCCAGATAAATCGTCTTATCTACCGTCTGTAGAGATACTGAAACGCGGTCCCCACTCTTCAGTTCAAGACCACGCGAAGCATCCGCAGCACGTCCGGATCTCTCCACAGTAACACCTTCTCCGCTGCGTAACAGCAATCGGTCATTCTTAGCCGGTGTGAAAATAACAGTTTCGCTCTCCTTCAGTTCAGGCGCCAATTGCAGCAGCTGATGAAGGGTGAACTTGCCCTTGAAGCCTGCAAGCTTCTTATATTGTGGGTAGGTCTTCTCACCCGTATTGCTGTCTTTAACCTCTACTACCAGCTGTCCAACAAAACCACGTGCCGATTTCTTATTCAGCACATACCATGCTGCACCCGCTGCCAGCACTAAAAGAATGCCCCCTATAATGTAATACAGGGTTTTGGATGAGGCTTCCTTCAGGGGTTCTTCGTTGCCAGTCCCTGTAGAAGGTGCTGTTGTTGCTGCTCCGCCTGTCTTCGCGCTGATCTGGACAGGTGCACTTTCCCGATAAAAGCTGCTTTCCTCTGCCCGTACCTTCAACTCGTAGTTATGGCTTTCTTTTACCTCAAATGTACCCTTGAAGACAGCTCCGGAGTTATCCAGTTCGATTTCTTGCACATCACCTGTATCAATATCTGTAGCAAGCAGTACCGCCTTCATATCTTGATACAAATTACTGAGTGTTACCTGAGTACCGTTGCTGAACAGATGGGAGGTGATGTCGATTTTATCACCCTTTTTATAGGTTGCTGATGGCAGCGCATCGATCTTAAGCTCCAGGTCATAGTTAAAGACTAGATTAATATCAATCTTATCCTTTGGCACACCTTTAACCTGAAGTTTCCAATCTCCTTCCTGCGGTGACAGTAGCTTAATCAAGCTATAAGTAGAAGACTTGGACAGCAGGACATTGTTTGAGGGGATCGCAACTTCTTTCCCTGACGGGTCCGTTAATTTCGCTGTCACAGGCTGTGAAGACATAATTGAGATATTGGCTTCCAAAACACTGCCGTTAGGCACGTTGACGGTCACGTCCTGATAATCGCCATTTGCAGTAATCGACTGCACAGGCACTACCTTCAGCTTCAAATGGCTGGCAAAAATCTCACTCAGGATTTGCGGCAGATCGTCTGCTGAGTCCGTCGAAAATGCTTTACCACCCGTCTCGTTGGACAGGTCGGCGAGGCTTTGTTTATTCAGCTTGCCATCTGCATTAAGTCCAATGGTATAGATGGGATAGCCATTTTTTTTGGCAACCTCTACGGCCGCCTTCAGCTCTTTATCTGATTCACTTTGCGTCCGGCCTGTCGCTTTGTTGAAATCGTTATTGCCGTCAGCGAGCATTACAATGATAGGCTCATGGGAAGGGTCACTTCCATTCTGCAGAACCTTTACAGCTTCCTCTACGCCAATAGCGATATCGGTGTAAGCTCCTCGGTCCAAACCATCAATAAAATCCTTCAAATCCTGCTTATCGCTCTCCGAGCTAATTTGCAGCAGGGCCTTTTCCCGTTGCACCTTGTCGGTATAGGCAACAATACCTACTTTATCACCTTGGGTGGATAACATATCTATGAACATTTTCATCGCTTCGTTGGCGATTTTGTTCTTGTCACTAGTCTTCATGGAGTTGCTGACATCAATAAGAAGCACAGCGTCAATGTGAGATTGCGCCGACGTTGCCGCATAGGCCTTAACAGCTGCAAAAGGCGAGGCAGCTAGACAAAGAGCCAGGAGCAATGCCGGAAAGATACGTAGAAAGAGAGTCTTGGTTGTTCTAATACTTTGATATTTACGAAGCATAAATAGGGCTCCTCTTGTGTTATATTAGGCACATATGACAGGTTCAGCACTATCGCTAAAATCTGTAAATAGCATGCCATTATGATATAATTAAACCTTGTAAACTTCAACTTTAGGACCGCCGGACCCAGTGCATTGATGCATAGAAGATTATCATTCTAAAAGCCATCTGGACTGCAGAGCGTCCATGAGAAAGGATTGTTCCATGATTTCATACGTCATTCTTGGGATTACGTTCCTAATTGCCGTAATTCAGATTTCCATTTATGCCGCACATCAGCGCAAACCACTGACACGTGATGATATTAACGATCGACTGCTAGCCGCTTTGAACGGAGGCGATAAAGGCCGTGAATAAGAAAAGACCCGTTACCTTCCGGCCTTTCAAGGCCCCGCGTTACGCTTATGACAAGCTGCGCATCTGTCGCCACTGCGGGCGGTATACCGCTCTTGGCGAAGACCGCTGTGGCAAATGTGGCAGAGCCTCACTTATTGCTGTAGAGCAGCACGCAGCATCACTAGCCAGACGGAAGATGCATACCCGCCTACTATTCATCTTACTGCTCACACTAGCCTCTGTCTATTTTGGAAATAGCATCCAACAAATGATATTGTGTGGTGCCGGGGGTCTTGTGCTTGCTGGACTATTGTACTATACGCAGCGAAAAGTAAGGCAGAACGAGAATCTTCGTTCTCTCAATGAGCTGCTTGGTCGTGGGATCGGCATCATCAAGGAAGGGCTGGAGGTCAACCGTCAGGAAGCTGTCTCCGTACTCCGTGAGGATGATGTTCTTGCCTATGAGAAGCTGCGCGAGCTCTCCATCCTGCTTCGCGGCGACCGGATCGCGCGGCAGCGAGTGGCTTTGCTGCATGGATTTTTACTCCGCAAGGATATGGATCTAGAACTGGAGCAGCTTCTTCTAAAAGACTTCGAACCACTGCTAGCCGAATATATCGGCGAGATCGCTAAAGTCCGTCCCGATCTCATTAAGGATCGTACACTACGCTACGTGAAGAACTATGAAGTGGAGATTCGCCAGATGGCTAACGGCTTAACCATCCTTACGAGCGTTGCAGGAGCGGCGGTAAGAATGAAGCGTTATGCCCTGCTCTACTCCAATATGATTGGCCGATACGTGCAAGATCTGCCCAAGGACCGTTTTATGCGGTTGTCCAAACTCATTGCTGCGAATCCCGATGAACCTTGGAACGGCTTAGACCTCAGGGTAGCTGACATTCGTGAAGCCAAATACCGCTGGGACCCGGAGGTCCAATAGACCTGAAAGCTAAGATGAACCAATATAAAGCAAACATCCTTATTGATGACAACCAACCGTTTCTCAAAGAAATATAAGGATGTTGTATACCGTGAAACTTATACTTTCTTAGGCTTTCTTATATTTTGAAAAAAGAGGCTACTCTATATGACGTTCAAACAATTAATAACCCTGCGAAACTTTATGATCATTTTGTGTATATGCATGCTTGTGCTGCTTGGACAGAAGGTTTTTCTCATCGCAGATAAAATACAAATCACCAAAGAAGCCGACCGTCTCTACGCTGCCGGGGATCTGATTAATGCAGAGGATCAGTACCGTCAAGCAGCGGCCAACTATTCCATTGATTACCAGGAAGAAAGAGTCGCAAAACGTCTGGATGAATTAGCTCCAATCACAGACATCCGCAAAGTTCTGAATGATTTGGTAGCCTCTACTAAGGAGGAAGCAGCGACTAAGGATTTTGCCGGATTTATGAAAAGCTATCAAGCTCTGCTCAGTTTAAAAGCTACATATATGAAGCCAGGCGGTCCCTATGAATCCTATTATCGCCAGTTATCGTCGGCCTCAGGCATTTCAGACCAGTTCACCTCTTATTTCCGTCAGTTTAAGGAGCAGTTCCTTGCCGATCTTGCCCAGAACCAGAGCGGAGGGGTGAGTAATGAAGAGAACTTCAAATGGAATCTTTTGCAGATTCCTGATGCTTATTATGGAAGTGCAGCTTCCAAAGAGGATTTACTAGCCTCAAAGTTTAAAAGCCATGACACAGCTATATTAAAATCCTTAGCAGGAGCAGGAAACTTTACCGGCATGCTGGAAAGCACCCTGTCCCTGTTGAGTGCTTATAGCCAGCATAATTACGAAGCTCCTTGGGTACTTCAACAAGCAGAAAGCAGCGGGAAGATCATCCTGAACAAAGATCTTGAAGGTGACAATATCACAGCTTTTGCTGGGCATGCTGTAGCTTATCGTAATTTTGCAGGATCGGCAGGCATCACGTCATCCAAGGTGCTGACTTTGATCGATACTAGTAAGGCTAAGCTACTAAAAAACGCCAAACGTCTGACAACTAAAGGTCAATATGCTGAAGCGATACAATTATACGGAGAGCTTGCTCCGCTAGAAGATACTTCGACAAACATTGCCGCTGCTAGGCTGGCCTGGAATATTGCAGAGCCTGTTCGCCTCCTTCCTGGCGGTGAAGAGCAAAACAAATACGACAACGTCATCTCCCGCAAAGGACTATTAGGTACAAAAGTGATCGTCGCCGGGACGGATAACAGTGGCGTGCTCTATTATGCCACGATGAATAACGACGACAATGTGGTCACATTAACCGGAAACAGCTTGCCACGCTTCGAGAGTCTGCGCAGTCTTACTTTTAATGAACAGTTGGCAACCTCTTCAGGTGTACCTGTGGTTTTAGCCCAATCTGAGGTTGAAGGTGGACGCACCCTTTTCACAGCGTATGAGATGAAATCAAATGGTATTTCGCAGTTATTTTCAATAGCTGGCGATAGTTATGAACTGCAGTCCGATGACTCTATTCTCGTGCCTAATGCGGATCTTGGAGACGGTGTTGACGGGCAAACGGCACTTTACCGTAAAGTAGACGGCATCTATCAATTCGCGGAGATTGTTCAGGAGTATGCCGTAATCTCAGCTGCGGATCTGACCACTCATCCTTTTGAAAAGGTCTCTTTTCATTGTGAGATCATCGTAGATAACTTCGGCAATAGTCTTGCTTACTCGGATGGGATTTATATTTTGCTCCAAGGAGAAGTGGGTTCCGTTACAGGTAACGCGTTAATTAGTGGCCAATATCAGAATGGATATGAGCTCGTTGGAACAGACATGGGCGAGCAATATGTGCCTGTGTTTATAGTGGAATCCGTGGGTAGCATGAGCTTTGGGTGGTAGGGATTTGGGATACAGGATACGGGATACGGCATACGGGATAACCTTGTCTTTGTGTCGGCTCGACGATCCTGTAAGCTCCACCACTTATAGCAACTAGCGTTGGACAGCGCTTCGATGGTTAATAGGTACGTAATGCCATGAAGATCACATAGCTCGTTAATCATTCGTAATTATCCTGTAGTCTAAGTCTCGTTAATTTACCTATTGCGGATGTTTTTAACAAACCATTGAACTTTCAAGTAATCTGCTCTAGACGCTTTCACACCATTGGTTACGCATCATCCCTTATGTGATCTACGTTTGATGTAACATCTTCAAGCAAATTTGCCATTGTTAGCAGTACCTGTTGCTAGACAAAAAGACACTAACCGGGGGTTGGTGTCTTTTTTCCATGTACTAGCAGTCTATGGATAGATGAAAAAAATCAAAAAGTAACCTGTTACGGGATAATGTCGTATTGCATTAAGCACGGTGACTTTTACTCAGCTACTCAATTGGAACTTTTAATTTCTAAAGCACTTCTATATAGGTCCCACAAACACTCCAAGGAAATAAAATTGTGAACCGTAGTAACAGATATCTTAACCATTTTTTTGGTGAAATCAAATTCAAAGGTTTAAATCGGTGTTCTCGTTTACATAGAGCTCGCTGGGTTCAATTCGATGTTGGTGAGTATGCAACAGCTCTGGCAAACGCCCCATCCGCTCAGCCAAACGGGATAGCTTTTGCTCATGAAAATTAGATAATCCCGTATGAATCCGGTCTTGGAAAGGCTCAAGCCATCTTGTTTCCAGGCTGTCAGAACCGAAATAAACCCCGAGCAGAGAGCCTGCTGTTGCTCCAAAACTATCCGTATCGTTGCCTTGCATCACCTGCTTGCATATCCCGTCACCGACATTGTCTGCAAATCGAAATGTATTAATTAAGGTACCTATTTCCTGATAAACCTGACAGTGACTATAATTTGCATACTTATGGTTAATGCTCTGATAAGCTTCCAGCCAGTTATCTGCATTCGCTACCCTCTGCAGGCAATCCTGAGTAATCTCATAGAATCGGCTCCTTCTAGGTACGAATTGCAGTGCAGTACTTATTATTTTAATAGGATCGCGCAGTACTTGCGCAACTGCAATCGCAGCGGCGATGAACATCGTGGCGTAGATCCCCGTCCGGCGATGTGTAAAACTTGCATCACGCCAAGCTAGCTCAGCGGCAAGAGCGGGTTGACCGGGGCAGGCATAACCGTAAGCATCTGCGCGAATCGCTGCTCCGCATAGTTCTGTATCTTGCACCATGAAGTCGGGCCAAGCCTCTATTTCAGAATGATTGAATAGTTCTCTATCATGCTCCAGATAGCTAATCCCCGATCGAAGCAAGATGGTCCTCTCCGGCCCCCAAGTAGTACTTATCGGAAGATGATTTATCCATAAATCTCTTAAATTTCTTTTCGTAAAACCATCGCCAAATTGTTCTAACGCCATCATACCCATTAATGTGTAATTGATATCATCATCAGGTGCCACATAACGAATTCGCCCCCGCGTCGTCTCAAACCAAGACCAATGTCGACGATCTAAAGCATGGAGAACTTCATCAGAAATGTAATCATTCAGTGGCCATTCCCCTACAGAAGTTAAAGCTTTACGCAATTCCGAGAAGCTGGGGTTTACCTCAATCGGTTTGCCTAGCATTGAACCACAGACTGAAGCGAGGAATCCCGCCTCCACACGCTTGGAGCTATCCTTAAGATTCAAGATGCCGACCTGGCCTAAAGGTCGTGCCGGATCGCATTCCTGCCATATCTCTTGTAAATCGTTTGGTTCATAGTAAGGCCAATCTTCCCTCATTGGGATGGCAACCAAGCTATGAGCGAATTCCAGATAGGCATCATAGCTTGCGGGAAGCTGTTCCAGCTTGGCTAAATAACCCGAGGTTTGATGCCCCTGTGCAAATTTATTGCGTAAAATTCCCTCTAATTGACGATTAAGAAATGTGAGTGATGGCAGCATGCTGTATCTCCTTTGTCCGTTTATTAATCTACGTAAAATAACTTCTACATGAGAATGTAAACGATGATAGATGGAAAAGCAGCCCATCCCATCGCCTTCATTATAAGTTTAAATAAACGAGCATGCGATGATAGAAATAACAGTAAAAGCAATAAGTTTAATAGACTATTAAATAGGGAAAGACACTCTAAAAAACCCTCCAATGGGATGCCAAATGAATCGTCACCCTTATGTCCTTCATTTTTTCGATTACGGGATTACTTGTTGCGTTCGATTAGCATATTACTTTGCCTAATGAGATCGAATGTACTGGTTTATAGCATACACTGTATCCAACTAGTGAACATTTATAATGGTAGTCAAGCAACTATAGCGACTTGGGTGTACATATACGAAGCAGACAACTTTGAACGACTTGGGTAAACAATCCCTACGGATAGTACGCTCCTTCTGCTGACCATGAGAATGGGAACTCCTGTCTGGTCAGTTTTTTTGTCCAAGAGGTGTGGGTAGCCCGTCTATACTCTTTGTGTTTTTCTCTTGTCTATATTCTCTCAGCCCTGCCTCACCCTTTTGGATAGACCAACGCTGCAACGTATCCCGCTCACCCTCATAACTCATGAATGGGACCGAAAATCCGCAGGAAGTCTGTACTTTATGAACATCTATCAAAATGATCTGTCTAGCTCCAGGCAGAGATGTAAACAATGGGGACAGTGTTTCCCATTCTGCTGATTCAGGCAAAATCACAGCCCCTGTTCCATACAGTCTTAAAATATTAGGCGGCCCCTCAAACGCACAAAACATAACCGTCACTCTTCCATTTTCCAGCAGATGCGCGCTCGTCTCATTACCGCTGCCAGTCATGTCTAGATAAGCCACCTGATTAGGAGACAATATCCGAAAACAATCATGTCCCTTCGGCGAAAGGTTAACATGCCCATCTTCTGAAAGCGGCGCCGACCCTACGAAAAAAAGATGCTGCCGAAGAATAAACTCTTCATGTACAGGTAGTATAGCGGTAAATTGTATTCCCATTTGGCATTCTCCATTTCTGTATATTTGTGTGTTGGCTAATTGGTCATCTCTACTCAACTCTATCGGATCCGCCGACTCAATGAGTTCCATGAACTACATGAACTACATGAACTACATGAACTACATGAACTACATGAACTACAGCAGCTTCACCAATTATCTCAGTTCCATCAACCACATTTGCTTAACTAACTAGCTTTGCCGACTACATTAACTTCTATAGTTACATTAGCTCTATCAACTCCGTTAGTTTCACCAACTGGATCAGTTCCAAAAGTGCATTAACTCCATTAACAATACCCACTCCAATAGCTCCTCCATCAAACTAACTTTGACTAGGTCCAAGCGGCGTTTGCCGCTAATGTAGGGCATTTTTGTCTCTCTTTATTGCTACTTTGGCTCGGGGCGGCTAATGTAGAGCAATTTCGCCTCTCTTTCTTGCTACTTTAGCTCGGGGCGGCTAATGTAGAGCACTTTTGCCTCTCTTTCTTGCTACTTTGGCTCGATACCGCTAATGTAGGGCACTTTTGCTCTTATTTCTGACTAATTCGACGTTATGCAGCTGATGTAGAGTATTTTTACCGTACATTTCCGCCACTTTGGCCCAACCCAGCAAATCTACGGGATTTTTACCGTACATCCCCGCCACTTCTGCCCAATCCAGCAAATCTACGGGATTTTTACCGTTCATTCTCGCCACTTGAGCCCAATCCAGCAAATCTACGGGATTTTTACCGTACATCCCCGCCACTTCTGCCCAATCCAGCAAATCTACGGGATTTTTACCGTACATCCCCGCCACTTCTACCCAATCCAGCAAATCTACGGGATTTTTATCGTATATTTTTCCGCAGACACATTAGTTAAGTATATATACTCTAGGGCTTTTCTTATGTCTCCCCCCGTCTGCCTAAATGCAAGCCTCAGCAAGGATTAACAACACATCCCGAGAATTTTAAGCTGTTTATATTCTCTTCCACCGTCAAGTAACCCTTCTCCCCGGTACCTAGCACGTCAGCAAAAATAGGGACTACCTCTCGGCAGCCCCCCTTTCTCTCGCAAGCTGCTTGATACTACTATCAGAAGCAACTCCCTTAAATCCCTTTTTCCCTTTAAAACACATCCCTTTAAACACTTTTCTATAACACTTCCTATAACACTTTTCCCTAAAAAATCTCCCGCTTAAGCACTTAACCCACTAAGCACACAAAACCATCCTTCCCCTATCTATTCAATCGCAATATAAATCTCAACCTGCGTGTCAGCAGGGTCGAAATTCCGTGAATCATAAATCTCAAAATCCCCCGTGTAAGTTCTTACCTCCCCAGACTCCTTAAAGTACGCCCAAATCTCCCCCCACGCTTGCGCGACTACTTCAAATACCGGACCTTTTTTCGTCTTAAAAACCATGTATTTGCTCTCCGGTACAGCCGCATAGGTGAACTGGTTTTCCACTAGTTCGCTTTCCTCTAGCTCGTTTGCCTCTAGCTTGCTTTCCTCTAGTTCGCTTTCCTCTAGCTCGCCTTCCTCTAGCTGCCTTCCCTCTATATGTCTCTCCTCAGCTACTTCATGCCCGATCACAACGGTATACGCTCCGCTCGCATCACTCTCATAATCCGTATACAAAGCATAGATATACTCAGAATTTACCGTAGCTATCTGCCCCGCAATATTACTCTGAAAATAAGTTTCCCACAGCTGCGACAAACCTCCATCAGGTCCCATTTCTGCTTCATTAGTTGTGCGTATGCTAACCCCCGCCAAGGTCATTTTTGCTTTCTCTACAAAATAAGTATTCATCCATTCTCCCTCATTTCCTGTGATTGAACTTAGTATACACAGGCAAAGTGGACATCTGTCTGTCCAGTTCGAATAGATTGATTTCATTCTGGGTTATAAAGACCCCTTTAGGGTAATTAATAGTATGGAACTACACTCGAAGGGAATGACTACAGCATGTCAAAAATCAAATTAGCTGTCATCTACTACAGTGCCACAGGAACTAACTACCAGCTAGCACAATGGGCCGCGGAAAGCGCAGAAAAAGCAGGAGCTGAGGTAAAACTGCTGAAGGTGCAGGAACTGGTCCCCGAGGACAAAATTCAAGCAAATCCAGCCATGAAAGCCCTAGCTGAAAAAACAAAAGATATCCCAGTCGCCACACCCGACGATATAGTCGAAGCGGATGCGATTATTTTCAGTTCCCCAACCCGTTACGGTAACATTGCTTCCCAGATGAAGCAGTTCATTGATACAACCGGTGGCATTTGGGGCAAAGGACTAACAGTAAACAAAGTCGTCAGCGCCATGAGCTCAGCACAGAACCCGCATGGTGGACAAGAAGCTACGATTTTGGCACTCTATACGTCGATGTATCACTGGGGAGCCATTGTTGCAGCACCCGGTTATACCGATCCAGTCACATTCGGTGCGGGAGGCAACCCTTACGGAACAAGTGTCAGTGTAGATGGAGACGGTAAAATGATCGAAGATCAGGATCGGATCCGTGACGCTGTTTTTCATCAAGCGAAGCGTACCGTTGAAGTGGCCGGCTGGGTCCAGGCAGGCAAAAACGCCAATAATCAGAACTAGAGCAGCTTAGTTAATATAACAACACCCCTCGGAGCTACTTGTGTAGCACTGCGCCGAGGGGTGTTTAATTTATATTTTAATTACTCTCCAGGGTATTTAAGCCCCCACTGTGCACGGACTTGATCCAGCAGTTTCAGAATCGCTAACGATTCATCCAATGTCATCACCGGACTCTCTGTAAGCCCTGCCTGAAGACAACGTCCTACTTCCTCCGCTTCAAAACAATATCCAATAGAAGCTCGGTCATCTGCAAAGCTCTCTATCTTCTCATCTCCTATATAAAGCGCAGCCGATTTCGGGTTCACTAATGTACCCTCTACAATAATACGGCCTTCTGTGCCAAACACATGCGCTTCCTCCAACATGTTAAGACGAATACCACCGTTCAACGAAGCGGTTTTCCCGTTACCATATGACAACAGCATCGAGAAATGCTCGTCCACTCCAGTCTCACCTATGTGCACTGTGCTGGAAATAGACTCAGGATGAGGTCCAAACACCATGGAGGCAAAAGAAACCGGATAAATCCCCACATCCAGCAGCGCCCCCCCGCCCAGCTTCGGATTCAGCAATCTGCCTTCCGGGTTCCAGTCGGTACGAAACCCTAGGTCTGCCTTCACCAAACGAACATCACCGATTCTACCCTCAGCAATCCATTCTCTAACCTTCACAATCGCCGGGATGTAGCGACTCCACATTGCCTCCATCAGGAATAACTTATGTGCTCTAGCATAGGCCACAACTTCTTCCAATTCACCGCTGTTTACGGTAAAAGGTTTCTCACACAGGACAGCTTTGCCTGCACGCAGCGCCATTAAAGCATTTTCTTTGTGAAAAGGATGCGGCGTTCCAATATATACCGCGTCTACATTCGGGTCATTCAGCAATTCCTCATAGGTTGCATAGGCATGCGGAATCCCATGATTTTTAGCAAATTCATCGGCACTTTCCTGAGATCTTGACCCAACGGCATAAGCCACACCATTACTGGCATGCGCCAAATCAGTAACAAATTGATGAGCAATCCAGCCTGTGCTAATAATTCCCCATCTCACCTTGTAAGCGTTGTCCATTTTCATTTGCATGTTCCTCCTAATCCTTCTGCTAAGTCTCTTTAATTCTATCAGACCATTCTAATGAATGTATAGGAACTGATGCCAGCAAACACCACCGTCACCACCAAAATAGCAATATTCCAGATCTTGCTCAAGGCCGCTGAGTGCTCGTTAGAGCTTTGAATAAACGCTTTTTGCAAAAGGAATTGTAAAAGCTTCATGATTACGAATCCTAAACAACCCAGCCCGCTTTGCAAAATAACCTCCAGACTAGCTTTACTTACAAATCGATCAGCCATGTTCCCATCATAATGAATCGGCACGGTATCTGGCATTTTGGAATAAAGGAATAAATAAATAGCTACAGGAATCAAGGCCACCACACTGCTTAAGATCATCGTCAGTTTGGTTTTGAACAACGTTTTACCCTCCTTGTGCGGAAAAATAATCTCCCCCGTTATTCTCCTTCCACTTCAATCAGATATATCCCCTTCTTAAATCCACCGCGACGTTTAGCTTTCTCTGCACGTTGCTTCTCCAGCTCCACGCTATTGCTCCCGTGTGTCTCCGCCAGAGCCTGAATCACTTCCATCATATCGGCAAGCTCCTCCAGAGCTTCTTCATCACTTACTGCCTGAAAATATTCCTTCGACTCTTCTTGCAATTTTTTACGTAGTTCAGTTATGTATTCTTTGGACTCTAATATCCTTGTGTTAAAATCTTTACCTTGAGAAGCTATCAAATCGGGGATGCCGTCACGCACTAGCTTTTCATATACAGGCATTTAAGCTCTTCCTTTCTTCTATATTATATTATATCTCCCTTCAATCCGGCTTTGATTCCATCACTAGACGTTCTACAAAAGGAAGATCTGCCGGAGCAAACATGAACTGATCCAGTTCAGCCGGAAGCACCCACCTATGTTCGTCGTGATCCACCAGATCAATTACACCTCCCTGATACCGCGCTTTCCAAGCAATCAATTGGATCTTTATCTCTCCATAGTTATGCTCGTTGATGCCAAAGCTCTCATAGGGAAGGATTGTGATCCCCATCTCTTCCTGAAGCTCTCTTTGCAGACACTCTGCGATGCTCTCATCCTGCTCTATTTTGCCACCAGGAAATTCCCACAGACCTGCCTGCAATTTACCTTGCCGCCGCCGGGCAATAAGAATCTGCCCTTCTTCATTATGTATAATTGCTGCCGCCACCTTGATCACAAAGAACACCTCCACTATTGCTAGTTATTCGACAGATACTACTATTAAAACATACAATTCATTCCAAACCAAAGAGACTCTCCCAAACGCCAACACGGCCTGGGAAAATCTCTTCAGTACAGTCTCTCTATAAATTTCACAGCAGCGTTATCCTTACGAAAGAGCTACTATTTTGTCAGCACAAGCTCCAAGCGAACCTCAAGATTATTTTCTGTATCCAGTACAACGGTGTGGGGATTGCTTAGACCAAAGTCAGAAAAGGCCACTGTTGTCGTTCCCGACAGCATCAACTGTCCCCCGCTATACGCCGCTTGCGACTGAAAGGTGACGTCCTTTTCTACTCCTTTTACGGTAAGCGTCCCCTGCATTTCAACAGGCACAGTTGCTCCTTCAGTCCATTCTGCCGGCAGCTCCGAAAATGACTTCACTACAAACGTGGATTGTGGAAATTCCGTTACGGATAGAAAATCCTCTCCTTTTACATGCTCGTCCCGTTGGCTATTGCCAGAATCCAGAGCGCTCATATCCACTGTCCCTTCCCCGGCCATCGAAGTAGAATCCTCTATATTTACCTTCCAGGTACCCTGAACTTTGTTGTCTACGAAGTTTACTGTTTCTTTAGAGGTCGTCACTGACCAATAGACTTTAGAGGTTTCCCCAAGGGTCCAATCCCCGTTTAATTGTTCGGCTGTGACCGCCACCCCTGCTGATGCTCCAGTGTTATTTGTTGTCTCTCCAGCATCTGCTGTTGTTGCTTGATTTGGAATCACGGACTCGATCTCTACATTATTGCCCAGCGATTTATCCAGTAATGTATAACCTGTGACTACTCCTACGATAATAACTCCTGCAGCGATCAAGGCTATTCTTTTTCTCTTCATCCTGTTCCCTCCAATATTCATAATTTCTGTATGCTTTCAAGCTCGTCCCTCATTCTAACAAAGCAATATGTCGGGAAGAAGTCAGAGCAGAACGGGCTATGATGTGTTAAACTTGTCGTAAATTTTATGGACTGGAGGTACTCCAATTTGACGAAATCCATTCTTGTTGTAGAAGATGAAGAAGCCATCTCTAGGGTCCTCAGTGCTTATCTGAAAAAAGCAGGCTTTCAAGTCACCCGTGTAGCCGATGGACGCGCTGCGCTGGAGTCTTTTGCTATATCTCCTCCTTCATTAGTATTACTAGACATCATGCTGCCAAACATGGACGGCTTTGAACTGCTTAAGCTCATCCGTGAAAAAAGCAGCTGCCCTGTGATCATGCTGACGGCAAGAGATGGGATCAATGACCGGCTAGCCGGCCTCGACGGTGGTGCGGATGATTATATGTCTAAACCTTTTATTCCCGAGGAGGTGGTAGCACGCGTGAACGCTGTCTTACGCCGTCCCTCGCAGTGGTCTGATGGCAGCCGTAAACGGCATTATGGCAGTTTGTTTATCGACTTCACAGCACGTGCTGTCTTTTTAAATGGGGCTGAGCTGAGTCTTAGTCCTCGGGATATGTCAGTGCTGTTATTTCTCGCTGAAAGACCTAATCAGATTTGTACGCGTGAGCAATTAATAGAATTTGTATGGGAAATGGATTATGAAGGAAGCGACCGGGCGGTAGATTTGTCGATCAAAAGACTACGCCAAGCGTTGTCGCACTGGCCTACTAGTGAGGGGGAAATCCGTACCCTAAGGGGGACGGGATATCAATTATGGACAACTTAAAGAGAAACAACGCCAAACGTACCTCTATCCTTTCTTACTGGACGATACGTTATCTGCTCATTATTAGTGTAGGCCTGCTCCTCACAGCTTTAGCTACATTATGGTGGATCCGTCAGGAGGCTATGAGCAATCGTCTGCAGACTGCGGGGCTTTTGGCACAGGAGATTGCAGATCGCAGCTTAAATATGGAAGGCTCCATTGAAATCAGCCAAAATCTCGAAAAACTGATCGAAGACCGGAAGCGGTTTTTCAAGTTAACCATAGAGATGTGCGTGATCATTACTGATCAACAAGGTCAAATGCTATTCTCCCTGCCACCTCTAACTGACAAGGAAATGAGATATAAGCTAAATGATAGCTTGAACGACTCCCGCAGTCCGGAGTTCAAAGCTGCTGTGGCTCCCATAAATTCGGATGACAAAACACTGGGACAGGTTATTGTCCTGCAATCCAAAAAATCACTGCGGCATATTCCACAGGAGGAGATCATATTTTTCTCCATACTGCTGCTGTTTCTAATCATCTTAAGTTGGCTAACCATTTACCTCTTATCTCGTAAACTGGCAAAACCCATTCAGAAGGTAGTCGAGGCAGCGGCTCAAATCAGCCATGGCCGTTATGATATCGTTCTAGATAAGGATGCTAAAGAGCGGGAAATTCATGAGCTGATGATGTCTTTTGAAGAGATGGCAGGCAAGTTACAGCAATTTGAGCAGTCTCGAGCCGTAATGCTGGCCGGAGTCTCCCATGAGTTGAAAACACCCGTAACCTCTATTAAAGGCCTGGTGCATGCCGTCCGCGAAGGGGTCGTTGAAGGTGATGAAGCTGTGGAATTTCTGGATATTGCCCTGCTGGAGGCTGGGCGGTTGCAGCGAATGGTAGCCGACCTTCTGGATTACAATGCCCTGACTGCAGGAATGGTTTCCGTTCGTCACGACCGACTCGATGCCGTACCACTACTATCAGAAATCGTATATCAATGGAAACTGACACAGGCGGAAGATGTTGCTGAACCAGTGCTCCATATGCCGATCAATCCCTTATTTTTGCGTGGGGACTCTCTTCGTATCCAGCAGATTATCGTCAATCTACTTAATAACAGCGTACAAGCCAAAGCTCCGGATCGAAAGGTGCAGCTTACGATAGACCTGCTGGAGCAGCAAGGTCATGGCTTTGCCGAAATCCGTGTTCAAGATAATGGGCTTGGCATCTCATCCAATCATAGTGAGCATGTCTTCGAAGCCTTCTTCCGGGGCAGCGATAAGCAGAGCACACTGCGTGGTCTAGGACTCGGCCTAACCTTCAGCCGTCTGTTGGCCGAATCTATGAACGGAAGCCTCGTGCTTGAGGAGCACTCAGACAAAGGCTGCACCTTCGTGCTGTCTCTGCCGCTTGATGATTAAAAAATAGTCTACGATCCATCGACATGGTATAATCATGTGCACAATCACACCGAAAACCGGAGGCTGTATATGCTTACTTTTGAACAAAAATTAGCGATTCTCGACTCTTACCCCCAGCTGGAACGCAAAAATGTATCCCTTGGGCGCGTGAACTATCACTACGAGGAAAGCCAGCATGATAAGAAAACCGTGGCTTTTCACCTGCATCCAAATGGTAATGGCTATGTGTTCGCAGGCTTACTGCGGGGCTACGAGACAGACGATAAGGGCTTCGTGAATATTCGCGACTACTCGGAATTCGAGCTGCGTAGTTTGCTGGATGCCTCCATCACCTCACTGTCTATTTACATTCCTGATGCTCCTGTAGCCAGCAAAAGAAAGAAAAAGGCTGCGGCAACTGCCGATACACTCTGGACTAATGATGAGGGCCAAACCCTAACCCTAAAGCTTGAGGATGATTTATGGTATGTCTATGCCGACCTCAATCTGGAGATGGCGTTTGAAACGCTTGAGGAAGCTAAAGAATATTTAGCGGAAGAGGGATTTACAGCAGCGCAGTAGTAATTGTCAGACTTTAATCTACACACTCACAACAAAAGAGGTGTCTGAGCAGCCATTTATTTTGGCCGTTCGGACACCTCTTTTCTAATAAAACGATCCTTAATATACAGGTTCCGTATATATGTAACTATAAATACCCAAATCGAGCTCAGAAACCACTTCATAATCTAGTTGGAATTCTATAGTCTTATTTGATAGACCTCCTACAAAATAACTGCCCTCCACAACCAACCTATCCTTCCCTCCAACTGGGGCGACCAAGATCAGCTGTTCAGCTTTATTGGCTGGGATCACAAAGTTTTGCAGCCCACCCGTCTGATCTTGAATATATTTACGGACAGACACGAGGTTACTGCCTAATTCCGAGAGGCCGGAATTGTTGTTCCGCCATACATCAAGCGCATCTTGTTGGGATTGGTTGGAACTGACACACGCCTGATTAACTGAAAGTTCCGGGATTTTATATATATTCCCGCCAATATTATCGATAACTACTTTATGGGTTACTTCCGTACAATTTTCAATTTTCAGAGTCGGCATGGGGTCCTTTTCCTTTGAGAATGTCTTTATGATTTTTTGATCACCGGACTTAAAATTTATTGAGATGTCTTTATTATCCATATTAGAAAATTCGAGCAAGCTATACAACTGATTATTTTTAATTCCGTAGTGCTTTACGTTTATAACAAACCTGTTTCTCTCATCTGATAACGATTTTGATTGCTCTTGGCTTCCTACTGAAATTGTTCTGTTGACCGGGGCAATAATCTTCTCCTCGGCAACTGGTGAGGTTATGTAAATAGATTTTGTACCTTCATCCCAAGTGACACTACTACCCAACACTTCGCTAATAAATCTTAAAGGGACTAGTGTATTATTTTGAAAATTGATACCCTTAATGTTAATATCCCCTTTAACCGCTGAGACCGACTTCGCATGATTATCCCATTTAATAGTTGCGCCTAAAGCTTCAAAGATCGCCCGCATAGGTATGTATGTAACTCCATCTTTCAGTATAGGACTTACATTAAAATGTAATTGCTTACCGTCCAAATAACATTTGAGATCACTGTCTTCCGCAAAGGCTTGACTTGAAGATAAAACAGCAAAACTTATCATCACCACAAAAAAAGTGATAATTTTTGAAGCAAAGTTGTGGTTTTTCATGTTCTTAATTTAGCTCCTAATCTAGAAAAATAAAAAAATTACAATGCAGACCTGAATATATCAAATGGCCAATCAAAATGTAAGTCTAAAAAGAAAACTACCAACGACACCCAAATTATGGTTAGATGAAGGAGAAGCCATATCCTAGAGGGAAAGAAGCGTGAACGCATATGAGTTTTGAAATCGTAGAGGCCACCATACCGGACATCCAAGCCGCATTAGAAGCCGGAGAAATTACGTCAAAACAACTAGTTCTCATGTATTATGAACGCATTGCTGATCACGACAAAAACGGCCTGACGATTAACTCTGTACTGGAGATTAATCCTGATGCGTTGTTTATCGCAGAATCTCTGGATGTGGAACGGGCAATTAATGGCCCACGCGGCCCCCTGCACGGGATACCTGTGTTATTGAAAGATAACATCAATACTGGGGACAAAATGCATACAAGTGCGGGTTCGCTGGCTTTGGCGAATTCTTTTGCCGGGGAAGATGCGTTTATAGTTACCAAGCTGCGTGAAGCCGGCGCCATTATTATGGGTAAAGCCAATATGACCGAATTCGCCAATTTTATGACGAACGGCATGCCCTCCGGCTATAGCTCCCGTGGCGGGCAAGTCCTTAACCCCTACAATATTTCTACGCCAACCGGCGGCTCTAGTGCGGGTTCAGCAGTAGCTGTCGCTTGTAATTTCTGTACGGTCTCTGTTGGCACAGAAACTTCGGGATCGATTCTTAATCCCGGTAATTTGGGCTCCATCATCGGCATTAAGCCAACCGTGGGGCTGCTCAGCCGTTCAGGAATCCTGCCGCTCTCCAATACACAAGACACCGCAGGCCCTATGGCTAGAACCGTTCATGATGCCGTGTTACTGCTAAACGCCATGCTGGGCAAGGATCAGCGCGATGCAGCTATGGGAACAAATACAGGTAAAATCCACGAGGATTATACTGTATTCCTTGATCCGAATGGTTTGCAGGGCGCTCGAATTGGGATACCACGTGATTATTATTTTGAGGAGCTCACAGTTGAGCAGCTTGCTTTGTTCAACGCTTCCGTCGACAGAATGAGAGAGCTTGGAGCGACCATCATTGATCCTGCGGATATTAAGACCGCCCGCGAAATTAGTTACTCTTCGGTGGTATTAAACGAATTCAAAACAGCACTGAATGCTTATTTATCTCATTTGGGCCCCGGAGCACCTATGCGAACCTTGAAGGATATTATTGATTTTAATCATGCACACCCTGTGGAGACTTTGAGATTTGGTCAAGCTACATTAATAGATGCGGAATATACCTCCTCCGGCACACAAAGTGAAGCTCAATATTTACGCCATCGTGCGACTGACCTGAAGCTGTGCAAGGAAGAAGGGATCGATGCCACTATGAAAGAATACAATCTGGATGCCCTGCTGTTCCCTGCCGATTTTGGCGCCAGAATTACTTCCAGAGCAGGATATCCGTCCATCGTCGTTCCTTCTGGATACACGTCGGCCGGCGCTCCCTTTGGTGTAACCTTCTCAGCAAAAGCTTATCAGGAGCCTACGCTTATCAAGCTAGCCTATGCCTATGAGCAGCATTACAAGGTGCGAAAAGCACCTTCGCTAAAAAGCTTCATTTGATTAAACCTATTCCTGGAGTGGAACAATACCTAAATGCCTGTTTCCCTCATGGGACAGACTCCATGTACGCACTTCATAGCTACGAATGCCAGACAGCACGTAAGGATCTTTTTCGGCAAGGAGAACGGCTTCTTCGCGTGAGTTCGCTCTTACAATAACCATACCGCCAGGACAATCACTAAAGGGACCACACAGCACTAATTGTCCTTTACGGTCCAGCTCTTGTAAATGCTTAACATGACCACGAATAATCTCCATGTCTCTACGGTCTTTATTCGTCGGGCTAAGCAAAATAACATAACGAATATCTGCTTGATTGACCTCACTCATCCTATTCTCCGCCTCTCGTTCAAATAGAAACTAAAGCCCTTAACGGTGATTTCCCAATGCCGATTCGGGCTTTTTTATTTCGCAATATCTTCGTTCGTAGCTTTATTCATAATCTCGCTGATTTTCTTCATCGGCAATATTTTGAATCTCATCAGAATGAATAAGAAATAGCTCGTAGTCCCCCTCTGCATGCAGCTTCAGCGCTCGTTCTTTAAAAAACTTCGGGCTGCCTTCCGCCGCATCCTCATCATAAAAGAGCAATATCCCGTCACTTTTGCGGAACAACAAGTCATCTCTGGCCCGGAACTGCCAGCTGCCGTCATAAGGGGCATTACTGACCGCCCTGCAAAAGTCCGCACCCGCAATAATACGTCGGTATTCCTCCTGCTTCTCTTCCTTCCACTTCTCTTCCTGTCCAGTATGCGCCGTAATGATCCCCAATTTCAATTCAGGATATTGAGTCTTGAGTTCACATACCACCTCACAAGCCCAAAGATCGACACCATACTGGCCGGGGGTAATAATCCATTCGACGCCTTCTTCAATTAGCGGCTTTAATCTGTTAGACAGCGCCTTTTTGATATAAGGAATTCCCGGATGCTTATTGTCAAAAATACCGAGCTCATGCGCACGGTAGCCTGTTACGAGTAAATTCTTCATGTACTGCCTCTTTCCTGAACGTTGGTTATCTCTTATCATGACTTACCTTTGTAGAGTTTTATCCCACTTATATGATTATTATATAGCATTTACATGATCTATTTCTTTAGGCAAACTTTCAGCTGATCTTAATCAACCTTTCAGAACCGTCTGATATATTTCTCCTAATCAATCTAAAACTATTAAGGAGAGAAAATAAATGAAGAAATTAATACCGATTATGATCTCAGGAAGTCTACTCGCTTCTCTACTATTGGCTGGCTGCAGCACCAATTCGGAGTCCGAAGGAACAGCTGTTACTAATAACCAAGCGAACACGGCACCCGCAGATAACACTGAGGCACAGCAATCTCAAGGAAACGGCAATCAACAAAACGGCAGACCCGACATGTCCATGAATTTCGGCAAGATTAAGAGTATTAGCGACAACACAATTACAATCTATACGTCAGAAATGCCTTCCCCGCCCGCACAAGGCACTGGAGATACGGCTGGAGCCGATATGCAGAACGGCCAGGCTGGTACTCCGCTGGAAAGACCCGAAGGTGATCAAGGCTCAGAAAACGGTACACCTCCAGAGGGGGGAATACCGGAAGGCGGAGCCCCTGACGGCGGTAGACAAGGTGGTGGACCACAGGGAGGTGGGATGCAGCAAACCTTCTCCGAGGAAACCACAGATATTACAATTGATGCTGATACCAAAATTGTAACGATGACCTTTGACAATGGCACGCGTCAGGAGAACACGATCAGCTTAGCTGACCTGAAAGCTGATGACATTATCCAATATACGCTGAAATCCGATTCCACTTTGGCGGAGAGCATTACCTTAAGCAGCGGAAACCCCAATGGGGATGGCTGAAGGCAAAAAGAGCAGCGACTGAACTACCAAAAAATAACAGAAAAAAATCCCCACCTACGACCAGCTTCAAAAAAGCGTTTTGTAGTGGGGATTTCAAATTTATATAGGTTAGACGAGACTCAACTATTTTTTATCCGACAAAATCAATACTCCACGACCCGGTACAACTGCTGAACCACTGATTACATTACCTGTCAGTAGATCAGTACGCTCAGCTGCCCCAATATCCGCGCTTAAATCCCCGGCAGTGTGGTTCAGTAAGAACAAGTAAGATACGCCATCCTTCACACGTTGAACAGATTCGATACCTTCCGGTGCAGTTACCAGCGGCTGAATGTTCTTTTCGGCACATAGATTCGCTAAGAATCCTTGTAGGAATCCAGCTTCTGGGCTAGTCGCCACATAATAAGCTTTACCTTCGCCAAATTTATTCACAGTCAACGCAGGCATTCCTTTATAGAAATCAGAACCGTACTCTGCCAAAACTTCTGCCCCTTCGGCATGGATCAGATCGCAGAGCAGATCACATTTATAAGAACCACTCAAGCTACCCCACGTTTTATCCAGCACGAGCTCATTGCTCATACCTGGCAGTAATGCATCGATTTCCTCTGCCCAAATTCCAAGCACTTTACGTAACTCGCCTGGATAACCTCCAACCGTTACAAGGTCGTTCTCATTAACAATACCGCTGAAATAAGTCGTAATGAATGTGCCGCCCGCTTTTACAAAGGCTTCAACCTTCTCTGCAAAACCTGGCTTGACCATGTACATTACGGGTGCGATAACAATTTCATACTTGGACAGGTTCTCTTCGACCCCGATCATGTCGGCTTCGATATTTTGCTGATACAGCGCATCATAATATTTGTGGACTTCATCCACGTAATCCAAGGCAACCGACGGTCCGCTTGAGAGATCAAGCGCCCAACGATTTTCCCAATCGTAGATGATCCCTACTTTAGCTGCACTGCGCGCATCCAGTAGTTGATCTCCAAGCTGCTCCAGCTCTTTACCCAGCTCAGCACATTCACGGAATACCCGTGTGTGTTCATGACCCACATGCTCAATTACCGCTCCATGATACTTTTCACAAGCCCCTATCGAACGACGCAGTTGGAAGAACAACACAGTATCTGCACCACGCGCTACAGCCTGGTAACTCCATAGACGCATAACGCCTGGACGTTTCAAAGAGTTGTACGGTTGCCAGTTCTGCTGGCTCGGTGTTTGCTCCATCAGCATGAATGGTTGGCCATTTTTTAATCCACGCATAAGATCATGTGTCATTGCTGTAAAGCTGACCGGTGTGTCCAGTGAAGGATAGTTGTCCCAAGAAATTACATCCATATGCTTGGCCCACTCAAAATAATCCAGCTCCGGATAAAAGCCCATCAGGTTCGTTGTAACAGGTTCGTTAGTGCTGTGTTCTTTGATCGCTTCGTATTCGATTTTGTAACATTCGAGCAAGCTATAAGACATAAACCGGCGATAGTCCAACGAGATTCCTTGGAAGTTAGTACGGTTACCGTTCCATTCTTCACTCAGCTCATTTGGCACCACAATTTCTTCCCAATCATAAAACGTATGTCCCCAAAAGCGTGTATTCCAAGCCTTGTTCAAAGCATCCAGCGAACCATAACGCTCCTTCAACCAGACACGGAAGGCAGCAGCGGACTGTTCGGAATAATCATAGCCACCATATTCATTTGAAATATGCCAAGCTACCAGTGCCGGATGATCCTTGTAGCGTTCTGCCAGCTTACCAGCCAGCTTCGCTGCATACTTGCGGTAAACTGAACTGTTCGGATTGGAGTTATGACGTCCGCCGAACTTACGTTTTCTGCCCTGCACATCGACACGGGTCACTTCAGGATAACGATGAGCCATCCAAGCTGGATGTGCTCCTGTTCCTGTAGCTAGACATACATAAGTTCCATTTTTATATAGTCTATCCATTAATTCATCCAATGAGGAGAAATCATAAGTATCTTCGGAAGGTTGGATTAAAGCCCAGGAAAACACATTAATTGTGGCAACATCAATTCCCGCCAGCTTGAACATCCGTTCATCCTCAGCCCATACTGGCGCATCCCATTGCTCCGGATTGTAGTCTCCACCGTACCAAATTTTAGGTAATTTATCGTTAATCACACTTCGCACACCCTTTATAGTATAATTATATATCTATTGTAAATGGTTAAGGTTGCCCTTTAAATATAAAATAATATCTCATACATATAAGAATATAGAACTAACAGGAGAGGATAACATTGTCCGAAATCATGCATCGCAGGATCGTATTCGTCCATGAAGGTGGACAGCACTTGCCAATCACTTTAGACAGTATGGGGCACAATCATGATCAGGAAAAAGTATCCCGCCCCGATGGTTATGACACGTATCATTGGCTTCAAACCTCAGAAGGTGAAGGGATCATCCATTTTGACAATAAAACCTTTTCCCTGCCCGAAGGCAGCGGCGTATTACTACTTCCTTATACACCCCATCGTTATGAGGCTTCCACTAAAAACTGGGGTACCTATTATCTAACGTTTGGTGGCGATTCGGCACACTCTATTTTGGAGACCCTTGGGATGAATAGTAATTCTTTTTACCGTTGGGAAAATGAAGCGCCTCTCCCCAATTTGCTGAAGGAAATGCTGGATCGTCATGATGCCTATCAGGATATGTTTGGTCTCGGCGCCTCCACAGATGCTTATCGTTTTTTGCTTACTTTGAGTAAATATGGCCAGCTTCAAAATAATACGGCGATTTCCCGCAATGTAGATAAGCTGCAGCCACTGCTAAAATGGATGGACAGCCATTATGGCGATCCTGATCTTGGACTGAACGATCTAGCCGATGAACTAGGCGTATCTGGGCGCTATCTTAACAACCTATTCGTCCAAACTTTCGGACTCTCGCCTTATGCCTATTTCGTACGGTTACGCATCCGCAAAAGCAAAGAAATGCTCGTAAGCCAACCCGATCTTACGGTAAAAGCTATCTCCCAGCTAGTCGGCTTCCGCGATGTCAGCCATTATGTAGCCACTTTTCGCAAGCAATCCGGGACTACGCCGGAGCAATTTAGACGCCTACATTAAATATGCCCCGCCTGCTGTGGAGAAATTGCTCGCTGCGAATATGCGGCTAGAACGTAGTAAGAGTATGGTATGCGCTACTATTGTGTAGAATTGGGCGGTACGGTGAAGTGCGGTACGGTACGGTGGCTGGGTGCATTTGGCTGCGAGTGTACGGCACCTGTGAGATGGATCGTGCAGATCTGCACATGGTGGACTCCTTGTGAAAATCTGCTCATGTTGGGGACTCCATTGTGCAGCTCTCTTCAGTCAGTATGAGTAAGTCAGACGAAATAATTGCACTTTGTACACTTAAAATAGCCTGCACGGCAGATATTATCCATATAAGTGTATTCTGTGCAACTATATTCTCGGAATATGGCCTTGCAGCGGGATTAGCCAATTTTTAGCTGCACAAAGTGCAACTAAAACCAATTAAATACTCCAACACTTCAAATAAGTGTACGAAGTGCAACTATTTTCTGTTGTGCTTCTGTTGTGCTTCTGTTGAAGTTTCTACATGCCCTACTCCACTCATTTTTTACTCCACACTTCCACTTACTTCACTATTCCTACCCCACACATTCCCCTACACCGCTCTTCCCTTACTCCACACATCCCTCACTCCATCTTCACCAACCTCACTTTACCCTACTCCACACATCCCTCACTCCATCTTCACCAACCTCACTTTACCCTACTCCACACATCCCTCACTCCATCTTCACCAACCTTCACTTCACCCTACTCCACACATCCCTCACTCCATCTTCACCAACCTCACTTCACCCTTACTCCACACATCCCCCACTCCATCTTCACCAACCTTCACTTCACCCTACTCCACACATTCCCCACTCCACTTTCCCCTCTCCTGCCACACTCCCAAACCCACTCCAAAATCTCTTTACTCAAAACCACTCAAATCTCCAGCACCTCAACACCATACGGCTCGAGCTGGAGCTCTCCCGATCGAATCTTATTATCCAGCAGGCTGCTGTATTCTCGTGGCAACGGAACGATCACCGACTCGCGGCTCAGATTAAGCAGGAACAAGAAGCTTCCCTGATCTCCAGTCCGCACGGAGGCTTGTACTCCGTTTGGCAATCCTGCAAAGCATAACAACCCTTTTTCCTTAGCCAGGTTCTCCAATAGAACTGACCAGTATTGCTCTTCCGCATGGGTTCCAAAGTAATAAACCTGACCTTTGCCGAAGGAATTAACAGTTACAGCGGGTGTGCCGCGATAGAAATCATCACCATACCAGGCAATTGGCTGGGCCACTACAGGTCGGAGGATGTCGCACCACTGCGTACATTCATATGGGTTACCCTCCGCATCCACGATGACATGTGTTTCAACGCCAATCGGATCATACTCCAGCACTTCAACGCCGGTACAATAGCTCAGCTGCCCAGGCAGCGGTTGCATGACTGCGATGTTGTTTATATTTTTGACGCCACTACGGTTGGTGATCAGCAAGGTCCCGCCAGCGAGGGCAAAATCCTCCAGATTACGTACGATCTCCTCATCCAGCAAATATAAATTTGGAGCGATTACTACTTTGTATCCATCAAGCGGTTGTCTGAGGTCGATAACATCGCAGCCCATGCCAAGCTTGGTCACCGCCCGGTGAATCTGCTTAATGTTCTCATAATAATCAAAGCCCTCTGCCTGCGGCTGAATATCCAGCGCAGCCTTCTCTTCATGAGAATGGAGGATAGCCACTTCGTTTTTCAGCATCGTTCCTTGGAGCTTGCCGCTCAGCCCATTAACCTCATGACATAGCTGCGTGAACTCCGCTAATCTGCGTCCGGGAACATTGCTGTGATCAATCAGCCCGTGCCAGAATTGTTCTGCTCCTGAAGTTGCACTTCTCCAGCGAAAATGAACAACAGTATCCGCACCTCTAGCAATCGCCTGCCATGCATAGGCACGAATTAGTCCCGGATAAGGGGTTCGCCACATCGGCATCCAACAACCCGGAGATCCACTCAGCTGCTCCATGATCCAGAAGTTTTGGCGTTTGATGCCACGGGTTACGTCCAATGAAAGTGCTCCGCTATAAGGCGTTGTCTCTTGTTTGGTTGGCGAAGTATTCGGATAATAATCAAACGCAGCCACGTCCAGATCTGCACCCACTGCGTACATATCGAGACGCTGCGGATAGCTGTGAAAGTTATGGGTTATGAAATGCTCTGGACAAATCATACGCAAAATATTGATCTGCGCTGTCTGAAACGCTACCACCGAATCCCACTGAAACCGCTGAAAGTCCAGCAGAAAAGATGGATTCTGATGAGGTGATCCGCCCAACGGCACGGTAAGCTCATTCCAATCGCTGTACTCCCCGCTCCAAACAACGGTTCCCCATTCTGCATTGACCTCAGCCAGTGTTCCGTATTTAGCTTGTACCCATGCTCGAAAAGCAGTATTACAAGCGTCACAATGACAATCCAACATGCCAAATTCATTATCAGTCTGCCAGCCTATGACGGCCGGGTGTTCACTGTAACGTTCGGCAAGACGCAGAATAATACGGCTGCCATACTCACGCAGCGATGTGCTGTTATAGCAGCGGTGTCCACGTACCCCCGGGTGAAAAATCTCTCCATTAGCAAACACCGGAAGCACATCCGGAAATTTCGTCGTTAACCATCTTGGCGGTGTAGCTGTTGGCGTACCCATCACAACCTGCAGATCATATTGATGAAAAAGGTCCAGCGCACGGTCCAGCCACTCAAACTGGTAATTCCCCTCAGTTGGCTCCAGTCGGCTCCATGCGAACTCAGCAACCCGGACTACTTTAACACCTGTTTCTTTCATCAACTTGATATCTGGTTCCCACATGGATTCATCCCAATGCTCCGGGTAATAGTCCACACCCATCTGAACATGATCATATCGTTTCATTGGCGCTTCTCCCCATCCCTTGATAATCAGCCCTGTTTCCCAAAAAAAGCGCTCCCCGTCTCAAATTGATGAGGTATACGGAGAGCGCTTCTGTTAACCACTAATATCCATTAAATCTTCTCTATAATGTGCTTTACTTATTTTTTAAGCTTGTCCCATGCAGCTTGCATACCAGTCATCCAACCGTTAACGTCAACCTTGTCAGCAATGAACTGTTGAATCACGCTGGCAAATTCTTGCGTTACACCATCAGGGAATTTAGAGGATTGCAGGCCATAAACTTTGTTTTCTTTTACATAGTTCCATACGTCTGCTCCAAGCATACCGATGTCTTCAGGTGTTGCTTCGATTGTGGACAAAGCAGGGATGAATTTCCATTTTTTAACGATGTACTCTTTACCCATATCGGAAGTTACCAACCAGTTCAAGAACGTTTTTGCTTCTTCTTTAGAACCGGATTCTTTGTTGACTACAAGGTTCGCAGGGATACCAACAGTCATTTTGTCATTCTTCTCAGCATCTTCATTGATTGGCATAGGGAACATGCCAATGTTCATATCAGGAGTGATGTTATCAACAAGAGTTTGTGCCCAGTTACCTTCTTGCATCATTGCAGTTTCGCCTTTTGCGAACATTGCCAGGTGAGTGTTAGCATCTGTGGTCAAAGGATTCTTTTGTCCGTATTGTAAAGTCAGTTTGAGATACTTGCTCCACTCTTCAAACGTTTTATTGCCTACAATTGTACCAGTTCCTTCATTCAAACCTTTGATGAATTCATCTACATTATCTTGTTGTGCAAAGGCTACGCTGATCCCTTGGTTACCTAGCAGCCACCATTCCTGATATGCATTACCAAAAGGAGTTACATCGATAGCTTGCAGCTTTTTGGCTGCTTCTTCAAGCTGTGACAATGTTTTTGGAGTTTCAGTGATTCCCGCTTTAGCGAACAAGTCCTTGTTATACACAATACCGATACCCTCAAGGTTCATTGCCATACCGTATACTTTGCCATCTTTAGTCATAGGCTCTGCAGCCATAGGAATCAGATCTTTTACCCAAGGTTGGTCGGACAGATCTTCCATCTTGTCTCCCCAAAGTTCCATTTCTGCATATCCACCATTGGAGAAAATATCAGGCGCATCGCCGGAAGCGAATTTAGTTTTCAATGCTGCTGCGTAGTCCGCACCACCACCAACTGTTTGGATATCCAGCTTGATGTTAGGGTATTCTTTTTCGAATTCAACCTTAAGCTCATTGAGGCCTTCTACGATTTCAGTTTTGAATTGGAAGATCTTAACGGTCTTCACTTCACCTGAATTTGTGCCAGCGCTTCCATTTTGTGAGTTACTAGAAGCGTTATTATTACCACCACATGCCGTTAGAGCTAAACTCATTGCCATTACTGCTGATAGAGCAACTGCGGAGTGTTTCTTCTTCATTATATATTCCCCCTTAAAATAGTGGACTGCTTAAAAAATATTTGGAACGGAGGGCTCGGTGTTAACCTTTCACCGAGCCAGCCGCTATTCCCTCAACAATGTAACGTTGCATAAACAGGTAGAAAATTATAATTGGTGCGACCCCGATTACGAGAGCCGGAAGTGCCATATCCCATTGTTTGGTGTATTGACCAAAGAAGGAGAAAGTCGCTAGTGGAATGGTCCGAAGCTCTGGTGCCTGAAGAATCAAGGATGGCAACAGATAGTCATTCCATATTCCAAGTGCGTTTAGCACGATTGTTGTCATCACCATTGGCTTCAGCAAAGGAAGCACAATACGGAAGAACACGGTAATAGGATTACATCCATCTACTGTAGCCGCCTCTTCAATTTCAAGAGGAACGGACTTGATAAAGCCGTGGAACAGGAAGATCGCCATCGGAACACTGATTCCTAGATTCGTGATAATCAAACCAAGGAAAGAGTTATTTACTCCAATAACATTTACGACCTTCAGAATTGGAATCATGATCGTTTGGAACGGAACTACCATTGCTGCTACAAAGATAAGCAGCAAGAACTGATTGAATTTCGTATTCGCCCGAACCATACGATAAGATGCCATCGCACTGAACAGAGAGATTAGAATAACACTGATCACTGTGATAATAACCGAGTTTCGGAATGCTTCACCGAAACGGGCTAATTTCCAGGCGGTTGAATAGTTCGACCACATAAATACTTTTGGCCAGCTTGCCGCATCACTCAGAATTTCACCGAAGGATTTCACCGAGTTTGCGAGCAAGAAATAGAATGGAGAGAGAAAGAGCAGCGCCAGAAGGATCATTATCACTTCCGTACCAATATTCCATCTCTTTTTTTCCGTAGGTTTCATTACGCTTCAACCTCCTTGCTCTTCGTGATACGGACCTGAATCAGAGTAATGATGGCTACAATTACAAAGAACAGCAGCGCTTTTGCAGTACCCAGCCCGTAACGATTGTTCAGGAAGGCTTCATTGTAAATATTCATAGCAACGGATTCCGTCGATTTGAACGGTCCACCCTTCGTCAAGGACAAGTTAAGGTCAAACATTTTGAATGACCAGGAAATGGCCAAGAATAATCCGATAGTTACAGCAGGCATAATTAGCGGAACTACGATATTGCGTAGCACCTGCCAACGGGATGCACCATCAATATCAGCCGCTTCTAGTACTTCTTTAGATACGTTACTCAACGAGGCAATGTAGATAACCATTAGATAACCGGAAGACTGCCAAACAAAGACCATTACAATCGCCCAGAATCCTGTTGTGGCATCACCGAGCCAAGGAAGATTAAAGAAGGACCATCCTGTGAGGTCGCCCATAGTGGCGAACCCTTTGATGAAGATAAATTGCCAGATGAAACCAAGCAACAATCCCCCGATAACGTTCGGCATAAAGAAAATAGTCCGAAGCATGTTACGTGTCTTTAAAGGTTTAGTTAACAGATAAGCTAAGAAGAAGCCTACCACGTTAGTCAAAATCACACCTAACACCGTAAATCTTACCGTGAACCAAAAGGAAGACCAGAAGTCAGGGTCATTTGAGAAAATAGTGGAAAAGTTTTGAAATCCGACCCAACTTACATTACCGGATACACCGTTCCAATCTGTGAAAGAGTAATACATCCCCATCAAAAATGGGATAATCGTTATTAAGGTAAAAAACAAAACTGCCGGACCAACGAAAAAAAGCTGTTGACCTAACTGGGACAACTTAGTGCCGCGCATTTATTGCCCCCCCCTTTCTTTTGCTCACTTACTTGTTTATGCTTTATACACATATTATCTGTTTTTTTCAGGGTACCTCACACCTACTAAAGTGATCTTTCAGGTGTAAAATATTGATCGGATGTGACAAATTTCGATGAAATGGAACACGATTCGCACAAAATTGATCGTTTTTATCCTACTGCCAACGTTAATCTGTATTATGGCCACCATGTTTATTAGCTATCACTATAGCACTCAATCCCTAAGAACAAGGGCAGTAGATGAGAATACGAACCTCCTCTTTCAAGGCAATAGAAACATCGAAAGTCTGATTCAGGAGATCAATCGTCTTTCCCTTATCGTCTATTCAGATTCAGATTTCTACAGACTGCTCGAAGCGGGATACGAGGATATGGCAGCAAATACACGAATTTATTCTTCTCTAAATTACATTTCTTCATCCATGCCAGATATATCCCAGGTGTATCTTTACGGTGTAAAGGATAGAAAAGCCACTTTGCTCACCCAAAATACACCCAAACGTTGGCAGGGTATCCCCCCTTATGCTGACTCAGAGATCACTAGCAGTTCTCCTGTGTTTATACAAAGTACACATATAAGTCACAGCTATGGTCTAACCTCACCTATCCCGCAACTCATACCGGAGCCTGTGTTTACATTGCATAGACGAATTGAAAGGATTCCCACTACCACCCCACTCGGCTTCCTGTCGATCGATGTTAAGCTAACGGCTCTTACCGACATCGTCAGCCAGTTATATGATCAGAAGCAGGAGAACATTTGGCTGCTGGATGGCGATGGCAGGATTGTATACGGAAGCAATAGTGAGGAATACGGCAAGCGCCTACACGCTTCTTGGTACAACAAGCAAATCGCCACGAATCAAAGCTCGCAAGGGTATTTTGAAGAGGAAGATGCTGTGTTTATTTACCAAAGAATCGAAACCCAAGGTTTAAATTGGACCCTCGTGAAGCAGATTCCTACGTCCTATCTTTTCCGGGAAGCTAACGAGGCGGCAGCGATCAATATATTCCTCCTTGTTCTACTTTTGATTACAATTGCCACGTTAACGACCCTGATCTCTTTTCGAATCACGGCTCCTATCAAGCAGTTGACTCGTTACATGAATCAGGTGCAGACCGGTAATCTTGATGTTGAAATTCAACCTATGGGCAAAGATGAGATTGGCGTGGTTACCGAGCGATTCCGCAGTATGATGGACACGATCAACAACCTGATTTTAAGAGAGTACAAGCTGGAATTGTCCAATAAGACCAATGAACTGCGGGCACTGCAGGCACAAATCAACCCGCATTTTCTGAATAACACGTTACAGATCATTGGCACGCTGGCCTTAGAGCTTAAAGTGCCCCAAATTTACTCACTTCTTTCAGCTCTAGCCAAAATGATGCGCTACAGCATGTACAATGAGGAGAAGATCGTAACTGTTAAGGATGAGCTGGATCATGTCAAAGCCTACATTGAACTGCAAAAGGAACGTTTTGAAAATAAGTTCAGTTTCCGCTACGATATGGAGGAATCACTTTTAGAGACGTTTATGCCGAAAATGATTTTACAGCCTATTGTAGAAAATTATTTCAAACACGGCTTTAATCTTTCCCGCAGTGACGGATTCATTGAAATCACCGCAACAAGAGTGGATGACAACCGGATGGAAATCTGTATCCAAAATAACGGAAATGCGATCCCTTCAGCGAAGTTAGATCTTTTAAAGCAGAAGCTACAGCATCCTACTAGAACAGATATAGATTTATTAAGAAATACAGAGCAAACCAAGGAAGCTACAGGATCAGGTATTGGTCTGCCGAACGTTCTGGCTCGACTCAAGTTTGTGTGCGGAGATAGCGCCACTTTAACTGTGGATAACCTTAGAGCGGGCGGAGTAGTAGTGAAATTGGAAATTGAAATTATAGCGGAGCGTGAAAAGATATGAAGGCGTTGATTGTTGATGACGAGGCAAGAGTTAGAAAGGCAGTCAGACTGCTTGTCGACTGGGACGCCCATCAAATAGATGAAATTCTGGAAGCCGGAAATGGAAATGAAGCCATCGAGATCATCCGGCAGGCTAAACCAGCATTAGTCATTATGGATATGATGATGGAATCAGGTAATGGGATAGAGTTAATGACCTGGGTGAACGAATTCGCCGGCAACACTAAGTTTATTGTAGTCAGCGGACATAATGATTTTGAGTTCGTACGGCAGACTGTGCGGCATGGGGGTATTGATTATATCCTGAAACCTATCGAAGCCGAGGCAATCAATGTAGCGGTAGCTAAAGCAGTTGCAGCCTGGCGCTCAGAAGAAGACGACCGAAGCGAACGGCAGAAACAGAGTATTCAGCTTAATGAGTTCAAGCCCATTTATGGGGAAAAGCTATTATCTGCACTAATTGATGATCCGATCAATTCTGATTTATCTTTGCGGAGGTTATGCAGTGATGGTATCATTCCGGAAAGCATCCATTCCGCTCGGTTAATATTGGTGCAGACAGATGCGGGTAACAATCCGTTGATTAAACGTTTTGGCGGAGACACCGAGCTAATGAACTACGCTATCGTCAATATTTGTAATGAATTTTTGCACAGTCCGCATAAGGGTGTTGCTTTTCGTTATTGGGGAGGTCCTCCGGAGATTGCGATTATTCTGTGGGATATTCAAACCTCTGTTGTCGAGCTAATAGGCAGAATCAATCATGGCATCTACTCTACCTTGCAGGTCCGAATGCATTTTGGAATCAGCAGCATCGGCAACTTACCTAAGCAGTTACCTTATCAGCGTGCAGAGGTGGCAGAGGCCTTACAACGCCGAAACTTATTAATTCATGAGGATTACTGCCATTTCTCCTCTTCCTCCGAAGAATTCAGAGATCGTAAAGAGATCGCCAAAGCAGAGGTTCGCGGTAATGTATCAACAACGAACTTTGCTGACGTCAAGGAAGATTGGAAAATGGCAGTCATCAGCGGAAGTCCAGAGATATTATCAACAGCTGCGCAGCACTGGGTAGATGAGCTTAGCCGAGGCGGAATTGTTACGCCAGAAATCCTAAACTCATGGAAAAATGATGCTCTACTATTTCGTTCCCAGCTGGTACGGGAAATGTTAGGCCCTGAAGCTGAAGGCGCACTGGCCGAGCTTGAACAGGCCGACCAGCTTCACCCAGCTCCTTATACGAACGGTTACTCGTTCTCCTTATTCGCTTGGCGTGACTGGTCGTATACCCTAATGCAGGAGCTGGCCGAAGTAATCGCCCTGAAACAAGCTAAAGAACGTAATCCGATGCATGATATCGTCAAATACATCGAGCTTAATTACGCTTCCGACCTGTCCTTACAGGAAGTGGCCGGAAAGTTTTTTGTTAGCCGTGAATATATTTCCCGCCGATTCAAACAGGAATACGGGATTAACTTCTCCGACTTTATTGTTAATATTCGAATAGATAAAGCTAAACTACTATTGCAGAATCCTCGTCTGAAGCTGGCCCAAATCTCCGAAATGGTCGGTTTTCATGATGTTAAATATTTCAGCAAAGTGTTTAAGAAGCAGGTCGGATCTTCACCTAAGGACTACCGGGACACATTTAAGAGTTGATCAATACCAGTTTAAAAAGGCGTCCGCAACCGTCTTACCGGCTATGCCGTTCGGATGCGGGTCGTCTTGTCCACTCATATATTCCGGTCTGATCCGGTGATCGTCTGGTGCAGGCAACGATAATAGGCTTGCTATATCAAACACACGGTCTACTCCAGCGGGTGGGTTAGTCAGGATTTCATGATTCACTCTACGCCAAGTTTCTTCTCTTGCCTCCTGAAAATTAAACGGCGGCACCGTACTTAGAATAATACTAGCATCAGCATTTGCTGTTTTGATCTTAGCAATAATAGTTGTCAGATCACCAAGTAACTCATCTGCAGAGCGGCAGCCAATATCAATATCATTTACGCCGAGGACAATCATCAGTTCATCACTCTGTTTAGCTTTGTGAAGCCAAGGGCCATCCGCAGCCACATCATACGCTCTAGCCCAGCCTGAGCCGAGATTCCATACACCAATCTCTGCACCAAGACCATCCGCAATTCTCGCTGCCCAATATTCGTATCCGTCCTTTAATGTCCGCACACCTTGAGTAATCGAATCTCCCAAAAATACTAGCTTCTTATTCACAGCTTTCTTATACCCGATATAGCTTGGCAGTACCAAAAGCTTGTCAGATTCTGTAAATCCATCGGCTGATTCCTGTGTAGCCAGATTTCCGGGCGCATCATAAGCGGTTGCCAGCATCCCTTCTACGTTGAAAGGAATGGATTTGCCCGCAGTAGTTGTCTTAATTGTCCATGTAAATGCTAAGTAATGGCCATCGGGAAGATTGATACTTGTCTCATCACTCCAGAAGCATTCACCGGCCGCTACTGACTTGGAGACATTGCCTTCAAAGGTGACAGCATGTTGTGTATGCTCAATAATAGCTCCGTTTGGCTCAGTCCCTCCATCCGCGATAAAAGCCGATTCGATTACCCAACTGCCCCCAGGCTCACTGCCCGAAGCTTCAAGCCCTTGGTCCCAGGTGGAATCCACCGCATTGCTATGCCAAAATTTCAGCTGCAACGGGCCGTTTTCCCGTAAACGAATATAAGTCCGGAAGGTATGTGTAAAAGGTTCTTGCCTATTCATAATAAAATTAGCGGCGGTTGAAAGAACCGTAGCAGAGGTATAGTCCGTCTGATTCAAAACTCCGCTTCCCTTAATTAAATTAGTATTCATAACGTTTCCCCCGTTATTAGTTAAGATTGTAACACTAAAACCTCTCCTATAAACCAGGGAACGGATCGTTCACCCAGTCTACAAGAGAGGTTATGGCTATATCAATATGCTTTAAGAAATCATCTTATTTCAGTGTAATGGTAAACGATACAGATTTTGCACCCGCGTTTACTTTCACTGTAGTCTCATCCACTTGCTCTGCACCTTCTACGGAAGCGATAGCTCCCAGATCTTTAAGGGAAAGCGAGAATTCTTTACCGCTGCCTTCTGCAGTAACTGTTACGCTGTTGCCTTTGCGGGCAGCCTTCACAGTCAATTCTGGAGCACCTTTAAGATCACGTACGGTTGCAGAAGTAGTAGTACCTTCTTCAAGTGAATACAGGCCAAATTTCACGCCATCCGCAAAGTCATAATCCGGTTTGTTGTCGATGCTGCCGATTGCCAGCAAGGAGTTCTGACGAACGAACAGTGGCAGGCTGAAGAAATCATATTTCTCTTTGCGCCATGATCCGCCTTGTACAGTTTCACCAGATAACAGGTGAGTCCAGCGACCTGCTGGCAGATAGTATTTCACTTCGCCGTTTTCTTGGAAAATAGGCGCTACGAGCAAGGAATCACCCAGCATGTATTGGCGATCGAGCACTTCGCATGTTGGATCTTCCGGGAATTCCATAACCATCGCCCGCATAGAAGCCCAGCCATGCTCTGCAGCCTGCCCAGCCACATCATACAGGTAAGGCATCAAGCTGCATTTAAGCTTCGTGAAGAAGCGGGTAACATCACAAGCTTCATCATCGTACGCCCAAGGCACACGGTACGAAGTGCTGCCGTGCAGACGGCTGTGGCTGGACAACAGTCCAAAAGCTAACCAGCGTTTGAATACATGTGCCGGAGCAGTGTTCTCGAAACCACCGATATCGTGACTCCAGAAACCGAAACCGGACAAGCCCAGGGACAAACCGCCGCGAAGGCTTTCTGCCATGGATTCATAATCTGCGTAGCAATCTCCGCCCCAGTGAACTGGGAATTGTTGGCCGCCAGCAGTTGCAGAACGTGCGAACAATGCTGCCTCATTCTTACCAAGCTTCTCTTCCAATACTTCAAATACAACTTTGTTGTACAGTTGAGTGTAGTAGTTGTGCATTTTCATCGGATCAGATCCGTCGAAATAAACTACATCTGTAGGAATCCGCTCACCGAAGTCTGTCTTGAAGCTGTCTACGCCCATATCTACCAAATCACGCAGGTAGCCGGCATACCATTCACAAGCCGCAGGGTTAGTGAAATCCACCAGTCCCATACCCGCTTGCCACAGGTCACATTGATAAACATCGCCGTTAGGCTTTTTGATCAGGTAGCCGTTTTTCTTGCCTTCTTCAAACAAGCGTGAACGTTGACCAATATAAGAGTTGATCCATACGCAGATCTTCAGGCCTTTTTCCTTCAGGCGTTTCAGCATGCCCTCTGGATCTGGGAATACACGTTTATCCCATTCAAAATCAGTCCATTGATACTCACGCATCCAGAAGCAGTCAAAGTGGAATACATGCAGCGGCAGATCACGTTCTGCCATACCTTCTACGAAGGAATTTACAGTCTCTTCATCATAGTTGGTAGTGAACGAAGTTGTCAGCCACAAGCCAAAAGTCCATGCTGGTGGAAGCGCTGGTTTACCTGTAAGAGCAGTATAGTTGCTAATAACGTCTTTAATGGTAGGTCCATCAATCACGAAGTATTCCAAGCTTTCTCCAGCTACGCTGAATTGGGCTTTTTTCACTTTTTCTGAAGCGATTTCATAGGAAACCAATTCCGGATGATTCACGAATACGCCATAACCTTTGCTTGATACGTAGAAAGGAATGTTTTTGTAAGCTTGCTCAGAGCTAGTGCCGCCGTCTTTGTTCCAGATATCAACGGTTTGTCCATTTTTCACGAAAGCGGTAAAACGTTCGCCCAGACCATATACGAATTCGCCTACGCCGAGATCCAGCTCATCACGCATGTACGTGTTACCGTCTTGGTCGGTGATGTAAGCCATGGATTTAAAGCCACTGCCTGTAATACGTTCTTCGCCGCGATAGAAATCCACCGCCCATTGTTCGCCTTTGCGAATCACTACACGAAGTCCGCCGCTGATCAGCACGGTTTCGAGATCCGTTTCTTCAATCTTCACATGATCGCCAGTACCTTTAGTCAGTTCGAAAACCGGACCACGTTCCTGTACACCATCATGATGAATAATTTTAATGCCTACCACGCCTGGAAGCGGAGAATGGAATTTTACAGTAAGCAGGGTTGAATTCAGCGTTGCTGCGCGCCCTGTGATTGGAGTCGTTTGTGTAATTGCTGTTAATCCTTCGGGAGTCTTTTCTACAACATAATTTTGAACTGCGCCGTTAATCGTGATACCTTCACGAACCAGCCAGAGACCATCAGTAAATTTCATTGTGTACTTGCCACCTTTCAATTTGGTGTTTATAGTTGCATTATACCGATAAAAAATGAACAAAACTAATACTATATAGCTCATTTATAACACTATTTTGATGTTTTTCTAAGAAAAGAGGCCTTTATATGGACCGTACAACTCAGAGTTTGCTAAAAGAAAACAGAGTTCATGGAGATAGTATGTTTCCACTCGCAGCTTATTGGATAGAACTTCCATCCGGAACGCATGTACTCGATACACATTGGCATGAAGAAGCGGAGTTCTTTATGCTGCTAGAAGGAGAAATTCTGTTCCAAGTAGACACAGAATATTTTCCACTCCGCGCGGGCGAAGCGGTATTTATCGAATCTGGCGATATACACGCCGCCTATGTGCTGAACGAAGACACCCCCTGCAAATTCTGTGCGCTTGTATTTCTGCCTGATCTTTTGGCTAGCGCCCAGTACGATACGATCCAGCAAAACGCGATTTTGCCACTGCAAGAGAAGCGCCAGAGCTTTCCGAGACATATTACACCAGATGTCCCTTGGCAGCAGGAGCTGCTTCATCATCTGGAGCAAATGATGGAGGCATACGCTAATAAAATGCCCGGATTTGAGACCTTTATGAAAGGAACTTTGCTAATCATGCTTTCCAAGATTACCGCAGAGGGCCGATTTGAGAACCGCAGCCAATCGGATGATGCTGATACCACCAAAATTAACCGCCTTAAAAAGGTGATCCTTTATATCCAAGATAACTATCAGGAACCGATACGTACCCGTGATCTATCAGAGCTTATTCCCATGAGCGAGGGGCAATTCTGCCGCTTCTTCAAAATGATGACTCGTAAAACGCCAGTCGATTACATCAACTCATACCGGATTCGCCAGGCTGCCGATCTGCTGCAACAAAGTGAAAGAAAAATATCCGACATCGCATTCGAGGTCGGATTTGATAATGTAAGCTATTTCATAAAGGTTTTCCGTAAAGCGATGAAATGCTCGCCTTCGGAGTTCAGGAAAGGTGCAGGCTAGTTTCATCTACATCATAAAAAAACGATGGATTCCAATTGGAGGCTCGCGATGAACTCACCGATTCTTAGCTTTATCACACCGCCTATTCCTTATTTCATAGACTGTGGTCGTGCTCACTACAATGCTGGAGACTATCATATCAGTCGTAATTGCATCGGCGTATTTGATCTAATCATTGTTAAAAAGGGGATGTTGCCCATCGCCGAGAACGAGGTGCACTGGGAGCTAAAGGAAGGAGAATTCCTCATCCTTCGTCCAGATGCCCATCACTATGGTTTTGCCCCTTGTCCTATCGAAACAGAAATCATCTGGATTCATTTCCAGACCTTCGGCAGCTGGATCGAGTGTCAGGATATGAACGAATGTCTGGAGAATCAGAGCGAGCTCATCGAAAGCCATAAACAAAAAGCTTATTTAAATCACTGCGATGTATGCTCGATCTTTATTCCGAAGTATACGGAAATATCAGAGAAGGCAATGGAGGTATTAGAGTTCTTTTTCCATCTGGAACAAGAACCCCAGTCGATGCGCAACTGGAAGCGCCAAGCCTCCTTTCAACAGTTCCTGCAATTCTTGGACCGTGATCTGGCCGAGGCATCCGATGCAACCGCCATTCATCTTGCCGAGAAGATTGAATTGTTCATTCGGCAAAATTATACTCGTGATGTCTCTAACTCCTTACTTCAAAAAGAACTTAACTATCATCCCAACTATCTCGCCAAAAACATGCTAAAAATATACGGTGTGACCCCTATGGCCTATCTCCTGTCCTATCGTCTAGAACAATCCAAACGGCTGTTAATTCAAACTTCCTGGTCCATTGCCCGCATCGCTGAAGAGGTTGGCTTCCATCATATTACTTACTACTCTTCCTGCTTCTCCAAGAAAGAAGGCATTTCTCCCTCTAACTTTCGACAAAAATTCACCGGTAAATAGACATTACAAAGCCTGGAATCGAAAATATCTTCCTCTTCCGGGATAGTTTGGACAAAGAAGCTGTTAAGCGTCCATCAAACAACGCTGCGGCTAACAGCTCTCCTTATTAAGTATTGCTGCTGATTTACCGATATATTATAGATAGATCTTATCGTCGTAGGAGGATAATGAACCATGCACATAACGAATATGACCGCATCTATGGGAACGAGGTTTAATGTATCTGTTAGTCACCAAACTAATGATAAAACTATGAAATCAAACAGCAATACTAGTGGTAATGGTAATGGAGATAAATTATCAATAAGTAAATCTGCAAAGGCTGCTTTTCAAAATCAATCCAAAATGGACGGAATGGTTAACTCCCTGCTTAAACAAAAACAAAATATCATCGACAGTAAGAACAGTCTGATTGAAAGAACTACCAAAAGTTCACATAATCTCGAATCTATTCAAGATCAACTTAAGGAGTTCGACAAGCAGCTCCAAACGATTGACCAACAAATTGCAAAATACAGCTTCGAAGAGCAACAAAAGAACTTAGAAGATGCTCAAAAAGCTAATCCAAAGGATGAACCTAAAACCGAGCAAGAGATACAGAACGAAAGATTGAATACGATTGTTTCTGTAAGCCAAGATGTTAGCCAAATGGAGGTAGTTTCTTCTACCCACACTAAGATGCGTGGCGAGGCAAAAGTTCTGACCAAGGAAATAGAGCTGGATGAGGCTCGTTCTACTCATTCCGCAACAGCCAAACGGGAGCAGTTATCCAAAATCGAAACTAAACTATCGGAAATGAACGAAACGTTAGGCGATGCCATGAAAGACACGGGAGATAAAATTAAAGATCAGATCGATAAAGCAGGTTCAACAGAAATTAAACCTTTTGAAGAGAACACCAATGAGCGGACAGAACAATTAGCTACCTATCAAGAAATTCAACGTTTAGCCGAAGAATCTGATAAGTCGCAGCTAGAAGTACTAATCTAACAAGGGCAAGAATCTCTATATAAAAAAGCAATCGGATCTCCTCCGCAGCAGAGGGTCTGCCGATTGCTTTTTTTAGATGCAGCTGATGTATTTTTCGGCTATTCCTTCCGAATCACAATAAAGCAGGTGCTGTCCGGCAGCGCCACTTCCTGTCCGCTCTCATCCATGAACCTTACTCTATCACGCAAAGCTTCGGTATAACCTTCTTGCAAGTAATGCCGGAAGACCTCAATCTTTGCCTGCTCTCCTAAAATCTGTTCAATAAATGAGGCAAACTCCGTAGGGGTGAAATAACCAAACTGTTCTTGGACTTCGTGAATATAAGCCTCTTCGCCCCAGGTATAAGTATATAAAAATTCCATGGCATCATTAACGGGCATGAGTACTTCTTGTTCCCCTAATCTCTGAAACTGAATCTGACGTCCAGCAAAATCCTTCGCATAACGCTCCAGCCACACCAGACCGTCCTCTTCCAGAAAGCGAACTCTCCGCAGCAATGATGCAGGTTCAGTCATGATCCCATCGCGGATAATGATAACCCCGCCAGCTGACAATACAGCAAAGGCACTTCGCAGAGCTGCGGAGACGGTGTCGTGATTGAACTTATTACCATTTAGCGGCACATAAGAATATAGCTCATGCAAAATCGAAGAGAAAATTACCGTGTCCACCGTTCCGGCCTCCACGAAATCTTTAAGGTTCAACGCATCTCCCTGCAGCACCTCCCAGTGGCGACCTTCCCGCTGCTTGCGTTGTCGCAAGGCTTCCACTACATTGCTTGATATATCAATGCCGATAGGAGTAACTTCGGGCATACGCTCTTCCAGTAAATCCAGCAGCACACCGCCGCCCGGACCGATATCCAGCACTTTTTGTCCAGTGACATGATCTAGAATTACAGCTTTATAATCTGCTGCATTATTCATTTGGCTTAAGTAGGTATCTTCATTATGAAAACGGTCAAAAGCATCCCTGCGCAGCTCGAATAGATCGAATAACAGCAATACAGCACGTTCATACAAGGGTGATTTTTCAGCTTCCATACAGAATTCGATCAGCTTCTCTGCCGCTGCCGAGAATTGGAATTGAAAAAATACCGTGTCTGGCAGATGTTCCTTAGAATATTGCCGCAAGAGTAGGTGAGGGTTCTCAGCAGGCAAAGTCCCTTGCTCGATATCCTTCCATGTAAGCTCCGCTAAATATTTTTCGATAATCCGCTTCTTATAAACATTGGTCTTCTTAACACCCTTGTAATCGTAGTAAATGCTGTTCATGACATGCTCGAAGCTGATATGGCTTAAGGATTCATTCTGCGCCCTCTGGGCAGCAAGCACCATCACCTTCAGAAATTGCTCCAGCGAAAAGGTCTGTAGTGCAGATTCTACATACCAGAAGGTAATCTTACTTAATGAAACCAACCGTTCAGCATGGAAACCTTCCTGCGTCAGCTTAGCCCATTCCGTAGTGAAATCCTCTCCTCTAGAGATCGGACCCAGCCGCATTCTGCGCAGTCGTTCCTTCATCGGCATAGGACTAGCAAGATTGCCTGAAGAAATCAGCTCAATAAGCTGCTTCACTTCATGCTGCACATTCTGCCATAACTCGGGAGACACAGCTCCGATGATGCAATGATTGAGCACGGTCAGCAGGCGTTCCAGTTCCTCCGCGGTCAGCAGCTGATCTTCCACTATATCATGGAGTGGCTTATTGACTTCCGGCGGCACTTCTCCGCGAATTTGCTGTCCTATAAGTCCATGAGTCTCAATAAGCCGCTGAATCATCGTACCTTTCTCGGAGACAGCCTTCCCTAAATATCTCTCATATAACTGTGCGGAACCTAAATTATGTACAAAACAATTGATCCCTTCCTCCTGCCAAACCAGCCGCTCCTTTGCTGTACCTCCCTTAGCCGTTTCTGACCAAATTAACGTTTCTTCCACCAGCTCTTTTATCCAAATAGAACGGGGAAGTTGGTCCAGAATCTGCAAGCTACGTTCCACATAGTCTAGTACGGGATTCCTGCGATCCAGCTCCTCCAGAGATTCCACACGTTCCAAATTTACAATCTGCTCCTCCGCTTGGACAATAAGCTTCAGCCAGAGGTGATCCTCCAAATGATCTTGCACACCTTCACGGTATAAGGCGATGGCTTCCAGTGATTTCAGCATATGCTCCTCCTTCGCTCCAAAGTGGAGACTATAAAGACCTATTATTATATATATACAATCCCGTTAATTAAAAAACAGAACCAGGACTCATGAAATAGCCATGTCCCGGTTCTGTTTGCATTCCATTCATTAGGTTCCGAACCGCTGCCGATACCCACATTTGCGGCACAGCTCCTCCACCGCTTCTCTACGTGAGAAGCCATAGAATAAATTGTTCGCCCGCTCCCCCTCTACAATCTCTGAGAACGGAGTTTCATGGATGTTGCCTAGGTTAATTACTCCTTCACCATCCAGACAGCATGGCACAACCGTGCCATCCACAAGGATTGCCGCTTGGCTCCGCAGGGCATGACAGAACCCTTTTCCGTCATCTTCCGGCTCATTCAGCGCTGGCCAACGGAACTCATGATCCTGATTAAGGTAGACGCGTGGGGCAATCTTGACACCACTGCCAGGCACAACCTTTTCTTCGATCTTGAAATCCAAGTTGAAGGCTTCCTCCAGCAGGGCAAGGGTTTCACGGTTACGGTTTCTCTCCAGATTCGTCAGATTATCCTCCGTCAAATTCCACAAGCGGAAAGAAATAATGACCCCTTGCGCTGAGGCTTCCCGTACAAAAGAAATTATCTCTGAAAGATAGCCTTCACGGTTCTCTGACCCTTCATGCCCATCAAAGCTGTGCAGAGAAAAGTTCATCTGACGCAGTGCGGGCTTACCAACAATTTTAGGTCCGGCTTTATGAATTAACGTGCCATTGGTTGTAATATTAACCTTGAACCCTTTGGCATGAGCAGCATCCAACAGTTCACCGATCTTGGGATGCAGCAACGGCTCCCCTTTGACGTGAAGATAAATATGATTGCTGTGTGGTTTAATTTCATCCAATATCGTATTAAACGTATCAAGCTTCATGAAATTTTTCGTCCGGGCGGTTTGTGGACAAAAGCTGCAGGCGAGGTTGCAGACGCTTGTTATCTCAATATAAACCTTTTTAAAAGTCTTCAAGTCCTGCTCCCCATTCTATTTATTATAAATCTGAGGCATAGCGGAGACCGATCTGTGCTCTGGCTTCCTCCATAATCTCTGCTGCGGCCATGGAGTTCTCATGAGTATTAATTCTGCTCTCCCGTTCACCATTCTTAATCAAGTTGATGAATTCTTCCACCTCATAATACATAGGTTCAAACACCTGAGGCAACGTAAGCTCCTCAACTGTACCATCACGATAGTAAATTTTCACCTGATAAGGCTCATTGATTTTGTCGATCACCATCGTACCGTTCTCTCCATGAATCTCAGCTGGCAGATAGGAGTCGGAAATCTTGGAGTGCATAACTACCGCATCCATATCGTCATACTTCATAATGAGACTTCCTTCACCATCCACACCTGACGAGAGCATGACACCCACTGCCTGTACTGATTGAGGCTTGCCAAAGAGCACTACCATTGGATACAAACAGTACACTCCAAGATCCATTAACGAGCCATTGGAAAAAGCGGGATTAAACGCATTTAACACAGTCCCCTGCCGGTAGGCATCATATCTGGAGGAGTACTTACAGTAACTTGCAAAATAACGGCGAACTTGGCCGAGTTTATACAAATTATCACGAATCACTCCAAAGTTCGGCATAAAGGTCGATTTCATCGCCTCTACCAGTAGCACATCATTTGTGCGCGCAGCTTCAATCATAGCTTTAAGCTCCGTACTGTTGGATGCAGCCGGTTTCTCGCAGAGCACATGCTTGCTGTGATTTAAGCACATAATCGCTTGTTCTGCATGCATAGAATTTGGGCTGGCAATATATATAGCATCTACATCTTTGCTTTTCACCATATCTTCCAAATTCGTATAAATTGTAGCTCCCGCATATTTAGCAGCAAAGGCCTGACCTTTCTCCATTGTGCGAGAGTACACGGCTGTCAGGATAAACTCCTCATTCTCCAAGCCGGCTTGCACGAAGCGGTCTGTAATAAAGTTTGTTCCAATGACCCCGAAACGAATTGTCATGATGTTATCCCGTCCTTTTTAGTTATTACTAACTCTACATGCTATTTTCTCACTCATAGGTAGTCATGTCTACTTTTTAAGGCAAATTAACGACAATTTCTGATAAATTCAGCAATTCTCTTGTTACTGGCGGAGCACCGCTCATCGTACAACGCAAAAAAAGGCGTATCCCAGCCACCCTTTCATGGCTTTTGAGATACCCTTTTTTTGGAGTTACAATCATTCCCCGAGCTTACAGAACCAGATGAACTCTATATAATTGTCCAGCCGCCATCTACAAACAAGGTCTGACCTGTAGTGTAGCTGGAAGCATCTGAAGCAAAGTAGAGCACGGCGCCGTTTAATTCTCCCGGATTACCAGGGCGCCCCATCGGACACACTGCGTTGTACATTTTTAGCGCTTTTTCTGCAAATAACGTATTCTCAGTCATTTCAGTTTTGAACAAGCTTGGTCCAATCGCATTAACAGTGATACCATGCTTAGCGTAAGTTGCCGCCACCCCTCTTGTCAGATGGATCACTCCACCTTTAGCAGCATTGTAAGAATGCGTAGGAACCGAAGCAGAAGCTGTAAGGCCTAGCATTGAGGCTGTATTGACGATTTTGCCGTAATTCCGTTCCTTCATATGCCGGATCACATGTTTCGACATCAGGAAAACACCTTTTAAATCCGTATCCAGTACCCGATCCCAAGCTTCTTCTTCCAGCGCCTCAATCGGAACCGCATCCACCACACCAGCATTATTCAACAGAATATCAATTTTGCCAAAGGCTTCCATAACCTTTTGAACAGCCACAATAATCTGGTCCTCTTTTCTTACATCACACTCGATAGGAATTATTCTGCGTTCAGGGTATTTAGCCCGGATATCCTCGGCTACTGCTACAAGCTTGTCATATCTTCTGGCCAAAATAGCAATGTCTGCTCCTTGCTCAGCAAGCATCTCTGCGAATTGTACCCCGATCCCACTGGATGCTCCTGCGATAATAGCTGTCTTACCCGTCAAATCAAAAAGGTTAGTCATTCTAATTCCTCCTAATGTTTAGTTAGCCGATCCTTCTTCGGTTTCATTTCGCACAAACTCACTTCAAACACGTAGGCTTATACTGAGGAAACAGGTTGCAAATTGTTCTCCCACCAGTCCCAGCGGAGATAGCAGTATGGAAGATACTCCATTGGATTCAGAGGCTCCAGAATTTTACCTTTTTCAAGCACATTTGTACTGACGGTGTAAACCGCGCCCAGCATATTCACAACTTCAAGCTCACTCCAAGGATCATGCGGGGAGTCTTGGAAGGTGATAGAGGCTTCAGCCGCTTTATAGACTTTAACCTCACTTACTAAACGCTGTGTGACCAAGGTTGGCATCAGATCGAAGCCGTTTCCGTCAATTGCATTGGCATATTTGATGTTATACAAAGGGATATCTTTGCCGTAATATTCCTCCAGAATCTTCTCGGCTCCATTGTCATTGAAGTGTCCATCCATAGTGGCTTTTACGTTGAAAAAGTCAATGCCATGCCGGCCGATTGCCCCATCAATGCCATCTTCTGAGGTGTTCATACGCACATCGGCCATTTTCTTAGGCAGCCCACATACTTCCCGGCCCATAGCCATCCCGATATCGCTTGTAATAGGCATCGACAGGCAGTAGTTGCCTAATTGTCCGTTATAGTCCGCTAGAACGAACAATCCAGCTTCACGATAAGGTGGACAAAAGTTCGTAGCTGGGTAATTGGCGATAAAAGCATTTACCAGCGGCCGGCTTGTTGGCTTCAGTGGCTTCGGCAACAAACGCTCGATAATCTCTGGTTTGGTCTCCCAATACACCGTCAGCATCTCTGCATCATAAAAGGTGGTTGGCTTGCCTCCGTATTTCTGCATATCTGCGAAACTTTTCACAAAACTCACCATGAATGAACCCTCCTTAGATTAGTAACCCTTTAGTTCAGCACAAAAGCCGTTTCGAATCCAGATTGAATGGCCTGTCCGATTCGGCCTGGCTTGCCTGCATCGCCGATCACCTTCACATTGGGCAGTACTTGCTTCAACTCATCAACAAATGAGCGATCGGGTGTAACACCAATGGATAATACAACAGCATCCGTCTTTTTCAGCGAAGTTTCCCCCGTGGACGTATTCTCAAGCACAATCGCGCCATCCTGCACTTCTACCAGCTTGGTTGATGCTAGAAGCTCCACGCCGTTCTTTTTCAGTCTAGTCACAATGTCGATCAGATTTGGCAGATAGGCATCTGGACCAACCCTCGGCTGCATTTCCACCACCGTGACCTGATTTCCCATATCGGCTAAATATTCAGCCGTTTCCAGCCCTGTCATGCCGGAGCCGATGACCACAGCCTGCTTGTTCTTAATCACAACTGACCCACTAAGTACGTCAACAACGGTGCAGACCGCTGCCTTCTTTACTCCCGGAATAACAGGCACTATAGGCTGTGCCCCAGCAGCAACAAATACCGCATAAGGGTTCAGTTGCTTCAGTTGTTCCAGCGTAGGTTTCGTAGAGAGACGGACATCAACATCCAGATCCTCTAACTGATGCTGCATATTATCAATAAACCAGTTGAGCTTCTCCTTCAATGGTGGCCGGCTTCCCAGCTCCACGCTGCCGCCTAGCACATCTCTGGCTTCGAACAATACAGGTTTAAAATCTCTGAGCGCCAGAATCCGTGCTGCTTCCATACCTGCTGGACCCCCGCCGATCACAGCTACTACTTTGCCATCGCCATCCTTGGTTGGTTCTGCAAATTCAAGCTCCCGGCCCACTCTGGCATTGACAGCACACTTGATTACCTTGCACTCCATCACTTCCTGAATACAGTACAGGCAAGAGATACAGGTTCTTATCTCTGCTTCTTTGCCTGCTGCCGCTTTGTTACCCCACTCCGGATCGGCCAGTTGGGCTCTTCCAAGGGCTACAAAATCCGTATTTCCTTCCTGTAGTAGACTCTCAGCAAATTCAGGCTTACGGATCACATCACAAGCAATCACTGGAATTTGCACCGCTTGCTTAATGGCTGCGGAGAGATGTTTTTTCCAGCCTTGCGGGTAGGATATCGGCTCAATGATCGTATTGGATGATTCATAAGTGCCGGAGCTTACATTTATGCAATCCACTTCGATGCTTTCCAGATGTTTCGCAGTCTGGATAGCCTCATCCAGTGTAATCCCGCCTGAGACAAATTCATCGCCGTCGATTCGCACCGATACAGGGAATCCTGCGCCACAGGTCTTTTTGATGCCAAGCACAATTTCGTTCAGGAATGACATTCTACCTTCCAGTGAACCGCCATATTTATCAGTTCTCAGATTGGTAAGTGGGCTCAGAAACTGTCCTACGAGATAGCCGTGGGCACCATGGATCTCCACGCCATCAATACCTGCTGTTTTAGCTATATAAGCTCCGAACACAAATTTACGAACTAACTCTTCTACCTCTTCAGTAGACAGCTCCCGGGGCATTTCCCCAATCGCTGAAGACATCACTGCGCTAGGAGCAACAATTTGTTTGCCTCCAATAAGCCGTCCGTGATTTTGCCGGCCCGGATGCTGGAGCTGAAGAAATATTTTGCTGTCATGACGATGCACAGCTCTTGCCAGTTTCTCCAGACGCGGCACAAACAGCAAGTCACTTGCATTCAGCTGGTTCGGTGTACCTACTCCGGTCTCATTATCCACACGCGTAATTTCCGTAATGATTAGACCACAGCCACCCGCGGCACGTTCCTCATAAAAAGCAATCATTTCATCCGACGCTTCACCACTGGCCGCGGCCAGTGACGTTCCCATAGCCGGTAATACAATTCTATTCTTAAGTTCAAGGCGTCCAATTTTACCTGCTGCAAACAGTTTTTCATATTTCATCTGCTTAGCACCTCCACCTTTAGTTTAAGGCGTCCAATACTTTGTGAATATATTTACAAGCACCAAAAATCACTTCTTTATAGTGCATATTGCACTATTATTGAAACAGGGGGCGATATGAATGGATGTTTCCTTAAATGAGCAAGTATCAGGTAAAATCGAAATGGAGCATTATACCGCATCTTTGTTTACTGCATACATTTCAGGTGCAGGCCTTTCAGCTATCGTACAGACAGCTGCCGAGCTACTGCAGAATCCCGTCATTGTATTTGATTGCAGCTTCAAAATTGTAGCTCACTCTGACCTTTCCGATATCGACGATTACATATGGAGTAATAATATCCGCAAAGGTTATTGCTCTTACGACTTCATTGCGGCTGTGAGCAAAATGAACAGTGTCCAGCGTGGGAAACAAAGCGATGAATCTTATGAGGTAACCTGCGAGGAAACATCAAACTCCAAACTGATCTCCAAAATAAAAGTAGCCGGCAAACAAATCGGCAATGTATTGCTTCTAGGATGCACAAATCCTTTTCGCGCCAGAGATAACGAGCTGCTGTCCATCACCGCTACCATACTTGCCGAAGAGATGGGCAAAAATAGCTACTATCGCAACGCCAAAAATATAAAAGTTGAAGATTTTATCTGCGCATTGCTAGAGGAACAGCTTCAGGACAACCGGATTATTCAGGACAGGATGCGGAGTGCAGGACTAAAGTTCGGGAATCAGCTGCTTGTGCTGCTGTTCGATCTTACCTGGTATGAAGGTTCAGGCCGTTATGATGATTATTTAAGAGAACGTTTGCAACAGCTTTTTCCGGGCAGTCCTTCCACCTATTATGACGGGCAGATTGTAATGATCCATGATGGAAATCTCTCCAAAGAGCTTGTAAATAAGCAGCTGCAGGAATTTCTAGCCCAAACCGGCATCTCGCTTGGCATCAGCAATATGTTCACTAATCTTACGCAATGTAGGAGACACTATCTTCACTCCCGAAACGCTATTCGGATCGGTACCATTCTCAGCCCGCAGCAGCAGCTGACTTACTATTCAGATATCCAGCTCTATGAGATGCTCTCTGCTGATGTTGTGTTTAACGAGGATAATAACTACTACCATCCAGAGCTGCTCAAGCTTCAAGAATACGATACTGTGCACCAGTCCAATCTATATCATACCTTTTACGTTTATCTCAAAAATAACCGGAACATGCAGATTACCTCAGACGAGCTGTACATTCACCGGAATACACTCAGATATAAGCTCGATCTTATCAGCAGACTGCTGGACACCGACTTTACCGATTCTGAAAAAATGCTGTCGTACTATGTCTCTTACAAGGTCGCTGCTTTTTGTGAAAAAGCTAGGGAGCAGACCCGTACGCCGCAACGTTAATGTTAGAAGCTACTATAAACACACAAACAGCCCCCGTTCTTATCCCAAGAACGGGGGCTGTGCTGTGAAGTAGAACAGTATATGATATTACAATCCGTAAAAAGCTTGCAGCTGACGCACGATTTCATCCTTGTCATGATCCACTACGGTTTGATGTTGTGGCATCTCGAACAATGCTTTAATCTGTGCCGGGAATTCCTGCTTAATATCGATCAAAGTAATTGCCTCATCGAACTTAGCTGGATGTGCAGTCGCAAAGGTAATGCCAATCTCATCTGGGCCATTAAAGGCTTCGTAAGCCGCGATTCCACATGCTGTATGTGGATCAAGCAGGTAGCCGTATTCTTTTTGATACTTAGCGATCGTATTCAAGCATTGATCATTCTTTACACCCAGCGCTGCAAAATCCTTCTGCACCTGCTGAAGCGCCTCGCCTTCAACCGTAATCTTGCCTTCGGTTTGCAGCTTAGACATATACGCGGATAAATTCTCAGAATCCTCGCCTACCAGATAATACAGATACCGTTCGAAATTACTTGCCACTTGGATGTCCATCGAAGGGCTGTAAGTGCTTGTGAAATTACCTGGTTTGTATTCGCCAGTATTCACGAAACGCTCCAAAATATTATTTTCATTCGTAGCAATGATCAGCTTGTTAATAGGAAGCCCCATTTGCTTAGCCAAATAGCCCGAGAAAATATTACCGAAGTTACCGGAAGGCACGCTGATATTAATCTTCTTCTCGTTGCTGCCATCGACATGCAGATATGCATAAAAATAATAAACAGTCTGCGCCAGAATCCGCACAAAGTTAATGGAATTGATTGCACGCAGATGATACCGACCTTTAAAGTCCAGATCTGCGAACAGATCCTTAATCACCTTCTGGCAATCATCAAAGTTACCATGAACAGACAAATTCAATACATTGCTATCGTCCACCGTAGTCATCTGCAACTCCTGCACTTTACTTACCTTACCATGTGGATGGAGAATACAGATCTTGATGCCTTCTTTGCCGCGTACACCTTGAATGGCCGCCGCTCCAGTATCCCCAGAGGTTGCACCGAGGATGTGGATGATTTTGTTTTGTTTTTTGGAAATATATGAATACAGCTCACCCATAAATTGCAGCGCTACATCCTTGAAAGCAAAAGTAGGCCCATGGAACAATTCAAGGACATATAAAGAATCATCCACTTGGTGTATAGGTGTTACTTCAGGTGTGCGGAAATTGGCATAACTGGTGTTGACCATTTCCTGCAAATCCTCGTAAGGAATCTCATCATTGGTGTAATAGGCAACAATCTTCAGGAACAACTCCTGATAGCTAAGACTTCTCCACTCTTCCAACGTTGCTGCTGAAACCACTGGAATCTCGGATGGAACCATCAGCCCACCGTCGTCCGCAAGACCCATCAACACCGTATCAATAAAACCTTTAGGTTCCACATTACCTCTTGTGCTTATAAACTTCATGCTCATCCTCCTGAACCCCTCGTTAATATATGACAAGAATATATGACAAGAATATATGATAAGAAGAAACAATGTTGTCGTCCTATATAGAAGACAACTGTTTCTCGCAGAAATATAAGGCTATTATAGTTGCACCACTTATAAATTCTTATAATTAACTATAAGTTTCACCCTAAACGTTATCCTTAAGCTAGCTAGGGATGATAAAGCTATTTCTGCTTGTTTTCCCTATATACTACCACGTTTACGCGCTAAAGTCCGTTAATTCTTTGTCTTATTTTGCAGCTCTCTCCAGACCGTTTTGTTGCTGTACTGCCGTTCTGTACTAACATCTTTACCGAACCATTCCGGCTCTTTAAAGCTTTCCGCTTCCTCCAGAGATTCAAATTCAACCTCCAATACGGACAATTTCAGCTGGGAATATACGTCGATCTCAACCGTTGTGCCATTCCACACCGCTGTAATTCGCTCTTTGACCAAAGCTACCGCATTTACCGCTTCGATCATCTGATTATATAAACCCTCTGAGATAAAATATTCGATCTCTTCGCGTTTGATCCCTTTGCCATCCTTAAACGTATGCGTGTAGGTTACCTCACCTGAGTCCAGATCCGTAATTTTACGCACGCGAAGCTCTTGACCACCATCTATCGCCAGATATGTCTGATCGATATTATGACGGGTAACAATCTTCAATTCTCCCTTTTGAATCAGCTGCTCCGGAAATTCCGGCAGCAGAAACTTGCGTTCGATCTCCAAAGCCATGATGTTTCGCTCCTCTTCGTGTCATATATTTTTATATTAATAATCATCATAGGGGTGTGACAAACCCAAGTCAATGTGGATTATAGGGAAATAGGACATGCTCTAGCTTAAAAAAGGCTACCGTGGTGTTCATTGTGGGATTTATGGAGGTTGTGGAAAGATAGGGCTCACCGTAGATTACTGGAAACTACGGATAATTAGCGAGTCAGCCGGCGATCATTGGAAAGTACCATTCGATGAGTTGCTCCGTGTGCCACTGGTGAGGCTCCCCCATTCGATGAGTTGGTCACGCTCCACTGGTCGTACTCACCCATTCGATTAGTTGGTTACTCGCCACTGGTCGTACTTACCCATTTACTTACGGACCGTATAGCCACTATTTGCGAAAAAAACGCATATTTGAGATGGTATCGGACTCAGGTGCAGCTATTTACTCCAAAACACCCCATCCGGTCGCGATATTAGCCAATAACGTCGCTGGGGTCCGAAAGTAACCTCAATTGCCTCTTTTCTAGCAAATAAGGACTCCTGAGTCCGATCCGAAGCAGGGTACCTAGGAACCTAGCAGCAACCAAGGGAACTCTCCATCATATGTATTCGGCGCCTTCTCATTCTTATCCCCGACCAGACCATAATGATTGGAGCATCGTTAACTGGGGGAACCCCATCATACTCCCTCATACTTCCTCATACTTTCTCATACTTTCTCATACCACCCCTACTCCCTATTTACTTACGGACCGCACAGACGCTATTTGCGAAAAAACCGCATATTTGAGATGGTATCGGACTCAGGTGCAGCTATTTACTCCAAAACACCCCCATACGGTCGCGATATTAGCCAATAACGTCGCTGGGGTCCGAAAGTAGCCTCAATTGCCTCTTTTCTAGCAAATAAGGACTCCTGAGTCCGATCCGAAGCAGGGTACCTAGGAACCTAGCAGCAACCAAGGGAACTCTCCATCATATGTATTCGGCGCCTTCTCATTCTTATCCCAGACCAGACCATAATGATTGGAGCATCGTTAACTGGTGGCACTCCCCCATATCTTACAGAATAATAAAAACCCGAACGAAAATCAGAGGAAATCCTGAAATCCGGTCGGCTCGACGGCAGCACTTATTTTATTTCTTTCATAAATGCCTGAAAGTCTTTTACGATTTCTTTTGCTTTAGTGCGATATAAATAATGTCCCTCTTCAAACTTCACTATTTTTCCATGCACAGAGTCCTTGATTTGCTTTTCATGCTCTGGTATCCATCTATCCGTTGCTGGTTGATTCGCTTGTATAAAGAAAATAAGAGGAAGATTTTTAGGAAATGTTAAGCTTTCAGCTGATTTAAAATTAGAATACATCATTCCAGCTTCATTTAATTGGGTGGGATTAAATATGTTTTTGCGATTGATCAGTCTCATTTGTTCTTTTGTTTTATCATCAAATGGTAGTTCAGCAATTGGGTCAGCACTAAATTTCATTTGCAATCTGATTAAACCGGATTTTTTGAGCAGATTTATAGCTCTTAATTCCGAAGCTTCGATCTTCCTCTCGCTTATCGATGGAACACTACTATCAAGCCCGACAAATGCACTCACTTCATTTTCATACTTGTTAACATAATCTAGTCCATATATCCCTGAAATAGAGTGGCCCATTAGAATATAACGGTCAATATTAAGAGCCTGTAAAGCTTCATGAATTTCACTTACAATATTCTCTGTGCTGCGCTCCTTTTTGGTCAGATCACTTAATCCATACCCAAAAGGCTCAATCATGACAACTTTGTAAAACGGCGACAGTTCATCTATTAATGCTTTAAAATCAAGAGCTGGCGCTGCTGTGCCATAACCCGGTAGTAGCACGACTGTTTCTTCACCTTTTCCTTGAATATAAACATTCATGTTTTTCCCATCTACGGGTACTAACTGACCATAGGGTTCTATTTTATTTTGTTCCGATTTATTGCTGATTAAATTAACTGTGTAGACAATAGCGAGAAAAAGCACGATTGCGATGATTATTGCTCCTACTACTTTAAGTAGTATGTTTAGTATTTTACTTGTTCTCGTGCCCGCCTTCATTTTCATTCTTTCTTTTATTTCCACTCGTATCTTCTCCTGTCATCAGCTGTGTTTTGGACTACCATAACTAACTGCTAAGCTAAGATTAACCAATGAAGATGTACTCTCTATGACCTCAATATGAACGGAATATGAACATGCAAAAAAGCTATAGCGTCATGCACAAGGGTAGCTGCACAGGATGCCATAACAGGAGAAATATATGTGTGGAGGTGGATACGATCAAGGCTGCCTTGCCATCCGCAGCTTCAGCTGATTCAAATTCATCTTTGAACAAAAAAAGCAAACCACGAGCTAGGCTCATGGCTTGCTGATGACTTGCAATAAACTCTATTCCTGCACCTTCAATTTATAACATCCGCTAACAAAATCCTGCTGGATATCCGGCAGAGCCAGTCCAGCCTGCATTAGCCGATCACCACCGTAAACCTCACCACTTGCCTCCAGAATGTAATCCAGCTGCGGATTTAAACCATTCAGCTTCAGGCTACGGCGGGGCGGGTGCGGCACAGCCATTACCCGGAAGTAATAAACTAATGCCTCTCGCTGATCATCGGACACGAACATCCATGCTGTCTCATTGCCCTCAAACGGGCTTTGCAGCCGGTACAGATTACCTTGCTGCACAAGACTGCGGATTTGTTTATAGTTCGCAACCTGCTCCTTCACAAGTTCCTTCTCTTCGTCTGTAAACTTCGTAAGATCCAGCTCATAACCGAAATTACCGGACATAGCTACATCTCCACGAAAAGACAGCGGGGTGATCCGTCCTACCTGATGATTCGGCACGGCAGACACATGCGCGCCTATCGAACTAACCGGATACACCAGACTTGTTCCATACTGAATCTTCAGTCGTTCCACAGCATCGGTATCGTCACTGGTCCAGGTCTGCGGCATGTAATGCAGCATGCCTGGGTCGAAGCGGCCACCACCACTACAGCAGCTCTCGAACAGGATATGCGGAAACTCTGAAGTTATTCGCTCCAATAGCTCATACAGACCAAGCACATAACGATGAGCGGTTTCCCCTTGGCGTTCAGAAGGTAACTCTGCAGAGCCAATCTCCGTTAAACAACGGTTCATATCCCATTTCACATAACTAATGGGCACGGTCGAGAAAATCCGGGACAGTGACTCATAAATGTACTGACGTACATCCTCCCGAGTATAGTCCAGCACCAATTGCCAGCGGGCTTCGCTACGGCGGCGTCCCGGCACATGCAGACACCAGTCGGGATGCTTACGATAGAGCTCGCTGTCTGGCGAGATCATCTCCGGCTCGAACCAGAGGCCAAACTGCAAGCCTAGATTGTTCACACGCTGCGCCACATCAGATAATCCGCCAGGAAGCTTGCGCAGATCCTCTACCCAGTCTCCGAGAGAGGAGTTATCTGCGTCTCTTTTGCCAAACCAGCCGTCGTCCAGCACGAATAGCTCTATTCCGAGTTTCGCTCCTTCCGCCGCAATCGACTCCAATTTATCCGCATCGAAGTTGAAATAGGTGGCTTCCCAATTGTTGACGAGAATGGGCCGTTCCTTATCTCTATATAACCCTCTGCATAAACGGGTCCGGTACAAGCGATGATAGGTTCTCGACATTTCCCCGATCCCCTCGGAAGAATACACCATCACTACTTCTGGGGTCTGGAATTGTTCGCCTGGCTCCAGCAGCCAGGCGAAATCAAAAGAATTCAGCCCCATCGTAAACCGGGTCATCCCGAAGGAATCGACCTCTGCCTCAGCTTCAAAGCCTCCACTATATACAAGACTGAAGCCGTAGGCCTCTCCATGATTTTCATCCGTTTCAGGTTTCACCAGCGCTGCAAATGGATTTAACTGGTGGCTGCTCATCCCTCTGCGGCTCCCAATGGTCGTACCCCCTTGCACCAGACGTCTACGGGTCAGATTACCTTCCCTTGACCAAGCTCCTGCCAAATAGATCATATCCATATCGCCAGACGAGAAATCGACACTAGCACTCAGTGCACGCTGCAATCGCAGCTGTGTTTCCCCCGCATTGGTGAACTCCACAGAGCGGGTGATTACGTTGGTATGTTCAAAAACCGTATAGCGCAAAATAACACTCAGCTTGGCGTAATCATCCTTAAGTGTAAGCTCCAACGTCTGTGCTTCTTGCGCAGACTCAACATATACAGATGGCAGACCCGGCAGTGAGGGTTTACCCTCAACTACCCGGTACCCGCTGTATTTCAGCTCTGTAATACGAGTGCCGTCTTCGAGCCTAACTTGATAAGCAGGTGTTCTGAAATCTCCCGTGCCGTATTGGGGATATTCCTGCGGGAGCCGGTCGAGACCCCTATTTCCTCCCAGATTCAACAGCCCTTCCAAATTGCTGCCACTACGCAGCTTCTTGCCCCAATACACATGTGCCGGATAATCATTAACAAGCTGAAGAATATAACTCATCCCTGCGCTCTGTAAATGGAATAATCCCTTATCTTCCTGAACTAAAATCCCCATGTGCCAGTCCTTCTCTCCTTAGGATTTACAGCAAATCTTCGCTCACAAAATCAACCATCGATTGAACCTTTAGCCCTTTAGGTGCGGCAGGAATCCAGTCTCTTCCATCGTTCCCGCGTTGTGAGAACTCTATCGTCTTGGTCTGACCTGGGAGAAGGTCAAAATAATTGTCAGAGAATATTCCTTCCTCTTCCGAAGTCAGGTATACACCTCTAGCCAATACATCACTGGTCACGGTGAAGCTTAATCCACCGCTCTCTGGAGTTTCCAGCACGGTAATTACTGAGCGCTGCAATGGAATTTCTTTTTCCGGAGTAAAATAATGCAGCTTGTGATCTATCACCTGGCCATCCGCCTGCAAGCAAATTCCAAGCAATACATCACCCACCCCTTGACCTTCTAGCAGCTCTGCCACAGGAGACGAGAATACGATAGCAGCAGAATCAGCTCCCAGCTCAACGGGATGTGCCCACTCTCGCAGCACCGAACCGTTAAACTGATACAAAGTAAGCACCAACTCAGCGCTCACTGCTGTTCTTAAATCAGATACGACATGAATGTCTACCTTCTCACGGTCTGTACCGTCGATAGACAACAGAACATCTTTGAAGCTTGAACGCACGGTATATTGCAGGGCTTTCCAGCGCCCGTTATAATCCATGCCCGCCCAAGAAGCCACCGGCCAGCAATCATTCATCTGCCAGTATAAAGTGCCCATACAATAAGGTTTATTTCTTCTGTGGCTTTCAATCGCGATTCGGATCGCTTCGGCCTGCAGGATTTGACTCATATATAAAAAGGCTTTGAAGTCCTTTGGCTGCGGCAGATACATATCCATATATTCTTTGATCAGCAGATTACCGCGACCATTCTTCTGATGCGCCAGCATCACCTCTGAGGTAAGCTCCAAATCCTGCTCTTCTGCATAGCTCATTACCGTTTTTAGTTCCGGGAACGACTGGAAGCCATATTCACTCATGAAGCGGCCAACCTTTGTATTATAGTTCTCAAAAGGCTCGATCCCGTGCCACACGCCCCAGTAATGCACATCCCCTTCGCCCACAATCCGTGTCGCATGCTGATTAATATCACCAGTCAGCTCCCGCAGCGGCGAAGACGGCCAGTAGTCCACTCCCGGATGGAACGCGGCTACAGCCTCCGGCAGAATACGGTGGAAGATTTTAATATAATCGGCCCACATTGTCGTTCTTTGCTCAGCGCCGAGTTTTTCTTTCCAGCCCCAGCCCATATTTTCCTCGAACTGTGACCAGGCCGAATCAATCTCGTTGTTGCCACACCATAAGGCGATGCAGGGATGATTGCGCAATCTTTTGACGTTGTATTCGGCTTCTTTTTTCACATTTTCAAGGAACGCCTCGTCTCCGGGATACATACTGCAAGCGAACATAAAGTCCTGCCAGACCAGCAGTCCGTATTCATCACAGAGCTGATAAAAAATATCTTCTTCATATATACCGCCACCCCAAACGCGCAGCATATTCATATTCGATTCTACTGCCGTGGCAATTTCATGCCGATACCGCTCCTCGGTTACTTCTGTGGTGAAGCTGTCATTTGGAATATGATTGGCACCTTTGGCGAAGACGGAAACTCCATTCAGCGCAAAAGAAAACGAAGCTCCTTTGACATCACGCTCCCGAATCAATTCAATACTGCGGAGTCCGGTTTTTACACTTTTGCTAACCTCTACTTCCGCATCTTGTATCAATTCTGCCTGGAATGTATATAAATGAGGCTCTCCGAACCCTCTGCACCACCAGAGCTGTGGCTCGGATATAACAATATTCATCACTAATTGCTGCTTGCCTTCTTCTAAAGTAACCGCTTGCATCCACTCCAAACCATCGGCACTTATTCGCAGCATTCCCCGCCAAGCAGCAGGAGCATCCACTTCTACAATTGCGGTCAGGCGAGCTTCTTCCTTAGCAATCACATTTTGACGGATATAGAGGTCTGTAATTTGAACGGTGTCACGTCCCACCAGAGCTGCCGCACGCCATATTCCACTGGTCAAGAAACGCGGGCCCCAATCCCAGCCGTAATGATAAGGTGCTTTGCGCGCAAAAATACTAATCCGTTGTTCATCTAATCCCCCAAGCTCGGATTGATCATTCGAGGCAGGCAGCGCGTAACCCAGCTTCGCTAATTTCGGTAAATCTTCCTTAACCACAGAGCGGAACTTCACCCGTATATTATTTTCTCCAGTCTTTAACTGATCTTTGACATCCACTTTCCATGCCAGAAACATATTATCAGCAGCGAGCACATGTACATTATTCACGTACACATCTGCATAAGTATCCAGTCCCTCAAAAACTAGCTCCGTACAAGCAAGCTCCTGCCACTCTTCCCCCAACTGCAACGAGGTTTGATATTCCCAGTCCTTCTTATCGATCCACTGTAGATCATGTTCATTTGTTCCATAAAAGGGGTCTGAAATCTTCCCGTTCTTTAGTAAATCCGTATGGACTGTACCTGGCACAGTCGCCGGAAGCCACTCCTCATCACCACAGCCTCTAAATTCCCACTTCGCAAGATCCATATGCAAATGTTTCATAATACCTCCTAAAAGTTTTGTAAGCATAGACTTCTCTGAATGACTTCGCGCAAAACTCGCTTCGGAAGCAGATGCCTAAAGTTTTGTAAGCATAGACTTCTCAAAAATAGCATAAGACTTCAATTAATTCATTGAACCCTTTTGATATTCTTTGTATTTTGTTATCTGATTGTTAGGTACATGCTAATTATAAACGCAGAAACAAAACAAATAAAGACAATAAATAATAATACAATACATTTATTAACGGCTCCGATAAAGCTATAATGTTCATGTAAACGCTAACAATAAAAACGAAAAGGGGATTAAACTATGAGAAATAAGTTATTTTCGTTATCCTTTGTTATGATTATGGTCTTATCTTCAACACTTGCTGGTTGTGGTTCGAATAATGACAACACCACGAATAACGGTGCTGCCGCAACTGAAAAGCCCGCAGCAACTAACGCAGAGAATACCGGCGGTGACACGAATGCAACTGCCGAACCTGCAGCAGGAGCTGATATCAGCGGCAAAATCACCTTCCTAACTAACAGAACAGACATGATCGGCAAAGAATATGACGAATATTTAAAGCGCTTTAATGAAAAATACCCGAACATTAAAGTCGAATTCGAAGCTTCCCAAACCGACTATAACCAACAGGCTAAAGTCAGAATGGCCAGCGGCGAGCTTCCAGACGTTATGTTTATTCCTTCCATCCCTAACTCCGACCTGCCAAAATATTTTGCTTCACTGGATGATCTCGGCTTGAACGATCAGATCACCTTTAAAGACTTCAAATCCTTTGATGGTAAGCTTTACGGAATTACTACAGGGAACTCTACTTCCGGTATTGTTTATAACAAAACAGCATTCACTGATGCCGGCATCACCGAAACGCCTAAGACTTGGGATGAATTCCTGGCTGCCTGCGAGAAGCTGAAAGCAAAAGGTGTTATTCCAATGTCCTCTAACTTTAAAGACAAATGGCCACTTGGTACTTGGGCTTATGACACACCACGCTTAATTGAAGGCAATCCTGATTTTCCAAATGCTAAGCTGAACTCTGAAACACCATTCACTATGGACAACGGTTATGGCAAAGCCTTCAGCCTACTTAGAGAGCTCAATGAAAAAGGCTATCTGGAAAAAGACATCAACTCCACCAACTGGGAGCAATCGAAAAAGGACATCGCTTCCGGCAAATTCGCTATGTACTATCTTGGCAACTGGGTTATTAACCAAGTTATCGGAGCAGGCGCTTCTTCAGACAATGTTGGCTTCTTCCCATTCCCTTATGACAATTCGGGTAAACCATCTGCTACCCTTAGCCCTGACTTCTTCTATGCCGTTGCCAAAAACAGCAAAAATTTAGAGGCAGCTAAAGCCTTCGTAAAATGGATGATTGAGGATTCAGGTTATGAGGATTTCGCCGGCTTTATCTCTCCATTAAAAGGCAAGGAATCCAATCTGACTCAGCTGAAAGAATTCCAAGCTACCGGAGTAGAACTGGTAGAAGGAACTGTTGACGATGCAAAGGTTACAGAAATCGGCAACAAGGCACAGCTGGATCTCCCTGCTGTTGTACAGGAATTTGTACTTGCCAAAGATCCACAAACCGTATTAGACAAGTGGAATAAAGCTTGGGCTAAAGCCAAGAAGGACCTCGGTTATTAATTTGAGCTTTTGATTCGAAGTACACTACGGAGCAAAATGGATTATTGCTTTTACGGATAATCCATTTTGCCTTTCCATACCACGTTTTTATGAAAGAAGGGCTAGCGATGTTCGGAACACTTTCCTATAACAAACAGAAGACGATTATCATTGTATCCTTCCTCACGATTCCTTTGTTGCTGCTCGCAACATTCACGTATTATCCGGCACTCAAGCTGATTTATTACAGCTTTACGAACTGGGATGGCTATAGCCCTGAGAAGCCTTGGGTCGGTCTCGATAATTACCGCGAAGTCTTCTCCAACCCCGATATTTTCAAGGTATTTACCCATAACTTTGCTTATTTCGCGATGGGAATTCTCCAGAATATCGTCGCTATTTATTTTGCGATTGTGCTCAATAGTAAGTTAAAAGGAAAAAATGCATTTCGAATCTTACTGTTCCTCCCTTACATTATGAACGGTGTCGCCGTCGCCTTTATGTTTGGTTATGTCTTTGACACCACCAATGGCTCTCTGAATATGTTCCTGAATAGCATTGGTCTTACCGGACTAGGACAGACCAGTTGGCTTGGAACAGAAGGACTGGTTAACTATTCTCTGGCGTCCACAGGATTTTGGCGTTTCATGGGTTATAACATGGTAATCTACATCGCCTCCTTACAGGCCATTCCAAACGATATCTATGAGGCCTCAAAGATCGATGGTGCCGGACCTTTTCAAACACTTTGGAGAATTACTTTACCGAATATGAAGCCAGTCATCCAGCTTAACTTATTTCTTACCGTCACAGGGGCACTGGAAGTATTCGATCTCCCCTTCGTGTTGACCAAGGGCGGCCCCGCAGGCGCCAGCGAAACATACGTACAAAAAGTTGTAGATACTGCATTTGCTTACAATAATTACGGCCTCGCTTCTGCCATGAGTATTATTTTGCTTTTCTTTGTCGTCATCGTACTGTTAGTACAGCAACTAGTTCTAAGCCGGGGAGGGGACAAATAGATATGACATACTCCAAATTTCGCTTCACAGATGTTATTAAATACTTCTCGCTGCTTATCGGCGTATTTGTTGTACTCTTTCCTCCGTATGTGGTCATCGTCAATGCCTTTAAATCCACTGACGAATTTAACAGCAGCAGCTCCATGGCACTGCCAAAAAGCTTTTTGAATTTCGATAATTTCACTGCCGTTTTCCAGCGTGGGGGTCTACTTAACGGATTTGGTAATGTGTTAATCATTATAGCTATTACTTTAATTCTGAACATTCTGTTCGGCACTATGGTAGCATTTGTATTGGGACGCTTCTCTTTCAAATTGAAACCCGTAGTCTTTGGTGCATATCTAGTAGCCACCATTATTCCTAGTATCACGACACAAGTAGCGACTTTTGGTATCATCAAAAGCATGGGGCTTTACAATACACTTGGCGCCCCGATCGTGCTTTATATTGGAGCGGATGTAATTCAAATTATTTTATATCTGCAATTTATCCGTAATATTCCCGTGGATCTCGATGAAAGTGCGATGGTAGAAGGTGCCTCTCTGTTCAGAATCTATCGGTCGATTATTTTCCCTTTACTTACGCCAGCTACGGCTACTTTGATTATTCTGAAAACCATTAGCATTTACAATGACATGTACATCCCTTACCTCTACATGCCGAAACAAAGCCTTGGTGTAGTTACGACGATCCTAATGCGTTTTCAAGGGGTCAATTCGGGGGAATGGAATTTAATCTGTGCGGCTATTCTGCTTATCCTGCTGCCAACAGTAATTCTATATTTCTTCCTGCAGCGTTACATCTTTGAAGGCGTAACCAGTGGAGCGGTCAAATAAGGTAGGTAGCTTATTACAGGAAAGGAACAACGCAAATGCTATCATACATCCGGTTAACTTTACGCAAAATGTGGTTGTTCCTTGCCAATCTACCGATGGAGCGCAAGCTGATCGTTATCTTTGTCTTTCTGATCTCTCTGCCGATCACTTATGTAAGTTATCTATCGTCCCGCTCCATGTTCAACTCGGTTCTTGTGAATGCGACTGACGGTGCGGGTCAAATGACATCGAATGCTTCAGATACCATCGACCGATATATTGCCGACCTCAAAAGATATACAGCCCTGCCGCTGTATAACACCGATGTGCAAGTCTACCTGACACAGCAAAATACCGACTGGGAAAAAAATACGGGCATGGCGATGTTCCTTAGCTATTTGAATCATACTAAGGAAGAGATCATTGCCGTGTATTTGGTGGATCAGTACGGTTCTGTCTTTTATGATAAAGACGCTGGAATTAATGAACTGTATCCAGAGGAACGATTAGCCAAATGGAGAATCATGAGTGAAGATGCCGGAGCAGCGCCTGTCATTCAGGGCAGACATACGATCCGCACCAACTCGAATGTCCATAAAGAGGTCTTTAGTGTTCTGCGTACGATTAACTCTGTAAGCACATTGCAGAATATAGGAATTCTCGTTTTCGATGTAGACATCAATCTGTTTAAGGGCATTATCGATCCCGTAAATGCAGTTACGCAAGGAAACACGTTCATTGTAGATAACAATGGAGATCTGATTTATGCCAGTGAAGATTCCGCGGTTCCGAATCTGGCTGCCGATACACAAACTCTGAATACAAAGCTGTTGCTGCAGCAAGTAAATCAGCAGCAGGATCATTTTCAAATAGACTTGAATGGCCAGTCTTATCTTGCAGTGTATACCGTCTCGAAACAGACCGGGTGGACCACTATGGTTACGATTCCTTTAACACGTATCCTGTCCCCTGTACAAAAGAATCGTAATACGCTTATCTTGACCACACTGATTATCATTGCTTTTGCACTTTTTGTTGCGACTATAATTTCCCATGCCCTGACCAAACCCCTTAAATCCTTGGTCCGCTTAATGAAACGGGTGCAGCATGGTAATCTGGATGTCTGGCAGCATTCCAAATATAATGATGAGATTGGGATGCTGGGCAGTCATTTTAATCGGATGATCATAAGGATCAAAGATCTGTTACAAGAAGTGTCCATCACGGAGAAACGGAAGCAAAAGGCTGATATGCGGGCGCTTCAAAACCAGATTAATCCCCATTTTATTTATAATACGCTGGAATCCATCCGCATGCTCGCAGAGAGCAATGATGATCCACGTGTGGCGAAGCTAACCTATTTACTTGGGCTTCAAATGCGTTACAGCATTGTCCGAAACGAAGAGGCTGTTACAATTAGACAAGAGCTGGATCATGTGAGAAATTATTATCAGCTGCTGGAAATCCGATTCCCAGACAAGTTCAGACTTAACATCGACGTGCCGGACGAATTCCTTCATCTTCCTGTTATTAAGCTTGTCTTTCAACCGATCGTAGAAAATGCTGTCTTTCACGGTCTGGATCAAAAGGTAGGACCGGGCACCTTGAGCATCACCGCATGGAGCGAGCATGGAGATGCCGTATTCTGTGTAGAAGATGATGGGATCGGTATGGATGAAGCCACCCTTCGTTCCTTAAACAATAGTCTGCAGACTGGAACGGACAATGAAAGGTTCGGGATTGGACTACGAAATGTAAATGAAAGAATTCGCCTGCATTACGGCAGTTCGTTTGGTCTGCTTGTTGAGAGTGAGCTTGGAATCGGCACTCGTGTTACCCTGCGCATTGCGGATATTAACGCTAAATTCAGTGAAGATGAATTTATTTAGGAGAGGGGCTGCTCAGATTGCTGCGTATTGCGATTGTGGATGATGAGATCTTAATCCGCGAAGGACTGGCACGAATGATCAGTAAAGAAAGCGCCGAATTTCTGGTCATCGGCACCTACTCCGACGGAAAACATCTATTAGATAAGTTAAGCACACTTCAACTTGATGTTGTGATTACAGATATTCGTATGCCGCAAATCAATGGCTTGGAGCTGATTAAACAGTTAAAAGCCACCCATCCGCAGATCTACTCTATTCTAATGAGTGGATTTGTTGAATTTAATTATGCCCGAGAAGCCATCCGCAGCTCAGCTGTAGACTATTTATTAAAACCAATTAATAAAGAGCAGCTGTTCGAGCTGCTTTATCGGCTAGACAAAGAACGGCAGCTCGCGCGCGACAAGGAAGAACGCCACCGTTCCGGGCTTTTATTGACAGTCTTACATATCGAAGAGCCCTCTTCCCCTCTCCTATTATCCAGCCTTACCTTGCCCCAGCCTTATTTCTCGGTCTTTGTCCTCAAAGGGAGCGCCAGAGAAACCGTCTGCTCCTGCGCAGACAGTCTGCGGCAAGAGAAGGCGTTGAGCTTCGACAGCTTGGAGATTCAAAAAGGACTCTACGTCTGGATTGTATATTCTGCTGAGCCGCTGTCAGACAACGATTTAAAAGATATCGGTGACATTATGCGGATATCTGCACACGGAAAGATCCTACATGTAGGTACCAGCGGTTGTTATAATGAGGTATCCAAGCTTAGACAGGCATACCTAGATGCTAAACAAGCCTGCAACATGGGCATATATAATCCGGAGCCTGTACATTACGCGAATATTCAGAACATTCAACAGCCGGAGATGAACCTCCTGGATCACTTTAATACAATTAGAGAACCGCTGATCCATAATCTGCAGATTCTGAATGTGACAGGCATCTTAGAATGGATTCATGACCTGTTCTCAGTGCTGAAAGCACAACAAGCCGGTCCTGACCAAATTCTCCGGGTCTGTCGATGGGTTGAAGAAACTGCACAAAAGGAACTGCAAGAATTCGAGGCCCGCAATAAAAGTGCTCCCGACCTCAGGTTGGATGACAGAATTGCGTCCAGCATGAGCTTTTGCGACATTGAGGAGATGTTTACCGCTCATTTCACAAACATTCTGACCGAAATCAGAACCCATCGTCTGGAGATGTCCGGCACAGCCATAGAAACCATAAAACGCTGGATATCCGCTAACTATAATCAGCATGCGGATCTGAACACTTTGGCAAATATGGTTTTTTTGACTCCAAGCTATTTAAGCAAGCTGTTCAAGCAAGAGACCGGACTTACACTGACGGACTACATCACGGAAATTCGGCTGCGCAAAGCCAAACATCTGCTCAAGAATGCTCCCGACCTGAAGGTTCACGAGATTGGGGCAGAGGTTGGATATGGCGATCCTGCCTACTTCAACAAGCTTTTTAAACGTGTTGTCGGGGTTACACCCAATGAATATAAACGAATTAGTATTGTATAAGGAGATCGATCACTTGCATTCAGAGCTTCAAAGAAATAGCGAAAATCATGAAATAACCGTCTACGATACAACAGAACTATATGGTGAAAAAGGCTCCTTCCGTGTTATGCAGTTCTCGAATCATGCCACTCAAGGTGCGATGGATCTTAATGACCCGCAACGAGTTCTCTTTGAATATCCGCGGGCCATCATTCACTTCATGGAGTTCAACCTCCCTTCTTTTGAGGATGTTTTTCTTATTGGGCATGGAATTGGAACAATTGCCGGACATTTTCCGGAGAAAAGATTTAAAGTAGCCGAGCTAGACAAACAAGTAGTCGAATTAAGCCGCCGCTGTTTTGGATATAGTCAAGATAACGTAGTGATCGGTGACGGACGTCAGATCCTTGAAGGCGAAGACCCGCAGGTATATGATTACATCATTTTGGATGCCTTTACTGCCGCTGGTACACCAAGGCATTTGATCTCCCGTGAATTTTTCAGTATTACCCGTTCGAAGTTGAACACAAGCGGATATATTCTCATGAATCTAATGGGAAAAGGTGAACATGACCCGCTGATCAACGCGATTTATACAACGCTTGCCGAAGAGTACGCCTATATCAAAGCCTTTTCCCTGCCTTCAGAAGGGGCCGCCGATATCCAAAATATCATTATGGTTGGCGGCAGCACCCCTATCCGCTTTCAAGCCCGCCATTTGGCTGGCTTCAAAGAAATACAGCTGGGACAAGGATATCTGATTCAGGATTAAATCAGGATTAACTATAAAAAATGACCTCATCCTCCACTTCACTGTGGATTTCGAGGTCATTTTTGGGTTGTTTTCATACGGCACCATTTAAACCGGATTAGGCACAAAGCTGCCACCACGGCAATATTTCAAGTAATTCAATGCATGCACCTGGCCGGTCATTTCCAGCTCATCACGATACACTGGATCATGCCAGCCTTCGATATCAATCGTACCTTTATAACCCGCTTGGCGCAGGATGGTGATTACATCTACCCAATTGGTATCCCCGAAGCCAGGGGTCCGGTCCCATACATAAGGTTTGGGGCCATGAATACCGTATTCCTTGACGATGTCCCAAGCGATGGTCGCATCCTTGCCATGCACATGGAATACTTTATCCATCCATTTGCGCAGCTGCGGAAGCGGATCAATCAATGCGATCATCTGGTGGCAAGGCTCCCATTCCAATCCCAGATTATCCGCCGGAACGGCATTGAACATCTTCTCCCAGGCCGAGGGATTGTGAGCGATGTTCCACTCTCCGCTCTGCCAGTTTCCGCCCATAGCGCAATTCTCAAAAGCAATCCGCAGGCCACGATCTGCCGCTCTCTTCGCCAATTCTCCGAACACCTCTGTAAACTTCGGGATGGACTCATCAATGGACAAACCTGGCAATCGACCGGTGAACCCGCCTATAATATCTGTGCCAAATAAATGTGCATGATCAATCAGCCGCTCCCAGCTGGCCAATGTGTCGGCATTGTCGCCGCTGCCATTCAGCGGATTGCCATAGATGCCCACAGAAGAGATGACAAAATCATGTTCAGCAGCTAACTCCCTCAGTCGTGCAGCCGTTTCTATCAAATCGGTTTCGCCGGTGGTCTGCCAAAAGTTCAGATTAAATGATTCAAATCCATGCCCCACAATTTGTGGAATGACCTTAACGGCTTCTCCACCACGTACAATCGTACCTATTCTCAGTGTATCTTGCATTTCGGTTCCACTCCAATAAAGGTTTATAGTGTGATCTTAACGAGGTTTAATCATCTTGCAGGAACCACGCTTGAGCAATACCGCATCATAGACAATATGCTGATGGTTTGAACGTCCGGAAATGAGATCAAACAGAACACCTACACTGGATAAGGCCATTTCCGTACCCGGCTGGCTGATTGTATCAAGAGAAGGATGATAATATTCAGCCATCTCGATCCCGTCAAAGCCAATGATCGAAATATCATCAGGGATAGATAACCCCGCGGTAAGCACCGCTTTGGCAGCACCGATGGCAATCGTGTCGGAAGCGGCAAATATAGCTGTAATTCCCTTATTCTTGTTGAGCAGTCTCCGCGCAGCATTAAATCCCGAGCTGGGACTGTATTCACAATCCTCAACCAACCCTGAATCATAGGGCAGACCCTGCTCTTCGAGTGCTTTTTTGTAGCCTAAATACCGCCGGTTGCCCGTGGTTTCATCCAATAATGGAGACTTGGCTAAAAAGCCGATATTCGTATGACCTAATGAGATCAAATAATTGGTAGCCTTATAGGCTTCCTTCGTTTCATTGATAATAACGCTGGAAAAAATAAGCGGGTTCACCTCCTGCGTTGAGGTGATCGTTGTCAGCACAAACGGAACCGTCAGTTGTTTGAACTTCTCTTCAGAATGATCATAGGTTCCACCCATGAAGATAATCCCACACAGATTCTTCTCCTTCACCAGTTGAATTGCAGCATTGATTTCATCGGTCCCATCCTCTACTTGCTGGATAAGAAACGGGTAGCCCCGCAGATTGACCTGCCGTTCAATTTCTCTGATCATATTAGAGAAAAAAGGATTGGTAATCCCCTTGACCATAAGTGCAATGTTCTTAGATTGTGTAGTTTTCAAATTCCGCGCGTTGGAATTGGGAATATAATTGTATTCCTTAACCACACTCATCACTTTCTCACGTGTAGACTTGCTCACCGGTCCCTTGTTATTGATTACCCTGGAGACCGTCGAGATGCCCACACCGGAAATCCGCGCGATATCCTTGATATTTACATCCACTTTACTCCCCCATTTATGGGTAAAGGAGCTATATCGAATTATAGCTCCCTTACACCCCTTAACTTTCTTTAGTTGACAGGAACAAACGCAGCCAATTGCTTCTCTACTTCGGCAATGACCTTGTCAACTCCTGCTTTTTTCAGCTGATCGCGGTACTCTGCAACAGCTGCTTTTGGATCTTTGCTTGTTTTACCAAGCATCAATTGAATACCGAGCTGTGAATTCACGTTGGAAATCGAAGCAATTTCAGTTGTAACATTGGTTGGATCAAAGCTGAAGCCATTGTAAGGATCATCGATAGCCACTTTATCCCATTCTGCGAATAAGGAGTTACGGATTGGGTTTTCTGTATCCGTAGGAACTACGAATTTGTCATTACGAAGTGACCAAGCAGCGAAACCTCCGCCGTCCGTTTTATCGTTGAAGCCTGCAGGCTGCTTTTTAACACCATTTTCCATAACATATTGTTTGCCTTCAATACCGTTTTGGATGAGGTTGTAGTAGCTTTCATCGGTCATGAACTTCTCGATCACCATCAGAGCGCGCTCTGGATTAGCTGAGTTCGTGCTGATTACAGTCGAGTTGTCAACGCCCATCTTACGTTTGATCTTCTTATTAGCTTCCGCAAAAGTAAAGAAGTAAGGATCTGATTCCGGTTGTGCCTTCAAATCCGCACCGTATTGGCCGATCCAGTCCTGAGCATGAGTCAAATAACCTGCGGAGTTAGCTGCTCTGAAGTTATCCTTGCTGCCTAGGGTCGCAGACAGCACATCTTTACTCCAGTAACCCTTATCCGCCCATTCACGCATCTTCACAGCCCAATCTTCAAATTCCTGAGTGAAGGCTGGATGGAAGACGGTCTTGTAGTCCTCTGGACTTTTGGTCACAAGATTCAGCTCATTCAAAGATATACCAGGAGCGTTAAGCCACATCCCTGTAGTATCTACGAGCATTCTGAACATATTGGCTGCATCTTCTGCCTTGCCGTTAATTGGTGGGAAGGACTCATTAGCAACCACATTATCCATGTATTTAACCATATCATCAATGGAAGTGATTTTGTCCATTCCATATTTCTTCAGCAAGTCAGAACGATAGGCATAACCGGCAGGTGTGTATTCGCTATAAAGACTTGGTACACCATAAATTTTGCCTTTGTATTTTGTATTCTCCCACACACTTTCCGGGATTTCCGCTTTTAGCTTAGGAGCAACTTTATCCAGCATATCTGTAAGGTCCACTAGAGCGCCTTCACTAGCCAATGTGAAATAAGACACCGGAGCTCCGGGAGATGCATGCGACATATCAAATTCTTCGCCTGAAGCAAATAGCAGCGGGTACTTAGTAGCGATATCCGGCCAGTCAATATACTTCACTTCAATCGTAGCGTTTAGATCAGCCTTGAGCTTCTTGTTAATCTCAGCGAGGATTTCTTTATTTTTAACTCCTTCGCTGCCCCACAGGTAGTACACCAGCTTAGCTTCCTTGGAAGTATCCACTCCGCCTGCATTGGCTGAAGCCTCTGGAGCTTTCGTGGCTGCCGGATCATTACTCGGCTCATTGTTGTTCTTGGATGTGCAGGCTGTCAGTGCTCCAGTAAGCATGAGGACAGCAATTAAAGAAGACGCGATCTTTTTACCTTTCATTTAGGTAAGCCTCCCTTTTCTCTTCTATTTATGAAACTTTCATTTATAATAAACGCTCTTCGAAAAGAAGATTGCGTCCATTAACCCTTTACAGCCCCGATGGTGAGGCCTGTTACGAAATAACGCTGTACAAATGGATACAGGAGAATAATCGGTCCAGTGGCCAGCACAGCTGTAGCCATCTTGATGGATTGCGTCGGAAGATCAGCAGTATTGATGACCGCTCCCGAGTTGATTAACGCTCCTAAGTTCGTCTGATTGACCATTCGCTGCAAAAAGTATTGGAGCGGATATTTCGTCGGACTGTCAATATACAACATCCCGTTATACCACTCATTCCAAAAGCCTAGTGCTGAGAAAAGCCCAATAGTAGCCAAGGATGGAACCGCCAGCGGAATAAATATCCGCCAATAGATGCGAAAGTCGCCAGCACCGTCAATGGTAGCGGATTCATATAAGGAATCCGGAATCGCCTTCATGAAATTACGCATCAGGAAGATGGACCATGCACCAACTACACCCGGAAGAATCATGGCGAATAAGCTGTCCTTCATATGCAGGTGCTTAACCATCAGGATGTATGTCGGAATCAAGCCGCCACTGAATAGTGTTGTAAAGTAAATCAAGAAGGAAAAGAAGTTGCGGTACTTGAAATCCTTACGGTTGAGCACGAATCCGGCCATCGACATCATAAACAGTCCGAGTACCGTACCCACTACGGTGATGAAGATAGTTACCTGATAAGCATTCACCAGCTGAGTAGAGTTGTTGAATAGCATCTCGTAAGCCTTAAAGGAAAATGCCTTCGGCAGCAGCTTGTAGCCTTCACGAACAATTTCCTGCTCGTTCATGAACGATGAGGAGATCATCAACGCGAAGGGAAATAAACAGAATAGCGCAAAGATAGCGATACAGATATAACTGACTGCTTTTATGAGAATGCTTCCGGAATCCTGTTTGATTGTACTCTTTTCCATATTTATCACCCCTGTTTCGTGTCTAGTCTTAGAACAAAGCGCTGTCCGGTTCTACCTTGCGTACAATAAAGTTAACTACAAGCACCAGGATCAGACCGAATAAGGATTGGTAGAAGCCCACTGCGGCACCCATAGAGAAGTTGAATTGTCCCACCAGTGAACGGAAGACATAGGTATCGATGATATCTGTCTGCGGATACAGTACAGAGTTCGTACCGATCAGATTATAGAAAAGGTCAAAGGATCCCTTGAGAATTCCACCCATACCGAACAGTAGAAGCAGAATAAAGGTTGGCTTCAGAATCGGCAAGGTCATATAACGGATTCGCTGCCAGGTAGTCGCTCCATCCATATAAGCAGCCTCGTACAGATCATGATTAATCCCTGTGATCGTTGCCAGATAAACAATCATTCCATATCCGGTACCCGCCCAGATCTTGAAAGCCACAATAATATATTTCCAGATGCCCGGATCGGAATAGAACTCGTAACGGTCTAGCCCCATTCCAGTTAACATCGTATTGATAAACCCGGAATTGAAATTGAATATATTGTAGGCAAACACACCGACGATAACCATGGAGATGAAATTCGGTAACAGGATAACGGATTGTGATATTTTTTTGAACCACTTGCCTGAGATCTCAGACAACATAATGGCAAATACTATTTGAATGATATTACCTAAAGCCAGGAAGACGATATTATAGAGCAGCGTATTCTTGGTAATATTCCATAGATCCCCATTTTGAACCAGAAACTCAAAGTTCTTAAGGCCGATAAAGTTACTTCCAAAAATCCCCTTATTGAGCTTGTAATCTACAAATGCGACGTAAGCTCCAGGCATTACAGCATAGTGAAAGATAACGAAATATACGATTACAGGCAGCAACATTAGAAAAAGAACTTTGTTCTTAATGACTTCCCGAACAATGTTTCCACCCACAAGCTTCAGTCTCGCCAAAGTGCCCACCTCCAATTTGAAAGATGCATTCAGTCACATGCATAAATTACCTTCCTTTCTTGTCCAGCAGCCAGAATAAAAACAGTTTGCCCAACCTTCATAAAAAAGTGTATCGAGCGATGTAGAAACGTTTCCAGTGTTTCTGTAAAACTCTCTGTGTGAGAAGCATACTCCCAAAATGTATGCGCTGTCAATTCATTTTATTTTTGAATTACAAGTACTAAAGTTACATATTTCACGTAAAAAAATATAAATTAGCTGTTTTTCTAAAGGCGATTGACTTTTTTTGGTGTTCAGACTAATATCGAGGTGTATCGTTTGTGGAAACGTTTTTATACTTTTCTTTCATAGACATGTCAGTCTCCATATGTAACATCTTAATGATGCAATCCTCTTCTGATTTAATTTATGCCTCAGCCCTGTATCCGAAGAGAGAAATGCTATGATTTTCACAACAAATGAACCTGATCATAGCTCAGGCCCATTCCGCATCTCGGAGCTGTGTGCCAGGAGAGTAAACGGTTCACTCCCATCCTTAGTCGCCTATCTAACGTAAGTTTTGCTAATAAAATCATGCTTACGCTGCCCGGCGGGGAACTACACATCTATTTAACAAACTAACTTTCAATGCGCTCACGAGGAAGGAGTTAACCATGACTAAAACGTTTATCCAAGATCTTGTGAACGATATGACCCTGGACGAAAAGCTGGCCCAATTAACCCAGCTAGGTCCTCACTATTGGGGTTTGGACGATACCGTGGATTTAACTGGTCCATTTAAGGAACTGAATATTAAGCCGCAGGTAATGGAGAGCATCGGAAGTGTTCTGAATGGTATTGGAGCCCGGAATGTAATCGAGCAACAGACCCGACATTTGCAAACCAGCCGACAAAAGATTCCTCTGCTCTTCATGGCGGATGTCATTCACGGCTACCGGACCATCCTCCCGATTCCGCTGGCCATGGGCAGCAGCTTTGACCTTGAAGCCTGTGAAAGGTTTGCTGAAATCGCCGCCAAGGAGAGTGCGGCTGCCGGCATTCACGTCACCTTCTCGCCCATGACTGATCTCGTACGCGACCCGCGCTGGGGACGCGTCATGGAGACATCTGGTGAGGATCCCTATCTGAATGCCCGTGTCACCGAAAGTATGGTGCGGGGGTATCAGGGCAAAGACCTAAAAGAAAAAGGACGCATCGCTGCCTGTGTGAAGCATTTCGCTGGTTACGGTGCTCCCGAAGGCGGACGGGAATACAACACGGTGGATATGTCTTCCGGCGTATTGCGTGAGTTCTACCTGCCAGCCTATAAGGCTGCCGTAGATGCTGGTGTGGCCATGGTGATGGCCGCATTTAATACCATTGACCGTATCCCGGCAAGTGGTAATTCCGAACTTCTTCGCGGGATTTTACGGGAAGAATGGGGCTTCAACGGCGTTACCATCGCCGATTTCAATTCCGTTAATGAGCTGATTCCCCATGGCGCCGCGATAGATGGCCGTGAGGCAGCCGAAAAAAGTCTGGCTGCTGGGCTGGATATTGAGATGATGTCCACTCACTATCTAAACCACGGCGCTGCTCTGGTCGAGGAAGGAAAGCTTGATATCGCCTTGATCGATGAAGCTGTTATCCGGGTGCTTGAGCTCAAGGACGCGCTTGGCTTGTTCGATAATCCATTTAAGGATGCAGATCCGCTGGTGGATGAGGCTCCGAAACCTAGCGCGGAGCATCTGCAGGCCGCACGGGAGCTTGGAGCTAGCTCAGTTGTACTGCTCAAAAACGACAATGATGCTTTGCCCCTTAAACGTGGCATGAAGATTGGTCTGGCTGGTCCTTTCGCCACCTCCATTCATGTGCTGGGCGGTTGGGCCGGGACAGAAAAAGATCCGGCTGTATCACTCTACACCGGCCTTTCGCAAAAAACATCTGCCGAAAATATTTATACGGCCATGACTGGTGAGCTGGGAAGCATGCTTGAGGGTGTTTTTGATGTGGAGGATGAAATTGAAGACGCCTACCAGGCGCTGAAGGATTGTGATGTAATTCTCGCCGCTGTCGGTGAGAACCAGCAGGATACCGGGGAAGGCGGAAGCAAATCCAATCTCCGCCTATCAGCCAATCAGGAGAAGCTGATCTGGCGTCTGAAGGATACCGGAAAAAAGGTCGTCACCATTGTATTCAGCGGCAGACCACTGGAGCTGAAACCCGTTCTTGATGCCAGCGACGCTCTGCTGCAGGCTTGGTTTCTGGGTACAGAGTCAGGAAATTCGCTGGCCGATGTGCTGTTCGGAGATTATAATCCTTCCGGACGTTTATCGATGAGCTTCCCCTACTCGGTTGGGCAAATTCCTGTCTATTACAATGCTTATCAAACGGGACGTCCTTATGATCCTATGTATCCTAATGTGCGTTACGTGACCCGTTATCTGGACTGCCCGAATGACCCGCTGTTCTGTTTTGGTTATGGCCTGAGCTATTCCAAGTTTGCTTACAACAGCTTCAATGTTGAAGCTGCGGATCGGGTGGTTGCCTCCATTGAAGTAGAGAATACTTCGGACATCGCCGGCAAGGAAACCGTTCAGCTCTACATCCACGACGTCAGCGCAAGTGTCGTGCGCCCGGTCAAGGAACTGAAAGGCTTCCAGCAGATTACACTCGCACCGCATGAGAAACAGGTGGTTTCCTTCGAAATCACCAGAGAAATGTTAATGTTCTACGGAAAAGACGATCAGTTGGTCTTCGAGCCTGGGGAATATGATATTATGATCGGTAGAAACTCTGGAGATCATTGCACTCAGCGGATCTGGATCGGCTGACCTGCGTATAGCTATGCTTCTAACGACGTCAGCCCTTATTGCCCTCTTGGCGCAATGAGGGGTTGGCGCCTCCACAGCTTGCTATTCAATATTCGATAGTAAGGGAGATTATTCTAATGAGACACAGTTTATCATTTCAGCAAGATGGCACTTTTAAAATCGTACAATTTACCGATCTGCACTGGATGGATGGAAGAGCTGAGGATCAGCTTACCGAGGCACTGATGGAACGCATTCTGGATGCGGAACAACCTGATCTTGTGGTTTTCACGGGAGATCTTATTTACACGGGTCCTGTATCACCGGGAAACAAGGCATGCGAGCACCCCGCACAAGCTTTTCGTGAGGCTGTCGCTGCCGTGGAGAGATCCGGCATCCCTTGGACCTTTGTATTTGGCAACCATGACACAGAAACTCTGATTTCAAAGAGTGAACTGATGCAAATTGCCCTGGAACATCCCCACTGCCTGACCGAAGCCGGTCCAGAAGAGCTGGAAGGCTCGGGCAATTACACTCTTGAAATTAAAGATCAGGAAGACCACTCGGCTGCTATTTTGTATTTTCTGGACTCTGGCGGCTACTCCGAGTATGAGGATATCCCGGGCTACAATTGGATTGGGCGGAATCAGATCAACTGGCTGACGGCTGAATCTGCGCGGCTGAATCCGAAGACTGCTGAGAACAGGCTGCCTGCCTTGGCTTTCTTCCATATTCCAATTCCCGAATATCGGGATGTCTGGTCTACACAAGTCTGTCATGGGCATAAGTTTGAGCGTGTATGCTCACCTGAGGTGAACTCGGGCTTATTCTCAGCTTTGCTGGAAATGGGTGATGTGCTTGGCACCTTCTGCGGACATGACCATATCAACGATTTTAGCGGTAACCTGTATGGCATACGTCTTTCTTATGGCCGTGCTACCGGCTACAATACTTATGGAAAAGAAGGCTTTATGCGGGGAGCACGCGTCATCGAACTGGTCAAAGGCACTCAAGACTTCAATACCTGGCTTCGTCTTGATGACGGATCCGTTATAAATGAACAGCCGATTCATATGCCTGAACCTGCTGCCGATTCAGGACATTAATCTTTTATAGGATTAAATTTTAATAGTGATTAAATGAACCAGTGCGCAGATGTTACGCTGGTTCATTTTTTTGTGCAAATATTAGCTTGTCTCCATATTCCCCATTACATCACTTTTTTTGTTAAAATAGAGAAGTCGACGTATTAAGCACTACAGCGTCAGTCATGGAAACGGAGGCAAGTACCTGTGGATTATATTATTCTGGACATCGAATTCAACGGCCGTAAGTTTGCCAGCGAGCACCCTATGGAGGTCATTGAGATTGGAGCCGTCCGGTTAGACTCTTCACTGCAGTATAAGGATGAATTTTCTTCCTTGATCAAACCTATATATTTCTCCACCCTGAATTCCTTTATTAAGAAAAAAACGGGTATCCCTCAAGAGGAAATCGACATTGCCGCCCGCTTCCCCAAAGTCATCACTGCTTTTAGAGAGTGGCTTGATCTAAGTACAGACGGAGTTCTGCTGCTTACCTGGGGTGGCGAAGACATGAAGCGAATCATTCAGGATGTGCGCATGCACAAGATGGACGAATCCTACTGGATGTCCGCTACGTATTTCGATTTGCTCAAAGGAGTTCTTCGTGCGCGTGGTCTTAGCAATGATGTCAGCGTGGAAAGCGCGATGGCATTGTTTGAGCTTGAGCCTACTGGATCTGCACACCGGGCGCTGGATGATGCACGGATGACGTCAGAGATCTTCCGCGCCGTGTTTAAGGATCTGGATTTTGAGCGTTCACAGCATTACGTAGATACCTTCTCCAATGCCAAAGAACGCAAAACAGTTAAGGTAGCCATAAAGGCTATGACCTCACAAAAAATTGTACCTACCTGGGACCTTGTCGTTGAACACTACTTCTCAGACAAAGCAACCCTTGCGGACCCTCGTAAGCTGGAGGAATTGCACAATTATTTCACAGCACAGATGGGCCATAAATAAATTCAAGCAGCAAAGCTCAACATTATAGACTTATTCATAGCAGCGGCAGACTTCCCCATGATCATTCAGAGGGTAGCTGCCGCTGTTTTGGATATGCTAAAAAAACCATTTGACCTTCACGTTACGTAAAGGTGTACATTTGATTTGTAGGAGGTGATACTACGGAATACACAGTGCAGAAGCTCGCAGAGTTAGCTGGAATCAGCACACGGACCCTGCGCTACTACGATGAGTTTGGCATTCTTAAGCCGGCGAGAATCAACTCTTCGGGGTATCGTATCTATGGCCGTACCGAAGTAGATCTACTACAGCAAATTTTATTTTATCGGGAGCTTGGCTTAAGTCTGGAACGTATCAAGGCTATTATGACAGAGCCCTCATTCGACGGAGCCAAAGCGCTGCGGGAGCATCATGACAAGCTACTGGAAAAAAGACAGCAATTAGATCTATTAATCGCTAACGTCGAAAAGACGCTGGCTCAAAAAGAAGGGAGAATTAGCATGAGTGATACTGAAAAATTCGAAGGCTTTAAACAAAAGCTGGTAGATGACAACGAAAAGAAATATGGCCAAGAAATAAGGGAGAAATACGGAGATGACACCATTAATCAATCCAACCAAAAGCTTAAAGGAATGACAGAAGAACAATATGCCGCTATACAACAGCTTGAGGAAGAGATGTTCGAAACACTCTTGCAAGCAATGGAGCATGGAGACCCTGCCAGTGTATTAGCGCAAAAAAGTGCAGACCTACACCGTGAGTGGCTCTCCTTCTACTGGAATTCCTATTCCAAAGAAGCTCATGCTGGTGTTGCACAATTGTATGTTGATGATGAACGTTTTACCGAATACTATGACAAACGCCGCCCTGGACTCGCTGCGTTTCTAAGAGATGCCGTACATGTATATACGGGAAAAAATGCGTAAGCGCACGAACAATATTTTAAAATAGAAAAAGGCATCCGGATACTCCGGATGCCTTTTTTTTGAGGCAATAGCAATCAGCAGAAATCACAGACTGCGGTGCAGCAGCGACAATGTATTCCGAAGCTCAGCGACAGCTACCTGGCCAGGTGCAGAAGGTTTATGTGCAGCTCCGAAGGTAAGCGCTGAACCAAAAACTTCACCTGCCAAACGGCTGATCACCCCGGCTCCCGCCATAGACATCGTTATAATCGGACGGTCTGCATATTTTTCCTTCATGATATGTGTAGCTTCCAGCAAAGTTAACACATCGCCTGCATCTTGGGGCATAACGGCAATTTTGGGCAAATCCCCGCCAAGCTCCTGCGCCTTGCATAACCGTGAGATGATCTCCTCTTTAGGAGGTGTACCCTGAAAATCATGATTTGAAATAATGACAGACACGTTATGAACATGAGCAGCTTCGATCAGTAGCTTTACATCCTGCTCATCATTAAATAGTTCAACATCTATTATATCTACTAGACCGCTCTCGGCAGCAGCTTTATTCAGTGCTGTGTAATATTCCGTGCTGACTTGCTTCTCTCCGCCTTCTTTTGCACTCCGAAAAGTAAAAATCAGCGGCAGATCTGGAATCACAGAACAGATTTCGCTTAGTGCGTTCTTTACAGCTGCAACGTCTTCCACTTCAGCAAAAAAATCCGTCCGCCACTCCACCAAATCAGGTTGCAGTACTTTCAGCGCTTCCGCTTCCTGCTTCAGCTCAGACAAGGTCGCTCCAATTAGCGGAACACATATCTTAGGGATTCCTTCGCCGATGATCACATTTTTAACGGTTACTGTTCTGCTCATTATTTAAGCTCCTTATCCTATCTCATCTAGTATAGATCTTGAATATCCTGTACTGTCTATTCTACAGCGATTTACGTTTTAGAAATTGCTCGACCTCGGACAACTGCGGCAATGAAGGGATCGCCCCTTCTTTCCCTACAGCCAATGCACCTACAGCATTAGCGAAGCTCACGGCTTCCTCCAAGGTCTTCCCTAAGACCAGCTGCTGGGCTAATGCGCCATTAAATGAGTCACCGGCAGCAACTGTATCTACCGCCTTTACCGGAAAGCCTGGAACAGCCTTGGCACCTTCAGCATTCACAATCAGGGCACCTTTTGAACCCAAGGTTACAATTACGTTCTGTACTCCTTTTTGCAGCAAAATACGGGCTGCCTGCTCAGCAGTCTCTGCGCTATCCACAGTCATTCCGGACAAAATCCCGGCTTCCGTCTCATTAGGTGTCAGGTAAGATACCTGAGCCAGCATCTCATCCTTTAGCACTCTAGCTGGTGCAGGATTAAGGATGACCGGAATCCCCTTACGATGGGCAATCGCGATCGCCTGCTCACTCATCGCCAGATCCATTTCAAGCTGCAGCACAATGATCTTAGCCTGGCTAATCACAGCCTCCAATGCCTGAATATCCTCTACCGTAAGCTCAATATTCGCTCCAGGTACCACGATAATCCGATTTTCTCCATCTTCTTCAATAACGATTGAGGCGACTCCTGTTGCCTCATGTTCACTTACAGAAATATGCTCTATATGAATGCCTTCATTCCTGATAATCTCCAGCATTTCGCTACCAAAGGTATCTTTTCCAACTCTTCCGATCATACTAACCTCTGCACCCAGACGTGCTGCGGCAACGGCCTGATTTGCCCCTTTTCCGCCAGGAGATAGAGCAAAGGCTTGTCCAATCAGGGTTTCTCCTGCATTTGGTGACCGGTTTGTACGTACCACCATATCCATATTCAAGCTTCCAATCACAACTATATCCAACTTAGACACCACCATTAATTATTTCTTCAATCTCTTTATCTTAGGGGCTTCTGTCCACTTTATCAATCAATTCCGCTCAATTGGATTCAAAATGGTTGTTTTCACCAAATTGACGTTATGCTTTTATTCATCGAGTGTGCTAGAATAGTGGTGCAATCGCTTCCACAATGATTGCCTGCACTATTTTGAGCAAACGTTTGCACCTAAGATAATGCCCGCAGCTTCACTGCAATTTAATCTAATCCGTGATTAGGAGGCTTATCAAGTGAACGAACAAAAATTACCGTCAGTCGCTTATTTTAGTATGGAGTACGGGCTGCATTCCGATTTCAAAATGTATGCCGGAGGTCTGGGCATTCTTGCCGGAGACTACATCAAGGGTGCAAAAGATATCAACGCCCCTATTATCCCTATTGGGCTGAAGTGGAAACAAGGTTACACGGACCAAAAGATTGATGCCAATGGCAATCCGTACGACTCCTATCACAATTATGTTTATGAGTTTCTTGAAGATACAGGGGTTAAGGTAACTGTTAAAGTCCGAAAAACCGATGTGGTATGCAAAGTATGGAAAACTGATTATTTTGGCAACAGCACATTGTATTTACTGGATACGGATATTCCCGAGAATAATGATGCCTGGATCACAGGCCAATTGTACGGCTGGTTCGGCGAAGAACGGATCGCACAAGAGATCGTGCTTGGGATTGGTGGAGTCAAAGCTATGCGTGCGTTGCAAATCCCTATTGATGTCTATCACTTCAATGAGGGTCATGCGGCTCTAGCGGCTATCGAGCTAATCCGTGAAAAAATGTCCGGAGGCCACACCTTCGAAGAAGCGTGGAAAGCCACTCGCGAAGAAGTCGTATTCACTACCCACACACCAATCAAAGAAGGCAACGAAACCCATCCTCTCGACCGACTTGAGTATATGAGTGCGTTCAACGGCTTAACCCGTGACCAGATGGAGCGGATCGGCGGCGAGCCATTTAATATGACGGTTGCAGGTCTAAGACTATCACGTATTTCCAACGCAGTAGCCCAGCTACACGCCGATACGGCTAATAAAATGTGGAAGGAAGTAGCCGGAAGATCAGAAATTATAGGCATTACTAATGCCATCCATACTCCTACCTGGGTAGATGATAGAATGACGCAAGCCTACGAACAGGATGGAGACTTATGGGCAGTGCATAAAGAGATCAAGGGCGAACTGATCCAGTTCATCAAAGAACGTTCCGGCATTAGCTTAAATGCTGACAATTTACTCATCGGCTTCTCACGCAGAGCAGCTCCATATAAACGAAGCGACCTGATCTTCTCACAGCCAGAAATTATCGAACCTTATCTGGAGTCTGGAAAGATACAAATTGTATTCTCCGGCAAAGCGCACCCACTCGATGATAACGGTAAAAAAATCGTCAGTAACCTAGTAGCGATGATGAAAAAGTATCCAAAGAGTGTTGTGTTCCTCGAGAATTACGATATGACGATTGGCGCCCAGCTGACGCGCGGTGCTGATATTTGGCTCAACAATCCACGCAGACCATTGGAAGCCAGCGGCACCTCCGGGATGAAAGCAGCTATGAACGGTGTATTGAACTGTTCTATTCTGGATGGCTGGTGGCCGGAAGCCTGTATCGATGGCGAGAATGGCTGGCAGATTGGAGACGGCTTCGAAACTACAGACTTTGAGGTGCTGGATAAGCATGATAGTGATGCACTGTACAACACCTTATTGAAACGTGTGCTCCCAACCTTTTACGAGAATCGTGAACAGTGGGTACAAATGATGAAAAAGAGTATCGAAACCACCCGTACGGAGTTTGCCACCAAAAGAATGTTAGATGAATATTACAACAGAATGTACATTAAAGCCTAAGTACAAGAACCGAATATCTTCTATATCAAAAAATGCAGCGCACCCCTTCAGTGATGGTAGGGATGCGCTGTTTCTTTTTTAATTCTGCTAAGTAATTAATCACTTTGTCTATCATATATATCTGAATGTGCCAACGATGTATTGACGATTACCACATATTGTAATGAGTCAATTATTTAAAAAGTGTTGCAATTTCTCTAAAAAACATTAATATAGAACTTATACTAAATCTAAAATCAAATCTCATGAGGTGATTCTATTAATGAGCTCCAATAATAATAATCTTACAACCAGCTGGGGTGCTCCAGTAGGCGACAATCAGAATTCAATGACAGCCGGTGACCGCGGTCCCACTTTACTGCAAGATGTCCATTTGCTTGAGAAATTAGCCCACTTTAACAGAGAACGTGTTCCTGAACGTGTCGTTCATGCTAAAGGTGCTGGCGCTCACGGGTATTTTGAAGTTACAAAGGATCTAACCCAATACACAAAAGCTAACTTTTTGTCTGAAGTAGGCAAACGTACACCGTTGTTCATTCGTTTTTCTACTGTAGCTGGTGAATTAGGTTCTGCTGATACCGTACGCGACCCTCGTGGATTTGCCGTGAAGTTCTATACTGAAGAAGGAAACTATGATCTCGTAGGTAACAATACGCCTGTATTCTTCGTTCGTGATGCGATTAAATTCCCGGACTTTATTCATACACAGAAACGTGATCCACAGACACATCTGAAGAACCCGAATGCTGTATGGGACTTCTGGTCTTTATCGCCTGAATCTCTGCATCAGGTAACGATTTTGATGTCGGATCGCGGAATTCCAGCTACGCTGAGACATATGCATGGGTTCGGTAGCCATACCTTCAAGTGGGTAAATGCCGAGGGCAATGCAGTCTGGGTGAAATACCATTTCAAAACAGAACAAGGCATTAAGAATCTAGATGCAGACCTTGCTGCCAAAATCGCTGGGGAAAACCCGGATTATCATACAGAGGACTTGTTTAATGCTATTGATAAAGGAGATTTCCCTGCTTGGAAGCTCTACGTGCAAATTATGCCAATCGAGGATGCGAAGACTTACCGTTTTGATCCATTTGATGTAACAAAGGTCTGGTCGCAAAAAGATTATCCGTTAATCGAGGTTGGCCGTATGGTATTGGATCGCAATCCGGAGAACTACTTCGCTGAAGTAGAACAAGTTACATTCTCCCCCGGCTCTTTCGTTCCTGGTATTGAAGCTTCGCCGGATAAATTGCTACAAGGCCGTCTGTTCGCTTATGGTGATGCACACCGTCACCGGGTTGGTCCCAACCATAACAGTTTACCTATCAACCGTCCAAAAGTAGAAGTGAAGAACTATCAACGTGATGGTGGTATGGCCTTGGGCAACAATGGCGGTTCCGGTGCCTATTACGAGCCTAACAGCTTAGGAGGACCTAAAGAATCACCGCAGCATAAAACATCGCCGTTCGAAGTCTCTGGTTATGCGGATAGTGTCTCCTACAATAGTGACGATCACTATACACAACCAGGTGACTTGTACCGTCTAATGTCTGAAGAAGAACGTACCCGTCTAGTTCAAAATATCGTTGGCGCTATGACTCCTGTTGAAAGTAACGATATCAAACGTCTCCAGATTGAGCATTTCTTTAAAGCTGATCCAGACTTGGGACAGCGTATCGCATCCGGTTTGGGTTTATCTGTACCAGACGGAATGTAAGATTGTAAATGCACTTATAAACTAAAGAGGACCTTTGCCCGTAGATGGGAAAGGTCCTCTTTTTGCTAATTAGCTGAAAACATAATAAATGATGACAATCACAACGCCCAGCGTGGAGACAATGGATAGACATGAAAAAAACGTGTTCCAGTTATTGCCTTTCATTTGTCTTATACACGACCAGTATAGTGGTTCTTTGGTGCTCTGCCCCATCACGTGATGATTTAACTACCGAACCGTAACAGATATTCACAATCTGTTCCTCCCGTAGTCCTGCCAGGAACTCATTAGCTTTATTCTCTGCATAAGAATTGTCAGCATCTACAAACTCTTTAACTTGAATCATCCTGATCTCCTCCTTTAATAAATTAAGTAGTTATTTTATAGTTCTGGAATCTATATGTGAACTCAACGAAATGTACATGGCGTATCACTCCCCAGGTAACAATTAATGTAAAAATATCTTCAAAATACAGTATAGGCATTTCGCAGTTTTCTACGAAATGCCTATGCATCAGCCTATCATAGCACCCAAGTATGTAATAGTCAAAGGTTTTCATTACAATATTTAGAAGGTTTTAATTCCCCTTTTAAAATGGATTGGATTTACAAATAGAAGCTGGTATACTGATCAGAAGGTCTCCATTGGGGGACCTCTATTTGTATAGGAGGGATTTTAAGATGGCAACACACCATAACAGGTTTACAAGGAATGTGCTACTTAGAGGGGGTGAAATCTACTATGAACCATAGTCTTATCTATGAAGGCTCACGGACACAGCTGCTTCAGCAGCTTATCTATTTTGATGAGGAAAAAATCGCATTTCTAAATCAGTACTTTCCGGTACGGAGCAAGGATAGAAGCAACGCTGAAACGCTGTTATCCCGTTATTGCTCCGAGCTGGAACAATTACTAACTGAGTTCAATGGTGAAGATTTAAATTCACAGGTCTTTATCGGAAGTCAGCTGCAGCTTCGTTACTTGGACGATAATACTACAGATATCTATACCATCGTATTTCCTAACCAAGCAGAACCTAACGATAACAAGATTTCTATGTTGTCACCTATAGGCATGCAGCTGCTGCTGGCTGAGCTCGGCAGTACTTGTCAGCTAGCGATTCCTTCAGGTCAACTAGAGGTGAAGATCGAAAGCATTAAGTTCGTGAATAATGGTGAAGTAGGCGTTCTTATATAAGGACGATCCCTTATATACCCACTACAGCAGCGTCCCTTTCCAGATATTAAGGAGGAGGACGCTGTTCTATTATTTAAGCCTCAAACCTTCTTCCAGCTTATTAACTGACTTCTGGATCCTTGCTGCTCTGGTTTCCGGTCTTTTCGCCCCTTCGATCCAGCTCACATATTCCTTCCGATAGGAATAAGCCAAGCTGTTATAATATACCTCTGCCTGCTCATTGCTGCTTAGTGCGTCCAGAAAATCTTCTGGAGCTTCTATCTCTCGCAATTGATGATCTTGTTCCATTGTCACCCGAACTATATCTCCAGGTTGAGCATGGGCTAAGTCTCGCAGTTCTTTTTTCACGACCATAAAATGTTTCCCATTACCATGCGGCATGAGTGTTCCTCTATAGGGAATGTCATTCAGGCTTCCTTTAACTTGTATCCTTGATTTAGTTTCATATATTTGTTCAGCGTCAAAAGGAACCGTAAGATATGTCCAACTCCCATTCGTATCTGGTCTGACTAACCTTGCTTCAAATTCAAACATTGGCCCCTCCTCAAATAAAATCTCTAGTTCCTATTGTATCCATACGTGCTTAACTATACAAAAAAACACCCGCCTAATACCGGCAGGTGTCTCTCTTTATAAGCGGGTGATGGGAATCGAACCCACGCTATCAGCTTGGAAGGCTGAAGTTCTACCATTGAACTACACCCGCAAAGGTATAAAATCGGGATGACACGATTTGAACATGCGACCCCCTGGTCCCAAACCAGGTGCTCTACCAAGCTGAGCTACATCCCGTTAACAATACTATAACTGCTTAGTAATAAAAATGGCGCGCCCTGAGAGATTCGAACTCCCGGCCTTTTGATTCGTAGTCAAACGCTCTATCCAGCTGAGCTAAGGGCGCAAAATCTATATGGAGCGGACGACGGGAATCGAACCCGCGACCCTCGCCTTGGCAAGGCGATGCTCTACCGCTGAGCCACGTCCGCAAAAACATGGTGCGCGTGAAGGGACTCGAACCCCCACGTCGTGAAACGCCAGATCCTAAGTCTGGTGCGTCTGCCAATTCCGCCACACGCGCACACTTTAAAGAAAATGGTGAGCCATGAAGGACTCGAACCTTCGACACCCTGATTAAAAGTCAGGTGCTCTACCAACTGAGCTAATGGCTCTCATAAATGGCTGGGGATATAGGATTTGAACCTATGCATGACGGAGTCAAAGTCCGTTGCCTTACCGCTTGGCTAATCCCCAATAATAATTAACTAAATGGCGGAACCGACGGGATTCGAACCCGCGATCTCCTGCGTGACAGGCAGGCATGTTAGGCCAACTACACCACGGTTCCATAGACATAATGCATAAGTGTAAATTGGTTGCGGGGGCAGGATTTGAACCTGCGGCCTTCGGGTTATGAGCCCGACGAGCTACCGGGCTGCTCCACCCCGCGTCATTAATTAGTATATACTATTCATTTTCACCATACCAGCTTATCCCTAAACATAATGTATAAGAGTAAATTGGTTGCGGGGGCAGGACTTGAACCTGCGACCTTCGGGTTATGAGCCCGACGAGCTACCGGGCTGCTCCACCCCGCGTCAGTGAAAATAATATGGTGGAGGCTGAGGGGATCGAACCCCCGACCCTCTGCTTGTAAGGCAGATGCTCTCCCAGCTGAGCTAAGCCTCCATGATATGACCCGTATGGGATTCGAACCCATGTTACCTCCGTGAAAGGGAGGTGTCTTAACCCCTTGACCAACGGGCCATGCTAATAATTTTTATGGCGGAGAGAGAGGGATTCGAACCCTCGAGACGCTTGTGGCGCCTACACGATTTCCAATCGTGCTCCTTCGGCCAAACTCGGACACCTCTCCATAAATGGCTCCCCGAACAGGACTCGAACCTGTGACAACTCGATTAACAGTCGAGTGCTCTACCAACTGAGCTATCAGGGAATATGGTGGGCCTTAGTGGACTCGAACCACCGACCTCACCCTTATCAGGGGTGCGCTCTAACCAGCTGAGCTAAAGGCCCTTCTAAGACATATTAATATTAAGGGCAAAAAAAATACCACGGGTAATGTGGTTGTCCGCTTGGCGGCGTCCTACTCTCCCAGGACCCTTCGGTCCAAGTACCATCGGCGCTGGAGGGCTTAACGGTCGTGTTCGGGATGGGTACGTGTGGAACCCCTCCGCTATCGCCACCAAACGGGCATTTACAGCGTAAATGCTCAGGCTTGATGCCTGAAAACTGAATCCGAAACGAATTTGCATTCTAAGTATAGGATAAGCCCTCGACCGATTAGTATTGGTCAGCTCCATGCATTGCTGCACTTCCACCTCCAACCTATCTACCTCGTCGTCTTCAAGGGGTCTTACTAATTGGGAAATCTCATCTTGAGGGGGCTTCACGCTTAGATGCTTTCAGCGCTTATCCCGTCCGTACGTAGCTACCCAGCCATGCTCCTGGCGGAACAACTGGTGCACCAGCGGTACGTCCATCCCGGTCCTCTCGTACTAAGGACAGCTCCTCTCAAATTTCCTGCGCCCACGACAGATAGGGACCGAACTGTCTCACGACGTTCTGAACCCAGCTCGCGTACCGCTTTAATGGGCGAACAGCCCAACCCTTGGGACCTACTTCAGCCCCAGGATGCGATGAGCCGACATCGAGGTGCCAAACCTCCCCGTCGATGTGGACTCTTGGGGGAGATAAGCCTGTTATCCCCAGGGTAGCTTTTATCCGTTGAGCGATGGCCCTTCCATGCGGTACCACCGGATCACTAAGTCCGACTTTCGTCCCTGCTCGACTTGTAGGTCTCGCAGTCAAGCTCCCTTATGCCTTTGCACTCTGCGAATGATTTCCAACCATTCTGAGGGAACCTTGGAACGCCTCCGTTACTCTTTAGGAGGCGACCGCCCCAGTCAAACTGCCCGCCTGACACGGTCCCCGTACCCGGTAAGGGTACTAGGTTAGAACCTAGATACGATCAGGGTGGTATCCCAACGGCGCCTCGACCGAAGCTTGCGCTCCGATTTCTACGGCTCCCACCTATCCTGTACAGATCGTACCCAAATTCAATATCAAGCTGCAGTAAAGCTCCATGGGGTCTTTCCGTCTTGTCGCGGGTAACCTGCATCTTCACAGGTATTAAAATTTCACCGGATCTCTCGTTGAGACAGCGCCCAAGTCGTTACGCCATTCGTGCGGGTCAGAATTTACCTGACAAGGAATTTCGCTACCTTAGGACCGTTATAGTTACGGCCGCCGTTTACTGGGGCTTCGGTTCATAGCTTGGGTTACCCCTAACCACTCCCCTTAACCTTCCAGCACCGGGCAGGCGTCAGCCCGTATACTTCGCCTTGCGGCTTCGCACAGACCTGTGTTTTTGCTAAACAGTCGCTTGGGCCTTTTCACTGCGGCCCCCTCGTGCTATTCACACTACCGGGGCACCCCTTCTCCCGAAGTTACGGGGTCATTTTGCCGAGTTCCTTAACGAGAGTTCTTCCGCGCGCCTTAGAATTCTCTTCTCGCCTACCTGTGTCGGTTTGCGGTACGGGCACCTTCTCCTGGCTAGAGGCTTTTCTTGGCAGTGTGAGATCATGACCTTCGCTACTATAATTTTCGCTCCCCATCACAGCCCAGCCTTAATGATGTGCGGATTTGCCTACACATCAGCCTCACTGCTTAGACGGACATCCATCAGTCCGCGTCACTACCCTCCTGCGTCACCCCATCGCTCATAGCGGATTACGGTGGTACAGTAATTTCAAACTGTTGTCCTTCGACTACGCCTTTCGGCCTCGCCTTAGGTCCCGACTTACCCTGAGCGGACGAGCCTTCCTCAGGAAACCTTGGGCTTTCGGCGGATCAGATTCTCACTGATCTTTTCGTTACTCATACCGGCATTCTCACTTGTGTAGTGTCCAGCGCTCTTTTCAGTACACCTTCAACCCCTACACAACGCTCCCCTACCCCAGATACATAGTATCTAGCCATAGCTTCGGTGGTGTGTTTAGCCCCGTTACATTTTCGGCGCAGAGTCACTCGACCAGTGAGCTATTACGCACTCTTTCAATGGTGGCTGCTTCTAAGCCAACATCCTGGTTGTCTGTGCAACTCCACATCCTTTCCCACTTAACACACACTTGGGGACCTTAGCTGATGGTCTGGGCTGTTTCCCTTTTGACAATGGATCTTAGCACTCACTGTCTGACTCCCGGCAATAAGTATATGGCATTCGGAGTTTGACTGAGCTTGGTAATCCTTGCGGACCCCGCACCCAATCAGTGCTCTACCTCCACTACTCTTATACCGAGGCTAGCCCTAAAGCTATTTCGGGGAGAACCAGCTATCTCCGAGTTCGATTGGAATTTCTCCGCTACCCCCACCTCATCCCCGCACTTTTCAACGTACGTGGGTTCGGGCCTCCAGTGCGTGTTACCGCACCTTCACCCTGGACAGGGGTAGATCACACGGTTTCGGGTCTACGTCCACATACTAAATCGCCCTATTCAGACTCGCTTTCGCTGCGGCTCCACCTTCTCGGCTTAACCTTGCATGTTAAACGTAACTCGCCGGTTCATTCTACAAAAGGCACGCCATCACCCATTAATAGGGCTCTGACTTTTTGTAAGCACACGGTTTCAGGTTCTATTTCACTCCCCTTCCGGGGTGCTTTTCACCTTTCCCTCACGGTACTGTTTCACTATCGGTCGCCAGGTAGTATTTAGCCTTAGCAGATGGTCCTGCTGGATTCATACGGGGTTTCACGTGCCCCGCACTACTCGGGATCCGTCTCGGAGAGAATACAGTTTAGGTTACAGGGCTTTTACCTCTATCGCGGGCCTTTCCAGACCTCTTCACCTACCATATTCCTTTGTAACTCCATGTGAGACGTCCCACAACCCCTAAGAGCAAGCTCTTAGGTTTAGGCTGTTCCGCGTTCGCTCGCCGCTACTGACGGAATCACTATTGTTTTCTCTTCCTCAGGGTACTTAGATGTTTCAGTTCCCCTGGTCTGCCTCTACACATTTCCTATGTATTCAGAAATGAGTAACTGCGAATTACCACAGCTGGGTTTCCCCATTCGGACACCCCCGGATCAAAGCTTGCTTACAGCTCCCCGAGGCAGTTTCGTTGTTCGCCACGTCCTTCGTCGGCTCCTGGCGCCTAGGCATCCTCCGTGTGCTCTTATTAGCTTAACCTTGATTTTTCCGCAGGAAAATATCATACGATGACATTCTCTTTGGAATCATCTCACTAATAACATTTACTTGTTTACACAAGTTGCTAAAAGATGTTCTAAAACGCAAATTCGTTTCGGTATCCAGTTTTCAAGGATCAAGTCTTACTTGAGAGCTTAAACTCTCAAAACTGAGCAACGAGTGAGTAACAGGCCTAAACCTGAGTTTTGGAAGCTGAGCTTCCGATTTGAATGTCCTCATTGCAGAGAACGATTCTCCATAGAAAGGAGGTGATCCAGCCGCACCTTCCGATACGGCTACCTTGTTACGACTTCACCCCAATCATCTACCCCACCTTCGGCGGCTGGCTCCCTTGCGGGTTACCCCACCGACTTCGGGTGTTGTAAACTCTCGTGGTGTGACGGGCGGTGTGTACAAGACCCGGGAACGTATTCACCGCGGCATGCTGATCCGCGATTACTAGCAATTCCGACTTCATGCAGGCGAGTTGCAGCCTGCAATCCGAACTGAGACCGGCTTTGATGGGATTGGCTCCACCTCGCGGCTTCGCTTCCCGTTGTACCGGCCATTGTAGTACGTGTGTAGCCCAGGTCATAAGGGGCATGATGATTTGACGTCATCCCCACCTTCCTCCGGTTTGTCACCGGCAGTCACTCTAGAGTGCCCAACATTACTTGCTGGCAACTAAAGTTAAGGGTTGCGCTCGTTGCGGGACTTAACCCAACATCTCACGACACGAGCTGACGACAACCATGCACCACCTGTCTCCTCTGTCCCGAAGGCCGCCACTATCTCTAGCAGATTCAGAGGGATGTCAAGACCTGGTAAGGTTCTTCGCGTTGCTTCGAATTAAACCACATACTCCACTGCTTGTGCGGGTCCCCGTCAATTCCTTTGAGTTTCAGTCTTGCGACCGTACTCCCCAGGCGGAGTGCTTACTGTGTTAACTTCGGCACCAAGGGTATCGAAACCCCTAACACCTAGCACTCATCGTTTACGGCGTGGACTACCAGGGTATCTAATCCTGTTTGCTCCCCACGCTTTCGCGCCTCAGCGTCAGTTACAGCCCAGAAAGTCGCCTTCGCCACTGGTGTTCCTCCACATATCTACGCATTTCACCGCTACACGTGGAATTCCACTTTCCTCTTCTGTACTCAAGCCACCCAGTTTCCAGTGCGACCTCAGGTTGAGCCCAAGGTTTAAACACCAGACTTAAATAGCCGCCTGCGCGCGCTTTACGCCCAATAATTCCGGACAACGCTTGCCCCCTACGTATTACCGCGGCTGCTGGCACGTAGTTAGCCGGGGCTTTCTTCTCAGGTACCGTCACTCCGGTAACAGTTACTCTACCGGACGTTCTTCCCTGGCAACAGAGCTTTACGATCCGAAAACCTTCATCACTCACGCGGCGTTGCTCCGTCAGGCTTTCGCCCATTGCGGAAGATTCCCTACTGCTGCCTCCCGTAGGAGTCTGGGCCGTGTCTCAGTCCCAGTGTGGCCGTTCACCCTCTCAGGTCGGCTACGCATCGTCGCCTTGGTGGGCCGTTACCCCACCAACTAGCTAATGCGCCGCAGGCCCATCCCTCAGTGACAGATTGCTCCGTCTTTCATTCTTCTCTCAGGAGAAAAAAGAAATTATCCGGTATTAGCTACCGTTTCCGGTAGTTATCCCAGTCTGAAGGGCAGGTTGCCTACGTGTTACTCACCCGTCCGCCGCTAAGTTATTTTGAAAGCAAGCTTTCAAAATAACTCCGCTCGACTTGCATGTATTAGGCACGCCGCCAGCGTTCGTCCTGAGCCAGGATCAAACTCTCCAATTAGTATTGAAAAGAGCGATATGCTCATTTTGAAACATCTGACGAGAAAATTAATTCTCTAATTTGGATTTCACTTGCGTGATTTCCTACTCACTCGTTGTTCAGTTTTCAAAGATCAAGTTCTCGTTGGTGCCATTTAATGTCTCAGCAGCAACTCTTATACTATATCATGTTCGGCTATTTAATGTCAAGCTCTTTTTTTAACTTCTTTTTCGAGCTCGGCATGTGTACTTCTTGGCCGGACTTAGAATATATCATGTATAGAGATCCATTGCAAGCTTTATTTTAAAAAAACTAAACACATACTTCTCCGCAATTGTATCGCAACCGTATTCCCCTTTTCCGCGTCTATCTATTTAACATCAGAGCCCCTTCATACATAGGTATCAATTCCATTATTTTTTGGCAAAGAGGTGATTCATATAAAGACCTTGCATGATCTCTAGCTTCCCTCTAAAAGGAGGTTGGAGAATCAATGAGCAGAAGTGTGAAAAAGCAACCCGTGTGCAGCGACCAACAGAAAGATGGTTCATCATGGGCTAAAAAACAAGCCAATAAAGCCGTCCGCCGTTACCCTGGCGACATCCCTAAAGGGAAATGGTATCAGAAACTGTATAACAGCTGGAACATTTGCGACTACAGCTTTTACCAAACTAAACAGCAGGCGATTCATGAATGGGAAACAAACAATTGGATCCAGATGAGATTCCCCTCCCGCCAAGAGGCCATTCAAGATTGGCACAAGTCTTATAGAAGAAAGTAAATCAAAAGATGCCCCGGCAGGGAAGCCCCGGGACATCTTTTTACTTAGAAGCTTAATTTCGCACCTACAGTTACAATCTCAGATGGTCCGACCTCTAAGTGGTGAACCGAAGACGTTGCTCCTTGTAAAGCAGGGTTAGGCTGCTCTAAGATATTGCTTTTAAATAAATACTCTTGAGGACTGTTCACTTTCAGTTGCAACTCTGTCTGCTGAGCGGACATATTGTACCAACGCAAAAACAAGTCGCCGGAAGCTCCGTTCATTTTCATGGATGAGAAGGCCATGTTGTCTCCCTCCCAAACCAATGGGGTATATCCAGAGTTCAACTTCCCGCTATGCAGGCCGGTCTGACATACCGTCCAAGGAGTCTGGAATTGATAGGCCTCTGTAAATGCCCGTTGTTCACTTCCCTCACCAGAATGAGGAATCAGCTCCAGTTGTGCTGTGTATTCGCCCAGGCACTGAGCTTCCGGTGTTGGGAACCAGCCCCAATCCCCCAATTCCCCTACGCTGCGTAGCAAGGTGACGGCAATAGTATTGCGTCCATCCCGCAGAACCTCATATTCGTTCAATCCCTGATTGGCTACCGTAAGTCCTACATCGCCATTGCTGACATCCACAAAGGATTGCTGATGTTGAGTGTTGCTCGGATTTGCCCATTCTGGTGCTGGATTATTATCTCGGGTAGCCACTTCAAACATAGAATCCACACGATGCACATCGGTAGACAGATCGGTCGGGAACAACATTCGTATCCGGTGATCCTTGGCTTGGTTATTAATTGTGGATTCAATATGCACACCTTTGCCTTCCCGCTCCAGCGATACGACGGTACGAAGCTTCAAAACCACCGTATTTACACTCCGCTGCGCTTTACGCTCAGGATAATACACAAGTGCACGCTGTTCCGCCTCCAAGGTGTCATCCGCCGAAGCCGGAATCTCCCAATCTATTCGGATCTCAATGGCCGCACGGAAGGGAGAGTCTTCAATCTCCTTAATAACTGCAGGCTGGCCTTTGGTCGTCAGCGCTTGTTCACCTTCTGGCTGCTTGTACATGTATTCATTGCCTACATCTCCGGTATTCTCGTAAATCCCCAACTCACGATAAGTGGTACCGCTATGCTTATCCAATAACGTAAATGAACCATCCTCAGCAACAACTACCTTGAGAGATGCATTCTCCAAGCTGCGCTCTCCTTCTATTAAAGAGCTTTCCTGAGTGGATTCCGTAGTTGATTGTACCCAAGCGTAAGTACAGAGCCCAAGTGCAGGCACATTGCGTGCTTCAAAAGTAAGTCTCACCTTGCGGCACATATACGGCTGGCGGAATTGGTCATCAGGCAGATCATAACCAAAGCTTAAACCCAGATCTTCCACTGTAGACGCTAATTCCTCCCCTGTGTGATCGACGAGAATCCTGCCGGACAAATCAACAGCCAGCATTCTGCGGGCGGTCTCATCCAAAGGATAACCCTCGCGCAGATATAACCGTTCAGCATCCAGCTCTATAGTTACCGTTCCCGTACGCTTCCACCCCGTGGTATTCATCACTATAAAAGGAACTGCATCTTCCCCGTATGCGGAAAAGCCAGAAGTCTCCACTTGATCTGCGATAAACTTAGCACTGTCATCTATGATGCTCTCAGCAACATGCCGGCTTTTATCAAAACGAGTTACCATCTCACGATGCACTTCATCCACACTACAACCACAGATACTGTCATGCGGATGGTTCTGCATCAGCGTCTTCCAGGCATAGGTGAATAGATGGTGCGGGTAGTCCTGTCCGGACAGGCGGGCGATGGAGGCCAGCGGCTCGGCTACTTTTTCCAAAAGAGTCTGGCCCAGCTGGTTCATCTGCTTCAAATAAACCCGGGCTGAGGCTGTGTTCACTAAGGTGCCCCATCCGTCTGTACGCTGGCTGCGCAGTTCCCCTGTAACGGTGGAGAGCTCCTGCTGACCCGAGGATAATTGCTGATCCAAGGCTTGCAGATAGTCCGGGAAATTTGAATGCACGAACTTCACTTCAGGGTATAGCTTTTCGGCGGTGCGGATAGCTTCCGGCAAATCCAATTGCAGAGGCTGGTGGTCGCACCCGTTCATGAACAATAACTCCCCCGTTGAAGCATACTTCTCTGCATCAGCAAGCTTACGGTCCCAGAATTCCCGAGCCGCACCTTCCTCAACAGGAACTTCATTGCCGTTAGAATACCAGTTGGCAAATAGGATACCGAGAATTTTGGATCCATCCGGCCCTTCCCAGATCAGCTCGGAGAAAGAGGACTCATAACCTGCATCCGATACAGTGTTGTTAAATCCCGTAGGCTTCACCCCGCGTCCAAAAAAAGCATTCGTAATCCCTGACTGCAACATCAGCTGCGGAGTCTGTCCGACCAATCCAAAGGTATCAGGAAAATAACCGATTTTGGAAGGCTCACCGTATTTCTCGGCATCCTGATGGCCGATCTGCATATTCCGCACATTTGCCTCGCCGCTCGTCAGGAATGCATCCTGCAAAATGTACCAAGGTCCAATCAAGATTCGCCCATCCCGGATATACTTCTCCAGCTTCTCTTTGTTCTCTGGCCGAACCTGAAGATAATCCTCCAGAATAATGGTTTGCCCATCGAGGTAAAAACTGCGGAAGGCGGAATCTCCGTCCAGCTTGGCAAGCAGTGCATCCACCAGCTGAACCAGACGGACGTGGTGTTTCTCATAGGGCAAATACCATTCACGGTCCCAGTGAGTATGGGACACGATATGGGCTGTTTTGGTTGTTGTGTGGGTCATCTGTGTGTACACCTCAGTTCTTCAGCATTTATTAAGCGTAATGTTAACCTCTTCAGGTCTGTAGACAGCTACCAGCTTGCCCGCTGAATCAGCTGCAAACAACACCGAACGTTCTTTCTCCAGTAAAAATGAGTAATGAGCTCCAGTTGCAGGATCTTTTATTTCAAGTTCGGCATCCCAGGCGTATTCAGATACGAAGATATACAATGAACCTTCTGCAAAAGCAAGCTTTCGCCCGTACACACCTGGCAGGTCTCCACCGCTGATCCATTCCAGCCCGGTTTCGATACCTGCGGCTTGTGCAGCATATTGGTAGAGCGCGGCGATCGGCTCGTCGCGGTCATTCAGTTCTAAAGGTAGCGGGCACCAGATCAGGCGACCTGTGCCAAGCTGGCGTTCGATGAGGTGATCACCCACACCACCTGAGCTAGACGAATCAACATCTGCATTTGCTGGCGTTTCTTTGACTAGCTCCGCGATTCGCTTCTGTCCATAGGACACCGCAAACTTGCGTCCGTTCAATAGAAGCTGCTCCTCACGGCGCATGTTGCCAAGTTTACGGGCTCCTACTATTGCGTCCATACGATCCGAAGGCTGCCAATACGCATCAACCCCCAATGCTCCAGTAATGAGCAGAACGGCACCTGTACGCTCCACTATGTCCAGCAATTGCTGAAGGGCGTCATTATCCAGATTGTGCACACTCGGCAGGAGAATCAACTTAGCCGGCTCTGCCTCCAGCGGAGCCAGATCGTATTCCGATACGGCGCGGAAAGGCAAATGAAGCTGATAAGATAAGATCCGCGTCAGGCGGGTAGTCGCATCATAGGCGAGCTTCCGGTTAGAGAAGTCATTAGAGTAAGGGAAAACCACGGCAATCTCTTCCAGCTTCCGCCCGTCAAATAATCCCCCGGCTTCGCCGATGAACCGCCCAAAATCATAAGACACATCCGCTTCCGGCTTCTCAGTCCCATCGGCCCGCAGCGCACCGATCTGTGATTCATTGGCATTATCCATATAAAAGTTCGTGTTCCAGATCCATTGCACAGCCCCGGCACCTCCAGAAGCAAACGCATAGGCATATTTGCGCTCCAGCATGGCCCGCAATTCTTCCTCACTGCGTTTAGCCCGTCCGTCTGGCGTCTCTACGTACATGATGCCGGTCTCCTGAATGAGGTTCGGTTTGTGATGGGTTTTGGCAAAAATTCCATCCCAGAGCAGATTGTCATTCAACCACCAGCTGTGAACAGTGGTGTAATCGACTTCGCGCTCATAAAAGAACGGCGATGGCCGTTGGGCACCTAAAGCCTCATCCTGCCCTACGGTCACTAAATGATCTGGGCAGAGTTCCTTGATAGTCCCGCTAAGCTCCCTTGCCCATACGTTGTGCATGTCCATGGAGAACAGGCAGTAGTCGAGCCAACGTGTGCCGCGCTTCCCGGAATGAATATCCTGCACACTAAAGTTAATCTCTTCTTGCTCAGGAGGTTGTGCAGCCGCAAAATCCGGCAATTCCAGCGGCGTCATATTCCAGCGCTCTTGCAGCGAAGTTATATCACCATGGCGTTCTTCCAGCCAAGCAGAGAAAGCAGCGCGTTCATATTTATCACGCGCCGAGCTCGGTCCGTCCGAGAAAATCCGCGGCGGATCGAACATTGACGGTTCATTGATCAAATCCCAATCGACATGGGTTGTCGTGCGATGCCGTGCAACGATCGAGCGGATGAACCGTTTTTGCGCTTCTACACTGCGCGGATCGAGATAAGGATTCGTCCCTTCCCAAGTCTCGGGCGTAAAGGAGAAGAACGTAAAGGTAACCTGCAGCTCATGCCGCTTCGCAGTCAGTAGAAAAGCATCAATCGCCCGCAGCACTTCTTCCGAGGCATGACCGTCTACCTGCATAATATTGCGGTAGGCTGTCCAGATACCGGTACGAATCCAGTTGATGCCTGCCTTCCGCATCTGTGCCATATCCCGATCCCAGACATCAGCATTTGGCAGGAATAGAAACTTCCGCGCTACGTCAGAGGTCATATAAGTCATGCCGACAACAGGTAAAGGCTGACCGTCTTTGATAAAATAATCTCTTCCAGCCTTAATCGGTTCCCCCTGCGATAACAGGCCCACGTCATATCCCCAAAAGCCTTGACGCAACATCCGCACTTCGCCTTCTTCCGATACAGCATGGCAAGAAAGATGATACAGGCCAGGTTGAATTTCTATAGCAAGCGGTACACGTAGGAAGTTCAGATCGCGACTGACCTCAAGCTTGCACTCGTGAGTGAAACATGGGATAGACTCCCCGTCTTTGCTCAGAGTGATGTTCAGGGTCCACTGCGCTGATGTCGGTGAAGATTGGCTACGGCTTAGCCGCTGACCCTGCAAAAACAGCAGCGGCCGCTCGCCTTCTTCATAAGAAGCATAGTTAGGCTTCAGCCACAGCTCTGTTACTCCCCGAGCGGCAAAGGTTGCCCAGCGGGTTAATGCTTCCGTTCCGCCTTGATTCCAGAAATCAGGCGTAAGCGGTTGGCCGATAAAGATCCAGCGGCCACCGGCAAAAGGCCCGCCGATATGCTCCCACAGCACAGCTGGAGCTGAAACTTCCCTTCCGGCGGCGGTAATGCCCTTAAGCAGCGGATAGATCCGCGTGTCCATGGGTCCACTGGAACCCATCTGCTCCGGCAGGTCACTGCTTTTAGTGACATGCGGCACCAGGTTCCAGGTATCCGACAGGGCCAGCAGCTGCTCATCGCCTACGAAGAGCGGAATGTCTCTAAGCGCGACATGCTGCTGTATGCGATCTGCGCTGCTCACCTGCAGCGCTTCATGGATATGCAGCTGGCGGTGATAGGCAGTCTGCTCAGCTTCGATCCGCCACTCTTCAGCGACTAGGCGGACTGGATGCTTAAACGGGGCACCGCCAATGCTGATCAAGCTGCCGCCTCTGCTCAAATAGGCGACGATGGAAGGCCAAGCCTCCTTCGGGAAGTACGGAGCATGGAAGCTAACGAAGCAGTCCCCGGCCTTGGCGCTGTCCAGCGTTTCGGCCAGCTGTGCTGCATGAACAGGAGGGTCAGTATGATGTATTCCTATAGACTGTGCCTGTTCCGCTGTCAGTCCGCCCGCTGCGGTATACCCGGGAAAAGACGGGTCCGCGAACAGGATGATACGGCCCCCGCTCACAGAATACCTTCCTTCATCGCCCGATAGACAAGCTGCGAGAACAAGCTGTTCGACCATGCAAACCAGCTGCGGGTAAATACACTAGGATCATCCACATGGAAGCCTTCATGCATATATCCGGTTCCGGCATCCGTACTTTCCAGCATCGCAATCAGTTCCAGCTTCTCTTCGGCAGTCTGAGCCGTAATGCCCTGCATGGACAACGCCATATGCCAGATATAGTTCTCCGGAGTGTGCGGGCTGCCGATCCCTTTGGCAGCTGTGCCTTCATAATAGAACGGATTTTCTTTGCTCAATGCGAAACGTCTGGTGTTCTGGTAGATGGGATCATCCGCCGAAGCGTAACCCAGATACGGAATGGAGATCAGTCCGGGCGTTCCCGCATCGTCCATCAGGCAGTAATTGCCGAAGCCGTCGGTCTCATAAGCATAAATCGGACCAAACTCCGGATGGCGATAAATGCCGTAGAGCTTAATGCCATGGTCTACTTCAAATTCCAGCTCTTTAAGTTCAGCCAGGAAGTCTAGATCGCGGAAGACCCACTCCGCGAATTCCTGCATCTGGCGCAGCGCGACAACAGCGAACATATTGCCAGGAATGTTGTAGTGGAAATCACAGGCATCATCGCTGGACCGGAAGCCCGACCAGATCATTCCGGTATAGTTCACCGGCATGCCGAGACCGCTATTGCGCAGAGAATCTTCCGGAATGCCGTTATTGCGGCTGAACCGGTACGGAGACTGCTCGAAATGCCGCTGTTCTCTTTTGAACAAATCGAAAATCTGGCGCATGGCCGACTTGAACCCAGCGTCGAAGAAATCAGTCAGGCCCGTCTCTTTCCAGTAGGTATAAGCGAGGCGCACAACAAAACATAACGAATCAATCTCAAATTTACGCTCCCACACCCATGGCGACATCTCGGTCACATCCGTAGTGTTCCAGTGCCAGTCATTGGCCGACTCATTAAATGCATTGGCGTAAGGATCGATATGAATATACTGAATATGGCGTTTGATAAGACCGCCGATAATGCGCTGGAGATCGGGATCGTTTTTGGCCAGAGGCACGTATTGAATTACCTGCTCCACTGAATCACGCAGCCAGGAGGCCGGAATATCGCCGGTAATCACAAAGGTGGTTCCGTCATCCAGCAGTTTAGTCGTCGTCTCCAGCGTATTCGGAAAACAGTTCTTGAACAGCTGCAACAGCTTCGGGCGATGTGCCAGCTTCTCCTCTGCTTCGGCAAGTACTTCTTGTACAGCCTGCGGCAGCGGCAGCTGGGGCATTGCTATTTTGGGTAATCGGAATTGTTCCAAGTGAGATATGCTCCTTTGCATCTGTGATGTGATTATTTAATTTCTGATGTAGATTGTTTTGATCTCGTAAGGGGCAAAGTGAAGTTCCAATTCACCGCCAGCCGTATGTTCGATCAGTTCCAGCTGCTCTTCCAGAGCATTGGACAGGTAGACGCTCTGAACTGGATACTGCCATTTGAGCTGAACCCGCTCGCGGCCTCCCGAGGATTCGTAGAAACGGAGAACAGTCCCCTGCCCGTCCTCGGATGGCTTAATCGTATCCAGCACCACGTGCTCACCGGAGAATCCGATAAATGAGCCTGTTGGCAGCAGCTGCCCCTGTGTTGATGAAGGGGCAAAAGTATACAGCTCATGATTTAGCTCTGCTGCACGGCGAACAGTATGAGCCTCCCGCCAATCCCCACGGTGCGGATATAGCGAATAGGTGAAGTCGTGCTCGCCGAGATCCGCAGTAACATCCGGCCATTTCGGCGCGCGCAGGAGCGACAAACGAATGGTACTGCCTTGGATGTCATAGCCGTATTTGCAATCATTCAGCAGACTGACGCCATATCCACGTTCCGATACATCCGCAAAACGATGCCCGCAAACCTCATACTGCGCCTGCTCCCAGCTGGTGTTGCGGTGGGTCGGACGTTCCAGCGCACCAAATGGAATCTCGTAAGTCGCCTTATCCGTCACAACATCAATCGGAAACCCTACCTTAAGCAGCTTATGGGCTTCGTTCCAGCTCACCTGCGTCTGGAAATCAATCCGGGGATTATGGTGATGTAGAATCATATCCTGAGTAATCTCGGATTGGCCCAGCTTCCAGCGGAAGCGCAAAATATCCTGCACCGCACCAGTGCGGACCACTGCCTTTTCTATAAGCTCAGCCTCCCCGGCGGGTTGGGCTTCATAACGGTTGTCAATGTCCCAGGCATCCCAAAGCGTCGGACGGTCATGGAAAAAGTGGAAGCGGTTCGCCGGCTCACCGGATTTTACGATCTCCCGGTTTCCTTTTTTATCAAAAAGACTGGTGATTTCTCCCCGCTCGTTAAAGGTAATACGATAATAGTCCGTCTCCCAACGGTCGCCGAAGGGAACAGCTCCTACAGCAGTTTGATTATGTTCAGCAGCCTCAAATTCTGCATTACTTTCATCGGATGTGTTCTGAGACAGATCACGAATCCAGATTGTTTTGTAGCCAAAGGCCGGAATCTCAGGAACGAGAACCGAGACACCAAAAACTGCTGCCTCCTCCGTCAGGACATCTGCTTCCAGCAGTACGTTATCCTCGCCATACACCGCAAAGTTTCCGCTGGCGGCTACTTCTTCGCTGAGAGCAAGTTCGACCACGGCATCCCGCGTCCAACCCAAACCATTAAAAACAATGTAAGGTGTACCCTCGCCTGACGTGTTAATGTTCCCGGCCAATGCCGCAAGCCCCGGCTGAAGCGCAACACGGCCAAGCTCAAACACCTCTGCGTATTCCTTCTCCGAGGTCTCGTATGCTTCGGTAATCGCCGAGCCCGGAATAATATCATGAAACTGGTTCAACAAAATTAGCTTCCAGCCCTGATGCAGCTGCCCGGCAACTACGGCATGTTGCTCCGTGTCCAGCTGCGGCGAAGCTAATGTCTGCCACAGCTCCGCTTCACGGTACAACACTTCCGCCTTGCGGTTGTTCCGCTTGTTGCGGCCGTGCGTAGTGTAGGTGCCGCGGTGCAGCTCCAGATACAGATCGCCCCGCCACTGCGGCAGCTGCGGCTGACTGCGCGTAATGCCCGCGAAGAAATCCGCGGCATTACTGTATTTACTCTCCGGCTGGCCGACCATTAGCTCGGCACGCTGGATATATTCCAGCATCTCGCGGGTGACCCCGCCGCCGCCGTCACCATGCCCATAGAGCAGCATCTGCTCATTATGTTTATCTTTTTCGCGGAAGGACTGATAGTGTTCATGAATATCTTTGGGCAGCGTATTCTCATTGACCCCATGATTCAGGTAAGACAACATCGGCGTGCCGTCAATGCCGACCCAATCGAACAGATCGTAAGGGAAGACATTGGTGTCATTCCAGCCCAGCTTGGTGGTCATAAAATATTTGATGCCACCATGCTGCAGAATCTGCGGCAGAGAAGCACAGTAGCCGAAGGTATCCGGCAGCCACTCAATCTGTGAGGTGCGCCCGAACTCTTCCAGATAAAAGCGTTGGCCATACAACATTTGCCGCATTAGCGATTCTCCGCTCGGAATGTTCAGATCCGGTTCGATCCACATCCCACCGACCAGTTCCCAGCGTCCTTCACGGATGCGTGCCTTGACCTTCTCATAGAGTACCGGGTCATTGTCTTTCAAATATTCGAACAGCAGCGGCTGGCTCTGCGCATATTGATAGTCAGGATATTCGTCCATCAGGGCATTCACCGTCGAGAATGTCCGGCTCGTCTTGCGCACGGTCTCGCGCGCAGGCCACAGCCAGGCAATATCGATATGGGACTGGCCCACCATGTGGATTGTTCCTTCGGCATGACTGCCGATCTCCCCGACTCTGCCCCGCAGCTTCTGCTCGATTCGCGAAATCTCACCACCCTCGCGGATCTCCTGCGTGGTAAGGCCAACGAATTGATCCATTGCCACATACAAAGCTTCCAGCATCCGCTTACGGCGCTGGTCCTGCTCAGGCAGCAGAATTGCCGAATCGCGAATCACTACTGCCGTGTACATTAGACTCTGCACAGGTCTATTCACCAGCACCAGCTGGCTGTGGATCATCCGAATCGGCGGCTGGATCACCGCCTGTTGATTTAATGGGTCCACCGGCTCGGGGACCGGATCGAAGAGTTCGATTTCCAGGTCCAACGGACGGCCAGATGGATCACCTGTCAGGGTCACAAAGGTATGATTGCGGTCAAGTCCTTGCCGCGATTCACCGTTCACCCGCAGCAGCCCTTCCCCACCTGAAGCAAAAATCAGCCCGATGTGGCCCGGCAGCCAGTTAGCCGGAATCTCCAAAGTACGGCGGAAGAAATAGGTCGTTCCTTGCACACTCGGGAACAGATCATAATTGCTGCCGTCCTTATAAGGCTGCAGCTTGTCATACTGTCCCGGCAATTGATACACCGAGGACAGAATCTCCCAATCGCGCAATTCCTCCACCTCTAGCCATTGCTGCTCGGAGAGCTCGCGGATGAAGCGTTTAATGCGTTCCATGTCTTTACCCCCTCACCGTCAAATCGGTGCTCAGTGTATCATTTACATGCTTACCCACCAGCACTTTAAACGCTCCTGGCTCTACAACTGGTCTTAAATCCGGTCCGATATATTGCAATTGCTCCGGTCCTACCGTGAACAACACGGTTTGCTTCTCACCCGGAGCCAACTTGATTTTGTCAAAAGCCTTCAATTCCCTGGCAGGGCGCGTGACCTTACTGGCGACATCTGAAATATACAGTTGCACCACCTCTGCGCCCTCACGGTCTCCTGTATTCTGAACGTCCACGGAAACTGTAGCCGTCTCCCCAGCCGCAATTACTTCCGGTTCCACCTTCAACCCGGAGTACGTAAATTCAGTGTAGCTAAGCCCGAAGCCGAACGGATATTGAGGCTGGGAATCGGCCTCCAGATATCTTTTGCCACGGGAACGTTTGCCGTTGTAATAGACCGGGAGCTGGCCCACATGCTTCGGCACGGATACAGTCAGCTTCCCGGACGGGTTCACATCGCCGAACAGGATATCTGCAACAGCGTGCCCGCCTTCTTGGCCTGGATACCAGGCTTCCAGAATGGCATGTGCATGCTCGTCAATCCAAGGCTCACTCACCGGACGGCCGTTAATATAAACAACGATCACAGGTTTGCCGAGCTGATGAACCTGCTGGATCAGTTCCAGCTGCACTCCCGACAGGGTCAATGACACCCGGTCAATGCCTTCGCCGCAGTCCATATCATTCCAGGCATTCTCCGTCACCTTGGACGCGCCTGTCTTAAGATCAATACTGCCTTCCCCGAAATCGCGTGCACTGGAGCCGCCGACGACCATAACAACGGTATCGGCCTGCTCTGCACAAGCGAGCGCGGCTTCAAAACCTTCGCGCGAATCGCCTTTGATCCGGCAGCCCGGTGCATAGAGCACCCGCTCCGGCTCTGCAGCCAGCTTGCTGCGGATGCCGCTGAGCACGGTCGCTACCTTAGCCGGAGGCTGCGGTGAGGTATAATCGCCGAGCTGGTTATACCCGGCATCGGCGTTAGGGCCAATGACGGCGATCGTGCCGGCGGTCTTGGACAATGGCAGCACACCTGCTTCATTTTTCAGCAGGATGATGCTCTCGCCCGCCACTTGCCGGGCCAGCTCTTGATGCGCTTTGCTGCCGATGACGCGTTCAGCCGCATCGGGATCAGCGAATGGTTGCTCGAACAGGCCCAGCCTGAACTTGAGCGTCAACACACGGCGGACCGCCCGATCCAGCAGTGCCGGGTCCAGCTTGCCTTCACGAACGGCATCCACCAGGTATTTGCCGTACATTTCCCCGGACATCTCCATGTCGATGCCGGCTTCCAGTGACTGCACTGCTGCATCCATGCCATCTTCAGCCACATCATGGCCAGAGGCCAGCATCTCTATAGCTCCGCAGTCGGTAATGATTAGACCCTCAAACCCCCATGCTTCGCGGAGTATATCCTCTAGTAGTTCTGTATTTGTCGTGCAAGGCACGCCGTCTATTTCGTTATAAGCAGGCATAATGGAGACTGCACCCGCTTCGACCGCTTTTTTGAAGGGCAGCAGATCCACTTCCAGCAGTTCACGCCAGCCCATGTGCACAGGTCCGGCATTCCGGCCGCCTTCTGAGCTGCCGTATCCCACAAAATGCTTCAGCGTAGCCCCCACGCTGCCGCCGCTCTGCAAGGATTCCCCCTGCAGACCTTCAACAGCCGCAACCGCCATCTCGCTGATCAGGTAAGCGTCCTCGCCGAAGCACTCCTCGGTGCGGCCCCAGCGGGAATCGCGCACCACATCCAGCACCGGCGAATACGTAACCGCGCCGCCCTGACTGCGTGTCTCCAGCGCTACGGCGCGGCAGACCTCACGATACAGCTCCACATTCCAGGAGCTGCCGAGCGACAGGGGCACCGGGAATACGGTGGCCCCGATCGCCATGTGGCCATGCGAGCATTCCTCGCCGATCAATACAGGAATGCCCAGCCGCGAATGCTCCAGCACATACCGCTGGAGCGTATTCACCGCTTCCGCACCTTCACGCGGAGACAGGCCAGTAGCCAGCGTCACACCGGTCCACGGGTCAGCGCGCAACATCCCGTAAAGCGAGCCTACGCCGCCCCCGGCAACCTTCTCCTTGAAGCTTTCTGTCAAGGTCATCTTACCGTCTCTATGTTCATAGGCCTGCCAGCCAAAAGGCTGAATCAGCTGACCGGCCTTCTCTTCCAAAGTCATCAGTCCGAGCAGATGCTCCGCCCGTTCTTCAGCAGGTAAATTCGGGTTTGTATAACTCATTCCTTAACAGCCCCTATGGTAAGACCTTGAATGAAATAACGCTGGAAGAACGGATAGGCAAAAATAATCGGCCCTGTCGCCAGCACGACCATCGCCATCCGCGATGTATCCTGCGGCATGGAGCGAAGAGCTTCCAGACTTAGCGAACTGTTCTGGGAGTTCTGCAAAATAAACTGCATACTGGTCTCGATCCGCATCAGCATCGATTGCAGCGGGACTAAATTCGGGTTGTCGATGTACAGCAGCGCATTGAACCAGTCATTCCAATAGCCGAGGGTGCTGAACAAAGCAATCGTAGCCAGACCGGGCAGTGATAAAGGCAACACCAATTTCAGGAAGATACGGAACTCGCCCGCCCCGTCGATTTTGCCGGATTCGATAATGGCATCAGGCACACTCGTGCTGTAGAAGGTGCGCAGAATCATAATGTAAAAAGCATTCACCGCCAGCGGCAAAATCAGCGCCCAGATCGTATCCTTCAGGCTTAGAAACTGCGTAACGATAATATAAGTCGGCACAAGTCCACCGTTGAACAACATGGTAAAAAACGCGAAGAACGAGAAAAAATTGCGGTAACGGAAGCTTTTCCGGGAAATCGCATACGCATAAAAAGCGATAAACAAAAGGCTGATGATCGTCCCGATCACCGTTACAAAAATCGTCACACCATAGGAACGCAGCAGCATATCTCCGGATTCAAACACATAACGGTATGCGCCGAGACTCCATTTTGCCGGAATCAGCTTATAGCCATCCCGCGCCAGCGCCACCTCATCGGTGAAGGAGATGATCACGACGAACAGAAACGGAAACACGCACAGAAATGCAAAGATGCCGGCTATCAGATTAAAAGTGATATTCCAGGGCGTTGAGAGATGGTGGAAATCACGTTCTTTTTTAGTCTTAGTAATGGAAGACATATGGCCCACTCCTTTCATGAGGTTCTAGAACAAAGCGCTATCCTTGTTATATTTGCGGACAATATAGTTGGAGGTCATGACTAGCGTAAAGCCGACAACCGATTGATACAGACCTGCGGCAGTGCTCATACCAATCTCACCCGTTGTTTTGAGGCCTTGATAGACATAGGTATCAATAACATTCGTGACACTGTAGAGCGTACCGGAATTACGAGGCACCTGGTAAAAGAGACCGAAGTCGGCGTAGAAGATTTTACCGATGGCCAGCAGGGTCATGATCGTGATAATTGGACTCAGCAACGGCAGTGTAATATTGCGAATCTGTTGGAACTTACTAGCTCCGTCGATCATCGCCGCTTCATACAGCGACTTGTCGATCCCCATAATAGCTGCGAGATAAACTACGCTGTTGTAACCAACTGCTTTCCACAGATAGACTAGGATCAGGATGAACGGCCAGTAGGCTTTTTCCGAGTACCACTGAATTGACTCTGCGCCAAAAAAGCCCATGATCTGGTTCAGCATCCCGCGTTCGGAGCTCAGGAAACTAAATGCAAAATAGCCGACAACGACCCATGACAGGAAGTAGGGCAGGAACATGCCGGTCTGATACACTTTGGCCAGCTTCTTGTTCACAATCTCGGACAGCACAATCGCCATCAGAACCGACAAGATCAAGCCAAGCAGGATAAATGCTCCATTGTAGAGCAAGGTGTTGCGGGTAATAATGTACGCGTCATTGGTGGTGAACAAAAACTTGAAGTTGTCTAACCCCACCCATTTGCTGTTGATAATACTCGCCCAGAAGCCGTCGCGGCTAAAGCGGTATTCCTTGAAAGCAATAATCGTCCCTATCATCGGCAGGTAAGAGAAAAAGAGAAACCAAAGCGCACCTGGTAAAACCATGAGCAGCATAATCTTGTTATTCATAATATTTTTTATAAATCCGCTGATTGTCTTCACACTTAGATCCCTCCTGTATGTCCTTATATTTCAAAAAAAGACCGGGTCCAGAGGCCACGCCCCTGCCCCGATCTTCTCTTACGTTGATGTTTTACTTGTTGTTGGACGCTTTCCAGGCATCAATTTGCGATTGCGCTTCAGCGATAATTTTGTCCAAACCAGCTGCCTTGAATTTCTCAATAGCTTTCGGTAGATACTCGTCAGGATCAACGGTTCCAGTCATCAGTGGTGACCAGTATTCTTCTTTTACGTTCTGAACCGCAGCGATTTCAGTAGTCACCTTGGAAGTGTCGAAGTTAAAACCAAGCAGCGGTGCATTTACACCGGATTCATTAAACTTTTTGAACTCTTCCCATTTGTTCTCAGGGTCACCCTCGTTCAAATAGTTGATCATGATATTGCCCAGCGAGAAGGTTGGCATGTCATAGTTCTTGGATTCATCCAGGTTCTTCATGGAATTCTCACCAGTCTTCTCGTAGTGCACGCCTTCGATTCCGGAGTCAATCATGTTGCGCAGCACCGGATCGGTGTTGAGCAGGTTCAGGAACTCCATCGCTTTCTCCGGATATGCGGAGTTAGCCGAGATGGCTTGCATCGAACCCATAACGGACCAGTTGTAAATGTAAGGTTTGCCAGCTGGCGTGGAAACTACAGGATAGCCGTAGCTTGCCGACCACAGATTGTCCGCCATCGGCTGGGTAGCCGCACGATCCATGAACCAGTTCGAAGATTTGTAGAGATCATCCACCGAAGTTGTAGTTGCTACTTCCGGCGAGATATAACCTGCCTTGTAATATTTGCGAACGGTTTCAAGAGTGCTTTTGAGTTCTGGTGTTTCCAGAATGTTCACGATCTTGTAATCCTTCGTGTCCATATAAACAGCCATTGGCATCTTTTCAATGATGTAGTCGAACGGCAGCACTGGCATGAAATCCTTCACCATAGCGTAAGGCGTGATGCCCGGTTCATTCTCTTTGATCGTCTTCAGCAGTGGTTCAATGCTTTCCATTGTGTTCACCCCGGAAATGTCGAGGTTATATTTGTCGAGCAGCTCTTTATTAAAGCGCCAAACTTCTTGCGCCGGAAGCTCTTTGTTGGCAGGTACGGCATAATTATGTCCATCTACCTTGGAGCCTTCCAGGAACGCCGGATCAATCGTGTCTACGATGCCTTTTCCATATTCATTAAGCAGGCTGTCCAATTCCATAAAAGCGCCTTTGCGGGCATTTTGCACATAATCGAACGCCCAGGAGCACGTAAAGAGAATGTCCATGGGTTCGCCAGCGGCTACTTTGACCTGCATTTTTTGTGTATAATCACCAAAATCAATCATATTCATCTTCAGGGTGACATTTATCTTCTCTTTAGTGTACTTATTGACTTCTTCCACGACACGGTCCAGATCCTTCTGCGGTCCGCCGATCGTGTACCAGATCAGTTCGACTGGTTTCTCGGATGATGCACCGTCGCCGCCCGCTCCTGAACTGTTAGTTGCCGCGTTGTTTGAATCGCCGCCACATGCGCTGAGCGCAAGCGAGAATGCCATAAGTGATGTCAGTAACAGGGAAAACCTTTTTCTTTTGTTGTTGCCCATTCCTGTATAACCTCCCCTTTGTTTACCTCAAGATCGCTGGCCTAATCCGGAATTAAACCAGCAGCTTTCTCCTTCAAGGACTATCTTTACTGTAATTTATGAAAGCATTTTCAAACAGAAGATAAACTAAATAAATCATGTAGAAAATAAAGAAAAAGCTTGCAGCGGGGGTCCGCTAGACAAGCCCTTTGTACTCCGTAGGAGATATACCGACATGCTTCTTAAATTGTTTGTAAAAATAGCCGGTCTCCCAATAGCCTACTTTGAGAGCGATTTCATGAACTTTAAGTGAGGTATTCCGCAGCAGCTCCTTCGCCTTCTCAATCCGGTATTTATTGATATATTCGGTGAATGACTCATTCACCTCTTTATGGAACAGCTGTCCCAAATACACCGGGTGAATATGGTATTGGGCACCGAGGGTCTTCAGTGACACATCTTCATTGTAGGACTCATGGATATAATTCAGCACCTGCTGCACGACTGGACTCTTTACGTCCCGAACTAAGGCGTCTACCGTAATGGTAGCGGCTTCCTGAATAATCTGAGTCAGTTCATTTATGGAAACTGTAGAGCGAATGAGGCCAAAACCGTCTGCGAAAAGCTCCGGTTCTTCCACATGACGAATCTCCTGCAGCTGCATCTTGAAGCGGATCAACCATTCCATGGCAATGCCTTGCAGCAGCACGGGTGTAATCCCCTCCATCCGCCGCAGCTGCTCAAAATGATCCTGGATCCGCACCAGCAGCGCTTCCTTATCCTTCGCCATAATCAGCTTGAGATCATCTTCCCAATTCAGCGGCATGCCTTGGACGGCAACCTCATGCCTGTCCTGAACTTCCTCATAATGCAGCAAATTCCGCTCTGGAAACAGCATGAAATATTCCTGAGTCATCTTTGCATGGGCATAACTCTGAGCCGCCGCCTCCTCCATCTCCTCCACCGTTCCTACGGACAGACGCATTGGCGGACCGCCAGTTAGGGATAACAGCAGCTGCGCATGAAGCCTTTCCACCGCTTCTTTACCCTGCTGATACTCACTAAGCAGATGCAGCAGCACGGTATCTCCATCCATATCCCGGAATGCAATCAAAGACGGGTTACCGCCTACAACCTCTTCCACCGCCTGAAATAGCTCGGCAGCGTCCTGTTCAGGGCGAAGCAGGGCTACTTGCACCAGCGGCTTATCTAGTCTAAGTCCCAGAAAATCAGTCCGTTCACTGAATTCCTTCGGCCCAATCTGGCACCGCAGCCAGCGGTACATCACATTATCGCGCAGAATGGAAATACTATGCGCATTGAATTGACTCTCTTGACGGGAGACACCCAGCTTCTCGGCGGCAGTCACTAATGTTGCCCGGAACTCTTGCAAATTAATAGGCTTGAGCAGATAATTTTCAATGCCGAGCGCCATTCCTTCCTTAAGATAACCGAACTCATCATAGCCGCTGAGGATAACAACTTTGATCTCCGGCTGAATCTCCCGTACGGCCCGGATCAGATCCAGCCCGTTCATCAGCGGCATGGAAATATCCGTAATCAGAATATCCGCTGGAACAAACCGCAACGACTCCAGCGCTTCCTGTCCGTTCTCGGCGTGGCCGACAATCTCCATCCCCAGTGCTGCCCAATCCACAATGTCATATAATCCTTCGATAATAAAAGGCTCGTCGTCCACAATGAAAATTTTATACATGGTTTGGATCATCCTCTCCCAGATCGGGAAAATACACAGTCACGGTTGTGCCGGTACCCGCTTCGCTTTGTAATTCAATGCCATACTCACTGCCATAAAGCAGCTTCAAACGTTCATGAATACTGCGCAGGCCGAATGATTCCGATTGTTCATCTGGCTGCAAAAGACCTTCTTTGAGCTGGACCAATCTGTCCGGGGCAATCCCCCGCCCATTGTCTGTAACTACCGCACGCAAATATTGGCCATCCTTGGCCACAGCCACACTGATGTGATTATCATTCTTGTCCACTCGCATCCCATGTAGAATGTAGTTTTCAATGATAGGCTGCAGCGACATTTTGAGTACAACTCTTCCGGTAAGCTCTTTCCCGCATTCCATTGTATAAGAGAATTTATCCTTATAACGGATGCGGAACAGCTCCAGATATAAACGGCAGGCCTCTAGTTCATCCTTCATCGTATGCTTGGGTTTCTGGTGAACATAGCTTTTGAACAACACCGACAAGCTGTAGATCATCTCCCCGACATCTGAAGCTCCTTGAGAGATTGCCCTCATTCGGATCACCTCCAAGGTATTGTAGAGAAAATGTGGGTTTACCCTGGCTTCAAGCGCGGCGATTTCGGTATGTTTTTGCTTGATTTCAGCCTTGAACACACGGTCTATATGAAGATTCAGCTCATCCAGCATATCGTTGAAGCTCTTGGAGATCTGCCCCAGCTCGTCTTCTCTGACATCGGTAATCCGGGCATCCAGGTCACCGTTTTTCACTTTGCGGGTGAACTTGATAATTTTATGAGTCCGTCTGGCAAAATTATTGATAAATAAAGTGGGTGTAATAATCGCAAACAACAGGCAGATCAAGCAGATAATGAAGATCATGTTCCGCAATCCCCTATAAGTGGCGGCTAATTCCTGCTTAGGTACAGCACTCAACACAGTAAATCCGCCTTGGGTGTGAGTCTGCTTAGTAATGATCATCCCGCCGACTTCTTCACCATCTGTATAGGCAGAATTCATCTGCTCGGGATAAGGATAGCGCTTTCCATAATAGGTGCCCGAGGTATCAAATAACACATCCCCATCCGCTGCCAGCACCAGAATCTTTCCCTTGAAGTCATCCTTATAATTGCCCATACTCCCCCAGACCTCGCTGGCATCAAAATAGACTAGAAGCTGACCAATGTTGCGAAGTGATATCTTGTTATTGACCGGGGTACGAACCGTAAACATCGGCCCCTCCGGAGATGAGATCGCCTGACTGACCCAAGTGTTTGGAGCGGTGACACTGCCTTCCTCCTCCAGATACAGCGCATCCGGTACGAAAGAGTGGGCTGCATTAGTGGAAATAATCTGAAATTTGCCTTGGTCATTATAGACATACAGCTGCTGTTCAGCTGCACTGTAGAGCATTAAACTGCGGATATCAGGATCATCTTCAACTTGATTGCGAAAAAACTGCACGGTATCCGTCGTAGCATTACTTTCGTTGAAATAGCGGTCCAGCCGGTACCTCACGTAATCTTCATACGGATGCTCCAGCAAATACGACGTATTAGCAGTCAGCTCCGTGTCCCGGTACACGTCCCGCATCATAGACTGTACAGAGTCATATTTCTGCTCAATATAGCTGTTGATGCTCTCCACGGTACGTTTCTGAATCTCCATCTGCCGCTGCACTACAGCCTGAGACATGAGCAAGAACATCAGGTAGGAGAAGGTGATAATGGTGACCACGGCAATGACTGAGAAGAGCAGGATGATTTTCATAAACAGATTATTCTTCAGATACTTTCTGTACAATTTCCCCGGAAACATCAGCAACCTCCTACAGCAGGGGGAAGACTAAGCTTCGCTGCTTGTCATTATGAATAAAGTATAGCATGAGGTGCTTCCTGCCTGTGGCTGGTAAAAGCTTGCAATCCTCCGCCAAGCAAAGACAGTCTGCCCATGGAGCAAAGGGCTCCTTGGGCAGACCGTGGTGAGGCAATATAATCTACCGGATGTAATTCAAGATGAACTGCGCAGCCTCGGCACGGGTCGCCAAGCCACCGGGAACAAACTTCCCGTCCGTGCGGCCATTCACCAGACCCAGTGATGAAGCAGCATTCACGCTGTCTGCCGCCCAGGCTGCTACCTCACCGGAATCGGTGAATGTTGTCGGGGCTGATGACTGAAGCGCTCCATGCTCCAGTACATAGGCACGCATTAGCATAGTGACAATCTCCTGGCGGCTGATGTTCGCACTCGGATCGAACTGCTCAGCAGTGCGTCCACCTACAATACCTGCCCGGACCAGACGCGCCAGGTCCTGCTCATACCAGACACCAGAAGGCACATCACTAAATTTCAATTCCGCCTGATCTTGCAGTCCCAGCACGCCAGCCAGCAGCTTCACAAATTCCGCTCTTGTAATCCTGCGGGCGGGTTCAAATCCATTTTCGGAAGTGCCTTGTACCAGATGTTTAGCCGCCAGCTGGCGGATAGTGTCCGCAGCCCAGTGAGTAGACGGAACATCAGCGAAGGATTTATTGTACTCCAGCACAGCCAGCCTGCCTGTTCCGCTAAACTCCCCTTGCAGGAAGCCATTCGCATACACTCCGCCGAGATAGGTAAGCGAACCCCCTTCAGCAATAGCATATAAACCAAGCAAATTAGTATTATAATCCGTATTTGTTGCACTCCATTGTAAGGTTACTGGTTTGCTGAAGCTTGGAAGACGGCTAGATGTGCCATTCCCCGCGATGACGCTCAGATCAAACGTCATACCCGTACCCCGCAAGACCACCCCACGCTCTGCTTTCAGTGTGCTCATGTTCAAAGTCTCCGGGCTGAGCTTCACCTGAATCTTGCTGCCTGAAGCTTGGGCTTCATTAAGCAGAGCCTTCAATTGCACCAGCAATTCCGGCGCAATACCAAGTGTGGTTCCCGAAGCGGACAATTCAAGTTGACGGATCCCTAGCAACTCACCTGCATTTACAGGCAGCTCGATAGCTATAACGCCTGCCGGCACCTTTACCGTCACTTTGCCGTTCTCAGTAGATGTACTGAGTGCACTTGCTGGAACTGTCAAAGTTGTGCTAGTAGGACTTGGAAGCGGCGTTGCTGTCGCTGCCGGAGTCGTTCCACCAGTTCCCGTACCTGTCCCTGGAGCCGATGTCGGCTGCGGTGTAGATACAGGAGTATTGTGGACCTTGAAATTAATAATTCCGCTCTTTTGAACAGCCGTATAAGGGTGACCATTCAGTATTTTGGTGTTGGTGACTACGGCCGTGTACTCGCCGCTGTCTGTTTCTTTTGCAGAAGGAATCGTATAATTACGCTCCACAGCACCTTCAATGGCCTGCCCGTCTTTCAACCATTGGTAGCTTAACTCGCCATAAACTGCAGAAGCTACTACGGCAAAAGACACCTTATCACCTACAACTGCCGGATTCTTATCTACACTATTAGAGGTGATAATTGGCGCATCGGGTGCCGGATGTACTGTCACCGTAAGTTCATTACCGGTTCTTGTTGAAGGCTCCGTTCCCTCTTTTCCAGTCAGAACCACACGGAACTGCGTACCGCTGTCTGTTTCAGAAGCAGTAAATGCGTATACCGCCGAAGTCACGCTCTCCGCCACAGTCCATTCCTCTGCGGTTGCTGCCTTCGTCTCCCAGCGAACCGATTCCACATCCCCGCGGATCTGTACGAACAGCTTCACTTCTTCACCAGTAATGACATCAAGTGCAGACGGAAGATCGGTTATGAAATCAGGCGCTTCCCATGGTGCTTCAGCCGGAGTTAAGTTAATTGTGTACTCTGCTTCACTGCTGTCACCAGATTCATTGGTGACGATGACCTTGTACTTATTGCCATCCATCCCGGTAGTCAAAGCAGGGATAGTATAGGAGGCGGACACTCCCAACGCATCTCCATAACCGCTGCCTGTGTCCGCATACCAGGCATAAGTCAGCTGCCCTGCGCCAGTGGCAACTGCCGTTAGTGTCGCGGACGTATTTTCACGGAAGGAGCCTTCCCCTACGATCTGCACCTTTGGAGCTTGCAAGGCCCACTTCGCCTGCAAGTTCAGTTCACCGGTTATTAGATCTTCGGCAAAATTCCATCTTCGCGCACCTTCTCCTTCTCCAACATACCAGCCTTCCAGGTCATAACCCTCTCTGGCAATGCCTGTAGGCTCCATCAGCAAAGTGCCATACACAGCCTCGGCCACAGTATTTGCTGGTTCACCCCCATTAGCATCAAAGAGAACGGGATAGCTTCCTTTCAGATAGACAGGTTTGGAGCAGTTGCCTGCATAATCCTCCATCACCACATGCACAACTTTTGCCGACGAGGTGAAGCTTAAGCTCGCCTTAGTTGTCCGTCCACGGATAATCATCGGCTTATTGCCAGAGCTATACGTTGTGGCAAAAGATTTTGCATTCCCATCCTCATACACATACATATACCGCCAGTCTCTGGTATTCGGCATCGGCAGATTCAGCTTACCGTCCGTCCAGGACCATTCTTCCGCGTAAGGTTCCGCGACCGTGTCGATGAACTGGCCGCTGACCGAGACTGGATCGGTGTTGCCTGCGGTAACGGTGACAATGTAATCATCGCCGTTTACCGGCATCCCCGTGAACAGCGCAGTGCTTGCACCTGCCGGGACAACCACTTGCTGTGACACCGGTTCGGATGTCGTAATCCAATTCAAAGACTGCACTCGAACGGTAATGTCACCGGAAGCTTGGGCGGAGTTCGTCCAGTTCACAGTCAACTCCCCGTCCGGACTTGAATCCACCTTCACTCCGGAAACCGCCGCATCCAGATCAAAAGCCAGCGTTGCCGCTTCACCCTCCACTCCATCCGCACCCACTGCAACCACTTTAAGGGTTCCGGATTTCACCGGGAGATGCTTCAGGTAGAACACCTCATCGTATTTGCCGCCCATAAATACATCATTCACGTACACATTATATTGCTTGATCTTAGTGTAATCGGGATCTAGCTTCCACTTCACAACCATCTCACCTGTATCTGTAAAAGCTTCCGCAACTGCTAATTCCGCAGGAGCTGCGGGCTTTACGGCAGACCCGTCATAGACGCGCAGCTGTCCGACGTTCATCTGGTAGGTGGACGCTGTTCCTTGCCCGGGATCGAAGACCAGTCCAAGGGCTGCAATATTATGACCCGCGTATGCACTGAGGTCCAGCTCCTTTGTCAACCAACCGTCCGAGTGCTGACCACTGTTTGGAACAGCGACCTCTACGACGGTATTCGGATCATCAGCCAGGATGAGTCCTACTGCCATCGCCGAAGCATCTGTGGCAGATGGCTTGTTGAAGCTGATCGACAGCTTGGAGTTGCCATTGACCCCCAACTCTGTTTTGTACAGACGCAAGAAGTTCTTCGCATTCAGATTGCCGTTCACCACCAGTGAACTGCCACCGTTATACGCACCGATCTGCTCATAGTTGTAACGGTTTGTACTCGCAAGGTTGTACTCCGGTCCATAATCAAAATCTACAGTAAGCTTATTGCCAGCAGTATCCTGCCACCACTGCCAAGTCACTGGGATATCCTGCAGGCTCATATTAGACCACTCATCCGGGTTCGATACTTCACCGTTCACGGAATAGGACAAGCCCTGTCCAGTGTTAAAATTGGTGTAAAAGTTCTTGTCCTTAATCACCGAACGCTCCGCAATGACGGACGAGATTCCCGGCCAGTAACGGTTGTCGGCATAAACATCGGCAACGGTATTGGTTGCCGATTTGACCGTATTCTTAGGGTCCACGTTCGGGCCTGACCACCATAGCTGCTCACGCAGTTTTGTCATCCATTGGTAGTCATTTTCGGATCTGTGCGAGACCGGGTAAGACAGGTTCATGTCCTCATCCAGACCGGCATGAACAAAGTCCGCACCGAGTGTAGCCAAGCTGAGCCGCGGCAAGCCATTGCTGTCCAGCTTGTTCATCAACGCTGTTCCGTTAACGGACTTGAACCGGTCACGACCTGCTTCCAGCCCTGCAAAACCAACTTCAAACAAGTTGTAGCTTGTTCCCAGACTGGCATTCAGATTGCTTAAGTAATTAGCCGCGTTGGTAATCTGTGTATTGCCAGCCCCGTAGTCGAAGAAAAACGAATTGGAGACGGGTTCCTTGGTGCTTTTATCCACTAAAAAGGAGATATTGGTATCATTAATCGTCCGGGCGAACGTATTAGCACCGGTATTGGTGTTCAACGAGTCGTACCACTCTACATACAGGCCGCCCTCTTGCAGCACCTTCATAAACGCGATGTAATCGGGGATATCCTGGGTCGCTACATTCGGATTCATCTCTTCCTGATTTACAAAATAACCGTCAAACCCGAAATACCCGGCCATCTCGATCAGTTTATCCGCCACCGGAAAATTACCATTCTCATCTTTAACTATCATTTGTTTGTACGTCTGCTGTCCACGGTCATTATTGGAAAAAAAGATTCCTGCCAATGACAACACGCCGTTCTTATGCGCTGCATCGGTGTAGGTAGGGTTCGGGATGTTCAGCATGCCGAATTCGAACCATTTTTGCTGCCAGTCCTTCTGGGCCAATTCATCATAATATTCCGGCGGGGTATACGCAGTCGCTGTACCATGCCAGTAGGAGTAGTAATCGATATATTGCCAAAAGTTAAAATGATACTGCGCAAACTTGTTCGTATACGGCGCGTTCTCAATAAAAGCATTCCCGTAGTCGCCAGCAACGTTGATCATCTGTGTATCTGCGCTAAGCGCTGGGTTAGCTTGGGTTGCAGCAAATGGGGCATTCCGCTTCTGCAGCGGCACCCGCGATCTCAACAGCTCTGCATCCGGATCGGTTGCCGGACTCCAGTTCGCAATATGGCTGCTCGTATATCCATGTACATTAGGCTGATTGGCACCCGGCGCACTGTCTCCTGTAAAAGGCCACGTATCGCCGGCGTAAGCCGTTAGGGGAAGTCCTGAAACTAGCAAAGCTGCCGCCAGAACAGCTGATGTCAGCTTACGACGCGCCTTTTTACCGGTGTGAAGGTTCATTTTCCACTCTCCTCGTCCTGTAGTTGTTTCGGTTACTCTCATCCATGAAGCGTAATGTGTCTCACTATGTCGCCGAACAGCAAGTAGATTACTTCTGTTGTCCCGTCCCTCTGCTGCTCCTACCCTCTTCTACTTCTACTTCTACTTCTTCTTCTTCTACTTCTACTTCTACTTCTACTTCTTGTTCTTGTTCTTCTTCTTCTTCTTCTTCTTCTTCTACTTCTACTCTCTTCTGCCTACAGATTCTGTATCCAACCACATTCGTGCAAGCACATTCTGTATTCAACCCCGATCGTGCAAGCGCATTCAATTTTGTCGGCACCCCTCCTGCCTTACTTTGATTAGTCCACCCTAATCTAACCCAGATCTTTCCTTACAAATAGCCGCAAAATTAAAGATATGCTGGATAAATTAAAGATTATCGTGCTATCAGGGCTCGATATCCTGGCAATGAGTGGGTCGTTAAACATATGTTGGTTGAAAATATAAAGAGGATGAAGGAGCGTGGTCTCTTTTGCCTCTCTTTCACGCCAATCCACCGCATTCGCTCATTTCTGAGGCACTTTTGCCTCTCTTTCACGCCCATCCGCCATATTCACTCCAATCAGAGGCTCTTTTGCCTCTCATGTCCGCCAATCGCCGGATTCGCTCATTTCTGAGGCACTTTTGCCTCTCTTTCACGCCAATCCGCCGTATTCGCTCAAATCAGAGGCTCTTTTGCCTCTCTTTCACACCCATCCGCCGTATTCACTCCAATCAGAGGCTCTTTTGCCTCTCTTTCACGCCCATCCGCCGTATTCACTCCAATCAGAGGCACTTTTGCCTCTCATCTCCGCCACTCCGCCTCATTCACTCCAATCAGAGGCACTTTTGCCTCTCTTTCACGCCAATCCGCCGTATTCGCTCAAATCAGAGGCACTTTTGCCTCTCATGTCCGCCAATCGCCGCATTCGCTCATTTCAAAGGCATTTTTGCCTCTCTTTCACGCCGCATCGCCGCATTCGCTCAGATCAGAGGCACTTTTGCCTCTCTTTCACGCCAATCTGCTGCATTCGCTCATTTCTGAGGCACTTTTGCCTCTCTTTTCCTCCACACCACCGTATCGCTTCCTCCCTCACACTACCCAGCTATGAAAAAAAGATTGCCTCTCCGTCATCAACGATGACCTTGAGGCAATCTTTTTTCAAACCATCCGATTTAGTTACTTTCCTTGCTTCTCCAGCAAGTTCAGAATGATTGTTACTGCTTCGGCCCGGGACGCTACCTGGTTAGGTGCGAAACGATTTTGTCCTATGCCATTCACAATGCCCGCTTCTGCTGCTGCCGCAATATAAGGTACTGCCCATGCGGGTACATCCTTAGCATCATTGAAGGTTAAGGTCGCTTTTGGATCTACTGTAATACCCAGAGCCCTAACAACCATAACTGCTAATTCAGTGCGAGTAAGCTCCTGCGTAGGACGGAAGGTACCATCATCATAGCCGCTGATAATTTGCAAAGCTACTGCCTGAGCTACAAAAGACTTAGCCCATGCCGGAATCTTCGCTGAATCTTTAAAGCTTGAAGTACCACCACTGTCTGGCAATTGCAGGGCACGAGCCAGCATAGTGATAAATTCAACCCGATTTACTTTCTGATTAGGACGGAAAGTATTATCCGGATAACCACTAACGAAGCCCCCTGCTACTGCTTTCTCAATAGCCGCTGCTGCCCAATGGCTGCCAGTATCCGTCAATGATGGTTTGACTACTGGTGTTGCGGTTGGTGTAGGCACCGTTGTTGGTGCTGGTGTAGCTGTTGGTGCTACTGTTGGCGTTGGCGTTGCTGTCGGTTTTGTTGTTGCCACTGGTCCTGTTGATGATCCTGTTGTTGGTGCTGTCGTTGGCGCTGCCGTTGGCGCCGTTGTCGGTTCCGTTGTTGGCGCTGTTGTCGGTTCCGTTGTCGGCGCTGTTGTTGGTTCTGGTGTTGGGTTTACTTCAGGATCTGCTTCCTTAATAATACCGAACTCTTCCAGAACGTACGGTTTAGCATCATTAATATTCTGATCGATCTCATAAGATACAGCTGTTAATTTGCCAGCATCTACAGTAATACCTACAAAGGTCTGAACTTGACCGCGTTTGGGACGCGTAGCATCACTTGGGTCCGGTCCGTATTTAGCTGCTGTATTCTCATTTGCTACTTCGAAGAGATTATAATACGCATCTCCCAATTCTGGTTTCATGTTCTTGTAGTAAACCTTCGCTCCCGCTGTAGCCGGGATCAGATAGATCGTTCCATCTGGATTTACTGTGTACTCTACAGTTTGACCCTTGAAGCTTTCCTTGATCTTCACTGTGTCTGCCGCAGTTCCATCAGCTTTAATTGGCTTGGTCCGGGCATAAATATGGTCGTGGCCTTGAAGAACTAAGTCAATGCCCAGTTCAGCCATCATTGGAGCAACCTTCGCTCTTTCTCCATTTGTACCCATAATGTCTTTGTCAGTAGCATGGTTAGAGGTTGTGTATGGACCTTTATGCATAGCTACGATAATCCATTTCGCACCAGCAGCTTTCGCTGCTTTTACGTCAGCCTTCATCCAATCCAACTGTGCTTGGCTGAAGTTAGCAAATTCATCGGAATTCTCATTTGTATTCAGGACTACAAAGTGAGCATTACTGTAATCATAGGAATAATAAGCTCCCGTTTCTGTTGCAGAGCCCGGTGCTTCCTTAATATTGTAGTGCTCATAGAAGGCATTTGCCTTATCCTCATGATTCCCTGCCACTGGCACGATTGTCGTGTTAAGCAGGGTGTCTTGCGAATGACCAAGCAGCCAATTCCATTGGGATTCATTAGTTCCGGTATCCACGATATCTCCGTTAATCGCCACAAACTCAGCATTCGGGAACGTCGTAAGTGCTTTTGCCATCGTTTCACCGGAAAGAATCGCTTCATCTTCGGTCTTAGCCTGTGTATCAGCCAAATCGATAAAAGTAAATGCTCCTGTCTTAGCGGCAGTTTCAAAAGTTCCCACTGCACTCCACAGGCCTAGTGCTTTATCCCCTACACGGAAGTAGTATTTTGTATCAGCTTTCAGGCCAGAAGCTTCCGCTTTATGAACTAATTCATCCTTTGAATTTCTGGAAACCGCCGAACGTCCTGTAAACTCAGCAGCCTTAGCAAAGTCTGGAGTAACGCCCGTATTTTCTACAACCTGCAGATCGTTTCCAGTAGACTTCAACGCTGTGTACCAAGTGAAGCCTTTTGCACTCACTGGGTCGCCATTAAAGGTAACTGTAACTTTTTTAATCGAATCCGTTGAAGCGATAGCAGCTTCTGAATTTGTTCTTTCACTTACAGCTTTGATAACAAATTGATAGGTTTGGTTTGGATTAGTATTTTCTACAGTGTAAGTATAAGAAGTTTTACCTTCTTCATTAGGAACACTGGCCGTCCAATTTGCGGATACCAGATCATTTTGCTCATAAATACGATATCCAGACACTGGTGCACCGGAAGCTGGCGCATCCCAAGTCAACGTTATTTTAGCACCATCTGCTGCAGTAGCCTTGGCATTTTGCACAGGTTTAACTGCTACTTCCGATTTATGAATGCTGTAGTTATCATACAAGTCTGTAGAACCACCAGTTGTTGTGGTGTAGGCTTCGTAAGAAAGCTCATCATTCGTTACCGTCATCCCCGTGAACATTTCCTTACCAGGCTGTCCGTATTTAGCTGCAAAAGGGAATGTTCCTGAAGCTACGTTGTATTTCTTATTGCCCGCTGCATTTGTAATCAGATATAAAGTACCTTTAGGATCAGTTACTACTCCGTTTGAATCCGGAACAATATCCGTCAATGGCTTGTTGTTGTACATCTGATAGCTTCTAGCAAAGGTGTGGTCATGCCCGCCAATTACCATGTCAATGCCAAGCTCGTCAAATACCTTCGTTAATTGCGCTCTGTAAAAGAGTACATCTGTATCATTGGTGTGATTGGCAACGGAATAAGGAGATTTATGCAGAAGCACAACCTTCCATTTCTGATTGCTTTTTGCCGCTTCGCTACGAAGCCACTCCACTTGTTTATTGTAAATTTCGTTATTCTCAAGATTTGAGCTTGCACCATAATATTCTGTATTAATTACCATAAAGTGTGCTGAACCGTAGTCAAAAGAATATACAGAACCATCAGGTTTCGCACCTGTATTCGATACGTTCGGCAAATTAAAATGAGAGCTATAATTGCTATAATTTTTACTTTCATGGTTGCCTACCAAAGGAACCAACGGAATATTCGCTAAAATATCCTTAGGCTTATTGAAAAACCATCCCCATTGCTCCTCAATATCACCGTTATCCACCAAATCACCAGAATTCAGGATAAACTCACTTTCCGGGAATTTAGCTAATCCTTCTTCAAGGGTATGATTCCAGATATCAAAATCTTCTTCAGTTGTTCCTTGGGAATCCGTTGTATATAAGAATTTATAAGCCTGATTACTGGAGCCTTCTGTCTTAAAAGTTCCTACGTCGCTCCAGTTATCAGCTTGTCCATCCCCAGCACGGTAAGCATATTCCGTTCCCGGCTGCAGATGATCCGCTATTACCTTATGGCTGGTTAGCACAACTGGTTTTTTAGCTGATTTATCCGCTTTTGTCATATACACACTAGTTGTAACGGATGTCCCTTCATAAGATTGAGCGCCTGCCGGAGGAAACTGGCCATTCTCCAATTTAGAAGCTTCTACTACTTCCAGTTTGGTGCCAGTCACACTTTCAGGTGCATACCAGTTGAATCCCATACTAGTCTGCGGGTTGCCATTAAAAGTAATTGCGATAGAATCAGGCTTCCCAACTCCAGGTTCTACTGTCTCCACTACAGGATAAGCAATCAGGCTCATATCCCAATAAAGGTCAGAGCTAGTGTCGCCCGTCTGGTGAACTTCAGCTGAAAGCTCATTACTTCCATCCTTCAGATTGGCTTTTACGATTTCCGTTAGGTCAACCTTTGTATACTCATTTGGATCACTGCCATTAGTTGTACTAAGTGTCTGATAGTCGATTTCACCAGCTGGCATAGCCTCGCGGTAGATTTCTGCACCATTCAGATACAGCACTACTCCGTCATCAAATGCAAAATTACCTAATACTTTATCCGATTTCGTAATTTCTTCCTTATTCACAGTTACATTTGTCCGGAAATAGGAAGTACGATATTTCTTCTTTTTATCCGTGCCGTAGCTTATATTTGTATTCAGAGCACCAAATTGCTTGCTGCTGACTCCGGCCCCAGAATCTTTATAACCAAGCGGCGCTTGGCCTGATGCCCATGTAGAATCATCGTAAACAGACCGCCATACCGAACCTTGATCCGTTCCGTTATCTAGATATTTCCATGTAGAATTGCCCGCCAGTAGTGTTATTGGCTCTAGCGTTTGTAATTGCAGTAATCCAGCATCCTCATTGCTGTCTTCTGCAAAAGCTGGCATTCCTGTAAATGTAAGTCCCAGTACCATAACGAAGGCTAGTGTCATGGATACTGCTTGTTTTAATAACCTGTTCATAATCAGTCTCCCTTACTGTTATTATGAAATGCTTGCATCCATTCATAGTAACTACTAAATATTTTCACAATGTACGGATTGATCCACTAGTTTGTAAAAACGGCTTGTGTATTTAATCAGGCAAAAGTGGTTACAGTAACGGCAAGGTTATGATCAAGGAGGACAAACATGGACGATACTCAGGCTTTTGTAGACAAAGTACACGACACCCAGAAGAAAGCAGAAAAGAACAAACAGAATCACGGTAAAGGAACACCAAGCCAAAAGCTGCCTAATAAACAGCACAGTAAATAGAACACGCCTACACGAAAACAAAAAAAGCAGCAAGCCCTCCCGGATCGGAGTGACTTGCTGCTTTACTTTTTGTATATTGAGCTTTGCTTTTAAAGGAGTTATTTACTCCATTTCACCACATTGACGGCTACCTTCTCTAATTGCGCCTTGCTCAAAGCCTTGTCTGGAGAACTAATCGTCACAAAACGATCATCCAGTTTATAGGTCAAAAACAATGAATCGCTGGTAGGGCTGTACCACTTAGCTTCTGTACCATTGGAAAGCTTTACGGTATCGCCTTTGTAATCATAGGAGTAGTCACGTGGAGAAACGTTCACCCTCATATGGTCGAACAAAAAGTACACTCCATCTTCAGAGCTAGCTGCTTTTTGAAAAGCGTCTCCACTCACCATTTGTGCTGGTGCATAAACCGTTTTAAACCCATCGAAATTTGCAAAAGCTTTAGAAATTTGTTCTTTTTGAGCGTTGCTGTACTGTACTGGTGTTAATGTATCTTTATCCGGCACCACAGTTCCAGTACCCAGAATGACCTGATTCGCTGCCGCATCAAAAGTCACTGGCACCTTCAACACATCAGCCAAGGCACGTACAGGAAGATAGGTTGTATTGTTATAAGTAATCGGAGCTAATGTGTTACCTTTATTATCAACAGGCGTATAAGCTGCACCATTCACTTTAAATCCAATGCTGTGATTGAGGTATGCGGTGATTTTTTGCAGCTTAGTTCCTGCGTACACACCAGCCGAACCTGTAATTGCCATCCCAAATACCATCGTTGCTATAATGAACTTTTTACTTTTCATATGTTATGCCTCCTTAGAAGATCAATCTCGGTTTTTACTTTAGCTCAAGTTTTAAAGAAATATGTCTCTAAGTTGTATTTAACTTGTACCCAATTTGTAAAGAAACTATTCATCTGGAGCTCTGGTTTGTATAAGAAAAACAGCAACCCGCTTATCCCATAAGGATTTAACGGATTGCTGAGGGCTTTAACCTTGATACGGAGTTGTAACCTTATACACTTCTGAATATAAAATTTCTCTATAAAGTTGGAATTCTTCTTCATCAACAGGGTTAGGGTAAGTCATAATTAAGAGTGGTAAATCTTCATTTCCTTCACGCAAAGGAGGCTGCACATAATCGTAAGGGTTCAAATGAAAGCCCAGCCGCTCATAAAAGCCGATTCTCCGCTGCTCCATTTCACCCAGTGGCCGCTCAACTTCCAAAAGGACAGGCTTGTTAGATAGACTGATGTATTCAGTCATCAGCTTTTTGCCAATTCCTCCACCTCTGATGCTCGGGTCGACTGCTATATGTTCTACAAAACGAAAGCCGGGAAACTCCCAGCAGGCCATAAAAGCAACAATTTTACCCTCAGAATTCATCTCGGTAATGAGACGATAATCTGGAACGTCCAATAACTCCTGTTGTCCCTCAAAGGTTCTGATCTCAGAAGTAGGAAATGAGGCTTCCATAATAGCGAATATTTCATCAAAAGTTGTGTGATTCATAACATAAGTTCTCACTTTCTGGATTTGTGGTCTACTATAAGTTTACCTTACACATATTATCTTAACCCGAAATTCATTAAGAACTCAAGGTACTAGTACCTGGTACTAGGATAACGTGATATACTAAATAGAACAGTTATACACATCTTGTTTGATATAGGAGAGGTTCATATTGGATAATCAGCAATGGATCGCACCTGAGTTCTACAATCTCACTTCGGAAATGGAAAGCCATGCTCCTGAGAAGATTGCGCTTAAGTGGTTAAATGAGCAAGGAGATTATGAGGAAATTACTTACGGTGAATTACGCAAACAAGCTAACCGGCTGGCCGGAGGACTTGCGAAGCTTGGGCTGCAACAAGGGGATCGTGTTCTTGTTATGGTTCCACGCCGCATCATCGCTTATGTCATCTATTTAGCTTGTCTGAAACAAGGACTTGCCATCATTCCATCCTCAGAAATGCTGCGTGCCAAAGATTTATCCTACCGCCTGCGCCATTCTGAAGCCAGAGCCGTTATTGCTTGGTCCGAAGTAACCGGGGAAGTGAATAAAATCTCAGAGGATCTTCCTGCTCTCGATTACCGTCTTTCCGTATCTGGCAGCTCAGACGAACTCGGTGAAGGCTGGCTGGATCTAGAAAGTCTGATGGTTGGACAACCAGATACCTTCACAGCAGTCGCAAGCCGCCGGGATGATATGGCTATTCTCGCTTACACCTCAGGTACTACCGGCAACCCTAAAGCGGTCGTTCATAGTCATGGCTGGGGTTATGCTCACTTGCGGATCACCTCACCTCAATGGCTGGATATTCAAGGATCTGACACCGTCTGGGCAACAGCAGCTCCCGGCTGGCAAAAATGGATCTGGAGTCCCTTCTTAACCGTTCTTGGCAACGGAGCTACAGGTTTTGTATATAGTGGATCCTTTCATCCCAAAAAATATTTGCAGCTATTGCAGGATCACAAAATTCAAGTATTATGCTGCACCCCAACGGAATATCGTCTAATGGCTAAAACAGAAGACTTAGGTCGTTACGACTTGTCTACCCTGCGATGTGCAGTATCTGCCGGAGAGCCATTAAATCAAGAGGTCATTAACACCTTTCAGCGTGAGTTCGATATCACAATCCGTGATGGTTACGGCCAGACGGAAAGCACCCTAATTATCGGAACACTCAAAGATACTCCAATACGCATTGGTTCTATGGGTAAATCAATCGCTCCCGGCTTAGTCGAGGTTGTGGACGAAGACGGCAAGCCACTGCCTGCTGGAGTGGTTGGTGATATTGCCGTACATTTGAGTATGCCAGCCCTGTTCCACACTTATTACAAAGATCCCGGTAGAAAAGAAAGCTCCACACACGGCGAATTCTTCATAACCGGCGACCGGGCAAAGAAGGATGAAGATGGTTATTTCTGGTTCGAGGGTCGTGGAGATGACATCATCATTAGCTCAGGTTACACTATCGGTCCTTTCGAGGTAGAAGAAGCATTGATGAAGCATGCCTCCGTCAAGGAATGTGCGGTCGTAGCCAGTCCAGACGAGATCCGTGGGCACATTGTTAAAGCATTTATCGTGCTCAAGGATGAGATTGTTGGTTCACCAGAGCTTGTAAAAGAGCTGCAATCCCATGTTAAAGAGTGGACAGCCCCTTATAAATATCCGCGCAAAATCGAGTTTATTCAGGATCTTCCGAAGACGACCTCCGGTAAAATACGGCGAGTAGAGCTTCGTGAGCAGGAGAACCAAGCTGCGCAGGAATAAACATAGCCATATAAAATTCACCTTATTAAAAAATAAACAAGAGCAGCAATCCATAATGGACTGCTGCTCTTGTTTATTTGGCATCAGGCCGTTACTCGGACCAATATTTCGCATCCGGGTTCAGTGCCGCACCAACTTCGCCTTCTAATACTAAATCGCAATCGAGGTAGCCCTCTTCATCCAGGAAATAAACCTCCTGCTTGTAGAACTCGCATAAGGTCTCTAGGAATTTATCAGGCGAATCATACATCACAATTAAATCGCCGAAATCATGGAGCAGGTCACATACCTGTTCCACACCCTCAGCAGACTTATAATAACAAATGAAATCACTGCCATAGTTCGTTAAGATAGGCAAGATAACTCCATCAGGATGTTGACCTTTTTCCTCCAATATCCCAGCTAATACCTTCATCTCCTCTTCATATTCATCCATATGAATCAGGCGGTACCCTGGAATAAATTCGATAAGGCTTGGTTCCTCTTCCTCACTGCTTGTCCCTGAGACAGTGCTATAAATAGCTTTCAGCAGTTCAGGAGTCTCCGGCAAAACAGCCGTTATCTTTGCTTCGTTATCACCCTTGCCCAAGCTGGCAATATAATCAGGGCGTAATTCTGCGGACAGCTTAAGGTATTCTTGAAATTGTTCTGTCAATTTATTGGTGTGCATATTGTCATCCTTTACTTATTTGCGGAAGTCCACATCTTCATCAGCCACGTATCGAAGTCAGCGCCTTTTTCACCTTCATAAGCGTCGTACACGTCAACTCTCATCTTCTTCAGCTTCTCTTTGAAGTCCTCGTAAGAATGATCTCTTGGCAGGCTCTTTTTAATTCTCAGCAGGATCTTGGATACGCCTTTAACTAGTTCAGGCTTGTTCTTCGATGGCACCTTAACGTCTTCACCAAAAGCCTTCAGCTTAAGGTAAGCAGCTTCTTGAACTGTATATACAGGATCGCTCTCCATTAAACGCGTCAGGATATCGATAATTTGTTTGTGGTTGGTCTGTCCCAGCTCTTCAACTGCTTCTAGACGCGCTCTCCAATCCGCAGAGCGGTTGGCAGCTTTCTTTAATTCCTCATAATTCTCCGGTAGTTCATTGTTCAGTTCTTCGATCATTCCGTTCAATCCCCTTCTATTAAAAACTATCTATCTTACAGTAACAGTATAACCAACCATTGCGCAAGCTAAGAGAGGAAGATCTTTGCATGAATTCATGTGAATATCATATTTCCGCAAAAATATGGGTAAAGTATCCGGAGTAAGTACCCAGCGCAACATTCTATCGACTATATACGTTAGTAACTAGAGAAATTCAGACAATACATCAAGGAGAGTGACCTAAGTTGAAAAAGCATACCTTCATGCTAGCGTTAACCATTGTACTAAGTGTGGTGCTTGGCGCCTGTTCCAGCAACAACAGTAACAATGGAGCTGCCATTGAAACGAATCTAACTGCAAAAGAAATGGTCGATCAAATGCTGAGCAAAGTAGAGCAGCCATCATTAATGGAGCTTGATGCGGCTACAGTCGAACAGCTATATCATCTCAACCCAGAATTGCTTGAAGATTATAGCATTAGAATGCCTATGATGAATGTGAAAACTAACGAAATCGCCGTTCTGAAAGTTAAAGATGTAAAAGATATGACTACTGTTGAGGATGCCATCAAAGCGCGTGCAACAGATGTTCAAAAACAATTCGAAACCTATCTGCCTGATCAATACGAAAATGCCAAGAACTATAAACTTATTAAAAAGGGTAACTATTTCCTGTTCGTTATTGCTGATCCTGCGGATCAAGATAAACTCGTAGCAGACTTCGATACTTACTTCACAGAAAAATAAATAACCATGGTATTCAGCAGCCTACTTTTCCTATTCCTATTCCTGCCGGCTGTCCTAGCGCTCTATTATGTTTCGCCCTGGCGAATCAAAAACCTCATATTGTTTTTAAGCAGCCTGGTTTTTTATGCTTGGGGCGAACCTGTCTACATTGTAATCATGTTGCTGTCCACCATTACAGATTACAGCTTTGGTCTACTGCTCAGCAGACCAAAGCTGACTGCGGTGCAGCGCAAGTGGATTGTGGTTAGTTCCGTCATTATTAATCTAGGCTTATTGTCGTATTTTAAATACGCAGATTTTCTCATCCAAAATATAAATGGACTCCTCGGTACACATATTCCTTTAACGGATTTACCTTTACCTATTGGGATTTCATTTTATACTTTTCAATCCATGTCCTACATTATTGACGTCTATAGAGGAACTACGAAAGCACAACGCAATTGGATTGATTTCGGTACATTTGTAGCCCTGTTTCCACAGTTAGTAGCAGGTCCGATTGTTCAATATAACACCATTGCCGGGCAACTACGTGAACGTTCGGTCGATATCCCCATGTTCGCAGAAGGTGTACGGAGATTCATAATCGGATTAGCCAAAAAAGTACTGCTCGCCAACAACATCGGTATGCTCTGGCACACCATATCCAGCTCCAATCTAGATTCCCTGCCTGCTTTTACCGCTTGGCTTGGGATTATTGCGTTTGCTTTTCAGATCTATTTTGACTTCAGCGGGTATTCGGATATGGCTATTGGTCTCGGTCTCATGTTCGGCTTCCGCTTTAATGAGAACTTCAACAAACCTTATATCTCTCAGAGTATTACTGACTTTTGGCGAAGATGGCATATTTCCCTTAGCAGTTGGTTTCGTGACTATGTCTACATCCCGCTTGGAGGCAACCGCCAGGGGTTAGGCGTTCAAGTGCGCAACATCCTCATCGTATGGCTGCTCACGGGTATCTGGCACGGGGCCAGCTGGAATTTTCTGCTCTGGGGATTATACTTCGGGGTCATTCTTATCTTTGAAAAATGGTGGGGATTAAAGCTATTAAGCCGCCTCCCCCGTTGGACAAGACATTTATATGCTGTAGTACTTATACTCATCGGATGGGTCTTGTTCGCTTTTGAAGAACTTCCTCTGGTCATTGGCTACTTACAAGCGATGCTTGGCTTTAATGGACAGCCGTTATGGAATAACACCACTTTATACTTCACTTACACGAACGCAATTCTACTCGTGGTGTTAACCTTTGCCTCTACACCTGTGAAAATCTCCAAGCGGATAGATTCTAGATCGGTTCCTGCTCTTGTTTGGTATGGCGTGTTATTTTTCCTATCTGTTGCCTACTTAGTAGATGCAACCTTTAATCCATTTTTATATTTCCGGTTCTAACCATTAGGGGGTGATTGTTTATGAAGCAGAAGACGGATCGAATCCTGGTTGGGGGATTTGTTGCAACGTTATTTCTGGTCGCTATCCTCTTTTTCTTACTGCCTGTTCAGCGTTTCTCTGAGCTTGAGAACCGGTATTTGCAAAAGGCCCCCCATCTGACATGGGACAATTTATTATCCCATACCTATGCGGAAGAGGCCGAAAGCTTTGTAACTGATCATTTTCCATTTCGGGCCAAATGGGTATGGGTGAAATCGGCGGTGGAACAGATGAGGCTACAGCAAGAGAATAACGGAATCTATAAAGGAAAAGACGGCTATCTTTTCGAAAAATTCGCAGCACCTGATTACACTAAAGTTCAGCAATATGCAGCAGCTGTGAAACGCTTTGCCGATAACAATCCCGATGCAAACACCACTTTCTTATTGGCACCTACATCGGTTGGCTTGTACAAGGAACGTCTACCCTGGTTAGCTCCTGTCTACTCGCAAGCTGAGGTGAATCAAACAATAGCTAAGGATGTAGGAGATAGCCTTACTTTTATAAATGGATTTGATGTTCTTAGCCCACATGCCGCAGAACCCATTTACTATCGGACCGACCATCACTGGACAACCTACGGTGCCTACTTAGCTTATGTAGCCTATGCTCAAAGCATGGGCTGGCAGCCTCTGTCCCAGAGCGAATACCAGATTCAGACTGTGAGTAATTCATTTCTCGGAAGCTATCATACCCGGGGGCAATTTATCGGGGTCACACCTGATTCCATTCAAATGTACAAACCTAATCATGAGGTATCCACCCAAATGTACATTCAAGATACCGGTGAGACTTTAAAAAGTATGTATGACCTAAGTTATCTGGAGAAAAAGGATAAGTACTCTTATTTCTTAGGGGGCGTACATGCGCTAATGAAAATCACCAGCCAGCTTGATCCAACAACGGTCAAACAGAAAAAGCTGCTCGTCATCAAGGACTCTTATGCACATAGCGTTATTCCTTTCCTGACTCAGCATGTGCCTGAAATCCATGTGATCGATATCCGTTATTATAATGGAAACATCAGTGATTATATGGCTCAAAATGATATCAAGGATGTCTTGCTGCTTTTTAATACGGCTACTTTTATTGATAATGCGGCGCTATTGAAGTTAAATTAAAGGCACTCAGGGAATAGGTGTTGTGCGTAACTGCGGGAATGTTGAACTTTCGGTCGCTGTTGTCTCCAGATGTTTTTGATTTTACCGCTATCAGCGGATAACATCCGGAGACAGCTTATGCTTCCGATGCGAGCTTTCCTTCGGAAAGCTTTCAGGCGAACGCTAACGCTCCTACTGTTCCAAAATTCCCTCCTTAACTTCAAACCAAATACTAAAACTAATATATGAGTCCTCTAATCTGGACTCGTATTTCAGATCGTTTTTAGCAAGTATCTCCGCGACTATGGACAGGCCAAGTCCAGTACCGGAGATTTCTTTATTTCGAGACTCTTCAATTACATAGAATGGGTCCCAGATATACGCTAAATGTTCCGTTTTCAGGCGAGTGGTTTTATTAAAGATCGTAAATTTTAATGTACGCGTAGTGTCACTCCGTAGTTTTATTTCAAAAAAATCCTCTTCACCATATTTAATGGCATTACTAATTAAGTTGTTGAATACTATCTCGATTTGGCTGATATCTTCTTCAACGATTGAGGATTCAAGCGAATGAAAGTCGCTCATTAAGGTTATGTTTTTATTTTTTAACGTAATATTATATTGTGAGATCACTTTTAGCAGAAGCTCTTTAAGATCAAAAGGCTCTTTATGCACTTCTGACTTCTGGATCTTGGACAATTTAATTAAATAATCCACCATATCCGACGTATACTTCACTTGCTCCAAAATGATATCCGTATACGTGCCATCATCCAGACCGTCCTGAATGCCAATCGTATAGGCTTGGATTAAGGATAATGGTGTTTTCACTTCATGCGAAATGCTTGAGATAAGGGTATTTAAACTTTGATTTTTCTCCTCTAATTTGGCATGGGTGCTCTTTAGACGCTGACTCATCTGATTGATGCTTTTCGAGAGCTCTTCGATTTCATCCCCCGTTTGAATCGTCACTTGTTTAAAATCGAGATTGGATATATCCTTCGCGACATCCTGTAATTGTTCTAACGGTGTAATGATCTTTTTTGAAAAATAAGCCACTAACAGCAAACTGATAATAATCCCCAGTAGAATGGAGTAAAAGCTGAATTGATTTACGAGGGTCAAGGCATCTGTATTGTGCACAACCACAGTTCCTATGAGGATTAGACTGCTATCCTGCTCGTATATTTTCGTTAACAGACTCGATTTCAATTTGCCCTGATTAAATAAAAGATTAACCGTGTTGCCTTGTTTTACTTTTTGTAATACCTCATCTGTGATCCAAAATTTATTAAGTGCCACCTTATCTTTAAACAACGCAAATTGAATATTTTCGTTAATTTCTGCTGTACTTCCACTGTTTTCAACCCTAACAATCGTTACGTTATTATTGTTCTCGATCCTGCTTTCATTTTCCATGAGTTGATCCAAACGGAGATCCTTTACTTCGTCATAAATGGTGTTGATCTTGGTTTTCATTTTGTATAGGTAATAATCTGCTGAGAAATAGTTGTGCAGGAAATAAGACGTACCAAAAACAATCAGCAAAATAATGCTCACCATGATCAATAACTTCGTACTTATTTTATGAATTTTTATCATGGAAGCTGTACCCCATTCCCCTATGCGTGATCACGTGGTCGGCCCCAATCTTATCGCGCAGCCTCTTAATATGCGTATCTACCGTTCTTTCTTCACCCAGATAATCCATTCCCCAAACCGCAGACAATAAGGCATCTCTGGATAAAATACGTCCTTTATGCTCATACAGGAAGGTTAGTAATTCAAATTCTTTCTTATATAACGCCAGTTCGGCCCCATTCTTGTACACTTTCTTCCGCTCAAAATCGATTTCTAAATCCCTAATCGCAGCCACTTTTTCAGTGCCTAGCATTTTTTTAATTCTAAGCATCAAAATCCTTGGGTCGAATGGTTTTCTTATATATTCATCTGCTCCTATATCCAAGGCACTGAATTCATCATCATGGGAAGACCTTGCGGTCAGCATTACAACTTTAGCCAAACTAACCTTCTTGATTTCATTACAAACCTCAAGCCCGCTTCGCTTAGGCATCATCCAATCCAGCACCACAAGATCAATCCTATTGGAAAAAAAGAGCTCTAGCGCTTCCTCACCATCCGCTGCTGTCCAAACGTTATAGCCTTCTTTTTCAAAATAAGTCTTCAATATAGTGGTCATGTGTTTCTCATCATCCGCAATTAAAATATTCAAAGTAGATTCTCCTTCCTATAATTATCAGAAGAAAAAGGCGAAATCCTTTACAGGTTTCACCTTTTCATATATTTTCATGCTACGTTATTGCAACTTCTCTACACCTAATCCCTTCGTCAGTACGTTCCATATCGGGTTATCGACCGTCTTTCGATCAGGCTGTTCACCCTTCTCTATCGCTTCCCAATACTCCCAGGTTGGTGGCTCAGTGCCAAGTTCATAATCCATGCCATCCCAAGTATCCTCCCGGAACGCATAAAACGCCCAGTGCCAGCCGTAATCAGCAAAAATCGAGATTAAATCAGCCAAGTATTGATCTGCACCTTTTACAAGCCGGTTCGTGCCAAATTCTTCAGCGACAATACGATTAGCAGGGATGTTATTTTTTTCTGCCCACTGTGCGATAGGTTCTAGAAAATCCTTTAAGGCTTTCTTATTGAATGCTTTTTCCGTCTTCTCCTCACCTACTTTAACTGTTCCAGGATATTCATAGGTTAAGCCTTTTTTCTTATTTTGGCTGGTGAGTTCGTAGGGTTCGTACATATGAAAAGCATATAATACATTCGCATCATCGATGGGTTTCAAATATTTAAAGGCCCATGGTGTAGCATACAGACCAGAATTGACGATAATAGGGGTTTCCGTATCTACGGTTCGAATCGCTGTCACAATAGTCTCATATAAAAGATTCAAATCCGCCGGAGTATTCTCCACTGAGCTATACCATTCGTTGTAATCCTCTGTCCAGAAATCATTAAATCCAGTAGCTTGTTCAGGATGTGGCTCATTAATCAGATTATAGCCGACCACCGCAGGATGATCCTTTAATCTTTCCGCAAGATCCTTCCAAAACGTTGCCGCTTGTTCATGATAACTGAAATCCTTCCAGATTCGATCATCATTTGTATAATCATTAAACTGTCGCCACCGATCTCCAGGCAGACTAAGGACTGTCAGCACTACTTTTGAACCCCGCGCCTCGGCTGCATCCAAGTCTGCTTTTAACGCTGTAAAATCATCCTCAACAAGCCCCTCGTATTTATCTGCATTCCCTATTAAAAAATCTTTATCTGGATTGGCATCCGGTTGATCGTTAAACAGGAAATCACTATCTTTTGCCCATTTATCTGGCGCAAGTCGAATGAACTCTATATTATTTTCTTTCGCTGCATCATAATTTTCGGGTATAGATTTGGAATTCATGAAATTTGTTCCTTTACGCTGTTGATCCCAGAAAGCGATCTTCTCATTGACCTCTTTCTTTACCTCCTTCTCCGGTTCAAGATTTGCTTGTGGTGTTGCTGCACTGCATCCTACGACTGCCAACAAAATCAATACGATAAATCCTTTAAACTTCTTCATTCTCTCACCTCGTAACCTATCGTAGCCAATCTCTGTTACAAGAGTGTCACAAGACATACCTAAAAAGACTGCCCTAAGGATGTCGGCAGACATTCTAGGACAGCCCGATCATATTCATAGAATATAAAATAAATGCTTACTGATTAATACTTCGACGGGAATGTGACTCCGCATAGGCATCATGACGAAAGTTCAGAATAGGATCTTCAGAGCATTCAATGCCGGCAGGTACAACTGTCGGATCAAAGACGTACTCTTGAGCCTTCTCGTCTGCCACGCCGGTGATCGACAAATGGCCGACAACAATCCGTTCCCGGTCTTCAGGCCAAGCAGACGTCGGGTCATCCGTAGGATCTCCCTCCTGCCCGAGGATTACTGTCAATTGAAACGCCACAGGACCTTTGGACAGTCTCTCGATTAGTTCATCCTCCAAATAATCGGGAGATCGATTCTCCACCTCTTCCTGGGCCAGAAAGTGCAGACCCGCTTCCGGTTCCCACTCATATTTAATAGCCCGCCGCTCGCCAGCAGCATTGGTGAAGTAATAGGCATGAATGGAATGATAAAGGTTGGTTGCAAAACTGAGTGGCGGTTGCAGCATTTTCACGGCTTGAAGCCCAGCCCGGCTTTCCGAATACTTCTCCATAACGGCTTTGAATTTGTCTGCAATGGTCGCTCCCTCAAACGAATTTTCTTTAATTGTACGTAAGATATTAATAAAGGATTGCGGTGTTTTGGCAAAAAAGATCGGCAATGTAATTGTCACCAAACTTGTCACGCCCCCATCAGGCAATACAAACTGAACCGCCATTCCTTTTGCAGGCGAAAAAACATCAGGGATGGACGGATTAGTCGAGCTATTGGAGAAGCGTACGAGAGCTTGCATCTCTTGATTTTGCAAATGTGCAGCTGTTGTTAAAGGACCCGCTTGGCCGTTAGGGGTGAACACCGCCTGGTAGACAACACCTTTGGCGTGCGCGCGTCGATAACCCGGATATTTGCCTGCTACCTCCTCAATGGAGTTTACCGCTTCTTCTGCGAGTTCAGACGACACTGATTTATTATTGTTCATTTTCGTTCACCTCTTTGTAATTTATCAGGAAGGAAAAGGGGACAAGGCCCCCTTTTCTAGTTTTTTAGCTTTGTGATGCGTCGAGCAGGTCATTCCAGGCCTTCGTAATTCGCTGTCCGCGCCAAATATCTCTGACCGTGGCATCGGGATAAGCACTGTACCAGCCGGATGCAGTGATCTGATGGTTGGCGATGAAGTCTTTCGCTTCCGAAGATTCAATTCCCGGAAAATCCTTCACTTCATTAAACATGTTATTCAACAACTCTGGAATTTCAGTTCCAAAATCATCGATATAACTATCCCAATCTCCATCATAAGCCGTCGCGAACAACAGCCGCGTGTCGTTATCAAAGATTACGAAGCGCATGTCGTGAACGGTCGCGATCTTCGCCATCGTTTCGGCTTGTCTCGATGCACTTTTTTTCAGCTTCTCACGGAGACGATCCGCCCCACCTTCTTTAAGCGGCGCAATGATGGTAAGCTCAGATATTTCACCTTCCCGCAGGCCGGCACGTCCAGCGCTTGTAATTGGATTAGTCTGATCTTGTGCTTCTAACATGTTTATTCCTCCTTAGATGTATGTTGATCCAACTCTGCCATCCACCGCAATGCAGTCATGCTGGGAACAAAGAAATACTCCCCGCCTTTGGTGATTGAAAAACTTGGAATTTCTTTCATCCGGTGGCGAATAGGTTTGTCCGGAATGGTAAACATCCCTTCCCCCTCATTCTTACCGGTAATAGGGTCTTTCTCGGTTGACATGCCCGCGAAATTGCCTCCATTTAACCAATCGCTCTTGATAAACTCGAATTGGCGGGACAATGAGCTGCATATACCTGCAAAAATAAGGCCTCTATCCTGACCATCATCCTCCATTACACCTTTTGGCAGTATAGGGCCATACATCGTTGACCGCCGGAGCAACCGGTGAATGTTCACATTAACAACCGAATCCTGCAAGCTGTCTCGGGGAAATGCACGACGGATATGCGAGCTTACCGGACATTTCAACCCTTTATGATCATCCCCATACGTAAATGCGTTCCGTCGGCTGACATCTTCGCCCAGTGCCGGATCATCTGCTTCAGGAGCCAGACTTAAAGGGGCTCCGCTCGGCCATCTTCCTACCATTTTAGCGGCCAAAAGTTCTTCCTCTTCCCGGTTATCCGCATGCTCCCGCAAATAACGACGGAAAGTCGCGACCCTCATATGCAATTTACGGAAACTGAGGTAACTTCCATTGTGGCCAAGTTCTGCCGGCTGTGGTCCCTGTGTTATAGTGCCGGATTCATTTAAATGCCCGAACAGGAATTCACCGGCTTTAATCTCCGCTTCCTGCCCCACCGCATTGGGTATATGGTTTCCTTCGATTCTCGGATTGCTGATTCCATCCATGAAGCCCAGATGAGTACGTCCGTCAGGATTCATTCCGACATCCAGCTGGTAAACGACGGATACACCATTCAGTTCGCAGTGGATTCGATGGGCTGCTTCTTCTGCTTGAAGCAGCGCTTCTTTGGTGGGCGCGAACAGAGCAAGCGCCACATCGACTTTGTCAGTACCCAGCGGGTCTTCCCAGTGCTCCGGGCTGCTTTCGTTTACATCCCCTAGCTTAGCTGCCCGGGCAGCCATGCCCTCCCGGAACTCCAGGTCGAAGCTGTTGAGTGACTCCTTGGGAATCCCCAGCTTCTGGAGTCCTTGATAGGTAAAACCAACGTTGACCCAAGCACCTTCGTGAGGATTATTCCACTGTCCGGCCGACGTCACTTCGTCGAGAAGCCGCTTCAGCATCACTTTCCCGTCCTGTTGATGATCGATAGACAGCAATACATAGGTTCCTACGTAGGGGGTAGGCCGTTCTTGTAAGACGATTCCTTGAATGTCATCATAATTCAGTTCTTCCGTTTCTGTACCTATGACGCTCACTCCTCCCTCGTCTTAAAGTTGTTTTCATAATATTAAAAACGGGTATTCTCTCATCCGTCTCTCGATCTAATTAAACTTAGCCCTAAATGGTTAATCAGGTTAACAGTCCTCCCCAACTAGACAATAACGGTACATTGTCTAAAAAATAGACACATCGTTAGATTTGTCTAAAATCGAGACAAAAAAGAGATATTCTAAAACCGGACCGGCTTTAGAACATCTCTTATCTTCGACTAACCTCACAAATCATATTCATAGTTATCAAACTTGCCATCTGATGCGAAGACATATTCGCAGATGTTCTCACCCCATCTAGCTATAACACTAAAGACGCGACCCGAAGTGGGAATATCACTGGTGGATGCTGGAGGGTTCACAAATTCATATTTCCCTTCGACGAGTGTTACAGGAACTTCTACAATTGGAAGCTGCGATTCATCAAAGCTCTCAGTTAGATAGGCCATCTTTACTGTGACTTCACTCGGTGCGTAATCTCCAAAGTCGACCTGCAGTTTCTCCCCTGGTTTCAAACGATGCAGCCTCGTTAGAAGCGTAGGTTCACTATGCCAAGCCGTATAGTAAAAGGAAGCCCGATCATATTCCGCTCCATTCCAGCTCGTCTTTAGAATGACATAATTATCTATAGCATCTGTACTATTCTCATGTGTAATGATAAGGGGCGACGGTTCAGCAGGACTTTTGAAAGAGCTCTCGGATTTACTCATTATTCCTCCGCGTTCCCCAAGCACCACCGCACCAATGATAACTACTGCCAACAGCATCAATGAAATCAATAATATCCTTTTAGACTTATTCCTATATTTGATAATAGCTCCCGCCTTTCCTTAAACTTCTAACCCTTCTTTCATTTAACACTTGATCATCAAGCCATGCAAGTAGGTAGCTGATGAATTATATAGAAAATCCAAGAGTTAACTCTCCTTCTATCATATTCTATTTCTAGGAGGTGAATATAATCATTTTCACCACGACATTTGGGGTTGCGATCAGCAGAGAAAATGAAGCTTTCGGTTTTACAGCAGTAGATATTCCACCACCAGCGGCTGTCGCAACAGGTCAAATTCAGTACACAGCAGAGATCTTCACAAATGCAGCTGCAACAGATCCCTTTAATAATGTCCAAGCCAGAAACTTTAGTGGCGTTGCAGCTGCGGGTAACTCCTAACATGAACATGTAGTGGGTGAGGGAGCGAATTGCCCCTTTAAAAACAGAAGCTCAACCAAAGGTACTGGTTGAGCTTCTGTTTATTCCCCAAATAATAGATTCAGAATCCGTTCATCCGCCTTTCGGTTCTTCCCTTTATAAGGATAACAATGAATATGAATCGCTGGATTAAAGTTAATCTCAATAACGCTATAGTTCGTATCATTGGCTTCTTCCTTGATGTCATCAATCATCATATCCACTCCACAAAAAGTGGCGCCCGCAGCTTTAGCCGCTTGAATCGCCAGAGCCTTATAACTATCTGGGATCTCATCTGTAAAATCCAGGCTGTCACCACCCGTGCTAATATTAGAGTTCTCCCGAAGATAGATGACTTCGTTTAATGGAGGAATATCACTCCAAGCCTGAGCGTGGTTGTTCAAGAACATCGCTTCTGCTTCACCGATCTGAATTTTCTCAAGTGGTGTCTTGTACCCACGGCCTCTTAACGGATCCTTATTCTTCTCGTGCACTAGTTGTTCAATCGTATGTACACCATCTCCAATCACATTTGCAGGAACCCTGTGCAATACTCCGACTACTTCATCACCCATGACAAGAAAACGATATTCTTTACCCGTCATGAATTCCTCTAGTAGCACTGTTCGATCAAACTCGAAGGCGATTTCGAAGGCTTTTTGATAATCTTCTTTAGAGAAGTCGTCTGTAAAAATAGTAATGCCGAGTCCAAAATTGGTTGATTTGGGCTTAATCACAATAGCCTTGTTACGGTAAGTGCCATGCGCATTCATTGCCTCTTCCAGATTTCGAAAAGCTTCTCCTGCGGGAACACGAATGCCTTGCTGTTTAAGAACTTCTTTCGTAACGATCTTATTCTCCATGATTAATACCGTACTATAAGAATCAAGGGAGGTCTTCGTAGCTTGCTTAATATATTCTTTATGATCACCTTGCGTAAGAACTACAAAGTTCTCTTCCCGATCGATCAATTGAAACTTAATGCCACGTTTAACCGCTGCCTTCAAAAGAAGCTGTGTAGATAGCTCCAGATCCTCATATCCCACAAAACGGTATCCATTCGCAAGACTTTCCTTAGCATATTGTTTAGCTTTATTCAGATGGTATTGTACAAAAGAGGATTGTTGAACTTCCGACTTCACAATAGCTGCAAAACTCCGGTCTGGCTCTACAATTTTATTCTTAGCTCCATGCAATACGTTCAAAAACACTTCATTCTCCGGGTTCAACAGTTGGATCATATTCTGCATCTCATGAATACAAGTTAATGCCTGCTGCTCCATCGTTGTACATGAATCCCCGTAATCATGCAAACATCCCTTTATTCCTTCCATGATTAGTTGATCATGATTAAGATTCGCCATCTTCTGATCCTCTACTCCGAACGGTTCGTCCTCCTTCAGCAGCATATACAGGATAAAAAGATGAATGAAAATCATCGTTTCTTTGCCGATTCCTATTTTGTAGAGTGGATTCAGATCAATAAACCGAAGCTCCAAATAAGCTATCCCATCTTGCATCAGTTCCTCTAAAGGGTGTTTGCCTCTTGCTGTCTTCACTCTAACCGGACTATAAAACTCTTTTACACTTAATAATTCTTCCGATTCGATCAAAGCTTGTAAATCATGAACATAATCCTTTAACGAAGCAAAAGATACATAAAGAGGTTTTTCATTTCGATACCCACATTCGCTATTCCGCAGTGAATTCATATTCTGATAATAAAAGCTTTTGTCGTCATCTGTTTCCCCGCGAGCTACACATTGTTCCATATAAGTCTTATCAAAAACAGGGCTGGCGCCTGTTAAATAGATAAGAAGCCAACGGTACCGCAATAGGTTACGGGCTATTTTTAAGTAGGTAGCGTCTTTGAATTCTTTAAAGCTCACCTGTGGATCTGTTATGTCATGAAGCTGTCTCAGAAATTGTTCATCAAAAGAGAAATTGTAATGGATTCCGCTCAGCAATTGTCTTTTGCGACCGTATTTGTCTGCTAGCTGATGTCTGTATTCATCCTCAATCGGATTACCCATCTTGGCAATGGGGATGTCCTGATCATTCGGTAGCCTTGGAGGATTACTACTTGGCCACAGATATTCTTCCTTGAGCTCAAGCGACACAATATCCTGCAGCGCCTCCAGAAAGTTATAAGTCTCATCAATAGAATCAAAAGAAGGGGTGACCATTTCAATTTGACTCTCTGAGAAATCGGTTTGAATATACGGGTTCTCCATTTTGTTGCCAAAAGCTTTAGGATGTGGTGTCAGCGCAAGTCTTCCCTCTGGATCCACTCTGACATTTTCTTTTTCCAATCCAAATTCGCCGTGAAAAAGCTCCTTATTCAAATGGTTATCCCTCAGAAGCTGTATGAGTTTACGATTTAATAAAGCCATTTCAACGATCATCCTTTGCTTAGTAGTTTATCTGCTGTTTGTTCATTTTGAATAAAGATCTATTAAACCAGAACACAAGAATAACCCCTTTAAACACACTGCTTAGAGCAATCGACATCCACACCCCATTCAAGCCAAAAGGTTCGGATAAAATCAAGGCTAGTGGAATTCGCAGTGCAGTAAATGTAATACTGAAGATCGGCGGGATATGAGTTTGGCCAATGCCGTTAAAAGCACCTACTGTCATCAATTCCATACACATAAATAATTGTGAGTAGCCAATGATGCGCATATAATCAGTGCCTAATTCCAGGCTTGTCTGATCTGATAAAAACAAGGAAAATAGCTGCTGCGGGAACGCAATAAATATAAGCGATATGATCACGCCAAAGATGGAGGTTAAGATCAAAGCCTTACGATATCCCTGCCCTATACGGTCCAATCGGCGTGCTCCATAATTTTGTCCAAAAAAGGCAGCAATAGCTCCCTGTAGTCCTCCAATAGTCATATAAGAAATAGATTCAATTTGAATCCCTACTTTTTGCACCGCAATCGCATCCGCCCCAAAACGTACAATGATCTTAGCAATGACGATCGATATGAGCGTAAAGGTGACCCGTTGGATTGTGATGGGAAGTCCCATACGAATTACTTCTTTCATTTGACGACTGTCCCATGCTGATGTGTTCGAAATGATTTCTGACTTTCTTGTCTTTATGATAAAAAGAGCCGTAACTAAGATGTTCGCTGTCAATGTTGCCGTGGCTGCCCCCGCTACTCCCCAACCTTCAAAACTGCCCCAGCCAAAAATTAAAAATGGATCAAGGACGATATTAACCATAAGACCAACGGAGTAGATCTGAAACGGTTGTTTACTATTTCCCATCGAGTTTAAGAGTGTGGCAAACAAAGTATTTACGATGGAAAATACCGTCCCGAAGATCGAAATCACTAAAAATTGTCGTGCCATCCGTTCAACTTCATCACTTCCAAGATCAAAAAAACCAATCAACTGATTGTTGGTCAACAGAACTAAGCTCATATAGAGAAGTCCTAATAAAATAGACATCATAAACCCGTTCTTAATATATGATTTAGCCTTCTCTATCTGGCCAGATCCCATACAAAACGCAACCTTAATCCCTGTACCGATCGTAATCATAGTCGACAATGCAATCGCTAGATTAATGAAAAAACTCGCCGTGCCAATCGCGGCAACAGGACCACTTCCCAATCTTCCAACCCAAATCATATCGACGAGGCCATAGGTTGTGGAGATGAAATTCGTCGCAATAATGGGAAGCGTTAATTTCATTAAGGTAGGCATAATAGGACCCTGAGTCAAATCATTCATGCCCTGAAATTCCTTCAAATCTAAAAACACCTTCTTCATCTGAGTTTCAGATTTATTATATAACCAAACACTTATATAATCAATTGATTATATTTGAGCAATCTACTCAGAACTCCTAAAAAGTATATAAATTGTGTAGACGTCAAAAGACAGTTCCTAGTGCACAAAATGTGCCTACCGGAACTGTCTTTTTTTCGTAATTAAAATTTCTTTTGTTTTCAGTCGAAAAGCTATTGAAAATGGAATATAGTTCGTTTACAATAAAACCAATAAAAAGTTCTATAATTATAGAACTAATAAATGTTTCAGTAACTTACTCAAAGGATGGAGAAGCTCATGGAATATAAAGTAGAAGTCGATTTTGCCCCCATGTATGAATGTGTGAACAGTATGACTGCTTTTCTAAGCAAGCAGAACCATACTGCTATGGATTCCGGTAAGCTCTGGGTACGTGAAGTACAAGCAAGATTTGCACCGATGTTGCTTCGTAAAATGCAAGAGGTCGTTAAGAAACTTGATGATTTCAGTTTGGCTCCCTACATTTGGTGCTGTCCAGTAGAACGTTCGGTTAGCAGCTTTCTGGATTGGTTTGATGGGTTAACTTCGGGTGAACTGTATGAAATATCTGGACGTTTCGGCCAATCGGTCCCCTCTAATCTTTCCGAGCTAAGGGACACTGCCTCTGACATCCTGCGCGAATGGAACGCGGGTTACTTCAATGGAATCGACCCTAATATCCTCAAAGGGCTTGAACAGGAAGCCGAGTCAAGACGAACGATACTGAATGGGAACAATGATATGGAAGTCTTTGAAGCAGCAACCGACGGAATGCGCCTCTATCCAACCGAACGTCTGAAGCAGGTCATTATCATTCCGCAATATCATGCCCGCCCACTGGTCACCACCTCTATGTTTGATGAATTCGTGTTCACTAGCTACTCTTGTGATGTTCTCCCTCCGGAAGCTGGCCGGCCTGCTCCAGCACTACTTCGCCTTACCCGGGCACTCTCGGATGAGACGCGGCTGTATATCCTTCGTTTGCTTACAGGCAAGCAGTTGAATTTCACGGAAATCGTGCGGGAAGTCGGACTTTCTAAAAGTACAATCCACTACCATCTGATCGCGCTGCGCGCAGCAGGGCTGGTCATTGTCCATACCAACGTTAAAAGCACATCGTATAGCCTGCGATTGGAAGCCTTAAATGGGCTACCGCAACAGATTGGGTCATATCTAGAGAGTCAAGCATAAACGCCTTAAGCGTCCTTATAAGGACGCTAAGCGTATATGCGAGAAATATAAGAAAGGAGCGAACAGGCTATGATAAAACGCAGCTATTATGGTTTACTCTCAACCATAACTTTAAGTGCTTTTGGGGATGCTTTTGGCTTGTTGGCTATGGAATGGCTCGTCTATGAGCTGACGGGTTCCAAACTAGCGATGGGAGCACTCGCACTCAGCTCCGGCATACCTGAGCTGCTGCTGCGCTTGCTGGGCTCGCCGCTGTCCGACCGACTCCACCGGGTACGCTTTATGGCCTGCTTGGCAGCCATTCGCCTGCTGGCTATAGCATTACCGCTTGGCATGGGTCTGGCTGGCCAACTGCAGCTGTGGCATCTGTTTGTCGCCGCTGGTCTCAGCGGGGCCTGCGCCGCCCTGTTCATGCCAACAGCCATGGCTGTTATTCCCGGCGTTGCCGATAGCCGGAAGCTGGTGCGGGCTTTTGCTATCATCGATGGCAGCAAAAGTGCAGCAGTCTTGCTGGGCCCCGCCCTGGCTGGGGCGTTGACCGCTGCCAGTGGCGCGCTGCCAGCCCTTAGCATCAACATGTTATGTTACGTTGCGGCCATCACTACCTTGCTGTGCCTGCAGAAGCTACCCAAGCCCTCTCCAGCTCCAGGCCGTTTCTCCATTGCCATCTACGTTCGCGAAATAGCTGAGGGTTTTACCTTCTATAAACAATTCCCCGCCATGCTTACGATAATGATGATGGCCTCTATTAGTAATCTAAGCTCAATTGCCGTCTGGACCATGATGGTTCCTTTTGTACGCGAAGTGCTCCACCGTGATGCGGCGACGATGGGCACACTTAGTACAGTTTTCGCACTTGGAACCTTAGTCGGGCTAAGCGTCATTTCCATGATAGGGGAAATTAAAAAGAGGCGGTTTGTCATGCTCGGAAGTCTGGGGACCATCGGTTTAGTTACAACATTATGGGGGTTATTTCCTAGTTTTTCTTTTGCTCTCGCCGCCGTATTCGCCACCGGAACGATAGGTCCCTTCTTCGGCTCCTTAAGCTCTTCACTCCATGGACGTCTGGTTCCGAGCAATCTGCAAGGAAGAGTCAACTCCATCCGTTTTTTAATCGGTGGCGGTTTACAGCCTTTTGGTGCTTTTGCCGGCGCCGCGATTGCTGAACTCTATGGTGTGCCTGCGCTTTTTGTCATCGCCGGCTTGCTTCCAATGCTCTGCGCCAGCGCAGCCTTGCTGCTCCCCGGACTCAAAACACTGGACGGTGACCTCTCCACACTTGAAGCCACTCATAAGCAGCCCGATGCCGGGGTTCCCCCGCACAAAGTTGTTGCTGAACGTTAAGTGAATCAAAAAAACAGGCGATACCGGATACCGGAACATCGCCTGTTTTTATAAGTTTTCACCTAGGAGCATCGCTACTAGGTATATTCTCTTTTCAGTGGCTTGTCACAGTGGCCTGATTCGTAGCCACTAGTTCCCCTCCCCCTTCCGGTAAAAACCGAAGCGGGAGGCGTTGAGCCTTTAGTTTGTGTTTGTGTGTTGGTGTTTTGGAATTCGCGCTGATAGCAGCGGAGAGAACGGACTGATTGTGGAAAAGCGGAGCGTCCGCCAGCGTAAAAAGCCCACAGCGCACAACGTCCAAAAGCTAACACCAAGAACCTAAGGCTCAATCAACCCATATTTCGTTTTTATCCGATCCAACTTCTCAATCATAGGATTAGCAATAAAAAACAAAAACACCACCGTCGAGATCGCATGCACCATATCAAACCAAAAACCTGAAATATAAGTGGTCATTAAAGCCGGCCATGAGAACTCTGAAGTGAACATCATCAGCGAGCCTATATTGATAATGCCTCCGTATACGAAAAACGTCGCTAAGCCTCCGAATATACACAGCGACAGCTTATTCTTTTTAAGCAGACCCTTCTTGAAGAAAATGCCCGCCAGGAAGCCAATGATGCCAAAACAAAACATTTGCCAAGGCGTCCAAGGCCCCTGCCCAAAGAAGAAATTCGAGACAAAGCCTGCAACAGCGCCAACCAGAAACCCTGCCTCCGCACCCAAGCTTACCCCTGCGATGATGACAATAGCAACCACTGGCTTAAACTGCGGCAACATAAAAAAGGCTGCGCGTCCCGCCACGGCAATGGCTGCTAACACCGCTATAACGATCAGCTCCCTCGCCTGCGGCTTCCGGTTCTCGAATACCATCGCAAAAGGAATCATCGTATAGATAACAATTAATAGACTGATAAAATAATACTTCCGATCATTTAGCACAAAGATGCCTAATAAAATCGTAGCTGGAATGACTATGAGGATTAGTAGTGCCGCTAATAAAGTTCGACGACTCAAACGACGATCCGTTATCTGCTTCTTTGACATAAATCAATCACACCCTCTATCGTTACTCCCTCATTCCATACATGACGCGCCATACGGTTGGCGGCCGTTGTATAGAAGCTGTTTCCCGCAAAAAACTTCTGTGCTTCATTCGTAGTGATGATACTTCCATCAAAAAACATGGCGCAGACCTCAGCGTATTTGGCACAAAATTCAACATCATGCGAGACCATTACAATAGTAACGCCTTCGGCATTGAGCTTTTGCAGGAATACGGCTAGCTTCTCTTTGAAGGGTCCATCCAGTCCTTTGGTCGGTTCATCCAACAGCAGAATCTTTGGTTTTAACAAAAGCACCTTCGCCAACGCTGCACGCTGTTGTTCTCCCCCACTGAGATCATACGGATGCATGGAGAGGAGATGTTCCAGTTCTGCGAACTTTACCACAGCTTCAACTCTGGCGGTTTTTTCTTCCTTCGTCAAAGAGAGCTGGGATAACATTTCATATAAATCTAGCTCGACTGTTTTTTTCACAAATAAGGTTTGCGGATTTTGCGGGAGGATGCCCAGATTGTTAGTAAACAACGCTTTGGCATTCATCTTCGCAGGGTTGTTCCCACCGATTAGAACTTTCCCTCTGTAAGGCTGAAGGATCCCGCTCATCAGCGACAGCGTTGATGTCTTCCCCGTCCCATTCCCGCCAACAATACAATAAAATTGCCCTTGCTTCACTTCAAACGACAAATCTTTAATGATATCCGGGCCATTTTTATCATATTTAAACCATACGTCCTTAAACTTTATGACTACAGGGCCGGCCTCTTTCGTGCTAGGCTGAGTTTCTGCCATCGTTGCAGGAGTCTTACCCTTTAGAAAAGCATCCAACCATTGGCGCCCTTCCTTCACAGTCACAGGCCACGCTAAGTCATGATCTACTCCTGCAACAATCTGCATCGGTGAGGGCATGGACAGAAACATCGGATGGTTCAGCTTACTTAAAGCCTCGCCCACCTTTTGCGGGGTATCATCGGCGATCACAACTCCCTCATTCAGCACAATCAACCGATCTGTAAGCGGAAGAACATCCTCTAGACGATGCTCGGTCATGATCACGGTTGTTCCCAGCTCACGATTTATTTTTTTGACCGTCTCCAGAAAATCGGAAGCCGCAATAGGATCTAGCTGGGAGGTAGGCTCATCGAGGATTAGAACCGAGGGATGCATAGCCATTATGGAGGCTAAGTTAAGCAGCTGCTTCTGGCCGCCTGATAACTCGGTCACACTTTTATGAAACCAGGTCTGGATCCCAAAAAAACTGGCCATTTCCGCCACACGCAGACGAATAGTAGAATGATCATACCCCAAGCTCTCCAGCCCAAAGGCAAGCTCATGCCATACTTTATCTGTCACTATTTGATTGTCCGGACTTTGGAGTACATAACCAATTTCCGCTGCCTGCGTTCTTTGATCAATCTCCTCTACAGGTTGACCCTTATAATAAATTGCCCCTTGGCGACTGCCATGTGGGGTTAGAATTGTTTTCAGTTGTCTAAGCAGAGTGCTTTTGCCACAGCCTGACTTTCCACAAATAGTAATGAAGTCTCCACTTTCAATCGTAAGATTAATATTCGAAAGAGCCGCTTGCTCTTGTTCAGGAAAAGTAAAGCTTAGTTCTTCGATTCGATAGATTTCCATTTCATTGCCTCCACCATATTGATGAGCACTGGGATCATACATAACGCAAAATAAGCGATATATATAAGAATACTAAAAGGCGTAATTGCGCTCGCTTTAATCGACGGATAGAATCTCATGGTGTTCTCACCCATCACTGCCCCTACGGCTACCAGCGCAATTAAACCTGTCATGATCAAGAGGGCTACTTTGTCTCGGGCATCTAACCGAAAGATAGAAAAGCTTGTACGGCCCGGCAATCCATACCCTCTCGATCTCATGGAATCCGCTGTCTCAATCGCATTTTCCAAAGCCCAGGTGGTCATAATGGAGAGGATCGTAATGCCATTCCGCGCACGCGCGAGGAGATTTCCCTGTGAGACATCCCGGCCTATACATTTTTGAGCATTAGAAATCACCTTGATTTGCGCTAAATATCTAGGAACAAAACGAAGCACCATCGAAAAAATCAACGACAGTGCCGGCAGTATTTTTCCGAATATATAAATAAACTTATCCGAGGTCATCACGACGTTATAACAGGAGAACCAAATAATTACCGTCACAAACATACACGCCGCTGCCACGCCATAAAGAATCGATTCCTTCGTAATAGGGTTCCCGTTGTTTAAATAGAACAAGATCGTTACCCCTTGATGATTAAAAACAGGATTCATCACTGCCATAAACAGCAGAAAAGGAATCATGTAAAGCAGATTAAATCGGATGCCCTTTTTTCCTTTTAACATAATTGAGTAGGCTACAGCACTAATAAGGGCAATCACTTGAAATATAGGATGCATGAACACCATGCTAAACAGCAATACAACAACAAAATATAGAAAATTCACAAACGGATGAAAGGCAGAAAAGCTATCCTTCATTATTTCTGAGCTCCTCCTGTGGTTACATAACCACCCACATCTCGACCTAGATCACAAGTGTATACCCAATCAATGACATCGCCATCTTTGAGAACATAACGGCTACTGCCGTAGTTAGGGAACCAGCCATTTACTTTGTACATCCATCCACTGAGCTCTCCAGCGTCGAATTCATACAGATTATTTATGCCTTCAATATAATTACTGTTATAGATCGGCGTCATGCTAAATTCCATATGGATTTTATTCTTTTTCATTTCTCTTAGTAAAACATCAAACACAGACTCACCTTCATAAAAGGTTACCTTCTGCGCTTTATAAATGATACCATCTGCCGGCAATACTTCAAGCTTATCCTGATTAAAAATATCCATGTTATCTAAAATTGTTGCCGCTGAGACGGACAAGGTAGCCGTTAATTGCTTCTTCTTATCTACCGTTGCATCTTGCCATTCCACTGGTTTAGGTTTCCCGCTTGGCACTGGATCGGTAAGAAATTTATCCTTTTTCGGTTCCTGCTTGGTTTCTGTTGTCGCTACTTTTGAATCAGGTTTTGTTACGGGTTTTGCCGTCGCTTTCGTTTCCGGCACGGACGTTTTAGCCGCTTTCGGCGTTGCGGTCGGTTGCTTCGTTGCAGCAGGTTTTGTTGTTGCGACCGGTGTTACAACTTCTGTTGGTGCTGCAGTTCCTGTTGGTGTTACAGCTTCCGTTGGTGTTGCCGATTCATTTGGTTTTAGGGTTTCAATGGGCTTAGCTGTTTCACTTGGCGTAGCTGACGGTGTTATCTCTGTTGTCTCGGTAGCGATGGCCTCAGTGGGTTCAACATCATCATTTGTTGCGGAAGCAGTGTTCTCTGGCTCTATAACCTGTGTCTCAACGCTACTATTTGCGACCTTGTTTGGGCTCTTCTGGTAATCCCCGCCCCAAAAGAAGGCGATAGCCAATACACCTATGATTAGTATCGCTGTTAACCATTTCTTCTTGTTCATTTCTCTAGTCCCACCTTAAATAATAAGCAAGGGTATACACGCTACCCTTGCTTATCTCTCTAAATAAAATTCTATTTGACGTCTGTCATATCATAAAGACGTGTCTGGCCATTAACGAGCCGATCATAGGAAACCAGTGCATACATCGCCTGATCCGTAGCCATAAGATCTACTTCTCCTGGTTGCGCGCCTCCATTGCCTACTCCACCCTGCTTCACGTGATAAAAGCCACCTTCAGGTGCAGCAAAACTAAGCAATGCGTCTACTGCGGAATGTCCATTTTTGATAAATCTGGAATCCTTATGCGGGTCAATACCAAGGCCAGTTAAAGCTACAATCACCTGAGCGATGCTTTCGGAATTTGTAGATTCCCAGCTTGCAAAACCACCGTCTGCAGTCTGTGTTTTGGATAACCAAGCAATCCCCCGGTCCACAGCAGCTGTTACTTTGGCGTTGGTTTTGTAATAAGGCGTTAAGCCTTGAATGACCATCCCCGTGATATCTGGATCAGCCGCTGTAGCATTACTGCCTAGTGCCCATCCACCGCCGCTGATCTCTCTGCCCAAAATATAATCAATGAGCAGCTCTCTAGTCGTCTGCGTCTTTACACCCTTAACCACTGGAATGTCGTAATGATTACTGTCCAGTGCAATGAGAGCAAACACAGGTCCATTAATACCTTGCTTAATTACAGTATCAAAATCCGCGAGCGGTTCCAGTAGGTTATAACCCGCCACTTTATCAATATTTTTGTTGATTGAAGTTAATGCCAAAATAACTCTATCATATTCCGTATATTTTACGCTATGCAGCTTCCCAGCTTTTTCTTTAAGAGTTGCTTCTACATTCGCGTAGTACTTAGTGTAATAACTATCTGGAACCTTCACGCCTGAACGTGCCAGCCCGAACACTGTCCAGTCCCCGCCAACCGAGGAGATAACCGGGTTTGTTACTGTTTTTTGCAAAAAGGCAGCTGTGTTCTGAATATAAGAACTAACTGCTTTATTCTGAATAGTCGGACTAACCACTTTGTTCCCACTCTTATAATCATGGGTTCTGGTAGCTACAACGGCCGCCATTTCTCTAGTTACAAGCTCTTTAGGTTTAAATTGATTATCATCACCTAACATCAAACCAGTCGCAACAACGGTCTCTACATCTGCTTTGGCCCATGCCGATACTGTGTTGATATCTTTAATCGCTGTTCCTGGCTTCGTCGCCGGGATGGCCAATGCTCTGACGATAATTGCTGCCATCTGCTCACGAGTAATCTTGTCATTTGGCTTAAATTCATTATTAAAGCCTGTGATTAGACCTGCCTTATGCGCAGCATTCACATATGGATAGAACCAATCGCCTAGAGCGACATCCTTATAGGTAATGCCTTTATCACTCTTAATATCAAGTTCTAATGCAGAAACGAGAATCTTAGTGAACTCCGCTCTTGTGATATAAGCTTTCGGATTCACCTGGCCATTATTACCTTGGATATATCCTTTTACTGTAGCTGTTTCAATCGCTGAATAGGCCCAGGAAGAGATCTTATCAGCATCTGTATACAGTTGTTTAATATCATTCGTGTTCTGGGTAGGATCCTTAGGAGTCACTGTTGGAGATGGACTCACATTTGGATCAACGCCGGCTTCCGGATTAGCTCCCCCACCAGGAGCAGGAGTAGCACCAGGCTTAGGCGTTGGGGTTGGGCTTGTAGTTGGTATCGGTGCATTTAGATCCACACCCAAATTCGTAGTATAACGCCACTGAATTCTGTCCCCGGAACTTAGGTCATATGAAGATGCTCCATAATTAGGATATTTCCCATTCACATTATACATCCATCCACTGCCGCTGCCATGGTCAAATTCCCCATCACCAGCTATGGATTCAACATATACACTTCCAAAGTCACTGTTCCAGGAATCTCTATAGTCGATACCGCGGCTATCCAGCACTCTTTTTAGTACAGACCACACTGTGTCACCAGATTGTAGCTCTACCTGTACAGATGGAACAACATATCCCTTATTAATCGTAAGCTTATCCACGGACAGGATTACATATGGTTTCGATGGAGTGGTTCCGCCACCATTGTTGCCACCATTGTTGCCGCCATTTCCTTCACCATTTCCGCTACCATTACCGTTACCACCGTCGCCGCCAGGTGTTTGTACTGCACTGGAAGCATACGCAATGTAGTCAGTGAAGTGATTGGTTTTTACAATTAAGTCATTTCCACTATCATAGGCATACTCAGACTTACCGCTTGCAAAACCTAAGTCATCACTTGCAAATTTTTGAATGGCATGAGGGGTGCCATTTTGAATATAAGCAGCTTCTTTTCCTTTAAGGTCCTTAAAGGTTAACGTAATAAATTGACTAAATTCTACTCTTGCACTACCACCCATGGAAAATGCTTGAAGAATGTTATCAAGCTTCTTGTCCCCAGGAATAATCTGATTCACACTATCTTTTAGTGCAGATTCTGCACCGGTTAAAGCTGAAATCAGTTCAATCGTTGAGGCATCCCCACTCGTAACTTTTGCACCCTTAGGAATGACTACAGATACGTTACCTTTTATGGCCTCTATCTGAGGAAGGTCGCTGTTACTTGGTAAATTGACACTAACCTTTGATTGATTTTCTTCTGAAATAGCTACTGTGATTTCTTTGTTGCTATCTCCAGCGCTGATCGGAACGATATAATCATTAGCGTCATTTGGGATTTCAACTTTCGGGTTCTCCCCAGAAGGTAACGGAAGTTCTTTCGGACCCTCTGGTTGCCCAGGCCCCGGTTCTTCTGGTTGTTCCAGTTGCACATCATTCATATCAAAGAGACGGTTGCTATGATTGATCAGACGATCATAGGACACAAGAGCATACGTACCTTGGTCCGTCGCCATATTGTCCACTTTGCCTGTGAGGATATGCTTAAATCCACCCTCAGGTGCAGCAAAGCTAAGTAATGCATCAATAAGCGAATTTCCACTTTTAACAAATCTAGCGTCAGTGTGCGGATCTACGCCTACACCAGTTAAGGCTACAATTACCTGCGAGATACTCTCGCTGCTAGTGCTTCCCCAGCTTGTAAATCCGCCTTGATTGTTTTGGTTATCGGACAGCCATTGGATGGCCCGATCCACGGCAGCTTTTACATCATCACGGGTTGCATAATAAGGTGCAAGAGCTTGCATCGCCATCGCAGTCATATCGACATCGGCTTTGGTTACGCCTAATTCCCAGCCACCAGCTTCTGCTGTACCTTTTTTAACCTCTTTATCTAAAATGTACTGAACTAGTTTTTCTCTTGTGGTCTGTTCTGTAACTCCATCAACTACAGGGATCTCATAGTTATGGCTATCTAACGCAATCAGAGCAAAAATCGGACCATTATTGCCTTGCTTTTGGATATATTGATAATCAGCCAGTGCTTTTCTCAGATCATATCCCGCAACATTTGTGATATCTTTTCCGATAGAGGTAAGTCCTAGAATCGCTCTGGAATTCTCTGTGCTTTTATTGGCGTCGAGTTTTCCATCCTCTTTAATGGTTGATGCTATTTTCGTAGCTACATTGTTGTAATAAAGATCGTAATAACCGTTAGGTACTGTATAGTTCGCCCGTGCCAGAGAAAGGATCGACCATTCTCCGCTGCCTGTTCCAAACGTTGGATTCTTTACAGTATTTAAAATATAAGCAAGGCTTTTATTTAATTGTTGTTTGGCTACAACAGTAGTAGGTTGTTCTAATTGTACATCATTCATATCAAAGAGACGGTTGCTATGATTGATCAGACGATCATAGGACACAAGAGCATACGTACCTTGGTCCGTTGCCATATTGTCTACTTTGCCTGTGAGGATATGCTTAAATCCACCCTCAGGTGCAGCAAAGCTAAGTAATGCATCAATAAGCGAATTTCCACTTTTAACAAATCTAGCGTCAGTGTGCGGATCTACACCTACACCAGTTAAGGCTACAATTACCTGCGAGATACTCTCGCTGCTAGTGCTTCCCCAGCTTGTAAATCCGCCTTGATTGTTTTGGTTATCGGACAGCCATTGGATGGCCCGATCCACGGCGGCTTTTACATCATCACGGGATGCATAATAAGGTGCAAGAGCTTGCATCGCCATCGCAGTCATATCGACATCGGCTTTGGTTACGCCTAATGCCCAGCCACCAGCTTCTGCTGTACCTTTTTTAACCTCTTTATCTAAAATATACTGAACTAGTTTTTCTCTTGTGGTCTGTTCTGTAACTCCATCAACTACAGGAATCTCATAGTTATGGCTATCTAACGCAATCAGAGCAAAAATCGGACCATTATTGCCTTGCTTTTGGATATATTGATAATCAGCCAGTGCTTTTCTCAGATCATATCCCGCAACATTTGTGATATCTTTTCCGATAGAGGTAAGTCCTAGAATCGCTCTGGAATTCTCTGTGCTTTTATTGGCGTCGAGTTTTCCATCCTCTTTAATGGTTGATGCTATTTTCGTAGCTACATTGTTGTAATAAAGATCGTAATAACCGTTAGGTACTGTATAGTTCGCCCGTGCCAGAGAAAGGATCGACCATTCTCCGCTGCCTGTTCCAAACGTTGGATTCTTTACAGTATTTAAAATATAAGCAAGGTTTTTATCTAACTGTTGTTTGACGGCAACTGTAGTTTCCAGTTTGTAAGTAACCTGATAAGTTACATTTGTTTTGTTTCCAGCTCCGTCAAGAGCCGTTACAGTAATTACATTACTGCCTGAATTCAGAGTAGCTTTGTACTCCCCATTTGCAGGTGATAAAGTAACTCCATTCAGCTTCACTTCTGGAGTAATGTCACTATATACATTGTCTGTGACAGCTACTTTGAAGCTTATTTCTTTATTGGATACTTCCTGTTTATCTTGTATGCCACTTACTGTAATAACAGGGGGTTCTATGTCTAATGCATTATTAAGACCGACAAGCGCATGATCTACACTTATTTGAGAGCTTGCCATGTTTTCGAGCACGGAATAGGCTTCATAAACTGCCGATTGCACTACTGGTCTGTCCAAAATAGTTTCTTTATTAGGGGCACTGTTAATCTCGGCGATTTCCGCAGTTAAAGCATCCTTATTGGCAAGTTGAACTGGGATTTCCCCCCAGCCGCCAAGATCAGAACCATAGCCATAAGTGGTGAACTGAGTTCGAATGATGTCACCGTCTTGAGGCTTATAATCGGTCATCCCAAACGGAGGAAACACATTATTTACTGCATACATCCAACCCGACATGGAGGTGTAGTCAAACTGACTTAACCACTCGGGGTCTGCTTTAGTGCCGACTGTATTCCCATCGGCTGAAATCATATCTAAAATATATTGTGGAATATTGACTTCGCTTCTGCCACTATCTTTAACTTCTGATAAATAAAAACCACTATCTATATTTCCTAAATATCTATAATTCCCATCACCTAGCGCACGTGTTATTAAAGATGCGCCATTATCGCCTTCATAAATCGGAACTTTAATAGGTTCCTTAATATACCCTTGGCCTAAGGTGAATTTCTCTACGGATACAGATACATACCCTTTAAGGGTAGAGCTTGCTCCATCTGCTTGAGCCGGGATTACACTTGTAGAGAATGTCGTAATAAATACAGCTACAATAAGTAACCACGCTAAAAACTTATTTTTCTTCATTTTTCCATAACCCTTCCCTTCATACCTATGATAAAAAACAGAATAAACTTTCTCATAACCACAAAAAAACCACTCAACATAAACGTCAAGAGGTTAAGATAGTGAACCACAGTAATAGCTGGCAAACACTATTCAAGCACCTCTCTATCGATCGTAGAGTTTGATGGTGTAACAGAAAAAGGCAGATATTCTGGCTCAAGTATCATCACCCTTGCTGCCTTCCCAGTTTCCCAGTGGCATTTTGCAAGGACTCCTCTTTCACAGCGGCGGGACCGCGCGGGATTCACACCCGCTTTCCATTTAACCAATCTATGATTGTACTTCCGCAACATTCATAGTTGGCACCTATTTCTAATTTTAAATTTTCATGCTTCATCATATCTAATATATATGCTTTTGTCATGTTATATTTCTTTTTTGTATAACGGGCAGCTAGAGATAATCCTATTGAATAACCAATTTCTACGAGTAGGGTTATTCAAATAATTTCTTTATCCAACTGTGGGGTAAATTAATTTAAATCACTAATTCTTATATGAATTTACCACAAATTAGTAAGGTACTCGCTAAGTGTATTCTATGTTAGGGTATATTAAGAAAGCGTTTACAAAATAAAACTGGAGGTGTTTGTGTTCATCTAACCACCGAGTACAGCGTCAAAACCAGGTCCAAGCATCCTAAATTTATCTCACAAAGGAGAATTCAATGACTACGCGAATCCAGAAATCCTTCTTATCATTGACACTTGTCACCGCTCTTCTGCTCTCTCTGTTCTCATCCATGGCCGCAGCTGCAACTAAGGACGAGCAACAAGCTAAGGCAGCGCCAAAGAGTAAGATCCAATCCTATGTAGACGAAATGCAGCCCGGATGGAACCTTGGCAATACTTTAGATGCTACAGGTGAGGATGAAACCTCCTGGGGCAATCCACGTGTGACCCAAGATCTTATTAAAAAGATCGCCGCTCAAGGCTATAAAAGCATTCGGATTCCTGTGACCTGGGATACTCACATGGGTGCGGCACCAGACTATACCCTAGAAAAGGCCTACCTCGACCGTGTGGAAGAAGTTGTCGGCTGGGCACTGGACGCCAAGCTTTATGTCATGATTAATGTCCATCATGATTCCTGGCTATGGGTAAGCCATATGGAAGAAAAACACGATGAAACGCTGGCACGTTATAATGCAGCCTGGACTCAAATTGCCGATCGCTTCAAGGACAAATCCGATAAGCTGATGTTCGAGAGCATAAATGAACCTCGGTTCACCGATGGTGGAAGCACAGACGAAGCAAAAATGGAGCAAATGCTTACTGAACTTAATAACTCTTTCTATCAAATCGTGCGGAAATCCGGTGGGAAAAACGACCTCCGCCCACTTGTATTACCTTCATTAGAGTCTTCACCTACGCAAACAAGAATGGATCATCTCTATAAGACGATTACGGCTCTGAACGATCCAAATATTATTGCGACCGTTCACTTCTATGGCTTCTGGCCGTTTAGTGTGAACATTGCCGGCTACACCACATTTGAAAAAGATACAAAAAATGATATCACTCAAACTTTTGATAACGTTTACAATACATTTGTAGCTAAAGGCATCCCTGTCATCGTCGGCGAATTTGGTTTATTAGGTTTCGATAAAGACACGGGTGTGATTGAACAGGGCGAGAAGCTTAAATTCTTCGAGTATCTGACTTATTATTTGAAAGAAAAGAAAATGACTTCCATGCTCTGGGATAACGGGCAGCATTTCAACCGTAAAACTTATAAGTGGTCTGATCCTGAACTCCACAATGTATTAATGTCTGGTCTGAAGGAGCGTTCCTCCAGCACCGAAAGCGATTTGGTCTACCTAAAAAAAGGTGCACAAATCAAAGATACCAAGGTTAAGCTAAACCTGAACGGCAATAAGCTAACCACCATTAGTGCCAACGGAAAGTATCTGACCAAAGGTAAAGATTACACCTTAAATGGTGAGGAGCTTACCCTCAAAGCCAGCCAACTCAAAAAGCTCACAGCTTCCCAAAAATACGGTGAAAATGCCGTGCTGACTCTGAAATTCAACAAGGGTGTTGCGTGGAGACTTAAGGTCATTGTGTATGACACAGCTAAATTAAGCGATGCAAAAGGCACGACTGAATCCTTTGCCATTCCGACCACCTTTAATGGTAACCAGCTTGCCACAATGGAAGCTGTATATACCGCTGGTGGCAATGCAGGTCCGCAGGACTGGACTCCATTTAAGGAATTCGGCAATACCTTCTCACCTTCTTATAACACTAAAGAAATCAAGCTGCTTCCCGCGTTCTTTAAAGATGTTAAAGACGGCGAGGTAATCCTGAAGTTCCACTTCTGGAATGGTGATATCATCACCTACAAGATCACGAAGAGCGGAACAAACGTTGTAGGAAAGTCCTCTTAACCCCCCGTCCTGTTAACAACACAAATAGGGGTGTCCTTCGCAGGAACATCCCTATTTGTATTGCACCGATCACATATAAACCTCATCATACGAAATTATCATCAATCGATAAATTAAATATACGCCAAGATAGGCTCCGGTAATAAGAAACATTGGATTCAAAAATATCGCATGGATCGAGGTCATAAACACAGCGCGATCTCTTAATATCTCGTAAATCGCCAAGGCGGAAATATTTCCAAAGATAATCGCACTTAAGACCGAAACAACATTAAAAACCATACGCCACTTTATCGATTTCCCCTGTAACATCAGCATAACAATGGGAACAAGAATACTACCAAGTACGATTAGAAATTTCATCCAGCTCACCTCGGTAAATTTTTAATCGTCCAATTCCACACTTTCGATTTGTCCATCTGCATTTACCGTCCACTCGATTTCAACGCCATTATTCAATCCGAGCTTGTCTTCATCTTCAATGACTATATGATCAGGAATCGTTAAGGTTTGCTCTTTACCGCCCTCCACTTGAACGGTAACCTGTTTACCCTTAACCGCAGTGATCCTTCCGTCATATTCAATCTGCTGCAAAACAATCTTTTGATTCGGATCTGTAATGGTGACCCGCTTGCCTCCGTCAGTTAGCAGCTCAACCTTTTTATGATAGTTATCTTTTAACGAAACCTCCTTGATAACTCTCTGAACGCTAACCCCCTCTGGAAGTTTCCCAGTATTTGAGCCGGGTGACGCAGATGTTAGAGGTTGTTCTGTTGCGTTATTCGTAGGTACAGGTGTAGTAGCTTCTGCAGAAGGTGCTGCGGTTTCTACTTGAGCTGTTGGAGTAGGCACTTGAGTCTCATCCGCTGCTTTAGTGCATCCACTTAGCAATACCGTACATGCACAAATACAACAAAGAATTGTAGCCCTGGTAAAACGTTGTGTTGTTCCTTTATTCGATATCATCTTTTACCCCCGCATTTTAATGTATTTTTTTCTCTATAGTGGACATAGTTTTACCTCTTATCTTCCTTTTATTCACCAGAATATGGCCATCTGAAAGCAACAGTTAAATAACAATTCATGAATATGTCAAAAAACCGCCCTGATTTAGATCAGTGGCGGTCTCCATGAAATGATGAGATAAATTAGATCCTATTAATTTACAATATGTGTGCCAGCCTGTTGGCTCATCGCAGCTTTCATATTTTCCGGATTGGTAATGATAACTCTGCGTCCCTCTTTTTTCAAAAAGCCAAGACTTGCTTCAATTTTAGGCTGCATACTGCCAGCAGGAAAATGACCCTGCTCCGCATATACCAACATTTCTGCCGCTGTAACTTCTTCAAGAGCCTTCTGCTCAGGCGTACCGAAATTCACACATACCTGAGGAACTCCTGTTGTAATGATAAGAGATTCTGCATCGATCTGTTCGGCCAGCAGACTTGTAGCAAAGTCTTTGTCAATGACTGCATCGATACCTTCGTAGGTATTATTTTCGGTTTTGATCACAGGAATCCCGCCTCCGCCAACAGCGATTACCACATAACCCGTCTCAATGAGTGATTTAATGACGTCTTTTTCAACGATATCAATCGGCTTAGGCGATGGAACAACACGGCGGTAACCTCGTCCTGAATCCTCAATGATGACCCAATCTGGCTTGGCACGCTTCATCTCCTCTGCTTGCTCAAGCGTGAAGAAGGAGCCCACTGGTTTCGAGGGAGACTGAAAATTCGGATCATTTTTGCTAACCTCGACCTGAGTAATGACTGTGGCAACCTTTTTGTCTAATCTGCGATGAATGAATTCATTTGTTAAGGCCTGCTGAATTAAATAGCCTATGCCCCCTTGCGTGCCCGCCACGCAATTGACCAGCGGAGTAACATCCATTCCAGTGACTTCCGAAGCCACCTCGCTTCGTCTCAGCTCGAATCCAACCTGTGGACCGTTGCCGTGAGTAACCACCACATCGTTGCCTGCTTGCACCAGATCAGCGATATTCACAGCAATTTCACGTACTGCCTCAGACTGATCCTCTATAGAATCGCGGCCATTGTCTTTCACCAATGAATTACCGCCAATGGCTACAACTATAAATTTACTCATTCCATTCCTCCTGACGGATCAGTTGATCCTCATTTATTAGCGTTTAAGGGCCAGCTGAAATTGTTCCTTCGCGGAGTGAAAATCCGGATTGGCAGGATTATAGCTGATAGCAATATCTATTTCTTGAATGGCCATTTCATGATCACCAAGTAAACCAAGTGACTGTGCCTTATGATGATGATATAAAGGATTGCTCGGATCGTTAGCAATTGCGTTCTCAATCGCCTCAACTGCCTCTTGATGCCGGCCAAGTGATCTCAAGCTGTTCGCCTTATGAAACGAGAAATCATACCGTTCAGGCTGCTGTTCCAGAAGCTGATCCATAACTTTAACCGCTTCCTCATGCCTGCCCAACTCTCTTAAATAATTGGATTTATGATAGCGGAAGAAGCTTTCGCCAGGATCGCGTTCTATCGCTTTGTCATACTCTGCTAACGCTTGCTCGGATCGCTTCATCATTCGGTAGGCATTTGCGGTATAGAAATAGAAATCAAGGTCATCCGGTTCGATAGTAAGTGCCTGTTGATAGGCTGCCAAAGCTTCCTCATATCTCCCGAGTTCCCCTAAGAAGTATCCTTTATAGTAATAGAAGTCTGAATTATTACTGTCCTCTTGCATTGCATGTTCCATAACCAAACTTGCTTTCAGGAAATCCTCTGCCCGAGCTAGCTCTTGAGCGCTTTGAATACTTGGATGAATCGTTAGCTTTTCTTTATTGAGAATACGGATGACCCTCTCCTGTCCCAGCTCTTCTGCATGCTGCAACGATGATTTGCCGTCACGATCCGGCAATTGAACATCCGCTCCAGCATCCACCAACAACTGAATAATATCAGAGTATAAACGGCCACCATTCCCGAGAATTACTGCCTCCAACAAGGCAGACCATCCCAGATTGTTCATATGGTTAACTGCAACGCCTGCTTCCAAGCATTTCTGAACAGTTCTTAGATACCCCTTCTCGCTGGAAGGAAGCAGTGTAGTTCCCCCAAAACGATTTACACTGGTTGTATCCGCACCTGCGGCAAGAGTTAAAGACAGAATCTCATGGAATCCATTGGCACCGGCACACAGGTAGGGTGATAACATAGTGATATCTCTTGCATTCACGTCACTGCCTGCTTCAATCAGCTTTTGAGCGAGAGGAATATGATTTTTTTGCGTTGCCGCCATCAGCGCAGTACGACCACTGGCATCCTTATGATGAACATCGACACCACGAGCTAAAAGCTGTTCTACGGCAGCTAAATCCCCGCGATCCGCTGCTTGAATTAAATCTTCTGACAGAGTTTGATTAGTCATGGCTTTAGCTCTCCTATTTCTTTTTATCAATTATTTATTCGGATTGCAGCTTGTTCGCTGGGTCACGAAGGTCTGAAAAATGCTTATAAACAAATAATCCTGCAACCATCAAATAGGCGTATACGAACGGCATAAGTGAAGCTTGAGCAAATCCAACAGTCGGCGCGTGAATGATCCCAAATAAAGATAGGCCAGACGCGATTACAGCAAAGACAGCAGCCCGCAGTGGTTTATTCAGGATAGAGAAAATAGTGATGGAGCCCCAAATCAAGCTGCTAAGCGGTGCACCATTTCCTAAATGCATCAGGCCGTTGTAATAAACCCCTTTACTTAATAAGAGATCAATCCCCACCTTAGAAGCCGAAGTTTCAGCCGCATTAAAAATGTTGTTCGCAAGCGTTAAAGCCCAGTTAGCAATCCATGGGAACAAGGTGATAAAGATAACGGGAACTTCATTTTTAGGTGTCTCTCGAACCACCTGATTCGCCGTAACGACCCCGACATAGACCAGAATCGGAACAATCGCCACAACAGGTATGATAGACAACAGCAGTGCCCCTATACCAAAGAGACAAATAATTAACATGGAGAAACCAGAAGCTATGGTATAACCAAGTCCAGCCCCAATAGATTTCCAGCCTGCATGACCAATGTACACAGTTACCGGGAACGGATTACCTGTAAAAGCACCAATACTTGAAGCAACCCCGTTCGTTAGCATGACGTTACGAGTGTTATAAGGATCTCCCGCAGCATGTGCGCTCTCAATATTTTCAAGGTCAAAAATATAATTCGCCAGTCCCAATGGAATTGCAGAAGCCAGGTATGGCAAGGCATGCGGAATCCCTTGAATTAAGCTGGTAATATGCACCTCAGGTGGATTAAACCCCAGTGTTGAAAGAGCCGTTGTGATCGCTTCTGGATTCTGCAAGCCGAATATCCAAGCCAGCGCGGTTCCTGCAATCAGCAGCAGGAATCCTGTAGGAATTTTTTTGAATATCGGCGATTTGCCAAACCAGTTAATAAAGATGATCACAAGTACAACAAAAGCAACCACTGGTGTTTCGAAGGATTGCAGCATCGGGTTCATGGCCAGCAATAACAATCCAAGTCCAGATAAACAAGATAAAAGTACGGTTCTTGGAATAACCTTACGCAGCACATCTCCCAGAAATGAGCCGACAATAAGGATCAAAGCTTCGAACAGGCACCATACGAGACCAATTTGCAGCGCAAATGATGCATCATTGGTTTCTCTAAATACGGGAATTAACACTAGAAAAGTTACCGTAAAAATCGATGGAGCACTAGGTCCTGAAGGTAATGCGGTTATATCCGTTCGGCCTGTTTTTTTGGCTAGCTGATATCCAAACCAGCCATAAGCAATACTTGCGATAAAAATCGCGAGTCCAAACGCAGGAACGACTCTGCCGTAAACCATACCTTCCGGAAACCCTACTACAAAAATTAACAATGAAATCATCGTAAGCAGATTGGTTAAATTGTTAGCAAGCAGCCCGAAAAACGCGGCCCAATCTCCCTTTTTCCAGAACATCTTCATAAATACTTGATCCATAATAAATCTCCCCCTAGATCGTTAGCGCTTACATACCAATGGCTTATGAAGCCCTCAGGCCCTTGAATAGGCCTGAAGGGCGGGTGGTTCTATGAATGCATGCTCTGGCTAAAAGCGAGAATGGCTTGCTCGAAACACTCGATTGGAGGATGAGTGATTCCGGCTCCAATCATTCCGATGCCTGGATCCTTATGGGCAATAGCCGTGTTGATCACTGGCATAATGCTGGTTTGACCCACTTTACGAATATCGATTCCAGTAGGAATTCCGCGGAAGTTCAACAAAGGAATCGTCACATTTGGATTCTCCGTCGTAGTAATTTCCTTCATTTTCACAGAATAGTTCATGGCATCATCTACGGTTCCCCCAACTAATGCTACAATCGCCGGCGCGGTTGCCATGGCGAAGCCACCTATACCATACGTTTCGGTAATCGCACTGTCACCGATATCGAGACCCGAATCTTCCGGCTTATACCCTGCAAACATCGGTCCGACAACCTTTTGCGCAGGGCCGGTAAACCAGGTATTGCCTGGCATTCCACTGACACGAATACCGAATTCCACGCCATTGCGAGCCATCGTTGTTACGATGGTGCTATGCTCGATGCCATGGGCAGCATCAAGCGCACATTTACAAAGAGCCATCCAGGTTGGTCCGGAGAAATAATCACTCATTGCCACAAAATCGAACACTTCGATTTTCTGCTCATTAGTAAAATCCGTTCTCAGGATAAGCGGCGTTAATGCCTGAATCAAAAGAGTCGTTCCAGCGTTGTTGCGGTTATGGCATTCATCTCCCATATGGAGCGCCTGTGATAACATGAGCCGTAGATCAATGCCGTTCTCAGAGAACTTCATCGCCTCACGCAGCATCGGTCCAAGCACATCTCTCATCCAGATCAAACGGGCAACGACCGTTTCATCGTTTGCACCCATCCGCAAGATTTTCGACAGTTGCTCACTAAGGTTCGTATAAGCGATGTTGCCATACGTTTTATTCTCTACAATGTGCATGAACATAGAGGCTGAGGTTACCCCTGCCATGGAACCCACACAATTATGCTCGTGACAAGGGGAGAACGTAATCTCACCTGATGCCGCTAGTTCGGCAGCTTCATCCAGATCCTTCGCCAAGCCCTCAAAGACCAAAGCGCCGGTAACTGCACCTTTCATGGGACCACTCATCTTATCCCAGGTAATCGGAGGCCCTGCATGCAATATCGTAGTCTTAGTCATCCCTGGTACAACGTTGATCGCTTGATCAAAACCAACCAATACCGGTTGTGAATTCACGATTCGCTCTACAGCCAGCTTGTTGGCAGCCTCAATCTTTGCAGCAATCCCCTCTTGCTCTAACGCATCCAGTGCGGCAATTAATTCGGGCTTACCTCCACCAGGTGGCTTCCATTCCAGATGGGTTACGTTGCCTTTTTGCTTCAGGATATCATCCTTGAACATTTCTAGGCCGACATTGATTACGTGAAGTTCACTCTTAAATAACTCATTGATTCTGCTCATGTTATACTCCCTTCTCTACAAAACCTCTGGCAAGAAGTCCTGCATTCGTATTACTGCTTGCATAGGTAACGCCCGCGGATACCAGCTTATCAAGCTGTTCTTGGACGGAAGGTGTATCCAGATCGGTTCCAAGTACATAGCCGACAATCTCCAAATGTCTGCCTTCTTGTTCCGCTGCTTGCTTAGCCTCAATAATTGCAGGCACCATAACACCTACTGGATCCTCATGCGATCCATAGCCTAATACAAAATCCATAATGATCACGCCCACCGCCGGGTCCTTTGCTTCCTGCTTGAATCTGGCAATCCGTGAAGAAGGATCAATCATTGGATGTGGTTTGCCGTTGGTGAACCCATCATCCCCAAAGTCAATAAACGTATGCGCTTGGCTGATATGGATATCAGCCAGCTGATATTCCGGATCTTTTGGAATGTTGCTATAGACATCGTCGTATTTCTCCATCGCTAGATACATTGCTTCATCACATAAAGTACCGCCGCAGAATAACCCACGAATATACTTCTGTTCTGGCTTCAGCTTGACCTTAATCTCCTCAATCAGCGGAAGGTTTAGCGGATGCTTGTCAATTTGACTCTCATCAATGCCGGATAGAATTACCGCCTTTAGCGCGGCCTCTTTGGTTGTTTTGGCAAAATGTCCACCTGCTTCCAGAACAGCTTCCTCCGTTCCTCCGATAAAGCAGACCACGACAGGCTTATGCATATTTTTGATTTCATTCAGCACTTTTTGTTCCACACTTTTGGCGGGTGGCTTGGAAATCAACACAATGACCTTAGTGGCTTCGTCTTCGTTAAGCGCTTTCATCGCATCAAGCATCATTACTCCGCCGACACGTTCACTTAGGTCTCTGCCGCCTGTGCCAATCAACTGTGAGATGCCTCCGCCAAAATCGTGAATCCGCACGCTGATTTCCTGACTTCCTGTGCCGGATGCACCCACGATGCCGATATTGCCTTTACGAACCTTATTGGCAAAACATAAGGCCATATTTCCAATGATCGCGGTTCCGCAATCCGGCCCCATCATCAGCAATCCACGCTCATGTGCTATTTTTTTTAATTCAATTTCGTCTTCTACGCTTACGTTGTCACTGAACATCATGACATGTAGATTATTCTCCAGCGCTTTTCTTGCTTCTCTGGCTGCAAACGCTCCGTTGACTGAAATCACTGCAAGATTAGCTGCTGTCATATTCTTCACTGCCGACTCAATTGTTGGATATTTAAGCTCTGTACCGCCAACTGCACTATCTTTTTTAATAAACAGCTCTTCGATTGCTTCAAAGGCAACTTCAGCCAGCTCAGGGGATGCTGCTTTGATTACGATCATCAGGTCACTATTCTTAGCTTCCTCTAGCTCAGGGGTTATCAGCCCTACATTCGCTAATACCTCTTTATTCATTTGAGTAGCCATTGCGATAAAAGCTTGTTCGACACCCTCTATTTGATTCGCTTTGGTCGACAACGACATGAGCGAGACGGAATCAAAGTATGTGTTTCTTTTAATTACTATTTTAGTCGACATATCTTACCTCCAACGTTGTTCTAGATTAAGATTCAAACCGCTAATGATCCCCAAGGCAATATCTGTTCCGGAAGAAGAACCTATATCCAGCACTGCCGATAAGCCAAGAAGCATATTTTCCTTACTCTCATACATGAGCGAATGCAGCATCTGACCCATTGACTCTCTCACCTGACCCCAAGCCGCTTTTTTCAGAGCCATATAGCTTATTTCATTCGTTAATTCAGCTGCTTCGTTCACGACTTCCCTGCACCACGGCTGATATTTACTAATAGGACTCTGAGGCAGATGGATCGCAGCAAACAATCCAACTAAAAAATCATCTCCCGACGGAGTCAGCCCTGAGCCTAACCCCATTAGTCGAATTGCATAATGAGTAGCCTCTTCCATGCTGTCATTCGCCAAGGCATTCAGAAGACCTGAAGATTGCTCTTCCAGCAGCCGCATCGTTTCTCTCTCAAAGCTGCTAGAACCCGCAAACTGCTTTATACCGCCTGGTTTTCCATAGCTATTGATATAAGCCCTTGCCGCAGCCAAATTATCTCTTAGCGTCTTTACTTCTATTGGAAAAATAGATAAAGAGCTCTGCCAAACTGTCAGTTCCTTGATCGATATTGAAAGCTTAGTGCCAATATATAATTGATCATTCTCCGCAAAAACTTCATCTCCCACAACCAGTCCAAGATCCGAAAAACTACTAACCTCTGTGATCAAAGTATTAGGCGCATTATCTATCCTACTGCTCGCAATGGTATATAATTCATCAGTTGCCTTGCACCTTACATTTATCGTCCGCTCAAATATGCTGTGTACATTTCCGAAAAATCCTGATTCTCGAATCCGATGAAAGAACGCGCTATCACTGGATATCCCAGCTTTTAAATAAGAGGTACACTTGCTCTGAGAATGCTCCGTTTGATCGCCCCCTTGAGAAGGAAGTAGATAATGGTTTGGTCACTTACTGTCAGGTTATCCTATATAGAAAGCGTTCTCATAAAAAAACCGTAACGGTTGATGATGAATGATAGAAGATGTTACACTCAGTTCATAAAATTCCAAGAATGATGAAGATTGAGCTGCTTTCTGTGTGAAAAAGGATATTTTTGTGAAATATATCACAGTTTAACGGATAAACGTTACCTGACACCCTTATTGTAGTCCTCCGTACACTGGGGGTCATCATACAAGAACACTAAAAACAACAAGTAATCACTATGCACATTGCACAATGGGCGAAGATGAGAGGTGTGAATTGATGCTAACGATAAAAGATATCTTACAAATCAAATCCATCGAAGGCATAAAGATCGTTGCGGGGCATTCTGGCCTAAACAATCAAATCTCCGTAGTTAATATCATCGAGAATCCGGACGTATTTGACTGGCTGACCTCGAACGAGCTGCTTTTATCCACCGGATATATCTTCAAAGACAGCACGGAGCTGCAGAACAAATTCATTCATGAGCTGGTGGAGAATAACTGTGCAGGACTCTGCATCAAAATGAAGCGATATTTCGATGCTATCCCGCAGAATATGATCGAGCTTGCTGATAAGCATGGACTCCCGCTACTGGAGCTCCCTTTTGAATACACCTTGTCCAGAGTCATTGCGATCATTAACGAAAAGACCAACGCGGATTACGATGCTGTGAACCGACGCTCGCTCGACCTTCATAATGCGCTGTTCAAAATCGCACTCGAAGGAGGCGGTATTGAGCAAATATCGGCGGAATTGTCCGACACGATCCATAACCCTGTTCTTATATTAGATAGAGACTGGAACCTACTCTGCTATACAGATCATAAGGATAACCCATCTCCACTTCAGGAATTCCTGCCACTGGTGAAGAACAGGCCAGTTTTTCCACCAGAGTTCACGGTAGCTTTTCCAAAGTATATTACTGAAATCAAAAAATCCATCAAACGCACCTACTATTCTCAGGGACAGCCGTACAAGTGCTGCATTATGCCGGTTTCTGTATCCAGTAACGCTTACGCGTATATCGTCGTTCTGCAAACGGTACGCAAGCTGGTTGAATTTGACTACACCGCATTAGAGCATGTATCCACGATGCTTGCACTGGACCGGATCAAAGCCAAGGAAATCGAAGAGGTAAAGCATAAAATTAGGCAGGACTTCTTCGACGACTTATTAGCTGGCAATATTACTTCAACAGAAACACTGCATTCCCTATCTGCTATGCATGGGCTTAAAGTTAACTATGCGTATTACTGTACAGTTATCCATATTGAAGCTACACAGCTGGAAAACTACACGGACATGGTTTATAGAAAATACGAAATGGAGCATATGGTCAAAAAATGTGTCAATTTGATCTATGGCTTGTCCAGTAATGCAGGTGGAGAGCTAATCTGTTACTATCGCAATCAGCAAATCATCATCTTGATCGGAAAAAATGAAAATAAACCGCCAATTTCCGTAAGCGATACGAAAGCCTTTGCTCAAGAGGTGCTGCAGTTGCTGGCTCAGGAAATGACTAAAAATCATTTTCTCATCGGCATTGGCAGTCAGTATAAGACACTTGCTTCGCTCCATCGAAGCTTCTTCGAGGCCCAAGAAGCTATGCGGCTCATGCAGCGGTTTAATAAAGACAGCCGGAGCATTGCTCACTTCGAGGATTATTCTGTCTATCATTTTTTGGATTCCAATATTAAGCCTACGGAAATGGAGACATTCTTTAACAAAGTTCTGGGAGGCATCCATGAACATGACCAGACGATGAACACGAGATTCATGTCTACCTTGGAGTATTATTTTATGTACAATCAGAATGTAACCGAAGCCGCCAAAGCGATGTTTATTCACCGCAACACCTTTATTTACCGGATTGATAAAATCAAAGATTTGCTAAATATAGATCTGAAAAACTCAGATGAGTTATTCGAGATTCAACTGGCACTTAACCTCTATCGATTGCTGCAAAGGGGTTAAAATAACGAAGGGTATTCCCGGCAACCATTACTCTAGTTGCACTGGAATACCCTTTTTTCATAACGTCATAGCCCGTCCATATCTTGCTAAATATTCTTCCTTCTCCTTATAATCCGGCATTAGGCTTCCAACCCGTCGCCAAAAGGAGCGATCATGGTTCATATGCAGCAAATGACATAACTCATGGATGATCACATAATCGATAACCTCCACGGGAGCCATGGCCAGACGATAGTTAAAGGTTAGCTTTTTATCGGAGCTGCAGCTTCCCCATTTGGTCCTGGACTCTACAATCTCGATACTCTTAGGTTTTACTCTAAGCTGCGTCTGGTACCTAGTGATCCGCTCTCCTATAAGCTTCTTGCAGCTAGAGAAATAGAACTTTTTCAGCTTTAACTGAAGTTGTTCTTCACTTAGCTCCGCTGTCTCTATAAGCTCATGCAGAGAATAATATTTGCCTAGATACAGGAACTTTCCTTCATCTTCGTACGCTCTGATCATCTTTGGCGTTTCACGAGCCGCTTCGAGACTTTGCAGCTTCTCCACAATCATTTTTCCATTACGCTCAACCACACTTTTAATCGTCTCTTCAGATGTTTTCTTAGGTACCTTGAGTGTTATGCGCCCTGACGAATCTATATGAATGGAGATTTTTTTCCCGTTTCCATATTGAACATTAAACTCGATCACCTGATTGTCGTAATCAATCTTCATACCCACCATCGTTTCTATAAGATTATTCGCAATAAAAAAGAAGAACGCACCTAGGCGTTCTCCTATTTTAACACGATTCCTCAATACACCGGATATCCCGCTACAAACATTGCCAAGTACAGTATACTACCCACAACAGATATAACAGTGAGTGCAACATCCTTCGGCTTTTCATTAGTGAGCGCAACGGCAGCAAAAGCTAGCGGAAATGCAACAAGCAAATAACGCGGGGCTGACAGCAGCCAGGTAGCTCCCACTACGAAAGCAAAATACACGATAAAATAAGCAGTGTAGGATGGCCGTAGTTTTCTTGCTCCCATAAACATGATAATTAGTGCTGAGAATATAGCGATTAAATTAGGCAGCCACATGCCGAGAAAAGAACGGCTATCTCCACTTTTAAAGGTGCCCACCGCATATTCCATCTGATATCTTACGGTATCGAAAAAGAGATAGAACTTCTGTGACCAATGCTCCCTCTGGTAAATACTGAACTGAAAAGCATTTCCCGTAACATAGTAGTTGATGTAAAGATAAGCCAGTAAACCCATCGATATGATAGCAAGACAGCCAATGGCGGTGGTCAGTTTATGTATAAACGCTTTTTTATCTAGTAATTTATAATTCCCGATAAGTTCCCGTGCAAATTCAATCGCAACCGGTACAATCAACAGCACCCCTGGAGAACGCGTATACGCTGCAAGTGCACCGCATAAACATCCGATGAGCCATTCTTTTTTTCTCACAAAATATAAACACAACAGCGATAAGGCCAGAAATAGAGATTCGGTCATAGGAATAAAGAAAAAGAACGCAGCCGGAAATATAAAAATATACTTTACTAATCGCATAGCACTCTTTCGATGCATGTCTAGTGCGGCAAGCTCATAGGCGACCAAGGCAGCAACAAGCGAGCAAATATTAGAAACGATGAATCCAGCGACGAGATAATTCCCTACGAATACCTGAACTACTTTAATTAGATTTGGAAAAAAAGGAAAAAATACAATATGGTATTTCGGATCTCCCTCCGTCACATACCAATTCTCCGCGATGCCCAAATAATGTGAAGCGTCGATTCCTGATATATGCCAGGTCTCAGCTATTTTGTTAAACAAACCACCGGAATAGCCATTCTGTATGATCAAAAATATATAACCGATAATCATAAGCAAAATTCGACTAGCCACTACCCAGCCGATAATATATAGCCAAGCCTGCTTTCTGTCCCGTATTTTATTTTCCAGAGTTACTTCAGGTGCTGGATTTGTCAGAACAAAATCTGTCAAAACAGGTATAGTGCGGAGTCCCAATAATACAAAAAGTACGAAACAGGCCACGGAAGCAAGGGTACCCATCATAGACCAACTAGTGGTCGAGTTTACCCAGAAAATAGCCGTCACCATCATAATGAACATGAAGATGAAGGAAATGATTTTGTCGTGCTTTTTCATTTGAACCTCCAAAGATAAATTCTTACAATAATCTAGTTAAAAAAGGAAAATATTACGCATAGAAATATAATAGTCTCTGGAAATTTTTTTGTAAATCATTTCTTATATCATCATAGATTCTAAAAAAAGCCTATGCACTGAAATGCATAGACTGTATGTATAGCCCTATTTTAACAACTCTAACACGCCTTGAGGCTGTTGATTAGCTTGAGCCAACATCGCTTGCGATGCTTGAGATAAGACATTGTATTTGGTAAGCTTCATCATTTCCTTTGCCATATCCGCATCTCTTATTCGTGATTCAGCTGCTGTTAAGTTTACTTCGTAATTGGTTAGGTTATTATGGATATGTTCTAATGCATTTTGATACGCGCCGTACATTGAACGCCTGGATGAAACGGTATTTATAGCTTTGTCTATTTTCGAAATCGCTAATTCGGCACCTTGTCTAGTTGAAAGATCTATATCCGCAATTCCCAGAGCAGTAGTTCTAGCATCTGTTAATTTAACAGCGAAGTTATTCCCAGAGTTTGCTCCCACCTGAAGATTTACTGTTTTGTAATCATATGTGGTACCAGGGTTTGATCCGTAAGATACATTGAAATTGGTTATCCCAGTTGTAGTTGAAAAAGTGTAACTTCCGTCATCATTACTAATAATGTTATTTAGTCTATCCGTAGAGCCCCCACCATTTAGATTAACATTAGCCAATTCATTACCCTGTGGATCAAAGATGGAAAGACGATAATTATTATCTACTATTCCTCCAACGATGTAATTCCCATCTTTCATTTCTGTAATGCTAGTAAGTTGACTGGAGTTGGAAGTTTCATTTGAGATATTCTTCTCCCACAATACGTTTCCACTACTGTCTAGTTTATAGATTAATCCACTAGTTTTAGTAGAGTCGTTATAAGAACCAACAATTATGGCCCCTCCATCACTGGTTGCGATGGCCCGGTAACCTTCATCATCCCCAGCAGCACCGACTCGTGTGTCCCATAACGGATTTAAGTTACTATCATATTTCACAACCCAGCTTGACTTATCGGTATAAGAACCGTTTAGTTTGAGACTTGATGAACCAATAGCCAAATAACCGCCGTCAGCAGTTTCAATAATAGAATTAAATTCTTCGCTTCCATAGCCAACCGGATTGGATTGTGAAGAACCCACTATCGAGGTGGATTGTTGCACACCACTACTATTAAATTTAGCCATAAGGCCATCCCAATTTTGAATACCGGAACCCGTCCCTGCCACAATAAAGGAACCGTCACTAGTCTCAATTACTTCATTCCCCATAATGGAGTAGACACCAGATACCCCTGTACTCCACTGCTCATTCAAATTCGCATCCCATTTAATTATATTTATCCTTTGATCGGAAATTGCCCCTGCTGAGAAATCATTTCCTAATAAAATATAACCACCATCACTAGATTCCTTAATACTATACACATCCATATTAGGAATTGCTTGTGACCAAACCAGATTACCCATACTATCTAATTTGAAGGGATTATTACCGGGAATTCTTATTCCGACGTAACCTCCATCTGAAGTCTTAGATAAATCTCTGGCAGGTATGTTAGCGGTCCAGTTCGTACTTATATTGCCCTGTACTGGGGTAATATTCGTGTTTACTTCGAGGTCATTATTCAATAAATGAATTCCATTAAATTGAGTGTTATTAGCAATATCATTTATCCCAAGCTTTATCTGCTCAACTTCTTTTTGAATCAATGTTCGATCAAAATTTGTTAAGGTATCATTTGAAGCCTGTATTGCAAGCTCCCGTAGTCTTAGCAGATTAGGATCTTGTATAGTTCCAAGTCCACTCTCAGCAGTCTGAATTAGTGAAATACCATCCTGTGTATTCCTTGCTGCCTGAGACAATCCACGAATCTGTGCTCTCATTTTCTCAGAAATTGCTAATCCTGCAGCATCATCTGCCGCTATATTTATCCGAAGTCCAGAAGATAACCTCTCTAGTGAACTTGTAATAGATTTATTATTTTTATTTAATCTGTTCAAACTATTTAAAGACGTGATGTTGTGACCGATTCGCATTTAATCACCTTTCAATTGTTAGTATCTTCTATATCGGATAGTCCTTAGTAATTTTTTAGGTCAAATTACCCGTGTCTTAAGGCCTCGCCTTAAATTCCCACCGTCCCCCGCTGAAAAGTTGAATATTCACATACAAAAACGGCGATCTATCACCGGTTAAGCACCGACAACAGATCACCGCTAAAATTCTGACTAGATCATTATCATTCAAACGGATAAATCCAGAAATGTTCTGTTCCAAAACGAGCTTGGATCTCTTTATCATTTAAAGGTTTGCTTCCCAACAACTCAGCAGCTTGGAATTGGGAACGATGCGCCTGAATGGACGCCATCTTGTGCTTGAGGAAATCTCTCACATCATTGATAACCTTTGGCTCCCCAATCTCTACAATATTATTAGCAAAAGCTATACAGTGAACAGGAGGTCTTTCTTCCTTTGGAAGTCTTGCAACGGTTCGGATCACTGCGGCTCCAGTAGCATCGTGATCAGGATGAACGCTGTACCCTGGATAGAAAGTGATGATCAACGAAGGTTTAAGCTCTTTCAAGAGCGCATCAATCTGCCCATCGAGCAAGACTTGATCTTCGAATTCTATCGTCTTGTCGTGAAAACCAAGCATTCTTAAATCCTGTATGCCAATAGCCTCGCAGGATTCCTCCAGCTCCTTCTTACGTATTTCCGGGAGGGTTACCCGATTTGCGAAGGGCGGGATGCCCATATTGCGGCCCATTTCTCCAAGCGTTAGGCATGCGTAGGTAACTTGGGTCCCATTTTGTATATGCTTGGCAAGGGTACCTGATATACCGAAGGCCTCATCATCCGGATGTGGCAAAATAACAAGAATATGTTTTTCCACAGAACTCTTCATCTCCTCTTCCATTAGAACGGCTCTCGGCTTAATTGTAACGATACGATCAGTTTGCCTTGAGCATCATGTCCAGCCATAATCAATCTGCCTGTCTCACTCTCTTCATAGTGAGTTAGCCCTTCCGAGTAAACCCAGCCCTGCGACATTTTTAAGCCGACCCGATAAGGACCGTTGCCGGAAATCGAACCATGGGAATATCGAATAACAGCATTGGTAATAAAAGTAGCGGCTGGATGCTTCGAACTATCTAAATGGGCAGCGTAGGCTCCCGTTGTCATCTCAAGATGGATATATAGATCCTGATCTTTAAGCAGGTCGATCCTATCTTGTACTTCTGATTGATTGATTAGCTGCAATGTTGCGCCTCCGTCTCTGACTGAATATATACATACAAAAAATAAGATCCATACCTTATAGAAGGACGGATCTGTTATATGATAAGCGGGTCCGTATTTCTCATCAAAGTATAACGTGCAATGCTATGTAATTCAATGGATAGAGCGATCCCCTCCAAGTGTAACAGTAATGGACTGACTTTTTACTGTTCACCTGAAGGGGATAATATCACTGAGAGGTTATGCTGTTTATATTAGATCACAAACTGATCTAACATCTTTACGATGACTTCACGCTTTACAGGCTTGCTGATATACTCGTCCATCCCGGCAGCTAGACAGTTTTCACGGTCACCCTTCAAAGCATTAGCCGTGACCGCGATGATGGGCGGACATTTCTCTTGATGCTCATCTCTTAACATCTTCATAGCCTCTATACCGTTCATAATGGGCATGTGAAGATCCAATAAAATAAGATCAAAGGGTTCTTTCCGTGCTGCTTCAACCGCATCTATGCCGTTTGTGACGGCGATAACACTGTGACCCATTTTTTCGAGTATTTTGGTCAGCACTAGCGCATTGATAGAGTTGTCTTCAGCAAGTAAAATTCTTGCCTCACGTGCGGTATGAAGCTTGTTAATGTTAGCCTCTTGGCTAGGAATTACCACTGATTTCTTGGGCCTGATTGTGAAGGTAACCGACGTACCGCTCTTGCCGTCACTCTCCGCATAGATCTCACCACCCATCATTTCGACAATTCTGCGGCTGATGGCAAGGCCAAGACCCGTGCCTTCATGTCTCCGCATCATAAAGCTATCCACCTGCTCAAACGGTTCAAAAATATCAGTAAGTCGATCAGGATCAATTCCAATGCCAGTATCGGTTACCGTAAAGGCCAGCAGGAAGGGATCATCCTTTACAAGCCTCACTTTTACCGATATGCTGCCCGCGGGTGTGAATTTCACAGCATTCCCTAGCAGGTTCAAGAACACCTGCTTCAAGCGTTCCTCGTCACCGTAAATAAAGTCAGGAACATCATGATTTATGATGCTGGTGAGCTCCAGATGTTTTTGTTCAGCTTTTATTGCAATAACAGAAAAACTGTCCTTGAGGCAAGTTCGCAGATCGAATGTATCCTCTTGTAGCTCGCTGCGGCCTGCCTCAATTTTTGAAAGATCAAGAATATCATTGATTATATTGAGCAGGATTCCTCCGCTTTTGCGAATGATTTCTACATATTCACGTTGTTCTTCATTAAGCTCTGTTTCAAGCAGAATATCAGTCATGCCTATCACCCCGTTCATGGGAGTGCGAATTTCATGACTCATCATAGCCAGGAACTCACTTTTAGCTCTATTCGTGGATTCTGCGGCTTCCTTAGCTAGCGACAATTGCCTTTGCTCGGAAATGTCCTTGCATATAAGGTAAAATCCGATATTATGATTGTTCACATAAATGGGTGCAATGCTGGTGAGCACTTCAACGACTTCGCTGTCCTTAGTGACAAGCTTATTGATATACTGCTCAACTGTATTATCGTAAAGGGCTCTTTCCAGAATGCGCTGGACATTCTCTTCTCCAATCAGACTCGCAAGCTTCATCCCGATCAACTCGGACTCGATGGCATAGCCCGTTATCTTTTCCGCCATACTATTGGTGTTAATGATTCGACCGTCAAGGTCAAAAGAAATGACGGCGTCATGGTTATATTTTTTAAGCGACGTATACCGTTCAACAGACTCCTGAAGGCGTTGCTCGGATTCCTTTTGCTTTGTAATGTTAACGATTTGGCAAATGAAGTATGCTGGCTGGTTCGACTCGTCGCTGAATAGGTGGAGCGTGAGCTGTCCCCAAATATAATCTCCATTTTTTGTGATAAACTGCTTTTCCATCTGCACTTCTGTTTCCTCACCCAAAACTGCTTTTAAATCATGAAGGTTGCCGAAATCCTCGGGGTGAGAAAGGTCTTCTAACCGCATACCCTCAAACTCTTCAGTGGAATAACCAAAAGTCTGCTCAAAGGCCGGGTTTACGGTCAGAATCAAACCATTTGGCGATAAAAGGGCGATCCCAAAGGAGGCGTGATTAATCACCTGTTGGTTGAATTGTTCCTGGTTTAGATTTACGCGATGCATAGCGACCTCCATGGATGATGTGATTTTTGCGTGAAAAAATAGACCTTCTATTTAGAAGGTCCTATTTATAGCTTATAGTCTAATTTACCCACTTTGTTATTAATTGAATCCGTTAATTTAACGGGATCGAATAGAACACTCTGGATCCCTTATTGTTCGTATACCAAATGATTTTGTCCCCACTAATAATAGGACTGCACTCTGATAAGGCAAAATGCTTGATCGTTTGGATGTCGCTAGTAGCTATTCCCGCTCCATCTATAAGAACATATTTCAGATCACCCGGATGATTCTCTTTATCAAACTCCTGCCACAGCACCATCATTTTATCGTCTGTGATTTTTACTAGTTTAGGGATGGATGCGATCAGGTTCGTGCCTACATATTTAGCCAAGGTAATGTGATTCACCGAAGTACTGCTCAGGTTGGACTTGGGCAACACACTAAGTATGACATCCCTTTGGTCCGTTTCTAAACCCACCATCTCAAAAGATGTATACTCTTTGACTAGGGAATGATCTACCGAATTCATAGCGACTATATAGTTCGCCGGGGACATCTCAAATCCGCCTATAGAAACACCCGTCGCGTTCGCTCCGATTTTGCCGGGAATATTAAATAAGTCCACTTCGTTATAACTGGCTCCGTCTCCTTTATTCAGAACAATCGAACGGGGATAAGCGTCGCCATGATCGACTAGAACATGCGCAGTACCATCAAACAATACATATTGGTCAAAAGAGTGACTGACATGATTCTTCTGGAATCTTCCCAGATCATTGGTCACGGTCATGGTTTTAGTATTTACAATAATGGTAAGCTGGGATTGATGATTTAATTTATCTTCTGTCGTGTATCGTGTACGTGAAGTGTGAAATACAAGCGTATCTCCAGCTTCAGCCATCCTGCCGGAGCCTGAATCAAAAGGGCTAACGGTATAGCTCTCCCCACCCTTTATGGAGACACTGTCTACTCTATTGAAGCTTTTATCATAACGGACAATACGAATGACTTCCTTGCTATCATTCTCTTCGCGGTTCTCTTGGCCAAAAGCAATATAGTTATACTTCTCCCCACTAAAGAATCCACCAAACACCGGAAGCTCAAAAGGAATGCTCTTATTGCCTGTTAGTTCGTACTTCTCATTGTACGTTTCAATCGTAAACTCTTTGTTCGCCTCAATAACACTTACAGTCCCATCCTTATTATTCACAAGATAAGAAGAGGCCGTACTTTTCCATCTAGGAAAATAAGAAGATTCCGCATTACTCTCAGCTACAGCCGCCGTCTTTACCCGGTAAGCATGATCTGGGATTTTGGAGAATAACGATATGCGATCAGACTGAACGTCAAATTCAATATCGAACGGAATTTTACCCGCCAAATCTCTCAACTGGAAATAATTGTTATCATCAATATTGTACGCCGTAATAGACTGCAACTGTCCATTGACCAGCACCTTAGAATTTGAAAGCGTAGCTGCATAATTTCTATTGCGGCTATAATAGTTAATTGTTGTTTTCTTTTCGGGCGTATAAGCTTGTCCAGTTATGATCTCAATCGCATTGTTCGCTTTATTCCAAGTGATATCAAACTGGCTGCTCGTTCCCGAGAAATACTCTGCCAAATCGCGTAGTCTGAAATAATTGTTATTCGATATGTTGAACCCATTCAGGTTCCGCTGTTCTCCATCAAAATATGTACTGCTCTCGGTTACCTTAGCCTTCACCGTACTGCTCGCAAAGGTAGTAGTGCCGAGTGCTGGTGTAGCCAGTAATAACATCAGCAATATACTGAAAATCCTCTTCATCCGTCTTTCCTCCATTTAAACATAATTACAATGGCATGCTTTTGGTAATCACAGTATCCATCTATTATTCTTATCGGTAATCGCGCTTAACTTAATTATGAAAACGGGGTATGGTATATAATGGACATAAATTCAAAATACTGGAGGCGTATATGAGTAGAACAAATTATGGTTACTTACTGATCATTCTAGCCTTAATCCTACTGTTGACAGCTTGTGGACCAGGTCCAAAGTCTGGCAATCGATACGAAAAAGATATTCTGAACACACTCTCCCCAAGATACAACCTACAATTCAAAGTAGTAGAACGGACGGGCGTAACCAACAAAGACGGTTATGAGAAACTAATCTTATCTCCCATTAATGATCCGAACATTAAATTTTTTGCCAGTTCCATTTATGCGAAATCATACTATTCAATTTTTCGTTCGGAACAACATCAGGAAAGTTATCTAGACGGTCTTTTCTTTGCTTATGCCCCCTCATTGTACGCCAGACATTTAAATTTCAAGTTCCCTTCTGACTATTTCAGTGAAACGCTGAAGTATGGGGAGATTTACAAATCTACATACGAGAGGGATGGAACCGCACCATATATCATCGATGGAGTTACCGAAAAAGATTTCATTCCGTTATCCAAGGACTTTTATGAGATTATAAAGGGATTCTATCCGCACAGACCACCTTCTCCGAATTTAGTCAATCAGCTCGGTTCCACTATAGAACTTCCATACAGATTTGAAGGCAGTACAAAGCTGCAATTGATCCGCCACAATTTCGCTTCTGCTGAACCATACGACTCTTATGAAATCTATAGGCAATTTGTTAGCAGTTATGAACAGATGAAAGAAGGGAATGAGTGATGAGAGGCTCTTATAAAATCTCCATTCTGATGATCATTTGCTGTATTCTGTTGACAGGGTGCTTCTCGGGGAGTCACAAGTCAGGAGATAAATATGTGAAGAATGCTCTAGCATATATGAAGGCATACTATTTTATTGATTTTGAATATTCAAGAGTCATAGGAAAAAATGACGATGGATCCGACATTTTGGAGCTCTACCCTAAGCTCAATCCAGACATCAAATTTAACTACCAACAGTACATTATCCAGTATCCTCTTCACAAAACTGATAAATATAACGTTTCTAAGAATTACGAGGAAGTCCTCTGGATTAAAAAATATGCAGATGTCTATCAAAGGATTCTGGGTAAACCCGTGAATACCGATGCTATTTGGGAAGCTTATCAGAAAACAGATTTCACCCAAACTAGCTTTCTCGAGTTCCTGAGAACCACCGATTATGTGATTTCAATTCCACCAAATTCAATCCCAGAGTTCTCCCAAAAGATTTATGCAATGTCTCAAGCGATTGCTGAATTCCCAGAGATCAGCCGCGTGGGAGGAAGGCGCATTGATGAACTGCCTTACCAGTTTGAAAATCAAAAGGATCTCTCACGCGCTTACTTTTTATCGAATGATTTCAGTTTTAATGAAGAAACGACCCTTCAGCAGCTCACTCAGCATTATCAATATATGAAGGACACCGGGGAATTGAAATAATTTATATTCCTCAGATAGCACTCTCAAAAAAAGCCGGCCAAACTCAGGACAATACACCTGAAATTAAGTCGGCTGAATATTAAACTAAGTTTGTTTTAGAAGCAGGAAGCTTTTTTAATGTAATCTTTCATCAAACATGAGTTGGATTTGAATACCAAAGGGATCTTCAATGATACCGTAGGCTTTACTAAACACATTGCTAGATAACGGAGCAATAATTTTCACGCACTCGTCTGTGATTAAGCTTTTATAAAAACCTTCAATCCCCTCTAAGTCAGCACTTTGAATACATAATGAAGTGTTATTGCCCACTGTATATTTCTCATTCGTATTCATTGTATCTTCTGCTATCATTATTTTTGTTTTTCCGATTAACAGGACAGAGTGAGTAATATAATCCTTATTTTCATCCGTAAGCTGTATGGAGCTGTCACGCTCTGCTAGTTGTTGATAGGTAACACGTAACAATTCATCTGCATCAAAATGCTTCTTGTAAAATTCTATAGCTTCCTTAGCTCTTCCATTCATCGATAAAAAAATAGCTACTTCTAGGGTTGTACTCATAGTATAAATCTCTCCTTTTTATATATTTGATATCTGGCCTTAAACTTATTATCCTATATAAAGGCATCAAAACATGACACCTTTATAAGGAGTTTTATATATGAAAAAATCAGAACGGTTAAATGACATGATGAGGTACTTAAACAATCGAGAATTCTTTAATTTAAGTGATCTCATGGATAAATACGCTATTTCAAAAAGTACAGCTCTACGCGATATTAGTTCATTAGAACAATTAGGTATGCCTATTTTCGCGGAACATGGAAGACACGGACGTTATGGACTTTTAAAAAACAGATTGTTATCCCCTATTATTTTCACGATAGATGAAGTCTATGCGCTGTATTTTGCCATGCTGACATTAGAATCTTATCAATCTACACCCTTTCATTTAAGTGTTAACAAGCTAAACGAAAAGTTTGAGCACTGTCTATCGAGTACACAAATCAACCAGATTCACAAAATGAAAAAGGTCCTGCAATTCGAAATGTATCAGCATAAGCATGTCAGCCGTTTTTTAGATAAAATCCTAGCAAGTATTCTAAATGAGAGTGCCTGTAACATTGAATATACAAAAGAAAACCAAACAAAACGCTACCCTGTTCAATTCTTTAGGATTTCCGCTAAGTTTGGTCAATGGTATGCCACTGGAATAGAGCTTACGACGAATACATATAGAGTTTTTAGATGTGATCGAATAACCTTCATTGAAGAAAAGGAAAACAAAACTCGTTATTCTATAGAAGAACTTCTTAGTCGTTCATTAGAAATCTATCAGTCTGCGAAAAGTATTGACTTTGAAGTTGGGATTGCGGAACAAGCAAAGGATATTTTTTATAAAGAACATTATCCTTCTATGGAAATAGAGGTGGGTCCGAAAACAGTCATTAAGGGATTCTATAATCCAGGTGAAGAGGATTTCTTGGCTAATTATTTTATGCGATATGGTCATGCTGTTACATCCGTGAAACCTGAAGCCTTAAAACAAATGATTCAGAATAGAATAGAGAATCTCTTACATCATTATCAAAAATTATAAATTGGAAAAAAAAGAGGGGTCTACGCCCCTCTTTTTTGTATGGATTAAGATTTTATTTTTCCGATGGATAGACTCACTCGATAATTCCCATGATTCAAAAGTTGAGCCAGAAATGCCTCAAGCTCCTCATTAGAAGCAAAATGTCCGGTTAATACATAACATCCTTCTCCGCTAATTCGATGCACTTCGGTAATAGCATCCTCTGCCATCACGAACTTCTGAAATAAAGGATGATTGGCTGATTCCACAAAAAATGTAATAAAGGCTGTGATAGACAGACCTAGCTTTGCTTTATTAGTAACGATCGTATATTGCTCGATAACCCCCAAATCTTCTAAACGCCTAATGCGATTTCCGACCGCTTGGCCGGTCATATGTATCTTTTGGCCAATGTCCTTCCACTGAATTCTGGAGTTTTCTCTTAGTAATGCTAGTATCGCAAAATCGATATGATCAAAAATAAAAATCAATCCTTTCGTCATGAAAGCAAATGGACATATAGCGTTTCGCCAACTTATTCAGCATTTAAGCATGAATATCTATACTTAGTTATATCCTGATTCACTAGTTAGTAGCCATTGAAACAGTGATAACTAAAACACTTCAAAGGAGGCCCAAGAATGCTATTACAAGAAATTTTGGAGTATAACGATCAGTTCGTAGAAGACAAGGAGTATCTACCTTATGAGGGAACGAAATTCCCTAAAAAACGCATGATTGTCGTAACATGCATGGATGCTCGACTGATTGAGCTGCTGCCTAAAGCCCTAAACATACACAATGGGGATGCCAAAGTCATCAAAACAGCAGGTGGAACGATTACCCATGCATTTGGAAGCATTATGCGCAGTATCGTAACGGCTGTCTACGAACTGAATGCGGAAGAAATTTATATCATCGGTCACCACAATTGTGGTATGAGTCAAAGCAACCCTGAAGGAACACTTCAAAAAATAATGGATCGCGGAGTCGCGACACCAGAAATTCTTTCTTCACTTGAATATGCAGGTATCGATCTTCATAAATGGTTGTTCGGCTTTACGAATGTCGTAGATTCGATTAGAGGAAACATAGATCTGGTGCGTAATCATCCGCTCATTCCGAAAGAGATAGCTGTTCATGGTCTGGTGATTGCACCAGACACTGGTAAACTCGATCTGATTGTAAATGGATATGAACAAGTAACAGGCCACGACAAGCACTAAGCGATACTCATTATACTAAACTAAAGGGAGCAATGAAATATGAATAGAAAAGAAGCGACACAACAGATATTGGACGCTAAATTTGCAAAAGGATTAACTTGGGGCGAAATCGCAAAGGTAAGCGAGCATTCAGAGAGCTGGGTTGTAACTGCACTGTTGGGTCAAGCAACAATGACACGTAATGAAGCAGATAAAATGGGGGAATTGCTTGAACTCGACGAACAAGTGGTTCAAGCGCTCGCACAAATCCCACACCGTGGTGATGTCATCGATATGCCGCCTACAGATCCAGGATTGTATCGCCTATACGAAATGCTGCTTGTATACGGTCCAACGATTAGAGAACTTGTTTTGGAGAAGCTTGGCGAAGGTATCATGAGCGCAATCGATTTCCAATTCGACGTACAAAAGCAAGAAGATCCGAACGGTGACCGCATCATTCTGACGATGAACGGAAAGTTTTTGCCATATCGCAAATGGTAATAGATTAATAAGCAAGCCACCTTTTAACGATTTCAAATCGAAAGGTGGCTTTCATTTTCCGTATAGATTGTAAAGTTAACAATAGTAAAGGTGAGTTGATATGGAGAATAAACGCGTTACTAATAGTCTCAGTACTGTACAATGGTTTATTTTTTTGCTAGCCAATGCAGTGGCTCTGCCCATTGTCATTGGAGGTATTTTTCAATTGTCGTTTGAACAAATTTCAACCTTAATGCAGCGGACGTTTTTCGTTGTAGGAATCAGTTCGTTTATTCAGGGGTGCTTCGGACATAAATACCCTATTGCAGATGGACCTGCGGGATCATGGGTAAGTATCTTTGTCATATTAGGCAACTTAGCCTTCATTCAAGGGCAAGATCAGATGCATACATTACAAATTCTAGAAGGAGGATTAATCGTAGCCGGTCTTCTTCTCTTCGTATTAGGAACTACAGGGCTAGTTTATAGGCTTCAATTTTTATTTACACCCTTAGTTTCAGGTTCATTTTTGTTCATTCTCTCCTTGCAATTAAGCGGTGTATTAGTCAAGGGCATGCTTGGATTACAGGGAACAAGCGCCGAACCAGATGTTATGGCAGCACTCATATCCTTTTTTATTTTTGGACTTGTTATTTTTCTCTCTATTAAAGGAAGAGGATGGATTAGTAGTTACGCCGTACTGATTGGAATCGGCTTGGGTTCGGGACTATTTGCAGCATTGGGGAAAGTGAGGCTAACATTTACAGCTTCAACTCCCGTCTTGAAGTTCCCTCAAATTTTTGCTTGGGGAGTACCTCAATTCGATCTAGGGATCGTGATTACCTCACTGTTGTTTACGTTTTTGTTAGTATCCAATACAATTTCTTCTATTTCCGCTGTAAAACAAGTAGTTCTGGTTGTACCGAAAGATGAAAAAACAGCATTAAGTCGAGGGATTTGGACGGGAGGGATCTCTCATATACTAGCCGCCCTATTCTCAACGATAGGCGTTGTTCCATTGCCAGCCTCGGCGGGCTTTATGAAATTAACGGGGCAAAAGCGAATTCGGCCATTTCTTATGGCCTGTCTGTTACTAACCGTTATCGCGCTTATGCCGTCCGTTGTCAATGTGCTAGCGTTACTTCCAGCGCCAGTAGCCAGTGCAGCACTTCTAGCTACTTTTGTACAAATCGTAGGGATTGCATTCCAATCCTTTTTGCGGGAACAGCTTGATCATCGCCGATTAACGATACTAGGAATAACGTTGTTGGTGAGCATCGGACTTATGTTTTTGCCTCCAGCGGTATTTCAGAGTCTTCCTTCCACACTTCGATATATTTGCAGTAATGGTCTGCTTGTCGGCACTATACTGGCCATGCTTTTAGAGCAATTGTGGAAGGGTGAAAAGAAAATAAGCCATTATCAAAAAATATAAAGCTAATCAAAAGGGGTGAAAAACATAGCTTGGAGAACTGCCTTAGCCTTTTTGAGGTTACGCGTATCCAGTTGGTTAAGCATGTCTACGATTTGACTCATTTCATCGTTTTTCATTGCCTCAAGAGATTCTCCAGTGTTTAATAGTTCTTCTTCAGCAACCGATTCCGAATGAACCCATGACGCTTCCAAAGTATCCTCGAAGGCTTGGATTATAAATAACAATTCATCTGGGTTATATCTCTGTAGAAACCGGTTTATCCCTTTATTCATCTGCTTATGTAGGGCTAAATGCAAATCGAATATTTCTTTCCCTAGAGGTGTTGTAAGAAACAGCACTTCTTTTTTATTATCGGGGAGAAACTCCGTGCGAATAATTTCTTGTTGCACTAATTTTCTAGTGATTTTGGACACGCTGCCTTTCGGAATTCCGAATTGCTTCGAAATGGTAGTGCCATTCACCGGCTCAAGCTGTCCAATCGCATCTATTACATGCAGCATCATGACTGTGGAGTCTTGGAGGAAATCAATGATAAGGGGATTACTGCAGTTCTGAATCAACCATTCCTTCTCTTCATCATCCTCCGATTGAAATCGCTTTTGTAGTTGGGGAATCATCTCTATCAGTTTTTTTATCAAAATATCCTTATTAGGTAAGTTCTCGAAAGAATGCGTCACTGTTAAGTCTCCTCGTAAATTCATCTTATGCTCATTTTAACAAGACACAGATCATAAATAAAGTTTCCTAGAAATAATATTGACAACAAGGAAACTTAAAACGTATTATTGTTTCCATAGTTAATATTTAATTTCAAGGAAACAATAATACGAAAAGAAGGTATTTATATGAATGTCTTAATTATTTTTGATCATCCATACGGAGCAACAGCGTCCGAGAATGTCCCCCATCAGCGAAGCTATTCCGCAGCCTTATTAGCCTCCGTAATGCGAGGTCTCACCACCAAAGGCCATACGATTGATCTTATCGATCTGCATGCCAATGGATTTGATCCCGTCATGTCGCACGAAGAACTCACTGCTTGGCGGCAAAAGAGAACCACCGACCCGCTAGTCGCCAATTATCAGCAGCGTCTTATAGCAGCGGATCATATTGTCTTCATTTTCCCTATATGGTGGGAAGCCATGCCCGCTCTTACCAAAGGTTTTCTTGATAAGGTATTCGCAAAAGGCATTGTCTACAAAGAAACTAAACCTGGGCGGCCCTTCAAATGCTTGCTCCCGAATATTAAAGGAGTGTCCCTGCTGACCGTAATGAACACGCCCGACTTCTTTTATCGCTGGATTTTTGGCAACCCCATCACCAAAATTCTATTCAGAGGCACCTTCCGCAAAATGGGAATACGGAAGAACCTCCGTTGGTATAATTATGCCGGGATGTCAGATCGCAGCTTAGAAGAGCGGGTGAAGCATCTTGATAAAACAGAACAACGGTTTGCACGACTGGACTAAACTAGACTAGATCAAATTACTCAAGCGCTGACTGATTCTGAGAACTGAATCTCTGGTTTCTTCATCTCCCTAAGCACCAGCAATCCAATGAATAAGGATACAACGCCGATAATCATCAGCAGCGCCCCCAGCTCCTGACTGTAGGCTGTTAGCGCCCCATCCCGAAAAGCCATTCCACGTATGAGGCGATTAAGCCAGTTCATAGGTAATACCCATGCGGAAATTTGAAAGAACTCTGGAAAGGCAAGTGGACTCAGCTGGATTCCAGTAGCAAGAAACGACGGATACAACACGAAATTGGTTCGTAAATTAACTTTGGACACGTCTTTGGCAGTATAACCAATCAACAGACCCATAAGCGACAAGGCAAAGGCATATACAAACAGTGGAATAATAAACAGATAAGGCGCTGCTTCAAAGCGCATTCCCCCCACCTGCTTTAATAAGCCATAACATAGGAGCAGCGAAATAGTGGTCAAAACAGCGTAAGGTACACTGCGAACCCAAATCTGCCAAGGAGACTTCCCGTTTGCAAAGAGTTTCCCCTCCTGCCGCAACCGAGGGACAATTGAACCCGCTGCGCTTGTTGTAATCATCAGCACCACAATATTCACAAATCCAATGACCATAAAACCCACATAACTTGTGGTCGGGTTAAACAACATCCGCTGCTGGAGAGATAACGGAGAAGCAAGCCCTTTAGAGGTTTCGGCATCCACCCCCTTTTGGAGGAGCCGGGTCATAGAAAGAGTCACATTTTCCGTCTGGATGACTTCCTGAATCGCAGTCCGGATGCCGGTTAACCCTGATGGCATTGTATTATCCATTAAGATGCCAATATTCGTTGATATCCCCTGCTGCTGATGTTGCCCCAACTCTTTGGGAAGCATGATGACCGCTACAGCCTGCTCATTTGCTAGTAACGTCTCTGGGTTCAGGCGGCTGGAGTACACATTTGTTACGTTCATATATGGAGAGGCATTTATCTTTGAGATCAGCTGTCGTGAATACGAACTGTGATCCTCATCAATGACAACAACATGCGATTCGCTGATTTGGTTCTTCGAGAACATTAAGCCAAAAAATAGGGCCGCAATAAGCGGACCTATAAAAATCAGGCGTAAATACTTACTGCCCGCCACGTACTTCCATTCGTCAATCAGTGACTTCATCGAGCTTCACCTCCGCTGTCATCCCCGGAAGCAAATCAGCATTCCCATCCATAGTTACACGGACAAGAAACATGCTTAAATCGGCTTGCCCTTTTTCACGTGACATACGTAAGCTCGCAAATTGAGGCGCGGCTGCGATAGATGTAATTACACCTGTCACCTCCGTTGGGTGCTCCAAATATGGAAAATGAACGCCAATACTTTGATTCACCTCTAGCTTTTGGATTTCACTTTCTTGTATGTAGAGATCTGTATAAAAGTTGTTTTTTTGCAAAACCGCCATTGGCATTCCTAGCTGGACTAGATCTCCCGGCTTTACAATAATCTTGTTGACTGATCCGTCCTCCGGCGCAACTACATCCGTTTCTCCTTCAGCAGATTTAACCTTAAACAGCACCTCTCCCTGTTTTATAGAATCACCTGCAGCCACACCGACCTCGACAATTGACCCTGGACTATTCTGATAAAATATTGTCTTCTGCTCCGCATCCAGAATCCCTTGTTTCCTGCTCTCAGCCTGACTGACTGCATCCTTTCCTTTTACAGCAAGAAGCGCCCCTCCAACAATCAGCACAATCGCAATTCCTATATATAGCCCTGCTTTTATCTTCATTTTCCACTCTCTTTCATCACCATTTTTTTAACTGCATTTTCAGCAGCCTCCATAATTACTTCTCCCAATGTGGGATGAGGGTGAATGGTCATCCCCAAGTCCTCCACAGTGGCTCCCATCTCAATAGCAAGAGCAAGCTCCGACACGAGTGTGGATGCCTCTACTCCAACGATTTGCGCACCCACTACGACTCCTGAATTTAGGTCCGCTACAAGCTTGACGAAACCTTCCGTCTCCCTCAAGGCCAAGGCTCTTCCGTTAATCCCAAAGGAGGATTTGCCAATAACCAGCGAAATGCCTCTTGCCTTTGCTTCTGTTTCACTTAAGCCGACACTGGCCAGCTCTGGGTGCGAAAAAACAACGAGCGGGATGGCTCGATAATCAACTTCGGAGGAGAGACCTGCAATGGCCTCTGCCGCAATCTTTGCTTCGTACGATGCCTTATGAGCGAGAGTCGGGCCTGCCGTAATATCTCCAATTGCAAAAATATGCGGGATAGCTGTTCTGCACTGTTCGTCCGTCGCAATCAATCCCCTACTCGTCACTGGCAAGCCTATGCGATCTAGTCCTAAATTGCCGTCTGTATTTGGTTTTCTGCCCACAGTAACTAACACATATTCCGCTGTAACATGCTGCTGTTCCTGATTTTTTAAATAATGCAGTGTAATGGTATCTGCACTCTCCACTACGTCCACAGCTGTCGCTCCGGTAATAATTTTCATGCCATCGGCTTTCAGCTGCGTTCCAACAGGGCTCACAAGCTCCGCCTCAAATCCAGGCAGCACTTGTTCTCCCCCTTCCAGAATCGTTACCTTTGTTCCGAATTTGGCATACATCTGCCCCAGCTCGACACCAATATAGCCCCCACCTATAACTACTAGGCTAGTTGGAATCTCAGGGAGCGACAGTGCTTCTGTGGAAGACAAAATACGTCCGCCAACAGGAAAGGCTGGCAGCTCAATCGGACGAGATCCTGTAGCCAGGATAGCGTTTTTAAAGGATAAGGTTTGCTCCTGTCCAGACTGACTGATGATAGCTGTATGTTCATCAACCAAACTAGCCTCTCCTTCGAAAATGCTCACCCCAGCAGTCTTTAATAAATAACTGACTCCACCTGTCTGCTTATTCACAACTCCTTGTTTAAAATCCTGAGCATTTTTAAAAGATGCTGACGCATCTGCAAAATTGAAAGGACTGAGCAAATCATAGCGATGTGATTCAGCAATTAATGCTTTGGATGGGATACATCCAACATGCGTGCAGACTCCGCCAAGCTGGTTGCGTTCAACAATCGCCGTTTTCATCCCAAGCTGTGCAGATCGCAGCGCCGCCACATAACCTCCCGGACCTGATCCAATGACCAATGTTTCTACGGCTTCAAGCTTACTCATCTCCTGATACCTCCTGTTGAACTTTTTTAAAATATGATGATCGTAATATATTATTACCATCATATTTTAAAACAGTCAATAACCTTGCCTCGCCTTTCACAAGCTAACTTTCTCAGAATCGCTAAATTGACAGGCTTTATTATGACGCCTATAATATTTTAAAAGTAGAACTATGAAGCTGTGGAGTGATTACAATGCCGTATCCCAAAGGTCATAAAATAAAAGTTCGAAATAAAATCGTTGAAAGTGCTGCTCAGGCTTTTCGCACCAACGGTATTCACGATGTAAGCGTTCCGTTCATTATGAAGGGGGCCGGATTAACTCATGGCGGGTTTTATTCCCATTTTGACAACAAAGAACAGCTTGTCGCGGAAGCCTGCCGGTATGCCATCAGCGATACCATCGCACTTCTGCAGAAGGTCGCTGACCAGGAAGAGCAGAACCCCAAAATCAATGCTGTCATTGATTATTATTTAAGTCCGTATCACCGCGACAAAATGGAGATGGGCTGCATTATCCCTGCCCTTTCTAGCGAAATATCCCGTTCCTCAGAAGAAGTTCGGCAGGTATTCACGCAGGAACTGGAACGGATGATTGCTTTTATCTCTAATCTGGCGGGAATTGACGCGTCCAAAGGTAGTGCACTGTTCAGTACTATGGTTGGCTCCCTTGTTCTTGCACGGACGGTTAAAGATCCTGAACTGAGCGACAACCTACTCTCGTCTGGCAAACAGTATGCCAAAGCGCTAGTAAGAGTCTAATATAAAAAAACACGCCAATAAATGGCGTGTCGTAGTTAAATTTATTAAAATTCTTCATACGATGCGGGATCTTGATCAGCTATGCGACCTGTTGGCGAGGTTAATGCGGAAATAACGGTCATCTCAGCTTCCGATAATTCAAAATCAAAAATATTCAGATTATCACGCTGATGCTCTAGAGAAGAAGCCTTTGGAATGGGAATAGCCCCAAGCTGTATATGCCAACGTAAGATAACCTGCGATATCGATTTATTATGAACCTTGCCTATTTCCGCTATTTCCTCATTTTCCAGTACACTGCTAGCCCGTCCCAATGGACTCCACGATTCAATCACTACCCCATGCTCTTTGTTCCATGCACGTTGCTCTTCCTGATTAAAATGAGGATGCAGCTCAATCTGATTCATACTCGGCGCTATACCAGTTTCTTGTATCAAACGTTCAATATGCTCCGGCAAAAAGTTACATACACCGATGGAGCGAATCAAACCTTGCTTACGTGCCTCGATCATCGCCTGCCAGGCCTCAACATATAAATTCACTCTAGGGTTAGGCCAGTGGATGAGATAGAAATCATAGTAATCCAATCCGGCTCTGAATAAAGACTCCTGTATAGTAGACAACGCTTCTTTATAAGAGTGATGGCGTCCTGGCAGTTTGGAAGTAATGAGTAGCTCTTCCCTAGGCACAGAACTTTGCCGAACAGCCTGGCCTACAGCACCTTCGTTCTCATAATTAAACGCAGTGTCGATCAGACGATAGCCAACATCAATCGCCTTAGTGATGTTTTGTGCTCCCTCAGTTCCGTTTAACGCGTAGGTACCAAAACCAATCGCAGGCACCTTCACTCCATCGTTCAATACGATTTCAGGTATTCTCTCAGTCATCGTCGCTCTTCTCCTTTGTTGTCATTTAAACCTCTGTCGATCCATCTTATAATTATTATAACATCCTCATAGTAAACTCAATCATGGGGTCACCTGAACAACCTCTAGCCTATTAGTAAGCCGCTTTCGTGGGCATCCGATTTATTTTTTATAGTAAAATGAATCTACAACACAGGATTTTCGTAATGTTATGAATTAAAAGTAGAGATAAGAGGTGTATCCAATGAAGGAGCAATATCCAGCTAGGCCTGAATTGTTCGCAGACAACGCTCAGAGGATCAAAAAATCTTTTCCATGGCAAAATGCAATGGTTAATCGGTTAGCGGCACTATTGTATGCTGTAGAAGACAAAGTTGCAGATGACGAAGCCATCCGTGCCAGCTATGAGCTAATTAAGGAGAGTACCGGGATTTTCTCTCAATTTAGAGGGACTTCGGTGATCAGCATTGCTGCCCTGCTCTCTCTTTCTGACGAGAAGGAAACTCTGCTTGCAAACACACTTGCCGTGTATGATTTAATGAAGGAAGCCAAATTCAGAGCCTCTGATTATCTCGTCGTTGCTGCCTATCAAATCGCTGCTAATGCAACATCGGATCAATATCAGCATACGGTAGAACGGGCAAAGCTATTTTACGATAGTATGAAGGCAAAACATCGTTTCCTTACCGGACAGGACGATTATATCTTCTCCGCGATGCTTGGTCTTTCCGATATCGATGTTGAGAGTGGCGTGGACCGCATGGAGCAGCTCTATGTAACGCTTAAGCCCGAGTTTATGTCAGGCAACAGTGTGCAAGCCCTGACCCAGGTATTGGTTCTTGGGGAAGAAGCCCCTCAAGCAGCGGACCGTGTATTGGCATTAAGAGATGCATTTCGTGCAGAGGGTATCCGGCTAGACAAGGAATATACCCTCTCCTCACTGGGCGTGTTATCCCTGCTCCCTTGCAACAAGGAGGACATCGTTACTGATGTCTCGGAGACTTACGAATTTTTGCGTACAAAAAAGGGCTTCGGGAACTGGTCTATTGGCAAGCAGGAATTACTGCTCTTGTCTTCTGCACTGGTAGCCTTCAGATCTGTGGAGGATGTGCAAAACGGCGTATTAACTACGATGCTTTCTACCAACATTACCAATATTATAATTGCGCAACAGGCTGCTCTTGCCGGGGCAGCGGCTGCATCAGCTGCGGCTGCAGCTTCTTCTTCGAATTAGATTGAATCGTGAGGGAAAGATATGGACTCAATAAAAATCTTCACAACTAGAAATGAAGAATTGTTAAACCGTCTACTGAACATTTGGGAATCATCCGTGCGGCATACTCATCTTTTTCTATCCGAGCAGGATATTGATGCTTTGCGGCCGCTGGTCACGCAGGCGCTTGAGGGCATAAGCGATTTGTTTGCTTTTACAGATGATGAGGAACAGTTGCTTGGCTTCATAGGGGTTCAGAATAAAAAGATTGAAATGCTGTTCGTAGAACCTGCTGCAATGGGAAAAGGGGTTGGAAAAGCGCTAGTAGCTTATGTCATGCAGAAACTCGCCGTACACCTCGTGGATGTGAATGAGCAAAATCCCCAAGCTTTAGGTTTCTATGAGCATATGGGATTTCAGGTTTTTGAGCGTTCAGCACTCGACGAACAAGGTAATCCTTTTCCTATCCTGCACATGTCGCTTAAGTAGCTTTTTCCTATGCAGGAGACAGTTCAATGCATTTTAATATTGTAAAAAAGACAACAGAGCAGCGATTCTCTCGTTTGAGAACGCAGCTCTGTTGTTTAGTTGTCTGCAGTTTAGGTTGGCGAAGCTAGGAGCGGATAGGAGAAGCTAGGCGTAGATAGGCGTAGCGGCTCCGAGTATTCGGTTCAGCTGTATCTACTTCTACTTCCACTTCTACTTCTACTTCTACTTCTAAATTCACTTCTAAATCTACGCATATACCCTCATGCACATCGCCAAATCAAAGCTCTCTGTTGCTTCCGGACTCAGATGACGCTATTTGCTCATTTATCACCTTTGAGGCATAGTTTCGGACTCCAGTGTCGCTATTCTATAGAAAAAGCATCATTTCTGGCGTTTTTTATGCCAATAGCTGCTATGGAGTCCGATATCATTCCAAATGGCGGATAATCCGGCGTTTAAGGTCATCTGGGTCCGTTAGCGTACAATATCGTCAGAAATCGTCCAATAGCGTCCGATAGCTTCGGGTCCTAACCATCCCCTGTTCCTTACGGACTCAGATGACGCTATTTGCTCATTTATCGCCTTTGAGGCATAGTTTCGGACTCCAGTGTCGCTATTCTATAGAAAGAGCCTCACATCTGGCATTTTTTATGCCAATAGCTGCTGTGGAGTCCGATAACATTCCAAATGGCGGATAATCCGGCGTTTAAGGTCATCTGGGTCCGATAGCGTCAGGCATAGTTTCAGATAGCATCCAATATCGTTAGAAATCATCGGATGGCAGCGATAACGAACGATAGCGTCGGGTCCTAACTATCCCCTGTTCCTTACGGACCCAGAGGACGCTATTTGCTCATTTATCGCCTTTGAGGCATAGTTTCGGACTCCAGTGTCGCTATTCTATAGAAGGAGCCTCATTTCTGGCGTTTTTTATGCCAATAGCTGCTATGGAGTCCGATAACATTCCAAATGGCGGATAATCCGGCGTTTAAGGTCATCTGGGTCCGATAGCGTCAGGCATAGTTTCAGATAGCATCCAATATCGTCAGAAATCATCGGATGGCATCGATAGCGAACGATAGCGTCGTTTCCTAACCATCCCCAGTTACTTACGGACCCAGATGACGCTATTTGCTCATTTATCACCTTTGAGGCATAGTTTCGGACTCCAGTGTCGCTATTCTATAGAAAGTGCATCATTTCTGGCGTTTTTTATGCCAATAGCTGCCATGGAGTCCGATAACATTGAAATTGGCGGATAATCCGGCGTTTAAGGTCATCTGGGTCCGTTAGGGTCCGATAGCGTCCAATAGCGTCCAATATCGTCCGATATCGTCGGTTGGCATCTGATAGCGTCAGTTCCTAACCATCCCCAGTTACTTACGGACCCAGATGGCGCTATTTGCTCATTTATCGCCTTTGAGGCATAGTTTCGGACTCCAGTGAAGCTATTTCATAGAAAGAGCCGCAGCTCTGGCATTTTTAGATGCTATTCCACCGACTTCAAAGCCTCTATCATATGGATTCGTTTGAGCTTAATATGCATGAACGCCATGACTATACCGGAGAACAATAGGGTTAGGAGCGCCGCATAAATATAACTTGGCCACTTGATGATCGGAGCGAACATCGTCGCATCCAGCTCGGCCGTCTTCAGGACGAAGCTATGCAGCACTATGCCGAGACCCGATCCAGCCACAATACCGAGTAGGCTAAGCAGCATATTTTCGCGGTAAATATACATGGTTACTTCCTTGTCGTAGAAGCCCAGTACCTTAATGGTTGACAGCTCCCGGATCCGCTCGGACACATTGATATTGGTCAAATTGTAGAGGACGACAAAAGCCAACGCCGCCGCTGAAACAATGAGCACCAAAGTTACAACGTCCATACTCTTCATAGTCTCATCGAAGGCGGAACCTACACTGCTGGAAAAGCTGATAGCAGCGACGCCCTCATTAGCCGTCAGCTTCTCACCAAATTTGTCTTCCCATGTTTTATCATGTGCGGTGTAGTTCAGAAGTTCTGTGTTGAATACTGGTTTTTCTCCGAACACAGAAGCATAATACGCCGGTGTCATATAAACATAGTGCATTACATAATTCTCTGTAATCGCCGCGACCTCAATCTCGAATGTTTCATTATCTTTGTCCACCACGGTCAATTTATCGCCAGACTCCAGCCCATACAGCTTAGCTAGCTTCTCTGAGATAATAGCCCCATCATCCGTAAGCATCCGTCCTTCTCCACTTTTTCGATCACGCAACTCCACGAAATCGGATAAAGAGTTAACGGAGGTAGGAACGAACAGATGAACCTCTTGGTCATTTACACCACTAGCATGTGCGGTCATCCGTTCTTGCGCCACACTCAGCGTCCCAGTTACTGCAGATTCACCAGTGATTAGTTGGTCGTAGGCCTTTAGCACATCGGCAGACACATCTTCATGCAGCGCCACAAGTGCATCATATTTCATAATCGTGCCGAACTGCGACCCGGCGATGCTGCCAATTGAATCCTTGAGACCAAATCCCGTCAGGATCAGCGCTGTACAGCCAGCCACGCCGAATACAGTCATGAACATCCGCTGCTTATAGCGGAATATATTCCGTGCGGTAACCTTTTGGACAAAGCTCAATCTCTTCCATATAAAAGTGATCCGCTCCAGTAAAATACGCTGGCCACTCTTTGGTGCCTTCGGACGCATCAATACGGAAGCATTGCTGCGCAGTTCTACCCGTGAAGCAATCCACGCCGTCAACGTAGTACATATTAACGCTACGATAACGGATATGATCGAATACGAAAGATAGAAGTTCTTCGTGATATCCGGTAAATTATAGATTGCACTATACGCATCGTAGATAATACCCGGAAACAGGGTAAAACCAACCGCAAGACCCGCAATTGAAGCCGCCAGACTGGCAAGCGTACCATAGACCAGAAATTTGGCCATAATGTCGCGGTTGCCATAACCAAGTGCTTTCAGTGTCCCGATCTGCAGGCGATGCTCCTCAACCATCCGTGTCATGGTCGTCAAGCTGACCAGCGCAGCAATCAGGAAAAAGAACACAGGAAACGCACTGGCAATCGCCGACAACCGATCAGCGTTATCTTTATATTCGGCATATCCCGGATTAGCGCTTCGGTCAGTAACGTAGACCTTAAGCTGCTCCAGCTCTGCAAGCTTTTGCTCCCCTGCCGCCAATTCCTCCTTGGCAGAAGCAAGTCCGGCAGCAATTGCCTTCATACTTGCAGCCTGTTCCTGCTGCACTTCCTCCGGCTGGCGCTGCAAATCCGCAAGCTGCTGCTCGGCGGCGGTCACCTTTGCGCGGCCACCAGAAAGCTCTTTCTCGCCTTCCGCCCGCAGCTCAGCAAGCCGTGCTTCCGGCACGCCGGACATCGCCTGCTCTACAGCATGGGTATGCTGTTCGATCAGATCTTCATATTCCGGCGAATAAGCCTTCACCCCGGTTGTATCCTTAAAGGACAGATAGACTTCCGTATACACCGGAAGCTTGAAATCTGACTCCGGGATCGCGGCGAACGCATCCGCCGTACCTTTGCCGATCCCACTGGTGCCCCGGGTACTTTGCTCAATAAACTGTGGACTTCTAACAAAGCCAACTACGGTATACTCCAATGTCTCGAAGCTGTTCGACAACTCCGCATCCGTACCGTTTCCACTGAAAGATACCTTGTCACCCAACGCATATTCTTCCGCTAGCTTATCGTCCAGCACGATTTCACCGGAATGCTCCGGTAGATGGCCTTCAATTATACGGTATTGATTAAGTGGTTTATCCGTGTTGTAAGAATTGACTTTAAGTATTAAGGCATTATCACCTATGAATACATCTGCACTATAGCTCGGTTGAATCTCATCGATCCCCTGTACATTTCTGAGTAATCCAATGTTGTCTTCGGTCAGGCCGTAGTTAGTCTGCACCTTCAGATCCATCAAGCGCTGCTCTTTGTAAAAGGTTCCAGCTGTATTCAGCATATCTGGCCCAGTAGCCTTGATTCCGGCAAAAAAGCTGACGCCTAACATAATAATTGCAAAAATCGAAATAAACCGGGCTTTGGTATGCCCAATTTCACGAAAAATATCTTTCCACAATGCTCGCTTTTTCATAGATGCCTTCTCCTTACCATTCAATATCGTCAACGGATACCGGCGAAGGATTGATCACCATCTTCCGTACCTTAGCGTTGTTAATCTCTATAACCCTGTCAGCCATCGGAGCGATCGCCAGATTATGTGTAATTACGATGACCGTTGTCCCGGTGTTACGACAAGTATCCTGCAGCAGCTTCAGCACCTGCTTGCCGGTGTTATAATCAAGCGCCCCTGTCGGCTCGTCGCAGAGCAGCAGCTTCGGCTGTTTAGCCAACGCTCTGGCGATAGCGACACGTTGTTGCTCACCACCGGACAACTGAGCCGGGAAATTATCTAACCGCGCGCCCAGACCCACATCCTCCAGCACCTTACGTGCATCTAGTGCACGCGGGGAAATCTGCGAAGCAAGCTCAACATTTTCCAGTGTGGTCAGATTAGGTACTAGATTATAGAACTGAAATACAAAACCTACGTCATTTCGGCGGTAGCCTGTCAGCTCCTTGGCACTAAACTTGGCGATATCAATGCCATCCACAATGACCTGACCTTCATCGGCGGAATCCATGCCACCCAGAATATTAAGCACCGTAGATTTACCCGCACCACTTGGGCCGACGATCACGGCAAATTCACCTTTTTTTATCTCAAAATCAATCCCGTCATTCGCGACAATTACATTCTCGCCCATCTTGTAACGCTTGTACTCCCCTTTTACAGCAACAAAACTCATTCCTCTTCCTCCTGTCCCTATCCGAACTAAGTCTAATTACTCTACATTGTCTCAGTTTATCATAATTAGAACGCCCAAGCCCGAATGGCAAACCCTCATTACACAAGGTGAAATTCACATCATTAATAAGTTCATTTTTTTGTAACAATAATGTAACAAGGAAATTTTACCGTAAACGATACTTAGTCATTTGATAATGTTATAATCACTTTGTTTTATTTACTCTTTTCAGGCAAGAGTGAAAGAACAAGAACAATCAGAAACAGGTGATCAGATGTTCGAACTGAAATGGCTATGGCAGAACCTAGAGGGAAACCGGACGCGATATATTCTGGCACTCTGCCTTTCGGTGGTGGGCTCAAGTCTTACAATCGTGAATCCGTACATCAGTCAGCGCATTGTCGATACGTTTATAGCCGGTGACAACGCCCTGCAGAATCTTACACAAGAACGGCAATTATTGATTATGCTCTGTCTGGGCATGATCGGATTTTCTCTACTGCGCACAGGTCTCGCATATTTCACGACCATGCAGTACGAGATATCCTCGCAAAATATGATGTACCATGTCCGCATTTATTTGTACAACAAAATTCAGGGACAGGACAGAAAATACTACGATCATAATCGCACCGGCGATCTCATGACCAAGATGACAGGCGATCTGGACATGGTCCGTCACTCTATGGCCTGGATTTTTAAGACGATCATTGAATCGCTAACGATCTTCCTTGCCGCCGTTATCTATTTTTTCACCATAGATGCGGAACTGACGCTGTGGATGCTTATCCTGTCACCGCCCATTTTTATCGTGGCTTACATATTCGCTAAACGCGTCCGTCCTATGTATATTGACCTGCGTGAACGGCTGTCCCAGCTTAACACGACTACACAGGAGAATATCTCAGGCAACCGTGTGGTCAAGGCTTTTGCCCGTGAGGAATTCGAGGTCGAAAAATTCACAGAGAAGAATGTCAACTATTCTACAGCGAACAAAAAGGCCGCCCTTGTATGGCTTGATTATTTTCCTTATCTGGAATCCTTCGCTCAGGGCTTCAACGTAATCCTTATGTTGGTTGGTGGTTTGTTCCTTATGAACGGCCGGATCACCTTCGGTGAGTTTATGGCCTTCTCTTCGCTTATTTGGGCTATATCCAACCCTATGCGCAACATCGGTATCATTATCAACGACATTCAGCGCTTTTTTGCGAGCTTGTCCAAAATCGTAGATATCTATTATGCCCGGCCAAATATTGTTAATGAGCATACTGTCACTGACAAACGCCGTTATGAAGGCCGTATTGAATTCGATCATGTCCGCTTCAAATATGATAGCGCTATCGTACTGGACGATATTAGCTTTACCGTTGAACCCGGTGAAACTGTAGCAATCATGGGCGCGACAGGATCAGGCAAAACAACAATCATCAACCTCATCCCTCGCTTCTACGATGTAGCAGAAGGGCGCGTACTCGTAGACGGTGTTGATGTTCGGCAGCTGGAGCTTGATGAACTTCGTGGAAATATCGGCATGGCGACCCAAGATGTACTCTTGTTCTCTGATACCATTGATGGAAACATCGCCTATGGCGATCCTGATCTTCCGGAAGAAGATGCAATGGGTTATGCAGAGCTCGCAGCCGCACACGACTTCATTACCAAAATGCCTGAAGGTTATGATACCGTTGTCGGGGAACGCGGAGTCGGACTATCGGGGGGACAAAAGCAGCGTATCGCCTTAGCGCGTGCTTTGGCGGTACACCGTCCTATCCTGATTCTCGATGATACGACCTCTGCGGTCGACCTTGAGACGGAGGAGCACATCCAAAAAAGTCTACGTGAACTGGACTATCCTTGTACGAAAATTATTATTGCGCAGCGTGTATCTACTACCTCGCAAGCCGACCGTATTCTCATTCTGGATGGCGGGAAGCTAGTTGAGGAAGGGACTCACACTGAACTGCTAGCGAAACGTGGTTACTATTACGAAGTGTTTAAACTGCAGAACGAGGGTATTGGAAGGCAGGTGACCGCAAGTGGCAAGGAATAAATTTGACGTCGATGAAAATCTTGAATCGCCGTTTAATATAAAACACTTCCGGCGTGCGATGGTATATATCAAACGAAAGAAAACGCCAATGATTGTTGCGTTCGTGCTCAGTGCACTTTCAGCAGCCATTTCACTGTCGGCTCCGCTGATCATGCAACATGTCATCGACGTGACCATTCCGGCAAAAGAGAAGCTTGCACTGCTGGGTTGGGCTGCACTGATGCTTGTGACCATCGTGGTCAGTGTTTATCTGGCTACGATACGCTCGCGCATCATGACGAGTGTTGGGCAGGATATTATTTTTGACATCCGAACGGATTTGTTTAAGCATCTGCAAGAATTGCCTTTTAAATATTATGACGACCGTCCACAGGGCAAGATCCTTATCCGGGTCGTAAACTACGTCAACGCCGTTTCAGATGTGCTGTCCAACGGGATTATCAACTTTATTCTAGAAATCGTGAATTTGCTCTTTATCGCAGCCTTCATGTTCGCTGTCGATGTACGACTCTCATTTGTCATCCTTGCCGGACTGCCAGTCTTCCTTGGCATCATGCTGCTGATCAAAACCCGGCAACGCCGGGCATGGCAAGCAGTGTCCAACAAAAGCTCTAACCTGAACGCCTATCTGCAAGAGAGCATCAGCGGTATTGGTGTGACACAAATGTTCTCCCGGGAACAACGTAACGAAGGAATCTTCACACGTCTCGCGGGTAATTTCCGTAAAGAATGGATGAAGGCTCAACGTTACAACTTACTTATTCCGTTCTCTGTAGACAACTTGTCTACAATCGTTACATCATTAATTTTCCTTGTGGGCCTATTAACACTGAGTCCTCAAGACATGACCCTCGGTGTCATTCTGGCGATGAGCAGCTACGCTGCCCGCTTCTGGCAGCCGATTCTGAATCTTTCGAACCTGTACAATAACTTCATCAACGCCGTTGCCTATCTTGAGCGTATCTTCGAAACGCTGGATGAACCGGTTACCGTCAGTGATATCCCGGATGCAAAAACACTGCCATCTGTACAGGGCCATGTCACCTTCGACGATGTAACTTTCGCCTATGACCCGGGGCTTAATATTCTGGAGAATATCTCCTTCAAGGTCAAAGCGGGAGAAAGCATCGCGCTGGTAGGACCCACAGGTGCGGGCAAAACAACCGTCGTCAATCTGATCTCACGCTTTTATAACATTTCCAGTGGTCAGATTCTGATCGACGGCCAGGATATCTCGCAGGTGACGTTAAAATCTCTTCGCAGTCAGATGGGGATTATGTTACAGGATAGCTTCATCTTCTCCGGTACCATTCTGGACAATATTCGGTACGGCCGACTGGATGCGACCGAAGAAGAAGTAATCGCCGCTGCAAAGGCCGTTTGCGCCGACGAATTCATCCGTGAATTCGATCAAGGCTACATGACAGAGGTCAATGAACGTGGCTCCAAGCTGTCTCAAGGACAGCGGCAGCTCATTTCGTTCGCAAGAACACTTTTAGCAGATCCGCGCATTCTCATCTTGGATGAAGCCACTTCTTCCATTGATGCGAAGACTGAGCGCTTATTGCAAAAAGGGCTGAATGAACTGCTTAAGGGACGCACCTCGTTCATTATCGCGCATCGCCTCTCCACCGTAAAAAACTGCGATCGTATTATGTACGTATCTAACAAAGGCATCGCGGAAAGCGGCTCACATGATGAGCTTATCGCACAACGGGGCCTTTATTACCGCCTCTACACAGCACAGAAGATGGAAGCTTAATTGAATAAACACCAAAAGAGCTCAGGCCGATTTGCAGCCTGAGCTTTTTTGATGCTTTATATTTTCAAAAAAATATCAAAAACTAATCTATCGCCGTCCAAATATTTAGCGCAAGTGAGCGAACCGCAAGGTTCGTGTGATTTCTGTACAACCGCAGACGCTCTGCAGGCTCTGGACTCCACAATAGAGCACTTCCGGCAACTTCAAGCAACGAAAGTCCAATATACTGAGATTCATAACGGCTCTCAGACCCTAGAACATCTACAATTTCCAATAAAGTTTCCGGACTCCAGTATCCCGTGCTCTCTTCTAAATTATACGCGACCTGCTTATAGACATCGCTTAATAGCTGGGGCTGCTTTGAAATAGTGGTAACCATCCGATTGAGATAATTGGCGGATTCCTTCATATTATTCCAATCTATTGCTGCTATATACAATTTCATCACAGCTTGCTGTAAGGTCTCATCAGATGCCAGACAGTCAATCAGGTCCGTATACAAAGGGATAAGGTGCATCCGGGTGATTTTTGGCAAAGCTATCAGCTGGTTGACTAATTTCAGTAGACGTTGCCGATGAGGCAAATCTCTTTTGGCAGTGGCGTTCCATTCATCCCTTATCGCTGCACTAACCAGTCTCTGACATACACCAACTACAACCTCATTGATCTTACCATCGCGACAGGTTTCTACCAGCGTGTTCATAGCAGTTTCCCATCTAGTGCTGTCTTCCAAATCCGTAATAGACCGAGCGGTGGCAGCTGCAACAATCCCTTCATTTCCATTTGTCCACCGCATCATAGAAATGAAAGCATATCTGCCAATATACGCATCTTGGTGCCTGGCAATTTCAAGGATTAATCCTAGATAACGTGGTCTAAAGTCTAGCGGAAGAGCATTAGGCTGTTGAGATAATAAACTTCCTGCGATGTCACTTTCTGATGAAGAAGCCATTGTACTTAACATATCCCAAGCGCGTTCATCATCTAAAAGCTGTTTGGCAGCATGCCCTATGGCTATGATTACATCCTTGTGTGCATTGGGTTTCTCGAACTCATTCATCAATAGCGGAAGGCTGTCATCCCTTCTATAAGCGCCCAGTAAGCGGATGGCTTCTTTTCTGACAGTGATCTTCAGCTTATCCCGATTCAGAAGCTCTTTCAGCATGGTAACCAGTAACACCGGATTCACCCTGCGGATGCATCTGGGTATTGAGTACATGGCTACACGGGCCCGGTCCCCATCCAGATTCTCTAGCAGAACGGGAAGTGCCTTCTCCGGTTCTTCCATAAGCGAAAAGGCATGAAGTGCAGCTTCTACTACAGTTACTTCCTTATCCTGCATAAACCCAAGTAACCTATCCGAACCGAGATCAGGCATGCTTGCCATGATCTTAATAACGCTTGCACGCTCCCAAAGATTACGTTTGGCATCGTATGCAATTTTTTCTAATAAGGCACTTAAAGCTTGTTGCTGACGTGGCAGCCATCTGTAGAATCCATCCGCGGCCGGCACAAGATAGATAGTTTTGCCTGATAGGAACTTGCCCTTAATGATAGCTCCTGAAATAAAAGGATCGAACCATTCCTGACGCTTCAGATGCAGATGCTGGAACACTTCATGGATCGTAATATACGATTTATCTAAAGCTAATAATTCCTTAACTCTGGCATCACGCGTTGTACGAGGCGCAAGCCAGTATCTGGCCGCTTGTATGGCTGTAGAATCTGCCTTTGCCCTCGTTGCTTCCTTTAACAGATTCTGAAGTTTTATGATACCGTAACCTCTTTTACCGAAAGAGCTAGCTAGGCTTAACACCAGATTGTAATCTTCTCTTTTGTTGGCCTGTACAGCTAATGTATAAATTTCGTCGAAGATAATCTCTTCTACTCCCCGGGGTAAATTCTTCTCCAAGGATGGAAGGGAAAGCTGCCCATTCTGCTTGGCCAATTTCTGAATCGTATTTAAAGAAAACTTAAACAGCTCACCGTGAGGATGTAATGCGTTATGCCGGAGAATAGCAAACGCCAGTTGTTGAACGGAAAATTTTGTACCATATGAAGTATCTCTGGCCTCTATAACACTATCAACAAGCAAAGTAAGCTCTTGTACATGGGCATCCGTGAACACAGACGCAGGACTTTCCGATAGCTCTTTAAACACAGCGCCCCGGACGGGATCCTGATCATTTTTAATCCGGCCCAGATACACCAAAGTTTCATTCATGCCCTGTCTCGACAGAACGGTACTTCTGATCAGCTGCATAAGCGCCGTGGCACGTTCGTCTGCACTGGATACCTGTGTTGCTTGTTCAAGTCCCGCTCTTGAATGAAGAATAGAACGGCAAGCAGTAAATCTGACTGTTCTCTCCCGGTCATCATTGATTTCACGAAGGCCAAGCATCCGGGTGGCTTCCTTGTCACGCAAGGCATGTGGTAATACATATAGTAATCTTTCCGGAAAAATGCGTTCATTGCGTTTATCTTCTTCATACACAGCATCGAAAATGACCTTGCGGTTAGAGGGTGCAATATTCTGAAGCAGCTTTGCTATGTGCATAGGGTGATCTGCGAGTAGTTTCGCTATCTCAATCCATTGATCCATGGATAAATATTTTTTCCTTTTAAGAACAGCTTCAGGAATACCATAAGAAATCAGATCGCTCCGCGACTCCGTTCGTGTTAACAGTTGATATACCTTATTAGGATTTTGGCGTACAAGCGTGCCAAGCTGTTCTTTTAACGCAGGATGTATGATGCCCATAGGTCCATGATTCAGCGCACACTCCAGCACCAAGTCTGCCTTCAGATTGCATAGGATCTCCAGAGCTGATGAGAATCTCCACCAGACATAGCCTTTTTCCCTGAGTGGTGTGCTTTCCAGTGTTGTTGCAAAGTATTCTGCTACTACGTTAAGATGCCGGCTGGATAATTTCTTCCAGTCTTTTATGGCATACCCGATATCAGCAAGCCATTTACTTACCGTAGCCGAATAACAGGCCTGCAATATAATCGCGGCTTCCTCCGCTCCCCATCGGGCATACACTACAGGCAATAAGCGTTCTGCTAATTCCTGACGGTTAATCTGTGAAATACTATGCAGCAGCTTGCGGCGGCAATCATGGGATAAATGGGGGAGCTCACGTTCAATATCAGCATCCGAAGCCACCTTTGCCAAAAGACCCGCAGCCGTATTTCTGATACTTGCCTTGGGATGCCGCAGTGCTGATAGAATAATAGCATCATCTTGTGTTGCAATGGCGCCGATTAAGGCAAGTCGTGCTTCATAAACACCATCCTCCAGCAAAGAGGCTAGTAATTGGGAGTACTGGACAGATCCGAGATGATCACGGCCTAGGATTGCTACTTTTTTGATTCTGTCGGAATAGCCTAGCGAATCCAATTCTTTAAGTAAGCTCTGTTTATCCAATGGATCTCTTTTGAAAATCATAAGTCCTCCTCGTTAACCTGTTCTTATTCCACCCGAACTTTATTCTCTATACCCTAATCTATCCCCTTTAAAAAAACTAGAATTCAGCATCTGGTTTCGTTGACCAAAAAATAAAGGTAACCCTGAAGCAGGTTATTCAACCCCCTTCAGAATTACCCATCATGTACTGCTTGCTCTATTCATTCTTTTTCTGAATAAACACATACGTACTCTCATCCGACAGCTCATCAGCAAAGCTGAAATCAAATCCGTCGAAGCCTTTGATATCCTCCACACAGCTGATTTGCCGCTCAGCCATGAAGCGTACCATTTCACCTCTGGCCATCTTGACCAGGGTCGCTCTCTCTACTACCTTACCGCCGATCTCCTGCCCGAATACACAACTAACCATTCGAACATTCCCGCCAATGTAAGGGGAGATGCACTTGCTGTATTCCTTAGAGGCCAGATTCAGAATGATGTCAGTCTCCGAAAACAGCTGATCTGCCAGCTTCCTGTTCCAGAACTCGTAGATAGACTTGAAACCAGGTCCGCTAAGCTTTGCCTGCATCTCCAGCCTGTACGGAACAACGCCGTCAAATGGCCGGACAATTCCATAGAACCCTGATAATATCCGTAAATGCTGCTGAAGATATTCCAGCTCCTCCATTTGAAGTACCCCTGGTGCCATGTACTGGTACTGGATACCCTCATAAGAAAAGATAGCCGGTGTAAGATCCCGTGTTACATCCATATCCCGAATCCGTTCCACATTCAGCGTGGCGATGGCATCATTGCATTTCCATAACGATTTGGCTTCTTCATAATTCAACTTTTGTAATAAGGCCAGAAGAGTCTGCGACTCGCTTATGAATTGCGGCATCTGGCGGCAATCCAAGAAATCCGTATCCATCTTCATCTTCTTGGCAGGCGATATAATGATTCTCATGGTGCTCCCTTTTCTTACCCCCGCGGGGAATTTAAATGTAACCTTATCCTATCACACTTAATCTTCGTAGGCTTGGGGCAAGTTCATGAAATTTGTTCACTGCCGTCCACCTTGTGCGCCACCGCTATCTGTACCTGGGTTGCCGTTTCTCCTTGTCCCACCATTCATGCCGGGAGATCCGCCCCCATCTTTACCCCGCCCGCCAGTGAAGCCCTGTCCCCCGTTCGCTCTTGACCCGGAGTCAGTACTCGTTATCTTCTGTGCGGTAATAGCATCGCAGGAGACGAGCACCATGGAACAACTTAGCACTGCTATGAGCAAAGCGAAATATCGCTTGATCCGCATCTTTGAATCCCCTCTTTCCGAGCGAACATAGTTAACGTGGAAAATATCTTTTTAACATATAATCGTATACGTCCTTAAAACCCATATAGGATAATACGATCAGCAGCGGATACACCGGGTAAATATACCGGGACTTGATCTCCCATAAAAGATAGAATCCGATAAAGCCCAGCAGTACAAGAATCAAAGAGGTCTCTTCAAATCTTTTGGCTCTTATTCCACCCATTAAGCGAACGAGTATAAATACATACATCAGAAAATTCAGAACATACAGCAGCCACAACATTCCACTTCTATAATTGGAGTCTGCCTTAAACAAATCCGTAGCAGCATTAGTGTAGCTATAACGGTCCATGACAAAGCCCATTCTTCCCCCGTTACTGGATGATCCGTCATTTCCGAGCCCATATCGTTCCATCTGGTAGGTTCCTTCCGTCCAGGTCCAAACGATTTTTTTATAATACATCTTCACTAAGTCACTTAGGCCCGCCTCGGAGAGTTTATTACTGATTTCTTCTTTAAATAACTCCGTACTTTCTGCCTTATTATAATTTGCATCCTGCTGATAGATAGCGTAGCTCTCCCGGTTGTCCCAGAACCCAAACGTCTCCAGATTGATCCCCATATTCAGCCACATGTAGACAGGTGCGGAATTTTCGTTCATCGGTTCATCTACAACATTCGTCGCCTGCAACACAGCATTTTGCGTCCAGCCGGGGACATTAAACAATATGGCCGTGATAACCAAAGCGCTAAAAACCTTTTTCACCCCGATAGAACGTATGTTGAATAAAAGACCCGCCACCACGGTAATCAGAAAAATAACACCGATACTGCGGAAATAGTTGCCTATTGCCAGTAAGAGAGCTGCGAAGAGAATATCCTTAATGGACCTTCTTTTGATAAATCTTATGGCAAAATATAAAGCACTTGTCAGAAAGGCGGTAGCGATCACATCGTTATAGATAAAATTACTCATAAACAATGAAGGGATATAGGTTGCAGCAAACACGAGGATGCCATAATCCTTATCCTTGGACTTATAATTGAGCTCTTTATACAGCATGTAAATCATTAATGAGGTTAAGAGTGTAAATAGAATATTAAATATTTTGATTACCAGATAATTATCCGGAAAGATCAACAACAACGTCTTTAAATATAAAACGATCGAAAAATTAAACGGAAACATATGCAGATAGCCGTTCGTGTCAAACGACGAATAATCATTCCTGTACAGCATGTCGAGTGCCAATGAAAGCACTGTCTGCGAATCATCCGTCGGCAAGCGTGGAAACAGAAAGATAATCACCATCTGGATTGCAAAAGAAAACAGCAGTATGGCTGGAATGACTATTTTCCAACTGTACTTATTAAGCTTCAGGCACATTTTATACAAAATAACGCTTAATGCCAGCACCACTGCGATCACTAGAATAAAAAGACCCAGCTGTTGTCTCTCCAAAATTGGCGTGTCCCCATATACGAAATAATTATATTTCGCCCTAATAAAAAAGGAGGATGCGATAAAAAGACCGATAAAGAATGCAAGTATGAGATACAATGTTTTTTGAATTCCTCTTATCATGGAAAACCTCCTTTGCGCAATCGAAAGCCCTTTACAATCCGCTGCCCCGATTCATAAAAAGCATTATAAACACCCAAACTGAAAATCCAATGAAAATCGGAAGTTTGGGAATTCGCAAAGAAGAGATTTAGAAAGAGAGGTACGTCCTACAATTGGGAATCAAAAAATCGCAAATGTGATACGGAAGTTTCAAAATGGAGAGAGTTGCGGAGACAAAGAGAGGAAATGGAAAACTACTCCAATCCTAGGGAGTATTATGACAAGAGTCTTAATTCTCTTTCAAACGATTATGCTATACTGGTGGAGCAAATAGAATAGGCTTAAAGGGTCGGTCGGCTACCTCTCACCGAAGGGAGGGACGCCTTGTGACAGTGTTTGAAGCAATGATGCTTATGCTAACCTTTGGTTCGCTTATCGTAGCGCTGCTGTCCAATAAACGCAAATAGACCGCCCACTCACAAAGGCATGCGGTCTATCTGTCGTGTCCTATTTGCTGAAGCCTACCGCCCTTAAAAGCGGCTATTGCCTTGGGAGTCGTGTTACAGCACGGCTCTCTTTGCATTTTACGTCTTTTCTACCTTTAATATACCACAAATAATTTAATAACGTAATAATGTACGGTGTTACATTACATTTCCAATCTCCCAGAAAATCCATCCATCCTTGCGTACATCAGAACAATTTACTATCCATCTTTTTTAAAAACCGATTATTAGCGATTAAGCCTATCACTCTCTTCGTTGTATTAGGCCCTTTCGGTGTGCTACCTCTTCTATTCAGCAAAATCCACCGTAGACATGCCCAAGCTTCAAAGATCTCAAGTTCTTCCTGATCCATATCATTTTCCAATAGATAAGCAGTTCGGAACACATCAGCATAACGCTCAGAGATATATATTTTCAGCAGAATAAGTGACCAGGCAAAATCATATCTAGAGTCTCCCAACTGGCCGTTCGTCCAATCGATTATGGTATATCGCTCTTTATCCTCCACTATATTTCCGATATGAAAATCCCCATGAATGATACAGTCTTGCTTCATTGGAGTTTGCTCAACAAGAGCAGTCAACACATTATAAATATCAGATTGTTCTTTGGCTTCAGGGAAAAAATAGCCGATGAAATCGTATTTTGGCAGTTGTATATTTCCAATCTCTTCAACGCGAATCTTATGTATTTTTGCTAATAGGCTTGCGAGTTCCTTCATTTTCCTGGTATTCATTTTATGAATAGGGGTTCCGTCAAAACTTGTTAACAACACCTTATGTCCCTCCGGATTGATTCCCCAGCCCACTGGTTTAGAGACGGCTACTCCTCGTTCGGATAGAACATCCAATAAACGATATTGAAACTGGACATCCGGTCTGGATTCCTTATTCCATGTTTTCAGTACATAGCTCTCTTGATCAGAATTAATCCTCATGACCTCAGCTTCAAATCCTTGATCCATTGTATGCGCAGTTAAGCTGTCTTCCTGATTTAATAAGTCGTTCATGATTTCGTTGTGCTCTAGCCAATTTATGATAGATATAGGAGTTTTCAAAAATGGGTTCTTCCTTTCGGAGTCAGCTACAACAGATTAACGCAACTCAAAATTACAAATAACATAAAATAGATTGTTCTATCCAGTACATAAATACAGTATCCGGGCTTTTCTTTTCAAACTTTTTCATTTTTAAATACATGTCCATTCCATCAGAAACATCATGCCATAAATCCGTAAATACAAAATCATATTTTTCCTTAGACATATGTTGTTCTGCATATTCGAAAGCATCTTCTTGGATAAGCCTGATCTTGTGAGCATTACTGAATTGTGGCAGTACATATTTATTAAATAAATCAATGACATCTTGATTTTTTTCAACAACCGTTATGCTCTCAACATTAACTTTTTCAGAAACCATATAAGCATAATAGCCAAGTCCAAGCCCAAACGTAAGAACATTCCCAAACGCTTTATCAACAGCTTCTTTCATTGTTTCTATTTCATTTGGCGTGATCGTCATCCAGATTCTGTCATTCTCCAAGACAGCCGGGAACATGAATTCAGTTTGAAAAAAACCAACCTGAGGAATTTGTCTTCCCTCTTCTGTCCGGATGATATCATTGCAAACAAAACCTTCAAAAGGTTTATATTTTTCATATTTTAATTCACTATTATTAATCTTTATAGTTGGTATCTTGATATTTTTATAATATGGATTGTCATAATATTCATTTGCATCAAGCTTATGAAGCATATTGCTAAAATATTGGTTGAACAATTCCTTATCATCAACATTATCAACCGTATCCATCCCAAAAGCAGCAGCCAGCATTAAACCAAAAGCGTATTCATAAGATACACCACAGTTTACGATTTCTTCAATTTCTTCTTTGTTAATAAAGTCGGGGGTATTATTCAAATAGCGGCTTAGTAAAGCAAACACTTTATAGTTATCTTCTTTTACTTTTTCTTTTATTACATTATTAAATTCCATATTCTCACCTATTAATTAGAATTTGTTTCTATGTCTCATGTTAGTCTTTCCGGATTGACTAGTAGGCAATACTCTCATTTTACCATTTAAAAATCCAGAAGAACAAAAACCGCTTTACTAATCCGTGACAGTTACCACTTCTACAGTGAGAAAATCTCACGCCAAATCTTCTAGTTATATGGTTTATGGTCCATTTTCCGCCTAATCCGCTCAATATTTCGTTACCCTATGTTAGAATAGACGACTTGTATAATTTGTGAAAACTTTCACTAATAGTCATGATTGATGGTATACTTAATAAGAAGATGAACTAAAGAGAATAACGATGGAAACTGTGGACGTAACCGTAGAAGATTTGAAGTTTGGAGAACAACAGCGACGCGCGCGCTTCTCCACTTCCAACTCCCTCTGATACTTCCTTTCTTTTTTGTCGGGTTCTTTTGGTACATCTTAATAGAGAAATATAAAAGTGGAGGGTTAACAATGAAAAAGAAAGCAGCTGGTGCTCTGAGTCTCGTCCTCTCTGTCATGCTCGTTACCGCAGGTTGCGGTAATGGAAACGACAAGGTGAACGAGAGCAAGAGTAATAACAACGAGAAAAAAGAAGTTGAAGCCGTCTCCGGGGCATCTGAAGCAAGCTACACACCATTCGATCAATTAAAAGATAAATATGATATCATCATTGTCGGTGCGGGTGGTGCGGGAATGTCCGCGGCGCTTGAGGCCAAAGAGAAAGGCATGAACCCTGTTATTTTGGAAAAAATGCCGGTTGCCGGCGGGAACACAACCAAATCCTCTTCGGGGATGAACGCTTCTGAAACGAAATTCCAAAAAGAACAAAACATTGAAGACAGCAATGATTTATTTTATGAAGAGTCATTAAAAGGTGGCCATGACACTAACGACAAAGAAATGCTGCGTTTCTTCGTTGATAATTCCGCGAGTGCGATCGATTGGCTGGATTCCATCGGAATCCGCTTGAACAATATCACCATTACAGGCGGCATGAACGAAAAACGTACACACCGTCCTGAAGATGGCTCTGCTGTGGGTCAATACCTTGTCAAAGGTTTAGTAAAAAACGTACAAGAGAAAGAAATCCCACTTTTCGTGAATGCTGATGTCAAAGAAATCACTGAAAAAGATGGCAAGGTAAATGGCGTCAAGGTCCTCTTTAACCAAACAGAGGAAAAAACAATTACGGCAGATGCTGTCGTTGTAACCACTGGCGGATTCGGTGCCAATATGGATTTGATCTCCGAAGTAAGACCTGACTTGGAAGGCTACGTTACTACTAACCAAATCGGCAGTACCGGAGACGGCATCAAGATGATTGAGAAACTCGGCGGCACAACCGTCGATATGGATCAAATCCAAGTTCACCCGACTGTGCAGCAAGAAAAATCCTACCTCATCGGCGAAGCTGTTCGTGGGGAAGGCGCTATCCTTGTTTCCAGTGAAGGTACACGGTTCACCAACGAATTGGATACCCGTGATAAAGTAACAGCTTCCATCAATACACTACCTGAAAAAGCAGCTACGCTGGTCTTTGATTCCGGTGTTAAATCCCGTGTGAAGGCTATTGAACAATATGACAAAATGGGCTTCGTGATTCAGGCGGATTCCATCGAAGCTTTGGCCAAAGAAATCGGTGTTCCAGAGGATAAGCTGGCAACAACGCTTGATACTTGGAACAGCGCCGTTAAGAATAAAAAGGATGCCGAATTTGGCAGAACTACAGGAATGGACAATGACCTGTCCACTGGTCCTTTCTACGCTATTAAAATTGCTCCTGGGATTCACTACACCATGGGTGGCGTGAAGATCAATACGAACACAGAGGTTCTAAATAAAGATGGTGAAGCTATCCCTGGTCTGTTTGCGGCAGGCGAAGTTACAGGAGGCTTACACGGACAAAACCGGATTGGCGGCAACTCTGTTGCAGAAATCATTATTTTTGGTCGTCAAGCTGGGATCAAATCTGCTGAATTCATAAAAGCAAAATAAGTAGATAACAGATACTATAGGCCTCACAGCAAAAAGCTCAAGCATCGGCAAGTTAGCCCTGGCTTGAGCTTTTTTAATGGGATTAATCGCCAATAGTTCGGATAATAGTATCAAACGGATCTAATTCCAGGGTTTGTTGTCCATATTCCGTATCGATCGTAGTTTTTTGAAGCTGGTCGCTATTGTTAATCACGACGAGTATTTTACTTTCTGGATAATAAGCACACTCTGTATATAAATTATCCGTAATATACTTTGTTTCCTTTAACTCATTGCCGGCAAAACGGATCACATTTAACAGCAATCTTGTATTTTCAAAGCTTAAGGTGAAAGAAGGCAGGTAGATCCCCGTTCCTTTACCAAAGGCATGGGTGGACAATGTTATCATCCCACTCTTTTCACACAATACCGCTGCTGAGCCATCCGTAAGATAGATGTTATTTTTAGGTGTTATGCTGGCTCCTTCAGGCACTAAACCTTGCTCATCTCTAGCCTCAAATGTCCATCTTCCATGAGCTACCTTGGAGCCTGTATCCTCATCCAGACCAAGCACATGTGCCATTCTGAAAAAGCTGTCATAACCATCAAGCGCCGAAGGCTGATTGATACCTATAAAAGTACCGCCCTCATAAACCCATTCTGTCAGTAAGTCCACGCACTTATGGTCACTCCAATATTCTCCACCACTCCATGCTGAACCTGCCGAGCCGGCATTGATCACTACATCACACTCTTGTAATACTCCCTTACGGATATCTTCAAAATCAATGAACTGCACCTCAACCGGCAACCCGGACAAAGCCTCGTTGATATGAATCAGATCATGCATATACGTTTCATGGAAATGCCCGGACAAGGTCCACGATCTCAATTTGCCCCAAGCGTGCAAAATGGCTACCTTCGTCTTAATGTGATACGGTTTGCCTTTATGATGCAGCTCTTTAATTTCTCTGAATTCATCCGCGATCTTTTCGATATAATCACAAAAATCCGGATAAGGCTCTACAAGATGCAAATATCCGCCCAGTCCAATCCGATCTATAGGCTCTCTGAGCAAGGCGCGCCGGATATTAATCCAATACTTTTTGGCATCGAGCGTAGGGTTACCTCCCTCCATAAACGTAGGAAGCCCTCCCAATCCAACCGGAAATAAATAGGGATGCAGCCGAATCTCATGGGTATCTACTTTTACACCAGAGCAAAGCCTTGCCTCATACCCTGAGAACACACATTTAATCATCCCGTCAAAACCAAACTCCTCAAAACGGTCATTGTAAGGCTCCATGCCAACCCAACTATCATCATAGAAGACATACGCCAGCTTATCGTGCTTATGCACAATATCAATTAATTGCTTACCAAATTCGATGACAAAATCATTGATAAATGCCATATAGTCCAGCTTCCGCTGCTGCGCCGGGATATGACTGACCCGATATTTCCCACCATTCACAAAATCCTCGGCCGTGAGCGAATACCCATATTTCTTGGCAAACAGATCAAGCGCCCTTGAGCTTACCGTAAAATCATATGAACCCCAGTCCGAGAACAAATGGCGATTGCGCTCATCGCTGCCCCAGATCCAGGCGAAATTATAAAAGAGGGAGGTGAACCGAACCACTGTTGTTTCCTTATGCTTATGACACCAATCTTCTATCCAATGGAGTAAATATTTTTGCGTTTCTACATAGATGGGATCAATCTGCATCAGATGCTCTTTTTCCCAGTGATTCGTGGTGTGATTGTACATGGAGATCTCTTCCCAAATCCGGTAGACCATGAAGCTGACTGTGTATTTATGCCAAGGCGTTATTCCAGTAATGACTACATTTCCCGATTCCCGCTCATAATTCCACAGTTCTCTTGGAACCTCTTCGCCCGTCGTTCGGTCAAAAACCTGCCAGTACTTAAACGCCTCTTTGGAATCATTCACTCGGAATTGTTCAGCAAAAAAATCCTCCATCAGATAGATGGATAAATAATCTTGTACCGCTACCTTCGGATTAGTTATTAAAAAGCTCTGCTGCAGTTTGTCTGAATTCTGTGACGCCCATTCGTTATGATCTCTGATGATGCAGATTGTAGAATAAATGCCGTATCCTGCGTTGATAATCTCATCGGACAACTGTGTGCCGTCACTGTCACGGATGACATCGGCACCCCAACGTTCAGCTAATTCCAGGGTCAATGCCTCATAACCGGATTCTCCCGGCAGTGTAAAGGCCCCCGTTGTTTGTTTGGACAACTTGGATCCCTCCTATTTAAGCATATCGGATAGAAAAGCTAATGCTAAGCCTTGCCCCCAGCCTTGAATCCAGTCTTTTGGAATATTGCGGTATCCTTCCCGGTCCTTCATAACCGCTGTTCCGCCAGAGACACCCAGTACCCGTCCATCTTCGCTGATATTGTTCAAAATACCTTTTAGGGCTTTTTGCACATATTTGGTATGCAGCGGATTGCCGTTATTGATCATAGCAGCCGCAATGCCGCAAGACGCGGATACTTCTTCATAAGACTCCTCGTCATCGAGTACTGTCCGCCACAGGCCGTTCTCCGTTTGCACCAGCTTGAGTGCGGCCAGCTGATCGCGCAGCGAACACTCCACGTCCATACACTGCGGATACAGATACCATTCTTTCAAAAGCTTTTTAACTTGCGACATGGTGTATGCGCCCCAAGCATTCGCTCTGCCCCAGAATAGTCCAGACATGTGATCCTGCTTCACATTATTGTAGCCATGGTACCAAAACCCGCTGCTAGGATCTTGCAGGTATTTGATATGCCAATAATATTGATTCAAGGCATCTTGAATCATTTCCTGATCCTTTAATTTGCTTCCTACACGGAGCAGGAAAAATGCCGCCATAAACAAGGTATCCGCCCATGCCTGTTCTGGAAAATCATTAGAAATAGAGACGGTATGCTGCAACACATGATCTCCGAATCTAAGCGCATTGTTCTGCAGATAATCTACTTTGCTCATCACAATATCCCAATATTTCTGATTGCCTGTTTCCTCATACAAAGTGATCAGCATATGGCCCATGGCACAGGTATTTACCGTCCAATCCGGCAGACCCAGCTCGATATATTCATCTGCCCACTGGACAAGCATATCCAAATACTCTTTATTTCCTGTAGTTTCATAAGCTCTGGTTACCCCATAATAAGCCACACCACAAGGCCAGTCCCATGTTAAATCCATCGCCATTGTTTTTCTGACCACTTTGTCGATGACCCTTAAAATCTCTTCTCTGTCATAAGTTAATTGAAGCATCTTGTTTCTCCTCTCTTTCGCACACGCCCCCAAAGGCGCTTGAGAGCTGTCCGTCCATATTGTAAACGCTTTACTAACTCTATTGTAAGTAGTAAAATGGTCTGATTCTAAGCATATTCATAACTAAACTGTGCAATTTCAACCATTAACTAGTAGTTCTTATATTTCGGGATTGTTCGTGACTACAGAGAATGTTTGGACTTCCGGCCGCTGTTGTCGTAAGAATTTCTTGATTTTATACCGCTCTTCGCGGTGGAAATCTGCAGACAAAGGCGGACGCTAACGCTCCTACAGTTCCAAACTTCACCTCCGCCACTTTTTTCCTAAATTGTATAATATCAAGTTCTCTTTATATAGTTGAATTTGATATAACGTTAACCTATAATCTACTCAACCTACGTAATAAGAATGGGAGTATTGAGAATATGCCCAGAAAAAAGAAACCCATCATTGAATACCGCCACTACAGCTTACCGATAAACTTTCCTATCTTGCTGTTAAGCGGTGAACGTTGGAAGATTTCTGATATTAAAAGTGAACATCTGCATTTCCATAATCATTTGGAGATTGGCATTTGCCATTCGGATAGCGGCATCATGGAGATCAAAGGAGAATCTGTGCCTTTTAAAGCCGGAGATGTGACCTTCATCCCTAGGTATCTCCCTCATACAACTTATAGTTCGCCGAATGAAGCCAGTCTGTGGTCTTATATCTTTTTTTCGCCTGAGGATCTTTTTCAGCAATCCTTCAAGAGCGCTTACAGCAACTTTGAGCCGAATCTGTGGGCTATAAAGGGAACAAACTGTATTTTGAATAAAGAGGAACATCCCAAGGTTTATACCCTTGCGACATCGGTCGTGGAGGAATTGAAACAAAAAAATCCTTACTATCAAGAAAGTGCCTACGGCTTATTGTTATCGCTTTATATAGAACTCCTAAGAATTCATTCCCGGTATGAACCCTTGGTTGATCAAGAAACAGAGCATAGCCTGAAGGGCGATTTTGTCATCTCACCCGTTCTGGAATACATCACTACAAACTACATGATGCCGATTACCATCGATTTTTTAGCTGATCTGTGCCACCTAAGTACCACTCATTTCCGCAGGAAATTCCATGAGATTATGGGGTCCGCACCTCTCGACTTCCTAAACAGTACCCGTATTGAAGAGGCCTGTAAGCAGTTAAAAAGTACGGATGATTCCATTCTCTCCATCTCTGAGCAAGTCGGTTTTCAGTCCATATCCAGCTTCAACCGATGTTTCTCCAAGCTTATGGGTGAGTCACCTAAACAATGGCGTAAAGGCGCACAATCCGAAGCACAATCCGCTAAAGCGTCTATATTGGAGTTTACGGGGTGGGTATGATCCATTGATCCATTGATCTATTCTAGATCATCTTTCTCCCGATTGTTTTATATAACATGGTTCTTATCTTCTTTAACTGCGCAAAGTTTTCTTCAAATGAAATGCTGTGGGTCAGTGCCAGCCCTTTTGAGAAATCTTTTTTATATAGAAAAATTGATTCCAAATACAAACCTATGACATGAATCTGATTCCAAGTAGGATAACTTGAATGATGATAGAAGACAGTCAGCGTTTCTAATGCATAAAAATTATGACACCATCTCGCTTCCTCCATTATGTACTTCATTGCCGGTCCGTTATTGTTAATCATTATGTCTCGGAATTCATCTAAATGATTAGGCTGAACATCGACATATTCAATTGCATAAAATGGCTTTACATGCCGTTTTCGCGCGCCTTCCCCTGGTGTAGGGTACGTGCTGTTTGGTGTGGTTACAAGTAACTCCATACGGATTGTTTCGAGCACGAAAGGTATATTCACATTTTTTAAGTTAGGTAAAATGATTTCGGCATCTTCTTTTTCCTTGATCTGCATTAGGATAAGATAATCCCATATAATGAATTCTCCATGTTTTTCGGCTGTTTTGTTATGACTGTAAACTGAAATATCCTCCACAGCATTATTTTGAGTCATGGATCCTAGAACGTCTGTGAGTTGGCTCTTTATTTCTTTTTTCATATGCTTTTTATACTTCTTATCGACTCCGATACTCCAAGCAATATAATAAGTATCATTTTGTGGTGTCAGTTTTAGATTCTCTACGCTTATTTTCTTATCCATTTCTGTTTCCCTTTCTGTACAAGTCCCCAGCCATCGATGTATAATTCGTCTAAGATTTCTAATAGCTCGGAAGGGGTCTGAAGCAAGGCTGCTTATGGTTAATCGTAACGCTGCTTCCCAATAAACGCAAATAAGCCCCCTCTATGAACTGCCCCATCAGGCACAACAAAAAGGCATGCCTCCGGTACACTACCGAATTCATACCTAACAAGTCGCCAAATAAAATAAGCTGTTATGTGGTAAGGCTAGCCTTTACTTTACCTCACAAAATCTATTTAACAAGGGAATGATTTGTTCCTTGCTCATAGGGGCGTCGTGCCCCGGGATATACGTAGTAAATGAAAGAGTCGATAAAAGCTCAATATATTCTTTCATTTTTATCGGATCAATTTTACCTTCTCCATGATAATAATCCCCGCTATGTGCATCGCCTGCGAATAATACTCCCGCTTCTTTTATATATACAACACAAGAATCGTCTTCATGTGGCCCTCCTACCTTTATAATCTGGCAAGTGGTGCCCCCTAAATCCAGCGTTAAAGCATTCTCGAACATAATATTTCCTGTGCTAACCTTAATCTTATCAAACGTATCATATTCTTTTTTCATACAGTTATAGGCGAATGCTATTTCTTCTTTGGTCTCTAAGCGTTTTACCACAGCTTCTTCATCCCATTCCCATTCTTTCAGGCGCTTTAGTGCCTCATTCGTTGCTGAAGAGACTATAGTTCCCCCGTCAAAAGCATGCATACCAAAGGTATGATCCCAATGCCAGTGCGTGATCAAAGCATATTTGGGACGTGGCAGATTGTTATCATCTAAACACTTTATAAAGGCATCTAAATGCGATTTTGAATTACCACAATCAATCATAATTGAAAAGCTGTCACCTACAACATATCCCAAAACAGGTCTGTCTGTTTCTCGGACACTTTCCAAATAATAAATAGAGTCATTTATTTTTTTGAGTTCCATCCTATTTTCTCTCCTTTATGGATACAGGTAAAGATACGCTCTATGGGGGAGATGATTACCTATTTATAATGGATGAAGCAGGTCCCATTGGGCAAGGGAGAGTTTAGTTATATTCACAATGTACTACGCCGTAGTTCATAAAAATATTGCACAATCGGATGCTTTAACTGCATCTTCTCGCTCATGTTTAAAATCCGCTTTTTCCCAACCCGTCTGTCCACTAAAGCCAGAATATTCAATAAGATATCATCGCTCTCTATGCTTTCCTCTATAGAAGTAGATAAAAACTTATTAGCTATAACAATAAAATTCGATTTACTTAATGACGTCTGTGCTGATAAAAGCTCCTTTGCAACTTCTGATATCTTTCTGCTTCTTGCAATGACTATTAGACGATCCTCCGGGATGATCCCTTTACTATCTTTTCTAACCGCTTCGATGTCTTCAGGGTGGATTGGAATTTGGAGTTCTGAATCATTCTTAATCTCCTGCTCCGTCTGATACCATCTGATTGAGTTAGTTCTATCATTCATATTGAGTAGGTTCTTTTTATCTACCGAAATATAACAGCTCCCTGATTTATCAGGTAAATAACGGTAGCTGCTTGCGCGATATTCAACCTTGCCAGATAACGCAGGACAGAGAAAACTCTCCAGTTGTTGCTTTAATTTGCTCCAGGACATGTATCCTCCAACAAGACGATCTCTTCTCCTCGTCTTTGTCTTATTTTTATATTTTCTTTCCCCCAAGCACACATAACATCCACGATCTTATTGGCTGTAACGCCATATTCCGTGAGGCTGTATTCAACTTTTGGCGGCATCTGCTGGTACACGAATCTTTTGACAAGCCCATCCCTCTCAAGTTCGCGAAGCTGCTGGATCAGAACCTTTTGTGAGATGCCTTGAATATTACGCTGTAATTCACTTGTTCTTTTGGCACCGGACATCAAAAAGCAAATGATCAAAGCTTTCCACTTTCCGCCGATGATTTCTAGTGTTGCCTCTATCCCTAAATGATATTGTTTCATAGAATAACACCTCGTTCATGCTGATCAAATTAAGCTTACTCAAAACTTCATTGTTGCATATATTTTTTTCGGAGTCCAGTACACACCTCGAAGTAACCATCTTACTTTATTGTGTGTATTTTCTTTTTTTACAACCTGCAAGATAATAATAATATTCATAAATAATATAGGCCCGAGAATGGAGATTCATCATGAAAACACTAGTGATTTTGGCGCATCCGAACCTTGAGAATTCGAGGGTCAACCAGCGCTGGAAAGAAGAACTGCTGTTATATCCCAACGATATTACCCTTCATGAGATTTATAAGGAGTACCCTGACTGGAATATTAATGTTCCTAGAGAGCAGAATCTAATGGAAACATATGACCATGTGATCTTTCAATTCCCGTTGTATTGGTACAGTTATCCGCCGCTATTGAAAAAATGGTTTGACGATGTGTTGGCTTACGGATGGGCTTATGGATCAAACGGGAACAAGCTTAACGGGAAAAAGTTAGGGCTGGCCCTGTCCATCGGTGATAAAAAAGAAAATTATCAGCCAGCGGGCTCTGTTTCTTTTACCGTAGACGCAGTGATCGCACCCTTTAAAGCCAGTGCCAAACATGTAGGCGCAGAAGCCCTACCGTACTTTGCTGTTTTTGGAGCTTCATTCCAAGCTAGCGATGAAGAAATTAATACTAGCGCAAAAGAATATATCGAATATATCTTTAATCACCGTATTTGACACAAAACAAATTGGGCTATCCTTAGTCTTGTTCAAAGACTTCAAGGATAGCCCATAGCATTGTTGAAGCAGTCTAAAGATTCTCTGTAGTAAGGGTGAATCCTTCGATCACGGCATCTTCGTCAACCTCAATCAAAATGCAGCGTCTCCCATGATAATTCACTTGCTTCACATATTTTAAATCCTGCGGGCTGACCGAAATCGTAGCTACCTTTGTATCGATCTTAATCGATTTGGTAGTGAATTTCGGCATTACGCTGCTCGCCTTCATCTCATAATGCTTATCGTCAACGATCGTTTCAAACGCCCGTTCCACTTTTTCCATTGTCACGTTCTCTACGCCACTTACCGTCAGTACACGTTCCAGATCTCTATAATCGAGCTTTGGAGGTTCTTCCTTATCGTCGTTGGTTTCGATGACCTGATGGATCTCCTCGTACACCTGTGCGAGAGTGGTTGCATCAAGCTGTTCGCCCGCCACTTCCTTCACGATGTCTTCGAATATAGCTCTCTCTTCCAGGGCCGTCATGGATCTTTCGGCATTCAAGACCTCTCCGACAAAATGCGGATCTGGAAAGTTCGATTTCCCCGTACAATACAGAATGCGGTTCACATCGGAATAATTGTCCGTCACGCTTGGGTAAAAGAAACCTTGCTCCGGTGTGCTTAACTTGACGATCGGATCTACAATGACATTGTACTTGAACTCCCGCTCCACGTAATCAAACAAGAGAGCCTTCCGTTGTTTCTCCGTGGAATTCACGCTGCATAGGATAAAAGGATGCGCGAATAATTCGTTTTTCTCACTTTCCTCGGCTTCATCGTTTCTATCTTTAGTCGGGCGGAAATACTGTCCTCGAACGAAAGTGATCACCGTATCCCGTTCATAATGAGTATCCGCCATCATTCTGTCCACCAACAGTAGCATCAGGTCCTGCCATTCATCTGGATTCCCTGTCACCAAAGCTTGATGAAGCATCACCTGCGCTGGCTCCTCCGCTTCCGCTTGAAACTTCAACTCGAACAATTTCTGATCCAGTTCACCGGTCAGGAGTTTTTTGAAATTGCCCATATACAGCTCCTGCTTCTCTCTGTCCACCATTCCAAATGGCTGGCGCTCCCAATGATAGATCTCGTTGCTTTCCTTCATAATATACACGTTGAGAATATCGTAAATACTCATTAAATCGTGATCCAGCTTAAATTGCTTGCGTATATGCGCGACTTCTTTCTTTATCATGATTCGTTAGACAACTCCTAGGAAGATTAATTGGTCTTTTCAGTATAAAGGATAAAAAAAAGCTTCGCTAGAAGGGGTTTTTAACGTTACTTCTTTTCAGTTTTGTTCCAAAGCAATAATACAACGACTTTACGTGATAATACTAGGCGGCTTAATCAGTTGAGACTCACGAATCGCTTGTGGGCGCGATAGTCTTCACTCTCTACTTTTGCAACAATGCTCTCTTGGGTCCAAAAATTATAAAACTGATCGCGGCCAACACCCAGACACCAATACCGCCATAGAGCATCACCAAACCAAAGCCGTGTACAAGCGAGGCATGGACGATAGCTCCAGATGCATCCAGTGAGGATAGTTCTGGAAAACCCTGATTGAGAGACGAAGTGTTTCCGGCAGCTGTTTTTTCGGCCAAAGATCGCAATTGTAAAACATCGACAGTCTCAGGAAAAGCTTTCTTCAAATAAGAAAAGATGCCTTCCTGTAAAATGAAGCCCATTACGGCAATGTTGATGGCTAGACTGATTAATCTGGCACTCATGTCTATGCCGGAAGCCATACCTGCACGAGTACTAGGTACCGAGCCGGTAGTCGTGTTGGTGACAGGCGTGTTGGTTAATCCCAGCCCAATACCAGCCAACAGAGAGCCGGGGAGCATAGTCAACCAGCTGGCGTGATCACCGCTGCTGCCATACTTCATCAAAATGAAGCCCAAGCCGATAACGAATAGACCCAATGGGATAACTATGCGCGGTTGGTAGCGGAGCGAAAATCGCTCTGCCAGAGGCGGAATTACCAGGGTGGGCAGTGCATAAGCCAGAACAGACAACCCGGCACTTACGATGTCGTAATCAAGCCCGCTCTGGAAATAAATTGGAAGATAGATCATGAATGGCCAAAAACTGAAATTCATCCCGACGGAGCCAAGGAGAGCACCAGAAAAATTACGTATCTTGAATACGGAAAAGTCGAACATTGGATGAGCACTGTGCTTCTCCGCAAATAGAAATACTATGAAACTTATTGCCACTGCAACAAGGATGCTGAGGGATGCTGTACCTCTAAAACCAAGTTCCGACCCTTGTGTGATAAAATAGACCAGGCCAAAAACCGTCAACGAAAGCGTGACGATGCCGATAATGTCCAGCTTTTTTGCCTGTGGATCGCTGGACTCCTCCACGCCGCTGAAGACAAGGATCAAAGTAAAAAGGGTCAGCGGGACATGGACCAGAAAAACCCAATGCCAGTTCAATACAGCCACGATCATACCGCCAATGATAGGTCCAAAACCGAGACCGATACCAAACACGATCCCCCATGTGCTAAAAGCTTTGCTGCGTTCTTCTCCTTTCTGAAACCGATGTGAAAGAATGGCTATCTGGCAAATCTGCATCGCGCCAGCACCCACGCCTTGAAGGAACCGGCTGGCGATCAGAACCGATGTGCTTTGCGCCAAGCCACAAATCAAAGATGTAATACCGAACAAGATAAGGCTGATAATAAAAATACGCCTCCTTCCATACCGGTCAGCCAGCGTTCCAACAGCCATCAGAACTGTCGCACAGGCAATGGTGTAGGCGTTCATAATCCATTGCATATCCTTGAGGCTACCGTGCATTACCTTTTCCAGGGTAGGCAGTATCACAGGCACACTGGAAATTTCGAGGCCAAACATCAATGCGGACAAACATATAGCAGCTAATGTGATTATATTTTTGCGGGAGTGGGAGAGTCTCATTGGGAGTTTCCTCCAGACTCATCAATACGTGCCTGTAAATCTTCTGTACCTACTTTATTTAAATCAAATTTTCTCAATGGTAGCCATCCTCTCTAACTTTCCAAGTGTAGATCATCATTTTGGTGAGAGTCATATTATATAATGTAAATTATTCATTTTACATATTATAATCAATCAATTATGATGATTTAACAAAGTAATTAAAGGAGTTTTAATGAATTACCTTAAATATAAAGGAGGCCATCCAAAGTGGATCATGTAGACAAACAAATTCTCTTCTATCTTCAAAATCAAGCGAGGATTTCAATGACAGAACTGGGGAAATCCGTAGGTCTGTCTCAACCTGCGGTTACGGAACGAGTTAGAAGAATGGAAGAGAAAGGAATCATTGAGGAATATCGCACCATCATCTCCCCTGAAAAAATCGGGAAAAATACGGCAGCCTATATGTTGTTTCGGACTAGAGACTGCCTGGCATTTCTTGACTTTGTCCATGCCTCTCCCCAAGTTGCCGAGTGCCACCGTATAAGTGGAGAACACAGCTATTTATTAAAAGTAGTGACCGAATCTACACATGCTCTTGAAGAGTTTGGCAATCAATGTGATAAGTATGGAACCTATACGATCCTGATTGTTATGTCTTCACCGATAGATCATAGATTTCTCATTCATTCTCTCGAAGAGGCATCTAAAGTAGACTAATGCCAAGCAGAAGGACAACGAGTTTACAGAGAAGTAGCTTTATTAAGAGCGTCTTACAATAAGCAGGAATAAATGTTTAGTTAAAAAAAACGACATCTCTGTCGTTTTAAGGAATACGTATGGTGGCACTTTAGCGGATCGAATCGCTGACCTCCTTTTTTACTACTCATTTATCGCATGCTCTAATGCATAGTCTTCAAGCTGAATATCTACCTGTTGATTCATGGCCAGCTTGGCTAGCTGCTCACCAAGAAAGGGCCCCATCGTTAATCCGGATGACCCTAGTCCATTAGCAACAATTAGTTTATTCCATCCTTGAACCCTGCCCAACACGGGAAGAAAATCTGCTGTAAATGGACGGAACCCTACTCTTATCTCATTTAGGCTACAATCCGCAAGACCGGAAGCCGTTTGCAGACCTTTATTTAGAATTTCTTGCATTCCTCCTGCGGTTACAGCAGTATCATAACCTACGACATCATTTTCGTGAGTAGCACCTACCACGATATTTTGATCCGCAAATGCGAGTATATATTGATCTGTAGGCGGCATTACCACAGGCCATTGCTCTGTACTCGCTTGTTGAGCAAGCTTCAAATGCATAATTTGAGCTTTTTGATAACGCACCTGAAGCATGATCCCAAGCGGATGAAGCAAAGCGTTAGACCAAGCCCCTGCGCACACAATCACTTCATCCGCTGTGAATGTCTGTTCTCCTACACTAACCCCTTTAATTTCATGTTCATCATGTTCTAAAATAGCATCTCCCTCAATCATTTGCGCACCATTACGCTGAGCAGCCCTTAGCAAAGCATCACGTAATTCACGTCCGTTCACTCTTGCTGCACCGGATACATGAAGCGCATGATAACCTTCCGACAATAATGGAAACTTCTCTTGCGCTTCAAGATCCGTCAGCATCGTAAGTTCCCCTATTTCAGGGGCGTCCTCTCTGCGCAGCTCCGCTCTTTCTTTCATCGCGAGTAACTTTTTCAAATCCTCATGGATACATATCGCTCCAACTTTTGCGTATCCAGTCTCGGTTTCTCCAGCCTCTTCCAACTCTTGAATAAGTGCCGGATAAAAGCTTGCTCCCGCTTTAGCAAGACGATACCATGCTTTGTTTCTGCGTTGAGACAACCATGGACAAATAATCCCTGCTGCTGCATCCGTTGCTTGTCCAACATCCTTACGATCTATAATGATGACCTCAGCACCTAACTTACTTAGCTGATAAGCTGCTGAAGCCCCTAATATGCCTGCACCAATTACAATAACCTTGTTCATATTCGAAGTCCCTTCAGTTATTCATTTTTTTAATCATTCACTACTTACCCATTGTATCTTAAATTTGACATTTATAATGAATTATCGTACTATAAATCTCACTCAGTTAAAAGTACTTTAATTGGAGTACTAAAATAAAAGTGTTATTCAGAAGAAAGAAGGAATACAGTTGAAGTTTTCACAGTTTTTGAAGTCCAAAGGGGCCATTGGTTCTATTTTTATGGGTGTGTTCTATGCCATTGCGATGCTTGGTATTTTCTTACCAGGGTATACAGCACTTCCAGGGAACATGGATGATTTAAAAATTGCTATTGTCAATGATGATGCAGGTCAATATGGGGCTCAGATTTCGAGTCAGTTCTCGGAGAGTTTACCATTCAAAACGATAAAAACCGATGTATCGAATAAAAAAGCGATGGATGAATTAGAACATAATAAGTTAGCTCTAGTTGTCCATATTCCAGAAGAATTTTCAGCCAACGTTCAAAGCGGTAAGGTATCCGCAAGTATTGATTTCACAGTCAACGAAGCTTCTGCCACCATGGTATCTTCAGCCATGTCTTCCGTTGTAGGAGAAATTAACAAACAATTAAGCGCGAACTTCTCAGAGCAAACCGCAAAAGGTGTGTTAATGAACTTTAACGTACCAGAAGAACAAGCCACCGCAATGGCTACACAAATTGAAAATAGTTATGTCGGGAATTATGTTGTCATCAATGATGTTCCGGACGGCATGCACAACAACATGTTACCTATGTTCTTAACTATGGCTGGTTATGTTGGGGCAATGATTGCCTCCATGCAATTAGTTGCTTCTTTTAAAGCGAACCGCGGGAAAGCAAGCAAAACAAAACTGTTTATGTTCGTTCAATTCACAGCTTTATTAATCGCTGTATTATCAACAGTCGTTGCTTTAACCAGTGCCTTCTCTGTTGCAGATGTAGACCTATCCTTACTGTTACCAGTTGCTGCTCAGCAAATTCTAATGTATATGGCTGCATTCAACGTGTGTGCGATTATGGTCTTCCTAGTTGGCGAAGGCGGTATGGTCTTAAATATTCCAATCCTGCTCATGCAAACCATCGCCAATGGTGCTACCATGCCTCGTGATATGATGTATACACCATACGATTGGTTCGGCCGCATCACCCCGATGTATTATTCTGTGCAAGCTTATTTGGCACAAATGTTTGGTTCCATTAGTCCAGCCCCCTTCTTATGGGGATTAGCAGGCGTATTTGCCGGGGCTATGATGATTAACATTGTAATCGTCCGGTTTGTTCATAAACCTGTACCTGTAACTAAAGAAACTATACTGCCCGTTGAAGTTAAAAATACAGCTGAAATAACCGCCTAGGTTTGGTAAGATAGAGTTTAGCCAACAATTAGGAGTGGGTTCTGTGATGTCAATTCAAATTTATATCTTAAGTAAGTTAATGGATGAAAATAATTATCCTTATAAATTAAAAAAAGAACTATCCACCCCTATTCCTTTTGATAAATTGCTCAATCTATCTGAAAGCAAACTGTATTATCACTTTGAATCTCTTACGAAACAGGGCTTAGTTGAACAGGTAGAGATTATCAAAGAAGAACATCGTCCAGACAAACAGGTGTTTTCCATTACCGATAAAGGGCGCAAGCAGCTCCCGCTCAAAATTTATAAGGTAATAGAAGATGCAGAATCTATTTCAGATATGATTGTCGCTCTTGTGAATCTTCGTTTTGTAGAGACTGATAAAGTGATCCCGATTATCGAGAAGAAAATTGAACAGTCACTTATAAAAAAAGATCAATTAAATCAAATCTACCAGCAAATAGATGTAGATAGCTCCACTCGTGAAAGTGTAGATTTCATGGAAAGCTACTACGCTTCTCAACTTGAGCAATCTATACACTGGTGGAAAGTTCTTTTAGAAAAGCTGAAAACGAAAACGATATAAAAAAGAATGCCTTGGATTATTGCATAATCAAGGCATTCTTTTTTTATTTCCAGCATCAATCACACAATAGCTTTTTTCAGTTATTCACTTTTAATTAATAAATATAAAAAGTATGGAGCACCGATTAAAGCCACGATTACTCCTGCTGGTATTTCAGTATTGGCTACTACCATTTTACCAAGCGCATCTGCAATAACAACTAATCCGCCACCGATTAATAAACATGCGGGAATCATTATTTTATGGCCACGAAAGAGTCGTCTAACTAAATGTGGAACTACTAGTCCTACAAATCCAATGCTCCCACTGACAGCAACCGCTGGTGCCGCCAATAATACACTACATACTAAAAACCAAACGCGATACTTATTTAGAGATACCCCTAAACTAATGACTACAGGATCGTTAAGCCTTAGTACATCCAATATAAGATGATTCCGAATTAATAAAGGCACAATAAGAAGTAACCAAGGCAGCATAGCATACACGTGGCTCCAATTACTATTCCCTATGTTCCCTGCCAGCCACACCTTAATCATCTGATATTGCGAAGGATCTAGTACGAAGGTTAACACAATCATAAATGCACTAATCGCAGCCGCAACAGCAATACCAGTATAAATTAATCGAATGGGAATAATGCCTTGATTGCGATCATAGGAAAGCATAAATAATAGAGCGACAACGATAAATCCGCCCAATAAAGCATACAGTGGCTGAACATAAGTATGTAAGCCGGTTGAGCTATTTTGTAAGAGTAAAAATAACATCATGGATAATCCAGCACCAGCATTTATCCCCAGTATGCCCGGGTCGGCCAAAGCATTTCGGCTTATGGCTTGCAGCAGCATTCCTGCTATTGCCAACGCGCCACCTACTAGAAAACCCAAGATCATACGTGGAATACGGAACTGAAAAAGTACAAGCTCCTGCCTCGGTGTTCCATTTCCCAATACGGTTTGCCATAACTCTTGTAAGCTTAAGCTGCTTTGACCAGTAGATACACTATATATAAAGCCTAGCAGTAAAATGATTGCTATAATTATAAACTTCCATCTTAGCTTCACTATAGCTCCCGCCTTTCTTTACGAGCCAAATATAGAAAGAACGGAACACCAATAACCGCAATTACAGCACCTACAGGGATTTCATAAGGGGCATTTACGATACGTGCCACTAAATCAGCAAGCACAACAAGGATGGCTCCCAGAATTGCGGATAATGGAATAATATAACGATAATCCACACCCACTATGTAACGTACCAAATGCGGAGCAATTAAGCCCACAAAGCTTACAGATCCGGCTAAAGCACATGAAATCCCAGCTAACATAAATGCGGCTAAAAGCGAAAGATTTTTGATAAGTTTTATATTAACGCCTAACCCTTCCGCTGTCTCATCCCCTACAGAAAGTATAGTAATCGACTTTGAAATTACGATGGCAAGTAATAGCGCAAGAAGCATCCACGGCAACATTTGCTGTAGATGGGCCATGCTAATGCCACTTAAACCTCCTCCATACCAAAAAGCCACCTGCTGAGCCACTGAAAAAAAGATACTTATTCCTTCACTTAGGGCAGTTAGCATAGCAGAGATGGCAGCACCCGCCAATACAAGCCGAATAGGCGTCATGCCTCGTTTACTTAATAAACCCACACTAAAGACTAAACCCGCTCCCAATCCCGCACCTAGAATACAGAGCCAAAGTGTACCTGTGAATGAAATCGTCGGCAGGAAAACCATAGCAATAACTAACGTGACCCCTGCCCCAGCATTTAATCCAAGAATCCCCGAATCGGCTAAAGGATTGCGACTAATCCCTTGAATAATCGCTCCACTTACTGCAAATCCAGCGCCTGTTGCCATAGCGGCAAGTACCCGGGGTAAACGAATCGACTGGATCACCTGATGAGTAGACGCCTTATCATCAAAAGCGATGATCGACATGAATACATCTGCGAAGGGTATTTTTTTCGCGCCAAGGGCCATAGCAAGCACTAATACGCCAATTAATAGGAGGAGCATGAGGATTAGCAATAATAAAAAGGAGAACTTTTTTTCTCCTGCTAGTGATGATTTCTGAACATTTGCGGCCAATGTTTCCAACCCTTTCCCTTCACTTTACAAAAAGAGCCAGCCAAGGGCCAGCTCAGATGCAAACGAATATGATTTCTATCTAACTTAAGTCAGAGGATGTGGTAAGCAAAAATTTGACGGACCGACTAATCGCACCCGAGATTACGCTCACATGCTCCTCTTGCTCAAGCAATGCCCAGCTTACTTCGAAGCTTGGAAGGTGTAAGGCCATCATGCTGTTACATAAATCCAAGCTATCCTTGACCATATAATCCAGCTCTTCTCCACCGGCAATCATAAGCGTTTTAGGTAACTGACTTAGCGTATTGCTGTGTAAATCAGCTTTAAAATTCTCATATTCCTTTAAAAGTGCGTAATCATTCCACCAGATGGAAGCACTGCTTGCAATATAATGTGAGAACAAGGTGGGTTGTGTAAACAACGCATGCAGAACAAATAATCCGCCAAAGGAATGACCAAACAATGCTTGCTTCTGCTTATTGATAACGAACCGCTGGGCAATGGCTGGCATTAACTCTTTTTCAAAAAAAGCTAGCAGCTCATCTGCCCCGCCAAATTCAGGCCAAGGCTCCCCGTTGGGACGTTTCGGTAAATTCGCGAGCTCGGCTGGCATGGTTAAATCATAGGTTCGACGCACGGTATCAAACGCCTCACCCCCAGGATAACCAATGCCAACAACAATCGCGGGTGGATAGCCTTTAGGCTTACGCGTCAGCAATCGGGTGATTTCAGCAGCGGTTTCAAAAAGCCCATTGCCGTCAAGAACATAAATGACACCGTAGCCATCTTTTGCAGGCTCATCCAAAGGTTTGGCAATAAAAATTTCATAGTCCTTATGATTAGCTTTACTCGTGATCAACATCGTTTCATAGTTTGGTTTTACGTACGGTTTGATAATCATGGCAGCAGGAACGCTACAATATCGTCCATCGTTTTTTGATAAGCAATTAATCCACTGGATCTCCAGTGATCGCCATCCACCTCGAACACTTTACCTGCTTGAACTGCAGGCAGCGCCTTCCATAAAGGACTAGCTTTAATGTCTGCCAGGAAAGCATCTCCCAGACCATCATTATCGTTAATAAAGATATAATCCGCGTCTAAATCAGACAACATTTCCAGCGAAATATCAGCGGACATTTCACCTTCTACAAGAGCACTTTGAGCAAAGCCTAGCTCACTCAGCACATAACCCCCGTAATGGAAGTTACCCACTAAAAAGATTGCACGGGCATTCGCATTAATATAAATTGCTTTTTTACCGGCAGAAACGCTGGCTAACTGTGCTTTAGTTGCTTCTAGCTTTGTATTGTAAGCAGCAATAGCTTCTGTTGCTTTATCCTCTAAACCTAGCAATTTCGCAATCGTCTCTGTGGCCTCCACTACATTGCCGAGTGCATTCTTAAACACGTAAGTTGGAGCAATTTGCGAGTAGTTTTCATAAACACCATTTTGTGCATAAAAAGCAGTGGGGAATATAATTAATTCCGGCTCCAAATCTACTACAGATTCTGGAGAGGGAACACCATTAGCGAAGCTGATTTCTTTTACACCACTTAACGTATCCTGTAGATACTGCTGCGGTCTTTCACCCGTGGACCATTGGGCTACTGGGGTTACACCAAGGGTAACTAAGTAATCCTCTAGACCAGGGGCATACACCTTTTGTACAGTCCCCGGAATGTTTACTGTATTGCCTACTTGGTCAGTTACTACAAACGCTTCTCTAGCCGCTACTTCCGGTTCTTGTACAGCGGGTTCCTCCGTTGCAGTTGCGCTCGCTTCACTGGTTGTTACTGGAGTATCTGTTGCTTGCTGATTAGCTGTATTATTGCCGCCGCAAGCTGTTAGTAGAATGGATAATAAAGCAACCATTACAACATAACTTATTGTTTTTGTATTAAACCCCTTCATGATAGACCTTCCCTCTTTCCTATATTCTCAATAATAATCATTCTCAGTATTGAGTGTATAAGAGATAGGACGCATTGACCATGTAACATCTTATGATTAGACATGTACATTTTCAAGGTATCATCATTACTGCAACTTCCTCTAGCATTCGTTTTAAAGCCACAGGAGAGTATTCAAACCAAGGATCGGAGTGAATAACATAGATTTGTCCCTGTTCGATAGCCTCTAACTGTCTAAACCCAACATCTCTCTGCAAATGATGCCAAGTTGCTCGTGACTCATCATCGGGGCAAATAATCGTAAACAGCTTATCCACCTTCAATCTACTTAACTCTTCAAAAGTAATCTCTGCATTATATAGACCGGGCTGCTCATAACTAGATTCCGCTCCCAAATCCTGAAATAAAAGATGCTGAATGCCTGTATTACAATAAGCAAAGATTTGCTGCTGATAGATACGTATAACTAGAACTTTAGGTGGTGTAGAGGTCCAGTCTAACCTGCGCCGAACGTCTTCCAATCTTGCCCTATACTGTGTGATCCACTGTTTCGCTTCTTCTTGTTTATTTAGTCGGGCAGCAAGTTCAGTTAAGGCTACTAAACAATCTTGCTTATCATCCAGCCAATAGATTGGAAAATGATCCTCTATCCGTTTTACCAGCTCTGACGACAAATCTTTGGGAGAAATTAGAAGATCAATTGGCAAATGCAATAGCTCATTGGGGCTGCAATAATTTTTGTTTTGCGTCAAGGTTACCTTATGCTCGATTTCTTGCGCCCACAAATTATAGTAGTACGGTGTCCATTTTGCACTTAAGGGTGCAGCAAACGGAATGACTCCTGCCGCATGTAAATACCCCATCATGTTCCCAGTTACAACACCGATATGAGATTTTTGCTGGCTGGAATACATCGTTGGCGAGATCCCTTCAACCTTTTTGAACACTCGGCTAAAATAAAACTCATCACTATATCCAACCGCTTCTGCTATAAACTTCAAGCGAACGTCTTGTTTTTGCAATAATTGTTTAGCCTTTTGAATCCGCAGCTGGGTAACAAACTCCATTGGACTTTGTATATATTCCTGTTTAAACGCCGCGGAAAAATAACTGGAACTAAGACCAGAAAGATTAGCTAAATGTGCTAAAGACAAGTGCTTCGTGAAATTCTCTTCTATATATTTTCTAACCTCAGTTAAATCTGTCTTTTGAGATTGCTTTTGCATGCTGTCACCTCTTTACTGCTTATATAAATACACTTAACTCTTTATTCATTCATTAATTGATAATCATTATCAATTATACTTTTGTTTTTGGGGGGTGGCAATGGTTGGGGAACGTTCTATAAAAGTGTGCTCAAAAAAGAAGACGCTCAGGGGACTAATCCCCTCGCGTCTTCTGTGTGTAACTATAGGCTGCTGCTGCCCAGAGTAAGTCTTTTATTTTGAATCTACAGCCGGAGCCGGAGCCGGAGCTGCAACTGCTGCGCCATTCTTTTGCGAGTTCTCCTTCACTTGACCTTGCTCTAAAGGCTGAACAGGAGCACCAATGTTAAAGCTATCAATGATTTTCCCTAGTGTAGCTTGGTCAAAATCTACTTGGGAATACAACTCTACTGTATAGCCATCCTCTTCCCATATCACAATTCCATTTGCATAATAAACCTTAGTCCCGTTAATTACTTCTGTCTTCACTTCTTCCGTAGTGCTGATCCCATTGTCCCCGCCCTTGGAGATTAGAAAATTCACAGCGTTCTCTCCAGAATTATACTGTACTTCAACCATGCTGGTCCCCTGAAGAACACAATTCACAAACTCATAGTCTCCCATCCAGTCGGGTGCCGGGAAGTTCATGCCAAGTGCTGCACGTGCTTCATCTAGGCTCAACTTAGCTGCAACCGGCAATTCAATGGCAACATTCTCCCCGCCTTGGGCATCTTCAGATGGAGTCATTGACTGTGCAGCCGAAGGGATTTCCTTATCGTATTGCGTGATTTCTAGATTTCCCACTTCAAACTTTGCCATGATCGATTGGAACATATCCTGTGCATAGGAGGTTGCAGAGAATGCTCCACCCAGACAAATTACTGCACTGCCAATCACTATTGCATTTCTCCAGCTGCTTTTTTTCATCGTTATCCCGTCCTTTATCTCTGATTGGGGGCTAAGAGCCCCATGGTCCAATTTGTATATCAAGCGGTTATAGATTCTTTCTTTGGCGGTAGTGCTGCCCTGTTCGGCATTCTCAAGCAGTTCTATGGTTTTGCTGAATTTGGTGAGATCATCTTTCTTATTCATTTTTGAACCCTCCTGCCTTTAAGGAAATATGCAGTTTTTTCAAGCTTCTATATACTACGACACCGATATTGGACTCACTAACTCCCATGATCTGTGCAATTTCGGAATTTTTCAGCCCAGCCCCATATTTCATTGCAATGATATTTCGTTCCTTCTCACGCAGCTTGGAGAGCGCCTTGAACAGTGCTTGATTATTATCCTCACGGATCGCCAGCTCCTCAGGAGACGGCTTGGGAAATATAAGTTCCAGCAACGAATCCAGTGAGGTATAGCTTCTTTTCTTCTGCGCCCGAAAATAATCCGTTACAGCGTTTCTTACAATGGCAAACAGCCACACCTCAAAATTGGATTTTTCTTGTGAAAAACTATAATACTTACACATCACGGTCTCAAAAACCTGACTGCATATGTCCTCTGCCGCATGGTGGTTATTAATTCGATAACAGATATATTTGTAAACACGTTGGTAGTACGTATCATACATCCGGGTAAATTCCTCTTTGGACATGATAGCTTCACGTGATCTTTCGGTATTCATGTAACGCTCCACTTTACCTTGGATAACCTCCATCTCCACCCTCCTTCCACTCACCTTCATCGAAAAGCTAAACAAATTGCGCAATTTGTTGTGAAGAAACTTACATATGTTAATACGGAGAAACGCCTAAACCATTAACAAATCTTTTGATATAATCGTGGGATGGCAAGAAACCATCATACAACTTATAGTTCACCAAATGGAGACTAGGGACCTTTTTCAACGTTGGTTCATGAGATTAACAATCACAACACAAAAAACGCAACCCCGAAAGGCTGCGTTAATGTTAACCCCTAACTTCCTGTTCTCCCTAGTCTAATTAGTTATTTTTGCAGGTACAAGCTTTAGTAATTCCACGGTTAGCCTCTGCTCCGCTTCCTCATCAATACGATACCCATCAGCTTCTAAGCGTTCAATTTGCCGATCCAAGAAATAAACCGTATTTAAAATCTCAGTAGCACCCAGTACAGATAAGACGGGTTTTAATGCATATTCAATCGCTAGAAGATGGCCTAACGAACCCCCAATAGCAATAGGTACAATTCGCTTACCAACCAGCGCTTTTTGCGGAAGGAGATCTAAATAGGTCTTCAAGATTCCCGTATAGGAGGCTTTATAGATAGGCGTTAATACGGCGACAATATCCGCTTCTTCCACTAGCGCATTGGCCCGCAGAATCGCCTCACTGGCGAAATTGGCCGTAAGCAAATCGTCCGCTGGTAACTCATGTACATAGATCGAATGATGCCAAATCCCCTCTTGCGTTAGAAATCTTTCAACCTGCTGATGAATAGCAGTTAATCGAGATTTTCTAGTATTTCCTCCATTAATAATGACTGCTTTGCTCATTACACATTCCCTCCTATACTCGCACTTGTTAGTGCTTTTTCAAGTGTTGTTACAACAGGTACAGATAGCCCTAAATTTCCTCGAAGCGTATAACTCTCATATTCAGTACGGAATAAGCCTCTACGCTGTAATTCAGGAATCACTAATTCAACAATATCGTTAAAGCCCTCCGGGAAATGGGGAGGCATCACATTAAATCCATCTGCACCATCGTTTAAGAACCATTCTTCTAATTGATCTACGATTTGTTCAGGGGTTCCAACGATTTCCCGGTGTCCGCGTGCTCCAGCGATGCGCTCATAGATTGCACGAATAGATTGCAGATTCTCACGTTTGGCGATATCACGAATAATGTTGTAGCGGATCCGCGGATTGGTGTCATCTTCAATTGAACTGAATTCCGGAAGTGGTTCTTCGACATCATACCCTGACAGATCAATGTTAGTGAAAGACGACAAATACGATAATCCTACTTCAGGTAAAATATAGCTGTTTAATTGCTGCTGCTTCAACAAAGCTTCTTCCTCTGTTTTCGCTACAGTAATAAACACACCCGGCATGATCTTCAAGTCCTCCGGTTTACGTCCATATTTAGCCAACCGCTCTTTCACATCACGATAAAAGGTTTGCGCTTCTTCAAGCGTCTGCCATGCTGTAAAAATAACTTCTGCGGTCTTCGCAGCTAACTCTTTTCCAGATTCCGATGATCCAGCTTGAACAATCACGGGATGCCCTTGTGGTGTAGTTGAGGAATCCAGTGAACCCTGTACCTTAAACCAAGCTCCCTGATGATCAACAGGATGTACCTTTTCTACATCTAAATACCGACCTTGCTCCTTGTCGATGACCAGCGCCTCAGACTCAATAGACAACCAGAGTTGTTTGACAACCTCCACAAATTCCTCAGCACGTTCATAGCGGGACGCATGCCGCAAATGTTTATCTTTACCAAACAGGAGAGCTTCACCCTCATTGGCTGATGTTACTACATTCCAGGCGGCACGCCCCTTGGACAAATGATCAATCGCTGCGAATTTACGCGCTACATGGTATGGATCGTTATAGGTAGTAGTCAAGGTCGCCGTTAGCCCGATATGCTTAGTCACTGCTGCAAGTGCTGAGATAATAATAACGGGATCTAGCTTTAATGATGATTGTGCATTTCCGGACAGCTTTTGACCTAATACATCTGCAAAAAATATCATATCGAACTTGCCGCGCTCCGCCGTTTGTGCAATCTCCGTTAAATACTCCAAATCAAATGCCCGACTTGCCCCTGAAGCAGGGTGACGCCAGCTTGCTACATGATGACCAGGTAGATTAATGAATGCCCCTAATTTCATTTGTTTTTTTGTCATGTTAACCACTCCTATTGTTTGATTTTCTATTAAGGAAATCCGTACACAAAGGCGGATGCTCACGCTCCTACAGTTCCAAACTTCCCCTCTGCCACTCTCCCTTTTTAGATTGTTGTAGAGTCAACTTATATATAAAATTATTTAGCAAATGGATTAAATTCGTTCGTATATAACTCTTCCGGCTTCACTTGGCCTTCTTTTAGCTCCCCATTTGCCACAAGCCAATCAATCCAGACATTGTATTCCGAGGGTGTAATCACGCCGCCTTTTTCAGAGATGCCCGTACTCTTCCAAAACTTAAGATTATCTGTGGTTTCCTTTCGTTCACGCTTATTAATAATTTCCTCGAATCGTTTAATTACTTCCTCCCTAGGTGTCGTTCGGGCCCATTCAATGGCTTTAGCCACTCCATCTACAAATTGCCTGACGGTATTTGGATTATCCTTGATATACTGATCTGTAAAGAAATAATCACCCGCAGTAAACTCTGTGCCAAACACATCAATATCCTTAAAAATTTCTGCGACCCCACCTGTTGTTAAAGCCCGATCCCGGGCAATCCCGCTTAACATAACCACATCGATCTGATGATTTCGCAGAATCTGTTCTGCACTAGAACTTGGAACTGTCACTAAGGTTACTTGTTCAATTTCCTTTTCGGTCAAGTTGCCTTGGCGTAAATAATCTTTAATGACGAATTCCGAATGGGCACCGAGAATATTCACCCCTACTTTTTTACCAATAAAATCTTTAGCCGACTTTATAGCTCCCCCCTCGAGGGCATATGCACCTACATACGTATTTTTATCACTGCCGTAGGAGCCAATGACGGACTTTATTTTTACGTTCTTGGCGTAGGATTTAATAATGGCTCCATTGAATGCTGCACCAAAGTCAATTTGTTTCGTCGCGGTTAATTGAATACTTTCCGGACCACCCACGCTGTCACCTATAGACTCTAACTTCAAATCTCCTAGGTAACCTAAATCGGCGGCCAGCTCTGGGAAAGAGACACTTCCAGGTGCAGATTGATATTGCAGGATCTGATCTTCTCCACTTTTGGCGGAGGACTTCCCCTCTGAGCAGCCAGATAAAATACCACTAACCAAGCCTACAAGTATAAGCAGTGCTACTGTTTTGTTCATCTCGCTTCTCCTTTTCCAAATGAATTGTATTTTTCTGAGCTACAGTTCCAAACTTCCCTCCGCCACTCTTCCTTTTTAGATTGTTTTAAGTACAATTAATTCAATTTGTTTAGTTGGTATTATTCCAAAAAAATATCATTCAAAATCATCCTTCTATTCATTCACCGGTTGCTTCCATTTAGAAAATTTACGCTCGAGCATGGTCAAGCCTTGGTTGATTAGCAAACCCAACAAAGCAATGGTTAATATACCGGCGTACATTTGAGGGATCTGAAAGTTATATTGAGAATAAGTGATTAAATACCCTAAGCCTTCTTTTGCCCCTACCATTTCTGCCGCAATCAATACTAATATCGCCCCTGTTCCTGCCATTCGAATCCCTGTAAAAATAGTTGGCACGGATGCCGGTAAAATGACCTTCAGAAATAATTTGAACGACTTAATATTCATGGATTTAGCCGCTTTAATAAGTAAGGGATCGACGTTACCTACAGCAGCAATCGTGTTTAGAAGAATAGGCCATGTGCAAGCAAATAGGACGATTGTAATCTTAGAGGTTTCACCAATCCCTAACAGCAACATAAATACCGGAAGTAAAGCGAGCGCAGCCGTATTTCGGAACAATTCCAACACTGGATTTAACAGCTCTCGGGCCAATGGATACCAGCCAATCAGTAATCCTAACGGGATTGCAATCAATAAGGCTAATGCAAATCCACTGAACGAACGAATGATACTTGCTAAGAAATGAGTGAAAAGCTCACCTGAGACAATCAAATTCCACAAAGCAGTGATTACCTCAGAAATAGGCGGGAAAAATGCTGCATCAACTAAGCCCGTCCGTGGTGCGACTTCCCATAGTAAGAACAATAAGACTAAGACAATGGACTGTTTGAACACCTTAAGCACGCCGGAAAAAGAAATAGGATTTCGTTTCTTAAGCTGTAACGTTGAATGAACAGACTTAACGGATTCGATGGGAATCCCCCCCTTTATAGATTAAATATATGCACCTTTGTATTCAGGCTCATGCAAATAACCCCATACCTCATGTCGAGCCTTCACAAAATCAGGATGTGAGCGAATATCCGCATCTTCCAATCGTGATGTTAGCGGAATATCTACAATTTTCCTCACCGTCCCGGGTCCTTGTGTCAGGACGACTACCCGCTCCCCAAGATAAACGGCTTCATCAATGCCATGCGTAATAAAAATGATGGTTTTTTGGGTCTTCTGCCAAATCCGTAAAAGCTCACTTTGCAGAGATTCACGTGTTTGGGCGTCCAGTGCGGCAAAAGGCTCATCCATTAACAAGACATCTGGGTTAAAGGCAAGACTTCTGGCAATGGCTACACGCTGCTTCATCCCCCCGGAAAGCTCATGTGGATAACGGTCTCCAAAATCACTAAGCCCAACTAACGAAAGAAAATGCCCAACCTGCTCGCTACGTTCATGCTTCGGAATCCCCTTTGCCTCTAACCCAAATTCAATATTGCCACGCGCCGTCTTCCAAGGAAATAAAGCATACTGCTGAAACACAATACCTCGATCAAGCCCTGGACCTGTTATTGGGTGACCATCTATTAAAATGCGACCCTGTGTGGGGAATGATAAACCACTAATCAAATCAAGCAAAGTTGACTTACCGCACCCGCTTGGCCCCACTATCGTCATGAATTCACCTTTTCTTACGGAAAAGTCCAACTCTTTTACCGCCGTGAATTGCTGCGTTCCCTCCTTTTGCTTAGAATCTCGGACACTGAACGTTTTGGTGACACTCTCAAATCTGATTTTTTCAGCAGCAGCCATTGACTTCACCTCTGTTAGTTATTATTACGGCAAAGTGACCGTTCGCCAAAAAGGCTCAGATGACAACGACTAGCGTTTGTCCCCTGAGCCTCTGGTTGAACCAGTCAGCATATTCCGTTTCGTACTCCCAATCACTAAAATTTAAACATCAATAATTTGTATTAATCTGATGGGATTACTATATTTTAATCCGCTGGGGTTGTCAACAATAAATTCATAATTATGGAATTCATTAGACAAACCTTACTTCATGTTCACTAACCTTAAATATTCCGAACTTCAACAACCTTCCCCAAGTCCACATACTGCTCATGATCCAACTTCACCTTCACTCTGCCCCTTCGGCGTTTCTCACGCCATTCACGAAGATCTCCCTCCGTTTCTAAGCGAAGCTCCGCGATTTCCAAGGCACGATCCAGAATATATTTACTCGTATAGAGCACCGTTTGTATTCTTTGACCACCTAGCATGATAGGAGACGTAATTGCTTTCCATTCCTCAACCGTAAATCGTACATACAGATCTTCTTCAGTACCCGAGCGACAAGGAACCTCTTTAATCTCATTACGCCGCAGCACCTTCCAATCCGCTACTTTCCCTACCCAGTGAATCCCCGTTTTTGCAGGATCAATGAACTTTTTGCGGGATTGGCACATCGCTACGTATTCAATTTGCGTTAGGATCTTCTGATTTGCAAGATTCCTTAACGGCATGTGATAAAAAGCTTTCTGCAGCGCCACTTCCACTTGTTCGGGTCCCCGGACAGAACCAACAAGAACATTTTTACCCGCGAGTTGGTTGGCATAGTATTCTTTCGTGCCGCGCGGACGAGTCGAGCGTTCATAAGCTTTTTCCGGACTATCCTGAATAATCTCTTCCAAGAATCGCTCAACTAGGCTCGTAGAATTCGGTAGGAATGGCAAAGCGCCAATGTTCAATAGCTCGATGCTTTTATAGAATCGGTGGGTCTTATACCGCTCCTCATCCGGGTAGGGGAATAACACATAGGCGCCAAACATGCTTCGCTCATATTCTCCCGATCCCTTCTCCTGATACACAATGGCATCCCGATAACGGTGCATGGTGTTGATGTCATCCTCTTCAGGACCAGGCTGCCTATAAGTGCGGTGATAGGAAGTCCCTTCATAAGCCGGATTTAACCGATATTTCGCATCAAAAACATACTTATACTCTTTGATTTTGCCAGCATCCTTCTTCTTCAGTGTCAGCACATTATCCGGACGCTGATTGAGCGTCGGTGCCTTATCCGAGCTAGGAATCGCATTATAATACAGGATGAACTGCTCTCCGTTAACTGGATTCTCGTACACCATCTTAGCGCTCTGCGAGCGGTCAAGGGTAACAAAAATACCATTTCGATTCACCTTAATAATATCCTGCTTCACCAGTTTATACTTCTGCCCCAGGAGCTGATTCAGCTTCAAGAAACACCAATACTCATAGAGCTGCGCGACATCCTTCATAGACAGTCGCAGCAGATCACCTTGGATCGACAAGCCTTTGAGCAGCATTAGATAACAGCGATAGACCTCGCGGTATCCAGGGGCCATCTGCAGCACCAGTGTAACGGACATCTGCCTCATTACTCCAGCCTCACGCAAAAAATCCATCTTGAGCACCCGCTCTAGTTGAGTGAGCATGTTGTCTAACCTTTTTATAAGTAATGGATCTGGGGTTCGGTTTTTAATCTTCCAGCGACCCTTGAGCTCTTTCAGCTTTCCATGAATGCGTTCCAGCATCCAGCGGATGAACCGGTTCTCATTAGTATCATAGGCGAGGCGTCTTCGTGTTTCCATTAAATGTGTGGCTGTGTAATTTCGGCTGCCGATGGTCAAGAATCCATGGTTCATGTCTTCTCTTAATCGTTCAGGATGCTTCGCGAGCTCACGGATGTTCTCTCTTCCGGCCTTTTTGACCCGATTGGCGTCCACTAGTCGGCGGTCCTGGAGCAGAGCGTAATGGGGATTCTTGTTAATCCGCTCAACCGCATCCAAGAGCTGTCTAAACACATGCTGAAGTATGGTGAAAAACTCCGTCAGGCTCTGATGCTGCGTCTCCCGCAAGCCTGTTAGTTGGTAGGTTTTGCGCAAAAAATCAAAAGCCAAGTTATAAATCTGCTCATTCACTTCATTTAAAATATTCTGGTAATCCAGCTTGTAATCCATTTTAGAGGGGAAGATCTCCATCTCTACCCGCAGCAAAGCCTGTCCCGAACTGCGGATCTCCCATTCCGTCAAACCGACCTCATTCCCAAAGTTCAGCACACCCGCAAGAATAGACTCCCCTAGGGGCTTAATTGCCTGCCGAAGCAGCACATTGTCATGATAAAAAGAGAGGTTAGCAGCGGTCTTCCTCTGAATCACCAGCTCATACGACTGTGTCTCATAAAAACAAGGAAAGACCGACTCCCCCGGCTGCCAGTCCACCATCCCGTGAGCTTCAGGAGAAAACACTTTAATCTGAACATTACCAAGCCGTTCGGAGCATGTAATCCCAAACTGAGCATTTACCCACTCCTGACTAGAAGAACGATGAAGCTGCAAGGTCTCCACAGTAGGATGATATGGCCTTCCTTGAAGAAAAAGCGTAAAAAGCTCCGTTTCTACACGGAGCAATTCTACCGCCTGATTAAGAGAGCCAGTATGAGGTGAATCCATCTTCTTCCAGCCTCCTAAGCATAAAAGCCAATTTACGCGCACTTTGTGGATGTTTGGCTGTAGGGGGAGTTTGTCCAGCAGCCCATTTCAGGTAGAGTGGAGAAGCATCATCCATAAAAGCTTGGAAGTCTACTGTAACACCAGATCCGGTACCAAGAGCCCCTTTCATCAAGTTCAACAATACCCGGCGAACCGAAGAATGGCTCCCTTGAATGCGCGGCAGTATCTTTTGCAGCAGTTGCCAGTCAAAAGCTTCTTCCTCATTCATCAGCTTGTACCGTTCGTTATAGATCATATAGAAGCAAATCGCATCGCGTACCCGGAAACCTACATGAGCATGGACATCCTCAAGCAAAGCATTGATCATAACCAATCTCTCTGTCGTCCGGACAACTAGCTCTTTGTTGGCATCATAGGCATCCACTAGCTGCAAATAATCGGAGCGCAGAAAAAGATGATTCAGTTCGGCAAGATCAGCGGGATCTTCCGTCTCTTCCTGCTCACTCATGTCCGGATACTGCTGCAGATTGATGTAATTGAACTCCAGTGTGTTGGCTCGGTCCAGTACCTTTTTGCTAAAAGGATGTGTCGTTTCGTCCATGTTCACAGTCCCGATTAAGAACACATTCTCCGGGATACCGAGGCTGCCAAACTTCACTTGATCCTCAGGCGTATCCAGCATGGTAGAAGATATGAGATCCTGTGTCTGGATCTTCCCCTCCTGCCAGTCCTGCGTTTCCAGCACACTTAACAGGTCACTGAAATAATGCTCTACCCGCGCCAGATTCATCTCATCCATACAGATAAAATATGGCTTATGTCCATTCTCCGGCTTCCGCGCCTCTACTAATACTTCCGTAAGCGGACCCGGTTTGAACCTGCCCGAAAGATCCTTGTACCCCAGCAGATCCGCAGGATCACTCCAATCCGGCCGCACTGGGATCAAGGTAAACTGTCCGTTATTCCCCGTTGCACCAAGAGCTTCTGCAAACAGCTTCACCAACCGAGTCTTCCCTGTTCCGGATATGCCTGCCAGAATGACAAAAGGCTTAGTCTTTAGCGAGAGGTAAAAATTCTCGATAAGGTGCTCAGGGAAGAAGAAACCTTTGCGACGGATGTGAGATTGGATTTGGTGGAGGATCCCTGTTACTTGTTCATCCTGTAAGGGCTCCGCTTCTTGCGTCACTACTTCCACTTCCTCATTATCAGCTACATTACCTGTAGAAGTCACAGTGTCCACATATAGACGGTAATCCTCCATCACATTCTCGAGATCTTGGATTAGTTGCTCGTCATTCGGAACGGCTCCTCTTTCATACTTGATGTAAGCGACAGTAGACACCTGATAATCTTGGCCTAGACCGCTGTCTACCAGGTGAATATTCTCATCCTTATTCATATGGGCAAGAGAAAGGAGCTCTCGAATCTCTTGTGTTCGGTTTCGTAGATAAGCATAGCCTTCTCTGCGCCCTTTATCTTGGATAGGTGTTGTTACTCCTTGGATAAACGTGAGGTACACAGCACTCATATCCGAAGCGAACAGATACACAATATACTCTCCACGTTGTGTCGTTTCCGTGATCCGTTTATCCAGAATTGCTAGCCAAGGAACCGTTGCCCAATTCCCTTGTCCAACCGAACCTTGAACTTTGTATTGCTCATCTATGAAAGGTAATACTTTAAGCTCGGAAGGAAGGGTCTGACGAAACAATGTACCCAGTGAATGGCCTGCGAAAGCTTCCTTTTTGGCAGAGCTGTAATCCGCCATGATTTTCTCCAAATAACCTTGCAAAGAGAAATGCTGCAAAGCGGCATTATAAGACTGGAGTTCGTCATTAGCTAGTCTCTCTAATTGCGATAGCTCCTCTTCCCCTAGCTGTCTTTGAATCTGGCTATGAAAACCTATGGTGTTATCCTCCGAGTTCACAAACAAAATATGCGAGAGCGCATTAATTGGACTGTTAATAATATCTTTCAGCTGGCTTTTGGGTGCATCACTCCATAGTTCTCGACCTGGTGGCAGATCTACCCGGTTTCCACTATCCTGTTCAGCTATAAAGTAGTTAAGAAACCGCTGCTTCACGTGATCGTACGATACGCGCTCCTGATGAAAGGCTCTCAGCTCTTCGATTAAGGATAGGATGAGGACCATTTTGTATGATTTTTGCTTACGCTTGAAAATCTGCGTGACTGATTCCGGTAATGGCATGTTGACCTCCAAGACTAGTTAACGATTTCTAGTAGTCATATTTTTTTACATGAAGTTTGCGAATCTTTGAGTCTGTAATATTTGCTTGGCTCAGTTGGTCATAGATCGATTTTACCTGTAATTGAGGCCTTAATATAGCCATAGTTTTGCTTTAGTGGATTATACATCTTGTAACGGTTACCTACTAACCATTGTTGATCCGTCCGCTTACCTTTAATTTCTCCATTGTAGTTTTTCGTCTTTCAATGACAAATAAGCAATACGGAGTCATCTGGATTTACAATATATTTGGTAATTCGACAATATGGGAATGTATTCCTTCCAATCATGCATATAAGAAAAAGGACTGTCGCATGGACAGCCCCAACATATAGTTAACGTATACCTTTTAATTCCGTCTTAATCCGAGAGAACAGATGGAGCAAATGCATTAGCAAGCTGCATGCCATCCTTAAGCCCCTGTAGATATAAAAGTTCATAAACAACAGATTACTTTAAAGAAACTTTATCCTCCCAATTTTCAAACTCTGGCTTACGTGCAATATCCATGGAGACAAATAACGCTTGGAAGGCCTTGCTCTTCTTCAAAAGAATGTCTATATAGAAAAACATTCAAATTTATAACGGCCAATATATTTTTCTTAACGGTATTAATGTCCGTGTCTCTGAATCAAATTGATCATAGTATTGTGTTACTAACTCCGCGAGCAGATCCAAGTCTATTAACGATAAAGGAATATTCGATCTTTCCGCTTCATATTTTGCTTCCTTTGTGAATCCACCACTAGATACATAAATCCCCCGATCTCCTACTCTTAATCCTCCGGTAAAACTACGTATTTGATTAGATCCCATACTGCCTGAACGGTGCTTTACTTCCACTATAATTCTGGGTTCTTCAAGCCCTAGACCATCTGGGGATGCAAAAATATCTCTTCCCCGGTCCGGCCCTTTGGGTGATATTCGTGTCTTGTAGCCCATTCCTCTAAGGATGCCCGCAACAAGTTCCTGCATTTGCTCCCAGTCTAACTTAGCAATCTTATCTTTGATAAATTCATTGGACTTCTCAATGACGTCTTCCTTAATTAGCTCTAATTCTTCAGCTTCTTCCTCCGTCTCAGCTTGCACAGACTCTATGGGTTGACTTGGTTGATTACCATCGGTCTGTCCGATTACCATTTGTTTGAGCAATTCCTTCTGAACATCATTCGGGATAGATATAATAGTCATTATGGAACCAAGAGTATTCCGGGCGCTTGCCGTCAAAACATCTCTAGATACAGTCCCCTCCCAATCTATTCTGCGAATATGAGGCTTATCCGTAATATAATTTGGCTTAAATTCATAATTCGACTTGATTCTTCCTATGTAATAGAGTCGCTCTTCAGAATTATATGTGATTACTTGGTCGTCTATTTTAAATTCACTTACAAAACGAAAAATCTGACCAGCAGTAATATTGATCTTACCCTCTTTATATCCAGGATACCGTACCTTCAAAAGCCTCTTCATCTCTTGCAGTGTATTTACCCCACCGATATCTCCCAATGGAGCCCAACCAATCGCTACAGCTTGCTTATCTTTAAATTCATTAATAAGATATGCCCTTTCTCCTGCTCGAACAAGCCACATACTTTTCATAGTGGACCTCCCTTTATTCTCTGTACATGAAGTTTGCGAATCTCGGAATCGGTAACATTAGCCTGAGCCAAACGATCATATATGGTTTGGACCTGCGCCGCAGATATAGGAGGTTCAGGGGTTCCCGTTTTTAAACTAATCAGCTTCCTAGAGATAAACTCACTTAGTTCCACATCATAGACAACCAGTTCGTCCGAGTGGATTTTCCGAAGATCCGGATCAATACTGAACCGACATCTCATAGTGAATGAAATCATAGAGATAAATTTCACTGCAGCTATACCTTGTATCAGGTTCTCAATGGCCTTTATATGTCCATAGTTTTGCTTCAGCGGATTATACATCTTGTAACGGTTGCTCACTGACCATTGTTGATCCGTTCGCCCACCTTTAATTTCCCCATTGTAGTTTTTTGTCTCAATGACAAATAAGCAATACGGGGAAATAACGATATGGTCAATCTGGGTGTAACCTGTTCGAGACTTGGGATTAGGGAGCATTAGATCGCTTAACGATTTACACTCCTTAGGTAGCTGGTCAAGTTGGATATTGATTTTATGCTCACCTAACTCTCCAATTCGTGTGGAAACAACTTTCGGTTTCGACTTGGGAGTTTGTGTCTTACGCACTGCCTGTGGTGGCTTAGTTTCGGATTTTTTAAAGAAGGACTTTACCGCTTTAAGCATAGCAAAACCTCGTCTGATATAGATTTACAATATGTATGGTTATTCGACAATATGGGAAGATATCCCTTTATTCAAATCATGAATGGAGGTCTGCCCTCTTTTGGATGAACAGCATCTAAAAAAACAAAAATTCCAAATATATACGCAATAAAAAAGACTGTCGCATTGACAGTCTGAAGATAAGATATACATATATCCCCTTTGGTTCCGATACCTATGTGCTACTCCGCTACCCACAGGGCATGTCTTAGTCCGAGAGAACTGAAAGGGCAGTAAGGGCATTTGCAAGCTGCATGCCATCCTTTAGTCCTTGAAGATATAGACGTTCATAAAGAACGGCTTGCTTCGATTGAAGCTTATCCTCCCAGTGCTCAAACTCTGGCATACGTGCAATGTCCATGGAGTCAAACAACGCTTGAAAAGCTTTGCGCTCTTCTTCAAAAACATATCTAGGTTCGGATTGATGTTCAATCTGTGCGGTCACCTCATCCAATCGACCTTGAATCGTCTGTAAAAACCATGCCGGAAAGTCCACCATATCCCCTCCAAGATAGAAACTCAAACGAAACGACACTGTATGTCCGTTTTTTTCTTGGTACATCCGATTAATCAGTTCGTCAACCTTACGACTCTGGGCCTGAACCGCTTCATTGCTGCTTAACGGAATTCCCTGCTCCAGTGATTGCTGTCCGAGTTCATTCAGCTTGCGCTTTTCCTCCTCATATTTGTACATCAGATGTTGCATTGCACCCCCACCTTCCGGGAAAAGCTATATCTGTAGACGATGTATGGAAATTTTAATGCGTTTATCGGTTTATTTCATTTTAATTCGATATCCGCATTAAAACAATACTTACCTCGCATACAATTTGGTTAAAATGTGAGGTGACACCAAAATGAGGCATCGCAAAGAGCCCCCGGGTGACAAAAACATTATCGGGACCCGAGTTATAGCTATTCGAAAAGCTAAGCGAATGAAGCAAAAGGATTTCCTTGCCAAATTGCAAACCTTTGGCTTGGACATTAGCCCGACCAGTTTATCGCGATTGGAAGGTCAATATAGACTTGTGCAGGATTATGAGGTGGTTGCAATTGCGAAAGCATTGGAGGTTTCTGTTGGGGAGTTGTTGGGGGAGGGTTAGTGAAGTGATAGTGGGAGATAACTCTCTGTTCTTGGAAGAGATCGTTATTTTCATTTAAATAGATACTACATAAATCTGCAAATTTTTATGCAGAATCCCTGAGGGGATTTATTATTCAGACTTAGGCACGTACCTACGACGTCCAATAAAATGGAGGACTGAGGCAATATCTGACCCTCAGCTTTTTATCCTTCGGTCCGCTTTCAGGTAACATTCATCGTGCTATGTATGTAGACATCAAATAATACATAGCTATAACAACGATATACCAACCTATCGCACGGAATTCATTCCATAGATTCAGATTAAAAGACGATCATTGATCTGCACTTTGCAGAAACTGATCGTCTTTCTTGTCTTACAGTCCTTCTTCTCCGAATTCATACAAAAAACCGAGAAAGAGCACTTCATTTAAAAGTGTCGATTTCTCGGTTACCGTTACCCACCCGTTACGTTAACTAGTTAGGTTGCTCTTCCATCGCTCTAATAGATTCATCCACCTTCACCATCATGGAACATTCGACTCTTTTGCGGAAGACGTCACAGCTGAAATCATAGGTTCCGACCAGGGAACCCGTCGCGTGCAGTGCATTGGCTGGACAACCACCGCTGCAGTAGAGTTTAGCCCAGCAGTCCTTGCATTCCGGCTTCGAGTAGCAGTTGCTCTCTTGGAATTGACATTGCAGCTCAGGTTTTGTGATGCCATCCCAGAGGTTCCCCATGCTATACTCTTCATCCCCTACGAACTGGTGGCAAGGAAAAAGCTCTCCCCAAGGGGTGACGGCAAGATATTCGGTTCCTGACCCACAGCCAGTGATTCTCTTCTGGATGCAAGGTCCTTCCGAGAGGTCTAGCATGTAGTGATAAAAGGTAAAACCCTTGCCTTGTTCACCGCGACCGATCATTTCCTTCGCGAGAATTTCGTACTGGTTGTATATCTCCGGCAGGTCCTCCTCGGTAAGTGCATAGGGCTCCTTTGGATCACAGATGACCGGTTCCATCGAAATTTTGTCAAAACCAAGGTCTGCGATATGAAATATATCGTTGGTGAAATCGACATTGTTACGAGTGTAAGTTCCTCGTACATAGTACTCTTGGTCTCCGCGCTTACGAACGAATTCCTGGAACTTCGGAAGAATATGATCATAGCTGCCTTTTCCGTTAACCGTTTGGCGAAGCCGGTCATGAACCTCTTTTCTTCCATCCAGGCTTAATACGACATTGTACATTTCCTGATTTAAAAACTCAGTGACCTCATCGTTCAGCAGCATCCCGTTCGTCGTGAAGGTGAAGCGGAACTTCTTTTTGTATTCTTGTTCTTTGCTTCTTGCATAAGCTACGATCTGTTTAACCACTTTCCAAGCCAAGAGCGGTTCCCCGCCGAAAAAGTCGATGTCAAGATTACGATGATGACCCGAATTTCCAAGCAGGTAATCGATAGCTTTTTGTCCAACCTCATAGCTCATGATTGCTCGATCTCCGTTGTATTTCCCCTGGCTAGCGAAGCAATAGTCGCATGACAAATTACAGGTATGCGCAACATTGAGGCAGAGTGCCTTAACATAAGTTTTCCGTTTTTTTAAATCGAGCGAGAGGTTCTCATACTCATCTTTTGTAAAGAGCTGTCCATCATTTATAAGCTCCTCGATATCCGCGATGGTTTCTCGAATGTCGCTCTCGGAAATGCTGGAATCATCTTTATATTTATCCAACAGCGTTGTCACGATTTTGTCGACAGAAGTTTTCTCATAAAGCGCTATAATTTCATATGCTAGGTCATCAACAACATGCACCGAGCCACTATAGGTATCGAGCACGATATTGTATCCGTTTAGTTTATATTGATGAATCATACTTACTAATCAAGCTCCTTTTGCACACAAGTAGAAACGGCTTCGCCATCCTTTAGGGATAGTATCCATTTCTTAAAAATAGCCGCCCATCAGCAGAGCAATGGGCGGTAAAATTCCGAATCCTATCTGTTCATTGCATTTTCACACTTCTGGTTTGCAACGCCGCAGGAAGTTTTACAAGCGGACTGGCAAGAGGTCTGGCATGCGCCGCATCCGCCGTGTTTTGCGGTATCCATCAGTTTGCGGGTGCTCAGTGTTACGATTCTTTTCACGATAAATAACTCCTTCTGTAATTTCTTGTGATCACTTTCGCTTAATTTCCATGGAACATCGTAGCAACATCACGCAGGTACGTCTATGATGCCTGTCACCTAGCAGAGCAGAGAGGGGTTAAACATAAGCATCAACACTAATTTTCGTGCAGTCTTTCATGCTTGTGATCGTAGGATGCGGTAGCGGGAACCAGAGTCAGTGCAATACTAAAAAAGTGAAACAAAAAAGAGACGGCAATGAAGCCATCTCTTTAACAATGATTTTTTCTCATACTTGTCCGTAAAGTCCAATAAATATAAGGATCTCATAGCACTGTATCCTTCCTTACCAGTAGAGCGACACTCTCCACATGCGTGGGTGGACAATGTGAACAAACTTATATGAGGAGTCCTAAGACACTTCCGGACAGTTTATCTGCTCTTGACGGCTTAGTTCATAAAAATATTGCACAATTGGATGCTTTAACTTCATCTTCTCGCTCATGTTTAAAATCCGCTTTTCCCCAACTCGTCTGTCCACTAAGGCTAGAATATTCTATAAGATATCGTCGCTTTCTAAGCTCTCCTCTATGGAAATAGATAAATACTTAGTAGCTATAACAATAAAGTTCGATTTACTTAATGATGTCTGAGCTGACAAAAGCTCCTTTGCAAGTTCTGATATTTTCTGCTTCTTGCAATGACTATTAGACGATCCTCCGGGATGATCCCTTACTAACTTTTCTAACCGCTTCAATTTCTTCATGGTTGTTAAGAATTTGAAGATCTGAACCGAGCATAACATCTATGGCGTGCTGCAGAGGGACGAGAATGGCCCTCCTATCCATAACCGAACGGATGCTTTTTGTACTCTAAGGGGCTTGAGCCGACTCTATTTTTGAACACACGACTAAAATAGTACTGGCTCTTATACCCTACCTTCACGGCCAGATCCCCGATTTTGATATTCGGCATTACGTCATCCAGAATCTCCTTCGCCTTCGATATCCGAAGCTCAGTGACATAGTCAAGGAATGAAGCACCGATTTCTTGCTTCATACGCTTGCTAAGATAGGTTTGGTTGATATGAAATAGTGCTGCTACTCGAGTAATAGACAGCTCCGGATCCTGATAATGACTGTCAATATACTCGGTCACTTTTTGGATAAGCACTGTTCCATCCCCTGTATACCCGGGAAGCTCCCGCTCCTTATCCACCCTGCCTTCATGTGAATGCAAAGGATATTTTACCTGAAGATGCTCATCGATCCGATGAAGCAGCTTGTTCAGATCACTCTTCGGCACAGGTTTCAATACATAATCGAATGCTTGCAGTTGCACGGCTTGACGCGCATATTCAAAGTTATCGTACCCGCTGATGATGACAACCAGAACCGACGGGCAGCGTTCGCGCAATATGTTCATCAGATCGAGCCCATTCATATTCGGCATGTTGATGTCCACAAGACATACATGTGGTGGGGCTTCCTCCACCATATTCAATGCTTCGTTTGCACTTTTCGCTTCTCCTGCAACCTCAAAAAGATACGGACTCTCCTCAATGTATTGTCGCAAGCCTTTGCGAATGATCGTTTCATCATCGACGATGACAATCTTCCACATCTTCATTCCACTCCCCGTCCAAAGGTATTCGAATGACCATAACGGTAATGCCATCTTCGCTCTTCACTGCAAGGCCATATGGCACTCCGTAAGCTAGTCGAATGCGATGGTTTACACTGTATAGCCCAAAGCCTGTGGCAGAACGATCATATGTATCATCAAGAAGGGCTTGATTTATCTGCTCAAGCTTCTCTTCCGGAATCATAACCCCATTATTTTCAACCTTAATGACCAAATAATCGGCCTGTTGATATGCTGTAATCGAAATTTTGCACTTTTGATCCCCAAGTGGCTTAATCCCGTGATAAATCGCATTTTCCACCAAAGGCTGCAGCATGAAGCGAACGACTTGGCACTGAGCAAGCTTTTCATCATATCGAAGCTCGTAGTCCAGAATCTCCTCATATCGCACACCTTGAATATGAAGATAACTCTCGACATGGTACAACTCCTGATCAAGAAGAATGTAGGGACTGCCTGTGCCAAGCCCTAATCGGAAATACGCGCTAAGCGCTTCCACCATCTCCACCACATTGTCTGCTCCATGTTCCGTTGCCATCCACTGGATCGTATCCAATGTGTTGTATAAAAAGTGCGGCTTGATCTGCTCATGAATCAGTCTGAGTTCCATCTCCTTTCGGTCCTGCTCCACAGCGTATAATTGAACAAGCATGTCATTGAAGCTTCGTCCAAGATCGCCGATCTCATCCGAGCGCGTAACATCTGCTCGTATGGTTTGGTTGCCGTTCTGCACATTTTCCATTACCTGGCGAAGCGACTGAATTGGACGAATAATGGAAGAAGCAAGCAGCACCAGAAAGACGATAAACGCACTACCGATAAGAACGCCTACCAGCAATGCAGTCCGCTGGGTTTTGATCACCGCTAACGATAGACTTGAATTCGGTACTTTTAGTACTAACTTCCAGCCTTCCACATTTTGAATTGGAGCCTCAAATACACTCATGTTCTTCTTATCTGCTGTATCCTCCGCTCCATCTTCTTCACCCAGCTCTCTGCAATCGACGATAAGCTGGCCTGACTGGTCATATAGCATTACATCTTGAGCAATCTCCCTCATCTTCTTGACGGAGACGGCTGCGGCAATATAAGCTACCTCATCATTCACCGATGGATTCACGCGATAAAGAATGACGACGATTTCGGCTGCATTCGCTTTGGATACGATCGGATTGCTTACCACATAATTGGAATCTGAATTCAGCAGTTTTCGATAGTAGGGTCGGTTTAGTATCGAAAAAGGCTTGTCCCTTGCTGACCAGGAATTTCCGTGAATATCCACCACGCGTATGGATTCGTACTCTACTTTCTTCTTCGCCTCGAACTTATCGAACTCTTGCAGCAATTCATCTCGTGTCCACTGATGGTCCGAAGCTAGAGAAGCAAGCATGTCTATCTCTCCAATGCGCTGATTAAACCAATAATCAATCTGGTCGCTGCGTGCAGTAACCACTTGCTGCGTTAAGTTCTTATTCAAAGGGACAACCGTATGGTTCATCTCCAAATATATTGTTACAAGCAATGCAACGAACAGCAGCAAGAAGCAGCCTCCTGCGATTAACGTAATTTTTAAGTGAATTGATTTCATTGTAATCATAGCCCTTCACAATATCCGTTTCTTACATGCCCGAAAAAGACAAAAAAACACTAATCTGTGCAAATACATAATGCTGTACTAAATCTATAATAGGTCTTGTGCATATTTTCACATGAAATAACATTCATGTCTAGGCTAGAGATAAAGGATTTGCCTAGCAAATCTTCCTCTCCCTAGTGTATGTAACCAATCCACAACAGAATGAAGGAGATATTATGCGAACTCACACGAAAAAGCTGTTATCTATTCTACTAGTCCTCAGTCTTATGTTCACGCTTGCTGCTTGCGGCAGTAAAGATGCAGAGCCCGCTGCAGATGCAAACGGAGTTCAAGTCTTTGAAGGAGTTGGGCAAGGTAAACATGGCGATATTAAAGTACAAGTCTCCTTATTAGATAACAAGATCACTGACATTAAAGTGACAGAGCATAAGGAAAATGAAGTACTTGCAGAACCTGTTTATACACAGCTCAAGCAAGATGTCATGGCAACTAACAGCGCAAAAGTTGATGCCATTAGCGGATCTACAGTTACAAGCAAAGGATATCTCGAAGCCATTCAAGATGCAATTACGAAGTCTGGACTTACCCTTGTCGCTGGCGCTGCAGTCAGTGGAAGCAAAGACAAAGAAGAAGTCGAGCAAACCTATGATGTTGTCGTCATCGGTGCCGGGGGTGCTGGCTTTAGTGCGGCTATCGAAGCGAAGAGCGCTGGAGCTAATGTAGTTCTGCTCGAGAAAATGCCAGCTGTTGGCGGCAACACATTGATCTCCGGTGGTGAGATGAATGCGCCTGACAACTGGGTTGAACGTGCTCTTGGCATCACAGATGACACGGCTGACTTGTTCTATAATGATACGATGAAAGGCGGAGACAACCTCGGGGATCCAAAGATGGTTCGTATTCTTGCCGACAATGCTCTAGCATCTGCCGAATGGCTGCGCGATGATATCAAGGTAGAGTTCTTACCTGATCATCTGTTCCAATTTGGTGGCCATTCCAGAAAACGTGCGTTGATTCCTGTAGGTCATACAGGTGTTGAATTGATTACTAAGTTAAAAGCCAAAACAGACGCTGATCAAATCACGATCAAAACGAATATGAAAGCCGAAACCTTGCTGAAGGACGAAAGCGGCAAAGTAACAGGTGTAACTGCGACTTCGGGTACTGGCGACAAGATCACATTCCATGCGAACAAAGGCGTCATCATCACTACCGGTGGTTTTGGATCCAATGTAGAGATGCGTAAGAAGTATAACCCTACAATGGATGAAAAATATATGACTACCGATACACCAGGATCTACAGGTGACGGTATCGTTATGGCAGAAACGATTGGCGCCAAACTGACAAACATGGAGAGTATTCAAACGTATCCAATCTGTAATCCTGAGACAGGTGTTATTTCCCTGGTTGCAGACTCCCGCTTCGATGGTGCGATCCTGATTAACCAAGAAGGCAAGCGCTTCGTTGAGGAATTAGAACGTCGTGACGTTATTTCTAAAGCAATTCTTGCCCAAACGGGTGGATATACGTATCAATTATGGAATCAAGGCATTGAGGATATTGGTAAAACGATCGAAGTTCATCAAGACGAATACGATCAACTCGTTAAACAAGGCTTGCTCTTTAAAGCCGATACGATTGAAGAGGCGGCTGATTTCTTTAAAATTGACGTGAACACTTTGAAAGAAACGATTAATAAAGTAAATGATTATGCGAAAACAGGTAAAGACCTTGATTTCAAACATCGCGGTGGATTGAAATCTCTTGAAAAAGGCCCTTACTACATCGAAAAAGCTGTACCCTCCGTTCACCATACAATGGGCGGCTTGGTGATCGACGAGAAGACTCGCGTTTTGAATGAAAAAGGCGAAGTCATCCCTGGGTTGTTCGCTGCAGGTGAAGTAACAGGGGTCATTCATGGTACAAACCGTCTTGGCGGTAATGCCATCGCTGATATCTTCACATTCGGCCGGATTGCAGGCCAACAAGTTGTAGCAGAGTAATCTTATTTTTTGTGTAACTGCTCTATTAATAAGTTAGCCTTAAAAACGTGCAAGATAACTTGTAGAGTGCCGGTTGACTGCTAACTTTCAAGCTGCCCTCTATGACATAGCAAACCGCCCTGTTCGCAACATTGCGAATGAAGTGCCCCCTTAAAGTTAGACAGGTATATAATTAAGCGACTTGTTGGGCCTGAGTTCGGTACTGTACCGGACTCAGGCCTTTTAGTTTTGCCTTAATTCGCTTGTTGTTGTAATAATCGATGTATTTTGATAGCTCTTGTTTGAAATGTGTGATACTTTCGAATTCCTTTAAATATAGAAATTCAGATTTCATGATACCAAAAGAAGTTCTCAATGACGGCGTTGTCGTAGCAATTACCTTTACGGGACATACTTTGCTTGATATCTCGTTCTTCAAGGGCATGACGATACTGCTTCATCTGATAGTGCCAGCCTTGGTCAGAATGAATAAGGAGGTTATCTTCATCGGTTAATCGACGGAATGCTTGATCTAACATCGTTGAAACAAGCGAGTAGACCGGCCTTGAACCGATTGTATACGTAATAATCTCACCATTATATAGATCTAGAATTGGAGATAAGTACAGCTTTTCTCCAAATAATTTGAACTCTGTAATATCCGTAACCCACTTCTCATTTGGATTCTCAGCGTGGAAGTTACGTTCTAATATGTTCGGTGCGAGTTTGCCAATCGTCCCTTTATAGGAACGATATTTCTTCATACGTACCACACACTTTAAACCCAATACCTTCATCAGGCGTTGTACCTTTTTATGATTCACATGGTGTCCTCGATTCACTAACTCGTCACGAATACGACGATAACCATAACGACCCTCATGCTCCTCGTAAATCGCTTGAATAACGTCTTTTAGCTCCTTATCTCTATCGGGCATACCAAACGTTTTTACCACGAAATAATACGTACTACGAGGGATATCTGCTAGCTGCAGGAGTGCTTTCACCGAAAATTCGTTCCTTAGTTCATAGACTACTCGTGCTTTGTCTTGTTTGGTGATTTTTCCTTGTTTTGAACTAAGGCATTCAACTTTTTTAAATATGCATCTTCCATTCTCAAACGCTCTACCTCTGCTTGTAATGCCTCAACAGACCCTTCTTTTAACGTTTGAATCTTTCGTTTATTAGGTTCTTTTTTCATGGATGGACGCCCCTTCTTCTTTGGTTGTAGGGCGTCCATTCCATGTAACTCTAAGCTTCTATGCCAGCTTAAAATGGTACTATGACTCGCAATATTAAATATCGCAGCCGTTTCTCTAACAGACGTCCCGAATTCGTTCATATAATTAAGTACGTCTAGTTTAATCTGTGCAGGATATGATGTATAGCCCTTTTTAAAAGCTTCTTCACCATGATGCTCATATTGACTAATCCAGTTTGAAAAGACAGAATGGTGAATCCCGATTGATTTTGCAATGGTTTTCAAGCTCTCGGATCCCTTTTTATAACGCATAATAGCTTGGATTTTTTCGTCTGTACTGTACCTGGTCATAAAAAAACTGCACCTCCAAATGTTAGTTATGTCTAACAATTGGGGTGCAGTTCATAATTAGGCGGTCAATTTTGAACTATCGTGTCCCATTAGCGTAATAGTTCTTTTTAATTTGTGATTGAGCTATAAATTCTTTTGCCTAATTACTTTAAACTTAACTTATTTAATATCTCTATAAATTGACTTTTAGTTTCAGGCTTCTTATCATTTTTTGTGAAGTTTAACATATAAATAGCCTTTCCTTTTATAGGTAGTGATGCATAATAAATATCATGTGTTCCTGTAATACCTGAGGCAGCAGAACCATTATCGGAATCTAATGTAATTAATCTAGATTTACCCAAAGGTAGATCAATATATTCATCATTAGTTACACTACTATGATTAGGCATTTGTGTTAGAAAATTAAAGTTATCCATGTAGTTAATTGCACTAACTGTTCCTCTATTCTCGTCGTTTTCATCTAAAAAATTATATACAACAGTTTCACTTTTATCAAGCTTCCAATCTTTAGGTAACACAATATTTAACAATGTTAAACTATCTTGATTGTTTACAATCTCGTTAGAAGACTCTCCATTATTTTGTTTTGCTTGGTTGGTTGAGGTTGATATTCCTTCCCGCTGCAGAGCTTCGACATTAGAACAAGCCGAACAGATCAGCATAAAAATTAAAAGGCATGAGCTAATAGCTTTGTTTCTCATAAATACCTCCTGTATTTGTTATTATTGCTTTAGACTATATATACGCTTATAAAGTTTTAAGTTTGTGGAAGTAATATGAAGAAGCTACCAACTTTATTCAACAATCCTGCCAGTTAGCTTAACGTGAACATCTATAGGAGAACGCTAAGTCATCCGAACGTATAAAGTTGGGACTACAATCTAGTGCAAGACAGGGTACACGTCCAGTTTCAATTCCGCCATACGGATACACGTTCAACGAGACGACAAACGCCCTTGAAATTGATGAGAATACCGCCCCAATCGTGCGAGAAATATTCGAGTTATACTTACACAAAGGTCGGGGAATATTCACGATAAGCAATGTCCTAATGCGTAGGAGTATTCCGACACCAAGGGCTAGCGCGGGTGTTTCAAATGCAGGCACCAAATGGCAACAGAGCACGATTAAGGGCATTTTATCCAATCCCGTATATCTAGGTAATCTTGTTTATCGGCGTGAAGAAACGACAGGAACACTTGCAGAATCGGAACTATATAAAATTCGCAGAAAAGTCGAAGCGGATAAGCAAATTATTACCGTAAACACTCATCCTGCATTAGTGTCTGACGAAGATTTCGAAGCGATTCAAGTACTCATACGTAAGAAGGGTACGCATAAAAGCAACGGTAAAGAAAGCCTGTTTTCCTATATCGTTGTTTGTCCTGCTTGTGGTAGCGGAATGCACTTCAAGCTCGATAGACGTAAAGGGGCGTATGTTTGCGGCGGATACGTTAAATATACATCTAGTTACTGCTCGTCGCATATTATCGCAGAAAAAGAATTACTACAAGCAGTTAAGGACGACCTAGCGGCGTTGGTTAGGGATAACGTAAGTATGGATAGGCTATACGGTATTGCCGAGGAAAAAGCTAATTCGGTACACACTAATACCAAAAAGGAATTGGCGCGTATTGACAAAGAATTAGCCGAAATGGATAAACGCTTTGACAAGCTGTAAAGTCTACACGTTGATGATAAGATTACGTCAGAGCAATTCAAGCAACAAAACGAACGAATAGTAAAGCAACAACAAGAATTATCGAATAGAAAAGCTGAACTAATTGTATTGTTTGAAGCAAGGCAAGACCTCACCGAACAATTACAAGTTTTCAAAAAAGAAATAGAACGGTTCTCGACCCTCGACATTAGCGATGTACAGGTCGTGAAACACGTTCTAAAAAGGTTAATACAGAAAATTGAAGTATTCGAGGGCGAAAAGATTAAAATTCACTATAATCTCTCTAACCCTCTTCCACAGAACTAAGATACAGTTTAATCGGCTGTGTCTTTTCTTTCAAGTCTTACTGTACACTCCACATGCACCGTATGCGGAAACATGTAGCACTAGGATGTGAGCTGTTGCAATCCGCAGAAACCTTGATTTGAGGGGATTTTTGCCAATTGGCTTGCGATCTGTTTGGCTGCAATCCGATGGTTTCTGTTGATGTTTTACATCAATTTTACATCAACAGAAACCCGTCAATGTCCTTTTATTATAAGGGGGCATCCACTTTGGTCTATCATTCTGACATTGGAAAAATGATTTTGAGACTACACGCTCAAACCTAGTAGTTTTATATCTTTAGGTCTGAAACAATTTAGTATTGTGTTAGAACCTGCATTGTTGATGGGAACAAATCACCTATTTTTTATCCATGTTTGAATTTTACTCTCTATTAACGTTGCATCCAAACTTCCGTCTAATCCATCCTCGGTAATTATCAAATTTCCAAGAGTCTCTGAAATTCCCACACTTTCATAATTTGCCTTTTTCTCGCCCCAACGCTCTTTGTATGATCTATCTCTTAGCATTCCAAGATGCTCTAAATAAGCAATTTTGCCTTGGTAGCGTAGAGTAAAATCAGGAATATAGGTTTTACCACTAACATTTAAAGGTTCTTCATAGAAATACTCAATTTTCATCTTATCGAGAATATTAGCCACAATTACTTCGGACTTTGATCTAACCATTTCACCACGTATCGTTTTATGGATCAACTTTTCTTCAAAGTACCGTTTTTGTTTACTAGACTCTATCTCAATGATGTTTGGAACTTCAAATAAGTCTGTATACCTTTGTTTGGTATCCGAGTACCAGTCATTCGCATACTGAACTAATTCTTGAATTAACAAATCACTTAATACAATTAGTTTTTCTCTTTGACGAGAAAACGCTGTATACAAAAGTTCTTTTGTAACAAATGAACTTTTACCATTTATGACTACTATGGTTTTACCAAAGCTAGAACCCTGCGATTTGTGAACTGTAAGAGCATAAGCAAGTTCTAACTTAGAGTCGCTATTATCACCACCAAAATCAGCTTTAGTATATGAAAATACTTTTCCCTCAAATGAGCCAAAACGAAATTTATACCAACTAGTATTCTTATCATTCTTGCCATAGTGGCTTGGATAATCCGTCATAATACCAATTTCACCATTTGCAATATATGCTTTCCCCGATGAACCATCCCAGTAATCCTTCTCACCATTTACATTAGATATGACTTTATCCCCGTAAACAATGTTTTGAACAGATTGAGGACTGTTTTTTGACCATGAATATGTACTCCATTGCTCGACAATGTCCTGACGATATTTTTGGTGAAGTTGATTATTCAAATAATAGCTTCCTGCACCAATAAATTTAGTTGGAGATAAAACTTGCCAGTCTTCTATATGTTCACTAGTTGGATAATTTGTATATTTGCCTACAGTAGCTCCCAAACTTTTATTGAAACCATCAATATCATTTTCATTTGTCATATTTGTAATTTCCACCAATTCTTCAAAGAACACTTTTCTAACTCGTCTAAATCGGTGTATTGAATGTATTTAAGACGATTATCTGTTTGATTGTTTTGAATACGGTAAATTACATCTTTATCGACTGAATCCGAATTTGAGAATATTTGAGCAAATGATAAATCATCACCACCTGAGCCTTGTCTCATCTCAGTTTTCAATGTTGCGACCTTTTCAGGATAAGCACTCACTAAATAACTAATCAAATCGACAAATGGGCGTCCTGCTCCTATTGGAGGTAATTGATTTGGATCCCCTATAAAGATAAGTCTTTCAGCATGAGAATCAACAAGCTTTAATATGCCAGCAAACATATCTTCAGTCAGCATTGAACTTTCATCGATAATAACTGTTTTGGCAATACTCGAACTAGGTTGGCTTGGCAGTTTATAAGCCATTGTGTTCCTACTGAATCCTTTTGAACGAATTAAAAATTGTGCCACGGTCATAATCTCAGCTACAACACTATTCTTCTTAAATGAATTCTCAAGTTGAACTCTTGCTTTCCCAGTAGGGGTCAATGCTAATACTCCACCAGCTTTAATTTCTTTAGAAGAAGCAAAAATTCCCAATGCTGATGTTTTACCCGTCCCAGCTCTCCCTAATAAGACAGATATTCTAGACGATTCAAGTATTTTTAATGCTGTCGACTTTTCATCACGAGCCAATTGATCGTTTTCTTCATTATTTTCTTGAAGCTTTCCAAATTGGTTATCAATAATTTTTTTCCAGTTTTGTTCACTAGATAAACTAGTTTCTAAACGGCTATTTACTATATCGACTACCAATTGTTTATAATCTTGATATTCTTTCAGTTTGATGTAAGAATTTTCGACATCAACGTATAATTCACCTTCCTGCAAAAACTCTAAAACACCTTCAATTTTTTCAGTTTGAAAATCCGTTTTTTGATCTAATGGTAATTTATTAATTTCTTCAATAATTTGATCATAGCTGAGTAAAGTATGGCCTTGATTTGCGGCTTGAACTAAAACAAATATTACCATAGCTCTAAATCGTCGCTTATCACTTTCAGTTCTCATTTTAGTTGGTTTATTTAGAGGATATTTATTATCCACCAATGGATTCACAAACATTGCATTATCGATTTGGGAAATAGTAACTTGATGTTCGTCCTTTTCTTTTCGTGTAAGTTCGAATAATATGTATGGGTTTTCAACAATTTCAGCTGCATAAATTTTCAGCTCACCCCAAGCATAAATTGCTTGTTCAACAGAGAGATTCAATCGAGACAAAAGTTCGAAATATCGAGTTTTGTTTTCATCTCTTAGTAAGCCAGAAAACTCATCCTCTTTGTCAGCCAATCCGTCATCCAGTTTCTCATTGCCAGTTTCTTTCTCACCTGAAAAATATAACTTCAACTCAGAAATCAAGTCGTTTTCAGAAGTATCAATATGATGAGCAACATCGAAACCATATCGAACACCGAAAGCTGATAAAATTGAACCTACTCCTGGGAAAATACCACGTTGATTCCAAACGCTTTTTAATTGTTTATCAACATACTCAAGTTGAACATTAACCCATTCATGATTGGCTTCTTTTAGCTTGAGGTTAGCTATATTTTTCAATGCACTTTTCGCTTGATTTAGAACATCAATAGCCGCATCGTAGCTGACCCATTCAGCTGCATATGAAAATTCCGATCTAAAACCTACCGCTTCAAACAATGTGACACTCGATACATCAAAATCAGGATGCTTTTTTATATACTCTGAAATTTCATGATATGGCATTAAAAAGCCATCTTTACCATCAACTCTTATTGAATGAGCTGCATTTGTCTCCCAAATGTAGTTCTTTTCGTCACTGCCTCCATTAGACTCATACTCATGAATTTCTACATTTGATACTATATTTCCTATTCCAGCAATTACACGCCGATTATCTTCGATAAATGGAACTTGTTTGTAATATGGAAAGATCAATGAATTGTGCGGACTACTTCCGGAAAAGAAGTAATCGAAAATCCCCTTTTGAGATTCTCCATGCGATACCCACGCACTTGACCAGTTCAGCATTTGTTCTGTTTTTTCTAAGTCAAAATAAAAATTGTAATACTTTTGTTTCTCAATAGCATTATCCTTTAAAGTCCATGAAAAAGGGCGCAATAAGAATGAATAAGGTTCCATCCCAAAAGTTGTTTCTTCAAAATGCTTGAATTTAGCATTTCCTTTTTTATATGGATGGTTGATTTTAAGGTAAAGCTTGGTATCACTCATGAACGCAGCATTCTCTGTAATCCAGTTTTGCATCCTTACTGGTCCTACTTGTTCGTAACTTTTACCTCTATTTGCTTCCTCAAACTCTAAGTCCCGTGATGATGCAATGTTAGGGATTACTTGAGCAGCTACATTATACCTAGGATTATTGTCAATTCGCCCAGTATACTCGTTATCCTTCCATGGAATTCTTGTTGAAAAGTGCTGCACATAGTTTGTTTGTGGTTTAGCTTTCTTACTCATTAGCCTCTCTCCTCCTAAACCTCTATTACGTAATACCTTCTACTATAATAAACTGGCCTCCAAAAAAACTCGTAATTACCTTATAACGTAATTAAGTCTTTGTTTTTCAGAGGCCCTGTTGTTTTGAAACCATTAGATTTTCCAATGCTGAAGCAAAGTTTATTAGCTTTGATAGAAGCATCAAGTAGGTTACTTCATATGTTTTATTTCTATTTTTCTTTTAGGTATGTCATTTTCTCTAATTAGTTCTATTATCCCAGATAATTCTCCTGCATGAAAAAAATTCTCAGTGATGCTGTAGAACCTTAACTCGAATCGCTTATTTCATGATTTTGACCTTGCATTCTACACACCTCCTTCTAAGCGGAAGTGTCCTCATGATATTTGAAGTATACATGAAAAAGGTACACCCCTCATTTTTCCGAAGGATGTACCTTTTCTTTGACAAAAGGACTTAAAGTTCGATATATTCAATCTAACCTACCGAATTCGTCAACAATCAGTCAACTCTATTATTTTTGTGTCTATGTTTCATCTTTCCATCCCATCTGTACTACTCCCCAAGCCCGCTCTACCACTGCAATCCCAGCTCTCTGTACCATTGTGCATTTCCTAAATAGTCGTCTCACGCCCCCTTCCACATGCACCGTTTCACAAAGCCTTGCCCTACTTGGCTTTAACGCCTCTAGCCCTCACTTTCCTGTTTCAATCTGAGCAAATAAAGTCGTCCTACAAATTGGAGTAAAATCGGGGGGGGGAAGCTTGAAAGGGACTGAGGAGTTTCAGATCTTCCCTTTCCCGTAAAACCTATCCCCTGACCTCCCCCCTGATTTACGAAAGAAGCCTAGGAAAACAGGAGTGGATACCTGAATTTCGCTTGGATTTTAACACGACTTTATAAGCTTTAACAAGACTATTTAGGCTTTAGGTCAACTTTTTGAGATGTTCACAGTACCCTTCCTCACCAACAAAGCTACCGATTCTACGTGCATCGTATGCGGGAATCAAGGTAAGTTGGTTTGTCTTTGTTGGAGTACTGTAAAGTATTGATTTATAAGGGGTTTCTTCATCTCTAGTTGGTTCTCTTTGGTTGCCTTATATTCAAAACTGATCGTTTTCGTCCCCAATCCGTCCCCACTATTATTTCAAGTCACTATAGCGGTAGATTGAATTCAATACGTTTTGAATGTTATTTAAAGTTCTGCTAACAATCTAGGTTCTTATTGATTATTTTGACCCATCGTATATTACCTTATCTTACCTCCTATTATTGCGTAGGTCTATATTGTGTCTATAAAATTAAACAGGAGTTTCGAGATATTAACGGATAATATTATTTGATTTTATAGCTTCTCAATCTGATTGCACTTCAATTGTATCCTAGGAAAAAACATACTATGCTATAACGTTACCATTCAAGGAACTCAACAGTTTATCTCTAACTGCATTTTTGGCTTTCTCGAGATTATCAGTATAGTATCGATCATAATTACAGCCCTTGCTCTCAAAGGAGCTATCTAAATGATCTCTAATTAGTTTTTTACCTATATCACTATATTTATCACCGTCTTGTTCACGCTTTTGATAAACTTGATCCCATAAAGAATCCTGATCTAAAATACGTTTCTTCAATTCAAACTCAAACTGCTTTTTAAGTTCATTCATCAAGTTATTTTTTACTCTACCAATTAGATCAATATTAAGATATTCTAAGAAAATTGCAATTTCTTTATCAGGCACTAAGTCTTTCATGTCTGATTCTAAAACTTGTTTTGATTTTGTTAAGATCAGCGTTATTTCTCTAGATAGATCTTCAATGATTTCTCTTCTCACTGTAATAGTATCTCCTACTATATCGCCACTTCTTGAAATTACAAAACCTAAGCTATAGGTGGGACGTTAGAAAGCTCGTTAAGATTATCCATTGGAACGATCACGGTTTTAGCCCCATTTTCAGATAACATCGTAACCTTGTCCGCAAAATTTATCACGCACTCTATGGCAAGCAGGTGCTCATGACATTATCGCCTATAATCGTAGACGATAAGCTGAATACGTAGGATTCAATGAACACTTTGCCCCAACCTGTGTGCGAGAACATGCCTATCGTTACGAGAGCTACGAAGCGAAATACAAAACACTAAAGTATGTCCGTCCAAAGGCGTTTGAAAGCTGTTCACTACAGCATGATAGCTTGTTCACTTGCTAACATCAGCGAAAACAATAAAGCACTAGGGTGCACCTTCAACTTGAGGATATCTTAGTGCTTTATTTCTATCTTCTATCGTGTCAAATATTGTGTAAGTGAGTCAGCAATTTTAACAGGTTCACTATTCACTATAGATTTGTAGATCGTTCCTTGACTATCCTGCCATATAACTATCCCATCAATCTCAGCATTTTCAACGACATATAGGTTATGTGGAATCTTGGTATTCAATTTCTTTTCTTGTGTTGTTACATCTACCACATGTCGTCGCTTAGATTTTGCTATACCAGTCAACTCTACTCCATCTGCAAGTATAGCTCCAAATTCGGCAAGATATGCTCTGTACTCCTCGGAGAAACGCAAGCATAATTGGATTTCCGCATCAGAAATCTCTACTTCTGAAGCTGGAGTAAGTGATAGAAGCTCAGGTAGCTCCTTAATCGTTGAAATAATATATGACATAACATCCTCCTAATATTTAGCTTGAGCTGACACGAGCCTTCCAATGTTGCGTCTTTTCACTTTTCCAGATACTTCCTGGACCGTGAACTTCAGTTTCTTTTGATTTGTCATGTAGTATTGTATCATTTCCTCCACCACGATGCTCACTCTTACTTAGCTCTGCTAAAGGTGAATCTGCCTTCTGACCAATATGATGAAGCTCGATAACTTCCCCACTCTCAGTCAATGGTGATAAACCACGCTTCATTCGTTCACTATTAGAAATTCCATCCTCATCTTCATAATCAGGGTTAATATCCTCTCGTATGAGACACTTTCTTCCGTTAACCTCTGCTTCCTGCAATCCTGCCTTTTTGTATATCTCGTATTCTTCCATTGAACCTATAGCGTCAATAATTTCATCCGACCAGCCGGTTTCTTCTTTAATCTTTTCCTTTTCTTCGGCAGTTAAATTTTTAATCTCTTGTTCAGCATGTTCTTGATTAGCTTCATGAAAAGGAATTTCGTTTGAAAGCATGTTGTTTTGTTCAAGTAATGACAGATAAGAAGTTTGCTCAATAAACTGAATATCAGGAGGCTCAATTAGTTTACCGTTAGCATCTTCACTGTTGAGCTCCGAAACATGGAGCTCATCCCAGTTCTCAACAGCATCATGCTCCTTTAATACATTCAGTCGTTCGGATTGTGACTGTAAGTTTTTTAATTCCTGCCCCGATAACATCATTATTACCCTCCAATTAGCGTCGTGATGCTTTGCTTCGTATGATCAGAAAGTTTTGCAAAATATGAATCTATCGTTGCAGATATATTAAGATCAGAAGATAGCCTTTTCTTTATTAGCTCAGATACTAGACGCTTAGCATGCATCTCAGGATTGCGACCATATAAAGCTGCAAGATGCTTCTTTAACTGCAGCACAATTTCTTGAGAAGGTGTAACAAGTAGAATCTCTATCATACGAATTGTATCATCATCAGGAAGAGACTTAACCGCATACGTTCCTCGAAATAAGAAGTTTTGTAGCATTTCTGAGATAATAACAGCACATATCTCACTAGAATCCTTACATTGAATTAAAGCAACATCCCTAACTCTTAAATACTTAGCTAGTTCAATCATCATCTGCTCAGACGCCTCAACTACCAGCTCTGCTTCTTCTACTAGTAAGGTATTAAGTAGCGTAAATGCTTTAAGCTTAATGTAATCACCTTCATACATTACACTCCGTGCGATACTAATATTGATCCTTTTTATTCTTTCTGCAATCCCCTGATTATATAGTGCTTCGTCACTTACATATATATCATCATCACTCTTTATTCTCATAGGTACTGGCAATGCCATTCCTTCCCTATGACATAACGCGTACCCCGTCTCAAGCGTCCCGAGCAATAGGGCTTCGTCAGGAGATATTCCAATCGTATTAGCGATAATTTGCTGATCGTCAGCAGCTACGATACGTTGAATAATTTTATTGGATGAATTTTTAATGACGTCAGGAGCTAGTTTACTAGGTATCTGTTCAGCAACAATTACTCCTTGACCATAAGATCTCATTTCAGCAATCATATTGGTAAAATGCTCTACTGCCTTTCCTTTTGGGTTACCCATCGTTTCACTTGTTCGCTCAGTTTCTACATTTTTTAGAAGCCTATGTGCTTCTTCAATAACGAGTAGATGTTGAAGCTCCAACTTACGATTACCTTGTGACTCCTTAGCCACCTGTCGATATTCATTAATATAAATTAATATCAAGCCAACACAGAAGGCTTTGTCCGAATCATCTGTAATTCCTTCTAGCTCAAATACAACATTATCCTGTAGTAGCATCTCAAAATCAGGGTGCTCATACGTATTAAACATATACCCCTTCGATCCACTACATAAATTTTCAAGGCGAATTTTCATTGCTGTCTTAATGTTCCCTGCAACTTCACCCTCGTAATCCATCTCTTCCTTAATGTAGCGCTCAACCTCCGCTTTAAGCTCCTGCATTGTAGGAAATAGCATACGATGTGCTTGCAATGCATACTTCTTTCTTATGTAATTCACATCAAAAAAATCAACGTTACTACGCTCGTTCACTAGCATTGGATGATAGCCCAATGTTAAATTCCAACCCTTATTTTTATACACATTATGAAGGCATTTTTCCAAAATATACGGCATAGGTCCATAAAACGAAAAAGACGCATTGAATAAATCCTTTAAGTAATCAATATGTACACCTGGACTCACCCCTGGCATAATATAGAATGGATTGATCCGTGGGCTATTAATTTCTGGCTTGCCTAATGTATAAACCGTCGGATTGAGCACCATATTACGATATTCTTTTTTTGCCGATTCTATCACTAGAAAAGGCTTTTTCGCTTCGTTTAATATCCGTTTAACCGTCGTTGTTTTTCCACTTCCAGTAATCCCACATACAAAGGTATGCTTATTAAGATCGCTTAAGCTCAACAAAAATGGCATATTTTTAACGATCCGTTTGCCCTCCACAACATTACCAACCATAATTGCAGCTTTATCATCCCTACTTTTAATAAGAGGAAATTGTTTAGCAATACGCAGTTCAAAGTCAGGAACGCTTTCTGTTGGAAACGTACAGAGCAGCCCGAGTTCCGCTGAATTAATATTCGAGCAAAATGGATTCTGTAGGTTGTCGTTCAAAAAATCAGGAATTAATAGTTGTTGATTATTCTCTAATTGTAATCTCGGTGAAAACGTAAGTACCGGAAGCTTGTTAGGATCTGGCTTCGATAACTCACCACACAGACACGCTTGAATGATATTTTTGGAAAACTCTGAATCAGCAGAATAGGTAATTACACTCTGCCATATTCCGTTATTTTGACCACCTTTAAGGCGCTCTATCGCATGATCCGCATAATTCATTAATTCTATCGCAAAGCCGTTCTGCACATCTATTGAAGTGGCTTCACTATCCATAATCGCTTTGGAAATAGCCTCGCTATGCCCTTGGCTATGATTATTTCCCCCAATAGCAGAGCCGATAGCCATACCTAAGCCCCCACCAAGTGCTGAACCAGCCATTGTTCCGATACCTGGAGTGACAAAGGTTCCTATAACACCACCTACCACCGTGCCTACACCAGCGGAAATCCCACTAGCTTTACTATTTTTAGAAACACTTTCATTCGTAGTAATCGTTTCTGATTCAGTTGAACTCATGCTTCGTGCTACATTTTTCTTACTTATAGCAAATGCACTATCTCTTACTTGAATTAATTCTTTAATCGTATGCATAACAGTCGGTGTTGACACTGGTTTAGCAAGGAACAACAATGTATAATCTGAACCATTTAGACTTCGCATAATCGAAGATAGACTAAAGGTTTGCTTTTGATCTTTGATAGAAACGGTTGGAAGCCCTGACAACATGCCATAGCTTCGTTCAATATCAGGTCTAGTACTAAAGCTTGGAGTATACGGTTCTAGCACAACACCTGTAAGCATTCCCTCAACTATATTTTTAAGAGGTTCTACATCCTCTTTCAAGTTAACACCAAGCACAAGGTTAGTCGTTCCCTCGTAGCTAATAATTCCGTAGGCGATCGCAACGTTAATAGAATGAAGTGCTGTAAATAGCTTTTCAATTTGAGTATTCAAGCTGGTAAACAATTGATCTGCATTTTCAATCGTACATTGACTAATACGAAAGAATGTCATACTGTCAAGCATCACATCTGCATTCCGTTCAAATAGTTGCTCGGATAATTGACTATTATTTATGAGATAACCAGGATAAACAAGCTCTAACAGCTTACTCGTTTGTTGTCCTAGCACAACATTATCCGTTTCAAACTCATTGGATCTGTGCGCGATTACGTTATGACTCATGCATTGCTCTCCACTGTACGAATTTGTTGGACTAATTCATTCACGCATGTAATGTAATACTTCTCAACCTTATCAAACCACTGTATAAACTCCTGTTTCATGTCGGCAAGATACTGAGTAACTGCTTTGTTAAAAGCAACTTTGTTAGCGTTCGGTGTGATCTTGTAATAGGATACACAAAATACAGCAATCGACGTAGCAACAACGAAGCCAATAGGTACAACTGCATTCGAAGGTGAAAGTGCCCCAATTAAAATAGCTCCTAACGCCGCCGTCCCTGCCGTAACAGTTAGCGAACTAGCTACAGAGTTAGTTTCGCTATACTTAATTTTGCTAGATGAACGATCGAAGATATATTTATCTGATATTTTTTTTGAGAGATTCGCTCTATAAAACTTATTTTGTCTTGCAGTATAGCTGAAAAACGACAATTCTAGTACTTGTTCGGATAGATATTCACTCATATCATTAAGCATTAAGGAACCGAACATCGTCATTTCTGTGGATACCGTTTCGACGATTCTTTCTACTGTTTTATTCTGATCAGTAGAGAAGCTAATAATCTTATCCGTTTTTTCTGTTAATTCTTGAAAGACCTTGTCAACTTCAGGCTTGAGCGTTGGAGCATACGAAGCAAGATTAATCATATCTCTTAATCCCACCATTCAATCGATTATTTTCATTCACAGCTGATGACAATGTTGTTCTTAATGTTTCCAGCTCCGTGATAACCTTCTGGATACGTTCTGCGTTCAGCTTCGCTTCTTTAATTGCTCTTAATTCTGTTTCCTTCTCCTTAAAGTTCTTTTCCAATTCAGATTTATAGCGTGCACCAATATTACTAGCGAATTTAAGTAAGTTTGGTATCAATTTATTAGCGATATTGCCTAAGCGATCCACAATACTACTAGAAATAATTTTGTAATGTAGATGTTGAGAATATTTCGAGTATGTCCTAGTCTTCTTAAATGTAACTCCTTCTTCAATCGTAACCGTCTCTTGTGATTCTTTCTCAGTCTCCGCTTTAATTTCATCAAAAACCTCTGGTGAAAAATCAGGCTCGAATGAAGTGTACGGAATATCACTCGCGTCACTTAGCTTAATTAAAAGCTCATTACATTTCTGTAAAATCTCATCTTGGAGATCCTTCTTTAACAATTTAAGCTCATCTATTTTTTGAAATGAATGGCGCTTTAGATCCTCGAATACCTCTTCCGAGCTATGGTCTATGTTTTCGATTTCGCTCTTAAATTCTCGAATCGCTACGTCAACTTTTTTTTTAATGATACCGTTATTACCTTGGTAGCCCTTTATAACTTCATTGACACCAATATGCATTTTCTTCTCAATATCACCAAGCTGATTGATTATACTCGCAATTTTTTTATTAAGCTCAATAGGATCCTCTGCTTTTTGATGCAGCATATTAATGTGTACTTGTAAGTCACCAATAACACGGTTGTATAGTTTATTCATAAGCACAAGTAATTCACTTAAAGCGAGATAATGCGCTTTTCTACCAAATGTCGATAGAACTTCATTCATGTATTTAAAGCGAGACTTTTCACGTAGCCCCTCTAAAAAGCCTTCCTTATCTCCCATATAATCAAACCATGTGCCTTTGACAAACTCATCTAGTGTTCCTGTTTTATTGAGCTCTCTTATTCTATCTGCAATATTTTCTTCATCAGCGAATTCATTCACGTAAAGCTCCGCTTTACTATCTACGATAAGAATATTGTGCTTCTGAAGCACACCAGAACCAAACTGCTTAAATGCTTCTACTTCAAGTCGCTTAAGATCGCTAGGAGGCACATTCGTAGCACGGGTTAGTACTAAAAACAACGCTTCACAATTACGATCCAAGCTGGAAGTTTTTAAGAATTCGTTGAACTGTGACGATTCCAGAGCCTGCCCTGAAATAGGCTTAAGAAAGATAATCGCGTTAGCTTTTTCAATATAGTCCGACGTTATCTCTGAAACTCCACCTCTGGCACATACCCCTGGACTATCAATAATCTCTATCCCCCTCAACTCTTCGCTTAATGGGTAATAGATTTCAATTTTAGTTACAATGTTTTGCCATGCATTTTTTCTACTCTCAATGTAACTACGAATTTTCTCATTGTAATTAGTAATATTATGAATATTAGCAGCCTGTACTTCTGGAGCTTTTAGCAAATCCTCGATCCATTCCTTTGGAACCATCGTTTTCTTATCCTCTTTAGGAAATTTGCGACCCGCTTTTACTAAAATCTCTTGATTAATGGTAGGCACTGGAATGTCTCGCCAATCATCATCAAGTGCAGCATTTTCCTTTAAAAATCCACGAATAGTCACTTCTTCTTTAAACTCTTTGATGGTTTCGTCTGCATAGGTTGCAATCAGCTTTAACTGCTCGCCATATTTTACTTCAATAATGGAACTGGTACATTGCTTAACATCCATCGGCAGCAATTCCACACCAAGATATGCGTTAATGAACGTAGATTTTCCGCTTTTTGCTTCACCAGCTATCATTAATCGAAAACGATCCTCACGAATGTTTTCAGCTTTATCTTTTGCTTCATTCCAGGACTTGCTCCATTTAGTAGTAAAGTCGGGAAGATCCGCTTCATTCAATACGGTAACTAAGTTATCAATACACTTCTGAAATTGTTCATAGGAAGCTAACACTTCATTTTTACGACTTGTATAATCTGTAATCATTACTATTACCCCTTTATCTTTTATTCAACGATTCTGACATACTCTCCTTGACTTCTCAGCCACATATCAATGCCAGTGCCGTATACCTCGACACTAATGATATATTTACCATCTGTCTCACTTAATACTTCAGCAGTAGGTAGCCGATCCAGTACTGCTTCTAGTGAGCTGCCACTAAATTCAAATTTCACCCTTCTAAGTTCGCCTGAATACATAAACTGCACCCGCTTGCGAAACTCACCTTCATTAAATTTATCTCGATAAGGAATTGTGAATCGTTCTCCTGATCTGTTAATACTTTCTAGTCGATCAATACGAAAAACCGTTGGATAATCCTTCATGTTTTCTGCCATATATGCGATTAAGTAAAAATAGTATTCTGAGAACATAATAGAAACCGGCTTTACTAGATGTGTTCTTGCTACACCATCCTTACGAACATAGCTGATATGCAGCAACTCGGTTCTTGCTATGTATTGGGACAAATCCCATAGAATTGAGATTAGTTCCTTATTATGACGAAGTGGAACATAATAAAATTGCTCATTACGAATCACTTCCTCCACCAGCTTACGATCATTAGAAGAAAGCTGCACAACTAGCTTAAATAGCAGCGTATCTACCTCACTTTTACAGAATGCACGACTTTCTAGCAATATCTTGCTGATAGCCATTACTTCCATATTGTTCAGCTTTGTATCAGTGGATTCATCCAGATGATAGACATTTTGTCCCTTGTCATATTTAATCGTTTTAAGCTCGTTATAATAGGAGTTATCAGCAAAATATGCACGCAAATCATCAATATCACGTTGAATTGTTTTTTTTGTTACATTGAATTCTACTGCAAGCTTTTCTTTACTAATCCATTCACCTTTATTCAATCGCTCGTGCATGCACAACAACCGAAATGCTTTATTTCCTTTGTAGTCTAGCTGACTTGGCATTGTAATCTCCTTTCACATGACTAGTTAAATTATATCAGATAAGATAGACATATATTGGGTATTATTAACTTCTCTCGAATAATTATCATTCATTAGACCTATTTTTCTATAACTTATTATCATATATAGATAGAATAACCTTCATAAAAAAGTAAAAGAGAGCTTAAAAGAGTTTAAGAAAATACTTGAATCAATTGTTCAGAATTAAAAAGCACCTAAAAAATAGAATTTTCTCTATTTTACAGGTGCTTACTGTCTGCAATAATCCGTCTTTAGGCATATATATTTTATCATTTTCAAGCCTATAAAGCTTTATCATTTGAATTTTATAAGTTCTTTATCTCTTTTATATTTAATTTAACGTTACTATTTAGGTGAATTAATTTCATAAATTCAAAGCCTTGCTATGACTAGCTTCTTAAGGCATAAAAAAAGCTAATACTTGTCAAGGAATTTGTATTGGTGATTCGTGCTATTTAGCCTCCTAAAGAAGTTGGACACTAAGAGTATATATCCATTACACTATTAGTAACAGGAGGATGGTAACGATGGTACGCAATAAACAAGTATTTTATAGTCTTCCGATTAATAATAAGCTTCATCTGTATCTCCTTGTAGTTATATTTTTCTGATAATTTTCATAAAGAATAAGCCGCCCGAAAACCAAATTCCTAGACTGCTTTTTACAAAACAATAAATATATTAACTGTTTACTTCCTCATATACTTCATTTCGGGGTATTACAATTCAAGCTAATGCGGTTTAGTTCCTTTTTCCAACCTTTGCTGATTCGGATAATATGCTGATTTATTTTATTACTTCGTATTTAATTTCTGCCATTCCTCTCCTCCCACTAATTGTTCTATTTTCATTTCTTTAACAATCTGTCCATCAACTAATATATATACATACACAGAACCATTTAATTCTTTATAATCCTCTACTATTATCTGCTCATCTAATGCTTTTAATGATGACGTTACTAAAATAAAGCGCGTATTACCATCTGCTTCTTCACTTGTGAAATCGATTAGTCCGTATGCTTTCTTTTCACGGATATTTAATCGACCATTATCATATTCATATTGCTTCACAACATCGATATAATCAGCTGGTATAATCCGTGCAACATTACTAATCGGTTGAACATGTAATTGTGCAACCAATTTAATCGATTGTAGTTGGATACTTCGTTCACGTTCGATATCCTCTAATCGTTCTTTACTGCGTTCTTCTAAATCTTCAATTTGCGTGTATGTCTGATTGATTAATGCGCTATTTTTATTGTTTAGGTTATCTTCTAAATAGTTTGTTAGACGTTCCTGTAATACGTGCATTTGTTCATCAAATGAGTGACGTAAATAGGTGATTTTACGATTTAGATAGTCATCCCGCTTCATTTGAACGGATTGCAGCACTTTTTTCGCTTGAATAATTGACTCTCTTTTAAACGACTGATCTTCGTTGGTTACACTATTTACATACGTTAATGGCTGTTGGAATAAGAAATAAGGATCAATTTGAATAAATCCCCCTGTTTCTCTTTTAGCAAGTAACATCAATTCCTGCTCTAATTCTCGACTATTCCCATCTACCACACTTATACGACTTATTTCAATAATTAACGGCTCGCTGACAGTTGCTTTTACATGACAAACAGGTAAGGCAACCTGTTGCAACTCCAGACTTGCTAGTTCCATCGCTAGCTTATTAATAGGATGATCATTAGGCAATAGCAATACATCTTCTGTCTGTTTAGAAGCACTCAATGAAAATCTTAACGATTCATCTGTTCGTAATGCATATCTCTTTCTCTTGATTAATTCACGAATGTTTTTAGGGAAACGATCTATTCGAACTGTTTTGTAATCATTTGAGAAATTCATTTTAATTCGAGTCGTTTCAAATTGCTTTACTGCAAACTCGCCGTATACACGCGGTGGCATACTATTAATTGAAATTTCTTGATAGGCCCTTCTCGCACCAGGTAAATCAAAACTAGAGTCATCTAGCCGCTCTTGTTTCGCAATTTCTAATAAGCGTTTATGTTCGTCAGATAACGTTTTTTCCATCGTTGCTACAAGCTCATCGAGATTTTCACGCCCACTAATTGCACGTTCCATTAAATTCGCCAAATCTATATTATTTTCTTCAAGTACTTCACCGATAAAGTCATATACTTGATCTTGTCCTAAGTCTTCACGCATTTGGTCCATTTTTGTTAATAAACGAATAAGAACGTCACCTTCTCGTGTATTGCTCGCAACTAGATTGAAAATAAACACTTCATTCTTTTGCCCAATTCGATGAATACGGCCCATACGCTGCTCTAAACGGTTTGGATTCCACGGAATGTCATAATTAATCATTTGATTACAGAACTGAAGGTTAATAGATTCCCCACCTGCATCTGTTGCTAGCATAATTTGCACATCATTACGGAACTTTTCTACCTGTTCGCGACGCTGGTCCATTGAGAAATTACCGACGATTTTTGTAATTTCAGATACGTGATTTAATAACTTTCGTTCAAGATAATACAACGTGTCCTTCGACTCTGTAAAAATTAAAATTTTCTCGCCTTTAGAAAGCAATCCATACTCACCAAATAGCGTATTTTCTAGTTCAGCATACTTAACCTCTACATCTTGATATACCAATCTTTCTGCCTTTTGAACTAAATCACTTAATACAGCGATTTCCAAACGAAGTTCCTCAATATCAATGACATCCGTTTCACCTTCGATTAGTGCTTCAATTTCCTCTTGTTCATCAATCGACAGTTCATCATATTCAAAAGGTTCAACCGTTTTAACTGTTGATATTTCCGACTGCAGTAGTTCTTCTAACTTTTCTTTTCGTCGTTTTAACGATAAATAAATCGCATCTATGGATGAACTTAAACGACGCTGTAAAATCATCATTGCAAACGCAACATTTGGTTTATTATTTTGCTTCGCCCTATTAAAATGCTCACGAGCATATGCTGTTACTTCTTCATAGAGCTGTTGTTCTTCAGAGCTTAAGTCAAATGCAATTGTTTTCGTTGTACGCTTCGGGAATAATGGAGTGCCATCAAAGTTTTTCATCGTTTCTTTTAAACGACGAATAACAAACGGATTACTCTTTTCATAAATAGATTCTCCTGTATTTAATCGTGAAAAAATATCATGATCGACTAAGCTCATCAAATGACGGAAGTTTTCTTTATCGCCCTTATGGGGTGTAGCAGTTAACAATAAGCAATGTTCGGTATGGCGAAGTAAACCTTCTCCTAGCTGATAAATTTTCGTTCGACTAATTTTCCGTTTCTTCACTCCATGCGTATAGGCAGCCATTTTATGAGCCTCATCGACAATGACTAAATCAAAATTAGCCTTCATTATGTACGCTTTAATCTCTTCTCTTGCAGCCCAATAAAGCGATGCGATTATTTTGTCATGTGTTTCAAAAGGATTCACTTCGCTCGAACTATTCAATAGGCTACGATTAACAATCGTAAACTCTTCCCCAAACTTATCCTTTAACTCCTCTTGCCATTGCTTTAACACTAATGGAGGTACTAAGATCAAAACTCGCTCTGCCGCTTGTCTAGCCATTAATTCTCGAATGAGCATCCCAGCCATAATCGTTTTCCCTGCCCCTGGATCATCGGCAAGTAAATAGCGAATTTGTGGAGACTGTAGCATTCGACTGTAAACAGCCTCAATTTGGTGCGGAAGCGGAATAACCTTTTTATTCCCACGTGCGCGGGACTGAGAGTACTTCTCTTCGACTTTTAAAATGTAATATTGAAGATAATGTTGCAGACGCTCGGCATTAAATGTATTTTCTTCTTCTTTGATGTTCTCTAGCTGACAAAGCTGTGCTTTATCTAGATACTGCTCATAATACTTATTCGTTTTACGTCCAATCGATTCTACTAGATATAGGTCTTCATCGATTTCTTCAAAGTGCTTAATTTCTACGATTTCTGGCCAGAATGAGCCTTTAATAATTTCTCCAACTTTGAGCATAAGTAAATTCCTCACATCCATTAAGTTCTTATAGCTAAAGTATAGAACAACGCAAATCATTTGTTAATGAATAGTTCTATTACAATGGATAACTTATGTCAATAACATGAGCGTATGTGTTCTTATCCAACTAAAAGAAGCCCTGAAGATTAAATTATCAGGGCTTCCTTACTAATACAACGCATTATACATATGAATCGTAAATTCCGCTTCACTATAAGGCGTTACTTTATTTCCTTCTACTGTCGCCATTTTTAGCGTACATTTTTGACCTGCTTTATAATATTGCTCGGTTAAATCAAATACTAATTTCGCAGTACGTTCATGGTTTAGTCCTTGCATAGTAAATGTATAATCAATTTCATTCGAAATACGTTCTCCTTCTAAATAAAACGCAAAACGAACAGTATGAGCCATAAATTCTGTTGAAATACTTTGCTCTTGGTACATCGGCACTTCAATACGGAAGTTTTTAATGACACGTGATGGCATCGCTACACTAATTTCTACTGGTGCCGCTTGTGACGTACGGCGATAATCAATTAACGGTGTAATGGACTCCTGTGGTGTTGCACCGCCATGTACAAATTGTAACCCACCGCCACCAACAAAACGGTTGATTCCTTTCGCAATAGCCTTCTCTGCACCTTGTAAAGTCGTAAAGGTTTCTGGTACAGCTATTGCCCCATCACCAATGACTAAGTTTTCACCAATGAAAAAGCGACGATTGCCATCAAATTTCTCACCGTCAACACTTGCTACTTTTTCCGCATTTTCAACTTTCGAATTTTGATATAAGAACCCATGATCTGCCGTAATGAAAATCCGCTTCGCCTGCCATCTAGAAAGCATGTCCACAAGTATCTCTAATTCATCTAACGCCCGTGCTACTGCTGCATATGTTTCTCGCTCTGATTTAACAGAATCACCCGTAGCATCAATTACGTCATGGTATATATATACTAAACGTTTACCCTTTAACTGCTCATCCGCTGCAGCACGTGACCAAGATGAAATTTCATCAAATCGAACAGCAATCGATTCTGGTTCAGATTTTTGTAATATCTTAATACGATTCGTTAAACCATTTGTCGGCTCACCATCTGCTAGTACTGTACCTTTTGTATCGATCGTTAATGTTTTATGTGGTAAAAGCGAAGCCATTCCGAGCTGTGTATAGGTTGGCATATTGGCAACAAGTGGACTAATTGCAGCGCTACCATTTGACCGTGCATCTAATCGTTCACGCAACTCGGCACCCGCTTCATAACGTAATGCATCTGAAATGATGACAAACACACGGGTTGACTCCTTTTTCATAATTGGCTCAACGTTTTCCCTATAGAAAGCAGCCTGTTTTGGAAGCTTATCTAGTTCAGCTTGTTCTAACGTATAGTTGGTTTCTTCCGCCACTTTTGATAGATACTTATTTTCATACCAGTTTGTTAACTTTTCAGCTAACTCATCTAATACTTCTTTATTTTCAAGTTGCTTATAACCTACTATAAAACGGCGATAGGCCTGATCTATTAAATATAAGCTACTTGCATACTGCACATATAACGGAATACGCGTATCATATTTCTTTAACAACGTTTTATACATTGTTAAATCGACCGCATGTACTAATATTGTTAACATACTATGAATACGTTTGTTACGATTTGCCCAATGCAAGTTTAAGCGATTTTGTAAAATATCTTTCCATTCTTCTAGATTAGCCGTATGATGCAGTAGCTCTGTCACTAGCTTTTCAATTAATAACACATCAATAACAGGAAACGTTGAAATATCTGCATAATGCTCAATTGGACGGTCATTTAACAATTTAACAATTGAAAACTTCTCTTCAATTTCTTTCATATACTGCTCTAACACTTCACGGTCTTTTGTTTGTAGCCAATCATCTATAAATAAAGCGCTGGCATTAGCGCGGGTCATTTCATACTTTTTCTGCAACGTAGCATCCTCAAACTGAGCATAACGTTGGAAATGGGCATACAAAATATGCTCCATTAAATGTTGCAACGTATATTCCTCAACATGAACACCAAAATATTGTCCTAATAATACAAAGAGTTGCTCTTTACTAAAACGCTTCGCAATCGATTTATAAAGCTCATTTATGTACTCTTGTAAGCCAGCCAATAATAGATTTTGCGCAATTTTATCCATATCCGCAATTTGCGCCCCAGTCAATACAGCTAATATTGCATATTCAAATTCACGCTCACTCGCATGTGGCTTCAACACTTTTTTTAGCTTATCTTTACGTTCTGCACTTTTGAAAAACTCGGGATACTTATGTATCATGTCACGCAGCAGTGCATCACTCACTTGTAGCTGCTCTGCAAATAAAGCCGTCGTATCTGCTTTAAATTCTGTACCGTACAGCTCCATATCAAGCAAATAATTTTTTTCCTTTTCAGGTTTTGCAAAATTCGCATATAGTAAAAATGAATCGTCCTTTTTCTCTGTTTCAATTTCAATTTTTAACGAGAAGAAATTATTACGTGTCAAGGCTCGCACATGAATCGGCTGATCTGCTAGTTCTTCTTTTAACGATTCCACCGTATACTCCCCCTGCTCGTCATACCAAAACACAACCGTACGAGGCTTGCTCTTTTTATGTAACTCATCTTCTATGCGTTCTTTTAATAATTGTAATACGTTCAATGTGAAGCTCCTTTCGAAAATTATTTATAACGCATCATTTTTATAATAAGAGTTTATAAACAATTTGAACATCATCTATCCTCACTACATTATCAAAGAGTAAAGTGTTTCCATTTATATAATAAAACATTCGTCACACTATAAAAATAGTATAACGAATGTTTTACTCAGTAACTATTAAATCTTCGCTAAAACGCCTTTACCACCACGATAAAACTTCTCGTAGTTCACCTTCACACCGTCATCTAAATCAATTTTAATTTCCTCTGCTGCAATGGCGGCTAAACGTTTATCAAACTCACGAAGCTCGTCGATTTTCTTTTCAAACGACACTTTCTCAGCATTTAGCTTTTTCTTATCTGTCGCACTTAAGTTAGGATTTACTAAACGATTTTCTAAGTCAGCAATTTCTTGTTGATACTTCGCTTGTATTTCTTGTAAATGCTCGAAACGGATTGTTGCCATTGTGTCAGGTTGATAATGATGCATATATATCAAAGTTCGTAGGCCTTTTTGTTTACCAGAGTCTACTAACCAGTATATTGGGCGTTTTTGGTACATTTTACAATGATCTGTAAAGAATTCATCTAAGAAATAACGGCGGATACGAGACTCTGCATCTTCTCCATCCTTCATTTCTAAAACTTCTGCTAACCATTGCATATTCTCATCTATTGTATCTTTAGAACAAACTATGCTAAGAAAATCTCGCAATTTAAATATAATATCATTATCAAAATACTTTTTCTCTGAAAAATTAATTACGTTTTGTCCTTCATTTTGAAGACCGCTTTTAAATCTCCCAAATAAACAACCAATAAAGTATGAGATGAATTTAATTACAATCTTTTTTTGATTGTCACTATTTAAAGTTACTTCTGTTTCTGATATTTCAGAAGTAAGTTCTTTTTCTAATCCATAGGAATTAATAAATTTTTCATTAATTAAACTTTCAATTTCAATTACCTTTTTTATTGAATCCTTTTGATCTTTTAAAAACATTTCTACCCTTAATTTTAATTTATCAGAATCATAATTTATTAATGGGTGCTTTTTAAATTCCCAAGATATCTCATTACTATTCCAATCTTTTTTATGAATCTCAATAATCTCTTCCACTAAATCTACTATTTCCTTCTCCTGCTTTATTATAAGCGGAATTTTAGCAACAGACCCCACTTGTAAAGCCATTGTGGGATTTAGAATTGGGATAAACAACTTACTAAGCTTTGAATTTAGTAAACCTAAAATATACTTTACATTTATCTCATTATTTTTATATGTGAAGAGCGAAGCCCCCGTTGTATCGAAAATAAACCCTTTTTCCATATACCTAAATGCCATAGTATTAAGGCTAGTAACTCTAGTCCAAGTAACTCCTTCTTCAAAAATATAATCTAAATTATAATTATGCGATTTAATTTTTTTCCCATTGCCCTTATAATTCCTAATTTCAAATCCTTCATTTTCCCAATCAACAACATATTCTAAATTACCATACCACTTCCTATATGTTCCACCTTTCATCAATGGATAATATTTATTAGGAGAACTGTGCATGGAGGTTCTTGAAAAATCTACTTCATACCAAAGTCTCAAAAATTTTTCATTATTCCCTGTTGTAAGGCCTTCTCTAGTTTCCCCGTGACTTGTTAGTAATTGATGCTTTTTAAATAATTCCCTAACTGTATCAGATGCCCAAAACGCTATTGGCCATCCTATTATTTCCTTTAAGACTAATTGGTCTAATTCGAATTTTTTAACATTATTTTTATCTTTTATAATTCTTAATGCAGCTGCTTGTTTATCAGAATGATTTTTATAATCTACTAGTTTTATATATATACCAAGAAGATTTCTAATATTATAGTTCCTTAATACGAACATTGTTGATTGAACCTTCTCACCACCAATTTCTTCAAATGCTCGAGTTCCTAAATGTATCATTGTATCAATGGTTTTATTTTCAATAATATATTTTCTTAGATCCTTATATGAAATGGTAAACATCCAACTTTGTTGGTTAATAGCTGCAAACAGACCTTTCTTCTTCAAGTACGAATTTTGAAGCATAAATGCTGCATATAAATCAGATTTACCTATTTCATAATTTTTCTTTATAAATTTAGATAATTCTTCTCCCATACTAACAAAACCCAAATAAGGCGGATTCATCACCACAACATCATACTCGTTCCGCATAATCTTTGTCTGATGAATCAATACCGGCATTACTTGTTTCGCAATCTCATGCTGTTCCACATAGAATAAATCTTCTACAGGGTTATTTTCAATTTGCTCAAGTCGCTCTTCAATAAATGTAATCTCACGTTCTGTAATATTAATTAACGATCCGTATGTTTTTGCATTATGATATTGATCAAAGAATGCTTTCACACTGTTATATTGCTCACCAACTTCTTGTTGGGCAATATAGGAAATTAGTTCATCTGTAATATGATTCGTTTCTTGTATCGACGCTAAATTTAATTGAATACCTTTACGTTCTAAACTCCGTAAGAACCGTTTAGAACGTGAAGCTGCCTTCATTACTATCGCAAATGCTGATAATAGGTAGGCACGATCATCAATATCTAAGCCGTATAAGTTGTTTTCTAAAATTAGGCGTGGAATATCACGCTCTGGGTATCCGCACTTCTCGTAAATTTCATAGAATACTTCAAAAGCGTATACCAAAATATGTCCACTTCCCATTGCAGGATCCAGTAGCTTAATGTCTTCTACTTTTAATTCTTTGTTCACATATGGAGCAATCTTTTCGCGGAAGTCTTCTTCTTCATGTTTGATGAAGTATTCCCAGTTATCGATTAAATCTTCGTCTTCTCGATGTGCTTCTGTCCAATAACGGCCAAGTGAGTTTTGTACCATGTATTGTACAATCCATTTTGGTGTGAACAGTTGTGTCGCAAATGGAATTTCTTCTTTTTTATACTTGGATTTTTGCGCAAAGACACGGTCTTTTTCCTCTGCGATATAGTATTGATACAACCAACCAATCACTTCAATTTCCGCAAAACTCTCTGTCAGTTCTTCACTGTGAACAAGCGTTTTAATGACAGACTCTGCATCTAGTAAGAAGTCCGGTAATAGTAACTCTGTATAGTCTTGAATTTTTTCAAACATAAACGGCAGGATTGGATTTAACGCATTACATTGCGCTACAAATAAAAGACGGTACGCCGCTTCTGTATTACCAGTGTTAATCAGCTCACGTACTTCCTCATGATTAATCCCTAAATCCATCGTATCGTATTCAAATAAAATATCCGGATCTACTCGTCCGACACTACTTGATAACACATTCACTCGTTCAGGTAAGTATTCATGTACTTCCATATAGCGAATGGCGATGATTCGGTTAAACCATGTGTAAGCTGCTTCTTCCAGCAATTGCTTATAACCTTTTTGTTCTAATTGCTTTTGTAATGCTTTAAAAGCGCCTTTCATTGATAACGGGTACTTTTCGCCATTAATTAATAGCTGTCCAAACTGTTCTTCTATATGCAAACCATTCTTTTCATCAATTCCATATAAGAGTGCTTTTGTTTGAACTTGCTCAATTAATTTACGACGTGACCAAGTTGCGAAGTTTTTTAATGCAGTTTTATTCATAATTTGCTCACCTCTTGTAAGTAAAAGAAAGGGGGATCTCCCCCTTCCCTTTTATAGTTCAAATTTTAATGTATTGTCTTTTAACTCTTTTAAAAGTTGTTGTTTTAACCCTGCTAATAGATCATCTAATTCGGACTGTGTTTGGATTTCCGTTTTCACTAACATCCCTCGTAGTGTCTGCGATGAAATAACCTTTGTCCCTTTTTCTCGAATAACTGGCGGTGATGTAGGATCAGTTGGTGTTTCCCCTACAGGCTTTTTCGCTAGAAGAAGTAATTCGTCTTCTTTTTGTTTTGCGGCTTGCTGAATTTGTGTTGTCACATCACGTAGCTCGTTTAATTTCATTTGAATCATCATTAAACTATCAGCTTCTAACAGTTGCTTCAGTACATTCGTAAATCGGGGCATTCTTTCAGAAATTATGCTACTTACTACCTCGTTATTTGAATAAAATTCTTGAAGTTCATTTAATTTTTGCTCTAACTGTGTAATTTGTGTACGAACCGCTTGTTTATGATCAATCACTTCCTGTGCAATTGCCTGCTGTAACTTTTCAATAGTTGAAGGAATTAACGGAATATCACGATACGGCTGTGCCTTTATTAAAATATCTGTTAGTTGTTTTTTTAATAATTTCACTTCGTCCGACTGTGTATGAGTTAGATCATTATAAATCGTATTTAGGTATTGTACTGCTTCATCAAATCGTTTAATTGGTGCATTTAAGTAAAAGCCTGATAAATCTTCAAGCTGTTCTTGCGCATCAATCAGATCATCCTCTGCTTCTATAAAAGCTTTCACTAACTGTTCTGGATCACGAATTTGCATTAAGCGTTTTATATCATTTGAAATGGCGACTACTTTTGTATATTCAGGATACGGATATTGCGCTGAATTCCCTCGTTGATAACAATCCGTAATGTTTTGAAGTGGTTCGCTAAAATGTTTATCCATTGCCGCAGTTAAAGCGTCTGCAAACTCTTGATAAGAATCCCCACCATCTAATCGACCGAATAAATCTTTATATAATGCGATGAATTCTCTCCGTACTTTCGGATCAACTTCAATTTCAGGTACGATACGAATTTTATCGCGATCTGTTGTGCGATTTAACTTTGTATAGAAATCCGTTGCGATAGTTGGACTAAACAGTTCATCTGTAATCGTAAATTTCAATTTATTCGCATGCAGTAACGCTAACAAAATACCGATTGTATCAATTTCTGTCCAACCGTATGGCACTTGGCTATATTTATCTAGTACCTCTTTTAATGAAGGCTTTTGATGGAAACGGATCAGTTCTTCTAAATAACGAAGCACTGCATTGTAAGCTCGAATATTTCCTGTTGTATTTAGCAGGTCCTGTTGAATTCCTTGCTCATATATACGTTTCCATTCTGCTGTCACATTCTTCATCAAGATTGGCTCATCGATATATTCTAAATACTTATATGTGTTTTGTACAAGCATTTCAAATGCATCATTTACTTGCTTTTCAAAGCTACCACGGAATGTACGTTCTTGCATTTGAATATAGAAAGTTGCTGATTCACATGCTTTTGCCAATAGCTCTTTTGCTTTTTGATCATAATCATCGACACTCGCTAATTTCGCATCATAAATACGGTGCTGAGCTTGTGTTGTACTTGGGTTACGCTTTGCAGATACATAACGACGAATTTGCTCCGATAAGCGAATTGCTTCTTCTGCCTCTGCCACTAGTTCTTCGTTTAAATAAACAACCATTTGTCCTTCAACCGATTGCAAAGCCGATTCTGCTGGTGTCATAGAGCCTGCAATAACTTGCATCGTTAACGGATATTTCATGTTTGACTTTGAATAGTTGTCAAAGCGTTTATTGTATTCAAAGATAAAGCCTTTGCTATTTGTAAATTTCGCCTTATTGTACATTTCAGTGAAAAATGTCTCTGCTAAGTTTGCCTTAATCGTACTCACATTCACATCTACATTACGAATTTCACTATTAATTTCTTGTTCCTCATCTGAAAGGAAAGAATACGTACCGTCTGCGTGTTTTTCAATAAACATCGTTTGTTCTAGACGATTTAACGATTCTTTAATTGCCATTTCATTTTGCTCGGCATCAATCCGTGTTAATAGGAGCGCCGCGATATTACTTGATATTGCCTGAATATGATCGATTCCTTTAATTAAGTAAAGGACTTTTAAAATATCCACATCCGCTGCGTACAGACCTTCGTTATTAGCTGCTCGGTTTTCCGCTTTCGTAATTGTTTGTACAATTGATGACTCTAGATGCTGACGAATCGTCGGATAAAATTCAGCCATCGTTACTATCGTGCCAAGCTCATCTTCGTTATGCTTAATCGCTGCATCTTGGAATGATTTTAACAGTGAACGTTCACCTCTTGATGCGTAAGAACTTCCTTCACCATGAATACCGATTTTTTCAAGTACAGCTTGTAATAGTTCTACTTGATATGGAACGAACGGATAAATGGCAACAAATTCATCTGTTGATCGGTACGCTGAACGATATTGTGTTTTTTCTTTATCAAAAGATAAGCGGTTGCGAATTAACTGCTCATTTGGCTCATACATGGCCTCTAATGTTTTGGCTGCCGTTTCTGACTTTTCAAGTAAACGACGCTTTAATACTTCATCTGTATTGGAACTGGATAGATTAATACGTGTTTTGAAGCGGCCTTGGATTTTCGAGAAGCTTGTTGTATCAACAACGTTTGCTACGGATTTAATGTTTTCTTGTGAAGTAATAGCAATCCAAGCTTGTCCATTTGTAGCAGCACCGATTTCTTCCACTGCATTTTGTAAGTCGAGCATTAAATTGTTGTCCATACCGATGTATTGACCTACTTCATCAATAAGGAATACTAAACGGTAATCTGCACCCTTTGACTGGCAATATTCAGCGATTAATTTCCCTAATTCTTTCGCTGAAATGCTAAATTCTTTTTGTGCATTGCGTACCATAAAATCTGCAGATGCTTCGTCATAGCCAATTGCCGTTAACGCCGCAATCATTTTCCCAAAACGCATACGGAATTTTAAACGATAGTTTTGCCACGTTTCGCCGTATAGTTCTTCAATTTTATTTGTGAAAGCAAGGTACTTCCCTTCGCGCTCTAATTGGCGTTCAAAATCCGCCACCCAAAGCGTCGTTGAATATCCAACATGCTCGTTAAAAATACGTAAAATGATTTCAATGATACTCTCTTTACTGCCGCGTGTCGCATTTGTACTTGCTTCAGAGCCAACATTGAATAGTAATGCATCAGATGATTTACCGCCAATTCGCCGCATCGCTGCTATTAACTCGTCGTCTTTAATTTTGTCTTCTAAATACTCGAATGGCGCACGACCTTTAATTTGTTTGTTATCTAGTAAGTAAGAAAGGATTTTTAAAAAATGAGATTTACCTGAACCAAAGAATCCAGATATCCAAACACCCACGTCTTTTGTAGGCACTCTATAAACGTCTTCATAGTTTTTATAAAATTCTTTTAAGCTATTTAAAATCTCATCTGTGACAACGTATTCCCTTAACTCCGTGTGAATCGTTTCTACGTCTGTTTGTCCGGCCTGTACAACACCGTTAATAGGCCGATTAATATCTTCTTTAAAGATATCTTTAATGATCATGTAACGCACTCCCTAAGAAATTCTCGTAATTTGATATTCGTCTTCGTGACGGAATTGATTATATAATCGTAAATCGAGACCTGTAAAATGTCCCGGATAGAACAATATTAATGGCGTCCTATAAGCATGATTAGATAGTTTTTTTAGTAGATGGCTAGAACGAATAAACGGATGTACTGTACCTACACCTGTTATAAAAATGAGCTCAGCTCCTTGCGCTTGTTCTATAAAGCTATCCACTAACAACGTACGGTCCTCAAGTACTGTTTGAATTGCCTGCGAAAGTTCCTCGTACCCTTCTTCTTCTGCCAATTCAATAAGTTCCTCTAAATCGTCTTCAAATAATTTAAGCAGGAATTGAAACATATTTATTTCTATTATATTTAAGGGTGTACGCTTTAATAAACTCTCTGTATATGTACGTACAATCAATTCATCTTCCGCTGGATAATCGAATACGAAATGTGGGATTTCACTACCAATTCCTGTTGGTGTAGTAAAACCCTCTTGGTGAATACGGGCTTCTAATTGCTCTAGTCGTTTATAAATCGTCAATATTTCCACCAACCTCTAACTTAATCATTGCTGCTAATAAGTTGTCATGTTTGAAAGCATATTCTTTTAACTGTGAACTTACATGTAATTTTGAGATTGTATATGTATTATCACTTAGGTCAATTATACCACTTGTTTTGTAAAATAATAGGATAGTGTTGCTAATCTTCTTCTTAGAAACACTACTCCAACTAGCAATTTTTTCTGATTGTTGCTCCTTTTCCTCCATATAAAAATTCATATGTACTAACGTTAGCTGTTTATTCTTTTGTTGATAACGATAAATAATCAATTCAAAAAAGTTTTCGTAAGCATAACGGTATCTTTTTAAAAATGTATATAAAATCAATGCTTTTTGATCGTATTTTGTACCTGTTAAATAAAGTCTTCTAAGCTCATTAGTTAAACTAATAGCCCTATTAAAGGCTAACTGAAATCGCTTTTGTAGCGCTGACTCTGTTTTCAGTAAGAATGGATTTTTATTGAAAACAATTTCTCGAATTTCTTCTCTACTCTCACCTTTTTCTAATGAGACCAAAATATATTCAATTTCTTGCTGGTACCATCGTTCACTTGTCATTCCCGATGAGTATTCCATATTAAAACCTCCATTTTTGTTATTATAACAATTGCTAGTTAAATGAGAAATTGATTTATATTTCCAAGATTTAATCCTAACTATACACCCACTGCACTTAGTAAAATCATTTAGTTCCCTATAGAAGTTGGACACTAAGTGAGTAGACAATATGGTGCCACAAGATGTCAAGACAGTTTTTTTGATTTTTAATGTGTATACAAAGGGGATGATGCTAGTGGTTAGAAATAAAAAATCACTAGCATTTAAGTTGCAAGTGATCTGGTAAGCACGTGAAACAGTTAATGAATCAGCTATATTTAGACATAACGAGATTACTACAAATATGATGCACTGTTGGATCTGAGAAATTGAGCACGGTAAATTACATGGAATTGATCTTGTTATCAAATTCAATTTGCACAGTTTTTCTAATAAACCAGTGCTATTTATTTTCATAAACTCTCATTTACTTGTGAATCGTTAATAATTATACCTATAACAAATTACCACATCATTCTCACTATCTATAACAATTCGTTCATGGATCGGCTACACTTAGTTGGACAATAAAAATAAGGGCTTGTAGAATAAATCTATCAACGTAATGAGCGGATCTCTACAATGCCAAAACAACAACGTCGTACCTTTACAACAGCATTCAAAAAGCAAATGGTTGATCTATATAACAATGGAAAAACTCGTTCAGATATCGTGAAAGAGTACGATTTCACCGCATCTGCATTGGATCGCTGGATTAAACAAGCACAAGCGTCAGGATCCTTTAAATAGAAAGACAATCGTTCTACAGAAGAGAACGAACTTATTCTTCTACGCAAAGAAATCCAACATTTAAAAATGGAGAACGACATTTTAAAGCAACCCTCGCTGCTCATGGGACAAAGGTAGCTATCATCCAGAATAATCGATAAATACTCGGTATCAGCAATGTGTGACGTCCTACAAATCGAAAAGAGTACCTTCTACTACGAAGCCAAAGACCGACAATCTGAAGAGCAACTAACTGAAGCGATCGTGGACATATTCCAAAAAAATAGACGAGTTTATGGCACTCGGAAAATAAAAGTAAAGCTTCTAGAACGTGGAATGATCTTATCTAGACGTGGCATTGGACGAATCATGAAGGGTTTCCACGTATACCATTGCCCAATATAAGCCACACAAAAGTACGTGTAATGAGTCAGCTACAGCGAATGTATTGAACAGAGAGTTTCATCAAACAGAAGTCAAACGCTTCGTCGTTAGTGACTTGATCTATGTGAATGACTTATTCCGAAAAATGAATGGTTCTTCCCCCCTCCCAAAAAAAGGGCAACTACTTTCCCTTGTTACATTTTGGATGTCATTCCAATTGGGCAATTCGAGCTTCGATTCGCTTCCAAGCGTAGCAGACCGAAAACGTTGAGCCATTTTAAGAATCGTGGTGCGGCTGTGCCGAACTAAGATAGCCGCACATTGAAAAAACTCTTTTCGGAAGCGGTCAATGGTATAGCGTTGATGGACGGGCTCGCAGCAGTCACGCTTAAAGCGTTCAAATAGATTATAAGCGAGTAGATTGACGAGTAGGTCCAACTCATTGGTCCCAAATTGGCCTGTGACAATTCAATCGATGGAAAAGCCATATTTAGCTTCTCTGTTGTAGTTCTCCATGCATCTGCGCTTGATAATTTCTTACAACTCATCCCATTCATTAGTTTTATTCGTCCAAACAACCTGTTTGACCGCAGCTTGATCTTCAGCTTTTTCTACTCTTCGATTAAGTCATTCTTTTCGTCACACTCGCTCATTTCCCCCTCTAGTTCAGCTTCAAAATTTTTCATTTGTATTCAAAAAGAACAGCCCAAATATTCTGGCTGCTCTTACAAGGACTGTAATCTATGCACAATGGATTCACTCCATTGTGGAAGATAATCCGACCGATATGTTATTGAACCGTCATCTGCACCCAGAATAACGACACCTTCTGTATGGCTGTTATCTATTACAACTAGATGGTCAATTAAATGTAGATGTGAAAGTAAGTTTTGAATGGAAGTATCATGTCTTCTGATAATATCCTCAGTAGCAATGTGATGTCCGCCATTTTTAACACGAACCTTTACTCTCTCGATATTCAAGTGATAATCACCCAAACCAACATAAAACATCGAAACTTCGAATCCTTTCGCCTTAGCGTCATTCATGAGACGAATGACATTACCTCCGGCCAATGTTGTTTCAACTGAAAAATCACGTTTGTTACGAATACAGTCCCTAGCTAATTTAATAGCCTCTTTTCCTGCAGAAATTTTTCGACTATCCGGATTAATTGAATCGATTCCTCGGGCCAATGAATCGGGATCAATATTAACACTGATTCCAATTCGATCAACAATTAGATTACGAATTGTACTTTTTCCGCTTCCATTGTTACCTGCAAAAACGTACATGACAGGAGCCGAATCATGCATGAGAACCGTCCTTTTCAGGCACAGGAATAACATTACCGTTATTGTATTCCTTTACGATTTGGCCATGTTCAGTTTTATATACAATGTATGTCTCGTTTACTTTAGCATCTAACTTAGCTCGTTCACCAGTAAGCCTAATTAGTTTTTGAATGTCTTTGAATTGATTCATTTGAATCATCGTCCTTCTTCCTTAAGTATCGGTATTTGTTTATAATTATAACATACGTTTCTCATTACATCGGAGTATCAATTATTATATCTAATTGTTAACCATCTTTGGGTCTAGTGTATATACGGCAAATAATTAGTGTATTCTTGGTGCCAGCGATTTTTCCTTGTAAAAATTCATCATAAGGTTTCATTTGGAGCTCTTGTTGCAACTCCTCCAAGTTCCGTTCAAATTCAACCTTGATTACGAAGCCATTCCTCTAGTATCTCAATAGAAAAAATTATCTTTCTTCGAATTCTAACGTGAGGAATTTGATTTTCTCGTACCATTGCATAGATACTATCGGTTGATACATTTAAATACTGGGCAACCTCAGAAACAGTAAAAGTTTTTTTCAAGTTACATCATTCCTTTTCTATATTTCTAATCATTTTTTTGTTAAAATGAAACTACATCTATCAATTGGGCACTCCTCATGCTCGTACCTGTTCTCCACAGGCCAAAACAGCATCAAGCTGTAATTACGCTCCTACCTAGCGGCTAGAGTTATGCTCTCTTTAAGCATGCCTAATTCGTGATAGCACATGGAGAACCTAAATATGCAACTCGCCTTCTCAATTCTCCCTAATCTGGCTAATACTTTTTAAATATTGCAATTGCAAACACTTTGAGGAGCTCATCCCAAGGTGTTTTTAATGTGTAAATTAATTTCGTACTAATGGGTTCACATACATTGCGCCTGCAAACTTAATAAAAAACTTCGTTCCCTTGAAATTGTTCTACTCTAACTCATTATCAATCAGTATACTCACTGCTTTTCTTTCCCTAGGAATCCTTAGTCTGACTGAGGATAATTTAAACCTACTATGTCACGTTGTATAAAGCTTTTGATCGGGATTAGGTATATGGTGTTTTCAAATTTCATGAGTGTTTACAGCTTCAAGTTCCTAGTCTAACAAATTTTAGTGGAGGTGCTCTCGATAGTAACAAGTCTTTCCTTTTATACGGTGTGTTTAGGAATTCTTAGTCGAACTAAGAATTCCAATAACACTCCTAAAACTGCGATATCATGGTTAGTGGTGATGATTATATGAAACTTAATCCAATAATGTATAAGATAAATCGCAACGAAGTACACGAGAACTATAACATATATTTAATTGAGACCCAGAAAATAGAGCCTGTTAAAAGTGCAGTTGTGAAAGCAAGAAATAAGATTCTAAATCTTTGGCATTATGAACTGCTTATTTTGCAAAGTTCTAAAGAGCATTGGGAAAAGCTGATGAAGGATCCAAGCCTTAACTTTAGGCGGGAGTTATGTGCTAACCTCTACAGACTCGAACGGACAAATATTATGGAAGAGCTAGATCTATCAAGTGGTGCAGTCAGTAATCTATTTAATGAATCTACCAACCCAAAATGGCCGCGGCCATTTCAACTTAGTGTTCTCTTTGAGCACCCGTGGCAGCTTGTCAATTATGAAATTCCTGATCCATATTCTTATTCAGAATCACCAGAGTATTTTGAAGAAAGAGTATCTAAAAAAATACACCTTAATGATCTAGCGAATGAAAGATCAAAAGTATTGAGCATAAGAGGATACGTGATTATAAATGCCCCAGAGTTGTTCCAAGAGGAATCTACTGCTTTGACTGGACGCTGGGTGACGACGTACCCCGAGTTTGATTACTTTGAATTTCATTTAAATTACGAACCTATAATCGATAAGTTGCTTCGGGAAGCACTTCTGAAACTGTTTCCGATGGCTAAATACCTATTTACAACATATCGTCCATTTAAGCCGCTATCCAAACGAGCGTTATGGGTCATCATCCCTAAAAACGAATCATTACCTTCATACGAAGGAATGCTTCACGAACTGAAAGAGTATCGAGAAAATACGGAATACCACAGACTGAAATAGATATTGTAAGAATTCTTCAAGTTATCTTCTAATTTAGTTGAACTAAGAAAAACAGACCTCCACCCCATTCGTGTCAATGCTAAGTATCAAAAGGACATGAATGGAGGAAATCTAGGTGGATCATTTTGAAAAATCAAAAACTTCGTACCAAAACCCTCATCAGATCAACAATCTGGAATACACAAAAAACCAAGAATCTTTTCGGCAGATTGCTTCTTTAGCCGAAAAGATTCTTCTCAATGAAGGTATGTTTACCCGCTGTAGTGACAATCATGATATTAGAAAAATAACCCGAGCGAGGATTGAGAACATGCTGTACGCGAACAATCTTCAATTATCAGAAACACCGGTCAATATCCACATTGGACGTCAAGAAATCAACCACTGGATATGGGAAAACAAAGTAATACTCGATATTCCAACAAAACAGTTAAAAGATTATCTCAATCAGAAGATAACGAATGATGCCTTTGCTTTTTATAACGAGTATATCGTGGTCTTAGAATTAGCAAAAAAAATTGCTGCCTATCTAAAGATACCTGTCAGTGAAATTTCAGATGAGCACCTTATGGAGAATAAAGTCTTAACGTACTTGTCTACATCATTCACAACAACCATTAAAAAGCAACATCTTATAGCGTTTGTAGTTCAGTATGCTAAACAGACTGTCCTGCACGATACAGAAAATTATCGCCTTCTTTTTACTCCGCGAAGAACGCGTAAAGTAAAACCAGTTCATCCGAAAATTGATATGTATATGAAGCAGTTAACAAAAGAAGGAAAATCCGAACTTACCATAGCAAGAGTCACAACTCACATCAATGCTATGCTGTTTTGGTTGGTTAACAATATGAAGGATTTCGCAGAATATGAATCTCATACAGTTCCAATCTTATCTATTAAAGAGATACACCTACAAGAATTTCGCTCCTACCTTCTAAAGAAACAACGAAAAGGAGAGTACAGCTCAATTACTATCAGTGAATGTATCTATGCCATTAAAAGCTTCTTTCTATTTTTGCATAAGAGTTTCGGGTTTCCAGACCCGTCTAGAAAAATTAAATCCATCAAAGCGTCTCGATATCGTTATAGGAATCTGCCTACTGAAGAACAGATCACTGCGTTTTTTAATGTAATTGAAACATACTCCGAAAATCCACTTTTGGAGCGGATCGCTTTTCAATTTATGCTTACACTTGGATTACGCTCTATGGAGGTCTCGCAAGTATCATGGAATGACATTAATATGGGAATCCGAACGATTTGTATTCACAGCAAAGGCGGAAAACATCACGAACTACCACTGGCGGGAAAACTTTATCGTGATTTACAAATGATCCGGAGTATTCCTTCAACGTCAAAATACTTATTTGGCGATGATCCAAAAAGGGCTATACGGGAACTTCAAAACAACTACAAATTATATAGTCTTATCGCTGGCTGGACTTTCACTGGCGGACTGCATTTGTTCCGCCACTGTTTCGTGACTAATCTAGCAGGCCAAAATCCGCCACCACAAGCACTTCAAGCACTTTCCAGGGTAGTTAAGATGGATACGGTTAGCTTATATACACACCTAAATCAGAAAACGAATTGGCTAGCTCAAGAAATTAACAAGCTTAATTATTCGTACCAAGGAGGCAAATGAGCATGCCTATTTACGATAAGGAATTTGAAATGGACCTTTTAATAGAGGATAAGATTAAAGAAATAGCAGAAGCCTACGGACCCCATAAATTTCTGCATGCCTTAAATCAAATGGATTGGATTCCAAAAGTCACTAATAACGAAAAAACTGCAGAACATGTGATGCTCTCTGATTCAATCGAATTTTATTTTTCTAGTGATTCCTTTACAGAACTTGCGGAAAAATCACAAATAGCTTACCGCTATGAAATGAATTTGTTTGTAAAATTCTGCAATCAACATTTCGATCAAGATCCAGATTTCAAAACGATCTGCACATCTCAATTTTTAAGTGATTATCTGAAGCCGGTAAAAAATAAGAATACTCGAAGCAAAAAGGCTGCATTTTTAAGAAGCTTTTTGCGAACCATTCTTGAAAACTTCTATGAAGAGAAAATAGATAAACTAAAGCGGGTCTTGAAAGTAGAAGTTGATAAAAGACGTGTACCACGTGCTTTCACCAAAGAACAAATTGATGAGTTGATGATGCTAGCAAGATTAGGTCGCGAATCCCATCGAAATTTTATCATTTTATGGACTTTCCTTGGAACCGGAATTCGCCTCAGTGAATTATGTACTCTGCAGATTGGGGACATAAAACCTCAGACGCAAGATATTTACATTCGTTCAAAGGGAGCAAAGGATTTTAAAACTCCATGTAAAATCACTAATTTTTCGCTTGAGCTGTTATGTAAATATGTAAATTTTAGATACGGCTCTATTAAGCACTCTCCTGATTATACTGAACGATATGTATTTTCCGACGATAAAGGGATCTCACCGCTGCATGAGAGTACCATTCAAAAAATGTTTAGCAATCTCATTGATGAGGCATCATCGATTACGGAGGATGATAAACGGGTTTATCAGCTATCTGTTCACTCCCTTCGTCATTCATTTGCCCTTTATTTGCTGGAGTCTGGTGTAAATATATACACCATTCAAGAGCTGCTTAGGCACAAATGGCTCAGCTCAACGCTCGTTTATCTTAAAATGTTTGACAGCATGCTTGTCAAAGTGATCAATCAGCATCCACTGGGAAATCTAAAAGTCAGTGATTTTTTCTAGGAGGTCCGAATGATGAATAACGTATTATTTGAATCAAAGTACTATAAATTTTGGCATGAGCATGTAGATCTTACGGCGAAGAATTATGTAGAACGCGACCTACGAAAATTCGAAAAGTATTTACATTTGAGAGGGTTTGAAGGCGAGCTTGATTTCGATAGGTTCCATGGCAGCCAAAAGCATCCCGGCTCCTTTCGTCCCATTCAGCAATACTTTATTGACCAATTTGTAGAGTACCTTCGTGTCGATTATCAGGCAACGAAGAATGTTATGTACAATGCGATCAGTTCATTAAAAAATTTCTTTAAATTTCTATATGATATGGAGTTAATTAGACATAATCCGATGGAGGATTATCCAAATCCATATTACAACCGACCGATCAAAAATACTGCACTTTCAAAAGAGGAATGCCTTGCTCTTCTCGGCGCTGCCTTAAAAAAAGAACCTTTCTTTCGTCAGGAGTTCGTTTTGATCTGGTTTATGCTTGTTACTGGGGTTAGGAATTCAGAAGTTAGATTCGTTTCTCGAACGAGTATTAACCTCGAGAACAGGATGGTATTGATTATACACAAACAAAAAAATGATGCTCGTTCTACCAGCATCACAACTGCTCTATCTGAAGAGCTTAAAAGGTATATTAATCATCCGAATTATATCGCTTGGGAAGAAAAAGGAAATGACAAACTATTTTTTCAGAAAGATAAACCACTAACCTATAAAGCGTTGCGAGTAATTCTGAACAATTTATGTATGGAAGCAAATTTATCCAGGACTGTAACTCCTCATGATTTGAGACGTACAGCTGGCTATCTCATGCAATCAGTAGGAATGAATATGGTTGAAATTCAAAGGCAGCTTGGACATCAGATAATGTCTACAACATTACCTTATATCCCGCCACTGAATGACTTATCCAAGATTCTGATCTAAACATGATATCTCTTAATAATTAACCAATGCTTAAATAAAGCAATCCGATGTTTGATTTGGTTGATTTATGATAAAACATTGTTATGACTAAGCGTGGTCACTGGAAAACAAGCGATCTTCGAGAAGGCCGTCAAACCTTTTACCTCGATTGATCGCTTGTTTTGTTTTAATTGATAATTAAGCGTCTTCTGTGCCAAATATAAATGAGTCTGCGAGTTCCCGTTAAAACGACCAGGGCTTTTTCTTTTTTAATGATTCATTAATCATCCTCTTTGATGTTTTGCCTGTATATAAATTGGGAAAAATATAGTTGTACATGTATGCAACGAGAGGGGGAATTACAATTTGGCTAACATTCAAAAGCGCGGTGACAATTCATGGTTTTTGACTGTGAGTATTGGAAAAAATCACGATGGAAAATATATTCGCCGTACGAAAACAGTTTATTGCCGAACCAAAAGAGAAGCTGAAAGCGAATATGCAAAATTTCGCCAAGAGGTTGAGGCCGGGGAATATATTGCGCCTCAGAAAATGACATTTGGAGCATTTGTTGAAGAATGGCGTGATAAATATGCCATTAAACATCTTGGATATAAGACCTTATATACTTACGAATCCAATTTAAAGAACAGAATCCTCCCTACTTTTCACCACCTGCGATTAGAGGATATCAAGCCTCTTCATATCTTAGATTTTCTTAGTAAACTAGAAAAAGATGGTAGTCGTGGAGATAAAAAAAGCGGCGGGTTGGCCACTGGAACTATTGAAATACAGCACCGCATCTTAAAAAATATTCTCAAACGGGCGGTTGAATGGAGAATTATCAAGCGAAATCCGGTCAGTGATGTACAAAAACCAAAAGTTGATTCAAAAGAGATTATTCCTTACGATGAGGCAGAGGTTGAACAGATGCTTCGCTCCTTGCAACGTGAGCCTTATCACTGGAGGATCATGATCACATTAGCCCTTACATCCGGTTTACGAAGGAGTGAGTTGCTTGGTCTTGAATGGAAGCACCTTGATTTTAGCACAGGCGTTTTAGATGTTTCACAAACCATGATTCACGCTTTAAAAGGCGACATCATTGTAAAGCAACCTAAAACAAAGAAATCCATTCGAAAAGTTGCTTTACCTAGCTCCATGCTCAAGGAACTAAAGGAATATTACGACTATAGAATGAAAGAACGAAATGAGATTAGGGATGTCTGGCGGGGCGGAAATTGGTTGTTCATGTTCTCACATCCTGATGGACAACCTTTCCATCATGAGCGGCCCTATCTTTGGTTTCGACAGTTCGTTAAGAAGAACGGATTCCGGTACATCCGATTTCATGACCTTCGTCATACCTCAGCTACAATTTTGATTAACCAAGGCGTCCATGCCAAAATCATTTCGGAGCGACTTGGGCACGGAAGTATCACCACAACAATGAACATTTACGGCCACGCTCTCCGCACTGCCGACCAAGCAGCAGCTGATAAATTTGAGTCGCTCTTTACATTAAAAACTGCACAAGAATAACGAAGACGCCTAGGAGTTTCCTAGCGTCTTCTGTTTATTTAGGCTGATATCCGGTCGATTTTTACATCAATTTTACATCAAGACTGTTTTCGAATCCCTGTACTACTAATAACTCAGAACTGTATTATATCAGAAAATCTAATAACAATAAGGGTTTTACTTTACTGTTTCATCCCTCACCAACAAAGCGACGGATTCTATATGACTCGTATGCGGGAACATGTCCACCGGAGTTACCTCCACTGTCTTGTACCCTCCATCTTCGAGCACCCGCAAGTCTCTTGCCAGTGTCGATGGATTACACGACACATACACCACACGCTCTGGCTTCATCGCCAGAATCGTCTCTAACAACCGCGGATCGCAGCCCTTACGCGGTGGATCGACAACGATAACATCCGCCGTAATCCCCTGCTCTTTCCAGTTAGGGATTACATCCTCAGAGGCACCAACCTCGAACACTACATTCTTCATCTCATTTAACTTCGCATTCGCCCGAGCATCCTCAATTGCCTCAGGCACAATCTCTACTCCATATACCTTGGCTGCGTGCTGTGCTAGAAAGAGGGAGATCGTACCGATGCCGCAATAGGCATCAATAACCGTTTCGTTGCCAGTTAGTCCGGCATATTCAACGGTTTTACCGTACAGCACTTCGGTCTGTGCCGGGTTCACTTGATAGAACGAACGTGCTGAGATAGCGAACTGTACATCGCCGATGTAGTCATAGATGACATCTCTGCCCCACAGGACGCGAGTTTCGCCACCGAAGATGACATTCGTGCGCTGAGTGTTGACGTTCTGGCATATGCTGACTACATCCCGCAGCTGTTCGCGGATGCTGCCAAGCCAGGCGTCCAGGTGTGGGATGTCGCGACCGTTGGTTACGAGGACGACCATCATTTCACCGGTGCGGAAAGCTTTCTTCACGACGACATGGCGCAGCAAGCCACGACCGGTTTCTTCACTATAAGCAGAGATGCCAAGTTCTCTGCCGATGTCTTTCACCTTGCGCACAACGTCATCATTATCCTCATGCTGGATTAAGCAGGTTTCCATATCGATGATACGGTGACTTCCGCGTGCGTAGAAGCCTCCTACAAGACCGCCTTCGGTTACACCAATTGGTACCTGAGCCTTGTTGCGGTAACGCCAAGGTTCGTCCATGCCGAGTGTAGGGCGAACAAGAATGCCATCTGTCTGAGCTACTCCAGCGCCATCAGTCGTACCATCCACGATGCCACCATCGTTAGCACTATCTATCTGACTCTCAACAGCTTCATTCTCTTTGCTCTTTCCGCTATCCCCGCCACCACTCACCCGAAGCTTCCCAATCCGCTCCAGGTTGTCCACCACCAGCTGCCGTTTCCACGCCAGCTGAGCAGTGTAGTCCATATGCTGCAGTTGGCAGCCGCCGCATTGGTCATAGATCTCGCAAGGCGCTGCGATGCGGGCGCTGCTCGCTTCTACTATATTAAGCAGCTTGGCGTAGCCATACTGCTTTTTGGTCTTAAGCACCTTTGCCCGGACTTTCTCTCCGGGAAGGGCTCCCTGCACAAAAAGGGTAAAGCCTTCTACGCGGCCTACCCCTTCACCTTCATGGGTCATGCCGATAATATCGAGCATAACCTCATCATTTTTATTCACAGGCAGTCCGGCGACAGGCGCCTTGCCGGCTGGGCGGCTGGTGCTGCGTCCACTGCGGTGTTTACTCATTATTTATAGTTCACTTCTTTCATTATCATCGCTGTATAATCCCACACTCTTGCTTTCAATCAACCTAATTATTCTGAGCAAAAATCCGCAGATGCTGCGGCAAAATCCGAAAACGACCCGGCAGCTCTCCGCCAAGTTCTCCATCCAAGTTCAATTGGACATGCCCTGGAGAGATTACATCCATTGCATCCGTACGGAAATACACAACCTTTTTATCCTGCAAATGCTCGCCACGAAGGGCCAATCTAACCAAACGGACAAACTCTGCCAGGTTGCATTTTTTAACCGCAATAACATCTAACAGACCGTCATCGATTCGAGCGCCGGGGGCAAGTTTTTCAAAGCCGCCGACAGAATTCGTATTTGCAATCAGGAACAGCATGAACTCATCATGAATAACCTCCTGCCCATTGGCACGAATGATTAGTTCCTGAGGAGATAGGCTGACCATTTTTTCAATACCTTTTAAATAGTACGCAAGCTGCCCTATCATGGTCTTCAGCTTACTTGGAACTTCATAGGTCAGTTCGGTTAGACTGCCACCGCCTGCTATATTAATGAAATAACGATCATTGGCTTTACCGATATCAATCGGACGCGACTCTTGACGAAGGATTAAATCAACGGAATCTTCCCAATTCTTCGGGATCCCCATCGCACGTGCAAAATCATTGGTAGTCCCAAGTGGCAATACGCCAAGCGGGGGGAGATTAGGTTTCTCCGCCATACCATTGATAACCTCATTTAAAGTGCCATCCCCACCGGCTGCTATGATTAGATCATAACCGCGCTCTACTGCATCCGCAGCAGCTAACATAGCATCGCCTTCTCCGGTCGTTGCATGGCAGGAGGCTTCAATGCCACCCGTATCCAGCCGGTCCAAAATGTCGGCGAGCCGCTTCTTCATTTCTTCCCGTCCAGAAGTGGGATTATAAATCAATCTCGCAGTTTTCATTACCGGAACGCCACCTGTTTTTTATAATAGAATAACCTAATTGATTATACCTAATTCGGACCACTACAATCAATGTCAGAGGACATTTATCGTAAATATTCCATTATACAACAATTCACGACACCTTATTAGGCAAAAACAACTATATATATGTCTATGCAGCAAATCCCGTATTATCCACGGAAATGGGCACTATTTTTCATGATTAAGTGGGCTAAAAAGGAAGCTTTTTAACTCTTTTTTCGAATCTGTTCGAGGAGTGTCTCTACCTGTCTCTCAATCCAATGCGGAAGAAGCGGGTGCGGCAAAAGCGTCTGGCCAGAATACTTATAGGTTAACCCTTTAAGTCTGTTCGGAACCACATGTTTAGTGAAATAACCTTCACTCAAAAAAAGCGGCGCCACCAAAACCTCGTGACCCTGCTCCTGCCAATACTCCACTTTGCTTCTTACACTGTCCGGATTCAGCAGACCGTAATCGGCAGCTGCTACGCCGCTCACCTCACGTACACGTCCTGCCAGTGAAGAGATGCCCTGCTGCCAACGCTGGCGGAAGCCATCATAAATGCTGCCGTGACCTACCAACAGAATCGTCTCACGTTCAGGTTCCGTAGACAGCTTACGGAGCTTGTCCCAGATCATCACAGCGATGTCCGGGTCATCGTCGACAGGATAACCATAGTGAACCTTAGCCTTCACGTGGAACGGCTCTAAATCGGTCTCACGTTCAGGTGCAGGTTTAGCCCCTAGTGCATATTCTATTTCATCGACATGTGTGCTTCCCGAGGAAACGAACAATGGGATCACAATTATATCTGTGACCCCTGCATGTTCCAGTTCATTTATTCCATCTTGAATCAGACGGCCCTCTACCAGCTCTAAAAAAGAGACCACCACTGGCATCTCTTCATCTAGCGATAATTCGCTTACGGCCTCTTCCACGATCGACACCCAAACCTCGTCGCGGGAGCCGTGACTGATAATAAGTACGCCCGGTACCATAAATTAGCGTCCCAAACGTTCCAGCGTTAATTTATAACCATCATTTCCGTAGTTCAGGCAACGTTTTACACGGGAAATAGTAGCTGTACTTGCTCCTGTCTCTGCTTCGATCTGATTGTAGGTCGAACCTTTGCCAAGCATACGCGCTACTTCCAGTCGTTGCGACAGCGATTGAATCTCGTTCACGGTGCACAAATCATCAAAGAAAACATAACATTCTTCCATATTCTTTAATGTTAAAATGGCTTCAAATAATTGGTCTATACTTTTATCATTTAACTTCTTAAGTTGCATCAATTTTTCATCCCCTAAAAGTTCTATCAGCATTAGTTTCTCTGATTAAGCTCCGTACAAAACTAGCTCCGGAAACATCAACCTAATGTCACTATCCTGCCTTTACTATATTGCACTGGAGCGCATTTTTCAAGCATTAACGATTTCACGCTGTAAAGAACGAAAATGATGGACAAACGTCCACCCCACGCGCACACCATTTATGTACCCCAATACAAGTATTTTTCTCTACATAAGAATTATCGCCTACACTATAGTACTACAAAAGCGCCGAAAATCAAGCTCGTACACGGTTTCTTCACTACTTTAACCTGTTTATAGGCATACGCCCTTTTCCGCTCCTATCCCTATTACCCGGGCATTCGTCTATACCGTATGTTCGCCCATGACATACAGTATAGCAGACCACTAACAAAGGAATGTGATATTATGCCTGATCATTACTATAATCATTCCCGCCGGAATCAGCGTTCACTGAGCGATTCGTATAATGCCTCTGCCTACCCCGGCCTCAGTTCATATGCGCCCTCAGCTCTCCCAGGTGAGACCGGAATCCTTCCTGCTTTAGGAGCAGAAGCTGCCACCGAAACTGCGCTAGCGCTCCCTGCAGCTGAAGCTGCAACAAAGGCAAGCGGCGGGCTTGCCGGACTGCTCAGCGGCTTAGGCGGCGGTGGCGGAATTGGTGGGAATATGGAGCAAATCAAAGGCATCATCGATCGTATGGGCGGCATTGACGGGATCGTAAACTCTATGGGTAAAGTACAAAAGGTGATGTCCGGCTTCCAGCAGATGGCTCCAATGGTTAAGCTGTTCATGGGTAGCTTCGGTAAAAACAAAGGCGCAGCAGGCGCACTAGCCGCCGAAGAGGATGCCGCCCTGTACAGTCCTAATCGCCGCAAAAAAAAGCGCTCCACCTCACCCCGTCGCAAATCTACTACAACTACTCGCCGGCGCTCTACTTCTTCCACCGGAAAACGTCGCCGCAAATAGCGGTGACGTTTTCTAGCTATGTATCAGAAAAACAGCAATTCTCGCAGGAAAGAGATTTGCTGTTAGCGCTTCTGCTCTATTTTTACTTAAACCAGCCACTCCGTCGAAACCATCGGAACATCCCAAAACCAACTACCAGCATAAACAGCAGCACACCAAAATAACCATACTTCCACTCTAGTTCAGGCATCTTCACAAAGTTCATCCCGTAGATCCCGGCGATAAGCGTCAGCGGCATGAATACCGTCGTGATTACCGTTAGTGTTTTCATAATCGAATTCATCCGGTTGGAATTGAGTGAAATGTAGCTGTCACGCAAATCCGCTGTCATTTCCCGATCAGCCTCAATCATATCGGAGAGTTTTAGCAGATGGTCATAAATGTCGCCAAAATAAATCCGTTCCTCGCCGTTGCTCTGGACATGCTGTGAATTCACGATCCGGTACATCAAGTCGCGCATCGGCACAATCGTCCGCCGCATTTTGAGCAGCCTTCCGCGCACGCCAAACACCTGGCTCATCAATTCCTCCACCGACTCACTGCTGCCGCTGCTTTCCAGATCCGCAAGCTCGTCCTCTAAACTGTAGAGACATGGAAAATATTTATCCACCAGCTTGTCCATCACCGTATATGCAGCTGCCATCGGCCCACCCGACCAGCCTTTTCGACTATGTATTTCGCTCTTCACCTGTTCCCACGCTTCATTCATCTCTGCTTTTTCCTGATGGTGATAGGAGACAAGAAAGTTCGCGCTTAAAAATAGGTCAACCTCCTCAGCATCCAACGTCCGCTCATTCAGTGCATGCAGCACAAAAAACTGCACATTCTCATAATGATCCAGCTTTGGCCGCTGCAACACATGCATACAATCCTCTATCGCTAAGGGGTGAAAATGAAAATATTGATCCAGCAAAAGCGTTTCTTCTGGCGTAGGCGTAGCAAAATCTGCCCATATCCAAGCATAATCCTCCAGCCGGATATTTTGCAGAGGGATCTCTGTCAGCACCTCACCTTTATGTGTGACAACAAGTGTACGTATCATAAATGTTCCTCCGCTTCATCTTCTTCCACGCCTCTATTGTACAGCAAGAAGACAACTCTTCCAAAAAGCAAAAAACATAACCAGCAGCACCGCTCAAGCTAGACTAAGAAACATTTGGTGCTTCGTCGTTCGTTAATGCTCGATTCATTTGTGTAAGGTTGGTTGCGCTGGGGGCGAGCTGTCCTTATTCTCTGCTGTCGGTATCGGGTTTATGAGTGAGATGAATTCATAGCTGTAAATTACTATCGCTATTTTTACTAATTAGTTGGTGAAAAAGTGCTCATTAGGGATGGTAAACAACCCTTCGATCGTAAGCAGACTGACCTTGATTTCGCAAAAGTTTGAGTTCATCGCCTCGCGTTCATTTACCGTAAGTAACATATGTTTTACTTTGGGCTGATAGTGACCGTGGGATAGGGATGCAATTCTTGACTGTAAAGTTGAGTGCAAGTGGGAATTGTGAATATAGTGATGCTCATGGACGGCAGAAAAGCAGGGAGAAAGAGAATAGGGTTGGGTTGGGTTGGGTTGGGTTGGGTTGGGTTGGGTTGGGTTGGGTTGGGTTGGGTTGGGTTGGGTTGGGTTGGACTACGGTGCGGTAGATTCCGCTGAAATGGCAAGTTGGATTGTGTTGAGTTAATTTGTTTGTGCCAGGTTGCGTTACAATGGACTGAATTAAGGTGCGCTGGGTTCCGTTGGAATGTGTTACGTCGGACTGGGCTGAGTTATTTTGTGCCAGGTTACGTTACGATGGACTGGATTAAGGTGCGCTGGATTCCGTTGAAATGAGGTAAGTTGGACTGGGCTGAGTTAATTTGGGCTAGGTTACTTTATGCAGGGCTGGACTTCGGTGCGCTGGATTCTGCTGAAATAAGGTAAGTTGGACTGGGCTGAGTTATTTTGGGCTGGTCCACCTTCATTCAAGTCAGGTTACGTCATTCTAAGACATTTATGCCTTTATTTCTGCTTCTTCGACGCTATTCCACGAATTGTAGGGCATTTATGCCCTTATTTCTGCTTCTTCGACGCTATTCCACTAATTCTAAGGCATTTATGTCTTTCTTTTTGCTTCTTCGACGCTAGTTCACCCATTCTAAGGCATTTATGCCTTTATTTCTGCTTCTTCGACGAAGTGTCCCTAATTCTAGGGCAATTATGCTCTTCTTTTTGTCACCACCCCGAATTTCGTAAATTCAGCGGGATTTATACCGTACACTCTTCCTCCAGCGCCAAACTTCGTCACTTCTACGGGATTTATACCGTACATTCCCCCTCGAGCGCTAAACTCCGTCATTTCTACGGGATTTATACCGTACATTCCCCATCCATCGCCAAACTTCGTCACTTCTACGGGATTTATACCGTACATTCCCCCTCCAACGCCACACTTCGTCATTTCTACGGGATTTATACCGTACATTCCCCCTCTAGCGCCAAACTTCGTCATTTCTACGGGATTTATACCGTACATTCTTCACCCATCCTCATGTCCAAACAACAAAAAAAGATGTCCGCAGCCCAATGGCTAACTGACATCTTTATTAAAGGGTGTTTAAAAAATGATTTTGAAAATCAGACCTGCTAATACCGCACTGATTGGAATCGTGATGAACCAAGTGACCACAATACGTCCGGCTACTCCCCATTTCACTGCAGAGAAACGTTTGGCAGAGCCTACCCCAAGGATCGCTGATGTGATCGCATGCGTTGAGCTTACTGGCAAATGCAGCAGCGTTGCTGAGAAAATAACAGATGCCGCGGAAATATCAGCCGCGAAACCGTTAATAGGTTCGATTTTAAAAATCTTCGTACCCATAGTCTTAATAATCTTCCAACCGCCAATGGAGGTACCGAGCGCCATAGCCGTAGCTGCAGCTATCTTAACCCACAAAGGGATAACATCCATAGTTTCTTGACGTCCTGAGGTAACGAGTGCAAAAGTAATGATCCCCATCGCTTTTTGCGCATCATTCGTACCATGTGTGAACGACTGTAACGCTGCCGTAAGGACCTGCATAGAGCGGAAGCCCTTGTTGACCGTATGTGGACTACGCTTAGCAAAGATCCATTTCAGGATGGTCATGATAATATAACCAATAACAAACGCAATGATTGGGGAGAAAATCAGTCCTTCGACAATTTCCACAAACCCGCCCCAATTGATGTGTGCTGAGCCTGCCCCCACGTATACTGCACCCGCTAAAGCGCCGATCAGTGCATGAGACGATGAGGATGGAATCCCGAGCCACCAAGTAATCAAATTCCAAATAATCGAAGCAATCAGCGTCGCTATTATGATATCCAACCCATTTTCAAGCAAGGTCGGGTCGGTGATACTTCCGCCGATTTTTTTGGCCACACCTGTAAACATCAAGGCCCCAACAAAGTTCATCAGTGCTGCCATAATAATTGCTGTTCGCGGTTTTAAGGCACGTGTTGAGACAGAGGTAGCAATTGCGTTGGCCGTATCATGGAATCCATTGATAAAGTCAAACGCAAGCGCGAGAAATATAACAATTCCAAGAATCCATATAGATGTTTCCATATTCTAGTACCCCTTATGAGTTGCGCATGATGATCGATTCCAACATGTTGGCTACATCTTCACATTTGTCTGTAGTGGTCTCGAGCCGCTCATACAGTTCCTTGCGTTTAATCAGCTCAATCGGGTCTTTTACAGTTTCGAACAGGACCTTAGTACAAATACGAAGCACTTCGTCCCCTTGATTCTCAAGGTCATTCAGACGGATTGTATATTCACGAATCGCAAGCAGCTTCTTCTGGGAGAGCAAATGAACCGCTTTTTGGATTTCATAAGCACACTGACGAAGGATTTCGGCGAATTGTACAATGTATTCATCCGGGTCAAGAAGGTTGTACATATAGAAACGTGAGGCGGATGCCTCCAGACCATCGATGACATCATCCATGCTTGTGATCAAGTCCATAATGTCGTCACGTTCAAGCGGCGTAATAAACGTCTTGTTCAATTCTTTGATGACGGTGTGCGTGTAAGTATCACATTGGGATTCGTACTTTTTCATCTCTGCAGCGAAATTATCGACATTATTCCGGAGATCAGTGATATTCTGAGCAAAATAATCTGCAGCTTGGACAATAGTATCGGCCATATTTTCCAGCGTCTCAAAGAATATGTCCTTTTTTCTCAACTTCATTGTTTTAAACCCCTTTACATAAAATTACCGTGAATACAGAGCCATTCATATGTAAAAAGCATGAAAATGAATGACAACCCTTGTTATCTTATCATATCCGTACAAGGTATAGAAGCTATAGAAATGAACTTTTTTACACTCTATTAACACATACCCATTATTCCGAACACAAATCTGTATAACACTGGATATTCCGACTTTCTTATGTTGTACCATCCGCCCCGCCATATACCACATGACTGCTAAATGAAGGTGCATTAGGGACCACCAAAATATGGGTAATTCCTGGATACATCAGCTCTTCTTTTCCATCCCTCACAAAGCGGATCACATCCCCTGGTTCACGCGACCATCTGCCTTTGGTGACCTGTCCCCGCTGAAAAAGCAACGCTTCCCCGCCAAGCTCCACATCAATCTGAAGTCTTCCGACATCATCAAGCACTTTATGATCGGCTCCAATAACCATCACATTGGCCGCTTCCACCGGATTATCGTTATTTAGATCCAAATGAGGTTTGTCATTCACATAACGCTGATAGGTCTGACGTTTAGGATCATATTTATAGTCAACTTTATAACTTTTGAGCAGATAGTTTATGCTAAATTCAGCGGCTTTCTCTCCGTCCGCCGGTATGTAATCTGGATTGTTAAAAAGATACCCGGGTACCTTCACACTTTGCGCAAACCCAAGCTTCTCGGCACCTTCCCGCAGTTTGGCTGCGTTGCTGTACAGGTTATGAGGTGCTTTTCGCGCTTTATCCCGCCAAAAATAAGCTCCGGCACGGCCGATCTCGTCCATATCTTCTTTTTTCTCTTTTTGCAAAATGGCGTAAGCTGCCGGACTTCCTCCTGCATGCACCGTCACACCACCGTAGCTCTCGCCAATATCCAGCAGATAGGGGCGGATGCTGCGAATCGGTCCGATTTTCACCACACCTGTATGGCTCTGAAAAATACCAATCAAACGCGTAATACCACCTTCGGCAAGAATCTCATACAAAATATCTGCTTCACTAACCCCCGATTGCGGCCGGGCGGCAGGAGCATTATTTATCATTACGGCCAAGGGACGTGGAAGACTGTCTTCAGAAACTGGAAGACCTGTTAATCCGGATACGAGCTCAGCAGCGGGATCAATGGTAGGTGAGGGTTGAATCGTTTCGATAGGCGTGGGCTCTGCGGTAGGCTGCTGTGTCGGGGTGATCTCATTATTTGCACTCTGTGTTCCGCAAGCGGAGAGCAATAGGGTGGTCAATACAATGGCAGATAACAGACGGGAAGAAGAGCAATTTACTTTCATAAGCTTGTAGTTCCTCCTAAACGTTTTATGAAACTCACTGATTCCTTCCATTTAATCACAGTCAGTCCCATTTGTCTTGATCACCTTCTCCCTTTTTTCATAGCAAGCATAAGGAAATTTTATAGCATGGAATAGATAAATTCTTATATTAAAAAAAGGGTACAGCCATTGCGGCTGCACCCTGCGGGTCTCTTATTCATTCAGTTAGTCTAGCTTCCAGCAATTCAGACTTAATGTCCCATACTGATAAGCCTGAAAAATCCGCTCTGCCTTCCTGCTGCCATCCGCTGTTCCCATCGCGTAAAAGAGAGGTGCAAAATGCTCTCTTCCATAAGAAGGAACCGCATCGCGTACATGTGGAGCTTTTTTCTCATACGCAAAAAGTGAAGGCAAATCCCAGGCTTCTAGTCCCTTGGCAATCCAGGCATCGAATTCAAGTGCCCAATCCTCAGGCTGCTCACTTTCACTTAGCATCCGCAAATTGTGAACAAGTCCACCGCTTCCAATCAGCAGTATGCCTTCGTCACGAAGCGGTGCTAACATCCGCCCGATATTGTACTGCTCCTTGGGAGAGCGCAGGGAATCGACGGATAAAGCAACTACCGGAATGTCGGCGTTCGGGAACATTTTTTTCAGTATCACCCAGACTCCATGATCGAGTCCTCGCCCCAGAACGGGCTGATGTGATAGATTGTTATCCTTGAAGAGCTCAGAAATCCGTCTTGTTAGGGCCGGATCGCCCGGGGCCGGATAGGTCAGCGTGTAAACTTCTTCAGGGAATCCGTAGAAGTCATGCTGTGTCTCGTGCAGTTCATCAACGGTAAGTAGCTGTTCAGGGCTATCCCAATGCGCTGAGAAAACTACTATACCGCGTGGCGCTTCAAGTTCTTGACCAAGCCGCTCCAGAAAACGGGTATACTCGTTATCCTCCAGTGCGAGGAGCGGAGAACCGTGCGCAATAAAAAATGACGGTAATTTCATAGGATGCCAACCTCCATAACCCAGTATATGGTGTGCATCTTTATTTTACCGCTTATTGCAAGTTAATGCGAATAAAAACCTTCTCCTAAATCATCCAATTCTGCCACTCTGTCTGCAGATGCTCTTGTTCGTTCATCCATTCTATAGTCCGCTTAAGCAGCTGCTGCTGCGCCGGTCCAGAAGAAAAGGTGTGATCCCCTTGAAAAATGATCTCTTTATCGCAACGTCCTTCGGGACGTGTCCAGAACAGCTTCTGGTAAAGAAAAGCGTAATCCACCGGAATGACATCATCAGAGGTGCCATGAATGACGAGTACATCTCCGCTAAATTTGCTCGCTTCTTGGAAGGGCTGAAAAGCCGCCAAAGAATTAAAATATACCGGCGTAAACGAGTAGCCCACATAATCGGCTGATCCATTCTTCACAGCGCGATCATACGCCTCCCGCCCTACAATTTTCACAATATCATTGAAAGGATAACCAACAGAGGCCCATAACACGAGATTCTTCACGCGGCGATCGCGAATACTTGTCAGCAGCGCCACCGCGCCACCGAGGCTATGGCCAATCAGCGTCACGCGCTGTGGGTCCACATCAGCAGAGCTAATTCCGTAATCAAGCACCGCTCTAGTCTGAGCGATCATCGATTCCATATCTTCGCCGCCATAATTCCCGCTGCTCTCGCCGCAGCCCACATGATCAAAACGAATAACCATATATCCCTCTTGTGCCAGCTCACGAGCCGCCTTTACAAAAATCCGGTCTACGCCAATCCGATTCCCCACAAATCCGTGGCAGATCACGGCTAATGGCAGTCTATCCTTGCAACGCGAAGAGGTTCCCTTCTCTTTGTTCGGGTAATGTATGCTCGCCGTCAATTCTTCTCCGTTATGCCGGATTACAATATTCCGTTCCATTGCCGCATCCTCCTATAATTATATTTGTAATTTAATTTATTTTAATTTATTAGAATTCCGATTAACTTAGTATGAATTATAATCTAATTATAAAGATTTCGTTCATATTGTCAACAGCAAGGGGACAATTCTTAATAAACGCACGGAGTATTTGGGCATTAGAGTCTGCGCGACAAATAGGGTGTCCCGTAAGATATGAACATGACTCTAGGGCTCCCACGTCGAGTGGATTGAAACCGCCAATCCGGGATTCAGCAACTCTATCGGATTCAGTAGCTCCTTCGGACTCAGCTGCTCCCTCGAGTTCAGTAGCTTCATCGGACTCAGCGGCTACTTCGGACTCAGTAGCTTCAGCGGACTCAGTAGCTCCAGCGGACTCAGTAGCTTCATCAGACTCAGTAGCTCCAGCGGACTCAGTAGCTCCAGCGGACTCAGTAGCTCCAGCGGACTCAGTAGCTCCTTCGGACTCAGTAGCTCCAGCGGACTCAGTAGCTTCAGCGGACTCAGTAGCTCCAGCGGACTCAGTAGCTCCAGCGGACTCAGTAGCTTCATCGGACTCAGCAGTTCCTTCGGACTCAGTAGCTTCATCGGACTCAGTAGCTCCACCGGACTCAGTAGCTCCAGCGGACTCAGTAGCTCCACCGGACTCAGTAGCTCCACCGGACTCAGTAGCTCCAGCGGACTCAGTAGCTCCAGCGGACTCAGTAGCTTCATCGGACTCAGAAGACCCTATTCGCAGATTTAGCACACTTTTTGAATTCTATCGGACCCCATAGTCGCTATCACCCTGTAAAACAGCAAATAAGAGCTACTTTTCGAGCAATAGCGTCACTGGGGTCCGAAAATGTGCTGAAAAGGCGATAATTTGGCTAATAACGTCATCTGAGTCCGAAAGATGGTGGATGCTACGACAACCGGGGGTCTGGGAGCTCTGGAGTTCCCGGGGTTCCCGGGGTTCCGGGGTTCCGGGGTTCCGGGGTTCCGGGGTTCCCGGGGTTTCAGAACCCCACCAAAAAACAACAGAGCAGCGATCCCAGTATCGGAGGATCGCTGCTCTATTGTTTTTTCGAGATGAATGACCAGGGTTGTTAATCAATCGTAGCTGTCGTTAAACATCTCATGGGTTTCATGGGTTTCATGGGTTTCATGGCTGCCTTGCCAATCCTTAAGCAGGCCCTCGGGGGTATCTTCCGCGGAAATCCCGCTGCTGAATCCATCGGATTCAGCAGCTCTATAGGACTCAGAAGACCCTATTCGCAGATTTAGCACACTTTTTGAATTCTATCGGACCCCATAGTCGCTATCACCCTATAAAACAGCAAATAAGAGCTACTTTTCGAGCAATAGCATCACTGGGGTCCGAAACTGTGCTGAAAAGGCGATAATTTGGCTAATAACGTCATCTGAGTCCGAAAGATGGTGGATACTACGACAACCGGGGGTCTAGGAGCTCTGGAGTTCCCGGGGTTCTGGGGTTCCCGGGGTTCCGGGGTTCCGGGGTTCCGGGGTTCCGGGGTTCCGGGGTTCCGCGGTTCCGGGGTTTCAGAACCCCACCAAAAAACAAAGAGCAGCGATCTCCAGTATCGGAGGATCGCTGCTCTGTTGTTTTTTCGAGATGAATGACCAGGGTTGTTAATCAATCGTAGCTGTCGTTAAACATCTCATGGGTTTCATGGCTGCCTTCCCAATCCTTAAGCAAGCCCTCGGGAGCATCTTCTGCGGAATCCCACATGCTGAATCCATCGGAGCCGCCCCAATCCCCCATTGAATTATTGGGCGTAGGCTCGAAACCGTTGCCCATGGATCTTCCCTGTTCTTTCTTGTTCTCATGTTCCATAAAGCTCCCAACCTTTCCCAATGCTATATTGATCAAGCAACAACATTATCAGTGTTCACTCTTCTAAAAGGATTATGCATATCGCCATAGAAATGGTTGTCCTTGCGTAGACCTGTCATGCAAACGTATACTCTAGGTTAAAGACTATACCGATTAACAACACTGGAGGTTTACATCCAAATTATGAAAGTGAAAGATATGATTAAGGAAAATAACGCCCTGCGTGAGCAGTTGACGCCCTTCAATCGCTCCTATTTAGAAGATATGATCCTTGCGGTGCGAGCCAGTCGAATTGACCCTCTGCGCGGAGAGGAACTTTTGCTGGATGCGGCCAAGCTGCTGTTGAAGGAACAACGTAAAGGGAAAAATGCCAAGCAAGTATTCGGCGAGAATCCGCACGATTATTTTAAAGAAATCATAGACAGTGTTCCCGGGCGCCCGGTGCGCAGTAAATGGAACTATTACTTGATGATTCCCTGCGCAGCTCTGACCTGTCTTTTTGGGATATTGGCAATCGGTGGACTCTTCTTCCAATGGACTGACGATTCACCTGGAATGTTCGGACAGATCAGCCTTTTCACCCTGCTCGCTGTGGGAGTAGGCTCCATTATCTTAATTGAACTCATTATGAAATGGATGTCTTCCTTGTCGGAAAGCGATGCACCCAGTGCCAAACCTTTTGATATAAAAAGCCTTGGCATCTATATTGGCATCGCAGTAGCTGCTGTATTTATCGGTATGTTCCTCGATCGGTTATTTCCGGTCATTACAATATCCCCGTGGGTAAGCTTAATTCTGTGCATCATTGGGGGGTTGGGACTGAAGTTTATATTTTTCAAAAAATAAAGATCTAGGCTGAAATACTTTATTCCATCCGATAGATAGGGGGAAACTTCCATGATTAAGAAGCATTATATTCTCTACTCCGTTCTAGCTATAGCCTTAGGGCTAGGCATAGTGCCCAGTGCTATTCACGCCGAAGGTGCTACCAGCCCTCCTGGGGAAGGCGCTAAGGCAATAACCCAAGCAGCTAGCAATAATCATGCAGAGGCTGTCTATAAAGCTGCGTTACCGCTCTTATCTACCTCTGACAAGTTACCCGAAGCCATAAAATATTTGAACTCCAATATGTATGCGGTAGGGTCGTATCGTGCAACAATGCTGACCCTGAAGCTTGAGAATCTGCATAAAGCTGCGCTGCAAGCCTGGGAAAGTAAATTCAGTACCAATGCTGTCCAGCGGAAGCTCACCGCCATTTATAAAGCAGGCGCCAGCATGTCTTCTCTTGCTGCTATTACTGATGATCTCCAGCTGCGTACACTGCTGAAAAGTGCCAGCGAAAGCGGATATAAGCTGGAGACAGCTGAGGGTACTTTTTTCCCGGTGATCGATTATGGGGCTTACCGCAAGTACAAGCTATACGTCACCAATGATATCAGCGCTTATATTACCATTATGGCCACCGAATCGGATCTGCCCTCTTCCAAGGACAACGGGCTAGTTATCGCCTGGACTGAGGTAGCAGCCAGAGCTTTATCTCAAGAGCAATTCATTCAAAATCATCCGAAATCAAACCGAATTTCTGCTGTAAAAGCCTTGTACACTAAGTACGTGAATAATACGTTTTACGGCCAGAATAACACTCCTCTCTTCCATTATGACAATCTGGAAATGGATTTGGAGGCGCAAAAGGCTTACTCCAGTATTCTGACCAAAAATAATGACAACAGCCCATTTCTACAAAAGCTGGATAGCTTCATGAAATTAATGAAAGATAATAGCTATAAATTGACCGATGAGGTCGAGCAATATCGTAAAACTTCGTTACCTCTCTAATAAAGAAATCACAAAAGCCCGTCCCTTAAATGAATAGGGACGGGCTTGTTTATGTTCGTTAACGAGATTATTAAGTCTATGAGAGAATTAAATAAGGATGTTAAAGAGATTAGAATCCTTATTGATCTCTACATAATCGACGCCCTTCTGCTGCATCCGTTCGATGAGAGGCTCGTAGGCATCCGTTGACAATAATTCAATGCCCACAAGCGCGGGACCATTTTCTTTATCATGCTTCTTGATATACTCGAAACGGGTAATATCATCGTGAGGTCCAAGGATTTCGCCCAAGAACTCACGCAGCGCACCTGCACGTTGCGGGAAGTTCACCATGAAATAGTGTTTTAAGCCTTCGTAAATCAATGAACGCTCTTTGATCTCCTGCATCCGGTCAATATCGTTGTTGCCGCCGCTTATGATACAGACAACTGTTTTGCCGCGGATTTGATCACGATATTGATCAAGCGCTGCGATAGGCAGCGAACCTGCTGGCTCAACCACTATGGCATTCTCGTTATATAGTTCTAGAATCGTGGTACAAGCTTTACCTTCAGGCACCATCACGATGTCATCCAGATGACGGGAACAAATATCGTACGTCAATCCGCCAACACGTTTTACAGCCGCTCCGTCCACGAACTTATTAATTTCCTTTAGAGTCACCACTTCTCCAAGCTTAATCGCTTCCGTCATAGAAGCTGCTCCGAGTGGCTCCACACCAATCAACTTGGTAGAAGGACTAACTGTCTTCACATAGGTGGCTATACCCGCTGCCAGACCGCCTCCACCAATGGTTACGAACATAAAGTCTGCAGGGTTGTCCAGACTCTCCATCACTTCCATTGCAATGGTGCCGTTGCCCGCAATGATTCGTGGCTCATCAAAGGGATGGATCAACGTCATCCCATGATCTATACAAGCTTGCAGTGCTTCATCATAAGCGTCATCAAAGGTATCTCCCTTCAGAATGACCTCAACAAACTCACCGCCAAACCGCCGCACCTGCTTAACCTTCTGGTTAGGCGTAGTGCTTGGCATGTAGACCTTGCCTTTAATTCCAAGCGCCTTACAGGAATAGGCTACGCCTTGTGCATGGTTGCCCGCACTCGCACAGACAATCCCTTTTGCTCTATCTTCTGCTGACAAACTACGAATCATATTATAAGCTCCGCGGATTTTGAAAGAACGTACAATCTGCAAATCCTCGCGCTTCAAATACACATCACAATCATACTTGGCTGACAGCACAGCATCACGTTGTAGGGGTGTCCGGATTATGACTTCACGCAGTACGTGATGAGCCCGCACAATATCTTCCATTCCTACGATTCGGTCTTCCTCTTCTCTCATAACCCTCTCGCCTCACTATCTATCTGTTATTCTACTTCTTGTAACATACTCTCCCGAGGACATTTTTTCAAGCATCCTAATCAGTGATAAAGAAAAAGAGACTAAAGGAACCCTATAGTCTCTTACTAATATTTGCTATCCCTATGCTATGAAACCTACTAGTCCTGTTGCTTCAGCATCCACTTCACCAGGTCTGGTAAGCTTGTCCACAAACGTGAATGTACAATAACATATTCGATAGCCTCGTTAGCGTCACCCACGCCTACAAAATCAGGCAGGTTATGCGGCAATCTTTTGATACCTAACAGATAATCTGGCACATGCTTGTTCACATTCTTCGCCACGCGGTATAGCATTTTGAGCTGGGAAGTAATCCCGTTCTTCTTATATTCTAAAACCATACGGTCATATGCTACTGTTGCTGCTGCATCCTTGCCGAACTTCTCCAGTACCTTCTCGGTCTTCTTAAGCTTATTAGTGTAAAGGTACGTTGCCGTTAGAAGGTAACGTGCACCTGTGTTATCTTCTGGGTTCAATTCTAGAATGTGCTCCAGCGTCTTTTGTGCTTCTTCTGCATTTCCGCTAAACCAGCAGGAGTCAGCGTAGCTTTTGCAAATTCGAATGTACGAACGTGTCTCGTAAAGACCCCAGAAATGTCCTTTGTTCTCAGTGAAAAAGGCTTCTCCAAGCTCACGCGCACCCGCTTCCATCCCTGCTTTCAGATAAGCACGGGCATCTGCTTCATTCTCGGCTTCCTCAGCCAAAATGAGATAGGCGTCCGGACTGTCCGGATAAACTTCCAATGCCGCTTCTGCTAGCTGGATCCGACGATTGGATGCTTTAGTTTCCATTGCTTTTTGCAGCAAAGCCTGTTCCTGATCCTTCGGAGTGCCTGAAACGTTGAGCAAAAGTAATTCTTCCTCTGCCCCGCCCATGCCGTACTGTTCGATATAATTAAGCATCTCTTTAACTTTTCTGGAGATGGTAGGTGCAGTAACCTCATGTTTGATCGCTAGATCAGCTTGAGTTTGAAGGAATCCATATTCCTCAGACAAGATAAACTCGATAGCTGCACAGAAGGAGCCCATTTTCTTCACTGCAGGCTTGATGTGACGGGAATAACCATTCCATAGAACCAGACCTTCCCAGATTAGCTCCCGGTCATAGCTGTCTCTCATGGTCTCAATAAGATGCAGAGCCAATTGTTCATGTGCCGGATGCTCCCATTTCAGATCACGTGACACCTTTTTTTTGAGCGTAGTTAGGGTAAGCTTAGCTTCAGGAATTGCTGCCGCTTCTGGTTTCTCGGCCACAGCCACAGTAGCAGCGGATTCTTCCGTTGTTACCAGTCGCATGATGGATTCCACTGCAGAAGTTTCTTTCCCTAGGCAGCATTTCTTATATTTTTTCCCGCTTCCGCAAGGACACATATCATTTCTTCCAATCTTACTCAAAACGAATTCCCCCTTAAATCTGTGAGTAGCCATTCGCCATAAGCGTATCGCTAGTATGCACTATAAGTATCAACATTTTCAGGCACGAGGCATCCTTTATAAGGTTACTGCACAAAGTCTGAAGGACTCCGATTTAAAAGGGCCTTCCCATGATCGGAAAGGCCCTTATCTGTATATATCCGCACATTTTCCCCCGTACGTGTAGTATTATAGCACTTCTTCTATCACTTGTCAGTCCTTTTTTAGGACTTAAAGCGCAAAAAATTGCTAGATACAGTGCTTTATCCTTATACCAGAGCCTTCATAGCGATGTCGCTGCGATTCTGTTTCCCGGAAAAAGAGATTCCTTCAGCCCTAGCATAGGCTGCTGAACGAGCTTCGGCAATCGTAGCACCCAGGCCTACCACGCCTAAGACCCGTCCGCCGTTCGTTACCCAGCTGCCATCTGCCCCCCGTGCTGTACCGGCATGGAAGATCAGCCCTCCTTGGCTGTCCTCAAGCCCTTCGATCGGCACTCCCTTAGGATAAGAGCCTGGATATCCTCCAGAAGCGAGAACCACGCACACCGCTGCTTCGTCGCTCCATTCAATGTCGATATCCGCAAGTCTACCCTCGGTTACTGCCAAAAAGATTTCTAACAAGTCGCTCTTCAATCTAGGCAGCACGACCTGTGTCTCCGGATCCCCAAACCGGGCATTAAATTCGATGGTCTTTGGTTTACCTTCTGGAGAAATCATCAGCCCTGCGAACAAAACGCCGCTGAAAGAACGGCCTTCAGCTACCATAGCCTTGGCTGTTGGCTTAATGATGGTCTCAATCGCTTCTTGGATAATCGCCTCGTCGATATGCGGCAGAGGCGAATAGGTACCCATTCCACCAGTATTAGGACCTTTATCTCCATCGTAAGCGGGCTTATGATCCTGAGCGGCAGCCATCGGACGAACTGTCTCTCCATCAACAAAAGCCAAAATCGACATTTCCTGACCCGCTAGGAACTCTTCAATGACAACCTGAGCACCAGCCTCACCAAACACTTTGGTTACCATAATATCAGCTAGTGCCTGCTCTGCCTCTTCCCGTGAATAGGCAACGGTCACGCCTTTTCCTGCGGCAAGCCCATCTGCCTTGATTACGATCGGCAGCGGTTGCTCGCGTAAGTAAGCCAGTGCAGCTTCATAGCCATCAAATTTTTCATAGGCTGCTGTCGGAATATTATATTTGTGCAAAAGATCCTTCATAAAGGTTTTGCTGCCTTCGATCTCAGCTGCATTCTTACGTGGACCAAACACTGGAATAGCCTGTGCTTCAAAAGCATCCACAATGCCCCCTGCTAACGGATCATCCGGTCCGATTACGACAAGGCCAACTTCCTTCTCTTTGGCAAAAGCCGTCAGACGATCGAACTCGAACACACCGATAGGCACACATTCTGCTAGCTGCGCGATTCCGGCGTTGCCGGGTGCGCAATAGATTTTACCAACCTTGGGGCTTTGGGACAGGCTCCAAATAATCGCATGCTCCCGGCCGCCGCCGCCAACCACTAAAATATCCATTAGAATAAAATCCTCCCAGCGTTCTAGTGTTTGAAATGACGGACGCCTGTGAAGACCATAGCAATTCCATACTCATTCGCGACCTTGATCGATTCTTCGTCTTTAATGGAGCCGCCTGGCTGAATAACTGCGGTAATACCTGCTTTAGCTGCCATTTCAAGTGTATCTCCCATTGGGAAGAAGGCGTCAGAGGCAAGGACTGATCCTTTGGACTTCTCGCCAGCTTGTTCAATCGCAATTTTTGCCGCGCCAACGCGGTTCATTTGCCCTGCACCTACGCCAACTGTCATATCATCCGCCGCTAATACAATCGCATTAGATTTCACATGCTTAACTACCTTCCAGCCGAACAACAGCTGTTTCAATTCTTCTTCGGTTGGCTTACGGTCCGTAACAACTTGCAGATCATCCGGGTTCACAGAATGCACATCGCTCTCCTGTACAACCATTCCTCCATCAATAGAGGTAAGTACGAAGCTGCTCTTACGCGCGCTAGCCGTGCTAAGATTGCCGATTTTGAGCAAACGCAGGTTCTTTTTCTTCGTAAGGATTTCCAGTGCTTCATCCGTAAACCCTGGCGCCAATACGATTTCGAGGAAAATCTCTTTCAGCAGATTAGCAGTGTCTGCATCGATAATCCGGTTAGCGGCTACAATTCCGCCAAAGATAGAGGTTGGGTCTGCGTTGTAAGCTTTTTGATAAGCTTCGTATACACTTTCACCGACACCTACACCACAAGGATTCATATGTTTAATGGCTACGACAGCAGGTTCTTCAAATTCTTTCACGATTTGCAGCGCTGCGTTAGCATCGTTGATATTGTTGTAGGATAATTCTTTGCCATGCAATTGCTCAGCTGCTGTAAGAGTATCCCCCGCAGCCAAAGGCTTGCGATAGAAAGCCGCTTTTTGATGCGGATTCTCGCCATAGCGCAGATCCTGAATTTTCTCATAAGTCACGGTGTAGCGCTCAGGAAGCGGTTCGCCAGTAACATTAGCCAAATAATCGGAAATTAAGGCATCGTAAGCCGCCGTATGACGGAACACTTTTGCCGCAAGACGTTTGCGTGTTTCCAGCGTTGTATCTCCACCTGCGCGAACCTCTTCAAGCACTGTAGCATAGTCGTTAGCATCTACCACTACACTTACAAAAGCATGGTTCTTCGCCGCAGAACGCAGCATCGTCGGTCCGCCGATATCGATATTCTCGATGGCTTCTTCATACGATACATCCGGTTTAGCAATGGTTTCCGCGAACGGATACAGATTTACTACTACCAGATCAATGTAGTCCAGACCAAGCTCTTTCATTTGACGCGTGTGTTCCTCATTGTCACGAACCGCTAGCAATCCGCTGTGTACAGCCGGGTGCAAGGTTTTGACACGTCCATCCATGATTTCCGGGAATCCTGTAACATCGGAAATACCGATGACTGGAACACCTTCCTTAGCCAAAAGCGTGCTTGTTCCACCTGTGGAAATAATCTCTACGCCTAATGCAGACAACTCGCGGCAAAAATCCACGATACCTTGTTTATCCGATACGCTAACTAGCGCTCTTTTGATACTCACTTTGAATAGTCCTCCTTCGGGTTGTACGTGCGATTTAATGTGATGACATCTAAAAGCTTGGGAAATTACTATAAGAAAGAATCTGACTCTATTACCTACTACACGACACATAATGCCGCTTATGCAATATTTCCCGAGAAATACCCTAAAATCTCTCCGCCTGTCACCAAATGTCGATCCAAAACTTCTAATGGCTACAGTGTGGCTTACTTTTCGCGGATAATCGTCTTTCTTCCACTCAGTTCCACTTTCCCGCTGGCAAAAGCGCCAACCACTTCAGGATACAACTCATACTCAACCTTATGAATCCGTTCCGCCAATGAATCCGCCGTGTCGTTATCCAACACAACTACGCTACGCTGAGCAATAACCGGCCCGGTATCCATACCTCCATCGACAAAATGCACAGTGACTCCCGTCAGCTTCACGCCATAATCCAGCGCTTGTCCGATCGCATCCTTTCCAGCAAAAGCAGGCAGCAGCGATGGGTGAATGTTAATAATCCGACCCGCATACGGCGTTAAAAGCACTGGTGTAATGAGGCGCATATACCCTGCCAACACAACCAGCCCGATTTCCCTTTGCTGAAGCTCTGCTACAATCTCTGCTTCGTAGAGCTCACGGCTGGCGAAGTCTTTTGGCCGTAGCAGGAGGGCGGGAATTCCCGCATCCTCCGCACGTTGTGCTACAGGCGCTTCCGGCTTGTCCGAGACAAGCAATTCAATCCTGCCGTCTCCAAGCAAACCTGCTTTCTGTGCCTCGATCAGTGCTGCAAAATTGCTGCCCTGCCCCGAAGCAAAAACAGCGATTCGACTTGATTGCATCACACTTCAGCTCCAGTAAAGGTTACTTTGCGTTCCCCTTCTGTTACTTTACCAATGATATACGCCTCTTCTCCGCTAGCTTTAAGCAGTTCAAGAGCGCGTTCTCCATCAGCAGCGCTAACTACCAGAACAAGACCAATTCCCATATTAAAAGTAGTGAACATATCACGGTTGCTTACGTTACCTTTGTTCTGCATCAACCCGAAGATTGGCAGAATCGGCCACGATCCGTAATTGATCTCCACATCTACATTATCAGGCAATACGCGTGGGATATTCTCGATAAATCCGCCACCCGTAATATGAGCCATACCTTTTACCGGAAGCTGCTCCAGCAGTGCCAGCAAAGGCTTCACATAAATCTTAGTTGGTGCAAGGAGTACATCCGCAAGCGGAGCACCAAGCTCAGGAAGCACGTCATTCAGGCCATAACCCTCTTGCTCAAGCAAAAGCTTACGCACCAGCGAGAAGCCATTGCTGTGCACACCACTGGAAGCCAGACCAATCACTGTGTCGCCAGCAGCGATGTTAGCGCCTGTTACCAGCTTCGCTTTGTCAGCTACGCCCACTGTGAATCCAGCGATATCATATTCACCTGCTGAATACATACCCGGCATCTCAGCCGTTTCGCCGCCAATCAGTGCACAACCCGCTTGGTGACAGCCTTCAGCGATTCCAGCTACGATAGCTTCGATTTTCTCCGGCACCACTTTGTCGCAAGCCAGATAGTCGAGGAAAAAGAGTGGCTCTGCACCTTGCACTACAATGTCGTTCACGCACATAGCTACAGCGTCGATGCCAATCGTGTCATGGCGATCCGCCGCGAACGCGATTTTGAGCTTTGTGCCTACACCATCGGTTCCCGATACAAGCACTGGCTCTTCATATTTATCTTTATTGAGGCCAAACAGCGCTCCGAACCCACCAAGATCCGTCATTACTTCTGGACGGTAAGTACGTTTTACGTGCTTTTTCATGCGTTCTACCGCTTCATTACCAGCCGCAATATCCACTCCGGCGTTTTTATAAGCTTCCGACACTATTGGACACCTCATCTTTTAATAGTTTAGAGCGCGTTTGGGCGCATTCGGCTTTTGGGTGGTTGCAGGGGAGTTATTGCGAGGAATGTTTGGACTTCCGATCGCTGTTATGGTTGGATTTCCTGATTCGAACCGCTCTTCGCGGTAGAAATCCAACCATAAAGGCGAACGCTACGCTTCTACAGTTCCAAACTTCCTCTCCATAACTCCCTCCAACCACCGGTTTGTCCCTACTGCAAGCCGCAGTGCGCGCCTTGCACACGGACCTCAAGACCTCGGTGCATGAGCTGCGCCATGCACCTTCTTAAGCGAGACAAGCGGCCCTCGTATTTGCGAAGCAAACAGAGGGAAGCTTGGCAAGCCAGTACCGGCGGCGGATGCAGCGGGGGGGCGGAGCGCCGTAAAGCGTGTCCCGTCCGTGCGCAGCACACAGGGACAAAGCGAGCACTCGTACCCAAGTCTTCTTAGCAAGTTATAACCCAATTCCTACCGCCGAGCTTTCGGGTGGCCGGAGGGCAGAGCCCTTCGGAATCCCCCTTTGAAAGGGGGACTTAGGGGGATGTCAACACGAGCAGCCATCTTTCTCTGCCCCGCCAAAATCCACCTGCGTCGGGTAATCATTATCAAAGCAAGAAAGGCAAAGTCCGCCTTTGTAGTCGTCTTTGTTGTGTCCACCAATGGAAGAGATTAAGCCTTCCGGCGACAAAAATGCCAAGGAATCGGCGTTGATCTCTTCGCACATTTCCTCAATGGTCTTGTAGGACGCGATGAGGTCTCGGCGGTCTGGTGTATCAATGCCGTAGAAGCAAGGATTCTTGAACGGTGGCGAAGTAATCCGCACATGCACTTCAACAGCTCCCGCTTCCCTAAGCAGATTGACGATTCGTCGTGAGGTCGTGCCACGAACGATAGAATCATCGATCATAACGACACGTTTGCCATCAACTACACTGCGCACGGCGCTCAGCTTCATCTTCACACCTTGCTCACGCAGTTCTTGGCTCGGCTGGATGAAGGTCCGTCCAGTGTACTTATTCTTAATGAGCCCAAGCTCATAAGGAATTCCCGTTTGCTCGGCATACCCGATGGCTGCTGAAATACTGGAATCCGGCACCCCGGTTACGAGATCAGCATCGACAAAAGCTTCCAGTGCCATGCGGCTACCCATCCGCTTACGGGCGGAGTGCAGGTTAGAACCGTTCATATCACTGTCTGGGCGTGAGAAGTAAATATACTCCATCGCGCACAGCGCTTTACGTTTGGGTTCGGTAAAACGGTCCTCCAAGAGACCGTTTTTGTCGAGGACTAGCAGTTCGCCCGGCTCAATATCTCGAACCAGCTGTGCCCCAATGACCTCTAATGCGCAGGACTCGGAAGCAAAAATATAAGCTTCACCAATCCGTCCCATCACTAGCGGACGCAAGCCATGGGAATCTGAAGCGACAATTAACTTATCATTTGTCATAAGCAGAAAAGCAAACCCGCCAACGAGCTGCTGCAGCGCATCTTTTGCCGCTTCAACAAAATCCTTTGGCGAACGGGCAATTAAATGCGCCAGCACTTCTGTATCACTCGTAGTTTGAAAGATCGATCCGCTTTGCTCCAGTTGTTTGCGGATCAACGGTTCATTTACTATGTTGCCGTTCGTAGCAATTGCCAAATCGCCGTCACGATATTTAAATACCAGCGGCTGCGCATTGGTTAAACGGCTGTCTCCACTAGTGGAATAACGTACATGCCCAATGGACATGTCTCCAACCAATGAGGCAATTTTGTCCTTGTCGAATACTTCTTTTACTAACCCCATCCCGCGGTGATAGTTGAAATCGCGACCGTCTGCTACGCAGATTCCCGCACTTTCTTCTCCACGGTGTTGTAAGGCGTGTAAGCCGTAATAAGACATGGACGCCGCTTCCGGGTGTCCGAAGACCCCGAAAACGCCGCATTCTTCTTTTAATGTGTCAAAAATATCTCCCGAGCCCGTTCCTTCATTGTAAAAGTCACCAGTCCACAGGATAGGAGTCTCCTGCTCTTTCCCGGTCTTTATTTCATAAGACATGGAATAGCATCCTCCCAAACGAATTTCAATTCTGCTACAGCTTCATCTAGTGCGGACACACCGTCCAGATTTACGCGCAGTCTGTCTCCACCTACAGTTCCGATGATCTCCACTGGAACACCGCTGGCTGCAATCGCTGCTTTCAGCTCTTCCGCACGTTCAGGAGCTGCTGTCAGCACAATGCGTGATTGGCTTTCGCTGAACAATGCTACATCAGATCTAAGAGCGTTAGCTGAAAGCTCAACGTTCGCTCCGATTCCGCCGCTGATACAGCTCTCTGCAAGCGCTACGGCAAGTCCACCTTCGGACAAGTCATGTGCGGAACGAACCAGACCGCCACGAATTGAGGTAAGGACTGCGTTCAGCAGTTTTTTCTCAGTAGCCAAATCCAAAGCCGGAGGACGACCCTCGGTCACACCATGAACAGCATATTGGAATTCACTGCCGCCCAGCTCAGCCTTGGTCACTCCCAGCAGAAGAATAGAATCTCCTTCTTGCTTGAACCCTTGAGTCGTAATATGATCCGTGTCCGCTACTAAACCAACCATGCCGACAACCGGCGTTGGATAGATGGAACCCGTAGTATTTTCGTTATAAAGACTGACATTACCACCGATAACCGGAGTATCCAGCACACGACATGCTTCAGCCATACCATCAACCGCACGCTCCATTTGCCAGAACACATCAGGCTTCTCAGGATTTCCGAAGTTCAGATTATCCGTGATGGCCAGCGGTTCAGCACCGGAACAAACGATGTTACGTGCCGCTTCGCTGACTGCAATACGTCCGCCCACTTCAGGATCAAGATGAACATAACGGCCATTACAGTCTGTAGTCATCGCAAGTCCTTTACGAGTACCATGAATGGTAACTACAGCCGCGTCAGATCCAGGACGTACAGCTGTGCTCGTCCGCACCATGTAATCGTATTGATTGTATACCCATGCTTTACTTGCTACGGTTGGTGATCCAAGTACTGTACGCAATGCACCGCCCAGATCCGTAACTTCCTCATAACGAAGGGTATCTACCTTTTCATTCGCAATATAATAAGCAGGAACCTCAGAAGGTTTGTTATATACTGGACACTCATCCACGAGCGCCGTTACTGGCATGTCACCAACAACCTCGCCGTGATGATACAATTTCAAGCGGCCATCATCCGTAACTTTACCGACTTTACAGCAGATAACACCCCAGCGGTCAAAAATCTCTTGTGCCTGGGCCTCATCCTTCGGCTCAACGACGAACAACATCCGTTCTTGTGATTCTGAAAGCATCATTTCGTAAGGCGTCATGCCCTCTTCACGTTGTGGCACCTGATCAAGATACAGCTCCAGACCGTTGCCTGCTTTACTTGCCATCTCCGCACTAGAGCATGTAAGGCCAGCTGCACCCATATCCTGAATCCCGATAACGATGCCGCTGTCGATCAGTTCTAGACAAGATTCCATAACGAGCTTTTCCATAAATGGATCGCCGACTTGTACTGCGGTACGTTTAGCTTCTGATTCCTCACTAAGCTCTACCGATGCAAAAGTAGCACCATGAATTCCATCACGTCCTGTAGGAGGGCCTACATAGAAGACAGGGTTGCCTACACCCTTAGCTACACCACGTTGGATTTTGTCATGATCGATCAGACCCACACACATTGCGTTAACTAGCGGATTGCCGTCATAGCTATCATCAAACATGATTTCGCCGCCAACCGTTGGAATCCCGATACAGTTACCATAACCAGCAATACCAGACACTACATGTTCGAACAAATACTTCACTCGATCACTTTCCAGCTTCCCGAAACGTAGTGAATTGAGGATTGCGATAGGTCTGGAGCCCATGGAGAAAATATCACGAATAATCCCGCCGACACCCGTTGCCGCACCTTGGAAAGGTTCTACCGCTGAAGGGTGGTTATGACTTTCGATTTTGAAAACAACCGCTTGGTTGTCACCGATATCTACAATCCCTGCACCCTCGCCAGGTCCCATCAGGACACGTGGTCCGGAAATTGGGAAACGTTTCAGGAGGGGTTTGGAGTTCTTATAGGCACAGTGCTCGGACCACATTACGCTGAATACGCCGATTTCAGTGTAGTTCGGCAAACGTCCCATAAAAGACTTGATCAGCTCATATTCGCTGTCCGACACACCGAACTGGCTGTAAATTTTCTGCTCCGCAATCTGTTCTGCGGTCGGTTCCTTAACGGATACTTGCTGCGTCATGACGATCCCTCCAAGTCTTCAGTATGGATGTAAACATTCTTTTGCCGTCTTCTGAACCAAGTAAACTATTAGCCGCGCGCTCAGGGTGAGGCATCATGCCAACCACATTCCCTTGTACGTTACTAACACCCGCAATATCGGCTACGGAGCCGTTAGGATTATCGCTATAGGTAAACACGATCTGATTGTTAGCTTTCAGCTCTGCCAAAGTCTCGTCATCACAGTAGTAGTTTCCTTCACCGTGTGCGATTGGGATGATGATTTCTTCATCTTTAGCATAGTCAATAGTAAATGGGGTTTCATTATTAACAACCTTAAGCACTGTATCGTGACAGCGGAACTTCATCGACATGTTGCGGCGAAGCGCACCTGGCAGCAAACCAGCCTCAGTAAGAATTTGGAACCCATTGCAAATGCCTAGCACGTATTTCCCTTGCTCTGCTGCTTTAGCAACTTCCGCCATAACAGGAGCAAATCTCGAAATCGCGCCACAGCGCAGGTAATCACCATATGAGAATCCGCCTGGAACCAAAATGCAATCATACGCCGACAAATCCGTCGCTGTATGCCACACATAATCGACTGGTTCGCCGAGACTGTCCTCTACCGCCTTGTAGCAATCAATATCACAGTTGGAGCCTGGGAAGACAAGTACAGCAAATTTCATGTCGTTTAGTCCTCCAATTCGTAGCGGTAATCCTCGATCACCGTGTTGGCAAGTAGCTTTTCGCACATTTCCTTGAGACGCACTTCCGCTTCAGCACGGTTATCCGTATCCAAAGTCAGCTCCATATATTTCCCGATACGCAAGCTTTCAACTTCTTGGAAGCCTACCGAATGAAGTGCTCCTTGTACTGCTACCCCTTGTGGATCAAGAACGCTTTTCTTTATGGTGACATATACCGTCGCTTTTAACATATGCTTGTAGTTCCTCCTAAATTTTAATGAGCATACCCTCTGAAACTGAAATTCTACAATGAGTACATTTAGCTTCAAAAATATATACTGAATTTATTCCCATGAGTGCACACACTATGTTGAACTATAAAGACTTGCCAGTAAGACGATGATAAATGTCCAGATAACGCCGTGTAGTTTCTTCTACTACTTCCAGTGGGAGCGGATCAGGTTTACTATTCTTGTCCCAGGAAGATGCAGATAGATACGTACGAACAGGCTCTTTATCCATACTATCAATTTCAATATCAAGCGCGTATTTATCCTTAGCCCAGAAGCGGGAAGCATCCGGTGTAAAAATCTCATCGATCAGAATCACCTTACCGTCCAACAAGCCGAATTCGAATTTGCAGTCCGCAAGAATGATCCCACGCTCAGCACAATACTCTCTAGCAAAAGCGAACAGCTTTAAGCTCTTTTCCTGCAGCTCAAGCGCCAGATCAGCTCCGATTAATTCCTGCATTTTCTCAAACGGAATATCCTCATCGTGACCTACATCATTTTTAGCCGCAGGAGTAAAAATCGGTTCTGCCAGCAGCGCGTTTTTGCGGAGGTTAGCAGGAAGTTCAATACCATTTACCTTGCCGGTTTCTTGATACTGTCTCCAGCCGCCGCCAGTGATGCATCCACGCACTACGCATTCGATATCAATACGCTCCGCTTTGCGTACCACCATGACACGGTTTCTGAGAGCCTCTTTGTCCTTAACTACGTCGCCGAGCAGATCCACATCGATATGAACGACATGATTCTCCATCAGCTCTTTAGTCTGTCCGAACCAGAACGCACTCAGACGGTTAAGCACATTGCCCTTTTCAGGGACCGCCGGGTCCAGCACATAGTCAAAAGCAGATATCCGATCCGTAACTACGATCAGTACATTTTCCCCTAAATCGTATAGCTCACGAACCTTCCCTTTGTAGAGCAGCGGCGCATTGATGAGTTCCACGGCTGTGGATACGGCCGATGATGTCATGACCTTTCCTCCCTTGAACTAATGATCTTCCTAAGTTGGGCTGGTCTAGGAGGAAGCACTTCCGAGGAATGTTTGGACTTCCGATCGCTGTTATCCTCAGATTTCCTGATTTGAACCACTGCACGTGGTAGAAATCCGAGGATAAAGGCGAACGCTAACGCTTCTACAGTTCCAAAATTTCTCTCCGTTCCTTATCGACCAGTTGCATTTCAATTCTGCACAACCTTAACCGCTCGTACTATTCCTAGCTCCTTAGTTCACCACTAACTTATCTTTTCTTAGATAAGTTCTAGCTTGCGGAAGATGGTATCCACATGCTTAAGGTGCCAAGAAGGGTTAAATGCATCTTCAATCTCTTCTGGGGTGAGGACATTAGTGATTTCAGGTGTAGCTTCCACGATATCACGGAACTGCTTTTGCTCTTCCCAAGCTTGCATCGCACGTGGTTGAACAGTGTCGTATGCTTGCTCGCGGCTGAAGCCTTTATCAATCAGCTTGGTTAAGATCCGGCCAGAGAAAGGAACGCCGAAGGTACGGTTCATGTTACGCTTCATATTCTCTGGGAATACAGTCAGGTTCTTCACGATGTTTCCGAAACGGTTCAGCATGTAGTTCAATAGCATTGTTGCATCCGGAAGGATGATACGCTCCACTGAAGAGTGCGAGATATCGCGTTCATGCCAGAGCGGCACGTTCTCGTAAGCTGTAACCATATGTCCGCGAATCACGCGGGACAGACCGGAAATATTCTCGCAGCCAATAGGATTCCGTTTATGCGGCATAGCAGATGAACCCTTTTGACCTTTGGCAAAAGCTTCTTCTACTTCGCGAATCTCACTCTTTTGCAGAGCGCGGATTTCGGTAGCGAATTTGTCTAGCGAGGTTGCTACCAGAGCAAGAGCTGCCATATATTCAGCGTGACGGTCGCGCTGTAGAGTTTGTGTCGAGATCGGTGCAGGGCTTGTACCCAGCTTACGGCAGACAAATTCTTCTACGAATGGATCGATGTTGGCATACGTACCAACGGCTCCGGAGATTTTGCCAAATTGCACACCGTTCGCAGCATGGCGGAAACGCTCCAGGTTACGTTTCATTTCTTCGTACCACAATGCCATTTTCAGACCAAAAGTAGTTGGCTCAGCATGAACCCCATGTGTACGGCCCATCATCGGTGTATCTTTATAAGCAATAGCTTTATCTTTAAGGATCTCAATGAAGTTAATAATATCCTTCTCTAGAATCTCATTCGCTTGACGCAGCAAGTAACCCAGTGCTGTATCCACCACATCTGTGGAAGTAAGGCCGTAGTGTACCCATTTGCGTTCTGCGCCAAGGCTTTCGGAAACCGCACGTGTAAAGGCGATTACGTCATGACGTGTTTCCTGTTCGATTTCATCAATACGTGCGATGTCGAATTTAGCATCCTTACGCAGCTTAGCAGCGTCTTCATGTGGGATGACTCCCAGCTCCGCCCATGCTTCACAAGCGCATATTTCCACTTCCAGCCATGCTTTGAATTTATTCTCCTCAGTCCAAATGGCCCGCATCTCGGGTCTGCTGTAACGTTCGATCATATTCTTTAGTTCCTCCAAAGTTTAGATTGCTCCACCCAGGATAAGCCGTCTCCGGTATCCTTGCACAGCAGATTGATATGACCCATCTTACGACCAGTCTTACTCTCAGTCTTGCCATATATATGAAGCTTAGGTACAATACCCAGCTTATTATCTTTTTCCTCATGTGTACAGGTCGCTTTAATCGCACCATCCAAATGCTGACCTAATACATTTACCATAACTACAGGTGTCAAAAGCGTTGTATCGCCCAGCGGCAGATTACAAATCGCCCGGACATGCTGCTCGAACTGTGAGGTCACGCAAGCATCCATGGTGTAATGGCCGGAATTATGCGGTCTTGGTGCCAGCTCATTGACGAACAATTCACCGTCCGCTGTGACGAACATTTCCACGGCAAGCAGTCCAACCGCATTCAGCCCTGCGATTAAAGTCTCAGCCAGCTCGCAAGCTCTGCGCTGAATGTCCGCTGACACTCTTGCAGGCACAATGGACAGATGCAAAATATTGTTTACATGAATGTTCTCAGAAGGCGGGAAGCTTTTGACCTCCCCAGATGCACTACGTGCAGCAACAACGGATATTTCGCATTGAAAAGCTACAAACTTCTCAAGCACCAGCTCCGGAATCACCTCACCGGGTGCAACCTGCCGGAAAGCTTCTTCCAGCTCTTCTTCCTGACGAATCACAGCTTGACCCTTGCCGTCATAACCGCCTGTGGCTGTCTTGAGCACACAAGGTAGTCCAAGTTCAGCCGCCGCCTCTTTTAGCTCCGCAAGGCTGTCCACCTTCCGGTACGGGGCGACCGGAACGCCCGCCGCCTCGATGGCGGCTTTTTCGCGCAGCCGATGCTGCGTGGTATACAGCAGCGCGCTGCCCTGCGGCACGTACGATTCTTCCGCCAGCAGCGCTGCTACGCCCGCGTCGACGTTCTCGAACTCGTACGTGATGACGTCCGAGCGGCGGGCCAGCTCCCGCGCCGCGTCCCGGTCGTTATACGCCGCCGTAATCTGCGGCGTAACTTGACCGCTCGGCGCATCCGGCGCAGGATCCAGCGCCACGAAGCGGTACCCCATGGCGCTGCCGGCCAGCGCCATCATGCGCCCGAGCTGCCCGCCGCCGAGCACGCCGACGGTCGAGCCGGGCAGCAGCGTCCGGACGGTGTCTGCACCGGACGCTTGTGCAGCTGGCGAAGCTGCGCCGCCAGCCTCCTGCAGCTTCAGCTCCTCCGGCCTCATAAGCTGTCGCTGCTTTCCAATACTTCATCGCGAATCGCATCCCGACGCAGCTGCACACGCTGCTGCACTTCAGGGTCGAACGCTCCGATGATCTGTGCGGCCAGCAGGCCCGCATTTACAGCGCCTGCTTTACCAATAGCTACCGTTGCTACCGGTATGCCTCCAGGCATCTGCACGATGGAGAGCAGCGAGTCCAGCCCATTAAGTGCTTTCGACTGCACGGGCACTCCAATCACTGGCAGGATTGTCTTTGCAGCCACCATACCCGGCAAATGCGCGGCGCCGCCTGCTCCTGCAATAATCACGCGAATGCCGCGGCCTGCGGCTTCCTCCGCATAGCGGAACATCAAGTCCGGTGTACGGTGCGCGGATACTACCTTCTTCTCATAAGACAATCCCAGCTCTTCCAGCACCCCACAAGCGTGCTCCATCGTATCCCAATCCGACTTACTACCCATGATGACAGCTACCTGCACAGACATGATTCGACCTACCTTCCAATCACTAGTATGAGATATCTTTATCTTGTAAATCCGAACAAGCAGAGACTACATTCTCGTCCTTCAGGGATGACTATCGTTTTCCTTAATAATATAAGGTTGATGTATTACGTGTAACTTATTCCTTATATTAAAAAAGCCCGATGTCCAGACGCATTTTGCTGCGGGAGGATCGGACTAGTAAAGGAATTAGGAAAAAACACTCCCGCTTGCCTCTCACCAAACTGGCATTAAGCGCGGAAAGCTGCACAATGCATCACTCCATTATCTGGACTGCATTATCGCATTCTAGCATCCTATTTCCTCGTAGTCCGGTAATTTACGGTTCCCGGGTAGAAACTTCCGGGCCATATTCCCGGTTTTATACGAGCTCTTCATGACATCAGTTTAACAATCCCCTACACATGATGTCAACTCAAACACGAACATTGGTAAAATCACCATAATAAATGTTCGCTTTTGGGCGAATTTAAATTCTCAATAACCTTATATTTTGTGAAGAAGTACTTCTTTCCGTACGCTCCTACCTCTAGCGCTCTATGGTGTTTAAGCTCCAGATTAAGACCTGTACAGCCTTAAATTGAAAAAAAGGAACGCTATCAGCGTCCCTTTGAACTCTATATTATTTTACAACCAGCACTGGAATACGAGCGCTTTGTACTACATTATGGCTGACACTGCCCAGAACAAATTCACGTATACCGCCAAGCCCGCGGCTGCCGATAACTATGATGTCTATAGCATTTTCCTTAGCATATTTCAAAATCACTTCCGCAGGAGATCCTTGTAAAAGCTCAACCTCAGCATTCAGGCCTTCAGCCTCAAGGCGTCCCTTCACTTCCTCGGTTGTCTGCACTGCCAAATCATAATATTCTTTATTTACTGAAGCTGGTAGTGGTGCAAGAGCTTCTCCGATAAAAAATCTTGGGAATTCAAATGCGTGTACGACATGCAATATAGAACCTGGTGTGACTTTAGCGAGTTCAATTGCGCGCTCCAATGCTTGATTAGAAGCCTTTGAACCGTCATAGGCTAGCAAAATTTTAGAGAATAACATGTACGCCACCTCTTTTTCTAGTTTGTAATCCTAAAGACTATTATCTTAAAAAATAGCTGTACAAAAAGATATTCAGCAGCAGCAGAAGCGGAATTCCGATCCTGAAGGATGTATGACGCGTCTTGTGGCGCTTACGGTACATGGCAATCAGCACACCTAGTGCGCCGCCCATGGCTGCCAGCAGAAAAAGTGTTTTCTCAGGTACACGTTCCCGCCTTTTGCGGGCTTTGTTCTTGTCCTCGGACATCACTACATACCCGATTATATTAATTACCACAAACCACAACATTACAACCTTGACCATTCTCCCGGGCTCCTCCTCCTTGCTTCCTATCTCTATTATATTCCCCTTTTGCACAAAAAACCAATCATCCTTACACGCTGTGCCAAGTCTGTTAAGTTTCTTTTAGCTGCTTCTGCTTCGTATCCTTCATCCATACCCAGGATAAAATTGTAGCCAACACCGCCGCAATTCCACCTAACCAGAATCCTCCGGTCAAGCCATATACAGAGCTCATCCAACCTGCTACGAATGGCCCTGCTGACATCCCTATCGCATAAACGGCCTGATAGAAGCCCATAGCTGTAGCCCGTTTAAAAGGATCTATTTCTGATACGGATTTACTCAACAGCAGCGGAAAAATAAGTCCCTGCATAAAACCATTCCCCACCTGAGTCAGACAAAGCGCCGCTAACGTCGGCATAGAAGGAATGAGCAGCGTAAACAGTGCGCTTCCCGCAAAGCCTAGCATAAGCTTCCCTCTATCACCCAGCAGCCCTCCAAACAGACGTGAGCCGTAGAGCGTTGCGATGGCATGCGGAATCATAAAAGCGAGTGTTAGCCAGCCCAAGCTTTCTTTGCTTGCTCCGATATTCAGCGCCTGGTTCGGAGTATATCCGAACATCGTTATAAATAGCACACAGTGCGCCAGCACAGACAACAGTGATACTCTTACCAGCAGAGGTTCCTTTACGACACCAGCCAGTTCCTTGATCTGTATGGCATTTTGCCGTTTTTCCTGCTTTTGTTCCGGTAACCGAAGCGCAAGTATTAGTGCCGCAATAGCTACAATTCCACCAATCAGGAAGGGGGCATTCCAGCCCCAATGCTCTACCATATAGCCGCTGATCATCATGCTGGTCAATTGGGCGATTACTGTAGTGAATTGCAGCATGCCCATCGCTTTTCCAGCTTCCTCTTTTGGAAAATATCCTGCGAACATTACAGAGTACACAACCCATGCCGATGCTGCTATCCCGGATACCGCACGTGCTGCCAACGCCCAACCCGGCTGTGCTCCCCACATAAAAAGAAAACAGCTGACTCCACTCGCAATTAATCCCAGATAGATAAACGGCCGCCGCCTATTTAAATAATCTGAACCGATGCCAATGGGTATACGGAATAGAATCTGCATTAACCCATATATCCCAAGCACCATGCCCACCATAAAATACGATGCTCCCAAATGCTCAACATATGGTGAAAGCACCGGCACATAAATATAAGAAGAGAACCAAAACATAAATACAATAACCAAAAAGAAAAACCTGCTGCTTCCTTGCCCCTGTGGGCGATCTGCCGCTTTCAACGGATTCGCCTGCTGCTCAGCTGCCACCTAATCACCTGCTCCACTCATTTGCTTTCCATTCTAATTCAAAGCCTATCCGTAGACCACATAAACTTACTAGGATAGAAAAAAGACTACTGAGCACACTCAGCAGCCTTCATTATTCTAATCATTCGTTTTAATTGAAGCTAACCATCCGATGATTCCTACTACTTATCCTTCTTTTGTCCTTCAAGCGCTGCTTTCAGCAGTTCCCCAAGGTTAGAACCAATGCTTTCCTGCTTGCTGTATTGCTGCACCAGCTTTTGCTGTTCACGTTTATTAACATGCTTGTGATCCTTATCTAAGGTCTCTGTGATTCCACAGCCTAGACATTGTACGAACATGCCTGCTTTACCCTCTTTAAGCTCCATTTTCTTATGGCACTGTGGGCAGCGGCGATTCGATAGTCTTTTCTCACCTGCACGGGTGTAGCCACAGTTATCTGCAGGACACACCAGCAGCTTCCCTCGTTTGCTCTTCTTCTCGAGTAGTCTTGTACCGCATTCCGGACAATGACTGTTAGAGACATTATGCGGCTTATATTCTGCTCCGCTAGTTTTCACACCTGTTACCAATTCCTGTGCCATACCGCGGATACCTTGTAAAAAGAGCTCCGGTTTGCCTTGACCACGCGCTATTTTCTCCAGCTCAGCTTCCCAACGTGCGGTTAGATCCGGGGTTCGTAGCTGAGTGGATACCAGCTCGATTAACTGCTTGCCTTTTCCTGTCGGATGCAGGAGATTACCTTGCCGCTCAATCGTATCGGAGCTTACCAGCTTCTCAATAATATCCGCGCGTGTAGCCGGGGTTCCGAGGCCGTGCTTCTCCATTTGCGTCAACAGCGAAGCTTCATTATAACGCTTCGGTGGCTGCGTTCGGCCAGCACGCAACATACAGCGGCCAATCGTGACAGCAGCCCCTTCGCGCAGCTCAGGCAGCTTTACACTGCCCGCTGCCGGCTCGTCCGCAGATTCCTCCTCGTCATCACTACTCATATCTCCGCCGTATACTTCGCGCCAGCCGGCATCTTTTACTGTCGTCCCTTTGACATGGAAGCTTTCGCCTTCCACATTGACGGTTACAGCTACCGCATCATAACGAGCTGGCGGATAGAACAAGCTTATAAAACGCCGCACAATCAGATCATACAACTTACGTTCTTCAGTACTCAGACCATTTAACAATACGGTCTGTTCTGTAGGAATAATAGCGTGGTGATCACTGACTTTACTGTCATCCACGATTCGCTTCGTAATCGGCAGCTGCTTGCGCAGCAATGGACGTGCTAACGCTGCATATGGACCGACCGCAACACTATCCAGTCTTTCCTTGAGTGTGCCCGTCATATCTGAAGTTAAGTAACGACTGTCCGTACGCGGGTATGTGACAAGTTTATGCTGCTCATATAACCGCTGCAGCACACTGGAGGTCTGCTTCGCGGAGAAGCCGAACTTCCGGTTCGCATCACGCTGCAGTTCAGTCAGATCATAAGCCAGTGGATGAGGTTCACTTTTCTCACTCTTCTGTACCTTAATAATACGGCCGCTGCGTCCTGTAAGCTTATCCTTTAAGCTGGCTGTCTTATCTTTTTCGAATATTCGACCATCACCGTTACTGGCCCGCCATGCCGCTTGGAAATCCCCAAAATCAGCAGTCAGCGTCTCAAAATCGACGGAACGGAAACCCGTAATCTCCTGTTCACGATCCATGATCATCCCTAATGTCGGCGTTTGTACCCGTCCTGCTGAGAGCGGCGAACCGAACTTACAGGTCAAAGCTCTTGTGACATTCAGTCCAATCATCCAATCCGCCTCTGCGCGGCACCGTGCAGATTCATACAACCGATCAAATTCCCGGCCCGGACGGAGTTTTGCAAATCCCTCTTTAATTGCCTTATCAGTCTGCGAGGATATCCATAACCGCCGGAATGGCTTTTTCCACCCTGCCATATTCATAATCCAACGAGCCAGCAGCTCCCCTTCACGGGCAGCATCTGTAGCAACAATAAGCTCCTCAATGTCCTGACGCTTCATTAGATGCTGGACAGCTTTGTATTGCTGATTGGTCTCCCGCAGCACCTTCAGCTTAGTCTTCTCCGGCAAAATCGGCAGATCCTCCAAGGCCCAAGTTGCAAACTTTTTATTATAATCCTCTGGCTCTGCCAGGCCGACCAAATGACCCAGCGCCCAGGTAACCACATATTTTGGACCTTCAATATAACTCTTCTGTTTATTATTACATCCCATGACCCGTGCAATCTCGCGTGCAACAGACGGCTTCTCCGCCAATACTAATGTCTTCATAATGCTCCCCTTTCCACATCAAATTTCATTATAGCATTAAATGAATGTTAGCAAATATCGTCAGGCTTTACCGTATGCCTCTGTTATACACTAGATCATATCTGATACCCGAAAGGAGTCATAGTCAATGAATGAACAAGAAAGCTATAATATATTATCTATAGGATCGGTTAGAGGTACAGCACATAATTTGCGGCTTGAAATCAACCCGGAATTCAGACCAGCGCTTAAAGGTTTATCTCAGTTTAGTCATTGCCAAGTGCTTTGGTGGCTGCATGAGTTTGCAGAGGATCATTTCCGGCAGACTACACAGATTCAGCCTCCTTATGATGCGACCTTAACTGGAGTATTCGCTTCCCGTTCCCCTATTCGCCCTAATCCGATTGGGCTAAGTGTAGCAGCAATCCTGTCTGTCGATGTAGACTCTGGAATAGTAGAGGTGGCCGGGCTTGATGCCTATCCGGGCACACCGGTTCTCGACATCAAAGCCTATTTTCCTAGTGCAGATCGCGTAATGGAAGTGACAGTTCCCGATTGGGCTGCTGTTTGGGGCGACTGGACAGCAAATCATTGAAGTAATCGTGCTAGACACCATTTCTATTAACTGTTATGGGAGGACATCTCTTGAACAATCGCCAACTAATCATTCAAGCCTTAGATCTCATTGAGGATCGCTTAACCACGTTTCTTCCTGTAGCTGTCCTCTCCAAAGAAATGGGATACTCCCTTTATCATTTCACCCGTCTATTTCAAGCAGTCACTGGGATAGCACCCGGCGACTATATAGCCAGACGCAAAATCACTGAAGCAGCCTTAGACATTCATCGAATGCCAGAACGTTCACTCCAGGACATCTCATTAGACTATAACTTTAGTAACTATGAGACCTTTACCCGTGCCTTCAAAAGAATGCTGCACACGACTCCCTCTCTTGTTCGAAAAAGACTTACTGAAACGAAACTCCCTTTGCTCCCTAGACTATATGAACAGGATCTACTTCAAGTCCTTTCTGATAGTGATCTCTCCCCCCAGCTCGTTGATTTCGGAGAAATTATACTTCAAGGACCCGTAGTTAAAGTAGACCTAGATTTCTCCGTCATTTCTGATACTTGGCCTTTGCTTTTCAATAAGGTAGCCACTATATCGGATAGAATACAGCCTGAAAAATATTATCAGCTTGGCTTCTGGCCAGATGACTATGAGAGTAATGGGTTTTCGATCATGTGTGCCTGCGAGCTTAGTCCTATAAAAGCAGACCACAATCAGACTTTCCCCCTTCAGATCTTACCACCCATACGTTATCTGAAATTCATCCATAAAGGCCGCTCTTGTGATATCCCTTCTACCTATAAATATATCTACGGAATCTGGCTGCCGAAAACAGAATACAGGATGTCCATTCCATTTGAATTAGAATATTATGGTGAATTGTACCATGGACCAGATAACGAAAACTCGGTGAGTGAAATCTACATTCCGTTAGAATTTTTACAAATAGAGACTACATTGTCGTCTTTTATAGATGACAACCGTTACTCTTAGAAATATAAAGATATTATAGTTGTGTAGCTTATAAATTCTTATCTTTTAATAAAAAGCCCGTATCTGCTATGCAGACACGGGCTTTTTTTGCTTATGGGATTAATAGTTACTTTTGCTCCACCTGAATCGTTTGTTCAAGCTCCGGATAATAATGTTTTACTTGTTTTCCTTCTTCATCCCTTAATGCTTTATGATTTTCATCAATGGAGTAAGTAAACGGCTTAACTGTAATTGTCTTTGGTGTTTGCGCGAACGGTATGAAATCTTTATCTACCAAAGGATAGACTATAGCTGGCAAGTTAAATGACCCACCCGATGAGAACGCATTACCTAGTTCATCAACAATTTCATAGAACATTTCAGAGGTTGTGTATCCATCCTTTTCTTTCACAGTTGGCGCTTTACCTTCTTCGCTGAGCTGTAATCTGCTTGTGGCTGGAGTTAATTCCAGCTTGGTAATCGTATAACTGAATTCTTCTGCCTCTTTTGTTTGGTTCAGATCAAGCTTGATAATTCCTTCCGTTACTTTTTTCACCGGCACCTTGATTACAAAAGGCTCTGCAATTTGTGTAACCGGCACACTGATGCTTAATTCAAATTCATCCCCCAAAGCCTCTATATTATTTAGATTTCTGTAATCGTATAAAATAGCATTCTTTTTTCCCTCAACATCACCAAAAGATGACATTTGGCTCTCCAGTTTTTTCCCATTCGGCAATTTCACTTCTGCTGAACCCAACAACCCTTTTTCGGACTGGTTCATTGTCACTTTCGCATGTTGTTCTGTTAGCGATGGATCGAACTCAATCGGTTCAATAATCATCTCAGCCATCATCTTATCATTATCAATGCCTTCCCGTTCAATCGCAAAAGCCAACCGCGAGCCGTCATAATAGGCATCGGTAACCTTTAAGGTCACTCCATCATGGGTAACGCTTTGGTTAGGGGTAGTAGATAATCCTTTTTCCTCAGCAGCATTTAGACCTTTATCGTCAATCCCCTTAAAAATACTTCCTACAACAGGAATCTGCTTCAATGTTTCAGCCATGACCGGGGATACAAATCCGCTACCGATTATCCCCGCACCCAAAACTGCTGCTGCCGAGGCAGCCACCAATGATTTTTTCAGAAACTTATTTCCATTCTTTCTTGATGCTCGTTTTTCCATTCCCTCGTCTCCTATTCGCTTCATAATTGAATCGCTGAAACTGTCTACCGGCATTTCATGATTTTGGAATGTTTGACGAATGTGCTCCATCTTCTGACTTTCAGTTGGATCTTGCCATTTCTCCATGAGGGCTGCCTCCTTCATTCATTCTTTGCCGGACTAATTTTTTGCGTAGACGTTCAAATTTCTTGCGTAAAGTAGCTGAATTACAATCCATAATCTGACCCATTTCTTCAAAGCTGTACTGCTCAACCACCTTAAGAATCAGGAGATTGCTCTCTTCGGCTGTCAGGTCATCCATAAATAACTTCTGCAATGGCTCCTCATCGTTAGGATTATAATAGGCTTTGGGCTGCTGCTCTTTATATAGCGACAACAGACGGTTTCTTCGCTTGCGTTTGCGAACCTGATCCAGACAATGATGATAGGCCACTTTATACAGCCATGCACTAAAAGAGACTCGTTTCTCATAACGTCTGAGTTCCTGATACACTTTTACAAATATATCTTGCACAGCATCCTCTGCTTCTTCATGACTTCTCAAAATATAATAGCAATACGTATAAATCTTTCTTTCATAGGCTTGTATTATAGTTCTATAGGCTTCGCGGTTACCCGCAAGTACCTGATCGATAGCCTCTTCAATTATTGTTTGATTCACTTGGACCCCGGGGCTGCGACGTTCCAAAGAATCACCTCCTTGTTATTGACTACAACTATATAACGAATGTGATCCCTTTAATTGTGACAGGCTCAAAAAAATTTTCCAAATATGTTAGAAACATCATCCGTTTTCAATAAAAAAAGCGATTGCCCCGATTGATGTTCGGAGAAATCGCTTTTATAATAATATTCCATATTTATAAATTACTTACTTTTTCGTACTATTGGACACTTTTTAACGCTATACATGCTTCATAATATACAGTATCACTATTCTGACCGCGTACATATATACCATCATCCGTTACAGCTGAACGTAAAATAGTCAGTTCATCCCCAAACTTAGCTTCTTGTAGATAAGTAATCCGGAAGCGTGTGAACTCTGCATTATCCCATTCCGCTAAAGTGAGCGCATCACAACATAAATCCCCGTATCGGGCATTATTCAAATGTCCGTTGCTGTCAAGCCCACTATATCTTACCTGATACCGATAAGCTTCTTCCATAGTAATATCAGAAGGGATCGTTACCTTAACAGGCATATCGCCTACTAAATCGCCATTATAGTGCTTAACCTGAACTGGAAGGGCATTCGGTCTGAGTATCCTTCTCTTCTCAATATCTACTAAAGCCCATATGGATCGTGCTGTGGCGATTTCTATATGATCTGCATCGAAAATACGATAATCCCGTTGCCACAGTGCCCCTTTAGTGCCTTTACTCCAGGTATGTACGCTAAGCACATCATTAGGGCGGGGAATACGCTTAAAATCAAGATCTAACGTAATCATCATCCAGCCCATTCCTGCATTCAGAATCTCTTCCACACTTATCCCCAAATTACCCACTGCGAAGTCTGCCGCACATTGCATGATATCCAGAATAAAGGATAACTTACCCTGCGAACGATAATCCGTGTCGCTCGCATGTACAGAAAAATCTTCTATCCACACAAGATTGCTACTGTTGTCCATTGTTTATCCTCCTGCCATGCAAAATATCCTTGCATTTACTTGAAGTATCCACATATACCACTGCTCTATCCACATAAATTGGGGACTACTTTCATTTTTGAATATATTTTATTATTTCATCCACATGTTAGTAACTTTTATAATTTCGTTAATTCCCCATAACTTATCCACATTATTTAAATTAAGCGATAAAGGGAACAAAAAAGCCATTGTTGATAAATCAACAATGGCTTCGTGTGCTTGGCAACGTCCTACTCTCCCAGGACCCTTCGGTCCAAGTACCATCGGCGCTGGAGGGCTTAACGGTCGTGTTCGGGATGGGTACGCGTGGAACCCCTCCGCTATCGCCACCAAACATGCATCTGTGAAACAGACGCTGCCGCGTGAAATTCAGTTCATCACAGAAGTGACAATGAATTTCTAAGCGTATTTCAGGCTTGATGCCTGAAAACTGAATCCGAAACGAATCTGCATTCTACGTATAGGATAAGCCCTCGACCGATTAGTATTGGTCAGCTCCATGCATTACTGCACTTCCACCTCCAACCTATCTACCTCGTCGTCTTCAAGGGGTCTTACTAATTGGGAAATCTCATCTTGAGGGGGGCTTCACGCTTAGATGCTTTCAGCGCTTATCCCGTCCGTACGTAGCTACCCAGCCATGCTCCTGGCGGAACAACTGGTGCACCAGCGGTACGTCCATCCCGGTCCTCTCGTACTAAGGACAGCTCCTCTCAAATTTCCTGCGCCCACGACAGATAGGGACCGAACTGTCTCACGACGTTCTGAACCCAGCTCGCGTACCGCTTTAATGGGCGAACAGCCCAACCCTTGGGACCTACTTCAGCCCCAGGATGCGATGAGCCGACATCGAGGTGCCAAACCTCCCCGTCGATGTGGACTCTTGGGGGAGATAAGCCTGTTATCCCCAGGGTAGCTTTTATCCGTTGAGCGATGGCCCTTCCATGCGGTACCACCGGATCACTAAGTCCGACTTTCGTCCCTGCTCGACTTGTAGGTCTCGCAGTCAAGCTCCCTTATGCCTTTGCACTCTGCGAATGATTTCCAACCATTCTGAGGGAACCTTGGAACGCCTCCGTTACTCTTTAGGAGGCGACCGCCCCAGTCAAACTGCCCGCCTGACACGGTCCCCGTACCCGATAAGGGTACTAGGTTAGAACCTAGATACGATCAGGGTGGTATCCCAACGGCGCCTCCACCGAAGCTTGCGCTCCGATTTCTACGGCTCCCACCTATCCTGTACAGATCGTACCCAAATTCAATATCAAGCTGCAGTAAAGCTCCATGGGGTCTTTCCGTCTTGTCGCGGGTAACCTGCATCTTCACAGGTATTAAAATTTCACCGGATCTCTCGTTGAGACAGCGCCCAAGTCGTTACGCCATTCGTGCGGGTCAGAATTTACCTGACAAGGAATTTCGCTACCTTAGGACCGTTATAGTTACGGCCGCCGTTTACTGGGGCTTCGGTTCATAGCTTCGGGTTACCCCTAACCACTCCCCTTAACCTTCCAGCACCGGGCAGGCGTCAGCCCGTATACTTCGCCTTGCGGCTTCGCACAGACCTGTGTTTTTGCTAAACAGTCGCTTGGGCCTTTTCACTGCGGCCCCCTCGTGCTATTCACACTACCGGGGCACCCCTTCTCCCGAAGTTACGGGGTCATTTTGCCGAGTTCCTTAACGAGAGTTCTTCCGCGCGCCTTAGAATTCTCTTCTCGCCTACCTGTGTCGGTTTGCGGTACGGGCACCTTCTCCTGGCTAGAGGCTTTTCTTGGCAGTGTGAGATCATGACCTTCGCTACTATAATTTTCGCTCCCCATCACAGCCCAGCCTTAATGATGTGCGGATTTGCCTACACATCAGCCTCACTGCTTAGACGGACATCCATCAGTCCGCGTCACTACCCTCCTGCGTCACCCCATCGCTCATAGCGGATTACGGTGGTACAGTAATTTCAAACTGTTGTCCTTCGACTACGCCTTTCGGCCTCGCCTTAGGTCCCGACTTACCCTGAGCGGACGAGCCTTCCTCAGGAAACCTTGGGCTTTCGGCGGATCAGATTCTCACTGATCTTTTCGTTACTCATACCGGCATTCTCACTTGTGTAGTGTCCAGCGCTCTTTTCAGTACACCTTCAACCCCTACACAACGCTCCCCTACCCCAGATACATACGTATCTAGCCATAGCTTCGGTGGTGTGTTTAGCCCCGTTACATTTTCGGCGCAGAGTCACTCGACCAGTGAGCTATTACGCACTCTTTCAATGGTGGCTGCTTCTAAGCCAACATCCTGGTTGTCTGTGCAACTCCACATCCTTTCCCACTTAACACACACTTGGGGACCTTAGCTGATGGTCTGGGCTGTTTCCCTTTTGACAATGGATCTTAGCACTCACTGTCTGACTCCCGGCAATAAGTATATGGCATTCGGAGTTTGACTGAGCTTGGTAATCCTTGCGGACCCCGCACCCAATCAGTGCTCTACCTCCACTACTCTTATACCGAGGCTAGCCCTAAAGCTATTTCGGGGAGAACCAGCTATCTCCGAGTTCGATTGGAATTTCTCCGCTACCCCCACCTCATCCCCGCACTTTTCAACGTACGTGGGTTCGGGCCTCCAGTGCGTGTTACCGCACCTTCACCCTGGACAGGGGTAGATCACACGGTTTCGGGTCTACGTCCACATACTAATTCGCCCTATTCAGACTCGCTTTCGCTGCGGCTCCACCTTCTCGGCTTAACCTTGCATGTTAAACGTAACTCGCCGGTTCATTCTACAAAAGGCACGCCATCACCCATTAATAGGGCTCTGACTTTTTGTAAGCACACGGTTTCAGGTTCTATTTCACTCCCCTTCCGGGGTGCTTTTCACCTTTCCCTCACGGTACTGTTTCACTATCGGTCGCCAGGTAGTATTTAGCCTTAGCAGATGGTCCTGCTGGATTCATACGGGGTTTCACGTGCCCCGCACTACTCGGGATCCGTCTCGGAGAGAATACAGTTTAGGCTACAGGGCTTTTACCTCTATCGCGGGCCTTTCCAGACCTCTTCACCTACCATATTCCTTTGTAACTCCATGTGAGACGTCCCACAACCCCTAAGAGCAAGCTCTTAGGTTTAGGCTGTTCCGCGTTCGCTCGCCGCTACTGACGGAATCACTATTGTTTTCTCTTCCTCAGGGTACTTAGATGTTTCAGTTCCCCTGGTCTGCCTCTACACACCCTATGTATTCAGGTATGAGTAACTGCGAATTACCACAGCTGGGTTTCCCCATTCGGACACCCCCGGATCAAAGCTTGCTTACAGCTCCCCGAGGCAGTTTCGTTGTTCGCCACGTCCTTCGTCGGCTCCTGGCGCCTAGGCATCCTCCGTGTGCTCTTATTAGCTTAACCTTGATTCTTCCGCAGGAAAATATCATACGATGACATTCTCTTTGGAATCATCTCACTAATAACATTTACTTGTTTGCACAAGTTGCTAAAAGATGTTCTAAAACGCAAATTCGTTTCGGTATCCAGTTTTCAAGGATCAAGTCTTACTTGAGAGCTTAAACTCTCAAAACTGAGCAACGAGTGAGTAACAGGCCTAAACCTGAGTTTTGGAAGCTGAGCTTCCGATTTGAATGTCCTCATTGCAGAGAACGATTCTCCATAGAAAGGAGGTGATCCAGCCGCACCTTCCGATACGGCTACCTTGTTACGACTTCACCCCAATCATCTACCCCACCTTCGGCGGCTGGCTCCCTTGCGGGTTACCCCACCGACTTCGGGTGTTGTAAACTCTCGTGGTGTGACGGGCGGTGTGTACAAGACCCGGGAACGTATTCACCGCGGCATGCTGATCCGCGATTACTAGCAATTCCGACTTCATGCAGGCGAGTTGCAGCCTGCAATCCGAACTGAGACCGGCTTTGATGGGATTGGCTCCACCTCGCGGCTTCGCTTCCCGTTGTACCGGCCATTGTAGTACGTGTGTAGCCCAGGTCATAAGGGGCATGATGATTTGACGTCATCCCCACCTTCCTCCGGTTTGTCACCGGCAGTCACTCTAGAGTGCCCAACATTACTTGCTGGCAACTAAAGTTAAGGGTTGCGCTCGTTGCGGGACTTAACCCAACATCTCACGACACGAGCTGACGACAACCATGCACCACCTGTCTCCTCTGTCCCGAAGGCCGCCACTATCTCTAGTGGATTCAGAGGGATGTCAAGACCTGGTAAGGTTCTTCGCGTTGCTTCGAATTAAACCACATACTCCACTGCTTGTGCGGGTCCCCGTCAATTCCTTTGAGTTTCAGTCTTGCGACCGTACTCCCCAGGCGGAGTGCTTACTGTGTTAACTTCGGCACCAAGGGTATCGAAACCCCTAACACCTAGCACTCATCGTTTACGGCGTGGACTACCAGGGTATCTAATCCTGTTTGCTCCCCACGCTTTCGCGCCTCAGCGTCAGTTACAGCCCAGAAAGTCGCCTTCGCCACTGGTGTTCCTCCACATATCTACGCATTTCACCGCTACACGTGGAATTCCACTTTCCTCTTCTGTACTCAAGCCACCCAGTTTCCAGTGCGACCTCAGGTTGAGCCCAAGGTTTAAACACCAGACTTAAATAGCCGCCTGCGCGCGCTTTACGCCCAATAATTCCGGACAACGCTTGCCCCCTACGTATTACCGCGGCTGCTGGCACGTAGTTAGCCGGGGCTTTCTTCTCAGGTACCGTCACTCCGGTAGCAGTTACTCTACCGGACGTTCTTCCCTGGCAACAGAGCTTTACGATCCGAAAACCTTCATCACTCACGCGGCGTTGCTCCGTCAGGCTTTCGCCCATTGCGGAAGATTCCCTACTGCTGCCTCCCGTAGGAGTCTGGGCCGTGTCTCAGTCCCAGTGTGGCCGTTCACCCTCTCAGGTCGGCTACGCATCGTCGCCTTGGTGGGCCGTTACCCCACCAACTAGCTAATGCGCCGCAGGCCCATCCCTCAGTGACAGATTGCTCCGTCTTTCATTCTTCTCTCAGGAGAAAAAAGAAATTATCCGGTATTAGCTACCGTTTCCGGTAGTTATCCCAGTCTGAAGGGCAGGTTGCCTACGTGTTACTCACCCGTCCGCCGCTAAGTTACTTTGAAAGCAAGCTTTCAAAGTAACTCCGCTCGACTTGCATGTATTAGGCACGCCGCCAGCGTTCGTCCTGAGCCAGGATCAAACTCTCCAATTAGTATTGAAAAGAGCGATATGCTCATTTTGAAACATCTGACGAGAAAATTAATTCTCTAATTTTGGATTTCACTTACGTGATTTCCTACTCACTCGTTGTTCAGTTTTCAAAGATCAAGTTCTTGTTGGCGCCGTTTAATGTCTCAGCAGCAACTCTTATAATATATCATGTTGTCTTCAGAAATGCAAGCTTTATTTTTCGAAGCTTTTTATCAGCCTCGTCTGTATCGCCTGTACGCTGTCTAACAACGCTTACCTATAATACCCCAACTATTAATAGAAAAGCAACCCCTAATATAAAAATAAACAACTAGCTTAATAATTAAGCTAGTTGTTTATTTAATAGAGTTATGTTTCTAGCGACGAACTTAATAGTATTTTGCCGCAGTATATTTGCTTGAGGCTTTAATTAAATCGGTTTTCTTATCACTCTTTGCAAGTCCTGCATCCACTGTAGTATCAATGGTAACCCACTTCCCATTAAGCAACACTTCGTTCCAGGCATGATATTGCGTAACGTAGCTTGTATTCCCCATTACCAACTTAGCAGGAACATCTACACTCCGCAGCATTGCGGCAAAAAGAGAAGCGTAATCATAGCAAATCCCTTTTTTAGTAGTCAATGTCTTATCGATGCTTGGAATATAATCAGTAGTTACACTATTAGCAAGAGAGTAATCATATTGTACATTCGCAACTACATAGTTATAGATCGCTTTAACTTTCTCTTCGTCTGTTGTTTTGCCTTGTACTAATTGTTTAGCTTTGACAATCGCTTTATCAGAAGAACTCCATTTCACATTCTGTACGGAGCCCAAATATACGGAATTCGAGTCACTCATGGTTACGTCTACTACTTCGGAATATAACGCTTTGTATTTATTGCCGGTTGTATTCTCCAGAACAGAAACCTTATAAGTCCCATTTCCTTGTTGCAAAGGGAAGTCCTCAGCTTGTCCAGAAGCATACAAGTTATATGTATAGCTGCTGTTATCTTTGGTGATCATGAGTTTGATTCTTTTATCTTTCGGAATATCATAGTTAATACCAATAACACCTTGAGCCACTTTGGATGTAATCAACCAACTGGCATCTGCACTTGCAGCTTGAGCTGTACTTACCGGAACTGAAGTCATTAGGACGAACAACGCCACCAGCATAAAATAAACCTTTTTCACGGATAAAACTCCTTTCGGTAGCTGGCTGCCATCCTTTCGGGAAGGCCCTTTAGCTTTGCGTCCCTACCTTTCGATAGGTTTGCCGTTATCGTATAAGCTCTATCTGTTCTAGCTTTACTAGATATAATTGATAGAATCCATTTGAAACAAACAAAAAAAGCCTCTTCATTCGGTAGCTGGCTGCCATCCTTTTGGGAAAAGGCCCTTTAGCTTTGCGTCCCTACCTTTCGGAAGGTTTGCCGTTATCGTGTTTAGCTTTCATAGTATAATACTATCATATTTATAGTTGTGAACAAGACCTAATTTACTAGATTACCCATTATTTTATAAATATCTCCCGGTATTTGTGTTTTCTTGTCATTCACTATTCTCCTTTTGTTAATTTGGCATGAACAATCAGCCGATGCGTTGGATTCACTAGCGGATCACATGTAATCAGAGTAAGAATCTTATCCTTGTCATTCCCGTCAAGAACGGAGACATCACTCGGATCTACAACAGAAATATCGTATACCTCATAGTTAAACACCTGATCACTAGTCTTTACCGTGATAACATCCCCCACAACAACCTCATTCAATCTGTTAAACAAACGCCCCGTAGTTCTAGCCCGATGCGCCGCGATTGCAGCATTCCCGATCTCTCCAAGGGGTGCCGTTTCTTTCATATGGGCTGCAGCATGTTTCATATTAGCTTTTGTAGCCCCTTCTAATACAGGCAGCTTCAAATCAATCTTATCGATTTCAATTAGTGCGATTACTTTGCCACCGACTGCAATCTCCGGTTCAGGCTTTTCTGTCTCTTGGGGTTGGGGCTGTGCCTGGGCATCCAGAACCGATTCCTCTGCTAACAGCTGAGTAACTTCAGCATACCTGCTCTTCAGATCTGGCTGGGGAGTACTATCGGCAGTGCTTAGTTCAGCCGTTTCTAATAACTTCTCCTGCTGCCTGTCGTTGTACCACTCGTTAGCTGTCGGATATAACATGATAAGTATCCCAGCCAGTATGAGTAGATAGGAGAATTTACGCAATGTTATTCACCTCCGTATATTGTTTCTATGGTTATATACAAATCAAGCAGAAACAGCTACTTGCCTTTAAGCATAGCAACTCCTTCTGCCTGAAATTAATGTTTAAAATACCCATTTACGACTTCCAAAGAAATTGATGATCACCGTGATAAAGGTAACCAGCACCTTGGAGATCAAGACTTGAATACCTAGTTTGTCTGTCAACAGATGCATTAACAACAGTGATATTCCGAGCACTACCAGATTCAGCACGATAAACTTGACCAGCTGTACGCGGTCGAAGCCTTCTTTATTCCCCCGGTTGCGATCACGAAAGGTAACTTTTTTATTCAAAATAAAGCTATTCGCCGTGCCTGCACTATAGGAGATCACCTGCGCCAATGCGTATACCATCCCTAGTGAATTCAACAATGTGAAAATCACAAAATCAATAAGCGTATTGAGCAAACCTACGGCATTAAATTTGAGGAACTGTATGAATGCAGCGCGCAAGTTCTTATCTGACATCATTGTGGTCCTTCCGGCGGTCCAGTTGTTCTTCGTTCTGGTAGCCTTTAGTCTCACTAACAATATATAGCGGTCTATCTTTAGACTCGTCATAAATCCGTCCGATATACTCCCCAATCACACCCAACAGCATCAGAACGATACCGTTAAAGAGCAGATTAACGCCTACAATGGAAGCCCAGCCCGGAACCGTCCAGGAGGTAAAAAATATCTTTTGAAACAAGACGAAAAATAAATAGAGAAAGCTAGAGAATGAAAGGAAGAATCCAATATACGTAGCAATCTTAAGCGGCTTATGTGAAAAAGAGGTGATGCCATCTAACGCAAAACGAATCATTTTCTTCAGCGGATATTTGGTTTCTCCGGCAAAACGTTCTTCCCGTTCATATTCCACCATAGTCTGCTTGAAGCCAACCCAGCTCACCAAACCTCTGACATAGCGGTTCTTTTCTTTAAGTCCCCGCAGGACATCACATACCTTACGGTCAATAAGACGGAAATCGCCTGTATCCGTAGGAATATCCACACTTGTCATACTGCTGAGCAGGCGGTAAAAAAGCTTCGCGGTGACCTTTTTGAACATCGTTTCTCCGTGGCGCTTCAGGCGTTTCGCATATACAACGTCGTAGCCCTCTTTCCACTTCTCGATCATTTGCAAAATGACCTCCGGAGGATCCTGAAGATCAGCGTCAATAACAACAACCGCTTGACCTTCGGCATAGTCCATGCCAGCTGTAATCGCTACCTGATGTCCGAAATTACGCGAGAAGTCAATCAGCTTGACATGCTCGTCTCGTTCACAGATCTCCCGAATCATCTGGGCGGAACGATCACGACTGCCGTCATTGACGAAGACCAGCTCATAAGTATCGCCGCACTCGTCCATTACTTTTTTCAAACGTTCATAAGTATGGCTAATTACTTGCTCCTCATTGAACATGGGTACAATCACACTATATCTGGCTTTCACCTTTATTCCTCCTACAAGCTTTTTGGAGCGTTACATCCATCTACACTTCATAATAACGCTGCATTCATAAACTTATTTTATAGATTTTTATTAAATCCTAGAAAACCCAAGTTGGGAACCAACGCAGCATATCTTTCACGTAATCTCCACTGACCTGCATCCCTGACAGTACCGGGTAGAAAGCGATAAAGAGCAGCAAAGCAACGGCTACATAGACATACTGTACGTAACGGGCCTCAGGGAATTTACTATCCAGCAACTTCATTATATATACAATACCAAGAATCATAAATGGTACCATAGCAAAATAATGGTAAATAAATGTTTCTCTTGGGACAAGCATCCACGGAACATATTGCGAGAAGAAGGCGATCCAGATCATGTAGAGGTTCTTATCTTTACGTTTCAGCGTAATCCACAGCGTTGCCAGCATCGCAAAAATACCCGTCCACCAGATAAGAGGATTCCCCATAGTCACTATACTGCTGACCTGACCTTCCGGCAAACCTTCACCGCCGCTAAAGAACCAGACCGGTCTCTTCATAAACGGCCATTGCCACCATGAGGAAGCAAAAGGATGTGTAGCTACAAGCTGGCTGTGGTAGTTGTACATATTCTTTTGGGAATCAATCAAACCTTTTATAGTGAAGCCCTCTGCTGATGCAGATAACCCCGGCACAAAAGATAAGCTATAAATAATTACTGGAATAATTACAAAGAACCCGATACAACTAGCCAACGTAATAATAGTCTTTTTCCAAAAAGAATCTACTGCTTCACGACAGGTGCCCAGCAATTCCTTATCTTTAATCTTCCCCTCTGCCAGCAGGCGTCCGGAGGCTTGGTATTCTCTGTAGCGTTCAAAAAGGGAGATAGCCAGCATAATGGCCAGCCCTGCTCCTCCATAGAGCACAATCCATTTCGAAGCTACGCCGATTCCGAAGAATAAGCCAGACCAGAATAACGGAATTAATGTTTTTCTTAAAGGCTGCTTGTAGAAATTCATTGTGTAATACCGCTGCATAAAATAGAACATCAACATAATGAAGAATACTCCGTATACGTCAATCGTGGAGATTCTTGTCTGTGTGAAATGCATGAAATCCAGCGCAAACAATCCTGCCGCGAGGGCGGCGTATTTGCTTTTCTTAAACAAACGCAGCGCCATTACATATATAAGAGGTAACATGGCAACTCCGAACAAGGTTCCGATAATACGCCAGCCGAATGGATTGACTCCGAACAGCTCCATACCTATGGCAATCAACAGCTTGCCAAGCGGTGGATGCGTATTCTCGTAAGGCACTATCCCGTGTGTATATTCATAAGCTGTTCGCGCATGATAGATCTCGTCAAAATAAGTGCTATTCATAAAGTTAGAATATTCCGGAATGAGCGCCTGCTCGTCAAAAAGATTGGCCGCTGCTCCTCTTTTAGGTACTGCGTTAGCATCTGGTGTCACACCGGCAATAGGAAGGGGGATTCTTTCTCCCCCCTGCTCATAAAAGGCCATTTCGTTCAAAGTGAACCCTGGAGAGGTAACTGTTAACTTCACATATCTCGCTGTAACGTTCAGGGGTTGGCTTTTCCAGATGAAGACATTCCCGACATCCTCACTGACATCCATCGGACTGCTCCAGACCTCAGGATTGTCGCTGAATTCCAGCTTGAACTTACCCGTTCCCACGCCACCAAAGATATTGACCCGTTCCAATGGTTTACTCTGCCCCAAATCTACATAGAAGCTTTCACCACTGGCAGCAGGCTCCCATAAGGTCTCTGGAGATTTAGTAGAGCCAAGATTATATAAAGCAAGCGCTGCGTAAACGGCCGTGATAGCTATTATGCATATCCAATCTATACGCTTAAACTTCATCGTTAAATCGCCCTCCCTTCTGATGCGGTTTAATTTGCCCGACAACTCTCAAATCTTCTTCATACTGTTCTTCCGGTGTAATTGGCGCTGGAAGAGGTTTTATTCCCTTGCGGACATACACATCGTATCCGATATTCAGCATATAAAGCAGCAATGCTAGATTAGCTATAGCAGTCACTAATACGATTCCGTCTGCACCCGGGCTAACATCTGCATTCAGGTGGGATAAGGTGTACGCCACATTGATGTATTGCGTTAAGCTGAATCCGAGAAATAGCGATAAAAAGCGGCGGTCCCGACTTTCTATATAAGTAAACAAACAAAGAATAAGAGCAGGGAACATATAACGTTCATGCATTTTGGTGCCAAGCACAAAGACCACTACTATAAGCACCATCCCGATAAAATAGGATTTGGTCAGATCCAAGCGATCCTTTTTAAAGGAATAAAATGCCGCAACAGCTATAGCCACTAAAATAAATATGAAGCCCCATACACGGTATGGAATGCCAAGCCAGGTTAGATCAAGGGATGACCACATCGGATCAGTCAGTGCATACAGATTAAATGCATTCACTGAAGAATACGGATAGGAAGATAACGTACTCTTGTAAAGATCAATAATCCCTACCAGACCTCCGTTATTCCAGAAAAACGGTGCCGCAAGCAATCCGAAGATCCCTAATCCATACAAAGCTCCGAATCCAAGCTGCTTCCAAGCGCGGTGATGATAAAAAGCAAACAACAATACCGGCGTGAATATCAACGCTTGCGGTTTAATTAGCGTCGCTAAAGCAAACAAAATTGCGGAGCGAACAAACTTTTTGTTCGCAGCGCCATGGATACTGAGCAGCAGGAAGATCAAAAAGAATGAATCTGCTTGTCCCCAAGCCGCTGAATTAATAAGTACCGCTGGATTAAACAGAAACAACAACATTAAGCCGAAAGCTATTCCTGTGCCGAGTTTTTTGCGTGACATTTGATAAATGAAGTAGCCGAGCACCAAATCAGAAAGGATCGCAGGGAGCTTGAAGAGCAAATTCTCTCCACCTGAGCCCTGAGTGAATCCTAAAACGCCACGAATGGCGCTAAGCACGTACAATATGTACAAATAGCCAGGAGGATAATCGGCAAAATAACCTTCTTCATAAAATTTGCCTGGACCTAAATCCACCATACGCTGTCCCCAAGAAATAAAGGTATTCATATCATTCTGATATCCTTGCGCGGTAAGACCAATCCACACTCTCAGAATAAAAGCAATTCCGATGGCAATGCTCAGCCATTTGGAATAAATATTCTCAGGCTGCTTCATAAGCTTCTCACTACGGAATGCCTTAGTATAAAGCACTGCAAAAAACACGCTAAACAGCGCTGAGATCAGCAACATCTTAGTTGGAGATACTTTATGTGGAGTGTCTGCCTTTTTGTCGCCGGCATCTGGACTAACCGCTGAACTATCCAGCGAAATGACGTTAGCCCCTTCAGGAGCCGCGTCTAATTTTTCTACAGCAAAATCATCAAAATAAGCCTTACCTTGAATCAAGCTAGAGTAGCCGCCCAGACTTGCGCCTATGCCAAATGACTTCTGCTCCGGTCCTGTCTGGCCGATATATTCAAGATACTGCCATTCACCTGCCGTATCAGTTACGCTGGGATACCCCCCGCCTACTCCAACGGCAAGAATGTTGGCGCCCATTCCCTCTCCTGCTGTACTTCCTACTTTGATCCATCCAGAGATTTTATAATAACTATTCGGCGTAGCCTCAATCGTCTGCACCCATTTCGAATGATTGGGCTCGATATTCTCAATGACTGCCGCCTTGCTGCCGGAATGAACTTCCTCCGATTGGATTGAAAGTAGGCCTGAATTATCTCCTGAAATCCACATATCCTTAGTCCAGTTAGAAGGCGCATCATCTCCCCCCTCCTCAAAGCTAGGGTTCTGCAATAGATTCCCCTCTGCATAAATGCTTGTTACAGGAAGCACAAACAATAACAGCATCAATACAGTCATTACGGCCGCACGTGTACTCTTGATCATCGTCCCAACCTCACCTCGTCCTATATTCATCTTAGTCCAGCCAAAAGCATATCCCTTCTGAAAAACAGCTCCCGAATTAGTGTATTTCACCGTTGCTAAGAAATCATTTGGATTGATTTTCTCATAAAAGAGCATATAAATATAGGGTATGTTAACCTTATCTGGATCGCAGACCCTTCCATCCACAATATTCCATTCCATAGGATCGCCCTAAGCTTCAAGGCTCTTATATAGACTCTTATATAGAATAGAAGAATCGCAGTGGCTAAAGCAAATACCGGAGCAAAAAAACAGGCCATTCTATCAGCATAAAGCGAGAGAACTAACAAAATGGTAAGACCATAGGACCACCTAGGGTTTGAAGTATTTTCAGTACAAAATAAACAGAGATCACGATCAAGGAGGGAACAAATTGGACTCTAATGCCAAGGCTGCCTCGTCCTGAACATCACCTCTTCAACAATATAATCTAAATCATAGATGATGAAAAGCTAGAAACATAGACTAGGCTGAATGGTTGAGTGCCAACAAAAATATAAAAAAAGGGCCCCCTCAGTTATGAAGGAGCCGTTGAATGCACATCTGTATGCTATATATGAGTTAGCCCGCACTACCAAGAAATACATAACGGAGAATAATCAGAATAGCAAGTACCCACATCATCCAGTGAATATCGTATTTTTTCTTGCCAGCAAGGTTAGCTACACAAGCAAGGATTACATAAGTTACGATACCAAAGGAAATACCATTAGCAATATTATAAGTGAAAGGCATGATTACTAGAGTAAGGAACGCTGGAATCGCAACAACCATATCTTGAAAATCAATTTCGCGAATCGATTGTGCCATGAGCACGCCTACGACAATCAATGCTGCGGCTGTAGCAGATCCAGGGATCAGAGCAACTATTGGTGCAAGGAACAACGCAAGCAAGAAGCACACACCCGTTGTTACAGCTGTAAGACCTGTACGTCCACCTTCAGCAACACCTGCCGCGCTTTCTACAAAAGCAGTAGTAGTGGAAGTACCCAATGCCGCACCACCAGCAACAGCAATGGCATCGACAAACATTGCATTACCTACACGTTTGTTACCTTCTTCAGGGTTGTCCATAATACCAGCGCGTTGAGCAGTACCTACAAGTGTACCAAATGTATCGAACAATTCTACAAAAGTGAATGTTGCGATTGCTGAAACAATACCGGTGTGCAGGATACCATCCCAGTCAAATTCGAAAAAGTTCAATTGCGTCAGGTCAGGCACCCAAGGGGTTGTCGGACTGGACAAAGAGCCAAAATCAACTACACCCATCAGTATACCCGCGAGGGTTGTACCCAAGATACCGAATAAAATCGCACCTTTAACTTGCAGTACCATCAGGATGGAAATAAGAAGCAATCCAATAATTACCAATTGTACATCAGTGTTCTCTAGGCTACCCATATGAATAATTGTTTCAAAGGATAGGACATCTGTGAATGTATTGGCGGAAATATCTTTACCAGCTTCGACACCAATCGTCATCAAACCACTGTTCTTAAGCCCAAGGATTGTAATGAACATCCCGATACCTACGGTAATGGCATGCTTCAAGCTGTCAGGAATGGCTGTCAGTAAGATCTGCCGCACTCGGGTAACCGTGAGCAGGATGAAGATCAAACCGGAAATAAATACTGCGGTCAGACCCATTTGCCAAGTGAATGGATGTTCTGAGGTTGCAGAAGACAAAATTACGGAAGCAAAGTATGCATTAAGTCCCATACCTGGTGCCAATGCTACTGGAAAGTTTATAAACACGCCCATTGCAATGGTGAAAATACCTGCTGCCAGCGCAGTCGCTAGAAATACAGAGTACCAGCCCATATCGATGCGGCCAAATGCTGTTAATGTGCTCGGATTAACCGACAGGATGTAAGCCATAGCCATGAACGTAGTCAAGCCGGCCATTATCTCTGTACGTACTGTAGTGCCGTTCTCTTTCAACTTGAAAAACCGATTCAAATTGTTCTCCCCCTAAGGTATGTTGTGGCTGACAGCAACAAAAAGCCGGTATCTGATCGACACCGGCTCGAAAAAAAGAGTAGCACCCATGACTATAGCCCTAGATTCAGGACAATACGGGTTGCTCAGCTCTTCTTAATCGTAGCCAGGTCATTACGGTGACCTCGTAGAAACTTCCAGGCCTATTCCCGGAAATATACGAAAGAATTATGTTGTTGTGCTTTATCATTTTAGGTGGATATCACATAAGTTGTCAATGAAAAAAGCGAACATTTTCGACTTTATTTTTTCTATTGTTCGTAATTCATACATTTTTATCTTTAACTTCAACCCCAAAATCCTTTAAATCATGCAGCTTATTAACTATCAAAGGCCTTTTCAAATGGGTATTTTTCCCTATAAACAATTTCGATGTTCCCTAGCTTATTGGCCTTTGGAATACTGATAGCTATGCCAAGAATTAGCAAAATGCCCTATAGCTAAACAAATCACTGCAATACCCAACCAGAAAGATCTACCCCATATAGCCGCAAATCCAAATGCACAAACAGGGAGAACTGCCATGGGAATCGGAAGAAACAATAATGGAGCCCATAATAATCTGAATTGCTGTCCCTTAACCATATAACGAATCCATAAACCGTAATAAATCGTGATAAACACAAAGATAAGTGCAGCCCAGATCCCGAATTCTACATTTTCAAAGTTATCCTTTGAAATCGCAAGAATGGCTATACACCCCAACTGCCCTACTCTCTCCAAAAGAGTGTAGACGATGCCGGCATCTTTTAAACCGCTGGGAACATGATCGGGCGGAAACTTAATCATCAGTAAACTTGGGGCAAGAATAACCATAGCTATCAGTGTTCCAATAAGTGAGAATCCCATTCTAATGGCTCCTATAAGTATATTTTTCCCAGTTTATCACATTCTCTAAAGTTGCTATATAGGGTCCGTCACAAGCTTCACGGTTAATAAAAAACCTGCAGTCCCTTAATAAATAAGGAGCTGCAGGTTTCTTATTGCTATATGCTATTCCCACTCAATCGTTGCAGGTGGTTTCGAAGTAATGTCATACACTACGCGGTTTACATTCTCAACTTCGTTGACAATACGTACAGAGATTTTTTCAAGAACATCCCATGGGATACGTGCCCAGTCAGCGGTCATGCCATCGATGGAAGTTACTGCACGAACACCTACTGTGTAGGAATACGTACGAGCATCACCCATAACTCCGACACTCTTCATGTTAGGCAGGGCAGTGAAGTATTGCCAAATTTCACGGTCTAATCCCGCTTTAGCAATTTCTTCTTGCAGAATGTAGTCAGAATCACGAACGATGGTAAGCTTGTCCTCTGTTACTTCACCCAAGACACGAATAGCAAGACCTGGACCTGGGAAAGGCTGACGCCATACGATCGCACGTGGCATGCCAAGCTCTTCACCGAGTTTACGAACTTCGTCCTTAAACAAGGTGTTTAGCGGCTCGATCAAGCTGAATTTCATATCTTCTGGCAGGCCGCCCACATTGTGGTGGGATTTAATGGTTTGCGCTGTAGCTGTTCCACTCTCAACGATATCCGTATAAAGCGTACCTTGTGCAAGGAATGAAAAATCTCCGAGCTTAGCTGACTCTTCGTCGAAGCAGTAGATAAACTCGTTACCAATGATTTTACGTTTTTGCTCAGGGTCTTCAACACCTGCAAGTTTGCTCATGAAGCGATCGCGTGCATCGATTTTCACTACATGAATATCGAATTTGCCTACGAAAGTCTCCATAACGCTTTCTGCTTCACCTTTACGCAGAAGGCCGTGGTCAATAAACATACAGGTCAATTGATCTCCGATTGCACGGTGGATAAGCATAGCCACAACGGAAGAATCCACTCCGCCACTAAGAGCGCAGAGTACTTTTTTATCTCCGACTTGATTGCGAATATCTTGAACGGCTTCATCGATAAACGATTCCATTGTCCATTTGCCGTCGCAACCACAAACTTGGTATAAGAAGTTCGAGATCATCTCGTTACCTTGAACGGAGTGACGTACTTCTGGGTGGAATTGCACAGCGAACAGTTTGCGCTCCGCGTTGCTCATTGCTGCAATTGGAGCACTTTCTGTACCTGCATCCAGCTTGAAGCCTGTTGGAAGCTCAACTACATGGTCACCGTGGCTCATCCATACAGTCTGGCGGTTCTCCAATCCTGCAACTAAAGCAGTTCCTTCTGCAAAGTCAACATCAGCTTTACCATATTCCCGTTTAGCCGAACGTTCTACTTTACCATCAAGCTGATGAGCCATCAGCTGCATACCATAACAAATACCGAAGATCGGCACTCCTAGATCATAAATAGCCGGATCTACGTGTGGTGCATCTTCAGCGTATACACTGCTAGGTCCGCCGGAGAAGACAATTCCTTTAGGCGAAAGTGCTTTAATCTTGTCAACTGGCGTATTGTACGGCAAAAGTTCGCTGTATACTCCCAGGTCCCGAATTCTGCGCGCGATAAGTTGGTTGTATTGTCCCCCAAAATCGAGAACGACGATAATTTCATTTGGCTTGTTCATTACGTGCCTCCCTTGATTATTGGATTCATTATACTCATGGTTAATTCTCATCGTCAAGGAAAGGAGGACACGCCTCTCATAATCAGAGAGTGATAAAACTTCATGCAGAACCTTCCTTGCTATGGCATAAATTAGATAGCGGATCTAAGCGTTATTAGCCGTTTATGTTAAACGGAAGGTAATGAGCAGACATTCGCGAATAAACGCGGCCGCATCAGAAGCCGCAGGTTCGCCGCCAAGGGCGGGAGCGGAGTCTACGGGATTGTCGCGGGCAGAGATCACGGCTGTGGAGGCCGAAGCTGGCGCGTACGCCAGAGTCTCCCACTGGCGGACAAACTGCCGGACGGCTACATCTAGTCCGGCATCGTAAATCCGCAGGGAGTCCACATACTCCCTGCCAGTAACGCCGGGCGGCGGCGGTCCAAACCGCTCCGCCAGCCCGTGCCAAGCCAGAGAGGCCGCGCGCAGCTGCCTCTCCCGGCTCAAGCTGCTGCCGCGACGCGCGGCCAGCAGCAGAGCCAGGCTGCGCCGCCAGCGCCAAGCGGCGGCGGGAAGCAGCGCCGCGGCAGCGAGCGGCGCTGAAAAGGGCCCGCCCGCCAGCGGCAGGGCGGGCAGTTCCGCGCTGCGCGTTGTTTGCGGCGCGACTGCTGCGGCCGCAGGCCGTGCCGGCGCAGGGAAGCCAGCCGCAAGCGCAGGACCCGGCGTCGGATCGAAAGGAACCCAACCTGCGCCGGCAAAATAAACCTCTACCCAAGCATGCGCATCCCCTTGGGTGACTAAATACTTCGCCGGCATGGCTTCCTCCTGCTGGGTTCCAGGTCCGTAGCCTTGAACATACCGCGCTGGAATACCTGTGCTTCGCAGCAATACGGTCATCGCTGTGGCAAAATGCACACAGTAACCCTGTTTGGTCTCAAACAGGAAATGATCCACAAAATCAGCCCCAGCTGGCGGAACCATGGTATCCAGCGTGTAAGAATACCCGTTTTGCAAATAATCCCGAATGGCGGTTGCGGAATCATATCGGTTACCCGAGGAAGCTGTGAGCTTCTCTGCCAGAGCTTTCACTCGCTCAGGTAATAAATCAGGCAGCTGCAAGTATTTATTCTTTATTTCTTGTGGATCAGCGTCACCCAAACCGCGCAGTAGTACTGGATTACTCTCGGGAAGTATAGAATCAACTATATACTCAGTGATCCGAGTTGACCCCACCGAATCTGGCAGACGAAAGGTATCCCTGTCCTTATTCGCCAGAACATAACCAAGCTGGCTGCCATTGGATAGTTGAACTGTCTCAACATCTGTTAGGGTGCCCGCATTGAATACAGGAATTCCGCCGGAAGAGGGGCTGGCAAATTGTATCCGCTGTTGCAAAGTCCGCCCCCCATTAGTGGTGGTTACCGTCGCCGGAATCTGAGGCAGGCTGGACAAGTTAAGCGGAGTAAACTCCTCACCCCCTCTGATCCAACGGCGACCGTCATAATAGGCAATGCTCTCCCCGCGCCAATAGGTACGCTGGCTGGTCAATGCTGTGAAGACTGGCTCGGTATTGCGTGATAATGGAGCACCCAGTTCTCCATCATTTGTACTATACCCTGTTGTTCCTGCAGGTATAGCCTCATTATCTTCCGGCATATGGCCCGAAGCCCATTCCTGCAGCTTTTCAAAGGTTGACTGGAGTGTAGTTTGGTTAGGCGGTCGTACTTCATATACCTGCCCACCAAACCATGCTGTCATCATGACGAATATAGCAGTTGCTAATGCCAAAACTCCCCATCGGGCATACGGCAGGTGAATGCTGCCCACCCGTTCCCGCAGACGGAGCAAACCACTCATTGCTTGCATCCATACAATAAGCCCGACTGATATTACAACATCCGTTGTCGTATTAACGCCAAAGCCAATATCCAGAACTAATAGATAAATGAGGGTCACCGCTGTAAACAGCAGCGTACTACCTCTGAAAAGTGCAAGCTGCTGCACCGAAGATACCAGCAGCCCCCAGCCAACAATCAAAATCAAAAGTCTGCTGATCTCGCTTAGCTGAGAAACATGCCCGGAAAAGAGCAAAATCAGATCATTTGGAATTTCTACTGCATAAATGCCCAGCCATCCTGTCCCTACGCTCTCGCTGCATAGATATAGCCAAGCTGTGCCGATCATCAAACATTGGATACTTAGCAATAGCCACCCGGGAATCTGAAGGATTCCCCACATCAACAGCACGGCAGCAGAAATCATCAGAATCTGCAGCAATCTAGCAGTATCTTCCAATGAAGTCGTTCTATATAAAGGGAGCAGCCATTCTAAAAACAGCCCCAAAATAGCCAAAGAGAACAGCATGCGATAATACAGAGGTATCTTTCTCTGTTTACCGGCATGACTGTTCTCCAGTTTTTCCAAATGGAGCTGCTTTGGTTCCTTCCCACTGTGCTCATTCATAGAGAAGCTTGTGTCACCCGGTATCCGCTTACCGTAGCGTTGGTTTTCCGGATGATTCATGGTACTCTACCTCCCTGAGCCTGTAAGCTGGCAATGCATCATCCAGACAAAACATCCGTGCTCCCAGACGACCCAGACTATCCCCGACCGTTCCCCGCACAGGCTGGCGGATCTCCTGCAGCATTACCTCAGCAGGCAGCGGAGCTGGCTGATCCCAAGCATAATAGAGCTCAACTTTTACACCTTGCACTAAGAATTTAGCGATAACCTTAGCGGATTGTTCCTCTAATCTTCCGGTCACTATAGCAACGGTCATTCCCGGAATCCAGCCTCTAGAAGCATCCTCCAACAGCTCGGACAGGGTTCTTGTTCCATTCGGAGAAATATCAGTTAGAATATCCAGCACTCTCCCTGGGATTTTACCCAGTCCTTCATGCCTAGCCATTCCTTCCGGCCAGCCTCCGCTAAATAACTGGACATAAGCACCTGACTGCTCAGCAAAGAGCATCAGCCCCATCGCCGTTGACACCGCCTTCTCAAATACCGGAGGCTGCTCCTCCCGACTGCCACGAGGTGTAAGTGCATTGGCTGGAATCTCATAGCTTTTGGGATCATTAGCCAACACGATACAGCTCATTCTTGCCTTTTCACGCTCTGGAACTTTGCTCTGCAGATTTCCTAGCCGGGCGCTGTTCTTCCAATGAATTCGGCTAAGCGGATCACCGGGCTCATATTCCCGCGATTCCATGGTCTCATCATTGCTGCTTCTTCCCCTTCTGGAATAGAGCGAATTACCGCTAATAAAGCCGCTATCCGGGACTGCTCCGCCATAATATAGGGGGGCTGGCAGCACTTTAACGCTATGCTCTTCAGCAGGCTCAGATCGGCCTGTGAACCAGCCGGGCAAATCTCCCCAAGTTACTCTACAGCCCTGCAAATGATGATGTCCCCGCGGCATATTCTCAAGAAGGTAGGTGTATTCAAAAGAGCGTCTGAATCCCGGAAACAGTAGCTTGTGATGTCCTCTATCCCTCCAAAAATCAGCGATAGTCAGCCATGGCAGTGGAAGCCGGGCAGAGAAATTCACCCGTACCTTCACAAGCAGTGTACTTCCAGCTATCGGTTTTACTGGAGTGATTGTCCGTTCAATCTTTATCGCCCGTGGACCTGAAAGTTGAACAATCAGTCCGCCAACCATGATAACGCCTACAGCGATCAGCAGAAATAAGAGTGATGCGCCTCCGCGCCATGCATATAAAACACCTATAATTCCAGCCACAGTCAGCATCCGCAGCCATTCAGCCAACGCACTACGGCTACGCGGATAGCTTCTAACTCTTTCAGTCTTGTTATTTAATTTGTGTTCTACTTTTTTTGAAGAGGACAATGGAACGAACACCCTTCCTTTGGGTCTAGACTTGTTCCCAGCTGAGGAACTTATTACTATCTATTCTTCCCATGAAAAAGGGTGCCCAGACATTGTTTTTTTCTTTTAAAAAAACTGCCTGAGCGCTAAATCTCAGAAGGCTATTACCCGGCGCTCACCTTCCGTCACGCTTATATTTAAAGGAGGATGATCGGCTGTCTCCAGCAGCTCACGCAGCGATACCCAGATAGAACCGCCAATCATCTCCACACTGGCACCGTTTATCTTTTGAACATGATCAGGAAGATTTAACAGGAGTTCCTTGTTCGCCACATCCGCGATGATATCTTTGCCGTTCCAGGCCATCTTCCCACTGCGACTGCCCGCATCCCAATTAATCTGCCCTCCCAGCCGTTCGATCACAGCGCGAAGTGGCACCATATATTTCCCTTTTTGCAGAGCATATTCACCTGGCGCCAGCTTCGTCTCCAGCTTTCCAACCTCCAGCACCAAAGGTTTGCCGGGCGCAAACAGCTCTGCATTCGGTATGATATTTGAGGTGATCCAAGCTTCCGAAGGTTTCACTCTGCCCAAGCTATTTGCTTTTGAGGAGACTCTGAATTGTACAGGCTCCACCGTCTCATCTAAAAGGCCAAAGCTGTACCCAGCAGCCTTATAACGCGCAATAATATCAGGCAGTGCTTTAACACTCTCCTGATGGCCGCCGCCATCATGCAGCAGCAGAATAACCCGAGAGGACTTCAGATCTGCAGTTGACTCTTTTAAGATTTCTGACGCCGGTACCCCTTTGCGTTTGGAATCCCCGCTGTCCACCGTCCAATCCGTAACGATATAACCGGCTTGCTTCAACAAATTGAAGTAGGTATTATCAAAGTGATCAAAGGTTCCGCCCGGGGCGCGGATAAGTTGTGGGCGAACCCCTGTAATGCCCCGAACAATTTCTTCGGTCTTTTTAATCTGGCTCCAAAATTCAGTGAATCCACTATATAAATCATGGTAATTATGATTATAGGTATGATTGCCAATAGCATGTCCTTGTTCCCATATGGCATTAATTAGCTCTGGATGGCTTTTCGCTTGATTACCAAGGACAAAAAAGGTCGCCTTCACACCTTGCTGCTGTAAAATTTTTAGAACGTTGAAGGTATTGTCACTCGGTCCGTCGTCAAATGTAATATAGACCGTTTTTGAAGCTTTCTTTGCGGCCGCAATTGCTGAATATGTTGTCGACACCTTGGATACTTGTGCCGTACTGGAATTCAATTTAACTTCTGGAGAAGCAGTCACAATGGACTCTGCTTTAGGAGGCAATTCTTGCATCGCCACTAACGGGAGATTATTCTTAACAGAGACAGACTCCGCACTTGCGGACTGTAATGAACGATTCATCCAAGAATCTACACTCTCCCCTGCGTTCCATCCCAGCATTACGATGACGATTACAACCATAACAAGCAATCCGCTTATCAAGTTTCGGCGGCCGTGAGTGTTTTTGTTACCTTTCATCTTCTCTACCTCCAGCATTCTATTGGCTCAAAAGCCATTTGGTAGATTGTATGAAGACAAGCTTCAAAATAGAATAAGGCAACTGCCCCTTGGAGAGTGAGAATCTTATGGAAATGCTGAACTTTATACAAGAATTATTCAGCAAATATGGATATAGCGTATTGTTTTTTGGATTGCTGCTCGAATTCGTTGCCTTGCCGTTTCCCGGAGAAACTACCATGGCTTTTGCAGGTTTTCTTTCCTATACGGGAAGACTTGATTTCATAACGTTGATTCTAGTGGCGTTTGCTGGGACCACAGCCGGGATGACCCTCACCTATTTTGTCGGCTTAAAAGCCGGAATGCCCTTCATCCAGCGATACGGAAAGTGGTTGCTGTTCTCCCCTGCCAAGCTGGATAAAACGCAAAAATGGTTCGAGAAATACGGCAGTATCCTTATTTCCATCGGATATTTTATTCCAGGCGTTCGTCACTTTACCGGCTATTTTGCTGGTATAGTTGCGCTGCCCTTCCGTAAATTCGCCCTCTACGCTTATAGTGGAGCGTTATTCTGGGTAGTGCTGTTTCTTGGCATAGGACGGGTATTTGGTCCGCAGTGGATGGGTATTTTCCATTTATTCGAGTTATATGCACTATGGATTATCTCTGGCGGTGTAGCTATAGCTGCCCTTGTAATCCTGTATCGCTACCGCAAAAAGATAAGCATCCGCCTGTTCCCGCGCAAAGCTGCCATTAAGCTACAGACTCAGGTTAAAAAAACTTCCAAGGGACGGTGAAGCCACCGCCCTTTTTAAGTACGTTTTTTCTTGCTGCGTACCCCCGCGTATCCTGCGAGTAAAAGCGCAACTATGGCAAATCCCGCTCCCCCAGCAAACCCTACCATTCTTGGTTCTACCCCTTCTAATAGCCACCCGGCGAACAGCATAGATAATCCCAGCAGCGTATTTCCTACTGCAGACAGGAGTCCAAACACAAAGGGCTGCATAGCAGATGGGGTTTCCTGCATAACGAGCGTATCCAGACAGGCATTCCCCGTCCCCCCGGCAAATGACAGCAGGATGTATAACATAAATGCTGCCGCAAAATGATTGCTGACACTGATGCCCATCAATAATACTCCTTCTAGTAAAAGCCCTCCGATGGCTACAATCAGCAGCCCCTTTTTTAAATAACGTGAGGTAAAAAAACTAAGGCTAAGACCGATGCCAAGCGCCGCATAAAATGCCCCCACTCCAATATCCCCCGCGTGAAATACCTGTATCGCATAGACACTGATCAGTACATTATCCAGACCATTTAGCAACGGCACCAACAGCTCATAACCGAAAATGACCTGCAACGTTAAGCTTCCGCCAATTACCATTCCCAGAGCACGCAGCCGACCGTATTGTGCTTCTTTATCGGATTTTTCTAAGTCCCCCTCAGGAGAATATGTAGCCTTCTTAGCCACCGTCACCATTTCCGTATGTTGTGGAAAATCGATACCGTAAATTAACATCGCTGCGATTAAAAAAGACACTGCATTCATAATGAACGCTGCCTCCGGACCAAACCACATCGACACCACCCCTCCACTGAACGCTCCAAGGATCAGCACGCAGCCGCTCATTAACTGCTCTAGTCCGTTGACGGTCAGCAGAGAATCTTTGGTGACGAGCAAGGGGATAGTGGACCTACGAACAGGGCTGTAAATGGCTTCACCCGCTGCCAGCAAAAAACTTGCCATATATAACAACCACAGCTTCTCCTCCCCATCCACCCATAAAAAGGCTAAGGCTACTGGGACCCTCAGCATATCTGTAGCTATCATGATATATTTGCGTGGAATTTTGCTGCTAAGTATGCCTCCAAGCGGGGCCAGAAATAAATAAGGAAACAGTCTCACACCTAACGAAATCCCTACCGCCATACCTGATCCCGTCAACTGCAGAACCAGCGCCAGTACTGCAACGCTAGTAAAACGATCACCAATTCCATTGATCAAGCCGGCTGTGAACAATCGTGAATATCCCTTATGACTCCTAAACATCGCAACAGCTGAGTAATTATTCATAAAATAAACCTCATTTCATCTATTTATACACATATCTAATTAGATATTAATCGAATCATTAATTTATGACAATGCTTTATTTTCAAGGATTTGCTAAGATGAAATACAGCATTACTTCACGGAAATCTCCGGGAAAGAAGGAATTGTCTTTTGAAAATAGATCGATTGCTCTCTATCGTTATCCTGCTAATGAACCGCCGCCTAATTCAGGCGAAGGAGCTAGCCGATATGTTCGAGGTATCTGTGCGCACGATTTATCGTGATATTGAAAGCATTAATGGAGCCGGAATTCCTATCGTCACCTATCAGGGAGCGAACGGTGGGATCGGGCTTATGGAAGGATACCGGCTGGACCGCAATGTTTTGACGGATCGTGAGCTGGCGGATATTTTCACGGCTCTGCAGAGCGTCTCGTCTTATGGAGGAAATGAACATACTCTGCTCATGGAAAAAATCAGCAGCGTAATCCCGCCCTCCCAATCCGCCGCCTTCCGCAGCAAAACGACTCAGCTCATCATCGACTTCTCCCCATGGGGTCTTCAACGTATTCTGGAAGAAAAGCTTGCCACTCTAAAAGAAGCACTTGAGGAAAGCGTGACCGTAAACTTTGATTATGTGGATGCTGCGGGTCAGACAAGCCAGCGTTCGGTAGAGCCCTATACTTTAGTGCTAAAGGGGCAAGCATGGTACTTATATGGATTTTGTCTCAATCGTCAGGATTTCCGTCTATTTAAGCTGTTGCGCATGAAAGAGCTCGTTAAGAATACCCAAGTTTTTATTGCAAAAGATGTGGATGCAAGCGAGCTGCCTTGGAGCAACGAGTATCAGAGATCAACCGTAACAACAGCAACACCCATCGTTTTGCAGTTTAAAGCTGAAAGCAAACATCTAGCGGAAGAGCGGTTTGATTCTACCGAGCTACTGCCCGACGGTAATGGAGGTTACAAGGTTACCATCAACTATCCTGAGGATGGATGGCTGTATGGTTTCCTGCTAAGCTTCGGGATGCATGTAGAAATCTTAGAGCCACCGCATATTCGGCAAAAGCTGGGGCAGCTTGCAGCAGGCATAGCAGCAAAATATACAACCTAACAATAAACCTGACGGAATGTCGTCAGGTTTATTGTTCTATACTGAACTTAAAGCGGGCGCTCGAGAGCTTGCATACCTTTAAAGGAGTGTTAAATATGGGACATGAACATGTAGAGCAAGGAGATCTTAAAATTTGTCAAAGCTGTGGGATGCCAATGCCTACGGCGGAATTGCTTGGAACGGACCAGAATGGCAACAAGATCGAAGATTACTGCGTGTACTGCTATGAGAATGGCGCATTCAAACAGCCTAACATCACGTTGCAAGAAATGGCTGACATTTGTACAGGCTATATGGTCGAAGAAGGAATGGATGAGAATGTTGCCCGTAAACTTCTCGCGGAGCAGCTGCCACATCTGAAACGTTGGAGCGATCCTGCAGCTGTGTCTCCAGCTAACTAATAGCATCACAACAAAAGAAGCGCCCTACGGAACCATAACAGTTCGTAGGACGCTCCTTTTTCCATTCTTTGTTAACCCAGTTTTTTATTGATTGTCCTGCTGTGGCTGCACTTCTTCCGTCTTCAGGAAGTCTGGCTGCGGTGAAGTCTTTTTAATAAAGAAAGCCAATACCAAAGCAACTACAGTGATCCAGGTAGCAATGTTAAAGGCATGCGTAACCCCGCTAATTGTAGCCTCTTGCGTAAGCTTAAGCATCGCTGCTTTATCGTTTAACGAAACCGTTCCGCTCATAAGCGTATCAGTGATTGTGCTCTTCGTCTTATTGGTCATTAGACTGACGAACAACGCCATTCCCAGCGCGCCTCCGACCGTCCGCAACGTATTCGACATTGCTGTACCATGCGAGCTTAAACGCTGTGGAAGCTGGTTAAGTCCAGCCGTTACAATCGGCATCGATAACATCGACATGCCTAACATCCGAACCGTGTAAGTAATAATCATATGCGTATACGTCGTACTGTCTGTAAGCTGGCTGAATTGCCAGGTCGTAATTACTGTAATAATCAGGCCTACCACAGACAGCCATCTTGCCCCGATTTTATCAAATATAATCCCCGTGATTGGAGACATAATTCCCATTAGAATGGCTCCCGGCAACAGCATAAGACCAGACTCCATTGGCGTAAAGCCACGGATCGTCTGCAAATAAATCGGCAGCAAAATCATACCCGAATATAAAGCCATCGTAATGATGATATTGATTAATGTCGTGAGTGAATACATATTGTATCTGAAAATCCGGAACTCAAGCAGTGGTGTCTCAGCCTTAAGCTCTCTCCATACGAATAAAGCCAGTGCAATCACACCCACAATGAGGCAGGTAATGACTGTTGCACTTCCCCAACCATCGGTTCCAGCATCACTGAAGCCGTACAACAATCCCCCAAAACCAATGGTAGACAGGATAACACCCGTTTTATCCAGCTTCGGAGAGGTTGTTTGCCCTACATTTTGCATTGTTTTCATACCTAGCAAGGTAGAAAGAATAGCCAGCGGAAGAACGATAAAGAACAATACACGCCAAGAATAGTTCTGAACTACCCACCCTGACAACGTTGGACCTACAGCTGGAGCAAAAATCATGGCTACCGCCATTAGCCCCATCGCTTTCCCCCGCTCTTCAATTGGGAAGATGCGAAGAAACACAATATTCATTAACGGCATCAAAATCCCTGCGCCAACCGCCTGAATGACTCTGCCGACCATGATCATTTCAAAGCCTGTTCCGATTCCACAGACAAGTGTACCTAACGAAAAAAGTGACATCGCGGTGATGAATAGCTGGCGGGTCGTAAACTTTTCCACCAGAAACGCACTAATCGGTATCAGCACACCGTTCACGAGCATAAATCCCGTTGTTAGCCACTGTGCCGTATTCGTTGCGATTTTTAGATCGTCCATTATGCTCGGCAATGCCACATTAAGAAGTGTTTGGTTCAAAAGTGCGACAAATGCACCTATTAAGAGCGCTGCAATAATCGGTCCTCTACGTATTCCCTTAGTTGCCGCTGCAGCGTTACCTGTAATTGTACTCATAAATTCTGTTTGTCTCTCCCCTGCTCTAAGATCTGAATGATTTCGGTATGAATCCTAAGTAATTCGCCTGCATCCTCGGCAGGTATATTGGATAGTGGAAGTAAGTGTCTTCTGAGCGATTGCTTACTTCTTTCCCTGATCTCTCTGCCCTTTTCAGTAATCGCCAAGTTGTATATACGCCGATCTACCTCAGAGCGCTGTCTTGTGATCAAATCGGCTTTCACCATCCGGTCCACTACGCCGCTCGCTGCACTGTTCCCCAAATGTAATAGCTCGGCAAGATCTGTAATGCCAATATCGGGATTTGCAGATATTTTGCGGAGAACCATCAACTGTGTTGGTGTGATGTCCAGCTCTTCGGCATCCTTCCACAGCAGCTGCTGGAATGCATGGCTAATCCGGCGAAAAGAGGAGAAAATATCATCTAATTGCTGCTCCTTATCTTCCAAATCTTCACCTCCAAAGAATTAATTAGTTAGACCATCTAATAGTTCGTATGCGTACTATTTTACACCTTAACTAAATTTCGGTCAATATTTTGCTGTAACTTTCTGAAAGGTAATTTTATATTGCAGGAAAAACATGAAAATCATACATAAGTGCACAAAGCATAAAAAAAGCGAACCAAGGTAGATCCTTGGCCCGCTTTTTCGTCTGAACAATGCTCAGGTTAAGCTGTATGAACTTTCAGGTAAAGTCTGCTGCTGAGGCTTATCCGGCAGTTTTAAATTAGATGGCTTAGTCTCTTCCTGGCTGCTGGCAATTGACATCATAAGCTTGATCCGATTCGCTTGGTTGACTACGCTAACTCCAGCATCATAGTCAATCGCCACGATATTTGCTCCCGGATATAATTCCTTAAGACCTTTAATCATCCCACGCCCGGTGATATGGTTGGGCAGGCACGCGAACGGTTGAATACAGGCGATATTGTTCACACCATTATCCAACAAATCCATCATTTCTGCGGTTAAAAACCAGCCCTCACCCATCTGATTCCCTACGGACACCAGTCGGCTGGCCTTCTCGGCAAGACCATAAATATTCTCCCGTCCTTTAGCCAGCCCCGCATCCTCAAGGGCAACCTTAATCGGCTTACGGTAAATTTCCAGATAAGAGATCAGCATGGGATTGATATAGCCGAGCCGTTTGCTTTTACCGAATTGCTCAGCTTTGTAGATCGGATTATATACACAATAGAAAATGAAATCCAGGAAATCCGGCATTACCGCTTCCCCGCCCTCTGCCTCGATCATCTCTATAATGCGGTTATTAGCATCCGGATGAAATTTGATCAGGATCTCACCGACAATGCCTACTCTTGGTTTAGTAACACCTGTAACGGGCAGCTTGCAGAACTCTGCAACAATCTCACGAATCAGGCGTTTGTATTCTCGGAATGAAAAGTTGGATAAGCTTGCCTTGCAACGCTCCATCCCTTTGCGGAATAGAATTTCAGCACTTCCTGGAACAACCTCATGCGGCCTAAAGTGATTTAACATCCGCATCATAAGATCACCGTAACAAGCGGCAGCTATCAACCGATTCGCCAGCTTAAGACTGATACGGAAACCCGGCTGATTTTCCATCCCTGAAGCATTGAGTGAAATCACCGGAATTTGTTCAAGGTCTGAATCCTTTAAGGCTTTGCGCAGCAAAGAAATATAATTCGTAGCCCGGCAGCCGCCACCCGTCTGTGACATAATCACAGCAGTACGATCCGGATCGTATTCCCCACTTTTCAGCGCCGACAGAATCTGGCCAATCGTCACAATTGCCGGATAACACGCATCATTATTAACGTATCTCAGACCTTCTTCTGTCTCTTCGGGTCCGGTCGTCTCAAGTATCTTCAGGCGGTATCCGGCATCGCGAAACACCTGCTCAAACAATTCAAAATGAATAGGCGACATCTGTGGCGCAAGAATGGTATAGGTCTCTTTCATTTCCTTTGTAAATAACACATTAGCCTGCACTTTTGGCGGCTTTTGCGGCACTACCTTACCTTTTTCACGCTCACGCATTGCCGCCAGCAATGAACGAAGCCGAATGCGCGCTGCACCAAGATTGCTGATCTCATCGATTTTGATCAATGTATATACCTTGTTATGTCTTTCCATAATATCCTGTACGGCATCACAAGTGATCGCATCGATCCCACAGCCGAAGGAAGTCAATTGAACAAGCTCCAGATCCGAGCGGACTGCAGCAAGGCGGGCTGCACGGTACATCCGGGCATGGTAGGTCCACTGATTAACAACAGCCACATCCCCTTCGCTGTGGTCCAGATGGCAGACAGAATCTTCTGTCAGCACGGCGAGTCCCATCCCGGTTATCATATCCGCTATCCCGTGATTAATCTCAGGATCGGCATGATAAGGGTGCCCGCAGAGCAGGATTCCTTTGGTTCCAGTATCAGCTAGGTACACAAGTGTCTCTTCCCCTTTGGTACGCACATCACCTTTGGCGTTATCAGCCTCTGTAAGTCCCGCTTGCACCGCGGACGCAATCTCTTCTCGCGGAATGCTGGTAAATGTCTTCACCAGCCCTTTGGTCAGCGCAGAAATATCATCGAAGGTCAGGAATGGACTGACAAGCTTGATTCCATTGTCCTTTAACCCATCCATATTGTTGCGAATGACTTCGGGATAAGAGGCGACCACTGGACAATTGAAGTGATTATCCGCAGCTTCATCTTCTTTTTTCTCATACACCACCGCTGGATAAAAAATAAAATCGACACCTTTACTGATCAGGCTTTGCACATGTCCATGCGCCATCTTCGCAGGATAACATATCGATTCTGAAGGAATCGTATCCATTCCGCTTTCGAAAAGCTTCTTGCTTGATTTAGGGGAGAGAATCACCCGATAGCCCAGTTTGGTGAAAAAAGTGTGCCAGAACGGGTAATTCTCAAACATATTCATGGTACGCGGAATCCCGACGGTCCCCCGCCATGCCCCTGTTTCCGGTAAACTCTCGTACTCAAAAAACCGTTCATATTTATACTGCATCAGATTCGGCAGGACATTTTTCTCTTTTTTGACTCCTGCGCCGCGTTCGCAGCGATTGCCGGTCACATAAAAGCTCTTATCCGGAAAACGACTGATCGTCAGCGCACAGTTATTCCCACAGCGGCCACAGCGGCCTGAGGAGACCTCATATTTAAAGCTGGCAAGCTCCTCTGGTCCAAGCAGCGTACTGGATCCGTTAACCCCTGCTTGCTCACGCGCAATCAGTGCACAGCCGTAAGCTCCCATTACGCCAGCTATATCCGGTCTAACCACCGTCCGCCCCGTCAAGGACTCAAAGGCGCGCAATACAGCTTCATTATAGAAGGTACCGCCCTGAACGATGATATTTCGCCCTAAGTCCTCCGGATTGCGGATTTTAATTACCTTTTGCAGAGCATTCTTGATCACAGAGTAGGCAAGACCCGCCGATAAATCCGCTAATGATGCGCCCTCCTTCTGAACCTGCTTGACCTTAGAGTTCATGAACACCGTGCAGCGCGAGCCCAAATTAACAGGCTGAGTCGCTTCGAGTGCAGTTTTGGCAAATTCCTCGATCCCAAGTCCGAGGGCAGAGGCAAAGCTCTCCAGAAAAGAGCCACAACCGGCTGAACAAGCTTCATTGAGCATAAGGCTGTCGATAGCACCGCCACGGATTTTGATGCACTTCATATCCTGACCACCGATATCCAGTATGAAATCTACTTCTGGCATGAACTTGGAAGCTGCCTTGTAGTGTGCAACAGTCTCTACTTCTCCGCCATCTGTCCGCAGAGCGGCCTTGATTAACCCCTCACCGTACCCTGTCACATATGATCCTGCGATATGGCAGCCTTGAGGCAGAACCCGGTAGATCTCCTTCAGTGCATCGCTGACCGAATGCAGCGGGTTGCCTTTGTTGCTGCCATAAAAGGTATAGAGAATTTCGTCAGCCGAACCGGTTAACACGAGTTTAGTTGTGGTTGAGCCGGCATCAATTCCTAGATAACAAGGTCCACGATATAAGGCTAAATCTGATCTCGCTGCAGAGGCTTTGCCGTGACGAAGCCGAAATTCTGCAAGCTCAGCGGCATTCTCAAAAAGCGGAGGCAATTCAGCATCCGCAGCTCGATCCGCAGTAAAATCAACCGCCGCAATTCGCGTGATCCAGCTTGAAAGTGGCAATACGACTGGATCAGCTTCGGAGAGCGCAGCTCCAATCGCCACGAAATACTGTGAGCGTTCCGGGAACAGGATATCCTCCTCCGCCAGCTCCAGCGTTTCCGCAAAACGCTGCCGCAAGGCAGGCAGGAAGGTCAGCGGGCCGCCAAGAAAAGCCACCCGTCCTCGAATCGGACGTCCACAAGCAAGACCGCTAATCGTCTGATTAACGATACTCTGAAAGATCGAAGCCGCCACATCCTCCCGGCGTGCTCCTTCATTAAGCAGCGGCTGTACATCGCTTTTGGCAAATACACCACAGCGTGAAGCTATGGGATAGATTCGCTCATGCTTCTCCGCCAAAACATTTAAGCCTGCCGGATCGGTCTGCAGCAGCGCTGCCATCTGATCGATGAACGCTCCCGTTCCGCCCGCGCAGGCTGTATTCATACGCTGCTCAATGCCGCCCCGAAGATATATTATCTTAGCGTCCTCTCCACCCAGTTCAATCGCCGTGTCACATTCCGGAATCAGCGCACTGATCGCCTTCGTGCAGGCTATCACCTCCTGAATAAAGGGAACTCCACCTAATTTGGATAAAGACAACCCCGAGGAACCGCTTACAGTAAGCCTAGCTCCCCTCTCTGGGAATCTGTCGCGTACATCAGACAGAAGAGAGAGGGCCGCTTTTTTAATATCGCTATAATGTCTTACATAGTCTTGATAAACAATGATGTCCCGCTCTATGACAACTAATTTAGCAGTAGTTGATCCGATATCAAGCCCAATATGCAGCATTATCACTCCACCACCTCTTCTTGCTCCAAATTTGAAGCAATTATGAGGAAACTATATCATGACAACACCTTATATAAGCTGTTAAAAATGTAATAGACATCTATAAAAAGTAATTAGTAAAATTTATGATTCGCTTATCCCTGCTATCGTGTTTGCGACATGCCCTTTTACCCGCACCTTCCGCCATTCTTCCACTAATATCCCCTGCTCATCAATCAGAAAAGTAGATCGCACAATTCCCATAAATTCTTTGCCGTAAAGTTTCTTGAGCTGCCATACGCCGAACATTTCACTTACCCTATGATCCTCATCAGACAGCAGTGGAAAGGGCAAACTATGCTTCTCTGTAAATTTAGCGTGTGATGCCAAAGAGTCCGGACTAATGCCCAGAACAACCGCACCCACCGCCGTGATTTGATCAAAAGCATCACGAAATTCGCAGGCCTCCTGCGTGCAGGCTGGTGTCATATTTTTAGGGTAAAAATATAAGATGACCTTTCGGCCCAAGAAATCACTCAAACTAACCTCATGCCCATTGGAAGAGGGAAGGGTGAAATTGGGTACTTTTTGTCCAATAGCTACTTCGATCAAGATATATCCACTCCTTCTTAAGATTGGGGAATTATTCCTAAATTGCACGTATCCCCAAAAGAAATTATAATGTAGTCAACGTGAATGCGAAAGGAAGAACGAGAAATGCCACCTAGAAAGAAAAGGCACGCAAAGACTGGTAAGTCAAAAAAGAAACCGCTGCTTTGGACGCTGGCCATTATACTCCTCCTTATTATCGGTGGGGCCATTTTCTACATTACAACCATTTACAATGAGCTTGGTAGCATGTCGAATACTGAAGATTCACCTTTTCAAAATGCAGAGACCGTTGATGTCGATACCCCTGAGCCTCCTAAGTGGGAGGGTACAGAGCCTGTTAATATCCTATTAATGGGTGTAGATGCCCGAGGTGTGAAGAAAGGGGAAATCCCCCGTTCAGATACAATGCTCGTCGCTTCTCTTGACCCTGTGAAGAAGAAAATCAGTGTATTTTCAATACTGAGAGATACGTACGTTCCGATTCCAGATCATGGCGAGAAACGTATTAATACAGCGATTATTTATGGACCTAATACTGCGATGCAGACCGTCAGCGATCTGCTCGGTATCCCAATTCAATATTATGTCTACACGGACTTCCAAGGATTCATCAAGCTGGTTGATGCCGTTGGGGGTGTGGATTATGAAGTCGAAAAAGATATGGTCTACAAAACCGTTGCAGACGGTCCGGAATATGATATTGATCTAAAAAAAGGATATCAGCATCTTGACGGCAACATGGCGCTACAATATGTTCGCTTTCGGCATGACGCTACCTCCGATTTCACTCGAACCGAGCGCCAACGCGGTTTTCTCAAGGCTGTGGCTGATAAGCTGATCAGCACCACCTCCATTGTCAAGCTGCCAAATATCCTGTCGCAGGTTACGCCTTATATTGAAACCAATATGTCAGTTAATGATATGTGGAAGCTGGCAAGCGTAGGGTATAATAGCAGTATGGGTGGCAGTGAGCAAATTCCCCCAATGGATCTGCTCACTGAGGAGACTACAAGTGACGGATCACAGGTTATCGGAATTCGTAGCGAAAAGAAGCTAAAAGAATTTATACAGGATACCATAAATGGTCCTGAGCCAACACCAACCCCTACATCGGAGAACACCTCCAATAGCAGTTCTGGCGGGACCCATTAAGGGCCTGACAAGCAAAGTTCACATGTACACAAAGCAGTGACTTGGTATAATACGGGCGGACAACGGAAAACACCGTTGTTCGCCCGTTCCCTTGAGCACCAACAATCGAAAGGATGATCACATTATGAATCGCTCCACATCTGAACAACTTTATCACGAAGCCCTCCAGCATATCGTTGGAGGTGTAAATAGCCCTTCCCGCTCCTTCAAAGCCGTTGGCGGCGGAGCACCTGTATTTATGAAACGCGCCAGTGGATCTCACTTCTGGGATGAAGACGGCAATGAATATATCGATTATCTCCAAGCCTATGGACCGATCATTACCGGCCATGCCCACCCTCATATTACCAAAGCAATTACGACAGCAGCAGAAAATGGTGTTCTTTACGGAACCCCAACCCAGCTCGAAATTAAACTTGCTAAAATGCTAAAAGAAGCCATTCCTTCTATGGATAAAGTACGTTTCGTCAATTCTGGAACCGAAGCGGTTATGACAACGATCCGTGTAGCCCGTGCCTATACAAAACGCAGCAAAATCGTAAAATTCGCTGGCTGTTACCACGGCCACTCTGATCTGGTGCTTGTAGCAGCAGGATCCGGACCTTCTACACTTGGCATTCCAGATAGTGCCGGTGTTCCAAGCAGTATCGCCCAGGAGGTAATCACCGTTCCCTTTAATGATCTGGACAGCCTGAAAGAGGCGCTGGAGAAATGGGGCGAAGATGTCGCAGCTGTTATGGTTGAACCGATTGTGGGGAATTTCGGCATGGTGATGCCTAAGCCTGGTTTCCTCGAAGGACTTTGCAAGCTGGCTCACGATAATGGCTCCCTTGTTATTTATGACGAAGTCATTACTGCCTTCCGCTTCCATTATGGTTCTACACAAACCTATGCGGGGCTGGATAATCATGAGGACATTACTCCTGACCTTACTGCACTTGGCAAAATCATCGGTGGCGGCCTGCCTATCGGCGCTTACGGCGGCCGCAAGCATGTTATGGAACAGGTAGCTCCACTTGGACCGGCATATCAAGCCGGCACAATGGCGGGCAATCCTGCGTCTATCTCTGCAGGGATTGCTTGTTTAGAGGTTCTGAGTGCAGAGGGTGTATACGAAGAAATGGATCGGCTTGCAATCCGCCTCGCCGATGGACTTAAAGCATCTGCAGACCGTCATGGCATTCCACTGACAATTAACCGCATCCGTGGTTCGTTCTCCACTCATTTCTGTAATCATCCGGTTACGAATTATGACGAGGCTCAGGATACAGACGGCGAATTGTTCGCCAGCTTCTTCCGGCATATGCTGAACCGTGGCATTAACCTTGCCCCTTCGAAATACGAAGCTTGGTTCCTGACCACAGCACATACTGATGCAGATATTGATGCTACACTTATCGCAGCTGAAGAATCCTTCCGCGCTATGGCGACTGAGAAATAAGAATGGATTATGAAACGCAGTGCTCTATAAGCTGAATAACAGCTGCATAGATTAAGGAGCTGTCTCAGTCCCATAAACCGCAAATGTTAAAAGAGCAGCGATTCTCCTATATTGGAGGATCGCTGCTCTACATTTTTACTCATCCACGGTCTGCCTCTGTAGCTTGTGGCAAGCTTAAGCCAGCCGATCTCAAGCGTCAATTTCTCTAGGCTACGTAACAGGTATCGCCAGACCTTCCCGGAGTTTAGTACAAGGGTTAGGGAGCTTGAATAGATAATTAGAGAAACCCTCCCTATAATTTAGCTGATTTAGCGGAAAACAAAGAACTTACATCATTTTTTAGGGAGGAAATCCCTAATTCTGTTCATTTACAGAGAATATAGGTTATTTTCAGGGAGTTTTTCCCTAATGGCTCTGTAGCTCACACCGCAAAAAGCTCAAATACACACCGTATATAGTTCTAGGGGTTAAAGAAAGAATCGTTTTGTAAGAGTGTGAGCGATAGTGACCACCTTTATCTATGGATTTCATCCGCTAACAGCGTTTGGAAGTCCAAATATTCTACTGCTCTCATGTAAAATCCACCTGCTTGTCCAACGTAATCTCAGTCATTAACGGTCTTAACATTTGCTCGCTCCCAGGTACCAGTGAAAACTCTACACCCTCCAGATGCTCCGGCAGCGTGGGGGCGACCAAGAATTGCATTTGTGTATGCGCTCCACCTCCATGACCACCATGCGGCTGCACTTCATATTCATTCTCACCCGCCACTTCAAGCGTTAAAGCCGTTCGAAGATGAATATGTCCTACAGCTTCTTTTAAATATTTGATTTCCACAGTAACTATGCTGAAGGCTTCATACTGCATAGCATGCGTAAGTATATACTCGCATTCTTCAACGACCGTCCGCTTCACAATCGGAAGCACTCCCAGCAATAAACCAGGCTCTTCCCAATATTGTCTTCTGGGTACAGTTTCATTCATAAGGTGCAAATGCTGCACAATCTGAGTAGTATTCATCTCGAATCTAGTTGCCCATTCCTCAAGTAGCTTACTATCAGGGGATAATCGTTTCTTGCCTGTTATAGCTTTACGTTCCTGAATCAGACTCAAAATCTGCTCATCAATCTTTTTAACCTCATCATTGTATTCGTTGGCGAATCCTCTAATTGGCATTCTGCTCCAGTTCATTTAACGCCTCCTCTTATTACTAATTTAAATCCATTAATTGTAAGGGTACATCCTTTCGATTGATTTGTAAAATATTTGAAATATCATAATCTTGCCGATAGGTAAAAAAAAGCGACCATTAGCTTTACGCTGTAAGGTCGCCCGCTTTTTAATTCAGAGTTACTCTCCTACTCATATAAGTTCCGGATCTCCACGCCCTGAGGCAGCTTAAACGGGTTCTCCTTGTTAATTCGGTCATAGAACATAATCCCATCGAGATGGTCTATTTCATGCTGGATGATGATAGCTTGGTAGCCCTTAAATTTAAGGATAACCTCCTTGCCCTCCAGATCATAACCCTTCACCTTCACGGTTTCATACCGAGGTACAAAGCCATGCACGGGACGATCAACGGACAGACAGCCCTCGCTTTCTGGTAAGTACACCATAGACAAGGAGTGGCTTATGATCTTAGGGTTAACCCAAGCATGCTCTACAGCCCGCCCTCTCTCGTCTGTAAGATACATCGCGAACATACGCTTCTCCAGTCCGATTTGATTCGCCGACAGACCTACGCCAGAGCGCAGCTTATATTCTTCGGAAATCTCCGGGTCCTGACTGTTCTTCAGAAATTGAAGCATACATTGCAAAGCCTCACGATCTTCCGCCTGTAATGGAAGCTCCACTGGTTGTGCTACGGTACGAAGTACGGGATGACCCTCCCGCACTATATCATCCATGGTGATGATATATTCAGCATTATATTTTGAACTAGACAATATTCCATCCACCTTTTCCTTACGGGCTTAATTTAATTTCTTATGATGTATAGTATGCAGCTTTATGGATTTATGAAAGCAGTTCGCAGTTTGCTGCTGTAATTAACATCGAATCCAAGTCCTGTCGCCAAAGCGGCAAGGGGTAAGTAGGTTTTGTCCTCCTTGCCTACCTTTTGCAGAAAAGCTGGAGTATCAATAGCCACGTTCTCTCCATTCACCTTAATAAATTTCGAGCCAATGGTGATCACAACGGTTCTTCCACCATACACGATGGTAGCGCTGGAGGTTTTGTTATCCCACTTCCCGCTTGCGCCCACGGCATTTAGAATATCTTTTAGCGCCAAAAAGTTCTGGCCATTTTTAAGGATAGGCTTATTGGGTGTATTCAACTCCACGCCCTTCACTACAATCGACATCGGTACCGATGCAGTAGCCATTGTAGCTACAGTAGGAACGCGATACTCTCCCCATTGTAACTCCGCAAAGACCTTAGCAATAGTCTCGTATCCAAGCTGCGTCGGGTGAAAATCAGTTTGCCCTGCTCCAATAATATGTGTCAGCGAGCCTTCTACCCCGGCAAACTTTGCCGCAACATGAGCTACAAGCACCTTCGCTCCCTCTTGGTTCACGCTTGCAGCTACACTATCCGCTGCTTCCGTAAATTTGCCCGCTGCCGTCATTAATCTGTTGTACATTTGACCAAGCGCAACCTTAGGGGCAGGCTGATATTGATCGGCCAGTATAATCGTCGTTTGCGGACTTACCGCACGAATATTCTCCAGCACTGCCTTCACATTTGTTTGATAATCCGCTAGCCGCTGGTCCAGCTGTGTTTGGAAATCCGCATCCGTCAGCTCCTTGAACTGCAAGAACAGACTGCTTACATCATTCCCACCAATCGTAATGGTAATCAGATCAGCTTCCTTAAGCTCTGCTGCGATCTGCGGAGTTAGCTTCACGAACTGCTCTATTCGTGGATCTGGGAGACCTGCCTGAACTCCTTCAGCAGTAATCACTGAACCATCCTTGATCGCTCCTGTGTAATTACGTAATCCGGCCGTAGTCAGCCCTAGAATACCATAATTAGTAAGTTCACTTCTGCCATGATACCAGCCCTGCTCAAGCAATCTCTCCGCATAGCCGTATGGCTTAGTATTCACGTCCGTCATTCCTGGCTCGTAGCCAGCAGTAATGGAATCACCTAGAGCTACGATGCGAAAGACATCTTGCCCAGAGTCTTGTATTGCAGTCGTGTCAGCCGCATTTGCCGTGCCTGCTCCTACGCTAATCAGCGCAGATAACAAAAGCAGGCTGCTTATGCCAGCTGCCCAAATTTTTTTCCAATTGCCTAGCATCGTATCCCTCCCAAATTGTTCTAATTCCATTCTACCATCCCAGGATAGCAACGCAAAAGAGCGGCCTCCTATATTCAGGAAACCGCCCTCGCAAATCACTGGCTATTATTGGTCTGAATCTTCATCTGACTCTAACTTCTGCCCTGCACGCTCCAGATATTTATCATAACGGTCATCCAGCTCATATCCAATCTTACGATAACGTAATGTTTCTTCCACAATAGGATCGAGCGTAGTCTGAATACGAATTTCATATTTAGGTGAGATTTCCCGGATTTCCTTAGCCGTACGATCGCCTTGTTCCATCTCACCATCTACCAACATTTCGCTCAGCTTGCGTTCCAAATCATCCTTCTCACTCATGCTGTATCGTCCTCCCTAAAGCTTATATCCTGTTGCTTCAGCATTCTTCAGTGACGAAACCAAATATTCGTGAATGTGGCCATTACTTGCTACTACATGGCGTGTACCAATATCATATGAACGTCCTAGGGTATCCGTAATCTTGCCTCCTGATTCAAGTACAAGCAGTACTCCTGCTGCACAGTCCCAAGGGCTTAAGCCCACTTCCCAATAGCCATCTACACGGCCTGCCGCCACATAAGCTAAATGTAGAGCAGCCGCGCCTCCGGCACGAATACCACGAATCTGCGGAAGAATACTTTGCAGTCCTGCCATATTCACAGGTTGTGCAAACTCACGATCCGGCGGAAAGCCCATAGCAATCAGGCTGTCCCCAAAATCAGTCTCCGTAGAGACCGAGGTAGGAACACCGTGCATGTAAGCTCCCTTTCCTTTTTCAGCGACGAACATTTCATCACGAGTCGGATCATAAATAACGCCTACTGTTAGTTCACCGCGAATCACCAATGCTATGGAGACACAGTAAAAAGGAAATCCGTGTACGAAATTAGTCGTACCATCTACAGGATCTACAATCCACAAATATTCATGCTCACGAGCTTCTTCCAATGCAGCGGTAGCCGCTGCTGCTCCCGGGGAAACCCCTTCTTCCCCGAGAATGGCATGGTCGGGAAAATGTGTCAGGATCAGCCTGCGAATCATTTGCTCAACGCCTTTATCAACTTCCGTAACCAGATCTTGTGCTGAAGTTTTTGTATTCAGCTCCTTCACGAGACCCTGTCTGCTCTTTATCCATTCTCCTGCTTTGGCAGCCGCATTAATGGCCACCGCCGTATGTCCCTTGCTTGTTACTACATAGGGTTCACGTTCATTCTTACCCTCTGGATTTAAAGGACTCATATCTTCACTCCACTTTCTTGAACATAATCGCCAATGGCTTTAATTCTAAAGCAATCCTATTCACAATACCGTGCAATACGTCAAAACGTTCCCCAAGTTCCCAAAGTTCCGCCAAAAGAGGACCCAATTCTCACCTGCGAGCATAAATGCCCCAGGTCCATATAAAGACGATAAGCGATTAAAGTTTCATTCAACGTACCCTATTTCAAGTTACATATCAAGTCATGATAGGACCCGTATTCGGGACCTATCTCCTTATTTTCATTGTTTAAGGTTCAATATTCACGCTTGCCCCATTTAATAAGGAAATTCCGTTACCGGCCTCAGCCAGCTCCTTCATAGCCTCCATCAATCCAAATAACGCGCCATCTTTTAGTTTCGCCTCAATCATAACATCGACAGCAGGCGTATCTGCGGCAATACGTTTCAGAAAAGCCAGCAAAGGCGCAGGTTCCACGCCATCCGCATGGCTGCGCGGATCAGACGGGCTGCGCGGACTGGATACATGAATCTTAGGCGGCAAAAGCTCTCCCGAAGGAACGTCCTTCTGTGCTAGCTCACTTTGCCATGTCTGCAAAATGTCAGGCCACAGCTCCCAAGGGAGCTCTCCTTCATTATTCACCCATTGGTGGTGAATATCCAGCACCATCGGTAACCCTACGCTCTGACTGACTGCCAGTGTCTCCGGAGCTGTAAATGTCTTATCGTCATTCTCTAGCGTTATACGCTCCTGCAGCGCTGCCGGCAGCGCGCGGAAATGCTCCTCGAATCGCTTCGCCGCTACAGGCTTGTCCCCATAAGCTCCGCCAATATGGATATTGTTCTTCGCCATGGCAGGAAGCCCCATAGCAACCAGCATGTCCACATGGTACTGCAAATCCCGTACGGAGTTTATCAGCACCTCCGGACGGGGTGTACTAAGTACTGTAAAGTGATCTGGATGAAAAGAAACACGCAGCCCGTGCTTTTTCACATATTGGCCCACTTCCGCAAATTCCTCGGCGAGCGCCGCAAACGGATTCCAGTCCTGCAAATCCGGATGCGTCGCCAAAGGAATGATTTTGGAAGTGAGGCGGTACACCATGATGTCCGAAGCCACATTATGCTTCATCAACCGCAGCGTATTATGCAGATTCATTCTAGCGATGTTCTCCAAACGCCGAAGTGCCGCTTCACGGTCATCCAGCTTCTTAAAAGAGGCCATCGTCATTGTCTTAGATGGGGAGCAGTCTTTGATAACGGTGGACATCGCTACATATCCGAAGCGGACAATCATCCCTGTGCTCCAAAAAACATTTCCTCAGCCAAAGCCGTCTGCACTCTGGACTCTTCTTCATTCAGCTTTCGCACAAGCTCCATCTCGACCGCGGTAACCTCATGCCCTTGAAAATTAATCTCTGCAATCGAGGCTGAAATTTTGACAATGGCTACAGCTACGTTCTCAGGGGTGTAAGCAATAACCTTTTGGCCCGTCGGATACACACGAAAGCCTTGTTTCACCATTTTGGTGCGCCCATATTCCAGCAGCTCGTACAGCTCTTGTTCACTCTTGAATTTGCAGACGGAGTTGAATTCTGTTTGAAAACCCATGTTTCTTCTCTCCTTCCAGTCGGGATATTCCCGCTATAGCTTCTATTACTCGTTGTCGTACTTAAGGCCTTGTTTAAAATTATAGCGCTCCAAGGCTAACTCAATCATTCGGTCTAACAGAGCTCTATAAGATACACCCGTCTCACGCCACAATAGCGGATACATGCTGTAAGGAGTGAAACCAGGCATCGTGTTCACTTCGTTAATTAGAATTTTACCATCTGATTTTCGCAAGAAGAAGTCTGCCCGGGTAATTCCACTGCCCTCAATCGCTCGAAAAGCAACTATCGCGGACTCCCGCAAACGATCGGCCACTTCAGAATCCACTGGTGCAGGAATCATCATTTGCGATTTGCCGTCCGTATATTTGGCTGCGTAATCATAATATTCACCAGAAGAAACGATTTCACCCGGAACAGAGGCTTCTGGTTCATCATTTCCAAGCACGCCAACCTCTACCTCACGCGCATCCACAAACTCCTCAATAATAACTTTGGTATCATAGCGGAAAGCAAAATCAATGGCTTTTACAAGACTATCCTTATCGGCAGCCTTAGAAATACCTACACTTGAGCCTAGATTGGCAGGCTTCACGAATACCGGATACCCCAGTTTATCCTCTACACCAACAATCAACTCATGACGTTTTCTTTTCCAAGCGCTGATGTTGAAATAACAAAACTCGCATTGATCCAGACCGGCATCAGCGAACAGCTTCTTCATGACCACCTTATCCATACCTGCCGAAGAGGCAAGAACACCAGCACCGATGTAAGGAATATTCGCCATTTCGAACAACCCTTGAATCGTTCCGTCCTCACCATACGTGCCGTGCAGCAGCGGGAACATTACGTCCACTGTTTGGTCAGCACCCGATAATCCACTAAATACCACGTTCAGGGCTGTGCCCATATCTTCGGTCGCTTCTGCAAGCTTGAGCTGCTCCACTTGGCTGTAAGGCGCTGATAACTTCTCTCCAACCTTCCACAATCCCTGTTTTGAAATGTAAAAAGGTATAATCTCATATTTATCATAATCAAATGAGTTCATCACGGCAAAAGCCGTCTGTAGCGATACCTCATGTTCTCCTGATTTGCCCCCGTACACCAGCCCTACGGTTAGTTTTGCGTTCCCCATTCCCTTAACCTCTTTCTGTACTATAAGTAGTCGTTAATATGAAAAAAACGGTATTTTGTTTGATCAGTCCATGCGTAGGAATCACGATAATCCCAATAGCGATGACGGCTGCTAACGGTACGTGCATTCACAAGCGGCATGCCTCCTGCATCAAAAGCTGTGACGATTGTGCTGTGCTGATACTGCCCGTTGCCATCCCAGTCATATTGAATGATATCGCCCAGCATCAATTGCTCCGGCCGCTCCATGACTTCCGCACGCAAGCCACTGCTCCGACTTCCGCTCAAATAGCGTTGCAGACTGTCTGATACAGCCCAGCTATAGCTCCACCATTCTTGTTTGCCTTGGTAACCTTTGTACCACCAGCCCGTTTCTCTTTTACCAGTATAGTTGATAGGTGCTCCCCCTGCAAAGAGACATTGGGAGACATAATTTGTGCAATCCACCTCGAAGGTTTCGAACTCCGGATTGCCGTCTTTCCACCAGCGGTCGGCATACGCCACAGCTTCTTCACGGTTATAACGAACCTCTCTTGAACCTGCAATTTCTCCGAGGACATTCCGGTTTAGCAGGGGCTGTGATGGCAGCGGTGCCGGCAAAGCCTCTCCCCATTTGGATAGTCTGCCCGATAGCTCTACCTCTGCCCGATGAACCGTATTTCTTTCAGGGACACTTCGTTCCACACCAGCAATCTCCCAGCCCCCACCGTCCCGTACAAAGGTCAGCCGCTCCAGCTCGATAATATCCTCGCGGTGGTTAACACCGCCTTTTTCATAATAAAGCGCACTATGCAGTGTAACCTCTGCTACTACCTCGGTCGGAGTCTGCCGGACGGTCCGCAAAGTCTTAACCCCTGTCTCTCCGCGCAAAGGAGTTATCCCACGTTCTTTATACCACTCCGCAAGACGTCTTGAACGCTCCCCTTGTTCTACCAGAAAACGCGGATCTTTAACGGATACGGAAACGGTATGCGATGATGACTTAGGCTCCACCCTGGCCTTATTCACTTGATCAACATATACATAAAGACTTTGCTTCCACTGTTGTTCCATTATACTCGCGCCCCTTCTTTCCCTTTTAACTGCTGTTCTATGTATATGAAAGGAAACAGGCCGCTATACAGATCGGTTGAATAGTTAAGGATGTTTCAGGCAAAAACTCTAACCCCAAGTCCGACATCTCAATCCAACATCGACAACGAGGACCCTATCACCTAATAACTGAGGAAGAGAAATTCAGTGTGTATTTCGCCTAATATTAAGTAAAACCAAGGATTCCGGTGAATTCTTTCGTATTATCTCCTTTAAATGGCTCTTTTTGAGGTAAAAAGAATATCCCGAAACGATACAATATAACAATGGAAGGGTAGCTTGGCATTTTCTCAGGCATAATTCGGGCTTTAGATGTAGGAAAAAAAACTTTACTCCCCACTTTGTAACCGTTATAATTAAGCTAGAAGCAATTTGAAATTGGGTTTCATTAGACGAAACAAGGAGGCGCATATATGCCAAGCAAGGATCATTTTTCATTGGCTCGGACCCTGGAATCAGGCGGCAAATCTTATCGCTATTATGATCTGAAGTCCCTCGAGGAACAAGGATTGGGCTCTATTTCTTCCCTGCCTTTTTCGATCAAAGTCCTACTAGAGGCTGCTGTACGTCAGTTTGACGGACGGGCAATTACTGAAGAACATGTGAAACAACTGGCCGATTGGTCAGGTGACATTGACCGTAATAAAGAAATTCCATTTATCCCTGCTCGTATCGTGCTTCAGGATTTCACCGGAGTTCCGGTAGTCGTGGATCTCGCAGCTATGCGTGATACTGTAAAAAAAGCCGGAGGAGATCCTAAACAGATCAATCCGCTTGTCCCGGTTGACCTTGTAATTGACCACTCTGTCATGGTTGATGCTTTCGGTACAGCAGACGCCTTGGAATACAATATGAACGTTGAGTTCGAACGCAACGAGGAGCGTTACCGTTTCCTTCGTTGGGCACAGACAGCTTTTAACAACTTCCGTGCAGTTCCACCAGCAACAGGTATCGTGCACCAGGTAAATCTAGAGTATTTAGCTTCCGTTGCCACTACTAAAACTATCGATGGTGAAACTGTCGTTTATCCAGATTCCCTTGTAGGAACGGATTCCCATACCACGATGATCAATGGTCTGGGTGTTGTGGGCTGGGGTGTAGGCGGTATTGAGGCTGAAGCAGGAATGCTTGGACAACCGCTCTATTTTGTTACACCTGATGTAGTGGGCTTCAAGCTTACAGGCAGCCTTATCGAAGGAGCTACAGCAACGGATTTGGCACTGACAGTAACTGAAATGTTGCGTAAAAAGGGTGTAGTCGGCAAATTCGTCGAATTCTACGGACCTGGCCTTGCTAACATCAGTCTGGCTGACCGGGCAACTGTTGCCAACATGGCGCCAGAATACGGAGCAACTATCGGTTTCTTCCCTGTAGATGACGAGACACTCGCTTATCTTCGCAGCACGGGCCGTCCGGATGATCTGGTGGCGTTGGTTGAATCTTATTACAAAGCACAAGGGATGTTCCGTACCTCGGATACGCCAGACCCTGAGTTCAGCGATGTGATTGAGCTTGACTTAGCTTCTGTCGTTCCTAGCTTGGCTGGACCAAAACGTCCACAAGACCGGATCGAACTTACGCATATGAAGGAAAATTTCGAAGGTATTATCCGTACACCTGTAGACAAAGGCGGTTATGGTCTCAGCGATGAGAAAATCGCTCAAGTCGTAGAAGTACAGCACAAAAACGATACTACCAGCAAGCTCAGCACAGGCGCAGTCGTAATCGCAGCTATTACTAGCTGTACGAATACTTCCAACCCTAGCGTTATGCTTGGAGCAGGTCTTTTGGCGAAAAAAGCTGTGGAACGTGGTCTGACCAAACCAGCTTACGTTAAGAGCAGCTTGACACCAGGATCCTTGGTGGTTACTGAATACCTGCAAAAAGCAGACTTGCTGAAACCACTCGAAGCATTGGGCTTCTACTTGGCTGGTTATGGCTGTGCCACTTGTATCGGTAACTCCGGTCCATTGCCTGAAGAAGTTAGTCAAGCCATTACTGACAATGACATGACCGTAGCCGCAGTCATCTCCGGTAACCGGAACTTTGAAGGCCGCGTACATGCTCAGGTAAAAGCAAACTACTTGGCTTCACCACCGCTCGTAGTTGCTTACGCACTGGCTGGTACAGTAAATATCGATTTGCAAACTGAGCCACTTGGATTTGATCCGCAAGGTGAGCCAGTATTCCTGAAAGATATCTGGCCAACCACTGCTGAAATTCGTGAAGCCATTGGTCTCTCCCTTAGTCCGGAGATGTTCCGTAGCAAATACGAAAATGTATTCACCGCTAACGAACGTTGGAATTCGATTCCTGTTCCGCAAGGCGAGCTGTATGAGTGGGATGATAATTCCACGTACATCCAGAATCCGCCATTCTTCGAACATCTGGCAGACGGTCTGGGAGACATTAAGGATATCAAAGATGCACGCGTTCTAGCGCTGCTTGCTGATTCCGTGACAACCGACCATATCTCACCAGCGGGTAATATCTCTACCTCTGGTCCTGCTGGCGAATATTTGCGCGATCATGGTGTAGAACGTGCAGACTTCAACTCCTACGGCTCACGCCGCGGAAACCACGAAGTCATGATGCGCGGTACGTTCGCTAACATTCGGATTCGTAACGCAGTAGCTCCTGGTACAGAAGGCGGCGTTACTACCTTCTTGCCAAGCGACGAGGTTATGTCCATCTATGATGCTTCCATGCTCTATCAGGATGCTGGACAAAATCTGATCGTCATCGCTGGTAAGGAGTATGGAACAGGAAGCTCACGTGACTGGGCGGCTAAGGGTACGCTTCTGCTTGGCGTTAAAGCAGTTATCGCTGAGAGCTTTGAGCGGATTCACCGCAGCAATCTGGTCGGTATGGGTGTACTCCCACTTCAATTCCAAGAAGGCCACGGCTGGAGCAGCTTGGGACTGACCGGACGCGAGACCTTCAACATTACTGGTCTCGATAACAACGTGGCACCAAGTCAAGAGCTAACTGTCACGGCTACCCGTGAAGACGGCACACAATTCGATTTCCCTGTCATTGCAAGACTCGACAGCACAGTCGATATTGATTACTATCGCAATGGCGGTATCCTGCAGACTGTTCTTCGCCAGATGCTGGCAGATGCTACAGACTCTTCCGCGGTGTCGGTAGAATAGATTTAAAGTAACTTAAAAAGGGACTGTTTCACGGCCATGAGTGGCTGTGAGCAGTCCCTTTTTCATGGGGTGGTTCCAGCAGCCAATTTGTGGCGGGTGGGGTGCCACTGTCTGTTGTCTTTGGGATCTTCACCATTGCTGCGTGAGGCTCAGGGGACATTTAGGATTCCGCGCGCCTCAGGGGACGCCTAGGATTCCATGCTATCGGACTCAGATGACTCTATTCGCTCGATTATCCGACTTTTGGCGCGCGATCGGACTCCATAGTCGCTATTGGCATAAAAAACACGCTGAATGAGCCCATTTCTGCCGAATAGCTGCACTGGGGTCCGAAACTCTGCCAAAAAGGCTTTAAATGGGCAAATAGCGTCCCCTGAGTCCGAAAGCCTCAGGGGACGCCTAGGATTCCGCACGATCGGACACAGATGACTCTATTCGCTCGATTATCCGACTTTTGGCGTGCGATCGGACTCCATAGACCCTATTGGCATGAAAAACACGCTACAGGAGCCCATTTTTGCCGAATAGCTGCACTGGAGTCCGAAACTATGCCAAACTGGCTGTCAATTCGCAAATAGCGTCCCCTGAGTCCGCACGTCTCAGGGGACGCTTAGGATTCCGCGCGATCGGACTCAGATGACTCTATACGCTCGATTATCCGACTTTTGGCGTGCGATCGGACTCCATAGTCGCTATTGGCATAAAAAACACGCTACAGGAGCCCATTTTTGCCGAATAGCTGCACTGGGGTCCGAAACTATGCCCAAAAGGCTTTAAATGGGCAAATAGCGTCTTCTAAGTCCGGAAGCCTCAGGGAATATCTAAATAACAACCCGGGATTACTTGTGTGCGAGTTATGAGATACGTGGGTTCGTGGGTTCGTGGGTTCGTGGGTTCGTGGGTTCGTGGGTTCGTGGGTTCGTGGGTTCGTGGGTTCGTGGGCTCGTAGGTTCGTTGGCTCGTAGGTTCGTGGGTTCGTTGGTTCGTGGGTTCGTGGGTTCGTGGGTTCGTGGGCTCGTAGGTTCGTTGGCTCGTAGGTTCGTTGGTTCGTTGGTTCGTGGGTTCGTGGGCTCGTAGGTTCGTTGGCTCGTAGGTTCATAGCGGGTTCTCTACCTTCCCGTCCTTCCATCCTCCCGCCCCTCCGTCCCTCTGCCTATCTAGACCCGGGGTTCAAACGCTCGAGCCTCAGATTACGAGTTACTGAGGCTTCCAAAGGAACGTATATTCACTGAAGCTCACCAAACCAACGCAAGGTAGGGGAGCCGTTAGCCATTAGCTAGCCGTCAGTTAGCTGTTGATTACCCATCAGTTAGCCGTTAATTACCCATCAGTCGTCAGCCGTCAGTTACCCATCAGGCTGTCAGTTACCCATCGTTTCCTGCCACTTACCCACAATCGGCTAAGTCCCTCCCCAAAACAGCAAAGCAGCGATCCTCCAGTAACGGAGAGATCGCTGCTTTGCTGTTTAACAAGGTATGTCTCAGCCAGCGAATTAAGGAATCATCATGCCCATTTCACTAGCCGCTTCCTTCAGTACCCCGGCATATTCCACTAGCGTATCTCGGGATAGGCGACTAACTGGGCCGGACAGTGATAACGCCGCGATCACATTTCCACTGCGGCCCGTAACAGGCACCGCCACCGCGGCCGCGCCGGGCTCGCGTTCCTCGAAACTGGTGGCATATCCGAGCCGGATAATATCATTAAGCTGCTCTTGATAGACATCCTTCTCAACGTAGTCCGGCCATCCCGAACTCTCCAGCAATTCTTTCAGCACCTCTTGAGGAGCATAGGCTGCCAGCACTTTACTTGATGCGCCCACAGATAAAGGCAATCTCGCACCGATCTGCGCCACTCGCCGGATGGCCTGCTGACTCTGAACCGCCTGAATCCGCACACGTTCTATGCCGTCGCGTAAGTATAAACTAACAGTCTCCCCTAGCCGATCCCGCAGCCGTTCCATTGACGGCAATAATACCGCGGCTGACTCATCAAAAGCAGGCAAATGCGTAGACAATTCCCAAATTCGTATACCCAAACTGTATTTCTCAGTGGCCTGATTACGAATGAGGAAGCCCTTTTCCTCCAAGGTTGCCAGCAGCCGATGGACGGTACTTTTATGTAAATCAATCTTTGAAGCGATCTCCGTCAACCCTAAATCTCTGTCCTGCGTAAAACAAAGCAATATATCAAGCGCACGTTCTACCGCACGCACTGTAAGCTTTCGGTCCTCCATGACAATCTCCCCCTCGTGTTTCATCAAATGAAACTCGGTTACATTATAACTAACTCTATCTTAGTGCAAAACTCTATGGAAAGTCCAGTATATTCACTCCGCCGGAGTTGTGCCAAAAATGTGCCGGAAAAGGTTGGGCCGCACTTTACAGTTACATTACAAAAGCATCTAATTCATTGACTTTGTAAGGGCTTTTTCATACGATTAACATATTAAATTATCTACTGATGCTTTAGAATCATTTTTACAAATTCTTCTAGGCACTAGTACTCACATCATTCTTAGGAGGGGACCATATGGATCTGGCAACTCGCCAAACCGGCACAACCGTCTCCCGTCGACCTAAACTACCTAAACAAGGCAGTTCATCCCGGCTATCGCTGCGGATGATTCGTGTGAAGCATATTATCGTTGCACTGCTATTATCTATTTTTTTCTTTTTAGCCTTCTGCTTTGTCTCACTTCATGGCTATATCGCCTGGGTATTATCTAATCCAACGGTCGCACCTCTGTATTCCAATCCCATGCAGGCCAAAGGTCTCGCATACGAGGATGTGACGTTTCCAGCTAAAGATGGAAGTCGGATGATGAGCGGCTGGTATATTCCCTCCGAAGGGGCTACCAAAACTATCGTGTTCAGCCATGGCTATGGCGCCAACCGGGAAGAATCTTGGGTACCTATGTACGATCTCGCTCACTATGCACACAGTCTGAATTTCAATGTCGTGATGTTTGATTACGGCTTTGCTGCCCAAGGCAACAAGGATATTGCAACCGGAGGTAAAAAAGAATCCCAGCAGCTTCTAGGAGCTATTGATTTTGCTAAAGAACGTGGAGCTGAGGAGTTAGTGGTATGGGGCTTCTCCATGGGAGCAGGCACAGCACTGCAAACAGGATTAGTATCAGAGGACATTGACGCGATGATTCTGGACAGCACCTTTTTGTTAGAGCCAGATACGCTGTATCATAATATTAAGCAAAATATTGATCTGCCCCGCCAGCCTTCCCTGGCGATTATGGAAATGCTGTTCCCAGTTCTAAACGGTACGGGGCTGAATCAAATTCCTTATGCGAAGGTCAAATCCGAAGATTATCCTTTCCCTATTCTACTCATGCATGGAACCGAAGATGATAAAGCTCCTTATCCTATTGCCGAAAAGCTGGCCGCGAACCAAAGCAATCCGTTCTCAGATTCCTGGGTCGTAGAGGGCAGCCATCATGAATTGCTATTCCGTGAGCACCCGCGTGAGTATTTGCGGCGAGTCTCTGCTTTCTTAGGAAATGTTCAACTAGCCAAAACCTACAATGGCAACCAGCCGGCGATGGCAAGTAACTAGTTAAGCACTACAATCCGCCTCTGTCCCCTGATGGGTCAGCTGCTTCAACCATTTACCACGGCGAAAACGCACGTAACCTATAACCAATCGAACAGCCTCTTCCAGGGACAGAAAGAAGTATACCCAGGGAAGAGGCTGTTTCCATCCCCATGACAACAGTAGCCCTAGAGGCACCCCAAGCAACCAAGTTGTGGAGGCTTCCATAATAAAGACGAATTTACTATCGCCACCACTCTGCAGGATCCCTCCCGCAATCATCATATTGCCCACCTTTATCCATAAAAAAAGAGCAAAAAAGCAGATAACGGAAGTGACCATTCGGCGCTCTTCCACTGTTAAGTTAAAGGCTGAGACGTAGAGCGGGGCAAGAACAGCAATAAGAACACCAAGCAGCAATGAAATCCCTACTCCTATTCGAACAAAAAAACGAGCATACTGAAAAGCACCTGCATTATTATTCTCTCCCAGCTTATGTCCGACCATAATGCCAGCTGCACCAGAAAGCCCTGCCAGAAGCCCAATCGTCAACCCCTGCAGCGGAAAGGTCACTGTCATAGCGGTCATCTCCGCTGTGCCCATACGGCTATATATTACGGAATAACAAGCCTCCCCTAAGACCCAAACCAATTCCGTTAAAACAATAGGCGCTATCGTTCTTAAAAAAGGTATGCACAGCGCTTTCGAAAACGAACTGAGTTCCTTAATACCTCCGGCACCCGGCAGCTTTCCACGATATACGGCTCCGACAATCAAGGCACTTTCGACTATACGTGAGATTAACGTTGCATATGCCGCACCTGCAAGTCCAAGCTCTGGAAATTCCCAATGCCCAAAAATAAGCGCATAGTTTAAAATAATATTCATTCCTACAGCAGCTATGCTAACAATCATTGGATACTTTACATGTCCTGAACTTCGTAGAACCGCCGAATAGAGCATCGTCAACATCGTTGGAATATAACTGAGGGCAACGATTTTCAGAAAAATGTACCCATTCTCCAACACTTCTTTATCCGTTGTAAAAATAGACAGACATAGCCGAGGGTTGAAAAAAACAAATATCGTAAATGAACCCGACAAGATCAGGCCAATTCCAAGACTTAATCCCAGTAGTGGTGTGATGCTCTTTCGGTCTTTACTCCCCCAATATTGAGCCGCGTATATAGCAAGACCCGTAGCAAGACCCGCCAGTACCACTGAAATCACGCTATAGATTTTACTAGCCATCCCAACCGAAGCGATTGCTACACCCCCAAGCTGCCCTACCATCAATTGATCTACTAAATACAGCACCGCCATGACTAGACTTTGGAGGGATATCGGTACCGCTAATTTTAAAAGCTGATTATAAAATTGCTTCTTCTCAAGCTTGTTCATACCCTCATCTCATTTCTCAAAGTTTTTCTACTACCCCATAGGATTTCATTAATCGGTCCACACGACAAAAAAAGGTACACCCTCCTTTTCGCGAGGTTGTACCTTTCGGTATCATTGCCTTTATTTTCCTGTATTATTTCACCATATCAAACAGTTGTCAACGATATTATTATCGCGTTCTTATGCTCTTCATAAGCTATCATGAGCACACATATAATGGACTGATGAAGACATATCACGGGAGGTTTTCTTGGAATGTTATATGTATACGGGCCGATGCTGCCAGTACGTATTTTAGAAGAAATCGTATTCTGGAAAACACAAGAGAAAGAGCATACCGAGGTTATCAAAGCAATCGTACCTAACCTGGAGGAACCCTATGTTAAACTGCTGGATGAATGGGCAGTGGTCTTCGGTGCCACAGAGATGGCCGCTCAGCAGTTATTGAATTCTGCCCTCTCTGCTTCTCCACCAAGTCAGGCTGAACTCACTGCGGAAACAGAAAAGCTGCTGCACATCTCCTGTACCCAATCCCAAGAATTTGTTCGGCAGCTTTTTGCCATCATGGAAAGTAGCGCAGCCGTCAAAGCCGTCCCCCTTGCTACCACTGTGATCCTGCATATTATTCGTGAATCAGAGTATTTCCTTGCCGTACTGCACACACTGAGCTCGCCCGGACAGCTCACACAAATTATGAGAGATTACACAACAGCCGACTATGTCGTAAGAACAGAAGAGGACAATGTCACGCGGAATGAGGGACTTATTCCTTCTACAGATACTATCCTTGATATTCGTGAAATGAGTGCTGTGCCAATTGGCGGACATACGCTGCCTCCATTGCCTTATGCTTATAATGCGCTGGAACCATACATCGATGAGAAAACCATGCGGATTCATCACGATAAACACCATCAAAGTTATGTAGATGGACTAAATAAAGCGGAGAACAAGCTAGCTGAGGCTCGCAAGAAAGGAGATTTCGATCTCGTTAAGCATTGGGAGCGGGAGCTAGCCTTTAATGGGGCAGGCCACTATCTCCATACAATCTTCTGGAACGTAATGTCTCCACAAGGTGGCGGGCGTCCAACTGGAGCCTTACTGGAAGCCATTGAACAAAGCTTTGGCAGCTATGACAGCTTCAAGAAACAGTTCACAGAAGCTGCGAATAAGGTTGAAGGTGGCGGCTGGGCTATTCTCGTCTGGAGTCCACGCAGTCATAGACTGGAGATTTTGACTGCGGAGAAACATCAGAACCTGTCACAATGGGACGTGGTTCCGTTACTGGCTCTGGATGTATGGGAGCATGCCTATTACCTTAAACATCAGAATAATCGGGCCGATTATATTGAGGATTGGTGGAAGGTCGTTAACTGGCCTTACGTCTCAGAACGTTATGCTGCTGCCAGTAAACTGGCCTGGAAGCCTTTTTGATATTATTTCAATTCACAGTGAACATCACTCTTATTCCCACACCCTGACCAAAAAGGACCCATCATTCACATTACGTGAACGATGGGTCCTTCCAATTTCGAGGTATGCACCCCGATATTTATTCCTTAATCAAGCTTAGAAACTCCGCACGAGCGGCGGCATCCTCACGGAAGACCCCTCTAGTAGCCATAGTTACCGTTTTGCTGCCTGGCTTCTTCACTCCGCGTGCACACATACACAGATGTTCTCCCTCCACAACAACCATAACACCGTGGGGGCCTAGCACCTCCGTCATAATATCAGCAATTTGCGCCGTAATGCGTTCTTGAACCTGTAGACGCCGGCTTACTGCTTCAACAAGCCGAGCTAATTTGCTGAGTCCAGCAATACGTCCGCTCGGAATGTATCCTATATGCACTTTACCAAAGAAAGGAGCCATGTGGTGTTCACATTGGCTGTAATAGACGATATCCTTAACGATCACTAGCTCTTCATGAGACTCATCAAAAGTAACGCCGAGCGCCTCGCGGGGATCTATCGAATAACCGCCGAATATCTCCTCGTACATCCGCGTAACACGTGCCGGTGTTTCCAGCAGTCCCTCGCGGCCGGTATCTTCACCGATTAATTCTAATATTTTCTCAACGTGATACTCGATTTGCTCACGGTTCTCTGCAACTTTACCGTTCACATATTCCTTGATGTTCCCCATGATGTCTCCCCCTTCCGCACCCGTATACATGTTATCCGGACCCGGTTACTTACTTCTACGTTTATTCCCTTTAGCTGCTCCTGGGCGCGCACCTGGCTGTCCCTGAGTCTTCATCATTTGCTGGGCACGCTGCATTTGCTTCCCGTTCAGGTTATAACCCATTTGCTTTGCAACCTTTTGCAGCATTTCAGGATCATTCTGCATGTTTGTCATTTGTTTGCGCAGATAATATACACCGATGAAAAAACCACCGATGAGACCTACGACCAATGTAATAATAGGTAATGCGATACTCATCTAAAGCCCACCTCTACACTCTATTGTCTGCATCGCCATATGGCACGCGAATCTATCATAGCATTTCGGGAACTGGACAGCAATTGGCAATATGCAACCTGTCTATGAACTTTTTCCTCCATTAATATCGCTGTCCTCCCGTGCCTTCTTCCCAGTAAGGAGCACATCCTGCGCCCGGCTTAGCATTTCCCTCACCGTGCTATCCTCCTCGCGCTCTAAACCCGCTTCTACAGCCGCTAGAGCCTCATCACCGCCAATACGTCCAAGCGCCCAAGCAGCAGTGCCCCGCATCTCTGGCCGCGGCTCTTTCAGAACAATCTCTGATAGCTTTGGCACAGCCCCGGCTTCCTTAAAATTGCCTAGGGCAATGATCGCATTTCGCTGCATCGGCTTTTTGCCTCTCCAGGCTGCTGAGCTATTGCCGAATTTCTCTTTGAACTCACGATTGCTAAGATCAAGGATCGGCAGCAGCAGCGGCTTCACGATTTCAGGATCAGGTTGCATCTGAGGGCGATGATTCCAGTTCTTACCTCTATTCTTGGGACATACAATCTGGCAAGTATCACAGCCGTATAGACGATTGCCGATCTTGGTCATATACTCCTCGCTGAGGAACCCTTTAGTCTGCGTCAAAAAAGAAATACACGCCTGTGCGTTAAGCTGACCCGGACCCACAAGCGCTCCGGTCGGACAAGCATCAATGCACTTAGTACACTCCCCGCAGCCTTCTTCAACTGGTTCATCCGGAGCAAAAGGAATGTTCGTAACCATTTCCCCAAGATAAATCCATGATCCCCATTTGGGTGAGATGATAGAACAGTTTTTGCCGCTAAAGCCTATTCCCGCTCTTTCCGCTACCGCTCTATCTACTAGAACACCGGTGTCCACCATACTTTCCAGCACAGCCTCCGGTACACGCTCGTGAATAAATTCCTCTAGCTTACTTAAGGCTTCCCTCAGCACATGGTGATAGTCCCTGCCCCAAGATGCCCGGGCGAGGATGCCTCTACGTGCACCCGGCTCAGATTTAGGAGGGTTCTCCATTTTAGAAGGGTAAGCCACTGCAATCGAAATAATAGATAACGGCTTGTCTCCAGAAGACAATGCTGGAACTGTCCTTTTATCCAGATCGGGTTCCTCGAAGCCAGATTCATATCCTTTGTCCCGGTGGTCTTGCAGTATATTTTTTAAATATAAAAAAGGTTCTGCTGTTGTAAACCCGATATCATCAATACCGAGTGATGTCGCAGCCTCCTGAATCTCTGCTTTAAGCTGTGCCCACTTGGAAGGCGGGGGAGCATACGATGTCTGAAATGTATTGGTCATTTCCGCCTTCTCCTTTCATATCTTCGCTGACTTCTTATAATCTATTCAGTTTTGACAGAGGCCACCATATATAATCAGCCCTGCCGACAATCATATCCTGTGAAATAGAGCCGAAGTAACGGCTGTCCTTGCTGGCTGAAGCATGACGGTTATCGCCCATTACAAAATAATTGCCACTTTCCACGGTTAACGCTGCAAAATCCGGATCTTCAATCTCAGTATCGATATAGGGCTCATTCACTATTTTTCCATTCACGTATAACTGATGATTCCGTACCTCTATGATATCTCCAGGTATGCCAATCACTCGCTTCACTAAATACTCCTTATGACTAGGTCCGGTACTTGGATCATGAAGAATGACAACATCACCATGTTTTGGATTTACGAAGAGCAATGAAATTTTATTAATGAAGAGCCTCTCACCCTCCCAGAGCGTTGGCTGCATAGACTGACCTTTAACCGTTGATATATTGAACACAAAAACATTAAGAACAGACATCACAGCAAAAACAATCACAGCTGTAAGCAGCCAATCCTTCATTTCCGAGACCAAACGACCGCCCAGGGTAGTCTTGGATCTGGAGGATCTATGTCTTTGTTTCCTATTTCTCGTGTAATCTACTTGGGGCTCCTGATTCAATATGTCACCTCTGTTCTCAATAATTGAAGTCTATACTTGCAGATATTATAACAATAAAAAAGCATATCTCCCAGCCATTAGCAATGGACTTCTGGAAAATACGCTCGAGTATGAATGAAACAGACTATATCGTCAGCTATAGTTCTTTTTTCTAGAAAATGTTTCCGCTTTCGCAGCTGAGTGATCAAAATTACCCAACAATGCTCAGCTTCCGGACAGATTTAAAGATTTGATTCTCGCTATATCCCATAGCTTCATACAATGGCAAAGCAAAAGAATTATGCTCATCGACGGCTACATAGATACCACTGACTTTACGAGCTTGAAACCTGGATTCCATAGCTGATACCAGACTTCTACCGACTCCTCTGCGGCGATAATCAGGATGTACAGCAATCCGGAAATAACAACCGTGGTTTTTCTCAATTGTACCAATCAGTGCTCCAACAATTTCTTCTTCATCTTCCGCAACTACAATGAGATCTGAATCCCAAGAAAGCTGCCTGGAGAAAGGCTCGATAGTGTTCTCGAAACACTCTTCCGATAATGCGGTTTGCAGCAAATCAGTCACAGGGCTAACGTCGCTTAATTGAAAGGAACGAACGTGCATTCTTTAAAATCTCCCTTGTCTATGGCTTATGAATTTAACAAAAAGAAGGGGTTCCCTTAACATAGAGAAAATAAAAAAAAGCATCAAATATCGAGGAATACCTGCTTTTAAATCTATTAAAGCACACTTTTCTCGTGATATCATCATTTTTCTTTTGAAAGCGCTTAATATCAAGCGTTTACATTTCGGATGGGGTTCATTTCTTCATTAAAAGGGTATTAATAAGGATGTATGTCTATAGGTTAGGGACTATTTATTTTAACATTCTAAATACAATTGTAAAACCCTTTCCCTCTCCAATTATACTTTATAAACATTTATGTTTGTTTAGTGTTGCATTATTGGTCTAGATACGGTTTAATTAAAGTATCCTATTGGGCGAAACCCTATAGTACATATTTACAATAAAGGATTTTGACGTTAGTTCGCCAGAATTCTTTATCTATAACAAAATTCTAATATAACTCAGGAGGGATTTTTCCATGGCATTTCAATTACCGGCACTTCCTTATCCGAACAACGCACTCGAACCACACATCGACGCATTGACGATGGAAATTCACCATGACAGACACCATAACACATATGTAACTAATCTGAATGCAGCTTTGGAAAAAGCACCTGAATTGCAAAGCAAAAGCATTGAAGAGCTTCTTACAGATCTGAACGCTGTACCTGAAGCTATCCGAACTGCTGTTCGCAACAATGGTGGCGGACACGCTAACCACACTTTGTTCTGGGAAGTTATCGGACCAAACGGCGGCGGCGCACCAACTGGCGCATTGGCTGAAGCTATCGATAAAGAACTGGGCGGATTCGAAAAATTCAAAGAAGATTTCGCAGCAGCAGCAACTACTCGTTTCGGCAGCGGCTGGGCTTGGCTAGTTGTTAAAGATGGCAAACTGGCAGTAACAAGCACACCTAACCAAGACAACCCAATCAGCGAAGGCGCTACTCCAATCCTCGGACTGGATGTATGGGAGCACGCTTACTACCTGAACTACCAAAACAAACGCCCTGATTACATCAAAGCGTTCTGGAACGTAGTGAACTGGGAAGAAGTTGGCAAACGTTACGAAAGCGCAAAATAAGAAATTCCATTTGGCTTATGCCATTTAACTAAAAAAGAAGGTATCTCAGAGCCGAATAGGCTAAGGGATACCTTCTTTGTTTAGGTTGGAGATATAGAGAGATAAAGATAAAGATAAAGATAAAGACAGAGATTGATTGAGATCCTCCCAGACACCGCATTTCACGCCGCTTGCGTCGCTTAAATGGATGCGCTGGATCGGTATAGATCAGAATAGATCGGTATAGATGAGAATAAATCGGAATAAATCGCAATAAATCTATACTCGGCTTACGAGAATCTGCGTTTGGAGTCGCTGAGCAATAGATTAGGGAATAACTCCCTAAAATTCTGCGATATACTCCATAAACACGAGTAATTAGGGAAATACTCCCTAAAAATCATCCTTTTTGGGCATAAAACTGATATTCCCCCAATTATTAGGGAGGTTTTCCCTAAAATGATCAATTACAAGCCAATTCGACCTATTTTTAGGGAAGAATTCCCTAATTAAATTTCATTCACTCTCGTAGCCATAGAACACCAGAAGAATTTAGTTGGAACAAGACTGAACTAATCTGAACCAAATAAACAAATATTTGCTACGAAGAGACTGAAGCATACGACCATGCTTGGGCGCATACGACCCTACTTAGGCGCATACGACCCTACTTAGGCGCATACGACCATACCTAGGTGCATACGACCCTACTTAGGCGCATACGACCCTACTTAGGCGCGTACGACCATGCTTTGGTGCATACGACCATGCTTTGGTGCATACGACCATGCTTTGGTGCATACGACCATGCTTTGGTGCATACATCATACTCAGGTTTTGTACATTTAGCACTTTAGCAACGCAACACGGCGAATCTTCTACTTCTCTAGCTTCGCCCGCTCTTCCTGCTCATCAAAATAAAGGTTCAGTAGCTTCAGAAAAACGTTAGGGAACGCATAGTTAGCCATGTCTTCGCGGCTGATCCAGCGCACTGCTCCGCCATCCTCTGGACTAGCGGTCCCGTCCTCAAATCTCTCGATAGGCATGCTGCTGTCGATCCCCGAGAATAAGTCCGCATCCGCGTTGTACACCGCCCGTCCTTCTGCCGCTATCGGCAGCGGAAGGGCGTCCTCTTCGCTGCAGCGGTACACCTGCAGCGTCCACACGATATGGCTGAAGATATGCTCAGCAGCCATCCAGTGCTTCTCAGGCCGGGCAGAGATCCCGGCCTCCCGCAGTGACCGGCGCAGCCGGTCCAGCGCCGCCGCTTCCGGCAGCCGCGCGCCTTTGGCGCCGCCTTCCACAGGCGGTGCCGGCCAGTGCGGCAGCTCCCACATGCGGGCTAACAGCCCGCTTTGTGGCCGCTGCCGGATGAGCACTTGGCCCGCGTGGGCACCGCGGCCCTCAATCAAAGCCGCCAGCCGCTCCTCAGGGCGCGGCGGCTTGGCCTTGGTCTTGACGGGCAGCGAGGTCTCGCAGCCCGCCAGGCGCGCGGCGCAATGCTCCATCACCGGGCAGGTTAAACAGCGCGGTGATTTAGGAGTGCATACGAGCGCCCCAAGCTCCATCAGCGCCTGATTAAAAGATGCCGCTTCCCCCTCCGGGATCAGTTCAGCTGCCAGGCGCTCCATCTTTACGCGGGTGGGTCCCTTGGCGATATCATCCTCTATCAGGAAGTATCGGGACAACACCCGCATCACATTGCCGTCGACCGCTGGCTCCGGCCGATTGAACGCAATGCTAAGGATAGCCCCTGCCGTATAAGGTCCCACTCCCTTTAAACTGAAGACAGCCTCGCGATCATTCGGCACCTGCCCGCCATACAGCTCTTTGACCTGTTTGGCCGCATGCTGTATATTGCGAGCACGAGAATAATAACCTAAGCCTTCCCAGCACTTAAGCACGTCCTCTTCTGGTGCATCGGCGAGCGACTCCACGGTAGGAAACCTTTCGATAAACCGATTGAAATACGGGATTACCGTATCCACCCTTGTCTGCTGCAGCATTATTTCAGAAATCCAAATATAATAAGGATTGCGGTGCCGACGCCAAGGCAAATCCCGTTTCTGCCCTTGATACCACTCCAGCAAATGATAGCTGAAATATTGCTTAGCCTCCTGCAGCTCCTGTTCGTCTTGAACTTGTAAATCTTGTTGTGTCATTATAACGCTCCTTGCCCTTCTATAATCAGGGTTCAATTTATGAACCTGGCCCTTCCACGACGGCAAAAGCCGAAGCCAAATCACGGCCATGTGTTATCGTAAGATGAATGGTGTACCTCTGTCCATTTGGCAGATCTAGTCTGCTCCAAGCTTCACACGATAAAGTTACCTCTGGTTTTCCTTTAACATCAGGCAATATCTCAATATCGTGAAAACCAACTACATTGCCGATGCCACAGCCTAAAGCCTTCACAACTGCTTCCTTGGCAGCAAAACGTCCGGCTACGAACTCAGCCAACCTCCCGCTTCGCTCTTCAGCAAGTTGATATTCTTGCTCTGTTAAGACCCGCTGGTTAAATTTCTTACCCAGTCCTCTATTTATTACCTCTGAGATTCGTTCAATTTCTAACACATCATGTCCGATTCCGTAAATCAACACTTCACGCTCCTTATGGACGTGTATCCCATTTTGCTTCAATAATGGTATGATCAATCATATGAAGTATTATTAAAAGTAATAGTCCTGCAAGATTCTTTCTGCTATCTTAAAAGAAAATGCGCTCTAAGTCTAATAAGACTATCCAGCGACTTCACGATAGACTAGCTGATTTACTTCATTTTTATATATGGAGAGGGGATTACCCTATGAATCATCGTAATTTTGAAATACCTGCCGGAGACGGAGCTGTTCTCCGCTGCTCACACTTCCCAGCCCAAGGCAAAGCCAAAAGCGTTATAGTTATAGCCCATGGCTACAAAGGTTTTAAAGATTGGGGAATGTTTCCTTACATAGCCACAACTCTCAGCCAAGAGCATGAAGTAATTACTTTTAACTTCTCTCATGCTGGCATCGGGGAAGATCTGCTGCATTTCACTGAACTTGAGAAGTTCGCCCGCAACACCTATCGCCGCAGCTTGAAGGACATGGAAATCCTGTTGTCCTATCTTAGCCAACACCCGAAATTCGGCAGCCTGCCGTTATTCCTTCTCGGTCACAGTCTCGGAGGGGGAATTTGTTTGGTCTACACGCTTGATCATCCCAATGAGATCAGCGGAGTAATCTCCTGGAACGGGGTTACGAAACTCGATCTGCTGACGGAAGAACAAAAGCAGCAGATGAAGGAAACAGGAAGAACCTATGTCCTTAATGGACGTACTGGCCAGCAAATGCCGCTGGATGCTGTAATTTTAGAAGACATGGAGAACAACAAAGAACGCTATAACATCCTTGAACGCATACAGAAAGCGTCCTTCCCAGTTGTCCTTATTCAAGGCAGTCAAGATGGAGTACATCTCCGCCAAGGATCTGAGCATCTCATCAAACTTCGGCCAGATATTAGCTGGGTGCAGGTTCCTGAGGGTAATCATACGTTCAACACTGTGCATCCTTTTGCTGGCACGACTCCGCAATTAGAGTTCGCGATTGCTGCGACAACTAATTTTATCGATCAGACACTTACGCTTACAGAATAATTATTCTTCTTAGTCTATCCAGCTATCCAACTCACAAAAACCGCCACGAGCTCTGCTGCTACGCAGACCCGTGGCGATTTCTAGTTCAACCTATTCTAAATCCCCGGAATAACATTACGCTTATGTGCCGTTCTCCGGTAATAATTCTCAAGCTTCTCAGCTACTTCAGGGTTAACCTGTTTACCTTCCAGATAGTCGCTGTTATCGTCATAAGTAATACCCAGCTCGGTTTCATCCGTCTGACCCGGCCATAAGCCCGCCGTAGGTGCTTTTGTGACAATATCCGCAGGCACACCGATATGTGCAGCCAATTGACGTACCTGACGTTTATTAAGTGTGGATAGTGGTGTAATATCTACAGCGCCATCGCCCCACTTCGTGTAGAAGCCGGTAATCGCTTCAGAAGCATGATCCGTTCCTACTACAATCAGATTGTTCTCAAAAGCAAGTGCATATTGCATAACCATACGTGTTCTGGCTTTAACATTTCCTTTGCCTTGATGCGTCATATGGCGGTGTTGGCCTATTGATTTCAGACCATGCTCAACTTCAAGGGCAATTTCATTTACAGCTTCCTCAATGTTGGTCTCCACAGTATGAGTCAGTTTAAAAGCTTTGGCAACATCATAGCTGTGCTCGATATCTTCCTGAACCCCATAAGGCTGGAATACTCCAAGCGTCATATACTCTGTGCCTTTTTCTGCCGACAGCTCGTCCGTAGCCTGTTTACAAAGACCTGCGGCTACCGCACTGTCCACTCCACCACTAATGGCGATCAATAATCCTTTAGCCCCTGCGTTCAGCACGTACGACTTTAAGAAATCAACCCGTTTTCGTGCCTCAACCTCTACATCAATCGTTGGCTTCACGCCAAGATCCGCAATAATTTCCTTCTGTAAACTCACCAAACACACCTCGTTCCATCAGAAATGGTTCCATATCCATCAAAATATCCACCCAAACGAAGCTCATGCTTCTAAGCATATTCTATCCCATTATTGCTCTTATATTTTGAAAAATCCCGCATGCAGCCGATTTGCCGGCTGATGCGAGATTATATGGAATAACTGTTTTTACTGGCACAAACGATTGAAGACTTCTTTCAATTCAGCAGCAATTTCAGCAGCCGAACGATCTTCTACGCCATTACGTTCAATAAAGTGAACGAGTTCTCCATCCTTCATCAGTGCGATGGAAGGTGAGGATGGCGGATAAGGAGCAAAATATTCACGTGCTTTAGCAGTAGCTTCTTTCTCTTGACCTGCAAACACTGTGAACAAGTGATCCGGAGTGATTTCATTTTGCAAAGCCTGAGCTACACCTGGACGACATTGTCCAGCAGCACAACCACAGACCGAATTTACGACTACAAGCGATGTTCCTTTTGCGGTTGGAAGAGTAGCTTCCACCTCTTCTGGAGTCATAAGCTCCTGAAACCCGATACTTGTCAGGTCATCACGCATAGGCTGAATTGAATCTCTCATATATTGATTAAAAGACATGGACATTTCTCTGCACTCTCCTTCACTTTTCAACTGTTTGTCAGATAATATTACAGCAGTACTTACTAACTTTATTATACATTCATACTCTGTGAAAGCAAGAGATGCTGTAGAGGGTGATTCAATCTAAGAGCGAACCCCGCTGGGTTCCTCCTTATCCAATGGGAAGGAGATCGTAAATACCGTACCCTCTCCTTCTACAGACTCTACATTTATTTTACCGTTATGCCGCTCCACAATACTAAGACACAAGGATAAGCCTAGACCTGTTCCCTGAATTTTCGTCGTAAAAAAGGGTAAAAACAGCTTCTCGCGTTGACTTTCTGACATACCAACACCGCTATCGGTGACAATCAACTCCACTTTATCATGAGTACTGCGTGTCTCCAGTGTCAGCACCCCCTTGGGTCCCATAGCCTCCATACCATTACGTCCTAAATTGAGAATAAGCTGCTTGATTTCCCGGACATTTAGCTCCAATTCATGCAGTGATGGGCTCAGCTTCAGTTCAACACTTTGACCGCGAAGATTAGCATCAGCCCACAGCAATGGACTAACTTCTTCTATAATATGGTGCAGCAGCACCTTCTCTTTATCAGAAACCCGGCTCTGTGCCAAGGATAAAAAATCATTAATAATACTATTAGCGCGGTCCAGCTCTTCCATCACAATCTGATAATAAGAATCCAATTCTTGAGCACTCTTTTCTCTCATCAGCTGCAAAAAACCCCGAACTACCGCCATAGGATTACGAATCTCATGGGTAATTCCAGCAGCCATCTGCCCGACCAAGCTCAAACGTTCCACATGATCCAGCTCTACACGTAGTTTTTCCTCATTGGTCATATCCTGCACAATAATTACAGCACCACTTGTTACCCCTGAGCTCTTATGCATTAACGGCGCTGAATAAATCTGATAGATGCGCGACTCATGAATCATTTTTTCACTGGAACGCCGTTTAGAGCGGATATTATCACTTACCCGCATATATGCCTGTGTATCCACTGAGCTGTGAAAAAACTTTTTTACCGGTTCGTCAATAATATCCTCTTTTCGCAAATTGGGATAATGAGTCCTCATCATTCCTAACATACAATCATTAAGATCAGTTACAACTCCGTGTTCATCCAGAGACATAATACTCAGAGGGACTACATTGGTAATCTGCTGCAGCTTCTCGGACTCCCACTGGAAACTTTCACTGATACTCTCCATTTGTACTTTATCCCGCAATCTACTTCTAACCATCTCAACAAAATATACAAAAACACCACCTAGCGCGATGGTAAAAAACAGATACACCGTAATCAGAAATGCTTGCACGGAATTTGATTCATATATATTTTCCCCGCCTATAATCGGGACTAACGCAATAAATAGCATGCTTGGACAAAGAATCATCCATAACATACCGATCTTCTCAACTACTGTACCTTTCTTAAAAGGTTTGGCCAATCCAAACAGTAGCGGATATAATAAAACCCCTGAATTCAATATCACGTTACTGATTCCTGTAGGCTCCGCAATGATTACATTGCAGATAAGCAAGAAAATGGACAGCAAAATGCCCGAACGGGTAGTTCCATATAAAATACCAATATACGCAGGGATTAATCCTAAATTCAAATAGGCTACACCAAACAGAGTTGTCGAAAGAAGAGAGCACAGGATAAGACTAAACGTACACGCCAAAATTAAAAAGGTCTGATCATTTGGGAGCTTCCCCTTTTTCCGAGTCACAAATCTACGGTCCACCCACCATTGAAAAAGAAAAAGAAAGGAGCATGCTGCCGATATTTGCAATAAGATATCCTTAACCGCACCAATAATTACAATCACACCCCAAAATGGACAAATTACCCTACATGCTTAGATTAAAGCACAGGATTACTCTCCTGACAACGATAATCACCTAATGATTGGACAAGACTGGTTACATGTGAATCAGAATGGTATGATTCCGTTAGGAATACCCGCGGAAATCGCTTCCGTGTCTTAACATGTAAAGGAGTAAAATTTCATGAGCAATTACGATGTGATCGTCATTGGGGGCGGCCCTTCGGGTCTAATGGCAAGCGTGGCCGCTGCAGAACACGGGGCATCCGTTCTGCTAATCGACAAGGGAGCAAAACTAGGCCGAAAGCTCGGAATATCCGGTGGCGGACGCTGCAATGTTACCAACGTCAAGGAAAGAGACGAGCTAATCGCCCATATTCCAGGAAACGGGCGTTTTTTGTATAGTGCCTTCGACCATTTTAATAACCAGGATATCATCGCCTTTTTTGAAGGTTTAGGCATTGCATTAAAAGAAGAAGATAACGGGCGGATGTTTCCCGTTTCCGATAAGGCCTCTAGTGTCGTATCTGCCTTAATTAGCAAAGTACGAAGTCTAGGCGTGCAGATTATGACCGACAGTCCCGTCTCAAGAATAATCTATAACGAAGGGGCTGTTAAGGGAGTCCAGCTGAGCTCGGGCAAGACGATCGCCTGCACTGCTGTTATCATCGCCACCGGAGGCAAGTCTGTACCACAGACCGGCTCCACTGGAGATGGCTACCCTTGGGCAGAAGCCGCAGGGCACACGATCACCGAGCTGTTTCCGACAGAGGTGCCGATTCTTTCACGGGAAGAATGGATTAAGTCAGGCGAGCTGCAAGGCCTGTCGCTACGTGATGTAGCCCTCACTGTGTGGAACCCTAAAGGAAAGAAGGTCATCTCTCATCGAGGAGATATGATATTCACCCATTTTGGATTATCAGGACCCATTGCACTGCGGTGCAGCCAATTTCTGAGACAAGTCCAACGTAAATCCGGCACAGATACGGTGGAGATGTCCATTGATCTCTTCCCTGATCTGAACACACAGGAAGTAGAATCAATGTTGCAGGATAAGCTGGATCAGGAACCTAAGAAAGCAATCCGCAATTCGCTAAAAGGGCTGTTGCCAGAGCGTCTCATCCCCCTCTTGCTGACTAAAGCTGACTTAGATGGGGATATAACCGGTCATCACGTCTCCAAGAATGGATTGCTTCTATTAGCTGGGATTTTGAAACGCATGCCGGTTTATGTGCATGGCACCCGTTCCCTATCCGAGGCCTTTGTTACCGGGGGCGGGGTAAACCTGAAGGAGATCGATCCCAAAAGAATGGAATCGAAGCTTATGCCGGGGTTATTCTTCTGCGGCGAGGTACTCGATATCCATGGCTATACAGGAGGCTACAATATAACAGCGGCCTTCTCAACAGGATATACAGCAGGCAAGCACGCTGCTGACATTCGACTGGGATAATCTCTAATGCAACGTGAATATCCTCCAAGCAGCTTACTACTTTGAAAATGGCGGTCTGCGCGATTCTCTCATTAATTGGAGAATCGCTCCTCTGTTTTGGGTTCCTCAGCTGCTATGTGGAGCGTCTGTCCTAATCAGCTACTGCGGCTTCGTACCCAGATGACGTTATTGGCGAATTTATCACCTTATGGGCAGTGTTTCGGACTCCAACGACGCTATTCATTATAACGAGGCTCATATAGGGTGTTTTTCATGGCAATAGCAACTATGGAGTCCGTTAGCATCCCAAAAGTGGAAAAATAGTATGTTTAGGGGCAGCTGTGTCCCATAGGCTAGCTAGGTACCTCGTACGTACGTGCGCACAATAGATCGAATCAAGACAACAAAAGAAGAGTGCTCCAGCAGCCTTTTCACGGCTTATGGGGCACTCTTCCGTTCTATTTATATCTTTATTTCGCTAAGCGAAATGTTCCAAATATTCTAGAGCTAAACAGTGCAACGATATAACCTAGCGGGATGAACAGGATAATCCCAAACCATCCATATAAGGAAATACAGATCAGCGCAGAACAAATGATTGAAAAAGGAAGCAGTAAGATAGGGACCGCACGCAGCCCCGCTTCGGCTTTTTGTTCCTTTGTAAACGGCAGAATTCCGATGTAATCATCTCCCACGAATAACGACCAGAACGACAACAGCCAATTGGTCATGAGAGAAACTAAAACTATAAAGCCCAGCCATTTGAACCCTGATGGAATGATAAATATCGCTAGAAGGGACACAGCAGTAAACGATAAGTAGAGCTTTAAATGGGCAGGATTCCGTACAAGGGCCTTAATCGCTGCCGCAGAGAAACGGCTCTCGGCAGTTTTTGATTTTAGCAAAGGCTGTGATTTCCGGAAAATCCACGGCTTATGGCGGGTCGGACGTGGCTTATCCAGTACGCCGCGGAGTAATAGGGCCGCTATTTTCATCCGCTGCTTATAATCTTCACGCACATCGTTCATGAACGTCCCACGCATCACTATACGCCGCTGAAGAGCGATTACCGCTACGACTGCAAAGAGTGCTGCAATCAGCAGCATAAAAACTGGACTGTTGTTCCAAAACGTAGCTGCACGGAAATAAATCCCACAAGGAACGGAGATGGCCAGAATCAGCCACAGCCAGCGCCGCCAGCCTTGCTTTTGTACTTTTACAATATGCCCAAGTAATTTAACGCACCAGCTACATGCCAGAGTCAGAGCGAACAGCGCCCATACCTCGGATGACAGCATTCCATATCCCCGAACCAGAAAAGGTAATAACAGCACAAAAGCTGCACAGAACTTCAACGATGTTACGATCAGGCTGTACAGCAACCCGCGGAACATGATCGTATTTATCCATCGCTGCCGTTGTCTTAGAAATAATAGATCGCCTTCCTGCAATAATAGCACCAGTCCCCCTCTACAGAGCAGGAGCACAAATAATGAAGGAATCAGCATAAACGGCAAATCTGCACTCCAAGCTGGCAATGCCTCGTTCCAGAACCCGTAATATAACCGTCCTCCCAGAAATCCCCCGGGAATCAGTATATATAACAGCACAGTCCAATCGGCAGCCGTACGAATAATAGCAGATTGCTCACGCCAATGAGAAAATAATCGCCGCCAGAATAGCTTTTTGGAGGTAGGAAAAGCAAACCCTCGCTGCTTCTGCTTACTCATGTCAGTTCGTCGAAGCAATCAAACAACGACGCCTCCGGCAGCCCAGCATAATCACGTATATCTTCGAGCGTTCCTGCAGCGGCAACCCTGCCACCCGAGATCAGCACAAAATCATCGCAAATTTTCTCAGCAGTATCCAATACATGCGTAGACATTAATACACCAGCTCCGCGCTGCCGCTCCGCTTCCAGCAGTCGCAGGAAATCTTTAGTGGCCCGAGGATCCAAGCCGATAAAAGGCTCGTCCACAATATAAACATCCGGCTGTACCAAAAAGCCAAGCATCAGCATCATTTTCTGTTTCATACCCTTAGAGAAGCCAGCTGGAAGATCATCACGGACATGGTTCATGCCGAACTGCTTCAGTAACCTCTCCGCCGTTTCTTGAAACTGCTCATATTTTAGTCCATAAGCAGCAGCAGCCAAATCTAAGTGTTCCCATAAGGTCAGGTCCTCATAAAACACCGGTTGCTCCGGTACATAAGCATAAGATTTATTAACTCCATTAAAGGAGACCTTAGCTTTGGTATTCTTAAGCAAACCGAGCAGTGTTTTGATTGTAGTACTTTTTCCCGCACCGTTTGGTCCGATCAGTCCGAGCAGCTGTCCACGCCGCACCTGAAATGAAATATCGAATATGCATGGGGCACCTGCTTCATAGCCTGCTTCATCGATCTCAACATCGAGTACAATCTCTTCGTCGCTCTCGGTATCCCCTGTTATTTCTACATTCTCCATATTCGCCAACTCCTAAATATTTCTAATGAATATTATTATCGAAATTCCAATCCAGAAAAATAGCTTCTCTAATCGTACTATATATACTTTCTCCAAGGAAGCAAACTGATTTTTTCACAGCTCAGAGAACTACTCTCCTATTTAAAAAAGAAACCTCCCATTAAAGAGAGGTCTGTCCGAGAAGCTCTAGGTTATTTGTTGCTGAAATTTCTTCTTCACGTTTAATTGCCGCTTCATCTCTACGCTCGATTTTACCACGCAGCATTAACAGTAACACTCCGAGCAGGGCTGTAAGCAAACCAGAGAGAATGAAAGCCGGGACAGGTCCTGACGCTGTAACTAAAGCCCCACCGGCCACAGGTCCCAAGATAACAGCCGCACTTGTTAGACTGCCTATAGTTCCAAATACACGGCCCGTGTATTCCGCAGGGGTCCGCTGTTGCAGCATAGAATTGAAGGGAATGAATGCAAGGCCTGCTCCCACACCAGCAAACATAAAAGAACCAAATAAAGCGATGTTCATCCATAATCCAGCCTGACCGTGGGCAGTTACAATTCCTGCACTTGAGAAAACAACCCCCATAATTACAGCTCCCAATCCCATAAAGACGAGCGTATGTTTACCACCGCCTATACGGCTTACAAGCAGGGCTGACAGTAAGGTGCCAAGACCACTGGCTGCCACACACCAACCCAGCAGATCACCGTTCACACCCGGAATTTCCCGGAATAACGTTACAATCTGCGAATCACCAATTTGCAGCATTAGCAGCACTAGCACCAGCATAGCAATCCCGCAAAGTACTACAGGCATTCCCGCGATCACCTGCAGACCCGCCGACATTTCTTGGCGAAAAGACTTCCGAACACCATTCTCCCCTGTGCTATCCTCTGCTGCATCTTTCTTCAGTGCAGCCGCACGCGGCAGTCCTATTAAGATGACCGCCGATAAAATGAAGGTAGCCGAGTCAATCACATAACAAGCGGCAATACCAAATGCGGCAACCAGCAGTCCACCTAGAGCAGGACCTACAATTTTGGTTATTTGTTCAATAGATGAGCTAAGCGCCATGGCTTTATCCATCTGGGCCGCAGGGACAAGCTCCTTGAGCTTTCCGCTTTTGGCTGGTGAAAAGAGTACATCCATGATCCCTTTAGCCACCAGCAGGACATATACCTGCCAGAGAGAACCTGCAAATACCAAACAAACAACGATTCCGGCACGAGCTAGATCCGAACCAATCATCAGCGCCTTGCGGTTAAAACGATCACTTAAATAACCTGCAAACGGCCCTCCTAAGAGCAACGGCACAGCCATACATAAAGATATAGCCGTAATTTCCCACGGTGTAGCATTCCATTTAAAACCTACCATTGTCAGTAGTGCTAGGATATGCAACCAGTCTCCCACATTCGATACAAGCTGTGCGGCAATAAGCAGCATAAAGGGCTTATTCGCCGTCAGCTTTCCTTCTTTTGAATCATGAGCCAGCTGTTCCTCCATCTTACTTCACTCCCCGTTACTATTTCTCGATGAAGTAATAGTAAAATATTGGAGAACATCAATCATCCGTCTGGAGGCGTAAATAGCGCTTGAACCTAAGGCTGAAATTCTTATCCTTTCAAAGACTGAAATCAAAAAAACCTTCGTTTTTATCGTATTTAAAAAATTGTTTGATTTTTAATAATTAAAAGTGTGCTCATTGTGACAAATCACATGTTCTTCATTCGCTCTTTCACGTATTCTAAGGTTATCTCAAGGTTCGTTGCACAGGTAACCCGTGCACTAATGACTATTGATTGCAAACTGTGCGATGAGTTCACACATGATTAACGATAGAGGGTGGAGAAGCATGATACAATCTTACGAACGTGATACGCAATTAACACTACATTTGTACCGGGTATTTGCCAAGTCTTTTAAGAGCATTAATGAACATGCTGTTACCGGCAGCAAAATTGAAGGTTTTAATCCGACTGCCTTTGCCGTTATGGAAGTGTTGTACTATAAGGGACCACAACCCATTCAACAAATTGGCGCCAAGCTGCTGCTGCAAAGCGGCAACGTTACTTACGTAATCGATAAGCTTGAGGAACGCGGCTATTTGCAGCGTAAGCCTTGTCCGAGCGACCGCCGTGTGATTTTTGCGGAGCTGACTACGGAAGGTGAACGTCTCATGAATGAGATGTATCCGAAATATTCAGAACGCCTGCATCTTGCTTTCAGCGGTCTGAATGATGATGAGAAGGAACAAATGATTGTTCTGCTCAAAAAGATGGGTCTACAAGCTGAGAAGCTATCCCCTCTTCCTCGTAAGTAAGAGTCGCTTATTTATGTGTTTTAGACAAGCTGTTATTGATTTCTGTTAATGGTAAAAAGAAAACCAATAGGCGATTCTCCGATTTATTTGAGAATCGCCTATTGGTTTTCTTTGTTCTGCGGCAGTTTACTTGAGCAGATGATATAAGTCCTTATGACCCCTCTGAGCAAAATTTGAGTGCCTTTTTACAGCCTCCGTTAGCCGAACATTAGTTGGGAACTGATCAGTTAGGGCAGTAAGTCGATGCCGAAGACGGACTTTGAGGTCCGCTTTTGGCAAACCTCGGATCATCATCATCCTTATTCGGCAGGACTTGCGTGCACGCTTCCGACTGGATTTGGCGTAGCACACCTCCGATTGGACTTGGCGAGCACACTTCCGATTGGACTTGTCGTGCACGCTTCCGATTGGACTTGGCAAACACACTTCCGATTGGACTTGGCAAACACACTTCCGATTGGACGTCCCTTCTAGCTGACCGTAACTACCACCCTCAGTAAAATTCACTTTTGATATAACCCGCTATATTTTCAGCGCCCGATCTTGATGGGAACCTGAGCAGTAGCTAAAGGAATAACTGCATTCTATACAGCTATTTCGTATGCAAATCGGATTATTCTAACTTTAAGTGTATTCTGTACAATTAAAAACCAGAAAAAGTACCCCTAGGCGAGTAAATCAAGAAAATAGATGTACTAAATACAGCTATATCCATTGAAGAGTTAACGGCAGGATTATAGTTGTACAAAATACAACTAAATTTGCCTAACGATTGCTTCCACTGCTTCCATCGACGCTCTACTCTAGAGGTTACATCAATCTGGCGTGCCACCCATCCGTTATTCCATGTGCTACTCCGTGCGTGATTCCATGTGTCACTCCATGCGTCATTTCATGTGATACACCGTCCGTTAGTCCATGCGTCATTCCATATGCCACACCGTCGGTCAGTCCCTGCGTCATTCCATGCGCCACTCCAGGGAGTTAATTCGTATGGTTCAACCACTTTAACACGCTATCTACCTAATAAGTTATGCCTTTTTCAAGGACGATGAAGCATCCTCTACTGAAGGCACACCGTTGCGCAAACCCCAGGAAATTATCAGCGACAAAACAGCGAAAACTGCCATTACGATAAATAATGAATGAAGACCACCTTCAAGGGCATCACGCAGACTGTTTGATACTTCCCCAGACAGGTTGGTTCCTGCATGTGATCCAAGCAGCTTATTAATATCATCTCCTGAGATGTTTGAATCTGGTTGTTTTCTTAACAGCTTATCAATATTCAAGTTCAGCCAGGAACCAAAAATAGCCACCCCAACAGTCTGTCCTAAAGAACGCGTGAACGCATTAAGCGCTGTAGATGCTCCCCGTTGCTCATACGCAACAGAGGACTGCGCGATAATCGTAAAGACTGTAGAAGAATACCCAAAGCCAACTCCACAGACCAGCATCAAGCATAAGAGCAGCAGCTGTGAAGACTCCCCTGTTAAGAAAGCCAGACCAATAGCCCCGGCAGCGATCATAATCAACCCAAGCATTGCGGTTCGACGCGAACCTGCTTTTAGAATCATCCGCCCTCCGGCGATCGAACCAAACATCCAGCCTACCGACATCGGCGCCAGTAGCAAACCTGAGATGGCGGCGCTTTTTCCGGATACACCCTGCACCCATAATGGCACATACGTAGAAAGCCCAATAATTAATGTGCTTACCAGCAGGTTAGCCCCAGTAGACACCGCTATGTTGCGGTTCGAGAATAGACCCAGCGGCAACATAGGTTCAGGAGCACGACGCTCCACAAAGAAAAATAAAACTAGCAGGATAACAGCCACACTTAGAGTTGCAATTAGCAGTGGGGATGTCCACTCCAGATTCTGTCCTCCTGTGGAGAGACCGAAGAGTAATGCGCCCATACCAGCAGCGAATAGCAGCACCCCTGCCACATCAATTTGTGCTTTCCGACGTACCTTCTCTTCCTTCAAATAACGGGCAATAAATACCATTGCTAGTAAACCAAATGGCAGATTAAAGACAAATACCCAGCGCCAGCTTAGGTAATCTACAACATATCCTCCAAGAAGAGGGCCTACCAAAGAGGAAATCCCCCATACAGAGCTAAGTAATCCTTGTGTCTTCGCTCTCTCTTCAATACTGTAAATATCCCCGATAATGGTAAAGGTCATTGGAATGAGCGCACCCGCGCCAATCCCCTGTATTGCCCGGAACAGGATCAGCTGTTCCATACTTTGCGAAATACCGCATAATAATGAGCCTAATAAAAAAACAGCTGCCCCCCACATGAACACCGGCTTGCGTCCAAAGAGGTCACTGATTTTGCCGAAAATAGGAGTAGTAATAGCCATTGCCAGCAAATAAGAAGTGAATATCCAGCTAAGCCACTGCATTCCCTGAAATTCACCTACGATAGCTGGACCCGCTGGTCCTGTTACCGTTCCTTCAATCGCAGCCAAAAAGGTAGCTAGCAGCACCCCTATCAGTATTAATTTACGTTCTAAATCCCCTGTTGACTTCAATGTTCCAAACCCTCTCTTTATGTAATCAAATCATTGCCATTCCCCACGCAGAAGCGCATGTAGAGTCACATCCTGAAAGCCGGAAGGGGTCTGACGATATTGACGCAGTATACCTTCCTTCTGAAAGCCGAGCGTTTGAACCAGCCTCTCCGCACGATTATTATCAGGATGACACAGCGCTTCTATCCGATTCAGCCCCATCCTATTGAAGCCGAAGTTGAGCACTAAACCAAGCGCTTCTTTCATATATCCAAGCCCCCAAAAGGCAGGCGCCAGATCGCAGCCAATTTCCCCGCGGTAAGCTCCCTGTAACTGCCAATAGTTATAACCGCAGCTCCCTATAACTTCACCTCCGGGTCCTACAATACTCCAGCGTAAGCTGTCCTCTTCCTGAGCCATCTGTGATAAAAATGCAATCAGTTGCTTAGTCTCTTCGATAGAGGATAATGCTGGAGCCCCCAGCCAGCGGGTGACCTCTGGATGAGACCAGATCTGATACAATGCTGAAGCATGTTCAGTAGTCATAGCACACAGCTTCACTCTACTGCCGACCAGTGTGGGTATCACTCCATTGCAGATATACAAGTCTCTGCCCCCCTTCAACTTATCAATTATACATCATTCAAGAGTATATCCTTAAGATAAAAGTTCTAAATTCTTTAACATTGAAAAGAACAAATTCTACGCGTTAACGTAAAAAGACGTCTGCAACAGGGAGCAAACACTCCCTAAATACAGACGCTTTTTATTCAACTTAACTACAATGATTTCATTCCGCTTCATGAATAACTTCACTGCATAACACCTGAAGTTTGGCTCGAATATCCTTGAACTCTTCAATTCCAGTCCCCGTAATACTGTACCCTTCGGTATGGGCAGTCAGAAAGTTGTCCAGTGTCAGCTTTTCCAATTCCTGTTTCACTTCGCGTTCTCCTACACGATACCCCAGATCTTCAAGTCCGAGCAGCATCTCTGAGATCGTCACATCTTTATCCCGTGCACAATAAAGCATATGAATTCCTATGAACAAGTTCTGTACATCAGCGCGCATATTCCACCTCTTCCGGCTATATAGCCTTCGGTATTTATACTAGCATTACCCTCTGACCGATCCCCGGAAACATTATTGTGGCTGTTCCGCATTTCATGGACTTCAAGGAACATTCCATATTGTTACAGATTGGTATTGTCGCTTGACGTATTATGTCTAGCTGTACTATGTTGATAATTACAGTTATGAGTTCATATTTGAATTTAAAGTACAGGAAGGTGATGCTTCATGTTTCAAGCTATGCCTTACGATGGAACACGCAACGAGCAGTTTGAAGCGGTTCTAATCCAACTAGAAGCATTAGTAAAGGACGAACCAAGTGCTACGGCCAACCTGGCCAATGCTTCGGCACTGCTTAAACACGCTATGCCGGATACGAATTGGGCCGGTTTTTATTTATTTGATGGCAAGGAGCTTGTGCTCGGGCCTTTCCAAGGTCTTCCTGCCTGCATCCGCATCCCGTTGTCTCGTGGAGTCTGCGGAACGGCTGCTGCGGAACGACGCACGTTAGTAGTTGGAGATGTGCATGCATTCCCGGGACATATCGCCTGTGACGCCGCTTCAAACAGCGAAATTGTTGTCCCGCTGATCAAGGATGATCGTTTGCTTGGCGTACTCGATATCGACAGTCCGCTGAAAGATCGTTTTGATGATGAGGAACGCCGGTTCCTGGAGCGGTTCGCAGCCCTGGTATCGGAAGTTATCTAAAGCAGCTCTGCCCTATAGAGCATAAGAAATAGGCTGTCTCATTTGTAGGAATCTTCTACTTATAAGACAGCCTATTCTTGTTGAGCCTATAGCCGTACCGGACTGATATTCCAAATCTCCGCCGCGTAGCGGCTAATCGTGTTATCACTTGAGAATTTACCGGAATGACCAATATTTATAATAGACTTTTTCAGCCACTCCTGACGGTTGCGGTATGCCCGGTCAATCTCGACATGAGTCTCGACATAACTTGCGAAATCCTTAAGCACAAAGAATTCATCGTTATTATCCAAAAGAGAATGGAAAATGGTCTCAAACTCCGCACCATGACAGCATATAGGTCCCGGATTAACCAACTGATCCAATACTTCCTTCACACGGCTATCCCCATTGTAGATATCACGTGCGTGATAGCCGCCATGCTGATAATAATCCATTACCTGCTCAGCACGAAGACCGAACAAGAACATATTGTTGTCCCCTACCATCTCATGCATTTCCACGTTAGCGCCGTCCATCGTACCTACGGTTAATGCACCGTTCATCATAAACTTCATATTCCCCGTACCGGAAGCCTCTTTACTCGCTGTAGAAATCTGTTCACTAATATCCGCAGCAGGAATGATCTTCTCGGCCAAAGATACCGAATAATTCTCAAGGAAAAAGATACGAATCTTGCCTTTAACATCCGGATCTTTGTTGACAGCCTCCGCCACAGTATTGATCAGCTTGATAATTCGTTTCGCCAAATGATAGCTTGGCGCCGCCTTTGCTCCGAATATAAACGTGCGCGGTACCATATCCATCGAAGGATTATCTTTGATTTGGTTGTACATATGCAGAATATGCAAAATATTTAGCAGCTGCCGCTTATAAGCATGCAGGCGCTTCACCTGAACATCAAAAATAGAGTCGGGGTCTACATGTACCGAATGCTTGCTGTAGATGTATTCAGCCAACTTGAGCTTATTCCGCCGTTTAATGCTGGCCACTTGTTCCTGGAAGGATGCATCCTCACAATATTTAATCAAGCCAATCATCTCTTGCGGATGGCTCATCCAGCGGGTTCCTATCGATTGATTGATAAGGTTAGCCAGATCCGGATTGGCATGCATCAGCCAGCGCCGGTGAGTAATCCCATTCGTCTTATTATTGAAGCGGTGCGGGTACATTTCATTAAAGAGCCGCATTTCGCGTTTCATCAATATTTCTGTATGCAGCGCCGCTACCCCATTGACACTATGGCTCGCCACAATCGCCAGATGGGCCATGCGAACCTGATCGTCATGAATAATTGCCATCTGTGAAATCCGGTCCTGATCACCGGGATAACGACTCATCAGCTCGCCGCAGAAGCGGGCATTGATCTCTTCAATAATAAGAAAAATACGTGGAAGCAAGTCCCTGACCATTTGAATAGGCCATTTCTCCAGGGCTTCGCTCAAGATCGTATGATTTGTATAGGACACCATACGAGTTGTAATACTCCACGCCTCATCCCATCCTAATCCATGTACATCCATCAGAATCCGCAGCAATTCAGGAATTACAAGCGTCGGATGTGTATCATTGATATGAAGTGCTACCTTGTCGGGCAGCGATTGTATAGGGAGTCCAAGCTTTCCAAAGGTTCGCAGAATACTTTGCAGGCCAGCGCTGCAGAGGAAGTATTGCTGCTTCAACCGCAACAGCTTGCCTTCGTATTGAGAGTCATCCGGATACAGGAACTCCGAGATGGATTCTACGGAACGCTTATATTCCAGGAATTTATGATAGTCTGATCCGGCAAAAGAGCCAAAGGTTCTGGTAGGCTGGGTGATGGACTCCGCGCTCCAGTTGCGCAGTGTATTCACATGCCGCCGATCTGCACCAATGATAGGCACATCATACGGAACTGCACGAACGGCCTCATATTGACTATGCTCAAAGACAAGCCGCCCGTTCTCCTCGCGAGTCTCAATCACGCCCCAGAACCTTACTTCTACCTGCTTGTCTTCACGACGCACTTCCCATACATTATCATTTTGCAGCCAGTAATCGGGCAGTTCCACCTGATACCCGTCAACGATTTTCTGCTCAAACAGGCCGTATTTATAACGTATACCGCAACCATGCCCCGCATATTGCAGGGAGGCCAGTGAATCCAAGAAACAAGCAGCTAGACGTCCAAGTCCTCCATTGCCAAGCCCAGCGTCGGCTTCTACCTCCTCAATATCCTGCAGCGAGAAACCAAGATCGGCCAATCCCTCACGCACGACCTCCAGCACGCCCATATTCAGCAGATTGTTCCCCAGAAGTCTTCCGATCAGAAACTCCATAGAAAAATAGTATACCTGCTTATCCTTATCCGTCTTGTACTTTTGATTGGTATCGGCCCAATTTTTCCCGGCATTCTCGCGAATCATGTTGCCTAATATTTTATAGACATCAGCATTCGAGGCTTCCTCCAAAGGTTTGCCCAATTTACTGATGAGCGTCTCGCGAAACACCTGTTTGAAAGTTTCTTTATCGTTAAACAACAGCAGGTTCCTCCTGACAAAAGCTTTTTTTAGGGATGCATTAGACTATGCCTGTAGATCAGATAGGTTATACTGTTTCGTTTCATCTAATCCAGTTGGTTTATATTTTGCTGCTCTTGGCGATGACAAATGGACGTTTACTATCCCCGACGAGAATTCGATTCTTACTTAAATGTACGTCCTTATCCATGATCACATTCTCAATAACAGCATCTTCCTCTATAATGCACTTCTGCATAATTACAGAGTTGATGATCTTCGCTCCTTTACGTACCTGAACCCCACGAAAGATCACGCTGTTCTCCACCGTTCCAGCTATAATGCAGCCGTTAGCCACCAGTGAATTGCTGACATTTGCGCTCTCTAAATATCGGGTAGGAGCCTCATATTTAATCTTCGTCTGCACTGGACTTTCTTTGAACAGACTAAAGTAATTCTCCTGCTGAAGCAGCTCCAGACTATTCTTATAATAGCTTTCCAATGAATTAATTACGGCATGATAGCCATGATACTCATAAGCAGCGATTTTGAATTTATGGCGGTTTTTCTGAATGACATCACGGAAAAAGTAACTCTCCCCATGTGCAATGCAATGTTCCACCTGCTCCAGGAACAGTTTTTTCTCCATAATGAAGATATCGAGATATAAATTGGGATGATCCTTCTCATGATGGATATTGGTCACATTATTCTCTTCGTCCACTTCAATACGCTGGCATAACTCATGCTCTGGCTGCAATTGCTCTATTTTTTTGTATACTACTGTAACATCGGCACCCTTCTCCAAATGGTAGCTGTACAAGTCCTGGAGATCGATAGTATTAATATGCTGGCTGCCGGAAAACACAATATATTTTGCAGATCCCCGTTTAAAAAGATCCAGATTATTATGATAATGCTGAAGGTCGCCAAGAGAAGTATCGGTGGGATCATTCCAGTCCGGAGGCAAAATAAATAGTCCCCCATGCTTGCGATTCATATCCCAAGATTTCCCGTCACCCAAATGGTCCATTAAAGAACGATATTTACGGCGAACAAACAGGCCCACGCTCTCCAGATCCGCACGCATCATATTGGAAAGCACGAAATCTATCAACCGATAACGACTGGCAAAAGGTACGGCTGCACCACAGCGGAAATAAGTGAGTTCATTTAGTTTATCGAGTTCATGATCCAGATTAATTACACCCATGAGTTGCTTCATCGGAATCCACCGTCCTCTTATAATTTATAAGAAAGTATAAGTTTCACTATATACTTTATCCTTATAAATCTCGCATAAACGCTTACCGTCCCTAGAAGGACGCCGAAGGCGTTTTAGCTTGATTATATGGTTTTGGCCACAGCTGATTTACGTTTTTTGCTTTTATTGTCGATCAGCAGAATTTCGTTCTCGTTCTCCCGCTCGATGCCTATTTCCATATAATCGTCGATTATCGTATTCTCACTAATAATCGCTTTATGAATGCGTACGTTCTTACCAATCTTAACCTTAGGCATAATTACGGAGTCCGTAATCACACTGCCTTCACCTACCTCTACGCCATAAAAAAGAACCGAGTGCTTCACTTCACCATGCACAATGCAGCCTTCATTAATAATGCATCCTGACACTTTCGCCCCAGGTGCGACATATTGGGCAGGTTGATTCGGATTACGTGTAAATATGCGCCAGCTGGGATCATTTAGATTAAGCGGTGGATTATCGCTCAGTAAATCCATATTCGCTTCCCACAGGCTTGCTACCGTACCAACGTCTCTCCAATACCCTTCAAAAGGGTACGCAAATAAAGAGTTCCCGTCTTCCAGCATCAAAGGGATGATATCCTTACCAAAATCGTGAGATGACCCTATATTCTCTCCGTCCTCCAGTAAATGCTTGCGGAGAATTTCCCATTTAAAGATGTACACACCCATAGAAGCTAGCGTGCTTTTTGGCTGTGCAGGCTTCTCTTCAAATTCGTAAATTTTCAGATCATCCTCCGTATTTAAGATTCCAAATCGACTTGCTTCCTCCAGCGGAACGTCAATCACAGAAATCGTGCAATCTGCATTTCTCTCCTTGTGGTATTGCAGCATAGCATGATAATCCATTTTATAAATGTGATCACCGGATAGAATAAGAACATGCTCGGGGTCGAACTGATCTACAAATTTAAGATTTCGATAAATCGCATCGGCTGTTCCCCGATACCAGCTGCTTCCATTCTCACGTTCATGCGGTGGCAATACGAATACTCCACCATTCTTACGGTTCAAATCCCAATCACTGCCTACTCCGATGTAAGAATGTAGTATAAGTGGCTCATACTGTGTCAATACACCGACAGTATCAATACCCGAGTTGGAGCAGTTACTTAAAGGAAAGTCGATGATCCGATAAGTGCCCCCAAAATAGACAGCGGGCTTGGCAAGCGATTTGGTTAAACCTTTCAATCTTTTGCCTTGGCCTCCAGCCAATAGCATGGCTACCATTTCTTTTTTCTTCATGGAAAAGCCTCCCTTGACTTATGGGTAATATAAAGTTCAGCAAACCTAGGATGAATGAACAGAATTCCAAAAAGAAGTGAATTAGAAAAGAAATACACCAGAAAGAAATGAGCCTTGATAGGAAGATGACAAAGTTGAAAAAACGAGGAAGGAAATTTTACACGTTCGGATGATCTAACCTAAAATAGGGAGAGCATTCTCCAAAATCAGGAGCCTGAATCAGGAGATTATCCTTATTGTAAAGTGTTCTATATTCTTCGTCAAAACCCTTTATCGCAATTCCGAAAATCCGGAATTTTTAACCCTGTTTGTCATTAAACACGTTAATATTCCTTATAACTAGATTAACCAATTTAAAGCCATGTGAAAGAAATTCACTCATTTATTCTAGAAAAAGAATCATTCGGTCTTCAGCAAACATTCAACCGGATATGGCATAATGAAGCTATCTATCACCGATTTGGAGGAACCTATGATGAAAGCAGTACAAGGAGTTCGACTTCTGCTCGTAGATGATGAGCCTCATATATTACAGTTCCTGGAGCTGGGTCTCCTTAACGAAGGTTTTGAAGTACGAACCGCGTCGGACGGGCTAAGCGCCATTTCGATTGCAGCTGAATTCAAGCCCCATGTAGCTATCCTGGATGTTATGATGCCGGGTATGGATGGATTCGAGGTATGTCACTATCTGCGCTCAGAAGAGACAGAGGTAGCTGTCATCATGCTTACTGCAAAAGACGAAGTGGATGATCGCGTAAAAGGACTATCTATTGGTGCTGACGACTATATGGTCAAGCCCTTCAGCTTTGATGAATTACTAGCGCGGATCCAAGCGCGGCTGCGGAATCAGTTTCCGGGGCTGCTAGGTGAGGTCCGCTGCGGTCCTTTCCGAATTGACAGTCGACGAAAGGAAATTCGCTTCAGGGAGGAAGTACTTGAACTCTCCCCTACGGAATACGAGTTATTACAGTATCTCGTTATCAATCACGGCCTTGTACTCAGCAAGCCTATGATTCTTGATAAAGTGTGGGGCTATGATTTTGGCGGTGAGGAAAATATTGTTGAGGTCTATATCCGTTCGCTTCGTGAGAAGCTCGGAGATAAGGAGCACCGTATTATCCGTACCCTGCGGGGCGCAGGCTACCGGGTGGATCTATGAGCACTCCCATCTTCAGATGGCTTCGCAGACTGCCTGCACCACGTTCCTTGCGTAAACAGCTGCTTGCCACATCGCTGCTTATTCTATCAGGATTGCTGCTGCTAATTGGAGTCTTACAATATATCCTTATGCGAGATTTTATATACAGCAATAGAGCCGAGTCTATGGAAGCGCAAATACGTTCTGTCCCCCGTGAGATGTTTTTTAACTTTTTTAATTCCTATGACGAGGACAGCACAGGTATAAATGACACGAACAACGAGTTTAACAGCAATTTCCCGTTGGAAAGAGAAGACATGAATAAAATGCCAAGTGGGCTGCGAACTGGCGAGAACCGGCGCCCGCTTCTGCTTGATGCCCATACAACTCTCGCCATGTACAGCTCGGATGGCACCTTCAGGGATTTACAGCAATTAACCCTCTCAGATATAGCAGCACCCAGGCTGACCAATGAGCAATACGATGCGCTGCTGATTCACACCACGGATAGGGCAACAGGAAATTACAAGCTCATCCAAGCTGAAGACGGAACTGAACATCTAGCTATATTCATGAATCTTTATAGACCTGGAAATACTAGATTGCTGCTGCAAATGAGTGTGAGCACAGGGCCATTGACGGATGTGATAATGCAGCAGCTGCTAATCTACGCAGGTTTGTCAGTGATTGCTTTATTGACTGGATTATTCCTATACTTACCGGCCCTGCGAAAGACGTTAGTTCCTCTATCTAATATGGGAGAATCGGCTGAGATCATTAATGCCGGTAATTTGGACATTCGGTTTCCAGTTGACCAAGGACAGGCCGAGATCGACAAGCTTGCTCATTCATTCAATGGTATGCTCGAACGTCTCGAAATATCCTTTCATAATGAACGGGAGGCCAAGGAGCAGATGCGCAGGTTCGCTGCCGATGCTTCCCACGAGCTTAGAACTCCGCTTACCTCAATACACGGTTTTCTTGAGGTCTTGCTGCGGGGCGCCGCCGATAATAAAGAACAGTTATATAACTCGTTGCGAAGCATGCATGGTGAATCGAAACGGATCAACAAGCTGGTCGAGGATCTGCTACTGCTCGCTCGAATGGATGGAGCTCCACAACTGCAGATGACTGATCTGATTCTCAGCGAGGTAATTCACGAAATGAAGCCGCATCTGCTTTTGCTCGCAGATCAACGTAAAGTTACTTTTGATATCTCCTATGGCATCCGTGGTAAATATGATCCCTATAAGCTCAAGCAGGTGATTCTGAATCTGTTCCACAATGCAGTTCAGCATACCAATGCCACGACAGGGAGCATTCATCTCTCTTTGCAAGCGGAAGGAAATCAAGCTCTATTAAGCGTGCGGGATAATGGCTACGGAATTCCCGGAGAGCACATCCCACATATCTTTGATCGATTCTACCGCAGTGACTCCTCTCGTACACGTAAATACGGCGGATCAGGGTTGGGTCTCTCCATTACAAAATCTATTGTCGAGGCACATCACGGCAAGATTAGTGTAAATAGCACCGTTGGCGAGGGCACAACGTTTACGGTTAGTCTGCCTTGCGAGGAAGGATTAGCCAAGGAAGAGTAACAACCGTTATAATTAAGAGGAACTGGAGCATCGCTCCACAAAACTTTTAGGAGGTAAATACATGTACGAAATCGCCGTAATTGGCGCCGGTCCTGCCGGTGCAAGCGCAGCCCTGTTCGCCGCCAAGGCGGGCAAAAAAACGCTGCTGATCGACAACGATAAGGGCATGACCCGCAGAGGTTGGTTTGAGAACTTTTATGGAATTTCCGAAGTAGGTGGTCCTGAGCTGGTCGAAACCGGCCACAAGCAAGCCGTTAAATTTGGCGCTGAGCTGGTTTCCGAACAGGCTATCAACCTCACCTCCAGCGGCAATGGTTTTGTCATTGAAACTGAAGATGGAATTATCTATGAAGCAAAACATGTCATTCTCGCCACAGGCGCCCTTACAGATCTAGCTGCCAAAGCTGGCGTAGAGACTAAGGATGGTACAGAGCCAAGAATCAAAACTGTAGTAGCCGTTGATGCTGAAGGCAAAACGAATATCGCAGGCATTTGGGCAGCTGGTACTGTTGCTGGAGTAAGTGTACATGCCATTATTACCGCAGGCGATGGTGCGAAGGTAGCTATTAATGTAATTAGCGAGTTAAATGGTGCGCGTTACGTTGATCATGATGTGCTGAAAGCTTAATCTATACTCAAAACATAAATCCGGAGGATGATTCTTAGGAATCGGTCTTTCGGATTTTTTCGTCACCCAGGAGAAACAAGTTACGAAATTTAAAAATAACTGCACTTGATGCAGCTATTTCATACAATAACACCCACACGGCTGTTTTAAGTGTATTTTATGCAACTAAAAACAGGCTAACTGAGCATTCTAGCTAAAATGTAAAGATATAGATGTATCAAGTACAACTAAATCGATTTGCAGCTGTCCCCCCATACTTTTAATTGTATAAAGTACACTTATTTGCTCGTCCCTCACCGTCCTTTGAACACCACACGCAAAAAAACTGCTTCAAAACCTCATCCCACCGCCGAAGCCGATGTTATGATCGTTTGAAACAGTTCCTCTCCCTCAACTGTGTATACTCCAATGCAAGGAATCCACTTCTTCTTCTCTTCCCTTAAGACTAGCAGCCAGCTCCTGCAAATACGGAACCAATAATGGGCGCAAATCCTCCCGCATCAAACCTACCTCCAGTGTGGCTTTAATGTAACCAAATTTATCACCAATATCATAACGTTTCCCGATTAAATCCAGCGCCAGCAAGCCTTCTTGCCGGCATACCTCGTGCAAAGCATCCGTCAGTTGATATTCACCGCCCGCTCCACGTTTGAGGTTAGCCAGCACTGAGAATATCGAAGGCTCCAAAATGTATCGCCCCATAATGGCGTATTCTGAAGGTGCTGTTTCAGGCGAGGGCTTCTCTACCAATCCTTTTACTTCATGAACTCCATTTAGTGAGCCGCTGGAGGCTATAATCCCATATTTGTTAACCTCCTGCCGTGGCACCTGCTGCACACCGACGATAGTCTGCTCCTCTTGCTCATACAATCTCATCATCTGCAGCAGCGCCGGGTCCTCCGAAACCATAATATCGTCACCAAGCAAAACAGCAAAAGGTTCATCACCGATAAATTGTTCCGCACAAAGGATGGCATGGCCTAGTCCCAGCGGCTCTTTTTGCCTAATGTAATGGATGCTCGCTAGCTCACTGATTAGCTGGACTTCACGAAGTAGATCCTCTTTCCCTTTTTCCAAAAGCGTCTGCTCCAGCTCCACCGATTTATCAAAATGATCTTCAATCGACTTCTTATTGCGGCCGGTCACGATGATAATACTTTCAATACCAGAGCGGACGGCTTCTTCTACGATATATTGAATCGCTGGTTTATCCACAATGGGCAGCATTTCTTTTGGCTGAGCCTTAGTGGCAGGCAGGAAACGAGTGCCTAAGCCCGCGGCGGGAATGACAGCTTTTCTAATCTTCATCATGAATCCCTCCCTTGCAGTTTATTTACGGAGATGGGTCACAGGGTGCTCACGAATGTTCTTTTGCTGCCCCTTACCTTCATAGAACTCTTGGACAATATAAAGCGGACGTCCCTTAGTTTCGTCATAAATCCGGCCGACATACTCACCTAGTATTCCTAGCATAATGAGTACAAATCCGTTGAAGGTCAGCGTAATTCCAATCATCGAAGCCCAACCCTTAACAACTGAGTCTGTAAAAATCACCAGGTACAAAACATACATAAGGTACAGAAAACCAGAAGCCGACAGCAGTGCGCCCAAATATCCTGCCAGCTTCAGCGGCTTATAGGAAAAGGAGGTGATTCCGTCCAAAGAGAGCTTGATCATACGTTTTAGTGGATATTTAGTTTCCCCCGCCAGACGTTCATCCCGTTCATATTCAATCGCCTTCTGACGGAAACCAACCCAACTGACCAGTCCGCGCACGAAACGGTTTTTCTCCGGTAGACGTTTGAGCTCTTCGCAGACCCTACGATCTATAAGCCGAAAATCACCCGTATCCACAGGGATAGAAATATCGGTTGAATAACGCAGAATTCTATAAAAGAGGCTGGCCGTCCACTTTTTGAATAGGGATTCACCGTTTCGCTTCACCCGCTTAGCATATACAACTTCATACCCCTTCTTCCATTCCGCAATCATGTCCAAGATCAGCTCAGGCGGGTCTTGCAAATCAGCATCAATAATGACAACTGCATCCCCAAGGGCATAGTCCATTCCGGCAGTAATAGCGATCTGATGTCCAAAGTTACGTGACAAATCGATCAGCTTCACACTCTCATCCCAGTAGCTATATTCCTCGATCATCTGGGCACAGTTGTCGGTGCTGCCGTCATTCACGAAGATCAGCTCATACACTTCCTCCGTCATTGCCATCACTTTTTTAATACGACGATACGTTTCCTGAATGACTGCCTCTTCATTAAACATCGGTATAATAATGGAATAGCGCACGTTGATACTCATGAGCAGCTCCTCCTTTAATTTGAATGCTGAAGCGTGCCTGCAAATGTATTAGCACGCTTCGTACTCTAAAACACTGAACTAGTTAACTGTAACTTTGTATAACGTTCCGCTGTTACCAGCATCGTTTCCTGCCCAATCCGCTGTTGGAACCTCTGTACCATTGTCGGTAATCCAGGTAGATAGCGTAGAGTTCCCTCCACGTCCACTACCCATACCGCCGCTGCTCAGCAGGAAGTATTTCACCTTTCCACTCTTTACTAACGCCTTTAGGGTATCTGTGGTATATACTGTGTCCGAATTGGAAAAACCGTTCAGAATAACAACCGATGCCCCCTTATCGACGATATAAGGAGCTGCTGTGCCATAATCCAATACGGCAAACAGATAAGGCTCCCCAGTATTATTTTCCTCCAGATAGGACAACAGACTCTCGTTCGCACTTGTGGCGCTATTACGCCCAAAGTTGCTAGAATTGCCGCCCATTCCTCCTCTGCTCTCACTGCTCCCTGGTCCTGCTTCAGGGGTTTGGCTATTCAGGCCATAAGTAATTGGGGTAGCTGCCCAGTAGAGCGGGCCAATTAACAATACTAGTACAGCAACAATACTTGCCGAGAAAACAAATGGCTTCTGCTTGCCTTTAAGAACGACCAGCACCAAAGAAACAACTATACCGGCAGCCAGAATGCCAATCGACCAGCCCCTGCCAATCGTATCGTCATAAGGATGAATAATGTACCATTGAAAAACTGCTGTAACCAGCGTCGCAACTGGCAATAGCCATGACAGCCAACCAGAGTGCTCACGACACAGACTCCAGAGCTTTGACCAGCCTGCACCGACCAGCGCGGCTATCGGCGGAGCCATCATCACCAGATAATATTGATGGAAGAATCCCGCAATACTGAAGAATCCCATCACCGGCACCAGCCATGCTAACCAGAATAGAGCTTCTTTATGCCCTTGCGTAAAGTTCCTTCTCCGCAGATTAGCGAATAATCCAATACAACCAAACAATACAAAAGGCAGCATCCAGCTTGCCTGACCTGACAGCTCTGATTGGAACAGGCGCAGTGGACCTGCGGTTCCAGTATTGAACATTCCACCTCCGCCGCCATTCATGCCGCCGCGTTGTCCTTGACCCCCACCTTCACCACCAAATTGCCGGTTTTGATTATCTGTTCCACCGCCGGGTGGTTGCCCTGGAGAACCTCCATCATCGGCGCCATTTTGACTGTCTGAGGTTGAATTCATACCTTGCCGACCCGAAAATGCTCCACGTCCGCTATCCGTACCATTTTCAGCATCTGCCCCGTTCATAGCGGGTCTTTCACCGTTCATAGCTGGCATCTCGCCATTCATGTTCGGCATCTCACCACCATTCATTGAAGGCATTCCACCTCCGCCACCACCTGTCCCCCGATCACCCGTCAATCGGGCGACACCATTATAACCAAAGGCAAGATTGAGCACGGAGTTAGTACCGCTGCTGCCGATATAAGGTCGTTTACTAGCGGGAATCGAATCCACTATCACTGCCCAGGATAACGAGACCACGAGTAATATAGCTGTCGAGGCCGCTAATACTCCAGTTTTTCGCTTCCAGTTCACTTTCGCAGCCAAGACATAAAAGAGATAAAAAGCCGGCAATACCATATAAGCCTGCAACATCTTCTCATTAAACCCAACACCGATTAAAGCGAATGCGGCAAGGAGACTGCCCAGCTTATTACTCTTCGTTCCTTTAAATAAAAACCAAACCGCCAACAGTAACGTGAATACTAACAAAGCATCAATGTTATTCGTCCGGCTAACAGCCGCCGCTACTGGAGTTGTTGCCATGGCCAGCGCTGCTAAACGAGCTGCTGCTTTACCAAAGGTAGGTTTTACCAGAAGGTATACGAGCAACACGGAGCCCACGCCCCCAAGCGCCTGAGGTAAAATTACACTCCAGCCATGCAGCCCGAAAATGAGTGCGCTAAGAGTCTGAATCCAAAAGGTGACCGGTGGTTTATCCACCGTGACTGAACCTGCAGAGTCGAGTGAAGCGAAGAAGAAATTATGAAAGTTTTGCAGCATACTTCCCACGGCAGTGGTGTAGTATGTATTCACATAGTGGTCATTCCAAACTCCATAACCGTACAAAAAAGCAGCGAGTATTAAAATGAGCCACAGTATAAGATCCGAGCTTATTTTTCTAGCAAAACTCATCTCCATTTCACTCCTATCCCTTGATCATTCTATATGCCGGCAGTTCTGTAACTCCGGCCCAAGCTTTCCGTAGGTGTATTATTTCATCCATACCTTAACTCTCAATGAGTGCAAGCTGAATGTTTGCTGAATAAATGAGGCTGCCGGAACGCAAAAAAGACCCCACAATGTGGAGCCTTTCGGTACCCTGTTCAATCCAAACTATGTTATTCCATCTTGCCTATGGCAACAAGCTTATTCACCGTGTTCCAGTTGCGTGCGGTAATGGGCATCCCGAGTATTTTGTCAAAAGGGACTTTAAAAAGCGATGATTGGCTCACACTGACCTCATATAATATATACATCTCTCTGCCGACAAAACGCACTTTATCCGGTCCATTCTCATAAGTGCACAGTTTATCCAATGCTTCCCCTGAAGGCTCGGCTGGTAAAAAAGTAACATACCATCTTTTGAATTCCTCTGGCTCGGACAGCTGAAAAGGATCGTTAGCGATCACATTCTCCATTTCTGCTAAAGTACGGATAATAACAGAGACCTCGAATCCAAAAACCTCATGAATCTGACGTTCAATGACTCCTCTAAGCAGGCTTACCGAACCTTCATCACTCTCAAAAACGACATTTCCACTCTGAATATACGTTCGTACATTTGCAAATCCAAGAGACTGAAACATCGCCTTCAGGTCCAACATTTTAATAATTTTGTTCCCGCCGACGTTAATTCCACGCAGCAGCGCTATATAGGTAGTCATAGAATACGCCTCCGTTTTTGTGCCATGATCAGCTTACCTCTGCGGCTAAGGTGTGTAGACGTTTACGAACTTCTTTTACCAGCAGCTCCTTCTCTGGAGGCGAAAGCCCCTCCACCAGACGTGCGGCAGCGATCGGCAAAATCCAGCGGTCTACGTCCTCATAAGTGTGTCCTGATAATCTGAGATACTCTTGAATGTATCCCTTAGTTAATCTTTTTCTTATAAAACCTAACATTAATTTGGAGAAGGCCGAAGCTCCCGGAGGCATAGCTCCCAAACTGAACATCACTACGGAACGCGCAGCATCTCCAGCAGGTTCTCCCACTACACCCGTCATCCAGTCGATCACCCAGAGCTGTTCATCCATAAGCACATTGTCGGGATGAAAATCCCCATGACATAAACGAGTGCCTTCCGGCAGCTTCTCCAGATACTTCAAAATGACGGATTTTTCCTCTTCGCTCAGCATAGGGGCAACCATGATCTGACTTTTCAGCATATCCTTTTGCTGGCCGATTTCCTCTGTAGTTTCAAGCTTATGTAAATCACAATGAAGCCCCGCCATCAGCCTGGCATATTGGGTAACTTTCCAAGGCTTCTCACCCATCACCTTTAGTAAAGAGGGACCCTGAATTTGTTGAAAAACGATACCTTGTCGATTCTGTTCAGAAATAAGCTCAAAAGGCTGGGGGGTCCGAACACCCCGCGCATGTACAAACTGGCTGATTTTATATTCCCGGCTGACGTGTTGCTCTGCTATATCCTCCCGATACAATTTAAGAATCCTCTGATCGTCATGCTGCCAGATCTCCGCTGTTCTGCCTTCCCCAACAAGCTTGGCCTTCATTCGGTATCCTCCATTTAGTCCAGATTAATGCGGGTAAAATGCTCAACTACCGGAAATGGGTCGTAGTAATGGTGAAGGAGTGCTTTCCATTCCTGATATTGGCTGGATTCTCTAAATCCAACAGTGTGGTCTTCAAGCGTTCTCCACTTCACCAGCAACAGATACTTATGATCATCCTCCAAGCAATGTTGTAATTCATGGCCCATATAACCTTCTATCGAGGAGATTAAGCTTGATGCCTCCTTGAAGCTTTGCTCAAATTCAGTAGTCAAACCAGGCTTCACTTGCAGCATCGCAGCTTCCAAAATCACACTCATCATCTCCTAAAGTTATTAATTTAAAGCATCCCGGAAAAATTCATGATAGAAATTAATGATGACCAGCAGTATTGCTAGTGACTCGTTGACACTGCCTACCTCCAGCGAATGATTGGCATCATCGATTCTATACACCTTCAAATGATTCAGCCCACTAATTTCACCCGAATGCTCTTCACCAAATAAGGGGTCACTGCCACCATAAATTACAGTCCCCCGACTCCGCTGAATCAGCGGCACCGCCTCAGGCAACGGGGTGATATATAGATGAGACGTCTTCTTCTGTATTTCTAGCTCTTCAGCTATTCTACCTGCAATAACAGCTCCCATGCTTTTACTTATAAAAAGAAACCTCTTATAATCCGGCAGAGAAGCAATCACGGCTTTACATTCCTCAATGATAATACTCATTTCTTCACGCTTGAAATCCACCCTAGCACTCTGGTAACCATATTCTAAAAGCAGAACATCACAATTATGCTCCCGGGCAGCTTTAGCCGCATAATCCAGCAGAGAGCGATCAACTGAATAATTTTTACCCGGAAAAATAACAGCCAGCGCTTTGGACCCTTGGGTGATATATTTATGTTTAACCTCTCTACCCCAATAAGAGGACATAATGATATTGCTAACGTTCATACATGTTTCCCCTCTTCTACTCCTTAAACGGATTTAAAATGTTTAAAGAAATCTATCGTTTCTTGCAAATCTGCCTCATCTTTATAGATACTCATTACTCGCCCAATTTCAAGCGCAAAATCTACATATCCATTCGGCTTAGCGGTAATGATTGTTCCATCGACAACGACGTTAGATACGCCAGATTCATTGTCCACATAAACCTTACCATCCAGTACTCCGGCTGCCTTAAGAATGGATACCCCACCGCAAATGCCCGCGATGACTTTGCCTGCTCCATTCAGGCTTCTGATTAAATCTAATAGAGCCTCCTGCCCTATTAAATTATCTGTTTCCCCACCAGGGATAATCAATAAATCTATGGTGCTAACGTCCACATTTTCAACCAATACGGATGGATTCACAGAAAAACCCTCGCAGGAGATTAACGCCTTATCTTCCAAACCTAAGGTATAAACCTCACCCTTTGTTTTCATAAAATAAGCTGCCAATGTAACCTCAAACTGCACAAAGCTATCATATATAAGAATATATGTATTCAATGATAGATCAGCTCCCCTGTTCTCAAAAAAAGTAATCTCTATTCTATGTATCTATCATTATAGCATCATCGCCCTCTCCTGAAACTTACGGACTCAGAGGACGCTAATCAATAACAACTATGCGCTCCGCTAAGATTCCGAATGTGGGATTTCACCTAATTACTCATAACAAAAAGGACACAAGCATCCCAACAGCCACTTTTTATGGCTCACGAGACACCTGTATCCTCCTATTTAGAGCTATTGCTGCGACTGCGGCGCTATCTGTTTATTTTTACCTCGGCTCACAACAATTTCAGCGCAAATCCATAATATCAACGGAATAATCACCTGGAAAGGAAAGGCGTATATTTTATAAATATGGTAAGAGAAATAGTACATTTCCATAATATCCTTGTACACAAAATCCGCAAAATAGATCATGAGTAGTCCCATCTGAAGCACAACGGAGCGGTAACTCTTGAGCTTGAATACTTTAGCTACTCCAATGCAAGATACGTAAAGGCATAAACTTCCTTTTATAAATGTTGTGATTACAAAAGCCACTGCCGATGACGCTTCAATTCGGGTCAAAAAATCTCCTACATTAATACGCCCTGCAGACACATAAGCCGGAAAATATAAACTAGACAAGACCTCAGGACCCAGCATCAATAGGTTCCGTAGTGTAGCCATAATAATAATTGCCCCAGCAATCGCTACGCCACCAAATAATACCTTCTTCGCTGAGCTCTTCTTCGATAAATTACCGAATACCCCCAGAAAGACTACAACCTCTGCAAATGGAAAAGAAAATGTGCCCAGCGTATCGTTAAATAATGGCTTCCAGCCTTTATCCAACAGCGGAAGTAGGTGATGATATTCCATTTTGGAAAAAGCTAAGGTGACAATGACTAGATTAACAAATATTGCGAACAGTAATAGAAGCTTAGAACTTCTCCCCAGCACTTCAATCCCAGCCTTAACTATCCATATACACAACAGTCCAAGACATGCCATAGGTGCTATCATTGGTGTTTCGGTTAAAGTAACGGATCTACTGAATTCTCCAAAAACCCTAAGAATTAGTGTCCCTAGATGAAAGGTATACCAAATATAGAGACAAGAAATGATTCGACCCAAGACGCCTCCAAACACGGTAATCAACATATCAAATAGATCCTTGCCTGGTAATAAGATGTGTAGTCTGGCATATATCAGCAGCAGTGGGACCACCAGTACCATGGCTAATAATACGGCGATCCAGTTACTGTTACCGGATTCTCCCGGCACACCCATAAATATTGAAGTCCCCATAATAAACAAGACAGCAATACTAATAGCATGCCCTGTTGATACGATCTCTTTGTTCATACTCTATTCTCCCTTTAGGCTTGTCCCCTAAAATAGCATCTTAATCCAGTGTTCTAGGTATGGTGAAGGACTAGGGAGTGACCATCTCATTGCCAATGCAAAAGCAATACAGAATGATACCAGACATAGTGCGGAAGAAACATAAAAATCCCGCTTCATCCCCTGTTTCCATAGACCATAAAGATCACTCAAAACAATTACCGCATAGATAAATATGACCACAACAACCAATTTTATTACCTATTTTTGATGAATCTTGATAGACCTTGACGTTTGTGCACTGCTCTCGATAATCACCTTGGAATTCACTACTATCTCTACGTTGGAAAATTCCTTCCCCCAGTTTTTCTCGATTTTCTCCCAGGTCCGTGGCATTTTCTCATGAAGAAGCTCTCCAAATCCAAAAATATCTGCATGGTAATCCTTCTGAACCTTATGAATAACGGAGAGAATCTGCTCCTCCAGTTCTTTTTCAGCCCACCTTTCTATAGTCTTCTTGCTGTCCAGATTATTGAATTCCCCCGAAGATTTAACCTCGTCCAGTCCTGCGTGTGTCAGTGTATTAAGCTTTATTTGGAGCTTACCGTTTATCCATACAGGTTTTATTTTTGTACGATTGGATAAAATTTCGAGGGAAAAGGCAGGTTCTCCACTTTCATCCTTTACGATTAACACACCTCCCTCGATTTGATTGTTGGCAAACAACATGTATTTCGTTTCTTCGCCACTGATCATACCGATCATTTTATCCATCCTGAAAATAGCTGTTCCGCTAACTCGTGCATTCTTCGTCTTATTTTGTTCATGAACATAAATTAATGGAGCGATGGCATATTCACCAGAAGCCTCGAGCTTATCTATGAAGTCCCAAATTTCCACAACCGGCGCTGTACTTACATTTTTCTCAGTCCTCATCTGCTGTGCAAGTGCATAGGACATAATACTCTCAGTCGAACTGCTGAGACTTATGATTTCTTGAGCCGACTTCTCTTTAGCGACAAAAATATACACATCCGATCGGGTTTCCGTATCCCTGTTGTACCAATCTATTACTTTGGTGACTCCCTCCCTTGCAATCTCCTCACTAAGGATAATCGCCTTAGAATGGCTCCAAAATAACTTTTTTCCAGTGATCGAGATCATTCCCCTCACAATATCAAACATGGTCTCGCCCGCGAGCGTGATCATTTTGAAGCCAGCCTGACTTGATTTCATTCCTTCCTTCGTATCTACAATCTCTGTTGTCACCAATAACTGACCGTCTTTTTTCCCCTTATCAATCGCGACCCCGGCAACAATCGACATATCGTCAATTTCAAAGTAGTTCCAGCAGCCTGTATTGCAGATCAGAAGCATCATGGATGTAACAATCAGAAGTATCCTTTTCAGCTTGCTCATGGTCTTCTCCTTATTTTATTGGAACCTTTTCTCCTCATATTTCGTGCCCCAATTAACGCCGGACGCAGATACATATGCCACCACGGCGCCCTGATCGCTGTATCTTTAATGTCCTGAGGACGGATTGAGCCTACTCCAAGCATGTATGGAACCCCAAAACTACGCAGACTCATCAAATGAACTACTAAACCAAGCATTCCAAGAAAATAACCGTATATCCCTAGAAAAAAACTCGCACCCAGCAGCAATGTTCTTACGATAATTAAAGGACCGGTCAACCTAGGGTTAAGTAGCGTCATGATTCCTGTTAAACCGACTACAATAATCATTGGAGCACTAACTATTCTAGCCTCTACTGCTGCTTGTCCTAACACGAGAGCGCCTACGATACTGATAGCCTGTCCTATATAGGTAGGTATCCGCTCACCCGCCTCTCTTAATATTTCAAATATAGTTAACATGAATAACGCTTCTACTATTGTAGGAAAAGGGACTGCTACTCTTGCTGTAGAAATACTGAGCAACAACATGGTTGGGATCATTTCCTGGCTATAGGTAACTAAAGCTACGTAAAGAGCAGGTATACTGATCGACAAAAAAGCTCCAAAAACTCTCAACATTCGATTGAAGGAACCAAAATAAAAGTTAATGTAATAATCCGAGCTGGCTTGAAAATTCTCTACAAATACATAGGGGACAGTCATTGCAAACGGGCTGCCTTCAATGAGCACGGCAACTCTGCCCTCCATCATGTTACTGACTACAGCATCCGGGCGCTCTGTACTTCCTGTCATTTCAAAGGGCGAATAGGGCTCGTCTCTAATTAATTCCGCCAGAGATGCCGTATCTAGAATAAGATCTATGTCAATCTGTTCCATTCGATTCTGTAATTCTTTGAGAATAGCCGGTGATGCTAACCCCTCCATGTAACAGATACATATCGGTGTTTTAGACCGTGTTCCCAGTGAACTAAAAACAAATTTCAACTCGGAATCTTGTACCCTGCGCCGAATAAGAGTGAGATTTACTAACAGTGATTCCGTAAATCCCTCCCTTGGACCTTTGACACTTTTTTCGGTCACCGGTTCCGCAAGAGCTTTTGTCTCCCAACCCTGTGCACCAATGTTCAGAACACCGGCATAACCGTCCATCAACAGTAAGGTCTTGCCAGCTATAATCGCATAGATCATTTCATCAAAATTCTCAGAGGCAACCACATCGCTAATACTAATGACCTGCGTCCGGATGTTCTCCATCAGCTCGGCTTTATTGCCACAATCCTTTTCGGTAAAATCAAATGCCATGACGGGCTTGATAATCCCCTCTTGGATCATATGTTTGTCAACCATTCCGTCAACATAGACTAATCCAAAGCGAAGACTATCACTAAACATGTTGCTAAACACTCTGATTCTAAGCGTTCCATCGTTCTTGAATATGTCTCTAAACACAGTCATCATTTCATCCAGTGACGTACTCAGAGTCTGCTCAGATTTTGTGTTTTTTTGAGACGTATTGCTGTTCCCACCTGCTGGCCGTTCCTCCACAGTAGTCACTCCTGTCAGAATTAGGTTTCCTAGAAATTATCCCCCGTCTCTCCAAATCCTATCCGCCAAAATTATACTGAAAAGGGATCAACAAGAAAGAAAATGAGACTGCTCCATAAGCTGGGTTCCGCAGGTAAGTCACTAAATCAGCCCTTGGGGTCATGCCAATAGCGAGCGACTCACTGCATACATCCTCAGACACTTTCGGCTCAGGCACTCAACACCGCATACATCCTCAGACGCTTACGGACTCAGGAGGCGTTATTGGCTCAATTACCGCCTTTTGGGCACATTTTCGGACTCCAGTGCAGCTATTTCATTCAAAGTGGCTCTGTTCGGGCGATTTTTATGCCAATAGCGACTATGGAGTCCGATAGCACGCCAAAAGTCGATAAATGCAACGTTTAGGGACTACTGGGTCCGTTGCCGCCGAGTCACACTCATCCTTTGGGCTTACTGACCTAGCGCAATAACACCGAACACACTCTCAAGTACTTACAGATCTAGGTACGATAACACCGAGTGCATCCTCAGACGCTTACGGACTCAGGAGGCGTTATTGGCTCAATTACCGCCTTTTGGGCACATTTTCGGACTCCAGTGCAGCTATCTCATCAAAAGTGGCTCTAATCGGGCGATTTTCATGCCAATAGCGACTATTGGGTCCGATAGCACACCAAAAGTCGATAAATGCAACGTTTAGGGGCTACTGGGTCCGTTAGCGATCTCTTGCGTGCAAATTACATACCATGAAGCAAAGTTTGTTTTAAGAGCGTGGTGGATACGAGCATGAGATTAGGTGTTTGGGGTTGGCAGCAAAAAAACACAGGTGCCCAGCAGTCATGATCATGACTACGGGACACCTGCGTCTTTTTTATATCTTGTATTGCTGCATGATTATTGAAGCTGCTCAAACAGGCGGAAGATCACGGTCGCTGCTTGCGCTCTTGTAGCCTTGCCGTTTGGTCCAAATTGGTTGGATGTCATACCGTTAATAATTCCACTAATACGCATCACTTCTACAGCTTTGGCTGCATCCGCAGACAACTGGTTCACATCAGAGAATGCTTCACCAGAAGCATTTGTTCCGTCAGTCAATGGGATATTAATCGTCTGAGCCAAACGATAAATCATGACCGCCATTTCCTGACGAGTAATCTCCTCGCTTGCACCAAAGTTGCCATCCGCTTTGCCTTTAACAATACCGAGCTTTTGAGCGCTCGCAATCGGACTGGCATACCATGCCCCATCCTTAACGTCTGTAAATGTGCTTACAGCCGTCTCATCTAGTAAATCAAAAGCGTTCATCAATATTTTGATGAATTCTGCACGGGTCACATTTCCACTTGGATTAAAGTGTTCAGCATCCATCCCTTGGATTGCGCCTCGTGCTGCGAGTGCTTCAATACTGTTTACCGCCCAATTAGCTGTAGCGGTATCTTTGAATGAAACATTCGAGTGAACCACTACATAACTGCCAAGCTGTTGCAAATTTAACTCAAGCATCTGTGTTCCTGTATTAAATCTTCCGTTCTTAACGATCTCTAGTTGCTGATTACTGTTCAAGTAATAAACCACTACTTTATGTGCTTTCTCACCAGACTTCAGCGTATAAGGAAGTGCCAGCTTGATCCCCGATGTCTTCAGTACATCGCCTGGAATAATCACACCATCTACGCTAAGACTGATGTCTTTAATTGTACCTGCATTCAACTGACTGCTTACCGAAAGTGGCAATCCGGATATATCTCCAGTGCCCACAATAAGCTTAAGTTTGCCGTTCTTAGCATCTTTGTAAGTCTTCAGGAAATTTTCCGGCAGCATTATGCTTGCTGTTCCTATATCAATCTTGAGGGATTTAACATTCCCCGCTGCTGCCAGTGACTGCAGTGGCAGCTCAACTACAATTTGTTTCGCGTTTCCGGTAGGTTTCACGACAATGGATAGAATACCATCCTTTGCATCCTTTGCTGCCTTTTCAACATCTGCGGCAGCGAGTTCAGCCAATGATTTTCCATCTGCTCCGATGATCGTCTGGACAACGATTTTACCATTGCTTACAGCAGGGGCAGCTGTCGCAGACGCGCTAGGCGACGGTTTTGCCGTGGCTACCGGCACATAAGTACCCGGTGCCTCTGTTGGTTTCGGCGTTGCCGTTGGCGTTGGTGTCGTTGTCGGTGCAGGTGTTGGCGTAGGTGTTGGCGTAGCTTCTGAAAGCAACTTCAGGCCCGCAACCGCCGCAGTAAGCTGACTTAATGCCTCATCAATGTCTGCCTGAGTAGCAGTTCCACTCTCCAGCAACATCACTGCACGTGCTACCTCTTTCTCAAGAGTATTCCAGCTCTCCTCTACATAAAGGCTCTTATCCAGAGCCTCTATTGCTCTAAGCTTCTCCTCCAAGGCTGCCGTTATGAGAGGTGGATTTACAGAAACTAATGTTAAGGTATACGTTCTGGTCGTTGTTTTATCCAGTGCCGTCACAATGACCTTGTAACCCGTTTGAATTTCTCCCGCAATAGTAATGCTATCGGGTTCATACACAGCGAAGGTAACCCCTACCGGAACAGTAAGTCCTTCCTTCAGCTCATCAAGTGTAGTCGTATCCGGTAAAATAATTTCTTTGGCTACCTGATCAATAGATCCGCCCGGAATTGTGATTCCGCTGATCGTTGCATCATGAGCTTCGACAGGCTGTAAGGCTTCAAAGGCATTTTTCAAATTGGAATATGCCACATTAATATCACCATCGGTAGCACCGTCATTTGCATAAGTGGCTTTAGCAGCCTCTAGTGCAATGCGTAGTGCCTCCCATTGCTCAGGCGTTCCGGTATAATTCTCTTCATTTACCGAAGGATCTTCCGCTGTATCAATGGCTGCTTTAAGTTTAGATTTATCGTACCTCACACTGATGCGGCAGCTGGCAGCAATATCGGTGCCCGCCACTTTACCAAATATAGTGAAGTCTGTAGCAATGGTGAGTTTGTTAAGGGGAATTTCCTCCCATACCACACTTGCCAAGCCTGTCGTTTTATCGGCGTAAGTTACCGTAACCTTAGCTGGAAGATTAGGCACGACGTTAACTGTCGTACTCACCGCAATCTGTTCAATGCTTACAATCGCACCATGGTCGCCGGGAGCAGGAACTTCTCCTTCTGGCTTAGACGAAATTGCCCGCCATTCCTTAACGCCTGTCCAAATACTAGTGGACTGCTTATTAAGAATCAAACGGAGTTTATCCGTCTTCACCTCGTCAAAGGTTACCTCGTTAAATGCATTTCTTGCTTTGCCTTTCTCGCTCAGGCCCGTTACCGGTAAGTATTTTCCGGCATCCTTATCCCAATATTCGAAGCTGTAATCTCCCGGTACCTGTACACCGCCTTCATCATCATAGAAGTACACGGAGCTGCCTGACAAAGTCACGGGCTCTTTCCAGGTCAGTTGTAGCCAGTGGCTTTCACCGGGACCGCCCCAGTTCCCATACTGAGTTTCTGCTTCGCTATTGTAAATACTTGCTGAAGTATAAGGGATATAACCATCATTAATGCCATATACAGACTCCCATGCCGAAGTGTAAGAGGCACTAGGGGTAGCCAAAAGGGCAGCATTTCTGTATCTAAGGTTCTCCACCGCCATCCGCATTTGATCCGTTGCCACTTTGATCTCTTCCAGTGTATATTCTCCCTGAGCCAGCAATGCCTTGGCAGCAGTCAGTGTAGCTTGCAGCTCTTGCCATGTTGCCGCAGTAAAATCATCCTTGTTCCGGACAAGTCTGCCGGAATCCCGATCCGCAAACTTAGCGATCATCTCTGTCAGTTCTGCAGTAGCTACAAATACGGTGACTGGAACCTTCACGACAGTTTCAAGTTCCCCATCGCTGACAGTCAGGCGGTATTCATATTCACCAGTCGCCTTAAAGGTTGCTTGCAGCATGGCCTTATCAAGCCCTGTCTCCTCTACTTCTCCTTCACCTGAAATCTTCTCCCAGGTATAAGTCAGCTTGCCACTTGGCAATCCATCATCAACGATTTGTGGCATAATCGTCAGAGGCACATTTTGCTCAACCTTCAATGGTGTTTCTAGATAAACCTTTGGTGCCTGATTGGCAGCCGCCTTAACCTCCAGATTATTGTTGTAGATCTGAATCTCCTTTATGGCGGTCGCAAGTTCCAGCGAATGCGTCACATGAATGCGAATCGCTACAGTGTTAACCTTTTGGAACTCTACATTGTTATAGTTGGAAGCAATATACTCCGGATAGCGGAATTGCCCCTCCACTGGTTTCCAGCTTCCATCAGCATCCTGATATTCGACACCGAATGTCTGTGGTGTACCATAACCGTTCAGAAGCCGGTCATTATAGAAATAGACTTTTACATTGTCCACAGCCTGGACTCCACCAAATTTGAAAATAACCGTATCGACGGAATTCGGCGAACCTCCGAATAAAGCTGTGTTTGACGTATGATTAATCGATGCGATTGTTGAATTGTCCGCCAGGTTGCGGATGTTCGAACCGCTCTTGATATAAGTCGATTCAACAGTAGTGCCTGAAGCAACAGCCAGATTCATACCGTCATTAACAATATCTACGCCTGCTTTATTAAACATATCGACAGTCTTCTCATTGCTGGCTAGGGATGTTTGATCTGCCGCAGCAAGTGTCGTAGCACTGCCTTTTTCATATAACACCTGTGTCTTCGAGTTGTCGCCAACAGCCCCAGTTACATCACCTGAAGGTTTTTCCACCTTACCAGTAGCTGTATCATAAATCAGATGGGACATTTCGTTAGTTGTCATTACGAGTTCATCATTAATGAAGAGCGAATAACCTGCTGGAATACCTTGATAATGAGGATTGTCACTGTATTTAGCAGGATCCTGCCATACGATAGATAAGTTAGCATCATGATAACGCACGTTATCTACAGCAAAATAGTCATAATCGACATTAATCGGCCATAGCTCGATCTTGTCATCTGTCCGTGGCTGAATACCCGCCATATCTTCAACCACAGTGTAATTCATCATGCCAAGCGTATCGTGGTGAATCCATGCCCGTACCATATCTCCACTAGGGTTAGGAGGATTGTCTTTTGTCCATGGCGTGCCGAAGAAGTAATCCTCCAGCCAGAAAAATTCATTAGAGTCCAGGTGGTCCGTATTGCCCGGCTCCACTGTATGCAACCAAGCGCCCCAATCAAACAGTGTTTTGTAAACGTCACTATTGATGTTATCTATAGGATAATAGCGCAGAGAGGCACGAACGGTATTAATATAGTTGCCGAAGTTACACCATGCGAACTGGTCTGTACCGAAGGCATCCGTCTTGCCATTCTTAAAATCTTCCACCCGCTTCATAATGCTGTTCTGATCCGCTGTAAAGAAAGGAAAGATCGGATAATAATTCGGATCTGCGTAATCAGACAACTGGGATAAATATTTCGCCTCATATCCTTCTTCACCTTCAGTTGGTACTACACCAAAGTTAAAGACAAACATGTTATTATCCCGCCAAGGGTTGAATACATCAGTACCACCCACAACTTTTTTGTGCAAAAAGCTGCCTGTACCATTCGTATCTGCCACACCGTCACCATCAAAGTCAGCCTTGTCGTACCACATCTCATTCAGAATTGAATTCTTAATATTCTGCGCCACAGTGTTCATTTTAGCTGCACCCGCAGTATCCCCAAGCTGCTCGTACATCTTCGCTGTTGCCACTGCATTGGCGTAGGTAGTAGAAGAGCCATCCAGCCGGGCATAGTTACCACTGCCATTCCAGTGCATGGATACGGTATCTCCGTCATTACCTGTAATCGGACCATGGTTATAATAAACAAGATTTGGATTAGTGCCTTTAAAATGTTCAAGTGTGCCGGTAACATCAGTGGCGGAAAAATCAGCGAACTTCTTCAGTATTTCCTGACCACCACCGTAAATCTTGTAAGCATCCCAGCCTACTTGCGACGTGTTCTGCATCATATCCCAAGTCCAGATGTTAGGACGTCCGGGATTATTTTTATAGTTCTTATTCTCGGAATATTCCCCTTGAGCCAGCCAGGTTCCATACAAGTAGGAAGGATCACGCAGCCATTTCAGATCCTGCATCGCCCAAGGTACACTGACCGTAATCCCGTTGTTGTAGCCGAGAACGCCCTCCATGTTCATCGGGAACTGCCAGTCATTGCCCGGAATGTTGGCATCCAGCAAATTAAAGCGGTTACACCACCAACGATAATAAAGTACCTTCTTCACATTCTCATCGGGAACATCGATATATGGAATGTTCTCTGCCCACCACTCGTTGTACTCCCGCACCTGTGCGGAGAAGGCTGTATCATTGCTGTCAGCAGCCTTAAAGCTCTCATAATGCAGCTTTGAGCCTGGTATTTCATCCGCGAGCCAACCCATGACTACCTTTTGGTCAACGGAGCCACCGGCGGGCACTGTAATCTCTTTAACCAGTTCATTTCCGGAAGGACTCATGCCGTTTCCGCTCAGGTGAACATCCACGTAGGACATTGCTTCAACTACCTTTTGCCCAGCTTTGCCTATCATTAGCGGAGCAGCCACTCTGTAACCCACCAGCTCATCACCCTCAGCCGCTGAGACGAAAGGTGATTTAACCTTCATCGTCAACGTTATATCGCTGGCTGTAGGATTCTTCAATTGAAGCAGCGTTACAGCACTGTTATAGCTGGAAATAAATTTCCGCTGGTTAATCTCCAGGCCTCCGCTTGTGTAGGTCTGATTCTCATGACTCGGGTAGTTCTTCCGCACATTTTTCTGTTCCGCCAAGTCTCCTGTAGAAAGGGTGATGTTATACATCGTGTCCTTGTTCAAAGTATCCGCGTAATGCACTGTTCCCACAAAACCCAGTTTGGTATTATCCTGAGTTTTCATATACAAAGCGCTTCCCCGGCTGAATAGAGTATTGGCGCTAACTTCGTCGTTGACATCATCCGGAATGACACCTTCGTTAACTAGCAAGGCGTCAAGCCAAGGCAAATCGGAATTATCTTTTGCAAAAGCCTCAAAATCAAAAGCTTCAATTGCCTGCATCATTTCTCCGACGGTGACATCGCTGAAATTAACGCCTTCCTTAACAATAGAATTATCCTTCCACTTCGCCTGCCCGTAATCGGTGCCTACACCTTCATGATAGAAATCAGTCGTGTAGTTAGCCGATACGGGAACAATCCCTGCATTTAATACCACAGCCGCGCATAATGCCGCTACAGAAGCTCTTCTGGGCCATTTATGACTTGACATTTGGATGAATTCCTCCTTTTTATCCCTTGATTCCTGTTAATGTAATGCCCTCAACAAAATATTTGTTGCCGATCAAGAAAAATACTAGACAAGGAGCTGTAACGACGAGCGCCAGTGCCATGACCTGTTCATAGTTCGGAATGCGCATCCCGTTCACAATATACAAGCCCATAGGCAGCGTATAATCTGCTTCAGTCTTTAAATAAATCATGGTGTAGAAAAATTCATTCCAACAGTTGATAAAGCTGAACAACGCCACAACAATCATTGCGGGACGTATAAGCGGCAGCATGATGCGGGAGTAGATACGGAAATAACCCGCACCGTCAATCTTGGCAGCTTCACTGAGTTCTAGTGGAATCGTCATGAAAAATTGCCGGAGCAAAAAGACAAAATACGCGTTGCCGCCTGCACAGAAAAAGGCCGGAATAATAAGAGCAGGTTTGCCAGCTAGTCCCAAAGAAGTGTACAGAGAATATTGTGGCAGCAGGGTTACGGCACTAGGCAGCATCATCGTACTGATGACCAGCACGAACCACATCCCGCGCAGCGGAAAGTTCAGCTTAGCAAAGGCATACCCAGCAAAGCTTGTCGTCAGCACCGTCCCGATCACATAAGGAACTACAATCGAAACTGAATTCCAGAGCTGCCGCAGGAACTGAATACGTTCCAATCCAAGCCGAAAATTATCGACATTTAGTGACTCGGGGAAAAACACAGGCGGCCGCGCCAGTATTTCTGTATGGCTCACGAAGGCACCTCGCAGCAGCCAATAAAGCGGAAAAGCAAACACCACTGCGAGTATACAGGAGAGCAGAATCAGCCCGGTATTGATGGCTTTAGCTCTTTTCTTTTTTTTCTGGATACTTGTATAATTCATAATTGCGGTAGCCGCCATTATCTCGCCTTCTTTCTTTTGCCCATCGAATCGTCCCTTTTAAATGCGCCCTGGAAGTAGAACAGCACACCAGTAATGGCCATAGTGATTAGGAAGACGACCCATGCCTCAGCAGACGCCAAACCGCGCATCCCTACCTGAACAAATGAATGGTCATAGATCATAACGTTGATAAAATAAGTCATCCGATCGGGTGCACCATTTCTGGACAACACCACACTTTGCGTATAAATCTGGATAGAGGTCATCATGCACATAATCAATTGGAAAAAGAGGACAGGCTTGATCGTCGGATAGGTTACTTTGAGGAACTTGTGCCAAGCATTTCCCCCGTCCATCTCGATAGCTTCCAGCAATTCTCCCGGAACATCCTGCAGCGTAGCGATGAACACAACAATCGTCCCACCACAGGTCCACAAGCTCATGATAAACAATGTCTCAAAAATACGGATGGGATCTGTCAGGAAATCAACAGGGGCTATTCCTATCTGCAATAAAATCCAGTTAAGCAATCCACCCTTGGCTTGGTTCTGTAGAAGCATCTGCCACACAATTGTTGTCGCCAGCATCGGAACTACAGACGGCAGAAAGAATATAGCCCGCATCAAGTTTCTGCCGATAAATTTACGGTTCAATAAGAGTGCAACAATCAGACAAAAGGTGATTACAAGCGCCACGTTAATGAAGGCATAAATCAAGGTTACCGTTATGGATTTTTTGAATTCGGAGCTGGTATTGGTGAATATGTACCGGAAATTATCCAGTCCAATCCACTCCATAACTTGGCTTCCGCTCATAATCGTTATTTTATGAAAGCTGTAAAACAAACTGGCCAACATCGGATAAAGCGTCAATACCAAAAATCCAATAATGGCCGGTGCTGCAAACAAATATCCAGCCACCGCCTCTTTGGTGACACCTCTGGCATGCTTTTTAACATAGACCGCAGCCGTTTCGGTTTTGCTCTCTGGGTTCATAAGCAATAGCCCTCTTTTCAAATATAAGCTCTAATTAGGAAACCTTGCCGCTCTCGAACAACTGCTTGATCGCTGGCATGATCGCGTCATAGACTTCTTTAACACTTTTCTTACCTGCCAACGCCTGATCAATAGATTTCTCATATTCAGTATTCATCTTGAGGTAGGCAGGAACGTAATATGCAGGCCATTGTGCGATAGCGTCTTTCGTTGTGGAATAACTAAGGATAGTTTCTTTTGCGCTTTCAGGAAGATCGGAGGTCCACTTTTCAACCAAGGTAGGATCGGTATACCAATCTGCCTGGTTCGGCAACCACGCACCACTCTTCAGCAGCTCCAGACTGTTCTCAGGGTTGACCATGTAAGCATAGAATTTCTTGGCTTCCTCAATGTGCTTCGATGTATTGTACACAACAAGCGGAGCACCACAGTTCATCGTTACTGCCTTTTCCATCTTAGGCAGAACGCCAACGCCGATATCTTCATTACCTTTGATATTAGCTAGATCCCAAGATCCGCTGATTGCCATGGCATAACCACCACTCAAAGCGTCTACCGCAGAACCAATTCCAGAATTCCAAGTGTAATTGAAAGCGGATGCAACCTTGTCTTTGTTAACGAGGTCAGCTAGCTTCTGGATGGCATCAACCGTTTTGGGAGAATCCCATTGAAACTCCTTTCCATCCGGCGAAACAATCCCGCCACCGTTGGCATAAGCTGCCCAGAAGTGGTGGAACTCCCGTCCCGCTGTCATACCAAGCCCGTAGTTCTCGGTCAGAGCAGCATCAAAGCCTTCATCTGCCGCTGTTTTTCCTTTAGTATCTGTCGTTAGCTTTTTCGCGTTTGTCACGAATGTATCCCAATCCCACGCATTTTCAACTTTGGAGGGTGGATATTCAAGACCTGCTGCATCAAATTTGGACTTGCTATAGTAAAGCAGCTCCAACTGGTTGGATAGGCCGACTCCAATCACTTTTTGCTCAGGTGAATGGATTGTAATCGCTGATAGTTTTTCAGGAATGCTTCCGTCCGCTAATAAATCGCTGATATCTTCGATAATTCCCATTTCATTGTACTTTTGGATATCGCCTTCACCCATATAACTGATATCTGGAAGTTCACCGGATTCGAGCCGGGTCTGAATAAATGTATCAAAGGAGCCATCTGCTGGAAGTACTTGTGCATTGATTTTCACTCCGGTGTCGGCTGTATATTTTTCTGCTGCCGCTTCTACCAGCTTTTTCTGTACATCATCACCCCAATACAATAATTCCAAGGTTACATCTTTATCAGGCGTAGTTTCCTTGTTGGCTGCTCCAGACCCTTCAGATGCCTTTGGAGCCGCGTTGTTGGAATTGCCCGAACAGCCTGCCAGTGCGGAAAAAACCATCATTGATGCTAAAGATAGAACTAGAGTACGTTTTCCAAACTTCATGTTTGTTGCCTCCCTTTTTTTCATATCTATTTATTTCAAGCCAAGCATTTAAAGCTTTAGCCTAAAATCATCATGGTTTGTCATTCTTAGCGATTACAGACAAGGGCTGAATATTCCTCCGCCTGCCAGTCTTACGCGAGGCTCTAGTATCCCCTCAGTTGTGCGATATTCGAGCTTATCCTCAAGCAGCACATATCTTGACGGATATGCAGCGTAACTTGTTACGATCCAGCCCTCCGAGTCTTCTTCAATATAACCGTTAATACAGCGCATCTTTCCGCGTGGATCCCTGTACAAATATGTGGTTGTCCCGAAGCCCATTAGATAGGCCACTAGCTCCTCCCCCATATCCCAATCATCTCCTGTCACACCCGAGAACAGCGAAGCAAACAAGGAATCACTTGCCCCCACAAATACGGATTGCCCAAAACGGTTTCGCGACAATTCTGGCATGTTCAGGTTAGGAGCTGCCACACTATATGTAGAGGCTGCCTCTCCAGGCAACAAACGGCGTGGAGTAGAGCGTACATTCCAATCGTAACAATTGAATACTGCCATCGTAGAACGGTAAGCGGCTTCCAAATATTCAGGGTCTCCAAGGAATTCATAGGCAACCCGGGATGCACCTGCTACCAATCCACCCCAAAGGGAATGAATCATATACGACAAAGCTTCCCACCAACGATCCGGATTCTGCACTCTGTAATCATTGCTGAATCCGATATTTGCCAGAATTAGTTGCCCATAACGCTGAGCCTCCTCTTTATTTCCAAGGTGACACAATGTTTCACAGGTAGGACCAAATCCTGCATTATCGTAAAAATGCTCCGTTATAGCTCCCTCATACTGCTGTATCCCTGTCTCCAGATTTCTGCCAAATTGCTCCCATAAGGTAAGTAGACGTTTATACTCTTCTGAAAGACCGCTCTGCTTCAGTGCCTCTAATAAATCAAGAATATAGAGCACAAATATACCATTTAGACGGCTCTCATCCTGTTCACGCTGCCCACTATGCCGATCAGGGTCTAGGCGAAGGCACATGATTTCGGCAGCCCATTGTAGATATTCTCTAGGAGAATGAATTTTAAGTAATGAACCATCCATTCGTGACAATAGATAAAAGACATGCCCAATATAATCCAGATCATAAATGCGGTAGAATTCTCCATACAAGGGACGCGGATGATTGAAATCTCCGCCTTCAAACCAATGCTCCTTCACATCCAATACTGCGGCAATCTCGGCCTTAGCTACTTGTTCGGGGACAGCCTTGGCCATGCTATTCTTCATCAGAAGAAAAGCAACCTTACCCAGCGATTCTCCCTGATTCGATAGCGGACGGAAGGCATATGGCCTCTCAGCCTCACCTGTCCCTCCAAAGTTGTTATTTACCAACCACTCGGCTCTCTTTTCCAGAATCAGGTCAATCGACTCCAGTACATTCCAGACCAGGATATCGGTCCGTCCATCTTCTAGCCCCAGCTCCAGCTTATGTTCTCCCGGCTCCAAACGCTGTAAAGATATAGTGTAGCTGCTGCCTGACTCCAACCGTACAGCTTCGTTCGTAATATTCTCCTGGCGGATCAGCTCCGTTGCCGTTGAAGTGCTATACAAACGCAGCTCACGTAGAGCCTGGCCCTGCGGCAGATCAACAACAGCTTCGAACCTTCCTCCCCGGGTTAATACAGGCGTATAGCTCCAGCGCGGATGTCCATAGGCCATACCCTGCCTATAGAAATCATCTCGATTCTGACAGGGATGGAATATGTATTCCCAGCTGGAGGTTTCTCCAGCGTCAAGATCCAGCGGACTGTAAGCGCCACCATATATCCAGTCGGCAGCTGCAGATTCGGTCATAGATGATCCGTCCTCCACCAACGATAGCCGATGATACAGCAGACCATCCAAAGAAGGGGAAACCTGCTCAAGAAAACGATTCTTATAACTACAATAAGTACCTAGGGTTACTGTTCTGCCCTGAACACCATAAACACCCAGATGTGGTGCTTCGTTGCTCCGTCGAATGGCAGCAATTTTAGCGAAATCTCCACCAAGATGGGGGAATACTGCACAGGACTGACTCATATTGCGCTGCACATTTTCATCTCGGTACATGACATAAGCGAGCGAAAACCACACATGAAGTCCATTAATTCTTACAGACTGTGTTGATCGGTTCATAGCTTCAATAGTCCATCTTAGTCGCTCATCTTCCAAAGAATATGTAAGTCTGATTGCAATCGGCGCACCTTCAAAATCCACAAATACACGGTTTTTTCCTTCTGGTGTGATTTTGGGCAACAGATCAGTGCTTTTTATGATATTCCCGTCTAGCTCTATTGTCCATTCTCCGAATAGCTTATCTGTATCCGCATAACCTGCCTCTTTCAAATAAGACGGATCAACTACCCAATTCATTTCACTAGGGTCGCCCTGTAATATCAGAGACTGAAGTGCTCCGCGGTCGCTTAACTCCATCCTGAAATTTTCGTTGCCTAGAATCGTCATTGCCTAGCACCTCTTCAATATTTTAAGTTAAACGTTTAGATTTATGAGGAAAAAGGAGCTGTGAAACTTATTTTTGTCTCACAGCATTTTTTAACGTAGCCACAGAATCACGTTCGATCAACCGGCACTCCGGCATGGTCAGTGAATCCATCTTCGTCCCCTTGATTAAATTGAACAAAACCTCAATAGCTTGATAGCCCATCTCATGTAGCGGAAGTCCCATTGTTGTTATACGCGGGCGTAAGTAATCACTGAATTCACGATTATCAAAACCGACAACCGACAGATCATCCGGTATTTTAAACCCTTTTTCCTCTGCCGCCTGCAAAATACCTACAACCATTACATCATTCATGGAAAGAATCGCGGTTGGAGGCTCCGGCAAAGCGAGCAACTCGGAGGTAAGACGATACCCTGATTCCCTCTCCCAGTCTCCCATCTTAATTAACAGTGGATCGAACGGTAATTGATATTCAGTAACGGCCTTGTAATAACCGTTCAGTCTTAATCTGGAAGGGATTGAATCCATCAAACCACTGATTACAGCAATTCTGCTATGTCCTTGGTTAACCAAGTAGGACATGGCTTGGTAAGCAGCTTGCTCATCATTATACTGGATAGAGATATCGTCCTGTGTGTAAGAGTAGGTATACACAATAGGCTTACCTTCCGTATCGATTAAACCCGTTAAATCACGGGGATGAACACCGATATAAATAATCCCATCCACTTGATTACTGAGCAGTTCGGCAACCGCATTAGCGGCATACTTTCGATAGTCTTCCGTATTCGAGAAGTTACGGCCGATACGCTTGTCCAAACGAAGATTCACCAGTAAAATATGCAAATCATTACGATCTCCAAAATCATTAATTCCATCGATAATATCGGGGGTGTTAAATACCGTCACATCTTCTGCAATAACACCTATTGTATTCGTACGGTTGAGTTTGAGACTCTTCGCAATAGCATTCGGCTTATAATTCAACTCCTCAATGGCTGCAACAACTCGTTCCCTTGTATCGGAACGTACATTGCGGGTACCATTAAGCACATAGGAGACTGTAGCAATCGAAACATTAGCCTTTGCGGCTATGTCTTTAATGCTGGTTTTCCTCATTACACCTTCTCCTATCTTATTATGGGAACTCTTTTAATCACGTTGTTAAACGTTTAGATTATTTTTACAGTTAAAATATACCACGCGTATTTATTGCTTTGCAACCCCTTTTTTGCTATTCTCAAAAAATCCTCCTGTTCGTCCCCCGTTTCGTTTAGAATTGATTTATCTGTTGTTCATTGGATAAAAATAAGATATAGGAGCTTGAGCTTGCTATGACACCATTTACTGAGAGAGTTATTCATATCATACAGTCTATACCAGAAGGTAAAGTGATGACTTACGGAGGAGTTGCCCGCGCGGCAGGCAGCCCAAGAGGAGCGAGGCAGGTCGTTCGCATCCTTCATTCCATGAGCAAAAAATATAAGCTGCCCTGGCATCGGGTCATTAATGCTAAAGGAATGATCGCACTAACTGAGGATGAGTCTAACTCCCTCCAGAGGCTCTATCTACAGGGAGAGGGAGTTAGTTTTAATGAAAAAGGTGTGGTAGATCTGAAACAATTCCAGTTTGAGCCGGAGTGTACCGATTAGTACCCTCTGGTAACTCTTCGTCTTTCTCCGGTGCCAAGAGCATTGAGTAGACAATACATCGTCGCGTAAATGACCAGCAGGACAAAGGCAATGAACAAGCTGAAAAATACGGACTGGAGATTCAGGCTATCCAGAACAAGTTGATACAACTGATGCCTGTCCGTCAGGACGTCCCAGCTATTGAGTCTGTAGACTCGGCCAAGCAGTACACCATATCCCCCGAGCATACATGCCGCAAGCACGAATACCCATGACCACAGCAGGTTGCTTTTACGATAAATGACCGTCTGGAACTGATACAATGAGAAAAAACCGGTCAACCATCCACTCCAGGTGAACAATAAAAGAGTGACCAAGTCATACCAGTAGCGATTCTGAATGGCTCCCTCCACGATATATCTACTTTTTCTTACCGTTAAATGCACCAGGTCAGTCATGAGATAAGGCGCGTTGGGAAAGAACAGCAGCCACGCGACACCCAAAGGAAGAAGTAATAGACCGCCTATCTTCCTTTTGTCTAGCTCATAAGCAGCCATGGAGAATAAAAACGGAATCCATGCTAAGAACAAATTCCAAATTAAAAAACCGTAAAACGAATCCGTCTGAAGTGACACTACACGATATACCGCCAATGTAGCGACAGACAATCCCGCCAAGAGCATAAACACCTTCGGATAATTCAATTCCTTCATGAGCTTATATTCTCCTTATCGATATTGATTACATTAAACTTATACCTAATTGTACAAATTCAGAATTCCGAAGTCCAATTTTAATACAAAAGCCCAGACGCAAGAATAGCGCCCAGGCCGACTTTATTTATTAAGCTCAAGTACCGCTGATTAGTTCAGAGGCAATGCTGGCTTCTTGCGTCCTGTCAGACCTCGTAGTCCACCTGCATCCTCCTGACAGGATAATGCCGTACACTCCCTAAACGCCGCATGACTGCATCCGATACATTTATTGTGATTAATACTGCTAAGAGCTTCATTGATCGCTTCACCGGTATGATGATAGAACTGTGCCTCTCCTATTTTGTCATATAGCCCGGTTCTCTTAAGTAGCTCAAGCGGCTGCGGCTGAACACCGGAGATCATCAGTTTCCCTCCAACAGCATGGAGATGCCGCACCAGCTCCGCCAGATTGGATTCGCCCGTAGTATCCATGAATGGCACTTTTCCCATCCGCATTAATATAATTTTCGGCTGATCGGAGCCATAACCCGGCATGGTGTCATCAAATCTATACGCAGCGCCAAAAAACAGCGGCCCTTCCACGGTATAAATCCCAATCTGCGGACAATCATGACTCTCCGTTACCATATGTGCTCCTACCTTGACGGAATTAGGATCAGGCAATACTTTGGATACCAGATGAACCTCTCCCATCCGTTTCACAAACAAAATCACCGCAAGAATCAATCCCACCTCTACAGCCAGCGTTAAATCTGCAAATATCGTCAACAAGAAAGTGATGAATAATACCAAAGAATCGCCTGTTTTGATTTTAAGCAATTGAAGAAATTGTTTACGCTCACTCATATTCCAAGCTACTACCATCAAGATAGGAGCCATCGCTGCCAACGGAATACTAGAAGCATAGGGTGCAAACAACAGAAGAATTAGGAATACCACTACCCCATGAACGATCCCTGAGATCGGAGAAACTGCGCCGCTTTTGATATTTGTGGCGGTTCTGGCAATGGCACCCGTGGCTGGAATTCCTCCAAACAATGGAGCTGCAATATTGGCGATTCCCTGACCAATCAGTTCACGGTTGCTGTTATGGCGGCTACCCGTCATCCCATCAGCTACGACAGCTGACAATAAGGATTCAATAGCACCCAACATCGCGATGATAAAGGCCGGACGAATCAGCAGTATAATCCGCTCCCAGGTAATGGTCGGAAAACGGAAGCTTGGTAATGTATTAGGGATATTCCCATAGGCCAAACCAATCGTAGTCACCTTACCGCTAAAAAATAACGCTGCTATGACAGTTGCACAAAGAAGACCGACCAATGAACCCGGCACCTTCGGAGCAAAGCGAATCGCTAGGATAACAACGGCCAGACAAATCGCGGCGGTCAGGATACTATATCCATTGATCGTCGATAGATGAAGTCCAATTTCTTTCATGTTATCTACAAAGCTCTCGTGCCGTTCAATATCCCTTAACCCAAGGAAGTTAGCAATCTGTCCGGTGAAGATAATAACCGCTATTCCTGCTGTGAAACCAATCGTGACCGGCTTCGGAATAAATTTAATCAGTACACCCAGCCTTAACAATCCCATGAGGACTAAAATAACCCCCGCCATCATCCCCGCTAACAGCAGGTTCTCATAACCATACTGCATCCCAATGGCGAACAAGATAGGAATAAATGCACCTGTCGGTCCACCAATCTGAAATTTCGATCCCCCGAACAATGAAATACATATGCCGGCAACGATTGTCGTATAAATGCCATATTCCGGCTTTACACCAGAAGCAATAGCAAATGCCATCCCTAAAGGAATGGCAATAACCCCGACGATTGTCCCTGATATCAAATCCTTGCGAAAAGCGTTCATGTTGTAGCCTTTATAACGACCCCGCCCTGTCATGTTCAAACCTTCTTTTCTTTAAATATCTGATTATTTGAATATAAGAAGAACATTACTCTAGGACGCGACTGTTGTCAACGCCAAAATAACGTTAATCTATTCCATTTTCACTCGCCGCGCATGCCTTCCAGCAATGAAATGGTATTCACGAGATGGTTATCAAATATTTGTTTGGCCACGACCAGAAGGTCCTTGATCAGAGGATCACGCAAGGCATAAATGACTGTGGTGCCTTCTTTCACACTGGTTACTACATTTTTGGCGCGTAAAACAGCTAGCTGCTGGGATACAGCAGAACCTTCCGAGCCGAGAATAGCCTGCAGTTCATTCACATTCTTCTCACCTTCGCTAAGCAGCTCCAGAATACGAATACGCATCGGATGAGCCAGCGCCTTGAAGAATTCGGTCTTAAATTGCTGAATTTCGGTGTTCATAGCTTTCTACTCCTCATGCTTAACTTTCTGAATCTAATGTTATCTTTGTATGTTATCTTAGTCCCTAAGAAGCGTCAAATACTGAAGGGATAGATTCGCACATCACGGACCTGCAATTCTACGAACACACCCAGTGCCATAGGTTCACCGAGACACTCGAACATCACTAACCCTTCACCTATTCGTAAAAATCCTGTGCCATCTTCTTCAATATTCTCCAACACGCCCGTAAAAATAACCCTATCCTGTTCGAGCCTGATGTTGAACTCACCTGCAGGCACAGGATGGATATCCACCCACCTCATAAGCAGCTCCGAAAGCTCCAATTCCACATCCATTTCTGCCCCTGGATTCACAGGAGCACCACACCAGATTCCCCGGCCCTCCCCAAATTCTGTGAGAAAAAATACCTCGTCCTTTTTCAAACCACTTTTTGTAATTTTGATTTGCATAGCCCATACTCCACCCTAATGATTTATAACGATCATTATATCATGAGAATTAGCCCAATTTATCAAGTATAATTCTGGGTTGCCTTATTCAGATAAGTACTAGGGTGTAACCAAGGATGCTTAAAGAACTCACTTTTACTGGTAATCTTCCGCGAGACACTCAGGTCATAATCGATCATAGACTTTATCTGCTCTGCAAAGGCCTCCCCTTTTACCAGCATTCCCAGCTCAAAATCGTGGCAGGCACTTCTTTCGTTGATATTATATGAACCATGAAAAACGGCTTGTGATCTATGATCATAGGTAATTTTCCAATGGGAAAATCGACCGGTGGCACTGTAGTCATAGAAGGAAACACCGTTAATAAACGGCATATACATATTGCCTCTTACCGCCGCGCGATTTGTAGGATGATCATTAACCTCCAGCGGGTTACAAATGTTCAAATTACACGAGCATTCCGGACCAAGCAGCCCAAGCCGATCCCAAAAATCCTGATCAATCAAATAAGGATTCACGATGATAGTCTCTTCAGCCGCGTAAGTAATTAAATCCAGATAATATTGTTGAATCAGGTTAACCGGGTTACCTGGAAAGCTTGCTAACAGCGTACATTCTTCCTCACCAAAATGATAATCCACATCCGGATAATAAAAGACATCATTCACATCAAAATGATCTCCGCCTAGAAGCAGCCAGCGAGAATAGAACATCGCATTCAAAGGCTGCGCTGCTGCGCCGCGAATCCGGAAGCAGCCATCATGCCACTCAGCCTCTTTACTAGGAATCCCCTGTGGATGTCCATCTATACTCATTGCAGAGGATGCCTGCACTGGGGTCTCATACGTATATTGGTCACCAATATTTACACTGCCTATAATCGAGGTTACCCCATCTATGACCATAAACTTCCGATGATCGATGACATTCAGTCCTGTAACCTCAACATCCTCTTGCACTTTATCCTGCAGAAACAGGATACTTTCCGGCACTCCTTCTTGCTCCAGCGCCTTTCGTTTCACCCGCCATTCAATGGCTGTATAATACGAATTGAAGGTATTCAGCAGCTTGGCGCCTGCATTCTCAAGCTGATCAGCAATCTTGGAGAACTGGCCGTACTCCAGATTATTTCCGTACCCCAAAGCCGTCAATGTGTAATTGACCATAACCCTTACCTTAACGCCACGCTTAAGAGCATAAAACAGTTCATCTGCAACCAGATTGCCCGAGCGATCATTAAAAAAAAGCATGACAGACAGGTGGATATAATGCTGCGCTTTTCTGATCTCCTCTAATATCATTCCTAGACACTCTGGACCATTCACGTAAGGTGTTACTTGATTATTCCACGTAGTCTGCGGAGCCAGAACCTTTAGCTTGCCTGAGTCTAGTCTGCCCAATACTTCAGTAAGTTGTTCCAGTAAGCTTGGGCTAAATCCAGGAAGCTGGAATAGCTGCTGACTTGTCGTAATGACTCCGCCAAGCGTCTGACGATAGGCTCTGGCAGCCTCTAGGTCTATCCCCTCAAGCTTACGCTCCACCTCTTCTCCTGCTACACCCATAATACGGGCAAGCGATCCGCCGGATAGATAATAATTCAAGAAATCAATCATATTTCTCTGTGTCTTCATATGTAAAGTCCCCCATCGTTTATATTGCATGCCTTTGAATCAAGGTAAGGATAGATACCCTAGATCTCCTTTTTATAAACGGGGTGAAATGCAAAATAGGGATGCCCCACCGCCTTTATGGCTATAGATCATCCCTGTTAAGGTTTAAACAAAATTCGCTAAGAATGGAGACAGCTTATTTTGCCTGTTCTGCGCTAAATACTTTAACATCTAGAGGAGCAGCCAAGAATTCGCCAGCTTTAGCTGAGAAAGCAGTGAAATGAGCGCTCGTATTGTGGCTGGATACTGCTTCAGCATCACGCCATTGCTCAATCATAATAAATGAGTTGGCTTCTCCAGCATTCTCATATAGCTCATAAGAAAGGTTACCCTCTTCAGCATGAGTAGCAGCCAGTAATGCTTTAGACTCCGTCAAAAACTGTTCGCGACGCTCTGGATTAACTTTAAGTACAGCATGAATAATGATCATTGTATATTCCTCCTAAGATTAGTGTTTATGGTAGCGTGTTGGCTTACTAACTTTAATAATTATTTCCACTCAGCAACTTTATCGATAGGCAGACGAACAGAGGGGTAACCTGCATCAACAGCTTTACCAATGGAGAGTAGCATTACAGGAACATAACGATCTTTTTCCATACCAAACGCTTCAGCGATTTGGTCTTTTTCAAATCCACCAATTGGGTTTGTATCGTAACCATGTGCACGAGCAACCAGCATCAGCTGCATAGCAACAAGTGCGCCATCGATAAGCACGGTGTCTCTATTAATTTCCCGTGGCAGGTTAGCAAAATGAGCGGATAATCTGGTTAATTGATTTTCTTTTACTTCAGCAGGCATAAGTCCACGTTCAACAGCCGTACCGTAAATTTCTTCAGCGTAATCGAAGTTGTTCAGATCACCAAAGATGGCAATCATAGCCGCAGAAGTCTCTACTTGTACGTTATTAAAACGAGCGAGAGGCGCTAAAGTAGCTTTAGCTTCGTCACTTTCAATGACCAGAAAACGCCAAGGCTGCATGTTCACTGAAGATGGAGCAAGTGTAGCTTCGGCAAGGATCTGTGTCATTTCTTCTTTGCTGATTTTAACGGATGGATCATATTTGCGGATAGAGCGGCGTCCTGTAATAATTTCTTGAAAATCATTTGTTTGTGTAGCGTTCATATGTTTAATTCTCCTTTGAGTGTGTTTTGTAAGTTACAACAGAATGATATTAGATTGCAGACGATTGAGCATATCAATGAGCACTGCTCGCTCCTGATCGTTAAAACCTGTTAGAAGAGTAGCGATAAACCGCCTTTTCTCTTCGCTATATTTAACCATTCTTTCCCGACCTTGATCGGTTAATGAGACCAATGTGACCCTGTTATCGGCTGGGTTATTGCGGCGAGCGATCATGCCACTCTCTTCCAATCCCTTCAGATGACGTGTGACGGCTGCCGCATCAATATCCATTTCCTTTTGCAGACTGATTTGGCTGACTTCATCTACCCGAAACAGTTCATGCAGGAGGCGAAGCCGTGTGGGACTGATCCCTGCACAACGTTCGAATTTTGGAGAGATTCCTTTGTTTAAGGCCTGCAGCAGTTCAAATATATGTTCTTCCTCAGGACAGTACTCCGTCAAAATATACCTCCTTTCTATATTTAATTGCATGCAATTGTTTTGTATAAAATTATACTAACGCATAATCATTGACCCGTCAACTAATATATCAAATCATTTTTAAAAAATCAACATTGCTTATCCTCATCCGGTGCTATACGCTTGAACAAAAGAGGAGGATACCTATGAGAATATCCCTGATTCAGCTGGATATAGCATTTGGCAATCCCACTATGAATTATGCTGCCGTAGCCCAAAAAATAAGTGAAGCTGCTTCCGCAGCCCCTGATTGTCTGATTCTCCCTGAGCTATGGACCACTGGTTATGATCTAACTCGCTTAGAAGATATTGGCGATCCGGAAGGAGAAATTACCAAGGCATTTATCTCCAGCTTGGCTAAACAATACAGCATTAATATCATCGCTGGTTCTGTCGCTAGCCGAAATGATACTGGTGTAACCAATCGTATGTATGTATTTAATCGATCAGGTGAGCTCGTCGGACAATACAGCAAGTTGCATTTGTTCCAGCTGATGGATGAACATTTGTATCTGCAGCCGGGAGAAGCCAAAGGACTATTTACATTAGACAATACGTTATGTGCAGGCCTAATCTGTTATGATATCCGTTTTCCGGAGTGGGTTCGCGCCCATACCGCACAAGGGGCGGAAATCCTGTTCGTCTGCGCTGAATGGCCACTGCCCAGATTGTCCCACTGGCGGGCGCTGTTGATCAGCCGGGCCATCGAGAACCAATGTTATGTTGTAGCCTGCAACCGTGCAGGCAGCGATCCTGCCAATATCTTTGCTGGGCATTCAATGATTATTGATCCTTGGGGAGATATTGTGTGTGAGGCTTCTGAAGAGGAACAAATTCTAACCGGAGAGATCGATTTACATCAGGTGCGTGAGATTAGGAAACAAATTCCGATTTTTTCGGACAGACGTCCTGAGTTGTATAATTAAAAGAGCGTGATTGTTGAATATTAAAAAAGACGTTACGTAGGCTGGCTCTAGCCAGCTTTCCGTTACGTCCTTTTTTAACAGACTCCAACCCATGCTTAGATCTCAGGAATACCGCTCGCGAAGCACCCGCGTTGCATCGAGCACACGTGGATCATCATAGTCCAAGTTGTATCCTGTCTCTTGCTGCAAAATGCCGGATGGTCTAAGGGACACTCCCCGATGAATTAAAGCCTGAATAATTCCCTCCACAAACACTGTTGCCACTTCAGGTCCACCTAGTTCACCAAGTCCAGCAATCGTCTCTGGACGAACCCGTGGATATGATAGTGAGGAGTCTCCTCCGGAGGCTTGCGCATAGAAATTACGAATTTGTTCACCACGTTCTTGACCCGAGCCAGAAACTACAACAAATGCATGTACAAAATAAGCATTGTTCTGCCTACGCTGAGCAATACCACAAAACTTCCGGCCACCAATGGCCAGATCGAAATCACCCGGGCAGTAAGAACCAACAATCTCACCAGCCTCAATTTGCGCCGCAGCCTGTGGATGACTTATAGCAACCGCTTCCGTGATCAAAGCAGCCAAGAGCCTAAAGTCATCATGAAAGTCCAGCTTTCCACGTCCTTTGGGCAGAACTAGAGAAACATTAATGATCCCTGCATCCAGAGGCACCGCAGCCCCGCCGGAATGCCTAACCGCCGTTCTAATCCCTTGCGCCTCAAGCGTAAGCATCGCCTGAGCTGCACACGGTAGCTTACTGTCCCGAAGTCCAAGTGCCACACCACCAGAATGACTCCACAGATGTAAGCTAGGAGGTATAAGTCCCGCTCCAACATCCCGGCATAAGGTTTCCTCAAAAGCGAATGGGACCAGCATATCCTCTAAGCTCCCTGCTTCTGTACCTTTGCTCTCATCCCTTGCACTCAGATGTTGAAAGAGCCCCATTTCTGAAGGAAGTTTACTAAATATTGAATCATACTCACGAGTATCCACCAAAGCCCCTCTTTCCCGAATATGAGCCACGAGACCTGCTATTCTCTACCAGCTAAGATCCAAGCCTATCCGTATAAATAATGATAGTAATATTGTAACCGATCTGTCTCCATGCTGTGAGTAGAGAATTGAAATGAGGTTATGATAACGCTATTCTTATAGTAAATGGACTTGCCCCAGAGCATAATAGGGGAAGCCCTAAATTCATGCTATCCCAAACGTTAAGGAGTGATGCTGCATGACAGGAGACAAGCTGACCAAAGAACGACAGCTAACCAAAACAAAGCAATGGGAACAAGCCCTTAACCACCTTTATATCAACTTTTGGGATTACAGCCATGACGCATTAAATAAATTCGCGGATGAAGATATCCACCAGGCAAGAGTGAACTGCCGTAAGCTGCTAAGTCTATTATCCATTCTTGATCCGCGGCACACTTCAGGCCTGTACCCTATTTTCAAAAAAGCGCAAAAGAGATTAGGTAAAGTGAGAGATGCAGATGTTCTAATAGAATCTTTCAAGAACAAGCGCAAGCAAGCGAAGGAGAACGGAGATTCCAAAACTGCAGACCTGTTAAAGGCAGTGATTGCTTACCAAAAGGACAAGCGCAAAACTTACCGCAAGAAGCTCGCTAAGGAGCTGCCTGAACTAATTAATGAAGACCTCGAGGAAAAGTGGAAGACCTTCCTAAGCGAGCAGCTTGAAGCCCTAGCCGCCAAAAAGAATGTTAACGTTGTTATGCGTGAGCTTGAGATCGCTTATGAGCAAAAGAAAAAAACCTGTAAAGCTATTTTCCATGAAGACAATGCCGAATCTAAAGAAGCCTTCGACGCTTTGCACCAGCTAAGAATCGCTGCTAAGGAACTTCGTTATACCGCGAGTGCGGCCGATTTTGCGTTAAATCAGAAATTTCATGCGCATGAGGAGATCTATAAGGAGATTCAAGATCAACTTGGGCTGATTAACGACAAACGTCTATGGCTGGAAACACTGAATGCTATTGGACGTGAAGAGCTGGACATCGGTAAAAAAGCATGGAATGCCTTCACGTCGCAATTAAAGGATGAAGTGCTCGATGCACTGCATCATAATGATGTCATTCCTATCCAGACACAAACGAAGTAAATTGCAAATGGTCCTTTCTATTCAGCCGATGTATCTGATGCACCATACTCTTCAATATTTAGTTTCACTTCATAGGTAATCGGAATCTCACTAAAGGTTTCATCCCAGTTATCCTCTACGCTCCGCCATACGGCTGGATGTTGAATACGCAAAGCGTTGCCGAAACCTGCAACCTCTGTATGCAGCTCCTTCTGCATTTTTTTCACAGTGACCTGAAGCATGTCTAAGACATGCTTCTCCAGCACTGCTTTATCCTCCTTTACAATGCCGTCATGTAACTTCTTTGCACTCTTGGCAAAAGCCTCACCATATCTCCCCGTAGATTCTATTTTCACATGAAAAGAGATCTTCCCATCCTTCACATTAGCTTTATACTTACTACCCAGAGATTTGATTTCATAGGTAATGAGCTTATTGTTAGACGGGTCGTATGCTTTGAGAGCACCCCCCTCTCCCTTTCCAGTCAGCCAGACCATACCTTCCAGCTCCGATGCATCTAAAAAACCAACGAGCTTTCCCGTTTTCCCTTTAATTACGCCTGCTCCATCCAGCTTTGTCTCCTTCTCTTTTTCTAAAGAAATCACATTCTGCAACATGAAACTTCTTTTACCATGCAAAGGACCCGCCACTTTAGCTATTGAAACCGGCTCCCATATCCTCGTGCTCCGACTTCTATTCACAAAAATCCCCTCTAATACAAATGACGGGGTTTGGCCCGGCAGCGCATTTTCCAATACATCTCTGGCTTTTCCCTTGCTGACATATAGTAGAACACTGGGACGGATATCGTTATCCCTGCTAAAGAAATCAATTAACTCAGAAAACTTGGTAGAGCGTGCAAGCTTCTCACCGATCACAATGACCTTAAGGTGATGTCCGATTGGAGTACGTCTAGTACGCAGTGAAAGTGCCCGTAATGCTTCAAACATAGAATCACTTACTTCACTCATGTTATAGTAATTTCTGGTTGAGGATGGGGAAGCCCCAGACTTCATACCTGACCCTCCTGAGCCTTGAGGAATCGTAAACTGGTAGGTACTCATTATTTGGGCAGGCATGGGATTTCCCCCGCCTCCTTGCTGTGTTGCCTCCTCATCCCCTGTCTCCTCCGCACTGTCCAGGGCAACGCCAATCTCCATACTTAACTCCTCAACTGGTGTACTGCTCCAGCAACCGGTCAACAGAATACATACTATAAGAAATGTAATCGACACTCTCCATTTTTTCATGAAGCCGCCCTCCGGAAATGTGCGATGATCAACAGCGGCAATGGAATTAATCCAAATAAAACGATCATCCAATTACCTACGACTGTTCCTAATGCAAATAGAGCATTCACATTTGGTGGCATTCTGGAAACTACATAGGCTACTGGAAGTATAGCCAATAAGCAGCTATTAAATCGTTTATGAAATATTTGAGAAACTCCCAAAGCAGCAGCATAAATAGTGATGCAGAAGGTGCAGAAAATTTGCATAATCCAAATTACCAGTAGCAGCGATTCAAACCTCTCAAAAATAAGATAATTCACCTCAAAGCTTCTCACTAGATCAAGAAATGGCCAAGTTCTTGTGACCACTCCATCTATAGAAAACGCACCAATAGTCATTACAACAGCTAAAAGATAAAAGAACGTTGATATACATGATCCAGCAATAATTACCTTTACTGCTTTTTGTGGCTTATCCATAAAAGCAACAACGAACAGCATCGCTTCACCAGCAGTAAAAGTCAGAATGGTTGGCCTGATGCCCTTCCATACCGGTCCTAAACCATCTCCAAGGAAAGGCCGCAAATTATCGATATCGAAAACTTCAATACTAAGCAAGCATACTCCAACAAAAACTGTCCAAGTAATCGGAACAATCAACCTACACATGCTAGTGATAGCATTAAGTCCTCCTCTGCATAAATAGAAGGCTATCCAAATAAACACAGCAACAATAGCCCAAGGAGGGGTTCCCTCCAACAGAAAAAAAGAGGTCACTTCCTGTACGGAACGTGCTTCAAAACTGGCTATACACAGAAAATAAACAATCACTAATATAGAGAGCATCACTCCAAGTGGCTTGCCAATGATTTTCCCGCTAAATTGAAAAATAGTTTGACCTGGAAACCGTTGGCTAAGTTTCACTATAATTAAACCTGTTAAAAAGGTAATTACTCCCCCTAAAAAAACGGAGATCCACACGTCTGGAGTTTCACTAGCCTCTACAATCGTCCGAGGAAGTGTAAGTATCCCTGCCGCAATAGTATAATTGGCTAGTATGATCGTCGCTTGAACAGCAGTAATTCGGTCCTTCACCTCGGTACTCATATTCGCTTCCTCCTTTACTTCGATCTCTCACCCTTTGCGTCGGGGGTCCTTCGGCTTCAACAGCGTAGGGCGGCCTGTTAGAAATTGCAGTGGCATACGGAATATAAAATCTTTCCAATCCTTAATCTTATAAGGTATAAACATGCCAAGATAAGGCATGCCGAAGCTTTTTAGCTTGATTAAATGGGCACTCAGGAAAAGGAAAAATAACACAACTCCATATAATCCAAAGACTGCTGCAGAAAACATCGCTATAAAACGGAGCATACGCAGCGTCATTCCCGCACTATACATAGGGATGGTGAAGGAGGAGATTGCTGTAACTGAAACAACGATGACTAGAATTGGACTCACAATTCCCGCTTCTACCGCGGCTTGGCCGATGATTAGACCGCCAACAATCCCCATCGCGGGACCGATAGGTTTAGGCAGCCGGAGTCCAGCCTCCCGTAATATTTCGATTGAGGTCTCCATGATCAAAGCTTCGATTAATACCGAAAAAGGTACACCTTGGCGGGAGCTGATGATTGAAATGGCCAACTTTGTCGGAATCAATCCCGGCTGAAAGGAGAGGAAGGAAATATATAGTGCCGGTGCAAACATTGATATCAATGCGGCGAGAAAACGCAGTAAGCGCACCAACGACCCCACCATCCACCGATCGTAATAATCCTCTGGGGATTGCAACAGCATCCCGAAGGACACGGGCATGATCAAGGCAAAGGGTGTGCCATCCAGCAGGATAGCTACTCTCCCTTCCAATAACGCTGCCATTACGCGGTCAGGTCTTTCCGTATTCTGAATCTGCTGGAATGGCGTGAAGCTATTATCTTCGATTAATTGCTCCACATAACCAGATTCTTGCACATCATCTATATCAATCGTCCTAATTCTTCGTTTGACTTCTTCGACAAGTTCATCATTCGCGATATCTTTGATATAAGTTAGAACCAGATCCTTCTTCATCCTCTTTCCTACAGTAAAAGAAATCATGGCTAGCTCTGTGCTCTGCCCATGTCGGCGCAGTAATGCCGTGTTATCACTTAACGTCTCATTAAATCCGCTTCGAGATCCCCGCAAGACAGCTTCTGATTCAGGCTCCTCTATCCCTCTTGTGTTCCCCTTCGGGGTGCTGAGCACAATAGCCTCCGGTATCCCTTCTACTAACAGCACTACAGAGCCGAACAATACCTTTTGAAGGGAGAGCTTCACATTATCCGTAAACTCAACTTCCGAAATAAGCACGATCTCATGAATGAGAATATCTTTTAGATCCTTTGCTTCCGGTATCGTATGGGGATCCTTAAAAACCTTATAGGCATCCATTAAAGGCTTCAGAATATTCCGATCCATTTTATCTTTATCTGTCAGTCCATCTACAAATATAAGGGCCGCTTGCAGCTTTATACCTCCGATACGCAACTCCCGAAAACTCACATCATGCATATCTGTGCTCATCTCTTTAAATCTTTGCAAATCCTCCCGAAATTGACCGCTATAGCTTGCTCCTGTAGGAGATTCTTCACTGATTCCAACGGAATCGTCCGCCTTAGCAACCTTTTTCGTATTGCTAGAACCTAGAGATGCTTCTCCGTAAGGAACCCCACCACCTATGCTGCCGGCAGCTTTTTTTGCTCTAGTACTTATCGTATCTTCCTTTACATTAGCCCAACTCATCATCCGGATTAGAATAAACGGAACGAAAAAGATCATAATAGCTTGGAAAATCACACTCCATTTAGGAATTATCTCTAGAATAATATTCCACACCCTCATCACCTCCTTTATAACTGTGTTCGTATTTTTTACCGAAGATGGGTAAATCATGCACGCAAAAAAGACCCCACAATATGGAGTCTCCCTAATTTCATCTTTAAAATTATCGCCTTATGCTTGAAGAACCTTGTTCAGTATGCCTTGGTAGGCTGCTTTCGGACGCAGACCGACCAGCTTTTCCACGGGCTGCCCCTCTTTATATACAATGACTGTAGGCATCCCCATAACACCCGCTTCTCCAGCCAAATCCGGCAGTTCATCACAATTCACCTTAACAATAGAAACATCGTCTCCATATTCCTGGTGAAGATCTTCCAGAACAGGCAGCAGCACCTTACAAGGGGGGCACCATGGCGCACCATAATCCACCAGTACCGTTCCTCCACCACGTATTTCTGACCGCACCCAATCCGCACTATCGGCATTTATAATAGACATTTGCCATTCCTCCTCATATTTTTCAACACCAGCAGTACTATTCCAAGTTCTCCAGTGGACACGTTCCCAACTTGCTCTCATCCTGCTCCTGCAGAATAGATGCCATTCGTTCTTCCAAATTCCTCTTGATCTGATTCAGCTCTACAAGCTGACGTTCAATATCTTCCAATTTACTGCGGTATAGTGGCATCACTTCTGCGCAGAAAGCTTCTTTGTTCTTCAAGACACAATGTAGAAAGCCCGCGATCTGCTCTGTCGACAGACCCAGGTTCAAATATAGTTTAATCGTTTCTACCGTCTCTACAGCAAGTGAAGAATACTCCCGATATCCGTTGGCCTGACGGATCGGCGAGATTAATCCTTGACTCTCATAGTAACGAAGTGAACGGACGCTTACGCCCGTCAGTTTAGCAAGCTCACCTATTTTCATAGCATTCTCCCCGGGGTTCATGAGAATTGTTCTACACCAGTATAAACCCTGACACCAATGTTAGAGTCAACAAAAAAAATCCAACCGCAGCTAACCCGCAGTTGGACTCGTGTTTTATGTTACAACAGGTATATCCGCTTATATCCTACAATAATCCTGCCGCCCAAAGTCCACCTCTAAGAATCATCTGGCGAAAGGGCTCTACGGAAAATGACGGCAAATGATGACCAGGCATTAAATAAACAACCCGGCCTAGACCAAATTCATGGCACCAAGCCGCCTGCCTCATTGCCCCATCATGAGGATATTCCATAAGCACAGTTGTTTCGAAATAGGGATGCTGCTCAAAATAATAAGGCTCATCATCGATCACAAATTCTTCGATCCCCTGCATAATGGGATGCTCCCGTGCCGGTATGGACATCTGGAGCGAAGTGAATTCTGGATGATGAGTGAAATGCGCTCCCAGCATAGCGCCTAGCTCCTGATTACGCTGTAAGGAGATTCCGTTATGTACCACTAGTAATCCACCACCGTTAGCCACATAGGAGAGCAATGCGCTGCTTTGTTCCGCCGGTATTTTATCATCGGAGAATTCGGTATAGGAGATTACCAGCTTGTAATCAGATAATGTTTCTTTATTAAGCAGCCCATAATCCTCCGAGGAGAATACCTGCAGGTCATTGGCAAGGATCTGCTCAATCTCCCGGTCTACTCCCGCAAATGGGTGATATTTAACCTCCGAATAACTTCCGAGTGCCAGTGCTTTTAGTGTAGACATCCTATCATCGCCTTTCTTCGTGTACTTTTTTGATTACGGGAAGACCATCTACCAAGGCCATGTATTTCCATCCACGTCAAGATAGGCCGGCTCATCCCCTAGATGCTTTTTATACTCCATAACCTGACTTATAATCTGGTCTGCAGACACATCGGATGAAATATCCGCTTGCTCATTTTTTTCGCCATGCATATAAGTCTTCATCCAGCCGGGGTGAAACACCATCACTTGACCCCCAAGCGTCTTTAGATGATTGTGCATCAGGGAGGATTGCATATTGAGAGCCGCCTTAGACATGCAGTAGCCGTACATATTAATACGTTTATTTCTGCCAATGCTGCCCGCTTCCGAAGAAATATTAACAATCAATTTATCCTTACTTTGCAATAAAAGTCCCATAAGTGCATTGCTGACTCTCAACGCGCCTAGCGTATTCACATTATAAATCTCCGCCATGCCCTCATCATCCATATCCACCAGCATCGTAGCATCATCTGCGGAATGAATAATTCCGGCATTATTAATAAGAATATCAACATGCCCAGTTCTGCTGGCGATAGCCCTTGCTGCCTGCTTTACACTGTCCTTACTACCAATATCGAGTGGAATAAGTTCCAGCTGTTCCGGATACTCCTCTTTAAGCGCTTTCAATTCATCTGTATCTCTCATGTATTGTCCAGCAAATACTGAGAACTGTTTCTCTAAAAGAGAGTGCACAAGAGACAATCCGAGACCCCGATCAGCTCCAGTCACACATGCAACTCTGTTCATTCTTATCAACACTCCTACCTAGTAAGGATTATTGAAGCAAGCTGTCTTCCTTTCACCTTAGCATGCCGTCCTCTTTTTTTCAACGCACTAAAATGAGGGTTTAGTCATCCTTGGATTAGCTGCTCCAGAATCCTTTTTGTTTTAAATTTAATATATGTTACAATCATGATTACAGGTTGTTAACAACACAATGGTTAGTAAAATAACGATCCCAGGAGGGTGATATCTATGTCTATTCAACAACTTCATACATTGGAAGATCTTGAGCAGTATGTGGCTAAACCTGGCAAGAAGCTGCTGTTCAAACACAGCACTACCTGCCCGATTAGCGCCAAAGCTAATGAAGAATTCCAGGCTTATCTAAAGGATGCGGATACTGCAGCAGCAGTAGTTCTAGTCATCGAGGATCGTCCAGTTTCCAATCAAATTGCCGAGGATTTCGGGATTAAGCATGAATCTCCACAGCTCTTCCTGCTTGAGGATACTGAGGTCCGCTGGAACACTTCCCACTGGAAGATCACAAGAGATGCTATCAAAGAGGCTGTGAACCAATGAGCCAGCAAGTGATTGTTTATTCAACAGCAGGCTGCAGCGACTGTAATCTGGTCAAACAATATCTTACGGAGCAAGGTATCCCTTTTGAAGTAAGAGATGTTATGACTAGCACCGTCTATCAAGAGGAAGTCGAAAAGCTTGGTTTCATGGGTGTTCCTGTTACTGTAGCAGGGGATCACGCCACCAAAGGATTCAATCTTCCCGAGCTGAAAGCACTTCTCGAAGCTGCTCAGTAATTCATTCGTTTAATTATTTAGCACTTGATATATGCTTACAAAAAAGGGGATTCCAGCAGCCACTCGGCAAGGAATCCCTTTTTTTCATTGTTCTAAAGCTTAGGGTTCCTCACGCATAAGATTTGCCACGACCAGTACATCTACATTTCTGGCCGAACGCAAAATCTGTTTAGTGACATCCCCGCGTAGCCATTTGCGCACCCATGAGCGTTGGGACTGGCCGATAATAATCTGTGTGCTCTGTAAGGCTTGAGACCTTTCAAGCAGCAAGGAAGACACTCGTGCCGGGAGCACGTTAGGAATCATCTTAAACGTTCCACCCAGTCGTTCCGTCAATTCTTTCAAATCATTAATTCGTTTATCGTAAGAAGGCCCGCTCTGCTTATATTCCTGTACGTACGTAACATACCAGCAAGCTTTTAGACGATAGGCAATCCTAAAACCGCGCCGAATCAGACGTTCCGCATGATCTCCTAAGGTGATGCACACATAGATCACTTCCTGCCGCCGCCAAGGTCCCCGCAGCGACCCGACACGTTCCCAGGCCTCCAGACGTTCATCCACATCATCAGCAATTTCCCGCAGCGCCAGTTCACGGAGGGCGATTAGATTGCCGATTTTGAAAAAAGCACCCAGCGCCTGATCCACTTTGGTCATCGCATATATTTTTCCATCCTTCATCCGCTCTTGCAGTGTTTTGGGGGATACATCGATAAGTTCAACTTCGTCGGCCCGTTGCAGAATGCTGTCCGGGAAAGTCTCTCTAACTCTAACTCCGGTAATTTGTTCTACTGCATCATTCAAGCTTTCTAAATGCTGAACATTCACTGTGGAGATTACAGAGATCCCCGCATCCAATAACTCCATAACATCCATATACCGCTTCTTATGCTTGCTGCCCGGCATATTGGTATGTGCCAGTTCATCTACCAGTACGACCTCCGGATTACGCTTAATAATAGCTGCCGTATCCATTTCCTCAAGGACAGCCCCCCGATAGTCAATGCTCAGTCGCGGAAGGATCTCCAGATCACCGATCTGTTCAAGGGTTTCTTTACGTCCATGCGTTTCTAGTAGTCCAATAACAACATCGATCCCTCTCTTTAAGAGATCATTTCCTTCTCGCAGCATCTTATAAGTCTTGCCCACCCCGGGAGCAGCACCAATGTACACTTTAAATGTGCCCCCACGAATCGCATCGATTTTATCCTTTACTTCCTGAGTGCTTAATCTGTGATAGGCATCAGCTTTCCGCTCATTTCGGCTCTGCCGGGTAGGAAGAACACGTTCTCCCTCACGCTCAGCACGATCAGCCACGAAAAACACATCTACTCCACGGATTTGCTTTAACAATGAGTTAGCAATCGAACCCTTCCACAGCTCCTGCCACGCCGTTTGCTTAGAGTGACCCATAACGATACGGGTAATATTATGCTGGATGGCGTATTTCACTAGAAGTCCCGGAATCTCCCTCTTCGAGCGAAAAGAAATCTCCTCCATCGAGGCCCCAATCTTCTCAGTCAGCTTCCATAGGGATCGCTTGAAGGTTGCTGCTTCCTTAGAGGGCGTCAGGCCCTGCTTCCAGAAGGATACCACCGCCAGATCTCCGTTTAACCGTTTAGCGATTTGCTGCCCACGGCGGATATGAATCGAGCCATTCCAATAATACTGTGCGGACACCAACACTTTTTCGGCAATCCCCGAAGCCCCCAGCAATCCTTGCTCCTCCCGATGCTTCTCCAGCGAACCATTAACATCCTCCGCAACCATTCTCAGCGCCAGCTCCCGCAGCTTGCTTAGATTCCCTTTGTTAAAAAGCGAAGTCCGCTGCTTCTTGCCCAAATGTCCTTCGGACAAACGTTGAAGTATCTTTTCCGGAGTCACATCAATTAGAACGATATCATCTGCAAGGGTGAGCACTTCCGCAGGCAAGGAATATTCCACCTCAATCCCCGTCCACTTCCGCGCAAGATCTGCTGCGCCTTCCAGCTCGTATACGTTTACAGTTGTGATGACACTAATTCCACAGCCCAATAAATATTTGATATCCTCCAGCCTAGTCGATCTCTCCGCACCCTCGCGATTATGATGAGCCAATCCATCGGTCAGTACAACCTCTGGATTACGCGCCACAATGGCCTCCACGTCCAGATCCTTCTTCTCGATCTCCTTCTGAAACCAATGAATACTTGGAATCCGTTCCAAGTCACCCAGCTGATCCCTTGTTTCTGGACTTTGGTTGGTTGAAACCGCACAGATTACAACATCGATGCCCTGTGCTTTCAGCGCCTGACCCTCACGCAGCATCTGATAGGTCTTGCCTGATCCACTGACCGGACCTATATAGATCTTCAGACGTCCACGATGCAGCTCATAAATAGAGAGCAGCAGTTCCTCCGGCGTCTTCCTCCGATATGTTCCCATCAAGACCACTCCTTAATAACCCGTTCATCCATTCACTCTTCTATGCCAGAAAGCAAGATATCCCTGACCCAGTTTGAACAATCGGGCAGGGATATTAGCTATATTTATTTGTTCGTTAATTTCTGCAGCTCCATGTTCAGCTTAAGAACATTTACCCGCTTTTCACCAAACAGCCCTAGATCGCGACCTTCGGTCTGCTTATTCACTAGCTCTTCCAGCTGCGCGGCTGGAATCCCAGTCAAATTACTGATCCGGGGAATCTGCACAATTGCCGACGCAGGAGTGATATGCGGATCAAGACCTGAACCCGAGTTGGTTACTAAATCAACCGGCAGCTTGTTTACAGGCACATCCGGATTATCCAGCTGCCACTGTGTGATGGAATCCTTCGTCCGCTGCAGCATATCCGGGTTGGATGGGCCGTAGTTATTGGAACCTGAGGCTTCCGCTTTATAATCAATGCTGGATACACGGCCATGGAATAATGCCGGGTCCGTAAAGCTTTGCCCGATGAGTTCTGAGCCCACAACTACTCCAGCGTCATTCTTCAGCTGACTGCCGTTCGCTTGCGATGGCATCAGAACTTGAGCAATCGCTGTAGTAGTCAGAGGATAAATCACTCCGCAAAGAACAATAAACACTAGACATAGCCGTAATATAATAAAGAAATTAGCACCCTTCGATGATGACAACTGTTCTTCAGCGTCCGCAATCGATTTTCTGTTATTCACGATGCTCTCACCCTTTCAATGATTAGTCAATCCGTTGTTAAATCCATACACTTACGAGCAAATCAATAAGCTTGATGCCCGCAAAAGGAACGACTACTCCACCTAAACCATAGATAAAAATATTACGTCCCAGCAGCTTCGTAGAACTCATCGCTTTATACGAGACACCTTTCATAGCCAATGGGATCAGCAGCGGAATAATAATCGCATTAAATATTAATGCAGATATAATTGCCGAGCTAGGTGAACCCAATCCCATGACATTCAGGGCTTCCATTTCAGGAATGGCGAGCATGAACATTGCCGGAATAATTGCGAAGTATTTAGCGATATCATTCGCAATACTGAACGTTGTCAACGCGCCCCGCGTCATCAGTAGCTGTTTACCAATAGCTACAACCTCAATGATCTTCGAGGGATCGGAGTCCAGATCAACCATGTTTGCTGCTTCCTTAGCGGCTGTAGTCCCACTGTTCATCGCTAAGCCCACATCAGCTTGGGCAAGGGCAGGTGCGTCATTCGTACCATCACCAGTCATTGCCACCAGCTTGCCTTCGTTCTGCTCACGGCGGATAACCGCTATTTTATCCTCAGGTGTACTCTCTGCAATAAAATCATCTACCCCTGCTTCACGGGCAATAGTAGCTGCGGTCAGCGGATTGTCCCCTGTACACATGATAGTCTTGATTCCCATTTTTCGCAGCTCATCAAACCGCTCTTTCATGCCTGGCTTAACCGTATCCTTTAAGTAAATAAGTCCATAAATCCGGTTGTCTACCGCAACAGCAAGCGGGGTCCCCCCCATCCGAGCGATAGCATCGGAATTACTGTCGAGGTTCGCGGGAATGACTCCGCCCTTCGACTGTACCCATTTCTTCACGGAATCGACTGCCCCTTTACGAACAGATCGTCCATCAAGTAGATCTATACCACTCATCCGGGTCTCAGCCTTAAACTCTACGAACTCTCCGCCTTCAGCAAGTTTGCTGTCATAGCTGCGCTCCAGCTTCTTAGCCAGCTCAATAACCGAACGTCCTTCCGGAGTCTCATCCTTTAGCGAACTAATAGCTGCCCAAGCCGTAAGCTCAGCTTCCGTTTCATCTCCAACAGGCACAAAATCACTCGCCATCCGGTTTCCGAAAGTAATCGTACCTGTCTTATCTAGAATCATTGTATTAATGTCGCCGGCAGCTTCAACGGCCTTCCCTGACATAGCAAGGACATTAAACTGTGTGACGCGGTCCATCCCTGCTATCCCGATAGCGGAGAGTAGGCCCCCGATTGTGGTCGGGATCAGACAGACCAGCAAGGCGATCATAACAGGAATATCTAGATCAACGCCCAGATAAGTCGCAATTGGCCGCAAGGTCACTACTACAATCAGGAAAATCAACGTCAGACTGATCAAGAGTGTATTTAGTGCAATTTCATTGGGTGTCTTTTGACGTTTCGCCCCTTCAACGAGGGAGATCATCCGATCCAGGAATGACTCACCGGGATCACTGGTAATTTTGACTTTAATCTCATCACTGACTACCCGGGTGCCGCCAGTGACTGAGCCAAAATCTCCGCCGGCTTCCTTAATAACAGGTGCAGATTCACCTGTAATTGCAGATTCATCTACGGAGGCCAGCCCTTCAATTACTTCACCATCGCCAGGGATAAGTTCTCCCTGACTGACGATGACAATATCTCCTTTACGAAGCTCGGAAGAAGAAACGGTCTTCACAGACCCTCCAACGAGTTTGTTAGCTGTGATATCCTGTTTCGTTTTCTTGAGTGAATCCGCCTGGGCTTTCCCGCGGCCTTCAGCCAGCGCTTCAGCGAAGTTGGCAAACAGCACTGTGAATAGCAGAATGAACAACACTGTGATATTGAAGCCTACCGATTTCTCTGCATTAAAATATCCGGGGGCCAGTACCATAAGCAATACAATAATCGTACCGATTTCGACTACGAACATGACCGGATTTTTAATTAACGTCACCGGGTTAAGCTTAATAAAGCTATCCTTTACAGCGCTTAGGAGTATGGGTCCCGTCAGCAGCTTTTTTCTTTTTACAGTACTCATCTTGTTCTCCCTCTTCCTACCGTAAGGTCAAATATTCTGCAATCGGGCCGAGCACAATGACTGGCAGAAACGTCAGAGCCCCGATAATTACTACGGTACCAATCAGAATTCCGGTGAACAGACCATTGTCTGTGCGGAATGTGCCAATCGTCTCAGGAACTGGCTTCTTCTGGATCAGTGATCCTGCAACTGCCAGCATCGCGATTATAGAGACATAACGGCCAAGCAGCATTACGATTCCGGTTGTAACATTCCAAAAGGTGGTGTTGTCCGCAAGCCCTTCAAATCCTGAACCATTGTTCGCGGCAGAAGAGACATATTCATATAACACTTGGCTAAGTCCATGGAATCCGGGATTCGTGATGGAACCGTTGCCCAAGTCCGTTAAGAACGCACCTGCTGTTGGTACAAGGATAATGAATGGATGCACAAGGATAGCAATCGCAATTAGCTTCATCTCCTTGGCTTCTATCTTTCGCCCGAGAAACTCTGGTGTTCTGCCAACCATTAGTCCACATAAGAAGACACCCATGATGGCATACATCAGCATATTGATTAGTCCGACACCTTTTCCCCCGAAGACGTTGTTGAGCATCATTAGGGCCAGAGGGGTAATGCCACCCAGCGGTGTCAGCGTATCATGCATATTGTTAACACTACCTGTCGTAGCTGCCGTTGTTACCGAAGTGAACAGCGAAGATTGCGGGATACCAAAACGTACCTCTTTACCTTCCATGCTGCCTTGCGAAGACTCGATCCCCAGCGCATTGATAGCTGGATTGCCTTTGGTTTCCGCATAATAATTCAATCCCAGCAGTAGTACGAACAAGGTCATCATTGCTGTGAAAATCACCCAGCCCTGACGTTTGTTCTTAGCGAACAACCCGTACATATATGGCAAAGAGGCTGGCAGCATCCACATAGAGAGAATCTCCAGAACGTTCGTAAGTGGATTAGGGTTCTCAAAAGGATGTGCTGAATTGGCTCCGAAGAAGCCGCCACCATTCGTACCTAAGTGTTTAATTGATTCCAAAGAAGCGACTGGACCGATAGCGATTTGTTGCGTCTGGCCTTCAAGTGTAGTGACCTCAAGCGATGGCTTGAGCGTTTGTGGCACATGCAATCCTACCAGCACCAATGAAACTAGCAGAGCTAATGGAATGAATACACGAATATGTGCTTTTACGAAGTCCTCGAAAAAGTTCCCGACTGATTTCTGTCCTGTAATCCCTCTGACAAAAGCAACCGCAACAGAAAATCCGCTCGCTGCAGACGTGAACATCATCATCGTGATGACTGCCATTTGTGAAAAATACGATAGTCCCGTCTCCCCGCTATAATGCTGCAGGTTCGTATTGGTCATAAAGCTGATCACCGTATTGAATGAAAGCGTCTGTTCCATATCGGCAATTCCATTCGGGTTCAGCGGCAATCCCCGCTGTAATCTTAGAAAAATATAACTGAAAGCAACCAGTACGATATTAGTTAAAACAAAGCTGAGTGCATACTTCTTCCAGGACATTCCGTCCCGTTTTTTCAGGCCGATCAGCTTATAAATACCTTTCTCTGTGCCTGCAAACCAGCGATCCGTACGATTCGGTTCGTTAGAAAATACATGATATAAATACGTTCCCATCGGCTTGACCAGCAAGATGAGAATTACAATTACGACGACTATTTGCAAAATGCCCATGAATGCCCCTCCTTAAAATTTCTCAGGATGAATCAACGCGTAAACCAGATATATAAACAACAGTAGGGTAACAGCGATTACTAGAATCACAGCTTATCCCTCCCCGTATCCTCAACTACACCTGCGCACCAGCGCATAAAGCCATAAAATAACCCGTAAATTACAGCTAACGAAGCCACCATATACAGATCCATCATATCTTCCGCACTCCTTCCATTATCCTTGATGAGGTGATCTATCGATTAGAAAATCAGCATCACCACTATGGGAATAGATTACATAGCTCGCACCAAGTCTTTTATAGACCAATCTAGGATTTATTGAACTTGTAATCACAAAAATCGGCTGTGTCGTCCAGGTACGGCACATCTGAATATAGCGGCAGCAAAGCGGAAAGCTGCTCTCAAACAGATATACCCTGCCTACCGGGAACGATGGGCGAAACCAAGTGCTCTGATGGCGGGTATCCACTAGAATAACCTGCTCAATCCCGAGCTCCTCAAGTAAAGCTTTCTCAGCCACATTGTTGGTTAATCCCGCCATCTTAATACCCCTGAACTTCAGAAGTTTAATGAAATGTTCTCCCGCCTTTGTAGGCGCACATACAAGCACATATTCATTCTGATCCGTCATCTTTTTTTCTCCTCCTGCTCATTTACAACAAGGAGGCAACGAAAATCTCCGAAAGGATGTTGACCTATCGTCATTTTCGGGCACAACCTAAAGCTCGGTTGTGTCACGTCATTAGACGCTGCCTTACAAATACCGCTAATGATGAATTTAGCGACCTCTTAGGGGAGGCCTCCATAAATGCTTTGCTTCTAAGAGCACAGCAAAAAGCCACAAAGGATCTCCTCTGTGGCTCGCTAGCGGTCACATTGCACTCATCCTCTCTCCATACGCTTACGAGGTTAGCTGTCGGATTCGGGCGGTGAGAGTCGCCCTACCTGTATAGATGCGAGCTCACTCACACCCTCTACAGGATTCACCCCATAATCGGCTTCCGACTCTCACATCGGCTGCCGATTGTTGGTTCCCCCGCTTTCCTTACCGGAAATTAAGCGGATCAAATATTCGATTGTCGTTGAAACAGGAGTAATCATACTCTTATGCACGAAGACTTGTAAAACCTGAATGATGCCAAAATAATGCAAATTAAAAACTATTTTCCCATTAGATAGCGCTTACTTGATATCTAATCTCTCTATATCTCTTGTTTACTCGAGTTTGGAGCGTTTAATCGCTATCTATAACCCATGTGATTTTATTCACCTTTTTAGAGCGAAAATACTGCAAATTCCCATTATAGGTAGAAACGCAAGAAGCTGAGGCTGAGCGAGAAAGAGGCGCGATAACACGCCATAAATACCTATTTACCTCGTTTTTCAGTCGTAGTCGGCAGGATATGGTTAAAATTGCTCTAAAAGAACATTTTCCGTTTTTTACAGAAAATCTTGAAAAGAGTATGATTCGGGTTGAATCTAATTCATGAAAAACAATCAACGCTGAGTTCCTGCATTCGCAGGGAACGGGGGAACCATCAGGCCACCTGGCCTACTTGGGGTGAATCCAAAGGAGACTGCATAAGTCTCAATAGGTAGGGCGACTCTCACCGTCCGAATCCGACAGCTAACCTCGTAAGCGTAAAGAGAGAGACCCTTGATCCGCCACGCTTTGGCCCAGGTATATCTGCCTGTAATCCAAAACCGCAGCAGAGGTCCTCCTCTTGCTGCGGTTTTTGCGTTACCTGAGCTTATTAGGTGATAGCACGCTGGATGGGGTGAATGTTTTGAAGCACTATTATTTAGGGATACATCAAGGGCTGCTTGAGCCGATAAGTCTAAATTACGTTTGTTTCGGGGCCTTGTGGTTCGAAGAACATAATCACAGGTACATTGTAGGCTATGCATTTGGCCAGAACCAGATCCAAGCCCTTCGCCAGTTCAGCACACCTTCTTCTTGTAAAGACTGTTTAGACTCTAAGATTGTATATGAGATATATAAAAAAATTCGAGAACAACAGCAGCAGCAGGATTGGTCATCACACCAAAAACTCCCGTGGTTTACAGCCTTCAAGGAGCCTTGGAAAGATGTAAGCGCCGGTTGGTATGTCTTGAGATCCCGCAGCACCTTTCCCTTACATCTATCTGTTATACGGAAAGAGAAGTTCCGACTATGGCTAGAGCATACCGCAGTCTGTGAGAATAAAATGGAAATGCTCGCTTGTGTAGAAAAGGCTAGTGTCACTCATCATGTAGACTTAAAGCTTTTGGAAATCTAAGGAGGAACCCTACTATGGACCAGCGCAGACTATCCCGCATTGAAGTATTTGTATTGGATGAACCCGAGCCTATCCACTATGGAATGGAAGGGGCTGAAGGCTGCCGTTATGGTATTCTAAAACTCACCTGTAAGGGAGGTTGCAGCTGGGGGGCTTGTCTGATCTCTGCCAACACCAAAAATTTCGATCTCATTAAATGGAGTTCTTTTTTACGGGCTATCTGTCATTGCCGTCTTGAGGAAGCGCTGGATAAGGTCCGCCGCGAAGGTTCAGATTGGGAGCAGGTTAAGCTTGAGCTAGTTCAGGGTGCTTTGCAGGATTTAAAGGCCAAGCTCCAGGGTAAATCCTTGGCAGGGCATATTCAGCAAGGGCGTCTGTACAGTGTTGCAGCAGGGGGGAGCAATTCCAGAAGTGAACGGCTCTACTACAAACCTTCCAAAGCTTTATCCAGTACCTCCCAGCAGAAACACAGTTGCCCGGAACCAGACACCGCTGATCTCATCAATAAATCAATCTCTTACTTTTCTATATTATAGATTCAAGCAAATCTCTCATTCTGAAAGGATCGTGTTTCACCATGCCTGACCCCTTACCTCCCGAGTCCACCTACAGTACTAAATTTGCAGAGTGTGTCCAAAAGTATACTAATGAAGTCTACGTACTTAGTTCCATGTTGTTAGAACAATCTAATGAGGCGGACAAGGTTACTATACGCACCTTCACAGAGCTTCATAAAATATATCGTCAGGATGAATTCGATCCTCAGTTATTCTCTATCCACGCTTACCGCACTTGTATTCGCCAGTGTGCTGATTCTTTTGCCCGGCGCTCGCTTCTATCGGCTAAGGCATTACCTTGGGAGGAACAGCTTGTGAAGGTATTGTGGTACGGCTTAAAGCTGCCTCTTTCTCAAATAAGCATTATTCTGCAAAAAAGTGTTCCTGCATTGAAAGCACAGCTTAGAGCTGTACGGGAGCAGATGACCGCCCAAGCGGATGTACTAACGAGCGCAAATCTTTCTATAATTTAGTCTCTGACTAGAATTCAAACGATCTTTGAGCGCATGAAGCATCTAACGGACTCAGGAGCCTTTAATTGAAGCTTTTCCACAAATATGGCCGGCGTTCGGACTCCAGTAAAAATCTCGAGCGATGAGCGTCTTGGATCGTCTTAAAGCAAGCCCTAATCATCTTCCACCAAGACAAGGCTTACGGACCCAGATGACGTTACTTGCACGTTTATCGCCTTTTGAGCATAGTATCGGACTCCAGTGCAACTATTTGGTTAAAAGAGCTACTAATTCACCATTTTTCATGCCAATAGCGACTATAGTGTCCGATATCTTGCTAAATCTCGATGATTGTTGCATTTAAGTGCTGCTGGGTCCGTTAGCTATATCAGCTCGTATACAAAGAGATTGCCAACTCAAAAACGGGGATATCCCAACAACCATAAATGGCTGTTAGGATACCCCCGAAAATTCAGTTCCTACTATTACACTTTACTCTTACGCGCCTTACCGTACATCCACAATCCTGCCAACATCCCCACTATAGCAACACCAGTCAATACGCCTTGAACGAAATCCATAAAAGTGGAGCCATCCGGAAGCATTCTACTAACCGTAGCCAGCGATACAGAACTCATTAAAAGCATAATGTTATATTGTTCGCTTGTAGACATCATTAGCACTCCTTAAAAGTTATATGAGGTCTTCTTAGATCTTGTAAGCTTTCATTGCTTTTCTGATTTCTTTAATACTTGGGCGTTTGCCGTACATCAGTACGCCGGTACGATAGATCTTGGCTGCCAGCCATCCGAAGATGAAGGTAGTCACAAGCAGGATCAGCAGCGATACAATGACTTGCCAGATCGCCACCTCGCCGACACCAATTCGGAGCAGCATCGTTAATGGTGAGGTGAAAGGCACATAACTCGCTATCTTAACCACTAGAGTATCTGCATTGGAGATACTGAACAGTGGAACATAGAACGCTACGAAGCCTAACATCATGATTGGCATTACCGCCTGACCGAGATCCTCCGTACGGCTGACAATCGAACCTACAGCCGCATACATCAAGGCATAGAGGAAGTAACCTAATACGTACAAGACAAATCCATAGAGCAGCAAGTTAATATTGAGCTGGCCTAAATCGAGATCAAAATCAGCCAATACAGTCGCATTATGCGGGAGCGTCAAATTGACGACGATCGCTGCGACAAAGATCCCAATTTGCAATATTCCTACTAGGAAAACACCGATAACTTTACCGAACATTTGCGCTAAAGGTGAGGCACTTGTAATCAGAATCTCCATAATCCGCGAGCTTTTCTCAGAAGTTATCTCAGCGGCAATCATGTTGCCTGTCATCATAATGGACATAAAGAACAACATAAGCATGGCATATAAGATAATGTAGTTAATGGCCGGAGTGTCCTCCTGAGAGCTTTCACTGCCACCGCCTGCGTTAAGCTGTTGTGTAGTAATCTGCACTGGTGTTGACATTGCAGCAATCTGTTCAGAGGTCAGCTTGTCACCAACGATATATTGTGTGTTTGCTTGCTGAAGTGCATTTTGAAGATAAACTTGCACATCTCCGTTTAGTTCTCCATCATTACTATGATAAGTAACGGGTGGAAGCCCTTCACCAATAGGTTCCGCAAAAGTAACATAACCTTCTACTGTCTCTTCATCTAATGCTTTCTTTAACTCGGCATCATCCGCAGAAGCATATTGTACTATCTTAGCCTGTGGCATGCCTTCTGGCGCAGTATAAGCCTTCAACAATTCTGCAACCTGATTTCCCTCTTCAGCAATCACAGCAATTTGAGTAACTTCACTTTTGGCCGAATCACCCTTAAACTGATCGATGATATAGGGAAGATTCATCCCTATGCTGAGCAATAATACTAGAATCAAAGTAGTAATCATAAATGATTTCGTTCTAACTTTATTTTTAAAGGTAAAGCCGATAATTGTCCCCATCTTATTCATTAGATTCACCCACCGCTCTGATAAAGATTTGGTTTAACGTAGGTTCCTTGATTTCAAAATGCTCCACTTCACCCTGTGCTATCGCCTGCTGTAAAATACGCTGTGCTGCACCGATCTCACTGATCGATAACAGATACCCACGCTCCAGCCGTTTCACTGCTGTAACACCTGCGATGGACTCCAAACCTTTTACCTCATTAGCTGTACGCAGCAATACTTCTTCCCGCGGGTAGCCATTCTTGATCGTGCGGATATCCCCTTGAACGACCGTATTGGATCGATCGAGAATCGTAATGTTACGGCATAGCTCTTCCACATGCTCCATCCGGTGCGTAGAGAAGAGGATACTTGTTCCCGAATCACGTAATTCTTTGACCGTATCTTTCAGCAGCTCCACGTTTACTGGATCCAGCCCGCTGAAAGCTTCATCTAGAATCAGAATCTGCGGCTTATGAACGACAGCGGCGATAAAGCCCATTTTTTGCTGATTTCCTTTGGAGAGCTCTTCTATTTTTTTATTGTAATAATCCGGAACCTCGAATCGATCCAGCCAATAGCGCAAGCTCTTATCTGCATCACTAGCTGACATCCCACGCAGGCGGGCCAAGTAAACGATTTGATCACTGATCTTCACCTTAGGATATAGTCCACGTTCTTCGGGCAGATAACCCATAAGTTGCTGCAGTTCACTGTTGAAAGGTTTCCCGTTATACAAAATCTTGCCCTCATCAGGGTAGATTAGGCCGAGTACCATACGCATCGTGGTTGTTTTCCCCGCGCCGTTCGCCCCCAGTAATCCGTAAATTTCCCCTTTACCTACGGTTAGGTTAATTCCGTTTACTGCGGTTTTTTCTCCATATTGCTTAACTACACTTTCCAGCTTTAAGGCTTCCATTTCTCTAGTCCCCTCTCTTGTGGTCAATTAGAATAGGACGATGACCCTGTGTCCATAAACTTAATATTTCGTCCAGCTCCAAACTGCGCCTCTTGATAACCTTTACGCCCAAGTCATGAATGCGTTTCTCGTTTTCAGAAAATTGTTCTATGATAAAAGAAGCTACACCCGGTGTATCCATGGTGAAGTACAAGCCTCCTGGCAACTCAGCCGATAACTCCGCAAGCTCCTCTTCATCCGCAGCATTCACCCAAACCTCGGTCCAAGCACCGAACAGACTGTCTTTTTCAGCCATACCCAGCAGTTCTCCCCGATGCATAAGGACGATATAATCCGCCAGCCGTCGCACCTCATCCACAATGTGTGTGGAGATGATAATCGTTGCGTTGTGCTCATCCATATATTTACGAAGTGTCTCGATCATAATCTTCCAGGCAAAAGGATCAAGACCCGATGAAGGTTCATCCAATAGCAGCAGACTTGGCCGTGCCGCAAGTGCTAAAGCAATTTCGAATTTCCGGCGCTCCCCTTTAGACATCTTCGAAAGTCTCATATGATACGGAACCTCAAAGCGATCCATCAGCTCGTGAAAATACTGATCGTCCCAATTTGGATACCAATACTTCCGAAATCGAGCTGCCTCCTCTGCATTCCAGTGGTTCTCCTCAGTAATTGACGTTTCAGGAACATAGGCAATGGTCTGGCGAAGCTCCAGAGACAACCCGCTATCATACCTGTTCTCGAACCAATATATCTCGCCTTCCTCTGGATTAGTCAGCTGCATCAGCAGATTCAGCAGCGTGCTTTTGCCGGATCCATTCTGACCTACCAAAGCTGTAATATATCCTTTAGGCAGATTCAGGGTCAGTGGCCCTATCGTCTTGTTTCGCCGCCGTTTAAGTACATTCCGCAATTCTATAGCCATCTGTACCATATGAGTAAGCGCCCCCTCTCAATCCTTTTCTCTATACTTGCGTTCTACAATCTCCATAAAAATCTGTTCAAGTTCATCCTTGCTGCAATGTACCGATCGGGCGATATCCACTGCACTTTCAAGTGCTTTGCCAACCGTTTCACGTTTATATTCTTCCATGGCTCCGTCACCTACATGGGATACAAAGGTACCTGTTCCTTGTCGCGTTCGCAGCAAACCTTCGTTCTCCAGATCCTGATATACCCGCCGCACGGTAATTACACTGCATTTCAGATCTCCTGCGAACTCACGAATCGAGGGCAGCAGCGTACCTTCTGTAATGACTCCGCTAATGATTAATGATCTAAGCTGAGTCTCTATTTGATGATAGAGGGGCTCTGCACTATTTTCGTTGATTTGTACCGGTATCCACATTATTTACACCTCGCCTTCCACTCTAGCGTGCTAGAGCGCAGTCCTTGCCATTTCCGATTTTTTATATGAGATTGCGACTTTTCAGCCGATGTATAGTCCATTTAGAGAATAACTGCACAGATATTGTTCCCAGCAGAAGTGACCCCCACATGATCGGAGATAACAGCCCCCACTCCTTCGAATAGGAGATACTGTATAAGAACAAACTGCCTCCGCCCAGTGTAACTAAGAACGATGTTGCCCACGATAAAACTACGATAAGCAATGTTAGCCATAGATAAGCTTTGCCGCTAAAAAGATATTCAATAAAAATATATAGACCTGAGACCATGAATCCGAAGCCGAGCCAAGTAATCGCAAAAGCTATATACGAAGGAACCGCCAGTTCTGCCCGGAAATTCTCTCCTAACAAGTAAATAATAACGAAGAATAACGTACCATTTAGAGTAAAGGAGCCCACACCCTGAAGTTTCCTCCGCGATAATATTACTGCAGCTGGGATCGGTAAAGTTCGTAAGTAAACCAACATTTTTGTGTAAGAGTCTTCACTCCAATATTTCATGGAGCGGCGAGAGAATGTTAATCCCAATAAGGGGATAAAGGAGAGAAATAAGAAATCCGCTAGCATCGTCCGATCCTGCTCACCTAGTACATCATTTGCTATCAGGCTAGTCAGTCCACCAAGATAACTCATAAAAACAACTGTTATTACGAGGGTCCCTAATATTTTTAATTTGTCTCCGCGAAAATCAGAGCGCAACATAAACCATGAATCTTTTAATGTTCTCATTAATGCTAACCTCGCTTTACAATGTCTTCAGCGTCTAGCAGAAGCAGGTGTTCATATCCCTGTGCTTACTGTATATATCTATATACACAGTATATGACCTTGATTTTACATTGTCAATCCTGTAACTGGAAATTATTCAAAAGAAATAGGAGGTTTATGTAACCTCACACTTCAAGCTTATGAAGACACTCTCGAACGTTAGGTAACGCTTATTAATTGAGATTAACTACAATGAGGGGGAATTGAGGCAGAATGCTACGGGGCGAATGTAACTGGGATAATTGAGTTTATTAGATAATTCATTCTGGAAATGAAGTAGTAAGCGCTCACTCTCTGCTTCTATGCAACGTGTTGGTGTAATGTGTGTTGAGGGAGGCGGGTATGGCGGATGGTGCGGTATCGGGGGCGGGGTGCTGATTCGGCTGCTGACTGGTTCAGGTTTCGGGTGTGGGATACCGTTTCGGCTGCTAGTGCAGTTTCAGGTATGGGATATGGGCGACTGCCGGGCGGATTAACATTAGGGAAAAACTCCCTAAAATCTGCCCAACCGAGCTTAGATTATTAGTTTTTAGGGAAATCCTCCCCAAAAATTCAGCTATTACTCCGTTATTGAGCTAAATCCATTCACTTTTAGGGAGTATTTCCCTAATTATGGCCTTTTTGAGCTATTTCCGTTCATTTTCAGGGAGGTTTTCCCCAATTACATCTTTTTCGTGCTAACTTCGTTCAATTTCAGGACAGATCCCGAAGCTCTACAAACCAAAATAAGCCCATCACCCGCAATCCCTACTCAGGAACATGCAGATATATAGGCTTATTTCATAACTATTTACGGTTCTGCTACTTTAGTGCTGTTCATTCGCTCAACGCACTAAACTCTGTGCTCTATTCAAGCACTTATTTTACGCACCCAAAATAACTTCCCACACCGGCTTGGTGTGTCCACCTGGATACAAAACATACAACAGCACGTACACCATAACGCCTGTAATCGCTGTGATAAACCAGATTATAGATGTCACTCTGCCCCACTTACGGTGCTTGGAATACTTCGCCTTGAAACCAAGTGTTAACGTAGTAAGTCCGAATACCGCAGCTACGGTTGCCAGAACGATATGGAAGATCAAAAACACTTGATAAATTGTCTTCAGTTCATCCGGTCCACCCCATGAGGTATTTCCCACAAACAACGTTCTCGATACGTAAACAATAAAAAACAGCAGCGCAGCGATAGCGGCAGCAATCATCGTTTTCTTATGCGCCTCGCGTTTGCCCTTGATAATGAGCCACCAACCTATAGCCACCAGCACCGCGCTGATCACGATGAATGACGTACTAATAGTCGGAAACACTGTGAAAATATCCATGATTCTCCCCCTCGGCAGTCTACCAGTTATGCACGGTTCAAGTTGCTCTCCTGAAGTGTTGAGGATGGCGTCGACAATTCATCGTCGTCTTGTCCGTTCTCTTTTTTATACCAATGATAGAACACATAAGCAAGCATAGAGGCAAAAATAAATTCCTGAATGAACTTCATCGCGATGCCTCCCACCTGTTGATCCACCTTCGGCGACATCACTTCAAAGAATGCAGGACCTCCAAAATTCTGAAGTAAAACAGAGGGGTCTCCCGAGATACAATAGCCCATAGCACGCGCCCAAGTCTCTGGATCACTGTAAGTGGCGTAGAGCGGATGATCGGCAAATATAATCAGCCCGCAAGCCGGCGTCAGCAATACCATGTTAAGAAAAATAAATCCAATCTTCCCAAGCCCACTCGCCATACGATGTTCCGGCAGCGGATTAATCAGTGTCCACCACATTAAAGCAGAGGTCAGGAACAAAACAATGTAATAAATACGATGAACAGTAAAATGCAGCATCACATAATCATGAATAACAGGAATATGGTACAAGGAAAAAAGTCCGTTAAACAATAGAGCAGCTACTACCGGATGAGCTAAAAAAGATAACCGCCGAAGCGGATTCACCTTTAGTATCCTGCGCCAGATAAAATCTGGAATTCCAAGCATAATCAGCGGCACCGCTACCAGATAAGACAAGGCCATACTGACCATGTGGAAGGAAAACATCATATGCCCTAAAAGGCTAATGGGTCCTCCTTGTGCCAGATAAAGGGCAAGCATCCCGCAGACAAATAACGCTCTACGCCAAAATGGCACCGGTAATGAATCGGCATAACGCCCAGCAATCGGACCAATCCACACAAAATAACCTGCTGTCAGCAGCAGCATTACCGCTAGAAAAAGCGGACTCCATAGTTCAGCAAAACTAAAGTATTCTAATCCCAGCATAATCCCAACCTCCTAGCGCAGGAATTCATATATCTAAACATCAAAAAGAGGGGGCATCGCAGCCCACCTCTTTCATTATCGTCCGTTAATTCCACCAAACCCAATACAGCGACATAACAATACAGGTCCCAGCGATAAAGAAGCCGCCCAGCATGAAGAGAATCGGCAGAAGATGCCCTTTATCTTTTAGATGCATCCAGAAGCCCATCTGTACAATGACCTGAAGAACAGCCATTACCAGCAGCAAAATAATCGCAAAGGTTGCATTTACGCCCCCAGCCGCAACAGCAGCGAAAGCAATCAATGTTAAGACAATGGAGAAAATAAAGACAACAATATGTTTCTGTGGTCCTTCATGCCGATGACGTTGCTTATACCCGCCGCTATCTGGCATATGCTGATCCGTCGTCATAGTGCCTAGCCCACCTTTCCGAGTAGGTATACAACCGTAAAGATGAAGACCCATACTACATCGATAAAATGCCAGTACATGGCTGACACATACACTTTTGGTGCAGTAACAACCGTTAACCCCTTGCGGGCGAGCTGCCCGATCAAGATGGAGATCCAAGCGATCCCGAAGGCTACGTGCGCACCATGAAATCCTACCAGTGTGTAGAATGCCGAGCTGAATGCACTTGTGGTCATTCCGAATTCTTCGTGTCTTACATATTGAGTAAACTCATAGATCTCCAAAACCAGGAAACCTAAACCTAAACCTACAGTAACTAAAAGCCAATTCCGTAGCAGTGCCGGCCGATTTCTGTGCATTGCTTGAATAGCGAATACACTCGTCAGACTGCTTACCAGCAGGATGAATGTTGCAGCGGCTACAAGCGGCAGGTGAAACAGTTCATTCGCCGAAGGCCCCTCATTCGTCTGATTACGCAGTGCGAGGAAAGTAGCGAACAACGTGCCGAACAATACCGCTTCGCCGCCTAGAAACAACCAAAAGGCAAGAACCTTGTTGCGTCCTTCGAGCGTAGCTTTTTCCGGCTCGTGCGGAAAGGTATCCTTAGAAGCTTCTGCATGTGCCGTTGTCATGTCCGCTCACTTCCTTCCAGCTCTTCAGGTTCAATATGCCATCCGTGATCATCATACAGCGAACGCATCAGCATGGATCCAAATGTAATAATAAGACCGATGGCTGTAACGATATAATTATTAAACAGGAAGCTCATAAAAGCATTGCCGAATTCATCACGGCTAAACATAAAGCCAAGCCCAGCGATAAAAATTCCGATAGACATCGTAAACGGTAAAATCGTTGCTGACGGCATATGAATTGAGCCCACCGGCTCTGCTGGTGTCATGCCTTTATTCCCTGCTACTTTTTCTTTCCAGAAGGCATCAATCCCCCGAATAAGAGGTGTTTGCTTGAAGTTATATTCTGGCGGCGGTGAAGGAATGGTCCATTCCAATGTACGTCCATCCTCCCACGGATCATTGCCTGCATCCGCTGGTTTTCTGGAAGTCAGGAAGATGTTCACCAAGAAAATAATCATACCAACACCCATAAGACCTGCACCAATGGTACTGACTAGATTTAGCAAATCAAATTGCTGATTTGGTAAATAAGTGAACACGCGGCGCTGCATCCCCATAAGCCCAAGGAAATGCTGTACAAAGAAGGTCAGATGGAATCCGATGATAAACGTCCAGAAAGTCCACTTGCCCAGCGTCTCACTCAGCATCCTTCCGAACATTTTGGGCCACCAGTAGTGCAGACCTGCGAACAGGCCAAGCACCAAGCCACCTACAATAACATAGTGGAAATGCGCTACAACAAAATACGTATCATGGAACTGAAAGTCAGCAGGTGCGGACGCCAGCATCACTCCAGTTACTCCCCCCATAGTAAATGTAGGAATAAATCCTACAGCGAACAGGTTAGGGGTTGTGAAACGTACTTGCCCGCCCCACATCGTGAACAACCAGTTAAAAATTTTAATCCCGGTCGGAACCGCAATTAACATCGTTGATACGGAAAACAACGCGTTAGCTACAGGTCCAAGTCCAGTTGTGAACATGTGGTGAGCCCAAACCATAAAACCTAAGAAGGCGATCAAGATAGTTGCAAACACCATGGAGCTATATCCGAACAGTCTTTTACGCGAAAAGGTTGGGATGACCTCGGAAATAATCCCGAAGGCAGGCAGAATGAGAATATACACTTCCGGGTGACCAAATATCCAGAAGATATGCTGCCATAGCACTGGACTTCCTCCGGCTCCAACTTCGAAGAAATTGGCTCCTAGAATCCGGTCGAATGTCAGCAGTACTAAACCTACTGTTATTGCTGGAAAAGCAAACAAAATAATGGCGGAAGTAATAAATGTGGTCCAGGCGAACATCGGCATCCGCATATAGGTCATTCCCGGCGCACGCATCGTAATGATCGTGGCTAGAAAGTTAATCCCCCCGATGAGGGTCCCTAATCCGGCAATTTGCAAGCCGATCGTATAGAAGTCTACACCGTGTGTAGTGCTGTATGTACTCGTAGATAGTGGGGTGTAGGCGGTCCACCCGGCATCAGGAGCACCACCCATAACCCAGCTAAGATTCAGTAGAATCCCGCCGAACAGGAAGGTCCAGAAACCAAGTGCATTTAGAAAAGGAAAGGCTACGTCACGTGCACCGATCTGTAGCGGAATGACGGCATTCATGAGTGCGAAGATGACTGGCATGACGCCGAGGAAGATCATCGTCGTACCATGCATAGTTATGAGTTCATTAAACGTTTGTGCATCCAAAAAGTTATTCATCGGCTTGATGAGCTGCCAACGAATCAGAAGCGCTTCAATTCCCCCGATGCCAAAAAATAATCCTCCGGCCCATAGGTACAAAATCGCGATTTTTTTGTGATCGACGGTTGTTAGCCAATCCATAAGTCCTGTATGGCGCTTCACACTGTGGCCGTGCCCCAGAGGCTTGGATGAATTCAAGGTATGCGCAGCTTGAGCCAAAGTTCGTCCCCCCTTTTCGAAAGTTCCGCCCGCCTTTAGGCTAAGGCATTAGTCCAGCTTATAGTTGGCCAGATACTCTGCAATGCCATCAATCTCAGCATCACTCAGGCCCAGATCTTTGGGGTTAGGCATCAGATTGCCTGGTTTTACGGATTGCGGGTCGTGCAGCCAGGTTTTGAGATTCTCTTCAATCGGCGCACCATCTTCCCTCGTGTCGTCGTTGAGCAGAATTCCAGCAATCGATTCCCGAGAACCAATTCCGGTCAAGTTCGGCGCATTATTAATCCCTTGATCGCCTACAGCGTGGCAAGTCAGACATGCCGCTTTGAACTTCTCAGCTAAAGCAGGATCCTCTGGCAGCACAGCTACAGGTGCTTTCATCGAATCAATCCACTTTTGAAACTCTTGTTCACTAACTGATTTCACCTTAAATTCCATCAATCCATGAGAAGGTCCACATAGCTCCGCACATTTCCCACGGTAAACGCCTTCATTAGGCGCACTAAAGCTAAAGCGGTTAATCGTTCCAGCTGGGTTGGTATCGATTTTACCGGAAAGAGAAGGGACCCAGAAGGAGTGCAGCACATCTTTAGTTTCCAGTTCAAAGGCGATATCTTTGCCCACCGGAATAATCAAGTCCTGCGCTGTAGTTACCTTATAGTCGGTATACTCAAACTCCCACCAGTATTGGTGGCCGGTTACTTTAACCTTGATCGCATTCTTGTCATTGGAATGATCATCTCCAGCGGCAAACACAGCTTTAACCGTTGGCACGGCCAGTACTACAACAAGGATGAGCGGAATGACTGTCCAGAGAATCTCAAGTTTCATACTGCCCTCAACCTGCTCAGGGATTTCATTCTGACCCGGTCTTCTGCGGAAGCGGATCAGTACATAAGCTGCAATCGTAAAGACAATCAGCAACACCACGATCATAATGCTGATCGACAGCTCCATTAATCCGTAAGATCTGTCTGCTGCAGGTCCCTGTGGTCTGAGTACTGACAAGTCCTCACGACCGCACCCGGCAAGAAAGAGTCCAAACATAGCGGTCATGGGAAGGAGTCGCTTTACAGCCTGCCACGTTTTCATCATTGATCTACCCCGCTTTTCCCGATTTCGTAGATTCCTGTTTTTTTCTGTCAATTATAACAATCACTATTAATATAAGTTTAAGGGAAAGTTTTGTCAATCGTTCACAACTAGTTCACATTGTAATTTTCGACACAATAAACCCTTGTCCCATCTGGATTTTATAGCATTTTATGAAAACGCAAACAAATAAAAAATAATAAAGAAAGCGCATTCAATTTAAAATGTGTCTATTAATTCATTTGACTATTCTATGAGGAAGACTTTTCCTTATTCGAAAATGGACATACAAAAAAAACCGATTCCAGCAACAAAAGTCGCTCGGGCACGGTTTATAAGAATCCTCGTGGATGTTATTACTCAAAATGATGTCTAAAGTTAAGCAAGTGACAAACGTATCTGTTAGCTAGGAGACGGATGAATTCATCCGTACCAACTCGTGTTCCACGACCATGGTCAGTTCTTCTTCATAGCCTCCTGTAATCCGATACTTTCGGACGTACTCCTTTACGAATTTCTTGGGATCTTTGGGCCGGAAAATGCGTGTCATTTCCCGTAGACTTTCCTTGACTTCGTTATGACCTTTACTTGCCATGATCAGTTCCCTCCCAAAACATTGAAAATGAATGCTCCGTTGTAGAGAATGCATGATGAAAAGTACGCCGTAACCTCGAATGCAAGTGAAGTATCCATTACACATACGTGGCTTGCACTATCCGTCAAAACGTGGAATCTAAAGCTAAATCTAGCCTTTGAAACACCGCCTTGCCGGTGAAGCAGGTTCGTCGTGATTTGGGCTGAGAGTAAGGACGCCTGATGAACGATAGCTCCTTGACACTTTTATTACCCGAAGAGCCACTTACTGAATCACTCCTTTCGGGCCTTATCGTTATATTGTATCATATTCCGGATTAACTTCCACCTTTCCTTGTAAAATGTACTATTTGGAAAATATTATTTTTTACAGCTGTCTTCGTAAGTCAGATGTCTCCAAACTGGTTAAAATACAATAACCTATACAGCAAGCGAAATTGTATTTATCAACAAATGAGAAGGAGATCTTTATGGCCCAGCCTGTAATTCCCCTAATGACTACCGCAACGCCAGAAGACACCGATACACGCCGGGAGGGTCTTGAACAAGCCCATCAAGCTATCCTAAAAGAATACCCCAAGATGCATAGCATGCTTATTGTGCGTCATGGAAAACTTATCTTCGAACGTTATTATAACGACCATCATGCTGGAGCATTAAATGATCTCCGTTCTGCCACCAAAAGTTTTGTCAGCGTCCTTACGGGAATCGCTATCGGCCGTGGAGAGATGCCTGATCTCCATATTTCTGTGTCCGAGGTTCTTCGCAAGCATATTCCATACCTTCACTCCCCACATCTCTCAAAGATCACACTCCGTCATCTTCTTACCATGACTTCCGGTTTTAGCTGGATCACAGGGAAGAAACTTGGTGAACCGCTCGTTCGGAACCTCCATCGCAGCCGCCGCTGGGGTTCCTTTGGCCTTAGCTTGAACATTATTCCAGAACAAATCGGCCAGTTCCAATATCGAAGCATCGACTCACATCTAATCTCGATAATGATTAGTGAATCTACAGGTCTTGATGCATTTCCCTATGCAGCACAGCATTTATTCACTCCACTCCGAATGGCTAATACCGCTTGGTTACCTAGCCCCGAAGGACATAGCATGGGTCATATCGGTTTGCACCTAACGTCTCGGGATATGGCTAAATTCGGAATCTGCCTGCTGAATAATGGAGTGTTTGCAGAGCAGCAAATCATCCCAGAACATTGGTTGCAGGATGCACTTACCGCTCAAGCTGAGGGATATCCAGCGTTTGGTGATTACGGATATCAGTTTTGGATCGGTACGATGAGCGGGCAGCCCTACAAGCTCGCCCACGGGCATGGCGGGCAGCAGATTCTGCTCTTTCCCAATCTGGATGCTGTAGTGGTCTTTACAGCAGAGAGCAAGACAAACAACTGGAAGAACCCTCGCAGGCTGCTTGAAAAGTATGTTCTCCCTTCAATGAGCTAAACATACTTTTTCCTGACAAGTCATAGGCTTGTAAGGAAGAAGGATTCGAACAATCAAGCCCCTTCTTCTCCAAGCAGAAGGAGAGTGAGCCCATTGTCCCCTTTTAAATCATCCACCGGATTGCCCGATAATATAGCGGGCGCGTTGTGTTACTTTTTCCCTTTTCTCGGCGGCGTCGTCTTTCTCGCATTGGAGAAACGCAGCCGCTTTGTGCTGTTCCATTCGCTGCAATCACTGATTACCTTCGGGGTGCTGATGATCCTCCACGTTCTAACCGGATTGGTCCCATTCCTCGGTCCCTTGATGAGTGCCCTCGTCTCTCTTTGCAGCTTTGGGGTGTGGCTGTTAATGATCTACCATGCCTTAAGTGGCAGGTGGTATAAACTCCCTTGGGCAGGTGATATCGCAGAAAGTCAGATTCGCCATCTGTAATCCCCCAAAAAGCAGCCCCTCTGATCGCTGAAAAGTATTCCCTTTTGCCCATCCACTCCTTACAATGTAGAAAGGGCATCAATGGAATTCTACAGGCTGGAGGAAATCATATGTATCTATTTATCATAAACCCGCGTTCCGGCGGGGGAGCAGGCGGCCGGACCTGGCATACTGTAGAGGTGCTCATGAAGGAGCGTTCGCTGCCTTTCATGTCCTTGTTTACGCACAGCGTAGAGGGTGCAGAAGCCCTTGCTTTAAATACACTAAAGCATCGCGAGGATTGGAAAGCCGTGATTGTAATCGGTGGTGACGGCACGCTCCATAGCATTTTGGGTGCACTTTGCGGCAAAGATATCCCCATGGGCGTGATTCCTGCCGGCTCCGGCAACGACACCGCCCGGGGGTTTGGCATTCCACTTTCAATAGAAGCCGCGCTGGAGGCCGCCCTTAGCGAGCGGTATATCGAAGCAGACCTGCTTTCAGGAGCAAACGGACTGACCGTAACAGCCGTTGCCAATGGCTTTGATGCTCAAGTGGCCGAGAATGTGAATGCCAGCCGATACAAAAGGCTGTGCAATGCCATTGGAGCAGGCCAGCTCGCGTATATCATCGGCATATTGCATACGCTGATGACGTTCAAGCCCTGCCGGGTAAGCGTAGTCTGCGACGGTACGGAGCACGCCTTCGAGAAGGCATGGCTGGTCTCGATCTGCAACCTGCCCAGCTACGGCGGCGGGCTTTTGATCTGCCCGCAGGCAAAGGCCGATGACGGCCAGCTTGACGTCTGCGTCGTGCATGGGTGCAGCCGCGGGCAGTTGCTGCGGTTGTTCCCCACGGTACTGAAGGGCAAGCATGTGGCTTTGCCCTTCGTGTCTATGCTGCGCGGACGTAGCGTAGCTGTAGGCTTTGCCGAGGCCCGGCCAGCGATCGGCGACGGCGAGAGCCTCGGCAAAGGGCCGCTGGCCGTTCGCTGCGAGCCGGGGGCGCTGCGGGTGCTATCGCCGCTGGCGGCGGACAGCGTACAGCTGCCCGTCGACACTGCAGCGGCATGCGGCAGCAACGGGTAACCTGACCCGTGCATACCATACACACAAAAAACAGCAAGCGACTGGTTCATTACCAGTTCGCTTGCTGTTTTGTATATCCTATAGCTTTTGTTTGAGAATGCATTCCAAAAGCCTCAAACAAGAGGCTCTTCCTCGTCTTCCACGAAAGTGACTCTTCCGTCCTCCAGTGAAGCAATACGCACAAGTGACTCTACGCGATATCCCGCTTCCTGCAGCAGCCGATTCCCTGGCTGGAACGCTTTTTCGATCACAATACCAATTCCAACCACACTTCCCCCCGCCTGCTCAACAATACGGGCAAGTCCGAAGGCGGCTTCACCATTCGCCAAGAAATCATCAACAATCAGCACCCGTTCTCCGGGAGCAATGAATTTCTTCGAAACGGTAATTTCATTCGTTTCTTTCTTCGTGAAGGAGTAGACCTTCTCCACGTAAATGTCTTCTGTCAGCGTCAGCGATTTCTGCTTACGGGCAAAAATCAGCGGAACCTCCAGCTCTAATGCTGTCATAATCCCCGGAGCAATCCCCGAGGATTCTATAGTCAGCACCTTCGTAATTTCTTCGCCAGCGAACCGGCGGATAAACTCACGGCCAACCTCACGCATCAGGAAGGGGTCCATCTGATGATTCAGAAAAGAATCCACCTTGAGCACTCCTTGCCCGAGTACAATACCTTCTTTCAACACTTTTTGTCTCAACAGCTCCATAGTGCTCCTCCTTCTCCCATCATTGAATCCATTCTCCCCACATTACAGACCTGTCGGCTTCTGAGGCAATAAATTTCCAACGATCGATTTTAAATTATGATCATCCTTGCTCTTTTCCTGACCGTTATCATAACCCGTAATTCGAATCTCCAAGAAATCCCCCGGATTTACTGGTTTAAAAATCAATTTTTCGCGGTCTTCCAGTCTCACGTTAAAATTCATATCCTTAAACATTTCGACTAATTCTGCTTCTCCAGGAGATGCTCCCTTATCCAGAAACAACAGTCCACGCAATTTTTTAGGACCATCATTGTGCACCACTTCAAAATGAACGATACATTCCATGCTTCTCACCTCCCTATGATAATAACTACTGCGCCTGTTCTTCCCCATCATCGCCTTGATCATACATAACATATTTGCTATGAATTTTGCTGTAACGTTCTCCATAACGCTCTACTAATTCTGCGCCCATATCCTGCTCCAGCTCGAACAAGACCATTTCCTGTGTAAAATGATTCAACAGCAGCTCCACTAACACCGGGTGCTCTGTTACCACTGCTTGCGCGGATCCATCATCATAACGCATCCCCAGCATACACCAGCTCCGGTCAATCACAAATGAGAACTTCCGTCCATCCGCCCGCTGCGAATTTTTTCCGAATGACGGCCATACTGGGTAAGAGGCAGCAGCAGCATTGCCACCGTCAAAAGCCCATAAAAGCCTAACGCCACGCAGTTCGGCCTGTTCAAGTTCGCTCCGCAGAAGCGACGCTTCCTCGCGCCACATATCCACTACAATTTCCTGCTCTGCCATGTTAAGCTGGCGAATCAGCGCCCCCATTACATTGCGGTCGCCCTCTACATTATAAAAAGAAGGACTAACAGGCCCTCCGCGAGGCATCTCACTTTCCATATAAGCCAGCGAAGCTTGAACTCTTCCCGAGATCATCGTCGCCAGCTCCTCCGGATTGAGAACACTATACCGCGCAGGCTCTCCTTCACCACATCGTACATATCCCTGCTGTGTTAGGCGCTGAAGCGCCGCATACACATTTGATCTTGAAACTCCGAGCTGTTTGGCAACCTCATAGCCAGAAGCCTGACCTTTAGTCGCAAGCTCGACCATGATTTTGGACTCCATCTCCGTGAAGCCCAGATTGCGCAGATGCAGCAGCAGCTGTTCCATCTTGTTGTCCCCCTAAGCCCTAAGCTGACTGATATCTGTACTATATTTGCTCCGATCCACAACGCGGGCACCATAAGGAGCCCTTGGGCAATTCATTCCGACAGATTTGACACTTAATCATATCACGAACACCACTGTCCTGGGTGACTGCGGACTCCTCCTGATGTTCATTCGCGTTCCAATCGCGGATGCGACGATCCAGCTCAAGCTGTCTTTGTCTTTCCCGTTCCAGCTGATCAGCATGTCTGCGATCCCGTTCAATGTCATGTTCGTTCGCCGCATATTCCTCCAATGGCAGCTCATCATCCTCTGAAGGCAGGATCTCAGAATACACCACACTTTGCGGATGGAGCTTCATTGCAATCTCCTTCTCTTCATCCGTTAGCTCATCCGCACCATAGTATTGATCCTCATCCTCTTCGTCCTCATCCACAGTTTTGACGAATACCGGCGGTGACGGAATCTTTCTTGATGTGGTTAGCTCCTCCAGCTTACTTCCACACTTTGGACAAAAGTTTGCATCGAGCGCCACAACATTGCCGCAAGAACATAACCGTTCATTTTTCAGTTCAGCAATTCTTGCGCGTTGGACTTCAATTTTTTCCTGAAGCTTGGAACAGGTCCGTGCCAGTTCTACCATTTTGCCTTCAGCTACAGACATATCCTTAGAGCGATACCCTTCATAAAAAAGCCTGCCCATTTTCGTGAATTCCACTTCCATCTCACGTTCAATATCGGAAATAAGCCCGTTCAGCTTGCCGATCTCAACAGAGCTTTGTGCTTTTTCAGTAACCCGGCTCGCACTATCTTTGATTCGTTTCATAAAACTCATTACAGTTCCTCCCTCTCCAGCGATACGTGTTTCTATCATACCAAATGTATCGAACAGATTCATTAATGTGCTTTAATACGCGATTTAGCGGAGAATGTTCCTATAAATTCTTATTTTCCCTGATTTCAGACGTTATTTTGCGTCAGGGGTTCTACATCGGTTAAAATAGAATTAATCACAAATAACGAAATTGGGAGAGTTTCAGTGGAAGAACATGACAGCACACAGCTTACGCTAAAACAGATGCAGGTACACGTTAAGGATCTGCAACATTGGCAGGATAACGAGGATTTCACAAATCTTATCAATGAGTTCAAGTCTCTGCCAGCACTCTATCGCCATGCACTAAACGATCTTGAGAATAAAATCGATGTGATCAAAACGGAATGGCAGGTCCGTGACGGCTTCAGTCCCATCGAGCATGTTAAATGCCGAATTAAAGAACCCAAGAGTATCCTTCAAAAGATGGAGCGCAAAGGTTTCGAGTTCAACTTGGAAAATATGGAGCAGCACATTCACGATATTGCAGGTATGCGGATTGTATGTGCTTTTGTTAAAGATATTTACCGCCTGGTTGATCACCTCAGCACACGCGAAGACATTCGCGTATTGGAGATCAAAGATTATATAGCCCATCCCAAGCCGAATGGGTATCAAAGCCTGCATCTTATCGTCGCAATTCCGCTCGTCCTGCTGGAAGGAACACGCTGGGTCAAAGCCGAAATACAGCTGCGAACCCTAGCCATGGACTTCTGGGCAAGTATGGAACATATTCTGTATTATAAATTCGATAAGCAGCTTCCTTCGCATGTTGCGGAGGAATTGAAGGATGCCGCACGCGCCGCCGATGAACTGGATCAAAAAATGCTGCGCCTACGCCGCGAGATTCTGGAACTTGCAGAAGGGGAATCCCCTGCCGGCGGGCAGGTTTAAGCTTTCATATTTCTACATTTCTCAAAAATTAAGGGGATGTCTCATAAGCCATGACAATGGCTGCTGGGACACCCCCTTCTTTTTAATCGATTAGGCCGTTTGATCATTACCCTTCGCCGCCGAAGCAAGGTGCTATCGGACACAGCCGATCTTATTCGCAAAATAATCCTCCATTTTGCATACTAACGGACCCCAAAGTCGCTAACGGCATAAAAAACGCCGGATCTGCGCCCTACTATATAAAATAGCTGCACTGGAGTCCGAAAACATGCTGGATAGGCGATAAATGTGTGAATAACGCCTCCTGCGTCCCTAAGCCTCAACCAACGGCTAATCATGACTCCGGCATTCCGCTGTATTCAGCCTTAAGGCTTACTAACCAAAGGCTTCCATGTAACGCCACCATCTGTAGTGGTCTGTAGAAATCCTGGACCCGCCAGCCAGCCGTTTTTCGGCGTAACAAACTGAATGTTTTCTGCCTTCGCGAATAACTGTGATGTTGCAATCATCCTCCAGCTTACTCCCCCGTTGACAGTCGCCACCAGTTTGCCGCCCTCCTGCAAAGCCCAACCTTCACGAGCGTTCAGCCATGTTGTTCTCGCTGCCTCAGTACCGAGCAATTGAGGGCCAAGCTTCCATGTCCTGCCTCCGTTATCACTTGTGTAAAACACCATACTTCGAATCCCATCGTCAACAATCTCCAGCGGCAGGATGCCTTTCATATTGTCTTTGCCTGAGAATTTAGGCGGATAACTATTACTGTAAGTAAAGGCTGCCAGAGCAGCTGGCTTCTTTAATTGCTCCGGCTTCCAGCTCTTCCCGCCATCCGTAGTTCTGAATGTTAAAATGTATTCTTGCCCATGGTTGCTGGAGGTGATCCAGCCATTCTGGGAATCCTGAAAGGTTATCCCTGTTGGATAGGCTTTAATACTCCCCGTTAGATTTCCGATTCGCTTCCAGCTGTTCCCGCCATCAGCCGTGCGATACAAGGATTTCTCCATCATCCCGAGACCAGGTTCTGAATCCAGCAGCACATACCCGTTATTCACATCGATAAAATGAATAAAACCGCCACTGTATCCTTGCTCCCAATCCTCCGTGACGGGAAGTTTTGTCTCCTTCCAGGTCTGGCCCTGATCAGAGGTATGATAGATCAGGACAGGTTGCCCTATACCATGACTACTTATAATCCAGCCATTTGTGGCATTCAGGAAAAAGCTTGCTGCGGCAAAGATGCCTGTTTCTTGTGGAATAGGAACAATATTGCTGTCCGGATGGTACCAACTACTTCCTCCATCGTTCGTAGTCCATAATCCAGTCTTATCTATTCCCCACCCATGCTTTATGTCATTCATGCTAAATTTAGCAGGATACCCCTGCAAAGAATTCATATCCGTCTTCAGCTCAGCGGTATTTATCCCCACACTCGAATCTAAACCAAGATTATCATTTACCATGTAGGATTGCAGAAATAACCCAGCAATGATTATCGGGGCAAAAACGGCATATAGTCTCAAATGAAACCCTCCTTTTTCCATTTCCTTCTATTCTATAATCATAGACAGAGTTTAATAGTAAAAGGTTACAGAAGCTTTACACAAAGAAGAAGCCGCCTCCTCAGATAGGAAGCGGCTTCTCTAAACTCCACTGCTGTTTGACTACGCCTTACTTGCACGACGGGCAGCAGCTTCTGCTACTCGATTCATAATCAAAGTTAGGCCTTCTAGAGCCTTAGGTGTCTGAGGCAGCAAAGCTCCCCAGTCTTCCGTTACCGCTGCTACTACCGGCGATGAAGGAAATGGCCTAGCCGTAATCTCATGGAACTGCGGTCCCGGCTGGTGAAGCGAACCTTCAGCAGCCGCTTCTGCAAGCCATTCCCCAGAAGAAATTGCGGGGCCCTTGCGCTCTAGCCGTGCTAATTCTGTTGCAAGCTCACTAGCTGGGGCTGCCTCTGTCTCAGAATCATCGGCAGCTATATCAGTTTCAGCCCAAAGGGCAAATATTCCATCCAGGAGTTCTCCCTTAGTAAATCCTCTCAGAGAAAGCGCCAGCAGCGGCTCTTCAGCAAGTCGTTCTTTTATAAGCTGCAGAGTCTCCGCCTGGTTCTCTAACCCTTCCCCCTCAAAGAGGGCTTGCTCCAGCTCAGTATCTGTAGGCAGAAGCTCCAGTTCCGCCAGCCCACCCGTCAATCTCCCTTGCAGCAAAGCAAATACCTCATCCGGACTTAGCGCCAGACGCCGCAATATTTCTTTTCTACGGGCAGCATGCCATACTGGAACCTTCAGAGAGAGAGGTTGCTCCGTTCTTTGTCCCTGAGGAATAGCAGAAGTACCGACATTCCATTCACCTTTTGCCCGCGACCCTCCCGTCACTTTCCCGGGCGAAGCCGTCCATGCTGCTTTTACTAATCCAGGCACAACTTCCAGCCGCATCTCTAACAGTTCACTCATTGTTCGATCCCTCCGTATTGCTCATGTCTTTCCTTACATCCAATCCTGATCCTGCAGTTCAATAAGCTCCTTCAGTTCATGATTAGACATCTCGGTCAACCATGTTTCACCAGAACCAACAACCTGCTCCGAAAGGCTTTTCTTCCGCTCAATTAATTCGTCAATACGTTCCTCCAGCGTTCCTTGGCAAATCAGCTTATGAACTTGTACGTTCTTATCCTGCCCAATTCGGAAAGCCCGGTCTGTCGCCTGATTCTCCACGGCCGGATTCCACCAGCGATCGTAATGAATAACATGATTGGCCCGGGTTAGGTTCAAACCTACTCCGCCCGCTTTAAGAGATAACACGAAGAAGGCTGGACCCTTGCCCTCTTGAAAATCATGCACCATCTCGTCCCGCTCCCGTTTTGGAATTCCCCCATGAAGGAACAGCGGCGATGTACCATAACGCTTAGTAAGCTTGCTCACCAGCAGCTCACCCATCGCTACGTATTGCGTAAAGATCAACACAGATTCGCCAACTTCAGCGACACTGTCCAGCACCTCGAACATAACCTCCATTTTACCGGAATGTTCATTGCGTGGACTCCGTCCTTCTTCTTTCCGGAATAGCTGAGGATGATCGCAAATCTGCTTCAGCTTCGTCAGAGAGGATAACACCAGTCCACGGCGAGCCATACCACTGCTCTCCCCGATCACGCCGAGCATTTCATCCACGACACCCTGATACAGGGCAGCTTGGGTCTCGGTCAGCGGGCAATAAGACTTCAGCTCCAGCTTCTCCGGTAAATCCTTAGAAATATCCGGGTCACTCTTCAGACGCCGCAACAGGAAGGGGGATACCAAGCGATGTAGCTCCCGCAGACGTTCCCCACCTTCACCAGACACATAACGCTGCCGGAAGGAATGATAGGTTCCTAAATAGCCTGGGTTTAAAAAGTGGAAAATAGACCATAACTCACCAAGTCTGTTCTCTACCGGAGTACCTGTCATAGCTATGCGATGCGGTGCCGATAATTTCATCACACTCTGTGCCTGCTTCGTCCGGTGATTTTTAATATATTGAGCTTCATCCAGCACTACTGTTGACCACTGGACATTGGCTAAATCCTCGCTGTCACGCCCTGCCAAGTGATAGGTCGTCAGTACGATATCATGACTGGTTGCCAGTTCTAAGAAGCTATCTCCCCGAACACGGCGTCCACCATGATGTATGTGTACATTAAGCGAAGGTGCAAAGCGCTGCAGCTCCCGCTGCCAGTTGCCAAGAAGCGATGTTGGGCAGAGAATCAGCACAGGCTCCTGCTTCTCTTCAGGGGGAGCACTTAACGCCCGGTCCAGCAGGCAGGTGATAACCTGCACCGTTTTACCTAGACCCATATCATCGGCGAGGCATACCCCAAAACCCAGACCACTGAGCTCGGCCAGCCATTGATAACCCCGCTCCTGATAAGGTCTTAAAGTTCCATGCAGACCCTCAGGTACGGGACGCACCGGAAGATTACGTAATACATCTCCGCGCATAAGCGATGCCAACAGCCCGGATGTCTCCATCCCAGTGACGGACATTCCTTTCCAGAGCCGATCTTCACCATCCTCGGCTTCTAGACGCATCCAATCCGCGGCAGTCATTTCTCCGTTTTCATGGCGTTTCATATATCTAAGAACCTGGCGGATTTCTTTAGGATCTATCTCGATCCATTCCCCGCGGAAACGTACAAAAGGTACACCGGCCTCTACTAATGCATTTAATTCTTCCTCACTAATCGTACTATCTCCAAGCGAGGCCTCAATACGGAACGAGATCAGCTCTTCCATACCCAGAGCTGCGGGCGCAGGGCTATCGCCCCCGTTCACGCCCGGCTGCATTTTCATCTTCATGCCAATGCGGCGGCGTCCCTCACGGCTCCAGCGCGAAGGCATCTGCACCGTTATTCCCCGATCGCGCAGCTGCTGCACCGTCTCCTTCAAAAAGAAATAAAGACGCTCCGGTTCCAAATCCGCCCCCGTAGGCGCAGGCTTAGCAAGAGCGCGCTGAATATCCGGCGATATCTTCGCAGCCCGGCCCAGCGCTATAAGCAGCTGCTGCTGGATATTGCGATAGCGTTTACCCCATAACGTAAACTCTCGTTCTTTACTACTCCAGATCGATTTGGCGGGAAACCAGAATTCCCCTTCTTCCTTATTCTCCGCCCAGAAGGTTAACCGCCAGACTTCATTATTGTTTTCATTGTCTTCTGGCGGCTCCAGCCGTAGCCCAAGACCCAGCTGCCCGCTCCGTGCTTCCTCTGGCTCTGAATGTGGCACATCGCTGCCAGCGGTCTCGTTCACAGTGACCAAAAGGTCTGTCACCTCTGCTGGAGTTCCTTGCACGGGTATATCTCGGCTTCCCGTGAGAAGGCTATTCCACCACAGTTCAGTTAAAGGGGAATAACCCCGGCGATAATTCGCTTTATAAGGGGTTAACTCACTTTCAATGCCCGCAATTACTTTTTTTATCTCAGCAGTCATTACAGCCTGCATAAAGGAGTAAAGCACATATGCTCCAGCCTCATCACGAGAGGATAAATCCCCTGCCTCTGCGATATGCGTTCCTAGTGCAAGAACAGGCATGGATGCTGCCAGCTGCAGAAAGATCTCTTTGTCCTCCTGCTTTCGGAAAGCTGGCGACCAGCAGACCGTCGCCGCCTGTTCGCCGCCGCGGCGACGTGAGCCCACAGGGCGTGGTGGCAAGGCCCCCGGCGTAATCCCGCCCGTACCCATCAGCTCCAGCGCAAAACGTGCCGCTGCTGCCCAGTAACGCAGTTCGCCGCCTGGCTCCACTCCCTGATCTCGGCATAACGTCTCATCCCATGCCAGAAGCAGTTGAAATGCATCGCTAGGAACCAAGGCGAGCCCTTCGAACGTTCGTCCGGGCAATCCGCGCCGGGCTGGCTTCCCCTCTACAGGGGGAGCCGGATATTTCACTTCTGCCAGACGCAGAGCAGCAGTTGCAAAAGGACGCACTCCTCCCTGTAGCTCCATCCGCTTCACTACGCGAGTCCAAGCGTCAACCTTCGGCTCCGAAGTTTCGCCAGAGAAGCAAAATAAAACGTCCCCTAACCATATTGCATACAGATGCTTAGTCATCGGTGATCTCCTGTCTTTTAAGCAAGCAAAAAAAGAACCAGCCCCATACCATCAGGAAGGGTAACTGCAACCTTTTCCGCGAGAAATAAATTTTGAAGCTATACAAGTAGAAGCCGCTTCTTCCTCTTTTAGAGAGGCGATGCGCTCCTGCGGTAAATATAAGGATAAAGAACTAGGACAAAACTTATATTTTCTTGAATCTTCATCTCTTCATCTTATACGAAAAAGCGCTGATTTAAAAACATTTCTGCATATTTTCTGTAGATTTTTATGAAATAAAGTTGAAGGATATAGAAACACCCAGTAATTTGATTCATTTAAAATACCCCGCACTACTGCCCTGCTATCCAAGAATGTTATGACTCACTAGTCACTTCTTTTCTTTTTATAGTCTTAATTAGGCCAAAAAGGGGTATATTCTAAATAAGCAACACCCTATTAAAAAAGCTAGGGAGTGAATTATTTGAGACGTTATAATCCTTATAAATGGTGGAACCTCGTATTCTTTGTGGGTGTAATTATCGTAAATGTGCTGGCGGTAACCTTGCCTTTGGGCGGAAACAGTACAGGAGAAATCTCTGACAAATATAAGACTTACATGACTCCTGCTGGCTACGCGTTCTCCATTTGGTCGCTGATCTACCTCTTGTTAGCCGGTTTCGTTATTTATCAATTCCGCTCCTATACAAGTTCTAGGGATTCTGTACGAGCTATTTCGTTCTGGTTTATCCTGAGCTGTGTTTTTAATATGAGCTGGCTTTTCCTCTGGCAGTATCTATACATCGAGCTTTCTTTGATTGCCATGGTGTTAATGTTAATTTCCATCATTGTTATCTATCGCCGAACGCGCCAGATCGCAAATCCTACTTCAGGTGAGAAATGGCTGATCAAGCTACCCTTTAGTATATACCTTGGCTGGATCTCTGTGGCGACTATCGTGAATGTTAGCGTTGTTCTGGAGAAAAATCATTGGGATGGGTTTGGACTTAGCGGGATAACCTGGGCCGTGATCATGCTCTGCGTGGGGACACTGCTTGCGGTGTTAGTCAGCTACCCTAACCGAGACAGCATCTATCCTCTGGTCTTCGTATGGGCTTTCATCGCGATCGCCTTGGAACATAGAGAAGCTAATGCAGTCTTTGTAACGGGCACAGTAACGGCAGGTCTTCTGCTGCTCTACAGCATTTGGCTATTGCTCACACCACGCCGCAGAAGATACAGCAGATACTGATTGTCCTCTTGATAATATAAAAAGGCAGGCTAAGAAGGTGATCCTCCTTAACCCGCCTTTTTTTGTAGAATAATCTAGAAGTGCGAAATCATATTTATTTCTTACGTGCTACCGCTTCGATCTCAACAAGTCCGTCTTTGGGAAGTCGAGCAACCTCAATGGCACTGCGGGCAGGATAAGGTTCTTTAAAGAAAGTGCTGTAAACCTCGTTAACTGCTGCAAAATCATTCATATCTTTTAGGAATACGGTGGTCTTCACTACATGATCCAGTGATGCACCAGCTTCCTCAAGAATAGCTTGTACATTGCTAAGTGCTTGACGAGCTTGTTCCTGAACGCCCTCAGCCAAATTCCCTGTCTCGGGATTAAGGCCCAGTTGTCCTGAAGTGTATACCCAACTACCGGTGGTAATGGCTTGACTATAAGGACCAATGGCTCCTGGTGCTTTTGTAGTAGCTACTTGTTTTTTACTCATCTTGTTACCCCTCTCCATTAAACGCTGATCATTTATTGTCCATTGTAAGTCCTGTTCTCACCGTAATGCAAATTTATTAGCAGCCCGAAAAACTTAACGTTTTCCAATCACATGTATTACTTCATTCGTGTAGATATGCAAACCATGCGTGTCAGCAGAGGCAATGTTAACCATAGCTCTCGCCACAGTTACACCAGGTATGGCACGATATTTAGCCGCTTTGCCAACCATCACAAACTCCAGCGCTTTCATCAATCTAGCCGCGACGCGTTCTCCCAGTCTGAATTCCTTACGATGACCCAGCAGCAAGGATGGCCGAAACAAATGCAGCCCTTGAAAACCGATTTTGCTTAACGCTTCCTCTGCTCTCCCCTTAGTCCGACTGTAGAAATTGCGCGATTTGGCATCTGCACCCATGGATGAAACAACCAAGAACTGTTTAACACCGTGATCTCTCGCAATAGCAGCAGCTGCAAGCGGATAATCCAGATCGACACGTTCGAACTGCTCTTGTGAACCTGCCTTCTTGATCGTAGTCCCGAGGCAACAGAAGATGGAATGAACGCCTTCGAACGAATCGCTATACTCCGCCAGGCTCTCCCAATCCACAACGATTTGCTTAAGCTTAGGATGTTCTAAAGCTAATGGAGTCCGTACAAGCACTCTCACCTCACCCCAACCTTCACGATTCAGCAATTCCTCCGTAACCGCTTTCCCTACTAATCCAGTAGCCCCTAATACCAACGCAATCCTTAACATGGAATAGTCCCCTTTACTTCTATTCGTCCTTTAGAATACGACGGCCCAGCAGGAAGGCAAGAGCGATCATAAGCGTTCCCACTACCAACTGCATACCGTATACTTGGGTCCATTGCGGCCAGTGGGCAATTTTTTCATACAGCTGTCCCCCAATAAGCGGACCAAAAAAGGATGATAAACCCGTAAGCGCCGCATAGGTCGCCATATACATAGGCCGTTCTTTTTTCGGCGTGTCTCCAATAATAAAATTAAAGGCCAGCTGGTTGAAACCGCCTACACCTACACCAAAAACAATATGAGCGGCAAACAACACCAACAGCATCGGCAACACAGACAAGAGTCCCCACATCAACGAGGACAAGGCAATAATCGGCAACGTAAAGAACAACAGACGTTTATTGCTATATTTTGCATTTAGATTACCCCAAACGTAGAAACTAGCCATCATAAAAAGAGTCTGGGACACATTAAGCAGTGATAACGTTTCATAATTTATATGAAGTAACTGCAACATGACATACGAGTATAGCGGAACAGTTAAATTCTGCAGCAGCAACCAGGCGGCCAGAAACAAAGTAGACTTCATAAATAAAGTATCTTTAAGCGGTTTCTTAAACATCGGCAAAAATTTATGTTCTTCCGATTTCTCGAAAGGCACGTCGGGATAAAAAAAGAATACAACGACGTTAGAGATCGCGAAGATCCACACAACAATATAAAGAATCAGAAAACCATGGCTACCGGGATAACGATCCAAAACGATACCCCCACCGTACATCACCAGACTACCGAGTGCATTCAGGAACGTATTACGAATCCCAAAATAACGTCCACGCACACGTGCCGGAACAAGATCGCTGATCACAGAGCTCCATAGCACACCACCTGCCGTATTAGCAATAAATGCAGTAGTATATAAGGCTATAAAAGCCATGACCCAATACTCTTTAGGAAAAATAAACGGAATTAGCCCCGTAGAACTCCAAAGTATCCTATGCAGGCCGATAAAAGTAACCATAGCCCATTTGCGGCTTGGCAGCTTCTGAATCAAAAAAGCTACCCCGATCTGCATCACGTTAACCAAAGTGGTAAGCGCTAGCACAAATCCAATTTGACTTGAAGTGGCTCCTAAATATAGCAGGAATCCTGTTAGAAACTGCCCTTGCAGCAGGACCTGGAAAATGGTCGATGGCACACCTTCCCAGGTAGCAATGCGCAAATTCCTGCGATGTACTGAGGTTTTACGGACACGCTTTGAACTAGTAACTGTGTGCTTAGTTTCCATGTTGTTCATAGAAAGGTGTAACACTCCTTTGATGCGGCATTTGCTTCATTCTACTCCGCATCAATCTACTGTCAATACGCCAAATTAACAAATAATATTGGAGCTTACTCTTCTATGAATTCGAGGGGTAAATAAAGCGAAAAACGACTCCCTTTACCCTCCTCACTTTCTAAAGTAATGAACCCTCCGAGCAGTCTGGCCAAATCATTACTAATAGAAAGTCCTAATCCTGTTCCGCCATATTTTCGACTAATTGTTCTATCCGCCTGTTGGAAGGCTTCAAAGATCATGGCATGCTTCTCTGGTGCAATACCTATCCCACTATCTTCTACCTCAAATACAATCCAATGCTTCACAATAGCTCTTTCCCCACGTTCCTCTTGACGAATACGGAGTGCGACATGGCCAGACTTTGTAAATTTAAAAGCATTAGAGAGCAAATTACGCAGGATCTGCTGAATCCGCTGTGGATCGGAATGAATCATTTGCGGGATATTTTCTTCCATAGCAATAGTAAATTCCAGTTCCTTTTGTTTAGCCGTGACAGCGAATTGCATAGCCAGGATCTCTGGGATCTCAATAACACTTAAATCTTCATTTATAATATCTAATCGACCTGCTTCCACTTTGGAGAGATCTAATATATCGCCAATTATCATCAATAATTCTTCACCAGAACGGCGGATAATGGCTGCATACTCACTCATTTCTGCTTCCGTAAGAGAATTATCATTGTCTTCAATTAATTGCGATAAATTAATGATGCTATTCAGTGGTGTTCGAAGCTCATGAGACATATTGGCCAGGAATTCGGATTTAAATTGCGAAGCCATCATTAACTGATCGGCACGTTCTTCAAGCGCTATCTTATTCTTATGCAGCTCCTCCGTCTGGGCGGACAGTTGTTCATTAGCACGCTGAATCTGCACATTCCGTAAGAGTCCTAATTGAAAGTCACGAATAATTAAGGAGAATAGAACACTTAGAATCAACCCCGCAGGGAAAGTAATCGGCATAATCTCTCTTATGTACTCTGGGGCGGGAATCACACCAAACACCATAATGTTGATTGCATTCATTACATTTACGACTAGAATCACGATCAAACCTTTGTTCACTATACATAAGCTAGATCGTCTGACCCAGTAGCTAAGCGCAGCACAAACAAATCCTAGAATTGACAAATTAATTGTACCAGCCATTGCTGCCTCATTTACTCCAAAAGTTAACCGTGTAAGACCTGTTCCTATACCAATCAAAACAAGAATGAAAGGATGCGGATAAGCCAGCGTTGAAATAATAAGTGGCACAAAACGTAAATCAAAAATCACATGCTCATCCAGCCTATATCCAAAAAGAGTACTAATCCACCCGGCAAAGATGGCTAGTAATACCCAGCTTACTTTCTTTATTCTTACACTTGCATTTGAAATGGTGCTTTTATATATAAGATTAGCCAAATAGGCTACAGCTATTAGCATCGCGGTGTTTCCAAAAAATATTTTAAGATAACCCATAGATTCACTCCCACCTTGGCAAAATAAATTACAACTTTCATCTCATAATACTACCATACTAAAGCCCTATTCGATAACTAACCGCCCAAGGACGCAGAAGAAGAGCGCAAATCAGATGCGATTTGCGCTCTTCTTCTGGAATTTTATTATAAACGTCATTAGTAACGAATTAATCGCGGTAGGATCGTCCCCAAGTTTGGTACTCTTTTTCCGCGTCTTCTTTCGTGTGTCCATAACGTTCTTGTAGTTTACCTACTAATTTATCCTTTTCACCATCAATTACGTCAAGATCATCATCTGTAAGCTTGCCCCATTGCTTCTTGGCCTCGCCTTTGAGCTGTTTCCATTTCCCTTTAAATACATTGTTGTCCATTATAAGCTCATCTCCTTAGCTGAATTAATTAGGGTAGGATCGTTATCCCGTGTTACCTTTACTTACCCTTCCCCATTCGCTATGAATCTTTCCGCCATTCATGGCATTAGCAAATTAAGTCGTATTCTGTCACATATATTTTTTAATTTATGTATTCAAATCTTTTAAAATTTGATATAATCCAGATATAAATTAAATATTTAATTTTTTAAGTGATTTATTTCACAAATGTTTTCCTAGTCCATGTGCTAGAATGCCATCGGAGATAAAACAACATCATTAAATTTTTTCCTAATGTATGCCGATATAAGTCATGATACTGTTACAAACGGGTAATAAGGTATGAGATTAAAGTGACAAATATCATTTATAAAGTGATTTTTATCACTTCGCTCGACTATTAAAATGTTTTACATTTTAATATATATATTTTAAACTATATTTTTGGAGGTCATTTGAAATGAAAAAAGCTTCTGTTATCTTGTCGAGCGCACTTATCCTTGGATTGCTCGCAGGTTGTGGTAACAACACAGACAACGCCGCAGCCCCTACTAACGCACCAGCTGAAACAACTGCTCCTGCAACAAATTCCGGTAACGCTGGAACTGAAGCTGGACAGTACAAAGACGGAGTTTACTACGGTACTGCTGACGTTGATGCTAAAACTGGCTGGCAATATTTCGCACTCTTAACTGTAGAAGGTGGAAAGATCACTAAAGCTGACTGGGATGCCTTTAACGTTAACACTGCAGGCGACCTGAAGAAAAAGGTTTCTGAAGATGGTAAATATGGCATGAAAGCTGGCGGTGCTTCTTCTGAATGGCACGAGCAAGCAGCTAAAGCTGAAGAATTCCTGATCGAAAAACAAGATCCAGCAGCTATAACTTTTGATGCTGAGGGGAAAACTGATGCCATCTCTGGTGTATCCGTACACGTATCTGACTTTGTAAAAGCTGCTCAAGCTGCTCTTGCTGCTGGTCCAGTAGAAGCTGGTCAATATAAAGACGGAGGCTACCATGCTGAAGGCGAAATGGACGCTGAATCCGGTTGGAAATCCACTGTTGACCTGACTGTTGCTAACGGTAATGTTGTAGCTGTTAAATTCAGTGGTTTGAATGCTGCTGGCGATGACAAGAAGCAATTCTCCGTTGATGGTAAATATGGTATGAAAGCTGGCGGCGCTTCTGCTGAATGGCATGAAGAAATCGCTTTGGCTGAAAAATACTTCCTTGAAAACAAAGGTACTGCTCCAACGCTTGATGCTGAAGGCAAAACTGATGCAATTTCCGGCGTGAGTATTCATGTTGGTGAATATTTTACACTTGCAGAAAAAGCACTCGAAGGCGCGAAATAATTTCGCAGGACCTTCTGCAGCTAATCAGACGAATGAGGTGAATTTCTCTTGAAGAAAATAGTCATTTTGGGCGGCGGCTACGGCGGCGTACTCACGGCTAAGAAACTGGCAAAGAAATTTAAGAAAAACAAAGATGTTGAAATTACACTGATCGACCGGAATCCATATCACACTCTATTGACTGAGCTGCATGAGGTTGCCGCGAACCGTGCTCCAGAGGATTCAATCAAGATCGATCTTAAGAAAATTTTTGCGGGCCTTAAAGTAGATGTTGTTCTTGATGAGATCAGCAATATCGATTTCAAAAGCAGAAAACTTAAGTCCGATAAAGCTACCTACGCTTACGATTACCTTGTAATCGGCACAGGTAGCAAACCAACCTTCTTCGGCATTCCAGGCGCAGAAGAAAACACCTTCTCCTTCTGGTCTTACGATGATGCGGTAGCATTGAAACGCCAAATCCGCGATATGTATACCAAAGCGGCTATGGAGAAAAATCCAGCTGTACGCCGTGCTATGCTGACCTTCGTTATTATCGGTGCCGGCTTTACTGGTGTCGAGCTGGTTGGTGAAATGGCTGAACAACGCGAGGAATTATGCAAGGAGTTCTTTATCGACCCATCCGAAGTAAGACTGATTGTGGCTGATATGGCTCCGAAGATTCTGCCTATCCTTCCAGATAAGCTGATTCAAAAAGCTGAAGCTCGCCTTCGTAAGCTGAACGTGGAAATCGTTACTGGCGCTAAAATCACCGAAGTAGGCAATGGTAGTGTTGCCCTTGGTGAGAAAAACGTCGTTGATTCCCAAACAATTGTTTGGACTGCTGGTGTTGAAGGCTCCGAAATCGTTGGTGGACTTGAAGTTCAACAACAAGGCCGCAAACGGATTGTTACGAATGAGAACCTGGAAAGTGTAGATCATAAGAACGTCTACGTAGTAGGGGACAACATTTTCTACATTCCTGAAGGTGAAACTCGTCCTGTACCACAAATGGTTGAGAACGCTGAACAAGCCGCTCCGATTGTTGCTGGCAACATTGCCGCCGACATTCAGAATACTGCTAAAAAAGCTTACAAACCAGGTTTCCACGGTACAATGGTCTCCATTGGTAGCCGCTACGGCGTAGCTAACGTTGGTCTGCCAGGTAAGTTCTTTATGCTTACTGGATTCATGGCAATGCTATCCAAACACTTTATTAATATGTTCTACCTGTCTCAGGTTGTCGGATTCAATAAAGTATGGACATATATGATGCATGAATTCTTCCATGTTGAGAACCGCAAGAGCTTCTTGGGTGGTCACTTCTCCAAACGTTCACCTAATTTCTGGCTCGTTCCACTTCGTGTTCTACTTGGGGGTATGTGGTTATATGAAGGTATTGAGAAGATCCAAAAGATTTGGAAAGATCCAGATAAGATTTTCTTGATTCCAGCTGCTCCTTTTGCAACGGATGCTTCATCAGCAGCCAGTGTTGCAGTAGATGCAGTTAAAGACACCGTAGATGCACAATCTGCAGCTTCAGCAGTATCCACTGCAAAAGAAGCAGTTGAAGCGTTGCCTGTACCTAACTTCGTATACAACATTACAAACTGGTTCATGGATTTGATGTTCTACAACAACGACGGAAGTTACACTTTCCTCGCGAAATGGTTCCAAATCGGTATGGTATGTGCAGAAATCGTCTTCGGTATTATGCTCATCGTTGGTCTCTTCACAGCACTTGCTTCTATAGCGACCGTAGGCATGTCGGTCATGATTTGGTCAACCAAAATGGCCTCGACAGAAATGTTATGGTACGTTGCTGCTGGTATTGCCTGCATCGGCGGATCGGGAAGCACACTTGGTCTAGACTACTATGTACTTCCTTGGCTTAAGAAACAGTGGAAGAGAATTCCGCTCGTCAGACGATGGTATCTATACACCGACTGATAATAAAACCCTGAATTTGTGTAATTTATCATATAGAACATATGTGCAAATTGTATTTTATTAGGGTTAAATATGGATATACTTCAGAGTAATGTGTCCCTAGGACACATTACTCTCCTTATTTACAAGAAGAAAATAACCTTCCTAATCCTAGGAAATGGTGGTTTTTTCTTGAATGAATGGTTTTGTAGGGATGATCGGGGTATGGTTTCTTCCGGCAAAACCGACAAGAAGGAGAGAATCTTGTGAACAAACAACTCATAGAAGATACCCTCCGGTTGTTGCATACTGAAATGTCACCTATTGCCGGAATTGAGCTTCAGCCCTCTCCGGCTGCATGTGAACAGCTAATCTCGGTACTGGAACGCCATGATCTGGAATACAGCCGCAAAGTCAATTTGCTGGGTATTTACACTATTCTCACTTTGGCAGCAGAGCGCCATATGGAATGTATCCCACATCATCCCGACCTTACACGCAACATTTTGGATGGAGATTATTTGTATAGCTTTTACCTGCAGTTTGCGGTGAAATGCCGTGAGCTCGACTTAGTTGCTTATCTAGCTCCTTCGATCAAAAAAATGCAGATTAGACGGTCAAATGGAGACTTCGCGGAACATGATCCAGCTACTGGAATCGAAGAGTTCTTGATTCAAGAGTGCAGACAGCGTAGTCGCACAAGCAAAGCCATTTGACAGGTGGGATCCATAAATGAAGCTGCATGAGGCCTTAAATATAGACATAAATGAAATCAACCGCGAAATCGTAAACCTTGTGACGCGTGATAAAGATGTACCTAAGAAATCTCAGCTCGCGCAAAGTGTTCTAGAGCTTATAAATTCCGGTGGTAAACGCCTTCGTCCCCTCATGGTCATTGTTGGCAGTCGGTTTGGCCGTAAGGATACCGGTCGCAGAGCGCTTCAATTAGCTGCTGCTGCTGAATTTATTCATGCCGCCTCATTAATTCATGATGATATCATTGACCGTTCTGAGTTACGGCGGGGCGTACCCGCCTTACATATTAAGACGGGTACATTGTCAGCAGTACATGTTGGTAATTACATGTCCGCTCGGGTCATCGAGCTGCTGAGCAAATATACAGGAGATAAAAACAGATACGTTCATGACTTATCCTCTGTAGCCACCGCTCAGCTGTGTCTGGGTGAATATCAGCAAATGGAACATGCTTTTGATTATGAAATTACAATGGATCAGTATTTGGAGAAATCCTTAAACAAAACCGCTCTTCTTATGGCAACCTGCTTACGGGTTGGTGCACTGTCCACTGAAAGCACCGAAGAAGTTGCCAATCTCCTTTATAATTTTGGAGAAGCCTTAGGGATGTCTTTTCAGATACAAGATGACCTGCTAGATTTCACACAGTCCGCCGATGTCCTAGGCAAACCTGCCGGTAGCGACCTGCGACATGGTCAAGTCACCCTGCCAGTGCTGTACGCCTTGCAGGACCCTAAGCTCTCGCCTGTGATCCGTGCAATCGGCCCGGATTCTTCCGACGCTGAAGTAGCACATGTGCTCACCCTAATTAACAATAGCGATGCCCTCGCTCGCGCTGAAAGGGTCAGCCAGAACTATCTGGATAAAGCTGCAGCTATTGTGCAGCAGCTCTCCTCCTACCCGGCGCATGCTGATCTGGAAACGTTGCTGCAATATTTTGCGGACCGTGATCGCTAAAGCGTACGATCTAATACAAATAAAAACGGATACCTCCATTCACTTGGGGGTATCCGTTTTTTTGCTTTAAACAAATCATTTCATTGATCTTGTCGCAAATTCAAACTGCTATTTTTCTGCTTCAACAAGACAAGCTAAACACGCAAACGCAGCGTAGCGCACATGAGCTAATTTAGTCATTCTACTCCATCGGATATAATTAGGGAAAACCTCCCTAAAATTAGCTAATAATCGTTCGAAAACCACGATATTAGGGAATTCCTCCCTAATAAAGTACACTTTAGCATGCTTTTAAGAGTAACCAGCTGTATTTCAGGGAGAAATTCCCTAAAACAGAGTCAAAGGATAAAAAACTCAATAAGATTAGGGAGGTTTTCCCTAATCTTTGCATTCAACTCGTAGCTTCCCCCTAGCAGAGCGGGGAACCGAGTCAACACAAAAAAAGAAAGCTAGCGTAGCCAGCTTTCCAATTCCCTTGCCTACCCAAAAGGGGTAGGCTATTGTCTTTTGTTGTTAGTTTGAGGGCAATGCGCCAATGCTCAGCCAGCCTGCTTACCAAAGCCAGTTCCCTAACTAACATAGAAAAAATCAATCAGCGTACACAATAATATCACTATGCTGATTACCTGATTTAGATTATAAGAAGCCACCTTCATCAGCTTACGATTCGAAGGTTTTATAATCTTATGCTCGGTCATCAGGAGCAATGTAGCGATACCAATCCCAACTAAATACATCCATCCGAGATCCTGCCATACGTATAGAAATAATAGCAGCATAATCATAATGAAGTGTAGACCTTTGGCGATACGCAGCGCATTCTCTAATCCAAAGAAGCTCGGAATAGACCATAACCCATGCCGCCGGTCAAATTCAATGTCCTGAGTGCCGTAGATAATATCAAATCCGGCAATCCAGAGCATAACTACCGTCCCGATCACAAACGGGGTAAATGCGATATTTCCGGTTACGGCAAACCATGCACCAATCGGTGCGGAAGCAATAACAAAGCCTAAATATAAATGGCTTAGAAAGGTAAAACGTTTTGTATAAGAATAAGTCGATATTAACACGATTGCTACCGGCGATAAGAGCAGGCAGAGCAAGTTCAGCATGCCTGAAGCCACAATAAAGATGGCATAATTGACAATAACAAAGACAACCACTTCTTTTTCTGCCAATAACCGTTGTGGCAAATGCCGATGTGCCGTACGAGGATTCTGTTCATCAAACGTACGGTCTGCCAGCCGATTGAATGCATTAGCGCCATTACGGGCACCGATCAATGCAATCAGACCCCAGATCATCACATGCCCTGATGGCCAGCCCCCAGCAGCCCACACCATCGAGATAATGGCAAACGGCAGCGAAAAAAGCGTATGAGAGAACATCACCAGTTCACTGAACATTTTAAGCTTTAGGCCTGCAGTTTTAAAAATGTTTAGAATAGCCATTCGTTTTCCTCTTTCTTCGCTACTTGAAATTCATTATATTAGTCATTAAGCTCCGCAAGGACTTCATTCAGGTTGTTAAGCAGCCCGTCGATATCCTCTTCCGTAATAATCATCGGCGGTTGAAAGGCTAGTACGTTGCGTCCTATGCCATTTTTGCCGATCAGGTATCCTCTGTCTTTCATCGCTTCCAGTACTTGATCTGTAAGCGCCGCAGAGCCTTCTGCATCCTCACCAGCAAGCTCCGCTCCCAACATAAGCCCAATTCCTCGTACATCCACAATAAGCGAAGGATAACGGTCTTGAAGGGTCTTTAGCCCTGCTTTCAATCGTTCTCCGAGCAGCACTGAGCGTTCAGGAAGCCGTTCATCGCGAATATAATCAAGCACAGCCAGCGCCGTTGCAGCAGATACCGGATTGCCTCCAAAGGTTGAAGCCGACGGACGGTTCAGCGCGAGAGCAATCTCATCCGTTGTCGCAAAGGCTGCCACCGGAATTCCATTCCCCAGTGCCTTGGCCATACTAATAATATCGGGCACTACGTCAAAATGCTCCATAGCAAATATTTTGCCTGTACGACCAAATCCAGTTTGAATTTCATCAGCGATCAGAAGCACGCCGTATCTCTCCAGCAACATTTTGACCTCACTGAAATAGGTTGGCGTTGGCATAATCATACCACCATTGCCTTGGATTGGCTCTACGATCATTGCGGCGATAGTATTCCCCTTCTCCTCAAGCACTCGCTCCAGAGATTCCAGGGATAGTGCAGCGGCTTCCTCTAGAGATAGTTCTGGATGATATGGGCGAGGAATAAACTCAACGTCATGATCCAAGTATTTATCGGTACGCCACATCGGCAGACCTGTCACACTCATAGTTAGATTGGTACGGCCGTGTAAACCACTTTCCAGTGCAATGAACCCTTTGCGTCCTGTATACATCCGGGCAAGCAGCAGTGCGCCTTCATTAGCCTCTGAGCCGCTGTTCACGAAAAAGGTTCGGCGTAGACCGCCTGGCATAACCTCTTCCAGACGTTCAGCCAAATCCACATTTGGCTGAGTTAAATAGATCGTAGACGTATGCTGCAGCTGCTGCAGTTGCTCAATCGTACGTTCAGTTATGGCTGGATTGCAGTGCCCACAGGCAACTACAGATACACCTGCGAAGAAATCTGTATATTGTTTGCCATTTTCATCATACACAAACTGCATCGAACCTCGCACAAGCTGAGGCGCATCGCGGTAAAAATGCTGTGTACACGGATAGAAATATTGCTTACGTTTTGCCGCTACGGCTTCTCTTCCGATGAATTCTTGTTGTTCCATGATTGATTCCCTCTCTTCTTGTGAAAATAGTAACTTATTCATAGAGTACTATGCATTCTTCTTACTAGCAGACGGTATTTTGCCCCAAAAAATAGAATTAGTTAAATTGCAGCGAACCTAGAGTATAACCCGCATAAATGGGCTCAAGACCACCTAGCATATCATCTTTCACTTCAGTACGATTCATAGCTTGTTGATAAGAAATTATAATTTCACGCAACTGCTTAGCGCTATATGTCGCTCCTTCAATACGGAAACTAGATATGCCTAGATCAATCATCTCACCAAGCAACGGCAAATAGCAGAGCTCCTTCGCGAACAAAAGATGGCAACGGCCGTGCTGATCACGATATACCGGATTTTCACCTTTGTCTGTTTTTAGAACCAATACATTATTGTGCACATATTGATTATCCTCTTCAGCGATAGGCTCCATTACTTCAGTATTCTCATAAAGGTCATGTTCCATATACATTAGTGCAGGTGTACCATGTACAACAACTTCCAAAGGCGTGTCACAACGCGAGGCAAAGGTAGCAAAGTGCTCCAGCGTCATTTCCGGTGAAACCGAAAGCTGAGTTAAACCTAATTTTGCATATAATTGGGCTGAAAGATGATTGTAGACATTTAAACTACCATCTCCAATTAACGGATACCCTGTAGAACTGTATCTGCGAATCGCTCCCAAATTAGTAACGATTAGACCGTCGATCGGCAAGCGTTCTCCACCAAGCAATTGATCATATTGATCAAAATGCAGCTCGGTCATCATACGTGGCAACCCTAAATAGATTTTGCTATCGCCTTTTAGCTCACCAAGTTCCTTAATATCACGTTTTGTAAAAGGTCTGTCCGGTTCAAATACATCCCCCGGCAAGTATAAACTATCCACACCCAGCTCCAATACTACGCGCGCCTGTTCCATATTATTCACACGTACAGCCAACTTAGCTTTTGTTGCCATTGGTTTCTTTTCTTGCGCCAAACGTTCCCGCAATTCCTCTACACGTTTTTCAGATAGCTCACGTTCTGCGGTTGGGGTGCTAAAAACTTTTCCAGTGCTATAGAATTTGCCCGTACCTTCATAACGACGGTTAATGTTAGCTAACCCTGGTTTACCAAAAGCATAAGCTGTCGAAAAGTCACGCTTGCGATTGTTGTACAGCTCTTTAGTATCAACCGTACGATCAAAGCCAATCGGATCATCGATATATCGGTCAATGGCTTCGCCGTAGCTATTCGCCAGCATCACCATAAAATCCTTATCACGCATACGGCCTTCTATTTTGAAGGAAGTAATACCTGATTCAATCAATTCCGGAAGATGCTCATACATAAACATATCTTTGACAGCCAGTGGATATTCAGCAGGATATACATATCCGTCTTTTTTAACCCGATAATCCCAGCGGCAAGGCTTCATACATTTTCCCCGGTTGCTGCTCATGCCAAAAACATGGGAACTGAAGTAACAATTTGCACCATGCACAGAGCACATATCCCCGTGAATAAAATATTCCAGCTCCATACCACTCCGCTGACCAAGCAGCTTAGCTGTCTGCAGGTCCATTTCCCGCGAGGTAACTACACGAGTTACACCCAGATCACGCAGCGCAAAGATCATCTCCAGGTTGTGAACATTCATCATTACAGAAGAGTGAATAGGAAGGTTAAGCTCCATCTCCCGAATAAGCTCCAACACTGCCATATCCTGAACAATCAAGGCATCTGGCCGAGCACCATCAAGGAAACGCAAGTATTCTCTAGCTTCCTCCACATCTTCCTCACTAAAAAGATTATTCACAGTGATATACACTTTTTTGTCTAGACGGTGTGCGATATCAAGTGCCTCTACGATCTCTTCATGAGTAAGATTATAACCTTTACGCATCATTCTCATATTCAATACAGGTCCACCAAAATAAACTGCATCACACCGTGATTGGATCACTTCCTTGAAAATCTCAAACGTTCCTGCGGGTGCGAGTAATTCGACTTCTCTACCGTTAAAATAACGTGCCATTCAAGTTCCCTCCCAAGTTGATACTACTAATTAGGGAATGAGTATTATAACAAAGCTACTGCAATTCCCATGACCACAAACATCCCAATAAAAACAGTATCGAATTTGCCCCACCTTAGGCGGTGATACCGACTGCGGGGAGCATCCATGCGAAAACCGCGGGCCTCCATGGAATACACCAGATCCTGAGCACGCCTAAAAGCACTGGCGATAATCGGGACCAGCAGGGAGACTAACATCCGTCCCTTTTCCTTCAAAGGCAGCTCTTTTAGATCGGCTCCCCTTGAGGCCTGCGCTTTCATTATGATCTGCGATTCATCTAGAATCGTAGGAATGAAACGAAGTGAAATGCTGATCATCAGCGTGATACGGTCAGGGGATAAGCCAAGCTTTTTGAAGGGTGTCAAGATCCCCTCCAGCCCTTGATTCAGCTTCCCCGGCGTTGTTGTGAAGGTCAGAAGCGCTGTAAAGGTGATAAGAAAGAACATGCGGATGACCGAAAATGCCCCTAATCTTAGCCCTCCCTCATAGATAGACCAGGAACCAAGAGTCAGCATTACCTCCCCTGTCTTTACAGACACCACCTGCACAATAAAGATAAACAACATTAAATAACGTAAAGGCTTAGCTGCTTTCAGGAAGTATTTAAGCGGAATCTTCGTTGAAGCCATAACGGCTATCGAAAAAATAGCCAGCACAGCCATGGCCATCCACGAACGTGAGAGCAGGATAACAGCTACGTATAATAGCATGCCAGTGATTTTGGCACGAGCATCCAGCTTGTGCACCCACGAACCGGTCTCAATACTCCGACCTAAGATCAGTTTCTCATTCATGGTCATCCCTCTTTCCATCGGGCTTACCAGTGCTTATTGATTCCGCTGGCAGCGAAGCTATAAGCTCTGCCAGACTCTCAGCCGTCAAGCGGGGGGCTTCATCCACAAGACCTAAATGATCAGCAACTGCATGCCAGTAACGAAGGGACTGCGGAACCGTCAAACCACACTGTTCCAGAATCGAAGGATCATCTGCAAGCGCCTTTACACTGCCCTGAAACGCCGTGCTGCCCTCTTTAAGTACAACCCAGCTGTCCGCATATGGCAATAACTCATCCATCCGATGCGTAACGATAATGATCGTTCTGCCCTGCTCACGGCATAATCGCTCCAGCAAGCTGATTAGCTCTGCACGGCTAATGGGATCAAGCGTTGCCGTGGGCTCATCCAGAACGATGACCTCAGGGTCCATAGCTAGCACGGAAGCGATAGCCGCCTTACGCATTTGTCCACCGCTCAATTGGAAAGGATTCCGCTCTAGCAGTGCGAGATCCAGCCCCATATCTGACATGGCCTGACGTGCACGTGACTTTGCCTCTTCGAGACTCATGCCGAAATTAAGGGGACCGAAAATGAGATCCTTTTCGACCGTATCTTCGAACATCTGCTGCTCCGGAAATTGAAATACCAATCCGACTCGGCGGCGCAGTGGCATTAGCTTAGGTGACTTCTCACCAGCCTGAATGGTTACATCAAGCACTTTTACCGTACCCTCGGTTGGTTTCAGTATCCCGTTAAACAATTGCAGCAGCGTCGATTTACCTGAGCCCGTCGCCCCCGCAATACCAACCATCGAGCCAATGGGTACACTGAGGTTAATGTCCCGGAGCGCCGTCAGCTTCCAGAGGCTTCGGTCAGCGTAGGTGTAACTTACTTGCTGTAATTCTATGGCCATAACGTATCTATAAGCTCCTTTTCACTGGTCGGAACATCCACATGAATGCCCTGGTTCTGCAGCTCGCGTGCAAGGCGCCAAGAATAAGGTTCACGCAAATGACATTTTTCCAGAAGCTCCTCGTTCCGGAACAACTCCGCCGGTGTAACATCTGCAGCCAAACCACCTCCATGCAGCGCAAGCACCCGATCCGATGCCAAAATCTCATCTGCATCATGCGTAATCATGAGGATCGTGTACTTCCCTTCTGCCCGCATATCCTGCAGAATACCGAGAAGGTCATTTCTGCTTCCTTCATCCAACATAGAAGAGGCCTCGTCAAAAATGACGATGCCTGGTTCCATAGCAAGAATGGAAGCAATAGCAACACGCTGCTTTTGGCCTCCCGACAGCTCACCCGGATGCTTGGACAACAGATGATTTATTCCTAGTCTCGTCGTATAGGAGTGCAAACGTTCAGCCATCTCTTCGTACGGCAAACAAAGCCCTTCCAGGCCGAATAGGATATCTTCCTCTACAGTGGCTCCAATAAACTGATTATCCGGATTTTGGAACACCATTCCGATACATTGCCGAATGCTTCCGATCGTTTCCTCACTAAGCAGCATGCCACTAACCACAATCTCACCAGCCCCCTTAGGCAGCAGAGCATTGAGCAGCTTGACCAACGTAGACTTCCCGCAGCCATTAGGACCAACCAAGCTGACCCATTGTCCTTGAGAGATAGATAACGTTATATTGTGAAGAATCGGATGCTCGGGATCATAGCCAAACGATACCCCATCCAGAGAGATGACTGCTTGTCCCTCTCCCTCTAAGTCTTGACCTTCGTATGATTCATTCATGTTAGTCATCCTTCCGCTGATGTGACTAATCAGTCCAAAAATTCTTCAAACAGCGATATTTTTGACAATGACGCCACCAAATAACGGACTGCATAGCCCACGGCAATTCCTGTTACTACCCCAGTGATCAGCAGCATGGGAAGATAATAAAAAATACTAAGTGATGCAAATACCATAGAAGCTGCCAGCAGCTGACCGATATTATGCGCAATCCCACCGGCTATACTAATTCCGATCAAGCTTATACTCTTACCTTTGCCACTAATCAGCATCAGCACAAACATAACAACAAAGCTAAAAAGTGAACCAAATAAACTAAACAGCAAGCTTGAGAAGGTACCTAGCAGAAATGCAGTAAGCAGTGTTTTGAGGATGACAAGCAGCAAAGCATCCCGTCCACGTAAAAAGTAAATACAAGTCAAAATCATAATGTTGGCCAGTCCGAGCTTAGCACCCGGCACCAGTCCCATCCCGGATAACGGAATCTGTGCCTCTATTAAACTTAACACTACTGCCACTGCGGCGAAAATCGCAATAATCACTGTTCTTTTTAAAGCTGTTGCAGATTCACTACTGGACATAGGCATCTATATCATCCTCCCCCGACGCACTGGTGATTTCGACTAATACTCTATGCGGTAGACAGACAATCGTCTGTTTGGGCAGGGTAATAAAACCAAAACCTAGGCAAACTTTATCAGCGCAATCGGCATCGTACATTTCAATCCCGTAATCATGCACCTTCAAAATGTTATAGCCGCGTTCCGTGCGGACCTCAATGGTTTGTTCTTCTTTTGTAAGCTTTACCGTTTTAAATAACTCACCGTCCACCGTTACATTGGCTATGAGATTTTTACCGGCCCCACCTTTGTCATCATTGTCCGAAAACCATCTCGGTACGAGAAAAGCGAGCGCAGCAATCAATACGATGGAAATCAGCCACACATCTGCGCGTTTCATAAAAATCTCCCTTATTTTTTAATTAAAATCCAGACTTATTAATTATAACGGTCTACCCTCAATCCTTCAATCAATGTTGGAGTTTATTGTCAGTTTTAGAGAGCTGTTCACAAAATAGGCACGCAAAATAACCCCAGCAGACACAACCCATTCGTCTCTGGCATTTTCAGTTGAAGTTTGTAGCGTTTGCAAAAATATCCAACTTACATTTTAGCCCATTTGCACCGAGATCGCCCATCTCCTCTGGTTTACTAGCTTTTCCGGAATAATTCACAATTAACCCAATTTAAGTTACTTTCAAAATCTAAGCACCCCTTATCGAGGTTTGTTCCTCTCTAGAATCAAATAAACCTTATCTTGGAATTCATTATTATATTTGCCTTTTAAACAATAGTGTGTTATATTTATATGGTATTTGTTTTTCGATATATTGAATATCCCCACCAAGAAGATGTCAGGCCGACTATTATACACATCGGCATTTTGGACAAAGAGGCTTTATGTTTTCTTGCAGTACTCTTCCTTTTTATGAGATTAAATTCGAAATATAGCATTCCGATTCACACTGGCGCGGTCAATGGAGCCGCAAGGGCAAAAGAGAGGTAGGGCTTTTGTCGTATTGGAAGGATTATTCTCGCCACACGGCTGCTGGAAATAACAAGGAATTAAGACACCCGTTACTCACGAACGGCGGGGGATGAATATAACGAGAAAGCATGACGGTACGATCCTTATTCAAGGACTACGTCATGTGTGGAAAAATATAGGCGCCCGATAACCGCTACCTAGCGGATATCGGGCGCTGTCTACGTTCAGGACTTATTTTACATATCGACTTACAAAAGCTGTTACTACATCTATATACCCCGCCTTATCCGTATCATAAGACAATCCATGCCCCGCTTGCGGTACTATGAGCCTCTCTTTTGGACTCTGGCATGCCTCATACAATTCATTCATCATAGCAAAAGGTACAAAGTTATCCGCATCCCCATGAATAAAAAGAATCGGAGCCTTCGCTTTCCGCACTTGTTTTAATGCAGAGGCTTCACCAAAGCCATACCCCGCCTTCAAGCGGGTGATTAGACTTGCACTTTGAACGAAAGGGAAACTTGGCAAGCGATACATTCGTCGTAGTTGGTAAGATAATTGTGCTTTTACTGAGGTATAAGCGCAGTCCGCAACAATAGCTTTTACCTGCGGCGGAAGATCTTCCCCTGAGGTCATTAGCACTGTAGCACCGCCCATAGAGATGCCGTGAAGCACAATTTGAGCACTGGGCCCAGTCTTTTTAATCATGTATTCAATCCATTGCAAATAATCTTTTCGTTCCGGCCAACCAAAACCAATGTAATCCCCTGCGCTATCTCCATGCCCTCTTGCATCGGGAATTAGGATGTTACAGCCTAAGTTCTCGTAGTAGATTTTGGCGTACGCCCCCATATCCTTTGCTTTACCTGAATAACCGTGGGCTAGAATGGCTGTGCGTCCCGCAGCACGATTAGATTGGAGTAAGTAACCCCTTAGTTTAAGTCCATCTGCAGATACGATCTCAATATTCTCGAAGCTCTGGCGAGAGACCCAATCCTTCCCCTCCCCCCAAGAAGCTCCGGCAACCGGAGGATCAGCCTTCAGATTAGGATTATTACTTAGAAATACCTTTGGCGCTCGTTTAATAGCAATACCATAGAAGAAAAATCCCACATAGATTAGAATCCCTATGATGATTACAGCGCTAATAATGAACCATATCAATTCGCCTTCGCCATCCCCTCTACATTTCTTTTCCAACAAGAGTATACCATCTACTTAGAATGCACCAAACTATCGAAATCATGACATACAAATAGAGCCGCCATCGGAACACTCCCGAAAGCGACTCTATGTGCTCTACCCTTTATTATTTATTCTTTTTGGAGAACTTGGTTCTCATTAATAATCCGATAAGTGCAAAACCTAAACCTGCTACGTAGTAAGGTGCAGGACTTGATTCACCCGTTTTTGGCAATTCCTTCACAGGTGGCTTACCTAATGGGATCGTATCGTCCACTACGATGATTTCATCAGGTGTTGGTGTTGGCGTTGGTGTCACTGCCGGTACCGGACCTAATGGGATCTCATCATCATCAACAAGTACTTCTGTGCTATTCGACGGTGTTGGTACTGGCGATGGTGTCGGCGAAGCTACAGGCCCAAGCGGCACGGGATCTTCTGCAAGAACTATAGTGCCAATTACGGATGATGGCGTTGGTGTCGGGAACACCGAAGTCTCTGGTGTCGACGTTGGTGTTACCTCTGGTGTTACCGTTGGTGTTGGTGTTACCTCTGGTGTTACCGTTGGTGTTGGTGTTACCTCTGGCGTTACCATCGGTGTTGGTGTTGCTTCAGGCGTCGGCGTTGGTGTTGCTTCAGGCGTTACCGTCGGTGTTGGTGTTGCTTCAGGCGTCGGCGTTGGTGTCGGTGTTGGTGTCGGCGTCACTGTCGGCGTTGGTGTCGGTGTTGGTGTCGGCGTTGGTGTCACTGTCGGTGTTGGTGTCGATGTCGGCGTCACTGTCGGCGTTGGTGTCACTGTTGGCGTTGGTGTTGGTGTCACTGTCGGCGTTGGTGTCGGTGTTGGCGTCACTGTCGGCGTTGGTGTCGGTGTTGGTGTCGGTGTTGGCGTCACTGTCGGCGTTGGTGTCGGTGTTGGCTTCACTGTCGGCGTTGGTGTCGGTGTTGGTGTCGGTGTTGGCTTCACTGTCGGCGTTGGTGTCGGTGTTGGCGTCACTGTCGGCGTTGGCGTTGGTGTCACTGTCGGCGTCGGCGTTGGTGTCACTGTCGGCGTCGGCGTTGGTGTCACTGTCGGCGTTGGTGTTGGTGTCACTGTCGGCGTTGGTGTCGGTGTTGGTGTCGGTGTTGGTGTCACTGTCGGCGTTGGTGTCGGTGTTGGCGTCACTGTCGGCGTTGGTGTCACTGTTGGCGTTGGCGTCGGTGTCACTGTCGGCGTTGGCGTCGGCGTTGGCGTCGGTGTCACTGTCGGCGTTGGTGTTGGTGTTGGTGTCACTGTCGGCGTCGGACATGGTGTTGGCGTCGGTGTCGGCGTTGGTGTCACTGTCGGTGTTGGTGTCGGTGTCACTGTCGGTGTTGGTGTCGGTGTCACTGTCGGCGTTGGCGTTGGTGTCACTGTTGGTGTCGGCGTCACTGTCGGCGTTGGCGTTGGTGTCACTGTCGGTGTTGGTGTCGGCGTCACTGTCGGCGTTGGCGTTGGTGTCACTGTCGGTGTTGGTGTCGGCGTCACTGTCGGCGTTGGCGTTGGTGTCACTGTCGGTGTTGGTGTCGGCGTCACTGTCGGCGTTGGCGTTGGTGTCACTGTTGGTGTCGGCGTCACTGTCGGCGTTGGTGTCGGCGTTGGTCCAGGTTCATCACCATCGTATGGATAGTGGTGAAATTCACCACCAGTACCTTTGAGTGAAGCCGCCACTAAAGTACCGTTAATCTGACCATTAATAAAATCAACATGAGCATAGGGGGCAAGTATGCTTCCCATTACACCTATGCCTGCCATATCAAGATACGCAGCTTGGCTAAAGTTAAGCAAAATTTTCTTGCTGTTCAACACGTTATTAGGTAGAAATCCGAAGTTTTTCATTTTTACGTTAGAACCATCAATATTAATAATTGCAGTAGATCCTGAAGGAACATTTATTGTAATTCCATAGGTATTAGAGACGTTATCTCCTGAAACATTAAAAACATTGACCGCAGGATCTGTACCTGTCAGGGTAAGGCTGCCATATTGGTACACTGTTGTTCCATTCGCCGGCAATGCTGCAAGTTCTGCTGATTTGTCCTTCAAAGACTGACCTACGGCTGAAAAGTCAATCGTACTCCCCTGTCTTTTTGTACCACCCTTGAGGAGCGTTACATTCCCTGAAAAATCTCCCCCGTGCACGATATTCCCATAAACAGTACCTCCGTTGAAAGTAAGATTCCCTCCAACAACAAGTGTGTCAGTCAGGGAAACCTCTGCAGCGGTCAACCTATCTCCAACACTATAGTTGGTTAAGTTAACGTTACCTCCAGCAGCAAACCTTCCTTCCGTATCCGAAACTGTTGTTATATCCCCTAGAATAAACACGTTGTAGACCGCTGCAATTCCCAATGTAGAAGAACTGCTAGCTCCAGCAACTCCAGCTCCCAATGAGGAAAGCCCACTACCTACCGTCAAAATCCCAGCTAATACAAGCGAGAGTAACGGTTTTATTCTTCTTTTCAAATGGCACACCTCCTAAAACTATGATTTATATTAATCAGAATAATTACCAGAAACTCTAAAGGACCTAACAACAAAAAAGACCGCCAAAAAGAAGTGAAATTCCCTTCTCATGGCAGTCGGACGGTCATTGTGCCTTTAAGACACTTTAGACTCCTGGACTTTGCGTCCCGCCCTTTCAGACGGTTTGCTATTATCATGACTATATATATGTATTACACTGCAAGTCCAGAACTGGTAGCTGAAGCATTCTATCCAATAACAGTCTATGACTTTTAATACTTTTGAATTAATAACAGTTTAGCTCCCGACACCCACAATTGTCAATCAATTCCTTTCGATAATTCCCCGCATTAGTACCACACAAAAAAAGCGCCTAAAGGCGCTTCGCATAAGGTTTTTCATTAAATTTTAAAGTAACTGTATATAGCCCAATATGGATATCCATAAGGGAACACTCAGAATTAAACCAAAAAACAATCCACGCTGGAGGCTGCCCTCTTTTTCCATCATAATTCTCCTTTATTTGCGTTCGATACATTAATTTTTATTATTACAATTTTTAATATAATTTATTCTTCGTTATTTAGTTGTGAATTTAATCACATTGGATAAGCTGTTTAGAAATACCATTGATTATTTTTGGAATATCGGGGTAGAATACGAATATACGTTCCTATTAGAGGTGATGAGATTCATGCATAGAGCAGAAAGCAGGGACAACATGCTGGTGAAATCTTATTTATTGCTTCCGATGATTTTATCAGCTTTCGAACGGGACTCCGCCATTTTATCTACACACTTACGAACACCCGCCCCTTATCTGGAGGTGCTTGGAACAGCTGCTGCAGTAGCTACAACAGATCTAAGGGATGTTCGTGCAGAAATGAGAAGACGGGGAATCAAGGTGTATGAGCAAAACAGACTTAATACTGGAATTGAAGCCAAGTATATATGTCGTGGCTATCATGAACGAATGCTGCTGTTGAATGACATTGTTGCGGCTCAGGCTGCCATCCATATGCGCAGATACCTAGGGCTGGATATTTCATCTTTTAAGAGTTACGAAGAACAGTACCAGATTAAGTAAAGCTGTATAGAAGCCGCTGCGCTCTCTCCCCCCAATCAATTAGTGAACAAAAAAATAGGCCTTACCATGGGAGTTGGCAAGACCTGAGAGAGATATACCACAAAACACTGGGGGGTGTTTGGTGTCTCTAATATATACCTCGAACCTGAAAAAAAGCTGATAGGCACATAAAAATTACATTAAAAATATTGTTCGCCGTTCAGAAGTGATTAGAGTGCTCCCACAAGCTTAGCCGACCTTTAGCTGGAATTGGATGGCTTAATGGATGAACCCCTTCAAGCTTCCAGGCAAACCGTCCTTCACTATAGTCGCCAAAATCATATTCGTTCCCATTGATCCATTCCCTTAAATCCACCTCTGGAGTAACCACATAACATCCCGCGAGCTGACCTGTAGCAATAATAGCTCCTGTCGGCAAATTATTCGCTGTATAGCCATGTTTCGCCAATACTGATTTGTACGGTTCCTGTTCACAAATCTTTTTGTCAATCCTCACTCCGGCATGGATGCCTAACTCGCCGCGGTAGGCTGTTCTCCATGAACGAGTTTCAAACTCTTTTTCACCAAGAGCAATTAAGGTCGCCCAAGGCTGCCGTATTGTTATACACCGCATGATATTTATCCCCTTTGTTTATGTTGGACGTTTGTCACGGATGCCACGGATCTCGATCTCGCGTTGTGTAATCTTGCTCACCTTGACCTGATAAATAATCCCAACCGTTTGGTCGATACTCATTTCCATCATTGATCGCCTCTAAAATAAGAACATTTATTTTTATTATATACAAACAAAAGTTCTTATAAAAATATCAATACTACAGACATTCACCTGTAACTCCCCAGAATCAATAAAGGTCGTCATAATGGAAGGGCTGCTGTTTATTCTTATATTGGTAATGTACTAAATGCTATGCCTGTGCAACCGATTTTAAATTAATGTCGTAACCACTGGAGGGGAAGGTCCATGATTCAAAAACCACGTACTACTATTAAATGGACTCTTATTTTTGTTTTTTTGTTATTAGTCACCGCCTGTAGTAAGAATGATGAAGTTTTGAAAGGAATTGTACACACAATAGATGTAGAAAATAAAAGAATTTTAGTAATTTCTGAATTAAAAGAAGAAGACTTGAACAAGGAATATAAGGAGATTCTCGAATCTAATGAGTACTCTCAAGCCATTTGGGTAAATAAAGTTGCACCTTCTAAATATAAAAAAGGCGATGAGATTAAAGTGTTTTTTGAAGTAAGTGATGATTCATTCCCTGCACAAGTTACCGCCAAAAAAATCACCAAAATCAAGAATTGAGCAAAAAGAATAGAATCTACTATAAAGAAGCGGCGTCTCCAAAAGGGGCGGCGCTTCTTTATAGTAGATTTAAGGAGAAATCCATATTTATAAATTTACTCTGTGCAAAAAAAGTGACCCCACCACTTCCGGCAGGGTCTAGATCTATTTTATAAGGGGGTTATGTGATTACTATAATCCTCTTAGCTTAAATAAGTATGAAGCCCGTCTAAAGATTTGCTGAATTATTATTATTTTTATCGAAACCGATCAAATATAGTAACGTATCAATCTTAATTTCCAAATTACTACATATACAAAATGGAGGTGTGTATAAAGATGAAAATATTCAGTCTATTGCTTGTAGCATTGTCTTCCATTGGAGTAGTTGCCACATTCGGATTTTCAACATTCAGCTTAATCACAGGAATTATAGGAGGGCTTATTGCAACATTTGCAATTTCAGGCTACTTGCAGTCTGTCAGACGTGATTACCCCAATGAGAGCTATGCGAACAAACATGTTAAGTATCAGTCGAACTATAATACTTGGTAAGCAAAAACCCACCTAAACTGGTGGGGTTTTTCATATTCCCAAACACTTGTAAAATCACTTTGTGATATTAATGGTAGAAGAAACAAACGAGGGATAACGGCTAGCTGTAGAAGTGCTTTCACCGAAAATTCATTCCTTAGTTCATAGATTACTTGAGCTTTGTCTTGTTTGGTGACTTCCCCTTGTTTTGAACCTCTAGTTCAATCTATGCAGGATATGATGTATAGCCCTTTTTAAAAGCTTCTTTCCCATGATGTTCATATTGACTAATCCAATTACTGTATGACAATTAAATAGAAGAGAGCTGCTAAAACAAACCGGTATAGAGCAAACCACTCCAATCGAAGTCTCTTAATCAGTTTGATGAACGTCACTACTGCAATCATTGCCACAAGAAAGGATGTCGCAAAGCCAATTAACATTAGAAGCAAATCGTCAGAACTCAGCAAATCACGACTATCGTACAAATCCAACAAGCTTGCACCAAACATAACAGGCACAGAAATAAGGAATGTAAAATCTGCAGCGGCTTTTTGGCTAGTGCCAAGCAACAGGCCACCTGAAATCGTCGAACCTGATCTCGAAAATCCCGGCCATAACGCCAAGCATTGGAACAGACCAATTCCGAAAGCCTGTTTATAATTAATCCCATCGATAGTACCAGCGGTTTCAGTCCGCCTATTCCGCGCTGCAATGATCATCAACACGCCACCAACAACTAGACCGATCAAAACAGGGGTTGGGCCAAATAATTGGCTTTTTATTGTGTCCTTGAAGAGAAGATATAGGATTAATGCTGGTAACATAGCCAAAATCATATGAATGACATTTAATCCTTTGCTTTTGGAAAAATCCATTCTAATCATATTAACCCCAATCTCCAAATACCTTTTCCAATAAAGAATTAAAACTGCCATCACTGCACCCAACTGAATAACAATTTTAAAAGTTATTGCAGCATCTCCCTCAAAGCTAAGCAAATCGCCTGCTAGAATAAGATGTCCAGTAGATGATACTGGTAAAAATTCAGTTAAGCCCTCTATTATGCCAAGTATTATTGCTTTAATTACATCAGTCATTAGTGCATTGTCCCCTTTCGGAAATAAAATCATTTAATTTCCAGTATAAGGGAGACACGTAAACTTCCCCATCGATTAACCTAACAATATTCAATTCAGAATGACATAATTGTCACATTGCTCATTATTCCAGTCTTAAGTAACTCCTTTATTAAACTATCCTTTCCCGTTAGCATAACAACAGTATCAAACATTAAATTCAACCTGTATCAATAAAAAATCCGTTAACCTTCTGAACTTGCTGCCCGTTATTTTGGATAATCAAGTTCAGAGCATACAGCAGATATGAATACCGAAACGTAACTTCCATTTGATCATTCTGCAGCCGCGTGCGTGGAGCCTCAATGACCATCATGATTCACACAGAACCGCCACCCCGACCAAGAATAGGGGGTCCTTTTTTTGGCAAAACACAAAATATTAAGTATAATGTTATTGTCGAAACGCTAAGGCGTCTGTACAGGATGGCTACCTGGCACTGATGATGGCAGGCCAAGCGCTTTATAAAGTTTTCTTTATGTGTATTTATACTTTAGGAGCGTGGTTATCTATGAAAATTAATATTACCGCACATTTTAACATTGATATTACTTTATCTCTTCATCTGTTAGCCGTAGCCAGTCTTGCTTATGAACTCAGTTCACTGACGAGCTCGTGAAATTCGAGCGAAAAGTATCTGTACTAAGACACCTTGTGGTGTCTTTTTTTATTTTTATAGTAATTACCATCTAACCGATCTGCCCCCGCAAGAGAAAAGCAGCTTATGCTGCTCCTCCTCCACCATTCTTCATTCTGATTGCTGTCAGCTTGCGCCACACCTTCCGTCTGCTCGACAGTGACCACTAGTCATACCGTTTTCATTAGCGATTTCGCGCCATGTCTTATCTTCCTTGATACGTTTCTCCAGAAGAACAGGGAACGGCATTGGCTGTCCATCATATTCGACTTCAGGAAAGATTAGGCCATTCATCAATAAATATCACCCTGGGTACTTATTCACATGTTCTCCCCAACTTGCAGGAAGCAGTGCCCCGATGTATCTGAGATTCTATTCTAGGAACCCGAAAAGAAGTGGAGAAAATTGACGAGACACCCACTTCACTCGGATAAAGGGTAGAAGAATGGAAGAAGTCAGGGGGATTTAACGAAAAATGGCACGGTCCCGGAATCCCGGAAAACCGCGCCATTGCGCCATTCTTAGATATGCTGGTGAAGGGAATTGAACCCCCGGCCTACGCATTACGAGTGCGTTGCTCTACCCCTGAGCTACACCAGCTTAACGCTGTTTTTCTGTCAAACAAAAAATATTATACAACTTCCAGCCAGAAACGCAAGCCTATTTCTCCCTGTTTTCCGCCCTTCTAAAATGCTAATCCACCTGTAGCTTACGCTCCACAGACTCTAACTTTCCACGGCTAGTAGAGGGTTTATCGCGGCGGTCGTCTATTTTAAGTGAGGTAGAGACACGTTCTGCACCTGCGGAAAAAGGAGACTCATGCAAAGCTTCTACCGCGGCAAAAATGCGTTGCAGAGGCCCTTCGATGATCGTCCCCATGGACGTAAGTTCATAAGTAATCCCTTCTACTGTCTTCAGCACCCGCTGCATATCCGCAACATAGCTGCTAAGACTGGTACTGCCTGTTCCAATTGGAATAACTGTAACTTCAGCAATAGGCATGAGAATACCTCCTCGAAATTTTATAGTAGCTGTCTCCTTCCATTGTAACAATTCCACCGCTCTGTCACAAACTAAGCAAGATTATCCTCCCTTATCTCTTCTATTTCTTCTGATTACTCCAAAATATGACTTTGGGCTAAGGGTATTTTCTCATGAGCAAATTCTAGGGTCATCTGCACTATATTTATGGACTCTTTGTGGCATCTTTTCGGACAATTTATGAATCATTTCGCATCTCCCTGTGGATCAATTGTGGATTACTTATGGACAGCCTGTGGATCATTTGTGGAGTACTTTTAAAGAACCCGCTCCCCGCGCGGGTTTTCTAAAAAACTGTTTACAAACACAACATCTTGGGTTATTTTTATCTAACGACAACAAAATATAGTGGAGACAGGCGCTTTGATCCTTAACCGGATTTAGAGCTTAATAGGGAAGCGCGGTGAGAATCCGCTGCGGTCCCGCCACTGTAACCGGATGGCCTTCTTAAGCTTCTGGGAAGCTTGAGAATCCACATCTCCCGGCAAATGCCACTGAGGGTTAGGAACACCCTTGGGAAGGCGCCGAGAGATCCCACGGAAGCCAGGAGACCTACCTGTTTCGACGACACCAACTATTGATGCCTGCGAGGAACAGGGATGGTGTCCGCATGCGGTCATCTACGTAGAGACCTCTGCAAATATCCGTGTGGATATTTACATAACGCATCGGGCATTTTCTGCCATCCTCGGGTAGGGGATGCTTTTTTTATGTAATCTGAACAAATATACGACTGCTTATAGCAGTCCAACTTCTTATGGATATATGGATTTGATGATAGATGTTTTTCTTTTATACTGAGAGGAGAGCTGTACAATGACGTTGTTGGAGAGACAATTTAATGGAGTAGAAAATGCACGGGAAGTTCTTTTAGAAGAGCTCATTGATTTAGGCCGGGATATTATCGACAGTCGGGATATGGACCTATTGCGCGAGAATGCCAATTTGAATGGAGAGAGTTTCTCCGGTAAAATGAGCAAGTTCGGCAGTGAATATTCAAAATGGTACGCCCGCAATTTTACGATGCCGCCACAGCTAGTGCAGGCTATTGATGACAATGTCGTCTATGTGCATGATCTGGATCAATACGCGATTGGAACGACGAACTGTATTTTTATCCCGTTTGATAAACTTCTCCGTGAAGGTTTCAATACCGGCAACGGCAGCGTTCGTCCTCCGAACTCAATAATGACAGCTATGTCTCTGGTAGCGATTATTTTCCAATCCCAGCAAAATGCTCAATATGGTGGTGTATCCGCCAATAAACTCGATTACGATCTGGCACCTTATGTAACCAAATCCTTCGCCAAGCTGTTCCGCAAGGGTCTGGATTATTTTGAAGAAGGACAAGCTGACGAATCTTTGGGCGAGATTACGATGAGCCGGACCGATCTGGCGGAGTCATATCCAAGGGCGTTCCGTTTTGCACTAAAGGAAACCGAAATCGAAACTCTGCAAGCGGCTGAAAGTATGGTACATAATCTGAATACCATGTCCAGCCGATCCGGTGGACAAATACCGTTTACCAGCATCAACTACGGTACTTGTACTTCACCAGAAGGTCAGCTTGTAATCAGTTCTCTGCTAACCGCAACTATGAACGGACTTGGCAGCGGAGAAACACCAGTGTTCCCGATTCAAATCTTCAAATGCAAGCAAGGAATCAATCAACAGCAAGGCGATCCTAACTATGAACTGTTCCTAAAAGCAGCTGAATGTTCTGCGCGCAGACTATATCCAAACTTCGCTAATCTGGACGCTCCGCTCAACTTGCAGTATTATGATCCAAGTGATCCTGATACGGAGTTCGCTACAATGGGCTGCCGAACCCGAGTGCTCGGTGACCGTTTTGGGCGTAATCATTGCTCTGGGAAGGGCAACCTTTCCTTTAATACACTGAATCTGGTTCGGCTAGGTCTGGCACACGGCACAGTAACAGGCAGACGTACCGTCGCAGACGAAGCTGGCTTCTATGAAGCTCTAAATCATTATATGGATATTGCGCTGGAAGGACTTCTCCATCGCTTCCACATCCAAACCGCACAAAAAGCTAAAGCTTCCGATTTCATGATGCGAGAAGGCGTCTGGGAAGGCGGCGAACACCTTGCACCTGATGACACTGTAGGCGATCTGCTGAAGCATGGCAGTCTGTCTCTTGGCTTCATCGGTATGGCGGAATGTATGAAAGCTATGTACGGTAAACACCATGGCGAGGATATGGAAGTTCATTCCAAGGCGCTGGCTATCGTGCGTCATATGCGGGACTATTGCGATCGGAAAAGTGAGGAACTGGATCTTAACATCACCCTGTTCGCAACTCCAGCAGAAGGTTTGTCCGGTAAATTCACCAAAGTTGACCGCAAGGTACTGGGTTCCATTCCGGGCGTAACCGACCGTGAATATTATACGAACTCTTTTCACATCCCTGTATACTTCGATCTGGGTGCTGCTCAGAAGATCAGCTTGGAAGCTCCTTTCCATGAATACTGCAATGCCGGAGCTATTTCTTATGTCGAATTAAACGGCAATGCCCGCAACAACCCATCGGCTTTTATCAAAATCATTAAATATGCGCTCGAACAACAGGTCAGTTATTTCAGCATTAACCATCCGATTGACCGCTGCTCCAGCTGTGGATACGAAGGCGTAATTGGGACAAACTGCCCTTCCTGCAACGCACATGAGAATGACGTGCACATCCGCCGTTTGCGCAGAGTTACAGGTTATTTAACCGGCGACTATCAGACCCGCTTTAATGCCGCCAAACAAGCTGAAGTACGGGATCGCGTTAAGCATCTATGAATATTTGCGGTTACTATCCGGAGTCGATTAACGAGGGAGAGGGCATGCGGGCCGTCCTCTTTCTCAGCGGCTGCCGCCATCGTTGCCCGGGATGTTTTAATCCCGAGACATGGAACTTTAAATATGGAGAAGTCTTCACCTTAGAACGACAACATGAAATCATTGCAGAAATCGCCGCTAACCCTTTGCTGGATGGTCTGACACTGGCAGGCGGCGATCCTTTTTTCTCAGCAGAAGAGTTGCTGGGGTTCATTCATGAGCTTCGCGCTGTACTGCCAGGTTTCTCAATCTGGATTTACAGTGGTTATACGTACGAAGAACTTACAGCCCTTCCCGGTACGCCGGAGTGGAATCTACTTAAACAGTGTCAGGTGTTAATAGATGGAAGATTTGTAGAAGAACTGAAAGATACTACGCTTCTCTACCGGGGAAGCTCCAACCAACGCATTATCGACATTCCGGCCAGCATGAACGGCTCGGAGGTCTTTCTGTGGCAGCCTGCTGCGCTATAATATATCAATTTTTGATATTGAAAATTAATTTGAAATAAGAAGGGATGAACTAACTATGCCGCAATTCGTAGTAAAACCGGATAATCGCCAACTGGCTTTTGATGAGAACCGTCTCTCCGTCTACGCTGACCGTATTCTGGAAGGTCTCGATCAACTAAATAAAGAAACTTTGCTGCGTGGAGTGAATTCCAAACTGCGTCGTGACTCGGTAAGCGGAGAAGAAATCAGCAATGCCTTCACCATGAGCGCTCTAGAGCTTGTAACAAAAGAAGAGCCTAACTGGAAGTTCGCAGCTGCCCGCGCCCTTCTGACTACCCTTTATAAAAAAGCTGCCGTTCATCGCCGCTACAAAGCTTATCCAGAAGAGCCTTACGGTGAATTGTATCCACTAATTACGGATCTCGTGAAAAAAGGAATCTATCGCGAAGAACTTCTAAGTCATTACACCAAAGAACAAATTATCGAACTAGGCGGGTGTATCGATTATACACGCGACCTTTTGTTTGACTATATCGGTCTGCTTACGCTATCCGACCGTTATTTGGCGCATGATTTTGACGGCCGTGTAATGGAGCTTCCACAAGAACGTTATATGATTATTGCTATGTACCTGATGCACCGTGAGCCAGCTGAGAAACGTCTTGAGCTTGTAAAAGAAGCTTATTGGGCTATGAGCAACATCTATATGACTGCTGCTACACCTACAATGTCCAATGCCGGCAAAAAGGTCGCTGGACAACTATCCAGCTGCTTTATTGATACTGTAGACGATTCCCTAGAGGGTATCTTTGACTCCAATACAGACGTAGCACGTCTAAGCAAAATGGGTGGCGGCATCGGCGTTTACCTTGGAAAAGTACGAGCACGTGGTTCGGATATCCGTGGCCACAAGAACACAAGCTCCGGCGTAATCCCTTGGATTCGCCAGTTGAACAATACAGCAGTCAGCGTAGACCAGTTGGGCACACGTAAAGGTGCTGTAGCTGTTTATCTTGATGTATTCCATAAAGATATTCTCGCTTTCCTCGATCTTAAGCTGAACAACGGTGACGAGCGCATGCGTGCACATGACGTGTTCCATGGCGTCTCCCTACCTGACCTGTTCATGGAAGCTGTAGAATCGCGCAGCCATTGGAACCTCTTCTGCCCTCACGAAGTGAAAAAGGTCATGGGCTGGACAGATAAAAATGGCCGTCCACTAGGATTGGAAGATTTCTACGATGAAGAGCTTGGCAAAGGTACTTTCCGTGAAAAATATGCTGAGGCTACAGCGAACCTGGAATTATCCCGGATCACTGTTCCTGCGATCGACATCATGAAACGGATTATGAAATCACAGCTAGAAACAGGTACACCGTACATGTTCTACCGCGATACCGTGAACCGGACTAACCCAAACCGTCATCAAGGTATGGTTTTCTCCTCCAACCTGTGTACAGAAATTATGCAGAATCAGTCTGCAACAGTTATTGAGCAAGAAGAATTAGTAACTAAAGATGGCCAGACCCGTATCGTTATTTCCAAAATCCCTGGCGACTTCGTAGTCTGCAACCTGAATTCGATTCACTTAGCACGGGCGATTCCAGCTGGCGTATTAGAAAGACTTGTTCCGATCCAAGTTCGTATGCTTGATAACGTAATCGACATTAATAATATTGAAGTTCTGCAGGCACAATACACGAACAGCCAGTACCGCGCAGTAGGTCTCGGCACATTCGGCCTGCATCACCTATTGGCACTCAAGGGCATTCGTTGGGAATCCGATGAAGCCGTAGAATATAACAATCATTTATATGAACATATCAACTACCTGTTGGTTCGTTCGAGCATGGAGCTTGCCCGTGAAAAAGGCCGTTATCCGAAATTTGCTGGATCCGATTGGGAGACTGGCGCATACTTCACTTCCCGCGGGTATGTTAGCGGTGAGCAAGAAGGTAAATATGTAACGACTGAGCAATGGCGCGAGCTGCAAGAAGAAGTAGCTAAGGACGGCGTACGTAACGCTTGGATGTTCGCCATTGCGCCGAATGGATCTACATCGATTATTGCCGGCTCCACCGCCAGCATTGATCCGCTGTATGAACTGCTTTCCTATGAAGAAAAAACAACTTATAAGATTGCTAACCCAGCACCGGATCTGTCCGACAAAACGATCTGGTACTATAAGACAGCATTTACGATTGACCAAAACTGGTCGATCCGCATGGCTTCTGCTCGCCAGCGTCACGTCGATCAAGGCCAAAGCTTCAACCTGTATGTCCGTCCTGACATCAAGGCTACCGAGTTCCTGGAACTGCATCTGAATGCCTGGAAGGGCGGCTTGAAATCAACTTATTATGTGCGTAGCCGTGCTTTGACTATAGAAGAGTGTGAATCTTGCGCTAGCTAATTATCTTAGTGCCCTAAATAGAAAAACGATGATGAATTTCGTAACTGCGAGGAATGTTTGGGCTTCCGGCCGCTGTTGTCATCAGAGGTCTTGATCTTTACCGCTATTAGCGGATGACATCCGATGACAGCATATGCTTTCGATGCGAGCTTTCCTACGGAAAGCTTTCGGGCGAACGCTGACGCTCCTACAGCTCCAAACTTCCTCTCCGTTACTCCATCACCTTCTTTCTATGAACAAGACACCAAGAAAGATTACCAGCGCAAAAAATGGAGGGATAAGAAATGCAATTACAAAAGATTTTTAATACTGAAGCACCTAACCAATCCACACGCATTATCGACGGTGAATGCTCAGGTATTCTGAACTGGAATGATATTCGCATGCCTCATATGTACAAGCTGTATAAGGTGCTGCTGCTTAATCACTGGATCGCGGATGAAATTCCAATGTCCAAGGATGCGCAACAATTCCCGATGCTGGATGCCGAGGAACAACGCGTATTTAAGATTAATATCTCCCTACTCGCTGTGCTGGATTCGATGCAGACGATGTTCGTGAGCGACGTGAAGCGTTATTTCACCGATTCCTCTTTGGAAGCTATCTCCGCTATTATCGGGCAGCAAGAAGTGGTGCATAACCAATCCTATTCCTATGTTCTATCCTCTATCGTGTCGGAGAGTGAGCAGAAGGAAATTTTTGAATATTGGAAAAAAGACCCTGTCCTGCTGGAACGCAATCAGTTTATCTCTGATATTTATCAAGAGTTCCGTGATAACCCTACGAGACAGACCTTTTTCCATGCGCTGGTAGCAGATCTCATCTTGGAAGGAATTTTCTTCTACAGCACTTTCGCCTTCTTCTACAATCTGGCCCGTGACCAGAAGATGATGGCAACCAGCCAAATGATCTCTTATATTCAACGTGACGAGAATCAGCACTGCTACTTCTTCGCAGAAGTATTTAAGCAGCTGCTTGTAGACTTCCCTGAGCTGAACACCAAAGAAAACATGGATTACGTATACCGTACCATCGACCGCGCGGTAGAGCTCGAAACCAACTGGGCTTATTACACACTTACTAACGTGCGTGGTATTGATCTTAACGAGCTTAGCGACTACATTAAATATACAGCGAACAAACGTCTGACTTTGATGGGTATGGAAAAAGCTTATCAAGGTGTTGACGTTAACTGTATGCCTTGGATCAAACCTTTCTCCGATGATGCGCTTAATGCTACCAAAACTGACTTCTTCGAAGCTAAGTCCCGCAACTATGGTAAGGTTGGCGACGATAACGGATTCGACGATTTGTAAGACCGGATATATAATAACCCCTATATAAAAAAGAGGCCATTCTCTACTTTCTTAGTGAGATGGCCTTTTTGCTATAGCTTATATAATGCAAAAAGCGCCCCTCTCCCCTGGTATCAGGGATGAAAGAGACGCTTATACGTTTGTTATTAGCACTAAGCACAGAAGGCTTGCTACTTAGTCTTATGCCTTGCGTTCCACACGATGTGTAGTTTCTTCTGCAAGCTCATCTAATGCATCGTTCAGGCGCAGCTTCAGCTCCTCAGCAAGCTCTACCACTCCGTGATCATTACGAACCACTTGAGAATCCACGGCATAGACGCCGCCAAGAATGTAACGCGCGCCCAGTACAGACAACACAGGTTTCAATGCGTAATCAATTGTGAGCAGATGTGCAAGACTGCCGCCCATGAACAGCGGGAGTACAACTTTTCCGGCCAATCCCTTTTGTGGAACCAGATCTAAAAAGGTCTTCAACACGCCTGTATAAGAAGCTTTATAAACCGGGCTAACCACAATTACCGCATCAGCTTCCGCTACAAGGCCATTGGCTTTGACGATAGACTCACTTTCAAACTTAGTGTGAATCAAATCCTCCGCTGGTAGTTCTGCTACGTTAATACGCTCAACCTCGAAGCCCTGATTGGTTAAGCTGGCCTCCGCATATTCTATAGCTGCATTGATACGCGATACCAGGGAAGGCGTTCCGTTAATCACAACAATTTTAGCCACTTTTCCACCTCTTCCATCCCACTTAAGCAGCTCACACTGCTTTATTTATTATCCCGACAAAATTACTTTAAATTAATACTAATCCTAACGTAGAATTGATATTTTTGTCAAACCATAACCACTTGCGCTCCTCCCACTCTTACGTTATACTAAGCAACAATATTAAATCCAACAATCAGGCCAATGATCGGCATCCAACCGTGAGGCGTCTGCGACCGGAGTCTACAACAACTCCCTAAGTTCACCGGGTTTCGCCCGTTATCGCGAAGACCAAAGAGGGTCGGATTGTTCCTGCAGTTAAGGAGATTCGATCAACCTGGGTGGCACCGCGAGCTGACGCTCCTCGTCCCATGGATGAGGGCGTTTTTTGCGTTTTTTTAACCAAAAAGGAGCGAAACGGTATGCTGGATATGAACTGGATCAAAGACAATCAGGAACTTGTAAGAAACATTACGGCTTGGAAAAGAGTCGACTTCCCACTGGATGAACTGCTGGAATGGGATGAGAAACGGCGCGAATTGCGCCAAGATACGGAACAGTTGAGAGCCCAGCGTAACGGGCTGACCAAAGAGGTTGAACGACTTTTACGACAGGGTGACAGCGTGGCAGGAGAAGCAGTTAAAGAACAAGTAAGAGAACTGAACAACCGCCTGAATCTCTATGAGGCAGAACTAACTGAGGCAGACCGCCGCTGTGGAGAACTCATGCTGCTCGCACCAAACCCTGTATCGCAGGATACACCGATTGGCCATGATGATAAAGATAATGTAGAACTGCGACGAACCGGAACGTTGCCGGAATTCGGCTTTAAACCGCGTGATCATGTAGAACTAGGCGAGCTCCACAATATCATCGATATCCCCCGTGGCGTCAAAGCAGGCGGCCCACGCAGCTATGTGCTGAAGGATGCAGGGTTGTTGTTACATCTCGCTGTACAGCGGCTGGCCATTGATGTACTAACTGCCCGCGGGTTCACGGTGATGGATGTTCCCGTGATTGTCCGTCCGGAAGCGCTGGAACGTACGGGCTTCTTCCCCGGCGGGATGGATCAGACCTATGAGCTAAACGGAGACAATCGCTGGCTGGTAGGCACATCGGAGGTGTCGCTTGTCTCGCTGTATAGCGATGAGATTGTCGAACTGGATTCGCCAATGCGACTCGCCGGAATGTCGGCCTGCTTCCGCCGTGAGGTAGGATCGGCGGGACGAGACGTGCGTGGTCTGTACCGTGTTCATCAATTCTCAAAAATTGAACAAGTTATCTTATGTCGGAATGATGAGGGCGTATCAGAGGGCATGCTGCAGGAGATTCTTGCGAATGCAGAGCATATTCTACAGCTCTTGGAACTTCCCTATCGGATCATGTCTGTCTGCACAGGAGATATGTCCCTGAAGACACATAAGCAGTATGACATCGAGACTTGGATGCCAAGCAGAGAGGCATACGGAGAGACACACTCGGCTTCCAACCTGCTCGATTTCCAAGCTCGTCGTTCGGGCATTCGTTACCGGGATGCCGACGGTAAGCTGCAATACTGCCACACCCTAAACAACACCGCAGTGGCTACACCAAGGATCCTAATTCCGCTGCTGGAGAATCATCAACTGGAGGATGGATCCATTTACATTCCGCAGGCACTGCGTAAATATATGGATGGAATTGAACGGCTTGAGCTTCCGTACCAGCAGTGATGTGTTGTCCAAGTAGATTTAAAATTAATAATGCCCTTCCACTTCTCGATAAGAAGCTGGAGGGGCATTATTTTTGTTCCGATACATTCTATATAATTCTAATCTCAATTGTTTTCCCTATGTAAAAATTAATAAAACTCTAGAATAAATTTGTCGTAATCCATAATAAATTCAACAATATATATAACATAAAATTAAAATATCGGTGATCTATTAACCATAAAAATACTAAATTTATAATTAATATTGTATTTATGCACTGTTTTTATACTAAAATCACAACATTTCAATTTTTAGATTTAATTGATGCAAACTTTAATTTATATTCATGAAAGACAACCTTTCATTTTACATTTGAATGCTAAGATTTAATAGGTTGTAAATAAAAGATTCGAGGGGAGAATGACTTATCCAAATGATTATTTCTTCAAGAGTAAGGAAATGGTTCGCTACTGGACTGGCAATGTTAATGGTTGCCGGCAGTGTGTTACCAGCTGTCCAGACCGCCGAGGCAGCACCGGATAATAGCAATATTGTTATCTCGCAGGTCTATGGTGGTGGTGGAAACGGCGGAGCGGAATTTAAAAATGATTTTATTGAATTATACAATCCTACAAATCATCCAGTAGATTTGACTGGATGGAAAGTTCGCTATACCTCAGCGGCCGGAACCTTTAGTAGCGGAACAGACTTAAATGGAACCATCCCGGCAAATGGATACTTCCTTATTGAGGAGGCCGCTGGAACGGGAGGAACTACCGACTTGCCTACTCCTGATGTTAGCAAGGGAATCCTTGCTATGAGTGGTACAAACGGCAAAGTCGACCTCGTTGATAAATCAGGTACAACAATTGATTTAGTTGGCTACGGAACAGCTACAAATGTCGAGGGAAGTGCGACCGCTGCTCTCTCCAATACGACAGCCGCTATCCGTAAAGCTGCGGCTGGTGCACCGGCTGATAGCCGCGGTCTAGATACGGATAACAACTCTACGGATTTTGTTGTCCAAGCACCAAGTCCACGGAACAGCACCTACGGTACGTTACCTGAATTACCGGAAACTGCTAGTTCCGCAGTAGCTTTACCAGCCCCTAATGCCTGGCCGGCTGGTACAGAAATATCTTTGAATTCTCCAACGGTTGGAGCATCCGTCTATGCAGCTGTTTATGGATCAGGTGGTTCAACTAATTTCCAACCTTACACAGGGCCTATTACCTTAACTGAGGACACTACGATTAAAGCGTATGCTTCAGAACCAAATATGCCAGACAGCCCTATATCGACTTTTGATTACACTATTCTGGCCAAAACAGATGTTGCAACAGCACGCCTTGCTAGTAAAGGTCAGAATATTTTAACAGAAGGTATCGTAACTCACATTAATGCAGCAAAAATGTATATTCAGGATGAATCCGGCGGGATCGTACTTTATGGTTTCCCAGAGTTCGCAAACGTTGGAGATCGTGTTGAAGTAAGCGGCACAATGGATATCTACAGCAACCTGCAAGAAATCAAATTCCAAAGTGGACTTCAATACAATGTAGCTGCACAAAATGTTGGGGTGCCTGCACCAAAATTGATTACAGCAACCGACTTGTCTGCCGCGAACGGCGAAAGCCACGAAGCTCAGCTGGTAACTATGAATAATGTGACCATAGACAATGTAAATGGCAGCACGGTGACTGCTAGCCAAGGTGGACAACAATTCACAATTTTTTCAACCCTGCCTAAACTAGTTAAGGGTAAAACCTTTGACAATATCACTGGGGTTATCGAGCAATATAGTACGACTTATCAATTCATTCCACTTAATGAAAATGCTTTGGTGGAAGAAACTTTTTCCGTTATGGCCAGCCCTGGCGCAGGTCGCATCATCAAAGGAAGTTCTGTGACCCTATCCAGCCCTACTCTTGGAGCACAGATTTACTACACGACCAACGGAACTGAACCAACAACAGCAAGTAAGCTTTATTCAGATCCGATTACAGTTAATCAAGATCTTACCATCCATGCAATTGTCGTAGCAGATGGCAAGACAAGTAAGGTTTATACCTTTGCATATAAAGCATCTGAACTCCCTCGTATACATGATATTCAAGGAGAATCTCATACTTCTGAGTATGCAGGTCAGAACGTTTCCGATGTAGAAGGCATCGTTACCCAATATGGGTACACCTTCGCCACTGGCGCTTATAGAGGTTTCTTTATGCAAGACCCTCAGCCAGACGATAATGTAAACACTTCGGAAGGTATTTTTGTATACAGCACTAATTCATCCCTTAAGCCTCAAATTGGAGATTTAGTCCAAGTTAGTGGAGCTGTTTCCGAATACAACGAAGGTAACGCAAGTAATTTAACCTCTACTCAAATTACTATGACTTCAATAAAAGTAGACTCCTCTTCAAGTTATACTGTGCCAGAGCCTGTCGTACTTGGTAAAGGCGGGAGAGCCATTCCGTCTTCCATAATTGACAATGACGGCATGGCTGATTTTGAGCCTAATGAAGATGCAATTGATTTCTACGAATCGTTAGAAGGTATGCTCGTCAAGCTCCCTACCCCTACGATTATCAGTCCTTACTGGACAAGTGGTAGCGGAAATTCCATGCTGTATAACATCCCTACAAGAGTAGAAAATGAAACACCTGATGTCATCACACCAGCTGGTGGATTAGTTCTCAAAGAATACAACCAATACAATCCTCAGCGCCTCATCATTGCTTACGGAAATCCGGGTAAAGAAGTCATCACCGGAGATAAGTTCGCGGGAGATGTAACTGGCGTCATCGGATACAACAACGGTAACTTCAAAGTGATTCCGGAAAACGGTAAGCTTCCAGCCATCACTCCAAGTACCTTTAAGCAAGAAACAACTACTCTTGAAGTCAATGATAGTAAGTTGTTGATCGCATCGTACAACATTGAAAACTTCTACCCGGGTGTCGGAGCAACAAAAATCCAGAAACTAGCCGACTCCATCACAAACAATATGAAAAAACCTGACATTATCGGCGTTGTCGAAATGCAGGACAGCAATGGTGAAGCCAATAATGGTATCACTGAAGCAAGTGCAGCCGAATTGATTAAGGCTATTGAAACCGCTGGCGGTCCTGTATATAAATACACAGATATCGCTCCGGAGAACAATATGGATGGCGGTGCCCCAGGCGGAAACATTCGCGTAGGATTCCTGTACAATCCAGCAAGAGTACAGCTTGCGGACAGTGTGAGCGGACAAAAAGGTACAGCTACACAATCCGTTGGATATAACGCAGCGGCAGATCAATTGACCTACAATCCAGGACGAATTGATCCAACAAACTCTGCCTTTGCAAGTTCACGTAAACCCCTTGCTGCACAGTTCGTATTCGGTGGCGAAACAGTAATTGTGATCGCTAACCATTTCAATTCAAAAGGCGGCGATACCGGTCCTTTCGGAAACGTTCAGCCCCCTGTATTGTCCAGTGAAACACAACGCCATAAAATCGCGGCGGTCGTAAACGGATTTGTCAAAGAGGTTCTGACTGCAAATCCTAAAGCCAACATCGTAGCTCTTGGCGATTTGAATGATTTCCAATTTACTAAAACTGCAACCCTCTTAAAAGGTACAGAACTAGACAATTTGATCGATACATTACCTTTAAATGAGCAGTATACGTACACCTATGATGGAAACTCTCAAGTGCTAGATCATATTCTTGTCAGTAAAAATCTAACGGCTTCTTCTAAAGTAGATGTCGTTCATCTAAATGCCGACTTCTCACCATCGAACGGTCGGGTATCCGATCATGATGCGGTTTTGGCACAGATTGATTTTAATACTGCTGAAGACTTCCCACTAACCATTCTGCACACCAATGATACACATGCAGGATTAGATACTGTCAGCTCGCCAAACAACATCTTGCGCCGTGTAACAGCAATCAAAGATGCCAAGGCGACTACAGAGAATCCTATTCTTGTAGACGCAGGTGATGTGTTCTCCGGAACGCTTTACTTCAATAAGTATCTGGGTCAAGCAGATCTGGCCTTTATGAATCTGGTTAAATATGATGCTATGACTTTCGGTAATCATGAGTTTGATAAAGATTCAGATGTACTGTCCAAATTCATCGGCAACGCAAAGTTCCCATTTGTCTCCTCCAATGTGAACTTCTCAGCGGATGATATTCTTAGCAAAATGTTCACCAATGAAATCGGCCGGTCAGGTAATGCTGGAACCATCTACCCTGCGCTGATCAAAGAAGTAGACGGCCAACAGGTCGGTATCATGGGTCTGACGACAGAAGATACGGCGAACATTGCTTCACCAGGTAAAGTGACCTTTGAGAATGCCTTCGCTAAAGCGGAAGCAACGGTCGCTATGCTTGAAAAAGAGAAAGTTAACAAGATCATTGTTCTCTCTCACCTTGGCTATGAAGAAGATCTCAAGCTAGCCAAAGCCGTTAACGGCATTGATATTATCGTTGGGGGTCACAGCCACACGCAACTGAATCAAGCCGTTGTTGATAACACCGATCCAAAAGCACCGAAGCTAATTGTACAAACTGGTGAAAAAGGTCTTTTCCTTGGCCAACTTGAAGTTAAATTTAACAAAGATGGCGTACTGACCGATTGGAAAGACCAATTAATCTCCATCGATGCTAAAAACGGTACTAACTACGTTATCGCAGAGGACCCTGAAGCTAAAAAGATCCTGGATACCGAGTATAAGCCGGGGATTCAAGAACTAACCAATGAGGTAGTAGGAAATTCAGAGGTTGTTCTAAACGGCGTTCGTGATAATGTGCGCACAAAGGAAACTAATCTTGGTAACCTGATTGCCGATGGCATGCTTTATGCAGCTCAAAAAGCGGGCACTAATGCCGTAATCGCCTTGCAAAACGGCGGCGGTATTCGCGAATCCATCAACGAAGGACCGATCACACAAGGCGAAGTACTCGGCGTACTTCCATTCAACAACGATCTGGTTACGATCACTTTGACTGGACAAGAAATTAAGGATGCTATGGAGAACGGGGTTTCCAAAACGCCGGCAGCAGACGGACGTTTCCCACACGTTGCAGGGTTGAAATTCTATTACGACTCTACGAAACCTGTGAACGAACGTGTATTGCGTATTGAAGTGAAAAACGGGGATAAATACGTTCCTCTAGATCTAAAAGCATCTTATGAAGTAGCTACTAATGCTTTCACAGCTAAGGGTGGAGATTTCTATACTTCACTTGAAAAGGCTTATAAAGAAGGCCGTGTGAATCTGCTGTACCTACCGGACTTTGATGTATTTACGAAGTATCTGCAGAAGGTTGGAACGGTCACTGCGAACACTTCTGCCGTTGAAGGCCGGATTGTTGATCTAAAAGGTGCACCACTGCCGGAGACAACTCCGACACCAGACCCAACACCAGACCCAACACCAGCACCAACACCAGATCCAACTTCAGTACCAACATCAGTACCAACATCGGCTCCAACAGTACCAACAGCTACAGCTACACCATCACCAACTGTTGCTCCAACTGTGGCTCCAATTGCTTCAGCACAAGTAACAACAATTGATGCTGCTGATCTAACCAAACAACTTGCTGAACTGCCAACGGGTAGCCAAGAGCTGGTTATTCCGGTTAAAGCCACTACAGGCGGCGCTCAAGTAGTGCTTCCAGGCAGTGTGCTTGTAAAACAAGCAGCAGCACAACCTAACACAGTTCTTACCTTTACTACGGATGGTGCTTCTTATTCCTTGCCACTCCGTGTTGTAAACAGCGCAGCACTTGCCGCTCAATTAAGCACCAGCGACTTTACAATTACGGTATCCATTCTAGTAGCGAATTCGGGAACACTAAACAGCACAAACCAAGCTATCGCCTCACAGCTGGGTAATGCTACTTTAGCTGCTCCAGTAATCGAATTCAGCGTTTCAGCGCAAGCCGGAACTAAGAGTGTGCAGTTGAACAATTTCGGCAGCACTTACGTGAAGCGCACGATCAATGTACCTGCCGTCTTAAATTCAAATAACGCAACGGCAGTGGTCTTCGATCCTGCTTCAGGTAAGATCTCCTTCGTGCCTGCTATCTTTGTTCCTAAAGCAGATGGAACAACGGACGTTACGATTAAAGGGAACAGCAACAGCTACTACACCGTTGTTAAGTCTTCCAAAACGTTCGCAGATATTAACGGACACTGGGCTAAATCATCTATTGATCTGTTAGCTTCCAAGCTGATCGTCAGCGGAACAAGCAACGATACGTTCTCTCCTTCACAGTCGATCACACGTGCTGAGTTCGCGGCATTAATTACGCGTTCTCTGGGACTTGCGACAGCTAATGGTGAGACCACATTTAAAGATGTAAACCCAAGTGCTTGGTATGCTGATGCTATTCGCACCGCAGCAGAAGCCGGATTGATTTCCGGTTATACCGATGGCAGCTTTAAGCCGGGTAGCCCAATCACTCGTCAGGAAATGGCCTCGGTATTAGCGAAAGCCATCAAGTATACAGGTAAAACCTTAAATGCCGACCCTGCAGCACTGGCTAAATTCAGTGACGCAGCAAGCATTCCAGCTTGGTCCCAAGCAGCAGTAGCAGAAATCGCTGCTGAGGGAATTATCCAAGGAGCAACAGATGGATCCTTTGCTCCACAGAAGCTGGCAACTCGTGCCGAAGCGGTTACTATGCTGGAGAAGACATTGAAATCTCTCCAGTTTATCAACTAGCAAAAGCTGATCTCCAGCTCTGAAGACAAAAAGGCGGTTTCCCGAGTGCGTAATGCACCCGAGGAACCGCCTTTTTTATAAACCCAATCTGATCTGTAGGAAGTGTTATGATTCCATCCCAGCTTCACTCTCTTCGTAATGGCTCGTATCCCCATGCAGCAGGATTTCCGGCACACCATCCGTAAAATCAACCCTGCATAAGCAGGTCGGATAAATGTAAGGCAGATCCCAGAGCTTAGGCAACGCTCTGCCCTCAAAATAGGCCATTAACAGCTTAATCACTACTGTATGTGTGACGATAAGAATGGTCTCACCCTGATGGGCAATGAGAATTTCCTGAAGCTTGCCCAGCGCCCGTGCCTGCACCTCTGCGAAGGTCTCACTACCCTCCACTTTAAACTGCTCAGGGTCTTGCCAGAAATTGCGATGCTGCTCCGAATACTCGCTCTCCAGCTCAGTAGAATCACGGCCTTCCCATACCCCCATGCCAATCTCTTTGAACGCCTCAGAGGTCTTAAGCGGAGTACTCCGCTCTCCTCGAATAATTTCAGCTGTGCGCAGCGCCCTTGGGCTGGGGCTTGCATAGATGACATCCAGCTGTTCAGTGTGCATCCCCCGGCTCAGCCATTCAGCCTGTTGTACACCAAGCGCTGTTAGTTCAGAATCCATATGTCCCTGCATCCGATGCTGCACGTTCCATTCCGTCTGACCATGCCGGGTTAAAAATATCGTTGTTGTACTCATGCCAGCTTCTCCTTCCGTTTCCCCTATCCAATGAGGTTTTACTTCCTGTTCTGTTCCATCCAGTTCACTGCATAATCAACGATTTCCCGTTGCGGAATCAATTGAGCGGTTGCGGAAGCAACCTGTCCATATGTAATAAGTCCCGTCTCTTGTCCAAACTGATCTGCCAGCTGAACGAAATCGTCAGAATCCCAATCCAGCTCCTTAAATTCCACCCACTGCCTAACTCCATCCACCATAATGGGCGCCCCGCCAAGGGTTTCCTTCTTGCCAGCATAAGATGCGCGGCATTCGGCAAGATGCAGGGAAGTATTATTAAGATTGCCAACACCCAGCAACAGTACATGTCCGCCCAAATCGTAAATACGAGCCAGCGGAGAATCTTCCCCCAGACCCGTTTCAAGCGAATGACCATACATAATTTCGTCTCTATGCTTGCCCCAAGCGGCAAACGAATGAATCGGATGGTCACTGCGTTTTACTCCTTTTTGTTTACGGAAGCAGTCCGGAATAACCCCCATTCCTCTAAGCTGGGTCAGGTCTGGATCATAAGCCGGCATCTGCTCGCGGATACTCTGCCACCACGCCTCCGGCACCGGTGGGTTGCTCCAGCCTGCGGGATCAGTCAGGTCACTGGAATGTGTGGGCATTACCAGCGTGCCAGATTCTCCGAGGACCTCCTCCAATGCCAAAATAACAGCGACCGGGCCCCCGGCTACCCATTGGCCTAACGATTTAAAAGAAGAATGCAATAAAATCGTCATGCCCGCCTTAACGCCCAGTCGACGAAAATCCGCTGCTAATGTCTGAACCGTAATCAAATTGCCTTGTATTTCTTCCACCCTTCATTCCTCCAATGAATCTTCTCAAATCCATTATATAGGAGGGCCGCTTCTAAATGCATCTTCAATAGCCTCAACACTCTTCGGATACTATTTTCGCTCTATAATCACCTGGGGAAATCCCTTCCAGCTCTTTAAAAACACGGGCAAATTGTTTACTGTTCTCGAAGCCTACCTCTTCTGAGACTGTTGCGAGTTTACTGCAGCCTTTTGCCAATAGCTCTTTAGCATGACGGATGCGGACCTTTTTTAAATAAATAACAAAATTCTCACCGGTATATGCCTTAAAGGCTTCGCTAAAATAAGAATAATTCAAGGATACATGATTGCTGACCATAGCCATATTCAGTGGACGGGCGTAGTTGGCTTCAATATAGCTCAGTGCCTCTTCCATATCCGCATGCTCGGTATGCGCGGACCTTACACCTACAATGTATTCATTCACACTCAAGAGTAAGTTCTCCAGCGCACGATAATATTCGTGGAAATGACGATAGTTGTACATATTGCCTACCGTGCGATACAGCTTCAATACCTCTACCGAGGCTTCGCCATGTACCCGAAATACTTCATCCAACACCAGTTCGTTTACATTCTGTCCCACGGACTCCAGATAAGCTAGGTCCAGTTCCTTCAAATGCTCAGTTTGAAAAATCACAGATAGAAGATGCTTCATCTCCTTCTCGCGTTCTGTTCCCAGCATATTGAGCAGCTTGCGAAGCTCTTCCTTAGGTAACGGAAAGTTAGACCGTCCCTGACCAACATCCCCATAATCCAACAAACTCACTTGCGGATATAAAAAAGTATATTGCAGTGCCCGGCATGCTTCCTTATAACAGGAACGGAGGTCCTCAAGACTTCCTCCTTCGCTGCTAATCCCAATCGATAATCCCTTTATTTCCTTAGCTTCAGCTTGTCTGGACAGCTCTATAAAATCCTGTTTTCTGCTCCCGATCAAGACTAATTTGCCATCCCAATCCGTTGTGATTTCCGAGAAAAACTTTTCAAGCGGTCCGATCAATCGTTCCGCCAGTCCTTGAACATCCCCCGACTTCATTCTTGTTCCGTCATTGTAATAGTAATTCAACACACCAACTGTAAAAGGTGCTTGCAGATCACTTAGCCACTCTTGCTGCTCACGCTCCAGCGGAACCTCCTGCTGCATTAGCAGTCCCCGTAAACGACTGGACCGCAGTTCCCTGCGGAAGTGTTCCGTTTCCTGTTCCAGCTGCCTTGCGCTGAGATCCTGTTCTTCCTGTTCCTTATCGATATTCTTCAAAATTTCGAACAACTCATCTCGGCGAATCGGCTTCAGCAAGTAATCCTTTACGCGATAACGAATCGCGCTTTTGGCATATTCGAAATCATCATAACCGCTTAAGATGAGCACTGCTGGGCTTTTCTCACCACTTGTTAGCTTAGATATCTGCTCCAACAGTGTAATTCCATCCATCACTGGCATACGTATATCTGTAATAATAATATCTGCACCTTCGGTCTTAAATATCTCGAAACCCTCTGCGCCATTACTCGCCATTGTGATGGTATACACGGACGGAAATTCTCTTTCTATCATAGTCTTGAGACCGTAACGGATATTCTTTTCATCATCAATGATCAGTAGCTTCTTCATAGTTGTTTTTCTCCTGTCAAAAGAACTTTCGGCAAGGTCAGACGTACCATCGTCCAACTCCCTGCTTCACTCTGTACTACAAGCCCATATTCATCACCATAAAAGATTTGCAGTCGCTGATGTACATTTCTCAGTCCAATACCACCTGTTCGGCGGTCAACATCCCTCTGTTCTGAAGCACTCTCACAGCGCTCATCTTTCGCATAAATCGCCTCGTTCAAAGCAACCAAACGCTCTGGAGTTAAGCCGATGCCATTATCACGAAGCTCTATGCAAATATCACCTTCCGTTTCCGAAATATGAATATGAATGTTCGGGTCCTGTAAATTCTCTTTCTCGTCGCACCAAGCATGCTTAACACTGTTCTCTACAATAGGCTGCAGTGACATTTTCAGCACCTCCAGCTCCAAATATCGAGGTTCAATATGAAGCACTAACTTAACCGGATATTCAAAACGAATATTCATCACTTCAATGTAATTTTCAATGTGGCGGACTTCATCCCGCAGCTTCACATACTCTCCGGACCATTTAAAATTATAGCGCATCATCCCACCCAGCGAGGTCAGTGCGTCCGAGATCGTTCGCTGGTTCTCAATTTCAGCCAGCATTTTTATATTTTCCAGCGTATTATATAAAAAATGTGCGTCAATCTGGTTATGCAGCGTACGCAGTTCAGCCTCTTTAGACAACGCCTGCTTGCTCACTGCCTGAGCCACCAACGTATTGATGGTGTTCATCAGCTTGGAGAAATGATGGGCAAGCTCCCCGACTTCCCCTCCACCACGAATCATTATTCCAGTGTACGCTTCACCTCTACGCACTTTTTTCATCGTTTCGGTCAATCTACGCAGATTTTTTAGAATAAAGGCATTTGTCACATAAGCGATCAGCGTTAGTAAAGTAATAAAACCAACATTGGCTCCAATGATTAAGTTGCGCGTGCGGGAGATATCCTTCATCACTCCTTCCATTGACACTACATTTAACAAATAAGCATCAATTCGTTCTAGCGGAGTGTTAATTAACAAAAACGATTTACCATTCTCCGAGTAATTACTGTCCCATTCGCCAGTTTCCCGGAACTGCTTATACCGTTCTGCAATCATATCAGCCATCTCTAGATTATCCTGCAAAAAAGAATTGTCCGGCCTGGTGAAAAGCTGCAGCTCACTATCCACAAGAAACATCTGGGTCTGATTATCCCGTACATCTGTATACGTCTTGGGTGTAAATCGACTAAGCAGCATATCCACCTGCACCATGCCGATATGATTGTCTGCTGGCCGACTCTTCTCACGCAGCAAAGAAACCTTTGGCAGACTCTCCGTCGGTGCTCCCAAGTATCTCTGCATCAAATCCGGATCATTTTTCTGAAAAGACCAGTATTCCTGCCCCTTCAATTGAAGCGCTTTCTGAAACCATGGGGTGGAAGAAACCCGCTCTTCGCGAAAGATAATCGGCCAAATTTCATGCACCTTATTACTTCTCGAATACAGCCGTAAATGCTCAATATTCGGATTATTAAATTGAATACGAGTCATATTCACATAAGCATTTGTATTAAAATCAACCAAATCTACTAGCTGCGGTTCGGTTTCATTCGCTAAGAATTTTTCTACTTCGGCATCAGAATAAGCCATTTGCGCCGCCCGTTCCATCGCTTCGATCTGATTATGAATATGCAGCTTCTCCATTTGCGACAAATAATCATTTTTCTCGACGGCATCGCGGAGATAGGTATTATTAATGGCTTTATAGGAGTAGACAGAAACCAGCATACACGGGCCTAAAACAATAAAAACATAAGCTGCAATTAAACGGCTCTGAAGTGATCTTCGCCCCCACCAATAACTAAAAGAATGCCATAATGCTCTGGTTCGATCTCGCCTATTCACTTTATACACTTCTGTCCTGTCCACCTCGCTAAAATAGTGAATATTCAAATACTTAATATCTATTCCTTATTATAATTCGAAAATAACCCAAAAGCCCGCAGTTAGCGGGCATTTTGGGTCATGCTTTTTATTTTATGGACAGCTTCACTTTATTCTCTTCATATTTCTTTTGTTGGTAGGCATCAAATACATCTTCGCCTTCCTTCTTTCTCTTCTCTAAATACTCATTCCAAATCTTATCGAATTCCGCATCGGAGGAAGCCATGAGCAATTTCGGCATAGTTTTACCGCGCAGCTGTTTCAGCTTCGAAGCGATGATACCTTCAGGAGAGTTTCCTGTTGGTTCGATTTGTTGGAACTCCGAGGAGCCTATGGATTTACCTCTAGTCCAATCTTCCAATTGCTTAAATGGTTCTACCGATTTAGGAGCCCATTGGTCTGTGATATTCGTATTTTGCAGCATCCAGAATGTAAAGGAAGATCCGATTTGCTTATCAAACGTCGAACGGTCTTTATTCATCAAATCAAACACTTCTGGTTTAAATTGATCTTTTCCATCAATCGTATCGTAGCTGACACCTTTTTCGCCTAAGAACAAGTCTTTGTTGCCTTCTTCACTGTTCAAGTAGCTGAGGAAGCGGATAGCACGTGCTTTATCCTTAACATCTTTGGAGATCAGTGTTACCGTCCAACCGGAGATACCAGGGCCATCAAGGGTTGGTTTATCCAAGTTCGTATTGGAAGGTCCGTCAACAGCGATATACGTTTTAGTTGGATCCTGTTGGTAAATCGTTCCTAGTTGTGCTGCAAAGTCTGTACGTTGATACAGCATTGCGAAATAACGGCCTTGGGCAATTTTTTCTTCCATTTGTGGGCGTTTGTCGATAAAGATATCTTTAGCCAGCAGACCGTCTTGATTCGCTTGACGAAGTGCCTTCATCCAGCGGATATATTCAGGATCGGTTTCACGAGCATATACCTTGCCATCTTTTTCTCTTGGGATTGCCAAGAAGTTCTGCAGGTAACCTTCCAAAGAATCGTTACCGTTCTCGGTAAATTCATGCAAACCAAGTGGAATAAGCGGCTGTCCATTTACGTCAGGGAATTTCTCTTTCGCTAATTTAAGCGCATTCAAGAAACCTTCTGGTGTGCGCATATCTGGACTTCCAATAGCTTCATACATATCCTTGCGGACAGCGAATACTTGGTTGGATACGTAATTTTCTCCATATTTCTCATAGTCGGCAGGAGAGGAAGAAGAGTTAGGATAGCCATACACATTGCCGTCTTCTTGTGTATACCAGCCCAGCTTATCAGCATCGGATACTTTAAAGAAGTACGGATCATATTCATCAGCAAGTTTGTTCAATGGAAGAACAAGTTCACCTTCGACCATTTTCTTAATCGCATCTTCCCAGAAGCCCAAAGTGATGAAATCAGGCAATTTACCGGATGCAATCAGCGTGTTAAGCTTCTCATTCTCGTTACCAGCCGGAACGATGAAATTAATATCAACTCCGGTCTTCTTAGTTACATATTGGGAGGTTGGGTCCACGCCCCATTTATTAGGGAACCATGAGAAGTTCAGGTACCAGTCAAATGTAATAGGTGAAGTATCAATCTTCCATCCCGGTTCATCTGCTGATAATGCAGCAGCAGTCGGTTCAGCACTTGCCTCCGTATTAGTAGCTTTAGCGCTGTTAGCATTACCTTCGGCATTCTTGCCAGCATTATTCCCGCTGGAGCAGCCTGCGGCTGACAATGACATCATTATTGCGAGAAGCAGAACTCCCATTGCTTTTGGCTTACGTTTCATGCCCATGCTTGTTTACCCCTTTTCTATGAATGTTAATTATAAGCTCAACCCCAGTGCCTACAGCTGTAGGCAACCGGAGGAGTTATCACTGCTAGACATCAGCCCTTAATGGAGCCGATCATCATCCCTTTAACAAAATAACGCTGCAGGAACGGATACACGAATACTATCGGCAGTGTGGTCACTACCATCGTCGCCAGCTTAATGGACTGTGACGTTACGCTTCTCGTAACGCTGCTGCCTTGTACAGCGACCATCATTTGACTAGAGCTCGATTGTGCGACGACCCGGAACAAATACGTCTGAATCGGCTGTAGATCAGTATTATTGATATAGATCATACCCGTGAAGTAATCATTCCACTGATACACGCCATGGAACAGCGCAATGGTAGCAATTACAGGCATGGATACTGGAAGTACGATTCTTAGAAAGATGGACCAATCATTAGCACCGTCAATCCGTGCCGCTTCTTCCAGCCCATCGGGAATCTCCCGGAAGAAGGTCATGAAGATAATAAGATCAAAGAAGCTAAACATAACCGGAATAATATAGACTAGGAAATTCTCCAATAGGTGAAGGTCCTTCATCAGCAGGAAGGTAGGAATGAGTCCCCCGCCAAAAAAGAGAGTCACTGTACCCATCAGCATGTAGAACTTACCACCAATGAGGTTTTTTCTGGAGAATGCATAAGCTACCATCGCTGTGAAAAATACATGCAGTACAGTACCCAAAAGTGTTTTGGCGACAGTAACCCACATCGCCTGCATGATGCCGGGGCTGGCAAACACGGCCTCGAAATTCTCAAAGCTGAACATCCGCGGCCACCAGTAGATTCCTCCCCGCATGGCGTCATTACCGTTATTGAAGGCGTTAACCAATACGTACCAGATCGGGTAAAGCGTTATGAAGCAGATACATAACATGATGAGGTTATTGATGATATCGAACAGGGCCTCGCCCTTCGTTTTACGCTTAAGTGCAAACATATATGGTCCTCCTTATCCTAGAACAACGATGTATCGTTGATTTTTTTAGATACTTGGTTGGCAATCAGCAGCAAGATTAGAGCGATAACCGATTTTAACAATCCAACTGCAGTTGAGTAAGAGAAGCGGCCTGAGAGAATCCCTGTATAGTACACATAGTAATCAATTACATTACTTGCACTATCATTCAGTGAGTTGCGCAGGACCAGAATCTGATCAAAGTTGGAGTTCAGCACTCCGCTGACCGCGAGAATGAAGAGAATGCTGATTGTCGATTTAATCGCCGGCAAGGTAACATACCACATCTTCTGAAATCTGCCCGCGCCGTCGATTGTCGCCGCCTCGTACATTTCAGGAGATACACCGGAAATTGCTGCTAAATAGATAATCGCTGACCATCCAAGTTCTTTCCAGATATCAGAGGAGATAATAATTGTCCAGAAGTAACCAGGCTCAGCCAAGTATGTAATTGGCTGATCAATCAGATGAAGCGCTAGCAAAATGTTATTGATAATTCCTACATCAGCAAGCCATGTAGCCAAAATCCCTCCGAGTACCACCCATGAGAGAAAGTGGGGCAAATACGAAATCGTCTGTATGGTCTTCTTGAATTTCATTGAACGAACTTCATTCAGAAATAGAGCAAATATTATTGGCAATGGAAATCCGATAATTAGCTTAAACAAGCTGATGCCGAGCGTATTTTTAATTACATTCGAGAGATTGTCATCATCCATGAACTCTTTGAAATGTGTAAGTCCCACCCATGGGGCTTCTGCAATCGTTTTAACGATGTTGTAATCTTTAAAAGCAATGATAATTCCATACATGGGAATGTAGTTAAAGATTATCATCCACGCAATGCCGAGTAGAGCCATTGTCTGCAAATGGCGCTGGGCAATGAACCTCTTCCAAAGCGGGCTCCGATTTACTTTACCGGTTTCGAAATTGCCAGGAATTAACGGCTTCATCGCTGAGCTTACTTCCATGCTTTTTTTGTTCTCCATCCTTTGGACCTCCAGGCTCTATATCTGTATTTAATCTAAAGCGCTTACAATGTTTATGTATCCATTGTATTTGCTTTTGCCTGTCTCCGTAAGGCTTTGAATTTCGGATTATAGGTACCATTTTTCGGATTGAGTGAAAATTTAAGGGCGAGCCGCAGCTCGCCCCTCTATTTTTATGCTAATACTGCTTGAATTTGCACGATTTCTCCACGCCGCAGAGCCTCTGCCTCTGCACCGCGCACGAACGCTCCAGATATTTTAGTCACAGTTCCATTGCGGTATACAAGCATCAAAGATTGAATGCTAACCTTCTTCTCGCCAAAGGTATTTTCACGTTTTGGATTAGAATAGATTACCTCCGTATTCCCTAGGAAAGTGAAAGACAGTTTGCCCTCTTCATCAAACAGCCATCCTGGCAATACCGGATCGAGAGACAGCGTAAGCGCTCCATCCTCCATTCTGAAAACATGGCTTCCAGCCATCATTGTTCTCCACATGCTTAAGAATTCCGCGGTCGATCCACTAAGTCTCGCTACGAACCCCCTACCATGGTTATTTGGATCAGGATTGCCTCCAGTTGCGATAAATGATGAATTCTCCAGTGTACTGCGTCCATAAACAGCAGGATCAAGGAATGGCACCAGCGACGTCTTCAGCTCGCCGTAGAATTCCTCATACAGCCCGCCCTTCAGCAGCTCAAGCAAATACTTATAGGACATGTGCAGGAAGTTAGACTCCCGTTCTAGCCAGCCTGGTGTGAAGGCTCTCATCCGTCCGATTTCATGCGATTCACCATCTAGACTAACAGAGGTCTGATACATAGATGTTGCCTGATCATACAGCTCTGTTTGCTTAATCAGATTATAGATTTCTTTTGCCTGCACCGGATTCTTCATCGTCTTCAACCAGCGGGTAGGTCCTTCAAGGAAATAAGGCAAGGCATAAGCCTTAAACTCCTCTACCACAGCCTTTGGCAATCCGTATCCGCTAATGACTGGCTGACCCTCAGCATCTGTTACCTGATGGAATTTCTCCGCTTCAAAACGGAAATAGGTTGGGGTAAGTCCATTGCCCATTTCTACCGCCTTGTTGATCCCCTCATCAATTTTAACCAGGAACTTGGAAAGGGCTTCGCGGATGTGTTCCAAGGTTACTTCAGTTTCAGCACCAGTAATTCCAAACCGGATACTTGCTCTATAAGCTTCACGGGCTGAAGCTACTGTATCCCAATAGTTGAATTGTTCCACTTCTCCTGCTAGGACAGCAGTTACCGCGTGATATACCGCTTCAAGCAGCTCCGCGATTTCTTCTGGCAGCTTTACAGCTCCCTGTACATTCTCAGCACCGTTCAGCACATCCAGCAATAAGACTACAGTACGCTTCAGCTCAAAAGTCTCACTCATTCCGGAGCCAAACAATCCCGGCAGACCGTTCATAGCATCGTTCCAGCCCGGCTTGTTGCCTTCCATCTCCACACCCATGCCGTAAGGGTCAAGCGTAGCAAATTTATTCAAAGCAAGAGACAACATCTTCACGAACAGATTGGTGTGGTAAATAGCACCTTGCCCACCTTTGGTACGCAGCCAATGGGTATCTCCAGCTTTCCATTTCAGCTTATGCAGCTTCTCCTCATCCTCAAGGAGGGCGCCATATTGCCGGGCTTTTCCGTCACTAATTACATACTTCTCACTACGGGGCAGCACATATGCTGGGCTGTCATAGAACGCATAAGTACTATCCCCAAATAAAAGCTCCTGCTTCTTGTCAGGGAAAATATCCAAATAACCTACTACGAGATCCAAATTATATGTCCAGTGATCAGACCAGAAGCCTTCGCCAAAAGCAGCCTCAATGTTTTGCTGTGAAAGAGCCAGCAGACCCGACAGAAACTCCTGCTCACTAACCTTCAGCGTAACGTTTTGATCCGCAATGTAATTGATCAGGCTGCCTGGGGTGAACCGGCTGTTGCATAGCTTAACAAGCTCAGCTTGATGATCCGCAGCCGCTTCTCCGATCCATTCCGCAGCCTTCGCTTTGCTGTCTGGCTTCACTTCAAAGGTTGTTCCTTGAACACTTAGTGGATTGTAGCCATCTGCTTGAATCAAGCTATAGAACATTTTGATGTTGAAGCTGCCCACCTTCGGATTAAAAAACACATCGTTCCGGCGGTTCTGATTCATGTCACGGAAGTTACCGTTCCCCTGTGAATAATATTCTGGGGCAAGTGAGAAGAAGTTATAGTCGCGCTCCAAATCGCCATGCTTGCGGGAATATAAATGAACTACTAAGCCATCTCCGCCATTGTCAAAAATAAAAGGATAGCCTCCGCGCAGGAAGTTATCGAGATAGGACTGACGGCAATAAGCATCAAACACAGCCGATGAAGTGTGCGTGGCAATGTCTTCTGTTAATTGCTCTGTCAGACCTGCGGCTTCCTTGGATTTGGACAGGATATATTCATCCCGGCATAACTGCTCCGCCTTTTTATTGATTTTGTCGATGTCATTTACATGCCCAACCAAAGTATTCAGGGTCAAGCTGCTGCCGGGTGCCAAACGTCTAGCCACACCACTGAAGCCGCAAGGAACCTTATTGACTGGATATTGTGGAAGCTCACTCAGCTCCGAAAGCGTTAATTCCGCAAAACGGTCTGGGTAAGTAAGAGAGATATTGCCGCCGAAAATAAGTTCGAAATCAACGATTGGCGCGACTTTTTCTCCTTCTCCAGTAAACGACAGATAGAAATGTCCATTTGTGATTTCGCTAACCTGTGCACTATCATTGGTGCTGGAACGCAGCTTATAGAACGGAATACCGTTCTCCAGATTGTATACGTCCATCCAGCTGCGCAGCAGGTTACCAATCTCCTTGTAGCCGCTGTTTTCTACTCCGTAAGGTAAAATCTCAGGCAGACCATCCATCAGCTCCAGCTCAATCTCTTTGCCACCGATATTCTCAATCTCCACCCGACGTACCAACGCGGCATAATCGTCATTAGGCAGATTAAAATAGTGTACAGTCGTCTTCAGCCCATGCCCGGCATGGCTTTCTTCAAGGGTCAGTCCGTTAGGCAAAATGGTCATGATCCGCTTGGCGGCAGGATCTGGACGTGCCGATTGAAATGGCTCATAAATCTCTTGCTCGCCTTTTATTTTAATAAAGGTTCGGAATCCGGTGGTTCCTACGTCTTTATAAGAGATATTTGCTGGAGAGAATTCCATGATTGGCGAGTTCTTGTCGCGTACCCCAAAGCTGCAAATCGCTTGCCCCCGGTTTACATAAAAAGTCCACATTGGAATTCCCTTAAGACCTGCAAGACCTGGCAGGAAACTAGAGAAAGGCTTTCCTGTATCAAACTGCTCCATTACAAAGTTACCTGATTGGAAATAATAATTACTCACGTTAATGTCCTCCTAAACTGTTACTTATTTATGAAATCAGATGCGTTACGATAGAATGAGGGGATAGCTCGCAGTTGGCAATCTCTTCGCCAAGCCCCAGGGTTACTGCGCGAACTTCTTCGCTCTCATTCATCAATATGACAGCAATGCTGCCGTCCGGATTACGGAATGCTGTGGATAGGATTCCTTCCGCTTCAGAAGTAAAGCCAATCCGTACCGCACCTGGCGCGATAAATTTACTGAAATGCCCGATATAATAATAAGAGCTGTTATAGTGCAATTCGTCTGTTGTTGTATCTGCAATAATTGGGGCATCACAGAGATTCCCTACATGATTGGGCCCGCCGGTCTCATCCAGTACCAGGTTCCAGTCCAGGTACCCTTCTGTCCATGCATTGAGATCCCCAATCATATTTCTGCCGTAACGTTCACCTGTAAACCATTCGCCAAGCTTGACGCCGCCCTCTTGACAGCCCTCAGTGAACAATAGATGTTTGTCAGGAAATAGATCATGTACCTTTTCTACCTTGTCGAACTCCTCACCACCATACCAGTGGATGCCTGTACCCCACACATATTGTGCAGCTTCAGGATCAGACAATACGACCGAAGCACGTTCGACCATAATATCGCGGTTATGATCCCAGATGACAATGTTCACATCGGAATGGCCTGCCTGCTGCATCACTGGACCGAGATGATTTTTAACAAAATCGCGTTCCTCTTCCGCACTATAAATACAAGAATCCCAGACTTGAACAGCAGCCGGCTCATTTTGCACAGAAACCGCCCAAATAGGTACGCCTTCCTTCCCATAAGCTTCGATAAATTTGGTATAATAGCGTGCCCAAACTTCAGCGTATTCTGGCTTGAGTGATCCTCCATTATTCATTTCACCATTTGTTTTCATCCATGCCGGAGGGCTCCAAGGAGACGCCAACATCGTGAACGGCCCGCCTTTTACCTGCATTGCATCCTTAATCAGCGGAAGCACCCACTTATGATCATGAGAGATATCAAAGGTAGCCAGCTCCGTATCATGATCAGCGACATAAGTATAATTTCCAAGAGCAAAGTCACAGCTATGGATATGAACACGACCCATGTTATAGCCTAACCCCTCTACCGGATGAAAATAGCGGTGAATAACCTCTGCCCGTTTCTCAGGACTGAGCCGTGACAACGTATAGGCCGCAGCTTCTGTGAAAGCGCCGCCAAATCCGATCATCTTTTGGAACTCCTGCTCTGGCCTAAGCTCTACATCGGCAGATCCAGAATCTACTCTTGTGCTAAAAACAATTGCCTCTTTCGGAGTTAAGCGTTCCCCTGTATCTTTTGCAGTTACTACAGTTTGAACTTTTGCCATTTCATCCATCTCCTCTAATTGTTTTGTTACTAACAACAAGCACTGCCTTTACTGGATCACCATCCGATGTTAGGGTTCGGAGCGATGGGCCACTGAAACGTTTGAGAAAATTCAAGGAAGCCCTCGGTAAATTTTGATTTCATCTCAATTCGAAACCTATAATCGAAACCGGTTTCGATTATAACGAAAAAAAATGATCTAACGAGAGCAGGTAAAAAGCGGCATAACAATATGCCCATTATAGCCCTATTCCTCTGAATACGCTGTAGCAAATACCGCATAGAAAAAATTCAAGCTATGATGTCCTCTACTTTATCAGGACTCTTTTCTCTACGTCAAGATTTATCCTGTGGATAGCAGCCCGCTCTCTGTAGTTATGGAATTTGATACAGCCCTAATTCCCGCTAGCCGGAGGTGCACAGGATTCCCGTTCGATCACTTCTACCGGAACTAAAACCGCTTCCTTATCCAACTGTTTCCCTTCAATCGATGCTAAAAGAATGTCCGCTGCCCGGCTTCCTAAAAGTGCCGTATCCTGACGAATGGTTGTCAATGCAGGTGTAACATACTCAGCTAGATCAATATCATCGTATCCCACAACTGAAAGGTCCAGCGGGACGGAAAGTCCACTATCTTTTGCTGCCATAATAGCCCCTAAAGCTAACATGTCACCCGAAGCAAAAACAGCGGTTGGCCGATCAGGTAGCTTAAGAAGCTCCAGCATCGCGTTATAACCACTTTCACGAGAATAAAAAGCTCCATTCACAACATAGGACTCCGGCACTTCAAGCCCCTGCCGCTTCATAGCGTTCTTATACCCTAACTCCCGAGTTTTACCGGGAAAAGTGTTCATCCCCCCGGAAATATGAGCAATCTTGCGATGACCCAAAGAAACTAAATACTCTATCGCAAGCTGAGCTCCAGCCGTATTATCCGAACATACCGTATGCGACTGGTTAGTCTCAAAATCCAGAATCACAGTAGGAATATCACTCTCTAGCAGCTCACGGAAATAGGGGTCCTCGTAATCAGACAAGAAAACGACAACACCATCTACACCACGGATTCGGCAATTCTCCAAATACCCACTTTGTTTACCCCCAACATCCTTGGAAATAAACATGAGGGCATACCCCTTATCCACAGCAACCTTCTTAAAGCTCTCGATCACAGCGCTAAAAAAGGGATGGCGAATACCAAATCCCGTATTCTCTACAAATAATACACCGATGGTCCATGATTTCTTAGTAGTCAGTGTACGGGCATGGGAATTCGGCAAATATCCCATTTCTTGGGCAACCCGGAAAATTTCCTGGCGAGTCTTCTCCCGTACATCGGAATAATTATTAAACGCCTTGGATACCGTTGTAGGAGAGTAACCGGTTCTTTTGGCAATATCGTATATAGTTGTCAATCCGGTTCACTCCTTGCCCAGACTAATGAAATACCTTCTGTTCACTGCAATTTTAACGTCTTTCGGTACCGCCGTCCAGCAAAAAGTAACTTTGTACGGAAGGAAGCAGCGTAACAGCTTGGATCAAAAGCCCTAGACTCATATAGACCAGATGTATGATTACCACACTGTCGAGCATATACGTCTGTACCATAATCCAAATAATTAGACCAAAGCCGATATATAGGGACAATGCCCAGAAGCTATATAATTTCTTAAAGGGATTCAAAGTATTCACCCAATGCCATTCTGGTCTCTTGATCAACCCATATAACACGAGCATGGGCAGGATACCAAATACGATGAATAGCAAAATACCCGGAATTAAAAAATCTGAAAATGGCGATCTTTCCAGCATAGATGTGGGTATGTGTATCAGATCACCACTAGGATCTATGACCATTGACCCGCCTCCTGCTAACGCTCCAACCCCCAAAAATATATGAAAAATATAAAGCAATGTTACCGTAAACGGCCTTCTTTTGGTTGGCTTCATTTCAGTACCCCTTCCCATGTTTAAAAAGTAGAGCATTCCTTACAGCTCTTTTCGATTTTACATGTTTTTCCTGAATGTCACCAAGACAGATATCACACAAAAAGCCGTATTTAAGCTTTTTTTGAGTGCGATGTGAACGATTGTATTTTACGCTATACTAAGATTAGAACGAAATGTTAACCCTGCCGACTGAATCTAATAAATAAAATACATTGGATCCTAAAAAACAAGGAGACAGGACGGGCGCTAAGTTGCGCTGAACCTAACATATCTATGAACGATACCCATCTTTTATCCACCAAACAATGTACCTATTGCCAGCAACAGAAGCCGCTCTCTGAATTTCGTAAACGTACCGGCAAACGTTCCAAAGGTCAGTCTCGCCGTGGCGCTTGTCGGGAGTGCCGCAATCAACGACAAAACATAGATCTCACTCTTGCAGCAGGTCCCATTCCAGTACAAACTGATACCATTCAATCCCCTTCTTTGGCTGTCAAGGAACGCTCCAAACAAGGAAAGCCTACGGTTGCTTCTTCACCGCAATCCAACCCAAATCAGCGCATACAGGGCTTGGAACAACGAAGGAAACATTCTCATTCTCAAGGCGCGAAACTGAGTCCCGAAGATCCAACGCAATTGATTCCCTCTGCCAAAGGGAAAATTCTAATGCGTGGCCACAGTGATAAAGGACGGCGCTGGCATCAGGAAATTGACTACGAGCTTGCAGTTACTCTAGTCAGAGAACATGCCGCTATCGTAGTGAATCGCCGAACCATCCGCCGGATTTACAGCAATAAGGATTTCCGTGCTTATATATTGACCAGAGACAACTATACTTGCTACTTCTGTGGCTCCTATGGAGACACTATAGATCACTTGCTCCCCCGTGCTAAAGGTGGCCATACTACTCCGGATAATTGCGTTTGCGCTTGTACGTTATGTAATCAGACCAAAGCCGATCAGTCCGTTGAGGATTTTATGAGCAGATAAAAAAGAAAAGCGCCCCAATCTCTGTTGATTAGGGGCGCTTTTTTATAAAAATCAAAGGTAAAGTTTATTGTTGTTAGTTAGCAACAATATTCTTAACTCGTCCTACCTGTCCACTGGTTAAACGCACCTTGATGCCATGCGGATGTCGAGGTGAGTTCGTGAGAATATCCTTTACCGTTCCATGTGTTAGCTTACCCGTCGGCTGATCCTGCTTAAGCACAATATCCACTTCAAGCCCAGGACGAATATCGGCTCTTACCTGTCCGTTCATGATGTAATCCCCTTTCAATGGGTTATAATGTTGTCAACTATACTACATAAGGAGGAGACGTAATGGCCTTTGGCATCAACAGAGAAGAATTAACCCGCTGGAAAAAGGCTGTCTCCGCAGGAGAGATCGCTTTCTTAACCCATTACTGGCTAGACCCGCGTTTTCCCGGCATGACTACTGTCACCAAGGTCGGCTGTAGTGACCTGACCAGACTAACATATTGGTGTGAGGAAAATGGACTGCCGGCTAAATATATTCATAATCGTTCGCCATTCCCCCACTTTGACCTTTTGGGACCCAAACAAGCAGAAATCCTTCGGAAGGAAGGATTATGGGAACAGTTGGAACGTTTCAAAATGCTCTAAAATCACTTCTTTTTACGTAAATCCTGCATGATCTTGCGGCCGGTAGGTGTCTGTGCTAATCCGCCACCTGCGGTCTCGCGGTGTTTTTCTGGCATAGCTGAGCCTACCTCAAGCATGACCTTGATTACTTCATCTGAAGGAATCACGCTACGTACGCCAGCCAGTGCCATATCGGCGGCGGCGAGCGCGGTCACTGCACCGAATCCGTTTCTAACGATACAAGGAATCTCTACAAGTCCTCCCACCGGATCACAAATCAGTCCTAAGGTGTTCTTAAGCGCCAGTCCAACAGCATGCACTGCTTGTGCAGGCGTTCCTCCACGCAGTTCGGTTAAAGCTCCTGCCGCCATCCCGATGGCCGACCCGACCTCCGCCTGACAGCCACCCTCTGCACCAGATACAAACGAATTGTTGGCAATGACATAACCGATCGCTCCTGCAGCGAACAAACCGGTAACCATATAGTCATCATCCCAGCCAAACCGTTCCTGGCAGCTGAGAAATACACCCGGAATAATTCCGCATGAACCTGCGGTAGGTGTAGCAATTATGCGGCCCATTGAGGCATTAACCTCGGACACAGCCAAGGCATAGGCCATTGCTTGACCAGCGGGTCCACCTAGGCATGGTTCATCTGCTGCGTTATAGGCTCCTACACGCTGGGCATCCATTCCCGTAAGACCGCTGCGCGAAGTGGTATCTTCATGCATCCCACGATGAACAGCCTCTTTCATCACCCCATAATATTCACGCATAGTGGCAAATTCCTGTTCACTGGAACGTCCCGATTCCGCGCTTTGCTCTTCAAGCATAAGGGCTCCAATGGTGAGGCCACGTTCCTCACATAATACAGCCAGTTGGCTAAGTGTTTGAAAATTCATGTTAAGCTTTCCTTCCCCTTCTCATCTTGCTTACCCTCGTTTAAATTAACCAATTTCACCGATTTCACCGCAGTGAGCGCTTTAAGCGCTTCAATAAGCTCTGGAGTAGCAGCTTCATCCAGCTCCAGCACCGTTAAGGCTGCACCGCTGCGATTCTTCCGATCCAGAGACATATGCCCTATATTAAATTGTCCGTTACGCATCACTTCTGTAACACTCGCCAAAACACCTAAATAATCCATATGATGAATCAATACCGTCGGATACATTCCCGTAAGCTTTACTCCAAAACCATCCACATCGACGATCTCAATGTTTCCACCACCGATGGATGTCCCCGTTAAAGTCAGCTCACTTCCTGTCTCTTGTCCGATAAGATGCAGTTTAACTGTGTTAGGATGAGGAAACAATCCCGTTCCTTGCTCAAAAGATACGTCCATCCCAGCTTCAGCCGCTAACTCCAGAGAGTCGGGTAACCGATGATCATCGGTAGCGTAATCCAAAAGTCCTCCGACAATAGCCCTGTCTGTGCCATGGCCCTGATAAGTAGCTGCAAAAGAACCAAAAAACGTCACTTCTGCCACACGCGGCACTTCACCCAGCACCTGCCTTGCAGCCCTTCCGATCCGTGCCGCACCGGCTGTATGCGAGCTTGAAGGCCCGACCATGGCCGGACCAATAATTGAAAACACATCTTTAAAACGCATAAAAGACCTCCTGCCTGCAAAATAGGCAATTATCAAACTCATATATAGTATACTGCACTGGCAGTCGGAGTTCACCGTTACATTTGCTGTGATATATCCACTTCTAATCTAATGATATTTTACTTAGATAGTATTTTCATTTCGCATATTTGTATCACAAGATATCCTGGGAGTATAACATAATTCCACCTCTATACTGCCAGCCTATCCCTTCCCAGAATCCTCTTCCTTGTTCATTGGTTCCAATCACCATCAGATGACATTTTGCGATACCAGCTGTATGTAAATTACCGAGGCAACGCTTTACAAGCTCACGCCCGATGCCCATGCCTCGGCAGTCATTACTAACTGCAACATGATACATATAACCTCTTCGCCCATCATGTCCACACAATGCAGTTCCTACAATCCGGCCGTCTTCATTCTCGCAGATCTGGCTGAAGCCAGCATTACGCTCCAGATAACGCGTAATCTCCAGTCTCGAATCCGCTTCACTAAGTCCCATTCCCTCTGTATTTTCCCATAGCTGGTGGGCAGCTTCATAATCATCCGCAATCATCTCTCGATAATTCATGTCTATCCCCTCGCTTGTATAGAATGACAAAAAGCATAAAGAGCACTCCGCGGAAGCTTTTCCAGCATCAGCAGCGCTTCATAAGGGTCGCCTTCCAAGCCCAGCACTTGCGCGAAGGCAGGTTCGGTCTTCCACCCGTTTGTTTTCATTGTAATGATCTGCTGGCGAAAATCATTATCCAGCTGAGCTAGAATTTCCGCTTCAATGATCATATGTAAGTAACCATTCTGCAGAGCTGTGGGTCGCGGCTGCCCAAACAGTTCTATAGGCCAGCCACCGGCCATAAAGTTAATTTTCGTTCGTGGGACCCCATCAACCACACGCGATACACTAGTAAACTCATCCATGGTTCCGAAATATCGACTAACAATGTCCGTAAACTTTACGGAATCATGCACCTCACAAATAATATCCAGATCGCTGCCCTTCACCTGAATACCAAGCGGCACTGTGCCAACCAGCACCGGGTTATAGTCGGCCAGCAAACTCATAATATTTAATTTTCTTAACAGGGTATAGACCTCTTTTTGCACTGGAGTTCCACGATTCAGATACTCTATGTTTCGCCAATCATTCATCTCTGACAAACGCTCCCTCGAACTAGGTTATAAACACAGGCAGGACCGGATAACAGCGCACGCTTTTCTAGGCGCATGCATAGAAATATACGGAAGATAGAAGGCAAGGAGGAGTGTATGTAAAAATGAACCCCACCTACCCCTATTATGGGGAACAAACGATATGTAAGGAACAGCCTATTGCTTTTCCCCCACAGCACCAAGACCGTCAGCCTGGTCTAGAGAGTCTAATGAATCCTCGCCCCATCAGTGAAAATCCGGAGATCACCGGCAGCGGAAAGCTAAAAGGAAAAATTGCGCTCATCACCGGAGGCGACAGCGGAATTGGTAAAGCGGCGGCCATTGCTTTTGCAAAGGAAGGCGCAGATGTCGCTATAGCTTATTTATACGAAGCTTCAGATGCAGAGGTCACTCAGCGGCGAATTGAAGAATTAGGGCAACGTTGTTTGCGGATCGAAGTTGATTTACGCCATAAGGAAAACTGCTTCAAGGCTGTGGAGCATACCCTTCGCACTTTTGGCAAGCTGGACATCCTCGTCAACAATCATGGCGTCCAGTATCCGCAAAAAAGTATTCTGGATATCACGGAAGCACAGCTCTACCAAACGTTTCAGACGAATATATTTCCATTCTTTTACCTGACACAAGCCGCACTTCCACATCTAAAAAAAGGTGCAGCCATCATCAACACTGCTTCCATTACTGCCTATCAAGGAAATAAAGAGCTTATAGATTATTCCTCAACTAAAGGCGCGATCGTCTCCTTTACCCGCTCTTTAGCCTTATCACTCTTAGACTCTGGCATTCGTGTCAATAGCGTAGCTCCCGGACCTGTATGGACACCACTAATTCCCTCCAGCTACTCTGCAGATGAGGTTAGTGTATTTGGGACGGATACACCCTTTAAACGTGCCGCACAGCCATATGAGTTAGCAGGAGCCTATCTTTATTTAGCGGGACCGGATTCTTCGTATGTTACCGGGACATGTATTCATGTCAATGGTGGAGACATGGTCACCAGCTGATGCATTACACCACGAGAGGAATGTATATCAAATGAATAAGATAAATGATTATGATATCTCTTCTGTCCGCCTAAGCAGTGGCATGTACGCATTAACCAAATTAGCCTGCGCAGGGCTAACTTACGTCCTTATTACCTTACTTATGCTTGGATTTCCACAATCCGATGGAATTCCTGAAGGCTGGCCACTATCGATTCCTTATGCCATTTATGCTTATGGATTGCCTGCGGCGTTAGTAGCAGATGTACTGCTGCGTATTCTGCGCTCCAAATCCCCTATCCTGCCCCTTGCTGTATATGTCGTCACAGGTTTTGGTGCAGGTCTATGGCTGGCAGCGGAACAAGGTGCAGAGTATCTGCTATGGGGTCTGGGTGGAGTCCTTGGACTACTCCTTCTCAGAGTGACCCAGCTTGGTGTAGAAAGGTTTCCTCTGTTGCTGCCAGTATTCGCCCTATTTCTGCCACTGCTCTGCTTACTGCTGTCATAAGCCTTATTAGGGATACTCAAAGCGCTTCAATGATATCTCCGGCAATAATAGCCGCCGGATTATTCCGCTGACGGGCTGCTCCCTCTCCTGCTAATCCGTGCAGGTATACCCCAAAAGCTGCTGCCTGCGTAGCATGAAGTCCCTGAGCCAGCAGGCTGGAAATCATGCCCGTTAGCACATCACCAGCTCCACCAGTGCCCATGCCGGGATGGCCTGTGGTATTTACATAAGCTTGCCGTTCAGGAGTTGCTATCACGGTATGTGCTCCTTTTAACACAAGTGTAACCCCATGCTCCTTGGCATAGTCCATAGCCAGACCGATTCGGTCACGTTGGACCTCAGCCGTAGTTAGGTTAGCCAGGCGAGCCATTTCGCCTGGGTGAGGTGTCAGAATTACAGAATGACGGCGCCGCGCCCAAATCTTATAATCGGAGTCAGCCAGAATATTTAAAGCATCCGCATCGATAACCAGCGGGCAATCACTGCCTTCCCAAAGACTGCGAAGCCAATCTGTATCACCTGGGAACCGTCCAAGACCTGGTCCCACAGCGATTGCATCTCGCTCTTCGCTTAACTTCAGTAGCTCGGACGCGGTCTCAGCCTTCCAGTTTCCCTCTTCACTGCCACCTACATCAGCCAGCATGAGTTCAGGAACAACACCGATGACGGAAGGTAACAGCTTCTTAGGAAGCGCCCACGTCACCAGTCCGCAGCCCGTGCGCAGCGCAGCACGGGCTGCCAGTAGTCCGGCGCCGCTCATCCGTAAGGTGCCGGCAGCAAGGAGTACATGCCCATAAGTTCCCTTATGGCCTTCTGGCGACCGCCGCCGGGCCAGATCGACCCCCAGATGGGCATGCAGCACTTCCGGTGTCAGCAGGTGAACCTGCACACCGCTGTTAAGAGCCAGAGCAGTCGGAATGCCGATGGCCCGTACCTTGACATGCCCCGCTGCGCCTGCACCGGGGTATTGCAGGAGGCCTCGCTTGAGAAACGCGAGGCATACCGTCACTGACGCATGAATGCAAGGCTCATGCGTCTCTCCTGTGTCCGCGTTCAGACCACTGGGGATGTCCGCGGACACAATGACCTTGCCGCTGCTGTTCGCTGCGGCAATCAGCTCCGCATAGGCGCCGCGCGGGGCTCCCGCGCCGCCGGTGCCGAGCAGCGCATCCAGGATGCCGCTGCACTCGGCAAGGTCCAGCCGATCCCTGCCGTATACTACGGCAGGCAGGCCCATGGCTGCAGCGGCATCGCGCTGCAGGGCGGCCTCGCCGGAGAGCGACTCCGGCGGCACCGCATAGACGAGCGTGACGGCGATGCCGGTCTCGCGAAGGTACCGTGCGGCGGAGAGGCCATCGCCGCCGTTGTTGCCTTTGCCGACGAGGATGAACCATCGCTCGGCTGCGGCAGAGGCAAGCGTCAGCGCATGATCTGCGCTGACCTTAAATGCCTTGCCTGGGTCACCCAGCGCGGCCTGCTTTAGCCCGGCATCGTTCCCTTTAGCTGCATTCCTGCAGCCTGCCCCGCCTCTCTCCCGGCAAAGCGCGATGATCTCCTCTGCGATAACTCTTCCCGCATTCTCCATCAGCGCAATCGCTGGAATCCCCAGCTGCTGGATCGTTTCGCTGTCCAGCTGCCTCATTTGCTCAGCAGTTACCAGATACATGATTTTGCCCCTTTCCGCTATCTACCGTTCCAAAGCTTCACAGGCAATTCCAAATACAAGTCCGAGCGCAAGTCCGGCGCAAGTCTGATATCAGTAAGCGACAGTAAATCGGGCCCGACTAAAATTCCCTTCCTCCAGCTCGTCCACCATAGCTACAGCGAAATCCTCCACACTAATCTTGCTTTCACCATTCTCATCTAGAATAAGACGGTCCAATCCGATGCGGAAATGACCTGTACGACGACCTGGATGAACTACCGCAGCAGGACTGAGATACGTATAATCCAATTCTGTATTTTTGTAAATCTCATAAGCCTGCGCATGCGCCTCTGCAACTGGTTTAAACTCTTCCGGAAAATCCGGTGTATTCATCAGCAGCTCTCCAGTTTCAGTCTTTAAGCTACCTGCACCTCCAACAACCAACAGCCGATTTAACCCTGCCGTCTGCATACCCTCCACCAACGCTTTTGCCGCCGTAATCAGATCCTGCTCGTGGCCCGCTCCTGGTCCATAAGCACTAATTACCTCTTCATGGCCACGGACCGCAGCTGCTACTGAAGCCGGATCAAGAATATCCACCGTTGTGACATGTAAACGCTCGTGTTCGAGAGTTACTGACTCTGGATTGCGTACCGCAGCTGTTACTTCGTGTTTTCTTTTTAATGCCTCCTGTACAATTGCCTTTCCAATCGTTCCTGAAGCGCCCAATATTACAACATCCATCTTGTTGTTCCTCACATTCTACGAGCAAGGCCATTATCGTGCAGCCTTCCTGCTCTATTATTTTTTTGATGCTCATCTGAATAGCTTTTCCCTTACAGCCTTTAAACATTATTTATCCCCTGAGATCCAATCGAAACCAGATCGCACCTACTACTCCACTTCCAGACCAAAAACCCCTTAACCAATACAAGGGGCACTCTCTACTAAAAAAGCAGCATGAATTCGCCTTAGCTTAGCGACGCAAAAACATTCCCTGAGAACGTGGCATAACCGATTCAAATCCGTATTGTGCATAGAGCTTCGAGGCTTCTCCATCTGCAATCAGACTTACATAAGCCTTGTCAGGTACAGTATTAAGGAACTCCCTGATTTCCCGCATGATCAGCTTTCCCAAACCTCGTCCTTGATGTGAAGGCTTGACCGCGATATCCGTGACCTGAAAAAAGCATCCCCCATCGCCAATCACCCGCCCCATCCCGATTAGGTTATTCTCCTCATACAAAGTTACCGCAAAAATAGAACGAGGCAAACCGATCGCTGCACCTTCCACACTCATTTCACTCAGCCCAGCTTCTTTTCTCAGCGCCAAATACTGTTCCACTGAAGGCTGTTCATGGCATATATCAAGCTTATTTGTTGTTTCCACCCGCACTCCTCCGTTCAGCATTGCTGTTCCCACTATATACGACTGCATGGTTCACAGGCAAGGCTCACTGCTAGGGATGTTTTTGAAACTGAGGGATAAGCATTATATTCTTGAATTCCTTTACTGACTGTGTGGAATAGTATCTGTAACAATATTTTTAAAAGGGTGGGTGAAGCATTATGTCTCCTGTAGCCAAGCTGTTTAAATGGGGAACATGCCTTTATGAAGCTTTTCTGGCTCTGCCGTTGATTGGCGGACTCTTTATCATTGCTAATGGTTGGGTCCCTTTGGCCATTGCCTTTTTGCTTCATGCTGTAGCCGTTGTTGTGCTGCAAAGAGAACATAAACCATTCATGGGGAACGTTCTGGGCATTATCACCTCGATTTTAGCTTTTGTTCCGTTCGTTGGTTGGATTATGCACGCTATTACTGCGTTCATCCTGTTGATGGAGGGCGTATCCGCCTCACGCCAAGCCCCTCGTTATTAACAAACGTACTGCGTCATCAAAATATGTAGCTATCCCACGGGCCGAATCATTTGTAAAAGTCGTAAAAAGACAGATCATCCTCTGCGACCTACCTACGGATCCAGATGACGTATTGTGTGTTCTTACTCATGAGCGGTCTGCTTCAACACTCATCATTCCTGCGACTTACGGACCCAGATGACGTATTGTATGTTCTTACTAATGAGCGGTCTGCTTCAACACTCATCATTCCCTGCGACTTACGGACCCAGATGACATATTGCCGTGTTCTTACTCATGAGCGGTCTGCTTCAACAATCATCATTCCCGGCGACCTGCGGACCCAGATGACATATTGCTGTGTTTTTACTCGGGGCGGTCTGCTTCATCACTCATCATTCCTGCGACCTACGGACCCAGATGACGTTATTTGCGCCTTTTCAGCTTTTGGAGCGTGGTTTCGGACTCCAGGGACGTTATTGCTTAGAATCAGGTCCATATGTGGTGTTTTTTATGCCAATAGCGGCTATGCGGTCCGTTAGCGGGGCAAATGTGGCATAATACTGCGTTTAGTGTCAACTGAGTCCGATGGGGTGCGTCATATGGTGCGTCATACGTGCCAAATATCAAGCATACGAAGAAAAAGGAGTTGCCCCAGCAGCCATTTCGTGGCTTATGTGACAACTCCATAATCTTTTATCCAAAAAGTTGATATATACCTTTATGATTGCCCAGAGATTGAATCAACGTCCCGCCGATTGAGAATCGGCCCGCCGGCTGCCGCTTTCACCAATATAACGTCCATTTGCGTTGCCACTGCTATTCTCAAACCGTTTGCGTTCCGTACGCTCCATCTGAACAATCTGACCTTCATGAACCACAATATGCAATGAGCCAAATTCCATATCATCCAGAAGTCCTGCAATCCGCGTAAGCCATAAATCGTCCACTTTCAGCGGTTTAGCCATTCTCTAGCCTCCCTTTCTCACCAAAGGATTATATCCGCCTAAATTCCTTTTTTCCTCAATTCCGTTATTACCAACCAGTATACTATGAATTAACTTAGCATGGAACTAAAAGTCATGTCAATGGGCATTTTTTCGCGACAACCAGCTTTTAATAATCATCGTTACCAAAGCCAATAACAGGAGCAAAGAAGCTACTGCAAAAGATGCTGAAAATTGATATTCGTTGTACAAAATCTCAACATGCAGCGGCAGCGTATTCGTCTCCCCACGGATGTGCCCGGACACCACAGAAACCGCACCAAACTCACCCATGGCCCGCGCATTACACAAAATAATGCCGTATAGTAACCCCCATTTAATATTAGGCAGCGTGACTCTGAAAAAGATTTGCCACCCATGTGCGCCGAGTGTAATTGCCGCTTCTTCCTCCTGTGTACCCTGATCCTCCATCAGCGGGATTAACTCACGCGCTACAAAAGGAAACGTCACAAACAACGTGGCTAGCACGATACCCGGAAGCGCAAATACGATCTTAATATCATGGGCGCTCAGCCAAGGGCCAAACCATCCGTTTGCTCCGAAGACGAGTACAAAGATTAGGCCGCCGATGACTGGCGAGACTGCAAAAGGGAGATCAATCAAGGTGATCAGAAACCCTTTGCCGCGGAAACGGAACTTGGTTACAGCCCACGCCGCTGTTACACCAAAAAAGGTATTCAGAGGTACAGTTATCGCCGCAACAAGCAGCGTCAATCGCAGCGCTGAGCGGGCATCCGGATCAGTCAGGGCTGCAATATATACGTCCCAGCCCTTCTTAAGTGCCTCGGTTAACACAACAACTAATGGCAGAGCAATCAGCCAAAAAAGGACTAGCCCAGCCGCTCCGATCAACACCCATTTTACAATTGGGGTTTCCGTTGTCGCGGACGAGGACGCATTCTTTTGTAGCCGGGGGGTATGGAGAGGGACGGTACCGGCCAAAATCATTCCTCCTTTAAAGGGTTTTACGAAGACAAGATAGCTTGGAATATTCAATATCAACGGCAGATATCGAGTGTCTCCGAGTAAGTTTGAACATGTTCGGACGTCTGCTGTCACGGCGATTACCCTCAACGAGAAGTCTTACGAACCCATCGCTGAAGTGTATTAATAACAAGTAACATTAAGAAAGAGATGAGGAGCAATAGCAGGGCAACGGCGGTAGCTCCGGCATAATCATATTGCTCCAGTTTAGACATAATAAGCAGCGGAGCAATCTCCGTCCTCATCGGCATGTTACCGGAGATGAACACGACGGAGCCGAATTCACCGATGCCCCGAGCAAAAGCTAGAGCAAAACCTGTTAGCAGTGGCGGAAACAGCTCAGGCAGAACTACTGAACGAAAGGTTCTCCAGCGGCCTGCGCCAAGGGTTGCCGAAGCCTCCTCCATATCTCTGTCCAAATCCTCCAGCACCGGCTGCACCGTCCGGACAACGAACGGTATGCCGATGAACATCAAAGCCAAGGTAATCCCGAGCGGAGTGAATGCCACCTTTAATCCCAGCGGCTCAAGCCAAGACCCAATCCAGCCATTGCCTGCATAGAGCGCCGTCAAGGAGACACCGGCTACAGCTGTCGGCAAGGCAAACGGGAGATCGATCAGCGCATCAAATATTCTTTTGCCCGGAAATTCATAACGTACCAGTACCCACGCCAGCAAAAGACCTAGAATTGCATCTACAAAAGCGGCGGCAGCAGCTGTCGACAGGCTCACACGATACGAAGCTAATACCCGCGGGTCCGTAGCTACATCCCAGAATTTCGCCCAGCTCAGACCTGTAGAATTGAACAGCAGCGCCGAAAGTGGCAGTAGAACCACTAGACTCAGATATAATACACTGTAGCCCATCGTCAGCCCGAAGCCGGGCAGTATTTTGCGCCGCGTTGCTGCTGGTGCAGCCGTAGTGGTGACATTCATCCCCTATTCATCCTTTCTCGCCTTCGGCCTTTTAGCCGATCAGCCCCTACCGGGACAAATCTCAATGATCATATCCTGCATTTCATTCATCTGTTATTTGGCACCCGGCACATAAATCTTGTCAAAGATCCCGCCATCATTAAAATGCTTCTCTTGCGTTTCTTTCCAGGTTCCGAATTTGTCAGCCAATGTAAACAGCTTGATTTCCGGGAACTTATCTTTGTATTCTTCTTTCACACTATCTAATGTAGGACGGTAATAGTTCTCAGCCGCGATTTTTTGTCCCTCTTCACTATAGAGATACTTCAGGTACGCCTCGGATACCTCACGCGTGTCTCTTTTGTCCACAACCTTATCTACTATAGCTACTGGCGGTTCAGCCAGAATGCTCTCCGAAGGATTCACGATATCAAATTTGTCCGGTCCCAGCTCTTCCACGGATAAATAGGCTTCATTCTCCCATGCGATCAGCACATCACCAATTCCACGCTCCACAAACGTTGTCGTAGATCCACGCGCACCGGTATCCAGCACTGGCACATGCTTGAACAGTTCTTTTACAAATTCCTCAGCCTTAGCCTCATCGTTATTGTTCTGGTCTAGTGCGTAACCCCAAGCCGCCAAGTAGTTCCAGCGTGCACCACCTGATGTTTTCGGGTTTGGTGTAATAACCTCTACGCCCTCTTTGAGCAGATCTGGCCAATCCTTGATTCCTTTCGGATTCCCTTTGCGTACAAGGAACACGATAGTCGAGGTGTAAGGCGAGCTGTTATGATCGAATTTACTTTGCCAGCCCTCGTTGATCAGTCCCTTTTCCTGCAAGGCATCAATATCATAACCAAGTGCTAATGTCACAACATCCGCTTCCAGGCCATCAAGCACAGCACGGCTTTGTTTCCCCGATCCACCGTGGGATTGTTTAATGGTGACCTTCTGTCCTGTTTCTTTCTCCCAATAGGCAGCAAAAGCTTTATTATAATTCTCGTACAATTCGCGAGTAGGGTCATAAGATACGTTCAGTAGTTCTACTGGATCTTTAGATGGAGTTTTGGTGGCTTCAGCCGCATTTGTGGCCTCCGCTGAATTGGTTGTTGCTGGTGCGTCTGTTGCCGGACTAGCACTATTGCCGTTATTGTTATTGCTGCCGCAAGCAGCAGTAAGCCCTGCCGTCAGCAACAAGCTAAACCCTACAAGAAGCCCTTTATTCATCTTTTTCTTCATCTTTTCCACTCCCCCATGTTTTTTCGTACCAGACAAACCCTTGGGTAACACAAAAAGAACGGAGGAAAGCCTACGTATGGCAGGTCAAACCGGTCCTAAGACCGTGTCTGCGAGCCTAATGCAGGCGTTCCTCCGTTCGTACGGTAAGAACCTTCTTCAATTATTCCTATCTACTTAGTTGGTTTATATGGATATAATACTGAAACCCTTTAACTGTGTCAAACCTTTTTTTCCAGCCTATGTCAAAGAAAACTCCCACACACCACACCATACAAGCTATGGGGTCGGTTCCTGTAAGATCCACTTGTTATTGATGCTATAAAGTAATATTATTGCTACAGCTTATGGGTTAAGAGAAATTACCGCTTTATGTCAGGGGAGAGAGTCATGGGTATGGATTTAGAGTACGTCCCTGTGCCGTTGAAACCGCGGCTCCACAGACGTATGGCTCAAGAAATTGGACGAAGAATTAGGGGAACCTACCGTTACGATACAGCAGTTTGGAGAACAGCAATAGCCGGTCTGTGGATAATATGCTTTTTAGCCTTTAGTACTGCCGTGTTAGGCATTCCTACTGGATTAGGTAAACCTACCGATATCGCTCTTGCTGCAGGTGCAGGCACTGTCCTGCTGGCGATTTCCGGCAATATCTTGGCTGTTCTGCTAGCGTTGACCGGACTGCGTATCCCAAGATTATTCGCAGGCTGTGTATTGAGTGATTTTGGAGCTATTCTACTAATCTTATATTATGCAGATTTTGAAATTGAGGCTGCGGTTGTCATTGCGGTCGTGCTTGCACTGCTAGGAGCACTAGGCGGATTAGCCATTGGCCTGCTCCGCAGCAAAAGAATAACATTAGGACTTCTGCTAACAGTGGCAGTGACTTTTTCCCCACTTGCGCTGGCAAGCGGAGTGCAAGAACTGCCTATTTCAGAGTCGGTCGACATCAACGATACGGAAGTTGTTCCACTTACAGCCTCCGATCCTGGAAAACCAGGTAATCTAGCTTATCAGACCTTCACCTATGCCAGTGGTACCGATCTACATCGTGCCGAATACGGTAAGGATACAAGCTTGATATCCTCTACGGCCGATGCTTCTGCTTATATTAAGGATTGGTCAAAGCTGCGCACTTTATTCTGGGGTTTCGATTATAAGGCACTTCCCTTGAATGGTCGCGTATGGATGCCAGAAGGTGAAGGTCCTTATCCAGTAGTACTGATGGTGCACGGCAACCATATGATGGAAGATTACTCTGATGGCGGGTACGCTTATCTCGGCGGACTATTGGCAAGCCGGGGATTTATCGCGATCTCGCTCGATGAGAATTTCCTGAATTATTCTGCTTGGTCCGGTATTCCGGACAATGATTTTAAAGTACGGACTTGGATCCTACTGAAACATTTAGAGCAGCTAGCAGATTTTTCAGATGATCCGGGCAGTCCTTTTTATCAGAAAATAGATTTCACAAAAACCGCCCTGCTCGGCCATAGCCGCGGAGGACAAGCCGTAGCTATGGCCGCGGATGCCACTCGTTGGTTCAAGGATGATCCGGTGATGGCGGCAGTTAATCGCTTTAATATAACCTCTGTAATCGCGCTTGCACCAACGGACAAAACGATAGATGACCAGCAAGCCCGTCTCAAAGACATCAATTATTTGACCCTGCAGGGAGCCCGCGATGGAGATGTACATGATTTCTATGGTGATCGGCAGTATATACGTACCTCCTATTCCCAAGGATCATCTGCTTTCAAAAGCTCGCTGTATATTGCGGACGCCAATCACAGTCAATTCAACAGCGATTGGGGCGGGTATGATCAGACCTTGCCAGCTGGACTCTTCTTAAATCGGGCACAAATCATGGATGCAGACAAACAACGGCAAATCGCTAAGGTCTATGTATCAGCTTTCTTGGAGACCACCTTGCATAAAAAAGAGGAATACCAAAGCTTGTTCCGGGATTATCGCAGCGGGCTGAAGTGGTTACCAGATACCGCCTACTACAATCGATTCCAAAGCGGGGGATATCGTCCTGTAGCCACATTCGACGATGACCGTAACAAAAACACAGTAGAACTGGGAACAGCAGAAGCATCGGGTGTTTCTTGGTCAGAAGAGCTGGCTAAAGACCGGGAGTCAAAAAGCAAAGCCACCTATGGTGTTGTCCTTGAACGCACAGCCAGCAAAAACGAAGAAGCTTATTACAACATTAAGCTTAACGACAGTGTCCGTACTGAAACTGCTCTTTTAGGGGCAGATGGCCTTACGTTCTCTATGGCAAATCTGAATGGTGACATTAGTGAAGAAATGGATGTTCCACTACCTCCAAAGGTTGAGGTGGAGTTAACTGACCATAATGATACCTCAGCCCGCTTGACGCTGGATGAAGTAATGGACATACTGCCGCTTCCACAAACTCAGTTCACGTTATTCCCATGGCTTGAAGAGCGGATAAACGATGGCAAATACGGTGACCTTTCCGAAGCTGTATTTCAAACCTACGAGATGCCGTTCGAACAATTTCAAGAGGAAGAACCAGAGCTGGATCCTGATAACCTGACAGAAATCACCTTCTATCTTGATGAAGAAGGCGACCGGATCATGCTGGATGACATCGGTTTTTACGATTTAGGTATCCGAAATACATTTTAAAAATCATTTGCTATTATCCTTAGGACTTCATTTGCAAAATAGGGCTATTCCCAACCTCCACTCACGAAAAAATGAATGGATTGCGGGAATAGCCCTTATTTTTACGACATACAATAACCTAGTCTCAGCCTACAACGCTTGCACACAAACAGGTGACTTCATTTCCAATTCATTTCCTGTAGGGATTAATCTGCCACTCTCACTATCGATGGAGAACGAGGTAATATTATCACTATTCTGATTAGCAGCAAGCAGCTTATCCCCAATAATTGCAAAGTTACGCGGAGTACGCCCGCCGGTACCCTGCCAATCCACTGCTTCAAGCAGACCCGTTAATTCATCGATATGGAACAGGGCGATACTGTCTTGTCCCCGATTGGAGACATACAGGAATCTGCCACAAGGGGAGACATGAATATCGGAAGCTGTATCGTCACTACCGGCAGTATAATTATCAGGAAGCGTGCTAAGATGCTGTAAAACATTTAGATTTGCATCCTGTTCATCATTAGCAAATGCCGTTACTGTACAATTCAGTTCATTCGCCAGGTAGATCCATTGTCCAGAGGGATGCACCGCCAGATGACGTGGACCTGAACCAGGTGGCAGATTAAGCTCACGATGTTTTACCAGTTTGCCCTCTTCAGGGCGATAGATCACAATTTGATCCAGTCCCAAATCGCACACCAGCACATGTCTACCACTTGCGTCCGGAATGACAGAGTGCGGATGCGGAGCCTCCTGACGGTCTTCACGAATGCCTGAACCCACATGTTTTACTTGGTCGGACATCTCTTGAAGCGAACCATCTTCATTTACAGGAAAAGCATTAACATTGCCTCCCGAGTAATTGGAGACGAATATGTAATCTTCCTTAGGACTAATGGAGACATAACAAGGAGCGCCGCCTTCCGTAGAACGACTTCCAAGTGATTGCAACGCTTTAGTTGCAGGATCAATTGCATATGCGTAAACCTCACCTTGATCCTTCTCACTAACTGCATACAACACGCTGCCTGCTTTATTCACAGCTAAAAACGATGGGTTCTCAATTCCCTCGGTACCCTCAAGAATTCTCATTTCCCCCGATAAAAGACTAAGCGCACATAACTGAATCGCCTTCTCGTTCTCAGAGTTATACGTTCCTACATAAAACAATGCCTCATTAGCCCGTTCCATAATAGTGGCTCCTTTATCTTTTATGTATTGTATTACTTCTTACTTACCCTTTACTAATAGGGGTTTACTCATAATTTTATAATATTTTTTCACTATAGCATGTTTATAGTTGTAATACATTATCGAAACTGCATTTAGAGCCTACTTCCTAACCGTTCCGGAAGAAGTAAGTTTTTCCATGTGGTTTAAAGATGGTCACAAAGGTTAATAGTAGACATCGCAAACAACAAAACGAAGGAGTTGAAGTAACATGAGTTTTCTATGGATGTTAATCGTTGGTGGGGTTATTGGTTGGTTGGCTGGTCTGATTATGGGCAGAGATATTCCTGGTGGTGTTATCGGTAATATCATCGCTGGTATTATCGGTTCATGGCTGGGTGGCGTGCTTCTGGGAAGCTGGGGACCTAAAGTAAGTGATTTCTACTTCTTCCCTTCTTTGATCGGTGCCGTTGTGCTGATCTTTATCGTGAGCCTTATTCTTCGCTCGACAAGTGGACGCAGCCGTTCGTAAGTCTGGGCTGAGATAATAATATTCACATCAATAAATCCTCGTCAGAGTATGCTCTGGCGGGGATTTTTGTATGTATCGTTCCTTTAAGAAAAAATTCCTCTGCTGGAATTGTTGCGGGGATGGAGCCAATACACTTCAATGTTTTGCCATCGTTTTTCTGTTATAATGAAGATACAAGTGACTGAAATCATAGAGAGGTCGTGTATCATGGGTAACATAAACCCCTCGCTTCTACATATTGGCTCCACATTAGGGGCTTTGTTCATGGCGCTGATGGTTATTTTCATTCGTCTAAAAGCAAGCGCACGTCCGGTTACTATTCGAAAAATATGGATTCCACCTCTCGGTATGTCGACGGGTTTTGCCATGTTTGTGGCACCTGCGGTCAGATTCCCATTATGGTGGGCGGCAGTCGCCTTTTTGATTGGCTGGTTCATCTTCGCGTATCCTCTTATACGCAGCACCCACTTTGAACAACGTGATGGACAAATTTACGCTCAACGCTCCAAGAGCTTTGCGTTTATCCTGCTCGGACTTCTTCTAGTCCGCACTTTACTCCATGAATTTATTAACCGTTATGTGTCTATTCCACAGTCCGGTGGTTTGTTCTTTATTTTAGCCTTCGGCATGATTGTTCATTGGAGATTTTTTATGTTCAAGCGTTATAAGGCTATGACCTCCTCGGTGAGTCTGCTGCCGCAGCCATGATTATCAATAATAATCCTAAGAAGCCATCTCAGGGTTCTTACCCGATATCCTTGAGATGACTTCTTACCTCTTGTAACTCAAGCTTATGTTCTCCTCTGCTTTTTTCTACTTTTCACCCTTTTCTGACATCAATTAGCCATCCTCTTATTACATCCTCTTTAAGCACTTTACATACACTATAGGGATAGATCTCCTGAAATAACTAACTCATCATGTCACCTATTCAGCATTAAACAGAAAAAATATAATCTTTGCAAGTCCGATGTCAGGTAACTTGCGAAGGGATACGTTAAACTATAAGCATACCTAACGATAAGCTTCCAAAAGACCTTAATGCTGAAATAAATATCATTTGGAAGCCTATACTGCGTATAACTTTTAGAGAGTGAGGACAAGGCAATTGAAAAGTAAATCGAGAAAAGTAGCCATCGTCGGGGCCGGAATGGTGGGTTCAAGCTGTGCTTACTCCATGGTTAATCAGGCCATTTGCGACGAAATTATGATGATCGACCGCACCTATGATCGGGCTATGGCACAAGCACTTGATCTCTCGCACTGTATGGATTTCACAAGCACACGCACAAAGGTGTATGCCGGAACCTATAGCGATTGTGCAAAAATGGATGTCGTTATCTTAACCGCTGGCGCTAATCCAACAGCCGGGCAGACCCGACTTGACGTATTGGAAGCCTCTGCGGTTATTACTCGAGAAATCATTACCAACATCATGGCTGGGGGATTTGATGGAATTTTCGTAGTCGCCGCTAATCCGGTCGATATTGTCACTTATATGGTCTGGAAAATATCAGGTCTGCCTCGCCACAGAATTATTGGTACCGGGACCTCCATTGACTCGTCGCGCCTAAAAACCCTGCTCTCCGATGTGTTCTCCATTGACCCGCGCAGTGTTAATGGCTACGCCTTAGGTGAACATGGCGAATCCCAATTTGTAGCTTGGTCCCATGTAACAATTGGCGGCAAGCCTATTCTGCAAATTTTAGATCAGCATCGCGAGCGGTTCCCGCATTTGGATCTGGAGGATATCTCCCGCAAGACAAAAGATGCCGGCTGGGAAATTTTCACCCGTAAAGGCTCCACACATTTCGGGATTGGCAGCGCACTTGCCTACATTACCCGTTCGATCCTGAATGATGAGCACAAAATTATCGCCGTATCCGCCATTCTGGATGGAGAGTACGGACATAGTGGTGTATGCACGGGCGTGCCCGCCATCATAGGCAACACTGGGATTCAAGAGCTGCTGGAGCTTAATTTAAATACAGAGGAAACCCAGAAATTGAACCACTCCTGCAACATTGTACGTGCAGGCATCGAGAGCCTACAGCTGGAAGACAGCGTTTAATTCATAAAAAAATCGCTACTTTGGGAATTGGTGAGATCACCTACCAGCTCCCAGAGAGCGATTTTTTGTATTATTAGGAGATGAATCTCAGTTTATCTCCTACTTTTTAAACTTTTCGATTTCTTCTTTCAGCACAGACATCACTTCATTAAGTGATTCCGCGGAGGACACGACATCCTTCATAATCTCTGTCTGCTCCGCTGAAGCTAAGGAGACCGCCTGAGCATTCTCAGCAGATTCTTTAGCTATTCCGAGCATATCGGATATAGAAGCCGTTATTTCTTCCGTGCCGGCTGACATCTCTTCATTAATTGCTGACACATCCTGTATTTGCGACGATACTTCACGGATCGAAGAACGGATATGATCAAAGGAAACACCGACGTTTTGCATTTTCCCCATTCCATCGCCAATTTCCTCAATACTCTTCTTCATGGAATCCGCTGCACTTGTTGTTGAAGACTGAATGCCGCCGATTAGCTCCACTATACTAATGATGGAGCTGTTTGTCCGCTCTGCTAACTTCTTCACCTCATTCGCAACTACACCGAAGCCACGACCATGTTCTCCAGCTCTGGCAGCCTCAATAGAAGCATTCAAAGATAATAAGCTTGTCTGATTGGATATCTCAGAAATTACATCCACAATTTGTCCGATTTGTTCCGATTGCTCACTTAATTTCCCAATCATCTCGGCAGTCTGATTAGCTGTGGAACTGATAACAGCCATCTGTTGCAGTGTAGATTGAATTTCCAAATAGCCACTCTCTACTTCTGAGTTGACTGTCTCAGCCTGATCTGATACCGCTGCAGAGGACTCAGCAATACGTTGTAAACCTACAGCCATCTCTTCCGTTGCTCTTGCGGATTGCTCGGAGCCTCTAAATTGCTCTTCCATTCCTTGAGCTACTTCTTGGATAACTGTGGCAACCTCTGCTGAAGTATAGGACGAACGTTGAGCCGATTTCAGCATTCCTTCTGAGGAATAAGTAACCTCCACTACTGTTGTATCAATCTTGTTGACAATACCGGAGAGTGTCTCAATCATATCATTGATATTTTGACTCATCTCGCCGATCTCATCTCCGGACTGCACTTTAACCCTCTCATTTAGATGACCCTCTGCCACCTTTTTCATAGTCGAGGAAATAGCTTTAATGGGTCTAACGATAAGACGAGTAAGGTACAGTGAAACAAAAATTATGACAAGTATAACTGCCAGTAAGATGAACATTGCTGTTCTTTGTGCAGAGGTCACTTTGGCAAAAACCTCTTTCTCCGGCACTGTTACAAGAAGCTTCAGATCGGTATCTGGAATTGTCTTAAAGTATGTAATGACTTTCTTACCATCTTCGCCCTTATAAGTTTCAGACCCCTCTTTATTGCTTAAAATCTTGTCAACGACCTTCTGAAGAGCCGGCTCTTTAGCGAAATCGGTAATTTTTTTGCCCATACGACTGACGTCTGGATATGTATAATACATGCCATCATTTGAGATTACATATCCAAATCCGGTATCCGCCATAGTAATTTCATTACTCATTTGGGCAAGAACTTCAGGAGTAATCGAGAAGACAATACCTCCCATAAATTGCTTATCCTTATCCATGACAGGAACTACGATCGGAATGATATATTTATCAAGCTGCTCCAGATAGGACATTTCCCCCAACACAGGCGCATGTGTTTCTTTCGCTTTCAAGAAATAGCTCGCATCTGCTACATTTGCGGTCATGTTCATCATATTGGTTAACTGGCCGTCTTTACTAATGACACTGTAACCTTCTGTCTCACTGTCACTTTCCTCCAGCACTTCTATCACAGGGAAGATACTTGCCGGATTTGTAAAATCGAACTCAGGATGCTGGGACACCAGATCCTTTACGGACGAGGTTTTGTTGGATAGCCACTCATCCATCCGGAATGTGTTCGTATTAATGGTGTCCTGCGCCATTTGCTCACTGTCTGTGCGTGTGACATTGCCGAAATAATCAAGTAAAAATATGGTCGCTACCATGAGCGGCACGATTGCAATAGCTAATATAACAGATGACCACTTAAGTTGAATTGACGTCGCTTTTCTCTTCGTTACATTTTTTCTCATTTTTTTCATCTTGTTTCCTTTCATTTCATTTTCATTCACGATGAAATAGCCTCCTCACTCCATTTGTTATAATATCTCCTGATGTGGATATATCTTCTATATCGGCAAAAATAGACAAATTCTTTGCTGGAGAATAAAAAAAATAAGCCCTAAGACCCCTAAAACCGGAATCCTAAAGCTTACTTTTGTTGAAATCATTTATTTAAACACCAAAGATTCTTAACCTTCGTCTTGCACTTTTAAAGCTCGGATACTGTTCAGTACGGCAAGTACGGTTACCCCTACATCTGAGAATACTGCCTCCCACATCGTGGCAATCCCAAATGCACCGAGCAGAAGGAATATAGCTTTTACACCTAAAGCAAAAATAATATTTTGCCATACGATGGCTCGAGTACGCTTGGCAATTCCGATAGCTACAGCAATCTTCGAAGGCTCATCGGTCATAATTACAATATCTGCTGCTTCAATGGCAGCGTCGGAACCAAGTCCTCCCATAGCGATGCCGACATCGGCTCTAGCCAGTACAGGAGTATCATTAATTCCGTCTCCGACAAAAATAATCTTCTCGCGTGGAGACTTATCACGATCCAGCTTCTCGATGGCCTCTACCTTATGCTGTGGTAAAAGCTCTGCGTGTACCTCATCTACCCCTAACTGCTTCCCTACATCTTCAGCTACGGCGGAAGCATCACCTGTCAGCATCACCGTCTTGCGTATACCCAGCTTTTTGAGGCGCTGAATGGCCTGCAGTGAGTCCTCCTTCACTTCATCAGCGATCACCAGATAACCTTCATATTGATGATCTACTGCAATGTGAACAACGGTACCGCTCTGCTCTGGGACCTCATAAGCAATTCCCTCACGCTCCATCAGACGTGCGTTACCTGCAAATACGGTCTTGCCTTCGATAGTTACTTCGATACCATGACCAGAGATTTCATTGTAATTGGAGATAGCTTCCTTAGAAATCTGTTCACCATAAGCCGTCCGAATCGACTCAGCGATCGGGTGATTGGAATGGCTCTCCGCATAAGCGGCTGTCCGCAGTAATTCATCCTTAGATTTGCCACCCGACGGATAAATCCCCGTAACCTTAAACTGTCCCTTGGTCAACGTTCCTGTTTTATCAAAGACAACTACCTTCACATCATTTAGGGCTTCCAGGTAGTTACTTCCCTTAATCAGAATACCGCTGCGTGAAGCTGCACCAATCCCTCCGAAGAATCCCAGTGGAATCGAGACCACAAGCGCACAAGGACAAGAGATTACGAGGAATACAAGCGCACGGTAAATCCAATCCGAAAAAGTTGCACCACTGATCAGCAGTGGAGGAACGACGGCCAGCAGGACTGCTGTGATCACTACTACAGGCGTGTAGGCACGTGCAAATTTAGTAATAAAGTTCTCGGTTTTAGCTTTGTTGCTTGATGCATTCTGCACTAGCTCCAGTATTTTGGATACGGCCGATTCTCCAAAGGTCTGAGTAACTTGCACAGTAATTACGCCGTTCCGGTTAATAAAACCACTTAACACCGCACTTCCTGGACCAGCTGATCGTGGTACCGACTCTCCAGTAAGTGCAGATGTGTCCATCATGGCGTTACCTTCAAGTATTGTTCCGTCAAGGGGTACCTTCTCACCGGGTTTAACAACAATCAAATCTCCGATGGCTACTTCCTCTGGTGAGACCTTCCTCAGATCATTTCCAAGCTTGAGATAGGCAAACTCGGGGCGAATATCCATAAGTGCCGTAATAGATCGGCGTGAACGATTCACGGCCAGACCTTGGAACAGTTCTCCAATCTGGTAAAACAGCATTACTGCCACGCCCTCTGGATACTCACCAATCGCAAATGCACCGATAGTTGCCAGAGCCATCAGGAAATTCTCATCAAACACCTGGCCACGGATGATGTTCTTAACCGCCTGCCAGACAACTTCACCACCCACGATAAGATAGGCTGCCAAAAAGATTAGTAATTCAACTACTCCATTCACGGGCAGGAATATCCCAGCTAGAGCAAGAATTCCACCAGCGCCTAACCGCAGCAATATTTTGCGTGTATCACCTTCCCCGTGCTCGTGAGTATGACCATGACCTTCAGCATCCTCATGACCATGATGATGTCCAGCAGCTTGATGGACGTGCTCATGACCATGCTCGTGATCATGCGTATGTTCATGAGCGCCACTATTGCGCGCCTTGTGATTGCCCCCAACCTTCTCTTTCACATTTACGTGGGGCTCAAGTGCCTTCACCGTCTTCTTCGCTTCTACAATCGCTGACTCCTCATACCCTGCGGCAGTTTCCAACGTCATTGTTTTTGTTACAAAATTAACGGAACAAGACGATACACCTTCAATCTTCTTCACCTTATCTTCAATTTTCATCGCGCAATTGGCGCAATCCAAGCCTTCTAATTCCCACTGACGTTTTAATTTTCCTTGCATTGTATCCATACGGCACATCTCCTCAAATAAAAACCATATATGAGCACTTGTTCATATGTTATCTTAGCCCTATTATATTCCCTTTATATTTCAAGGTCAATACGCGATATACACCATTTTTCTACATTATCTTAAAAATTAAATCAATTGACCTTTACGAGAAAATATGTAAAATCATGTATGACCCAAAGTAAGTTTCTTACATACGAATGACCCCATTATCAATGAAGCTCGATGGGCAAATGATTTACACAGAAGGGATGAATTTAGAACATGTCAAAGCTAGCCAAAACGTCTTCTTTTTCACAGAAACACCCTATTTGGAGCGTAGTTATTATCGAAGTGTTATTACTTGTAGCCGTAACTGCCGCCGGGGCTTACGCAACAATTAAGGAACTTGCGTACACCGCCCCTGTACTTATCTCCTTCATCCCAATCGCGCTTGTACTCATCATCTACTTTACAGTTAAGCGCAAATGGAGCACGCTTGGCTTCCGACCTCTAAACACCATATCCTCGGGCAACTGGATCTATTATGCCCCGCTAGTAGTGGTCCTGATTACCATATCCTTTAAGGGATTTCGTGAGATCAGTGCATCTGAGGTACTGTTCTTTATCTTCTTCACCCTGCTGGTCGCTTTTGTGGAGGAAAGTATCTATCGCGGTTTGATTTTTAAGACCTTGCTTCCTAAAGGGGCTAAAACAGCAGTGATCACTTCAAGTATTCTTTTCTCTATTACCCACTTACTTAATGCATTATCCAGCACTGATATCACACAAATTCTTCTACAACTCGTATATGCGCTTCTGATCGGTTTTGCGCTAGCCTTGTTGATGCTAAAAAATAATAATATTCTTCCGCTGATATCCTTTCACTTTATACATAATTTAATTCAGTTTGTGGGCAACGATAATACGAGTGAATACATGGGAATCGATCTATTTATCCTGCTAGTGCTTGCTGTGCAATGTGTCTGGCTAGTGTTGTCCTTTAGAAAACCAAACCTAACGAAGAACCTAAATCAAGCCAGCTAATAAGCTAAATCCTTACTTCGAAATACAAGGCTTCAGTGGATTTAAACGCATTGGTTAACCCCGACGCAGCCTGGTTTAATTGAGGTGCTACTTAGTTTAGTTGAGATGCCACCTAGCTTCATTAGAGCAATATTTGTCGCAAACCACACAGCTAACGGACCCAATTGACCCTAAAAGCAGTATTATCCCCGGTTTAGCATATTATCGGACCCCATAGGCGCTATTGGCATGAAAAAGAGCAAAATAAGACCTCTTTCTAAAGAATAACTGCACTGAGGTCCGCAACTCTGCTCAAAAAGCAATTATTGTGCAAATAACATCAGCTGGGTCCGTAAGCCGTAGTGGATGGTTGGGACTCGTCGGCATAATAAAATGAGGGACTCCCAAAAGCCATTCAATGGCTGCTGGAGTCCCTCTTTTTTTGCAACTAGCTATTCGTGTCGGACATGCTCGTGGGTCTGCAAAAAGATCTGCTCCACATGCGCATCGTTCAGCGAATAGAATACCGTTTTCCCCTCTTTACGCCGCTTCACGATCCGTAGATTACGTAAATAACGGAGCTGATGGGATATCGCAGATTGGCCCATATCAAGGATCACGGACAAATCATGTACACATAATTCTTGCTGTGACAAAGCGTAAATGAGCCGCACTCGTGTTGGATCACCCAACGCTTTGAACATTTCTGCCATTTTATCAGTAATCCCACGGTCTGGCAGGATCAATGCAATGGATTCCGGTTCAAGCTCTGAACCCTTGCATGTATTGTCGCAATCCTCTAATGCCGTTGGCTCCATGCTCTCGCCCTCCTCCATCTTAGCTAAGTATATTCTTTAATTATAAGAAAAACAGCACGGGATGTCCATTGAGGAGGAGTTTATAGCCTCTGATTGTGAATTAGACTGCTTTACGATAAAAGGAGATTAGTCCTGCGGCAAAAAAGACAATCAAGCTTCCTCCCACTATCATCATCAGTGTCTCTAAAGGCAGATTAAAGGCACCAAATCCGTCATCACCATAAGGACTCATGGCCAACAACGGCTGTACCCAAGGATAATAGGGGCCGTAGGTTGAAGAATTAGCGATCAGTATATTGGGAATGGTCAGACTCACATTCAGCGCCAGCGGTGCGCCAAAACTGCTCCAGCTTTGCGAGATCGCCAGCTGCAATGCGGCGAGAGGTAGACAGGCTACAAAGCCGCCAAATACTGATTTTAGCAGTAGAGCCCAAGGGATTGGATCTGGAGCCCCTCGGAACAAGCCCATTCCCAGCACCATAACGAGGAACGTTACTTGCACAGCAGCCAGCAATCCGATGATCATCACATATTTTGAGAGATACACCGACAACCGGGTTACAGGCAGAGACAACAATAGCTTCCAACCACCGTCATGATGCTCATAACGACAGATCAGGGCCGCAAAAATGCCTGAAAGCACAGGCAGAAACAGCAAAGCATGCATCATTGACATCACACTTAACAGCAGCTCCCAAGACATCTTCTCACCTTGATTATCCGATAACAATCCGGGAACCAGTGATAAAACCGGACTTCCTATGACTAAAAGCCAAACATATGATTTAGACATTTTTAATCGCTCTGAGGATAATACTCTCCAAAATGACATCATCTTAATCCACATCCTTTCGAGCGAAATGCACTGCACCCGGCAAAAACACCAGCATTCCCAGCAGCAGACCCGCACCGCTGAACAAAAGGCGATTAGAGGAGTCCCACGCCAAATATGGCCATGTTAAAGGCACCCACTCCGAAAGGAACATGGAGAAAAATGACGTCAAAGATAATGTGATCCCCAGGGCAACTGGCAGTGTCTGATTACGATTAGCCAGGGAAAGCCACAGCTGTAGCGCGATGACCGGCAGAGCCGCAATATAGGACATAAAGCCAATCCGCACTACATCCACATAAGGAATAAGATCCGCTTTGAAGCCCAAAATAAGCCCTAAAACAACTATCCCCACTGAGAGCAACAAGCAGGAAACTGCCACTAGCAGCAGACAGAGCATTAACTTAGCCATAAACACTGAGGTACGAGAGATAGGCAGTGCCAAGAGCTGCTTCCATGAACTCATCTGATGTTCGACATTTGCAATCAACGAGCATACTAAAGTGCCTCCCAGAAAAAGAGCTGTGGGCACAAACCCGGACACATTATCCAGAAGTCCTCCCCATAAATCCGCGCTATACTGCTGACGCAGATAATCATAACGAAGGCCAAAGTTAAGGCCCTGCATGGCTACTAGACCAATCGGTCCTAGAAACACTAGAAACCAAATTCCTTTGCCGCGGATTTTAAGCCAATCCGCTGACAACGCCCGCCACATCATGATTCCCCGCCTCCCACAACCTGTAGGAAGAAGTCCTCAAGCGATTGTCTCCGCTCCTCTACACGATAGACAGCGTGCCCATTCTCTACCAAAGCCTTGACTAGCAGCGCTACTCTTGCATCGTTCATTCTTGAAAAAATCAGTTTTTGCTCTTGTAGTGTCCCTTCATACCCCCGGCCTCCAGCGAGACGTAACGCAGACTCTGGTTCCGAAACCGCAAGGCGTATCTCGCCAGCAGCCTGTTGTTGCAGATTAGCTATTGTATCTTGGTATACCATTTGCCCTTGGCGAATAATACCCACGGTATCTGCCATTTGTTCAATTTCACTAAGCAGGTGACTGGATACTACAACCGTAATTCCTTGCTCCTGTGGCAAACGTTTGATAAGCCCACGAATTTCCTGAATCCCTGACGGGTCGAGTCCGTTCGTTGGCTCGTCCAGAATAAGCAGCTCTGGATTCCCTAGCAAGGCAGCTGCGATACCGAGTCTCTGCTTCATCCCGAGGGAGAACCCTTTGACCGGACGTCTCTCTTCCCCGGTTAAAGAAACAATATCTAGCACCTCAGCGATTCGTGACTTCGGAACATCCAGAATGCGTCGGATCGCTTCGAGATTGTCCACAGCACTCAGATGCCCATAATACGAGGGGGATTCGACAAGCGACCCTACCTTCCGTAAAATTTGCAGCTTATTCCTCCGAAGATCCTGGCCGAACACTTCAATTTTTCCAGATGTCGGTGTAATTAGGCCAAGCAGCATACGGATTGTTGTAGTTTTCCCAGCTCCGTTTGGACCCAGAAAACCATAAATCTCTCCCTTACGGATATTTAAATTCAAATTTTCTACCGCAGCCCGGCCACGATATTTTTTCAATAAATCCTTAGTTTTAATCACTGTTTCTTCCATGTTCTTCACCTCGGTATACAGCATAACGTCCCAAGGTTAAGAACAAGGAAGTGCCAAGTTTAAGTTTTGTTTAAATTTCACGATGCGGATCAAAGATTACAATAGAAGTGCCTTTGCCTGTGCTCTCCACAACCCATTCCAGCTCCATATGCTTCATCAAAAGATCGACGATAGACAATCCCAAACCTGCCCCCTTGTAATCGGATGGACTCTGAATGCCTCGACCATGATCCGCAATAATTATGGCACGTTGTTCATTACGTTGCTCCGTTGAGATCCCGACATAATGCCCGCTGCTGGCATGTCGTACAATGTTTTGATACAAATTATCGAGAATACGGCGGAACCAGACCTCATCCACCCTCCAGAATAGCGGTTCGGCTTCCAGGTTAATATCAATGTCGAAGCCCTCTTTTTCCCATACGGGGTACCAAGCAGCCGCACTCTCCCGTAACAAGCGTAGAACATCTTTACGTTCCAGCTTTAAGGTTACCCGTCCACTATTGAGCAGATTGTAAGATAAAAGATTCTCGATCAGGACGCTAAGATCCGCAATACGCTCATCCATAAGCTGTAAGGACTGCTTACCTTTTGAGGTCAGATCCTCTTTGGTCATAACATGGATATGGCTGCGAATGACGGTTAGAGGTGTGCGTAAATCGTGAGATAAATTCGAGACTAGACGCTTACGCAACTCTTCCTCTTCTATTTCCCTGCGTCGGCTTTCATCCAGTTTGGTTACCATCGTATTAAAAGCTTCCTCCAGGCGACCGATCTCGTCCAGTTTGCCTGTCACTATAGACTTAGGCATTCTATCCGGGCCTGTAATCGTCATCGCGGTTTGCAGTTGCAGCAGCCGTTTGCGAATTTTTCTAAAGAACATCCACGAAACCAGAGCGAACCCTCCAAAAAGGGTAAATAACACAAAGTTATACCAAGCCCAAGCCCCTAATCCCCCATAAGCCCCTTTGTTCAGCAGCTTGCTTGGAATTTGCATCACCATAAATCCCTTGTCTGCCTCCACTTTGTCCCCCACGAAAGCAACGATGGCTAAAGGATCACGATTCGTACTTTCTTTCATAAATGAAATAGCCTCAGCCGCAGTCCACTGATCAGGAACTTCAGGGTAAATCTTATCCTTATCCCCTTCTTCAGGCGTGAGAATCAACTGGGTTTTTCCCTGCGCGTCTACCCAAAACATAGTAGCCTCGGTGTATTTTCGACTCAATTCAATCAGCCGCTGATTTATGGCTTCCGAAGAAGCATTTTCTAAGTGAAGTGCCTCTTTATGCCACATAGTCTCCAGCGGTGCAATATTCGAATACAGGGATGTATCTACAGGCGGGGCACCTTTGGTCACTTCGTTAAGAATATTGTAGCCAACAAAAGACAACGGAAGGACCACAGGGATAAATAGCAGTGCAGATACGATAATTAGCAAATACCCTGATAACAAGGAGGAATTACGTTTCTTGCGAATGCGCTCTAATCCTCTCATGCTCTTACCCGGTAGCCGATCCCACGGACAGTTTCGATAATTTCCGGATTACCCGGATCAAGCTCCAGCTTTTCGCGCAAATAACGAATATGTACCATCAGAGTTTTATCCCCTTCGATATAAGCCTCACCCCACACGGCCTCGTAGATCTGCTCCTTCGTCATAATTTGGTTAAGATGACGCAGCAAATAGGAAAAAATCTGAAATTGCTTACCTGTAAGCATGATTTCTTCCTGAGTCTGAGCATTCATTACGCGGTTATCCCCTTCATATACGACTAGATGTTTAAGTGTGAGCGAATCCTGAACAGATGCCCCATTCCTTCGGAGCAGCACCTCAATTCGAGCGGCCAATTCATCCGGATGAAAAGGCTTGGTCAAATAATCATCTGCGAACTCCAAACCTTGCAGCTTATCATCAATAGAGGTCCGGGCGGAAAGCATCAAAATGGGCAGCTTAGGGTAAGAACGTTTCAAACGTTGCCCGATCGTAAACCCGTCCAGACCTGGTAGCATAACATCGAGAATAGCCAGTTGGCAGGCGCCGGCTTCTTCCATTGCTCCTTCGCCGCTCCGTAACCAGCGGACACTATATCCTCTTTCGCTTAAATCAGCAGACACTACACTGCCAATTTCACGATCATCTTCAATATATAACAGAGTAACGCTCATGTAGCTTTAGCTCCTCCCCGATATGAATACCTAAAAAGTTGAAGTCATTATAACACATCAAACAGCCCTCCTACCCCATATGGGATAGGAGGGCTGTTTGATCAATTCAAAGCTATAGCTTACGGCTGCCATACTCCATGCTCTTTATTGCTGCCTACATACTCAATACGTGTTGGAGTAAGCTCCAAAATTACATAATTAGGATCATCAGGTCCTGTAAACCATGGCTCCAGCTCTTTATTCCATACCTTGGAGCGCAAGCCTTCATCCTTAGAGACGGTAGCAGTTGCTTCAATCTCCAGCACATCTTTGCTTCCGCCTGCCTCATAGCCAAGCAGTACAAAAGCATTCGGATTATCGGATAACTCCTCCACTTTATGAGTTTTGCGATTTGTAGCCAAATAAATTCTCAAACCCTCATGGAAAATGGCCATATAACGTACTTTCGGCTTATTTCCTTCTTCGATCGTACCAAAGGAACCGAACTTGTTGTCATCCAATGCCTTAATAATGAGTTGCTCCAGTTGTTTGTTATCCATTACGTAAATCTCTCCCTTCAAGCATGTAAACAAAAGTTTATATATCCAAGCTCACCGTTTGGATTTATCATAACAATGGTGCTTATTATAATGTACCCTTCAGGTTCACATTGAATCCGACCTTACCTCATAAACTACTTCAAGATAAGGAGCTTACTTCGTGAAAAAACTGATTTGGATCGGCTGTCTTTCCTACTTCGTTATCGGTCTGGCACATGTTGTGCTGGGATCTATTCTGCCCGTTCTACTGCAACATTATGATCAAAATTATAGTGCTGGCGGTGAATTAATCTTTAGTCAATTCGCTGGTTTTTTAGCAGGTGTGTTGGTCTCTCCCCTGCTTAATCGCCGCTTCGGAAAACGTGGAGGCATCCTCATTGCCACCAGTCTTCTACTAGTTGCAGAAATTGCCTACGCCTTTCTACCGCCTTGGGGCTGGATGTATGTTATCGCTGTTGCCGCAGGTTTTGGTTTCGGGATGATCGAAGCTGTTATCGGCACCATTATTATTGGTGCTGTAACCGAAGGAACTGCTATTGCAATGAGCCGGCTTGAAGTGCTATTCGGGATAGGCGCACTCGTGATGCCGCTTATCGCCAGTCCGCTCATTGCTGCCGGAGCGTGGAGATTGGCCTTTCTAATCGTCGCTGCCTTCTCCTTAATTTCTCTTATCCTCTGGACAAGAGGGCATTTCGGTAATCTACAACGAATGCTGGATGAACGCGCCTCTGTCCAAGGAGCAGACAATTCGCAATCCTCAAGCTCACGTTCTAACAAAAAATTTCCGTATAAAGGTAAGCAATGGATTCTGTTAGGGATCTTCATCGTTTTCTTTTTTCTTTATGTAGGCACAGAGATGAGTTTAGTCAACTTTATGCCGGCTATCTTTATTGCCAAGCTAGGGATGACGGAGTCTGCCGCAGCACTGACAGTCACTTTCTTTTGGCTGGCGATGTCTACAGGAAGATTGTTTGCGGGTGTAATTGCCGAAAAAATATCTTATCGCGTGTACATTCTCAGCAGCTGTTTACTAACCTTGTTACTGCTGACACTCTTTCCGTTCACTGACAATCGAATGGCTGCTTTCATTGTAATTCTGCTGCTGGGGCTGTTTATGTCCGGTATTTTCTCCATTGCTTTAGTCTACTCCAGCAAAATGCTGCCTAGCACCGAAGAGTCAACACCCAGCATTATGATTGCTTCCGGAGGTGTTGGCGGTGCTTTGCTACCTCTGTTTATGGGCTGGTCTATGGACCATTTAGAAGTGGCACAAACAGCCGGATTACTTGCCGCTTTTGCCGCCTTCTTGTTTCTGCTAAGCATTGCCGCATGGAGGTTCCAATCTATGCAAGCGGTGAAAGGAAAGAGTTCCCGTATTTAGAACAGTATCAACGTTATCCTTTTAGGGTAATGTGATCTATAAGCATATTCTGAGCACAAGGATGGACGATGAATGAATGAGTCTTCAACTGAGCCTTTGTTACATACTGCGCTCATGCAGTTTATATTTCCCTTTTCTATAAAAAAGGGCGATTCTAAGCAGCTTATCCAGCAATTACAGGACGACGGCTTCACACGTTTTTTTCTGGATAATAAAGAGCTTGAAGCTGCCTACTACGGAGATGGCTACTGTGTTTCCCATGAACGAATGGAGCGCACCTATTTACCGTTTGCTGCACATGTCCTTTTTCCACGCAGGAAGGATGCCGACTCGTTTCGCCGTTTTTCCAGAGTAAATAATCTCGACTGCATTCTGGAGATTCCGCAGCAATCTATATTTTTCAAAATTCTCTCGACGGATATATTCATATGTCCTTTTCAGCTTGGATTCGTGACGATACGTGTCCAGCTGGAGGGGGATTCAATTCCCTTTAGTATTGCCCTAGAATTCGCAGATCGTTTCCGTGCGCTAGAGAATACCTTCATACAGGATGATTACACTTATATTCATTGCGGGGAACAGACCTATGAGATGGTAGAGGATTTTGTCTTCCGAAATTTGGTGGATGGACTGGAGCCATATCTGGATCAATCGGATATCAATGGGGCTTATTTCGAGACCCTTCCTTTTTTCGTAGATGAAAGAATGCAGGTGCAAGCTTTTTACGGCTTTCAGAATGAAGAAAGCTCTGATGAGATTAGTGTAAATCTACGCTATCGCGCCTCACAGCTTGATGGAATTAATCTGAACGGAAAGCCCTATGCCAGTGCCAGCGATCCAGCGTATATTGCAAACTATTGTCATGAGCATTCCTATAATCGCTGGGGTCCAGACACATATTATATGATGAATGAGCAAACCTTTTGCTGCATGACCCGCGCTGAACAGGAGATTGCTGTTAGTCTAGCCAACCAGATGTACGGGCAATATTATTACGGATTTTTACTCAATATTTTCCACAAAATCGTTCTGCTAAAGCTCGCCAATATGCACTCCCGACTTCGGATTAATCATGATTATGAGGAAATAGACAATCTAATCTACTCCATCAATAAGTTCTCGGCTAAGTTCTACTTCTTGGAGTTGATTTCCCAGTCGCAGGGCCGGGAGATATTTCTTCAGCTGCGTAAAGTATACGGAAACGATGCTTTGTTCGAGGAAGTGAAAGAAACCTTAAATGACCTGTTTCAGTATCAGGATAAGTTTCAATCCAAGCGACGGGATAATCTGCTGATGATTCTCACTGTATTTACGGTAGTAAGCGGGATTTACGGCATGAATCAGGTCATTGACGATCTGGATGGAAAGATTCAATGGAGTAAAATGATTGGTTATTCTCCCTTTGAATTTCTTGCCCTCTTCGTGATCATGAGCGGGATTCTGATCAGCGTTGTCCTCACGCTAGGGGCGCTGGTTAGTGAGCTTAAACGGCGTCACCGCAAGAAATATAAAGATCTAGACTAGCAAAAAAGAAACTACTGGATTGGAAAAATTCAGGAGTGCACTACTAGACATTCCGAGTACAGCCGTCTATAATACACCGTATGCGAGAAATATAAGATATAAAGTATGGGTACAAAACTTATGCTTACTTATATTGCACATAGAAATACCCGTTAACTTCATAGAACCAGGGGTGCTGGAATTGGCCGGCTGAGATTGTATCCCACAAGATACTGACCCTTATACCTGATCTGGATAATGCCAGCGTAGGAATCGCCAATTGGTTCTGGTCCCTGTGACCTTAACTAACCTTGCGCCAAGCCAGCGTCCCGATCACTCGGGGCGCTTTTTTTGTAAGATCACTAAAAGATGTAGAAAAACGTACATACTACACTTTACGGTTCATGTTGTGAAGACGGGATTCTTGTAACCTTAAAGGAGAGAAGAAGACATGCACCTCAAAAAAGCACTTACGTTGTGCCTCACCTGTGTACTCATTCTTGCCATTGCCGGATGCGGCAGCAACAATGGGAATACAGCCGGAAACAAAGCAAATGCTACTGATCCAACTGCTGCGGCTGGGACGGATGCTCCAAAAGAGCTCACCAAAGTTAAAGTCGCACTCGACTGGACACCGAACACAAATCATACCGGTCTATACGTAGCTAAGGATCTTGGTTACTACGCTGAAGAAGGTCTGGACGTCGAGATCGTTCAGCCAGGCGCAGCGGGTTCTGATACTATGGTTACTTCTGGCGAAGCCGCATTTGGCATCAGCGCCCAAGAAGGATTAACACTAGCCCGTCTACAAGGCGTACCCCTTGTCTCGATAGCAGCTATTATTCAGCATAATACGTCGGGATTCGTTGCTCCAGTAGATCGCAATATTAAATCACCAAAGGATTTCGAAGGTAAAACCTACGGAGGCTGGGGCTCACCGGCGGAAGAAGCAGCCATGAAAGCTATCATGGATCCTGAAGGTGGCGATGTGAAAAAGGTGAAGCTGATCAGTATCGGTGAAGCTGATTATTTTACCGCCGTCAAACGTGACATTGATTTCGCCTGGATTTTCTACGCTTGGACTGGTGTTGAGGCTGAGTTGCGTGGCGAGCCATTGGATATGCTGTACTTAAAGGATTATGCGCCGCAGCTCGATTATTACACGCCTGTGCTGACGACGAGTGAGAAGCAAATTGCAGATCATCCTGATCTGGTGAAGGCCTTCATGAAAGCCACATCAAAAGGTTATCAATATGCCATAGATCATCCGGAAGAGGCTGCCGGTATGTTATCGAAGGCCGTTCCTGACCTGGACGCCGACCTTGTCCTAGCTAGCCAAAAATGGCTTAGCCCAAAATACAAGGACGATGCTGCCCGCTGGGGCGAGCAAAAAACCGAGGTCTGGCAGAATTATGGCGACTGGATGTACGATCTGAAGTTGCTGGATAAACCGCTGGATGCTGCTAGTGCATTCAGTAATGATTTTTTACCGGCGGAGTAGAGAGCGGACTTCAGAACCAAGAAGGTTGGACGTTACTTGAGGAAGGAGGAACGGAGCGTAGTGATGTGCTACGTGAGTACCGGACTTCCCAAGTTCGTTCAAGATTCGATGTCGAGTTTGCTTCCTGAGTTACTTCGTTATCAAAGTTGGCTTTTTGAACTTACCTTATAAAATGAGAGGATTGATTATTGTGGCTAACACCCTACTAAGCATTCAAGTAATTCCAAAAACTCCGAACAATGAGGATTCCATCCCATACGTAGATAAAGCGATTGAGGTCATTCAGAAATCCGGTGTTAAACATCAAGTGAATCCGCTGGAAACCACAATGGAAGGTGAGCTTAGCGAGCTGCTGGAGGTTGTGCGTCAGATGCAGGAGGCGTTGATCGAAGCAGGCAGTCCAAGCGTAATTTCGCAGATCAAAATCGCTCATAATCCTAACGGAATCAGCATGGATAAATTGACGGAGAAATATCGGCCGTGAGATCGACCTGGAAGCTAATATGGCCGCCCCTTGTGGCGGTCGTCTTCTTTTTAACCGTATGGCAGCTATCTGTATCTGTATTTCATATTGAATCCTGGATTCTGCCGAGTCCTGCTGATATTGCCCGTGAATCCACCAGTAACGCTTCTGGTCTTTGGGCACATACGATGGCTACGCTGCGGCTCACTTTAATTGGTTTTCCCATTGGTACGGGGGTAGGCCTGATCGTTGCTTTGCTTTTGCATCTTTTGCCTTGGGCTAGACGGGCTTTTTATCCACTTATTATTCTGAGTCAAAATGTTCCCTCCATCGCGCTCGGACCCCTGCTCATTATCTGGTTCGGCTTTGGTCTTTTGCCCAAAATCGTGCTGATTACACTAGTATGTTTCTTCCCGGTAGCTGTCGCTGCGATGGGCGGTCTGGCCCAAAGTGATCAGGTCATGATGAATTATATGAAAATGGCTGGCGCAAGCAAGTGGCAAATCTTCACCAAGCTGGAGCTGCCCTCTTCTATCCCGGCACTATTTTCCGGCGTAAAAATATCTGCTACTTATGCGGTTATGGGCGCCGTGGTCGCTGAATGGATTGGCGCGGATAAAGGTATTGGCTATTATATGCTTCTGCAGAAATCCGCATATCGTACGGATCGGATGTTTGTTGCTATTGTTATTATTGTACTTTTAAGTCTTGTACTCTTTGCTATTATTGCATTGCTGGAAAAATGGCTGGTTCGCTGGAAGCCGCGCCGTAACTCATAGAAAGGAAGATGCCTGTATGTCTCAAGCGACGCAAATGCAACACAGAACAACAGAAGTCATAAGCTCTCCTGAAGCTCATACCGTGGCACCCGCCCTTGAAGTGAGCGGCATCTCCAAATCTTTTTCCCATCGTCGCCGTGAGACGAACGTTCTGAATAATGTCTCTCTCAAGGTAGAGCAACAAGAATTCGTTTCGATCGTTGGTCCTTCCGGCTGCGGAAAAAGCACCTTATTCCATATGATTGGCGGCCTTGTGAAACCCGATGCAGGCACGATCCGCATGAACGGTAAGGTCGTTACAGGTCAACGCGGTGAAATTAGTTATATGCCGCAGCAGCCTGCGCTTTTTCCTTGGCGTACGATTGAGGATAATGTGCTGCTTGCTGGGGAGATCAAGGGCGCACTGCGGGAGGGAGCCCGCGAGGAAGCGCGCCAGTGGCTTGCCAAGGTTGGGTTAAGCGGTTTCGAACATGCTTATCCGCATATGTTGTCTGGCGGGATGCAGCAGCGTGCAGCTTTTCTCAGAGCATTGCTCGCTCCCCAGGAGCTAATGTTGCTGGATGAACCTTTCAGCGCACTCGATGCACTAACTCGCAGTGAAATGCAGCGCTGGCTGCTTGAGCTGTGGGAAGAGAATCGCCGCTCTGTGCTGTTCATCACTCACAACATCGAAGAAGCGTTGCTGCTCTCTAATCGTATCTATGTATTTTCCGGTCGCCCCGGCTCCATTCTGCATACAGTCGATGTGCCGTTTCCGCGGCCACGCCGTGATGAGATTACGGACTCTCCCGAGTTCCTTAAGCTCAAACGCCAGTTGTCACAGTGGATGCGAGAGGAACAAGCTAAAAATAGGCAGCCGCTAGCTTAATCGCTAAGCACTGTAAACTGATATCGCTGGTATAGCGGTGTCAGTTTTTTTATTTTGCAGCGATAAACTCCAACCCTATTTTCAATTAACGCGGATGTATCTGCTCAATTAAACAAATTTCACTCATCATAGTAGGGATCACATTAAATGTGTGGCGAAAACCGCCCCCCTGTTGGTAATAGATAGTAACCGGGCGGGTTTGGGACATTCTGCGGGATTTATACCGCTGATTTGCTGCTTCAGGCCGGATTCGGCTCAGTCTACGGGATTTATACCGTTGATTTGCTTCGTCGGGCCGGATTTGGCTCATTCTGCGGGATTTATACCGTTGATTTGCTTCGTCGGGCCGGATTTGGCTCATTCTGCGGGATTTATACCGTTGATTTGCTTCGTCGGGCCGGGTTGGGGACATTCTGCGGGATTTATACCGTTGATTTGCTTCGTCGGGCCGGGTTGGGGACATTCTACGGGATTTATACCGTTGATTCACTTCGTCGGGCCGGATTTGGCTCATTCTGCGGGATTTATACCGCTGATTTGCTTCGGTGGGCCGGATTTGGCTCATTCTGCGGGATTTATACCGTTGATTTGCTTCGTCGGGCCGGGTTGGGGACATTCTACGGGATTTATACCGTTGATTTGCTTCGTCGGGCCGGATTCGGCTCAGTCTACGGGATTTATACCGTTAATTTGCTTCGTCGGGCCGGATTCGGCTCAGTCTACGGGATTTATACCGTTGATTTGCTTCGTCGGGCCGGATTTGGCTCATTCTGCGGGATTTATACCGTTGATTTGCTTCGTCGGGCTGTATTGCACCGATTCTAGGGCATTTTTGCCTTTCTTTTGCCACTTCGGGTTGAATTGCACCCGATCTAGGGCATTTTTGCCTTTCTTTTGCCCCTTAGGGCTGTATTGCGCCCGATCTAGGGCATTTTTGCCTTTCTTTTGCCTCTTCGGGCGGAATTCCAGTGACTCAGGGGCATTTTTGCCCTTATTGTTCCTCTTTAGCTTTTAGTTTGAATTAAATACGAGACTATGGCATCAACCAGAATCGGTGTTGTTTATTATTATTAATTTGTTTAAAGGTCACAGCTATAGTCGCACTTACATCCTACTCACCACTCTTACACATACTCCCACTACTCACTTTTTCTCCCATTCCTTACCTCAATCCCACTACTTACTCTTACTCTTACTCTTACTCTTACTCTACTCCTACTCCTACTCCTACTCCTACTCCTAGTCCTTACCTCAATCTCACTACTCACTCTTGCTCATACTCCTCACCTTACTCCCACTAATCTCTCTTACTCTTCCCCCTACTCCTTACTTCCAACTCTCACACCTGCCCCCTCCTCCTCTCCCACCAATCGAACCTAAAAAAGGCCCCATAAACGAGGCCTTTTCTTCATTTCCTAATCATAGCTCGGAACACGAATTTGGGCAGTACTGCCTGTCTGCGCCATCGCGACTTTTGTCCCTTCGCAACGGGAGCGAACAAAAGTCGATGCAACCACTCCAGATTGAGTTTTTTCCATAGCGCTGGTGCAGGAGTAACTTTTCCCGCTATTACATCCAAGCTGCCCCCCACGCCAAAAACAACTTTTACCTGCGCAAGCTCCTGTTTGTGCTTATATACCCATTTGTCAGAGTATGGCGCACCCATCGCAACGATCAGGAAATCTGGCTGTGCGCGCTGTATTTCTGCTACAATGGCAGGCTCCTCTTCCTTGGTAAGAAAACCATTATGTCTTCCTGCAATCTTCACATTCGGATATAACTCCGTGATCTTTTCGACCGCTCTACAGCTGGTAAGCTCATCTGTTCCCAAGAAATAAAAACTCCATCCCAAGCTATTTCCTTGCTCCAAAAGCTCAAGAAGCAGCTCATATCCAGTTACCCTCTCAGCAATAGGATCGCCTTTTCTTTTTGATGCCATCACAATGCCAATCCCGTCAGGAGTGATTAAATCCGCTTCTTGAAGTATGGTTCGTAGCAGCTCGTCCGATTGACTTGTTATCGTAATTTCCGGGTTAGCCGTGATCAAATGGAAAAGTTTCGATTCCCCAGATTGAATATGTTTTGTTAGATGAAGTGTTGTCTCATGTAGTGTTAGTTTTGAAAAGGGAACTCCTAATATTGAAACTGTCCCGTCCATATAATCACCTCTCACTAAAATTCCACTTCAATATACCTTACCATAATCAAGAGGAGGAAGGGGAGTCATTTAAGTTACTTAATCACCACAGCTACTACGCCGCTACAGCTAGCTATCCACTACGATCACCCAAACACTACAGCCACCTCAACCATCCGACCATTCCACCACTACAGCCATCCCCAGCACCCCCGCCACCACAGCTACTCTACTCACCCAAACACCCTATAGCTCCACTCACTCCTCCATAAACTTCCACCACTCTACTAACCAAGGTTCATCGATCCCCCGCATGCGGAATTCCTCTACAAGTATCTTCCGGAATCGTTTTTCCATTTTGACAAAGTTATTATCCTCCTGGTACATAGGGGCAAAGGATTCATCATCTCTAACAAAACTCCAAAAATCGCCCGCACACTCCAAAATCTTTCGGCCGACAGTCGTTTGTTTGGCTACAGGTACCAGCCATTTGTCATAGGGGTAGGGGTGACCTTCAATAGTAATGGCACAGCGTAATGCTTCTTTATAAAGAGAAACCGCTAAAAATAAAATAGGAAAGGCGTCGCCACGCACTACCGGATTATCTAAGCTTTTGGCATAACTTCTTAACTGGATGTATGAATTCTTACGAAATCTCATTAGGACTCCAGGTTGGAGGGGCACATAGGCATCAAAAAGCGACTTTACATCCAATCGGTCATAGTAGATATAAGAAATAGAAGCATTCCACAGCCATTCCATATTTCCGCTCATTAACGCCTCTTTGATTTCTGATATTTTATGCAGTGTGTAATGTCCGGTCTTGCCGCTGGGAAGTCGTAAATCCATAAAAAAACTACTTTGCTCCGGGATCAGCCCCGCTTGCTCGAACCGATGATTAATGCTGCTATAATACTCATCCTGACAAATAATAATTACATCCACATCCGACTGCTCATCCACCACACCAAGTGCGGTCGATCCATCAAGGAGAATACTTACCTGCTGACTCTCCTCTTTCATTAACGGATGATTTAGAATTTCTTGTGTGATATACTGCCCAATTTCCTCTAATAATTCGCTATGAACCTGCGTCTTATCAGGTGTTAATAAAATATCCGACAACACTGATTTCACCATCTCAACCCCAACCTCCAATCAATCTCAATTTCTCAAAAAATAAAACGCTTACACCTAACCTAATATTTGGATAATGGAGTACCATTCTACACTCCTAATATATATCTTGCAAGGATAAATGAAGTACCCTTTTGCCTAAGCCTAAATATAATGAAGTATCTATTTACTTGGAAAGGGGTAAAAGCATGGCGCAGCCAAAAGTGATTGCTACAGTCCGCTCTGCCGGACCGATCGGAGATATAAAAGTAAATGTCGTCACGAATCGAGTATACTTTGTAAACCCAGACACCGAGGCTGGAACTATCGGGGTATTGGAGGGCAGAACTAATCGCATTATCGCTCGGATCCCTGTAGGAAGACTGCCGTCTCAGCTCGGAATCAACCCCCAAACCAACCGGATTTATGTACCTAACTTCCGTGACGAAAACGTATCTGTCATAAACGGGCGGACAAACCAGGTAATCAAAACTGTCAAAGTAGGCCGATTCCCAGACAATATCGGAGTAAATGTTCGAACCAATCTGATTTATGTAACTAGCGCATTCGGAACCCTATTCGTCATAGACGGGAAAACAAATCAGGTCCGTAAAAAGATTGAAATCGGTGGACGCCCCTCCAGAATTGTTATCAATGAGCTTACCAACCGTGTCTATGTGACCAATACAGTAAATGATAGCGTCACCGTCATTAACGGAACTACACAGGCGATCATTGCGACAATAAAAGTCGGAAGTAACCCCGTGATAGCGCCAGCACTTAATAAAATTACCAATCGTATTTATGTCGCTAATAACTTGAGCCGGTTTCTTTCTGTGATCAATGGCCGAACCAATAAATTGTTGCGTAATGTACAGCTGGGACGTTTGCAAAGTGAGGTCGTTATAAATCCGCTGACGAATCGTATTTATGTCTCAAGTGCACAAGTGGAGGGTAAGGGCAGGCTGTTTGTCATAGATGGGCGCAACAACAAAATTATAACCACAAAGGTGTTGCCTACCTCCTCCAACACGATTATCAACCCGAATACAAATCATTTATTTGTTGGTAATTTTGATAAGAATCATATGTCCGTTTATAACGCCACCACGTTTAAACGGCTCGCAAGATTCTCCTCCGTATCAGGCAGCACTGTGCTAAACCCGCTCACAAATAGAATTTATGTAGGTGGAAACGACTCCATAACGGTCATTCAGGATGGACCAAGACTCACTCAGAGTTCTATTTTTAATTAAGACAAAAAGACGCCCACCATAGGTGAGCGTCTTTCTACATATCAAATTACATCGATCTAGCGGATGAAACTTGTTTAACAGCCACTTTTTCCTCGACTGTTTCTGTATCCTTAGGCTGTATCCCTCTTTTTATGAAGAAAGCTAGGATAAAGGCAATGATGGCTACGCCTACTGACACTAAGAATGCATCGTTAATTCCTTCGATCGTTGCTTTTGCGATGACTTGGTTTTGAATGCCAAGCAATTGCTCTGCAGAAGGCTTAGCCGTTAATTTACTCACAGCCTCAGCTACCATATCTTTGACATGTGAAGTAGTACTGTTAGACATAATCGTTACAAGCAGCGCCCCGCCAATCGCCCCGGAGACTTGCTGAATCGTACTGTTCATGGCTGTACCATGTGGTGTATATTTAGCCGGGATGGAGTTCAGACCATTGGTCATCACAGGCATCATAACCATTGAAATCCCGAACATTCTCACAGAATACAAAATCATAAGTGTCGAATATTTCGTTGTCTCAGTTAGATCACTAAAGAAATACGTACTGATCACTACGATAGCCAGACCGATTAACGCTAAGACTTTGCCGCCGAATTTATCGAACAATTTACCTGTGATTGGAGACATAACCCCCATAATCAAAGCACCAGGCAACATTAGGAGTCCCGAATCCAGAGGTGAAATACCTCTAATATTTTGCAGATAAATCGGCATTAACATCATGGCTGAGAACATCGCCATATTCAGTGTAATCGAAATCGCTGAGGATAAAGCGAACATCGGATATTTGTACACTCTGAAGTTAAGCATAGGCTCCTTCATCTTCATCTGGCGCATAATGAATATCACTAAACCAATAACCCCGATAATAAGGGTGGAGTAGACCATTGGATCATCCCATCCTTTATTCCCAGCGGAACTGAAGCCGTATAGAAGACCCCCGAACCCAATCGCTGATAGAACTACAGATAGAATATCAATTTTAATAGCCACATCTTTTTTAGGATCATGCAGTTTGAAGAAGGCAAGAATGAACACCAATACGGCGATCGGTGCAATCATAAAGAACAGCACAGGCCATTCATAATGCTGAATAATCCATCCTGAGAGTGTAGGACCAATGGCTGGTGCAAAAATCATAACCAAACCAAACATCCCCATGGCCGAGCCACGTTTTTCAGGTGGAAATGTGGTGAACAATACATTCATTAATAATGGCATCATAATCGCGGCCCCTGAGGCTTGGACCATTCTCGCAATCAATAATACAGGGAAACTTGGAGCAAAGCCTCCAATGAAGGTCCCTATTGCAAATAATCCAATGGCGATTAGGAATAATCGTCTGGCTGTATACTTTTGAATTAAAAAGGCCGTTGAAGGAATCATGATCCCGTTCACTAGCATATAACCCGTCGATAACCACTGTACCGTTGAGGCACTGACATCAAAATCCTTCATAATCGATGGTAAAGCTATATTGAGCAAGGTATTACTCAGTAAAGCAACAAATGCACCAATCATAAGGATTGCCAAAATCCCATAGGACGCTTTACTTTCTTTCGTTTTCATTTTGGAATCCTCCATTCTATAATCATACCGTCGGTTCAATTTTGAACTTATGTTACAATGTAGAATATATTACTCTTATATTTACTGCTTGGCAAGTCAGAATTCATTTAAAAACTAAATTGTATTAAGTGGAAATATAAGCTAGTCTATTCTACGTGAAGTGTTTTTTTTTGCACAAAAGAGTCCACCTTAAAGGGGCACCTAAGATGATAAATAAACGGAAAGAGCAAGTGATTCAAAAAGCACATGAATTATTTATTGAAAAAGGCTACCACGCCACATCCATACAGGACATTCTGAATCACAGCCGGATCTCCAAAGGATCTTTTTATAATTATTTCCCTTCCAAGGGGGATCTCTTTAAAGCTGTATTCACCTCTATTCATGACCAGCTGGAAGAAGGCAGAAATGGCCTGCTCATTGGCCAGGACCCCTCTGACATTGATATATTCGCTAAACAAGTTCAACTGGTTATGAAAATCAATAAAAAAAATAAATTGTTGCAGCTGGTTGAAGATGCCCTGGTCTCCAATGATCCGGATTTAATTACGTTCATCAAAAAAACTAAATTCACCTTATTAACCTGGGTGCATGAACGTTTCCTGCATATATTTTCTGAAGATAAAAAACCCTATCTACTGGATGGAGCCATCATTTTCACAGGCATCTTGCAACATATGCTGCAAATTAACAGTGCCATGAATGAAGTCATTACCTCTCAACAAATCATTAATTATTGCACTACTCTTATCCAGACGATTGTTGAGGACTTAAGTGAAAAAGGAATGCAGCTTATCTCCCCCGATCATGTAGGGAAACTATTGCCTGTTGCTGAATACACTGATTTTTTTAATAATGATTTATCGTTTGCGACCGTAAGCTTAAAAAAAATCATTGATAAATCATTCGCCGCCGATGATCCCAGCCTGTCCAATGCACTGAAGCTGTTATATTTTATCCAAGAAGAGATCATGAACAATAAGGAACCAAGAGAGTTCTTAATCGAAAGCGCCCTGCTCTCCTTGAAAATGTGCCCTCAGTTTAATGAAACGAAGGAATTTGCACATTATCAGACAGTGTTATCTGCAATGCTCTAAGCACAATCAAAGTATGGCTTCAATCATTTAAGCGTATTCTAAACGCAAGGCACGAAACTAAAAGTGTGGTGACCGATTTGTTCAAGCTTTTATTAATCGAAGATGATACAACGCTGTTTAATGAGATCAAAGAACGGCTTACGCAGTGGTCTTATGATGTATATGGCATTCAAGATTTCAACAATGTTACGCAGGAATTCACGGAAATCAAACCTGATTTAGTGATAATTGATATCCAATTACCCAAATTCGATGGATTTCATTGGTGCAGAATGATTCGCTCTCACTCTAATCTGCCGATTATCTTCTTATCCTCTCGGGATCATCCGACAGATATGGTGATGTCCATGCAGCTGGGAGCCGATGATTATATCCAAAAGCCCTTCCATTTCGATGTACTCATTGCCAAGGTGCAAGCCATTCTCCGGCGTGTGTACAATTACAATACGGATAACATTGAACTCAAAACGTGGTGCGGAGCTACCGTCGATTATGAGCGGAATTCAGTGACCAACGACACGGGAACGATTGAGCTTACCAAAAATGAGATTTTCATATTGAAATTGCTCATTGAGAAAAAGAATAAAATCGTCACCCGTGAGGAATTAATTAATAGCTTATGGGACGATAAGCGCTTTATTAGCGATAACACCCTTACCGTCAACGTAAATCGGCTGCGCAAAAAGCTCGACGAGCTTGAATTAGGGGCGTTTATTGAGACGAAGGTTGGACAAGGGTACGTAGCCATTGAAGAGGATTCTCTATGATTAAAAAGTACCTGCTCGAAAGACTCGGTTGGATTTTTCTTTTTCTCTTTGTACATCTATTTATGCTCTTTATCACCTTTATGGACCCGACCATCCCCCTGTCTTCAGTGCTCTATCTGGTCTCTTTATCGATGATTTTTTTCGTAATTTTTCTAGTCATTCGCTATCCTAAGGAAACCAGATTTTATAAAAGCTTAAATGAGCGGGACGATGATCTCGATCTGACAAGCATCGCTCTTGCCGAAAGTCCTTTTGAGAAAATCATCGAAGAGAGCATCACCAACCAAGTGAAATTGTTAAAGCGGACTGCTTCAGACAATTTAATGAATTTGGAGCAAGAGAAGGATGAGCTGTTATCCTGGATTCATGAAGTAAAGACTCCACTGACCGCAATGCATCTAATGATTGAGCGTATAGAAGATGATGTTATGAAGGGGCACTTGACCTATGAGTGGCTTCGTATTCATCTGCTCCTGGATCAGCAGCTCCATCAAAGACGGATACCATTTATTGAAAACGACCTGTACATGGAGCAAATCGATATAGAAACGCTTATTTTTAGTGAGATTAAGACATTACAATCTTGGTGTATTCAGAAGGGAATTGGTTTTGAGTTGAACTTAGAAGCTGCTGAAGTGCTTAGTGATGCTAAATGGCTGGCTTTTATCCTCAGACAACTTCTAACCAACGCCGTAAAATATAGTGAGGCTTCTGATATTACAGTGAATAGCTACCAGCAAGCTGAACATATCGTTCTTGAGGTGAAGGATTGCGGGCGCGGGATAGATCCGAAGGACCTGCCGCGCATCTTCGACAGAGGGTTTACTTCCACTACTGTACATCGCGACAATGCCGCCACAGGCATGGGCTTATATTTAGCTCAGAAAGCAGCTCAATCCTTACTCATCATCATCGGGGTTCAATCCAAGCTCGGAGCGGGATCAACATTTACGCTAACCTTCCCACTCAAAAATGAATTCGTTAAAATCTCAAGCATGTGACAACAATGTCACATGCTTTTATATTTTGTTCGGGCAATCGCAGGATAAGAACAATAAACTTTTTTATAATAAAGCTATACAAGAAGAAACGAAGGAGTGAATCATTATGGCAATTCTAGAAGCTACTAAAATTCATAAAAGCTATGGCAATAAATTAAACAAACAATCCGTGTTAAGCGGACTCGATATTCGTATAGAAGAAGGCGAATTCGTTGGCATCATGGGGCCTTCCGGTTCAGGTAAAACCACCCTACTCAACGTACTCTCGTCGATCGACAAAATCAGTAACGGATCTATTACCATCGAGGGCAATGAAATCTCCAATATGAAAGAGAAGCAGCTCGCTGAATTTCGCAAGAATCATTTAGGTTTTATTTTTCAAGAATATAATCTCTTGGACACGCTGACGGTAAAGGAAAACATCCTGCTGCCACTATCCATTACCAATACACCCAAGAAAGCCGCCAATCAGAAATTCGAAAGTCTCGCAAAGGAATTGGGGATTTTGGAATTAAAAAATAAGTACCCCAATGAAATCTCTGGCGGTCAAAAACAACGTACCTCAGCAGCTCGTGCCTTCATTCATGATCCAAGTATTATTTTTGCTGATGAGCCTACCGGGGCGCTGGATTCTAAATCCGCTTCTGATTTATTAAATAAGCTAAGTGAACTCAATCAAAAACGAAGAGCAACCATCGTTATGGTTACACATGATCCAGTGGCTGCCAGTTATTGCAGTAGAGTTATTTTTATAAAAGATGGAAAAATCTATACGCAACTAAATAAAGGAGAACAATCAAGACAAGTTTTCTTCAACGACATTATAAAAACACAGGGTGTATTAGGCGGTGTGCAGAATGAGCATTAATGTATTAATGATTCGAAATCTGCGAAAAAACATCCGAAATTACTACCTATACGTGTTTGCGCTAGTTTTTAGTGTGGCCTTATATTTCGCCTTTGTCACCTTGCAATACGATCCCTCGATGGATGAGCTGGAAAGCTCTATCAAAGGGGGCGCAGCCATCACGGCTGCCTCGGTTTTACTAGTCGTAATTGTCTCTATTTTCCTGTTATATGCTAATACGATCTTCATCAAACGACGCGGCAAAGAAATTGGCTTATTTCAGTTAATTGGAATGACCAAAAATAAAATCTTCCGCATTCTTTCGGCAGAGAACTTTATTCTGTATTTCGGTTCCTTGGTCCTGGGGATATTAGTAGGCTTTTCTATCTCAAAATTGATCCTCATGATCTTATTTAAAATAATGGGGGTCGATGCTATAGCCTCCCTTCATTTCTCTATCGAAGCTTTGATTCAGACGTTGATCGTATTCTGTGTGATTTATCTTTTGATCATGCTGATGAATTATGGATTTATTAAAAGACAAAGTATCTTATCCTTGTTCCGGGTAACCTCAACAACAGAAGGTACAGTGAAAAAGTTATCCTTCTTTGAAATGATCATAGGGATTGTCGGAATTGGCCTAATCCTACTGGGCTATGTGCTCTCCTCTAAATTACTTACCGAAGACGTAACCTCAATGAATCAATTGGCTATATCCATGATTACTATTTTGGGATCCGTCATTATTGGGACCTATCTATTTTATAAAGGCTCGGTAAGTTTTATTTTTCATATCATTCGTAAGCGGAAAAACGGCTATCTGAACATTAGAGAGGTTCTATCTCTTTCCTCCATTATGTTTCGCATGAAATCCAATGCCGTATTATTAACCATCATTACAACGGTATCGGCACTAGCCCTGGGTTTATTATCCCTTAGCTACATTTCCTTTTACTCTGCTGAGAAAACTTCCAAGCAATATGTCCCAACGGATTTTGTATTCACGAATGCCCAAGAGGCTGAACAATTTACAAAGATCCTAACGGCAAATGATTTAGTATTTACAGAAAGAAGGACCCAAGTCCTTCAGGTCGATGTAGATGTTGAAGAGATTCTTGTTAAAAAACCGGACGGAGACAATATGTTTTCAAATATTATGACCCTGGCGGTCATAAGTGAAAATGCACTTGAAGACGTTGATCTAACTCCAGATAAAGCTTATTTTACGAAATCAAGCAGTGCACTGGATAATTTTGTTACTATGAAAGATAAAGGTGCGATTGAACTCAAAGGGTTACATGAGGTTTTTCCACAGGATTATAAAAGATTAGATATCGAAAGTCCCATTTCAGGGTATTACACAGGTGGTGGCTTACCGGTTGCGGTTGTAGACGAATCGATCTTTAAGCGCTTAAAGAAGGATTTAGATCCTGCCCTTCAAAGGGGATCCTCCCTTAATATCGGGATTGATATGAAAGTCCGGGCAAGCGTTGAACAGGCAAATGAACTTTTCAAGACCTTGAAATTTGATGAGAAAAACAAACAAGACTCTCAATTAGAGTCGATAAAAGGTCAAAAACAAAATATGGGACTCATTATGTTTATCGTTGCTTTTCTGGGGTTAACCTTCTTGATTACCTCCGGATGTATTCTATACTTTAAACAAATGGATGAAAGTGAAAATGAAAAACCTAACTACACTATTCTGAGAAAGCTTGGATTCACGCAAGGCGATCTGCTCAGAGGTATACAGATGAAACAATTGTTCAACTTCGGTATTCCATTAGTCATAGGTCTGCTTCACAGCTACTTCGCCGTTAAATCCGGCTGGTTCTTATTCGGCACAGAGCTTTGGACACCGATGATTCTGGTGATGCTGTTATACACTGCTTTGTATTCGATCTTTGCAATATTGTCCGTCTTCTATTACAAAAAGGTGATTAAAGAGGCGCTTTAAAATAACGAAGGTGTTCCTAAAGCCATCATGGCTTAGGGACACCTTTGTTTGATTTGATATCATTTACAGGTAGGAGGCACCGGCATCTATCGGACACAGATGAACCTCTTTCTAAGTAATAGCGTCACTGGAGTCCGAAACCCTGCTCTATAGGCTAAAAATTCGCAAATAACGCCAACGGGGTCGTAACGCTCAGAGGATCTGTCGAATCCCTCAGCTATTCACAATCCCCAATACAAATCCATCATAACCTTTGCTTCCCACCGTCTGAATGGCAGTAGCCGAAATTCTAGGCTCTTCAGCCAACAGATCATAAAATTCCCGTACGCCTACTACACGAGCGTCTTCGCTATTCTCATTAATGACCTCACCTTCACGAATCACATTATCTCCAAGGATCACCGTTCCGGGCTGGGAGAATTGCAGCGCCCACTTTAAATAGTTAGGATTATTCGGTTTATCGGCATCTATAAAAATAAAGTCGAAGGGTTCAACGCCCTCTTGTTTCATCTGAGACAGTTGCTCTAATGCATCCCCTACACGAAGCTCTACCAGATGATCCACCTCGGCAAGCGAAAGATTAGCTTTAGCTACCTGCGCATTAATGGGATCCAGCTCCAAGGTAACTATCTGTCCGTCAGACGGCAGGGCTCTTGCCATCCAAATCGTACTGTACCCGCCCAAGGTGCCAATCTCCAAAATCCGGCGTGCACCTTTCATTTGCACCAGTAGATTGAGGAATTTCCCCTGACTAGGCGAAACATCAAAGGGCGGCAGCCCTGCCTGTTGATTGGTGACCAACACTTCTTCCAACACAGCGTCCTGTGGAATCAGGCGCCCTGTAATATACTGATCGACTTTATCCCAAGTAGTCGTTTGATTCATATTTATCACTTCTCCTTTAGTATTGATTTTGGTTTAGATGAACTTATAAATTCCACATTTAGGGATCGTTCGTAACTACGAGGAGTGTTTGGACTTCCGGTCGCTGTTGTCTCCAGATTTCTTCAATTTAAACACTGTTCATGGTTGAAATCCGGAGACAAAGGCGATCGCTACGCTCCTACAGTTCCAAACCTCCTCTCCATTATTCCTTTCCCTAATCTCATCTTTCCAAGTTCATCTTTATATCTGTATTGTAAATCAGTTATAATCATAAATATAATATATCTTTATATTTAATTTATATATTTAATATATGAATTGAAGAATGGGAGTTTAACCATGAACCTACATGCCTTACGCTTATTCCATGTAATCGCATCGGCAGGCAGTGTGACACGCGCTTCAGAAATTTTAAATATAAGTCAGCCTGCCATCACTGCGCAGATTAAGAAGTTCGAAAAGGAACTGTCCTTTGCCCTATTTAAACCTCAAGGCAGAGGAATTGCTTTAACGGATGCAGGGGAAGAGCTTACTCTACTCGCCAAGCGACTGTTCGCCGTAGAACAACAAATTGAGCAATTCACTCAAGATTATGTTAACGGCAGTAACGGAAGTATCCGTCTAGCCGCAACGTATTTGCCTGCTCACTTTCTCATTCCTACCTGGATTGCAAAGTTTAAGCAGCAATATGAACAAGTGGAGATGATGATCACCACTACCAACTCAAGTGATGCCCTCAAGCAGCTGTTGAATGTAGATGTGGATATAGCTATTTATGGAGGAATCGCCGAGGCTTATCCAGATACAATCCAGACAGAGGAGTTATTTCAGGACGAGTTATGGTTTGTAGTCGCACCCGATCATCGTTATGCCAATCAGCAAGTTTCTCTATCCGAAATGATGAAGGAACCCTTCGTTATGCGTGAAGAAGGGAGTTCAACGCGGGAGCGATTATTATCTTTATGCCGCACATACAACACACCCGCTCCTATCATCTCTTTGCAATTTAATGGACTACATGAAGCCATCAAAGCCGTTATCGCCGGATATGGTGCAAACTTCGTTTCTTCATTAGTCGTACGCAAATATGTAGAGCGTGGAGAATTGTGCCGAGTATATGTAGAAGGCGTCCATCTGAAAAATACCATTGCGATCTGTACACGTAAAAATGAGCCCTTATCAGCAGCCGCAGTGAATTTAATTGAGATGATTCGACACAATCCTTATACGATATAGCGGAATGATTGCTCATTCCCAACAAAAGAGGCCTTCCCTTTCGGGAAAGCCTCAAAGCTTCTTTTTTACACCGTCCGATCCAATTTAACTTCAAACGCACCTCCAGTTACATAATCCATGTACCTAGTATTTCCGTCGAAATCCAAATAAGCTTGATAGCGGGTACGAATAGCCGCTGCAGAAATCAGATCCAGCACCTTCTCCTTGGCTACCCACATCACTTCAGATGTTTCCTCCGAAGTACTTAATTCTCCACCCACGGGCTTGCAGATAAAGTCTAACATGACCTTGGTAGGAACATCCGTCTCACCGTCATACCATTTATGCATACCTGTATTCGAATACACGCCAATCAGTTGAGAAACAACGACATCTATTCCACTTTCCTCTTTAATCTCGCGAATTAGTGCATCCATTAGGTTTTCTCCAACTTCCACTTGTCCTCCAGGAAATACCCACCCACCATGATGTGTTTTTACTAAAAGAATATCTCCCTCTTCATTTATTGCAATTCCACCCACCGCTACAATATGTGTTGGCCAAGCCATAGATAGCACCTCTTTTTTTAGAAGAGTCTAGCAATTTATCGATAATCTGTAAACGATATTTTTCTATTCCATAACGCTTTAAAAGCTTCGCACTGTTCTATTAAATCATCAAACTTCCCTTCCCCAACAATTGACCCTTGATCCACTACCAATATCTTATCAACGTCTTTTATAAAATTAAGCCTGTGGGCCACAATGATGATAGTTTTGTCCTTAAATTCATTCAAAATCGTCTCCATAAGACTTTGCTCAGTGATATTATCAAGCGCTGACACGGGCTCATCCAGAATTAGAATATTTCTTTTTTGGGCAATGACTCTGGCAAACGCTAATCGCTGTCTTTCGCCTCCTGATAATTTGAGACCTTTTTCGCCTACCAAAGTATCTAAGCGATCCGGTAAATGGCTTACTTTTTCCTGCAAATGAACTTTTCCCAGAATCTCATATAGCTCTTCATCGGACAGAGTATCCTCATCAAATACAATATTATCCCTTATCGTAGCATCAAAAATCGGCGTGTCTTGGGATAGATAGGAAATATGATCATAGTAGCTATTCAAACGAATCTCATCGATATCCTTACCGTCCAGTAAGAGTTCACCTTCGCCCTTTTTTAATAACCCCACAATCAATTTAATCAGCGTAGATTTCCCGCCTCCACTTAATCCGACAATAGCAACGGAAGCTCCTCGCGTAAGCGAAAATGACAGGTTATTCAGAATCTGCACATTCCCATAAGTAAAGGACACCTCCCTAAACTCAATATTGCCTTGGAGCTCAGTGATGGCTTCTCCGGATTCCAAGTTCTTATCTTCTGGGGCAGCAATAAATTCCTCGAATCTTCTGTAGGTCACTTTATTCAGTCTGTAATCTACAAATAAAACATTAAAGATGGCAATTGGGGTATAAATTTTATCGATGAACATAAACAATGCGACCACAATACCAAGGGAGGTCTCGCCTGCGACAATGCTTTTCACACCATAAATCAGGACAACAACTTTAATGATCGTGACAAATAACTCGAATATAGCAAAAAAAGCTTCATGGATCATTTTTAGCTGAGCATTTTTATGAATGATAGTGCGTGCGGTCTGGCTTAATTTATCGATCTCTTTCTCATATCTCTTGTTGGTTCTAAAGACGACCAATTCCATAAACCCGCGGATAGAGAATCTGGACATCTTTTCTTGCTCTTGGAGAATGGCAGCCTTCATCGCATACAGAAATTTCAACAACAGATTTGTTATCAGAAAGACGACCACATAGCCAGCTGCAATCACTAACATGATCCTTAGATCATAGAAGCTGATAAAGACTAGACTGAATAGAAGAGTAGGAAACAACTCATGTAGTGTTTTGAGAAAAAAAGAAAAAATAATGCTGTTTCCAGCCGCTGCCCCGTTCTCGATCACCTTAATCATCTGCCCTGTTCCCATATCCTGATACGCTTGATAATCCATTTTTGATATTTTGGACAGTGCAAGAATCTTTAACTGCTCCGTGATGCTGTTCGATAAAAACACACTCGGGTATTCGTCTATATAATTCAGGATCGCCACCCCAGCTAGCAGAAACCCATACACCATAATTAATGTGGATATTTCACCAAAACTGTTGATTACCGTGGCCTTATCTAATATTTTTTGAAAGACAACAACCCCTAAACTACTTAACAGCTGAATGGCAAAACCCAATAAAATATAACCACATACCCACCACTTTAGATGAGCTAGACTCTTTTTTAACATATCATTTATCCCCTCTTTTAATTGAATGCAAAAAAGCCAGGCGCCCCTATCCCACTGTAAAAAACCATCCACAAATAAACGGTTCTCTAAGTTAAATAGGTTAAGTGCCTGGCTCTACAAAAATAGCTGCCTATGGCACCGTTCAAAGCTCTAGTTAGTTGTAATCAAAAGGGTAGACTCCCCCCTTGATAGCTGGTACGCGTTTCACCCAGCCCGATAACTAGTTCCTTGTAACGGTACGGAAAGACATCCATTTCACCTCAATTAAAAGAATTGACCCTATTATAATTCTGTAAGCCTTTTTATTCAAGAATTACGTTTAACGATACGTAGTCCGGCCACTTGGCCAACCTTATGTCCTTCATGAGAAGCAAACTTGATCGTAACTGCTGATTTGCCGCTCGTGATCGGCTGCGGGAGTTCATAGCGAATCGTCTCCAGCTTATTCATCTCCTCAGACTCAAGAGTGCCTACACCAAGTTGCTCCCCATCCGCCAAAATATCAAATGCCAGCGAAGTATCGTTCGACTTCAGATACGTGACCACCAAATCCACTTGCTTATCCGGCAAAACTTCCATCGTGAAGGAGAACCAGCCATTGATCCAGCTGTCCCGATACTTGCGATTGTGGATTTTACCTAAGCCTACAAATTCACCTGTGAAATTATGATCGCGTTCAGGCTGCATTTCAGCAGGTTGTACCGAATCGACAGTTAACTGCTCAAGCAGCAAGTTATTCTCCACAGCTTCGCGATATTCAGCCTCTGCCAGCTTCCACTCTTCCGGTGTAAATAAATCCCAATACACGGAATAACGATGATCATGCATAGGGTAGAACGGACGAAGCTCATGATCCCCTGTATACCCTAAACCTTTCATCCGGAACACATTTTTGCTCACATTAGATTGGATGAGGTTGTCCGTCAGTGTGTCCCGATCTCCGATTAATACGGAAGCAAGGGCGCGATCGCTATTGGTCTCTGCATTTATAGGCCCAAAATCACCTGCGAGCACAAGTGGCCCGTAAAGGAATGCAACTCGGTTCGGATTATCCGGCATCGTCTCGATTCTCACCGACATCGGAATATCGTATTCGACAACGTCTCCATCCTGCCATTCTCTATCCAAAGTAAAGTAGTTAGATTTGCCTACATTTACTTGAACATCTTCACCATTTACGCTAACACTCATCCCTTGCTCAGCCCAGTAAGGATATCTTAGCTTTAATGTGAATTTCGTTGACTGTGCTGCACTGATCCGCAGTACACCTTGTCCCTCTGCCGGGAACTTGGTCTCTTGCTGCAAGCTAATGCCTTGCTCTTTCCAAGCCACTGTAGAAGGTACGTACTGATTGACATAAAGCTCATCTGCACTATGGAAGTATATCGCCGAGCCATACATAGAATGGCTTTCCATTCCCGAACCTACACAACACGTAAAGCTTTCGAACTGCGAATTAAACGATTTATGTCCACCCATCTCGAGAGATACGAAGTAACATACCCGGCCATCTACCGGCTCCTGAGAGGCTAAGATGTGATTATACATCGCACGTTCGTAGTAATCCGCATACGCTGCATACGCATCCCATTGGAACATATGCTTAGTCAGCTTCAGCATGTTGTACGTGTTGCATGTCTCACAGGAACCTTCACCCAATCGATCATTTAACTTATCCGGTTCACCAAAATGCTCATTATAGCTGTTGCCGCCGATCACATAAGAATGATGATTCACGACCCGATCCCAGAAGAAGCGGGAAATACCTGCATAATGCTCCTGCCCAGTTACCTCATATTGTCTAGCAGCTCCGATGATTTTTGGAATCTGTGTATTAGCATGTCTTCCAGCTAGGGTATCTTTTTCTACGGCCAGATCATTAAGCACTTCCCCATGATAAAAGCTTTCCGCTAACGCGAGGAAACGATCTTCTCCGGAATCCTCTGCCAAATCCGTCAGCGCTTCATTCATGCCGCCAAACTCACAACGCAGCACCTCTTGGATCTGATCTTTACTCAGCCCTGCAAAAATATCCTCAAGCCACAGCCCCAGCTTCGTTTCAATAACGAGCGCCTTCTGATTGCCGGCCAATCGATAAGCATCGCGAAGACCTGCAAACAGCTTATGCATCGTGTAAAGCGGCACCCAACCTCCGTTGAGGTCAAAGCCCTGTGAGCGAATGTCGCCTGCCTTCACTTCCTCAAATAACTCCTTGCCACGAGGAATGCCGGAAATAAAGCCATTGCCATGCGCATCCTGACATTGCTCTAATTCATCTACTACATAATTCACGCGTTGTAGCAGCTCTTCATTTCCCGTAGAGGCATACATTAACGCACATCCAGAAATAAAATGGCCTAACGTATGGCCGCTAATACCCTGAGATTCCCAGCCCTCGTAGTGAGCAGCCTTAGGCTCTAAGCCAGCATATTCGCGAAAACGCGACAGAAGCCGATCTGCCTCAAGCTTAAGTAAATAATCAGTATTTAACTCCATCGCATGGAGAAGTGGACCTGAATCAATTCGTACGTTCTGTAGATCAAAAGCTTGCGTCTTCAATGAAATCGCTCCCTCGCAATCTTGTCAGGGTTAGATGACAAGTGTATATTTGTATCCATAAGATAACACCGGAACGTTGATTTGTCGGTAGATCAGTCGTACAAATAGTGGACAAACCCGACTTATTGATTGCTAGGAGGACCGCATGACCTACTTAAAAATAAATGCAGATGTACCTGTTCATTTTACAGCGGCAGGTGAATTTATCTCAGAAACACCATGGAAGCATGTGGAGCGTGTTATGGGGAACTACGAACTAATCATTGGCGTGAACGAAACGGTATATTTGAGTGAGGAGAACAAACAATTTGAAGTAGGTCCTGACGAAGCTTTTCTGCTCATGCCTAATCGCACACATGTCGGCTATAGAGAGTCACGACCCGGGGTTAAGTTTTATTGGTTTCATTTCGAACTGACAACCGAGGGGTTATTACTGAGTGAGGAGGAAATGAAGCCTGAGGCAGAAGAAATCTTTTCGCGCACACAGCGCTTATGGTCCGTACATGATCTATATCTGCCCCAAATCATAAAAATCGAACATAGTGACCGGATTCATATTCTGGCGAATCAAATCCTTCATGTGGCCAACTCGGGGTATTTAACCTATTCCAGCGTTAATTATTTGCTGACCTCGCTTTTAATTGAGCTGTCTGAGCATGCACTTCAGCCGTTCGCCAGTAAGCTGATCCGCGCACAGCAAGATGTCACCTTCGTCAAAATAGCTGAGTGGACAAGGATACATGCAAGCGAACCGCTTACCGTGGCCATCATCGCGGATAAATTCAATTACAACAAGGACTATCTAGCTCGGCTATTTAAACAGCATACCTCCATGGGGCCATTAGAATATATCCATTCAGTACGTGTGACTAAAGCGAAGGAGCTACTAACCAGAACCGCATTAAGCGTGAGGGACATCGCGACAGAGACGGGGTTCACCGACGATAAATATTTCATGCGCCTCTTCCGAAAATACGAAAACATGACGCCCACCCAATATCGTAACGCTTATCATAAGACGTTTATGAATAATGACTGAAGTAAAGCCACCCCTAAATATGGAGTGGCTTCTTGTTTGGGTATTGTCTATTGGATAGAATGAACTTCACACCAATTACGTAGGAATTGCAGATTAGTATTGAAGTAATGATCGTTTTGCCACCCACAACTCCAAACCTGTGCGTTCCCTGTGTGCAGACCCATCAACCATATCTCCCGGATAGCAACAAATATAGGGATTGCCTTTAAATCGTTCTCAGATAATACTTTATGCTTTTGGTATGAATCCAGGAAAACAGTCCATTGTTCATTGTCAAAATGCTCTCGTTCTTTCCCTCTAACCCTTGACCACAAAAACACGGAAACATCATAGGCCCTCCAGCCAAAACCTCCGCAATCAAAGTCGAAATGAGTCAGGGTATCCTCGTAGAAATGTACGTTCGCTCCATGAAGATCACCATGACATGCCCCCCAATCCAGCTCTGATGAGATTTCAGCTATGCTATTTGCCAATACTTCCGACAAAGATTCTAGATAATCGATATCCTCTTGCCTGTGGGATAAAGGCTTGCGAATCGATTGAAGCGGTTCTTTAAGCAGATGATCCAGATTAAGCGTAAATCTTTGCTGCCCACATTCGAAATCATCCATAGCCAGATGCATCTTAGCCACTTGTTCACCGTATAATTCACAGCTAGCTTTTCCATCGGAATAATTGCCTTTTGCAAAAGTAAACAGAACTGCGTAACGTGTTCCTTCAGGAGCCTCCAGCTCAATTAGGTAACCACCCTCCCTGCTGATTACCGGAGCCGATACCGGGATATTCTTCTTATTTAAGTGATTCAATAACTCCAGTTCAAAATCAATCTCATGTTTATTTCGCCAATGAGCTTTATAGATCCTAAGAATGTATTTATCAATAGAGGTCTTTAGTAAATAGGTATCATTAAGTCCGTTCTCATAAAAACCACACTCCAGAACATCCCCGATTTCATAAAGATCATTAATTACGGGTACTATGGCATGGGAAGAAATTACGGAATGATACACCGGTAGTTTCAGCATATAAATCACCCTTCAACGTTAATTGCTACTCACTATTTATTTTCACGTTTGGCCCGTATAAAGGCGAGGGATTTATTAAATATAGCTAAACTTTCCGCATCGTTAATTTAATTGCTCTATAATGCTCTGCTTCGATATTGATCGTCTAACAAACTGAACCATACCAGTCTGGACAAGTAAAATAACCAAGAAATACAGGAAAATAGCACTCCAAGGGAATTGGTATTGAATGTAGGAAAGCCCCCCCATATTCCCTGCACTCTTACTTATCATGTATCCCATTAGATTGCCCGTAAAAAGAGCCATCGTAAAGCTTCCAACCACTAAAAATCCTGTTTCATAGGTTAACATAGCCATTAATTGTTTTCGGCTCATTCCTATGGCTTGCATAAGGCCTAGCTCCCCTTTTCTTGCAGAAATAGTGGTGATTATGGTGTTCAAGAGATTGATCATACTGAATACTGCTATAAAAACCATAAAACTATACACTGAAATAGTGATAGTTCTAAAAGCAATTCTATTGGATTCCACAACTTCGGAAAAAGACAATAATTTGAGTGTATCCTCATTGAGAATCACACCCTCTAACTCACTCTTTATTGACTCTTCATTCGATTTATCCATAGTAATAACTTCGTAGCTCTTATTGCTATTAAAAGGGGCTACAGTTTGCATTACTTTGGGTGGAAGATAAAATGAAGTTCCTGAATTCTTATCCGTAATATCTCCAATGATCTCAAAATCATGTTTAACCTTCTCCTGATCATTAGCAATTATGAATGAAATATGATCACCGACAGCGTAATGAGCCCCGTAATAATCTAAGTCACTACTGGCGCTGTTAAGGAGAATGTAGGATGCATCCGACGAATCAACATCCGGGATCTTCCCCTCAGCCAAATGACTACTCCATCTTTCGTTGTTTAACGTAGGGATATTCTCAATACTGACTATCGCGGCCCCGTCATCCGTTTTTATTCCTTCGATAGCAGCTTCAATATACTGATGTTCGATTACGTCCTCAACTTCATTTATAGCTAAGATTTTATTTTTTAAAGAAGTAGATAGTTGCCCTTCCGTCTGAAGATCACTTAATGAGGTTGTTTCAGAATACAACTCATTATTAATTTGAATATCAAACCGACCATGATTCGGAAAATATTTCTCTGCTTTTGAGATTGGATCGACCGAGTTTAACAATGTCCCCAAGGAAACAAATAGCGTTCCGCTTAAAAAAAGAGACAGCAAAGTCAACACCGTCTTTTTCCTGCTTCTTGATAAGTTCAATGCAGCTAAAGAAAATGGTGTGAGTCTTTTCGAGTTTCTTTTCTCCTTTTTTGTATTAACATCGGCATCTACATGTCTAATCGCCGTTATAGGAGAGATTCTTGATGCGAATTTAGATGGTGCGTTTAATGAAGCTCTAACTGTTACTTTGGTGAGCAAACCGGCTAAAAAGGCAAGTGAAAAACTTGGAACTGCATTCCAGTGAAAGCCACTTAAAATCCAGCTCATTAAACATCCAAAAATAACTCCAATAGGGATATATTTTCTTGAAAGATTTTTCCCTTCATATAGAACTAGCTGTTTTATCTGCCTTTTTGTTGCACCGATTGCTCTAAGTTGTCCGTATTGTTTAATTCGCTTAGTAATTGAAATATAAAAGATATTGTAGATGACAAGCCAACAAGCCAGTGCGATAATCAGCATGATAGACAAGATGGATATCACAGTGCTTCCTGACAGATTATTACTGTCCACATTCACATTATTGATCTGAACATTTCTCTCAGAGATACCCATTCGCTGCCCTATTTCTTTGATTTTTGACTTCAGTTCCTCGTTGGAATAACTGCTGCTGTTGTTGATGCTAATTGCCGCGGAGTAATCCTCTTTGGAAAGAAACGGATCTGCCTCAACGAACGCGCTTGATACCAGAGCATTGTAGCCGATTCGATTCTCGTTACCTGATGCGGTTGTTTGCAGAATTCCAGAAATCACAAATTGGCTGGTTTGAAATTCTTTGCTGGCATTGTTTCTAAATTGCAAAGAAATAGAATCGCCAAGCCCCAGGCTTCGATCATCAGATAACTGAAAGTCTTTTTCTATTGCAATTTCATTTTCTTTTGTAGGGAACTTCCCCAGAACGATATTGGCATTTGATAAATCCATCATGGCTTGATCCGTGTAGAGAATGGACAATAAGCGTTCTTCTTTTTTCTCTCTGCCTATTTCCTTATAGAGTCCGATTTTATTAATTCCCTCTATTTCTTTCAATCGTGAGATTTCATTGTTATTGAGATTATAGAATAAAGCCTGGAAATTCGACTCATGTTGTAGGTTAGTAAAAGAATTATAACCAAAGGTCATTACAACAGTTAATAAAAACGCAGCTAAAGCTATCACACTGCCTACAAAGTAATTTTTGGTTTTTTCCGCTTTTAAATTTGCTTTTGCAATTCTTATCATTGCTGTTTTATTCTGTATGGACATTGATACATCATCCTCCTATCGTATAACGAATATTCCTCCCTTTGCATCATCAAGTGAATACTTTCACTATTTATTCTATAGATAATATTCTCCAACAAAGATCAATCACCCTTTAAATAGATGATATATACTATATTTACTATTTATATAATATATGGATACAACAAAAAAGACTTCCCCCTCTGGAGCGTTTGAGTATCTCCAAGTTAGCGGAAGTCTTTTTATGCTCAATATGCCTTGGGTAGCAAACATTTAGATTAATAAATTACGCCTCGGCACTTCTCTCCTGAAGCGCACCGACCAACGGATTCCACCGCCAGCGCGGAGTCAATCCTTGCAGATGTACACCTCCAAACCACTCATCGCTGCCATTCTTCTGCACCCAGTCTTCGTTTCCAGCTATTACACTCTTACCTAGCTCTGTTAATACAAGCTCACAGTCTTTAAATTGCATTACTGAATCGTTATAAACAGGGAACTCATTGCATCCATGGGTTTGTAGCAAAGGGTACGTGCCTTGTACCATCTTTCTTAGGATATGCCAATATTGCAGGTCGCCCATTCCTAAGATGTTAAGCTTATCACCCACATTTTTGAACAGCTCATAGGGTGATTTTATTCCCTCACGGATCATCTCCAGCGTGATTTGTTCTACGATGCCAAGTCCGTTTGTAGTAGAAGGAAAGCGCGATAAATGCGCCCGGAAGGCGTCATGTGCAAAGGGTAAAGCCGATGTATCTGTAGTTAATCGTTGTTGCAGCAATTCTGGATTCGGTGATACATAGGCTTCCCAGAGTGCTTGACCTGCTTCTAATTCTTTGGCTCCGATTAGCTTCCATGTGCCTGATAATGTTTCCATCTGCTCTATAGAAAGTTGTCCAAGTCCTCGAAATAACTTTATTCCCGGATACTCTCCAATGCATAGTAAGCTTAGCTTGGTGGTTAACATTTTCTGCTTCGAGAACCAATGGAGTAAATAACTGAGCATCGTCTGATCGAAAAGGTCATGCTCGAACCATAACACCACTTCTTCATATTTATGGAAATCAGCTAAAATCTTCTCTTGCCTCTCACTATTGGCGATAAATTCCCTCTGCGGAATCCCCATCGTTTGTTCCAAATATTGCGCTCGAACAGCGCGGTTATCTCCATCGGCAGGATCCAAAAATACCGGCCCATGCGAATATACCTCTCTCCACACTAGTACATCACCTTTCACGATTCCTTGCCGCAGCTTCTCTCCCACTACATCTCCATTTACAATGTGAAGCACAGCTTTTCCCCCTTCGTACAAATGGTTGAATACGGAAAGAACATCTGCCACAGGCAATGCACCTTTCAGCTTGCGGCGGGCATCAAAAAGTCGCTTCTTCAACACCGAAACCGAAGTCCCCAGAAAGTCAGCAATCTCTTGTAGTGAGTAGCCTTGAAAATAATATAATTGAACGGCAATCCGCATATTGGAAGTTAATGCAGCTATAGACTCGTGAACCAGCCGCTGGGTTTCCTTTTTTTCAATAATATCTGCTATAGAAAATGAAGATTCTGTCGCTTGCGCAGCTTCCTCGTAGGGTAATGCAGGATGCTGCTTTCTTCGCAAGATGCGATAACATTGCCGCACCACAATAGCTTTAAACCAGCCCGGGAATGCCTCTACTGCTCGTAATTTATTCAAATGCAAAAAGGCTTCTGTGAAAGCTTCCTGCACAGCATCTTCCGCTAATTGATAGTCACGCAGCTTTTCGAACGCAACTGCATTGGCCATCGGTGTAAAGTGCTTAACAATCTGTTCAAAAGCTTGTCGGTCTCCTTGTTTAGCCTCTTCTATATACTGAAGCATCTGTCCTCCGCTCCCTTCTTCCGTATTATATACAAGTGCCAATGAAGTTTCTAAAGGTTACGGATGGGATTGAAAAGTCAGACGTTATTTATTTTTTCCTATTACATCCTTTGCAACCTCTAGAGCTGAAGAGGCTCGCGGCCAACCTACATAAAAAGAAAGGTGGGTGATGGCCTCCACGATTTCTTCAAGTTGTAAGCCGTTCTCTAAAGCCAAGTGCAGATGATAGGGGAGTTGTTCCGTCATGCCCCCCATCACCAAAGCAGAAATCGTAATCATGCTACGATCCCGAAGTGATAATTGCTCACGTCTCCATAAGTCCCCAAATAACACATTTTCCGAGTAGTCGACGAATGCCGGAGCGAACTCCCCTAACGATTCCCGTACATTTGTGACGATTTTCTGATGCGCCATATTACACCTCCCTAACCGGAGGTTGTAGCATTTGAGCAACACCGTTACCAAACGACCAATCTTCGAATTCCGTATCGACGAGCACAATGAATATATCTTCTTTTCTGATGTTTAGCGTCATCGATAATTCCTCGGCTAGCCTCGCGTAAAAGCTTTTCTTCTGTTCCGTTGATCTTCCGGATTTTAGCGTAACTTGGATATATATCAGTCCGTCGCTTCGTTCAATATTTAAATAATCTTTACTATAAAAAAGTTCCCCCGCTTTATGCGCATGAAAAACCTGAAACAGATCATCCTCCGGTACATGGAAATGCTGAATTAACGCGCTCATAATCGCTCTGCATATTCCTTCTAGCTGATGAATGTCGTATTGTTGCTCCAGATAACTGACTCTAATGAATGGCATTTTAATTCACTCCTTCTTTGAATTCTTTTATTGTACTCTCAGTATTTTGATTTATATAATTGAATAAGATAATAATCTTAATCAATTATACCGATAGAGGTGACAATCGATGGATCTAAAAGAACTGATGGCTTTTAAGACCATTCTTCAAGAAGGCACTTTCTCACGCGCTGCCGAGAAGTTGAATTATGCGCAGTCTACCATTACCAACCAAATTCAACGACTTGAAAAAGAACTGGGCATACAACTCTTTCACAGAGGCTGGGAAGTAGAACTGACAAGTGCCGGGCAAGTTTTTGCAGCGGAAATCGATAACCTTATTCAACATTGGAACTATGTAACAGAACTCACCAAAGCTTTACAGCATGACGAAATTGGCACACTTCATATCGGAGGCATTGAATCCATGATGGAATCCGTCCTACCGAACGCCTTGCGAAAGTTTCAGGAGCAAAAACCAAAGATGGCATGTAACTTCATTCAGGGTAACACTGATTCCCTCTCACAACTTGTTCTACAAAGAGAACTGGATTTCGCCATCTGCGGTGAGCCGTCCGACCTGTCTTTCTTTTATTTCGAACCGCTTTATCACGAGAAAATCGCTTTTATAGTAGATGAAAATCATCCTTTAAACGGACGAGACGATATTTCATTTCGAGAAATTCTTAAATATCCAATTATAGCTGGAGGACGCACTTGCTTATATTACCTTCGGTTAGCTAAGCAATTTTCGAGATTCGAATCAAAGCCCACTTTATCCACCATAAGCCAAATTTCTGCTATTCCTCATTTTGTAAGAAAGAACCTTGGGGTGGGGGTAGTGCTTGATTCGACAGCTTTAATGACAGATATCGTAAAAATAGATGTTGAACTAAGCGAGCCGTTCATTCAAGTGGGTATATTGCAGCGGCGCAACCGAGAATATCTAGCAACATCATCTAAAGAACTAATCCTACAAATCATAAAAGAAGAAATTGAGAGGATTAGTAATGCTAATCCTACGCTCCACATTTGAACCTCAAGCTAGTTCCATATATGATAGCTTTATCATCGTTATCAGGGGAGGATTCATAGAAGTGGCAGTATTAATCAATGAACAAATCAGAGCATCCGAAGTAGTTCTTACAGGACTTAGGGGTGAGAAGCTGGGGATCGTCTCACGGGAAGAGGCGCTGGCCATGGCCAGATCAGCGGGAGCTGATCTGGTATGCACCTCGCTAATGAGCAGCCCACCGCCCTGCAGCCTAACTGCAAAGGGCAAAGCAAAAGCGGCCGCGCAGAAAGAAGCAGCCTCAGCACGCAAGGCCAGTGGTGGCTCAGCTGCAAAGGGCGGCAGCAAGGAGAAGGTCAAAGAGCTCCGCTTCACTGCTCATATTGAAGAGCATGACTACGATACGAAGCTCCGTCAGGCCGAGAAGCATCTACGCTCCGGCAAGCCGGTGCAATTAGTTGTCAAAGCATCCGGTGCGAAGGAAGCTGCTGCCGCAAAGACGGTACTAGAACGCCTCGTAGCTGACCTCAAGGAAGTCGGAGTCAAAGATACCGGCATCCAGACAGGCGGCAAAGGTTCACAGGTGAAATTAAATCCACGGTGAAGAGTGGAATTTCAGATAATTTAGGCTCAAAACCAAAATCAGTAGACCATTTCATGAAAAAGCTGCTGCTATCAGCAAATGTAGCTTAATTGCGAGCAGAATTCAGAATTGCGTTTGGACACCACAGCCCTTATTCGTAACTATTTCGCTGTTCTGGGATGCTAACGGACTTCAGAGACTTTATATCACTAAAATAGCACGATATTCCCTCCATTTATGGAAAATAAGATCTCTCGAGTCCGCAACTTCCTCCAAAAGGCTTAAAATGTACAAATAGCTGCATCTAAGTCCGTTAGCACAATAGCAAGTGGAAATCAGGAACTGGGCAAGGGGCATGATTCTTATATGCAAGCAAAAGCGCCTTCGGTGCCCCTAAAGGACGGTAAGCGTTTATGCGAGAAATAGAAGGATAATGTCTCGTGCCAAACTTATACTTTCTTGTATTATTAAAAAAGGCCATCCTCTACAGGATGGCTTTTCACTTCATAGACAATGTCCTTGCTCGCTCTTAATCAGTCACCTTAAACATGATTACCCATTAATCCCCTTGGGCGATAGTTCATACCCCCAGCATAGAGGTGGGAGACATCTCCCAATCCAATACATCTGGGAACTGCATAGTGCTCGCTGCGCTCTTCAAACAAGATCGTCGTTACCGAGCTTGGAGCAAGCCAAAATACGGACCAAGCCAAGGCTAAAGGAATCTGCAATAAATGGGCTAGCCATGCAAGGCCAAAGCCACCGTGACACACAACTCCAATCTTCTTGGTAGAAGGCTCGAGGATACGATATAGGCCATCTTCTCTTTTATAGTGGTGGCTAAGCAAGAATTGATCTGAAGCCGCTTGTAGTTCGCTAAACCGCAATCTGTATTCCTCTTGTTTTAACCAATGATCTGTTTGATCAGACCATTCTCTTTTTCCACTCGATAGTTCACTAATATGTTCTCCGGGACTATCCCATATAGGCGCCATTTGTCCATCCAACATAACCCCTGTCCAATCCAATTCACAAGTCCAAGGTTCTGTCTGAATTACAAGTTCCGTCTCTTTGGCCACATAACTTGCTGTTGTCTGTGCTCTACCCAATGGTGAAGCATATAATTCATCCAGTCCGATAGATGCCATGCGTTTTCCCAATGCCGCTGCTTCCTGATGCCCGAATTCCGTTAGATCATCTATGGAATAGTCCGGATCACCATGACGAATCAGAAATATTTGCATAACAATGCCCTCCTCCCCTCAAATCCAGCCTTTTTCTTCCGCCAGCCGTACCGCCTCAATCCGGCTTTTCACTTCCAGCTTATTGAGAATTTCAGAGATGTAATTGCGGACAGTGCCATAAGACAGATGCAGCGAAAAGGCTATCTCGCTCGCGGTTTGCCCTTCTCCAGCCAGTTTTAAAATCTCGCGCTCCCGTGCTGTTAATGGATTCTCCTCCCGCAGACTGCCGAAGACTAACTCAGGAGATACCTCCCGATGTCCAGCCATGACACGACGAATAGATTCAGCTAGCTTATCTACAGGCTCGTCCTTCAACAAATACCCTTGAATACCAGCCTTTACTCCACGCTCAAAATACCCTGGACGGGCAAAGGTGGTCAAAATAATAATTCGGGTCGGACAACCCTTACTCCGCAATATTTCTGCAACCTCCAGCCCGCTCTTGAACGGCATTTCAATGTCCATGAGACAGACATCCGGCTGAAGCTTGTCGATTAAAGCTAACGCCTCCGCCCCATCACAAGCTTCTCCGACTACTTCGATATCGTCTTCAAGATCCAGCAAAGAAGCCATCGCTCCCCGAAGCAGACGTTGGTCCTCCGCTATAACAATGCTTATCATGCAGTCTCACCCCCTTGTGCATCTTTTACGATTAGCGGGATGGTAACGATCAGCGTAGCTCCCTGACCCTCAGCTGAGCTTAGCGACAGGGAGCCATCAATCAGGGATAGACGCTCTGCCATTCCCTTCATGCCATTTCCATCACTAAGCCCACCATTCCCTCTCTCCCCATGCTGTAGACCAATGCCGTTATCCTTAACGGTAATTCGCACTTCTCCAGCCAGCTTTGCCACTCCTATGAAGCATTTGTCCGCTCTACTATGCTTTACGATATTAGTCACTGCTTCTTTGATACAGAGGCTGAGGATATTTTGCGTCAGGTCGGATACCCCCTCCAGAGAGATATCCCCTTCCACTTCTAAGGCGATCTCTGCCGTCCGCAGCATCTCTCCAGCTTCAGCCAGTTCCTCTGCCACTGAGACCGCACGCATTTCCGACACTAGCTCACGCACTTGACGGAGCGCAGCCCGTGAAGTGCGCTGAATTTCCCGCGCCTCCTCTTGGGCTCGCTCCGTATTTTTCGTCACCAGCTTCTCTACGAGTTGGCTCTTTAACGTAATCAAGGACAAGGTATGGCCAAGAGTATCATGCAGGTCACGGGCGATTCGCATTCGTTCCTCACGCTTCACCAGCTCTTTAATCACCTCATTGGCTTGATCCAGCTCTTTCTCCAGCTTCTGATTCCGATTCATGGACCTCACTCCGAACGGACTAATCAACATAATAATAATAAACGGAGCTAAAAACATCACGCTTCCCCACTCCATCTCACGACCCACTAAGACCAGCACCGAAAGGATCATGATCACAAAAGAAGCAAATGCAATTTTGAACCCTTTATTCTCCGTATAATATGCGATAAAATTTGCGGTGAAAAAGCCCATGTACAGATTATAGGGGGTATAGAACAAACTAAGCACCACGATGATTAACATTTGAATAAATAACCAAACATTAAACACTCCACCCCGCACCCAATACAGCTGGCGATAGCTGATGGCAAACACCGCTATCATAATCCCGCCCAGGATGAGCTTCATTCCAGTCTCCCCGCGCAAATTCAGGATGGGCAAAACCAGATAAACAGCCCATACAAAAGGGAAAAAACCCTGTTTTTGTGGAAATAACCGGAACTTCGCACGCTCAGACATTCATTCACACCGCTTCCTGTTTTTTTCGAATATAGACCGATAGTAACATAAAAACTACCAAATATCCGAGTAAAATCAAGACATTACTCCATGTCGGAGCTGAGCCACGAACGATTTCCCAGGCTCCATTCCCATAGTTATAGGAAGGCAACCAATGACCAATCCGCTGCATTAATCGTGGCAGTATCTCAATCGGCATCCACATGCCTCCTGCTACAGCAAGAGCCATATAAATCACGTTGCTGACTCCACTGGCTGTATCCACCCGTTTCATAGCACCTACAAGCGTACCAATCGCTAAAAATGGAAGAGAACCGATCAGGATCCACAGCCCGCTAAGCACCCATTGACCTGCGGATAAAGAGACGCCATTGATTAAATAGCCTGCGATAAAAATACAAATGACCGAAAACAGATGCATCATCGTCTGTCCGAACATTTTTCCGAAAAAATAGATCGATCCCGGCAGCGGTGTAATCCGAATAAAGGTGGTCCAGCCTTGTGTTCGTTCTTGCACCAACCGGATGCCAAGCGTCATAATGGCTGAGCCCATTACACTGAAGGTCGCCATGGACATTAAATAATGAGCACGCCACGTTAGGTCATCGCTACCTGTATTGACCACCCGGGTGAAGATGAAATAGAACATGATGGGCATGAGCAAAGACCAGAACACATAATAGGGATTACGGATGATCCGCAGCATTTCCGCTTTACACTGTACAGTAATTAGTCTCATGGTTAGACAGCCTCCTCTTGGTTCATGGTCAATTGTTCAAAAGCCTCATCCAAACGTCCCTGATCAATTCGAACATCTTTCACAGGAAGTCCAGCCACAAAAATCGCTTTAAGCGCCTCATCTGTATCCTCTGTGGTCACGTGAATGCGGCCATCTTTTTCATAACAATCCTCTATAGCAGCTAAATCTAGCAGGTTTCTGCGCAATTGCGAGCGATCACCCACAGGCAGGAAGGACACGGAACGCTTCACAATCCGCGATTTAATCTCAGCTGGACTTCCGTCCGCAACTAAGTGGCCTTTACTGAATAATAGAATACGATCCGCAATATCTTCTGCTTCCTGCAAATAATGGGTCGTGAACACAATCGTTTTTCCTTGCTCCGCAAGTCCACGAACCGTTTCCCAGAACCGCCGCCGGGAAGTAATATCAAGTCCGACTGTAGGTTCATCGAAAAAGATCAGCTCCGGATTACCCGCGAGGGCTAGCGCAAAGCCCAAACTACGCTTTTGACCGCCCGAGAGCTTCTCGGCGTATCTATTCAAATCGGCTGGCGCAAGTCCAGTAGTCTTAATTAGAAACTCCATATCCATAGGCTTTGGATAATAGCTGCGGATCAGATCAATGATCTCCCGCACCTTTAGCCGATCCATTACACTTACCTCCTGCAGCATCGCTCCAGTCTTTTCACGTACTGCTTTATCCTTCGGATGATGACCGAACAACTCCACTGTACCCTCGGTAGGCTCTATTAGCCCCAGCAGCATGCCTAATGCCGTTGTTTTACCCGCTCCGTTCGGTCCCAGAATAGCTGTAATCGAACCTTTAGCAATGTTAAAGCTGATATTATCTACGGCCTTTTTATCCTTATATATTTTGCTGACCCCGTGCATTTCTATAATATTATCCATAACGTAATCCCTCCGCTTCCGAATGCGTTTGATCTATTTCAATCATATGGAAAAAGAAGACATGACATTAGTATGGACTGTCATTTCTTTAAGATGACAACTGTCACCTTCCTGGCTTCGAATAAAAAAAAGAGGCTGCCCTATCAGTAGAATGAACTACTAATAAGGCAGCCTCTTTAGGTGAAGAGAGTTTAGTTATCTCCGGAGGAATCCTTTTTCCAGCAGGAACTCCTTCATATGCAGCCGTGCTGGCTGTGCCAATCGCTCCGCCATAATGGCCGACCAAGGGGTGTCTTTGGCGCCGTGGGTCCGCTCACGCATATAGTCTGAGGAGACTTTATCGTAAGTTTTGACCTGCTCCACAGTGGTTTCCGCATTGTAGCGATTACGATGCAGAACAGCCTCTAGTGGAAGCCGCGGACGCAGGCCCGAAGCTCCGTCAGGATAACCTACACACATCCCGAATAGCGGATAGACCAATTCAGGCAGTCCCAGCAATTCCGATACCTCCGCGATCCGGTTACGGATTCCACCGATATATACAATTCCAAGTCCTAGTGATTCCGCAGCCACTGCAGCATTCTGTGCAGCAAGCGCAACATCAACGGTAGCTACAATCAGGTTCTCAGCAGAATCTTCATAAGAAGTCTCTCCCTGCAAATGAGGTTTCGTCACCTCGCGCAGCCGATACAGATCAGCGCACCAGACCAAAAACACTGGGCATTGTTCTATATAAGCCTGATTGCCCGCTAGTCCCGCAAGCTCCGTCTTTAGTGCCGGGTCAGTAACTGCAATAACACTATAAGCCTGAACATTGCTTGAGGTTGAAGCCATCTGAGCTGCTCCAATAATAGCGCTAAGCTGATCTTCACTTACTGGCTTATCCTGAAACTTGCGGACAGATGCATGTTTCATTAACAGAGAAATTGTATCGTTATTTACTTGCACTGTGGCCACTCCCTAAATAGTGATAGTGATATTACAGCTTTACCCGCTGTAGCCGAAGTGCATTCAAGACAACAGACACGGAGCTAAATGCCATCGCAGCTCCTGCCAGCCATGGGGCTAGAAACCCAAGTGCAGCAATCGGTATTCCTATTGTATTGTAAGCAAGCGCCCAGAACAAATTTTGTTTAATATTTCTCATCGTTTTGCGGCTCATCATGATCGCATCAGGAATACTCTTCAGATCCCCGCGCATCAGCGTAATATCAGCTGCTTCCATAGCTATATCCGTTCCTGTCCCAATCGCCATACCCGTATCGGCAGTAGCCAGTGCCGGAGCATCGTTGATCCCATCCCCAACCATGGCAACCTTAGTCCCATTCTGTTGGAGCTTGCGAACCTCTTCGGCTTTGCCCTCTGGCAGAACCTCTGCTAACACTTTCTCGATCCCTGCCTGCTTCGCAATAGCCTCAGCTGTAATTTTATTGTCACCAGTGATCATTACGACTTCAATACCCATATCATGGAGCGCGGCTACAGCCGCTTTTGAGGTCGGTTTAATCGTATCAGCAACGGCCACAATCCCAGCGATTTCACTCTCTACCGCTACTAGCATAGCTGTCTTTCCCGACTCCTCCAGCTTCTTCATAATTGGAGTCCATTCTGTGATATCAAGCTGATGATCTTCCATCATCCGCCGCGTGCCTACCATAACCTGCTGATCGGAAACAACGGCCATAATTCCACGTCCGGGCACATTATCAAACTGCTCAGCAGTAGGCAAAGCCAAACCTCTATCAGCAGCGCCAGCAACAATAGCCTCCGCAAGTGGATGCTCAGATAGCTTTTCAGCAGCTGCTGTTAAAGCTAACAATCGGTTTTCCGCGTTTTCTTTTCCATAAGCTGCAATTCCAGTAGTAGTCACAACATCGGTAAGCACGGGTTTACCATTCGTCACTGTACCTGTTTTATCTAGCACAACGGTCTGAATCCCTTGCGCTCCCTCTAAATGTTCCCCGCCCTTGAAGAGGATTCCAAGCTCTGCTGCCCGGCCCGATCCTGCCATAATGGAGGTTGGCGTTGCCAGACCTAGCGCACATGGACAAGCGATTACGAGCACTGCAATGGCTTTTTCGAGGGCATCAGCGAACTGGCCAGGGGCTGCCCAGAAATACCAGATCAGAAAAGTTATTACGGCAATACCCACAACAATCGGCACAAAAATCCCTGAGATTACATCGGCAATCCGCTGAATCGGAGCTTTGGAGCCTTGAGCTTCCTCCACTACTCGGATAATTTGAGCCAGCGCAGTGTCGCGACCCACTTTATTGGCTTTGATTCTCAAGATACCGTTCTTATTCATAGTGGCACCGATCACGGTATCCCCTGGTTTTTTCTCCACAGGAATACTTTCTCCGGTCAACATCGACTCATCCACAGAAGAAGACCCCTCGACAACTTCACCATCCACAGGTACCTTTGTTCCGGGCTTCACCAATACAATATCACCAGGAATAACTTCATCTGTCGGGATATTCATTTCTTGCCCATCCCGAATTACGAGGGCGGTTTTTGCCTGAAGACCCATTAAGCTTTTGATTGCGTCAGAGGAACGGCCTTTCGCCAGCGCCTCAAACCATTTACCGACAAGGATAAGTGTAATGAGTACAGCACTCGTCTCATAATACATTTCTACAGTATGATTCATTCCCTTCATGCTTAAGGAATCAATGGTCAGATAAAGACTGTAGAAATAAGCTGCCGACGTCCCTAATACGACCAACACATCCATATTGGCACTCCGGTTACGAAGGGCTTTATAAGCACCGACGTAGAACTGCCAACCGATGATAAATTGCACAGGGGTAGCCAGTACAAGCTGGAACCAAGGATTCATAAATATATCCGGTGTTGGAATCCAGCCGGTGAAGGAGAAATGACCAGCCATCGCCCATAACAATGGGAACGAAAGAATTGCAGAAATGATCCATTTCCACTTTTTATGTTGAATTTCTTTTCCACGACGATCCACATGATCCTTGCGGTCTTCTTTAAGAGAAGCTTTATATCCGATACTGCTTACCTTCTCCATGATCTCCCTTGGACTGATATTACCGGGTGTATATTCTACATGTGCTGTTTCCAGCGCTAAATTCACATTAACTGCTGCTATACCCGGTGTACGGCTCAACACTTTTTCAATCCGTGAGGAACACGCAGCACAGGTCATCCCCGATATATCAAAATCCGCAGATTCTTTAATAGTGTCATAACCAAGAGAACGGATTTTATCCTCAATTTGTGGCAACCCTGATACTGTCGGATCAAATCCAACTGTAGCCTGTTCCAAGGCTAGATTCACATTCGCACGAGATACGCCGTCCATCCGGGACAAACCCTTCTCAATTCGGGTTGCACAAGCGGAACAGGTCATGCCTGTAATCTGTACAGTTGCCTGCTGTTCGTTTGGTGAAGCTGTTGTTTTGGTTTTATCCATGATTTCCACGCCTCCACATACCCCTATAGGGTATGATAATTTCTAAAAGAAAAGGCATTGGAGCTTTGGGTAGCTTCCCCATATCACTCCAAGCCTTATTACTGTGCTTCAAATTAAACTACGTCATACCCTTGATCTACAATTGCTTCTTTAATCGCACCAAGGCTTACTTTGTTCTCATCATACTCGACGGAAACTTTCTTAGCAGCAAGATCAACTTTAGCTGTGGCTCCAAGATTGCCTACGGCTTTCTCTACGGAGTTAACACAGTGACCACAAGACATTCCTTCAACGTTTAATGTAGCGTTTGACATTAATATAACCTCCAATAAATGTTGTGAAGCTATGCTCTAGAAGCATTAGCTTATTATTTCATTAATTTGTTAACCGTAATTAGGAGCTCGTCGATAACCTCATGTTCGCCAGCTTCGATTCGCTCAACAATGCAACTTTTCATATGTCCTTCTAACAGCATCTTACCGACACCATTTAACGCCGCCTGTACCGCTGCGAGCTGGTTGAGTACATCATCACAATAGGTATCCCGTTCAATCATACCCTTTACCCCGCGGATCTGGCCTTCAATCCGGTTGAGGCGCGTATTCAAGTTATTCTTGAATTCTGCCGAATGATGACTTTTTCGTTCTCCTGATGATGAAGAATGACAATTTATGTCGCAGGATTCTGCAGCTTGCTCTTTCTTGGCAGTAGACATAAGAATCAGCCTCCTTGGTTATAATATAATATACCCCCGTAGGGTATGTCAAGAGGCATTCCTAATTCATCCACAGATGATCTCCACGGGTAGTTTGTCCCTATATTACCGCCGTATTCTTCTACGGTTGGCTATACATCTCTATTTTTTCAAAAAAACTATTGCCTCCCTATTCAAATTTGAATATAATAAATTTTGCTTCTAATTATGAACATTTTCCGAACAGAACTATCACTATCACTATTAAGAAAAAGGAGCTGCGAAGCATGCATACTAAAGAAAGTAATCTTAAACTCGTAGTGGTTGGCCTGCTGCTTGGTATTCTTATGTCCGCAATGGACAATACCATTGTAGCTTCAGCTATGGGAACGATAGTCTCAGATCTTGGCGGTCTGGATAAAATCGTATGGGTAACCTCCGCTTACATGGTAATGGTAATGGCCGGAACCCCTATCTTCGGCAAGCTCTCTGATATGTATGGACGTAAACGTTTCTTCATTTTCGGATTGATTGTATTCCTGATTGGCTCGGCTTTGTGCGGTACTGCCACCAGTATCACACAGCTCAGTATTTACCGTGCCATTCAAGGGATCGGCGGCGGTGCACTAATGCCAATCGCCTTCACCATCGTTTTCGACATTTACCCGCCTGAAAAAAGAGGAAAATTGACCGGTCTCTTTGGAGCCGTCTTCGGAATCTCCAGTGTACTTGGACCTTTACTCGGTGCCTATATTACCGACTATGTTGGTTGGCAGTGGGTATTCTACATTAACCTGCCGCTAGGAATTATTGCACTGTTCCTGATTGCAACTTCTTATAAGGAGTCGATCTCCCACGCTAAACAGCGCATTGACTGGGGTGGAGCCTTCACTCTGGTTGGCGCGATTATCTGCCTAATGTTCGCTCTGGAACTTGGTGGTAATCAATATGCTTGGGATTCCAGTGCCATCCTTGGCTTATTCGTAGGTTTTGCTGTTCTCTTGCTGGCGTTTATCCTTATTGAGAGAGTAGCTGCTGAACCTGTGATCTCGTTCGCTATGTTCCGCAAACGGTTGTTTGCAACAAGCAGTGTGACCAGCCTATTTTATGGCTCTGCTTTTATCGTAGCTACTATTTACATTCCTATCTTTGTGCAGGGTGTATTTGGCGGCTCAGCTACGAACTCAGGGCTGATCCTTATGCCGATGATGATCGGTACGGTCGTTGGCAGTCAGACCGGGGGGCTGCTTACAACAAAAACCAGCTTCCGCAACATTATGATCCTATCCGCAGTCTGCTTTGTCGCAGGGGTCTACAGCCTAAGCACTTTATCACCAGATACCTCCCGCCTCATGCTTAATGTATTTATGGCTCTGACTGGGTTCGGCGTAGGCTTTTCCTTCTCCGTGCTGAGTATGGCAGCTATCCATAATTTCGATATGCGCCAACGGGGGTCGGCAACATCGACCAGTACCTTCATGCGCTCCCTTGGAATGACGCTGGGAATTACGATCTTCGGGATTATTCAGCGGAATAGCTTTACTAACAGTCTAAGCGATGCTTTTGGCGGTAGTGAACAGTCAGCAGCTTTCGGAGATCCACGCGCTGCGTTAACACCTGAAGCAAGAGCAAAGATCCCTGCTGAAATATTAGAAAAAATATCAAGTGCGTTATCCACCTCTATTGCACAAACCTTTATGTGGGCTTTGATTCCTGCAGTGCTCGGTCTAGTCTTTGTACTGCTCATGCCAAAAGACCGTCTTACCATTCCTGCTAAAGCTGTTCAGGCGTCAGAGGGCAAAAGGTAACCATTATGTCCATGAAATTAGCCATTTTAGGTTTACTGCTGGAGCGGAACATGCATCCCTATGAAATCACATTAGTGATGAAGGAACGTTCCATGGACCGGATCACGAAGCTGCAGATGGGATCACTCTATTATGCTGTGGATAAGCTTGCACAAGATGGTTATATAGAAGCTTTAGAGGTCATCCGCAGCAGTGATCGGCCGGACAAAACAATCTATGCCATAACGGAGCAAGGTAAAGCTTTATTCGAACAGCTTATCCTGCAACAAATTAAGAAAAACGAACCCTTCTATCATCCGATGTATATGGCCCTGGCTATGTCCCGTCATATCGATCAGAGCAAGGTTGAGAAGCTGCTCGAGGAACGCCTCCGGGAAACAGAACATCAGGTTAATCTGGCTTATCAGGTATACGAGGAGCATATCTCCATCGTGCCTCGTTCTGCCCTGCATCTAATGTACGGTACATATGAGCACACCCTGACTGAGCTGAAATGGCTGCAGCGCCTATACGATGATGTTGTAGCACGCAAGCTAAAAGACATAGGGACACCGTTGAATTTAGAGGCCTAATGGCCTCTTTTTTCTGTTTAAGGGAGTCAAAATACGTTTATTAACGAGCACAATAGCCATTAAATCTCAAAGAAAGGCGAGGCGGTAAAAATGACTCAAGAAAAACATCAGCTGAATAGTGACAAACGGGATCACCCGGAACAATATCCAACAGAAAAAGAAAGTCTATTCGATCTTCATGAAAGTGAGCAGAATGTAGACCCGATTCCGATGGAAGATTTGACGCTGGAAAAGCAAGAAGAAAAGAATAAAGAAGAGACCAAACACCGCTCTTCCAGCGACAAAAAATACCATACGGGCTTCTGAGAGTGTACAATATCTACAAGTACGCAATCATAATTTCCAAGGAGGAATCACATTGTTGAAAGCGTTACCTTTAAACAAGCGCGGGATTCCCGCAAGCCGCATTGCTTTAGGCTGCATGGGGCTAGGCGGTGACTGGGACCATGAGCCGATTACTGCGGAGAATGTTAAACAGGGACATGAAGCGGTTGATGCCGCCCTTTCCATCGGCATCAACATGTTTGATCATGCAGATATCTATACTCGTGGGAAGGCGGAGAAGGTATTCGGTCAGATTTTTAAGGATCGTCCAAGACTACGTGAAGAAATCATAATTCAATCTAAATGTGGAATTAAGCTAATGGAGCCTGGAGACAGCACTAATACGTTTGATTTCTCTGGCCAACATATTCTGAACAGTGTAGATGGAATATTGTCACGACTTGGGACCGAATACATTGATATTCTTCTACTGCATAGACCTGATCCCTTAATGGATCCCGAGGAAGTAGCCTCCGCATTACATCAACTGAAGGCCGCTGGTAAGGTTCGTCATTTCGGGGTTTCCAATATGAGCGCCGCTCAGATCAAGCTGCTGCAGACTTATTGCGATGAACCTTTTATCGTAAACCAGCTGCATATGAGCTTGGCTAAGATCAGCTGGGTGGATGCTGGAATCAGTGTAAATCGTGAACCCTGGAAGGATATTATCTTCCCTGAGGGAACCCTTGAACATTGTCGAATGGAGAACATTCAGCTTCAAGCTTGGGGGCCACTCGCCCAAGGTCTATTTAGCGGGCGTTCATTAGAGGATCAACCGGAGAATATCGTCCAAACAGCAGCTATGGTCCAACAGCTCGCAGATGAAAAAGGAACAACACCCGAAGCCATTGTACTGGCTTGGCTAATGACACATCCAGCTGCCATTCAGCCTGTTATTGGAACTGTGAATCCGAAGCGTATTACTGCCTGTGCCGATGCGGACAAGCTGGAGCTTAGCCGTAAAGAATGGTATGACCTGTATGTTAGTTCACGCGGTTCAAAACTTCCGTAACATATACATTTATATTCTCAATTTCATTACTCCGCTTATGCCCGGCTCGCGTTACTACTGCGAGCCGGGTATTTTTTTGCGAATCACTCTAACTTACCGTTCTTTATTGAGAATATATTTAGTAATCGAGCGATATATGGAGTTATTTAGAGATAAATTATCATTTTCGTTCTTTATAGAGTACAAATGCGCGTTATTGGCAGTTTTCTTTTTGATTTATTCCATGTATGATTCATTACAGAAGTTGTTCTTAATAAAGAACGATAATAACGAACCAAAGAAACAGACATTGAGGGGAGGTATTCCTCTGAGACCCAGATCAGCAAGGAGAAGACCTAGAAGAAACAGGAAAATCGGATTACGTATACTGCAATCAGGAATGGCTGTCTCCGTCTTATTTCTATATACCTCGCAGCAAGTTGGTGGTACCTATGGAGGCTTTGGAGCCGCTACGCAAACCACTAGCACGATTAGCTTTTGCGAAGTATTTCCGAATTCGATCAAGGCACTGCTTACAGAGTTCAAAGAGCATGTTAATCGAGCGCTCACTTTAAAAGAATCACTACAGCCCTTTTCCTCATCAGCTAACTACTCGGACGTTTCGGGAATAGAAGGGATGTCGCTGGAAGAGCTTGATGTCGCTGCAGAAGAGATTTCTTCGCAAATAGCGGCGCTTCAATCCCAAATAGATAGCGTTAACGAGCAACTGGCGGCTAACAGCCAAATTTGGAATCAAATCCACAATGAGCTAAGTGCAGCAGCAGCCTTACTCTTCCAGATAGGAGGATATATGACTTCTCTAGATTCCAACTGTCTAGAAATCAAGGACGAGCAATTTTTCAGAGATTTACAAAGCAGCCTGAATCAAAGCGGTGTGATCTCGGAATCCTTGAATGCTTCCTTAAATGGAGTTATTAGTTACCTAACCTCCATACACGATGTCGGTCTTCCATTCGCTTCGGTAGTTACCAGTGATGTTTATGGACAACTTGAATTACGCGAAGGAGAGTTCCCACAGCCACTGCCATTCCTGATTACCTTCACTCAACCAGACGGCGTGATCTCTAGCGACCTCACCTCATCTTATGAAGCTCTAAATACCGAATTGACTAACCATAAAGAATCGGCAACCTCAGGTATCACTACCCTTCAAGATAAACTCCAATTGATCAGTCAGACTCGCGAGCAAAAACTAGAAGAGCTTGAAAAAGCTCGGCTAGAAGAAGAGCAAGCAAAGAAAGAAGAAGAAGCGAAAAAAGAAGAAGAACGTTTGGCTGAGGAGAAAAAGCAACAAGAAGCCGAGGATAAAGCGAAAGCTGAGGCAACCCCTCCAACATCAGGCGAAACTGCTCCGGAAGCCCCAAATAAAGAACAACCTGAAGCCCCAGCCACTGACCCGGTAAAGCCGGAAATTGACGAAGAGCTCACAATTCCAAAAGATGTCCCTCAGCAAGAGGCTCCACAAGAGACGCCAAAGGCGGAAGACAGTACGACTACCCCGCCGGTAGCAACCCAAGCTCCTTCGGACCCTCAACCTGAGAAAGGTGGAGAATAAGATGCGAATTAAAAAAATTATCAATAATACCCTATCGAGCTTAATGCTTGTGATCTTTATTCTGCTGGTGGCAGCCGTAGTGTTATCCAAGGCCTCCGGCGGTGAACCTGCTTTCTTCGGATATGAGATCAAAACCGTACTCTCAGGATCGATGGAACCAGGAATTCAGACAGGCTCAATTGTCGCATTAAAACCCGGAGGGGATATGAATCGTTTCAAACCAGGCGATGTCATCACCTTTAGGAATGAAGATAATCTGCTCATTACTCACCGGATTGTAGAAGCGACCGTCAATAACGCTACTGGTGAAGCTGTTTATCGCACTAAAGGCGATAACAACGACGCGCCCGACATGAACCCTACCAGTTCTGTGAATGTTGTAGCTCAGTATACCGGGGTCACTGTACCCTATGTCGGTTACGCTATGAATTTCGCGGTTTCCAAAGCTGGAAGTGTAGTCCTCATGATCGTGCCTGGCTTGATGCTTCTGCTCTATGCTCTGTATACCTCTTGGAAGGCTGTAGCTGCATTAGAAAAGAAAAATGCTGCCCTACTGCCAGCGTCGCCGCCCCCAACAGAAACACAGCCCTAAGTTGATTGTCCACTTCCGCTTACGAACCGGAAGATACAATATATAAATTTTATAAAAAATTCAAACACAAATTTGAGGAGGAATTTTATTATGGGTATCAAGAAAACATTGGGTCTTGGCGTAGCATCTGCAGCACTGGGTTTATCATTAATCGGCGGAGGAACCTTCGCATACTTTAGCGACACTGCGCAAAGCACAGCTACATTCGCAGCGGGCACGCTCGATCTGAACTCCGACCCTTCTGTCATCGTTAATATTCCTAACCTGAAACCAGGTGATACGGTAACTAAATCCTTCAAATTGAAAAACGATGGTTCGCTCGATATCGGATCTATTATTCTGAATACATCGACTCAAATCACGGATGCTAAAGGAGATAACTACCTGGATTTAGCCGAGTTCATTAAAGTTAAATTCCTTAGAAATAATGATAAAGGAGTACCTATCGTCTCTCCTGAAAATGTAGTTTATGAGACTACACTTGCTGCTTTAAAAAGTCAGCATCCGGATCTCGTAAAAAATACAGGTTGGGATCAACTCTTTACCGAAGCATCCGGTATTAAAGCCGGTACCAACGACAGCTTCTCCGTCCAATTCGAATTTGTGGAAAATAACCAAGATCAAAATATTTTCCAAGGCGATAGCTTAACACTGACTTGGGATTTCGTAGCTAAACAAGGTGCGAAAAAAGACTACTAAGATCAATAAAGTAATTTAATAAAATACTCGAAGAGCAGCAGATCCTGAATCCGGCCACGGATAAGCAGATTGCTGCTCTTCTCTTTACAATAAACTTTGTCCGATTTATTGATATTTGCTATACTAATAACAAAAATTACGGAGGGGCGTCAGCATAGTGCCACAGAATATGGGCCAACGTATCCAGCAGCTCCGCCTAGACAAGGGTTTCTCCCTATCTGAGCTTGCGGACAGAGCAGATGTGGCTAAGTCGTATCTTAGCAACGTGGAGAGAAACATCCAATCCAATCCATCCATCCAGTTTATCGAAAAAATCGCTGACGCGCTTCAGGTATCCATTCATGCCCTACTCTATGGAGAACCCAATGATGCAGAGGAATCACATTTAGATTCGGAATGGTTCCGATTGGTGCAGGAAGCTATGGACTCAGGCATTAGCAAACGCGAATTCAAAGAATTTCTGGACTATCAGAAATGGAAGCTCGATCAAAAGGATTAATACTTCCTACTAATCTGGTACGATCCTCTCTTCTACTAAATCATACCGAAAAAGGACACAGCGAAGAACCGCTGTGCCCTTTTTCGATATGTAACCCCTCTAATGTATTACTGCACGATCTGCACAGTTTTCTCATGAAAGAACTGGCGGATTTCATCTGCCTTAATGCCAGCCTTCTTAGCTGCTAATAATAAATGTACCCACTCTTGATCCAGATCAATAAACTGCTGTTCTCTGTTGCTACCCTGGTTGGACTTTTCCAAAAAATCTCCCCCTAAGATTTTACGTCCCCAGGCAATCCGGCTGTCATAGTATCTCTACCTTAGACCCGCGACTTTGTGCCCCTGCCTTTCGGCAAGTTTACCTTTTACTGGACCCTTTTCACGAAAGGATCTACTTAAAAAACTATAAAATTACTATCTGCAATAACATTATACAAAAAGAAAGCGGAAAAGTGTGTCGATTCCTGGTTACTTTCTATTTTAAAAACGAAAAATAAAAGATTTTTTTTCAAAGATCTTGTCCGATTATCACGATACTCGTCCGTTACATAAAATAAATTGTACTAGCAAAATAAATATTTACTGACCTAATAGTTAAAAATAAGGATAATAGAATCATTTTAATAGGCCTTTAGAATGGGTAATGAGAAGAAACACCCTTCTTTTCATTAGAACAAGCTAACCCATACCATTTTGCGAACGTATTGGACGAAAGAATGAATTGATTACAGTGGCCGAAAGTAGCACAATAAGATGAGAAATGAAACCGCAATCATCACAGCTCCAGTAAGCGTTGACACAAAATGTCACGTATGGAGTTCATCCGTTAAGGAGGATGTATTCATGGCAGCCAAAGAGCCCTATAACGAATCCATTTGGAGTAAGTATTACGGACCCAATTTAGGCTACATTCAAGAAAGATATGAACAGTTTGTGAAAGATCCCTCCACCGTAGAAAATAATTATCGCGAGCTTTTTACAAATTCGGGACCTCCTCCCCTAACTCCGGATAGCGAACCGGCTCCTCAGCCGCGCATCTCGGGAGACACCGAATGGCTTAGAAAAGCAGTAAGAGCTTCCAAGCTAATCGCCAATATTCGTATATATGGCCATATGGCCGCTGAAATTGATCCGCTGGTACGCGATCAGAATCCCATGGCAAAATATCTTGAGCTTGAAACCTATGGGCTGACCCGCGAAGACCTGATCGCACTGCCTGCCACGCTTATATGGGAAAATGCGCCGAATGATGTGCATACCGGATGGGATGCCGTGCAACGTATGCGTCAGGCATACACCAAGACTATCGCCTATGAATTCGGGCATGTGCATGAAGAAAAAGAACTGCAATGGCTAAATAGGCAGGCAGAATCCACCAGCTCACCAGCACCCCTAAATAATACAGAACGCAAAGAGCTCCTGAACCGCCTGATTCAGGTAGAGCAATTTGAAACCTTCCTCCACAAGACTTTTGTAGGTCAGAAGCGTTTCAGTCTTGAAGGCAATGATGCTCTTGTGCCGATGTTAGATGAAATCGTACGTGCTGCTGCACATGACGGTGCGGAGCATATTTTGATGGGCATGGCGCATCGCGGCCGCCTCAACGTTCTTGCACATATTTTGGGCAAACCTTATGATATCATATTTTCAGAGTTTCATCATTCTCCGAACAAGGAGCTTTTCCCTTCCGAAGGCTCCACAGGCATTAACTATGGTTGGACAGGTGATGTGAAATACCATCTCGGTGCAGACCGTGCTGTCCGTGAAGGAGAAACCGTACGCACAAGAATAACACTAGCGAATAACCCAAGTCACTTGGAATTCGTCAATCCTGTTGTGGAAGGTTTCACTCGTGCCGCACAAGAAGATCGGAGCACTGCAGGACTGCCGAAGATTGATACCAGTAAAGCTATGGCGGTGCTGATGCATGGCGATGCTGCTTTTCCAGGTGAAGGAATTGTTGCAGAAACGCTTAATATCGGCAAACTTCAAGGTTATCAAAATGGTGGGACGATCCATATCATTGTTAATAACCGAATTGGTTTTACGACTGAAAGTGAAGATTCCCGTTCTACGCATTATGCGAGTGACATCGCCAAAGGGTATGAAATCCCAATAGTCCATGTCAACGCTGATGACCCAGAAGCCTGCGTAGCAGCTGTACGTTTAGCTAGCGCATACCGCCATCAATTCAAAAAAGATTTCGTAATTGATCTCATCGGCTACCGCCGTCATGGTCACAACGAAATGGATGATCCTGAAACCACACAACCTATTGTCTACGGTAAGGTTCGCAATCATCCAACCGTCTACAAGGTCTATGCAGAGAGACTGAAAAACGAAAAGGTTCTTACCGCCGAAGACGTACAAAGGATGAATGCTGAAGCAGAAAGCGTATTGCAGCGTGCGTACGATACTATGAAGGAAGGCAATCATAAGAAAAAAGAACCCAAAGCCTTCATTCCTCTACAAACGGACCGCGCAGCGGCAAACACTACAGCGGTATCCATCTCCAGCCTGCAGGAGATCAATCGTGAACTGTTGACGGTTCCTGCTGGATTCCAGGTTTATCCGAAGCTGGAGCGCATTTTACAACGTCGTAAAGATGCACTGAATGAGGGTGAAAAGGTCGACTGGGCACTGGCTGAAACATTAGCCTTCGCTACCATTCTGAAAAATGGAACGCCCATCCGACTGAGCGGTCAAGATGCCCAGCGCGGAACCTTCGCACATCGCCATCTGGTGCTGCACGACAGTAAAACAGGAGATTTATTCTCTCCTCTGCATCAGCTAAGCGATTCCCGTGCCTCCTTTGGCGTATACAACAGTCCATTGTCAGAGGCATCAGTATTAGGCTTTGAATATGGTTATAATGTGTTTGCACCGGAAACCTTCGTAATCTGGGAAGCACAGTATGGTGATTTCGCCAATGCGGGTCAGGTTATTTTTGACCAGTTCATTGCCGCTGGACGCGCCAAATGGACACAGCGCAGCAATCTCGTCATCATGCTGCCGCATGGCTACGAAGGACAGGGACCTGAGCACTCTAGCGGTAGGCTGGAACGGTTCTTGCAGCTATCCGCTGAGGAGAACTGGACGGTCGCTAACCTGACTACCGCTTCGCAATATTTCCATCTGCTGCGGCGCCAAGCAGCGTTATGCGGGCAGGAAGATGCTAGACCGCTAGTCATTATGACGCCGAAAAGTCTCATTCGGAATACGCGCAGCACTTCTGCCGGAACCGAGCTGGCTTCAGGACAATTCAAGCCTGTATTAGCTGAATCTTTGCTTGGCCAGAAACCAAGTGAAGTTAAACGGCTCGTAGTCTGCAGCGGTAAAGTCGCTATCGACATCCAAACAGAACTGGAGGCAGCACCGGATAAGGATTGGTCATGGCTGCATGTTCTTCGCCTAGAGCAGCTTTATCCGTTCCCGGAACAGGAGCTAAGCGAACATTTAAACTCCTTTAGCTCCCTTCAGGAAATTGTCTGGGTGCAAGAAGAGCCGAAAAATATGGGCGGCTGGAGCTATAGTGAGCCTCGGTTACGCGCCATCGCACCGAAAAATGCCGGCGTAAGATATATCGGCCGTCCGGAACGTTCCAGCCCGGCCAGTGGTTATGCAGATGTGCATAGCTTCGAACAACGTAGAATTGTAACAGAAGCCCTAAAATCAAATTCGAACGTACAAGCGGCTGTACCGTCCTCTTAAGAGGACGGTATCACAATAGCGTAAACCATTATGTTTGGGGAGGAAACGGCCTGTGTCAGAAATCTTAGTACCCGATCTGGGAGAATCCATATCCGAAGGAACCATCTACAAATGGCTGGTTAAAGAAGGCGACACGGTAGGTCAAGGCGATGTGCTCGCTGAGCTGGAAACGGATAAAGTCAATCTGGAAATTAGTGCAGAGGTGGAGGGTGTCATCTCCACCATCCTGCGTCAAGCGGGCGAGAACGTAGCCGTTGGCGAAGCCATCGGCATCATTGGAGCCGCAAGCGGCAGTACGCCGCGGGCCGCTGAAAGCGAAGCCGAAGCGCCTAAAGCGGCTCCGGCAGGCGGCAACGCAGTAGCAGCCGCCGCGCCTGTAGCTGCGCCCGAAGTGCCTGCAGCAGGTGGCGACAGCCATGCTGCATTGGCATCGCCGGGCGCACGCAAGCTGGCACGGGAGCGCGGCATCGACCTCGGCGAGGTTAGCGCCCGTGATCCTATCGGCCGGATTGGTCAGGCCGATGTGTCCGGTCATGGTGCAGCAGCGCCGCAGGCCGCTGCACCGGTAGCTCCGGCGCCGCAAGGCAAGCCGGAACCAGCGAAGCCGGCAGCGGGCAAAGCCACGCCGGACGAGGGCAAAAACGTGGAGCGCAAGCGCATGTCACGCAGACGGCTCACGATTGCCAGCCGCTTGGTCGAAGCGCAGCAGACCGCGGCCATGCTTACCACCTTCAACGAGGTGGACATGACAGCGATCCTCGACATCCGCAAGCGCCGCAAGGATGCATTTAAAGAAAAACATGAAGTTGGACTAGGCTTCATGTCCTTCTTCACCAAAGCCGTGATCGGTGCGCTTAAAACCTATCCACTGCTGAACGCCGAAATCGACGGTGAAGATCTGGTCGTTAAGAAATTCTACGACATCGGTATTGCTGTTGCAGCGAAAGAAGGACTTGTAGTTCCCGTAGTCCGTGATGCGGATCGGCTCAGCTTCCCGGAAATCGAGCGCCAGATTGGCGAGCTCGCTTCCAAAGCACGTGCCAATACGCTCAGCCTCTCCGAGCTGCAAGGCGGAACATTCACCATCACCAACGGTGGCGTATTCGGCTCCTTGTTATCGACACCGATTCTGAATACACCACAGGTGGGTATTCTAGGGATGCATAAGATCCAACTGCGTCCGATCGCGCTGGACGAAGAAAGAACCGTAAACCGTCCAATGATGTACATCGCCCTTTCCTATGATCACCGGATCGTTGACGGCTCTGAAGCGGTAAGCTTCCTGGTCAAAGTGAAGGAATTGCTGGAAGATCCGGAAGCACTACTGCTAGAAGGCTAACGCTCTTCGAATTTTCGAAGATATAAGAATATTAAGAAGGTATCCCTACAGCTCTCGCTTTGGGGATACCTTTTTTTATATCTGGATCCAATTTCAGCCTTCCCTGCATACGATTTAACTGTATTTTATACACTTATTTATTTCTGATCCGCTCATAGCCTCTTCTCTAATTGCATTCTCTACAACTAAAATCCGTAAAAACGTCTATTTCCACTAATTTAACCAATAATAGCTGCATCAAATACAACTAAAGGGCCTATATACAGCTATTGGTGAACTTTAATTGCACATAATACAACTAACTTAGCGCATGCACATGCACCTACTAACATCAAACATCAAACATCAAACTACACACTACTAACTTCAAACTTCAAACTTCTAACTTCAAACTTCAAAACTCTACTTCAATAGCTCCTCAGCCAGCTGTAAAAATTGCTCCTGGGTCAAAATCTTATCTCCATAGCTGGTGAGTGTATAATACGCATCCTGCTTCTCGTTATACCAGTTCAGATAATCATAGCTGACTTCTTCCCTTACCACCTTGTTATAGATAACTTCTGTCCCTGCAACTGTGAGCTTATTAGCTTGATTCTCAGGCGTTTGTTCCACGAAAACCTTGCCGCCATGCATGAGCGTTGCTGAGATCCCTATAAAAGCATTGTTCTTCGAATAAGTTACACTTAGCGCCCCTGGCTCGGACCACGGTATAGCCTTCATAAACAAATTGCGGGTCCCCTTGTCCTTATTTGCCTGAGCGGTAAGATCATTTAATGTTTCCTTATACAGAGAACCTGGCTTAGCTGTATCCGTAGTCGGAGAATTAGGATGGATTACACCATATTTAAAAGCGTACCCCGCTGCCGTTTCGGGAAGCATTGGCGCCCCTGTTCTTTTGATTTCTTTTAAAAAATCAGAATACGCATCTATCCGCTGCTCTTTATACTTAAACTGCAATTCTGTCGCCAAGCCTGCTGCACCTGCTTTATTTTTCACAAGATAAGCGATCAATTCACCCGGTTTAGCGAACTCTTCTGCTTGCTGCGCATATTTATCATAAGAAGCCCTTTCTGCAGATTCAGTCGGCGCAACATGTTGGACCTTCACTACTCCTTCACTATTGCGGATTTGGATATATTCAGACGCAGCATACGCAGTCACAGAAATCAGCAGAAACAGCGTTAACATACTGGCCACTGCCGTTGTTTTATTCATCACCCTCAGCGAGAACGATCGCTTTCGACCTGTTATGCCAGTAATACGCCCCATGACCTTCTCTTCTACATCTACCTCATCCAAAAGTTCATTGCCCGCCGAGGCATAAATTATATCTTGGTATTCATTGCTGATTTTGTTTCTTTCCATATGATCTCCTCCTCTGACTTCATAGCTTCCTGAACCTTTAACTTGATCCGATTCATTCTTTTAGTTAGCGCATTGGGACTGACCCCTAGAATCTCACTTATCTCTGCATAAGTTTGTTCTTCAAACACCCGCAGAATAAGCATGTTTCTCTCCTCAAGCGACAATCCCGCTAAAGCCGCAGACAATGAAGGACTATACAACCGAGCATCCAGCTCCTGTTCAGGACTTGCAGACAGTACTTCCGGACGAAAAATACGCATGACTTGCTTATGCAGACGACGCCTGCGCAGCAGATTTAAGCAATGATGATATGCGATACGATAGAGCCATGCCGAGAAATGCATTTGCGATTTGTATTGCCGGATAGATTGATAACCCTTTACCAAAATATCCTGAACCGCGTCCTCCGCATCCTGCTTGTTTTCTAACAAACGATAGCAATATCGATAGATCGGCTTTTGGAATGACCTGACAATTAAAGCATACTGCTCGGAATCTCCCTTTTGAATCCTAACGATTAGCTCTTCCAACTCTGTCGAGTCTAGCGAATCCTGTGGCGATGTAAGCACCTCCTTAACCCTTATATCTCTATAACACTTGACCACCGAAAAAAGTGCCTATGTAAACCAAACTAAAGGAAATTTTATAAAAGCTGACAGTCACGGCTTCGGAGAATGTTTGAATCACTGACGGCTGGTGTCCCCGGATTTCTTACTTATACCATTATGCACGGTTAAAATCTGGTGAGTCTATGCTTAGCAGATGCATAACAAAACCTCCCATTAGACCTGATAACTCCAGGTTTGCTTCTAATGGAAGGTTTTTTAATAAGGCTTATTATTCTAAGACTGAGGTGTAACGTCAACGTCTGCTAAATTGTAAATTGTTGCAAAGGTTACTCTCTTATCATGGAAGGAGATAGAGTGATCGTAATCGTCTTATCGAACGGAGTCATAAAATTGACCAACACCGCCTTGCAGTTATCCTGCAGCTTCGCCTCACGCACCGTAGCCGCCAGATGTCCAAGCTCGCCCCCTGACAGTTCAATCCAGTCCTCTTCACAACTATAGCGGAGGTTACCGCCGTTCCAGAGATAATGGTCCTCTCCGACAGCCTGCAATTCACCCGATGTGAAACATCCTTCCCGTCCAAAAATAAAAGACAGCTGAGTCATAACCTCTGTAGGTTCCTCAGCATGCAACCGGAGGGTCCACCCTCTGTCCGTGCGTTGAACCTCCGTCTCCACACGGAATGTCTGTTCATGCGTAAGTGCGCGGCTCTGATGCGGTAGCAGATACCAAGGGCTTACCGGCTCCCCAGATGTTTGCGGAAGCAGTTCACCTTCTACAGGACCGTAATAACCCTTCTTTTGTTCTCCTGACAGGTGGTATCCGTCAGGTAGTTTGATCATTTTCTGCATCGGGATATAGCCCGGATTAAAGTAAGAAGCCAGTTGCACTGCAAGCAGCCTGACGGCACCGTGACGGAGTGCAAAAAAAGACGGCGTCTCCGTGATTAAGGTCACGCTAGTGTTCCCGTCCCTGTAGCGCACAACCGGTGCTCCGAAATCAGTATGCAGCCGGCTGTGGTAAATTCGCCCTTGATGGCCGGACTTCTCCATATCCTGCAGATAGCCGTGTCGCGGAAAATCGCCGTTCAGTATTTTCTCATATTTTACAGGCAGAGCTGCCGAATCTTCAAAAGGTTGCTGAAGCTCCGGCTCCAGCAGCATACGTACAAGTACGTTAACAGAGCAGACCCCCGGATTTTCCAGTGCTCTGCCTGCCCATTCGGCCATCCCCGCAAACAATGGCTCCTTATCGGAACGGGCCAGAATAGCGTACGGTAAATAATATGGAGACAGGTCGTGAAAGCTCCCCAGATCCTGGCGTCCAGAATAATCGGTCACAACTTCGCCCTTAGGATGCACCAAATAGACCATCATGTGTAAATTCAGACGAACTGGCTCCAGCAACTGCGGCCGATCCAGCAGACGAGCGGCATGAATCAGCATGATGTCGCTGACCGCACTATAAATACCGTTACTGCGCTCCGTCCATTCTCCATCAGGTGTAATATCCATCCCTTCAGCCAACCACTGATCCGCCCGTTGGACAGCCTCCTCCAGTCCGAACAGTTCATGCAGAAACCCCAGTGCTGCACACAATACCCAACGGTGATTCGGCGTGTGACAGCCCCCTGTAAGCATGACGGGAATAGTTCGCTTAAGAAACAAGAGCATATTATCAAGCACCTGTTGCAGTGGCGCCCAATCCTGCGACGCCAACAGTTGGTATAGCTGAGCATAGCCGACGATGACAAAGGCTGTATCCGGGGGAGAATGATAGTTCGTCCAGCCCGGAGAGATCGAGCCATCCTCATGTTGTGAACGCAGCACGAACTCCGTCGCCAGCAGCAGGCGGGCCAGCAGCAGCTCATCACGGTAGAATGCGGAATCCGGGTTAACCAGAGCCGCTCCCCAATAACACATATCGGTTGGTGTGCCGGTCGTATGATTAACCCAGGCAACGCCAGTACCCGGATCTATTGTCCCTCCATAATAGCGGCTCGTCGGATCAAGCACCTGCCGGGATAATCCCTCCACTGCCGCTCTATCATTACTGGCTACCAGTTGCTTGTACATTATACTTCCCTCCATGTTAACAATCTGCTCAATGTCTGGGTGGTAACATGAGCTGAAGCCGCGCCAGCTCTCGTCGGATACGTTCAGGAATTTCCGTGAACAGTTGATTCCAAGAAACGAACAATTCCTCCCGGTCCGCATATTCCCAGCACGAATAGGACAGGGAAGGCGTGAACCGGCAGGTTTTCAGATAACGGTGGACAAGACGGTCAGTTTCTCCATCGGACGCCAGAATGCCGTGAAAAAAGTCGCCATAAATCAGACCCTCCGCACCTGCTCCATCCTGTGTACTGGATGCGAATCCCGGTAACAGCTCAAAGACTTCAGGGAACGGGGCAAGAGCATGCTTGCCGGGTTGGACATAGAGGTCCACCCGTGTCCCGCTTAGATTGCTGCCCCCGCGCAGCAGCGCTTTAAGGAATTTCCCGTGAAAGCTCGCTTCGGCATCCACCACTTCCCCGTCTCTACCGATGTAAACCCACACATGCTCCAGATCATATAAATGCTGAATATCATAATCGTAATAAATCGCGTATTCCACAACGGCCAGCACATCCGGACGGTTCACAGCTAGACGGCGCCGGAAGGAAGGAGACTCTTCCTCCTGCCGCATCACCGTTATACCGAGACGTACCGGAAAAAATGGCTCGTTCTGATCGAATAATAAGCGCGGAGCATACTTCATAGCTAACCTACGGTCTTCATCGTTCAACATCAGACCTGTCCTCTACGCGCCAACTTGGCCATAAGCAGCTGATGACTTTCATCAATTTCTTCCGGCTGGCAAGCTGCCTTCAACTCATACACCTTGACCCGCGCCCGTTCAATCATCGGCAGATAAGCATCATAGAATTTCATATTCCCGCTGTTTACATAAGGGCACCAGTGATCAGACAGACCGATAGTCTCATGAATGTGAACACCTACAATATCATCCATCAGACCTTCCATTTCCCCCACACTGTCGTACAAACCCAAACGGTCCATCATAATGGCATGCCCGGTGTCATACCATATGCCCACAGGCGCTCCTTTTAGCGCCTTAATAATCATTTTGGCTTCCGCAAGCGTCGGAATCTGCTGCGGTTTGGAACGTGTTTCGATACCAAAGCGTACGTTTATCCCCTCAGAAACTGCCCGGTTACATACTTCATCTAGGCTTTCAATAATTTTCTGCACATAGCCGGCGCTATAGGCTTCCCGCCGCTCCATCAGTTCCGCCCATTTGCTGCGATAAGCGTTAGAATCTCTACCCTCTCCGTTATAAATCTGCTCCAGCTCTTTGCTGATATCATTTGGAAAGGGTACCTCACCGGGATGCACAACAACAGCTTCTCCTCCGTAACGCTGAGCATACTTAGCCGAGCCAATCAGCAGCTCAATCGCCCGCTGCCGCTTCTCCTCATCCTCAAAACCCAGCAGCACGGAATCTGTGCCATAATCGGAGTCCTGCACATGCGGGAAGGTGTTGTGGACACTGGAGATCCCCACCTCCCCCCGCTCAAGCATCGGCTCGATCGTTTCCAGCATTTCCTTAGTCACATTATAGTTCAGCTCCACTCGCTGAAAGCCCAGATCGCGGATTTCCCGCAGCATTTCACTGCCGATGGAATGACGCTTAATATTCCAGCAAGTTGAGAACGAAAACATGCCTTTGTCCTCCATAATTATTTTCTCCTCCCTTGTTACAGCTTACGGTTCAACCTTTTACGGCACCAAGCATTACACCGCTGACAAAATATTTCTGCAGCCATGGATATACGGCAAGGATCGGTACTGTTGCAAAGATAACGGTGGCCGCTTTTAGGCTCTCTGGTGTCAGTGGGGTCCGGTTGGCACCTTCCATTTGTGTCAGTTCGGATACCATGTTGTTCTGCACCATCTGGAACAGCTTGAGCTGGAGCGGATACAAATCCGGATTATTGATATACATCAAAGAATCCTGAAAGCCGTTCCACCTTCCCACTGCGTAGAAAAGCGCCAATGTGGCCATAACCGGCATGGATAGCGGCAATATAATACTCATCAGGGTACGAAGATGGGAACTGCCATCGATTTCGGCCGATTCCTCCAGGCTGGCAGGAATGTTATTGAAAAAGGAGATCAGGATAATCAGGTTAAAGGGGCTGACCAGACCTGGCAGGATAAGCGACCAGACCGAATTAATCAAATGCAAATCACGGATCAACAAATATTCAGGAATAATACCGCCGCTGAAAAACATAGTGATAACGATCAGATACATAAAAAATTTACGGCCCTTCAATTTTCTTTTGGTCAGCGGATAAGCTGCTGCCACAGTGAAAAGCATACACAGCACCGTTGTGGCAAACGTCAGAATAACCGTAAAGACAAGAGAGCGGATCATCGCATTATTGGAAAAAACATTAATGTATGCATTCCAGTTCAATTCAATGGGGAAAATCGTTACTTCTCCAGAAGTAATTGCCCGGTTGGAACTAAGCGACACGGCAATCACATGCAAAAACGGAGCCAAGCAGAACAAAACGAACAAGGCAACAAACGTTATATTGACGATATCGAATATCCGGTTTGAGGTACGTTCACTCATAGCACTCCGCCTCCTTCTTTCTTTATCATAAAATACCGTCTCCGGTCACTTTTTTCGAAATATAGTTGGAGCCAAAAATAAACACCAGTCCCACCACGGCCTGGAACAATCCGACTACAGTAGCCAACGTATATTGTCCGGATTCTAGACCCACCCGGTACACAAAGGTACTGAGCACATCAGAATACTCACGCACAGCAGTGTTACCGATAATGTAAGGGCGGTCAAAGCCGATGCTGACCATCTTTCCCAGATTGAGGATAAGCAGCGTCACGATGGTTGGTTTTATGCTAGGAAGCGTAATGTAGCGGATTTTCTTCAGCCTTGTCGCTCCATCCACTTCAGCAGCTTCAAACAGCTCTCGGTTGACACCGGTTAACGCCGCCAGATAAAGGATAGTCCCCCAACCGGCACTTTGCCAGACGCCTGTGAATAAATAAGTGATCAGCCACGGATTTTTTTCAGTCAGAAACGGGATGGGAGTAAGGCCTAAGCTCTCCAGCACACCGTTCACCATACCGGACTGGTTGCCGAACAATTGATATACGATCCCCCCGATGATCACCCAGGAAATAAAGTGGGGGATATACAAAATTGTCTGCGATATTTTTTTGAACCACACCGAACGAATTTCGAACAGCATAATCGCCAGGATAATCGGAGCCGGAAAAGAGACAAGTAAATCCAGAAAATTCAGCATAAAGGTATTGCGCAAGGTGGTGTAGAACTCTCTCATTCCAAAAACCTCGCGGAACGCATCAAAGCCAATCCACTCGCTGCCTCCAATCCCCTGAAACAAATTGAAATCCTTAAAAGCAATCTGCACACCATACATCGGACCATAGCGGAAGATCAGGAAATAAATAATAGGCAGCGAAAGCAGCGCGTACAATTGCCAATACCGTCTAAAGTATGTCGCTTTGCTCAAGTCGTTTTCCTCCTAAGGAGAAAAACCGGGTGGAGCGCAGCACCATCTCCCCCCGGTTTTCACTATATATTTGTTTATTGAGCCGAAAGTTCCTTAAACGACTTCTCCAGTTCCTCTTTCAGCTTGGTTCCGCCCAAAGTCATGTAATCTTTCATTTCCTGCTCGTAAACCGCTTCAAACTGCTCTGGTTTGGCCATTGCCGTCTTTACAATAATTACGTTGAGCTTATCTTTGAGCGTTGTGCCATATTGCGATTCCGCTTCTATCGGCTTGCCGAAGACGAGCGGCCCCACCGTGTCAGCGTTGGCGATAGCGATAGATTGAGTCAGCATCTCCCGGTTACGTTCCGGAAAGCCCAGCGCCCATGCTTTTTCATTAGTGGCCTGATCACCGATGTTTTTGCCGTTGGAGATAATGGCCATGTCGCCAGCATTAAATAGACGATCGGCGAACTCCTGGGAAACATCTGTTTTGGCCACTGGAATACCGTCTACCAGGTCGTAGTTTTCACCTTCAACGCCATTTTGGATATCAATCAGATTATTATCCGAAGCCATCCAATCGAGATACTTAACGGCTTCCACGGCGCGTTTACTACTCTTCGGAATCATGATGTACATGCCGTTGGAGGCATACCGGGATTTAATGTGCTTGTTATCAACGTTGGCGTTGGTTAAGACGTCTACCGGCAGCACCTTGCTTCCCTCTACATTTTTGTAGAGATTATCCAGGGTACCATCGGCATAGAACAAGACATCCACATCCTCCGACCAGTAGCCTACATTGCCGTTCTGGATATCCTTGGCCAACTGTGTTTTATCCTCGTCCAGACTGAAGTCCTTACTGATCATCCCTTCATTGTAGAGCTTATTAAGAAATTGCAGGGCATCCTTAAAGCCCTCATGCAGCGGCAGCTCATAACGTTGGCTGTAGGTCAGATCGCCGCTGATCGGCTTCATGAAAGAGAAAATCAACGTCTCGAATTGGGCTGGTGCCAGTGCCATGCCCATCGGGATGTTTTTGCTGCCGAGATTGCCCGGATCCTTTTCTTTAAACGCTTTCAAAGTAGTGTACAGCTCATCGGTCGTCGTTGGCACAGGCAGTCCTAATTTATCTAACCAATCCTGACGGATGTAGGAGCTATAACGGCCTGTGATCGCCCGTTTACCAGGGATCGCATACTGCTGACCTTCAAGCTGGCCGAACGCCAGCGTATCCTCGCCAATAAACTTTTTCAGATTCGGGCCATATTCATCGAGAATTTCTCCGACATCAGTCAAGCCACCTTGCTGGGCATACCGATAAAACACACTGGAATCATACGTAAATACGATATCGGGCACATCCGTATTGCTCGCCATCAAAACATTCAGCTTGGTAACTTCCTCAGAACGCTGGATAGGTACAAATTCTACATCAATGTTATTCGGATCTCCGAACTTTTCCTGCACTAGTTTAGTTAAGTAGTTATTGGTAATGGTATGAGGGGCTGGGCTGTTGCCGCGGTCAAACACTTCCACCTTTAATGTAACGCGCTTGGCACTTTCGCCGGCTGGGGCACCCTCGGATGCTGTGTTGTTTTTAGAATCATTGGAACAGCCTGCTAGCAGAGAAACGCCCATTATTGCGGTTAATCCGATCCCGATTGCTTTCTTCAGAACTCCTTGATGTACGTTCACTGTCATTTTTCCATCCCCTTCGCCCTTGCAGGCTTTAATGGTGTATTTATGATCCCCTAGCCTTAACTCTATCCATCCCCAGCGGAATCCATATCACGTGATGCTTTTTACTGCCGTGCTACTGGGTCGCTTGTTGTTCTGGATGCCCACAGTATTTCATGAATTTCGGCAGTCTGACAATAAACCTCTTTCGGATGCTCATATCCCAGCAAAATCGGACTTCCGGTTTATCCATACAACCATTTTCGTAGAATAAACCGCTTTCAAAAGTGTGAAAATAAAGACCGCATCGGTGTTCGCGCCCTCATCATAGAGGTTGGCGTGCACAGATGCGGTTATAAAAACTATTGTTCACGTGCTATTGGATTAATAAAGTCGGCAGCTATAGTCTGGAGGTCCCGCGCCCGCGCTTTAAAGAACGGTAGTCACCCGGCGTGATTCCTAATACTCGTTTGAATACCCTGCCGAATGTAATTGCATTCGCATACCCCACCTGAAGTGCGATATCCTGCAGCGAACATTCCGTTTCCACTAAAAGCTTTTCGGCTTCCTTCATGCGTAGCTCTGTAAGAAAATCAACAAATTTCATTTTAAATTCTGTTTTAAATAGATAGCTGGCATATTTGCCGGATACCTGAAACCGGTCGCTCAAATGCTTTAGGGAAAGATCGGGATTTGTAAAATTCTCTTCAATATAATTCTTCATCTCGGTTACCATCGCCCGGTAGCTTTTAGTTTCACTGACAGAAACATAAGTGCGGAATAAATCAGTCAAATACTCAAACAAAATCTCCTTCATTTCATCTATGGATTCTGCCTCTTCCAGCCGCTTCAGCTGCTTCTCCGCATTTTCTGCTGACAGCTCATCCTGCAGCTGCTCAGACATGACAGCCACTTCCCGGCTCAGCATCTGTAGCATGGCCTGAATTAGAGAGCGAATATCATCATCTTGTAAATAATCCTGTTTAAAACCATCAAAAACACCTTCCAGCAGTTCCCGCCATTGGCCGCTCGACATCCGGAACTGCTTAACAAACTCGGCAATCATTTGTAGATACTTGAATGTCTCAAGAAGCGGCTGGCGCGTTTCTCCAAATTCCGTTAAAGCAATGTCTTCGTGCATTAAAAGCTTGTGCTGCATCACATTCTCCGCTGCCGCATAGGAATCCCGGATCTCCCCTGGCCCAGCCGCCACTGGCCCGATAGCGAAGCTTAAGGAGAGGCGCAAGTTCTGCTCCACCCAGGTGTGGCAGTCCTCAGCGAATACACGGATTTTCTCTGCCATCTCTTCATCACTTCCTGTGGTCAGGAAGAGAATTGCCGCCCGGTCAGTCCCTATCCACTCCGCCCAAGCTTGCAATTCCGCACTCCGCGCCAATTCTTGAAAGACATTCATCAGGGCAAATTTAAGCGTGTTCTGATCTCCCCTTGTATACCGATCTTGAAAAACCTTGTCGTAGCGGTTGATTTCGCTTAGCACAACCATAAAGCGGGTTGTGGAATGAGCTCCGGAGAGCGGCGACAGCTCTTCCATCCGCTGGACGACATTGTCCAACCGCTCACTTTGCAAGAGATCGTTGAAAAGCTTGCTGCGCTGTAACAGCAAATTCTCTCTGCTTTTCTTATCATAATCCGTCATATGGTTGATTAGATCTTCCAGCACCCCGTCAATGAGCATCATTTCGTCCGGTCTGTCGCTGGATTGGTCCAGCTTGCGAATTTGATGACCTTCAATCCGGTTCATAATCACCTGAATTGGCTTATAGTTCCGCCGCGTAACATAGATCAGGTAAAAAATCGCGCACACAACCGTACCTAAGGCAATAGCTACCCAAAGGTAAGAAATCACTGACACCCAGCTGAATAGACTGCCCGTTTTGATCCCGCTGGTAAACGTCCAGCCAAGCCTTTCCATATATAAAGTGTTCAACTGCTTCCCATTCTTGGCACCTTCACTGTCCGAATGCGCCTGATAGACCACCTGTCCATCTGCACCAAATATGGTCAGAAAGGACAACTGTTCATTGACCATACCGTCAACGATCTGTTCCATTCCGCTCATTTTGAGATTAATTACGAGCACTCCCTCCGAGCCGAAGGGCAGCGGCATACCTTTATTTATGGTAAGCACACGTATAGACGTACGCTGAAATTCATCTTTGTATTCCCTAACAGGCTGCCAGCCTTCCGATAAAGAGCCGGAGGTGATGCGGCCAATCCAATCCTCGTCTACAAATCCTGAAAGGTCCTTTAATCCAGTTTCTGTTAAAACGCTTTCATTTCTCTTGTCATAAAGATAGATGGACTGAATATAGGGCGATTCACGCGTCAGGTTGCGTAGATTCTGGGCAACAGCGTAGACGGTCGCCATATCAATCTGGCCATGATTGTTAAAATAACGTTTATAAGCATCGCTGCGTTCAGCAGCCTCCAGCACTGACAGTTCAGCTTCCTTGATCGTTCGGTCCACATTATCCATAAGATAACTGGCGGTGATACGGTCCGCTTTTTTAGTTTCCATTCGTGAAATATCATTAATAAATACAAAAGAGGCAAAAATCAGTATCGTCACAGTAAGCAAAAAAATAGGAAAGTAGGACAGCAGCAATCGGCGATACCAGGAACGGAACAATAGATAACCCCCTCTGTACAACCGTTAGGATACCCGGCCACGGTTCAGCCGTTAATGCACGAGTAGTTCATAGATATTTGGCTGCACCATCATGGAAATGGAAACTCTTCCGCCTAATTTGCTGCCATTATAACACATACAACATGAACCCGACCAACGAAGCCATTCGTATTTTACACCTGCTCATTAAAAAGGCGAGGTGCGCACAGCCATAGCCGTGAACCCCCGCATATAAATCTGTCCGAGCAGCCGCCAAGCACCTAGTGGTAGTCCTCCTCGGCCTATAAACCACTCAGATCTCTGATATAACGGCGCGCCTTGATCGCATATTCCAGCGGATCGGCAAGTGCCGGATCCTGCTCCGCTTCCACTACAAACCATCCCGTATAAGAGTAACTTGCCAATTCGCTGAAAATCTCCGCAAAGGATATACATCCATCGCCAGGTACGGTGAATGCGCCCGCTTTTACAGCCTGGAGAAAACTGAGCTGATCCCGCAGCACACGCTGAACAACCTCCGGACGTATATCCTTTAAATGGACATGTTTAATCCGAGGTAAGTGGATGCGCAACACCTCTAAGGGATTCTCACCGGCAAAAGCTAGATGACCGGTATCGAACAGCAGAGACACCTCTTCCGGTTCCGTGAGCTCCATTAACTTAGCAATTTCGGCCCCAGTCTGCACCCCTGTCCCCATATGATGATGGTATACAAGCGCCATACCTTTTTCAGCAGCCAGCCGGCCAAGCCCACCCAGTCCATCGGCAAGTGCGGCCCACTCCGCTTCTGTGAATACAGGTTTATTAGCAAATAGCGGCGTATCCATTTGTCCCTGAATACTCCGCCCTTGCTCTGAGACGACAATCACCTTCGCACCCATCTCATATAAAAAATCACGATGCGCGCAAAAAGCCTCCACTGTCTCCTCATATGGCCGCACAGTTAGATATGCGCTGAACCAAGCGCTGGCAATCTCAAGTCCACGAAGCTCCAGTGCCCGGTGCAGCCGTTCCGGAGAGCGTGGATACTTGTTGCCCACCTCGCTTCCCTGAAACCCGGCAAGCGCCATTTCGCTAATGCACTGTTCAAAGGTATTGTCTTTTCCCAGTTCAGGCATATCATCATTAGTCCAAGCGATAGGAGCAATCGCCAGCTTGACCGCATGTTCTTTGAACATCATCGATTCTACCCCTTCCGTTTCACAGTATTACTAATACTAATAACTGCGGGCCTTTCCAAGCTGTTCAAGCTTCTGCTCGTGGGCAGCCCGAACGGCTTCACTGCCGGATACTTCTGGAACACCAACATTCCACCATGCTCCGTAACCATGTGTCATTGTCTTGGGCAGCACCTTAATGTCAATTAGGGTGGAACGATCCTGCAGCTGAGCCTCCCTCAAAGCGTCACGCAGCTGCTCAACCGTTGACGCACGAAAGGTCTTCACTCCATATCCCGCGGCACTTGCTGCATAATCTATGCCTATCAGTTCGCCGCTCAGCTGACCTTCCGGGCCCCGGTAGCGGAATTCAGTCGCCATGCTATCCAGTCCTTGCTCCATCTGCAGGTTGTTGATGCAGCCGAACCCCATGTTATCCAGCAGAATGACGTTGATCTTCTTGTTCTCCTGAAGGCTCGTCACTAGTTCCGAATGCAGCATTTGATAGCTGCCATCGCCCACCAATGCATATACCTCCCGGTCCGGCTCCGCCAATTTCACACCGAGTGCACCGGAGATTTCATACCCCATACACGAAAAGCCATATTCCATATGGTAAGTATCCGGCACAGTGGAATTCCACATCCGCTGCATGTCGCCCGGTAAGCTGCCTGCGGCTCCTATCACAATGGCGTCTTTCGGAAGATATTCATTGAGGATCCCTAGTACCTGTGTTTGCGCCAGCGAAGTGTTCAACTTCGCCGCATATTCAGATAGCTTCTCATCAAGATGTCCGGCAACTTCCGGCACGAAGGAAACTGAAGAACGATCTGGACGATCTGCCTCCTGATTCACCGTATACTCCACGTCAGATAGACGCTTTCTTTCCACTTCCCATGCCTTTTTTGCCACTACAATTTCATCTGTATAAGCGGTGCGGTAACCGCGCTTCTCCAACGTAGCAGACAGCGCCCTAAGACCTTCGGCAGCATCACAGACCACAGCCAGCGCATCCAGCTTGGAGGCATGGTAAAGGGAAGCGTTAATTGTCAGGAACTCCACCTCGGGATGGGCGAACAAACTCTTCGAACCTGTCGTGAAGTCCGTAAACCGGGTACCCACACCGATCACCAGATCCGCTTCTGTGGCCAGCGCATTGGCACAGCCATTCCCGGTAACTCCTATGCCACCGAGATTGTAGGCACAGTCGCTTGCCACGGCGCTTTTTCCAGCTTGCGTCTCACCGAATGGGATGGCGAATTTCTCCGCAAACGCACGTAATTCCATTCCTGCATCCGCATACCGGACTCCACCCCCACAGACCAGCAGAGGTCGCTGTTTGCTGGCAATAAGATCAGCTGCCGCAGCAAGCTCATCCGGATGCGGAGTACGGGAAACGATCCGGTGGATGCGCTTGCGGAAGAACTCAAGTGGATAGTCCCAGGCCTCCCCTTGCACATCCTGCGGCAGCGCAATCGTAACTGCCCCGGTATCTGCCTGATCAGTCAGCACACGCATCGCGTTCAGCAATGCCGTCATCAGCTGCTCTGGCCGATAAATCCGGTCCCAATATTTGCTCACCGCTTTGAAGGCATCGTTGACCGTTATCGACAGATTGTAGGTATGCTCCATTTGCTGAAGTACCGGATCCGGTTGACGGGTGGCAAAGGTATCGCCGGGGAGCAGCAGCACGGGAATCTGATTCGCCGTCGCAGTGGCAGCGGCTGTCAGCATATTAGCTGAACCCGGTCCTACCGAAGCGGTGCAGGCCATGATTCGCCGTCTGCGGCTCTGCTTGGCAAAGGCAGTCGCCGCATGCACCATTCCTTGCTCATTCCTCCCCTGATAGACCGTCATCTCACCCGGCGCTTCCTGAAGTGCCTGCCCCAGTCCAAGTACATTGCCATGGCCGAAAACGGTGAATATACCGTGTACAAAACGCTCGGGTCCATTGCCAAAGTCCACATATTGCTGGTTCAGAAATTTCACCAGCGCCTGCGCCGTCGTTAATCTAATCGTATCCACGTGAAACCTCCCTTTCGCCGTTTTTGTTACTGCCAGCGGGCAGTGACGACTTTTTTGCGTGTATAAAATTCAACCCCGTCGCTTCCATTCGCATGCAGATCGCCATAGAAGGAATCCTTCCAGCCGGAGAAAGGGAAAAAGGCCATCGGGGCTGGCACTCCGACATTGACACCCAACATGCCTGACTCGATATTTTCCCGGAAATAGCGCACTTTCCCGCCGTCATTCGTAAAAATACAAGCCCCGTTGGCAAAACGAGAGGTATTGGCAATTTCAATCGCCTCTTCTACATCCTTGACACGGATCACTGCCAGGACAGGCGCGAAAATTTCCTCCTGCCAGATTTTCATTTCCCGGGTCACTCCATCAAACAACGTTGGGCCGATAAAATAACCCTGTCCCTGCACCGCAGCATCCGCCCGGCCGTCTCTTAGCAACTTAGCGCCCTCGGCCATGCCTTGTTCAATATAAGCGACCGTTTTGTCTTTATGACTTTGGCGGATAACCGGCCCAAGAAACGTGTCGTCGTCCAAACCATCGCCGATGGTCATCTGCTCACATTCACGCAGGAGGATGGAGATCAGCTCATCAGCAACCTCTTCCTGCACCGTTACCACGGAGCAAGCCATACAGCGCTCTCCCGCAGAGCCGAAGGCTGCGTTGACAATCTGTGTTGCTGAAGCCTCAAGGTTCGCGTCTGCCAACACAATAGAATGATTTTTCGCCCCTGCCAGCGCCTGAACCCGCTTCAAACACGCCGTTCCCTTCTTGTAGACATATTCGGCCACCGGCTGTGAGCCAACGAAGGAAATCGCCTTCACATCAGGATGCTCCAGCAGGCCGTTTACCACCTCATGTGCACCGTTAACCAGATTGAGCACACCTTTCGGAAGCCCGGCTTCCTCTAACAATTCGACCAAACGTGCTGCCAGCAGCGGTGTGCGTTCGGAGGGCTTCAGCACAAAGGTATTCCCACAGGCGATGGCCAACGGGAACATCCAGCAAGGCACCATCATCGGAAAATTAAACGGTGTAATCCCGCCGACTACACCGATGGGATAGCGATACATCCCAGACTCGATGCCTGTCGCGATGTCGGGCAACTGCCGGCCCATCATCAGCGTCGGCGCACCTGCCGCAAATTCCACACACTCAATGCCGCGCTGCACCTCTCCGTAGGCCTCTTTGAAGCTTTTTCCATTCTCCAGCGTGATCGTCTTCGCCAGTTCATCCCAATGGTCCACCAGCAGCTGCTGATATTTGAACAAGATCCGCGCTCTGCGCGGCACCGGTGTCTTGGACCAGCCTGCAAAAGCCGCCTTTGCCGCCGCCACCGCCCGATCAACATCGACTCTGCTGGACAGCGGAACCCTTGCCATCTCCTCTCCAGACGCTGGATTGTATACCGTTTCTGAGTGCTCCGTAGCCGCCTCTACCCACTGCCCGTCAATATAGTTGTTCAGCACTTGCACGGTTTGCTGTGCCATTCTACTCACTCCTTCATCTCTATTAATGCGATCCCGCGAATCTAATCTAATCTAATCTTGCATAGCTATTCGATCTGGGGTTGTTTGAGTTGTGTCCTCTCCAACCTCTGCCTACTTACTCTGCACCTGAAGTGATTTCCTCGTTAGACAATAAAAACGCTTCCAATTCGTCCAAGGTTGGCATGGCATCCGAACAGCTGTGGCGGGAGATGACAATGGATGCCGACGCGCTGCCGCGGCGCATGGCCTCACCGACGCTTTCTCCCCGCATTAGACTGTGAATGAAGGCTGAGGCGTAAGAATCTCCGGCTCCAAATGTCTTCAATACTTTAGCGGGAAAAATACCGCTCCGATGCTTCTGCCCATCCGCCGTGTAGGAGATTGAACCACTCCCGCCATGCTTGATAACGACCAGCTTTGCTTGGTGCGAGAACCAGCGGTTAACTGTTGCTTCGTCATCTGCATCTGTCACATTGTACAGGCTCTCCATCATATTAAATTCCTCACGGGTACCGATGATACAATCGCATTTCTCAGCTGCCAGATTATAATAGACCGCTGTTTCTGCGGCTGACTTCCAAGTATAGGGGCGATAATCCAGATCAAAAAATACAGTGACATTGTGCTTGCGGGCGAACTCCAAAGCGACAAACACAGCCTCACGGGACGGACTTTGTGCCAGTGCAGTACCTGAGATCAGCAGTGCCTTGGACTTCCGAATATACTCTTCCGAGATCTCCTCCGTACTCAGCAGCAAATCAGCCACATGATCCCGGTACATCAGAATGCCGCACTCCTGAGGACTCTTTATTTCAGTAAAAGCAAGCCCAGTCACTGCACCGGTCTGGTCAACACTCACCTGGCTATCGTCAATGCCATTCCTTTGCAGATAAGTTCGGATAAAACGGCCCATCTGATCATCGGATATCTTACCGATAAAGCCAGTGCGCATCCCTAGCCGTGCTGCTCCAATTACGATATTGGCGGGAGAGCCGCCGACATATTTGGTAAAGGTCAGTGTCTCTTCCATTGGTCTTCCGGTTTCATTAGCGTTCAAGTCAATACAGAGCCGACCGACAGCGATTAAATCCAGCGGTCGTGCAGGATCGAACTGTAAACCGTTCATTATGAGGCCTCCTTGAGAAAACTTCAGTAAAATGGATTAATGAGATACAACAATCATCGGGGAATGGGTTAAGCGCTTAACCTAATTTCCATTAGTATAGTTTAGAAATTGGAGTTTGGCAATCCTGAACTTATGTACCAGAAAAAAACAAAGAAAAGACCTGTACCTCGCCGCTAAGCGAGGTACAGGTCTTCAGATAGGAGTCGGCGTTCTTACTCCGTTTGTAGAGTTTGTGTCTTCCTAATTCGGTGCCGGTCCGGTGGAATGGCGGACTATCAGTTCCGGCATCAGCATGATCTTGCGCTTAGGACTATCGGGATTGTCGATAGATTGGTTCAGCAGAATCATCGCCTGTTCCGTCATCTCACGCAGAGGCTGAGCAATGCTGGTCAAGGTGGGATGGCAAATTTCAGCCAGCATTGTATTGTCAAAACCCACTACGGACAGATCACGGGGAATTGACAAGCCTGCGCTGCGCGCCTCCTTCAATATCCCAATCGCGAGCAGATCATTGCAGGCGAATATGGCGGTCGGCCGGTCTTCCTGCGCCTGAGCCAGCATCGCGGCAGCCGCTTTGCGGCCGTTCTCCAGTGTGGCTGAGGTATGCGTGAGATTAGCCGGATTGTCAAAGCCAACACCCGCTGCCTTGAGCGCATCCATAAAGCCTTCCACGCGCAGCTTACTCCCCGGTAAATTGTCAGAGATAATGCCGAGCCTGCGATGGCCCAAGGACAACAGATATTCTGTCGCCTGATAGCCTCCCTTATAGTCATCCACCGTGACGCTGTTGCTCTCCATCCTCCGGATATCAGCCGAAAATAACACAAGCGGTACGTGATCAGCCAGCAGGCGGCGGACCATATCCGGATTCCCTGTATGAGAAGCAATGATTATACCGTCCACCCGTTTACGCAGGAGCAGTGAGATATACCGGGCCGCCTTCTCATCATCCCGGTCAGTACTGCATACAATCAAGTCGCTTCCCTGCTCCTGAGCATAATCCTCAATACCTCGGGCCGCCTCAGCAAAAAAAGGGTTGGAAATATCGGGAATCATCAGCCCGATCGTTCCCGTTCGGCGACTCGTCAGCGCAGAGGCCACCAGACTCGGCTGGTAATTCAGCTCCTCCATGATCCGATGAACCTTCTCCCGTGTCTTATCGCTAATTCTCCCATTCTTGTTCAACACCTTGGACACCGTAGCGATGGAGACTCCCGCTTCCCGTGCCACATCATATATCGTAGGTTTCATCGTTAGTGAGCCCGCCTTTACGTTCGTACAATCCTATACCTAGATTATAAGGAACTCTTCTGACAGTGTCTATTCAGCGGTGCAAGAGACTCTGTTACTGTGGCGAGCATTTGGTCAATACATCGACACAAAGAAGGAGCCTCCGCCTTGCGGAAGCCCCCTTTTCGTGCGTGCTGCTACACTATTTCTTCTTATCCTTCTGGTGTTGCTGCATCTCGAACAGCCATTCATGTTCCGGATCATTATGAAAAACCCATGTGCGGACCGGACCTGCCATCACATTGAGATAATAAGAATCATAACCCGGCGGTGCCGATACAGGATGATAGCCCTCCGGAACCAATACAATACTGCGGTCAGACACGGCCATCGTCTCATCAAGGCTGCGATCGTCATTATACACCCGCTGCACTACAAAACCATGAGCCGGGTTAACCCGGTGGTAGTATGTCTCTTCCAGGTAAGACTCAGCAGGTAGATTGTCACAGTCATGCTTGTGCGGAGGATAGCTGGACCAATTGCCGCCACCCGTACGTACTTCCACGACCAGCAGGCTCTCGGCTTCACTCTGCTCAGGCAAAATGTTGACCACTCGCCGTGACATACTGCCAGAACCGCGTGCTTCGGCCACAGTATCGCACGGAGCGATCAAACGCGGCGCATATTTACCCGTTCCTGGTGCAAGGCAAACCGCAAGTTCCAGCTCCGTCAAGGCCGTAACTTCATAATGCCCTCCCGCCGGAATATACACCGCATACGGCGGCAAATCCTCAAATACAGACATACGTTCACCGATCCCGGCGAACAACTGGGCGCCTGCTCTCACATCCGCCTTGCCCGCCAGCAGCACCAGACAGATTTCATTCCCTTCCGCGCTGCGGCTCAGCGTATCCCCAACCTGCAGCTGGTACACTTCAAAACCTACATACTCCCATCCAGCGCTCTCCTTGCTAACTGCCGCTACAAGTCCATCTTTGCCGGGTGCTCCGGCTTTTATGATTAGATTGGACATCTTCACAGACCTCCCCCATCTTCCTTCAGCATCTGCATCCGCTTACAAAGCTTGTGTCGCCGATATTCCCTCTCCGGCACAAGAAGACAACTTGACCGGAAGCCCGGTAAGATAGGATTCCTTAGCGGCTTCGGCAATCCGTTCCGCCTGTCGCCCGTCAAGCCCGCTGCAAATGATAGGCTCCTGCAGGCGGATTGCCCGGGCAAATGCGGCAACCTCTTCCACGAAAGCCTGGTTATACCGCTCGAGAAAGAAATGAAGCGGTTGATCGCGTGTGACCGAAGCAGCGGTTGAAACTTCTACAGTTGTTGGACGGCAGTTATCGGCGGTGGCTGAGCCGCAGGAACCGAACACCTCCACGCGTTGATCATAACCATATACAGCCTTACGGCTGTTATCAATGACGCAGATTGCGCCACTGGCAAAGGTCAGCGTGATGACAGCTGTATCCACATCATCGCAGCGCCCAAACATCGGATCAACGAGATTGGCACCTCGGGTATAAACTTCTGTTACTTCCTCACCCATCAGATAACGGGCCATATCAAAATCGTGAATCGTCATATCCATAAACATCCCGCCGGAAGACCGCACATAAGCCTCACCCGGAGGCTGCGGATCACGTGATGTGATCTTCACAATATGTGGACTGCCTAGCTCTCCTGATTGAACCAGTTGCTTAAGTTTGCGGAAGCTAGGGTCCATTCGCCGGTTGAAGCCGACCTGTAGCAATACACCCTCATCCTCCACTATCTTCAGTGCCTGGTGGGTAAACTCTGACGACAGGCTGATCGGCTTTTCACAGAAAATATGTTTTCCAGCCCGGGCCGCTAGCTCAATCCAAGAGGCGTGGGTATCCGTAGGTGTGCAGATAAACACAGCCTCAATCTCAGGGTCATTCAGAATGTCTTGCCCATTCACAAATGCAGAGCCAAGATTCCGGCTCTCTGCCCAGACCAGCAATTCCTCACTTACCACAGCCTCCGCAATGGATTTCAACTTAAACGACGGCATCACACGCAGATTATCTGCATGAAGCCGGCCAATTCTGCCTGCCCCAATAATGCCAACTACGATCGGATTTACCATGTTTGCTTATCCTCCTTCAAGGTAAGCGCTTAACCATCCCGAAAATAGTATACTCCAAGCACAAGTGAAGTTACAAGCAAATATTTCTCCAGCTTTTTTAACTCTCTCCTTAGCTATCTACTCCTCCTCAACAGTAATGTAACGCTTCACCTAGTGCGACTAAAACCATGGCCTGCCCGTAGGCCATAGGGGCAATAATGATTTCCTTATAATCTTCTTTTGCAGCACCAATCGGAGTGCCGCCGGATACACCAAGCACCGTGCCTTCATCGTCAATTCTGTCCAGCACCGCCCGGATCGCTTTCAGGGCATGATCTGCATACGATTCCGGCAACAACCCCCTGCGTACGCTACGCAAAATACCCGCTGCGATAGCTGCTGAGCCTGACGTTTCAGTATAACTGTTAGAGTCGTCCAGCAGCGTATGCCATAATCCGTCTCCGCTCTGGCAGGCTAATAAAGCTGTTGCCTGTGCGTTCAGGATCTGTTGAAGATATTCAAACACTCCACTGTCCAGATACGGCCCCATCAACTCCAGGTATTCAGGCAGGCCGAGTGTAAACCAGCTATTGCCCCGGCACCAGAAGGCTTCGCTGAAATTATGCCGGCCGCCAAAATGCCAGCCATGAAAAAACAGCCCCGTCTTTTTATCATACAGGTATTTGATATGCAGCAGCAGTTGGTAAAGCGACGCTTGCCGCCATGCGGAATTATCGTATTTGACACCCATTTTTGCCGTGAACAAAATAGCCATAAATAACGTATCAATCCAGATTTCATTATCATTGAGCGTAACTTCATCCTTGCTCGCTCCTGTTGTAACATGCTGATAACCAGACTCCTCCGTCCGCGGCAGGCCATGCATCAACCACTGTACCCATTCCAGGCTTAATTCCTCCGCTTCCTTCAGTTCCATTAATGACAGCAACGGTGCTGTTGTATTGATATTCCGGCTCGGCAGTCCCTTGCCCAATTGCTTGCTCATCCAAAGCTTGGCATATTCTTGATAACGCTCATCCTTGAAATGCTGCTCAAGCTTTTGAAGTCCGTAAAGCCCCACTCCCTGCGGCCAATCCCATTCCTCCATGCCAAAATCACGGGCAAAATACCCCCTTCGTCCCGCATCCTCCCCTAAATTTTGCAGTTCGGCTTCGTTTTCCGGCCGCTCCAGCTTCAGCAGCTTATCCGTCACGCGGTTCAGCTTTTCAATGATCTCAACTTTACTAATCCGGCTGTTGTTCATCTGTTTTGCGCCCCTTCGCCTGCCATTTTGGGTCTTCCCTCATGTTGGGTAGTTCCATTCACCCGTAATATATCAAACCATTCCATACAAAAACTACTTTATATTTGCTGTAATAACCCTCATATATTGCAAATCTTGCTTTTCTGAACCTATAATAAGTGCATATTACAGAATAAGGCGGTGAGAGCATTTGCTTGAAAGCGACTTACTGTACGAACAAGGGTATAGCGTACGTATCAACACGCCCGTAGATCCCCTTTTTTATTATTTTGATTATGACCAGCGTTCTCACGATATCAATATGGAGTTTCAGCATTTTCATGATTTTTACGAGATTCATATCTTGATGGATTCCCGAGCCACTCATATTATCGATGGGAATGTCTGCGCCCTCCAGCAGTATGACATCGTGCTCCTGCGTCCTTATCGGTTGCATAAGACACAATATCCGGAAGGGCCGCCGTTTAAGCGGCTGATCATAAACTTCGCCATGCCCAAGGATATACCCGGTTTAGATAACGCTTACAAAAGTATGTTTCTCTCATTTTGGGAAGAAATACCGATCTACCGTTTGCCAAAAGAGTTGCGCAAAGCCGTGTTTGATCCTCTTAACGCTATCTTCACCTTGTCACACAGCACTTCACCGTTAAATCCAGTACTGATTCACAGCCTTTTCCAACAGTTCCTCTGTGCTTTATACCAGCGTAGAGACCAGAACAGCTATGTCCCAGAGGAGATTGGAAATGCCATTATGCAAAAAATCTACTCGATCACCGCATACATCCATAGCCATTACAGCAGCGAGTTGTCCCTTGATTTCCTCGCTAAAGAGTTCTTTATCAGCTCCTATTACTTATCACACCAATTTAAGTTAATTACCGGCTCCACGCTGACAGAATATATTCAGATGACCCGGGTCCGTAATGCCCAGCAATTGCTGATCTACACCCGCCTGAAGATTTCCGAGATCGCCGGGCAATGCGGATTCAACAGCTTCTCCCAGTTCAACCGCATATTCAATAAACTTAGCGGGATGTCCCCATCCGAGTTCCGCAAGAACCAGGTCATATCCAACACTGCTTCAACCACATTTTCCTATTGATGTACTTGCTTACCTAGTTACAAAAAATCCGCTGTGCGTCCGACAAATCTATCTACCCTCTAAGTAACTATATTGAGCAGTAACAGAGGCAATGTTTAGACGCAAAAGAGAGACGAAGGGATAGCAAAAGTGATGGTGCAGGCACACACATGTTGGTATAGATGCAGGTACTGGTGCTGGTGCTGGTGCTGGTGCTGGTGCTGGTGCTGGTGCTGGTGCTGGTGCTGGTGCTGGTGCTGGTGCTGGTGCTGGTGCTGGTGCTGGTGCTGGTGCTGGTGCTGGTGCTGGTGCTGGTGCTGGTGCTGGTGCTGGTGCTGGTGCTGGTGCTGGTGCTGGTGCTGGTGCTGGTGCTGGTGCTGGTGCTGGTGCTGGTGCTGGTGCTGGTGCTGGTGCTGGTGCTGGTGCTGGTGCTGGTGCTGGTGCTGGTGCTGGTGCTGGTGCTGGTGCTGGTGCTGGTGCTGGTGCTGGTGCTGGTGCTGGTGCTGGTGCTGGTGCTGGTGCTGGTGCTGGTGCTGGTGCTGGTGCTGGTGCTGGTGCTGGTGCTGGTGCTGGTGCTGGTGCTGGTGCTGGTGCTGGTGCTGGTGCTGGTGCTGGTGCTGGTGCTGGTGCTGGTGCTGGTGCTGGTGCTGGTGCTGGTGCTGGTGCTGGGGCTGGTACTGATGCTGGTGCTGGTGCTGGGGCTGGTGCTGGGGCTGGGGCTGGGGCTGGGGCTGGGGCTGGTGCTGGGGCTGGGGCTGGGGCTGGGGCTGGTGCTGGGGCTGGGGCTGGTGCTGGGGCTGGGGCTGGGGCTGGGGTAGTCACGTTTAACTGTATTTCATACAACTATTTTTTCACGCATCACGCCACCATTAGATATAGCTGTATTTGGTGCAACTATTTCCTTGGTTTTTTCGCCTCTAAGCAACATCTCGAGATTTTAGTTGTACAGAATACAACTAAAATCCGAAGATTCACTATTTCATACGGAATAGTTGCACAGAATGCAGTTACTTCTCAGATCCCAGCAAAACTCCTTCTCCCAATTAAAGATAATCCGCCCAAACAAGTCACAGCTCAGCAAGCCACCACAAATTAAAAAAACCAGGCAGCGATTCTCCACTAACGGGAGAATCACTGCCTGGTTCTAGCTTCAATTACATCTTAAGCCGTACGTTCCGTTGCTTTGAGACGCAGCGCTTTCTTCTCTTTCGACTTCGCCACTGGCGGTTTCAGGGAAACCGCGATGATGCAGGCCAGCAGGCACAAGAGGCCAAAGATAACAAAGGTTGGTTTAAATCCGCCTAGGAAGACGGCGATAAACGAACCGGAAAGGGCACCAATACCAAAACCTTGGTAAACGATTCCGTAGTTCTTACTGTGATTTTTCAGTCCGAAGAAGTCGCTGACAATGGCGGGGAACACCGTGATATTCCCGCCAAAGCAGAACGCAATGGCTGCTACACAAGTGAAGAAAAGTCCGAAATTCAGGGTCGCGTAGCTGAGGGTCAGCATAGCTGCCGCAGTTACAGCAAGCGATGCTCCTACCAGCTTCAAGCGACTCATTTTGTCAGATAAAGCACCCAGAATTAAACGTCCCGCTGTATTAAAGATCGCAATCATAGCCACTGCACTAGCTGCTGTCTGTACATCAAGTCCAGCCAGCTGCACGCCGATATCTTTTACAATACCGATCAAATACAGACCACACATACAAGCGGTGAAAAAGATGATAAATAGCAGATAAGCTTCTTTTGTCCGCAGCATTTCTTTGACCGTATAGTCTTTCGGTGAACTCATTACTGTAGCTGTCGTTGAACCCGCTGGTGCTGGGGCTGCTTGAACCGGGGCTTCTCTTACGAGCAAGGAACCGATTACAATCATGCCCATAACAATCAAACCCCAATACATAAATGTATTAGACACACCCACTGAGTCAATCAACCCGCCGTTAATATATTTAAAGATCAAACTCCCCGTTCCATAAGCACCAACGGACACGCCGGAGATTAAACCTTTATTATTCGGAAACCATTTAATTAAATTAGATAATGAAGTGATATAAGCTGTCCCATCCGCAAAACCAACGATCACCCCAACCAATAAATAGAACATGAAGAGTGAATTGGCTTGGGAGCTAAGAATCAATCCTAGTCCGAGCACAATCCCAGCAGTAGCAGTCAAACGGCGAAGCCCGAAACGATCCTGCAGCTTCCCTGCGAACAAGGTCGCGAAAGCGAGTGCAAAGCTCGTTATAGAAAAAGTAATCGAAACAGAGTTAAGCTCCCAACCAAATTTTGTTACCAGATGCGCATTAAATAAACTCCATGTATAGATGGTACCTAGGCCCATTTGCATAATTACTGTACCTAATACGATTAGCCACCGTTTGGTGCTTTTGCTGTCCATTGTCGTAGTCATGGTCTTTTCCTTCTTTCTCTCTCGTTGTCTGCTACAAGAGCTTCTATCGCCTCTTTATTGTAGCTAAACCAGCCAATGTTGAGAGAAATCCGGCATGAGATGACGGAAATGAAGAATGAATTGCATTTATAAGCGCATAATCTGCCTGAATTCTTTTACCTTACTACGACTTACCGGCACTTCAAAATCTAAATCATGCAGGCGCAGCAAATACGTGTTGTTGAACCACGGGATGATTTCCTTGATCTTGGACAGGTTAACAATATAGGAACGATGGCAGCGAAAAAAACGATCCTGCGGCAGCCGCTGAAAGAAATCGCTAATACTAAGTGCCATGCTGTATTCCTCACCTTTAGTCATCACACTTGTACTTTTTTCCTGCGCGGAGGCGTAATAAATATCGTCGGCATTCACTACGATAATCTTTTCATTTTTCCACAGATTAACCTTGTCACTGACCGGATTACGCTCTTCTTCCCCCTGTCGTCCACGGCCGGCAAACGAATTCTCCAGCTTGTGCAGCATGGCTTTGATGCGTACCTCGCTATAAGGCTTAAGAATATAGTCAAAAGCTTCAATCTCAAACGCCTCAGCGGCATGCTCCTTATACGCAGTGATGAACACTATGTAGGGTTTTACCGAGAATCTACTGATATTTTGTGCCAACAGCACCCCATCGATGGAAGGAATATTAATATCCAGAAAAATCACATCTACCGTATCACTCTGCAAAAATTTAAGCGCGTCCAGCCCATCTTCAAACTGTGCCGTTATATCGATCCCGCTGTGCGTCTCTATTAAATAAGCCAGCTCCTGTCTTGCCAGCTCTTCATCCTCTACAATGATCGCTCTCATTGGTCCTCCTTTTTAACATCAAAAAAGATGTTCGTCCCTTTATCCAATCTCTGAATGGTAAGTCCAGTCCCATAGATCAGCTTTACCCGTTGGTGTACATTAAACAGCCCGATTTTATTCTCCGGCATATCGCCAGTATAGACCTTCTCTATCGTTTCCTCGCTGATGCCAGCTCCGGTATCGCGAATGCCCACCCGTACGGTATCCCCGTGGTCTTTTACAGAAATCGTTACTGTTCCTGTCCCTCTTACCTTCAGTATGCCATGTATAATCGCATTTTCTACAAGCGGCTGAATGATCAGACTCGGAATCCGAACCTGAACCTCATCAATATCATAAAGCACGTTAAGCCGGCTTCCAAAACGCGCCTTTTCGATCTCTACGTATTGCTGGACCTGCTGTAGCTCTCGTTTGATATCAATGAATTCATCGGTAAGCTCCAGATTGTATCTCATATAACCGGACAGATTCACAATCAGCTCGCGTGCCTTATCCGGATTAATTCGAATCGAGGACGCAATCGCATTCAGTGCATTGAACAAAAAATGCGGGTTAATGCTGGTCTGCAGTGCCTTCAGCTCCGCTTTGTTCGCCATTTCCTTAATGCCTTCCACCCGCGACACTTCCATCAAGGTAGAGATCATTTGTGACAGACCCACGGCCATAGCTTGAAGCGAATAGGTAATCTTGTGGGCTTTGGTGTAATAGATTTTGAGCGCTCCCGTCACCTCACCCTTTTCCTTCAAAGGAATAATGATCAGCGACTTGATCTGCGGATTCACGTAATCACTATCATCGTTACGGATGGTAATTTCACCACTGGACAACGTTACTTTAGTTTCCTCACTGATAATATCGTTAGTTGTCTCATAATCCTCCTCACCCACGCCAACATAGGCACGAATAAACCGAGTATCCGTAATCGCTACAGCGTCTGCACCGATATCCTCTTTGATGATCTGGCAGATGGTGTGCAGCGACTCCTGATTAATATTGCGAAAATACGGCAAGGTCTTATTGGCAATATCAAGCGCCAGCTTGGACTGCTTAGCCGCGATCCGTTCCTTCTCACCTTCCACGCTCTGCACTAGCACAACAATCAGGCCGACACTAATCTGGCTCATAATCATCGGAAAAGCGATCTTGGACACGATATCCACACCCAGCGACATCGGCTGAGCCATCGCTAGAATGAGCAGCATCGTCAGTGCCTCACAGGCCATTCCCGCCAAAATCCCTGCTATCCAGCGACGTTCACCAGAGGTGCGGCGATAGATTATCCCAGACACTATGCCTGCGGTGATACTCGTAATCAGACAAGGAAGAGAGGTTACCCCTCCGATATCAATCAGAAAACGGTGAACCCCTGAGATGATGCCTGTTATAAGTCCAACCCATGGTCCGAACAAAATCCCGCCAGATACGATGGCGATAATTCGCACATTCACAAGCGAACCTTCCACATTAATCCCGCTATAAGTGCCGAAAATGGCAAATAAGCTGAAGATCATCGTCGCAATAGCAAGCTCTTGCGGAGCGTAACTCCCTTTTTGAAAAACCTCTTTAAACCGCGGCAGACGAGTCAATACAAACAGACACATCAGCAATAACGCAGCTCTTTCCAACAATTGCAGTAATATAGTAAACGTATATTGCACGGTCACCGCCTCCAAAGGTCTCGATGTCGATTCATTATAAAGATAGTTCATGCCTCTGTCCATTCAGCCTGTCCCTTTATACCTCTATTGAAACTCTTGTTGTATGATATTAACAGATTGGAAGCATGAATATTCGGAGGTGGCAGTTTGCACAAGATAGAACACGAGGCAGATATCATTCAGCTTGTACATAATGACCCCTGGATGATGGATATTTTAGAAAATGCCAGATCGCTACAGTTACCTGACTGGTGGGTTTGTGCTGGGTTTGTACGTTCAAAAATCTGGGATACCTTACATGGATTTGAAGAGCGGACCCCTTTGCCAGATATTGATGTTATTTATTATGACGGCAGCAATCTTCATGAGGAAGTGGAAAAGCAATGGGAGGCAAAACTAAGAAATTTAAATCCCCATGTGCCATGGTCCGTTAAGAATGAAGCAAGAATGCATACCATTAACAACCTTGCGCCCTATACGTCATCTGTAGATGCCATCTCCAAGTTTCCGGAAACAGCTACAGCGCTTGGGCTTTCCTTAGATGAATACGGTAAGGTTATCCTAACCGCTCCGCATGGGATTGCAGATGTTATTAATGTAGTGTTACGGGCTACCCCTCATTTCAACAATAATCCGAACTTACTCCCTATTTATGAAAAACGAATTGCACAAAAAAACTGGCAGGCAACGTGGAAGCAATTGCAGGTCAGCGCTACCTAAAGCTAAGTTGTGTTAGCATCGGAATAAAAAAGACAGCAAGCCTCTGCTACAGAAGGGCTTGCTGCTGTTGTTTTATTACACCGCTAAATCAATACCAACCACGCCTACTACATCTCCCTGACGATTCCGGATTGCTCTAGATAATGTAATACAAGAACGTTTCGTAATCGCGGATACATAAGGTTTAGAGACATATTCACCCTCATTCACGGCCCCATTCCACCAATCACGCCGCTTAGCATTCAACAGGCCAGCCGCTGGCTCGGAGTAGATAAAGGTTCCATCCGTCCGATTGGACCAAATGGCTTGTACATCTGGAATTTTCTTAATGTAAGCTTTCAAAACACCTTGATGAACTTCAGTATCTGGAGCGTAAAGTTCTTCCTTGGCGGAAATCGTCTCCAAGAGACTCTGCATTTCCTGAAGCCGGGCTGCATATTGGCTCATCTCAATTTCCGCTCTGCCCGCAATGCTAGTAACCGATTGCTGCAAGGATTGCGACTCCGCTAACAGATTGGCGCTGACTTCGTTCAGCTGCCCAATTTGGTCCCGCTGCCGTGTCACCTGCTCAAGCGTAAGGTCTACATTGGCAATCGTCTCATTCACGATAGCCACCGCACCGCTCAGCTCCGTTGTCACTTCTACAATCAGCTTGCCCTGCTTCGCGGCAGCATCGATTGTTTCCGTCACGGCGCTGCCTACTTCATCTACTCTCGACGCGATATCATCGAGTCGAAGCTTAACCGTGCCGACCTCGTTCACCCCACGCTCCACTGAGACTTGCTCTTTCGTAACGGATTCCAGCACCTGCTGTACTCCATTATTAATGTCAAGCAAGATGCCTGAGGAGCGGTCTACCGAGCTCTTGCTTTGATCAGCCAGCTGCCGAATCCGGCTGGCCACTACTGCAAATCCGCGGCCCTGTTCACCGGCCCGGGCCGCTTCAATAGAAGCATTCAGCGCGAGCAACGAGGTCTCATTCACTATGGAGTTAATCAATGTATTGATCTCCTCTACCATCGCAATATGATTACTCAGGGTAGTAAACTTAGCTAACATGTCCCCACTCTGTGTTTGCAGATCCTTCATCACCACATCTGCAATGCTCAGGGAATCTACCATTGCTGTCATTCCTTGCCGAGCATATTGCATATTCGAGCCTAGTTTTTCCGTCAATTCTTCGATATGTGCTGTAACTGAGGCTACACCGCCCATCGTCTGATAGGCCCCTTCAATATTGGCTTTAGCTTCGTTGCTGCGAATCCTTAAATCCGTTTCATACGCGTGTGAATAATCTGCTGTCTGCTGCAGCTGCTCTGTATGGCGGCTGATTTCTTCAAGCGCACCATGCAGCCGATCCGAGGTAACTACAATCTCATTGCCAAGAAGCTCCACTTTGTTCTGTGACTCCTTCAGCAGCGCTTCTTTGCGATAACCGTAGCGGGATGTATTCAGCGAGAACCATCCTAGAGAACCCATAAGCAGAATAATCACCAGCTTATGAATCCAGAGCATGTCAATCAATAAGCTGTACACACTGACAAGAAGCAACAGGACGACTACGAAAATCTGGTTTCGACGGATCTGCATCTTTACTTCCACTCCACTCGATTGATGTTATGTATTCTAACATTATATCAGCAGAGTTAATTAAAGGAAATACTTTCTATAGTATTCCTTTTCGATCAATCATTCCCCGGGCCAGGCAATCTCCCCTCATAAAGATGCTTGTTTAACTCCCGCTTCCAAGAAAGCCATCAAGAGGAAACCTGAGCTTATTGTCGAATATATAAGCATATTGCCACTGGAAAAGAGGATCACATTATGCGCGCCACACCTCAAACTCCTCGTCAGACCTATTGGAATCGTGTGCTTCTCAATTCATTCTGGATCATCCTGATTGTGTATTTAAGTATTCAGTTCATTGTTTCTCTATCCTTATGGAGCCAGCGTCCGGAAACCCCAACCAGGAACGATTATATTGAGCACTCGTTGATTTCTGATTCCATCATAGTGAGTTTGATCATTATTCTAGAAGTAATCTATAGATGGAGGCCTCTGTGGGCCCAACTCGCCATTACGGTTGCAAGCCATCTATTTGCGGTTTTGATTATCGTCAATCTCAGCGATGAGTTGCATGTTAAATCATTAATTATGCTGTTCCCGCTACTAGTCTCGATGATCTATCTGAAGAGCAGTTATATGATAGCCACTTCTGCTATTTCTCTACTGTACACGATCATTTTATTCACCAAGACATCCATTCACGAGTACTTCCCGATCACCCAAACAATCATTATCGCTCTTATTTTTGCAGGCACTGCTTTGGCAGGTTTTGCAGTAATCGTTCGTGGACGTGATTTGATGCAATCCCTGCAGAACTCCGTCAAGTCAGAACAGGAATTACGCATTCAGAATATAATCATGGATCGTCTATCTAAGATAGATCCCCTGACTGATCTGTATAATCACAAGACTTTTCACGAATATTTGGGTTGGCTAATCGAGCATCAGCAGAGTAATCCATTCTCCATGCAGCTTGCCGTTATGGATATCGATAATTTCAAAAAAGTAAATGATTGCTATGGACACTCCGTTGGAGATATCGTATTACAAAAAGTCGCAGCGATCCTGCTCGAGTATATCGGTCCTGATGATTTCGCCGCGCGGTACGGGGGCGAGGAATTCATTGTCATTCTGACAACCAAAACCTTTGAACAATCCTATGAAATCATGCAACAAATTCTAGCCAAAGTCGCCGATACCCCTTTTGCCGAAATGGAAGGGAAAAGCATAACCGTCAGTATCGGGATGCATGATTACACAGGTGCAGACTCCAAAAATTCTACTTTTCAGCAGGCTGATAATGCACTTTACGAAGCTAAAAACACCGGGAAGAACAAAATTGTCATCAGCTAATGGCAAGCTCCACAGATGCTGTTTATCTGTCGGAGCTTGTTTTTTTGCAAAGCCTTAATTTCAGAAGCATTTCATACCAAAAACCCCCACCTTGAGATGAGGGCTGTGTATCCACTGCTATATTCCGTAACGCTTCTGCGGTTCCAAAAGCTCCACCACTTCCTGCTTCGGAACAGGTCTGCTAACCAGATATCCCTGTACCTTATCGCAGCCCGATTTTCTGAGGAAATCCAGCTGGCTGATCTCTTCCACTCCCTCCGCAACGACCTCCAGCCCCATATTGTGGCCCAGCTGTATAATGGTCTGCACAAAAGACTGGCTGTAAGCTTTTTCCGAAAGCGAATCGATAAAGGTTTTATCCATTTTAAGCGTAGAAATCGGCAATTGCTGCAAATAACTAAGAGATGAGTATCCCGTTCCGAAATCATCCAGCGCAATACGAATGCCTTGGGATTTGAGGAATTGAAGCTTATTCACGATACTCTCAAACGATTCCATAAAAATAGACTCGGTGATTTCCAGTTCAAGACAACTAGGCTTTAGCCCACTTTCAGCCAGACTTTCCTGCACCATCTCGACGAAATCATCCTGCAATAGTTGAATAATGGAAATGTTAACTGATATCTTGTAAGGAATGCCCATACGATCTTGAATGCCCTTCATAAAGATGCACGATTCCCTAAGCACCCATTCTCCAATATAAATAATCAGCCTGGAATCCTCGGCGATTTTGATAAAGGAAAGTGGAGATACAAAGCCCAGCGTTGGACTATTCCAGCGAATTAAAGCCTCAAAACCAGAGATTAATCCAGACTGGATATCCACCTGCGGTTGATAATATAACTCAAACTCATTATTATTCATGGCACTGCGCAAATGTTTCTCTATATTCATCCGTTCATTAAACGCAGTATGCATAGATTTGTCATATACCACATAAGTCCCCTTACCATCCTCTTTTGCCCGGTACATAGCGACATCCGCATTTTTTAAGATTTGCTCGGTGGTCTCCCCATCTTCCGGATAAAAGGAAATTCCGATGCTTACGGAAACGTACAAATAACTCTCTCCGATTAAAAAGGACTGCCTGAACGCTCTCATGATACGCTCCGCCAGGTCTAGCACATCCTCGTGGTTTTCTATATCCTTAATAAAAATCACGAATTCATCCCCGCCGAGCCGAGAGAGCATATCTCCTTCCCGCACCACCGACTGCAGCCTTTTGCTAGCCTTCTGAATAAGAACATCACCGGATTTATGCCCTAAGGTATCATTGATGTATTTAAAATTATCGGTATCTACGAACAACAGCGCCGCCTTGCCTCCTGAACATTGCAGATATTTCTCCATAGATTCCAGTAGACATACACGGTTGGGTAGATTACTAAGCTCATCCACATAAGCTAGACGATGCATGTGTTTTTGATTCTCCACCAGCATATCGTATTGCTCTACAAGCTCCTGCTGTGTGGCTGTAAGCTGTTCATAGGTTGCCTCAAGCTCCTGATAACTGTTGCTCAGCTTTAGCTCTACCTGCTTCCGCTTACTAATATCAATCAGCGAACCGATAAATAACACAACTTCATTCTTTGGATCAACGATAGCTTTACCACTTACCTCAAACCAGACGAACTGATTATCTTTGGTCCGCATGCGGTATTCCGTCTCGTAGATAGGTGTTAAACCTGCCAGATGATCATGTCTTGCCTTTTGGGATGATGGCTGGTCATCGGGATGAATAATACTAAGCACCCCATTTTCGAAAGAATTGATTTCATCCTCCGTATAGCCCATGAGCTTGTACCAGCGATCCGATAGATTATACAGTCCTGTCTCCCAATCAAGCTCCCACATGTATGCACCAGAACCCTCTGTCGCGAGACTGAACCGTCGTTCACCTACTTGCAGCTTAGCAAATTGCTCCTGTAGCTCGACCTCTGTCGCTGACAGCTCTTCGTAAGTAGCTTCCAGTTCCTCATAACTTTGCTGAAGCCTTAGCTCATTTTGTTTGCGCTCATCGATATCCACTCCTACAAGCACAAAAATATCAGCTGCCTGCTTATCCAATCCTTTCAACAAGGTGGTCCGAAATGAAAAATACCGCGCTGCTGGCGAATTGTCTGGAAGTTTATGCTCGATATTATCAACATAGTCAAGCTGTACGGCCCTTTCCAACAGATTCCGAATAGCCGCCGTACTGCCTGTCAGCCCCTCTATATCCTCAATGTTTTTGCCCACTACTTCATTCTCGCATAGGCCCGTCATTCGCTCAGCGTAATTGTTAAACCGAACTACCTTTTTATCCGCCTGCACAGCCCAAACCACCATACCGCTATGCTCTATTACATCTTCAAAAAATTGCTGTTCCGAATAAACCGCCCGCCGTAAGTGATTAATATACATTTTTAGCAAAACCGCACTAATGATCAGAAGGCCGAGCAGAATAATGGCTCCCACAATAAATCTATTGCGCATCATAACTTTATAATAATCTGAATGAACGAAGAAATAGTGCTGATACAGCTCTTCAAAAGCACCTGAACGATGCAGGCGATCCAATCTCTCGTTAACATAAGTCACTAGCTCCGGAGAGGATTTACTTATTGCAAAAGCGACATCCCTAGGGTAGAGATTGCTCATTTTTTTGATAATACTCCCCTTCAATTTCTGTTCAGCAATCAGATAATCAATCACTTCCTGATTCTCAAATAGAAGGTCGATTTCCCCCTTTTCTAAAGCCTTCAAAGCTTCAGGAGTCGTTGCATATTCTATGTAATTTGTAATCCCCACCTTGCTGTTCAGCACGGTTGCAGAATACTGTCCATTCCCTAACCCAATCTTATAACTTCCCAACGTCTTTAAATCGATCTCATCCTCAAGCTCTCGCCTTGCATAGATGGAAATATAATTCTTAATAACTGGATCTGAAAATAACACCTCTTGGTTACGCGACTCCGTAATTGCCATAAGACCTGCTATTTCAATATCTCCTTGAATCAGCCGACTGTATACTTCATCCCATTGCCCAGTACTGTAGTGAATAAGGTAATCCTGCTTCTCAAAAATCATCGTGCTCAAATTAATATCAAACCCGGTCAAATACCCGTTTTCTACATATTTATAAGGTGGATATTCCAGTTCTACTTGGTACCTTATATCCTCTCTTTCGGCGTGAGCGGCTGTAGGAGGTACGAGCAAAAGCAGAAAAATAATCAGAAGCAACATTGTGCACCGCTTCATTGCCCAATTCCCCTTTTTGCTAAAATTTAGAATTTAAAGCATTATTCTAAAAAGTATTCGACAAAATATGGTAAGATTCCTGCTAATTCTTTCCTAAAACCACACATTATACGCAAATCCCCATCTTTCGATGGACTCTTTTATTTGTAAATGATAAAAGTTACGAAGTCTTGATTTTTATATTGCTTTTTACAGAGAAAATGTGGATAATAGCAATAACGATAAACGTTGATAATGATTATCATTATTATAAGCGTTAATAATTTCAATTTACTATATTTAAGTTAAAAGGAGACTGATCACCCATGAACGTTACCTCTACCCGAACAACATTACAGGTTGACGATTATCTGGATCTGCTCAATCTTGCCGTTAAAGTTGGAGATTTGAAATGGCAAAAAGAAATTAAATCCAGATTGCAATACATTCTCTGTCTGCCGACAAGATAATGCTTCCGATTATACGCCATGTTCCCTTATTTAGGGGCATGGCTTTTTTTGTTGGTATGCAGACATAACTATATAATAATTGGAGTATCTCCAGGTCACCTGATGGTTAATGATATAGTATAATTATCAGCATAATATATTGAATAAAAAGTCCTTCAGATCGGAGCGTGTCAGCTTGAAAAAGTATATAGCTTTATTCTTAATGCTCAGCCTGTTATGGGTACCTGGTGCATACGCCGCTGGAATTCCTGCACAGCAGGGATTTGTTACCGATAACGCTGAAATGTTCAGTTCCGCAGAAGCCGCGTCTATTTCTGCTACCGCCACTGGAGAACTCATGACCATCCATGTACTCACTGTAGATTCCACAGACGGTACTCCAGCTGATAAGTATGCAGACAAGGTTTACGACTCGTGGAAACTGTCCACGCGGGATCTTCTACTGCTGATCTCCGCTGGTGACCAGTCCATTGAGCTAAATTTCTTAAATCCAGGCTTTCAAAGCTCGTTAAATACTTGGTCTAAGAATCAGGGAGGGTCCTCGGGAAGTTCAGCCATCCAAAAACTGCTCGACACCTATTTCATTCCTTATGCCCAAAAAGGGGACTTCGCTGGCGGGACAAAGGCTTTGATTAATGCCATCCATTCCATCGGAGATCGTGCCAGCAATACTGGAGGAACCGCAGGAAGCGGGAGCGCAGCCGGGGTCGGGAATGATGTAAACCGCTCCAGCAGCTCCATGTTTATGATTGCAGCGATTCTTATCGGAGCCCTTCTAATCCTCCTTCTACTCTTTGTAATGGTTACAGGTCTGCGTCGACGCAAGCAGCTTAGCGAGCAACAGAAACAGTTATCTAATTTAATGGTCCAGGCAAATCGGGCACTGGAATCGCTAAACCCTTTTCAAGGGATCGTTCAAGGGAAGACGGGAGAGCTAGTCGAAGGTATTTCCAAGCGGCTGTCCGCCAAGCTCGTTGAAATCTCCGCACTACAAAGCGAAGGTCAAGGCGTTCAGCCAGCATTTTATCGTTTGGCTGCCCTCAAGACAGCCGTGAAACAATTGCAGCAGACCGAAGCTGCCTTCCGCACAGCGCTTGAAGAGGAAGAGAAACACATTGCTGTCATTAGCGAAGCTGACCGCAATGTCAAACAGCGTATTACAGAGCTGAAAGAGGATACGCCAGAGCTTGAAGAACAGCTGCAAGGTGCAGTTAAAGAAACCGGATATGAGCTTCAAGAAATTGTAGAGGAACTTAAGGAGCTTGCGGAGGAAACTGCTAAGGCAGACCAATTGGAGCTTTTTGATCCCATTGCTGCACAAGAGGTTACCGAGGATGCACAAGAACGTCAGGAAAAAATCGAACAGGATCTGAAGGATGTTGATCTCTATGATGATAAGCTAAACAAATTTCCTACGGTATTAGCTGCGGCACGTGCCAAAATCACCGGGATCATTGAACAGAATTTACTGCACAATATGAAGGTTAAGCCATATGACCACCTAGAGCAGGCCCGCGTAGAATCGTTGACTCTTGAAGCGCCGCTGCGTATAGGAGATATGGATGAGGTGCGCAGAATCGGCGCCAGACTAGATCTGCTTCTGGATGAAGCTATTGCTATGACAGAGCAGCAAGCACTGCTGCGGCAGAATAACCGCAGAGATCTAGAGACATTCCGCACCACATGGAGCCACTTGAAGCAGCGGCGAGACGAGCTGCAGGCCCGAATTACAGAAGCACGTGTACATTTCGAAGAACAGCATATAGTTAGCGTAGAGAACATTCTGACAGAGTGGAGCACACGTCTTCGGGAAGGCGCAGGTGAAGTGGCGCAAATTGAGAACTGGACCAGTGATGAACGGGGCGAATATGACAAGGCCCACGATGCGCTGGAGCGCTTGCTGTCCTTGCAGGATGAAGCTGGCCGGCAATATGACGGCGTCTCTGAAAGTCTAAATGTATTAAATGAAAGACTGGATAAAGTACAACGTCTCTTCTCCGAAGGACAAAGTCGGGTAGAGACGACCCAGCGAATGCTGCACAGCAGAGGCTTGTCTTCCAGAATCCGCTTTGAGTTATCCTTACTGCCGGAATATAGCCAGTTGGAGCAACGGTTGTCCTCCCGGCCTTACAACCTGGAGGAACTGGAATCGATTGGCCACGCTTATGACGCTCAGATCACTTCCTTTGTGAATGAAGCGAACCGAATCGTTCGCCAAAAGGAAGAGGAAGAACGGCTTGCCCAGCTAGCCATGATGAGAGAGCAACAGCGGCGTGCGCAAGCCCGTAAACGGATGTCCTCCGGTCCTCCTTCTTCAGGCGGATTCGGTGGGGGACGTTCCTCCGGCGGCTCTTCCTGGGGTGGTGGCGGCAGTGGCGGCAAATCCTCCGGCGGCTCTTCTTGGGGCGGTGGCGGCGGCAAATCCGGTGGAAATTCATCGGGTGGCTCTAAGTGGTAATTCCTCACCATTAGATGCAAATGGATATACAAAAAGACTCTTTCGCTTATATGGGCGGAAGAGTCTTTTTAATTATGAATTATTATTGCTGTTTCATTTGTGGTATGAATGTGCCATCGGAAGATAAATTGTAACGGCCGTGCCTACTCCCTCTTCACTAGCTATTGCCACATATCCTCTGTGGGCAGTCACGATTTTTTTGACAATCATGAAGCCAAGTCCATTTCCATCGCCTCTGGTCGTGTGAAAAGGCTCTCCTAATTTCTCCAGAACTTCCTTATTCATACCCTCTCCATTATCGGTGAAGGTAATCACCTGGAATTCATCCTTCACATCAAGAGTCACTGTAATGCTCCCGCCAAAAGGCAAAGCTTCCATTGAATTTCTTAGGATATTGAGGAAAATCTGCTTAATCTGATTGCGGTCACATTCGATCTCAGCATCATAATGGATCTTTGTATTTAACACTATATTATTCATTTCCACCTGAATCGCGAAGATATTCAATACTTCCAGCAGGATCGTGCTACATTGTTCAGTCATATAATGCGCAGCCTGCGGTTTACCCAGAATAAGAAACTCGCTCACAATGAGATTCATTCTTTCCACTTCAGACATAATGAGATCATAATGCAGCAGTCGTGAATCTTTATTAGCCAGTTGAAGCATCCCTTTCACCGTAGTCAGGGGATTGCGGATCTCATGTGCAATGCTCATAGCCAGTTGTCCTGCGACCACTAGCTTTTCTGTATTGCGCAGCACTTCTTCCGTTCTTTTCATCTCCGTGATGTTGCGCAAACTTCCAATCACACGCGCTAAGTAACCATTCGCATCGTAAACGGGTAGTACATCTAACATATAATGCTCGAACAACCCGTTTTTCTCCTGAATCACTTCTAACCCGGCACATGCGACATGATGTATGATGACATGTTGAAAGTATGCGCCCACATTCCTAATTTCAAAGACACTAGTTCCAACAACAGACTCTTGATGCTCACCACCCAAATGAAGCATAGCTAAACCGTTCTCATTTATATTCACGACTGTTCCGAATTGATCTGTTATGATTACCCCTAAGTAATTGGTCTCTAGCAAAATCCGATTTAATAATTGCAGCTGAGAATTCCCTCTCCGCAACAAAATCTCACGTTCAATCGAGTCAGCCATCGTACAGAGCAGAGGCAGCAAATGGGGATGGGCTACATCTATATCTGCCATAAATGAAATTGTACCTAAAATTTCTTGCCCATTTTCTTTATAAAATGGAGCTGTACAGCATACTAAATGATGCAAAATATGATGGAAATGGTCTCGTCCTGTCAGCTGGAATGGCCTCTGATATTCAAGGGCTAAAGCGATTGAATTGGTACCCACTTCTTTGTTCATCTGCACGCCTTCTTTGATGCCTACCTGTCCTACGAGATCAATAATCGTCGCATCTCCTTGGAACGCCAATAGATAACCTGCATCATCCGAAATCGTAACTAGGATCGGGTTCCCTTTGACTGAGGAAAGAAATTTTTTGACAAAAAATTCGATAACCTCAATCACTTCACTATATGCGCTAAGCTGTGCCCCCAATTCATCAGTAGAATATCCCTTTGCAAAGACAGGCGGTTGCTCAGGATCAATTCCTTGGTCAATACAATGCTGATTGGAAGCCTTAATAATGGTCTCATCCGTCAGTATCCCTGTTGTCTCATCCAAAGCCCTTACCCCATTCTGTATGAATCTTCAATTTTGCATTGCATAATTATGTATTCTACCTCTCTCCCTCTAATCCTTTTCAATCCTTAAAAATCAAATAATCCCAATGTTAAAAAATAACTTTCTGCACAAAAAAACTCCACCCTATAAAAGAGCGAAGTTTTGGAGGATTATTATTTTCTATTTTTCTGTTAATGCTTAGTGCCATCCAAAAAAGGTTTATTCACATAATAATACATTACCCCCATCAGTACGCCACCGCCAATTAAATTGCCGATCGTAACGGGGACAAGGTTATGCACCACGCCATACCACGATACCGTTCCGGGATGATCAAGTACAAGCGCAATCGCAAAGGTACACATATTGGCAATACTATGTTCATAACCGGAGATGAAAAAACAGAATACGAATAAGACCATGGCGAACATTTTGGCCCCATCGCCTTTCATATTCATCGGTATAAAAAAAGCCATACAAACGAGCCAGTTACAAAGAATAGCCCGAAAGAAAAGCTGACCTGCCGGGGCTTCCATCTTATGCTCCACTACATATAGCAAAAAACCGTTTACATCTGAGCTATAGAACAGTCCTGTCAAAAAAATCAGCAAGGCAAAAACGGCAGCCCCAAGAATATTACCGATATAACTCATGATCCACATGCGGACAACCTCAGACCATTTCATTTTCCGTCTTAGTGCCGTGTATGTGTAATAAAAAGTATCTCCGGTGAATAAATCCCCACCACCAAAAGAAATTAGAATAATAGCCGCTCCGAAAGTAATCGCAGCCATTGGATATGCAAAGGGGGATTGCTCCATAAAGAAATAGTTGCCTGTCTTAAATGCTACAATTACACCGAATCCGATAAACATACTGGCCAGCATGGCTCTGGCAATATAGCGCATTACGCTTTGCCGGAATATCTTCTGTTTCTTAAGTGCTAATTGTTCAACCTGAAGCAGTGCCTCGTTCTCCATGTGACCTCCTTAGGGATTTTGGTATTTCCAGCTGATTATGGGCTAATCGACAGCCTTGCGTTATTATACCCAATAACCCGCTGGAAATTACTTGAACCAACTCGCGGCAAAAAATCCCTGAATACTTACGGGGAAGCGAAGCTACCTCTTGCTAATTGTCTTCATTCATTTTAGCAATGGCTTCTGCTTTTTCACTGCTGGCGACGATGATAAGCACGAGTATCAAACAGCCTAAAACCATAGCCTATCCCCACTTCCTCCACATGTAGTCTTGTGACAACTTATGTATTTGAATAGGGCTTTATGTTTGGCTACAGTAAACTTCATTTGATTAGATCACGTTTACGCCTATGTAGTTGAAGCAAGCTACTTCATATCCAAAAAAAAGCAGAGCAGCGAACCCCCAGAAATGAAGGCTCACTGCTCTGCTATATTTTTACGGACTTTTTTTAAAACAATTAGTTCAAGAAGCTGCTCAGTTGGCTCTCTGCTTCACCTTGTTTCAGCGCCTCAGGCTTGTCCGCTTCATTGAGTCCTAGACGATTGCCCAGTTGGGTATTGATCGTCGTCATTTTGGATGTATAATCCTGGCAGCTTTCGATAATACGACGGTTTGACTGTTCCGAAGTATCCAATGCGCTAAGCAGATCGCCGATCGCTTGATTCACGGCTTCCATAGACATGGAAGGTTTGGATAGAAGCTCGGTCGTTTTTTCTGTAGTCGTACGCAGCAAGCGTGCATTTTCTTTAAACTGATCTTCAATCGTCTTATTTGTTGCTTCTACAGCGTTGATAACATTCTCCTGATCGGCCAGCGACATCGCAATCATTGCCGACACTGTAATCAGATTAGAAGTTTTATCAATCGCATTATTTACGGAATCGATCAGTTTATCATTATTGTCATTGATGATATCTGTAGCAGCAATCGCTTGATTGTAGAGCAGAATCATCTCTGTCATGGACTGAATACGAACCATCACTTTACGCAGACCACGCTCCAGATAAGCTTTACGGAACTCATTCTCAGGCTTCGCAATCTCCACCTCGAACAGCTCTTTTAGCTTATTGCCGAAGGCAATTTTGGTTTGAAGGTTATAGATCTCCTCCATAGAGGTACGTTTCAGCTGGCGCATATTTACAATACTCTCTTCGAGGGTATCTCTGCCGTCGCGTAGACCAGTAACAATCGCATCAATATTTGTGCGGACAGACTGATATTTGTACACATAGTTCTTCATCGGACTCTTCCGCAGCATTTTGCCGAAAAAGCTAACATTCTTACTCTGTTGCAGATTTTCACACTCATTCCGCAGCTTCATAATCATGTTAGGCACTTCAACACGTTTGCCGGACATCAGGTCATTTACCGGACGATCCAACAGCTTGAGGGTTTGGCCTGCTTTTTCCTGCGTCTTCACCCCAAGCTTCCCGATATCATCCATTAAAGAATCCAACGTGACTGTATCTGTCTGGGATACCTTCTCGATCAATTGTGCGGCTTCTTCGACTACCTTTTGTTCATCTTCTTTTTTTAATTGGATCAACTGCGTGGACATGGGTTTCCCTCCTATAATTCGGAACTGCTATACCGCTGATGAATCAGTTCCGCCTTCGTCTGAAGTTCCATCAGGTCTTTATGTTCGATCGTCGAAGCAATATCCGATATCTTGGAATCAACATCTCTTAGACCGTTCAGCAGCGTTCTCCGATTCTTCGTCTTCGCTTCACCACTTAGGCGCAAAAATGGGTTAATCACACCATTCAAATCCTTCAGAATCAATCTGCGGACCGTATGATTAATATCGCCATTATTGAGCTCCTGCAGCAGCGGAATTACACGTTGAAGTCTCGCAAAAAGCGCCAGTGATTTCTCGACAATTTCATTGTCCAGTGTATCCTTCTGCCCCTCGGAGATAATCATATCTTCCAGAATGCTAAGGTACTCAACTACTGGAGCAAATTCCGGTCCAATCTTCGTTGGTTCGGCCTCAGTTCTACCACTATTGCCCGGATTACCTGGTGCAGCATTATTTGCCGCACTAGGTAATTGCGGAGCATTTGCAGAGGGAGCTGGAGCAACAGGCACCGTCTCTGGACCTGCTGGCAGCACCTCAGCCGGAAGGTTGGTTCTTGGACTTCTCGTTGCAAGAACCCCTACCGCTGCACCCGCTACAGGCAACAGCAAGGAGAGTAACTCAGGCAAAAAAGAACTCGTTAATACAGCGACAACATAGCCAATACCGGCATACAGCAATATTTTCGATTTAAATTTAATTTTTCTCACCTCTTGTGAGCGAGATTGCGAACGCTCAATTCACGGGATCCGGAATTACGGATTCGCCGTTTATTTTCATAATTAGCGGCTGCTCTACATGGCTGGCAAGCACATTATCGCCGAACTCCGCAGGCTGGACCTCTCCGCCGAGTGCACTTTTGACAGCCAGGTATGGAAAGTTAATTCCAGACAGACAAGAAATATGAAGACCTCCAGACATCCGGGGGTTAATCTCCAGCAGTTTAGGAATTCCACCACTATACTTCATTTGAATATTGAAATTGAAAGGTATTTTATATACCTCTGCTACCCGGGAAGCGATCTCCTCCAGCTCCGGAATATGCTCCATCAGCCGCAGACGACCGCCAGCTTTACGACGGGGTACAGCCGCTAACAGCCTGCCATTCTCATCTGACAAGCAATCTATACTGTATTCATAACCTTCCAGCAATTCCATCACCATAAGTTCAGGGAATGTAGGTTCACTTCCCAGAATACGATAGGCCTCATCGAAGGATATCAGCGGAGTTACATGACCAAACAGCTCCTGTAAAGGACTACGTGTGTTATCAATGATACGGAAGCCAAGGCCTCCCTCTGTCTCCGTGGGTTTAAAGCATACGTGGTGTCCTTTGGCTACAAGATCATGATAAGCCTCTTTGAACTGCTCTGCTGTACTCACCACATGATAATCAGGAATTGTCATAATCCCTGTTTCCTTAACACTTTCGTAGAACTTCCCCTTATCCATGATGGTCTCCAATAAGTCCAAATCTCTACAGACTAGAACCTTGGTGCCAATCGCATCAAACATAGCAGCATGCAAAGCTATATCCAGCATATGTAACCGTGGAATGAAGATATCGATCTCATTGCGGCGACAGAAATCCACGCAGAATTGAACATATTCTATTCCAGTCAGTGCTGGTTCAGTCCCAGCAACATCAGCCCCTTGAAGGGACATATGGTGAATATCAGGATGCGTGGCGAAGATTTGTACAGGAACGCCATCCTCATTATTGCGGATGAGATTCATATAATGGTAAGCGACGGAAAACCAGCGATTGAAATAAATGTTTACCTTTTTCATAGTGGCCCAACTCCCAATACGGTTAAGTTATTATAGATCATGTTTACATACTGTAGAATTTCATCACCAGCAAAAACACCCGCTTGCTTCGTAAAGGGATACCTTGATTTTACAAGACCACTCTGCTGCTCTGCAAATATTTCTCCATGACAAGGAGCAATCGCATAGTCCGCACTTTCTAGTAAACTCTTATCCAACAAGGAATCTCCCGATGCTACCATCGGTTCTGAACGAACCGTCCGGCGCACATGAACAATCGCATCACTTTTATTCACAGCGGCAGGAACGACATATAGCTTGCGCCCTTGTAAGGATACCCGCCAGCCCAAATCATATAATCGCTCTGCCAGATTCGTGATCTCATCCATAGGTAATAAATCACGAACTACTACAAAAGTATAAAATAAATCATCACAATACCGCTCACTAATGATCCATTCCTCGTGCACTACAGACCTAACGTGCATTCTAACTTCTTCTGCCGCAGCCGATTCATTTTGAACAAGCCTGCCCACAGAAGCTCTCCAGCTTTTATCTACTTCGCCACCAATCAGAATATTCCCGCCATTACTAGTAATCGCGTAGTCTGGAATAATCGTGTCTTGAAACAGATTAATACGCTTATACTGCGCTATTGTACGTGTTGTAACGGGCATAAAGATAATACGGGAAGTAAGCTCCATCAGATCAGCCAATGCTTTTTGCGAAATGTATGAAACCGTCTTACCATCCACAACCTCCGCAGGAACCAGGCCCGGAGTATTCTCAGGGACACCGATTGCATTTAAGGAATAGATTAACGTTCGGTCCAAATCACTGGCATAGATCATTCCGTCTCACCTCTCAGCGGCTTAATAATCCCGCAACAGGAGTAGGTGAGTCCAGGGAATACTTCTACTGGAACCCCTCTATCCTCTGCTAAGAGAATAATATGACGAAGATTTGGATTATCCATAGTATCGACAAGAATCTTCCACGGTACTCTGCGCAGCAGCACTCGGGTAGTTTCTCCGACTCCGGGCTTGACCAAATTGATGTTATCTATGCCGAACACTTCTTGAATACTCTGAATATCACGCAGGCCCTGCCATGTAATTTCTGGCGGCGATTGCTGCATCTGTTCAGCAATCGCTTGTGCTTTTTCCGCAACGGAGGAGAAATACGGGCAGATCGCCGCAATGAATACATTAGATACATCCGTATCGAGCCATTCCTTGTAGAATTTAGCTCCATGGAATTCTTCCGGACCGATTAAATCATCGCGCAGCACTGTCCTGCTCATCAGTCCTGACACCGTAGAATTGAGGCATGCACTAGGAATAAGATAATCCTCTCTAGTCCCGAACGTGCCTGAACAGTTCCCGGGATCAGCCAATACGGCCAGGTCATCATTTAGCCGAATGCCATATTTCTCATACAGGCTGTTGCACGCTTCAATCAATACCTGGCGAATAGCCCCTTTCCCCGTCCATCCGTCGACAAACTGCAAATCAGCGTCAAGCCCGTGCTTTTGCAGAATATAAAGGATTGCGTTCTCATCAATCCCCTTGCCCCGAATGATAGAGATACTATAATGCGGCAGATCAGCACCATATCGCTCTTGGATATAACGCTTAATCAGTACACCAATTGGTGTTCCCGCTCTTGCCAAAGAGACTAACACCGTATCAAGTCCCCTTTGAGCGACAATCATCTCAGAGACTACCGCTACTGCTAGAGCGACCTTCTCCGCAGATTGCTCCAGCGTCTCGTGAAATAACTCAATATACTGCTCAGTAGGCTGATATTCCACGGGCAGCATCTCAGAGTAGTGTACACCTGATTGAATGGCGGCCTCTCTTTCGTCAGTCGCCCGCTCCAGTGAAACATCGCTCAGATCCTTAAGCAAAAATATAACATCTGACGGAGAATAGCTGCCTAGCGGAACCGGTTCGGCTATACTTCTGTTTAGAATTTTTTCAGTTACTGTTCCCTTCATAGGTAGGGCCTCCACTTCTTCTTTCCGAGGTCAGTACAATAAGATGCACTTTATGGCGGGCCAGTTTCTTCAGTATATCAAGCATAGGTTTCATACGCTCATGCGGTACATCACGCTCAATCAGCACAAATATATCATCGTATTGACCAGGAGCTATATTATAAATAAAGTTTGTGATTTCCGGATCACCAGCTGAAGGATACGCAGCAGCACTATGTACCCCATAATCCGGCCGACGCTCAGGGTGGATTGGACTTCTAGTGGAAGACTGGTAAGCAATCCCTTCCCCCATTTCCGCCGCCACTCTCATCGGAAGATACATAAATTCTCCTACACCCATTACCAAGGCTTTCGGTCCTCTACGCAATTGCCGCAGCTGCTCAGCTATTCGTTTCACACCCTGATCAAGCTCCAGATTATCCTGTGACTCCATTCCGAACCGTCCACTATATTTCATATACGGCGCTGTGTTGATCTCACCATAGGAATCGATAGAGGATACCTCCAGTCGTTCCATTCCATCTTGAGCATAAGTAGTTACAACCTCACACTCAAAAATGGCCTCTCTATCCAGCTGCTCAGTATCCTTATTAAACACCGGTGAACCTATCACTTCAATATTCCCTTGCAGCAGACATAACGACTTAATGCGAATCCCCAGCTCCTGCTCAAGCTCACTATAGTGTTGAAGATTGCTGCCGCTTCTCCAATCCAGAAGAGAGACTACCACATATTCCTCCCGCGGGAATTTTGACTGAATATCTCGAATTGTATTGATCGCGGTTTTCCCGGTCGTAATCTCGTCATCTACCAATATAATGGGCTCTGTCCCAGATAAGAGTTCGGTATCCAAGGCATAACATAGATGATCAACTGCATGGGAATGCTCTTCTACAAAACTTACAACAGACTCCAAATCAGGAATATGCTCACGCGTAGTATGAATATAGGATGCCTGCTCAGCAAAGATGTTGTACACACTGTGACCCAGTGCAGTTGCCGTTTCTGCGAATCCAATAAAAACCACAGGCTTGGGCAAAACCAGCCGGGCCGCTAGTAAATGTTGATAGGCTTCCTTAGCAAATTCAGGATGAATCAGCCCATGAACCGCCATATCCAATAACTTTGTCATACGATCACTATCCACGGAATCGCCGTTCATCTCCTGATATAACAGCAGCGCCAACGCTGCTCCGCTTAGAAGTGAAGTATACGGATCGACGGGGATATGCTTGCCAAGCACCTTACTGACAAACAGAAAAGTTCGTTTTTTATTAATTCGCGCCGCCATAGAAAATAAAGAATCCAGAGGCATATGAAAGGGGTTAAAGGTTTCGGTTACATTCACTTGCAGGTTCTCGACTATGTTATACGTGCGTAAATTCGTTTTCGGGTAATAATCCGACAAAATGCTGTTGTTCATGTAACACCCCGTATATTTGAGATCGTAGTAAAATTCGTCTTGCCCAATTCAGATGGGGCTTAATTTCGTTCATTTTATTAAAATATTGACTCTTAAACACGCCCAGACTGCCATCATTACTTTCTACAATGCTTAAAGCGTCGACGTATTCCTCATGCATCACTGTATACATCGCCTGAACAGGTCTGAGATGAGAAGGATGGATAATCGTCTTACCCACAATTCCATTCTCTTTATCCAAAATAACCTCACGAATTAGCCCATCCACACTGCTCGAGATATAGCTATTCCGCATATCACGGCCGTTTTTGCCGTAAGTATCCTCAAATGGCGTCTGCCGCAGCTGCGGCCGGAGAACTCGATGACCTTTATTCGCAAAATACTCCCAGACAGGTCCTGAGATCACATATCCCTCTTCAACCCGCCCAAACACATTGATAATGTCCGAGATACAGTCACGGATAGGAGTAAGATCATAAATACTAACATCAGGACTGCGACGCAGTCCGAACAGGCTGGAGAAATCCGTTGCCCCAATTCTGACGTTTAGGACAAGTTCACGGTAATTACGGAGTAAATCACGGATAGATAGCAGACTGTCCACTCGACTTTCCCGATAAATAATAGGTGCAGTTTCCAAAATTGGCATCCCGTAAAGCACAGGATCATTATAACCACGCGTATTGTTGTACTCAGCTAACGTTTCAAAATATTGAATTCCATTGTCCACAGAGAACTTAGGAAATACAAACCCTGTTAACATCGTTACCAAGGATCCCAAGCGGAAAATCATTTGCCGGAGTTGGTCCGGGTTACGTACTCGTATAAAAAGAAGCGGGAGGCTGTTCGATGAATCCAGCTCATTTTCTGCGTAAGCAGCTAGGTAAATAAGATGCTGGATAATAGACTCCTCTGCATTGTCAACCTGGTCATCTCCGATTGCGTCCTCCAGATCTATAATAACCGTCACTAGACCTGCATTCTTGAGCTTAATGATGTCTTCTGCAACACTTGCACGGGTAGCCGGCATATAGAGGGCAGCGCCGACAGCGTAAGCTAACAGTTCCTTGTTCGTGGTATGATCAAATGAGATAGGCGGAGTGTAAAACAAAGAGATTTCTTGTTCTTTCGTCAGGTAATCGAAGTATCTCAAATCGGTTCCCCCTTATAGTTTTGCGAAGCCAAGCAAAACAAGCGTAGACCTCTCCTCATAGAGAGTGTCAGAACCGGCAATACTCTCCCTTGGGGATGGCATCTTGGCTCTCTCAAATATAAGTGAAGGCCTACGCTATAACATATACGATTACCTGAAAGAAGCAGGCGTTTCTATTCTTGCATGATCGGCTCCGACTTCTCTATGGTGCAATTACTTTTTTAATCATGCACTTTTATGGGCATCTTTTTTCTTACGTCTAGCACTATAGAGGATCGTACCCACGAATACCGCTATAAGGATTGTAAAGAATACGACATGCGGCAATTCAAAACCAAAAGCACCCGCTAGCATCTTACCCGCAATAATGGCGATAAGCAGGAACGCTGCCTGTTCCAATTCAGGGAATTTATCAATAAGCTTCAAGAATACCTGCGCCACTCCGCGCATCATCAGAACCCCTAAGATACCACCCATAAAGAGAACCCAAACCTGATCGCTAAGTCCAAATGCTGCAATAACACTGTCAATACTGAAAGCAATATCCATTAATTCAACAAGGAGAACCGTCTTCCAAAAAGAAGTGCCTTTATTCTCCGTATGCTCTTCGCCACTACCTTTAAATAAACCTTTATATGCGATATAAAAGAGATACAGTGCACCAAGAACCTTAACCAAAGTAAACTTAATAAGAAATGTCCCTAGTCCAATGGCCAGGAATCTGAACAAATAAGCCCCTAAGATACCGTAGAAAAGCGCCTTTTTCTGCTGCTCCTTAGGTAGATGCTTAACCATAACGGCAAGCACAAGCGCATTATCTGCAGAGAGCAAACCTTCTAGTAGAATTAAGCTCCCGATAATCCCCCAGCTCACAGGATCAGAGAGTGTACCTACTACATCACTCCATGAGAAAAAATGCCCGTAATTCTCACTAATATTTCTAAAAAAATCTGCGAACCAATCCATTACACTTTGCGCCTCCGGTAAAATCGATTATTTGCTGCCCGCAACCCAGCGCAGCCCCCAGCCATAGGCTTCATCCATCTCACGATGACCACTGTAATATTGCACCAGCCGTTCAACACTAAATGTTTCATTGCTTACATTCCGGAATAACGCAATGGCACACATCCCTTTACGGTTGTTATGCTCGTCCAAATTTACAATGATATCAGGTCCTCCGCCTTGTTTGATGGTGACAACCCCATCGGCCTCCGACCAGTTGGTTACCCCTTTATAAATAAAGGAAAACACTAGAATGCGTTCAATCTCGGAAATTTTGATACCATTTATACGCAAATTCTCACCAGTAGTTACGGAGCCTGTCCGATCATCCCCATCAAGCATGACATAAGGAGGTTGATTCAATGAGCCAAAGGCATTGCCCAACGCTTGTACCACTCCTTTACTGCCATTCTTCAGTTCATACAGACAAGCAAGATCTAGATCTACGCCATTTTTACGACTAAAGAGTCCGCCCTGCTTCTGGTTCCAGTTGAGATTAATCAACACTTCCCCTAAATCACCACTGGCTGATTTTTTCAAATTGATGGAATCGCCTTTTTTCTTCAGCTCGATTTTCTTCAAGTTGAGATTCATTGGCGAAGGCGGGGGTGTGGCTGGAGAGCTCTCTTCACGTTTCACTGGCTGCGCAGGCGGCGTTGCGAAGATTTGTGGTGGAATCTGCGGCTTAACCTCCGGCTGTGGAGCAGCAGGAGCAGGCTCCTCATTCGCTTCAATACCGAAGTTGCTGCATATCTCTTTCAAACCTCCGGCAAACCCCGCTGCAATGGCACTGAACTTCCATTCACTGTTATATCTATATAATTCCCCTACCACAATGGCCGTTTCCACGGAGAAAAGATTGTCGAGATCACATCGGAGCAGTTCCGCACCTGTCACTTGATTGAGAATCCGAAAATAGGCCTGACTAACTTGCCCAAAACTTTGACCCCTTTTCTCCCCATCATAAATGGTAAGCGTAAAGGCAATCTTCATCACATCGGAAGGAATCTTATCCAATTGAACTTCGAATTGCTTGCGGTCATTGAATCCTGGCACATCCTTATACCTAATATAAGATGTGGCTGGATTATTATAAAATATTAAATCCTCGTCTTTACTTACTTTACCCTCTGATCCAAGCAGGAAAGCAGAGCTATCAATCTCCAGAGCAGCCGGAGCATGCCAGCCGATCTCTACGATTATAGAATGAAGTCCAGCATTGCCTTTGGTCAGATCAGCTTTTTGCCCTTTGACTACGTTAACACTCATTCTTACGCCACCTTTATAAATGGAGTAAACCAACTAATAATTTTGTAAAAAAGAACCCCACAAAGTGGAGTCTGTACTGCTCTAAATATTTATAAAAAGGGCAGGATCGGTAATGACCCCGCCCACTTGGATGTTATTGCGCGTCCAGTCCATAGTTTCTGCATAAAGCGCTTAGACCGCCGGCAAAGCCACTTCCAATCGCCTGGAACTTCCAATCCGCACCATTGCGGTAGAACTCACAGAATACAACAGCTGTTTCAGTTGAAAAGTCTTCACCTAAATCGAAGCGAAGCACTTCACGATCATTAGAAGCATCTACTACACGTACAAAAGCATTGGAAACCTGTCCAAAGTTTTGTGCCCGAGTTTCATAATCATAGATCGTTACCGTTATTCCGATGCGCTGAATATGAGCAGGGATTTTGCTGAAATCAACAACAATCTGCTCGTCATCTCCGTCACCCTCACCTGTACGGTTATCCCCCGTATGAGTCAAGGAACCTGCGCCACCCGAAGGATTGTTGTAGAATACAAAATCATCGGAGCCCTTGGCCTTACCATCTTCATGCAGTAAAAAGGCTGAGGCATCAAGGTCAAAATCTTGGCCGCCGCTATACTTATTAGTATCCCAGCCCAACCCTACTACTACCTTCGTCAAACCCGGATTAGTCTTGGTAAGATCAATCCGTTGTCCTTTAGAGAGACTGATCGTCACTGACAAAACCTTCTTTCATTTATGAATTCAATTCATCTTTAGCATGCAGAATGAAATTTATTGCAGGCCGTAGTCGCGAGTCAAACCGCTCAAGCCGTCTTTGTAGCCACTGCCGATAGCATTGAACTTCCATTCTGCACCGTTACGATACAATTCGCCTACAACAACACCAGTTTCAATAGAGAAATCCTCACCGAGGTCGAAACGAATCAATTCTTCATTGTTCAGATCGTTTACGATACGTACGTAGGAACGGGAGACTTGTCCAAAGTTTTGGCTTCTTGCTTCAGCATCATAAATTGTAATAGTAAAAGCTACTTTGTCTACATCAGCAGGGATGTTCTGAAGATCCACTTGAACCTGCTCATCATCACCATCGCCTTCACCTGTACGGTTATCTCCGGTATGAACAACAGAAGCATTCTCATTTTGCTTGTTATTGAAGAAAATGAAGTTGGTTTCTTTATCAACTTTACCACTAGCATTGGTCAAAAAGACGGATACGTCCAAATCGAAATCTTTTCCGCCGTCATATTTATTTGTGTCCCAACCAAGACCTACTGTGATTTTGGATAGACCTGGGTTTGTTTTCGTTAAATCGATTTTTTGACCTTTGGATAGATTAATTGCCATGATTACATACCTCTTTTCTTATATTTAGATTATACGTAGCGTTCTGCAAGTTGATTGATATGAGCGGCGTGGCTGCCTTCACCAATTGCAGCGAACTTCCATTCTCCACCTTGGCGGTAAAGCTCTCCACAAATAAGTGCCGTAAAACCTGTGTAGTTGTCTGACAAGTTGAATTTAATCAACTCACTATTCCCGGCAGCATTTATTACCCGAATATACGCTGATTTGATCATTCCAAAATCCTGTTTGCGATTCACCGCATCGTAAATGTTAACGACAACCAGAACCTTGTGAACATCGGCAGGAATGGCTTTCAAATTAACCATGATTTGCTCGTCATCTCCGTCGCCTTCACCCGTCAGATTATCTCCGGAATGAATGACCGAGTTGCAAGGACTTTGCTTGTTGTGGAAGCAGATCAGGTTACCCTTCTTAGTTAGCTTACCATCCTCATTTAATAGCAGTGCTGAGGCATCACAGTCGACATTCGCCTGTTTCTTGACTCCAAAGAATCCCCGCGAGGCTTCAATTGGATCCCAGCCTAAGCCCACAATTACATTGGACAAGCCCGCATTACCTTTAGTCAAATCAATCTTTTGACCTTTTACCAGATTAATTCCAGCCAAATCAACGTACCTCCGTTTCCGATAAAAATCATTATCTGTTAGTCTAGCTTTTAGGTGTTATATCAGTGATACGATAAAGAATAAATTACGTTTCAACGAACTTTTATCTATGACTTCACCTAATTTATAAACTGAATTCGCTAGGGTTTAATCCTAAGACGCCACAAATATTCCGCACAACTGCTTTTTCGTAATCATCAAAATCACCATCAGCTGATCCAATTGCCGAGCATACACCCACGATCAGACGGCCCGCTTCTGGTTTGCCGCTAAACTTAGCGATCGCTTTCAAAGCTTCTTGTTTTCCTATTTCTGGTGAAAATTCGAAGTTACTTACGTAATAGTTGAATTGAGCAATGACATCTCTCATGTCAAATACCTTCAATTCATTACTCATATTCATATAGCCGGCCATTTTGTTTTTCTCTGCTTCTTCTATTTTACCGTCCGCCGCAGCGACCAAAGCGCAGCCTGCAACTACCGCATTCATGAAATCTTTATTTTTGAATTTCTTCACTTGATCTGTAAGTCCGCTTTTGGCTGTATTCAACCAGTTTTTAAATGTGCTCATCGTATTCTCCCTCTATCACTGCTAGATTATGATAACAAAAGATATCCCAAGAGCCTCCTCTCCACGTTCCGACAGATTTTGCATATAAATCCCTGAAATAACCGTTACTCTTCTAATATACCTGATAAAATAACAAGATTCTACTTTCCACAAAATTACAGCACCTTTGATAGAAAGGATCGTGTCCGTTCTTGCTTAGGATTTCCGAACAGCTGCTCCGGACTTCCTTCTTCCACAATCTCACCTTGTTCCATGAACAGCACCCGATCCCCCACCTCACGCGCAAAGCCCATTTCATGTGTCACCACGACCATCGTCATCCCCTCACGGGCCAGTTCCTTCATCACCGCCAGCACTTCCCCCACCATCTCCGGGTCAAGCGCTGAGGTTGGTTCGTCAAAGAGCATAATTTGGGGCTCCATAGCCAGCGCCCTTGCAATTGCTACCCGCTGAGCCTGCCCCCCAGACAATGAGGCTGGATACATCTCTGCTTTTTCACTTAGACCTACTTTTTGCAGCAGCTCAAGCGCTTTTTGCCGCGCTTTATCCGGAGACCATTTACGCACCTGAACCGGCGCCAGCATAATGTTTTCTATAACCTTCATATGAGGAAATAGATTAAACTGCTGAAATACCATCCCAAGCTCTGTACGGATATCGTTAATCTTCGTACTCGCCGCCATCAAAGAAGTGCCTTCAATTACAATCTCGCCCCCCTGCGGCTGCTCCAGTAAATTAAGGCAACGCAAAAAGGTGGATTTACCCGATCCGGACGGCCCAATAACCACCACTACCTCCTGACTGAAAATATCGATACTTATGTCGGCCAGCACCGTGTTTGTTCCAAATGATTTATGTAAGTTCCGTACTGAAATCATAGGCTCCATCCTATTTCAGCCTCCGTTCAACGTAATTCAGCAGCTTGCTAAGAGAATAGGTAAGAATGAAATAAATAAGTGCCGCTGTCAAATAAGGCTCCCATATCCGCAAATATTGCCCTTTCATCGTGTTGGTCCAATACATTATTTCCGGTGCAGCCACCAAAGCCAGAAGAGAGGAGTCTTTCACAAGCACAATAAACTCGTTACCAAAAGCCGGAACCATCCGTTTGATCGCTTGCGGTAAAATAATAAATCTCATCGCTTGCCGACTAGTCATCCCCAGTGAAATAGCCGCTTCCCGTTGCCCACGATCAACCGACTGAATGCCTGCCCGAAAAATCTCAGCCGAATAAGCAGCCGAATTAAGCGACAGAGCAACAAACGCAGTAATTAGGGCATTGGTTTTGCCGTAAAGCGGGGGAATCACTCCAAAGTGAACAATCAGAATCTGCACATACAATGGTGTTCCTCGAAAAAAATTGATATATGAATGAAAAGGCCAGCGCAAATACCATTTTGGGGCCATTTTGCCAAATCCGATCCCCAGTCCCAAAATAGAGCCAAATAAAATAGAAACTACAGAAATACCGATAGTCAGCAGTGTCCCTTTTAAAAGGACGGGCAAATAATGAATGATAATGTCCATTCTAAAATCCATAGGACTCTCCCCTTCTCTTCTTTGTGTCATCTCTCTTTAAAAAAATAAGCATGCGCAATAGCTATCATTACGCATGCTTATTAGGTTTTTTCCTTATTTTGCGTTCAATAAGCTATCCAGGTTAGGTTCTTCGCCGAACCAAGTTTTGTAGATTTCCGCGTACTTTCCGTTTTCCAATACCTTCTTAATAGCTGGATCCAGTTTCGTTTTTAACTCACTGCCCTTAGGGTAAAGAATGCCGTAATATTCCGCTCCGAAATTCTCCGTGTCTACAATCCCCACCAGCTTCTGCTTAGGATTGTTTTTCATGTACTCACGTACAATGGCAATATCCGCTACGACCGCATCGGCTCCGCCGCCATTCAGTTCCATCAATGCCACCGCATTACTGTCAAAACGTTTCAAGTTAGGGTTGTCGACACCCATTATTCCGCTCATCAGGTCATCTGCAGTTGTGGCCCCTTGTATTGCAACTACTTTATCTTTAAGATCAAGTGCGTTTTTGATGTCGCTGCCTTCTTTAACCATAATCATATTGGTAGATTCGAAATAAGGGATGGAATAGTCATAGGTTTCTTTACGTTCATCCGTAATCGATACTGAAGATAGCCCTGCTTGATACTCCGTTCCCTGCTTCACACTTTGCAGCATCGTTTCCCAGCCTGTGTTCGTTATGTCATAGTCTATTCCCGCTTCTTCCATAACTGCCTTAATGAAATCGATGTCGAATCCTTTGATTTTATCCGTGTCCATATACTCCATAGGAGCGTAGCTGGCATCACTGGCAAACTTAATTTTCTCCGCTGAGGAATCGTTACCAGCTTTACTGTTATTTGCTCCACAACCTACCAATGCAACCACCACAAATGATATAAAAACTGACATTAAAACACGACTTTTTATTCTCATATCCCCATTCCCCCTATTTTCGGAAATAACTTAAAGAGATTTTAACAGATTAAAGGATTCATGACAATTAACTTTTCTAAATTATGTAAGGTTATATAACACAATATTATTATTTTATACGTTTTATGCGTACATCACTCTCAAAAAAATTCATCAAACACAAAAGGCACTGCCAGAGATTGTATTCTCTCTAGCAATGCCTTTAGCATATTTAACTTTAAACCTATTAAAGTGTGATATCTCCATCATAAGAACCGATCAATTTATACAGATCCGGCCGGCGGTCACGGAAGATTCCCCACTCGATCCGGCCAACTTCCAAAGCATCCAGATCGAATTCGCTTACCAGCACAGTTTGCTCCTCACGTCCAGCCTCAACGATTTTATTGCCCTGAGGACCTGCAATGAACGATGAGCCGTAGAAATTAATGCTCGAATCCTCATCAATTTCCTCACCAATACGGTTGGAAGCCACGACTGGAATAAGATTCGCAGCTGCATGTCCAAGCATACAGGTCTGCCAATGATCCTTGGAATCGATCGATCCATCCTGCGGTTCAGACCCAATAGCCGTTGGATAGAACAGAATTTCTGCTCCCATCAGGCTCATTACTCTAGCCGCTTCTGGATACCATTGATCCCAGCAGATGCCTACACCAATCTTGGCATAACGAGTGTTCCATACCTTAAAGCCAGTATCTCCCGGATTAAAGTAGAACTTCTCTTCATAACCTGGGCCATCTGGAATATGACTCTTGCGGTATTTGCCCAGCACCGTTCCATCAGCATCAATTACAGCAAGTGAGTTGTAACGCGCGTAATTCTTTTTCTCATAAAAACTAATCGGCAGTACCACTTGCAGCTCCTTGGCTACTGCTTTGAAATGATTAATCGCCTTGTTATGCTCAAGCTCTGTTGCGTATGCGTAATAATCAGCTTTCTCTTTTTGACAGAAATACGGAGTCTCAAACAGCTCCTGGAGCAAAATAATTTGCGCACCCTGTGCTGCCGCTTCTCTGACCAATGTCTCGGCTTTGCTGATATTCTCCTCAATATTGCTGGAACAACTCATTTGTGTCGCAGCTACTTTTACATTTCTCAAGTATCTGTCCTCCTTGTATATAAATGTCCCTTTGGACGTCTAGTTTCCTTCAATTATAGCTGTGCAGGCATTTGCTGCGTAGTGCAGTGGACATTTCCGCCTTCGGTGATAACGGCCATTCCGTTAACTGTACGAATCTTGCGATCCGGGAACAAACCAGCCAGCACTTTCTCAGCAAGTGTATCCGTTTCTGTCGCGGTGCCGCCAAACACAGGCAAGATAATTCCGCCGTTCACGAAATAAAAGTTCAAATAACTGAGCGTCAGACGACTGCCGTCATGATCGACCCGTGGTGGCTGCTGAATCTTGATAATCTCCAGCTTACGCCCTTTGGCATCTGTAGTGTTCTCCAGAATACGCAGATTCTCTTGCGTAATCTCATAGTTCTCATCCTGCGGGTCCTCACAGACCTGGATAATAACTTTGCCTGGTGCAGCAAAACAAGCAATATTATCGACATGACCATCGGTTTCATCGCCACTAAGGCCACGTCTCAGCCAGATAATAGCTTCTGTACCTGTATAGTTCCGCACGTACTCTTCGATCTCTTCGCGCTTCAGCTCCGGGTTGCGGTTTAGGTTAAGCAGACACTCTTCTGTAGTAAGCAAAGTGCCTTCTCCATCCGTATGAATCGAGCCACCCTCCATCACAAGCGGTGCATCAAAACGGGTGATCTGCGCATGCTCCAGAATCTGCGGAGCCACTTCGTCATCCAGATCCCAAGGTGAATATTTACCGCCCCAAGCATTAAACTTCCAGTTCACACCTGCCATTTGTCCTTCTTTATTAACAATAAAGGTAGGTCCGTTATCACGCAGCCAAGCATCGCTATGCGCAATAGGCAGCAGCGTTACATTCGGTCCGCCGACCAAATGTTCTACCCGCTCCACATCCTCCGGGTTCACAATAACCGTGATCGGTTCAAACTCGGCGATGGCTGTGATAATGTCAGCATAACCTTGGCACACTGACTCGTGGTTGTCCGGGAAACACATAGATTCCTGCACCGGCCAGGAGATAAAAGTACGTTCATGCTTGCCCCATTCCGGTGGCATTGTATAGTTCAAATCTTTAGGATTCATGTGTTAACTACCTTTACTAATATATTTGGAGCCAGTTCTACCCCTAAAACTCCTTCCTCATCATACAATAATATGTTCTAGTGCTCAATTCCCTGGGACATTAATAATGTTGGAAGGAATTTTTTTTGTGCGCAGCCCCCATTTTGCAGTTAAAAAATTTAAGTTCCATCCGTTACAACGAAGCTAAATTTAATTATTTTAATATAAATCAGGATATCATTTAATAATTTTACTTATTTTAGTGATTCTATTTTCATTTCTAATGGATTTTATATAATTAGCTTAAAGGAGTGAGTTGCAATGGATGACATCGATCTTCAAATCTTGGAATTACTGAAAAGCAACGGCCGCATGACCAGTTCCGAAATTAGTAAAATCGTTCATTTATCCGTGCCTTCCATCACTGAAAGAATTCGTAAACTGGAGAATAACGGAGTGATTGATCAATTCACGGTCAAGTTAAACCGTAAGGCAATAGGACAAACCCTATTGGTATATATTTTCGTGCAGCTGCACGGCTCAGTTGAAACCCAACACTTCCGCACAACCATTATTCAATCGCCGCTAGTACTGGAATGTCATCATATCTCGGGGGAATACGACTATCTCTTGAAGGTGGGTCTACCGGATTTATCCGAATTGGAGGGTTTTATAACGCATACACTCAAGGCCAATCATGACATTGTAAGATCAAATACCGTATTTATTTTGTCCACGTTAAAAGAAGAATAGATAAAAGGAGTGAAGCCTTATGCCTTGGGAGTGGATGGCAAAAGGAATGCTGCTGGGGCTTTCTATTGCGGCTCCTTTAGGTCCTATCAGCATCTTATGCATCAAGAAAACCTTAAGCTCAGGTTTCAAAACTGGCCTATGCTGCGGCTTGGGAGCGGCCACAGCTGACGCAGTTTATGGTAGTATCGCCGGATTCGGCTTATCCGCCCTCACCGCTTTTTTGGTTGATTATAAAACGGTACTGCAAGCCTTGGGCGGGTTGTTTATTTGTTATCTTGGCATGAAGTCGCTGTTAGAACCCCCAGACACAGACAGCACAGCACCCAATTCCCCAAAAAGCTCACTGAATTCATACATAGTAACGCTGTTGCTGACGCTGTCCAATCCCATGACGATTATTTTTTTCCTTGGCATATTCAGCGCATCTGGCGTCCTTCTGTCTCATAGCAGCTCCAATATGCCGTTTCTAGTTAGTGGCGTCTTTCTGGGTTCCGCATTATGGTGGATGGGTTTGACAGGGAGCACTGCTTTGTTCAGAACCTACATAATGTTAGGACGGTCGAAACAGCTCATGTTCAACAAACTATCCGGATTGGTAATGTTGTCCTTTGGCATTGTCTCCCTTATTCAATCTCTCAATCTTCAGGAGTTCCTTTAAACGATCCCTCTCACTATACGGTAATCTTTTTTACCACATTGCCTTCAAAATCCTTAACGATAAATTCCCCGCCCTCTAGAACAGCATAGGAATTCGGATTATTCTCTTTAGGCAGCGATATGGAGCCGGGATTCAGCACATACACTCCCTCTTTTACATCGGCAACTGGTATATGGGTATGTCCCTGAATAAAAATATCCTTCTCGGAAAGCGCCGGCAAATGCTCAATGCTAAAGCCATGACCATGTGTAGCGTAAATCCGTCTGCCTTCGTGCAAAAGCATTATATAATCGCCCATCATCGGGAATTCCAGCAGCATTTGGTCTACCTCGGCGTCACAGTTTCCACGTACTGCGGTTATAGGCTTGTTTTTGTTATATGCATTAAGCTTATTAGCAACCTCTTGTGGGTTATATTCCTTCGGCAGCGGATTTCTTGGACCATGATATAAAAAGTCTCCTAGAATAATAAGACTGTCCGGCTGCTCTTCTTCTGCCTTTTCCAAAGCCCGTTCCAGCCAAAATAAAGATCCGTGAATGTCGGAAATAAACATTAACTTCATCATGTATTCTCCTTTTCAACTTAACTTAAGTAAATATGCGCTTAGACAATAATCTTAACCTTGAACATACCACAACGCAAAGCGGACGTTCCCAAAGGAACGCCCTGCCCGCTATATCTTAACACTCACGGCAAATTCGAGGATCCCATCAAAAAGCGGTCTACTTCGCGCGCAGTCTGACGTCCTTCGTCAATAGCCCAGACTACAAGGCTTTGCCCGCGCCGCATATCGCCTGCTGTGAACACACCTTCTACATTGGTTGCTTGTGCTCCGAACTCTGCTTTGGCGTTCCCCCGCTCATCGCGTTCCACCCCAAGCTCGCCCAGTACAGCTTCTTCAGGCCCTGTGAATCCCAAAGCCAGTAATACCAGCTGCGCTTGCAGGGTCTCCTCACTGCCCGGCACTTCGACCGGTACCATTCGTCCCTGTTCATTATGAGTCCATTCAATGCGCACTGTACGCAGCTCCTGCACTTGCCCGCCCTCATCGCCGACAAACCGTTTCGTCGAAACCAGATAACGGCGCGGATCTTCTTGATACAGTGAAGCGGCCTCCTGCTGACCATAGTCCACTTTAAGCACCTTTGGCCATTCCGGCCAAGGATTGTTAGACTGACGTGTCAGCGGCGCCTGTGGCATAATCTCAAGCTGAGTCACACTGCGGCAGCCGTGACGGATCGAAGTGGCTACACAGTCTGTTCCAGTATCCCCACCGCCGATTACAACTACATCCTTACCTGCTGCTGATAAATATTCCCCATCGGCAAGCCCTGAATCCAGTAGGCTCTTTGTATTCAGCGTTAAAAACTCCATAGCTTGATGAATCCCACGCAAATCGCGTCCTTCTATCGGCAGATCACGTGCCTGAGTAGATCCACCACACAGTACTACAGCGTCATGCTCTGCCTTGAGCTGTGATGCTGGGAGATCTCGGCCGATCTCTGTTCGAGTTACGAAGGTAATGCCCTCAGCTGCAAGCAGATCCACCCGGCGCTGTACAGTCTTTTTATCCAGCTTCATGTTGGGAATACCATAGGTAAGCAGTCCGCCAATCCGGTCCGCCCGTTCATACACAGTCACCGTATGTCCTGCCTTATTAAGCTGTGCAGCGCAGGCAAGCCCCGCCGGACCTGAACCCACTACAGCTACCTTTTTACCCGTGCGATGAAGTGGCGGCTCAGGCACAATCCAGCCTTCTGCAAAACCTCTATCTACAATCGACTTCTCAATAGATTTAATGGTGACAGGTTTGCCATTCATCCCTACCGTACAAGAGCCTTCGCAAGGAGCGGGACAGACACGGCCTGTAAATTCAGGAAAGTTGTTAGTCTTATGCAGACGTTTCAGCGCTATCTCCCAATTTCCACGATAGACCATATCGTTCCATTCAGGAATCAAGTTGTGCAAAGGGCAGCCGGAAGCCATACCAGACAACAGACGTCCTACATGACAAAATGGCGTACCGCAATCCATACAACGCGCCCCTTGCTCGCGCAGCTTTTCTTCATCCATAGGTATCGAGAATTCATTCCAATTCTTAATTCGCTCCAATGCCTCACACTCGGAGGGTGTCTGTCGTTCAAACTCTAAAAATCCGGTTGCTTTCCCCATCTCTTTCATCCTCTCTACCAAAGAAAAGTACTCTCTGTCACTTTCTGCTGTTATGCCACTCTAAAGCGCCAAAGTAAATGCCTTAATATTAGCACCCCATATCTTTAACGAAAATGAGTAATGTCACCTTTTTATGTAAAATAAGAGCATCCATTCAAAAGAAAGTTCCACGCAAAAAAAGCACACAGCGCACTGTACTCATTGAGCACAATACTCCGCATGCTTTTGAAGAATTATCTGTAAAAAAACATCTAGTCCACCGTCAGCACTACCATTCCAATCCCGCTTACAGTTAGCTTATTACCCGTCAGATTCTGCGCAAGATCGGCTCCAAAAACTGTTTTCCATGCACCAAGCTGTGGCAGAACCAAAGTCGTCTGTTCTACATTAGCATTAAAAAGCACATAGATATGCTTCACCGCATCGCCTCCAGCATGGCCACGCAATGTATACGCTACCGAACTTACCGGTGCTTTTTCAAATACTAGATGATTCCGAATCTCATCTGCCGTTCGCATACGGAAAGCCGGATGTGCTTTACGCAAGGCAATTAGCTGCTTCAGATAAACCACATCATCTTGATGAGCAGCGCACAGTTCCCAATCCAATTGGTTGATCTTCACCGAGGATTTATAGCTGTTCTCTACCCCGTTTTTCGTGCGCATAAATTCCTGACCCGCATGGACAAAGGGGATTCCCTGACTCATGAACACTATCGCAGAAGCTAACCTATGCATAGATTGGCGCTGTTTGTCCGTCTGCCCTTGTGTGGACAGTAATATTTTATCCCATAACGTATGATTATCATGACATTCCACATAATTGACGGTTTGCTGAGGCTCCACGGCAAATTGTCCAATGCCTGGGGCATAAGCAATGCCTCCCGCGACCCCTGCCTTTATCGCAAGCTCCAATCCCATCATTCCGCTGATGAAGCCCGGTTGATCATGCAGAAAAATATTCCCTTTAATGGCATCCCGGAAATCATCATTAAAATGTCCGATTCCCGGCAGAAGCGCAGCATTCTTCTGATGAGCGAGCCGCTCCATCGGCAACTCTGTCCCCATCATCCAACCTTCACCAATCGTCATGATGGACGGGTCAATCCCATCCAGACGACGCCGGATTTCCTCCATCGTGTCGAGATCAATCAAGCCCATCAGGTCAAAACGAAAACCATCGATATGGTATTCTTTGGCCCAATAAACTACGGATTCCACGATGAAGCTGGACATCATCAAGCGTTCTGAAGCCACGTCATTCCCGCAGCCAGAGCCATCCGACAGGCTTCCGTCTTGCTTGTAACGCAAATAATAGCCGGGAACCAGCTTGGTGAAATTCACACGATAGCCATCGTACACATGGTTGTAAACCACATCCATAATGACGCGGAGACCGCGATCATGAAGTGCTTGAATCATTTTTTTTAGTTCCCGGATACGCAGTCCAGGCACATATGGATCTGTAGCATAGGAGCCTTCTGGCACATTATAATTCTTCGGATCATAACCCCAGTTATAATGCGGTTCATCCAGCCTCGTCTCATCTACACTCTCTGTAGAATAATCATAGACAGGCAATAGCTGCACATGGGTTACACCGAGGTTCGCGATATGATCGAGTCCAGTGAGAATACCCTCCGGTCCGCGGGTTCCTTCTTCCGCCAAAGCAAGATATTGTCCTTTATGGGTCATACCGCTTGCTGGATGAATGGATAAGTCTCGCAAATGAAGCTCATAAATGATGGCATCCACAGGATCATCCAAGGGTGGCTTATCTTCCGTCCACCGTTCCGGATCTGTTTTACGTAAATCTAAAATAGCTCCCCTATCACCGTTCACTCCTACAGCACGTGCATAAGGATCAACCGCCTCATTCCACTGTTCTCCAAGACGTACTCGGTAGGTATAGAACTTGCCATCTAAATCACCGTCAACTGTAATTCTCCACGTTCCCCGGACATCACGGATCATAGAATACTTACACTCTGCTGCTCCCTGCCATGAATTATAGAGTACCAGCTCCGCTTCTTGAGCGGTGGGCGCCCATAAACAAAAAGCTGAACTCCCCGGTGAGTACGTTAGGCCAAGATCGTCCCCATCATAGCTGAATAACTGATCAAACTCCTGAGCAAACACGGAAATCCCTCTAGTAGCCGCAGGATCCCCATAATAAATGGGTTCCTTCATTTCCCTTTGTACGGACAAAGCACCTATCCCCTTTTCCAGTTATTAACTGGATTATAGTATGATCGTCTAAGTAGTGCAAACGTTTGGACTCAAATTTTTCAAGCTATTTTGTCAGGACAATCCCTCTACCTCGATGCATCGTCAATATCTAGCCCAACCATCGTAATAATGTCTTTATTCGCAAAATACGGAATACGCCGTTCTTTCCCTAGAGTGACTCTACCGTCCTTGTACCGCACACCATTATCGTGAACAATCAGGTTAGCACGCTCTCCGTCCTCAAATCCCTCATATCCTATACCTAGTACCCAATGGTAGTCGTAAGTAAACTCACCTCTCCACCGCAGACGAAACCACTTATCAAATTTAACAGCCACAGGCCGGCCGGCATCAATTTCTGTTTTATATACTTCAAAATCATTAAACGTAGTAATAAGTAACTTTTGCTGATCCTTAGGTAAAATCACTGAATGGATATAGTTCTTCAGTCCTTTGGTAAAACGGCGCACACTCATCCCCCAAGGTCTTCCACCGTGATGGCTGTATATGTAATTAATATGAGCGGCTTTGGAAGGAAAATGACCTTTGCCCCGAATAAAGTCCGCTCCTAAATGGGTGTTCCAATACTCCGCTAACGCGGCCATCGTAGCTGGGCCACATGCAGAGGACGGGGATTCGACCCCAACCTCCCACTGTGTATATGGCTCCGCAGGCAGTTTCTTGCTAATCCGAGGCTGTCCATGCTTCATTCGGATAGATCCCCTCTTAAAGGGCTAGACTTAGGAGCACAATGTGGAGTTGCCTCCGGAAGTAGAATTACATTTGCACCGGCATCCAATTCTTCTTCTGCAGCTGCTGCCCCTTCCATTGTTGTCTCCCGTTCTTCTGTTTGCACTGTATCTTCCACATTTATCTCAGATTTACTACTATCAGGATTAATCTGCAGCGTGAAATAGAAATTAGAGCCCTCTCCTTCACTGCTCTCTACAGCGATAGCTCCGCCCATCAGCTCAACGAGCTTTTTACAAATTGCCAGCCCCAATCCGGTCCCGCCATATTTGCGATTAAACGAGGAATGCAGCTGATAAAAGGACTGAAACAGCCGATGCTGCTTCTCTAGAGGAATGCCGATCCCCGTATCCCTAACATTAAATTTCAAAGTTAATTTCTTTTGATCTGCGGACAGCTTCTGCTCTACGTAAATACTGATACTGCCCCGATCTGTAAACTTGATTGCATTGCTGACCAGATTGACCAATATCTGACGCAACCGCCCGGCATCGCCCATAATCAGTGGCGGGACTCCAGGTGCCATGCTGCATGATAACTGAATATTTTTCTCCAAAGCCTTAGCTGTAAATAGATCGATTACGCTGTCCAATACGGCTTGAAGCTGCACGGGCTCATTTACAATCATCATTTTTCCGGCTTCAATTTTGCTGTAATCCAGTATTTCATTCAAAATAGATAGGAGCGAGCTGCTGCTCTCCTTAATAATGTCAGTATATCCAAGCTGTTCTTCATCAAGCTCCGTCTCCGCCAGGAGATCCGTCATCCCTACAATTCCGTTCATCGGCGTACGGATTTCATGGCTCATAATAGCTAAGAACTCAGACTTAGCCTGGTCTGCTTTTTCTGCGGATTCCTTCGCCCGAATGATTTCCTTCTCATCCGTGATGTCCCGAAACACTACAACAACACCCTTCGGCTCCCCTTTATCAAACAGAGGGGTTACCTGGTATTCCGCAAGAAAGCTAGAACCGTCCTTACGCCACAAGACCGCATCTTTACTCTGATAAGATACACCTGACTTAATAGCCTTCATCAGTGGAGATTCCTGCGGCCGATAATGGCTCCCATCAAGCGCTATTTGCTGAATATGATCCAAATAAGGATGGCCCATAATTTCATCATGTTCATAGTCCAGCATTTGCAAACCTGCAGGGTTAATGAACGTCACCTTCTCCTCCATATCGAGTCCAAAGATGCCTTCTGAAACCGCATTTAAAATAAGGGTATACTCATTGCTAAGCTTCTCAATTTGTTCTGTATAACGGATGCGCTCTGTAATATCACGGGAAATCCCATACACACCCACTACTTGGTCATCTACAATGATCGGAATATTGGTAGTATTAATTTCTACAAAGTGTCCGTCTTTATGAATAAGCGTTAGATCATAGCTTTGAGGATAACCCTGGGCGGCTAAGTTAAAATGATACAACGTCTTCTCTATGTCCTTCTCATGCACAATGGGGCCAAAGTACATTCCGATCAGTTCCTCCAGCGAATACCCGGTCAACTTCTCCAAATTCGCATTGGCAGTCAAATAGTCTCCATGCAAATTCATAGAGTACACAGCAGATGGATTGTATTCAAACAATGATTTATACCGTTGCTCGCTCTCCTTAAGCTTGAACTCGAACTGCTTGCGCTCCGTAATTTCCCGCCCAATCGCTATAATCTCCATGACATTTCCCTCATCATCATAGGTATAACGACTGCTCGACTCGAACCAGACATAGGTGCCATTCTTATGGCGGTAGCGGTAAGCTACAGCCGGAATAACGCCAGAGCTGCGGCTCTGCTCCATTAAACCTTGCATCATAACTAGATCATCGGGGTGAAGATAATTATAGGCGCTTGTCCCAACCATCTCTTCAGGTTCATAACCAAGCAAGGTACGGCTAGCTGAAGAACAATATAAGAAAACACTGTCTTTGACCGCATGACGCGAGATTAAATCCAGCGAATTCTCAGACATCAATCTATAATTGCGTTCACTTTGGCGAATTTGTTCTTCCATTTGCTGCTGCTGATCCCGATGATCCACCGTTTCCTGAGCTGCGATCTTTAGTTCCGTAATATCCTCTGCGTATACTATAATATACAAAGGGGCTTGTCCTTCTTCTGCTCCTAATCCAGAGAACATGAGAGACAGGCACACGGGTTGACCTTCTTTGTTTAAAAAACAATGTTCCTTCTTCCAGCTGCCCGCTGGCGATTTCTGAAGCTCGTCCATTACTAATCTATAGGAGAGCTCTTTTGAATGTGCCTCTCTATTTTCCGATTCTGTAAAAAGAGCCCCGGCAAGAAACTCGGCCTCCGTAAAGCCAAGTAGATTGCAAAAAGCCGGATTGACTTTTATCCAGTTGAAATCGCCGTTATTTGAAAACAGTACGGCCATTCCTTCTGGAGACCTCATAAATGCATGATCCAGAATTGCGTTAAATTCTACCGAGCTGCCCATTTAAGCCAGACCTCCTTTGTTGCTAGTGCTAAAGCTCCCATACCTTCTTATGTCAGTATACGATAAGAGAACTGGGGAAAGAAATGTCTAGCGCATTATTTTAAATTGGAAATATTTAAATTTAAATTATTGACGCTAGCAAATAAACAACTTATATTTAAGAATAAATATATCGTTCGTGACCTATTACGATGGAAGCACCCGTAATAAAGGCTTTTGCCTTTGCTACGGGTGCTTTTTTGTTGTCTTCAGGGATACGGACAAAAGGAGGAGCGAATTAATGAACGCACTAAAGTCATTCCCCTTACTACTACTGGTGATCCTGCTATCGTTAAGCACATCAACGGAAGCTTTTGCTGCAGCAACGACTGAATTAACACCCTCTATTCAAGCGGCTTTTGATCTAACAGCTGCGACTGCCGACGGTCCTACAAGGATAAAGATGACTAATCTGTACAATGATTTATCTACTTTAAAGATGCAATACAATAATCGTGAGGAGCAGATCCGAACCCTTCACTATAATAATGAGCAAACACTGATTGCAGTACGTAAGCAAATTAAAGAGATTGATTTAGAAACCGTAGCTCAACTGGAGGCTACCGTTAAGAGCTGCAAACAGCACTATCAGCCCTTATTCGACCAGTACAATGCGCTTAATAAGCGTATCAAGATCGCCAAGGGTCTTAAAAACAAGACGTTGAATACCGTATTACAAGCCCAAGGTGATGCTATGAAGATCCTGGTTCAGTTGGCACGCAAAGAAATTAGCGACAGACAGAATCAGTTGAATGCAGCGAAACAGACACGTACCCGAAAGATAACCTATGCCCGCAAAACCTTGTCTGGCATTGATAGTCCACAGGTCTCAATTAAATCAAACAAAAGCGTAGTCACCTCATTGAATAAACGGATTTCCGCAGATTGGAGTGACTTCAAAGCAGCGATTCGCAAGCAAAACCTTACATTAACCACTCAGTCTCTGTCCTCACTCGTCTCCGGTTACCGCCAAATCGCAACACACAAGCAAAAAATCATAGAATTAGAACAAAAGATTTCTGCTGTCATTGCAAATACGAGGAAACAGATCATTTAACGGACTTTTTCTTCTCATTCGCTCTGCGGTAAGCCATTACTTTGCGGTACATGCTTTTATCAGAAAGATGTTTAAAAATATACGGGTCCGGACTAGTATTCACTTCAATAATCCAAGGCGTCATGGATCTATCCAATCCTACATCGACACCAATCTGTCTAAACCCAGGATATTTCTTATGGTAGAAACGTCCGGTATCTTCTCCTAGCTTTCTCAGGATCTTAAGCATTTGCGCTTGCTGAGCTTCGTTCAGATAAGGAGACAGCAGCTTTTCCATAGCAGTTAGTTTGCCGCCGCTATGATAGTTGGTAACAATCTTACCTTTCTCAGCTACCCGACCGATCAGACCGGTAGTTTCCCATTTGCCCTGCGGGCTGAGCTGGACCATCACACGGATATCAAAGCGGTGTTTCCCGTGCTTTAGCAAAACTATTCCTCTCTGGATCAGGTAACTACGTCCACGCGTTGCTTTCTTTAAAGATAAATGGAAGGCGTCGAAGGTTCTAAAGGTTTTGAGTCTTGTTCCACTTTGGTACTTATATTCTGTTCCATGAGCCTCTCTACTCTGCTCAACCTTCATCACACCATTGCCATAGGTACCGTATTCCGGTTTAACATAAACCATTCCATATTTCAGCAGCATAGCTTTCAGATTGACTTTACTGAATTTTATCGTTTCGGGAATCAACGGTGAAATTTCAGCGCTTCGCATGAGCACCTTGGTTTTAATCCATTTGCTGGTCAATGCAGACTTTAACTTCTTTCCCAACTGTCCTCTCCCCTGTCCCTCAAAAAATAATCACGGCCTTAGTAAGCCTTAGTATTTTATGCTGCAACTGTACAAATGGCATGAGTGAAACGCCCTCTCCGCTTTCGGATGTATCTACTGTTTACTGTGTTGCATATGGTGGAAGAGGATATCCATTAGCGGATAAAAGGAGGCGTGAACCATGCACATTTGTATCATTGCACCGGAGCAGTTCCCAGTTCCGGGAGACGGTTCTGTAGAAATCTGCATTTGGGCCATTGCCAGAAGACTGGCGGAGAGACATAAGGTAACCATTGTTAGTCGGAAGGTACCTGGACTACCTGCTGCCATTATATTGGAGCAGGTCAGAATTATCCGATTGCCTGCAAGCACCCCAGCCCATTATCTTACTTCGGTATTAGAATACATTCAGAAAGAATCCTTTGACATCATTCAGGTTGATAATCGCCCCCATCTTATGTCTGCTGTAAAGAAGCAGCTTCCTCATATCCCGGTATTTCTGTTCCTGCACTCGCTTACCTTCACACCGGGTACAGATAAAGTGGCCAATGCCTTAGCAAAAGCAGATCTGATCATTGCCAACAGCCACTCCTTACAGCGAAGATTGGATCGCCGCTTCCCGCAACTGACCACAGGGATTCATATTGTCTTATTGGGAGCTGATCTTGACCGGTTTACGCCTGTGCAGATATCTGAAAAACAACAGCTTCGTAGTTTCTACAAACTCCCACAGACCTTCACAGTTTTGTTCGTGGGTCGGGTTATCCCCCGCAAAGGGGTGCCTATATTAATACGTGCTATGTCGCATTTAAACAAACACCTCCCCGCTCATCTGGTCATCGCCGGCAAAGGCAAACCGTCGTACATACGGCAGTTGAAGCTCCTTGCACGGCGGCTGAGAGTGTCTGTTACTTTTCTAGGAAATGTGGCTCATGAGAATATACACACCCTTTATCAGGCGGCAGACTGCTTTGTATGCCCTTCCCAGAATCATGAATCCTTCGGCCTTGTTAATGTAGAAGCTATGGCCTCCGGTCTACCTGTTATCGCTTCTAATAATGGGGGCATCCGAGAGATTGTCGCCTCTGGCCATAACGGTTATCTGGTAGAACGATATCGCGAGGCTTTACCCTTTGCCCGGCATTTGCTGCGGATAGCCCGCCATCCACAATTGGCAGTTACCATCGGATCACAAGGGAGAGCAGATGCGCTTGAAGCCTTCAATTGGCAGCGAACCGCAAACCATTTAGAACAGCTGTATCAAGCTTCTGCAACACCACAGCAAGGGTACAGAACTCTTGCAGATGGAATGCAATTGTAGACTCACCAAAAGTAGGGGTCTCCACAAGCCATCAACTGGCTGCTGGGTCCCTTTCTTTTTGGAGCTTGCTTGAGCTAAGCACCAATCTCCGAATGAATTAGGTAACATATGCGCATACAAGGTAGCTATCGGACACAGCTGACCCCAAACGCAGCTTTATCCCTCATTTGCAATGCTAAAGAACCCTATAACCCCTATTGGCATGAAAAATGTCCCATATGAACGTCATCCATAGGAATAACGCCAGTGGAGTCCGCAAACATGTTCCAAGGGTCAAAAACTAACAAATAACGTCATATGGGTCCTTAAGCCTCAGAGGAGGATTATTACTCCACGATGCAGACAGGCCATGAGCAACAACAAAAAGCAGCGATCCTCCAACACGGGAGAATCGCTGCTCTGCTTTTTTGTGAATTTACATTACATAGGTAAGTTTCATTCAAATCAATTGAATAACTGTAAGCACAAGCCCTACGACAAACCCGCATAAAGCTCCGTTCACACGAATCCATTGCAGATCTTTACCCACTTTATCTTCCAGCATATTCACTAGACTAGCGTCATCCATGCTGTCCAGATTCTCTTTTACCAAAAGACCTATTCTGTAGTGGTTAGCCTCTACAAAGGCAATTAGCGAAGCGCGAATCCGCTCTTCCCAGCTGCTGATCCATTCTTGTTCCTTGCCAATACGACGTACAAGCAGGGTATAGAGCGTGAACAGCTTGCGTCCGCCAGCCGCCCGATCTTCCTCCAACAGGGAAATTGCTTTGCTGCGAATGTTCTCCAATTGCGTATGCAGAAATGCGGTTGCTGCTTCGCCTTCAAGCTCATTCAGTGCCCATTCTTTTAATGAAGCCAGTCTAGCCTCGTCATTAACAATCTGGAACAGGGCCACTCGAATCTCGCGGATAATCTCTTCACGGTATGGGCTATCCTCTTCCCGAAAATCGCGGATACCGGACTGCAACATACCTTGCAGCATTTCACCAAGCATATCTGCATCCATAAACCCGACAAAAGCCTGAAAAGCCATACCTTTAAGTCCGCCAAGCTTCACTTCAGCCAATTTCTCGCTGGCAATCTTGCCCAGCATAGCCTTCGTTTCAGGACGTCCGCTCCAAGTAGACACCCCTTCCAGCGCATAGTCCAGAGCAGCTACATCTTTACCGTCATTCATTAACTTAGTAACTATTTTATCAGCCGCAACGCCAAGCTCAGCTTCACGAACATATTCGGAGGCTGCCTTTTGCAGAAACGGTACTGCCTTCTCTACCGGAAGACGAGACACGAATTCGCCAAGCTGCTCCAATATTTGTACTCTTGCCTTCTTTTTACTAAAGAACTTTGTCAGCAGCTTGGAGCCCATTGATATAAAGCCAAACTTACGCAGCTTGTTCTCAATGCTTTCCTTGTTAAGAAGCTCAGTCTCCATCGCGGTGATTAGTGATTGGATGATCTTATCGCGATTCTTGAGCAGTAGTGAGGTGTGTGGAATACGTAGCCCCATCGGATGGCGGAACAGCGCCGTTACCGCGAACCAGTCGGCAATCCCCCCCACCAAACCGGCCTCGAAACCACCTCTCAGTAGAATCACGGCTAGATTTTCAGGTAGAAACAGTGTAATCAGAAACCCACATGCCATAAAGGCGAGTGACATGGTGGCTAAGTTTTTGGATCTCATAAATAGTCCCCTTTACATAAGCAGCTGCCGATGTCCTTACGCAGGAAAAATACCGTCGGTCACGTTCCTCGAACATAAGCTGACGATAGATTCGGCTAGTCGGTTAGTTTGACAACTATTGTACCACGACTGAACTATTTTCTAAAAATATACTGTAAAAACCTTTTATCTCTTGTTGAACGTTCATTATTGTACAGTTGCATGAAAATGGTTTTTGGTTTTCAGAATATTAATGATAAGATACAAGTAACGTTTCAATCCCCCTTAAAAAGTACCACTTTACCTGGAAAAGGAGCTCATACAATATGCTGATTGCTTTAGATATGGATGGAACATTACTGAACGAAGAAGGAAACATCAGTCCAAAAAACCGCGAAGCTATTATAAAAGCTCAGAAACTAGGTCACATTGTTATCATTGCCACAGGCCGCTCTTTTATGGATGCAGAACGTCAGCTTCGGCTAGCGGATCTGGAATGTCCTGTAGTCAGTCTAAATGGCGCAGTCGTCACATTATCTGATCGCACCCTCGCGGCAAGCACGCCGCTGAATAAAGCAGACATCATTCCCGCTCTGCGCTGGATGAACGAAATTCCGGACTTGTATTACGAGGTCTACACTGAGGATAACGTTTATGTAGAGCTGAACAAACGTGTACGGTTAGAGAAATTATCTGCACTAAGCGATGAAGAAGTTCCTGAAGAAGTCAGCTGGCTGCTGAAAGCAATGATCGATCAACAGTTTCAACAAGCAGCGGTTACCTATGTGGAGAGTATGGAAGAGGTGTGGAGCAAGGAGGAAAATGTTATTTATAAAACATTGGCTTTTTCTCTAAACCGAGAGCTGCTCAAGGAAGCTTCCACCCGCTTCGCAGCTATTCCGGGCTTAATTATTACCGCCTCTCATGTAAATAATATCGAGATTAACCATGAAGAGGCCAACAAAGGCTCCGGTGTAACCATGCTTGCTGACCATTATGGTATCCCGCTAGCGGATGTAGCTGTCATGGGCGACAGTTATAACGATCAGCCGATGTTCGAGAAGGCCGGCTACCGGATTGCTATGGCTAACGCAGCGCCAATTCTTAAGGAAATGGCGGAATTCATCACCACCAGTAATGAGGAAGACGGAGTCGCGGCAGGAATTGAGCATCTTTTGAATAGAAATTCTAAAGAATAATTTCTGTATAAAACAGTGAATGCACAAATAGCACCGTGGGCAGTTCTGCTCACGGTGCTATTTGTGGGTTTATTTTTGCTAGGTAGGGGGCTTCCATCACACTTTAGGTTTAGATTTAGCTTGTGGTTTAGCTTGTGGCTTACCTATAGCTTACTTATCGCTTTCCTGTAGCTTACTGTGGCTTGCCTATTGCATCCCCCGTCCCTCTCAAGAATTAGTTGTACTTCGTACAGTTAAATGCCCTCTTTTAGGCGATAATTCGGATTTAATTGCACTCTGTACACTTATATTCAGCAAATCTATTCAAAACGCAAAAATTCGCGATTTTTAACTGTACAAACTACATCTAAATCGCAAGGGATTCGCTACTCCACGAAATAGTTGCACTGAATACATCTATTTCACTTCAGCCGGTCAATCTCCCCATGTCTACAACTGCCTCCGGGTTAAAGCGAACTACCTTTCCATTCATCCCAAATCATCAAGGAAGCTGTCCTCCCCCTCCCATTCGGCAGACACTCGTACGTAGTCATCCACCTCAGGAAATTCCAACAGTTCAATAATAATCAATTCGAGCGCTGTAATGGCCCGCAGTCCATGCTTCGTACCAGCAGGAATCGTGACCGTGTCCCCGGCGGCAACCGCATGAAGATGGCCATTCATCCGGTATTCTCCATTTCCAGAAAGAAAAGACCAAACTTCTTTAGTATGCCGATGAAAATGGTAGCTGGTGTGCTCGCCTGCCAAAATGGTTATTTTAGAGGTCGTAACCTCAATACCTGCCGCCGTGCGAGAGAAGTCCAAAATGCGTGAGGTACCCCAGCGTTTTTCTTCAATCATCGGCTTCGCCGCATGGCCCTCCAGCTTCTGCTTAATTCGTTTTGCCTGCTCTATCCCAGCAACCAAAATGCCATCTGGCCCCGACGCCACGATTAAACCAGGAGCGCCGATGATATGCACAGGACAAGAGAGTTCGTTGATCAAATGGGTACCTTTTGAATCCTCAGAAATACTCCCACTGCCAATTACTCTTCCTTGCAAATGGGGAACAAGTGCATCCCAGCTGCCAATATCCGCCCACACCCCAATATAGGGGATGACTACCGCTCGCCGCGTGTGTTCTAGCACCTCATAGTCAAAGCTTCGTTCTGGCAATTGATCATAATGCTCCATAAACTCCAAGTAATCTACTGGAAGATCCCGTTCGACCATACTTGAGAGCAAGTACCCTAATGAGCAGGAAAACACGCCGCAATTCCACAGTCCTCCCTGAGAAATGAACTCGGCGGCTGTCGATTCGTTCGGTTTCTCCGCAAACTGCTTAACATTTAAAAAAGACGTCCCCCCTACCCCAGACCCTTCACCCGGCAGAATATAACCGAACTGTGTAGAAGGAAATTCAGGTAAAACACCAATCAAAGCAATGTCCGCTTGTGATTCGGCAAGCACACTTGGAAATTGATGAAGCTGTTTAAAAAAAGAAGTCTCCACATACGAATCCACCGGAATGACCACTACGATCTCTTTTGAGTCCATACCCTTCACAGAATGCAGATAACTTGCCGCCAGAGCTACTGCAGTAAAAGTCCCCCGTTTCTGCGGCTCCGCTAATAAAGGGACTTGAGCACCAACGGATTTGCGAGTAATCTCCACCTGACTGCGATGAGTCACTATGCAGCTTGAATCCAACAAACCTACCTCTTCCAGCCCTCTGCATACCCGCTCGATCATCGACTCCATACCGCCAGCTTCTGTTGGAAGCAGCCTTAAAAAAGCTTTTGACCTGATCTCATTTGATAGCGGCCACAACCGCTTCCCCGATCCCCCTGAAAGGAGTACGATCTGCAACCCTATCGCCCCCCTGCGCTGGATTTAGCCCCCGGTGTTCTCACATACCCCTTTCGTTTATGAAAAGACAATGATCTATACTTCTCAGCCAGCTGATTCACTTTCTGCTTGGATAGCTGTCCTGCATTCATATGGAGACCTTTATTACGCGCTTTTTGAATTTTCATTCCCTCGCGATTCTTCGAATACAGGTAATTGGCATAGGTTTCGAATTCGGAAAAGGCAAATTGCTTGGAGCGGTTCATACTGTGTAAAATAGCTCGATACCAGGGCATTTGGTGTTTTGCTTCTATCTCTCTTTTCATTTGGGCCAATTGACTGCGTTCAAACAGCATATAATGGGTCACAAATGATGATTTTGCGGTCACCTTGCGGCCCATGAGTTTCTTATAGGTTACAAAATACTGTGGTTGGCTCCAGTTCCGGCTGTAAAAGAGTGTCTTGCCATTCGCCCGAAAATGGTGGGGGGTGATCAGAACGGTATCGGCATCAATGACCAAAAAATAATCCGCTGTGCAGAGCTTGTCACCATTCAGCTTCAGCAGCTGTTGGAATAGCCAGCCGGAACGTTCCCAGGTGCGTGAGCGGTAATGAATGTCTTTTTTCGTAATCGGCAGCACCGTATTCTCGTCAATAAAGGTACAGCCTTTTGTGCGGCAGAACTCAATCATCCGTTTCTTTTTGGGAGCAACAATTAATATCCGGCCGATGGGATGCTTAACCTGCTTTCTAACAGCGTCAATCACATGGGGAAGGGTCTGTAAATCTTTTTCAATCGCGGGAATCAGTACATCTATAGTAACGGCATGTCTGATGCGGGCCTTACTGGGCGAGGGCATAGGGTCATCTCCATATCATGTTTTTGCTTTAGGATATGAGCATGATAGGAAAAGGGAATGGGCATCACAGAATTGTTCAGGAGAGTGGCAAATGTGCGCTGGACAAGCCTGCGATGCGCGGGCAGAAATTTTTATATTATAAAAATAGAAATAGACCTGCACCCGGCGCCCTTTACTGGGGCATATATGCCTCTCTTTTCGCTTACGGAGGCGGATTTTCCCTTATTTAGGGCATTTTTGCCTCTCTTCCACGTCGCAGCTCCTCTTCTGCTCATTTCTAGGGCATATATGCTTCTCTTTTCGCTTATGGGGGTGGATTTGCCCTTATTTAGGGCATTTTTGCCTCTCATTCCGCCCACGCAGCCACATTCCACCCAATCTACGGGATTTATACCGTACATTCAGTCCACGCAGCCACTTTCCATCCAATCTACGGGATTTATACCGTACATTCCGCCCACGCAGCCACTTTCCATCCAATCTACGGGATTTATACCGTACATTCCCTCCACGCAGCCACTTTCCATCCAATCTACGGGATTTATACCGTACATTCCGCCCACGCAGCCACAATCCACCCAATCTACGGGATTTATACCGTACATTCCGTCCACGTAGCCACTTTCCATCCAATCTACGGGATTTATACCGTACATTCCGCCCACGCAGCCACATTCCACCCAATCTACGGGATTTATACCGTACATTCCGCCCACGCAGTCACATTCCAGCCTATCTACGGGATTTATACCGTACATTCCGCCCACGCAGCCACATTCCATCCTATCTACGGGATTTATACCACCGTTATGTCCCACTCCCACACCAATCCCCATATTTTTACTGGCTCAATATCCAACACTTTTCCTGTGCAGTAAAAAGCCTGGGATGGTATATTGTAGATTGGCTAAATTTTCGGCACATTTTAAGATGAACTCAAACATCATAGAACTAGATTTGTTGAGACCACTCTATACAGAAATAATGAAGGTGAATCTATTGAATAAGCTTTTATTTCATAATATCCCACTGGGAGCTACTGGTGAGCGGATCCCGCAAGCGGCAGTGGCCTCAGCGCAGACAAGCCAAGAGCTGGTGAAGCGGGAGGATGAGGACTCCGCTTTTTTTCGCAGGCTGGAAGAAGGCGGCATCCTGCTCAACCGTCCGCAGATTTCCGCGGTACGGCATCATAAAGGGCCGCTTCTAACACTGGCCGGCGCAGGCTCCGGCAAAACCTCGGTTCTGATCTGCCGAACCGGTTATTTGTTGTCCGTGCGCGGTGTCTCGCCAAGTCAGCTGCTATTGCTGACTTTTTCGAGTAAAGCTGCGGCGGAAATGCGCGAACGGATCGCGCTATTACCGGGAGTAGGCCCAGCGGATGTCGCGCGGCTGCAGGCCCGCACGTTTCATTCCTTTTTCTTATTTTTCTTGCGCAGACAAGGATTGCAGCAAGAGATTTTCAGTGAGACGCGGCGCCAGCACATCCTGTTGAAACAAATCATGCGTGAGCTAGGGCTACCTAAAGATGCCTATCCACCGGAAACGCTACTCTCCCTGCTCTCTTCCTGCAAGATGAACATGGGTACCGTAGAAGGCTTGCCTGAAGGAACCACCGCTGAAAAAGAAATGAAATCCATTCTGGAAATCTACGAACAATGGAAACTAGACAATTTCAAAATCGACTTCGACGATGTCCTCTTAATCGCCTATCGGATGCTAAAGGAGCGTCATACGCTTTTACAGGAATTGCAGATGAGATATCTATACGTGATGGTGGATGAGTTTCAGGATACCAATGCCCTGCAATACGAATTAGTCAAAATGATTGCTCACCCACAGCATAATCTGATGGTGGTTGGCGACGATGACCAGACGATTTATTCCTTCAACGGGGCACGCAGTGAATTCATTCTGGAATTCGAGAAGCTGTACCCGGGAGCAAGGGTTATTACACTTGATATTAATTACCGTTCTGGTCCAGCTATAGTCGGACTCGGCAACGGTATTATCCGGCACAATACGCGCCGGCGTTCCAAAACCCTGCAAGCTGCCAAAGGCAGCGGGAGTCAGCCCCGGTATATGCGTCCCCAGACAGCAGACGAGGAAGCCGAGCAGATGGTTGAGCATATTTTAAACGAGGTTTCGAGCGGCAAAAGAGAATATAGCGACTTCGCCATGTTATATAGAGCGTCCAGCAGCAACCGGGCCGTTCTGGAATTACTTCTTTTACGCGATATTCCCTATATTGATTATGGAGAAGGGCAATTACTGTACGAACACTGGCTAATTTCCCCGGTCGTGGATCATATGCGTCTCTCCGTGAATCGGCGGAATTTTGCGGCTATGGAGAACATCCTGCCTACTCTTTATATGAACCGTGAAAAAGGTATGAATCACATCCGGCAGATGGAAGCTAGACAACCAAAGCAAGGCCCACTAATCCATCTGTTGTCCATGCCCGGCATGGAGGATTTCAAGGGCACTAAGCTTAGAGAGCGGCTGGATCTAATTCGCAATATGCGCGAGTTAACCCCAGTCCAAGCGATTCGCCAGGTCCGCACGCAATTCTATGATTATTTCATCGAAGCGAATGAGCGGCATCAAGCAACCTTGCATCGCGAAACGTTAAAAGAAATGCTAGATGAACTAGAATCGTCTGCAGAGCGATTTGATAGTATTCCTGCCTTTTTGGATTTCATAGATAATGTTACGGAACGTAATGAACATAATCGTCAGCCGGGCACCAAAGAACAAGGGAATCGGATCGCGCTTATGACCATTCACAAATCCAAGGGATTAGAGTTTCCTGTGGTCTTTTTGATTGGAGCCTCTGAAGGAATTCTCCCGCATAGCTCCGCCCTGGAGGGCGACCGGCTCAAGGACCGCAAGCTGGCCGCTGCAAATAGTGGAAGTTCAAGCTTGGCTGCCCTGGAAGAGGAGCGAAGACTGGCTTACGTAGCTGTTACTAGAGCCCGGGAAGAGCTATTTATCAGTTCACCTGCGAGGCATCGGGGCAAAAAAGCAGAGGTCTCCCGCTTCATGTTATCAGCCTTCCGCTCTGCCGTTTCTTCCACAGCAACGACTACGGTGAGCAGAACAGTGACAACAAGATCCTTACCTACCAGCCGGACAACTGCGACAAGAACCCATGTCGTTCCAGTATGGAATTGTACCAGCAATACCTGTCCTGGCTGGACGCGCATGAAAGCGGGCGGAGCTGAGGATCATTTAACCTCAAAGCCCTGCCCGTTATGTAGTTCCCCTATGGCAAAGGACCAACGAGAAGTTCCTGTATGATTCAACGCAAAAAAAAGCAAGTTTCCTCTTCCCTGGAAACTTGCCTTTTTTATAAAAATATAGGTTTAAGCTGGAGTTACTACCGCTTCTTCTTCCTCTTCTTCATGCACAGTCTTGATCTGGATCATTACGGTTGACGGTTCGGTCAACACTTCAATACCGTCCTTGAAGATCAGATCAGAGACGAGCAACTGGTCGCCAATATTCAGTCCGCTGATATCCACTTCCATGGAGGTAGGAAGATCTTCAGGCATACAGCGAACTTCCACTTCATAAATTTCAACCTGAAGCGTACCGCCTGCTTTAATCCCTACGGCTTCACCTGCAAAATGAATAGTCACCTTGCTGTCCATGCTCTTTTTCATATTTACATGTTGGAAATCAATATGCAGAATTTTGCCGGACAGGGTATCCTTCTGAATGTTCTGAACCACGACCGGAACCTCCAGCTCTTCCGATACCTTACCTTGCAGAATTGCGCGCGGATTCTTTTTGAGAATGTCCAGAAGTTCTTTTTCATTCACTTCCAACGTCAGAGTCTCTTTACCAATACCATATAATACAGCCGGAATACGTCCTTGCTTACGCGCCTGATTGATGTTGGACTTGGTGTCAGTCTTACGTGTGTTGAATTGAATAAACTTATTCATTGGGTTTCCCGCTCTCTTTGACCATAAATTCTTGTCACACTAAGTGTAACATGACCATATAATCTAGTCAAACCAACTGGAAGAATGCTAGGATTCGTATTCGTCAAAAGGGTCCGCGATCTCAATCTCATATGCTTCAGCATCACTCACCCCTACAGATAATACCGCCCGGCCTCCTCCAAGACGTTTCAAGCCACCGCTAAAGATGACATCCTCCAGTTCTTTGCGCTTGCCCGGGCCCGCCGGAAAATCACTGCGGACTGCAATTATTTTGACCGGAGTTGCTTTATAAGTCTCAGGATTCAGCGAAAAAGCCATGGCATAATAGTGTTTGTTTCCGGCACTATCGAAGCAGGCAATGTGGCCCAATACGCCCACCATTCCACCCCGCAGCAGATGAGCTTCATTGGCTCCCCCCCACTCTTCGGGCACGAATTGATCCTGAAGCACCTCGGCATCAATAAAGGTCTGCTCATTCAGTTCGTCCAGCGAAGGAATCACTGTGAACCCAATCTGTCCTCGCCCACCCCGTTCGCCCTGTGGCCGGGTAAATACGCCTACACTGCCATTATCAAGCTCGATAAGCCGGATATCCTTCATCGTGCCGGGACCTGAAGAAAAGTGGGTTAAAGAATCGATGTGATACCCCCTGTAGAATTGGGTCACCCAGGAGGTAATCCGGTGCGGATCATCCGCTGCCGTAATCACTTCCACCCCGCCCACAATAAGTTCCCCCCTGATCCGGGTCCAGCACGGGTCCTGTAAATTGTACGTATGCGTATGCGCACGAGGCCTCCAGACTCCATCATGGCATGTAAAAAAGAAGACTTGAGAGAACTCACTGTCCCGTTCCTCAACTCTTCCCATTAGTACTTCCTCCCCGTTATACATAAACGGGGCGGTTATATTATAGACATCCCGGTGCCCGACACCGGTGAACGTCAGTTTGTTTACTATGGTTGTACCGCGTCCGGCATGATATGTATCCAGAAGCTGCTTACAGGTGGCTGTCCGTGCCGGGTTCCTTGTCATCATCGTCCTCCTCATAATCATTTGAACGATCGATTACCCAATCGTTGTCTTCCGCATCCATGGCGATCAGCTCGCCGGGCTGGACATTAAAGTATACACATAATTTTAGCAGCAGATCCCTTGGATACTGCACCATCTCATTCTTGTACATTCGGCGTACTGAATCAAAGTGGTAATTGATCTCTTTGGCAAGCTTACGGATCGATAATTTCGGATCATGCCTCAGCATGACCTCGCTCAGTTTACTGCGTATGACTGGCATTCATCCACCTCCTCCCATAATATATCCGCACTCACCCAAGGAGTCAATTAAATTGACAAGATTAAATGGTCATGTTACAGTGGGATTAGGAAATAATTTGCAACATTTCTAATTTCAGAAAAAACAAATACCTTTCCCTATTCAGAAAATAAAGTCTTCTTTATTTTCTTTTTTTGTATCCAGACCAATCGCAAGACCATTAGGGAGGCTCTTTGAATGAAAAATACAGTCCGTAATCACAACATCGTGTTCCTGGGAACCAGTCTGCCGCGAGAGTGCGGTATCGCCACGTTCACACAGGATCTGCTAGATGAACTTATCCACCTTCCCGGCTTCAACCCGCCCCGGATTATTGCCATAAACAACAATGAAACCTACGCTTACGATCAGCAGGTAATACGGCAGATCGACCAGCATAATTACGCAGATTATATAGATACGGCCGATTTCCTCAACAATTCTGATACCGATTTGTTGGTCATCCAACATGAATTTGGCATCTACGGCGGAGAAAGCGGTGAATACCTGCTGCCCTTTGTCGAACGTTTGAACATTCCGTATGTTGTTGTTTTTCACACAGTGTTGACCAAGCCCTCCCCTAAGCAGCATCAGATCATCCGATGTCTGGCCGAGCGTAGCGTGCAGGTCGTGACGATGGCGGAATCAACCCTTACTGATTTATCTACTATTTATGAGATCCCAGTTTCCAAAATCACATTCATCCATCACGGTGTCCCTCAAGTGAGCACAGCTTCACGCTCCAGCCTCAAAGCACAATACGGTTATCCAGACCGCAAAATCCTCTCCACCTTCGGCTTCCTCAGTCCCGGCAAAGGGATTGAATACAGCATCGAAGCTATGCGCGGCGTGGTCAAGCGACATCCCGAAGCACTTTACATTGTCTGGGGCAAGACCCATCCGGTCGTCAAGCTGGAATCCGGCGAAGTTTACCGCCAGAAACTGACGGACCTCGTAGAAATGTTTGACCTGCAGGACAATGTCCAATTCGTCGATAAGTTGCTGACCCAAGAAGAAGTAATAGAGTCCTTGGTCATGTCAGATATTTATGTGACTCCTTATCTGGGTAAGGATCAGGCCGTCAGCGGCACCCTGGCCTACGGAGTCGGTTATGGCCGGGTCATCGTGTCGACCCCTTACCGCTACGCCCAGGAAATGTTGGCAGAAGGCCGCGGTCTACTGGCTGATTTTCATGATTCTGCTTCCTTGGAAGCCTGCATTTTGCGCTTGCTGAATAGCCCCGCCCTGGTGCAAACGATGGAAGACCGTACGTTGAAGCTCGGGCTCACTATGCGCTGGAACGAAATCGCCAAAATCTATGCCGCCTTGTTCCACAGCCATATCCAGAGCTCGGCGTCAGCTGATCGGAGCGTGATTTAATGGAAACCTCCACCACAGTACAGGCTAAACCAGGCTATCTGCGCAGAATCACGGACGATACAGGAATCTTTCAGCATACCAAGTTTGGGGTTCCGGACCGTTCCAAGGGCTACACTACCGATGATAACGCCCGCGCCCTGATTGCTGCGGTCTTAATGTACGAGAATTCCCGGGATGCCGTGGCACTCGATCTCATTCATACGTATATCTCTTTTATCTATCATTCCCAGACAGCGGACGGCAATTTTCGCAATTTCATGGATTATAACCGCTCCTTTATAGAGGATAAAGGTTCTGAAGATTGCCAGGGACGTACCTTGTGGGCACTCGGGTTCGCCCTATCGCATGCTGCTTCCCTGCCCGATAACCTGATGAATACCTGCCGGTATTTGATCAATCAGGCACTGCCGCATCTGGAAGCCTTGGGCTCACCTCGGGCTGGAGCCTATGCCATCATCGGCCTAAGTTATCTTACCGAAGCACCGGGCTCATTAGGTTATGCTTTTCCATACCCGCATACTGAAAACACGACCGAAGAAGCCGCCTTTCTGCCAAGGGCAACCATTGAGAGTCTGATCGAAAATATTGCGGTTCGGCTGCATAATCAATATACCCGCTATAAGGGGTACGGCTGGAATTGGTTCGAGGACAGCATCACTTATGGCAATTCCATGCTGCCCTGGGCTCTGCTTCGGGCCTTCCTGATCTCCGGGAATAAAGACCTGCGGGAGACCGCCAAGGAAAGCCTGGATTTCCTAGCTTCCACCACCTTCTCCAGCAAAGGTTACTATAAACCGATCGGCAGCCATGGCTGGCTGCTGCGTGATGGGCTGGCTGCACCCTATGATGAACAGCCCATTGAAGCCTGCGAGATGCTGCTGGCCTGCCGGGAAGCAGCTGTTGTTCTTGAGGACCCCGCCTATCTTACGCAAGCAGAATTATGCTACAACTGGTATCTAGGGCATAATTCCTTGGGAATCCCTCTGATCGATCCGCAGACTGGTGCTTGTTATGACGGCATCCATGCCGCGGGGCTCAACCTGAACCAAGGCTCGGAGAGCATTATATCCTTCACAATTGCCCGGTTGGTGATGCATCATGAATAAATATGCTACGATCCTAGCCGGCGGGGGCGGAACACGGTTTTGGCCCCTGTCCAGACAAGAAATCCCAAAGCAGCTGCTGAATATTAGTGGCAACGACATTATGCTAAACGATACGATTGAACGCTTCAAAGGGATTATTCCTCAGGAGAATACAGTTATCGTTACTAATCGTACCCAAGCAGTATTGTTGGAGAGTATTATGCACAGCAGCGTTCTCAAAGCTAATATTCTAATTGAACCTGTGGCGCGAAATACAGCCGCTAGCATTCTTTTTGCAGCATTATCTATAGAGAAATCTCATGGCAATTCCTTAATGGTCGTCCTGCCTTCCGATCACTATATAACGGATGAGGAACAATTCCGTCTTACACTAGACGAAGCCTGTACTGTTGCCATGGAGTCAGACAAAATAGTAACCATCGGAATCAAGCCTACTTTCCCATCTACTGGCTACGGCTATATTGCCTTTGATAAGACGCCGATTGCGACAAGCCCAGTGGCTGTATATGATGTAGATGAATTTGTAGAGAAACCAAACTTTCAGAATGCACAGAGTTATCTGGCATCCGGTAATTATCTATGGAATAGTGGGATTTTTATTTGGCAGACCTCTGTCATTATTGATAATTTCAAACGTTATCTACCTCGACTCTACAAAACCATGCTGCCCATCAGTGATTATTTGGGTACAGATCAGGAAGAGGAAGTTATTAATGCCATCTATCCAACGCTTCAGAATATTTCGATTGATTACGGCATTTTAGAGCGCTCTGATGAAGTTGTCGTGCTTTCCGGGCAATTTGGCTGGAATGATATCGGCAGCTGGGATGCACTGGGTTCAATCTTCCCTCCGGATGATGCAGGCAACATTATAAAAGCAAATCATGTGGGGATAGATACCCATAATTCAATCATCTATGGAAATGGCAGACTGATCACGACCATTGGTGTAGACGGGTTCATCATTGCGGATACTGGGGATGCACTATTAATCTGTCCCAAGGATAAAGCGCAGTCAGTCAAAGATATCGTGGAGCTTCTAAAGGAACAGGGAATGACAGAATATATCTAACTAAAAAGAATGCAAAAAGACGGGCCATTGCAGTACATGCATGGTCCGTTTTTCATCTCATTATATAAGTTGAACAGTTTATAAATGTTTTTTAAACGCCAAACCTAGGTCCAAGCCCACAAGAACCCGTCTCGATCCCAAGCAATTCTCCCGCCATGGAGTTTCCGGAAAGCTTTCTTCACTTCTTTGGAGAGTGAGGCATTGCCGTTCTCATTCACAAATACAAATTGTTCTCCAAAATTCTCTTTCACATATTCAATCGCCGCCGTCTGATGCAAGGTACCCGTAAAACGAATCTCCTTCACCATCCATTCTGCTACTTCTTGTGCGGTTATTTCCATATGGATGCGCCTCCTCTCTGTGCTTACTGCTAAAATGTGCCCTCATTATAACATGAATACAGCCCAACCGGACAAACGTCCGAATTGGGCTGTATTGAAGTCATTTTACATCATTGTGGATAGATATGGTTCGACGGATAACGGGACTTCTGTCCTCCACTCACCATCAACAGAATCCCAGTAATTAAGTGCAAGAACCAGCCCACAAAAGGAATCCATGCCAATAAAGAAGTTATAATTCCTAGCACTGAACCGTAGATAGACTCACGGTCTCTTGAAGATAAAATCAATGTAATCACATGTAGAATAAACATCAACCCCAGAACGGAATACCCCGTGCCAATAACAATAGCAGCACCCAGAATTGGAATTGCCAAAATAATTTCACAGGAACCCGTAATCCATTTCATAGCTTTAGAAGCGCTCAATAGACAACCTCCTAATTGGGTTAAATATACAAATCATTATACAAAAACCCAGCTTTCACGTATATGATTTTTCTAGTGCTAATTATTTTATTTCATACCAACGGCAAAGGTTCTTCCACTTTGTCATGAGATTGCTTCTGCACAAGTGGAGGCAAGCCCTCCTTACTCATTGCTGCCGAAGGGGCCAGCCCCAAACAGTGGCACATTAAAGGAGCCATTCGCAGCTGTGGCAGCATTTCTTCCTCTTTTTCTGAAGATAATACATCTACCCCAAACGTATATAATGGCACATTTCGCTCGGAAGGGGTTATCCCGCCGTGGTACCCATTTGCGTTCATTCCGTGATCTGCCGTAATCATAATCTTATAGCCCTGTTCCATCCAAATAGGCAAAACAGTGGCCAGCAGACCGTCGGCATTACGCACTGAAAGCTCATATTCTTTACTCTCGCCGCCATAACGATGCCCGGCGTCATCTATATTCATGGAGTGAATGTATAGGAAATGCGGATCATAGGCACTCCGTAAATACACCGCGTCGGCAAACACATGACTGTCGGGATAGTGATCCTCGAAATAAAAGCTGCCATGCTGAATGGGCTTCATCACATTGTGCTGATGGCGATCAGCCAGCGGATCAAAAGGGGCCGAATTATAAAGCTCACTGACCCAATGATAGGCGACAGCAGCTGTGCGCAAATTAGCGGCCACTGCCAGATGGAATACGCTCTCTTCATGGCTTGGTCTCACAATATGGTTAGCCGTAATTCCATTTTTGGTCACAGGTGTCCCCGTCAAGAGTACTTCATAAAGCGGGCGTGACAGACTAGGCAATTCCGACTTCACTCGGTGACATGATATTTTCCCCTGCTCCACCAAATGCTCCATATACCCCATATATTCACGTGCGGCCTCATATCTAAGTCCGTCCAACACTACCACAATAAGTTTATTGTTCATTTCAGTCATCTTATTACGCTCCCTCTCGTTCCAGATGCAGCAGCTCAGAAGGGTTCAGAGCCAAGGTGACGTTAGCCCCTTCCACCAGCCTCAGCCAGCGTCCGTCATTTAAAAGATCAACCGTTAAGCAAATGTCTTCTACCTCTACCGTACACCTAATAATATTGCCCAACACGGAGACAGATTTAATGATGCCATCCACCAGTTGCACTCCGGCAGCAACCTCGTGAAGTCCCGCGCCCTCATGCAGCAGCGTAACCGCCTCAGGCCGAATAGCAAAGCGGTCCTGCGTGCTATCTATCCCCCGGAACAACGTCATCACTTCTGATCGGGTCAATACATTGTAACTGCCCATAAACCGGGCAACGAACTCTGTTCGTGGTGCGGAGTACAACCCCTCAGGTGTGCCATCCTGCACAATCCGGCCACCGTTCATAATACAGATGCGGTCAGAAAGAATCAGCGCTTCCTCCTGATCATGTGTCACGAATAGTGTCGTCATGTTAAACCTTTTTTGGATATCACGAATTTCTGCACGTAAATTCTTGCGTATCTTAGCATCTAGTGCGCTTAAGGGTTCATCCAGCAGCAATACTTTGGGCTGCACCGCTAGAGAACGAGCCAGCGCTACCCGCTGCTGCTGTCCACCGGAGAGGGACTGCGGATATACATCCCGTTTATCTTCCAGATCGACCAATGCCAGCAATTCCGCGCAGCGATGATGGCGGGCTGATTTCGATAATCCCCGCATTTTCATTCCATACTCGATATTTTGGCTCACCGTCAGATTGGGGAACAAGGCATAAGACTGAAACACCATTCCTACCTCGCGCTTACGGGGCGGCAAACTTCCCAGATCTTTATTTTCCAAAAGAATTCTGCCGCCATCCAGCTCTGAAAGACCGGCTATGCAGCGTAGCAATGTGCTTTTTCCACAACCGGAGGGGCCTAGCAGTGTTACAAGTTCACCTTCACGGATCTCCAAATCAACATTGTCTAACACACAGGTATTCCCAAACATTTTGCATACACCCTGCAGCTTTAGATAATCATTCATCCCTTAACGCCCCCTCCCATCTTTTTACCGAGCTTCATGAGTACCATCGAAAGAATTAGAATAAACAGAAAATAAGAGATCGCAATCGCGCTGGCTAAATGTCCACTTTCACCAACCCTTTGATATAGATATACCTGAATCGTCTGAATATGTCCGCCAACTAACATGTTCGTAAGGACAAATTCGCCGAATAGAACTGAAAATGATAACAGTGTAGAGACGATAACCCCAGGCCATATATTAGGCAAAATCACATTCACGAAGGCCGTTCTTCGGCGGGCACCAAGCAGCTCCGCAGCATGCAGCAGTTCAACGGCATTAACCGTTAACAGACTATTGCGAATGCCCTGATACATATAGGGAAGGATGACCACAAAATATGCCCCCACTAATAAATACGCTGTTCCAGCGATATCAAAGGGTCCAGAAGAATAGGTACGAATAAGACCTACCGCAGCCACAACACCAGGCACCGCATAAGGCAAAACAACAATACCTTTCATAAAGCTCTCCCAACGCGGAAAATAGAGGGTGATGACAAAAACAGCTGGCAGCATCACGGCCAGACTCAGCACCACGCTGATCAGGCATAAATAAAGCGAGGTCCAAAGCGCCTCCAGAAAGCGAATATCCTCAAACATTTCCCCAAACCAATTCAGCGTCCAAGCTCGGGGCAGCAAGGTATTCTGCCAATCTTGTGCAAAAGCATAAATGCCCGTTGCCAAAAGAGGAAGCAGCAAATACACCATGAGCAGCAGCATGAAGGTGCGTGGAGCAAAGCCTGCTTTACGTATATTCATTGCCCTGCCTCCTCACGAGCTGTCCATAAACGCCGGGAAGCTTTGATTTTCACATCCGGTTTACTGAGTGCTTTCGTTCCGAACCTCTCCGCACGCCGCACCATTAAATGGTTCAGATAAACCGCCAAAATCGTAGTCAGACCAAGCAGAACAGCAAGCGTACTCCCCATTTGTGGCTGTGTAACCACATCTCCGGCAATCAGTGAACCGATACGTACCGCCAACAGATTGTAATTTCCGCCAACCAATGCGTAAGCCGTGGCATAAGCCCCCATTGCATTAGCAAAAAGAATTCCAAGTGTGCCGAAGATCGCCGGAGTTAGAATAGGCAGGCCAATCGTCTTCCAGAACTGCCAAGGCCCAGCCCCCAGTAAGGACGCTGCCTCTCTCCACTGCTCACGAATTCCGTAAAAGGACGGGTACAAAAGCAGTAAGGCTAACGGAACCTGAAAGTATACATACACCAGTATTAGACCTGACCAGCTATATAGATCAAAATCGGCAAAAACACTCCAGCCCCACTGTTTAAATAAGAGTGTAAACACCCCATTATTTCCGAGCAAAATGATATAAGCAAAAGCCAGCGGAACACCTGCGAAGTTAGAGGTCATATTCGACAGCATCAGAAGTCTATCGCGTACTCTCGGGGTAAACCGGGTAATGCAATAAGCACAAAAAAGTCCGACAATGATCCCTATCAGACTTGAGGTTATGGAGATTAGCAGACTGTTCTTAATCGCCTGCATGTAATAGGCACTTTGCAACGCATGCAGATAATTGCCTAACGTAAATCCCGTTCCGTCCGCTGTGCGAAAGCTTCCCGTCAACATGGATAGTATAGGTACCAGTTGAAAGGCTAACACCATTAGTGCAAATGGAATAAGTGCCAGGATCACACCGCGGCTTCTTTGTTTCATCTTACTCGCTCCTTGTCGCGGGAATAGAACAAAGGCGCCTTACGGCATCATGACGAAGGCGCCCTGCTTCTTTTTTAGGGAGAAATGAATACTAATTCAAATACACAAGCACACGTTCCTGCCACAATTGAGGAATGGTTTTTGCCGTCTCTTCCCATACCTTGTAATCACCAACAGGCTTAGCGTTGACGTATTCTTCTTTTGGCAGCAGCTTAGCTGCAACATCATCCGGCAACGTTACACTGTCACGGATCGGACGAGCGTAACCTTTGGCAAGATTAATCTGTCCTTCATCGCTAAGGATGTATTGACGTGTAAGCTTCGCCGCGTTAGGATGCGGCGCATATTTGTTGATGATCGTGGCATACCCGCTCACGACACTGCCTTCCTGGGGAATGGCTACTGCGAAGCCATCTTTGTTGATCTGGTCTCTATAGTTCAAAGCGTTGAAATCCCAGAGCAGGGTAACTTCTACTTCCCCTTTTTCAATGTTGGCAAGGGAAGCTTCTGCATTGGAGAGACGTCCGTTTTTAGCTAAATCCTCGAAAAAAGCAATCCCCGGTTCAATGTTCGACTCATCGCCACCAAAGGCAATCGCTGCGGCCAATACAGCCATCTGTGCTTGAGCAGCCTTGGTTACATCACCAACGATGATTTTGTAGTTACCGTTCTTCAGATCTTCCCAGCTCTTCGGTGGATTCGCCACGAGCTTAGTGTTAGTCAGAAAAGAAATGGTGCCTTGATAGCCGACGATCCAATTCCCGTCCTTATCCTTAGCCCAATCGGGGATTTCATCCCAGTAGGATGTTTTATAAGGCTGGGTTACCCCTTTATCCACGGCAACCGAGCCAAACGCAATCCCCACATCTCCGATATCGGCCGTTGGTTTGTCTTTTTCCGCATCAAACTTGGCAATTTCCTCCGCGCTCGACATATCGGTATCCGAATGTGTAAGACCATACTTACTGTTCATATCACTCCATGTATCTTTCCAGTTCGCCCAGGAATCCGGCATTCCTACACTGACGATACTGCCCTCTTCTTTAGCTTTACTCTCGATCTCAGTCAGACTTAATTCTTTGGTGCCAGCCTTTCCATTCGTTGTTTCTTCAGCCTTGGCTGAATTTCCACAAGCAGCAAGCAACAGGACGAGCAAGGATAACATTAGACCCATCGATAATTGATTTTTGATCCCTTTTTTCATGATTTCCCCTTCACTCCTATTTCTTATTTGCGGGCTTCTTTATGTCCAACTGTTAGGCACCCAATTGCAGTATAGGCGTGTACTATTTTCGCGGCATTAAGGAGAATAGGAATATTTGTAAATAAAAAGAAACGACCTGTCGTCTTTGTTAGATGACCGCCGTTTCCCTTAGAAATGTTTTTATGAAAATAATTACATTAATTACACTAAAATAGAACTTTACTGATGTATAGTAGTATTTATTCATAATAAGAAATGACCCTCAGAGGAGCTTGAAAAATGCCGTTTACAAAAATTCAGATGGTAACAGGTTTATTTCTATGTACTTTGCTTATCTCAGCTTGCAACAATGCAGCTACTCCTCCTAAAAATAACACGCCAGATACAAGTAATAAAATCATTCAAATAAACAGTGATCTTTACACCCTCCCATTACGTGATCAGAATACAGAACAATACAACTACGCTGTCAATACCTCTGCCGGTATCGTATGGTTGCCAGCCCCAAAAATGAACATTGCCCCTGGAACAGAAGCAAATCCATTTTATTTTCCAACAGAGCCATTCACTTTCTATTTAAGTTCTCCTAATGAAAAAACACTAGCTGTAGAAAAGTCCAAGAAGCTATTGACGTTACCTTTAAATGATGGCGATGCTGTTCTGGTGGTTAGCGGCGTTTTTGGATTAGATGATTATATCCTCTATCATACCTTTTCCATTTTCACTGATGGAGCTCAGCCGATACGAGAACAAGCTTGGGTGATGAAGGTAGACGATCCAACATCTAATAAAGAAATTGCTCAATTCCATTCATCTGGAGGTAAATTTTATAGTTATGCAGTTGATGAAAAAGAAAAACTTTATCTATCGGTTTCCATACTTCCTGGAAATGCAGATGGTAGCTATAGTTACGAAGTTTATATTTATAATCTTCTGACTGGCAACAAAGAAAAAATAAATGATTATTCTCTTAATCCCTCATCACTGGATTCCATCCAATTTAATTACAATGACAAAAAATATTCGTATAAACTTCAGTCCAAGTAAAAAACTGCCCGACATTTCCAGGCAGTTTTACATGTATGAATATAACTACCGTCTACGCGCTGCCACACTGACAACACCGTATCTGTAAAGCACCTTCTTACCGAACCAGCCAAAAAGACGATCCGTAAAGAAGCCCATAAAGCCAAGGCAGAACAACCCGACAAAGATCCAATCCGTACGGAAAAACAACCGGGAATTCCAGATCAGATAACCTACACCTTCGTTCGAAGCAATCATTTCCGCGCCGATAATCGCCATATATGAGGTGCCCATCGCTAACCGGATACCCGTAAAAATATAAGGGATCGTCGCCGGAACAACCACATGAATCAGAATTTGCCACTCACTGGCGCCCATACTGCGGGCTGAGCGGATTTTGTCCTCTTCCACGGACATCACACCGGTTAAAGTATTCAGCACCACGATAAAAAAGGTGGCGTACATAATTAACGCAATCTTCGACTGCTCCCCAATACCAAACCATACTAAGAACAATGTAATGAATGCAATCGGCGGGATAAAACGGATAAAGTTCAGGAAAGGCTCCGCAAAAATACGGATCAAGTTCACCTTCCCAATGATTAGCCCTACGGGAATCGCCAGTAAACTACCGAGTACCCAACCAATGAGCACCCGGTAAAAGCTAATCCCGATATATTGCAGCAAGGTTCCGTCTTCCAGCAGCTCCCGTCCGCCCTTAAGTGTACTCCATGGTCCGGGGATCACATCGGGGCCATAGATTACAGCTCCAAGCTGCCAGACGCAGAACGTGGTAATCCATAGAAGGGTTACGGAAACCCACTTCTTCTCCACCCATTTTCTCATCTGTCTCACCCTATCCTATTCTTCGAAATGACCTTGAATTTGATTGTATAACGAGTAGAATTCCGGTGAGGTTACGTCCCGCGGATACGGCAGTGTATTATCATAAATATCCGTAATATTAGAAGACGGTCCTACGGACATAATGCCAATTCGTTCCCCCAGCAATAACGCCTCCTGAATATCATGAGTTACAAAAATCACCGTCTTATGTGTCTGGCGCCAAATGTTGACCAATTCCTTCTGCATCGTTCGGCGCGTCATCGCATCCAGCGCACCAAATGGCTCATCCATCAGCAGAATCGCTGGATCATTCGCCAGCACCCGAGCCAGCTGAACACGCTGCTTCATACCCCCAGACAGCTCCTTCGGGAACTTCTCCTCATGCCCGTTCAGCCCAACAAGCCCGATGAACCTATCCGATATTGTATGCCGTTCCACCTTTGCGATTTTCTTCATCCGCAATCCGAACTCCACATTCTGACGAACGGTTAACCAAGGGAATAAGGAGGAATCAGCCTGCTGGAACACAACCGCCCGATCTCTGCCGGGCTTATTCACCTCTACATTATCCACCCGTAGATGCCCACCGGATTTGGAGACAAAGCCGGCGATCATATTCAGCAGTGTTGATTTCCCGCAACCACTCGGCCCGAGCAGAACGAAGAATTCGCCACCTTTAATTACGAGATCTACATCTTTTATAATGTAGTGAACGTCCCCAGCAGTCGGTTCACTGTAGCTTTTACGGAGCTGCTCAATATGAATGGTATGCTGCTTAGCAGATAATGACATGCTGAACTCCCCCTATTTCTTGTACGTAACCTCTTCTGGCAATGCCTTCGCCAGCGGCTCGAGATTCAGTTTGCTATCCAGATCAAAATCCTTCTCAATGATTCCGTTGTCGACCATATATTTCTTTTGCTTGGTCAAACTGTCATACGCTGCTTGAGTAAATCCTAGTGCCCACGGATTATTCGGCAGATCTTTTATCGTTGATTCCTTAGGCTGCTTCACTTCCTTATACATCAGATCAGCAACCTCATCTGGGTGAGCCTGAGCATAGGCTCCGGCTTCATTCACCGCTGCTAGGAAATTTGCTATACCTTGCGGATTCTTAGTCGCAAAATCATTTCCCGTTACAATCCCCATCCCCAATCGAACCGTGGTTTTAGACATATCTGTCAGTTCATGAACACCTTTAAGCGCGTAGAGCTTATCATTCAGAACCGAACCATAAAACCATGCTCCATCCACAGCACCTTGCTTCAAAGCGATATAAGCTTCATCAAAGGCACCCTGTCCTATCAACTCCACATCACTGAGAGCAGCATTATGCTCTTTCAAATATTCATCCCAAAGGTACGGAATGAAGGTACCGCGTATGAAACTCAGCTTCTTCCCCTTCAAGTCTTCAGCCTTCTGAATATCGTCCTGTACGAACAATTTCCATTCAGTGGACGCTTCATCAGTCGCTAATCCCGCCGAGGCGATAATAGCATAATCGCCCTTCGCCACTGCGTTCAGCAAGGGGAAGTCTGCCCCGAAAGCCACATCCACCTGTTTAATAAAAAGGGCATTTACACCTTCCGCAGGGGAACCAAAGTTGACCAGTTCAGCGTCAATCCCGTGTTTGGCAAAGATGCCTTTATCTAGTGCCACCCGAAAAGTGGGATTCGTATTGATGTCAGCAATTTTTATCTTTAATGTCTCTGCTTTGCTGTTCGCCGCTCCCTCTTTAGCGGCATTAGAGGCAGCCGCGTCGCCCTTGGAGCTGCAGCCCGATAAAAGGATAACCACTGATAAAGATAAGAGCAGAAAGCTTGAGCTGATCCATGATTTTTTCAACCGACACATCTCCTCAAATTTGTTAATTTACCTTGCGGCTGCTGCCTTCATCCGTCGTCGCCACACAAGCAGCTCCTTCAACAAATGGCAGGGTTGTCGCCACACTTACCACAGAATCCGATCCTTTAGGTGCAGACCCCGGGACTCTGAACTGCGTTACGTCTATTGGCTCAATCGCTTGTTCAACTGGCGTTTCCAGCTGTGGTACCCATGCATAAGGCACACGGTAGGAACGATAGACCATGTTGGTATTTCTGGAGTCCGTAAATGGCGAAATATATTCCCATACCAGTTCATGTTCTGGCGTAACCTCAAAGAGTCTGCCGTTAGAACCTTCTGTAATTAAGGTGTTGCCATTCAAAAGCCGTTGAGCTGAGCTGATATATGGACTGTAGAATTTATAAGAATCGGTTGGGACAGAGAAACCTGCTTCTGCCGCTGTATATTGCCACTCAATCTCAAGGGTTACGGGATTAATCTCCAGAATTCGCGAGTGGTCGCGGAGTGCATTTTTTTGCCCAAAAGGAGAAGATGGATTTGGAAGACCATAACCGCCCCAGCCCCCGTTATCGAATACAAGTAAGTTGCCTTCTCCCGGCAAACCTTTCGGAATGATGTGCGCATGATGCTGGCCAATGATCCAGTCGATATGCTTCACTTCTGGCAGCGAGTAATCCGGACCGATTCTCCAAACGATGGCTCCGGTACGCTTATCCGTGATCGCAATAATATTTGCTTCACGCGCATCCCAGATCACGTTATCCGGATGGAAACGCTCATCCCCTGCATCGTAAAACTTATTGGGTCCTACATAAGAAGCCGAATTGATATGCAGCCAGTCTCCAACACCACCACCTAGATTTCCGAAAGAGCGTGAGTTAGGATCACGAAATAGTACATTTTTGGCCGCTTCATCAAAGCCTAGCTCATCAAAATGTTCATTTGGAGCCCACTCCCAGACGATATTCCCCTCCCAGTCCACCTCAAGGATCGTGTCATCAAGCAATTGTTTGTCGGAGATTTGAGGATTGTAGATGTTTTTATGAGCAAGAATTAGCGTTTTTCCACTGTCTACCTTGGGTTCAAGCCCCGGTGCAAAATATCCGACCGGATTGCCTTCGCGCTGATAGTCATGATGTTGGCGGGCATACCAGAGGGGTTCATAACCCGGATCTTCTATATGTTCATAGCTGTTATATTTCCACACGATGTTCCCATCCCAGTCCACCTGTACCAGATCTACATTATCCTGTATTCCGAATTTAGGATCTCTTCTTCCTGTGCTGCCCAGCACATAACCACCCGGGAAGATTTTAGCCGGAAATCCAAGCAGCCCCTTCCACAAATGCACCTCTTTACCGTTCATATCAATCAGTACAACACCTTCTTCACCAGCTTGAAATACGGTATAGCCACTCCAGGCTTTGTTAGGGTTATATACGGTTGCTCCAGTTGGATAAATGGTTGAATGTCCCATCGTTCATCTCTCCTACGTTCAATTTTTAGTAGCTAAGATAATTACTTTTTTTGGTGGTTGTTCGTGGCTTCTGTTCAAGGGTTGGAGAGGTCTCTGCATTCTCCTTGGCGAGCTTCAGCAGGATATCCGAGAATCCTTCCAAATTGCTAATGATCCGCTGATAAAAGTCATTTTGCTGCGCCAATTCCTCCTCCGTAAACCCCTCAAACAAAAGCGAAATACATCGTTCTCCGATGTTGCTGTTCTGCTCCGCCAGCTTGCGGCCTTTATCCGTAATATCCAGCATTACCGTTCTACGGTCGCCTTCTTTACGTCTGCGCACGGTATATCCACCCGCCTCAAGCTTATCGCTCAATGCGGTAATCGCACCTGAGGTGAAGTCTAGTTCATCCGCTAAGTCTCCTAGCCTTTGTTCACCATCACGAATGATTTTGTGCAGAATCAGCATGCCTGGTAAGGAGATGCCTGCTACGGCGACCTTATCCCGCTCTTTCACGAATCTGCGAACCGCCTTGCGAAATGCCCAATCTGTCTCCTCCAGCTGTCTCCAATATTGTTCGCTCATGGCTTACTTACCTCTGCTTTCTCCCAATCAGCCCATAAAAAAAGACTCCCAGCACCTACCCCTGACAAGGGAAAAGTACGGGAGCCTTTGGTGGTCCAATCAGCTCAGTTGAATTATTTCACTGTTCATTTAATTACTGTTTAAGTATTGGTGATATCATATACCCCTTTATTCCTACCTGTCAAGTAAGTATTTTATATATTCAAAAAAAGAACACCCTCAAAGGTGCCCTCCAACTTGGAAGCTTATAGACCACTTTCCAGTACAAGCGCATGGCTGTCTTCATCATAAACCTGCATAAAAGATGATACGGCCGGTAAATAACGCTCTAACTGGTAAATATATTTTACCCGACTCCTGAAGTGGCAGATTGGAGATATTTAATTTCACTTGCACTCCTTGCAATCTACCTTTTATTTTGAAAGATTCTGAAAATTTAAAATTAATTCAAAAATATTATATATGAAAAATCATATGAATAGTGGAAATTTCCTTTTTACGTAGAAGAAAAAGGAGACTACACGCAAAAAAGACAAAAAGCAGGCCAGAGTCACCTCTGCCTGCCTTTGCCAACCTATCTTATAATTTGATTATTCCATATAACAGTTTTGCGATTTCAGCACGGGTCACTTTGCCACGAGGGTCAAAGTTATTGTCGCCCTTGCCGTCAAGGATTCCCTTTGCTTGCAAATCAATTACCGCTTGCTTCGCCCACTCAGATACACTATTCATATCCTTAAAGCTTGCAGCAGCAGCAACGGAAGCTTGCAATCCTGCTTTATACTGCATCAGTTTCTGCAGGACAACTGCCGCCTCCTCACGAGTAATCGCATCTTTAGGTCGGAACTTGCCATCACTGCCTTGGATCAATCCAAGCTGGACAGCTTTGTCTATCGACTGTGCATAATAAGCATCTTTAGATACATCTGCAAAAGCACTCTGTACGATAGCCCCATTTGCTTCATCCAATCCGAGAGAACGAACGGCCAGTGTAACAAAATCTGCACGGGTTACATTCGCCTGTGGTCCATAATGCGTATCGTCGATCCCTTTAATCACATGCTTAGCCGTCAGCTTGGAAATATACGACTCTGCCCAGTGACCAGCAGTATCCCTAAATTGCTTATGGTATTCCAGTACCGCAAAGGAGGAAAAGTGATTTGTTGTGAAGGTAACGGTATTATCCTTAAACACTCCACCCAAATATTCCAACGTGCTGCCATTTACATAATAGACACCCGCAAAATCTGTATCAAGCTTAGCAAGCTGTTCCTTAGTCAGCGTCAAGGTAATCGTAACAACACCTTTAAGCTGGTGGATAGCCGTTTCTTTGCCTCCTGCAGATGTACTGAGGTTCAGCGTAACGTTAGCTCTGAATGGACTCATTCCAGCGTCATTGGCCTGTACAGATATCATACTCGTATCAATGCTTAGTAGCAGCATATCACTGCCTGCCGGAATGGCTGGTAAGGAGCTTGTTGGTACGCTCAAGGTAACGTTAGATGAAACAATATTCAAATTCAACTTCTTATCGACAGCCTGTTGAACAGCGGCTGCATCAAGAGCAATTCTAATCTGATCTTGAGCCGGGGTTGCTCCGCCTGCGCTAATCTTTAGGCTTCCCCCTGTAGCAGCTTCCTCTATCAGTTTCTTCAAGGCTGACGGATCAGCTGTATACGTCCCATTACTTCCTAATGCCAGTTCAATGTTTCCTTTTCCCGCTCCAGGTGTGGCTGTAGGCGTCGGAGTCACTGTTGGCACTGGTAAAACTACCGGAGGTGCCGTTGTCACCTCTGGTGCTGGTGTCGGCGTCACTTCTGGCGATGGCGATACCTCTGGTGTCGGCGTTACCTCTGGTGTCGGTGTTGGTGTTGGTGTCACCTCTGGTGTCGGCATCACATCCTCTTTTCCAGTGTAAAAGCCCCAGATATCTGAAAGCACACTACCGGAGTGATCATCCTCAACCTTTGTATACCATTGGTAGTAGCTATCCGGATTCAGCTTACTCCAAGTGACCTGAGTCTCCGCGCCACTCTCTACTTGTGGATTGGCCGCAATTTCCTGGTCGCTGTAAACCTTGACTCCGATATAGTCGGTAGCCACACGTTTAGTCACAGGCTGTAAATCCAGATCCAGAACGAACTCATCTTTGCCTGGATATTCGTCTTCATCATAGTAGTTATAATCATCCAAATAAGGCGAATAAGTCTTCACGCGAAGTTTGTTATTAGCAACATCGAACTGAAGCAGACGGATATAGCCAAGTCCCCCTTCTTCAGCGCCTTGGTAATCTGCCAGCATTTGATAGACACTGCGGTCTGGAATACCGTCACCGTTATCATCCAGCTCGTCTACCTTAAGCTCAGCATCATGATAATGGCCGGACAGTGCTGCGATTACGTTTTTGTTAGGTTTCACAACCATCTCAAAAATCTTATCTGCAATAGGTGCACGGTTATTAGAAACCAGCAAGTATTCATGGAGACAAAGAATCGCTTTACGCTCTGGATAACGGGCAACGATCTCATTCATCCATTCGATTTCTTCCTCAGCCAATCCCCAGCCCATGTATACAATAACAAAATCATTTCCGTTCGCAGACACTAAATCGTAATGGCCCCTGTTGTTGTCATAAGAGCCACCGAAGGTCGGCATATTCTTGAATCTCCACTCTCCAAAATACTCCCAGAATTTCGTGTAATCCCCGGTTTGATGACCTACGTCATGATTACCCGCAAGAACACCATAAGGAATGTTAGCTTCCTCCAGAACCTTCATGTCCCGGTCAGCTTCCTTCCACTCATACTCCTGATAGGATTTATCCACGATATCTCCTGTATGAATAACATACTTCAGGTTCAAGCTCTCTTTGTTGTCAGCTATCCATTCTACATTTTTACGGTAAATGTAAGGGTAGCTCTGTGAATAATATTGTGTATCTGACATCCATACAAAAGAAAAGTCATACGTATCTTGTGTTACTGTTGGTGCTGTCTTAGCCACCGAAGCAATTTCGTCCTGAACCATTACTGCAATGCTATTTCCATTAGCATATTCTCCAGCTGTAACCGTGGATTTCAGCTCAAAATCCTCTGTTCCAGCGATTAAATGATCCAGCTGTACCCATTTTTGTTGAGTTGGACTCCATGCGTAGAGACTTACTTTACGTCCCGGCAACGAATTCCCTTTCCATTCAATATCTACACGATCTGACGCCTTAACCGACTCATCCAGCTTAATTTCATAACGCTGATAAGGGAATTGATCGACAGCATCATTAATTAAATATTGTCCGTCCACCGCACTTATTTTACTGTAGTCGTCACTGCTAAGCGCTTGTTCGCCCGCAGGTACGGATTGTTTCGGCGGCTCTGTATCGGATGCGTTTATAAATCCAGCAAAGCCTTGCTCCGGATGGTTAGCATCGTACTTAAATCCTCTAAAGAAGGTAACGTTTATCTTATCCTGATTAGGATCTTCAACCTTAACCTTTAAAGTCGGATTAGTACCTACAGCGGTCTCCCAGTTTGTAGGAGAAATAAGCAGTGGCGCAAATGGATTCTCATTCGGTACATGGAATGTAATGACCTTTTCTGCCTGATTGCCAATCCTATCTAAGGCTGTGATAGAAAGCGTATGCTCCCCAGCCGATAACTTCCCGGATGAAGTAGCATAGGGCAGTTCAATAACATTACCATCCAGCTTCACGCTGACCTTATCTACACCCGCATAAGTATCCTTAACTTCAGCAGCAATTTCAAAATTGCCACGGTAAGTTTGTCCTTCTTCTATTGATGCTTTGATGGATGGTGGCGTGTTGTCAACAATTACGTTTGATGATACTTTCGTTCCACCTTCGGTAAGCGTTACTTTATGTTCTCCGTCAGTTGCTTCCTTAGTATTCCAGTTGTACGCCTTTGAACGGAACAAATCCGCTTTTAGATCAAACTGGAAGCCGAGGGATTCATGCTTACCTGCGCTGTCCCCCATCTTGATTTCCTTATCACGTTCTGCATAAGCCGGATCCCAAATTTCGGTACCATCTGCCAGCAGGAGACGAACATTTTTCACTTCAAAATCATCCTTATTCTCCTCAGGACGAGGATCAAATGGAGATGATTTAGAGCCCGCCCGAATGTAAATCACATTATCCGTACCCTTTTTTAAAGCGGCAGAAGAAATAGGAAAAGTCAATGTAGTATACGTAGTAATCGGGTCCATAAAGGTATACAGAATACTGGCATCTCCTAGTTCTTCCGGTCCCATCGTGATCGCATTTTTAAAATAATAGTCCACATTTTTAGCTTCAAATACAAAGTAGGCATCATTCTCCAGTGCATTATATGCCTCGTTATTGCCCAGTAACTTACTGTCAATGCTCAAGCCTAAGACATCAGCCTTAGCGGTGGCAGAGGTTCCCTTTACGGTCATGGAGCCATTGATCAACTGCCCTTCCTTCACATTCAAACGAAGGGGTGATTGATCCTGTCCTCCTGTAACTTTTACTTTCATTACTGGAGATTGTGTTTCATTCGTTCCATCAGAAACAACAAAGTAATACTGGATTTCATTTCTGCCAATCAAATCCGCAGAGGTCAATTTGAAGTGATACAAGCTGTCGTTGAAGTCTTGGGATAGATTGTGGCTAACAGCCTCCGGCTGCTTGTCCGAAGACACTCTAACTTCCACAGAAGTAACAGCTTTATTGTCATCAGCAAAAGCCTTCAAATCGAGACCCAGCGACTGATCAATCTCCGTTACGCCCGTCAGATCTTCTACTGTTGGTTTCTCTGTATCCGGCTCCACATGAATCGGTGTGCTTGGAAGTTGTGTTACATCCGTCTGGCCTGGTGACGGAACGGCTGACCCCGTACTGATCTTGAGCATTTTGCTCAGCCCATTCACAGGATACTTATATAGAAGGGCTTTATTCTCTTTGGTGTCATCACCTTTAGCTCCACCATCGTAGGTGAGGTCAGCATCATAATACGCGGAGGAAATTTCTTTTTCCGTGTTACTTTTGATTACGACTGCCCGGCGGCCAGAGTTCGCCATACCATCGCTTTTGATCAAAAAGAGATTGGTGCCTTCAATTAAGTTTGTGTTGAATTCTGTATTGAAATCATTAGCAGTGTAAGTACTATTGGCACTATTAATAACCCAGAACACCACGGACTGCTGTGCAGGAATCAGAAAGTTCTCTGGCGTCGAAGGCCACTTCACATCGGAAGCGTTACCTTTATCAGGATAACGATAATAGACCTTGTAGTCCTTGAAATTAACAGGTGCATCAGTATTGTTATAGATCTCAATGAATTCAAAAGCGTCGCTGCTCGTTCCTTTTACATTCGTCGAATTCGGCAGCAGCTCTGTGATTAACAACGGCGGCACATTATTCGAATCGAACGCCGGCAGGTTCACATGAACAGAATAACTCTCTGTCACATTATTAACGCGGATGCTGTAATGCAGCTCCGGCTCTTCCAGCGCAGCTGCAGGAATCATTGCCGCATATTCATCCCCACCTTTTGAAGTCATGGTGATTACCGTATCTTTCGCCTGAGAAGGAGAGCCATACTGTAGCTTCACTACAGGCAGTGATCCATCTGCCCCGCTTTCCAGATTAGTAATCTTCGCACTGATAGGGAGATCGGCTGGATCGACACTACTCTGTGCAATATGTTCAATCACTGGCTGCTTGTTCCCAGGAACTAGCTCAGGCACTTGTTCTGCCTCTACGGTTCCAGGCGTAGCCACAACCGTTCCCGAATTCACCATGAGGTTCATAACGGAGCTATCTGCTTGCAAGTATTGATAGAAGATCCCGTTATTCTCCTTCACCTGTTCTTTTCCATAGGAAGCAGAAACAATTAGCGTATCTCCTGCTTTGCTTTTAATTTGTAAATTACGCGCAGAAGTGTTAGCCATCCCCCCGCCACCGTTGATCCGGAACAGATTCACTCCTTCCTGCAAAGCTGCAGAAGGATTAAAGTTTTTGATGAAATCCTCCGTAGGAACATTCAGATTATTGCCATTCATAATCCAGAAAACAATATTTCCATGCGCCGGTATTACAGCATCACCATTAGGTGCCCATGAATCTTTGTCATTATAAAAGAAATAATAATCCTTAAAATTAACCGGCTTGTCCGTATTATTGTAGACCTCAACAAACTCGTAACCATCTACAGAGGTTCCATCTGTCCCTTTTACATTTTTAGTATCCGGAACAACTTCTGTAATCAGTAGCGCTCCTGGATTATTAGGTACCGCGTACACCTCTGCCATTACAGTCGGTTGACTTAAAAGCGTGTCGAGCTCAACCTGTTCATCAAAATGCGCCTCTAATTCGGAAGATGTCTGCTCCGTCTCCAGCTGCTGCTCTTCGGCATATCCTGCTGGAGCCATGATTCCCAACATCAAACTGCTGGCAATTATGCTGGAAAATAAACGTTTAGCTTTTGCTGTTATTCTCAAAACTCCGAACACTCCCCATTTGTTTGATTGTGATTCAATGCATAAATATGCAATGAAGCTCATCTGGAAAGTATACCTGCGGTGTATTATCGCTATATCATAGCCGTGTTAAATCTTTAGGTTATTTTTAATATTGCTTAAGCTTCAGTTCAGCTTCGCGGGTTACAATATAACTAGTTAGAACCCATTTTAAACGATACTTTAGACGGATGCTTAAGCAAGATAAGTTATTGCAGAACAAGAAAAGAGGACTCTAATGGATATAAAAAGAGTGATCATAGTCGGAACGGTAGTTGTAGTGATGTCTTTCGGAAATGCTTGGACTAGTCTTACCGCTAATGCAAGTTCGCCTGTAAAATGGTCCACGGCAGAGGTCGCGGATCAAGACGAATTATTGGAGGTACTTAACCAGCCAACGGACGAGGATCTATACGAGGCCATATATGACGGTAAGTCACTTCAAGATATTGCATCAGAACAAGGCCAAGATATTGAAGCTGTAATCGATCTACAGGTTGCCCAGCTAACGGATCAATTGGATTCACGGTTAGCCGCTGGAAGCATAACAACCGAGCAGTATGCGGCATATAAAGCGGAGCTGAGGGACATCGTTTCAGATAGTGTCCATACTTCCTTCGGTTAAGGGAATACATACAGCGACGCTGTAACATACACAAAAAAAACCCGGCTAAATGGATCTTCCATTTAGCCGGGTTTTTTATATTTAATACTTATTTTATAACAGAATCCCTAAGTCCCTATCTTGTTCTCTCTGTTAATCTCCAGAATATCAAGGAAGAATACAAAGATCGGAATCCCCAGAATCAGACCCCAAACCCCGAGATAATGCTCAGAGAATAACAACACGATAAACGTATAGAACATAGGCAAATTCATTTTGGATGACATCAGTTTAGGATTTAGGAAGTAGCCTTCTACAAAATGAAGCACGGCAATCATTGCCAGTACATAGATAGTCATGACTAGGCCACCAATATTGTAACCAATAATACAAAGTGGGATTAGCGAGATAACAAAACCTACAACCGGAATTAAACTAAGCAAGAAGATCATAATGGATAATGCGAAAAGGTAAGGAAAACCTAAAATCCAGAGTCCGATCACCGTAAAGCATGTATTAAACAACGCGATCAGAATTTGTGCTTCGATCACTTTTCCGAAAGAGGAGATAAATTTTCTGCCAAAATACTCAAGCTCTACATAGAACCAAGAGATTTTGCTCTCTTTAAGGCGGGAAGTGAAACTAACGATCCTGTTCTTCTCAAGTATAAATACAAAGCTCAAAATGGTTGATAAAACAAAGCTGGTGCCCCAATTGCTTATTTTCAAGACATATTCAATACCGTCTTTCATATACGACTGATAGTTCAAATCCTTAAGCTGGGCGAATATATACTGCACAATATCATTCTGCGGGATGTTCTCAGGGGTCAAATTGGTCAAAAAATTCGTTAACTGTTTAATCTGTATGAAAACCTTAGGCAGATAATTAACGAGGGTTATGACAATTACAGCGATTAAGGCAAGGTATAGAATAACAATAATCACTTTGCTGTTAACTGCTACATATTTGTTAATGCGCTTCGTGAGCAGCACTTGAAAGCTATTCATTACATACGCAATCAAAAACGTCAACAGTACCAAATTAAGCATATCTCTAATACTGAATAGCAGTAGAGCAACCAATCCTAAAATCAAAAAACGCCGGACCGTTAAATTTGCGTAATAACGCTTAAACAATTCCATCAGTTCTCTCCATTCGCTTACCAATTAGTACTCTGTTTATAGTCTACAGTAAGGAATTCACTTATAGCAACTAGTGATTCGCCTAAAATGACGAATTTACTCACTTTTTGTAATCTCATCATCAATAAAAGTGACACTTTTCATGCTCCTGCATCCATATGAGTCAATTCAACGATTCGGCGTTTCGGATCATATTTCATATCTATATGCAGATCTTTGCATAATTGATGAAATGGAACCATCAAGGTTCCCTTCCTCATTTCAGGAGAATTCCTTACCATATTCACCTTTTGGTTGTTCAAGGTCAATTCCATAGGCAAATCGATATGCTTCATCTGATCAAGCGTCAACGCAGCGGTAAGTGTCTCACTTCCCCCGTTAATTCGTGCGGCATTCCGATCCGCTCTAGTGTTAATCCCATCCTCAATTTTGAAGGTCAGCGAAATCCCTAGCGAATCACAAACAGCCAGCAATCTGTCATTGTAGGACCCATAAGGAAAAGCAATCGCCGAATCCGTATTGCCCAATTCTTCCTTCAGCCTTTGCTCCGCCTTAGCCAGATCACGTGTAACTCTGCTGTAGTATTCGACATTCATCTCATTCCTGTTCTCATCATCAACATATAACAAGGCACTTGCAGCTGGCCGCTGCCCGCCCTCGGCATCGACAATCCCATAATGGTGCAAATCATAGGTATGACTATAAAATCCCATCCCAGCATGCTTCATTTCCCGCATTTGCTCCCAAGTGAGCTTCGGTACGCTATTCGGATCTGGGTGATCTATTGTAGATACGATAACAAAATTAACGGCTGTATATCCGTATTTTTGCAAAACGGGGAACGCCAATTTATAGAAACTCTCATATCCATCATCAAAGGTCAGCAGCACTGCATTGTCCGGAACTGCGCCGTTATTCAGCATAAATTCACGGTATTCCGCCATGTTGATCACATGAAAACCTTCCTGCTTCAGCAGATTCATTTGATCATCAAACCGATCAACCGATAACACCCAAGGAAACTGTGGCATGGGCTTCTCAGAAAGATGATGATACATCAGCACAGCCACCTGATCTCTGTAGTAAATACCTTTTGGAAGAGGGCCGGATTTCTGCCAGCCGATTTGTGTATTTAGTGCCTGTTCAGCTACCGCCTTCGGGATCATAAGATCATCAGGCGAGGCAGGGTTGGCAGCTATCGTCTTTATCATTTGACCATTTACGTTAATAATAATTGTTGAAGGTTCACGTTGTGTATTCAAAATAGCAGCAAAGCTCAGCAGTAGAACTATGACAACAAGCAGCATATATTTTTTTGTTTTCAATCTCAGAATCTCCTTAACAACATTTCTTGTCCCTATGTAACTATATATTTTATGGAAGTTCCACCTGCTATTGGTTACATTTTCTTCTTATTTTTGTTTCTTTATCATAAAAAAGAGGGCGAACCTCAAGCCTGAACCGGCTTAAGGAACACCCCGCAAAAATGGAGATCTATATACAATTATGTACATCTATATGTGATTGTAGACGGTCTAGGACCTTCTCTTATCTACGAAGTAATTCTCTTCCCCAAGCTCGTCCACGAACTGCTGCAGCCAATGATAATATTGAACGGCATGCTCCAGCTTCTCCAGATCCTTCAGGCAGAATTGCCGCTCCTCCTCAGACGTATCCACGGCTTGAACCAATCCCTCCAGCTCAGGAATGACAACGTCTAAAGCGTGCTTCATGACATCAATCTCCCGCTGTAGCTTCATCCCAAAAAAGTTCTTAAAGGTCTGAAAGAAATCTGTTTCCACTGCATACAGATCCTTTCGGTCCCGCTTCTCCTCCAGCTTAGTGACCATCTTGGAGGCCATCAAAGAACGGACTCCATAGCTCATATTACTCTTGCTCATATTCATCACATTCTTCATCTCTTCAAGCGTCATCGGACGGTCTTCAAAGAACATAATTCCATACAGCTGCCCGAATGAATAATTCGCACCATATAGGTCCATCGTCTGAGCAATCGCATCGATCATCGGACGCAGCAGCTGCTCGCGTGGAGATAAGTCTTTATTCTCTTCACCAAAGGCTACCTGTTTCATAGCTGCACCTTCATTCCACTTAGAATCTACCCTTCTATTTTACACAAAATAGCAACTACCTGCGCTAATCTCTTAATTTTTTACATAATCTCGCATCGATCTTTACGTCCACTTGACCACGCAGCCGCTCGATGAGTGTACAATTTTTTTTGAACGGAAGAGCTTTCCTCAGAATTATACCGCAAAAAACAGAAGATGGAATGGGGTATCGACAGAATAATGAAACGTTCGAGATTTATAGGGGAGTTGAAACCGGTGCTCTTCACCTTGCCGGCAATGATTCCATTCGTTGTATTTTGGCTAGCGCCATTACTTTATGTATTTTATCTCAGCTTTACGGAATGGGACTTCATGAGCCCTGAGAAAACCTTTGTCGGACTAACCAACTATCTGGATCTGTTCAGCAATCCTGCCTTCTATAAAGCACTTAGAGTGACTCTGTTATTCTGTGCCGGAAGTGTGCTGCCCGTTATTCTGATCGGACTTGGACTAGCACTCCTGATGAACGGGAAGCTGAAAGGCTCCACCCTCTATCAGGTATTGCTGTTCTCCCCTTGGGTCACGCCGACCGTGGCTGTATCCATTGTCTGGTCCTGGATCTATGAACCCGAAATCGGCCTTGCCAATACTGTACTTGACCTCTTAGGTCTAGAAAAAATTGGTTGGCTTCAAGACCCTAAATGGGCGCTGCTTGGCGTTCTGCTCGTGACAATATGGAAATCGGTAGGCTGGGCGATGATTTTTTACTTGGTGGCACTACGCAATGTCCCTACGGATCTGCTGGAAGCAGCTCAACTGGATGGAGCAAATGCTGTTCAAAAATTCAGCCGTATTACTTTACCGCTAATCTCGCCAACGACACTGTTTCTGTTCATCGTACAGATCATCGGGGCGTTACAGGCTTACGACCAGATTAACGTACTTACACAAGGTGGACCCTCTGGATCAACACGCACCTTGCTCTATATGTATTATCAGTCTGCCTTTGAAGCCTTTCAGATTGGAGAAGCCTCTAGTGTCGCAATGGTTCTGGTATTTATATGTATGCTGCTATCCGTAGTCTCGCTAGAGGTTAGTAAACGGACAACCCATTATCAATAACAACTGCTGTAAAGGAGAACGACTGATGAATGCAACGATCGTACGCGTGGGCAAGCTGACCCGCCATCTATTTTTTACAGCTATTGCACTGATCATGGCCTTCCCCTTCTATTGGATGGTCACCAGCGCCTTAAAAACCAATGATGAAATCTGGCAGTCTCCGCCCACAATCTGGCCTAAGGATGCGCTGTGGAGTAATTTTTCAGCCGCCTGGCACGAAGCCCCTTTCTTCAGATATATGGGCAATAGCATATTTGTCGCTGTGTCGATTGTTATTCTGCAGGTCATAAATTCCGGGATGATGGCCTATGCGCTTACGCATATGAAATTCCGCTTCAGAGGGCTGTTCTCAGGCGTTATTCTTTTCGGCTATATGGTTCCAGCCACCGCTGTTTATCTTCCCGGATATTTGGTATTGTCCCAGCTCCATCTACTGGATTCATATGCCGGATTAATTCTATCCAACTGTGTAAGTGTCTTCTCCATCTTTCTAATTCGCCAAGCCTTCCTTCAGGTTCCCCATGAGCTGGTGGAGGCTGGAGAAGTGGACGGTTCCTCACATATGCGGATTCTGTGGACCATTCTTGTCCCCATTACACGTTCTTCCTTTGCTGTGCTAGCCCTGATCACCTTCATTGATCAGTACAATAACTATTTCTGGCCGATGCTGATCACCAAAGACCCGAATCTACAGCTAGTCTCGGCGGGTCTGCGTAGTTTCTTTACTCAAGGAGGTGCCTACGGATTAAAATGGCCGCTGATCATGGCCGCTAGCGCATTCACCATCGCCCCGTTGCTGCTAGTATTTCTACTAGCTCAGAAAACGATCATGCAAAGTGTCAATATGACCGCTGGTTCCAGCAAAGGATAAGCTAACAATTCTATTTTAATAAGAGGAGAATGATGATGAACGTATTGAAGAGACTGTCCACCCTGTCTTTAGTTGCCGGATTTACAATGTTAACAGCTTGCGGAGGAAATGCGAATACAGGCAATGTTACAGCGGCGAATGGAGCTTCTTCCTCCCCCTCCACAGAGGCTGCGCCCACACAAAATGCACCGGTAACAATTGAATTCTGGTATGGTCTCGGCGGCAAGCTTGGTGAGAATATGGAGGCACTGATTCAGAAATTTAATACCTCTCAGCAAGAGGTCATCGTCAAAGGTATCGCGCAGGCAGACTACACGGAAACCGAACAGAAGCTGCAAGCAGCTATCGCTACAGGAAAAGTACCTGCGGCTGCTCTCTCCTCCAATGTAGATTGGGCCCGTAAAGGATATTTCGCTCCGATAGACGAGCTTATGGCACTGCAGCCAGATTTTAATAAAGAGGATTTTGTCCAAACCTTTCTAAATCAGGGCCAGGTTGATGGTAAGCAATACTTCCTGCCGATGTATGGAACAACGCAGGTCATGTACTACCACAAAGATGTTTTTGAGAAGAATGGAATTGATGCGAGCACATTAAATACTTGGGAAGATCTGGCTGCCGCAGCTGCGAAAATGACAGTGAAGGACGGCGGCAAAACCACCTTTTATGGTTGGGAGCCTATGTGGGGTTCAGGGAACATGATTGATGCCGTACTCAGCAAAGGAGGCACTATCCTTAGTGAGGATGGAAAACAAGTTATGGTCGACTCTAAAGAGTGGATTGAAACCTGGGATTTGTTCCGCAAGTGGATTCACGAGGATAAGATCATGCGGATTCATTCCGGCGGTCAAGGCTGGGAGTATTGGTACAAGACGATTGACGATGTAATGAAGGGTCAAGCCGCAGGCTACACTGGCTCCAGCGGCGATCAGGGCGACTTGGACTTCAGCATTGTTTCGGCTATGGAGCAGCCAGGCTGGGCAGGGATCGGTGAGGGCAAACCCGTAGCCCAAGCCCTTATGGCCGGCATTCTATCCAAAGCCAGCGACAGTGAAAAGGAAGCAGCTATGAAATGGCTAACCTACTTCACGAATGCTGAGAATACTGCGTCCTGGTCCATTAATACGGGATATATTTCGGTGCGCCAATCCGCATTGCAAGACCCGGCGTTTGTGTCATTCAGCGAAAGCAATCCACAGATTAAGGTTCCATTGATGCAAGCTTCTCATGGTTCTGCACCTTTCCAAGACCCAACTGGCGGCAAAATTAACGATGCGTTGACAATCGCCGCAGATAAGGTGCAGATTGAGAATATCCCAGCAGCACAAGCACTTAAGGAAGCACAAGAAACGGCACAAGCAGCGCTTGATAAATTAAAATAAAGGGCGGTGGACTTCATGTCTGAGCTCATCACTCCACAAGGCAGATATGCTGTAGCAGCTATTCTATTCGATAAGGATGGTACGCTGCTCCAGTTCGTATCCCTCTGGGGCAGCTGGGGCGAATGTTTTTTAGAGAGATTCACGAAGTATATGAAGGAAAAAGGACTACAGATTGCAGAAGAGCAGCTCCCTGCATTAATGGGAACTGTACACAATGCCCAGGGGAGCATTACCGATTATGATCGCAACGGACCGCTGGCTATGGGGACTATGAGTGATCTTTATGCCATTCTGTCATGGCAGGGTTATCTGCAAGGTTTATCTTGGGCGGAGTCCATGGAGCTTGTCCATCAATGCCGTCTCGAAGCGGATGTTAGGTTAGAAGAGAAACGCCCCGTTCACTCCCTTCCGGGACTTCATCGTTTTCTTGATGAGTGTGTGAGTGCAGGCATTCCTCTCGCCGTGGTGACCGCAGATGAAACAGAGGCCGCAGACAAACATCTCCAATGGCTGGGCATACGGCATTATTTCTCCGAGGTAATTGGAACAGATCTTGTGGATCAGGGTAAACCTTTCCCCGACATGGTGCAGCTTGCCTGCAAAAGGTTAGCCGTGGAACCCGCGTACACAGCGGTTATCGGCGATACTAACGGGGATATGCGAATGGCTAAAGCAGCGGGTGTACAGGTAGCTATCGGCCTAGCAGAAAGCGACGGTACTAGTGCTTCAACACATATTCTCCCGGATGCAGATCTCATTGTACAATCTTATGCTGAGCTCAGAATTGAGGTTACTCCCCTGTGAGAATAGAAGGAATATGGGCATGGATGTTTCTGGCGCTGGCTATTGTGTTCGAACTCTCAGGGACCCTCTCAATGAAAATATCTCAAGGGTTCACCCAGCTCTGGCCTTCCGTGCTTATGTTCCTGTTCTATGGAGCCAGCTTCACCTCCCTGAATTATGCTCTCACCTCTATTAAGGTAGGCGTAGCTTATGCGATATGGTCAGGAGCGGGAATCATCCTGATTTCCTTCATAGGAACCCTGTTCTTTGAAGAAAAGCTAACCCTATCCTCACTACTTTGGATAGCCGTCATCATTGTCGGGATCATAGGACTGAATATTAGCGGCAAGACGCATTAGCGAACAGCAACAGTATTGGATAGGTTCATAGATGAAGGAGGATGCCCAAACATGAGTACGAACACATCACCTGAAGATAAACCAGTTATCACCTTTCAGATCATTACGGATACCCATGTCACTGCTGACCGCAATCATGAGTACAATCTTAACTTCGAGCTGGCTCTCCGTGATATAGCAGCGCATGGGGAAGGCAGCAGCGGGATTATGCATATCGGTGATGTCACAGACCACGGCTTCCCTGCTGAATACGAAGAAATGCTTCGTATCCTCAAACAATACAAAACCGAACTGCCCGGGATTACCTTTACCTTAGGCAATCATGATGTGGGCCTCGGAAATTGGGAATCACGTTTAGGAATGTATACGTCACAGACCGGAATGTCCGGACCCTATCATGATCACTGGGTCAATGGCTATCATTTTATTATGCTAGGGACAGAACAAGGATTGCCCAAATTCTGTGATCTTTCTTCTGAACAGCTTGATTGGCTGGAGCATAAGCTTGGAGAACAAGCTTCACCAGATCAGCCTATCTTTCTCTTCCTGCATCAACCGCTTAAAGACACCGTAGCCGGATCGCTGGAATCGCAAGATTGGTATGGTGTCACACAAGATAAGGAATTAAAAGAAATCCTGTCGAGATACCCTCAGACCTTGTTATTCACTGGACATACCCATTGGGAGCTGGAGGTAGACAACACTATGTTCCCTGGCGATGGAGAGATCGCAACGATGTTTAATGCTGCTTCTGTCGCCTATCTTTGGACTAATGAAGATAAACATAAAGAGGGCAGCCAAGGCTTCTATGTAGAAGTGTATAGCGATAAAGTGCTTGTCCGGGGCAGAGATTTTAAGACAGGAAGCTGGATTGAGGCTGCACACTATGAGGTATTTTACCCAGCGGTAAGCGTATATTAAAGATAAGCATTTAAGCGAGAAATATAACAAAAAAACGATTGTGCACAGGGAGTCCTTCCCCGCAACAATCGTTTTTTACTGTAGCTATTCAGCTTAACGTCCAATCGGTGCAATCCGGTAGACAGCTGTATCTCCAACCGCTGCCTTCGTATCGCTCTCGATCTGCCAACCGAAGGATAACACAGAAGCCAAACGTTCCTTCTCGGCCAAGGTTAAAGCCACCTCAGCGGCTTCCTTACCTTCCTCAAGCTCCAGAGCCGCTTCTTTGCCCAGAGCTACCCATATCCAGCTGCGAATCCCACGAATCGTGTTGTATTTAATCTGATAGCCTGTCTTCACCGCTTGCCCGAACAACTCCGGCTGCTCTGACTGCAACGTAGTCAGCTGCTTATAATCAAATTGGTATTCGCTCTTGTCAACGGGCAAATCGCCCTCTGCCACTTTACGAAGAATATCCTCATCAGACCACCCCAAGGAGCGGAGTGATTCCACCAATAACGCATCCCACTGGGATAACTTTACCCGGTTTAAGTTCTCTGACATTCTGATCCCTCCCAATCTATATATAGAGTCTAATCATACCGTAAAATCATAAGCAACATAATGGCCCGGACTTACTTCCTCTAGTGTGGAAGTCTCAGCTCTGCCATACTCTTGCGAATATCCGTCTAAAATAATTCTCTGATTGGCCCGCCGGGGATCCGTCTCCAAGATGGAAGACAGCAGCGCCTTTGTATAAGGATGAATAGGATTCTCGTACAGCTCATCACTTTCGGCTACCTCCACTAGACGACCGCCATACATCACGCCGATCCGGTCAGAAATATGCCGTACCATCGACAGATCATGTGCGACAAAGAGATAGGTCAAGCCGAATTCGGACTGCAAATCCTCCAGCATGTTCACTACCTGAGCCTGGACAGACACGTCCAGCGCTGAGATCGGTTCATCACACACAACAAATTCAGGTCTTACGGACAATGCTCTGGCAATCGAAATCCGCTGGCGTTGGCCACCGCTGAATTCATGCGGGAAGCGGTAGAGATGTTCTCTTTTTAAACCTACCTTTTCCAGCAATGCCGCAACAGCTTCTTTGCGTTCTTCACCTTCGTGGATGCCGTGGATTTTCATCGGTTCACTGATCAGATCAAGCACACTTAAGCTTGGATTAAGTGATGAATAGGGATCTTGGAAGATCGACTGAATGCGTCTGCGAAAAGGTTTTAGCTGCTTCTCTCCAAGCTTGCTCAGCGGCTGCCCGTCAAAAGACACTTCACCGTCTGTGTAGTCATATAAGCGCAGCAAGCAGCGTCCAACCGTGGACTTGCCGCTTCCCGACTCTCCAACCAGCCCAAAGGTCTCTCCCTGACGAATCTGAAAGCTTACGCCATCTACTGCCTTAAGCACCGATGTATCGCGTCCCCACATATCCTTGCCTTTGGAGAAATGTTTTTTGAGATTATTTACGTCCACTAGAATCTTATTGTCACTCAACCGAACCGCTCCCTTCAACGCCAGCTACGGCTGGAGTCTCCTGCACGCCATCTGCTAACCAGCACATCGAACGGTGACCGGGCGATAATTCGATTACCGGAGGACGTTCGCTGCAACGGGCAAAAGCATTAGGGCAACGTTCCATAAAGGGACAGCCAGAAGGAGGATTCAACAAATCCGGAGGTGTGCCTTCGATTGGAATTAGACGTTCACGCGATTTGCCGTCACGTTTCGGAATGGAGCGAAGCAGACCTTTCGTGTAAGGATGCTGTGGGCGATAAAAAATATCCTCCACCGTACCTTCCTCCATCACTAGTCCACCATACATTACGATAACCCGTGTACATACCTGAGCCACCACACCCAAATCATGAGTGATCAGCGCTATAGCTGTACTGGTATTATTTTTTAGCTCTTTAAAAAGATCAAGAATTTGGGCCTGTATTGTTACATCAAGCGCAGTTGTCGGCTCATCCGCAATCAATAGCTCTGGCTGGCAGGAAAGAGCCATAGCGATCATGACCCGCTGCCGCATCCCGCCGCTGAATTCATGCGGATACTGCTGCAGCCGCTGCTCAGGATTATTAATGCCCACCTGCCGCAGGATACTTGCTGCCTCTTTAAACGCTGCTTCCTTATTTAAGCCGCGATGCCGCCGGATGACCTCCGTAAGCTGCTGGCCGATTTTTTTCACAGGATTAAGAGAAGTCATGGGGTCCTGAAACACCATCGCTATGCGGTTACCGCGCAGTTTTCTCCACTCTTTTTCCGAAAGGTTAGATAAATTGTCACCACGAAAATTAATATTTCCAGCGATAATTTTACCCGGAGGTGTAATCAACGACATAATCGCCTTCGCAGTTACACTTTTCCCGCTTCCGGATTCACCAACAATCCCTACCGTTTCTCCAGCATCTATATGAAAGCTAACGCCACGAACTGCCTGATTCTCTCCATCCCGAGTTTGGAAGGAAACCTTCAAATTCTCAACAGACAATAGCCGTTCCGTCATGATGTCTTCACACTCCTATCTTCGGATCAGCTTCGGTTCAAAGCCAACCCGCAAAATATCGCCCAGAACATTAAAGCTCAGAACCGTTAATAGTATCAATAACCCCGGGAACAATGCCAAATAAGGTGCCTGAGCGATATATCCCTGCGCATTGTTAAGCATACTGCCCCAAGTGGCATTCGGAGGTTGTACCCCGAACCCAAGAAAGCTTAGGGACGACTCCATCATAATCGCGGAAGCGATATTATTCGTCGCACCTACAATCACAACAGGTACTAGCCCCGGAAGAATATGACGCCAAATAATTCCGAAGTTGCTCTGGCCGGAAGCTTTTGCATACAGTACATATTCCCGTTCTTTAATCGTCATCGTCTCCGCACGAATCACACGGGCAATGTTCATCCACATTAATAGAGCAATGATTAAAATGATGTTTCCTACACTCGGCTTCAAAAATACGCTGAGCAGCAGCAGCACAAGGAAAGATGGAATGGACATCACTACATCAAGCATCCGCATCAATAGATTATCAATCCATCCGCCAAAATATCCACTGATTACGCCCACCGTCACACCTATACCCGTGGCAATGATCATTGAAGCAAAACCAACTAGCAAAGATACCCGGCCACCATACAAAGCTCGGGCAAAATAATCCCGGCCGTAATCATCCGTACCAAACCAATGATCCGCCCCGGGTGCCTTCAAACGTGCCAAAACATCCATTGCATTCGGATCATGTCCGGATAAAAAAGCAAATATAGAGCCTAGTGTGAAGACGATTAAAGTAATGAGGGCTGCGACACCCAATTTATTCGTAAATAGCTCATCTCCAACACTTTTCCATTTACTGCGATTCATGAGGTCACCTCGTTAATTTAATTCGTGGGTCCACGAAGCTATATAGAATATCCGCGACCAGATTGCCGATGATCAGCATTAAAGAAGAGAACAAAGTTATTCCCATAATTACGGGATAATCCATCCCTTTAACCGCAGTCATCCCTAAAGAGCCAATACCCGGCCATGAAAATACCGTCTCCGTTACAATTGCACCCGCCACCAGATCACCCATCGACATCCCGAGCAATGTAATTACTGGCAACAGTACATGCTTAAGCACGTGACGGAACAGAATCGTTGTCTTGCTGGATCCAAAAGCATATTGAATCTGCACATATTCTTCTTTTAGCTGTCCAATCGTACTAGAGCGGATGTATCGTACGTAACCGGCCAGAAATCCAAACGCCAATACGGCGCAAGGCAAAATACCATGCTTCAATACATCAACCGCTGATTCCACACCAATGGTTCGCATCCCCATTATAGGCAGCAGGTGCAGCTTAATTGCGAATAAGTACATAAGTAAGATGGCCAGCCAAAATAAAGGCACTGAAATTCCGATATAGGATAAAAAATTAATTAGTTTATCCACCCAGCGGTTCCGGTTAGCTCCAGCAAGCAGACCCATCGGGATCGCCAACAGAACGGCTAAGCCGATTGCACTGCCCATCAAACCTGCTGTTGCAGGTAAACGTTCTAGAATTTGCTCCAATACAGGCTGATGATTCACAAGGGAATAACCGAAATTGCCCTGCAGTACTTCTTTGATCCATATAAAATATTGAATGTAGGCTGGCTTATCCAGCCCAAGGTTATGCCGGATGCGCTCAATATCATCCGCGTGCATATTCGGCGTAACGAAGGATAGTACCGGATCCCCCGGAGCCAGCTTAATCATCGCAAAGCACACAACCGAGACAAAAAACAGCATCGGCAGGGTTTGCAGTAATCTTCGGACGATAAGTTGTCTCATACGTATATTCTCCCAGTTCTATATCGGTAAAAAAATAAGCTGGATTGACCAGCTTATTTTTTCCCGTTCTTATTTAAGGTAGATTTTCGATAAATCTTCAAAAATAACGACAGGCTTCAAGACTGCTTCTTCTAGACCACCGTAGTTCTTGGAGACAGCTACAATAGTCTTAGTATTAGCAATTGGATAAATCGGTGCATCGTCAGCAATGATCTCTTGGATCTTCTTATAGATCTCACCACGTTTAGTTACATCTGCTTCTCCTGCACCATCATTGAACAACTTATCGACTTCAGCATTATTATAATGCGAGTAGTTAGAGTCTGCAGTAGAAGTATACAAAATTCTGTAAGCATCAGGATCGTAACCCATAATATAACCTGCAATCGCAAGTTCAAAATCTGTTGAATTCATATCACTGAATTTCTGGCCATATGCCGAGGCATCCATATTTTGCAGTTCAACTTCAGCGCCAATGGCCTTTAGCTTTTGCTGCACGTATAGTGAAATGGCTTCCTGAGCTTTATTACCGCTCGATACAATCAATCTCAATTTCAGATCGCTAACCCCTGCCGATTGCAGAAGCTCTTTGGCTTTTTCTACATCATTATCAAAAGAAGGTACGTCATCAGTATAGAACAATGCATCCGGAGTCAAAAAGGACTTCGCCGGGTCTGCATACTCATTAGAAGTATAAGCAGCCTGAATGATTTCATCACGATTTAGGGCTAAAGACAAGGCTTGACGAACTTCTTTTTTAGCAAGAGCACCTCTATCACTGTTTGCATTGAACAACAGGTAGGACAATCGGCCTTCACTATAAGGCAGGATTTCGAAATTGTTCGAAGCCTCAATCGTTCCAACATCCTGTGGATCTAGATACTTAATGTTGATCTCACCATTCTGAAGTGCGAGATTCGCAGCATTCGTATCTTTAGCAATCCGGTACGTTATAGAATCAAGATGTGGTTTGCCGCCAAAGTAGTTATCAAATCTCTCGAGTGTAACATATTCGCCTGCTTTGTATTCTTTAAATTTAAATGGGCCAGATCCAACCGGAGCAGCATTCTTGGTGCTTTTCTCTAGATCCGTCTCATTCTCAAAAATATGCTTTGGAATCGGAAATACTTGCACTAGTGTAGCTTCAAAAGCTGGGCTGACCTGCGGAAGCTTGAACTCTACAGTCAGATCATCCACCTTAACTGCCTTAACGGGTTTATCACCGATGAATAAGTTCGCTCTCAGCATGCTGTTTTGCTTCTCATCGAGGATGCTATCAATCGTGAACACGACATCGTCAGCTGTAAGCTTTTCTCCGTCATGCCAAGTTAGTCCACTTTTCAGTTTCAATGTATAGGTCAGGTTATCTTCGGAAAGTGTCAGGCTGTCTGCCAAGTAGAAGGTCTTCTCTCCGTTATTCACTTGGAACAATGGCGCGTAGAGCGCTTGGTCAATCGTCAGACTGACACGATCACCTGCATAGTTCGGATTTAGAATGACAGGATCTGCAGCGACCCCAATAATTAAGTTGCCGCCATCTTTTGGTTCAGTGCTTGCTGTCGATCCTTCAGTAGCCGTAGGCGTCTGATTTGTATTTGTGGAAGCGGCGTTATTTCCCCCGGAGCACGCGCTAATCAAAAATGTTAACAAAACCAAAGTAATAACTCCAGATAATCCTCTACGCATAAGTTTCTCCCCCGTGTCTATATTGTCTTTGTTTGTTTTTTATATTGTATATCGGGATACTAGGAATTACAATGGATAGCATTTCACATTAATGTAATATTGAGGGAACTGATAATTTCGACCTTTTTCATGACATCCCCACGCCTTAAAGTATCCACAGGGTCCATACCTGAAATGACTCTTCCGAATACAGTATGCCAAGGGTCGCAATAATCAAACTCTGTTCAGCCACCAATATGAGCTTCAGTCTTAGCTGTCTCTTCCGGTGCAATCAATTTCCTCAGCATCCTCATTCAGCAGAGGTCGGTATTCACCCTTTCCATCATCCCAGAACACATCCGCACGAGGATTCATGGCCAGTAACAGATTGATTAACTACTGAACTTTTAGTGGTGATTTATCCATAGTCTCATTCCTGTGCTCATCTGGCTGCATTCTTATCTAATTATCCGGTAATTGTACAGCAGATTCATCAAAATTAATATATCTAAAAAGTTCAATTTATCCAACTCTCATTTCTCATTTACTATAAGAACTTTGCGAAATAAGGATTATTACTCTCTCACTGTAAATATATTGAGAACATACCTATACCTCTCGGAAGAAAGGGAGAGTCCCCCAAGGAGGCCGCAATGAATAAGACACGCGTATTAATCGGCAGCCCGATCCATCAAAAGCCCAATGTATTACGGGAATTTCTGAATTCCCTGCTGCGCTTGAATATCGAGCAAATCGAACTGGATTTCCATCTGATTGATGACAATGATGATGAGGAATCCAGCCGGCTGCTCCAGGAATTTAAAAGCAAGGGCGAGCATATTTTTATTCAAAGCTCCGGCTTTAACGATGTGTACATCCGCAATGATACGACTCACTATTGGAATTCTGATTTAGTCTGGAAAGTCGCCAACTTCAAAAACCTCATGATTAACCGAGCGCAAACCCTGAACTACGACTACCTGTTCCTGATCGACTCAGACCTCATCCTCCACCCCGATACGCTAAGACATCTAATAGGGACGAACAGAGATATTATTTCAGAGGTATTTTGGACACAGTGGCAGCCAGATACCATGTTTCAGCCGCAGGTCTGGATGCATGACGAATATAATCAGTGGGAGATACTTCCCGGCGAAAAACTGCAACCCGAGGAGATCAACCGCAGATTTCATGAATTCATAGCCAAACTCCGCAATCCTGGAATCTATGAAGTGGGGGGTCTCGGCGCTTGTACTTTGATTAGCCAGCATGCGATAAAAGCCGGGGTGAGCTACAATCAGATCCGGAACATATCATACTGGGGCGAGGATCGCCATTTCTGCATTCGTGCCGCGGCCCTTGGCATTCCGCTATTTGTTGACACCCATTATCCTGCCCTTCATTTGTACAGAGATAGTGATTTGAACAAAGTTGAAGATTTCATCAGAGAAACAACAGGGGTAAAAGCTGAATCGGCACCCACACCCATCGAGGAAAATTCCAATGAGGTTGCAGCTGCTCCTATAACCAAAAAGCGTCCCAAGCTAACCCTTACCATGGTTGTAAAAAATGAAAGCGGGCGCTTCCTGCGACAGGTTCTGGAGGAACACCGCAAATATATCGATGAGGCTGTCATTATTGATGACGGCAGCACCGACAATACAGCAGCTGTCTGTCTGGAAGCACTTGAAGGCATTCCCGTTCATCTCGTGCATAATACCGAATCCAAGTTCGGCAATGAAATTGAGCTGCGAAAACAGCAGTGGGAGGAAGTCCTAAAGACAAATCCCGAGTGGATTCTGAGTCTGGACGCGGATGAGATCTTTGAAGCCAGCTTTGCAGAAAATATAGATTCCTTGCTGTATGCAGATGGGGTCGATCTGTTCTGCTTCCGCCTTTACGATTTATGGAACGCGAACCATTACAGGGAGGATACCTACTGGCGCTCTCATCTGAACTACCGCCCTTTTTTGCTTCGCTATAAAGAAGACTTCAACTATGTATGGAATGAATCCCCACAGCACTGTGGGCGGTTCCCGGAAAATATCTTCGAGCTGTCTCATCAGCTAAGCAACCTGCGGCTCAAGCATCTCGGTTGGTCCAAAGCCGAGTTCCGGCTGGAAAAATATCTGCGTTATATGCTCCTCGACCCCGACGGCAAATACGGCTGGAAAGAGCAGTACATGTCCATCTTGGATGAACAGCCTCATCTAATCCCTTGGGTGGAATGAGGCTTACAATAAAAAGGGCGTTCACAAAACCATTAGGGTTTTGTGAACGCCCTTTTTTTATTCAGAACTCAATTCAGAACTCTCTGGTCCATCGACTTCTGGCTTCAGAATGGTTACTGTCAGCTCGTCGCCGGATTCATCCACCTGAATAACTGATCCCTCTGCGGCTTCACCAGCAATAATCGCACGCGCCACACGTGTCTCCAAGCTGCGCTGGATAAATCTTTTCAACGGTCTTGCCCCATACACAGGATCAAAACCTTCCTTAGCGATAAAACGCACCGCCGATTCAGTTAATGCCAGCCCGATCTCCCGTTCTGCCAGACGTAGACGCAATCCATCCACCAGTTTGTCCACAATTTTCTCGATCTCACCCAGTGTCAGCGGCTTGAACATTACAATGTCATCCACCCGATTCAGGAACTCTGGACGGAAATGACCACTCAGTTCCTTCATCACTCTATCCTTGGCAGCTTCCGTGAGCTGACCGTTTTCATCGGTGCCTTGAATCAGATGAGGTGAACCGATATTGGAAGTCATAATGATGATTGTATTCTTGAAGTCAACCATTCGGCCCTGTGAATCAGTCAGCCGTCCATCATCAAGCAGCTGCAACAGAATGTTAAACACATCGGGATGCGCCTTCTCCACTTCATCGAGCAGCACTACAGTATAAGGCCGACGCCGCACAGCTTCCGTGAGCTGCCCGCCTTCCTCATATCCAACATATCCTGGAGGTGCGCCGACGAGACGGGAGACACTATGCTTTTCCATATACTCCGACATATCTATACGGATCATCCCATCTTCGCGGTCAAACAGAGATACCGCAAGCGACTTAGCGAGCTCAGTCTTCCCTACACCCGTCGGGCCAAGGAACAGGAATGAGCCAATCGGGCGATTCGGATCTTTGATTCCCGCTCTTGCCCGAAGCACTGCATCGGCCACCAAGCTGACAGCTTCGTCTTGGCCCACTACCCGTTCATGCAGCGTATCCTCCAGACGCAGGAGCTTATCCCGCTCACCTTCTACCAGTCGGCTAACCGGAACACCCGTCCATACATAACTATTACAAATATCATGGAATTACCGCAACCATGTAGGTGCGGCATCAACTAGTTTCCATTCTCCATTTATATAAATGTAGCAATATGAAATTCCTTCGTGGACCACGTAGAATACATCTGATTGTTTTGGTTTAGTCGGAAATGGGGTTCTCGGGGATTTTGTTGCGATGCTCATCCATTTATGTAGTTCTTCGTAGCTTGTTGCCCGTTCGAGTATTTTATGAGGTGTACAGTCGGACCAGCCTCCGCGATTGAGTATATATGAAGAAACATGTTCAGCCATTGGAATAGTTATGAGAGTTGGTTGTATAGGCATGTGATCACTCCTTACCACCATTATAAACAAAAATAGCCCCTGCGCTAGGCAAGGGCTTTTAGTCGTTACTTGGTGTGACCGGGATTGTTCTTCACCAGCTCAAAGATTCCTGTAGATGATAGCCCGGCGAATGCACCTGCCCATAGACGCGGTACCGTTTCAAGGTCGGTGAAGATATAGCCAAGGTATCCAGCCAACAGACCGATCACAAGACCGATGATAGGAATTAGGTTCTTAGGTACGCTGACGGTAGTCTTAACCAACTGCAGGAACGCCAACACGATTGCAGCCAGCACCGAAGCAAACACCATTACTTGATTCAGCATGTCATTCATGGTTAAACAGCCTCCTTAGGGAATAGTAATACTCGTTTGGTGTTTACGACATTTGGATCGAAAAACACCCCTTTCAGAATGCCGAGAGATACGAGATCAACGGATTTTATATAACTAGTGTTGTTTATTATTTTTGTTTCTACCGAAGATTCACCGATATAAATTGATTTCTTCTGGAACATCCACGTTTTCACACCGAGTACAGTCAGAACCTCTTTGGCCGGCACCCAGCTGCTTCCGTTGATAAGCAGACCGCTGTACGGATCATTGCTGCCGATCACGATGCTAACCGGATTGACGCCGACCGGAAGTGGTGGGGCTGGTGGTGTTACTTCTATATATGTGCGACCAAAGTACTGACATAGACCGCGCGCGATCTCTTCAGCGCATTCTTTCCGGTATGCATCAGACATCAGCAGTTTGGCTTCATCTGGGTTGTCCATGAACGCACCTTCAACAAGTATGCCAGGCATATCAGCTTCACGAGTAATGTGTAAGTTAGATGTCTTCAGTCCGCGATTGATCAATGGAGTGCCCTTTACAAGATACTCCTGTACGTCCTGCGCGAGCTTCTTACCTTCCTTTGAGCCAGCGCGGTAATAGATTTCGATTCCCTTTACCTTGCTGTTCCACACGTTCCCTGCTGCATTAGCGTGGACAGATACAAAAGCATCAGCTGGACGACCGAATCCGTTAGAGATTTTGTTGTTGGCTAGGTCCGTACGGGTTTTAAGAGGTACGTCAGTATCTCCTGCGGATACATGCAGAACATCGAAGTTATTTCGCTTCAGGTGAACGTTGAGCTTATCTATAACTGCACGATTAAATTCGTTTTCCTTCATATAAGTACCATCTGAGAATAGCGGTGTACGTTTCCCAGCCGTTTCCATCCCATGTCCGTCATCGGTTGCTATTAGTATCTTCTCCATGTTGAACAGCCTTTCCGGGGCTTCTGCCCCCTGTGATAAGTTCGATAATGTAGTTGAGCTCTTCCGATCCAGTCTCTTTAATTGTTTCGTACGACCATACAATTTCGTCGGCTGCCATTTTCGCCCACCTAAAAATTCGATTTGGTTTGTTGCCCATCTTCGCCAGTCCTCATTTTCATCTGCCAGATATGGGAAGTGCGCGGTGAGAAATCTCTTAAACATCTTCATTCCTGACCGTTTCCCGAATAGGTAGAACAGGTAAAACAAAAGAGCCTCCCACTTGAGAGACTCCATGTTTTTTAATAGGTAGTAAGCAATTTCATACAGCGTCTCGAGTACACTCCACAATAGTTTCACCGCCGTATAAAAAGAGATCCTTAACTTCAGGGCCATGAAAAAGCAGTATCAGATATAGTAGATCCTCCGATACTGCTGATTGTCTTAGTTCGCTTTCATCATATTCAATCATTTAATCACCCAACCTTGGGAATTCATTGACCATCTTTTCCTTGGCGGACTTAGCAGCTTCTTTTAGGATCTTCTCCATTGCCTTAGATTGATCATCTAAGCTCATTGATGTATCAAGTTCAGATACGAGACGTTTGGTTTCCTCCCCTTGGAGTTGTGAGAATCTGGAGTACTCTTTTCCTGTCAGTTTCACGCCGTTGATTGTCTTACCTGGCACACGCGGAGCTAGTGTTTCGTCACCAGTAGCAGCGATAAGGTCTACTATTTTACGAGCTTCATCGGAAAGCTTATAGTTGGATGGAAATCCCGGATTCGCAAAGATATTGAAGGCATTTCCATCTTGATAGTGTGTTTGTTCTTGACCCAAAGTGTCGTACTTTTTAGGCAGTGTCTCAGCAAGACCGGGAATCTTCGCTTTAACGGTATTCAATACCTTTTCTCCGGTTGAAGGTGAGTATGTTTCGCGCTTTGTGTTGTCTCCGGACTGTTTGATTTGATTGGATAGCGTCGGCACGAACGAAGATGGCAGGTCAGCGACTATGCTTACGATCTTATCTGTGGTTGTTTGGCCTGTGTAACCGGACAAAGCGTCCTGTACGCCCTTTAATAACGATTGTTCAGCCATTGTATTCACTGCACCCGCCGCACTGTCATAAATCAGTCCGGTAGCAGTAGATCCGACTCCTTTTTTTGAGCTTCCTTCAATATTTCCTTTTACATTTGCTCCAAGTGCTATAGCTACCGATACAGGCTGCATCCAATCGTAATTGTACAGCTTATCTCCTTCTTTAATATTTGCATCTTCTTCATTAAACCCTGATTTAATGAAGCGATACAGAGCAGATAAGTTGACTTGATAAGCCCCTTTTCCTGTTTGTGATTGGAGTGATCGAATATCTTTATCACCACTAGCTGTTCCTGTTAGGATTTTATTATCCATCAAGAAGTAACCGAGCATACTCAGACCGCCAGAACCAACAATTGCTCGGGATAAACCTTCTACTACTGCTCGCGGGTTGTTTTCTACTCCATTTTTATACATAGGTTTTGCAATCATACCTATGGTTCTCAGGAATCCTGCAGGACTGTATTCTAAAGCCCTCATGAGCAACGCGCCTGGAGTTTTAGGGTATTTGATAATCAGATCACCGAGACCAAAGTCTTTACCGAAATTAAGACCTCTTTTAAATTTGGTAAACCCAGTAGCTAGTGCGTTATTATCTTGGAACGTAGCGTACTTACCATACTCAGATGCAATTTTATTTATGTTTTCATCTGCATTACGGATAAACTCTTGTACATACTCTTTGCTTGGTTTAACGCCACTGTTAATTGCGTCCAGCGTTCCGAGTTCTCCTAGTGTCTTATTCATGGCTCTGGAGTAAGCAGCGTTATCAAAGCTTCTCAGCGCGGCTCCTAATGCCTTTTCGGTGTATTTCAAAGGGTTGTATTTTCCTTTGAATGCTGGACTTGCTAAGTCGTACTGAGTCTCTATACCGTTGATGTTAACGCCTCTCCAACCTGCAGATCCGCCTTCAATAAAGTTCTCCCAATACTTGCCTTGATTGTTTGTTCTGAATGTCACCGTCCGATCAGATCCGGTAATTTTTGAACGCGCGATGTCAATTGGCGTAGAAACGTACTTACTGATTCTCTCCAAACGATAAAACAACTCATTACCTAACACGTTACGAACCTGAGTTTTAGGGTTCAGAAGTTGAGCCTGTGTCTGGGCGCTGGATATTTTCTTACCAAGTGATGGGTTATCCAAGCTTTGCAGAATCACCTGTAAATCTTGGGAAGCTACTCTTTTCGCTTCACCCGACAATTCATCTACTTGAGAAGCCAGTTTAAGCAGTGAATTCGCTTCATGTTCACTCAGTTGTTTGGAGTTGATTAACTTTTGTGTTAATCGTTCAGCAGATGCTACGGACTGAGAAGTAACTTTTTTGTTGGATAGATCATATACTTCACGTGATTTCTCATAAAGAAACTTAAGTTGTGGCCGAATGTCTTCACCTAAGTCCTTAACCATCTGCGCTGACCAATCTGCAAAGTTGATGATGTTTCTACCCATCTTAGCAGCGCCAATTACTGCGTAATCAGCCCAGATATCAAGTGGAGTCGAACTAACGCGAACCCCTTTGGCTCTCAGGCGTTCTTTTGCTGCTGCTTCCTGAGCATCAAGGAACTTCATTACGTTGTCTTTGACCTTTTTATCCTTTGGAATCTTAGGTGCTTTAGGTTTGTATTCCTTACCGGACTCTTTGATAAATTGTTTGGACTCTTCAACGAATTTTTGAATAATAGAAGTCTCAGCATCCGTCAGCGTTTCGCCTGCCTTAGCACGTTTAAGAATGTCTACAGCGTCGTTGGATAAGTCTTTTACGCCTGTCATTTTCTGATTGATAGTAGCCAAACCTTGGAGATCATCAGCCATTTGTGCTGTAACCTCAGCCTTTTTAGCGATCTTAGAAGAGGTTTCATTGATCTTATTGGCGTAACGTTTAGCCACCATATAAACGCCTTCTGGAGAAAGTTTGTTGTACGTTGACAACGACTGTAGAAACTGTGCACTGCGTGTTGATTCTTTCAACAATGCATCTGCCATTTTCTCAGCTGCTTGGATATTCCCTTCTTTAATATGTGTGTCGATTAAACGTTGGGCTGTGATGGACTGTTCAGAAGTCATGCCACCCTTAGTATCCTCAAGGATGAATCTTGTAGCATCTGCACGATCCTTTAAACGTTCCTCTGCTTTAGCCAAATCCCCACGGTTAGTGGTCGGCTCGTACTTCGTGTCGAGTTTAGATGTGAATCCTTCCGGTATCTTCTCAGAGTTTTTAAGCGTTTGAGAGAAACCGCGTTCGCCAACTACTTTCTTTTTAGGAGTCTTAGTGGCTGCCACTTCTGTAGTTGCTGCTACTTCTTTGTTCACTGGCTTAATCTTTGCCTTTGGTTTGGCTGGTTTAATCTCCGTTTTAGGAACAAGTTCTGATTTTGGTTTAACATATGTTGAAGTCGTTGGTGTTTCATCAGGGAAAGCCTTCGACTTGTCATACTTTCCACTGAGCAAGAAATCAATATCTTCCTGCGGCAAAAACTCCCCTGCATTCACTTTGTTTTGGATCTGCTGCTCACGGGACAACTCTTGCACTGGATTGCGGATCACAGGCTCTGTATACGGCGTAGGATCCGTTGCTTTTATGTTGGTATCCTTAAGCTTACTCTCTACAATCGGAGAGTCGGTTACACGTCTAGTGTCTACGTTTTGTCTAGCTTGTTCATACAGCTTCTTGTTGCTAATTTTCTTGGAATTCGTTTCTTTCAGTGTTTTATATTCGTCGATAACGTCTTGGGCGTACTTTGTACTAAGTTCTATCGGATCATAGTTTTTCATCGCTTGACGATTCGCTGTGGCCGCTGCCGTTTCAGGCGTTGCTTCGTTTAAACGGAAGGTGTACGGAGTCGATATTGTGTCACCAGATGGAGTTGTTTTGATCTCTCCTGCTAACTGCTTGCGCACAGTTCTAGGGTTAGCTTCGGGTAAAGCAAGTAGTTCAGGTGCGATTTCTGCAATTTCAGATTCAGGGATACCACTTTTACGAAAACGACTTAGCAAAGATGTTCCAAGTTCTCCCAAAGCTGCACTGGCTCCACCAAGAACAAGACCAGCAGCAGCACCACCAAATGCGTTGCGAGCAATCTCATTTCCACTATCTTGACCTTGTTGCAATCCGAAACCTACACCTTGCAATGATCCTGCTATACCTTCTGTAGCAGCTACTTTAGCTACATTTTGCGACCCTGGTATCACCTTACTAGCACCTTTCAAGAACGTCTGACCAGCTTTGCCACTGAGTGCCTTAGCTGTAGCGTCATATGAACTACCAATGATCCCTTGACCCACAGGAGCGCCCGTAGGCGTGAGTAGAGGCGTTACAAACTCATTGATGATATCTGTAACCTTATCCGCTGCCTTACTTCCTGTAGAATCACGCTGTGTAACACCGCTATTACCTGTAAATGAGTTAGATACGAATCTACCAACTGGGTTTCCAAATGCAAGTTTATTCATTGCGCGAGACGGTAGCTTCAATATTTCAGGAATATTTGTATCATCGATAGCCTTTTCGCGTATATCGTACTCTGTTCTCAAGGAGTTGTGCGAAGCGTTAGCAGGACCTTTTCCTGTTTGCTGCAATAGAGAAGCTGCTGGAACTTTACCCTGCAACGTAGAACTAATGTCATTGGTGATGTTAGGTGTGATTGGAGCCAGTGTTTTTCCAGAGAACGGATCTGGTGCCACCGCAACCGATGCTTTTTTATTGGCTTGATCTTGTTTGAAGTCTACTGTTTTCGGTGTTTCTACTGGTGACGTTACCGTTGAATCAATAGGTTTTGTGACGCTTTTTATGGTGTTGTTTAATATCGCTCTTGATCCTTCAAGTAGCTTTTTTTCTTCTCTAACTTTGAGTTCTTCATTAATTTCTTTTGAGGTTCGGTTAAAAAAATCATCTGCAGACATTTTAGTTGATTTAGAACCTGAAGAACTCTGCTGTTTTTCGTTAAAAAAATCATCTGCGGACCTCTTAGCCACCTTCTCACCCCCTAATACCATTTATTTTTATCCCAAAACTCTAGCGCCTTTTGAGGCGTTCCGTATCTATCTTTAATGTATTTCAGCCCTGCCTTTGCTTGTTCATAAGGGTCAGACCAGTTCACACTGTTTCCGCCGTAGTTTTTCCGTGTGCCATCGAGGAATTGGAACAATCCTGCTGCTGTTGACTTAGGATTCTTAGCGTTAGAATTAAAGCTTGACTCTCTAGCTACCAACTCCAAAACATCGTTAATCCAGTTAGCTGGATATCCACCTGCAGTTATGGCAGAAGATACCGCGCTTTTAGCTGTAGCATAGTTCTGAGGATTCGCTTTGGCATCTTTTTCAGCTTTGTAGTAATTTGTATAAGCCCCACTAACAGAGGGGCTACTTACTCCCCCGCTGTTGGTATCTCCACATCATCAGGCCATTCATATCCACTTGCGATCCACGCTCTATATTTTTCGTAAGTAGATACAGGCAGACTTTTTATATAATCTTGTGCCACAGATGGATTTTTAGGATTAGCATCAACGACCTTTTTAATATTTGACTGGTAGTCTTCGTATGTCTTTGTTGTTTCTGCTTTTGTAGTCGCTGTTTTCGCTGCTGATGTTGTATATGCGGTACCTTGATTAACACCATATCCTTCAAGACCTGATGGGGCTTTTCCGGTTGCTTGCCAAATGTCCATCAATTTACTAAAGTTTGCGTTATTAGCTGAATTGCTAGCACTCATGGAAGACGAATCTGCATTCTGCTGACTAATCGCCAACTGCTGAGCAAATTGTTTAGCTGCAAGCGTCTCTGTACCTTTAGGCAGACCATACATAGTAGCTAATCCATCGGGAATAGATCCTGTTTGTTCTGCCACCGTCCAAAGATTGGTGAGCTGACGCTGTTGCTCGGCAGTTGTCTTGGATCCGTCTGGCATCGTTCCAGTGAGCTGCGCGTTTGTAATGCCTTGGTTGTATTCTTGTTCCTGTTTAGCTAATGCTTGAGCCTGAGCAGATAAGTCCTGAGATTGTCCAGCAAGAGTACGGATACCCGGATTGTTTGAACTAGCTTGTGCTGCTGTCTTATCAGCCCCGTAGAAGCTTGGATCAATACCAAGTGACTTAAGTTGTGAGCGTAATTTATCAGCCTCTGTACTGAGTACAGAACGTTCTCCAGCGGTGATCCCCTTCGTCTCTGCTTGGGTTTTAAGACCCAATAGGTTATTAATTGCTGTCTTGGCTTCAGGAGGTAGATAGTTACCTGTAAGCTGTGCTTCATTCTGAGGCGTGGTAACGTCTTGCTGATATTGTAGACCGTATAAGTTACCTTGATTAGCTATGTTGTCCTGGTATCTTCCATACGCTTGCTGCGCGTACTGCGGCAAAATGTTATTCGCTATATTTTCAGTGGTTTGATTCGCCAATTGGTTCGCTACCGTCTCGGAGTACGAGGATTTACCTTGCCCTGTGGCTCTGAGTTGAGCGTTAGTGTTTTTCTGATTCACTGCTAAGTTTTGCTGTGCTGCCTTAACAGCTGCCTGATAAGCTGGGTCTGATTCAGCATCATAGGTAAATGGTGTGTTCACAGCACTAGATATGTTGCCAAGGGTCTGCTCTGTGCGTGATGGCGTAGTTGTTGCTGCTACCATCTTCTGCGCAGCACTTGCAGCTGTAGTAGGTGTCATAGTCTTTGTTGGCACTAAGCTCGTAGCCTGTGACATCGCTTGAACAGGGTTTACACGTGATCCTGTGCTGGGCGTTGTCGTTGGATTAGCCTTATAGGACTGCTTAGCTTTGCGGATCGTATCGAGATTGAACATACTCTGTGCCATGGTAGACCTCCTTGAGTGAGAGTGTATATAAAAAGGGCGCCAGATTAGCTGGACGCCCTTGAATGTATGTTCTATTACTTGTGATGCTAATGATACTTCATGCTGTCAAGTAGATTGAGTTTAATTGTAGCTATTGTTGTATAAAATCTGTAATGTAAGTCCCTAAGTTGAACTTAGGCAGCTATTGTTACTCATAGCCCAACTTTGGGCTTTGACTGACCTCAGATTTGAGGTGAGTGGTTATTACAACCCTGACTCAGCCTTCAGCTTGTAACTTGGCTAGATTATCTTCGATGTCTTTCACTGATTTTTCATATTGAGATAATTGCAATTCATATCTACTTATAATATTTGCATAATCTGTTTTTTCTTTGTCAGTAGTAACATTACCAGCCTCAATTTTCTTTGCAGCAATGAAATCTTTTGTTTCTTGCACCTTATTATTTGCGTTAGTAAGGGCATTTTTAAGTCCTTCTATTTTTTCTAGCCTGTACTTCTCTTTTACCGCTGTTGTATCCAACTTTTCACCCTCCTTTAAAATCACTTTTTTTCCATCGTTTATCACTTCATACCCTGCAGCTTCACCTATTGATCTCACAGGAGCATAGTTTTTTCCCTCAACGACTACAGTGTTCAATGTTTGTCCATTAATTTCAACCGTATATTGTGCTTGTACTGTTTTTCCAATCAAGTTTTGAATATCATCCGCAAACGCCGTGGCAGAAAGAGTGAAAATAGCACCAGCAATAAACCCTGCTACTTGTTTTTTCATATTGTACTCCTTTGTGTACCAATTTTCTCCAATATACCACAGCATTTGCTAAATGTTAAAGACCGCCTGCTTCAAGTCTATCAAATATTTCGGATATATCTTGCTGAAGGGTTCTATCAGTATTATTGTTATAAAGCTTATCCCAACTAGCAAAGTTGACTTTTCCAGTAACGTTAATATCCAAATCTCCACCAGAAACGTTCAACACTAGTCCGCCAATACCTAATAGTTCCATAAAACCAGATACATCATTCAACCCACCTCGTTCGGTGCCGTTAAATATCCATTTCAGCGCAGGCGTTCCTGCATAGTTAGGATCAATAGCGACATAATGATCTGCACTTGATTTAGCTGCAAATACATTACCTGTTGAACTCATCTCACAACGCGGAAACGAATCTTTTGATGTAGCAATATACGATCCAAATATCTGCACCGACTCTATTAGACCAGCTACGATGTGCCCTAGATTAGCACTGATAGCTGAAAGCTCGTCTACATCCATTCGATCAGCCTTGATTGATTTGGCGCGGACGTTCCTGAAATCCACGTCTCCGTTCAAGGTAAAGTCCAGATCCTTCAGCATTGAGGCGAGTTGATTAGACAAATATTTGATGTACTCTCGCAATTCCTTCACATCGTTAGTTTGTGGCGGTGCTTTGAGTTGGGACATTTTCCATATACCCATGATAAGCCTCCTAAAATAGTGATAGTTGTCTGATTTGACGAACTAATTCGTGTATTTTCGCTGGTCCTGTTCCGGATATCTTGACTCTGACTGTATTTTCGAGAACTACGCTACGCACTGGAATGATAATTCGCTCTACCTTTGAACCTGATCCAGTAACGGCGTGTACAAGGTTGAAGTCATTTCCGTCCTTTGTGGTAGATAGATAAATGTTAATGGTTGTTCCTACTGGAATCTCAGCGTACAGCCACAATTTAAGCCACCGTTGCCGCTGTGACATAGTAGGGTTGGTAAATGGCTTGGTGGTGAATGACCAGCTTACAGGCGATCCTGCATCATTGGTGGAGGAATCCAGTTTAAGTACTCGTCCTAGGCTATCACCGATGTACATCACATCATCCAACACATAGAAGAATGTCGGGTCAATGTTTGCCCATCGGCTCCAGCAATTTACGCCAGACCGTGAATCGTACACCATAATTTCGTTTGTGTGAGTGCGAAAGTACAGTCTGTCTGGGTCTGATCCGGCAGAAACATTAGTGTCCATTGCAGAAAGGTATTTACCTACGATTTGTGAGAATTCCGCACTTGGAAGGTTTCCTCCGGCGTAGTCGTATATTGTGCGTTCATCAATAATGCGCATGATGCCTTCTTGAGTGGCCGAGGACTTATTGTTTATAACGCCAACACCATCTACTATGAGCTTCACCATGAAGTTCGACGGAAGGTCACCATATAGCTCATGAATGCTGTTCTTCAAGCCAATGGTTAACCTGGATAGTGATCCGGAGAGGAAGTTAATATCCTCACCACGCGTTGATTCCATATCTTTCACAAAGCTATCTTCCTCGGTTCCTGCAAATGTAGCCCATTCTGTAGGCTGATCTAACGCACAAGCATGTAGTTCCTTTCCTACGGATCCCCACAGACGATTGCTGTAAGTGGTAATATATTTAAGTCCTGCTGGAACACCGCCCAGATCCACGACCGCTGAGCCATCGTAGCGCTTTGCTACAAGCCCATTTACACCGATCAGGTTGATATCATCTAGGTTGCCTTGGAACACTGTAAACGACCACTCAGCTGACGTATCAAGACCAGTGAGTAGCGTTGTCCATGTGCTTCCATTCCACCTATGCCAGACCCCGTCATTGGCGATTACATGAAGCTCACTCTTCCACGCGCCCATTCCTAATACTCTGCTGCCAAACGTACCTAAAACAGAAAACCCCGACCTCACAGAGAGGGCAGGGTAATCACTTGTGCTCATATTGGACATGTCAGTTAGTTGTGACTCGGCTATGCTGTAAGGATCGAAGGTGTTCAGTCCCTGCCACTGCCGGATGCTGATAGGCTCCTGAATACCTGGGAGTGGCTCAGCAATAGCAGGAATCCCACGTGGTACATAGTTAACCATTAGTCTCCACCCCCGCGTATTGCCTTGCTGCTGTATCCCACACTTTGAGATATTGCGCCTCATAAAAAGAACCTTTGTTCATATCGTCCATAGCATTCGCAATATATGAAGCTAGACCGATGTAATAGCTAAAATGATACTCTTCTGGAGCATCTGGAATCGCGCTCAGGTTGCTTGCAGTAAAGTTGGTTGTAGCAATCCTACTGTAACGTAATACGCCCTGCAAACCGCTACTATACGGTGCAGGACGCAATGTCAGAGTATGTGTACTATCATCGAATGTATATGTGTTCTGTAACGGATTTGGTACGGTTGGTAGTAGCTCCTTATACTTGATTAATCCCACAGTTAGGAGGTCAATATTCTTCAGCCTTACTTCAGATGATAGCGTGTATGTGGCCTGATCTACAACTGGGTTGAGTGATATCACCCGTGGTATTTTGACTACGTTGAAAAAGTCTTGGTTGAGTGCGTTCAGCCACATTACCTTGTCTGCTGTAGGAACTTCGTTTGGGACTAACAGATCTGCTTCGGATATGATTTCACTGATTAGCATAGTGTCCTCCTTTCGTTAGGTGTCGCTCAGTATGGATCGGGCAGGTGATTACTAAGTTTCTACCGTCCACGTACCCACTATGTTAACAATAATCCATTGAGTGTTACTTATTTTCCTCAAAGTAACGCTACTTCCAACGGTATTAGCTAAAATATATTTACCTGTAGTTGCTAAGGGTAGGATAGATGAAGTTGCATCTGGTACTACGGCAATAGAATGATTATCCACCATTTCAATTCTAACGTCTTGCCCTACAGGTATATTCGAGTTCAAATTGAAATTTATACCCTCGACAGCACCTTTATTATCGTACTTTTTACGATAATTTTGGATGTTTATATCCACGGGATTTGTTGTATTAGAAACTTCTAACTGTTTGAATTGATCCACACAATTGAATTTTCCGATAATTTGCAGATATTTTTTGGAATACTCAATATCTTTGATATCAATGATGTTTATTTTATCTAATGTCGTATTATTCGGTTTCAAAGAGTAAGCGACAATTGGAGCAAACATCCTTTCAGGCGTTCTAGTATCAATAAATCTTGGATTTATAAAGTCAATATTTCCCATTGGTTTGCTGTTAGTTAGCTCTGATCCAGCGACCAGTAGAACTGGAGAACCTATATTAACATCTGAACTATTTTGTACATTACAGTTTTCAATTACCAAGTCAGTAAAAGTTATTTTTAAAGATGTGACATGGTTATCATAAATAATTACACCATGCTGATAATTATCCCGATAATAGCTATCAATTATATCTACCTTCCCATAAACGTCACCATCAACGTTAAACCCCACAATTGCATTTGTACTGCCTGTGTCATTATGATTTATGATAGTTATATCTGTGTTCTTGCCTATTAGATTTGGTAGAAGATAAGTGACACCAGCTCCGCAGTTTGAAGTTCTAAGATTTTTAATGACCAGCTTTTCTAATATTGGAGCAGGTGACCCCTCTCCTTCTGGCTCTATATCTATTGCAGTTTTAGGGTTAACTCTCAATATATTGCTTATTTCTGCTCCATCAATTTCTATATACTTCCCACTGCAAACTGCTATCCCATTCCGTGAACAATCGTCTATTCTCACATTTCTAAGGTAAGTGCTTCCACTTTGAATTCCGCTAGTTCCGAAATAATCAACACCAATATAAATTCCATCTCCCCATGTTTTACTAACATCAGGTTGATCTATACGGGTTCCATCAGAATTTATAATGTTTATTCCTTGACCAAATTCTCCAGAAGTGCCAATATGAGTATCTTTATCTCCTATCACTTTAGGTTGTTTTAGATATATGTTGTTGGATTGTTCTATGTTTATTATGTTGTAACCTTCCACATTGGTTGTTTTTGATTTTATAGTTGCATTGCTAAACAATAGTGTTAAATTATTACGTTGAAATATGTCAATTCCGGCTTTACCTCGTATAGCAATAGGATCGACAATATATGTTCCACTAGGAAATAAAATAGTAGATCCGTCTGGAGCTTGGTCAATCGTTGTTTTTATTGCTAATGTGTCATTCGATACCCCGTCACCGCTAGCGCCGAAATTTTTCACGTTATAAGCAATATCCGCCAACTGATCATCAATGACATCAAACTTCGCGTTAGTCGCGATATCCCCGTAATGCTCAAGTAACGAAGGATCTATTTGACGCGCTCCGACTGCCCAGTCAGCTATCTTCGGCTGTGTGATAGCTTTGTTCGCTATATTAACTGTCACATTCACGTGGGTATCAACTTTATGCTGTGCACCGCCCGGAGTCTCATAGCGCGGATCGTCCTGATCTGCGGTGTTTTGGCTGGTGTTTCCTCTCCAAGGATAACGGGTTGTCATGGTATCACCAACTTTCTTGTACAACAAAGTGTACGTAATCGTTTGTTGCTCTGCGGTACTCGTTATATATTTGCTGATACCGAACCTCAAAACTTTCATTCTCAGGGCTCATGTCACGTAATACGCCATAAACCAACAACATATCAAAGTTAGGATCAAATCCACTCCCTTTGTTAAGATCAGCCATTGTAAGTTCACCAATAGCAGGAGTATAGAACATTTTAAATCCATAGAAGGTATCGTAATCAGGGGGTGGGAATATCCCTATTTGTCCTGCCACTAAGTAGTAATAGGGTCCACGTTCCTGATCGTTAAAGGGCTTCAATGGTACTCTTAGCCAATCAGAAGGATCATCCATGAACGGTTGATTATTATAGATTGATTTACGTATCACAACCTCTGTGATGTTACCAGGAGGGCATATAAGTTCGAATAGTCCATTCCCTGCAGTTACGTCAAAAGCTTGATTTAACACCTCTGATTGAGCCTGTGAAGAGCTCACATTGCGCATAAGTCTGTCTCTTGTTTGTGTGACTTTGCGTAAGATAGAGACAACAGGAACATTATTCTCTGGCAGTTTCTCTATGATTTCTTCAACAATTTCTTGTACTAGCATGAGTCACCGCCTTAATAAAATGCGATAATATCTGTTGCTGTGGTTCCGGTAGCCAATACCTTTACTACTGAAACTGGGTAAATGTATCCAGGAGTAATATTAGTGAGTATTACGGTACTTCCATCTTGAAATGCAATAGCTAATTCCGTTCCTCCGGATGCCATGATCCCCCTAGATGGCGTGATCAAAGTTGTATCACTCTTTGTAACGGGTACAGCTCGTAAAAAAGGTTCAACTACTACTCGTCCTGACATATTATTTTCCACCCTTCGGTTTAGCTGTTTGTTGCTTAACCAATTGTTGAAGTAAAGTATTCGTTTCCTTTTGTTCATTAATCAGATGCATCAGTAATTGGTGTTCTGTTCGACTGATTTGAGATTCTAATAGTTCAATAGGTACTAACATCGTATCCCTCCTAAAATAAAAAAAGGGAGCCTATAGCCCCCTTCTACTTGTCCTTCATCTCCCCAACTTCAATCAACCTAGTGACCATTTCATTCCAGACTTGGACACCTTTGCGTTGTGATTCGTTCATGTCGTCGGTTTCTTTTTGGAATCCTCTAAAGGGGAGTTTATTCTTTTTTCTCGAAGTGTTGCCGACAGCATTGCCCCAAGTGCTACGCTGTTCCATATGCTTCACCCCTTCAGCACCTTAATTTTCCATACACCAGATGCAAGGTCAATTGTTGCGGCTGAGGCGTTGAATAGTGTAATAATGACTGTGTTTGCAGCGCTAACAGTTCCGCTTGCAATGATTCCAGCCAAATTATATGGCGCAGTCACGATTACGAAATCACCAAGTGCTGCACCAGCAACAGTAATAGCGCTGGACGCTGTTCCGGTATACGTTGCAAGTGATGCAGGATCAAAAACAGACGTACCGTTAAGTACGCCTGTAAATAGATCGTTGTCACCAAGTGCCAGTCCTGTAAAGCTAGTTGTTCCTGAACTTGCTGGCATATGATCCCTCCTATGTTAACAGTGTTCCGGAAAGTCCCGGATCTGCTTTCAGAATTCCGTTCCATCTGTTAGGTTTAGCTACCCAACGTGCGCGCCCTTTGATAATGTTCGCATCAGTTTTTTCATCCACATATGAACGAACATTCAAAGGAATACGATCAAGGAAGATCAATCCTTCGTACATTTCCATCCACTTAGAGTCTGCCAAGTACCAAGTATCAGTACCAGCTGTGATTCCAGCAGTATTGTTAAGGTAAGGTGTCATGATTACATTCCAACGACCATATTGGAAGTTGAAGGAATTGTTAGCTGTGTTCGGTGATCCTTCTTCAGCGCCAATGGCATCAAACACAAGCTTCTTAATGCGCGCCTTAGATGGGATGATGATCGTGTCAGGGCTAATGTCCATGATCTCGCCATCGTCATTACGAATATACTGCATAGCTTCTTCTGCTAGGCAAAGGGCATCGTATGAAAATGGGTTGGAAATGTAGTTGGATTGTGTTCCATATCCACCTGTTTTAGAAGGATGTGCTGTGTTGAAAAGTGCCAGTCCATCTGCACCGCGAATATCAAACTGTTTATTGTTGTTACCAAACAACATAGAGGAACTTGTACCGTTGTTTAGAATACCAAGACCAAACTTTTCACGTCCACGGTGATATGACTTCATAAATCCGTACGCTTTTTGCTTTACTTTACCCATCTTGGCATCTTCAATCATCGTTTGAGTAACGGAAAATTGAAGTTTCCATTCATCTGGTTCGACAATTGCGGAAAACCCTTCTTGGAAAGAAGATTCAGGATAAGCACCTTGTTCTCCCACTGCTTCAAAGTCACCTAAAGATGTTTCGTAAGTGTACTTCTCAGCAAAGTTACCTGTCTCATCCATGCAGAAGATTTTATCAATGACGGACTCAGACTCGAACGCTTCCTTCTGATCAGTCAACATCATTTTAATTGGCTCCTGCGACTTGCCGAACACAGAATCATTTAGTCCTGCTGCTTTAGAAAATATCATCTAGTAGGCCCCCTTATACAAAGCGTCCACTGACATTGGATGTCGTGGTAGCTCCATCAGTATCGTCAATCTCAAACACACCACTTGCTGTCGTTGCAGTAACCTTCATACCGTCCGTGTGTAGCGTCACCTTAGCGCCTTTAAGCGTTGCGGCAACCGTCGCTGTAGATTGTGTTGTCCACTCTTGCAACGCGTCTACGCGCCATACAGGGAGTGGTGTAACGGATGTTGTTTCAGCCGTTTGGGTGCGTACTGAGACAAACTGAGGTTTCACTGTTGGACCTGCTTTCGTCAAACGTCCACTAGTCAACACAAGACCTTCTCCAAGCGTTGCACCTTCTGCATCGGTTAAAAGTAAATATTCGAAAGGAAGTTCACCCATACCTGGGCGCATCTTCGGTCTAAATCCTGGTGCGTTTGCCATGTTATTGCCTCCTATTTAGCGTGTTTTTTATGCCATGCACGTATTTGCGCATCGCTTTTACCTTTGTTCAGGGCTCTATAAGCCCTCATAGTTTCATCATCAATCTCTACATGGTCAACTTCTCCACCCGTTGAAGCATTAGGGGCTAAGTGTTCTTTACTGTTGAGCTTATCCAGTGCTTCCTGCTTTGCGGCTTCCTGTACGTTCTTTAGGCGGCTCTCTAATACCGCGTCAAAGTTTGCACTTAAGTAAGCAGCTAAAGGTGAAGCTCCGCGTTCCATTTCCTTTTTCATCTTGTCGTTGTAGAACAAGTTAACGGCTTCTTGATTCTGATCTTCCACCGCTTTTCCAAGGTCGGGGAACTTTTCAAACAATTCTACCCAGCCTTGCTCCAGCTCTTGAGAGCGTCTAGCTTCTTGTTCAGCAGTCGATGATTGCTTGAGTTGAGGATATTCTTTCAACATCTGAATTTCTTCAGGCGTTAACCCTGCACCCTCATAACGTTCAATGTTGGCGCGTTCTTCTTCTTCCTGTAAACGTTGTTCATATTGTTCTACGGTATATATTCCATGACTCTCACCATACTGTTTGGCGATGAGCTCATCTGCTTTCTTTGCTCTTGCTTCAACTTCTGCGGCGCGCGCTTTCTCCGCATCTAATTGTTTGCGCATCTCTTGGAAAGCTTTATTCGTCTCTGAGTCCTGTTTAGGTTTATCTTCCGGTTCAGCGACCTCCGGCGTTTCTGCTTGTTCAGAGTCCTCTACAGTTTCAGTTGGTTCATCATTTGTAGGCGATTCCCGTTCAGACATGAATCTTTGCATTTTGCTATCAAACTCGTTCATGTCTGATTGATACTCTGGACTATCCTCCAAAGATGGAGTTCCGTCTTCTGAGAACAGTTGGAGATTCATCGGATATCGTCTAGGTAGGTCAGCGACTTCTACCGTTTTTCTGCTTATTTTATTCATAAGGTCACTCCTTCTGTGGTTGTTGCTACAGCCCACCCTGCGATTGTTGTTACTTTGCTCTCAAATCTCCACCAGTTGTTTTCTTAGGTGAACCTTGATTCTTGATAATTGCGTTTGGTGCCTTAACTACTCCGCTAGAAGAGTTGGGAACCTTGTAACCTCCGCCGCCATTATTAGCCATGTCGCTCACCACCTTTCAGATAAGTTAGCCCGAAAATCGGCATGAAAAAGGACGCCCTACGACTAGGTGCGTCCAGATTGTTACGCTGATTTAATTTTTGATGCTTCCACCTGAAGTTTAGCTATATCCATAGCCTTCTGATGTGCACTGTCTTCCTGTTGGCGCTGCTGCTCATACTGTTGTCGCTGTCCTTCGTTAGCTGCTTGCATAGCATCTGCATCAGCCTGTGCATTGCTCTGTGAAGTTTGTTCCAACGCCCCTTGTAATTGCTGATTCTCACCGCCCATTTGCTCAATCTGCTGTTGAAGCTCAGTTATCATCTGCTCCATCTGTGCCATTTGCTCCTGCTGATTCATCTTTTCAGACCATTGTTGTTTGATCCGACTAGCTGCCGGGAACTGTAAACCTTCTAGGATGGTCCATAACTGCTGCACATCAATTGCCTGAGCACTGAATAACGCCATAGTCTGCTCATACATGAACATTGGGTCCTTCGGTAGCCCGTATACGCCATCTGTGCCAATGAGGAAATCAGTGTTCCAGTAGAGGTTTCCGCGCTTATCTCGTTGGAGTAACAGGTATTTATCAAACTCACCAAAGGAATCATTACCCTCAATATCCTGTGCGAGATATGGTCGTATCTCATCATAGAAGGCAATCTTATGTTCGAATATGATTTCGAATAACTCCTTGAAATGAACGTTCTTATTAAACATTTTGGAGTTGAGCCGTCCAGATGCTTGCTGTACTTGTATCTGCTTAGCCTTACCGCTAGTTGCCGTAACATCTTCTTTACCTTGAAAGCTATTTGTGATCCCTAGCATGCTCTGAGCGATTCTATATTGCTCTTGGCAGTACAATAAGTCCTTACTAATGTCAGCAGTAAGGTCAAGCGTGCCAATGGCTGCTAACTGTTGTTGCGTACCTCTGATGATTTGGTATATTTCATCCGTGATTTTGAGTCTGTCATGATCCTCTAGGGCTTTAATGATTGAACCGCCTTTGATGATCTTCTCTTCCATCTTGTGTACGACTCGCTTGATGGAATCTTGCTGATCTCCAATAACATCAAGGTCACTCTGTCCACCAAAGTGAAAGTTTCGCGGAACGTTGATGCGTACACTCACCGGATATCGGGATGGTATAAACATTGGCACTTTTTCGCCCTTATAGGCAATCGGCCTGCCATCCACATCTACGATGTCACGGTCCAAGACTTCTGTTTCCATGTATGTGCCATCATTATTTCTGCGGTAGAAGAACTTAGGTAAATCCTCAAGTTGAGTATCATTAATCCACACATACTTACAGATATCTCCGTCTTCGTCCTTATACCAGCACACGATTTCTGTTAATGGTTCTTCCTCTGAGTCCTGTGCGGCTGTTGCCGATCCACTAGAGTTCTGGTCTGTGTCAAATAGGCGTGTGTTCTCAGGATATTGTTCTTCCTCACCGGACAAATCCTTCTTATAACGCCGCTGTACGTAGTCTTTGGTCACATCTGATAAGATGAAAAAGTAATCCATCTTCTGTAGGTTGTATACCTTAGGCTGTGTGACCAATTGCTTCGGATGTCTACCAATTAGTTCGATCTCTCCACGGTACAGATGGTGTTTAAAGTTAGGATTCCACGCTACCTCAATGATCGAAAACCCCTGTAGAGGTGTGATACGTTCGTTCCTGTCGTTTATCGCTTCAATATCTGACTCTTTAATGTCATTGGATATACTGTCCGCTATCATGGCTGCTTGGGTATCGAATCCTTCGCGTTTACTCTTCACCGTAGGCATTGGGATCTGGTTGTTTACCTGTGACTCGATGAATTCAAAGCCGATGTTCCAGATATTATTTGATTGTTTCTTTGGCTGGTTTACACTGTTAATGTTTTTCTCAACGTGTCTGTCACCTAAATATAAAAACTCTCGCTTATCCATCAAAGACAAGTCTTGCCCACTCTTAGCTGCCTCTAAGCGTTCCTGCCACTTTATCAGCTTCTCAGGACGTTGTACCTTGACCACAGTCTTTTTCATCTTCTTTATCACATCCTTTATGCCCATCTCATCAACCTACTTTCAATCCCCATTTATCAGCGAGATACTTTTTCATATCCGGTGAAGCCTTTGTGTAATCCTCTTGTAGATCCAGAGGCAAGTCCTTTATGCTTGGCTGTTCCTTTGGTGTGCTTGTGGACTGCTGTCCTCTGATAGCTAGTGTAATAGCATAAGCCAGCACTCTATCATCATGCTCTCCCGGCATAGCTTCTGGTCTACCTTGCTTGTTCTTAACGAACTTTAAGCACTCCTTAAGGAACCACACGTCCTTAATCAAGTGTGTGTGCTCTCTCACGTACTCTACTAACTCAGATATGATGGCATTACGGTTGGTCATACTGGTGTGCCAGCCAAAAGAGTTTTGTACGTCCTTACTGATCGTATTCATGTTCTGTCTCATGTACAGCCTTGGATAGTTCATCTTCTCCAGTTGTAACACTGTGCCCGGGTTAAAGTTGACCTCAGTGCCTAATAGAGCCTTGTTATAGTACATGCCAAGCTTGTATAGTTCCTCTGCATACAAGTCCACATCTAAGTGACCATGGAAGGTTGCTACTTGTTCCAGCGTGGCATTGTCCAATATAGGTGCGGCATCAAAGTCTCCACCTTCCACACCTTGGGCAACGTCATTGCCGCTAATGTAGTGTTTACCGGGTTCTGGATGCTTAAATACCGTGAGCCAACCGCGCTCATCTGGTACGAAGGTAATCTTTCTTTCCTTGTCACCCATATACTTCAAGTTTCCACGCTCACCAATTGGATTTAACTCCAACTCTCTTATGCGTTTAATGACAATCTCATTGTTGAAAACTGGTGTACCAGTAGTAAGGAAGGCTTCCATTGCATTACACGGGTACTCTTGTTTGAACAGACTTTCATCGCCGTTGAGCTTGTCTTTCATAGTGTTCCTACGCCACTGTAGCTGATCCAAGTCAAGCTTATACGTATCTTGGATGTCTCGTTCATACGGCGTGAGCTCAAAACCCGTGTACGGTGCTCTGTACCTCGGGTTCTCAAACCACGCTACGAACAGAGGTACAAAGTTGTTGTTTCCGCGCTCTGCGTTATCCCACAGTTCACTGAAGAAGTTCATACCCTTTGCTGTAGACTCTACAATCGTTATAGCTCCATAGTCTGGTACAGATTGCATGATAGAGGTCATTGTCTCTTCAGGTTTATCCCATTTAGCTAACTCAGATATGTGCAGATAGTTAATCGTGTACGATGATCCAGCATTCAGGTTCTTAGCTGTCTCTACAAGGAATTTGTTCTGCAAACCCGGATCATTGTCTTTGCTAATCTCTTTGGAATCGTCAAAGCGTGGGTTCTCCATCAGGATGCCTTTACCTCTGGATGGTCGGCGCTTCGGTTTGATCACCTGTGGTAAGTATTTGTAGAACCTATCGGACATGTCATTGATTGTTACCGCTGAATCTTCATCAAACGATACGATCATAGCCACTTTGTTAAAGCTGAAGTTTAGGTCATGGAAGAATACTGCTTCTGTAGCTGTGCTAAATCCTAGCTGACGCGCTTTAAGGATGATGATATATAAAGAACGTCTCTTTGACTCTTCCGGTTCAGCGGCCTTCCAGTCCTCAATGATCTTAATGAGCCTGTCTTGTGCTTCATTTGTTATGAATGGAACAATCTGAGCTTCCTTATTACGGATCTTCAGGCAACGTTCAAAGTACGTCCGGTAACTATCCTTCAATACTCTTAGCGCGTTCATTCAATCAGTTCCCTTAGTTGATCCTCGAATGAAGTTTTCACATCTGCAACGATCTGTTCCACTGGTTTGTATCCGGCTCTGTCTAGCAAATCTCTAGCAGCAACCAGCCTATCTTTGTGAGCTGCCAGTGGATCATCCATTATCTCTTTTAACACTCCATACGCCTTAACAGCATCCTCTGTGAACATTTGACGCAAGTCCCTGTTAAGATTCTGTTCAGTTTTGTTAAGAAACTGTTGAACCTCTACAGACTTTAACAGCCTACTACCTTGGCTTGATGCTGTCTTTTCACTGTACCCTGCCGCTATGGCAGCCTGTGTTGCATTGTTGCCATTCTTAATGTACTCAGTAACGAATATCATTGCTTGCGGTCTCAATTCTGCCATTGTTTTCACCTCACTCCAATTTAGTCCCACAGAATGGGCAGTACATCGGGTACATATATGATCCGCCATCATCCACTGTCATGACCCACTCTTCATCTTCTTTGAATACCTTGCACTCACCCATGCGTTTTAAGGTGCTGTTCTCTTGGCAAGCATGATCCATTCTCTCACCTCCAGTAGTAAGTTAAATAAATGATCCCTGTGTATGCTATAAACATTGATGTGTATAAGAGGTATATCCATCGGTCTGAATGCTTCAACCCTATACGGCCTCCACTTCGTTAATATTATTCGGTCAAACCGGAGAAAGATCCACTACATTCAACATTTGGTTCTTTACTCACCAAATCTGCTTTAATCTCACTTTCTCTGTACTTCTTTTCTGATACTTCAATAAGCATCTGCCCGATTTCTTTTAGTCCCTTAGCACTTGTATTGATTTGAATATGATTAGTTTGTTGATTGAAGTGATGCACCCTTACGCTTAAACCTAGATAACCAGCATCATCCTTACCAGCCGATATAACTACGCCTCCATTGCCAATGTGAAGATACACTGATTCTTCTTCCACGTTTATCATCCTTTTCATCATATTTGTAAAATAAAAAAGGCAACGGCGATAACCGTTACCTCTTGTGTTGATGGACCAAAGGACTTACACCCTTGGACGTCAGTTCTCTCAAGCCTTCTCGCGTATCTTACTGACAACCGACCCGTGGACTTTCACCACGTGAATCCTCTTGAGCAGTGCGTCTATATTCCGCCATCCATCATATATACAATTCCACACCATCACTAGGAGCGAGTCTGTCACCTTCGTAGTGTGCGGTTGTTGCTAAAAGGGAGCGCTACAAGATAGTAACGCCCAAGGAAGGAGTGATATCCAAGTGAGAAGGAAGCGAGTGAACGGCAACTGCGCATTCAGCTACTGCCGCCCATGCCCGATTTCCTTATGCTATAATTCTACCATTTACTTAGTTGCATTTGTGAGCATTAATGCGGCAATTATGCTGGTTCTTTGTACTCCCAACCATGTTCGAACATGTGGTCAAAGTTATTGATTTCCCGTTCATCTTCGGTCAATGGTTGCAATGCTATTGTGAGCCTCTTGATTGCTTCTGTGTGCCATCTTCCAACCGTTGTTCGGTCTTTATGCAGAACAGTTGCAATCTCATTCAGAGTCAATGTGTTTCTGTCCAAGTACTTACGCATAATCACTGTGCGATGATCATCGTTAAGCACTTCTTCTATTGCGCCCTTAACCACGTTTACGATTCGATTATAACGATATTCATCCCATGAATTATTATTTCTCCGCCGTTCACTGTACACTTTCGGCAATATAATTGATTCGTCTCTATGGCAGTTGTTAGCTGCATAATCATATGATCTGAAGTTCTTCAGTAGTTCAATGACCTGGTTACTGTCCATGTTCTCCCTCCTCTTTGATTACTTCCAGACTACTTATACTGTAAGGTATAGCTATGTTCATTCCATCGAGTACAACGAATACCCATGGATTTGTAATACGGTCTACTGTTCCTTTACTTCCTGACTTATGGAGTACTCTATCGCCTTTTTTCATGAGAGAAAAGCAGCCGTTAGGCTGCATCCCTCACTGATCCGAATACTGCTAACTCAAGCGCTTCAAGTCTTTTTTCAACACTCGGTCTTGCCACTTCGCCACTAGCGTCTGCCTGATCCACTCCACTGGTTGCGCTGTTGGTATCTTCATCACGAAAGGCTGGAACCGTTACAGGCTCGTCCTCCACACTGCTATGTTGTGCCATATCCTCATGATTACGTTCTTGCTCTTGGAGGTAGGCGGTGCGAAACGATTCTGCATCCTCGCTGGTCACCACCCGATATTTTCCTTTCTCCAAATACTTAAACCGAATAGTTTCATCTGTCTCTGCAAGTTCTGCAAGGTAATGAGTGCGTCTGATATCATCTTCCCAACGTAGGTTGTGAATGACAGCCTTGGCTTCTTCCTCCTTGCGGCGTTCTTCTTCCCACTTATCACGAGCTGACCGGACATCTACCTCTACTACTTTTGCAGCATTTGCGGCTCCAATTGCAATTTCTTTACGAAGATCCTCCAAATGACTATTCAATCTGGTGATTTCCTCGTTTGCTTCTTCAAGCGCCTTAGCAGCTGCATCACGCTTACTAATTGCGTCATTGATATCTAATTTAGCAGTATCAACAATGTGTTTCAGGGCTTCGTTTGCTTCTTCAGACTGATTATATTTATCTTGTAACGCTGCATTAGTGGTTTCAAGTTCTTTGATTCTCAGCAAGTTTACCTTTTTCATTTCAACGATGGCGTTTTGGATCACTGAGTTAACATAATTATAAGATGCCTCTGCTTTTTCCTCGTTGTAGTTGATAAAAAGATCCTTAGGATCTATACCTTCAAAGTCCAGACTATCCATAAACTTTGCGGCCTCTGCCGTAACTGCCTGTAATTCCTCAGCCTTACTCTGTTCTTCGATGGTAATATCTATAGCTTTGATGTCGTTTTCTAGTTGAGTAACCTTAGCCCCATCCTTTACGGCTCCGCGCTGATTTTCCGTGTTCAACTCATACTGTAACTGTTCCCTTTTAGCTACTAATTCCGATATTTCCACGAATACCCCTCTTTTCGTCCAAATGTTTTGATATTACCTATATTATACTATATTTACTACCATTATTGTACTATTATCTCTTTATTTCTTCGTTTTTCTTCAACTTTATTTCAAGCTGATTTTTTCTTCACGAGTCTCTTTTCGATGAATTTATACTTATCTACTCTAAAGCCAATAGGAGGCTCATACAGCGACTTTAAGTTACGGTGATGTATTTGCTTGTCTAACGTTATTAGCGTGCCTACACGGTCTCCATATTCGCTCACAAGCTCATAGGACTCACCTATGTTGATCCATGCCGCCATCATGCGCTTATCTCGCGTATCTGCAAGTCCGGATAAGCGTGCATGAACAACTTTTTCTTAAGTGAGTAGACAGGAGTCTTCATCCCCTTGACGTCCTCAATCTCTTGATGTCCGTCTGCATAAGTAACTAAAAAGTCTGCCTTGTACTTGATAGGCTGTACGCGCTTGCCTGTGGCTTTGTGCTTGAATCCGGGCATTAATACGTATGATGGCTGTAACTCGACCTCTGTGACCTCTCCAGCGCGTTTCAGGAGCATTAATTCACGGTACCTCTTGGCTTCAGCGCGTGAATCGAAAACTATCTCGTCAACTTGCGTCTTTTTCGCCCCGTACTTGCTTTTCATTCTTTTTCCCACCTTTCTTGCCTGACATGTAGTGGTTCTTATTCCGCGGCGTTGGATTGAGCGGTCCGTACTTCTCCCAATCCTCTGCTGTCATTTTCCATGTGGTTTCTTCACTGTGTACTGTCTGCCGATTAGGTGGCGGGAATGAGGATACTACTGGCATAGGGGATATACGACGATGGCGTTTGATACCACTACTCATAATTGATTACCTCGCTTTCGGATTGTATTAGTGTCTTGTTCCTTTCTTTATGGGGAGCAGATTATGTAAACCTTATCTGGCCCCCACTTCGTTGGGATTATTCGGTCTGACTCGATGGCCTTCGGCCAAATAAATCACTTTATCCTGAACCCGCCTGACTTTTCAGCGAAATCCGCAAATCCTTCCACCTTTTCAATGGTTTCAAGAGCAGCCGGAAGACTGTAAGTTTTCACGAAATCCTTGTTCCACTCTTCCATTCGAGTTCTTTCTTCCTCGCTTAGCGATTCCCATTCTTCACGTTTTCCGCGCTCGACACTGGCCCAACCTCTTGCCACAGCCGCCATCAAGCAGGCGTTTTTCTTAGTAACATAATATCCATCCATAGACATTGGACTGGCGCCTCTTTTATCAGGATAGTAACGGTAAGATGCTGGTCTGATGGAATTTCCTGCCCCGATAACAAGGCCAACTCCAATTTCGAGAAGAATGTACGGCCAGAAGAAAACTCCATAACTGATTCGGTCAACATCCTTTTTCCTTGGATAAAGATCATACGGCATATCCTCTTCTCCCCCTTATCCATTCTTTTTCATCATTACTGACACTAATTTCTCAGCTTCAAATGAGGCAAGTTGTATATGCTCCCATTCACCCGTTTCGTTATTTCTTTTGCTTATTGTTAGGTATCTTAATGATCCGTTTGGATATCTGCAAACTTCCATCACTGTTGAGTATTCTTCTGAAGTTGGGCATAAGCTATAAACTGTCTTTTGGTACACGTCTTCTCCCCCTTATACCTCTATTAGTTCTGGATTCTCAAATATCGAACCTATGACATCTGACTTATATCCCCGCACATCATATCCAGTCCAACCACCGTTTCCGGCATTTTTTTGATACATTTCTGGCGGAACTGCCTTATATCGACCTTGTTTGCTGTCATAACAGATAATGAACTTTCTTGGTGTATCGTCCATATATTCATCATCTGAGTGGTCATTCGGGTTAACGTTAGAGAAGTAGTCTTCTGAAATGATATCCCCTTCGTAAATCTCCCGGCCGTTCTTGTCCTTTAATCCGGTGTATTGCATGACTTCTGCATCCCGTTCGCTGCAATCAGATAATGCTCCAGCGTAATAATCGTCCAGGCTGTCATACCACTGGATAATCATTTCTGATCCCGGCCAAGTAAGTGCAACTTTATCAAGCATTCGCTTTTCTTCTTTCAGCCACGCCCGGAACTTAATCTCTCTGCCCATCGTGTATCATCTCCTTTGATTGGGGTCTCAGCCCCCTAAATTTTCTCAATCTCGTCATGAAATAAAAAAGTGCTTGGTCGTTCGATTATGCTGTAGGTATATCTTTGGATTTTTCCAGGACCACTTGAGATAGACCACCGATGAATGGTCACATTCACACCCGTTTCCTTTAACCGAACCTTTTCGCCATCATCAAAATGTTCTTTCATGTGTCTCAGTCCCCTTATAAGTTCAGTACAGCCCTGCGGCCTCCGCTACGCTAAGTAATGCGGTCGAATCGGAGGCCTGACGGCCAATCAGTAATACTCTCTGCCTTCGATAGACTCTGTAACTGTTCGGTTATCTTCGCCTCTCTCATTCTCAATGTCAGAGTAAGCGCCCTTTATCATCTTCACTGTTATACCGATGTCATAAAGATAGATGATCTTCTCCATCAAATCAGAATCATTAAGGACATCCTCTAAGTCGAAATGCATACCATGTTTTTGTTGAAATAAGTTTCGGCGTATTATTTTCGGTATATCGTTATCTTCCCTTGTGAGTGTCATTGGTAAGCCTCCTGTCCCTCAATTCGTTCTAGATGCTTATCAGGATCAGGAACTCTCTTCGACCAACGTCCGCAATCAACATCTGCCCAACTTCTATCTTTCGCCATTCTAGTGATCAGCCCAACCCCGCCAGCCTTAAATTTAATCCAGTCGCCTTTTTTGAGTGTCATTGGTTATCTCCTTCCTCAACCGCCTCATAGGTTTCTGCGAATATATCTGGCTTACAAGGGTAGAACTCGCCTTTTACTCCTTTGATGATGAAATCCCCGGGTGATGCCCATATTGTTCCTTCAAGCGTAATTATCCCTACTTTCCCGTTTAACGGTTGCGTCATATTACCTTCAGTAAAGTCATACACATCTCCGATTGTTTCAAATTTGATTGCTTCTATCTCCACAGGTTTCTTTCTGTACTTTGGCATGTCTATTCTCCCTCCTTGGGTGCTGGGGTATCCCCCTCAGGCTTGATGCTGCGTACTGCTATTTGAAGCACTCGCTTAGCCATAATCTCAGATAACTTAGGTTCGTTCGCTTCGGTGCGAAAGTAGAATTGCGGACGGTATCCCGTGAAGAATGGTTTACGTTTCATCCTCTGATCCCTCCTGTGCTGGGGTATCTGGGTAAAGGGTGGATAAGATATCATTCAGGACCGCATCAATCTCAGTCATGTTCGCTTCACCGTGATACCAAGTCCACTTTAAAGCTTCTTCAATTGCCTCCTTCAGTTGTTGTTCGCGTTCTCCGCGCTCTTTGGCTTCTTGGATCCAGTAGGGAAGGGCTGTACGGGATTCGGCAGCAAATATTGCGTTTAACTTTGCTTGATATTCACTTACCTCTGGCCCTCCTGGATATCGTGTTCCTTGCCACGCTGTATACAATTCTGAGTTGTCATGTTCTGAGGTAATATTGTATTGATCGTCTTTTGGTACGGTCCAAGATTTAGCTATCCACGGTCCCTTGGTTGCCGCCTCGCACATCTCCATATCCTTTTGCCAGTCCCTTTGTGTCATTGGGCTTCCTCCCGCACCTTAGTTCCCGAAAACAACCGTTCCTTAGTTCCCGAAAACAACCGTTCCTTACAAAGCTTCTGCCACGGTATGAAGTACACTTCAAAAGCCCCTTTTCCCGGGTTGCAAAATGTATAACCGCTCTCCATTTCAAGGTGTGAGTAATCTTCTGGCATGCGTGGATAGTATCGGCAGTATGCACCGTCTTGAACGTCTTCCACTGTTATTTCAAAATCAATATCATCAAACTTCCAATCGAATTCACCTTTGCATTTTTCCAAGAATTCAGCAGCATCCTTGAATGCGCTTTTCTTGCCGACAATTTCCGTTGTGCTTGATCCGTCCGTGAATTCTATAATGTACATGGTTATCCTCCTTGTGGGAGAGGAGGGCTATTAACCCTCTCTGTCCCTGTATCTTCGTACTATTCATCAATGCCCACTAGCCGTTTTGCTTTATTTAAAATTTCTGCATCTGGATCTTGATTGAAATTTTCATCCGACATTATGGACTCAATAAATGATTTTTGAACTGCGATTGGAGCAGTTTTCATCAGTTCTTTCAATTCCCTATCCATTGGAGCTTGATCGACGCTACTCCAAAGATGCAGCATTATTTCCGAAATCTCTTCTTTTTTCATACACTCACCTTCCTTCACAGTATGGCGTCTACTCTGCCTTTGGGAGAGGAGGGATACTCCTACTCCCTTAATGATCTGAATGATCTCTTACGGCTCGCGCCTATTCGGTCGTTACGGGAGCCTGTCGGCCAAGGTCGTTATTTCGTTTCTCCAATGCTTCAATCCAGTCGGCATTTGTCCAGCCTTTTATATCCTCAAACCTAAAATGGTTGCTGCATACCGGGCAAGTCGGAAGCATGCGGTGTTTGCCCCTGCCGTAATGTTGTTGTAGATCCTTGAATAACTTTCCGCTCGGATTATAAGAGGCTATCTCCTTTTTATATTCCAGCATCCTTTCTGTTTCGCGTTGCATGTCATCCCGAACAGTAGCGATGTATAGGATTGCTTCAAACGGATCAATGTAAGCTTTGCATTTGTCGCAGTACACCATTCTGTTTGTAGGATCAACAATTAGTTTTTTCGTGGCACATTTACAGTGCTTTTCAATATTTCGGTTGAGTTGAAGGATCTCCATCCGCACAACATTTTCAGGTAGCTTATCCATTCTGCGCCCCCTGTAGCGTGATATATGCCGCCTCTGCCCTCTCTCGGGGGCTGGCGGTGAGTAAACCTGACACACGTATTAACCCTAAATTCGCTGCTGACTCGGCGTATTTGGTATCCTGCAATGCTCTCACGTATTTCTGAGCATCTACCTCTATAGCCTTTGCCTGTACCTCTAGGCTGGCAGCAGGGTCAGTGCAGTACCATACTTTACTATCCGCAAACATCAGGTATCCCATAGTTCCTTTTGGTATATTTATCCCCATCAACTCCGCCAGCGCCCGGTTAAGCTGCTGGTCTGTCTTATCATTTACCTGTGTCATGGTTGCTCACCTTCCTCAACCTTCAGTTCGCCCAAAGCTTCCGCACATGCCCATTCAGCAGAGGTAAGCACCGACCGAAGCTGTTCTTGAGTGGTGTAACTGTAAGCACTGACGATAATTCTGTGGATGCCTTTGATATGCTCCCGTTGCCGGGCTATGGTCTGTTGTGCCTCTGCCAGTTTTCCCTTAACAAATATCAGTTCGTTGTAGTATTCCGATGATCTTGCGCATTGTTCATCGTGTACGGCGAATATCTTGCGTTTGTCTTCTTTGAGGTCCTTTACTTGTTGTTGTGACTCTTCTAGATCAGCCAGCAATGAATTCAGGTCGCCTACAGTGATCGGGAACAATTGACTTTTTTGATTCATCCCCGATAATATTCTCCTTATCTCTTCTATCCGTTCTGGTGTCATTTAGTTCTCTCCTTCGTTGTTAGAGGATGTATTAAGGGCTTTACGGGCGATTTCATAACCTTCATCAGCACCATGAAATATTTTCGAACGTCCATGTAAGTCAGCACCCCAGTTGTTTTCGTCTGCATAGAACGCTAGGGCTTTGTACTTTTCTTCTAGGAGAGAAAGTAGGTACTCCAAATCCGTAGTTTTGATTGGAACTGTTGTTATTTCACGTTCTTTCGCTATTTTTACTCCTTCTTTGATCTCTGTTAGTTTACTCATAGGAACCTCCAGACCCTTTACGGCCCCCGGCTTTCGCCTGAGTGGATTCAGTCGATTGATGGCCTTCGGCATATGAATCTACTTTTACTCGTTCAACCATATCACTCCAAATGTCGCAATCAGTGCATGGAGTACAGTTTAATTCAAGCGGATTACCAATGCGTCCCGTGTCGTTGCAATAATTGCATTTCGGTTCATTCGATTTGATGCAGATCAATTCACCCTTAAACATTTCTGATTCTTTTTTGCAATTAGGGCATATGTGCCATGAATTGGTTTCCCTTAGTTGTATCTCACAAATTTCATCGCTGTATGTTCCGTACTTTTTAAACGTTTCAGCATTCCAGTATTTTGAGTATGAATTTACCGAGCAATACGGACACTTATATTTCATCTTCATTCCCTTCACCCTCTCACCTTCTGTACGCCCCGTAGAGCGCTCATTGTGCTGACCATTACTTTGCACCTATCCTTGCGGTTATAACGTCTGTGTGTGGATTATATTAGCTGTGTGGGTACTCTTTTACTCTATCCCTCAACATCGCTTGTATCCCAGTATCAGAAAGAATTGCAATCTGATAGTCCTTCGGTATCCGTCCTGCCGACATTATCAAACTGTACTTGTCTGTATTCAATGCCTTGGCAATCCTGATAATGCTCTCTTCTGCTGGCGGATCGGACTCTCCACTCTCTATCTTGCTGATGTACGTATGATCAAGTGATGCCAACTCCGCCAAGAACCGTTGCGAAATTAATTTTTCTTCCCTCAGCGCTTTCAATTTTTCTCCAAAGTCCTTCATCCCTGTTTCCTCCCTTGTTATGCCGTTCCCTTACAACGCCGTCTTCCCACACCGCTTACACCGTTTGTGCCATCTCCGCATGTTGTAGTCGTACTTGTGGCCGAATAGTCTACATAGGATTCTCATGGGTCGCACTCTTCGCATTAGGCTGCTTCCTCCTCTTCTGCATCTGCAATGCTAGGGTCCATACCAAATGCTTCTAGTCCGCGCCGCCAGAATTCCCGAAAGTCTTCGTCGTATAGGTCGTAGTCGTGGATTTCCTTACGCTGGTTCATCCCTTTTCATCACCCTTCTATCTGGTCCCAGCATTTCAATTTGCTCAGCTTGTCCTTTTATGCGGCTGCCGATCTTTCCACCATTTATCTTCAAGCGTTCGTGTATGCGTCCTAGTGAATAGTTGCTGGTCATGATTGTGACTTTGTCGTTCTTCATACGCTCGTCTAGGATGCTATAAAGCTTACCCTCAGCCCATTCTTTGTAAGGTGCGGTAAAGATATCGTCGATCATCAGGATTGGTACGCTGTAATACCGCTGTAGGGCTTCGTCCTCGCTCTCTTCGCTGTCCCTGCTATAAGTAGACTTAATATCGTTGAAAAGCTGTTCCTCGGTCACGTAGATGGCTGGAATCTTGCGTTTTGAGAATGCGTTAGCCATACACTGCATGAGATACGTCTTTCCAGTCCCATAAGCGTTTAGGATAGCTCCCTTTGCTTTCGACGCTTCAGCAACCCTTGCATCATCGCCGAAGATATATAACCATGTGCCGATTTCCATGTGTTTTTTTATGTCCTGAACAAAGTCCATTGCAACATTGAACTGTTTTTCATTCATGTAATCTGTTGTTGCATTTTTGAATGTGTGACCGCGTTCCTTTACGTTGAATGTCTCTGAAGCATTGTACTTCCGGAACATTCGCTCTTCATGACATGAACAATTCTCGACTACTGCTATTTGGATTGAAATAGGATATCCTTCTGGCTGTTCCCACCTGAATGTATTGATGGTCCCGGTATAGTTGCATTTGGGACAACCATCAATCGAAATTGCTCGCTCGTCTTCTGACCTCCTCTGTGGTAAGTCCTGATTCACTTCCGGGACTTCCAATAAATCGTTCTGAGCCACTGCTCGCAGCTTTTCGACTCGCTTCAGAAGGCCCTGCATAACTTGTCCCATACTTTCCACCGTTACCACCACCTTTTATTAAAGTGAGCTTACTATCATCTTCCTCTACTCTTTTGACAACCCAGTTTAAAATGGCTCTGTAATCGCTGGTGTATTTCTTGCCATTTGCTCCTTTGTAGTTGTCTAAGGTTTCTATCATTCGTTTCACTTTATCTTCACCATGTGTTTCGGTGAGTTTGTTATGTTCTTCTTGGGTAAGAGAAACGAATTCAGCAAAATTAATTTTTGGTATTATATCTTTCTTTTCTTTTACTTTACTTTTACTTTTACTTTTACTTTGTGTACTTTCTACCCCTGTTTCTGCCGCAGAAACTACTACAGAAACCTCTTCTTTAGGTGAAACATAGGCTTTTCGCATCTTTTCACGCTTGTCCACCACGATAGAAGCACGCTTTTTGATACCGTTTGACGTTAAAATTTGATCATCTTCGTACCTTTCTCGATCAAAACAACCATGCTTTACACTTGTTAAAATCATTTCATGAAGTTTTTGCGTAGTTACTTCTACTTTTTTGGCGAGTATCTGAATAGTTTCTGCGTCAGAAACGTCTAGTTCGAAATTCGGTTCCTGATATATCAGTTCAAGCATGATACAGAAGAATGTGTAACCGTCATTTCCGTGAATAATTCTTAGTGCGTCTATCTTTTTGTCTGATGATAAATTCACATCGTGTGGGAAGTAATCCATTCCTTCTTTTCTTGGTCTTGCCATGATTACACCGCCCACTTTTTCAGGTACTCTTGCACCGCCTTATCCAACAATTGCTGCATCGGAATTCCACGTTCAACGCAGAATAGCTTCAGCCGCTTATGTTCGTTAGGATCAAGACGATAGGGGATGTTTTTTAGCTTCTTCGTGTCTTCCATGTTCTCACTCCCTCATGTTCCTTTGACGTCATTCTATCACGGTATCATTATAATTGCAACGTTAACGTTACGATTGAAGTTATACCGTTTACTTATAAGCTGTTATGAGTATGATAGATTTAGGTGATAATGATGATAAAAAGTAATCTAGCAATACTTATGGCGGGTAAAAAGATCCGCAGTTTAAATGAATTATCGAGACAAACAGGCGTAAGCGCTCCGGCGTTAGGTCGTCTTTACGATGGTACAAATGTACGCATCGACTATTCCACGATTGAAGCGCTCTGCCTTTTCTTCGATTGCCAGATTGGTGATCTACTGGAATACGTCAAAGATTAAGCACTCATAAGCTGCTGCAGTTCTACCTCAAGTTCCTCCACTTTCTTCTGACTAAACTGGATCATATGCTTGCTGTACTGCATGCCTCCATAGTCGCCGTACTTGATGTCTTCCTCCATATTTTTGGTGTAGACGAGTACGGCATTTTCCCATACTTCTATTTCAGCAGAAATCCGTTCCTGCCTAGTCATGCGCTCACTTTCCTCTCTCTGTATGCCTTGAATCCATAGCTCCGATCCAGCAGCCGCTTATCAATCTGCACTCTTGGAGTTACAGTTGCTTCGATAGATTTCATGTGAATCAGCATCTTGATAGCAAGCGAAGGTGATACATTGCCTTTCTCCGATATCTCACGTAGCGCCAACTTTTCATAATCTGCACTGGTCATGCGCTCATCCCCTTCTTTTTGCGTTTATCCTTCACGATCTGGTCTAGATCATCGGCAATCTTTTGTAGCTCCTTGCCTGTAGGACACTCGTTTTTGCAGATGCTTTGCAACCGGTTATAGGATGGGTGTGCCCATCGCTTGTCCAGTTTCAATGAGCACGTTTTGCAGACTTCTAGGTGTTTGTCCATTTGTTGGATAACGCGGTTACGTTCCATGGATTAGCTCCGGTGTTTCGAAGATGTTTCCGATTACAGAAGGTCTTAACAAGTGTTCCAGATACTCATTTCCAAGAGTGCATTTTAGAATGAATTTGTAAGTACTTTCATCCCATACGACAACGCCTTTATAGTTTGAATAATCAATTATGTCTCCGTGTTCTCCACGTTCAGGGTATAAACAATCCAATATGTCACCCTCGTATATATCCTTTAATCCGGTATATTGCATGACATCGTCATGAGGTGCGTAATCAAAGTCTTCAACGCTGCGATAAGATCGGAATATCTCTCCGTTATGACCGATGATGGGTGTGTACATTTCCGTTCCGTCCCAAGCTCTGAACTTAATCTCTCTACTCATCTATGCTTCCTCCTTATAACTCCACGCGCGCGTGGGTGTCTTCGTAAACTCCGTTAACTCTCTATTTAAGCGCCCTCTCTTAGCTGGCGTTTATATCTGATACCTTCCGGTGTTTCATCAATATAGATATGACACGCTACACAAGCGTCTCTCAGGTCTTCTGCTGTAGTCTTGTGTGTTAACTGCTTACGTCCGGTTATGTGCGCTTGTTGGACTGCTCTAGCTCCTGTACATTTAAGCCTGAGCTCGCATATACCTTCTGAGCGTTCGCGTACCTCTTTGCGTACTTGTGGTGATATGTCGCCCATCTGCTTCTGAGTGAGTCCACCACGCTTATGGTGATTTAGGATTCCGACTCTCCATGGAGCCGGATCCTTTTTCTTCTTTTTCTGCATGGTCACACCTCCGGTCAGAATGGGAGATCATCATCAGATATGTCGATTGCTTTACCGTCACCGCTGTAAGGATCAGCTTGGTTACTCTGTTGCTGCTGTTGTTGATTACTCTGAGTGCTATTCGATTCTAGGAACCGCACATTATCCGCAATAACCTCAGTAACGTACACGCGCTTTACTTCGTTGTTTTCGTAGTTGCGTACTTGGATGCGACCCTCTACTGCTGTCAAACGCCCTTTGCGAAGGTAGTTAGCACACGTTTCCGCAAGCTGTCTCCATGCAACTATTGGGATGAAATCTACTTCCTTCTCTCCACTTTGTCCGGTGAAGTTACGATCCACAGCTAGTGTGAATTGAGTTACAGCCACCCCCGCAGGGGTGTACCGTAATTCTGGGTCACGAGTAAGGCGGCCTATCAATATAATGCGGTTTAACATTGGTTATGCTCCCTTCGATTCGGCTGCTGCCTGTTCTTTTTTAGCTTGTAACTTTTCATTCAAGTTGGTGATGAACTCCTGTGCTTGCTTCTCTGTTATTCCTTTAAGTGGAGCGCCGAACAATTTATTTGTCTGAGGATCAATTAAGTCAGGTTGTATTCCAAGTTCAATCCACTTTGTGTTTATCTTGACGATGGTATCTTGCTGGATAAGTTTCTCGCCAGACTCTAGCCATTCTATGAGTTTCTTTCCGCTGTCTACATCTGGAGTGAAGTATAATCCGTCAAACAACCCAGTACGATCCTTAGAAACGGTTGCAATGTGGTCTGCGGTCAAGTCCATAACCATCGTGAATTCATATTCCAATCCGTCACGTTGCACTGGAGCCATACCGACTTTACGCGGAACTTGTTTGCCCTTTTCGTTCGCCTCCAACACGTATTCCGTCTTAGAACGCATAGTGGTTAAAACGTGGCATTTTGCTTTAAGAATTGACTCCACCATCTTGTTTTGCTTTGGAGTCATTTCAGCCCATGCAGTATAGCTATTCTTACCGCCTACCTTTGACGTTTGGTCTTTTTGCTCCAACAGACCACCTTCGCCAGCCCAAGCGTGGGAAAGTGAATCTATGATAATCACTTCTACGCCGTAATCCTCGAAAGCTTTGATTGCTTCTATATATTTTTCCGTAGTGTATGGAGGGTCTAAGTCCAGCTTGTGAAACTCTCCTATTTGTACACCTGCCTTCATTGTCTCAGCGTATAGGTCAGCACTACGGTTTTCAGTATCTATCAAACCTATCTTTTCCCAATCACCTGTCATTCCGTATGCAATAAGTAACGCTGATAGAGTCTTACCAGAACCACTCGGACCAGTTATTCCGACACGGGCTTTAGTGACTTTCCTCTGCGCTTTACGTATTAACATTTATGGTTTCCCCCTTAGTTTTCTTTAACTTGACCGTCCTCGATTTGAATTCCAACCTTACCGCTATCATCAACAATCTCAATCCATACTTGATAGTCTTGGTCCTGCGCCATTTGCTGAATTAGTGCCAGGTTGTCGGAGTCTAGTAAGCTACCATCTAGAATGCGGATAACGCGTAACTGCGGATTAAGTGACATTGCCATAGCCATAGATACTTTAAGGCGTTCTGCCACTGAACATTGTTTGAATGGTATTCCGTTGAAGGTGATTCCGTCTTCATCAAAGCTAAGTCCAGCGATTGGGAAGTTTGCAGATTGCAGAGTATCTATTTTTAATTGGTCAATATCGGCCATTTTCTTAGTTAGGAATTCAGATGATTTTTTGCATTCTGCAATTTCATCCTGTATGCGTAAGCGGTTCTTATGGTGGCGTATGGACTTATTCAGAGCTTCAATGTTCTGAAGCTTCTCTTCCAGTTCAGTTGTATCACCGTCAACCAAAGCCTCAACCTCTGCCTTAAGTGCCTTTCCGGTTTCACACATTTCTGCGTATGATTTCTTTCTGTTATCTAGTTTCTGTTGCAGCAATAATATTTCTGATTCAATAGACTTTATTTCCTCATGTGATCTAGAAGCTTCGGTACGGAATCTTTCCAATTCATTACGCCGCGCAGCGTTCACTCTGTTTTTATTGTGTACAAAGGTGATCTCTGACAGCACTTCGCTTGCGCTCAATTCTTCTGCAGGAGTGTCTTTTTCAGTAAAAGGAATCTCTGACAGCGCACCCTCCAACTTTTTAGCATCGTTGTTGATGAAAGTACGTTCCTCATACAACCCTTTTCGTTCTGCATCCAATTTAGAAAAATCAACGCCCACCAACTCCTGCAACGCTTCCTTTTGCTTCTTAGCATCAAGGTTAGAGAATGATAGAGGGTCAAACGATAAGCGCCCTACAAGGTTATCTAGCATTGTTTGAGGTGAATTGTACTTCGCTCCATCTTTTGCTGTAACTTCAAGCGTTGTTTTATCGCCTTTCCACTTACGGGTGACAACGATATCGTCCAGGTCAACGCGAACAATGGCTTGATCGGCTCCATCACGTATAGGCTTGTCCGTTCCTTTCAGTGCTGCTTTACCAGATATGGCGGCCCATATGGAATCTAGTACAGATGTTTTACCTTGTGCATTCTTACCGCTGATGATTTGGAAGTTGTTGTCCGGTTCGATTTCTACAGCTTTCAGACCTTTAAAGTTCTCCGACACTAATTTGATAATTTTCATTTGATATCAATTCCTCTCGATTTTCGTTTTATAATATTTATCTTCTCGAATCCTCGAAATGCTCAATATAGTCATTTGCTTCAGCTAATTCACGTTGTAACTCGGCGTTTTCCGTCTCAAGTTGCGCTATGTGTTCCATTGCTTCATCCCAATTACTCACTGTCATTCCTCCCTAATTCGTGCTAAAATGGACGTACATTAATTTTCAAACAGTCTTTCTCGGGTCGCTGTTGCTGCAGCGGCCTTTTTCTTTTGTTCCATACGGTATTGTTTAGCCTTGTTCATAAGGTACACACGCTTCAATTTCCCTTCAAACGTACCTTTTTCATGTGCGATTTTCGAAAGTTCTAATATCCGATCTACTTTTTCCGTTATTTCACTACTCTCAGTAACTCCCATATCTGTTTTCCTCCCACATTTGTTCCCAGAACTCTTCTGTTTTCACAAAGCATTCATCACATTCGATTACAAAGTTCAACGTATCATCTACATATGCCGTATTGGTTCTACGTTTCTTAGTGGATTCTTTTTCTTGCTTACATCGTGCACATTTCATTTCACTCTCTCCTTTGTAATGTTCGATTATGTCAGCTACCGTTTTAAGCAGATTCTTTCAACTCTCTTTCTAACTCCAATTGCCATTGGTAGATCAATTCCTCTTGCGCTTCTTTTGCGGATATTTCAGCCTCGTATTCGCTCAGTGGCAGAATCTTCTTTGGTGTGTGTCCGTAAAAGTGTAGTGTTCTAAACAGATCGTCATAGTCGTAAGCAGGCCATTGCATGTGTCTTCCGTCAGCAGTATCAACAATGAACTGTGTGGGCTGTGGGTAACGTGGATCGCATATGTTAGCCATCAAATTCAACCTCCAAAAGCTCAGGATTCTCGTATTTATTTCCGATTACTTTTAAATCAAGGTCTTTGGCTGAAAAAAACACATCCCATGTCGGTTCAATCTTTTCGTAAAAACAGAAACTGTTAATATAGAAACCACCATCCTTATACACGACTACTGAAATTTCATCTGTCCATCCCCAATCTCCTCTGGATGCAAGTACAACATCCCCTAAGCAAATATCAATTCCATTTATATCTTGCAAACCAGTGTATTGAAGTGGAATTACTTCATCTGTAGCATAGTGACCTACAATTACATTGTTATAAACTCTTACAACAAGTCCGTTCATTCCGTTGATAATAGGATCGTGGTACATAACCTGTTCATCAACGTGCCACGCTTTATAGTTAGCTTGCATCGTCAAACCCTCCGATCGGTCTCACAAATGGCTTGATCGTGCTGGTCATGGCTTCCTGAGTGCGTTTGTTCTTGCTATATGGCGTGAATTCTGTATGAACTGGTGTTTTCGCTGCGTCCTCAGGTTTCCATCCTCTTTGAATTCGTTGACTAAAGGTATCTGGTCGAATACCATATTTTTTTGATATTCTCATCGTATTCATCCTTTCTCCATCAATTTGATAATATTTTGAATTTCTTCTATTCGATGCTTGAACAGACATTGTTGCCCAACGACAATTTTCTTTACAATAGTCTCCGTTAACATCAATTCGATCTATCGAAGTATTTAATTCTCCATAACACTCAACGTGTTCAAGATATGATTGATATAGATCATTTTTGAAATTATCGAAAATAAACCAATTTTCACAAATAGTTATTCCTCGACCACCGTAGTTCTTGTAACTATTCGTTCCTTGATAAGTGCAACGTTGGATCATTGATCTCCAAGAAGAGTAAAATTTTGTTTTAGTCATATCGTGCGTGTGACTAAGCAACTGAACTTTTTTCATTCTTTCAGATGCGCGTTCTCTATTAAGACATCCACAACTTTTCGCCTTTCCGGACTTAAGCATATTTGTGTTAGTTGTATGATAATTTCCGCAATCACAGATGCATTCCCACATAACTGCTCCCCACTTGTTTCTTCCAGAATCTTTTAGAACTAACAGCCTCCCAAACCGTTCTGTAGATAGATCAATGTATTTCATAGTAATTTCCTCACTAACACAGGAACTGAAGAACCAAGCGCGTCATCAAGACAGTTTCTGCAATGAGGCTGAGCGTCTACATACACTTCATATTCAGCTTCAGAACCGCATCCACATTTTGGAGTGTATCTTGGAGTAAAGGGCTTGTCAGGTGCTTTGAATGGAATTACCGTCAGCCTTCGATTTGTGATATCATCGAGTTTTTTAGCCAACTTTCTTCGCCTCCTTTAACTTCGCCTGTTCTACCTCATTGCTCATTCGCAGTATCAATTCTGGGGATAAGTTGTTAACATTTAGTTTCACTCTCTGAAATTGCTCGATATTTGTCTTTTCCATGTTGTCCTCCTTGGAAAAATCTTCTTATTCAGAAGGTTATTAGTTGTGTAAAATTGAATTTATAGATTTAATCTGGGACAAATTTTAGGTTCGCTCCATTTTCCTCAAGGAAATCCATGAGTAAGCTTCGTCCAGTTGTTAACTTATGCATCTCTGTAATCGATTCGATCAAGGCATCACCTAGTTCTTGAATGAACCTATTTTCATAACATGTAGTCATCAGTAGATGTGCAAGATCACCTTTACCAAAGTGGGTACCTAGCTTCTCTTTTCTCATTTTCTGAGTTGAAAAGTAGTCCCACGTATCATCATCTTGATACCTTTTGATTGGAGGGAATAGTGAGAAAAAGTCATCTATTGGTTGAAATAGCAGTTCTTTTTCTACTAGTTTCACAAAATTAATAATGAGTTCAGGATTTTTTGATGGCATATCAACATCGGGAGATCCAACAAGTAATCGACCGAATTTGATCATGCTTTCATATGGGTTTAATTCACTCATGCTATGCACCTAAACTTTCTCTATCCATGAATGGGAGTATTCCTCTTCTGGTCAGTATTTCGTGAATGAATAATCGTCCTTTTTGTGTCCATCTCGTGTTCATTGTTACATCCGGTTCGCCGTTGCTTCTTGTGATGTCGATAGTTTCTGATTGCGTAAACCCTTTGTTCGTGTATTTGGTGTACAAGACCCATTGTTTATTGACCTTGTATTGTATTCTTTCTTCATGGAGTATTTTGTTTAGTGCTGTACCGGAAAGGCCATAGTCTTTAGCTATCTGAGTGATGGTAATCGTTCCTTTGGAAGTGAGGATTTTGTCTAGGTAAGTTAACTTTGGTTCGATTTCTGATATTTGTTGTTCAAGTAACAATGTTTTTGATTCAAGATGCTGCCTATTTTCCTCTTCAGAAATCCATTTCTTTGCCCGTTCTACCGGATCAGGTATCATATATGAAGGTGTATCTGTATTTAATAATTTCCGTTCCATCTCTTCAAATCGACTTACATATGTTGCAGTGAAGAGTATTCCTTTTGGTCCGGTCATCTTGTTAGCTACCATGTCGCAACCGATTTTTGTTAAAAGATACATCTTGTAAGACTTACCTGTTCCGGATTGGTAGATGCTTTCTGAAAAGAATTTATCAGAATCCAAATCTGGATTTTGATCGATGACATTAATGTAAGAGTCGATATCCCGAACTAAATGGAAATGCGATTTTCCGAGCATCAATGCAATTTCTCTGCTATCAGCGAGCAGTTTTCCATCTTTACTTACGATCCTGAGTTGATTCATACATAATCACTCCTTAAGCTGTTTTTTGATTTTGCTTCATTTTGTGGCATTCTTGGTCAAAAAAAAGGTCTGGAAATAGCTTTTCAGATTGAATCCCGAAGTAACGGGACATTTTAAGCATTAGTTTAATATTAGGATTTCTTTGACCGATTTCAATCATGCTAAGAAGTTGTCTTGAAATTTTCAATTTTTCTGCCACACTCTCTTGTGAACCTTCAGCTTTACGTATTTCTGTTAAAAGTGTTCTTCTTTTTATCACCATATTATCACCGCCTAACGTTTTGCCACGAATCGTGGCTGCTTATGAGATAACTATACTGCCACAAATCGTGGAAGTCAATACTTTTACGCTACATTTTGTGGATCTTGTTTTTTTGACACATTCTGTGGAGTAAACTAAAGGATGGAATGCTGAGTTTATGATAATTTATTGCGAAGGAGATAACTAAATGTTACTGGGGGATCGATTGTCGGAACTCAGAAAGAATAAAAAAGAAACTCAAGAACAAACTGCTAAAAATCTAGGTCTAACAAGGTCAGCGTATTCTCAGTATGAATTAAATACTAGGAGTCCAGATCAAGAAACTTTAAAGAAAATGGCAGATTATTTTAATCAGTCAATAGATTACCTCTTAGGTAGAGATACAAAAGAGAGCGAGAATACGCTCCCTGAAGAGGTTATATTAGATGTAATTAGAAAGGCAGAGATTGAATACGGAGTTAGTTTAAGGGACGATCCTGTAGTTGAGTCAGCTGTTCGTGACCTGATTCATAATCTTGCAAAGATGAAACAGTCTGTGAACAAAAAAAATCAATAAGCATATTTTCATCTATAAATAATGCTTTTCTTTCAATTATGGTGTTAGCTAACTTTTTTAATGCCTCGTCCATTTAAACAACCCCTTAGAGTTTTATACGTTGATGTATAAGGTGTATAAATTATATCACATAGCATCAAATAGGAACATATGTTTGGTTTTTTGATAAAAAAATATAAGGTGGCAGTGTGATGGAGTTAGTACCCGTCAGCTGTCGCATTCCCTATTTACTCAAAAAGATTGGAAAAAACCAACAATGGTTAGCAGATAAGACTGGGTTAAGCAAACAGAGAGTATCAGATATTGTACACCTACGAATGGATAATATCTCGATACAAAGAGCTGCTCTCATTGCCTATTACCTTAACTGCAATATTGATGATCTTTTTGTATGGGAATGGCGATAGCGGAGTGGCATTAGCTACTCTCGGGTAACAGTACCACTTAAATGGTACTTCATCATTCGCAGATACATAAGTTAATCTTCCACGTTGGTTTATGAACAAATTATAACAACATATGATAGGAAATGCTGTCGAATTTTGGCACAACGCCCATACCTTAAAGGGGGTTAAAGGGTATTGACTTTTCTGTTAATATATTTTTTTCCGTACAATCACAGTGCTTCCATCGTGAAACTCTACAATTGAACCGCTTTTATGTTGTTTCGCTTCTTTAACTCTCTGAGTATTTACGCCAGTTGATCGGTCATATAACTCAAAGCCGTATTCACAATATGCTGAATGAGCTTCTTTTAGAGTTGATAACGCAAGAAAAGACCCCTTCGAGGTATGGAATGCGAGGACTTTATCGGAATTACTATCTTTCTTCCATAGATCAAAATAATTAACTTCATTGATATCGATCTCGACAAAGTCGCTATTATCACCGACCCTATCGTTGAGTTTCACTACTATTAATTTCATTTATGCGCTCCCTAAGGTGTTTCTGATAATCGTAAGGGAGATTTCTAATAAATTCATTGCACAAAATATGACAGTAAATTAAAGTTAATATTGGGAAATGTCGATAAATACATAATTAGCAAATTCCGCAGCCGATGTGGATATATAAGGGGAAATATATTCGTGAGCAAAATATTCACTATTTTTGGAATTGTTATCGGGACAGTATTCTATAAATACTATTTCGATGGATTTGGTAATTTCTTTGCAATCTTGTTTGTTGCCGGACATGGAGCTATAGCTGCCTTAATCGGTTATATAATTGATCTAATAACAGATAAATTTAAAAAAAGAGGACAAGTAGCAGCTACGGTAGAGAGTGAACTCATTAAACAGGAAAAATCATATCGCGGATTCGGGGGATGGCTATATCTTTTTGCTGCTGGTCTCGTTTATCAATTTTTGTTTAATCTAAAAGCTGTATATGATAATTATCTAATGACAAAAACAGAAAATTTTGAATCTCTGACTACTATAGGAAATGAGAATTACAATTCTTTATGGGAGCCTACAATATTGTTTGAAATTTTAGGCGAATCTATAATTGTAATTTTTGTTGTTCTAATTGCTTACTTTTGCATAAAACAAAGTTTAAAGTTCAAAACAGTTTCAATAATATTTATAACTACTTCTTTTATTCTTCAAAGTATAGATCTATTACTACTTTTAAATATACAAAATGGGTATTCCGAGGATCTTTTTGGTTCTACAATATACGATGGGATATATAGGTCAATAGTTTATGCAATAGTATGGATACCATACCTGCTATTTTCTAAGAGAGTTAAAAACACTTTTATTAACTAGTGTTGATGCATAAAACTCACTGTGCTAAGATAAACTAAAGAAGGAGCCGTGCGCTAACACGACTCCAGTGTACAATCCGCTATAAGAGCGGTCGGCTTTGCAAAGGTGATCAACAATAGACCGTTATCCTTCGTCGGGGCGGTCTATTTCTTTTTGTGGAAAGAGAGTATTAACACCACCAAAGTCGAAAATGAAATCATTAACGTCAGTGCTTGGTATACCTCCACAGGCTTCACCTCCCTTCCGGGAGATTAACCGACCGCCCTTATGCCATTGTACTCTACGATTATATCAGACCGTACTCAATCGGGTATGGTCTTTTTGTTACCCCTACCCTACAATACAGGTAAGGAGTGATTTACATGGTGGTCAAAGCAGACGGTACCCCGTTAAGTAAAACAAAAGTCGCAATATACACAAGGGTATCTACGGAGAAACAAAGTTCAGAAGGATACTCATTAGAAGCTCAACATGACCAACTAATTGATTATGTTAATTCTAACAATATGCAGTTAATTAAATTGTATAGCGATCCTGGAGTGTCAGCAAAGAATCTTAAGCGACCAGGTGTGCAAGAGTTAATTAGAGATTTAGAGTCAGGAATGTTTGATACCGTTATCATTCACAAGCTAGATAGGTTAACTCGTAACATATCAGACCTCTATGATCTTGTTGAATTAGTAAACGCCAAAAACGTTAAATTGATCAGCCTATCTGAACAGATTGATACTTCAAACCCGATGGGGCGAATGTTCGTGTATTTGCTAGGCATATTCGCTCAGATGTTCCGCGAGAACTTGGGTGAAGAAGTAACAAAAGGTATGCGTAAACGTGCTGAGAAGGGATTGCACAACATCACAGTGGATCTTTATGGATATCGGCGGCAGGATGATGGTAGATTGCTGATTAAAGAGGATGAAGCTGAGTGGGTTCGATTTATTTTTGAAAGATACGCAGCCGGTGACGGTTCTACCATGATAGCAAAATACCTTAACGAACATGGCATACGCAGAAATAAAGGCTCACGTTGGGATCATAGCAAGGTTCTATTAACACTAGAAAATAAACATTATTGCGGAAAAGTGCACAATAAGTTCAAAAAAGACGACGATGCGATCGTAAGAGACGGTCAGCATGATCCTATTGTTTCCGAAGAGTTATTCGAACAGGCGCAAACGGTACTTAATCGCCGTCGAGAAGGAACAATCTCACAAAACACGCAAGAATATGTTTTCGGAGGGATTTTAAAGTGTGGGAAGTGTGGGTATTCTTACACGGGAGTAACGGATAATCGGACCGAGAATAAAAACCGACATTATGTATGCGGTAATAAATCCAGATTTGGTATGTGCGATCAAGGTGGGTTGTCAGAAAAAAAATTAACAGCACTCGTGTTTAAATCTACTTATATCATTAGTGATGAATACAATAGAAAGCACGTCCCTAAAAAAACAAAGAGTGAAGAAGAAGAAATCAGAAAGGCGATACGATCCAGTGAAGATCGCCGCGAAAGATGGCAGCTTGCTTATGGGGATGGAAACATGCCGTATACTGATTTCAGCAAACGTATGCAGGAAGAAATGCTCAGGATTACCGAACTTGAAGCAAAGTTATCCACAATTCCTAAAGAGGTTGTTAGTCATTTAACACCTGAGCGTGCGATTAAGACGATTAATGAGATTAAAGATAATTGGGAGTTATATTCACAACGTACACGGAAAGATATAATGCAGGCGTTATTCAAAAAGATTTCTATCATTAAAGAGGGGAGTAACTGGAGAATTTCGGAAATAATACTGGCTTAAACAGTAGTTACGAGTTGACGGGCACGCCGGTCCAGCGGGAGACAATATCTGCAATTTCCTCTTCAGTAACAGCCTCACGTAGCAATCTTGTATCCTGGTCTTGCTGTGCCGCTTCTTCCGCTGTTTTCAGCTGACGCTCCAGATCAGGAATAATGCCGTAGCTCAGTTCGGCTGACTTATTAAGATCATATTCCTCCTGTGCATCGACCAGATCCTTACGTGCTTGCTCCAGCCGTTTTTTGAGGTCGCGAATCCCTTGGATGGCCGACTTCTCTTTCTCCCAGCGCGCCGTCATTCCTAGCTGCTTCTCCTTCAGGTCAGCGAGCTCGCGCTGCAATATTTCGAGACGGCGTTTGCTGGCGTCATCGGTTTCTTTTTTTAGCGCTGCTTCTTCAATCTCCATCTGCATCAGGCGGCGGGTCACTTCATCCATCTCACCCGGCATAGAGTCTATCTCTGTGCGGATCATGGCGCAAGCCTCGTCCACTAGGTCAATCGCCTTATCCGGTAAAAATCGATCCGTAATATAACGATTGGACAATACCCCTGCGGCTACCAGTGCGCTGTCATGGATTTTGACCCCGTGGTGAACTTCAAACCGCTCCTTCAGACCACGCAAAATGGAGATCGTATCCTCTACATCGGGTTCGCTCACGAGCACCTGTTGGAAACGGCGCTCCAGCGCAGGGTCCTTCTCTATATATTTGCGATATTCATCGAGCGTTGTGGCACCGATACAGTGCAGCTCACCCCGGGCCAACATCGGCTTCAGCATATTGCCCGCATCCATCGAGCCTTCGGTTTTACCTGCGCCCACAATCGTATGCAGCTCATCAATAAAAAGAATAATGCGGCCGTTACTTTCGCGAACCTCCCTCAATACCGCCTGCAGGCGTTCTTCGAATTCACCACGGAACTTCGCGCCTGCCACAAGTGAACTCATATCCAGTGAAAAAATCGTCTTATCCTTCAGCCCCTCTGGTACGTCTTTGCGCACGATCCGGTGGGCCAAGCCTTCCACAATGGCTGTTTTCCCTACACCTGGTTCACCGATCAGCACAGGGTTATTTTTCGTTTTACGGGACAAAATCCGGATTACCCGGCGGATCTCGCCATCACGACCAATGACTGGATCAATCTTGCCCGCGCGAACCTCTGCTACAAGATCACGGCCGTATTTCTCCAGCACCTCATAAGTAGCTTCTGGCTCCCGGCTGGTTACCCGCTGATGTCCACGAATCTCAGCAAGCACCGACATCAGCTTTTCACGGGTCAGCCCACGGCGGACAAAGAGATCCCTTAGCTCACGATTCTCCCCGCTCGAATCTGACACCATGGCCAGCACCGCATGCTCCACAGAAACAAACTCATCCTGCATCTTCGCCGCTTCCTTCTCCGCCTGCTCCAGCAGATGAATCAGCGATTGTGAGGCGTAACGCCTTACCGTGCTTGCTCCTGACCCGCTGATGCTCGGCTTGCGTTGAAGCAGTTCATCTGTGCTGCGCATCAGCTCAGCCACAGGGATATTCATCTTTTGCAGCAATCTTGGCAGCAATCCTTCTTGCTGCTGGAGCAACGCTTTTAACAGATGGAGATTATCGATCTCCTGATGACCGCTGTCTGATGCCAGCGACTGCGCCGCAGCTACTGCTTCCTGCAGCTTTTGAGTTAATTTATTGAAATCCATAGCTCTCTCACCTTTCTATTTAGGAGTGATTATATTAAATCGGCCTTTTGGGCCGGGGATAGGTTAATTTAGTGGGATTTATCCCGCTTATTTCGAGTAACTGGCTGGTTTGAGCTCATTCTACGGGATTTTTACCGTTCTTTTCGACCTACGAGCCCCATTCGGCACTTTCGAAGACACTTTTGCTTCTCTTTTCGACCAACGATCTCCATCCGGCACTTTCTAAGGCATTTTTGCTTCTTTTTTCGCACATCGAGCCAATTTCGGCGCTTTCTAAGGCACTTTTGCTTCTCTTTTCGCACATCGAGCCTATTTCAGCGCTTTCTAAGGCACTTTTGCTTCTCTTTTCGCACATCGTGCCCAATTCGGCACTTTCTAAGGCATTTTTGCTTCTTTTTTCGCACATCGAGCCAATTTCGGCGCTTTCTAAGGCACTTTTGCTTCTCTTTTCGCACATCGAGCCTCATTCAGCGCATTCTACGGGATTTTTGCCTCTCTTTTCGACCAATGAGCCCTCGCCAGTACTTTCTAAGGCATTTTTGCTTCTTTTTTCGCACATCGAGCCTAATTCGGCACTTTCGAAGGCATTTTTGCCTTTCTTTTCGACCATCGAGCTTAATTCAGCGCTTTCTAAGGCATTTTTGCCTTTCTTTTCGACCATCGATCCCAGTTTGGCACTCTCGAAGGCACTTTCGAAAGCACTTTTGACTCTCTTTTGACACTCTTTTCCCACCATAGTGCCGACTTTCACCGTTTGAGCGAAACGTTCATTTATAGTTAGTGGCTAAATAAGTTACTGTTCTGCAACTAGCATTCAAATCACCTTATTCACCAACCAGAGTTGATCACAAACGAGTGAAATCACCTCACCTCTACCTCTTCTACCTATCTATTAATTACCCACTTTCGCCTTCTGCCGCTGGGTGCCAGTGCTTTGACGTTTAGCTCTGGCTTCGAAAGGGCTGGAGTCTGCCAGCTTTCGGTAGAGATTTTTCTCCGCTTCGCTGATAGGTTCAGGGATAACAATCTCAATTCCAAATAAAATATCGCCGTTCGCACCATTCTCACGTTTTAAGCCCTTGCCGGGGATACGTAGCGTTTTGCCGCTCTGAATTCCTGCTGGAATCTTCAATTTCACGGCGCCGCCCCCCGGTAATGGAACCTTCACTTCTCCACCCAATACCGCTTGCCAAGGAGCGATTTCAACCATGCCATATAAGTCGCCATCGCGAATCTCATAAATATCATGAGGAAGAATATGAAGTGCCAGCAACACGTCGCCACCCGGAGTGTTTCCCGCGATTTTAATAATTGTACCCTCATAGGATCTAGGCGGAATGTTCACATCCACCGTTTTGTCACTGACCTGTACTCTTACAGTGGCACCTTTATAAGCCTGCTCCAAGGTAATATCCAGCTGCGCCTGCATGGTACTACGGGCCTCGCCCCACGGATTGCCATTCGCACGCCCCGTTCCACTTCCCGAGAAAAAATCAAAGCCAGCCCGATCCGCCGAGCCCCGATTCCCAAAAAACATCCCGAATAAATCTTCCTCCGAAATACCAGAACCTCCTGTTGAATAAGTTCCACCGTTCCAGCTTCCACTTCCACCAAAGTTTGAATCCCAAGAGGAGGCTCCACTCGCCGCCCCTCCACTAGCTCTGCCACGTTGAGCTCCATAAAGCAGCTCTTCATCATAGAGTTTCCGTTTATCCTCATTACCAAGCACTTCATAGGCTTCAGCTGCTTCTTTGAATTTCGCCTCTGCCTCAGGGGCTTTGTTAACATCGGGATGCCACTTCTTGGCAAGCTTCTGATAAGCCTTTTTAATTTCCTGTTTAGTAGCTTTTTTGCTCACACCCAAAGCATCATAATAGCTTTTACTAGCCACTCGCGCTTCCTCCTTTCCATCCCTATTCTCATATTGACCACCATTGCACTCCGAGAAAAGACGCACCATAGCCGGAATCCTCCACTACAATGCGCCTTCTATTCATAACACTATATTAAAAGCCCGCTGCCATCTCTAAAAGACTGAGCGGAAGTTCATTCCGCTTAATTTATGCTTATTCAGACTGCGAACCCGTAGAATTAGAATCTCCGTCTTGAATCTCGATGCGTTTACCTTGCATTTTTTGCCGTTTGGGAACTTCCAGCTTCAGCACTCCATCTTTCAAAGACGCGCGAATTTCTTCCTCGGCAATATCTTGAACATAGAATCTGCGCACATATTCACCATATCGGCGTTCTCTGCGTACAATCTGATGTTCACTGTTCTCCTCGGCATTTTCTTCCTTACGTACCGCTTTAATCGTCAAATAAGGACTGGCATAATCAATGTCGATTTCTTCTTTTTTCAAACCAGGAAGTTCAGCTTCAATCAGGTAAGCCTGCTCACTCTCACGAATATCTGTTCTGAAGGACATCGTGGAGCTCTTAATCGGTGCAAAAAAATCATCATTAAAAACATCATTCAAGGACTTAGCCAGCACACCAAAAGCATCATCTCTACGTTTACCAAAAGGAACCATATCAAACATTATCCATTCTCCTCTCATTGACTTTGACTTTATTTGACCTATGACCTTATTATAGTCCCCTACCCGAGGATAACAAAACCGATTTAAGCCGATTATCGCTCAAATTCAGGCGAATTAGCTGATTTTCCACAACAAAATTAGTTCTTTTTATTTATTTGACCAATTTTGACCTTTGTTTGATCTTTCGTAAATGACACCTATATAATCATGATCCAACTTGCAGTACGATTATTATATGTTCAGACCTTCCGTTCAATACAAGCCATTAGCTTCTAATCATCTTCACGCCAGCTTTTAAACAGAGTTTTCTTACGATCTATCAAAATTTAACGATTTAAAGATGAAGCCAGCAGAAGTGATATAATGAAAGACAACTAAAGACCATTTTCGTTACAGGAGACCAATTGTATGCAACCAACCTATCCTATGGATGATACGCAGTGGAGTAAGCTCATCCAAAATGTCGCCTATTATTTCGATGATCTTACCCTCAAGCGGGGGTTCCAATATTATAAACAAAATCGAGTGCAGCCGTTTACTATGACGGAGCCTCGTAAGATTAACGCTCTAGTTGAAGGTAGAGAGGATTACCGCGTCACCATTGATCTCGACGGCTTCACCAATTGTCATTGTAATTGTCCAGTATCAGGTCATTGCAAGCATATGGCTGCCGTGCTGTTGAATTATGCCGAACAACAAAATAGATCTGTACAGGTTTTGGCTAACGCTAAAGCTGCATCCTTTTTGCCTAAAATATCAAGTACAGCAACAAGTACTTCTATTGGAGCCGATGCAACTCGTCAGCAGCAAATGAAAGAGATGGCCAACCGCATCGCTAGCGGAAAAATAATGGAGTGGCGGGAGTATTTTGAATTCTGTATCTCCCCTCTAGCCCATACTACCCGAAATCCTGAATATGTGAGTCGGGCCTTGTCTGCAATTAATAAATTCAAACCAAAAATGCTTCCGGAAACGGAGAAGCTGTTCACTCTGCATGCTCATCTTTATCTGTTGGAAAAGCTCGCTAAGCCTTCCACGCAATCCGTCGGTCAGGCCGCTTACGCCCCTTCTCTTGGTTATTACACACAGGTAGCAGTCTCAGAGCTACAGGAAGTAATCACAGGTCTTTTAAAAAAGACACTTCCGCTGTCCCCCGAGCAAGAGCAGGATCTATGGCCATACGTCATCGATACTTTATCTTATCTACGGCGCGAGATGTTGACGGAGTCGCGGGATCGCTCACGGGATCAACCCTCTTTTTCTCTTAGCTATGATCTGCTGTGGAGAAACTGGATTTATCCGAATACAGGTGGAACTAAGCTTTACCTGAATGAAATCGAACAGCTGCAGCAAGCAGAAGGTGAATTAGGCGCTTCCCTGTCACAACATGCGTGGCTGTTAGCTCAGAGCCGCATGTATTACTATCTGATGGATGACCAGAAGGCTTGGGACTTACTGAATAAGGCTGCCGAGCGCCCGGGTCTCCATCCCGATGAGCTCATGAGCTTCACCTCTCCGCTGCTGGATGCAGGGGACTGGTCCCGGTTGGTGGATTGGCTTGTTCAGATCGGTCCACTGCTGAGCAGCAGACTCTATAATCTCAATAGCTATTCAACCAGTTGGGAAGAAGCTGTTCGCCACCTGCCTGAAGCTGAGCCACAAATGTGGGATACACTAGCCACCATGTTACCTATCTCTGGCGAAGTCTATGAAGAGAAGCTAATCACCTATGAGAAATGGCAGACCTGGATGGATTATCAGCTGTCCATCGGTAAACAGCCCTCCGAATTTCGTGTCAAAGACCTCCAACCGGTGGAAAAGAATGCACCTGAGGTTCTGCTGCCCTTTTACCATCAGGCCGCCGAAAGATTCGTGCTGGATAAGAACAGACATAGCTACAAAGCGGCTGTGAAATTATTGAAACGATTATCCAAGCTGTATAAAAAGCTGAAACAAGAAGAACGCTGGGAAGAGTTCCTCACTGCCTTCGCCATTAGGCATAGCAGGCTCCGTGCGCTGCAAGAGGAGCTTCGGAAAGGAAAGCTAATACCATGAACATGCATTTACGCACGCTAACCATCCGGCTTGCATTAAGCCAGTATGGCGATGCTTTAATATTTGGAATGAATGAGCGCGAAGATCTCGTGCCGGGCTTGCAGCTTAAGCAGCGGCTTTTCGCCTGGCATGAGGCGTCTTTTTATGGTACGGAGTTAACCGTGCAGCCAGCTGGCGAAGGCGTGGAGCTAGTGATTCTTCCTGCTGAGCAGGTCATCCCCTTCTTTGCCGAGCAGAAGCTTTTGGCGCATATCGAATGGAGCTGGGAGGGCGATGCCGCCCACCTCACAGAATTGGCGCCACTTCTGGCTGTATGTCTGGAGCACAAACAGTATATTCCCGACATCTCCGCCTACCGCGCCGGGAGGCTGCAATGGACTTGGGACGAGGGGGCTCTTGCGCAGGTGGCAGTGGACAGTGACACTGCTAAGGGAGCCCTTGAGGCGCTAAATGGCGGCAGCGAATTTAGCCGTGGATTACGTGCGGCGTTCTCTGCCGCCGTATCGCAGCGCTATTACAGCACGGAGGCCGAGGCCGGCGACCTCCGCAGCGAATTTCCGCTTCTCTTCGATAGAAGCGGAGCACTTGCAGCGGGCATGGATACCGCTGCGTGGCTTATCGCCATTGGCTGGAAGGCGGACACCGCGCCTTTCCGGCCCGCTCTACAGCTGCTGGAGCCCGATGAGGATGAATCCTATTGGCGGCTGCAGCTGATCCTTCAGGACAAGCGCGATGAATCCGCGCTTGTTCCCATCAGGCTCGCCGATAACGGCGAGCCGTACGGCTTGTGGCCGACCGCGTGGTCGGCTCACGTGCATGAACGGGCCGCGGGATGGCTGGAGCGCCTCCGCGGCAGTCTGCCGCCCGAGCGCTTCGCGGCGGGCGGCGATGTGCTGGCCGAACCGCTGAGCGATGCCATCGCCTGGCGGTTCTTGACGGCCGAGAGCCAGCGGCTGCTGGAAGCAGGCTGGCAAGTGCTGCTGCCGGCGTGGTGGGAAGCCGCCAGCCGGAAAAAGCCGCGCCTGCGAGCGAAGATCAGCTCCGGCGAAGACAAACGCAGCGGCGGCGAGTCGCTGTTCGGTCTCGATTCGATCATCGATTTCGATTGGCGAATCTCCATCGGCGATGCGGATCTCACTGAAGCCGAATTTGCCGAGCTGGTCGCAAGAGGGGAACGGCTCGTCCGCTTCAAGGGCAAATGGGTCTCACTCGATCCGGCTCTGCTGGCGCAAATCCAAAGAGCCATGGCGGGAATGGACAAGTCGCAAGGCTTGTCCTTCCAAGACGTGCTTCAGCTCCACTTACTAGGAGCTGGTGAAGAGGCAGACGCTGAAGCTACGGAAGAGCAGCTGCAAGAAGATGCCGCGCGTCTGCGTCTGGAGGTAGAGCTGAACGAGCATTTGATCAGCCTTATCGGTCAGCTGGGCCAGCGCTCAGAATGGCCTAAGCCGCCCGTACCCACAGGCCTTAAGGCGGAGCTGCGCACCTATCAGCATGAAGGATTCGCTTGGCTGACCTTTCTGCGCCGCTTTGGGCTGGGGGCCTGTCTAGCCGATGATATGGGACTAGGCAAAACAGTACAGCTCATCGCCTATCTGCTACACATCCAAGAAAACACGGATGCAAGCTCAGCCCGGCGGCAGACCGACCCACCAGGCTGGCCTTCATTGATCATCTGCCCGACCTCTGTGTTAGGCAATTGGCAGAAGGAGCTGCAACGCTTCGCGCCTTCGTTGAATGTTATGCTTCATTACGGAAGCCGCCGTCTGGACGCGGGATTCTTCTATGGCGCAGCTTCGCAAGCCGATGTGGTACTGACCTCTTATGCGACTGCTGCGCTTGACCAAGAGCTGCTGAAGGAATTCACTTGGGCGACGATCTGCCTGGATGAAGCTCAAAATATCAAAAATGCCCAAACCAAACAATCCGCAGCTGTACGTAGTTTTCCAGCTCTTCACCGGGTCGCCTTAACAGGGACGCCGATAGAGAACAGATTATCCGAGCTGTGGTCCATTTATGATTTTATAACCCCAGGTTATCTGGGCAGCGCCAAGTCTTTTAATGACCGATTCACGAATGCTATTGAGAAGGAACGCGACGCGAAACGTACAGCGGACCTACAAAATCTAGTAAAACCCTTCATGCTGCGCCGCAAGAAAAAAGACTCTAATATACAGCTCGATCTACCTGATAAAAATGAAATGAAAACCTATGTTCATCTGACAGCCGAACAAGCGGCGCTTTACGATCAAACCGTAAACGGACTGTTGGAACGGATGAAGAAGCTGGAAGGCATTGAGCGCAAAGGGGCAATTCTCGGGGCTCTGACCGGGCTTAAGCAGCTATGCGATCACCCGATGCTTGTGACAAAAGAAGCTATCCCTGAACTTGATACGGACAATAAACTGGATACCAGCTTTCTTATTAACCGTTCCTCCAAACTGGAAAGACTGCTGGACATGGTTAAGGAGCTGCGCGCGGAAGACGAGCGCTGCCTGATTTTTACTCAATATGTGGGTATGGGAAAAATGCTTCAGGCGGTTCTCCAGCAGGAGCTGGGCGAACCCGTCCTTTATTTGAACGGAAGTACCTCCAAACAGGCGCGCGACCGCATGATCGAGCGGTTTCAGACACCAGCCCCTTCGGCGGAAGATGGGTCTACACGCCCAGACACATCGCCGTCTGATCAGCCGAATGTATTCATCCTTTCACTCAAAGCTGGGGGAGTTGGCCTGAACTTAACTGCAGCCAATCACGTATTCCACTTCGACCGCTGGTGGAATCCAGCGGTGGAGAATCAAGCAACTGACCGCGCTTACCGCATGGGCCAGACTCGTGATGTGCAGGTGCATAAATTCATCGCCCTGGGCACACTCGAAGAACGGATTGATGAGATGCTGGAGAATAAACAGCAGCTCAGCGATAATGTGATCTCCAGCTCGGAAGGCTGGATTACCGAGCTGTCCACAGAGGCTCTGAAAGATCTCTTCACCTTGCGTCGTGACTTAAATGACTAGCAAAAAGGAACATTCGCGTAAATGCGAATGTTCCTTTTTCACAAGAATAATTACCATTGCTCGGACATTTTAAAGGTAACTGCGAGATCGTCCCCGCCCGAGAGGGAGTTTACCACCAATGTGACAGGTTCATCATGGAACTCGTATGAGAGTCGCTCATTAAGTAAATTGACCGCCAGATTCGCATACGCCCCAGAAATCCCTGATCCTGTACCTTGCATAATAACTTTTCCACCCGTGACCGTAGTGCAGGTATAGTTCACTAGCAGCGCCGTGTCCGTGACAGGAATATTTGTAGTCGGTGTAGGATAATTCTCGAAGGCCCCATCAAGGGTCCCGCCTGCAACGACCATATATCGCACAGGTCTTTTGGACATAACATCTAAAGCTGCCGGTCGAATCTCAGCCGCAAGACCTTGTGGAATAGCAAAGCCAGGACGCCTCATGAAGCTGATTGCTGCAAAGTCAGTCGATGTAACGGTCACGTTATCACGTATTTCCGAAGTTATTCGGCTCACTTGAAACACTTCAAGATCAACGGCCGTCCATACACCGTCCGCATCAACAAGGAAAACCTGAATCTTCATCTGCTCCTGTGAATATACAAAATTAAATTGGAATAAATCCTCTACCATGACATAGGTCTTGCTTAAGGTCTCCTGATATTGCAGCTCAAATAACTCTTCAACAAAAATGGCCTGGGGACTGACACTATTGGATAAGCCCGTAATATAACAAAACGCGCCAGCCGATCCATTGTTGACAACTTTGATCACTACTTGATCTATTGGCCGAGTACCGTCGACTGGTAAATTAATAATGGTGTTTGTGGACAGAACAGGCAATGTCATCACACCTCCTATATATCAATTCATATATGATATGTAAACATTGTTTAGAATTATTGGGTGTAATTAAAATACAAGAGATGTTCCAGAGCATAAATTGAAATTTGCCACTAAATAACGAATGTGGTAAACTCGACTTAACTTTTATGAACGGAGGGTTACGTGTGATAGACTTTATCCGAGTTAGAACTTTGCGCGGCTAATTGAATAGCGCTAAAGCTCTGCCCATGTGCAGAGGACTCAGGATTGGTCTACCCATTTTTAAAGGTAACCCGATAATTTAACAACAGCGTGTAGGGAGGATTCTCTTCACCTCCATTCCTTTAAGAATTGAACATCCATAGAAGCCGATTAGCCAACTGCTGCTCGCAAGGGATCAAAGTGACTCTTCCCTGCGACTGGACTGTTGTTTAATTCATTCTACCTATGGAAGGCCCTAACTCTGACGTCCTCTAACGAACCGTAAGCACAGGCAGATTGCCTGTGTTTTTTTGCGTTTATTATTTACTATTGGAGGATGAATAAATATATGGAACAAATACGAGAAAAAGCAATTATAGTCGGTGTCCAGCTTCAGAACGAAACGAATTTCGCCTATTCGATGGAAGAGCTGAGCAATCTGGCAGTTGCCTGTGACCTTGAAGTCGTAGGAGAGCTTAGTCAAAAGGCAAGTCGAATTAACCCCTCCCATTATATCGGGACAGGTAAAATCGAGGAATTATCGGCACTTTTAGAAGCACACGATGCTCCTATTGTTATTTTTAACGACGAACTGTCACCTTCACAGATCCGCAATTTGGAGTCCGCACTGGACCGTCAGGTCATTGACCGGACCATTCTGATCTTGAATATTTTTGCGGAAAGAGCGAAGACCAAGGAAGCCCAGCTGCAAGTTGAAGTAGCCAAGCTGCAATATATGCTGCCGCGCCTCACAGGTCTTCGTGAGTCGCTGGGCAGACAAGGTGGCGGAGCTGGACTTAAAAACAGAGGTGCTGGTGAAACCAAGCTAGAGCTGGACCGCAGAAGAATTGAAGAGCGGATTACTGCTTTACAGGTTGAACTGCAACAACAAGTAGCAAGACGCCAAATCCAGCGGAAACAACGGCATAAAAATGAAGTTCCCGTCGTCTGCCTGGTAGGCTATACGAACACCGGAAAATCCAGCTTAATGAATGTCATGGTAGAGACTTACCATCCGGGTTCCCATAAACAAGTATTCGCCAAGGATATGCTGTTCGCTACACTAGAGACATCGGTTCGCAGCATTGAGCTGCCTGATCACAAAACCTTTTTATTAACAGATACTGTCGGATTCGTCAGCCAGCTTCCCCATCATCTGGTCAAAGCGTTCCGCTCCACTCTTGAAGAGGTTACCGAAGCGGACTTATTGATTCACGTAGTCGATATTTCCGATCCGCAGCATCAACAGCATATGGCGGTTACAGATGAGACGCTCAAAGCACTTGGCGCTGACCAGCTTCCAACGATTTATGCCTATAATAAAGCTGATCTGACTGATTTGCCTTACCCGCAAATTGAAGGTGACAATGTCTACCTTTCCGCCAAGCAAAATAGCGGAATGGCTGAACTTACCGCTCTGATCCGCAGCCATGTTTTTACGGACTATGTCCAGTGTGAGATTCTGGTTCCATTTGATCGGGGTAATGTAGTCTCTTATTTCAATGAACATGCCCATGTTCAATCTACTAGCTATGAAGAAACAGGCACACGCCTTGAGCTGGAATGCAGAAAATCTGATTTTGAGAAATTCCGCAACGATTTTATTGAGCTATAACAAATTAGAAACGACGTGGTAATCCTTAATTAAAAAAGAGGGATAGAGTTTTCAGAGTTATCTGAAGCTCTATCCCTTTCCTTTGTGAATAAAAAATGAACAATACAAAAGAGCCCCCTCTTTGCATTGCTCAGTAAGTATAAAATAGGCAGACGCTAGATCTTATAAATATAGTTTCTAGAGCCTATCCTTGAACATACAGTGTATCGGAAGCTTCTATTGTTGGCTGCCGGTAAAACCGTTCCTGCAGATAACCGCTGTAAGTAATTAAAGTCTGGATGCACCGATTCATCCGTTAAATAGGCCGAGATATCACTCCCATATACTCTTTCCTGATTCAGAGAGTCTATGATGATCTCTCCAGTAGTAATCCCTATGCCATGGCCGTAAAACAGATCATTTTCGAGTTTAATTGCATTCTCGCCCTGCCATTCTGGCTTGCTCGGAGCATGATCGGGATTCTTGAAATATACAACGTCTCCCCGCTGCGTTAGTTCCTTGTTGTAGTTTGTAATTAAGCGTAGATTCTCATCGTAATTCCAGTCCCATAAGAACAAATCCTTGAAATACTGATTAAACGCTTCCTCACCTATAGCTTCAATCGTCGCCCGATACATAACAATGACCATGGCTGTCGCGCATTCAAAGGCATATAAATGACCATTCCGAAAAATATCTTTAATCCCCACTGTGGGTTCCACGCCAGCGTTCAGTTGAAGCCCACCAATCTCTGTACGTGTCCAAAACTGCGGATTGCAGCGGGAATCATCAAATGTTGCAAAATCCACTCCACTTTCATTTAAAGCTTCAGCCGATTCCACGATGCTATCTCTCATTTTGCGCTCAAAGTCAAGGGCATCGGGTGAACGAACTTCCTTCACCATGCTTAGTCCCTCCAATGTAATAGGTTCTAAATATAGGTTATTGTACGTGTTCGTTACCGGGTTGGTGCTTAATTCTCATGATTCCCTGGCATCCACGAACCACTGGTTAAGCTGCCGTGTCTCTTCCGTCAAAATATCCAGGAAAATAGAAGTGCGATAACCCGTATCCTTCAAGCTTTTGCCCGTAATCTCTGCAATTCGGTTTAATCTATAAAGCAATGTATTAGTGTGTATATGTAAAAAAGCCGCGGATTCCTTTAAATTGCCGCTTAATGATAAATAGACAGCGATGGTTTTGAGAAAATCACTTTTATGCTCGCGATCATGTTCTTTTAGCGGATATAGCAACGGGCTTTTACGAATTCGACTGCGCTTTTGCTCCATAATAGCCGGTATATATGCCCAAAATCCAATCTCCTCGTACAATAGCAGCTCCCGCCCATGAAAAGGCAGCAGCTTTTTGATCTCCACAATGGACACCGCTTCCCAATAGGCAATAGCCGCGGACATATATTCAGTGTAATCGAGACTACAGCCAGCAGCCAGTGTGCAGCCTTCACTCTTATACATATCCTCCATTGTTTTATGCAGGAATGAAGATAATCCACCCGCCCCCTCGATCACAAAGCTGAAGGAAAACAAAATAATCAGCCGATTATGCTCAGCCGTCAGAAATAGTAATTGCAGTCCGGAATAAGATGCCATAACCTGCCGAAACCGGAGTATTAAATGATCATCGATTACCTTGTCACTTTCAAACACGCTAATATAATATTTTTCCGGCAAAAGAATGGACCAAAATTCCGCATCCTTTTTAATATTTGCTTCGTTGTCGTAGTGGGAGGTAATCAGCTTCCAGAAAAAGTCCTCATGCGTTTTGTCCTGCTTCGTTTTCCAACCTCGCTGCTTAAGTAAATAACGGCCTACGATACCTGCCGCCTTCTCAACGATATTTTCGGCATGCCCTTCTACCAGGTTGCCTGTATCTACTACCCATATGTACCCGAGAATTTCCTTTTGATGTTTAATACAAATGGCCAGCCGGGGACCAAGTCCCACCTCCAGCACTGCAGGAATTCGAATGGGATGTGCCGCGCTCTCCAGCTGCTGCATAATCCCTTTTTTGCGCAAGCCAATAATCACAGCGTTAGGTACACGCTTCCCGATAATCGTTGAAATCCGCGCGGAGTCACTCTCAAATTCATGCGAGCTGTAGCCAATCACATGATGATTGCTGTCCTCAATGGTAACTTGAGACTGGAGCGATTCACTTATCGCATCTGCCAATGATTCCATACTGTCGAAGAAACGATCAAATAATGGATCCTTATCTGTCACTAGCTTCACTCCCACCTGAAGAATAACCAAATCCTGTACTCTAGAGTGATTTCATTATAGTATGCATCCCCCTAGCTGACTATAAGATAAATAGCTGGTGTAGGTGAGGGACGAGATCGGCTAGGTGAGGAAGGTGTTTGGGACGGGGATGTTTGGTGGGGGTTTTGTTGAGAGTTTTGTGGGGAGTTTTGTCGGGGTATTTGGGAAGGTTTAATAGTTGTTGGTGATTACCAAATGTTATAAGTGGTTTTTAGGGAATAACCCCCGGAAATCTCCATCAAAGCTTTCACCCGATCCATCCAACTTCACTACGTAATCTATCCACCATCACACCACACGAGCAAACAACTACTGTATCTAATTACTCTGAAACACAATCTATTTACTTTAACATCGTACTGACCAACTTCCACCCGGTCTCCACCGCAAGAAACGCCAAACAGCAAGCTCCCCGCAGAGAGCTTGCTGTTTGGCTCATTCCATTATGGAACGTGTCTATTTTAGATCAATGTGAATGTCTGCTCCATGGCTTGCTCAACCGAATAAGGTGTCTCACCCAACGCTTCGGCAACAGCTTGGCAGGTGATTCTGCCATTGGCTACATTCACGCCGCTTCTTAAGCCGTCATTATCCTGAATCGCCTTGATCACACCTTTATTGGCAATTTGCAGGGCATATGGAACTGTAACATTTGTTAAGGCAATAGTTGAGGTCTTAGGAACAGCGCCTGGCATATTAGCCACGGAATAATGCAGCACGCCGTGTTTCACAAACACGGGATTATCATGTGTCGTCACTCTGTCGATGGTTTCTACAATACCACCTTGGTCAATGGCCACGTCAACGATCACTGATCCCGGCTTCATGGTCTTGACCATTTCTTCAGTAACCAGCTTCGGTGCTTTAGCACCCGGAATTAACACGGCACCTACCAGCAGATCCGCTTCAGCCACTGCTTTGGCAATATTATAAGGGTTAGAGATCAACGTATTAATCTGTGCTCCAAAAATATCATCTAATTGACGTAGTCTCTCCGCACTGAGGTCAACTATCGTAACATCTGCGCCTAAACCAATAGCCATCTTAGCTGCATTAGTACCTACTACACCGCCGCCAATGATACTCACTTTACCTCGACTAACGCCAGGAACTCCGGAAAGAAGAATACCTTGTCCGCCGTAGTTCTTTTGCAGGAACTGCGCGCCCAATTGGACGGACATCCGGCCAGCTACTTCGCTCATCGGTGTTAACAGCGGCAAGGTGCGTCCATGAACAACCGTCTCATATCCGATCGCAAAGACGCCTTTGTCTTTTAGCGCAGCAGCCAAGGCAGGCTCTGGAGCAAGATGAAGATACGTAAATAGAATAAGGCCTGGACGGAAATAGGGGTACTCAGTTGCTAATGGTTCTTTTACCTTCATCACCATTTCAGCAGAGCTCCAGACCTTTGCTGCATCCTCAATCAATTGTGCTCCGGCAGAGACATACTCTTCGTTAGGAAATCCGCTGCCCACACCGGCTCCAGCTTCTACGAGCACTTGATGACCTTCAGTAATTAAACTAACTACACCCGCAGGGGTTATGGCAACACGATTTTCATTGTTTTTAATTTCTTTAGGTACTCCGATAATCATCATTCATCTCTCCCATCTAATGTAGATCCCTTATGTAAAGAATGATAACATATGATTAGCATTCCCATTTTGTTAAAAAATTAAAATATTATCTACCATGATTGTGTTTTTACACAAAGGATCAGACTTAACTGCCCATTAATCTTTAACCATTTTGGTACTCAACACAACCATCTTTATTATCTCATAAAAAAAGACACCCTATAGAGTGCCTTTTTGACGATTTTGTATGAAATTAAAGCGACTACCTTATCGCATTATGTTATATTAAGTGACATTACCTATCTTGATAATAACAACATCACTGTTTCTAACACTACATTTACCCCTTTTTCGCAGTCTTCATAAGAGGTTAGTTCCTCTTCACAATGGCTTTTACCCTTCACGCTAGGCACGAACACCATTGCGGATGGCAGAAAGCTGGCTACGAATTGTGCGTCATGCCCTGCACCACTTGCGATCTTTCGACTGGAATAACCCAAGGTTTGAGCCGCTTGCTCCACCAAATCACACACATTCTGATCAAACCACACCGTATCTCGGCCCCAAAGCTTAGTCTTGCTTACTTCACAATCCAGCAGTTGCTCTGGCAAACCGTTGATAATGGCTTCCACTTCACGCACAATCTCCATCTCTTTATGTCTGGCTTCAATGGTGAAAATCACTTTATTGGGAATGACGGTATGGATATTAGGAAGCACATTCATTCTGCCCATGGTATACACAAGCTCGGAATCGAGCGCCCCCAGCTTGCTCCGCAGCTCAATAATCATATCTGTGGCAGCAAACAAAGCATCTTTGCGCATCGCCATAGGGGTTGTGCCCGCATGATCGGATTCTCCCGTCACCTCAATCTCGTAACAGGCCATACCAACTACACAGTCAACCAGCCCAATCGTCAGCTCCTCTTTTTCAAGAACAGGCCCTTGCTCGATATGAAGCTCCAAATAAGCGGTGGCTTCGGTGATACGATTGCTCATTTCTCCCTTATATCCACTCTTCTCCAGCGCTTCACCAAAGGTGATGCCTGCTGGATCTTTTTTGTTCAACATAACACTTTTATCAAACTTTCCGGACAACACACCAGAGGCCATCATCGATGGCTCAAAACGTGCCCCCTCTTCATTCGTAAAATTCATAATCGTCACCGGAACCTTCGGCTTAATCCCGTAATCTACAAGCGTCCGCACCACCTCTAGACCCGCGATAACCCCCAGGACGCCATCGAATCTGCCCCCTTTTTTCACAGTATCCATATGCGAGCCAATCACAATCGGAGGCCCGGAAGTTTCGCCTGCCAGTGTGGCATACATCGTCCCCATATCATCCATCTTCACAGACATTCCGAGCTCTTCACAACAGGCACGAAAATAATCCCGAACTTTAAGATCCTCTTCCGTCAGCGATAATCGGGTCACGCCATTTTTATCTGTACGCCCATAATCGGCAAATGCCTCGATTGTATTCTTCAGTCTCTCACCGTTCACGAATATTTTTTGCAGCTGCATCCCAGATCCCTCCGCTTCGAGCATTTTGTTGGCTTTCTATCTATGTTAAACCAAACCATAATATTTTCATTTTACATATTGTAATAACTATTATTCACATGATGCTACAACGAGTAGAGCCAGCAATAAGTAAACTAAAGTAGTATATACAATCTTTTCATACGAGGGGTAAGCTTAAGATAGCTTATCATCCAGTTTTCCACAGGAAAGGAGCGAGCCCATGAATCTAAGCCTTGTGATCCCGGTATACAATATAGAGCAGTATATAACCCCTATGTTTAATTCACTGCTTGACCAAAGCGATCCGCATTTCGAAGTCATCATCGTAGATGATGGTTCTACGGATAACACTTACAACGTTATAGAAAAGATTCTTTCGCGTAATCCCGCCCTTTTCTGTAAAGTCATTCGAACGGAGAATCATGGAGTAAGCGCGGCTAGAAATAGGGGATTAGCTGAAGCCACAGGTAATTATGTTCTTTTTGTCGATGGAGATGATTATGTCTCCGCAGACTTGGTCTCAACCATTCATTCTTATACTCAAGATGAACAACCCGAGATTATTTGCTGGGGTTATAATCATGTCTCAGAAGGCAGAGAAACTCTATTAAGCTGTACCTCTGATTTCAGCGACGTGACGGGAAGCGAAGCACTGGCGCGGATTTTCGTGTACAAAAGCTTGCGAATATGGACAGGGAGTATCGCTTATAAGCGAGAATTCTTACTTCTCCACGGGTTAGGTTATACAGAACGCTGTGTGAATGGAGAGGATCAAGAGTTCATCTACAAAGCCTTGTCCAGAGCGGCCAGAGTCATCTCAATCCCGGATATACTATCATTTTATTTACAGAGAAACTCCTCCATCTCCAACAGCTATAACGTGAATAAATTCGATGTAGTGGATGCTTTCAAAAGAGTGGATGAATATTTCAAAACCTATCCCTTTGCTGAACTAGATACGATCTCACCTTTGTTAATGAACCGGGAGCTGATCGAGAACTACTTTTTCAACCTCAAAACCTGTCTAAATGGTACGGAAGGGGTAAGCATTCAGGAATTACTTCGTGACATCAACCATACCTATCCCAAGCTCAATCAAGAAATGGATGAACTCATAAGACGTTATAGAGGAGATAATCGCAGATTAACCCTTTATATCAGAACATTTTTAATCTCCCCGCTTCTATATCACAGATTCATCTCTGTGGAGAGAGGCTTATCCCGGTTCAAGCGCAACCTACTTAAAGGGAACGGAACCCGAAAGGAATCTAGAATATGAAAAAGATGCTGATATACGCCTATACCGAATTTAATCTGGGCGATGATCTATTCATTAAGGTGCTGTGCGAAAGATATCCGGATACCAAATTCAGAATTTGCGCACCACGCCTCTATAAACAATGTTTCAAAGAGCTCCCTAACCTCAAAGTGTATCCTTCCGATTCCCTTCTTCTAAGAGGCATTGGCTATATTTGCAGGAAGCTAAAGATACATAATGTGGCTCACAAATATCTGGCAGATCACTCAGATGGCGTCGTTCATATCGGCGGCTCAATTTTCATGGAAGCAGACCACTGGGCAGAGCATTTCAAGAATGCAGAAGTCATTCGTAATCAAAATAAGCCTTACTATCTGTTAGGATCTAATTTTGGCCCTTTTACAAATCAAGAATACTATGATGAGCACAAGCGGATTTTCAAGGATTATACAGATATATGTTTCAGAGAACAGTACTCTTATGATTTATTTAAGGATCTGGATAATGTCCGCTTAGCCCCAGATATTATTTTTCAGCTAGACCCGCCAGATATTCCAAACGAACCGGAGGATTACATCGTCTTATCCGTTATTAAACCTTCTGCGAAAGGTCTGAACGGTTTTGACAACCTCTATTATGAAAAAATGAAAGAACTCGCAATTTATTTCATTGAAAAAGGTTACGCGGTTCATTTCATGTCATTTTGCGAACACGAAGGCGATCAACTGGCGATTGAAGAGATTCAGCGCCTTATCGGTCCCTCCTACAAGGATGCTATTCAAGTGCATTTATATAAAACGAACATGGAAGAAGTGTTGTCCGTGTTAGCTAATGCCAGTTCTATTGTGGCTTCAAGATTCCATGCAATGATTCTGGGCTGGGTATTTAATAAACCGGTATTCCCTGTAGCCTACAGCAAAAAAATGGTCAATGTAATGGAAGATGTTGGATTCACAGGTCTGTATGCCGATTTCAACACGCTGGAACAGGTCCAGCCTGCACAGATTTTTGAAAGTATGATCACCTGCTCTATGGATGTCACACTGCAAGCAAAACAAGCCGAAAGACATTTCGAGCATCTAGATACGTATTTACCGCTTTACGAAAGGGGGATTCGTTATGAAAGCCAAGCGGAGCATTCTTAACTTATCCTTTGGACTGGGAAGTCAACTCATCACGATTATCCTCGGTTTTTTTATACCCAGACTGATAATGGTCAACTATGGCTCTGAGGCCAATGGGTTGATCGCTTCGATTGTGCAGATTATTAGTTATTTGGCGCTGCTGGAAGCAGGTGTTGGGGCGGCCTCGATCCAAGCACTTTACAAGCCGGTAGCTTCGGATAATAAAAACAATATCAACTCTATTCTGGCTGCCACCTCCAGCTATTATAAAAAAACAGGCATTTACTATTTCTTCGCCGTACTGCTACTCGCCATCGTGTACCCGCTAGTGATCTCATCTGAGATCGATAAATTATCGATTATGGTCATTATTTTGCTTACGGGGATGGGCGGAGCAATCAATTATTATTTTCAGGGGAAATTCAAGGTTCTGCTCGCTGCGGAGGGAAAAAGCTATGTAGAGACTTCCATTGTCACTGTGGCTAATATTATGAACAGCCTGATCCGGATTCTGTTATTACTGCAAGGTGTGGACATTATTGCGGTTCAAGCTTCCTATTTTATCTTAACTTTACTTCAAATCATCGCTTTCTATATTTATATGAATAAGAATTACAAGTGGATCAACCTGAATCTCAAACCAGACTATGAAGCCATTGGTCAAAAGAATTCCGTATTAGTCCATGAAATCTCCTATTTGGTGTTTAGAAATACGGACGTACTTATATTAACCATCTTTACGAATCTAAAAATCGTCAGTATCTATGTTATGTACAATATGATTTTTACGATCGTGGATAATATCGTCCAGACCATAAACGGAAGTGTGAAGGCTGCCCTCGGGCAAAGCTACCATGAGAGTAAAGAAGCATTTATTAAATTTTATGATGCTTACGAAGTGTATTTTATGGGGCTTATCTTCTCGATTCTAACGGTGGCTTACATTTTGATTTTACCCTTTATGAAATTGTATACCGCTGGGGTAAACGACGTGAATTACATTGATATGTGGCTGCCGGTCTTGTTCGTAGTCATCAAATTATTAACCAATGCCAGAACGTCTTCCAATAATGTGATTACCATCGCTGGACATTTCAAAAAAACACAAAACCGTTCCATTCTGGAATCCGCCATTAATCTGGTGGCTTCTGTTGTCTTCGTAATCTTCATGGGAATTTACGGTGTACTGATGGGAACGATAGTTGCCCTCCTATACCGCTCCATAGATATTGTGATTTATGCCAGCAAACATTTGCTGGACCGCAGTCCATGGGTCACTTTTAGAAGATGGCTTACGAATGCAGTAGTTTTTGTAGGCATTATTCTCATCACAACTGCCATCGACATCCCGATCCATTCCTATCTGGGGCTTATGATCTGGGGTGTACTTCTAGGACTAGTGATCTTGCCTGTATATTTTGTAATCGGCTCTTTAATGGAACGGGAAGTCTTCCTCTATACATGGGAACATCTCAAAAAGTATCGATACAAACTCAAAAATAAAATTAACGCTCAGCCTGAGGTAAGTGGTTTATCCAAATAACACAACAGGAGGACTGGAAATGGATCATAGCGAGGTTTTGCAGCAAGCCTGTTACGTCTTTCTAAACGACCTAAATGATGAAATAAACCATTCACCCACCATCCAAATAGAGGATACAGAACTATTGCAAAGATGCCGCCAGATCATAGATCAAGAACAAAATGTACAAATCAAACCTTATCTGGAAACCTTATCTGAGGTTATTCATGCCTTTCTCACGGGGAGGGCTTCAGAGGATACTTTAAAATTCTATCTGTCTGAACAATTCAACGTTGTTGCCAGTGATATCGCAGGTTTAATTCAGGGGTTGGTTAAAATGGAAAGCCGCATTTCGGATACGGAAATTTCCTACCCAGCAGTCCAATCCTTATCCGATTCTCCCAAGATCAGTGTCATTATCACCACCTATAATAGAAAAGCATTCCTATACCAAGCGATCCAAAGTATCTTAATGCAGGACTATCCCAATAAAGAGATTACAGTGATTGATGATTGTTCTACAGATGGCACGGAAGAGTTAATGCAGCAACACTTTGGGGCGGAGCCACGGGTCATTTACATGCGCAATGCTACCAATAGCGGACCTGGAAATAATCGCCGAAAAGCTTTCGCTGCACATAGTGATGGGGAATATGTTCTTTTTCTCGATGATGATGATTATCTGATCGACATGAATTATTTCAGTAAAGCTGTCCGCTTCCATCTCCTTCATCCCGAAATATCATTTGTAGCTGCGAATGTGTTTCTGGAGTATTCCAAAGCCAAACAACTAAAAATCTCCAATCTGCAGCTTAGCAGCATTATTAAGAAACGCGATTATTTCATGAATTTCGAGAAAAAAGGATATCCAAAACCCGCCTCTACTTTAACTACTGTCTTTAAACGAGAGGCCTTAATGGCTATGGATATCCTAGATATGAATATGGTCAACGATGCTTCCATCTATTTGCGTTCCCTGCTGGTAGGTGATGCGGGCTTCATTGATGTGATTGCCGGCGTGTACAGAATACACGGGAACAATATCACCTTTAATCTGAGCCAAGGATTCTTAATTGAGAATCTGGAAGAAAAGAAACTCATTAAGAATATGGCCGTGCAGAAATATGGATATAACGCACAGGAAATGACGGAATGGTTCAACCACAATGCTTACGATACGATCTCATACTATTTATTAAATTCTGCAAAGGACGCTACAGACTTTAAATTCATGTACCATTGGGCGCTTAACCATTGCCCGCTGATCTACAATCAATTAAAAAATGAGTTTCGCATGAAGCTTATTAAAAAACAACTATTACGAATCTCCTTACTCCGCACGCTACTCGGCAGATGATTCGCTCATTAGCTTATCGAGCAGCAGAAAAAACTCTTTAAGTTTTTCTTTTGGGATGTCGGCATACTTGTCTCCAATGCTGATCTCACAATAAGAAGTATGTTCCCCGGTAGCTCTTATACCCGCGCTTAAACCGATTCCTGTCGCCTCATACACCGCTGACAGAATCGGTTCAATTTGTTCCTTAGACATTTGAAAATGCATGTGAAACATATTGGAGACAGGTTGAGCGGGCAGAGTGGTTACGCCGTGACATTGATTAACCCAGGCAGCAAGCTCCTTTGCACCTTCATAATACTGCTGCATGTTGCCTTCTCTTTGCTGGTAATAATAATCAGAAGAAATGATGTACGGATATAAGCTGATTAAGTCTCCACCATGCCGCCGTTTCCATATCTTTGATTGCTTCGTAAAATCTTCACTGCCTGCAAGAATTGCCCCAGCGATTCCTCCAATTCCTTTATAAAAGGATATATACACACTATCAAAGAGTGCAGAAATTTCAGCTGCTGACTTCCCGTAATACGGAAGGATCTCAAATAATCTTGCCCCATCCAAATGCAATTTAATGCCGCGTGCACGGCAATGAGCAGAAATAGCTTCAAGCTCCGTGTACTCTGGCAGCTGACCACCAATCTCGCGCTGGGGTAATTCCAGTAACAGACAGGCGATATCCTCCTTTAGGTTCGCCACATCCTCCAAAGTGATTAATCGGTTCTTGTCCGCAAGCAAGATAGGCTCAATATGATGTAATTCCTTCAGGCCATCCTGCTCATGGATCTCCAAGTGACATAAGGGATGATAGGCTACCTTTTTCACCTCTTTTTCATCGCACCAAATTCTTAAAGCGATTTGCTGCGCCATCGTTCCGCTCGGAAAGAAAACCGCGGTTTCTTTGCCCAGGATATTCGCCATTTTCGTCTGGAAATCTTCAATCACTTCGCCCGTTCCATAAATATCAGATGCCGTACTGTTCTCTACGGCTGCCAAGGCTTCCTTCAACACTTGCACATCTCTATTCCCATTCCCTGCGATTCGATAGGCCGTTTCATTAAAAGCCTCTTGTACGGTTTTTTTTCCGTTCATTCGTTGGATAACCCCTTCCGGATTTGCCTTGTCCCTAATATAGACGAATTTCCAAAAATCCCATCTTAATTTTACCCGATCTAAGGTGAAAAAACATGAGCGCTGTGCTACAATATTGGAATTGCAACGGCAATCTTAGGGAGGGTTATTGAATCACATGCTCATTATTGGTATCGCCGGCGGCACCGGCTCGGGAAAAACAACCGTAGCCCGCTCCGTCATTGACCGTCTTGGAACGGGAAAGGTAACTTTCATATCTCAAGATAACTACTATAAGGATCACTCACATCTCAGCTTTGCTGAACGTGAATCCATTAATTACGATCATCCTTTCGCTTTCGATAACGAGCTGCTCATTGAGCATCTTAAATCTCTGCGCGAAGAACAGACCGCATTCGCTCCCGTGTATGACTTTACAGTCCATGCCCGCTCCACTACAGAGACGGTAGAACTGAAGCCAAACAATATTGTAATCATCGAGGGACTCCACGTCCTTTCTGACGAGAATCTCCGTGAAATGCTCGACATCAAGGTATTCGTGGATGCCGATCCTGATGTACGCATTCTCCGCCGGGTCCTTAGAGATATTGAAGAACGTGGACGGAGCATCCAGTCGATCCATCATCAATATTTGAGTACAGTTAAACCCATGCATGAAGCTTTTATCGAACCATCCAAAAAATACGCTGACCTGATCATCCCTGAAGGTGGCCATAATGAGGTTGGTATTCAGTTGTTGTCCATCCTAACGGAGAAGCATCTATATAACGATTGGACGTCTTAAAGTCTTAATTAAGCGCTTCTAGCTAGCTGCAGAGAATCTCTCTGCGGCTTTTTTGATATGCGTTGACCCATCCATGGTTCAGAATAATCCCACCTCATTATGGTAATAGCTATATTTACAGCACCAGCGGAAGAGGGATAACAACTATGGGATTTCTGAACAGAACAATAACAAAAGTTTTTAAGAACCCTTCATTAGGGCACCCCAACCCCACTAAAGAATTACCTAAGGAACCTATTCAAGAAAAACTTCAAGATAATATTCAATATATAAAAACAACACTCGGCAATAGTACAGATCTTGTGATTAGAGAATTCTTTATTGGTTCCAAACACCAGATTAAAGCTGCTATTTTCTATACAGATGGATTGGCGGATAGTAAAGCTATTCAGGATTTCATTCTGGAATCACTAATCTTAGAACTTCCAGATCCAAGTCTTGATACACAAACAGCCAACTATCAATTATTAAAAGATCACATGCTCACTGTAGGGGATATCAAAGATGCGACGGAGTTCAATTCTTTATTCACCTCTCTATTATCCGGAGATGTAATCCTCTTACTCGATAGATATACCAAAGGGTTCACCATAGGCATGCGTGGCTGGAAAGACCGTGGCGTAACGGAAAGTGCCACTGAAACGGTGATTCGTGGACCTAAGGAAGCCTTCACAGAAAGCTTACGCACGAATACCGCATTAATCCGGCGGAAAATAAAAGACCCCAATCTTTGGTTAGAAACACAGCAAATTGGACGTGTAACACAGACAGACGTAGCCCTCATGTATATCAATGGCATTGTTAGTGATGAGATTCTGCAAGAAGTCCACTCACGTTTAGATCGGATCGACATTGACGGTATCCTGGAAAGTGGCTATATCGAAGAATTAATCGAGGATGAAACCTATACCCCATTTCCAACGATCCATCATACGGAACGCCCTGACGTTATAGCAGCTGCTCTTATGGAAGGAAAAGTAGCCATATTAGTAGATGGGACTCCTATAGTAATGACGGTGCCTACCTTATTTGTTTCCTTCATGCAGACGGCGGAAGATTATTATCAACGTGCCGATGTTAGCACCTTAGTACGAATGCTTCGATACTTCAGTATTTTCATTTCACTACTTGCCCCATCTTTGTATGTAGCTATTACTACCTTTCATCAGGAGATGCTGCCCACAACCCTGCTGATCAGTCTAGCCGCACAACGGGAGGGCGTGCCGCTTCCAGCATTTATTGAAGCACTCTTAATGGAGCTTGCCTTTGAGATTATACGAGAAGCGAGTGTACGAATGCCTCAAACCATAGCCCAATCTGTATCCATTGTAGGCACCCTAGTGATTGGGACTGCGGCAGTTGATGCCGGCATTGTTTCTGCTGCCATGCTTATTGTCGTCGCTATTACTGCTATCTCCAGCTTTGTGCTGCCATCCTTCGATCTTGCCCTGACCATCAGAATGCTCCGTTTCCCAATGATGTTCCTTGCTGCATCCTTTGGATTGTTTGGGATCATTATCGGCGTTATTGCGATAGTTCTTCACATGTGCAGCTTACGTTCCTTTGGAATTCCTTATTTGAGCCCGTTTGCTCCCTATAATCTCGCCGATCAAAAGGACACCTTTTTCCGAATGCCGCATTGGGCTATGTTTACCCGCCCTAGACTTATCAATAAAAAAAATATCGTTCGGGAAAAGAGTACACCACCGGAGAAACCGGGAGATCTCACGGAGGAATAGCCCCTGAAACCTTGACCTATGAAGTGATAAATTGGAGTGAAGAAAGCCATGCTCGAAAAAGGTAAAATAAGTACTCGTCAGCTTACCATACTGGTTATGTTCCTTACGATCGGGGATTCCATTCTCGTAATCCCTCCCTCCACTTCACACTACGCCAGACAAAATGCCTGGATTTCCGCATTAATTGGTATGATCGTAGGTTTACTAGCCATCTATATGTACAGCAAGTTCGTAAAGTTGTACCCCAAACTAACGCTTATTGAGGCGATTCAAAAGGCTTTTGGAAAATGGATTGGGACTATTCTATCACTCTTGACCTTAATGTATTTTCTTATCGTCACCGTTGGAAGTATGCGAGAACTCAGTGAGTTCGTTACATCCGAAATATTACCGAGAACCCCTATTCCGGCTGTTTTAATCTTATTCATGGTGATCGTGATTATGGCTACACGACTAGGTATTGAAGTCATAGGACGAGCTGGAGAGATCTTTACACCTATGATTATTATCCTATTTCTGATTCTGACGGTCGCAATTATTCCTCAGATGGAGATTGTCAGATTACTGCCCATATTGGAGGATGGCATAAAACCAGTGTTGAGAGGGTCTATTTCCATTACGGCTTACACCTTTATAGAACCGGTTGTTTTTCTAATGTTTCTCCCTTATGTAAACCAACAACAAAAGATAACCAAAGGCTTACTACAAGGCTGTTTCTTAGGCGGTATTATTATCTTCCTGACGGTTACTATTTCCATATTAGTGCTAGGTCCAGATCTGACAACCAGGGATATCTATCCCAGTTATAACATTGCAAGGCGCATATCCGTTGGTGGTTTCTTCGAGCGGGTGGAAGCCATGATAGCACTACTTTGGATGTTAACCTTGTTTATAGAAGTTACCTTATACTTCTATGCTTTCGTTCTGGGGTTGTCTCAATTATTCAAACTAAAAGAGTACCGGGTGCTAACTCTACCCACAGGATTAATTTTGGTTACACTAGCACCTCTTATTGCGCCAAATTACACCTATTACAACAAAGTATTCGATAATTATTGGGTGTACTATGTTATAACCTTCGGGTTATTTCTACCTTTGGTGTTGTTAGGTGTGGGAATGTTTCGAAGGGCACTGGACAAAGGCTTAAAATCTCGAAGCTAAAGATGGGCTGGGAGACATGAATACCGAAAGATCTAACGGAGGATTAAACCATGAAACGAAGATCGCTTCTGATTTGTGTTCTTATTCTCATGCAAATATTTGTAACAGGTTGCTGGAGCCGCCGAGAATTAAATGATCTTGCGATTGCTGTAGGAATAGGGATCGATAAAATTGGAGATCAATATCAAGTTTCTGCACAAGTGGTCTTACCCAGTCAAATCGCTGGCTCCAAGGGAGGCTCTCCTCAAGCACCCGTCAACCTTTATAAAGCGACAGGGAATACTGTATATGAAGCCCTTAGAAAAATCACAACCGTTAGCCCACGTAAAATTTATATCTCTCATTTACGGATCCTAGTCCTTGGCGAGGATTTGGCTAAAGAGGGAATCAACGATGTTCTTGATTTCATGTCAAGAGACACTGATACGCGAAATGATTATTTTATAGTGGTAGCAAAGGATGCAAAGGCAGAAGATGCGTTGAAAATATTAACCAGTCTTGAAAAGATTCCTGCCGTGCGATTGTTTTCCAGTCTGGAAAGCTCGGAGAAAAATTGGGCACCTACATCTACTGTGACATTAGGAACCCTAATTACAGAACTTGTCAGTAAGGGTAAGAATCCAGTCTTAACAGGTGTTGTCATCGAGGGGAGTGTAGATGTAGGAGAAACTCCGAATAATGTTGAAACGGTAGACTCTCCAACAGAATTGAAATACTCCGGATTGGCCGTATTCAAGGAAGACAAATTGATTGGTTGGCTAAATCCTGAGGAATCAAAAGTGTATAACTATTTAACCAATAAAGTAGAGAGTACTGTTTTCTATATCCAATGTCCCGAAGGTAAAAAGGTTTCGCTTGATGTATTTGAAGCCCGTTCCAAAATGAAAGGCAGCATCCATAATGAAAAACCAGAAATCAGTATTGAGCAACATATAGAATCAGATATAGGGGAGGTTCAGTGTAGAAATCTTGAACTGACAGACACAAAAACTATCACCGAATTAGAACAAATCGCCAATAAAAAAGTCCAGAATTTATTCAAAACTACTATTAAAAAGGTACAGAATGAATACAAAAGCGATATTTTTGGATTCGGTGAAATCATCCATCGTTCTAACCCGCAGGCGTGGAAGAAACTGCGAAACAATTGGGATGAGACCTTTGTTAACCTTCCAATAAGCGTAAAGATGGATATTAAGATTCGCCTGTTAGGGAAAGTGACTAACTCTTTCCTAGAAGAGACGAAGTGATGAATTGGAGTCACAAAACCATGTATAACATCGCAAGGTGCCCAACTATTAAAATTGAAAGAGTATCGAGTGTTAACCAAATTACACTTATTACAGCGAAATTGCAGTAATGTTCAGAAGAGCACTGAGCAAAGACTTAATATCTCGAAACTAGATGGTTTGGGAGGTTGTGAATATTGGGTATAGTAGTGATTCTCATAGTTGTAGCCGTTATAGCAACCATTGAAGTTCCCCTGATGTGGAGGAAAAAATTAATCAAGGAGATGTGGGTTTTCTCATTTCTTCTGTTGCTGGGAACTTTCTTCAGTCTTATTAATGCGTTACATATTTCGGTCTCTAACCCATTGGGATGGATGATATTTATCTATAAACCCGTCTCCGATATGGTAAATGCCTGGTTATCCTAAAATGGGACTGAACCATTCCCTTGAGATGGCTTAGTCCCCATGATTAAACGACGTTGCCAAATCAGCAAGCGCCCTAAAGTTTGTTGCTAGCCGTTCACGCGCCAGCCAGTAATAGACTTCCTGGCCTCTCTTTTTATGGTCAACAATGCGGGCATCCCGTAGGATTTTGAGATGATGTGAAATCGCTGGCCTGCTTATTTCGAATTCACCTGCAATTTCCCCAACATTTAGCCGACCTTTATTCCCTAATAACGTAACAATCCGAATCCGAGTAGGATCACCAAATGCGGTGAGAAACCGTGTGATGCTGTTGATATCGTTAGGTTTAATCTCTTGCGGTTCTATCTCCCCACCCCGATTCGTAAATAAACTTAAACATACTCACTTGTTGAAACTACAATAAAGACCTTGTAGATTCTCTAACTATTAATTCTGCCGGGAAAATCTGATGCGCATGCTTAACCTTCTTATTGATGAGATCAAAAAGAATCTTAATCGTCGCTTCCGCAATCTCCACTACCGGCTGTTTGATGGTAGTAATAGAAGGATTATAATAGAAGGAAATATCCAATCCGTCATAACCAGCCACAGAGTAATCTTCCGGGACTTGCTTGCCCGCTTCAAATATTGCCTTACAGGCGCCGATAGCCATACTATCTGATAAGGTAAAAATAGCGGTGAACTCTTCACCTAACTCTAGCAATTCTTTTGTAACCGCATACCCATTTTCCATACTGTAACTGTCGATATCCTCTTTCATCCGCCGCACTAGCCGTTCATTATAAGCGATTCCATGATCAGCTAAAGCCCTTTTATAACCTTCATATCTTAACTTACCGATACTTACATCTTCTTCTGGTGCAGTAATGACTGCGATTTTCTCATGCCCCAGATTACATAAATAGTCCACAATCTTATAGCTCTCATTAAAGTCATCTACAGATACAGAAGAATAGTCGCTCAAATCAAACTCTTCCGTCATTCCGATCGTACTAAGGACAAATGGAACCGTTAGTTGCTGTAATTTCTCTTGAGAGTGTGAGAATAAACCTCCTAAAAAGACAATTCCCTTCAGCCTTTTTTCTTTCTCCAGCTCAATCGCCACTTCGATCTCATCTTGATTCTCATCAACTCGTTGTAGGATGAAGGAGTATTTCTTGCGTTGAATCTCTTTTTCGAACACTTTGATCATCGGGCTAAAAAATGGATTGGATATCCCTTTAATCAATACTGCAATCGTTTTCGAATCAGAACGTTTTAAATTTCTTGCACTGTTGTTCGGGACATAATGATTTTCTTTGATAACCCTCATAACCATCGCTTTTGTTTCTTCATTAATATCCGGATGATTGTTAATAGCCCTTGATACAGTAGTCACGCCAACACCGCATAATTTGGCGATGTCTATAATAGTCAGTCTCTCCATTTCTATCTATCCTTTACTTGTTAGTATCTATCAAACTCCTTAATCCTTATTCAACTTCATAGTCAAAATAAGAAAGCAGGGGATTCCTGATGGTCACCCACCAAGAAAAACACCCTACTCGCTTCTTACATGAATATTAATTTATTTAACGAGGTAGATCAAGCTTAACCCTTAACCGCACCTGCAACGACACCTTCGATGATGTACTTTTGACAAGTCAGGTAGAAAATGATGATTGGCACAATAGCTAAGACCAGCATCGCCATCATAGCTCCCATGTCAATCGATCCGTATCCACCTTTTAGGTACTGGATCGCAATAGGAATCGTTTTATATTCTGTACCAATCAGCAGGTCTGGCAATAGGAAGTCGTTCCATACCCACATTACATTAAGGATAGCTACAGTTACAGCAATAGGTTTCAGGATGGGCAATACCACTTTAAAGAAGGCCTGAGGTGGATTACAGCCATCAATCATTACCGCTTCTTCAACCTCAAGCGGGATAGACTTCACAAATCCGCTAAACATAAACACAGACAGCCCTGATCCAAACCCTAAATAGATTAAGATAATCCCAATCGGATTGTCGAGATGCAGCACGTTTGCAGTCTTAGTCATTGTGAACATAACCATTTGGAAAGGCACGATCATCGAGAATACAAACGCATAATACATCATGCCTGTGAATTTGGACTTCACCCGGGTAATGTACCATGCAGTCATGGAAGTAAATAACACGATCACAGCCACCGAGCATACCGTAATAAACAAGGACATTCCGAAGGCACTGAAGAAATCAATCTTTGCTACACCACTAGTATAGTTCTTTAAACCAACAAACGTAGTCTCATTAGGGAATAAGAACGGCGTATCACTAATGTAGAACTTACCCTTGAAGGAGTTCATCAGAACAATAAAAATAGGAGATAAGAACGCAATGGCCAAGACCAACAAAATGGTGAATATGGAGTAATCTTTTGCTCTAGTCTTTTGCATTAGTTCTCAACCTCCTTTCTTCTAGTAATGACAAGTTGTATTAAGGCGATTAAGGCTACTAAAGCAAAGAATACGACGGCTTTCGCTTGACCGACACCTTCCCATCCTGATTTTCCGTAGAATGTATTGTAGATGTCCAGTGCTAACATGGAGGTCTGCTTAGAAGGTGCACCAGCGGTCAACGCTAAGTTCTGGTCAAACAATTTAAATGAATTAGATAAAGTTAAGAATAAACAAATAGTAATGGACGGCATTACGAGTGGAATAGTCACATTACGCAAAATCTTAGAACGTGAAGCTCCATCAATTCTTGCGGCTTCTACTATATCTTTAGGAACATTCTGAATACCTGCAACATAGATAATCATCATGTACCCTATCAATTGCCAATTCATAAGAACGATTAGTCCCCAAAATCCATACGTTGCATCAGAGGTCAAAGTGACACCAAATTTGTACAAAATCCCATTAAAAATCAACTGCCAGATATATCCTAATACGATACCGCCTATCAAGTTAGGCATAAAGAAGATCGTTCTAAATACGTTGGTACCTTTTAGCTTTCTAGTTAATAACATCGCCAAGATGAAGGCGAACACATTAATAGTAAGAACAGATAAAACTGTGAATTTAACGGTGAAACCTAATGCATTTAGAAACTCTTGATTCGAAAAAGCTTTAGCGTAATTGCCAAACCCTATCCATGTTGCATCATTGACTGTAGTAAACTCTGTAAAAGACAAATATATACCCAAAAGAAAAGGGATCACAAAGGCAATTCCAAAGGCTATTATGGTCGGTAATGCAAAAAGAGCAAAATATTTTTTTATCGATTTTTCCATGGAGTCTTCTCCTATCTCAGTATGGAAAATGATGAAACAGATGTAGCAAGATCCACTCCAATTGTTGCTTAGTGCCACTGAATCCCGAGGGAGCCCAGTGGCACTAAGCTTTTATCTGTATGACAACTGAGAGTTATTCAAGCATCTTTCCATGCATTTATTATTTTGCTTTTTCAGCCTTCCAAGTGTCCTTGAAGATGGTTACAACTTCATCCCAAGTTTTGTTTCCTTGAGCGTATTGCAAGAGGGCATCACCAAAGACGTTTTTGAATTCTTCACTTGGGAATGCTGCGAATGTCCAAGCTACAGAAGTAAGATCTTTTTCCATCCAAGCAGATACTTCTTTAGCAAGTGGATCTGCTGGTTTTTCGCTGTCTTCAAAGGTATTGAATGGTGCGATGAAACCTAGATCGTTAGTTACATAAGCTTTACCTTTTTCACTGGAGAACAACCATTCCAGGAAAGCGATAGAAGCTTGTTGGTTCTCAGCAGATACTTTGCTGTTGATTGCGAAATAGTTTTCTGTACCTACAGCCAAACCTTGTTTTTCTTCGCCTTCCATACCTGTGTAGATAGGCAAGAATTTGATTTCTTCAGCTTTAACTACGTTACCGTCAACATCGTTGATTTGTGACCAAGCCCAGTTACCATTTTGAACCATAGCTGCGTTACCAAGTGCAAATTCAGCCATGGAGTCAGCTACGGATTTACTACCCAGCAAGGATTCTTTAGTTACAGAGTTCTTGATGTACAGATCGAAGATGTTTTTAAATTTATCGTTGTATTTGAATTCAACTTCTTTAGAAGCTAGACCCGCAAGAACGGTGTTGTCAAACTCAGTATTGTCTTTGAATTCATAGTACAGCGGCAAGTTTGCAAGGTGAGTCTGCCATCTCCATTGCTCACCAGCAGCGAGGGAAGTGGAGGCGAATACACCTTTAATGCCCAGTTGGTCTTTTTTAGCCGTCATATCTTCTACTACTGCTTTCAAAGTGTCGAAGTTATTGATCTCAGTTGTGGAGGAGATCGATACCGCTTTATCAGCCAAAGCGAAGTATTTCTTCATAATTGCGTCGTTGTAGATGATGCCGTATCCTTCAACTACGTAAGGGATACCATACACGCCTTCACCTTCAGTTACAGCCAAGCTTTTGTCGGACAGATAGCTGTAAAGCTTAGTATCTTTCAAATCCAAGGTGTAATCTTTCCAGGATTGAAAACCAACAGGTCCGTTAATTTGGAAAATAGTTGGCGCTTCAGACTTGGAGATTTCGGATTTCAATTTAGTTTCGTAAGTACCCGCAGCAGCCGTTACGACTTTTACCTTAACTCCTGTTTCTGCTTCGTAATCCTTAGCGATCTTTTCATATATTTCTGCAATCTCAGGTTTGAAGTTCAAGAAATAAACTGACCCTTTTTTACCAGATGTAGCGTTTCCATCATTGGATGCAGAATTATTTTCTTTATTTCCACATCCTGCCGCTAAGACAACAACCATAGACATTACTAACATGAGCCCTAAATATTTTTTGATATTCTTCATTCTTCTTCCCCCTCGTACTTTTTATTAGATTACTTCGCATGAAGACGTTCCGATGCTGTTAGTGAAAATTATGTCAGCGTTTTCATTTGCTTAAGTAATCCCCAGCCTACTTTTTTGGTATCCTTCTCGGTATCCTTATCGGTAACGTTTTCAATTGAAATATTAGCACACCATTTTGAACTTTTCAATAGCCAATCTTTTAGAATCATTTTATGGAAAAACTGCCCACGGCAAACCTTGCAAGCGTTATAATAGATTCATCCTTATTCATGAATGGTGAATGCTTAGGACATACTAATGGTTAACGACCCATTAAATAACTATGAATAGGTGATTGCATATTTTATCTCTGATCGAACAGTATGAGCTACAATTCTCCAATAATAATTATTTTGGCGATATCGGGGTAGATCCCTCTTACTCCATTGTAGAAGGCTCCCTTCCTGTACTAGTCTCAGCTCCACATGCCATTAATCATTTTCGAGAACATGCTGTAAAACCAGCTGACATGTATACAGGCTCCCTTGCCCTCTTGTTACAAAAGCTCACCAATTGCTACTGTATTTATTCGAATAGCTTTTCCAAAGAAGACCCAAATTACATCTTAGGTGGAGAATATAAGGCGGCGCTACGAGCGCTTGTCAAAGAACATCGCATTCAGTTTGTGATCGATCTGCACGGAGCTTCCAAACTTCGAGAGTTTGATATTGACCTAGGGACACTGTACGGAACCTCTATACGAGAGAATAATTTAAATGACGTCATAGGCATCTTTAACAATAATGGTATTACCAATGTTCGACAAAATCATACATTTTCTGCATCCCATCCTGGAACAATTACTTCATATTGCGCTAAGGAATTGTTAGTTCAAAGTATTCAAATTGAAATTAATCGAAATTATCGTAACCCGAATGCGTTTGATTTATTCCAAAAAACCATTCATTCCCTTGAACAAATCATTAAACTATTGGGCGGTGTCTGACATTATTATCGAGCAAACCTTTACTATTCTAGACAAACAAAGCCTTCAACCTCGTGAAGAAATCACAATGAACTCCGAAGAGTTAAAGGAATTAGGTTTAGTCCAGCATATCTTCGTTGATCTTACAGCAGAGAATGGTGTCAAAGTCAGCTGTTTAATTTTATCGGCAGATGAGGTGCCAAGAGGTACAATCCAATTATCCAAGCGGGCAAAGGACAAGCTCGGGGACTGCCTGACTACAGGATTAACAATAACGAAGCCAGAATACGACACAGTTCTTCGGGGAATTCCTAAAGTGGACGAGATTGCCAAACCCTATGTAAAAGCCTGTCCAGCACTCGTCCGTAAATATACGAATCAAGTAGAACTTATCAATCCCAAAAATGGCTTCCGGGTAAACCTAACTTTACGAGAAGATAGCACAGCCAAACCGAATACCCTTTACTTCAACAGATACATTATGTTATTGCTTGAAACCCATTCCGAGGGGCATGACCCATTAATCATTACTCGCGCTAGGACGCGTTCTCAACCCAAGCCAGGCATACATAAACTTATAAATCAACTGATCCAACGGCCCTTAAGTGCATTAGGGAACTTTTTTATTGGCAAAAGAGAGCTCACCCTCAGAGTGGGTCATCCTTACCCTTTTGATGAGCACCAGAATTTATGCAGAATTCATCCGAATGTTAGAAAACTGCTAGGCATGGAAGAAACAGATCAGATCGTGATCTCCTATAATTCCAAACAAATCACCATCCCCATCTTAGACATCGATACGGAGCATATTGCCCAGTCAGTCAAGCTTCATGCGGATAATGAGCAGCTTAAATTTATCGACAGCCACTTATTTATCGGGATCACCGCCTTATCGCGTAACGAGTTAGAAATCCCAAGCATCGGCACATCAGTTACCGTAAAAAGAAGTATGTACTCCTTATTCCTAAAGCACTTAAACAAACTGGTCTTACCTGTTATCGCTTTGTTGTTCACCATAGTACAGCTATATAAGGATTTGAACTGGAGCATCGCTCTGACCATCATCATTTCTCTTGTGTTACTTCCGATTATCATCTACACAACACTATCTGAGGAACGCGCCAAAATTAATTAAATGGAGGGATTTCCGTGGAATTCACTTCACAATCCCAAGTAGAAGATATGATCTACAGCTCTTACCTAAGGGCCATTAACAACATTACAGAGACTTTGGATGAAGAAGTTAGAAAACCGGAGTTAACCAGAGCATTACTGGATGCAGTCGGAAGTCCGGATCGCAATCAAAAATACATACTGGTCACAGGCAGTAAAGGTAAGGGCTCCACCTCTAGATTTATTTCCTCTCTGTTAAGTCACTTGGGATATAAAGTGGGGTTATTCACCTCCCCTCACCTGGTAGATTTCAACGAAAGAATCCGGATCAATGGGCAGGCAATAGCCACAGAAGATTTTGTACGATTAGGTAATGTAATTCGCGGGGGCTTCCACCAGATCGAAGAGCAGCTTGCTGCTGATGAATATCAAGGTCCGGTTGGGGTTGCTTTGGCTATTGCGGCTTTGTACTTTAAGGAGAAGGGTACAGATATCAATGTGATTGAATGCGGTAGAGGAGGAAGGTTTGATGACACCAATGTCCTGAGCAATGACTGGGCTGTCATTACCCCGATTATGGAAGAGCATGTAGCCCATTTGGGACCTGATCTGAACAGCATTACACTGCACAAGCTGGGGATTGTCAAAAACAACACAACAAACGTCTATGTTAGCAAACAGAAATCCGACGTTCTTGCGATCATGAAGGACAACCTCTCCTCCAACCCTGTGCAATATTACGAAGAACAGTTTTTAGCTGAATCTATCACCACCACTTCTGTCGGAACTACTTTTGATGTCCGGACGAAGCCAGCCGTTTATCCAGCCTTGACCCTTCCGCTATTGGGACAGTTTCAAGCGGTCAATGCTGCCAGCGCAGTCGCACTTTGTGAAGAGATTACAGGGGGACCCCTTGATCAGGAGATCGTACATCACTGTTTTGAACAATTACAATGGCCGGGACGTTGTGAAGTTATCTGTCATGACCCACTGACGATTATTGACGGAGCTATTCATAGAGATTCTGCAAGCTATCTGGCTGAACTTATTCAATTAGTGAATCCTGAGCGCAGCCGTACCGTCACATCCATCATCGGTGTCCCTAAGGATAAAGATTACACAGGGGTCATCGAAGTCATGAGTACAGTCTCGGATCAACTAATCGTAACCAAACCCGATATAAGCCATCTAATTTTCCCAACGGATGCCCTGCTTATCGCTAAAAGTTTTCTCGAAAAAAGTTCCGAATTCCCTTATTTAGAGGATGCTCTTACGTATGTTAAAGAACAATCACCTTCGGAGATTATTGTAATCGTGGGTACGCAAACTCTAATCGGAAATGCCAAAAGATTATTCGGGCAATCGCTGCTGAATATCGGCTTATAACTGATTCATACGCTGAAGAATAACTTCCCTGTAAAGGTCTGAGAGGCCAGGTACTTCACTTGGATTTTGCTTACAATATTCATCTAACATCACCTTATGGTTGACCTCAATCACCATCAAGCCTTGATTTGTCTCTAAGATATCTACTGAGCAGAAATCAAGGCCCAGCGCTTTAGAGGTCCGGGAGGCAAGCTCCGCCAGCGCCTCTTGTTTGGCCTGATCTTTCACCTCAATCGTAACAGCTCCGTTAATCAAATTATGCTTCCACGAACGAACTCTTTTTTTGCCAAGGAATACACGCGCCTGATGATTAAAAGTTACAATTCTATACTCAATCTCCGCTTCATAATAAGGACCTATTGCCCCATTAAGCTGTAAAGAAAATAATAAATCCAGCTTTTCATGCAGATCGGCTATCTCATTGATTTTGTACACATGATTGCCCTGCGCCCCGTTATCCTGCTTCATAACTACCTCCCCATTGCACGCTTGGAAATAACGCTCAGCCAATCGATAAGGATTCAAATTGCTAAATTTGGAGTCTGGATGCGGCAAATAAATATGTTCTACGGCTGGGATATTCGCCTTATGCAAAACATCATAAGTTAGAGATTTACTCATGGCAATGATCGTAGAAGCACTGTTGTTTAGTCCGATCTCAGCGTCTACCATCACAAATGATTTCACTCCATCTGTCGCTCTATATACGAAATTCGGTGTAATTTCCTCAAAGCTAATCCCTGAGGCTGTAACAGAATGCTGGATCATTTTTAAGTAAGGTCTAGTCGTCATTCAGTTTCCTCATTTCTAACAAAATATGACCAAACCTAATCATAGCATGAGGAATATTAATAAAAAATAATAAAATTGCGTTATAATAGTTAACACAATAATCTCCCGAATCTTATTTCAGGTCCCTTTTTCACAAAAATGACAGACTGTATGTTACGTTTAATGACTGACAGCGCTTTTATAGTTAAAATAAGTGTTGATTATTTAGTGATCATCCTCTATGATAAGCTTATTAAAGCGAATCAAAAAGTTAAAGCGGTTAAACTTTAATCTCTAGGTACCTAGTATTATTGCTAATTAATAGTGTTAGTATGATCAAAAGTTAAAGCGCTTATACTTTTAAAACGAGAGGTTGGTGTGTCATGATCAATCGCGAGAACAGGCGGCAGACGTTCTACATGTATCTGTTCATTTCTCCTTGGATTATCGGCTTCCTAGTATTCGCCCTTTATCCTATCTTATCATCGCTTTACTTCAGCTTTACTGATTATGACATCATACACCCACCTAAATTTATCGGGCTCGCTAACTACACAGAGATGTTTCACAATGACCTGTTCTGGAAATCAGTGGTTGTCACGCTGAGATATACCTTCATCGGTGTACCTATCCAGCTTGCACTCGGTCTTGGCTTTGCGCTATTGCTCCACCAGACCATTCCTTTGCGCGGCTTTTTCAGAACAGCAATGTATTTTCCAAGCATGGTATCCGGCGTGGCCATGTCCCTGCTGTGGTACTGGATCTTTAACCCGCAGATCGGGCTCTTCAATTACATCCTTTCCTGGTTCGGCATTCATGGACCGGCTTGGCTGATGAACCCAGACACTGCACTATATGCCTTGATCATCATGACTTTCTGGACAGCAGGCTCAGGAATGATTTTATTCCTCGCAGGTCTGCAAGGCGTACCGGCTAGCTTGATCGAAGCCGCTAACCTTGACGGTGCCGGGCGCTTCAGAATCTTCCTGAACATTACCTTACCGATGATCTCTCCCGTGCTGCTCTTCCAACTGATTATGGGACTGATTGATTCCTTCCAAGTCTTTACCCAAGCTTTTGTCATGACTCAAGGGGGGCCGAATTACTCTACCTGGTTCTATGTCTATAATCTCTACACCAGCGCTTTCAAAGAATATCGTGCCGGTTATTCCTCAGCCTTGGCATGGGTGCTCCTTATCGTAGTTATGCTCTGCACCGCACTAATTATGAAATTGTCTAACCGTTATGTTCACTATGAAGGAGGCGGACGCAAATGAGTACAGTCAGAGCGCTAAGCCCCCGGACTAAAGGAACAAAACGCCGCCGGAAAGCGGAGCCTGTTAAGATTTTCAGCTTTATTACTCTAGTAGTTACAACATTTCTGATGCTGCTTCCTTTGTTCTTCATGGTCTCCACTTCACTTAAGTCCAAACGCGAGATGCTGAAGTTCCCACCCACCTTTCTTCCGGAGAGCTGGCAGTGGAGCAATTACACAGAAATATTTGATACCCTGCAGTTCGGTACTCTTTATAAAAACAGTCTGATTATCGCCGGCTTTAGTGTTGTGGGAACCTTGATTTCTTCGGCGCTGGTTGCCTATGGATTCGCCAGATTCAGAGGTACAGGTAATCAGGTGTGGTTCATCCTGCTGCTGAGCACCATGATGTTACCCTATCCGGCCATTATGATTCCGCAATTTGTACTCTTTTCGCAAATGAACTGGATAGATACCTTTTTACCCCTGATCGTGCCTGCTTTCTTCGGGTCAGCCTATAATATTTTTCTGCTGCGCCAATTCTTCTCCACATTGCCTGAAGAGCTGTTTGATGCCGGACGCATTGATGGCTGTGGTGAAATACGGATGTGGGCTACCATAGCAATCCCACTCTCCAAACCTGCACTTGCGACCGTAGCTATCTTTGCTTTTATCTACAACTGGAATGATCTGCTTACGCCAGTGCTTTACTTAAGCTCATCAGATAAGTTCACGCTACCCGTCGGGATGGCTTCTCTTACCTCATCGAGGTTCCGCATTCCACCTTGGCATCTGCTAATGGTTGCTTCGGTTCTAGCTATGGTCCCAATCGTTACGCTGTTTGCTGTAGCCCAGAAACAGTTCGTCGAAGGGATTGTACTTACAGGGATTAAGTAATAATCCGCCATCCGGCGGCCAAATATACTTGAAATCATGGAGGGTTTAGCTAATGAACAAGAACAGGAAAAGTATTGCGCTTTTACTTGCAGCTACCATGCTCGTTGTTCTAGCCTTATCAGGCTGTAGCGGCGGCAAATCGGTGGGTAACGCCCTATCTGGAGGAAACGGTGACTCTACTAATTCTGGAGGCAAAGCAGAAACGGTAACGATTACCCATTACACAATAGATTCAGAAGACCGCACATTTGTCGAAAAATTAATCCCTGATTTCGAGAAGCAGCATCCGAATATTAAAGTGAAAGTGGAAAAAGCGCCTTATGAGCAGTTCGACAGCAAGCTGCAAACGCTAATTGCCGGCGGCAAATCGCCCGACGTGACAAGTCACTGGGGGTATGGAGGTTTCGCAGAATACTACAATAAGGGTATGTTGTTCGATATGACCGACCTTATGAAAGAGGATGGTTTCAAGGCAGAGGATTATAGTATCCCAGAGAATCTAATGGGTATCTACAAGGTTAAAGATCACACTTACGGCATCCCGGTCAATATGTATGTCACCTTAATGCTCTATAACAAAGACATGTTTGATGCTGCCAAACTGACTTATCCAACAAGCAATTATGAAGATAAGAGCTGGACGTTTGAAAAAATGGTCGACGAAGCTAAACAAATGACGCTTGTATCCGATGATATCGCCAAAACTCAATATGGCGTAGACTTCACTTGGTCCGAACGCGATATGCGGCCGTTATATTTTGGAGCGGAGCCTTACTCAGAAGATACATGGACTAATGGCGGCGTGCCTTCCGAGACTTATTTTGACTCCCCTGAAGTGATCGCTGCCTACAACAAGCTATTTGATCTTGTCTTTAAGGATAAAGTCTCTCCTTCTTCCGAATGGAGCAAAAGTGTAGCTGGACAGAACGGCGATCCCTTTGTTGCTGGTAAAATCGGCATGTCTATCGGAGGCTCATGGAACCTTGCAGGTGCAAATGACTTCCCCTTCAAAATTGGCGTAGCCGCTGTGCCATGGGGAGGAAACGAAAAGGTACGCAGCACCCTTTATGTCGATCCGCTGCTGATCTTGAAGGACTCCAAACATCCGAAGGAAGCTTTTGAATGGATCAAATACCTGATCACAAGCGAAGTGCAAGAGAAATCCATTGAGCTTAGTGGCGGTAACCCACCAGTCAACACCGAAGCTGCAGAAGCTTACTATAAACATTTTGAAGGTATCGATCCACAGGATATCAAAAATGTCTACGAGGGTGCTGTTAACTACGGCTTCGAATCCTATAACCACTTAATCACCAACTACTCGCAAATTAATGACATGTTCATTAATGAATTGCAGCCAGTAGAAACTGGACATAAGACGGTTGAAGAGGTGATGGCGACGATTCAGAAGAAGGTTACAGAGATCATTCAGCGATAACTGTTTGGCAGGTATACCGCCCCCTTTAGGGACGGTATACCTGCGTGAAATCATACGTTTAGCGGACAGTCTGCCAACCCTGTATACTGAAAGTAGAAAACAGGATCGGAAAATCTGCCGTGAGGAGAATTAAAGATGAAAGTTAGTATTTTTGATGTAGCCAAAAAATCCGGATTATCCGTTGTAACCGTATCCCGGGTGTTAAATGGGGCCGAATCGGTACGCGAGAATAATCGACAAAAGGTGCTGGAGGCAATTAAAGAGCTGGATTACCGCCCTAATGCTGCGGCACGCAGTCTGGCAAGCGGTAAGACGGGAATTATCGGCATTATTGTCACTACCCTGCAAGATTCCTTTTTTGACGCAGTGGTCAAAGAGCTGAATGAAATATTAGCGATGCATGGTTATTTTTTAGCCATATCCATCTCAACAGGCATCGAATCGGATGATAGCCATTATTTAATTCAGGAGGATCGTGTAGACGGTTTAATTCTGCTCTCTCCGATGGAAGAGGACAATTATATTGTGGAGTTAAAACGGCGGGGTATTCCTTATGTGCTGATAGATAATCAGAAGCCCGAAAATGATACCTACTCCATCACGATCGACAACTTCAAGGGGGGATACGCAGCTACGCGTCATCTGCTGGAGCTGGGACACACTTCAATCGCTCATCTCTGCGGTCAGGAAATGTTCCGGAGTACGCGGGAGCGGCGCAGTGGATTTCTACAGGCGCTTCAGGAACAAGGACTGGCCCCCTTTGAGATCGTACCTGGTGATTTCGATATTGGGATGGGATACGATACCTGCAAACGTTGGCTGAAGGAAGGAAAGCTGCCCACCGCCGTATTTGCCGGGGATGACAATATCGCGCTTGGAGTCATCAATGCCCTGATGGAAGCGGGCATTCAGGTACCCGAAGAGGTGGCAGTGGTCGGCTATGACGATCATTATATTGCTTCACAGCTTCATCCACATCTGACAACAATACGTCAGCCTGCAGACAAAATCGGGCTGGCAGCCGCGGATATGCTGCTCAAACGCATCTCCGGAAAGATGAAACGTGGAGCCGGGATGCGGATTGATCCTGAACTTATCGTACGTGAATCTACCGGAGCTGAGTAGATTAAATTTATACACTAGGAGTGACGACCATTGACTTACTACTTGGGGATCGATGGGGGAGGCACGAAAACCTATGCTCTGCTAAGCGATGAACATGGCAATGTTCTTGGCAAAGGCAAGAGTGGTAACGGCAACCACCAGACAGGCGCCCTTGAGGCCGCCAACAGTATTCAAGAGGCCACATTCGGGGCGCTGGCTGAAGCCGGACTCCGGTTGGAAGACATCCAGCATACCTATCTCGGACTTGCCGGTGCTGATCGCGAGGCCGACTATGCTATTCTCCATCCGATGATACGCCAGATAGGATTCACCAAATACACCATTAACTGTGACACTATGATCGGTCTACGCGCCGGAACGAATCGCCCATATGGTGTCGCGCTCATCTGCGGCACCGGCACCAATTCAGCAGGCAGAAACCTGCAGGGAGAGCATTATCAATGCGGCGGCTTTGACTATATGTACGGTGATTTTGGCGGGGGTGGCGCACTCAATATTGAGGTGTTTCGTTCCGTTATCCGAGCTTGGGACGGCCGGGAACAGCCCACCCTATTAACAGGCTTACTGCTAAAAATGTTAGGTTATGAGGAAGTTGGGCATATGTTTCACGATTTCCTTGATCATTGGAAAAAAGTCCCCGTAAATGTTGCTCGCCTGCTCTTTGAAGCAGCAGCTGAAGGAGATGCCGTAGCGCTGGAGATTTTACATCGGCAAGGGGTTGAACTAGGGAAGTCTGCGGCAGCTATCATTCACAAGCTAGGCATGGAGCAGGAGACCTTCGATGTGGTGCTGGCAGGAAGTCTGCTAACCCGAGGGGATCGCGGTTGGATTCGCCAGCCTATCGAGAAAGCTGTACACGCTGCAGCCCCTCAGGCAACAGTGGTTACCCTTGCCACAGAGCCTGTAGTCGGTGCAGTATGGTCAGCTATGGATCAAGATGGGTTGACCATTAGTAGTGAAGTATATGAGAAGATGCGGAAATTTCAGGATTATGAATCGATCAAACAAACTACAAGACAGGAGTGATTAATCTTGGCAGCTAACCAAGGATTAAAGATTGCAGTTATCGGTGGAGGTTCTTCGTATACCCCAGAATTAGTAGAGGGATTCATTCTTCACTATAAAGAACTTCCCGTGCGCGAATTATGGCTTGTAGATATTGAGCCTGGTCTTCGCAAGCTGAATATTGTAGGTAACTTGGCAAAACGTATGGTGGAGAAATCCGGCCTTCCGATTGAGGTTCACCTGACAACAGACCGCCGTAAAGCGATCGAAGGCGCCGATTTCGTCAGCACTCAGATGCGTGTCGGCATGCTTGATGCCCGTGCTCGTGATGAGTCGATTCCGCTCAAATATGGCGTTATTGGCCAAGAAACAACAGGTCCTGGGGGAATGATGAAAGCACTGCGCACCATCCCTGTTATTCTGGATGTATGCCGTGATATCGAGGAACTGGCTCCCAACGCATGGCTGCTCAATTTCACTAACCCTGCTGGGATGGTCACCGAAGCCGTTCTGAAATACTCTAAGGTAAAAAGTATTGGCCTGTGCAACGCACCTATCGGCCTGATCAAGCAAGTCTCTGCCAAATATAATGTAGCAGCAGACCGCGTATATGCCGAATTTGTGGGCCTCAACCACTTGCACTGGATTACTCGTATCGATGTTGAAGGTGAAGACAAGCTGGATGATATGCTTGCAGATACAACCAGCTACAGCGCTAAGAACGTACCGGCAAGAGAATGGAACCCGGAATTCCTGCAATCCCTTCATGCACTGCCCTCATACTATTTAAAATATTTCTATATGACCGATGCCATGCTCGAAGAGCAGATGGACTCCCATAAGCAAGGCATTAACCGTGCTGAAGTCGTCAAACGTGTAGAAGAAGAGCTCTTCGAGCTTTATGGCAATCTAGAGCTAAGCGAGAAGCCGAAGCAGCTGGAACAGCGCGGCGGTGCTTTTTACTCAGAAGCAGCTGTTAATCTCATGAGATCGCTTCATAACGGATCAAACGACATTCAGACCCTAAATGTCGCTAACCATGGCATATTGGACTTCCTGCCAGATGACGCCAGCATTGAAGTGAACTGCGTGGTCACCAAAAACGGCCCGCTACCTCTGCCACTGACCAAAATTCCAACCATGGCTAAAGGACTCATTCATGCTGTCAAAACCTATGAACAGCTGGCGATTGACGCCGCTGTCACCGGAGACCGCGCCCTTGCCCTTCAGGCGCTCGCACATCACCCGCTTGTTCCGTCCGTGGACGTAGCGATTCGGATGCTGGACGAAATGCTGGAAGCTAATAAAGAGTTCCTGCCGAACTTTTTTGCGAATTAATTCATACCTCCTATCGAGAAATAACTAAAAGAGACCGAACCCGGTCTCTTTTTTTGCGCTTGTTGCTGATACTCGCTACCGAAGCAAAAATGAATAAAGCATCTTGGTAATTTGCACTTAGCGAATTCGCTATCCGACACAGCTGACCTTAAAAGCGGCTTTTTCACATTTTTAGAGTGCTAGCGGACCCCATAGCCGTTATTAGCATGAAAACCACCCAATATAACCCCTTTCTAATTGAATAGCGGCGCTGGTGTCCGAAAACCTGCTTCAAAGGCTAAAAACTAGCAAATAACGTTATCTGGGTCCGCATGACTCGGCCGAAGATTGCACAGAAAATGTGTTCGGATATTTATAGAAGAACCAGAGATTACTGCGAGTTGTACCGATAATGAGATCTGCTGTCCATCAGTTCACTGCTGCCAGATTTGCCGACGACCCACAACGCAAAAAAACGATCCCTGTTACTGGAGGAACGCTTTTTTGTTTCTACTCCAATGGGCTCCCAGCATTTCCACCATTATCATCCACTCATTTATTGCTGCGCTCTCAGCGTATTTCTTGCATTACCTGTTCAATGCCAGAGCGAATATCCGGCTCTTTTACACTGGATACATTGAGCTTTAGAATCTTCTCTTTATTAAAAGAGGGCAGATACCCGCTGTCCGCCATTTCGATGCGAATGAACTTTTTTTGCAGACGTTTGATCATCTGTTCTGTCTTTACGCTGTCACTAAGCTTCAGATACGTATGCACACCAAGCTGGCCGGTTGGATGGTAGGAATAATGTTGTGCTGTCGCTGTATCTAACTCTCTCATAATCGATTCATGGAGCAGCGTGGATCTTTTTTCGTAGCAGGAACGCATCTTTTTTCGGTGGCGCTCGAACATTCCGCTTTTCAGATACAACTCCAGGGCAGCCTGAGACAGCATAGAGCTATCTATATCCATCAGTCTTTTGAATCGGTTAAAAGAGTCACACAGGACCTCTGGTAGTACAGCGACACCGACACGTAGACCCGGAAATATAATTTTGGAAAAGCTTTTTAAATAGATCACATGGGAAGCATCGTCATAAGCGTAGATCGGATCCTCTTTTGCATCCTGCTCCAAGTCCGCCATGTAGTCATCTTCAACGATATACACATCGTATTTAGCTGCTAGCTGAGCAATCGCCTTCTTCTGGGTACGGGTATAGGAGACGCCGAGCGGATTATGAAATCGCGGGACGGTATAAAAGAACTTGAACTGGCCTGTCTTAAATAACCGCTCTAATTCATTCAAGTCCACCCCAGCATCCGAACGCTTTATTCCCTCTGTCTCAATGCCATACGTCTTCAGATATTCCATAAAAAGCGGATAACCCGGCTGCTCAATTAGCACTCGCTGCCTGCCATTCGGAAAAGGAATTCGGGTCAATACGCCAAGCGCCTGCTGCACACCTGAGGTAATAAAAATCTGATCCGGATTGGCAAATACCTGATAAGAAGCCAGATGCCGCTGCATTTCACGAATAAGAGAAGGAAGCCCCTGCGGCGTTCCATAGATGAACAAGTCATTGCGGTACATATCAATCGCTTTATTAATACAATGTTGGAAATCCAGATACGGAAAAATATCCGGGTCGGGTGCAGACACCGTAAAATCGATCCAATGTGCACCTTCGTCTTTTCGCTGTCCGCTTCGTTTCATGACATAATAACCACTTTTTGAGGCGGCATAGATTAAATGTTTGTCCTGAAGATCCTGCAACGCGCGAATAACCGTACTTTTACTACATCCATAACGTAAGGACAACTCCCGGATAGACGGTAATTTATCTCCCTCACGATACGTATCCTCGGCAATTTGCGCTTCCAGCTCGTTGATTAACTCCGAATACTTATACATCCCTTTCACCTTCCTCCAAGCTTATTCTGTACCGGTACAGATGAATAATAATTACATTGTAGCACAGCTACTCTAGCCTTAGAATAAAGAGCAGAACAGGACCGGTACCTAAATGCGCGCAACACTTTGGAGGTCTTTACTAATGAATACATCTTCTACTCAAAAAGCGATAGCAGCAGCTGTCATGAATGCTATTATCGTCGGGTTTTCCTTTATATTTGTAAAAATGGCCCTAACCGTCTCGGATCCTTTTGATACGCTAGCTCATCGCTTCACGTTATCTTTCCTTGCCGCTTCTTTATTTACTTTTCCAGGGTGGGGGCGGGTGAAGTTTGGAATATCCAAGGCCGCAGTGATAATCCCACTGGCTTTAATGTATCCAGCGTTATATTTCACCCTTCAGGCGTATGGACTTTTGTATACAACTTCCGCTGTAGCGGGTATTATTCAGGCGACAATGCCCATCTTCACCATCCTTTTGGCGGCGATGTTCTTGAAGGAAACCACGAGCAGCTTCCAAAAGATCTCTACATTAATCTCAGTTGCAGGCATTATTCTTATCTTTGCCATTCCAGGTTTGAGTATCTCTTCTTCTAGTCTTTGGGGCGTCTTACTCATCCTAATCTCAGCTTTATCCCTTGCTGGTTATAATGTTGCAGCTCGAAAGCTGACACGTACTTGGAGTCCCAAAGAACTTACCTATATGATTACTTTGTTCGGATTTATATTTTTTAATGGACTGTCGATCATTAAGCATGGTTCGGCAGGAACCTTGGGTCAGTATTTCACACCTTTTCAAGAGCCAAAATTTATATTCTCCATGCTCTATCTCGGCGTACTCTCCTCCCTCGTAACCTCCTTCCTCTCCAACTATGCTTTATCACGGATGGAAGCTTCACGCGTGAGCATTTTCGGCAGTCTTTCAACAGTTGTCTCTATTCTCGGTGGTGTACTTCTGCTGAATGAGCAACTGGAATGGTACCATTGGACCGGTACAGTGATGATCATCGCCGGGGTGATCGGTGTGAACTGGCGGAAGCAAGTAAGGGCCAAAGGCAAAGCGTGAAGATTGATATGCATATTAAAAAGACACCCCGCGAGGTGTCTTTTATCTTTACCCTTTTCAGTATCTCTATTCTGTATCAAGCCTCGCTAATCGCCGTTATTTGGCTGTTTCAAGCTCCTTGATCTTCTCTTTATATTGGTCCAACAGATTAGCTAAAGCTTCCTTGATCACAGTCGCATCTTTGGATTTAGCGGCACTATTCAGATCATCTTGGGCTTTGAAAAAAGCTTTATCCGCGTCGCTAAGATCTGGAATGGAAATAGCAATTGAAGTCGCGTCTACAGCTTTAATTGAAGTAGTGATATTGCTATCTACCTGCATATCATCGACTACAGGTACTACTTCAAGGTTACGACCAGCTTCAATATATCCTGCAGGTAGAGCTTCGGTGGATAGTATTTCTTTAGATAATTGAACTCCCTCCACCAGTTCCGCAGGCACAAGCTCGGCAAGTGCGGTTACACTAAATCCAGCAACCTTATAATACTGATCCAAGGTGTTCTTCCAATCTTCTTGGGTATTAGGTGCGTAGGTCTTAGCCAACTCTAGGGGATCTACCCAATCAATAGTGGTTACTTTAGTGGCAATTGTTCCTTTAGAGGCAGCAGTAACCACGGCTGCGGCCGTTGTTTTCGTGTTTCCGTCTTGCGCTCCACTTGCTGCGTTCGTTGCAGACGGTGCAGCAACGGCGGACACTAGCAGGGCGGACAGCGCTAACTTTTTAAATAACATCTGTTGATTCATAAATACAACACTCCTCGTCGATTCGAATGATCTTACAAGACCAAGCTTACATAATGGGTGTGGCAGAACATTGGTTAATTTGTGGAAAAACGATGGCAGCCGCCCTTACCCACCTCTGGATTGATATACTTGTAGGAGAATAATTTGGAGGTAACCCGAAATGAATAATCCATATCTCATTGCCGTAGTCGACGATGATGAACATATACGCAATCTTGTTGAAGCTTATTTACAAAAAGAAAACTACCACACCATCGGCCTTGGCAGCGCTGAGGAAGCATGGACCTTGTGGCAGACTAGCCCCCCGGATATGTGGGTACTCGACGTTATGCTCCCCAGTATGGATGGTTATGAGTTCTGTAAAAGGATTCGTAACGAAGCCGAAGTACCGATCATTATGATCTCCGCAAGAGATAATGAAGTGGATAAAATATTAGGATTGGAGCTTGGCAGTGACGATTATCTAGTCAAGCCGTTCAGCCCTCGTGAATTAGTCGCCCGGATCAAACGGCAGCTTCAACGCTGGTACAAAATGAGTAATCAGGCCGACAAGTTGAACAGTCAGACCACTTCCACCCGTCTTGAAATCGACCAGCTTCTACTATTGCCGGAAGAAAGACGTGTATTCTGGTGTGGTGAAGAGGTGGACTTGACCAGCAAGGAATTCACCATGCTAAAAGTATTCGCCGATGCCCCTAACCGGGCATTTACAAGAGATGAGCTGCTGAGCTATGTGTGGGGGGACGACTATTTTGGAAGTGATCGCGCCGTAGATCATCTCATTAAACGGATGCGCAAAAAACTGGAGCATTTGCCCATTGAGGCAGTATGGGGACACGGATACCGCATGAGAACAGATGGGGGTGAGCATACGAATGAAACTAGCACATCAGATTAATTTAGCCTTTAGTATTGCATTGGTATTGCTACTATCTATTACTGCAGTCGTGATCCATTTTGTACTACTCAACCATTTTGTCGGAACACAAAAAGAGGATTTAAGAACCATTGGGGCGGCGATGTCAGTTACATTGACTGAAGAAAGTAAATACATCGGGGAGATTGGCACTCAGCTGGAAGCTCTGCCGGTGACCTTACCTTCTCTAAGCACTGCAGGCGTCGAAGCCATTCTTAGCGATGAGACAGGAAAAGTCTTGTCCACATCATCAGAGATGAGTTCAATTGCAATAAACTATGATGCCAAGAGTGTCACAGGCCAAGCCACTGAGCTCCAGAACATTTGGAATGGAACAGATACACGGTATATTACTGAAGTGAAGGCGACACCTATAGGCACGCTAACTCTACTAACCCCTATGAGCGCAGTCACTGCTATTGAACAAGCTTTGCTCAAAAGACTGCTGATCGTTTTCAGCGCAGCGGGAGCATTTATGTTCCTATTTGGCCTATTTATCACCAAGAAGCTGATTCAACCTCTAATGAGGCTGCAACAAGAACTCCGCAAAGTCAAAGAACGGCACTTCTCAGATGTTAAATTAATTAAAGCTGGTGGAGAGCTTGGATCTGTCGCTCAATCGGTATATGACATGGCAGATGAATTAAATCGTTTCAACCATGTGCAGAAACAATTTTTCCAGAATGCGTCTCATGAATTAAAAACTCCCTTAATGTCCATTTCCGGCTACGCTGAAGGGATTAAGGATGGTGTTTTTGAAGGTGAGAATGTAGTAAAAGGGCTAGACATTATCATGAGCGAAAGCAGCCGCTTGAAGAAGCTCGTGTCCGAAATGACTTTACTTGCGAAGCTAGACAGCGAGGAAGATATATTCAAGCCTACGGTTATTTGTTTAAAAGATCTACTGACAGAAACCATCGAACGAATGAACCCTCTATTAATGAAAAAAGAATTAACCCTCCATATCTCCCACGATCATCAAGATTCTCTTACGATCCGTGCGGATAGGGATAAGCTGCTACAGGCGCTTCTTAATGTAGTTTCCAATGCAGCACGTTATGCTAATCAACATATCTATATCCATGTTTCAGTCAAGGAGGGCCGGGCTCTGTTATCCGTAAGTGACGATGGCCCTGGAATTTCGGACGATCTGCTTCCTTATCTCTTCCATCGTTTTGTAAAAGGAAAAGACGGAGAATCCGGACTTGGACTGGCTATTTCCCGCGCAATCATCGAGCGTTGTGGAGGTCAGATCAGCGCAGGCAACCGAAGAAATGGCGGTGCGGTAATCTCGATGGGGTTTCCTTTATAAATATCCATAAGAGGCTGTCTCAAAAGTAGTGAACTCTACTTGGGGCAGCTTCTTTTTTATGGAATAGAAAAGTAATGGATTTTACTGTGCCATATGACTATATACCACGCGTAGTGTTCTCTGATATTGCGTTGGGTGGTTGGACGGTGGGCGGTTGGGCGGTGAGCGGTGGGTGTAGGCAGTGGGCGGTGGGCGACTTGCTAGGTGAGTTTTTCATACGGCTTGCGGTAGGGTTTAAACTAATTAGGGAAAAACTCCCTGAAAATAGCCGATATTCACTCTAAATGCACGAAATCAGGGAATTCCTCCCTAATAATTAGGGGGATTTCTTAATTAGTTACTAAATCGGCCGAAAATCAGGTAAGTTTTCCCTAATTATAAGTCTGATGAACAGAAATCTCTGAATTTCAGGGAAAAATTCCCTAATCACTCTATAAATACTTCACTTATTGCATCACTTGCAGCATCACTTGCAGCGTCACTTGGAGCGACACATGAATCATCAATTGCTCATCACTTGGTGCGCCGCTTAATTCAATCGCTCAACATGTACATAAGAGCTGGAACAGACCTCATCAGATGCTGTATTATTCATCATCACCCTCTATATTCATATTGGTAAATGATGCCGTTTCTACTTCATGGTAAATATAGCTACTATTTTGGGTAATATATAGTCAAAGTAACAATTACACCTTACCTCTGATAAGAGTTAGATACTACATTTTTTCACAAAAAGGAGATACCAACATGAGCAGACTTGCAGGAAAAGTAGCTATTATTACTGGTGGAGCAGGCGGTATTGGTAAAGGGATGGCCCTGGCTTTTGTTAAAGAAGGCGCTAAGGTAGCTATTATTGACCTCAATGAAGAAACCGGCAAAGAAACAATTAAAGAATTACAAGAATATCAACCTGAATCTATCTTTATTCAAGCGAACCTCAAGGAACACGATAAAATAGCTCACCTTGTTAAACAAGTAGCTGATAAATTTGGAAAAATAGATATTTTAGTAAACAATGCCCACGCATCCAGAATGAAATCTATTGAAGAAACTACACAGGCTGATTTCGATTTATCTTTTGATACAGGCTTCTATCCAACCTTCTATTTTATGCAAGCAGCACTACCGTATTTAAAAGAAACACAAGGTAAAATTATTAATTTTGCATCGGGCGCTGGCCTCAACGGGGATACCAATCAAGGAACATATGCTGCTGCAAAAGAAGCCATCCGTGGAATTACCCGGGTAGCCGCTAATGAATTTGGTCCATTTGGTATCAACGTAAACATCATTGCTCCAATTGCTAATTCCCCTGGCATGATTGAATGGGCAGAAGCAAACCCTGAGTATTACCAAAACATGATTTCAAAAATACCTTTGAGAAGATTGGGTGAACTGGAAAGTGATATTGGTCGTGTTGCGGTATTCCTAGCGAGTGAAGATTCCGATTATATTACGGGCCAGACTATCATGGTAGATGGCGGGTCTATTAAGCTTCGTTAATTTCAAGCAGATACTCGACTTAAAATGAATAAATTTGATGCTAAATAAATAAGCCGGAAGTGAACATCGTAAAATGTTCGCTTTCGGCTTTACTACTTTCTATTTAATCGTGATTTCGTCCACATATACGGTAGCACTACCTACTGGATCAGTTGCTGTGGTCATGACTTGAACGCCAATCGCTTGGGTCAAATTACGATCCGCTACCTTGCTGATATCCAGTGTTATTGTAGTAAATCCATTGGCATCTACTGGTGTAGCCGTAGAAGCAGTCCATGTTCCCCAGCTTGAGCCACTTTGGGTAAACAGCTGAGCCATTACACCGCTAACATCGCTTGCATCAATAGGTACAACCTTGATTTTAAGCGTAATTGTTGATGCATTCGCTAAGTTGGTAACCACCATACGACGCAGCTGGAGTTGCCCTCCATTCAATGTTAAGTCCGCTTGCATCGAATGAGTTCCCTCAGCATACACAGCATTGCTCACCGATAGATTCTGAGCCAGCGCTGTATTATATTTATTATTTTCATCCACATTGATGCTGAAGCCTTGCAGTGTATTGTCCTCGAAGCCATAGACGACAGCTTCAGGTGCGGTACCATTCTTCAGGGTCCGAACATCATCCAGATACAGCGTAGAAGTTCCCGTACCGCTGAATCCCTCGAGCTTGATACCTATGGCTTTTACACTATTAAGATCTGCAATACCTGCCAAGTTGAGCGAAACCGTAGTAAATCCGCTCGAATCTACTTTCACAGCTCCACTGTCAGCCCAAGACCAGGTTGATCCCGTCTTAATATACAAACGTGCATCCGCTGTTCCGTTCGACAGTTTAATTTGTGCGCTTAATTTATCAACCGCGCTCAGATCCAGACTGCCATTTTTGCTGAGCTCAAAAGCTCCATCTGAATCGAGTGAGAACAAGGTGCTTAACGAATGAGTTCCCTCAGCAGCCTCATCAGTCGAGATTACCGCCGCGCTTGCACTCGCATTATTTTGCTCTACTGTCCAGTCCTGAGTATCTTTTTCGAAACCATACAACAGCTTCGCCTGTTCTGGCGTGCTGCCAGGGCCTTCGCCCCCATTAGGAACGCCACCCGTTCCATCATTAAACGCTGCAATATCGTCGAAGTACAGCGTACCAGACGTACTTGCTACTATGTCCTTTTTATTTACGTAGATAGACACTGCCCGAATGTCCTTAAGGTTCTCTTTAGTGATTACTTTACCGGCATTTCCTGTATCCCATGGCGCTGGAGCGAACTGGCTGAATGGAATTTCCACCAAGCCAGGTGTCGTACCTGCCAGTGAAGGATAAGCTTCAAAAGAAATGCCGCTTGCATTGACCTGAATAACAAGCTTGTGGTCGCTGCCATCAGGTGCAATCCAGAGCTTCAATTTGTTGGCGTCCGACCAGTCGGCATTATTCATGTTTTTGGTACGACCTGTATAACCTTGGCCATCCACATTATAATCGAATCTCAGGCCATACTTGCCATCATTTTTATGGTCCGCATCAAGTGAGATCGTATTTAGATCACCCGCAGGACTTAATGCCGCACGAAGTAATTCATCATTCCCTTTGTAATTCTCAAAAGTATCTACAATCAATGGGTCCCCATTGCCCTCTACGTCACTTACAAAGATTTGGATCGTTTGTGAAAGTACAGAACCATCCTTTGCATAGGACTTAACAGTAAGCATCACGCCAGTTTCGTCGAAGGCTACACCTGGTGTCCAATCTGCCAAGTAATAGAAACCTTCTGCGTCAGCTGCCATGCTGTACTCTGTTGTGTCATCCCCAATCAGGTAGGTTACTTTATCTACGTCCTGATTCAACACACGAACACGAAGGGTCGATGCTTTTGTCGTGGGCACTGTTTGGTTTGCCGTTGGTGAGGCAATGTGTAAAAAAGGTTGCTCGGTTTCTGTAGTTACCTGTTTCGAATACGCATCCGCAATAGCCACTTCATGGCTGAAGCTTGTATACGGATCATTATAATAGTCTACAAAATCAGGGAGCAGTTCATGATCCCCTAGCCCGTTTGGAGCATTTCTATAAGGGACAAAGATAGAATCTGTATTGAAATTCGCCCAAGTCTGCATGTACGCCATCCGTTTAGCATCCGGATCAGACTGCAGTGCAGCGATTAGCTTGGTAAAGAATTTCAGGTCCTTCGTTCCAGTTGGCTTCACACCCGAATAACCGAACTCAGTAAATGCTGCGATTTTCCCCTTATCATCCGCCAGCTTCGAGATCAGCTTAGCATCCTTCACGACTGAATCAAACCAACCCTCAGTGGTTCCGTCATAATAATTATCGAAGCCAAGGATATCGACATAGTCATCTCCCGGATACGTCTCAAGGAATGTCGCATCTGTGCCGTTAAATGGACTTCCCGGTGAGAACGCATATAAGAAGTTATGCACATCTTTTTTGTCCCTTAAGTATTCAACGGTATAACGATAAATTTCAGCATACTGCTCCTTCGTACGGTAAGGCGCACCCCACCAGAACCAGCCACCATTTTGCTCGTGGAATGGACGGAAAATGACTGGAATAGCTTTACCATCATCATCTTTTAAGTTATTCGCAAAGTCCGCAATCATATCCAGGAATGCATTAAACTCTGCATGTTTGTCACCGCCGGGTAATATATGCGTAAGCACATTCCCTTTGGTGTCATAAAAGTCCTTTCCTGTGACGAAGTTCGGCATATGCGAGCTTAATGTAAGCACGCCGCCTTTTTCATAAGCAGATTTCATCACGCCGATTAATTTATCACGATTCTCCAGCTGGGTTGCGCCTAGATCGCCTGGTTTCTCAAAACCTTCAAGACTAAGCGTATCCCAGCCGAACAGCCCCGGAAGGTCGCCTACTGCATTCTCGACCTCAGACTGCGTTCCGTCCTTTTCAGTAATAGAAAGTCCTTCTGTAGTAGCATGCTGATGTCCAAACAAGATCTCACTGCCGCGGATATCCTGTAAATAGGCGAATAGCGATCTAGTCTCACTACTTGCACCAACATCCGCTAAATTCTCGATACGTCCCACAGGACCCGTCGGGTCTGTCGGTGTCGGTGTTGCTGTTGCTGTCGGTGTCGCTGTTGGTGTCGGTGTTTCCGTTGGTATTGGTGTCGCTGTAGGTGCCGCGGTTGGATTAGTCGGACCTACCGGCGTTGTTGATGAGCCTGATGCCGAGGTAGGCGCTGGGGTAGTCGTTGCTACAGGACCTTGATTGCCTTTGATAATGACAATTGTGCCAGGAGCAATGGGTTTACCGTTCAACGTTACTCCTGTTGCTTTAACGTCCGCTTTTGCAATGTCGCCCTGACCGGAAAGGGTGGTTCCAGTCGCTTTGACAGCTACGTTTAGATTAGCAATCGATGCGCCTTCACCTAGGATCAGCCCCACAGTGCTATTTAGAATTCCCGTGGTGATCATCGTCCCAGTTCCAAACTCCAGTCTTGCTAGACTATCTACCGTTAGCTGAGAAATTTGGGTTGTACCACTCGTGAGGACACGAACCTCACCCTCTTTACGATTTATATTTACTTTGCCTAATGAGCTATTCTTAATAAGAATGGAGTTTATCCCGCCACCTGCAATAAATGTGGTGCCCGTAACCTTAATACCCTCAAGGGTCACTTCGCCGTTACCGATCCCAGCAGTTAGATACAGGTTTCCGTTTATCGTTGCATTTTTTAACACAACACCATCCTGATTAACGACTACATTCCCAGAAACTATTCCTCCTTCAAAGCTTCCAGATTGCGAGTAATAACTCTTCACTATTTTATTAATTAACGTTATAACTTCGGCACGGGTGATCCTTCCAAGCGGCTTAAAGGTTCCATCCTCATACCCTGTAATCAAACCTGAGAGCGCATGAACTGCATCCTTAGCATAAGCCTGAATCTGAGCGGAATCACTAAATCCGCTCATTGATGAAGCGCTTTCAGTAGCTTGAAGAGTAAATATCCGAGCCAACATCGTCACCGCATCCTGACGCGTTATATAATCAGTAGCTTGTGCTTTATTCTCTGAGTATCCTTCATAATACCCAGCATATCGTGCCAACGAAAGCTGATCTGCATACCAATCGGTCGCTTTTACATCGGAAAAAGATTGATCTGACTTCATATAGAAACCAAATACCTTATTCAAGATCGTAGCAAACTCAGCTCTTGTAATTCCTTCATTGGGATGAAAAGAACCATCCTGATACCCGTTTAATACGCCATTTTCTACCCACTTCGCAATATTTTGTTGTGCCCAGTGACCCTGTGTATCACCGAATCCCACAGTCGATGGCGCTGCTGCTGCAGAAATTACAGAGGGGAAAGGAGACATTATCATTGCACAGGCAAGTATACTCCCCAGCCACTTTTTCGCTTTTTTCATTCCTAATTCTCCTTCGAAAATGAATGGATTTGATAATAAGAATAGCCAACCAGCTGTTATGAACCCAATAACTATCTGTCCTTATAGAAGACAATTACAGACCTACTCGCTAACTATTCACCTCCACATATTCAGCTTCGTTATTAATAACAAACACTAACAAAATATTTTAATTTCGTTAGATATTTCGGTATATGCAAGATTATAGCGGTTACATTGGCATAAAACAATCTAAATATTCCCTTTTGTTATAATTATTTTATTGTTTACGTTAGTATTAATGTTAGTAATTCCGAAAATAAATAACAAAATTCAATTTAATATAACAAAAACAGACACCCCGCAGGAGTGCCTCCCAATAATCATATAGATGAGATCCGATTCATTTATCATGTTTTATTGGTGGCACGGAAACACAGATGTACCTTCCCGCACCTCTTTCGTCAGATCGTCCATAGTGACAAGATTACGTGTAGTTCCGAGAACGATAATGACATAATACGATTGCCCACTTGAATCCTCGAGCACTACCTGATAACCCGACCCTCCAAATAAGGGTTTGCAAATCGTTGCAACTCTCAGCGACGCACTTTCCGTGTACTCTTTGCGCACATAATCCATTCCAAGGCTTCCTGCCGACTGCTTGTTCTGACGCTCCGAATTTCCGTGAATTACTGCTATTATTACCGCTCCAATAATTATGATAATAAGGACTAGATAACCTAAATGTTTTTTTCTCATCTTTCCTCCTTATTACATAGAGTACAATTAGCATAGCAACGGAACGATTAGCAATAATCTCGTTTCCGTAGACACCCTATCCCGTGATTAAGTATGCCAAAGCCGATACCTATAAGCAAAATTTTACCACTACTCTACTTCAAAAGCTTAACCTATATAAAAACAAAAGGCACCCCCAAGGGCGCCTTCATTATCCCTGCATATTAGTTGTGCTAGTTATTTATAAGACTCTGCCAGCGAGTTCGCCACCACTATCGCATTGTACACATCTTCCGGAGTAACCGGGAACGGCATATTGCCCATTGTGTCTCCTTCTGCACAAGCAGCTTCAGCAACTTGGCGCCATTCGGATTCGATAAATTCCGTGCACCCCAGATCGGCGAGGGTTAGCGGAAGATCTACATCCTTGATAAGCTTAATGACAGTTTCCAGCTCCTCATTTGAGGCATTTTCCAGTACTAACTGGGCTAAAAGACCAAACGTAACCTTTTCACCATGCTGAGCTTTGTGTAGTGAAGGAACGGCTGTCATCCCATTATGGATAGCATGCGCGGCAGCCAGACCACCAGATTCAGCACCCACACCACTTAGATAAATTGTCGCTTCAATGGTCTCCTCCACCGCGCGTGTATAGAGCTTCTGATCAACCGCACGTTTTGCTTTTACCGCATTCTTAAGTAGAGCTTCATAACAAAGTCTTGATATACCTAGACCCGTTGTAGAAGGTTTCATAAGTACGAGATTGTCGCCATTAGAGGCATAACAAGCACGGGCTTCAAAATAAGTAGCCAGTGCGTCGCCAATTCCAGCTGCGAAAAAACGGGAAGGCGCTGAAGCTAAAATCGCTGTATCAGCCAAGACTACATCCGGATTACTTGGGAGGAATAAGTATTGATCAAATGAACCATCTTTATTATAAATGACAGCCAGCGCTGTACATGGTGCATCAGTAGATGCGATCGTCGGAAAAATAACTACAGGCAGCTTCTCATAATAAGCAGTAGCTTTTGCGGTGTCCAGTGTTTTACCTCCGCCGATACCGACGATGATATTCGCCCCAGCTTTACGGGCAAGTTCCCGATTACGATTAATCTCTTCCTGAGTACATTCATAATTGAATTTTTCAAAAGTAGCCTTATTCCCCGCACCTTCGATGGAACTCCCCGCCTCTTTCTTAGCACGTTCCAAAATGAACTCATCACAGATCACATAGGCATGATCGCCAAACGCCTTAATATACTCATTCAGATCTGACAGTAAGTTATGGCCGGAGATAAATTTCTTTGGTGAAGTAACGGATCTAACGAAATGTGACATTGTGCAAGACTCCTTGTTGTGTGTTTTAGTAAGCATAAAGACGCAATTCCTACATATTATTACCCCGCTACCCAAGAAATACTCAAGCTGCATTCTCCAGAGGCACTCATCAGAGCATGCAAAAAAGACACCCATCAGGGTGTCCTTTGATTTTTTATATCTATTATATAACACGATGCTGAACCCATTTCTTGCCCATAAATCGCCGCAGGAAAATCAAACCTCTGATCCCCCACTCACAATTCATCGCCAGCCAAACGCCGAGTATACCAAAGTTCAGAACAATACCTAAGATGTATCCGAGCACTACACGGAACAGCCACATCGTAAGCATCGAAACCATGGAGGTAAACTTGGAATCCCCTGCCGCTCTAAGCGCCGAAGGCGTAATAAAGCTTATAGACCATAACGGAATTTGCGCAATCGTATTGATGAGCACAATCAGGAAGATATCACCCACAATCTCAGCAGGAGGATGGAACATTGACACTAATGGATTGAAAAAAGGCATAATCAGCAACCCCATCACCACCAGGGAAAGAGAAGAGGTGACAAGGAATGATTTAATAAATTTTCGAGCATCCTTAACATTATTGCTTCCCATACATTGTCCCACCACTGTAATAATCGTCAAGGACAACGCATTCCCCGGGATTTGCATAATCCCTGCAAAGGAGGAGGCAATCGCATTAGTCGCAAGTGCATACGTACCCAGACTAACGATGAAGATCTGAGTCAGAATTTTACCACCGTTAAAGAACATCTGCTCCGCCGCAAACGGCATCCCGATGAACATTATTTTTTTCAGCATAGACAGCTTAACCGCTACAAGATCGCGAATACGGATATGCAGATCGTTGTCCAATCGGAATAGATAATAAAGTGCGCAGAACGCCCCCAGGTATCTAGCTATATTTATAGAAATGGTCATTCCCAGAACACCCATATGCAACAGGTTAATAAAGACGAGATTCAATAAGACATAAGTTAAATTCATAATTAGCGAAAGTACAAGCGAGGCCCTCGTTCTACCAATTCCACGAAGAGCACCACATACCGCTTCCACAACAGCTATACCAAGATAAGAGATACAGCTCCCGATTAAATATATTCGGGCGTTCTCCATAACCTCCGGTGAGGCCGCTCCAAATAGTAAATTCAACAGCGGATTGTGAAAAAGAATTCCGAACATCCCAATAGCAAATGCCATCAGCGAAACAGATGACGTAGCACCTGCCGTAGCTTTTGACACCATGAGGTCATTGCCGCTCCCTTTATACTGCGCAACAACAACCGTCCCACCTGTTGAGACGGCAATAAACACACTAATGAGAAAAATATTAAGAGAATCTATCATATTGACCGCACTGATAGCTGCCACACCAGACGAGCTTATCATAGCTGTATTCACTAGATTAAGACCCACCACAAAGGCCTGATCCACTAGGATAGGGATGAATAAAGCAATCATCTGACGATAATCTATCGATTCACCAGAGAAATACTTTTCTAGAAACCGCACACTTTGCTTCGTATTTACACCTACATTAGGCTCCATCTTTGCTTCACTTCTTTTACATAGAGTTTGTCAAATTGAATTATGCGTATAAATAGAAAAAGGCTCTTCAGGTTGAAGAGCGATTCAAAAGTATTGCCTGTTTATATGCACTTAGGTATGCGGTCGAGAGGACTCGAACCTCCACGGGGGTTAGCCCACACGGACCTGAACCGTGCGCGTCTGCCAATTCCGCCACGACCGCACAAGATATAAAAAAAATACAGTGCAGAATATAAGTTAACATGATTTCACAGAAAGAGCAACAACAAATTTAACAAGTAAAAGCGCCTTCGGTGTCCTTGTAAGGGCAGTAAGCGTTTAAGGGAAGACTATAAGAGTATTGGTGTCACTTATACTTTCTTATATTTAAAAAAAGTGTATCGATGCCCTCAAGAGGATCATCGATACACTTTTAGTTAGAACAATAGAATTATGATGCTTGTCCAAGCATGCGATAGATGATAACCGCTGCTTGAGCGCGATTAGCTATACCCTTAGGTGCAAATTTCCCACCATCAACACCGTTGACGATTCCCAATTGAGTTAGCTGTGCGATAGCCTCTTGTGCATAAGGAGCAATACTGGACTTGTCTGCAAACTTACCCAATGCTGCATTTTTATCAATCGGCTGTAGTTTGTCTTTCAGTGCGTTAGCAACCATAATGGCCATCTCTTCACGAGTCACTTCACGACCCGGTTCAAATTTGCCATTTCCAGAGCCTTGTACAAGTCCAGCCTTCACCGCAAGGGCGATAGAATCCGTGTACCAAACTCCTTGTTTAACATCGTTGAACGAACTGGTTGTCGCTGAACCCGTAAGATTCAGTGCGCGTACCAGCATCGTAACGAACTCTGCTCTAGTCACTGTTTTGGTTGGCGCAAAAGTATTTGCATCCAGACCTTTCAGAATGCCCTTAGCAGCCAATGCTTCAATAGCTTCTTTCGCCCAAGCTACCTTGCCCAGATCCTTGAAGTTTGCTGCTGGCGCAGTAGTTGGTGCAGGTGTTGCCGTTGGTGCTGTTGATGGTGCTGGTGTTGCTGTTGGTTTCGCGGTTGGAGTAGGCGTTGGAGTTACACCGGTAGAACCGCCTCCACTGCCACTGCCTGATCCCGAATCAGCCTTTAATTTATTAATAATACGACCTTCAATGGCTGCTTTAATCTCTTTGCCATTAAACGTCTTTACAATGTAGTCGTAGAACACGTCCAAATCAATAGGTCCAGCCAATGAATCACTAGCTTGAGTCAGAACCTTGTAGTTATCTCCACCCGCAGCCATAAAGTTATTTACTACTGCTGTATATTTCTGCGTAGGATTAATTGGTGTTCCATCAGTTAGTGTGAGGCTCGCAATACGATCGGCTACTGGCAGATACATATTCGCTGTATATTTCAGTCCGGAAATTTGCAGCGTTTTGATATCTGGTGTTCCATCAGCTTTTACATTCCATTGCTGTTGCAGCAATGTTTTGATTTGCGCTCCGGTTAGTGTCAGCTTCACAAGCGTGTTGCCGAATGGCTGAATTTTAGCCAGATCGCCGAAGGTTACAGGACCTTTCGGAAGGTCCGCACGGATACCGCCTGGATTCATAAAGGCGAAATCGGCAGCTTTTGCACCATCGCCGAAGTCAGCATTACGCATAGAGTCAGCAATCAGATTACCAAGTGCAGCCTCATTATTGTAAGCATCGGTACGAGTGATAGTTCCGTCCGTTGTACCCACTGGTTGAGTGAGCTCAGGATGCTTCTCAAGGTAAGCATTAACCAGTGCCACACTTTCCGGATCTGGTGTTACCCCATCATGGAAGGTGGAAGTTACCACAGCAGACTTGTCCTTCACATCACCTGTTTTAGGATCAATGATCAACTTGATATCCTCAAATGCTGTACCGTAAGAATAAGCTTGTACAATCAGCTTGCCGTTTACTGTTCCATTTGCAAGTGCATGGTTATCACCAGCAACGATAACATCAACAGGGGATTCCGCAGGAAGCGCATTGGCTAGATCAGCCGCTTCACCTGTAGTCACACCATCTTTGGTTGTTGCAGGATCATGTGCAAGCACGATAATCGTCTCAACACCTTTAGATTGAAGCTCCTTAGCGTATTTCTCAACAGCCGCCACTTCCTCTTCAGGCGTAAGGAAATGCACGCCAGCCGTACCGGAAGGTGCTACCTTGCTTGGTGTGGATTTCGTTACAAGACCAATAAAGCCGATCTTCACACCGCCTACTTCTTTGATTACATAAGGATTAATAATTGGCTCGCCAGTTTTGGCATCCACTGCATTCGCATTAACATAATCAAAATCAGATCCAGCATGGTTAACTTTATTATCCTTAGGGTCGACACCACCATAAAGCTGTGTCATCAGTGCATCAACACCTTGGTCAAATTCGTGATTACCAAGAGAACCCACATCAAATTTCATCATGTTCATCCAAGCATGAGTCGGCTCATCGCGCTCAAGGGATGATACTGGAGCGGATGCTCCAACGGAGTCACCATTATGGAAGAGTAATGAGTTCTCATATTTTGCACGAGTTGCTTTCAAATAAGTCGCGAGATAGGCTGCTGTGCCTACAGACTTATTGTTCACTGTAGAAACAGTGTCGAGTTGACCGTGGAAGTCATTAATTCCAAGAAGGTGAACCTCCACATCTTCCGTCGGTGCAGGTGTCTTCACACTTAGATCTAGCTTGAAAATTCCAAAGCCCTTATTATCTTGCTGTCCAGTATCGGAAATGTTCGCTGGGAGTACATTTGCCGCTTTAGGTGTTGTTGTAAATGTAACATTCACATTGCCTTTGATAGGTGCCAAGAACCAGTTACCATCAGCAGTTGGATCAATCGTACCAGCTTCACTGATGTAGTCCATCAGAACCTGACGATTCTCATCTTGAGAGTCTACAACCAGCTCTGCACCTTTAACACCCGGGAAGTTCCCGCCACCACTTGCGCGGTAATTATTAGTAACAACAATGAAATCCTGATCTAGATCTAAAGGTTGATCATTGTAAGTGACATCCGTTACACGACTCGAAGAAGCATCATTAATCGTACCATCCGGATTGTACTTCGCGTTTTTCGTCACATCAATTTTATATTGAACCCCATCGATTACATCGAAGTTAAAAACTGAAAATTTCGTATTCAACAGAGACTGCGGAGTCGAGATCCCTGGTTTGATGCGGTTAAATGCGCCCGCACTCATTTCCAGCCATTCTTTTACAACAGAACCCTTAACTTTGATTGCTTTAAGGGTATTATCGTATAAATACAGGTCACTTGCGCTACGAATAGTCAAGTCACCCTTATCAATACTGGTGTACTCATCAGGTCCGTTGCGTCCTGCTTTAAAAGGAGCACCAACACTAAGAATGGCAAGGTCCTTATATTGAGGAACATTGATATCAATATAATTCTGAACGTACCACTTTTGTGCATACGTAACAAGTTGAACCGTAGGATCATCCTGAACCATTGCGAAATAGCTGTTCATCGGAGCTGTTGTAACACCAAGCTTTTGTCCAGTATAAGCAATAGTAGCCTCATGTGCTGCTGCAACAGCTGCATCTACAGCCGCATCAGGCTCAACCAGTGGTATATTCACTTTATTCTCTGTCTTATAAATAGAACGAGCAGAAGCTTTTGAACTTTGCTTGTCTACCGTCCAGTCACTACCATCGTATACAATGTTCAGATCGATTAGACCCAAATAAGCTCCGCCGTAACCAGCTTGTACAGCAGGCGTACCGTTAATGTGGCCATTCACATTATCGATCACAGCCTTTTCGTTTGCATACGGTTGTTTAGTAACAGGATCTTTGAACGACGCGTCCAACGTATCGTTATTCCCTGTTGGGAATACCTTATGCGTATGAGAGAACGTAATCGCATCAATATTAGGAACCTTACTCAAAGCGTTAATATCATTCTCAGAACCGTCTCCAACAACGGCGTTAACATCAAACCCCGTATGGGCCATAGCAACAATAATATCTGCTCCCTTAGCTTTCATTTCAGGAACAAATTTTTCTGCCGTTTTAGCAATATCTTCAACGACAACTTTGCCTTCCAGATTAACCTTGTCCCACTCCATGATTTGAGGAGTAACTAGGCCGATTAGACCAACTTGAATCGTCTGCTCATCGCCGTTACTATCCGTTACTTTCTTAGGAATAATAACATAAGGTTGATAAGCATTTGTAACGCCATCCATTTTATATATATTGGCATTCACATAATCAAAATTGGCTCCAGTAGTCATCTCATTACCAGCGCTACCGTTTATCGTACGATCTAAAAATTGTAATCCATAATTGAATTCATGATTACCAAAAGTCGCAGCATCATATCCCATAGCGTTCATGGCTGCAATCATCGGATGGATATCAGTAACATTAGTAGGATCCTTCAGATCCGATTCCTTCGCCACATAAGTACCTAGCGGAGTTCCTTGAATCAAGTCCCCATTGTCGAGCAGGAGGGTGTTGGGTTCTTCACTTTTGGCTTGTTTCACCAAGCTTGCTGTGCGGTCAAGACCGACAGTTACTGAAGCCGCATTCTTAAAATAGTCCCAGCCGTAGACATTGGTGTGCACGTCCGTCGTGCTCATCAGCCGGAGTTTGGCTGTGGCTGCGGATGCTGCTTCAGCTTTATCTGTACCCCAAGCTGCACCCAAACCAATACCTCCAAACACCTGCAAAGAAAGCACTGCAGTTGCTAATACAGAAGCAATCGGCTTATTCCATCGTGTCTTCCATCCCATAATAATATTAGTCCTCCCTATCATTTTCACATAATTTCTGTGATATTATATCACACAAACATAACCAATTATCATATAATTGTAAAAATAATATAAAACAATGTTAAATATAATAACATAAGAAGAAAGACCTAGACTCATGAATCCGTTTTTATAGGTCAAGAGTCAATAGATGCAAAAAGAACACATCTTCACCAGATGTGTCCTAAAAACAATCCTATATAAAGTCTAGAAAAGTCGAATCTATGTCCGGCACTACTTTTTACCCATTCATAGCAGTAATCCCAAAACAGATTGCAGTTATTAAAGATAAGGGTGTCATCACAAGTTTTTCTTTCATGCTCCTCGACAATAAGTTCATTATAGTATTAAGCATTAAATAGACGGCAAAAAAATAACATACCCTTCTATCAAAAGGTACTCCAATAGAGATCACATTCCCTGCCTGCAATAAGTACAGGATGGCAATTAGCTGTATCACTACTGAAACTCCACACGCGACTCTCATTTGTGGAGGCATAATTCTATGCCTTCCTCCCATTGCAAATTCCCCATAAGGCAATCCCAGAGACAGCAGTATATAAAGAATCACTGCTCCCAAAAAAGTAATACTCCCAATCCATGCTGATATCAAGTTTTCACCCCTCCATAATTTATTTATCGCACATTAAATTGTATGAGTGTAATGAATTATTATGGGCATCAACACAAGTGGCAGCTCTTTCACCCAAATATTTTTTTATGATGAACTAGCACAAGCAACACAAAAATATCTGAGTAATATAGAAGTAAATAGACCAATGAGGTGATCCACAAATGGCAAATACAACGAAGATTCGCAAACGTGCTGAACAGCTGAAAGGTAGACCCGTGTGCATTACGTTACATGATGGACGTACGTATATAGGATGGATAACCGGCCTCGATAAGAATGGACTGACCCTTTCCAAACCACGTAAAAACAAACACAGAAAATCAAAAAAACACTCTTCTTCCCGCTCCCGGAAAGCAAACGTATCAGGACTAATGCCCTTATTCGGCTCACTTTTCGGAATGGGTGGAGGCGCTCTAGGCTCCGCAGGAGCAGGGGCTGCCAGTTCTGGAGGCGGTGGTTTTGGCGGATTTGGCGGGTTCGGGGGAATCGGCAACTTTATTGGAATGGTACAAAAAACTATGCCGGTTATGAAGATGGGCTACAATATGATTAAATCTATTTCCCCCTTCCTTAACGGGCTAAAAGGATTAATGGGATAATCAAAAGACACCCCTCAAGGTGTCTTTTATTTTTGCTCATAATCTTATCAGGTTCTTTAACAATCTGCCTGCAGATCTTAACCGTGGACGTTTTAGATGCTCCTGTACATAACGATAATTCGTCAATTCAACCTTAGCATCACTGAGGGCATAGGTAAAATCATCATCAAAGGGCAACTTATACTCCCAAACTCGCTTACTCCAGTGCGGAATATTTGCTTGCATCCATGGATCGTCTATCCCGGGATGAATATAGGTCTCACTAACGCCATCTGGCAACGAATACAGCTTAGCAATAATAGATCTTTTAAAACTTTCATACGTCTCGCCTTCCTCTACACCAAAAGGATGCGATAGCAAATAGTCGGGAATCGGCACCCCAAACGTATCCGCCAGCCCTGCTCCAAGGGCAACTGGTCGTTCAATATTTTTCAGCGATGCCAAAAGCGGATCCTCAGCATGGATGTATCTGAAGAATCGTGAGGGCAATCCCCAGCGCGAAATTTTCCACAACGTCTGCGGAAGCAAGCTGCGTCCTGTTTCCATTCCGTATAAACTACCCATGTGGTTGTCTACATGGCTAATCACTATTCCCGACTGTTTCACTCGCTCGTACTGCGCATCTATCTCCTTTAGTACGGCTTTTGTCTGCGCCCCCTGTTCGAACTCTTTTACCGTCCTATATTGATGTCCGCTCTCGTCGTGAAGAGAAGCCTCCCCCGTCAGGCTCGCCCAGCGCAAAGCCTCAAATTCACTAGTCATCGTCAAGTGAAGTCCCACATTCCGTTGTTGCCTGCGACTACACCATGTAGCCGCCTCCTCAAAGCCAGGGGCCACCGCCATAATCGTTGCTGAGGATACCTTTTCCTCTTCCAGCAGATGTTTTATCGCCTGATTCATGGGGGGACTTTGCCCAAAATCATCACAATTGATGATTAATTTTTTGTTCATAGTCAGCCTCACCTCTCAAAGAGTCCATAAATGTAAATTTCATTGTGAAGGATATGACAACAGCTATGGCCAAAAGACATAATGGCACCACACTTATTAAATACCTAAATGTCGCTTCAGGATTGGACCCTGGGTCATCGCCGCCTTGATAGCCAAAGATCATACCTACAATGAAAAAAGCTAACGCAGAGATTAACCCGCTTGAACGAGTGATGAACCCGCTTACAGCCGTGTAGATTCCTTCTCTTCTCAGACCTGTTTTTTCCGCATCCTCATCAATAATCTTGCCACCTACTATTGCTGGGGTCACTAGAAATCCGGCTAATCCGAAACCGACAACTACGCCAGCAGCCACGCCACTTAAGAGGTCATAACCAAACCATAACGGAATTACCGATAACGCATATAAGATCAGTGATAACCGCCACGCCTTAACCCCGTCCATCTTACGAATCATCCAGTACCACACGAATACTAATGGAATGACCGAAACAAAAACAGCTGCGAGTAAAATCGATACCTGAGCCTCTGAGATATGAAGTACATATTTTGCATAAAAAGGAATCATCGAGCTTACAAGTCCATTCACCGTTTGGGCAAAAGAGTTCGAAATATTAAACACCCAAAACTTTTTATTCCGAATGGTCTCCCGAAAAGCCGGAATCAACTTCAAGGGTTCCTGCTCTGTGGGCTCCTTCTTTTCTTGGACATTCATCATACATAAAAACATAAACACTCCAAAGAGACAGGCATACACTATAGCCATATTAGAGAAACCAATAGCTGCAAAAATAATTGGGGTTAAGGCAGTACCGATTAACAAAGCTACAACTTGATAGCCTTGCTGAATCGCAGAGGCTTTTGCCCGAATACGGTCTCCACGGAAGAGCTCCGGGAGTAACGCTCCATAATTCACCCATAACACAGTGGCGACAGCCTCATAGAAAATAAGTGTGACTAGAAACCAAGTGAACAATCCATTTTCAGATAATCCGCCGGGAGGGGAGAAAACCAGTACAAATGCCAGCATGAATAACGGAATTGAGCCAAACACCCATGGTCTGCGTCGACCCAAACGAGTATCTGTGCGATCTGACCAATAGCCGAATAACGGATTGTTTACCGCATCCCAGATCAGAAAGATGGTTCTGGCTAATGTAGCAAGTCCAATGCCCAATCCTAATTTTTCAACATAAAAGTAACTGTAAAATGAACTAAATGCCTGACTGGGAACCATCATCGCAAACATCCCTAAAGCAAAGGTGTACGGCGAATTGATCCATTTATGCTTCACTCACATACCTCCCCTATGGTAAAGATCCGGTTGTAATATATTACCATACCGAAGAGAGAACGCCATCAAATTTTTCCTTAGCAGAAACTACGGATAAAAAAAGAGGCCCCGCAGGCCATCAACAAATGGCTGTGGAGCTTTTTCATAACTAGACTATAAAACATCCTTCAGCTTGCTTCGGCTCTGAACATCCAGGGCTAGATAATCACGGATTTCGCATCTTTTTCCATTGATATCCGTAAGAATGATTCGTTTATGACTTGGATACTGCATATGCTCGTGCAGGTTCCGCATAACGATCCGGGTCTGGCCCAGATTCGTTTGCAGCTCCCAAATCCACATATCCGCTTTTTGCTTAATAGAATCAATGCGGGTTACAACCGGAAGAAAATACCGCAGCCGGAGCTCTGTGTCCACTTCCACCCGACTTTCTTCATCGAGCTGATCAATGTCACGAATGACTCCGATCTCCTCACTCTTGGAGTTACGAACTGAAATATACTCCGTGGTATATTGGAATGGAAATATACGAAAAAGAATTAATTCCTCATAGACTTGACCCTCCACTACTCCTTGAAACACGCCACCTTGACTGCGGCTAAAAGAGATTGCACCCGGTTCAAGAATGTTAATCTCATAGGGATCTTTAGGATTCAATTCCCCGTTAACAAGATTCGGATCACTCATGCATCTCAACCCCCTTAATCTGCGACATTTCCTTCTGTGCCTCAACTAGCTTGAAGTAAGCACCTTCTGCAGCAAGCAATTCCTCATGTGTACCCACTTCAATGATCTTCCCGCGTTCAAGCACTACAAGACGGTTCGCATTTCTTAGCGTGGATAATCGATGGGCAATCGCGAATGTCGTTCTGCCTTTTACCAGTCGCGAGATCGCTTCTTGAATTTGTCGCTCGGTCACTGTATCTACAGAAGCTGTTGCTTCATCTAGGATTAGAATTCGCGGATCGTGAATTATTGCTCGGGCAATAGACACTCGCTGCTTCTCTCCACCGGACAATTTATGGCCACGTTCCCCAACTCTTGTATCATAGCCATCCGGCAATTGAACGATAAAATCATGGGCGTTGGCAATTTTTGCAGCGCGCATGATTTCTAATTCCGTAGCGTCCGGTTTAGAATAGGCAATATTCTCAGCAATCGTTCCGTCGAATAGAAACGTCTCCTGCAGCACTACACCGATCTGACTACGCAGATCTGACTGGCTGATATTTCGGATGTCCACACCATCGATGGTAATAGTTCCCTCATCTGTGTCATAGAAGCGACAGATCATATTAATGAATGTCGACTTACCGGCACCTGAATGTCCGACCAGACCAATCATCTCGCCCGCACCCACTTTTAAATTCACATTCTTGAGCACAGGATGATGTTTTTCGTATCCATAAGTAACCCGCTTAAACTCAACCTCACCGTTTACGCGGCCGATGGCTGCTGGATTCACAGTATCAGGCACATCTGACGGTGTATCCATAATTTCAAAGACCCGATCTGCTGCTGAAATCGCATGGCTGGCCCAGTTGATCATTTGGCTCACCCACTGCAAAGGTCCGAGAAGCATCCCAAGGTAGGTCACCAAAGCGATTAGCGTACCGATGGATAATTGTCCCTGTAGCACCGTTTTCCCGCCATAAAACCAAATTAATAACGTACCCACACCAGCAACCAACGCAAAAGCAGGAAACATCCCCTGCCATAAGCCTTCGATCCGAATATTATGCCGAACCAGCTCCTTATTGGCGACTGTATAACGTGACATCTCTGTTGTTTCCTGACCGAATGCTTTGACTACACGAATCCCCTGCAAAGAATCGCCAACCAAAGCGTTTAATCTAAAAATAGATCTCCACTGCTGGTACCAACGTCTGCCAATCATCGGCCATAACACGGTCGACAGCACCACCATAAGCGGCATAGGCAGCATAGCAAGCAGCGTTAGCTTCCAATCCATACTGAACATAATAGTGAAAATAGCGATTACCCGTAGCAATTCACCCGAGACCCAGATTACACCGTCAGTCATAAATTGCCGCATCGCCTCTGAATCATTATTCACCCGTCCAATAAATTGCGAAGATTGTCTTCGGTCGAAAAAAGATAAAGATAATTTCATCAAGGAATGATACACATCATGACGAAGATCACCCATGATTTTGGAACCAATCCATACCCCTATAAGTCCACGTACAGTCTGCATTAAAGTAATTACTAAGGATGTGGCTGCTAGCCCGATCACAATCCATAGAAGCGTTGAGCCCATATCCTTTTCTGTCAACACATTATCAACGATCATCTTCGTCAAAAAAGGTGGAACAAGCTCTACCAATGTAGTAAAAATCAACATAATCGCCGCAGCGATCATTTGGATCTTATAAGGCTTGGCATAGCTCAGCATCCGAAATAGAACCTTGCCGTTACTCTTGCACACCGGACAAGCTTGCGAATCTTCCGGCAGTGGATTGCGGCATTTTGGACAATTCCTTGGAAACTCTTTTTCAGAAGCGGTTGGCCGTTCCTCGCCTTTAGCTACAGCGCCAATTAATTTAGAAGCAAAACCAAATATAGAGGTAAGTGATGCTGTATAACGTATAAGTATAATAGGCCCCTCTTGGGTATCCACAAGCAACGATCCGCCGCCTACCCCGCCTACTACCCGGGCATCAGTAATATTCGAGACTAGAAGCTTTGAGACCAGTTTCCCGTCCGTTCCCCAAACGGAAATCTCCTTCTCAGTCAATACAAGCCACTGCTCACCGAATTGCCCATCTTTCATTAAATCGGATACAGAGTGAAATAAAGGTTGTTCTGTAAGCTGTATTTCTATAGACTTGGGAAGTTTATCAATAGATGTCATACATTTCTCCCCTTTCTTTACCCACCTATTTACTCACATATATTTACAGTGGTAAAGATGAAAAAATGATTATAATTGTTTTGTATGGTTATTTAAACAAATAAAAAGACACCTCTAAAGGTGTCTTTTTGTATTACTTCCTATGGTACTGGCTATACGCTTATTTCAAAGCTTTCCATACCCAGTTCTCTACTTCTGGCAAATCAATACCCTCTTCACGAATGAATTGGTGATGTTTCTTAACGATAGCATCCATTTCATCTGCGATCGCTTTATAGTCGTTAGCATTAGGCAAGCTCAGAACAGCTTCCTTCGCCAAGTCAAAGCGGTCCATTTGATTCAATACGCGCATATCGAATGGTGTTGTGATATCGCCATTCTCGCGGTATCCGTGTACGTGCAGGTTATGGTTATGGCGATCAAAGAACAAGTCTTTAATCAGACCTTCATATCCATGGAAAGCGAAGATAACTGGTTTATCTTTTGTGAAAAATTGATCAAACTCTTCGTCAGATAAGCCACGCGGATCTAATTTTTGACTTCTCAGTTTCAACAAGTCTACCACGTTGATATATCTAATTTTAAGGTTCGGCAGTTTTTCATGCAGGATAGAGATGGCAGCCAAGCTTTCGATAGTTGGTTCTGTACCTGCAGAAGCAAAGACAACATCAGGCTCTCCACCTTGATCGGTGCTTGCCCAGTCAATAATCTTCAGTCCTTTATCCACCAGCTCTTGTGCTTCATCCGCACTGAACCATTGTGGACGAGGATGTTTGGAAGAAACAATCAAGTTAATTTTTTGACGGTCATTTAAGACGGTGTCAAAGACAGCCAGCAAGGAGTTGGCATCAGCCGGCAAATACTCACGGATAAATTCTGGTTTTTTATCAGCCAAGTGACCTAGCAAACCTGGATCTTGGTGAGTGTAACCATTGTGGTCTTGCTGGAATACAGTTGAAGTTGCTACCACATTCAATGATGGAATATCAGCACGCCAGCTTTGATCTGTTGCTTTACGCAGCCATTTGAAATGCTGAGTAATCATCGAATCCACGACACGCAAGAAAGCTTCATAGCTTGCAAAGAAACCATGGCGACCTGTCAATACGTAACCTTCAAGCAAACCTTCTGCCTGATGTTCAGACAATTGGGAATCGATAACACGGCCATAAGAAGCTAGGAATTCGTCATTCGGTTCAATCACTTGATCCAACCATTGACGTTTCGTTACTTCAAAGACAGGTCCCAGACGGTTGGACATTGTTTCATCCGGTCCGAAAATTCTGAAATTGCGGTTCTCTTCGTTCAGAGAGATAACATCTTTCATGTATTTACCCAGAACGGCCATATCTTGTGCTATTACTTCACCTGGTTTGGAATTATCAAGTGCGAACTTACGGAAATTCGGTAAGTTTAGATCTTTAATTTGGTTGCCAGCATTAGTAACTGGGTTCATTCCCATACGTCTGTCGCCAGTTGGCAGAATCTCAGCAAGTTCAGCGTTCAGACGACCTTTGTCATCAAATAATTCTTCTGGTCTATAGCTGTTCATCCACTCCAATAACGCCGGAGCATGCTTCATATTTTTTTGATCCACTGGAATCGGCACCTGATGGGCACGGAACGAGTTCTCATTCGGAACACCATCCCATTGCTTTGGACCCGTCCAGCCCTTAGGAGAACGGAAGACCAACATTGGCCAAACCGGACGCGTCAGGTCATTGTTGTCACGTGCATTCTTTTGAATCGCTTCAATTCTTTCAACGATGGTATCAAGCACCTTAGCCATTTCCGGATGCATTAGATCAGGATTTTCGCCTTCAACGAAGAACGGTTCCCAACCCATACCTTTAAAGTATGCAGTAATTTCTTCTTTGGATTGACGAGACAGAATCGTTGGGTTACTGATTTTGAAACCATTTAAGTGCAAGATCGGCAGAACTGCACCATCAGTAACTGGATTGATGAACCGGTTGGAGAACCATGAAGCCGCTAATGGGCCAGTTTCAGCCTCTCCATCACCAATAACAACAGCGGAGATCAAATCTGGATTATCCAGAATTGCACCTACACCATGGGATAGAGAATAACCTAATTCGCCACCTTCGTGGATCGATCCAGGTGTTTCAGGGGCAGCATGGGAAGCAACTCCACCTGGGAAAGAGAATTGTTTGAACAATTTCTTCAGGCCTGGGATATCTTGTGTGATTTCCGGATAAATTTCAGTATAGCTACCATCGAGATAGGAGTTCGAAACCATGACCTGACCGCCATGACCGGGACCCTCGATATAGAACATATTCAAATCATATTTAGTAATGACCCGATTCAAATGGGCATAAATAAAGTTCTGGCCAGGAATAGTTCCCCAGTGTCCAATGGGCTTAATCTTTACGTCTGCTTCTTTCAGCGGTTCTCTTAACAACGGATTATCTTTCAAATACAGTTGACCTACAGAGATGTAGTTAGTTGCGCGCCAGTATGCATCAAGCTTCTCTAAATAAGTTTTTGATGAGTAATCAACATCCATGGATAATACCATTTCTTCCACTCCCCAAAATTTTTTCTGTGTCTACATTGCCGTAATTTCTTCCACAAGTACATCATACCGCCGCGAAAAATTAATTCAACCTTTTCAACAAATGATACGGTCCAATTTTGTGAAAATATGAACATAGTATGAAAAACGGTGTCAATTGTCAGTAAAAATAAGTCAATATTAATATATATGTAAAAATATGGGCTGGAGTTTGCGGGGGATATTTACTACTTGCCCTTCATCTATTTTGCGCAAAATAAAAAAAATAAGACCGAGAAAAATTCCCCAGTCTTACTTTTAATGAACGGACACAAAGGTATTAAATTTTAAGTATTTATAGTGGAAGCGCATATGGGAGAATTCAAATGGCGTGCCATTATCTAAAAAGAAAATCCCTTCCATAATGCTTACTGGCTCATTCGCCTGCAAATGCAGCAGCTCTTGATCCGTAGCCTCAGAGGGTTCTGCGGATATCGATAAAAAGGATTTGGTTACCGCCAGATTTCGTGAATCCTCCAAATAATTAAAGATAGATCCTTCAATAATGGTCTGATTTAAATTCTGTACAATTTTGATTGGGATATAACCTGTTTCAATCATAAAGGGTTCATCATCAAAAAGACGCAAGCGAACGATTTTGTATACAAAATCATGTGGGCCTAAAAACAGATCCCGTTGCAGATCTTCCGTTGGTGGAATGACCTCGAATTTCAAAACTTTAATCTTTGGCTTCTTCCCATTCATTTGAAAATTGTCGGTGACACCTAAATTAGAGCCTTCGTAGTTAAAAATAGATTCATTTTTTATGTATAAAGGATTTATAAATGTCCCTGAGCCACGCTTTTTAAAAATAATGCCGGCATTTGCCATTTTAGTCAGAGCACTTTTAATAGAACTACGACTCACTTGATAAGTTTCACTAAGCGTTCGTTCATCCGGTAATTTCATATCGGGAAACTGCCCAGCAAAAATTTTCATTTTTAAGTCATCAATAATTTGTTTGTAGACAAACTGTGTCATGAAGTACTCCTTTTCAGGTCGATACAAGTTTTATTTCAATCTTTACTATAACATAATAACCAGACGTTTATAATCTATCCGGCCAGCTTATTTACGTCGGCGATTTGTCATGCGATTGTACATCACTAAACCGGCAATGACCATGCCCAGCGTCCCCATACTACTTGCTGATTCAGCCTGCATACCAAACAAAATACATAGGTTAGTGACCAAGCTTTTTGTAAGTACAGCAACAATAATTAACATCAACGGGCGCCAAATGTTGTATCTTCTCATCCAGGCAACACTCCTAATCCAATTTTCTCAAACTATTGATCGATTTCATCTATTATATCACAAGATAGTAACCGCATTCATTTCCTATAACCGTAAAGAAATCGAAGCCGATCAGCATTTTTTACTTTCCTCTATCTTTTTCTGTATTCTAGCCTAGCGAACGTGACGTCTATGTGTCATATTCGCTTTCAATTCCTCAGCTCCTCCTATCCGTCAATTACGCCTTTATTCGACTTTTGGTCTGGACTTATCCTTTTTCACGGATTATAATAACGAATGCACACCAAAAGACGAACATTAAGGCGGAAATCATGAGAAATTATATGCAAATATTCCTAGGCACTTCATTTTCTAGCCTATCCCCAAAAGAAATTCAAATTTTAAAGGATCATCTCTTCTGTATCAATTCGGATGGGATGATAGAAATGATCGTTGCACCGGAGCACCCCGACTATCAACCCTTGCTTGATGCTTATCAAGGTCAGGACAATTTTCATGTATTAGCTGAAGGCCAGTATTTTTTGCCCGGCTTTATCGATCTGCATGTCCACGCGCCACAATGGGCTCAATCTGGAACTGCATTAGATATCCCGCTCTATGATTGGCTAAATACTTATACCTTCCCACTGGAGTCTAAATTCTCAGATCTGACTTTTGCAAAAAAAGTCTACGATGACGTGGTTGGCACTTTGCTCGCAAACGGAACAACTACAGCACTTTATTTTGCAACGGTGCATAAAGAGGCCAGTCTATTATTGGCTAAAATATGTGCGGAAAAAGGGCAACGTGGACTCGTTGGAAAAGTGGTTATGGACGATCCACAGGGAAATCCTGAGAATTATCGTGACTCCGACACCCACACCGCACTAGTGGATACGGAAGAATTTATACTAGCTGTACAAGAACTCGCTAAATCTACTAAACAAGGCGTTTATCCAGTAGTGACACCAAGGTTCATTCCAAGCTGCACTAATGAGGCTTTACAAGGCTTGGGAGAACTAGCCGCTAAATATGATACGTATGTGCAATCGCACTGCAGTGAAAGTGATTGGGCGCACGGTTATGTGCAAGAACGATTCCAAAAGAACGATGCTTTTGCCCTGCATGATTTTGGTCTGCTCAGTGATAAATCTGTCATGGCTCATTGTAATTTTTTAGATGAAGATGATGTGAATTTGTTTGCAGAGACAGGAACAGCTATTGCTCATTGTCCGATATCCAACGCGTATTTTGCCAATAGTGTCATTCCGATCGCTGACTTCCATGCCAAAGGCGTTGAAATTGGTTTAGGCTCTGATATTTCCGGAGGTTTTTCACCTAGTCTCTTCGACAACATTAGACAAGCCGTAATGTCTTCAAGAATGCTGGAGGATGGTGTGAATCCCTCACTTTCTGCACAAAACCGCGGAGTACCCGGATCACGAATTACGATCCATGAATCCTTTTATCTTGCTACCGCTGGCGGCGGAGAAAGCTTAAGCTTACCTATCGGCCGGTTACTAGAAGGTTATGCATGGGATGTTCAAATAATCGATACGAAAGTACCCTCGGCGAAATTGCCCGTCTTTGATGAGAATGAAGATTTGCAAGATATTTTTCAAAAGATAATGTATCTGGCTAGACCTGAAAATATCCGTGAAGTCTGGGTACAGGGTGAAAAAGTTCATTCGCGTTAAAGATTAATTAAACTAGAAAACTTAAGGTGGGCATTGGAGTGAAAACACAAGCAAACGTACAAGAGCAAGCACATTTGGAATCACAGCTACTAACTGTCCTACCCGATGAAAAAGTTTCATTTAGTAAATCCGTCATTCTCGGCTTTCAACATGTATTGGCTATGGATGTCTATGTAGTGCCATTCCTTATTGCGATGTTAATCGGCTTACAGCCCAATCAGTCCAGCGCGTTAATCCAATCCACCTTTATTGCCGCAGGACTTGCAACGATTGTGCAAACCTATTTCTGTATGAAGCTGCCTATCGCTCAAGGTCCTTCTTATGTTCCGCTGGGTGCGATCGTCAGTATTTATGCAGCTAGTGGTGGCGGAGAGCTCGGTTGGAGCTCCGTGTTAGGTGCCAGCTTAATCGGGGCCAGCCTGGTTATTATTTTGGGTTATGCGGGGATTTTTAATAAAATCGTTAAAAACTTTATCCCGCCTATCGTAGGTGGCACAATCATTTTCATTGTAGGTCTATCTTTATTGCCTGTTGCGATCAGAGATAATATCTACGGAGCCTCCGGGGCTTCAATTAATCAAAATGTATTATTAGCCCTTATTTCAGGTGCTACACTGCTTATTTTTGTGGTTCTCGGTACTTTGTTCCGTAATAAAGGATCTGTCTTCCGAATTCTTTCCGTAATGATGGCGTTAGTAGTTGGATGTATTTCGGCTAATATTATGGGCGTTTTAGATTTCTCAGCGATAAGTAGTGCCAAGTGGTTTAGCATGCCGCGAATCGCTTTTGTTGATTTCGGCTTTTCCTTCAATTTTTCAGCTATTATCACCATGGTTATTATTTATATCGTGCTGCTGGCTGAAACAACAGGCACCTGGTTTGCGGTCAGCAATGTAATCAATAAACCTTTGACAGACAAAAATATTAACCGCGGCGTAATTGGAGAAGGAATTGGCTGTCTTATTGCGTCTGTGCTCGGTTCGACTCCTGTTACAGGTTATTCAACTAATGCAGGGATCATCTCCATTACAGGTGTTGCCAGCCGCCGGGTTTTTCTCGCTGTAGGAGGATGGTTTGTCCTCTTTGGTTGTTCCGGTAAACTCGCCGCTTTGATCTCTTCCATTCCATCCGCTGTAATCGGCGGCGTCTTCGCCATCATCTGCGGCATCATCGCAATTAATGGTGTGCAAGTAATGAAGAATGTAACCATCGGCGAAAAAGAAATGTACATTATTGCCTTACCAATGATCATCACCTTGGCTTTGGTACTCATTCCTGGTGACTACTTGAACTCTTTGCCTACATTCGTACAGTATTTATTAGGCTCACCTATCCTAGCTGCATCATTGGCAGCGATCTTATTGAATAAATTATTACCTAGTGGAAAATAGAACATAAAAAGGAGCAGCCTCTTATTGATCCTTTTTTATCCCCGCGAATAAGCCGAGCTTTGTATGCTACCTTCTGGAATTCCTTAAACAAAAGACACCCATCGAGGTGTCTTTTGTTTAAGGACATGATTATTTTTTACTTGAGTTCATCCATAAAACCGCCTTACCATATGACCTCACAATTTTAATACAAATATCCATATGTCCCTTGATTATATTTAATAAACTAGGATTCCTCCAAAATAACGGAGATTATCAACGCATTGAATTATTCCCTGAAATATATTATGATACGTTTAAACAATTAAACATTATAACGGAGGGAGTTATGAACGAATCTAATAGTAATCAGAAGGCGATTCACATTTTTGAGAATTTAAGCCCCTATTTCCAAGGCTTGGGAGATCCTATACGTCAGCAAATCATTGCATTGCTGATCGACAAAGAGAGTATGAATGTGAGCCAAATTGCAGAGCATATCCCCATGTCCCGGCCTACAGTCTCTCATCATCTGAAAATATTACGGCAAGCAGGGCTGCTTAAGGTTCAGAAGAAGGGCACGGAAATGTTCTACAGACTTGAGTTTGACGAAGCGATAGCGCTTATGAAACAACTTGTCCATTTCGTTGAAGAGGAATGCCAGTGCTAATGCCATTAACCTGACTAGCACTTGTCATTCCTATTTTTTTAAGCGATATGTTAAATAACTTAAACATATAAACATTTAAACGGAGGTTGCAGATATGCATAGGAAAAAGGTACTTATTGTAGGAGGATACGGTGCCGTCGGCAGACAAATTGCTCAAATATTACACGATCGACATCCCGATCTCGAGATTATATTGGGAGGAAGGTCACCGCAAAAAGCAGCACCTTTTGAGTCCACACGGGTACAAACAGTCGTAGTTGATAATAATGCGGATGATCCACTGCTTTATGCAGGCGATAATGTATCGCTAATCATCAATTCCGTCAACGATCTGCAGGATCGGCTACTTATGTCTGCAGTTAGAAGAAAAATCCCACTGATCGATCTTACTCGCTGGACAGAGATATTCCAACAATCAATCACAAAGTTAGAAAAAGCAGACCTCTATGCTCCTATCGTGCTTTCTTCGGGATGGATGGCGGGAACTGCTTCGCTGTTCGCCATGCTGCACTCGGCCACACTTCAAAACGTCGCCGTTGATATTCACGCGTTGTACTCTCTACGTGACAAAGCAGGACCCGACTCCGCGGCGTACATGGATCGTATGACCATTCCATTCCATATTACAGAACGGGGGGGAAAACGTCTTGTATTTCCAATGACTGACCCCATCAAAGTCCAATTTCCAGATGGATATACAGCAAAATGCTATCGGCTTGACACCCCAGATCATGTCACCTTGCCAACAGCTGGGCATATCGACTCCGCCAGCTTCCGCATCTCCTTCGACAGCAAAGCCTCCACCTCCATCCTTGTCGGACTAGTTAACAGCGGAATATGGAAGATGATCAGCGGAGACCGATTCCGTTCGCTTAGACGAAGACTGCTCTACAATCCTGGTACTGGCAGTGCACATCATATCCTTATTCATCTAAAGGGTCTGGATCATAATGGGCACTGGGTTGAACGGACAATAGCGATTTCTGACCCGCTTGGTCAGACTCATCTTACCGCTTTGGGAGCTGCTGTCCAAGCAGAAAAGCTATTGCGGATATCAAAGGAAGAACCATTGGTCCCAGGCATTTATTATCCAGAAGATCTACCTGATGAACGGATGGACATCTCTGAAATCACCAACTTTTTTAAACAATATGGGGTTCTTATATCTCACTAATAGCACTTCACATATACCGAGCATTCTGTCTACTACAATTAAGCGCACAGACAGTAAAGAACCCGCTAATATAGCGGGTTCTTTACAATAGAGATGAGACGGAGCTAGGTAAGTTCACAAAAATATAAAATCTTTGATTCGTGCTAAACCCTGTCCCCTGCCTATTTCCACCCTTAAAGGCGTTTGACTAGACCAGGCTAAAGTCCCTGAATATATTGTTATTATTTATCCTATTCAAGGGCTTTTATTAAATGGTGGGGGTGATCATTCTGGCTATCCGTTACAGCATCATAATTCCAACCTATAACCGACTTCAGCAGCTGCTACTTACACTCACTTCATTCGAGACACAGACCTATCCGAAGGATCGGTTCGAGGTGATCGTCGCAGATGACGGTTCTACAGATGGTACTAAGGAAATGGTCGAAAGCTTTCAAACTTCTTATCCGCTTATTTATGTCGCTCAGCAGGAACAACGCGGCCGTTCTGCCGTAAGAAATCTGGGGCTGAGTCAGGCAAAAGGGAAATACGTCATCTTCTGCGATGCTGATTTTCTGGTATTCCCTGAATTCATTAGGATCGTAAACCAGTATCACCGTAAATATCCTAAGTCGATAATTTCAGGTATTCCACACTCATGGGATGACGCTTATACCCACTACTACCCAGACTTTTCTCCTGAAGAAAAAGAACATTGCCGCAATACACTTTCGCCTTCTAACTTATGGAATCCTGACTTCGAATCAGCGACTGAAATCACCCCAATAATCACACCCAATGATATCCTTCAGCAGACGGAGACGTTATCAAAAGTCACCTTTGCCTCAAGAGTTCCTCCAAATACTAAAAAGCAATTTGCCAGCACAGATGTAGCCCCTTGGATGTTACTCGTCACACGTTGTGTGTCCATAAGACGCAGCCATTTAACTCGGGCTGGAGGTTTTAATGAACAGTTTATCCTCTATGGACTCGAAGATTGGGATCTTGGGTATCGACTGCATCGATTAAAAATCCCTTTTCACAGCATCAAAGAAGTTGTCGGCGTTCACCAAGAACATCCAACCCACTTCAGAGGAAATCTCATAAATATTGAGAATCTAAAAATCATGTTCAAAAGCTACGGGTTCAATGACTCTTCCCTAAATCTGTTCGCCCTTGTTCCTCCAAACGAAGACCTGGAGAAATACAAACATACTATACGGGTCTTGCGCAGAGGATACCGAACGAAGTCAACACGTTCATCAGCAATATTAATGAGAAGGACGTTACGGATTGCCGCCAAACAGCTCTATGAACCCATTGATACCGCCGTATACCAAGAGTCGTTAAGACGGATAAGTGTAAAAGTAAAGAGAAGAAAAAGCCGGGTTGCCAGTGTTTTGCGAGAGATTTTGGTGAAGGCTGAAAAGCTGGGAGAATGATATCTAAAAATACATTAAACCGGGCATCAAATGATGTCCGGTTTTCACTTATTTTCTCAATTTATTGGGTAGCGGAATATGCCTAATCGACTCAATGGGATGATAGAGCAGCATCCACGGACCAGAAAAACGCATAACCCCTTTAATTCTTTGGCGATAATCCGGTTTGTAACAATGAACAGGACATTTGGCACAAGCTGTTTTCTCTTCACCAAACTTACAATAGGCTAACCTCTTCAGCGCATACTCATTTAATTCCTGACATTCCTTACAAAAGCCTTTATGATGGTGTTTTTTCTTACAATATATACGAATCATTTTGGTAACAAGCTCTTGTTCTTTTTGAATTTTAGGACCCTCATTTAACTGCCGGTTTACCTTTGTTATCATATATGAACCCCCTTGTAACTTGTACAATAAGATCTCATGTAATTATAAAGGGTAAACCAACTGTGAAACCAGCCTTAACGCTGAACCTCCTTAATTCCCTCACATACCGGGGTTGAAAGGCGATAATTGTATAAATCAAATTTTTTTAAAAAAACTTGTAACGTTTATAGCTTTTTACGGATATATAACTTGAGGAGGTGAATGGATGGAGGACAACGAGCAATTATACAGGGAATATTCAACCCAAGTATATAAATTCGTATTTAGCTTTTGTCATAATCATTTGCTGGCAGAAGAAATCACCCAAGAAACTTTTTATAGAGCTATAAAATCGATAGATAAATACGATGGGACCTGCAAAGTATACGTTTGGCTTTGTCAAATTGCTAAACATGTGTGGTATCAGGAGCTGGACAAGCAGCGCAAGCGGAAGTCTGAGGAATTAGAAGACGCTCCTTTGGCTAACGCAAATTCAACAGAATCCCAGTTCATTTTTGCTCAGGACAAAATGGATTTATTTAAACAACTTCATTTACTTGATCCAAATACCAAAGAAGTATTATATCTGCGTTTGACCGGAGAATTCAGTTTTCGGGAAATTGGCGAAATTCTTGGCAGAGATGAGACCTGGGCAAGAGTTACCTTTTACCGTGGAAAACAAAAATTAATGAAAGGAAGATCTTCATGAAATGCGAGATCATTCAGGATTTATTACCTTCCTATATTGAAAAGCTAACCTCTGTACATAGTAACGAAGAAATCGAAAAACACCTGCAATCCTGTGAAAGCTGCCTTCAATCCTATAATGAAATGACCGCCACAGCAAATCTAAGTGTGCCTATTATTGATAAAGAGGAAGTTAACAAACTCAATTATTTTAAAAAAGTGAAAAAAAAGAATATAAAAACTCTCATTTTTTCCGTCTTATCGGTACTCATACTGGCTACAGCCCTTATTGGACTTTTTGTTATCGGTTTCCCTGTATCCTCTAAAGATGTAGTCATAGATTATCAGAAAACAAAGGATCGTTTGGAAGTTCATCTAACTTTGGAAAATGGCAAGGACCTCGTGTTCTCAGGAAAAACCAAATTTATCCGCGATGAGAATAATAATGTAATCGGTTCTGAAACTAGGTATACGCCTAGAGGTTTACTTCATAATCCCTTTGATGATGTAGGCAAAAAAGTTATGTTGGGGACGGAGATTCATACCGATCTAGATTTTCCAAACAAGTTTATTCTTGAATTCAAAGATAAAACTATGACGTTTGTTAATGGTGTTTTAGTGGAGTAGACATTGCCGCTAAAATAAAAAAAGACACCTTTTAAGGTGTCTTTCGCTTTACACCCTACTAAAAAAGTTAGCATTTTTGTTCGTTTTTTCGCTAAAATATAGGGTTATCGATTTACTAAAAGTATCTTATAATAAAATTACACATGGATATTTCACCTCTTTGTGAACGCGCGTTTATAGATCGGCCCATTAACCACTTAATAGGAGGAATGGTCATGCAATATGGTTATTTTGATGGAAAAAACAAGGAATACCTCATTACCAAGCCGAATACGCCTGCCCCTTGGGCGAATTACCTCGGCTCGCCGGAATACGGTGCAATCATCTCAGGTAACGCAGGCGGCTATAGCTTTGTAAAGTCTGGCGCAAATGGGCGGCATATCCGCTACCACTTCAACTCTAAGGACGAGCCCGGACGCTATATTTACGTGAGAGATTTGGAGAACGGGGATTATTGGTCCGGCTCTTGGCAGCCAGTGGGTAAAGATCTGGAGCAATATAAGTCGGTATGCCATCATGGAACCGGATACACGAACATCGTCTCGGACTACGATAACATCCATACAGAATCATTATATTATGTACCACTGAACAAAACCTACGAGGTGTGGCGCATGAAGGTGCGCAATGATGACTCCAAAGCACGCAAGCTGGCTCTCTTCGGATTTGTTGAATTAACCAACAATAACAACTATGAGCAGGATACCGTCAACCTTCAGTACACTCTGTTTATTTCACGGACCTACTATAAAAATAATATGATCCTTCAAGTCATCAATGAAAACACCCCCGAAGAACAAACCTGGAGATTCTTCGGCGCTGCAGGTGCAGAAGTTACCGCTTATGACGGTGACCGGGATACGTTCCTAGGCGATTACCGCAGTTATGGCAATCCGGCCTCTGTTGAGAACGGCCAATGCTCCAATTCATTAAACTACAATACTAACTCCTGCGGGGCCCTGCAGATTAACGTAGATTTGCAGCCGGGAGAAGAGAAAGAAATCGTATTTCTACTGGGACAGTATGATGAGAAAGGCGCTTCCGAGATTCTCAGCCATTATAAGGACTTGTCCGTGGTAAATAAAGAACTCGAAGAGTTAAAAGCATTCTGGCACAGCAAGCTTAACCGCTTCCAGGTCCAGACACCAAGCGATAACCTGAACAACATGATCAACACTTGGAATGCATATCAATGCTTTATCACTTTCATCTGGTCACGTGCAGCCTCCTTCCAATACTCCGGTCTTCGTAATGGACTCGGATATCGGGATACCGTGCAGGATATTCAAGGCATCATTCATCTGGATCATGAGATGGCCCTTGAACGTCTAAGACTGATGATATCCGCCCAGGTTTCCAACGGCGGTGGACTTCCGTTGGTGAAATTTGACCACAACCCTGGACATGAGGGCACACCGGATGATCCAGAATACGTGCGGGAAACCGGTCACCCCCATTATCGGGCCGATGACGCTTTATGGCTGTTCCCAACCGTCATTAAATACTTGAATGAAAGTGGCAACTGGGATTTCACAGATGAAATAATCCCTTATTCGGATAAAGGCGAGGGCACAGTGTACGAGCATTTGCGCCAGGCACTTCAGTTCAGTCTGGATCGTATGGGCGCACACGGCATGCCGGTTGGGCTTCATGCCGACTGGAACGATTGCCTACGGCTTGGAGCCAAGGGTGAGTCGTTGTTCGTCGCATTCCAGCTGTATATGGCATTCAAGGTGTTCATGGAAATTGCACAAAATAAGAACAAGCCTGAAGATATTCAATGGGCCCAGGGCCTGCTTGATGAGCTGGACGATAACATTCAAAAACACGCTTGGGAGAACGATCAATTCGTCCGCGGATTTACCGAAGACAACTATACCATCGGCTCCTGGGAGAATGATGAAGCCAAGATCTGGCTCAATCCACAAAGCTGGGCCGTATTAAGCGGCGCAGCCCGCCCGGATCAGGCGAAGCTCGCCATGGACAAAGTGTATGAGAATCTGCGGACCGATTACGGCACTATGTTATTCTACCCTCCGTTCCGTGAATACGGTTTGCCAGTAGCGTTGATGGCTCTTTTCAACGCCTCAACTAAGGAAAACGGCGGCATCTTCAGCCAGCCGCAGGGATGGCTCATTCTGGCGGAAACCATGATCGGCAACGGTGGGCGCGCGTTCGAATACTTCCTGAATTGCAGTCCGGCCAGCATGAACGATAAGGCTGAAATCCGTAAACTCGAGCCTTATGTACATGGCCAGTTTGTCGAGTCCAAGGACAGCCCATATCAAGGCCGAGCGCATGTCCACTGGCTGACCGGCACCGCTTCAACCGTGATGGTCTCCTTGGTGGAAGGCATTATGGGGGTTCAACCGCAATTTGATGGCCTTCGCCTCAACCCGTGTGTTCCTTCCGACTGGACAGACTTTTCCATGGTCCGGGAATTCCGTGGGAAGAAGCTGAACATCCAGGTGGAGAACAAGAAGGGTGTACAAAAAGGGGTTACCCATATCGTTATTAACGGTGAAGAAATTCAAGGCAACCTGATCCCGGTGGCCAAAATGGCGCCAGAAAACAACGTGCTCGTTATTATGGGTTAAGGCGTATTTATGAGGAATAGATAGGAGGACGGACCGATAAGGTGCGTCCTCCTGTTTTTACAATTAGAACGAGGTTATTTCAAAATTTTATTTAACTCCTCAGCTTGTTTCCTGCTATTAATTCTGGCGTAGAAATAGAAAGCTATAGTGTGCAGTATAACCGATAACAACAACATTCCAGGCAACCAGGGGCTTATGAAGTTGAACATTTCTTTTGAGAATAACCACACCATTCCCATTCCACCAAATATACTGAAGGTCGAAGAAATCAGAATATTCCAAAGCGGTCTTAACGTGAAATAGTTCCACAACACATTGTACATCACTCCGAATATCCCCGCGGAAATAATGGCGATACCTGCAATACGCCATAGATATAGCATATCAATAGGTTGATCCTTGAAAAACACAGTTAACAGTAGCGTTATCCATAAAGAAGTTAAAGTGAACACCTGAAAAAATGAATTTTTTAATTGATTAACCATGATAGTTCCTCCTGAAATTTTTAATATAATAGCGGCTGACAAAATAACAAGAACCATTCGTCAAAATCACTCTTATTCTTGCATTATCCGTTGCTGAGAACTCTTTTATGTAGCTGGTGTTGATTATGGTCTGATTATTAATTTTTATAAACTGAGGTGAATTCAGAACTTCCTCAACAAATTTCAATCGTGTATTAAGAAGAAACATTTCTCCCGTAATTACACGTACACTGCACATACGGCCTTCCGGCTCTATGACCGCGATTGAGCTGGATACAATCGAGACATTGCGATCATTTTTGGCGTTGATGACCATGATCCGTTTCTCCGATGTTTGAATGGCTACTTCGATATTTGCCCAATGTTCCTTTTCAGCCGGGTGGGTTGTTACTTTCGTAGTACCCCGGTCCATTTCTATGTCCTCTTCAAAAATGATTTCCAAGTTGTGCTTCCTCCTCTCAGGTTTCATATTATTATCAAAAAAGGCCTATGACCACTATCTTACGTTTTCTTGCATTAATTTGTCTGTTTGTTGCAAGATAGCTGTTTCCGCTTCCTCCCCGAACGAAAAAAGACTGCCGGGACCTTCCCGACAGCCTGAACTCATTCTCATAATTGGCAAACCAAGTTTCTTCGCCTGTAACAATCCTCTACAACCTCGGGTCGATCTCTTTCTCTTTCGTTACCTCGAATAACAGGTTTGCTGCAATTTGCTTGTAGTCCTCGTTGTCAGACGAGATCTCATCCAGCTTCACTTCTAGCATTTGTCTGCCCAGCCGGTGTTCGATTAAGGACGTCCGAAGCTTAGGAGCGATATTCTTCTGTTTCATCAGCTTGGCATACTTATGTGGAAACTTGTAGTCGTACCCGTAGATGATCGACAGGTAGCCCGGATTGCGGACCTTCATGTATGGGACTACCCCCTGCTGTTCTTGCTCCGGTTTGATTACAATTCCCTCCATATGTTTCTCTACCGTTATCTTTGCGAAATACTCCTCTGCTCTGATGTAGGCATCAGGCTCTTTCAAGTCCAAAACCAGAGATTCATCATCATTTAAGAACCTGTATAATTCGGAGGTTTTACCGTCAGGTACCCGTTCAGCACCATTCTCCAGTACTTCCTTCAGGATTGCAAAAGGTTTGTACGCTAATTCTGCATCACCCGCATACAACTCCAGTTGCTGCTTGTATACTCTGTAAGCTTCCTCACGCTGGTCAAGATCTACATACGATTCTCTTATGTCACGGACATGCTTAAAAGTCTGGTAAACATGAGGCCCATAGTTGTTGTTAAGCGCCTCTTTCGACATATGGTGCTGGTCTTGTTCAAACCCGCTTGCTTCAAAATCCTGTATCAGTTTACCCAGTGACTCCTCAAATCCATATTGTCTTAAGAAATCCAGCTCTGTCTCCAGCGCCTTGCTAATCGGCCGGAACTGACGCTCAATTAACCCATCCCCCAGCGCTTTCCAAGGCAGCAGCTCGCCATCCAGTAAAAGCACACGGATCCCCTGCTCAGCCATATAGGTTCCGAATCTATGCAGCAGTTGTTCGTAGATAGGCGTCAGATCGACCGCCTTAACCTTGTAGCCGTTCCGGCTAATTGCGTAACACTGCTCTATATCCCGGTAAAGGTACACACTACAGCGTGATCCCATATATTTAGGCTGCAGGACGACTTCAGATATACGACGCTCGGCAAAATAATCCAACCCTTTTCGCAGAGACTCAAGCTCACCGGCAGCCATATCCTTATCCGCAGGTGACATCGTCCCGGAGATGAAGTTGACCCGGTTCTGCGAGGAATACTGCAGTCTGCGCACAGACTCGTAATCAAGCTCTAACAAGGATACGGTTTGCTGTTCCCGGAACAGGATAGGTAGCTCTTCGTGCACCGTAGTCACATGCGATTTTTGACTTTTATAGAAAGGTTTAAACGACATGCGAACAGAAGTTAGTTCATTACCCTGCGCACTCCCTGTGTCGAGGTGGAGTTTGTTTTTGATCCGAAAAGTCTGCTTGGCTGCAATATGTCCGAAGAGATGAAAGGGGTGATTACTCACAGCCTCTTGCTTTAGGAAATCAAGCTGTTCCTCAAAGGAAACCTCACGATCCAGCCGAAAGTTACGCTGATGGCGTAGTGAATTCGTATCCAGCTTACCAATGTACTTATTACGGCAAGGAGCATGAGTAACATAAAAAGAAGGACCTTGCATACCTATATAGCGGTAAAAGGGCTGAGATTGCTCCACTAAAGCCGAAAATTTACTAAAAAGCGCGGTATCCTCCTTAAGCACTTGGGTGGAATCAAAGTACGTTCTTAGCAGTTCCGGATCGGTTCCTTGAATCTCACCCTTTACGTACTTGTATACAAAGTTCTCGTGATTGCCCATAACAAATAGGAAATGCTCGCGGTTATCAAATAAGAACTCAATCGTCTCCCGTGTCTTTTTGCCCTTATCAATCCAGTCACCAGCAAGAATGACTCGTGTGTTACTGAGCTTATCTGTTGCACTTAACTTACCTTCGTGCACCCTGTAGCCGTAATTACGTAATAGTCCCTGAAGCTCTTCGACGCACTCATGAACATCCCCAACCACAATATACTCTTGTGCTTGTAGAAGTACCGTAGATGCGTAAGTATCCCAATCCTGTATAATCACCCGGTAGTCCGGGTTAGGTATCCCTTCACCCTCGAGAATAAAATCTTTAGCACGCACTTTATGAATCTTGTTGTAACCTTCCCGTGACAGAACAGGCAGGACTTCTTTTCTCAGCCGGTTTAAATGATTGGAGATCAGCTTCTTCGAGCGCTCCGAGACGTAGTAATCCTCCCGTTTGCGGTAATCAAACAGAATAACCTCCAGATTATAATTATTTTGCCCGGCGATCTCACGGACTTTACTACGGTAATCTTCGGATAGCCCAATGGTATCCATCACCACAAACTCCGCATTAATCGGAAAAGAAGTGACTAACTTCAATCTCTCAAACAATAATTGAAAGGTATGCGAACTCGCCTCCAGCATAACCTGATCATACTTATCATAGCCGTAGCCCAATATCTCCTGGCGGATACTATCCGAGGATAAATACTGCACATTCGTACGTAAACCTTTGGAGGCATCCTCTAGTTTTAACTGCGGGATCAGAACTTCTTTAGCAAAAGTTGATTTCCCGCATTCCGTTGCTCCTACAAGCAGAAATATGGTATGTACACGCGTTTGAATTTCCACTGTCTACTCCTCCTTTCTTCGCACAATAGCGCATTGCGTCGTACGGATCTCGCCAACCCGGTCACCAACCATCAAATATTCAACCTCGACTGCTAAACCTTGAACCGTATCCAAAACCCATTGCACGAACGCTTCCTGTCCCATTTCCCACTTGTGATCTTCATGCCGGAATCCTTCCAGCTCATAGTAACGATTGAAATCAGCATTTGGTGTCGTCACAATAAGCTGTTGAAAATTCACATTACCGATTATTTGCTGAATAAGCTCTGCCGCTTCACCCTCACTCATGTGCTCTACAACTTCTGTTAGAATCACATCAACCTGCTCCCCATTGTACGACTCCAGAAAATGGTCCAGTGAGCCAAAGGTTGCAATGTTATCAATGTCCTTAGCTTTCGCTTTCCGATTCACAACCTCCAGCAACGCCTCGGCTATATCTACCGCATAATAGGTGCTCTCTATTTTTCCGGCAAACGGAATTGCATAGAAACCTTCTCCGCAGCCGATGTCCAGAATCGGCTTATTGAATGGAAGCACACTCGAAATAAAAGTACGCCGCTGCATCGCAGTACCGCCATACTCCAGCCCAATAGAATACTGGTCTGTTTGTTCGATGGAGGCTTTATATCGCTTGAACCGTTCCTTAGAGGTAAGGAAATTCCTTGCAAATAGACTTCTTATATAAAAAGGTGCATCAATGACGTTAAGGCTGCGGATATATTTATCCAAAATAGCATCCGAAATATCTATGTACTCATCCCCAAATATGGATAAGAACAAGGACAGCACACCAACAACATGTAAGAGGTGATACAAGCTTTTATGTGTGGTAATCGTCAGGGAATAGCTCTTATGTGCCTGGTGCTGCAAGGAGAAGGTATAGCCCTTTAAATGCTTTTGGAAAAATTCAATATAGTGTATCCGCTCAACCTGAACCATATTGATGAAAAAAGAATGCTCATATCCTTCCGCATCCCGTTCATCCTGGGATTTAAAGGGTGTAGAGAAAAACTCATTGACCGCATTAAGCGGAAATAGAGGTGTATTAAACCGGGAGACATTTAGATACTCAAAGCTCTCGCTTCCGTTCTGCTTGTAGGATATATCGTTATCTGCGTCCTTAAAATAAACGTTATAAGTTGCCTCATCAGAATACCATCCATAAGCCAATCCCTGACGAACCGGACGAAGCTGCATACCTGTCACTGGATTTTTTTTAATTAAAAAAGTGAATTTTGGATTCGTAGATTTCAGTTGTACAATAGCCACTACCATCTTCCTCCTATCAATCTTTCTATAGGGCCCGTCCCCATACTTCCTGTAAAGCTTCTCGAAATAGAGCATCCAGCTGATGATCTCTGTTGTTCTCCTTAGCATTCAAGGACGCCGCCACCTTATCCAACACTTGGAACTGTTCTTCTAAATAATCGTTAATCGCGGTTAGCTGCGGCTCGTAGTCTAGTTCCTCACCGGATTTTTTTCGTGCCAGCAATTGCTGAATCACCTGCCACAGCTCTTCATCCTGCGGAATAAGCCGCTCTACCAGTACATCGAACTCCATCGGCGGCATCTCTCCATATCGGTGAGTCCATTCACAGGCTAGAACGGGACGAAGTACATAAAAGTACTTTTTGATCTTGACCTGTTCGCCTTGCAAATAATCACGGTAGTTCCCTCTTGCCATGTTTAAGTAATGGTACATACAAGACTTCGGTGAAAATGTGTACGGGGAAATGCTTCTAAGCTTCTCTGCTGTACTGTACTTTTCTGCATATTGAATGGGTGATTGCAGCCACTCCAGCAGCGGTGGATTAGACTTCCGAAATAAATTCAGTGCTTTCCGCAAATCCCAGCCATTGATATCAAGCATATTGTTAATAGGACGCTCGATCACATCCCGCTTATCAAAAATAGATAGATACCATTCCGGTTTATGCAGATAAATAAATCTCACATCATAATCACTGTCCTGCGATGGGAATCCCCACGCCCGGCTGCCTGATTCGCAGGCATACAATATTGTAACTTGCTCCTCCTGTTCAATCTGTTCCAGCTGCTCACGGATAAGCTTGTTTATAGGATCCATCTTCATCCCTCCAGATCGGTTACTTCCCTATTCTCTACCCTTGTTACTATTCGAACGCCTCATCAGAATTGCTTCGGCTTCATGGATCTATCTTCGCTCATCTTCCCTGTAACGAACAGGGCGGAAGTATGGCGGCGGCCAAAAACACTTCCATTTTATTCAACTCTGGTGCTTAATATAATGAGTACTACTATTTTTAATGGATTCGCTACAGGCTGGAGGGATACAAATGGCCCGGGAAAGTTTTGATAAGGAGATTCAATTTCTTCGCATGCTCTCTTTAGCGGGGGGAGCTTACAGCAGACAACAATTCGCCGATCGTCTCGGCATTTCTGTACATACCTATGACAAAACGCTGCGCAACCTGAAGGGCATGGTAACCGTCTTACAACAGGACCTGTCTACAGAACAAGGAACAGAACTCTCTGAGTGGCTCCGCTATAACTACTATGAATCTGCCGACCCGCTGCTCCTGTTCTTGTTCCGGGCGAAGTCGCTTAAGGAAACGGAGAGCATCCGGCTTACTCTACTATTAACTGCGCTCCAGACTCAGGAGCTAACAGCTAAAGATCTACAGGATGTCTGCAGTGAGCAAATGCCAACCCATTATCCAATGCCCGATGAGAAGACCATCCGTGGAGATCTGAAATACCTTGAGGAAGTTGGCGTTATTCTTCGTGTAAACGAAGGCCGCCCTTATCGATACAAGGCTGCTAACGATCTGATTGATCAATTATCCGGCGATCAGCTCTTGGATCTTTACGACTATGTTGATGTCATCGCCAACACGCAAACTCCGTCTGTGCAAGGTTACCTGCTGCGCGACACCTTAAAAAAGGTTCTGCGGAAGCGGGGTTATACCCTCGAAGCTACGGAAACTCATAGATACAAATATAATTATCATTCACGTATTCTTGATGAGGCACACCTATATACGATATTTGCAGCGATTCAGCAGCGAAAAAAAATCAAGTTTCTATATCTATCCCCTAAAAAGGGCAAAAACTACGCCTCTCAGAATACCAATCCTCTCTTTGAGCGGGAAACAAGGGGCGTCACAGAAACTGTTCTTCCGCTCCGCGTCATCTATGACCATCAATATGGGCGCTGGTATTTAATCGGACATAATTCACGTATGGGCATCATGAAATTCCGAATGGAGGGCCTTACTCAAATTGAGGAGGGCGACACTGTGGAAGAAGCAGAGTTTGCTCTGAAACTCAGCAATCTAGAAGAACAGATGACAAACAGCTGGGTTATAGATACCACCCGTGCGATTAAAGTGGTGGCAAGATTTTATAACCCCAATCGCCCGGGTGTTAATTTTATTCGGGAGCGGGTTGAAGCGCAGGGACAGTGGGGAGAAATTACGGAAGAGTCCGATTCTACATTCCTTTATGAGATCACAGTGAATGGTATTTATGAAATTAAGCCGTGGTTACGAAGCTTTGGTTCAAGCTGCGAGGTATTAGAACCCCCTTGGCTGCGTAAGCAATTTATCGCGGAGTGGAAGGAGATTCACAGCTATTATGAATCCATTTGAGAAAATATTTAACTTCCAAATCATTTCACGCCTCGACGAAGTGGGTTCATTAGCGCTGACCTCCCAGGAACGTTCCTGGCTGAAAACCATGTTAATGCACCCGGCCTCAGAAGCAGCTTTTACACTGGATACCTTAAGTAATTTGAACGCCATATTGGAGGCAGAAGCGTCCACAGAAGTGCGGCAAATTATTATGGAGAAAGCTAAAAGCAAAGAGCGGCAGGTCTATCATCCAATGCTTCGTACACTCCGCCGTATAATCATGCAGAATCAAGCGATCCTTATTACTTTCCATATTAAGCATGGAGGCCAACGAACTGACCAAACCGGGTTCCCTCATAAGCTGGAATACAACATGTATAAGCGGGAGTGGTATCTGCAATGGTACAGCACCCGGCAACGTTCTCTTATGTCCACTAAACTAAAAAACATTATTTCTGTTGAAGTAGCTCCCTTCCCTGCCAAACGGATTAATGATTTAAAAGCAAGGATAATACGATTATTAGAGGATCAGAAGGAATGTGCATGTATTCAAGTCATCCCCACCTTTAATGCTGAGCTATCACGAATTCTGTACGCCTTTTCCTGTTTTGATAAATCCGTGTCCTTTGATGAAAATTCGGGTATCTATCGAATCAAAGTCATCTACATGAGAGACGATAGCGAATTCCTATTGTCCAAAATCCGTTTTCTTGGCCTCCGCGTAAAAATCGTCGAGGGTGAGCATCTTAAGCGGCGCATGCTGAAATCCGCAGCTATGGCGATTGACCGGTATGGGGAATAACCGAGAATTAGTATAAGCTGGTCAACTATCCTGAAGCGCTGAAACGTGCTTATATAGTAAAGTAAAAGACACGGTTAAGATGTCTTTTACTTTACTTACAGCAGCTTTCTTAAAAACTGAGAGGTTTATTCTCATGAAAAGAAAAGCCGTCTTATGCATATAGTCAAGATGAAAACTCAGAGTTAGTGAGGGGATTAGAAGTGGGAAAGAGAGTTATAGTAAAAATATCAGAATTGACCAAAAAACATAAGATTTCCCTACGAGAATTGTCCAGAATATCCGATGTCCGACATGCCGCATTAAGTGAGTTAGCTAATGGAAAAAGGGAGAATATTAACTTTAGTCATATAGGCAAAATTGCAGAAGCTTTAAATATTGAGGATATTCGTGAGATTATTGATTTGGTTGATGATAAAGATTAATCAAATCAACACAAAATTAATAGTTTTTGAATCGACAATAACTCAAGTAATAAGATCATAAGAAAAAGCAAAGAAAAGCGACCCCTACAGGTCGCTTTTCTGCGTTTCTGATACTCCATATTAAAGTAGAGGCAGCCATTCCCCTATTCCAGCTTCATATAGTACAGATTCGCCGTACTATCTTTTGTAATGGTATGTGCACCTGCGGCAAGAGAGACAGTGGCAATGCCATTGGTTGTAGGATAACTTGTTCCATCCACTTTGATTTTCGTTCCCTCTGTGTTGAACACTAGGGTTAGCGTTGAAGCTTTAGCAGCAGTGAATTGAATGCTGGTAACACTCTCGATTTTTAGACATTGGGTTAGGGTTAAACCCTGATAGGCCACAGTTCCCTTACTTGTTGAGAGATTGCCTTGAATATTGAAGAAGCTGCTTGTTGTTCCATCCGTAGTAAAGTTGTGAACGTTTGCTCCCGCTGTCGGCACTGGCGTTGTCGTCGGTGCTGGAGTCGCTGTTGGAGCTGGGGTCGCTGTTGGCACAGGAGTTACTGTTGGCGTAGGTGTTACTGATGGAGTCGGAGTCGGGTTCGTTGGGTTTGAATTCCCCCCTACAGAGACAAGTCCCGTTGTGTAGCTTCTGATTGCAGACATCAGCGCTGTATTCAACGCATACGAAACGTCATCCACTGAATCATTAAATTCCCATGTGAAGTCTCCGCCATTCAGACGTCCGGCTTTTGCCATAACAATCTGTTCAACATTGCTTACGTTATCAATATTAGATACGTTCACTCCTGTATTTACGCTCGTGTCGAAGTTGTTATAGGCTGTTCCGCCTTTTAATGCTTTGTATGAGCTTGGGACGGTTTCATTTCTTGACGAAGCTAAGTAAGCATCAAATGAGGTAACATTAGCAGGAGCTGTCCCTGTGTTTGAATTCGCATAGATGAGACTTGAAGCCTCTACAATAAGATTGTTATAGGCTTTAATCACACCTCCATTTTCGCCTGAGAATGTGCCCTCCCCTAAAGCATCTGTACCTTGTAAGGAGATCATCATTGGAAACTTAGCATGTCTAAAATAATTAGATTCTACAAAAGCTGAAGCACCTGTAGTAACACCCACACCGTATTTGGAGATACCATCGAAAAAGTTGTTATAGATATGGACGGATGCCACTCTAATCCGCGGATGACGGGAGTCCGAATGGTCAAACCAGTTGTGGTGGAAGGTAACAAAAAATTCAGCCGGCTCACTCAAACCAACTAGCGAAGATTTTCCGGAATCCCAGTAATGGTTGTAAGAGATTGTAATATAGTTGGATCCATTTTTAAGGTCTGTGGAACCGTCGCCCTTGGCTTGGTCTGCATCGCCTCCAGCAGCTCCATAAAAAATATCATTATTATGCACCCAGACATTCATATTGCCAGAATCCATTGAAATGCCATCGTCGGGGAATAACATTACACCCAGGTTTCTTACTTCCACATTACCTACATATCTTAGAAGCATTCCCCAACCGTATGCGTAAGCATCATTTCCGATACCTTCAATAGTAATATTCATTTCCGAATAATTGTTTTTACCTTTGACTTCAAGATACCCACTGCTGTTAAGCTGTCCACTCAGATCAGCAGCTGTAACTTTTCCGATAATTCGAATCGCAAGTGGAGTTGTATCATAGCCTTTTTGTCTCAGTGCCAGAATACCGCCCAGGCCAACCCCTGTTTGTACAGCGCCGGAGCTGTTGATTTTTACACCAAGCGTTACGGTTTGCGCATTCTGAGATGTTATATACAGCACTTGAGCACCATTCTTGAGGGTTCCATTCTCATTATAAGCCCCTGATCCTGTACCATATTGCGAACTAGTCGAAAAAGCAAACCCAGAACGGTCATATGACGTTACGGATAGCGGATTTGAAACCGCACTTACCGTCCCACCCCCTGACAACGTAGCTTCAACTTTCATCACATAATTTCCGGCTGCAAGCCCTACAGCATCCGCTCTCCAGTAGGAAGGATATTTGCGGATTAACTCATTATTAATTTGTTGATACCCAGAATCCGCTGCACTTGCCAATTTAACATAAACGTTATACCCTGTCGCATTGCTTACAGGTGACCATTCCACATATGCCGTTTCATTCCAGCCTCCACTGCCTGTTACCGCAAGACCAGCAGCATGCACCACCGTATTTGTCCATCCACCTACTATTAAAGAAAGAGCAAGAGAAAACAACACAACAATACTGGTTACCTTTGCAACTCTTTTTTTCATTTTATTTCCTCCCGATTTTAATTTGTTGCAGATATACTTGTAACCGCTTGCAAAAAAAATGAAGTTTCTCTTTTCACCTCCTAAATATTTAGAAAGAGATCCTGCATCTAACCCCTGTATCCCTTCGAAAATAATACAAATTCTGGAACCAGAACACGTTCAACATATCAAAACTAAAAAAGGTTCCGAAACAATCATTTACTCATATCTCCCCTATCTAACCGTGTTCTGAGCTAATGATTATAGGACAGCGAATGGATTGTGATCATACAACACGAATAGCCACACAGTAGCCAGCACATAATAAAATTCACAACCATTAGGTAAACAAGGAGGAATTTTCAATTGAGCGCAAATAAACCAGACAAGAATCTGCTCAACACTGTAAAAGATTTGGAAGCCACGCCCGTAAACAGCCTGGAAGCCCAACAGCAGCAACAAGCCCGTAATGATCGCCGCAAGCAATCCCAGCATGACAGCGACGGCAAATTCACGGAAAATGAAACCGGGAACTTTCATTAAAGTCGGGGATAATGTTGGCATCTTTTTTTCAAGCTGCAATAACGTAAAAAGACACCCTTCAAGGTGTCTTTTCTTTTACTACCTATGGAGCCGCATCAAAATCATTTAATCCTTAGTGCCTGGCTACAACGTGTGCAGTAACGTGTACCCGGCGGAGACATTGACCCGCAGCCTTTACAATAAAGCTCCTGCGTCATAGGCTTCACTTGTTCGTCATGTCGGATCGCCTCATTCATTGTTGGATTTAACATATTCAAGGCATGGAACTCCTCTCTTCTTCCCCTACGAATGAGTAAGAACAATAAAAAGAGACCCATAATCCCGACTACGGCCATAACACCAGCCTTCATCAGCCCCGGTTCAAAGTGATAATTCCATAATGCATGCATCACAACTACTACTAAAAACATTTCAATTGCGCGTCGCCATCTTGTCCATGGCTTGACGTCCCCCAAGCTCGAATTCTTATGCATGCTACTTGCATACCATATCCCCACAGTGGCAATCGCAGTCCATGTTCCATGACCGAAGGGCGATAATAATGCTCTCATCCATAGGACAGTAAGCATCCCTATTGACGATGCCTCGTCTAGATGAACCCATCCATAAATAATACTTTCCACTGCTGCGAATCCCATGCCTGCTGCCGCACCAAACACCACTGCATCCATTAGAAATTGGATTTTCCGCGTTCGAACGAGCATCACACAAATTAATAATTTCGCAGTTTCTTCTATTAGGGCTACAGACAAAGGTACGTAAAGCTGTGAAAAATCAAAAGAATTTGCTTTTACTTCAAAAAGCCATATCCGCTCTAAATACCAAGCCAGAGGAATAGCCACAACCGCGGTAGACACAAAAACTATAACAAGTCTCCGCTGACGGAAGCCTATTAACTGCTGACTTCTCACAAAAGCTACGAAGGCTGCGGGACCCACCACTCCTCCAACAATCAAGGTGGCGATCTTCCACCATTGGCTATGAAGGAATAGTGCCAAGAAGGAGACTACAAGAAATCCACCTACCAGCCACAACAGCTGGTCAATCCATTTGTCTTTGGTTTTAGGTAGCGATTCCTTATCCTCGGCAATAGTTTCCTCGCCGATGGCAATTGTAACTTTCTCCAGCAGATGGGGTGTTCGTATGTTTAGAACCTTAATGAGTTGTTGACGAACCGGAGCGTAATAGTCGAGTATAGTTAAGAACTCTAACTTGCCCATGATAAGTAATTCACTATCTTCTACCGCGATCAACGTGTGCGAGGCAGCCGTGTCTGTTAGTAACTCTGTCTCTCCATAAAAATCTCCTTCTCGAAGAACAGTCTTACGCCGCTTTTGGCCACGAAGCTCGATACTCCCGCTGTTAATCATGAAAAAATGACCAATTACCGCACCTTCCACGATAATCTCTTCACCCTTCGTGACTTTCTTGATCGTTGTAATCTCTGCAAGACCCCGAAGCTCAGCATCAGGTATGACCGACCAGATTGTCGCTTTACGAAGCATACTATGGATCATTCGGATCCGTATGTTCACAAGCACACTCTCGTAAAATAATGGACTTAGGTTCGCCAAATATTCGAAGGATGGACGGTCTAGACGCAACGCCTTTACTGGCCCGATTGCCGTAACACTAGCTGATCTTTGTTCGTTCCGAATAAGACCCATCTCTCCCACTAACTCTCCCGGTCCAAGTTCAGCTAAGAGCAGTGTTTTCCCAACTAAGTTAACTGAGGTTACTTGCACCTTCCCTTGCCATAAAATGAAACAGTCCTTAGAGGTGGACGCTTCCATAAGAAGTCGTTGTCCATCCTCTAAAGACACAAGTGTTATAGCGTTAATTACATTTTGTAGCTCATCATCAGGAATACCTCGTAAAAACGGATGATCTCGTAGAAAATCAACTGCAGCTTTGGATATCATAGTTTTAACTCATCACCGCATATTCCCTATAATACTACTTCTGGAGTCTTGCATTTTTTTAATAAAATTCGTCATTACATCGAAGGCTTCGTTACGTTTATTCGTTAAACTTTGCAGGCGCAGCATGTCCATTTGCTGGCTATTACTTGCACTATCAATCTGTGACTTGATTTGCCCCAACAGCTTCTCAAGTTCCCCTTTGGTTTGCGGTATAGCCATGCCCATAGCAGTAAACATAGCACCCTTGTCATCTACCAGCTCCACAGCAGAGCCGGCCTCAGCACCAGAAGGAAGCTTCCCTAGCTCTTCATTAATAACTCCCAACAATTGATTCAGTTTTGCGATTGTTTCATTCTGGGCTTGTACAGCTGTGATTTGATCTTTTAACTGGCTCTCTAACATATTAGTACGATTCTCCTGCACAGCCATCATTGCGGTTTCAAGATCCATGCCCTGAATGTTAACCTGTGTCATCCCCTCCAAATTAACGCTACCTACCGAGTTTTGCGTGGCATTTCCATTCAGGGCATCCTTAACAGAGTTATAAACCGAATTGTTATATAACAAGGCCCCTCCTACAATGATCCCCAGTAAAAAAGTACCTGACATAGATAAAACCAATTTTTTTACACTCATTTCATTTCCCCTTTTCATTTATGGATGATCATTGTGTCATCACGATTAATAAAGCAAAATGTACGCGTTCTTTGTTAATATTGTTATATCATTTAGGGTGATTTATGGTCTGTAACCCCAATTACAAATTCAAACATTTGAACTCACTCAGATTACGTCAAGTATATTTCTAAGTCTATCTATGTTACACACAAGTATTTTCCTCTGATCAATACGTATCAACTGCTCATCCTGTAATCCAAGCAATGATTTTGTCACGGTCTCACGCGCCGTTCCTGTCATATCCGCCAGGTGTTGATGCGTTAATTTCAAATCGATTAGAACACCTTCATCAGAGGGCACTCCGTGCTGTTCTGTTAGACGCAACAACACGCGAGCAATACGCGTACGTACGTCGATAACGGTTAAGTCTGTTATTAATTTATTGGCATCCCGCAGACGATCTAATGCTGTTTCCAAAATGCCGATTAGTATTTCCGGATTACTTTTTAGTAAAGGAATGAAATCACGTTTTTTCAAAATACATAAGGTAGACTTCTCAATGGTCCTTGCAGAAGCAGAGCGCGCTCTTTCGTTTTGCAACAAAGCCATCTCTCCAAAGAAATCACCTTCTCTAAAAATAGAAAGAATTACATCCCTAGAGTGGTTATCTTGATAGATTTGAACAACTCCAGAGAGAACCAGATAAAGCTCCTCTCCCTCTTCACCCTCAAAAAAAATGGACTCTCCTTTTATATAAGTACGCTCGTTACATACCTTAGCAATTTCAGCTAAATATTCATCATCAAGATGTTCAAAGAACGGAAAATCCCGTAACAGTTGTGGGTTCATCTTCTAGAGGTTCCTCCAGTATAAGTAATAAATTTTTTAGGATTGAATCGCGAAACCTATCCTATATTGTAATGCTTTTAATTTAAGATAAATAGTGACAGCAGTCATTAAATTATGATGTGACATTTTTACATTTTATGGGTTTATGATTGAGTATATTTCACAAATTTTCCAAATGCATCATCGTAAAATGGAAGGTTTTGGTTGTTTAGGACAAGAATAAAGTTAAGATTCTAAATTTCGAGAAGTGAGTTGATGAACATGAGTGATAGGATGGTGACTGTTTTTAGAAGACAGTTTGATCCAACCGTAGAAATGTTGAAGAATCTTATCGAAGTATGTCCTGATCATTTTTGGAAGGATGCCAAGCATAAATACTGGAGGCATATATTCCATGCTACAACCAGCATGAAATTTTGGTTTAGGCAGCAGAAGGATGAAGAATTCACGATACCTGACTTCGGTAAAGATATAACAGAAGACTTAGATAAGGAGTGCTCTGACTACCCTACTAAGGAGGAAATGACGGAGTACGTAGAGGAGATATTGAGTGTAGCTCGTAATTTTTTTGCTGAACTTACTGACGGCAGATTATTGGAACCATGTGTACTATACGAAGAAATAACTAAAACTGATGTTATCCTCATGCAGATAAGGCATGTTCAACATCATATAGGTTATTGCAACAGCATATTGAATTCGAATCACCTACAAACAGCAATGTGGCTATGATAAAATAGTGACCGAAATCAGCTTCTTTACCACGAGGAGTGTTATTTAGTATGGTTTATGAATTTGATAGTGAGATAAGGCTGCTGGAAGGTAAAATGAAATGGAAAGTAGTCTATTTCCCCTATTCAGTAAGGGAGATATTCAATACTAATGGTAAAGTACCTATTCAAATCTCTGTTGACGGGCACGAATTTGACCATACTTTATTGCCGTCAAAGAATGGGCATTATTTTGTTTATAACGAATTTATTCGAAGAGCAGTACAAAAAGAGCTCGGTGATACATTACATATAATACTTAAGAAATGTGAGGAAAATCGTAAACTGATTGTGCCTGATTACATTACTACAAACCTTGAAGAGTACCACATGCTGAATACATTTCTAAACCAGCCTGATTACATTAAACGAGAGCAGATTAATTATATTGAGCTTGCTAAAAAGGAAGATACAAAAAATAGACGAATACTAGCTCTAATTGATAAACTTAAGGATTAATAAAGGCACGACAATAAAGTTGAGGTAAAATGAAGACATCAGAGTTAAGCAACGAATAAAATGAGCACCAAACTTTAAAAAATCACAAAAAAGCGATGAGAAACAATCCTCATCGCTTTCACATTACTAAAACCAGACTTGTTACAGCAAACCTCTGCCATAGTAATAGGTGATCGTTTAAGAGTCAGCAACCCTCTGCCCCCTTACGTGGTGCTGGCACGTCGATTAGCAAGCGCCATAGCAGCGGCGTAGCCGGAGCTCCAAGCCCATTGCAGGTTATAGCCGCCGCAATCTCCATCCACATCCATCACTTCACCTGCCAAATACAGCCCAGGGACTAACTTAGATTCTAACGTTCCTTCGATTAGCTCCGTCGTATCAATGCCACCGGCTGTTGTTTGTGCATTCGTGAAGCTATTGGTATCGGTCACTTTAAATTCCCAACGTTTCAAGATTCGATAAAATATTTTCTTGGTTTTCCATGATAAATCCATACAAAGCAAGTGCGGCTGTTGATCAATTCCAGCCTCCTTCAGCAGTACTGGAATCAGTTTCTTGCTGACGATGCCCACAAAAGAATCGGCAACCGTCCGGTGTCCGAAGATCCCCCAGTGGATCTCCAGAAAATCAATTAACTCTTCCTCCGTGCGCTCCGGCATTAAATCAACCGACAATGTCACCGATTCTCCTATTCCGAGATTATACGCAGCCTTTCTGCTGAGCTGAAGTATGGGCGGGCCCGAGATACCATAGTCCGTAAAAAGAATCTCACCAGACTCAGTGCGGATGACTTCATTGTTTACGATAACATGGGCCTCTCCCTCAAATTTGATGCCCGATAGTTCCTTCAAATACGGATAATCCAGCTTCAATTGTACAATGCCTGGCACCGGGTTGATCAGGGTGTGCCCCAGGCGTTGGACAAGCGTATAACCGGAGCCGTCCGTTCCCGTTTTGGGAGCGGTAAGGCCGCCTGCACATAGAAAAAGATAGTCGCTGGTATACACAACCTGTTCCTCTGTCTCCGTCTGGCAGGTTATCGCGAACCGCGGATGTCCCGCCGAAACGGTAACATCCAACACTTTATGTTTATAATATACGGGAACATTCCGATCCTCCAGCGCCAGCTTAAATACACCCGGCACCGAAGCCGCCTGCAGCGACATCGGATACATCCGGCCATTCTCCAAGCTTACAAAAGGAAGCCCGAGTGAGGAGAAAAATTCGATCGTTTGGCGGACACCGAATTGCCGCAATACATGTATTGGGAATCCTTCCTGATTACTGTGATACTTGCGTGATAAAGCGGCCGCTTCATCCGTACCGGTGGCGGTGGATTGGTTCGTAATGTTGCAACGCCCGTTACCCGTCGTTATTATTTTCTTCCCAAGCCGGTCATTGCTTTCAATAATTGCTGTATCAATACCTTGATCCCTCGCTGTAACTGCAGCCATTAGACCTGCAGCACCCCCACCGATAATGAACAGCTCGTGGTGCTTAGAAGTCTGATCCTTATACATGTTAATTGATGCATCCCTTTTCCTGATAAATTTATTGAATTGACTTAGCTAGCGCCATGGCGGCCACATATCCGGAACTCCAGGCCCATTGCAGGTTATAGCCGCCGAAATCTCCGTCGACATCCATCACTTCGCCAGCCAAATACAGCCCAGGCACCAGCTTGGATTCCAGCGTTCCTTCGATGAGTTCCGACGTATCAATGCCGCCGGCTGTCACTTGCGCATTCGTAAAGCCATTGGTATCCGTCACTTTAAATTCCCAACGCTTCAAGATTCGATAAAATTTCCCCTTGGTTTTCATCGATAGATCCTGGCAAAGCAGCTGTGGTTGCTGATCTAAGCCGGTCTCCTTGAGTAGGACCGTAACAAGCTTCTTGTTAAAGATGCCAACGAGAGAATCCGCAACCGTCCGGTGTCCAAAGGTCTCCCAGAGCCTTTCTAAAAACTCAACTAACTCTTCCTCCGTGCGGCCCGGCATCAGATCAACCGACAATGTTACCTGTTCTCCTCTTGCAAGATGATACGCAGCCTTCCTGCTTAGCTGAAGAATGGGCGGGCCGGTAATACCGTAATCCGTGAAGGCAATTTCACCCTGTTCACTGCAGATGACTTTACCGTTCACAATGATATGGGCTTGTCCCTGAGATTTGATAGTGGACAGTGCCCTCATATTCGGATATTGCAGCTTCAATTGCACAATGGCCGGCAAAGGCTCAATCAGGGTGTGCCCCAGACGTTCGGCAAGTGTATACCCAGGAGGTTCTTTTCCCGCATTTGGACCGGCAAGGCCACCCGCAGATAGAAGTAGATAGTCGCTAGTATAAACAACCTCCTCCTCTGTTTCCGTTTGGCATTTTATCTTGAAGCGCGGATGATTCTTCGAAACAGTAACATCCAACACTTTGTTATTGAGGTATACCGGAACATTCCGATCCTCCAGCGCAAGCTGGAAAATATCCAGCACCGCTGCTGCCTGCAGCGACATTGGATACATCAATCCCTCCTTCAATCTTGTAAGTGGAAGCCCGAGAAAGGAGAAAAAATCTATAGTCTGACGGATGCCAAATTGCTGCAATACCGCAAGTGGAAATCCGGCCTGATTACTGTGATACTTGTGCGATAAAGCAATTGCTTCATCCGTACCCGTCGCAGTGGATTCATTCGTAATGTTACAGCGGCCATCACCTGTCATTAATATCTTCTTTCCAATCCGGTCGTTACCCTCCAGAATGGCAGTATCGATACCCATATCACGCGCAGTAACGGCGGCCATTAGTCCGGCAGCACCTGCGCCGATAATAAACAGCTTGTGGTGCATAGAAGTCTGATTCTCATACATGGTTGGTCAATGCATCCTTTATCCAATTTTTCTAAAACACAGAGTCACTTTATTAAATTATAGCATAAGTATACTGGTTTTCATTTATATCTCCCTATTAACTCTTCCTATCCTAGGTTTGCCTTTTTTATCCCTATATAGAACCTTAAATTTTTCTTCACACCTTCTTCACTGCAATCTTTAATTCCACATACGAAAGATACTGGATCTAGCAAGATACTCATTTTTTTGAACCGCCACGCATAGTCCAGATCATATTCTGAAAATATGAAAAAAGACACCTTTCATGGTGTCTTCAATAGTACTCCATATGGAGCCGAGCCATGGCTGTACAAATCCACAATTCGCCACCGTGTGATGATTCGGATGTTCGGCGAGGTAGCATAGTTTAAGATCATTCCTTGGTCAGCGTATCGATGCGCGTGTGGCATTGCCCAGCGGATCAAATACGCCATTCTTCTTCCCATTGATAATACTAGCTTCTGCTTCATCTTTAATTAGATTCACTGCATAAGAGCTTGCGGTAGACATATCCGTAACTTTGCCTTTGGAAGCATCTTTATTACACTGATTTAGCCATTCAAGGAAAACAAACTCTCCTATAAAGAAAGGCGATCCTTGAGTAGCATAAAAAAGAGTTGCAACGACAACAAGACCTAGACGAAGCGTTCGAAGCGGTTAATTACAAACTTCGCAAGTACGATCAAATCTAGAAGGGGCAAATAACGGCTGAGCAGGAGTTTGTAATGGGTGATCACGAGGTAATGCATGACGAGTTCCTCTAAATATACACAAAAAAGAACCTTCAACCACTTAGCTTGTGGTTGAAGGTTCTTGCTGTTACGAACTCAGTTTGGCCGCTTCGAGCAAGCGTTGTAAAATGACGGTAGCTTCGGCACGTGTAATGACATTGTTCGGCGTAAGCTGTCCTTGATTGCCTATGATAATTCCGTATTTAACGTTAAGTGCAGCTGCCGCTCTTGCAGACAAGTCGAGCAAATGATGGTCTTTGAATGTGCTAAGCTGTTGAGCGGCTTCGCTATCGGAAATCGCTGTATCCATCCCAGCAAGCTTCATGGCTTTCCCCAGCAACACCATTGCTTCTTCTCGGCTTAGCTTCTCGTTGGGAGTGTACTGGCTGTTGTTACTTGCCGTAACTAACCCGTAGCCTTCCGCAATGGAGACCGTTTCGTAATACCATTGCCCGCTGTTGACGTCAGTAAAGCTAGTAGGCTGATCAACCGTGTGTAATCCGAGAGCCCGGACCAACATCGCCGTGAACTCAGCTCGGGTAATTTGCTTGTTCGGTTGAAAGCTCGATTCAGTGACACCTTGGACGATCAGCTTGGACGCTACTTGTTCGATATCATACTTCGCCCAATGATTCTGAATATCCGCAAAGGTTTTGTCATTCTCTATAACGGCATAGACGCTATTTGTCAGGCTATAAATGACAGCAAAGGTCTTGCCGTTCTCCCTCATCATTCGGGTAGGTACCGGCACGATGTTTCCATCCTTCGTCATCGTAATCCCCGTTATATTTTTATTGTGATCATCTGCTGAATTGGGAATGACAATCGTCCGCTCGACATAGCTAAGAAACTTGTTGAGCTCAATCGTCTTACCGCCATGTGCTGCTGTGATGTTGAAATCAATCGGCGGCGACAAGAGTCTTGCCTTCCCTATACTATTAGCAAGTTGCACGATATCGCTTTCTGGTACATTGGTAATCTCGACTTGAATCACCATGTTTCGCAGTGCATCCTCCGAACCGAAACGCTTCGTGACAAGACTCCAATCGATCCGGTTGGCAGCTAGAAGATAGGAACCAAGCTCCGTTTGAATTAGAATAACTGCGTTTCGGTCATTCAGTGTTGTGATAAGCTGACCGTTTAAGAGCAGAAGAACACGATCTGAATCATTATGGACCGGTATGTTAATGACTGGCTTATCGGGTAAGGAATCGAGGTAACGCGATAATTTCTTCTCGTCGATGGTTACCGTTGTCACTTTCTTTCCGTTCATAACAGCAGTTGTTTCTTTGGCTAAATCCTTCTGTTTAACTCCATTGATCTCGATCTCTAGCCCTAAGCTTGGAATTGGGCTTGTACTTGAGCTTGTACTTGAGCTTGTACTTGGGTCTGAGCTTGAACCTGAACCGGATTCAGGAGTCGAGATGTTCAGCGTAAACGTGGCAATCGTCTGATTTCCTGCTTCATCGATGACGACTAGCGTGTAGTTGCCAGAAGATATAACTCTCGTTCCGGTTGTGAAGGGCTGACCGTTTAATGTAGCGGTACCTTCATTAAATCCAATCGTCAACGGACTGGTGTAGTTGCTTATTCCTACAGTTAGACCGGTTATAATCGGGTTTGTTCGATCAATTGTGAAAGAAATCATTGTGACGTTACCCGCCTCATCCGTCACCACAAGCGTATAGTCACCTTCGGCAAAAACCGTTGCGCCACTTGCGAATGGATCTCCGTTCAAGGTCGCCGTACCTTCATTGAACGTAATCGATTGATTCGTGTTGTAGATAGAGCCGTCGGTCAGACCGCTAATGATCGGGACCGTTTTATCGATCGTGAATGCAATGGTTGTAACGTTGCCCATCGCGTCCGTTACGATGAGTGTGTAGTCGCCCTCGGCACTGACTTCAGATCCGCTAGCAAAGGGATCTCCGTTCAAGGTTGCGATTCCCGTGTTAAACGTGATCATTCTGTCGGTATTATAACTCGATCCGTAAACAACCCCATTAACGGTTGGGCCGGTTTTGTGGATCGTAAAGCTGACTGTCGTAACGTTGCCCACCGCATCGGTCACAATGAGTGTATAGTTGCCTTCAGCGGAAACGGTCTCGCCACTTGCGAATGGATCTCCGTTCAACGTTGCCGTACCTTCGTTAAAAGTGATCGTTCTGTCGGTGTTGTAGCTCACCCCGTAAACAACGCCGGTGACGGTTGGAGCGGTTCTGTCAATGGTGAAGTTGGCCGTCGTAACGTTACCCGCCTCATCCGTCACCACAAGCGTATAGTCACCTTCGGCGAAAATGGTTGCGCCACTTGCAAATGGATCTCCGTTCAAGGTCGCCGTACCTTCATTGAACGTAATCGATTGATTCGTGTTATAGATAGAGCCGTCGGTCACACCGCTAATGATCGGGACCGTTTTATCGATCGTGAATGCAATGGTTGTAACGTTGCCCATCGCGTCCGTTACGATGAGTGTGTAGTCGCCCTCGGCACTGACTTCAGATCCGCTAGCAAAGGGATCTCCGTTCAATGTTGCGATTCCCGTGTTAAACGTGATCATTCTGTCGGTATTATAACTCGATCCGTAAACAACCCCATTAACGGTTGGGCCGGTTTTGTGGATCGTAAAGCTGACTGTCGTAACGTTGCCCACCGCATCGGTCACAATGAGTGTATAGTTGCCTTCAGCGGAAACGGTCTCGCCACTTGCGAATGGATCTCCGTTCAACGTTGCCGTACCTTCGTTAAAAGTGATCGTTCTGTCGGTGTTGTAGCTCACCCCGTAAACAACGCCGGTGACGGTTGGAGCGGTTCTGTCAATGATGAAGTTGGCCGTCGTAACGTTACCCGCCTCATCCGTCACCACAAGCGTATAGTCACCTTCGGCGAAAATGGTTGCGCCACTTGCAAATGGATCTCCGTTCAAGGTCGCCGTACCTTCATTGAACGTAATCGATTGATTCGTGTTATAGATAGAGCCGTCGGTCACACCGCTAATGATCGGGACTGTTTTATCGATCGTGAATGCAATGGTTGTGACGTTGCCCATCGCGTCCGTTACGATGAGTGTGTAGTCGCCCTCGGCACTGACTTCAGATCCGCTAGCAAAGGAATCGCCGTTCAACGTTGCGATTCCCGTGTTAAACGTGATCATTCTGTCGGTATTATAACTCGATCCGTAAACAACCCCAGTAACGGTTGGGCCGGTTTTGTGGATCGTAAAGCTGACTGTCGTAACGTTGCCCACCGCATCGGTCACAATGAGTGTATAGTCGCCTTCAGCGGAAACGGTCTCGCCACTTGCGAATGGATCTCCGTTCAACATTGCCGTACCTTCGTTAAAAGTGATCGTTCTGTCGGTGTTGTAGCTCACCCCGTAAACAACGCCGGTGACGGTTGGAGCGGTTCTGTCAATGATGAATTTCACCATCGTGACGTTGCCTGCTGCATCGGTTACAACCAGCGTATACACACCATCCTGATCAATCTTTGTACCGCTTGTATAAGCAGTTCCATTCAATTGCGCTGTCCCTTCATTAAAACTAGGAACTACCGATATATAAATTCCGCCCTCCATTACTCCCGTAACAATTGGCGCCACATTTTCGATCTCAAAGTTAACCGTTGTTACATTACCTACTGTATCGGTTACAACCAGCGTATACACACCATCCTGATCAATCCTTGTACCGCTCATATAAGCAGTTCCATTCAGCTGCGCTGTTCCTTCATTAAAACTGGGAGTTACCGACTTATAAACCCCGCCCTCGCTTACCCCTTTAATTTTAGGTGCTGTTGTGTCTATCTCAAAGTTAATCGTTGTTACATTGCCTGCTGTATCCGTTACAATCAGGGTATACACACCATCTTGTGAAACCTGTGCACCACTAACAAAAGCAGCTCCGTTTAAAGTCGCGGTTCCTTTGTTAAAGGTAATCGTTTTGATTGTGTTGTATATTACACCATTCGCTATTCCCGTTACGGTAGGTGCTATCGTATCAACCTTGAAAACCACCGTCGCACTATTGCCTGCTTGATCGGTGACGATCAGTGTATACGTTCCATCCTGGGTGATGTCTGTACCACTGGTATAGGGACTCCCATTAAGCAATCCGCTGCCTTCATAAAATAGAGGATTAACTTTGCTATTATATACTATGTTATTCACTACATTTGTAATAACAGGAGCTATTGTATCTACTGTAATTGTACTACTAATAGTTGAGTTGCTCGAATTACCAACTCTATCTTTATATTGTACATATACGTTTTTGACTCCCTGTCCAGCCGGAAGGACCCATGACCTCCCGTTCAGATCAGCGATACTGAACCAGCTGGTCTGCCAAGTCCCATTAACATTGGAGAGACGCACCTGCTCAACTCCTGAGCCGCTTCCATCCGTATAGGTTCCTTTTAAAGTGACCATCTCTGATTTCGTCCATGCAGCACCATCATTAATAATCAGTGCACCTGTTGGTGCTGTCTGATCCAATAGAATGATCTGAGAAGAACTGGCAGATATCGCATTGTTGGAATCTCTCACCTGCATATAGATGTTCTTCGCCCCATCCCCTCCACTTAGACTGAATGTTGCTGTATTGCTGAAAGGCAACCAAGATGCCGCCGATAAATTAGCAACGCTATTCGCAAATCTCATATGGGTAACACTATCACCTGCATCAGGATCTGAACCTGTTACGGATAGATTGACTGTGCTGGCGCTTGTCGCTGTTCCCTCCGCAATTTTGAAAGAGCCCGTAGGCGGGGTATTCGTCGGTCCGGTCTCATAAGTAACGACTAGCTTCGGGCGAAATGCAGCATTCGAAGCTTCTAAGGAATACAATAAAAATCTCCCGCTGTCTGCATCTGCTTCATTGCCGTTAAGTGTAAAAGTTACTGTGCGATCAGAACCACCCGTAAAGGCATCGACAGCACTCTTAACATTGAAAGTAATCGATTGATCCTGAAGATAAGTGCCCATCGGCACTTCCGCAGTGCTTTTCGCCGTAAATTTATCTGAAAAAGGGCTATTCACATCTACGAAGGGGAAGGTACCATTAAAATTATGGTCCAAACTATTCGCAGCAGAGCCCCTTGCCTCCATGTACAGCGTGTGATTCGGGACTCTTAATACAGTAGCAACCGTCACAACCAGCTCTGCTGATACAATGGTCCCTTCTGGAGCACCTAAATTGAAAGATGCGGCCATTCTATTGCGCACATTGACGAAGCCGTCATTATTGCTCATGCCGACATATAGATAACCATCTCCATCATTATCATAGATTCCGTTATATTCCGCTTGACCATTTAATTGCATCGTATCAGCAGTTGCTGTATAGGTCTTTGTAACTGTGCCTCCTGCTGCTTCAGCACTCGGTACCAACCCGGGTGTGATTGTCGTGAATAGAATAGCAATCGTCATGAATAGAGTTAGAATTCTTTCTCTCAATGTTTCTCCCCATTTCATATAAATATCAATATAATAATTTATGTAATATAATTACATTATAAATAAATAATACAAAATAAAAATTTATAGACAATAGCCTTACGAAGCCTATCTTGTCTATGTAATCTATCCATTATATAATTCCAGCATTTGAGAGAATAGTTACTGCTGTCATCACTATTGTCACATGACAAATTTGTAAATTTAACCAGTTATTATTCATCCTATTTAGGTATACTTTAGAGAACGAAAAAACTGGCCTCATGTGTGTTCAATCAGTTGAGAACAGTTACGTATCCCTTCTCGTTCAGCTACCTCCTTATAGCTCGATGAACCCTCTTAATACGCTCTGACCGCCTTTAATTTGAATTCCTCTGTATACTTCTGAAATGTTTGACCTTTTTTAGCCATAAAAAATATCCCCTCCAAGTGGCACTCAAGCCTACATGATAACATGAAGGTTTTTTTGAGTGTCTACTTGAAGGGGATAATATCAATCAGCGGGTCTTTCAAATGGAGCCGAGGGGAGTCGAACCCCTGTTCGAAGATAATGACACATAAGCTTCTACGAGTCTACTTACAGTTTTGATGTCATCCTAGAAGCATTCTAACCAATATTTGATAAGTCATTCTGATTAAGGAGACTGATCATAGGAATAACTCCTTAGTATAGTGATGCAATTATATAAGTTAATCGTGAATATATCGGTTTTTCACAGTGCTTCTTCGATACGCAGAAAGTACCTTTGGCGCTACAGATGTTGGCTGGGTCCTTTTAATTTTTAGAAGTTGCTAATTCCCTGCGGAATCAAGATACGCTTCAGCTTCTTCTATCGATTCGTACAAGTTTGCAATATCTTTAAACATACGATTCATTTGCGTTTTGTAGAAAGCTGTAGGCGCAACATACACCCATTTGTGTTTTGTAGAGATTCCAGCTTTCACAGCATCTTCACCAGTTGGAGCAAGAATTGCCATCACCTCTTGCTTAAATACCAGACCACCAGTGATTACAGTCATACCTGTAAACCCTCGCTTAGTTTTCTTCAGTATCTTCGGAAATTGTTCTGCGTACGCAAAGGCATCCTCAACTTCCATACCGTCCGATGTTACAATAATTCTGTTTTTATTTTTAACATAATCAATAGTAAAACTCATAATAGTAATTCCTCCGAATATTTTTGCTTTTGAGTGCTTAATGCCATAATCCAATCTTATATCAGTTCGAGCTCTTATAGATGTAGTTTCGGAAAATGTGCCACTAAATATTAACTTCAAAGTGAATGATCTAATTTTAGATGTAGACAACATGTCTACATGAATAAATACTTTTAGTTCCCCATAATTCCTTGTCTGCATTCGGTCTACAATTCAATCACTAAACAGCAAAAAAACCGCTATCTCAGCGGGTTCCTCTTATGGAGCCGAGCCGTTCATGTTGGTATGTACAAATTCAATTGTAGATTATCGGCATGGCAATGGTCCTATTTAAATTAATACACTTATACATTAGCAGTGATGTAACACTCTCGGCCCTCAATAGTCTTCTTCTGTACAACAATAAAAGTGGAATATATTAGTAGACAAGTATGCTACCTTATGTTTTATTTAATAGTAGAAGATTTATTACGCAGGAAAAAGGGGCTAGCACTATGGCAAGTCTGTTTATATTTACATTAAGTACCTTGAACCAAGCTGATATGTTTTTGTCTAAAGCAGATGGTAAATTCGATATTAATAAATTTCGTACCTTACTTGAGTCAAGAGCTTACCTTATTGATAAGGGCCGTGTTAAAGGAGAAGGGTTTTCAAATATTGAAATAAAGAAATTTAATGATTTTTCTTTCTTAAAAGCGATTAGTTCCGCTCAAAGTAGCCTAGGCTATTACTACGAAGCCCGTGTTGATAATGGAGTCGTTAGTTCCGAAAGAGTACACCACGAATACTATACCAAATCCAATATAATCGTTACTGAGAACAGCCAACTTATTATTAAGTTTGACTGGACTGCCGAGGAGATATCGCGTACGAGAGTTAAAACTTTATTAGAAAGTTTAGGTCTTAAACTTAACCCCCTAAGAATAAATGATCAATTATTGAGAAGCCTAAAGAATATGTATCCTTGGACTGCAGCAAAAATTGATAAGATTGATAAAGATGGGGACAGTACAAAAAAAGTATCATATGAAATCGATCCATCCAATGATCAAAATACCTCAGTAGTTGATGAACAGTACAGCGATCATGGAAAAATGTCGCATCTAACTTTTGAGTTACCATTTAAAGAAAAAAAACATGTGTCAACACCCTCACATATCACAGTTAAGTTATACAGTGAGGGTGGTCATCGTATTATATTAAATGAGGACGATTTTGGACACGTGGATGACTTTGAGAACTTCCTCATTTATCTTATCGAGGCTCTATTCGGAACAGTCAATAACGAGGAATGAGGGAGAATTATGAAATTTACAATTTTCGTTATAGAAGGTAAAAGTGACTTTCATGTTCTCAAAAGCATGAATGATACTTTTTCAAATGACGAGCTAACATTGTTCCATTTTAACGACCTTAATCAGAAAATCGCACATGCAGTATTCAATATAAAGGACGAGTATTTATTCGGAACAAAACTTTCAGGTAACCATATTAATGTTCCAATGAATCAGTATATTAATACTTTCTATAATAAGAGTCTGCGGCTGTTGTTTATTGAAAACATCAATGAAAAATATAGTGAAGAAATAGCAAAGTACCTAAGATTAAATTCGATTCAAAATCGGACTGTTAACTTCAATAATCAATCAATCCTAAATATAACATCGCATTATGGTGGTTTCATTAAAAAGGTTGATCTCGACGATGAGCTTGATGAAGATCATATAACTTACGAATCTAAATCTGTAGATTCATTACGCTTAGAACTTGAGTCAAATAATAATCTCACCATTAATTACCTATTAATGTTAGTAAAGGATCACTTTATATCACTGAGTAGTAAAGGACAACTCTCTGTGAACAATAGCACTTTAAAATTTTTGACAGAGTTTATCGAGGAATTTCCTTATGCTGAAAATTATTAATTTAGTTTCACTGATTACAGTCACAATTCTTGGAGCTATTCTTGGTGGAGAATATGACAATCCCGTGCACCTTACTGCACTCGGAAGTCTTATTGTATACTGCATTGTTGTCCAAGTACTTCTGGAGAGAAATAAAGACATTCAATCAGAGCGAGATAAAGCTAAAGATGAGCTGGAATTAACAAACAGAAAGTTATCGGAACTACTTTACCAAAGTAACCAATATGGTGAAAATAGACTATACTTAGCAGTTCATCCTTTAGGGGGAGGCGCTTTAACCAATTCAACTCCTGCTATCATCCAAATTATTATGAATGCTCCATTCGGTATTTCTCCCCCACCTGATATTAAGCTATTAACCAATGAAAATTGGGGAGCATTAACAATCTGCGGAAGAAGTGTATATGCTAGAGAATTCGGAGCTCGATGGGAGTATCTCTTCTCAACCTCAATGATTACTAATTTAGAGAATACTTCGAACAAGTTTTTCTTGGCACAGGTAGGTGTCCAGTTTACCAGATCAGGGATTTACGAATACACAGTTGAAGCTCAATCTAAGGATTTCCAGTCAAAGATCAGTAACTCCTTTGAAGTGGCGTAAACTCTAAACTTTCTCTGCATATAACTAGCTATATACGAAGCAAAGGACACCTGATTTGGTGTCTTTTTCATTGTATCGGCCAGCTTGTTCTATCAATGCTGTTAAACATTTGCTTTGTCTAACTCCTTGCTGTTTGCTGTTAATGGATACAGTGAGTTTCACTAAGCCTATACGGAGACAGGGGGTTTTGGCCGCCACGTAACCAGTGTTAATATGTCCCCTTCGGCGTGTGGTTTTGGCCTCCATTCCTCATCATCCGCACTTCCATCAATACTACTTCTCAAAGTACCTCTCTAAAGCCTCCAAAGATTCTCTGTTATTCGCTTAATCTACTCTGCACATATATATGCTCACTATGCTTCAAACGATAACCTGATTCAATCTGAGCAGTTTTACACATCTTTGCAAGGTTCAAAAACCTTGAAAAATGATATAATTATAACGATTTACTCGAGCCAGGATTCAGAGGCTAGACAGAAGTATATACATGAACGTCACGGATGCACAAATAATTTTAAGGACGGTGTTGATTTTGGAATATACTCTTATTCCGCAAAGAAATGTTTCTGAGGAAGAACAAGCAGTTTTGGATTTATTAGTTTCAATGCAAACCGAATCAGGACTTGGCTATCAAAATTTATATATCCTGTGTAGCGAAAAGGACTATGCATTTATCTTTTCTTTAGATTCTAGTAAAGTGTTAGCAATACATTATCCATTAATTAGACAGGATATTGATATTACACCATTCGAACTGAATAATAAGGAGAGGGACGCAGTTTTAGAAGTCGTTAAAAAAATGAACTTCTATAGTGACCCTGGTAACTGCTCAATGGATTTTGACCCGTTCAGAAAATTCGACTCTGCTGCAGAAGCAATTCTACATGTTGAATTAAGTACTGTATCTGATGAGGAACGTTCAGAAATAATGTTAAGTAATATGGTTGAACTGTTAGATATGATTTTCCAAGTCAATATGTTTAGGGAGACTAAGCAAATTAATTCAGATAATGAAATCTTTAATAACTACAATCAAAAGTTGGAGCAAATCTTGAGTCAGTAAACCATTTTATGTAAAATCTAAACCTAATAAAATTGAAGCAATATGAAGTACTATTATCTGCGGGAAGATCAGACAGGGATATCCTTCTTATTCTTTCAGCCGATCATATAAAAAAACAAGGACTTTGGAGGGCTCATCCATGGCCTTGTTTTCGTTTGCAGCAGCTCTTCGGAGGCGGTGGACTTGAAGCCTGTAGCAGAGTATATTACCGTTTAATACGCCGTAGTACACAGGAATGTCCATTTGATTCTAGAAGTGCTTCTACCAATGCTTGCTATTATGGGATTCCAAATAAAAAAATTAAATATTTCGCATTAAACCAGCCGTTTTTTCGTTTTGGAGAAACGGCTTTTTTTGTGCTGTTTTTTCTAAATATACCTAAATAAAAATGCCTATTACGAAATCGGAAATACTAAATATTTTCTGACCCCTCCAGGTTAATTATAAAGAAGGGTCTATGAAGAATTACTGCCCGGGGGGTGTCATTTGAAATCTGTGTTTATTCACTTATTGATGCAGGACCATTAGAGATGTTCTGTTTGCAGTGGATAAGAGAAAGGTGAATTATGTGACTTTAGAGTTCGAGGCAACCGAAGAGGAGAGTGTCTAGGCTTTATACCAAAAATGGTAAAAACCTCTTCTGGTGTTCTGCTTCACAGCTTTCTCCCATTTTTGGGAGAAAGGTTACGAGTCTAAGAGTAGCAGGAAGAAGCTAACCTACATGAAAGGAGGTGAACTACGGGTTGAAGAAGGTTTATCAAACTATACAGTTTGCTATACCTCTACAGCAGTTAGTCATGGTCAAATCACATTCACCAAAAACGGCGAGGGTGCATCCATGAGAGGAGGTAATAGCGATGATCAAAAAACAAGGTCTTCCAGAAGACGTAACCGTGTTAATGCGGCAGCTAGTCATGAATGGCCACATACGCATGGCTCGCACTGTGCTATACACGTACTTTATTCGATGTTGGAAACTGGATGATGAACGTACAGCTTACTACATGCGGCGTTACTTTGAAAAGTACTTCGCTCCGCAGTTGCAGAGACATCTTCAAAAGCTTAACAAAGTGTGATCTTTCATAAATATGAAAGGAGAACGTCCATGTATCAATCAACATCAGGTAAAATCTGTACACAGAGTACACATTTTCGTGATTCTCCTGAAGGCCGTAAGTACATGCAATTGCTCGTTGTATCTGTCCTGCATCAAATGAAAAACAACCAAACAAAAAAAGGTGGCTCGCACAAGGAGCACACCAAGTAATTCAACTTATCATCAGCTTACCAAAAATATAGATCGCCCACAAGCAGGAGAGGCCACTACGGTCTCTTCTGTTTGCATTTCAACCTTATGGAGGTCAATCGACATGCAATCATATCAAATGAACACTCTGAAAGTCCTACTGGCTAATACGCTCTATGAAAACTCGGAGGGTTATGTAATGGAAGAACTATTCAATCGTTACTCGACGTTATCTGAGCTCTTTGATGTTACTGAGCATGAACTGCTAACTATAAGAGGAATAGGAAAGGCTAAATCCCGTCAAATCCTATCTGCTCTACAATTGGCCCGTGCTCTGAATGCACCAACTCAACAGGTATACACCATACGCTCTCCTAAGGATGCAGCAGACCTCATGATGCCGGAGCTCTCCTACTTGCAACGTGAGCACTTTGTAGTGCTGTTTCTGAATACAAAGAACAGAGTGATAGGCAAAGAGACAATTGCTATTGGATCACTCGATAGTTGCATAGTATCCCCAATGCAGGTCTACAAAGCTGCTGTTAAAAGAAGCTCTGCTGCGATCATAGCCGTTCACAACCATCCTTCAGGTGACCCAACTCCTTCACGGGAGGATATAGCTCTCACCGAACGTCTGGTGAATGCAGGAGAGATTATGGGAGTTCAGCTTTTAGATCATCTAATTATCGCTAATGAGAACTATTGCTCACTAAAAGAGCGTGGCCTGATGTAGCTCCTTCACTGTTACGTTCGAGCCGCCCTTGACACGGAGCCTCTGCCGCCATGATACGAGGCGATAAGGCGATGCCATGAACCAGCATCGCCACGGCATCAGCCTATCATGGCGGCCCCTCCGTATAAAGGGCTTTAATGTTGGTTTTTATTCGTTGTTGTTCTGCTCCTGTTTGAAATGTGGCAACATAGCCTTGACAACATCTAAGACCATTTGCTTCTGCGGATCATCCAACCCATTTGTTAGTAATGCGAATTGAAGGGAAAAGGTATCTCTTTCCACACTGTCCAGTGTTGCCTTAAGCAAGGTATCGGTAGAAACATTAAGAGCAATGGACAACCTTACTAAGGTCTCGACAGAGAGAATCCGCTCGCCACGTTCAAGCAGTCCCATGTATGAAGCAGATATCCCTACGCTTTCTGCAAGCTTTTCCTGAGTCAGGTTGTATTTTAGTCGCTCTTCGCGTACGCAATTTCCAATGAGTTTGTAGTCAATTTTTTCATCCATGCTACCATTCCTTTCCTCCCACGAATTTAGAGGAAAGTGATCGAAACAGTAACACACTGAAAGAATCATTATTATATAACCATAAGCATTGACGTATATTGGTACATTTTGTATGCTTGTGAAAAAAGCTGCCTGATTTTGTCGTAGCCTAACTCAAGGAGGAGAGAAAGCCAATAACGCTATTAAATTGATGACATTTTGCTCTCAAACCAATCAAACTGAAAAAGAGGTATCAGAAATGCAGAAACGATCAATCTTGTGTGCAACAATCTTATTAATGGCGGGTGTAATCGCTGGCTGCCAGTCTAAGGAGGCTGAAAGCCCCTCTTCTCAGCCCACTTCGCTGTCGGTTGCTAATAAAGAAACCGAAACTCCACAAACAAACAAATCCGACTTAAGTATTAATGAGTTCTGGGATGCAGTGCAAAGCGGCAATATTGATTCGGTGACCGCTTACATCGATCAAGGGGTTGATGTCAACGTTCAAGATCAGGATGGCGTTACAGCGATTATCATCGCAGCGATAAACAACGACTATAAAATTATTGAACTACTCTTGGATCATGGTGCCGATGTCAATATCAAAACAAATGATGGGGCTACAGCACTCAGTTTCGCTGCAATGGAAGGTAGCGAGTTAGCCGCAGAAAAGCTTATAGAACATGGTGCCAATTTAAATGAACAAGAGAACAGTAAGGGAGATACCCCAATAATGCTTGCTATAAAGGAAAGCCAGTCTGAAATTGTAAAGCTCCTTTATAAGCAAGATATTGACCTCCAAATCAGAAACAATGAAGGCAATACAGCTATTGAGATGGCAATTGCATTGAATAATCCCGAAATAAATGAATTTCTTCGATTAGACGAAGTTAGCGGGGAACCTAAATATTACACGCTGGATTACTTAGAAAGTGGTCCGAGTAGTATATTTAGTTCTGATATTCCTCAAGTAGAATATGATGTGGACTCCGGCGAATTTGTCGCCTCTTCAGATTCGGGTGATTTTAACGCTGGACCTGACCAGTTTTATGAATGGATGATCGGAAAATGGAAGGGCACGAATGGAATGGGCGAAGAAATTACTTTTGAATTCCTTCCTGACAAATCATTTTTATCGCAATCTGTTACCGATAATGTGCAGGTAGTCGGCTACTATTTCTTGAGTGAGTCTGACCCAGGACTTACGGAGATGTACACAGGGGAACATGAAAAAATGTTCTTAGGGGTACGAAAGATAATGATGCCTGATGCTGATACGCTCTGCCTTACAGATCTTTTAGGAAACACCAAACGCTTAATGAGAGTAAAGTAGCAATTTTAAATACCACAGACAGGAGTGACTAAAATGAAAAAAGTTATAGGTTGGGTATCATTGCTGCTTGGAGCATGGATTACTATTGCAGGAATATTAGGAACCAAATCGGATCAATACAAAGAGGAAGCGTACTTTAACGGCATGTATGGCAATGAAACTCATTCAACAGTCATCATGGCGATTGTTGCTGGTATCGTCCTCCTTATTGTCGGAGTTGTACTTATTATGAAAAAAGCAGATACTTCCGGCAATCAGCCTACTAAGGTCAATACAAGCCAATCCGAAGAAGGTACCCAGTTTGACGAGTTGTTTTCCAGCGTGAAAGAAAACTTTTCTGATGACCAGAAGTAAGGTTGTCGTTACAGTAGTCTGTATCGTTCTGGGGGCGTTTATTGGCGGACTGATCAGTACACAAGAAAGCGATAAGAAGCAAAAGGCCATTGCTATGATGTCTCAGGTCGCAGAGAATACCGGATCAATGAAGTTCAGAGCTGGAGCTGAGATTGGCCGTCAGGAGATGCAGAGCGATAGAATTGTTGGTTACGGCATTGGCGGTATCGTTGGCGGCGTTGTTGGGTTGATATTCATTACTGTGACCCGTAAAGCTTCATAGTGAATAGATAGCGTGGGGGAAGCATTTGAACAATTTTCTAAAAGGATATGTTGTAATTGATACTGTGCTTTATATTGGCATCTGTATCGCAATGATTGCGTTTGGCGGTCTATACTTCATCGCTGAACTAGTGATGTTAGGGATTGGATAATGCTGCATAAAAAGCGTGCTCATCGCAAAGATTCAGGTTTTTGGACGAACTGGATTTGTGGCACCACAGTCGGTCATATTGCAGGGGCTTTTCCGGGCCCTGGGGTTATTGTTGCCGCACCGCTTGTCCAATTTGGTTTTATGTATTGGTTTTGATAATTCTCTAATTAAGTATAGTAAAGTGGATCTCACCTCAAATGGGTAAGGTCCACTTTTACTTTGACTGAAATAGGCCCACAGAGTCACCAGTTTGATCCGTAAGAAGCCTTTGCCACTATAACTGATAATTAGGAGACATAACTGAACAAGCAGCCTCTCACGATGCATTCAGTGTGTTTCTTCTAATTCTGATTGCATCCTTGAGAGTATGAGCTCACGTGGATTTGGTAAAAAGGTAATATCCCAGTTACGGGGGATCGTAACTGGATTAATTCCCAACAAACGGATTTTCTTTATATTATCGTTGAAAGCTTTTCTACTTCCTTTAACAATAGTCCCCCCACCAATGTCTACTCCTTCTATAAACTGTACTCTTGCCTTTTCTATACTTCTTGTTTTTGCTATTAACTTCAAAGTATTCAAGATTGTCTGCTTCGTTCGGAACTGAAGATTCGCTCGGTCTACGATTGCTCTTGCCCCATGAAGACTGTAAAAGTCACCAGTACCTATGCTTTTATCGTAGTAATCCAGTATCAACTTGTTAGAGAGAGATGAATCAAGAAAGTGTTCAATGCTTTTACTATCAAATCCCTCTCTTCGCTTGATATAGTCTGTTTTACCTCGTTGACATTGTATCTCGAATCGCAGCATATTGGTTGCCTCGTTCTGCTCTTTATTTGTCATTGTCTTATCCAGTGCTAAGAGATGTTTTTCAAGCTGATCAAATTTATCGTAGAAATTCAGCGTCACAGAGTTGGATTTCATGTAGGAGCTCCCTTTCTTCTTAATATTAATATTGTAATGATGGCTTGGAAGCTTACAGCGTTGAAACAGGGCTACATACGCACTGACATGTTCCGTAATGACATCCATACAGTAATCTATCCTTCTACACGTCCACTGATCAAAATCAGGTAAATCATTTGTAAAGTCCCCAAAGATAGTGGACTTACGTTCATTAAAAGCCGCAGCAATCCGATGCGTCTCTGAGGCCTGAGTGGATAGGATTGTTTCCTGATTATCTAACAGGACCTTTGTATTCAACCTGATTACTGCGAGCCTGATAATCATGCCGTTGATATCAATGCTGTTCAACTGGACCTCACGAAATCCATAGTTCCTGAATTCTTCCGTCTTCTGGCTGGCAGAGATAACTTGCATACCGAACTCTCTTCTTAAAGCATAAAAAATGCTAACCTCTACTCTGGTTGTCAATTCAATAGTGTGTAGCATAGACGTACATCCTTTCTGATATAATGTGCTTTGGTAAATGCAACAACGACTGTCATCCCTTCTACAGTAAGCAGTTTGCCTACTTATAGGAGAAAGAAACAGTCGTTGTCCTGAAGATATTTTCTTTTCTTTAATAGCCTCTAATCTGTTTGTATGACAATATAAATGTGTCAGTTTTGTGAATCCCCCCTCGTTGTCTCTATCGCTCATAGTTCTTCCTCTTTTGTATGTAAATCTATCTCATTATTAATCCTCATTAGTGTATGAAAAGTGTTCAGTCACCCGAAGTTGCATTAGACGTGCTGTTCAGAAAGCCCTGTAGCAAACTTTCAATTACAATCGACTCATTATAATCGTCCGATAACAGCATCTCACCTATCTCCTGATGGGTCTGAGTTCCACTTTCCCTTTGATAGGTAGTTGCGATGATTCTTTTCCTACTCAAATGGAGTCCTCCCATACATTCAATTTACACACGACAGTCTATCATCATTATCCAGATAACGAAAATCAGCTTTCCTCTCTTCAGATTATAAAAGAATATATTTTCTCATTAATACTCGCTATATCTAATGTATACTAGTAATTTTAATGATTGATATATACGGAATTATTAGTTATTGTAATCTAACAGATATCAATTGGAGGTGTCAGTTTATGAGCTTTATGAGTTTTGGAGTAATTCTACAAACATTAAGGAATAAGCGAGAAATTGGTGTAAACGAGCTTGCACGAATTTCCGGAGTGCCAGGCAGCTACATAAGTAATTTAGAAAGGGGAAAGAAAGAAAATCCTTCTACTGCTGTTACCAGTAAACTCATAAGAGCACTAGGATACACCGAGGAAGACCTGACGAAGATCATGGCCGTGCTGGCAACAAGCGGCGAGAACTCACTTGATGTTGATGATCAACTTGAACGAGTACTCACTGATATGAAGAGAGCAAACCCCATTGTAATAAATGAAGATGAGGGGGAATTACTTCAAAAACTATGTCTTAGTCCAATTACACGGACACTGTTCCAAAACTCGCAATATTTATCGCGAGAAGATTTTATTTTTATTAGTAGAAACATTGAGGACCTAGTGAAGCACTTGGCCGAACGTAACAAAAATGATCAAGCTACTCAAATATCCCGAGAAGAAGATTAATTATAAGAGCTGTAGCTTACTTCCCTATCTATATCATTTAAGAACTACAATTGGAGGTTATAAAAATGATCAATGCAGTAATTTACATCAGTTATAATTCTAAAGATCAACATCAGCAATCCGCCGAAATTCAATCAGTGGCTATTAAAGAATATGCAGCCCAACACGGCTACCAAATTATCAGAGAATATCGTGATGAGACACGGAGTGGGACTCCTCACAACCGCCCACAGTTTCTGCAATTAATCAAAGATTCAGCTGGCCAGGGGTTTCAGAAGGTTATTGTATACAATTTAGAACTTTTTTCACGTGATAGATTTGATGCTTCTTATTACAAACATATATTGAAGAAGTACGGAATAGAATTAATACCCGTAATGGCAAGTCTTGATAAAAGTCCTGATCTCATCATAATTGAAAGCCTACTTGAAGGCATCGCGGAACACTATTCACGTAATTTAGAAATATATTAGGCTTGTATCTTTCAACACCGATTCACTACGGCATGCCTAGCGGTATGCCTTTTTCTATAAAATAATTATTGGAGGCCATTCAAATGATAAACGCTGTAATTTACGCTCGCTATAGTTCGGACAACCAACGTGAAGAATCCATAGATGCCCAAGTAAGAGCTATCAAAGACTATGCAACTCGTAACGGTTACCAAATCATCAGAGAATATAGAGACGAAGCCCGAAGTGCGACTACTGACAATCGTCCACAGTTTCTGCAAATGGTTAAAGATGCGGTTACTAGGGACTTTCAAGTCGTAATAGTACACAAACTGGATCGCTTTGCTCGTAATAGATATGACAGCGCGTTTTACAAACGTGAGTTAAATAAATGTGGAGTACAGTTAGTTTCAGTATTGGAGAATCTTGATGGGAGTCCAGAATCAATAATTCTGGAAAGTATGCTTGAAGGTATGGCAGAATACTATTCACAAAATTTAAGCCGTGAAGTAAAGAAAGGCTTAAATGAAACCGCACTGAAATGCCAGCATACAGGTGGTAAGCCCTCGCTAGGTTATGATGTAGGACCCGATAAAAGGTACATCCTCAATGAATCTGAAGCCGACACCGTTCGATTTATCTTTCAAAGATTTGCTGAAGGCTATGGTTATAAGCGGTTAATAGGTATGCTCAATGAACGCGGCTTAAGAGCCAAAACTGGTAAACCATTTAGTCAATCTACATTACGGAGTATTCTCACAAATGAAAAATATACTGGTGTTTACATCTTCAATCGATCCAAGGGAAGGAAGAAGTGGAGCCCTGTAAAAACCGAAGAGGATATTGTACGAATTCCCGGAGGAATGCCTCAAATCATCGATACAAATTTATTCAAAACAGTCCAAGAGAAGTTAAGGAGGAGTCAAATGAACGCATCAAATAAAGCCAAGGTGAATTATTTACTCAGCGGTAAGATGTACTGTTCACAGTGTGGAGCCTTGCTATCGGGCCATACCGCAAAAGATGGCCGAAACAAGCATGAGTACTCAAGATATCATTGTGGTACAAGACGGAGAGCCGGAGATTGTGATCTGAAAGCCATCAATAAAGATTTCATAGAGAATCTAGTGATTGAAGATTTGCAGAAAAACTTGTTGAATCCTTCATCAATCCAAAGTCTGGCCGATCAAGTCATAGAATTTTATGAGAATATGAAGAAGACGGATACTATTGATGTTAAAGCTTTTCGGGGTAGATCCAATGATATTCAAAAGAAGATTGATAACATCATTGATCATATCGCTAATGGTACGGCCAGCACAGCCCTGACGGATAGATTATCTAAACTGGAGCAAGAGAAAGCGGAGATAGAAGCTATAATTCGTGATGCCACACGTAAGTCCTTGAAGCTTAAAATAAGCCGTGAAATGGTCGTTCAATACTTGGAAAAAGATATTGTCGCAATAAAAAACAAAAATCCGGAAGATCTTAAAAAGATCATCCAGACTTATGTTAAACGGGTCGTCGTCTCTCAGGAAACCGTTGAAGTATTCCTAATTGTACATACGATAGATGGAGCCGAGGGGAGTCGAACCCCTGTCCGAAGATAACGGCACATAAGCTTCTACGAGTGTAGTCACAGTTTTGATGTCACCCGAGTATCGCCCCGTAACCGGCTATACGTTGGGTCAGCCTGATTGTCTTCTTCAGCTCACCGCAGGCGGAGATGAGACAGCGTATCCCACTATTTGTTAGCCCCTATCCCTGTCACATGGGCGATGCAGAGTAGAAGCACGCACACAGTTTCTTAGGCTGCGAAAGCGTAGTTGTTTTGTTGTTTGCCGTTTAATAGGCTTTAGCGTTGATGAAGCGGACGCGTCCCCACTACTCGCTACTCATGCTCGAACTATCCCCGTCGAATCCAAGAACGGCCCCTCATTAAAAAGGGCGCTTCGGATCAAGCGGATCTTCCAAGCAAGAGAGATCCAATCTACAGCTTCTTATTCAAGAAAACTGTAACGAAGCAATAACTAACTTACTTACTCAGTATAGCACATTTATCAACACTTTAACACGTGGGTTAAAGGAATTGAAGGTTGAAACTGGAACTCCTTTGAATCGTCTAGTTCTCCCAGATTATCTGGCGATCTTTTGCTTATCACGCAGTACACGCTGGATATCACGTTGAGCATCTCGCTTGGCAGCCGAGTCACGTTTGTCATACTCTTTTTTACCTTTACCAAGACCAATCAGCAGCTTCGCATAGCCATTCCGCACATAAATCTTAAGTGGCACAATCGTAAATCCATCTCGCTTGGACAAGCCCAGCAGTTTATGAATTTGCTCCTTATGCATTAACAATTTACGTGTGCGTGTGGGATCAGTAGGATTGGCACGGTTACCTTGTTCAAAAGGGCTGATATGCATGTTGTGAATCTGAATCTCACCATTGCGAATCGTAGCAAAAGCATCTCCAATATTAGCGCGGCCATTACGCAGCGACTTGATCTCTGTACCCGTCAGCACCAAGCCAGCTTCATAAGTATCCTCGATAAAATAATCATGGGAAGCTTTCTTGTTCTGGGCGAGTACTTTCCCGTCTGCTTTTTTACCCATGAGAATCACTCCTTGAATCATATTCATAAGTTAAAGTAACCATGTCTGTCTAATCTTAAACGACACAGCCATCGAACGTCTGATCTATATTGTAACAAATGGAATCAAGTGAGCGCAAGGAACCTTCAACCAAATATACCTTACCTAATTTGTCATATAGTTGTCAGTAACATTATCCAATATCTAGCATTTGTTACAAAAAACATTAATTTGAGTTGATCTGGACTTTTTTGGAAAATAGCGAGGTTACCCTTTTACTTGTGCGCCTTAATTAACAGATAGTTATCCACTAATCTCCACATATCTATATCCATCTACCCTAATTACTTATTACCTATTTGTTCTCAATTATCCGCTTCCCCCTACTTGGATATACATCTATTCGACGCCTATTCAAATAGTGCCGCTTTTACCTATACTGTGCCTATCCTATACTGCACCTATCCTCTACCTCTCCACTTTGCTATCACCTACGTTTTTCTATATAAATGTATTTCGTGCAACTATTTAAGCCTTATCACCGCCAAAAAACTAATTAGTTGCACTTTCTGCAGCTAAAAAAGCGAAATCAAACCAATTAGAGGTAACTCATCAGATTTAGATGTACAAAATGCAACTAACTGCCACTTTTACTACATAACCCAAATTTAACTGCACATAATGCAATTAACCAAGCCTGTTATGAGTTAAAAAGCACCGCTCCCAAGAGGGACGGTGCTTAGTATCGTTATAGAGTTACGCAACGCATAACCGTCATTTATTTCTTTTTACGCTTACGTGGTGCTCCTTCTGGAGCGCCGCCATTATTGTCACTCCGTTTAGAAGTGACTTGCTCAGAAGTCTCTACGTTGCCTGGTGTCACGGACTGGCCGATGAACACGCCGCCTTTGGTTTTCTTTTTGCGGCGGCCTTTGCCTGTAGGAGCACCGTTACGGCCTTCTCCACCGCCAAAGTTCCCCCCGCGATCCTCGCGGCTGCGGAACTTCGTGCTGCCGTCCACGCCCCGCGCTTCGCCGCCGGAGGAGTCGGACGCAGGAGCGCCGTATCCGCCTTTGCCGGAGCCAAAGCCGAAGCTGATGCCGCGTCCACCACCGGCACCGCCGGTGTCTCCGCCGCGGCCTCGCCCGCCGCTGCGCTCACGCGGCGCGCCTGCGTTGCCGCCGGCTTCGCCTCCGCGCTCTGCGCCCGGCGCAGCAACTACCCGGCTCGCATCCTCGCCGGCCTCGCGCCCGCGCTTCCGCTTACCGCGTCCGCCCGCTGCGCCAACACCGGCCGCTTCGCGCGGCCCTTCACCGGCGCGCACAGCTGCGCCCGGCTTGCCCTTGCCCGCGCCTGCAGCAGCGCCGCCGGGCTTGCCTTTACCGCCGCGTCCCTTGCCCGCGGCGCCTTTGCCCCCGGCCGGCTTAATGAAGCCGCCGCCCGAACGGCCGCCCTTGCCTCCGCGGCCGCCTGCAAAACCACCGCCGCGGTGCTCGCCTGGCGCGCGTGGCTTCATGTCGACCAACTCGAAATCGATCGTGTGGTCATCCATATTTACTTTGGCGACTCGGATCTTCACCTCGTCACCAATGCGGAACACACGCGATGTGCGCTCGCCAATAAGCGCCATATGACCTTCGTCGAAGTGATAATAATCGTCGCTCATTGCACTGAGACGAATAAGACCTTCGACGGTATTATCCAGCTCGATGAACATTCCGAAGCTGGTCACACTGCTGACCATAGCCTCGAATTCCTCGCCTACTTTATCCTGCATGTATTCTGCTTTCTTCAGTTGCTCCGTATCGCGTTCAGCTTCTACCGCCACACGCTCGCGTTCCGAGGACTGCTGAGCAATGTCAGGCATCCGGCTAGACAAATAATCATGCCGTTTCTGGGTCAGTGCCCCTCCATTCTCAATCACTTCACGCATTACGCGGTGAATGACCAGATCGGGGTACCGGCGAATTGGAGAAGTAAAGTGAGAATAGTATTCCGCAGCCAGTCCGAAATGGCCCGTGCTCTCCGCATCATACTTTGCCTGCTTCATGGAACGCAGCATCATCGTACTGATGACCGTCTGTTCCTTTGTGCCTTGGATTTGCTCCAACAGATCCTGCAAAGCACGTGGATGAACCGAATTGCCACGGCCCTTGACGTGATATCCGAAATTGGCCGCAAAAGCCATAAAATTCTGCAGCTTCTCTGGATCTGGATCTTCGTGAATCCGGTAAAGGAACGGAACCTTCAACCAGTGGAAATGCTCAGCAACCGTTTCATTTGCCGCCAGCATAAACTCCTCGATAATCTGCTCCGCTACAGAACGTTCACGCTTCACGATATCTACAGCCTTGCCGTTCTCGTCGACGATGATTTTGCTCTCTTCAAAATCAAAATCAACCGCACCCCGGCGCATCCGCGCATCGCGCAGCTTCATCGCCAATTCTTTCATGAGGCGGAAATCATCAATTAGTGGACTATAACGTTCCAGCAGCTCTGGATCTTCATCTTCGAGAATTTTACGAACATTGGAGTAAGTCATTCTCTCTTTGGTGCGAATCACGCTCGTAAAGACATCGTGCTTCACAACCTTCATTTGCTCGTTAAATTCCATTTCACAGGACATTGTTAACCGGTCTACCTGTGGATTCAAGCTGCAAATCCCGTTCGATAGACGGTGCGGCAACATCGGAATAACCCGGTCTACCAAATACACACTACAACCGCGGTCATAGGCTTCTTTATCCAGCTCAGAGCCTTCACGCACATAATAACCTACGTCTGCTATATGGACGCCCAGCTTGTAATGTCCATTCTCCAAGCGCTGTACGTTTACCGCATCATCCAAATCCTTAGCATCTTCGCCATCAATCGTAACAATGTTCAGCCCGCGCAGGTCGCGTCTTCCTTGCTCCGCAATCTCCTCTTCTGTAATTGAATCAGGAGCACTATCGGCTTCATCCATCACTTCAGCTGGAAATGCTTCAGGCAATTGATGTTTGCGGATAATGGAAAGAATATCAACACCCGGATCATCCTTATGTCCGAGAATTTCAATAATTTCACCCTCTGCCGCTGCTCGGCCTTCCGGATAACTCACAATACGCACAACGACCTTTTGACCATCTACAGCACCTTTAAAGGATTGCTTCGGAATAAAAATATCACGATTAATCCGCTTGTCATCAGGCAGCACAAAACCATAGGTCTCCAGGTTTTGAAAAACACCTACCGTCTGCAACACGCCACGTTTTACAATACGTACTACTTCGCCTTCCATACGTCCGCCGGACGGACTTTTAGAGGTAATACGAATCAGAACGATATCGCCATTCATAGCTCCCTTAAGATCATTTGCATGGATATATACGTCAGGATGATCACGATCATCCGGGATTAAAAAAGCAAAACCCTTCGCATGTGCTTGTAAACGTCCACGCAGTAAATCCATCCGTTCTGGCACGCCATAGCGTGCAGTACGGGTCAATACAATTCTTCCATCCTGCTCTAATTCAATCAGCAGCTCCTCGAACTTTTTAAACCCTTCACTATCCTCTAGAGCAAAATGACTCACCAGCTCTTCATAAGTCATTGGTTTATATGCAGTTTCCCGCATGAAATCGAGTAATATTTCTTGTGTTATCATGTTCGTCACCCCAGCCCTCCGCGGCTTCAAGCCGCTGGCAAATATGTATATCTTGTCCTGCCCTGCAGTAATGCCAAGTAAATTTTACCTTTACTACTTCATACCCTAGTATACACGAAATCAATCCTGCGCATCCCTGTTACTGTCATCCAAAGGTTAACACAGTACAAAATTTCCTTTAACTGCTGAAATACATCCATGCCAATTTCAGATTTACTTCCTATCGATCCAGCCTTTTTCTTTGCGAATATGAAAAGAAAAGCACCCTTAGGTGCTTTTTAACTCCTTTTAATATAACAAAAAAGCCTCCGCTCTATTCCATTTAGAACAGAGCGAGGGCTTACGGTAGATCTTTTAGTCGATTAGAATAGCAGCTAGAATCGCCATGATGAAGAAACCAGCAGCAAGTCCAACAGTTACACGTTGTAGTACAAGCTCCATACCACGAGCTTTTGTTTTACCAAAGAGATGCTCAGCACCGCCAGAGATGGCACCGGAAAGACCCGCGCTTTTCCCCTTTTGCAGAAGAACGACCGCAATAAGACCGACGGAAAAAATCAGGAGCACAACTTTCAAAAAAATATCCATTCACTTCCACCTCCTACGCCTAAGCATCACTATCTATGGTAATTTAGGTTATCACGATACATAAACAGTATTCTTATTTTATCATAGCGCTGTCGGTAATACAACAGCTTAGACTGTTAAGTCGTAGCTTTTCTTGCAAGATAAGGATAAACCTATTAAAGTCTATCTTCTTCAAATCATAAAAAAGACCCGCCATAACGGCGGGTCTTCGAAGTCTGCTATAAAAGCAGATTATCTTTTAAGGTTGTAGAAGGATTTCAGGCCGTTGTATTGAGCCAATTCACCCAACTCATCTTCGATGCGAAGCAATTGGTTGTATTTAGCAACACGGTCTGTACGGGAAGGAGCACCTGTTTTGATTTGACCAGCATTAGTCGCAACAGCGATGTCAGCGATTGTGCTATCTTCGGATTCACCGGAACGGTGGGAGATAACTGCTGTGTAACCAGCACGTTTAGCCATTTCGATAGCATCAAAAGTTTCAGTCAATGTACCAATTTGGTTAACCTTAACCAAGATGGAGTTACCGATACCTTTTTCGATACCTGTTGCAAGACGCTCAGTGTTAGTAACGAACAAGTCGTCACCAACCAATTGGACTTTATCGCCCAATTTTTCAGTAAGCAATTTCCAGCCATCCCAGTCGTCTTCGGACATACCGTCTTCGATTGTGATGATAGGATATTTTTCAACCCATGAAGCAAGAAGGTCAACATACTCAGCGGAAGTGTAAGATTTACCTTCGCCAGCAAGGGTGTATTTACCGTCTTTGTAGAACTCAGTGGAAGCAACGTCCATACCCAAGAATACGTCAACACCTGGTTTGTAACCAGCTTTTTCAATAGCTTCGATGATTGTAGTGATTGCTTCTTCATTCGAACCAAGGTTCGGTGCGAAACCACCTTCGTCACCTACAGCTGTGTTCAGGCCTTTGGATTGAAGTACGGATTTCAAGTTGTGGAAGATTTCAGCACCTGTGCGAAGAGCTTCTTTGAAGCTTGGAGCTCCTACAGGAAGAACCATGAACTCTTGAACGTCGATGTTGTTGTCCGCATGCTCACCACCATTGATGATGTTCATCATTGGTACTGGTAGAGTTTTAGCGTTGAATCCGCCCAGGTATACGTACAAAGGAATATCCAAAGCTGCTGCAGCTGCACGAGCTACTGCCATGGATACAGCTAGGATTGCGTTAGCGCCCAATTTACCTTTGTTAGGAGTTCCGTCCAAAGTAATCATCAATTTGTCGATGCCCACTTGGTCAAGAGCGTCCATACCGATAACTTCTGGAGCGATGATTTCATTTACGTTCTCAACAGCTTTCAGAACGCCTTTACCCATGTAACGGGATTTGTCGCCATCACGAAGTTCTACAGCTTCGTGAGCACCAGTGGAAGCGCCGGAAGGAACGATAGCGCGGCCTTTAGCACCGGATTCCAGATAAACGTCAACCTCTACAGTAGGGTTACCACGGGAGTCAAGGACTTCGCGAGCATATACATCAGAAATAATAGTCATGTAAGTTAATCTCCTTTTAACATTGTTTTGGTCTTACTTGTATAGCTTAAAATCAAAGGCGTTATACCTTACCTTACTTACGGCTAGCAATCATGGATTGTCCGGTCATTTCCGCAGGTTGCGGAAGTCCCATCAAATCTAGGATTGTTGGTGCTACGTCTGCAAGAATACCGGATTCACGCAATACAACATTCTCAGTAGTCACGATGAACGGAACAGGATTGGTTGTATGAGCTGTGAACGGGCGACCGTTCTCGTCAAATACCATATCTGCATTACCATGGTCAGCGATAATAATGGCAACGCCACCTTTGGCAACAACCGCATCCACTACTTTACCTACACACTCATCCGTCACTTCTACAGCCTTGATTGTTGGTTCCAGCATGCCGGAGTGTCCAACCATATCAGGATTGGCAAAGTTAAGAATGATAGCATCCTGTCTTTCCGCTTCGATTTCCGCTACGCAGGCTGCAGCCACTTCGTATGCGCTCATCTCAGGTTGAAGATCATAGGTTGCCACTTTAGGAGAGTTGATTAAGATCCGAGTTTCACCAGGAAGCTCCTCGTCACGTCCACCGCTGAAGAAGAAGGTTACATGCGGATATTTCTCAGTTTCCGCGATGCGCAGTTGCTTCTTGTTTTGTTGAACAAGCACTTCACCCAATGTGTTATCCAGGTTCTTCGGTGAATAGGCTACATAACCTTGTACCGTTTCGCTGAAAGTAGTTAGGCATACGAAGTGCAGGTTTTGCGGGAACAAAGGACCACGATCGAAACCGCGGAAATCTTGATTCGTGAACACTTGTGACAATTGAATAGCACGGTCAGGACGGAAGTTGAGGAATACGACGGAATCGCCGCTCTCTACTGCCGTTACAGGTTTGCCTTCACTGTTTACAATTACACTAGGTTCAACGAATTCATCAAATACCGAGTTTTCATAAGATGAAGTGATGGCTTGCACAGCATCCGTGTATTTAGGGCCTTCACCATAAACCATAGCACGGTAGGCTTTCTCTACACGTTCCCAACGTTTATCACGATCCATTGCGTAATAACGTCCGGACACCGTTGCAATTGTACCCACGCCAACCTCTTCGATTTTAGCTACTAGATCTTGGACAAACTTCTTCCCACTATCAGGAGCTACGTCACGACCGTCCATAAAAGCATGGATATACACTTCATGCATATCTTCTTTTTTAGCCAGGTCAAGCATAGCAAACAGGTGGTTAATATGGCTATGTACCCCTCCGTCGGATACAAGCGCATAAAGGTGAAGCTTTTTGCCAGTGTTCTTAGCATTTCTAACTGCGCTAACCAGGGTTTCGTTATCGAAGAACTCACCCTCGCGAATCGATTTATCGATACGAGTCAAATCCTGATAAACGATCCGGCCTGCACCAATATTCAAATGCCCTACTTCGGAGTTGCCCATTTGCCCTTCCGGAAGGCCTACAGCTTCACCGCAAGCAGTGAGTGTAGTGTTAGGATATTGTTTCAGGTAACGGTCATAGTTAGGTTTGTTGGCTTGAGCAACGGCATTACCTTCTGTCGTTCCACGCAAACCAAAACCATCCATGATGATCAAAGCTACGGGTTTTGGAGCTGACATCTTACTTCGCCCCCTCAACCAATTGAACGAAGGAATCCGGTTGTAAGCTGGCACCGCCAACAAGCGCACCATCGATGTCGCTTTGGCCCATGTACTCAGTTACATTCTCAGGCTTCACGCTGCCGCCGTATTGAATACGAACAGCTTCAGCTGTTGCTGCATCATACAGATCTTTTACAAGACTGCGGATGTAAGCAATAACTTCATTAGCATCTTGGGAAGTGGAAGATTTACCTGTGCCAATAGCCCAGATAGGTTCGTATGCAATAACAACTTTTGCTGCTTGCTCGGCACTAAGACCTTGGAATGCAGCTTCAGTTTGTACTTTACATACTGCTTTAGTTTGATCAGCTTCACGCTCTTCGAGCTTTTCGCCAACACATACGATAGGAGTAATTCCGTGACGGAATGCAGCATGCATTTTCTTATTCACGATTTCATCCGTTTCGCCAAAATAAGCACGACGCTCAGAGTGGCCAATGATAACATAGTCCACACCAAGATCACTTAGCATTACACCACTGATCTCGCCTGTGTAAGCACCGTTATCTTCAAAGTGTAGGTTTTGTGCACCAATCTTGATGTTAGTACCTTTTGCAGCTGCTACAAGTGCAGGCAGGTTAGTAAATGGAGCGCAGATTACAGTCTCAACGCCTTCTACTTCTGCTTTGCCTTTAATTTCAGCAATAAAGCTTTCTGCTTCAGGAACTGTTTTGAACATTTTCCAGTTACCTGCAATAATAGGTGTTCTCATGACTTATGTTGCCTCCTTCTTAGGTCTTACTTATCGTTCAGTGCTTCTACGCCAGGAAGCGCCTTGCCTTCCATGAACTCAAGGGATGCACCGCCACCAGTGGAGATATGATCCATTTGATCAGCCAGGTGGAATTTCTCTGCTGCTGCTGCGGAATCTCCGCCACCAATAACAGTGTAACCTTCAGTAGTTGCACAAGCTTTTGCTACTGCAAGTGTACCTTCAGCGAATTTATCGATTTCGAATACGCCCATAGGTCCATTCCAGACAACCAGCTTGGAGTTCTTGATAATATCGGCATAAAGTTCACGAGTCTTAGGTCCGATATCAAGTCCTTCCCAACCTTCTGGGATTTCATTGTAATCAACGATCTTAGTGTTAGCGTCAGCACCAAATTTATCAGCAACAACAACATCAACAGGAAGCATGAAGTTTTTACCAAGTGCTTTTGCTTTTTCGATGAATCCAAGAGCAACGTCAAGTTTGTCGTTGTCTACTAGTGATTTACCGATTTCAAAGCCTTGTGCTTTAGTGAATGTATAAGACAATCCACCGCCGATCAGGACGTTATCAGCCAAAGACAACAAGTTATCAATAACATCAATCTTGTCTTTAACTTTCGAACCACCGATGATCGCAGTGAAAGGACGTTCTGGGTTAGAAAGAGCTTTACCAAGAACGGACAATTCTTTCTCCATCAAAAGACCGGATACAGCTGGTAAGAAATGAGCGATACCTTCTGTCGATGCATGTGCACGGTGAGCCGCACCAAACGCATCATTAACAAACAAATCAGCCAATTCAGCGAATTGTTTAGCCAGTTCAGGATCGTTTTTCTCTTCACCTGGGTAGAAGCGAACATTCTCAAGTACAAGTACGTCGCCTTCGCCTAGCTCAGCGATTTTTGCTTTTACAGCTTCGCCAATTGCTTCGTCAGCTTTAGCTACGGGTTTGCCAAGGAGCTCGGACAGACGTTCAGCAGCAGTAGTCAAACGCATGGAATCTACGAATTCGCCTTTAGGACGACCCATATGACTCGCAAGAATGATCTTTGCACCGTTCTCGATCAAATATTTAATGGTTGGAAGTGTTTCGCGAATACGAGTATCATCAGTAATTTTACCGTCTTCTACAGGTACGTTGAAATCCACGCGTACAAATACGCGCTTACCCTTTACTTCTACATCACGGACGCTTTTTTTGTTCATGATTAATTCCTCCACACCCAAAATTGTTTCTAGCAGGAAACAAGAAATACATTTAGAAAGAGCGGAAACAAGGAATTTCTGTTTCCGCTCTATAGATGTTGCTTATATCAAGTCAATTACTTAGCGATTTTAGCGAATTTCTCCAAAGTACGAACCAATTGTGCAGTGTAGGACATTTCATTGTCATACCAAGCAACAGTTTTAACCAGTTGTTTGTCGCCAACAGTCAATACTTTAGTTTGTGTAGCATCGAACAGGGATCCGAAAGTCATACCTTTGATGTCGGAAGATACGATTTCATCTTCAGTGTAACCATAAGTGTCTGGATCGGAAGCTGCTTTCATTGCTGCGTTGATTTCTTCAACAGTAACGCTCTTATCAAGAACAGTTACAAGTTCAGTCAGGGAACCAGTTGCAACTGGAACACGTTGAGCTGCACCATCCAATTTACCTTTAAGTTCTGGAATAACCAGACCGATTGCTTTAGCAGCACCAGTAGTGTTAGGAATGATGTTCTCAGCTGCTGCACGAGCGCGTCTGAAGTCACCTTTAGCATGTGGAGCATCCAAAGTGTTTTGGTCGCCAGTGTAAGCATGAATTGTAGTCATCAAGCCTTCAACGATACCGAACTTGTCGTTCAGTACTTTTGCCATTGGAGCTAGGCAGTTAGTTGTGCAAGATGCGCCGGAAATAACAGTCTCAGTACCATCAAGAATGTCATCGTTAACGTTGTAAACGACAGTTTTCATGTCGCCAGTAGCTGGAGCGGAGATAACTACTTTCTTAGCTCCACCTTTCAAGTGTTTTTCAGCTGCTTCTTTAGTTGTGAAGAAACCTGTGCACTCAAGTACGATATCAACGCCTAGGTCGCCCCATGGCAATTCTTCAGGGTTGCGGTTAGCAAGAACCTTAACTTCTTTACCATTGACTTTGAAGAAGCCATCATGCACTTCAACATCACCTTGGAATTTACCTTGAGTTGTATCATATTTAAGCAAATGAGCAAGCATCTTAGCGTCAGTCAAGTCGTTGATTGCTACCACTTCGATACCTTCTACATTTTGAATACGGCGGAAAGCAAGGCGTCCAATACGTCCAAAACCGTTAATTCCAACTTTTACACTCATTGAATAGTTCCTCCTAGAATTCGTTTTATTTATTCAAAACAGACGGTGAGGTCTGTCATGACAACAATGTTAAGTATGATGCAAGAAGTATGTTATTGCCTGCAATCTAAAAACTACGAAGATAGCTGTAGTTGATTGTCAATTTCCTTGCCTATTTCTACTGCAGCAGCCTCGTCCGTGACGAGAATATTCTCCTGCCCGAAACGCAGCATGGCATGAATGGCTTTGGCCTTGGGTTTGCCTCCTGCAATACCGATGACTTTCTCTGTCCGGATAATATCTTCTAGACGTAGACCCATCGTAAGCATGGTATGGACAACCTGACCCTCTTCATTGAAATAATAGCCAAAAGATTCGGCCACTGCCCCTTCACCCTGGATTTCCGAGACTGTAGCCTCGTCCAGTTTGCGGCGGCGGGTCATTTCAATGGCATCCCCAATCCCATGTACAATAATACGCGAACTACGGATGGTTTGTACAATCTCTCCAATATTAGAGTCAAGTGCCAGCGATTGGTATGCATCCCCGCTAAGCAAATCAGGGACATGCAACAACCGGTAGTTGGCTCCAACCCGCTTTGCCATTGTTGAGGCAATCGTGTTGGCTTGAATCTCCATACTCTCTCCTAATCCTCCACGCGCCGGAACAAACCAAGCGTTCTTATAGGAAAGGGACAACGGCGGTGCCAGTTGATCAGCCATATCGGCAAGCGTCGATCCACCTGTGACGGCAACTGTATCATCTGCGCGAAGTATACTCAGCAGCGCTTTCGCACCCGCTCGGCCAAGCTCTCGTTTGGTGAACGGCGATGACTCACAATCACCCGGTACTACAATAACTTTATCCAGACCATACGTTGCTCGAATTTTCTCTTCCAGCTCATCCAGACCAAATAGGCTCTTAACAACCGGCTCTAGCAAATCAAGCAGTCTACGTCCAGCAGCGCTAATGCGCATGCCAACACTCTCGATCTCAATAAGCCCTTGCGATTTCAGAAGATCCGTCTCGGCACGCAGTACCCGCTCAGTCATATCTAGCGAAGCGGCTAGCGTTCTGCGCCCAATAATATCGGACAGCATGATCTGATGAAGAATCGTGTACCGTCTCTTAAGGGTTTCCATGAGATCAGGCAGAAGCTGCTTTTGGATATCTAATAAATTACGCATACTTTCACTCCTGCAACTTCGTCTTCCTCTATTCCCTTGTTCATGGTCTCAAAACGTCCCGGGTAAACTTTTTAAGTCCCACCCATATTCTAACCAAATATTGCTCGAAGCGCAAGTCTTCCGAGAGTAGAATTCTCAAGCGCTTGTCTTCTTATACATTAATAAGGTCAGAAAAAGATATAGCGCCCGATGCCTGTCCCTAGAGCGCTTGTCCAGTATTAATATTACATTGCAATTGTGTAAAAATTGTATTATAATCATTTTTGTTGCGCCCGTGGTCCAATGGATATGACGTAGGCCTCCGAAGCCTGAGATCCAAGTTCGATTCTTGGCGGGCGCGCCATTAATTTCATTTTTGCACATAATTTAGTAGTGCCTATACTACTACTTAACCAAAGAGCCGCTTGTCGGCTCTTTTTTTTGAATATAAGTTTGACTTTCTTTGACTTTTTGTTTGAATTTGTTTATCATGTGGGTAATACGGCAAGAGTAAAAATGAATACATTTGAAGAACCAATATCAAGGAGGTTTTCCACGTGAGTTATATTCCTATGGTAGTAGAACAGAGCAACCGCGGCGAGCGCGCTTATGACATCTATTCCCGCCTGCTGAAGGACCGCATCATTTTCCTTGGAACGGAGGTTAATGACGTGGTAGCCAATTCTATCATCGCACAAATGCTGTTCTTGGCTGCCGAAGATCCTGACAAGGACATTCACCTTTACGTGAATAGCCCAGGCGGTTCCATTACTGCAGGTATGGCTATTTTTGATACAATGCAGTACATTAAACCAGACGTTTCCACCATCTGTGTGGGTATGGCAGCTTCCATGGGAGCTTTCCTGCTAAACGCTGGCGCCAAAGGCAAACGCTTCGCACTGCCTAACAGCGAGATCATGATCCACCAGCCTTTGGGTGGTGCTCAAGGTCAAGCAACGGACATTGAAATCCGTGCCCGCCGCATCCTTAAATTGCGCGATAAGCTGAACCGTATTCTAGCAGAACGTACGGGTCAACCTCTAGAACGTATTGAGAAGGATACAGATCGCGACTACTTCATGACTGCTGCAGACGCGGCTGAATACGGTATCGTAGATAAAGTAATCGAGAAGACATTGCCTAGCGGTGTGTAAGCTATAAAGTAAAAATATAAAGAGGCTGTGCTCTATCCGTTATGGTTAGAGCACAGCCTCTTTATATTTTATAGAAGACCTAAATCCAATTAAGCCAGCCCGCCATAACCTAGCGCATCCAGCTTCTCGGCAATTACGCGATAACCCCGGCCATTCGGATGCAAATGATCAATGGATAACAGCCCTCTCTCATTTCCTGCGAACTCACTGTAAATCGAAGCAAATCCACATACTCGGCTGCTGTACTGTGCTGCGTATTGATTAAACTGCCTGACCCACTCTGTCGCACCAACCACCTGAGGATAGGGGTTATATAATCCCACAATTCTAATGATAAAAGGTCTACGCGTCCTCGCCTTCAATTGTATAAGGATATTCATAATTGCAGAGAAATTTTGTTTGCATTCCTGAAGCGATCTGCGCAGTTCTGCGGATAAGTTGCCTTGCTGTCTTGCTGCTGATTTGGCCGCGTGAATCAAATCATTACCACCGATAGACACAGTGATGATATCGGCTACTCGAACGGCCTCACGCATCATGGAATTTCCGCGCAGCCGCTGCTCCAGCTCTGAAGTAGTCATTCCGTTCACGCCTAAATTCGTAGAGGCTACAGTAGTCCGCAGTCTCCCTTCTGCCATTCTACGGTACACCGGTACAAAACCGTTACCTGGCAGAGCACCAAATCCAGTCGTCAAGGAATCGCCAATTGCAGTATATTGGTAGCCCATAGCTCTCCCCCGTTCATAAACTAGTTACTCCCTTTAGCATATGAACAAGAGACAACTCTGGTAAGGGGGAGATGTCTTGTGCCGACATTAGCGGAGACGAAGCATTTCCATTTATTTTATGCCAGCAAACGGGCTACTGCCATCCGGCAAAAGCTCTTTGAAACTAAAAGTATACTCAGGGAAGCCTGCAGCATACGCTGTGTACTCATATAATTGGAAGAACAGAACAACCTTGTCGTCCTTCAGATAGAAATATTTCTCCGTATTCAATCCGTTGAATCCTCCCAAATAACTACCCTCTGCCTTCAGCAACTTGCTCAGCTTTGCATTCAGCTGTTTTTTGTAGTTTGGATTAGCTCCAAACAGGTCGCCCAACAGTAGACGTTTACCATCCTTAAGCGAGAAGGTGAAGGCTTCACGGTTAGTCATTCCATGGGCCCCGCCCGTATCACTATACTGATGCATCACTATGCTGATCACACCATTCTGATTGTAGGTCACTACATAACCTGAATCATAGGTGTATTTGGGCTCTGCTCCATCTCGATCGGAGATATCCTGTTCTGCACCCGCCGCGAATTTCATAACACTTTCCTTCAAAGTATTATTAATAGCTTGTTGCGCACTGGAGTTGCCCAATCCACTGATCTTCGGATAATCAAGCTGAATATAAGCTTCTGCCCGATCTTTAGCATAAGTTTCCGTGGTTACCGTCAGCGCGTTCTGCGGTCTGTTCACCACATTCAGCCTACTGGCGGCCCGACTCCAATCTACCTTATAACCCATATAATCATTTAACAATCCTGATGGAACATAGAGGCGATTATTAATTAACTTCCCTTCATACTCTCGAATGAAATAGTTATTCACCCACACAGAAGTACCGTAACTGGATAACATCAACTTAGCCTTGGTCGATCCTTTTCCAATCATGTACGCATTTTCCTTCTTATCATACACAAGCGGTAATCCCAACACATCTCGCATAAAAGCTAGGGGAATCCAGGCCTGTCCTTCCTTCAAAATACCTTCCTGCATCGAATTTATCCCGTTTGCCTTTAAAACGATACGCGAATCAATAGCTTTATTCTCCGTTTTACTAGCTGCTGCATAACCCGTTTCGCTGGGCAGCAGGCCTCCAACAAACAATAAACCTGCTGACATCAGACCTATGCCCCATTTGCGCGCTGATTCTTTTGAAATAATATTCATCATCTTATTTTTCCTCTCCTTTCCAATTTATTAAACAGAATCGTAGAGAACTTACACAAAAAAAGAGGCGCCCCCCCACTATTACTAGTGGAAGACACCTCTCCTCTCTGCATTCACCTTGTTCTGATACTATTTCAATTCATACATTACGCTCAGCTGAGTTGTAACTTTAACTACTCCGGGTTGCACGGATGTGCTTGCACCAGCATCTGCTGCAGCCATATTCATTTTTAGATTCTGTTCAAAATAAACCGGAGTGATATCGCCATCATTTTGGCTGACCGTGATCACTTGACCCAAGCTGCGTTTAGCTGCCTTAGCAATAGCCCCTGCTTTAACATCTGCATTCGCCATCGCTTTTTCAATCACCTGAGCTTCAAATGCAGAAGTATCTTCCACAGAAAAACGTGCATTTCCGATATTATTCGCCCCTGCCGCAGATGCAGCGTCCAGCAATTCACCAACCTTGGTCAGATCTCTATAAGACACTAACAGCGTATGATTGGCGTTGTACCCCTTCACTTGCTGTCCTTCTTTTTCGCTGTAACTATAATTGGGTTGCACATAAAACTGCGTGCTTTGAATATCTTTATCTGCAATTTTCCAAGTATTCTTCAGTAAAGTCATAATCTTCTGAATTTTAGCGGCATTGGTCTTCTGCGCTTCTTGCGCAGTTGTGGCTGTAGTATCCACACCGATGGACAAGTATACGATATCCGGCTTGAGGGATAATTCGCCTTTACCTACTACACTAACGACATTTTTCTGCACTTCATCTGCGTAAGCCTTTGCAGGACCTTGGAAAACACCACTCATGCTGATCCCTCCAATTAACAAGCTCCCTACGATCATCACTGAACCAATTTTCTTCAATAAACCTTTCATATTTGCCAGCCCCTTTCATTTCTTGTGTTTTGTTATTATCCTCTAGACGAGTCATTTTGGTAAATGTTGCACGTTCTCCATCTATTTTTTGGTATTAAAAAAAGCCCCGAAGGGCTTTTGGTCATGCGATAAATAAAGTCTTCCTAGCAGAAACGATGTTGTCTTCCTATTATTGGTTCTCAAGCTCTTCTTTGCTGACCAGACTTGTCAAAGCGTTTACAGCTTGATCGGCATCCGCACCGTCCGCGCTAATGTAAATCTCCGTGCCGGAACTGATAGCGAGGCTCATAATCCCCATAATACTTTTAGCATTTACTTTTTTATCATCTTTTTCCACGAAAATCTCCGACGAAAACTTGTTAGCTTCTTGCACAAACAATGCTGCCGGTCGGGCATGAAGCCCTGTCTTCAACCGAACAACTACCGGGTGCTTTGTCATGAAACGCTTACCCCCTAATTGAGTTCTCCCCAAAAGTTTCACATTAATTTTATATTATTATATCATTATAACGTAAACCACACTAGAAAAAAAGTAATTAGCCGCCTCGAACCTTGTCCGCCAGCTCATCAATCTTACGAAGCCGATGATTTACTCCCGACTTACTGACTGTACCTTTGAGCATTTCACCAACCTCCTTGAGGTTGATATCTGGATGCGCCATTCGAATTTCTGCTACTTCACGCAGTTTATCCGGCAAATTCTCCAGTCCCATTTCTCGCTGCAACAGCTTGATATTTTCAATCTGCCGCACCGCAGCACTTATTGTTTTGTTGAGATTTGCAGTCTCGCAGTTCACGATCCGATTCACGGAATTACGCATATCGCGCATAATTCTTACATCCTCAAATTTGAACAGCGCCTGATGCGCTCCAATCAAACTTAAGAATTCAATAATCTTCTCGCCTTCTTTAATGTAAAGAATGAACCCTTTTTTACGTTCGATGCAGCGTGCGTTTAGGTGGAATTCCCCAGCCAGATCCACTAATGCTTTACAATGTTCCTCATACATCGAGGAAATCTCCAAATGGTAGGAGGAGCCTTCCGGATTATTAACCGATCCGCCAGCCAGAAAGGCACCGCGCAAATAAGCACGCTTGCAGCAGTTATTCCCAACAATCTCATCATCAATACCATCAGTAAAAATAAATCCTTCCGACACAATTCTAAGATCCTTTAGGATCTCTTGTACACGGTTTGGGATTCTGACGATATAGACGTTATTTTTCTTCAAACGCATTTTTTTACGCACGAGTAGCTCAATATGGACCTGGTAATATTTCTTAAGTAAAGAATATACCCGCCTTGCAATCGCGGCGTTCTCCGTCGAAATGTCGAGAATAACCTTTTTGCTTGAAAGCTGCACAGATCCATTCATACGGATAAGCGCTGACATTTCCGCCTTCTCGCAGCAGGGTTCACTCTCCACCATCGTCAGCTCTTTTTTGGTAAGGGCCGCAAAAGACAAGGGTCTCACCTCTTTCTTGATAAGTACTTCGTTCTCATCTATAAGTTATACCCTAGGGTTTCTGTTTATCCAATCCTGCACAAGCTGATAAATGTGATGACTAAGCTTATCGGTATCATGTCTCAAATAAGTTCGGAATAAAACCAGTTTATCGGCTATAACCTTGTATCCATTGCCATCCAGCGCTTCTTTATCAAGCTGCACCGGGCGCGCGCCCTTCTCGGCGTACTTCGTCTGGACCTGTTCCGGAATCTCACCGTCATTAACAATAACATAATCGAATAAATCGATCCCGATATGATCATATACAGCTTGAAGATGATCGCTGACGGTATAGTTATCCGTTTCACCCGGCTGAGTCATTACGTTGCAGACGAAAATTTTGATAGCATTCGAAGATACAACCGCTTCTGCCAGTTTCGGAACAAGCAGGTTGGGAAGAATGCTCGTATACAGACTGCCAGGACCCAGCAGGATCGCATCTGCATTCCGAATCGCCTCAAGCGCTTCGGGCAACGGTTCTACATCTGGCGGCTCCAAGGACACTCGTCTGATGATCCCGCCAGCTTCAGGGATTTTGGACTCCCCCGTGATAATCGTGCCGTCCGACATTTCTGCATGCAGGATTACAGCTTCACCGGCCGCAGGCAATACCCGGCCGCGAACAGCGAATAATCGACTGAGCTCCCGTACAGCTGTAACGAAATCGCCGGATATATCCGTGAGCGCAGCAAGAATCAAGTTGCCGAGACTATGACCAGCTAGTCCCTCACCCGTGTTGAAACGGTATCTCATAATCTCTGCCATGAGCGGCTCAACATCAGCCATAGCTGTCAATACGTTGCGGATGTCCCCAGGAGGAGGCATTTGCAGTTCACTGCGCAAAATACCTGAGCTTCCCCCATCATCGGCAACGGTAACAATAGCAGTAATATCTAATGGCTTCTCTTTTAAACCACGAAGCATAACAGATAACCCCGTGCCACCGCCCATAACGACGATACGTGGACGCTGTCTTTGTTCTTCAGCCACTATGACCCCTTCTCTCTAGTGCCGATCACGCTCGGAATCCCGATGACTAACGGTTACGGATTCCGTCTCGCTAACGCCCAGCATTTTACCCAAATACTCGGATATGGCTACGGAACGGTGTTTACCTCCCGTACAGCCAATGCCAATGATAATCTGGGACTTACCTTCCTTACGATATTGCGGAATTAGAAAATGAAGCATATCGAGCAGTTTGGTCAGGAACACCTGTGTTTCAGGCCACTTCATTACATAATCGTAGACTTCACTGTCCTGGCCGGTTTTAGGCCGCAGATGGTCCACATAATGTGGGTTAGGCAAGAAGCGGACATCGAAGACAAGATCTGCATCAATAGGGATACCGTACTTAAATCCGAAGGATGTAATATTGACGGAAAGCGTACTTTTTCCTAGATGCGAAAACCGTGAAACGATCTTCTCCTTAAGCTGCACGGGCTTCATACTGCTGGTATCTAAACATAACGTAGCTGAATTTTTCAATTCTTCAAGCATTTTACGTTCTAGCTTGATACCATCAAGCGGCAGCCCCTTAGGTGCTAATGGATGATGACGTCGACTTTCCTTGTAACGCTGAACAAGTACTGAATCTGTAGCATCCAAAAACAAGATCTCACAGCCAATGGTTGACTCATCCTTGATATAGGCAAGAGACTCAGACAAAGCAGTGAAGAATTCTCGACCACGCAGGTCAATTACAAGGGCTACCTTGGCAATCTTACCCTTCGACTGTTCAATTAGCTCTGCGAACTTGGGAATCAGCACCGGTGGTAAATTATCGACACAGAAGAACCCTAGGTCTTCCAGACTCTGTACAGCAATTGTCTTCCCCGCACCTGACATTCCCGTAATAATAATCAGGGTGGCTCCAGCCGTTGGGGTATTGTCCAATTCGGTCATAAAAGCGTCCCCTCCCTAGATTTAGTATATGAATACTTCCCGTCTTTTAAGAACGCAGCAAAAGGCCGGCAGCCCCAACAATACCTGCGTCATTGCCTAGCTCAGCTGGAATAATCGAAACACCAGTTTGAAGCGGAGCCGGTGTCAATTTCGCAAACACACGACGAACCTCATCAAATAGAATATCTCCAGCCTTAGACACACCGCCGCCAACGATAAATACTTCAGGGTTAAGCACAGCCGCAACAGAAGCCATGGATTTACCCAGATAGTACGCTGCACGATTCACTATACGGATAGCTACTTCATCGCCAGCCTTAGCCGCATCAAAGACTTCTTTCGCAGCAATCTTCTCTACCATAGAGAGGGAAGTACGATCGCCACGAGCTACTGCATCATTAGCCATGCGGATAATACCTGTAGCGGAGGAAACGGTTTCCAGACAGCCCATGTTGCCACAGCCGCATTGAATAGCTTCCAGATCCGGCACTACTGTGATATGACCAAGCTCACCAGCTAATCCCGCAAAGCCTTGATAAATCTTTCCATTAATAATGATTCCGCCACCGACACCTGTTCCAAGCGTATAGCAGACACAGTTATCAACGCCACGTCCCGCACCGCTCCAAGCTTCGCCCAGTGCAGCCACATTCGCATCATTGTCTATTTTGACAGGCTTGTTCCAACGATCTTCCAAAATGGAACGGATCGGCACATCTCTAAATCCTATGTTAGGCGCAAGGATGATGATTCCTTCACGAATATTTGTGAACCCGGCTACACCCGCTCCTACACCTGCAAGCTGATCCCAAGAGTACGGGGAATCCTCCACAATTTGGCGTACATACTTCTCGATATTATCGATAACAGTATCGACACCCTCTGCAGTTCCTGTAGGTCCCTCATAAGTATGTAGCAGGGTACCTTCAGCATTACAGATTCCAACCTTAATTGCAGTTCCACCCAAATCCACGCCAACGTAGATATTCTCAGACATGTAACAAGCCACCTTTTTTTATACTAAAATAGTTAATCCTAAGTACCAACTATAATAGAAGCCCTCTCTGTGGTCAAGGAAAGACAACACACCCGGGAATTCCTTATTTTAAGAGTATACTCTATTATATTCTAAAAAGACCCCCTTACGCCTAAGTAAGAGAGTCTTGTACCTATATTATTATCTGGAAAATAACCCAACGCACCGATTTATTCTGATAAAATGCGCTTTTGGCCCTCTAATGCTCGGATTGGAGCGATATTCTGTGTGAACTCTAGCGTGCCCATATATTGGCCTGACTCGTCTCGTACAGCGAAGTAACGGATGTAGATAAACTTATCCTTGATATTGATCCAGAAGTCTTCAGCATCCTTACGGCCTGCCTTAAAGTCTTCCAAAAGCTTCTCTACCACATGAACACTTTGCGGGGGATGACAGTTCTGTACTGTACGGCCGATAACCGCTTTAGTTCGGGCAAAGATACGTTCCTTCCCGTGTGAAAAATATCGGACAACATCATTCTCATCAATGAAGGTTAGATCTACAGGAAGATGGTTGAGTACGGTCTCCAGCTGATGCAGTGACAACAACCCTGTCTCAAAACGGATGAACCCGCCTTGCGGCGTAGCTCCTTCTGTTTCTTCCAGCACTGTGCCGTCCGGCTCAGCGGCCCGCTCAGGGATCCACTCCTGCTCCGGTGCGGTTAGGCAGAACCCGATCTCATCACTCTCCCGGGCGATTTTGACCCATTCATCTTCCGTCAGTTTGTCCAGGGCCATGGGCAATAGAATATTTTCTTCCTTAAAGATCATTTCATTAACTTCCTTGATGATCTCCTCAAGCTGAATGCCTATTTCTGCTGCGTTTCCGCTATAAGTGCTGAGCGCAGCTTTTGCCTCTTTAATCATACGGCGGATATTATCATCCACTCCCCACATTACCTTGGTTGGGCCATAAATGCCGTATTTTTCGAGGTATGGGAACAGCAGATTTTCTTTTCGGCTATAGTGTTTATCAAGATCCAGCAGCAAGCTAAGATCCTCCAACAATTTGAAGATCAGTTCCTCACTATCATTCTTTTGAAACTTTGTTGCGTGCAGATCCATGCGGAAGTTAACAAGTTTTTCGATCTCACGATTCTCCAATTTGAAGGTGTGTACTGGATGGCCTGGCTGCTCCTCGGGCTGGGACGAGCGGTGAATTTGCTCAATAGAGCCTTTAAAAATGGCTGTATGCACCGAACAAAGACGTTGGACCTCGGATACCGGAATTCCTTCTTCGGTCATTAATGAATGCTCCATCGCGGAAATCTCCGCTACGGTAACATCACCCACAGCTTCGGCGAATCGCGCCTTAACCTCTTCTACACTTTTCCCTGCATGCAGCTCTTTAATAATCTCCTTAAGCATAGCCTGGCGACGAGTCTGTTCCGGCACATCAACTTCACGGTTGTTAATCAGTTCGCTCATATTAACACTCCTTTATTAAATAATCCCGAAACCATGACGTTCAAAAGTTTGCTTCACGTGCTCGAGATCCATTTTTTTCAGCTTAATTCCTTTGGATAAGGTCATGAAACGGCCAGCAGTCTGCAGCATGCCAGGCTTGGCAATATCCTTAAAGCCCAGCTCTACCATAATCTCGATGACCTCCGGATGCCGTGATACCATCTCGAATATAGATTCATCCAAACTCAGCACTTTTTCCATCTGACTCTTCTCCTTTATGTGAGAACTATTCTCAATAAAAGATTAGCACAGGCCGTACAGGACCATTGTGATTGCAATCACTAATTCAAAAGAAAGCAATTATCGTTCTTTTTAAGACGGATTATGTATGCTGTGAACCTAAAAAAACTGCCCCCTACGCTTAAAAAGCATAAGAGACAGCCTGATTTGTCATTAATTAATGATTTATTATAGCGTTACTCCTGTTTTGAATATGGAGATCTCACGGAAATTATTCTTTTCATTATTAACCCATTCACCGCTGGCCACCGCAATAATATAGTTTATGAAGCTGCGCAGGACCTCATCTGGAGAACCATCTTCCACCAACACACCTGCATTAAAATCGATCCAATGACGTTTGCCTTCATACAATGGGGTATTGGTAGATACCTTCATCGTTGGCACGAATGTACCAAATGGTGTTCCCCGCCCGGTCGTAAAGATCACCAATTGGCAGCCAGCAGCAGCCAGTGCAGAGGAAGCCACAAGATCATTGCCAGGTGCGTTAAGGAGATTTAAGCCTTTATTAGTGATAAGCTCCCCGTACTTGAGGACATCCATAACTGTAGCGTTCCCCGATTTTTGAGTACAACCCAATGATTTATCCTCAAGCGTAGTAATTCCTCCGGCTTTATTCCCTGGAGAAGGATTTTCATATACCGGCTGTTTATAGTCCATAAAATACTGCTTAAAGTCATTAATGAGATCGACAATTTTGTTGAAAATAGTTTCGTCCGCAGCACGTTCCATTAGAATTTTTTCGGCACCAAACATTTCAGGCACTTCTGTCAGTACAGTGGTCCCGCCTTGAGCAGCCATATAATCAGACAGACGTCCAAGGAGCGGATTCGCAGTAATACCGGATAACCCGTCGGAGCCTCCACATTTCAGACCGATCTTCAGCTCGGAGAGTGATACCTCTTCCCGTTGATCGCCTTGGACATTATTATAGATTTCCTTCAGCAGCTTCACGCCTTCTTCAATCTCATTCCCAACCTCCTGGGAGACAAGGAAACGCACACGATCCTCATCATAGCTGCCCAGCATGTCTTTAAAAATATGCAAATTGTTATTCTCACAGCCCAATCCGAGCACAAGCACGCCGCCCGCATTCGGGTGTTTAACCGCGTTAGCCAGAATCGTACGTGTATTGTCATGATCATCGCCCAGCTGGGAGCAACCGTAGTTATGCTTAAGCACGAGCACGTTATCGAAAGGTGCGATATCTCCAACCTCTGCTTTGAAAATATTGATGATCTGCTCCGCCACTCCATTCACACAACCAACAGTAGGGACGATCCACAGCTCATTGCGGATACCTACAGATCCATCAAAGCGCCGATAGCCCTTAAAGGTCAAATTCTCCGCTGCAAAAGGATTCGGCGTCAGCTTCTGCTCAAAGGTATATTCCTCTACCCCTGTTAGGTTTGTCTTAGTGTTATGGGTATGCACCCACTGCCCCGGCGCGATAGACGCTATAGCATGACCAATGGGGTAACCATATTTCAATACATTTTCACCTTCGCTAATGCTGGATAGTGCAATTTTATGGCCTCTAGCGATATCTTCAGTAATTTTAATCTCTTTTGAACCAATCACAATGGTGTCGCCTGCTTTATAGTCTTTTAGTGCAACAGCGACATTATCAGCCTCATTAATCTGCAATACTTCTTTCATCGTCTTGATCATATCATTGTCACCTCCAGGGTATTAGTTGTGTGCCGGTCTCTTCACGAACGCTTTTAAGGCTTGCTTCATGCCATTTTTCTCAATCGCAATCAGTCCTTCTGTCACCTTGTCAGTAAGTCCAGCCACTTCATTCAGGTCACAGCCCCAGCGATTGGTTGCGGCAAGTACTTCGACGGCCAGTGCGCGCAGCCCGGTGTCTGTGCCATCCCATCCTCCCCATAAGGAGGCGAACCATTCCAAAATATCCGCATCATCAGCCAGTTGAATGTTTTCTTCCCCTCTGCGTCCTCTATAGAAGGCAATTAATGCGCTCAATGAGAAGACAAGCTTTTCAGGCAATTGTCCTTTGGCCTCTACATATTGCAGTAAAGAAGGCAGATCTCTTGTCTTAAACTTCGATATAGAATTAAGGGAAATGCTCATCAAGTAATGCTGCACATAAGGGTTCAGGAATCTTTCTAATACCGCGTCTGCAAAAGAATTCAATTCCTCTGCCGGCAGATCCAGCGTTGGAATAATCTCATCATAGATTAAGGACTTCACGTACGCCCCAACCTCTTCGTGCTCAATGGCTTCAGCAACCGTATCAATACCGTACAAATACGCTACTGGTGTCATAGCTGTATGAGCTCCGTTTAAAATTCTCACTTTACGAGTGCGATAAGGGGCCATGTCATCCACCACCAGCACATTAAGACCTGCTAGTTCAGCCGGGAACTCCTTTTTAATCCACTGTGGCCCTTCAATCACCCAAAGATGGAATTGCTCGCCGACAACGACCAGCTTATCCTCATAACCCAGCTCTTCTGTAATCTCGGCAATGCTGTCTCTTGGATAACCGGGAACAATGCGGTCCACCAGACTGCAGCAGAAGGTATTAGCTTCATTCAACCAGTTCACAAAACCTTCTCCAAGATTCCACAGCTCAGCATATTTCAAAATAACCTTTTTGAGCTCATCACCATTCCGGTCAATCAGCTCGCATGGAATGATGATAAAACCTTTAGAAGCCTCCCCATTAAAAGTTTGATAACGTTTGTACAATAAGGCCGTCAGCTTGCCTGGGAAACTACTCTGCGGCGTATCGGTTAACTTGTCACCAGCTTCAAAAGCAATTCCCGCTTCAGTAGTATTAGACACGATAAAGCGCAGCTCAGGGTTCTCAGCCAGCTTCATATACTCCTCATGCTGTGAATAGGGATTAAGCGTCCGCGTAATACAATTAATTACCTCGTGTTCTTTTACAGCCGCTCCGTCTTTAATGCCTTGCAGATAAAGGGTATACAGCCCATCCTGATCATTCAGCATTTCTGCCAGTCCGTTAGCCAATGGCTGTACAACAACCACTCCACCATTGAAATCCGTTTTTTGATTCATGGTATGAATCTGCCAATCTACAAAGGCGCGCATGAAATTGCCTTCGCCAAATTGTAGAACCTTCTCAGGATACTGCTTGTAAGCTGTCCAATTATCACTATTTAATCTTTTCATATTAACGCCTCCTAATAGTAAATGCACACGATAAACTTATTAAATAAACTATATAAAATCATATTTATATTACTAATCAATTAAATATATGCACACGTGAAAATTTTAGATAGCAACCCTTTACGAAGGTAAAGGATTAGGCTGCTATGCGCAGCCTCTACTTCTGCAACTTCCTGACTGATTCTCTGGCAATAAGCTCTGTCTCGATCGAGATTCGCCCGTCTTTTTCTGAGGGTTCCTTGACCAAGCTTAACAGCTGGCGAGCGCCTTGCTCACTAATCTTCTCAATAGGACGTTTGACCGTGGTGAGTGAAGGATTGGCAAAAAGTGAAAACCCAATGTCGTCAAAACCAACAACAGAGATATCATTTGGCACCTGCAGCCCTCGCTCAAACACGCCTTTCATAGCCCCGATCGCCATATCATCATTGGAGCAAAATACAGCCGTCGGTGGCTTCTCGAGATCCAGCAGCTTGCCCATCGCCTCATATCCACTTTGCATATCATAACTACCGCTTATCATGTAGTCATTACGAACAGGGATATTATGGTCAATCAAAGCTTTTATAAAGCCATCTCTGCGTTCCTGTGTGGATTTAAAGCCCTCGACACCTTCAATAATTGCAATGTCTTGATGCCCGTTTTCGATCAGGTATTTGCCTGCATTATAAGCACCTTCCCGGTCGTTCGAGATGATGTTGATAATGGAACGGTCATCAATTTCCCGGTTCAGCACAACGATTGGAATGCCTTGCTGGACAACATGGTAAATGAATTTATTATCTGCTTCACTCTGGCTCATTAGAATAATTCCATCAAAACGTTTGCGATGAATAGAGGAGTAATCCGCATAATCGTCGATCCCACGGATGAACAGATTGTACTCTACATCTATGACCCTATTTACACCACGAATCGTATCAGAGAAGAAACCAGAAGTTGTGCCGTTGGCAATACTCGTGAAGAACAGACCAATGGTATAGGATCGCTGCATCACAAGGCTTTTGGCATTGTAATTAGGGACGTAACCCACTTGCGCAGCGATCTCGGCAATTTTTTTACGTGTGACCTCTTTAATTAGTGGACTATTGTTAAGTGCTCTCGATACAGTTGTATGCGATACATTCGCCAATTTGGCGATATCCTTGATTGTAGGTGCCATGGGTCAACCTTCCTTATTAAACGGGTTTGGCTCTTCCATGTAAGGATATCATAACGATTACCTAGTCACCAATGCCTGTTTCGAGAAATTAAAATAATGATCAGCGTTATTGTAACAGATGTTCTCAATCATACTGCCCAGTAACTCCATATCATCCGGGGCTTCTCCAGCTTCTACCCAAGAGCCTACTAGATCACACAAGATTCTTCTAAAGTACTCATGTCTGGTATACGATAAAAAGCTTCTGGAGTCTGTTAACATCCCAACAAATTGGCTAAGTACGCCTAGATTAGCAAGTGTCTTCATCTGTTCCAGCATGCCGTCTTTATTATCGTTGTACCACCATGCGGTTCCGAATTGAATCTTCCCTGGAATACCGCCGCCCTGGAAGCTACCCATTAGACTGGCAATAACATGATTATCATTAGGGTTCAATGAGTACAAAATGGTCTTAGGCAACGCATTCTCACGATCCAGCGCATCGAGCAGACCCGCCAAAGGCTTAGCAATCACGCCGTCATTGATAGAATCATAACCCGTGTCAGGTCCGAGACGTCCGAACATTACGCTGTTGTTATTCCGTAGCGCATGAATATGGAATTGCATCGCCCAATCCAGCTCGTTATACAATTTGCCGAGGAATACTAGCGTGAATCCTTTATATTTCTTTTCTTCACTCTCACTTACAGTGCCTTCATAAAGTGCTTTAGCGAATATAGCTGTAGCTTCCTCCAAGGTAGTAGGCTCAAACATTACCGCATCCAAAGCATGGTCAGATACACGGCCGGCTCTGGCGTGGAAGAATCTCACTCTGCTCTCCAATGCTGCAAGAAACTGTCCGTAATTCTTAACAGCCATTCCCGAAACTTCGCTTAGCTGAGCTACCCAAGGCTGGAAGGTAGGACGGTTGATTTCAAGCGCTTTATCTGGCCGGAATCCCGGCACAACGCTAGCATTGAATCCACTCAGATTACTGATTTTCTCATGATATTCCAGATTATCTACAGGATCATCGGTAGTACAAACCGTAGTCACCTTCGATTTAATGATCAAATCTCTTGCTCCGTATCCTTCACCCTGTAACTGTCTATTCACTTCATCCCAAATTTTTGGTGCGTTAGCTTCATTCAGCAACTCATATACACCGAAGAAACGTTGCAGCTCCAGATGCGTCCAATGGTATAGCGGATTCCCGATAATCATCGGAACCGTTCTAGCCCAAGCTAAAAATTTATCATAATCACTGGCATCGCCAGTAATGAATTTCTCTTCTATACCGTTAGCGCGCATCACTCTCCATTTATAATGGTCGCCATACAGCCAAGCTTCGGTGATATTGTTGAACGTTTTGTTCTCATAAATTTCTTTTGGACTGAGGTGGCAATGATAATCGATAATGGGCATGTCTTTCGCATGATGATGAAACAGCTTAATTGCGGTCTCGCTCGACAATAGGAAGTTCTCATCCATGAATTTTTTACTCATGAGGTTTGCTGCTCTCCTTTAAGTTCGAATGGGAGTTACACAAAGTTTAACGTGAACATTTATTCAATCGGTCGATTTCTTAATAAATATTTTAAACTTAAAATTATTGCTTATAATAGGGTTTGTGTAAATTGTTCACGTTAACATTATATCTTCATTGTAAACGTATTTTTAAAATGCGCAAGTCTTTTTATAAAGACATTGTTACAGTTATTTTAACTTCCGAGCGGTAATAAATAAACAACATATTTAATATCTGGACACGGCCCTGCCAATATTGAAAAAAGCAGGCAACCCTTTAGAAAAAGGATTACCTGCTTATATGTCATCGGACTAAGATTTCTCGCAAAATTAACTATCCAGTGTTTCGCTCCAGTCATGCACCATCGTACCCTCTAGGTACTTCTCAGCATCCATTGCTGCCATACAGCCGGATCCCGCTGCAGAAATTGCCTGACGATAACGGGTATCCTGCACGTCGCCACAAGCGAATACGCCCGGGATGTTCGTTTCTGTCGTTCCAGGGTTGACCACAATGTAGCCGTTGGTATCGGTCATAATTTGCCCCCCTAAAAATCCGGTGTTCGGCGTGTGCCCGATCGCGACAAACACTCCGTCCGCTTCGATGAGTTCATCAATTCCCGTCTCATTGTTGCGAACCGTCAGCCCCTTAACGCCAGACTCGTCGGTTGTAACCTCAAGCGGTGTACGGTTAAGAGCCCACGATACCTTACTGTTATCCCGTGCGCGAGCCTGCATAATCTTCGAAGCTCTAAGCTCATCACGACGGTGAACCAATGTTACATTAGAAGCGAATCGGGTTAAAAAGCTGGCTTCCTCCATCGCTGAATCTCCACCACCGACGACAATAATCTTTTTGCCACGGAAAAAGAATCCGTCACAAGTAGCACAAGTGCTGACCCCACGGCCCACATTCTCCTGCTCCCCGGGGATTCCTAAATATCTGGCAGATGCACCGGTTGAGATGATCACTGACTCCGCCTCTAATACTCCCAATCCATCTACAGTCACTTTAAATGGACGCTGTGAAAAATCAACTGAATCCACCCAACCATTCTTAAATTCAGCCCCAAAACGTTCAGCCTGCTTGCGCATGTTGTCCATTAAATCCGGGCCTAGAATTCCTTCAGGAAAGCCTGGGAAGTTCTCGACTTCTGTTGTCGTTGTCAGTTGTCCACCCGGTTGCATACCTTCAATCACAAGTGGGTTTAGGTTGGCACGTGCCAAATAAATTGCAGCAGTAAGCCCGGCTGGGCCTGTTCCGATTACAATCGTTTTGTACATAACAGTGGCCTCCTCACAATAGGGTTTATTTAGAAGAAACGGGCCCTTTTTTGGCAAGCATAGCCGCCTTCGGTGCCCCTATAAGGAACATTAGCGTTACGCAAGACATATAAAAAGGGCTCCGTTTCTACGAAATACTACATGATCGATTTAGATATTCTCGGTAAATGGCGGAAGGCTGTCGCTCACACTTCCCTCGAAACTACATTCCTCATCTATGCGCCGAGCATAACGACTGACCATAGAAACGGAAACATTGTAACGCTGGGCTACTTCACGGTAGGTGACCGGCAGGTTATGCGTTTTAGCGATTAGATATTCTAAGGCAGCACACCAGCCATTCGCATGACGGATAAACGGAACATCCGGATAAAGGCTGCTCAGAAATTGCTTCCACAGTAATTCAGCATCTTTTTTGTGGATTGCATCATATCTTCGATCCATCATACTAAGGGTCTGGTCGATAACTTTCTGCCAATCCTCTCTCCATTCCGGCAGTCCCTTCAGACGCGGGGAAGAGGTTTCTTTGACTTCCTGAAGCACATTCTCTTCAGGAACACTTCCAATCAGCCGCTGCAGACTAAGAAGTGCCGCTTCTTGCAGCTTTTCTTCCTGCAAGGGCTGCTGCTTTAGAAGTCCTTGCAGAATTTCGGACATCTCTTCATCTTCGATCCACCGAAGAGCTTCTGTAACCTGAAGCTTCGTATTGGCATCCCCGTAGCGGAGCGCCCAGAAGAAGGAAGAGCGAAGCAGCGGATTGTTCCGTACCTCTTCGGTGAAGCTGCCCTTGTTGTCCTTCCACAGCTTCAGCTGCTCCTGAAAAGGAAGCTGATAGTTGTAGCTGACCAGCGACAGCGTTTTACCTTCCCCCTGCGCCTGCTGCAGCTGAGCCAGAAAAAATCTCGGCACAGCCGATTCCGGATCGAGCTTAACCGCCTTCTGCCAGCAGCGCTGGGCTTCTGTATACAGGCCACTATTGCTGGCAGCTGCCGCACAGTAATGATAGAGACTGGCGTCGCCACCGACCTCTTCATCCTTCAACAGACGTCTAAAATGGCCATAGGCGGTTCTATGGCGTCCCAGAATCCCCATGGTGGTGGCCATTTTGAACAGATGCTCCTGATGAAACGGAATGGTGGTCTCCAGAAGGCGTAACAATCCATCCAGTTGCCCGCGGTCACCTTCATACTGAAGGAAGATCGCTAAGTTACAGAGTGCATGCAAATTCCCGGAATCCAGCTCCAGCACCCGCATAATACATTCCTTAGCTTTGGTAAAACGACCCATGTAAAAATACGCTAGGGCTAGGTTGTTATGTGCCGCCAGGAAGTCAGGCGTATTGCTCACAATCTCTTCAAGCAAAGTGACGGCTTGTGTAAACTTGCCCTCCTCCAACAGTGCTCGGGCTCGCTCATGCTCTATTACACCTTCCCGGCTTCTAATCCGGATAAGTGGAGCAGGACGGTCCAGCTCATATTGCAGCAGCTCCATCAATTCTTCCGATTCGGCCAGAAATTCACCGTTCACATCTTCTTCGAGATAAGTGACGAGTGAGCGTTCTGCCTCCTCATAGCTTTCCATATTGGCGAAGTTGTTAGCCATATAGAAATAACATTCCGTCATTGCCGGATCAATATTCTCCAGTACATGGGTTAAAATATCGTTGGACGCTTCATAATTGCCCATTTCTGATAATACGCCAGCCACGTTGCAATGATTGACCGGATTCTCCGGCTCGTACTCTACAGCTTTGCGAAAATTCTTTAATGCCTTATCATATTGAAAGCGATCCAAGGACCGAACGGCTCTTTCAAAGAAAAAATTGGCATTCAGAGTTACAGGAATCACATTATCATTCCCCAGTTCATACTCTGAAGTTCTCTCAATCATGGAAGCAAGGCACCTCCCTTATAAGAAGCTTCCTTATACTAACGAAAAATAGGAGGGCGGCGCCCTATGGGGTATGCCGGAGCTCCATCCTTAATCGCTATTCCGTTCCCTTATTGGGCGCGGGTATCTCCACACAGTATACCACATGTGACAGCGAGAATCTCAAGTTGAGAAAGACTCTACCACTCTGCTTACAACATCTTTTTTGACAAAAAATAAAAAAGACGGGGAATTAAATTCCCGCGTCTCTAAATAGCTTATCGATCGAACCACCCTCGAGGATGATGTGTGTGGCCTGAGCAAGCATCGGTGCAACAGATAATACTGTAAACCGACTTGAATGGTCATCAGGTAGTGCAATAGAATCTGTCGTAACCACTTCCTGAATAGAAGGATGGTCAAGCCGCTGTAGCGCGGGCCCTGAGAATAATCCGTGTGTCGCGCAGACAATACTGTCCTTCGCACCTCTCTCCTTCAGGCCTTCTACCACATTCACAATGGTCGTCCCAGTATCGATCAGATCCTCAATAATGATAGGTGTCCGTCCCTCGACATCACCAATGACATGAGTGATTACCGATTCATTATGGGCTGGGCGCTTCTTGATCATAATGGCAAAAGGTGAATCCAGCTTATTCGCCAGCTTCTCAGCCATAGACGCACGCCCTGCATCCGGGGAAACAATGACCAGGTCAGACATTGCCTTGGCTTTCAAATGGCTGCTGATCAAATCGAGTGCAGTCAGATGATCGACCGGAATGTTGAAAAAGCCTTGAATCGCCGCTGCGTGCAAATCGATGGTGATTACGCGGGTTGCTCCAGCGGTCGTCAACACATCAGCCACCATCTTAGCCGAGATCGGCTCACGAGGTGCGGACTTCCGCTCCTGCCGAGCGTACCCATAATACGGCACAATAATGTTCACTGTACGAGCCGATGCCCGTTTGGCAGCATCTATCATCACCAGCAGCTCCACGAACATCTCATTAATGGGATGCGAAAGGGATTGCACCAAAAATACGTCGCAGTTCCGGATGCTTTCTTCGTAATGCACGTAAATCTCGCCGCTCATGAAGCGGGTCAGCTTTATCTGCCCCAATTCAACACCAAGTCGCTCCGCAATATCAGCCGCTAACTTTGGATTCGACGAACCGGAAAAAATACGTAATTGTTGATGATGCATAATACCCTCCTGCGGATTATAAATTATTATAGTTTGAACTGAACAGTGGTACGGCGGCGTCCCTCAAATACAGCCAGCTCACGAAAACCAGTCTGCCAAAGCATACTACGCGCCTCTTGCAGCCCGTCCCCCAGCTTGGCAGGATCATGTGCATCGGAGCCTAATGTCAGCGGTATGCCGAGCTTTAGGGCCTCCTGTAGCAGATGCTCGGCCGGGAACATCTCAGCGCAAGGCTTCGTAAGTCCGGATGCATTCAGCTCCATGGCGATTCCGCTATCCGCTATAACCTTTAAGGTCTCTAGCTCCAGCGCCCTTACCTCAGCCGTGCCCTCCGGTGTTTGTGGGCCATAACCGAACCGTTTAATAACATCCATATGTCCTATAATATCATATAATCCCGATAACGCCGACTTCTTTACCGCATCGTAATAAAGACGATATACCTGTAGCGCATCTTTGCCTTCCCAACCATGAACCTGGCGGTGATCCGTAATATCCCACTCCCCAAGAAAATGCACAGAACCTATAAGATAATCCCATGGATACGGCGACAAAATCTCGCGAATTTGCTCTTCATAGCCTTCGATATAATCGGCTTCCAGCCCCACCCGCAGATCTATGACTCCACGGTAACGCTCCTTTAGGGTTAGACATTCCTCCACATAACGAGGCAGCTCAGCCATTGGCATAGCCATTTCTGGATAATAGCTGGCGGGATCTACGTGGATGAGCGGCAAGTGGTCGGATAATCCCAGCTGCTGAAGTCCAAGCTCTATCCCGCGCTGTACATACTCCTCAAGCTTACCCACGGCATGGCCACAGCGTTCATGATGCGTGTGGTAATCAATATGCATCACTCAGTCCTCCCTTAGTACTGATCCCGGCGTGGGCGTTCGTGACGGGTACTCAACTCTTCCATAATCTCATCCAGTGGAAGCTTGCGCTCTTGCAGCAATACCAACAGATGATAGATCAGATCACTGACCTCAAGACGCAGCTCGGCGTTATCTTTATTTTTGGCGGCAATTATGGTCTCGGAAGCTTCCTCGCCTACCTTTTTGAGGATCTTATCCACGCCTTTATCAAACAGATAAGTGGTATACGCGCCTTCCGGGCGTTCCACTTCCCGTTCAGCAATCACACGCTCCAGCTCACCAAGAACAGCAAAACGCTCACCATCCGTCAGACTAGACACTGATTTCGAAGCATCCGTTGTTGGGTTATTCAAAGGAATCTCACGGAAAAAGCATGACGTAGCTCCAGTATGGCAAGCTGGTCCTTCAGGCACAACCTTCACGAGTAGTGTGTCGCTATCACAATCATAGGATATGGAGGTAATAGCTTGTGTGTTGCCTGAGGTTCCGCCTTTCTGCCAAAGTTCGCTGCGCGAGCGGCTCCAAAACCAAGTCTGGCCACTCTCCAGTGAGAGCTGTAACGATTCGGAGTTCATATAAGCAACCATCAGTACCTCTAAACTGCTAGCATCCTGAACAACGGCAGGCACCAGACCCGCTTCATTCCAGCGAATGCCTGCCAGAGCTTCTTTTTGGCTTAATGTGGTATTGTTTTGTGTTTCGCTCATCGGATTTCTACCCCTTTTTGCTTCAAATCTGCCTTTAAATCATTAATTGCAATCTCTTTATAGTGAAAAATGGTCGCCGCAAGTCCCGCATCGGCTTTCCCTTCCGTAAATACATCGTAAAAATGCTCCTTCTTCCCAGCGCCGCCAGAAGCAATCACAGGAATACTGAGCAAATCGCATACTGCCGAGGTTAGCTTCAGGTCGAAGCCGTCTTTTGTGCCATCTGCATCCATGCTAGTGAGCAAAATCTCGCCTGCGCCCAGCTTCTCAGCTTCTTTAGCCCAAGCCAGAGCACGGATGCCGGTGGGCTTACGCCCGCCATGAGTGTAAACTTCCCATTCACCAAAAGCCTCATTATATTTAGCATCTATCGCTACTACAATACACTGGGAGCCAAATCGGCGAGCACCGTCCAAAATTAACTGAGGATTAGTGATGGCTGCCGTATTAATGCCGATTTTGTCTGCGCCTGCACGAAGAATCCTTTTCATATCATCAGTTGTAGAGATCCCTCCACCCACTGTAAAAGGAATGGCAATCTCACCAGCGGTCTGCCGCACAACCTCGATCATCGTTGCTCTACCTTCTACGGAAGCCGATATATCGAGAAACACAAGCTCGTCTGCGCCCTCGCGGTCATACAGCGCCGCTAGCTCTACCGGATCTCCAGCATCACGCAGATTCACAAAGTTAACGCCTTTGACTACCCGTCCATCCTTAACGTCAAGACAGGGGATGATACGTTTTGCTAACATTATGAAATCCCCCTTTCTTTAAAAAGCGTTTCAAGCACCTAAAGTGTGTCCGTCCCCCTAAAGCCCTCTTAGCCCAGGGGGAGCCCAAGGGCCCCTGCCCTTTGGAAACCTCGATTGTTGGCATGGCGGATCATAGCCCATCCGGCTGAACCATAGCCCACACGACTGAACATGTGCTATGATCGCTAACCCCTTCGTAGCCGCTTCCTTGACCCATAACACCTTCATGTTCCGCGGTTTTGGCCCTTATGTGGTCGGAAGGGCTCGCGCCACCTGCAAGCCCACGAGTATTTAGTTGCACAACGTGCAGTTATTTTATCAGCCTTTTTGCAAGCTACTCTTTTAACTGCATTTCGTACAACTAAATCTGGGGATGAGCTTATAAATCAACTCATCTCTGAGTTATAGCTGCACGAAATACAACTAAATTAGCTAATCAGCTCTAAATGTGAAAAATAGCTGTATAAAGTACACTTAAATCATCATCCGAGGAAAAATACCCTTCCCGCCGCCTCATTACGCCTATTGTAGCAGATTGTGCAGCGGGTTTTAGCTAGCGGGTAACCTCCATTTTCACAGGTATTAAAATTTCACCGGATCCCTCGTTGAAACAGCGCTCAAGTCGTTACGCCATTCGTAATGAGATGAGATTTTTGCAAAGTGAAAACACATTAGCTAGTTGGGTTTGTTGCTTTTTTGGCCAGCTGGTTTGTTTTAGCTCTTTTGTTGGTTTGTTGCTTTGTTATTAAGCCCTTTTGCTGGTTTGCTGGTTTGTTCGTTTAACTTTTGCTAGTTTGCTTCTCTGTGCGTTCATTTAATTATTATTAGTTACTCATTTACTGTTACGTCTATTTCTTTAACCCACTGCTCATTTACTAGTTCATCTATTGTCTTTTTGTTCATTCGCTCGTTTATTAATTAGTTTGGTGATTTAGTGATTTGTGTTCACTACGTTACTGTTAAGTCTATTTCTTTAACCCACTGTTGGTTCTGTCTGTTTCATTAATCCACTATTCCTTGGCTAGCTCATGTCGTCTTTTTGTTCATCCGCTCATCAATTAGCGCGCTCGCCCAACGCTATTTCTGCCCAAGCGCTCGCAAAGCTCCAGAAAGATCAATATTGCCCGTATATAACGCCTTGCCAACAATAGCTCCGCCTACACCGCTGCCGCTGTGCACGTTCAGACGCAACAGATCATCAAGACTGGTGACTCCGCCGGACGCGATCACAGTTTTACCGCTGGCCTGCGCCATGGACAGGATACCGTCCACGTTCGGTCCCTGCATCATCCCGTCGCGGGAGATGTCGGTGTAAATGAATGTCTCGGCTCCTTTTGCCGCCAATTCCTTGGCAAGAGCTTCAGCACGTACTTCAGAGGTATTCAGCCAGCCGTGTGTCGCAACATAACCGTTGCGCGCATCAATGCCGATCGCGACTTTATCGCCGTATTTTGCCAGTACCTCTTCGGTAAAAGCATGATCATTAATCGCAGCAGTACCGATAATGACGCGGCTAACGCCAAGTCCGAGCAATTTCTCTACGTCCGCAAGATTGCGAAGACCGCCGCCCACCTGCACAGGAACGTTAGCATTAGCAGCAATAGCACCGATAATCGCATCGTTCACAGGATGACCCGCTTTCGCACCATCTAAGTCCACCAAATGAATGAACTTTCCACCTTGCTCTTCCCATGATTTTGCCACCTTTAGTGGACTATCATTGTATATCGTTTCCTGATTGTAATCCCCCTGCTGCAGCCTGACGCATTTTCCATCCCGGATATCAATCGCCGGATATACAATAAAAGAAGACATTTGGCGCTCCCCACTTTCGTTACATTATATTTATAGCGTGACTTACGCCCGCTCTCTCTTAATCTTTAAAAAATTACCCAGCAGCTTGATTCCTAGCTCTCCGCTTTTTTCCGGATGGAACTGCATACCGAACACATTATCTTGCCCGACAATAGCTGTAACTGGGTAACCATAATCTGTGACGGCCAGCAGATCACTCTCTTTTGCTACAAGCGCGTGATAAGAGTGGACAAAATACACATGCCCCTCCTCAAGGCCAACAAAAAGCGGATTCTCCGGCTGTCTAAAGCTAAGCTTGTTCCACCCCATATGCGGCACCTTATAGCCATCTCTAGGAGCGAACCGCACCACTGAACCCGAGAGAATATCTAGCCCCTCATGGCTGCCATGCTCTTCACCGGTGCTAAACAACAGCTGCATACCAAGACAGATCCCAAGCAGAGGCTGCTCACCAGCGGCTACCTGTTTGACGACAAGATCCAAACCATTCTCCCGCAGATGCCCCATCGCATCGCCAAATGCACCGACACCTGGCAGAATGACACTATCAGCAGCGAGAATTTGCTCGGCATCACCCGTCACTACACACTCATAACCGAGACGTTCTACCGCCTTACTCACACTGTGCAGGTTGCCCATGCCATAATCGACGATTGCAACAGTCATCCTACAGCACTCCCTTCGTAGAAGGCACACCCTTCACACGGGGATCAATCAAAGTTGCCTCATCCAGCGCCCGTCCAAGCGCTTTGAATACAGCCTCAATCATGTGGTGTGTGTTAGAACCGTAGTGTACGATAACATGTAACGTAATCCGTGCTTCGAGCGCGAACTTCCACAGGAACTCCTGAACAAGCTCCGTCGAAAAGCTGCCCACCTGCTGTGAAGGATAGGTTGCACGATATTCAAAGTGCGGGCGATTGCTGATATCGATCACAACCTGCGCCAACGCCTCATCCATCGGTACAAAAACACTCGCATAACGTTTGATTCCTTTTTTATCACCCAGTGCTTCGTGCAGTGCCTGCCCTAGGCAGATCCCAATGTCTTCAACCGTGTGGTGGTCATCAATCTCGATGTCTCCACGCGCCTGTACAGACAGGTCAAATTGTCCGTGCTTCGTGAACAGATCCAACATATGATTCAGAAAAGGAACATCCGTCTCCAGCTCTGAAACTCCACTTCCATCTACGTTAAGAGACAACTTTATATCCGTCTCATTTGTTTTACGGCTTAATCCAGCTTGGCGCAGGGCCTGTTCGTTATTGTTCTCCATATCCGTCTCCACCTTTTCCTTCGTTCTTGAGTCGAATCTCAATGGCTCGTGCGTGGCCTTCTAAGCCTTCGCGACGTGCCAGCTCTATAATGGTCTTCCCATCACGCAAGAGTGCTTCCTTACTGTAATAGATCAGACTTGATTTTTTAATAAAATCATCCACATCCACTGGTGACGAGAAACGTGCGGTCCCATTGGTTGGGATAATATGATTTGGCCCGGCAAAATAATCACCCACGGGCTCGGAGCTATACGCTCCCAGGAAGATGGCTCCAGCATTCTCAATGCTGCCTACGAGGCCCATAGGATCTTCGACAACAATCTCCAGATGCTCTGGTGCCAGTCTATTCACTACGGAGATCCCTTCCTCCATAGATTCCACAACAATGATCGCGCCGTAATTCTCTACCGAAGAACGGGCGATCGCCTGACGCGGCAGCTCTTGCAGCTGACGCTCCACTTCGGCCGCCACGTTATCCGCCAGGCTCTGCGATGGCGTGACCAGAATCGCCGAGGCCATCTCGTCATGCTCGGCCTGCGAGAGCAGATCCGCTGCGACATAAGCCGGCTCAGCGGTCTCATCTGCCAGCACGACAATTTCGCTTGGACCCGCGATACTGTCGATATCCACGGCGCCATATACCTCGCGTTTAGCCAGCGCAACGTATATGTTGCCGGGCCCACATATTTTATCTACCGGCGCTATGCTCTCCGTACCAAAAGCCAAAGCAGCTACCGCCTGTGCTCCGCCCACACGGTAGATTTCATTCACACCTGCTTCTGCGGCAGCAACCAGGATATAAGGGTCAATCCCTTCCTTGCCGCCGGTGGATGGCGGAGTCACCATGACGATCTCCGGCACACCCGCGATCTGTGCTGGGATCACGTTCATCAGCACCGAGGAGGGATAAGCTGCTTTGCCACCAGGTACATATACCCCTACCCGCTTCAGCGGACGAATAATCTGCCCCAGAATCGTGCCATCCGGCTGCAAATCCATCCATGAATTCCGTTTCTGTCTGGCATGGAACGCCCGGATATTGGCTGCAGCTGCTTGAATAGCAGATACGAAAGATTGCTCTACTCGGCCATACGCTGCCTGAAGCTCTTCCGGCGTTACCCGCAGTTGATTCGGCGTAAGTGCAACCCGGTCAAATTGCTCCGTATAGCGAAGAAGCGCTGTGTCTCCTTCTTTTTTAATGGCGGCCACAATTTCCTTTACCGCCTGATTTTGCTCTGGCGTACCATACTCCACTTCCCGCTCTAGCTTAAAGTCCTTGCTCGACACAACCTTCATCGCTGGTTCCTCCCTTTACCCCTAACATCTGTTGCCACCTACCGCAAATTAGGTTGCCCTATAACTGCCTGTAGTCGGTCACACAGTTGCTGTATCTCTTCATTTTTCATCCGATAGCTCACACGATTTGCCACCAGGCGGCTTGTAATTTCGAATATACTCTTCATTTCGATTAATCCGTTGTCCCGCAGCGTTTGCCCGGTCTCTACCATATCCACAATACGATCGGCCAGACCAATCAGTGGTGCAAGCTCGATGGATCCATTTAGCTTCACTACCTCGACCTGTTGGCCCTGCTCCCTAAAATACCTTGAAGCTACATTCGGATATTTCGTCGCTACACGCTGCTGAATTCCCGGCTGCCAGTTCGGCAATCCGATGATCGACATCCGGCAGCGGGCAATGCCAAGATCAAGCAGCTCGTATACATCACGATCTTCCTCCAGCAAAACATCCTTGCCCACGATCCCAATATCCGCCACGCCATATTCTACATATGTAGGTACATCTACTGGTTTCGCCAATATAAACTCCATCCCTGCCTCAGGCAGCGGAATAACAAGCTTGCGTGATGCCTCACCGTCCGGTGGAATCGGAAGACCTGCCTGGCGGAACAGCTCAGCAGCCTTTTCGTAAATCCGGCCTTTTGGCATAGCCACCTTCAATATCTGTGCCATTGTTAAGTTGCCTCCTTTTCCATCTCCATGCAAAATTTATGTTAATCACTTTTTGTACTAGCGATATCCTCAGCCATGCTCACTTACAAAAGATACGAATGTATAGATCTCACCGTACCGTACACCCTCTGCTTCAACCGTGTCCGTATCCAAACGCTTCACCGTTTCAAGCTCTTCTGGACCTGCAGCAAGTCTAGTAACGACTGCATGACCCTCTGACCGCAGGCGTGTTGCCTCTTCCAAGCCTTCTTTTCTGCGAATCGCATCATATTGGATCAAAATAGGCAGCTCTTCCTCTTCGACCACTCCAGTTACACCATCCAGGATGCGATTCGTTTTTAAGGAAAATCCTGTGGATGGGATCGGACGCCCAAACTGTTGCAGCAGATTGTCGTATCTACCACCACTGCATACCGGAAATCCTAACTCCGCTGCATAACCTTCAAAAGTCATGCCTGTATAATAGGAAAAGTCCCCGATCATCGTCAGATCAATCAGTACATGCTGTGATACGCCGTAAGAGACCAGCACCTCCCACACCTTGCACAAATGATCAATCGAATGACGCGCGAGCGGATGATTGCTCAGCTCTAGCGCCTGTCCACAAATCTCCTTGCCTCCGCGCAGACGCAGCAGCCCATCCAGTTCGTTCTTCTGCGCTTCTGTAAGATCCAGCCGCTGTAAAGTCTCCCGGAAAGAAACATAGTCACGGCCCAGCAAATGACTTTTCAGCTCCTCTTGAGCCTCGGGCAGTTCAGGAAGTGCCTCTTGAAATAACCCATTCAGAAAGCCTACATGCCCCATAGCGATCTTAAAAGACTTCACACCCGCGGCTTGCAGCGAAGAAATAGCAAGCGCAACTACCTCCGCATCGGCTTCAGGTGAATCATCACCTACCAGCTCTACACCTGTCTGGAAGAACTCCGCTTCCCGCCCCGCTTCTTCCTCAATGGCACGGAATACATTCGCGTGATATGACAGACGCAATGGCAGTGGCTCATCCTTCAATAGAGAGGCAACAACACGGGCAACCGGGGCAGTCATTTCTGATCGAAGCACCAAAGCCTGACCACGATTGTTAAGTAATTTATAGAGCTTCTGGTCCGACGTAGAGCTAGCCACGCCAACTGTATCGTAATATTCCAACGTTGGAGTCATCATTTGCTGATATCCCCAGCGACTCATGCAATGCAGTACATCGTTCTCAATTTTGCGCAATTTCGTTACGGCCCGGGGCAGATAGTCCCGAACGCCAGACGGCTTCTCAAATCCCTTTGGTTTGGACATCTTCATTGTTCACCTCGTCAGTTATCATTAGATACTGTTTATGTTTACTTTACTATGGTAAAGTGGTAGCAAATTAAAGTATTTTCAATATCGTATCATGTTCACTGCTTTTTCGTCAATCAAACCCTTAGTCGAGCGTTTGGCATTTTCTTTATTTTTGCCTCCCCGCTTATCGAATACTATAATGAGCTAATACGATTGTACTTCATAATTTTGTAATTGGTGTTCTAAAAATATACTTTCAACTAGAAAGAAGGGCTAACGCTTGACTAAATCCTATATGATTGGCGTTGATATTGGTACTACAAGTACAAAGGCAGTTCTCTTCGAGGAGAATGGAGCCATAGTTGCACAAGCGAATATGGGTTATCCCTTGCATCAACCCTCCCCTTCTATAGCGGAGCAGGACCCAGAGCAAATCCTACGTGCAGTGTTTCATACCCTCTCTAATGTCATGCGGCAAAGCGCCGTATCTCCAGATAAGATCCTATTCGTCTCCTTCAGTTCAGCCATGCACAGTGTCATTGCAATTGATCAGCTGGGTAAACCACTTACCGCCTGCATCACTTGGGCTGACAACCGTAGTGCCGGGTCTGCACTTCGCCTGAAGAACGAGTTTAACGGACATGAGTTGTATTTGCGCACAGGAACGCCTATTCATCCTATGTCACCGATTACCAAGCTAATGTGGCTTCGGGATGAGCAGCCTGAGTTGTTCCAACAAGCCTATAAATTCATTTCTATAAAAGAATACATATTCGCTCGGCTGTTCGGCGAATACATCATCGATCATTCCATTGCCTCTTCTACAGGCATGCTCAACCTTGAACTTTTGGAGTGGGATCAAGAGGCCCTGGAGATAGCCCATATTTCACCAGATCAACTCTCACGGCTTGTTCCCACCACAGAGATCATGCAAGGCCTGCTTCCCGGTCTTGCAGAGGAGCTATTACTGCTCCCGACGACACCTTTTGTCGTAGGAGCCAGTGATGGCGTCTTATCCAACCTTGGCGTAGGCGCGATTAAACCCGGTGTAGTGGCCGCAACGATTGGAACAAGCGGAGCGATTCGCACCGTAGTGGATCACCCGCTTACCGATCCTAAAGGACGGACCTTCTGTTATAACTTAACCCCAAAACATTGGGTGATCGGTGGACCCGTTAATAACGGCGGTATGTTGTTCCGCTGGGTACGGGATGAGTTCGCTGCTTCTGAAGTCGAAACCGCCAAACGTCTTGGCATTGACCCTTACGAGGTTCTAACGCGCATCGCGGAACAAGTTCCGGCAGGTAGCGGTGGTCTTCTGTTCCATCCTTACTTAACTGGTGAACGGGCACCGCTGTGGAATCCTGATGCTCGTGGCTCCTTCTTCGGCCTTTCGATGAATCACCATAAGGAGCATATGATTCGCTCGGTACTAGAAGGCGTAATCTTCAATATGTATATGGTTCTGCTGGCTATGGAAGAGCAAATCGGGCGTCCTAGCAAAATTCTGGCTACAGGCGGCTTCGCCCGCTCCTCAGTCTGGCGGCAGATGATGTCTGATATTTTTGATCAAGAGGTCATCATTCCGGAGAGTATTGAAAGCTCCTGCCTCGGAGCAGTAGTGCTTGGTCTTTACGCAACGGGCCGCGTGGACTCCTTCGATGTTGCATTCGACATGATCGGTTCAACTTACCAGCATGATCCGATTGATGAACATACCAAAGTGTACAAACAGCTGCTGCCGATTTATATTTCCGTCTACCGTAGTCTGGAAAGCCAGTATCAAGCTATTGCGGAGTTTCAGCGGGAACAAGCTGGAGAATAGACAAAAAATAAAAGCGCCGGTCAACCCGCATATACGGGAGACCGGCGCTTTTATATTACCTAGCAGTAGACTATGCGCTTATGGAGCCTGTTTTTGCTTTCTTTTGTGCGCCTGACCCGAAAATAATCCAAGACGCAGGCACATACCGGAAGACGAGAGCCACTGCCAGCCATGAAACCAGCAGCGCAACAAGCCATCCTCCTACAATCGCTGCGATGTACGCAAGAGAACCCCCGTGAAACGGTAATTTTCTATAGAAATACAGCAGCATAGGGTGCAATAGATAAATTCCGAAGGAGCATGCTCCTACGGATACCAAAAGTCTTGTCAGCAAGCTACGACCCGCTCCATAGAGCAAGAAGGAGATTTGCAACAGCACCACACAAGAGAGCAGCGCATGTAGATTAGAGAAACCCTCATACCATAAGCTGTTGATGACAGTTTTTTTCGTGTAATTATTAAACCATAGCTCAACATGAACAACCCCTGCTACAATCCATAACAACCACAACGTAATCCAAACCGGACCTTTACCGGCGCGCCAGCCTTCACGTGAAGGCACTAACCATTTTTTCAAAGAAGAGTAATACACTGCAATCCCAGCACCCAGCAGGAAATACGAGAAATAAGTGATCGCCAGACTCCCCTTGGATAACTGCCAATACCCGTGATTGGTCATGTATTTATTCAGCAGCACAAAACCCCACTGTAGTAATAACCCGATCAGCGGCGCCCAAGCCGCCAGATGACGAACCTTTTGCAAACACCACAAAATGAGCGGAAATAACACGTAAAACTGAATAATGATAATAATATAATACAGATGCGTATATGCCGTTCCTGTCCATAAATACTTCCATAGCTTAGAAGCCATCTCCCCCGGAGGTAAGCCCCAAGTATTCCCGGCATTCATTTTTAACGCAAAATACAGCAGTGAAAATACTACATAAGGCACAATAATATAAAGCAGCCTTCTAGTGTAGAACTTTCCTAGCGTTTTGCCACCCAGCGGACGGTCAATATAGTTATAGAAGAGCACGAACCCACTCAAAAATATGAATGAAGGTACGGCGAACTGGCTGAATTTATTAATAAATAAGAACGGATGAAACATGTTTGTACCTAGTGTCTCCGCCAACGTTCGTGAAGTAGCATGAATAGCCAGCACTGCAAAAATAGCAATCGCCCGAAAAATATCCAGCTGCGGAATTCTTTCTTTTTGTCTCATAATCTTTCCTCCTGTTAAGCTCCGCATCGAAGTGATGCCTTTTTAATCAAATATTATGAAGGCTACTTCCCCACGTTTAAGCGTGTGCGTGTATCAGACCTTCTTCTAACGCTATTTCTCCTGCTGCACGAACCCCTTTGCCCGTTCCTCAGGGATATACCCTGACTTTTCCTGCGGACTGGACTCCAAAGAGCGAGGCACGCTTCCAAAAATAATCCATGAACCCGGAACTCGCCGGAAAGCAAACTGCACAATAAGCCAGCTCCCTCCCAGTGCGACCACAAGCCCTCCGTAGATGAATAAAACATATGTTAGCGACTCTAGGGGAATCTGATATCGGAACCTGCGATATACCGCCAGCAATAGCGGATGAATCAAATATATCGCAAATGAGAGTTCACCCAAACGTGTTAAAAAAGCAACAATCCCGCGAGAGGCCTTACGATAGATCAGGAATGTAGCATACAACAGAACCAATGCTGATAACATCGTATGGACATTCCATAATAGCTCGTACCACAGCGAATCCGTCCACACCCCAAAATGGCGGGCCACATACCATAGCTGCACATGGATAAAGGCTGCAATTAACCACCCGCTCACTAACAGGGCAGTCCATCCTTTTTGCCTGGCAGTTAGCTCCCTCCATGGCTTCATCAGCCAAGTCTTCACCTTCTCAAAGTGAATTGCGATATAAGCACCCATCATATAATAAGCCAGATAAGAGATCGCGAGGCTCCCTTTTTCAACAATGTGCAGTTCGTATTTATTCCAGAAAATAAACCCCCACTGAAGTGCCAATCCGAGCGGAACCGCCCATTTAATTAAAAAGCGGGAACTCTGGAGTAGCTTAAGCAGTACTGGAAAAAGCAAATAAAACTGAATGCTGATAAATACAAAATACAAATGCGCATATGCGGAACCTGAGAATAACGCTCTAATAAAGCTGTACAGGTTGCCACCGAGGTTCTGGGTCAATCGTCCGTTCACATATAAGGTTAGTGCGTAATAGCCCATAGAGGCTAGCAGATAAGGTAATAAAATATACTTTAATCGACGACGGTAGAAATTAATAATCAAGCTGCGTGTCACAGGACGCCCATAATAATTATAAAACAATACGAAGCTGCTCAGAAAAATAAATGAGGGCGTACCGAATTTAAAGAAAATGTTGATCCAGTTCAGCCAGTAATAATAAGGGGAATGCAGTGCCTGCTCTCCAGCGGCAAAAGATGAGGAATGCACATGCAATACGCCTAAGATCGCTAATGCTCTGAAAATATCCAGCTGGGGCAGCCTTTCCTGTCTCGCAGTGTTCATATTATATTCCTCTTCTCTACTATGATGGTTGTTCATAGAGACGCTAAGCGGAATGTGGAAACTGAAAATACCAGGAAGCCTGCACCTGCTGATTTTACATTCTGATATTTGAAGCTGAATGCCTAGCGTGGGATTCGCCTTATCACTAACGCTAATTATATCGAATGTATCTGTTCTAAAAACTTAAGAAGAACTTAAAGTTTCCTTAATAATCTTCTCTAAGACGCAAGAAACCCTGCAGAACCTGCGCTAAAAAAACGCAATATGTAACTGCAGGGTTAAAAAAGCATCGTTTACACTTGTTCCGCATGTTCTTCCGTTGAAGAGGGGCGCAGCTCTCGCAGAGGATTGCCTCCGACAAAAGAGCCAGCCGCCACATTTTTGTGCACCACGGAGCCAGCAGCTATAACTGCCCAATCTCCAATGGTTACACCGGGAAGAATCGTTGTATTTGCGCCGATCAATACATTTTCACCGATCACCACTTCGCCCAGACGATATTCCTTGATCAGATACTCATGCGCCAGAATCGTCGTGTTATAACCAATAATAGAATTCTCACCTACCGTTATTTTCTCCGGAAAAAACACATCCACCATTGCCATAAGACCAAAAGCCGTGTGTTTACCAACCTTCATCCCCAGCATCCGTCGATAGATCCAATTCTTTAACGGTAGAATCGGACAATAGCGGGCAATCTGAATAAAAATAAAGTTGCGGACACCCTTCCAAGGGCTGACCGTACGGTAAATATACCAAAGTGAGTTATGACCTTCTACTGGATAACGGGTTACGTTTCTCACGATTCATTCGTTCCTCGCTCCATAATTTCTATAATATCCTTCATGTTATGGATGATAAAGTCCGGATCATACTTGCGGAGCGTATCCTCGCCCTTCAAAGACCAAGATACTCCAGCAGCGTATACACCGGCAGCTTTGGCTGATTGAATATCAACTGCACTGTCACCTATCATTAAGGTTTTGCGAGGATCAACACCAAGGTTGTGGACCGCTGTCAGTACGGGCTCCGGATGTGGCTTTGGTTCAGTAACATCGTTCACAGTCACAATCGTATCCATGTACTTAAGTAAATCGAACCTTTCCAGGGTCTTGATCGTTGTTGGACGGATCTTAGTAGTTACAATCCCAAGTTTGATCCCACGACGCGAGAGCTCCTCAATGGTCTCCTTTACAAGCGGAAAGGAACGCACTAACTCATCATGATGCTCATTATTATAAGAACGATAGGACTTTTCTAACGTACCATTTACATCCTCTAGTCCAGAGAATACTCTCATCTGTTGCTGAAGGGTTGTTCCCATATGCGGAATTATCTCTTCTCTGGTCAGTGGAGCCAGACCATTGTCCTTCAGCGCGTACATAAATGAGCTAATGATTAGCTCATTCGTATCGACAATCGTTCCATCCAGATCAAAAAGAACGCATTCTATCATAAGTTTTACTGCTCCTTCTTATCTCCATCCGCTGGCTGTCCTTGCTCAGGTTGTGTTCCTTGACGAGTTTTCTGCGGTGTATTTACTGCGCTTTCTGGCACTACAGTATCTGCTTGGATCGGTTTAGTACATACGATAGGGTCAGAATAATGTGCTTTAGGCTCTCCGGTTACTCTGCGAATAACGATCAGCAATATAGCTGCCACAATAATAAGTAGAGAAAGCAGCTGAGAAATACGAATATTACCATAGGCAGGATCCAGATATCCTTGTTCAAAACCTAACCATTCCATCGGACTCCATAAGCCGTTTATAAACGAAGCCAGTCCTGCACTTCCGTTAAAAGCTAAACTGTCAGTACGCACAGCCTCGATGAAGAACCGACCGATGGAATACCATATAAAGTAAGACATGAAGATTTCTCCAGCACGTACAAACTTCTGACGACGGAGAACCATCAATAACGCAATCCCTAGTAAGCTCCAAAGAGATTCATACAGGAAGGTCGGATGATGAAAAGCATCTCCTATGTACATTTGATTAACGATGAAGTCAGGTAAATGCAGTTTATCCCGTAAAAAAGATTCCTCAACTACGCTGCCGTATGCCTCTTGGTTGACAAAGTTTCCCCAGCGGCCAATCATTTGACCCGCCAGTAGTCCAGGTGCACAAATATCAACAATACGCCAGAAAGGGTAACCCTTATAACGGAAATAAATAATTCCGCAAATAATCGCTCCTATTAATGCGCCGTAAATGGCGATGCCGCCATTCCAGATCTTAAAGACGTCTATCAGATTATGCTTATAATCGTCCCATTTAAAAGCTACAAAATAAATCCGTGCCCCTATAATTGCCGAGGGTACACCCAGTAGCAGCATATCCATAAAGAATTCTTGCGGGATTCCGAACCGTTTGCCCTCGCGGATCGCAAGAAATAATCCCGCGAGTGCACCGACCCCTAGTATTAACCCGTACCAGTGTACAGGCAGTGATCCAATTGAGAATACAATAGGATCTATTGCTAATGGGAACATTGTCTCACACTCCTAATCGAGATCGTCCATATCCTCAGATATGGTCGCAGTTAACTTATTCGTAAACTGCAGGGCTGCATTAAAGCCCATTTGCTTCAGGCGATAGTTCATCGCAGCAACCTCAATAATAACGGCAAGGTTACGTCCTGGACGTACAGGAATGGTTACAAGTGGAACATCGGTATCAATAATCCGCGTTGTTTCCTCATCAAGTCCAAGCCGGTCATACTGCTTGTCTTGCTGCCAAGCCTCTAATCTAACGACAAGTGTAATCCGTTTATGATTACGGATAGCACCCGCACCAAAAAGTGTCATTACGTTAATGATACCTACTCCGCGAATTTCCAACAAGTGACGGATCAACTCAGGGGCTGTACCATGCAGCTGGTTATCTGAAGTCTGGCGGATTTCCACGGCATCATCAGCGATCAGTCTATGTCCACGTTTTACAAGTTCAAGGGCTGTCTCACTCTTACCAATACCACTACTACCAGTAATCAGCATACCTACACCATATACATCACAGAGTACACCATGAATCGTTGCTGTAGGGGCTAATCTCCCTTCTAAGAAGCTCGTCAAACGGCTGGAGAAAATAGTCGTAGCCATCGAGCTACGAAGCACAGGAAGTCCCTTTTCATTACTTATATCAATTAACTCCTGTGGCACATCCAAACTACGGGTAATTACGATACAAGGGGTATTGTCATTACAGATTCCACGAAGCCTACTTTTACGTTCAGCTTCAGGCAGCATGGAGAAGAATGCGAGTTCTGTCTTACCTAATAATTGAACACGTTCTTCCGGATAATATTCGAAATAACCAGCAATCTCTAGTCCAGGGCGATTCAGGTCATCGACCGTAATAGGTCGTTTTAGACCTTCCTGGCCGGAAATAACCTCTAATTGAAAATGTTGTACCAATTCAGATACTTTTACTTTCTTAGCCATGTAAATTCGTCCTTTCGTCACCTGCGGTATATGTCCGCTTACTGCGTCCGGTTGACAGCGATCTCATTACAATTCCGGAGGTAATTCTCCTGCTATCTTAATTGATAACGCTTGTGAATGCAATCTTAACGCCTATCCATTACGACCCTAATTAAACAATAAAGCCACCCTTTCGGGTGGCTTTATCAAGAGAGAAAAGATCCTGCGATCTTATCCCAACAGAATGTTAACTTCGGATTCTTTATCGAAGAAGTGAACTTTGTTCATATCGATAGCCAATTTTGGCTTGCTGCCTTCGCGAGTAGTGGAACGTCCATCTACACGAGCGATTACAGTAGATTTACCAAGGCCGCTCAAGTAAAGGAGCATTTCGTGACCAAGGTTTTCAGTTACATCAACCAATGAAGTAAAGATTGTGTTCGGGGAAGCTTCCAAGAATACTGGCTCTTCATGGATATCTTCTGGACGAACGCCCATAATTACTTCTTTGCCAATGTAGCCTTTGCTGCGGATGATTTGAGCTTTTCCGCCTGGTACTTCAACATCAAGGTTCTCAGCGCGGAAACGGATAGAACCGTTTGCTTCGGACAAAGTACCATTGATAAAGTTCATTGTAGGGGATCCGATAAATCCAGCTACGAACAGGTTAGTTGGTTCATTGTACAACTCTTCAGGGGAAGCAGCTTGTTGAATGATACCATCATACATAACTACGATACGGTCACCCATTGTCATAGCTTCTGTTTGGTCATGCGTTACGTAGATACAAGTGGTTTCAAGGCGTTTAACCAGTTTAGTGATTTCAGCGCGCATTTGACCACGAAGTTTAGCATCCAAGTTGGAAAGAGGCTCATCCATCAAGAAGACTTGTGGATCACGTACGATAGCGCGTCCCAAAGCGACACGTTGGCGTTGACCACCGGAAAGTGCTTTTGGTTTACGATCTAGCAAATGCTCGATATCGAGAATTCTAGCAGCTTCACGTACTTTCTTGTCGATTTCATCTTTCTTCACTTTACGAAGTTTCAAACCGAAAGCCATGTTTTGGTATACGCTCATATGCGGATACAGGGCGTAGGATTGGAATACCATCGCGATATCGCGGTCTTTAGGTGCAACGTCGTTGACTACACGATCGCCAATGTACATTTTACCTTCGGAGATTTCTTCCAGACCAGCGATCATACGCAAAGTTGTGGATTTACCGCAACCGGATGGTCCAACCAATACTAGAAATTCCTTATCTTTAATATCAAGATTGATATCCATTACTGTTGCTTTATCTGAACCCGGGTATTTTTTGAAAATATGCTCTAAACGTACGCCTGCCATTGTATTTCCCCCTCGAGTTAATTATTGATTAATTGAAAAATTCTTTTTTCCTTGTACATTTATATTACCCTAGACGGGACACGGTGGCTATTTGTAACGTTCACAAAAAACCTATTTCCTTTTCGTCACTTTATACAAAAGCATAGTAAGCTTCACAATAGCAGCGTCCCCAAAGCTACGCACATCGGCACCCGTCTCCTGTTTTATTTTGTCCAGACGGTATAAAAGCGTGTTGCGATGAATATATAACTTCTTGGCTGTTTCACTTACATTACAATCCATCTCAAAAAACGTCTCCAGGGTCATCAGCATCTCTTTATCCGATAATACGGAAGAATAGTCGCCAATCTGTCCAAGTAACTGTTTACGCCGTGCATCAGGAATGCTGTTAACCAAACGTTCCAAATGCAGCTCCCAAGGTAAATGAATATATTCACCCACTTGGAAAATACGTCCGAGTACAATAGTCTCCCTCAGCAAGGCCACGGATCCCGTCAATCCCTTAACAGGAACGATAGCCGGAGCTACAGCCAAATGGAATACACCTACCCATTCGCTAGCTATCAATTCGTGCAAGCCCATACTGGTCTGAGCCAGAATTTCATCTACACTCTCTTCTTCCTCATCCTTATCATCTCCGCCCGTGAGTAGTTCCTTCCGGGCCAATATTAACCATTCTTTTTCTTGAAGAGGTATAAGCAGAATTTCATTCTCAAAATAGCTGCGCAGCAGCTTCATTAAGGAACGATAAGTGATCTGCGGGCTATGTGCATTCTCACTGCTAAGTAGGAATGGAACCATATCTCCGAATAAACGTCCCTTTAGAGCCATCTCATCGGGTATCTCAGAGTCATTTTTCTCTTGCTCCAGTTCGGTGTTCAACCAGGTACCCAGCTGCCGAGCCTCCGCTTCCCCTTCTTCTCTAACCCCAGTAGCTTTTAGTGCAATTGCAAAGTTTCGAACTGCATAATTCACTAATTGTATTTCCAAAGGGTTAAGTCCATCCAATTCCACCCAGACAGCGGTTACACGTCCATCAGTCTCATATAATGGTGCCCAAAGATGACCTTCATGGATTACCGGCTGTTCTTGTGCTTCCAATCCCAGGCTAAAAAGAGAAGCTGAATGTTGCCTCCCTAACTGCTTGATTCCGGTTTTCTTTCCGGTGAGCTGCTCTAACTTTTTTCGCAATGTTTCGCTATCCATAGTCACCATACTCCACCACTTTTGCTCTTTTCGCCTATTTTAGCATATTCTCTAATATTATGTTAATCACTACAGCAGCGCGCTACTATAATACGACATAAAAACACAAAAAAAGCCACCACCCTAAGGTGATGACTTTCTGTTTGGGATGAGCCATGAAGGACTCGAACCTTCGACACCCTGATTAAAAGTCAGGTGCTCTACCAACTGAGCTAATGGCTCATAAATGGTGGGGGATGATGGATTCGAACCACCGAACACGTACGTGAGCAGATTTACAGTCTGATGCGTTTGGCCACTTCGCTAATCCCCCAAAAAAGGTGGCTCGGGACGGAATCGAACCGCCGACACGAGGATTTTCAGTCCTCTGCTCTACCGACTGAGCTACCGAGCCATAAGATTACATGACAATTAAGCGGAAAATTCTTACACTTCCCACTCATTTTGTGGAAAAAATGGCGGAACCGACGGGATTCGAACCCGCGGTCTCCTGCGTGACAGGCAGGCATGTTAGGCCAACTACACCACGGTTCCGCATTAATTAAAAATGGTGCCGGCGAGAGGACTTGAACCCCCAACCTACTGATTACAAGTCAGTTGCTCTACCAGTTGAGCTACACCGGCACGGTGTAAAAGCAATTCTAAAAGATTAAAATGGTGGAGGCTGAGGGGATCGAACCCCCGACCCTCTGCTTGTAAGGCAGATGCTCTCCCAGCTGAGCTAAGCCTCCAGGTATTATGGTAGCGGCGAAGGGGATCGAACCCCCGACCTCACGGGTATGAACCGTACGCTCTAGCCAGCTGAGCTACACCGCCACAATAATTAGTATTGCTATGGATTGAAAATGGCGGAGAGAGTGGGATTCGAACCCACGCACCGCTTACGCAGTCTAACCCCTTAGCAGAGGGTCCCCTTATAGCCACTTGGGTATCTCTCCAAACGATATCAGTACCACAGCAATCCAAACAGGAATTTGACTCCCTGAAAACTGAATCCGAAACGAATCTGCATTCTAAGTATAGGATAAGCCCTCGACCGATTAGTATTGGTCAGCTCCATGCATTACTGCACTTCCACCTCCAACCTATCTACCTCGTCGTCTTCAAGGGGTCTTACTAATTGGGAAATCTCATCTTGAGGGGGGCTTCACGCTTAGATGCTTTCAGCGCTTATCCCGTCCGTACGTAGCTACCCAGCCATGCTCCTGGCGGAACAACTGGTGCACCAGCGGTACGTCCATCCCGGTCCTCTCGTACTAAGGACAGCTCCTCTCAAATTTCCTGCGCCCACGACAGATAGGGACCGAACTGTCTCACGACGTTCTGAACCCAGCTCGCGTACCGCTTTAATGGGCGAACAGCCCAACCCTTGGGACCTACTTCAGCCCCAGGATGCGATGAGCCGACATCGAGGTGCCAAACCTCCCCGTCGATGTGGACTCTTGGGGGAGATAAGCCTGTTATCCCCAGGGTAGCTTTTATCCGTTGAGCGATGGCCCTTCCATGCGGTACCACCGGATCACTAAGTCCGACTTTCGTCCCTGCTCGACTTGTAGGTCTCGCAGTCAAGCTCCCTTATGCCTTTGCACTCTGCGAATGATTTCCAACCATTCTGAGGGAACCTTGGAACGCCTCCGTTACTCTTTAGGAGGCGACCGCCCCAGTCAAACTGCCCGCCTGACACGGTCCCCGTACCCGATAAGGGTACTAGGTTAGAACCTAGATACGATCAGGGTGGTATCCCAACGGCGCCTCCACCGAAGCTTGCGCTCCGATTTCTACGGCTCCCACCTATCCTGTACAGATCGTACCCAAATTCAATATCAAGCTGCAGTAAAGCTCCATGGGGTCTTTCCGTCTTGTCGCGGGTAACCTGCATCTTCACAGGTATTAAAATTTCACCGGATCTCTCGTTGAGACAGCGCCCAAGTCGTTACGCCATTCGTGCGGGTCAGAATTTACCTGACAAGGAATTTCGCTACCTTAGGACCGTTATAGTTACGGCCGCCGTTTACTGGGGCTTCGGTTCATAGCTTCGGGTTACCCCTAACCACTCCCCTTAACCTTCCAGCACCGGGCAGGCGTCAGCCCGTATACTTCGCCTTGCGGCTTCGCACAGACCTGTGTTTTTGCTAAACAGTCGCTTGGGCCTTTTCACTGCGGCCCCCTCGTGCTATTCACACTACCGGGGCACCCCTTCTCCCGAAGTTACGGGGTCATTTTGCCGAGTTCCTTAACGAGAGTTCTTCCGCGCGCCTTAGAATTCTCTTCTCGCCTACCTGTGTCGGTTTGCGGTACGGGCACCTTCTCCTGGCTAGAGGCTTTTCTTGGCAGTGTGAGATCATGACCTTCGCTACTACAATTTTCGCTCCCCATCACAGCCCAGCCTTAATGATGTGCGGATTTGCCTACACATCAGCCTCACTGCTTAGACGGACATCCATCAGTCCGCGTCACTACCCTCCTGCGTCACCCCATCGCTCATAGCGGATTACGGTGGTACAGTAATTTCAAACTGTTGTCCTTCGACTACGCCTTTCGGCCTCGCCTTAGGTCCCGACTTACCCTGAGCGGACGAGCCTTCCTCAGGAAACCTTGGGCTTTCGGCGGATCAGATTCTCACTGATCTTTTCGTTACTCATACCGGCATTCTCACTTGTGTAGTGTCCAGCGCTCTTTTCAGTACACCTTCAACCCCTACACAACGCTCCCCTACCCCAGATACATACGTATCTAGCCATAGCTTCGGTGGTGTGTTTAGCCCCGTTACATTTTCGGCGCAGAGTCACTCGACCAGTGAGCTATTACGCACTCTTTCAATGGTGGCTGCTTCTAAGCCAACATCCTGGTTGTCTGTGCAACTCCACATCCTTTCCCACTTAACACACACTTGGGGACCTTAGCTGATGGTCTGGGCTGTTTCCCTTTTGACAATGGATCTTAGCACTCACTGTCTGACTCCCGGCAATAAGTATATGGCATTCGGAGTTTGACTGAGCTTGGTAATCCTTGCGGACCCCGCACCCAATCAGTGCTCTACCTCCACTACTCTTATACCGAGGCTAGCCCTAAAGCTATTTCGGGGAGAACCAGCTATCTCCGAGTTCGATTGGAATTTCTCCGCTACCCCCACCTCATCCCCGCACTTTTCAACGTACGTGGGTTCGGGCCTCCAGTGCGTGTTACCGCACCTTCACCCTGGACAGGGGTAGATCACACGGTTTCGGGTCTACGTCCACATACTAATTCGCCCTATTCAGACTCGCTTTCGCTGCGGCTCCACCTTCTCGGCTTAACCTTGCATGTTAAACGTAACTCGCCGGTTCATTCTACAAAAGGCACGCCATCACCCATTAATAGGGCTCTGACTTTTTGTAAGCACACGGTTTCAGGTTCTATTTCACTCCCCTTCCGGGGTGCTTTTCACCTTTCCCTCACGGTACTGTTTCACTATCGGTCGCCAGGTAGTATTTAGCCTTAGCAGATGGTCCTGCTGGATTCATACGGGGTTTCACGTGCCCCGCACTACTCGGGATCCGTCTCGGAGAGAACACAGTTTAGGCTACAGGGCTTTTACCTCTATCGCGGGCCTTTCCAGACCTCTTCACCTACCATATTCCTTTGTAACTCCATGTGAGACGTCCCACAACCCCTAAGAGCAAGCTCTTAGGTTTAGGCTGTTCCGCGTTCGCTCGCCGCTACTGACGGAATCACTATTGTTTTCTCTTCCTCAGGGTACTTAGATGTTTCAGTTCCCCTGGTCTGCCTCTACATTTCCTATGTATTCAGAAATGAGTAACTGCGAATTACCACAGCTGGGTTTCCCCATTCGGACACCCCCGGATCAAAGCTTGCTTACAGCTCCCCGAGGCAGTTTCGTTGTTCGCCACGTCCTTCGTCGGCTCCTGGCGCCTAGGCATCCTCCGTGTGCTCTTATTAGCTTAACCTTGATTCTTCCGAAGAAAAATCTCACTAATAACATTTACTTGTTTGCACAAGTTGCTAAAAGATGTTCTAAAACGCAAATTCGTTTCGGTATCCAGTTTTCAAGGATCAAGTTGAAAAAGTTATTCATTTAAAAATTTATGGTGGAGCCAAGCGGGATCGAACCGCTGACCTCCTGCTTGCAAGGCAGGCGCTCTCCCAGCTGAGCTATGGCCCCATAAAATTACTCTATAATGTTATATGGTGGGCCTTGGTGGACTCGAACCACCGACCTCACCCTTATCAGAGGTGCGCTCTAACCAACTGAGCTAAAAGCCCATATAACATATATAACATTGTGAATCAACCAATGAATTGGTTGTCCGCTTGGCAACGTCCTACTCTCCCAGGACCCTTCGGTCCAAGTACCATCGGCGCTGGAGGGCTTAACGGTCGTGTTCGGGATGGGTACGTGTGGAACCCCTCCGCTATCGCCACCAAACGCATACGAAAGAGACTTGCTCTTTCAAAACTGAACACGAGTGAGTGTTCGAACCCGAGGGTTCTATTGTGGAAGTTAAACTTCCGATTTGAATGTTCTCATTGCAGAGAACGATTCTCCATAGAAAGGAGGTGATCCAGCCGCACCTTCCGATACGGCTACCTTGTTACGACTTCACCCCAATCATCTACCCCACCTTCGGCGGCTGGCTCCCTTGCGGGTTACCCCACCGACTTCGGGTGTTGTAAACTCTCGTGGTGTGACGGGCGGTGTGTACAAGACCCGGGAACGTATTCACCGCGGCATGCTGATCCGCGATTACTAGCAATTCCGACTTCATGCAGGCGAGTTGCAGCCTGCAATCCGAACTGAGACCGGCTTTGATGGGATTGGCTCCACCTCGCGGCTTCGCTTCCCGTTGTACCGGCCATTGTAGTACGTGTGTAGCCCAGGTCATAAGGGGCATGATGATTTGACGTCATCCCCACCTTCCTCCGGTTTGTCACCGGCAGTCACTCTAGAGTGCCCAACATTACTTGCTGGCAACTAAAGTTAAGGGTTGCGCTCGTTGCGGGACTTAACCCAACATCTCACGACACGAGCTGACGACAACCATGCACCACCTGTCTCCTCTGTCCCGAAGGCCGCTGCTATCTCTAGCAGATTCAGAGGGATGTCAAGACCTGGTAAGGTTCTTCGCGTTGCTTCGAATTAAACCACATACTCCACTGCTTGTGCGGGTCCCCGTCAATTCCTTTGAGTTTCAGTCTTGCGACCGTACTCCCCAGGCGGAGTGCTTACTGTGTTAACTTCGGCACCAAGGGTATCGAAACCCCTAACACCTAGCACTCATCGTTTACGGCGTGGACTACCAGGGTATCTAATCCTGTTTGCTCCCCACGCTTTCGCGCCTCAGCGTCAGTTACAGCCCAGAAAGTCGCCTTCGCCACTGGTGTTCCTCCACATATCTACGCATTTCACCGCTACACGTGGAATTCCACTTTCCTCTTCTGTACTCAAGCCACCCAGTTTCCAGTGCGACCTCAGGTTGAGCCCAAGGTTTAAACACCAGACTTAAATAGCCGCCTGCGCGCGCTTTACGCCCAATAATTCCGGACAACGCTTGCCCCCTACGTATTACCGCGGCTGCTGGCACGTAGTTAGCCGGGGCTTTCTTCTCAGGTACCGTCACTCCGGTAACAGTTACTCTACCGGACGTTCTTCCCTGGCAACAGAGCTTTACGATCCGAAAACCTTCATCACTCACGCGGCGTTGCTCCGTCAGGCTTTCGCCCATTGCGGAAGATTCCCTACTGCTGCCTCCCGTAGGAGTCTGGGCCGTGTCTCAGTCCCAGTGTGGCCGTTCACCCTCTCAGGTCGGCTACGCATCGTCGCCTTGGTGGGCCGTTACCCCACCAACTAGCTAATGCGCCGCAGGCCCATCCCTCAGTGACAGATTGCTCCGTCTTTCATTCTTCTCTCAGGAGAAAAAAGAAATTATCCGGTATTAGCTACCGTTTCCGGTAGTTATCCCAGTCTGAAGGGCAGGTTGCCTACGTGTTACTCACCCGTCCGCCGCTAAGTTACTTTGAAAGCAAGCTTTCAAAGTAACTCCGCTCGACTTGCATGTATTAGGCACGCCGCCAGCGTTCGTCCTGAGCCAGGATCAAACTCTCCAATTAGTATTGAAAAGAGCGATATGCTCATTTTGAAACATCTGACGAGAAAATTAATTCTCTAATTTGGATTTCACTTACGTGATTTCCCACTCACTCGTTGTTCAGTTTTCAAAGATCAATGTCTCATCTTTCGTCGTCGTTGCTTGTCAGCAGCGACCTTTATAATATATCACAGCGCCTTTGTTTTCGTCAAGCATTTTTTTAATTTCTTTTTTTGCTTGACCATTTCAGCAAGTTGTTAATCAACAGCTTGTCCAAACGGGCGAGACTTAATGTATCATATTTTTCAAAGCCACGTCAAGCATTAAAATAAAATTATTCTTAATCCGAGTAACATAACCACGCCAGGAAGCCCAAGAACCGTTACTGCGCCTATAGTTGCAGGGTTCAAAGGGATATACACCTGCGTGAGCAAACCTGAGAAGTTCACTACATATATCCCGAGTGCAGCCAATACCAAATGAACCCCAAATAAACTTAGCCACCCAAAACCCAGCTTTTTTCTAAATACAACTAAACCTAATAAGATAACGGATAATATCAATACGCCCATAGCTATCATTCTAAGCATGTAGATCCCCCTTATACATTTATTTATAAGCCCTTATATTTGACTGCTGTTCAACCCCAAGCTTTTTGCATGTTTGAGATGTATCTGATATTTACGTTCTGCAGCCTCCAAAATATATATCGCGTAATCTATCTGATCCTGTCCCAACGCCTCGTCGAACATCAGGTACGCCCTCTCCCACTCTGAATGCGCCTTACGGACCTCTAGGAGGGTTTCCCATCCCTCACTTTCCTTTTCGCCTTGTTCCTTATCCACTCCCCACCACAGCTCTCTCCACCATCCCATTTCAATTCCTCCTCAGAATAATTTTGATGCAAAATACACATCTCGTTATTCTCATTCATATCGGGATAGGGACAAACTTAGAACAAAAAAAAGGAAACCCGAGGGCTTCCTTTTTGAAAAATACCACTATAGAGCTGCTAGAATAGCTCGCGACGGCCTTCCAACGCTTTGGACAAAGTAACTTCATCAGCGTATTCAAGATCGCCACCTACAGGCAAGCCATGAGCTATCCTGGTGATTTTAATCTCAAACGGCCGAACAAGACGAGAAATGTACATCGCCGTTGCTTCTCCCTCAATGTTGGGGTTAGTCGCCATTATAAGCTCGCTTACTCTCTCATCACTCAGACGGGTTAATAATTCTTTCAGGCGAATATCATCAGGGCCGATACCTTCCATAGGTGAAATAGCACCCTGAAGAACATGGTAATATCCATTAAACTCCTTGGTTCGTTCTATAGCCACCAAATCCTTAGAGTCTTGAATCACACATATCACTGAAGGATCTCTAGTTTTGTCCTGACATATCTTACATGGGTCCGTATCCGTAATATTACAGCAGACCGAGCAATAGTGAAGATTGCGTTTGACGCTTACTAGCGCTTTTGCAAAATCAATGACTTCATCCTCTTTCATGTTAAGCACATGAAAAGCTAACCGGGCGGCTGTCTTCGGTCCAATCCCGGGCAAACGCGTAAAAGCATCGATCAGCTTAGCTAGCGGTTCGGGATAATACAAATTAATAATTCTCCTTTAGACTGAAGTGGAGTGGGCTATTAGAACAAGCCTGGGATCTTCATTCCACCAGTGAATTTACCCATGTCATTGTTAGCAAGCTCTTCAGCTTGAGTCAATGCATCATTTACAGCAGTGATTACAAGATCTTGCAGCATTTCAACATCTTCCGGATCAACGGCTTCCGGTTTAATTTGAATAGACAGCAATTTTTTGTGGCCGTTTACTTGAACAGTAACTACGCCGCCACCTGATGAACCCTCAATAACCTTGCCTCCGAGTTCCTCTTGAGCTTTAAGCATTTGCTCCTGCATTTTCTTAACTTGCTTCATCATTTGGTTCATATTATTCATACATCGTCTCTCCTTTGGAATGCGCAATTAGCGCTAGTATGTTTATATTACTCTTTTATGACAACAAGGTCTTCTCCAAAAAGCTGGATAGCCTCATCAATCCAAGGTTCAGGTTTAGCTTCTGCAGTATCGTGTTCATGCTCCAATTGCAGTTCTTCTTTGCCAGTCTGTCCCACAGACTTCTGGGCAGCTTCATTCCAGTCACGAAGCATCATGGTTACAAGTCTATAAGGTTTGCCTAGACGCGCTGCAAGCACACTCTCAATAACCTGTCTGTTTGCCGGCTTCTCAGTAGTATCGCGGTGAATCGTGTTCTTGAATGCAACAAGCACCGCATCCTCCATAATTGATACTGGCTCACCGTCTACAAACCATGCATGAACCGTTACCTTTTCCTCTTTTACTCCCTGCAGGACTAGGCTCCACTGTTTATAGATAGCTGCAAAATCGGGACTATCCTTACCAGCAATAAACCTATCTACGTTAGGAGGCATTTTGGAGGCTGAAGAAACCCGCGGTGTTGGAACCGCGTGCGATTTCGGTGCAGGAGCACCATCACGCCCTCCTCCGGAAATACCACCGGATTGCATTGCCTGTTCCAGCTTCTTCTCCAGTGCTGCGATCTGTCTTTTGAGAAGATCCAGTTCACCAGAGTCAATGCTCGAATGATTCGCGCTTACTCCGGCATTTGTTTCACCTAACGGAGCAAATGCGGCACTCTGACTTACCTCTTGCTGCAAGCTGCAAAGCTTCATCAGCGCCACTTCAAACAGTGTCTGAGGATGTGTTGCGTATTTCATTTCACCTAGGTATTTATTGATTGTATCTACAATCTGAAATAGACGCTCCCGAGAAAATGCGGTGGCCATATCTTTAAATTCAGCAGGATTCAGCACCCGCTCTGTTAATTGATCGGCCTCGGGTACCATCTTAATCATCAATAAATCACGGAAATAATACATGAGATTCTCTAGGCATTTATCTGCACTTTTACCTTCATGCATAAGCTGCTCAACGAGCTCCAGAAGAAGACCCATATCACCTTCTAATATGGCAGTGGCAAGACGTGCAAATTGCTCGGAGGGAATTCCCCCTGTCATTCCTAACACTTGCTCGTACGTAACATTACCATCTGTAAAGGATGAAATCTGATCCAGCAAGCTCAATGCATCACGCATACCACCATCAGATAGACGGGCAATATACTGCAATGCGTTGTTATCCGCTGTAATCCCTTCCTTCTCACAAATAGCAGTCAGATGGGCGGTCTGTTCTTCTAACGCCACTCTACGGAAGTCAAAACGCTGACAACGGGAAATTATTGTCGCCGGCAATTTGTGAGGTTCCGTTGTCGCAAGAATAAACATCGCATGTGACGGCGGTTCCTCCAAAGTCTTTAATAGAGCATTAAAAGCTTCTGTCGTCAGCATATGCACTTCATCAATGATATACACTTTACGGCGCACCTCGGTAGGTGCATACTTCACCTTCTCACGCAGATCACGAATCTCCTCTACGCCCCGGTTTGATGCCGCATCTATTTCCTGCACATCCATTACATTACCCGCAGCGATTCGCAAGCAGGATGGACATTCGTTACAAGGTTCCGGACCTGGCCCACGTTCACAGTTAACCGCTTTAGCTAAGACTTTAGCAGCACTTGTCTTACCAGTTCCCCGCGGACCGCTGAACAGATAGGCATGCGAAACCCGCTGTTCACGAATTGCGTTCTGCAGCGTTTGGATAATGTGCTGTTGTCCAACCATGTCTTGAAACGACTGCGGCCGCCAAGCACGGTACAGCGCGATATGTTCCACTATGCATTACCCTCTCTTAAGCTGCCGCTTTCCCGGCATTTGTCGCAAATTTATTATACTATATTCATCGGCTATTGACCAAAAACAAAAAGCATCTTTGCTTGTGGCAAAGATGCTATGATAAACAGAATTATAAACCGTGCACCTGTTATTGATGGCTACGATCCAAGCGGCAACCCTACATGACTGCTCGAGTTAGGCCACCCTCCGGCACAAGAGTAATCTTACTTATGGCTGCTTCCTTCCGGACCTGACCAGGTTCATAAGCACTCATTGCGGAGGACCCAACTGTCAACACAGCCCGTAGGAACCAAGGCCTCACATCGATAGCACCTCTAACAGGAATTCAACCTCGCTACAGCGGATTGCGAGTTACAGGGCACCGCTACCTCCCCGTCTAGCACGGCGAAGATAAGTATAGCTCACGCTCGGACAAAAATCAACTCCAAGACATAAAATGAGCCCCTCAGCTATACAGCTGGGGGCTCAATCTAACCGTTAAGCCGCAAAGCGACTGTTCAAATTAGATACCATATTTCTTCTTAAATTTATCAACGCGACCGCCGGCATCCAAGAACTTCTGCTTGCCAGTGAAGAACGGATGGCAGTTGGAGCAAATTTCGACACGAAGCTCTTGTTTAACAGAGCCAGCTTCGAAAGTGTTGCCACATGCGCAGGTTACCTTAGTTACATTATACTTTGGTTGAATTGCTTCTTGCATTTTGAATTTCACCTCTCATGCCCTAAGCCTCATGCGGACCCAGAGTTATATGATTACACTGTGGTATTTTAGCACGAAATATCAAATTGGGCAATATGTTTCATTTTTACATTTTAGCTGCTTAAATATTGATTCCCCGCCGCTTAGCCCGCGCCATATCTGCTGGTGGCACATGTGTATAAGAGCCTATAACTACATCCGGCAGTTCATCGCGGAAAATATCCAGCATCGTCTTCATCCCAAGGATTTCACCCTGGGCAGGAGGAATCAACTCTAAATAACTCTCCGGGTCAATGTTTAGATTGCGCATCTGAATAAGCTTAAGATCAGTACGTCTTACAAACTCCAGCATCGCTTCAATCTCTTCTTCGCGATCAGTCACTCCAGGGAAGATCAGATAATTGATCGATGTGTAAACCCCCTGCGAAGCAGCGTATTTCAAAGATTTTTCTACATTGGCCAATGTATAACCGCGTGGTTTGTAATAAGCATTATAATGGTCATCAAGGGCACTGATTGTGCTGACACGCATCAAATCGAGCCCAGCATCAACGATTCCTCGCATATGATCGCTTAATCCCGCATTGGTGTTGATATTGATATAGCCCATATCAGTAATCGAGCGCACTTCACGAATAGCTTCTATAATAAGTTTTGCCTGCGTGGAAGGTTCCCCTTCACAGCCTTGTCCAAAGCTGATAATCGATTCAGGCGTCTTTAAATGCTCCAACATAACTTGTGAAATTTCGTTGACCGTAGGCCGGAAATTCATCCGAGTCTGCGGAGATACAAAGCCGCTATCATCAGGTTGCTCAGAAATACAGCCAAAACATCCAGCATTACATGAATAAGAGACGGGTACACCGCCCTCCCAACGCCCTAAAAAGGTATTGGAGGAAGTCAGGCATTCATAGCCAAGCGCACAGTTAGAAAGATGCTCATAGAGGCGGTTATCAGGATATTTGGCTGTCATCTCACCAACACTGACTTCAAGATCTTCTTTGTCACAATTAAGTGGATTCCATTTCTCTGGATTATCGGTAGGGTCTGCCGCAACATAGAACCCGCCATCCTTCCACACTACAGCCGAATACCCAAACAGAGGAAGCTTATAAGACTTATCTGTCTTCACATAACCAGGAAGACATAGACGAGTGTAGCCTTGCGGCAGCAGCGCTCCGACAGCCTGCGAACCTTCCGGCAAAGACATCATTTCACCCGTCTCAGGATTCATACCCACAGCACGTGTACTAGGCAAGCCCACGAGCGTAGCACCTTCTGGTAATGGAATTAATTCTTCCTGCAGCATTTCAACAATCATATCCCCACTACGGGCTAGCCCGTACAGTTCGGGATGATCATATACGTTTCCTTGCCCGTCGGCATATACCAAATACATGTTAGTCTCCTCTTATTATCAATTCTCAAGTTGTAGGTACTGAAGGTGTCTTCGCCCGTGTGGTACGACGAGCAGCTGTACCGCTGTTGGAGGTGCCTCCGTTACTTGCAGTCCCGTTTGGTGTTGTTTTTGCCCCAGCAACGTCAAAGGATGCCAAGAACTCAGCATTAGTCTTCGTATCACGCAGCTTTTTGATGAATCCCTCCACAAAATCGTAGGACTCGTTCATATTTTTGCGAATCGCCCAAATCGTATCCAGTTCTTCTTTGCTCAAGAGCACTTCTTCGCGACGTGTACCTGAACGACGAATATCGATAGCTGGGAATATCCGGCGTTCCGCCAATTTGCGGTCCAAATGAAGCTCCATATTACCGGTACCCTTAAATTCTTCATATATAATATCATCCATACGCGAGCCAGTATCTATTAATGCTGTTGCCAAAATAGTTAATGAGCCGCCTTCTTCCACATTCCGTGCAGAACCAAAAAACCGCTTCGGCCGGTGAAAAGCCGCCGGGTCAATCCCCCCGCTAAGTGTACGTCCAGATGGTGGAACCACCAGATTATAAGCACGCGCCAGACGCGTAATGCTATCCAAAAGAATAACTACATCCTTCTTGTGCTCAACTAAACGAAGTGCCCTTTGCAACACAAGCTCAGCCACTTTAATATGATTCTCTGGAAGCTCATCAAACGTCGATGCAACCACTTCGCCTTTTACAGAACGCTGCATATCGGTTACTTCTTCAGGACGTTCATCAATCAGCAATACAAAGAGCTCAATCTCAGGATTATTAGTGGAAATACTATTGGCAATTTCTTTTAAGAGGAGCGTTTTTCCTGCTTTTGGAGGTGCTACAATCAAACCCCGCTGCCCCAAACCTACAGGAGCGAGCAAATCCATTATTCGGGTAGACAAATGAGTAGGGGATGTTTCAAGCGGTAGCTTGTCTTGCGGATAAAGTGGTGTTAATGCTGGAAAATGAAGACGCTCCGCTGCACTAGCAGGGTTCTCGCCATTAACTGCATTGACTTGAAGCAGGCCAAAATATCGTTCATTTTCTTTTGGTGTCCGACATTTACCAGACACAAGATCTCCGCTTCTGAGATCAAACTTACGAATTTGTGAAGCTGAGATGTAAATATCTTCAGCACTGGGCAAATAGTTAATCGGCCTAAGAAATCCATAGCCCTCAGGCAAAATTTCTAGTACGCCTTCCATAAACATGAGACCGCTCTGCTCTGCCTGTGCCCGAAGGATCGCAAAGATCAGTTCCCGTTTCTTCAGCTGTCCGTAATAAGGAATCTGGTATTTCTTGGCCAGCTTATATAACTCGGTCAGCTTCATTTCTTCCAGATCGGAAATTTGAAGATCCATGTAATAACCACCTATTCAATTTTTAAATGAGTTCTTCCTAGTCTATCTACTAGGCAAAAATATGATTCTATTAAAATGCTCATTAGGTTAGTATTACCCCAAATGGAAGGAAATATGCGGTTTGGCCGCAAATTAATACTCCTTCCAAGCGGGATATCCTAATATTATTCATTCTCACGCCAAACATGAGCACCAAGTTGCCGAAGGTTGCTCACTAAATTATCATAACCACGATCAATATACTCTACGCCGGTCACTTCAGTAATACCATCTTCTACTGTTAACCCGGCAATGACAAGGGCTGCACCCGCACGCAGATCAGCTGCCTTTACTTTAGCAGCATTAAGTTTACTGCCCTCAATAATTGCAGATCGGCCTTCAACACGAATCTTTGCGCCCATTCTTACCAACTCTGGCACATGCTTGAAGCGGTTGCTGTAGACGAAATCGCTAAGCACACTAACCCCTTCTGCCTGTGTCAGCATACTTGTCATAGGAGATTGTAAATCTGTAGGAAATCCAGGATAGGTCAGTGCTTTAACATCTGCATGTTCATAATTAGCTCTACCTATAACTCGGATACTTTCATCAAGCTCTTCAATATCCACGCCCATCTCTAAAAGCTTGGCTGTTAAGGCTTCCAAGTGCTTAGGAATAACATTATCTATCAACACATTACCGCGCGTAGCCGCAGCGGCAATCATATAAGTTCCTGCTTGAATCCGATCGGGAATAATGGAATGACGGCAACCGTGCATTTCCGAGACCCCTTCGATCCGGATGGTTTCTGTACCAGCGCCTTTAATAACAGCGCCCATAGAGTTCAATAGGGTAGCTACATCTATAATCTCAGGCTCTTTAGCCGCATTTTCAATAATTGTAGAGCCTTTGGCTCGTGAAGCCGCCAGCATGATGTTTATAGTGGCACCTACGCTTGATACGTCCAGATAAATCTTCGCACCGCGTAGCTCTTTTGCATATAAGTGGATAGAACCATGTTCGTTGGTAACTGTTGCTCCCAAAGCCTCGAATCCCTTGATATGTTGATCAATTGGACGAGGTTCAAAATTACAGCCACCAGGAAGACCTATTGTCGCTTCTTTGAATCTTCCAAGCAGAGCTCCCATCATATAATACGAAGCTCTAAGTTTCTTAACCGGCCCATTGGGCATTGGAATAGATACAATACGTGAAGGGTCAATTCTCATCTGATTGCCTGACCAGGATACATTAGCGCCAAGCTCTTGCAAGATTTCGGAGTATACGGCTACATCACTAAGGGACGGTAAATTATCCAGAACAACTTCAGATTCGGCCAAAATTGCCGCAGGAATAAGCGCGATGGCACTATTCTTTGCTCCACTGATGGTTACAACGCCCTCTAGCGGACGTCCACCGCCAATCATTAATTTTTCCATAGATTTATCAATTTCCCCCTACGTGTATTGCAGCTGGGTGGGCAATACGTGCTGTGGACTTTTAGTGATGAAAATGGAAAGACACCGGCTAAGCGGTGTGCTTTCCTCATCAAACTATTCAACTGGACAGAGTAATAGCCCTATCCTTTAACAAATTGCTTGTCCACCTGAGGCGGAAGCTACAATGATTAGGCTTTGTTGTTGGATCCAAATTCGCGAATTTTACCAATAACGGTTTCTTTGATTGCATCACGGCCTGGTGCGATGAATGTACGTGGATCGTAAGCATCAGGTTTAGCAGCTAGAACTTCGCGAACCACTTTTGCGAACACGATTTGGTTCTCAGTGTTCACGTTGATTTTGGAAGTACCCAGGGAGATGGCTTTCTTGATGTCATGTTCAGGAATACCTGTACCACCATGAAGAACCATTGGGATGTTAGTAGCGTCACGGATTTCTTCCATTTCTTTGAATCCGAGGTTAGGCTCGCCATGGTAAGGTCCATGAACGGAACCAAGTGCAGGAGCCAGGGTGTCGATACCTGTTTCTTTCACAATACGTACGCACTCATCAAGCTTAGCATACATGATGCCGCCGATAACGTCGTCTTCTTGTCCACCAACAGTACCTACTTCAGCTTCTACAGAAACGCCTTTAGCGTGAGCATATTCAACGACTTTTTTAGTCATATCGATGTTCTCATCGATTGGGTGATGGGAACCGTCGATCATTACGGATGTAAATCCAGCATCAATTGCTGCTTTACATTTATCAAAGCTAGATCCATGGTCAAGGTGGATAGCTACAGGAACAGTGATATTCATGTCAATAATTAGACCTTCAACCATTTTAACAACAGTAGTGAAGCCGCCCATGTGGCGTGCTGCGCCTTCAGATACACCAAGGATTACTGGTGATTTTTCTTGTTCAGCGGCACCAAGAATAGCTTGAGTCCACTCCAAGTTGTTAATGTTGTACTGACCTACTGCATATTTTCCTTCAAGTGCTTTGTTCAACATGTCTGTCATAGATACTAATGGCATGGTTTCATCCTCCTAAGAATGTTGGTTGGCTATGTTTTTAAACCGACATCACATACAGGCTTATTATAGCACATCCTGTGTCAAATACTAAATAGGGTAAACAAAAAAATGTCCCGGTGGGACGATTTTTATCCAGCCCATATAACAATTACACTCATCCTCTTCGGAGTCACCACGCTAAATAGGACCGATACAGAAATCACCGTTCTAACTGCATTGATCCACAGACTTGTTATGAAGATGCATGTTTACCGCTACGCGCATTTCGTCTATGTCGAACGGCTTTGTAAAATGCATTAACGCCCCTAGCTTGGTCGCCTCCTTAATCATGTCCAGTTCACCATATGCCGTCATCATAATGACCTTAATGGACGGATTGATCTCCTTTAGATGCTTCAGAATCTCGAGTCCATCCATTCCCGGTATTTTCATATCGAGTAAGACCAAATCGGGTGACTCGCTGCGAACAATGTCTAATGCCAATTTTCCGTTAGCCGCTTGAAATGTTGTATATCCCTCACTATTGAACACTTCCATAAGAAGAATCCGGATCCCATTCTGATCATCGACAATTAATACTTTCTTCTTTTCCATACGATACCCTCCCAGAAATTAAGGCAGATTGACTATACCGCGCTCTCCACAGCGACCGGCCCCTTTAGAAACTACTCCATACGAAACCTATTATTCGTGCTTTACTGTCCAAATCCTGCTAATTGGATAAAATGGGTAAATAAAGAGTCTAAAATGAAATAAATGTCAGTTACAATATTTCTATTAAAGGGTAATACAAAAAGAGAGCCTTCGGATGAAGGCTCTCTTCGACTATTTAAGAACCGAGGGTTCTTTCTGTCTGTGTATAAATTATTGCTGCTCGGAATGGGTCAAAGAGGCTTTGACAAATTCACGGAATAGCGGTTGCGGGCGGTTCGGACGTGAAGTGAATTCCGGGTGGAATTGAACCGAGAGGAACCACGGATGCTCTGGAAGCTCTACGATCTCTACTAGACGGCCATCCGGAGAAGTTCCGGAGATAACCAGTCCTGCTTTTTCAATTTCGTCACGGTAAGCATTGTTGAACTCATACCGGTGACGGTGACGCTCATATACCAGTTCATCATCATAGCAAGACATTGCCAGAGAGTCCGGAATAATCTTACAAGGATACAACCCAAGACGCATAGTGCCGCCCATATCTTCAATATCTTTTTGCTCAGGAAGCAAATCAATCAATGGATATTGTGTATTTGGATCGATTTCGGAGCTGTTTGCACCTTGTAGTCCAAGAACAGAACGGCCATATTCAATTACAGAAACCTGCATTCCAAGGCAAATTCCAAAGAAAGGTATCAATTGCTCACGGGCATAACGAATAGCGGAGATTTTACCTTCGATTCCCCGATCACCGAAACCACCAGGAACAAGAATACCGCCAATACCACGCAGCATTTCGTCCACGTTCTCATCCGTAATTTCCTCTGCATTCACCCAGCGGATCTTAACCTCTGCATTCGCAGCAAAACCTGCGTGTGAAAGTGATTCAACAACGCTCAAATAAGCGTCATGCAGTGCTACGTACTTACCTACAATTGCGATTTCTACTGTCTTCTCTAATTTCTGAATCCGGCTAAGCATACTTTCCCATTCGCGCATATCTGGCGCAGGTGTTGTAAGCTTCAAATGATTAACAACAATCTCGTCCAATCCTTCATCACGAAGGTTCAATGGAACTTCATATAACGTCGAAGCATCGCGGCATTCCACAACAGCATTAGCATCAATATCGCAAAAGAGTGCGATTTTGGCTTTCATATCTGCGGAAAGCTCATATTCCGTACGGCATACGATGACATTCGGTTGAATACCGATACTGCGCAGCTCTTTAACGCTATGCTGTGTCGGCTTCGTCTTCACTTCTCCAGCAGCCTTGATATAAGGAATCAAGGTTACGTGGATATACATCACATTTTCCCGGCCAATATCACTCTTGATTTGACGAATCGCTTCCAGGAACGGAAGACTTTCAATATCCCCTACAGTACCGCCGATCTCTGTGATAACAACATCAGAGTTGGTCTCGCGGCCCGCGCGGAACACGCGTTCTTTGATCTCATTCGTAATATGCGGGATAACTTGTACAGTTCCACCCAAGTACTCTCCACGACGTTCCTTGCTGATTACGGATGAATAGATCTTACCTGTCGTCACATTGCTGTTCTTCGACAGATTGATATCAATAAACCGTTCATAGTGCCCAAGGTCAAGGTCAGTCTCTGCACCGTCATCCGTTACGAAGACTTCTCCGTGCTGGTAAGGGCTCATTGTTCCAGGGTCTACGTTAAGATACGGATCAAATTTCTGAATCGTTACCTTTAGACCTCTGTTCTTGAGCAGCCTGCCCAGCGAAGCGGCGGTAATGCCTTTACCCAGGGAAGACACAACGCCACCCGTTACAAAAATATACTTTGTCACTGTAAAACCCTCCTAAATAAAGTCCAAACATAAAAGCGGCACATGGTGTTTATCGTAACCCGTTTTACTATCATCAAAACAGGGGAAATCAAAAGTTTTATTCACCGGGGAAAACATAAACCGTCATCCCTCAAATCCCATTAATCTACAGCTACTTTGCATCTAAAAAAACAAAAAAGTGACACCCGTAGAACCGGGGCACTTTTTATTTTAGAAAACACGTTTATTAACTTACATGATAAGCCCATGCAATAGTTTACTCTGACGATCCCCCACTGTCAAGGGAGGAATTATGCCACAGACAAGACTCTTCTGATTATTGATCTTACTTGTCATCCTCGGAATCTTCATCGTCGCCATCTTCTGCATCGTCTTCGTCCGTATCGTCTTCGTCTATGTCATCTTCATCGATCACGACATCTTCGTCGACTTCTTCTTCGCTGTCGTCGTCAGAATAGAGGTCGTCGCGATCTTCATCGATAGCGTCGAAATCCTCTTCTTCAGCTGTGTAGTTTTCTTCTTCATCAGCAAAATCGTCATCTTCCAAATCATCGTCTTCATCGTTGATGATGCGCACCCGTTTAGTGTTACCAACCGGATCATCGGAGCGCTCAAGAGGATACCAGCGTTTCAGTCCCCAAAGGTTGGTTCCGACACAGGCAAAACGCCCGTCAATGTTAATCTCGGTATATAACTGGGCAATAGTATCTTGGCTTTCTTGATCGGTCATGCCGCGTAACTTGGCTACCTCGACCATCAGATCACGGTAATAATACGGTGTATTGGCTGCTTTAAGCACCAGAAAGGCAAGATCCACCATTGGCATTTCTTTAACTTTCTCAGGGTCTAGCTTTAAATTGAGTGGCGTACTCACTAAAGGACACTTCCTCTCACGCATTGTTCACATTACGGTTTATTTCAATAATATCCATTAACAAAACTAAGTAAAACCTATTTAACAACAAAATGCAAGTCAAATGCAAGAACCGTCCAACAGAAAAAGCCTCCTGCTTATTATCCATACAGGAAACCTGTCTTCATCAAGAAGAGTTGATATGTAATTGTAGCAAGGTTCGCCGCACCCAAAGTTTTTAGAAATGGGATTTAAAAAGGCGGAGGAAGACCTCCGCGCATGACTGTATCCACGCCAAGGATCGGCTCCTTACGGGATGTTACAAAGAGAGTTTTAATCTCTTCTGTTTATTTTATGTAAAGCGCCGTCTTTTGACACGCTGGGCAGCCCATTTCCTTAAAAAAGGGCAAGTTCCCATTCGGACCCCTCCCTCCGCTCATACAATATGGCAGCAGGGCACCGAGGAGGGACAGCGAAACCTATGGACTATTACAAATTTTGGAACATGCTTCTTGAAGAAATATCGGTTGCCCCCAAAAATGGTGAGCGGCGTATTCTTACCTTCAACGATCCCCGCCAGTATGCCGGAGCTTTCTCACAATGGAAGGCTCTAAAAGCAAAGCAGCCCGAGCTGCGGCAAGTACAGGTATCTCCGCTGATTCGGGCCTTCTTCGTGCCCGCTGCCGCCGGAAAGCTGATGAACCGATTTGCAGACCTTCTAAATGTCGAGGACGATCTGCAAATCCAAATCCATTCCATAGCTAACGAAAAAAGCGGAATCGCAGCGCTCCCATGGGGGGTGAAAGCGATTCATGCTCCTCAGGCATGGTCTAAATCAACCGGAGTTCACGTCAAAATCGGCGTCATTGACACCGGCGCGGATTACCGTCATCCCGATCTGAAGCATTCATTAGCCACTGGAGTCAACCTACTACACCGCGGAATGCTGCCGCTGGATGATAATGGGCACGGAACTCATATCGCCGGAACCTTAGCGGCAGCAGGGGGGAATCGCGGAATGATGGGAGTGGCGCCGCGAGCGCTGCTATATCCAGTCAAGGCTTTTGATCATAGTGGATCAGCCTATGTATCCGATATTGTGCTAGGTATTGATTGGTGTGTCCAGAACCGAATCGACGTCATTAATATGAGCTTTGGAATGAAGACTAGAAGCAAGGCGCTCCACAATGTGGTTATAAAAGCGTATCGGGCCGGAATCGCCGTCATTGCCTCCTCTGGGAATGACGGCAAACGTGGCGGGGACTATCCCGCACGTTATCCCGAGACGATAGCCGTGGGCGCCATCGATAAAAGACACCGGGTTGCCGGCTTCAGCAATCGCGGTTCATATATCGATGTATACGCGCCCGGCGAAGGCGTGCCCTCCTGCTGGCTGAAGGAGGGCTACAAAGAAATGAGCGGCACCTCCATGGCGACCTCGCATGTCACGGGAGCCGCCGCACTGCTGCTCGCACTGCGACCGGGCCTCACGCCAAGGGAGCTGAAGCTGCTCTTGCGCCGCACCGCGTCCCCGGTGCGGCTGCGTAAGGGGCAGCGCCGCGCATCCCTAGGCGGCGGCTCTGCCGATGCCCTACGCCTGCTGAGAGCAGGAGTAAGGGCGAAGCGTTCGGTCTCCGCGAACGTGTAGACCCCGCCCGGGCACCGGGTGGGTCACTCTGACGTTAGCGCAGCTGATGCCGGTGCGAAGAACGGCAGCAAAGAAAAATCCGCCCCCCAGGAAACCGGAAGGCGGATTTTTTGTCGTTTGCTGTTGATTTACATGCGATCCGGTGCAGAAACTCCGACAAGACGCAGTACATTGGCAATAGTAGTACGTGTTGCGCCCAGCAGAGCAAGACGCGCCACGGTTTGAGCAGCATCCTCAGTAATTACACGTTCAGCTTTGTAATAACTGTGGAACATCGCAGCCAGCTCATATACATAACGGATGAGGCGATGTGGAGCATAACCTTCAGCCGCAACAGCGATTTCTGCCGGGAGCTCACCAATTTTGCGCAGCAGGTCATATTCATGCACTGCTGTCAGCTTGGAGAAGTCAATTTCCGCGTAATCAGGGATAGAAATCCCTTGCTCCTCTGCCTGACGGAAAATACTGCAAATACGCGCATGCGCATATTGAACATAGAATACAGGATTTTCATTAGAAGTAGAGATCGCCAAATCCATATCGAAATCAAGATGAGAATCCATGCTGCGCATGGTGAAGAAATAACGAATCGCATCGATTCCTACTTCCTCCATCAAATCTTCCATCGTAACCGCTTTGCCGGTACGTTTGGACATTTTGACCTTTTCACCATTCTGGAACAGGCTGACCATCTGAGCAATCAGAACCACTAACTTCTCAGGATCATTGCCAAGTGCTGACATTGCCGCCTTCATCCGCGGAATATAACCATGGTGATCAGCGCCCCAAATGTTAATCATTTTATCGTAACCGCGGCCATACTTATCGCTGTGATAAGCAATATCCGGGGTAAGGTAGGTATATGTGCCATCATTTTTGATCAAGACACGGTCTTTATCATCCCCGTATTTTGTCGTTTGCAGCCAGGTTGCCCCATCTTGCTCATACACTTCTCCACGATCACGGAGCTCGTCCAGCGAGCGCAGTACTTCTCCGTTCTCATACAGCGAGGTTTCACTGAACCAGATATCGAAGTTTACACGGAAAAGACCTAGATCACGTTTGATTTTATCCAACTCTTTATTAAGTCCATAGGTCCGGAAAAAAGCAGCGCGCTCACTAGGGCTCATCTCGAGCAAGGTATCGCCCTTTTCTGCCACAAGCTCCTTCGCAAAACCCTTAATATCCTCACCATGGTAACCATCTTCCGGCATTTCTGCCTCTTGTCCCAGCTCCTGAAGGTATCTGGTTTCAATGGATTTACACAGATTAGCCACTTGGTTACCGGCATCATTAATATAATATTCCCGGGTCACTTCATAACCTGCATAATCAAGCACATTACACAGCGCATCACCGACAGCAGCACCACGGGCATGCCCTAAATGTAGGCTACCCGTTGGATTGGCACTGACGAACTCCATTTCAACCTTCTGACCTTGACCCAGATTAATACGGCCATAGTCATCCCCCTGCTCAGCAACAAGGCTGATGATTGGGTACAAGTAATTCTTAGACAGGGTAAAGTTAATAAAGCCTGGTCCTGCAATCTCCGCTTTCTCAATAGAAGCTCGGCTCGTATCCAAATGCTCAATAATAGCTTCAGCAATCTGGCGTGGATTACGTTTAGCAATTTTGGTCAGCTGCATAGCAGCGTTCGTAGCCAAATCACCATGCGCCTTATCTCTTGGTACTTCAAGTACAATATCCGGAACCTCTTCCGGTGCAACCAGCCCAGCATTCACAATCGCATCGGCGATGGCTTCTTTTACCCGTTCATTTACAAGCTCTAACGGATTCTTACTATGTGTCATAATTTCGGTTCCTCCTGTATATGCAAACTAATAGCGAACTTTCCTGTCAATTCCTCGTAAACGTACAAATCATATTCCCAGGCAACCGTTAAAGAACGCCCTTCGCGCACAACTTCCAGCTTGTTCGTTTCCGTAGAAAGATTGAACTGCGTATATCGCGAGCGGTAGAATCCTGGCAGACGCCGTCCAGCTTCAAAGCTCTGCTCCGACTGAATCCCGCCATGGCGGATTAGCTTCAGTTGATTGCCTGCAATCTTTATCGTTGTACGAACAGAAACTTCCTCTCCGCGAGGACCCTGCTCTAATTCTTCATATTGAATATATAGATGCGGTCCCTTGGATGTTACTTCTCCATTCGCTTCCATAACATTTCGCTGCCCATCTTGAAGGCTCACGAGCGTAATAGAGACATCATATTTGTCAGACTGTATTTCAGGCATCACACGTTCCTCCATTCTGCAAGCCTCTGCATTCTGCATAAGAAAAACGTCTAATGGCAAAGCTTAAACATTTTTATATTAATCAAAGGCCTATTTCGCTTTCCCATTGTACACTATAATCCAGTTCAAAGAAGCATTTCAATACAGAATCAAGCATATCTTCATAAGCACATAAAATATTACCATATTGATGATTAAAAGCACACTTTGAACGTCCATTCTCTATGTATATCATTTACTTCGATTATATTTGCACCTACCAAGCACCTATCGGACATAGATGACCTTAAACGCAGTATGATTCCATATTCGGTGTGATAACGGACCCCTTAGTCGCTATTGGCATAAAAAGCAACCCATTTGAACCTCTTTCTAGGCAATAGTGTTACTGGAGTCCGAAACCCTATCCCAAAGGCCGAAAATTTGCAAATAACGTCAACTGGGTCCGTACCCCTCCGAGGATGAGGGATCTGATAAGGCCACTGATAAGGGTACTATTCAAGCAAGCAACCAAGGATAAAAAATACAGAGCAGCGATTCTCCAAGTATCCGGAGAATCGCTGCTCTGCTGTCTATTTGCGATGTTTACAATACTTCGGACCCTTATATTTTTTTATTGAAGAGAATTATTGGGTCATCACTTTTAAAGAAAACCTGCGTTCCCATGAAGCTCCGCCGTCTTTGGTCACATACAAGGAAGAGTAATCAAGCTCACGGATGGCGAGCCAGCCCTCTTTATTACTAGTGAAGGAGATTACCCCGTCATAACCAGCGAGCTCCGGAAGATTAGTCCATTGCTTACCGCCGTTATAAGAGCGTCCAACTGCCACTTTCTCTGCTGCTGGAGAAAATCCCACTAAAAAAGATGTGCTGTTTCCCACAAGCTGCAGGTTCCCGGGTTTGCCAGCGGCTGGCCCTTTATTGAATTCAGCCTTGCCACTGCCTGGTGCAGGTCCGCCGCCGGCAGTTTCCTGAGCGATCACACGATTCCAACTTTTCCCCCTGTTCGCACTTTCATACAGCGAGTAAGAGGTCTGACTCATCCCCGTACCGCCATAGAGCACTACAGCGACCTGATCTCCCTTAGCGGAGATTTGTCCAAACTCGGGCTCGGCAAAAGCCGCCTTCAGTGAAAGGCTCCAAGTTCCCCCTCCATCTGTGGTCTTCATTACCCGATATCCGCTTCCCGGCACGATTACAACCGCCCAGCCGGTATTCCGGTCACTAAAATAAGCGCCTCGTGTATTGGGTGGGATGGAAATTTTACTCCAGCTCAGCCCCCCGTCTTTGGTGTAAAACGTGGCGGCTCTCTCATAAGCAAAACCTTTCTTACTATCGATAAAATTTATTCTTTCAAAGCTGACGGCATTGTTCGAAAGTCTCTTCCACTCCGAGCCACCGTTAGAGGTACCAATTAAATATTGAGCCTGCCCCTCCTCTACAGAAGCAAGAGCAAAGCCATGTACATTATCGGGAAAATCGAATTGTTTGAAGCTCCATTGGCCTTGATAGATCTCTTGAAAATGGCAACCTCCGTCAGAGGTACCAATCATAAATCCATTACCTGCTGCCCGTCCAATATTCCCATTCAAAAACTGAACATCAGAAAAGCTAAGCGGTGTGGATACATCGCCTGAATGCTTGTTTTGCAGGGCCTGTAGCAAGCCGTGATCTCCCGTGCCGCAAGTCGCTGGTGCTGGTGCAGCATGTACAGAAGTTACAGGTGCACTCCAGCCTGAAACCATAATAAGCGTCGCCGAGAGGGCGGTTATTGTCGTCTTATGAATCCTTTTCGTCCATTTCATGATGACACCTCCTAATATGTATATACCCTTACTCACAATCCCTACTCTGTTATACCGCCAGAGAGGATACCCTATCTACCTTAAACAATCACAAAATAGAAACAATTTGTTACCCTCCATATCCCTAATGAATATCCTTCCAGATCCTTCCCCATAATATGAAAGAAAGGAGTCTGGTGCCATGACACGCGAATCAACGAATCCACCGAAACGAAAAAGCCGCTTCCGGCGTTTATTTCGGCTGCTGGCAGCCTTGATCATATTATTTGTATTAACCACCGGAGCTCTGCTCGGTTATCTATATCAAAAAGATCTTCCACCGATTAGCGATGATGTGCGCTCCAAGCTGTTTGACTCCCGGGGCAATGTTCTTGCCACCTTTACCTCAGACGGCCGCAGCCGTGAACCCGTCAAATTAAGTCAAATTTCTCCCCTGCTCATTGAAGCTACACTAGCAGTCGAGGATCGTAAATTTTATGAGCATTCCGGATTTGATCTGAAAGGGATGGCACGAGCTGTTCTTGTCAATCTGGAAGAGGGGAACCGGTCGCAGGGTGCTAGTACGCTAACTCAACAGCTCGCACGTAACCTCTACCTATCCCATGAAAAAACGTGGACGCGCAAGGTTAAAGAAGCTGTCTATACGATGCAGCTGGAGATGAAATACAGCAAAGATGAAATCCTGAACATGTATTTAAATAATATCTATTATGGCCACGGTGCTTACGGCATTGAAGCAGCCTCACGGATGTATTTTGGTAAATCTGCAGCTGATTTAGACCTGGCAGAGAGTACCATGCTGGCTGGAATTCCAAAGGGACCTACCTATTATTCACCATACAACCACATGGACAATGCTAAAAAGCGCCAGAGAATCATCCTGACCGTCATGGCGAATTTAGGTAATATCACTCAGGAAGAAGCCGGACAAGCTGTCCAAGAGAACTTAAACTTCAAGCCGCAAGGACAAAAGGATACGCTTGTAGCTGCGCCTTATTTCCGGGATTATATCCGCAATTTGGCTATAGAATCGCTCCACATCAGTAATGATGAGCTGGAGCAAGGCGGACTAAATGTCTATACCACCCTTGACCCTGACATGCAGCATGCCGCAGAAAATGCCGTTGATAAAGAGATGGATCAAACTAGTGATCTGGAGACTGCGCTTGTATCCATCGATCCTCGCACCGGTTACATCAAAGCAATGGTCGGCGGAAAAAATTATCGTACCAACCAGTACAATCATGCTTTGGCCACCACACGCCAGCCGGGTTCTTCCTTTAAGCCGATTATGTATTTGGCCGCACTCTCTTCCAAAGAGATGACAGGACTTTCGGTCTTCAATAGTCAGCCAACGATGTTTCATTATGATAACAACCGCAAAACGTATCAGCCCCGAAACTTTGGGGATAAGTATCTGGGTGAAATTAATATGCGGCAAGCTATCGCAGCATCGGACAATATCTATGCTGTTAATACAATTATGAAGATCGGCGCGGATAAAGTGAGCGAAATGGCTGCGAAAATGGGCATTGACAGTCCACTTCAAAGCGTACCTTCGCTGGCACTAGGCACTTCACCGATCAGTCCGCTTGAAATGGCTGCGGCTTTTGCTGTAATTGGAAACAGCGGTCAGAAAATGCCGACCACAGCCATTCTAAAAATAACCGATTCAAATGGCATAGTCCTGTATGAAGCACCTCAACCCAAAGGAGTAACCGTCGTAGAACCTTCAGCTGCCTATGTACTGACTCGTTTAATGGAGGGGGTATTCGAGACTGGGGGGACGGGCAATCGTGTGGCTTCCATAATCAAACGTCCGGTAGCCGGCAAGACTGGTACTACGGATACAGATGGCTGGATGGTAGGTTTCACCCCGGAGCTATCCACGGCAGTCTGGGTTGGATACGACAAGGGGCGCGACATCGCAACTACCGACGGACGGCGTGCAGCTCCCATTTTCGCCCAATTTACTGAAAAAGCGCTTGAAAATGTCCCTCCAAAAATATTCCCCATTCCAGATGGAGTGGTCAGCGTATACGTCAATCCGCAATCCGGTAAACTTGCTACAGCAGCATGTCCCGACAAAGAACTGGAAACCTTTATTAGCGGAACTGAGCCCACCGAATACTGCGAATTGCATGGAACTGGGGCCGCTCCTGCTGTCGATGACACACAAAGCAAGGTAGATCCTGCTGAAGAGAATCGTTCCCTATGGAAGAACATTAAACGCTGGTGGTTGAATTAGCCTCTTCATTTATATTGAAGGGGTTTTTCTTTTTTTATAAGTCATATATTGTAGTAACAACAGGATTTCTAAATTCAAATATCACTTGTCGCATAAGGGATGTAACCGTTTTATTTATTATGCTTACCCCATTCTCTTAACTCACAATTACTGCTATAATAGTTATTAGAAACCAAAATATAATGATGTAAATGAGGGACATGGGATGAAGGATACAGGCATGATCCGGAGTTTAGACAGTCTTGGGAGAATTGTGGTTCCCGCAGAAATCCGTATGACGCGTAATATCGACATTGGTGATCCTATCGAATTTTTTGTTTTAGACGAAAAAATCATCGTCCTTAGGAAGTACACCTCGACAGAGTGTACATTTTGCAGAAGCCACGACCATGTCACCTACTATAAAGAGCAGTTTATTTGTAGCAGCTGTCTAAAAGAAATTGTCGATCCTGAACGCATGTCTCAATTGCCAGAGTCACGTGAGGATTTTGTTGTTGAGGCACCAGAGCACAACACCAGCATCCGAAAGTCGAAGACAGAGGAAATGTGCCAACGTCTGGAACAAGCTATTGAAGATCATCCCTATGCCAACCAAAAAGAACTTGCAGAAATCCTCGGGATTAGCCAAGCCAGAGTGAGTCAGCTCAAACGCAAGCTTAGCAGCACAAGCAAATCATAAATTAAAAAAGCTTCGACGCTCCTATTTCCGGAGGTCGAAGCTTTTTTTATATCGGATAACCCTTCTGGAGGCTCCTATACTATTCAGTCAGTGCAGCTTTAAGCTCATCTGAGGATGCATTCCACCATGCTTCATTATGAGAGATCAGAAGGGATTTGAGCGCCGACTTCTCAATGGCTCCAAGCCCTGCCACATCGATCTTGCGTTTAAGAGCTGCATCCAGCTTATTGACATGCTCGGCAAGAATTTTCCATCCGCGGCGCGCTTCTGTATCAATCCACATTTCACAGGCTGTGATTCCACCATAAAATTGAGCTTCCAATGTACGGTCTACCGCTACCCATACCACCCAAACCTGTCTTCCATTCGGTACATCTTCACGATTCATGGAAAATTTAATTCCTTTTTCCACCTTGCTCTTGGCATGCATGGCACCGATATCAATAACCGCCACATCACCATCAATAATGACAGGTGAAACGTTGTTGAGATCTATAGAGCCTGCTCCAAAGCCTTTATGTTTACTTTTAGCGTTCACAATATTTAAGGCAATCTGTTTCTTGCCCTCCGGCTGTATGTTGTCCACGAGTGCACACCCTTCCTCTTACGAATAATTTAATTTTAGCTAATAATGCGGCGATTGCAAACATATACATCCCGTAGATGCTTGTCACGGGAGGAATCACACTATGAAGTCACTGTCATTAAAGTACATCATCTTTGCGACCCTGGCCATCCTCGCGCTGCTGGGAGGAGGAATATGGGCCTTTTCAGGGGATAGCTCAACAGCTTCTGTTACTAGCTTTGCTTCAAAAGAGGCCAAGTCCTCCAGCGGCACAGCGCCTGCAGCCGTACCACAGCAGGTATTGCCTGAGAGCGCACCCGTCCCGGCAGAGGAGGCTTTAAGCCAGCGGGTAGTCGAGTATCACATTGATGTCCAGCTTGTTCCTGACACAGAAACCTTAAAAGCTTCTGAGACAGTAACCTGGACACACCCCGGAGTAAAGCCAGTAAGTGATTTATATTTTCACATGTATCCAAATGCATTCGCCTCATCAGATACCACCTTTATGAAGGAATCCGGGGGGACGCTCAGAGGCGACAGCATGCCTGAGAACGGCTTCGGAAATATGACGCTGACCGATCTGCGCACGACAGAGGGAACTTCGCTAATGCAAAGAGTGCAATATGTTCAACCTGATGACGGCAATATCAACGATAAGACGCTTCTAAAGGTACATCTTCCTCAGCCTGTTAATGGTGGGGAAAGTGTAACACTTAAGCTTCAGTATGAAGTCCAGCTGCCCAAAATCTTTGCTCGCATGGGTGCTTCAGGTAACTTCGTTATGGCTGGGCAATGGTTCCCTAAGCTTAGTGTATACGAGCCTAAGGGCACACGCGGAGTTAAAGAAGAAGGCTGGGACCTGCATCAGTATCACGGGACCTCTGAGTTTTACAGTGATTTTGGCATCTTTAATGTAACGATTGCCGTTCCTTCCAACTATACGGTGGCTGCGACCGGATTTCCTGTAAAAAATGCCAAGCTCAAACAAGATCAAAAAATATATCAGTTCTACGCCGATGATGTCCACGACTTCGCTTGGGCTGCATCCCCTGATTTTACAGTAGCAGAGGAAGCTTTCTCTACGCCGGAAGTGCCTGGAGTACGAATTAAGGTGTATCTCGACCCACTGCACAAAGACTTACAAGAGCGTTACCTTCAAGCTGCCAAGGCTGCCCTGACCTACTTCAGCAAATGGTATGGCCCTTATCCCTACTCTACGCTGTCTATTATCGTCCCACCTAAGGAGGGAAACGGCGCTGGAGGAATGGAATATCCTACACTTATTACAGCCTTTGGGGCCGCAGATTCTTCTCCAGATACCTCACTTGAAAGAACCGTCATTCATGAGATCGGCCATCAATACTTCTACGGTATGGTAGCCAGTAATGAATTCGAAGAGGCTTGGCTGGATGAAAGCTTTACTTCCTATGCCGAAGACAGACTTATGGAACAAGAATACGGTATCAAGTCTAATTTGCCTTTACAGGCCAGCCTGGTGACTATACCTGAGCCGTTAAATCTGGAAACGTGGAAATATGCAGGGGCGGATTCCTATAGCCGAAATGTTTATATCCGCGGCAAGCTTGTACTTAAAGATATCGAACGCCAGGTAGGTACCAAAGCAATGAACAACATCATGTCCTCCTACGCTCGTAAGTTCCGTTTCCAGCATCCCGCTACGTCAGATTTTCAGAAAGTCGTTGAGAAGGTAACCAAAAAATCATGGCAGGCCTATTTCGATGATTACATTTATGGTGATGGTGCGCCTGACTTCTCAGTAGATACGATTACTTTTAAAAAAAATAACAGCGGCGATGCTCAAAGCTACGAATCATTAGTGAAGATTTCAAATAAAGGGAGCCATTACGTTGATGTTCCCGTGAAATTCACATTCGCCGACAGCTCTTCGGTGCAGCGGGTCTGGAACGGTGAAGGAGCAGAGACTACGTTTCAATTGTTAAGCGATAAGCCTCTTCTCTCTGCTGAGATTGACCCTGAGCATTCCATCTTATTGGAGAGCAAACATTTAAACAACTTTAGGCTGGCGGAAATAGAGCCCAAGACGCTCTCTCGCTGGACGTTAAGTGTAACTAAACTACTTGAAACCGTGCTCGGAACTCTTGTCTGGTGAGGTGAATGATTGTGAGAACATCGATAACCCGCGGCTGGCAAAGCATGAAGGAGCAATTTTATATTTTAATTCTGCTCTTCATCTACCGACTGCTCTGGGGCTACTTTATGTATGGTTTCATCCGATCTGCTATTATTCCAATTCTACTGCGCTATCCAGATAAAGACGCCGGCGGCAGCGGTATGGGCAGACTGTTGTATTATATCGAGGGACAGTTCAGCTTGAATACTGACCCTGCGATACGCACTTGGTTATGGATGCTTCTAGGACTTGTTGTCTTGCGACTTCTGCTTTCTCCTTTCATAAGGGCAGGATTGCTGCATGAGCTGCACCAGGAGCGAAAGGGCGAGCGCGGGCTGTTCTTTTTCCCCGGCATGAAGATCTATGGACTACCTGTCTTAGTCTTTAGCCTAATCGAATGGGTGCTGACCCTGCTGCCGCTTTACTGGCTTGCTCCAAAAATGTACGGGCTGTTCTTATCCTCTTTGTTTAACTACACTTTGTTACTTCATTTAGTACCATACGTATTGGCATGGCTTATATATATTTTTATCGTGCGCCTGTTTCTTCTATATATGCAGTTTGGTTACACCGGCGGTACAGGAATGTTCTCCTCACTGTTCATCTGCTTGCGGTCACTGATTCCTGCTATAGGTGTTTCCATTGTACTTGGTGCGGGAGGCTTGCTCTTACTGCTAGTGTGCGGACTGACGGGTCTGTTCTGTCCCGGCCTGCCGGCACTTATAATACGGCAAATCTCACCACTACCTTCTACGCTCTTAAAAATGTGGGGAATCTCTGCACAATATCATCTATGGCGTAGCAAAGCATTTCCACAATAAATTAACCTTATTTGACATAATAAAAAGGTCCCAATTCCTGTATTCAGGAGCTGGGACTTTTTCTCATTACGGATAACTTAAGAGTATTTGCAAAATCATAAAAGCTCTGTTACAATAAGTCCTGTGCTATTAGTAACAATTTTGTAATCAATTGAAACGATTCCTACATAACTAAATGTATTTATCGTAAGTGTAACTGTCGAAACGTCATTCTCTTGGTGCTTAACACGCCTAATTCCTTTGCACCGGGAAGTGGGGGAACCATATTTTGGGTGAATTGATCTCGCTTTACAGGGATCATAGGGAATCTTCTACCGAACCCTTAAGCTAACCTCGCAGGCCTTGGAAGGAGTACATCTTTTGAAAAGACATAATTTAAGAAAAAAATGCGTCGCTGCGGCGCTAGGACTTGTAATGGCATTATCTATTGGTGGAGGAAGCGCCTTTGCCGACTCTAAGATGGACACTGTAATCTCAAAGACTATTGGAGTTGCCTATAAAACCGGAGGTACAAGCACTGCCGGATTTGATTGCTCTGGATTTACAAAATATGTATTCAAGAATGTGGGTCTTACTTTACCTCGTACATCAAAAGCTCAATATAGCGTTGGAACTGCTGTATCCAAAAGCAATCTGCGTTCTGGTGATCTAGTGTTCTTTAACACACTTGGCAATGGAGTATCCCATGTCGGCATTTATGTTGGAAACGGAAAATTCGCACAATCGTCCTCTTCGCGTGGAGTGACCATCACTTCACTCAGTCAGACCTACTGGGCCAATCGTTATGTTGGCGCTAAAAGAGTAATGAGTACTTCAGCTTATCAAGCTGTAGCCTTCGATTGAAACCTTCCTCACAACTATAACCTCATAATTACAACTATATGAACCTGAATCTGATTATTCCCGTAATCAAATTCGGGTTTTTCTTTTTTCCATAATATATTTTTACACTAATAGAGCCCAATTGAAACACGTTTATTTGATAAAAATTGCAATTATATTAAAAATTAGGTCATTATTAACGCTTACATATGCCTTTCTACCGTAAAAATGCCAATTTTTCTGCATTAATATGTTAAAAACGATTGCCAAGCGGCTTTCTGTTTGTTACAATTAGCGCAGTGAGATTTTAGTAACATTTTTGTAATCATTAAGTTGTTATTTACAAAGGTTTTGTCATGTATTGATTACAAGCTAATCCTAATCAACAGTATGAGCCGAGTTTCCTAACTATTAGGAAAACGGGGGAACCAACTTTGGGTGAATTGACCTCCATTATATAGAGGGGTCATAGGGGACCTTCAACCGAACCCTTAAGCTAACCTCGTAGGCATTTGGAAGGGGTATACACTTTTGAAGAAGAAGTTAGCAGCAGCAGTACTAAGCTTTTCCATCATCCTCACCATCGGAGCAGGAAGCGCTTTCGCAGATTCCAAAATGGATAAAGTGATTGACAAGGCCATCGGTACTAAATACGTATCCGGCGGTATATCCACTAACGGATTTGATTGCTCCGGATTTACAATGTATGTGTTTGATAAGATTGGCATTAACCTTCCACACCAATCAGGTTCCCAATATCAAATGGGCACAGCAATCTCCCGTGATGATATAAGAGCCGGAGATCTTGTATTCTTCAATACAAGTGGCAAAGGTGTCTCACATGTCGGCATTTATGTCGGTGAAGGTAAGTTCGCACACGCTTCTACCTCACGCGGTGTTACGATTAGCTCTCTGAGTGATAGCTACTACGTGAAACGCTACGTTGGTGCCAAGCGCATTATGAGCACAGACGCTTATCAATCGGTTGCTGCTGAATCGGAAGACAATGATGATGTGCAATAAGTAACGTACATAGGCTCTTTTCCAAGGTAACTCTTGGAGGAGAGCTTGTTTTTTTGTCTTATTACTTATTTACCCCTCTCATAATTTGTAAAACATTCCTCTCATATAAAGTTTCTGAGTCGAACCTCCCCCATTTTGTATATAATTAGTAATATAGCAATGTCCTCGTGAAAGGAGATCGTTGACTTTATGATAAATCCCTCGGTAACTTTTCATGTTGTTCCTATGGAGGCAATTCACGGAGAAGCTATTTGTAAGTGGAGCTATACGCCCCCATATAATATTTATGGCTGGATGCCGTGGGAGCAGATGCAGGCTCTTGGCATCGAGTTTGGTGATCCGCAGCTCCGGGAGGAACAATATATCTCCATATTAAATGAACAAGAGGTTTTGTGCGGATTCGCACAGTTGTTCCCGATGGAAGGAGTCGTCCGTTTAGGAGTTGGGATGCGCCCCGATCTATGCGGCCATGGTTTAGGCAAACTATTCGTAGATGCCATCGTCCAGACAGCCTTGAGTCGTTATCCTGATCGAGAGATAGATCTAGAAGTCCTGACCTGGAACCAACGCGCCATTCGAACTTATCAAAAATGTGGATTTACGATTACAGATACGTATGAACGCCGCACACCTACAGGAGACAAACCTTTTTATTGCATGGTCTATGACAAATGATATTAAATACCAGATATTTCATAAGAATGATTGTATTCTCGTTCATTTTTTTGTCACAAACCCTATGATAACGCTTCACCATAAGCTATAATGTAGGGAGCAGCTTACATAGAAGGGACGAATTGGGATGCAGAAATGGATCATGAGCGGTTTGTTTTTTGCCGCCTGTGCCTTTGCGGTAGTACTCATGTTTACACTTCCGGGTAAAGAAGAGGTAGCGGAAGAAAATAAGCCCACGATGCCGGTAGTTCAACTGGACGCAGCAAAGGCAGAAGCAACCGTGAAAGCCAGCTGTATCACCTGTCACGGCGATCAGCTTCAAGGTGGAGTTGGACCAAGTCTTCAGAATGAAGGCGGCCAGCATGACGCTGAGGAAATCTACAGCATCGTCACCAAAGGACGTGGTCAAATGCCTTCCTTTAAAGAGAAGCTAGCCCCTGAAGAGATCGCCAACGTCGCACTCTGGCTCTCAGAGAAAAAGTAACCCATCAAGCAACTAAAAACGCCCGTGTATGAGATAGGTGACTATCTATGCACGGGCGTTTATTTTATGATTTTGGCTAAACTAATGATTTTTTTCAAAGGCTTCATTAAATTCATGCGCCGCTCGAAGATCTAGAGCCGTAATCCCATCTTCTTCATTAGATTCAAGTCGCAGGGTAACTGTTTTATAATCAATCGTAATATGTGGATGATGATCGAAGGCTTCTGAAATCGTGGCTACTTCATCAACGAACGCAATGCCCTTCATATATTGGCTGAACATATATTTTCGCACCATAACATTATTATCCAGCTTCCATCCCTCCAGCTTGGTGATCTCCTCACGCAGTTCCTCTTCCGTAAATAACAATTCGTTTCCTCCCTTACAAAAAATTGCAGTAAAGTGCGCAGTTCCCTTTACATGACTTAGGCGTTAAACAAAACATCCCTTAGCTTCTGAGGTCCAAGGGATGTGCCAGGATAAAGGCGATATTTTCGATTTAATGTATTCACAAATCCCAGCGATTATAACTCGGCTTTATCAATTTTAACACGGGCTACTAACTACGGGCAAATTACGTCCAGACGTCTCCTCTGCCTAAATCAAAACCACTGAAGCCAAATCCTCTTCGCCAACTAAAATATTAATGCGATGCGTGTCCTTATCGTAAATAATTACGCCGCTCCCCACTTCAATCATAGGTTCATTACCCAGCGCGAAGAAAAGATCCTCAGCCAATGCTTCCCATACCTCCAGCTTTGATTCTTGGGGTAGTTCCTGCCACTCGTCCGGATCCATCTCAAAAAATAAATATCCATCGGAAATTCGTCCGACGGCTTCGGTCAAATCTGTTAGAATTTCACCGTAATCTCTACCATGCTTTACACCCACGTATATCACTCCGTTTTCTTCACAGATGAATAATTACTTACCTTATCCATTATAGCCGAAAAAATGACTTCACAAAAAACCGAATGATGTCGATAAATAAGAATATACGTTAATTCGGTTTCGCACAGAGTGCCCTGCCGCTGTTTCAAGGATGATATACGCGGCATTGTCGGAACACATCTTAAATCTCACGGACGAGGTGCAAAATGGAAATTTCAACAATAATTGGTTTAATTTTTGGTTTGGTTGCTGTAATCTGGGGCATGATCCTCAAGCACGCTCCACTTCATGCTTTGGCCACACCTGCTGCTTACGTTATTATCTTGGTGGGTACGGCAGCGTCTATTTTCATGGCCTTTCCTTTCAACGAGGTCAAAAAGATTCCAAGTCTGTTCAAAATGATTTTTATCAAAAAGAAATTAATCAGTAAACCCGAATTAATCACTATGTTCATGGAATGGGCTTCTATCACACGGCGTGAAGGTCTGTTGGCTCTAGAATCAAAGGTCGATGAAATAGAAGATAACTTCCTCAGGAATGGCATGCGGATGATCATTGATGGAAATGATCAGGATTTTGTCCGCGATGTCCTCATGGAGGATATCCACGCCACAGAGGATAGACATAAAGCAGGAGCGCTCATTTTCTCACAGGCAGGTATGTATGCTCCTACCCTTGGGGTGCTCGGGGCGGTTATCGGCCTCATCGCCGCTCTGGCTGATATGAGTGATATGAACAAATTGGCTGCGGCAATCGGGGCTGCCTTCATCGCCACTTTGCTTGGTATCTTTACAGGTTACGTATTATGGCATCCTATTGCTAATAAACTGAAACGTCTCTCCAAACAAGAAATCGAAGTTCGAATGATGATGGTCGAAGGTCTTTTGTCCATACAGTCCGGTGTATCTACTATTGCCATCAATCAGAAGCTTGCTGTATTCCTAACACCTTCGCAACGCGTTAAGTTAAATGAGAAGGACGGTGGATCAGGTGAGCAAAAAGACTAGACACGAAGAGCATGAAGAACATGCCGATGAATCGTGGCTGTTACCTTATTCCGACCTCATGACTCTTCTGGTGGCTCTGTTCATCGTTATGTATTCTATGAGCGCAACGGATGCCAAGAAATTTGAAGAGATGAGTCAAGCCTTCAGTTCCGCACTTAATGGCGGTACAGGTATTCTTGAAGAGCGGGCAGCAATGCCTAGTAAAACTCAAGAAGATCTGGGGAAAAATGATAAGATGGGTAGCTCTACCTCCAAGAAAGCTGAAGAAGCAGAAATGGCAAAGCTACGACAAAAGGAACAAGAGGATTTAGAGAAGCTTAAGAAACAATTCGATCAATATATTAAGAGCAACGGTCTAACTGATCTGCTCAGTACGAAGCTTAATCAATCTCAGCTAATGATTACGATCAGTGATAACGCATTGTTCGCCTCTGGCCAAGCCATTGTTAAGGATGATTCGCGGCAATTAGCTAAATCCATCTCAACGATGCTGCAGCAATTCCCGGATTATGATGTAGTAGTGCAAGGGCACACCGACGATATTCCAATTTCTAATAGCAACTATTCATCCAACTGGGATCTGAGTGCGGATCGGGCACTTCAGTTTATGAAGATTTTGCTGCAGAACACGAATCTAAATCCGCGCAAATTTAGTGCGATTGGATACGGCGAGTATCATCCTATTTCGGATAATGACACAGCTACCGGTCGAAGCAAGAATCGCCGGGTAGAGGTTTCCATTATTCGCAAATATCAAGAATCCAAAGAGTTTACAGGGATTGTTCCCTCTGCTGAATAAGTGATGTCGTAAGGTAATAAAAAGAGCTGTCCAAAGGTCTTAGACCCCGGACAGCTCTTTTTTGTTGCGAGTACTACATTCTATATGGACCTGTAACATTGTAATAACATTCCTACAGTAATTCGTAGTTCAGCGTAGCTCCAAGCTCTTTCTTCTCATCAGCAGACAGCTCCCGCCATTCTCCCGTTTGCAATGCCCCCAGGCGAATATTCATAATCCGAATGCGTTGCAGCTTTCGAACCTCATAGCCAAAAGCGCTGCACATACGACGAATCTGGCGATTTTTGCCCTCTGTCAAAATAATACGGAAGACACGCTCCGTAATACGCGTGACCTCACAGGGCAGCGTCTTCTCACCTAATATTTTCACACCGCTCGACATGCCGGTAATAAATGAAGGCGTAATGGGTCTGTCCACGGTAACCACATATTCTTTTTCATGCCGGCCTTCCGCCCGCAAAATTTTATTAACGATATCACCATCATTAGTAAGCAAGATTAATCCTTCCGAATCCTTATCGAGACGACCAATCGGGAATATACGCTCATGATGACCTACAAAATCGACAATATTCCCCTTGATATGCTGTTCTGTGGTTGATGTAATCCCAACCGGCTTGTTTAGAGCAATGTAGACCGTCTGGCTCGAGGTTTCAAGCGCTATACCATCTATTCGCACATCATCGCCCGGAACAGCCTGACTGCCCAGCACAGCAGGCTCTCCGTTGATCGTAACTCTGCCGGCATCCACAAGCTTGTCTGCTTCTCGGCGTGAACAGTACCCTGTCTCACTGATGAATTTATTAATTCTCACGTTGTTCTTCACTCCGTTCATCCTTAATGTTGAGCCAAGGTGTAACCCCTCCAGCTGCAGGCAGCTTAATCATAACGGTTGTCCCCCGGCCAACTTCACTTTGTATTTCCAAATGACCCTTATGAGCCTGAATAATACGCTGGCTAATCATTAACCCAAGACCAGTCCCCGATTCCTTATTCGTGAAGAACGGTTCACCCAGCTTAGGCAGCACGTCCTCTGGAATCCCTTCACCCTGATCTTTAATTACAATAAAGACGCAATCCACAGAGTTCCAAAGTTCCATCGAAATGACGCCACCCTCGGGCATAGCCTCAATTGCATTTTTAACAATATTAATAAATACCTGCTTCAGCTGGTTCTCTTCACAATGTACAGTAGCAGGTTGTTCAGAGAATTTCGTACTAAATTGAATATCATGTAGATGAGCCAGACTATCCAATAGAGAAACTACATCACCTAATATGTAGCGAAGATCTTTCTCCTGAAAATGAACGGCTTGTGGCTTAGCCAGAATTAAAAATTCACTGACGATAAGATTAATCCGCTCCAGCTCGGATAACATCAGCTCTATATGAAGCGGAACCAAGAGCTCCTTCTCCTGTTGAAGCTGTAGAAATCCTTTTAATGTGGTAAGAGGATTACGAATCTCATGAGCTACTCCTGCGGCCAATTGGCCGACTGTAGTTAGTTTCTCAGAGCGTCTAAGCAGCTCCTCCATTCGATTGCGTTCCGTCATATCACGAGAAACGTGAATAAAGGAATGGGGATAACCCTCTTCATCTCGAATTATCGAGGTACTAACGCTAACTTCAACTAATGATCCGTCCCGTTTAAGTCTCACTGTCTCGATCGGCGGCAGAACTGCACCATTTCTTAACGCGTCAAGCCGCTCTTCCTCTTGCTTAAGCGCTGTCGCGGGTACAAGATATGGCATATTGCCTATCACTTCTGTTGCACTCCATCCGTACAGCTCCTCAAAGGCTCTGTTAGTGCTAGTGATTCGTCCCTCCATATCCAACGTATGAATCGCATCCGACGTACCGTTAATTACGGATTCCAAATGCTCCTTAACCGCCCGGTTCTCTTCCAGCGTCTGCTTAAGACGATTGGTGCGTTGCATAAGATGAGAAGTCATAGCGTTAATCCGCAAGGCTAATTGACCTAGCTCATCACGAGAGGTTACGCTTAATGGAGGTTCGAACTTACCTCGCGCTACATCATTGACTTTAGCAAGTATAGCCTGAATTGGACGGGTAACAAAACCTGAAAGTATGTAACTACATAGCAAAAATAATGCCAGCAACAACAGAGACGTAGTCAAATAATTGGTTAATTGTTCATGAACTACGGATGAAATCACAGAATAATCCAAAACTACACCGATTACATAAGGTTCCATTTTAGCAGTCTGGATAGGAATGAAGCTTTTGAGTACTCTTTTCCCATGTACTCTCGTCTCCAGTGTAACTGGCTTCTGCTTCTGCTGAGCTAATAGAATGGCCGCTTTATCTTGCTCCACATTACCATAAGTATAGGTACCGAACTTAATTGGGCGGTTGCCAAGTTTCTTTTTAAATGCATCGCTTCCATCGCCCGCCATACTCGCTAAACCAAATGTTGTTGGATTAAATCCTGTAAGCTCTAAAATCCCAGGATTAACTTCTTTGGTTCGCTCTACAATTTGATCGGGATTGGTGATTTTGACATATTCACTAGCCGCAGTATTGAGAATAACAGGATTAATGATGTAGTTGCTTGCTTCATCATGATAATAACCCCACTTCTCAATGAAATCGGGATTGTAGGTTGAATATTCAAATGGGCCTGACCAAAAATGATCCAATGCCTGACCTTGCCCCACAGTGACTTCCTGATTATCAAATAACTCCAAAAGGGCAAGGTACCAGTACCCCCAACCTTGAGTGGACATTCCAATATCAATAGGATTTGATGCCCTTGTCACCACGATATCATTATCAGTCTTTACCAGAATTGAAATATTAGACACGCCCAACTTGGAAGTTAGAGCCTTTAGTTGAGCGTTGGTTATATTCTTATAATCCGGACCCAATTCCTTAGAGGCAAAAATGGCAGCCATTCTTAAGTTATGCGCAATTTGATATTCTACATAGTTAGAGCTATAGTTACTTTGTTCTACAGAAACAGCCATTTGCATAGCGGTGATCTGCATATTATTTACGTTTTCATTTCTTAGATTATTCTGAGCGGCATAAAGGTTAAATGTCAGGTTCAATGCTAAAATTAGCAGTACCGCTCCAAAAATAATAGCAGATAGTTTTGTCTTTATGGACAAACTGTTATTCACCTCTTATCCACTGGTAAATCCTTGCGGAGCCTATAATAAACATCATACCTTTTGCCCCCTCATTTGAAAAGGACATTTAAAACAAGCCTATTAATTCACGAAATATTGAAATTCAAAAGGTGTTTCTCTACAATATATAAGAAACCATCCACATCTTATGCACATATAAACAAATTATTAAAGTCCGATGTGTACAAAAATGTGTATAAGTAGGCTGTTATCCACAGAGTTATGCACATTTTGTTAAGAACGAATATTTGTTCGTTGTACAATGGTTACAGAAGAAGGGAAGATGATCTTGAATATTAAAGCCAATGAATCGCCAGAAGATATACAAGCGGTTCATGAATATTGGATGAGGCAGGCGATCGCAGAAGCACGTAAAGCTGAGGCATTAGGTGAGGTTCCTATTGGCGCTGTCATTGTTCGACATGGTGAAATTATAGGACGTGGATACAATTTACGAGAAACGACAATGGATTCGACAGCCCATGCAGAGATGGTAGCCATTCGCGAGGCCAGCAATGTCATGAATTCTTGGCGTCTGCTGGATTGCCAGCTGTACGTCACCCTAGAACCTTGTCCGATGTGTGCAGGAGCAATAGTGCAGTCCAGAGTGCCTCTCACGGTATATGGAACGCCTGACCCTAAAGCTGGATGTGCCGGGACCCTCATGAACTTGCTTGAAGAGCCGCGATTTAATCATAGAACTGAGGTAATACAGGATGTTTTACAAGAAGAATGTGCAGATCTACTCACCTCCTTCTTTCGCCGTTTACGTAAAAAGCCAATTAAACAAAAGGAGGACTCCTAAATGACCCTTACTCTATATCATACCTCTCAAGGGATCTATATTTCTCCACTTGAGCTTAAGGATGCACAGAGCCTGCTGGAGCTTCGTTTAAATAACCGGGTAACCCACGAACCGTTTGAGCCAAAACGTGATGAGCACTTCTTTACCCTGGAGAGTCAGCAACAGATCATCAATCAGCGTATTGAGGACGCCCTACAGGACAGAGCTTATATGTTCGGCATTTATCTGCTGGATGGACAGCTAATCGGTCAGATCACATTGTCCAACGTCTCACGAGGTGTAGCACAATATGCTGATTTAGGATATTTAATGGATCATCGGATGCAAGGACAAGGTTATATGACAGCAGCGGTCGGATTAGTCCTTGGCTATGCTTTCCGAGCCTTAGGTCTACATAGAGTTCAGGCAGCTATTTTATTGCATAATGAAGCTTCCCGAAGAGTCCTGGAGAAGAGTGGGTTTAAACCTGAAGGGGTTGCCCGTCAGTATCTTAAAATAAATGGACAGTGGCAGGATCACCAAACCTACGCAATCTTAACTGAAGATGTGCTGACAGAGGAACAGAAATAGGATTCTGCATTGTCGCAGGAATCAGTGCTACTTTTTTTCCTAAAAAAAGACCCGCATGGGCGTATAATATACGCCTCATGCGGGTCTTTATCTTGCGAACTGGGATTAATAAGTTCCCAAACCACCGAATTCTTCTCCAAGTTGATCCATTGTAATTACATCATCACCTTGAGGGATACCAATCTTGAATACCGGCTTTTCGTTGATCTTGCTGTATTGGCCCGTTCCATTTACTGAGAAGGCCACTTTTGTGCCATCTTCCGGATCATTTACTTTAACATCCATCAATAAATCCTGATACACAGCGTATCCGTCCTTATTGATCGCAGTATTATAGTGGAACTGGTTGATGGTAAGGTACTTATCAAGATCAGCTAAGCCCTTATCCAATTCAGTTCTAGCTTCACCTGATGTCAGTTCTTCTTTAGCCTTAGCTAGATCTGCATCTTTAATCTGCAGCATATCCTTGTATTCTTCCTTGCTTACGATATCAATGATTTTTGGCAGGGCATTATTCACCAAGATAGTGATTGCTTCTTTAACATTATCGTTAGTCACTTGGAACTGAACGACTTGTTTAGCTTCCACACCTTCTGGTAAATTAGCATCTTTGGGATCAATCTCGTTAAAATATTTTTCTTCGTCATATTCAGCTAGGACAGTGTCCACCACTTCATTAGACAGCTTCTGCATTTTTTGAGTATCCATCGTACTTGGGTTAAATTCTGCACCCTCCTGCTCTGCCAACGCCTTCAGATCAACCTCTACAAACTTATTGAGGATTGTCTCAGGAATCGGTACGAAAGGAATAGATGGAATCTTAACATACAACTTCTCAGCAGTCATTACCATAGGAACATTAAAGCTCATGCTCATATCGCCTTTCAGATTCAGAACCATAGTTAGTTCTGTCTGCATTGGCTCTGCTTGATATACCCCATCAATGGTAATATCAGCATTCTTAAGCATACTAAGTACCTGTGTAGTCATTGCAGCAGATTCAGCGTCAGAAGTCTCGATCGTAAGATCGTTGATCGTGAATTTACTCTTCATCTCATAAGATGACATTGTAGTCGCTTTAGTAGCGGCTGATTTTAAGGCCTCTTTTGGCGCCTCCTGTTTACTTGCACATCCCGGCAGAATTACTGCTGCTGTAAGCAGCAATGCAGCGGCCGACAAACCCCACTTTTTGTTCATTATTGTTCTCCTCTCCCATTGTAAAAGAAATCTCTCCCCCTCCTATGATAAACCATTTGTAAAAATCAAGAAACACTTCTTTAAAATTCTTAACGTTTTTATTTGTTAACCTTGTGGATTATGGTGGTCAACATGGTTCGCTTGTTTCACCTTTTTAGAACCTGAAAGCGGTTCTGGGCCTGATGGAGTATGGTCTTTTCTCCGCTCACCACTTGTTGGCTCTGCCCCAGGAACAGGGATACTTTTTGGTTTCGACATTTTCATTCCTCCTAAGGATTGGTCAAGTTCTGAAGAGCCTGAGCACATTCATGAATTTGCCGTGAGTATTGCTGTGCCAGCTGCTGTACGGCATCACTACGCTCATCAATATGGAGACCGCTCTGTTCCACATCCAGCAGATCCACTGCCACTTCTCTGCTATCTACATACTTGCAGCGAAAATCCAGCGAATAGCCTTGATGACCTGCCGCATTAAAATGAATCAGCAAGCTATTCGGATCCCCATTATCCGCCAGCACACTGAAACTATCCCCATCATCCATCAACGCCGGCAAGCGCTCCTGCCAGGCTGAGACAAGCTTATGCTGATCAACTTCTAATGATCTATCCATGATTATGATCATCCTCCTTCTCTAATACATTGCGGAGAAATGAAGCTTTTTATTCTCAATAGAACTGGGTCTACCAAACAAAACAAAAAACCGTCCCCCAGAGGGAACGGTTTCTATCTAATTATTCTTTAAATTCATAAAGGAATGGCGGAGAGGATGGGATTCGAACCCATGTGGGCTTGCACCCTAACGGTTTTCAAGACCGCCCCGTTATGACCGCTTCGGTACCTCTCCAAATGCATTTAAATTTCACATGCATTAGGATTGTACCATACAATGCAAAGAAAAAGCAACTATATCTTTAAATAGTTTTTGGTTGTATCGACTTTACATTGCGCATATAAGGTTGTAGGCATTCTGGAATCAGAACACTGCCATCCTCTTGCTGATAATTCTCAAGAATTGCAGCAACCGTACGTCCAACAGCCAAAGCAGAGCCGTTCAGCGTATGAACAAATTCAGGCTTCGATTTTGGATCCTTACGGAAACGAATATTTGCCCGGCGTGCTTGGAAGTCTTCTGTATTTGAGCAAGAGGAGATCTCACGGTACATCCCACTCTCAGGCAACCACACTTCCAAATCGTACGTCTTAGCCGATGTAAAGCCCATATCAGCCGTACATAACCCAAGTACACGATAAGGCAGTCCTAACAGCTGCAGCACACTTTCAGCGTCTGCTGTCATTTTTTCTAATTCCTCATAAGAGGATTCAGGGGTGGTGAGCTTCACCAACTCTACCTTGTTGAATTGATGCTGGCGAATCAAACCGCGAGTATCACGGCCCGCCGAGCCCGCCTCAGAACGGAAACAAGAGCTGTAAGCTACATGGTATTTAGGCAGGTCAGCTGCCGTCAAAATCTCTTCGCGATAGTAGTTCGTTACCGGTACTTCAGCTGTAGGAATCAAATAGTATTCGGTATCCCGCAGCTTGAACAGATCCTCTTCGAATTTAGGCAGTTGTCCTGTACCATACAAGCTGTCTTTGTTCACAATGTAAGGCGGCAGCATTTCCTCATAGTTATGCTCACCACTGTGAAGATCCATCATAAAGTTAATCAGCGCCCGTTCGAGACGTGCTCCGAGTCCTTTATAGAAAACAAACCGGGATCCTGTAACCTTTGCTGCAGCTTCAAAATCAATAATATCAAGCTGCTGCGCAAGCTCCCAATGTGATTTCGGAGTGAATCCGAACTCTTTGGGCTCCGACCAGCGGCGTAATTCAACGTTATCATCCTCAGACTTCCCTACTGGAACTGAATCATGAGGAATATTAGGGATATTCATAGTAAGATCAGCAATCTGAGCTTCCAGTTCACGTACTTCATCATCAAGCTCTTTAATTCGGTCAGATACTGTACGCATTTCTGTAATTAGATCATCTGCTGGTTCGCCGTTCTTTTTCTTTTTCGCTACTTCACCTGAAACTGTATTACGACGGTTCTTAAGACCTTCGGTTTCTTGCAGTAATTCACGTCGACGCAAATCAAGTTGTGGAAAATCAGCAATTAAGTCCAGTGATTTGCCCCGTTTTTCTAAAGCCTCTTCCACTCTTGCGTAATCACTACGTAGTATTTTCACATCTAACACAAAGTTTCCCTCCTGAAAACAGCCTAAACTCTTTCAAAATGCTGATTACAGCTTTGAAAGAGTCAGGATGTTCTTTATATGCGATTTTGTTGTTGGACTTCCCTATTCGCCTCTACCATATCGGCAAAATATTGGTGCAGTCTGAAATCATCGGTCAGTTCTGGATGAAAAGAAGACACCAGCAAGTTGCCTTCGCGCGCGGTTACAATCTCATCATTATAGACTGTAAGCACATCAACTCCCGGTCCTACCTCGTTGATAAGCGGTGCACGTATAAACACAGCACGAACCGGCTCATCAATGCCTTTAACCTCCAGATCACATTCAAAGCTTTCCCGTTGGCGGCCGAATGCATTCCGGGCTACGGTAATATCCATCAGCTCCAAATGCCCCGGTTCACCACCGGCAATTTTTTTGGCCAGCACGATCATACCCGCACATGTGCCAAAAATAGGCTTACCCTGATCAGAAAAATCACGGATGGCTTCTATGAAGCCATATTTCCGCATTAGCTTTCCAATCGTTGTACTTTCTCCGCCGGGGATAATCAGGCCTTCAACCTCTTCTAGCTGCTCCACACGCTTGATAGGCACGCCTTCTGCACCGGTCTTCTCTATACTAACAATATGCTCCGTAACAGCGCCTTGCAGCGCCAATACTCCTATCTTCATCCTACAACCTTCTCTCTATTAACGGCCACGCTCCGACATACGTTCAGCCGGGGTGAGAGTTGCAATATCAATCCCCTTCATTGGTGCACCAAGGTTCTTGGATACTTCAGCAATCAGTTTGTAATCAGTATAGTGTGTAGTGGCTTCAACAATCGCACGCGCAAATTTCTCAGGATTGTCCGATTTAAAAATACCCGAGCCTACGAATACACCATCAGCACCCAAATGCATCATAAGAGCAGCATCTGCAGGAGTAGCTACACCCCCAGCGGCAAAGTTAACAACCGGCAGTTTGCCAAGCTCATGTACTTCGAGCAACAGCTCGTAGGAAACTCCCAGGTTCTTTGCTTCATTATATAGCTCGTCCTTGGACAAATTCGTTACTTTACGGATTTGACTGTTGATAAAGCGCATGTGACGCACGGCCTCAACAATGTTGCCTGTTCCTGGTTCACCTTTTGTACGGATCATGGAGGCACCTTCGTTAATACGTCTCAGTGCTTCTCCCAGATCCTTCGCTCCACATACAAAAGGAACGGTGAACTCATGTTTATCAATATGGAATACTTCATCAGCAGGAGTAAGAACTTCACTCTCATCCAAGTAATCAACACCCAAAGATTCTAGAACTTTCGCTTCTACATAATGGCCGATACGAGCCTTAGCCATAACAGGGATACTTACCACCTTGAGAACCTCTTCTACAATTGTAGGATCGGCCATCCGTGCTACACCGCCAGCTGCACGAATGTCAGAAGGTACGCGTTCCAGAGCCATAACAGCAACTGCACCAGCAGCCTCAGCAATTTTTGCTTGCTCTGCATTCATGACGTCCATAATGACGCCGCCTTTTTGCATTTCTGCCATGCCTCTTTTAACTCGCGATGTACCTGTTTCCATGTCCTAACCCCCCGAATGATCTATCTTAATCTAACTTGTAATTTTACCCCAATGAAGGGAAATCTACAACCCATTTACTCGGATTTACTGCTGATTTCGACACCAAACTGCATTAGAACAAGTTCTTGATCCCTGAAAATAAATCACCGAAGAAATCGCCAATCGCTCTAAGGAACAACTTGAACCAGCCAGCCTTCTCAGCTTCCTCTACTGTGATCAGATTAACTGTTTTCTCCTGTGCTGCTTGCATGCCTTCAGCCTTGTAGGAATAGGTAACTTTACCTACTTTAGAGGATTGAGCTATAGGAGCAACCAAAGTTGCAGGGTCATTTGTTACAACAGTTGTAGTAACTTCAGGAGAAACCGTTCCCTTAGGAACAATGAAAGAAACTCCTTCATCAGTAACTATAGAAACATCTTTATTCTTTCCTTTCAGTACCGGAACTGTTTCCGTGCCAGCAATAACAGCCTTCGGAGCTACAACCTGTTTGATTTCAAAGTTGTTAAATCCGTAGTCGAGCACTTTTTTTGTTTCTGTGAATCGATGTGCCTCTGAGTTAGCACCCATAACAACACTGATTAGACGCATTCCATCACGCACAGCAGTACCGGTAAAGCAGTTACCTGCATTTGTGGTATGGCCAGTCTTCAGTCCATCTAGACCTGGATAAGCATATGCCTTAAAGTTGGGGATACTTTTGTTAGCTTCCAGCATCCAGTTGTAGTTAATGATCGGCGCTGTATCCCGATCACGGAATTTATAAGACTGAATCGTTGTAAATTCAGTGAAGTCCGGGTGGTCAGTAACTATAAATTTAGCAAGAGTAGCTGCATCTCTAGCTGACATTACAGTCTCTTTATCAAGATCAGGACGGAATTTCTTCGGCATGTCTGCCCGATCAAGTCCAGTTGAGTTAATAAAATAGGTATTTTTCATGCCCATCTTCTGTGCAGTCTGATTCATTAGTTCTACAAATTGTTCTTCTGAACCCGATACCAATTCTGCCAAAGCAACTGTGGCATCATTCGCCGATCCTACGGCCATCGCTATGTATAGCTCTTTAACCGTATGTTCATCTCCAGCTGCCAGAAAAATTCGTGATCCGACCTGTTTGGAAGCATTCTCTTGAATGATAACTTTCTGATCCCAAGAGATGTCTCCTTTTTTCACGGCATCAGATACAAGATATTCAGTCATCATCTTGGTCATACTCGCAGGTGGGAGTGGTGTATCTGGATTTAGAGCCATAAGTACTTGGCCTGTAGTTGGTTCTATTAGAATAGCAGAACTCAATTCCAAGTTAAGAGATTCCACAGAAGGGATCTTAACTGCGTTGGTCTTGGGTGCAGTTTCAGTAGTAGTTGCGGCACCCTCGGTTGTAGCCGGAGTTTTGCCCGCTTCAGCCAATGCTGGAATTACAGGGTTCATTAACATATTTAAAAGCAGACCTACAGTCGCTGTCTTAATTACAATTTGCTTACCATTAAATTTTCGTTTGTGCTTCAATGATTACGACTCTCCTTTAAATCTCATATCAATAGCTTGTTCTATTCTAACACAGGGGTACCCGCAAAAAAAGACAGACAGGACGAAATAGTCCTGTCTGTCCAAAAAATAATACGGTTAGTCCATTATACGGAATAGTTTGGTGCTTCTTTTGTAATTTGCACATCATGCGGGTGGCTTTCACGAAGTCCAGCACTTGTGATGCGAATGAAAGAAGTATCGTTACGCAGTTCTTCCAATGACTTCGTACCGCAATAGCCCATACCTGAGCGCAATCCGCCGATCAATTGATGAACAGTGTCAGAAAGAGGCCCTTTAAAAGCAATACGTCCCTCAATTCCTTCAGGAACGAGCTTTTTATCATCATCTTGGAAATAACGGTCTTTACTGCCTTGTTTCATGGCACTCATACTGCCCATACCACGATATACTTTAAATTTACGGCCTTGATAAAGCTCGGATTCCCCCGGGCTTTCTTCTGTACCTGCAAACATACTTCCCATCATTACAGCATGAGCACCAGCTGCGATAGCCTTAGTGATCTCCCCAGAATACTTAATACCGCCATCAGCGATAATAGGAATTCCGTACTCGCGAGCAACTGTCGCACAATCATAAATGGCTGTAACCTGAGGTACGCCGATACCAGCGATAACGCGTGTTGTACAGATCGATCCTGGTCCAATACCTACTTTAACTACAGATGCACCAGCTTCAATAAGTTCACGGGTTGCTTCGCCTGTAGCTACGTTACCAGCAACAATCGTAAGATCAGGATACAGCTCACGAATTTGGCGAACCGCTTCAATTATATTAATGTGGTGACCATGTGCAGAATCGACGACGATCAAGTCCACACCAGCTTTTACTAATGCTGCAGTACGTTCGAAGGTGTCTTTAGAGATACCAACAGCTGCTCCAACAAGTAGACGGCCATGTGCATCTTTGGCTCCGTTAGGGAATTGAATAGCTTTTTCAATATCCTTAATGGTGATGAGGCCCTTAAGAATATTATTCTCGTCCACAAGGGGAAGCTTCTCGATCTTATGACGTTGCAGGATACCTTCTGCTTCCTGAAGGGTTGTACCCACAGCAGCTGTTACAAGATTCTCATGTGTCATAACTTCTTTAATTTGAATATTGAAATCATGAATAAAGCGTAAGTCTCTATTAGTCAGAATACCGACAAGTTTATTGTCACTGTCTACAATCGGCACTCCGGAAATGCGATATTTACCCATTAAAAGCTCTGCATCAGATACCATGTGTTCTGCCGTAAGTGAGAATGGATTCGTAATAACTCCGCTCTCGGAACGCTTCACACGATCTACTTCTTCCGCTTGCTGCTCTACAGGCATATTCTTGTGTATAATCCCGATGCCACCCTCACGAGCAATTGCAATGGCCATGGCTGCTTCTGTGACTGTGTCCATACCTGCACTCATAAGTGGAATATTCAACTTCACATTCTTACTTAGAACTGTGGTCAAATCCACTTCTTTAGGCAGTACCTCAGATTTACGCGGAACCAGCAGCACATCATCAAAAGTTAGACCTTCTTTACCAAACTTATCTTTCCACACCTGGGTCATTCCTCCTCGGTTGTTTTAAATTATACCCGCCTACAAACTTTATGAAAGAAGAACCTTTGACTCCAGTCCATTCACGACAGACAATTCTGTACATCTGGGGGCTGAACAAGTGTAGATCTTCAATTAAGGTTTGAGATGCTTATCCAAAAATATATTATTGCCATCTTAGCAAAGGGCATTTGGACTGTCAAGAACATTACATCATCAGAGTAGGTATTCAAAAAACGGCCGCCGAGTAAGCGAATTATTGGACGTTAGTCCGTGCTGAGAGGACAATTTAGTGTGTTAAAAATTTACAGTTCGCCTCTGTTCACCTTTTAAACCACGCTTATCTCCATCTTAGTATCTCAAAATATAGCCCAATGAATTCTCTATTTACATAACAAAAAGACCACTGTCGATTACTCAACAGTGGTCTTGCGTGCTTGGCAACGTCCTACTCTCCCAGGACCCTTCGGTCCAAGTACCATCGGCGCTGGAGGGCTTAACGGTCGTGTTCGGGATGGGTACGCGTGGAACCCCTCCGCTATCGCCACCAAACATGCGTCTATGAAACAGACGCTGCCGCGTAAAATTCGGTTCATCACCAGAAGTGACAATGAATTTCTAAGCGTGTTACAGGCTTGATGCCTGAAAACTGAATCCGAAACGAATTTGCATTCTAAGTATAGGATAAGCCCTCGACCGATTAGTATTGGTCAGCTCCATGCATTGCTGCACTTCCACCTCCAACCTATCTACCTCGTCGTCTTCAAGGGGTCTTACTAATTGGGAAATCTCATCTTGAGGGGGGCTTCACGCTTAGATGCTTTCAGCGCTTATCCCGTCCGTACGTAGCTACCCAGCCATGCTCCTGGCGGAACAACTGGTGCACCAGCGGTACGTCCATCCCGGTCCTCTCGTACTAAGGACAGCTCCTCTCAAATTTCCTGCGCCCACGACAGATAGGGACCGAACTGTCTCACGACGTTCTGAACCCAGCTCGCGTACCGCTTTAATGGGCGAACAGCCCAACCCTTGGGACCTACTTCAGCCCCAGGATGCGATGAGCCGACATCGAGGTGCCAAACCTCCCCGTCGATGTGGACTCTTGGGGGAGATAAGCCTGTTATCCCCAGGGTAGCTTTTATCCGTTGAGCGATGGCCCTTCCATGCGGTACCACCGGATCACTAAGTCCGACTTTCGTCCCTGCTCGACTTGTAGGTCTCGCAGTCAAGCTCCCTTATGCCTTTGCACTCTGCGAATGATTTCCAACCATTCTGAGGGAACCTTGGAACGCCTCCGTTACTCTTTAGGAGGCGACCGCCCCAGTCAAACTGCCCGCCTGACACGGTCCCCGTACCCGGTAAGGGTACTAGGTTAGAACCTAGATACGATCAGGGTGGTATCCCAACGGCGCCTCCACCGAAGCTTGCGCTCCGATTTCTACGGCTCCCACCTATCCTGTACAGATCGTACCCAAATTCAATATCAAGCTGCAGTAAAGCTCCATGGGGTCTTTCCGTCTTGTCGCGGGTAACCTGCATCTTCACAGGTATTAAAATTTCACCGGATCTCTCGTTGAGACAGCGCCCAAGTCGTTACGCCATTCGTGCGGGTCAGAATTTACCTGACAAGGAATTTCGCTACCTTAGGACCGTTATAGTTACGGCCGCCGTTTACTGGGGCTTCGGTTCATAGCTTCGGGTTACCCCTAACCACTCCCCTTAACCTTCCAGCACCGGGCAGGCGTCAGCCCGTATACTTCGCCTTGCGGCTTCGCACAGACCTGTGTTTTTGCTAAACAGTCGCTTGGGCCTTTTCACTGCGGCCCCCTCGTGCTATTCACACTACCGGGGCACCCCTTCTCCCGAAGTTACGGGGTCATTTTGCCGAGTTCCTTAACGAGAGTTCTTCCGCGCGCCTTAGAATTCTCTTCTCGCCTACCTGTGTCGGTTTGCGGTACGGGCACCTTCTCCTGGCTAGAGGCTTTTCTTGGCAGTGTGAGATCATGACCTTCGCTACTACAATTTTCGCTCCCCATCACAGCCCAGCCTTAATGATGTGCGGATTTGCCTACACATCAGCCTCACTGCTTAGACGGACATCCATCAGTCCGCGTCACTACCCTCCTGCGTCACCCCATCGCTCATAGCGGATTACGGTGGTACAGTAATTTCAAACTGTTGTCCTTCGACTACGCCTTTCGGCCTCGCCTTAGGTCCCGACTTACCCTGAGCGGACGAGCCTTCCTCAGGAAACCTTGGGCTTTCGGCGGATCAGATTCTCACTGATCTTTTCGTTACTCATACCGGCATTCTCACTTGTGTAGTGTCCAGCGCTCTTTTCAGTACACCTTCAACCCCTACACAACGCTCCCCTACCCCAGATACATACGTATCTAGCCATAGCTTCGGTGGTGTGTTTAGCCCCGTTACATTTTCGGCGCAGAGTCACTCGACCAGTGAGCTATTACGCACTCTTTCAATGGTGGCTGCTTCTAAGCCAACATCCTGGTTGTCTGTGCAACTCCACATCCTTTCCCACTTAACACACACTTGGGGACCTTAGCTGATGGTCTGGGCTGTTTCCCTTTTGACAATGGATCTTAGCACTCACTGTCTGACTCCCGGCAATAAGTATATGGCATTCGGAGTTTGACTGAGCTTGGTAATCCTTGCGGACCCCGCACCCAATCAGTGCTCTACCTCCACTACTCTTATACCGAGGCTAGCCCTAAAGCTATTTCGGGGAGAACCAGCTATCTCCGAGTTCGATTGGAATTTCTCCGCTACCCCCACCTCATCCCCGCACTTTTCAACGTACGTGGGTTCGGGCCTCCAGTGCGTGTTACCGCACCTTCACCCTGGACAGGGGTAGATCACACGGTTTCGGGTCTACGTCCACATACTAATTCGCCCTATTCAGACTCGCTTTCGCTGCGGCTCCACCTTCTCGGCTTAACCTTGCATGTTAAACGTAACTCGCCGGTTCATTCTACAAAAGGCACGCCATCACCCATTAATAGGGCTCTGACTTTTTGTAAGCACACGGTTTCAGGTTCTATTTCACTCCCCTTCCGGGGTGCTTTTCACCTTTCCCTCACGGTACTGTTTCACTATCGGTCGCCAGGTAGTATTTAGCCTTAGCAGATGGTCCTGCTGGATTCATACGGGGTTTCACGTGCCCCGCACTACTCGGGATCCGTCTCGGAGAGAACACAGTTTAGGTTACAGGGCTTTTACCTCTATCGCGGGCCTTTCCAGACCTCTTCACCTACCATATTCCTTTGTAACTCCATGTGAGACGTCCCACAACCCCTAAGAGCAAGCTCTTAGGTTTAGGCTGTTCCGCGTTCGCTCGCCGCTACTGACGGAATCACTATTGTTTTCTCTTCCTCAGGGTACTTAGATGTTTCAGTTCCCCTGGTCTGCCTCTACATACCCTATGTATTCAGGTATGAGTAACTGCGAATTACCACAGCTGGGTTTCCCCATTCGGACACCCCCGGATCAAAGCTTGCTTACAGCTCCCCGAGGCAGTTTCGTTGTTCGCCACGTCCTTCGTCGGCTCCTGGCGCCTAGGCATCCTCCGTGTGCTCTTATTAGCTTAACCTTGATTCTTCCGCAGGAAAATATCATACGATGACATTCTCTTTGGAATCATCTCACTAATAACATTTACTTGTTTGCACAAGTTGCTAAAAGATGTTCTAAAACGCAAATTCGTTTCGGTATCCAGTTTTCAAGGATCAAGTCTTACTTGAGAGCTTAAACTCTCAAAACTGAGCAACGAGTGAGTAACAGGCCTAAACCTGAGTTTTGGAAGCTGAGCTTCCGATTTGAATGTCCTCATTGCAGAGAACGATTCTCCATAGAAAGGAGGTGATCCAGCCGCACCTTCCGATACGGCTACCTTGTTACGACTTCACCCCAATCATCTACCCCACCTTCGGCGGCTGGCTCCCTTGCGGGTTACCCCACCGACTTCGGGTGTTGTAAACTCTCGTGGTGTGACGGGCGGTGTGTACAAGACCCGGGAACGTATTCACCGCGGCATGCTGATCCGCGATTACTAGCAATTCCGACTTCATGCAGGCGAGTTGCAGCCTGCAATCCGAACTGAGACCGGCTTTGATGGGATTGGCTCCACCTCGCGGCTTCGCTTCCCGTTGTACCGGCCATTGTAGTACGTGTGTAGCCCAGGTCATAAGGGGCATGATGATTTGACGTCATCCCCACCTTCCTCCGGTTTGTCACCGGCAGTCACTCTAGAGTGCCCAACATTACTTGCTGGCAACTAAAGTTAAGGGTTGCGCTCGTTGCGGGACTTAACCCAACATCTCACGACACGAGCTGACGACAACCATGCACCACCTGTCTCCTCTGTCCCGAAGGCCGCTGCTATCTCTAGCAGATTCAGAGGGATGTCAAGACCTGGTAAGGTTCTTCGCGTTGCTTCGAATTAAACCACATACTCCACTGCTTGTGCGGGTCCCCGTCAATTCCTTTGAGTTTCAGTCTTGCGACCGTACTCCCCAGGCGGAGTGCTTACTGTGTTAACTTCGGCACCAAGGGTATCGAAACCCCTAACACCTAGCACTCATCGTTTACGGCGTGGACTACCAGGGTATCTAATCCTGTTTGCTCCCCACGCTTTCGCGCCTCAGCGTCAGTTACAGCCCAGAAAGTCGCCTTCGCCACTGGTGTTCCTCCACATATCTACGCATTTCACCGCTACACGTGGAATTCCACTTTCCTCTTCTGTACTCAAGCCACCCAGTTTCCAGTGCGACCTCAGGTTGAGCCCAAGGTTTAAACACCAGACTTAAATAGCCGCCTGCGCGCGCTTTACGCCCAATAATTCCGGACAACGCTTGCCCCCTACGTATTACCGCGGCTGCTGGCACGTAGTTAGCCGGGGCTTTCTTCTCAGGTACCGTCACTCCGGTAGCAGTTACTCTACCGGACGTTCTTCCCTGGCAACAGAGCTTTACGATCCGAAAACCTTCATCACTCACGCGGCGTTGCTCCGTCAGGCTTTCGCCCATTGCGGAAGATTCCCTACTGCTGCCTCCCGTAGGAGTCTGGGCCGTGTCTCAGTCCCAGTGTGGCCGTTCACCCTCTCAGGTCGGCTACGCATCGTCGCCTTGGTGGGCCGTTACCCCACCAACTAGCTAATGCGCCGCAGGCCCATCCCTCAGTGACAGATTGCTCCGTCTTTCATTCTTCTCTCAGGAGAAAAAAGAAATTATCCGGTATTAGCTACCGTTTCCGGTAGTTATCCCAGTCTGAAGGGCAGGTTGCCTACGTGTTACTCACCCGTCCGCCGCTAAGTTACTTTGAAAGCAAGCTTTCAAAGTAACTCCGCTCGACTTGCATGTATTAGGCACGCCGCCAGCGTTCGTCCTGAGCCAGGATCAAACTCTCCAATTAGTATTGAAAAGAGCGATATGCTCATTTTGAAACATCTGACGAGAAAATTAATTCTCTAATTTTGGATTTCACTTACGTGATTTCCTACTCACTCGTTGTTCAGTTTTCAAAGATCAAGTTCTCGTTGGCGCCGTTTAATGTCTCAGCAGCAACTCTTATACTATATCATGTTCGGCTATTTAATGTCAAGCTCTTTTTTCAACTTCTTTTTCGAGCTCGGCATGTGTACTTCTTGGCCGGACTTAGAATATATCATGTATGGAGATGCATTGCAAGAGTTTTTTTGAAACTAATATTAAATCTCTACATTCTATAGGAGCGATGAAGTGAAAGCACTGCTTCTAATCAACAGTAGCTGAGAGAACTGCCCTTAGACAGCTCCCTTAAGCCCTGTGTTCTATAGATACTATTCAGTACGGTTACGCATATGTGGAAACAGCAATACATCGCGAATCGATGCAGAATTGGTAAGCAGCATGATCAAACGGTCTACGCCGATTCCCAGTCCGCCAGTAGGCGGCATACCATATTCCAGGGCGCGGATGAAATCATCATCCATCTCATGAGCTTCGTCATTACCTTGCTCTTTCTCCTGGATCTGTGCCTCAAAGCGTTGACGTTGGTCAATCGGATCATTCAATTCACTAAATGCATTAGCGTGCTCACGACCCACAATAAACAGCTCAAAACGATCGGTAAAGCGTGGATCCTCATCGTTTTTCTTCGCAAGTGGTGAAATTTCAACAGGGTGTCCCATTACAAAGGTTGGCTGAATTAGAGTTTCCTCTACAAATTGCTCGAAGAAAGCGTTAAGGATATGACCGAACGTCATATGTTTCTCAACAGGCACACGATGTTCTTTTGCCAAAGCTTGTGCTTCGTCATCTGTCATGTGAACGCTGAAATCAACACCGGTTACTTCTTTAACAGCATCAACCATAGTTACACGACGCCATCCTGGAGACAGATTTACCTCTTTGCCTTGGTAATCCAGCAGTTGTGTACCTAATACCTCTTGGGCAATATGTGCAATCATATTCTCCGTGAGATTCATGATGTCCTTGTAGTCGGCATATGCTTCGTACAACTCAATCATAGTGAACTCTGGATTATGACGAGTCGACATTCCCTCGTTACGGTAGACACGGCCGATTTCATACACTTTTTCCAAACCACCAACGATAAGGCGTTTCAAGTGAAGCTCGATAGCAATCCGCATATACAGCTGCATTTCAAGTGTGTTGTGGTAAGTAATAAACGGACGCGCAGCTGCTCCGCCGGCGATCGTATGAAGTGTAGGTGTTTCAACTTCAAGATAACCAAGTGAATCCAAATAGCGACGCATCGATTGAATAATTCTTGAACGGGCAATAAAGGTCTGTTGAACTTCCGGATTAATAATCAAATCAACATAGCGCTGGCGATAACGCAGTTCTACATCTTTAAGACCATGATATTTTTCAGGAAGTGGCAGCAGGGACTTGGACAAGACTTCGAGATTATGCACTTTGATGGAGGTCTCGCCTGTTTTGGTTTTGAATACTGTTCCACGAACGCCGATAATATCTCCCAGATCGAGAACATTAAACGCCGTGTATTGAGTTTCAGGAATGCTGTCTTGACGAACATAAAGCTGAATTCTTCCGCTAAGGTCCTGGATATGCGCAAAGCTGGCTTTACCCATAACGCGTTTTGCCATAATACGCCCAGCAATGCTCACTTCAACAGAAAGCTCGTCCAATTCCTCTTTGGAAAGTCCATCATACTTAGCTACGATATCGCCAGCGTTAGCTGTGCGCTCGTATTTTTTGCCAAAAGGATCAATACCAAGTCCTCTTAGCTCGTCCAGTTTGGCACGGCGGATCTGCAAAAGCTCACTAAGTTCGTTCTCTGCATTGTCCACATTGTTCATTTCCTCGGTCATGCGATTCATCCCCTTATAACTCAGTAATATCATATACACAAGAAGAAACGGCTCCGTCTCCATAGTTAGAGGACAGTCCCGTTCCAGCTCAAAATATAAGCAGTTTGTTTTACCTATCGTTTCTGGATGATTTGAAAAAAGCTTCCCTAAGGAAGCTTTCCCAAACATGTTCCCTTATCTACCTATGTACAGTGAAATGACTAATACATATGGCAGCACATCTATTTACAGACATTAAGGTCTGTATATTACTTCATTCTGATATCGAGAATTTTATATTGAATAACTCCTGCAGGTGTAGAAACATCAACTACCGTACCTATTTTTTTTCCGATAATAGCTTTGCCTACCGGACTTTCGTTGGAAATCTTGTTATTCAGTGGATCAGATTCTGCTGTACCTACGATCGTATACTCCATAGTGTCCCCATATTCCAAATCCTCGACACTTACAGTAACACCAATACTTACTACGTCAGTAACGATCTCGTCGCTATTGATGATACGCGCGTTGCGAAGCATCTTCTCCAAAGTGAGAACGCGTCCTTCGATAAAAGCTTGCTCATTCTTCGCGTCTTCATACTCCGAGTTCTCACTGATATCTCCGTAGCCAATCGCTACCTTAATCCGTTCAGCAACCTCACGGCGTTTTACGGATTTGAGGGTCTCCAGCTCATCTTCCAGACGTTTTAGCCCGTCCGGCGTAAGGATGACTTCTTTATCGCTCATCTCAACCGATTCTCCTGTCGTATACAATTATTGAAAACACCATACTATATGCTAATCTAGAAGGATAAGAACCCTCCCTGCTGCATTGCTCTTACTGTAACGGCGATTTTATACTGTGAAATTATATTGGAACCGCTACAAAATGTCAATGACACCACATATAAAGTCAGATGTGTTCAAATATCAGCAGAAAAAAGGCGATTATACAGCAGAAGAAGACATTTCAATGCCCTTGCTCTCTTCTTCATGCTTTAATTGAACGACAAAATCATTCAATATCCTCACCATTCCATCGCGTTTTGTTTCTGTCATAAGGACATCCTTCACTCTAGCGGCAGCCTTCAAGCCTTTTAAATACCAAGCCATATGCTTACGCATCTCACGGACAGCTACAGCTTCTCCCTTAAGAGCTACCAGACGATCCATATGAAGAATAGCAACCTTAATCTTCTCATCCAAACCAGGTTCAGGCATAAGCTCGCCGGTGCTCAAATATTGAATGGTACGATACAACATCCAAGGATTACCGAGTGCTCCACGCCCGATCATTACACCATCGCAGCCAGTCTGATCCAACATAGCCCGAGCATCTTCAGGTGTATTAACATCCCCGTTGCCGATAACGGGAATTGAAACTGCTTCTTTTGCCATCTTGATATAGCTCCAGTCCGCATGGCCTGTGTAAAGCTGCTCGCGGGTACGACCGTGTACGCTGACAGCCTTACCCCCGGCACGTTCAACCGCACGCGCATTATCTTCGACAAAAATATGCTCGCTATCCCAGCCAATCCGCATTTTCACGGTTACCGGTTTATCGACAACATCGACAACCGCAGAGACCATTTCATAGATTTTGTCGGGATTCAAAAGCCAGCGGGCTCCCGCATCACATTTAGTCACTTTTGGCACTGGGCATCCCATATTGATATCGATAATATCAGCATTGGTTTCTTTATCAACGACTTTAGCTGCTTGCACCAGTGATGCTCTATCCCCGCCAAAAATCTGCAAACTAAGCGGTTTCTCCCGTTCATCTACAAACAACATTTCGCGAGTACGTGTATTTCCGTGAATAATGGCCTTATCGCTTACCATTTCCGCACAGACCAGACCTGTACCAAATTCCTTAGCGATCAGACGAAAAGCCGGATTGCACACGCCAGCCATAGGTGCCAGAACAACCTGATTTTTCATCTCAATATCGCCAATCTTCAGCATTCGTATCACTTCCTGCCTTTTAATTCTTGGAAATTATGAGTTGGGATCCACAAGCTCTTCTGTTGTAACCCCTAGAACATTCGCAATTTTATCTAAAATTTGATCTTCTAACCGTCTGTTACCCCTCTCGACTGCACCAAGCACAGCCAAGGAAATTCCGGCAAGATCCGCAAGATCCTGTTGAGTATACCCTTTTAGCTTACGGAATGCCCTGACCCTCCGTCCCAAACGCTTGTTGTCCACAACCGAATTCCTTCCTTCCCGTCTATGTCTTGAAGCGCTGCTGTAATCAGCTTGCGAAGTCCGGAAGATTGTTCATTCTGTGGAACGATGTCACTGAGCGGAAACAATACAAAAGCACGCTCTAACATGCGTGGATGCGGTAACGTTAAATGTGGTGTATCGAGCACCTGACCCTCAACCCACAACAAATCCAAATCTACCGTTCTCGGTCCATAGCGGATATCCCGGATACGACCCAACTGCGTTTCAATCCCCAACATCACTTCCAGCAAGGACTCGGGCGCAAGTGTCGTTCGCAAAGCTGCTGCCATATTGAGAAACTGCGGCTGATCTAAATAACCTACCGGCTCTGTCTCGTAAACTTTGGAGCAGCGGACCACCGATATTTCATCATGAGCGTCCAGTCTGTTCAAAGCCTCTGACAGTGTGCCCTCGCGGTCACCCAAATTAGCCCCTAAAGCAATATAAGCCTCTGATTCTTCAGAGGTGGAATGTATATTCATGGACCTTGTTCTCACTTTCTAGTTCTGCGCAGCTCTACAGTCACTCCCTGAAAATGAATGTCGAAAGGCGGATGAGGTTTAGTTACCTTAACCGTTACTGCATTGATAACAGTATAAGTGTCCAGTACGGAGGATGCAATATATTCTGCCAAAGCTTCAATCAACTTAAAAGACTTTATTTCGACAATATTTTTGACTAATTCATGAACTTCAGCATAATTCACAGTTTGATTCAAATCATCATTCAAGCCCGCACCCTGCAAATCAAGCTCAAGCTCTAAATCAATGTAAAAACGTTGTCCCAGCTTACGCTCTTCCTCAAATACACCGTGGTATCCGTAATATTCCATGCGATGCATTGTCATTTTATCCATGATTAATCCGCCCTTTTTCGTAAAATATAGCTATTCACGCACCACTGGAGGTGCAGCATACAACATCGCATCACACATCTTAACCGTTCGTTTAATTAGAGATACATCATGTACACGTACGATCTGGCAACCCTGAGCAATACCAAAAGCTACTGTAGCTGCAGTGCCTTCCACAACATCATCAGACGGCAAATCAAGTACCGTGCGGATGAATTTTTTGCGGGATGTCGCCAGTAACAACGGATAGCCTAACTCAGTCAACCCGTCTAAAAGCATCATTGCCTGCAGGTTTTCATTATAATCCTTAGCAAAGCCGATACCTGGATCCAATATGATATTGGCCGGCTTAACACCTGCGGCTAACGCAAGATCAATACTTTCCTTAAGATCAGCCGACATATCCGCACTCAGATTCGTATAATTACGGTCCTGCCGGTTATGCATCAAAATAATAGGACAGTCAGCAGCAGCGGCCACTGCCGCCATTTCCGGATCTTCCTTACAACCCCATATGTCATTAATGATATGAGCACCCGCAGCTAAAGCTTGGCGGGCTACCTCAGCTTTATAGGTATCGATGGATAACGGAAGATGAGGTGCCGCCTTATGAATACTCTCGATCACAGGCAATACACGGGCTAACTCCTCTTCAAGTCCCACCGGTTGATGACCAGGACGAGTAGATTCACCGCCGATATCAATAATATCAGCACCCTCTGCAGCCATACGCAGCGCATGCTCAACGGCTTTGTCCGGATGATCCCAAAGTCCTCCATCTGAAAAAGAATCAGGGGTAACATTAAGGATGCCCATAATCAATGTTCGATTTCCTAACTCCAAGTCTGTATTTCCACAACGGTATGTCCGCTTAAAGAGGACTGGTCTCATTTCGCAATCGCCGTCCTATCTCTATATAATGAAATCAAGCCAGCAGTAATTGTTCCACACTGGCCAGTACCTATAGTAAATCTTGCATCTCCGTGCCACACCCCGGTAACAGGAACAATTTCTTGTACGGAATTGGTAAGAAACACTTCATCAGCAGCTTTCAACTGCTCCCAGTGATATGTTCCTTCTTCAACACTAAGGCCTGCACTAAGAGCCAGCTCCAGCACCATTTCCCGGGTAATTCCCGGAAGAATGCCTGTGGTGAGATCTGGGGTATAGAGCCTGTTGTTTTTAATAAAAAAGATGTTGCTGACAATGCCCTCCGCAATAAATTCTTCTGCCGTCAGCATTAGTCCTTCAGCACCATTTTCCGCAGAAGCATACCCTCTAAGCTCACGCTTAGCCAGAATGTTATTCATATAATGCAGCGACTTGAATCGCACTGTTCCCTCAGGAGTATTACGGCGCAAGGACAACAGCTGCAGCTCTTTGCCTTCACTGTAAAGCTTATCTGGTACTTTCGGCAGCGCTTTGATGTACAACAAATGATTGGGCTTTTGATAATCACCAGCAGGTAATCCGAGAATATCCTCACCGGCTGTTACGGTATAGCGTATATAAGCTTCTTTTAATTCATTTTTGTCCATGACGCGCTTAATCCAGTCAAGTAGATGTGCCGCTTCTGCCTCAAATGGAATGCCCAGTTCCTTGCACCCCTCTGCCATACGCTTCAAATGACGCTCCAGCAAAAAGGGAACTCCCCCATAGGTCCGAAAGGTTTCGAACAAGCCAATGCCGTACAAAAAGCCGTGATCCAAGGCAGAAACCACGGCTTCTCGGGCGTCAATGACACCATTGTTGAATCCTATATATTTCATGCCGTTTCTCCGGCTCTCCGTTTCAAGAAATTACGCAGCATCGTATGACCATGATCCGTAATAATAGATTCCGGGTGGAACTGCACACCTTCAATAGGATATTCTTTATGGCGCAATGCCATAATCTCCCCCTCTTCAGTCTCAGCCGTAATCTCCAAGCAATCTGGGAGACTCTCCCGCTCTACAATCAGTGAATGATATCGGGTAGCTGTAAATGGAGACTCCAGACCTTCAAAAACTGAGGTCCCGTTATGGTAAATAGGCGATGTCTTCCCATGCATCAAACGCTCAGCACGGATGACATTGCCACCAAATGCTTGTCCAATCGCTTGATGTCCAAGGCATACGCCGAAGATCGGAATGATCCCCTTGAAATGATGCAACAATTCCAGACTAATTCCCGCTTCATTTGGTGTACATGGGCCTGGTGAAATCAGAATATGGTCAGGTGCCAGTTTTTCAATCTCTTCGATGGTAATTTCATCATTGCGGTGCACTTTAACCTCTTCCCCAAGCTCACCTAAATACTGTACGAGGTTATACGTAAAGGAATCATAATTATCGATGACCAAGATCACAGTGCTACTCCCCCTTCGGCTCCGCTGGTAGCTGGCAATTCCTGCTGCAGTTCACTACAGAGTACTGCCTTCACTACCGCTTTGGCTTTATTATGGCATTCACGGTATTCACGGTAGGGATCGGAATCGATCACTATGCCGGCACCTGTCTGAATATATCCGACCCCGTCTTTTACAGCCAGCGTTCTTATAATAATATTTAATTCCATATTGCCGTTATAGTCAATAAAACCCATCGAACCTGTATAGGGTCCACGTCGAACCGGCTCCAGTTCTTCGATAATCTCCATTGTCCTTACCTTGGGAGCCCCTGTGATGGTTCCCCCCGGGAATAAAGCTGCGATAACCGCATAAGCGTCTTTATCCGGCGCAATCTGGCCCTCTACCTGCGAAACGAGATGCATCACATGAGAGTAGCGCTCCACCGTCATCAGCTCCGGCACGCTGACGGAACCGTATGCAGCGACACGCCCGATGTCGTTGCGTTCCAGATCGACAAGCATGATATGCTCGGCGATCTCTTTTTCGCTCCCGCGAAGCTCCGCCTCCATGGCGGCATCCTCCGCGGGAGTGAGTCCCCGGCGCCGGGTGCCGGCGATGGGCCGGGCGCTCACTTTGTCCCCATGCAGCTTGACGAGCAGCTCCGGTGAAGCGCTAGACAGCGCGAAGCCGGGCGACCGCAAGAGCCCCATGTACGGGGACGGGTTGAGCTTGCGCAGCCACTCGTAAACATCCTCCGGCGAGGACTTCAGCTGCGCCTCCTGGCGCAGCGAGAGGTTCACTTGGAAGACATCGCCTTGGCGGATGTATTCCTGAACGTCCAGCACTGCCTGCTGAAACTTCTCAGGCGAGAAAGCCGAGGCCATGCCCGGCCACTCTCCTGATGAAACTGTAAGGGCCTCAATGCTGCCCACGGCCTCATCATCCAATCCTGCAGCTGAAGATATCAGCTGCCACTGCTCTACCATTTGTCCAGCCTGTTCTATACTGCCAAGATAGAGATTTTGCAGATCCTCCAGCCCACAGTCTGCTGGAACTGGAACGTGGACAGCACAATACAGCACATGCTCTTCGTGATCATAAATCCATATCTCGTCAAACCTCATAAAAAGATAATCAGGAAAACCAGGATCATCTTGGGCAAAAGAAGGCAACCGTTCCAAAGAACGAACCACATCATAACCAAGGAATCCAATACATCCACCAGAGAAAGGAGGAACATCTTCATCCTTTAACTTAGGCGACGTAAAATCCGACATCCATTGCTGCAGTAGCTCCAGCGGTTGTCCATGCAGTGTTGTTGCCTCAGGTGTCCTCTCCTCGTTCACTGATGCTGATTCCAAAGATTCAGTAGGGAAGCTAAATACTTCCGCGTTATCCTCCTTGCCTTTCAATATCGAAACAGGATTTAAGCCCAAGTACGTATAACGGCCACCCTTACCACTTTCTAAAACTACAGAATACTGGGAAGCTAACTCCCAGGCTTTCTCCCAGGACGCGGGTAATTCGTTGGTGCACCGGGGGGATTTTATAATCAAGGGAAACATGCTCCAGTCTTCAGCAGCCCATTGTTCCCACTCGTTCCAGGTTGTTATGATTTCCAAAGCCATCCTCCTAAAAGTTTTATGAAGCCATTACTTCGTAGACATCACTTCGCAATAAAACTCGCTTCGTAAGCATTTGCTTAGTTTTGTCCAATCGTCAGTAGTATATTGCCTGTCAGTATACTGTACTTAAGGCATTATTGAAAAGCCCTCAGCGATAGGAAATTATTATGATTTTTTCGTTTTCTGCAAAAACCAGAGCTTTTTTCAACAATAATAAAATTACCACGTCTAGCCTGCCATATATGCAAAGTACCAAATGCCTTTTAAATCAACGAAAAGAGTCTCCATCACCACCAAAAAAGTGGTATGAAGACTCTTATAGATTTACGTTATTGCAAACAATTACGCTTCGAAATTGTAAAGTGGTGTGCTCAGGTAACGTTCGCCGTTACTTGGGATAATGACTACTACTTTTTTGCCAGGGCCTAAATCTTTAGCTACTTTAAGAGCGGCAAATACAGCAGCACCTGAAGAAATACCAGACAAGACGCCTTCTTCTTTAGCTACACGACGTGCAGTTTCGAAAGCTTCATCATTCTCAACGTGGATGATTTCATCATAGATATCTTGGTTCAGAATCTCAGGGATGAAGTTAGCTCCGATACCCTGGATTTTGTGTGGACCTGGTTTGCCTCCAGCCAAGATTGGGGAAGCAGCAGGTTCTACAGCATAGATCTTAATATCAGGATATTGGCTTTTCAGCACTTCACCCGCACCAGTGATCGTTCCGCCTGTTCCGATACCTGCAATAAAAGCATCCAAAGGACCGCCGATGGATTCAATAGCGTCAATGATTTCAGGTCCAGTAGTCTCACGGTGAATCTTCACGTTCGCTTTATTCTTGAATTGCTCGGATGGGAAATAGCTTGGGTTTTCTTTCAGAATTTCGTCTGCTTTCTTAACCGCACCATTCATACCTTCCGATCCTGGGGTCAGCACCAATTCCGCTCCATATGCGCGAAGGAGATTACGGCGCTCCAAGCTCATTGTTTCCGGCATTACGATAACTGCTTTATAACCTTTAGCAGCAGCTACAAGTGCCAGGCCGATACCAGTGTTACCACTAGTAGCTTCTACAATCGTACCTCCCGGTTTCAGTAGACCTTCACGCTCAGCTTCTTCCACGATGCTGATTGCAATCCGGTCTTTTACGCTTGATCCCGGGTTCTGATATTCCAATTTCAAATAAATATCTGCGGAGCCTTCCTGTGCCAGACGATTCAAACGAACGAGCGGAGTACCTCCGATCAATTCTGTTACGTTGTTAACGACTTTAGCCATGAGCAAAAACCTCCTTAGAATGATAAATGCGATATAAGAACGTAAATTATGACTTTATGCTTCTGTGTATGGAGTTTAAATTGTTGACCACCGTCAGTTATTTCCGACTAAAACGGTAGGGTTTACGTTAATATCATATTATCAATCTTGCAGGCTGTTGTCAATATTTATTGATACCTCATATTTATTGCGTAAATCGCTTTCCACCTGCTGCAAGGGTGGGGCTTGCTCCAAAGCCAGCTCTTGACGTACAAGCGCCCGAATTTCTTTCTGATCCGGCATTTCTGGAGAGTGAATACTCTCCAAGCGGATAATGGCGAAGTCTTCTCCTGTCTCGATCGGACCGGCTATATCACCCACATCCAATCCAGCGGCAGTCTTTAACATTCCCTCTGGCCAAAAAGGGTCGTCTTCCTCTACTTTACCTAAGCTGCCTCCGTGCTGCCGACTCTCATCATCAATAGACACTTCCCTAGCCAAATCAGCGAAATCCTCACCCTGTTCCAAGCGATCCATTACCTGCTGGCCTTCCTCATAGGATGAGACCTTGATCATAGAAAGCTGCATTTCCTTTTTTGGAATGAAGCGCTCGGCATTTTGCTCTAAATAAGCATCTATATCGGCATCACTGATTGTAATGCCCACCGTGGCTATCGCTTGTAAGGACAGACGATAAGCTGTCTCTGCGAACACTTCCTGACGAGATAATCCGAGCTGAGATTGCATTTGAGCATAATATTGCGCTTCTGATTCGTACCCAACTATAGTGCGTGCCAGTTCCTGCTTAACCTCATCGTCTGTCACGGTAATTCCTAATGCCTTAGCTTCCATGTTCACGACAATATGGTTAAGCATACTGATTAACACTTCTTCTCCATGCTTTCTTTTGAGCTCATCCATCCACTGCTGATCCGTTATCGGTTGTCCGCCTGCAGTCGCTACATCCGGTGATTCATTGTCTGTTGTATCTCCTTTAAGAAGGGCCATGGCGCGTAAACTCCAGAATAATAGACCCCCGAGCATTAAAGTTGCAACAGCTAGAATAATAACCGTATTGCGAAGTGCACGTTCCTGTCTCGTCATCATCCCAATGCCCTACGAATTCGCTTGTTCTAAAATGACCTGTAAATCGTCCTTATTGAAAACATAAGCCTCATTGCAAAAATGGCATACGACTTCAGCCTGTTCATCTTCTGCAATTAATCTCTCCAGTTCATCCCGCCCTAAGCTAACCAATGTCTGCTCTACCCGCTCACGCGAACACTGACAAGCAAAGTTAATATCCAGTTCATCCATAACCACAGCATCCGGCAACAGGTAGCGCAGCATTTCTTCTGGCTCCAGCCCCTGATCGAGAAGCGCCGTTACTGAAGGCATTGCCCCTACAGCTTTTTCAATCTCTGTGATCTCCGCATCAGTCAGACCAGGAAGAAGCTGAACAATAAAGCCTCCAGCCACAATTACTGACTCATCGGTATCTACCAGTACACCTAGGCCAACCGCAGCTGGAGTTTGCTCAGAAACCGCAAAATAATAAGTAAAATCATCGCCAAGCTCCCCCGAGATAATAGGAATACTACCGCGGTATGGCTCTTTCATACCTAAATCTTTTATAACATCAATGAACCCTTCAGTTCCCACCGCTCCAGCTACATCCAGCTTCCCCATGCTATTGCTCGGTAAATGAATGTGAGGATTATGCACATAACCACGCACTTCTCCCAATGCATTGGATTCTGCAACGATTTGTCCGATCGGTCCATTCCCTTTAACCATAATACTCAGCTTCTCACTACCCTTGAGCATAGCGCCCATCATGGCTGCAGCGGTAACTGTACGTCCCATTGCGGCTGTAGCCGTTGGATACGTATCGTGTCTGCGTCTCAGTTCTTCAACCAATTCAGTTGTGCGGACAGCAAACGCTCTCACTTTACCATTAAGAGCCGTGCCGCGGATTAGTCGATCCTTCTTTTTTTCCATTGGGTGCATAGCCCTCCTATCTCTTCGCCTTTTAGGCTTCTTTATCTTTATTGGTTACGATCGTAAATAATTCTTAATCCTTCTAGCGTTAACATAGGATTTACTTCATCGATACAGTCCGTTTCACCCGCAATTAGCGAGGCGAGGCCTCCGGTCGAAATAACCTTCAGTTCGGGAGCGTTCATCTCGACTTTAATTCGTTTAACAATGCCCTCAACCTGACCCGCATAACCAAAAATAATCCCGGCCTGCATCGCGTGCACCGTATTACGTCCGATGACCTTTTTAGGCTTTTCCAATTCAATTCGCGGCAGCTTAGATGCCCGCTGGTATAATGCCTCTGTTGAAATGCCTAGGCCGGGGACAATCGCCCCACCAAGATAATTAGCACCTGCATCAATGCAATCAAAAGTCGTAGCCGTACCAAAATCAACAACGACAAGTGGACATTTGTATTGTTCAATCGCAGCAACTGCATTAACAATCCGGTCTGCGCCAATTTCACGCGGATTCTCATAACGTAAGTTAAGCCCCGTCTTAATCCCTGGTCCAACAATCAATGGGTCTTTCCCTATATATTTAATACACATATCCTCAATAGTCTTAACCAGTGGCGGAACAACCGAAGATATAATTACACCTTCAACGTCTTTGACAGATACACCTGACATGTGAAAAAGATTGTGTATCATTACTCCATATTCATCCACGGTCGATTGACGCGCAGTACTTAGCCGAAAATGATGCAGCAATTCGCGTTTTCTATATACACCGAGAACAATATTGGTATTACCGATATCGACAGCAAGCATCATGACAAAGACCCTTCCTTCTTGGCATTAAGGTCTAGACTGATATCCAGACTGGAGAAGGAGTACGTAAGGCGCCCGACAGAAATCACATCCACACCCGTTTCAGCAATCCCGCGTAAGGTTTCTAACGATACATTGCCAGAAGCCTCTGTCTTAACATGCGGAGCTTTCGATTTAATCCTAGCCACGGCTTGCTTCATCATATTGTTAGACATGTTATCGAGCATTATAATATCAGCACCTGCTGCCAGCGCCTCTTCGACTTGCTCTAAATTCTCGGTCTCCACTTCGATGCTCATCGTATGCGGGATGTTCTTCCGGGCACGACCTACAGCCTGCCGAATACCACCTGCGCCTTTGATATGATTATCCTTGATCATAACTGCATCATATAACCCAAAACGGTGATTAAAGCCTCCACCAATACGAACAGCATATTTCTCCAGCATCCGGTGACCTGGTGTTGTCTTACGTGTGTCCACTAGACGAGTTGGTAATCCCTCCAACACCTGCACGAAAGAAGCTGTACGTGATGCCACACCCGAAAGACGCTGCATCAAGTTAAGCGCAAGCCGCTCACCTGTTAGAATCGCATGTGTGCTGCCCTCAACCTCAATAATTACTGTCCCTTTAGTTACAGCTTGGCCTTCTTCGACAAGGGCTGTAAAACTAAGCGTCGGATCCACAATTTCAAAAACCAGCTCTGCAATTGGGATGCCACAAATTATCCCGTCTTCCTTGGCATGAATAATCCCTTTGGACTCATGGCCCACTGGAATCGTCATCTGCGTGGTTACATCTCCGGAACCAACATCTTCCCGCAACCAAGCCTTGATAGATTGTACTAGTTCTTCATTGTAACCATTAAACATCATCGCTTAATTCCTCCACTATTCCCAGTTCGCGAATTTGAAGCAGGTGCTTACGCCACTGATCATCATCCCGCTGCGGATAATCCTCACGGTAATGCGCCCCACGGCTCTCTTCCCGTGCCAGAGCAGACTCTGTCACAAGCAAACAGCAGGTCAGCATATTAGCAAATTCATATTCCTCACGTTTGGACAATGCTGATCCAAAGATTGGCAGCTGTCGTTTTAATTCATCTAGTCCTTTAAGTAACATCTCTTCGTTACGACGCAGTCCAGCATATCGAACCATAATCTTCTGTAGCTTCAAACGACGTTCCACAATGGCTTGAGTTGGCGAATCTACACGTCCCTCGTTACTGTTAACCGATAAAACATCACGGTCCAGCGGGGAAAGCTCATGAATCCGATCAATAATACGCTGTCCGAATACAATGGCCTCAGATAATGAATTACTAGCTAAACGGTTAGCGCCATGCAGGCCTGTGGAGGAAACCTCTCCGCAAGCAAACAGACGTGGGATGGTGCTCTCTCCATTCAGATCGGTCTTAATCCCCCCCATCATATAATGCGCAGCGGGAGCCACTGGGATCCAATCACTTGTAATATCCAGTCCATAGCCCATACATGTCTCATATATTGTGGGAAACCGATGCTTCACCATCTCTGGAGATTCATGTGTAATATCCAAATAAACGAACGTTGATTTAGTATGTTCCATTTCACTTACAATAGCTCGTGCTACAATATCCCGCGGAGCCAGCTCAAGCAGGTCATGATAACGTTCCATGAACCGTTCTCCATTAATATTGCGCAAGACTGCTCCTTCCCCACGCACAGCTTCGGAGATTAAAAATCTAGGAGCTCCCGGGTAACTAAGTGCTGTAGGATGAAATTGAATAAATTCCATATCTCGTATATGAGCCCCAGCGCGATAGGCGATTGCTACTCCATCTCCTGTAGCTACTTCTGGGTTGGTAGTGTATCGATATAATTGTCCTGCTCCACCAGAGCACAGAATGGTCGCATCCCCTTGCAGGAACAACCTTCCACCACCGGGCCGTTGCAATAATGCGCCTACACATTCTCCACCTTCAGTGATGAGATCGATAACATAATGATCATCCCAGACCTCAATATTCTCATGTTCGGCTACCTGTTCCGCCAATGCACGAACAATCTCATAACCTGTAGCATCCCCATTAGCATGCAAAATACGGCGGTGGCTGTGCGCACCTTCCTGAGTCAAAGCCAGTACCCCATCTTCCTTATCAAACAGAGTTCCTAAGCGAATTAACTCATGAACGCCTTCCGGCCCTTCATTAACAAGTGCATCGACAGCTGTTGAGGAGCAAAGACCTGCTCCGGCCATTAAGGTATCCTGCCGGTGGTAAGCAGGGGAATCATCCTCAGCTATAACAGCTGCGATCCCCCCCTGTGCATAGCGAGTATTACTTTCCATTACTGATTTCTTTGTGATCATTATGACACGCCGATCTTCACTGGCTTTAATAGCTGTGAATAACCCGGCAATCCCTGAACCAATAACAATACAATCTGTCTTTACCGTAGGAATATCCCGAAGATCAAAATCAACCAAATATTGTGGAATCATGACCGCTTTTCACCTGTTTCAACGAAAGAGTAGCGCATGCTACCGGACTTGTAGCATGCGCTCTAGGGATGTTCTGGCTTTGTCGGCGACAGCAGGCGGTACATAGATTTGTGGCTTCATCGTCTCCAGGCATTTCACCAGTTTTTTTAGATTATTAACTTTCATATTAGGACAAACAAGAAATTTGGTAGCAAAATGGAATTCTTTATCTGGACTATCCTTACGAAGCTGATATCCGGTACCATCTTCCGTTCCAACGATAAATTGCTTACGATCCGATTTCCGGCAATACTCCAGAATTGATGTAGTGCTGCCTACATAGTCACCCATGGCGACTACTTCAGGACGACACTCTGGATGAACTACAAATTCCGCATCTGGATATTTTGCTCTCATTTCTACTACATCTTTGACGGTCAACATGTCGTGAGTGTTGCAATAGCCTTCCCAAATAATCAGCTTCTTGCCCGTCTGATCTTGTACATATTGACCAAGATTCTTATCTGGGACCCAAATAATCTCTTCGGCGTCAAGGGATTCGATTACTTTCACAGCATTAGCAGAGGTACAACAAATATCGGTTTCTGCTTTAATCTCGGCGGACGAGTTGATATAAGTGACTACTTTAGCATTTGGATGTTGAGCTTTTAGCTTACGCAAACCGTCTACATTGACCATATCTGCCATTGGACAGCCTGCACGTTCATCAGGAATAAGGACGGTTTTGTTCGGGGCTAGAATTTTTGCACTTTCCCCCATGAAATGAACACCGCAGAATACAATAACTTCTGCATCTGTCTCTGCAGCCTTCTGAGCGAGTAAAAAAGAGTCGCCCCGGAAATCGGCAACCTCCTGAATTTCATCACGTTGATAATAATGAGCTAAAATGATTGCGTTTCGTTCCTTTTTAAGCTGTTCAAGACGTATACGAAGTTCTCGATTCTGTTCCTGCTTGCGCTCAAGCGCCAGAGCTTCCACCGATTGTTCTCCCCCTTAAATCCTCGCGGCTTTTCGCCGACATGATGTTATCAAATGGCATGCGCCATCATGGTGAAAAAATGAACATGCTGATATAAATAGTAAGTAATATTAATCACTAATGTACACAACGTTCCAGCCTCTGTCAATGTAACTGGACAGGCTTTAAGGCATAGAATCCCTTAAAAATTAAAATAAAAAATCCGGAGAACAGTTACGTTCTCCGGATAAATTTACATCATATGAATGGTGGACCCAATTAGGTAAGGCTAGTGCCCCCACCTTTGTTGTCATCACCGGAACCGTCATTACCCTCAGAATCAGGGTTATTCGGGATATCCTTCGACAGGTCAGGAAGTGTGGACTGTTCATCCTCAGGCTTGCCTTGAATGCGAACTCGCACATCACCGATATTGTCGATGACAGGCTCGCCAACTTCATGGGCAACACCTTCGCCACCCTCTGGTTTACCATCCTCGGAAAGGAATCCTTGTTCAATCAGTTGTGTGATCTGATCAAGCTCAAGTGTTTCTTTCTCAAGTAATGTATTGGCAATCAAGTGCATTTCTTTGGAGTGTTTGATCAACAGATCTTTACAACGTTCGTAACTCGAAGTAATAAAGTTCTGCATTTCCTGATCAATCTCATAAGCAATGGAGTCACTGTAATTCTGTTCATGCCCAATATCACGACCCAAGAATACTTGACCTTGAGAAGATCCGAACTGCATAGGTCCAAGCTTATCGCTCATACCATACTCCATAATCATGGCACGCACGATGCGCGTAGCCTGTTGGAAGTCACTGTATGCACCCGTACCGATCTCACCAATAAACAATTCTTCAGCAACACGTCCACCAAGTAATCCAGTAACCTTATCCAAAAGCTCCTGCTTGGTAACGATCATCCGATCTTCCTTCGGAAGCATAATAACATATCCGCCTGCACGTCCGCGTGGGATAATAGTAACTTTATGCACCATATCGGCGTGCTCAAGGAAGTAACCAGCAATAGTATGGCCTGCTTCATGATAAGCTACAATACGTTTCTCGCGGTCACTGATCACACGGCTGCGTTTCTCAGTACCTACGATAACACGGTCAATAGCTTCATCCACTTCAATCATGGAAATATCTTTACGGTTACGACGTGCAGCTAGCAAAGCTGCCTCATTCAGCAGATTCTCCAGATCAGCACCTGTGAATCCGGTTGTGCGTTTAGCAACAACATCCAGTCTTACATCTTTCGTAAGCGGTTTGTTACGAGCGTGAACCTTAAGTACAGCTTCACGGCCTTTCACATCAGGACGGTCAACCGTAATTTGACGGTCAAAACGTCCTGGACGAAGCAATGCCGGATCAAGTATATCAGCGCGGTTAGTCGCCGCTACAATAATAATGCCTTCGTTACCACCGAATCCATCCATCTCAACCAGCAATTGGTTAAGCGTCTGTTCACGCTCGTCATGTCCGCCACCAAGACCGGCACCACGCTGACGACCCACAGCATCAATTTCATCAATGAAGATAATACATGGAGCATTCTTCTTAGCATTCTCGAACAAATCACGTACCCGAGAAGCACCGACACCCACGAACATTTCCACAAAGTCAGAACCGGAAATACTAAAGAAAGGTACGCCAGCTTCACCTGCTACCGCACGGGCAAGCAATGTTTTACCTGTTCCCGGAGGACCTACAAGCAATACGCCCTTAGGAATACGTGCGCCGACAGCTGCAAATTTGCGTGGATCTTTTAGGAACTCAACGACTTCGACAAGCTCTTGCTTCTCTTCGTCCGCCCCTGCAACATCCTCAAAGCTGATTTTCTTCTTCTCTTCATTATATAACCTAGCCTTGCTCTTGCCGAAATTCATGACTTTACCGCCGCCACCTTGCGCCTGGTTAAACAGGAAGAAGAACAAGATGAACATAATTACCAGCGGGATAATTGAAGAAAGGAATGTCAGCCAAATGCTGGTACCTTCCATTTTCTTCTGAGTTAATTCAATCCCATTAACATCACTGGCTTGAATCAGTTCATTGATAGCGGCATCTGTAGGAGGAATATATGTGGAGAAGCTTTTCGATTTAGTATCGGCAGGCAGCTCTCTATACTCGCCTGTGACCAGAAAGGCATTACCCTCAAACTGAACCGTCAAATCCTTCACATTGTTGTTCTTGATCTCCTGCCGTAACTCGTCGTATCTAGGGAAATCGGCGGCTTCATTTCCATTGCTCACAAACTGGACAATACCCACCACGACTAAAAATAAAATCAAATAAAAACCAGAATTCCGGATGAACCGATTCATCCCCTACCTCCTCTCACAACACTCAAGTTATTGTACCATAGCCTCTTGGGACACCTCAAATAAAGGAAGTTGTGGGTATCCGATCCGTATGATCGAGGCAGTCCTTAGTTCAATTGGAATAAATCTCAGGTTTCAGTACTCCAACATATGGGAGGTTCCGATACCGCTCGGCATAATCCAATCCGTAGCCTACTACAAATTCGTCAGGTAACACGAAGCCTGTGTAGCTGGCTTCAAGATTAACAGTGCGGCCTGATGGTTTATCAAACAAGGTAACCACAGAGATAGTAGCAGCATTCCGGTTGCGGAGCAACTCAATTAAATAGCTGAGTGTAAGACCACTGTCAATAATATCTTCAACGATCAAGATATCGCGGCCTTCTACCGATACATCCAAATCCTTAATAATTTTGACTACTCCAGAGGACTTGGTGGATGCTCCATAGCTGGACACTGCCATGAAATCCATCTCAACAGGTACTGTAATGGCTTTAACCAAATCTGCCATAAATATAAACGCACCTTTTAGTACACAAATTACTAAAGGGGTACGACCTGCGTATTCTTCGCTCAGTGTTCGACCGAGCTCCTTAATTTTCTGCTGAAGTTCCTCTTCGGTGATCAATACTTCTTGAATATCGTTTTGCAACTTGCGAAACCTCCTAAGTTATACTATGAAAGACTTACTTCGACCATTACGTGACTTCGTGGTCATCCAGCTCTGCCAGAGACAATAGAAGTACGGAGGTCGTGTGCCGCCCTACTGCGGCATGCATCGAGCGTCTTACGCCCGGAATCCAGACGATATTGCCCAAACCATCACAAACGAGGGGAATCAATGACCGTTCGGAAGCAGGTATTTTATCATCAATATAAATATCTTTTACCTTTTTGCTTCCGTTTAATCCCATGATCCTTATGGTATCTCCAGGCAATCGGGATCGTATCGTCAGTGGAAAGACCAGTTCATCACGGTCAAACCAAGCCGACATCTTCCCATAATCCTCCCCCTGTACAAAAAAGTTTTCTCTCTCCAGTACCGCCATCGACATCACCTTACCTATTTCCTCCAATTTAAGCTCAGAGTCCGGTAAAAACAGACGATATGTATAGCTTGCCTGTGGCGTCGTGGGCTTGGACGAGAACAAGATACTATCATATTGCCGCACACAAGTCAGGCCTCCACCCAAATCCAAGCTCCAGGTGGTGGGATAGCTCTGCAGCGTTCCCCGACGTACAGCTTCAATCTTGGGGAAATCAAGGGCAGATAAATCCGCCGACAGATAATTTAATATTAGTTTAATCAAACGCCGTTGTAAAGCGGAGGGTATGGCAGCAAATGAAGCTCTGTTAAAGGTGTATTTCCCATCCCCTTCCGAAACTAGCTCTTCAAAGCATTTTGCCGCAGACGCTTCCATATACTCATCTTCAGCTCCCGCAATTTCCGCAAGCTGTACGAGGGATTGCCTCACTCTGCCATTATACTTTTCCAGAAAAGGAAGAACTTCCAAACGAATGGCATTCCGCTTATATTTCGTCAGCAGATTGGTGGCATCCTCAGCATAAGTGAAACCTTCATTTTGGCATAACCCTAAAAGTGCTGTTTTGTTAATACGTAGGAATGGGCGAATGAGTTCCACCTTTTTTTCTGTTCTTTTCCACTTGATACCCGACAGTCCAGATAAGCCACTTCCGCGTAATAGACGCATAATTACAGTTTCTGCCTGATCATCAGCATGATGAGCCAGAGCAACAGAACGCGCCCCATATCGGTGCGCCGTATCAATCAGAAATTCGTACCGCTTCTCACGTGCAGTACCCTCAGGACCAAGTCCACTCTCTTTAGCCAAGGAGGGAATATCGAATTCCGCAAACTCAAAGGGCAGTCCCAATTCTTCAGCCATACCACGTACGAGCTCTGCCTCTTCCTTCGACTCCGGCCTAAATCCATGATTCACATGAGCACATATTAAGGTAAGCGGTATAAATTTTAAAGATATTTCATGTAAAACATGCAAAAGAGCCACAGAATCCGGGCCGCCGGAAACTGCGACTACAATGGTGTCATGGGGCGCCCACAGCTCATGCTCGGCTGCTGACTCCAATACAGACTCCACCAGTCCATTCATTTGCTCCATATGCGCCCCCCTCTCTCTCCAACTATATGTATGAGTTCAAAAACGGAATACCCAATAAATCGTAAAGGCGAGCAAAAACAAAGACAATGCGAATGCATTTTTTAACCACCGAGGGGTGTCCATACTATCCGGGCGCTTTCTGCGCGAGTTATAAATATGGTTTCGCCAGACCTCAGTAGCATCCGCAGAGCCTGAGAACCCCCCTTTTAACGCCATACAAATCCAGGAGGATAGTTTCTTATTGGGTAAATTTCTAGCCAGCTTAAATAATTCGTCCACACTTCTCGTCTGCGGCAGCTGTAAGGCTGCCTTTTTGAGCCCTTCTTCATTGAGCAAACGAAGACACAGCACAGCAAATGCGAAAAGATCGTAACCCTCATCGCTGATTCGACTGCCCGCATTCCAGAAACCACGATCATGCCATTCGGTAAACTGCTTCACGCTACGACCAATAGGGCTTGTGCCCCCAAAGTCGATCAGTTCCACTTCACCGTATTTAGATACCATGACGTTCTCGGGCTTCAAATCACCGAACACAAATCCACATTCATGCAGTGTGCGCAGCTTTTCAAGCAGACCAAGACCTACCAGGCCTAACCAATCGGGACCGTTTTTCGATAAAAAATGATGCAGCGGTTTGCCTTCAACATACCTCATCACATAGAAGGGGATATTATCCCCATTCGCAAAATCATCCGCTTCCAAAAAATAAGAAGACAATGGATTCTCACGACGAGCCCGATGTTCATTCCGCTTTCGTCGCGATTGCAGCGAGGTCAGTACATTGATCTCCGATTGAAGTTCAAGTGTATCGTATCCGATTTTTAGCGCGTACCTTTCCCGTCTGCCTTCTCTTTGCACAAGATATACGGTTCCGTTCGCGCCCCTTCCCAGCATCCGCTCAACGACATAACGGTTACCCCGCCATTTGCCGTTAATTAAGGTACCAGTAGGATAGGACGGATTAGACGACATACCCACCAATCATCCCTTCTCTTTCGTCGTGGTCATCGCTTAGTCGGCGTCCACGATGTTCATCCAGTGTATCATAACGATAATGTTCAAGCACCTTGAAAATAGCTGGGCCAGTCGGTGTTGCGCCTCTCATGTGTAATTTAGAGAATAGCGTACGAATACCTGACATGTCATGCGTCCAATCCAGATCAAGCTTGGCATCTTCACTGCTGTTATTTCCGGGAAAATGAAACACAGCGATCTCACTCTTGCCTTCCCGTGCTTCTAAACTGAGTGCCAAATCGCGGATTGCATCTTCCACAGCACCCAGTTTAGGCTTCATACTGGCACTGGCATCGATAAGAAGTGCAATGCGCAGCGGCGTTGTTTCTGTCAGTTCATCTACAACTGTAACAACCTGTGAACGTTGAACAGGAGGCAGCTGATCCAGTGAGCCGTCGCCTAGTATCTTTTTTACCTCTTTATTAACCGCCTGCTGGATCGTCTGAACCACGGTCTTGCGTGTCATCATCTGAATCGTCTGCGCCAGTTGTGGTGTTCCGACTATTCGGCTAAGGCCTCCCCCGGCCTTGGCAATGTCAGCAATCTCCCGGCTGCCGATTTCACCGATCGTACCATAATCAACTACACCGACCACATTTACGGTGATTCCCTCCTGCAGGGCATGCGCCGCTGCCAACACCGGACTTTCTCCTACATTCGAACAACCGTCAGTAATGAGCATAATTTGCTTCATAACCCTCAACTCCCCCTTTGTTTGAACCTCTGTTTCTAGCATATCCAGAAATGAGAGATTTCAAACGGTCGATATTAAGTGGGGGAATTTCGATCAAATAGGGGGGGTAGTGAATAGTGGAACTGCGAGAAATGTTTGGGCTTTCGATCGCTGTTGTCCTCAGATTCCTTGATTAGAACCGCCTCACGCGGTTGGAATCCGAGGACAAAGGCGAACGCTCCGCTTCTACAGCTCCAAACTTTCTCTCCGTTCCATACCTTCACTAGTAAACAGTTTAGATCTACAGATTCCGCCCCAAGTCAACCGACCATTGAAACGAGAATAGTAGAGGCCGGCGAGTTACACATCACGGACTCGCCTCGACTGCCTCCATTAGCACGACGCCTTACGCGTGCTACAAACTCACAAGCAACACGACGCTTCGCGCGTGCCCCCAAGCAGCACGATATCTTGCACGTGCTTTAAACTATACAAGCAACACGGTGCTTCGCGCGTGCCCCCCCAAGCAGCACGATATCTTGCACGTGCCTTAAACTATACAAGCAATACGACGCTTCGCGCGTACCCAACATTAAAACCTACTAAACCTAAAATAACTAACTTACCGTACGCGGACGCTCCATACGGCCGATGCCCGGCATATGCAGGCTGGACCATTCCGGATGGAAATGATCAAGACGGCTGACGACAATAGTCATGTCATCAAGGATCTCATTGCCCTGATAACGGATCACTTTCTCCAACAGGCTGTCCGCTAAATCCTGAGGATCATCACCCTCAAGCTCTTGGATCATCCGTTTCATCCATATCTCCTTATTAACGGCATATCCAGGCGCATCATAAATACCATCAGTCATCATAATTAAAATATCGCCGGGGCGAAGCTGCATACTGATTAAATCCACATCAATATCTTTAATGATTCCTATCGGCAGATTGCTAGAGGTTATTGGAATGACCTCACTCCCCCTCCGGATGAAGCTTGGTGCTGAAGCAATCTTCATAAACGTTGTCTGCGCAGAATATTGATCGATTAAAGCCATGTCCACAGTAGCATAGAATTCATCAGGGGAGCGTAATAAAAGAATTGAGTTGACCGACTTTACAGCCAGCTTCTCATCCATTCCGGATTGCAGCAGCTTTTCTAACATGCCGAGTGCGGCACTGCTCTCCATCCTTGCCCGCTCACCATTCCCCATACCATCACTAATGGATACTGCAAAGGTGCCATTTCCAAGCTCTACGGTGCTGAAACTATCGCCAGATAGCATATCTCCACCTTTAGAAACAACTGCCACACCCGTGTTTACCTCAAAGGCTTTGGCTGAACCAAAGGTAACCATCGAGAGTCCTTCCCGGGGATGAACCGCCGTCTCACTCATGACAGCAATATTCTCATCCAGAATGTCGGAGAGGAGTGGGGCAATCATTTTACGGCATTCATCAAAACCGCGATTATAAGCGTGCACTACTTCTATTTCTACGCGTCCTGGGTCCAGACTTAAAATTTCAATGCCATGAATAGACAGTCCTAATTTCTCAAGAGCCTCGCGGATTTGCGCTTCCTGCCGATACATGGCCTGTCCTTCACGCTTAATTTCCTTGGCCAAGTCTTCCATAACCTGTGACACGCCTGACAGCTGCTCGGCAACAAATTGGCGACTATCGTATATTTGTCTTTTCCACCGCATATCATGTTGGTAGAGATCATATTGTCCCTTCATGACCTCAAGCACTTCTCCGGTTTTGCCACAAATACGGCTCCATTCCGGTGGCAGCTGAGCAGCCGTAATATCAGGGCATTCCTCAACAGTTGTCATCATATCTGTCATGTATCTATATGTCTGATAGAATTTTGCATCCCAGCAGTGGGTACGGCGAATGCATCCAGCACAGGCGCCTTCTGTGACCGTATTCATAAAATCTTCCATTTCACGATCCGATTTGCCCACTTCTCCGGCACGTGGAATCTGACCAAAGCTACTGGAGAGCTGTTGGAATACCTGTGAGAATTGAGTGACCCGTTCTGCAGTCAGATCCCTGACCCTGCGGGCATATTCATGTTGAGATCGGCTATGATCTGACGTGCCCGGTACATATTTTGCAATCGCCGATATCATCGCCTTAGGCGTTATTAGAAACAGCACTATTGCTGCGCAGGTCTCCCATGTTGAGGCCATCATATCACCCGGACCCGTAAAATAGACGGAAAGGATCGTTGATCCTAGCAACATGCCAATAGATACCGCACCCTTTCGCCCACCCTGCATCATTCCCGCTAGCATTCCGGAAAAAGCAAGCAGACTCATCTGATAGATAGCACTGATATCGGCCAGGCTGAGGATCAACCCCGTCACCACCCCAACAGCTGCACCGAGCGGAGCGCCCCCCGCCATGGCAAAGAGCAGAATTAAATAACGAGACAATATATGCTCTAATGACCAACCATTAAGGGTCCAGCCCACAAGGCCTGTCATTACGGAGGCTAACAGAATAATAAGGCATAAAACCTCCTCGTTCCTCAGCGATCTGCTCTTTTGTTTGTAAGTTAGTAGAGGAAGTGCCTGAATGAACACAAGGGTAAGAACAAACCCAAGTAAAGCATCCAGAGTTGTCATCATAAAGGGGTACCAGGAAAGAGACGGTCCGAGAACAATCTTGAACAGGCCAACCATAAACGAGGATACGAATACCATAAGGGGTGCATAAGACAAATCTATTCGTTCGAAACTTTCAAGCCCTCTATAAACAAGAAAAAATATAATTAGTTCAGCCGTAGTAACCAAGGCACCCGGAAACGGAGTGAAGAGACTTCCAGCTATAATAGCACCTGCTACAGGTAACATAGAGTCTCGACGCATAAACACAATGACGGCAAAATATGCGACAGCAAAAGGGGACAGCTCGTCCAGAATCATAGCTCTACCTAGCAGAAACCCCATAAAGCTTAACAGAAGCATCCACTTCTTCGCTGTAATAAGCTGAATATATCGCTGCTTCTGACCCCAAGCTATAATACGCGTGCCTAAGGCTTGTCTCTGCTTCTTATCTTCGCTTCCCACTCTTGTCCACTCTGGCAAATTCACCACATTGCTTTTACTCATTTCCCTACACCACCCGTTTAAGAATTTATGGTTCTCATTATATAGCGGGTCATTTGAGAAAGTTTGTCAGAAATGGAGGGACAGTCATAAGAAATTTCCGACAAAAAAGCCTTTGTTCATTATTCCTAAAAAAATAGATCGATCCCTTGCGGCGCAGTAGGTTGCTTCTCCTTAAGCTTGTTTCCAGTGCAGTTTTAGGCGCAAGCCTGGCGGTCATTCGCCAGCGATTGCCCTAGAGTTATGTGAGAATGACATGGATGCTGTCGGCAAGTTTATATGACACGACAAAAAAACCGCAAGGGCGAAATGCCCTTGCGGTTATTTATGATGTACAGGTATTGGATTATACGCGTTTGGCTCCACGGCCTCCGCGCTTTCCTTCTGTGTTCTTCTTAATCGAAGATATCCGTTCTTCGCTGTCTTTCAGGAATCGCGACATTTTATCCTCGAATGAAGGTTTACCGGCTGCAGGCTTAAATGGACGCCCACCCCGTTCACGATTGAATCCACCGCCGCCTCCACCACTGCCGCCACCGCCGCCGAAACGGTCTCCGCCGCTAGGACGTTCTGGTCTTGGAGCTCTAGGCGGACGTACTTCCGATGCTGGCTTGTCAACAGCCTGCTTAATGGAAAGTCCGATCTTGCCGTCCTTATCGACGTTGATCACCTTGACGGTTACTACATCACTAATCTTCAGATGATCGTTAACATCCTTGACGTAATTATCGGCGATTTCCGAGATGTGAACGAGACCTGTGACACCTCCTGACAGATCCACAAATGCTCCGAAATGCGTGATGCCTGTCACTTTGCCTTCTAACTTGGTGCCCACTTCAATTGCCATAGAATAAAATGATCCTCCCTTAAAAATATACAGACGAATATTAAGGTCATCCTGTCTGCGGTGATTTGATTATACAGTAAAGAGCAAAGCAAGGCAACAGAGTAAAAGCCTCTTTTAGCCAGTATTATTGCTCTGATTGCTCTGTTCGAATAGGAGTTTCCCCTTGAGGATAGATATTGTACCATTTACGCGCTAATTGGCCAATATACTCATCATCATTAAGTCTGGACACTTCATATTTCAGTTGATTCAAAGATGCTGTGACACTCTCACTAGTCTTTTGTTTCTTGGCGAGTTGCTCGCCCTTGTCCGTAATTGCCGCACTTTGATTGAAGTAAGTATAACCCGCCCAGCCAAAAAATACTGCCACAAAGAGAATCCACATGACTCTTCTTCTCTTCGCGCCTGCGGCCGAATTTTTGCTGGGATTACTTTTCTCTTCCGCAGTGAATCTGTTCATGCAGCGTACCCCCTAATTCAAAGGTCAGCGTTTCCGCCATTTGGTAATCCATCCAGTAATCTTCACGATCCAGGCGTTACGCTTAAGCCGAGATAACCATGGAGAAATCCACCTTACTGGTAATACCCAAATTGGCTTCGTTAGACGCAGCAGAAGCTTAAGGATGAATAATAGAATACGACCTAGCAGCACTAGCAACCCTATAATAAGGCGCCAAAGCCAGCGAAGAGGTTTACCTATTAGAATCTCCACAAGTCTCCATAGCAATCTGCACATATACTGAACCGATTGAATTAACATTAACACAAAACGCCGCACCGTAACACTGAAGATCAAAAAATAGATCCATATTCCTAGAAATAAACCTAAAAAGACATAAAATCGCAATTGCCCCTGATTTCCGGCATAGAGCATTCTAAAAACAAACAAAGCAGCACAAAGCCAATACAGCAGGTCAAGCATGGCATTCAGCCATTTGGGAAAATTGAACTTGAGCGACAGCACCCGGTAGCTGTCATAGGCCAGTCCCATTGTCACCCCGGCCAATATCATGTAGAACAGCGTCAGCCACTGAACTGCAGGATTCATTTAAATAGCTTACCGAGTAGACCTTTATTTTTGCCCTGCGATCCGGGATCTAGATAAATCAGGGAATGTACATTGCCCTCCAAGGACAACAGTCCATTCTCCAGACTTAAATTTTTGATATGTAAATGATTCCCGCGAATGGTGAGATGGCCGAGTTCTGTACGAAGCAAAAATTCCTCGCTATCAAAGCTCTCCACATTTTGCACGCCCGTCAACTCTAGCTGTTTACGACTGCGCATGTGCAGATCATGCTGTTTATTTACCTTTCCTGGCTCGATCATAGCATGTACCCCTCCTTCTTACCTCTAATCTATGGCAGTAGAAGAAGTTATAGAACATTCCAATCCACTAAAATAAGAGAGATAAAAAAAGAAAAAAGAAGGCACAACTCTACAATATGTAAAGTTGTGCCTTCTTTTTTACTATTAACTATGTTACTCCTACCAGTCCAAGCCGGTGCTTTTGGCAACAGGCTCTTCCCGAAGTAGAGTATACATACCAGCGGCTTCGTCCTTGCGAGTCGTTTCGACTAGCTTTTCGACTTTGACCGTTACAAGCTTTTGTCCAAATTGCACAGTAATCTCGTCACCGATCTTAACTGCACTACTTGGCTTAGATTCCCGCCCGTTAATCAGCACCCGGCCTTGTTCGGACACATCCTTGGCCACTGTACGGCGCTTGATTAATCGGGACACTTTCAGGAATTTGTCAAGACGCATTAGTTAACGGCTTCTTTAAGCTTGTTACCAGCTTTAAATGCCGGTACAGTTGATTCTGGAATTTCAATCGTTGTGCCCGTTTGCGGGTTGCGACCAGTACGTCCTGCACGTTTACGAGTTTCGAATGTACCGAAACCGATCAGTTGAACTTTATCGCCTTTTGCCAAAGCTTCTGTGATCTCACCCAAGAATCCGTTCAATACTGCTTCTACATCTTTTTTTGCCAATCCGTTTTTCTCGGAAATGTTGTTTACCAAATCTGTCTTGTTCATAATTTAAAGTTCCTCCTAGGATACGAAAAAATAAATGAAACGAGATTCACCGCCATATTATGGGGCAAGTCGTCATTTCGTCTTTATGATATTCTTGATGTCATCTTAAAATCCTGCCACGAATCGTCGTTTTTTTAAAAAAGAAACAGTTATTTCTCAGAAATCGTCGCAGAATCTATTCTATAGCACTATTAAACTACTCGCCATAATCTAAATCAGAGATGAATGCTACTTTCACAGCATTGCCTCATCTTAAGGTCCGTATACCGTACATAGTCTGAGAAAATCACTATACTTTTCGTTCCTCAGTCTTTGCCTCCTGCCACAACTCTTCCATCTCTTCCAAGCTGCTATCCTCTACACTCATACCCTTGGCTCGCAGACTCTGCTCGATATACTGAAACCGACGCACAAATTTGCGGTTGGTCCGGGTTAAAGCTTCTTCCGGATCTGCGCCAATAAATCGGGCAACATTGGTAACAGCAAATAATAGATCGCCCAGCTCCAGGATTTGATCCTCGGCGGCTGCATCCGTATCGATGGCTTCTTGCAGCTCTTCTATTTCTTCACGAACCTTAGCTAAGCAATCCGTAGCGTTGTCCCAATCAAAGCCCACCTTGGATGCTTTTTTCTGAAGCTTGTACGCCTTCATAAGTGCAGGCAAATCACGCGGAACCCCACTGAGGGCGGATAATTCCTCTGGCTTCACGCCTTTACGCCGCTTCTCCTCTGCCTTCATGCCCTCCCAATTGATCAGAGCTTCTTCAGCATCATTCGCATTCTTGTCACCAAATACATGGGGATGGCGGAAGATAAGCTTATCATTCAGTCCTTCTATGACGTCAAATACGTTAAACGTGCCCAGCTCCTCTTCCATTTGGGAGTGCAGCATGATCTGCAGCAAAAGATCGCCCAGCTCCTCTTTCATATGGTCTGGGTCATCCTCATCAATCGTCTCAAGCACTTCGTAGGTTTCTTCGATTAGATTTTTACGCAAAGATTCATGAGTCTGCTCCCGATCCCACGGACAACCGTCCGGACTGCGCAAAATATCAACAATCTCATGCAAGCGAGCGAAAGTACGATTTCTTAGCTTCTCCTCACGATTCGCAGGTACATAGACCAGAGACAAATTGCCATAACCCTCAAGCCGGTCCAATTCGTATAGAGGAACAGTCACAATGTTTTCTTCGTTCTCCACGCCAAGGGCATGACCCACCACCACTTCATATTCGGGTGGATACAGCTCCATCAGACATAACTTTGTCTCCGAAGCTGTAAAGCTGTCATAAACCTGGCCAATCAGAGTATGCAATTCAGGTTGAAGCTGAGCGCTGCGAATGCCTGAAGCATCTAATAACTGGAAGCCTTCAATAGGGTCGAACCCCAGTCGCACAAACGCCTCGTCCAGAAAACTCTCCCCGCCTAATATTTGCAGTTCTATTCCTTCTTCCGGGCAACGCTGACGCAGCTGTGAAACAGCTGACTCTGCAACCATGGGGTGCCCCGGAACCGCATAGACAATATCTGTACCGTCTGCGGCGGAGCGAGCCTCTTCAATCAATTTTGAAGTAATTGCGGCATAGACCTCAGGAAACGAAGCTAATGTTTCATACAGTCCATCAAAGGATTGCGTGGCGATTTCAAGCTCGGTGAGAGCAGCCATAACTGGATGCTCTTGGGTACGAACGTAGACAACGGATGCTGCCTTCAGTTTTTTTATAATTCCTAGTGTCAGCCGATCAGGATTACCTGACCCGAGACCAACAACTGTTAATGTTGCACTCATATCTGTTCCTCCTTTTAAGCGAGTTAATTATGGAAATAAACGCAGCTTCTTGAACTTGTCCGCCAGAGACGGGCCGATGCCCGGAAGCTGGCGAAGCTCGCTTTCGCTGAGCAGCCGCAGCACCACCGCACCTACGGCAAAGACAACGCAGCCTGCGAGTACCCCGAGCAGGCTCTGCGCCAAGCTGGCAGTGCGTCCGCCGCCGATGCCAGCGGCCGTAGCCGCGGCGCCAGTGCCCCAGCTGGCAGCTGCGGCGGCAAGAGCCAGGCCCGCTGTGAGCAGCGCGGGCCGTGCCAGGGCATCTGCGAGGCGAAGCCGCAGATGGCCCTGGCGGTACAGCAGCAGCACGTTAAGCGCTGCTGCGAACGAATGCGCGGCCACGCCAGCGATGGCCGCGCCGGTAATGCCCTGCTGCGGAACCAGCAGCAGGTTCAGGGCCGCCTTGAGCAGCGCGGCGGCCAAAAGGTGCAGGGCCGGGGCGCGCACGTAGCCGAGGCCCTGCAGGAGCGCAGCAGAGATGATGCTGACTGTACCGCCAACAGCGGTAAAAGCCAGCCAAGTCATTGTGCTGCTGCCAGCGGTATCGCCGTAAAGAGCCATATTAATCGGCTCAGCAAGCACTGCAAGGCCCGCTGAGGCCGCTAGACCTAACAGCCAGAACCAACGCAGCGACAAGCTGCAGCGGGTCTCAATCAGCTTCATATCTCCCTTGTACTTCGCTTCCGCCAAAGCTGGAATGAACACAACAGACAGTGAGGTGGCAATCATCGTTATAATCTGCACAAGTGGCAAACCCCGATTGTACACACCAAACTGGGCCATCGCAGCTACTTCACTTCCGTCAGACGACAGCAGTCGAGGCACAGTGAATACATCTACAAGACCGATAAGAGGCATAGCCAGTGCACCTAGCATTACGGGAATTCCATAAGCCAGCAGTGTACCTGCTTTAATGCCCATAAACCCTTGTTTGGAACCTAGTCCATGTCCTGCATCCAGCGCTCTTACACGCTGACTTTCGACAGCAGCAGCTACTTCAGCAGCAGCTTCCTGTTTTACCCTCCGGCGGTGACGTCTCAAGTACAGCAGCATAATTACAAGCCCTGCGGCTCCCCCTCCGGCAGAACCAAGCAGCGCGCCAGCAGCGATACTCTCGGCTCCTGCTCCCTGCGAAGTGAGATATAACAGAAGAATAATCATCACTGTAACCCGTACAGACTGCTCTACAATCTGTGACACGGCTGTAGGAACCATATTATGCAGCCCCTGAAAGTACCCGCGTATGGCCGACATGACAGGGACAACAGCCAGACCCCAGGCGCTTGTCCGCAAGGCAGGCATTACATGTGAGTTACCTACCCATTCGGCAATGATGGGTGCACCTGCATAGGTGATGGCGCCGATAATCAAGCCGCTGATGCCTGTAATTAGCGCGGATAATAGTAGAATCCGGCGGCCTTCTTCATCGCGTCTCCCAGCCGAAGCTTCGGCGACAAATTTGGAGATCGCCGCAGGCAGACCTAGCATAGCTACCGTTAACAGCATTGTATACAAGGGATACACTGTGTTGTATATACCAAATACAGCATCTCCGCCTAGATTTTGCAGCGGAATTTTTTGAAGTGTGCCAATAAGCTTTGAGATAATGGCCGCGGCACTAAGGATAAATGCGCCTTGCAGCAATCGTGATGTTTGTGTATTAGATTTCATATAATACCTGCTTCTACAACTTTGATGGGATGAATTTCTATATTATAACGTATGTATGCCCACAAGTAGAAACGGTTTTGTGTAAACGACAAAACCCCGTTTGCCCTTTGTATATCTTACCAAAAGGAAAGCGGGGTCTAAATTAAGATTACTGCTCCATTTGTTTGCCCAGGAAAGCGGCAGCCGTTTCGGCCATTTTTATTTCCATTTGCGCCATCTTCGCCGAATCATCCTTGCTCACCATCACTACACAACCAATAGGATCTCCACCGGAAATGATCGGTGAGGCTACATATGAGGACACCAAATCCGGATGATCTTTAGCAATTTCATAACTGCCTTCATTGGTTTCTAACACAGTCTTACGGCTGTCCATGACTTTCTCCAGCAGCACTCCTACCTGTTTCTCCAAATAATCTTTTTTGGAGCCGCCTGCAAGGGCAATGAAGGTGTCACGATCAGCAATCATCGTAATGTGTCCAGTACCTTCGAACAATGACTCCGCGTACTCTTTTGCAAAGTCACCCAACTCACCAATCGGAGAATATTTCTTGAGAATGACTTCACCGTCCCGATCGACGAATATTTCCAGTGGGTCTCCTTCTCTAATACGAAGAGTACGTCTAATTTCTTTGGGAATAACCACGCGTCCGAGGTCATCAATACGGCGAACAATTCCAGTAGCTTTCATTTCACATGTGCCCCGCTTTCTTAAGAAGTATGGTCTTACTACTGTCCATTATGGGAAAGGATAATCCCAGTGATTTATCGTAATATCTGACCATAGTATTCATCTCTTCCCAGATCCTTATACATAAGCTGACATGTATTAATATCTGCATCAAGATAAAGGTAGTTCTACAACCGTTTCTGCGAAATAAAAAGCCATCTTCACTTTAAGTGAAGATGGCTTTTCTAAGGTAAGCTTGTCCATATTTACCGATGTTTATTCAGCCGCATCTGAAGCACTTGGGGATGCGCTTGGAGCTGTAGTGGCTTCTGTTCCACTATTTGTTCCGGTTTCATCTGCGGCAGCAGAGCTTTTTGGCAGATTGATGTTCTCAATAATGGCTTCCAGATCCTTTTCCATGAACGTTTCTAGGTTCTTGGATACAATTGAGCTCTTAATGCCTTCTTTTTGCTCATCCGTTAACTGGTCGAAAGTCTTGTCTGTACGGGACTCCACCTTGATGATGTGGTAACCGTAAGAAGTTTCTACAGGATCACTGATGGTATTTAGAGGCAAGGTCTGTGCAGCCTTCTTAAACTCCTCCACATAAGTGCCTACAGCTTTATCTTTATATTCTCCGCCTGCCTCTTTAGAGCCAGTATCGTCAGAATATTCCTTAGCGATGGCTGCGAAATCAGCACCGCCATCCAGCTTCGCCTTAACTTCTTTCGCTATTTTAAGCGCTTCTTCGCTGGTACGCTCTTTGTTGTCTGCATCTGTCAGACCAATTAGCACATGACGCAGTGTGGCAACCGTAAAGTCGCCTTTAGTCGCTTCGAATTCTTTGACAACTTGATCATCAGTCACTTTAAGCAGCATATCCTGATAAACTGTCAGCACACGCTCCATATAAGTACGAATATCTTTCTCCGTAACGTCAGCATCTTTCAATGTCTTCTTATAGGTATCGCCCAATTGTTCCTTAATGCTTGCAATTTGAGTATCGGCTTCTTTCTCCGCTTGCTTTTTCGCTTCATCCGTTGCTTGGGAAGCCAAATATTCAAAGCCCACTTCTTGCTTCAGAATGGACTCCTTAAACGCATCAATCTCTAAGTATTGCGCTTGTTGTGGAGAGAGGAATTTCATGATTTTTTGATCCATTGCAAATTCCTTTTGTGTAATCGTTCCACCTTTATAAGTGGCTACAGCTTGATTATCATCCGCACTATTTCCACATGCTGCTAGCATAGAAAAGGAAACTGCCGCTGCCAATGAAACGAGCAGCACTTTCCATGATTTTGTTTTATTTAACGACATTGTGTAGTTCTCCCTTCGATTTAAAAGACTGTTTAGCTTCCTTAAGAAACTGTTCAAGCAAGTCAAGCAGCTGTTTATCACTTAAATCTTTCGATTTGACCCGGATACTGGCTTTCGCATCCCTATCAAATTGTACACGTCTTTCGAAGCTATTTCCAACTTTGGCGAGTTTCGCTGTGTCTAAAGCGCCGAGACTTCCCTCATAGAAATTCAAGGTAACATCATCTCCGCGTCTAATCATGGAATCAATGCCATACATTTTTCCATACACTTTCAAACGAGCGACCGATAGTAGATTCACCACGGCTTCAGGTAACTCACCGAACCGATCCAAGAGCTCATCTTCAAGCTCGGAAGCATCATCGAAGGAGGTTACTGCCGCCACTTTTTTATAAATTTCAATTTTTTGGATACTGTCGTAAATATACTCTGACGGCAGATACGCGTCAATCGACAAATCAATGACTGTATTGCCCTCTTTCAGGGATGTATCTTCCTCCCCAAGCACAGTAACCTTACGCTTACGAATTTCCTCCGCCAGCATTTGTGAGTACAGATCAAACCCCACGGATGCGATAAAGCCATGCTGCTCTGCACCCAGCAAGTTACCTGCACCGCGAATAGACAGATCTCGCATCGCTATTTTGAAACCAGAGCCCAGCTCCGTAAATTCCTTAATAGACTGCAGACGTTTCTCTGCAACCTCTGTCAGCACCTTGTCCCGTTGATACGTGAAATAAGCGTAAGCGATCCGATTGGACCGGCCTACACGTCCACGCAGCTGATAGAGCTGAGACAAGCCCATTTTATCCGCATCATGCACAATAAGTGTATTAACGTTCGGAATATCTACGCCCGTCTCAATAATACTTGTGCTGACGAGCACATCGTATTCTCCGTCAAGGAAATCGAGAATGGTCTTCTCCAGCTCAGATTCCGACATTTGACCATGTCCGATGCCAACTCTAGCCTCAGGAACAAGCATAGAGATTTGAGCGGCCATTTCTTGAATGCCCTGCACACGATTATAGAGATAATAGACTTGACCACCGCGGGCTAATTCCCGCTCTACAGCTTCCCGCGTAAGGGTCTGGCTATGCTCCACTACATACGTTTGCACAGGGAATCTGTTCTCTGGCGGGGTCTCAATGACAGACAAATCCCGCACTCCGAGCATCGACATATGTAGCGTACGAGGAATTGGAGTTGCAGTCAGCGTAAGAACGTCTACATTCGTTTTCAGTTTTTTCAGCTTTTCTTTATGAGTCACGCCGAAACGCTGTTCTTCATCCACAATTAATAACCCCAGATCCTTGAATACAAGGTCCTGAGATAACAGACGATGTGTACCGATAACTACATCGACAGTTCCTGCCCTAACGCCTTTAATCGTCTCGTTCTGCTCTTTACGGCTGCGGAAACGACTTAAGACCTGAATATTAAGCGGGTAATTAGCGAAACGTTCCCGGAAGGTCTCATAATGCTGCTGAGCCAAAATCGTTGTCGGGACTAGCACCGCCACCTGTTTACCTTCAATCGCTGATTTAAAAGCCGCCCGAATAGCCACTTCAGTCTTACCATACCCAACATCACCGCAAAGCAATCGGTCCATTGGCCGGTTTTGTTCCATATCCTTCTTAATCTCTTCGATAGCCCGAAGCTGATCTCGGGTCTCCTCGTAAGGGAACATTTCTTCAAATTCATGCTGTTCCTGTGTATCCTTTTCAAAACCATATCCTGCGGCACTTTGGCGCTCAGCATATAGCTTTATCAAATCATCAGCAATATTCTGAACGGAGGAACGAACCTTATTGGTCACTCGTGTCCATTCATTGCCGCCTAGCTTATATACTTTCGGCTCTTTATCTTCGGAACCGACATATTTCTGAATCAGGTCAATCTGCTCAATCGGAACTGAGAGCTTATCGCCGCCAGCATACAGAATATGCATGTAATCACGGTGAATACCGCTGACCTCAAGCGTGCCGATTCCCATATATTTTCCGATACCATGGTTCTGATGGACGACATAATCACCGATTTTCAGCTCTGTGTAACTCTTGATCCGTTCTGCATTATCTATTCCTTTGGAGATCTTCCGTGCCTTCCGCTGCTTCTGAGAGAACATTTCTCCCTCAGTTATAACAGCTAGATGAATAGAGGGCAGCTCAAAACCAGAACCCAGATTTCCTTGTACAATCATCGGCTCGTTAATGCCGTAATCATAAAGAACTCTGCGCACTCGTTCAATCCGTTCCTCACTGCTCGCAAGCATCATTACCTTAACACCGGACTTCTGCCAACGCTCCATTTCCGATTTCAGCACATTCATCTGGCCATGGAAATCCTGCATTCCACGACTGATAAACCCAAGAATGTTCTGAGGCTGAATATGCGGAACCTGACGTAAAAAGATTGACATAAACAGGCTTTGGAACGGGCGCTGATACATAACAACATCCGTATCGACAGAGAGATCTAGATCCGGCAATGATTTGCCGTTTTGCAGCAAATGCAGATTCCATTCCGATTCATCCCGTTCAAGCTGTCTCGCCGTTTCGAGCAGTCTTGTCGGCTCATCTAGAATAAGAATGGTATCCTGGGCCATGTAATCAAATAAATGAGAGCGTTCAGGATATAAAAGACTGATATATTTATAGATCTCCGGGAAATAAGTACCTTCCCGCAGCATTTCCAGCTCACGTCCAATTTCTTCCCGCAGCCTGAGCTTCGCCTGGCGATCCGCCATCTTCTCCAACTGTCGCTCCATCATAGCTGAGGCTTCAGCAGAAGCAGATTCCTGGCGCAATCTACTAGCTATAATCTCTTTAGCCGGTGTAATCTTCACACTACGTACCTTATCAATAGAACGCTGATCCACTGGATCAAAAGTTCTTATGGAATCAACCTCATCGTCAAATAACTCAACCCGATAAGCAAAAGGAGATGTCATTGGATAAAAATCAATTATTCCACCCCGTACGCTCAGTTCACCACGATTCTCAACCCGCTCTACTCTTTCATAGCCCATTTCAATCATGGACATCAAAAATTCATCCAGAGCAAGCGTTCCATCTTGGGAAACGGTGACTTGTGCCTCTGCCATAACCTCTGGGGCTGGCAGCAATCTACGCACTCCTGAGTAAGGAACTACAACAATACCACGGAAGCCCTGAGCGCATTTGGTCAGCACATCTATACGCTGAGCCAGTGTCTCTGGGCTTGATACAGCCGCTTCTGCAGCCACTAGTTCATTGGCGGGATAGAGCAGAACCCGGTCAGGGGAAAGCGCTTCCTGCAAATCATCGGCCATCTTCTGGGCCGAAAACATATTATGAGTCACTACAAGTAAGGGACGAGTTGTCTCTTCATGTAATGCTGCAAGCATAATCTGTCTAGCAGAACCTGTAAGCCCCGAAATGAGCTGCTCTTTCATACCTGCAGCAACACCATGGGTGATAGACTGGAAATCGGGATCCTTGGAAAAAGCTTCTATAAGACCTTGTAACAACAGGCGCACCTCTCTTACTAAACAGGCTAACGGTGGCATAGCCACCGTCACCTATTATGATTGGAATCGAAAAGAAGCCTCAGCTGTAACGCCAAGGCTTGCGGATGACGATAGAGACAGGCGCTTCCACCTTACTGAAGCGGACTTGTCAGCAGGCTAAGCTCCGGATTGTTCTCTAAAGCCTCCTTGCAATAGTCGCAAGTAACCTTTACCGTGATTTCACCTTCTGAATTATACGCTATTATATCTCTGCGCTCCGCAGGGGTCAAGGAATGAAGGCCCAACTGCATTTCTGTAACATCACTTCTATTAATACTGCCTAGAGATGTCTTACAGTGCCTACAAACATAGTTTATTGCCATCTATATGCCTCCTGAAGGTACTATATACCTTCAGTATGTCCGGGCAGCTTCATCTTTAGCCTTAAAAACAACAGGGTTTACAGATTAACCATTGAACTTAGCCATCGTCTGCTCGAATGAATGCTGTAAGCTGTATTCCAGTGCATCACAAGTATTAAGGATCATTTGCTTAAGCGGATCGCTTTCCTTCTTAGGAAAAGTAGAAAGAACATAATCGACAATAGCAAAACCTGGCTCAGGACGAGAAATACCCATTCGTACCCGATTGAAATTCTGTGTTCCTACATGCTGTATGATGGATTTAATTCCATTATGTCCACCAGCGCTTCCTTGATAACGCAAGCGGATTTTTCCGATTTCTGTATCCAAATCATCATAAACGACGATCATATCTTCAAGTTGAACTTTGTAATAATCCATATAAGCGCGAACGGCCTCACCGGACAAGTTCATAAAGGTCATGGGCTTAATCAATACGGTTTTGACGCCACCAATGACCCCTTCACCGATGACGGATTTACATTTGCTCTGGTTGAAGGCAATTCCGTTCTGGGCAGCAAGCTCATCCAAAGCCATAAAGCCAACATTATGCCTTGTTTTCGCGTACTGTGTTCCGGGATTTCCCAATCCGACAATCCATTTCATTATCGAACCTTTCCTTTCCGTTCGGGCTCTCCGGCAAGAGGAGTCCGTTTTTGGTACAATAGATCTAATCTACATATCTCTGTGCAACCAGAGCGAAATTATACTCCGAAGACAGGTGATAACCCATGCCGCACAAAGGCGAATTATTGACACATCAACGCCATTTTCAGTACCACATCCAATATGCAGTACCCGTGGAAATATACAAGGGCGACGTGCATATTGATATCGGTGTATTAACAGCGGTAGACGAAGCTTTCGTGGAGCTACAAGGGACACTATATAACCGCAGTTTATTCACCTTTGTCTCCCGTCCCGGATATTAAATCCAGTAGTTCTACCTGTAGCACGCCGATAAGGGTTACATCTCCGAGAACGGAGGTGTAACCCTTTTGTACTATTCATTCGTTATATTTATTCAATCTCGAACAATTTACTAATCGACAACTCTTCATGAACGCGGATAATTGCCTCACCCATAAGTGGAGCCACGGACAACACCTTGAGCTTAGAGGTTGGATTCGCGCTGCGAATTGGAATGGTATCCGTCACGATAATTTCTTTGATTGGAGAATTCTCCAGACGCTCGTGTGCAGGACCAGACAATACTGGGTGTGTACAGCATGCGTATACTTCCTTCACGCCGCCTTCCATCAAAGCATTAGCACCAAGTACGATCGTTCCAGCGGTATCGATGATATCATCGATCAGGATGGCTGTTTTGCCTTCGATATTACCGATGATGTTCATAACTTCGCTGACGTTAGGTTCTGGACGACGCTTGTCTATAATAGCCAGTGGAGCGTTCAGGAAATCAGCAAGCTTTCTTGCACGTACTACACCGCCATGGTCCGGCGATACGACAACTGGATTCTCGATTTGCTTGGAACGGAAATACTGAGCCAGAATCGGTACACCAAGCAAGTGATCCACTGGAATATCGAAGAATCCTTGAATCTGCATGGCATGAAGATCCATCGTGATTACACGGTGAGCGCCAGCCTTTTCAATTAGATTCGCTACCAGCTTAGCGGTAATGGGGTCACGGGAACGGGCTTTACGATCTTGACGGGCATATCCGTAGTAAGGGATAACCACGTTGATGCTTTTTGCGGAGGCACGTTTAAGCGCATCTACCATAACCAAAAGCTCCATCAGGTTATCATTTACAGGGCCACAAGTGGATTGAACAATATAAACATGGCATCCCCGAACGCTTTCTGACAGCTTGACCTGAATTTCTCCATCGCTGAAACTTGTGGTGTGTGATTCACCCATCGGAATCCCGATGTAATCAGCAATTTGACTAGCTAGCTTAGGATTGGAGTTACAGGTGAAAATCTTTAACTTGGAATCACAATAAGTCATAAAATATAAACCCTCCGTGACGGAATTTAGCTTTCCAAAGGCGCCGGCGCGGAAATATAAGTCCGTCCGGCGCTTCTTAGCAACGCTTTACGATGGACTCGAGTGGTCTTTCTTCGCTTTTGCACGGGAACGGATCTTCTCTGCATATCCCGGTTTGTTCTCTTGTCTTACTCTAGCTACAGCCAGATCGTTCTCGGAAACGGAACGTGTAATTGTCGAACCTGCTACAACAAAAGCCCCTTTGCCCACAGTAACTGGAGCAATAAGGTTAACATTACTGCCAATAAAGGCATCGTCTGCGATTGTTGTCTTGAATTTATTATACCCGTCGTAGTTAACGGTAATCGCACCGCACCCGACGTTTACATTCTTACCTACAGATGCGTCGCCGACATAACTAAGATGTGACACTTTTGAACCGTCACCAATCGTAGCATTCTTGATCTCGACGAAATCTCCAACCTTAACTTCTTCTCCAAGCACAGAGCCTGGACGCAAATAGGCAAAAGGCCCAACGGTTGTCCGTGCGCCGACTTGAGCTTGATTCAATACGGACTGCTTAATCGTTGCATCATCCATAATCTGACAGTCTTCGATTTCACTAGCCGGTCCGATCACACAATTGTCCCCGATTACAGTCTTCCCTTTCAGGATGGTTCCTGGATAAAGCGTAGTATCTGATCCGATAACTACATCTGCTCCGATATAAGTGGAGGCTGGATCAATGATGGTCACACCGCCCAGCATGTGTTTACGATTAATACGTTGACGCATAAAGGCTTCCGCTTCGGACAAAGCTAAACGATCATTAACGCCGATAGACTCAGCTGCGTCATGGGTCTGATATCCTAGTACGGTATCCCCTTGTGAACGAAGAATCCCAATCACATCAGTCAAATAATACTCCTGCTGGTTATTACTGTTCGTTACCTTCTCTAGTGCAGCAAATAATTTAGCATTATCAAAACAATAAGTGCCTGTATTGATTTCTTGAACGGCATCTTCTTCAGTAGTGCAATCCTTCTGCTCTACAATCTTCAGAACGCCGCCATCTTCACCACGAATAATTCTTCCGTAGCCTGTAGGCTTTTCCATAACAGCTGTCAATACGGTTGCAGCCGCATTACGCTGTTCATGAAGCGCCATGAGTCCTTCCAGGGTCTCCGTGGTTACGAGTGGTGTGTCTCCACAAATAACTATAGTTGTTCCTTCTTCGCCAGCAAGTAAATCCTTTGCTTGTTTGACAGCATGGCCAGTGCCGAGCTGAGTTTCCTGCAGAACGTATTCCGCTCCTTCACCTACATAGGCCTTAACTTTCTCTGCGCCATGCCCAACAACAACAACGGTGCGCTGGCATCCGGTCGCTTTTACTGTATCAAGCACGTGCCCTACCATCGGCTTACCGCAAACGGGGTGCAGCACCTTATATAATTTAGATTTCATTCGCTTGCCTTGACCTGCGGCAAGTACTACAGCCATTCTTTTCAAGAATGCCAACCTCCTACTCTTGAACTCACTACTGAATATATCTCATTCCGGGCAAAAAGAAAAGAGAACCATGAAGTCATGGTTCTCTTTTCTATAAACCCCAAGTTAGAAAAGCATTTATCGCTGCCTTTCGAAGATGTCGTCAAATCCTTCACCAGCAATAGCTTTTCTTGCAAGATCAGGCTGCTAATTCATGAAGTGTATGTCGGTGTGATCTTATCAAAAACGGCGGATCCTACGCCACCCAAAAGGTAGCCGTCTTCCGAGGAAGCCTAAGCTCCCTCTTCAATAACTTCTTCTTCTTCCGTAGCGGCGCGATCGTACTCGGCCAGAACCGCGGATTGAATCTTCTCGCGTGTTCCCGAAGAGATCGGGTGCGCGATATCGCGGAATTCGCCGTCCGGTGTACGCTTGCTGGGCATTGCAACAAACATCCCATTATTGCCATCGATGACGCGAATGTCATGAACAACAAACTCGTTATCGATGGTAATGGATGCGATTGCTTTCATTCTCCCCTCAGAGTTAACGCGGCGGAGTCTGACATCCGTAATTTGCATGTGTGTGTTCACCACCTTTTTCCATCAGAGACTTGGTGTATAATTCCACACAGCAAAGCGAATTCCTTCTTTTTGATTCCATAAAATACCTAAAAAAGAAATATATTTTTTGGGATATGTTGTTTTCGACATACATCGAGTAGTTTTCTTAATATTCCTTACGTTTTCGACAATTTCCACGCTTTTTGAAAATGTAAGAGAATGGCTAATCAAGAGGAAAAGTAGTTGCCCGGATGCGCCGAAATTCTCCGCTCTTTCGAGTCTACTTCACTTAGTTTTACCAAGGACACGTAATCGTGCAACAGACGCTCTTCCGTCTCTACAGCGCCTGATTCCACTAAAACGCCTACCCCAGCAACCTCGGCATTAAATTCACCGAGCAGATCGACCATACCACGTACAGTCCCTCCCGCCTTCATGAAGTCATCTACGATAAGTACTCGCGATTTCTCCTTGAGTGCACGTCTGGAGAGAGACATTGTGTGTATGCTTTTATGAGATCCTGATACGTAGTTAATACTTACTGCTGATCCCTCTGTAACCTGATGGTCACGTCGCACAAGCACTACCGGCAAGCCTAGCTGTGCTGCTGTTGCATAGGCTAGTGGAATGCCTTTCGTTTCAACGGTCATCACCACATCGATTTCCGATCCGTAAAAGGCCGTTGCGATGATCTTACCCGCCTGTTCCATCAAAGACGGCAACCCAAGTAGATCCGACATATACAAATAACCGCCAGGCAATATCCGGTCAGTCTGCTCTAGCTGCACACATAAGCGCTGCACAAAGGTAAGCGCCATATCTTTAGGCATAACCGGGATATAACGTACTCCACCCGCTGCACCAGCTAAAGTCTGCAGCTCTCCGATGCCTTCACCTTCAAATACTTCTTTTATGATTGCCAAATCTTCACTAATGGAGGACTTAGCCGCTCCATAGCGATCGGCAAATATAGACAGCGGCAGTAGTTCATGCGGCCGCTCAAGTAAAAACTGAGTCATGTCTACCAAACGTTGGCTTCTTTTTAATTTCTTCACGGAATGCTCCTCGCCAAAACCGAATATTTTAGAAAAATATATCACTTTTGTACGGGTTTACACAAGAGAAGCAGACTAATTCAGTGATCTCACTGCGTAGACTTCCTTGCAGAACCCTCGCAGTCCGTTGTAAATCCTTGCTACTTTAGACTGCTTGGACACTAACCCGAATACGGTAGGTCCGCTGCCTGACATCAGTACGCCATCTGCTCCAAGCTTTATCATCGCTTCCTTGAGCTGCTGAACCTCTGGATGCAGCTTTAAGGTAACATCCTCAAGCACGTTGCCCAGATGGTTGCACACGCCCCCAAAGTCTCCAGCTTCTATCGCTTGCTGCATCTTTCGAGCAGAAGGATGAACCGCTATATTATTGCTCCGAACGCGTCCATACACTTCTGCAGTCGATACATTGATCGGTGGTTTTGCCAACACAACCCAGCATTGTGGCGGGTTATTGATTGGTGTCAGCTTTTCGCCTCGTCCTGTAGCCAAGGCTGTGCCGCCTGTGACGCAGAAAGGTACATCAGAACCCAACTCAGCGCCAAGCTCCTGTAGCTCCTGCGCAGGAATACCCAGACGCCACAGACGGTTTAGACCGCGTAGCGTAGCTGCGGCATCACTGCTGCCGCCAGCCAGGCCAGCCGCAACCGGAATTCTTTTATCCAGATGGATATGTACCCCACTCTTCACGTTATAACGGTCTTTAATAAGCCTTGCCGCCTGGAAAGCTAAATTTTTCTCATCCAGGGGAATATAACCAGCCTGACTTGATATTATAATAGTATCCCTTGGCAGCTCAGACAGCTCTAAGCGGTCTGCTAAATCTACCATGGTCATAATCATTTCCACCTCATGAAAACCGTCAGCACGTTTGTGCAGCACATCCAGCATCAAATTAATTTTAGCTGGTGCCTTTTCATACATTTTCAAGGCGTTCACCCACCTTCAGCTTTTCCCGTAAAAACAACTTAACATATTATATGAGAAACTTCTAATGAAGTCCAATAATAAAAGGGTGTCGCCATTTAGACGCACCCTTTTTCAGTAATATTCACTTTATAGCCTAAAATTTAAGATTTCCGCGCAGCCTGTTCAGCAAGCTGTATCGCTTTTTTCACCATGTTGCCAGCGTCTTGAGTTGTAATTCCACCCCAGCCCTCACGTTCCACGGTTTCATAAAAACCCAGCTCCTTGGCTAACTCTGTCTTCAGTTCCTCCGACATCATGCCTCGTTTTCTGCGGCTCATTACGGAATTCCTCCCTTATGAAAATAAATGATTAACCCGTTGCCCAATTAGTATGCTTGCTTAGCACACGGATCATGCACCAAATATTTGTCCCAAAAAACGCAAACAAAAAACAGCCTCCAAGGGAGACTGTTCGTGAAACATTAAGCTTTAATATACATAATCCGCATCTGCCCATCGTCTTCACAAACTGTGATTTCCACAGATTCAGTAAGTATATCGGCATAGCTATAGGAGACTCGCTTAAAAGTTTGCTGCTCCTGATCCAGTTTGACAATAAATACAGAAGGGTACGTTTCTTCCAGGACACCTGTGCGTTCAACGGTTTTACGACGACCTCCGTTTGCACGCAATGTGATCTTATGACCGACGTGAGCTTCAAGACTGCGTTTGATTTCCAACAGCGCGTTATTAGCCATTACCTGACGACCACCTCTTTTCTTGTCCATTATACAACTTTTTCAGAACAATGTCAAAGCAAATAAATAATTAATTATAGTTGATGCATATTTCGTTGTCAACGGAATTTTTTTGCGAGAAATCAGCGCCGGACTAATATCCTTGTTATCTGTAATATAGGCATTACAAAGAAAAAAAGAAAGGGTTAAGCTCAGCGCTCACCCTTTCTTTCGGATATTCTATTCAGCCGATTCAAATTACCTATATTCCTGACACCATAGACCTATCTCTGCCGCTTAAATGGCTGATGGTGTCACTTTTAGCGCCGACAGATTCTGCAGTCGCGGCATTCCGATGCGGAAGCTGCCACGGGTCTCAACACCACCAATACCCTGATTGCCGCTGATGGTATTATTCAGAACATCGCTAAGATTTACAGTATCTCTGATGGAAGTAAAGGATGATTTTGCTGCCACATACACCGGATCCAGAGCATGAATCAAAATTCGACCAGGTGAACTGGCAAAATTAGCTCCAGCTCCAAGTAAGGCCTCGAAATGAGATTGACAAGCACCGGCAACAATAGTCAACGCATCAAAATTCCGCTCATACTCCCTAGCTACCCTAATAGCAGCTATAAAGTTTTGCGAATTTTTATAGCTATTCAGACTATACAGATCGTAAGTATGCTGTTGCTTCAGTACCCCATCATGACCAGTGATCACTACAATATCTGGGCGTACACGGGGCAACAGCCGGTATAACGTATCAGCCATTGCAGATTCATGAACATGATGCCCTTCAGCGGGAATCCGCAGCTGCTCGTATAAGCTAAGGCTCTTATTCAAATATGCCGGATCGCCATCCAGATGCAGTACTTTACCTGGCACTTCAAAATAAGGAGCTTCCTTGGACGGTGGAGCCCATGTCCCCTCTGTTAGGGTTCCCCCGCTCCGCTGACTTTGCTCCTGACGGTCCTTCCGTAGCTGTGTCAGTGATTCCTTCGCTTTGATCTGTGCTTGCTGTCCCCGTTCCGTTATTCGGGTAGGAGGCACTTGAACCAGGTCATCCAGAGGAGAATCCGCCAACAGGCGGAAATCTGTGCCTTTAATGACGGCTCTATCCTGCACTATATTATCTACACGAAATGTTAAATCACCGCCATAAGATTTGCGAACGACCAAGTCTCCTAAATTCATTACAACCACCACCTCTACCCCATCGTATGGGCAAAGGCCTCAGTTGGTTCATAACTCAACATATTTTTAAAATATAAGAATGTATAATGCTCCACCAGAATAACATCCTTATATTTCTACGAGAAACGGTTGTTGTCCTTAAGACAACAACCGTTTCCTATTGCTTATTCAATTCCAGCGGCTAGCAAAACACCGCTTAAGCGGGCGTATTCTTCAAGACTGAGTGTTTCTCCGCGACGGGTCGGTTCAATACCCGCTTCTGCGAGTAAAGCCTCCAGCTGCTCACGTCCTTGTTCAGGGAAGTAGCGAGCCTTCAGATTGTTAGCAATCGTCTTGCGGCGCTGTGTGAAAGAAGCGTGAACCACTTCAAAGAAATGCTTCTCACTCTCCACCTTTACCGGAGGATGCTCTCTAACCTTCAGACGGATAACAGCAGACTCCACATTAGGTTGAGGGATGAATACCGTACGTGGCACGATACAGACGAGCTCAGGCTCGCTGTAGTACTGCACGGCAATGCTAAGACTTCCGTATTCCTTTCCACCTGGAGATGCAGCCATACGCTCCGCAACCTCCTTCTGAATCATTACAACGATGTTATCAAGGGGAAGCTTCTCTTCGAGCAGCTTCATCAGAATCGGAGTAGTCACATAATAAGGCAGGTTAGCAACCACACTGACCTTGTTCACAGTGGTGAAATCTTCCTTGAACATTTCCTGCAAGTTCACATTGAGGACATCATCGTTACGAACCTTAACATGGGGATAGGGGGAAAGTACGTCTTTTAATATTGGAATCAGTCTACGGTCAATCTCTACGGCAGTTACAGCACCCGCTGTTAGTGCCAGACGCTCCGTCAGCGCTCCAATTCCCGGCCCGATCTCCAGCGCCCCAGAATCGCTATCTAGTCCAGCAGCGTCTACAATCTTGTCCAAAATATTTTGATCAATCAAAAAATTCTGTCCCAGGCTTTTCTTGAACTTGAATCCATAACGTTGAATAATCTCTTTGGTCCGTTTTGGAGTCGAAATTTCCTCTCTACCACTCATGAAGTAATGCCTCCCTGATCAATTTGGGCGAGAGCCCCGGCAAATTCCTCCCGCGTAATCCCAAACATCGCCAGCCGCTTGTACAGCTGTTTGCCGTTACAATATCCGATTCCAAGCAAATTACCAAGCGCCATACGTCTTTCAGCAGCCCGAGGGTGTACAAGCATTCCAGCGGCCATAAGATCATCAATACCAATCAAAGCAGGTGCTCCTTCAAAAGAGGTATGTACATTACGCAGCGCATGACGAATCGCCTCTGGCGATGCATTCTCTACACCGATATCCCCTTTTCGAGTTGCGTCCTTCTCTGGAATAAAAGCATGCTTGCAGCCCGGCACCTTCGCTGAAACGATTTTACGAATTCGCTCCCCAGCATGGTCCGGGTCCGTAAGAATAATAACCCCTCTACGTTCCATAGCAAGCGCGATCTTAGCAATTACAGTCCGGTTTACAGCAGAGCCGCCTGTCTCAATGGTATCCGCTTCTACAGCACGCTTAATGGCTACGGTATCGCTTTTGCCTTCAACGACGATTAATTCCTTAATCATATTTCTTGACTCCTTCCAAAAAAAGCAAAAAGAAGAGGATTCGCTCCTCTTCTTTTGGTTAAAGAATGTATAAGTGATGAGCGGTTGCTCTGCGATCAACGAAATGATCATCCAGCGTTCCTTAACGGTTATCATCACTATAGCTTATCAAAGGATTTTTTGCAAAAGCTTCAGTTCTAGTTAAGCTCTGGTTTCACAGGTCCAATCACATAAACGGTACGTGATTTACGGCCGAAATTACGAGCATGGCTCAGGGAATCATAATAGACATCCACTTTATTGCCTTTAATGGCACCGCCAGTATCCTCTGCACGGCGGAATCCAAGCCCATCGATATAAACCCACCAGCCAATAGGAATTACATTCGGATCTACTGCAATTGTACGACCTTCCGTTACGCGTGTTCCGGAGGCAGTTTTAGTACCTATCCCTGGCTCTTCTGACGAATAAGCTGTCATGGAGACGTTCTTAATCATCTTCTTGTACTCAAAGTCTACGCCAGCCTTGCTTGTGACGTTCTTAGTCTTAGCGCTAACTTTAGTCGTTTTGGAGGTAGTGCTTGATTTGGAAGTTGTTGTAGCTTTAGCAACTACAGTAGGCTTAGGAAGTGCTTTAGTACCAACGGCAATGATCTTATCTTTTGTTACCGTTTGTACTTCCTTGCCGATCATGCGCATAGAGGCCAGTTCTCCGTCTTGATAGATCTTTTCAATATGCTGAACCATGACGCCTGGTTTGCCTGCCTGTGCCACTCTAACTGTTCCCACAGTAAGGGAGGGATCTGCTGTCTTAATAACACGGAAAGGTAAGTTAGTTGTTCGCTGTACCGTTTGCTTGTTGATACGAACGATCTTAATCTCCATGTCAGCAGAGATGGTGGTGTCTAACGAAGGAAAAATCTTATCATAGCCTTCTAGGTTGATACCCAGTTTGTCAATCGCTTGACCGATAGTGTCTTCGGTCGTATATAACGTTTTTGTTGCTCCGTCCGCAGTAAGGCTAAATTTCTGCGCACGATTGATAACGACACGGTCACCGTCTTTTATTTCATCACTCAGACCTAAAGATAATTCATCATGCGGCTGCAGCGAAATTTGCTCTTTCTCCAACACATCACCAAGAAGTGCTTCTCGCGTTTCAAGTGTCTGTGTTTGCCCGTCTATTACTAAAACTAATTGTTTATTACTTTGACCGTGTACGTACAGCAGAATTAACAGCGCGATTGCGATTGAAATCACACCTGCAAGTAAAAGTACGCGAGTATTTACTTGCTCCCACCGTAATGCGAAAGACCTGCTGGATGACTGCGAATCATGGGATACCTCTGGTTGGAATAAGCCCATTCTCTCCATCCTCCTTACATAGCCTCGTCGTCAATTTGTATATCATGAGGACTGAATTTCTTTGACGAAACTATTTGAGATTGTCACAGGATACGCACGTATTAACTTAGCGTCTCCTGCTCATGGATCGCCTGCTCGGCACAGCTACTCCCACACCTGTTATATAACAGTATGCGGGCAACATTCAGTTTATTCAAAAATAAAGAAGCCTAAAAAGAGTTCTCTTGAGGACTCTTTCGTGGCTTCTCCGATGTCAGAATACGCGGGAATGTTTGTGCACGAGGTTGCCTCTCTTACTTGCGCTTACGGGGTTAGCTGTCGGGTTCGGACGAAAGAGAGACGCCCTATTTCAGGTCACCCGCTCACGGCGGTTGCCCTTAAATTCACCCCAAAGACCACGTGAAGAAATCAAATATTGTTCTGCGGCAATTCCTAGTCGTATTCAAGATACAGGCATGCGGCAGTTCAATATTGGTTCCCCCGTTCTCCATACGGAGACTCAGCGAGACGATCCATGAATCAATGGCTGTCACAATAACAACAGCTCACATCACTGAAAAGATGATATCCTGTTTTGATGCATGTTGTAAAGGACGATTCAACCACGTTTACGCAAATATATGGTTAAAATATTGTAATAATCAGCCGTTTTTATATTAAAAAAGTTTAATATATCGGCCATTCTCTATTTTTCACCCGTTTTACTCCTGTTTTCAGACAATCCCAAATCGTTCCAGTGCGTTCGTATACGTAATTTTAGCCAATTCTTCCCATGTTAACCCTTTAATTTCAGCCGCAGCCTCTGCTACTAACTTCACATGAGCACTCTCATTTCGCTTGCCTCGGAAGGGGTGTGGAGTCAAATATGGAGCGTCTGTTTCGATCAATAATCGGTCCAATGGCGTCTGTGCAAGCACCTCTTTAGGCACTCTGGCATTTTTGAACGTGATCGGTCCTCCAAATGACAAATGAAATCCTAGATCTAGACACATTTTTGCGGTTTCCCAGCTGCCTGAGAAAGAATGCATTACGCCACCAATTTCATTTGCTTTTTCCTCCCGTAAAATCCGTACGACATCTTCATGGGCATCACGGTCATGTATGCAGATTGGCATTTTTAGTTCACGGGCTAGTCCAATTTGTTTGCGGAAGACCTCCTGCTGCACATCCTTGGGAGAGGTATCCCAATAATAATCCAACCCAATCTCTCCGATGGCCACCACTTTCTCATGGCTGCAAAGAGAGGCGATCCAATCGAGGTCCCCCTCTTTCATATCAATCGCATCCTGTGGATGCCAGCCCACCGCTGCATAAATATAATCATAAGATTCAGCCAGCTTCATCGTTGAAGGGATCGTTTCCCGATTAAATCCAATATTGATCATCTTGCTAACTCCGGCCTCTACTGCACGAGCTATAACTTCCTCGCGATCCTCGTCGAATTGAGGCGCATCTAAATGTGTATGAGTGTCGAACAGATACATTTTAAAGCTCACTCCTTGTTGTTTTTATCAATAGTTCCATAAATATTTGTATTATTTTGCAAAAATCTCTGCTACAGAAGAGGGCAACCGTGTAAGGGCTTTTTTCAGCTTATCCTGTGGGAAATATAGGTGATATCTGCCACGATGAATCCCGCTTATTGAGCGCACAATATCCGATACCTCTGAAATTTCCCGCAATTGCTCATTCCGATCAAGCAGTAAAATTTGATTATTGTCGAAGGCTGCTCCTGGACGGAACACATCATAAGGCAAATCTGTCGGATAATCAATCTCTAAGTCATATTCTGGGTTAAGTCCCGCTCCCGCAAAACTGCTGCGGATTTCCGTAATCATATCTGTATCCAAATTCTCGATCTCTACATATTTATACAGTTTACGATGAATAAAACGGGTACACAAGTCGCTTAATAACTCATCTTCTTCAAGGGTCCATTGCATAAAAGCAGTCTGTACCAGTGCCTCATCAAGCATTAAATATTGCTTCACTGTTACTTCTCCTCGAAAGAGATCTTCCAGCGGAGCGATCATAAAGCGAAATTTGTACCCCTCTTGGAACAACTCTTTAGCTCTACGGAAGATTTGACGCAAAATAATTTCAGAGCTGCGCGTCACCGGATGAAAATATACCTGCCAGTACATTTGATAACGCGACATTAAATAATCTTCAATGGCATGCATACCTGATTCTTTTACTACAATCCGCCCATTATAAGGACGAAGCATTCTCAAAATCCGATCAATATCGATGGTTCCATAGTTTACACCTGTATAGTACGCATCACGCAGCAAATAATCCATACGATCAGCATCCAGCGGACTAGAAACCAAATTGACAACAATTTCATGCTCATATGTCTTAGAGATAACTGAGGCTACTTTACGAGGAAAATCTTCCTCCACATCACGCAATATTTCGGTGATCTCCGTGTCCTCCAAAATAATTCGGCAGGTCCAATCCTCATGGTTCATTTCAAAAGCTTCTTCTATAGAATGTGAAAATGGACCATGCCCTAAATCATGCAGCAAAGCCGCACACAAAGTAAGCAAACTTTCTTCAGGAATCCAATCCTTATACCCGCTGCGCTCAAATTGCGAAATGATTCTGCGTGTAATTTCATATACTCCTAAAGAATGAGAAAAACGACTATGCTCTGCACCATGAAAAGTGAGATATGAGGTACCTAACTGGCGAATCCGGCGTAAACGCTGAAATTCTTTTGTATTAATTAGTCGCCAAATAATCGTATCCTGTACGTGAATATAATTATGAACGGGATCCTTGAAAACTTTTTCTTCCGTGAGCGGCTGCTTCATGAGATCAACTCCTTCTAATAATTTAATATGATTTTAACTAATATCAGTATATAATAAGTAATTATGTCGTACTTTGTCGAAAAGTATCATTTTTGGTCTTGGTAAATCGACAAAATGCTTTCAGGGTAATTCTTAATTTTTATAGGGACATTCAAAGTTCTTATGGAAATTTTCTTATTCAGCCTATGAAAAAAGGTTGACTGATTTGGGAATCGTTGGTATTATAAGTATCATAAAACAGTGAACAATGTCGAATAATGACGTTTTTGGAACATTGAGAGGAGTAACGATTGTTATGATGAAATCAACAGGAATTGTAAGAAAAGTAGACGAACTTGGACGGGTTGTTATTCCTATTGAATTACGCCGTACACTTGGCATTGGCGAAAAGGACGCACTGGAAATTTACGTTGATGGCGAACGGATTATGCTTAAAAAGTATGAGCCTGCCTGCATTTTCTGTGGCAACGCTGAGAACGTAACTTACTTTAAAGGAAAAATAGTTTGTCATGAATGCATATCTTCCATCCCTACCCCTGTGACAAACTAAATTAAATAGTATATAATAGAACTAATCAAATTGTTAATTCTAACCTTTTCATATCTCCTTGACCTCCCGTGACCGCGGGAGGTATTTTTTATGTCTGGGTTTGCCCTCCTGGTTATCCCCTCCCTAAGGGCAATGTGCTTCAAGACGGAACTAGTAATACTTAGTTGTATTTCTTACAGTTATTTTAAATGCTTTTTACCATTAAACGAATTAATTGTATTTTGTACACTTATATTTCCTATATCTCCGTGAAATCAATCCTTTCCACCTTTATAACTGTATGAAGTACAACTAAACGAACAAATACATAAAAAAATTCAAAAATAACTGTACAAATTACATTTAACCCACAGATAAATCACTCAAGCTCGAAACGGCTCCGAGAATCCTTAGTTATTCTAGGAATTCGTCTATAACACTTACTCTTCTGCTCTATCAAGCAACGCATTATAAATATCCCGTTTGGCTACACCCCGGTCTGATGCCGCTTTTTTCATAGCCTCTTTCCGTGGTACATCCTGTGCTTCGTAATGAGCTACATGATCTTCAATGCTTAACTGACGCCACCACGCCGATTCTGCGATTTCTGCATCTTCCTTGCTCTCCCCTTCTACGACAATAACATATTCGCCTAGCGGAGGATGTTCAGCCAGCCATAGTGTACATTCCTCAATCGAACCGCGTAGAAACTCCTCATATCTTTTCGTTAATTCACGTGCCAACACAATCTGGCGATTACCGAATGCTTCTTGAAGATGAGCAAGTGTCTTAACTACGCGATGGGGAGATTCGTAGAACAACAAAGTGCCTTGGGCCGAGCGAAGTGGACTTAATACTGCTCGGATGTCCTTACGCTCTCGGGGAAGAAAGCCGATAAAGGTGAACGTATTCGTAGATAGACCAGAAGCGATCAAAGCTGACAACGCTGCGTTAGCTCCAGGGATAGGAATCACCGGAATTCCATGACTTATAGCAAGGGCTACAAGATCCGCTCCAGGGTCAGAAATCGCTGGTAAACCGGCATCGCTGACGAGTGCCAAATTTTTTCCTTCTATTATATAGCGTACAAGCTCAGGTCCACTGGCGGCCTTATTATGCTCATGATAACTAAACAACATCGAAGGTGAAATCTCAAAGTGGCTGAGTAATTTTCGGGTCTGTCTCGTATCTTCCGCGGCAATAATATCACATTCCTGTAATGTGCGGACTGCACGATAGGTCATATCCTCCAGATTACCGATAGGTGTAGCCACCAGAAAAAGCGATCCTGTTGTCTCCTGAGTACTGGTATTAGTCTTGTTTTGAAAACTGCTTTGGCATGATATCGTCATGATTTACCCTCTTTAGCACCATAGTAGATGTCCATAATCTCTGGACAGTATTGATTGTCCTCATTATATACGATGAGCGGTGGTTGTAAACGAACCTCAGGCTTTCCATCACGTGCGGCTTCGATTAATACCATATTTGCCTCCAGATGGGCACGTGGATGTACAAACCGAATAATCTTTGGCTCGAGTCTATATTGTCTCATGAGACTGATAATATCAACCAACCGTTGTGGTTTATGAACCATACTTACCTTTCCGCCCGTCCGAACCAATCGCACACAAGCCTGAATGACCTCCTCCAGTGTACAGCCTATCTCATGACGAGCCATAGCTTGATGGTTGTTCAGCTTCAGATCACTGCCATTAAGCGGCATATAAGGAGGGTTCACCGTTATTGCATCATACACACCATGTCCTGCGGTAGTATATAACTCGCGCAAATCACCTTCATGAATTACAACCTGATCCTGAAGGCCATTTAGAGCCACGCTACGACGAGCCATATCGGCTAAACGAGGTTGTATTTCAATACCTTCTATAGAAGCTTTTGTCCGGGTAGTCATTAAAATCGGTATTACACCATTTCCCGTACAAAGATCTAGAACTCTTCCACGTGGCGGAACACTGGCGAAACGAGCAAGCAATACAGCATCCATAGAAAAGCTAAATACTTCATCACTTTGAATAATGCGCAGATCATGTGTTAGTAAATCATCCACCCGCTCCGTCGGTAACAAGGGGACAGATATATCATTAAAAGAATTCGTCATGTAATAATCTCCTAAAGGTTTTGTTGAGAAAAACTTGCTTCAAAGCCATATGCCTATGGGCTAAAATTCAAAAAAAACCGTAGGATTAATCTCCTACGGCTGGATATCCTCATTTATTAAGAAAAGAAAGACAGAACAGACAGTCACCTTCCGTGCGTAAATGTCCAAAATAAACATTACAGATGTGAAAGCCTTCGTGGTAAAGCCGAGCCAAGTTGTCATAACCTTCCCCGACAACCTCTTCTGTTCCCTCTCCGGTAGCTAAAAGAGCTTCCGCCTCCGCAGAATCTACGGTAGGATCCAAAGGTGCATCCCGCTTTAAAATTTTGCGAAGCTGTTCATTCTCCAGAGTTAACCTCTGGTTAGCTTCCATCAGTTCTTTTACCGTCTGTTTCCATTCTCCAAGATTGGCGCGCATCGTTTCCATCTGCGCTTCCATATCCTGCATGTGTGCAAATATATTTTTCTTCTCCAAGTTTCCACCCCGAAAGTAACCTTATATGGTTTACTTGACGACAACATCATCCATTGGAAGTTCCTTAACTTTGCCCACTTCAAACAACTGTACATGAACCGTACGGTTTCCGGCATTGATTCCTACTACTTTGCCATCCCCCAATGAGGTCACGACAATCTTGCCGACCGCTGGCATTTCTTCCTTCACACTCTCATAATTGTCATGCTCAAATTTCAAACAACACATCAGACGTCCACAAAGTCCGGAAATCTTCGTCGGATTAAGTGAAAGGTTCTGATCCTTGGCCATTTTTATGGATACGGGTTCAAAATCCCCTAACCAAGAGGAGCAGCAAAGCACTCGTCCACAAGGTCCAAGTCCACCTAGCATCTTAGCTTCATCACGTACCCCAATTTGCCGCAGCTCAATGCGGGTCCGAAAAATACTTGCCAGATCCTTAACCAATTCTCTAAAGTCAACGCGTCCTTCAGCCGTAAAGTAAAATATAATCTTATTACGGTCAAAAGTAAACTCTACATCTACGAGCTTCATTTTGAGACCGTGGTCGCGTATTTTATTTAAACAGGTGGTAAAAGCCTCCTTAGCGGCGCTTTTGTTCTCCTCAACAACGCGTGCGTCGGTTTCTCCGGCAATACGCATCACTTTTTTGAGGGGTAGTACAACATCGGACTCCTCCACCTCTTTTTTGCCTACGACAACCTTACCGTATTCCACCCCACGTGCTGTCTCAACAATAACACATTGATCTCGTTCAATCGGAAAATCAAGTGGATCAAAATAATATATTTTACCCGCTTTTTTAAAACGGACACCTACTACGCTGTACAAAAATTAACCCCCTTGTTTGCCGGTAAAAGGAACCTATGGGCATGTCCGCTCCCTGATGATCCATGCTTGTCCTTCCTCGTCTGTTAAAACGATACTTCCAGGTAAAGCGACATCCGGAGGATATATCATTGCTAATCCTTTAACTTTCCAGTCGGATTAAGAACTGCTCCAGACACAACTGGGCATTGGCATTGGAACGCAGCTTCTTAGTACTCTCTGCAGCATATCCCATATAAGCCACCCATTGTTCCGCACTGCGCCCACGGGCATGCCTGGAAATAAAGTCTAACTGATCTATAAAAACGATACTTTCGTGCTTGCGGTACAGGAAGTAGAGCATATCTTTAAACCATAGATGGAACATGCTGAAAAGGATATCCAAATGTTCAGCGAGCCCAGTCTTGAACAGCTTCTGCCCGGCAGTTGCTACCGTGGAGCTGCCCTTGCTTAAGGACTCCTTAGCTAATTGTAACACTAGATTTCTCATTTCTGCAAACCAATTCTGTTCCAAAAGTTCCCTGCAACCATCAAGTCCCGAACTGAGTGATACTGCACATCGAGCTAAGGGGATCGGCACACCCTCACTTGCTAGCGCTTGAAGCATAATATCCGGATTTAACGGACTAAATGGGATCCGCTGAGTCCGTGACTGAATCGTCGGCAATAAAGAACGACTATTATCAGATATTAGGATTCCCACTGCCGGAGCTGGCGGTTCTTCCAGAAACTTCAACAAACTATTGGCAGCTTGTACCGTCATTTTGTCTGCCCCATCTATAATATAAACCTTTGGATTCACACCCTCAGATCGATAGGAAAAGACACGCTGCAGCTCACGGATCTGGTCTATTTTTATGCTTGCACCGTCGGGCTGCAGCAATGACAAATCAGGATGGTTTCCATGCTCAACCTTTCGGCACTCTAGACATTCGCCACAGGCGTCATCCTTGCTTTCCGTGCAAAAAATTGCTTGGGCAAACATCAGCGCCGTCTTCATTTGTCCACTGCCTGCTGGTCCTGTAAATAAATAAGCATGGCTCACAGCATCCTTGCGCAAGGCATTTTGGAGTAGCCGTTTAGCATGCTCCTGGCCTACTATATCATGAAAAGGCATAATTTCCTCCCAAAACTTTAAAAAGAAAGGTTGATTAACAACCCACGAATTTCTCCAACACGTCCCAACAGATCTATTCGGCCCTGCTCACTATTCAGCAGATCGTCTGCCATAGATAGCAAAGCCGCATCAATTTCCTCAAGCAGCTTGTAACGCTTACCCCGCCCACGTCTATCCCATCCACGTGTCTCTTTCAGTATAACGCCTCTACGAGCGGTTTCTTCCAGAAACCTTTTGATCATCATCCGGTAAATGGTGAGTTCACGAATGGTCATAGACTTAGATAAACGGTCGCCTTGTGACTGTATTTCTTTGATCTGGCGGTTTAGTTCATCTTTGGTTTTCTGTTCACCTTGCTGCTGAAAAACGTCAGAGAACGATTTCTGCTGAACAGGCTTATTAGCCCCTTCTGCATTTGGAAGCTCACTCTTTAAGGGCCTATATCCCGGATTGATCTTCAAAGGTTATCTACCGCCCCTTTTTTGTAAATGACTTGCTCATTTATATTATACTTAATAATGTTCGAAACGATCTACAGGAAGCACGAATACAGTAGCGCCACCGACCTGTACTTCAACAGGGAGCGGTAAATAGGAATCGGTCGTGCCACTCATCGGAGTTACTGGAGTGACTAGTTGTTCACGCACTTTACAGCTGTTACGGATAACATTCAACACAGCTTCGATCTGACTGTCCTCTACCCCAATCATAAATGTCGTATTTCCCGCCCGCAGAAATCCACCTGTACTTGCGAGTTTGGTAGCACGGAAATTGGCTTTTACTAGCTCACTGGATAACCGGTTACTGTCTTTATCCTGGATAATTGCAATGATCAACTTCATCTTCGCATTCCCTCCCAAAAAAGTTTTATGGAGTATTACTACTTAATGTGTTCTTAGTAGTAACCTCACTTCATAAGCAAACGCTTAGTTATATGCCACTTCTCTTATTATATTAGACAAAACACCCTAAAAACCCTTTAATACTCTCTCTTCAAGAGTTCTCACGATATCTTGTTCTACCAGATGAATAGGGCGGTTTGCATCAAGAACTACTATTCTCTCCGGATTCGCCTTAATTAATAAATGATAACCTTCACGAACCTTCTGATGAAAGGCAAGACTCTCCATATCCAGACGATTGACTTCGCGATCTTGATTGGCCGCAATCCGTGATAATCCAATCTCAGGGTCTACATCCAGATAAAAGGTTAGATCGGGCATGCGATTTCCAATAGCAAAACGGTTAATACTCCACACCTCTTCCATACCTAATCCTCTTGCATGTCCTTGATAAACGAGACTGCTGTCTACAAAGCGGTCACAGAGGACTGTAAGCCCTTCTCTAAGAGCCGGCTCTACTACTTCAGCGAGATGTTGGCTTCTTGATGCAGCGTACAGCAATGCCTCTGTACGTGCATCCATTGCAGTATGGGCAGGATCCAGAATAATAGAGCGAATTTTTTCGGCGATTTCTATGCCTCCAGGTTCACGTGTAATTCGATAGGGCATGGACCGATTCTGCAAATATGCTGCTACTCTGCCCAGAACCGTTGTTTTTCCGGAGCCTTCGCCCCCTTCTAATGTTATAAAGAAACCTTCTTTGCCCACTTATACTTCTCCGCCCTTCTGAATGTTGTATACCTTAATACGCTGTAAGACCGGATCAGCACAAGCCTGGAACTTCGCGCCTCCATAAGCTAAACCAGTCAGTCTTTGCTGTATCTGATCTGTGATGACCTCACCCGGATATAATAATGGAATGCCTGGTGGATAGGGAATTACCATTTCTGCAGCTACTCTCCCCACGCTGTGTTCAAGATTAATACTTTCTACCTCATTGGCTGACACCGGCTTCAAAGAGAAGGGAACAGGTGCTGAGATTTGTAAAACATTCAAATTGTTCCACGTGGAAATATTTTGAGATTCTGAAATGCCAGCGGTGTGCGGTGATTCGGATGTAACCTCCGAATCTATTTCCCGCAGCGCCTGCAATAACCTTGCTGCATCTTCAGCCTTCGAACCGAGGCTGAACAGCAGCACTACGTGCCGGTCGTCACTCATCTCCGGCACACAGCCCTTAGCCTCGAGCCTGCGCTGCAGCTCGAAACCGCCTAGGACCCCGGTGGCGTCATAAATGACGACTTTGAAGGGGTCCTGCGTCTCGTACGCCGCCTTATGCAGCGGCGTGCCGTCGTGCAGCGGCTCTGCCGGCTGCACCAATCCATAGCGCGGCAGCTCGGCAAGGCCGCGCCGCAGGACATCCACGGCGGCCAGCCCCGCCGTGAATGCATCGCTGCCCCGGCTGTGCAGCAGCCGCCGGGCAAGATCAAGCGACGCCATCATAGGATATGATGGGCTGGAGCTCTGCACCATGGCGAGCCGCTGCGAGAGCAGGGCACGGTCGAGCCGCTGCCCTTGAACATGCAGCATAGCGCCCATGGTCATCGCAGTGAGCATCTTGTGCGTGGACTGCACTACGCCGTCCGCGCCACAAGCAAGCGCCCCGGCAGGCAGTGCCGGGTGCTGCCCGTAATGCGCCCCATGCGCTTCATCGACAAGCAGCGGTACACCGCTGTCGTGGCAAATACGCGCGAGGGGCGCAAGGTCACTGCCCATGCCGTAGTAATTGGGCATGGTGACAAATACAGCGGCGGCTTCCGGATAGGCTGCAAGTGCAGCCTCAACAGCTTCTGCCGCCGGCGCTACTGCCAAGCCGCTGAGTGGATCAATTAGCGGCTCGACGAAAACAGCCCTCACTCCAGCTAACATAAGACCATGAATCACTGATTTATGCACATTTCGTTGAAGAATCAGAATCATTCCTGGCTCGGGGCAAGCCGTTAGAATCAGCGCCAGGTTACCCGCCGTACTTCCGCCAACTAGAAAAAAACTCTCCTCTGCTCCAAAGCAATCCGCAGCCAACTCCTGTGCTTCCTTAATGACTCCCTCAGGATGATGAAGATCATCCGTACCGGTAATCTCCGTAACATCGTACTTCATGACCTCATCTAGAAACCCAGCGCCTTCTACGCCGTCATATGCCGCTCCATTTTTATGTCCCGGCACATGATAAGATATATTACCCACAATTCTATATTGCTCCAGCATTTCGTATACAGGTGCCCTACATCGTTGTAATTTATTCATATTAAATTCCTTCCCATAGGGTTCCTTCTATTTTAACGTAAATATTCAGAAACTCCTATGTTTCCTCATAAAAGCATCTGACTGAACAGCAAAACGGCTCCCCCCGCTTAAACAACGAGGAAGCCGTATATGAATATCTCTAATGCAGCCCTTATATCTTTCATCCAGACTGCTCTCTTATCCGCATCAATTAACAGAGTTACTCTACTTAAGCGTTCTTTTGCAATCCGATCTTCTTCATCTGGCCAATAAAAAAACGGTACTTAGCATCTTCTGCCTCGGTACGGATCATTTCTGCCTCACAATCCTCACAAATAAAATGCGAGACAATCACAATACCTTCTTCTTTTTCCTGCCCACAAATGATACAAGCTTGCCCGGTTTGCTGTTCCATAACCATCCCACCTTGACTCTTTTAAGAACAGTATGATACACCTTCTATCATTTTAAACCTTTTCATAGTTTTTTCATATCCTTCGTTTCGTGTATTATATATATTCCGCTGCCCCTATATCGGTGAATATTCGCCCATAGTTTAATAAAATGCTTTCATTCGCCGATATTAAGAACATATGAATCTGTGAGGAGGTTAGTCTATTTTATATGGAACCCAACACCAAAGGCGCTGCTACATTCTATCAATATAAATTAATCAAAAAAATTAATCTAACGGCACCTCTGCTGCGTGTTTATATTTTGCTCCCTCTTTTGGTCCTTGTGCTCGAGACAGTCTTTCTTTCTTGGTGGAGTATTCTCTACTTAATTATAGCTGCTCCGGTTATGTTCTGGGTTCAATATGTTATTTCACGCTCAGTACTTCTAATCTCCGGGCATCCTATTTCAAAAAGATGGTCCATCTCATTTAAAATCCCGTGGCTTGGCTTCATGCCAGATCAACACATTAGTTACCGCATTTTCCGTAAAGTACAGTTACATAATTTTTATATTGGTCTTTGTATTGCAGCTCTCTTTATTTTTTGGTCTCCACCGGCATTTACAGTATCCCTGATTATTTGCCACTTGTGGCTTTTACTGCCCCGTCTCTATACACTGTTCAAAATAAATCAACGCAACAAGGAAGGCATGCTGAAGTTTAATCCATCCGATGCCTCCTATTACTCTCAATAGAGTACAGTTAACCTATGTTCGCATATAAATAAATAATCGCCATCCATAAAGGACGGCGATTATTTATTTTGTCTTAAGACCTTTAATTAAGGCCTTCTTTTCTTTAGGAATCATAACTATAAAATAATCATCATGCACTGTTAAATGAACCGTTACTCCATCCTTCTGAAAAACACCAGATGAATCGGTATTCTCCTCTTCCTGTTCAACCCATCCCCAGGCCTTAATAGTATCCATATACTCCTCTGGGATGCCGTTCTTCTCCTTTAATCCAGGTAAAGAATAACGCACATAATCCATAGCAACGTTTGTCGTAGTCTGGTCTGGTGAGTACGCCTCTTGGGGCACAGGGAAATTTTTCTCGTTTAGCGCACCCTCAAAAGCATCCCAGCTGGGCGCTTTCGTACCGCAGCCTGCCAGTATTAAAGCTACTATACACGAAAAAATTAATATCTTAATAATTCTTGTTTGTTTCATGCCTTAAATCCTCCTTACCTCCACAATGCATCTAAAGACACAAGAAAATTCAAAGTTAGAATTTATGAGTAGTTCCTTCGTATTAGAGATGTTGCTTATTATTTGCACTTATCTATTATACTTGTATCGACCTCAGCGTCGGTAACAAAAATGTCACTCAATTACAGCCCCTTCAGATGTTGTACTCCCCTTCAAATAACACTCTTGTCCAAAAAAAAACAAAAAAGCCACTGCTGATAAATCAACAATGGCTTAATGTGCTTGGCAACGTCCTACTCTCCCAGGACCCTTCGGTCCAAGTACCATCGGCGCTGGAGGGCTTAACGGTCGTGTTCGGGATGGGTACGCGTGGAACCCCTCCGCTATCGCCACCAAACATGCATCTGTGAAACAGACGCTGCCGCGTGAAATTCGGTTCTTCACCAGAAGTGAGAATGAATTTCTAAGCGTGTTACAGGCTTGATGCCTGAAAACTGAATCCGAAACGAATTTGCATCCTAAGTATAGGATAAGCCCTCGACCGATTAGTATTGGTCAGCTCCATGCATTGCTGCACTTCCACCTCCAACCTATCTACCTCGTCGTCTTCAAGGGGTCTTACTAATTGGGAAATCTCATCTTGAGGGGGCTTCACGCTTAGATGCTTTCAGCGCTTATCCCGTCCGTACGTAGCTACCCAGCCATGCTCCTGGCGGAACAACTGGTGCACCAGCGGTACGTCCATCCCGGTCCTCTCGTACTAAGGACAGCTCCTCTCAAATTTCCTGCGCCCACGACAGATAGGGACCGAACTGTCTCACGACGTTCTGAACCCAGCTCGCGTACCGCTTTAATGGGCGAACAGCCCAACCCTTGGGACCTACTTCAGCCCCAGGATGCGATGAGCCGACATCGAGGTGCCAAACCTCCCCGTCGATGTGGACTCTTGGGGGAGATAAGCCTGTTATCCCCAGGGTAGCTTTTATCCGTTGAGCGATGGCCCTTCCATGCGGTACCACCGGATCACTAAGTCCGACTTTCGTCCCTGCTCGACTTGTAGGTCTCGCAGTCAAGCTCCCTTATGCCTTTGCACTCTGCGAATGATTTCCAACCATTCTGAGGGAACCTTGGAACGCCTCCGTTACTCTTTAGGAGGCGACCGCCCCAGTCAAACTGCCCGCCTGACACGGTCCCCGTACCCGATAAGGGTACTAGGTTAGAACCTAGATACGATCAGGGTGGTATCCCAACGGCGCCTCCACCGAAGCTTGCGCTCCGATTTCTACGGCTCCCACCTATCCTGTACAGATCGTACCCAAATTCAATATCAAGCTGCAGTAAAGCTCCATGGGGTCTTTCCGTCTTGTCGCGGGTAACCTGCATCTTCACAGGTATTAAAATTTCACCGGATCTCTCGTTGAGACAGCGCCCAAGTCGTTACGCCATTCGTGCGGGTCAGAATTTACCTGACAAGGAATTTCGCTACCTTAGGACCGTTATAGTTACGGCCGCCGTTTACTGGGGCTTCGGTTTAGCTTCGGGTTACCCCTAACCACTCCCCTTAACCTTCCAGCACCGGGCAGGCGTCAGCCCGTATACTTCGCCTTGCGGCTTCGCACAGACCTGTGTTTTTGCTAAACAGTCGCTTGGGCCTTTTCACTGCGGCCCCCTCGTGCTATTCACACTACCGGGGCACCCCTTCTCCCGAAGTTACGGGGTCATTTTGCCGAGTTCCTTAACGAGAGTTCTTCCGCGCGCCTTAGAATTCTCTTCTCGCCTACCTGTGTCGGTTTGCGGTACGGGCACCTTCTCCTGGCTAGAGGCTTTTCTTGGCAGTGTGAGATCATGACCTTCGCTACTACAATTTTCGCTCCCCATCACAGCCCAGCCTTATCGATGTGCGGATTTGCCTACACATCAGCCTCACTGCTTAGACGGACATCCATCAGTCCGCGTCACTACCCTCCTGCGTCACCCCATCGCTCATAGCGGATTACGGTGGTACAGTAATTTCAAACTGTTGTCCTTCGACTACGCCTTTCGGCCTCGCCTTAGGTCCCGACTTACCCTGAGCGGACGAGCCTTCCTCAGGAAACCTTGGGCTTTCGGCGGATCAGATTCTCACTGATCTTTTCGTTACTCATACCGGCATTCTCACTTGTGTAGTGTCCAGCGCTCTTTTCAGTACACCTTCAACCCCTACACAACGCTCCCCTACCCCAGATACATACGTATCTAGCCATAGCTTCGGTGGTGTGTTTAGCCCCGTTACATTTTCGGCGCAGAGTCACTCGACCAGTGAGCTATTACGCACTCTTTCAATGGTGGCTGCTTCTAAGCCAACATCCTGGTTGTCTGTGCAACTCCACATCCTTTCCCACTTAACACACACTTGGGGACCTTAGCTGATGGTCTGGGCTGTTTCCCTTTTGACAATGGATCTTAGCACTCACTGTCTGACTCCCGGCAATAAGTATATGGCATTCGGAGTTTGACTGAGCTTGGTAATCCTTGCGGACCCCGCACCCAATCAGTGCTCTACCTCCACTACTCTTATACCGAGGCTAGCCCTAAAGCTATTTCGGGGAGAACCAGCTATCTCCGAGTTCGATTGGAATTTCTCCGCTACCCCCACCTCATCCCCGCACTTTTCAACGTACGTGGGTTCGGGCCTCCAGTGCGTGTTACCGCACCTTCACCCTGGACAGGGGTAGATCACACGGTTTCGGGTCTACGTCCACATACTAATTCGCCCTATTCAGACTCGCTTTCGCTGCGGCTCCACCTTCTCGGCTTAACCTTGCATGTTAAACGTAACTCGCCGGTTCATTCTACAAAAGGCACGCCATCACCCATTAATAGGGCTCTGACTTTTTGTAAGCACACGGTTTCAGGTTCTATTTCACTCCCCTTCCGGGGTGCTTTTCACCTTTCCCTCACGGTACTGTTTCACTATCGGTCGCCAGGTAGTATTTAGCCTTAGCAGATGGTCCTGCTGGATTCATACGGGGTTTCACGTGCCCCGCACTACTCGGGATCCGTCTCGGAGAGAATACAGTTTAGGTTACAGGGCTTTTACCTCTATCGCGGGCCTTTCCAGACCTCTTCGCCTACCATATTCCTTTGTAACTCCATGTGAGACGTCCCACAACCCCTAAGAGCAAGCTCTTAGGTTTAGGCTGTTCCGCGTTCGCTCGCCGCTACTGACGGAATCACTATTGTTTTCTCTTCCTCAGGGTACTTAGATGTTTCAGTTCCCCTGGTCTGCCTCTACACACCCTATGTATTCAGGTATGAGTAACTGCGAATTACCACAGCTGGGTTTCCCCATTCGGACACCCCCGGATCAAAGCTTGCTTACAGCTCCCCGAGGCAGTTTCGTTGTTCGCCACGTCCTTCGTCGGCTCCTGGCGCCTAGGCATCCTCCGTGTGCTCTTATTAGCTTAACCTTGATTCTTCCGCAGGAAAATATCATACGATGACATTCTCTTTGGAATCATCTCACTAATAACATTTACTTGTTTGCACAAGTTGCTAAAAGATGTTCTAAAACGCAAATTCGTTTCGGTATCCAGTTTTCAAGGATCAAGTCTTACTTGAGAGCTTAAACTCTCAAAACTGAGCAACGAGTGAGTAACAGGCCTAAACCTGAGTTTTGGAAGCTGAGCTTCCGATTTGAATGTTCTCATTGCAGAGAACGATTCTCCATAGAAAGGAGGTGATCCAGCCGCACCTTCCGATACGGCTACCTTGTTACGACTTCACCCCAATCATCTACCCCACCTTCGGCGGCTGGCTCCCTTGCGGGTTACCCCACCGACTTCGGGTGTTGTAAACTCTCGTGGTGTGACGGGCGGTGTGTACAAGACCCGGGAACGTATTCACCGCGGCATGCTGATCCGCGATTACTAGCAATTCCGACTTCATGCAGGCGAGTTGCAGCCTGCAATCCGAACTGAGACCGGCTTTGATGGGATTGGCTCCACCTCGCGGCTTCGCTTCCCGTTGTACCGGCCATTGTAGTACGTGTGTAGCCCAGGTCATAAGGGGCATGATGATTTGACGTCATCCCCACCTTCCTCCGGTTTGTCACCGGCAGTCACTCTAGAGTGCCCAACATTACTTGCTGGCAACTAAAGTTAAGGGTTGCGCTCGTTGCGGGACTTAACCCAACATCTCACGACACGAGCTGACGACAACCATGCACCACCTGTCTCCTCTGTCCCGAAGGCCGCCACTATCTCTAGTGGATTCAGAGGGATGTCAAGACCTGGTAAGGTTCTTCGCGTTGCTTCGAATTAAACCACATACTCCACTGCTTGTGCGGGTCCCCGTCAATTCCTTTGAGTTTCAGTCTTGCGACCGTACTCCCCAGGCGGAGTGCTTACTGTGTTAACTTCGGCACCAAGGGTATCGAAACCCCTAACACCTAGCACTCATCGTTTACGGCGTGGACTACCAGGGTATCTAATCCTGTTTGCTCCCCACGCTTTCGCGCCTCAGCGTCAGTTACAGCCCAGAAAGTCGCCTTCGCCACTGGTGTTCCTCCACATATCTACGCATTTCACCGCTACACGTGGAATTCCACTTTCCTCTTCTGTACTCAAGCCACCCAGTTTCCAGTGCGACCTCAGGTTGAGCCCAAGGTTTAAACACCAGACTTAAATAGCCGCCTGCGCGCGCTTTACGCCCAATAATTCCGGACAACGCTTGCCCCCTACGTATTACCGCGGCTGCTGGCACGTAGTTAGCCGGGGCTTTCTTCTCAGGTACCGTCACTCCGGTAGCAGTTACTCTACCGGACGTTCTTCCCTGGCAACAGAGCTTTACGATCCGAAAACCTTCATCACTCACGCGGCGTTGCTCCGTCAGGCTTTCGCCCATTGCGGAAGATTCCCTACTGCTGCCTCCCGTAGGAGTCTGGGCCGTGTCTCAGTCCCAGTGTGGCCGTTCACCCTCTCAGGTCGGCTACGCATCGTCGCCTTGGTGGGCCGTTACCCCACCAACTAGCTAATGCGCCGCAGGCCCATCCCTCAGTGACAGATTGCTCCGTCTTTCATTCTTCTCTCAGGAGAAAAAAAGAAATTATCCGGTATTAGCTACCGTTTCCGGTAGTTATCCCAGTCTGAAGGGCAGGTTGCCTACGTGTTACTCACCCGTCCGCCGCTAAGTCATTTTGAAAGCAAGCTTTCAAAATGACTCCGCTCGACTTGCATGTATTAGGCACGCCGCCAGCGTTCGTCCTGAGCCAGGATCAAACTCTCCAATTAGTATTGAAAAGAGCGATATGCTCATTTTGAAACATCTGACGAGAAAATTAATTCTCTAATTTTGGATTTCACTTACGTGATTTCCTACTCACTCGTTGTTCAGTTTTCAAAGATCAAGTTCTCGTTGGCGCCGTTTAATGTCTCAGCAGCAACTCTTATACTATATCATGTTCGGCTATTTAATGTCAAGCTCTTTTTTTAACTTCTTTTTCGAGCTCGGCATGTGTACTTCTTGGCCGGACTTAGAATATATCATGTATGGAGATGCATTGCAAGAGTTTTTTTATATAAAATCAAAAGCATAAAACATCATCTATGTATATCGTATTATAATAACTACCTCCACTTATCATCTAATTATCTAGAAAGTAAAAAAACAACTGCAGAAGATAACAGTTGTATTTTAGAAGAAGCTTAGACGATTTTAGATTAATTCCGCTTCCTTCGCTCCAGTAATTACGGCAATGATATTGCTTCGAAGTGCCTCCGCATTGTGCGCTTCATATGGATCCACTTTGAAAACAACAGCATCTGCAATAAAACCTTCTGCAATTTGTCCCAGCTCGTTACCGCTCCCCAGAATATCAGCAGCACTTTTAGTCGCAGCCTGCCACGCTTCTCTCCGAGTTAAGCCATAATCAATCAATGTATCCAGTTCTTGAAGGTTATAGCCATGTAGTGCAGGTGTGGCATAATCTGTACCGAATCCAATACGAGCGCCTTCTCTTTTTGCATAATGAATGGCCTTGGAATGACATTCGGCAGCGCGGGCAGCTCGGTCGCAAATGATCGGGTTCAACGCTAGAACGCCTTTTGGGTCTGCAGCAATACGATAAATTGATGTGGTGGGCACAAACGCTACCCTCGAGTTAGCAAGTCTTCCTGCCTGATCGTCAGTTAGAAACATCCCATGCTCTATTGATTCCACGCCGGCCTGGATGGACCAGTCTATCGTCACTCCGCCCCAGGTATGAACCAGTACCTTCTTATCATGGGCATGTGCATTACGAACAATGAACGAGAACTCTTCTTCGGAAAAGATCGGGTCAACAACTTTCTCGGTAGGTGCTCCAAGCCCGCCTGTGGCCATGATTTTTATCCAACCCGCTCCTGTAGCAAAGATTTCCGCCATGCGTTGTTCTAAATGCTTGAGACCACGGGCATCTGCTGCTCCAATCATATCGCTACTGGTCTGCACTCTTAATGGATGCTGATATTGCTGAACAAGATGCTGCACTGTGCTCGGCAGAATCCCACCTGCATCACGGGCAGTCGTTACACCCGTTCTAAGAGTAGCTTCAAAAGCTTGTGCCTGCATAATTTCGATCTCGTTGGCATCGCGCTTCAATTGATCAGAGTGGTCAAAATCTGTCCAAGCTAAATGCGTATGCAGATCAATAATACCCGGACTTAGCCACAGATCTGTTCCTGCAAGATTTGACTCTACTTGATGCGGCTCCGCTTCAGTAATGGATGAAAAACGACCATCCTTTATCACGACATCAAAACGTCTGCCTTCGATACCTGCTATAAAAATATCATTGAACGTCTGCAGCTCTGGATGCTTATGAATCATCCTCATTCCCCCCATGCCAGCCGAACAGCTGCTAATGCCTGAACTGGGTCTTGTTTCAACAGTTCGGCAAGCGTGGATATAGCCTTCTCCACACTTTGCCGCTCAGCATTCGTTCCAAAATGGTTGATCCGTAAAAGATGGCCAAATAATTCTCCGTCTCCGGGAGCCACAATGCCTATAGGCTGCTCAATCCGCAACTCTTGCTTTCCAGAAATCCGCACCGTTGTAGTCAGCGTAGAATAATGTCTGCTGTCCTTTTGCCAAGGCTCAAGCCCCAAGGATTTAATACCAGCTACAGCAGCTGCTGCGGCTCGCTCATGGCGTTTGATTACTTGATCCAATCCTTCTTCTTCAATTCGTGTCAAAGCTTGAGTCAAGGCTCTAGCCTCCAGCGTAGGAATGTTTGGGGCAACCCGAAATGGCGCGGCGTCTCCCAGTGATGGTTTCAGATCCAGCAAGGATAAAATAGAATTGCGTGGAGCATTTTCATTCGACTCAAGAAATTCCCAGCCACGTGGAGAAATACTTACGGCACTAACACCGTTGGGTCCAGCTAAGGCTTTTTGCGCACCTATAACTGCAAAATCAACGAACCATTCATCCACCAGCAGGGCCTCTCCCCCAACCGCAGATACGGAGTCAGACACAGTAATAAGATTGAATTCTTTTGCAATTTCAAATATTTCTTTAGCAGGATTAGAGCCTCCAGTAACCACTTCAGCTTGAACAAAAGAAAGGGCACAAGGTTTAAACTCCTTAATCGCGGAAGCAACTTGGTCGCTAGTGACCACTTCATCAAAAGGAACCTTTACTTCAACAACCGTTGCTCCACCCCGCTCAAGCCATTTTCCAAATAAACTTCCATAAGGACCTGTTACTATATTTACAATGGTTCGACCGGGTGCAGCTATTCCGGCGGCTACCGCCTCGATTCCAAGGATTGCCTCAGCCGGAATAATAACTGGAGGGTGCTCAGTAAACAAGACTTTGGAAATTAAATGTGTTAGCTTATTGTACTCAGCCAGTGAAAGTGGCACGTATCCTTTATGTTCTCGGTTCATAAAAAAACCTCCTGATGTACTTTATTTTGGCATTTTCGGAACCGCCGACAACAGCTCATAACTGTATTCATGTTTAGGACGGATGAAGAATTGGTCCCGCGGACTCTGCTCCACGAGCTTTCCTTGCCGCATAACTGCTACCGTATCGCTAATTGCATTGATTACTCCTAGATCATGAGAAATAAAAAGCATGGTGAGATTAAGCTCAGCCTTCAGCGTATTGAACAGTTCGAGCACACTAAGCTGCACAGATACATCCAACGCACTTGTAGGTTCATCCGCGATCAGGATGTTTGGCTCAACACTTAATGCACGAGCGATCGCTATCCGTTGACGCTGGCCGCCGGAAAATTCATGCGGGAATTTGTCTAACGCCTTTTGTTCTAAATGAACTTGATTCAAAAGCTCTTTGCATCTTTGTTCAACATCTGTACGCCCCACTATTTTATGAAACAATAAGGGCTCGGAAAGAATTTGCCTAATCGAATGTTTAGGATTTAGCGAAGCATCTGGATTTTGGAAAATCATCTGGATTGTTTTGTGCTGCTCACGGCTTCTTTTCTTTTTTAATTCTTGGGTTCCCAACAGAATCTGTCCCTCATTTGGGGCAATCAGTCCAGCAATTACCCGCGCCAGCGTAGATTTCCCTGATCCGGATTCTCCAACAAGCCCAAGGGTGGTGTGCTGCTCAAGATTCAGATTGATATGATCCAGTGCAGTAAAGCCGCCATAATGAACAGTTAAATCTTTTATTTGTAAGACTAATTCCATGAGTCTCTACTCCCTTCAAGCTCTGGCAAAGGAAGCACCGAATCAATCAGCATCTGTGTGTAAGGGTCTTTCGGATTTCGCAAAATATCAAGGGTATTGCCCCGCTCAACAATCTGTCCCTGTTTCATTACACATAGCCGTGAACACAAGTTTGCTGCAATCGCTAGGTTATGCGTAACAAATACCATGGCAAAACTGAGCTCATGCTGGAGGCTCGTGATCGTCTCAATAATTTGCCGTTGAACCGTGACGTCCAGTGCCGTTGTCGGCTCATCACAGAGAAGTATGCCTGGCTTGCACGCCAGTGCCAGAGCGATGACTACCCGTTGACACTGACCGCCTGAAAGCTGACTCGGATACCGGTCCTTTTTCTTCAAAGAATCGGGGAGACCAAGCCTTTCGAGCAGTTCCAGTGCAATTACCCGCGAGGTCTTACGGCTTACTCTCTGTCTGTAATACACAACTTCAGCCAGTTGTTTGACAACCGTACAGAGCGGATCAAGCGCACCTCTTGGATCTTGAAATACCATTGCACTGCTTACCTCACTTTTAATGGTGCCACCAGTCTGTTCAACACCATTTGGAAGCAAGCCTAAAATTGCACGCAGCGTAAGCGATTTTCCTGATCCCGATTCACCTACTAATCCCAGACTCTCCCCTTTACCCAGCGAAAAACTAACATTATTGACCAATCTCTCATTTGACTTAGCTGCCAGCGATAGCGCCTCTATTTCTAAAATGGGTTGTATAGACATTATTTTTTCCTCCATATGTCTGCCAAACCATCACCTAGGAGCGACAAAGCTATCCCCGTATACACCACTGCAAATCCCGGAACGGCCGAGAGCCACCAAGCTGTAGTGATGAAGGGCTGTCCATCTGAAATCATTGTCCCCCAGTCAGGAGTTGGCGGTGTAATGCCGATACCAAGATACCCGAGTGTAACAATGGCAACAAGCAATCCAATCATATCTGTCATAAGGACGACCACGGCTTGCGGAAGTACATTCGGCAGGAGATGACGCAAAATAATTTTCACTCCTGGTAGCCCTAAGGTTTGAGCGGACGCCACCCATTCCTGATTACGAAAAGAAGCACTAAGACCTCTGACGACACGGGCAAAGACAATCCATCCTACAAAGATAAAAGTAATATAAATGCCTCGTTCTCCTGCTCCACTGGCAAAAGCCACGATAATAACGATCAGATAAAAAGGAAAGGCGATGAATGTATCTGACAACAGCGTAATAACTGTATCGATCCATTTGCCGTAATATCCTGCCAGCATTCCTAGAAATACACCTGTGCAAAAGGGAATGATTTCTGCCAAGACCATGATTTTCAAATCAGTCCTCGCTGCATAGATCAGTCTAGTAAACAAATCACGCCCTAATTGATCAGTTCCCAACCAATGCTCGGCTGACGGAGGCTGTAAAAAGGCACTCAAATTTTGCTCAGAGGGGTCATAAGGACTTATATAAGGTATAAACACAGTCAAGAGAATAAGAGCTGCAAACATAATAATTCCCACTAGAAGTGATGGGGTATTCCATATTCGCTGTAAGCCGCTTGTTATCTTACCGTCTTCATACAATCGCGAGTCTAGTCTTATAGTTTTCATTGTTTTCCTTTCGTTCTGGGATCAAGCCACCAGGAAATGATTTCAATCAAGAGACTGATGATCACAACAGATAGCGCACAGTAAAGTGCTATTCCTTGAATAACCGGAAAGTCCCGTTTCGAAATTGAAGTGAACAATAAGCTGCCAATTCCCTTAATTCCAAATACCTGCTCAACGACCAAGGTGCCTCCGATTAAATAAGAAATATTCACACCCAGCAGCATTAACGTAGGAAGAGCAGAGTTGCGCAGCACATGTTTAAATAAAATAACCCTGTTTGGTATGCCCGCAGCCTTAAGGGTGACTACAAAATCCGATTCTAACACTTCAAGCATCTGCGCTCTTAATGAACGAACAAGCGTAGGAACCTGTGAAAAAGCAACAGTGATTGCTGGAAGTGCAAGACTATGCAAGGTTCCGACCCACCCTTCACTTACTCCCCCAACAGGGAACCAGCCAAGCCGGACACTAAAGAGCAAAATTAAAAGTAAGCCAACCCAGAAGATTGGCATACCTAGAGTAATTGTAGGAAAAATACGTATCAAATGGTCCAGCAGTTTATCCTTATGCGTAGCGGCTACCGTAGCGAGCAGAAGGGATACGAAAATCGCCAACACACAAGCCATCACGATGAGCAGCAAAGTAACAGGGGCCCGTTGTGTAATCAACTCTCTTGTTGATGTCCCTATAATAATGGAGTCTCCAGTATCTCCTTGAGTAAACAGCGTCTTCACAAATCGGATGAATTGCTCCCATAAAGGGAGGTCCAGCCCAAGAGTATGATGCATACTCTTGAGCGCCTCAGGGGTGCTGTATTCTCCCAAAATCATTTTTGCTGGATCTCCCGGCACGATTCGTATGATGAAAAAGACTGCTATCATTACGCAGAAGATCACTGCCAATGCTTTTATAAGAGATATCACAAGCCAGTTGTAAGAACCCTTGCTTCCTTTCGGTTGATTTAACACCTGCTTAAGATTCATCATTGGCTGATGCGGACATCTTCGAAACGGGCACTGCCGTTTGGTAGAACAACGAGACCGTCAACTGAAGAACGAATACCTTTTAAAACATCTGGATAGTAAAGCGGAATATAAGGAACTTCATCAGCAAGGGTCTGCAGCAGCTTAGTATAGATTTGTGCACGTTCATCTCCATCCGCAGTTTTTTGTCCCTCATATAGAAGCTTCGTTACTTCATCATTTGTATAATGCGTCCAATATGATTTGCTGAAGCCTTCCGGATCGGTCTGGAAAGCAATAATTGAGTTCGCTTCAGGGGAATCCGCTTGGCCGCTGTTCAGCATTGCCGCAAAATCATATGCGAAGAAACGTTCACGGAAAGTGGCAAGTTCAATCGATTCAATCTCAATCTTAATCCCGATCGTTTGGCCCGCTGCCTGAATAATTTGTGCCTCTTGAGCTCTTGTGCTATTACCGGATGCTACAAGTAATTTGGTAGTGAAGCCATTAGGGAAGGCAGATTTGGCAAGCTCCTCCTTGGCTGCTTCGATATTAAAGTTCAGTGCTTTGATTGTATCATTTGCGTTATAAGGAATCGTTGTTGGCAGCAATGAGTTTGCTGTTTGTGCATAACCAAAGGTTAGCGCCTTGGTCAAGCCCTCACGATCAAGCGCCAGCGCCAGAGCGCGACGGACATGCACATCAGAAAAATGTTCATCCAACGTATTAAAGAACAATTGCTCTGTCACCCAACTACCGTTAGTAACTACTTTAGTGTCAGCCCCATCTTTAATCTCATTGGCATTTTGCAGGGCCAAAGATTCAATAGCATTAACTTCTCCAGCCTTCAGCTGGTTAATCGCTTGACTGTCATCTTCAATCAGTTTATAAACGAGCTTATCAATATAGGGTTTACCTTCTTGCCAGTAGAATGTATTCTTAGTGAAGGTCAGATCACCTGCAGTGTCCCATGTTTCAACAACAAAAGGTCCCGTACCGATTGGTTTCTTGAAGAATTCTTCTTCGGATAATCCACCGAAATTGTTAGGAAGGATACCATTTGAGAAATTAGATAGCTCCGAGATAAATGGTGTATAAGGCTCTTTAAGTGTAATAACAAGCGTTTTGTTATCTTGCGCTTTGATTGTGTCGACTTTTGCGGATATTGCCAGCGGGCCGCCTACCTTCAAGTGCCGCTCAAGAGAGAATACAGCATCTTCTGCGGTCACATCCGTACCATTGGAAAACTTCAACCCATCACGAAGCTCGAATGTATACGTCAGACCATCTTCACTGATATTATGTGACTTAGCAAGCCAATCTACAATTTCACCTTTGCTGTCAAAAGCGACTAATGATTCAAAAACTTTGTCGATTGCAAAAGCATTGTTGGACGTAATCTGATTATGCAAATCCAGCGAAGTTACAGAAGCAGGTCGTCCATAGACGAAAGTCCCTCCCGTTGCAGGTTCTGCAGTTTGAGGACTTTGAGTTGCCGGACTCGCACTTTCCTGTGCCTCTTTATTTGAATCAGCCTTATTATTAGACCCCGAGCACCCTGCAATTAACATCAATAGCAAAACTGCTATTGCCCCCAACAGAATCGGTTTCTTAATAGATACACTAAAGTACGACATAATTCGCTCCCCCTATAATTCTTATATGTTTAGTATGAATTGTATTATGGGTTAAACACTCTAGTCTGTCAAACATAATTTAATTTGCAACAATCCTTAAGTAAATATACATAACAAAAAGACCACTGTCGATTACTCAACAGTGGTCTTGTGTGCTTGGCAACGTCCTACTCTCCCAGGACCCTTCGGTCCAAGTACCATCGGCGCTGGAGGGCTTAACGGTCGTGTTCGGGATGGGTACGCGTGGAACCCCTCCGCTATCGCCACCAAACATGCGTCTGTGAAACAGACGCTGCCGCGTGAAATTCGGTTCATCACCAGAAGTGAGAATGAATTTCTAAGCGTGTTACAGGCTTGATGCCTGAAAACTGAATCCGAAACAAATTTGCATTCTACGTATAGGATAAGCCCTCGACCGATTAGTATTGGTCAGCTCCATGCATTACTGCACTTCCACCTCCAACCTATCTACCTCGTCGTCTTCAAGGGGTCTTACTAATTGGGAAATCTCATCTTGAGGGGGGCTTCACGCTTAGATGCTTTCAGCGCTTATCCCGTCCGTACGTAGCTACCCAGCCATGCTCCTGGCGGAACAACTGGTGCACCAGCGGTACGTCCATCCCGGTCCTCTCGTACTAAGGACAGCTCCTCTCAAATTTCCTGCGCCCACGACAGATAGGGACCGAACTGTCTCACGACGTTCTGAACCCAGCTCGCGTACCGCTTTAATGGGCGAACAGCCCAACCCTTGGGACCTACTTCAGCCCCAGGATGCGATGAGCCGACATCGAGGTGCCAAACCTCCCCGTCGATGTGGACTCTTGGGGGAGATAAGCCTGTTATCCCCAGGGTAGCTTTTATCCGTTGAGCGATGGCCCTTCCATGCGGTACCACCGGATCACTAAGTCCGACTTTCGTCCCTGCTCGACTTGTAGGTCTCGCAGTCAAGCTCCCTTATGCCTTTGCACTCTGCGAATGATTTCCAACCATTCTGAGGGAACCTTGGAACGCCTCCGTTACTCTTTAGGAGGCGACCGCCCCAGTCAAACTGCCCGCCTGACACGGTCCCCGTACCCGATAAGGGTACTAGGTTAGAACCTAGATACGATCAGGGTGGTATCCCAACGGCGCCTCCACCGAAGCTTGCGCTCCGATTTCTACGGCTCCCACCTATCCTGTACAGATCGTACCCAAATTCAATATCAAGCTGCAGTAAAGCTCCATGGGGTCTTTCCGTCTTGTCGCGGGTAACCTGCATCTTCACAGGTATTAAAATTTCACCGGATCTCTCGTTGAGACAGCGCCCAAGTCGTTACGCCATTCGTGCGGGTCAGAATTTACCTGACAAGGAATTTCGCTACCTTAGGACCGTTATAGTTACGGCCGCCGTTTACTGGGGCTTCGGTTCATAGCTTCGGGTTACCCCTAACCACTCCCCTTAACCTTCCAGCACCGGGCAGGCGTCAGCCCGTATACTTCGCCTTGCGGCTTCGCACAGACCTGTGTTTTTGCTAAACAGTCGCTTGGGCCTTTTCACTGCGGCCCCCTCGTGCTATTCACACTACCGGGGCACCCCTTCTCCCGAAGTTACGGGGTCATTTTGCCGAGTTCCTTAACGAGAGTTCTTCCGCGCGCCTTAGAATTCTCTTCTCGCCTACCTGTGTCGGTTTGCGGTACGGGCACCTTCTCCTGGCTAGAGGCTTTTCTTGGCAGTGTGAGATCATGACCTTCGCTACTACAATTTTCGCTCCCCATCACAGCCCAGCCTTATCGATGTGCGGATTTGCCTACACATCAGCCTCACTGCTTAGACGGACATCCATCAGTCCGCGTCACTACCCTCCTGCGTCACCCCATCGCTCATAGCGGATTACGGTGGTACAGTAATTTCAAACTGTTGTCCTTCGACTACGCCTTTCGGCCTCGCCTTAGGTCCCGACTTACCCTGAGCGGACGAGCCTTCCTCAGGAAACCTTGGGCTTTCGGCGGATCAGATTCTCACTGATCTTTTCGTTACTCATACCGGCATTCTCACTTGTGTAGTGTCCAGCGCTCTTTTCAGTACACCTTCAACCCCTACACAACGCTCCCCTACCCCAGATACATACGTATCTAGCCATAGCTTCGGTGGTGTGTTTAGCCCCGTTACATTTTCGGCGCAGAGTCACTCGACCAGTGAGCTATTACGCACTCTTTCAATGGTGGCTGCTTCTAAGCCAACATCCTGGTTGTCTGTGCAACTCCACATCCTTTCCCACTTAACACACACTTGGGGACCTTAGCTGATGGTCTGGGCTGTTTCCCTTTTGACAATGGATCTTAGCACTCACTGTCTGACTCCCGGCAATAAGTATATGGCATTCGGAGTTTGACTGAGCTTGGTAATCCTTGCGGACCCCGCACCCAATCAGTGCTCTACCTCCACTACTCTTATACCGAGGCTAGCCCTAAAGCTATTTCGGGGAGAACCAGCTATCTCCGAGTTCGATTGGAATTTCTCCGCTACCCCCACCTCATCCCCGCACTTTTCAACGTACGTGGGTTCGGGCCTCCAGTGCGTGTTACCGCACCTTCACCCTGGACAGGGGTAGATCACACGGTTTCGGGTCTATGTCCACATACTAATTCGCCCTATTCAGACTCGCTTTCGCTGCGGCTCCACCTTCTCGGCTTAACCTTGCATGTTAAACGTAACTCGCCGGTTCATTCTACAAAAGGCACGCCATCACCCATTAATAGGGCTCTGACTTTTTGTAAGCACACGGTTTCAGGTTCTATTTCACTCCCCTTCCGGGGTGCTTTTCACCTTTCCCTCACGGTACTGTTTCACTATCGGTCGCCAGGTAGTATTTAGCCTTAGCAGATGGTCCTGCTGGATTCATACGGGGTTTCACGTGCCCCGCACTACTCGGGATCCGTCTCGGAGAGAACACAGTTTAGGTTACAGGGCTTTTACCTCTATCGCGGGCCTTTCCAGACCTCTTCGCCTACCATATTCCTTTGTAACTCCATGTGAGACGTCCCACAACCCCTAAGAGCAAGCTCTTAGGTTTAGGCTGTTCCGCGTTCGCTCGCCGCTACTGACGGAATCACTATTGTTTTCTCTTCCTCAGGGTACTTAGATGTTTCAGTTCCCCTGGTCTGCCTCTACATTTCCTATGTATTCAGAAATGAGTAACTGCGAATTACCACAGCTGGGTTTCCCCATTCGGACACCCCCGGATCAAAGCTTGCTTACAGCTCCCCGAGGCAGTTTCGTTGTTCGCCACGTCCTTCGTCGGCTCCTGGCGCCTAGGCATCCTCCGTGTGCTCTTATTAGCTTAACCTTGATTTTTCCGCAGGAAAATATCATACGATGACATTCTCTTTGGAATCATCTCACTAATAACATTTACTTGCTTACACAAGTTGCTAAAAGATGTTCTAAAACGCAAATTCGTTTCGGTATCCAGTTTTCAAGGATCAAGTCTTACTTGAGAGCTTAAACTCTCAAAACTGAGCAACGAGTGAGTAACAGGCCTAAACCTGAGTTTTGGAAGCTGAGCTTCCGATTTGAATGTTCTCATTGCAGAGAACGATTCTCCATAGAAAGGAGGTGATCCAGCCGCACCTTCCGATACGGCTACCTTGTTACGACTTCACCCCAATCATCTACCCCACCTTCGGCGGCTGGCTCCCTTGCGGGTTACCCCACCGACTTCGGGTGTTGTAAACTCTCGTGGTGTGACGGGCGGTGTGTACAAGACCCGGGAACGTATTCACCGCGGCATGCTGATCCGCGATTACTAGCAATTCCGACTTCATGCAGGCGAGTTGCAGCCTGCAATCCGAACTGAGACCGGCTTTGATGGGATTGGCTCCACCTCGCGGCTTCGCTTCCCGTTGTACCGGCCATTGTAGTACGTGTGTAGCCCAGGTCATAAGGGGCATGATGATTTGACGTCATCCCCACCTTCCTCCGGTTTGTCACCGGCAGTCACTCTAGAGTGCCCAACATTACTTGCTGGCAACTAAAGTTAAGGGTTGCGCTCGTTGCGGGACTTAACCCAACATCTCACGACACGAGCTGACGACAACCATGCACCACCTGTCTCCTCTGTCCCGAAGGCCGCTGCTATCTCTAGCAGATTCAGAGGGATGTCAAGACCTGGTAAGGTTCTTCGCGTTGCTTCGAATTAAACCACATACTCCACTGCTTGTGCGGGTCCCCGTCAATTCCTTTGAGTTTCAGTCTTGCGACCGTACTCCCCAGGCGGAGTGCTTACTGTGTTAACTTCGGCACCAAGGGTATCGAAACCCCTAACACCTAGCACTCATCGTTTACGGCGTGGACTACCAGGGTATCTAATCCTGTTTGCTCCCCACGCTTTCGCGCCTCAGCGTCAGTTACAGCCCAGAAAGTCGCCTTCGCCACTGGTGTTCCTCCACATATCTACGCATTTCACCGCTACACGTGGAATTCCACTTTCCTCTTCTGTACTCAAGCCACCCAGTTTCCAGTGCGACCTCAGGTTGAGCCCAAGGTTTAAACACCAGACTTAAATAGCCGCCTGCGCGCGCTTTACGCCCAATAATTCCGGACAACGCTTGCCCCCTACGTATTACCGCGGCTGCTGGCACGTAGTTAGCCGGGGCTTTCTTCTCAGGTACCGTCACTCCGATAGCAGTTACTCTACCGGACGTTCTTCCCTGGCAACAGAGCTTTACGATCCGAAAACCTTCATCACTCACGCGGCGTTGCTCCGTCAGGCTTTCGCCCATTGCGGAAGATTCCCTACTGCTGCCTCCCGTAGGAGTCTGGGCCGTGTCTCAGTCCCAGTGTGGCCGTTCACCCTCTCAGGTCGGCTACGCATCGTCGCCTTGGTGGGCCGTTACCCCACCAACTAGCTAATGCGCCGCAGGCCCATCCCTCAGTGACAGATTGCTCCGTCTTTCATTCTTCTCTCAGGAGAAAAAAGAAATTATCCGGTATTAGCTACCGTTTCCGGTAGTTATCCCAGTCTGAAGGGCAGGTTGCCTACGTGTTACTCACCCGTCCGCCGCTAAGTTGTTTTGAAAGCAAGCTTTCAAAACAACTCCGCTCGACTTGCATGTATTAGGCACGCCGCCAGCGTTCGTCCTGAGCCAGGATCAAACTCTCCAATTAGTATTGAAAAGAGCGATATGCTCATTTTGAAACATCTGACGAGAAAATTAATTCTCTAATTTTGGATTTCACTTGCGTGATTTCCTACTCACTCGTTGTTCAGTTTTCAAAGATCAAGTTCTCGTTGGCGCCGTTTAATGTCTCAGCAGCAACTCTTATACTATATCATGTTCGGCTATTTAATGTCAAGCTCTTTTTTTAACTTCTTTTTCGAGCTCGGCATGTGTACTTCTTGGCCGGACTTAGAATATATCATGTATGGAGTTGCATTGCAAGAGTTTTTTTGAAATATACTAGATAAATGAGAGACTGTGCTGCCAAAAGCCTCAATACTGCAATATATAATGGCTAGCACAGCCTTATTCCTTTGTACCTACGCCCTAAGCAATGATTTCTTGAATATACAATTCACGTTCCAACATCAAATTAACTATTGTTTCCTCTATCTTAACCATCGGACGTGTAGGGTTTGCGCGATCTGTGAAGATAATCTCCCCATGACGGCCATCACTTAATTTGATTCTAGTGCCATTAAAGAGATCAGTACTCTTCTGTATAAACGTCTGCACAATCACTGGGTCAAGCTTACCGAAGCTTTCTGTCAGAATCTGCTCTAGTACCAAATAAGGAGACTGTGCTCTTCTGTAGGCTCTTTCTAAGGTCATAGCATGGAATATATCTGCTACTGCGACTACTTTAGCGTAGAAATGAATCTGACTGCCGTCCAGCTTCAATGGATAACCAGAGCCATCAATCTTCTCATGATGCTGCAAGGCGGCAAGTCTTACCCCTTCATTAATCGCTGTAACATTGCGTAATAATTGATAACCATATGTAGTGTGTCGGCGAACCTCTTCTATTTCACTATTGTTAAGTGACTCCGGTTTCTGTAAAAGTGAGCTGTCTACTTTTGCATTGCCGATATCATGTAATAATCCTGCAAAAGCAATCTGCATCCAATCCTTTTGTGGGTACCCACACCACTGAGCGATTTTATAGGAGGTCAACGCGGACAACACAGCATTGTGATAGTTGTAATCCTCATATTTTAAAGTGCGCGGTGTAAACTTCAAGACATGATAATCCTTCAAATAACCTATTAATGTCTCTAACTGACTGCGAAGCTCAAAAATAGGAAGTGAAGCTGCCGTTACCGATCGATAGCTGTTCTTAATAAGAGTGAGCATTTTATCGTATTCATCATGTAGAGGAGAATTAGTCTTGGCCAACATCGATTCGTTGATAATGGCTCCAGCTTTAGGGGAGGCTTGCTTAGCTGTTGTTTTGGCTCCATCCGAACTCGCCTCACCTTGGTCACCTTCGATTTCCACTTGCCCAATCAAAAAAGCCTGTAAAATATCTAGATCACGAGGGAGCAATATTTTTCCCTTAGTGAATAAAGTCCCCCCTAAAGGTGTAATTACATCCTTTATTATCTTTGAGCCTGCTTTAACTTCTCCAACCAATATATTTGGCATATACTCAGCCCCTTAATTTCTATAAGCCGTACACCCAGCATTACCTCACATTGATAAGACAGATAATTTCTGAGAAATTAGTACTTTATAGGATTCTATTGGCTAATTATAGTACGGATAAATGGAAGACACTAGTGCAGTGAAAACTATTCTTTCAAAATATTTATTTTATTTTTTGAAGCATCGGTCATTCAAAAAGCAACAAAAAGAGCAAGAACTTCTGTAATAGAAGCCCTTGCTCTTTTTTGAATTCAACCTATTCTAAGTCAGTGTCTTCGTCCTCAGTCAGGATCTCAGGCTGATCAATATCGCCAGATTCCTCGACTGTATCTTGCCCATCCAGGCCTTCTTGCCCTTCCAAGCCTTCCAGACCTTCCACTTCCTCAGATTCATCCTCTTCGTTCTTGTCAGCTCTACACAGAGTAGCTACTGCGTCATCCTCACGGATGTTAATCAGCTTAACCCCTTGAGCATAACGGCCCATAGTAGAAATTCCATCCATGCTGGTACGAATCAGGGTACCGCTAGTCGTAATGATCATTAAGTCTTCATCCTTCTTAACGACCTTAAGACCCACTACAGGACCATTCTTATCGGTGAGATTAATGGTCTTGATCCCTTTACCGCCACGAGTCTGGGAACGATAATCACCAGCTGGTGTCCGTTTACCATAGCCCTTGGTAGTAACAATCAGAACCTCAAGCTCCTTATCGACACAGTCCATACCAATGACATGGTCATTACCGTCAAGCGTAATACCCTTAACGCCAGTCGCGCTACGTCCCATAGAACGCACATCATTCTCTGAGAACGTAATCGACATTCCGCGAGCTGTACCGATAATGAGATTTTGCTGTCCATCAGTCAGCTTAACCTCGATCAGGGAATCTTCTTCACGAAGATTAATAGCAATAAGACCGCCTTTACGGATGTTGTTATAATCCCCAAGAGGCGTCTTCTTCACGATACCCTCGCGGGTAGCAAAGAATAAATATTTATCGCTATCGCCATCTTCCACTTGGATTACTGCACTAATCTTCTCACCTTGTTCGATTTGAATCAGGTTGATGATTGGCGTCCCCCGGGCTGTACGGCCCAATTCTGGGATCTCATAAGCTTTAATCCGGTAAACTTTACCCTTATCGGTAAAGAACATCAGATAGTTATGAGAGTTACTCACGAAGAGATGCTCCACAAAATCCTGGTCCTTGGTGTCCATCCCCATGACTCCGCGACCTCCGCGCTTCTGACTGCGGTAGGTGCTGACAGGTAGACGTTTGATATATCCTGTATGTGTAATAGTGATAACAACCTCTTCACGTGGAATAAGGTCTTCATCCAGGATACTTTCTTCACCAACCGTGATCTCTGTCCGGCGTTCATCAGAATATCTATCACGGATATCCTGCAGCTCGTTGCTGATGATTTCCAGTACAAGATGCTCGTTAGCCAGAATTTCACGGTACTCTGCAATTTTAACGATCAATTCGTTATATTCATTCTCGATCTTTTCCCGTTCCAGACCGGTCAGACGTTGCATCCGCATATCGAGGATAGCCTGAGCCTGCTCTAAACTGAGGCTAAAGGTGCTCATTAAGCCTTCGCGGGCTATATCAGTTGTCCGTGAAGCACGGATTAACGCAATCACCTCATCCAGATGATCAAGCGCAATGCGCAGACCTTCTAAGATATGAGCGCGTGCTTCAGCTTTTTTAAGATCAAATATAGTACGACGACGAATAACTTCAATCTGGTGCTGCAAATAATGATAAAGTACATCACGCAGATTAAGAATTTTCGGCTCGTTATTTACGATGGCAAGCATGTTGATCCCAAATGTGGATTGCATAGAAGTATGTTTATATAGATTGTTTAATACTACATTTGGATTAACATCGCGTCTCATCTCAACAACTACACGCATACCGTTACGGTCAGACTCATCTCGAAGATCCGTTATACCTTCGATCCGTTTCTCACGTACTAATTCTGCGATTTTCTCAACCAATCTTGCTTTGTTAACCTGGTATGGAAGCTCATGCACAATGATGCGAGCCTTGCCGTTGTTCTCTTCGATCGTTGCCTTCGCACGCATGGTCACTGAACCACGTCCCGTACGATAAGCCTGACGAATGCCCTCACGACCCAAAATATATCCAGCCGTAGGGAAATCCGGACCTTGGATAAACTCCATCAATTCCATTGGCGTGATATCAGGATTCTTAATCATCGCCTGCACACCATCGATAACTTCACCAAGGTTATGCGGTGGAATATTAGTAGCCATACCTACAGCAATACCAGATACCCCATTTACGAGCAGATTCGGATAACGGGCTGGCAATACAACCGGCTCATTCTCTTCACCATCATAGTTGGGTGCGAAGTCAACTGTCTCTTTGTTCAAATCACGAAGCATTTCGCCTGCAATCTTGGAGAGACGGGCTTCTGTGTACCGCATCGCCGCGGCCATATCACCATCGATCGAACCAAAGTTCCCGTGACCGTCTACAAGCATATAGCGCATCGAGAAATCCTGAGCCATCCGTACCATTGTTTCATAGACAGCTGAGTCACCGTGAGGGTGGTACTTACCGATAACCTCACCGACGATTCTTGCAGATTTCTTATGAGGCTTATCCGCAGACATTCCAAGCTCCGACATCGCAAACAAAATGCGTCGGTGAACCGGCTTGAGTCCGTCCCGCACATCTGGCAAAGCCCGGCTAACAATGATGCTCATTGCGTAATCCATAAAGGATTCACGCATTTCCACGCCAATGTCCCGATCTTTGACTTGTGGGTTATTTTGTTCAGCCATGAGTTGCTGGACCTCCTTCAGTTAAAAAACCGCTACCCTTAATTATATTACTTTCACAAAAGTAGCACAATTAAACATGATAGCCTTTTATCTTCTAATATTGATTTCTTTTTGCGCTTATCAGGGTATTTGCCCTTTCCGCAAATATCTTTACTACATAGACTGTAAAGACAAGAAACACGGTTTTATTATCCTAATATCGTTCGATAAGGCATAACCCCATATCCTTATATTATACCATTGTTTAGGTAGCTTGTCCTGATTTTCAGCTGTCAAAGATTATGCTGCCACTGCATTTTTTACAACAAGGAACCCAAAGGACCTATTCCTGCACAAAACTCATAAGGAGGAAGATAATGAAGATTCAACGCGTCCCAAGCAAATGGGCTAAAACGAAAGTCATCCTTCAAAATCACTCTCTATTGCAATATGTGCCTGATACCCGTAAATTCGATGTCAATGCTCTTAAGGAGATGCTTGCGTTATATACAATGGTCTATATTAAGCCAGATCGAGGAAGTTATGGTATCGGTGTAATGAGAGCTGAGCAGCGTACTGTAACTCTTAGCACTAGCAAACAGAAAGCTGAACACGGTACCGACCTCGATAACGTTAATAAAGAAGAGCCCGAAGAACAGATCTTGTATATTTTAAGATATGGGAAGACTGCGGAAGTGTTTTTCTCACCAGAAGAGCTGTATGAGAACTTACAGAAACGAATTCAGAATCGAACCTATTTGATTCAAAAAGGGATTGACCTTCTGCGTCATCAAGACCGCCCTTTTGATCTTCGGGTTCTTACCCAAAAGACTCCATCAGGAGTATGGGAAACAACAGGAATGCTTGGAAGAGTAGCTGCCCCTCAAAAAATCGTCACCAATTATCACAGTGGAGGCAGTATCCTTTCCGTAAGTACTCTACTAAAAAATTATATGCCGCCCTCTGAAGTCCTAGTTACGATCAATCACTTAAAAGCTTTGGGTATACAAATCGCGACACAGCTTCAATCTGCCTATCCAGGAATCAAAGAGATTGGTCTGGATATTGCCATGGATCAACATCTGGATATGTGGCTGCTGGAAGTCAACACTCTTCCGTCCATTGCTGTATTCAAATTATTTCCTGATAAATCAATCTATCGTAAAATACATCGCTATGCCGTAGCCTATGGACGTGTAAAAGCAAGAAAATCCCCTTATTCGACCCGCAATAAACAATCTACAAGAGCCTAAAAAGAAGCTTGAAATCAAAGAACCTCCAGCGTTCTCATTCCGTTAGGAATAGAAGCCGGAGGTTGTATTAAATATTGTTCTTACACATCAAGGTATCTAACGTTCTTGGCATGCTCATGGATAAAGTCACGTCTTGGTTCAACATTGTCACCCATAAGTGTATCAAAAATACTATCTGCCAGCATCGCATCTTCAATCGTAACCTGGAGCATCATACGGGTCTCAGGGTCCATCGTTGTGTCCCAAAGTTGGGTTGCATTCATCTCTCCCAAACCTTTGTAACGTTGGACGTTAACCTTAGCATTTTCTCCAAAAGAAGCGATAATATCATCGCGTTCCTTCTCGCTGCCTGCGTAGCGGATAACCTTATTGCGCTCAATCTTAAAGAGAGGAGGCTGTGCAATATAGATATAACCCGCGTCTACTAGCTTCCGCATGTAACGATAGAAGAACGTTAATAATAGCGTTCTAATATGGGCTCCATCGACGTCGGCATCGGTCATAATAACGACTTTATGATAGCGAGCCTTCGATAAGTCAAAGTCATCGCTGATCCCTGTGCCCAAAGCCGTAATGATGGCGCGGATCTCGGCGTTAGATAAAATACGGTCAAGGCGAGCTTTTTCAACGTTTAGGATCTTACCACGCAACGGTAGAATCGCTTGAAAATGGCGATCCCGGCCTTGCTTAGCCGATCCACCCGCTGAGTCACCTTCGACGATGTATAGTTCGCTGATCGAGGCATCCTTGGATGAACAGTCGGCGAGTTTACCAGGCAGAGCACTGACTTCAAGCGCACTCTTCCGACGGGTTAACTCACGTGCCTTACGGGCAGCTTCTCGTGCGCGCGACGCGGAAAGTGACTTCTCAAGAACGCGACGTGATACTGCTGGGTTTTCTTCCAGGAACTCTTGTAATTTCTCTCCGAACAGTGATTCTACGATACCCCGCACTTCACTATTTCCGAGCTTAGTTTTCGTTTGACCTTCGAATTGTGGATCTGGAATTTTGACAGAAATAATGGCTGTCAATCCTTCACGCACGTCATCACCAGTCAGATTCGAATTGCTATCCTTCAATACTCCCGCTTTACGAGCATAATCGTTGATGATACGGGTCAGCGCACTTTTAAAGCCGGATTCATGCGTTCCGCCCTCATGCGTATTAATATTATTCGCAAAAGAGTAGATGTTCTCAGTATACGAATCGTTATATTGGAGAGCCACTTCAACTTGGATCATATCGCGTGAGCCTTCCACGTAGATCGGATCCTCATGTAGTGCTTCTTTTTTCTCATTCAAATATTTCACATATTCAACGATACCACCCTCGTATTTGAACACGTTGGTGACATCCGTCCGCTCATCATGAAGTGAAAGCTCGATTCCTTTGTTAAGAAAAGCCAGCTCCCGAATACGAGTAAGCAGTGTCGAATATTCAAAAACTGTGGTTTCCGTAAATATTTCAGGATCCGGATGAAAGGTTGTAGTCGTTCCTGTCTCATCTGAATCGCCAACGATTTTGATGTCATACTGCGGTGCACCACGTCTATATTCCTGTTGGTAGATATGACCGTCACGTTTGACCTTAACAAGGACCTTTTCAGACAAGGCATTCACTACAGAGATACCCACACCATGCAAACCACCGGAAACTTTATATCCGCCACCGCCGAATTTACCGCCTGCATGCAGCACGGTCATTACGACTTCAAGCGTCGACTTCTTAAGCTTTACATTCTCACCTACAGGTATGCCACGTCCATTATCGATAACAGTGATCGCGTTATCCTCATGTATAATCACTTGAATCCGGTCACAATAACCTGCGAGTGCCTCATCGATACTATTATCGACGACCTCCCATACCAAGTGATGGAGACCTTTAGAACTAGTCGAACCAATATACATGCCCGGACGTTTCCGAACCGCTTCCAGCCCTTCCAGTACCTGAATCTGGCTCTCATCATATGTCGGTTGATTCATTGACATGCCTTCACCTACTTCTTTCTGATTATCTCTTTGTTACCCAATGCAAGTTATATTTCGAGCAAAATTTTGGCTCTTTTTTTAAGAGTGGAGGAGGAAATGGGGGAGTAATACACGATATTTTTAGTTACGACAATAGATTTTGCTTCCTCTTCGCCAATCCGCTCAAGCTTCTTATCCTGCTCAGAGTGAATAACGAATTGCTTAGATACCTTGGAAGATTTCTCAATCGAAATATCAAATATAGCAATTAACTCCGAAGACCTAATGATCTTCTCCCCGCCCAAATGAATATACATGATCGTCCTCCGCTCTTTTATAACTCAACTTTTCCATCATGAACATGAAATAGGCTGGCGCCCTTTAATTTATCGGCATTCAGACCCTCAATTCCGGTAGCGGTAATGAATGTCTGTACCTTGCTTTGAAAGGTTTCAATAAGCTGGGTCTGGCGGTAAGGATCAAGCTCGGATAAAACATCATCAAGAAGCAGCACAGGATATTCTCCGATTTCCTCATGGATCAGCTCGATTTCCGCCAGCTTAAGCGATAAAGCCGTGGTACGCTGCTGTCCTTGAGAACCGTAGACCTGAGCTTCCCTTCCGTTGATAAAAAAGGACAGGTCATCCCGATGGGGACCCGTCAGCGTCATGCCGCGCCTGATTTCTTGTTCTCTCGTTTGTGATAACTTTAACATAAAATTGTCTAATAAGACAGCTTCATCTTCCTCATCCCGATCGCCGAAAGAGGGGACATAGAGCAATTTCAGTTCTTCTCCGCCGTTCGTAATCCCCCGGTGAATGCTTTCAGCCCATATTTGCAGCTTCTTTATGAATTGTTTCCTTTTTTTGACGATTTTAACACCATGCTCTACAAGTTGAGCATCCCAGATTTCCAGAAGCTCTTTCCCTGCAGCCTCTTTTCCCCATAATTGCTTTAAGAGATTACCTCTTTGCAAGAGAACTTTTTGATACTGCTGTAGGTGAAATAGATAACTAGGCTGGACTTGGCCGATCTCCATATCAAGAAAACGCCGTCTGATACCAGGGGTCCCTTTTACAATCTCTAAATCTTCCGGTGCAAACATGACCACATTCAGAGATCCAACAAACTCACTAAGGCGCCGCTGCTCCAAACCATTGATCTTGGCTTTTTTACCTTTGGCAGATAGGGTGAGCTCCAGCTTGAGATCGCCATACTTGCGTTCCACCTCGGCAACGATCTGAGCTGCATCTCCGGGGGCATCGAAGGAGATAAGTTCGCGGTCCTTAGAGGTGCGGTGGCTTTTGGTCATCGCCAGGACGAACAATGCCTCCATGAGGTTTGTTTTGCCTTGGGCGTTCTGACCCAGAATCAGATTCACATCGCCCAGGCTCTCCAGACGCAGCAGCCCGTAATTCCGATAATGCTGCAGACCGATATTTTTAACAAACACGAAATGGTTCCTCCCCTAGCGTACTACTCTTTTACTCCTCCGCCTTCAACCTCAAAGGTACCGTTATCCTGCACTTCGATTTTGTCACCCGGATAAAGTTTTCTGCCGCGCCGTTCCTCTACCTCTCCGTTGACCAATACGTGACCTTCCTGCAATAAAGCTTTGGCCATTCCACCTGTGGATACACAATCTGCGAGTTTCAGAAATTGGTCCAGCTTAATGTATCCACTGTGGATAAGTATTTTTTTCATGGTTTTTATCCTTTCAGCCACTTATCCACATGTTCATGAATGTTGGCATTAATTTGTTGTACGGTAAGGCAAAATGATATACAAGCTATTGGTTTGGTCAAGTGGTTTCAAAATGATCGGACTCATCATCCCTGTAAATGCAATAACGAGCTGCTCACTCTCTATGACCTTTAATACATCAAGCATATATTTCGAGTTGAAAGATATTTTGAGAGGTTCACCTTTGAAATCAATGACTTCAAGTTCCTCGCGAACCTTACCCAGCTCTGATGAGCTTGAAGAAATTTCAATACCGCCTTGATCAAGCGTCTGCATACGAACAATATTTGTTTTTTCTTCCCGGGACAGCAAATAAGCACGATCAATCGATTCGCTTAATTTTTTTGTATCTAAAGTTAGTTCTGTTTTGTAGGTTGTTGGAATAATTCTAGAAGTATCAGGATAAATCCCATCTAGGATCCGTGAATAAAACAGTACTTTGTCGATTTTGAAGAGTACTTGATTATCCGCAACGACAATATCAACCAGCATATTTTGGTCAGGGATAATTTTGCTGAGCTCATTAAGGGTTTTACCGGCAATAACAATATTTCCGAAATTGACATTTTCCGTGCCTTCAAGTTTAGCAGCTCTTGTTGCCAAGCGGTGACGGTCAGTCGCTGTAAACTTAAACTCATTGTCACTCAGATTCCATAGTATACCCGTTAATATCGGAGTTGTCTCTTGGGTAGAAATAGAAAAGGCTGTTTGTTTAATCATATTTTTCAGCAAATCACCTGGTAGAGAGATCGTGTCATTCTCTTCAATGCTCGGTAACACTGGGAATTCTTCAGGGTCTAAACCTACCATCTGAATCTCAGTGGATCCGGAAGAAATGTACGTTTGGAATCCTTCTTTTACTTCCATGTGGATTTCTTTGGAGGGCAGCTTCTTAATAATCTCGACGAAAAATTTAGCGGGAAGGACAACACTTCCTGGCTGATCTATCTTCACGATGGTGTGGCTGTCATTCTCTGCTGGAATAAACGATTGAATAGAAATATCGGTATCACTTGCAGTTAATGTGACGCCTTGATGGCTAACTTCCAGTTTAATACCGGTCAAAATAGGGATTGTTGTTCTGCTGGATATAGCTTTGGATACGTGTTGAATGGATTCGTTGAGCTCATTTTTAAGAATGCTTATTTTCATGATTTCACTCCTAGCTGAAAAATTGGGAATTTCGATGGATTTGAGTCTGTTAATTACGCGTCTTTACATGATGAATTATTATAGTTATTTAATAGTATTAGTAGTAGGGGCGACGAATATGTGGATAACCCCACCAAACAGCATAAAATTAAGCCTACCCACATGTGTATAGATTGTGTATAGGCTCTTTGTTCCTCTTAGGAAGGATTTTTAATTTTCTCCGCAAGATTATTTACCACTTTGTACAACTCCTGATCGACCTTTAATGCCTGTGTAATTTTATCGTGCGCATGAATTACGGTCGTATGGTCACGTCCTCCGAAAGCCTCACCAATCTTAGGCAGCGAATAATCCGTTAGTTCACGGGATAGATACATTGCGATTTGACGTGGAAACGCTACGGCTTTGGTTCTTTTGCGTGCTTTGAAGTCTTCAAGGCGCAAATTGTAGTATTCTCCGACTTTTTGCTGAATATCAGCGATGGTGATCATCTTGGGACGACTGGAAGGAATAATATCCTTGAGCGCTTCAGCTGCCAAATGAGTGGTTACATCCTGGTTGGTAAGCGAAGAATAAGCAACTACCCGGATTAATGCACCCTCAAGCTCACGAATATTGGTGTCAATCTGGTTGGCAATATACATCATGGCCTCATTAGGGATATCAAGGTTCTCTGCCTTAGCCTTTTTGCGTAAAATCGCAATCCGGGTCTCCAGATCTGGTGGTTGAATATCCGTAATCAAGCCCCATTCGAACCGGGAACGCAGCCGTTCTTCCAGTGTGGGAATTTCCTTTGGTGGTCGGTCGCTGGAGATGATAATTTGCTTGCGTTCTTCGTGGAGCGCATTGAAAGTATGGAAAAACTCCTCCTGTGTAGACTCTTTTCCAGCGAGGAATTGAATGTCGTCGATAAGCAAAATGTCAACATTACGATACTTGTTACGGAAGCTTTCACCGCGGTTATCACGGATCGAATTGATAAATTCATTCGTGAATTTCTCAGACGAGATGTAAATTACCTTGTTATTTGGGTTATGTTCCAGGACATAGTGCCCAATTGCGTGCATCAAATGGGTTTTGCCCAGACCTACACCACCGTATAAAAACAAGGGATTGTATGCTTTGGCTGGTGCTTCGGCCACTGCCAGTGAGGCTGCATGAGCAAAGCGGTTCCCAGAGCCGATTACAAAGGTGTCAAAAGTGTACTTTGGATTGAGCAGATGCGTTTGTGCTTCTTCTCTTGATACTACGGGAGTCGGAGCGGATTGTTGAACCACAAGCTCAGGCGGCTTGCTTTCTTCAATCACGAATTTTACATCCACTTGTTTCCCTGTGACTTCGTAGACGGTTGCTCCTACCAGTTTGGTGTAACGACTTTCCAGCCATTCTACTGCAAACGTTGTAGGTGCCGAGATAATGAGAACCTGGGAGTTGAAGGTTATCGCTTTAGTAGCCTTAAACCAGGTATCAAAGCTCGGCTTGCTTAATTTGGTTTGAATAATCGATAAAATTTGCTGCCATAATTCGGAAGTATGGCTGTCCAC